>NZ_CBDICW010000001.1:0-2734076 GCF_965277465.1 Mucilaginibacter sp.
GTAGCTACTCTGCAATACAGCTGGCGCCATAACAGATTCACCAGAGGTTAGTCCAACCCGGTCCTCTCGTACTAAGGTCAGCCCCACTCAAACTTCCTGCGCCCACAACAGATAGGGACCGAACTGTCTCGCGACGTTCTGAACCCAGCTCGCGTGCCACTTTAATGAGCGAACAGCTCAACCCTTGGGACCTTCTCCAGCCCCAGGATGTGACGAGCCGACATCGAGGTGCCAAACCTCCCCGTCGATATGAGCTCTTGGGGGAGATCAGCCTGTTATCCCCAGCGTACCTTTTATCCTTTGAGCGATGGCCCTTCCATGCAGAACCACCGGATCACTATATCCGTCTTTCGACCCTGCTCGGCTTGTCTGCCTCACAGTCAAGCAAGCTTATGCTATTGCACTCCACGTACGGTTACCAAGCGTACTGAGCTTACCTTTGAAAGCCTCCGTTACCTTTTTGGAGGCGACCACCCCAGTCAAACTACCCGCCAAACAATGTCCCCCGTTGCCAGGGTTAGACACCAGATACAGAAAGGGTGGTATTTCAACGTTGACTAACTGACTCCTAGCGAAGCCAGATCACAGTCTCCCACCTATCCTACACATCCTGTAGCCGATTTCAATGTTAAGTTGTAGTGAAGGTGCATGGGGTCTTTCCGTCCCGTTGCGGGTAACCGGCGTCTTCACCGATACCACAATTTCACCGAGCTCATGGCTGAGACAGCGCCCAGATCGTTACACCATTCGTGCAGGTCGGAACTTACCCGACAAGGAATTTCGCTACCTTAGGACCGTTATAGTTACGGCCGCCGTTTACCGGGGCTTCGATTCAATGCTTCGAATTGCTCCTAACATCCCCTCTTAACCTTCCGGCACCGGGCAGGTGTCAGGCCATATACGTCATCTTTCGATTTTGCATAGCCATGTGTTTTTGTTAAACAGTCGCCTGGGCCTTTTCACTGCGGCTTCATTGCTGAAGCGCCCCTTCTCCCGAAGTTACAGGGCCATTTTGCCGAGTTCCTTAGCCATGATTCACTCGAGCACCTTAGGATTCTCTCCTCGACTACCTGTGTCGGTTTACGGTACGGGTTTTTATAACCTGAAGCTTAGCGGGTTTTCTTGGAAGTCTGATTACCTGAACTATCACATCCCCCGAAGGTTCTGTGTACTATCAGCTTTCAGCAGGAATGGCGTACTTTACTACCTTCCCTATACCTACGGCCTTTAACGAACTATTCCGTCAGTTCGCGTCAGTGTCACTACTCCGTCACCGCATCGCAGTTATAAAAAGTACTGGAATATTAACCAGTTGTCCATCGGCTACGCCCTTCGGCTTCACCTTAGGCCCCGACTAACCCTGATCCGATTAGCGTTGATCAGGAAACCTTAGTCTTTCGGTGGGCGGGTTTCTCTCCCGCCTTATCGTTACTTATGCCTACATTTGCTTTTCTATTTCCTCCACAGTCATTTACATTCCTGCTTCACCGGTCGATAGAATGCTCCCCTACCAGATGCATTGCTGCAAATCCATAGCTTCGGTATACCACTTGATGCCCGTTTATTATCCATGCCCGATCGCTCGACTAGTGAGCTGTTACGCACTCTTTAAATGAATGGCTGCTTCCAAGCCAACATCCTAGCTGTCTGTGCAATCGGACCTCGTTAGTTCAACTTAGTGGTAATTTGGGGACCTTAGCTGATGGTCTGGGTTCTTTCCCTCTCGGCCCTGGACCTTAGCACCCAGAGCCTCACTCCAGCGTATATTAATAAGCATTCGGAGTTTATCTGGATTTGGTAGGATTTGACTCCCCCGCACCCAATTAGTAGCTCTACCTCTTATTAACTCAACCGCCAGGCTGTTCCTAAAAACATTTCGGGGAGTACGAGCTATTTCCCAGTTTGATTAGCCTTTCACCCCTACCCACAAATCATCCGGAAACTTTTCAACGTTTATCGGTTCGGTCCTCCAGTACCTGTTACGGCACCTTCAACCTGTCCATGGGTAGATCACAAGGTTTCGCGTCTACCTCCCCTGACTATACGCCCTATTCAGACTCGCTTTCGCTTCGGATCCGTGTCTTAAACACTTAACCTTGCCAGGAAAGAGTAACTCGTAGGCTCATTATGCAAAAGGCACGCCGTCACAGAACTTGTCTGCTCCGACCGCTTGTAAGTACACGGTTTCAGGTTCTATTTCACTCCCCTGTTCGGGGTTCTTTTCACCTTTCCCTCACGGTACTGGTTCACTATCGGTCTCTCAGGAGTATTTAGCCTTACCGGATGGTGCCGGCAAATTCCCACAAGGCGTCTCCGACCTCGCGGTACTCAGGATACCACTATCCTATTATCAATTACCCGTACGCAGCTCTCATGCTCTATGGCCGGGTTTCCCACCCCGTTCCGGTTTTCTTTAATATTCATGTTGTGGTCCTATAACCCCCATTATGCCGTAACATAATGGGTTTGGGCTTCTTCCCTTTCGCTCGCCACTACTCAGGAAATCACTGTTGTTTTCTCTTCCTCTGCTTACTTAGATGTTTCAGTTCAGCAGGTTTGCGCATTTATGCAACTATTCTTCAAATAGTTAGGTTTCCCCATTCGGAAATCTCCGGATTAATTTATATTTGCTAATCCCCGGAGCTTATCGCAGCTTATCACGTCCTTCATCGCCTCTGAGAGCCAAGGCATCCCCCGTGTACCCTTTCTTACTTTCTTCTACTATATCGCCTTTTGCTCGATATGTATGCTTTTTGATTCTTGTTGCGTTCTCCAGCTTACATGCGCATCAGTCCAGTTCTCCAATCATCTTGCGACGATTGTCCCACTTTCCCTCTTTACCGTAATCCTTCAAAGCCTCAACAGTCCTCTATACTGTTGTCTTCTCTTTTTATTACTTCTTCCAATATGTCAAAGAACGTTACCCCGATAACATTACGTCATCTTGCTCTATATCCTATCCCTTTCAGGAAACGGAGGGTGTGTGGAGAATAACGGATTCGAACCGTTGACCCCCTGCGTGCAAGGCAGGTGCTCTAGCCAGCTGAGCTAATCCCCCTTAAGATGTTTACGTCTTCCGTATCCGGTCATCCGTCAATCGCTGACGCTTACCTTCACTTCCAACTTACCTTAGTAGTCCCGAGCAGATTTGAACTGCTGACCCCTACATTATCAGTGTAGTGCTCTAACCAGGCTGAGCTACAGGACTGTTGATTTTTAGGATTTCAGACCTGCGATTTTTGATTTTCCTGTTTCCGCTTAAATCGTCATTCGTAAATCGTAAACCGTAATCTCTTACAATCTCGCCTCCCAGATGTCAGTCACTATTGATGGCTTCATCTTTTGGGTTTTTCTTTTTGTTTTTAATATAAGAAATAATCATGCAGGTAACAGCTTTGCTGTTATGTGTTTGAGAGTTGTTGGATACTGCTCCAGAAAGGAGGTATTCCAGCCACACCTTCCGGTACGGCTACCTTGTTACGACTTAGCCCCAGTTACCGACTTTACCCTAGGACGCTCCTTGCGGTGACGCACTTCAGGCACTTCCAGCTTCCATGGCTTGACGGGCGGTGTGTACAAGGCCCGGGAACGTATTCACCGCAGCATTGCTGATCTGCGATTACTAGCGAATCCAACTTCACGGGGTCGAGTTGCAGACCCCGATCCGAACTGTGATCAGCTTTTTGAGATTGGCATCCTGTTGCCAGGTAGCGGCCCTCTGTACTGACCATTGTAGCACGTGTGTAGCCCCGGACGTAAGGGCCATGATGACTTGACGTCGTCCCCTCCTTCCTCTCTATTTGCATAGGCAGTCTGTTTAGAGTCCCCACCTTAACGTGCTGGCAACTAAACATAGGGGTTGCGCTCGTTGCGGGACTTAACCCAACACCTCACGGCACGAGCTGACGACAGCCATGCAGCACCTAGTTTCGTGTCCCGAAGGACTTGAGCGTCTCTGCTCAATTCACTAACTTTCAAGCCCGGGTAAGGTTCCTCGCGTATCATCGAATTAAACCACATGCTCCTCCGCTTGTGCGGGCCCCCGTCAATTCCTTTGAGTTTCACCCTTGCGGGCGTACTCCCCAGGTGGAATACTTAACGCTTTCGCTTTGACGCTGACTGTATATCGCCAACATCGAGTATTCATCGTTTAGGGCGTGGACTACCAGGGTATCTAATCCTGTTTGATCCCCACGCTTTCGTGCCTCAGCGTCAATCATACTTTAGTAAGCTGCCTTCGCAATTGGTGTTCTGTGACATATCTATGCATTTCACCGCTACTTGTCACATTCCGCCTACCTCAAGTACATTCAAGCCAGTCAGTATCAAAGGCACTGCGATAGTTGAGCTACCGTCTTTCACCCCTGACTTAACTGGCCGCCTACGCACCCTTTAAACCCAATAAATCCGGATAACGCTTGGATCCTCCGTATTACCGCGGCTGCTGGCACGGAGTTAGCCGATCCTTATTCTTACCGTACATTCAGCTTGATTCACGAATCAAGGTTTATTCCGGTACAAAAGCAGTTTACAACCCGTAGGGCCGTCTTCCTGCACGCGGCATGGCTGGTTCAGGCTTCCGCCCATTGACCAATATTCCTTACTGCTGCCTCCCGTAGGAGTCTGGTCCGTGTCTCAGTACCAGTGTGGGGGGTCATCCTCTCAGATCCCCTAAACATCGTAGCCTTGGTAAGCCATTACCTTACCAACTAGCTAATGTTCCGCATGCCCATCCTTATCCTATAAATATTTGATCACAAAACAATGCTATCCCGTGATATTATGCGGGCTTAATCTCTCTTTCGAGAGGCTATCCCCCTGATAAGGGTAGGTTACATACGTGTTACGCACCCGTGCGCCACTCTCATCGGAAGCAAGCTCCCGAATCCCGTCCGACTTGCATGTATTAGGCCTGCCGCTAGCGTTCATCCTGAGCCAGGATCAAACTCTCCATTGTAAAATGTCTAGTTTATTCTCTGACCCTATTATTAATTAATAGAATCTGTATTATATATCTTTATACAGTATCCTCTCTCTTTTGTTAACCGCATCCCTTTGTTTCTCTTTACTACTTTTACATCCGTCGGTCCGGCTTGCGCTTTTCCTTCTTTTGCCCTGGTAGCTCCGAATCCCTCAGGACCGTTACTCTACATGATTTTCTATTCCTTATAAGAACTTTTCGTCTCGCCATCTCGGGTCGACTTTTATATGCTTTCGTATCGTTGCCGGTACTTAACTTTTCATTTTGATGATCCGGAAATCGCTTCCTTCTCTTTTTGTTTTGCCCCGTTGTTTTGGGACTGCAAAGGTAGAAACCTTTTTGTATTTTGCAAACTTTATTTTTTAATTTTTATTTGCCTTTTTCTACCCACTTCTTGAACTCTGCTCTTCCCTTTTTACCGGGTCGCAAAGATGTGACTTTTTTTCCATTTCAGCAAATGTTTCTTAATCCATTTACCTAATCTCTTTTCATCACACAACCTTCAAATAACTACCCCTTCTTTTCCGAAGCGGGATGCAAATGTACAGCCTTTTTTTGTCTGTACAAAAAAAAATCACATTAATTAAAACAATTACCCTAACTGCCTGTAAGCTACCCGCTATTTTTACTCGTTTTGTTTAGCTGCTATACCTTTATAATGGCAATCATGTAATTTGTATCTTTGAAAGGTATATGAACGAACTCCATTTCCCCCCGAATTTTCTTGAATCCTTAGCCGGCGAACCCGGTTTTGAAGCCGAAAATTTTATAAATGCGCACCAAAACATCGCATCGCCCACATCGATCCGCTTAAATCCGTTTAAAACACCGGTATTAAAAACGGATGGGCAAGTGCCCTGGTGCGCACAGGGTTATTATCTGGACATACGCCCTTCCTTTACATTCGACCCGCTTTTTCATGCCGGGTGCTATTATGTACAGGAAGCATCGTCCATGTTTATTGATCATATCCTTAAAACCATCAGGCAAAATAAGGATGAACCTATAAAGGTACTGGACCTGTGCGCTGCACCGGGTGGTAAAAGCACGCTCATTAATTCGGCCATTGGCAACGATGACCTGCTGATATCGAACGAGATCATTAAAACCCGCGTACCCGTATTATGCGATAACCTTAACCGCTGGGGCAGCACCAATATAGTAGTTAGTAATAATGACCCGCGTGACTTTAGCCGGCTGGAAGGTTTTTTTGATACTATATTAGTAGATGCGCCTTGTTCTGGATCGGGAATGTTCAGGAAAGATGCGGCGGCTATGAATGAGTGGAGCGATAACAATGTGAACCTTTGCCACCAGAGGCAGGAACGGATACTGGCCGATATTTATCCGGCTCTAAAAGAAGATGGACACCTTATATATAGTACGTGTTCGTATTCGCACCAGGAAAACGAGGATATACTGGATTGGCTATGCCACGAATTTGATATGGAAAGCATAAGGATACCTATTGATAAGGACTGGGAAATTGTTGAAACACAATCGCCGGAGCAAAAGGCATGGGGATATCGTTTTTATCCAGGTATGGTTAAGGGCGAGGGTTTATTTGCAGCCTGCCTTAAAAAGAAGGACCAAACGCCGGAGCTTCCATCTTTCAGAACAAAAGGACACCAAAAATTAGCGCTGCAGGAAATAGAACTGATCAAACAGTATATTATTAATGCTGACGAACATTACTTTTTTAAGGTGAATGATGACTGGCTAGCTATAAACCGCGGGCATAAAGAAAGCATTGATACCTTGCAACGGCATTTGTATATCAAAAAATCGGGCGTACGTGTGGGTAAGCTGATGGGGAACGACCTGATACCCGACCATGAATTAGCATTGAGCAGCCTTATTAATAAGGAGATGTTTTTACAAACACCGCTTAACCGCGACCAGGCTATACAATACCTGCGCCGTGACAATATGGACCTTGCCGTAAATAATAAGGGATGGAGCCTGATGACCTTTGAGGGATTTGCACTGGGCTGGGCAAAGCTGCTGCCCAACAGGATTAATAACTATTTTCCTAAAGAGCTGCGGATACTGAGCACACCGCCCCCTTTACAGGCATAAAAATCGGGGATGGGTACAGGTTTATATTCTCTACTCATCCTATCAACTTAATAAACATCGTCAAAAAACCGAACTAAAAAAATTGCACATTTGCACCGCATATCTGCACACAAGCATGGACCAATACTTTATTATAGATTTCGACAGTACTTTTACACAGGTTGAGGCTTTGGATGAGCTTGCCCGTATATCGCTTAAAAACCATCCCGACCGCGAAGAGATATACAAACAGATTGAAGATTTAACCAATGCTTCGATGGAAGGCCGGTTATCCTTTACCCAAAGTTTAGAGAACCGCGTTAAATTGTTGCAGGCCAACCGCGATCATTTAAAACAGCTGATAACCCATTTAAAGAAAAAGGTATCTACCTCGTTTTCGCGCAATACCATATTTTTTAAGAACCATGCTGATGAGGTATTGATCGTATCGGGCGGTTTCAAGGAGTTTATCATCCCGGTGGTAACCGAGTATCACATAAAAAAGGAAAATATTTACGCCAATACTTTTGTGTTTGATGACGATGGCAACATAATAGGTTATGACCGTGAAAACCCGCTATCGCAGGAGGGCGGTAAGGTTAAGCTTTTAAAGGAGCTTAATTTACCGGGTGATATTTATGGTATAGGCGATGGCTATTCTGATTTCCAGTTAAAGGAATCGGGAATGATCAAAAAGTTTTTTGCCTTTACCGAGAATATTGAGCGAAAATCTGTTGCCGAAAAAGCGGACCATATTACGCCCAGCTTTGATGAGTTTTTATACCTAAACAAACTGCCGCGTGCTATATCATACCCTAAAAACCGCATTAAGTGTTTAGTAGTTGGTGATGTGGAGGATGAAGCCTTGGCGCAAATGCGCAAAGAGGGTTACAACATACGCCACCAGCCAGGTATTGAGGATAAATACCTGGAAGAAGCAGGGATACTTTTTTGTGATGAAATGCACCAGCCTACGCCCGAGCAATTGCAAAATGCAGGCAGGTTAAAGGTGATTGGTATTTTTGGTAAAATAAGCAACCGCAAACTGGCCGAAGCCGCCTGCGAAAACGGGATTATTATTTTTGATGACCCTAAGCATAACCCGCGCAATGATGATTTTATCCCGAAGAGGGTAATGGCATTTATGAATGAGGGAAAAACACATACCAGCTGTAATTTCCCCGATCTGCAACCGCCACGTGTGAGCAATGCGCACAGGTTAATTCACATCCACAAAAACGTGCCGGGTATATTGGCTAAAATTAACGATGTGTTTGCGCGCCATAACATTAATATAGTAGGTGAATTTTTGGTGACTAACGCACAGATAGGTTATGTTATAACCGATGTTAACACCGGCTATGGCACCGAAGTACTAAACGAACTGAAGGCTATTGAACATACTATAAAATTCAGGCTGCTATATTAAAGGAGCCGGAAAGATTCAACAACGAAAAAGGTCCGGGAGATTATTCCAGACCTTTTTGTGTAGTCAAGTTTTATAAAGTGTTCTCTAATCCGATTTTACCTGGCTTTGGCTTCTTTAAAAGGCACAACCAGTACCGGTATTTCTGAGTGACGCACCACATCTTCGGCAATGCTGCCCATAAATAACCTGTCGAAACCGCTACGGCTATGGGTACCTAAAACTATCAGATCGGCAGCAAACTCACTGCTGCAATTTATAATACCATCGGCGGTTGAGCCATATTCGGTAAAATGGGTTACCTGCAAACCTTCGCCATATTTTTTAATGGTAGCATCTACCATATTACCCGATATATCTTTTTGAATATCCAGTATCTCCATCTCTTCAAAAGCATTGCTTTGAAGCGCCGACCCCATTAAAGGATCAATGCCCGGTGTTGCTTGTGATATTACTACAGGCTCAACAATATTTACCAAACCAACCGCAGCATTAAATTTGCGAGCCAGTTCAAAACCATATTCGGCGGCATGTTCAGCATATTTGCTGTCATCAATACCTATTAGTATCCTGTTAATTTCCATAATTAAATGTGCTAATACTTAAAGATAACAAACAATACCTGATATGTTTTGCCTAACCCGTGTTTTGAGTGCAATTAAAAGGCTAAGTATGGCTATCCTTACACTTAATACTTTCTTTATTACCTTTGGCCATGCATTTCTCTCCCGAAATTGAAGAGCGCCTGGCGCAGTTACAGGAAAAATATGAAGCGATGGGCCAGGATATGGTATCCTACCTGGATGGTTTACTTTATGCTGATTTTTTAACCTATTGGGATTATATTCACCTGGATACGCTGTTAAGTTTGCAAAGCCCTAAAACGCCGTTCCCTGATGAAGAGATCTTTATTATTTATCATCAGATAACCGAGCTGTATTTTAAATTAGCACTGCACGAGTGTAAACAGATAGCCGCAGCACAGCCTTTAACTGTTGATTTTTTTACGGCGCGGTTAAAACGCATAAACCGTTATTTTGAAGCGCTTACCCAATCGTTTGAGATTATGGTTGACGGGATGGAGAAAGAGCAATTCCTGAAATTCAGGATGTCATTACTGCCAGCCAGCGGTTTTCAATCGGGCCAGTACCGGATGATAGAGATCTATGCCAGCGATTTTATAAACCTGGTTGCAAAAGATAAACGCGACGAGCTACGAAATGCTACCATAGAGGAGCAGTTTGAATACCTGTACTGGAAATTTGGCGCTACCGAATTATCAACCGGTAAAAAAACACTAACGCTTAAACAGTTCGAAAAAAAATACGCCAAAACCTTTATTGACCTTGGCAAGGCAACTACCAGCCATAACTTTAATGCACTATACCACCAGTTTAAAAATGATGGGGCGGCAACACCTGCGCTTGAAACAGAACTACGCCAGCTGGATATTAATGTAAATGTGAACTGGCCATTGTCGCATTATAAATCGGCAGTGCGATACCTTAACCGTGAACCTGAGGAAATTAAGGCCACCGGCGGTACCAACTGGCAGAAATACCTGCCTCCGAGATTTCAAAAACGCATCTTTTACCCGTCATTATGGAGTGCCGATGAGGTAGAGAACTGGGGGAAAGGCTGGGTTGATAGTGTACTTAAAGATAATTAACAGCCGCCCTCGCCTATTATTTTTTGTGTGAAGATGATTTTATCGCCTGCTTTAAGGGTGATTATTCCTTTCATTATAAAATACTCGCTGTCCAGTTGCTTTTCCAAGAGCTTCTTTACGGTCAGCATATATTTTCCGGAGGTATAAATTGTCTCATTTTTTGTGATTGATTTTTGCTGCGCCTTAAAACGTACCGGTTGGTTATTGATATAAATCAGGGCCGTAACATAATCCGTTCTGCAAATAAGCTGCTGCTTGCTCTTGTCGGCATTTGATAAATAATAATCATCGCCGCAACCTGTTAAATCATCAGGTACGTTTTTAAACACGTTGATCTTTACTGATGACTGTGGCTTTGCCTGTTTATTGCCAGATACGGGCAGCAGGAATAAAAGCAGGGCTAAAAGTATTTGCATAATTGATATTCATTGTTCTATCCAAATATCATTCAAAAATCCTAACTTGCCATTTTCTATATTAAATATTAAGGCCATGACTGAAACGCTGGACATTAAAATCACAAAAACCAATCATTCCCGTTTGCAAGAAACGGATTTTGACAATTTACCCTTCGGAAAAACATTTGCCGACCACATGCTAGTGGCAGATTATGAAGATGGCGAATGGAAGAACTTTCAAATTATTCCTTACGGCGAAATTGGGTTAAGTCCGGCAATTTCTGCGCTGCATTATGGCCAGTCGTTTTTTGAAGGAATAAAAGCTTATAAACATGCCGATGGTAATGTTTCTATCTTCCGCCCGGATAAAAATGCGGCACGTTTTAATAAATCGGCCGATCGTTTATGCATGCCCGAACTGCCTGAAGAGATTTTTGTTCAAAGTATTGCCGCATTGGTAGATATTGACCGCGACTGGATCCCATCAAAAGCTAACCATGCCTTATATATAAGGCCATTTATGTTTGCTACTGATCCTTATTTGGGGGTTACCCCATCTAAAACCTACAAATACATGGTTTTAACAGGCCCGGTTGGCCCTTATTTTTCAAAAGCGCTGCGTGTTAAAATTGAAACGCACTTTACCCGCGCTGCTGAAGGTGGTATGGGTTATGCAAAAGCTGCCGGAAATTACGGTGCCGGTATGTTACCCGCAAAAAGAGCCGCTGAAGAAGGTTTTGACCAATTGATATGGACCGATGGTAAAGACCATTTGTATGTTGAAGAAATGGGTGCTGCCAATGCCATGTTTATGCTTGATGGTAAACTGATAACTCCTTTAACCCGCGATACTATTTTGGATGGCGTTACCCGCAATACCGTTTTAACCCTTGCCCGCGAGTGGGGAATCCCGGTTGAGGAACGCAATGTTTCTGTTGCCGAAATTATTGAAGGTGCCAAAACAGGTAAACTTACGGATGCTTTTGGCGCCGGTACTGCTGCAACTATTGCGCCGGTAGGCTCTATCAGCTATAATGGTGAGGAGTACTTTTTAAGCGATCCAAAAACACGTGAGTTTTCGCAAAAGGTATTGAAAGAGCTGGATGCCATAAAATATGGTAATGCAGTTGATACCCACGGCTGGAACTATATGGTATAAAACACCAAAAAATCTGATAAAAAGAAAGAGCGCCTTTATATAAGGGCGCTCTTTCTTTTTATGGTGGATATCGGTTAATTAAAATTTACATTCGGCCGAAGGTGTCAGGCCCTCCTTATCTTTGGTAAATGTTGCTTTCCCATCCTTTATGGCTACTATCCATATAGAATCATAATCCTCATCGGGCCAAACCAGGCCGGTATCGGTAATACCTAAAGAACGTACAATGGGTGCAATACCGTTATGTTCCCAAACCACCAGTACGGTACCTTGTTTACTACGCAGTTCATCGGCCATTAGTAAGGAATCTTTTTCGGCGTGGCTGGTATTGATGCTCAGGTTGTACTTTGCTACCAGGGGCACAACAGTTTGGTACATCCGCGAATGCTTGGTAACATACCCCTGGCCCAAAGCCGGTACATAAGTATAAGCCGGAATGCCAAACCTGGCAACCAGCACAGCAGGCAATAACAACGAGCGGTTAATACCCTGGCAGCTCAAATTATCGCCTTTAGCCGGCTTTTCACCATGTCTTATAAAGACGATGCGCACATTAGTTGCTGTTGTAACCTGGCAATTACCATTAAAAGCCACTAAAAGTGTTAACAGGCAAAACAATACAATTTTATAGGGGGAGTTAATCATAATGAAACTTGTTTGTATAATAAAGAAAGGGATAGTTTACAAAACTATCCCTTCTGTTTAAAGTTTTAATTTATTAGTGCTGGTTGCCTTTTCCATTTATCTGGAAACAACCTAAATCAACTCCCGGAGGGGTTATTTCAGTTGCTCCGTATTTTGGATCAACAGGTACTACTACAAGCGGCTGTACACTGGTAGTACCCCGGCCCACTAAAGGGGAGTTTAATTGCAGGTGAAAATCAAAATTACCAATTGCATTAATATCACTCAGCTTATGGCCTACAACCGGCAATGGATAGTTTATAAACATTGGGTTAAGTTTTTGAACCACTGATGAACCATCATAAACATCGCCTAATTTATAGCCGGCAGGTAAATAAGTTGGTGCAGGTAAATCGGTTGATTGTGGTATAGTTATATATCCCTGCGGATAAAACTGGTTAGCTACAGAAAGTGAATCGGCGTATTGATAATTATTACCGTATGACATGTTTGCAATATCGGCAGTTGGGTTGCTTAATACCCTGTTACCAAATTTACAGTTAATGTTCACGTTGTTATAAAACATACCGCGGGCACCTTCTTCATAATTAATATTAGCACCACGGCCCGGCTGAATTTGGCGGTAACCACCATTAACAAAGGTATTGTTATACATAACAATGTTTGTTTGCGGTGCGCCAACCGGCTGTCCTTTATTTGATGCCTTTTGTCCGTTTGTGGCAGTACCTATATAAAAATTATAAGCCATTGTACCTACCGTACCACCTTTTACGTTAACGCAATCGCCACCGTTAGGGCCGGCTTTTTCAAACGTGTTGCGCATAATATCAATTTTACCGTCAGATATACGCATGGCATCATCGGTAGCACCGTATAGCCATGAATCTTCCATAATAAATACGCCCTGGTAATTCTGGAAAAGAACCGCAAATGAGGTTGCAGCCTTTTGGCTAACATTAGGACCAAATGTAGGCCCGTAAGCCGCACCAGCAAAATCAATATGCGTCCACTTTATGACCATTAATGCACAGTTAGTTCCGCCGATAATTCCTTTCCATTGCCCCGAATAAGCAGGATCAGAAATAGCTGGTGCGCCCGGCTGATCTGTTTTGGTAATACCTTTTACAGTAAAAAAGTTGGGAGCAGCCTTTGTACCCAGGCTAAGGAACGTACCTTCAACTTCAATACCGGCCTGGTTGGTGGCATAAACCGTTACACCGGGTTCTACTATCAGGGTATCGCCTTTATTAATGGTAACATCGCAACCTAAGGTATAGGTTTTACCACTAAGCATGGTGCCTTTAATTGAACCGCACAAAGGTGCAGCATCACTTATTGGATGTGCCGGTGGTGATACATAATTATAAATATTGTGTTGTTCGCCTTCCCATTTTTTGCAACCTGCAAACAAAATGACCGTGGCAACTACTATTACTGAGAATATATTTTTCATTTTATTATTTTTAAACTTAACCGTTATTAAAACTTATACCTTAATCCGCCTAAGAAAGAAACCTTGTAAATGTCTTTTTCAACTTGTATCTGGCTGGCTGTTTCCTGATCAGGAAGCGCTCTTACCTGCCCGGCATTTGAATGTTTAAGGAACAGGCTGTTTGAGGCATTAGTTAAATTATTGATCTTACCGTAAAGAGATAGCTTTTTAACCAGCGTTTTTTCGAACGAGAAATCTAACTGGCTATATGGGTGCTGCCAAATATCCAGGTTATAGAAGTTTGATACCTGGGCAATTCTTTCGCCTGTATAAACATAAGCAAGCTGCATGTTAAGCCCTAACTTGGTGCTTTTAAACAATAAGGATAAGTTACCAATGTTTTGTGCCTGGCCTTGTAACGGCCTGGTTTGATTAACAGAATCTTTTACGCTGGTATTGTTCACCACTTCTTTTATCAGTTTTGATGTGGTAATGGCAGAGTGCGTATACGTATAGTTACCTGAGATACCGATCACCCCGAAAAACTTGGTGAATTGTGCCTCGGCACCATAGTTGGTAGCCTTGTTACGGTTTTGCGGCTGAATGAACTGTGCGCTTGGGCCACCTTCTTTAAAGAACTGAACCGACTCGCCATTTACAGATACATACTCAATAGGATCTTTTATGTCTTTATAAAAAGCACCTAACAAAATCTGATCTGCACCACCCGGATACAGCTCATACCTGAAATCGTAATTATTAGCTTTGATGTGTTTTAAGTATGGGTTACCTACTTCATCAAAATATTCGCCCGGTAAAGTGATCGGAACAATCTCATTAAATGCCGGCCTGCTGATAGATTTAAAATAAGATAGTCTTAAATTTTGATTGCTGGTTAGCGTGTATTTTAAGTTGGCGCTTGGCAAAACATCGGTATAATTAATATTACCGCTGCGGCCCGAGCTTGTTAATGGCTGTACGGTTAGATAGTTTTGAGCGGTATTTTCAACCCTAACACCACCTAATACCTGTAAGTTTTGGCCTAACATAAATTTAGCCTGTAAATACTCGGCTGTAATGTTTTCATAAACGGTATAATCATTTGCAGACACAGTGGTATTATTACCCGAACCATTTGCCGGAACTGTAAAATCGTACGTGGCCGAATTGATATTATGAAAAGGCTCTGGCGAACCTGCCGGCGGATCTAAAGTATAATCAGCGTAATAGTTATTCCGCGTTTTATGACGGTATAATCCTCCAATTGAAAACTCAACATCTTCTGAAGCAATTTTAGGCGTATAAGTAAAGTTATAATAACCCGCTAAATCCTTATCAGAATTATGTTGCCATATTCTTGACATTGATTTGGTTGTTGAATCAACACTGGTAACATTACCACTTGTACCTAAATGCACGTTCTCAACAAAACCATATTCAGCCATATCAGGAACCGCACTTTTTGCAATGGAGTAAACACCGCTCCAGTTAAATTTAAACTTGTCGGTAATTTGGTGATCGCCCTGTAATGTTCCGTTGTAAACGCTTTGGTAAGTCCAGCGGCTTCTGTTTGATATATCTACCTCTTTTGATACTGCACTGGTATTTGTGATCAGTACGGTATCGGCAGTATAACGGGTTTGTAATTCGTTTTGGTGGATGTAAAGGTTATAGAATGATATTTTATTCTTTTTGTTAAATACGTAATCAATTTTATTGTGCAAGCCCACCCTGTTGGTTTGTGTAGAATAATAACGGGTGTAAACATCTGATAATATAGGCGTATTAGGTGCCGGTGTAGGGCTTGGCTCAGCATTCTGGATCAGGAAATCGGAGTTTGAACCACGATAAAAATTTTGATAACTGGCCGATACAATAACACCTAACTTATGATCTAAAAAACGATCGCCTACGGTTATACCAAAGGTTTGGTTTACCGGGTTATTTTTAGGCGTATAATTAAGATGATTTACCGGAAAATCACTTGCAGTAGCTACATAATCATTACCATGCAGTTCGGCCGGTGATTTTTTGTTGATGGTTGAATGCTCAAATGAGCTGAACGGCCTGTTATCTGAAAATAAAAACGAATAACCTGCTGCTGCGTCAACGTTTAATATAAACCTGTCAGGAGCGGTTTTCATTACCAAATTCATGGTACCGCCAATGGCATCACCTTCCATACTTGGTGTTAAAGCCTTGATCACTTCAAGTCTTTCCAGCATTTCTGATGGGAAAATATCAAGCGGCACAAAACGGTACTGATTATCAGGACTTGGGATTTTTATACCGTTAACCAATACGTTATTATAACGCTGATCCATACCGCGGATAACGGCATAACGGCCCTCGCCGCTTGTTGAACGCTGTATAGTTACACCGCTTACACGCTGCATAGCATTACCAACGGTAACATCAGGCAATAACTGAATGGTATTTTGTGAGAGTACGTTTTCAACCGATGGTGCGTTTTTCTCAATTCCGCGTGCATTACGGTCGCTGGTTTTATTGCCTGCCCCGGTAACTACTACTTCATTTATCTGCGTGCTGCCATAATTAAGGTAGATGTTTTTTACTTCAACATCATTATCGCTTTTTTCAATTACTTCGTAAACCGGTGATGCGGCATAGCTTATAAATGCTGCCGTAACCTGGTATGTGCCTGCATGCAGGTTTTTGAACGCATAAGAACCATCAAGCTTAGCAGATGTGAACTGCTTAAATGCTCCCTGCTCAATTTTAACTGTAGCACCTGCTAACGGTTCACCAGTTTTTGAATCAAAGATCTTACCCTTTATAACCTGGGCATCGGCGGCTGCCGAAATAAAAAGAAAAAGGCAAATTATGGAAGTCCACTTTAAATATGGACTATTGAAAGCATAAAAAATAAGCCGGATAAGCTGGGTAAGGGGTTTCTTCATTTCTGACGGATTGTTAATTTCCGCAAAGAAACCTTATTAATTCTGTAGTAAAACTGAATTTACCGGGGTGGAAAAATTACTTAACGCAATGGTTTTTTTAAATTAACATTAAGGCCCATGTTGTTAATATTAACTTTACAATAAGGCCAGCTTGCCCTTTGTTTGCTACTCAACACTAACAGTTAAACCTTCCTGCTGAAGTATTTTCCGGTAAACTTCTACCTCGGTAAATGAGCCTTCCAATACGGCGCACTTCCCTTCGTTATGTACCTTGAACGCTATCTTTTCGGCCTGTGCTTCTGAGTAATCCAAGTATTTCATCATACAAAATATTACATGATCAAATGTATTATGGTCATCATTCCATAATATAAGGCGGTGTAATTCTTTAAGCCCTACCAATAATTCCTCAAGGGTAAAGGTTTCTTCCTGTATTTCAGTTGGCATACGTAACTACAAAATTACTCAAAAACAATAATAAACTAACTAATTTTATGTTCTATCAACGGTAAAAAAATAGGCTGTATTATAATAGCGCCTTTAAACCCCTTTTTTATATTCTTTTATGAAACTCCATATCCCCTGCCTTTCCCTTGCAACTGCCATTGTATTGCTTGCCATAAATAATAGCAGCGCACAAAAAAGCCCAACATCTGTACCAACATTAATGGCACCGCCGCAAAACATTGTGGTTGATGGTAATATTAAAGAGTGGGGCGATAGCCTGCGCTACTTTAACAGCGAAAAAAAGATCAATTATGCACTGGCCAATGACCAGGAAAATCTATACATGGCTATAAAGATAAATGACCGGTCTGAACAGATCCGTGTGCTGAGAGCTGGTATTACCCTGAGTGTAAACACAAAGGGCAAAAAAAAAGAAACCTTTAGCATAACCTTCCCGCTAAGTACCAACGGCACCAACCCGCCTATTAACGCGCACAAGGATAAAGATGACAATGGCGAAGTTACCCAGCAAGACCGCGACGAACTGATGCAGGCCATTATTACCATGTTAAGAGGAATAAAGGTAGTTGGCTTTAAGGATATTGAGGACGAAATGATCACCACCTCAAACACTTATGGCATTAAAACAGCGCTTAATTATAATGAAGCTGGCGACCTGGTTTGCGAAGCAGCCATCCCGCTTAAATATTTCCATGCCGAGGATACAAAAACCGAATGGGCCTTTAACTTTAAAATTAACGGCATAAGCAAACCAGCGGGAGCACCGGGTGGTGGAGAAGGCGGCGAGGGCGGTCGTGGTGGCAGAGGCGGCGGCGGTGGATTTGGAGGAAGTGGCGGCGGTGGCGGTGGCGGTGGCCGCGGAGGACGCGGTGGCAGAGGCGGCGGCGGTGGTAACCATGGCGGTGATAGCAGTGGCGGCGGCAGCGAACTATCAAAATCTGAAGATTTTTGGGAACGTTTTTATTTAGCTAAATAAAATGAAGGTCTATTTAAAGGGCGCTGTTTAGAGGCAATAGCTTATAAACAGCGGTATTTATTATATTATAAATCATATTTGTTTCTGAGCTGCATACTGATCTTTGAGGCTTCGTCAATAATTTTTTGCGGATAGTCCAGTCCTTTTAAAACTGCGATGCCATTTTTGTTGCGGAGCAATCCGTCCTTAATTTTATAATCAAATGTAAGGCGGTTATCTCCTGCTATTTCCTCGAACGAGAATACTTTATAGTCGCTGCCTAAAAGCTCGGCCAATTCAAGATCGTGGGTTGATACCAGTACAAAACACCTGTTCTCGATAAAATGAGAGAGCACTGCTTTTGAGGCAGCAATACGCTCAATGGTATTTGTGCCCCTAAATATCTCATCAATAATCACCAGGCTGTTACGCGGCTGGCCTTCCTCACAATCCCGGATAATATTCCGTACCGATAAAGCCTCAGCCTGGAAATAGCTTTTATGCCCACCCAGGTCGTCAGTCATATTTATACTGGTAAATATATTTAGCGGTGGCGCCTGGTAAACGATAGCAAAGCTGGTGTTAATGGTTTGCGCTAATAAGGCATTGATAGCAATGGCCCTAATAAATGTTGTTTTCCCCGACATGTTCGACCCGGTGATCAACACACCCTGGCTGTTATCAATGGTGATAGAATTGGCCACACAATTTTCAATAAGCGGATGATACAGCTCTTTAATAACAATGCTTTCATTGGCCTTTGTAAACTCGGGCCTGCAATAATGGATTAGTCCTTCCCTTACCGATTGGATAGATATTGCTATATCTACCTCGCCAACGGCCTCAAAAAGCAATTTAATTTCGGCCGTATACTGATTAACTTTGTTGATAGACCGGGTAAAGTTCACTGCTTCCAGTAAAAAAATGATCTTTATCCACTCGCTGAACAAAAAAACAATATCGGTTGGGTCTGCCGCTACCGTATTCTGAACGCTGATAAAGCTTAAAGACTTTTTCAGATCGGCCACTTTAAGCAGGTTTTGTTTCATTTGTACGCTTTCGTCAAGCACGCCATTATCAAACAACCATTTGCTTATTTTTATCAATAAAAGCAGTTGCGGCAGCGAGCGCGTATAACTCACCATTTTTGATTTATTGCTGTAATGAACACCCAAATTGATAATCACCATTACAAAAAGCAGCATTAAATACCCTGCATTGGGGGCAATAACCAAACCCACAATAAGCCCTATAATTACCGGAGCGGCAATATTTATATAAAACTTAACTAAGGGTGCAAATAGCGATTGATGATTTTGCGTGAACAGCCTTGGCAGCGAATAAGCATCGCCGTCATTCAACTCCGATAGTTTAAGCTGAACAAGTTCCCGCTGCTGCTGGTCAGTGTCTAGTTTTTCTATTCTTTTTTCGAGAGAGGTAAAATAATCAGCGGAAATTTCGGGGGAGTGAAGCTGTTTAAACAAGCACTGCTGCCCGGGTTTGGAACTGGTACGATCAAGGTAACTGAATACATCATCCAAATCTAAATCAGCAGCTGAGGCGGCAAGCTTACCACCTGTAGTCGTTAAGTAGGCGGCGATCAGGTTAAAATTCAGGTGCTCATCCTTGCGTTTTGCCCATTGCTCCTTTATTTCAGCAATCCGCTTTTTGGTTAGGGATTGTTTCTTAAAATAATTTGAAGCAACAATAATGATGATAAGCAGGAACAGGGCAAACAACCAATAAATCATGCTTAAAATTAAGATTTTTAATTAATTGTGGAGGGGTATGATGTAGAAACACACAACCTTCCGTTCTCTCTAAAGTGTGTAACTATATATGAGTTAGGACAAGATTATTTTATTTGAATGGTATCAAATACCTTTCTGACAGAACTATCAATAAAGAATGCGGTGGTATGTTCGGTACGATGAACATGGTAATTTAATATCACTATAGACCCTTTGCTGCGATCTTTCGCTTTTGAAATAATATCATTGGTTTTTTTTGTAAAATCATCCCAGTGAATCGTTGATACCTTATTCAAATCAGTGTTTTGTTGAAATGCTCTTCGCTTTAAAGGCGTCGCATAATCTTTTAAAGTGATATAACCCATTCCTATCTTTATCCCTACGGTATCAGGTCGGTATAAGCTATCTAAATAATCTTCCGCTTTAAATTGCGGTGTTATACCTGGGGGCATATACTCATGACAGCCAAATATTAATAAAACATTAATAAGCCAATAGTATTTCCTTTTCATTGCAGTAAGGTTTACCCGAAGTTACACTATTAGGCTGGGATAGCTTCTTAAAATAAATATCTCGTTGGGACGGCTTTTGTTTTTTCTTCCCCTCCCTGGAGGGGCGCGTGAGGATCGTGTTTCGGCAGGGGTGGGTCATTCTGCGCTATGCATTGGAATAGCACAGCTTTAATCAGTTTGAATATTAATGATACAAAAGTTTGAACAAAATCACTTTTTAAGCTTTCTTCTTAATCGATAAATTATAAAAATCAAGGCAGATATAACAAGTATAATTTCCCACCATTCTGCATGAAAGTAGAAAGACCAATTCTCATCTATAACGCTATTATTATGCATTGGATTAAAATTTTTGTCCTTCGGCTTAAAAATAAACTCCAACCATACAGCTTAGCGATATAAGGTTAGAGTTTATTTATCCATATGCTCTTAATTATCTTCCATTACCCTTACTTTTAAGAAGCTGGGGTTTTCTTTGGAGGTGTATACCTTTTGGGTTGCCTTTTTAAAGTCGGTATCCTTGGCTTTCATAATATCTTCAAATACCTGCGGGTTGCGGTCAATCAGCGGGAACCAGGTGCTTTGTACCTGGATCATTATTTTATGCCCCTTTTTAAAGGTATGCAGTATATCCTGTAATTCCCAGTTTACCGGGGTAACTTTGCCGGGTACAAACGGCTCCGGCTTATCAATTGCATTTCGGTATTTACCACGCATAGGCTCGCTGCGTACCATTTGCTCATATCCTGCCATCTTTACATCCTTCCCTGTAAATTTTCCGTTTGCTGCGGTATCCGGATATACGTCCAAAACCTTCACAATAAAATCAGCATCGGTACCGGTGGTTGACACCTTCAGGTTTGCCCAAATATTGCCGGCTATGGTTATGTCCTTATCCAGTACATCGGTAGTATAGCTCAACACATCTTTACGGCCGGCTAAAAAGCGTTGATCGGCGGTCATGTACTCTCTGTCCATGTCCATGCTTTTATGGTTAACAAAAGGCACTGGGTTTTCCGGGTCTGATACATATTCGTCATACGTGTTTCTTCCGGCAGCAGGGGCGGTGAATGATAATTTACCACCCGGCAGCAGGTAAAGGTTCTTTTCTTCGGCGTCTTTTGGCGGCCATGTTTTGTATTGCTTCCACTTGTTTACACCTGTTTCAAAAGTATTAATTGGTGCTATGCTTAAGCCGGTACCTTTCAGGTAATGACTAAAAAACTTAAACTCAATCTCGTCGCGATAATACGGACCGGTTGGCCCTCCGAAATCCACATCGCCTAAATGATCGCCCGCGCCGCGTGCCCAACCGCCATGTACCCAGGGGCCCATAGTAAAGTAAACCGGGGTAGCCGGGTTATTTTTAACCAAAGTTTTATAGGTGTTGATGGCCCCATACAAATCTTCGGCATCGTACCATCCACCCGTAACCAATACGGCGGTTTTAATATCGTGCAGGTGGGTTAATACATTACGGTCTTTCCAGTGCTGATCGTAATTGGGATGATCCATCATTTCGTTCCACAGGCGGATGGTATCTTTATAATACTTATCGTTAGTGTTTTTCATGGAACCCATCTTTAAAAAGAAATCATATCCATCCTCTGTACCGGGATTAAAACGACCGCCCCTGCGTTGGGTAGGCTTATCATCCTGGCGATTAGTAAAACCCGGATAAAAACCAAAGTTGGCTACCAAAAAGAAGGCGCCGTTGTGCCATCCGTCATCGCGCCATAAATCAGCAATGGGAGCCTGTGGCGATGCAGCCACCAAAGCCGGGTGACGGCTCAGCAATGAGGTAGTGGTGTAAAAACCCGGATAGGAAATTCCCCATACCCCAACTTTACCATTGTTATGGGCTACATTTTTAAGCAGCCAATCAATAGTATCATAAGTATCGGTACCTTCATCAACATCGTTATTGGTTTTATGTACCTCCTTTTCAGGTGTCATTTCTTCATATATACCCTCGCTCATCCAGCGGCCGCGTACATCCTGGTAAACAAAAATATAACCATCGTGCAAAAAGGCCGGCGATGGGCCAAGGCTGCCTTTATATTTATCAGGGCCGTATGGCGCTACGCTGTAGCAGGTACGATCCATCATAAAAGGATATTTTTTGGTAGAATCCTTAGGCACATAAACCGAGGTAAACAGTTTTTTACCGTCGCGCATCGGAATCTGGTATTCGTATTTGGTGTAGTTTTCTTTTACATAAGCTGCATCAGGGTTATTGCCCTGCCCCGGCTGTGCAAAAGTTATTGCAGCCGAAAGTGTAAAGCAGACCGCTAAAAGGAGAATTTTTTTCATTTAAAACGTTTTAGTTTTTAAAAGTAAGCAATAAAACAAAAAAGACAACCCAAATGGGTTGTCTTCATAAAATCGTTACGAAAGGTTTTATTAGTCGTTAATTGCTTTAACGCCCGGTAATTCTTTGCCTTCCATGTATTCAAGCAAGGCACCGCCACCTGTTGATACGTAGCTCACCTCGTCGGTAAGGTTAAACTTAGCTACAGCCGCTGCTGAATCGCCGCCACCAATTAATGAGAATGCACCATTTTCGGTTGCCTTAACTACTGCCTCTGCAACGGCTTTTGTACCTACTAAAAATGATTCCATTTCAAAAACACCCATTGGGCCGTTCCACAAAATGGTTTTTGATTCTTCAATAACTTTGCTGAAGATCTTTACCGTTTCAGGGCCAATATCAAGTCCCATCCAGTTTTCCGGAATTTCGCCGGTTTTAGCAACACCTGTTTTTGCATCGTTAGCAAAAGCATCGGCAATTACGTTATCAACTGGTAAATAAAGGTTCACCCCTTTTTCTTTAGCTTTTTGTTTCAGGCTGATTGCAAGGTCCAGTTTATCCGCTTCAACCAGTGAAGTACCTATGTTACCACCATCTGCTTTTGCAAAAGTATAAGCCATACCACCACCAATGATCAGGTTATCAACTTTATCCAATAGTTTTTCGATAAGCTGTATTTTGTCAGATACTTTAGAGCCACCCATAATAGCCGTGAACGGCTTAGCGGCACCGTTAAGGATCTTCTCGGCATTGGCTAATTCGCCGGCCATCAAGTAGCCAAAGTATTTGGCATTAGGGAAAAACTGTGCTATAACCGCTGTTGAAGCATGTGCACGGTGTGCAGTTCCAAAAGCATCATTAACATATATATCGCCTAATTTTGAAAGCTTTTCAGCAAAGGCTACATCACCTTTTTCTTCTTCTTTATAAAAACGAAGATTCTCTAATAAAAGCACTTCTCCTTTACCTAATGCTTTTGATTTCTCAACAGCTTCGGCACCGATACAGTCATCAGCAAATTCAACCTGCTGACCTAACAGATCAGACAAATGCTTAACCACATGTTTTAATGAAAACTCATCTGTTGGGCCGTTTTTTGGCCTGCCTAAATGCGACATCAGGATAACCGCGCCGCCATCCTTTAAAATTTTATTGATGGTTGGCAAAGATGCCGTCATCCGGTTATCGTCAGTAATATTATAATCCTTATCTAAAGGGACGTTGAAATCAACTCTAATAAGTGCTTTCTTTCCCGAAAAGCTAATTTGATCTATTGTTTTCATAGTAATTAGTGCAAAATGATTTTCTGAGCTGCCAAATTGAGCAATTAATTCTAAATTCCGAATGTAAATGTTAAAAAGGTGTTCTATTTAATAAAAAAATCATTGAATTTTAACATACATCACATAGTGAGGCCCAATACCTGGCACCTCAAACTCTGTTGATACAATCTCAAACCCAACATTTTTATAGAATTTAACGGCTACCTTACGTGCATTGCACCACACATAATTTGCTTTTTGCCCGCGCAGGTACACAATGGCAAAATTAACCAGTTGGTTGCCTATACCCAGCCCTCTAAACTTTTCGGTAGTTGCCATACCACGCAGCTGATAACCGGTGCCTGCAAAGTCGCTATAAGTTTGTGGATGAAAAGATACCACACATGCCAGTTCATCATCCTTATAATAACCCAAATGGAACGAACCCGGAATAGTATCCGTAGGGAACCTGCATTCGTCGGGCGTTAATTTGCCCTCGCGTAAAACCTCATTGCGCAAAGGCAATATATCATCGGCTGTAATAAATTTGATCATTTTATGCTCATCATCATTATAAGTGCTTACTAATTTGAGTACATTTTTCCCCATATTAATAATTACTTAAAAGTATTTTACTATTAGTTAGCCTTGTTTTAAGCTGTAAAGTATTATATTTTTCAATCCACCAAAATTAGCATAACTATTGCTTTGTATTTGATACCAGTATAAAGTTTATATTATGAAAGCAGTTATTGGATTAGTTTTAACAGCCCTTATTTTTATGGGTTGCAGTAAAAACGGGGAGGTTACGCCCGCTTCAGGCAATACCCCTGGTGGCACAACATCTACTGGTACTACTACCGGCACTCCAACAGGTACGTCAACTATTCCGCCTGCTGTAATATTAACCCATGATGATTCTATTCACCTCGCTACATTCAATGTAAAACCCCACCTGCTTAAAGCCACTGTGACTGATAATAAACTGGTTATTATTTTTAATGAAAATGTTGACCTTTTATTCAGTGCCGAAGGGTATAAAAAGATCTCGGCCATTCACCTTTCCGAAGATTTTAAAAACACCCTTTTAAAAGATTTTCAGTTTACCACCGTTGCCGAGCAGGGTAACGTAACGCTTAACTGGGTTGATGATAATTTAAACAACGTAATAAAAACAGTTAAAGACACCGTTATTAACAAAGTAAATATGGTGAAAGTTAATGTTCACCGGCCATTTACCTTTTTCAAAAGCTACGACTCAAATGCATCGGCCATTACGCAGCGGGATATTATAATTAATAAAACTGATGATACGGTAGGCTTTAGCTCTTACAGTTATTATAACCTTAAAAACTATCCTAAAACATCGGCAAAAGCTACCCTTACGTATACCAAACAGTAATGATATGGCTGCGGGGTTAGTTTAATTTATTGATCTTCTCTACCAGGTCGGCCAGGCGGCTCGAATAGCCCATTTCGTTATCATACCAGCCAACAACCTTTACCAGCCCCCCTACAATTGAGGTTAACTCTGCATCAAAAATGCAGCTATGTGTATTACCCAAAATATCTGTTGAAACGATGGGGTCTTCGGTGTATTCCAATACGTTTTTCATGGCACCTTCAGCTGCCTGCTTAAATGCGAGGTTAATTGAGGTAACCGTTGGTTGTTTTTTAAGGCTGCAGGTAAAATCGGTTAATGAACCGTTTAAAACCGGTACCCGAATACCTGCCCCTCCTAATCTACCCTCTAAATGCGGAAAAATATTGGTGATGGCCTTTGCAGCTCCCGTAGTTGTAGGAATAATAGATGCCGATGCGGCCCTTGCCCTGCGCAGATCCTTGTGCGGTGCATCGTGCAGGCTTTGATCGCCTGTCATGGAGTGTACAGTTGTTATATAACCATCAATAATACCCCAGTTATCATCCAGTATTTTCACCATTGCAGCCACGTTGTTTGTGGTACATGATGCATTTGATAAGATGGGTGCATGCAGGTCAGCATTTTGGTCATTTACGCCTAATACAATAGTTGGGATACTTTTATCAGTACCCGGGGCCGAAATAATAACCTGTTTTGCTCCGGCTTGTAAATGCTGCGATGCACCTTGCTTTGAGGTAAATTTCCCGGTTGATTCTATCACCAGGTCAATGTCCAGCGCTTTCCAGGGCAGCGTAGAAGGATCGGCCTGTGTCAACACTTTTATTTGGTGGCCATTGATAAACAGACTGTCGCTGTCAAAATCAACAGTTCCCTTAAACCCACGGTGAACAGAATCATATTTAAAAAGATGGGCCAGTGTTTTGGTATCCGTCAGATCATTGATAGCTACAACAGTTATCCCCGGTCTTTCTAAAATATTTCTTAAAAAAATACGACCGATACGCCCAAACCCATTTATTGCAATCCTCATTGTATTAATATAAATATACAGGCGGCAAATTTAACTAAAAATAAAGGAATGGTTATTTAATGGAGCATGCAGACATGTAATGTTGCGCCAGTATGTTTTTACCAAAGTAATTTGAGGGCTTTGTAAATGCAGCATACATTAATTTATGGATGCATTTTACACTACAAAATAGTTAATCAATTAAAAATCACAAAACAGTATAAATTTTTGAGCAAACATTTATATTTGCAGCTTATTAAGCTACACATAAAATGAACTCAACAGAAAACGCAAACGCAGAAGGTCACTACAAATTAATAGTTGTTGCTTTGGTAATAGGCTTATTAGGTGTTTACCTGCGTTTTTTTGATTTTCGTTACGCTACTATTTTAGCTAACATTATATTAATACTTGGTGTTGGTATAGCGTTAAAAGCTGTTTTTGCGATATTGAAATAAAACTTCCCCTGATGTTTTCAGGAAGATTATACGATCCCCGTTTTTACTGATCGAACGTAAAGCTATATACTTTATGATCGCCCTGTAAAAGCGGGGGTTATTTTTTGATCCCACCTTTTCCTTATGCAACCAATTACCAATTACTTCGCCCGGTACTTGGAGTCGTTCAGTATTTTTTGTGCATCCATATTAACCATTAGCTGCTGCAGGGTAACTTCGGGGTGCCTGTTCATGTATTCCCTAACTATTTGCCAGCCTACCCAAATACCAAGCTTGGGTGCCGATTCATTCCTTTCGCCCAAACCGGGTGTAAATGGCGCTACTGAAAGATATTTCTGAATTTTAGGATAGTCGGTTTCATACAACAGGTTTTCATCCAAAAAATAGGCCCATATCTTGGATTTATAATCTTCGCACCATTTTAGCTGGGCTGTGGTATAACCAATTTTGGTGGTATCGCCCACATCAGGCAGTACCTGATCCATAAAGTATAAAATTTTGCCGTTATAAACCATTTTTGAAAGCAGGGTTTTGCTGCTGTCGCTCTCAGGGAACAATTCTTCGCGGGCCAAACCCTCAACTACACGGGGCACAATGTTTTCCCGGTTAAAAAATTGCGATAAGTAATGCGGGTAAGCATTGGTAAGCGCCGGGTAAAACCTGGAGTTACCCCCTAAAAAAAGATCGAGCCCTACGCCAAAATATTTATTGCCGATAACCCTTTGCGCTTCAAAGCCCGAGTAATAGGCATATACCTTAGGCAAATGCATTTTAGGGTAAAAATATTTTATATGCTTAAAGGCATCGGTAAGGTCTTCATCCTCTTTATCCAGATCTTTAAAAACCGAATCGACATCGTGTTTCAGATCATTATAAGCTTGGTTGGCAAAAACCTGACGCAGCAATTTAAAATAAGTGGTATCATTGGTATTAATGCCCGGATCCTGCAATATCAGGGATATAAAATCCTGGTAAAATATGCCATATTTTTTTTTGAGATAAGCCGATTGCGCAGCCATTGGCTTTGTACGCATATCGTCAAATTCCTTATCAAAGCGTTCAATTTTAGCATCAAGCTTTATATTGCTAACATCAACTGTTTTTTTGTGCCCACAGGCGCTAATTATCAGGCTGATGGAAAAAATTAAATAAATTTGCTTTGTTTTGTTTAAAATGATCATTTTTTATCCTTTGAGCAAAATTAATTTTTTATTTGCATTTAAATATGCAATCAGCGGTAATTAACCGTTTGTAGGATACCCGGATCAAAACTATATATAAATGAAGATCGCATTAGCCCAGCTTAATTATCATATCGGAAACTTTGAATCAAATACAGCCAAAATTATTGATCATATTAAAAAGGCGCGCACCAATGGTGCCGACCTGGTAGTATTTTCAGAATTATGCGTTTGCGGCTATCCATCACGCGACTTTTTGGAGTTTGATGAGTTTATTGATCTGTGCGAGGCATCGGCACAAAAAATAGCTGCCGAATGCCACGGTATTGCCTGCATTATTGGCCTGCCCACCCCTAACCACAGGGCCGAGGGTAAGGACCTGAATAACTCTGCCTATTTTATTGAGAATGGAAAAGTTAAGGCCATTGCCAATAAGGCGCTGCTGCCTAACTATGATATTTTTGATGAGTACCGTTATTTTGAGCCATCAACTGAGTTTAGCTGTATTGAATTTAAGGGCAAGCGTATAGCGCTTACAATTTGCGAGGATCTGTGGAACACGATCGAAAATCCGCTGTACATAACCCGGCCGATGGATATATTGATTGAGCAAAAGCCCGATGTGATGATCAATATTGCGGCATCGCCATTTGCATATAATCACGATGTGGAGCGTATTGATATTTTAAGCGACAATGCCAAACGCTATAACCTGCCACTGCTATATGTAAACCATGTAGGCGCGCAAACTGAATTGATATTTGATGGCGGATCGTTAGTATTTGATAATACTGGAAAGCTGATAGATGAGATGCCTTATTTTGAGGAGAGCCTTGCTTACTATGATCTGGACGAAAAATCGGCTGTTACATTTGAGCATCCATCAACTTTAAGGGTTGAAAAACAAAGTGATATTGAACAGATCCATAAGGCCATAATTTTAGGTATTAAGGATTATTTTCATAAATCAGGCTTTAAACAGGCTATTTTGGGTTTATCAGGCGGCATTGATTCTGCCGTTGTATGTGCGCTGGCTGCCGAAGCTTTGGGTGCCGCAAATGTAATGGCGGTATTGCTGCCATCCCGTTTCTCAAGTGATCACTCCATAAAAGATGCAGAAGACCTGGTTAAAAACCTGGGCTGCATGAGTGAAACTATTGCTATCAGTAATATCACCGAAGCCTTTGAATCAACCTTAAGTCCGCAGTTTAAAAACCTGCCGTTCAATATAGCCGAAGAAAACATTCAATCGCGCAGCCGTGCAGTTTTGCTGATGGCCATGTGTAATAAATTTGGCTATATCTTGCTAAACACATCAAACAAAAGTGAGGCAGCAGTGGGTTACGGTACCTTATATGGTGATATGTGTGGTGGAATTTCAGTTATTGGCGATGTATATAAAACACAGGTTTTTGACCTTGCAAGGCATATCAACCGCGATAAGGAGATCATCCCGGTAAACTCTATAGTAAAACCACCATCTGCCGAACTGCGTCCAAATCAAAAGGACACAGATTCATTACCTGAATACGACATTTTAGATAAAATTATAGCTGAATATGTAGAGAACCGCTGTTCATCGGCCGAAATAATTAAAATGGGGTACGATGAAAGCACCGTTAGGAGGGTATTAAGGCTGGTTAACCTGGCCGAGCACAAACGCTACCAAACACCACCAATATTAAGGGTATCGCCAAAGGCATTTGGCATGGGCAGGCGTATGCCAATTGTAGGCAAGTACTTATCATAATCCACCTAAAACAAAAATTAAAAAATATTTATTTAGTAATTAAACCTTTTGCGCACCGTTAGTCTAATGAATATCAATAGGGTAAGTATCATGAAAAGATTAATTTATTTGGCACTGGCAGCTGTTATGCTGTCGGCTTTTTCAGCTTGTACAAGCTATAACTATTACACTGCTGCTATTAACAAAACCAACATGAGCGGCTACCATACATTTGCATGGATGCCACCTGCAGCTAATAGCGATAAAAAAATGCAGAACGGCGTGGCCGATGCAAAAATAAAGGATGCTACTACAACAGCATTAGTTACTAAAGGCTTAAGGTTAAGCCAGCGCAATCCCGATCTGATTGTGAGCTACTCAACACAGGTTGGCCGTGGTACGCGTACAAACTATTACTCACCTGGGTATTATGGCGGTGGTTATGGTTACGGTGGCTGGGGCGGCTTTGGATGGGGTGGCGGTTTCGGTTGGGGCGGTGGCCTTGGTTTTGGATGGGGATACCGGCCATACTACTATTCATACGGTGCTCCCTTTGCTTATTACGGCGGCCCAACTTATGCCGAAAAAGAGCATTACAAAGAAGGCACTTTAATTATTGACCTGATTGACCCGCGTACACGTAGAATTGTTTGGAGAGGATTTGGAGTTGGCGAAGTTCATAGCAACCCACAAAAAACTATTGACGATTTGCCAAAGGTAGTAGCAGGCGTTATCAGCCAGTTAAACCTGATGCCAAAACAATCATAATATTTGAGAGCAGCAAAAAGCTACCGGATAACAAAAAGGTCTGTTGAGTTAATCAACAGACCTTTTTTATTTAAAGTCTTTATGTTTTTATATTATAAAAGCCTTGTTTTTATTTAGGGAGATTAGCCGCCTGCTGTGATTTTTGCTTACGGTGTAAATGTAAGGCAGCAAAAACTAAAGCAACACCTGCTAAAACAATAACCCAGCTATCAAGCGGGCAGGTACTGTATGCGTCGGTACCATCGCATGGCAGATCCTGCGCAAATAGGGTAACCGGACTGCACAATACAAGTATAGCTATCGCTACTTTCAATAATTTACCGTTTAGGGCTGTTTTTTTCATTCTGCACATTTTCTAATCCTTTGGTAGAGAGGTACTGATTATTAAATCTTTACAAATTTAGCATTTCCTAACAAATTCCCGCTATTGCTTTTCATTTCAATAACATAAGCTCCCGGTTGAAGCGAACCCACATCCTGCGACCAGCTATTACTGCTTACCACCTTTTTCATAACCAGTACACCACTGGCATTATAAATATTAGCTTCATAAGTGCTTGCCGTAAGCGGATCCGTTGAGTTAAAGTTAACCGTTATAAGTTGCCGTGCCGGGTTGGGGTAAACACTTAATACCCCAACGCCCGATGGCGCACTTGCATTATACAATACGTTTAACGTATTGGTGTAAGATAAGTTATCATCAATATCATTTTGAAGCAGGCGGTAAGTATTATTACCCGTAGCCGGATTATGATCTATATAAGTATAAACACCATTACCATTACCCTGCACGTTGTAAAGCGCTTTATATTGCGTATTGCTGCCGTCCTGCTTATCGATACCAAAACCAGTATAAGTGCTTTCGTTATTGGTTTTCCAGGTTAGCAATACGCCGTTGCTTACTTTTTGAGCGGTAAATGATATTAACTGGTATTTTGGCAGCGGCACACGCTCAATAGCAAGTTCAAAGCGGTTGGCGCCGTAAGATGTAGTATCGGCAGTGGTTACCCTGAAAGCATAGCTTTTATACCTGCGCAAATCGAGCGAATCTTTAGCAAAATGATCAAGCAGAAAAACGTTATACAACGTGGTATCAATATTTACCATATCCGTAAGCGACAGGTTGTACAAACCATCGGTTGTTCCCTTTACAAATAATTTCACTGTTTTATTTTTGGTAAAATCAGTTAATTTATTGATCGCTGTACGTACACCATCGCTTGTATAGCTTGACAGAAATACCTTTGAGCTTGCGCCGTCAAGATCTAACGCATCGTCAATATCATATTTGTCAGACCATTTACTATTAAAATAAACCCCAACTTCGTCAATACCGTCAGTTTCCTGCGATACCTTTAAATGCAGGCCCTTAAGTGTGTTTGCTGCATTTAAAGCAATGGCATTTTGTGTAACCGCACCCGAAAAATTATTTCCGGCAACCGCCTGTTGGTTATTTGATGCTACCAATAATAATGGCGGTGTTGAAGTGCCGTTAATTAAAGCCGGGTTGTATACCTTCTGGTCTTCCTGAAAAGTCAGGGTTTGGAGCGTACCCGATGTTTGCGCCATAAAGCCCTGCCCGCTTGCAATATACTGCGATGCTATTGATGGCGATGAGGTGCCACCGGTAGCGCTCCATACTACATAAGCCTGGCCCGGATTTTTATCATAAAGCTCATAAAAGTTTGAGCTTATTTTATTTGTACTGGCATTATAGTTATCGGTGTAAAGCTTATTCAGATCAATAGTTGAGGCATAAGGGTTACCGACCATGTTAACTCCCGGAAAGTTTGCGGTAAGCTCACCACTTGTAAATGAAAGCTGTCCGCTCGATCCTCCGGTTGGGGTATACCAAAGGTTTACCGTTACCCCCTGCTGGTTTAGTGTGCCAATATTGGTGATACAGGCATTATCAGGAACAAGCGTGGTAGCACCTGTTGAACGGCCATTGATTGACCCTACAAAGAAAAGCAAATAGCCATTACCTACCGGGATACTTATACCTGTTTTAGTTGTAAGCACACCATTTATGGTACTGGTTGTACTTACCACATTACTTAAAACCGATGTGATACCTATATTTTTCCCGGTAGTAAATGTTGAATTTTTGCTGGCAGTTGTAGGGTTTAATGTTTCGTTATAAATATATAATGTAGGGTTTGCATTAGTTACCGTAAAACCGCCGCCACTTGCCCCACCTGTAAAAGCCCCATAATAAGTTGTTGTACCTGCAATAGCATTAGGGTTTATAACTTTTGCCGTTGTATTAATATTTGTCAGGCTGATATTACCCCCGCCGCTTTTATTTGAGCTGATATTTACCGGTGATGACAAAATACGGTAAGTACGGTAAGTTGTTGAAGGGCTGCCGCCTGTTAAAAAACGCTGAACATTAAACAAACCATTACAAACCGCCTGCTGCGACGAGCCCGTACTGGTATTTAATGAACCTATGGTGGCTGATCCTTTAGCATCAGACTGTAAGGTAAAAACACTCAACGTAGGTGATGTAACCGTATTTGTTATATAGCTTGATAAACCACTGGGCGTAATTACCGATGTTGAACCCAGGTTAAAAGTTCCGCTTACGGACGAGGTGCCATTAACAATATAAGCACCCTGGCCGCTTAGGGTTATGGAACAGGCCGAACCTGATGTACCTGCATTAAAAATACCCGTATTGTTGATATTACAATTTTGGGTGGCCATTAGTATAACCGATGCCGAATCGGCAGTAAATATATTGCTGTTGGTAATGCCCATCCCGTTATTTGAAGTGGGACCAAAATTCATAGTAGTACCACGCAAAACCATATTGGCCGACGAGCCGGAATTGGTTACAGTACCTGATTGCCCTGTAAAGGTAAAGGTTGAACCATGATCTTTAAACGTTCCTGAATTGGTAATGTATGATCCGCTGGTTGTGAGCCCGAATGTACAGCCGGCCTGCGTGGTAAACGTACCTGAGTTTTGAATATTATTACCGTTACCAAAAGGAAAACTACAGGTTGTTGCTTTAAAGGTGGCGGCATTGTTTATAAACGTCCCCGCCCCGGCCATACTAAACGTGGAATTTGTTCCTGTAATTACCCCCGATCCGGTGTTGGCTATGCTGCAGGTATTATTATTAAGTGTAATAGTTGATGAGGTAAGCGTAATTATATTGGTATTGGCAATTACGCCCGCCCCTCCGTTAAGGGTAAACGTAGCACCGCTTGTACCAATAATTGAGCCGCTGTTTGTAATATTGCTTGTAGTAGTAAGAGCACCATTGCTATTATTGATAGCCCCCGTACTGGTTATGGTATTACTGGTGCTGTATGCCGATGAACTGCCCGTAAGGTTAATGATACCGCCATTAGTGGTTGCGCTTGATGTGGTAAACGTAGCATTATTTAAATTAAGCGTACCATTATTAACAAAAGTAGGCGGGTTATTAAAGGTAACAGCCGTACCCGATGGGAAAGTTACCGTAGCTCCTGAACCTATGGCAAAGCCACCCTGGTATGGAAAAGCTAATGAGCTATTAATTAGCGCTGTACCATTACCGCTAAAAGTGAGCAAAGTTGATAAACCATACGGCTGCGACAAACTAACACTGGCAATAGTAAGCACCGGCGCTGGCGAACCCGAAAATGTAATGGTAGCACCCGAAGTACCGTAGTTAGGCGTAGTTAATGAACTTATGGTTTCGCTTGTGGTAAGATTAATAGTTATATTGCTATAAGGTATCTGTGCAATATCTGTTGTTGATGTTTTGCCGGGCCAGCCTGTAAAAGAAAATGTAGAAGTATTATACCAGTTGTTGTTCGTCGTCCAGTCTGTGGTACCGGCAAATCCCGTCCACATATAAGTACTGCCTGCATTAGCACTTTTAACACCCATTAAAAGTATAAACACCACTAAATAAAAAAGTACGCGTTTTTCCAATCTACAATAGTTTAAATACAGGGGTATTTTAAACAGATTTTAACAACTATCTTATTAGCAAGTATTTAATAAAATACCATACCAACTATTAAAAGGAAAAATATGTTCATACTTTTCCAAAGACGTTCAATCTAATTTCAAACCTATTACGTAAAATATGGGTAGATAGTTTTTCGACCAATGAAAATCATACCCCCATAATTTGTAGCCGCAAAAATAGTTTATTTATTTACCTGTTTAAAAACAGCTACTGAATTTTTACAAACTTGGAGTTTCCTAACAAAGTACCGCCACTGTTTTTCATTTCAATTACATAGGCACCGGGCTTAAGTGAGCTAACATCCTGCGACCAGCTATTACTGCTCACCGATTTTTTAAGCACTTCTAAACCGGTTGAATTATAGATTATGGCCTCATAAGCGCTCGAGGTAAGCGGATTTGATGAATTAAAGTTAACCGTAATAATTTGCTTAGCCGGGTTAGGGTAAACGCTTAATGCACCTGAACCTGCCGAAGCATTATACATTACGTTTAAAGTATTGGTATAAAGCAAATCATCGTCAATATCATTCTGCAATAAACGGTAGGTGTTATTTCCGGTAGACGGGCTATGATCAATATAGGAGTAATTGCCATTGCCATCACCCTGCACATTATAGAGTGCAGCATATTGCGTATTGCTTCCGTCCTGTTTCTGAATAGCAAAACCTGTATAATTACCCTCATTGCTGGTTTTCCAGGTAAGTTGTACGCCGCCGTTTACTTTTTGAGCGGTAAATGATAGCAGTTTGTAAGGCGGTAATGGCACTCTTTCTAAAGCCAGCTCAAAGCGGTTTGCACCAAATGAAGTGGTATCCGCATTGTTTATCCTGAAAGCATAAGTTTTATACCTCCGCATATCTAATGAATCCTTTGCAAAATGATCCAGCAAAAAAACATTATAAAGCGTGGTATCAATATTGGCTATATCGGTAAGGGTCATATTGTAAAGGCCATCAGTGCTACCTTTAACATATAGCTTAATCTTTTTGATCTTTGATTTTTTATAATCGGCCAGGTAATTGATCCCTGTACGTACACTGTCGGCAGTATAGCTCGACAGGTAAATCGTAGGCGATACACCATCCAGGTCAAATGCATCGCTTCCATCAAATTTATCACTACCCGTTTTACTAAAATAAATACCGCAGGCATCATAGGTTTCGCCACCATTATCCACTTTTAAATGCAGGCCGGTAAGTACATCGCCACTATTTGATTTCGCCACCAATAATAACGGCGGACTTGATGTTGGCGTTAATGAGTTATTATAAACTTTCTGATCTTCTTTAAAAGTAATAGTTTGGCTTCCTGATGTAGCTTTTACAAAAAAGCCCTGCCCGCTAACAATGTATCTTGCAGACTTGGTTGGATCGGATGTTGCACCGCTGCTGCCATCATATGATACAAAATTTTGATTTGGTGTTTTATCATACAGCTCATAAAAACTTGAGCTTATAGCATTGGTGCTGGAGTTATAATTATCAGAGTATACCTTGTTAAGGTCAATAGTACTGGCATAAGGGTTACCAACCATATTATATCCCGGTGTAACCGCGCTTAAAAACGATAGCGAAGTTGTGCCGGTACTCAAGATCTTCACGGCTACCGTTTGTTGGTTTGGCGTACCCGATGCGGTTATAATTGTATTTTCGGGCACCCGTGTTGATGCCGTTGTAGTTAAATGGTTATCGCCAATAAAATAAAAATAAAACCCATTACCTACCGGGATAGAAACGTTTGCCGTAGTAACACCATTTGAAAGGGTACTTACCGTTGTGGCACCAATTACAGTTACACCCATTGTTTTACCCTTGGTGAATGAGGTATGGCTGGTTGGTAATGCTTCGTTATATAAATAAATTGTAGGATTGCCCGCAGGGTTAGTTACACTGAAACCATTTGATGCAAGCGGGCCGCCTGTTAAGGCAGCATAGGTGTTTAATTCGTTGGTTGGCTGTACGTTCAGGTAATTTAAGGTGATATTACCTGTCCCTGATATACTCGAGTTAATATTTATAGGCGATGAAAATATACGGTAGCTGCGGTATCCTGATCCGCCGGTTATAAAACGCTCTACATAAAAAGGCGACCCATTAAAGCCTAAAGAGCCTGTATTGGTTATTTGCCCGATTGAACCGGAGCCGTATTGATCAGATTGAAATGTGAAATACCCTGCATTGGTAGCAAACGATTGGTTACCGCCACCCAATGTTATAATAGAGGTTGAGCCCACATAGAAAAAACCCGAATTAGTAATACCGCTGCTTGCCTGGTTAAAAGTAACTACACAAGGCGAATTGCTTTTGCCCGCATAAAAAGTACCGGAATTGGTTATAGTACTTGGTGCCCCGGTAGCTATTATGCTTGAACCTCCGCTTGCGGTAAATGTTCCTGAAGTACCATTGGTAATGGCAGTACTATTAGCCGTTAAGTTAATGGTTGAAGCACTTACAGTAAAATTTCCATTTGTAGTTGTATTACTAATGTAACCAGGGCCTCCCGTAAAGTTAAAAGTAGTGCCGGTGGCGTTAAAAGTACCTGTATTTGATAAATAGCTGGCAGTACCTGCCTGGAAATTAAAAACGCTTGCTGTTGATGGCGAGGTTACAGTACAAATACCAGGGTTAGTATTCACAAAGCTGCTTCCGCCGGCATTGGTGGTATAGGTTACCGTTGCTGATGTAACATTAAATGCATTTGTGTTAGTAACAACACAGGTATTATTTGAAACACTAAGGGTTGAACCTGCATTTAAATTTACCGTACCGGTATTATTTAAAAGATCAGAAGTACCCGACAAGGAAAGGGTTGAAGCCGTTGCATTAATAGTACCCGAATTAGGAAAAGTAAGACTGTTACACTGAATATTTAATGCCGATGTAGTAGTAAGGTTAATGATACCCGGGTAGGTAGCATTGCTATAAGCATTACTAAAAGATTGTGTGCTGCCCGTAAAAGCAAGGGTTGATGTGGTTTGCATGGTAATGGTACCATAATTACTAAAATTAAGGTTATTACCCGTAAGCGTATTGGTTGATGATGTACCCGTAATGCTGCCGTAATTAGTAATTACCGGTGCCGCCCCCCCGGCAGTTATGTAACTACTGGTCATAGCAATGGCGCCGTAGTTTGTTAATGTAGCGGGGTTACCCGTTAAGTTTATGGTTGATGCCGTTGCTCCCGAATTAATGGCTGTAATGGTACCTGTATTAAATAAAAGGCCATTAGCATTCATGGTAATTGTGGCCCCGGTTAAGTTTATATTAGCCCCTGCATAACTGGTTATATTACAATTATTTGTTGTAGTTATACTTGATGATGCGGTGGCATTGACCGTGCCGTAGTTATCAAATTCAATGTACGAAGCAAGGGCAATTTGGGCCGTACCGGTAGTTTGCGTAAGCGTTATTATACCTGTTGTATAATTGGTTATGGCCGTAACAGCCGCCGTGACACCCTGGGTATTAATTGAGCTGTTTGTAAAGTTGAGCGTACCATAATTGTATAAATAAGTACTATATGGCGATGAAGAACTAATGGTTAAATTTGATCCAACGGCAAAATTGACCGTATTACCTGCTCCGATAGTTAATTTAGCAGCATTGGTAGACGACGAAACATACAACTGAGAAGAACCACCAGAAATAGTTGTTGTACCGGTACCATACCAGGCTAATGTATTACCCGAGTGTACCTGCACACCACCTGATGTAATGGTATTACCTGCTGCATTGGTGGTAAGTACAGCATTTGCCGTAGTATTAATGTTTAGTTGGCCATTAAGGGTTAATTTGCCGTTTAAAGTTGCAATGCCGTTAAGGTTCATTGCTATTCCGCCCCCACTTGGGCCAGCGGTTATAGGTACTGTTGAAACTGTAGTTAATGTGCCCCCGGTTGATATGCTTATTACGCTTGCCCCGGTAATGGAGCCGGTACCCGTAAAGTTAAGTACCGTAGCTGTTGTAGCAGTACCAACGGTGATAGCATTGGTAACGCCCATTGTGGTAGCCCCGTTAAATTTTATAGTAACCGTTGCTCCGTTGCCAATTACAATGGAGTATACCTGTCCTTGCGGCAAGGCACTGTCAATAGTAATAGTGGCATTATTGTTAATAGCAACAATATCATTGTTTAGCGTATTTGCAGGATACGAAAAGCCGGTACCAACACCGCCAGATATATTCCAGTTTGAGGTGTTTTCCCAACTGCCACTGGCCCCTCCAACCCAGGTACAGGTATAGGTTTGTGCTTTAGCGGTTATAAAGCCAAAACAAATGGAAAAAAAAGTTAATAAAAAGCGTAGATGTCTTTTCAAAGTAATAGGATTTAATCAGTAGTTTTTTTCGACAAGCAATGTTGCTTTAACAACATCCATTAAACAAATACGATATTGACCGTTAATCAGACTCAGTTTGTTAATAATTTATTAAATAACAAACCTTACAGCACTTAATTAATGGTTAACACCGCTCATATTGCCCCTGTCAACAAAAAAATCTGAACTAAAATGCTATTTTTTTCCAACGTAAAAAACTTATTACATCGTAATTTCAACAAATGCAGCATTTTTAACAAAAAAATAATTGTTTCGACACAAAATATTGTGTTTCAGGCATCAAACACTAAATACAATACCAATTTTAATATTCGGAAGCTTAAATCGTCTTATCTTTAAGTTAAATCGGGATTGGCGATTTGTTATAAAAATGCCATATTCATACTATACAACAACCATATAAGGCAAACAGGTGTTACATTAGCATATAACGATATGAATATTCAAAAAATAACATTTGGCAACGGTTGCTTTTGGTGTACCGAAGCCATATTCGAAACAGTGAAAGGGGTTAAAAGCGTAGCCTCGGGTTATATGGGCGGCCTTACAAAAAACCCAACCTATAAAGAAATATGCCAGGGTAATACCGGCCATGCCGAAGTGCTGCATATTGAATTTGATGCCGATGTGCTATCATTTGATGAGCTATTGCTTATATTTTTTAAAACACATAACCCTACAACTTTAAACCGGCAGGGAAATGATGTAGGTACACAATACCGCTCGGCAATATTTTATTATACCGATGAGCAAAAGCAACAAGCCGAAGCACTAATTAAAAAACTAACCGACGAGCATATTTATGATAAGCCAATAGTTACCGAAATTACCCCCGCAAGCGAATTTTACAAGGCCGAAGATTATCACCAGGGTTATTTTAACAACAATCCGGGCAACCCTTATTGTGCAGCCGTTATACAGCCAAAGCTGCATAAATTTGTAAAAGAGTTTACCGAAAAAATAAAACCAGAGTTATTATAAATAATCGCAAGGGATTTTAATTAAAAAAGACCGCTATACTATATACAGCGGTCTTTTTTTGGATAAACTTTCAGGTTACTGGATCTTCACAAACTTGGCGTTTCCTAATAATGCGCCGCTGCTGTTTTTCATTTCAAGCACATAGGCACCCGGTTTAAGTGCCTCCACATCCTGCGACCAGCTATTCCCGTTAACTGATTTTTTCATTACTAATACACCGCCCGCGTTATAAATACTGGCATCATAAACGTTTGAGGTAAGCGGGCTTGATGAGTTAAAATTAACAGTAATGATTTGCTTTGCCGGGTTTGGATAAATAGTTAATACGCCCGATGATCCGGCTGGTACTGAAGAATTATACAGCACATTGAGCGGATTGGTATAGGTGGTATTATTGTCAATATCATTTTGCATTAAGCGGTAGGTATTATTCCCTTTAACCGGGCTATTGTCAACATAAGTATAAGTCCCGTTGCCATCGCTTTGCACATTATACAATGATTTATAGGTTGCATTGCTGCCATCCTGCTTCTCAATACCGAAGCCAGTATAATCGCCTTCATTATTAGTTTTCCAGGTTAGTAATACGCCATTGCTTACCTTTTGCGCCGTGAATGATAAGATATGGTATGGTGGCACAGGCAGCCGCTCAATGGCCAGCTCAAAACGGTTGGCTCCGAATGAATTGGTATCAGCAGTTTTTATATCAAAAGCGTAGCTTTTATACCTGCGCATATCCAGCGAATCCTTTTTATAATGATCGAGCAGGAAAACATTGTATAGGGTGGTATCAATATTTGCTATATCGGTCATGGTTAAATTATATACACCATCAGTAGTAGCTTTTACAAATATTCTTACTTTTTTGTTCTTATTAAAATCAGACAGCTTGTTTATAGCCGTACGGACGCTATCGCTGGTATAAGTTGAAATATAAACTTTTGATGATACCCCATCTAAATCATAAGCATCATCAATATCATACTTATCATTCCATTTATTATCAAAATAAACCCCGCACTCATCATTATATACACCGACCTGCTCAAGTTTTAAATGCAGTCCCTTTAACACAGTTAACGGTTTTGAAGCGATCAGTAACGATGGCGGCGATGAGCTTGAAGTCAGCAATGCCGTGTTGTAAATTTTTTGATCTTCCTGAAATACAAGCGCCTGCCCGGTTGCCGTAACCCTGGCAATAAAGCCCTGTCCGCTTGCCACATATTGCGAGTAAACACTGCCAGAGTTTCCGCCGGTAGCACTGTACACTACATAAGCCTGGTTCGGATTTTTATCATTGAGCTCATAAAAGTTTGGGCTTAAACTTGGCGATGCCGCCTTATTATCGTTGTAAAGTTTTTGCAGATCGATGGTTGATGCATAAGGGTTACCAACCGTATTATAACCAGGATAATTGGTTGCGAGCACCGCACTTGAATACGACAGTTTATTACTTACCCCGCCACCCGGTGTATACCATAAATTAACCGTTACGTTTTGCTGGTTTAAATAACCTACGTTGGTAATAACCGCATCATCAGGAGCGATAGCCGTTGTTCCGGTAGTTCTTACAGCCGGATTGCTGGACCCAATAAAGAACAACAGATAGCCGTTACCTACCGGCACATTTACCGATCCTGTAGTTGTAACACCATTTATAGTACTCGTTATTCCCACCGTACTACCCGAAATAGAAGTTACACCCACATTTTTTCCGGATACGAACGAAAGGTTTTTAGTGCTAACGCTTGGGTTTAAGGTTTCATTATAAAGATAGATAGTAGGGTTTGCATTATAAACACTAAAGCCACCGCCTACGCCTCCTGTACCGGCTGTAAACGCACCGTAATATTTTGTAGCGCCGGCTGTGTAGTTTGATTTTAAAGTACTGAAATCAATATAGTTTGCTGATCCTGATGTTGCCGAAGTAAGGTTTACCGGCGATGATAGCAATCTATACCCACGGTATGCTGATGAACTGCTTCCAGTTATAAAACGCTGCACATTTACAATACCCGATATAGTATAAGGTGATACCTGCGATACCGATGCAGTTAAATTTGCTGAGCTCATTAACGTAAATGTGGTAGTTGAAGCAATTGAAAGATTTCCTTTAGTTAAAGTTAACTTATCAAACAGCTCAACCGGGCCGCCGCTAAAGCTTATTGTTGCGCCTGATGCATAAGTATTATTTATGGTCATATCGCCTGTTTCAAATGTATTGGCAACACCATTACCGGTGTAGGTTTGTGTAGCTGATGTGCCATTCCAATTGATGGCCGAAGCTGCGCTGCCACCATACAGAATGCCAGTTCCGCCGGTAGTTGCACTGTTATATATATTACAGCCAACATTTAAAGTAAACCCGTTTAAGTTTAATGATGCGCCACTGGCAATATTTAAACCATATAAGCTTGCATTGGCGCTTAATGATGGGTAATTGCCTACTGAAGCTGGTATGTTTAAAGTAGATGTACCGGTGGTTAAAGCAGGCAGCTGGTTTAAAGTACCGGATGTGGTATTGTTCCAGTTACCGGCAACAGCCATATCTGTACTTGCAGCACCCGACCATGTGTAAACCAATGCACCGTTAAGCCCGGTAGCATTAGCTTGATAAGCAGTTACTGCACCACTATAATTGGTAAAAGTTAAAGGGTTGGTTTGGTTATAGTATTCGGCCTTTATCCAGTCTGATGATTTAACTACGTTTGAAATACGGGCTTCATCCAAAATACCCTGCAGGTAATTACTTGCTGAAAAATCTGATCCGAGGTAAATATTTTGCCCTGTTGTACCCGATGCTACTGCACCTGTTGAGGAGAAGTTTAATTTACCATCTAAATATGAATAAAATGTACTGTTTGAGCTGTTATAAACCCCCTGTACATAGTGCCAGGTATTTAAGCTTACTGCCGTTTGGGTATTGGAGGTGCTCCTATCCAAACTTGCCGGACTTCCACCATTTGGCCGGGTTTCAACTTCCGGATAAACCGTAGTAGCAGAGCTTCCGTACAAACCTAACTTATAACCAGCCGTAGTATAGTTAACAGCCTCGTTGGTAATGATTTTATGGTCGTAACCACCCGACGTAGCCGAAAGATTAAAGGCAGTTGGTTTTACCCAGGCAGATAATGTAAAAGAGCTGGTAACATTATTTGATGTACCTACACTTATAATTTTGCTGCTTGTTCCGTCAAACTGATAGGCCCCGGTTATTTGCCCGGCAGCAACAGTTGTATTGGTTTGTGCTGCGCTCCGGCCATTGCTGGTGGCATCTATAACGGTTGCACTTGCAGATCCTTCGTTAAAGTGATAAACCGCCTGGTAATCGCTGGACCATGTGGACTGCGTAAATGTGGTACCATGAGCCGGCGTTAATGAGCCAAAATAAAGAGTGAGGTTTGTATTTGTTGATGTGATTGAAGGCACCTGAACCCAAACAAGTAATGTACCGCCAACCGGATCATAGTTTTCAACCTGGTAGTTTAGCTCAGTACTACCACCCACAACGGTAAAGGCAAAATCATAATTAGTGCCTGCAGTGCTGCCGCTGTAATTACCTAAAGGGTATTGTACCTTATCGGCACATGCACTTCCTATTTTTAAATTATTATCCTGTATGTACACCAATGCCGGGAAATTGGTAAGTGTAGTAGTTATACCCCCGTTGCTGATTGATGAGGTATTTAAAACAAGTGGTTTGCTAAATGCATAAGTGCCAAAAACTCCTGTTACCGTAACTGTTTGTGTTGACACAGCAGCACATCCGGATGAGTTAGTTACTGTTAAGGTGATCGTTTTTGTTCCGGCTGTTGACCAGCTTACACCGAAAGGCCCGGCACCAGTTCCGGTTGATGGCGTACCACCGTTAAAATCCCAGCTGTAAGTTAACGCAGCATTGTAGGTACTTGTTAAAGTAACCGTTGCCGTATTACCTGTGTAAACTGTTGAAGTAGCGGTAAAAGTTCCGGCTGTTGGTAATGCAGTGACTGTAGCAGCAATTGATGTGCGCGCACTTGTTACACCACTAACCGTATAAGAAACATAATAAGTAGCCGTTGATGGTGGCGAATAGGTGGTTGATGTGCTGCTTTGCAAGGCCGTACCGCCTGTTGCAACGTTATACCAATTATAGGTTCCTCCGGTTGGCGAACCACCCGCAGCAGTAAGCAAAGCCGAACCAACACAATTTGAACCATTGCTTGAAACGGTGGGCGCCGCAGGGTTAACGGTTATGTTTTCAACAAAGGCAGAGCTTCCTCCGGTATTATATCCTGTAATGGTATAGTTAGTTGAGGCTGTTGGAACCGTAGGCGTACCTGTAATTTGGCCTGTTGAGGTACTAAAACTTAAGCCGGCGGGTAGTGTTGCGCTAATAGAATAACTTGTTGCAAGCGATCTTTTAATTGTATTAGATCCATAATCTGCAATGTACATATTACCTGAAGAATCATAATCAACCTGACGGGGAGCGTTAAGGCCTGTAAGTATTGTAGTAATTGTTCCGCCCGCGCTTATTCTTTTTACAACATTATTACCATAATCAGCCACAGTGACATTACCAAAAGCATCTACCGATAAGCCACGAGGACCATTAAAACCTGAATAAGTGGTTCTGGTTCCTGTTCCGGCAGCAACTTTTATCACAGTAGTTGAAGTATTTTGCGAAACAAAGAGATTTCCTGATGCATCAATTGCTATACCGTAAGGGCTTGTAAAACCAGTTGCATAAACGGTTGTTGTAGTTGCGCCGGCTGCAATTTTAAGAATATTATTACCACCACTATTAGCTATATATACGTTATTTGAGGCATCAATGGCTATTCCATAAGGTGCATTAAAACCTGTTATAGTTGCGGTTACCACACCTGTTGATGCATTTATTCGGTAAACATTATTATTAAAATCCGATACATATAAATTACCCAAACCATCAGCAGTAACACCATCCGGAGAGTTTAATGTTGTATTTATTGTACCTCCGGTTGCCGATGTACTGTATTTATAAAGGTCACCACCGGTGCTGCCATCAACAGCAAAAATATTATTAGATCCATCAATATAAATTCCGTAAGCCTGATTTAGAGCGACAAATGTTGTAGGTGCGGCATAATTGGCTGGCGATACAGCGCCGCCGCTATTACCCGGAGATAGCGTAGTTATAGGTGTACCCGCAGTAAATACTGACGATGCTGGTGTGTAGGTTATAACCGGGGCAGTTTGTGCAAGCGATATTTTAACATTTACAATAAAAAATAATAATATAAAATGTAGACGGAGTATTCGTTTATTCAAAATATCAAATTTATCGCGGTGGAACAATCAATAGCTTTGCCAAAATATTCATTTGTAAATTCCGCCATCCTTAATACTTATTAACATTGTTAATAAATAGCCAGGTAAAATACCCTGTTTAAAGCTTGCGAGCCCACAAAAATAAATGGCACAAAAAATCCATTCCTTTTACGATAATTTTGTTTTAAGGTTTATTAAATCCCACCGAATTAGTAAAATATTAAACAATACGCTGATTATCAACCTCCAAATATTCCTGTAGATTGTACAACTAAAGCTTTTAACTTGATTTAAAGCATTTTACCTATTCATGTTACAACACGCATGCCTATTTAAAAGCCAGACAATATGCAGTGTTAATAAAATTAAAATCCATAGAAAAACCTATGCCTTAAAAGGCTTTCGTTCTCCACTTACTCTATATTATCTCCTAAAATTCAAACTATTGATATTTTATAAATTTGGTATTCCCCATCGAATCGCCATTGGTATTTTTAACTTCAATAACATAGGCCCCTGGCTTAAAAGCACCCACGTTTTCTGACCATTTACTACTGCTTACCGATTTTTGCAAAACAAGCAGGCCCATTGAATTATAAATATTTTCCATAAACGCTCCTGATCCTGTGGGAGCAGCAGCATTTAAATTTACAGTGATGATCTCGTGAGCAGGGTTTGGATAAACGCTCATTACGCCACCACTGGCTAAGCCACCGTACTGTACCGTTAATAGGGCCGAATAGCTAATTAAACCGTCAATATTATTTTGCTTAAGCCGGTAAATATTTGCCCCTGCTACCGGGTTATGGTCGGTATATGAATACGTTCCACTGCCATTACTCTGTATTGTATATAGGGGTAAATATTGTAGGCTGCCATCCTGCTTTTCAATGGTAAATCCGGTAAAGTTACCTTCGTTATATGTTTTCCAGGTAAGTAACACACCATCACTCACTTTTTTACCTGTAAATAAAGCCAACTCATATGGCGGCAAGGGCTTGCGTTCAATAGCCAACTCCAGGCGATAACCGCCATAAGTTGCCGTATCAGCCCTTATAACAGTAAAAACGTATGTTTTATAACGGGTTACATCTAACGAATCCTTATTTAAGTGATCTATTATAAACACGCTATACATGGAAGTATCAATATTTTGTATATCCTCTAACTGCAGGTTAAAATTGCCATCAATACTGCCTTTTACATAAATTCTTGCACGCTTGCCCTTCGTAAAATCGCCCATTTTATTGATTGCGGTGCGCACTCCGTCAGCAGTATAGGTAGACAAATAAACCTTTGGCGATGCCCCGTCAAGATCATAAGCATCATTCAGATCAAAATTATCAGACCAATCACTTCTGAAATAAACACCGCATTCATCATAAGTAACACTATCCTGCAACAGTTTTAAATGCAGGCCGGCAAGTAATGTTTCATCACGTGGCGGGGCCATCAAAGCTTGCGGCTGGGTTGCAACTGCGCTGCTATTCAATGCTGCATTTTTATTGTTTGATGCGACTAATAACAATGGCGGGCTCGAAACCGGGGTAAGCGAATTATTATAAACCTTTTGATCTTCTTTAAAAGTAAGTGTTTGATTGGTTGCCGATACTACACTCATAAACCCTTGCCCGCTTGCAATATATCTTGAGGCTTTGGAAGCCGATGTTCCGCCGGTAGCACTGTAAACCATATAAGCCTGCCCGGGGTTTTCATTATATAACTCGTAAAAGTTAGAACTAAGGCTTGGAGACGCCACGGTATTATCTGCATAGAGTTGATTCAGATCAATAGTAGAAGCATAGGGGTTACCTATCATATTAGTACCCGGAAAAAAGGATGCTACCTGGCCTGCAGTATAAGATAGCTTTACTGCATTTACAGTACCGCCTGCCGGGGCATACCATAAATTAACATTGATATTTCCCTGGTTAATATAACCCACATTGGTAATGGTGGCGTTATCGGGTTTTAATGAGGTAGAGCCCGTAGTACGACCGTTGGTTGAACCTATATAATCAATTAAATAACCGTTACCAACCGGGATATTGTACGCTGTGCCATCAATCAGGGTGATAGTAGTACCAACTATTGATTTAACACCCACATTTTTACCTAAAAGGAAGGAGCTGTTGTTTGAAGCATTGGTTTCTTTATAAAAATAAATGGTAGGGTTTGGGTTAACCACGCTGAAACCCGCTCCGGAACCGCCAGTAAATGCCCCCTTATAACTTGTACCCGCCACTGTATAACTTGAATTTAGGGTATTGATGCCAATATAATTTGCCCCCGATGGGCTTGGCGTGGCCGAAGTAATATTAACGGGTGTAGACATGAGGCGGTAACCACGGTAGGTTAACGAGTTATTGCCCGTCATATAACGTTGCACGTTGTATTTGCCTGTAAACCCGGTAGAGGCAGCATTTATTTGTCCTAATGTGGCCGAACCATTAGCATCAGACATTAAGGTAAATGTACCCGCTGTTGAATTATCTACATTGGAGGTAGTACCCGTTAAATTAATTACAGATGTTGACCCTAAAACAAAAACATTGGTATTAAATACCCCGGTGCTTGTACCTGATAAATTTAATGTACACGCAGATCCTGAGGAGCCTGCATAAAAAGTACCCGGGTTTGTGATAGAACTGTTTGCACCGCTTAAATTAAAAGCCGATGATGATGCCGCGCTAATGGTACCGGTATTATAGATCTGACTATAAACACCACTTAAATTAACTACCGCTGATGAGCTTAACGTTAATGTACCTGAGTTACTAAGATACGGACCTGTTGCACTATTTATAGCTGCTATAAGGCCTGTATTTGCCGTGTAGTTTTGAAGATTAATTGTTGAACCACTAACTACGTAGTTACTGCCGGTTAAAAAAAGTGCAGCGCCCGAGTATACCGTAACACCATTTAAATTAACAGTACCCGAACCAGCCATGGTAAATGATGTTGGCGTAAGCGTTGCAAGGTTACCAACACCAATGCACTTGATACTGTTAAAGCATTACCACCATTATTAAGCGTAATGGTACCTAATAATGAAAGCACCCCATTAATGGTTATAGATTTTACGGTTATGGGGACAGACATGGTAACCGTATATCCTAATGCTATTTCGTTAAATATAACATCATCACCGGTTGAAGGGTAGTTAGCGGGGGCACCAAATAGCGGGCCCCAATTAGCCTTGGTTGTCCATTGGCCATCAAGCCCTAATCCGCTCCAGGTATAAGAAGTACAATAAGATTTTTGTGAAAAACAGACTAATATCAAAATGCTAAAAACACATTTTAAAACCCAGGATCTGCAATTAATTTTTAACTCTGCCATAACCAATACTTAAAACTCAAATACTGTAATGAGCGCCCCGTGTTAAAATAATCGCCTAATTACCCCAAGGCAATTTTTTAACTATTATGATATTGTTACGCTAAGAGAATTAAAATGGTTTGTAAAAAGAAGGTGTAAAATCACCCATTTTGATGTAGAAAAACACCTGCTATTTAGGTGGAAAACACCTGTTTATAGCCAAAAAAAACACTAATACAGTAAAATAAGGCATGCATCTGTTTTTAAATAAAAAACTAACAAAGTTTCGCTCAGGTTAAATCAGTACATGTTTTAAAATAATTATTTAGCGCAAAAAATAATTTTGCTGCGGAAAAGGAGATGTAAAAAAATGCCTTTACAATTGTTGTTAAACGATAAAAAATAAAGTGCGTTTTTTCATCAGTAAAAAAAAGGCAATAAAAAACCCGTAAACCGGCAACTTTTAAAAAAATTGTCAATTTACGGGTAGGTATATTAATAAAAGAAACAGGCCTAATAAGCGTTCCTTTTGTATCTAATTATATGTGTATTGCCCTGTTTCCGGTAGCTGCAAGGCAGGCTTCGCGCATGGCTTCAGTGTAGGTTGGGTGTGCATGGCTCATGCGTGATATATCCTCGGCCGATGCGCGATACTCCATAGCAACTACGGCTTCGGCTATCATATCAGCGGCACGCGGGCCAATCATGTGTACGCCTAATATCTCGTCGGTAGTGGCATCAGCCAGCACTTTTACAAAACCATCTAAATCACCGCTGGCACGTGCACGGCCGCTGGCTTTAAATGGGAACGATCCTGTTTTGTATTTAACACCGGCTGCTTTTAGTTGCTCTTCTGTTTGGCCAACAGCGGCAACTTCGGGCCAGGTATAAACTACACCCGGTATCAGGTTATAATCAATATGTGGTTTTTGTCCGGCAATAATTTCGGCTACTAAAGTACCCTCATCTTCAGCCTTGTGGGCAAGCATAGCACCTTTAATTACATCGCCAATAGCATAAATTCCTTTTACACTGGTTTCCAGATGTTCATCAACTGTAATTTTACGGCCGCGTTCTTCAACCGTGATGCCTATCTTTTCCAAACCTAAACCATCGGTATAAGCAATACGACCCACTGCAACTAAACAGTAATCACCTTTAAGCTCTTTCTTTTCGCCTTTAGGGTCATCAAAAGTTACGGTAACCTCGTTACCTTTTACAGTAGCGCCAGTTACTTTATGACCCAGGTAAAACTCCATGCCTAATTTTTGCAGTACCTTTTGCAGCTCTTTACCCAAGCTTTTATCCATAGTTGGGATAATGGAATCCATAAACTCAATTACGGATACCTTTGCACCTAAACGTGCATAAACCGAGCCCAGCTCCAAACCAATAACCCCGCCGCCTATTAACACCAAATGCTTAGGTATTTCTTTAAGCGTTAATGCTTCGGTTGAGGTGATGATGCGTTTTTTATCAACAGTTAAAAATGGCAATGCCGATGGTTTTGAACCCGTAGCAATGATTACATTTTTACCGGTAATTTCCACTTCGGTAGCATCGGCTTTTTTTATGGTGATGGTGTTTTTGTCTTTAAAAGACCCTACACCTGTATAAACATCAATTTTGTTTTTTTTCATCAGGTAGGCAATACCACTGGTATTAGCAGTAACTACCTCTTCCTTACGCTTTATCATCTGCCCAAAATCAATACCTAAATTATCAAGCTTTATACCATGGGTGGTAAAGGTATGAGCGGCATTGTGGTAATGCTCCGACGAATCAAGGAGGGCCTTTGAAGGGATACAACCTACATTAAGGCAGGTACCACCTAAAGTATTATATTTTTCAATGATAGCAGTTTTTAAACCCAACTGGGCACTACGTATAGCGGCAACGTAACCTCCGGGGCCCGAACCGATAACGATAACATCATATTGCATAGACTTTTGTTTTATGGAGCGCAAAGTTAATCAATATCAGATGGCTAAGAAATACTTAAGCAATTAATATGGCTAAAGTTGACTTTTAGTTGATGCTAAGGCCTGCCCCCTTACACCCCGCTTATTAAGCGAGAATGACAGGCAATACAGTCACCTGCTTTAATACATGAGTTTTGCTTGCTCTTGGAACACCGCTCCCGCGAGCTTCCAACTCGTGGTAAAACATGCATTAACCCCGCTCCCGCGAGCTTCCAGCTCGTGGTAAACATGCATTAAGCTTTCAGCTTAAACAAAAAAGCCCCGGCTAATGCCAGGGCTCTTAAAATACCTATGTAGTAAAAAGCTTAAGCTTCGGCTAAATGCTCACCGGTAACTACTTCCTTAATCTTGGCTTCTAATTCTTCCATTAGTTCAGGGTTATCCAGTATCAGTTGTTTAACTGCGTCACGGCCCTGACCCAAGCGGGTTTCGCCATAGCTAAACCACGAACCTGCTTTTTTAATAATGTTATGCTCAACACCTAAGTCGATAATTTCACCGGCCTTTGAAATGCCCTGGCCAAACATAATATCAAATTCAGCTATGCGGAAAGGCGGTGCTACTTTGTTTTTTACAATTTTAACCTTAACACGGTTACCTGATACTTCGTCGCTATCTTTAATTTGAGAGATCCGGCGTACATCCAAACGTACCGAGGCATAAAACTTAAGGGCGTTACCACCTGTGGTAGTTTCAGGGTTACCAAACATTACGCCAATCTTTTCGCGCAGCTGGTTGATAAATATACAGCAGCATCCTGTTTTGCTGATGGTACCGGTTAGCTTACGCAAAGCCTGCGACATTAAACGTGCCTGCAAACCCATTTTTGAGTCGCCCATTTCACCTTCAATTTCTGCTTTGGGTACTAAAGCGGCAACAGAGTCAATAACCAAGATATCGATAGCACCCGAGCGGATCAGGTTATCGGCAATTTCAAGTGCCTGCTCACCATTATCCGGCTGTGAGATCAAAAGATTCTCCACATCAACCCCTAATTTTTTTGCGTAGAAACGGTCAAAGGCATGCTCAGCATCAATAAAGGCAGCAATACCACCTGCCTTTTGCGATTCGGCAATTGCATGGATAGCTAATGTTGTTTTACCAGATGATTCGGGGCCGTATATTTCAATAACCCTGCCTTTTGGTAAACCGCCAACACCCAAAGCAATATCCAGGCCCAATGAGCCGGTTGATATAACTTCAGTAGCTTCAATAGCGGTATCACCCAATTTCATGATGGTACCTTTTCCGTATGATTTTTCCAGCTTATCTAACGTTAGCTGTAATGCCTTTAATTTATCTGCGCTACTCATTTTTTAATTATTATATACAAATGTAAAAAGTATTATTATAAAATACTAATTTTTTTAGCAATTTATTTTATTGTTTTTAGCGTTCCTGAAATACGCTGAACAGGCCTTTACGCACTATTCTTCGAAGGGGCTCAGGATGACACCCCTGGTTTAATTTAGTTACGGAATTAAAGTAAACTTAATCAACTACGTTATACCAATCAAATATCTTTATCCACACTTCTTTTGGCCAGTTCCTTGCTTATTTTGTTAAGGGTAGCTTTTCTTTTTTGATCCTTTACTTTTTTCAGTTTCAGAGCCTCGGCTTTAAGCAGGGCTGTTTCGGTATGTGTTTGCTCGTAATATTTGCAAAACCAGCTGATGGGGCATTGCTCGCATTTAGGGCTGCGGGCCAGGCAAATGTAACGGCCGTGCAGTATCAGCCAGTGGTGTGCAGTTCCTAATGTTTCCTGCGGTAAAAACTCGGTAAGCTGCTTTTCAACAGCCAGGGGTGTTGTGGCTTTAGTGGTTAAGCCGATGCGGTTTGATACCCTGAAAACGTGGGTATCAACAGCTATGGCCGGCGCATCAAATACTACCGATGCAATTACATTAGCTGTTTTGCGACCAACACCTGGCATTTTTTGCAGGTCGTCAATCCCGGCGGGTACTTCGCCATTAAAAACCTCTACCAGCATTTTTGCCATGCCTACCAAATGCTTGGCTTTATTATTAGGATAGCTTACACTGCGGATATAATTAAAAACCTCATCGGCGTTTGATGCCGCCAATGCTTGCGGTGTAGGGAAACGCTCAAACAAGGCCGGTGTTACCTGGTTAATGCGCTTATCAGTGCATTGTGCCGAAAGTATAACAGCCACCAATAACTGAAACGGGTTACTGTAATGCAGCTCTGTTTCTGCATCGGGCTGGTTTTTTGAAAAATATTCAACAAAGTTTTTATAGCGATCCTTTTTAGTCATTGGTCATTAGTCATTATGGTTATTTATTCAGGAACATTTTGGCTGCCTGCTACCAATAACCCGGTTGCAATAATCCTCAATAAATAACAATTCACCAAAACCGGCAAGTATTTATTATTGATTGGAAAGCTAATGACTTATTGACAAATGACTTAATAAACCAGCCCTAAAATGGAAAGGTTCACAAACCGCAGATTGTTTAAAAATTAAACAGTCAGGATCTGTGAACCAGTGCTTTTTACTTACTGCTACTACCTTAAACTCTTTGAGTAATCAAGAATTTGGTGGATAGTTTGAACTTTAGGATTCTTTTTCAAAAGATCCAGATCAGCACGAAGGGAATGATAAAACATTAGTTCGTCGCCTTCCAGATTCTCCTGCAATTCCTCGTTCACCTTAGCCTTGTTGGTAAGTAAATTTAAAGTTGTTGTAAAGGTTTCATCCATAAGCTTTATAAAATTTCTGTTGTTTACAGATACTAAACGAAAGCTTAAATATAATATTTTATTAAGATGAAAATTAAATGAAATTTTTTTGTGACAATTAATAAGCCGCTGATTATTGATGCTGATTAAGCGAGCGATTGACCTTTGTTAAACAAATTGATTGAGAAATCACCACAACTCAATCAACGCGTATAACCAATCAACCACTCACTCATCAACTAATTTTTAAGGCTCAGCTCCTTGCTCTGCATCATTTTACGCAGATTGTTAAGGGCATAGCGCATACGGCCAAGCGCAGTATTGATGCTTACATCGGTAATGTCAGCAATTTCTTTAAAGCTCATATCACCAAAATGGCGCATTATTAAAACCTCTTTTTGCTCGGCCGGTAATAAATGAATCAATGATTTCAGGTCCTTGTAGGTTTGCTCGCGCACCATGCGGTCTTCTGTGCTCTCATCGTAATTTCCTAAAACTTCAAAAATATCAAAGTCGTCGCCATTGCTTATCATTGGCGCACGTTTTTCGCGGCGAAAGTGGTCAATAACTAAATTATGTGCAATACGGGTTACCCAGGGTAAAAACTTACCTTCCTCGTTATATTTACCAGCTTTTAAAGTGTTAATTACTTTTATAAAGGTATCCTGAAAAATATCCTCGGCCAGATATTCGTCTTTTACCAGTAGATAAATAGAAGTGTAAATTTTTGATTGATAGCGGCGAATCAATTCAACCAGTCCGGCTTCATCACCTGCAATGTATAAATGGATCAGATCCTGGTCACTCTTCAATTGAAAATCCATAGAAAAACTACTTAACTTAATTAATTAAAATATTATTATAAAAGTAGAGTTCTATCTATAGCGTTCTTTTTTAGGGATTAAGAAATTGTTATCCCAAATAAAACAAATTATCGGTAAAAAAACAAATATTATTTTTCGTTAAAAATAAGCAGCGTCATTTTATATTGTTTTTGCCCGTTTAAATACAATTACGTAAATGGTAGTGAGCAAATTGTCAGTCCATTGCAAACTATTTGGCAAATGGTTAAATAACTCAATACTAATCGCAAACCGATTTGGATACTGCTAAATATTTTAGGATTTTTGCATTTTGAACAACAGGCCGCAGCCTGCCGCACGCCAACCATTATTAAATTGGGAAACGGGCAGCAGGTTATGAGCTATGGACTATCAAACTATGATCAAAGAAGCAGATAAAGATCCTCAACGTCATATTATTATAAAAGGGGCCCGTGTACACAACCTGAAAAACCTGGATGTGGCCATTCCTAAAAATAAGCTGGTAGTAGTAACGGGCATGTCGGGCTCGGGTAAGTCATCCCTTGCCTTTGATACCCTGTACGCCGAAGGGCAGCGCCGCTATGTGGAAAGCCTTTCATCATACGCGCGCCAGTTTTTGGGCCGTATGAACAAGCCCGACGTTGATTATATAAAAGGTATTGCACCAGCTATTGCTATTGAGCAAAAGGTAATTACCTCAAACCCGCGTTCAACCGTAGGTACATCAACCGAGATCTATGATTACCTGAAACTGCTTTTTTCGCGTGTGGGTAAAACCATTTCGCCTATCTCAAGCGGCATCGTAAAAAAAGATTCGGTTACGGATGTGATCAATTTTATCATGACCCTGCCAGCCGAAACGCAGGTTACTATATTATGTCCCCTTTATCCGCACAATAACCGCAGCTTAAAAGAAGAGCTGGCCGTATTGATGCAAAAGGGCTTTGTACGCGTGGAGTTTAAAGGCAAGCTATCAAAAATTGAAGACCTGCTGGAGGACATGAGCATTGTTGACGATGGCTCATGGCTGATCGACGAGGTTGACGGCAAAGCCGATGGTGTAAAAACCAAAGCTAAAAGCAAAAAGAAAAAAGCTGATGCCGAAGAAGAACCAGCCGCCCCTGTTCTTAACGCTCAATTGCCTATCCCGGCAGTAAGGATAGTGATTGACAGGATCTCGAAAAATGAAGAGGATGAAACCGTTAGCCGCCTTGGCGACTCGGTACAAACTGCATTTTTTGAAGGCAAGGGCGATTGCTACGTACGCTTTACAGAGCCTGACGCTGATAAAGAAACCGAACGCTTTTTTTGCGACAGGTTTGAATTGGACGGTATCCGTTTTGAAGAACCTACGGCTAACTTTTTCAGCTTTAACAACCCTTATGGGGCTTGTAAACGCTGCGAGGGTTACGGTAAAGTAATTGGTATTGACGAGGACCTGGTTATCCCCGATAAAAGCAAAAGTGTATATGAAGGTGCCATTGCCCCATGGCGCGGCGAAAAGATGCGTGAGTGGAACGATAAATTAGTAAAAACTGCCTTAAAGTTTGATTTCCCTATCCACCGCCAATACAACCAGCTTACCGAAGAACAGCAAAGACTGATATGGACAGGTAACAGCCATTTCCGCGGATTGAATGAGTTCTTTAAGGAAATGGAAGAGCAAACCTATAAGATCCAGTACCGGGTTTTGCTATCGCGATACCGGGGTAAAACCACCTGCCCCGAGTGTAAGGGCAGCCGTTTAAGGCAGGATGCATCATATGTGAAGATCAGCGGAAAATCCATAACCGATGTGGTTTTAATGGCTTTGGATAAGGCCCTGGAGTTTTTCCAGAGCATTGAACTGAACGAAACTGACACCAAGGTAGGCAAGCGCCTGCTGATGGAAATAAATAACCGCCTGCTGTTTTTAAATGATGTTGGCTTAAGCTATTTAACGCTTAACCGTTTATCAAACACGCTTTCGGGCGGTGAATCGCAGCGCATTAACCTGGCAACCTCATTGGGCAGTAGCCTTGTAGGTTCTATTTATGTATTGGATGAACCAAGCATTGGCTTGCACCCGCGTGATACTGAACGCCTGATAAGTGTTTTAAGATCACTGCGCGATGTTGGCAATACCGTATTGGTTGTTGAGCACGAAGAAGAAATAATGAAGGCCGCCGATCATATTATTGATATTGGCCCCGAGGCTGGCACACACGGCGGTAACCTGATGTTTACCGGTACTTACGAAGAAATAATTAAGGATGATAATAGCCTTACCGGCCGCTATTTAAGCGGGAAGGAACAGATTGCTATCCCAACAAGCCGCCGCCCATGGAATGATTTTATTGAAATTAAGGGTGCGCGCGAAAATAACCTGCAACATGTAAATGCCAAATTTCCGTTAGGGGTTTTAACCGTGGTTACGGGTGTATCCGGCTCGGGTAAAACAAGTTTGGTAAAACGTATACTGGCCCCTGCCCTGCAAAAAACGCTGGGTAATTATAATGGGGAACAAACCGGATCGTACGATAGTATTGAGGGTGATTATCAAAAAATTGAACAGGTAGAGATGGTTGATCAAAACCCTATCGGCCGTTCGTCGCGCTCCAACCCGGTTACTTATGTAAAAGCCTGGGACGAGATCCGTAACTTGTTTGCCGCACTGCCGGTATCAAAGGCGGCGGGTTTAAAACCATCGGCATTTTCATTTAACGTTGAGGGTGGCCGTTGTGATGTTTGCCAGGGCGAAGGCGAGGTAAAGATTGAAATGCAGTTTATGGCTGATATTTTTCTGACCTGCGAAACCTGCGGCGGCAAGCGTTTTAAACAGCATATTTTAGATGTTACTTACCAGGATAAAAATGTATCTGACGTTTTAGGGATGACCATTGAGGAAGCTTTGGAATTTTTTGTTAAGGAACCAAAGATCATCGCCAAAATAAAACCACTGATGGATGTTGGTTTGGGTTACGTACAGTTAGGGCAATCGTCAAACACGCTGTCGGGTGGCGAGGCTCAGCGTATTAAGCTGGCATCATTCCTGGTTAAGGGTAATAATACCCATAAAACCCTGTTTATATTTGATGAACCTACAACAGGTCTTCACTTTGCAGATATTAAGAAGCTGCTGAAATCATTTGATGCGTTGTTAGACCACGGCAATACCATTTTGGTTATTGAACACAATATGGATGTGATAAAATGTGCCGACTGGGTAATTGACATTGGCCCCGAAGGTGGCGACCGTGGCGGTAAAGTAGTATTTGAAGGCACCCCCGAAAACCTGATCAAAGAAAAGGATAGTTATACGGGTAAGTTTTTGAAGGAAAGGTTTTAAGGGATAAAAAAATTTAGAATTTAATAAACAAGGCCGCTTCATATTAATGAAGCGGCCTTGTTGTGTATAAGTTTTTTTATGTGGTAAGATAAGCTCTTACTCTGAGAAACGATGAAGTAATTCCTAATCTACACTGCAAGCCGCCCTGTAAAGTCGGGGATTGCTTCGTTCCTCGCAAGGACGGTAGTAGAAAACAAACACTTTCCGCACGTCCTTGCGAGGAGGAACGACGAAGCAATCACTAATATGAAGTGCGAACATGAAAGTTAAACACTGCAAGCCTCCCTGTAAGTCGTGAGATTGCTTCGTACCTTTGTACATTTCAGAGACACAAAGTATTGTGACTCTACATATCAAATCATTTTGTAGAGACACAACACTTTGTGTCTTTTAACCATATCAAATACGTTTGGATATTCCCTTAATAAATATACCTTACAAACGCTTCCATGGCTTCGTATTCGGCCATGCCTAACTTGTCGTAACATTTGGCCGTTTCACGGGTACGGTCCTCTGCCCTCACCCAGAACTCCCTGGCATCATCTCCCGGGAATACCGGCCTGTCCTTCTGGCTCTGGTGCTTAAAGATCGCGTTCCGCTTCCGGATCACTTCCTGCGGCGACAGCGGTACGGCCATCTCTATCTCGTACGTGTCAAACTCCTGCCATGCCCCACGGTACATCCACAGCCAGCAGTCTTTTACCCAGGCCTCTGTTTCGCTTAGCCTGCGCAGTGCCGCAAGGATGATATTGAAGCACACCAGATGTGTCCCGTTAGGGTCCGCAAAGTCGCCCGCTGCAAACACCTGCTCCGGTTTTACCTGCTGCAGCAGTTCCATCGTCAGCCGGATGTCTTCTTCTCCCGCCGTGTTCTTCTTGATCTTCCCGGTTTCGTAGAATGGCAGCGCCATAAAGTGGATATGGTCGTCGCTCAGTCCTGCATAGCGTGCTCCCGAGATCGCTTCTGTCTTCCGGATAAAGCCTTTTACATCCCTGATCTCTTTTGTATCTACCTGGTTGGGTTGTTTTGTCGGGATAAACGCCCGCATCTCTTCGTAGATGTTCTTCAGCCTGCTGTTATCCTCCCCGATGCTTTGGTTAAAGTCTATCGCGAATTCTACAAAGCGCAGTACGTCATCATCCCATACCGCTGTATTCCCCGAGGTCTGGTACGCTACGTGTACATCATGCCCCTGGTCTACCAGCCTTATGAACGTGCCCCCCATCGAGATCACATCGTCATCCGGGTGCGGCGAGAAGATGATCGCTCTTTTGCGTGCCGGTTGTGCCCTTTCCGGACGCTGGCTGTCGTCCGCATCGGGTTTACCGCCCGGCCAGCCCGTGATCGTATGCTGCAGCTGGTTAAAGATGTCTATATTGATATTGTATACCGGGCCCTGTTCTACCGCTAACTGCGCCATCCCATGGTTATTGTAGTCTTCTTCTGTTAGTTTCAGGATCGGCTTATCCGTCGTATTGGCTAACCAGATCACGGCTTTCTTTTTCAGCGTGTTTTCCCACACGCAGTCTTTTACCAGCCAGGGGGTATCAAAGCGGGTCAGTGAGCTGGCTGCTGCTGCATCCAGCACAAATTCTACATGGTCGGATAATTGCAGGTAGGTTGCCGGTACTTCGCCCGAGATCTCGCCTTCTACTGCTTTCTTGATGATCGGTGCCTTTTTCAGGCTCCAGGCCATCAGGATGATCTCCCTGGCCTTGAAGATCGTGCCGATCCCCATCGTGATCGCCTTCGTCGGTACGTTTTGTTTACCTCCGAAGTCTCTTGAGGCATCGTTCCGCGTCAGGTCATCCAGTGTAACCAACCGGGTACCTGAGTTAGGGGCCGAGCCGGGTTCGTTAAAGCCGATGTGGCCCGTACGCCCTATCCCCAGTATCTGCAAATCCAGCCCGCCTAATTTGGTGATCTTTTGCTCGTAATCCAGGCAAAACGCTGCTACCGCGTCTTTATCCAATGTCCCGTCAGGGATATGTACATGCTCTTTTGCTATATCTACATGGCTGAACAGGTGCTCGTTCATGAACGTTACATAGCTCTGCGCCGCATCCGGCTGCATCGGGTAGTATTCGTCCAGGTTGAACGTGATCACATTCTTAAAGCTCAGTCCTTCTTCTTTGTGTTTGCGTACCAGTTCGGCATACACCGCTACCGGCGTTACCCCTGTGGCCAGGCCCAGTACCGTCTTTTCGCCTTTTGACTCTTTGTCTTTGATCAGCTTCGCTATCCGATCTGCTACCGCCTTCGAGCCTGATTCCCTGCTCTCGTACACGCTTACTGGTAGCTTCTCGTACCGCGTCTCTTCTAATAAATTTAATCGCGCCATATTATAGATTGTGGTTAGTAAAACATGAATAATGAAAAGTGCTTACAAAGAAAATCCCCGCCGGGGCGAGGATTTATTCAAACCAATTTAACTATTAAAATTACCCTTACCGACATAAGGTTAATGAGAAGTTCGATATATAATAAGCTTTGCATTAATTCAATACAAACTTAATAAATTAAATTTTACAATTCCAATACTTTTTAAAATATTTTAATAAGTTTTTATTGCCTTAACATTGTACCTATATTTTACCCCTATCTGCCAAAATTTATCCTGTTTTGTAACAGTGTTAACATTAGCACCTAATTACTGATCATTTTATTAAATTAGCTTCTTAAACTGACCGAAACAAAATGAAAAAACTGCTACTCTTTATCGGGGTTGCGTTATGGTGTAATTTTGCCAGCGCCCAATCAGCTCCCGACACCGCCTACATCAGGGACCATTACACTAAAATGGAAAAATATATTACCATGCGCGATGGTAAAAAACTGTTCACTTCCATTTACCTGCCGAAGGATCAGTCTAAAAAATACCCTATCCTGATGACCCGCACGCCATATACTGTTGCGCCTTATGGCGAAAACAACTATAAAAAATCGTTAGGGCAAAATTCACTGCTGGAGAAAGAGGGCTTTATTTTTGTTTACCAGGATGTACGCGGCAAGTGGATGAGTGAAGGCGATTTTGTTGACGTGCGCCCAAACATCGATAACAAAAAAGGCAAAACCCAAATAGACGAAAGCTCTGACACTTACGACACGATTGACTGGCTGATAAAAAACCTGCCAAACAACAATGGCAAGGTAGGTATTGAAGGTATCTCGTATCCGGGGTTTTACTCAACAGCATCACTCCCAAATGCGCACCCAGCTTTAAAGGCGGTATCGCCGCAGGCCCCGGTTACTGATTGGTTTATCGGCGATGATTTTCATCATAACGGTGTTTTGTTTTTGATGGATGCTTTTTCATTTATATCAAGCTTTGGCGTTCCGCGCCCTATGCCTATTACACCTGCCCAGTTTAAAAATGGCATCAAGTTTTCGGCGGCTGATAATTATAAGTTTTACCTGAACATGGGTGCCCTGCCTAATTATAAAACACACTACATGGGCGATTCGGTACAGTTTTGGAATAATATGATGGCGCATCCAAACTATGATAAGTTTTGGCAGGATATGAACATCCGCCCGCATTTAAAAAACATTACCCCGGCAACCATGACCGTTGGTGGATTTTTTGATGCCGAGGATTGCTTTGGCGCGCTGCATGTATTTGAAGCCCTTGAAAAGCAAAACCCGGCAACGCATAAAAATATGCTGGTTATGGGTCCATGGTTCCATGGTGGCTGGGAACGTGGCGACGGCCAGTTTTTTGGCGATCAGAATTTCGGCTCAAAAACAAGCGCATGGTTCCAGGAAAACTTGGAGCTGCCTTTCTTTAAATACTACCTGAAAGGCGAAGGCGAGCTTGATCTGCCAAAGGCAACCATTTTTATCTCGGGCAGTAACGAATGGAAAAAATTCAGCAAGTGGCCACCTGAAAACACTACCGAAAAAACTTTATACTTTCATGCTGATGGGAAGCTATCATTTGATGCACCAACAAGCAGCGAGAACTTCGACGAATATGTAAGTGATCCAAATTCGCCGATACCTTACCAGGATGGGATCCAATCACGTCGTACCCGCGAGTATATGTTGGACGACCAGCGTTTTGCCGGCCGACGCCCGGATGTTAAGGTTTACCAAACCGATACCCTGACAAACGATATTACCTTAACCGGCCCTGTAGTTGCCGACCTTTTAACCTCTATCAGCAGTACCGATGCCGATTACGTGGTAAAACTGATCGATGTTTTCCCGGATAATTATCCTGCACCGGTGCCAAATCCTAAAAATGTGATCATGTCTGGCTATGAGATGCTGGTACGCGGCGAAATATTCAGGGGCAAGTTCCGCAACTCGTTCGAAAAACCGGAGCCCTTTGTTCCGGGTAAGGTAACCGAGATTAAATACAACCTGCCCGATGTTGCGCATACCTTCCGTAAAGGACACCGCATTATGATACAGGTACAAAACTCATGGTTCCCGCTGGCCGACAGAAACCCACAAAAATTTGAGGATATCAACCAGGCTAAAGATTCGGATTTTCAAAAAGCAACCATCAGGATCTATCACGATGCTCAAAACAAATCGAGCGTTAAGGTTACTGTACTGCAATAATTAATTTTCACAATAGATTACACACATAAATGAAACTAAGTAAATTATTAATATGCGCCCTTGCATTACTCTCAATGGGGGCAAAGGCGCAAATGTTAGGCGGCAAGCGCGAAACATATACCCGTGCCGATTCTTTACGCGGCTATCAAAGTCCGCTGCGTACCTGTTACGATATTAATTACTATCACCTTGATGTTAAGTTTGATATTGATAACAAATTCATCAGCGGCAGCAACCTGTTTAAGTTTACCGCAACAGATGATTTCATCAAATTACAGTTTGATCTTTTTGCTAACCTGAAGGTTGAAAAGGTGGTTTATAAAGGCAAAGAACTGCCTTACACCCGCGAGTTTAATGCCGTGTTTGTTACCTTCACCAATACCATAACCAAAGGCAGTAAAGATCAGTTTACCGTTTATTATTCGGGCAACCCAACCATAGCCAAACGTGCGCCCTGGGATGGTGGTATTGTTTTCGCCAAAGATTCATTGGGTAACCCATGGGTGGCTACAGCCTGCCAGGGTATTGGCGCCAGCATCTGGTGGCCTAATAAAGATCAGCAGGCTGATGAAGTTGACAGCGCGTTGATCAGCATCAGTGTTCCTAAAGGTTTAATTGATGCATCGAATGGCCGCCTGCGTAAGGTTACTGATTTAAAAAACGGCTATACCCGTTTCGATTGGTTTGTGGCCAACCCCATTAATAATTATGATATTGAGGCTAACATTGGCAAGTATACCCACTTTAGCGATAGCTATATGGGCGAAAAAGGTAAGCTGACCTTAGATTACTGGGTACTGGATTATAACTTAGCAAAGGCAAAAAAACAATTTGGCGAAAATGTTAAGGATATGATCAAGGCTTTTGAGCACTGGTTTGGCGCTTATCCTTTTTACGAGGATGGCTATAAGCTGATTGAGGCACCGCATTTAGGTATGGAGCACCAGAGCGGTACAGCCTATGGCAACCACTATGGCAATGGCTATTTAGGGCGTGATCTTTCAGGTACCGGATGGGGCCTTAAATGGGATTTTATTATTGTGCACGAAAGCGGCCACGAATGGTTTGGTAATAACATTACCTCAAAAGACCTGGCTGATATGTGGATCCATGAAAGCTTTACCAATTATTCTGAATCATTATTTGTTGAGGACCGCTACGGCAAACAAGCCGGGCAGGAATATGTGCATGGTACCCGCTTTGCCATACAAAACGACTCGCCTATTTTAGGCATTTACAATGTGAACCGCGAAGGATCGGGCGATATGTATTATAAAGGCGGTAACCTGCTGAACATGATCCGTACTATAATTAATGATGACGAAAAATGGCGCGGTATTTTGCGAGGCCTTAATAAAATCTTTTACCACAAAACCGTAACTTATGATGATGTAGTGAATTACATTAATGAGCAATCGGGCAAAAACCTATCGCCGGTTTTTGATCAGTATTTAAAATATAAGGGCATCCCTATCCTTAACTTTATGGAAACAGAAGGTAAACTTTACGTTCGCTGGATCTCGGATGTTAAAGGGTTCAACATGCCGGTAAGGGTAAAGATAAAAGGTGGTGAGTATGAATTTATTACCCCATCAACCCGCTTTAAACCTGTTGATATTAAGAATGCCAACAAAGCTAATATTGAGGTAGATACCTTTAATTATTATATAGGTGTAATGGTAGATTAAATTGCGGCATAGTCAATCCCTAAAAAGGTCACATCTATTACAGGTGCGACCTTTTTTTATTTAATGCGATTGGGTAATCAATAAAATATTTTTAACTTATACATTTAAAAACAATAGTTATGGGACGCATTGTAATTGTATGCTATAAACCAAAGCCCGGCAAAGCCGAGGCACTGAAACAACTTACCCAAACACATGTATCGCGCCTAAAAAAGGAAAGTTTGGTAACCGACCGCCAACCCATTATTATGGAAACAGCCGATGGTACCATTATAGAGGTTTTTGAATGGCTATCGGCCGAGGCCATACAACAGGCACATTCAAATCCGGCAGTTCATCAAATGTGGGGAGAGTATGCTGAGGTTTGCGATTATGTAAACCTCAACAGCCTAAGCGAAGCGGAGAATTTGTTTGCCGAGTTTAATGCGATAGGTTAGTGATGATTTTTCGTTGTGCTCAATCGAAAAAAAGCACCATAGATGCTAAATATCGGTAGAAAAAACAATGTGATTAGCTTGCATGCCATAGGTAGGCAAATTTGCAAGCAACAATCTCAGTGGATTATTCCTGTTCAACCCAGTTGCCATCATCTTTAATAATGCCAATCAATTCATCGAGCGCATTGGCCGAACTTATATTTTTCTTCACCGCCTCTTTGCCGCGGTAAAGGGTAACCTTATCCGTACCCGAACCAACATAGCCATAATCAGCATCGGCCATTTCGCCGGGGCCGTTAACTATGCAACCCATAATACCAATTTTTAACCCTTTTAAATGGCTTGTGCGGCTGCGGATCATCTGCGTGGTAATCATCAGGTCAAACAATGTACGGCCACAGCTTGGGCATGATATATATTCGGTTTTTGAAATTCGCGAGCGGGTAGCCTGCAAAATACCAAAAGCGGTAGAAGTAATTACCTTAGCCTCGACAGCAGGGGCATCAATCCAGATCCCGTCGCCAAAACCATCAACCAATAAAGCACCTAAATCTGTAGATGCGTAAAGCTGTAAGTTCTGTGTACGCAGTTCTGCATCTGTAATTGCAGCAAAGTCATAATCTCGTTTGATGATAACAGGTATATCCAGTTCTGACTCCTCTAACTTAAAAAAGAATGAACGCTGGTCGGCCATGCCATGCAAGGCATCGGTTTCTAAAACAAAAACTAACGATTGATTAAACGGTAAAGCACCAAACGCCTCCGAATCAATATCTGCCGGTTTCACTTTTACCAGGTTCAGGGCTGATGAGCGGTCGGCCCCGTCCGCTACATACTCCTGCAAAGTAAACAGCGGGTGGCACATGGTTTTATCAGCTAATTGCAGCCATGTTTTATAGTTGTAGAGCTGTTTTAAATTACCCGGAAAATTAAAGGAGGGTAAATTATCCGCCAGGTAAACAAAATCAACCGACTGCTCGGCCATGTTATATTTATCCAGCAAAGCTGAATATAAATAGCCTGCATCGTTTAAAACAGCAGGATCTTTCAGATTTTTCTGTGACAGATCAATCACTACCCTTGGCACCATGTGGCCGCCAATAAAAGCATTAGCCTCATAAGTGTTGCGGCGAATGTATTCGTATGGGTTATGTGCGGAAGTGATTTCTTCAGCAGTAGTATTCTCAGCTTTTGCCTTTTGTTCTTTTGCCCTTGCAGAATAACGTTCAACCAAAGCAATAGCAACCGGGGCTTCTGCTTCCGGCTCTTCAGTTAGCGAAACACGAACCGTATCGCCAAGGCCATCTTCTAATAAGGTACCAATCCCTACTGCCGATTTGATGCGGCCATCTTCGCCATCGCCTGCTTCGGTAACGCCCAGGTGCAGCGGATAGTTCATCCCCTCGGCAACCATGGTTTCAACCAGCAGGCGGTAGGCCTGCACCATAACCTGTGGGTTGCTTGATTTCATGGATACCACCAGGTTGTAATAGTTGAGCGACTCGCACATGCGCATAAACTCCATAGCCGATTCAACCATGCCCTGCGGCGTGTCGCCATAGCGGCTCATGATCCTGTCTGATAGCGAACCGTGGTTAGTTCCTATCCGCATAGCGGTACCATATTCCTTACAGATTTTTACCAGCGGTGCAAACTTTTGGTTTATGCGTTCCAGCTCGCCAAGGTATTCGGCATCGGTATAGTCTATCTGGTCAAATTTCTTTTTATCGGCATAGTTGCCGGGGTTTACACGTACTTTTTCAACAATACGGGCCGCTACTTCGGCAGCATTGGGGGTAAAATGTATGTCGGCCACTAAGGGCACATTATAACCACGCTGGCGCAGCTGTTTTTTTATTTCGGCCAGGTTCTTGGCTTCTTTAATGCTGGGCGCAGTAATGCGCACATATTCGCAACCCGCATCAACCATCCTTATTGATTGCTCAACCGTACCAATGGTATCCATGGTATCGGTAGTGGTCATGCTCTGTATACGGATAGGGTTATTGCCGCCCATAGGTACATCGCCAATAAAAACTTCGCGCGTAATAAAACGGGAGTAATCAGTTAGCGAATTACAATAGCGGCCTTGCAGCAATTTAACAGCATCAGTATTCATCAAAGGATGGAATTAATATGATACAAAAATACAAAATATGATGGTTGTTGTATGAGCCTAAAGTTGAAAGCTTGTAAAGATTAAACTGCATGTGAAATTAAATAGCATGATTTATCTAATTTTCTTAAATTTGGTTAATGAGCACTCAATTCATCACTAACGATAAAGGCGAAAAAACCGCTGTAATTATTCCGATAAGTGAATATGAAAATCTGTTACACCAACATCATCTTGATCTTGACTTAACAGATGAGTATAAAACCATGATTGATGCGATGATAAAAGATGAGGAGCTTGAAAAAGCACAATACAAATCGTTTGAAAGCATTAAAAACAGGTTTCTCCCTAAATGATTTTTGAGCTTATTTTCAGAGTTGAAGCTGAAAAGGATTTAGAAGATATTCAAGATTATTACAACAAGATTCTACCCGCATTAACTGATCGGTTTTTCACTGAGTTTTTTGAAACGATGGACTTTATTCAAAGTGAACCACAGTTATTTTAAGTACGATACAGGGAAATAAGAATTGCTCCTTTATACAAGTTTCCGTACGGCATACATTATAAAGCAAACGGAAATAAGATCATAATTTATCGGGTGCTTCATACTAAAAGGTACTTTAAATAATATCAACCGCTATCGTCTTCTTCCTGATTTTCTGCTTTAAGCCCTAACATTCAAATACTAAATAACTTATTGCATACAAAAATTCGGTTTTAAATAAATATTTATAATTTAGTGTCGTATTTACAGTTATTAATCTAATCAACCCGATATGTTATTTCATAATGCTTTTTTGAAGGCGGTAAAACTTATCTGCCTGCCTGCCGCACTATTGCTTTTTAGTTTTAATGGTTTTGCCCAGCAAGGCCGTTCTGTTGCCGACTTTGATAAAGACTGGCATTTTCATTTAGGTGATGTGAGCAATGGCGAAAAGGAAAGCCTTAATGATGCTGCCTGGCGCACCCTTAACCTACCACACGACTGGAGCATTGAAGGTAAATTCAGCAAGGATAACCCTGCAACGCCCGAAGGTGGCGCCCTGCCCGGCGGCATTGGCTGGTACCGCAAAACATTCACTGTTCCGGCAGCTTCAAAAAGCAAATTGGTTTATATTGATTTTGACGGTGTTTACCAAAAAAGCGATGTTTGGGTAAATGGCCATCATTTAGGTTTCAGGCCCAATGGCTATATCTCTTTCAGGTATGAGCTAACTCCCTATTTAAACTTTGGCGGCAAAAACACCATAGCCGTTAAGGTTGATAACTCTGTACAGCCAAATTCACGCTGGTATTCGGGCTCGGGTATTTACCGTAATGTATGGCTGGTAACTACCAATAAAACAGCGGTAAACCACTGGGGTACCTATGTAACTACGCCAAAGGTTGATAACCAACAGGCTACCATACACATTGAAACCAGCGTACACTCGGCAGATAAAGCTGAGTTGAAAACCACTATTTATGATGCTGAAGGCAAAGCTGTAAAAAGTATAACCACGGCTATAAATGCTGCTGATGATAAAACAGCTGTAAAGCAGGATATAACCATTGCCGATCCAAAACTATGGTCGGTTGAGCTGCCTTACCTGTATAAGGTGGTAAGCGAGGTTTTAGTTGGCAATACCGTAGCTGATACTTACACCACGCCAATTGGTATCCGTTATTTTAATTTTGATGCTGATAAAGGCTTTACCCTAAACGGCAAGCCGGTTAAAATATTAGGCGTTTGTGATCACCACGATTTAGGTTCATTAGGTGCTGCTATAAATACCCGCGCACTGGAGCGCCAGCTGCAAATGTTAAAGGAAATCGGCTGCAATGGTATCCGTACCTCACACAATCCACCAGCCCCTGAATTGCTTGACCTTTGCGACAAGATGGGCTTTATTGTGATGGACGAAGCTTTTGATTGCTGGGAATGGAAAAAAGCCACTTATGACTACCATTTATTTTTTAAGGAATGGCACAAACGAGATTTAGAAGATCAGATACTGCGCGACCGTAATCACCCAAGTGTAATTATCTGGAGTATTGGCAACGAAATACCACAACAAAGCGATACCAGCGCTTTACGCCTGGCACCCGAACTTGCAGGCATTGTTCACAGCCTTGATTTAACAAGACCAATCACTACTGCAAATGACCGCCCTGACACCTCAAACAAGATCATTAAATCAGGTGCTATTGACCTGATAGGTTATAACTACCACGAGTTTAGCTATGCTACATTCCATGACAGGTATCCCGGTAAAAAATTCATCGCTACCGAAACAACTTCGGGCCTGGAAACCCGTGGGCATTATGATATGCCGTCAGACAGTATCCGCATCTGGCCGTCAAGATATGATAAGCCATTTACCGAGGGCAACGCAGATAATAGCGTATCTGCCTATGATAACGTGCGCCCGGCATGGGGATCAACCCACGAGGCTACCTGGAAAGTGATGAAGAAATACGATTTTCTTTCGGGCATGTTCATCTGGACCGGCTTTGACTATTTAGGCGAGCCTACTCCTTATACCTGGCCATCGCGCAGCTCATACTTTGGTATTATTGACCTTGCTGGATTCCCTAAAGATATTTATTACATGTACCAAAGCGAGTGGACCGATAAAACCGTGCTGCACATTTTTCCGCATTGGAACTGGACACCGGGTAAGACTGTTGACATTTGGGCATTTTATAACAATGCCGACGAGGTGGAGCTTTACCTGAACGGAAAATCAGTAGGGATCAAAAAGAAGACTGGCGACGACCTTCATGTAATGTGGCGTTTAAAATTTGAGCCGGGAACATTAAAAGCAGTATCGCGCAAGGATGGCAAAGTGGTTTTAACCCGCGAGATCCATACGGCCGGTGCCCCTGCAAAAATTGAACTGACTGCCGATAGAAAAAACATCAAAGCCGATGGTAAGGATTTATCCTTCATCACCGTAAAAATATTGGATAAAGACGGCAACGTTGTACCAAACGCCGATAACTTAGTGAACTTTAAACTAAATGGCGAAGCTTTTATAGCAGGTGTTGATAATGGCGATCCGGTTAGTCATGATTCTTTTAAGGTGAGTTACCGCAAGGCATTTAACGGCCTGGCACTGGCAATTGTACAGGCCAAAGAAAAAGCAGGTGCTGTTACATTTACGGCAACATCAGCCGGATTAAAACCAGCTGCATTAACCTTACAGGTTAAATAAAAAAGTAAAGAGTCGCAAAGTATTGTGTTTCTACAAAAAGCGTCATCCTGAAATCCAGGATGACGCTTTTTAATAGGACTGTATTTATTCTCCTTTAAACTTCAGGCCTATTTGTGCCCTTGCTGTATCCAGCATGGATATCATCTGCCGAGACATTTGGTGGCTAATGATTGGGCTTTCTTTTGCCCCCTGTTCTACTAAATCACAAAAATGCTGGGTTTCATAATTTAGGCCCCCGGCTATGAAAGGTTCATCCAATGTAATGATCCGGCCATCCAGGTAGTTAATAGTAGCCCTCGATGGGTTCCACCAGTTTTTGTTAATGGTAACATGCCCAAGTGTTCCGCAAATCAGGGCATCCCCCTTACCATGCAGATCAAAACCGCTGTAAAGCTGTGCATAACCCTGCTCATGTTCGGTTTGAAATATGGCAAACATATCAATCCCCGTTTCGCCAAACCTACCTAAGGTTTGCACCTGTTTGGTTGCGCCCAGCCAGTCGATAGCTAAAAAAGCCTCGTAAATGCCTATCCCCATTAATGCGCCGCCAGCTAATTCATAACTGTAATTAGGATGCCCGGGAGGGCAATCAGCAACTGATGAGCCCGCACGCACATAACCTACCGGGCCAATTGGATCAGTAATTAAATATTCTTTTAAACGGGTATATAAAGGATAAAAGGGAGGTTTCATTCCCTCCATAAATAGCAAACCCTTTAAGTGTGCAACGCTAAGTATAGTTTCTAATGCGGGTAAATTTATAGCCGCCGGTTTTTCGCATAATACATGCTTGCCTGCATGTAAGGCAGCTATGCTGTATTCGGCATGGCTATCGGGCAGGGTTGCTATATAAACCGCATCAATATCGCTGGCAAGCAGCTCATCAACCGATGTGCAGGCCTTGCCCCCATAGATGGCCACAAAATCAGTAACCGTTTCTACACGGCGCGACCATGATGCCGTTAACTCAGTACCGGGTACCTCCTTAAGCCCCTGCATAAAGCGGTGCGCTATGCGGCCGCAACCTATAATGCCCCAACGTATCATAATCCTGCTGATTTATATTTTGGTTAAAAAACAAATGTCACCCTTCGTTTGCAACAAAGGATGACATTTTAAATTTAAACTACCTATTGGTACTGAATATAAATAGGGTTTGGTTTTTTCTTTAAAACCTCCTCGGGTGTTAACATGTGGTGAGGAGCTTTCTTTAAATCATTTTTGTAGAACAATTTAAAACCTGTAAACTGTACAGGCTCGTTATGTATAAAGTAGCGCCATGTACCCTCTTTCAAATCCGGCTCACCCCATCCGTCCATATCCATTACTAATTGAACTTCAGGACGCAGTTTAATACCCTGGTAATTGGTAACCATCTTTTTGGTAAAGCGGTGTACAATTAAAATTTTTGGAGGCAGGTTATTCTTTTTTACAAGGCCAGCTAAATAGCCTGATACATAGTTAATATCGTCAGCATCATAAGTACCTATCTTTTTACCTGGATGGGTACCATCTTTCATTGAAAACTCAGGATCCATACCGAAGTGAACCTGTGGCATTATCAAATATTTCTCTAACAAAGGCAGTTCTGTTTTAATGTTGCTTAGCGCTACCTGCACATCTAAAAACACAATGGCATGTGCTTTTTTAGCAAGTACCAAAACGCTGTCAATTTGTTTAAATGGCATGCGGTGCCTGTATTTACCGTCTTTACCGGCATCGCCGCTGGCAACTACAGCTATATAATGTAAGGCTGGCTGTACCGGGGTTAAGGGATCAGCTTTTTGCCAGTTCTTTACTTCGCCTTTTAGTTTGGCAAGCATTTCATTTGGTGGCAATTCGCCCAATATACCCATCTTTTTTGCATACAGGTTACCATAAAATGCAACTACCCTTTTAAAAGGCAATATTGCGCCCGGTAAGGGGTACGGCGTATTTTTTACCGGCCATTTCCCGCTGGTATCACCATGTGCCAAACGTTTCATTAACGAATCGTATAGCTTTTTATCCAATGGCGGATAAGTAACCGGGGCAGCAACAGTATCTTTTGTTGCGGCTACGGTAGTAGTGGTGGTTTTTTTAGTAGTGTCTTTTACATCAACCTTACTGGTACTGCTGCTGGAATGACCACAGCTTGAAAAGAGCATTAACGAGGATAAAAGAAATGCGGCAGAAAAGATGATGTTCTTCAATTTCATTTTTATTGATTTGTATGTATAACCGGGGTGCTGCAAAGTAACAGCTTTTTTAGAGTGATTGAGTGTAATTTTATCAACATTTAAGTAACTGGTAGTTAATACAATGCAGCTTTACCGCAAACAGCATAACCTTAACCTGCTATTAACACATCAATTATTCCTTGTGTTTAAAAAACTTGCCAAACACCCCTAAAGGTAGTTTTGAACCTGCTGTTGCCTGTAAGTACAGCTCCCCTGTTTCCAGGTTTTGTACCTGCGGATAAGCACTTTTTATCAGGTTTTCAATAATTACCGATGAGAAGCCTAACGAATAAGTGTTCAGGATCAGGAAATGCTCTTCAGGATCCAGCAGCTGGATCACCTCGTCCATCATTTCGTTAATATTATCCTCTAACTTCCACTTTTCGCCGTTAGGGCCGTGGCCGTAAGCCGGTGGATCAAGTATGATACCGTTATATTTTTTTCCTCTTTTCAGCTCGCGCTTTACAAATTTCAGAGCATCTTCAACCACCCACCTAATATCGGTAAGCCCGGATATTTCCTGATTCTCATTGGCCCAGGTAACCACCTGTTTTATTGAGTCAACATGCGTAGTATCTGCTCCGGCTGCACGTGCTATAAGGGAAGCGCCTCCGGTGTAAGCAAACAGGTTAAGCACCTTAGGCTCTTTAGTTTTAAATTTTTTTATATTTTGGGTGATATAATCCCAGTTAACGGCCTGCTCGGGGAAAATACCCAAATGCTTAAAGGATGTTAATGCCAGCCTGAATTTAATGGCGGCTTCGGGGTTTTTATATTCTATATGCCAGCGGTCGGGCGTAGCGGGGTTCTTCTTTACCCACTCGCCTGATGTTGCCGAACGGCCTTTAAATTTAATATGATGAAGTTTTTGCCATTCGGCGCTGCTCAGGGCTTTGCTCCAAACCGCCTGTGGTTCGGGGCGTATTAAAATAACATTGCCAAAGCGTTCCAGCTTTTCAAAGTCGCCGCAATCAATCAGCTCGTAATCTTTCCAGTGCGTTGGTGTAAGTAGTTGGATCATTTCGTTTAAGTCCGGCTGGCAGATAAGCCCGGATACCGGAGATTTTTATTGTTAATCCGGCAGGCCGGAAAATAGTTTTAATTATAGCTTCTCTTTTGCAGCCTGCATAAACTTGCTGGCAAATACAAACGAGTTTAATTCTTTATTATCAGTATGGGCAATTTCTTTATTTGAGCCTTCCCACCATTTTTTACCCTCGTGCAAAAACACAATATGATCACCAATACCCATTACCGAGTTCATATCGTGGGTAACAATTACGGTGGTTATCTGGTATTCTTCGGTCAGCTCGTTGATCAGTTCATCAATCAGGATAGATGTTTTGGGGTCAAGACCTGAGTTGGGCTCATCCACAAACAAATACTTAGGCTGCATGGATATGGCCCTGGCAATACCCACACGTTTTTTCATCCCTCCCGATAGTTCAGAGGGGTAAAGTTTGTTCTTTCCCGTCAGGTTAACCCTTTCTAAACAAAAGTTTGCCCGCTCAAGCTTTTGGGCTCTGGACTCGTTGGTGAACAGGTTTAAAGGGAACATGATGTTTTCTTCAACCGTCATAGAATCAAACAGGGCCGAGTTTTGAAACAGCATCCCTATCTCTGTGCGGATAGGTACACGCTGGGTAAAATTCATTTCGGTAAAGTTCTCCTCATTAAAAAAAACCTGTCCTTTTGTAGGCTCGTGCAAGCCAACTATACACTTTAGCAAGGTGGTTTTTCCGGAACCGGAGCCACCTATGATCAGGTTATTTTTACCGGGTTTAAACTTGGCACTAATACCTTTTAAAACTGTATTTTCTCCAAATGTTTTATAAATATCCTTGATCTCGATCATAACATTACCCTTGATATTACTAAATCTGCAAAAAGGATAATCACACAGCTATAAACAACACCACGTGTGGCCGACTGGCCCACTTCTAAAGCTCCACCCTGGGTATAAAAGCCCTGGTAAGCGCAGATAGAAGTAATTATAAAGCCAAAGCACAATGATTTTACCATTGATGCCTGCAGGCTCACGGCACTGAAACTATCATGCAGGCCGGTAAGAAAATCGCTTGTGGTAATATCGCTTGATGATAAACAGGCTATATACCCGCCCGTTAAACCTAAAAGGATAGAAACAACGTTAAGCATAGGCACCATAGTAACGCCTGCAATTATTTTGGGCGAAATAAGGTAGCCAGGCGCATTTACACCCATAATTTCGAGTGCATCAATTTGCTCCGTTACCCGCATGGTACCTATTTGCGATGCAATGCTTGAACCTACCCTGCCAGCAAGTACCAGTGCAGAGATAGTTGGGCTAAATTCTAATATGGTTGAATCGCGTGCAATGCTGCCCACTATGGTATGCGGTACAACAGGGCTGGTTAACTGAAAAGCCACCTGTATAACTGCAACCGCACCAATAAATACCGATATAATGGCAATAATACCCAATGAACCGATACCAACTGATACCATTTCGCGCATAACCTCGGCCCAGTAAACACTGAACTTTTCGGGCTTGCGGAAACTTAAACGCATTAAAAGTATATATCTTCCTAAGCTATAAAACATTTATTATTTTAAAATTGGGCTAAAAATACGTTTTTTAACCTGATTTGAAACACAGTAAAAAGTCACAACAAAAAATAATAGGTTTTGCAGCTGTAAGTTAACTAAGTGCAGGGCATAATTGTTTGCTAAATTTCCAGCAATATTTACTAATTGCTTATTTAAATAACGAGATAATATCAGCTGTATTTAATACGGTGGCAAACTCCTCATTTAATGATGCAAGGGCTGTTTGATGCATTAATTCGGCATCATAAATTTCATTATTTACACCTTTTTTAGGGAAAGTTGCCACGGCATCAGTTGCCAGGTAGGTATTGTAACCAAAATTACCGGCCATACGGGTAGTGGTTGAAACGCAATGATCGGTAGTTAAGCCTATTATAACAACGGTATCAGTACCTGCATTATCCAACCGATCTTTTAAATCGGTACCTATAAAAGCACTATTAACAGATTTGGTAATAACCGGCTCATCCGCACGTGGTTTAACAATATCCTGAATCTCGTTTCCCGGATTACCTATTGCAAGCAATGAATCAGGATTGGACGAGCAATGTTGGATATGGTAAACAGGAAAGCCCCGCAGGCGCCAATGATCGAGCAATAACTTTGCGTTTTGTTCGGCACCGGGATTATTTCTTTTGCCGCCCCAATAGGCCTCATCAATAAACCCTTTCTGAATATCAACTAAAATTAATGCAGGTAAACCTTTTTTGCTGGCCATGTTAAAACTGATATTTAATTAATTCTTACTGATGTAAAAATGCAAATTCAATTGTAAACCGAATGGCTACAAACCTAAACAATTACCGTCACGGTAAAATATAGTGGTACACTTAAGGTAACTAACTGATGGTGCAGTTCCCCAAAAATCAATTTTTTTGAACCCCTGTTCCATTAAAAAATCAATCCCTACCTTATACTTTTCCCTTTCCGAATCATCAAGTACAACAACGCCATTGGGTTTTAACGAGGCGATGCTTTTTATACAGCAATTTACTCTGTCGCGGCCATCAACAATAATTAAATCGAACTGTTTATTGGTGGTTAAGGCATATTTGCAATAATCGCCGCCGGGCACCAAATCGCAGTAAAAAAGATTCACATTGGCGGGCATGGTGCTTTTTATTTTATCGAACCAAAACTTATCGTGCTCTACGCTATTTACAGCGGCTGCCTTATCAGCATAATAAAGAGTTGAATTACCACTGCCAAACTCAAATATATGGAGCTGCTTGTTTAACCTCCCTGCAATAAAATGGATAAAGGGGTAGCTAACCCAAGGAAGGGGCTGGTTATCCTTATCTACAATAGTATGCGTTACGATGGATTTGGTCCACCCTATATCATACAGATAGCCCTGTTTTTTAAATTCCAGCAGCTCTTTTTCTTCCTCGTTACTGAGCAAGCCTATCAGCCATTCGCGTTTCATCAGGGTGGTTAAAATATAATAGACTATTTTTTTCATAATGAGGGGCTGATAACCAAAGCTAATATATCCATCGGCATTGATGGCTTTGTAACTATACTTTTATGTAATCAAAGACGATTGTGGTTAATATCTGCCGTTCACCCAATTGTTTCACCGTTATTTTCCTATGGTTTACCGAAAATTAGGCCCGCTTTACCAATAGCTATAACCCGCCTGCTGAAATATAATTTAGATTTGATGTTATAAGAACGTAGGTTTTTTTGAATATCATTGTTTGATCAGTCAAAAAAAAAGGATTCTTAAAAATAACAAAATGAAAAACGCGCTAATAACAGCATCAACAAAAGGCATGGGCCGGGCTATAGCAATAGCATTTGCAAAAGAGGGTATAAACCTTGCTATTTGCTCAAGGAACCAGGCCGATCTGCTGGCTTTTAAGGATGAATTATTAGCCCTAAACCCTGCCATAAAAGTATTTATAGCGGTTACTGATTGCAGCATAAAACAACAGATACTGGAATTTGCAGGCGCCGCCGAGCAGGAACTTGGCTTTATCAGCATTATTGTTAACAATGCAGGTATGTACGAATACGCCAGCATACTGGATGATGCCGAAGAAACCTTTGCGCAGCAGATTAACACCAACCTGATGCCTGCTTATGAGCTATACCGCTATTTTGGTAAAACAATGATAGCTGCCCGGGAGGGCCATATATTTAATATCTGCTCTATTGCTGCTATAAACCCGATACCCGAAGCAGGCACTTACAGCGTAACAAAATTTGCGCTGCTGGGTCTTAATAAAGTAATGAAGTTAGAGATGCAGCAGCATGGCGTAAAGGTAACTGCCATTATACCGGGCTCAACTTTAACAGACTCGTGGAAGGGTATGCAGGTAGATAAAGACAGGATGATTTTACCTGAAGATATAGCTTCGGCAATTGTAAACATTTATAAAATGAGCGCCGGGGCAAACGTTGATGAAATAATAGTAACACCGACTTTCGGACAAATATAATATCACTCTTAAACAACAATACAATGAACAAAAAACTATATCGCGATGAATACCACAAGGTTTTAGGTGGCGTTTGTTCGGGCATGGCAGAATATTTTGAAATGGATGTAACCATAGTTCGCCTGCTATTTGCTTTCACCTTTTTTATAATGGGAGTTGGTCTGGGTACTTATATCATTTTATGGATAGTATTGCCACGAAAAGGATATATCTACAACAACCCAACGGTTGATTATACGGTATCACCACAAAACAGCGGGCAGTATACCCAACCGCAGGACGGTAACCCATTTGGGAACAATCTATATAACAATAATCCGTTTGCAGCAAACACTGCCGACAATATGCCCAAACAAAAATCACATGCGGGCATTATATTCGGTACCGTACTGATAGTGATTGGTGCCATTACACTAATTGAGAACTTTGACCTGATACCTGATATTGATTTTGAAAGATTATGGCCCATAGCATTGGTTATTGTAGGTGGTGCCCTTATTGCATCGGGCGAAAGAAAAAGGATGTTTCATAATCAGAACTGGGAGGATACTGATAAAAAGGCAGCCCCGGCAACTGAGCCTGAAAGTTCAGCAACTAATGATAACAATTCAACTGTAGAGTTATGAAAAACGATAAATTAATCCCGGGTATAATCCTGGTAGCTATAGGTGCTGCAATACTGCTTGCCAATTACGGGTACCTGCATTTTCAATGGTATAATATATTTCGCCTTTGGCCTATAATTTTAGTGATTGCCGGTGTAAACCTTGTGTTTGCACATAACAAAAGCCATTGGGCAACTATCTTAAAGGCGTCCGTTTTAGTGATTGGCTTAGGTTTACTTTTCTTCGGTAACTTTGGCAATAAATACAACTTTTGGCCGGGCTCGCACTTTAATTTTAACCACAATAATAACAATAACGACGATAACAGCTTCACCTTTGACGACGACAACGATAACAACAGCGACGACAATGATAAAGGTGATGTAAAAACAAGCGGCAGTGGTGTATTTAACCAGGTATTTGATGCAAGCACTAAATATGCTCGTTTAAATATTAGCGGAGGCGGCGTTTCCTATAACCTGGCCGATACTACCAACCAGTTGTTTAATGCCGTTACTAAAGATTCACAAAGCAGGTATTCATTCAGCAACAGCAAAGATGATTCTGTAAGCGTTGTTGATTTTAAGATGAAAAATAAGCGTGGCTTCAACTTTGATTCGGATAAGAACCAGGTTGATTTCCGTCTTAACCCAAACCCGATATGGGATATTAATGTAGAAACAGGCGCTACCAGCCTTGATTTTGACCTGTCGAAATTTAAGGTACAACACCTTAAGCTACATGGCGGGGCAGCATCATTTAATGTAAAGCTTGGCACACCATTAAGCCTTACTGACGTTGATATTTCAACCGGTGTTTCTTCAGTAGAGATCAGCATTCCTGAAAATGCAGCCTGCAGTATAGAAACTAATTCGGGCCTGTCTGATAATCATTATGACGGTTTTAGCAAAACAAGCGATAATAATTACGAAACCCCAGGTTTTGCAACAGCCAAAAACAAAATCCATATACACATCAGCGGCGGACTATCTGATTTTAAAGTAAGCCGTTACTAATTGTTTTAAGTTGGAAGGTTATAAAATTGAAATGTTAACGTTCAATTTTATAACCTTTCGGCAAAAACCCGGGTTTTAAATTTAATTTTGATTCCCGATGGAACCCGATAAAACTACTCCTCTTCAACCTGCTGATACAAATACTTACCAGCTGGTAATTAATGGTAAACCCGAGGGACCATTCACCATTGAGCAGCTCCGGTCGTTCAACATTAAACCCGGTGATTTTTTACGCACCGCCCAAATGGATGATTATAAGGAAGCCCATGAAATTGCCGAACTGCGCCAATATTTAGGCTTTAGCAAAGAGGCGCTTATCCCGCAGTATTTTGGCAATTTTGATCAACGCCTGCTGGCCTCGGCCCTTGATTGGTTCTTTGTGGCCGGCGCAGGTATCATCCTTACATTTTTGGCTGTTTTTTTAATTGATGATAAAGCTTTGCGTTTGGAGATAGCAATTGGTATGCTGGCTGTTATCCCACTGGCAAAACTTATCTACCATGTAGTAATGGAAAGCTCGGTTAAACAGGCAACCTATGGCAAGCAGCTACTTAAAATAAGGGTTTGTGATTTACAGGGCGAACGTATAAGCACGGCTAAAGCCATTGGCCGCAATACGGCTAAGGCACTATCAACCATAATTTTATTTACCGGGTACCTGCTGAGTTTTTTTAACAAGCAGCAGCAATGCCTGCACGATATGATTGCCGATACATTAGTGGTGAAGGATCGCTTGTTTTAATTGATATTACTGCCGCGTTTTACAACGTAGGTTTTAGCAAGCATATCATGCAATGCCTGGTGATACTCGGTAAAAAGCACGGCTAAAAAAACAGGGATAAATATAAACATAGATAATGCTTTACCTGCGGCGCGCAAAAGTGCATTGCCAAAATCAAGGCGCATGCCATCAACATCTACTACAACTAACTTCAGGATCCTTTTACCAATGCTGCCTCGCATTGGCGATGCATCACAAACGGTATTGTAAACAATCAATAGGGAGTAAAAGATGATCTGTAGGGTTAGCATATCCTTTGCAGGCAGCTTTAACATATCGTTTATGGAGTTTATATGGAACTTTATGCCTTTTACAGCCATTACACTGATCACTATACTCATTAAAAACGACAGGATAACATGATCAATTACAAAAGCTAACAAGCGCCACCAAAAGCTGGCAAGGTTATCCCCGGTAGGAAAATAAACACCCTGTGCTTCAAAATATGGATAAAGGTCTGGCAGGTCGCAGGCATCCTGCCAGGTATTTGCCAATGGAGATAAGATGCGGGTATGAATCTCCAGCTCAAATTCTGTTAATTCCTCAAAAGTATATGGGCCGGATTGTTCGCCGTCCACCAAAATAAAGTATGCGCTCATTACGTGTTGTAAAACCGATGAAAGATAGAAAAATTTAGGATTGATGTTTGAATAATAATTGTGTTTAGTGTTTCAACTAATCCCGTGCTTAAAACTGCTACCAAAATCAGCTTTAAGTACACCCCTAAAGCAAATTTAATTAACTTTAGTAAATTGCAAATATGGCAGCTATCCTATTCAAATCATCAAAAAACATTATAATTATTACGCTTATTGCCCTGTTTGTTTTTATAGGTGGTTCGGTACTGCTTCATATAGTTCCTGCCAATGTTAAAGATAAGGTTGCCGATGGCTTGTTGGCCGATTTTGTGATCACCTTCCCGGCGCTGTATTATTTTATCATCCTTCGTCCTTCGCAAGCCTCAGTAAAACGATTGCTGCTTATTATCAGTCTTTGTTGCATTATAGGTTACTTAGTGCTGCCGCAGCACCAGCGCCAATACATTTTACAGATCCGTAAACTTACCGTATTAGCCGAACTGATTTTTATTATTTACAGTGTTACCAAATTTAATAAAATAAGGCTGGCTTATAACGTACACCAAGCACAATGGGCCGACCCGATATACAATTTGCGCTATGCTATGGCCGATGTTATAGGCGAATCATTAGCCGTAAAAGTTATAGCATCAGAACTTGCTGTGTTAAGATATGGCCTGCTTTTTTGGAAAAAAGAGAAGTCGGCCTTAAAAGGCAGTATCACTTTCAGCACCCATAAGGAGTTCAACTACATAGCTATATGGTGTATACTTATTGTTGCCGTTATGGTTGAAGTTACGGCATTTCACTTACTGCTGCTGCGCTGGAGCAGCTTAGCCGCTAACGTAGTAACCGCGCTTTCATTATATGGTATTGTATTTTTTATTGCGGATCTGACTGCCATTATTAAAAGAAAGGTATTGATAGGCAATGAGCAAATCGTGCTGCGAACCGGCCTGCGATGGAGCGTTAATACACAATTAGACAACATCAGTGCTGTTAAAAAAATATCTAATGATTATCAATCTGAAGAGGAATACTTTAAAGGCGGCATCATTAAAAACAGCTGCAACCTGCTTATCACCTTTCATCAATCGGTACAGGTTGATAAGCTATACGGAGCAAGCAAAGCCTACAACACTATTTTAATGCACATTGATAATTATGAAGAATTTGCTGCGGCAGTAACTAAGCTGCCGCGAGTTTAGCGTAGCGTAACTCGCGGTAAGCATGGCTAAAGCTTCCAGCTTTAACAAAAACTTACTACCTTAATGTCAACATGAGCCGTAATTATAAATTTCACAATCAGGAACGCCCCTACTTCGTCACGTTTTCAGTAATTAAGTGGATAGATGTTTTTACCCGTAGAGAATATAAAGACATTGTTGTTGACAGCCTTAAATATTGCATTGAAAATAAAGGACTATTACTATATGCCTGGGTAATAATGAGCAATCATGTTCACTTAATCATCGGCACAAAAGATAAACCTATGCAGGATATTTTAAGGGATTTAAAAAGGCATACCTCCAAAACAATAACCAAAGCTATTAATGAAAACACACAGGAAAGCAGGCGTGACTGGCTACTCTGGTTTTTTGAACGCGAAGGCAAGCATAATTCAAACAATGAGCAATACCAGTTTTGGCAGCAGGGCAGTCATCCCATAGAATTATGGAGCAATGAGGTAACTGATCAAAAGTTAGATTATATTCATAACAACCCGGTAAAAGCAGGCTGGGTTAATGAACCACAGTATTACTTGTATAGCAGCGCTATTGATTATGCTGATGGTAAAGGATTAATTGACGTTTTGGTTATTTAGGTGTTTTAAGCTGAAAGCTTAAAAACATACACTCCACGGGTTACGCTGCGCTAAACCGGCGGAAGCAATTCCTTACGCTGCCGCGAGTTTAGCGTAGCGTAACTCGTGGCATGGCATGGCTTAAGCTTCCAGCTTTAACAAAACAAAAAAAGGGCATGATCCGAAAATCATGCCCTTTTAATATATTAAGCCTAAAGCTTAGTAACGGTAATACTCCGGTTTAAACGGACCTTCAACTGTTACGCCAATGTATTCAGCCTGATCCTGATCTAAAACTTCCAGCTCAACACCAATTTTTGAAAGGTGTAAACGGGCAACTTTTTCATCAAGGTGTTTTGGCAGGGTGTAAACGTTGTTTTCGTATTTATCGCCATTGTTCCAAAGCTCTAATTGTGCAAGAGTTTGGTTAGTGAACGATGCAGACATTACAAAGCTTGGGTGGCCGGTAGCACAACCTAAGTTAACCAAACGGCCTTCGGCCAATATGATCAGGTCTTTACCGTCAATAGTATATTTATCAACCTGTGGTTTAATTTCAATTTTGCTATCGCCATAAGCATCATTTAACCAAGCCATATCAATCTCGTTATCAAAGTGACCGATGTTACAAACGATTGCTTTGTCTTTCAATGCGCGGAAGTGCTCTTCGCGAACGATGTTTTTGTTACCTGTTGCAGTAACAACAATATCAGCTTCTTTAATAGCAGTACCTAATTTTTTAACTTCAAAACCTTCCATAGCTGCCTGTAATGCACAGATAGGGTCAATTTCAGTTACAATTACACGTACACCTGCATTGCGTAATGAATCGGCAGAACCTTTACCTACGTCACCGTAACCACAAACAACAGCCACTTTACCAGCCATCATCACATCAGTAGCACGACGGATCGCGTCAACCAATGATTCGCGGCAACCGTATTTGTTGTCAAATTTTGATTTGGTAACTGAATCGTTAACGTTGATAGCTGGCATTGGTAATGTACCGGCTTTAACACGCTCATATAAGCGGTGTACACCTGTAGTAGTTTCTTCAGATAAACCTTTGATGCCCGAAATAAGCTCAGGGTATTTATCCAATACCATGTTGGTTAAATCGCCACCATCATCAAGTATCATATTTAATGGCTTGCGGTCTTCGCCAAAAAATAAGGTTTGCTCAATACACCAGTCAAATTCTTCGGCGTTCATACCTTTCCAGGCATAAACTGAAGTACCTGCAGCAGCGATAGCAGCAGCAGCATGATCTTGTGTTGAGAAGATATTACATGACGACCAGGTAACTTCGGCACCTAATTCAATCAATGTTTCAATCAAAACAGCAGTCTGGATAGTCATGTGCAGACAGCCTGCAATGCGCGCACCCTTTAATGCTTTTGACGGGCCGTATTCTTTACGTAAGGCCATTAAGCCCGGCATTTCTGCTTCGGCCAATTCAATCTCTTTGCGGCCCCATTGAGCCAGTGAAAAGTCTTTTACTTTGTACTTTGTGTAAGCGGTCTCTACTGATGACATAGTTTTTTTAATTTTTTTTACAAATTTAACTTATAAGTTTATCAAAACGAAATATTGCGCTATAGATACGTAATAAGCGTGTCAAATAGTTTGAGTTAACTCACTAATTAAATAGTATTTATATTGCCGGATAGAAACCTGCTGCTTGCAGCGGATGATCAGCTAAACTGCTTCAATCAATTTTGCGGCAGGCTTAGCTAATTTAGGCGCAGATTTGGCGTTTTGGGTCATGGAGAGGATACCGTCATAAACGGCACCATTTTCAACTACTAAGTGCTGGGTTTTTATATGCCCGGTTATTTTTCCGGTAGCTTTAATCTCAAGGGAGTTAACATCAATATCGCCGGTTATGGTGCCGTAAACCACCATTTCTTTAGTGATCACATTACCGGTTACCGATCCTTTTTCGCCCAATATCAAACCTTCATCAATTGATACATCGCCTGTAACCCGGCCATCAATACGGGCAAAGGCCGGGGCCTTTAAGTTGCCATTTAAAACAGCTCCCTCGCTGATCAAAGTGGATATGGATTGAAGGTCGAGCGCTACTTTATCTTTCTTTGAAAACAATGCCATAATGTTGGAGTTCGGGGTTAATTATTGAGTGTCAAAAATTTAATAGGGTTTATAGCCTTGCCATTTTTACGCACTTCGTAATGCAGGTGTGTACCTGTTGAGTGCCCTGTTGAGCCAACCTCGCCAATTTTTTCGCCGGCGGTTACTTCCTGCCCAACTTTTACAGTTATGCGCGAAAGGTGCCCGTATAAAGTTTCAAAATTATTGGAGTGGGCAATACGCACGCAGTTGCCATAGCCGCCATACCATCCGGCAAAAACTACTTTGCCATTGGCGGTGCATTTGGCTTCATCGCCCCTGTTCCCTTTAAAATCAATACCGGGGTGAAACTCGGCATTGCCGGTATCAAAAGGATCGCTGCGATAACCAAAATATGAGGTTAATGAGCTGATACGCGGATAGCCCATTGGTGTAAATGCCACCGTATGCACCAAACGGTTAAGGTACTCATCGTACAACGAGTATTTTTCATCATCGGTCAGTTTGGCTTCTTCGGCATTACCATTGCCGCCAACGGCTTTGGTCGAAAATCCTTTTAAACCACGCTTTTTTAAATAGGTATTGATGGTTTGCAATTTTACCTCGATAGACTGGATATAGCTTTGCGCATTATTGGTTTTCTTTACCTCGGTAACAGGTGTTGGAATAGCGCCTTTAAGCCTGGTCAGCTGTGCAACAAGCTGCAATTTTTCCTGCTCCTGCTGCTGGTTTTGTGATCTTAAATAGATAATAGAGCCCGATAACGTGATGATGAGCGCCAAAACACTATAGGCATAATGCTTTATACGGCTAATGTGCTTTGTTTTTACCTGGAGCGTTTTAGTACCTGTATTATTTTTGTTAACTATAATAACTGTACTGACGTCAGACGGTTTTAATTTCATTAATTTTAATAATTAGGGTCGGCAATATAGGTATTAGGTGCATAAAATCAAAATGATTTTACATCAGGCAAAAGGTCATGATACTGAAATTCAAGGCTATAACCAGTAAACTTTATTAATTTACAGTTAACAACACAGGGGCTTTGGCCTATCTTGTAAAGAAAGTCAGCAAAGTGTTATTATTATGATTTTTAAATGTTAACTGGCAATCATTTGTTATTTTTGTTATCGAAATTTAGAAAAAGAAAAAATGTATCCAGAATATTTAGTAGCCCCAATGCGGGAAGACCTTACCAGAGTTGGTTTTGAAGAGTTGAAAGATGCAGATGCTGTAACCAAAGCTATTGAAGGCGAAGGAACAGTGTTGGTGATGGTAAATTCGGTTTGTGGTTGCGCTGCTGCTAATGCACGCCCTGCTGCACGCATAGCTGCACAAAGCGAAAAACATCCTGATAAATTGGTAACGGTATTTGCCGGTATGGAAACTGAGGCTGTTAATAAAGCACGTGCTTACATGCTGCCTTATCCTCCGTCATCACCTGCTATGGCCTTATTTAAAGATGGTAAGCTGGTTCACATTATTGAGCGCCACCAAATTGAAGGCCGCCCGGCACAAATGATTGCCGATAACCTTATTGGTGCATTTGAGCAATATTGCTAAAAGATTTTTATACCTATAAAACAAAACCCGGTTTGCAAAAGCATTCCGGGTTTTTGTTTTTATGGGATGAGGAACTTATTTGCTCTCGCTTAACTGCCTGAAAGTTCAGGTTTTATGTATACGTGAACATTCAGCCTAAAATAAAAATAAATGGGCATTGTAACATATTATGCTTGCATATTGTCATAGGTTTTTATAAGTAAACTTTATAGTTTTGCCTGTAATAATACCTGCACACCTTAACTATTTCATAACAGCATAAAATTCAATACATCAATATATGATAAAAACTAAAACCCTTTCGGCATTTGTCTTTTCAGGTCTTTTAGCCGGTTTGTCTGTAACTGCCGCCAATGCGCAGGCCGTTAAGCAGGATGACCCAAGCTTAAAGATATACAGGGCCACTCCGCCAAAAATCAACGACCTGGTGCATACCAAGCTTGATGTGCACTTTGATTACAAAAAACGTTACCTGTACGGTAAAGAATGGATTACTTTAAAGCCCCATTTTTACCCTACCGATACCCTTAGGCTTGATGCTAAAGGTATGGACCTTAAAACTATTGCCGTTGTAAAAAATGGTAAAAACATCCCCCTGAAATTCAAATACCAGGATAGCCTTTCGGTTGCTATACAGCTTGATAAAGTTTACCACAACAACGAAAGCTATACCATATATATTGATTATACATCAAAACCAAATGAGCTAAAGCAACATGGCAGCGCTGCAATAACCGATGCCAAGGGTTTATATTTTATTAACCCTGATGGTACCGAAAAAGATAAGCCAACGCAGATATGGACGCAGGGCGAATCAGAAAGCTCTTCGTGCTGGTTCCCTACTATTGATAAGCCTGAACAAAAAACCACCGACGAGATCAGTATGACTGTTCCGGCTAAGTATGTTACTTTGTCAAACGGGCAGTTAACCTCACAAAAAGATAATGGCGATGGTACCCGTACCGATACCTGGAAACAAGAGCTGCCACACTCGCCTTATTTGTTTATGATGGCCGTTGGTGATTTCAAGATTTATAAAGACAAATGGCGCAACAAAGAAGTAAATTATTACCTGGAACCTAAGTATGCGCCTTATGCCAAACAGATCTTCGGTATGACGCCTGAACTGATTGAGTTTTACTCAACAACTTTGGGTGTTGATTTCCCTTGGTATAAATACTCGCAGATTGTAGTGCGCGATTATGTTAGCGGTGCGATGGAAAATACATCGGCAACCCTGCATGGCGAGTACGTACAGGAAACCCCGCGCGAGTTACTGGATGCTAACTACGATGCAGGCCGCAGCACTATTGCGCATGAGCTTTTTCACCAGTGGTTTGGTGACCTGGTTACTGCCGAAAGCTGGAGCAACCTAACTGTAAATGAATCATTCGCTGATTTTAGCGAGATGCTTTGGGCCGAACACAAATACGGGCAAGACGAAGCTGATGCACACAGCCAGGAAGCGATGCTAAACTATCTTGGATCGCCTGATGCTAAAACCAAAAACCTGGTACGTTTCCATTACAATAACGAAATGGATATGTTTGATGTGGTTACTTACCAAAAGGGCGGTCGTATTTTAAATATGCTGCGCAACTACCTGGGTAAGGATGCTTTTTACAAAGGCTTAGGTATTTACCTTAAAACCAATGCCTTTAAAAACGGCGAAGCCCAGCAATTGCGTTTGGCCGAAGAAGAAGCCAGCGGACTTGATCTTAATTGGTTCTTTAACCAATGGTATTATGGTGCAGGTAACCCCGATCTTAATATCAGCTACAAATATGATGAGGCCGCTAAAACCGAAACAGTTTACTTACAGCAAACGCAAGAAGGACAAATATTTAAATTGCCAATGGCAATTGATATTTATGCAGGTGGTAAAACCAACCGCTATAAAGTTTGGATGAATGATAAGGCCGATACACTTACCTTCCCGGTAGCTTCAAAACCTGATTTAGTTAATGTTGATGGCGATAAGGTGCTGTTAGCACAAAAAACCGATAGCAAAACGCTTAACGAATACGTTTTTCAATATTTTAACGCACCATTATACATGGATCGTTTTGAGGCCATAACCGCTGCGGCTGCAAACCAAAGCGATAAAGGCGCACAAAAAGTATTGATAGCTGCCCTTAAGGACAAATACTACGGTCTGCGCATTAAAGCTATCAGAGCCTTAAAAATGAGCAATGACGATATTCATAATGCCGCCCTGCCGGTATTGGCCTCATTGGCACAAACTGATGATAATACATTGGTACGCGCTGCTGCAATCACAACATTAGGCAAATTAAAGGCATCTGGCAATTTAACATTGTTCAAACAAGCGTTAAGCAGCCAATCATACGCTATACAGGGTGCCGCTTTAATGGCTATTAACCAGTTGGAGCCAACACAGGCTTTAACATTGGCTAAAAACTTTGAAAGCGATAACAAAGGCGCACTTACACAGGCTATAGTTACCGTTTACGCAACAACAGGCGGCAGCGAGCAATGGCCGTATGTTTATAATGAATATGTTAAGGCAGGCCCGCAGTTTAAATTCAACCTGATCAGATCAGGATTTGGAGCGATGGCAGGCAGGGTTGATAAACCCGAATATGCCCAGCAAGGCATCAGCGCAATTGCCGATTTTGGTGTTAAGTTTAAACAGTTTGGTGTAGGCCCGCTTATTATAACAGCTTTAACTGATATAAAAGCACAGCGTACCAAGCTAAATGACGATGCATCGGCTAAAGCTGCTGATGAAGCCATTAAAAAAGTGAATGACGCTAAATAACATGCGCTAAGCATAGCATTTTATAAATTTCAAAAAGCCGGATGCTCAAAACATCCGGATTTTTGTTTTAACGTTTGTTGAGCGATAATTAACTTTGTTTAACATTTTTAAGTTTTAACTTAGTATTAAACAAAACGGTTATGAAAAAGATATTACTTGTAATTGTATTAGCAGCCGGCACTTACCAGCTAAAGGCACAGCAATTATTGCAGGTTAAGCCTGCTGATAGCTTATCGCAAAAATCGATTGATAACTATTTAAAGTTGCAGATAGATAGCAGCATTAAATTATTAAAGCCTGAGCCATTTGCACTAAATAACAGCAAGCTAAGCTCTGTAAATTTTAATATAGACCACATGCCTATAGCTGTTTTTGATGGGAACGATCACATGCCTATTTTAAAAACTGATGGCCATGATAATATGCCGGTTTTAAAAACAAACAACAACGACAGGCTGCAAACACTACCAATAATGCCAACTTTTAAGGTACCTGCTATGCTTGGTCCGGCTCAGCAAAAGTGAGCTTAGGATTGGGTAGTTTTTTCAGTTCTGCTAACCGGGCTTTTTCCTGATCCCTTATATCGGCAACTTTATCAAAGCTTTGTTCGTAAGTGGCATGGTTGGTACGCATTATCCTGTCCCAAAAGTTAAAGTACAGGCCATAATTACATTTAACCAACCGATGATGCATATTGTGATGGGTTGATGTATTGTGCCATTTAAATAACCAGTGGCTCGCAAAGCCTTTCCTGAACAGTTCATAACCCAGGTGCCCGGCCACATTCAGCAATAAAGAATACAGCGAAAATATAGTTAAGGCAGATTTATGGTAGGGAATGGTAAACGCAATCAGCGGAATGATCCCTATCTCCACCACTGCCTCTATCGGGTGAAAAGAATATGCTGCAAAAGGGGTTGGGTTGATTGATAAATGATGCGTTTTATGTACCCATTTAAATAAGGGTTTCCAATGCATCAGGCGATGTGTCCAGTAAAAATAAGTATCGTGAATAACTATCATCAGCACAATACTAAAAAAGTAATAAGCATAACCATACTTATCAATAGGCTCATAGATACGGGTAAGCCCTGCCTTACTTGCCCAAACAACAAACATTATTACCGCACCAAAAATCAGGATAGTGAAAAAGGAGTATTTAACCTCGCGAAAAATGTGTTTATTTTCAGGATAGCGCTGCTGGATTTTAGCCGACCAATATTTTTTGTGCTTCCACACATAAAAAAACAGGTAGAACGAGCCTGTAAATAACAAGTACTTGAAACCCATGCTAAGCAATACCTGCAATGAGCTAAACGACTGTGTGTATGGCGACAACCAATGCATATAAAGCTATAACGCTAAATATTAAAAATCCTTATTCAGTAGTTTCTCTAATTCGGCAAAACTGATATTCATTTTAACGCGGCCCTGTTTAGCGTACGAAATCTCTCCCGTTTCTTCGGATACGATGATGGCTGTTGCATCATTAGTTTCGGTAACGCCTATGCCTGCACGGTGGCGCAAGCCAAACTGGGCGGGCAGGTCAGTTTTTTCAGTAAGCGGCAAAATGCAGCTGGCCGATTTTATTTTATTTTCAGATATTACCACCGCCCCATCATGCAGCGGGCTATATTTTTGGAAGATACTTTCTAACAGGCGCTTTGAAATTTTGGCATCCACAAGCTCGCAGCTGTTTTGATAAAATTGCTCGTCGTAATATTTGGCAAACACAATCAGGGCCCCGGTACGGGTTTGTTTCATGCTTTTGCAGGCATCAATAATTGGCTTAATGCGGGCATAGTTATCCTTCTCTGCTTCGGCCTTGCCAAAAAAATACTGCCACCAGGCCTTGTTTCGTTGCAGCGATGCATTTTTACCCACCAACAGCAGAAACCGCCGCACCTCCTGCTGAAATACCACAATAAGCGCAATAATACCTACATCAACAAACTTGCCTAATATGCCGGTAAGCAACTGCATGTGCAATGCCTTTACCACATAGTAAAGCCCGAAGATAATAGCCAGCCCTATAAATATATTAGCAGCTATAGTCCCCCTTATCAGGTTGTATAATTGATATATAAGTATGGCCACAAATACCACATCGAGTATATCAAAGAAGGTGACCTTGAACAAGCTGAAGGTGAAAAATTGCATTTACTAAGGTAATAACATTCTGTTATAATAAGCCATTGCAGGCCATACATACCGCTTACTTAGTGTTGTAAATTTGTAAAGTTTGCAATATTAACCTGTTTTAACCCCTGTTTTTTTAGGAAATGCAAGCGATGCAGCAATACTGATAACCAATATTGCTAAAATCACCAGGAGCGAATTAGTGGTGGTTAGTCCTATTTTTTCAGCATAGTTTGCACCTAACATTTTAAGCCCGATAAAGGCTAACAAAGCCGCCAGCCCTACTTTTAGGTAATGGAACTTGTCAATAATGTTTACCAGCAAAAAGAACATAGACCGCAAGCCCAGTATGGCAAAGATGTTGGAGAAGAACACGATGTAAGGATCTTTAGTGATAGAAAATATAGCGGGGATAGAGTCGACCGCGAAAACAAGGTCGGTGCCCTCAACAATAAGCAGCACTAAAAAAAGCGGGGTAATATATTTTTTTGCATTGATGTTGACGAAAAACAGATCGCCCTCAAATTTAGGATGTACAGCAAAATATTTGGAGGCCCATTTTACAACCACATGGTTCTCGGGGTCTATCCCCTGTTTTTTATTGCGGTTAATGAACATGCTTACCCCGGTATAAACCAGGAAAGCTCCAAACACATACAATATCCAATGGAAGTGGGTGATAAGTGTTGAGCCTAAAAAGATAAAGGCAAAACGCATCAGCACGGCGCCAATTATCCCCCAAAAAAGCACCTTATGATAATACTTTTGCTCAACGGCAAAGGCAGTAAATACCAGCACAATTACAAATATATTATCAACCGAGAGGGCGTATTCAACCACATAACCCGTTATAAATTCGAGCCCGAGGTTTTTGCGGTAAAGTTGCAATCCACCGGTAAAATCGTTAGGGTTAAGCTTTAGCCGGTGGCCGTTTTTGCTATTTATTTGCTGTAGCGTGGCAAAGCTGTCAATGTGGTGAAGGAGATGCCCGTAATTTAATATCAGTGTGTAAAAGCCAATCGCCAGCACTATCCAAACGGCGCTCATTATCCCGGCCTGTTTAAGGCTTACGGGTTTATCGGTTTTGGTAAATAAACCTAAATCAAGCGAGAGCATGATCAGGATAAATACAATAAAGCCTGAAATAAATATCAGTTCGCTTTGCATTATTATTTATTACGTTCAGTAGTAAACCTTACCAATTGTTCAAGCCCTGTGCGTGCCTCGCCGGCAGGGAAAGTATTGAGTATTTCAAAAGCCTCGTCCTGGTATTTTTTCATTTGCGTTTCCGCATATTGCAAACCGCCCGATTCTTTTACAAAGCTGATGATCTGCGCTATTTTTTTAGGATCGTCGTTATGGTTCTTCACCAAATTGATCATTTGCTTTTTGATGGCAGGTTTACTATTATTTAGTGAGTAGATAAGCGGCAGGGTAACCTTTTTTTCCTTAATATCGATACCTAATGGTTTACCTACATCATCGGTACCAAAATCAAACATATCATCCTTGATCTGGAAAGCGATACCAATTTTTTCGCCAAAAAGGCGCATTTTTTCGATGGTTGCATCATCGGCCCCGGCTGATGCAGCTCCACACTCGCAGCAGGAAGCAATCAGCGATGCTGTTTTTTGTCTGATCACCTCGTAATACAAGGCTTCTTCTACATCCATTTTACGCACCTTTTCAACTTGCAGCAATTCGCCCTCAATCATTTGGCGCATGGCTTCTGATACGATCTTCAAGAACCTGAAATCGTCGTTCTTGATAGATAACAGCAGACCCTTCGATAATAAAAAATCACCAACCAATACGGCAATTTTATTTTTCCATAAAGCATTTATGCTGAAAAAGCTGCGGCGCTGGTAAGAGTTATCAACCACATCATCGTGGATCAGTGTTGCCGTATGTAAAAGCTCAACCAGTGCGGCACCACGATGGGTGGATTCATTGATGCCACCGCAAATGCTGGCCGAGAAGAATACGAACATGGGCCTGATCTGTTTGCCCTTGCGCTTAACAATATAATGGGTAATACGATCAAGCAGGGGTACTGAGCTTTGCATGGAAGATTTAAACTTTCCTTCAAAAACATCAATATCGGCAGCGATGGGTTTTTTAATCTCGTTGATGCTCAGCATTGGAACAAAACACGCTTTTTATGTGTAAAAGTTGCCATATCAGCAACCTGCACAAACATAAGCTAAAAATATTTATCTGCATTGCCGCACCTTATATTTTGACATGGTTTTGGCTAAGCCGTTAATTATTAAACTAAACCCTATGATATATTTTGGAAACACGATTAAACCAAACCCATCATTTACGCTCTATTACTATAACAACACTAATAATAACATAACATGAAAATCAAAATATTTGGAGGTTTATTGGTTGCAGCGTTAGCCGTTACCTCAATAGCCCAGGCACAAACACATACCCCGGTTATTACACACAGGCAGCAAAATCAAGACCGCCGTATAAACCAGGGCGTTCGTAGCGGCCAGCTTACCCGTAACGAGGCACATCACATGCGTAACGACGAACGAAAGATAAGCGCTAACAAGCAAATGGCTAAAGCCAACGGGCATGTAAGTTATGCCGAGCGCAGCAGACTGCGCCACGAAGAGAACCGCACCAGCCGCGCCATTTACCGCGATAAGCACAATGACCGGGTTAGATAATAGTTTTTGTATGAGTTAAGTTTTCATGGAGCGTCATCGGTTTTACCGGTGGCGCTTTTTTATTGTCTGCGGATGCAATATTATTTTACCTTTGCAATCCAAATACCAGGAGAGGTGTCTGAGTGGTCGAAAGAGCACGCCTGGAAAGTGTGTATACGCCAAAAGTGTATCGAGGGTTCGAATCCCTCCCTCTCCGCTAAACCGTCCGCAAGCACATAGCTTGCGGACGGTTTGTTTTAATAAAAGCAATCAAAACTTTCCCCACCCGCATAGAATATTTACTTATGTGTTTTTCGTTTTTCAATACGTTATCAGATATTAGCATACTTAATCCCCTTTATGCGATTTTTCACCATCGTGTTTGCTTTTATTTTGATCACCTCATCACTTTTTGGTCAGCAAAATAAAGTTAACGGCAAGGTATTGGATTCTGCAACCCGCCAGCCAATTGAGGCAGCGCTGGTAACCAATTTACGGACAAATAAAAAAGCCACAACCGACCAGAACGGCTTGTTTGAACTGTATAGCTTAAATGGCGACAGTGTCATTATTTCATTTATTGGTTATAAAACAAAACGTTTAAAAGCAGATAGCAGGCGCCAACTAAAAATATTACTTGAAAAAGGCTTCATTACTTTAAAGGATGTAACTATCAATAATAATGAGTCGCTTAAAACTTCCAACATACTTTCAAGGCTTGATTTAAATGAACAACCCGTTAATTCGGCCCAGGATTTATTGCGTTTGATCCCCGGCTTATTTATTGCACAGCACCAGGGCGGTGGAAAAGCAGAACAGATCTTTCTGAGAGGATTTGATGCAGACCACGGAACAGATGTTAACATTTCGGTAGATGGCGTACCGGTAAATATGGTTTCACAAGCCCATGGCCAGGGCTATGCCGACCTGCATTTTCTAATCCCTGAAACAGTGGCCAACTACGATTTTGGCAAAGGCCCCTATTATACCGACAAAGGCGATTTTAATACGGCAGGTTATGTTGCGTATAATACCAAAAACGTAATTGATCAGGATATGATAAAAGTAGAGGCGGGGCAGTTTAATACTTTCAGAACGGTTGCACTGATCAATCTTTTGAGCCAAAAAGCTAAAGAAAAAGGAACCAGCGCTTATGTAGCCGCTGATTATTTATATTCAAATGGCGGCCCTTTCCTGATACCTGAACATTTTAAACGATTGAACCTGTTTGGCAAATTAATAACAAAACTCAATAACAATAATACTCTAACCGCAATAGTTTCAACATTTAAATCAGACTGGCGGGCATCAGGCGAAACACCAGACAGGAGTGTTGCAGAAGGTTACATCACCAATAGATTCGGCACGCTTGATTCTGCACAGGGAGGCCATACCGCACGTACAAATGCAAGTCTCAAATTAATTTCTACCTTAGGCAATGGCTGGACGATGAGTAATCAACTTTGGTACGCTCATTATTACTTTAACCTGATCAGTAATTTCTCTTTTTATTACTATTTCCCAAACACAAGCGATGAGTTCCGCCAGTTTGAAAGGCGTGATCTGGGTGGTTATAATGGTAAAATATCAAAAACGAAAACGGTTAACAACACTGCTTTTACCTCGACGGCAGGCTTGGGCGCACGTTATGATCATATCAACCCTTTGGAACTTGACCACACCGAAAATGGCCAATTTGTTGGGTACCTTCAATATGGGCGGACAAAAGAGTTGAATACAAATGCTTATTTTGACGAAACTGTTACCACCGGTAAATGGCTCTTTAACGCAGGTGTAAGGCTTGATTATTTCCATTATAATTATACTAATCTATCCCCCGACACAGTAGCTACAAATATTTTTAATAACGTTAAGCCAAATGCAGGCAAAGCCGTAATTAGCCCAAAGCTGAGTGCCGAATATACCTTTAACGATAAAATCCAGCTTTATCTGAAACTGGGCAAAGGCTTTCACTCAAACGATGTAAGGGTGGTGATAGCTAACAAAGGTTTTGAAGTACTACCCGCCGCTTACGGAGCAGATTTAGGCTTTAACTGGAAGCCATTACCTAACCTGTTTATCAATGCGGCAGCCTGGTATATGTACCTTCAACAGGAGTTTACTTTCGGTTCTGACCTGATTGATCAGCCGGCAGGCCCGGTTAGCCCGAGTGGAAGAACAGTGAGGGTTGGCCTTGATTTTTCAGCACGCTACCAACTAACCGACTGGCTATTCGCCAATCTGAATATCAACATGGCGCACCCAAGGTATATTGACAGTTTAAAGGGACATAACTATGTGGCACTTGCACCAATCTTAACCAGTATTGCAGGTTTAGATTACCGTTTTAAAAATGGCATTAATGGTGGCATCAGCTATCGTTATCTGCATCAAAGAGCGGCAAATTCTGATTATAGTTTAACTGCCCGGGGTTATTTCATTACCGATCTGGCCATTAATTACACACAGAAAAGGTATGAAGTGGGCCTGGCCATTGAAAATTTATTTAACAAGCAATGGGACGAAGCGCAATTTGAATATACCTCCCAATTAAAGGGAGAAACTAAACCTGTTGACCAAGTAAGCTATACGCCTGGTGTTCCATTTTTTGCGAAGCTTAAAGTTGCTGTGTTTTTTTAGTGGCTGATTCTGTCATAATGTAACTAACGTACTTACCCTTACTCAGTCCAAAGCGCTCCGATAGCATAAGTTTTGGCATAGCCTGCAATCAGTACGCTGCTTCCTTTATCGGTACAATAAAGCACCCCCGTTCGTTCTGATAACTGAATCGCTTTCATTTCACTCTTTTGCAGACGCGCTGACCAGTATGGGATTAATGAGCAATGCGAAGACCCGGTAACCGGATCTTCTAAAATGCTGGATTGCGGGGTGAAATATCTTGAAACAAAATCATATTCCTCGCCCTTCGCGGTAACCACCACACCACCGGGATCAAGATTGATCTGATCGAATACCTGGCGGTCAATCTTAATATCTTTTATCTCCTGCTCGCTGTTGTAAACAAGCACATAATCGCGCGATTTGAGCACAATTGCCGGCTGTATGTTTAACGCATTTTTAATAATCTCCGGCAACTCGCTTACCAGCGGTTTTCTTGATGGAAAATTCAAGGTGTATAATCCATCCTGCTCCGTAACCAACAGATCGCCGCTGAGGGTTGTAAATACGATATCCTTCCCGCTGTAGCTTAAACATGTTTTAAGAACGTGTGCTGCCGCCAGCGTTGCATGGCCACACAGATCCATTTCAATTTCAGGGGTAAACCATCGTAAATGCACCCGATCATTATTGATCACGAAAAATGCGGTTTCTGCAACCGCATTTTCCTTTGCTATATTGAGTAAAATTTCATCACTAAGCCAAAAATCCAGTGGCACTACGCAGGCCGGGTTTCCTTTAAAGGTTTCCCGGGTAAAACTGTCAACCTGAAACAGAGCTAATTTCATGCAGCAATATTAATAATTTCTGAAACCCGGCAGGCTAACAATAGCCTACATTCTAAATAAAATCTATTATCAATTGCTGGGTTTAATAACTATAAACGGCCAGATATATCAGATGATCAGCCTATTTAAATCCAAGATTTAAAGAAACCACGTTGGATACTAAATTGGTATTTTGCGAATAATGGCCATACCTCAGTTCCAGTTCGTGCAGGTTTTGCCAACCAAAAACTCCCTTAGGCGGCGCTATCCTGAAACCCATACCAAAAAACTGGCTGTTGAACTTGGCATATTCATAATTACTGGTATAGTACTCGTCGGTAGCACTATGTCCTTCGTAAGGGGCAAAATACCTGGCAGCCGTTTGGGTATAATACCGGTAAAACGGCGATACAGAAAAGAAAGGAGAAACTTTATAAGTAACCTCTAAACTCGCTGTATTGGCACGGGTGCCCCAATTATCCAAGTAATAGCGGTAATAAGACCTGAGAATAATATTATCCCCTAAAAAATAGTTAGCCCTAAACCCTACCGGCAGCTTAAAACGGGATGATGGCAATTTTTCAATGGTATCTTTCCCGTTTGAAAAATACACCCTGTGAAACGGCAAGCTTAAATAACCGTTTTGCTTTACCAGATCGGCAAGGAACATGATCTGTAGCCTTGAGTTAATTATTTGCGAATAGCCAAAAGATGCGGTATAAGTATCGCGTGGTTTTGTAGGAAGGCTTGGTTTTGATACCGAAGAGCCGCCGTTGCTCAATACCACGTTACCACTGGCTGTTGTAACATAAGTTGACCCTGTTGATACAGGGGTAATAACAGGTATAAATTCTGAAGGATAAATAAGGGTTACATGATCTAAATAGGCTTGTAATTTAACGCTGAACTCACCGTTCTTATCGGCAGTCTTTGCTGAAAAATGCAAATCGGCACCTAACGACTTATAGTTATACTCGCCCGAGTAATAAGCGCCAATACCAAAGGTATTACCTGTTTTAGCGTTTTCAAGTGTCCAGTCAAACGATGGATAGATCCTTGTTCCACCCTGTTTGCCCAAGCCTGTTTTGGTAACATACGCAGAGGATGCAGAGGTATGATGATCGAGCCCTAAACCCAGGGAGATGGTATTTTTGTTGGAATTATTACCGTTCCAGGCCAGCTTAAGATCTAAGCCATTTGAGATGTCTGAAACCTTTTCTGTTCCAATCCCCCCGGTTATGGCCGAATGATCGCCGGTTTGCCAGTAATAACTGGATACCAGGTTTATTTCGTCAATACGTAAGGCGCGTGGGTTATAATCATAGGGTTTCTCCTCACCGTCAATCTTTACGGGCTGGTATAAACTGAATGGTTTTTTATTTCGGCTTGTATCCTCCTTAGTTTGGGCAGAGGCACTTAAACGGCAGATCATTGCGAACCCGACAACGGATAAAAATATTTTTTTCATGTGCTTTAAGTGTTAATGCTAATTAATTGCAGCCACAGCCACCACCAGTTTTGCCCGCATTAGCACCCGAAGCTGCTTCGCGATAGGATTGAAAATTTAACTCGTTCTTTTCTACCTTACGGTTACTGAGTGCCATTTCAGAATCATTGATCCTGTTTTTCTGGTACTCTTTTAATTGCACACAGGACGTCATTGCAGCCATTACCATAAGGCCGGCCAGTACTTTAATTGTTGGGGTAATCATGAATCAGGGGGTTAAGTAATATTTATATTTTTTGATGTATATAAATTGTCGTCATCATCAATAATAATGGCTTCAATATCTTTCATCTGGTTAATCATATCTAAACCGGCGTAAACCCCCATAATGGTAACCGGGGTGGCCATAGCATCAGCAATCTCTGCATTGGTAGATATGATGGTTACACTTTTAATACCCGTTACCGGGAGCCCTGTGCGCGGGTTGATGGTATGTGAATACTTTTTACCATCAATCAGGATAAACTTTTCATAATTCCCTGATGTGGCAACGGCCAATCCCGATATATTGAGGTAAGAAAAAACCTGGTGAGATGAATCCGGGTTGGCAATTCCGATGGTCCATTTTTTACCATCGGGCTGCAAACCCCAGGCGTTCAAATCGCCCGAAGCATTTACAACGCCACTTTCAACACCTTGCTGTACCATAATAAGTTTGGCCCGCTCTGCGGCATAACCTTTACCAATACCGCCAAATCCTATGCGCATACCCTGCTCCCGTAAAAACACCGTACAATCAGCTTCATTAAGAATTATATTGCGGTAGTTGATTAGCCTTACCATTTTTTTTGCCGTAGCCTCGTCGGGTAACGAGGTCATGTGCTGGTCAAAGTTCCATAGCCTTTTATCAATTGATCCATAAGTAATATCAAAAGCACCCTGGGTAATCCGGGAGATCATCACACACCGCCGGATCAGATCAAACGTTTCCCGGCTTACCACTACGGGCTTAATCCCCGCATTGCTGTTCACCTGGTTTGTTTCACTATCATCACTAAAAGTGGTAAGTAGTTTTTCAATCCGTTGTATCTCTTGTATTCCGGCATCAATCCGTTCATTGGCCCATTTTTCATTAGCCGAAACAACGGTTAATTCAAAACGGTTCCCCATCAGTTTACAGGCTTTTTTAAAAACTTGAAGAGCGGTCATAACATACAATTTATACGTATTGTAAAGTAATCATATTAGCTTAAAATGTATCAGTAATGTTAGCCGTAAAATCTGAAGATAGCTTGAAGTTACCAAACTAATCTACCCGTTTTATCCTTATTTAACATTTATTAACACATTTAATATCAGCAACTTAATACAAAGTATCAACTAATGCTTTTGTAACAGTTATAACAGCCTTTACTTTAGCTGCGAGTTAAAATCTTTACATCAATAGCTGTTTAATTATTTAAATTGACTGATGCCCTTTTCTAAAAATTTGGTATAATCCTCTGCATCATAATCGGCTCCGCTCGGCGTTTCCAAAATCTCACCATTACTGTTAACAATCACATAAAAAGGCTGCGAATTGGTATTGAACTTAGATGCCTGGAAATCACTCCACTTGCCACCAAGTGTACTAATTAGTTTACCACTGTAGGTTGAAGTAAATTGTTCTGATTTTTCGAGCTCCGTTTTATCATCCACATAAAGCTCGGCCATAATAAATTTGCTGCGCAGTAATTTAATTACTTGCGGGTTGGTCCAAACGGTACTTTCCATTTTACGGCGGTTTACACAGTTCCAACCGGTAAAATCAATTAAAACAGGTTTTCTTTCGGCTTTTGATACTTGCAGTGCCTGCTCATAATCATAAAATGCTTCCAACCCTAATTTGCTGCTGGGTGCTCTTTTAAATATCTCTTCATATTTTTTTACGCCTGTAAAACTGCCGGCAGTTGCGCCGCCGTTGTTACCATTATTTAGCTGCGCAGAGGTATACAGATCAAAATCTTGCGTTGATGATGGTGGTAAAAATGCGCTGATGGATTTTAACGGTGCGCCCCACATCCCAGGTATCATGTAAACAACAAAAGACAGTACAATAATGGCCATAAATGTTCTTGGAACAGATACATAGGAAACGGGACTATCGTGCGAAAACTGAAGTTTACCTAACAGGTAAAAACCCATTATTGCGAATATAACGATCCAAAGGGCCAGGAATATTTCCCGGTCGAACCAGTTCCAATGATAAGCCAGATCCACATTAGACAGGAACTTAAGTGCAAACGCCAGTTCGAGCAAACCTAACACCACCTTTACACTGTTTAGCCATCCTCCGGATTTTGGCAAAGATTTTAATGCTGATGGGAATAATGCGAACAAGGTAAACGGAATTGCCAATGCCAGCGAAAAACCAAACATACCAATTGCCGGGCCCAGTCGTTCCCCTTTTGAGGCGGCTTCAACCAGTAATGTTCCAATAATTGGCCCGGTGCAGCTAAAAGAAACAACCACCAGGGTAGCTGCCATAAAGAAAAGCCCCATCAGGCCGCCTTTATCTGAATTTTCATCAAGCTTATTGGCCAACGAACTGGGTAGTGTAATTTCAAAGGCTCCTAAAAAAGAAATACCGAATACAATGAGCAGTAAAAAGAAAAAGAAGTTAAATATCCCGTTGGTAGAGAGCGCATTCAAAGCATCTGAGCCAAAAATCAGGGTAATAATCAATCCTAACAATACATAAATAACAATAATTGAAAGGCCATATAGTGAAGCTTGCCCCGCGGCTTTAGCTTTCCCCTTTTTAGTAAAATAACTAACGGTAAGCGGCAACATGGGGAATATGCAGGGCATAAGCAAGGCAGCAAATCCGCCCAAAAAACCAGCAATAAATATTTGCCATAAGGTTTTATGCTCAGGTGCTTGTAGTTTAACAGGCTGCCCCGTTTTTGTTACCGCATCTGTTTTGTGTTTTGCCTTAAGGGCCGCAATACTATCTGCCGCTGTTGGGATAGGGGTAAAATCTACCCCGCTTGCAGAAACAGTATCATTTTTATTATTTTGTGCAGATACCCGGCTACCACAAAAAAGAAAAGACGCAGTAAGCAATGCGGTTAAGAAAAACAGCCTGAATTGTGATAAGTTCATATCGGTAATTATTTTATGGTAACGCTAAAGTCCAGATCGGTTGGGGGCAGGCATTTGTGATCATTGCAGGTCATGTATTCCAGAGACCCCTTTACTGTAGTTTGGGCCTTTTTCAATTTAATCTTCTGCTGAAAAACAACGGTCTTTTCAAAATAGGAAACATCCATCCCAAACGATTTTTCGAAATGGGTTATGGGAGCAGGTTCAATGGTTTTACCTATCAGGCTATAACCTGCAGCAGGCGAAAAAGTAAAGCTTGTTTTTACAGGGCCGCCATCTTTAATATTTTGTGAGTAAATATGCCACCCGTCATCAATGGTTGCCTTTATAAATATAACAGCTTCCTTATCATTTATTTTTTTTGCGGCGTAAGCCCATTTAACAGGTTGTGCTATTTGTGCAAAAGCACTTGCTGTTAAAAAAATCAGCATAGCGGCGATACTTAAATGTTTCATTCTATTATTTTTTAGTGTAAAAATTACCAACAACCAACTGATTTTTAAATATTTATGATATAAATATTTAAAAACACCAATGGCCAAATAGGGCATAACTATAGCACAACAGGTACTTTTCGGCCTGATAAATACTTATATTATTGCTGCTAAAGGTTTCTGATTGAAATCCTTTAACAGCAATGTAAAATGTGATTATTTAAAACCCAGGTTCACTGAAACTACGTTGGAAACGAGATCGGTATTTTGTGAATAATGGCCGTATCTTATTTCCATTTCATGAAGTCCCTGCCATCCAAAAACGCCGTTAGGTGGTGCTATGCGGAAACCTACCCCAAAAAACTGGCTATGGAATTTTGCATATTCATAGTTACTGGTGAAATACTGCTGCGTAGGGCTGGCTTCTTCGTATGGAGCAAAGTACCTGGCAGCTGTTTGGGTATAATACCTGTAAAATGGCGAAATAGAAAAGAATGGCGAAACCTTGTAAGCAACCTCAAGGTTGGCTGTACTTGACCGCACTCCCCAGCTATCGGCATAGTAACGGTAGTAAGACCGGAGAATAATATTATCACCCAGGAAATAATTGGCGCGGAACCCTATCGGTAATTTAAAACGGGACGAAGGTAATCTTTCAATTGTGTCCTTTCCGTTCGAAAAATAAACCCTGTGAAATGGCAGGCTCAAAAATCCGTTCTGGCCCACTACATCTGCCAAGAATGCAATCTGCAACCTTGAGTTAATGATCTGCGAATAAGAGAAAGAAGCACTATATGTTTTGCGCGGACTGGTACCATAGTTATCCCTGTGCCCGCCATCGCCGTGGTCGCCACCATAGTTTGTTACCACAGCAGTTGCCAAAGGAGATTCTGATGGGTAAATGAGCGTAACATTATCAAAATAGCCTTGAAGCTTGGCGCTGAATTCACCATTTTTATCGGCTGTTTTAACAGAGAAATGCACATCGCCGCCTAATGATTTGTAATTGTACTCGTTAGAATAATATGCCCCGAAACCAAAGGTATTGCCGCTTTTAGCACTTTCAATTGTATAATCAATAGATGGATAAAGCCTTGCACCCGTTGGGCTTGATGCACCGGTTTTAGATACATAGGCCTGTGATGCCGCTGTATGGTAATCAAAACCAAGCCCTACCGTCAGGGTATTTTTATTTTGATTACGATCCGTTTTAACAAAGTTTAAAGTAAGCCCGTTAGCAAGGTCAGTTACCTTCTCAGTACCTATACCACCCGTTACTGCCGAGTGGTTACCCGTTTGTGAATAGTAACTGGATACAAAATCAATTTCATCCAGGTGAAACTTCCGGGGGTTATAGTGGGTTGAATCCTGCTTTGGTGTATTGTTAATGGTATATGCAGATTTATGGGCCACACTATCCTGTTTGGTTTGTGCATAGCCATTGAGGCGGCAAAGTAATGAAAATCCGAGGACGGATAAATATATTTTTTTCATTTAAATGATCAGGGGTTAAAGAGCAATTAATTACAGCCACAGCCGCCACCGGTTTTCCCGGCATTAGCACCCGAAGCCGCTTCGCGGTACGATTGAAAATTCAATTCATTTTTCTCTACCTTCCGGTTGCTCAAGGCCATCTCCGAATCATTGATGCGATTTTTCTGATACTCTTTTACATTTGCGCAGGAGGCACAGGCCACTGCCAGCAGTAAACAGGCTGAAATTTTTGCGATCTGATTTATCATATTGCAGGGTTATTATTTATGTTGGATATATTATAATTATGTTAAAACAGATGATTTAAACCCGCTTTATTTAGTTGGCCGTGCCTGATAATGTTGCGATTTGATTAACAAAACTTTCAGGCGATTCATTAGGGAAACCATCCCAGTCTTTTACTACTTTACCGTGCTCATCAACCAGTATGGTATAAGGGAACTTTCCTTCCGGATTATATTTATCTGCTAAAGCTTCGTTCTTTTTAGTTTGCTCTTTGCTCAGCTGGTTTTTCTTTTGTCGTGGAAAATCGGCCCTTACCAATACCAAATGATCTGCAGCATATTTCACGAATGCATCGTTTTCTAAAATTTCTTTCCTTTCGCGAATGCAGGGGCCACACCAATCAGATCCTGAGAAATTGATCAGGATATATTTATGAGATTTTGCGGCTTCAGCGGTTGCTTCGTTAAAGTCGCCCAACCAGGTAACGTTAACAAACAAACCTAAAACAAAAGAGATCAGTAATAATTTCATGTTGTAATTTTTAATAGTAAATCTTAAACCGGGTATCAACTAACACTTATAAATATAATTAAGGGCAAAGCGCTCATTTATTATTTTCGGTATGAAACGCACATACATCCTTTTTATTTTTTGTGTTACTGCTATTTAAATCCCTTAATGTAACAGCGATATTACCAGCACAATCTGTAGTTTGCATGAAAATGAGCCCATTTAACATTATTTTAACATATTATGACGATTGATATATAAACGAGCCTTATCAATTATACACTTTAACTAAAATAACGCCGAATATTGAAGCAAACCTGAAGTTGAAGCGGATGTTTATTTATAATATTTGTTTTATGAGGAATATAAATGCCCCGGATAAGCGGCCCTAAATTTATATAACCACCACCAATCGCTGTCCATCCGGAATTTCAAGATCCCATAGGTCCGCAATGTCTTTTAATTTAACTTCAGTCGTTTCTATCTTTAATTTGCCATCGGCCGATAGCTGGAACATTTCCGGTAATATCTCTGAGAAAAGCTGATGCACCTGATCTTTAGACCAGGCCCCCAGGCCCGAACCTGTTAGCTGTAAATCAACGCTCCGTAAATTTGCGGCAGATAGCTGGATCAGATCCCCTGTCATGCTCCCTACAGAAACAAACCGGGTTTTATGGGTGAATGCACCTTTACCCATCAAGCTTGCCAAAATCATTTCGGCTGTATGCCCCCACAAATAATCAACAATCACATCAATAGGTGTAAGGGTATGCGCTTGTTTTATTTGTTCCATAAATTGTTCATCCGCTTGTTTAACAGAAATAATTTCATCTGCCCCAAGCATTAATAGATCATTTAACGATTGCTCATTCCTCCCGGTAGCAATCACTTTTTTAGCCCCGTAATGTTTCGCTATCTGAACGGCCACCCTACCGGTAAAACCTGTGGCGCCGTTAATCAATACTACATCCCCGGATTTAATAGCTGCTTTAAACCGTAAAGCCATAGCTGCACCAATTACTGCGTTTGCCAAAGCTGCGGCATTTGCGTCACTTATCCCGGCAGGCAACTTTACTATCCTGCTTTTTTCTATGATAGCTTTTTCTGCCATCATACCGTTTACGGCCATTCCGTAAACCCTCGTACCATCTTCCAGGAAACAAACACCATCGCCGCCAACTACACGGCCTGCTTGCTTTGGTGCATCGCTTGAATAGTGTTTTCCTGTAGCCCTGCCCCTGTCAAAATGTTTCAATGCAACGGCGTTAACGGTAACTAAAACTTCATCATCATTTTGAGCCATTGGCTCGGGGAAATCTACATATTGGGGTAATTCACCTTTTTGATACATTACTGCTGCTTTCATCGTTTTTTATTTTTTTGTTACGACAAAATTAAAGCGAGGCCACAAGGGATGGCGATAACAAATGTTACCGAATGTTTTCCTGATCCTTTTTTCGTGCGAGGGAACTTTTTATCCGGCTCAGGTGAACCCTGCTTACACCCAGGTAAGATGCGATATAATGCTGCGGCACCCGCTGAATAATATGCGGCCTTTCTTTCAACAAATTTTGATAGCGCTGCTCGGGCGTATCTTTTATAAACGATACAAATTCGTGCATATAATGCAGTTGCCTTTCGGCCGAAACTTCTAATATCATATTTAAAAAATCGGCTTCGTGGCGCAGTTCGTTCAACAAATTATTAACGTGTATTTTGGGCAGCAGGTAAACAACCGATGGTTCAATAGTTTCTACGGCGAATAAGCTGGGTGTATTTTTCAAAAAACTTTCAAATGAGGTTAACCCCTCGTTTTCAAAAAAAAACTGTACCGTTTTATCCGTTCCGTTATTGTTAAACGCTAAACGGACGCATCCTTTTTCGATAAAAATATAATTTCCTGATACTTTTCCTTCTGCCAACAATACTGTTTTTGCGGGCACTTCAATACGTTTCTGAAACTCCAGGTATTTATCCCAGTAAACGGCTAATTGAGGAAATTTATCTTTGAAATGAAAAAGCATAAATAACAGTATGTGCTGTTAAATTAGGAATAATAACTTATTTGATAAGATTATACGCGCTTTATTACAACGGCAGCGATACGATGAATGAAGTACCAATACCCAACAGTGATTTTACGGTAATGGTACCGTTCATATCTTCAATAGCTTGTTTGGTAAAATACAAACCAAGTCCCATGCTTTTTTTGTTGATGCCCGATTTAAAGTATTTGTTAAAGATACTGCTCTTCTGATCGGGCTTTATACCTAAGCCGTTGTCCTCAATTTCAATAACACAGTTTTGGTTATTGCGATAGGTTTTTACACGGATCCATTGCTCAGGCTTGTTAAAGTCGGCATATTTAATAGCGTTCGAAATTAAATTATTAAATATCACCTTCAGGTCGGTTACATTGCATTTAAGCTCCCAAACTTCCAGCTCGTTTAAAAATTTCACCTTTTTGCCTTCGGCGAAAAAGCTGTTCTGGCTGATCACGTCATTCACAATATCGCCTAAATTACAAACCTCTTCCTTTTTACTATTGGCATTAATAATAGTATTTAAAACATCATGGATAGATTTGTCCTGCAGTTCCAGGCTCTCTTTCATCATGGCTGTATATTCCGGAATTTTGGTAATATCCTTTTCACGTTCCAGTACAGAAACCAGGCCGGTTAAAGAAGATAGCGGCGACCGCAGATCGTGCGTTACGGTATAAACAAATTTGCTTACGCGTTCATTCATCAGCTTAAGCTCCAGGTTTTGCTCGGTAATTACTTTTTTAGAGGTATGAAGTTTGCGCAGCATGATGCCGGCCAGCAGTGCCGAACAGGCAAGTATAATGATAGAGATAGTAAGATCAGCGATAAAAACATAATGATCAACCATGCGCGAGGTGATGCCCAATACCGCCGAAAAGTTAAGTTGCTTAATGGTAAGGTTATCAGATATGGTATTGATCTGCAACACCAGATCTTCTTTATCTACCGGTTTGCCCGAATGTATTTTGTTATAGGCAACCGCACCGATACGGTTAAGCTTACCCACCATAATATCAGATTCTTGCCAGGCATTAATGGCTGTTTTAAACAGGGCAACGTTTTTAAAGCGGTGAAAAAACCAAACCAGTTCGGGCAGGTCATCGGGATGATTGCCGGCCATTAAAAAACCAATACGGGCTATTCTTATATCCTTGCCTGTGGTAAGTGCATTGCGGGCTATGCTATCGCCGATAGGAATGCTGATGTCGTTTTTAAAAGCTAAATAATCAACCTCATCGTGCGAGTAGATATAGCTCATTAAATGCCGGGAGGCATCCTTTTCGCCTTTAGAGTATTGAGATTCGAAATTTGTATAGGCCCGGCTGGCCGAAAGGATCTTAACCGAATAATAATGCGCAACACCTATTGCCGCCGTTGCGATCAATACTATTGTGGTTAATGCTATTATTACTCTCTTCATATTTACTGCCCGCGATATTTAAATTGATATAAAATATCGTTTCGGGATACATTGTTTTATACGGGCTATAAAAGTTTAGGTTATAATTTAATTGTAACAATTAAATTATTGAAGTAAAGCTGATGTAAGTCAGTACAATCAATCCTTAAAAGAGATCTCGAATTTTGCACCTTCATTTAATTTACTATCAACAACTATTTTACCGCCTAAGCTAATTACATGGTTATAAACCAGGTATAAGCCAATGCCTTTGCTATCATTATTATTATGAAATTTTTGGTTCAAGCCAAATATTTTGTTCTTCACCTTATCCATATCAAAGCCTTGTCCTTCATCGGCAAAAAGTAATTGATTAACCCCGTTTTCTCTTTTTGAGCTGATAGAGATTACCGGGCACTGATGGGGTTTAGCATATTTAATTGAGTTGGTGATCAGGTTAAGAAAAACACTTTCAAGGTAGGCTCGGTTAAAATTCACAGTCTTTAATTCAGCAAGGTTTACCTGTATTTTTGCGCCTGAGCTTTGAATCAGCGATTGCAAACCCTGTAATGCCGAATTTAAGCACTCATTTATATCTACCGCTTCAGTATGCACCATCAGCACATTTTTTTGGCTTAGCTGATCCACATAATTATTAAGCGTATCCCTTAAGCTTTCGGTTGATGATCTTAACATGCCAATAAACTCCAATGTTTCTTCGTCCTGTATCTTTGAAATATCCAGCAAATTAAAAACAGACAGCAAATTGCTTACCGGCATCCGCAAATCGTGCGATGTTGAGTAGGTTAACTGTTTAAGGTTTTGATTTATTTTAGTAAAATCAGCCAGCAGGGCATTCCTGTCTTCGTCGAGTTTCTTTTTATGGGTAATGTTTTTGGCAATGGCAAACACCACTTCTTCACTTTTTACAGGCATTGACGTCCATGAGAGCCAAACAATTTCACCGCTTTTGGTCAGGTAACGGTTCTCAAAATTTAAAAGAGGGGTATCAGCAATTAAGTTAAGGCGCTTATCTGCTGTTATATGCTTGTCATCACTATAAATAAATTCGTGAATAGGTTTTGCAAACAACTCCTCGTTGGTATAACCCAATGTTTTTGAAACACTTGAATTTATCTTTTTAAAATAACCGTCGTACCCGGCTATGCAAAACAAATCAGCAGATAGCTCAAAAAAATGTTCTAAATTAAAGTTATCGGTAAAAGCAGTATCGGCATAATTCTTTATTTCGGTCATTTCAGGTAGCATCCTTGGTATTAACGCTACTATACGGATGTTTAATACATTAGTTGCATTATAGGTGTTATTATGACACAAATACACACATTGCAAACCAGCCCAACCAATATTACTTATCCACTATTTTACAACATACGTATAACTGCCTGATATTAAATGCAAACCATTTACCACATTGAGAAGCTTACCGCCCTGGTATACTTTTTTGCTTCCGGTATTTTTAAAGCTAAGTGTTGCTGTTGAGTTTGAAGGTATAATAACACTGTACTCAATAACGCCATCTTTCTTTTGCCATGATGAAGATATTTTACCATACGGACCAACGTGCGCTGATTCAAAATGGTCAAGTTTATCCATAAAATGAGGTTCCAGGATCACATTTTTAAATCCCGGGCTTTGCGGATCTGGCTTTATACCCCCAATGCCTTTATACATCCAGGCCCCTATCTCGCCAAACATAATGTGATTTAATGACAGGTCAGACTTGGCCTGAATATCCCAGTTCTCGTACAAGGTGGTAGCGCCATTAACTATCCACCAGCCCCACGAAGGAAAAGTTTCCTGCGATGCTATGGCATAGGCAACCTCGGGGTAACCGTTATCACTTAAAGCACTTAGTATAGCTTTTGCGCCTAATATCCCTGTATCCAAATGATAATTATCCTCCTTTACCCGCTGGGCCAGGTTAGCAGCTACTTTAGTCTTCATATCTTCGGGTACAATTCCCCAAAACAAGGGCACACTTAATTCGGTCTGGTAACCTTTATCATACATACCCGTTGTGCGGTCAAGATATTTGGCGTTGATAGCATCTTTTATCTTTAAGGCCAAAGCATCATATTTTGCAGCCTCCCCAGTTTTGTTCAGTATCCTGGCGGCTTTGGCCAATATACTGGCATCGGCATAGTAATAGGCCGATGAAGTTAGCTCAACAGGCGTTACCGATTTAACCGGAACCCAATCGCCAAGCCCCCAGGTGGTAAGCCCAGTTGGATAAAGGTCGTTGATATGGTCAACATAGCGTTTTATGTTGTCGTAATTATCAGCCAGGGGTTTGTTATCACCATAAAATAAATAAAGGTTCCAGGGAATAATAGCTATTGTACTGGTCCAATCGGGCCCGTTACCCCATTCATATCCCCAACCGTCAGATGGTACTATGGATGGCAGCACTCCGTTTGGCTGCTGCTCATCGCGGTGATCGGCCATCCATTTTTCATAAATGGTTATGCCATCAAAATTGTACAGCCCGGTTTCGCTGGCTATGTGCGCATCCCCTGTCCAGCCGTTTTTTTCACGCTGCGGGCAATCTGTAGGGTAGCCGAAAAAGTTAGACAGGTATGAGTTATTGGCAGCCCACCATATTTTATTTATGGTATTGTTTGATGAGCTTACGGCACCAACCGGGCTAACATCGCTGTGCATAAAATAACCGGTAAGGCTTTCTTTGCTCAGGCTGATGGGCGTAGTGCTGCTTACCTCTACATACTGAAAACCCTTATAGTTAAATTTAGGCATAAATGACTCTTCACCTTTGCCGCTCAAAATAAAAATATCGGTTTGAAAGGGATCCTTGTCATCCGTTGGCCTATAGTGAATATCAATATTTGATTGATCGGCACGGCCATTTTTATCCAACTTTTCGGCATGTTTAAGGCGGATAATAGTACCCGCTTCGCCACTTACGGTAATTTGGCTTACACCCGATATGTTTCGGCCTAAATCAAAAAGGTAGGTTTTTTCATCTATCTTTTTAACACTTGCAGCCGGTATCTTTTCTACATTACGAATGGGCTGCATAGCCTGTGATACGATATTTGCCGATGGTGCCGAACGGTTGGTGATCTCTTTCCACGCGGTATCAATAAAATTAGTGGTGTTCCATCCGGGTTGCTCCAGGCGGGCATCATAATGCTCGGCGGTATAAATGCTGTTAAAAATAACCGGGCCGAGCGAGGTTTTCCAATTTTTGCCGGATGTAATTGTTTCTGTAGTCCCGTCCTCGTAGGTTATGCGCAGGTCCATACAAAATGCAGGCCGGCCGCGCCAGGGTGCCTTATGAAAATCCCATACGGCGGTAGACTGGTGATTATACCAGCCATTACCCAACAACACACCAATAGCATTTTTACCGCTTTGCAATTGTGCGGTAACATTATAAGTAACATACAGAGTGCGCCTGTCAAACCGGGTGTACATAGGGTCTAACCGGTGGTTGCCTATTTTTTGTCCATTAATATATAACTCATATAAGCCGGCCACAGCTATATAAGCCCTTGCCGATCTGATCTTTTTAGCAGCAGTAAATACATCCCTGAAATACGGTGCAGGTTTAAAATTGATGTTCCTGCTGTCGCTTATCCAGGTACCTTTCCAGTTAGTTTTATCCATCATCCCGGTTTCAAAGCTGGCAATTGCCGATGATGTGCTTTTTCCTGCATTATCCCAGCTCAAAACCTTCCAGTAATATTTGGTAAATGGCTGTAATGCCTTACCCTGGTAAAGTACCCGGCTCAGATCTGATGCAATTTTAGCTGTTTGCCAGCTGTTTGCAATCCCCTTGCTTACAGCAACAGAATCTGTACCTGCAAAAACCTGGTAAGCAGTTTGCGCAGCACCCTGCCGGGTATCATCCATCACCCACGATAATCGCGGATGCAGGGCATCAATTCCCAAAGGATCAATAAGGTATTCGCATTTAAGGTCGGCCACTTTGGTAGCAGCATATACTTTATTTATAAACGTACTGCTTAAAACAATTAAGCAGCAAACAGCTATTTTTTTTAAGAATGTTTTTTGAGCCGGAAGGGTTATCATTAATTCAAATATAGGATATGAAATTATTGCGGTGTGCAAATTAAGCAGATCAGGAAATAAACGCGTCCTGTACCATCCTGTAAAACTATCATGGTTTGGATGCCTCCAAAGGTTCACAAAAATAATACGCGGCTTTAAATAAAAATCACGCATATTCGTTTCAATTATACAGCCTGCCCGGTTAAACCAATACAATAATGAAGTCTGTTTCCTTTTTTGATCTGGTACAAATTGATGAATATTCGGCATCGCCAAAATACCTGCAGCTCACTAATGCCATTTTAAATGCAATAGGATCGGGCAAGATCACCAAAGATTACCTGCTGCCCTCCATTAACGAATTAAGCTACCAGCTTGATATATCAAGAGATACCGCCGAAAAGGGGTACAAGCATTTAAAAAAGATAGGCGTTATCAGCTCTGTACCGGGTAAAGGGTATTATATATCAAACGTCCTTTTCAGGCAAAAGCTTAAAGTATTTTTACTATTTAATAAGCTAAGCGCCCATAAAAAAATAGTGTTTGATGCTTTTGTTGCTGCCTTGGGCGAGGATGTAGCCATTGATTTATACATTTATAACAACGACTTTAACCTTTTCAAAAAACTCCTGCTCAATAAAAAGAGTGATTATACCCACTACGTGATCATCCCACATTTTTTGGATGGCGGTGAGAATGCCCACGAGATCATCAACACCATACCTAAAGACAAGCTGATACTGCTTGATAAAAAAATACCGGGTATTGATGGTAATTACAGCGCCGCCTACGAAAACTTTGAGAAGGATATTTTTGGCGCATTAGAGGAGGCTCGCGATCAGTTAAGTAATTATGATACGCTCAAGATCATTTTCCCTTCGCATACCTATTACCCGGTTGAGATACTGAACGGCTTTAAAAGATTTTGCCAGCAGTACGCCTTTAACCACAAAGTAATTAACGACATAAGCCTGGAGCCTATAAACAAAGGCGAGGTTTTTATTAACCTGATGGAGGATGACCTGGTGGTATTGCTTGAACGCATTATAGCGCTCGACCTTAAAATAGGCAAGGATATTGGCGTTATCTCCTACAACGAAACGCCTTTAAAGCGCATCATCCTCAACGGCATCACTACCATATCAACTGATTTTAAATATATGGGTACCATAGCCGCCAATATGATCACCCAAAATATAAAACAGCATGTGGAAGTGCCTTTTTATTATACCAGGCGGTCGTCATTATAAAAAGCACACTTCATTTATCATCAAAACAGTTAACGGCATGACAGTACATGACGGATAAACAATAATTGATGTTTAATTTAGTCAAACGTTCCAATCAGCGTTATAAACCTTTTGTATGCAGATCATATTTGGTATCATCTTCCACTTTATTGGTGGCTTTGCTTCAGGCAGCTTTTATATTCCTTTTAAAAAAGTAAAAGGCTGGGCCTGGGAAAGTTTCTGGATAATTGGCGGCATATTTTCGTGGTTAATTGTACCGCCGCTTGCCGCATGGATCACCATACCCAACTTTACCGAAATAATTAAACAAACCAACGGGCAAATACTTTTACTCACCTACTTTTTTGGCTTGCTATGGGGAATAGGCGGTTTAACTTATGGTTTGGGAGTACGGTATTTAGGCGTATCACTGGGCAGCACTATTATATTAGGCTTATGCGCGGTTTTCGGCTCTATAATTCCTTCTGTATACTATAATATATTCCCGCAGCCGGGTAAAGATAGCTTTAGCATGCTGCTGCACAACCATTGGGGGCAAATGGTTTTACTGGGCATTGTGATATGTACCATCGGTATAATCATCTGTGGTAAAGCCGGTACTATTAAGGAGCATGACCTGGCCACTAACAAAGCTATTGTAAACGAAAACAAGGATTACCGCTTTGGCTTAGGCATTGCTGTCGCGATAATATCCGGGGTACTGAGCGCCTGTTTTAATTTTGGTATTGAAGCCGGTAAAACAATGGCCGATAATGCCAACGAAATATGGAAAGCCGCACACCCGGCACAAGGCGATTTCCTTTTTCAAAACAACGTGATCTACGTGGTGATACTTTGGGGTGGCTTAACCACCAACTTTATATGGTGCATGATATTAAATGCCCGCAATAAAACCTTTGGCGATTACACCAACACGCAGAAACCTTTATTAAAGAACTACTTGTTTTCGGCATTGGCGGGTACAACCTGGTTTTTACAGTTCTTTTTTTATGGCATGGGCGAAAGTAAGATGGGCAATGGTGCCAGCTCATGGATACTGCACATGGCATTTATTATATTAATAGCCAATGTATGGGGTCTGCTATTAAAAGAATGGAAAGGTGTAAGCAAAAAAGCAATTTATACTGTTATAGCAGGTATAGCAACCATTATACTATCGGTTTTGATAGTAGGGTATGGTAATTCAATAAAATAAGTATTTAAAAAATCTACAATATGTCTGTCAGCACAAAACAATTTAAACATGTAAGCTATCTGTGGGACGATGCCGAAGCAGCAGCGTTAGCCGGAGATGAAGTAGCTTTACTGATATACCGCTCAAATCTTCTAGGTGCCGACCTGCGCTTAACCAATTATGGCGGGGGCAATACCTCCTGTAAGGTAATGGATAAAGATCCGTTAACCGGAAAAGAGGTTGAAGTAATGTGGATCAAAGGATCGGGCGGGGATATAGGCACTTTAGAAAAGAGCGGGCTTGCCGCTTTATATGTCGACAGGCTCCGCAGCTTAAAAAATGTATACCGTGGTATTGCACACGAAGATGAAATGGTTGAACTTTTTAACCACAGCATTTTTGATCTTAACTCAAAGGCCCCATCAATTGATACGCCTTTACATGGCTTTTTACCCTTTAAACATATTGATCACCTACACCCTGATGCAGCTATCGCTATCGCGGCAGCAAAAGACGGAGAAAAAATAACGCAACAACTTTTTGGCGGCACTATTGGCTGGGTAGGCTGGCAACGGCCGGGCTTTGACCTGGGCCTGCAATTAAAAGAATGTTTGGATAGCAATCCCGGCATCCGTGGTATTATGTTAGGCTCGCATGGCTTATTTACCTGGGGCAATACCGCTTATGAAAGCTATATCAACACGCTTGAGGTAATAGAAAAATGTGCAGAATACCTGGAGCAGAGCTACGGTAAAAAAGGCCCTGTTTTTGGCGGACAAAAATCAGAAAGCTTAGCCGCCGATGAGCGCAAAAAGCAAGCTGTGGCATTAGCACCGGTACTGCGTGGTTTTTGCTCATCTAACGTGAAAATGATAGGTCATTTTACCGATGATGCAAGGGTACTGGAATATATTAACTCTAATGATTTAGAACGACTGGCCCCTATGGGCACCAGTTGCCCCGACCACTTTTTGAGGACTAAGATCAGTCCGCTGGTATTGGATCTGAAAGCCGGCGATGACCTGAGCGATGTAAAAGCATTAAAAGAAAAACTAAGCCCGGCATTTGAAGCCTACCGTAAAATGTATGCTGATTATTACAATACCTGTAAGAATGCCAATAGTCCTGCCATTCGCGATGCTAACCCGGTAGTTATTTTATACCCGGGTGTAGGGATGTTCACCTTTGCCAAGGATAAGCAAACGGCCCGGGTTGCAGCCGAGTTTTATACCAACGCCATTAACGTAATGAAAGGTGCAGAAGCAATTTCTGAGTACACCTCCCTGCCCCGCCAGGAAGCCTTTGATATTGAATACTGGCTATTGGAAGAAGCCAAGCTACAACGTATGCCAAAACCAAAGGCCCTATCAGGGCGCATTGCTTTAATAACAGGCAGCGCTGGTGGCATAGGTAAGGCAATTGCCAAAAAGTTTGTTGCAGAAGGCGCCGTTGTTATTTTGAATGACATGAATGAGGAACGCCTGGCAGGTGCGGGTGAAGATTTTAAAAAGCAATTTGGTAAAGATGCCTACGTTACCGCTACCCTGGATGTAACCAAAGGCGAGCAGATCCGTGAAGCTTTAGCAACTGGCATATTGGCCTTTGGCGGTGTAGACCTTGTAGTAAACAATGCCGGGCTATCTATCTCAAAAACCATAGGCGACCATACCGAGAAAGATTGGGACCTGTTATACGATGTTTTGGTAAAAGGCCAGTTTTTGGTTACTCAGGCAGCTGTAGAAATTATGAAAAAACAGGATACCGGGGGAGACATTATTAATATAGTAAGTAAAAACGCGCTGGTAAGCGGCCCTAACAATGCCGGATACGGTAGTGCAAAAGCAGCACAGCTCCACTTAAGCCGTTTAAACGCAGCCGAATTAGGTGCAGATAAGATCCGCGTTAACGTGGTAAACCCGGATGCGGTGATCAGTGATAGTAACATTTGGGCCGGTGGCTGGGCCGAGGGCCGTGCAAAAGCTTATGGGGTAACAGTTGATGAACTGCCTGCTTATTACGCCAAAAGAACATTACTGAATGAGGCCATACTGCCCGATGATATTGCTAATGCCTGCTTCGCTTTTGTGGGTGGCTTGCTGAACAAATCAACCGGGAATGTATTGAACGTTGATGGCGGTGTAGCTGCGGGGTTTGTGCGGTAGTTTATTTAAAAGGATATTATTATGCAAATAGAGCAATATAAAATAGACGAATTAAACCAGCAGCAATTAGCCGCACATAAACGCAAACTTGATTTTGTGAGCGATGGCATAGCTAATGCCGGCGAAGTAATCAATAAACTACAGGCCTTTAATATAGCTATTCCGAGCTGGGCCTTGGGTACTGGTGGGACACGTTTTGGTCGTTTTTCGGGCGGTGGTGAACCACGCAGCCTGGAGGAAAAGATTGAAGATGTTGGCGTGATCCATGCATTAAACAAATCGAGCAATTCCATCTCGCTGCATATCCCCTGGGATATTCCTGAAAATGCATCGTCAATAAAAGCATTGGCGGGGCAGCTGGGTTTGCATTTTGATGCCGTTAACTCAAATACCTTTCAGGATCAGGCTGATCAAAAACTTAGCTATAAATACGGCTCATTACACCATGTGGATAAGGCGGTGCGCAAACAAGCCGTAGAGCACAATATTGAAGTTATAAAGTACGGCGAGCAGTTAGGCTCAAAGGCATTATCTGTTTGGTTGTCTGACGGGTCAAATTTTCCGGGGCAGCTTAACTTTCGCAAAGCATTTCAAAATACATTGGAAAGTTTGCAGGAAATATATGATGCCTTACCTAACGACTGGAAAGTTTGGATAGAATACAAACCATTTGAGCCAAACTTTTATTCAACCACCATTGGCGATTGGGGCCAATCCTACCTGTTATCATCAAAATTAGGCAGCAAAGCACAAACGCTTGTTGATCTGGGCCACCACCTACAGGGCACCAATATTGAGCAGATCGTATCCTTATTGCTAATGGAAGGCAAGTTGGCCGGTTTTCATTTTAATGATTCAAAATATGGCGATGATGATCTTACCGTAGGCAGTATAAACCCTTATCAGCTCTTCCTGATATTTAAAGAATTGGTTGAAGGCATGGATGCCCGCAACATGACCCACGCTACCGATATTGGCTGGATGATTGATGCATCGCACAACGTGAAGGATCCGATTGAAGATCTGCTGCAATCAGTAGAAGCTATAAAAATAGCTTACGCGCAGGCTTTATTGGTTGATAATGCGGCATTAACTATCGCCCAAAATAATAATGATGTGGCAATGGCGCAGGAAATTTTGCAAACGGCTTACCGTACAGATGTACGCCCGCTATTGGCCGAGGCCCGTTTAAAAGCCGGCGGTACATTGGATCCTGTTGGCACTTATCGTAAACTAAGCATCAGGGAAAATTTAATAAAAGAACGCGGCTCAAAAACTGTTGCTACAGGACTATAATATAACTAACATGAGCGCCATACACGTAATTGCTATAATTGATGTAGGTAAAACCAATAAAAAGTTGTTTTTATTTGACGAGAACTATCATTTAGTTTTTGAAAAAACAGCCCGCTTTATTGAAACTACCGACGAGGATGGCTTTCCTTGCGAAAACCTGGAAAGCTTGCGGCTCTCTGTTTTTGATTCCCTCAGCGAGATCTTCCGGCTGAAAGAATTTGAGGTTAAGGCGGTTAATTTTTCGGCTTATGGCGCAAGCTTTGTTTATGTAGATGATGCCGGTAAACCCGTTTGCCCACTGTACAACTACCTTAAACCATATCCTGAAGACTTAAGTGAAGGTTTTTATGAAAATTACGGCGGTGCCGTGCAGTTCAGTATCCAAACGGCTTCGCCGCTTTTGGGGAGCCTAAATTCGGGCTTGCAGCTTTACCGCTTAAAAAAAGAGCAGCCTGAAATATTTGCCCGGATAAAACATGCACTGCATTTGCCGCAATATTTGAGCTCCTTGTTAACAGGTAGCTTTTATTCGGATATTACCAGCATTGGCTGCCATACCGCCCTATGGGATTTTGAACACAACCGCTATCACGAATGGGTACAGAACGAAGGGATAGCTTTAAAGCTGCCCCCAATAGTGGCTGCCAATAAAGTATTTGCATCGCTTTTTCCGGGGAATACTTATAAGGTAGGAATTGGCTTGCACGATAGTTCGGCGGCGTTAATTCCCTACCTGGTTAATTTTAGCGAACCCTTTATCCTGCTATCTACCGGTACCTGGTGTATCAGCTTAAACCCTTTTAATAATGCACCTTTAACGGCGGCGGAGCTCAATAATGATTGCCTGAATTTTTTGCAATACCAGGGCAAAACGGTAAAGGCATCCCGGCTGTTTTCGGGCCACGAATATGAGTTGCAGGTAAAGCGAATAGCTGCTCATTTTAGTACCGATGTGATTAAATACCGCAATATTCCTTACGATCCTGAGATCATTGGTCGCCTTAAAAAAGAGGCATCACCTTATAAGGGTGGTGATGTTTTGAGTAAGGAGTCGGTATTTAATTCAAGGGATCTTTCTGTATTTAAAAACGACGACGAGGCCTATCATCAATTAGTGCTCGACCTGATCAACTTACAGGTGGCATCAACCCAGTTAGTTTTAAAAGGAACGCCAGTAAAAAGAATATTTGTTGATGGCGGCTTCAGTAAAAATAGCGTATTTATGCATTTGCTGGCTTCGGCGCTCCCGCAATTAGAGGTTTTTGCGGCTTCAATGGCGCAGGCAACGGCGGTTGGCGCAGCATTGGCTATCCATAAAGAATGGAACCGCAAAAACATCCCTAATGATATTATTGATTTAAAATATTACTCTGCCGTGCAGGCAATTTCAATTTAAGAAGCGGAGTTTTGCTAACTGTCAGGCATCCCGATAGGACGAGAAGCTCAATTCTTGTTACTTACCAAAATGCCTACCGGATTATCATCCCTGTCCCATAGGGACAACTGGTGGGTAGCAAAAATGATGAGAAGACATTGTGTTCCGCAGGAACGTTTCGTGCAAAATCAGGCTTTGATTTGCACCGTTATCATGAATAATTCCTTAATTTTAATTCCATATAAACCACCTATGGATCCATTATCAAATCTCCCTGGTAAACCTGTTGGCAACAGAAGAAAATTCATTATCAACTCAGCAAAAACTGCCGGTGTCCTTTTAGCAATGCCGGTGATGAGCAAGGCCGGAAACTTCATCAGCATCAATGAAAATTATACGGTTGGGCAAATAATGGACCTGTTTATAAACAGCGTGCCGGGTGGTGCGATAACTAAAACGGTTGATACTTTAAAGTCAGGCAGCCGCGATACGGTGGTTACCGGCATAGTAATGACCATGTTTGCTACCATCGAAGTGATCCGTAAAACAATTGAACTTGGTGCCAATTTTATTATAGCACATGAGCCTACTTTTTATAACCATGCCGACGATACCACCTGGCTAAAAAACGATGAGGTTTATAAATACAAAGCCGACTTGCTAAAACAGCATAATATTGCCGTTTGGCGCAATCACGATTATATTCATACGCTGGTACCCGATGGGGTGATGACGGGTGTACTGAAACAAATGGACTGGGAAAAATATGCAGACAAAGCCATACCTAACATTATAACCCTGCCGCCTACCAGCCTAAAAAATCTGATCAGCTATACCAAATCAAAGCTGCACATTGACAAAGTAAGATATATTGGCGACCCCGAACAAGTATGCAAACGGGTATTGTTTATGGAGGGATCTCCGGGTGGGCATGCTGAAATTGAAGATGTGACAACAACAAAACCTGATGTGCTGATCTGCGGGGAGATCTCGGAATGGGAAATTGCCGAGTACGTGCGCGACGCAAGGGCAAAAGGCGATAGCTTAGCCCTGGTGGTAACTGGCCATATTGCCAGCGAAGAACCAGGGTCTGAATTTATGCTGGGTTGGCTTATGCAGCACGTGCCATCAGTTAAGGTTACACATATCCTGTCGGGTAATTCTCTATCATTTTTATAGCTAAAAGTACCCGGCTTTGTGATAACCTGAAATTGTGCTGACATATTTATGCCCGCACTGTTGTTACTTTGAAAAAGACATCAACAAAACAACTATGGAATACAGACAATTGGGCGCATCGGGTTTAAATGTACCGGTGCTTAGTTTCGGTACGGCTACCTTTGGTGGTGGTAATGAGTTTTTTAAAGCCTGGGGAAACACACAGGTTGAAGAAGCAAAACGTATGGTTAACCTTTGCCTGGATGCAGGCGTTAACTTTTTTGATACGGCAAATGTATACTCGCGCGGTTTATCTGAAGAAATATTAGGCAAGGCGCTTGAAGGCCTGCATAGCAAGGTACTTATATCAACCAAAGCCACATTTACAATGGGCGATGGCCCAAATGATTTTGGATCATCGCGCTCACACCTGATCCAGATGTGTGAGGATAGCTTAAGCCGCCTTAAAACAGACCATATTGATGTTTACCACATGCATGGTTTTGATGGCAATACCCCCGTTGAAGAAACCCTGCGCGCACTTGACGACCTGGTTACCAGCGGAAAGATACGTTACATTGCCTGCTCTAACTTTTCGGGCTGGCACTTAATGAAATCATTGTCGGCATCGGAGCGTTACGGCTGGTCAAAATATATTGCGCACCAGGCCTACTATTCATTATTAAACCGCGAGTTTGAGTGGGAACTGATGCCGCTTGGCATTGATCAAAAAGTAAGCACCATTGTATGGAGCCCTTTATCATCAGGTCAGCTTAGCGGTAAATTCAGAAGAGGGCAGCCGCTTCCTGAAAATAATCGCACCGCACAGGGAGGATCACATGGCCCGGCAACTGATTTTGAGCATTTATACAATATTGTTGATGCACTGGATGAAGTGGCCGAAGAAACTGGAAAATCAGTAGCCCAAGTATCATTAAACTGGCTGTTACAAAGGCCAACTGTTGTGAACCTTATAATAGGTGCCCGTAATGAGGAGCAACTGAAACAAAACCTTGCCGCAGTAGGCTGGAACCTGACTACAGACCAAGTGAAGAAGCTTGATGAAGCCAGCAATGTTGACCCTATTTACCCGTACTGGCACCAGCGGCAAAATGTTAAATTAAACCCGCTGCCAAAGTTTTATTAACTGGTACCCATAAAAAAAGCTGCTCAGTAACGGGCAGCTTTTTTATTTAATCTTTACGGGGATTTAGAATATTATTTTACCTGTTGCGGTTACTAATGATGCAATTCTAACTGCATCAAAAACACGCTCCTCGGTAGTGCCTAATTTAATCAGGGAATCTTCATGGGCGTTTACACACATTTCGCAACCGTTAACGGCCGAAATGGCAAGGCTCATCAATTCAAAAAATTCTTTTCCGGTTACCGGTTTCATCATTAACTGCATGCGGATACGCGCAGGGATCTGCGTATATTTTTCTTTTTGCGTAAAGTGACGGAAACGGTAAAACACATTGTTTGATGCTAATAATGAAGCACAGCCGGCAGCTTCGGCAATATCGGCAGCGGTTGCACCATGTGCCTCGGCATAAGCGGTAAAGTATTTGGTTAATACTACGTTATTATTATTAATAGCCGTTGAAAGGCCTAATAAAGCACATTCTTTGGTTGACAAATGCTCAGATGTAAGCGTGCTGGTAAAGTTCAGCTTCATGTCACGCAGGTAGCGCGATTCGCCTTTTTCCAAAAGGGTAAGGCTTTCTGTACGGTAAGCGGTATCAACACCAATACTTTGCAATATCTCGTTGATGATCTCGGTTGATTCGTTCATTTTTTTTCAGACTTGAATAAATAAAAAATCCCCGCACTTTATAAAATACGGGGACCTGATATTTTAATTAATTATACAGTAATGGTGTCTTCGCCTTTAACCCAGTTACAAGGGCAAAGCTCGTCAGTTTGTAAAGCATCAAGTACACGTAAAACTTCTTTCACGTTACGGCCAACATTTAAATCATTAACTGATACCCAACGGATAATACCTGTAGGATCAACAATGAAAGTAGCACGGTAAGCCACTTTTTCAACAGGCTCTAAAATACCCAAATCTTCAGCTAATGATTTTGAAGTATCAGCAAGCATCGGGAATTTTAAATCGCGCAGGTCATCGTGGTTTCTTCTCCATGCAGCGTGCACAAATTCAGAATCAGTTGAAGCACCGATTAAACGTGCATCACGGTCACGGAACTCGCCGTAGTTATTATTAAATTCTGCAATCTCAGTAGGGCAAACAAAAGTAAAATCTTTTGGCCACCAGAACATTACAGTCCAAACGTTGTCTTCATTTACCAGGAAATCAGAAGTGATGGTTTCAAGTTCTTTTCCTTTTTCAATACTTACAACCGCTGTTTTAGAAAATTGAGGGAATTTTTGACCTATAGTTAGCATATCTATATATTTTTAATTTATTTATTGCAAATATATCATTTTTAGCGAAGCCGTTTTATACAAAGAATTGATACCATATAACTAATATCTATAATCAATTTAATATTCAATCGTTTTTATCAATATATTAAAATCACTCCTTTTTGCAATCAGTTTAATTTAATTTTTTAAAAAACAGCTCATAAAAATTGCGAAATATTTAATACAGATAGCCGCCTTTTTTTGCTTTCCTATCTTTAAAATCGGTTAAGTCATCCCAGTTAATTTTTCAGAACAGGTTAACCAAAACAGCATACTTTTTACATCACTCCTTACACCCTATAGGAATAGTTAATTTATAAGAAAAATTTAAAATAAAATTAACATCTTAATTTTCAATATTTTAAAATCACATTATGTATATTTGTTAACCACCAATTATAAACCTATTGCATGAGAGGTAGACATTAAATGTTTTACTTTAACCAAAAGGTATCATGCAAACAAGCTCATCTTCAAAAGCTTCACTCAGTGAATCGTTATGCCCTTGTGGTAAAGCAACCCGTTCAGAAATTGAACGCATACCAAGGGGGCTGTTTTTAAAAACATTCCTGTTTTTTTTACCGTTAAAAAGATACCGGTGCCATAGATGCGGACGTAAAAAACTTAGCTTCAACTAAATACACACCTAACTATAACTACTTAATACTCTTTCCTATTTTATTTACAAATTGTGCTTGTATTTTAATTTGTTCTGCTACTTTTATCCAATAGCATTATAATAATTAATTTATCCTTTATGCACAGACGGCATTTTGTAAAGCTTTCGGCCACTTCTATGGCTGCATTATTGATCAGCAGGATCACTTATGCTGAAGGCAACGGCAGATTAATGAACCACCCTGACGAAGTATGGACTTCTACCGGCAGCGACTGGTTTCAGCTAAAGTCATCTGGCGGTTCGGTATTTACCAATAAAGGCATCGAGGTAAGTATAAAAACAGAGGGTAATGCCAAAGGTGTATACGCATTATCGCCTGCTGCTCCGTTAAGCGGGATCCGTTTAAAATGGAAACATCAGGTAGCCCCTGACACCAAAGTTTTAGGAGATAGCTTTGAACGCACCTATGGCGATGCCGCCTGGAAAGCCCCTGATGCCAATAATAAAAACCCCTGGTATGTATTACTTTATGACGAAAAGCAAACAGCCTGCTTTGGTGTAAAAACCGGCTGCAATACTATTTGCTGGTGGACAGTAGGTAACAACAGCCTTGAGTTAACCCTTGATACACATTCAGGCGGTGTGGGTGTTCAGTTAGGTCAGCGCCAGCTTCATGCGGCTGATATTATAACTACAGAAAGTAACGCAACAGAAACCCCTTATGCAACAAACCACCGTTTTTGTAAACTGATGTGCGAAAAGCCGCGTTTACCTAAACAACCCATATACGGTATAAACGATTGGTATTTTGCCTATGGCAATAACTCCGCAAAATTAATACGTGAAACAACGGCTACGATGGCCGAATTGGTTACCGATACCAACAATCGTCCATTTTCGGTAATTGATGCGGGTTGGGCTCAGTATTCGCCGCTCTTGCCGGGCGATGGTGGCTGGAACGAAGATTTTTCAAAGCCTAATGATAAGTTTAAGGATATGCACGTCCTCGGCGATGAGATCAAAAAACTGGGCATGCGCCCCGGTTTGTGGATGCGCCCCCTTTGTGCACGCCACGATGAAAAAGCCAACCTGCTGGCGCCAAAGATCCCCGGCAGGGACGACCCTAAAAACCCGGTGCTTGATCCAACCATTCCAGAAAATATTGCCCGTATTAAACAGTGCTTTACAGTTTACAAACAATGGGGCTATGAAATGGTGAAACATGATTTTAGCACTTATGATATAATGGGCCGCTGGGGGTTTGAGATGAAAGATAGCCTTACATCACCAGGCTGGAGCTTTAACGATAAGACTAAAACCAATGCCGAAATAATCAATCACCTTTATTACTCCATAAGAGAAGCTGCCGGCGAAAACATATATGTTATTGGATGTAATACCATGAGCCATTTATCGGCCGGGATATTTGAAATGTGCCGCATTGGCGATGATACCAGCGGACACGAATGGGCGCGTACCCGTAAAATGGGTGTTAATACATTGGCCTTCCGTCTATCACAGCATAATGCTTTTTATGCAGTTGATGGTGATTGCGTGGGTTTAACCACCCAAATCCCTTGGGAGAAAAACAAACAATGGATGCAACTGCTTGCTGAAAGCGGTGCGCCCTTATTTATTTCGGCACAGCCGGAAGCATTAGGTGCTGAGCAAAAAGCATTTATTAAGGATTGCTTTGCCAAAGCAACAAAAGTGCAGCGGGTTGGTGAACCTTTAGATTGGCTGACCAACCCCTTGCCCACCAAATGGAAGTTAGATAACAAGGAAGTAAATTTTGACTGGAGTTAACCTGCACTGATCAAACTAAAATATTTATTTATACGCTGTAACCTAAGGTTGTATTTGATGTCAAACAGGCATATAAAACCTTATGGCCTTAGAAATTAAAAATCTTACCAAACAATATAATAAGCATAAAACAGGGTTAACAGATTACTCCATCACTATTGAAAAAGGAGTATTGGGACTGCTTGGGCCCAATGGTGCGGGTAAATCAACACTGATGAAAATTATTGCCACCATCAGCAAACCCACTACAGGCACTTTATTTTTAGATGGCGTAGATATTGTAAAAGACCCCGACCATATTCGCAAAATACTTGGCTACCTGCCGCAGGATTTTGGCGTGTACCCCAATCTAAATGCTTATGAGTTTTTAGAATATATTGGCGCCATGAAAGGCGTTGGCGGCAGCAACTTACGCAAGCGGATTGACATGCTGCTGGAGGGTGTAAACCTAACTGCCGATGCAAAGCGCCCGATCGGCACTTATTCGGGTGGGATGAAACAGCGGATAGGGATTGCACAGGCACTGCTTAACGACCCGAAAATATTAATATTTGATGAGCCCACCGTAGGCCTCGACCCTGAAGAACGGGTAAGGTTCAGACAGCTGATCTCTGACCTGGCCGATGATTGTATTATTATACTTTCATCGCACATTGTATCAGATATTGAAACCATTGCCGATGAAGTGGCTATTATGCAAAACGGCAAACTACTTGAAAAGGCAGAACAACCGGATATTATTAAATTAGTTGAGGGCCGGGTATTTGAGCTATTGATTGATAACAGCGAGCTTACCGCCTTGAAGACAAACCAGTTGGTTATTGATACCAGCCGCCAAAAAGATAAAACACGGGTGCGTTATATTCTTAAAACCAGCGCTCATGAACCAGCATCAACCCTGGTGAATGCCACCTTAGAAGATGCTTATTTGTTTTTAACTCAAAACAAAGCCTGAGCCCGTGAAATACATTTACAGCATTATTAAGGCCGATTACCTGCAACGTACACGCAGTTATTCATTTTTGATCACACTGGCCATAACTATTTACGCGGCTTACTCGTTTGTGCCGCCACCTACAGCATCATATACTACCCTTAATGTGGTTGGTTATAAGGGCGTTTATAACGCTGCATGGGTGGGCCATGTTTCAGCAATGATGACGGCTATTATGTTATCACTCTATGGTTTCTTTTTAGTGAACAGCGGCATTAAAAAAGATATTGATACCGAGGTGGGTTTAATAATTGCCACCACGCCGATCACCAATTTTGGCTATTTGTTAAGCAAGCTATTGAGCAACTTTTTGGTACTGCTAACTATTGCAGGCATCACCTTTATTATTAGTATAGTGATGTTTTTTGTGCGCACCACCGGCCAGCCATTTATTACCAGCGACTTTATTTTCCCTTATCTGTTCTTCGTACTACCTGCTTTATTTACTATAAGTGCTTTAGCCATAGCCGGCGAGGTGTTTTTACGCAAGCGTACCATATTACAATATGTTGCATTTATTTTTCTTTTCGGGGTAATAATGGCTAACGTAAACGGGCAAAAGAATAATACGGTAGCTGTTTTTATCGACCCATTTGGGGTAAGGACAATGGTTCAAAGCGTTAAGGATAAGATAAACACGCAATACCACGAAAACATCCAGGCAATTAACCTGGGTTTTACTTTTAACCACAGGCAGGGCTTTAAAACTTTTGAATGGAACGGCATTGCCTGGACAAGTATTTTCTTTTTAAGCCGCCTGGTATGGATCAGTTTTTCACTGGCTTTGGTTTACTTCTCCTCGTTCTTTTTCCACAGGTTTGATTTTAAACAACCGCTCAGCAAAAAAAAGAAAACGGCAATTACTATACAAGATACACCGGCTATCAGCATTGCGCCGGCAGGCATCAGCAGGGAATCATTACCGCCAGTAGTGGCCGATTACAGTATCTTCCCCTTTATAAAAACCGAATTACTCTTGCTGCTCAGGCAAGGGCCACAATGGTTATGGCTTATTAATGGTGGGCTTTGGATAAGTATGCTATTTGTGCCTTTAAATATTGCTTATGCATATTTACTACCTGTTTTATTGTTTATGCAGGTTACCCGCTGGTCTGACCTGGCTACTAAAGAAAAAACGAACAGGCTGCATTATTTCACCTATTCGTCTTACAAACCTTTGCAACGCATGCTGCCATCACAACTGCTTGCCGGTATTGTTATGGCGCTGGCACTTTTGGCTCCGGTATTACTGCGCTGTTTAATTACTGCCGATCTGTTTTCGGTCATCAATATTATTAACGGCTGCCTATTTATAGTGCTGTTAGCTGTATGCTTTGGCATTGTGAGTGGCAGTAAAAAGCTGTACGAGATCATCTTTTTTTTACTCACTTATTTAATTATTGATAAGGCGCCTTTTGCAGATTTTATAGGCGGCATACCACATGATAACCATGCTGCTTATTTAACAACTATGGTAATACTTAACCTATTTTTAGCCATAACAAGCTTTACAGTACGAAGCTACCAGGTAAGGCATTTATAAATAAGAGGCAATGGGATTATTTTGCGTTGATCTGTTCCGGTTCAGCAATCTGAATTTCGGGCCTGTCCTTAAATAATATAAAAACACCGGTTACGCACAGTGGCTTGCCTTTAAGGTCGGCCCAATTAAGGTTTATTTTGTTTCCCTTTACGGCAACAGTATATTTTTGATTTGGATAGGCACCACCCATATTTAATAAAGTAAGGGTATCGCTCACTATCCGCAGCGAATAAATAGTATCGCAAAGTGTACCGGTTTTACCCAGGTTCTTTTTAAAATCAGCTGCCGAAAAGGTGTTTTGTGCTAAAGCTACCCCTGCAAATGCAACACTGACAATTAGGGTTAGTATTAATTTTTTCATATAAATAGATATTTGCGTTAGGCTAATTAATGACTATTGATCTCTTTACGATAAATTTTAATGGCGCGTACTATTGAAGCAGCAATTTCGCTTTGCCCGCTTTCGGAGTTCAGGTATTTTTCTTCGCCGGGATTATTGATATAGCCGGTTTCAACCAACACGGCAGGCATGGCACTATGTGCCAATACTAAAACACCTTGTTCCTTTACACCCCGGCTTTTACGACCATTATTGTCAATAAACTGTTTGTCCAAAATCTCCCCAAACAAAATACTTTGCTTACGATATTTTTGCATAAAAGTATTCAGCACTATCATTGAGGTTGGGTCCTTTTCATCGTACCCCGCATAATTTTTCTTGTAATCCTTTTCAATATATATAGAGGAGTTTTCCCGAAGGGCTTCCAATTGTTCTTCCTTACGGTGATAACCGTAAACTAACAGCATTACACCTTTTTCTTTATGAGCAATTTTTGCGGTTCCTTCTGGCGATGAGTTACAGTGTATTGATACAAACAGGTTGGCATCAATACTATTGGCTATATCGGCACGCTTGTTTAACTGAACAAATTTGTCTGTTGAGCGGGTCATTACCACTTTAACATCAGGCATATCCTCTTTTAATAAATGATCTACCTTTTTGGCAATGGCCAATGCCACATTTTTTTCTAACGAGTATGAGCCATGCGCGCCGGGATCTTTACCGCCATGCCCTGCATCAATAACTACAGTTTTAAACCTGAAAGAGGGCTTAGTCTGAGCAATACAGTGGCTAAAGGAGATTAATATAAAAAACAAACCAAAGGTAATTGGTAGAAGTCCCTTTAGTTTTTTAGCTTGTTTGATCATCGGAATACATAAGAATGGAATCAAATAAATTGTTTTAATCTATTTTTTTTTCCGCTGTTTTACTGCATTTGGGGCATAGGCCTGCAGCATATAAAGTAAAACCTTCGGGCTTAAAGCCTTTAGGGAGTTTTATTGGTGGTAAATTAAGGTCATCCAGGCAGTATACATTTTTGCAAACGGTACAATTAAAGTGCAGGTGCTCATCATGGTGATGGTCCTCGCCGCAATCAGACGAACACATGGCATAATTTGCCGTTCCATTAAGGTCAAATACTTTATGTATAATTCCCTTTTCTTCAAAAGCACTTAGTATGCGGTACAAGGTTACACGGTCAATACCGTCCATAACACTTTCAAGATCAGGCTGCGAAGTAGCCACATCCTTTGCAGACAACATGGAGAGCACCTTCAGGCGCGGCCCGGTTTTCTTCAAGTGGTGCTTTTCAAGCAGGTCCTCAAAATTTATATTATGATTGTGAACGTGACTCATTGATAAATGAATGATTTACGAGTACAAATTTAAAAAGAATAAAACTCAGATCAGAAAAAAGTATTGACCAATTGCAGTTTAGCCTTTTTAATGAGCGTGCGGATGGTTATGCCCTAAATGAAACAGGGTGTTTCCGCGGTTGCAGCTTTCTGTGTATTTATAGTTAAAAAAATGAGCCGCAGCTATATGAAAACCACCTATGGGTACAATAATAGCTTCGCGCCAATCGGTAACAAAAATATGCCCGGCAATGATTATTAAAAAGCCGGCCACCATTAAAATTATAGGTAAAACTTTGTGGTGTGCCCTGAAATAAGAAAGCCCGATTGCATAAAAACCAATAAACACCGCAAAAGTTATCATGCTCCACTCTACCCAGGGGTTGGCTAAAAAACCCAGGCCTAACAAAGGCAAACTGGTAATTAATAAGGGCACAACAGCGCAATGAATAGCACAAAGTATAGATGCCGTCATCCCTATATTATCTAACCGTGGCGATCTTTTATGACTTTTCATGTTGCAAATATAAAAACAAATGCAACAAAATTGCTTTTAAAAATACAGGTTTTTGTCATGTTAATTTAATATAACTTTAAGGTTTCCTAATCCTTAATCAATTCTTACTTTTGCAATCGCTAAAATTAATGCTGTGCCCCTTATGCCATTAACAACATTAAACTGGAAAGAAACCTGGAAATTGCCTTATAAACGCGGCCAGATCATTATTGGTACAACCATTATGATGACCGCAGTTTTTATGATGCCTATATTTTTTGGATATATTGAGAAAAGACAAGGCGTGCTTTTGAACGACTGGATTTTAGCCAGCATTCCACCCTACAATGTATCGGTATTTATTTTTGCCATTATATGGGGAATGGTATTGCTTACGCTTTACAGGGCCATTTATAATCCTTACATCTACATACTTTATTGCTGGGCCCTTATACCTGTTTGCATTGCACGCTTTATAAGTATAGCATTGGTTGCCCTTGCACCACCCAAAGGCCTTATCCCCCTAACCGACCCGCTAACAGGTATTTTTTACGGACAGGCGCTCATTACCAAAGATCTTTTCTTTTCGGGCCATACGGCTACCCTTACCCTGATGTTTTTATGTCTCGAAAAAAGATCTGACAAAATAATAGGGTTTATGGCCATTATTACGGTTGCCTGCTTATTACTGGTACAGCATATTCATTATACCATTGATATTTTGGCAGCCCCTTTTGTGGTTTATGTGAGCTACCGGGTAACCCGCCATTTTCTACGGAAATAAAATTCCTCTTTCTATACTCTTCATATAATGACGCCATTTTAAATAATGTGGCCGCAGTTTGCCTGCAATTTTACATGGGTTTATAAGCTAATAAATTACCATATTTGTTGGTATGGCTAATATCTGTTTAGTTGAAGACGAACAAAAGGTTTCTGCATTTATTTGCCGGGGATTAGAGGAAAACGGCTATAAGCTGCAAACAGCTAAGGATGGTGCATCGGCAAAGGCGCTGCTTCAAAAAACAGAGTTCGATCTGATTATAATGGATGTGATGCTGCCTGATATTAATGGCATTGAACTATGCCGCCAGGTAAGGTTTACAGATACCAAAACACCGATACTGATGCTTACCGCACTGGACCAGATCCAGAACAAGGTATCGGGTTTAAAAGCCGGGGCCGATGATTACCTGGTTAAACCCTTTCACTTTATTGAGCTGCTTGCCCGCATTGAAGCATTACTGCGCAGGCAAAAGGTTACAGAAGCTGTTGAGCACGTACTAACATTTGACGACCTGAAGTTAGATACCTGGAGCAATATTGCCGAAAGGGCCGGCCACCAGATTTCGCTTACCGCTAAGGAATATACTTTGTTAGAGCTGTTTATGCGGCACCCTAATAAGGTATTGTCGCGCGAGTACATTGCCGAGCAGGTTTGGAACATTGGCTTTGACACAGGTACTAATTTTATTGATGTGTACGTAAACTATCTGCGCAAAAAAATTGAAAAAGGCTTTAAAAATAAACTGATACATACTGTTATTGGCATGGGCTATATTTTAAAAATCGAAAAGTAGCAGATGAAGATCAAGAACCGCCTGTCGCTTTACTTTACGGCAGTAAGCTCCTTTGTGTTGCTTATTGTACAGGTGGTTATCTGCTTAACATTTAACTCGTTCATTAAATCTGATTTTTATGATCATTTGATGGATAGGGCCAATGTTGCCGCCAAATTATATCTCGAGGCCGACGAAATCTCTGCCGACTCATTAAACCGGGTAAGAGAATCATACATCCACAGCCTGCCAAATGAAGTGATCCGCTTGTATGATGAGCGCAATGGCGCATCTTTTATAAAAGATAAGAACCAGTTTTGGACCAGCCCTGTGATTGAATCGGTACGGAAACATAAATACCTTCAATTCAGCGAAGGCCAGCGGCAAACGGTTGGTATCTATTATAATGATAACCAGGGTAATTTTGTGATCCTGGTTTCGGCTATTGATACCCAGGGCAACAAAAGGCTCAATGATTTGATTGGAACTATGGCGATATTGCTGCTTAGCGTTACTGCCTTGCTATTTGTGATGAGCAGGTGGTTTGCCCAAAAAACGCTGGAGCCAATTGACAAAGTAATTACACAAATGCGCCGGGTTAGGGCAGGCGATTTAAGCCTGCGCGTTAATGAGGGCAATGGTAAAGATGAGATAAGCGCGCTGGCCCATAATTTTAACCAGCTTTTAGAACACCTTGAAAATGCCTTTGAGCTGCAGCAAACCTTTGTGATCAATGCATCGCACGAGTTAAGGACACCCATAACCACAATGGTTGGCGAAATTGAGATAGCCCTCAATAAACCCCGCACAAACAGTGAATATGAGCAGATACTGCGGTCGGTATTAAATGATTCTGACCGGTTAAATGAAACCATCAGCAGTTTGCTTGAATTAGCAAATGTAGACATGAACTACACGCAGCCTGCTTACAAACCGGTAGCTATTGATGAACTGATATGGGAACTTAATGATTACTGGACTGATAAAGCCGGCAAAGGCAAGTTTATAGTTAACATACTGCACCTGCCCGATGACCAGGAGAAATTACAGTTGCTGGTCAACAAATCGTTATTAAGCATTGCGCTAAACAATATTATTGGCAACGCCTTTAAGTTTTCGGAAAACAAGCGCGTAGATTGTGACCTTTATGCCGACAACAAAGACATTATTGTAAAAATAACCGACCACGGTGTTGGCATTATGCCCGATGAGCTTGAAAAAGTATTTGAATCATTTTACCGGGGCACTAATGTAAAAGGTTACCGGGGTAACGGAATTGGCCTTTATATAACCTCAAAAATCATCCATCTTTTTAACGGCACTATAGCTGTCGACTCTATTCCGGGCCAAACTACAACTGTTACCATTAAATTCAGCAGGTAAAATTCTAATCCAATTCTAATGCTCCTTTAATTCAGCTTTAATATTAGCCGTATAACTTTGCAAAATCAAATTATACCATGCTAAAAAAAGTTGTTCTTCATATATTATTACTGCAATTAGGTTTCGCAATAGCGGGTACTGCTGCTAAGGCGCAGGATGTAGCCACCGATACCCTGAAAATAACTATAAAACAAGCTGAAGACCTGTTCCTTAAAAACAACCTTCAACTGATCATTCAGCGTTACAATATTGATAACGCAAATGCACAGATCATTACCGCCCGCTTGTTTCCAAATCCCGATTTTAATTACAGCAATGGTATCCATACCAATGATGCATCGCAGGGGCCGGCTTATAAAGACCACTCGATGGGCATTTCGCAGCTTTTTACAACTGCGGGCAAGCGCAATAAAAACATCCAGCTGGCAAAAATCAGTGTTGAGCAATCAAAATACCAGTTTTTTGATTTGCTGAGAACCTTAAAATTTACTTTAAGGAATGATTTTTACACTATTTATTTCCAGGAACAATCGGCCAGGGTTTATAATGATGAGATCAACTCCTTATCAAAAACCTTAGTGGTATTTAAACAGCAATATGACAAGGGCAACATTGCTAAAAAGGAAGTATTACGCATCCAATCACAACTATACTCACTGCAAGCCGAGTACAATAACCTGCAGGCAGGGATAGATACCACGCAGAGTGAATTTAAGCTCCTGATCAAATCGGGCTCAAATACCTACGTTAAGCCGGTATTTAATTATGATTTAGACGGCAAAAACATCGTATCTGCTGTGCCATATCAAAAGCTGCTTGATTCGGCTTATGTAAACCGTTATGATCTGAAACTGGCAAAATCGGCGGTTGACTATAACAATGTTAACCTGCAACTGCAAAAAGCTACAGCCGTCCCGGATTTTTCCCTTTCTCTTAATTACGATAAGTTAGGTGGCTATGGTACCAACTTTTTAGGTGGCGGCATTGAATTTAACCTGCCATTTTTTAACCGTAACCAAGGTGGTATTAAACAGGCCCGCATAGCAATTGACCAAAGCAAAGTGCAGCTGCAAAGCCAGCAAGACCATATAGAAAGCGATATAGCAACCAACTACAAAGGGGCATTAAGGTTAGAAAAACTGTACAACAGTTTTGACCCGCAGTTTAAGGATGATTTTGAACACCTGATACAGGAGGTTTTTAAGAACTACGAAAAAAGAAATATCAGCATGCTGGAGTTTCTTGATTTTTACGATTCGTACAAAACAAACACCTTACAGTTAAATACCCTTGAGCTTAACCGCGTTACCTCGCTTGAGCAGCTTAACTATGTTACCGGCACTTCTTTTTTTAATCAATGATCATCCCTATAAAAATGCATACTAAATATAAAATACTATCAATCTCTGCCGCTTTATTTATCACCGGCTTATCATTGCAAGGTTGTCATCATGCTGATGAAAGCCAGGAGAAGGATACCCGCTTCCAGGTTACAGATACCTTATTAAACAGCCTGCTGACGGATACTGTAAAAGAAGCAAGCGCAGTATCACAAATTTCACTTACCGGCAGCATTGCTCCCGACGAAACTAAAATGGTAAAGATTTTCCCATTGGTGAGCGGGGTTGCCCAGGATGTTAATGTGCAATTAGGTGATGTGGTACAAAAAGGACAAACGCTAGCCATAATGAAGAGTGCCGAAATGGCTGCCTTTACCAAGGATTACGTTTCGTCTGAAGCGGACATCCGTAATACCAAGCGTATTTATGAATCAACCCAGGATCTTTACAAAAGCGGTTTAGCATCACAGAAAGATTTAGAGCAGGCACAATCAGATTACCAAAAAGCCCAGGCCGAAGGTAAACGTGCCAACGCAGTAGTATCTATCAACAAAAGCAATGCAAATGGCTACGAGGTTAAAACACCATTATCAGGATATGTAGTGGAGAAAAACCTAACCAGTAATACACAGGTAAGGGCCGATAACAGCCAAAACCTTTTTACCATTGCTGATCTGTCGACCGTATACGTGTTGGTTAACGTGTATGAGTCTGATATATCAAAAATACAAACCGGTGATCCGGTAAAGGTTACCACCTTATCATACCCTGATAAAACATTTGAAGGGAAGATTGACAGGATTGACAACATGCTTGATCCTGATAACAAGGTGATGCATGCCCGTATCAAAATTGTTAACCCGGGTAATTTGCTTAAACCGGGCATGTTTGCCAACATACAGATCAAAGCAAAATCAGGCGAAACTTTACCAGAGATCAGCTCGAGTACCCTGGTATTTGATAATAATAAAAACTACGTGATTGTGGTTGATGGAAAGGCCAAAGTTCATATCCAGCCTGTTGAGGTTGCCAAAACTGTTGAAGACAGGGCCTATATCAGCAAAGGTTTAAAACCTGGCGACCGTGTTATAGCGTCAAGACAGGTATATATGTACGAGTCACTTAAAGATTAGTTAGCAAGCGGGGTGTAAGCCCGGTTTTGAAAACTATATAACTACATAAAATAATACTTAATCCGAATCCGGACACCCGTATTTCGATATAAAAGAAACATGAACAAGTTCATAAAAAATATACTTTCTTTCGCCCTTAAGAACAGGTTTTTCGTGTTCTTTGTTACTGCCTTACTTGCTGTTGCGGGTTATATCAGTTTCAAAACCATCAGCATAGATGCTTTTCCTGATGTTACCAATACATCGGTTACCATTATTACCCAATGGCCCGGCAGAAGCGCCGAGGAGGTGGAGAAATTTGTTACCCGCCCTATTGAAATAGCCATGAACCCTGCGGAGAAAAAGACCAGTATCCGGTCTTCTTCGCTGTTTGGTCTATCGGTAGTAAAAATAACTTTTGATGATGATGTAGACTACAATACAGCCCGTTTACAGATCAACAACCACATTGGCGACGCCAATTTACCCGATAACGTAAGCCCATCAATAGAGCCGCCTTACGGCCCTACCGGTGAGATATACCGCTTTACATTAACCAGTAATAAAAGATCAGTTAAGGAGCTAAAAACCATTGAGGATTGGGTTGTTGACCGCGAGATCCGCGCTGTACCCGGCATTGCTGATGTTAACAGCTTTGGCGGCGAGGTAAAAACTTACCAGATCACTATCAACCCCGAAAAAGCCGTTCAGTATAATGTAACCCCCTTACAGTTATATGATGCCGTATCAAAAAGCAATGTTAACGTTGGCGGCGATGTAATTGACCAAAACGGACAAGCTTATGTGGTTAGAGGAATAGGCCTGTTGAATAATATTGACGAGATCCGGAATATTGTAATCAACAATATTAAGGGTACACCTATTTATGTAAAAACCATATCAGAGGTTACCGAATCATCATTACCCCGTTTAGGGCAGGTAGGCCGCGACAGGGATCCGGATGTGGTTGAAGGTATTGTGGTAATGCGCAAAGGCGAAAACCCGAGCGAGGTTATTAAAAATTTAAAAGCGAAAATAAGTGAGCTAAACGGTAAAATATTACCGGATGATGTTAAGATAAAACCATTTTATGACCGCGAGGTATTGGTAGATTTTGCTACACATACTGTATTGCATAACATGGCCGAAGGGATCATTTTTGTAACGGTGATCGTATTCCTGTTTATGGCCGACTGGCGTACTACTTTAATTGTATCGCTTATTATCCCGCTTGCTTTATTATTTGCCTTTATCTGTTTAAAGTTAAAGGGCATGTCTGCCAACCTATTGTCAATGGGTGCTATTGACTTTGGTATTATTATAGACGGGGCCGTAGTAATGGTTGAAGGGATTTTTGTTGTGCTTGACCATAAGGCCAAAGAAGTTGGCATGGAAAACTACAACAAAATGAGCAAGCTGGGCCTTATTAAAAAAGCCTGCCAGGTAAATGGTAAAGGTATATTTTTTGCCAAGCTGATCATTATTACAGGCTTACTGCCAATCTTCAGCTTTCAAAAGGTTGAAGGTAAAATGTTCTCGCCATTGGCATGGACACTTAGCTTTGCTTTGTTAGGTGCTGTAATTTTAACTTTCACTTTTGTACCGGCTTTAGCCAGCGTGCTTTTGCGTAAGGATGTTAAAGAAAAACACAACGTTTTTGTAAACGCCTTAACCAATGGCGCCATGCGCTTTTACTCGGTATGTTTTAAAAGCAGAAAATTAGTGTTCCCTATTGCTATAGTTGCCCTGGTAGTTAGCCTTGGCTGCTTTAAGTTTTTAGGTACCGAGTTTTTACCCGAACTAAATGAGGGTGCCATATATGTACGTGCCACCGGTCCTTTAAGCATCTCGCTAAAAGAGTCTGTTAAAATGGCAAACGAGATGCGTACCATATTTTTAAGCTTTGACGAGGTAAAACAGGTAATGTCACAAACCGGCAGGCCTAATGATGGTACCGATGCAACCGGCTTTTATAATATTGAGTTCCACGTTGATATTTATCCCGAAGACCAGTGGAAGAGAAAAGAAACCAAGGAAGAACTGATCCAGCGGATGCAGGAGAAGTTAAAATTCTTCCCGGGAGTTGATATCAACTTCTCGCAGCCAATATCTGATAACGTGGAAGAAGCGGTATCGGGTGTAAAAGGCTCCATCGTAGTAAAAATGTTTGGCGATGATTACCCATACATTGAGAAACAAGAAGTTGGCATCTATAACATATTAAAAGGTGTACAGGGTATCACCGATCTTGGTATACTTCATAACGTTGGCCAGCCCGAGTTACAGATTGACCTTAACCAGGATGAAATGGCACAATACGGTGTTACCGCTGCCGATGCCAACGCTGTAATTGAAACTGCCATTGGTGGTAAAGCAGCTACACAGATCTATGAGGGTGAGCGCAAATTCGACCTGCGGATCCGTTATCCCGAAGATTTCAGAAACAATGAATTATCAATTGGCGACCTTAGGGTGCCAACACTAAATAACAATACTGTACCCCTACGCGAAATAGCAAATATCAAAAAAACCACGGGTGTGAGCATGATCTACCGCGACGATCATCATCGTTACGGCGCCATTAAGTTCTCCATCCGTGGCCGTGATATGGGTAGTACTATTGAAGAAGCACAATCAAAGGTTAATGCGCAAATTAAACTGCCCAAAGGTTATAACCTGGAGTGGGCCGGTGATTTTGAAAACCAGCAGCGTGCAACCAAGCGTTTAAGCCAGGCAGTGCCTATCAGCTTACTCATCATCTTCTTTATCCTTTTCATCCTGTTCGGTAACTTCCGCGACTCGCTGTTAGTGCTAAACAATGTCCCGTTCGCCATAATGGGCGGTATCCTGGCCCTGCTTATAACAGGGGTTAACTTTAATATATCGGCAGGTATAGGCTTTATTGCATTGTTTGGTATATGCGTACAAAACGGGGTGATATTGATCAGTAAGTTTAAAAGCAACATTTCCGAACTCAAGCACCACACCACCTGGACATCATTTGCTGTAGCGTTAAAAGCCGGCGTTGCCGATCGTTTACGCCCCGTGGTAATGACAGCCATGATGGCTGCAATTGGTTTGTTACCGGCCGCTATATCACACGGTATAGGGTCTGAGGCATCTAAACCATTAGCTATTGTGGTAATTGGCGGGTTAATTACCAATACCATATTTAACCTCTTTATTTTCCCGATAGTGTTTTTCTGGTCGTACCGCAAACGTGTTGAAAGCGGTGTAATAAGCCGGATCTAATTCCCTTTGACTTAATACCCCTAACTATATATTAAATGGGTAAAGGCAGTGTGATTGACCTCACACTGCCTTATTCAATTCTGGCCGGTTCAAATACATTGAATAATCCCCTAAAAACCTATCCTCAATACCTGATAATCTACTCCGCCCTTAAACTGTTTATAGGATTAGCCATAGCTGCTTTGATAGTTTTAAAAGCGATGGTTGCAAAGCCCGTAATTAGCCCTGCTGATAGGGATGCAGCAAACATCCACCAGCTGAGGTGTATCCGGTAAGGGAAATCATTAAGCCAACTGTTCATAAAATACCAGGCTACTGGCCATGCAATCATATTGGCTATCAGCAATAGTTTAAAATACTGCTTTACAAACAGCGATACCACGCCGCCAACGCTGGCCCCAATTACCTTGCGGATGCCTATCTCCTTTGCCTTTTGAGCCACCGAATAGGTGATGAGCCCCAATAAACCCAGGCATGAAATAAAAATGGCAATAAAGGTAAATGAACCTATCATTTGCTGCTCGCGCTGATCCTGCTGGTAATCGCCCTGAAAAATATCATTCAAAAACCCATAGGTAAATGGCGTATCCGGATTTAAACTTTTCCATTGATCACCTGCATATTGAATGGCTGCTGCAATATGCCGGCTATCAACCTTAGCAACAATGGTGGTACACCTTAAAGGGTTTATAGCCATAATACCGCATGGGCCAATTGCCGCGTGTAAAGAAAAGTAATGGTAGTTTTTCACTACACCCACTACCTTATAATTATAAACTACCCCATTATGCAGGTGCGACACATACTTGCCTATTACGTTGTTCGGGGTAAATCCTAATAGCTTTACGGCCTCTTCGTTTAAAACTACCTGCTTACCAAAATCGTGCAGTTCCATGTCTTCCTGCATATTGGTATTGGTAAATGCCTGCGAACTAAAATTGCTGCCTGCCGTTAGCTCAAGCCCAAGGGTTTTTAAATAGTTTTCATCCGCAAAATCAAAAAACACCTCCTTCTTGTCGTTGATGGTTTTTTCTGCCGGATACAAATTCATATCACCCGATACTAAAGCAGCGCTTGCATTGGTAACTGATTTAAAATTGATATTACCCGCAAGCTGTCTTACCAATAGGGTGCTATTTTTTTGCGCCTGCTCGCTGTTAAGGTTTAAAACCAATTGCTGATCATGATCAAAGCCAGTTTTTGCATTGATCATAAAATGCAGCTGGTTCCAGATAACAATGGTGGCAAATACCAAACAGGTTGAGATAATAAACTGCGAAACGATAAGCACTTTACGCACACTAAACATTCCTGATGAGTCAGTCACCTTTCCCTTTAATACCTTAACTGGCTTAAAGGCCGACAAATAGAACGCCGGGTACAAACCTGCCGCAAAGCCGGTTATACCTGTAACCAATATTACCCATAAAATTAGACTGCTGTTTTCTTTGGCAAAAAACGAAAGCGTTTGCCCGGTAAAATTGTTAAACACCGGCAAAAACAAAAAGGCCAGCACAATAGCTACCAGCAGTGCAAAAAAGCTGATGGTCATGGTTTCAATCAAAAACTGGTAACGGATGGCATTTTTACCGGCACCCATAACCCGGCGTACACCTACCTCGCGTGCACGGCCTATGGCCTGAGCCGTTGTTAAATTCATGTAGTTTATACAACCTAAAAGCAATATCACCAAAGCAATGGACGCTAACAGGTACAAGTATTTTATATTGCCCTGCTTATAGCCCAGGTAATCCTGATAAGCGCCAGAGTGAAGGTGAATATCACTTAGCGCCTGTAATGAATTGGTCATATAATCGTTAGATGCCTTCATATCGGCACGGGCGTGCTTAATCAGGTAACTATTGAGCTTTTTAATTACCTGCGCAACATTACTGCCATGCTTTAGCTTTATATAGGTGTAATAATTATCGTTTACAACCCAATTGTTATTGTTAGCTATCTGATCCCTGAAATGATCGCTGTTGTTTGATGCGTAAAACCCGGCCTGGATATGGTTTAAAAAATCCTCCTTAAAAACACCTGTGATGGTATAAGTATTAATCCCCGCTTTTAATGTTTTACCTATGGGATACACCTTGCCGAAAAGTTTTTTAGCCAGCGATTGAGAAAGCACTATGGTATTTGGCGCGTTAAATGCTGTGTTACGGTTGCCCTGCAAAAAATGAAAGGATAATACCCTGAAAAAATCAGGATCAACCCAATAACCGGAATCTTCAGTGTAAGGAGTTGCTGTACCTGCTCCCTGCACCTGCAATATAACGGTGCCATTGGTAGCATCCAAACGGCTAACCTGTTCAATTTCGGGGATCTCGCTTTTTAAATATTTGGCATAAGGCTGGCCAACGGTGGGCGCCTGGCTCCCATCTCTGAAAGTGGTTGTAACGCGGTAAATATCGGCCGTGTTATCAAAACCCTTATCGAAACTAAATTCGTGCTGGCAAAATAAAAACACCAGCGCACAGCAAGCCAAACCTGCCGATAAGCTTAAAACATTAATTGCCGTAGTGGTTTTACGCTTCCAAAGGTTTCGGAGCGCAAGCGTCAGGTAACTTTTAAACATAGGCTTTTATCAAGGTTATGTTCAAAAATAAACGCTTATTGGTAAAGTACTGCATATAAGTACTTTATTTAACAAATTTTAACCGGGTATACTTTTGCAGCCGGGGTTCGTCTGCAAATACTGCAAACAATTATTTTTTGTTTTGGAGATAAGCCGAACTGTTAAGAAACGGTTATTTCGCCCCTGATGTCGGTTTCTAAATAGTGCTTTACTTCTTTAGGGTCATCCAACTGGCCTAACAGGTACATCATTTTGGTAACTGCCGATTCGTAGGTCATATCATAACCATTGGCTACCCCAATATCTTTTAGCTGCTTACTGGTTTCATAACGGCCTAATTCAACCGTACCTACCTTACATTGCGAAATATCAAGGATCACCTTGCCGCTGTTAATGGCATTCCTGAGCAGATCAAGGAACCACTCATCAGTGGTGGTATTACCAGCGCCAAATGTTTCCATTACCACGCCGCGTACATCTGAGGTTAAAATAGTTTCAACCACTTTAGGGCTGATGCCCGGATACAGCTTAAGCACGGCCACATCGCTCACTAAGTTTTTATGTACAATTAGTGGCGCGCCCTCCTGCGGGTGTCTTATATCGTTCACGCTGAAGCGAAGGTGCACACCAGACTCGGCCAATACTGGATAGTTTGGTGAACGGAAAGCTTCGAACTTGGATGAGTTATATTTAAAAGACCGGTTACCCCGAAACAACTTGTAATCAAAATAGATACAAACTTCGGGTACGCGGGCACGATCATTCTTTTTTGATTTGGCAATTTCAATGGCCGTCATCAGGTTCTCCTTTGCATCGGTACGGATGGCACTGATGGGTAACTGCGAACCGGTAAATATTACAGGCTTGCCCAAATTTTCGAGCATATAGCTTAATACCGAGGCCGAGAAAGCCATCGTATCAGAGCCATGAAGGATCACAAAGCCATCAACCGTATCATAATTTGATTCGATAAGACTTGCCAGCTCGCTCCAGATGGCCGGGTTCATGTTTGATGAATCGATAACCTCCTCGAAAGAGTGAACCTTAATTTTACAATTAAGCTTTTCTAATTCGGGCACATTATCCATTATCTGCTCAAAGTTAATCGGTTTGAGCACCTTAGTTATAGGGTCGCTCATCATACCGATTGTCCCACCGGTATAAATGATCAATATCTGACTCATGTGTATTTAGGTTGTAGAAAAAATAAAGCTATCGAAAAAAAATCACTCACACGCCAAATATCCGCTTTGAATTTTCTGTTGTTATGTTAGCCACAGTTTCCAGATCTGTTTGATGCAGCTCTGCAACCTTTTGGGCTATGTAAATTAAATAAGAACTTTCGTTTGGTTTGCCCCTGTACGGAGCGGGTGCAAGGTACGGAGAATCCGTTTCTAAAACTAAATGATTTAAGCTAACCTGGGCTACAACTTTATCAAGCCCGGCATTTTTATAGGTAACTACGCCACCAATACCAAGGTAAAACCCTAAATCGGTTATTTTATTGGCCTGCTCCACTGTACCGCTAAAGCAATGGAAAATCCCGCGCAGGTCGTCGCCCTTTTCCTGTAGCAGTACATCGTAAACCTCGTCAAAAGCATCCCGGCAGTGAATAACTATTGGCAGCTTAAGTGATTTTGCCCAGGCTATTTGTTGTTTAAACGCCTGTAACTGTTCTGCCAAAAACGTTTTATCCCAGTAAAGATCAATCCCTATTTCGCCTATGGCAAAAATTTCATGCTGATGAATGGCCTGTTTTATCGCGGCTAACTCTGCCTCCCAATTTTCTTTTACAGAACATGGATGCAAGCCCAGCATGGGGTAGCACAGATCGGGAAAAGAACTTTCCAACGAGTAAACCATCGCTACCGATGCAGCATCAACATTAGGCAAAAATAAGCGGCCTATGTTGTTGTACTTGCAGCGCTGCACCAATTCGGCCCGCTTTACATCGTCGGTTTCATAATACAAATGGGTATGCGTATCGGTAAGTAACATGCTGCAAAAATAAAAAAGCCCCCTGATGTATGAGGGGGCTTTTGCTTAATTTTTCTTTACAACCGCTTTCTTTTTATAAAGCGGCTTTTTAACGGGCCCTTTTGCTGCGGGTGAGGCGGCATGTTTTATAGGGTTAATTTTTACTAATTCTATATCAAATACCAGGGTGCTGTAAGGTGCTATACCCTGGTTGCCCTGGGCACCGTATGCCAATGCCGACGGGATAACAAAAATAGCTTTTGAGCCTTCGTTCATTAAAAGCAAGCCTTCGTCCCAGCCCGGGATAACGGCAGCTGTACCCACAACAACGGGGTATGGCTCATAAGTACGTCCGGGTTGCTCCAAATTGGCTTCCTTAGCTGCAGATTCAATGCTGGTATCAAAAACCTTACCATCAACCGTGCGGCCAATATAGTTCACCAACAGCGTATCGCCTTTAAGCGGCTTACGTTTTAAAGTAGGATGTGTAAAAACGTATTTTAAACCTGTAGGCGTAGTTTTAACCAGCAGCTTATGATCGGCAATATATTTAGCGGCACCGTTAGCTTCGGCACTTTTAACTTCGGCCATATAATCATCAAGGGATTGTACCTTTTCTATCTTCAGGGTAAAGTTAAGGTTACTGCCTTTAGGGAAGAACGGAGGGCGTGCCTCCTCATGTCCTTTAAATAACGAATCGGTAGGCACCTTTACAAATAAGCTATCCTTAACTGTTAACAGCGGGAAGATCTCCATCAGATCGGCAACATTTTGCGATGCCCTTACCTGCGTTTGGGCGCTATGGCCCGCAGTATAAGTACTGAAAAGTACTGAATCCTTATCCGTTTTTTGGATGTACTGAAAGGTAATAATATCGTTCAGTTTTATTTTTTCGCCGGTGTTACTGGTAAAAATCTGGTACTGGGCACCCTTTGGGGTACTTTGCAGTGTATTTTGGGCATTGGCACTAACAGCAATAGTTAATGCTAAAACAAACAGAATATATTTCATCATTAATAAAAAAAGCCTCCCGTGTATATGCGGGAGGCTATATGGTTATTTAATTATTTAACAGGTTGTGCCTGTGGTGCACTTGGCATAACAGGGGCAGGTTTTGGCGCATTTGGATTAGGGTGAATAATATCAACCAATTCAACATCAAAAACAAGTGGTGTAAACGGCTGTATTTCGCGGCTTCCCTGTTCGCCATAAGCAAGGCTTGACGGAATAACCAATGTAGCTTTAGTGCCCTTGTTAAACAAAAGGAAACCTTCGTTCCAGCCCTGTATCATACCTTGAACGCCTAACGGGAAACGGATAGGTTTGTAAGGGTTCATTGGGTTGATAGGCAATTTGTATTTAACAGCTTCGGCTTTTACGCTTGTTTCAAAAGCTTTACCGTTTAGAAAACGGCCAGTGTAGTTAACCACTGCAGTATCACCTACGGCAATGTTAGGGCCTGTTCCTTTTGTAGTTACCACATAGTTTAAGCCTGATGCTGTTGTAGTAACTTTAAGGTTATTATCAGCAATATATTTTTTGATGGCGGCAGGCTCTGCTTGTTTTGATGCATCGGCAAGGCCTTTCATATAACCTTGGTATTTAGCTGCAAATTCCTGATCACTTAAGTTACCTTTAGGGATAACTTTTTCAATTTTGATAGTGTAGGCCATATATTTACCCTTAAGACCGGGTTGTCTTGGATGACCTTTTGACATGGTATCAATATTAACCTTGATAATTGCGCTGTCGCCTTCGCTTAACATAGCAATACCACTCATAATATCGCCCTTAATGGTTGATTTAGCCGGCATAAGCTGAGGTATAGCATGCCCCATATCGTATGAACTTGCCAAAACTGAATCAGCATCATTTTTTATAGTGAAGTTAAGGCTTACAAAATCACCTGGTTTTATTTTTGGTCCGCCTTTATCATTAATAATTTTATAAAGCATCCCTCCGTCACCTTTTTCAAATCCGCCATTACAGCTTGCTAATCCCATTGCGGCAAGCGCCAGAAACATTAGTCCTTTTTTCATTTTTATTGTATTAATAGTTTTTTATATTCAGGTAAAATTAATTTGAATTGATTGACAGTGGCCTCAAGGCCTTCGTTTGATACGCCGCCTGCTGCATTGCGGTGTCCGCCGCCGCTAAAGTACCTTTTACAAATATCATTAGCCGGAAATTCGCCTTTAGATCGTAAAGAAAGTTTTACCCTGTCATTCCGCTCAACAATAAACGCGGCTAACTTAATGCCGGCTATTGATAAAGCATAGTTCACTATCCCTTCAGTATCGCCGGTAATAACATCATATTTTTCCAGATCGGCATGGGTAACAGCTATAATAGCAGTATTAAACTCAGGCAATATCTGTAAACGTTCTGAAAGGCAGATCCCTAAAAAGCGTAAACGATTTTCGGTAGAGTTTTTGTATATCTCATCATATATATACCAGTTTACGGCGCCTGCATCAATCAGGTCGGCTATAATACGGTGTACGGCTGATGTTGTATTGGGCAATGAGAACGATGCAGAATCAGTAAGGATACCTGCATATAAACAAGTAGCCACATCTTTATTGATAAGTTCTTTATGCTTTAGTTCCTGTGTAATAAAGGTATACACCAATTGTGCCGTTGCGCAGGCATTGATGTTCCAATAGCGGTAATCGTCAAAATCCTGAGGTTCCAGGTGATGATCAATCATTACTTTAATGGCATTGCTTTCGCCCACAAGCACGCCCATTTCGTTAATGCGGTTCAGGGCATTAAAGTCGAGGCAAAAAATAATGTCGGCATCAGCTATCAGCCGGGCAGATTCGTCAAGGTTTTCTGTGTAAATAATAACCTCGTCATTACCAGGCATCCAGTTTAAAAACTGGGGATAATCAGTAGGTGTGATCACCTTTGCATGATGGCCCTGCTGAATAAGGTAATTGTATAAACCTAAAGACGACCCCATAGCATCACCATCAGGTTTATGATGGGTAGTAATCACTATTTTTTGAGGCTGCGCTAAAAGTTCACTAAGCGAGGCTATATCTAACATCCGTTTTTAAAAAAGAGTTGCAAAGCTAAATAAATAAATTAAATACAGGTATGTTATTTAATGTAAAAGCCTTTATGTTTCAATTGTAAAAGGCTACTTTTGCCCGAAATTTAAATAAGGCCTAATTAAGGCTGCTAAATTTGTAACCCGTACAATTAGAGTGGGATATGCGGGTTTAACTATAAACACCACTAAAATTTAATAATCAACAAGTAAACAATTGTGATGAAAGAGAATAAAACATTTACCATGATTAAACCTGATGCGGTTGCAAATGGCCACATTGGTGCAATTTTAGATCAAATTATTAAGGCAGGTTTTAAAATTAAAGCAATGAAATATGTTGCTTTAAGCGAGCAAATTGCAGGTCAGTTTTATGAGGTACACAAGGAGCGTCCTTTTTATGGCGAACTGGTGGAATTCATGTCATCAGGCCCTATAGTAGCTGCAATACTTGAAAAAGATAACGCTGTTGAAGACTTCCGTAAGCTGATTGGTGCTACTGACCCTGCAAAAGCAGATAAAGGTACTATCCGTCAATTATTTGCCGAATCAATTGGTGCTAATGCTATACACGGTTCTGATTCAGCTGAAAATGCCGAAATTGAAGGCAATTTCTTCTTCTCAGCATTCGAAAAATTCTAATTTTTATTAGCCGGGCCGGGTAAGTTTATTAAATATTCTTACCCGGTTTTGCTTTTATTTTGCTTTTTCGGAAAGAAGTGTATAAATTTATAAAATTGTTGCAGATTTTACATTGCGATAACCCACTGATTATAAACTGAAATAACAATTATGAGACTGCTGTTAAAATACATTTTATACTCCTTACTTATTATTGTATTAGTTTCAGGAACAATATTACTGTACAGAACGCACCCCGAGGCACAGCTTGCCTTTATACTGCCGGGCTTGTTTATTCTTGCTTTTTCAAGAATGAGCGATGATTTAAATTTCCGTGCCTTTTTCCCAAAGTGGACTAAAGGAAAATAATCTCCTCAACCAATATCCCTTTTGCCTGCTCATTTATTTTGTCAATGATCTGGGTGCGCATCATTATCAATTCATTTTTAATTACCGAAGACTCAATCCTGAGGAACAATTTTTTATCGTGGATAAATATCTCCTTAGTTCGGTTGGCAACAGGTTTGCCCACTAAGTCGGGCCAGGTGGCAATAACAGCCGTTTCATCAAAGCGCCGTTTTATTTTATAAACCTGCAACATTTGCTCAATAGCATCCTTTAACGATTTATCATTGGCCTTACGCATCTATTTCGCCCCCCTTTACTTTAAATAGGGTAATAGCTACGCCTATATTATTAAATATCTGCCTTACCCGGCTCTCGTTGGTATCAGTAATAAATACCTGGCCAAAATCGTGATTTGAAATCATCTGCATCAGTTTAGTAACGCGGTGATCATCAAGCTTGTCAAAAATATCATCGAGCAATAAAATAGGTTTAAACCCATTTTGCTGATAAAGAAAACTATACTGCGCCAGCTTAAGTGCAATTAAAAACGACTTTTGCTGCCCCTGCGAACCAAACTTTTTCATCGGCATGCCATGTATGGCAAATGTAAGGTCGTCCTTATGGATGCCTGCGCCGGTGCGCTCAATTATCCTGTCCTTTTCAATATTCTTTTTCAGCAGGCCGGCAAACTCATGCTGAAACAGCTGCGACTCATAGATCAACTCAACCTGCTCGGCGTTATCACTCAAAAACTGGTAGTGCTTATTAAATATGGCGGTAAAGGTTTCCATAAAAGCCTTTCGCTTTTCAAATATGCGGCTGCCTGATGCGGTAAGCTGCTCATCCAGTATCTCTAAAAAAGCAGGATCATACCGCCCGGTATCGGCAATGAGCTTTAAAAAGGCATTACGGTTATTTAATATCTTATTATAGGTGATCAGCTCGTCCAGGTATGAATTATCTGTTTGAGAAATCACGTTATCAATAAATTTGCGGCGCTCCTCGCTGCCCTCAATAATAATACTGATGTCATAAGGCGATACCATTACCAGCGGCAGCAAGCCAATATGATCGGCAAGGCGCTGGTAATCCTTCTTGTTGCGCTTAAATTGTTTCTTTTGATTCCGCTTTACTGCGCAGGCAACATTTTCGTGCTTATCGTTCTTATTAAAATCGCCCGTGATAATAAAAAAATCGGCTCCCTGCCTTATTTGCTGGCTATCAATCGGGTTAAAATAGCTTTTACATAAGGACAGATAATGGATGGCATCAAGCAGGTTTGTTTTACCTGCACCGTTATTACCGGTAAATACGTTTACGCCATCGCTAAAGGTTAGCCCGGCTTCTTCGTAGTTTTTAAAATTGATGACAGATAGTTGCTTCAGATACATAAAAGAGTGTACAAAGTTACTTGTTTTTTCAGTTTGAAAATTGGAAAAGTAGGCTGGTAAGAAAGATATAAGGGCCGGTAATTTGGCAGTCAATATTCAAAAAGCCCTCAATGCTTTAATCCTGCATTGTTTCAGTGTTTTGCGGCCTGCTTTTAGCCCCTATTTTACCGGCATAAATATTTAATTTAAAAGGTATTGTTAAAAATTTTGAAAACTGTATTTTTGCAAACTTAATTTTACAATAGAAATGTCAAAAACCCAGGCGAACACCAAGGTAGTAGTAGAGGACAAGAATTTTGGAAAGACCAGTAATTTTGTACGCGAGAACCAAAAAAGCTTACTTTTTATAGGCGCTGCTATAGTTGCCATGATAGTTATTTATATTGCTTATCAGAAATTTTATATAGCCCCGCGCGAAGTTACCGCATCAAACCAGATGCATGTAGCACAAGATTTTTGGGCTAAAAAAGACTGGGACAAAGCAATAAACGGCGATGCCAGCTACCCGGGTTTTAAAAAGATTGTTGATGAATACAGCAATACTAAGGCTGCTAACTTAGGTTACTTTTACCTGGGCACTGCTTATTTAAACAAAGGCGAATACCAGAAAGCTATTGATAATTTAACCAATTACCGCGGCGATGACAGTATGATTGCTGCCGAAGCGCTTGGCTGTACTGCTGATGCTTACGTTGAGTTAAAAGATTATGACAAGGCCGAAACTTATTTTAACAAGGCGGCTGATAAAGCAAAAAATAAATTCCTTAGCCCAATGTACCTGAAAAAATTAGGCTTGGTTTATGAGGCTCAGAACGATAATAAATCGGCTGATGAAACCTATAAAAAAATAAAAAGCGATTACCCTGAAAGTGCCGAATCACAAAGCATTGACGAGTATATTGCCCGTACCGAAGCAAAACTTTAATAAGTTTTAATCTTTCGGACATTATATGCCGGATCAATTTATACAGATGTAATAACGATGCTGTATAAATTGATCCGGTTTTAATTAAAGCCGTACTGAAAATCCAAAATCTGAAATAAGATGGCAACCCAGCTTAAAAATTTATCTGATTTTTCAAATACCGAAGTTCCATCAGCCGCTCCCTTTAGCTTTGGGATAGTGGTTGCCGAGTGGAACGCAGAAATTACCAATGCCTTATACCAGGGCGCCTTATCAAGCCTGCTTGAGCATGGTGCTTTAGCCGAAAATATTTATACGTATGCAGTTCCGGGTAGCTTTGAGTTAACTTCGGGGGCCGATCTGCTGCTAAAAACAGGTAAGTTAGATGCCGTAATATGCCTTGGCTGTGTTATACAGGGCGAAACACGCCATTTTGATTTTATTTGTAATGCAGTAGCAAATGGTGTAAGCAATGTTGCCATAAAATACTCAAAACCTGTTATATTTGGTGTATTAACAACCGATAACCAGCAACAGGCTATTGACCGTGCAGGTGGTAAGCATGGAAATAAAGGTGTTGAAGGTGCTGTAACTGCCATAAAAATGGCTTATCTTGCTGCAACATTAAACAACTGATTTTCGTAAAAGGATTAAGTCGGATTAAAAAATGAAGAAAGTAATTTATATAGCTCTTTTAGCTTTGGTGTTAGGCGGCATGTCATCATGCTCAAACAAACTGTGTCCAGCTTACGGCTCCTATCCAAAAAGCGGACGCTAACAGCTAATTGTCATTTTTTTTAAATTGCTTAAAACCGCAACATGTTTTGCGTTGTTTTGTAGTTTATAAGCATTTATCCCTTATAATTATTTTTTATGAATTGGACATCGCTTGAGTCGGCAGATCAAATTAATGCTATCAAAAAGCAGGAAGGCTATAGTTTAATTTTCAAACACAGTACCCGCTGCTCTATCAGTATGATGGTAAAGAAACGTTTTGAGCTGGACTGGGAAAAACTGCCCGACAATTTACCCCTTTACTTTTTAGATCTTATTAAGCACCGCGATATATCTAACCAGGTAGCAACTGAATTTTTTGTTCATCATGAATCGCCGCAGTTACTGATGATAAAGGATGGTGAATGCGTGCTTGATCTTTCGCATGGTGAGGTATCAGTTGATGAAGCCTTATCAGTTTTAAATTAAGATCGAACCAATTACAGGCCGGCATTTAGCTGACCCATACCTTTTAATTTGCATAACATATCACTTTAAGCTATTACTATATAGCAGTATGTTGATAGTTTTTTAACTATTTTTGTACCATGATTGAATTGCCGGTTGTTTCAGCAAGCCAAACACAACGCAAGCCCGACTGGCTGAGAGTAAGACTCCCTGTTGGTAAGGAATATGCGCATGTACGTGGGCTGGTTGACGAACATAAATTACATACGATTTGCGAAAGCGGAAATTGCCCCAATATGGGCGAGTGCTGGGGAGCCGGCACAGCCACCTTTATGATATTGGGTAATATTTGTACACGTTCATGCTCTTTTTGCGCTGTAGCCACCGGCAGGCCATTAGCCGTTGATGTGGACGAGCCTAACCGTGTAGCAAATTCGGTTAAGTTAATGCAGGTTAAACATTGCGTTATTACCTCGGTTGACCGTGATGATTTGAAAGACGGCGGATCAATTATATGGGCCGAAACGATTAATGCCATCCGCAGGGAAAGCCCGGATACTACGCTTGAAACTTTATTGCCCGATTTTAGGGGCGTATGGGAAAATTTAGCACGCGTATTGGAAACCAAGCCCGAAGTTGTATCACACAACCTTGAAACAGTAAGGCGCCTTACTAAAGAAGTACGCATACAGGCCAAATACGACCGGAGCTTAGAATGTTTAAAACATGTATCGCAGGCAGGTGTACGTACAAAATCAGGCATTATGCTTGGGCTTGGCGAAACCGAAGACGATGTTTTAGAGGCAATGGACGATTTACTGGAAGCAGGTGTACATATTTTAACTTTAGGGCAATATTTACAGCCCACCAGAAACCACCACCCGGTAATTGACTGGATACATCCTGATCAATTTGCCAGGTACAAACAATTTGGGTTAGTTAAGGGTTTCAAGTATGTTGAGAGCGGGCCGTTGGTACGTTCTTCTTATCATGCAGAAAAACACCTGTTTGAAATTTGATAATTCCTTTATATCTTCAACCCATTGACCAAAAAACGAAAAATATCGCTATCCGAAGATGAATTAGTGCTTGCACTAAGGAATCGTGAGAAAATTGCTATCGAAGCCTTGTACGATATGTACTCGTCTTCGCTATATGGCGTTATCTCCCGCATCATTATTGATACAGCAATAGCAGAGGATGTGCTACAGGAAACTTTTGTAAAAATATGGCATTCCTTTTCGAGCTACAGCACCGAAAAGGGCCGTTTGTTTACCTGGATGGTTAATATCGCACGCAATCTGTCAATAGATAAAATAAGATCAAAGGATTTTAAGAACCAGAATAAAAACCAGGAGCTTGAAAATAACGTAACTTTCATAGACGAGCAAAGGAACACGGTTTACAAACCTGAGCTGTTAGGCATCAAGGAATTAGTAGAAACCCTGAAGCCGGAACAAAAATCTATCCTTGATCTGGTATACTTTAAAGGGTACACGCATGTGGAAGCCGCCGATGAATTAGGCATTCCGTTGGGTACTATTAAAACCAGGCTAAGAATGGCTATACAGCAGCTTAGAAAACATTTTAATTGAAAGTTGGAAAGTGGAAGATATTAAAGCATATATAGAATCAGGGGTTTTGGAACTTTACGTTCTGGGAGATATTTCCCGGGATGAAAAGTTGCAAGTGGAGGCGATGATTATAAAACATCCGGCTATTAAAGCCGAGGTTGTTGAGATTGAACGGTCGATGGAGTTATATGCCGAAGCAAACGCAGTTGACGCACCAGAACATTTACGCAGCAGGGTATTAAACAGCATACTTACTAACTTAGGCGACGACAATAGTTTCCCGCCAGCAAAAGCTGAACATAAAAATAATGTTATTGCCTTACCGGCACCAAAAGCAAACAGCTTTTACAAATATGCATTTGCAGCATGCCTTGCCTTATTAATAGCAAGCGGTATAGCTTTAATAAATTTATACAATAAGCTGCAGCAGTCTAACACGCAATTGGCGGCTTCGCAGTTAAATAACCAGCATTTTAGTAACAGGGTAAACCTGATGGATAGACAACTGGAGGTTTTCCGCGACCCTTCATTTAAATTCCTTAAATTACAGGGAACCGTACATGCCCCGTCGGCGTTGCTTACTATTGCATGGAGCCCGGCTAAACACAAAGTAATGGTTGATTTAGGCAGTATTAAAATGCCTGTTAACGATAAAGCACACCAGTACCAGCTATGGGCACTTGTAGGCGGCAAACCGGTTGACCTGGGGGTGTTTGATTCAAGTCCTGATTCTACCGAGATGAAGGAGATGAAAAGCATTGCTGCTGTATCAACCGATGCATTTGCTGTAACACTTGAACCACGCGGCGGTAGTGCAACCCCAACAATGGACGAGATGATGGTTTTAGGTAAGTTTTGATAACTACCTACAATTATATTTAATGTAATTATTTATAAGGGTATCAATAATAAAATATTGATACCCTTATTTTTTTATTGCTTATTAAAACAATTTTAAAACCATATTGTTGTTACAGATAATTTTACCCCTGAGAAGACAATTTTTACAGTAGCTTTTGTAACTAAAAGCATATTCCAGACGTCCTATCATTGTAAAAGATTTATTACTTTGATACGGACATAAAATGAAAACAAAAATGATCCGTTATTAAAGCACAACAATTGAGTATTTTGTTCTTTATAAGATCAGTTAATAGTTAAAAACGGATGCATGATACTAACATCCGTTTTTTTTATGCCATTAATTTTGCCATACTAATTGGCAAACGTGCAGCCACCTGGGCAGGCATCACTACATTCATCCGGTTGGGCAGGGCAAGTTCATCACCCGCTTTACCATGTATAAATACACCAATTAAACAAGCTTCTTCAGCCGTATATTTTTGAGCTAACAATGAGGTAATCACCCCGGTAAGTATATCGCCCATGCCGCCTGTTGCCATTGCCGCATTACTTGTTGTATTAAAATACACTTTACCCTGCGGAGAAATGGTTATGGTATAATCGTTTTTAAGGATAATATAAAGCTGGTGCTCTTTTGCTTTTTGAAGCCCCGTTTGGATCCGTTGCCACCAGTTATCATGATCGCCAAAAAGCCTGTCAAACTCTTTCATGTGCGGGGTTAAAATACTGTTTGCAGGCACCGAAGCCCAAAGCTCCTTATTTGTGGCTAATAAATTAAGCGCATCCGCATCAATAACAACCGGCTTTTTATAATTGGTTAAAACATCAGTCAGTAAGGCTAAAGTATCGGCCTGTTTTCCCAAACCGGGCCCTATCCCAATGGCGCTAAAGTTATCATATTCAATTTCGGGCAGCTCATTCCCTTCCCTTACTATTGCCATCAGCTCGGGCATATAGCTATTTAAGGCGGTAAGGCCACTTTGCGGCACACATACGGTGGTTAAGCCACACCCGGCATAAGCACAAGCCGAGGCACTAAGCAAAGCAGCACCCATAGTTTCGGCCTGCCCGGCAACAATCAGCGCATGGCCATAAGTGCCTTTATTACTAAAGTGATGCCGTGGTTTCAGCAGTTTCCGTATATCTTTTTCCTCAACAGCCTGGTAGGCCGAGTTAAGCGACTGTACAAATTTTTCATTTATCCCAATATTTACGGCCTCCCAGCAATTAATATAAGGTGCTGATTCGGGCAGTAAAAAATTGATCTTCGGCTGCTGAAAAGTGATCACCAGGTCGGCTTTCAGTACAATAGCATCTTTTGGCATCTCGCCATCGGTAAAAAAACCGGTAGGCACATCAACGGCAACTACTGTTTTGTGCAAGCCATTAATATAATTAACCAGACGCTTATAGTCGCCATCCAGCGGTTTATTTAAGCCGCTGCCCAATAAGGCATCTATAATAATTGCAGTATCGTCCGCAGTAAAAGAATCACCAGGAAAAATCTCTGTGCACGTAATTCCTGTTTCCTGCACTCTTTTAAGGTTCTGATTAAAATCATCCGTTGCCTTATTACTGAAGCGGGCAATTTTAATATGCAGAGCCTTGTAATCATGATCGCACAGCATTCTTGCTATGGCCAGCCCGTCGCCGCCATTATTACCAGTACCACAATAAACGCTTATGGCTTTCTTTTTATCCGGAAAATGGTTTACAAACCAGCCCACAAAAGCTTTGGAGGCCCGCTCCATTAAATCAATTGATGTAATGGGTTCATGCGCTATGGTATAAGCATCAGCTTCACGGATCTGGGCAGCAATTAACAGTGGTAACATATACCTTAAAGGTACAATTGTTTGTTTTTGTTTGGATTATTATAATGATGCATCCAATTAATAATTAACAAGGATTTAAGATTTAACTATTGCCCTTTAATTAAACCCGAACCAATGTAAAATGAAATATTTTCATAATAAGCAATTAAAATCACAACAATCAATTTTAAATTCCCGTAAAACCCTGAGGTTAAAACAGTTTGATTTTTAAATCGTGTTTGAATGAAAAAGATATATCTCGAATTTTTCAGGGGGGGGTCGTCTATATTTATATTGGGCTGGCACCTGGTTTTTTTAGCACCTACCGGTCATGCAACAAAATTTACAGGTTATTGGGGTACAGATGCATTAATGATGTTCTTCATGCTATCTGGTTTAGTGATCAACTTAACCGAAACCAATAAGCCAAAATCAACCAAAGCATTTTTAATTAACCGCTTTATCCGCATATATCCCTTGTTTGTTATAGGCATGCTGCTGGCATTTTTAGCTTTATATATTACCAATACGGCATTCCCATCGCTAACCGTTATCATCGGGAACTTTTTACTGGTGAGCACCATGAAAGATTATATGGGTTATATTGTACCCAGTATTGAAAGCAATCTGGCGGTATGGTCGCTCTCTTTCGAAGTTGCTTTTTATGTGCTGTTTGCCTTTACAATCGGCCGCAATCAAAAAAAGGCGGTATTGTACTGGTTTATTATAGCTCTGCTTGCCATCCCCTGTTACTTTTTAAAGGTTCAGCACGATGTATTTTATCATTTGATAGCCGTGTTTGCATTTTCGTCCATCTGGCTGGTAGGTTATTATATTTATGAATACCGTAATTTATTTTATGCCGATAAATACGTTGCCCTTTTCGGGCTGGGCGTGCTCCCTCTTATTTCGCGGATGCACTTTACCTGGAATTTTTACGACCCGTTTAAATACTTTATCCTGTCGCTTTTTGCTGTCCCGTTTTTCAGATATTGTTTACAGTTACCGCCCGCAGGTAAAAAAATCAAGCTTATTTATTTGATAGTACCGCATATTATTATTGTATATGCTGCATTAACTATCAGGTACCTGCCGCTGGCAAATGCTTTGGCATATAGCACCCTACCTTACGTTTATATGGGTATTGGCTATTTGGTAAATGTGCTTAATATTAAAACTGCTGTATTAAATATGGTAAACAAAGTAGGTACAGTTACCGGCAAATATTCATACGCATTATACATTACGCATTTTCCGCTGGTGTTTCTGTTTTCAAAACTGTTCCATAATTTATGGGCATATGTGTTTTTGAGCTTACCGGTAATAGCATTTACCGCTTATAGCCTTGAAACCTGGCTGCAACCAGCAATAGTGAATTACTTTAAGAAAAAAAGGAAACAAAACTTACCCCAGGAACCACCGTTAAATATACCCAACGCAACTACTGCCGAAACTTATAAAACAGGTGAGGTTGACATTCATACAGCCCTGTAAGTTTTTGAGATTGAGTTTATTTTTTACCGAATGCCATAAATCTCAGGCTTATTTTATGTTCATTTCCTTTTTCAGAAATTGCCCGGTAAAGCTTTCCTTAACCTTGCACAAACCCTCAGGGGTACCGCTGAAAAGGATCTTCCCACCGCCTGACCCACCCTCAGGGCCCAGATCAATCACATGGTCAACCACCTTAATAACATCAAGGTTATGCTCAATTACCAAAACAGTATTGCCTTTATCAACCAATTGGTTCAACACGCCTAACAATACATTTATATCTTCAAAATGCAGCCCGGTTGTAGGCTCATCCAATATATAAAAAGTATTACCGGTATCTTTTTTTGAAAGCTCGGTTGCTAACTTAACACGCTGCGCCTCGCCACCCGAAAGTGTGGTTGACGACTGGCCCAGGGTAATATAACCCAAACCAACATCAAACAAGGTTTTAACCTTGCGGTAAATGGCCGGGATATGCTCAAAAAATGGCGTAGCATCTTCAATACTCATATCCAGCACATCGCTGATCGATTTTCCGCGGTAACGAACCTCTAATGTTTCGCGGTTATATCTTCTGCCGCCGCATTCTTCGCAAGGAACCTGTACATCGGGTAAAAAGTTCATTTCTATTACCTTCATACCTGCACCCTGGCAGGTTTCGCAACGGCCGCCCTTCACATTAAATGAAAAACGCCCCGGTTTATAACCCCTGATCCTTGATTCAGGCAATTGCACGTAAAGGTTACGGATATCTGAGAAAACGCCGGTATAAGTTGCCGGATTTGAGCGTGGTGTACGGCCAATAGGTGTCTGGTCTATTTCAATCACCTTGTCAATATGCTCCAGGCCCTCAATTTTTTCGTAAGCCAGCGGGTGCTTCTTCGCCCTAAAAAAGTGGTGGTTTAGTATTGGATAAAGCGTTTCGGTAATTAGGCTTGATTTACCACTACCCGATACGCCGGTTATGCCTATCAGTTTACCTAAAGGGAAATCAACCGATACCTTTTTAAGGTTATGGCCGGTAGCTTTTTTAAGGCTCAGCGTATTACCGTTACCCTCCCGTCTTTTTTCGGGGATAGCAATTTCGCGCTCACCATTAATATAGCTGGTGGTAAGTGTGTGCGCCTTCATTAATTCGGCAGGCGTTCCCTGCGCAACAATCTGGCCGCCGTGCACACCTGCTGCAGGGCCCATGTCAATAACATGGTCGGCATGCAATATCATATCCTTATCGTGCTCAACAACCAATACGGTATTGCCTAAATCGCGCAGATTTTTTAAAGCGTTGATCAAACGTTCATTATCACGCTGGTGCAAACCGATGCTTGGTTCATCCAAAATGTACATTACATTCATTAACTGCGAGCCTATCTGGGTTGCCAGCCTGATACGCTGCGCCTCGCCGCCTGATAAGGTTTTTGCTGTACGGTCGAGCGTTAAATAACTTAAGCCTACATCCAACAGGAAAACTATCCGCGCACGAATCTCTTTTAATATTTCTTTTGCAATAACATTCTGGCGGTCGGTTAAACGGTCTTCCAGGTTAGCAAACCACTCCTGCAGGTTACGAATATCCATACAGGCCAGTTCAAATATATTTTTACCGTCTACCTTAAAATGCAGCGATTCTTTTTTAAGCCTTGCGCCATCACAAACAGGGCAGGTTTTCAGTACACGGTAATTCTCCATGTCGTCCATACCTTCATCTCCGCGGCGTTCCTGCTGCTCTTCCAGCATCCTGATGATGCCATCAAAACTGATCTGATAGCTTTGCACGTTCCATTTATTATACTCAACGGCAACGGTTATCATCTCAGGCGATCCGTTAAGGATAATATCTAAATGATCCCTTGAAAGTTTCTCGATAGGAACCGAAAGCGAAAACTCATACTTTTTAGCTAATGCTTTTAATACCTGGAAGATCCAGGTTTCGCGGTACTCGCCGATAGGCGCAAGTCCGCCATTTAAAATACTTAGTTTTGGGTTGGGGATAACCGATGCTTCATCAACTTCAAAAATATAACCCAGTCCGTTACATTTATCACAGGCACCATAAGGCGAGTTAAATGAAAATGTATTAGGTTGCGGCTCATCATAAGAAATACCTGAAATAGGATCCATCAGGTACTTGCTGTAATAAGCAACATTATTATCCTTATCAGCAATACGGATAATCCCCTTTGCAATTTTCAATGCCGACTGGATAGAGGTATATAAGCGCTTACTATCGTTTTCGCCTACTACAAGCCTGTCAACAACAATATCAATATCGTGAATTTTATACCTGTCTACCTGCATTTTAGGTTCAACATCGGCTATGGCGCCGTCTATCCAAACCTTCAGGTAACCCTGCTTGCGGATTTGCTCAAAAAGCTCGCGGTAATGACCCTTGCGCGCTTTTACAACAGGGGCCAAAATGTTTACAGGCTCGCCATTAAATTTATCGCTGATGGTTTTCAGAATCTGATCTTCAGACATGCGCTCCATCTTTTCGCCGCTTACATAAGAGTAAGCCTCGCCTGTGCGGGCAAAAAGCAAACGCATAAAATCATAGATCTCGGTAATGGTACCTACGGTTGAGCGCGGGTTTTTGCTGGTGGTTTTTTGCTCAATGGCAATAACCGGGCTAAGGCCTGATACCTTATCCACATCGGGCCGTTCCATACCGCCCATAAACTGGCGCGAGTAGGCCGAAAATGTTTCCATATAACGGCGCTGCCCTTCGGCATAAATGGTATCAAAGGCTAATGATGATTTGCCGCTGCCGCTTAACCCGGTAATTACTACCAGCTGGTTACGCGGAAAAGAAACATCAATATTTTTTAAATTATGTACCCTGGCTCCATACACTTCAACTTCGTTTTGCTCGCCCAGGTCAATAGATTTTGTAATCATGCAGAATTTATCTTTCAGTTAAATAAGCAGCCGGCTGAATTTTGGCTGATTGCACTTCAAACATTTCACAGTTTTTAAGTACGATCAACTATATACACATAATCAACTCAATCAACTTATTATGCTACAAATATACGCAAAAAAAGGCCGATCTTCCAGCTGGGAAGATCGGCTTCAGGGTGCTCCGTAATATAAATTTACTTTGTGATGGGATTAAATCCTATCCTTAGTTTGCTGCCAGCAGCTCGGGTGAGGCTGGGTTAAAATATCTTACTTTATAATAATCATAGCCATATTTTTGCGGATGGCTTATAATTGCCTTCATGGCAATCAGGTTATAAACGTATGCGCCGGTTTCGCGGTTTAAATGCATACGGAAATAATTGTCTTCATTTTGCCTGTTAATGGCTTTTTCAAGTTTTATAGAACCGTTATTGTAGGCCGCAGCCGCCAAAGTCCAGCTATTAAACTCGCCATAAAGTTCCTTGATGTACTTGCAGGCAGCAATGGTAGATTTCCGAACGTTTAAACGCTCATCAATTCCATTCCGTACCCTTAAACCATAAGTGCGTGCAGTGCCTGGCATAAATTGCCATAAACCCTTTGCGCCTTTTATGGATGTACCTTCGCACAAACCCGATTCAACAAGGGGAATGTATTTGAAATCGTCAGGAATACCGTAGGCTTTTAAAATAGGCTCAATTATCGGGAACAATTTATCTGCTTTGCTTTGCAAAATAGTTGATTGTACATGCCGGTAATTGTGTTTAAGAAGCGAGCGCTTCAGCCTTAAATTTACACTTGCATCATTAACAGGTAAAGCTTCATTAGCGAAGCTATAATCATTTGCACCATCAGTATTTTTAAATACAAATTTCGAGATGCCAGGGCTTAATTTTGTCGTTTTTGCAACGATTGGTACAGACGTTGTACCATAAATATTAAACCCTGAAATGATAACCAGAAGCATTATTACGGAGCACGTAATTAAGTGTCTCTTAGTCATTTCTTTTTTATCCATAAATTGTACATTTGGTAGAATGCGCTGCAAAGGTACGCTATACGGGGCACATTATCAAATACTTAGCTTTTTCCGACTTTTTCAAAGCCCAGTTTTTGGTTCAAAAACTGCCTTTAAAACGTTTAAACCAAGATTTTGCAACATGTAAAAAAAATTATAATTATCGGCCAAAAAACGCTAACTTTGACCCTCACGCTGCGAAAGCGCAAACAAAAACAATATGGCATTTAATAGACCAGGGAACAGTCGCGACGACAAATCCGGCAGATCATCAAACAGGGCTCCCAAAGCCGGTGACAGGCCAAAAAGATCAACCTCAACAAGAGGAAATTCTACATCAGGTTCTGATCAAACCAAAAGCAGCAGACCATCAAAAAAATATAACAGTGAAGGCCCCGGCGAAAAGAAGTCGTATTCGGCATCTGACAGCAAATACAGAGGCAAGCCAAATGATGGTGGCGATAAATCGGCGAGCAGCTTTAGCAGCAGTGCCGGAGAAAAAAAATCATTCAAACCAAAAGGAAGACCATATACCGGTAGAACAACCGATAATGATGCCCCAAAAAGAAGTTTTGGCGGCGAAGGAAAAAGCAGACCTTATACCGGAAGAATAGCTGATAACGATGAAAGACCAGCAAAAAGCTTTGGCGGCGAACGTACCGGTGATAAAAAACCATTTTCTTCACGCGGTAAATCAGCAGCAGGATCATTTGGATCTGAAGACAGGCCGAAAAGAAGTTTTGGTGGTGATAAAACAGGCGACAAGAAACCCTTTTCATCACGTGCTAAATCAACAGGCTCATTTAATGCTGACGATAAACCTAAAAGAAGCTTTGGTGGCGAAAGACCAGGCGAAAATAAATTTTCGCGCCCGGCATCAGCCGGCGGATTCAAAAAAACCGGAGGCGATAAACCATACGGTGCCGATAGGCCGCAACGCTCAAAACCAACTTACGATAAAATAACTCCTGATCTGGATGCCCCGGCAAAAACTTTAAGGAGCCGCAAAAAAGGCCCTGAAACTAAAGATTCAGGGTTAATAAGACTTAACCGTTATATCTCTAACGCAGGCATCTGCTCACGCCGTAAGGCCGACGAGCTGATCATAGCCGGTGTGGTGTCAGTAAACGGTGTAGTTATATCTGAATTAGGCCACAAGGTTGATCCGCAGAAAGATGAGATTCGTTACAACGGTGAAACTTTAAGGCGCGAAAAAATGGTTTATGTATTATTAAATAAACCAAAGGACTATATTACAACTACTGAAGACCCACAGGAACGACGTACCGTTATGCACCTGGTTGAAAAAGCCAGCAAAGAACGTATTTATCCTGTAGGGCGATTAGACAGAAACACCACCGGTTTATTATTAATGACAAACGATGGTGATTTAGCTGATAAGCTTTCGCACCCGCGTAACAGCATTGTTAGCAAATTATACCAGGTAGAGCTAAACAAAAGCTTAACCCAGGGCGATTTAAATAAAATAAGTTACGGTATTGAGCTGGAAGACGGTTTAATAAAACCCGATTCAGTATCGTACGTAGCAGGTGGTACAAAAAGAGAAGTAGGGATACAAATACATAGCGGTAAAAACCGTGTTGTACGCCGTATATTTGAAAGCTTAGGCTACGAAGTAGTAAAGCTTGACCGTTCGGTATATGCCAACCTTAACAAAAAAGATCTGCCACGCGGTCGCTGGCGATTTTTAGAAGAAAAGGAAGTGATACAGTTAAAACACCTGATAAAAGGATAATATATATAACAAAAGGGCAAAGGTTTAATCATCTTTGCCCTTTTCTGTTTAAAGCAACTTACAAATCCACACTGCCATTGCTTTAGGGCCTTACCTTAAAAACCCTTTTGGCTTTCGGCTTCAATTACTATCTTGCAGGCAATTACCAATTCACCTCATAATGAAAAAATTCCTGCTGATAATTTCGATGCTTTTTCCTGTGCTTATTTATGCCCAGCATAAAAAAACAGGCCCATACACTTTCGATCTGCTTATAGGCACTTATACCAAGGGCAAAAGCAAGGGTATTTATGTATATCGCTTTTATGCCGAATCGGGCCGCTTAGCTTATCTGAATGAAATTGATGGCGTTGATAATCCATCTTACCTAACTGTATCAAACAATAACAAGTTTGTTTATGCGGTAAATGAAATTGGCAAAAACGGCGAAGTAAGCGCTTTTAAATTCGATGCCAAACAAGGCAAACTTGAGTTTATTAACAAGCAGCAGTCAAAAGGTGCCGACCCATGTTACATAGCTGTTGATAAAGCACAAAAAAATGCATTCGTAGCTAACTACAGCAGTGGCAGCCTTACTGTTTTACCTATTAATGCCGATGGCTCATTAAGCCCGGTATCGCAGGTATTGCAGGATGAGGGTCATGGTGTAAATGCCGAAAGACAGGAAGGCCCGCATGTACATACCGGTGTGTTATCGCCCGATGAAAAATATTTATTGTATACTGATTTAGGTACCGATAAAGTAAATATTGAACGTTATAAAGCCTCAAAGCCACAACCGTTAAGCCCTGCATCGCCTGCATTTGTAAGTGTTAAAGCCGGCAATGGCCCGCGCCACCTTGTTTTTGGCAATGATAAGAAACACGTATACCTGGTAACAGAAATGGGATCGAACGTAACTGTGTTTGATTACGATGGCGGTAAGCTGAAAGAAAAACAATCCATCACCTTACTAAAACCGCATTTTGCAGGTAAAACTGCAGGTGCTGCTATCAAGATCTCGCCTGATGGTAAGTTCCTTTACGCATCAAACCGTTTAGAAACCAACGAACTTACCGTGTATGCCATAAACGAAGAAAGTGGTGAATTAACGCAGGTGCAGCAGGTATCAACCTTTGGTAAAAATCCACGCGATTTTGCAATTGACCCTACCGGGAGTTTCCTTGTAGTTGCCAACCAGGATAGCGATACCATTTATGTATATAAAATTGACAAGGCCACCGGTAAAATAGGCAAGATAGGTACCACGCTTGAAGTTGGTAATCCTGTTTGTTTGAAATTTACACCTGCCGAGTAAAAAAATATAAAGCAAAAAGAAAAGCGTAAAGGATCGATCCTTTACGCTTTTCTTTTTTTGGTAAGCTATAGCTTATTATGATTTTTAAAGTTGTATATAATGTAGGCTGTTTTATCACCCACACTTATTGGCGATCTAAGCGTCATGGAGCTGCCATCATTACCGGCTACAACTAAAAGGTAACCTTCGGTTACTTTTTGAGCTTTATCGCCCTGGTAAAGTTTTTTGAACTGAAAGATCTGCCCACTGCCAGTACCGTTATTAACCGACCAGAATATAGTTTGCGATGTACCATTTGGTAAAGTATAAATACCATTACCGCTGTTGGTCAGTTTCCAGGTACTGCCAATAAAATCAGCAGGCGGGGCCTGGTCAAATACATTTTGAATAGCCTGCGGCACTATGCCATCGTAGCTAACATTATTAACCGTCCAGGTGCCAACAAATTTACCGCGCGATGCATTGTTTGATGATGCAGTAGTATTTTTAGTTGAAGAACAGGATGCAAAAATGAATATAAGCGCTAAAACTGTAACAGAGGTTTGAAATATTTTTTTCATGTTGTGTATTTATTTAACAGGTAATAAGCATAAACCCTGCCAAAAATATTATTTAATATTATAAAAGTGATGTAAAAACAGGCTTATACCTTGTCTTTACATTTTTCTAATACTTCAGCATAATAGTTTTCATACACAGGTAAAATATTTGCCAGGTCAAAGATCTTTGCGCGAGCAAGGGCATTTTCTTTAAAGGTTTGCAGGCGTTCTTCATCCTCTAATATATAGATCGCTTTTTCAGCCATCCCGTTAACATCACCTACATCCTTCAAAAACCCGGTAACACCATCAATATTCAATTCAGGCAAGCCACCTGCATTTGAGCTTATTACAGGCACTTTGCAAGCCATAGCTTCTAATGCCGCTAAACCAAAACTTTCAGATTGCGATGGCATTAAGAACAGGTCGGAAACGGAAAGTATCTCTTCTATCGCATCCTGCTTACCTAAAAACCTAACATCATCACAAACACCCAACTCACGGCTCAGCTCTTCGCAGTAGGAACGTTCAACACCATCGCCAACCATTAGTAGTTTAGCCGGTATTTTTTCAACCAGCTTGGCAAATATTTTTATTACATCCTCCGTACGTTTAACCTTGCGGAAATTTGAGGTGTGTACAATTATTTTTTCGCCCGATGGTGCAATGGCCTTTTTAAAATGATCTTTTGCTTTAAGGCTGAAACGGTTCAGGTCGATAAAGTTTGGGATCACTTTTATATCATTCTCTATCTCGAAAAAGTTATAGGTATCGTTCCTTAAATGTTCAGAAACTGCCGTTACCCCGTCGGATTTATTGATGGAGAAAGTAACCACAGGTTTAAAGGTCCTGTCTTTACCAACAAGGGTAATATCAGTACCGTGCAGGGTGGTTACCACCGGGATATATATGCCGTAGGTCATCAGTATCTGCTTGGCCATAAAAGCAGCCGAAGCATGGGGTATTGCATAGTGTACATGCAAAATATCCAGCTTTTCAAACCTAACCACATCAACCAGCCTGCTTGCCAGTGCCAATTCATACGGTGGGAAATCAAAAAGCGGGTAATTAGATACCGATACCTCGTGATAAAAAAGATTTTCAGAAAACAGGTCGAGCCGGGCCGGTTGATTATACGTAACAAAATGAACCTGGTGACCACGTTCGGCAAGTGCCTTGCCCAGTTCCGTAGCAACTACCCCGCTTCCCCCAAAGGTTGGGTAACAAACTATTCCTATTTTCATTGATTGTGATATGCTATATATTGGTAATGAAACTTATAAGGCTAAGTATATGTTTGGACCAAACTAAATTCATCACTGCAAGTTTAACAGCAATTTATGTGAATAGTGTTATACTGATGTAAAATGATTTTGAAGATAGCTGTTTGTAAAAACCTGCCCGAATAGGCAGAAATTAAAAAACGCTTAAACAACATCCTGAAAATTCTATACTTCCGTAAATCCTGATTCAGATATGATTCACAGTTTCATTACATCCCCTTTTGTATAGCCTCATAAACAACATCCTGTATACGTGGCCTTATATTAAGGCTAGATAGCTTGCTGCCCACATTAGGGTTTACCCGGTTTGATAAAAATATATACACCAGGTTATATTTAGGATCAACCCAAACGCAGGTACCCGTAAAACCGGTATGCCCATAGGTTTGCGGCGATGCTAATTTTGAGGGATAATGATGATCGGCAAGTGGATCCCATCTGTCAAAACCCAAACCACGGCGGCTTACCGGCGATTGCTTGGCTGTAAAAAGATCCACCGTTTCGGGCTTAATGTATTGAACACCTCCATAAGTACCGCGGTTAAGCACCATCTGGTACAAAATAGCCACATCATTGGCACTTGCAAATAAACCAGCATGGCCTGCAACGCCACCCATCAGGGCCGCAGTTGGATCGTGCACATAGCCATCAAGCAGTTCGTGGCGGTATTCGCGGTCATCCTCTGTAGGTACTATCTGGTACGGTGTAAAACGGTAAAGCGGTAAAAAGCCTGCCGTTTGCATACCTAATGGTTTATAAAATTGCTGCTGCACGTACACATTTTCGGGCGTGGCGGTAACCGTTTCCTCAATTTGCTGCATAAAACACATGCTCAAATCGCTGTATACATACTGTCCCCTGGTTTTTAGGGGCGAGTTCAGCATTTCAGGCCACATTACATCTTTAAAATAATCCTTCCTTAAAAAGTAATTATCATTCACCTTGGTTGGATAAGCGGCTGATGAATCTGTACTATGATCTGACGGTCTGATCTTATCGAATGAAGGAATATCAGGGATCAATCCTGCCTGGTGCAATAACAGCTCCCGAACGTGGATGTCATTTTTGTTGGTCTTTTTAGCCAATGGCAGATAGTCGCCAATGGTAGCATCTAAAGTTAACTTCCCCTGGTCGGTTAACTGCATGGCCTCAATAGTGGTAGCCGAAATTTTGGTCATGGATGCCAGGTCGAAAATATCTGTCAGCTTATCGGCCTGGGTTTTAGCATAGGTATGGTAGCCATAAGCTTTATTAAATATCACCTTACCATCTTTTATCACCAGCACCACGCAACCCGGTGTAGCCTGGTTAGCCATTGCTTCGTTGGCAATATTATCAATGCCGCTTAAATTGGCCGTACTAATTCCAGCAGCCTCGGGCACGGTGTATTGCAACCGCGTTTTGGTAGTGAGGAAACCCATATTGGCTTTATAAAAAGCCGAAACATCGCTGCTTAATTTTTGCGTTATGGCAACCCCGCCGAATATAGCCTGCGCGCTATAAAATGCAGAAACAGGTGATACCCTTTCTGCCCATATAATGGGCACCGCTACATTATTTAACTTAGCTAATGAAGCGCTGCTGCCAAACAAGGCAATAATCACATTCTTGATCTTTTGGTTCGAACTGATAAAGCCCATGATCTGCGGATTATTCAGATCGGCATCATTGAGCTGTATGATCAGCGTGTTATACCATTTTAAATCGGCCGATAAATTATCAAGGGTTTTAACGCCATTATAATCATTCCCGCTGTAAACGGTTACTTTGGTGTATTTATTAAGCAGGCTATCAAAACCCGTAGCATACAGGTTTGAAAAATGCACGCTGGCCACCCTTGCCTCGCCAATATCTTGAATAGGGATCAGGTACGATGCGTTGTTTAACAACACGGTGGTTTTTTCGGCCAGCTTTTCTTCGCTTAAATAGGATAAGCCACTAAGCGGTGGGTTTTGGGCACAAGCAGAATTAAATAAAACAAAGCCAAATAAAATCAGGGAGTACGACCGCCAGTTATTTTTTCTCATAAACCTTTTCTCCGTTTATAAACGTTTTTAAAACTTTAACGTTTGGCAAATCTGCTCCTTTTATTTTCATAATATCACTGTCAAGTATCACAAAGTCGGCGTACTTGCCGGGCTCAATGCTGCCTTTTTCCTTTTCTTCAAAATTTGCTTTGGCCGCCCAAATGGTCATGCCCTGTAAAGCCTGCTGCCTGCTTAGTGCGTTCTCCATCTGGAAACCCCCTTCGGGATAACCTTTCAAATCCTTGCGCTCCACAGCTGCATAAAACGTATACATCGGGTTAATATTTTCGACCGGAAAGTCGGTACCTAATGGCATCCAGCCGTTTTGCTCAAGCAGTTGTTTATAAGCATAAGCCGTTTTTAAACGTTTTGCCCCTAACCGTGTACCCGCCCAGTACATATCAGATGTGGCATGGGTGGGCTGTACCGATGGGATAATATTATAATCACCAAAGTATTTCATATCCTCGGGTGATATGATCTGCGAGTGCTCTATCCTCCAGCGGCGGTCGTTCTTGCCTTTTAATGCTGCCGCATAAATTTTGAGCATTACCCGGTTGGCCGAATCGCCAATGGCATGCGTACACATCTGGAAGCCTTTGGCTGCTAATTTGGTGGCAACCTCTTCAAAATGTTTCTGGCTGCTCAATAAAAAGCCCTTCCAGTTTTTTTGATCATCGTAAGGCTGCAGCAAGCAAGCACCCCTTGAGCCTAATGCACCATCGGCATAAACCTTAAATGCGCGCACATCAAGGCCAGGTGTTTTGTAAACGCCGCGTTTAAACAGGTATTCAAAATTTTCCTGATTGTCTGACAGCATTACGTACATCCGCATTTTCAATGCGCCTTTATGCTGCAGTTGCTCAATAGTATTGACCATGGTATAAGGCAAACCGCAATCATCGACCGTGGTTAAGCCTACGGCAAAGCAATTGGTTTGCGCATCTAAAAAAGCCGATTGCGTTATCTGGTCTGTCGGTGGTGGAATTTTGCGGGTAACTATACCTTGGGCATTGTCAATCATTATCCCGGTAAGCTTACCGTTTATAGTTTCAATTTTACCGCCGGCAATGGTTTGCCCCGGTTTAACGCCTGCTATATTTAATGCTGCCTGGTTAACAATTATGGCGTGGCCATCAATACGGCTCAATATCACCGGCCTTGCCGGGAACAGCGAATCAAGCTGTGCCTTATCCGGGAACTGCTTTGTAGTCCATTTATTCTGATCCCATCCGGCACCAACAATCCAGCCTTCGGGGTTTCTTTGGCCGTAGGCGCTTACTGAATCTAAAACTTCTTTCCAGCTTTTGGTTTTGGTAAGGCTGGCCTCCTGTAAACCCAAACCGTATTCATAAAAATGGGCATGCGCATCAATAAAACCGGGGTAAACTGATTTTCCTCCGGCATCAATTACCTCGCGGGCCTTGTATTTTTCTTCCAAAGTATCGGCTTTTCCTACCGCAATGATCTTTCCGGCACTTACTACAAAGGCATCAGCTGTCGAAAACTTACTGTCTACCGTATATACAACTGCATTTTTAATCAGCAGGTCGGCATTATAATCCTTTTGTTTACAGGCTGCTAACAGGATAAGCAGCACTGGTATTAATTTTTTCATGAGGCATGTATGGTAAAAAGATGTAAACTACAAAACTATATACAAAATCAAATACATAAAGTTATGCCGTCAAATAATTAATTTAGCAGCGGAATTGATCCGCCACATGGCGGAGAAGGGAATTTATACATAATGTCAGATATTATCCAGCTTTTACCGGACTCCGTTGCCAACCAGATTGCCGCAGGCGAAGTAGTGCAGCGACCGGCATCAGCAGTAAAAGAACTGATCGAGAACGCCATAGATGCGGGGGCCGATAAAATACAATTGATACTTAAGGATGCCGGTAAATCACTGATACAGGTGATTGATAACGGCTGCGGCATGAGCCTTACGGATGCACGTATGTGCTTTGAGCGTCATGCTACCTCAAAGATCCGCAAAGCCGAAGATCTGTTTGCCATCCGTACTATGGGTTTCCGCGGCGAGGCAATGGCATCTATAGCCGCAATTGCACAGGTAGAGCTTAAAACCCGCAGGCACGAGGATGAGTTAGGAACCTGCCTTACCATTGAAGGATCGGAAGTTTTGAGCCAGGTAGCCTGCTCGGCCAATACAGGATCGTCCATATCTGTCAAAAACCTTTTTTACAATACGCCTGCCCGCCGTAACTTTTTAAAAAGTAACCCGGTAGAGATGCGCCATATTATTGACGAGTTTCAGCGGGTGGCATTGGCTAACCCACAAATATTTTTTACCCTGCACCACGATGGGCAGGAGGTTTATCATTTACCGGGATCAAACCTGAAGCAGCGCATTATCCATTTATTGGGCAATAACTATAACGAGCGCCTTGTGCCTGTTGAAGAGGATACTATGGTGATTAAACTCCAAGGCTTTGTAGGCAAGCCCGAATATGCCCGCAAAACCCGTGGCGAGCAGTTCTTTTTTGTGAACAACCGCTTTATCCGCGATGCTTACCTTAACCATGCCGTACTGATGGCCTTTAAGGAACTGCTGCCCGAAGACACCTTCCCGCTGTATGTTTTATTTATTGAGATAGATCCTGCAAAAATTGACATCAATGTTCATCCTACCAAAACAGAGATAAAATACCAGGATGAGCAAACTATATACGCCATTATCCGCTCGGCAGTAAAACGGTCATTAGGCCGGTATAACATTACCCCAAGTTTGGATTTTGACCAGGAGAACAGTATTGAGCATTTGGTAACCCCAAAGCCCTTTGAAGAAATTGTTGCCCCAACCATATCATTTAACCCGGATTTTAATCCTTTTAATAACGACAGGGCGCCCCAGTATGATGCCCCGATACGCAACAGCAGCGGCAATTACCGCAGTGCTCCAATCCCATCAAACTGGGATACGCTTTACGAGATCAGCAAAAAAGAAGTAACTGTACAACACCAAATGCACGATGAAAAAAGCATTGAGGTGGATGACCAGGAAATTAACAAGCCAAGCGAGCGCCAGCTGTTCCAGATCCAGAACCGGTTTATCCTGTCGCAGATCAAATCGGGCTTTATGGTGATCAACCAGCAGGCGGCACATGAACGGATATTGTACGAACGCTTTTTACAGCAATTGCAAAACCACTCCGGCGTTAGCCAGCAAAGCCTGTTCCCGCAATCAGTTACGCTGAACAGCAGTGATTTTGAGTTATTAAAAGAACTTTTGCCGGATATCAGGGCCCTGGGCTTTGACATCCGCGAATTTGGTAAAAATACAGTGGTGGTTGAAGGAATCCCTGCCGATTTGAATAACACCGCCGAAACCGAGATATTAGAACACCTGCTGGAAGGCTTTAAAAATAACCAGTCGATATTAAAATTAGATAAGCGTGATAGCCTTGCGCGGTCATTAGCGCGTAACGCTGCAACAAAAATGGGTACCCGGATGTCATTAGAGGAAATGAACTTACTGATAGACCAACTTTTTGCCTGCCAAATGCCTAATGTTGCACTAAATGGCAAACTGGTAATTACTACCTTTACACTCACCGAATTATTAGAACGATTTGAAAAATAGCCAAAGGCTTAATTATATACTATGAACAGGCAATCACCCTTCGCCAATTTAACACCGGTTGTAAAAAACCTGCTGATCATTAACCTTATTTGTTTTATCCCCTTTATTGTTTTAAGTGATAATAACTACAACGATTTAGTGGTTAAAAATTTGGGGGCCTTTTACTTTAACTCGCCCTATTTTAAACCATGGCAGCCCATTACGTATATGTTTTTACATGGTGGCTGGGCACATATCCTTTTCAATATGTTCGCCTTGTTCTCTTTCGGGCCTATACTGGAGTATGCTATTGGCCCCAAGCGCTTTTTAAACCTGTATTTTATTTGCGGTTTGGGTGCTATTTTATTCCAGATGGCGGTACAGGCCATTGAGGTGCATAATTTAATCGGCAGTTTTATGGCTCCCTTCCATTTCAGCCTCAATGATCCTACCATCCCCGATCAGGTAAAAGCTATTTATTATTCACCTGTTGTTGGTGCATCGGGTGCTATATTTGGTGTATTGGTAGGTTTTGGTATGCTTTACCCCAACATGGAGCTGATGCTGATGTTTGTACCCGTACCTATTAAAGCCAAATACCTGATACCTGTTTATATTTTATTTGAGATCTACTCTGGTTTTGGACAGGCAGCCGGCGATAACGTGGCTCACTTTGCACACTTAGGCGGTGCCTTATTAGGTTTTATAATGATAAAAGCCTGGGGGTACAGAGGTTCCTGATGATGAAATAGTTAACAAATTATTGTCTATCTGTTTGTATATTGTAAAATAGAAATTGCAATACAACTTTTTCAAAAAATAGAAGTTATCAGCTTAAAGAATGATATAGTTTATGAACACCTGGCAAAGTATACAATACAAAATGTTGCGCTCCGGCAGCAAGCTTAACCTGTTGATAGGGATCAACATTATTGTTTTTTTGCTGATAAATATTCCGGGTACGCTGGAAACATTAATATTCAGAAGCAATGCCATCGCTAACTTCAGTAATGAGTATTTGCTGCTGCCTGCGTATCTGCCTAAACTGCTTACCCGTTTCTGGACACCGTTTACCTACATGTTTATGCACGATGGGGTATTCCACATTTTGTTTAACATGTTATGGCTTTACTGGTTCGGGCAAATTTTTGAAGAGTATTTAGGTAAAGATCGCACCTTAGGCCTTTATTTTTCAGGCGGACTTACCGGTGCGGCGCTTTTTATCCTTTCTTTTAATACACTCCCATTTTTTACCCATAACCATGCTGCCGAAGGTGCCATTATGGTTGGAGCATCGGCAAGTGTAATGGCAATTATAGTAGCCACCGCTACGCTACTGCCTGATCATACCATCTCGCTGATTCTCATCGGCCCGGTAAAGCTTAAATGGCTGGTACTGTTTTTTATAATTATTGACTTTTTAGGCATTACCGGCCTTAACGCCGGTGGCGAGCTATCACACCTTGGCGGCGCACTGATTGGCTATATCTATATTAAGCAATTACAAAAGGGGCATGACTGGATAGGCTCGGTAGCTACCCTCTTCAAACCAAAGTCAAAATTGAAGGTAGTGGTTAATAATACCTCCAGAAAATCAAATGATCTGCCGCGGCAAGAAGAAATTGACCTTATATTAGATAAAATTTCACGCTCGGGTTATGACAGCCTGAACAAACAGGAAAAGGAAATTCTATTCCGCGCAAGCAATAATGAAGGTTAAAGGCAAACTATCCTTTTTTGATACATTATTTTTATGGATAAATATTCTGCTGTGCCTTGCATTGCTGATTAGCTATCTTGCCCCCTTTGTCGACCCAAAAAAGATCTGGGTAATTGCTTTTTTTGGCCTTGCCTATCCCCTTTTGCTTTTAGGGAATATACTATTTATTGTGTTTTGGCTGCTGCGTAAAAAGTGGCTGGTTTTGCTCCCGATAATTTGTATTGCCATTGGGTATAATATGCTGCTGAATAATTTTGAATTGCATGGGCCATCTTCTATATCATACGGCAACAAAACCGTAATACACATGATGACCTACAACGTGCATAATTTTAAACGTTATGGGTCAAAGAACGATATATCAACCAAGCACGAGATATTACAGATCATTACCGAGCAGCATCCCGATATTATAGGTTTCCAGGAGTTTTATACCCGCAAGGCAGGACAGTATGATATGCGCGATTCTATCCTGAAAATAATGGGCACTACTTACTATTATTTTGAACCGGTTATAGCCAATAGCCAGGAAGCCATAGGCCTCGCCATATTTTCAAGATACCCGATAACCGCACATGGCCTGGTTACCCTGGCAAATAAATTAAGCGAAAACGCCTGTTTATATGTTGATGTTACCGTTGGCAGCAAACAGTTAAGGGTTTACAGCGTGCATTTACAATCCATAAAGTTTGACCCTGATGATTATAAGTACCTGAATGGCATTGCTAAATCGCAACAAAGCACCACTGATAAATCGTCGGTAAGGCGCATGGGGAGTAAGTTAAAGGCTGCCTTTATCAAACGCAGCGACCAGGTAGTTAAAATAAAGGAACATGCCGAGCAATGCCCTTATCCGTTTATTATATCCGGCGATTTTAATGATACACCGTCATCCTATGCGGTTAACCAAATGGCAAAGGGCTTAAAAAATGCCTTCCGCGAAGATGGCAGCGGCTTTGGCCGTACCTATAACGGCGATTTTCCTAATTACCAGATAGACTATATTTTGACAAGCCCCATTTTTGGCATAGCTAATTATCATATCATTGAAAAAAAGCTTTCGGACCATTACCCGGTTAGTGCCGATCTGCTGCTGAACTAAGCAGTTTTAACATTCATAACAGCTTTATAAATGGATTGCTTCGTCGATCCTCCCCGCAATGATATTCGCATTTTTATAAGCTTCCTTTTCAGGGTTTCACTATCCAAACAGTTCGCTGCTTAAATACCTGTCGCCCCTGTCGCAGCAAATAAATACAATAGTGCCCGAGCTTATCTCCTGCGCCAATTTAATAGATGCCGACATTGCGCCACCACTGCTCATACCGGCAAATATGCCTTCTTCCTTGGCAAGGCGGCGGGCCATAAGGGTTGCGTCCTCTTCCGAAATATCCATCACCCTGTCAACTCTTGATGCATCAAATATTTTAGGCAGATAAGCCGCCGGCCACCTGCGGATGCCTGGGATAGACGAGCCTTCGGTTGGCTGGCACCCCACAATCTGTATAGCCGGATTTTGCTCCTTTAAATACATTGAATTACCCATAATAGAGCCCGTAGTACCCATTGCACTTACAAAATGCGTTACCTGCCCTGCGGTATCGCGCCAAATTTCGGGGCCGGTACTTTTATAATGAGCCAGGTAATTATCGGGGTTAGCAAATTGGTTCAGTAAAAAAAACTTACCTGTTGCACCCTTTTCTTCAGCATAATCACGGCAAAGTTCTATCCCATCAAGCAGGGTAACTTTTGCGCCAAAGGCTTCCATAGTTAAGGTACGCTCGCGGGTTGAGTTTGATGGCATTACCAGTTCAATCTCCAGGCCAAAAAGGCTGGCTATCATGGCTAAGGCAATACCTGTATTACCGCTGGTGGCTTCTATCAGCTTGGTTCCGGGTTTAATATCTCCACGCTCAATGGCACTTTTTACCATGTTCAGCGCTGCACGGTCCTTAACGCTGCCACCGGGATTGTTCCCCTCCAACTTGGCAAAAATGCGCACGTTGGGGTTAGGGTTAAGTCGTTGTATCTCGGCCATAGGCGTGTTGCCTATCAGGTCAATTATTCCAGCCATACTGATTAATCTTTATTTTTATTATACACCGTAATTGCCGGCTTATGGTACACGGTTGAAGCAGGTGGAACACTTTTGGTTAACCATACATTGCCGCCAATAATACTGTTATGCCCTATCACGGTTTCGCCACCCAAAATAGTAGCACCCGAATAGATCACCACATTATCTTCAACCGTAGGATGGCGCTTGGTAAAGGCCATATCTTTGGCTACACTTAAGGCACCAAGCGTAACACCCTGGTAAAGCTTTACGTTTTTACCTATTTTGCAGCTTTCGCCAATTACAATCCCGGTGCCGTGGTCTATATGAAAATACTCATCAATTTGCGCAGCGGGGTGTATATCAATCCCGGTTTTTGAGTGTGCATATTCGGTAAGTATCCTTGGTAATAAAGGTACTTTGTAATTATAAAGGGTATGCGCTACGCGATAAATGGAGATAGCAAAAAAACCCGGATAGGTACGGATCACCTCAAACTCGGTTAATGCAGCCGGGTCGCCATTAAAAATGGCCTGTATATCGGTATTTAGCACCTGGTACAAACGCGGTATCTCGCCAAAAAAAGCTTTGGCAAGCTGTTCAATATCACAATCCTCGCAGGCTTTGGTGGCATTCATTATTAAGGCCAGCTCATTTTGCAGGCGTAAAAACTCGTCCTGCAGTTGTGCTACATCAGCAAAGATCTGTTTGGATTGTTCAGGAAACAATAAACGGATCAGCTGCAATGCCCAAGCCGTTATTTCATCGTTTGACGGAACGGCCTCTACATTGTGATGCTTATCAAATATCTGCCGGTAAAACTGCTCGTTCATTATTTATTTTGTGATTCAATATTGGGATGATCTGTGATCAAAGCCAAAACTTATGACAAAAATAAAGAATTTGCCGTTTGAGTTCCTACTAAAACCATAGACTTAATATTACAAGTGTATATAAAATATTGTTGTTGGTATGTAAAAAGGAAAGATAATAGTTTAGAGCTACAGTTTAGATGGACAGCCAATATCCCTTTAGCTCATTTATGTTATTTAAAAAAATTAAACCCTGCCACTTGTTTGGTGTCTATTATACACTATATTTACCTCACCAATAATTAAACCAATGACTACCAGACGATCATTTATCAAAACTTCGGCGGTTCTTTCTGCCGGATTGTTAGTGGCACCTAATTTATTTGCTTACGACAAAAAGTACATCGGCCTGCAATTATACACCGTTCGCGATGCTATGGCTGCCGACCCAATTGCCGCTTTGGCTAAAGTTGCGCAAATAGGCTACACATCTGTTGAGGGAGCTACCTATACCGGCACCGAAATGTTTTATGGTATGGATGCCCTAAAGTTTGCTAAGGTATTAAAAGATAACGGCCTGGTAATGCCAAGCAGCCATTATCGCCTGGGCGAAGAACTGGTTGACGGATCACAACAAAAAGGCACTTTACTAAACGACTGGAGCAAGGCTGTTGATGATGCTGCACAAGTAGGCATTAAATATATGGTATGTGCATACCTTTCAACTGCCGAACGCGGCAACCTTGATCATTATAAAAAAATTGGTGAAGATTTTAATAAAGCGGGCGAGATCTGTAAAAAAGCAGGCATCCAGCTTTGTTACCATAACCACGATTTTGAATTTATACAAGAGAACGGCAAATACCCTTACGAAATTTTACTTGCCGGTACAGATAAAGAATTAGTGAAAATGGAAATGGACCTGTACTGGGTAACCAAAGCCAACCAGGATCCTATTGCTTTAATTAATGAAAACCCCGGCCGTTTCCCGCTATGGCATGTAAAGGATATGGATAAAACTCCAACCCGTATGTTTACCGAGGTTGGTAACGGTATAATTGATTTCAAAAAAATATTTAAACATGCTAACAAAGCAGGCTTAAAGTATTTCTTTGTTGAGCAGGATAAATGCCCGGGCAACCCTTATGATAGCATTACGCAAAGCATAACTTACATTAAAAACAACTTAGTTTAAAAATAATCTCAAAATCAATCAACTCTGGCCGGGCTTCCAATTGGAGGTCTGGCTTTTTTTTATTTTTGTAATACAGAACTATACCATTTATATTGCCGTTAAATAAAGTGACCTTTAACTATTTATAGTATCCCCCTTAAAAAGGTTATTCAACAATAAATAATGCTTTAAAATAAATCGCATCCCTATTAAAATTTCGTAAGTATATTATGATCAAAATATCCATCTCCGGTTTTATAGTAGCTGCACTGCTTACTTTATTTGTACATACAGGTGCCAAAGCACAAACAGAGCAAAAAACATTAGCCGTTGGCGATGTGATGCCCGCCTTTTCGTTAACAGATCAGGATGGTAAAGTATTTAACAGTGCCGATTATGTGGGCAAAAGCATTTTAGTAATATACTTTTACCCAAAGGATGAAAGTATGGTTTGCACCAAAGAGGCCTGCTCTTTCAGAGATAGTTTTGACGATTTCACCAAAGCTGGTGCAAAGGTTATTGGTATAAATGGCGGTACTGTTGCCAGCCACAAAAGCTTCCGCGATCATTATAAACTGCCTTTTACTTTATTGAGCGACCCTGACAATAAGGTTTATCACAAGTTTGGCGTAAAAAATAAAATGTTTATGACCGGCCGCGAAACTTATGTAATTGATAAAAACGGTAAAATAGGGTTTGCTTATGAGGCCATGATGCAGGGTAAAAAACATGCTGATGATGCACTGGCTTACATAAAATCGCAAAAAAGATAAATAGCTGTACCCAAAGGCTCAGCAATAAATAAATAGTTATGCTTATTATATTAACGTTCTTCTTTTGTCACTGGTTCCTATCCTTATTCTTTCAAACATTTTTTTTGCATAGGTACGCCTCGCATAAAATGTTTAAGATGAATGCTTTTTGGGAGAAGACCTTTTACTTTTCCACCTTTATTTTCCAGGGATCATCATTTTTAAACCCGCGGGCATACGCAATAATGCACCGTATGCACCATGCCTACAGCGATACGGAGAAAGACCCGCATTCGCCGCATTTTATTAAGGATGTATGGGGGCTGATGATTAAAACCAAGAATATATACCTTGATTATTTAAAATTTAAGTTAGAGCCAGAGCCACAGTTTCGTGACCGTTACCCTACCTGGCCGGTAATTGATTATGTGGGCGATCTTTGGATAACACGTTTAACCTTTATAGCTTTTTATATTACTTTTTACGTGGTGTTTGCAACACATTGGTGGTTGTTTTTACTATTGCCAATCCACTTTTTGATGGGTCCTTTACACGGTGCAATTGTAAACTGGTGCGGCCATAAATATGGTTATTCTAATTTCGATAATGGCGATCACAGCAAAAATATGCTGCCGCTTGATTTTTTTATGATGGGCGAACTTTTTCAGAACAATCACCATAAAAAACCAAACGATGTAAACTTTGCCCAACGCTGGTTTGAGCTTGATCCATCCTTCCCAATTATTAAAATGATGCATTGGATGCATATCATCCGCTTACGGAAGCAGTTTGATGCTGCACCTGCCGATAAAGTGATTACCAAACCGGCGGATAGCTTTAGCCCTGCAAAAACAGGCGAGGCTTTGTTAAATGCCATTGAAGAACAGATCATTATACATAAAAGCACCTTAGCCCGACCAAAAATTAAATGATCACTGCATTAAAAGTATTTTTTAGCCTTCTTTTTGTATGGATGTGCTACCAGGTAATTAATACCAGCATTCACAGCAGCCTTTTTAAGGAGTGGGATTTTTTAGGTTCCATACCATGGATGCAGGCAACACTTTGGGATTTTTATGCCAATGTAACCGCCATTTTTTTATGGGTTTGCTACAAAGAAAAAAATATCGCTTTTAAAATAATCTGGTTAATATTATTGGTAGTTTTAGGCAGCATAGCAACTTGCGCCTATATACTTATACAGCTGTTTAAGCTTAAGCCCGGCGAAGGTTTAAAAGAATTTTTCAGTAAACAAAATGGATAGCCACTCATTACTTAGCGTAATTATTTATTGTTTAATAGCCTGCTGCGGTATTATGCTGTTAGTTTGGTTTTGGGCACACAAGATAAAAAACGCAGGGGTTGTTGATATTTTTTGGTCGTATAACTTCCCGGTTATCGCTATTATACTGTTACTGTTGGCCCCGGGTTTTGAAACACGTAAGCTGCTAATTTGCGGAATGGTTATCATAGCCGGATCGCGCTTAGGCACTCACCTTGCTGTGCGGATTGTTAAACATTTGGATGAGGAAGAAGGCCGTTACCAGCAATTACGTAAAGAGTGGGCGCCCAATCCCGACAGGAAATTTTTCTTTTTCTTTCAATTCCAGGCCATTTCAAATGTGTTATTGGCTGTTCCATTTTTTGTAATTGCATTTAACACGGCAACTGAATTATCACCTTATGAATATGCAGGCGCAGGCCTTTGGTTAATAAGTGTTTTGGGCGAAGCTATTGCCGATGCACAATTAGCCGCATTTAAAAAGGATCCAAAAAATAAAGGTAAAGTTTGCGATACGGGGCTTTGGGGCTATTCAAGGCATCCCAATTATTTTTTTGAATGGCTGATGTGGGTATCCTACTTCCTGTTTGCTTTAGGTTCGCCTTACTGGTATTTTGCCATCATCAGTCCGTCAATTATCCTGTACTTGTTGTTAAAGGTTACAGGCATACCCGCTACCGAGCAGCAATCGCTACGCTCAAAAGGCGAAGCTTTCAGAAAATATCAGCAAAAAACAAGCGTGTTTATACCGTGGTTTAAAAAAAGCTGACCAGAGAAATATAGCTAATAGCTCTAAATTTTCTATTTTTAAAATCCATTCATCTTCAAAAAACGTAAACTCCTTAAAAAGAATTATAACTGATAGCGGCTAAAAGCCAAACCTGGTCACAATGTGGTACGATAAACTAATAGAAGAAAACAAGGTCCCCGATTTTTTGCTTAGAAAGGGAATCCGTAAACTATTGAAGCAAAGGCTTGATGATGAGAACAAGGGGGATGTAGAAGCACAGCAGGCACATTTAATTGCCCTGATAGATCAACTAAAAGCATCGCCAATTGCAGTTAACACTGCCGATGCAAATACCCAGCATTACGAAGTGCCTACCCAGTTTTACCAGTATTGCCTGGGTAAAAACTTAAAATATTCAAGCGGTTACTGGAAACCGGGTGTTACAGATATTGATACATCCGAAGATGATATGCTGGAGCTTACCTGCCAGCGTGCCGGCTTAACAAACGGACAGCAGGTGTTGGAACTTGGCTGCGGCTGGGGATCATTATCGCTATACATGGCTGCAAAATTCCCAAAAAGTACATTTAAGGTAGTATCAAACTCGCGCACCCAAAAGCTGCATATTGATGAGCAGGCCAAACAACGCGGCATCAGTAACTTAACTGTTATTACTGCCGACATGAATACCTTTAGCATTGACGAACAGTTTGACAGGGTAGTATCAGTAGAGATGTTTGAGCACATGCGCAACTATACCCTGCTGATGAAAAAAGTAGCCTCCTGCTTAAAACCTGATGGCAAGCTATTCATCCATATTTTTACCCATAAGGAATATGCATATCTGTTTGAAGTAATTGACGATACCGACTGGATGAGCAAATACTTTTTTACCGGCGGTATTATGCCAAGCGACGACCTGATGTTTTACTTTAACGATGATTTGATTGTTGAAAAGCACTGGCACGTTAACGGCACCCATTACGGTAAAACATCCGAAGCATGGCTGAGCAATATGGATAAACATAAAGCGGAGATAATGCCTTTGTTTGAGCAAACCTATGGTAAAGACCAGGCCGTTAAATGGTGGGTTTACTGGCGTTTGTTCTACATGGCATGTGCCGAGCTATGGAGCTATAATGGAGGGAATGAATGGATAGTTAGTCATTATTTATTTCACAAAACAGGCGCATGATCCGTTTTTACTTTATACTGCTTTTTTTCCTGATCTCGTTGCTTAGCTTTTTAAAAGCACCTGCTTATTATTTATGGCTGTTAGCAATCGGGGTTACCGAGTTCCCTTTAATTTTTGCGGGCATTACTGCATTGCTAACAGTATCTGGCATATGGGTTCAAAAATACCAGCTGGCCGGTACCGTTTTGGGTTTGGTTACAGTGGCTATTTTTTTATCGCCGATAGTTAGGGCCTATTGGGTAGCTAAAGATGTTAAGGCAGATATGAACCTATCTTTAAGCGGCATTAAAACCAGTAACGCGCCGGTAATATTTGATGCCAATACCCAGCCATTCAGCTTTTTAAACCTCTTCAAAAAAACAAAGGATCTTTCTTACCGCAGCTTAACTTATGTAAAGTATAAGGATACTTCCATGAGCCTTGATTTTTATCCATCGCAGATCATCAGTAAAAGGCCTTGTGTTATTGTGGTGCACGGCGGTTCGTGGGCGGGCGGCGATAGCCAGCAATTGCCTGAACTGAACAGCTACCTTGCGGCCAAAGGCTATAATGTAGCATCTATTAACTATCGCATGGCGCCAAAATACCAAACGCCGACTCCTGTTGAGGATATACAGGCGGCCATTGCTTACCTGCGCCAGCATGCCGAAGAATTGCACATAGATACCACCAAACTGGTGCTGTTAGGACGATCAGCCGGCGCGCAGATTGCCTTATTGGCAGCCTATACCATTCATGAACCCGCCTTAAAAGGGGTGATAGATTTTTATGGCCCAGCCGATATGGTTTGGGGTTATTCAATCCCATCAAACCCTTTGATAATGGATTCAAGAAAAGTAATGGATAATTATATCGGAGGATCGTACAGCCAGGTACCTCAAAAATATGTCGCCTGCTCGCCGCTTGAGTTTGTGAGCAGGTCATCAGTACCTACACTGCTTATTCATGGTAATAATGATGTTTTGGTAGCACCCGAGCATAGCCGCAGGCTGAACGAGAAATTACAGAAGAACAGCATTAAACATTACTGGCTAAAACTGCCCTGGGCAACACACGGCTTCGATTTTAATTTGAACGGGCCGGGTGGACAATTATCTACCTATGCGGTTTTAACCTTTATAAATACCATCACTCAATAACATGCAAAAAACAGCCATTATAGGAACCGGGATAGCAGGAATGGGATGCGGCCACTTTTTGCATAAGCATACCGATTTAACCATTTATGAGCAAAACGATTACGTTGGCGGCCATACCAATACGGTTACCGTTGATGAGGAAGGCAAACCCGTTTATGTTGATACCGGCTTTATGGTATTTAATTATAAAACCTACCCTAACCTTTGCAAGCTGTTTGCTGAAATTAAGGCCCCTGTTAAAAAAACAGATATGTCATTCAGTGTGCAGCACCTGCCCACAGGTTTGGAGTACAGCGGATCGAGCATTAACCATCTTTTTGCCCAGCGTAAAAATATTTTCAACCTGAAATATATTAAAATGCTGAACCAGATAGGCCGGTTTAACAAGGAAAGCGTAAAGATAATTGACGACCCGAAATATGCTAATTACTCAATTGGCCAGTATGTTAAGGAGTTTGGTTTTGGCGAGGATATGCTTTGGAAATACCTGGTGCCCATGAGTTCGGCTGTATGGTCGACCCCGATGGAGCAGATGCTTGATTTTCCGGCAGTAACGCTGATACGCTTTTTCCTGAACCATGGTTTTTTAGGTCTCGATACCCAGCACCAGTGGTACACGCTCGAAAAAGGAAGCCAATCATACCGCGAAATTTTGATCAAACCGTTTAAAGATAAGATCAGTGTAAACCGCAAAGCCGTTAAAGTAGTGCGCGAAAATGGTAAGGTAACTATACATGCTTCGGATGGATCGCAGGAAACATTCGACAGGGTAATAATAGCCTCACATGGCGACCAGGCATTAGCCATGCTCGATGCGCCTACGGCTGATGAGCAAAGGCTGTTATCAACCTTTAAGTATCAATACAACAAAGCTGTTTTACATACCGACAAAAGCATTATGCCCAAAGCTAAACTTGCCTGGAGCAGCTGGAACTACAGCATTAAAATGCAAAATGGTAAGCTTGAACCCACTACCATATACTGGATGAACCGCTTACAGCAGGTATCAGATAAAAAAGATTACTTTGTTTCTATCAACCCGCATGCCGGCCTGGATCCTAAAAAGATCATCAAAGAGCTTTATTATGAACACCCGCTGTTTGATGTACCTGCCATAAATGCCCAGGCCGAACTACATACGCTGAACGAAACAGGCCCCGTATATTTTTGTGGCAGCTATTTTAAATATGGCTTTCACGAAGATGCTTTTGCCAGTGCGGTACAACTGTGCTCACAACTTTTAGGCAAGCCTGTTTATGATGATGTTTTGATCCAGCCAGCCGAATAATCCGTATCTTCAATTATGGCAAATGCGGCTATTAATTCATGCTTATATAAGGCTACTGTTATGCACCACCGCCTGGCGCCTAAGGTACATAGCTTCCATTATAACATTTTTATGTTTTACCTGGATCTGAACGAGATTGACAGCCTTGCAAAGCGCCTGAAGTTTATGAGCCGCAACAGGTTTAATCTTTTCAACTTCAGGGATAAAGATCATTTACAGCTGCCTAAAGAAAAGCCCGATACCTCAAAAAACATACGCCAGCATATTACCGATTACCTACAGATAAACGGGGTAAACATTGGCACCGGCCGCATAATGGTTTTAACCAATTTATGCACCATGGGCTACCAGTTTAACCCGGTATCGTTTTATTATTGTTATAATGAACAGGATAAACCTGTATGCGCAGTTGTTGAGGTTTGCAATACCTTTTTAGAGATGAAGCCCTACTTTTTAGGTGCTGATACTAAACAGAATGATCAGTTTAAACTCAATACAGAAAAGTACTTTTATGTATCGCCGTTTATTGATATGGATACCAATTTTGATTTCGACCTGCACATTCCCGGCGAAAAACTACAGGTAAAAATTGACGACTATGATAAAGAAGGCAAACGTTTTTTTATCAGCACACTCAGCGGAACTAAAACGCCCCTGAAGGACAGCACCCTGTTGATTTACTTCTTGAGTTTTCCGTTGATAACACTAAAAATCATTATACTTATACACTGGCAGGCGCTAAAATTGTGGCTTAAAAAAATACCATTTCATAAAAAAGGTGATGACCTGCAACTTCAAAAAGAAGTTTACAGGCCTTATAATTAATTACAAACTTTGTATATTAACAAAACTTTTGGGTAATTAATTTACGTACATATTACAATACTAAAATTTGCAGATAGTTTTCTCATGGCTAATACAATATCGATCGTTAAAAAAAGCAGCTTCTACCAGGATGTAGTTTTAAAATTCATGTATAAAATGAATAAAGGCACATTGCACCTTACTTTAACCGATGGCGAACAAATTACTATTGGCAATGGTGAAGGCGGTATAAGCGCAAGTATTGTAGTTAACGATGATGAATTTTATAAACGCATTATCCTTTTTGGTGATATTGGTTTCGGCGAGGCCTATGTTGATGGGTTGTGGGATACCAATAATATTACCAATGTAATTAACTGGGTATTGCTAAATATTGATAATGCACCGGGCGTATCGGGCAGTAATATTCAAACACTATCGCTTAACCTGCTTAAGCTATATAATAAGTTATTCCATTTTAAAAGGGCCAATACTATTGAGGGCTCGCGTAAAAATATTTCGGCACATTACGATCTGAACAACGATTTTTTTGCAAGCTTCCTTGATCCAACCATGACTTACTCCAGCGCTTATTTTTATAAGGACGGCTTAAGTTTGGAAGAAGCACAATTAGCAAAGTATGAACGCCTTTGCCGCCAGCTGCACTTAAAACCAACCGATCATGTTTTGGAGATAGGCAGCGGCTGGGGTGGTAATGCCATTTATATGGCTAAAACCTATGGCTGCAAAGTAACTTCCTTAACCATATCGGCAGAGCAGCATAAAATGGCGGTTGAACGTGTGGAAGCCGCAGGCCTCAGCGACAGGGTAAGTATCCTTTTAAAAGATTACCGACTGATGGAAGGTGTGTTTGATAAAATTGTATCTGTTGAGATGCTGGAAGCGGTTGGCTTTAGCTATATGGATGTATACTTCAAAAAATGTCACGACCTGCTAAAGAAGAACGGCATCCTGGCCATACAGGTGATAACATCGCCCGATTCAAGGTACGAGAGTTTAAGAAAAGGGGTGGATTGGATCCAGAAGCATATTTTCCCGGGCTCCCTATTACCTTCAGTTGGGGCTATTAACAGCGCCATAAACCGTACCGGCGATATGACGATGGTTGATTTGAAAGATATAGGCCTTGATTATGCCCGCACACTTAAGCTTTGGTACGATGTCTTTAATGCCAACCTGTCAAAAGTAAAAGCGTTGGGTTTTGATGATACCTTTATCCGTAAATGGAACTATTACCTATGCTATTGCGAGGCTGCTTTTGCCATGCGAAATATTAACGTAATGCACCTTGTTTATTCAAGGCCCAATAACACTGGCAGGTAATTTATAACCCTACTTTATCAGGCTTAGGGCTTTTTTCAAATCCGGATCATTCTTTGCAACTACGTCCCCGGGGGTATAATTAACAGTATAGGCTGGCATAAGCCCAGGGCCACGTGATGGTTTTTTTGCTGCCGATACAACCCGCATCCACGGAAAATCAACCCTGATTTTAGTATTTGGCAACGTTAGTTCCTGAATAGTACCTCCGTTGCAACCTTCTTCGGCACCGGCTGTTTCCCGGCCAATAAATATCACATTTTTGCGCTGTGCCTTTAAAGCCACCGAAAAAAGTGCCGCCGATGAAAAAGTTGCCCCATCAATTAAAACAAACAGGTTTCCGTTAAAATGATTTGCTTTGGTTAAAGGAAGCGGCCCATACAATTTTCCAAATACAGGCTTAGCTTCTATATGAAACCACTGGCCTTCTTTAACACCCGGTTTAAAGCCCTGGTTAAAGCTTGAAGTACGTGCCGTATCAAAATACTTTTCAAAATGATTTATTGAAGGATTGGGCACTCTTGATTTAATGTCATTAACAATATTAAAAGGCGCATCAGCCAGGTATGATAAAAGCTGGATAGCCACCCTAAGATCTCCGCCTGTATTATGCCGCATATCCAAAATAAGGTTTTTGATTCCTCTTTGCTGTATCTGCTTAAAAGCCTCTTTATAAACAAGCGTATCAGCGTAAGCAAATGGTTTGGATTCAAACAACGCTGTTTTGGAGTTATTTAAAAACCGGAGGGATAATGCCCCGGTATTTCTTGCTGTTGTCCAATCAGTATAATTATCGGTTGCTTTATTATTTAAAGGCCATTGTGAAGCATCGGTAGAAACGGCATTTACCTGCAACGTTTGCACCGCACCACGTTTATTAAGTAATTGGATTCGGTAAGGACCGGGCCAATGATAGTATTTGTTACAGGCATCTTCAAAGCCATCATATTCGCTCAAAAACAATTCCTTAAAGGTTTCATTGTAGCCGTCTCCGCAATAAAGCTCAGCGCCATGATCAATTATTTCATTAACAGGTATACCATTTATACTGATGATCTCATCACCGGTGGTAAGTCCGGGCGTTATATGAGTTGTTACCCAAGCTTTATGATTACGCACCAATACCTCAAAAGGCAAATGGGGTACTTTTATATTTGGCGATGGCTTATAATTAACCGCATGTTTAAGCTGGGTATGCCCGCATCTTAAATTACATAAAAATGGATAAATATTGGCCATAAACTGCCCCTCATTAAGCGGCGAATTAATGGACGTATACATCTTATCATAAGCCCTTTGCAAACTATCAGTAGTGGTATAAAATCCATAGCCCGGATGAATTTCTTTTATGGCCGACCATAAGATAAATAAATCATCGTGCATACTTTTAACCGTTAGCTTTTTATCAGCTGTATCTATATTGTCTGAAATTGGTTTGGAAGCATTTTTAGTTACAGGTGCATTACAGCTGATTATTTCGCAAGCTATCAGCAAGCAAAAAACAGTTTTAAAAATAGCTTTGGCAATCATATGTATTGCTTAAAGGGATAGTATATGGTTAGGTTATATTTAAACGGTATAATTATTTCACTCAGTTAACAGTCTTTTTTATCCGCGGCTTTTTCTCCCTGAAACGCATAAAAAAGAAAAATGCGACCATACAAAGCACAAACCCGCAAATACCATTCAGCCGCAGGCCGTAATCATGGCCGGGATCTTTTCCGTAAACGGTTAAAAATGCAAACAATGCGATGCCCAGCGTTTGGCCTAATTTTACAAACAGATATTTTACTGCAAAAAACATCCCTTCGCGGTTTTCACCACTTTCTTTTGCATCCTTTTCGGCAATTTCGGCAAGTATGGCATTAGGCAGAATACCCAGCGATGCCAATGGGAAGGCAGCACAAAGCACTAATGTATAAACCTGCACCTTTGGCGAAAAGGGGAACTTCCCTAAAAAGTAGATCATCGCAAAAATGAGGCTCAGCAAAGCGAACGAGAACAATACGATAGGCTTTTTTCCCTGCCTTTTTGAAAGGTAATTGATAAGCGGATAAAACACCAATGATCCTAATACCATGGTAAGCATAAGTAAGCCGCCCATTGACTCTGGCAATCGCAGCAGCACCGTAACGAAAAACAGCAAGCCGCTGGAAATAATGCTCAGCGCCATGTAGTACGAAAAATCAGAGATCAGGTAATATTTAAAATTACGCTGGGAAAAAGTTTTACGGATAGCCAACAGCACCGGCAAATGTGATGGTTTGGTATTAGTTGAATACTTTTTTTCATCTATTGACAGTACGGGTACCAGCATGATCAACCCGGCAAAAACACATACGCCCCAAATGGTATACTGTACTGCCGAATCGCGGTTGGTAACGTGAAATGAACTTTGTACCAGGTCGGCAAAATTATTGATAAGGGCGCTGATAATTATCCCAATAACAAAACCAACCTGCTGAAATGAGGAAAGTTTAACTTTTTCGGCAGCAGTATCGGTAAGCTCGGGCAGTAAGGCATTGTAGGGTATAATATAGGTGGTAGCACCCATAAAAAAGCAAATAAGCGTAAAGGTGAGCCAAATGGCATTATGAATACTTTCGGCTTTAACCAGGGGGCAAAAGGTAAGTGCACAAAAAACCGCAGCCGGTAAAATAGACCATTTCATGAACGGGATGCGCCTGCCTTTTTTGTTTTCGCTTTTATCGCTTAACGAACCAATAAAAGGATCGTAAAAGGCATCAACCAACCGGCCCGAGGCTGCAATGATTGACATAATATTGAGCACGCCAAAAAGCAATAGTTGCGGCACAAATGGAACCAGGCCTGAGTTTGATGGTGGTAAATAAAAATATGGCAGCATCACGATTATGGTATTGGTCATGATGCTCCACCCTATCATCCCGCAGGCGTAGGACAGCTGTTTTTTGAACGGAAGTTTAGCAGCCGGCATATAGCTGCAATATGCGAATATTTAGGTGAATTTTTTTAACTAAACAACTATCTGGCCTGTCCATTTTTACATCTTAACTTAAATCAGCATCCATACCAATCAGTTTATCCGGTGTTATAGGTAATTCACGTACCCTTTTGCCGGTAGCGTTATAAACTGCATTGGCTACTGCCGCTGCCATGCCTATTAAAGCAATCTCGCCCATGCCTTTTGCACCTAAGGCATTTATATATGGATCGGGCTTATTGATGAAAAGGGCCTCTATCTGTGGAATATCAGCATTTACAGGCACATGGTAATCGGCAAAATTATTATTTACCAGTTTGCCATAACGGTGATCTATCACCACCTCTTCCATCAGCGCCATGCCTATACCGCCTATTGCACCGCCTATTATTTGGCTGCGCGCTGTTTTGGGGCTAACTATATGGCCAGAGTCGGCAACGCAAACTACTTTATCTATTTTAACCACGCCGGTTGCGGGGTGAACATTAACCCTTATAAAATGAACCGACCATGAGTACATGGCATATTTGCCCTGCTCAGGGCCGCCATGCGATGTGGTAGTTACTTCTAACTTTGGCAGGTTATGTTGTTTTAATACCTTTATATAATCAAGCTTATCCGTACCGCCGTTACCTATTAATTGCTGAAACTTTTCTTTCAGATCTTTACAGGCATCATACACCGCTGAACCTACCGAGGCCGTAATAGCCGAACCGCCCTGTGTTGGTGATGGTGGCAAGGACGAGTCGCCCATATCAAACCTTATTTTTTTGGGATCAATACCCATTGCTTCTGATGCTATGCTTACCATTGCTGTGCCGGTACCGGGGCCAATATCACTTACTGCTGTTTGCAGTATCAAAGTGCCGTCAGCCATCATTACGGCCCTAACGGTTGCTTCGCCGCGGTAAGCACCAAACATACCGCCGCCCATGCCGTAACCAACCAGCCAGCCGTCTTTTGTTTTGGTGGCAGGTTTAGGGTCGCGGTCTTTCCAGCCAATTCCTTCGGCACCCATTTTATAGGCCTCGCTTAAATATTTGCTGGAGAACTGTTTATTATTCTGCGGATCTGTTTCGGCATAATTTTTCAAACGCAGTTCTATCGGGTCGATATTTAAAGCGTATGAAATTTCGTCCAATGCAGATTCCAGCGCAAAAGCACCGGTAGCCTCGCCAGGCCCGCGCATCCAGGTAGGTACCCCAACATCCAGCGAAACCAGTTTATAAGTAGTATTTACATTTGGGCAGGCATACAGCGAACCGCTTATACCTGTTGGTCCTTCGGCAAAATTATCGTAAGATGATGTTTGCCCGGCAGCCTCGTGGGTAATGCCTACTAACTTTCCATCAGCAGTAGCACCTATAGCTATCTTTTGCCAGGTATGCGGCCTGTAACCTACCGAAGTAAACATATCGGCACGACTTAAAACCAGCTTAACCGGGCGTTTAATAACTTTGGCAGCCATAATAGCCGCAACCTCGTGCGGCCAGGTTTGTAAAGCACTGCCAAAAGCACCACCTACAAATTTGGAGTTTACCTGCACATTTGCCTCGGGGAGGTTAAACAGCTTTGCTATCCCGCTTTGCGCATCCTTTACACCCTGTGTTTTATCCCAAACGGTCAGCCTATCATCAGCATCCCATTGGGCAATAATAGCATGCAGCTCCATAGGGCTATGCACTTCGGATGGGATAATATATTCCTGCTCAATTTTAACCGGGGCCGTTTTCCAGGCATCGGCAATACCGCGTTTATATTCGCCGCCATCATTTGATGTTACAGCTTTACTGATATTTGCCCGCAGGTCGGTTTGGTGAGCCTCCTCATTATAAGTTGCCTTTATTAGTGATGCCGCAAACAGCGCGCGCTCAAAAGTATCCGCTATTACCAATGCAATGGGCTGCCCGTTAAAATAGATCTTATCGTCGTAAAATATCTTAAGCGGGCCTTTTTCGTCCGGTTTGCTATTTTGGTAGCCGGGCACTTTAGGTGCATTTAAATAGGTTATTACCTTTATAACACCGGGTGCTGCTTCGGCCTTTTTGATATCTATGCTTTTGATGCTTCCTTTGGTGATGGTACTGCCTGCCAATACCCCGTAGGTTAAGCCCTTAACATTATATTCGGCAGAGTAACGGGCAGCGCCTGTTACTTTTAACCGTCCGTCTATCCGGCTCATTCCTGCGCCCGAAGATGGTTTCACTGTGTTGATCTCTTCTTTCATAGCGTATTAAACTAAGCCTGCAGCATGTTTCAATGCCTCGGTAATGGTGGCCGGGGCCAGTTTTAACTTAAACGAATTATATTGATAAGCCTTAGCACCCTGCATAGCAATTTGCGCTGCCTGTTTAAAGCTTTCTTCGGATGCTGGTTTGCCAATTAATGATTTCTCGGCATCAAACAAACGCCACGGCTTATGCGCCACGCCGCCCATTGCTAAACGGGCCTGCTTAATAATGCCATCACTTATTACTAAACCGGCGGCTACTGATACCAGCGCAAAAGCGTAGGATTGCCTGTCGCGCACTTTTAAGTAATAACTGTTTTTAGCAAAGCTGTTCTCGGGTATCTCCACACCTGTTATCAGCTCGTCTTTACCTAAATGATTATCCATTTCGGGATGCTCGCCTGGCAAACGGTGAAACTCAGTAAAAGGGATCCTGCGCTCGCCTTTTTTACCTGCTATAATTACTACAGCATCAAGCGCAGCCAGGCTTACACACATATCACTTGGGTTTACTGCTATACACTGTGGATTTGCACCAAATATGGCATGCATACGGTTAACACCCTCTAATGCACCACAGCCTGTGTCGGGTGCACGTTTATTGCAGGTCATAGTGGTATCATAAAAATAAGTGCAGCGGGTACGTTGCATCATGTTACCGCCTACGGTTGCCATGTTGCGCAACTGCGGCGATGCCCCCGCCTGTAACGCCATAGATAAAAGCGGAAAATGTTGAAGTACCAGCTCATTTTCAGCTACTGCGCTGTTTAAAGCCAATGCACCAATACGAAGGCCGTTTGGCGTTTGCGAAATACTTTTCAATGGCAGATGATTTATATCAACCAATTTATCGGGCGCGGTAACGCCACGTTTCATCAGATCGACCAGGTTGGTGCCGCCTGCTATAAATTTTGTACCGGGCTTGGTTATAGCCTCCAAAGCAGCCTGCTGGGTTGCAGGGCGGGTGTATTGAAACTGTTTCATATAGCCTGCCCTCCTGCCTTAACTTCCTGTATGGCATTAACTATATTAGGGTAAGCGCCACAACGGCAAATATTACCGCTCATATATTCCCTTATCTCTGATTCAGAATTGGCATGCCCCTCGCGGATACAAGCCACCGCCGACATAATTTGCCCAGGCGTGCAGTAGCCGCACTGAAAGCCATCATGCTTTAAAAAGCCTCCTGCATAGGATGCAGTTCTTCGCCTTTGGCAAGCCCTTCAATTGTGGTTACTTTTTTACCGCTGGTCATGATGCCCAATGTTAGGCAGGAGTTTATTCTTTGCCCGTCCAAATGCACCGTACATGCGCCGCATTGGCCATGATCGCAGCCTTTTTTTGTTCCTGTCAGATCGAGCTGCTCGCGCAAAATATCAAGCAAAGTAGCACGCGGCTCAACCGAAAGGCTATGCGTTACACCGTTGACCTCCATTTTTAAAGGCATTTTTTCAAATGCAGATGCTATTTTTTCGTCAACACGCAATTCCGCAGCCTTAACAGCCGTGCCGGGTGTAAGGGCAATGGCAGTTAATAGGGTAGATTGCTTTAAGAAATTTCGGCGTGAATTATCCTGAGTATCCGAATCAGATGCGGCCTCAGTATAGGCTTTTTTGTCTTCCATATTCTAAATGGTATAGAATATAAAATTACGATTTTTAATTAAGAACAAATTACCGGCGAAGCATATTTACAAAAAATAGCATTATATTTTTATTTATATAACGCTATAAAACAGGTAATTATAAAAATGCCCGGTTTAAGTACTGCAATAAAGCAGCGCCTAAACAGGGCCTTATAATTTAGACAAAATGATTTATTTTATTGTGCGCGCAGCAACACCTTCATTGGTGATCTTCACGGCTTTAATGTGCCCATCGGCGTCAAAATACATGTGATCGATACAGGTTACACGGTGGTTACCATCGGTTTCGCCAAGCGGGCGGCGGTGATAAATAATGTACCAGTCGTCAGTCCCCGGAATTTGTATAACCGAATGATGGCCTGCGCCTGTAGCAATAGCCATATCCTGCGCCAATATAGTACTGATCCTTTTAAACGGACCAATTGGTGAATCGCCTATGGCATAAGCTACCCGGTAATCGGGGCCTGTCCAGCCGCCTTCGCTCCACATCAGGTAATATTTACCTTTGCGTTTAAACATAACCGAGCCTTCTACATACCCTTCGGGTGTTATGCGTTTAAAGGTTTCGCCATCGCTAAAAGGAATAAATCCGGTAAAATCATTATTCAGCTTAACAATATTACACTCACCCCAGCCGCCGTATATCATATAATACTGGCCGTCATCGTCCTGGTAAACAAATTGATCAATAGGCTGCGCCTTATTGTAAATTTTACCAATAAGCGGTTTGCCTAAATAATCTTTAAAGGGGCCTTCCGGCTTATCTGAAACTGCAACACCGATACCACCAATTTCCTTCTGATCATCGTGAATATCATTGGCCCCGAAAAACAGGTAATACTTACCATCCTTTTTGGTAACAGCAGGTGCCCATAAAGCACGTTTTACCCATTTAACCATACTTGAATCTACTACATGGCTATGCTTTGTCCAGTGCACCAGGTCGGTTGATGAATAGGCATCCATAAAAACCTGCTCGTTATAGCGTGCAGAGTAAGTTGGGTATACCCAATAGGTTTTGTCAAATATTTTAGCCTCGGGATCGGCATACCAGCCGGGGAATATTGGGTTGCCTGAAAATTCTTTTTTTTGTGCCGATACTAAGCCGCAGTTAACCATTAGCATGATCAACAAAATCAATTTAGCAAACTTAAAATACATGCTATTTTTCATCATGTGCAGATAAATTTATTTTTTAGGTTGGTTTTTATTCCAGCTGCGCCTTTGGGGTCTTTTGTTTGGCGCGTGTTCCTGCTTAACCATTTCTATACCTTTTAATTCATCAGGTACATCAATCAGGCGGATAGGTTTTTCTATCAACTGCTCAATGCTTTTAAGCTTGCGCTCATCTCTGTGGTTTACAAAAGTTATAGCGGTTCCGGTAGTTTCGGCACGTGCGGTACGGCCGATACGGTGAATATAATCTTCCGGATCGCCGGGAACATCGTAGTTAATTACCAGATCAATTCCTTCAACATCAATCCCGCGCGAAAGAGCATCGGTACCGATAATAACCGGCAGCTGCTTGTTTTTGAAGCTCAGCAAAATATCTTCCCGTTCTTTTTGTTCCAGATCGGAATGAAAAGCGCTTACCTTTAAATGTGCAGCCTTAAGTTCTTTAGTCAATGATTTTACGATCTCTTTTCGCGAAGCAAAAATAATGATGCTGGCGTACGATCCGTTCTTTAATATCAGTTGCAGCAAAGGCGTTTTCTGCTGATCATGCACCCGGTAAATCTGCTGGTCAATACCAACTGCCGGCTGCGATATGGCAATATTTACCTGCTCGGGGTTATTTAAAACCGACTTTGCAAGCGAGCGGATACGCCCCGGCATAGTAGCCGAAAATAACAGCGTTTGTCTTGTTTTTGGCAGGTAGCTGATGATCTTCATAATATCGTCGGAGAAACCCATGTCGAGCATGCGGTCGGCCTCGTCTAATACTAAGTGCGTTAAATGGTTAAGTTTCAAAACGCCCGATGTAAGGTGCGCAATAAGCCTGCCCGGTGTAGCTATAATAATGTTCACATTATTCTGGATTCCGCGGCGCTGCTGCTCATAAGCCATACCATCGCCGCCACCAAATATGGCTATTGAGCTTACCCCTGTAAAATAGGCAAGCCCTTCAACCTGCTGATCTATTTGCTGGGCAAGTTCGCGGGTAGGCGCTAAAATAAGCGTACTTATCTGGTGTGTATTGTTTTTGGCGATATGATCTAACACAGGCAATAAGTATGCACCCGTTTTACCCGTACCTGTTTGTGCACAGGCAATAATATCCTGCCCGTTAAGTATAATGGGGATGGCCATCTCCTGTATAGGTGTTGGGGTAGTAAACCCCATGCTTAAGACGCCTTCTAATAAATGTTCGTTAAAATTAAATTCCTTAAATGTCACTATATATATGTGATGAGGTATGCAAGGTATGAAAAATTGTTGTTTTATGTAGTATATAGGTTATTCCACATTTTTTACCAAACGTAATATTGTTGTATTTAAATTGTTTGCTTTAAAAATGGAACCTGCTTTAACAGCTTTACTATGCCATAAGTTATACCCACTATTACCACTGTTTTTAACGGCACCACCCAAATAACTGCCATGTTATTGCATTGTATATTAAGCAGCATTTTATTAAAAAGGGTTTGCATTACCAATACGTGTACTATATAAATGCCATAACTTTCCATACTCAATTCGGTAATTATAGTTTTCAGCCACGTTGCCTTATCCGTAAAATTAAAATTTTTCATAAACAGGAAAAGGCCTGCAATGGCAAAGGGAATATCGGGTGTAAAATCACTTTCAACCAGGTCATTACCATGGGCAATGTGGTAGTTGTAAAATATAATGATACTTGCTACCGATGTAATAAATGCCAGTACCGATAACCCGTAAATTATACGCGTATCTTGTTTGGTAAAACTGTAATTCTTTAAATAGTAGCCCATTACAAAATAGCCTATATAGCCCATAAAACCATATAGCTCCAGCCCTGTTGCGGTGCCGGTTACCATTTCAATTATGGCTGTGCCACAGCTGATGCAAAACCAGGCTGCAATAAAATAAAGGATCACACTTTGTGATGCTGAGGTAATAAAAGCATTAATAACCGGGTATATGAGGTAGATGCCTATCATCATATATAAAAACCAAAAATGGAATATTACCGGCCCCTTGTAAAACTGCAAAAGGCAATCCCATATATTAATGTGTGCAAAGCCAAGCTTTGAATAATGAAGAAAAGCGATATAAACTATACTCCAAACTACCAAAGGGATCAGCAATTTAGGCAGGCGTTTGCTGAATAATTCTTTTACAGTTGATTCTTTGTTTTTATTTAACAGCAGGCTGCCGCTCATCAGCACAAACAGCGGTACACAGAAACGGGTTAAACCGTTATAAACTGCGGCAGACAGCCAATCGAAGTTGGATACTTTACCAAAATTGTCAATCGTATCTACCGAGTTATGCAATACCACTACGGCTACTATGGCCAATGCCCGCAGCACATCAAAATAAAAAAAACGCGGTTTTTGCTTGTCGTGGTTGTTATTAACCATTACAAATAACAGGCATGGTGAACATTAAAGCTAAGGTAGCAATTATCAAGACTGAATATAGCTTTTTAAGTGTTCGATAGTTTCCTCGTGCGATAAAATGGTTTCAGTAACCACATCGCTCATTGATACAATGCCGCATAAATTATCGTCCTTAAAAACGGGCAGATACCGTATACTGCTTTCGCTCATGATATGCATACAGGTTTCAATAGAATAATCAGGCAATACATGCGGCAGGCCGGTGCTCATAATTTCCCTAACCGGGGTTTCAAATGATGATTTTCCCTGCAATATTACTTTGCGGGCATAATCACGCTCGGTTAATAAACCAGCAAAGCGGTTCTCTTCCGTAATAACTACCGAGCCGATATTTTTATCAGCCATTAATTTCAATGCGTCTAAAACAGTAGTACTGCCATCTATAGCAATAACTTTGCTCCCCTTACGGGTAAGGATGTTGGAAACTTTCTTCATAATTGGCTGGTAATAAATTGGTTATTGGCTTATCAAATATAATAAATCAAATTATTAAATTAACATTAAAGTATTATTAAATTTTACGAACTTTACGTAACCCAATCATAAACCGCTATTTAGAACGCACTCTATAAATGAGTGTCATTGTAAAAGTTTGATTACTTTATGGGCTTTAAATTATTTGCCCCTAATTTCGCAACCTGAATTTTTTTGATATGCCGAAACCAACTTTAAAATGCCACAAGTGCTATGCTCCGCTTCATTATGAAAAACCAAGAAATTGGGCTGGACGAAACCTCTTGTTTTTTTTACCGGTACACAGATTTTTTTGCGCTAAGTGTTTGAAGGACCGCCACATTTGGATAACTGATAAAGAATTGAAAAAATATCAGAAAGTATAACGCTTATACGTTTAACAAAACCACATACGGAGGTTTAATAACCTCTTTTCTTGTTTATATACAGTCTATTATTCCCCTTATTTTTCTCCAATCCCTGCTCCCCTCATCTATCAAACCTTAATTATACGGGCGCATTGTTTGTAACAGTGTTAATATATTCTTTATCATTTTTAATCAAACAGAAAATAATACTAATTTTACTAACCATTGTATTATTGCAGCATGCTGCGCTACCTATTTTAAATTAATAATGATGAAAAAAATTCTGCTAAGTATCCTGGCATTCACTGCCGTAAATTGTTCATTAATGGCTCAAACCACTAAACTATTTGACGGACAGACTACTAACGGATGGCACAGCTATCTTAAAACAGGCCCCGGTGCCTGGAAAGTTGTTGATGGCGCTTTACAACTCGACCCAAAGGCTGAAGGACAGGGCGATTTGCTGACCGACAAGGAATATGAGAACTATGAACTATCATTAGAGTGGAAAATTGCAGAAGGCGGTAACAGCGGTATCATCTTCGGGATACATGAAGATCCTAAGTTTGGAGCAACCTACCTTACCGGTATTGAAATGCAGGTATTGGATGATAAAGGTGCCGAGGATAATAAAAAAGCTAACCACTTAGCAGGCTCATTATATGATATGCGCGCACCTGCGCACCCGGCCAAACCTGCCGGCGAATGGAATAAAGTAAAGATCCGCAAGCTAAACGGTGCACTTACCTTTTGGCTTAACGGCAAAAAAGTAATTGAAACACAAATAGGCAGTGCCGACTGGAAAGAAATGATCAGCAACAGTAAATTTAAAACCTGGGCAGATTTTGCTGCATACCCTAAAGGCCACATAGCCCTGCAGGATCATGGCGCTGTAGTATCATTTAAGGATATTAAAATAAAGGAACTTTAATTAATTCAATTTTAACCCGAAGCTGTAAGTCGTAGTTAAATTGACCAGATAGCTTTGGAGAATAATTTTATACTATTGACTTTAATTTAAAAATGGATAATATTCAGATCAAAAAATCAGCAACTGTTTATGATGCTATTATTGTAGGCTCAGGAGCGGGTGGTGGTATGGCGGGTTATATATTGGCCCACGCAGGTTTAAAAGTATTAATGTTAGAGGCGGGCCCGTTTTTTGACCCCGCCAAAGATTCGCAACAGCTAAAATGGCCTTATGAATCTCCACGCAGAGGTGCAGGCACAACCCGCCCTTTTGGTGATTTTGATGCAGCCTACGGCGGATGGGAATTAGAGGGCGAACCTTACACTACTAAAGATAATACCGAGTTTTTCTGGTTCCGCTCGCGTATGCTGGGCGGCCGTACCAATCACTGGGGCCGTATCTCGTTACGTATGGGCCCTGATGATTTTAAGGGACATAAATTAGATGGACTAACCGACGACTGGCCAATAACCTATGATGAGGTTAAACCCTATTATGACAGGGTTGACCGCATGATTGGCGTATACGGTACCGTCGAAAACCTGCCCAATGAACCAGATGGTATATTTTTAGCCCCGCCAAAACCGCGCTTAAATGAGCTGTTTATAAAAAAAGGAGCTGCAAAAGCAGGGGTAAAAGTAATTACAGGCCGTGGCTCGGTATTAACTGAAGCATTGCCGGGTAATAAAGACCGTGGCGCTTGCTTTTACTGCGGCCAATGCGGTCGTAGCTGTAAGATCTATGGCGATTTTTCATCATCATCGTGCCTGGTTATCCCGGCCATTAAAACTGGTAACCTTAAGGTTATTGCTAATGCAATGGTGCGTGAGGTACTTACTGATGATAATGGATTAGCTACAGGCGTATCTTACATTAATAAAGAAGACATGCAGGAGTACCAGGTAAAAGCTGGTATAGTGATATTAGGTGCCAGTGCCGGCGAATCTGCAAGGCTGCTGCTTAACTCAAAATCAGCCAAACATCCAGGTGGTTTGGCTAACAGCAGCGGCGTGGTTGGTAAATACCTGCATGATTCAACCGGATCAAGCGCTGGCGGATGGTTACCTGAACTGGTAGACCGTAAGCGTTATAACGAAGACGGTGTTGGCAGCGTGCACATCTACTCGCCCTGGCTAAAGGATAATAAAAAACTAAACTTTCCGCGTGGTTACCATATTGAGTATGGCGGCGGCCTGCACATGCCGGGCTATGGCTTTAGCGGCGGTATCCAAAACATGAACGGCGCAATACCAGGCCGTGATGGTAAAATGAAAGAAGCTGGCGGTTATGGTGCATCGTTAAAAGACGATTACCGCAGGTTTTACGGTGTAGGCTTTGGTATGGCCGGCCGTGGTACCGCTATTGCCCGTATTGATAATTATTGCGAGATAGACCCTGAAGTGGTTGATAAATATGGCATCCCGGTATTGCGTTTCCACTATAAATGGAACAATGACGAGATTAACCAGGCTAAGCACATGCAGGATACTTTTCAGGAGATAATGCACAACATGGGTGCTGTTTACGGCCCTCCGGCTGGTAAAGAAAGCAATTATGGCTTAGAGGCTCCGGGCAAGATCATTCACGAAGTAGGTACCGTGCGCATGGGCGACGATCCTAAAACATCGGCCTTAAATAAATGGTGCCAGGCACATGATTGCAAAAATCTTTTTGTAGTTGATGCCGCTCCGTTTGTGCAGCAGGGTGATAAAAATGCTACATGGACCATACTTGCGCTATCAATGCGCACTGCCGAGTATATTATTGAGCAAAGAAAAAAATTAAACGTTTAACCAGTATTTTGATTTAACAAAATGAACAGACGTGATACATTAAAAGCAATAGGTTTAGGTACCCTTTCAACCGGGTTACTGCTGGATGCCTGTAAGCCAAATACCAATAAGTTAGCCGAAGATGATACCAAAAAGGAAGCCGCACCCGACGAAGCCGGACGCCAGCCCTTTGAAGTTGAACGTGATAAAAAGCTGCATGCCGATAAATTTTTTACCGAGCACGAAATGGCTACCATTACCATTTTAGGCGATATTATTATCCCCAAAGATGCACGCTCAGGTAGTGCATCAGACGCTAAGGTGCCTGATTTTATTGAGTTTATTGTGAAAGATATGCCCGATCATCAAACACCAATGCGGGGCGGCCTGCGCTGGCTGGATATGCAGTGCCTTAACCGTTTTGGCAAAACATTTGCCGATGCCGGGCACGGGCAGCAATTAGAAATGGTTGATGAAATAGCTTACCCTAAAAAGGCCAAACCCGAAATGCAGCAGGGCGTTTCCTTTTTTAACCGCATGCGCGATTTAACCGCATCGGGCTTTTACACTACAAAAATGGGTATTGAAGATATTGGATACGTAGGTAATGCACCCAATAAATGGGATGGCGTACCCGCCGATGTACTGAAACAGTACGGCATTGAAGACCCCTGGGGTAATAAGTTTTAATAAAACTAAAACCCTTTTAACGTTAAGCATCCTGGGATGCTTAACGTTTTTTTTGTTATATAAAGTAGAGACAAAATGTATTGTGTATCTACAAAAAAATGTGGTTAAGAAACAATCACGCTAAAATTAATAACTAATTAGCTCCTCATTTCATCCTGTATCGCCCGTAAAAATTCATTTACGTGTTGCGATCCAATGATGTAAACAAGGCCATCCCGGTCGGTGAGGTGAATGGCATCATTGCCGGCGGTGTAAAAGCGGATAGTGCCTTTTGTGTGCAGGTTATAAACCGGGTTGTTGAATAGATAACGACTGTAAGTACCTTTTTCGGCCTTAACGATACTGTTGAGATCTATCTTAACCAGGCGGGTAGTCCACAGGCCGTTAAGCAGGATACTCTTATTTTCTATACGGGTACGAAAATGCAGCAGGAACCCCATAATGATTGAAATGGTAATGATGGCAAAGCCAACAACTACCAGCAAGTCGCCATTGCGTTCGCGCTCATCGGTAAAAAAGTAGGCTGCAAAGCAAAACATAGCCAAAACAAGGCGTATGGTTATGGGGATAAATTCCCTGCCAAGGTATTGCTTCTCAATAAAGGGCTGTTTTTCGCTCATATACGTTTAAACAATTCGAATATAGTTACTTTTTTAGTATCTGCGGTAACTTTATAACGATCATCAGGGCGGTAACCGCCTATCCATATGATATCCCCGTTACCATTAACCAACAGCGGCACTTCGCTTTTATCGTGCAAAGATATCTTCTGATCTATAAAAAAATCACTTAGCTTTTTACGCGTTTTCATCCCCAGCGGATAAAAGCTATCACCCTGCTGCCAGGCGCGCAAAGTTAACGGATATACCAATAGCTTAGTATCAATTGATACGGCCATCGGGTTATTTTTTACTATCAGCGGGCTATCATCGTGTAATAAGTTAAGCTTATAGCTGCCATAATCAGCTTCTGTATCATTCAGGCTGATTGATACCTGCGCATTGCTTTGCTGCTTATTAGGCGTTAAGATCAGCTTATCCCGGTCAAGTATCAGCTTATAATCTGTGGCCTCAAATACTCGCCCGGAGTGTTTATCAAGCGATGCAATCAGGTCGTTCATCGCTGTTTCATTAAATCCATAAGGCTTTAATAAGTTATAAAGCAAAAGATGCTTGGGCTCCAGTGTTTTTATTTTAGCTAAGGGCAAGTGAAAGTCATTATTATCCGCAATAAACAATTCACCCCTAAGCTGCGCTATCCTAATGTCTAAAAGTTGCTCCAACTCTCGGAAATGCTTTAGGTTGCTTTCAAAGGTTTGCTCAAGCGCCGGGTTTAGTTCTTTTAATGCAGGGATAACCTGGTGCCGTATTTTATTGCGGGCATACTTTACCGATGAATTTGAGTTGTCCTCGGCATAAGCAATATTACCCTGTTCTATAACCTGCTGAATATCATCCCGCTTTAAAAAAAGCAGGGGCCTAACCAATAAGCCGTTCTTTGGTAAAATACCATGCAGGCCTGCAATGCCGGTACCACGGGTAAGGTTTAACAATATTGTTTCAATTGCATCGTTTTGGTGATGCGCAAGTGCAATTTCAGTATAGCCGTGCTGCTGTCTTATCTGCTCAAACCAGTTATAACGCAGCTGGCGTGCAGCCATTTGGGTTGATACCTTATGAGCGGTAACGTGTTGTAAAGTATCAAAACGAATATTGTGAAAAGCAACATCAAGCTGTTGAGCCAAATCACGGCAAAACTGCTCGTCGCTGTCTGATTCATTGCCGCGCAGCTGAAAGTTACAATGTGCTATACCAAAACTAAACCCTGCCGCCTTTAACAAGTTAACCATAATGACAGAATCCATACCCCCACTTACCGCAGCAAGTACCTTACTGTTAGCATTAAACAGCTTATTATGTGCAATAAAATCAATAAATTGTTTAACGGGCAGCATCCTTCAAAATTATTAATTTAAAACCCCAACAAAAAACTAATTTTGCCAACGTGATTAAATATGTGTTAAGCCTTCTTTTATTATTGACCGCGGTATCAGCAATGAGCCAAAAAAAGTCGGTAGTGAACCTTATCCGTTCAACCAGCAGTACGGGGATAAAACTTAACGGCAAAGATATGGTTAAGGTTTACCAGGGTACGTTCAAGCAGGATTTTTCGACCCTAACGTCAGATAGCGCGTACTTTTATCCGCAGGATAATGCCTTTGATGCCTTTGGCCACGTTAACATTAACCAGGGCGATACGCTTAATATATATTCGGATAAGCTGAACTATAACGGTAATACCAAAATTGCCCTACTTACCGATAATGTTCGCATGGTTGATAAAGATGCCACGCTTACCACCAACCACCTTACTTACAACACTTCTACGCGCATAGGCACGTATACAGATGGCGGCAAGCTGGTAAATAAGGATAATACACTGCTTAGTAAAAACGGTTATTACTTTGCCTTTACAAGAGATTCATACTTCAGGTACGATGTAACGCTTACCACGCCCGATGCATTGATAAAAACCGATACTATGCGCTATAATACAGGCAGTAAAATAGCCTACTTTTATGGCCCTACAAATATTTACAGCACCAAAGGCCAGAAAGACAGGGACACCCTGTATACCGAAAATGGAAATTACAACACCGTGGTTGAACAGGCTGCGTTTGGTAAAAATAACCTGTATCACTCAGGTACCAAATCATTAAAAGGCGATAGTCTGTTTTATGATAAGGTTAAGGGCTATGGCCGCGCTGTAAAGCATGTTACCTTTGCTGATAAAGAACAAAAAACCATTATAAAAGGCAACTTAGGCACATATTTTAAAGCCGAAGAAAAAGCCATTGTAACCGAGGACCCCTATATTGTTATAGTTACCGAGCAAAAGGACAGCACCAAACATGATACCGTTACCAAAGCCGATTCGATATTAAAAAAGGCACCACCCACAAAGGGAAATGGTAATATGAACATGGCGCAGGTGATAAAAAACTCTATTCCATCCAAAACAGATACGCCTGCAGCCATTAAACAAATAGTTGCCGTTGCCCCAAAAGATAGCATTACAAAAAATGCAGGAAAACTGCAAAAATTAGCCAACGATCCTAAAAACCGTGCGCAGGCTGATGAATTGATTAAAGGGCTTGCCAATGACCCCAAAGTAACCAACATGGTGAGCACGGCCATTAAAAAACAAAGCAATAACCCCAAGGTTAAAAATGCACTTACCGCCGCCAAAACAAATAGCCCTGAAAAGGAAACAGTAGCGAAAGATACCAGCCATATTAAGCGCGATTCTATTTATATGTCGGCAGATACTATTGAAACGCAGATATTAACTTACAAGGATCTTAAAATATACCAGGAAAAGCAACGGCTTGCCCATATAAGGGATACTGCCACAAGGGTAAAAGCTAAGGTTGCCGAAAAACCATCAAAGTTTTTGGTGGGTAAAATGGCCTGGATAGCGCCGGATACTACATTCAGGCATACGCTGTTTTTTGGCAAGCCCAAGCCTGTGCCTGTAAAGAAAAAGCCGGTAAGGGTCCTCACCAAAAAACAATTAGCTGCTGATAGTTTACGAAGGCAAAAAATGGATGACTCTATCGCGACAGCAAAAAAACTGGAGCCAAGCGACACGGCGCGTATAAGGATAGTTATAGCGCACCATCACGCCAAGCTGTTTAAATCTGATTTGCAGGCAAAGGCCGACTCTATGTTTTATAGTTACAGCGATTCAACCATCCGCTGTTTTGTAAACCCGATCATCTGGACGGAAGGTTCGCAGCTATCGGGCGATACTGTTTTTTTACAGATGAAGCATAAAAAGCTGGATAACATGGCCATGTTCCTCTCGGCGCTCATTGTAAATATTGACAAAGGCGATTCTGTGCATTTTAACCAGATTGCCGGGAAACGGATGCGCGGTTATTTTAAGGATGACAAGCTGAACCGCATGTATATTAACGGGAATGCGGAAAGTATCTATTTTTCGAGGGATAGCGTTAAAAAGATTGTGGATGGTATGGAAAGATCATTAAGCAGCCGCATGACCATTGATTTTAAAAACAGCCAGGTAACCAATATTGGCTGGTATGTTAAGCCCGAACATAAATACACCCCGATAGCAAAGGTTAAAGAGGATGATAAGATATTGAAAGGCTTTTTATGGAAACCTAAAGAAAGGCCAATATCCAAGGAGTCGATCATTCCATCGTACAACAAAAAAATAAAGGATAATGAAAAGGCTGCTGCCGATAAGCTGAAAAAGAACAAACCAGTTACAGGTAAATTAACGGGGGGCAAAACGGCTGTAAAAGACAGCAGTAATGCCATCCCGCTAAAGCTGCCCGGGTTAAAAACAGCTAAGGACAGCACGCTTAACCCGGTAAAGGACGCAATAAAAACAGCTAAGGACAGCACGGGTAAAGCTGCCCCGCCTGTTAAACTCCCCGGCGTTAAAGCAGCAAAGGATTCAACAACGGTAAAACCTGCAATTAAAAAGAATTAATAAGCAAGCTTAAACGGAAGCCAAAAAAGTAAGCAGCTTTTCCATAGCTATAGCGCGATGACTGATGTTGTTCTTTTCGGTGAGGCTCATTTCTGCAAATGTAATATCGTAGCCATCCGGTTGAAAGATGGGGTCGTAACCAAAACCTGCCGTGCCTGAGCGTTCATGGCGGATAGTGCCTTCAACTGCGCCATCAAAAAAATATTCGTCACCGTTCCAAATCAGGGAGATTACAGTACGGAAACGCGCTGTACGGTTAGCTGCATCTTTTAAATTAACCAATACCTTATCCATATTTGCAGCGTGATTACCATGCTGGCCCGCATAGCGTGCAGAGTAAACGCCCGGTTCTCCATTTAGCGCATCTATTTCTAAACCGCTATCGTCGCCAAAGCAGTTCAGCTTATACTTGTTATAAATATGTTTACTCTTGATGGATGCATTTTCGGCAAAGGTCACTCCTGTTTCGGCAATATCATCGGTACAGCCAATATCGTTTAAACTTAGCAGCTTTATTTTTCCTTCTATTTTGGCGGCAACCTCTTCCAGCTTATGGCTGTTATTTGTGGCAAAAACTAATTGTTGCATGGCTTATAATTGCTTCATTTGTTCCCAAAACGCCTTTTTATTTTCGTTGCTTTCCATCATTTCATCAAAGCTGAAGGTGAACAGAATACGATGCGCAGGCTTTTGTACCACACTATTTAAAAGGGGTGCCTCCAGGTCTCTTGGCAGGCTGCTTTTACCAAGTACCAGCATTTTTTGAGGTTTAAAAAACTCATGGATTACCTCAAACTCTGCATCAATATAGGTTGCCCTGTTAAAAATGGCCACATCATCCATACCAAAGCCTAAACGGCTAAGCGTGCTGGTTAAAGCAGTTAAGTGTTTATCGTAAATAAAATCCACAGCCGGATAATGAACGAGGATCAGGAAACCTTTTTTATGCCCGCCTAAGTAATTAAAGCTAACCGGCAGCGTTTCTACAATTGGTTGCTGCGGTATAATAGTTTCAGTCAGTACCTCCGCAGCAGGCTGGACCGCGGCAATGTTACTGTACTTTTCCTTATCGCTGTTTAACAGGTAAATTTCATCCTGCATAATAAAACTAAAGGCAAGGGGATTTTCTATGTTCACTTTAACAAATTTTAACCAAAAGTAGTTAAACAGTTTGAAGCATTATCAGCATATTCGCACAATTATAGCCTGCATAAATTAATTGCAGTTGATAAATCAGTCAGAATTAATAAATTTTACCGAAATTCGGAGTTTTTAACAGACTAATGGTCTGTGGTTTAATTAGCATATAAAGCATACATGAGAAAGTTTGGGATAGCCATTTTAAGTATTATTTTATCAATATCAGCCGCACAGGCACAAAAGCATACACTTGATAAAATTGCAGGGGTTGTGGGTAGTGGTATCATACTCCAGTCGGACGTTGAACTGAAATATGCGTCGTACCTTGCACAGGGTAACCCGCCAAACAATGATATTAAATGCCAGATATTGCAGAGTCTTTTAACACAAAAACTACTTGCACAACAAGCGGTTATTGATAGTATTGAGGTAAAGGACGATGACGTTGATAACGATGTAGAGCGCCGTATGCGCGGAATGATACAAAGAGCCGGCGGAACGGATAAACTGGAGCAGTTTTTAGGCCGTTCGGTTATCCAGTATAAAGATGAGATCCGCCCGGATATTAAGGAAGGTTTGATTGCTCAAAGGATGCAGCAAAAGATCACCGCAAACGTAAATACTACGCCTGCCGATGTGCAGAAGTTTTTTAACGGGATCCCTAAAGACAGCTTACCTACCTTTAACAAGGAAGTAGAGGTTGGCCAGATAGTGTTTAACCCTAAACTGAGCGATGCCGAAAAGGATGCTTACCGCCAAAAAGCCGAAGGCTTAAGGAAAAGAATATTAGCAGGTGAAGATTTTGGTAACCTGGCACGTTTATACTCACAGGATCAGGGTTCGGCACCATCAGGTGGTGACCTTGGTTTTAACGACCGTACCGCATTTGTAAAGGAGTTTACCGCAGTAGCCTTTAAACTAAAAGCGGGCGAAATTTCGCAGGTATTTGAAAGCGATTTCGGGTTTCACTTTTTACAGGTAATTGAGCGCCGCGGCGAGCAGGTACACGTAAGACACATTTTGATACAGCCAATAATTACACCAGCCAGTTTAGAACGTGATAAAGCAAAGGCCGACAGTGTTTATGATCTGTTAATGAAGAACAAAAAGATCGACTTTTCATCAGCAGCAACCTTTTATTCGGACGATAAGGATACCAAATATAATGGCGGTATGATGCTGAATGCAGATAACGTTGAAGCACGCTCTACTTATATCCCTACCGATAAATTAGACCCGCTGATAGCTTTGGTTACCGATACCATGAAGGTTGGCAGCATATCAAAACCGATTTTATTTACAGGTGCCGATGGTAAACAAGGGTACAAAATATTATACCTGAAATCAACCACTAACGCGCACAAGGCTAACCTTGCACAGGACTATCCAAAAATTAAGGAATATGCCAATAATGATAAGATAAACCGTACGGTAAGCGAGTGGTTCCAGAAAAGAAGAAAAGAAACCTTCATAAAAATCGATCCGCAATATCAATCGTGTGTAACATTAAAAGGTTGGGGAACACCTGTATCAGCAACTACAACAGCCGAAGTTAAACCTTAATATATTATATGCAACACCGCTCTGATGTGGAAGCTGCCGATGCTTTAAAAAAAGCGTATGAGCAGGTTAGTGCCGAAATAGGGAAAGTTATTATAGGCCAGCAGGAAGTGGTTAAGTTTGTGCTCATTTCTATTTTTAGTAATGGGCACTGTTTATTGGTTGGTGTACCCGGCCTGGCTAAGACCTTATTGGTACAAACCGTTGCACAGGTACTTGACCTTGATTTTAAGCGCATACAATTTACTCCCGACCTGATGCCATCAGACATTATTGGTTCGGAGATATTAGGCGAGGACAGGAATTTTAAATTTATACCCGGCCCGGTTTTCTCCAACATAATTTTAGCTGATGAGATAAACCGTACACCACCAAAAACCCAGGCTGCTTTATTAGAGGCTATGCAGGAAAAAGCGGTAACTGCTGCCGGTATTACCCACAGGCTGGCACAACCATTTTTTGTTTTAGCCACACAAAACCCGATTGAGCAGGAAGGTACTTACCCGCTACCGGAAGCACAGTTGGATCGTTTTATGTTTAACGTGGCATTGAACTACCCTACCTTTAAAGAGGAGCTACAAGTAGTTAAAAACACCACCAGCACCAACAAGACCGGGGTTAGCAAGCTTTTAAATGCCGAGCAAATCATTTATTTTCAGCAATTGGTACGGAACATTCCCGTGGCCGATAATGTGCTTGAATATGCTGTAAAGTTAGTTGCCAAAACTCGCCCTACCAGCGAATTTGCCACACCGCAAATAAAACGCTTATTAAACTGGGGAGCAGGGCCACGGGCGTCGCAGTTTTTAATACTGGGCGCCAAGTGCCATGCGGTATTGAACGGAAAATATTCGCCGGATATTGAGGATGTACAGGCTATTGCCAAACCGATACTAAGGCACCGCATAGTACGCAGCTACCATGCTGAAGCCGAAGGCCTATCAGCCGATGATATTATTGAGCAGTTATTTTAAGCATTTAAGCCAAACTTAATTGCTGACTTAAAAACTGTTCATTAAGCTTCTCTCACCATTTTTTCAAGGGCATCTATCCATTTTGGCGAATCGTTTAGGCTTTCAACTAACTGAACATGCTCGCCGCCCAATTCCTTAAACTCATCACCATATTCTACGGTTACTTCGTAAACAGTTTCAAGGCAATCGGCAACAAATGCCGGGCAAAATACCAACAGGCGCTTTTTACCTTCTTTGGCTAACTGGGCAACAATTTCGCTGGTATATGGCTTAACCCAGGGATCGCTTCCTAACCTTGATTGAAAGCAAATGGTATAATTTTCTTTGGGGATATTTAGCTTTTCTGCAATCAGTTTTGCAGTATGGTGTGATTGTGCTGAATAACAGTATTTGTTAACATCGTTCAATGAATCGCAGCAACCGTCGGTTTTAAGGCAATAATTTCCGGTATGATCGCATTTTTTTAATTGCCTTTGTGGCAACCCGTGAAAGCTGAACAGAATATGATCATAAGTTTCGGGCTGATACTTTCTGCCGTTATCAGCAAAGGTTTCGATCATCAGTTCATTATCGTGAAACGAATTAACGAATGAAAGGGTTGGGATTGTTTGCCAGTCCTTTACCAGGTTCATCACCTTATCATACACAGATCCTGTACTTGCCGATGCATATTGAGGAAACAGGGCAATCACCTGGATACTTTCAACCAGTGAAGCCTTCAAACAATCTAATGCTGATTCAATTGAAGGGCTTTGATAGCGCATAGCCAGTTCAACCTGGTATTCATCGCCCAAGCGGTCTTTTAACAACTTGTGCTGAATTTTACTGTAATGCAATAAAGGGGAACCAGTTTCCTTATTCCAGATATACTTATATAATTTTGCAGATTTTGGGCTCCGGAAAGGGGCAATAATACCCTTTACCAAAAGTGTGCGCGAAATTGGATTTATATCAATTACGCGGGGATCCATCAAAAACTCATTTAAATATTTACGAACATCCTTAGTTGCAGGACTGTCGGGCGTACCTAAATTAACCAGTAAAATTCCTTTTTTTGCCATAGATATATCAGAAGCTCAAAAATAGCTTTTTTTAGCGATTACGTTTGACTCACAGGCCGGAAAGTATGAACAAAGAAAAATAAATGACGGGATAATGAGCAATTGCGCAATTAAAGTTTGAACAGCAGCAATAACACGATTTCCTGATGAGGCTTTTCTGGTTAACCTAAAACTTCTCTAACTCAGCCTTTACTTGTTGCATCAGCCACATTGGGGTTGAGGTTGCACCGGCTATACCCACTTTATCGCCCGGGGCAAACATGCCTTTTTCAAGCTCGCTTACAGATGATATAAAATAAGTATCGGGATTATGCTTGCGGCAAACCTCAAACAACACCTTACCATTTGATGATTTACGGCCCGAAACAAATACAATTTTATTAAACCGGGTTACAAACTTAGGCAGATCCATATCGCGGTTTGATACCTGGCGGCAAATGGTATCGTTAGCTTTAAGGTTATAACCACGAGCCAAAAGCTCGTCTTTAACATGGTAAAACTTTTCCATGCTTTTGGTGGTTTGGCTGTAAAGGGTAATATTTTGCGGCAGCTCCACATTATCCAGCTCGGCTATATCCTGAAAAACGAGGGCCTCGTTATTGGTTTGCCCTTGCAGGCCCACAACTTCGGCATGGCCATGCTTACCAAATATCAATATCTTTTCATCGGCATCAAAAGATGTTTTGATGCGGTTCTGTAGTTTTAATACTACCGGGCACGATGCATCAATAAGGGTAATATTATTTTCTAAAGCGGTACGGTAAGTATCCGGTGCTTCACCATGGGCGCGGATCAGTACCTTTTCATTCCGCAGGTCTTTAAGCTGGGCATGCTCTATAATCCTTAAGCCTTTGGCTTTAAGGCGCTCTACCTCTTCGTCGTTGTGTACTATATCGCCAAGGCAATATAAATAACCATCTTCGGCCAAAATCTCCTCGGCCATATCAATGGCATAAACCACCCCGAAGCAAAAGCCCGAATCCTGATCAATAGTTACCTGAAGTTCGTAATCGCCCATTGTGTTGCAAAATTAATCAAAAATGTTCATTGCTGGTATAAGTATTATCCCGGCAAATATTTATTATGCTAAACCCGCCGTCCTTTCCACAAATTTGTTTTTGCCAGGTGCCTTTGGATAGATGAAAAAGCAATAATAACCAAATTGAACATTTGCAGCGGGTGCAAAACCACATTATACCAGGCATTTTGCCCGGATGAAAGGGATACCATAACCCTTGTAAGTAGTATTAACCCACTCATAAAAAATATGAGGTTAAAGTTTAGCGTCATTATTACTATCATAGGGCCGCCAATAACTATCAAGATATACAGCAGTAAACTAAGTGCATTGTAGTTAAATACAGCAAACAGGTTTTTGCTGAACCCGCTTACGGCTTCGGTATAACTTTTATACATGCGGCAGCTTATCATCCCGTTGGCCAGTAAAACCTCGCCATTAAGCGCTTTGGCCTTTACCAGTTTCATTATTTCGGCATCCTCAACTACCTTTTCCTTAACCTGCAAGTGCCATTGTTTTTGGCGGTAAGTGGCTGCATCAAATAGCATAAATTGCCCGCAGGCAGTAGCTATTGAAGCATTTTTTGAAAGATAAACTAACCTTAAGGGTAATAAATTAAGCAGCATATAATGTAGCATGGGCACTGTGGTTTGTTCTCCAAAAGTTAACATCTGCTGGTTGCAAAACAGGCTTAATAAACTTAGCTTGTGTAACTGCATGCGGTAAACTGCACTATTTATAAGGTTGTTATTGACAGTGGTATCTGCATCAATAAATAAAAAATATTTGCCTTTGGCCTGCTTTGCTAACTGGTAACAGGCATAGTTTTTTCCCGTCCACCCAGCAGGCAGTTCTTCTCCTTTAATAACCTTAATGCGGAGGTGCGTCTTTGCAAAAGCTTCACAAATTGTATATGTATCATCGGTAGACAGATCATCATAAACGATTACCTCGTAGTTTTCATAATCCTGCATTTGGATGGATTGCAGCAGGTTTAAAATATTGTGTTGCTCATTACGGGCGGGGATCAGTATGGATACCAGGTCGGTATAAGGGCGGTTTACCCTGGTAAGCTTAGGGTTTGAAACAAAATTAAAAACAGTTACTGTAAAGCGTAATACAATGAAAAACAAGGTTATTGATATAGCAATGATCACTTTTATATAACGGGTTTGAATTAAAGAAATTTTGCAGCAACACTGCTAAATTAATAATTTATAACATCAGGTAAATTTACTGATGGCGCTATCGGTTATTGCGCAGTTAAAATTCCGTAAAAGCACGGTTACTATTAAGTAATTATCCTGATTAATGTTTTTGCCGGGAACGCCAATTTTGGGTCAGTAAGAACAAGTGCTTTGTTCTTTTTTGAAACATTATAAACTTCATCATTAATCACATGAAAAAAATTAATTACCTTTTAGTATTGGCCGTTGTTATGCTGTTTGCATCATCATGCGGTAAAGACGGAGCCGTTGGGCCACAAGGCGCCACAGGCCCGCAAGGCCCCATCGGTGCTACAGGCGCAACGGGCGCTAATGGCACAGCCGGAACAAATGGAACAAACGGCGCTACCGGAGCAACAGGTGCTACAGGCACTGCTAATGTAATTTATTCGGACTGGGTAACACCCGCTGCCTATACAAAAACCACCCTTTTTAACACCTATCATTTTACTTATGATATAGCTGCAGCAAAAATAACCCAGGCAATATTAGATAATGGCGTTGTATTGGTATATGCAAAGTTGAACGGATACATTTCAACCATTTGGCCTACCAACCAGGTTAGCGAACTACCTATAATTATTAATTATTTGCAGGGTACCACGCCCGAGATTGATACATGGTCGGCACTGTCAACAGTTGGCAATGTGCGGATTGATGTAACTAACAATAATAACGTTTATGGCAGTATATCAAACCAGCATAGCTTCAGGTATGTTATAATTCCGGGTGGTGTTAAGGCATCGTCGTCCATAAACTTTAAAGATTATAACCAGGTAAAAGCAACCTTCCACATAACCGACTAAAACAATTAAAATGATGCATCTGCTGGAAGTTTAACCCGGCGGCTGCATCATGATAATACCTTATCAATATAATCAACAATAGCACCGGTTGCACCGGTATTGTTTTTTACATAGCTGCTGGCTTTTTGAGCTGCACCATTATAAAAAGGCACATCGTTTATTAAACTGTTGGTTATGGCTTTCAATCCCGCTTCATTGGTAATACTAAAGCCTGCTTTTAAAGCAACTAACTCTTTCGCCTCGTTAAACTTTGCATAATTAGGGCCAAATATTACAGGCAGGCCAAAAGCTGCGGCCTCTAAAGTGTTATGGATACCAACCCCAAAGCCACCTCCTATATATGCGATATCAGCATATTGATATAGGGATGATAGCATGCCGATATTGTCAATTATCAGTACTTTAAAATCATTAATTGGCATTGTAAGTTTTGAAATAGCAGAGTACCGCAAAAACGATCCTTTGGGGAGAAGCCCGATCAGCCCCTTTATCTTTTCCTCATTAATCTCGTGGGGGGCAAAAATAAATTTCCAGCCGGGGTAGTTATCAATAAGGGTGGCTATTAGCTTTTCATCGGGTGGCCAGGTACTGCCGGCAATAAATACTTTGTACCCGTTTTTAAATTCGGCAATGTTGTTTATAGGTTTAGTATCAGTAGCATTGGCCCAAACCCGGTCAAAGCGGGTATCTCCACTTACGGTAACATTACTTACCCCTATATTTTGTAACAACTGCTTTGAATTAACATCCTGAACAAAAAAATGAGTTACAAATCCAAGCATGCTGCGGTGCAAACTACCGTACCATTTAAAAAACACCTGCCCCGGCCTGAAGATACCCGATATAATATACAATGGAATTTGTTGCCGATGCAGCTCATTAAAAAAATGATACCAGTATTCGTATTTGGTAAAAACAGCAAATTCGGGCTGTATGGTATCAATAAAATTCCTGGCATTTTTTGCTGTATCCAGCGGCAAATAGTAAACCGCATCGGCCAGGGGGGTATTTTTTCGCACCTCAAATCCCGAAGGTGAAAAAAAGGTGATCACTATTTTTTTTGCCGGATATTGTTTGCGCAGCTTTTCCATAACGGGTCGCCCCTGCTCAAACTCGCCAAGTGATGCAAAATGAAACCAAATACTACCCTTTTCACGTATAAGTTCACAATTATTTCGGCCGGTTATCCATAGTTTAGCTTTTTTGTTGAAAAAGGAAACTAACCAAACAATAATGAAATATAATCGTATCCCTATGTTATATATTAGAAGCATTTTAAGCTATGAATTATTAACTTCGCAGGGGATAAATGTAATCACAATAAAATAAATTGAGCGATAGCGGCTCATGAGTTCACTGAAATTAACAATTTAACAAAAAAAATTTATGAAAATTGCTGTTATCGGAACAGGTTATGTTGGCCTTGTAACCGGAACTTGTTTAGCTGAAACGGGTAACGAGGTTGTTTGCGTTGACATAGTTGAAGAAAAAGTTAACAAAATGCGCGCCGGCGAAATGCCGATTTATGAGCCGGGCCTTGATCTGTTATTTCACAGAAATATAAAACAGGAAAGGTTAACATTTACCACCAACCTGGCCGAGGCCATAGCCCCCGCAAAAGTTATATTTTTAGCACTGCCAACCCCTCCGGGTGCTGATGGTGCTGCGGATTTAAGCTACGTGCTTGGAGCAGCCAAGGATATTGCAAAACTTATTACTGAATATAAGGTTATTGTTACCAAATCAACCGTGCCGGTTGGTACTGCCGATAAAGTGACTGCGGTAATGAAAGCAAATACCGATATTCCTTTTGCAGTAGTATCAAACCCTGAGTTTTTACGCGAAGGGGTTGCTGTTGAAGATTTTATGAAACCAGACAGGGTTGTTATTGGTACTATGGATGAAAAAGCACGCCTGATAATGGGCGATCTTTATGCCCCGTATGTACGCCAGGGTAACCCTATCCTTTATATGGATGAGCGCTCATCTGAATTAACAAAATATGCTGCAAACGCATTCCTGGCAACAAAAATCACCTTTATGAACGAGATTGCCAACATGTGCGAGCTTGTGGGTGCCGATGTTGATATGGTGCGTAAAGGTGTAGGTGCCGATGCCCGTATAGGTAAAAGGTTCCTGTTTCCGGGTGTTGGTTATGGCGGCAGTTGTTTCCCTAAAGATGTACAGGCGCTTTCAAAAGCAGCCGAAGAAAATAAATATGAGTTTAAAATATTAAACTCCGTAATGGAGGTTAATGAAACCCAAAAGAAACGCCTGGTTGTAAAACTGCGCGAATATTATGGCGAAGGCGGCCTTAAAGGTAAAACATTTGCATTATGGGGCTTGGCATTTAAACCCGAAACTGATGATATACGCGAGGCCCCGGCTTTATATATTATTGATGAGCTGCTTGCCGCCGGCGCCAATGTAGTTGCTTATGACCCTGAGGGAATGCCAAACGTTAAAAAATTAATTGGTGATAAAATCACTTATTCGGCAGACAGGTATTCGGCCCTTGAAGGCGCGGATGCCTTGCTGATCGTAACTGAGTGGCCGGTTTTCAGAACCCCGGATTTTGATTTCATGAAAGAAAAGCTTAAAGCAGCCGTTATATTTGATGGCCGTAATCTTTATGATCTGGACAGAATGAAGGATTGTGGTTTTTATTATAACAGCATCGGACGTAAAATAGTAGGTTAAATTAATGGCAAATCGTAAAAGAATATTAATAACTGGTGCAGCCGGTTTTTTAGGCTCGCACTTATGCGACAGGTTTATAAAGGAAGATTACCATGTTATAGGCATGGACAACCTGATTACAGGCGACCTTAGAAACATTGAGCATCTTTTTAAACTGGAAAACTTTGAGTTTTACAATCACGACGTATCCAAGTTTGTGTATGTGCCCGGCGATTTGCATTACATTCTGCATTTTGCATCGCCAGCAAGCCCTATTGATTATTTGAAGATCCCTATACAAACCTTAAAAGTAGGATCGTTGGGTACGCATAATCTTTTAGGTTTGGCACGTTCAAAAAAAGCAAGGATGCTTATCGCTTCAACATCTGAAGTATATGGCGATCCAAGTGTAAACCCGCAACCGGAAGAGTACTGGGGTAACGTTAACCCGGTTGGCCCGCGTGGTGTTTATGACGAGGCCAAACGTTTTCAGGAGGCTATCACAATGGCTTACCATACTTTTCACGGTTTAGAAACCCGCATCATCCGCATCTTTAATACCTATGGCCCGCGCATGCGCCTTAATGATGGCCGTGTACTGCCTGCTTTTATTGGCCAGGCTTTAAGGGGCGAATCATTAACCATGTTTGGCGATGGTTCACAAACCCGTTCTTTTTGTTATGTAGATGATTTGGTTGAAGGTATTTACCGCCTATTATTTAGCGATTATGCCCAGCCAATGAACATTGGTAACCCCGATGAGATAACCATCCGCGAGTTTGGTGAAGAGATCATTAAGTTAACCGGTACCGATCAAAAACTGATCAGCCTGCCATTACCTACTGATGATCCTAAACAACGCCGTCCGGATATTACCAAGGCAAAAGCTATTTTAGGCTGGGAGCCAAAAGTTTCAAGAAGCGAAGGTTTAAAGATCACCTATGATTACTTTAAATCATTGCCCGAAAAAGAAATATTACACAAGGATTTTACATACTACAACAAAAATTAATGGCAAAAATATTAGTAACAGGTGGTTTAGGTTTTATTGGCTCGCATACGGTAGTTGAACTTATCAATTCGGGCTATGAACCTGTTATTGTTGATGACCTGTCAAACTCAGATCCTAAAATATTAGATCAGCTTGCTAAAATAATAGGTTACAAACCGGCCTTTCACCAGCTTGACCTTTGCGATGAGCAAGGTGTAAAAGCCCTGGCAGCGGCCGAACCTGATATTACCGGAATTATTCATTTTGCTGCATTTAAAGCAGTGGGCGAATCGGTACAAAAACCATTAAAATATTACCGCAATAATTTTTATTCGCTGATAAACATATTAGAAGCTTATTACAGCAGGCCTATAAACTTTGTTTTCTCATCAAGCTGTACCGTATATGGCCAGCCTGAGCAGTTGCCGGTTACTGAAAATGCCCCGGTAAAACCTGCTGAATCTCCATACGGAAATACCAAGCAGATTGCCGAAGAGATATTAAAAGATATGATGGCTTCGGGTGCTAACTACAAGGTTATATCGTTAAGGTATTTTAACCCTGTAGGTGCGCATGAAACCGCCCTTATTGGCGAATTGCCGATAGGTGTACCGCAAAACCTGGTGCCTTTTATTACGCAAACAGCCATTGGCAAACGCGAAAAGATCACCGTATTTGGTAACGATTACAATACGCCCGATGGCAGCTGCATCCGCGATTATATTCACGTGGTTGACCTTGCAAAAGCACATGTAGCTGCTTTAAAGCTATTGGAAAAAGACAGCTTTACCGGTTATGATGTATTTAACTTAGGTACGGGTAATGGCAATTCGGTACTGGAGGTAATTCATGCTTTTGAACGTGCAACAGGCGTAAAAGTGAATTACGAGATAGGCGCGCGCCGCGGTGGCGATGTTGAACAGGTTTGGGGCGATGTTACCAAATCACAAAACGAATTGCACTGGAAGGCAGAACTTGGTATTGATACCATGATGTCGTCGGCATGGGAGTGGGAAAAATACATCTCTCAAAACCCTTTATAGTTCAAAGTAAATGAAAAAGATCATTATCACCGGTGGTGCCGGCTTTATTGGCTCGCACGTTGTTCGCCGCTTTGTAAAAAATTACCCTCAGTATCAAATCATCAACCTTGATAAGCTTACCTACGCAGGTAACCTTGCCAATTTAACCGATATTGAAAATGAGCCTAATTATAAGTTTGTAAAGGGCGATATTGTTGATACTGATTTTATAAGCAAGCTTTTTGCACATGAGCAGCCGGATGCCGTAATACACCTTGCAGCGGAATCACATGTTGACCGGTCAATTACTAACCCTGTTGAGTTTGTGATGACCAATGTTGTAGGTACCGTTAACCTTTTAAATACCGCCCGCCACCAATGGAAAGGACGTTATGACCAAACGCGATTTTACCATGTATCAACCGATGAGGTTTACGGCACATTAGGCGAAAGCGGCATGTTTACCGAGGAAACGGCTTATGATCCACATTCGCCATACTCAGCATCAAAAGCTGGTTCAGATCATTTTGTAAGGGCTTATTTTGATACTTACGGGCTTGATACCGTAATATCCAATTGTTCAAATAATTATGGCTCGTATCATTTCCCCGAGAAACTGATCCCATTGGCCATTCATAATATTAAACAAAACAAACCGGTACCGGTATACGGCAAAGGCGAGAACATCCGCGATTGGTTATGGGTTGAAGACCATGCAAGGGCGATTGACCTTATTTTTCATAAAGCAAAACCCGGATCAACCTATAACATAGGCGGCCATAACGAATGGAAAAATATTGACCTGATCAAACTGCTGTGCAGCATACTTGATAATAAGTTAGGCAGGGCTGCGGGAGAGTCTGAAGGTTTGATTACATTTGTTACTGACAGGGCCGGGCATGATCTGAGATATGCCATTGATGCAACAAAACTTAAAAACGAGTTAGGCTGGGTACCATCCATTACTTTTGAAGAAGGTTTAGAGAAAACGGTTGATTGGTATCTTGATAACGAGAAATGGTTAAATGATGTTACTTCAGGCCATTATCAGCAATATTATAGTGAGCAATATAACAACCGCTAAGCATGTTTGGGTTATTTAAGAAAAAGGAAGCAAAGAAAAATATCACCTTTGACTATAGTTCATTAATAGTTGATATGCATTCGCATGTTTTACCCGGAATTGATGATGGTGCACAAAACACGGATGAATCTATTTTCCTGATAAAAAAGATGATGGATCTGGGCATTAAAAAAATAATTGCCACCCCGCACATCATGATTGATTATTACAGGAATACAGCCGAAACTATTAATGGCTCACTCGAAATTTTAAAAGCAGCCCTTATAAAAGAGAATATACAAATAGAAATAGAAGCCGCTGCCGAACACTATTTTGACGAAACTTTTGAAGCGCGTGTTAATGACGGCAAGCTAATGGTAATGGGTGATAATTATGTGCTTTTTGAGTTTTCATTTATCAATAAACCACCAAACACTATTTCGGTTGTACAAAAGTTAAGAGAATTAGGGTATAAACCTATCCTTGCCCACCCGGAAAGATACCCTTACTTAACTATGGATGATTTTGAAATGCTGCACAGCTGGGGTGTTGATTTCCAGCTGAATACCATTTCACTAACCGGTTATTATGGCTCGGAAGCCAAAAAGCTTTCTGAAAATTTAATAGATAAGCAGCTAATTGATTTTATATCGAGTGATATGCACCACCCAAGGCATGCCGATGCTTTAAAAAATGCTTTACGAATGCCTTATGTTGAAAAGCTACTTTTTGATTATCCGCTAAAAAACAGCTTATTGCGATAGTAGCAGTAAATAAATAAATGATCAGGAGCCTTGGGGGTTAAGAGCAGATAAAATCGATCTTAAATCCAGGCTCTTTTTTGATTAGGGTTATTCGTATCGCAAAGCCTCAACAGGATCAAGCTTTGAAGCCTTTTTAGCCGGATAAAAGCCGGATATCAACCCAATAAAGGTACAAAGTATCAAGGCCGAGATTAGCCAGAACCACGGCGCTACAAACGTGCCGCTTATATTAACGGCAATAAGGTTACCAACCGCCATACCTAATATAATACCGCCAATACCCCCTATAAGGCATATTACAATGGCTTCTATTAAAAATTGCTTGCGTATTACGGCTGGTGTTGCACCTAATGATTTTCTTAAACCAATTTCGCGGGTACGTTCTGTTACCGAAACCAGCATAATATTCATTAAGCCAATGGCTGCACCAATCAGGGTAATAATACCTATGGCAAAACCGCCGGCGGTCATCCCGGCTAACTGTCCGGATAGTTCCTGCTGAATAGAGTCACTTCTTTCAATTTCAAAATTAGCATCATTGGCTACGTTCAGGTCGCGGATATTTCTGAACAGTGAAGTAGCTTCGCCAATGGTTGCATCCAGCGCAGCCGGGCTGTTAACCATAATGGTTATGGTGAAGGATGGATTGGTGGTTGCTATGATCTGCTTTGCGCGCAGCACCGGGATCACACAAAACTTATCGCCGCCAAAACCCGCGCTCGATCCTTTTGAGGCAAACACGCCAACCACCTTAAACTTATTATCCCCAATAAATATTAACTTATTAATGGGGTCGCTCTCTTTAAAAAGGCGCTTTTTTATCTCGTTACCAATAATAACCACGTTTGAGCCATGCTCAAGTTCGGATGATGAAAAGTTGCGGCCAAAAGCTATTTTTTGCCCGCTGGTAGCCAGGTAGTTTTCGTTTGAGCCGGATACAGATATATTAGGATTGGTTTTTTGACTATTGTATTTTGCCACAGCCGTACCGGTTACCTGCAAGTTTACAGCCACAACAACGGGCAGCGTAAAGAGCTTTTTGAACCTTTCGGCCTGGTCATACCGGATGGCAGGGTAAACCTTTCTGTGCCCACCGTTACCAAAGTTAAGGCCCGACCCCCTGTTTTGTATAGTGAACGAGTTTGCCCCTAAGCCTGCAAAAGCATCGGTAGTATATTGTTTAACACCTTCAATTGCTGTTAATATACCTACAAGGGCCATAATACCAATAGCAATAATTAACGAGGTAAGCGCGGTACGTAACCGGTTACCCGCTATTGACTGTAAGGCTATTGAGATATTTTCTTTGTAGGAGGTTTTGACAGGCATGGTTTAAAATTAACAAAACTGTAGGGATAAGACTTACCTATGCTATAGTTTGTTACAGTTTGCCACAGTTAATTTATCGCCCTGAAAACACTTGTTTTTTACCATATTAAATTTGTTTTGGAGTTAAACAAGCTTTACTTTCATCAAACCTAAAACTTGTATAGATCATGAAGAAATTTCTTGTACTTATTTTATTAACAGCAACAGCTTTTATTGCCAATGCCCAGATTGAGCTTACCCGCCCGGTTGAAGATTATGCAGTTAATAAAACCACCATTGTTACCAATAAAGATGGTGCAAAATACCCTTACGACAAATGGAGTAAGTTATTAGCTACCGGAAATTACAAGTTAAAACCCGTACATGATGACAGTGACAGCACCGATTTTATCTTGGTAAAAAGAGATGAACAAGCAATTGATAAAACACTTTCGGCAGCTGCAAAACCCGAGGAAAGTAAATTTTTTAAAACCGGCGATCCATTTAAGTTCCTTACGCTTAAAGATATGGATGGGGCGATTATAAAGCCCGAAGATTTGCAGGGCAAGGTTGTGGTAATTAATTTTTGGTTTATAGCCTGCCCGCGTTGCAGGTATGAAATGCCAGAATTAAACCGCCTGGTTAATGCTTATCAAAATAATAAAGATGTCGTGTTTATTGCTATCTCCTTAGATAAAATGCAAAACATAGAACGCTTTTTAAAAGTATCCCCTTTCAACTACCGTATAATTGGTAATGCAATGCCATTATTCGCCTATTATAAAGTAAGCGAATGCCCGGTTAGTTTGGTAATTGATAAAGCAGGCATTATCAGGTTTAACAGCGTAGGTTATGGCGATGGCTCCATACCCGAGTGGATAAAAAAAACTATCGACGAAGTAAAATAATGGGTACAAAAAAAGCAGCTCATTCAGAGCTGCTGATTATTTATTGAATTTCTATTTGTATTTATACCGAAAACGAAGTACCGCAACCGCAAGTGCTGGCTGCATTAGGGTTATTAAAGGTAAAGCCACGTGCATTTAAGCCATCCTGAAAATCTATCTGCATGCCAACAAGGTATAAACCATGTGCCTTATGCATAAAAACCTTAATATCGTTTATAATGTATTCCTGATCGCCGTCTTTTTTCTGGTCGAAACCTAAAATGTAGTTCATACCCGAGCAGCCACCGCCTTCAACACCCACACGTAATCCAAAATCCTCACCAATCTCTTGCTGATCTTTCAACTTAAAAAGTTCTTTAACGGCGCCTTCAGTAAAGGTTACCGGTCCGGTTTCTGTTTCAACTGCAGTACTCATCTTATTTTTAATTAACTACACAAATATAATGTAAAATGCGGATTTTTGTTGCAAGCGGTTTATTTATGACCTCTATTTAACATTCGTACTCATGAACTTTTTACCGTACTTTCTTGATATTTTAAAATACACCATAGCAGGCCTGAGCATTGTATGGATTGCTTTTTACCTGGTTAAGCCCTATTTAGACAGGGACGAAGCTATACAACTGCTTGAATTTAAAAAGGCCATCAGCAACCAAACGCTGCCACTGCGCTTACAGGCTTATGAGCGTTTAGTGCTTTTTATTGAGCGCGTAAACCCCGCAAGCCTGCTCATCAGGTTAAATGCCACAGCTTACTCCGCACAGGAACTATATGCCCTGATACTTGAAGAAACACGCAATGAATATCAGCACAATATAACCCAGCAAATTTATGTGAGCAGCAGGGCATGGTCTGTAGTTAAGCGGGTAAAGGAGGATACTACCGGTATTGTAAACAACGCCTTCCGGTCGTTACCCGATACTGCAACAGGGCTTGAATTGAGTAAAGCCATATTAGGCTCATTAAGTCAGCTGGAAGATAACCCTTATGATATTGGTGCCAGTTTGCTTAAGAAAGATCTTGAAGATTTATTTTAAGCAATATGCCCGAAAAAAAAATAACCACATCGTCCGGTATCGAAATTAAAGAAGTTTATACCCAGCAATCAGGTATGGACGAACTGCCGGGTCAGTTTCCATATACCCGCGGCATACAAAAGGATATGTACCGGGGCCGCCCCTGGACCATGCGGCAGTATGCCGGTTTTTCAACCGCCGAAGAATCAAACAAGCGCTACCACTACCTGCTAAGCCAGGGTACAATGGGGTTATCTGTAGCGTTTGACCTCCCTACACAAATTGGTTACGACTCAGACCATGAACTATCCGAAGGCGAGGTTGGCAAAGTAGGGGTAGCTATTGACTCATTAAAGGACATTGAGATTTTGTTTAACGGTATCGAGCTAAAAAACATAACCACCTCCATGACTATTAATGCTACGGCACCTATATTACTGGCCATGTATATCGCATTAGCAAAAAAACAGGGTGCCGACCTCAGCCAGATCTCGGGCACCATTCAAAACGATATATTAAAAGAATACGCCGCGCGTGGTACCTATATATACCCACCCCAGGCATCCATGCGGTTAATTACCGATGTGTTTGAATATTGCAGCACTGAAGTACCCAAGTGGAACACTATATCTATATCAGGCTACCATATCCGCGAAGCGGGATCAACCGCAGTGCAGGAACTGGCCTTTACGCTGGCGAATGGCAAAACCTATTTAAAAGCGGCCTTACAGAAGGGGCTTGATATTAATGTATTTGCCAAGCGTCTTTCCTTCTTTTTTAACTGTCATAATAATTTTTTTGAGGAGATAGCCAAATTCAGGGCGGCAAGGCGCATGTGGGCACACATCACCAAAGAGCTGGGCGCTACAGATGCGGGGGCCCAAAAATTACGTTTCCATACCCAAACAGGTGGCTCAACCTTAACGGCCCAGCAACCCATGAATAATATTGTAAGGGTAAGCAACCAGGCCCTGGCAGCAGTATTGGGCGGCACGCAATCATTACATACCAACGGTTATGACGAAGCTATATCATTACCTACCGAGGCCGCAGCAAAAATAGCACTGCGTACCCAGCAGATCATCGCATTTGAAAGCGGGGTTACTGATACGGTAGATCCTTTGGCAGGCTCCTACTTTATAGAGGCCCTGACAGACGAATTGGAACAGGCCGCCCAGGTTTACATTGACAAAATAGATGCTATGGGTGGCTCTGTAAAAGCCATTGAGCAGGATTACATGCAGCAGGAAATTGCAATTTCGGCCTATCAGTACCAAAATGAAATAGAGAGCGGCGAAAAAGTTTTGGTTGGCGTAAACAAGTTTATAGAGCCGGAGCCATCTGCAATTAATGTATTCAGGGTTGATGACAGTATCAGGATACAGCAAACTGAAAAATTAATATCGCTTAAAGCTGAGAGAAATAGCGAAGCCGTTAATTTATCGCTTAAAAATTTGAGCGAAGCAGCAAAAGGAACGCAAAATCTGATGCCCTTTATATTAACAGCTGTAGAAAACTATGCCACATTAGGTGAAATTGCTGACACATTACGCGACATATTTGGGGAATACTGACAATATCAAACTGCCAAATTAATCCACTGACAATTTATCAACATTCCTGAAAATTCTATTCCCTGTAGTTACAGCCACTTACATTTTTTTTGTGCCAACAATGGCGGCGTGGCTCAAAAATTGTAAGTCCCCTAACCCTCGTTAACCGGGAACATAGTGTTTATAATAAATTGACAGATAAACAATTAAAAAACTATTGGCATAGTTAAATATTGCTGTTAAAGGGGCTTTTTTACCGCGAAATATAATATTTAAAATTGAATTTCGCGGTAAAAAAGGTCGAATAAAACAGATATTTATTTTACTAAAATGTTAAAAATTAATTTTTTTATCCGCTTTTTTTTAGAATATTCGATGTTCCGTAACGGGCCAAAAGATTATCAACTGGAAGGTTGGAAATCAATATTTTAATTAAATTTATATGGAAAAAACTTGTACTAACGTTTGGAATAGTTGCCTTCAAATCATAAAAGATAACATACCGGCCCAAAGCTTCAAAACCTGGTTTGAGCCGATCAAAGCTTTAAGGATGGAAGGGAGCGTATTAACCATACAGGTACCAAGTTTATTCTTTTACGAATGGCTTGAAGAGCATTACGTTGGCCTTTTGCGCAAAACAATAAAAAAACAATTAGGCGATGACGGACGTTTGGAATATAATATAGTTGTAGAACAATCATCATCCAGCAAGCCATACACTACCAATATCCCTTCAAACGGAAATGGCGCTGAATCAAAAAATCAGTCTATGCCGATACCTATTTCAATAAATAAGGATATAAAGAACCCCTTTGTTATTCCAGGATTAAAGAAATTGAATGTTGATCCGCAGCTTAACCGCAATTACACCTTCAATAACTTTGTTGAGGGCGATTGTAATCGTTTGGCACGTTCGGCAGGTTATGCAGTAGCAGCTAAGCCAGGTGGTACTTCATTTAACCCATTAATGATATATGGCGGTGTAGGTTTAGGTAAAACACACCTTGCGCAAGCCATCGGTAACGAAATTAAACAAACCCTGCCCGATAAGCTGGTACTATATGTATCGTGCGAGAAATTTACCCAGCAGTTTGTTGATGCCTTAAAACATAATAACATTAATGATTTTGTGAACTTTTACCAGGCCATTGATGTATTGATTATGGATGATGTGCACAACTTTGCCGGTAAAGAAAAAACACAGGATTTCTTTTTCCATATTTTTAACCACCTGCACCAATCGGGCAAACAGGTTATCATCACATCCGATAAAGCACCTAAAGACCTTGCCGGTTTAGAGGAACGCTTGTTATCAAGGTTTAAATGGGGCCTTTCTGCCGATCTTCAGATCCCTGATCTGGAAACCCGCATGGCTATCCTTAAAAACAAAACCTACCAGGATGGTATCGAATTATCAAACGATGTAATTGAGTACGTTGCCCATAACATTGATAATAACGTACGTGAGCTTGAAGGTGCAATGGTATCCCTGCTGGCACAATCAACCCTTAACCGCAAGGAAATTGATTTGAACCTGGCTAAACAAATGTTGAAAAACTTTGTGAAAAACTCATCGAAAGAAATTTCGATGGAATATATACAGAACTTAGTTTGCGAGTATTTTGAAGTGCCTATTGAAATGGTAAAATCACAAACCCGTAAACGCGAAATTGTACAGGCCAGGCAAATCTCCATGTATTTGGCAAAGGCACATACCAAAAGCTCACTAAAATCAATCGGTCATTTCTTTGGCGGCCGCGATCACTCCACAGTGATATATGCCTGCCAAACAGTTGAGGATTTAATTGATACCGATAAAAAGTTTAAAGGCTACGTAGCCGATATTCAGAAAAAACTGAAGATGTCGTAACTGATCTTATAATAAACTATTAATGAGAGCCCTGCATTTTATGCGGGGCTTTTTTTGTATATATTTAGGTTATGAAAAAACTTTTAATGATCGTACTTTTTGCCGCTACCGGCACAATAGCTTATTGCCAGCAATCGGCAACGGATGGTGTGAAGCAAACTATTAACACCTTATTTGATGGCATGCGAAAGGGCGATAGCACCATGTTAAGGGTGGCTTTTGCAAAGGAGATGATACTGCAAAGCATATCTACCGGTAAAGACGGGCAAGCCGTAATCTCAACCGATAACGCAAATGATTTTGTAAAAGTAATCGGAACGCCGCATGCATCCGTTTATGATGAACGCATTACCTTTGGTGATATTAAAATTGACGGCAGCCTTGCTACAGTATGGGCGCCGTACAAGTTTTACCTGGGCAATAAATTCAGCCATTGCGGTGTCGACGTATTTTCGTTAATGAAAACACCCGCCGGCTGGAAGATAATTTACATTGTAGATACCCGCAGAAAAGACAATTGTATTGAATGATACCGCTACAAGTATATTTCATAAATACCAGCTTCGGTATTATTAATAAAAGCTGCAATGTCGTCTTTTAACATAATAAGAAGTTCAGCTATTTCAACCGTACTAACATTACCTGTTCGGAGCCAGATTATTTGGGGTGGGTAAGATAAAAGATTTTGAAGCTCAGAGAAATCTTCGTCGAAAGTTAAAATAGTGTATTGATTTTCTTTGGCAAAATGCCATATCATTTGGTCAGTTAAGCGTTGTGATGGCCTGATTTCATTTGATGGCAAGATCTCCCATTGAGGGATCAACTTTTTTAAACGCCATGAAATTATTCTCATCAGCAATTAAGCGCATTAAGCTACTTTTATTATACGTTCTTTATTTGCTGCATAGGCAAGGCATGCCAATATTTGATTTTCAGTAAGCTGAGGAAAGTCATTTATTATTTCCTGGTGGCTTAATCCTGATGCAAGCCATTGTAAAAACATCATATAAAGTTATCCTTGTGCCTTTAATTACAGGCTTGCCAAACCTTATTTCAGGGTCAACTTCTATATACTCTTTATAATTAACCTGCGCCATATACAAATTTAATTAATTTGTATAACAATACATCATCCAAAAAGCATCTCAAAAACCTCTTCAATCCGGCTTACTACTTTAACGTCAATTTTATAGCGCGACAAGTCTATCCGTTTTTTATCCTGCCCGGCAGTGGGCATGTTATATTTTGAGATAAATATTTGTTCAAAGCCTAATTTTTGCGCTTCGGCAATACGCTGCTCCACACGGTTAACCGCGCGGATCTCGCCCGATAAACCTATCTCCCCGGCAAAGCAGGTTTTAAAAGGGATGGGAATATCTTCGTGCGATGATATGATGGCAGCGGCAAGGCCAAGGTCAATAGCAGGGTCTTCCACCCTGATACCGCCCGTTATATTTAAAAACACATCCTTTGCACCTAATTTAAACCCGCAGCGCTTCTCAAGCACGGCTAATAACATGCTCATCCGCTTGGTATCAAAACCGGTTGCAGTACGTTGTGGCGTGCCATAGGCTGATATGCTCACCAGTGCCTGCGTTTCAATCAGCATGGGCCTCATGCCCTCTAAAGTGGCGGAAATAGTGATACCACTCAAGGGCTCATCCCGCTGCGAAAGCAATATCTCTGACGGGTTGGATACCTCGCGCAGGCCCTCGCCCAACATTTCGTATATACCTAATTCCGATGCCGAACCAAAACGGTTCTTAACCGTGCGCAGTATGCGGTAAACATGGTGCCTGTCGCCTTCAAACTGTAAAACCGTATCAACCATATGCTCCAATATTTTAGGCCCGGCTATCATACCGTCCTTGGTAATATGGCCTATCAAAAATACAGGGGTCGAACTTTCCTTGGCAAAGCGAAGCAACTCGGCAGTACATTCACGCACCTGCGATACACTGCCCGGCGTTGATTCAATATGTGATGAATGCAGGGTTTGGATCGAATCAACCACCACCAGGTCGGGCTGCAATTCTTCTATCTGTTTAAATATATTCTGGGTTGATGTTTCGGTCAGGATAAAACAATCCTTTCCAAAAGTACCATCCGTAGCTTCAGGCGCTAAGCGCTCTGCACGCATTTTAATCTGCTTATCACTTTCCTCGCCCGATACATACAGCACTTTTACGCCTTTCATATTCAAAGCTAACTGCAGCATCAGGGTTGATTTACCAATCCCTGGTTCGCCGCCTATCAGCACCAGCGAACCGGCAACTATCCCACCGCCTAAAACACGGTTAAATTCATTGTCGGGCGTTAGCAGGCGGTCTTCTTCTTTAAAAGTTATCTCGGCAACCTGTACAGGTTTATTGGCGCGCTGCTGCGTTGTTGAGTTACTTGCCTTCCAGGTTGGTACCGATGTATTGGCTTTTTCTATGATCTCTTCAACAAAAGTATTCCATTGTGCGCAAGACGGACATTTACCAAGCCATTTTGCCGATTCATAGCCACAGCTTTGACAGAAATACGCGAATTTAGTTTTAGCCAATTTGATTTTAGATTTTAGATGTACGATTTACGATTGTTTATATTTAGAGCTAAGAGTTGCAGACAGCGATGATACTTTTATTTATACAGTTATACAACTTTTCTGAAAGCTTGTTATACAGATTATTAATTTCATCATTATTAAAACACATATCATTCCACGTGCCCATGCCTCCAAATACCCAAGCTAACCCTGCAGAATATATTATCTGTCGAGCAAGAAGTGTATAGTTTTTTGCTATGATAAAGTCTTTATGATAAAAATTATTTTCCGGGGTCTGACTACTCAAATTTTTGGCCGCATTCTCAAAAGTCTCTCCCCAATTAGTAGTCGTATTTTTAAAGGCAAAATCTGCGATTTCATTTAACGCCATTTTTAATTCTTCCCATACTATATGCAATTGATAGGTATTATTAATGGTTTTGTGATTCAATAAAGTAGCACCATATTTAACACTCCAAATTTTCTTTTCAATAGCTTTATTATTTGAAACCTCCCAATTATTCACCCAAAAGTCAGAATGGTTATGATAAATCGCTTCTATAAACCAATTTCCACCACCTCCAACTAAACCAGCCAATTCATGATCAAATGATTTTGATTGCTCAGAATTTTGAAAATATAAAGCGAGTTTTTTACAGTTCTCATTTTTTAGTAGTTCAAACCATAAATAAGGATTATCCGCAATAGTCTTTTCTTTAATTTTTAAATTAAGGATTGATTTCTTGAGAGCAACAAATTTTACGCTATTACAAAATTGAAAAGTTGAATTATCCGGATAAAAATCAGAAGGTAGTGTTGATGTTTGAAGAAAATCGTTGCCGAACGATACCAAAGCAATAACTTGGGCTAAATTCCCTGTCATATTTAATAACTAAACCAATTACTAAATATAATAGCAATTTATCAATAAACAAAACTGAATGATCAGTAAAATGAGAAGATTCGATTTTTAGGCTTACGATTTACAATTTAAAAAAAATCGTAAATCGTAAATCTAAAATCGTAATTATAATTTTATCTCTTCGTCTTTAGCCGAGAAGAAATGAAACTCAGTGATCTGGTAAGCAGGGTTGCTTTTAACCTTTATCCACTGGTTATATTTCATAAACCATTTTACCTGGCGGCTGATAATTCCTTTTTTGATATAAGCTTCAATATACGGATGAACACAAAGCGTAATGCTTTTCTCGTTCTGCTCAACCAATATGTAATTAAAGTTGTTCTCAATATCATCCAGCAATAAAATGGTAGGACGTATAGCACCCGTACCGTGGCAGGTTGGGCAAACCTCGTTAGTAACGATGTTCATCTCAGGCCTTACACGCTGGCGGGTTATTTGTACCAGTCCAAATTTACTTGGCGGTAAAATAGTATGCTTAGCCCTGTCGTGTGCCATTTCGCCACGCAGGTAGTCAAACAGATCCTTGCGGTTGTTTGGTTTATGCATATCGATAAAATCGATCACCACAATACCACCCATATCACGCAGGCGCAGCTGACGTGCAATTTCTTTAGCAGCCTCTTTATTTACCTGGAAGGCATTCTCCTCCTGGTTTTCTTTACTGGCTGTGCGGTTACCGCTGTTTACGTCAATAACGTGCAATGCTTCGGTATGCTCAATTACCAGGTAAGCACCGCCTGCAAGGTTCACTGTTTTACCAAAAGCTGATTTTATTTGTTTATCAACCCCGTAATGTTCAAATATCGGCGTTCCATTTTTATGGAAGCGGACAATACTTTCCAAATCAGGTGATATTTCATGAACGTACGAGCGCACTTCTTCAAACATGCTGTTATCGTTCACATAAATATGATGAAAATCCGGGTTAAGGATATCACGCAATAATGTTGAAGTACGGTCAATTTCGCCTAACACCTTTTTGGCTGGCTCAATTGATGGCAGGCGGGTGATGAACGACTCCCATTTAGAGATCAGATCAAGCAAATCCTTCTGCATTTCTTCAACACCCTTACCTTCGGAAACTGTACGAATAATTACTCCAAAATGCTTTGGTTTAATACTCTCTACAATTTTGCGTAAACGGTTGCGTTCGGTGTTGCTCTTTATCTTTTTTGAGATAGAGATAACCTCCGAAAACGGCACCAATACGACATAGCGTCCGGCGATAGATATATCCGAGCTTAAGCGGGGGCCTTTTGTTGAAATAGGCTCCTTAGCTATCTGCACAGGTATAAGCTGGCTTTTTGATAATAACTCAGAGATCTTTCCTCCTTTGTTAATATCAGCTTCCGGCTTAAAATTATCTAAAAGCTTTGACTGGTATCCCCCGCTACGTACTTGCTTGGTTAGTTTAAGCAGGCTCTGAACCTGCGGACCAAGATCAAGGTAATGCAAAAAGGCATCCTTCTCGTAACCTACATCAACAAATGCAGCATTTAGCCCTGGCATGATCTTTTTGATACGCCCGAGATAGATATCACCAACCGTATAATTGTTGCTGACCTGCTCTTTGTGTAGCTCTACAAGTTGTTTATCCTGTAATAATGCAATAGTAGTCCCGCTGGGGGATGAATCGATAATTAATTCTTTTATCAATTGCTACTCCATTTCTTAAAACGATTAAAACCGCATGTTAATAAGTGGGTAAAAAAACAAATTAACCTGTCTTTTTTACAAAAGACAGGTGTATAAGCTGAGGTATTAGCTTATTTCTTTTTATGTCTGTTTTTTCTTAAACGTTTTTTACGTTTGTGGGTAGCCATTTTGTGTCTTTTACGTTTTTTACCGCTCGGCATAATAATAATTTTTAATTGTGATTAATTCTTTAATTCCTTTATATACTCGTCAATGCGTTGATCAAAAGCCTGATCAGGCATCATTTCCTTACATTTCTGGTAAGCTTCAATAGCTTCCTTTTTCATTCCAAGCTGTTTATAGCTTTCTGCAAGGTAAAAATAAGGTTCAACTTCGGGCTTTTGTGCAATAATGTTTTTAAACCTTACCACAGCCTTTTCGTACTGGCCTGATTTCATTGCAAACATTCCTAAGCTCAGGTTTGCATTCCTGTTGTTTGGGTCCTGCTTTACAACATCCAGCAATAACATAATTCCCTGCATCGGCGAACCGCCTTCAGGATCTGTCATGCCCATGCTGGTTTGGTTTACATAAGCAATACCTAAACCGGTTTTAGCGCTCAGGTCAGCAGGTTTAAGTTTAACAGCATTTTTGTAACACTCAATACCATTTACTACAAATGATGGTTGAGTTAATGTGTCCTGAGTGGTTAGTTTAAAGGCATCATTAAAATGGCTGCCTGCATTTAACCAATCCTCAAACTTGTTCTCTTTGCGGGCTACCGCCTGGTAATAATAAGCTGCCGGTGCCGGTTGATTTACATCATCCCATGCCTTGGCCAGTTTCTTTTGCAGATCGAGCTGCGCATCCACACCCGAAGCATTTTTTAACTGGCCTTCCAGATCATTGATCTGCGCGGCTAATGCCGGGCCTATTAAAATTTTTGCAGGGGCTGATACCATCTCAACCGTTACATTAGTAACCGGTTTGCTTTCAGCAGTTACCTTGTTAGTATGGCCTTGTGCTTCTTTTGGCTTTATAAGGCCCTTTACAGGCATAAAAAACAAACAGCCCATAACAGCAAAAACTATTACGATTACGACTATTTGTTTCTTATACATTGCCTGAAATTAATTGGTTACTTTGTTACCAGTTCTAACTTTATCAACAAAAGTTTTTGCCGGTTTAAAACTTGGAACGAAATGCTCCGGGATGATTATGGCAGTATTCTTTGAAATATTACGTGCTGTTTTTTTAGCTCTTTTCTTAACAACAAAACTTCCGAAACCTCTTACATAAACGTTTTCACCACCCATCATTGAGGTTTTTACTACTTTAAAAAACGCCTCAACAGTTTCCTGAACGTCAACTTTCTCAATACCTGTCTTGGATGAGATTTCAGTTATAATTTCCGCCTTAGTCATATCTGATTTACTTTTATTTATTATATAATTACTTAACTGATTTGGGGTTGCAAAAGTATCGCTTTATTACTAAAGATTGAAATAATTAACATATTATTTTTATTACCAGCTGAAATACAGCTTAAAGCCAAAAAAATCAGCATAAACAGCAGCCTTCATCATTACTTTTGCAAACAATGGATTTTAGCAATGAACTGGTACAATGGTATCAAAAAAATAAACGTGATCTGCCATGGCGTAAAACTTATGACGCTTATGTGATATGGCTTTCTGAAATAATTTTGCAGCAAACAAGGGTTGAGCAGGGCATGCCTTATTTTAACCGCTTTGTTGAAAAATATCCTACCGTAAGCAGCTTTGCCGCTGCTGATGAGGATGATATACTTAAACTATGGCAGGGTCTGGGTTATTATTCAAGAGGGCGCAACATGCTTAAAACGGCACGAATGGTGCAGGAGGTTTATGATGGAAGGTTTCCGCAAAGCTATGAGCAGCTAATTAAACTAAAAGGGATTGGCGAGTACACAGCTGCGGCCATATCCTCGTTTTCGGCAAACGAGGCAAGGGCCGTAGTTGATGGTAACGTGTACCGCGTTATAGCCCGCTATTTTGGTATTGATGAGCCCATAAACAGCACCAAAGGCAAAAAGATGTTTCAGCAAACTGCCAATGAGTTGCTTAACACACAAAACCCCGGCCTCCACAACCAGGCAATGATGGAGTTTGGCGCCATGCTTTGCAAGCCCAAAAACCCGGCCTGCGGCATTTGCCCGGTGCGGCAGGGGTGTTATGCCTTTTTAAACAATGCCATAAACAGCCTGCCCGTAAAGCTAAACAAGGTAAAAGTACGCGAACGGTATTTTAACTATTTTTTAGTGGCCGATGAGCAGAGTATATTAATGAACAAAAGGGATGATAAAGATATATGGGCAAACATGTATGATTTGCCGATGCTGGAAACCCCATCACTGCTCACACCTGAAGAATTACTTTTATCGCCTGAGTTAAAAGAATTTCTTGGTGATGAAATTATTATAAAAGAAATATCAGAGGTAAAAAAACATGTTCTGACGCACCAGAAGCTATATGTACGCCTTATAACACTGCAAAACCGCCCTGTTAAACTAAAAGAAATGTGGCATTATGTGCCAGTTGAAAATCTGAAAAAATTAGCAATACCAAAAATCATTTTTATATTTATAAAAAATATTTTTAATTTGTAATACAATTTTTGTTGATTTAAAATATATGTCAGGCGTAAATAAGGTAATATTAGTGGGCCATTTGGGAAAAGATCCTGAAGCACGCTCCTTAGAAGGTGGTGTGTCTGTGGTGAGTTTCCCATTAGCTACTTCAGAATCATTTAATAAAGATGGCCGCAAGGTTGAACAAACCGAATGGCACAACATTGTAATGTGGAGGGGGCTTGCTGATGTTGCCGCCAAATTTTTACAAAAGGGAAAGCTTGTTTACATTGAAGGTAAATTACGCACACGATCATTTGAAGATAAAGAAGGAGTTAAAAAATATACAACCGAAGTGGTTGCCGAAAACTTTACCCTGCTTGGCCGCAAAACTGATTTTGAAAATGACGGCGCACCGCTTAGATCTTCATCAAAAGCTACTACCGATGGTACTGATCTAATGTCTTACTAAACCAATTATAAACCTATAAACAGAAGCCACGCAGAGATCATCTGGTGGCTTTTTTGCTTTTTATATCTATTGCTAAAGCCCTGCAACCAGGTATTTTAAACAACCTGCAAAATCCTTTCAATCAATAGCTTTCAAGCCTTTAATTATCAGAAAAATGTCAGCCAGTAGTGGTTTAAACACATGTTTGTAAAATATAGATGTTTCAACGCTTATAGCTCACGCTTTCCAATAATTGAGCTTATTTTTGTGGCGGATTCAAACATACCACTACCGTCATGAGCATACATAACCTCATCCCCGAAAAAATAATAAGCAAAGCGCCGCATGCCCTTGGATGGGTTATGCAATCATTAATTGCCGCTGCCCTGCCGGAGATATATGAGAAAATGCCCAGGAATTCAATATGGATGTATATTGGCTTAACTCCCGAAAACCTGAGCAGGCTAAAATACTTTACCCCAGCCTTGTTGGCTACATTGGTTTATTATATAGAACAATTGCCAGCTAAGTTCAGTACCGGCGCTTTAAAAAACCAAAACGAAATGAATTGCTGCCCTTGCAGTTAATATTACATAGTTACTATAAACAAAAAAGGTGCTTACCAAATGGTAAGCACCTTTTTTGTTTAGGTATAAGCCTATCTGCCTCCCGGAGGGCAATGATCTTTTAAATACTGGGTATATAATGTACGTAAGTGCAGGCTTGTACCAGGCCCCTCGTAAATACCATGCGACCTGTTAGGGTATGACATTAGCTGGAACTGCCTGTTATACTTCACCAACTCGTTGATCAGCATTTCGGCATTTTTATAGTGTACGTTATCATCGCCTGTACCATGTACATAAAGCAAATTACCTTTCAAGTTTTTTGCATAGGTAATTGGCGATCCTTTTATAAATACGGCGCGGCTTGCATCATCAATAGGTACGCCCATGTAACGCTCCTGGTAAATGTTATCATACGTTAACTGCCAGCCTACAGCGGCCACCGCAATACCTGTTTTATAAATTTCAGGATGCTGGAACATCAGGTTAAGCGTACATGAGCCGCCGCCGCTCCATCCCCATACTGCTACGCGGGTTGAATCAACAAAAGACCATTTCATTATTTCTTTGGCTCCCATTGCCTGGTCTTCAATGTTTACTATCCCTATTTTTTTGTAAATAGATTTACGCCACTCGCTGCCCTTGGGTGCAGGTGTGCCGCGGTTATCTAAAGAGATATAGATATAACCATCATTAGCCATATTACCTACATATTCGCCGTTCATGCCTGTGCCGTAGCTATCCGTAACGGTTGCACCTGCAGGTTCGCTATAAACATAAAATACAACAGGGTATTTTTTAGCCGGGTCAAAATTGGTTGGTTTTACCATCCATCCGTCCATCTCAACACCATCAACCGTTTTTACTTTAAAAAACTCAGGTTTATTTTTGGCATCTTCTTTTACCTTTATCTCTGTTCCGCTCAGATGCTTATGATCCGGCAGGCTGATAACCTCACTTTGATAAGGTGTGTAGATGTTTGAAAAGTTATGCAGCGCTATCTTCCCGTTAGGAGAAATCTCGTAACCATGCGTTCCGGGTTCATCGGCTGGCGTAACACGCTCAGCCTTGCCACCGCTGATTTTTATGCGGTAAAGGTATTTTTGTGTAGCATTATCCGGCGAAGCCATAAAATAAAGATAGCCGCTGGCCTCATCAATCAAATCTAAAGTGATCACATCATAATTCCCTTTGGTTATCAGGGTTTCTTTACCATCACGGTCTATTTTATAAATATGCCTCCAGCCGTCTTTTTCACTTACCCAAATAAAGTCTTTTCCTTTATTTATCCATTCCCAACCGGTAGGGTCGCCGCCGTTCCAGCGGGACTTGCCATCAATCCATGCCTTGTCCTGTTCTTCGTGGATCACCCTTGCTGTACCGTTTGATACATTCCCAACAAAAATCTTGCTCTCATTTTGGGCCCGGTTTAACTGCTCTAAAATAATTTCGTTTGAGTTGGCTGCCCACTCCATACGTGGTATATAATGTTGTTTAGTATCGCCAGGAACATTTATCCAGGTAATTTTACCGGTGCTAACGTCAACCACGGCAATTTTGCAGGCGCTTGGATCTTCGCCCGCAACAGGGTACTCAACCGGCACTACATAAGGATATATAGAATCGGTAGTGTTGAGCATTAAATATTTTTTGGTGTTAGCCGCATTGATCTGCCAGTAGGCTATGCTATGGCTATCAGGCGACCAGCGGAAGCCATCGCGGCAATCAAACTCTTCTTCATAAGCCCAGTCAAACGTGCCGTTAATAAGCGTTGTGCTGCCATCGTTTGTTAACTGTTTAACAGTACCTGTAGCTAAATCCTCGGTAAAAACATTATGCTCGCTTACGTAAGCCGCCTTTGTACCATCCGGCGATAGTTTTGCAAACATTAATGATGATGCAGGCCTGTCTTTTCCTATTTGCTTTAAGGTTTTGGCTGTAAGGTCATACACCCAATAATCGCCTTTGGTATTGTAGCGCCACACCCTTTTGGTATTGGTAAAGATCAGGATCTTTGTACCATCGTCAGATATAAAGAAGTTGGCTACACTAAGTGGCTGCTTGCCTGCTGGGGTAAGCATCTCTTTGGTAACCAACACCGTTTTTTTGCTAGCATCGCGGGTATCCAGCTCATCAATTTCTGCACCACCGGAGCGGTAGTACTGGTATCCGTCTGTAGCCCAGTGAGTTCGCCTGCCCTGGGCATTCGTTGCCTGGTGCGAAAACATCAACAGCAAAAACAAGGTCGGTATGAATGCTGATCGGTAAATTTTAATGTTCATTGCTTAAGTTTTATAGTTTTCCTTTTTATTTTTCCTTTAGATATTCCTGCTGTAAATTTTCCGTTAAATTAGCATTTTAAAGCCTTTTAAAAACCCCAGTAATGAAAAAAATACTTCTTGTTTTAGTTTGCTTTTTTTTATGCGTTACACTAAGCCATGCGCAGCATATTGACAGAAGTAAATTTGTTAAGGATAGTATTGACTTTTATATAAATAAAGCACTTACCAACTGGCGCATTCCGGGTGCGGCTGTATGTATTGTTAAGGACGGCAAGGTAGTAATGATGAAGGCCTACGGCATAAAAGAGCTTGGCCTGCCCGCAAAGGTTGATATTAATACCTTGTTTATGATTGGCAGCAATACCAAGGCTTTTACTGCTACTGCTTTAGCTATGCTGCAGGCCGATAAAAAGCTATCGTTAGATGATAAGGTGACCAAGTACCTGCCCCAGTTTAAATTGGAGAACCGCCCTGCCGGCGAAATGGCCATAGTGCGCGACCTGCTTTGCCACCGTTTGGGCTTGCAGACCTTTCAGGGCGATTTTACTTTTTATAATACCAACTTAACCCGTGGCGATATTATTGAAAGGCTTGGCCAGGTTAAAGCTGCCTACCCTTTCCGTACCAAATGGGGTTATACCAATGCGGCATTTTTAACCGCCGGCCAAATTATACCCGTAGTTACTGGCAAACCCTGGGAGCAGTACCTTAAAGAAAACATATTTGCACCGCTTGGCATGAGCAATACACTGGCTTTAACCGCCGATATGCCAAAATCATTAAACAGAACGGTACCGCATACTTTGATTGACGGGCGCCTGTCGGCCATTCCGTATTGCCAGATAGATGCCCTTGCCCCGGCTGGTGGTATTTCATCATCCATAAATGATATGAGCAAATGGGTAATGGCCCTGCTTAATGATGGTAAGGTGGGCACAAGGCAGGTTATCCCTGCCGCAGCTATCAAAGCCACACGCGAGGCACAGGATATTGTAGGCAGCGTAAAACATTTAAACGGCGAGCTTAATTTTGAGCTTTACGGCCTGGGCTGGTTTATACAGGATTATGATAACCGCCGCTTAATAATGCACGATGGTGGCGTTAACGGTTATGTATCATCAGTTACATTAGTGCCGCAGGAGCATTTGGGTATTGTGATATTGACCAATACCGATCAGAACGAATTTTTTGAGGCCCTTAGATGGGAGATAATGGATGCCTACTTTAAAATGCAGTACCGCGATTACAGCGAGGTTTACCTGGCCAATTACAAAACAGAGGCCACTGCAGAACAGGCAGCCGACAGGAAACTGCGCGACACGGTAGCCCTTAACCGCATCCCTGCATTAAGCCCGGTAAATTATACCGGCAAATATATAAATGACCTTTATGGCAGCATGACCGTTACCCAGGGCGAAAACAACGATCTTGAAATGCGCTTTGAACATCATCCGCGTATGTATGCACATTTACAGCCATTGGGCGGTAACCGCTTTTATGTAACCTTTAGCGATGCTACATTGGGCAAAGCTGTTTTTCCGTTTGCGGTACAAAATGGTAAGGTAACCGGCGTAAGGGTTAAGGTAGCCGACTTTGTTGAATACAATCCTTACGATTTTAGAAAGGTGCAATAGCTTTAAAGCATTAAAAAAGCCCCGGGCACTACTCCGGGGCTAAACTAAAATTAAACTATAAAACTGAACACAAAACGCCAATTTATTTGAGTTATCAGGTTATTGTCCCATAGTCATAATCTATACCTTTTAACTCTTTACCCGCAATATTACTTTAGCTGCAGCCCATTAAATTACCGCACTTGAGGCATTATAGCATGTACCCGAACTGATGGTTGTATAAACCATCGGCAAGGCGAAAACCTGCCTTGCGGAAATATTTTTGTGCTAAACGTCAAAAACACTGATCCCATTTTTGGTAAAATGCATTTTAACCTTTAATCGCGCTTATTTTTTGAAGGTGTTTTTTGTAGATATCTTTTTCCATATCAATACATTATAGTAAAATTAATAAGGCGGTTAAAAAAAATAACAGTGGGTATTACTCAAATCTATTATTCGTAATTATGGATTTCAATTCAGAGTTTTCCACACCAGGCGCGCAAGCAGCGGCATATACGCCAACAGGCTCCAATTAATTAGTTTACAATGGCTTAATACTGTTGATAACGTGTTTTTTAGTTCATTTTGGCATATTAAAATTTTCAACCAAATAAACCGTGTAATTGCTACATTTATGTTCTTAAATATATATCCATGAAAAAACTATTGTTCATAGCATCATTTGTTATTATAGGCTTTGGCGCAAAGGCCCAAACCGCAGCTGTTAAGTTAACTGATACGGCCAAACTGTATAACCCTGCTGCTGATGCAAAAGAAGAGATTGCCGGCGCCGTTAAACAGGCAGCGGCATTGCATAAAAATGTACTGTTGCAAATTGGCGGTAACTGGTGCATCTGGTGTATCCGTTTTAATAACTTGGTAACACAGGATCCGGAGCTGAACAAATACGCGCGCGATAATTATGTAATAGTGCATGTTAATTACAGCAAAGAAAACACCAACGAGAAGTTACTTGCGCAGTTGGGTTATCCGCAACGTTTTGGTTTCCCGGTTTTTATTGTGTTAGATGATAAAGGCAACCGCCTGCATACCCAAAACTCAAGTTACCTTGAGGATGGTAAAGGCCATAGCAAAGAAAAAGTGATGGGCTTTTTTAAAGATTGGGCCCCGGCAGCTATTGACCCTAAAAGCTATGAGAAAGCTAAATAACCTGTTAAATAAACAGCACCGCAATACTTATGGCGCTTAAATTATTTTTGATAATAAATTAAACTATTGTTTCGTTATCATAGTCCAAATAGAGTATAACAAAAAAGTTACAATATGAAAACGCTAAGGATTTATTGGGACTACTACTTTACCAGCCTTGACAATTTAATTGAAAAGGTTTGCCTGGCCGAAGTATATTAAGGGTTCCGGAAAGAGTTGTTGTTAAATAAAAAAGGTTTTAATGGCTGTGCGGGTATTTCACCTCATCAGCCATTAAAACCTTTTTAAATTTATAAGCTTTCAGCTATTATTCAATAACTGTAACCTTAAGCATATTTGTTTTAGCTTGTTTTGAAATTGGAACCGAAGCGGTATTAATTACAACATCGCCGGGCAATACAAGGTTTTGAGCCTTTAAAATACTGTTTACATCGCTAATGGTTTGGTCAGTACTCTCTAACTTATCGTAATAAAAAGTACGTACGCCCCATAGTAAGCTCAATGCATTTAACAAATGCTTGTTTGATGTAAATATATAAGTACTGGCTTTAGGCCTGTAACTTGATATTTCAAAAGCTGTGTAGCCTGATGTTGTCATAGAAACGATCCCGACAGCATTGGTATGTTCAGCTAAATATACAGCTGAACCGCAAACAGCATCACTTAAATAATCAGGAGATGTGGTATCGCTGTTAGCTTCTTTATTGGCGTTGAACGGATAACCTAAATCTTCAACATTACGCACAATTTTAGCCATAGTTTCAATAACAATAACCGGGAAATCACCAACTGATGTTTCGCCGCTTAGCATTACCGCATCGGCACCATCCAATACAGAGTTAGCAACATCATTAACCTCGGCACGCGTTGGGCGCGGTGTAGTGATCATTGATTCAAGCATCTGTGTAGCTACAATTACAGGTTTTGAAGCTTCGCGGCATTTGCGGGCAATCATTTTCTGTAATAAAGGCACTTCTTCTAATGGCATTTCAACACCCAGATCGCCACGGGCAACCATTACGCCATCGGTAGCGGCAATAATTTCGTCAATGTTATCAATAGCCTCTGGCTTTTCAACCTTGGCAATTACTTTGGCAGCTTTACCGCTTGCAGCAATAATGCGTTTCAGATCCATAATATCCTGCCCGGTACGAACAAAAGAAAGACCGATCCAATCTACATCCCAATCCAAAGCATATTTAAGGTTCTCTAAATCTTCTTCGGTTAAGCTTGGGATGGATACCTTGGTATTTGGCAGGTTAACGCCCTTGCGCGAGGTTAAGATACCACCATGCATAATTTCACAAACAACGGTATCAACACGGTTGGTTTCAATAACGCGCATCTGGATCTTTCCGTCATCCAGCAAAATAATTTCATTTGGCTCAACATCCTGCGGAAAAGTTTCATAAGTGATGTAAATCTGGTTATCATCACCAATTAGCTCATGCGTAGTTATATTAATGCGGGTACCGTTTATTAAATGGATACCACCATCTTTCACTAAACCAATACGGATTTTTGGTCCCTGAAGATCGGCCAGGATTCCTACATTGGTTTTATATTCTTCATTTATTTCGCGGATAGTATCAATCACTGCTTTGTGATCCTGTGGTTTTCCGTGTGAAAAATTTAGGCGGCAAATATTTACGCCAGCTCTAATCATAGCTAACAAAACATCTTTTTTTGCCGATGCAGGGCCCATTGTGGCAACAATCTTAGTCCGGTTATAATTTAATTTCATACTTATCTGGTTAATACAGGCTGGAATTTGTTACAATAGTGTAACATTTACGCTTAAAAATTTGCGCTAAAATAATAGATTTTCGCGTGATTTTATTTTTTTAGGATCAATCTTTACTGCGGCAACAATTTCAGGTATCTTATTTATAGCTGAAACAAGGCTGTCAAGGTCATTCTCGTCTATATAATTTTTTATCAACAAAAAATAATCGGCCTTTTTCATTTCGGGTATTAAGTACCCGTCAGAGCCTTTATTAGCTATAAAATAAAAATTTGTTTCGGTAGATTCCCACTGATACTGGTATAAAGAGAATAAAACGGGCGCTTCGCCCTGGTTTATATCCACTGAAAGATCGTCACTTTTTATAAAATTAAAGTTTAAAGATTTGTTGATAAGATAACAAACCCGGTAATCTTTTAGTGACGTTGTTACTGCTATAAGTACAAAATCGAGGTCGATCTCAAACTTTAAATATTTCCTGTTCAAAAATTACTACTTTTGCGGCGGTAAAAATACAAATCGAAACTCTTGCAATAAAATATTGTTGAACATAATGCAAAAGTATTTAGATTTGATATTTAACAGAATTTATTTTTCTTTGCACAGAATTTCTATTAATCATTAAAACTATAAAACTATGTCTGATATCGCTTCAAGAGTAAAAGCTATTATCGTAGAAAAATTAGGTGTTGACGAAAGTGAAGTAACACCGGAAGCAAGTTTCACCAACGATCTTGGTGCTGACTCGTTAGACACCGTGGAATTAATCATGGAGTTTGAAAAAGAATTTAACGTAGCTATTCCTGATGATCAGGCTGAAACTATCGGCACTGTAGGTCAGGCTGTTGCTTACCTTGAAAAAAACGTTAAATAAGAACTCCCCCAAAACTATTAAATGGAGTTTAAAAGAGTTGTAGTAACCGGGCTTGGAGCACTCACCCCAATTGGCAATACCGTTCCTGAATATTGGGAATCATTGATAAATGGTGTGAGTGGCGCTGCCTTGATCAAGAGTTTTGATACTGAGAAGTTCAAAACCAAATTCGCATGCGAAGTGAAAGGCTTTGATGCAGATGGCTTTTTGGGCAGAAAGGACGCAAGAAAACTTGATCCTTTTGTTCAATATGCGCTGTTTTCGACCGAAGAAGCGGTAAAAGATGCAGGATTAGACTTTTCCAAGCTGGATACCAGCAGGATAGGTGTTATCTGGGGATCAGGTATTGGTGGTTTAAAAACGTTTTTAGACGAGGTTGTGAACTTTGCCAAAGGCGATGGCACACCACGTTTTAACCCGTTCTTTATCCCTAAGATGATTGCGGACATTGCGCCGGGCCATATTTCAATTAAATACGGCTTGCGCGGACCAAATTTTTCAACCGTATCTGCCTGTGCATCATCAAACAATTCGCTTATTGATTCATTTAACTATATCCGTTTGGGTAAAGCTAAAATGTTTATAAGCGGAGGGTCTGAAGCTATTATTAATGAAGCCGGTATTGGTGGATTTAATGCTATGCACGCTTTATCAACCCGTAACGAAGATCCTGCAACGGCCTCACGTCCGTTTGATCTGGACCGTGATGGATTTGTAGCCGGTGAAGGTGCAGGAACCATAATTTTAGAAGAGCTGGAGCACGCAAAGGCCCGTGGCGCTAAAATTTATGCTGAAATGATTGGCGGCGGCATGAGTGCCGATGCTTACCACATGACAGCCCCACACCCCGATGGGCTTGGTGCCGCATTAGTAATGCGCCATGCTTTGGAAGATGCCGGTTTAACACCTGCTGATATTGATTATGTTAACGTACACGGTACATCAACCCCAATTGGTGACCCGCAGGAAATAAAAGCAATTCAGGATGTTTACGGTGATGAGATTTACCGTATAAATATCAGTTCAACCAAATCAATGACCGGGCACTTATTAGGTGCTGCTGGTGCAGTTGAGGCAATTGCTGCTATTTTAGCGCTGCAAAACGATATTGTTCCACCAACTATTAACCATTTTACTGACGATCCGGCATTTGATCCTAAAATTAATTTTACGTTCAATAAGGCACAGAAAAAAGTAGTAAGAATAGCTCAAAGCAATGGCTTTGGCTTTGGAGGGCACAATGCTTCTGTGATATTTAAAAAGTACGAAGAATAATTATACTGGATGCCCATAAGTCGTTTTTATAAGCTATACATATCCCCTAACAGAAAATACGTAAAGGTTTTAAAAAATTTGCTCGGTTTTGTACCGGGCAATTTGTCGTTATACAAACTGGCATTCCGTCATAAATCAGTAGCCCAAAACATAAAAAAAGGAGTAAAGAACAGCAACGAACGCCTGGAGTTTTTAGGCGATGCTGTTTTAGGCAGCGTTGTTGCAGAAGTTCTTTTTAAACTATACCCTTATGAAGATGAGGGCTTTTTAACCGAGCTGCGCTCAAAAATAGTAAGCCGTGTAAACCTTAACCAGCTGGCACGCAAGCTGGGCTTTGATAAGCTTATTGAGTACGATAGCCGCATGCTTAACTCATCAAGGCAGGGCTCATTATTGGGTGATGCCTTTGAAGCTTTGATTGGCGCAGTTTACCTGGATAAGGGCTATGATTTTACCCGCAACTTTTTGGTGAACCACATCATCAAATCGCACGTTGATATTCATACCCTGGAGCAAACCGAAACTAACTTTAAAAGTAAACTAATTGAATGGTGCCAGCGCCACAGCAGGGATATTGCCTTTGATTTGGTTGCTAACCAGGAAGGCGAAAACACCAAGCTATTTACCGTACAAGCCCTTATTGATGGCGAAGTAATGGGACTTGGAAAAGAATACAGCAAGAAAAATGCTGAAAAATTAGCTGCCGAAAAAGCCTGCGAGAGCTTAGGCATTTAAGCCACCCGATTAATTATCACCCTTTATCGTATCCCTTTTAGGATCAACAAACGTTGGGGCATTTATGCTTTGCAGCTTTTGCTTATCGTCTGATTTATCGTAGTAGGCATACGATGCCCGGATATGCTTGATCAGCTCATAATCATTCCAGCCCTTTAAATCTTCAAAGGATGGGGTATAATATTCCATAAACTTTTTGGCAACTGTATCGGTCGTATTGGTTACCCGTTTTACAATGTTAATGTTATAGCGTCTGCGAACTTCGGCATACTCAAGCTCACTTTTTGTATCCCTTGCAAAGCGGCGTGCCTGCCCCGGTGTTTTTCCAAATAGCTCATAGATACCTGTAAGCGGCGATGTTAAAAAGGACAATACCGGTGGCTTACCATCATAAAAAGTTCCTTTTTTACGATAATCGCCCATAATCTCGTTCAGTTCCTGTTTTTTTGATTGCCCGTTAACCCTTACTTCGTTAAGTGTGATAACCGGTGTCATGTAAACGGGGATGTCCTGTTTGGCGTTTATAGTGATCCGCAGATCTGCATAATCCCGCTTTTTGAAAAGGATGGTATCGCCAACGGCAGCTTTAATGGTAAACCATCCCAACTGATCGCTCATCATTATATCCTTGCTGCGTAAGTTGGTTATAATTACCTGTGCTAATCTTTCAGTACTGATATTGCGCGAGATCACACCCTGCAAAGTAAATGTTTCCTGAGCTGATGCCTTAAAAGTAACACAAAGGCAAACTATAAATAATGTATAACACCAATACCGCATTGTTCACAAATTTAAAGATTGTATTTTACAGTAGATGTAAAAAAATGTTAAAGCTTATAGCCCTACTGTTTTAAACAAGGAGATGAGCTGCTATTGACCCGATTATAGCCCCGGTATTAGCTGCCTCGCATTTTCGGACAAAAAACCTATCTTTGCGCATGATAAAATCAATGACAGGCTATGGAATTGCCAGTTTCGATTCCGAAAGCGCAAAATATACTGTTGAAATAAAATCCCTTAACAGTAAATTTTTGGAGCTATCCTTACGCCTGCCAAAACCCTTTGCCGAAAAAGAATTTCAACTACGTAATGATTGCAGCAAGCAAATTGAACGCGGCAAAGTAAGCCTGTCTATCAATGTTGAAAAGGCCAGCACCCGGGTTAGTGCCGCAGGTATTGATAAGGACCTGCTAAAGCATTACTATGAGCAGCTAAAGGCCGTTAGCATTGATCTTAATGAACCAACCGGTAACTTATTGCAATTAGCCCTGGGCTTGCCCGAAGTGGTTAAATACGATGAGGAAACCGTATCAGAAGAGGAATGGAAGGTTGCCGAAAAAACATATCAGCACGCACTTGCCGCATTCCAAAAATTCAGGAGCGATGAGGGTAATGTATTAGAGCAGGATGTTAAATTCCGCATTGGTATCATCATGCAAAACCTTGCCTTGATCGAGATAGAAGAACCTAAACGTGTACCGCTGATAAGAGAAAGGCTGAACCAGTTTTTAAGCGAGGCCGCCGGTCGCGAAGCCATTGATCAGAACCGTTTTGAGCAGGAACTGATCTACTATATTGACAAGCTGGATATTACTGAAGAAAAGATCCGCCTAAAAACCCATTGCGATTATTTTATTGAAACCCTTAAAAATGCCGATGCCAATGGCAAAAAGTTAGGTTTTATTTCGCAGGAGATCGGTCGTGAAATAAATACATTAGGTTCAAAGGCCAATGATGCCAGCATCCAGAAACTGGTGGTAGGCATGAAAGAAGAGCTTGAAAAAATAAAAGAACAACTGTTAAACGTATTATAGCCAATAGCCATTGGTAGATGCTCATTTTGCTTGGCGTAATGAACAACTACTAATGACCAATGACAAAATGGAAGGTAAACTCATCATATTTTCAGCCCCATCAGGCGCCGGTAAAACTACCATAGTACATCACTTGCTTTCAAAAATACCTGATCTCGAGTTTTCTATTTCGGCAACTACCCGCCAGGCGCGTGGCGATGAACAGCATGGAAAAGACTATTACTTTATCAGTACGGAGGAGTTTTTGCACCGCATTGCCAAAAAACAGTTTGTTGAGTTTGAAGAAGTATACACCGGTACTTTTTACGGTACCCTGCGCACCGAGATTGAGCGCATCTGGAAAAAAGGCAAAACCGTAATATTTGATATTGATGTTGAAGGCGGCCTGCACCTTAAACGCAAGTATGAAGACCAGGCATTAGCCATATTTGTGCAACCCCCATCCCTGGAGGTACTTATTGAGCGTTTAACCGGCCGTGGCACCGATAGTGAAGAAAAACTAAAGGAACGGTTTGCAAAAGCCGAAAAAGAATTGAATTATGCGCCTCAATTTGATATTATCCTTAAAAATTACGATCTTCAAACGGCATGTGATGAGGCAGAAGAATTAGTAAGCACTTTTATTGCTAAAAAGCAATAGCTTGCCGAGCGCTAAACACCCAAACACAACAGCTACTGACACTGCTAATTGCGAAATGAAATGAAAATAGGACTTCTATTCGGTTCATTTAATCCCATACATATAGGTCATTTAATTATAGCCAACTACATGGCTAACCATACTGCGCTTGATAAGGTATGGCTGGTAGTATCGCCCCAAAATCCACTAAAAAAATATGGCGACCTGATCAATACTTACGACAGGCTGGAGATGGCTAAACTGGCTACCGATAACTCTACCCATATTGAAGTGAGCGATGTAGAGCTGAAGTTGCCGCAGCCATCGTACACTATTGATACTCTTGCCCATTTAAAAGAAAAATACCCGCAGCATGAGTTTGTTTTAATAATGGGATCAGATAACCTGGTATCTCTGCCTAAATGGAAAAACTATAAGCTGATACTGCGCGATTACCATATATACGTTTATCCTCGCCCGGGATACGAAAACACTGACCTTGCTACCCATCCATCAGTAACCATAACCATGACGCCGCTGATGGAGCTGTCGGCTACCTTTATACGGCAGTCGTTAGCTAAAAAGAAAAACATCCAGTACTTTGTGCCCGATGCTGTTTTGCAGTTTATTGAGAACAAGAATCTGTACAGGTAAATAATTTAGGGCAACTGCTTAAACAGTGTTGCTATGCATTAATCCTAATAACATTTATCTTTGCTCCCGTGAGCGAAAAAACCATCCTGAAACTGCAATTGCCTACCGACCCGCTTTGGGTTAAAAACGTTGTTGAAAGCAATATTGAAGAGCTTTTAACCGATCATGCTTATTGCGAGCAAAAAGCGGCTACCAATGGCATCACCTTAATTATCCAGAACCCTAATCTTTCAGACCTGGTGCAGGAAATGATCATGCTGGTGCAGGAGGAGATGGATCACTTTAAGCGTGTTTATGAAATTATATTGGAGCGCGGCTATGTATTAGGTAAAGAACGCAGGGATAATTACGTGAACGAACTGCGTAAATTTATTATTGTTGGCGGCAGCCGAACAGATCAGTTAGTGGACCGCTTACTGCTTTCGGCTATGATAGAGGCCCGCAGCTGCGAGCGCTTTAAAGTACTGTCTGAAAACATTAACGACGAAAAACTATCTGCCTTTTATCATGAGCTGATGATCAGCGAGGCTACCCATTACGCGATGTTTATCCGCCTGGCAAAAAAACACGCAGGCGATATTGATGTTGATAAGCGCTGGGCAGCGTTCCTGGCATATGAAGCACAGGTGGTGCAAAACTACGGCAAGGGAGAAACCATCCACGGTTAATTACTACTATCAAGCTGATTTACAAACAACTTATCCCAAACCCCAATTATTTATCGGCACATAAGTACCATTCGCCGACACCCTTTTTAATAAGCTGTACAACCAACATAAATTTACATCAGTTAATAGAATTATTAAGCCTGATTAATTTTTGTGTTTATGGAACGGAAAAACTTTTTAAGAACCTTTGCCTTAGCGGCAGCCGCCGGGCCAATGATTCTGGATGGTTGTAAAAAGGAGGCATCAACCAAAAGCAGTACAAGCACAACTACCACAACCACCGGAACAACTACTACAATCGCCGGAAGCTGCGTGGTAACACCAACCGAAGAAGAAGGCCCGTATCCATACGTAGGCGGCGAAATAACCAACCCCCTTAACCGCAGCAATGTAATTGACAGCCAACAAGGCGTACCGCTTGCTGTGAGCTTTGTAGTGGTTAATACCAATGATAACTGCAACGTGGTTGAAAACGTACGGGTTGATATATGGCACTGCAATAATAATGGCTACTATTCTGGCTATGCCAGTCAACCGGGCATTTTAGGCACAAAAAGCTATACCGGCGAAACCTGGCTAAGAGGCTACCAGGTTACCGACTCATCAGGTGTGGTAAAGTTCAGCACTGTTTACCCGGGGTGGTACAGTGGCCGCGCAACCCATATCCATATTGAAGTATTTATAAACAGTGTTTTGAAAAAAACCGGGCAGATCGCTTTTTCAGAAACCATATCTGATGCGGTGAATGTTTCAACCCTTTACGTAGCGCATGGGATAAACCCGACAAGAAATGCCAGTGACAGCGTTTTTGGCAATTCAACTACAGACCTGGCTAACGAAACCATATCATTGGTTGGCAGTATTGCGGCAGGGTATTCGGGAACTTATACCATTGGTCTGGTATTATAACTCACCTAAAGAAAACACATTATGCATAAAGCAAAAATAAAGCTGGTTTTTAAACAGGTGATAGATGCAAGCGCCGACAGCGGTTTTGAAAAGGCCATTTTAAACGCATCGTACCAGGAGTTTCTGCTGAAATCACAGGCTTATAATCTTAACTGTGCGTTTAAAACCTTTAGTGATATTAAGGCAAATGATGGCCGGTCTAATTCGCTGCATTATAAACTGGGTTTTTCGGTAGGTCATTTCATATCCCGCTTAAATAATAATATACCACTGTTAAAAGATAACCTTGGCAATAAAATCAGCTTTGAAACCATGAGGTTTGAGCTGATAGAATCGCACATGGAAGATATTGCCCAGCACAAGGTAGCATTGAACTACGAAACCGGATTTTTTACCCTGGTTGAAGTAATGGGCGAATATATGCTGCTAACAAAATCTGACCTGAATGAGTACACGCTAGCCGAAACATTTATCCTGCGGATGCAGCCAGATCTTTCAATAATCAGCTACCACGAAGTAGCACAGCCACAATTAGTTTAAAATTTAATGTATTGCCCAGGCCATACAGCACGATCCCCTTTTCATAAATAAATGTTTAATTAAAGCGCCGGCATAGTAATGTGCGGGCGCTTGGTTAGTAAAGTAAATAACCCTGATGCTAAGCCTTTACCCCGGCAAAATATTTCTGATTGGTGCCATTACCGCGCTGTCAATTACACTCACTATCCAAACAGGCCATGCACAAAGCTTAGGTGATCCTGTTGTGCATATTACTTTTGGCTCAGGGACTACTACCCATGCCGGGGCCCTGCCCGTGGATTCAGGAACAACGAGCTATAGTTATACCTCGGCAGATTTCCCTAACGATGGCTCCTATACCATTGAAACCACTACCAACACACCAAATACCTGGTGGACTACTACTGACCATACAGGCAATACCGGTGGCTACATGATGGTGGTAAACGCAAGCCTTTCAAAAACAGATTATTTTTACAAACGCGAGGTTGATAATTTATGCGGCGGCACTACTTACCAGTTTTCGGCGTGGATAGGCAACCTGCTCCGTTATAATGACATCAGCCCGCCTAATATTACCTTCTCTATCGAAACTACAGATGGCACGGTGATACAGAGTTACACAACCGGCTCAATAGCCCGGCAAACCAGCGGCTTTAAATGGATCCAGTTTCCGTTCAATTTTACTTTGCCTGCAACGGTGTCAAACATCATCATAAAAATGACCAATAACAGCAGTGGCGGTGCCCCGGCTAATGACCTGGCTTTGGATGATATTACCTTCAGCCCTTACGGGCCATCATTAGTGGCTACTTTTAGCTCCATATCGGGCTCCACATCCGAAGTGGAATGTGCCGGGCAAAACAAAGCTTATACCTTAAATGTGGCCAAACCTACAGGTTACACTAACCCGGCCTATCAATGGCAGTTAAATACGGGCAGCGGCTGGGCAGATATTACCGGAGCTACCGCATTAACTTACACAGCAAACCCAACTACAGCCGGCACTTACCAATACCGTTTGGTTACTGCCGAAGCTGCTAATATCAGTTCGGCAAGCTGCCGGATAGCCTCGAATATATTAACGCTTACCGTGAGCACAGCCCCGTCATCAACAGTAACGGCTAATACTCCGCTCTGCATGGGCAACACTTTAAATCTTGCAGCATCAAGCGGCACAACCTATAGCTGGACCGGGCCAAACGGCTTTACATCAACTGTTCAAAGCCCATCAATTACCAATATAAAGGCAGCTGCGGCCGGAGATTATACTGTGACGGTTACCACGGATAATTGCTCGGCAACGGCATCTGTGACAGTAAATGTATACGCACAGCCCGTAGCAAATGCAGGCAAGGATGTTACCATTTGCGAGGACGATAATACTACCCTAAGCGCATCCGGCGGAACAAGCTACAGGTGGTTACCCACAACCGGCTTATCTGACGCAACCATTGCTAACCCTGTTGCCAGCCCTACTGATACTACCGCTTATATAGTTACCGTTAGCAACAGCAATGCCTGTACCGCCACTGATACCGTAATGGTAAATGTGCTTAAAAAGCCTACCGCTAAAGCCGGGGCCAATAAAGAAATTACCCAAGGGCAAAGCATAACCCTTAATGGTAAAGCCAGCGGTACGGGTATAACTTATTACTGGACACCCAATACCAATTTAAGCAGCGATACGGTTTTAAACCCAGTTGCCAGTCCATTGGAGGATATTACCTATACACTGCACGTAGTATCGGGCGTGGGCTGCGGTACCGAAGCAACAGATGATGTATTTGTGCGGGTTTACAAAGCTATAAGTATCCCCAACACCTTTACCCCAAACAGCGATGGCATAAACGACACCTGGGATGTTAAGGCACTGGATACTTACCCCACCTCATTAACACAGGTGTTTGATCGTTATGGCAGTTTGGTATTTAAAAGTACAGGCTATACCACCGCGTGGGATGGGCGGTATAATAACAAAGAAGTACCTACCGGCACCTATTATTACCTGATAGATCTTAAAAACGGCAAGAAATTTTCGGGATGGTTATTGGTTGTCCGTTGAGTTACCGGGTGCTGGCGGGCCGTAAACTTTAGTAAAAGCCATTTCGGGATCAACAGGAGGTGGATCATTAACCACGAATGGCGCCACCGGGCTGATTATACCTGCTACGTTTTTTAAATAATTATCCATCAGCACCATATCAACCTTATCATTTACAAAGCCTATATACATATCTGGCCTTACAATTAATGATTTTCCCTGATCCTTACCCACCTCAAAGGCATCAAACACATGCTGGTTTTTTGCTGATTTTGGCAGATAAAAGAAATTAAGCACAACCGGGTAGTTTTGGGTGATCCATTTGGCAAGTGAAAACAGATCAAGCTCTGATAGTTTGCCTAATACAATGAGTGTAAAACCTGGCTTGCTGCACCATTCGTGCAGGTCGGTTTCTGCTTGTTTCTTTTCGTCAAAAACCTTCAGGTAAGGGAGCCTGTCGCCTGCCTTTATTTTTGTTGCTGAGCTGATATGCAGGTTAATTGCACTATCGCGATAGTTGATATTGATCTGCGAAACCCGTTTAAAAAACTCCTCTCTCCAGGTTTTTTTACTCCATATAAATTTAAGCAGAGCAGGCATTACCCATTTTTTGAATAAGGCGGTATACCATCTGTCTGACATGATGATGCTGAAAACCTTATCTGTAGTGCTCAACAGATCCTTAGCAACCGGCATCCGCTCGGCGGCATAGCTATCCAATATTTTTTCGCTAAGCTGCCCGTTGGCTACGCCGGCTAATTTCCAGGCAAGATTATAGGCATCCTGCAGCCCGGTATTCATCCCCTGCCCACCAACCGGCGAATGGATATGCGCGGCATCACCCACTAAAAAGCAGCGCTGCTGCCTGAAACTATCTGCCATGCGGTGGTGCAGCCTGTAATTAGTGAACCAATAAGTTTGTACTATTTTTATGGATAGGCCGCTTGTTTTTTCAAGCCCGGGTAAAATATCTTCAACCTTAAGGTCATCTTTATTACTCAGCTCATCAGGCAGGTTGCCTAATGCGCGATAGCGGTTTGCCTCGGGCATTGGGAAAAACGCGGCAAAGCCTTTTTTGGCTAAATATAAATGTACCTGGTCATCATTCAACTCGGCATTTGCCAGCTCAATATCAGCCAGGTAAAAATTATGTCCGTACGTTTCGCCTTTAAAGGGAATCTGCAATTGCTTACGAACGGTGCTGTGCGCACCATCGGCACCCACAAGCCAGTTGCAGTTAAGCGTTGATAGATGAGTGCCTTTTTGCAATTGCACCGTAACCTGCCCCGCCGTTTGCGTTAGTGACACTAAATTGGTTTCCCAATATACAGGGCAGCAGTTAAAGGTTAAAAAATCAAGCAGCAAGCGCTCATTCTTACTTTGCTGGTATAGCAGGATATACGGGAATGGCGTTTGCCCCTCGCCTACGCTGGCTAATGATAAGGCAGCTATCTCCTGCTGATCCTCGTTAAAAATAACACCGCCTGCCTGTTTACCGTTTTCAATAACCTTATCTATCACCCCCATCTGGCGATAGATCTCCAGCGAACGGGCCTGCACTGCCAATGCTTTTGAATGGCTGGTTGGCCCCTGCCTGCTATCAATAATTATTGGCTGAAAGCCATACCGTAATAACTGGGCAGCTAACATTAACCCGGATGGGCCTGCACCAACTATCAGTACTTTGGTATGCGTTTCAGTAATTACCATTTACTACGGATGAAAAAGTAAAAATATGGTTGGCCGTTTATGCAGTTCGGGTACTTTCTTTTGCCATTCGGCTATGCTTTTGGTTTGCACAAACTCGGTAGCAGCTGTTAGGTCTGTTGCTATGCAAAGCCTTGTTTTTGAATTGGCTGTTTTTAGTATCTCTTCCAGCATTGGGTTATTGCGGAAAGGCGTTTCAATAAATATCTGTGTCTGGTCGTTCTTTTCTGCCAGGCCTTCCAGTTCTTTGATCTTTTTGCTGCGCAATATTTTATCTATGGGCAGGTAGCCATAAAAGGTAAAGCTTTGCCCGCTAAAGCCGGATGCCATAAGCGCCAGTAAAATAGAACTTGGCCCAACCAAGGGCACTACCTTTATACCCATACGATGGGCTTTCTCCACAATCTCGGCACCCGGGTCGGCAATGCCCGGGCAACCTGCTTCGCTCATCAGGCCAACATCATTACCGGCTTGCAGTCCTTTAAAAAACTCGGCAGTGCCGTCGCTGCGGTTATGTTTACCATAATCATGCATCAGCAATTCGCTTTGCGGGGTTTTAAGCCCGGCCTCTTTTAAAAACCTGCGGGCGGTTTTTTCATTCTCAACAATATATTCCTTAATGCTGTTAATGGTATCAACCAAATAAGGGGTGAATGACTTTGCCGCGGCTTCGTCGGCAAGGGGTACGGGTATCAAATAAAGGGTTCCTAAAGGCATATTGCAAAATTGCGGTTTTTTGTTTAATTTAAGCTATCGAAAGGAGCTTGAAAAATGAAGGAATTAGGGATTAACTGGTTTATTGAGGGTTCAATTGATTTTGAATATAAAAAATACGTTCTGCTCGACTATCTGCAGGAGATAAACCGCCATTTTGACAAGAGCAAGCTCTACCCCAATCTTGCCGACCTGATCTTCCATTTCAACAATCTTTTATATTTTAAAAAAAATAAAAGTATGATGCAGCAGGCGTTTCCGCAGCGCCTTACTAAGGCCGATGTGGAAGCCGTAAAGCTCACCTACCAAAAAATAGTAGATGATGACCCGTCGATGCAGCAAATTGAGCAGATAATTAGCTATGCCCTGCAAAAAATGGACCCGGCAATACAAACTGGTAAAGAGATTTATGATTTTGTGGAAAGCCGCCTAAATATTGACCCGGTTGGTATAGTGCCCCTAATGCCGTATCAGGGCTATTTTTCCCTGCGTAACGGCAAGGATCGAACTAATTGGATTTACGAGTACCAGATCACTATTTTTGAGAACAAGGACGACAGATACCGGGGCATCAACATTAATTTTATAGAAACTTACGAGCAAAGCATTACAAAAACGCCCGAATCTGTAAAGTTAGAACTGATCCGCAGGAATAAATACATGCCAAACCCGGCCGTTTATTATGTACATAGCGATATTAACTTCCCATTAGAACAAACACTGTTGCCGGTGGCTAAAAGAAGCCTGGTTAAATATATTTCGAGCGCAGCCTGATAACCTGTTTATATTAAAGCTTATTAACTATTTTCTTCCCAAATCATGCAAAGGTGCAAAATGGTTTCAACCGCTTTTTGCATATCCTGTACCGATACCCATTCCTGCTTGCTGTGAAAAGCATGCTCGCCAGCAAAAATATTGGGGCAAGGTAATCCCATAAATGAAAGGCGCGAGCCATCAGTACCACCGCGTATACTACAAAGCTTTGCGTTTAAGCCCGCCCGTTTCATGGCCTCCATAGCATAAGCAACAATTTGCGGTTGTTTATCCAGTACGCTTTTCATATTACGGTATTGCGGCTTAACCGCTAACTGGTAGGATGAGTTTTGGAAATTGATCATTACCTGATCAGCTATTTTACGGATAGCGTCAGCATGATCGGATAACTTTTCATCTACAAAATCACGGATAATAAACTCAATACTGGCGGTTTCTACATGACCTTCAATAGCTACTGGGTGCACAAAGCCTTGCATACCGGCAGTACCCTCGGGCGATAGCTCATCAGGTAATGCGGCTACTATTTGCCCGGCTATTTTGATAGCGCTTTCCATTTTTCCTTTGGCAAAACCCGGGTGCGAGCTTACACCACTAATGGTAAGTTTAGCGCCATCGGCACTAAAGGTTTCATTTTCCATATTGCCAGCGCTTTCGCCATCCATGGTGTACCCTACATAAGCGCCCAATTTTTTAATATCAACTTTATCTACTCCCCGGCCAATTTCTTCATCGGGGGTAAACAATATCCGGATAGTGCCATGTTTTATTTCGGGATGATTGATCAGCTGGTAACAGGCATCCATAATTTCGGCAACGCCTGCTTTATTATCTGCACCCAGCAAAGTGGTGCCACTGGCGGTAATTAAATCATTACCCAATTGGTTTTTTAAATCGGCATGCTCACTCAATTTAATAATTTGCGAACTATCATCAGGCAAAATAAGATCGGCACCGTTGTAATTTTTATGCACTAAAGGTTTAACGCCTGTTCCGCTGCAATCAGGCGCGGTATCCATGTGCGAGCAAAAACAAATAACCGGTACATCATTTTTACCGGTGTTTGCAGGTATAGTTGCATAGATATAGCCATACTCATCAAGCTCAGCATCAGTAATCCCAATGGCCTGTAATTCACTTATCAACACTTTGCCAAGATCTTTTTGCTTCTCTGTTGATGGAAAAGACAACGATAATGGGTCTGATTGCGTATCAATGGTAACATAGCGCAAAAAGCGTTCGGTAACGGTATGGTGGAGTGTGGAATTAATTGTCATGTATAATATCAGTAAATTTTCTATTTTTGGAAGAGCTGGTAAACGCTGCCCCTAAAATTGTAATTATTGATCAACTTTTAGCATTGAGAAAGTATATTTTATTTTTTGCTGTACTATTTGCAGCAATCGGTGCAAAAGCACAAGCCGGATACAACTATTATGAAATGGGAGTTGGTACAGATGTCAGCTACGTTCGCGGCTTTACAAACATACCACGACAGGATAATCACTTGGCTGTAGCTTTAAATTTTATTTATAACTACAATCCCTACTTACCTATAGAAGCCGAAATTCAAAAAGGAACTTTATCGGGCGGTGACACAACCGTTGCTGTAGACAGGTATGGCCGCAAGTTTAAAAATAATTATTTAGCATTTGCTTTACATGCCGATGTACAGTTAGGTGCCGCTATTGATTATGAAGGCAGCTGGTTTTTAAGTGCCGTAAAAAACTTTTATGTAGGTACAGGTGTAGGCTTTATATCAAACAGCAATAAGGTTCAGCGCACCAACCTAATACTTGCAAATGGGCCACTCACCTATGTTTTTCCGGGGAAAGATAACAGTATAAACTTAATGATCCCCATTAGGGTTGGTTACGAGTTCAGGATATTTGACTATTATAATGAACCAAGCTTCGCCATTGACATTGGTTATATCCATAACATTGTATTTGGCGAAGGACTTGACGGTTACAACGACCCTACCAACAAATTCAAAAACAATGCGGTTGATCAATACAGGCAGTTTGTAGTTGGCTTTAAATACTATTTCGGTAACACGGTTTCGTACAACAAACTGGTTAGAGATTTCAGATAATTAAATTGAACTTAGAAGAACTACGCGATTATTGCCTCAAAAAGCCCGGCGCTACCGAGGGTTTACCCTTTGGCGAGGATACGCTTGTTTTTAAAGTTGGCGGTAAAATATTTTTATTAACCGGCATTGAAACAGGAGACAGGTTCAATGTAAAGTGTGACCCTGAACTGGCCATTGAGCTACGCGAACAATTTACCGAGGTGCAGCCCGGTTTCCACATGAATAAAAAAATGTGGAACACCGTTTTTATGAATGGCTCGCTTTCCTATAAACAGCTGTTTGACATGGTTGACCACTCCTATAATCTGATAGTGGCCAGCCTTCCAAAAAAACTTCGCGACGAGATAACACAGGGTAACTAATAAGATACATTTTTATTTACCCGGCATAATTATATTTGTCAAAACCCTATTAGCATGAAACTACTTTTATCAGCATGGTTAACCTGTTTTGTTTTTTTTACCGCGCAGGCACAGCTAACGCCTTTTGAACTAAATAAGGATAAAAACTATACCGCCAACTATAGCGAAATTATAGCCTACTACCAAAAGCTGAGCAAAACAGAACCGCAGATGAAGCTATTCAACTACGGTATTACGGATGCTGGTAAACCGCTTACGCTTATTGTACTGTCGCGCGATAAAGTTTTTGATCCGGCGATGATCAAAAAGCAGAACAAAAGGGTATTGCTGATCAACAATGGCATTCACCCCGGCGAGCCGGAGGGTATTGATGCTAGCATGATGTTTGTGCGCGATCTGCTTAAAAAAAATGCGCTGCCTAAAAACATAGTGATATGTTTGGTGGCCGTTTATAATATTGATGGCTGCCTTAACCGAGGCCTAAGCCGGGTGAGCCAGAACGGGCCGCGTGCCTATGGCTTTAGGGGTAATTACCGTAACCTTGACCTTAACCGTGATTTTATTAAGGCCGACAGCAAAAACGCGCTGGCTTTTGAGCAGATAGTGAACACCTGGAAACCCGAAGTATTTTTGGATAACCATACAAGCGATGGCGCCGACTACCAGTACGTAATGACGCTGATTGAAACGCAAAAAGACAAACAGAACCCTATCCTTGCCGATTATACTTCCAAAACCTTAACGCCCGAGCTTTATAAAAGAATGAAGAAAAGTGGGTACGAAATGATCCCTTATGGTGCAGGCGAAAGGGGCTTACCGGACTCGGGTATTGTGAGCTTTTTAGAAACACCGCGTTTTGCAACCGGTTATACCGCGCAGCGCAACATCATCAGCTATATTACTGAAACGCACATGCTGAAATCATTTGATAAAAGGGTTTACGCCACTTATGATTTTATGCAGCACCTGGTCGATATTTATGAGCGCGATGCCCGGCTGATAGGCAAGCTAAAGCATAAAGCCGATGAAGAAGTGATCAACCAAAAAACTTTTGCACTAAACTGGGATGTGGCTTATGATAAGGTTGATACCATCACCTTTAAAGGCTACGCCGCCATGTACAAAACCAGCGAGGTGAGCGGCTTAAAACGTTTGTATTACGACCGCGAAAAGCCTTATACCAAGGTTATAAAATACCTGAACACGTATAAGCCTACCGAAAGTATTGATAAACCCATTGCTTATGTAATACCACAGGCATGGGGTAAAATTATTGAGTTGTTTAAACTTAACAGTGTTGTAATGCACCGCCTAACTCATGATACCACGCTCAATTTGCAAATGTATTATTTAGGCGATTTTCAAACTCCGCAAAAACCGTTTGAGGGCCATTACTTGCACAGCAACGTAAAGCTTAACCCGGTTGATATGAAGGTTAAATTTTACGAAGGCGATTATGTGGTATACACCAACCAGGCCCTTAACCGTTATATTGTTGAAACACTGGAACCACAGGGCGTTGATTCGTTTTTTGCATGGAACTTTTTTGATTCGGTATTGGGCGAAAAGGAATATTTTTCGAACTATGTGTTTGAAGATATTGCCGCCGACCTGTTAAAGAAAACACCGGAACTAAGGAAGAAGCTGGAAGATGAGAAACTGAAAGACCATAAACTGGCTAACAGCGCCAATGCGCAATTAAACTTTGTTTACCGCAATTCTATCTATTTCGAAAAAACATATCTTCGCTACCCTGTTGGCAGAATATTAACCGATACTAAATTAGATCTGAAATGATGGAATTTCTGATGGTAGCACCTGTTGCGTCTGCCATATTTTTATTAACTGTACTTACCTCTGTTTGGGCGTTTTATAACGATAACGCTTACAGCAATATGATACTGCACCCGTATAGCGTTTCGCGGGGGCAGCGCGTTTATACGGTTATTACAAGCGGCCTGATCCATAACGACTGGATGCACTTGTTTTTTAACATGCTATCCTATTACTTTTTCGCATTCAGGTTAGAAACCTATTTAGGGCACTGGCAATTTGGCTTGCTGTACTTAGTGAGCTTAATACTGAGCGACCTGCCAACAGTTTATAAACATAAAAACGACGACTGGTATCATAGCCTTGGTGCATCGGGGGCGGTGAGTGCGGTAATATTCAGCTTTATTTTATTTAACCCGATTGATAAAATGTACATTATGCCTATCCCGTTTGGAATACCGGCGGTATTGTTTGGCGTACTGTACCTGGTTTATTGTAACTATGCGTCAAAATACTCGCGCGATAATATTAACCACGATGCGCACCTGTTTGGTGCACTGAGCGGGTTGCTGATCACCATTGCATTAAATCCACACATTGTAAACCTGTTTATTTTACAGGTTACCGGGGGAGTTCAATCGTTGATTCACTGATCAGGCTGCCGTCATCATTAAATAAAAAGCTCATCGGTTTTTCAGGGTTCTTGATGATCTCGAGCAATAGGAAGCCCCAGTTTTTCCAAAAGCTTTCCAGTACCTGGCCAAAGGTTTTGTTCATCCAATCATCAAATAAAGGCTTGCTGCTCAAACCACGCAGTGGCATGGCTTCTATGTATATATCATCCCCAACAGGTAAAATATTATATTCGGGCAGGCGGTTAAACAGGTAGGCTGAGTAAAATACCCTGCCGCTAAATTCCTCGAACTGAATAGGGTGTAAAAGCTCGTTCTCTATTTTTTGGAATATCTCCTGGTGGTATCTTTTGTTTGAGCCATTATCCTGCAAACAAATAATCAATCCAAAATCCCTGATGCGCAGCGAAAATGTTAAGGTATTGATCTCATCGCGGTAGCCAAACTCCTCCTGGTTATTATCTACCTTAAATAAAAAAACGCTGTAAGGTTTAAAATCTTCAAAGTTTACCGACAAATTAAGGCTCTGCAACATCAGGTGCAGGTTGCTGAACTTATGGATAATGGAATTGGAGATATTAAATTCCTCGCCTTGCGAATGCTGGAGCTTTATCCCGCTTTGGATCTCATTAAAAATAATACCGTACAGCAGTTTACCTGCCCATTGAAATAATTTTAAATCGTCAAGCTCTTTTATGGCATCGTAGCCTTTTTCAAAAGCGGCGGCTATTTCCAGCTCAAGGGGCTCCAGATATTTCTCGTTAACAACTGCACTGCAAGGGATTTTAAGATCCTTGTAGGTAGCCATGCTTTCGTCAAGCAATTTAAAGGGCTTGTCTTCCAAAGCGTAACGGCTCATAAGCCATTGTGGGAAAACCTGGATCTTTTCTTCTTCGGTAGTGAGGGCCTGGCCGGTTAAAAAGCAATTGCGGTTACTGAAATTGAAGGCTTCGAAAGGAGAATAAATTTGTTCCGGCATGGCGCAAAGATAAGCATCATTTTCTGCGAGAAAATTTTAGCTTTGAATTTAACATGAAGCTGACTTATCAACCCTTTGAACTTTTGCTCAGGCATACTTTTACTATCGCTAAATTTTCGCGTACCTCAACCCCTGTAATGCTTATCCAGGTTGAGCACGAAGGAAAAGTTGGCTATGGGGAAGCATCAATGGTGCCTTATATGGGCGAAAGTTTTGAAACAGCCAACGCATTTTTGAGCAAAGTAGATGCCGGTGAGTTCCAGTACCCTTTTGATTTTGAAATGATAATAGCTTACCTGGATAGCATAGCACCCGGCAACCCGGCCATAAAAGCCGGAATTGATATTGCCCTGCATGATTTAGACGGCAAGCTGCAAAACAAGCCCTGCTGGCAATTGCTGTGCAGCGATATTACCAAAATGCCGGCAACCAGTTTTACCATTGGGATTGATACAACGGAAGTGATTATCCAAAAAGTAAAAGAAGCGCCGGATTGCCAGATTATAAAAGTAAAATTAGGCCGCGACAGCGACAGGGAACTGATAAAAACAATTCGATCAGTAACCGATAAGCCGCTGTTTGTGGATGCCAACCAAGGCTGGACAGATCTTGAACAAAGCCTTGATCTTACCTACTGGCTGCATGAGCAGGGTGTTTTATTGATTGAACAACCTATGTTAAAAACCGATATTGACAGCAATGCCTGGCTTACCGAACGCAGCCCCATCCCCATTATTGGCGACGAGGCCGTGCAGCGTTTGCCTGATGTGGCGAAGGCAAAAGGCGTATATCATGGTATCAATATAAAGCTGATGAAATCGGCAGGCATATATGAGGCTCACCAGATGATATTAAAGGCCCGTGAGCTTGATTTAAAGCTGATGATTGGCTGCATGAGCGAAACCAGTTGTGCTACCCTGGCGGGAATTGCCTTTGCCCCGCAATGCGATTGGGCCGATCTTGACGGTCCGTTTTTAACCAGTAATAATCCTTATAAAATGCCGGCCTTTGCCAATGGCCGCTGGATATTGAATAATGATGCCGGGTTAGGGATAAAGCTTGAGTAATAATAATTGAGCTGATTAATACAAATACACTTACATAAAAAGCCCCCTTAAACGCAAGCTTAAAGGGGCTGATTTTTTTGAGCAGATAGAAGAATACTATTTATCGCTCAGCATGATGGGGTTACCACCTTTGCCACCCATTATAATAATTTTTGTATTTGGCGATAAGGCAATGTCCTTTTGTGCAAGGATAGATTGGTACTGAAGCTGTTTATCCGTTAACCCTGTTGAAAGGATTTTTTGATAATCGGCTATACCTTGTGCCTCTACGCGTTTACGGTCGGCTTCCTGGCGTTCTTTTTGTAAAACAAACTGCATTTTTTGTGCATCCTGCTCGGCCTGGATCTTTGATTCAATACTTGCACGCACGGTAGCAGGTAAGGTTATGTTACGAACCAGGATCTGCTGAACCTGTAATCCGTTCTTTGCAAAGTTATCGGTAATGGATTTATTGATCTTGAATTGAAATTCTTCGCGTTTGGTTGAATACAGATCAACGGCCTGGTAATTTACTGCATTATCACGAATTGCGGTACGTGTAACCGGGCGAACGATCTTATCCTCATAGTTTACACCTATATTTTGGAATATGAACGGCGCCCTTAATGGGTTTACCTTGTACAATACCGAAAGATCAATGGTAACTTCCAATCCATCCGAAGATAAAACACGGATAGCATCATCACCTGTAACTTGCCCTTCGCCGCTTTTGGCGCTCATGGTATAGTTTTCAGTTTGTACGCTAAAGGTGGTTACATCAACAAACGGGTCGATGATGTGCAGGCCGCTTTCTAAAACTTCATCCTGTACCTTACCAAAAAGTGTTTGCACACCTACTTTACCTGGGTCAATAACTTTTACCGCCGAAAGCAGCATACCAACCAATGTGGCGGCAATACCTATTTTACTAAGTAAATTACCATAACGGCTCTCCGGGCCGGGAGAACGCCTGAGCATTATACCTGCTACGAGGATAATGATACCTAAAACTACAATAAGCATGTTGTGTGGGGTTATTTTTTATAATTGTTCTTTATGTCCTTTAAGATCCTGATCTTAAGAACAATAAAGATAGCAATCATTACCAAAGCCCCGAAAAGAAATCCATACTGCTTTTGCACAATACCATACTGATAACCGGTTATCAGGCATAGAAAGATCCCAATGTTATATAAAACGTTGGGTAATACCTTTTTCCACATAATTAATAAACATTAATGGTAGGGTCAATTGCATCAACCCAGGCTAAAATACCGCCCTTAAGGTTATAAAGGTTGGTATAGCCATGCTGCTCTAGCTGCATAATAGCTGCTGCGCTGCGTTTTCCGCTGCGGCACATTACTACAACAGGCTTGGTTTTATCTACTTTATCGGCTTCAATTAAAATGCCGCCCAATGGGATTGATAAACCACCCAGGTTTGACATTTCGTACTCAAAATCTTCTCTAACATCAATTAATTGAAAATCTTCGCCTTTATCCTTTTTGTCTTTTAGTTCCTGTACGCTAATTTCTTTCATAATAAATATAAATATGAGGTAAAGGTATATTTTTCATCATAATTATTTGTTGTTTAAGGGTAAGGAATACATCAATGCTAAATTATTTAATATGCTGATTACTTTGCCACGATGGTTAGTAGCAAATATTTAGGCCTATTTTTTGTAACAATCACTATCTAAGTGCGTTTATTATATGTTTGCAGTTAGTTATATAAATATTAATGAAAAAAGTAACCCGTTTTTTTTGGTTCTGCTCGGGAGCACATATAGGTACATTAAAGAAATATCCCCTTGAACATAATAAATATGTAGGTATTGGGGCCACCATATTTTTCACCGCATTATTTGCCTCGCTATCTGGCGGTTACGCCATGTATTTTGTTTTTGCAGGTAATGATCTTGCCGCTGTTTTTGCCATCCTTTTTGGGTTGATATGGGGTACCGCCATATTTAATATGGACCGCTACATTGTTTCAAGTATTGATAAACAGGGCTCAACCAATCAGCAGATATTACAGGCATCGCCCCGTATCCTGCTGGCTATAATGATAGGTATTGTTATATCAAGGCCGCTTGAATTAAAAATATTTGACAAAGAGATCCGCCAGAAATTAAAGACAGCCTACCTTAAAGGGCAGCACCGCAAAATAGATACCCTCGAGAAAACATACAACGATAAGTATGCGATGGAACTGGGTAAAAACAAAGATCTTAAGCTTGAAAAAGATTCGCTCGAAAAAGACATTAACCGTTCACGCTTCCAGCTGAACCAGGAGGTTTTTGGTGATAAGAGCAATCAAACATCGGGCATTTCGGGCTATGGCACTTATGCCAAACAAAAACAAGCCGTATTGCAGGAAAAGGAAGACCGCCTGAAAGCCGTTACCGATAACCAGGCAAAAATGGACCAATACCTGAGCGCCCGTAAAAATTATGAGGGGGTGAATGATATCCGCTTATTCAGCGATCATCAGTTAGATAGCTTATCGAATGTGGCAGGATTCTCTGACCGTAACTGGGCATTGGGGCAGCTATCATATAACGAGAATGGTACCCGCGATCTGGATACTTACCTGGCCGAATCATTTATCAGCTACCTGTTTATTTTGTTTGAGTGTTTACCGGTATTTGTAAAACTGATGTCGCCCAAAGGGGCCTATGATGTTGCCGTTGGAAAAACCAACGAAGCAGATATTCACTTTGCCGAAAGGGACAAGGACCGCCATATACAAGTAACCGACAGCGTTTACGACCACCAGTTAGAGCGCGATATTGACAAGCAGAAAAAGATCATCACCGCCCAGTCGGACTATGATATTGAGCGGCATAGTTATGATTAATGGGCTCGTGTAATTTTAATTTTATAAAACCTTTTATTGAAAACTATAAAGTTTTGATATATGAAAGGTAGGCTTGCCATTAACACTACTCCGTAATAACATTGATATGCTACAATTGCCAATTTTATAGTAATTTGAGCGCTGTAATTGATATCAATGAAAAAACTATTTTTATTTGCGGCGGCATCATTTTTGGCATCGGCTGTTATTGCCCAGGATGTTAAACAAAAGGCAATTTATTATACCATCTCATTTCCTAATGCTGTTCACCATGAGGCAGATATAGTGATGACCATACCACAGGCCCCTGATGGGAACTTTAAGGTACGCATGAGCCGATCATCAGCCGGGCGATATGCTACCCATGAGTTTGGTAAAAACATTTATAACGTACAAGCTACCGATGCCGGCGGAAAAACACTCCCTTTAAAACAACTTGAAGGCGATGTTTACGAGGTTGGCATGCACACCGAAACCGTAATTATAAAATATACCCTTTTTGCTAACTGGACAGATGGCACTTATGCCAGTATTGATGGCAGCCATGCGCACCTCAATATGCCCGCCGTTTTTATGTGGGCACCGGGCCTTGAAAAAAGGGCTATCAAATTCCAGTTTGATGACATTGATAAATACGGATGGAAAATTGCCACACAGCTAAAGCATATTGATAAAAACGTTTACAGCGCACCCGATATGCAATACATGATGGATAGCCCAACCGAGCTATCTGAATACAAGGTAAACAGCTGGGAAGTGGTAAATACAGATGGTAAAAAAGAGACGATTAATTTAACCATACATTCGGACGATAACCAGCAGGTGATTGATAATTTCAGTAAGATGGTTCAGAAAATGGTGCTGGAAGAAAAGGCCGTTTTTGGTGAACTGCCAACCTATGATTATGGCGAATATACTTTTTTAGATGATGTTTACCCAACCGTATCAGGCGATGGTATGGAACACCGCAACTCAACCTGCATTGTGCAGCCGGCTAATAAAGTTGAAGGCAATGAATCAGACTTGCTGGGTACTTTTGCACACGAGTATTTCCACAGCTGGAATGTAAAGCGCATCCGCCCAAAATCATTGGAGCCCTTTAATTTTGAGCATGCCAATATGAGCAGCGAACTTTGGTTTGCCGAGGGCTTTACCCAATACTATGGTGAATTAGTGCTGGCACGCGCCGGTTACCGCCCGCTGGATGAATATACAGGCACCTTAGGCGGCCTTATCAACGCAGTGCTTAACAAACCTGCATCTGCAAAGTATCCACCTACGCAAATGAGCCGCTATTCGGTGTTTGCCGATGCCGGGGTATCTATCGATCCAAACAATAATAACAATGTTTTTACCAGCTATTACTATTATGGCGGTGCAACAGCATTAGCGCTCGACCTGCGTTTACGCAGCGAGTTTAACCTGACGCTTGATGATTACATGCGCGAAGTTTGGCTTAACCGCGGCAAGGTGATGAAACCTTATACCATTCCTGACTTGCAAAGTGATTTGGCTAAAGTAACCAAGAACTCCAAATTTGCCGCTGAGTTTTTTGACAAGTATATATACGGAACCGATAAAAACAATTACGAAGCATTGCTTGCCAAAGCCGGTTTATTGTTGCGTAAGGCACAGCCGGGTAAAGCATGGGCAGGCCCGCTGTCTGTTACGCAAAACAGGGGAAAAGCAGGACAAGCACGCACTACCGGCAACGATGGTGGCATCCCTATATTGGCAAGTACCGTACAGGGAACCCCCGTTTATAAAGCAGGCTTAGATGCCGGCGATATTATTGTTAAGGCCGATGGCAAAGAGGTAAATGATATTAAAGCACTTACTGAAATTGTAGCCGGAAAAAGCATTGGCGATAAGCTAACCATCAGCTATAAAAACCGCACCGGCAACCACGAAACAACCGTAATACTTGAAGAAAGCCCTTACCTTGAAGTGGTACCCTACGAAAAGGCAGGGAAAGAATTAACAAAAGATCAGCAAACGTTCCGCAACAACTGGTTATCATCAAAAGTTCAGCAATAATTATATGAAAAAGATCATCGCATCAATTGCCCTACTGGCGGCATCGTTTTACAGTTTTGCGCAGGATGTAAATAAACTTATTAAGCAGGACGAGGTAGAACGCGTTATTAAAACCCTGGCTGCCGATGATATGCAGGGCCGTGCTACCTTTACCCCCGGCATTGAAAAAGCTGCTAAATTTATTGAGGGCGAATATAAACAGGCTGGCCTTGTACCCCTAACCGGCAATACTGGCTATCGCCAAAACTTTACCATGACCCGCATTTTGCCGGGCAAAACACTGGTAAACATTAACGGCAAGCTCATCCCGCAGGATAGCGTTTTTACCAATACAAGCGCAGGCGCTTTAAACTGGACTAATAACAGCGACGTACAGATCGTTAAATTAAGTGTAGATAAAAACTTCCGTAAAGAATATTCGGGCTATAGCAAAAGTGGCAAAAAAATGCTGATACTGGTTGATCCGCAATTTACGGCCATTTTTGGTCAGCTTAAAGAGCGCATAAGCAAAGGTATTATTGCCAATAAAAGCAATGATGAGCAGCAGCTGGTATTTGTATTGGGCAACCATGATGACATTAAATCGTTTGATGTGAGCTATACGGGTAAAAAAGAAGAGCTGCCCCTGTTTAACGTAGCCGGAATGATCCCCGGTAAAACCAAGCCAAACGAGTATGTGATCTTCTCTGGTCATTATGATCATTTAGGGATTTTAAAACCTGTAAAAGGCGATAGTATAGCTAATGGTGCCGATGATGATGCATCGGGTACTACAGCGGTAATTACATTGGCTAAATATTATAAAAAGCTTAACGACAACGCCCGTACGCTGATATTTGTAGCCTTTACTGCCGAAGAAATAGGCGAATATGGTTCAAAGCATTTTGCAACCACAATGGATCCTGATAAGGTAGTGGCAATGTTTAACATCGAGATGATTGGCAAGGCGTCAAAATTTGGTGAGAACTCTGCCTTTATTACAGGTTTTGAGCGGTCTGATTTTGGAACTATCCTACAAAAGAATTTACAGGGTACAGTGTTTAAATTCTATCCCGATCCATATCCGCAACAAGACCTATTTTACAGGAGCGATAATGCTTCACTTGCAGAGGTAGGTGTGCCCGCGCATACCATATCAACCGATCAGATAGATATTGACAAGCTTTACCATACCGTTGGCGATGAGTTCAGCACGCTGGATGTAGCCAATATTACGTCAACCATCAGGGCTATTGCCCTAAGCTCGCGCACCATAGTATCCGGACAGGATACACCTAAACGTGTGCCTAAACTAGAGAAATAAGTTTTAAAAAAAAGCAGTCACCCATTTAGGGATGGCTGCTTTTTTACGTTTGCGTTGCTGTTAACCTAACCCCATGAACAATACACATCCCCTAATACCAGCCACTGCCGTTAAAGGAATTGCAAGCGGAATGGTTATGATGGCCGCTTTTACCACTATATGGGCCATACTGGCTTATAATGGCTTAAGCAATAACCCTGCAAGATTTGCCCTTGTTATATTCCCAATACTTAGTTTAGTTTTTTTGATTAATGCTTTAAAGCTATTTCGTATGGCTAAGTATTATCCGCCTTTAACATCAGAGGCCGATATTGCCGAAGAAAAGCGGGTAGGCAAATGGTTCGGGATCATTTTTGGAGCCGAAGGTTTGGGCATATTTATAGCCATAAATATTGTGATCAATTTGGGGCACCCTGAACTTACCATGCCAGTAATAGCATTAGTAGTGGGGCTGCACTTTTACCCGCTGGCTAAAGTATTTAAACGCACTATTGATTATTACCTGGCCACATGGAGTACCCTGATAGCTGTTTTAGCGATCGTTTTTTCGCTGAATAAAACCCTTACACAAAATGGCGTGTTCACACTTTTAGGAGTTGGCATTGCCTTAGCTACCGCAAGTTACGGTACTTATATGATGCTGAGCGGATGGAAGATTCCAAAAACTGCGGAGCAATTATAGCTGCTTGCGCATTACATAATCATTCATCCAGTATTTGCCAATGGCTATATCCTCTTCGTAAGCTACTGCAAAGCCCATTTTTTCGTAAAAGCTTTTGGCTTTGTTATAACGGTTCACGTTCAGGTCAAGCGTGTGTTTGCCGGCTGCTATGGCTTTATTGGCCACCTCATTGATCAGTACTTTTCCATAACCTTTTCCCTGGGTTTCGGGCAGACAATAGAGTTTGTGCAGCTTATAAATTTCGGGGTCTTCTTCGCGGGGCGAGTAGGCAGCAAAGGCCACAGGCTTGTCGTCCTCAATTAATAATAAATAGGTTTGGGTGTTGTTTTCTAATTGAGAAGTGATCTTTTCTACCGAATAGATCTCACCTAACATATAGCTGATCTGTTCCTTCTCAAGTATCGGCGAATAAGCGTTCCACCATGTTTCATCGGCTATTGCGCGGATGGTTTCTACATCCGCAGGGCTTGCTGTCCTAATAAAATACATGGCCAAATATATGTATTACAACAAAAAATCCGGCAGGGCCGGATCAAGATAACAAGCAGTCGAAATAATATTTACTAAAACACCCTGATGGTAAATTAGATGAAAAGGGTGCTAAGGTAAACAGAGATTACCGCTCGCAGTACAGTAATTTGCATTATGCTATTTGTCCTACACCAAAATATTCTTCCAGTTCTTTCAGGGTTGATGAATTGGTAGCCATATCTTTTATGATCACCCCTTTTTCCATCAGCAATATCCGGTCGCACACATCGGTAATGTGGTTAAGGTCATGGCTGGAGATCAGGGTGGTTACGCCTTTGTTTTTATTCAGATCTTTGATAATACTTTTTAAACGGAACTGGGTGCTTGGGTCAATATTGGCAAAAGGCTCATCCAGCATCAGCAACTCGGGGCTTTGCAATAAGCAGGAAGCTACGCCAACCTTACATTGGTTACCTTTAGACAGGTCGCGGATATATTTTCCTTTTTTCAGGATCTCTCCATTAAAAAACTCCGATAGTCCTGATAAAAAATCATCCACATGCGCGCTGCTTTGCTGGTGCAGGCCGCCAATGAAATAAAAATATTCTTCGGGTGTAAGGTAATCTATCAAAAACCCCTCATCTAAGTATGATGCGGTATAGTTTTTCCAGTTCTCGTGACCGGCAACCGGTTCGCCGTTCGATAATACTTCTCCTTTTTCGGGCCTGATCAAATCAAGCATCATGCGGAACAGGGTAGTTTTACCTGCACCATTATTGCCCACAAGGCCAATACTTTCGCCCTTTTTTATTTCAAGGCTGGGCACATTTACTACGGTAGCACCACCGTATATTTTTTTCAGGTCTGTAATTGCTATCATGTTATTTGTTTCTGAAGCCTTCGGCTATGGTGTAACGTTTGGTATAAAAATCGGCCTCCAGTTTTTTGATCCAGAAGCTGCGGGTAAAAATAAATGTCAAGCTAACTACCGCTAATAAGGCAATGCCAATATTAGCATGGTGCAATAGCGAAAAAGGGCCGTAAATTAAAAATGGCGCTATCATTAAAGGCAATGAAAGTATCCACTGGTTACCACTCATGCCCTCCCAGTTAAAGGCGGCCCCTTTTGAAAGATCCATGCGCTTATAGTTCCTGTTGGCAAAATACAACACCAGCGTGGTATTTATCCCAATGTTCCACAGGTACATCACCGTCTGGATCATCAGTACCCGCCAGCCGAAGTACACATAAGGAATGGTAAGTACAAAAAACACGGTTGATATAATGGTGAACAGCAGGTATTTTGCCTTTATAAAATCGGTAAAGCTAATTTTACTTACCAACAGGCCATCAAAATGCGAGGCCTGCCAGCTGAACATAAACTGCCCGTAATTGATAATGAAGATACCTGTCATAAACATGCTTGCAAATACCTTATAGCCTTCCATTTTTTTAAATGCTGGGTTGGTATAAAATATAAGCCCGTAAAACAGGATGAACATACCCATTATTAAGGCCGACCGCGAGCGTTTATTGCGCAGTATCAGCTTAATTTCGTTAGCGGCAAGGTCGCCAATGCTGCCAAAACGGTTAAGGAAAGGGTACTCCGTACTGTTTTTATAAGATGCTGCCTTGTGCGAACCTAATTCTTCAAGGTAAAGGTTTTGTTTAAGGTATAAGAAGTTGAGGTAATACATCAGCACTCCTAAAAAAAGCGGGACCAATGCTAATAACGGGTGGCTAATTAACCGCCCGAAAAACATATAGGATATTGCCCTTACAGAGAACAAGTGCCAGTAAAAATCGCCAAGGCCTATTAATATCAGTACTGCTGCCGCCACCAAAAATATCCACCCGTTTAAGTTTGATTTCCGTTTGATATACAGCGCCAGGTAATTGTTAAATACGGCAAGCCCCGCTATGGAGATTATAAATGCAAATGCTACTGCAGCACCCGAATCAGTTGCTATTACTTTAACAACAAATGGCACAAAAAGTATAAAAGGCCATAAATTAAATACAGAGAACAAGCCTGTAAAGGTAAGGTACCTGATAAGCGAATTGCGTTTTACCGGTAATTGCAGATAAGGCTGAATGCGTAAGGTAGGCAGCTCCTGCAACTGTAAACGCATAAACAAGTCGAACAGGTAATAAAACAGGATAATGCCGCAATAGGAGATAACCAGATCATCCTTTGGGAAAATGGCTTCTAAAAGTTTATCTAAAAAGATGCCTAAAATGAACAGGTTAGCTAACATATACAGGATGAGCAAACCCATTACTATACGAATGGCAATACTTTTACCTGTATTTTTTGATCGCCAGAAAGCTTTTAACTCATGCTGAAGGAAAGTTATGGTCATGTTTAGGCATTAATTTATTTAGAGTAATGATACTCAAAAAATTACATTTTAGGGTAACATTAGTATTTATACCTGCTGCCCCAAAGTTTTTTTAACTTCTCTTTTGATTCATTTTCGCGGGCATTGTTACCGGGCTCGTATAATTTTGTCCCTTTAATTGCATCGGGTAAAAAATCAAGATCAGCAAAATTACCTTCATAGCTGTGGGCATACTTATAATCCTTACCGTAACCTAAGTTTTTCATAAATTTGGTTGGGGCATTGCGCAGGTGCAGCGGCACAGGTAAATCGCCGGTAGCCCTAACCATTGCTATTGCCGCACCAATTGCCGTAGTAGCCGAATTACTTTTAGCCGATGTTGCCAGATAAATGGCCGTTTGCGATAAAATAAGCTGCGATTCGGGCATCCCTATTTTGTTAACCGCCTCAAAGCAGCTTTGTGCCAGCAACAGGGCATTAGGGTTGGCATTGCCAATATCATCCGATGCCAGGATCAGCATGCGTCGGGCTATAAAAAGCGGGTCTTCGCCGCCAACTATCATGCGCGCCAGCCAGTAAACTGCGCCATTAGGGTCGCTGCCCCGCATTGATTTTATAAATGCCGAAATAATATCATAATGCTGCTCCCCGGTTTTATCATACAGCGCCATGTTTTGCTGCACATGCTGCAGCACGGCATCATTGGTGATCACTATCTTTTTACCATCAAAAGCATTTACCAGCAGCTCAAAAATATTGAGCAGCTTGCGGGCATCCCCACCCGAAAGGCGCAGCAGGGCTTCATTCTCTTTGATGTTGATCGGCCGTTTTTTTAATACCTCATCCTCCTTCATCGCCTTGTTAAGCAGGCTCACCAAATCATCCTCACTTAATGGCTGCAGGATATAAACCTGGCAGCGCGACAGCAAAGCCGAGATCACCTCGAAGGATGGATTTTCGGTAGTGGCACCTATCAGCGTAACTATGCCACGCTCAACAGCACCCAATAAAGAGTCTTGCTGCGATTTGGAGAAACGATGGATCTCATCAATAAATAAAACCGGCAGTGTCTGGCCTTCGGCCTTTAATATGGCAGCCTTTTCAATAACCTCGCGCACATCCTTTACACCCGAATTGATGGCACTGAGCGAAAAGAAAGGCCTGTCCAACGATTGAGAAATGATATAGGCCAGCGTAGTTTTGCCCACACCCGGCGGCCCCCAAAATATCATGGATGGCAATGAACCCGACTCAATGGCCTTACGCAATACCGCGCCCGGGCCAACCAAATGTTTTTGCCCCACATAATCATCCAGTGTTTTTGGGCGCATGCGTTCGGCTAATGGGGGCAGGTTGTTCATAACAGTAAAATTGAGAAAAGAAAATTCTAAATCCTAAAAATATTAGTAAGTTTAAAACAACAAAATGACCAATAAGTTTAACCGGAGTTTATTGCATCTTGTTAAGACTAAACCACCTAAGAAAGATGATTTACCGCCATCGAAAGAAGATAAGTAATTTGCTATTTGTAAATAAGGTTATATATTTATAATAACCTTATAGCGCAATAATGAGCAGAAGCCAAGGCACCCGTCACCACCAACAACCTAAAAGCCACACGCCACCACCTATTAATATCGGGGATGCAGAAACAAATCCAAGTATACAGGAAAGCGAGTCCCGATATAATAGCGCTAATACCCCCAAGCCAAAACCAAATATTTTTAAAAGGGGCATAGCTTTCATGTCCAAAAAGGATAATCAACCCATTATAGCAAACGGCTTGACTTTGCTTATGTTCGTGTCCACGGCTTTTTTGGTTCTTTATACAATAGGTCTTTACAATTCCTCTATAAATGCTAATATAACCACTTCTGACGCACTTAAACATCAAATCACTAAAGATAGTAATGATAATGAGATAAGAATTCGAAAGGATACTGTTGATTCTATTGCAGAGAGTAAAAAACTTAAAAGAGATACAGATTTTATTAATAAACAAAAGATAGGGATAGATGCCCAAATAAAAGCTATTGGTGTAAACCAAAACGAGTTTGAAATTGAAAATAGACCATTTATCGCTGTTGGTAATATGAATACAGATTTGCCGACAGTAGGTAAGAAAATGACCTTTTCTGCTCTTATAGGAAATGCCGGAAAACAACCTGCTTTTATTATTGATGCTAAATATGAATTTGTTACGTCTTTTGACAGTCTTTATAATGATACAACCCACATAAAAATACAAGATGGGCTTAAGAATGACTATATCCCTAATAACAGTACTGTACCAGTCTTTGGTGAGGGAAGAGAGGTTATTTCTAAAGCAGATTCCACCTATCTGAAAAAAAATAACTATTATCTTTATTTTAGAATGATAATAAATTATAGAGGCCTCGACAAAAAAAAGAAATACCACATAGCACTCATTTACAGGGAGAGTATTGACGAAAAAAAAGAAGGTAAAACAGTTCTTTATAAAATCGATTAAAAAATACTTAGTATAACATTGTATATTAATGCCATTGAAAAAAGAAAATTCTAAATCCTAAAAATATTAGTGCGTATAAAACTACAAAATGACCAATAAGTTTAACCGCGCCAATTATCATAGCATTTGCGATACCCTGGCGAGCGTTGATCCTGACCTTGCCGCCATTATCGAAGCATATGGATATCCGCCGTTATGGTCGAGGCCCAATACGTTCGAAACTTTGGTACATATTATTTTGGAGCAGCAGGTTTCGCTGGCATCGGCGCTATCAGCCTTAAACAAATTAAAGGAGCGGGTGCAGGAGCTTAGCCCGGCAAGGATTCTGTTACTAACCAACGAAGAAATGAAGGCTTGTTATTGCAGCCGCCAAAAAACCAGCTATATTAAATATTTGGCAGAGGCCCTGCTAAGCGGCCAGCTAAATTTAGCCGAATTGGAGGATGAATCCGATGAGGTGATCCGGACAAAATTATCAGCACTGAAAGGGATTGGCAACTGGACGGTTGATTTATATGTAATGTTTGTATTACAGCATGCCGATATATTCCCGGCGGGCGATCTGGCAGCTGTTAATGCGCTAAAACGGGTAAAGAATTTACCTACTAACACCCCAAAAGAAGTGGTAATAGCCATAGCCGAACAATGGAAGCCTTACCGAACGGTTGCTACCATGTTATTGTGGCACTATTATTTATCGGCACCCAAAAAGAAGTAATTGGCTTAAGGTTGCTGGCTGTTTGCCAGAACATTTTCCCAGCCCATAATTCCCAGCATTTTTAAAAATTCACTTTGCAGCGGCGCCTCAATATGAACAGCTGCATTTGTAACCGGATGGGTAAATGATAATTGCGAAGCGTGGAGCAGCATGGTATCAAACTCCCAGCGCTCTTTAAACATTTTGTTCTGCTTATTGCAGCCATGTGTACGGTCGCCAATTATGGGGTGAAATATATGTGCAAAGTGCTTGCGCAACTGGTGCATGCGCCCGGTAGAGGGATGCGCCTCAACCAATGAATACCTGGATGTAGGGTGACTGCCCAGCGGTATCTCAAGCTCGGCGCGGGCAAGCGTTCTGTATTCGGTAAATGCTTCCTGCAGGGTTCCATTCTCTTTGCGTAGGGGATAATCTATCGCCTGTTCGTCAGCGGTATGGCCGCGCACGATGGCCAGGTATTTTTTGTCGACCTTGTTATCCGAGAACTGTTGCTGCATCAGCTTCTCTACATCTTTACTCAAAGCAAACAACAGCACACCACCTGTTTTACGATCAAGCCGGTGAGCCGGGAAAACATGTCGGTTAAGCTGGTCGCGCAGTAATTGCAGGGCAAACTCCTCCGCATCCATAGCAATAGACGACCGGTGAACCAATAAGCCATGCGGTTTATTAATGGCTACAAGGTCATCATCCTGAAATACAATATCAAGTAAGGGCATATTGCCGCAAAGGTACACTTTTAGGCAAAAGCATTTTTATTGGTGAATATGATGTTAAGCTGTAAGCTTAACAATGCAGCCCACGGGTTAAAAACCCGCGGGCTGCATTTAGTATGGTTAATATTTATCTCAGTTACACATTAAATGTGCCGTTTCTTTCCTGTTCCTGGTAGTTTTGTACCGTTTCAATGGCGTTATCAATAACATCGCTGAGAGCTACAATAAAGGTACCGGGGCGGGCAAGGCTCATGGAGTGTTTAATAGCATCAACCTCGTTCGGGATGATCTCATATTTCTGCTCCATATCAACCGATTCTATCCCTTCAATCAACAGGGTAAGGATATTTTCGGCAGTACGGCCGCGCAGGTGCTTTTCCTGGCGGAGGATGATATAATCAAACATCTCTGCCGATAGTTTACCTAATTCGCGAATATCTTCATCGCGCCTGTCGCCGGTTCCGGCTATGATACCAATTTTTAGCGGCGAATCAATATGCCTTAAAAACTCTTTGATCCCCTGAAAGCCTGCCGGGTTATGGGCAAAATCAATCATAAAGCGGAAATCTTTAAAGTTAAAGATGTTCATCCTTCCCGGCGTTTGCGCTGCCGATGGGATAAAGGTTTCCAGTGCCATTTTAATATCTTCCGTTTTCAGGTCGTAAAGAAAAGTTGCCAGCGTTGCAGCCAAAACATTCTCAATCATAAACGGCACAGTACCGCCAAAAGTAATAGGGATCATAGTGGTGCGCTGCACCCTTATCTTCCAATCGCCTTTTTGTATGGTGATAAAACCATTTTCGTAGATACAGGCAATCCCGCCTTTTTTGCAATGCGATTTAATGATCGGGTTATTCTCGTTCCGGCTAAAATAGGCAACCTTGCAGGATGCACTTTTACCCATCTGCACACAATATTCGTTATCGGCATTTAATACCGCCCAGCCATCTTTTTTAATGGAATCAACCACTACGTTTTTAACGCGTTTAAGGTCATCCAGTGTATGGATGTCAGCCAAACCAAGGTGATCTTCCTGGATGTTGGTTACTACACCAATATCACAAAAGCCAAAGCCTAAACCCGCGCGTAAAATACCGCCGCGGGCAGTTTCAAGCACGGCAAAATCAACCGTTGGGTCTTTTAAAATAAACTCAGAACTTACCGGGCCGGTAGTATCGCCCTTCAGCATCATGTGGTTTTGCACGTAGATACCATCGGATGTGGTGAAGCCTACGCGGTAGCCATTGTTTTTTACAATATGTGCTATTAAACGGGTGGTAGTGGTTTTACCATTAGTACCCGTAACCGCTATAATAGGGATCCTTGCCGATTTGCCCGGAGGATAAAGCATATCAATCACATGCCCGGCCACGTTGCGCGGCAAACCTTCGCTTGGCGCAATGTGCATCCGGAAGCCCGGTGCGGCATTTACTTCCAGCACCACACCACCATTTTCGGTAAGCGGTTCAGAAAGGTTCTCGGCCATAATATCAATGCCGCAAATATCCAGACCGATGATCTTGGAGATCCTTTCGCAGATGAACACATTTTGCGGGTGCACATGGTCCGTCACATCAACTGATGTTCCGCCTGTACTCAGGTTGGCGGTTGATTTTACAAACACCTTTTCGCCTTTGGCAGGTACGGTTTCTAAAGTATAGCCTTTCTTTTCCAGCAGGTCGAGCGTATCACGGTCTATGGAGATCAGGGTCAGCACATTTTCGTGCCCGTATCCGCGGCGCGGGTCTTCATTCTCTTTATCAATCAGCTGTTGTATGGTCAATACACCATCGCCTTTAACATGTGCCGGATCGCGCAGGGCGGCGGCCACCATTTTATTATCAATTACCAGCACACGGAAATCATACCCGGTAATAAAGCGCTCCACAATTACCCGGCGTGAAATTTTCGCGGCAAACTCATAAGCGGCAACCGCATCTTCATAATTCCTGATATTGATGGATATACCACGCCCGTGGTTACCGTCCAATGGTTTAAACACCAGCGGAAAGCCTACTCTGCTGATGGCTTCTTCAACCCCTTCAAGTGATGATATGGTAATTCCCTTTGCAACTGGGATAGCCTGCTCCTGCAACAATCGTTTGGTTTCGTCTTTATTACTGGCAATATCAACGGCAATGCTGCTGGTTTTCTCGGTCATGGTGGCACGGAAACGTACCTGGTTTTTACCGTAACCTAATTGAACCAATGATTGGTTGTTCAGCCTGATCCACGGAATATCCCTTGCTATGGCTTCTTCAACAATTGATCCGGTACTTGGGCCCAGGCGGGTATTTTCGCGGATCTCGCGCATTTTCTGAATATCATATTCCAGGTCGTAATCAGTCCCGTTTATCAGTGCCTCGGCAATTTTTACTGATGCTTCAGCAGCAAATACGCCTACCTTTTCTTCTAAATAAGTAAAAACTACATTATAGGTACCTGGTGTTTTTGTTTCGCGGGTACGGCCAAAACCGGTTTCCATACCGGCCAGGGATTGGATCTCTAAAGCAATATGTTCAATTACATGGCCCATCCAGGTACCGGCAACTACCCTTTGAAAAAAGCCCCCCGGTACACCAGGCGAACAACGGTGACTGTACAAGCTCGGCATCAGTTTCTCCAGCCGCTCGTAAAAGCCTTCAATAGTGTTGGTTGGCCTGCCTTCCATGTCCTCTAAGTTCAGGCGCATCTGGATCAGTTTTTTCCGGCTAACACTCCAAATGTTCGGGCCGCGCAGTACTTGTATATTTTCTATCTTCATTTGGGATAATCTGTTATTGGGGGTAATTTCTTCTAAAACTAAAAAACTTAATACGCTAATGAAATTTTTAACGCATTATTATTTATAACAGCCTGCCTTTATGGTGGTTTTTATTTTAATTTGTATTGTGTTAGGTTAATTGGGCCTTTAAGTTAATGGAACGTGTAGTTATTAAGGCTATAATTCATAAACTTAACAGTTGTTCAGGCAGCCGGCTCTAATTTAATTAAAAAAAGATGAGTGTCCCTAAAGGTAAATTGATAATAATTGGTGGTGCTGTTGATATGAACACCAATTTAGGCAGCCAGGAAAATATTGTAAAACCTGATCATCTTAAATTTTTTGAACAAGGCATTTTAAAACGGATCATTACCGAATCTGCAAAGCAGGCAGGCTCAATTGTTGAAGTAATTACTACTGCATCACAAATTCCAGACCTGGTTGGCGTTGAATATATCGAAGCTTTTAATTATTTAGATGTAAAGCATATTGGTGTATTGGATATCAGGAAGCGTGAAGACGCCTCAAACCCGGAGTACCTTGAACGTATCCGCAAAGCCGATGTAGTCATGTTTAGCGGTGGCGATCAATTGCGCTTAAGCTCCATTTTTGGTGGCACTGAATTTTTGCAGATCCTGAAAACGCGTTACGAGAATGAGAATTTTGTTATAGCAGGCACATCAGCCGGTGCGGCGGCGGCATCAACCAACATGATCTATCGCGGGCAAAGTAACAAAGCGCTGATAAAGGGCGAAGTGCAGATCACTGCCGGCCTTGGTTTTATTGATTCGGTTATTATTGATACCCACTTTGTGCAGCGCGGCCGTATTGGCAGGCTGTTATATGCTGTAGCCAGCAACCCCGGTATGTTAGGCATTGGCCTGGGCGAAGATGCTGGCTTGCTGATTACCGAAGGCACCACCATGGAAGCCATAGGATCGGGATTGACCATTTTGGTAAATGGCCGCAAAATGGCCGAAACCAATATTTACGATGTGGAAATGGGTTCGCCGGTATCTATAAAAAATATGCGGGTAAGCGTTATGTCTATTTTTGATAAATATGATCTGTTGCAAAACCAGTTGGCCATTAAAAAAACTGTAAAGGTTGAAGACGGCGTATTTATAACCGCCCCGGGAAGCTGATCTTATATAGTCAATATCCTGCATTTTCAATATGCAGACTCAATAAATCCATCTAAAATGAAACTAATCATCCACGGAGGTTTTTTTAGCGAATCGCTGACTAACCAGGAAATAAAAAAAGCTAAGCAAGATGCCCTTGCAGAAATAGTAACGCTTGGCCATAAATACCTGCAAAGCCATACCGCTGTTGAAACCGTGGTTTATACTGTAAGCTTACTGGAAGACTGCGACCTGTTTAACGCAGGCACCGGCTCACAAATACAAAGTGACGGTAAAATACGCCTCAGCGCTTCGTTAATGGATGGTAAAACACAAAAGTTTTCGGGCGTTATCAATATTGAAGATGTGAAGAACCCTATTTGCATAGCCGAAAAGCTAATGCCCTTTGACGACCGCGTACTTAGCGGCAAGGGCGCACAGGATTTTGCCCGCGAAAACGGCTTTAACCACTACAGCCCCGAAACACCGCAACGCCGCAAAGAATATGATCAAAAACTAAGCGATTCCATTCGCTTAGGTACTGTTGGCTGTGTGGCGCTGGATGTTTTCGGTAACCTGGCCGCCGCTACCTCAACAGGCGGTAAAGGTTTTGAAATCCCCGGCAGGGTGAGTGACTCGGCAACTACGGCCGGTAATTTTGCCAATGCATTTGCAGGTATTTCATGTACAGGTGTAGGCGAGGATATTGTAAGCGGTGCAGTTGCTTCGACGATAGTGATCCGTGTTACTGATGCCATGCCCTTAGCTTTGGCTACTGAAAAAACCCTTAACGAGTTAAAACCCTTTGATGGCTTTGCAGGCATCATCGGCATATCTGCCGCAGGCGAAGTTTACCATGCCGACACACATCCCTACATGGTTTGGGCCTTGTATGATGATGGCGTAGAAGTATTTGCCTGATAACGAGTTTTTGCCCTCTAAAAATTTCTTTAAACAATAAATTTTTAATTACGTAAAAGCCATTATCATCAACATAAAATTGAAAATTTCTGCAATTTGTTGAAAATGATTACTTTTACACATTAAATTAATTTAAACAGGGACAAGAGATTAGATGAGATACATCCTGCTTATTTTTTGCTGCATCATGAGCCTTTCGGCTTCTGCGCAGTGGTACCGGGTTGACTACCTTATAAAAAAACCACAACGTTTTCCCGAATTGGTACAAACCCCGGTGATTGACCATTCAATTGCACGCCTGCATAATGCAACTTTAAAGCCTATTAAAATTCATTCTTTTTCTTTGGACCGAAGCGAATACAGCTACCAGGCCGCAGAAAATTTAGTGATGCGTACCGCTCAGCACAATATGCGTTTCAGGGTTTATAACGATGCCAGCTATAACTTTACCGAACTTGCACACCTGTATATAAAACAAAACAGGTACTCAGAAGCTAAGTGGTATTTACTGCAAAGTAATATCATATCGCGCCAGCAAAACGACGATAAGCATACCATAGCCAATCTAATGGACCTTGCGATTATAAAATCAGATCTGGGCGATTATACCCAGGCACAGCAGGACCTTACCGAGGCGCATGATATGGCTAATTTCCGTGGGTTTAAAGAAGATGTTGCCGCCATTGAAAAAAAGATGAAGTACATCAAACTCAATAAAAACAACGCGCCAAAATCAGACATCCGGTATGCCGAAGCTCCGCTTATTTCGGCCAAAGGCGAGTAATAAAATAGTCACTTAATTTACAGCCCGTTAAATTGTAACTCAACCGTAAAATGCAGCGGGTTTTGTAAAACAAATAAAACATTATTGTAATATTGTTATTGATATACAGGAGACAGCGTTTGACTGTCTCTTTTTATTTACATTAGCAAATTAATTTTAGGCACAAGTATTGATGTTTTATATAAACCCCGATTTAAAGAGTGTAAAAGATATGTTCAAAAAATTATATTTAGTGCTGGTGCTGGGTGCCACACTGGCTTGTACAGCCAAACCACATAAGCCCATTAAAGTTGCCGGCTCAAATGATATACAGCCCGATGAACAGCAAAGCATAGTATGTAAAACAGTTGCCCAGCTTATATCAAGCTACAACTACAAAAAAGTGGAGCTAAACGACTCCATTTCGGCAGTAGTTTATAACAGGTATATTAAGGAAATGGACGAAAGTCATAACTATTTCCTGGCATCGGATATTCAGGATTTTGACAAGTACAAAATTATGCTTGATGATGATGTTAAAGAGGGCAACCTGAACGATATATTTTACATTTTCAACGTTTATCAAAAAAGATACATTGACCGTATCAAGTTTTCAATTACACAGTTAGATAACAATTTTGATTTTTCGACCAACGAAACCTTTACTTATGACCGCGACAATTTGCCATGGGTAACATCAGAGGAGGAAATGAACAAGATTTGGACGGCTCGTGTAAAATACGATATGCTTAACCTTAAACTGGCTAACAAGGATATGGCCAAGAATAAGGAAACTTTAAAAAAGCGCTATCTTGATCTGTTGTCACAAGCTAATAAGCTAAACAACCAGGATGTTTTCCAGATTTTTATGGATGCATTTACGGAAGCTATTGATCCGCATACCAATTACTTTAACCCTGCCAATGCAGCCAATTTCAATATTGAAATGTCGCGCCAGGTTGAAGGTATAGGCGCTGGCTTATATACATCAAATGAGTTTATCAGCATCCGTTCGGTTACCACCGGCAGCCCTGCTGACAAGAGCCATCAAATTAATATTGACGACCGTATTGTAGGTGTTGCACAAGGCAAAACCGGCGAGTTTCAGAATGTGGTAGGCTGGCGCATTGAAAATGCAATCGCCCTGATCCGCGGCCCTAAAGGAACCGTTGTAAGGTTAGAGATATTACCAAAAGGAAGCAGCGTAGGCAGCAAGCCTAAAGTTGTTGAAATGGTGCGCGAAAAGATTATCCTGAAAGATGAATCCGCTAAAAAAGAGATCCGTAGTTATAACAGCAATGGTAAAACCATTAAAATAGGTATTATATCTGTACCTGCTTTTTACATCGATTTTAACGATTATAAATCAGGTAACCCTAACTATAAAAGCACCACACATGATGTGAAGCTGCTGATAGACTCGTTAAAACTTGAAGGCGTTGATGGTATAGTAATGGATATGCGCCAAAACGGTGGCGGTTCATTATTGGAAGCTGTTGACCTTACCGGCTTGTTTATTAAAACCGGCCCGGTAGTACAGGTTAGAAACTCAAACGACCAGATTGAAGTTGATAAAGATGAAGACCCCTCTGTAGCATACAGCGGCCCCTTAGCTATCTTGGTTGACCGTTTCAGCGCATCAGCAACCGAAATATTTTCGGGAGCGATACAGGATTACGGCCGTGGCCTTATAGTAGGTACCCAAACTTATGGTAAAGGTTCTGTACAAAACGCCATTGATCTGGATAGGGTTATCAGTCCGTCAATTACCGAGCGCATTGCCTCGCTTACCAAAAAGGATACCAAGGTGGTACGTACAGGCAGTCAGAGTGTTTTTGGCCAGCTAAACTTAACTATTGCTAAGTTTTACCGCATAACCGGTAACTCAACCCAGCATAAAGGTGTTATGCCCGATGTGCAGTTCCCGTCTATCATTCCTTTGGATAAATATGGCGAGGATACAGAACCATCGGCTATGCCATTTGATATTATTGCAAAAAGCAGCTATACCAAGGTTGGCGACTTTAGCACAGTGATTCCACAGCTTAAAAAGCTACATGATACCCGCATGGACAACAGCGCAAACTACAAGTTTATGCTGGAAGACATTGCCGAGTACAAAAAACGCGAGGCTGAAAAAAGCATCAACCTTAACGAAGATAAATTGAAGGCACAGCGTGATGCCGACGAAAAGAAACAGTTTGAAGATAACAACCTGCGACGTGTTGCAATGGGCTTACCTGCTTTGAAAAAGGGACAAGTTAAACCACGTAACGAAGACCTTGATTTTCTGAAACGTGAAGCCGGCCAGATCTTAACTGATTATATCACTTTAGATAACAAGCTAACCAGCGCTCCTTTAAACAGCCCGGTTAATAACAAATAAAAACACTTTGATTTTTTTCAAACAACAGATCCTGGCCATAGCCGGGATTTGTTGTTTAAAACCAATTGTTTAAATCGGCGTTATTGTATCATTATGCCTAAAAAACCACTGCTCGAATTTACCGACAAAGGGATTTACTGCGCCAAGGGTAAATTTTACATCGACCCATGGAAACCCGTTGACGATGCAGTGATAACCCATGCCCATGCCGACCATGCTTATGCAGGGCATAAACATTATTTAGCCCATCATTTTTCGAGGGAGGTTTTATTTTACCGCCTGGGCGAGATCCAATTGCAAACGGTGGAATATGGTGAAACCTTTATGAAAAACGGGGTAGCTATCTCCCTCTTCCCCGCAGGGCATGTAATAGGCTCGGCACAGATAAGGGTTGAATATAAGGGTGAGGTTTGGGTAGTATCCGGCGATTATAAAACAGAAGATGATGGTATTTCCACTCCTTTTGAGCCGGTAAGATGCCATCATTTTATATCCGAATGCACATTTGGGATGCCGGTTTACCAATGGAAACCTCAGGTTGATATTTTTAATGATGTTAACAACTGGTGGCACAGCAATGTGGAACATGGCATAGCAACAGTAATAGTTGGCTATTCGTTAGGTAAGGCCCAGCGCATTTTGCAAAACCTTGATCTTTCAATAGGCAAGGTATATACACATGGGGTAATTGAAAACACCAATGAGGCCTTAAGGCGAAATGGCATCATACTAAACCCTACCGAAAGGATCACTTTTGACTCGCCTAAGGAGGAAGTTAGGAAAGGGATCATCATTGCACCGCCATCATCAGTAGGTACACCCTGGATGCGCAAGTTTATGCCCTACAGCTTTGGATATTGTTCCGGATGGATGGCTATCCGCGGGGCCAAGCGTCGCCGGGCCGCCGACCGTGGCTTTGTATTATCGGACCATGCCGACTGGGATGGCTTGGTTAGTGCCATTGATGCCACCGGCTGCGAAAGTGTATACCTTACTCATGGCTATACCGCCACCTTTACCCGCTATTTAAGCGAAATAGGTTTCGACGCCCATGAAGTGCATACCCTTTATGGCGATGATGAAGGCGAATCGCCCCAGGCCACGGCGGATGAAACTGAGTCCGCAACCCTTACCACTGAAGCAAAGAAGGAGGAGGAAACTATATGAAAGCTTTTGCCCAGCTCTTCCTCTCGTTAGATGAAACCAATAAAACCAACGAAAAGGTTAAGGTTTTAAAGGATTATTTTACCAGCGTACCCGATACCGATAAAATGCACATGCTGGCCCTGTTTGCAGGCCGTAAACCCAAAAGGCAGATCAATTCTACATTAGTCAGGAACTGGGCCATAGAGGCATCCAATATCCCGGCATGGCTGTTTGAGGAAAGCTATCATGTGGTTGGCGACCTTGCCGAAACCATGTCGTTATTAATGCCGCAAAATATTGGCGACAGCAGTAAAACCCTAACCGAATGGATAGCCGAAATAAATGCACTTGGCGATAAAACAGAGGATGAAAAAAAGCAATGGCTGCTGAGCTCATGGGCCATGCTGGATAGCAGCGAACGTTTTGTATTTAACAAACTGCTCACGGGCAGTTTCAGGGTTGGAGTATCGCAAAATTTGGTGATCAAGGCCCTGGCAGAGATCTCCGGGATTGAAGCCCCTACGCTAACCCATCGTATTATGGGCAGTTGGATGCCGGAAACTTACCAATACGCCGAGCTTGTACAGGAGTCGGGCGCATCTGATGATATTTCACGGCCCTACCCTTTCTTTTTGGCTTATCCCATACAGGAAACTTCCGAAAAACAGAAATCGGCCACGGAACTAAAGGCATCCTTAGGCAATGAAGATGAATGGCAGGCCGAATGGAAATGGGATGGTATCCGCGCGCAAATGATTAAACGCGATGGTAAAATATTTATATGGAGCCGTGGCGAAGACCTATCGACAGAGAAATTTCCTGAACTGCACCCCTTTTTAAATGCACTGCCAGACGGTACCGTTATTGATGGCGAACTGTTAAGCTTTACCAATGGTTTACCCATGCCCTTTAATGTACTGCAAACCCGCATTGGCCGCAAAAACCTGAATAAAAAAATATTGGAAGAAAGCCCCGTTGCCGTGATAGCTTATGATTGCCTGGAATATAAAGGGCAGGATATCCGCAGCAAAACACAGGCGGAGCGCAGGTTGATATTAGAAGAGTTACAGGCGGCAACCCCGTTCCCGGAACTATTCCGCATCTCGGCATTGATCCCTTTTGAGAGCTGGCATGAGCTGGAAAAAGTAAGGGAACAATCGCGCGCCATGATAGCCGAGGGCATTATGCTGAAACGCAAAAGTGCTGCTTACCAGGTTGGCCGCAAACGCGGCGACTGGTGGAAATGGAAGATAGACCCGCTATCGGTTGATGCCGTGATGATCTATGCACAAAAAGGGCATGGCCGCCGTGCCGATTTGTATACCGATTATACCTTTGCCGTTTGGGATGGTGATAAGTTGGTGCCCTTTGCTAAAGCGTACTCCGGCTTAACAGATGCCGAGATCAATAAGGTTGATTATTTTATAAAGCGCAACACGCTCGAAAAATTTGGCCCGGTACGAACGGTAAAACCCGAATTGGTTTTTGAGATCGGTTTTGAGGGGATCAATAAGTCAACCCGGCATAAATCGGGCATTGCGCTGCGTTTCCCCCGCATCCTGCGCTGGCGGCAGGATAAACCAAAGGAAGAAGCCGATACGATAGAGAGTTTAAGAGCTTTATTGGGAGAATGAACACACAGCATTGCATAATCACAATACACTGACCAAACTATAAAACATCTTATTTAAATTGCTCAATGAATATCCTCCATGTACTTAATGGTGATGCAACTTTAGCGGGTTTTGAACAAACCGGACTTGATGGCGATGTAGTAGTTTGGCGCGGCGTGCTCTCTGAAGGGCCGCTGGAAGAAAACATTGCATCGGCCCATTTTTGGAAGGCCCGTGCCGAATGGGTAATGATACCTTTTAATGAAACAGCCGAAGGGTATCAGAAAAATATGCTGAATGTGCTGACCAAATTAGGTGAGCCTTATGATGAGATTAACCTTTGGTTTGAGTTCGACCTGCACTGCCAGGCTAACCTTTTAGGGATAATGACTTACCTGAGCAAGCAAACAAACCTCTCTGAACCGGCCGTTTACCTCATTTGCCCCGGTGAGTATCCCGGCAAAGCAGATTTCAGGGGCATGGGCGAACTGAATGGTGAGGAGCTGGAATACCTGTACGATAATATACGCAGCAGGCTTAGCCAGATGGATTTTATTATAGCTGTGGAAGCCTGGAATATTTATGCAAGCCGCAATGCCGATTTGTTAAGCGATTACCTAAATAAAACAACTTTTTGGGCCAGCTTGCATTTATTAAAACCTGCTTTGCAGGCGCAACTTAAACGCCTGCAGGTAAACGATAAGGGTTTAAATCATATTGAACAAACCTTGCTAAATATTTACAACAGCGGCATTACCACCAAAACTGAGATTCACAGTGCATTTTGGCAAACAGAAAAAATTTATGGTATGGGCGATTTAGAAATTGATATTTATCTTAGCAACCTATCAGCAAAAGGGCTGATCTCTCTATAGCATTTATCATGGCTAAAACATATCTTATCAGCGGGGCCGGCAGTGGCATAGGCCGTGCAATAGCACAAAAATTAAGCAGCAATGGGCATACTTGCCTGCTTTTAGGGCGTAATGCTGCTAATTTAACAGAAACGCTGGATACGCTTGATTCCGGCAATCATCAATTGTTTACTGCCGATATTACAGATAAAAAAAGCCTTATTCATGTTGCGCATCAACTATCGGCCATACCAATTGACGGGCTGATAGCAAACTCGGGCATTGGCGGCGAAAACAATTGGGGCGAAAACGACCGCTGGGACGAGATCATTGCCACCAACCTTACCGGCACCTATAACTTTGTAAATACTTTTTTACCTTATTTAAACCAGGCTGGCAGCGAAAAACATATCCTGATCATATCCTCCGTTTTAGCACGCCTGGGTGTAGCTAATTATTCGGCCTACTGTGCATCCAAAGCAGGCTTGTTGGGTTTAATGCGTTCATGGGCGGTGCAGTTTGCACCTGAAAAAATATTGGTGAATGCGGTTTGCCCCGGCTGGGTTGATACCGATATGGCACAGCAGGGCTTGCAAGGCATAGCTGATAATATTGGCATCAGCAAACAGGAGTTTTATGATATAGCCATGCAAAGTGTACCACTAAAGCGCATGAGCCAGCCCGGCGAAATTGCCGACTTGGTTGCTTACCTGTTAAGCCAGGCATCAATTACAGGGCAAACCGTTGATATAAATTGCGGTGCGGTGATGAACAGTTGATTTATCTTGCTTTTCCTTATTTTATTATAGCGGCTACCGTTGGCGATGGCTCACTTTCATTCTTGAGCCTGTCTAAAGCTGTAATTACGTATAAATAGGTTTTTCCTTTTTGGGTGGTGGTATCTTCAAAAAACGGTTTATCATTATACTGCATGTGCAGGATATATTTTGGATCGTTAAGATTCACCTTTTCATCCCCGTTAAAACGGTAGATAACATAGCCGTAAACGGGCTCTTTATCTTTAGCCGGCAATGGTGCTGCCCATTTTAACTCCACGCCTTTTAAAACCGGCGTGACTACTACATTTTGAGGGGCATTAGGTGGGATAGAATCCAGCCAGAGCATTACCGGTGGTAATGCAGGGTGCCTGTAATAAGTTTGCTTTAATGAATCGGTAAAACCAAGCGGATTATTCAATAACGATTTTGAGCTAAAGTAAACGCTACCCTGCACGCGCGGATTGTTGCGCAGGTATTTTATCTGATCTGGCATTTGCTGCGGGTCTTTAAACTTGTTCTTAGTGCGCTCATTGATCCGGTAGGCAGCCATACCGATGTACAGGTGCCTGTCAAATGTATTATTGCTCCACCAGTCTAATAATTTATTAAAAGCGGCTGAGCGGCCGTCAATGGGCCAGTACAGCTGCGGGTTAATATAATCAACCCAGCCCTCTTCTACCCATCTGCGGGTATCAGCAAACAATTCGTAATAAGATGATCCTCCGTGGGTATCAGAACCATCAGGATTCTGGTATTTATTAGCCCAGATGCCAAACGGCGCTATACCAAACTTAACCCTTGGGTTATGGGCCTGGATACTATCGCTTATCATTTCAATAAGGGTATCAACATTGTGCCGGCGCCAATCTTTTATATTATTGTATCCTTTACCATATTGTGCATAAGTATTGGCATCGTCAATATGTTGCCCATCTATCTGGTACGGATAAAAATAATCGTCCATGTGTATGCCATCTATATCGTAATTGTCAACCACATCTAATATCACCCTAACAATATAATCGCGCACTTCAGGTATGCCTGGGTTAAATAGTTTTATGCCGCCGTAAATAAAAAACCATTCGGGCTTTATCCGGGTAATATGTGTTGGTGCCAGGGCACCAAAGTTACCATCGTTTGTGGCACGGTAAGGGTTAAACCAGGCATGCAGTTCCATATTGCGTTTATGGGCTTCAGTTATGGCAAATTCCAGAGGATCATAAGCCGGGTCGGGTGCTTTTCCTTGTTTCCCGTTAAGCCACTTTGACCAGGGCTCGCGGCTTTTAGCATAAAAAGCATCGGCAGCGGGCCGTATCTGGAACATTATGGCATTAATACCGGTTTGCTGGTGCGCGTTAAGCTGATTAATCAAATCAGCCTTTTGCTGATCGGTAGATGAATGAGGGGCGGGCCAGTCAATATTGTCAACGGTAGCTATCCATACCCCTCTAAACTCGCGTTTAGGATCAGCTTTGGGGGGCTGCGGTGTAGTTTTTACCTGCGTTTGTGCCTCAGCCTTTATAACAGTAAGTAGCGTAAAAATTAAAAAAATTGCCTGGCGGTAAATGCGCATTAAAGAAATCATTAAAAGTTGCAAAGATATAAACTCATAGCTTAGCTGTTTTAGTATTGCGTATAATAATTGCCCTTATTTTGTGTTTTAACCATATTGTGTTTACTTTTAACCCGGCACACGCCAATGTTTCAGAACAAAAAGGCCTAAATCTGCGTTATATTTTTTTCACACTATTATTTGTATTAATTGGAATAGTTAATGATTATTTGCTCGTATTATAAGGTTATAAAACTAAAAATGCACAAAGTGTAGTATTTATTATTTATAATCGGGCCGCATTTAGCTATATTAAAAACTTTAAATTAATTGCTATGGAAAACCAAACAAGCCAGTCCCCTAAAAAAAATTCTAATGTCATTTACTTCCTGATTGTGGTTGTATTGGCTTTGCTGGCTACAGATGTGTATTTATATCTGCAAAAAAATAAGTCTGAAGAAAGGGTTGTGTACCAGAACGACGAAAAAACAAAGTTACAAACCGAACTTGACAGCCTTGAAGCACAGATTGAGCAGGTAAATGCGGGTAAAACCAAAATGTCGGCCACGCTGATGGCAAAAAACGACTCGTTGAAATCCAAGATCAGGGTTTTACGCAGTGAGCTTGCCAAAGGAAAACTAACCGTTGCCGAGCTTTCAAAAGCACAGGAAGATGTGAAACAGTTAAGGTACTTTGTTACCAAATACACTGCTGATATTGAAGAACTAAAGAAACAAAACGCTACGTTAACAACAGAAAGGGATACCTTAAAAACTAACCTGGCTACCGTAAATGAAAAGGCCACAACCTTAGAAAAGAAAAACCAGGATCTGGATACCAAGGTTAAAGTAGCATCAGCCTTAAAGGTTGCTACCGTTGATGTGGTTGCCTATAAAATAAAAGGCAGTGGTAAGGAAGTTGACGTTAAACGCGCCAGCCCTGCTAAAAAAATAAAGATAAACTTTACCGTAGCAAGCAATGCAGTAGCCGAAAAAACCATGCATGATGTGTATGTACGCATTATTGACCCAACCGGCAACCTGATAACCGGAACGGATTCAGGTACATTTAATGCAGACGGGCAAGACTTGCAATTTACCTACAAAACATCAATTGATTTTAAGGATGATGGAAGTGGTTACACTATTGATTGGGTTAACCCGGTTGCTTTTCAAAAAGGCACTTATACCGTATTGCTTTATGCTGATGGATACACCATGGGTAAAACAAGCTTTATGCTGAAATAAGAAAACCATATTAAGCAAAAAAGAGCGCCATTGTTTAATAAACAGTGGCGTTTTTTTATGACTCTTTTACTCCTTTAAGGTATCCTTAAATTATTTGCCGTTTATAGGAACGATTGGTGGAATGCCTCCTGCTAATTCGGTGATCTGCAATTAAAATCCTATTTTTGTGGTCCTGATTAATGCCTATGATGAAAGTCTACCTAAGCTTACTATGCACTTTTATTACCGTTGCAGGTGTTAATGCGCAAAACAAGCCTGTATCTTCAAAAAAAGATTCGGTAAAACAATTACAATCCGTTACTATCAGAGGCTATTTATCACAGGAGCAGCCTGTACTAAGCGTTCCGGCATCGGTAAGCGTTATCAGTAAAGCGCAGTTAAGCCTACAGCCAGATAATTCATTTGTTTCTGCACTAAACAGTGTTCCGGGTGTAAGGGCCGAAGAACGGTCGCCGGGCAGTTATCGTCTATCTATACGCGGCAGTTTGCTGCGCTCACCTTTCGGCATCCGCGATGTTAAAATTTATTATGACGAAATTCCGCTTACTGATGCCGGCGGTAATAGCTATTTGAACGCCATTGATGTAAACAGCATTAACCATATTGAGATATTAAAAGGCCCTGATGGCAGCTTATTTGGCGCTAACTCAGGCGGGGTTGTTTTGCTGAGCCCGGTTAACCTTCATGCGGATAGTAATTATATTTCTGCCGGGTTAAACGGTGGTTCGTATGGTTTGCTGCATGAAAACACGGCTTTACAGAACCGGACAGGCAACTACCAGCTAAATTTAAACCAGGGCTATGAAAGTTATGGTGGTTACCGCCAGCATAGCTACATGGACCACCACTTTATACAAGCCGTAAACCGGTGGACCTACGCCAAAAAAGATGAACTGCGGGTATTGGGCTTTTATTCTGATCTTAATTATGAAACACCTGGCGGCTTAACCTTGAACCAGTACCAGGCAGACCCAAGTGCCGCCCGGTTAGCAACCAAATTTGTGCCGGGTGCTATTGGTCAAAAAATTGGGATCAGCACAAAAATGCTGTTAGGCGGCGTAGTGAATGAATTACATATTAACGACAGGCTGCGCAACGTTACCTCCATTTTTGGTACTTATGTAGATTTTTCGAACCCTTTTATTACCAATTTTGAGCAGCGTTATGAAGGTACTTATGGTTTACGATCGTACTTCGAGCTAAGCGGCAAAAAGCAAAAGAATTATAGCTATAAACTTAACTTAGGGTTGGAATGGCAGCAAACCAATGCCGATATTAATAACTACGGTAATAAGCAGGGCGTTAGGGATACCGCCCAAACGCTTGATAAGGTAAACACGAACCAGCATTTCTTTTTTACCCGCTACGCGGCTGATATTTTTAAACACCTCCATGTTGAAGCCGCCCTGAGCCTTAATTTTTATGATTATAAATTCAGGAACGTGTATCCTAATGATGAGGCGGCTTTTACCAACAGGCATTTTACGCCACAGCTAATGCCAAGGATCGCCCTATCCTACCAGGTTACCAATGATTTTATATGGCGGGGTTCAGTAAGCCGGGGATATTCAACACCGACTACTGCCGAGATCAGGCCGACGGATAATATCATTAATACCAACCTGGCTGCCGAAAGCGGCTGGAACTATGAAACAGGTTTCCGCCTGCGTAATAAGGATGAAAGTATGTTTTTAGATGCTTCCGTATTTTATTATGTACTGCAAAATGCCATTGTATTGCGGCTTAATCCGGATGAAACCGAATACTATATCAATGCCGGCGGAACGCACCAGCCAGGCTTTGAATTGTATTTCAGCGATTGGGTTATCCGCCAAAACAATGCAAACTTTATCCGCGGGCTGCAAATCAATGAGTCGGTAACGCTTAACAAATTTAGCTTTAGCGGTAATTATCATGATGCTACTGCAAGCTATGCAGGTAACCAGCTAACGGGCGTACCCGGGCAGGTAATTGTTACCAGTATGCAGGTTAAGTTTCCGCAGCACCTGTATTTATTTGCACAGCATAACTATACGGCCCGCATCCCGCTTAATGATGCCAATACCACTTTTGCATCGCACTATAACTTAATACAGGCAAAAGCCGGCTGGCAGCATACGCTAAGCGATAAAGTTAAATTTGAAATTTATGCCGGGGCAGATAACCTGCTGAACGAAAAGTATAGCTTAGGTGATGATCTTAACGCAGTGGGTAACCGCTACTTTAATGCAGCGCCGTTGCGTAATTATTTTGCCGGCTTTAACGTGATATTTTAATTTGGAAAGCAATGGGGGCGACCTCAAAACGCCCCCGTTGCTATATTTATGGAGTAACTGGTTCTGAAACGTTGCTGCCTCGGCCTTTAGTATCAAACGCGCGGAACTTTAAGGTGTTTCCGTTATTTGTAACAGCATCGTTATATAGCTTGCTGCTTGCATCAGGATCCTTACCGTTGGTGGTATAACGGATCACTATGCCGGGGAATTGTTCATTAGCAACATACTTACCATCCTGCAAAATAACACCCGGTTTGGGTATGCGGTAATTGTAACCGCCGCTGTAATAGCTTAAGCGCGGCAGTTCCCTTTTACCTAACACATTTAAAAATTTAATCCATTCCTGCTGGTAAAGCGAATCGCTTTTTGTCGTATTTTTCTCGGTTGCCCATTCCGGATCCTTGCTCCATGCCCGTTCGGCAAAGCCTAATAATCGCGGCAGCAGCATATATTCCAAACGGCCGGTGCTTTTAATGTTTTCGCCCCAAACGGCACTTTGCAAGCCTATAATATTGGTTTTACCATAATCGGTAAGGCGCTGCTTACCTATAAATATATTTCGGTTTATAGGCAGGCCGTTTTTATCCACTTTTGAGTTTTTGAAATAATCAAACGGGATAAACGAATATGGTTTATCAATATCGGCAAATGCCCCCCAGTAATATCCCGGTTCATCAAACGATTTATAGTTAGCCATATCAAAATATAAGTTGGTGACACAGGTCAACACAGTTTTATAACCTGCATTAGCCAGTTTGTACGCAAGATCCTCATTCCCATCGCCAAGGGTATTGTTCCAAACTTCGGCCTGTAAGTGTTCCGGCATAAAATCAGGATTAGGCACATAATAAGGGTTGCCATCCACCGTGGTTTTACGCAGCGTCATCTCTTCCCAGCCTGAAAGATAAAGGCCCCTGGCTTTTACTAACTGGTTAACCCTGCCGTAAAAGTAATACCACAGATCGGCAGTGCTTTGAATTTCGGGATGGGTAGCTTTCAGTGTTAAATACGCAGGTGATTTTTCCCAAACATGGGCGGGTACTTCGTCGCCGCCAAAGTTGATGGTTTTAAAGGGTACGCCTGCATCTTTGTACATGCTCACCACATCGTTTATCACGGTTTGAACAAAGTTATAGGTTGACGGCATGGATACATCAATGATATTATCTGTCCAGTATTGGTTGGAACTGTATACCGATTTGTCATTCGGATCGTAAAGCAGGTAACGTTCAGCTTCATCCTTTTTACCTTCGGCCATCAAGCGTACGTAACGGGCATTCATGGCTTTAATAGCGGCGCGTGCATGGCCCGGTGCTTCAATTTCGGGCTCCACCATAATATGCAGCTTGCTGGCATATTTCAGGATCTCGATAAAATCGGCACGGGTATAAAAACCTGTACCTGTTTTATTGTCAATTTCGCCACCTGATCCGTGAGATGGCGGTAAAAAATGTTTGCTATCTAAAGTATGGCCACGTTTGGAGCCTACTTCGGTTAGTTCGGGTAGCGAGGGTATCTCTAAGCGCCAGCCCTCATCCTCGGTCAAGTGCATGTGAAATACGTTGATCTTATACAGGGCAAGCACATCCAGTACTTTAAAAATTTCACTTTTGGGCTGAAAGTTACGGCTAACATCAATCATAAAGCCACGGAAACCAAAGCGCGGTTCGTCTTTTACTTCTAAACAAGGTATGGAGATCTCTTTCTGCGGATGCGCCCATGCTGCCGGTGGTATCAATGTTTTTAATGATTGGATGCCATAAAATGCCCCTGCCGGTGTTGACGCACTGATAATGATATTGGCTGAAGTTACTTTTAACTCGTAAGCTTCGGCTCCCAATCCGGGTATTTTGGTTATGCTAATATCATTTGCAGCCGGCTTGGCTGTACCTGTCAATAATGGCTCTTTTTTACCAAGCAGCGGTTCAAGCTGTTTGCCCAGGTAATCTTTTTCATAGTAAAAATCCTCACTTGCAGTTATCGTTGTTTTGGCATCAATCATAAACATTCCGCCGGTTTCTGTATAACTTACAGGTGTGGGGAATATTTTGGTTAGCTGCTGCTCAGGTATATCTTTTATTATTTTATTCTGATCGTAAATAGTAGCGGGGGTTACCAGGCCTATATAGGTTGGCTTAAACGCAGTATGCGTAAACTCGCCTGTGTTGTATCCTTTATCGGGTTGGTTATCCCAAACTACATAAAACCCTTCGGGGCCATCGGTAATATTAACTACGGGTTCTTCATCTAAAAACTCAATACGTACCGATGCCCCAGGTTTTAATGCGGTAAACGTATTGGTGGGTGTAAGACTAAAAAGATCGCCGTTTACAAAATCTATTGTTGCATTGCCGGTAACTGTTGCTTTGGCCACTAAGCGGGCCGAGTTAAAATACATTTTCCACCCGGTGGCAGGGAAAGTGCTTTTACCTGTATTGGTAATTGTAACGGCATTTAATGATTCCTGCTTTTGATATTCATTTTTTACGGGTTCCCAGTTTATGGTGAGGTCGTGAGCGTTAAACTTTGGCTGGTTGTTTGTTTGCGCTGCCGCCTTTGTAAAAGCAACCGCTATCAGCATAACAAAAAAATAATACCGCATAGATCAATAATTTAGGTGATTGAGTTAGCTAATATAGATTATTTATGAAAATTAAATATACTTTTTAAAATATTTTAAAAAGTATATTCTGGAGATAAAATGTGTCCTATAGCCGATGATAAGCAACTGCTAACCGATAAATCCGTCATTTTAAACGATAGAGCTTAGGTAAATGGCCTGTAAATCAATTTTATAGCTTTTGCCGATTGTGATGATCCTTTTGTCTATACCTTAGCTCGCACGGTCTATTTAGTTTTTTGGAGTGCTAAATAGGTTGTTGTTTTGGATATTAAAATTAACAAACACAACAATCACACAAAAAATATTAAGACCATGAAAACTACCATTTTAACCATCGCCATTTTATTCGCATCATTATTCGGTTTCCGCCAATCATCATTTGCAGCAACCAACAACGATCAGGAAGTTAGTACTGTATTAACAGACGTAAACAAGATAACCGATATTGAGGTACACGGCAACGTTGAGCTTTACATATCAGACGGCAGTGAAGACCAGGTAAAGGTTTACAATAAATATTACGGCGAAAGCGCATTGGTTCAGGATCAGAACGGCGTTTTGCGCATATCATCATACACCGCACAAAAATTAAAGGTTTGGGTTACCGTTAGCGATTTGCGCAACCTGGAGGTTTATGATAATGCCGAGGTAAAATCATTCGGTAAACTTTCAGCAATTGAGCTTGATGTTAAATTATACAATACTGCATCAGCCAAATTGAGTATGGACGCATATACAGCCAGCATCAGCCTTAATGACCGCGCCAAAGCAGATTTGACCGGCAGCATTACTGATGCACAGTTTAAATATGATCATTCATCCTTTTTAAACACCACCACTCTTTTAACTGCCCGTCAAACTAAAGCAGTAAATCCGCTTGCTACAGATAATGATGACATCGCAGAACTTGCCTCGCTTTAATCCCTAATTCATTATAATGTTGAGCCGCTCCGGTAATTTGGGGCGGTTTTTTTATTTTGCTCCCGCGAGTTTATAAGCGAATGGGTAATAAGGTTAGCTTGATTTCAAGATGGAGGTTGTTAAAAAATACGACAGCGAATAATAGTAAGATAAATAGCCTACAAAATAGGCTCTTGCCTGTTATCCCAAAAGAATAATACTTCAATATGTTCTGCCTTAACTTCGTAAAAAACTGAACAATTTTTATTGATCATTCCCTTTCTAACATTCGGATTTTGAGTTGTAGCTGGATAGATTAAAGGCGATTCAGCAATAAGGTTGAGAACCTTAATAGTTTTTTGTTCAAATTTTGCCAACACGCTTCGATTCCATCTATCAAGTATTTGTGATTGAATGGACGCGTAAGTTTCTTTAGCTTCCCTTGCAAATATAAGTGTCAAGCTCACTTAGAAACAGACAATTGCTGCTTAAATTCTTCAAAAGTAAAAGTGTCTCCGTTTTTTATATCACTCTGTCCTTTTTTTATGCCAGATAATACATGATGCGGTAATACCTCTTTCTTTTTTTCAAATTGCACATTTAAAGCCTCAAGAAACGCAGTAACTACTTTTTCTTGCTCTTTAGTGGGATAAACAATTAATGTTTCCATATATTCAAATTTACAAAAATCCAATATATTATTCAAATGTATCTATAAGGTAAACTTTATCCAGCCATCGCCTTCGTAACCAAAAATAAATTGTTTGGGGTGAATGATCTCGGCAAGGATCTCGATGGAATCCACTATACGGGGGCCAGGGCGGTTAAAATATTGGTTGCCATCGGCAATATAAACCCGGTTGTTTTTTACGGCTTTCAGCTCGTTAAAGCCGGGTAGTTGCAGCAATATATCAATCTCTTTTAAAGTGCGCTCAATAGCAAAACCGCAAGGCATTACAATTAATATCTCGGGGTTTTGCAGGCGGATATCATCCCACTGTACATAAGGCGAATGTTTGCCGGCTTCGGTCAGTATGGATGTTGCCCCGGCTATGTTTACCAGCTCGGGTACCCAATTGCCCGATAGCATTAAAGGGGCGAGCCATTCAATACAGGCAATGGTAGGCTTACTATCGGCAAATTTTAATTTATGGCGAATGATGTCAACCCGCTCCTGTAATTCTTCAATCAGTATATCCCCTCTTTCGCTCACATGCAGTGTAGTGGCTACGCTTTTAATATCATTAAAAATATCTTCAAGGCTGTTGGGCTGAAGTGAAATGATCTGCGCTTGTTTATCCAGATAGTTTTCCAATGCCTCTTCTACCTCTGTTAATGATACGGCACAAACCTCGCATTGTGCCTGGGTAATTACCACATCAGGAGATAGTTTTTTGATCTGTTCGCGGTTTACCGTGTAAACTGATAAGGCATCGGCCAGGATCTCTTTTACCTTTACATCAATGGCGGCGCTGCTTAAGCCATTGGGAAAGTTAGCTTCAGAGCATACCGGCAATTGCTTTACCGACTCCGGGAAATCACACTCGTGCGATCGTCCAACTAAATTATCTTCGAGGCCAAGGGCGCAAACTATCTCCGTAGCAGCCGGTAACAGGGAAACTATTTTTGTGTGCATATTTTGAATGTGCAAATGTAATTCAATGTGAATTACTTACAGGCTGCTAATGGTAAATTGATGTAGAAATTATAATAGCAGATAATTGGAATGTTACAGAAGCGCGATCAATTCAGTTTAATTTATTGTAAACCACAGGTTACCATAAATTTTTAGGCAAACAAAAAGAGTTTATAATCATTCCATTTAAAACCTGTTACTTTGAATTATGTTGTTGCTGACTTTTTTTATCGGGGTAATTGCCAATTTTATAGGTTATATCCCACCCGGAAACATAAACCTTACTTTAGTTCAAATAACCATCAACCGTGGCTTAAAGCAAGCGCTGATATTTATCATATCGTTTTCGTGCGTTGAGTTTTTTTTCACCTACTTTATTATGCATGCCGCCAAGTGGCTGTCGTCCGAAGTCAGGTTGGATACTATTATTGACTGGGTGATGGTGGTGCTGTTTGGTGTATTAGGGGCCATTACGTGGGTAAACCGTAATAAACCACCCGAAACCAATTACTCGGAGCACGAAAGCATTAAATACGGAATTTTGCTCGGTTTTTTAAACCCCATGCAAATCCCCTTCTGGATGATAACAGGTACATACCTCATCACCCACCAATGGATAGTTGACGGGCGTGTTGCTTTGGTTATTTTCAGCATAGGTGCCGCTGCGGGTGCATTTTTGGCCTTGTTTTTATACGCCAAGTTTGCCAAATATATTCAGGAAAAATTTACGCTAAGCAATAAGTTAGTTAACACAGCTATAGCTATATTCTTCTTTTCATTTGCAGCTTATCACGTAGTTAAACAGGTTTATTTGGCTTTTTTTAAGCACTAAGTTAATTGCCAAGCAAGGCTTTTACATTGATCTTATCCTGGGCTATCTGTACCTTTAATTCATCAAGCGATGAAAGTTTCATATCGCCGCGCACAAAATTTTGAAAATCAACCCGGATCGGCTGATTGTAAATCTCCTGGTCAAAATCAAAAATATTAACTTCGATATTGCGCGTAGTGCCGTTAATAGTGGGCCGGGTGCCTATATAAGCCATGCCTTTATATGCACCATCTTCGGTTTTTACGGTAACTGCAAATATGCCGTCTGCCGGGATCAGTTTATACCTTTCCTGTATCACAATGTTAGCCGTAGGAAAACCTATTTGCCTGCCAATCTGATCGCCGCGGATAACCGTTCCGTTAATAAAAAAGGGATAGCCTAAAAAAGTATTGGCCAGTTCAATTTCGCCGTTAAGTAGTGCTGCACGGATACGGGTTGAGCTAATGGCAACGTCATTAATATCCTGCTCGGGTATTTCAACCACTTCAAAGCCATAAACGGGACCAAGGCGCTGCATATCCTGCAAGCCGCCCAACCTGTCTTTACCAAAGCGGTGGTCGTAACCTATCACTATTTTTTTTGTGCCGATCTTATTAACCAATACTTCGCGGATATACTCTTCGGCGGTTTGGTTAGAGAAATCTCTTGAAAAGGGAGTAATGATTAAATGATCTATCCCTAATTGTTCTAACAGTTCAGCCTTTTCAGTAATGGTATTGATCATCCTGATGCTTTCATCTTCAGGATGCAATATCATCCGCGGATGCGGAAAAAAGGTTAGCAGCACCGTTTCACCTCCCGAACTTGCAGCAAGATCTTTTATGCCTGAAATAATTTTACGGTGGCCGATATGTACGCCGTCAAAAGTGCCAATGGTAACCACAGCATTGTTTAAACGGGTAAATTCATCAATATGATGATAGATGCGCATAGGTATTTAAAAAAACAAAGATAGTTTTGATTTTGAATATCGTGCTACCATAGCATAATTGTTATTGTTCGGTTTGGGGTACGGGCGTTTTTAAATCGCGGATGGTGTTTACCAGCTCCATAACCTCCCATGCATCGTCAACTTTATAGTGGCCGCTGCGGGTGCGCCTTAGTTTTGAAAGATAAGCGCCATTGTTAAGCGCCTTGCCAAAATCATTCACCAAAGAACGGATATAGGTGCCCTTACTGCATACCACCCTGAAATTAATTTCGGGCAGGGTTATGCCGGTTATTTCAAACTCGGTTATGGTAACATTGCGCAGGCGCAGTTCCACTTCCTCGCCGCGGCGGGCCTTTTCGTAAAGCCTTTCGCCATCAATTTTAATGGCCGAATGTGCCGGGGGATATTGCTGTATGTCGCCTGTAAACTGCTGGCAGGCGGCTTTGATTTGTTCTTCAGTAATACTGCTGATGTCAAATTTTTGATCAGCCTCGGTTTCCATATCGTACGATGGGGTGGTTTCGCCCAATATCATGGTTCCGGTATATTCTTTTTCCTGTGCCTGAAAGGTATCTATCTGCTTGGTCATTTTCCCGGTGCAGATGATCAGCAGGCCGGTTGCCAGCGGATCGAGCGTGCCCGCATGCCCAACCTTCAGCTTTAAGGGCTTAAACGAATTACGGATTTTGCCAACCACGTCAAAGCTGGTCCAGTTATAGGGCTTGTTGACTAACAGCAGCTGCCCCTCGGCAAATTCTTCTATTTTAGTATATGGATTATTCAAATTCCTTTTATTGGTCCGGCATTGCGGAGAGTAAAATGCAAAGATAGTCTTAATCAAACATTTGAGTGATTAATTTGATTGCACCGTCTTCTTCCTGCCGTTTATTTAAACAGCAGAAAGAAAATATCGCTGGCTATTACTCAACCGCATTCAATTCATCCCAGTACTCAACGGCCCTGCGGTAATGTGGTATCACAATAGAGCCGCCAACCAAGTTGGCTATCATAAACACTTCGTTCATTTCATCGTGATTAATGCCTGCTTCATAGCATTTACCTAAGTGGTATTTAATACAATCATCGCAGCGCAATACCATTGATGATACCAGGCCCAGCATTTCTTTTGTTTTTACATCCAATGCGCCATCGGCGTATGTGGTGGTATCCAAGGCAAAAAAACGTTTGATATTGGTATTTGACGATTCCATTATCCGGGCGTTCATTTTGGTTCGGTATGCTTCAAAATCTTCAATTAATTGTCCCATTGTTTATATTTTTTTATGTTTTAGTATGATGGTAGTAGGGGTTTTAAAAGTATAAATCTTTAATTTTATAACCACCTACTATTTGTAATTTTTACCGCTTTATTAAAAACCGATGGAAAGTTTATCACCCAATATTTTTGTTGCCAGCATGCCAGATACGATCGCCTTTTATGAGTCGATAGGGTTTCAGTTAGTTATGACTGTGCCCGAAACCGGCGACAACCTGGTATGGGCCATGATGATGAACGGCAATGTTACTTTCATGTTCCAATCTTTTGAAAGCTTAGGCGATGAGCTGCCGCAAATAAGCCGCAATAACGGCGCTTCGCAATTGCTGTATATCAAACTAAAAAAGATAAGGGAGTTTTTTGAACTGATAAAAAATAAGGTTACCGTTATAAAAGGTTTAGAAACCACCTTTTATGGAGCTACAGAATTTTCAATTATTGACAATAATAATTATGTATTAACCTTTGCCGAAGACGAATAATGATTGAATTTGTACGTGCCGACCATATCCATATTTGTGTGCCGCCCGAACGGCTGGAAGAAGCTCGGCAGTTTTATACCAATATTTTAGGCTTACAATTAATTGAACGGCCAAACCACTTGTTTACTACCACCGGGTACTGGTTTAACATTGGTGATATACAGCTCCATATAGGCATTGAGCCATTTTTAGGGCGCACCATAAGGCACACGGCTTTTGAGGTGAAAGATGTTGATGCAGCCGTGAAACTTTTTGAAAAACACAACGTACAAATGTTTAAGGAGCCTGACATTCCGGGACGTAAGCGGTTTGCTTTTGCCGACCCCTTTGGCAACAGGATGGAGCTGCTACAAATACTTGATTAATAGTTGTTACATTAAAAAACTTACAGTTATGAAATTCATTACACCTAAAATTCACGGAATTATTGACCTGCTGGTAGTTGTGTTTTTGTTGGCTTCGCCAATAATTTTTGGTTTTACAGGTTTGTTAGCTGTGTTTACTTATGCTTTGGGCATTATACATTTATTGATGACGGTTTTAACCGATTTTAATTTGGGTGCTGTTAAGCTTATCCCCTTTAGCATTCACGAAGCTGTTGAGTTTACTGTAGCTGTAGCCGTAATTATACTTGCCTACACACTTTTTAATAACAATGCCGACGGTAAATTATTTTATGTAATTTTTGGTAACTGTTTGTTGCTTACCTGGCTGGTTACTGATTATAAAGGCGAAAGTGTACACAGCTTAAGCTAATTTCTTTTTAATTACAAGGCCAATTCTATCGATGGATCCCAGAAATGGGTCTTAAAGTCCTGTACCTGATCGTCTTTTACTTTTACACCTTCGCTTTCGAGCAAACGCTCCATCAAATCGCCACCGAAATGAAATTTTGCGGTAAGTAAGCCATTGCGGTTAACCACGCGGTGTGCCGGAACCGGCGGATGAACCCTGCCTGCCGCCTGCATTGCATAACCCACCATCCGCGATGAGCCCTTTGTGCCCAAATAAGCAGCTATTGCGCCATAGGATGTTACCCTGCCGGCAGGAATTAACCTTGCAACCTGGTAAACGCTATCATAAAAATTAGGATCGGGCATGGGTATCTTTAAAAAGAGAACTTAAGGTAGTTAATGTTTTTATTAACCTTTAAATATTTCTTTTCATAATAGGTTTTGATGCACAGTACCTCATCGGCAAATTCAGAATGGTAAAGGTCTTCCGTTTTTGCATGTAAAGGTAATTTCAACTCTTCTATTTTTTCGGCGGTGTAGGCATGCAGGCCATCGTTATCTGTTTTTAAATTCACAAAACCACCCGGTTTCAGCAGGGGTTTGTACATATCTAAAAAGCGGGAAGAGGTAAGTCGCTTTTTTTCGCGGCTTAATTGTGGCTGCGGATCAGGAAAGGTTATCCAGATCTCGTCAATTTCACCCTCGCCAAAATAATCCAACAAGGTTTCGATCTGGATCCGCAGAAAGCCTACGTTATTTACGCCATCTTCTAATGCGGTTTTAGCGCCGCGCCAAATCCTGTTGCCCTTATAATCAATCCCGATAAAATTTTTCTCCGGAAACATCGTAGCCAGGTTTACGGTGTATTCGCCTTTTCCACAGGCCAGTTCAAGTACAACTGGGTTATTATTCTTAAAAAATCCGGTATTCCACCGCCCCTTAAAAGGCTTGCCGGCATCTAACTGCAAAACGTTGCTGAAGGTATCTATTTCGGCAAAACGCTTTAATTTATCTTTTCCCACTCTAAATAATTAAAATGCAAAAATAGCTTTTCTGCTAATTTAATGCACAGTAAGTTTTAATGGGGTATTCAAATGCAATTAGTGATTAATGCCGGTAATCAGTGCAATCAAAAAATCAACCTAAATCAGTGATCCCGTCAGGAAAATATCTTCTTTAATCTGCGGAATAATATGTTTCTCTAACGCGGTATCAAAAAGCAGTTTAATGGCTTTTTTACCTTCGGCACCTAAATCGACAGAGTATTTATTTACATACAGCTCAATATGCTTGTACATTACCTCTTCGCTCATTTCCTGTGCGTGCGATCGGATAAATTCAAGCCCTGATTTGGGGTCGGCAAAGGCAAACTCAACCGAGCGGCGGATCACCCGGTTTATTTTATGCTGCACATCGAGCGATAAACTGCGGTTAGCAACAATGCCGCCAAGGGGTATGGCACAGCCAGTTTGTTTTTCCCAGTAATCGCCAAGATCAATGATCTTTTTTAAACCTTTATCCTGGTAAGTAAAGCGGTTTTCATGAATAATAAGGCCTATATCAACTCTGCCCTCTAATACGGCATCCTCAATATCCGAAAAAACAAGCTCCACCTTATTGGTCGCATTTGGAAAAGCAGTACCTAATAAAAAATTAGCCGTAGTGTATTTACCGGGGATACCTATTTTAGGCTGGGCGCCATCGGCCAAAAGCAGGGCATGCAGCTTTTCAGGATCATCCTTACAGATCAGCATGGGGCCCACACCAAAACCTAAGGCGCTGCCTGCATCAAGCAATACATATTTATCGGCAACGTAGGCAAAGGCGTGGTAACTTAATTTGGTAATATCCAACTGGCCTCGCATGGCCTTTTGGTTAAGGGTTTCCACATCATCATAAAACACTTCAAAGTCTAAACCTTCGGTGTCAATTTTATGATGAATCATGGCATCAAAAATAAAGGTATCGTTAGGGCAGGGCGAAAAACCAAGTGTTAGTTTCATAGTAATATTAAGCGTACAGCTGTAAAAACATCACGGCAAAGGTATTCAGATTTTTTATGGCCAGCCCTATTTTCCAATTGCCGCGGTTGCGCTTTTCAACATAATTTGACACTGCCCTGATTTGCAGACAGGGTACATTAAGCTGGCGGCAGGCATAAAAAAATGCGGCCCCTTCCATACTCTCTAACTGGGGGTTTAAGCGGCTGGCTATTTTTTGAATAGATGCATCATTACCATGTACCGTATTTACAGTTATGGCAGTAGCAACCCGCAGGTTAAAGTTATTAAAAAGGTTATACAGGTCTATCAGCTTGGTTGTTGGGTGATATTTGCTTACCCCAAAGCCCATGTTTTCGATAGATAAAAATTCGGTGTCATCTTCTGCGCCTAATTCGGCAAAAGTATCTTCGGTAACTTCAAGTACTTCACCAAGGGAAATGCTGCGGTCAAGGCTGCCTGCAATTCCCAGGTTAACAACAAGATCGTACCGGTTAGCTGAAAGATGCATGCCTAATGCAAAGGCTGTGGCTACCATACCAACCCCCGTTATAAGTACCTGGCAGTTGGCTGTTTGCAGTTGGATAACTGAAGCGGTAGATGCCTCACCTTTTCCAAACTCAGCTATTAATGGTTCAATTTCCTTAATAGTGGCAGCAACTATCAATATCCGCATTTTGCTTTTTTTTAGTTCGCTAAGATAAAGCATAACGCCTGTTTTTGTTTTGTATATTTGCAGCAATATTTGTTATGATGATATACATTACGCGTAAGGAACATTTTAATGCGGCACACCGGATGTACCGTGAGGAGTGGAGTGCAGAGAAAAATAACGAGGTTTTTGGCAAATGTGCCAACCCTAATTGGCACGGGCATAATTACAACCTGTTTGTAACGGTTAAAGGGCAGATTAGCCATGCCACCGGCTATCTGATAGACCTTAAAGACCTTAAGGTAATTATTAATGATTATGTGATTGAAAAGCTTGATCATAAAAACATCAATAAGGATGTTGATTTTATGGCAGGTAAAATGGCTTCGACAGAGTTACTTTGTATCGAGATTTTTAACCAGTTAAAAGGCCCGATTGAAGCTCATGAGGGTGTGTTTTTACACTCGGTTAACCTATACGAAACGGAAAACAACTCTGCTGAATATTTCGGTGATTAAACCTATAACATGAGTAATGCAAACTATATCCCGGGCAGGGATGACGATGATGACGAAATTGAGGGTTACGTTAAAATTGACCGGTATAACACGGGGCTTATTGAAAACCTATCAGGGCATTATCACAATATTTTAAAGCAAATTGGTGAAAACCCCGAACGCGAAGGCCTGCTAAAAACACCAGAGCGTATTGCCAAAGCCATGCTGTACCTTACACAGGGGTATGACCTTAATGCCAAAGAGATCCTGAACTCGGCTATGTTTACTGAGGAGTACAGCCAGATGGTGATTGTGAAAGACATTGAGGTTTACTCCATGTGCGAGCATCACATGCTGCCTTTTTTTGGTAAGGCACATGTGGCTTATATCCCTAATGGGCATGTAGTTGGCTTAAGTAAAATACCGCGCGTGGTTGATGTTTTTGCCCGCCGCCTGCAGGTACAGGAACGCCTAACCAACGAAATAAGGGACTGTATACAGGAAACCCTTAACCCGATTGGGGTGGGTGTAGTAATTGAATGCCGCCATTTATGCATGAGCATGCGCGGTGTACAAAAGCAAAATTCAGTAACTACCACATCGGCATTTACCGGTGCATTTTTGCATGACAAAACCCGCACAGAATTTTTAAATTTGATTTCAGCAAAGCTGAGTTAAGCTGAATCTTTTGCTTGCTCATTTATTCATCGGTTAAATACTTCTGTATTTTATTCTGTTGTTTATGATGAGGATAGCAGTAACATTCGGCTAATAAATTAATGAACCAATAAATCATAATGAAAGCATATATTTTTCCAGGACAAGGCGCCCAGTTTGTAGGCATGGGTAAAGATCTATACGAAGCATCTGAACAGGCCCGCGCTTTATTTGAGCAGGCTAATGAGATCCTTGGCTTCCGCATTACCGATATTATGTTTGACGGTACTGTTGAAGACCTTAAACAAACCAATGTTACCCAACCGGCCATATTTTTACACTCGGTAATATTAGCCACCGTTTTGGGCGATGATTTTAAACCCGAAATGGTAGCAGGACATTCGCTTGGTGAGTTTTCAGCTTTGGTATCCGTAAAAGCATTGTCGTTTGAGGATGGTTTACGTTTAGTAGCTGCACGTGCCAATGCCATGCAAAAAGCCTGCGAGCTGCAGCCATCAACAATGGCAGCAATTATAGGGCTGGATGATTTTACAGTTGAAGATATTTGCCACCGCATCAGCGATATTGTAGTACCGGCAAACTATAACTGCCCTGGTCAGTTAGTAATTTCAGGTACTATTGCCGGCGTTGATAAAGCCTGCGAAGAGCTTACCGCTGCGGGTGCTAAAAGAGCATTAAAGTTAAATGTTGGCGGTGCCTTCCACTCGCCGCTAATGGAGGCTGCAAGGGTTGAGTTGCAGCACGCTATTGTAAATACCGAAATTAAAGAACCTGTTTGCCCTATATATCAAAATATAGATGCAAAACCATATACCGATCCGGCACAGATAAAGCATAACTTGATAGCTCAGCTTACTGGCCCTGTACGCTGGACACAAACTGTTAAGCACATGCTTGAAGATGGCGCAACTTCATTTACTGAAGTAGGACCGGGCAGTGTTTTACAGGGTTTAGTGAAAAAAGTTGACCGGCATATACCTACCGAAAGCGCGGCCATACAATAATTTAGAAAGCCATCCGTAAAACAGATGGTTTTATTTTTGGTTACATTTACATCAGTTAAAAAAATTCATTGGCTACATCCGGAAAAATACGCTTATTGCTGGTTTTGTTATGCGCCAGCTTACTTCTTACAGCTATTGTAATCCGGAAAACATATACCCCTGTAAACAACCTTGATCAAACAGCCAAGATACTTGAAGACAATCTTCATCAAAAGGAAAGCCATATCAATGAATGGCTCGATAATAAAAATAATTTTGAGCTTTTAAAGCAATTGCCTGACAGTGCCGATGCCGCTTTAAACCTGATTGATGAGTTTACCCGCAAAAGAAGTATCTGGATCACAACATTTAAGGATGATCGTTTACAATTTTGGAGCGGTACCAAGATAATTCCCGATCACGCAGCAGCTATAAAAAACGGGTACTCCTTTATTAAAGAGGCTAACGGTTATTATGAGGCTATAAAAAGGACTCAGGGTAACTTCTCGGTTATATTTTTTATCCCTGTAAAAGTAAACTACGCGTTTCAGAACGAATACCTGCAAAATAAGTTTGCCGCCGACCTTACCACCGACGATAACATTGAAATAGCCGATTTTACCGACAAGAACGTTTACGACATAAAGAGTATTCATAATGATTACCTGTTTGCCGTTAAAATAAAACCGGGGGAGATTAATCACACCTTTTTTTATTACGAGATAACTATATGGCTGTTAACCTTGTTGTGCTTTTGCATATTAACACATAATATATGCTGCTATATAGCTCATAAAGGGTATTTACTGGTATCGCTTGTTGTTTTGGCTGCATTTATATTTTTAGTGAGGTTTATTAACCTTCATTATAACTGGCCCGAGTTTACCTATAAGCTCGATGTTTTTAACCCTACGTTTTATGCATCCAGCGTTGCCTACCCTTCCCTTGGCGATTTTTGCATCAATATATTGTTTATATGCTGGTTTGTTTGCTTTTTATATGTGCAGCGCCGCAGGCTGTTAAGGCAATCCCCCGGTAAATTGGTAAGCTATGCCATTTTAGTTTTTGGTATTGCAGTGCTTATAGCAGTATCAACGGCATTGGTTAATCTTTTTTATGGGCTGGTCATCAATTCAAAAATAAGTTTTGATGTAAGCAATGTGCTAAACCTTTCGCTTTTTAGTGCGCTTGGTGTGCTGATGCTCTGTTTCAGCTTCCTGATCTTTTACTTGTTGAACGAGGTTTTTTTAACTGTTACGGTAAAGCTTCCGGTTCCAAACTTAAATAAGGCTTTATTATTATTAGCCGGTGTAGTTTTAGCTACTATTGTTGCAACACACTACCAGGGCTTCACCCTGTTTTATTTGCTTTGGTGCATCCTTGTATTTATAAGGGCATATGCATACAGGTATGAGAGTGGTAAGATCAATGCCCTTTCGCTAACATTTGTGATTTTAATATGTGCACTGATATCGTCTATTAAACTAAACTATTTCGAATCAATAAAAGAAAGTGACACCCGCAAAGCATTTATTCAAAAGCTGGAAGTGCCCGATGATGTAAATGCCGATGTAATATTTAAAAAGGTTGAAGGGCAAATAATTGCCGACACTTCAATTATTCAATATTTTAACGATAGCCAGCATAATGTTAACTATATAAAAACGCGGCTGCAAAAATTGTATTTTAATGGCTACTTGTCAAAATATAACCTTGATGTACATGAGTTTGACAGCAAAGATCAGCCATTGTCAGCTGATAAGAGTTATGAGCTAAGTGTTTTTAAAGACCTGGTACTCTACAGCTCATTTAAAGTTTCAGCTTATTTTTACAGGGTAAATGAATCATTTGGCTTTCAAAACTACTTTGCCATATTGCCGGTAAACCAAAACGGTAAAAGTTTGGGTACCATTGTGGTGGAGCTAAAGTCAAAGCCCCTGCAATCATTTGTATCATTTCCTGACCTGCTGATTGATGGGCAGATCAATTTTGAGGATGAATTTAAAGGCTACTCTTACGCTTTTTATAACGATAATAAATTACTTAGCCAAAGTGGCAATTATATATATAACCTGGAAAATACCGACTTGCAGGGCGTACTTAAAAAGTACATAACCAAAACCACCAACAATGGTAATAAAGAATGGTACCTGCGTTTTATAAGCTATAGCCATTTGATTTACAAGCCCAGCGAGCGTAACCTTATTGTGGTAAGTAAAGAGGAGAACATGCTTTTTACGGGGATAACCTCCATTACGTTTTTCTTTGTGGTTTTCCTGGTGTTTAGTGTTTTGATTATACTGGCAGGATGGTTGTGGGTGAGGATAAAAATATATAACATAAAAAACAACCGCCTGGGCTGGACCTTTAAGCTAAATTTTGACCTGATACTTTATAAAACTCGCATTCAGTTCTCTATGATATTTGCCGTAGTGGTTACATTAATGGCCGTTGGGTTTATAACTTTCTTTTCAATAAGTACCCAATACCAAACCCAGCAGGAAAAAACCATCCGGGAAAAAATAACCCGTATTGTAACTGCATTTGAAAACAGCCCATACAGCAAATACATAAATAACATTAACGAAAGCAGCCAGGTTGATTTTAACGAATTTGCCAATACTTACTCTGCCGACCTTACCCTTTATGATTGTAACGGGGTAGAGCTGATCAATACGCAGCCTAAAATTTATGAGTTTGGCCTGCAGGCCCGCCGGATGAATGGCAGGGCATTTATTTACTTGAGCAAGCACCAAAAATCGGAAGTTGTTAATGACGAAATTATAGGAAAGCTAAATTATAAAGCAGCCTATATGCCTGTGCGTAACTCCAAATATCAAACTATAGCTTATTTACAGCTGCCCTATTTCTCTAACGAGGCTGATTATAAGGAACGGATAGGCTCATTATTAAACATAATGATCAATGTTTATGCGCTTATTTTTATTGCCATAGGTTTGTTTGCAGTAATTATTGCAAGGCAAATTACAGCACCCTTAAGCTTTATACAGTTTAGCTTAAGTAAAACTACTTACGGCAAAAAGAACGAACCCATTACATGGAACCGTAACGATGAGATTGGTGCATTGGTTAAGGAATACAACAAGATGATTGCCGAGCTGGAAACCAGTGCTACAAGGCTGGCACAATCAGAAAGGGAAAGTGCCTGGCGCGAAATGGCCAAGCAGGTTGCTCACGAAATTAAAAACCCGCTAACACCGCTCAAGCTTGGTTTGCAGCTGCTTGATAAATCGTGGAAGGATAAGGACCCTAAGTTTGATCAGAAATTTGAGCGATTCAGCAAATCATTTGTTGAGCAGATCGAGAGCCTGTCTAACATTGCATCGGAGTTTTCGGCATTTGCAAAAATGCCGGATACCAGGTTGGTGCATTTAAATATTTTTGAAATTATAACCCAGGCCGTTACCATTTTTAAACAGATGGATAACGTAAAAATTATTTACCAGGCACCCGAAACGCCATTCATCATTAATGCAGACCGCGACCAATTACTGCGCTGCTTTAATAACCTTTTAAAGAATGCCATTGAGGCTGCGCCTGCCGATAGGTTTGGGGTTATTGAGATAAACTATCTCATAACCAGTAAAAATATCCTGCTCACGCTAAAAGACAATGGCAACGGCATCCCCGAAAACCTGCGCGAAAAAATATTCGAGCCTAATTTTACTACCAAAAGCTCTGGTACTGGCCTGGGGCTTGCCTTTGTTAAAAACTCTATTGAAAATGCGGGCGGTAAAGTATGGTTTGAAACCCTGGTGGGTGAAGGTACTACCTTTTACTTCAGCTTGCCATCGGCATAGATAGCTTATCGGTTTGCCTTAACAGGGATATTCCTGAAGAGTGAATTATGTTAATCCCTGTCTATCATGCCTATGTATGATATTATTTAATCAGGAGACTTGTTGCTTACCAAAAATCACAAAGCCGATACACGCCATATCTTGTTGCTTGTATCATCAGCTACAAGGATTGAACCATCGGGCATAACGGCAATACCTACGGGGCGGCCATAAACTTTTCGCTTTGCGGCATCAGCAATAAACCCGGTTAAAAAATCTTCGATGATACCGCCTGGTTTCCCGTTAACAAATGGCACAAAAACCACTTTATACCCAACTAATTTTGAGCTGTTCCATGAGCCATGCTGCCCGATAAATGCACCGCCCTGGTATTTTGCCGGGAATTTTTTACCCGTATAAAACGCCAAGCCTAAGGATGCCGTATGCGAACCCAAGGCCAGATCAGGCGTGATCGTCTTTTTCACCATATCAGGCCTTTCGCCCACATGATCCGGATCCTCATGCTGGCCGAAATAAGCATAAGGCCAACCATAAAATCCACCTTCCTTTACGCTCGTTAGGTAATCGGGCACTAAATTATCACCTAAGCCATCGCGTTCATTAACTGCTGTAAATAAAACGTGGGTTAGGGGTTCAACATCTATGCCTGCCGGGTTGCGCAAGCCACTGGCTAAAATATGTTCATGCTTACCATCAGGATCTATTTCCAAAATATCAGCTCGTCTGATTTCAATATCCATCCCTTTCTCCGCATCATTAGTACCAGAGCCTACCGAAACATATATTTTTGTACTGTCACTGTTTATGCGCAGGTTGCGTGTCCAGTGGTTATTATATCCGCCTGCGGGCAGCGTTAAAATCATTGTGCCTTTTCCTGTAATTTTTGTTTGCCCTGTATGATAAGGGTACCGCCACAGGCCATCAGTATTGGCAACATAAAACCAATTCTTTAATACCAGCATCCCGTAAGGATGATTTAATCCGCTCAAAAAAACAGATCGCACATCGGCAATTCCATCGCCATTGATATCTCTTAATAAAATTATCTTATTGGCACTTTTGCCCAGATCCTGCGATGCACTTGCACCAATAATATTGGCGCCTACCTTCATAATACCTTTAATTTCGGTATTGGCCTCTGATACCAGCACATCGCCATTGGCTGTCAGGTATATATTACGCGGATTATCTAATCCGTCGGCATATAAATTTACTTTAAAACCTGCCGGGGCAATTGGCATTTTCCCTTTCGGCCAGCCAATAACATCGCAAAAAGTACGGGTTGAGCGTGTTGCATAAGGCGGCGCCAGTTTTACCTGCTGCTTTGCAGATGTAGTTACATTATCCGCCTTTGATGGATCAGGCTGCTTAAAGGAACAGGCCGAAAGCAACATTGCTGCTGTAGTAGTTGCAAGTAAAAAAGCTTTGTTGATCATGTTTGTGTTGTTCCTTTAAATATTAACGCCCTTTAATATTCTTTTGTTTTATACTAATAAGAACGCAATCTATTTTAAATAATGCAAGTTTTTATAAATTATACCCTAAGCATCAGGTAAATAAATTATTTTTGGAATTAAAGCCGCCTGCGTGCGGTTACCTGTTAATGCAACCAATTAAGTTTAAATTATCAATACTGGTAATTTGTATCCTGTTTTCTGTAAGCGCTTATGCCCAATCCTGTTCCGGCAGCCTGGGCGATCCGGTTATTAACCAAAATTTTGGTTCGGGCGCTAACCCGGGTGCTCCGCTTGCCTCAGGCATTACCAATATGAACTATACGGCAGGCAACTGTCCCGACGATGGTTTTTACACTATTGCCAATAGCATAACGGGCCTTGGCAACTGCCATCCAAATACCTGGCAAGATGTATCAAGCGATCATACCGGCAACCCCAATGGGTATATGATGATCGTTAACGCCTCAAATCAACCGAGCGTTTTTTTTACACAGGCAGCCAATGGTTTATGCCCTAATACTACCTACCAGTTTTCGGCCTATATATTAAACCTGATAACCCTTGCGGCAAGTGGCCCGGGCGTTAGCGAACCAAATATTACCTTCTCTATAGAAACCTCATCGGGACAGGTACTTGCCACAGATACTACAGGTACCATATTACCAACGCGAGCGCCTACGTGGAACTTTTATGGCATTTACTTTACCACCCCTGCAAACGTAACCGATATTGTTGTTAAAATGACCAACAATGCCCCCGGCGGTAATGGCAATGATTTGATTTTGGATGATATTGTATTCAGGGCCTGCGGCCCGCTGATTCAAACAGGATTTGGATCAACCATGGGCCAATCCGGCCAAAATATATGTGAGCACAGCAATGCTACCTATACATTAAAGGCAAAGGTTTTTGCTCAAAACCCCATTTACCAGTGGCAATCTAATTATTACGGGGCCGGCTGGGTTGACATTGCAGGCAAAACAACCGATTCATTAAACATTGGTTTTGTTGATGCAAAAACAGGCATTTATCAATACCGGCTTGGGGTTGGTAACGGCTCAAACATTGGCGCTGCTGATTGCCGTGTTTATTCTCCCACGCTCACAGTAACTGTCGACTCGCTGCCGGTAGTGCCGGCCATTCCACCGCAAACCTTTTGTGAAGGCTATACGCTTACCTTAACTGCATCGGGCGGGGGTACTTATAGCTGGACCGGGCCTAACCTGCCAGCAACCTCACAAAACCCATTGATAATAAATAATGTTACGCCAGCCAACGCGGGCACTTACACCGTAGTAGTAACATCAGGCAACGGCTGCCCCGCTGCCCCGGTGCAGGTTCCGGTTAGCATAGTACCCAAGGTTGTGGCAAGCATAAATAACGATGTATCCATTTGCGCCGGTGATGCAACACAACTCACGGCATCAGGCGGCTTATATTATAAATGGACCCCATCAACCGGGCTCGACCATGATGATATTGCCAACCCTGTTGCTACCCCCTTACAAACCACTATCTATAATGTTAACGTTAGCAATAATGGCTGCAGCGATGATTCAAAATCAGTAACCGTAACGGTAAGGCAATTGCCAGTTGCAAATGGCGGTGGCGATAAAAAAATATTTGAGGGGCAATCGGTAAAATTAAATGGTACGGATAAAGGTGATGAAATTACCGGCTTTTACTGGACGCCCACAACAGCCCTTGACAACCCTAACTCATTAACCCCTGTTGCCAGCCCTACCGATAATATCACCTATACACTTAATGTAGTATCTCAAAATTGTGGTACATCAACCAGTAATGTATATGTTAGGGTTTATAAAAAAATCACTATCCCCAATACCTTTACACCCAACGGCGATGGTATAAATGACACCTGGAACATTGATGCATTAGTTACCTATCCAGAAAGCTTTACCCAGATATTTGACCGTTATGGCCAAAGGGTTTATCAAAGCCAGGGCTACTCAAAAGCATGGGATGGTACCTACAAAGGTTCAGCATTACCTACAGGTACTTATTATTATATTATCGATCTGAAAAATAACACCCCCAAATTATCAGGCTGGGTTTTTATAATTAAATAGACGCCCTGCCTAACCATACTTTTTGTTATAGAATGGTTTTTATTTGCCGAGAAGATAAGCAAGGCCTACTTGTATCTGTTTCTCATTCAACTGAAAAAAGGCATCTTCCGAAATCAATACACTGTTTAAATAATTGGCATAAATTTCAAACCTTTTATTCACCATCACTCCTGCTTTCAATAATATCTGGTCGGTATTGTGAAAAAAGTAAAATGGGTAAGCAGACGTAAGCTTTGTATTACTACCATCGTTGGCTTTAAATACTTCTGCTGTATATTCGCTATAGTTAAGAGCGAGGCCTGCACCTATAAAAAACTTCAGCTTATCGGCATTATAAATATTATAAATAACTTGAGGCGTAAGCGAAATATTTATCTGCGTAAACGAATAATTAATTAATATATAAGGATATACCTGATTATTGTATAATGACTCATAGTGACTGCCCCCTACCGATAATTCAGCGCGGAATATAATCCTTTTTGTATTTGGGTTAGCATACGCATTTAATGCAAATAAGGCTTTTGGCAAATACGAAGTATAATGCTTGGCCCCGGCAGCCTCATAAGCACTACCGCTTGATGGCCCCGTGGCTGATGCATTGATGCCTGCGCCAACCATAAATTCAAAACTTGATTTACCCCCGCTTTTTTTATCCGCTTTATAATTATTGATCTTGCTGACAATGTATAAAATATCAGATGCGCTGTAATCCGATTTTTCAAATGTCCGCGATAAGTTATCATCAAGCACATTATATTTAATAGCAAGGGCAAAAAGCTGTTTCAGGTAAGTATTTTCATTAACCGTACGGCTTTCGTTTTGTAATAAAGTGCCGCTGTTATAATAAACCCGGTATATTAGTTCAACCGGCAAATTGGTCTGAGAGTCCTCGATATAAAAGCGTGTTTTAATATTATCTGTATAAGAAAAAAGAGAAACGTTATTTCCTTTTTGCAATACCTTAAAAAAAACGCTCGCAACTCTATAGCTCGAATCCTTACCGGTACCTATACGTGCAATATTTGTTACATCCGTACTTATCGGGCCGGTATATTTTTGATAGGTTTCAAACGTACCAATACTAAAGCTGTTAATATCATCAACCGTAAGCTTTTGTACTTTACTATCACTAAGATTATTTTTAAAGGATATAGAAACGGGGCTCACATCCCATTCCCTGTAATCAATATATCCTCGCAGCGTATCACCTTTTAGTGTTACAGCCTGGCCGGGTTTATAATTTGATTGTGCAAACGAAAAAAAAGGGCATAAAAAGCCAAGGATGAGTAATTTGTAAAAAGGCTGCATTGGTTTTGTGTGATATGGTTTAAGCTCCAAGATAGGATTTTAAAAGTCAACCCCGTAATAAGACTAATAATAAACTGTCTTTTTTTAACGGATACTAATTTGCATAGCGTTAATTTTAAACCATGCACCATGAACATCATTTAAAAAGCTCCGATACCATTCGGGATATAGTAATCGGCATGTCCGACGGGTTAACGGTTCCATTTGCACTTGCCGCAGGCTTAAGCGGGGCCGTAAATTCGGCCGGGATAGTGGTAACCGCCGGTATTGCCGAAATTGTTGCCGGCTCAATTGCGATGGGGCTTGGCGGTTTTTTAGCGGGCCGCACAGAAAGCGATCATTACGAATCAGAACTAAAACGGGAATATGAAGAAATTGACCGCGTGCCTGAACAGGAAAAAGCCGAGGTAAAAGAAGTATTTGCCCACTTTGGCTTATCGGCAGTTTTGCAGGATCAGATTGCCGATGAAATGGCTAAAGATAAAGATAAATGGGTTGATTTTATGATGCGCTATGAACTTGGGCTCGAAAAACCCCAAGCTAACCGCGCCACTCAGAGTGCAATTACCATAGGTGTATCCTATATTGTAGGGGGCATTATTCCTTTATCACCTTACTTTTTTGCTTCAAGCTCTATAAATGCTTTATACTATTCGTGCGCTATTACCATGGTTTGCCTGTTTGTATTTGGTTATTTTAAAAGCAGGGTAACCGGGCAGCCTGCATTTACGGGTGCACTCAAGGTTTTATTTATAGGTGCACTTGCAGCAGCTGCCGCATTTACAATGGCAAAACTTATTAATGGTGGCTTTTAAGGATAAATAAGCACAGCTTAAAAAGCAATAAACTTATCTATTTGCTCATTGGTAAACTGTACGGTATCCTTATTGAAAAGATTGCCGTCAGCATCTAACTCTTTATTGATGGCCGCTATATGAATTTTTAAAGGCAGCACGTGCAGGTGTACATAGTTGCAGATACCGGTAAAGTGATCAATACCACGGATGTTACCGTATTTGCCCGATGAAAGACCTACTAAAGCTGCCTTTTTCTCGTAAAAGCTTTCGGGGAAACTACAGGCATCAATAAAAACCTTCAGCACGCCGGGGAAGCTGCCATTATATTCCGGGATCAGAAAAAGAAATTTATCGGTTTGCGTAACTATATCCTGTAGCGGCAAAAACTCATCGCTTCTTTTACCATACAAATCACTGGTTATTAAGCTGGCAGGTAATTGTGAAAGCGATAGTAACCCGGCTTCACCCCCCTTTTGCTGCAACTGTTTCTGGTAGTATTTTGCAAGTTTAAGTGTTGAGCTTCCGGGTCTGTTGGTGCCTGATATAATAGTGATCATTTATTTTTTAGTTATTAATTACGTTTATGACCGGGCACGTGTACGTTTTATTTACAAACAATAAAACCTCATTAAACACCTGCAAACCATAAAACTACGTAAGTGGCAAAAGTAAATCAATAATTTAACAAGTAGCTAATTGAACCGCTTAATATGACTAAAGCAAGGCTATAATCGTACAAACTTGTTTGTAAATAGGGCAAACCTGTGGATTTCTGAATTATTAAAATATGTATCTTTATCCCGGAGAAAAAACTTTGCACATGCAGAATTTTTTACCACCCGGTTTCGTTGTTACTGAAATCCCTTTTATAAATATTTTTAACATATAAAATGAGTAAAATTATTGCTTTAGCCAATCAAAAAGGTGGTGTTGGTAAAACTACATCATCCATAAACCTGGCTGCAAGTTTGGCCGTATTAGAGTTTAAAACATTATTGGTTGATGCTGATCCGCAGGCCAACTCAACATCGGGTATCGGGTTTGATCCGCGTAACATAAAGAACAGTATTTACGAGTGTATCATTAACCAGATTGATCCGCGCGAGGCTATTCAAAAAACCGAAACCCCGAATCTTGACCTGCTACCAGCACATATTGACCTGGTAGGTGCCGAGATTGAGATGATAAACCTTACCGACCGCGAATACAAAATGAAGGCGGTTTTAAACAGCATCAGGAATGATTATGATTTTATAATTATTGACTGTTCGCCATCATTAGGGCTTATCACCATCAATGCTTTGACAGCTGCCGACTCGGTAATTATACCCGTACAGTGCGAGTATTTTGCATTAGAGGGATTAGGCAAGCTTTTAAATACCATTAAAATTGTTCAATCGCGCTTAAACCCGCAGTTACAGATTGAGGGCATACTACTAACCATGTATGATGTAAGGCTGCGCCTTTCGAACCAAGTGGTTGAAGAAGTGAGAAGCCATTTTGAAGATATGGTTTTTGATACTATTATACAACGCAACACCCGCCTAAGCGAAGCACCAAGTTTTGGTATATCGGTAATTATGCACGATGCAACCAGCAAGGGTGCTATAAACTATTTGAACCTTGCCCGCGAGATCATCAGGAAAAACGGTTTGATAAAAACTGAAACCACAGAAAACACAGCAACAGTATAACACAAATGAGTACAGAGAAAAGAAACGCTTTGGGAAGAGGATTAAGCGCATTGCTGAATGATTCTGAAAATGTACATACCAATAATGACAGGCCCAAGAATAACGTTTCCGAAGATCCTGAAGTTAACAGCTTGGGTTCAGTAAATGAGATAAAATTAGCTGAAATTGAGGTTAACCCTTTTCAGCCCCGCACAGATTTTGATCCGGAAGCATTGGCCGAATTAGCCGATTCAATAAAATTACAAGGCCTTATACAACCTATTACGGTTAGGCGATTAAATGCACACAGCTTTCAGTTAATATCGGGCGAACGCCGTTTCCGTGCTTCAAAATTAGCCGGTTTAACGCAGATACCCGCCTATATCCGTACCGCTAACGACCAGCAAATGCTGGAAATGGCGCTTATTGAAAACATTCAGCGCGAAAACCTGAATGCGATTGAAGTAGCCCTTAGTTTTCAGCGGATGATTGACGAATGCAGCCTTAAACAGGAAGAATTAGGTGATCGCGTGAGCAAAAACCGTTCAACAGTTACCAACTACCTGCGTTTGCTAAAACTGCCGCCAGCTATCCAGAAATCGCTGCGCGATGCCGAGATCAGCATGGGCCACGCCAAAGCACTGATAAGCATTGAAGACCCTGCAAAACAAATATATATACATCAGCATATCATTGAGCAAGGTTTATCCGTTCGTAAGACAGAAGAACTGGTGCGTGATATGCAAAGGGCCCCTGTAAAAAAGGAAGGCAAACAACCTGAACCTATATCGTTCCAAATTCAAAAAATACAGGATGACCTGGCCTCAAAGTTCAGCACGCGTGTTAAGCTTAAATTTGGCAGCCAGGGCAAAGGATCAATCGAGATACCATTTTTATCAGAGAACGACCTTAGCCGCATCCTTGAAATTATGGATTGGTAAACTGTAACTCCTTTTAATTACGGGGTTTTTAAAGTAAAACATGTATAAATATTTGCTCTTGATTTTTTTGCTCACCGGATGTGCCTTTACTGCCATGTCGCAAAATCCGGATGAACCGCCTCCGGCACCGTTAAGAACCGATACCCTGGTGGTTGCCAAGGCCGATACTGATATTTCGCCCATCTACAAGCCCAAAAAGAAAAAGGAAAAAGTATACCACCCCGATAGCCTGCACAGTCCGCATAAAGCTATAATACGCTCCTTAATTTTACCCGGATGGGGCCAGGTGTATAACCACCGCTGGTGGAAAGTGCCAATTATTTATGGCACACTGGGCCTTTTAGGCGATGCCATTTTATTTAATGCCAAATATTATAAAGAATTTTTAGCCATATCGGAGTATAGGTATCATGGTATTGTACCTGTAAAAGGTGCTAAATATTATGCCGAGTATACGGCCCTCAGCAACCCCAATAACTTTGTAAGTGACCAGGCCATATATGATGCCAAGGATGGCTACCGCCGTAACCGCGACCTTTCTATATTAGGTTTTGCCGGTTTTTGGGGTATCAACGTGGTTGAGGCCTATATTGACGCCAAGTTTATCAACAGTTATACAGTTGATAGCAACCTGTCAATGAAGGTGGCCCCAAGTTTAATTACGCAGCCTATGTATGCGCTAAATACTGCGGGTAGCTATATTCCGGGTATAAAAATTACCTTTACAATCAGATAATACTTTAACGCGATGAAACCCTGCGGCATTAACAAGCTGCAAGTTTTGGCACCACTTTAAAACAACATTAACCAGTAATGAAAATTGCATTGTTAGGGTACGGAAAAATGGGTAAAATGATCGAAAAGATCGCCATTGACCGTAAGCACGAGATCATACTCAAAATTGGCAGCAGCAACCAGCATGAGCTTACTATAGAAAACCTGCAGCTGGCTGATGCCGTAATTGAATTCAGCACCCCCGATACCGTATTGGATAACATTGAGATCTGCTTTGCAGCAGGCATACCCGTAGTGGTTGGCACTACAGGGTGGCATAACCAATTGCCGCAACTAAAAGAACAATGCGAGCAGGGTAACAATTCGCTCATCTACGCATCTAACTTTAGTGTGGGGGTAAATATCTTTTTCCATGTTAACAAAGTACTGGCCAGGCTGATGGGCAATTACCCGTACTATGATATACAGGTTGAAGAGATACATCATACCCAAAAGCTGGATTCGCCAAGCGGAACTGCCATAACCATTGCCGAGGGTATTATTGAAAACAATAGCACCAAAAAGGAATGGGTGAATGTGCTTACCGCAGATGGCGAAGAAACAGCCGATGATAACGTAAAAGCCGATCAGTTACTGATCGAGTCGTTCCGTATTGACAGCATCCCGGGTACCCATACCGTGATCTATGATTCGGAAGTTGATATGATAGAGTTCAGGCACACGGCCCATAACCGCAATGGTTTTGCGCTGGGTGCTGTGTTAGCTGCCGAATGGATCCAAAATAAAAAAGGATTTCACCCGGTGCAGGATATGTTTGATTTTAGTTAAATAAGTAAAAAGCAAAATAAATTAACACCAGCGGCAGGATAAGATCATAAACAGGGCGTTAAGCGCTTTTATTTTTTATCCCGGCTCTGATAATAAATTTATTATTCCCAATATTGTAGGTATGAACTGGAAATTCTGGAGTAAGAAAAAAGACACCCCTAATAAAAAGAAGAAAAGCGCAACCCGTGAGTGGGCTGACGCCATAGTTTTTGCTGTAATAGCAGCCACATTGATCCGTACTTTTTTTATTGAAGCATACGTAATCCCTACCCCATCAATGGAAAGATCGCTGCTTGTTGGCGATTTTTTATTTGTAAGCAAGGTTAACTATGGCGCCCGCACCCCCATGACGCCTATTGCCTTCCCTTTTGCCCACCATACCATGCCATTGATCAATACAAAAGCATACTGGGACGGGCTCGAACTGCCTTACTACCGTTTACCCGGTTTAAGCGAAGTTAAAAAAGGCGATGTGGTAGTATTTAACTATCCTGCCGATACCATTAATAACCGCCCTGTTGATAAACGCGAAAACTATATTAAAAGGTGCCAGGGTGCACCCGGCGATACATTAAGCGTAGTTGACGGACAGGTGTATGTAAACGGTAAGGCAATGCCTAACCCGCCAGGCGAGCAGATGGAATACAACTACAGCACCAACGGTGTTGATATTAACCCGCAGGCGCTGGACGATCTGCATATTACTTTATACGAGGGGCATCAATACCCGGCCATGACCAAGGAATCTGCCGATGTTTTAAAAGGATACTCGAACGTAAAAAACCTGATGCCGGTGATAGCACCAAAGGCAAAAGCAGGTGCAGACGGACCAGTATTCCCGGTAAAGGATGTTTCGCATGTATTGCTTAACGGAAAAGTTCCTGATTATAAATGGAACGAGGATAACTACGGACCAATCATTATCCCTAAAAAAGGATGGACCGTTAAATTAGATAGCCTAACCTTACCTATTTACCAGCGAGCTATACAGGTTTATGAAAATAACAAGTTAGAAGTATCGGGCAACGACATACTGATCAACGGTAAAAAAACAGATACTTATACCTTTAAAATGAACTACTACTGGATGATGGGTGATAACCGCCACGACTCTGAAGATTCACGTTACTGGGGTTTTGTACCCGAAGATCACATTGTAGGCAAAGCATTATTTATATGGATGAGCTGGGATGATAATGCATCATTCTTCGGCAAGATCCGTTGGAGCAGGTTATTCAGAGGGATCCACTAATTTTGGAAACAGGTAATTATATAGGGCTGTATATTATTACGGCCCCTTTTATTATTTTAATATTAGCCGGCTACTGGAAACTATTTAAAAAAGCAGGCCGCCCGGGCTGGGAAGCCCTTATCCCTGTTTACTCAGCCTATATAATGCTTAAGCTAAGCGGCAGGCCAACCTGGTGGCTCATCTGGCTGTTTATACCGGTAATTAATATTATAGCAGGCATCGGCATCTATATTGATTTTATAAAGTCGTTCGGAAAATTCAGCATCCGCGATCAGGCTGCGGCCATTCTTTTAGGTTTTATCTATCTGCCCAAATGGGGCTTTGAAAAAAATACAACCTACCTTGGCCTGTCTGCAACGGCTGAGTTTAAGGAGCAGTACCAAAAAAGCTTAGCAAAATCATCAACCCGCGAGTGGGGCGAGGCCATCCTTTTTGCCGGCGTAGCTGCAACCCTTATCCGCACCTTTTTTATTGAGGCTTACGTTATCCCCAGTGGATCAATGGAAAGCTCCCTTTTAATCGGCGATTATTTATTTGTAAGCAAGGTTAATTACGGCGCGCGCATTCCTATAACTCCGCTTGCATTTCCATTTGCGCACCATACCATGCCCTTATTAAATACCAAGGCCTATTGGGATGGTATACAACTACCTTATTTTCGCCTGCCGGGATTAAGCAAGGTAAAAAAAGGCGACGTGGTGGTATTTAATTTCCCGATGGATGCTGACTCGCCGCTTTACCGCCCGGTTGATAAACGCGAAAATTTTATCAAACGCTGTCAGGGTGCCCCCGGCGATACCATCGCCTTGTTAAATGCACAGGTTTATGTTAACAGGTATATGGCTAAAAACCCAACGTACGAGCAGCCATCGTACATGGTACGTACTGATGGTACCGAAATAGACCCCGATGTGATCCGCGAGCTGCATATTGATGCCCGGCAGCAACTGGGTGCAACTGATTTTGAAATGCTGATGACCGCACAATCGGCAGCCAAACTAAAAACTTACGCCCATATTAAATCGGTAACAGAATATATTCAGCCAAGAAATGAATATGACCCACAGATATTTCCGCATGACAGCCACTATAAATGGAATGTAGATAATATGGGCCCTATCATTATACCCAAACAAGGCTGGACGGTTAAGTTGGATAGCCTTACCATTCCTATCTATAAAAGGGCAATTGAGGTTTATGAGAAAAATAAGGTAAAACTATCGGGCAATGATATTTTTATAAACGGACAAAAGGCCAGCACCTACACTTTTAAACTTAACTATTACTGGATGATGGGCGATAACCGCCATAACTCCGAAGATTCGCGCTTTTGGGGCTTTGTGCCCGAAGATCATATTGTGGGCAAGGCTTTGTTTATTTGGATGAGTACTGACGACACGGCCCCTTATTTACACCAAACACGCTGGGACAGGATCTTTAAAATTATAAGGTAGTATCCTATTTTATAAAAACTATCCGGTTAAACGATCCCCCATTCACAATATCAAGCTGTATTGTCTTGATTTCCTGATTTAAAATGCTGAATTGCTTCGCTGCCTGTTAGTGTATTGCAATGCACGTCAAATTCGCCTTAAATCCTATTTATAACGAATTGATAACCAACTGTCAATTTTTATCAAATATTTTTAGAATTTGAAACACATTTTTCAAATAATGTGTTTGTTCATATAGGTAAATGTTTAGTACCTTAATCCATTCATAAACCTAAATGAGAATATTCCATCTGAGTGCCGAATGTTACCCCGTTGCTAAGGTAGGCGGGCTTGCAGATGTTGTTGGTGCGCTTCCCAAATATCAAAATTTGGCAGGCATGCAGGCAGCTGTTGTAATGCCTTACTATGACCGTAAGTTTGTTCGCGAAAACGAGTTTGAAACCGTTTTTAGCGCGGCTACCCTTTTGGGTACAAGGCGCCTTTATTTTGAGATCCTGAAAGAAAAAACCGATAAGCTTGGTTTTGAACTTTACCTGGTAAAAATCCCCGGATTGATAGATCGCGAAGAGGTATATAGCTATCCCGACGAAAGGGAGCAGTTTATTGCCTATCAGCTGGCCTTTTTAGATTGGATCAGCTATTCGCAGCAAACGCCGGATATTATCCACTGCCATGATCATCACTCAGGCCTCGTACCCTTTTTAATGCAATACTCCAAGCTTTACACCAGGTTAGCGCGTATACCTACTGTATTTACTATACACAACGGGCAATATCACGGTGCTTTTGGCTGGGATAAGCTATCCTACCTGCCAGAGATCGACCTGAGCAAAACCGGGCTGCTGGATTGGGCAGGTGGCATTAACCCGCTTGCTGCTGCCGTAAAATGCTGCTGGAAATATACTACCGTATCGCCAAGTTATTTAGAAGAGCTTACCACCAACTCAAACGGGTTAGAGTACCTTTTCTATTTAGAACATGCTAAAGGCTACGGAATAATTAATGGCATTGATACAGAAGTTTGGGATCCTAAAACAGACCCGATGATAGCCGAAAACTTTTCAGTAAAACTCCCGGCAAAAGGCAAGGAAGCCAATAAGGTAGCTTTGTGTGCCCGTTTCGGCCTCTCGTTAGATAAACCTCTTGTTGCATTTATAGGCCGGTTGGTAATTGAAAAAGGAGCCGACCTGCTGGCAGCTGCCATGGAGGAAAGCTTTAATGAACATCCCGGGCAATTTAACTTTTTGCTTTTAGGCGCCGGCGATAAGGATTTAGAGCAGGAACTGTTACAACTGCGGGATTTTTATCCCGATCAGTTTAACGTGTTTATAGGATATGATGAGGCTTTGGCCCACCTGGTTTATGCCGGGGCTGATTTCCTGCTGATGCCATCGCGTGTGGAGCCTTGTGGCCTTAACCAGATGTATTCAATGCGTTACGGCACATTGCCAATGGTACGCAGCACAGGCGGCTTAAAAGACACTGTAGTTGACTTTGGCGACGAAGGTGGCTACGGCATCCGTTATGATAATGCAAGCGTTGAGGACATTTGTGGTGCCGTTAGCCGCGCCATAGTGTTATATGATAATAACAAGCACCTGCAAACGCTGCGCAAAATAATGATGGCCCTTGATTTTTCGTGGGATCGCTCTGCAAAAGAATATATTAACCTTTATGAAAGTTTAAATCCAGTAATATGACCTCTAACATAATTTGTATTGTACTTGGCGGTGGCCAGGGAAGCCGCTTGTCACCATTGACAGCAACACGTTCAAAACCTGCGGTGCCAATTGCAGGTAAATACCGACTGGTTGATATTCCTATCTCTAACTGCCTCCATTCGGGTATTGACAGGATCTACGTTTTAACGCAGTTCAATTCTGCGTCGCTAAATAAGCACATAAAAAACACTTATCACTTTAGCAGTTTCAGCGAGGCTTTTGTTGATATTTTAGCAGCAGAGCAAACACCATCAAGCGGATCATGGTACCAGGGTACTGCCGATGCGGTTAGACAAAGTTTACATCATTTGGCTGTACATGAGTTTGATTATGTGCTTATCTTATCAGGCGATCAGTTATATCAGATGGATTTTGCTGAAATGATGGAGCATCATATAAAAGCCAATGCCGAAATTTCAATTGCCACCATACCTGTACATGCCAATGATGTGCCGGGCTTTGGTATTTTAAAAACTGACGAAAACAGCCTGGTAAGCGCATTTATTGAAAAGCCTAAAACCAATTTTGAAAACTGGGCCTCAGATGTGAGCCCGCAAATGGCCGCTGAAGGAAGATTTTACCTGGCATCAATGGGTATATATATATTTAACCGCAAGCTTTTGTATGAGTTGTTAGAAGGTAATGACCGTACAGATTTTGGTAAAGAGATCATCCCGCAATCAATAAACGAGCATAAAGTACTAAGCTACCAATATGAAGGTTACTGGACAGATATTGGTACCATCCCATCATTTTTTGATGCCAACTTAGGCTTAACTGATGATATACCACAGTTTAACCTGTTTGATAAAAATTTTATTTATACGAGGGCGCGCATGCTGCCACCGTCAAAAATGTCGGGCACGCACGTTGAAAAGGTTATTATTGCTGATGGCTGTATTATTAATGCCAGTACCATTAAGCGTTCAATTATAGGCATTCGTACCCGTATTGGTTTTGACTCTGTTATTGAAAACTGTTATGTGATGGGAAGCGATAACTACCAAACGCTGGAGCAGATAGCAGAATCGCACGAAAGCCAGTCGCCTATTATGGGTATTGGCGACAGGTGCCATATCAAAAATGCCATTATTGATAAAAATACTTACATAGGCGATGATGTTAAGATCAACGTTGAAGGCAACCTGGAAAATGGCGATTACGGATCGTACGTTGTTCAGGATGGTATCGTGATCTTAAAAAAACGCGCTATTATTCCTAACGGAACGGTTATATAACAATCCAGTTAACTGCACCTAAAAGGGTCAGGAATTTATTCTGTTTAAAGCTGTAGTATTCAGCCAAAACAAAATAAGTTCCTGACCCTTTTTTATTGCTGTTTTCTCATTTTCAGCTTTGCGTATACTTATAGATAATGCAAGTTCCTTATCACACTTTTTCACTTAAGATTAACAGCTGATGTGATTTTATTAAAAGAATATAAAACAAATATTAAAAGAAATAGTTATACATATAGATTACATAAATTAATCTATAATTAATCAACTAATTTTAATCATAAATCTTAAAAAAATGAAGAAGCTAATTAGTATGATTGCCTTAGCAGCGATCTCATTTGGAAGCGTTTACGCGCATAGTACAGTAAGCACGGTAAAATCATCAACAATGCAAACCGATACTGTTAAAAAGAAAAAGATGAAACCGATGAAAAAGGATTCGACCAAAAAGAAAGACTCAACACTAATGAAACAAAAATAGTGGTCACATAAAACAAAAAACCCCGGAAATTCCGGGGTTTTTTGTTTTATAAGTTGATACTTTCGCCTATTTCAAGAAGCTTAATATTGATGCCTGCTTTCACAAATTTTTCAACCGCAGCTACCTTATCAATCTTAATAGCCGGGAAGGTATCATAATGCATCCCGATAATATTTTTACAGTTGATAAAAGCGCTGGCTTTAACGGCATCATCAACACCCATTGTATAATTATCACCTAAGGGTAAATAAGCCCAGTCGAGGTTATCATCAGCCAATAATTTCATATCATAGGTAAGCGCGGTATCACCTGCATAGTAGATGGCTTTTCCTTCGGCATATATTACAAAGCCTGCAGGGTTACCACCTGGTGTACCATCAGGCAAGGTGCTTGAGTGTATGGCATTCACCATTTTAACGCGGCCAAAATCAAAGTTAAAACCACCGCCTATATTCATGCCGTGTGCATTGTTTATGCCATGTTTACCCAGCCAGTTTGCAATTTCGGCAATACAGATAACGATGGCGCCACTGCTATGCTGAATCTGGATCAAATCGGCTATATGATCGCCGTGGCCGTGTGATATTAATATAAAATCAGGTTTAAGGCTATCAATGTCAATATCCTTAGCCATTGGGTTTGGTGAGATAAAAGGATCGAACAGCATTTTTTTGCCGCCGGTTTCTATCATAAAGGTTGATTGTCCGTAAAAGGTAGTTTTCATAGCTTATTTATATAGGTGTTTATTAAAACCGATGCCAATATTAGCTTAGCATCATTAACGCGTTTACCCAAAAGTCGATATTATGCTACCAACAATTGTAATATTTATTTCATTTTTAATACGGCTAAAACAAACCGCCAAGGCCGCCAAACATATCTTTTGTCATGGCTGCCATTTCACTTTGGCTTACATTATCGGCTTGTTCCATTGCCTTGTTTATGGCAATAACCAAAAGCTCTTCTAATTGTTCTTTATCACCGTCGGCCAAAAGCTCATCGGCAATGGTAACTGATTGAATAACCTTATTGGCATTAGCTTTAACGGTGATTTTACCACCTTCGGCAACGCCCGATACGGTTATACCGTCAAGGCGTTGTTTTACTTCGCCAGCCATTTGCTGGGCCTGCATTAATTTATCGAACATAATTTTTTAATTTATTGTTTATAAATAACCATTAATCATCACTGGTATCGCCATTGCCTTTGTAAGCACTTTTGCGTACAATCGGCATCCCGGCAAGTTCAAACAAGCCATCAAGTTTTAATAAGCTGCCATTTGACAGGTTGCTTAAAAGCACAATAGTTATATCATCTTTAATATCGCGAAGGTAAATATGCCTGAAACCGTGCCACCAGCCAGTATGGTATATTACCTGTTTACCCGGTGCCTCAAAAATGCGCCAACCGTAGCCATAGCTAAAGTGCCCGTGCAGCATAGGATTGCGGGCCACGTAGGCCGAATCCATAGTTGCCTGTTTTAATAAACGACCTGCGCGCAATGCCCTGTCAAATAACCAAAGATCGCCAACGGTGCTATAAATTCCTTTATCGCCCACGGGGCCATCTAAAAAGTTTTGTGCTACAGAGTATTTCCATTGGCCCCTATCATGTCCAACCACATCAACCGGAATTTTTTCATAAACCGCTTTTGAATACACCTCGGTATGCGCCATGCCTGATGGTGTAAAAATATTTTGCTTCATGAATTGTGCGTAAGGCATCCCTGTTACTTTTTCAATAATTGAGCCAAGCACCATAAAGTTTGAGTTGTTGTACAAAAACCTAACGTTTGGTTTATTAAACGGATGTGGTTTGTACTGGGCAATCAGCGCCATTTCTTCGGCATTGGTTAGGCCCTTTTTTTGATTGAGGTGCTGGCTGCGGTAAAGATCATCAGTAAAGTAAACATAGTTCATCATACCTGAGCGATGCGTTAGCAACAGGCGAATGGTTATACCATCGTAAGGAAAATCAGGAAAAAACTTTTTTACATTATCATCAAGCGATAGTTTTCCACGCTCAAGCAGCATCAGTATGGCAGTTGAGGTCATGGTTTTAGTAACCGATGCCAGCTCAAACTGCGAGTTTATTTTAAGGCTGTCGCGGTGCAGGTAATCGGCCCAGCCAATAGCATTTTCATAAATTATTTTTCCATGTTTGGCCACCAGCACATTGCCATTAAAGCCGCGGGTTCTGTGCAGTTCCTGCATAAAACTATCAATTCGTTTATCAGCATTTTTAGGGTTATAAGCCATCAAAGCCTTACTATCAAAGGGCGCACTGTTTACAGCTGCCGGAGGTTTGGTACCGTTATCGTTTTGTTTTGACGAGCAGGAGGCTAAAAAAAACACCGAAATAGTAAACGTTAATACAATTTTATACACAAAATTCATAGGTAAATGCCCGCTTGGTAAACAACTGCGAAAATCAGAAATTATACATGAGTTATAAAGTAATGTTTTAATTATTTTTTCTTTTAGTTAATTGCTCTTCCTAATTTTAGGGAATGAAATATCTTAAATGCCTGTTAATGGCCCTGTTTCTGGTTGTAATTTTAAGTAAAGTAAAGGCGCAGAACGCTGCTGATGCACATACACTTATTAAGGAAGGAATTGCGCTGAACGACGCTAAAAAATATACCGAAGCCATAAGCAAATACACAGAAGCCTTAAAGCTTGATACCGGGAATTTATTGGCCGATTACCAAATGGCGCTTTCATTATACGGTTTAAATAAAGGTACAGATGGCCTTCCTTACCTGCAAAAGGTAATTAAAGGGAATTCGCCGTTTGCGGCGGCAGCTTATGACCTTTCGGGGTTGATCTGTTTCCGTAATAAACAATATGCCGAAGCAGAAAAATATGCAGTTGAAGCCATAAAGCTCGACCCAAAACATGCCGGCAGCCAGCGGATGTATGCACTGGTTTGTTTTCATCAAAATAAAAGGGCAGCCGCATTACTTGGCTTTTGCAGTTTTATTTTGTTAGAACCCAACACCGTCCGCAGTACCGAGGCTTTGGGCAACATACAGCATATTTTACAGGGCGGCGCCCTAAAACCCGAGCCTGGCGAAATGGCATCGCACGCTGTAGATGCTGCCAATAACGAGTTAAACCATGCCATTACCAAAGCCGTTGCCGAAATGGCCAGCAGGCGGCGGTACGCATCCCCGGCTGATCTGCTGGCGGCACAGCTGAAAGCCATATTTATTAATATCGGCACAATAGCGGGTAAACAAAACAATAATGATTTTTTCAGTAAATACCTGGCGGCATATTTTTACCAGCTGGCACAATCGCCAAATATGCCGGCCTTTGCAAGGTTTATCAATTCGGCTAACCCTGATAATGCTAAATGGATAAAGGATAATCCGCAGCAAATGACCGATTTGGATAACTGGATAAAGGCTACCGCAAGAGATTTTAATTGAGCTGGTTATTGCTCTTATAGTTTTACAGGGCTGCTCTTATCTCTTCATCCGGCAAGTGCTGCTTTTCTCCTTTCGCCCAAAACAACTATCTTAGCCAAACAACATAACCATTGCAATGAAAACTTTAACCTGTTTATTTACGGCTGTTTTACTTTGCAGCTTTGCTTTTGCTCAACAAATGGATACAAAACCTATAATTTACCCTGCAACCAAAAAGGTTGATACCACTAACACTTACTTCGGCACTACCGTGCCTGATCCTTACCGCTGGCTGGAAGATGACCGCGCGGCAGACACCAAAGAATGGGTTAAGGAAGAAAACAAGGTTACCCAAAATTACCTGGGCCAAATCCCCTACCGAGATGCCATGCACGCACGCCTTAAACAATTGTGGAACTACGAAAAATACAGCGCCCCGTTTAAAGAGGGCAAATACACCTATTATTATAAAAACGATGGCTTGCAGAGCCAGTCGGTTTTATGGCGGCAGGTTGGCGAAGGAACACCGGAAGTATTTCTTGATCCTAATAAATTCTCGAAGGATGGCACTACCTCTTTACAGGGAATAGACTTTACAAAAGACGGCAGCATGGCCGCCTACCAGCTATCAGAAGGCGGCAGCGACTGGCGCAAGGTGATCATCATTAAAACTGATGACAAAACCACTGTAGGCGATACACTTACTGATGTAAAATTCAGCGGGATAGCGTGGCGGGGTAATCATGGTTTTTATTACAGCAGCTACGATAAACCAAAGGCGGGCAGCCAGCTGGCCGGGATAACCCAATACCATAAACTGTTTTACCATGAATTAGGTACACCACAAAGTACAGATAAGCTGATATTTGGCGGCGATAAAACACCACGCCGGTATATAGGTGCAGGCCTTACGGAGGACGAACGCTTTTTAGTGATCTCGGCCGCAAAGGAAACTACGGGTAATGAGCTTTACATTCAGGACCTCAGCATTCCTAACAGCTCCATAGTTACCGTGGTAGATAATTTTGATAACCAAAACAGCGTGCTTGATAATGTGGGCAGCAAGCTTTACATCATTACTAACCTGTATTCGCCAAACTTTAAAATAGTAACGGTTGATGCCGCTAACCCAAAGCCTATTAACTGGAAAGATCTGATCCCTGCCACATCAAACGTTTTAAGTGCCTCAACCGGCGGCGGAAAAATATTTGCCGAATACCTTAAAGATGCTACCTCATTTGTACAGCAGTATAATATGGATGGCAAGCTGGAGCGTACCATCACCCTGCCATCGGTAGGTACAGCTGGTGGTTTCGGCACAAAAAAAGAGGAAAAGGAAACCTATTACACCTTTACCAATTACGTTTACCCAACCACTATTTTTAAGTATGATATTGCTACGGGCTTATCAACGGTTTATAAAAAATCGGGGGTCCAGTTTGATCCGGAACAATACGAGAGCAAGCAGGTGTTTTACCCGTCAAAAGATGGCACAAAGATCCCGATGATCATCACCTATAAAAAAGGCACCGTGCTTAATGGCCACAACCCTACTTTATTGTATGCTTACGGTGGTTTCAGTATCAGCCTTACCCCGGCTTTCAGCACATCGAATATTATATTGATGGAGCATGGCGGTATTTATGCAGTACCCAACCTGCGTGGCGGTGGTGAGTATGGCGAAAAATGGCACAAAGCCGGTATTAAAATGAAGAAACAGAATGTGTTTGATGATTTTATTGCTGCTGCCGATTACCTGGTTAAGCATAAATATACCTCGAAGGAATACCTTGCTATTTCGGGCGGATCAAATGGCGGTTTGCTTATAGGTGCCACCATAACCCAGCGCCCTGATATTTGCAAAGTAGCATTCCCGGCCGTAGGGGTAATGGATATGCTGCGTTACAATAAATTTACCGCAGGCGCGGGATGGAGCTATGATTATGGCACTGCCGAAGACTCGAAAGAGATGTTCGATTACCTGTATAATTATTCGCCCTACCATGCATTAAAGCCCAATAATTACCCGGCAACTATGGTTACCACTGCCGATCATGATGACCGCGTAGTACCTGCACATTCGTTTAAATTTGCTGCCCGTTTACAGGAATACCAGAAGGGCCCTGCCCCGGTATTGATCCGTATTGAAACCAATGCAGGCCACGGCGCAGGCCAAAGCACCGACCAGGTTATAAACGGACAGGTTGATAAATGGGCGTTCATGTTCTGGAACATGGGTGTGAAGTATTAAGAGATGATGCGATTTAAAAGAAACATCCTGCTAACAGCGGCTACCTTGCTCATCAGCATCAATATGCTGGTGGCGCAATCATCCAAACAAAACATCAACCTGATATTTATAGGTAACAGTATTACCTATGGAGCCGGGTTGGCTGATCCAAAAACGGAGGCTCCTCCTGTTATAGCCGCTGCATATTTAAGGCAGCAAGCCAACATTGGCAATGTAGATTTTTCAAACCAGGGGCATAGCGGTTACACCACGCTTGATTTTTTGCCTTCAAACACAGCATTTAAAGGTGTTGAACAAGCGACCCATGCTTTTGCTGATAAACAGGCGCTGTTGATCTTCAGCCTTAAGCTGGGCACTAATGATAGCGCCATATCAGGCACGCATGGCTCGCCGGTATCACCTGCGGACTATAAGCAGAACTTAAAAACCATAACCGATAGCTTATTAAAGGAGTTTCCGGGATGTATAATTGTGTTTGAGCACCCGGTTTGGTACAGCCCCAATACTTATAACGGCGCCAAATACCTTGCCGAGGGCTTGGCAAGGCTGCAGACCTATATCCCTATGATTGATCAGTTAGTGGCAGATTATGCCACAAGCTACCCAAAACAGGTATTCACCGGGGATAAAAAGGCATTTAACTATTTTAAAAAGCATTACTTAACCACCCTGCAGGCTGAACCGGGTAACCAAGGCACATTTTATCTGCACCCTAACCAACAAGGCGCTGTAGCATTGGGTACCTTTTGGGGTAAAGCAATTGAGCAGATACTAAAGAGGCGGAGATAATATAGCTAAGACTTATAAACTCGCGGGAGCGATGGAAGTGCTTTAAACAAAAAGAGCCCCGGTAAATACCGGGACTCTTTTTGTTTAATTTATTAATGATCGCCGTGGCCACCATGATCACCGTGGTCGCCGTGACCTCCACCATGATCGCCTCTTCCGCCTCTGTCACCATGATCACCTCTATCACCACGACCATTACCCTGTCCAAAATGATTGCCATTGTCGTGCCAGTGGTTTTGGTAACGCGCATCGCGGCTATCTCTTATAATTGCCTGATCTCTGCGCCCCCTGTAACTTGCATACCTGGTGTGGTAAACATTGTGACGTTCCCATGGGTTACGGTCATTTACTACCACTTTATAACCGTGGTACATATCATAGTTACGGTATCTTACCGGCAGGTAAGCGCGGTGTACCCATACATTATTTTCACTATAAACATATTGATGTGCCGGTACATCATAATAAGCATCAATATCGGGCATATAATAATAATTGGCGCGGTCGTAACCTACGGGACCCCAATCAGGCTGGCTGCCAATGTTTACGCCTAAACTAAAATGTACCTGGGCATCGGCTATTTTAACTGATAAACAGCTAAATATTATTGCTGTTATAAAAAGTAACTTTTTCATATTATACGGTTGTTTGGAATGATAGACAAATATTATTGATAATAGTTTAGTTTATTTTTCAAACTAATAGCTAAATACCTGTTTAGCTGAACTATTTATACCGGAAAATTGAAAGATTTTAAAGCCTTATCCTTTATTAAAGCAGGATAAGGCACTTATTTATGCTATTTATCGTCGCTGTCTGGGTCAGCTGTTTTTTTAGCTATGGCTGCCAAAACGGGTTTACCAATAACTTTATAATTGCCATCTCCTTTAAGTATGGAGCTGGTCATTTCTTTATCCTGCATTACTTTTACAGCCTGAGCAAGCTCTTTATCATATTTAAAATTGGTTTCATACCGGCCTTTTTCAAAATAATAGCGGGATGAAATTTCATCCTCAAGCACTTGTTTTATTTCGTCCTTGTGCAATTGCAGATCGTTTTTTTTGCTGGCCATCATTTTGGCTTTCAGCGCATCATATTCTGTTTGGATCTCGCCAAACTGTTTCTCTTTGGTAGCTTCTGTTTTTAAACTGGCCAATACTTTTTCTGATGCGGTGTTGTAGCTGTAATTTTTACCATCAAGATATTTTACAAAATCGGCATAATCAGCATCGCTCAAAACAAATTTATGCGCTTCGTCAATAGATGGATGTGTAAGCCTGTAATGTGTGGCGTAATCAAATATCATCAATTTGCCAACCAATGCCTGGGTAACATTGGCAAAACGCTCCTGCTTAATAAATATATCAGGGTAAATACCACTGCCGTCATAAACCGAACGGCCATTTTTTGTTTTAAACTCATGGATCAGCGAGTCTGCCACCTTAACCACGCTGCCATCGTCCTTGCGGTGTGTGTAGTCTATTTCCTGGATACACCTGCCCGACGGAACATAATATTTAGCAATTGTTATTTTAACCAGGCTATTATAAGGCAGGTTAAACGTTTGCTGCACCAGGCCCTTGCCATAGCTGCGCTGCCCGATGATTATAGCACGGTCCAGATCCTGCAATGATCCGGCAACGATCTCAGATGCCGAGGCCGAATGGTTATTAACCAATACCACCAATGGTAAATTTGGCGCCATTGGGTTGCTTACCGTATTATAGGTAAAATTCTTTTCTTTTATTTTTCCTTTTTGCGATACAACCTCCACATCCTTAGGTACAAACAGGTTCACTATTTTTACAGCTTCCTGCAATATACCACCGCCGTTTGAGCGCAGATCAAGAATTACGCCGTTGGGATTGTTCTTTTTAATAGCTTCAAGGGCATTGGTAACTTCATCAGCCGAGTTTTCGAGAAACTTATCCAGCTTAATATACCCCATGTTACCATCAACCATGCCGTAGTAGGATACGTTTGGCTGTTTAATCTCATCGCGCACCAGGCTTTTTTCAACCGGCTGTGCATTATCGCGTTTAATCAGCAGTTTAATAGCAGCGCCTTTTGCACCTTTAAGCAGCAGGCTAACCTGGTCGTTGTTCTTACCTTCAAGTACTACATCATTGATCTTTACTAACTGATCGCCGGGTCGCACATCAGCTTTTTGTGCAGGAAAGCCCGCAAATACGTCAGATACATAAACTTTTCCATTACGTGCAAAAATGCCTGCACCAATGCCACCGTATTGTGTACTTACATAGTGTAGCTTATATTCTTCAATTTCTGATTCGGGGACAAACTCAGTATAGGGGTCAAGGCCATCCAGCATGGCATCAACGCTGGTCTTTATCATTTTTCCCGAGTTAATATCATCAACATAGTTAATGTTAACCTCTTTGTATACCGATGCAAAAACGTCAAGGTTTTTTGAGATCTGGAAAAGATCGTCCTTAAAGCTCCAGGTACCCAAAGCCAGCAAAAATATCCCGGCAAAAAAGAACGGCCTTTTATATTTACTCAATAGCACTTTACCCTTGTTCATTCCTACAATATTAAAAATATAAAGCTACAAAAAAGTGCTGTAGTTTTTTGTGTTAGCGCTTGCCTTACAAACGGTTATTATCAATATTCACTAACGCTTTTTTCAGTGTGAATAGTACATAATTCCTGTCGCGGTTAACAAGGGCCATTAATTTAGTAATAAGGCTTTCTTCCTGGCCCTCGGTATATTGCAGTTGCTCGTCGGTAAGGTGGTTGTATTTACGTTGTACTTTAATTTTAACGCGCTCCCATTCTTTATTAGTGATGCTTATTTCAGCCATGATCAAATTATTTTCAACAAAAATATAAAATTAAGGTTGGCTTGCAGCTTATTTTTTGGCAAGGCTATTGTTAACTTATTGTAATTTATTTACCAGTTAACCGTTTGGTTACAAAAAACCATGAAAATTATGAAGAAGTATTTAATCAGTGCCGTATTGCTTTTAGCAATAAGCATCAGTGCGAAGGCACAATTTTCTTTAGGAATAAAGGGAGGTGTCAATTTTTCAAAAATCAATACCGATAATTTAAGCTCATCAAGCCGCACAGGTTACCAGGCAGGTATATTTGCCCGCATTGGCAGCGGCCTTTATTTACAGCCCGAACTTTATGTAAGCGGTACCGGCGGCGATTTTAAATCGAGCGATAATTCCGTAAGCGGTAATGCCCATTTTACTAATTTAAATGTACCGCTGTTATTAGGTAAATCATTCGGGGCAAAAGATCTGAACTTCAGGTTAATGGCCGGGCCGGTTTATACATCGGTGCTGAGTAAAAACCTTTCAGAAAATTTAAATAATGCTTATGCCGATTTTGGGCATTATAAAAACAGCACGCTGGGTTTCCAGGCCGGGGCAGGCGTTGATATTGGCGCCATAACTGCCGATTTAAGGTATGAGGGCGGCCTCACCAAAATAAATTCAGACTTTGGGCAAAGGCAAAACCTGTTTGCCTTAAGCATTGGCTTTAAAATACTGTAAGTATAAAGCACTTATAATCAGTATAAAGCAAAAAAGTCCCGGCTAATAACCGGGACTTTTTTTGTATGTTGTAACAATAAATAAAAAGCTTATATATAAGCAAAGCCCCTGATGGGCAGGGGCCTTTGCTAACCAATTATAAACCTAAATTATGAGAAGAGCTGTAGGAGAAGGAGTCGAACCTTCACGAAGTGGTTATTCTTATTGCTAAGAGTTTCCCAGAGCCTTCGCCACCGCGACAAGGAGGTGTGTCTGCCAAAAATTTCACCATCCTACAGGATTGTATTAAGCCTAGTGCCATTTATTATCAGTTTTCAGTTGTTTTATCAACATTCAACTAAAAATTAGCGGCTTTTAAACTTAAAAGCTGTTGGGGAAGGGATCGAACCTTCAAAGAGTGGTTAGCCCGCTTCGGGTTTTCCATGATCTCCGCCACCGGGACAAGGAGGTGTGTCTGCCTAAAATTTCACCACCCAACATTATTTTTTAAATTAAAGAACGATAAACAATTGTCATTTGCTTGATACAAATCTAACAGACCTATCAATTTATTGCAAATATTTCAATAGAATATTTTTATTTTTATCAGATTTTAATTATTCTTGTATATAAATATAATTTTTCGAATTTATGTCCCACAGAAAAGCTCAAAATTTAGAAATTGATAATCTCGACATCCAAATTTTGTCGATATTAATGAAAAATGCTACTACTCCGTACACGGAGATAGCTAAAGAGTTGATCGTTTCCGGCGGAACTATACACGTAAGGATGAAAAAGTTGGAAGAGATGGGCGTGATAAAGGGTGCGAGCCTGGAGGTTGATCCTCAAAAATTAGGCTATGATATTACAGCTTTCCTTGGTATTTTCCTTGAAAAAGGTTCGCAATATAACGATGCCGTAAAGCAGCTAAAAACCGTAAAGGAGATAGTTGAGCTGCATTATACTACCGGCAGCTATAGTATTTTTGCCAAAATTGTATGCCATGATACCACCCATTTACGTGAGGTTTTGAATGAGCAGATACAAGGGGTTAAAGGCATTCAGCGTACTGAAACCTTTATCTCATTAGAGGAAAGCATCCGCAGGCAGATCACTTTAGAATAAGACCCAGGCGCAGAAAAGACTTACGGAGTTTTTAAACTTCGTAAGTCTCACAAGCAATTATCTACCTAAACTTATCTTTTAGCGCTGCCAGTTTAGTTTGCAGGTCGCTCTCAGGCTCAGGGATGGGCTTTCTATTAGCAATTGGTTTTTGAACCGGCCTTTGCACATTCCCGTTTTCTCTTTTTTCTTTTTCAGCAGGCTTAGCCTCATTATCTTTCATTGATAGTGCAATACGTTTGCGGTTAATATCCACATCGGTTACCGTAACTTGTACCTTTTGGTGCACTTTCAGTATTTCGTTAGCATCCTTAATAAAACGGTTGGTGATCTGGCTTAAATGCACCAAACCATCCTGGTGAACGCCAATATCAACAAAGGCGCCAAAATTGGTTATGTTGGTTACTATACCCGGTAGTTTCATACCTACTTTAAGGTCGCCAATGGCATTTACACCATCGGTAAAACTAAATGCCTCAAACTGCTCACGCGGATCGCGGCCCGGTTTAGCCAGCTCGGCCATAATATCATTAAGCGTAGGTAAGCCTGCATCTTCCGAAATATATTTTTGCAGCGGGATGCTTTTGCGCAGCTTATCATCATTCATTAACTCTTTTACCGAGCATTTCAGATCCTTCGCCATTTGCTCAACCAAAGTATAACGCTCCGGGTGCACCGCACTGGTATCCAGCGGATTTTCGGCATGGTGAATGCGTAAAAATCCCGCGGCCTGCTCAAATGCCTTATCGCCCAAACGCGGCACCTTTTTTAACTGGCTGCGCTGTTTAAATGCACCGTTCTGATCGCGGTAGTCCACAATGTTTTGTGCCAGCTGTGGCCCAAGGCCCGATACATAGGCTAATATTTGTTTCGATGCTGTATTTAACTCAACACCTACTGCGTTTACGCAGCTCATCACGGTATCATCCAATGATGTTTGCAGCTTATTTTGATCAACATCGTGCTGGTATTGGCCAACACCTATTGATTTTGGGTCAATCTTAACCAGTTCGGCTAAGGGGTCCATCAGCCTGCGACCTATAGATACTGCGCCACGTACGGTAACATCTTTATCCGGAAACTCCTCACGAGCCACATCGGATGCCGAGTAGATGGATGCCCCGCTTTCGTTAACCATTACAATGGTGGCATTGGGTAAATTAAGATTACGCACAAACACTTCTGTTTCGCGGCCCGCAGTACCGTTACCAATAGCTATGGCTTCAATATTATATTTTTCAAACAGGTGTTTGGTGGTTTTTTCGGCTTCTTTTGCCTGGCCCGGGCCGGTATGCGGAAAAATAGCGGTGTATTCCAAAAGTTTCCCCTGTTCGTCAAGGCAAACAACTTTGCAGCCCGTGCGGAAACCCGGGTCGATTGCCATAGTACGTTTTTGCCCAAGAGGCGCTCCTAATAAAAGCTGGCGCGCATTCTCTGCAAATACGCGGATAGCTTCCTCATCGGCCTTCTTTTTGGTAAAAAGACGTACTTCTGTTTCCATCGAAGGTTTCAGCAAACGTTTATAGCCATCGGTAACTGCTTGTTTAACCTGGTCGGCACTTGGGTTGTTCCCGGTAATAAATGCTTTTTCGAGCAGGCCAACAGCTTCGTCTTCTCCAGGTTTAAGATCGAGCCATAAAATCTCTTCCTTTTCGCCGCGGCGCATAGCTAATATACGGTGCGATGGTGCCGATTTTATAGGTTCGGCCCAGTCAAAATAATCTTTATATTTTATTCCCTCCTGCTCCTTACCCTCAATAACTTTTGACTGAAAAGTTCCCTTTTCTATAAACAAGCTGCGCATTTTTGTGCGTACCTCTGCATTTTCACTTACAAACTCGGCAATAATATCCCGGGCACCGGCCAATGCTTCTTCCAGGCTCTTTACACCTTTTTCTGCGTCAATATATTTTGTGGCCTCGCTTTCAACATCAATTCTTTTTTGCTCCAGCAAAAGATCGGCCAGGGGCTGTAATCCTTTTTCGCGGGCTGTAGTAGCGCGGGTTTTTCTTTTGGGGCGATAAGGCAGATAAATATCCTCCAAAGCAACCATTGTTTCGGCCTCATTGATCCGCTTTTCCAGCTCGGGCGTAAGCTTACCCATATCCGTTAGCGATTTAAGGATAGCCTCGCGGCGTTTATCCAGTTCGCGCAATTGCTGTACCCGGTCACGAATGGCGGCAACCTGTACTTCGTCCAATGTTCCGGTAACTTCTTTACGGTAACGTGAAATAAACGGCACGGTAGCACCTTCATCAAGCAGGGCAACGGTAGCAGCTACCTGTTTTTCGTTTATGGAAAGCTCGGCAGCTATTTTTTTATGATGGATATTCATATACTTATTTGGACTGCGAAGTTGAGTAGAAATGCCCGAAAATTCAAGCGAAGATTATCAACAAAGGGTAATCAGACCTATATTATATGAAAATCTATTAGTAGGAAGCCGGTTATTTTTTTAACCTGAAAAAAGCCAGCTCCTCATCATGCCTGAAATAATTGCGCTCCCTTTGCATCCCTACCTTTTCAAGCACCCGCTGCGAGGGTAGGTTAGCCAAATCAGTAACGGCAACAAACTCTGCATCGGGTGCTATATTAGCTGCCCAGGCTAAAAGTGCTGCTGCCATTTCAGATGCAATTCCTTTACCCCAATAATTATGATGCAGCACATAGCCTAATTCAATACTATCCGTACCATCGTCAAAGTGGCGCAGCAGGCACATACCTATAAAATCACCATCGGTTTTATTGAAAATGCCCCAGCGGCCCATCACGCTCCCGGGTACTTCGGCCAGGTGATGCCTGAAAATAGTAATATGCTCCTCCCGCCCACGATCAGGAATATAAAGCAGCACCCTTTTATCCTCAAACAGGCTTAGGTAGATCTCTTCTTCCCCGGCTTTAAATAAGCGGACAATTAATCGCGGGGTATCAACTATGGCATTCATATTTCAAATATTATTACAATCCTTATCTAAAGTAAATTTATTTAATATACAGATTGTCATTTTTAAATTTAATCAGCATTAGCATACAGTTTAACCACACTATTATAAGATGCTGAGTAAATAAGTAAAGATTAGTGTAACAGGGCCGGGGCGTACTAACTATACAAACTACTGAATCAAAAATGTATTTTTGCAATCATGCTTAATAAAAACAATTTATTTACAGGCGTTTTGGCCGCCCTTATATTCCCGGCAATTGCATGTTTAGTTGCTTTTTTACTGCGCACCAATGTTGATATTATTAACCGGCCGGCATTACCCTACCTTGTAGCTATAGCATTGAACCTTATTTTAGTGCGCATTGGTCAAAAAAAGGGACTCGATCAAACCATCAGGGGCATAATGCTGGCTACCTTTGCCATTATGCTGGTTATATTTTTACTTAAAGTTCACCCTATCAGATGAAGTATTACCTGGTAGCCGGCGAAGCTTCGGGAGATTTGCATGGGGCTAATTTAATGAAGGCCTTAAAGGAGCATGATCCACAGGCAGAATTCCGCTTTTTTGGCGGCGACCTGATGCAGGCAGAAGGCGGCACATTGGTTAAGCACTTTGCCGATATGGCTTTTATGGGCTTTTATGAGGTAGCCGCTAACCTGAAAACCATATTAAAGAATCTTAAATTTTGCAAGCAAGATATAGCCGCCTGGCAGCCCGATGTTTTGGTGCTGATAGATTTCCCGGGCTTTAACTTAAAAATAGCCGGGTTTGCCAAAAGCAATAACCTTTTGGTTTGCTACTATATATCGCCCAAAGTTTGGGCATGGAACCAAAAACGCGTACTCAAAATAAAACGGATAGTTGATCATCTTTTCTGCATCCTCCCTTTTGAAGTTGACTTTTATAAGCAATGGGGAATGAAAGTTGATTACGTAGGCAACCCGCTGCTTGATGCCGTGGCCGCCTTTAAGGCCGATGAAAAATTCATTATAAACAATAACCTAACCGGTAAAAAGATCATTGCCTTACTGCCAGGCAGCCGCAAACAGGAGATAAGCCGTTTACTTCCCGATATGCTTGCCGTTGCAGATCAGTTTACTGCTCATCAGTTTGTTATTGCCGGTGCACCATCTTTCAATAAAACTTATTACGATCAGTTTTTAGGTGGCCGGGAGATCCCGGTTGTGTTTAATTCCACTTATGATTTACTAAGCCATGCCGAAGCCGCTATTGTAGCATCCGGAACGGCCAATTTAGAAACCGCTTTATTTAATGTACCGCAGGTAGTTGTTTATAAAGGGCACCCGGTATCAATAAGCATAGCCCGCGCAGTGGTTAAAATAAAATTTATATCGCTGGTAAACTTAATTATGGATAAACTGGTGGTGAAGGAACTGATACAGCAGGATTGCTCGCCTCAAAATATAGGTACAGAGCTTGACCTCATCATTAATAATAAAGCTTACCGTAAAAACATGCTGGATAATTACGATCAGCTTGATGTGCGGATGGGCACGCCCGGTGCATCCGCCAAAACAGCGGAGCTTATTATAAAATACACCACAAAAAAATAGAGCCCTGCAATGTGCAAAGCTCTATCGTTTTCATAGGTTAGATGATGTTCTTATAGGTAGATGGTAGTTTTATGCTTAAGCCACAGAAAGCGTTTGTTCCATTGCAGCCTGTTTTTTGTTCCTCAAAAATGGGTTTCTGTCCATAAATTCTTTCAAATCGTTTGATAATAAGCTTTTCAATTCGTTATCAAACTTTGCTAATAATTTACTTGCCGCTGGTTTTTTATATGTTTTCATAGAAGTGGTGCTTTAGTAGTTAATAGTTTATTTAGTTTTCTCAGTTTCGTTATCGTCTTCGGTCAGGTTATCCTTCCTGCGTTTGGCCTCTTTGTATTGGCGTAACAATTGTTCTTTGTCGCGCTCGTCTGAGGTTTCTGCAGGATGTATTGGATTTTCCCACTCTTTTTCTTCGCTCTCGCGATTCTTTTTGCTTTCAAGTTCCATACTGTACTGCATTTGAATAGTATTAGTCCAAATCAGTGCCAAAAATTTTAACCTAACCGAAAATAGTCATCGCCAACTCAGAATTATTTTACAATAAGCTGAATTACAGCAAAAACATAAACCATAAAAAAACCACAAACTAAATAGTGTGTGGTTTAGTGTATAAAATTACAGTACAGTTGTTGTAAACAAAGGTCAGCCTATGCATTCAGAGGTTTAGTTTCGGCTTTTGGGTTATTAGCAAAGTGAATAATGAGTGTAATTACTGATAAGGTGATGCCTGTAATACATACCCCGTTCCACTGGTAATTGTTCCAAAGCTGAGTAGCAAACAGTGTACCTACCGAGCCGCCCATAAAATAGGATACCATGTAAACCGTATTTATGCGGTTACGCGCTTCGGGCTTTAAAGTAAAGATGATGGATTGATTGGAGATGTGCGTTGCCTGCACCCCCATATCTAATACAATAACACCTATTATTAAGCCGATAATGCTATGCCCCGAAAAAATAAAGATGATGAACGAAACCAGGATGAGCATTAAAGTAAAGCCCGATAATTTATAAGCATCCATCCTGTCGCTTAAGCGGCCCATCATCCCGGCGGCAATGGCACCAAAAGCACCAACCAGGCCAAACTCGCCCGCTACTGCACTGCCCATATCAAAATTTTGTTTCAGCAGGAATACGATGGTTGTCCAAAAAGCACTGAAACAAGCAAAGCATAAGGCACCACGTAAGGCAGCTAATCTTAATTTAGGCTCTTCTTTTACCAGGGTAATTAATGAACCCATTAGCTTTTTATAGCTGCCCTTGTAATCGGGCTCCACCTCGGGTAAAAACAAACCGATCATCAGCCAAAGTACCAGCATTATTATGGCAGCAGCATAGAACACGGCACGCCAGCCAAAATATTCGCCTATATAACCGCTCACCGTTCGCGACAGTAAAATACCTATCAGCAAACCACCCATTACCACCCCTATTTTTTTACCCCGCTCGTGCGGTTTAGCCAAATGCGCAGCCATGGGCACCAGTAACTGCGGGATCATTGATGATGCTCCTAAAAAAAAACTGGCAATTATCAGCACATTAATGCTTGGGGCCATTGCCGTTATAATAAGCGATAACACAATAAAGGCAAATACAATAACCATAAGCCGTTTGCGCTTAACCATATCTGCCAATGGCGCTAAAAAAAGCATCCCAGTGGCATAACCTACCTGCGTTAATATAGATACCTGCCCGGCTTTACCCTTGGTTGTGTGAAAGGTGCGCGCAATATCCTCCAGCAAGGGTTGGTTATAATATAAATTAGCTACTATAAGCCCGGTAGCTATAGTCATTATCCAAAGGGTAAGTGTAGTAAGCTCCGGATGTTTTTTTGCAGGGGATGCAGCAGTAGTCATAAGCAGATAAAATTTCTGCAAAGGTGTTAAAGCATTTTTATAATGATGTTTTATTAAAGCAATTTTTCATTACGCTGGCTCAAAAAAAACAAACATATATTGCAGCTTATATAGAGCATTAGCTGTTTTAATAGTCTAACAGGCTATACTGTAACACCCTTAATAAATCATTTAAATTTTTTTATAAATGTTTTGGGATTAGAAATATTTACACACCTTTGAATTGTCTACTATATCTATATACAAACTATATTAAATGAATAAACCAACAAATACAGCTGCAGCATTTACCATGCTAACTCGCCGGCCTAAAAAAGCGATGTGTATTTGTTGTTGCTGTAAATGATCATTCAGCACGCTCTTATCACTATAATCTTTCTATAAATAATTTTAATTTATAACCAATGGTTACCAATCCGCATTCGCCGCAAAACGGCAGTCTTATCCATCAGCAGGTGCTCGGTGCAAAATGCTGAGTATGTTAAACACTTTGGTAACAAGGCAGAGTTGGCTTTACCACCTGCAAGGCAGTTTGCCATACTCACCTGTATGGATGCGCGCCTTGACCCTGCCAAATATGCTGGACTGGCCGTAGGCGATGCCCATGTGATCCGCAATGCAGGAGGACGCGCAAGCGACGATGCCATACGGTCCCTTATTATTTCGCATAAATTATTGGGGACCAAAGAGTGGTTTGTAATTCACCATACCGACTGCGGGATGGAGTTATTTACAAATGAAACAATACAGGACCTGCTGGCTAAAAGTTTAACAACGGCCATTGTTAATGAAAACGGGTGGCGCAATGTAAAGGAAGAAGGCGGATCGGGCGAAGCGCGGTTCATCAACTTTTTAACCATCAAAAATTTAGAGGCGAGTGTTGCCGAAGATGTAGAAAGGATAAGAAAGCACCCGCTGGTAGCACCCACAATTCCTATCTACGGATATATTTATGATGTAAAATCAGGAAAGTTAATTGAGGTGCCCGCAGCAACAGAGGTTGGAAAAGTTCCTAATTAGATTAAAAATGACAGGTAAAATAGATAGTCTATAGGTAAAATAGCTATAATTTGACTAAAAAACAGGTTGCTTCACTCACAATAATAACCGTTAAGCAGACGTTTATTAAGCGTTAAAAACAGAGAAGATCACAAAAAATTAAAAACAAACGGGTAATTTTCCATAAAAATCACAAAAAATCAACATTTTTTTAAAAACACCACGAAAACATTAAATAAAAAAGGAGTAAGAACCTTTTATTTTAAGCTTTTATTCAATTTTGATGAAAAAAAATTAACAAAACCTATTAAAAAAATATGTTTTGTTAAAAATGTGCAGAAATTTCAAATTATTTGAATTGAAATATCAGCAATTTGAAAAGAAATAAAAAAAAATAGAAAAATTAGTATATTCTTAATAAAATCTTTCTATTTTTGTGAATCGAATGGCAGTAAATCGGTTTTTTACAAAAAATTTACAAAAAAATGCCATTAATGTTAAAACATAGTGTTACCTTTACACCGTAATACATACAAAAAAGTCTTCTCATAATTTAGGTTTATAATTGGTTAGTAAAGGCCCCTGCCCATCAGGGGCTTTACTTGTTTTATAGCCCGGCCGCGAAAATACACCCTGCAGATTTTGTTAATGAATAGTTTAAGTAAACTTTATGTTTAATACCTTGGTTTAGCCGGTTTTGGGATTTATATAGAAATATTTATAAGCAGCCGCATTTTCTGCAGGATTAGCATTTGCTATTGTTTAACTTTTTACTACTTTTGCCATCCACCAAACGGGGGATTAGCTCAGCTGGCTAGAGCGCTTGCATGGCATGCAAGAGGTCATCGGTTCGACTCCGATATTCTCCACGCAAAATAAAACCCTCTAAAATTAGCTTTTTAGGGGGTTTTGTGTTTTATGGTGTGAACATTTTGCTTTACCCCCCTCCCCGCATTTCTGTATCATAATCCCCCACTTTTGTATAAATCCGTGTGAAGTGGCGCCTATACCTTTGTCTTATTATTAATTCAACAATTAAAATAATGTCAAAGACAATTTTTATAACAGGCGCTTCCCGTGGATTTGGTAAAATCTGGGCCGAAGCATTTTTAAAACGTGGCGATAAAGTAGCCGCCACAGCAAGAAACCTGGATACCTTAACTGATTTGGTTAAGCAATATGGTGATGCTATACTCCCTATCCAACTGGATGTGAACAATCGCGAGGCTTGTTTTGCAGCTATTGAAAAGGCAAAGGCACATTTCGGTACTATTGATGTATTGATCAATAATGCAGGTTACGGCTTATTTGGTACCATTGAAGAAACCAGCGAACAGCAAGCGCGCGAGCAGATTGAAACCAATGTTTTTGGTTTATTATGGATGACGCAGGCAGCATTACCCGTAATGAGGGCACAGGGAAAAGGACATATTATACAGGTATCAAGTGTGTTAGGTATAGCTACTCTACCTGTTTTGGGTATTTACAACGCATCAAAATTTGCGGTTGAAGGCTTAAGCGAAACATTGGCAAGCGAGGTTAAAGGCTTCGGCATCAATATCTCATTGATTGAGCCAAATGGTTTTGCTACAGATTGGGCCGGTGCATCAGCATTTAACACCACGCCACTGCCAGAATACGATGGCGTTAGGGCTGCATTCCAGGCTGGTTTAACAGATGATGCTTTTGGCATACCCGAAGCTACTGCCGATGCCGTACTTAAATTGGTTGATGCAGAAAATCCGCCGCTGCGCTTGTTTTTGGGCAAGGTTGCATTACCCTGGGTTAAGCAGGTTTATGAAAGCCGCTTAGCAACCTGGGAAGAATGGGCCGATGTGGCAACAGCCGCTCACGGTAAATAAATTAAAGCTAAATTGCATTAGCAAACAAAACATTACAGCCATGCGGTTAATTAAACTAACTGCATGGCTTTAGCATTTGACATACATGAAACACTTTAAAACCATCAGTGAGCTGCACCGTGCAAACGGATTTGCCCCTCCCGAAAACCCTTTGCTTAGCCTTGTTTTATGCAAAAACGTGTGCTCTATCAGTGTAGATGAGTTTACTACCGATTTTTTTATGATCGGGTTTAAAAAACTAAGATCGGGTATTTTCAGGTACGGGCGTACCAAATACGATCATGAAAATGGCTCTATGTCGTTCATTAAACCGCACCAGGTAGTTCAACTGAAGGATCTGGAGTTTGAAGAAGATGGCTTTATTATTTATTTCCATGAGGATCTGTTAAACGGACACCCGCTGCATGCTGAAATTAAAAAGTATGGTTACTTTGATTACGAAGCCAATGAGGCGCTGCACCTGTCGCCCAAAGAAGAACAGATAGTTTGGGAGCTTTTCCGCAAAATTGAAACCGAATATTACAATAACCAGGATGAGTACAGCAGGGGTATTATGCTGGGCCATCTTGATTCGATCTTAAAATACTCGCAGCGGTTTTATAAAAGGCAGTTTATTGATCGTAATATACTTTCGGGTAAAACAGTTTCTAAATTTAACGAAGCCTTGAGCCGTTATTTTGAGCAGGGTGGTTTGCAGGCAAAGGGGTTGCCTTCCGTTCATTTTATGGCCGATGAACTTAACATATCATCCCGTTACCTGAGCGATATGCTGAAACAGGAAACCGGCAAAACAGCTATTGAGCTGATCCATATATTTTTAATATCCGAAGCAAAGAACCTGTTAAAAGGATCAGACAATAACATTGCTGAAACGGCTTATGCCTTAGGTTTTGAAAACCTGCCTTATTTTTCGCGTTTATTTAAAAAGGAAGTAGGCATCAGCCCCAATCAGTTTAAAAAACAGCTAATAAACTAACCGTAATTTATTTTGCCTGTAAATAAACGGTAGTGTCTCAGTTTGAATTTATTTTTCTTTTTTTTATATAACTGTAAACTATCAACCAGAAAATAACAAAAACTATAGATTGGGTTATAATTACCGGAATAAAGGCGTTTTGTTCTGAAAATTCTATTCCAAAAGAAATGATACAGACTGGGAAAGTTAAGAGAACACAAGGCAGCGACCACATACCGTATGTTGGTGAATTTGGATACATTGATAAAACACTTAAAGTACCCAGACCTACATAAATTATCGAGATAAGTAAAGAAATTTTTAATGCAGGTGTGTTTATTGCGCTCATAAATTAATAAAAAAGCCACTTGTTAGGTGGCTTCAATGTATGAATAAGTTTTTATTAATTAATCCGCTAATCTTACAATATCTTCAATTGTCATAACGTCCTTAGTTAATTTCGCTTCCATTGCAGGGGTAACACGTAACGTTTTATGAATTTTACCAAAGTTGTAATAAACAAAGTGCAATGCAATAGCGTAGCAGTGATTTTCCATTTTTTTACTAAACGCGTTTGTTAATCGTGTAAACCTGCGCATGTGCATACGCATGGTTAAGTTTTGACGCTCAACATAAGAAGTACTTACCAAATCAGCTTCGGGCTTGCCTAATATTCTTTTCTTTTCAAAGCCTGTGCAATCACCTGGGCTGTATTTTCTTTCAGAAGCATTTGCGCCAGTAGGTTCGCCGTAAATCTTAATAAGCATCGCATAGTCAATCTTAGAACCGAACGCATCAGGTACAGCGTTTAAATAAGCCTTATGCCCGTCTGTGGTTAATTGTACCCGATTATTTAAACGGCTTTTAACATCGCTCATAAATGTGTAAGCCGATTGTGCATCTCTATCACCAACAAACCAAGATACAATCATTTTGCTATCGGCATCAATGGCAGTCCAAGTCCATACATCACCCGCGCCCTCAACCTCGACAACGTTCTTTTCAACGTTACGTTGTTTGCTGTAAACGAAACTCCAAATTTCATCTGCTTCAATACGTTTGCTGTTTAAGCCGTGTACAGTTTCATCATGGAAGTTTTGGCAAGCTTTACCTGTATCAACTAACAATTTTGTAACCGTGTTAATTGAGCAACCTGATATCCGCGAAGCGGCTCTTAAACTCATACCCTCAACAAGCATGCTGATGATTTGTACTTTTTTGGCGATTGGTAACTTATTCATACACAAAGATAATGAATTATCTGAATTGTCAAGCATATAATTCATTTTAATGTGTGTTTTTTAAACGTGGCCATTAAAATAAATTAAAAGGACAACAAATGTAATAGTTTTATACTTATATTTGGAGTGAAAGTAAACAGATATGAAAATCAAATTCTTTAACGTACAGCAATTAGACAGAAATTTGAAGGCAACGGTCCATCAAACAGGCAAGACCGGCTTCACAATAGAGGCTTCTGATAAGATGGCATTAACTACAGAAAAAAGTATATCCATTGGCATGAATGAAGATGACGAAACGGATACCAACTTATATGCTGTTGTGAATCCTGATAAGAGAAGCGATAGTTTTAATGTTTTAAAGGCTGGTTTATACTACTACATAAACACAAAACCATTATTTAAGACTTTAAAAGTGGATTATGAAAAAGGAAATATTGTTTATGAGATAACCAAAGATGAAATAGATGGGACAGAGGTCTTTGTTTTTAAACAAAAAGAAAAAGACAGGAAACAGAAAGAGGAAACTGAATAGTTTCCTCTTAAAAGTATTGATAGCCATTTGAACGGTAGCAGGAGCAAGTTTGACAGACCCTCTTGCTATCCTCATTGGCAGATTTGCTTATGCTAATATAACAATTATATAGTAGCTACGCAAATTTTATTGTTCAAAAAGCGACTAAAATTTAACTAAAAACTATATAAATATGCAACAATTAGAACTTTATAAATTTGATGATGGATCTCATCAGTTTTCCAATATTAGAAGCATTATCATAGATGATGTTTTATACTTCGTAGCGGCAGACGTAGCACGAACATTAGGATACGCCAAACCCAGCAATGCAGTATCTACTCACTGTAAACCAAAGGGTACCCTGAAACAGGGCATCCTTACTGCTGGTGGTATGCAGGAACTTACTTTTATTACGGAAGCGAATGTTTACCGATTAATTTCAAGGTCTCAACTCCCGAGTGCAGAAAAGTTTGAAAGTTGGTTATTTGAAGAGGTAGTACCATCTATCAGAAAAAAAGGTTTTTATGGAAATATAGATAGGTCTGCACTTTCTAATTTTGCAGAAAGGTTTAGGGATAATTTTCACAAAGTAGATAGTAATTACTTTTCAGTCATTACTGAGATGTATATTAGACTATATTCAGCACTTGAGGGAGTTGGTTATGTGATACCAGATGTAGGGAGTCATAAAAAGAAAATGATGCCCGATATAAGCGTAGGAAGAGGTTTTGCCGATTTTTTGCGTTTTAATGCTCCTGAATATATAAATACATGTAAAACATATACGCATTCATTCCCTGACGGGCGTGCTGTTGAGGCAAATATGTATCCCATTGATGCCATTCCTATATTTATAAGATATATAAATGAAGTATGGTTACCAACTAAAGCACAGGCATATTTTAAGGATCGCGATGATTTAGCCTTGGAATTCTTACCTAAGCTGCTTCAAGCTTAAGTAGCCAGTTTTCAATAGCCAATTCGTATTTTAATTGTTCTTGAGGTGTAAACATACCCTCGTGAAAAAAATCATCTAAAGGTAAGCCATTACAGTAGAATTGTTCATTAACTATTCTTATGTCAAAGGAATAACCATCTACTGTAATAACCCCTTTCACGTCGGGATGATTAAATGTTTTAGCGAACTGACTTTGACGGTATAATTCAAGAATATTCATTTTGTAAAAATAAAAAAATGATATAATCTAAATTTTAAACTTACCAATGAGCATTTGTAACATTTGTTGATAATTTAAGCACTTTTGCCCCAACGTGATGCTGCTGCCTTTTCAGCAATCTCTTTGCGCCTTTCTGGTGTCATACTTTCCGCGCGTGCCTTACCGCCGACAAGTCCGCCTGAACGACCTATAACTTTATTTTTTTTATCTTTGTTAGGGTCTTCAATTTCGCCAGTTGCTATATCGGCTATAAACTTTGCCAACTGGTTTAAATCCTTTTTTGCCATGACACAAAGTTAATTATAACTTGTCAAGCATAAAAATTATTTATTTTCAAACTGAGACACTACCAAATAAACAGTTTACCATTAATTAAGCTAATTTAGTTCAACTTTATAAACCTTAACAGAAATGGAACCAGTTAACAATTTCGGCACCTCATCAGATAGCGGCAAAACCGCGGGCATCATCAGTTATTTAACTATTATTGGCTGGCTTATTGCCTACTTTGCCATGCATCAAAATAACAAAACAAGCCTGGGTAGTTACCAGTTAAGGCAAACCCTGCTGTTTCATTTAGCATTAATGGTGGTGAGGTATGGTTTAGGAATTGTTTTTGGGGCGATATGGCTTTCAACAGGTTTTGTATCCTTATATAATTTAACCAGATTAATTGACCTTGTTTTCTTTATCATCTGGATAATTGGGTTTATTGGTGCCGTACAGGGCCAGAAAAAGCCAATGCCAATTTTTGGCGACTGGGCGCAAACCATGTTTCCCTCTATCTGATCAATTCCGGTAAAATTTTAAAGCAGCAGCGCATCTACATAATGGGCATGCACTATGTTTTCGCAGGGCGACCAGGAAAATATAGTGAATCGCCCGTCTTGTGAGGATACCAGGGCAATTGCATCGCGCTGATCAAATACAAACTGGGCTGCGGATAGGTGCCTTGTGCCGCCATTTTGTGATGGATGTACAATCAATGCCGAACTGCCTACAATAGGCTCGGTGGTCATCATTTCTTCAACAGGCATCCCGTTTGATGAAAGGCCTATTTTGGCTCCGAAGGCCAGTAGCTCTAATTCGTTATTTATAATGGTAGCGCCATCAACAGCAGTAAGGCCGGCAACGCTATCAACCGTGCGGTTAACTTCATCTTGCCATAGCGACATGCTTTGTTCATTTACTACCTGGCTCATCAGTTTTTTAAGCTCGCTAAAGGCGGGGTCAACCGGATAGGTTATAGGGTGAATGATAGAATCGCGCCAGGCATCACTATCCGATGGTACAACCAATAAAGTACCACCATGCCCATGCAGTCGCATAGATGCCGCTAACTGTACCAGCACGTTTACTGAATCGTTCCAGCCGGTTGGCGAATTATAATCAAGCAGCGAAGTAAGCATAGCCGGGCAATCGGGCAGGCTTTTGCTTAGTTCATCAATAATTTTAACCTCATCGCCTTTAAGCACTGCAACGTTTATAAACTTACCAAAACCTTTTATTCTGCGGTGTTTAACAACCAACAAACCGGGTTCAATAACCTCCAGCACAAAACAGCAATCAGGAATTGAGCGCGTGGTGCCCCAAACATAAAGCTCACCATCCTGATCCCAAACCCCTAAATGGATGCCTGAACGCTCAACCGCGGGTGCCAGTTTATTAAGCACATGCGGGGTTAGGAGTATCCGTTCTTCAAAAAGAAGTGGCTGCCCAGCTAATATTGGCGGCAGGTAAGCTAATGATACCTTTGGCGACCGGCCTTCTTCCCTGCGCAGGCTTGCCCAAAACGACACATCAATTATGGCTTCTATCACTTTTAATGATGGCTCAGGCGCCAGATCCTCTCCGCCCTGCTGCAATGCCATAGCCAAAAGCTTTGAAAAATGCTTTTCAATAGCCGGCGCTACTACACTTGCACCCTGGTATGTTGATCTGTAGGTCATTTTTAAGCTTAAAACATTTTTGATGGGCTAAAGTACAGCTAATATATTTTTTGCAAACACAATAGCGCAAGTATTACATAAAGATTGAAAAAGTATTTAATTCAAGCACTTCATAGTATTAAAATATATCTCTGTCGGTATTTATATTATATCTGCCTATTTCTCTTGCTATTGTAAAATATAATATCTACAATTGTGTAGTAATGACACAATGAAAATTGCACCTTTACTAACCAGTTACCAATAAACCATTTATTAATAAATCATGAAGATAAGTTACAAGTCTGCGGCTTCGGCGGCTATGTTTGTGCTGTTCAGTTCGGCTATACTAACTGCAGGCGCACAAGGTAAAAAGCCCGTTCCCCAATTAGGAAAAAGCACTTTAAAACAGGTGATTGATGCCATGACCCTGCAAGAAAAATCAAAACTTGTGGTAGGTATGGGCTTTAAGATGCCTGGCTTTCCTCCACCGGTTAAAGGCAAAAAGGCCGCAGCTATAGATATTGGCGGGTTTACACTTCCTCCGTCTGACCCGGAAGCTTATGAGATTCCTGAAAAAGTACCCGGAGCAGCAGGCCGCACACACGCTATTGCGCGTTTAGGTATCCCTTCTATCACCGTATCAGACGGCCCTGCTGGTTTAAGGATTGAACCTAAAAGACCCGGCAGCGATAAAACTTATTATGCAACTGCTTTCCCGGTAGCTACATTATTAGCATCAACATGGGATACCGCTATGGTTAAAAAAGTAGGTGTTGCCTTTGGTAACGAAGTACGTGAATATGGCGTAGACATTTTATTAGCGCCTGCATTAAACATTCACCGCAACCCGCTGGGTGGCAGAAACTTTGAATATTATTCTGAAGATCCCTTAGTTGCCGGTAGCATGACAGCTGCTATTGTTAAGGGTATCCAGTCTAACGGTGTGGGTACTTCTATCAAGCACTATGCTGCCAACAACCAGGAAACCCAGAGAAACAGCATCAATGCCATTGTGAGCGAACGTGCCATGCGCGAGATCTATCTTAAAGGATTCTCTATCGCCGTAAAAGCTTCACAACCATGGACAGTGATGTCATCATACAATAAACTAAACGGCACATTTACTTCGCAGCGCCACGATCTTTTAACTACTATTTTGAAAGATGAATGGGGCTTTAAAGGTTTTGTAATGACAGATTGGTTTGGCGGTAAAGATGCCGTTGCCCAAATGAATGCTGGCAATGATTTGCTGATGCCGGGTAACCCTGATCAGTCGGACGCGATAGTTGCCGCTGTTAAAGATGGCAAACTAAGCATGGCACAATTAGATGCCAATGTGGAGCGGCTGTTGAAGATCATCCTTAAATCGCCAACATTTAAAGGTTACAAATACTCTGATGCACCTGATCTGGAAGGCCATGCTAAAGTTGCCCGCATGGCAGCTGCTGATGGTATGATCCTGCTAAAAAATGATGGTAATGCCTTACCTGCTTCTGTTGGTAAAAGGATAGCAGTTTTCGGTAATACATCCTACAATATTATTGCTGGCGGAACAGGCAGCGGCGATGTAAATAAAGCTTATACCATCAGCTTATTACAGGGCCTTAACAATGCCGGTTACAAGGTGCAGGAAACTTTGAGCAAAAACTACCAGGATTACCTGGCCGATGCCAAAATGAAACAACCAAAACCTAAAAACTTTTTTGATCACCCGGCTCCTATCCCCGAAATGGATGTAACCTCAATTGCAGGTACAGAAGCTGAAGGTGCTGACGAAGCTGTAATAACCATTGGCAGAAATGCAGGTGAGGGTGCTGACCGTAAAGTAGAGAACGACTATAATTTAACCCCTAACGAAAAAGAACTGATCAACAATGTATCAAACGCTTTCCACGCTAAGGGTAAAAAGGTAGTAGTGATATTAAATATTGGCGGTGTTATTGAAGTAGCCAGCTGGCGCGATGCGGTTGATGGTATTTTATTAGCATGGCAACCGGGCCTTGAGGCAGGTAATGCCATTGCCGACCTGATAAGCGGAAAGGTTAACCCATCAGGCAGATTAGCTACCACATTTGCAATGAGCTATGCTGATGAGCCAACCGGTAAAAACTTCCCGGGCGTGCCTGAGAAAAAACCCGACCATGTAATTTATGAGGAAGGTATTTATGTTGGCTACCGTTATTTTGATGCCTTTAAAGTTAAACCTGCCTATGAGTTTGGTTACGGCCTATCGTACACTAAATTTAAATTCAGCGATGTAAAAGTTAGCTCGCCTGATTTTAAAGGAAATATCAGCATTAAGGTAACTGTTACCAACACTGGCGATGTTGCCGGAAAAGAAGTGGTACAGCTTTATTTAGCTGCCCCTGTTAAAACTATTGAGAAACCAGAGGATGAGCTGAAAGCATTTGCCAAAACAGGCTTATTGGCACCAGGTGAATCACAGTTTATGGTATTTACCTTACATGCAAGTGATTTAGCTTCATTTTATACCGATAAATCTGCATGGATAGCCGACGCAGGTGAGTACAAGGTTAAAATAGGTTCATCATCAAGAAACATTGAGAAAACAGTATCTTTCAATTTAGCAAAAACAATGGTTACCGAAAAGGTACACAAAGCCCTTGTACCACAACAGGCCATTAATGAGCTGAAAAACAAATAACAAACCTAATAACTATATAAACGGAACCCTGTAGCTAATTAGCTGCAGGGTTTTTTGTTGCCTTTATTTGGCAGATAAAAAGCCGAGCCCAAAAGCAATTCCCCTCTTGAGAGGGGGAAGGGGTGCGTTAAGCAACTAAGTTAAAAAAGGGCATTAACCCAATAAAACTAATTTTATTTTCAATAATTACTGAAAGTTTAAAATATTACATATATTTGTATCGCGTAAGTAACAAACAGCATAATATCAGATCGATATAGATTCGGTTTGTTTTTCGATCATAAATTTCATAAATAACTGAAACTATGAAAACATTAGAAAATCATGTGATCCTATTCGATAGCGAATGCCCCATGTGTAAGGCATATACAAATGCATTTGTAAAAAGTGGCATGCTGAACGATAACGGCCGTGCAGCCTATCAGCAAATGCCTGAAAACATTTGTCCCGTGATTAACAAACAAAGAGCAGCCAATGAAATTGCACTCGTAAATATTGAAACTGGTGAAGTAACCTATGGTATAAAAAGTTTGTTCAGGGTAATTGGTACTGCGCTCCCTGTTTTTAATCCCCTATTCGCTTTTGAGCCTTTTATATGGTTGATGAGTAAGATCTATGCGTTTATAGCTTTTAACCGCCGGGTAATCATTCCTACAGGTAAAACGAATGATAGTTTTGCTTTTCAGCCCGAATTCAAAAAACATTACCGGATTGCATACTTACTGTTCACCTGGTTTTTTACTGGCTATATTCTTACTGCCTATGCGCATTTGCTTGTAGGTATTGTACCTTTAGGAAATCCGTACCGCGAATATATGATTTGCGGTGGACAGATCATTTTCCAGGGTATTGTTATCAGCACATTTGCCCGGGATAAATTATGGAACTACCTGGGCAACATGATGACCATATCTTTCGCTGGCAGCTTATTGCTTTTACTGCTATTGGGGATAAGTTGTTTGTTTAGTATCCCTCCGCTCTTAGCTGTAATGTATTTCTTGGCTGTTGCCGGACTGATGTTTTTGGAGCACATCCGCAGATCAAAACTTTTAAACCTCGGCTGGATAATGACTATAACATGGGCGCTATACAGAGTTGCGATTTTAATCATGATCCTGGAAATGAATTAAGTTTTAAATTACCATTTTACAATAAATGAAGATTCAGAGATTATATAGATCCAATCCAATCAGGTGATAAACAGAAAATCAGGTAAAGATCTCAAAAATGAGCATTGGCCTTTATGGATTAACTAAAATAAACCAAAAAAATGAAATACAAAAAGATAGTGTTAGCAGGTGGTAATGGTTACCTGGGCAACGTGCTGACTGAGTATTACAAAGACAAAGCGGAAGAAATAGTGATACTAAGCCGCCATGAAAAATTTGCACAGCATAACATACGTACAGTTGTCTGGGATGGAAAAACACCAGGCAGATGGACCGCCGAATTGGTGAACGCAGATATGTTGATTAACCTGTGTGGCAAAAACGTTAACTGTCGGTATACTGAAAAAAACAAAGCCGAGATCATAGCATCAAGGGTGCAACCTACTGAGTTACTTGGCGAAGTTATCCGCGACTTAGTTGAACCGCCAAAACTTTGGATTAACGTAACATCGGCAACTATATACCGCCATGCGGAAGATCATCCACAGGATGAAGAAACCGGGGAGATCGGTACTGGCTTTTCAGTAGATGTATGCAATAGTTGGGAAGCCGCGTTTAACAAATATGAAACACCTAAAACCCGTAAAATCACTTTACGGATGGGTATAGTATTAGGGGCTGGTGATAGTGTTTTTCCAAGGCTGCTAAACCTGGTAAAGCTGGGCATGGGTGGCATGCAAGGAAACGGAAAACAATTTGTTGCATGGATCCATGAACGTGATGTGGCCAGAAGTACAGAGTGGTTTATGAATAATTCACAATTACAGGGTGTATTTAATGGTACAGCACCGAACCCGGTAAAAAATGAAAAGCTAATGCAAACCATCCGCAAGGTTTATGGCAATCCAATCGGTTTACCCGCACCGCAGTGGCTACTGGAAGTTGGCGCATTGTTTATCGGCACTGAAACGGAACTAATATTAAAGCCGGTGGGTAATACCTAAAAACTTATTAAACAGTGGCTTCATTTTCAACTATGAAACCATAGAAGCCGCTGTAACAGAAATATTGAGCACTAAATAAACCCTAATTAATTTTTAAATCCGCATTCCTTACGCAGGGGTACATATCCTTAATGTAAAAAACACCATCATATATCAGGTTCCATTTGCCTTCGTAATCCCTGTGCCCCAGGCCCATCATGTAAAAATCTTCCTGCGCGTTGGGGTTTAGGGAATTAAACTGATCAAAATCGACAAAAGCATATTTGTAATTTTTGTCGATCCAGTTTTCAAAGGCATTGCTGCGGGGTGGATTCAGCTTGTATGCCTTATTGCCAAGCCTGCCTGCCGTACCCTGATAGGAGGTAAAGCCAAGCACATATACCGGGTATGCTTTATCGAGCGCCTTAACCAGGTTATCGCCCATTGTTTGCTGGTTACTAAAAAACGCCTGTTTCATGTTGGTTAATGATTTGGCTACATGTGCACTTGCGGCCCATACAATTATTTTTTGCCCCTTAAATTTATGCTCTATCAGCCATTTAAGGTTCTTCGCCATCTGGATGTCCCTTTCATTGTTAGCTGGCTTACCAGTTTTAAAGGTGATCAGCACGGCCTGTGTTTGCTGTATCAGGTTGTCCAAAACCAGCGTCCAAAAGGTATTGGATTTATCTGCGGAAACTAATTCAGTTCTCATCTGCAGCAGATCGCTCATGCATTTGTTAACATTCACGGTATCCTTAGGCGGGAAAAAGATCCATCTTTTAGGCGAATCTATAAACGGCAATAGCGTTGTACTGTAATTGGCCTGCCTGGTAATAGGCAGGTTGTAGCTTTTAAACAAGCTATCCAGCCGCTTAGGCAAATTATAATAGGAGTAGTTTAAATATTGCTGACTATCAAACCCACTGATAATTAAGGGTTAGCTGGTTTTATAAGTAGCCGGGATGTAGTTATAAAACAAATTGCTGCAGGTATTGCACACCGTCCAGATGGAGAAAACATTTTTGAGCAAAAAATCATCCATTTCAGGTTTGGTCTTTTTCAGTTTATCCCAGCCATCATTCATTCCAAAAAAGTCGGATTCAAAGGCAAGCACGTTAAAGCCCTTTTTTTCGTGCAGGTATTTGATCAGCCGTGTTTTGGCCAAAAAGGTGGGCGCATCCCCATGATCCTGCTCACCCAACATCACTACACTGGCATTGCCAATGGCATCACCTATAACTTGCAGATCGCTGTAATTGATTGAATCGGGTTCAATAGTAGCAATAGCTACGGTTTTTGCTTTTACATAATCCTTAATCAATTTTTGTGCATTGGCTTTTGGGGCTGCAAGCAAGGCAGCAAAAACCAGCAATACTGTAAATAGTTTAACCGGGTAAAGGCGTTTAAAGCCGCTGTTTTTTAGGCTGAAGTTTAGTTGCATGTATAAAAGGCTTATAACAAACATAAGGTATCTGTAACAGATTATGATGTATTGAAATTAACAGATTGTTAAAATACCGGCCCGAAAACCTGCAAATTGCGGCTATTTCGATTTAAAATCGACCATGAATTTAACACAATTATGGTTTTTTTCGGGTTAAATTCCGTATTTTTGCAACCTCTAAAATTTGAGGTGAACACATTGATGTACAAGGAATATAAGCAGTTAAACTTATCGCAAACAGGCAAGGATGTACTCGACCATTGGAAGAAGAACAACATCTTTGAAAAAAGCATCAGCAGCCGTCCGGCAAATAACCCGTATACATTTTACGAGGGGCCGCCTTCTGCCAATGGTATGCCCGGCATTCACCACGTTATGGCACGTGCTATAAAGGATATTTTTTGCCGTTACAAAACATTAAAGGGCTACCAGGTAAAACGCAAAGGCGGATGGGATACCCACGGCTTGCCTATTGAATTAGCAGTTGAAAAGGCCTTAGGAATTACTAAAGATGATATTGGCAAAAAAATATCGGTTAAGGATTATAACGATGCCTGCCGCAAGGAGGTAATGCGCTATACTGATATATGGAATGACCTTACCGAAAAAATGGGCTACTGGGTTGATCTTGAAGACCCGTATATCACCTACAAAAACGAATATATTGAATCGCTTTGGTGGATTTTGAAAGAACTGCACTCCAAAGATCTGTTATATAAAGGTTATACCGTTCAGCCTTATTCACCAAAATCAGGTACAGGCCTTAGCTCGCATGAGCTGAACCAGCCGGGTACTTATAAAATGGTTAAGGATACCAGTATCACCGCGCAATTCAAGCTAAAAAGAGATAAAGATTCTGAATTTTTATTTGCTAACGTAACTACTGATCTGTATATACTGGCATGGACCACCACCCCCTGGACACTGCCTTCAAACTGTGCATTAGCCGTTGGCGAAAAAATAAATTACGTAAAGATCAGCACTTTTAACCCTTATACTTTTGAGCCGGTTACGGTAATATTAGCTAAGGACCTTGTTGGCAAATTCTTTAAACCCGAAGGTAAGAACGCACCGTTCGACGCTTATAATGGCGGCGATAAGATCATCCCCTGGGAAGTTAAAGGCAGCTTTACCGGCACGGAGCTTTTGGGCCTGCATTATGAGCAGCTGATGCCTTATGTAACTAACGAAGAGCTGGAAAAAAATGCATTCCGCGTTATCCCGGCTGATTTTGTTACAACCGAGGATGGTACTGGGATTGTTCATACCGCATCTGTTTTTGGTGCCGACGATTTCAGGGCCTGTAAAGAAAATAATGTGCCATCGGTAATGGTGAAGGACGAATTTGGCAAGGATGTTCCGCTGGTAAACAAGCAGGGCCGCTTTGTTGATGAAGTTACCGACTTTGCCGGCCTATACGTTAAAGAAGAATATTACAGCGCCGAAGAACGCGAAGTACCTGGCTTTAAAGCAACCGATGTACTGATCTCTATCAAACTAAAAACAGAGAATAAAGCTTTCGACGTAAAGAAATACGAACACAGTTACCCGCACTCATGGCGCTCAGACGAGCCCATTTTATATTATCCTTTAGATAGCTGGTTTATAAAAACCACTGCCGTAAAGGATAAAATGGTGGCGCTTAACAAAACCATTAACTGGAAACCGGAATCAACCGGAACTGGCCGTTTTGGTAACTGGCTGGAAAACCTGGTTGACTGGAATCTTTCGCGCTCACGCTTTTGGGGTACCCCGCTGCCTATCTGGCGCGAGGAGAACGGCGGCGAAGAAATTTGCATTGGTTCAATTGCCGATCTTCATACAGAGATCGAAAAATCTATCGCAGCAGGGCACATGCCTGCCGGCTTTACTATTGATGACCTGCACCGCCCTTATGTTGATGATGTGATATTAACCTCATCAACCGGTAAGCCGATGTACCGCGAGCCCGACCTTATTGATGTTTGGTTTGACAGCGGTGCCATGCCTTATGCACAATGGCATTTCCCGTTTGAGAATAAAGACGAGTTTAAAAATGCCTACCCGGCTGATTTTATAGCCGAGGGTGTTGACCAAACCCGCGGCTGGTTCTTTACCCTGCATGCCATTGCGGTAATGCTGAGCGAAACCAGCGACGAGGTTAAAAAGATAAATGCCGAAGTTGGCAATCCAGGCGTAGCCTTTAAAAATGTGATCTCCAACGGCTTGGTGCTTGATAAAAACGGCAACAAAATGTCAAAACGCCTGGGTAACGGCGTTGATCCGTTTGCTACCATTGAGCAGTTTGGTGCCGATGCCCCGCGCTGGTACATGATTAGTAATGCAGCACCCTGGGATAATTTAAAATTCAATGCAGAAGGGATAGATGAGGTTCGCCGTAAATTTTTCGGTACCTTGTATAACACCTATACCTTTTTTGTGATGTATGCCAACATTGATAAATTCACTTACAGCGAAGCCGAAATTGCGATAACAGACCGCCCGGAGATTGACCAGTGGATCATATCACTATTGAATACCCTGAGTAAAGATGTTGATGCTTTTTATGCTGATTTTGAGCCTACCAAAGCCGCCCGCGCCATACAGGAATTTGTTGACGCACACCTGAGCAACTGGTACGTTAGGTTAAGCCGTCGCCGTTTTTGGCGCTCAGATAACTCTGATGATAAACTATCGGCCTACCAAACATTGTACACCTGCTTAACTACTATTGCTAAGCTGATGTCGCCCATTGCGCCGTTTTTTGCCGAGCGTTTGTATACCGATTTAAACAGCGTTACCAAAAAGGAAACCTATGAGTCCGTACACCTGGCCTATTTCCCGGAGTATGACACCAACCTGGTAAATGCCGCGCTGGAAGAAAGAATGCAGATGGCACAGGATATATCATCGCTGGTATTATCGCTGCGTAAAAAGGTAGGCATCAACGTAAGGCAGCCATTAAGCAAAATATTGCTGCCAATACTTGATAAAAACTTTAAGCAACAGGTTGACCAGGTTAAAGAGCTGATATTATCAGAAACCAACATAAAGGATATTGAATACATAACCGATACTGCAGGTTTCATTAAAAAGAAGATCAAGCCAAACTTTAAAGCCTTAGGTGCAAAAGTTGGTAAGGACATGAAAGCCGTTGCCGAAGCGATAGGAAATTTAACACAGGACGATATTGCACAGTTAGAAAGCAACGGCAGTATAACACTGGCTACCAGCCACATAATAAGCCATGCAGATGTTGAAATAATTGCGGAGGATGTTCCGGGATGGCAAGTTGCAAATTTAGGCAAACTAACGGTGGCTTTAGATGTTACGCTTACCGACGAACTGAAAGAGGAAGGGATATCGCGCGAATTGATCAACCGGATTCAAAATATGCGTAAAGCAGCCGGTTTTGAAGTTACTGATAAAATTAGTGTGAGGTATAAAACCGAGAGCCCTCTTATCATAAAGTCGGTGAATAATAATTTATCATATATTTGCGCCGAAATTTTGGCGGTAAGTATACTGCTTGATAATGAGCTAAATGAAGGCGAATTAGTTGAGATTGATGGAAAAGAAATTTTGATTGCTATTAGTAAAATATAAATGAAACAAGAAAACGAAAAAACAAGATACTCTGAGACAGATCTGCAAGAGTTTAAAGGCATATTACTTGATAAATTACGTAGTGCTAAAGAAGAACTAAGCTCTTTGGCAACCTCGTTAAGCTCACCAAATGCTAATGGCACTGATGATACTGCAGGTACATACAAAACATTGGAAGATGGATCAGCTACGCTTGAAAAAGAACAGATAAACCAGTTGGCTGCCCGTCAGAAAAAGTTTATTGAGCAGTTAGAAGCCGCTTTGGTACGTATTGAGAACAAAACTTATGGTGTTTGCCGCGAAACCGGGAAACTGATCCCTAAAGAGCGCTTACGCGCAGTTCCGCACACTACCTTAAGCATGGAAGCAAAACTTAGGCAATAAATGAAGGCATCTTACCTCAGACCTTTCCTTGTTGCTACCATTATTATACTTATTGACCAGATTATAAAAACCTGGGTTAGGACACACATGGATTTCAATTCCGAGATCCATTTCCTGGGAAGCCACGGGATGCTGCGCTATACTGAAAATAACGGTATGGCCTTTGGCTGGGAAATTGGCGGCGAAGCAGGAAAGCTGATCTTAACACTTTTCCGCATTGTTGCTGTAGGTGCTATAGGTTACGGGCTGGTTTATTTAATTAAACACAAATACCACCGGGGCCTTATTATGTGCGTAGCATTGATATTTGCCGGTGCAATGGGTAATATTATCGACTCCACCTTTTACGGTCTGCTGTATCAGCATGGTAATTTATTTGAAGGGCGCGTGGTTGATATGTTCTACTTCCCGCTGGTAAAAGGCACTTACCCCGCATGGTTCCCGGTATGGCACGGCCAATATTTTGAGTTTTTTCAACCAATATTTAACCTTGCTGATGCGGCAATATCAGTGGGCGTTATTGCTATCCTGCTATTCCAGAAACGTTATTTTAAGCACGAAACTCCTGAAGCCAGCACGCCTAACAGCGAAATGGTTGAGGAATAATCCCGCATCTTTGCGCGGAGTTTAACAATCCCGGGCTATACAGACAGGCTATTAAACTTTAACTTTTAACCAGTCTGTGTATCACGGGATTTTTTAATTTTATCCAGTTGTAATCACAACCTACTTTATACTATCATTAATAGCATCAATGGCATCCAGGTGCGCCTGCAAAATAGGCAGTGTTTTTACCGCGAACGATTTCACATCAGGGTCAACACAATTCTTACCTGCTTTTTCAAACACCTTTATATCCTGTTTATGATCCTCAATCATATTGCTGATATAAGCCTTATCAAAATCGCGGCCTGATTTTTCAGCAAGCTTTTTGATCATTTTTTGCTCATCAGCCCCCGGTACTTTAGGTATCGAAATGTTTTTAGTAACCGCAATGGCCCTGATCAGATCGTTAAGCTTACCGTGATCGGTTATCATCATGGTACCAAAGTTTTTTACCCGGCGGTTAAAGCCCTTTTGGCGGGCAAGCTTACCAAGCTCCACTTCGGCCATACTACCGCTGGCGGCTTCAACAATAAACTCGGCATCAACTTTTTCAACTGCAATGCTCAACTTTTTAGTGGTATCCTTTACCGCATTTATGCTGTCTGCTTTTGCTTCACTATCATCGGCAGGTTTGCTTTTACAAGCTTGCATCAGTGTTAATCCTAATAAGGCGGCAATTAAAAAGCCTGTTGTTTTCATGTTAATTATTTATTGTTCAATCACTTATTAACAAGTTAGTTAATGTTTAGTTTCTGCCGCAAAGCAGGTTTATCTTTAAAAAAACTTTAATACATGGCTAATGTATTGCGTTAGCTTAAAGTTTTGCTATTTTTGGGCTTATAAAATCAAAATTTATGGATTTTCCGGCAGCATTAAAATACACCAAAGACCACGAGTGGATAAAAGTTGAAGGTGACGTAGCCTATATAGGCATTACTGAGTTTGCACAGCGCGAACTGGGCGATATTGTTTATATTGATATTTCTTCGTTAGGAAAAGAAGTTGCCAAAGACGAAGTTTTTGGTACGGTTGAAGCCGTTAAAACAGTATCAGACCTGTTTATGCCGGTTGCCGGAACTATTACCGAGCTTAACCCAGCTTTAGACAAAGAGCCCGAATTAGTAAACTCAGATCCTTATGGTGACGGATGGATGGTTAAAGTAACTTTAACTAACGCCGCTGATGTTGATTCATTATTATCTGCTGAAAGCTACCAATCGCTGATCGGCGTTTAAAATGCAGCGATCAATTTTTAAATATTACGGGCCCGCTATTTTGTGGGCCTTATTTGTTTTATTTATGTGCAGCATAAAACTGGGCAAAATTACGCAGTCGCCACTTTTTTTCCCTGGTTTTGATAAGCTGGTACATTGCGGTTTCTTTTTTGTAATGGTTGTATTTGGTGCAACGGGTTATATCAGGCAACAATTACCCCAGGCATTATCGTATAAAGCAGTACTGATAATTATTTTGATTTCTGTTTTATATGGCGGTATAATAGAAATATTACAAGCATATCTGTTTACCTGGCGCAGCGGCGAATGGGATGATCTTTTTGCCGATATTGTAGGGGCATTAATGGGGGCTTTCAGTGTTATGATAACAGTTAAAGCGGTTAGTTATGATAAAAAGTAAATTTGTACTCTTAGGCTTATTGGGCATGCTGGCCCTTTCATCATGCGGAATTTTCCACAAAGGCTGTGGTTGCCCAACATTCGGCAAGCTCAAAGCCCACTCAACTCAAAGCAATACTTACTTTATTGCCTGATGGCACGATTTAATAATAAGTAAAAAACTTTTGCAACAACCTGTTTTTAAAACACCCCGAATATTATTAAACAGGTTAAAATATTCCTAATGTAATTTAACTGTTCTTATTTGGATTTAATTTAAATAAGCTATACATTTGATCGAGTTAAAATATAGATATGACGCTTTCTGAACTTGAAATAGGAGAATTTGGTATCGTAAAGGAATTTACCGATCTTGAAATGTCAGTAAAATTGATGGAAATGGGTTGTTTACCCGGCGAAACGATCTCTGTTTCGCGTATTGCACCGCTTGGCGATCCAATAGCCATCAATGTATCCGGTTACCAGTTAAGCCTGCGCAAATTTGAAGCATCAACTATTATTTTGCAGTAGCCCGATAACAATTGAAAGCCGATATAAGAGTTGCACTTGTAGGAAATCCTAACACCGGTAAATCAACACTCTTTAATACATTAACCGGTTTAAATCAAAAAATAGGAAATTTTCCGGGGGTTACTGTTGATAAAAAAACAGGCTTCTGCCAATTACCCGATGGCCGCACTGCGGAGATCATTGACCTGCCCGGCACTTACAGCATCTATCCAAAAAGCCAGGACGAATCCATTGTATTTTCTGTATTAGCCGATAAGGCAAACCCACTTACACCCGATTTGGTTGTGGTAATATTGGATGCCACCAATCTAAAAAGAAATTTACTGCTATACACCCAGGTTGCCGATCTGAAGATCCCGGTAATTGTGGCATTGAACATGATCGATCTCTCGAAAAAGTCGGGGATCATTATCGACATTGATCTTTTCGCCAAAAAGCTTGGTGTTCCGGTTGTACCTATTTCTGCCCGTAAGGTTGAGGGGATTGATAAATTAAAAAGCACCATATCTTTCGCCAATAAAATTGCCCTGCAGGAGCCTTCCATTGATGTGGAAACCATTGCCCCGCAACTGATAGCGCAAATAAGCAAGGAACTTATTTTAGATAACCCCTACTATGCCCTGCAATTGGCTCATCAGCACGAAACGGTAAAGTTTTTATCGCCGGCACAAAGCGATCGCATTGAAGAGTTGGAAAAAGAATTTTCATTTCACTCGCAAAAAGCACAGGCAACAGAAACCATTGCCCGTTATAATTTTATTAACGACCTGCTTTACGATACTATAAAAATCCCGGAAACGGCAAAGGACGAAACCGTCAGCAATAAAATTGACCGGGTATTAACCCACAAAATATTTGGCTTTATTATCTTTTTGGCAATATTGCTGTTTATGTTCCAGTCTATTTTTTCATGGTCGGCCTACCCGATGGAAAAAATTGGCGATCTGTTTGCCTGGGTACAAAACACCCTGCATAGCCTGCTGCCAGCCGGCCCATTAACTGGTTTAGTGGTTGACGGCGTGATTGGCGGCCTGAGCGGCGTAATGGTATTTATCCCGCAGATAGCTATCCTTTTTGCCTTTATCTCAATATTGGAAGATACGGGCTACATGTCGCGCGTTACGTTTATGATGGATAAGCTGATGCGTAAGGTTGGCCTCAACGGTAAATCGGTAGTGCCGCTTATTGGTGGTTTTGCCTGCGCAGTGCCATCTATAATGAGCACACGTACCATTGAGAACTGGAAAGACCGCATGATCACCATAATGGTTACGCCGCTGGTTACCTGTTCGGCACGTTTGCCTATATATGTCTTATTGATAGGCCTGGTAGTACCCAGCCGCAATGTATGGTGGATATTCAACCTACAGGGATTAGCCCTAACGGGGATGTATGTGTTTAGCTTAATATCGGCCATTATTGTTGCCTTTGCTTTTAAGCTGATATTAAAAGGCCGCGAACGCGGTTACTTTATAATGGAACTGCCAGTTTACCGTATGCCCCGCTGGAAGAACGTAGCTTTCAGTATGTATGATCGTTCAAAGGCCTTCGTTTTGCAGGCAGGGAAGGTTATTATAGCAGTATCGGTAATTTTATGGGTATTGGCTTCCTATGGCCCGGGAGATCGTTTTGAAAAGATAGAAAAAAAATACAAGCAAGCCCAATATACGCAGCACTTAAAACCCGATGAGATCAGCAAAGCCATAGGCTCAGAAAAACTGGAGAACTCCTACGCCGGAGTTTTGGGCCATGTGATTGAACCGGTTATTAAACCATTGGGGTTCGACTGGAAGATAGGTATCGCACTTATCACTTCCTTTGCCGCCCGCGAGGTATTTGTAGGCACTATGGCTACCATTTATAGTGTTGATGGCAATGCCGATAAAATAGAATCCGTTCAGCAAAAAATGAAAACGGCAACCAACCCGCAAACCGGGAAGCCGGTATTTTCATTGGCCGTAGCATTTTCGTTAATGATGTTTTATGCCTTTGCCATGCAGTGCGCCAGCACCGTGGCCGTAGTTTACCGCGAAACAAAAGACTGGCGCTGGCCAGCCATACAATTTGCCTATATGACGGTGCTTGCCTACGCAGCAAGTTTATTAGCGTATACTTTGCTTAAATAAGTATAAAACCGTTAAATGCCTTTCCATTTTTTCCGTTTATAAACACTTGTTTTATGCCCCAAAATTGGGTTAAAACACCTGTTGTAACTTTCATGTGTATATGTTAAATTGAACCATTCACCTACACCTATAACAGCATGAAAAAGAGCATTTCCTTACTCACGTTTCTTTCTTTCATCCTGCTTCCTCATTTAGCTGTTTACGCTCAAACGGCCAACATCAGCGCCAAACTAAAGGCTTACACTACAGATCATAATATTGAGAAAGCTTACCTGCAATTCGACAAACCCTTTTATATCACGGGGGATACCATTTATTATAAAGCCTATGTAACATTGGGTACCGGGCACAAGCTATCAGCATTGAGCGGCATCCTTCATGCTGATTTAATAGGGCCCGATAATAAGATTAGCCAATCGGTAAAGCTCCAGATCATCGCAGGTACAGCCTGGGGCGATTTTGTATTGCCCGATACCCTTAAAGGCGGCAGTTACCGGGTAAGGGCTTATACCAATTACATGCGCAATGAAGGTGATGATTCATTTTTTGAGCAAACTATTCCCATTGGATCAGCAAAAGCGATCGTTAAAAAGATCCCTGAAAGTGGGGAGCCAAATAAATTTAAGATTGATGTAAAAACAGTCAATCGCAAAACTGATGTGCAGTTTTTACCCGAAGGCGGCAGCCTTATTGTTGGTAATTATTCTAAAATAGCTTTTAAAGCCGTGGGGGCCGATGGATCAGGAGCGGAGGTAAAAGGAACAATTACAGATGATACAGGCGTTGAGGTTTGCACGTTTGCATCTACCCATTTAGGAATGGGGGCATTTGATCTGGTGCCCGAAAGCGGAAAAACCTATCAGGCCCATATTGTGTATGCCGATGGCAGTAAAGGTACAATTGATCTACCGAAAGCAATTGCTACAGGCTATACCATTAGTGTTAACAATACAGGTGCCGATACCTTACGCATCAGGGTAACCGGCGGCAGCGGCACTTCTTTAAATAAACTAAGCCTGGTTGCACAAGCCGGGGGAACTATTTATTACCAGGCAGAGAACCAATCGGATTATAAGTTCTTTTCGGTGTTGATCCCTAAAACTACGTTCCCTACTGGCATTATGCAGCTTACTTTATTTAATGAAGCAGGTGAGCCGCTTAATGAAAGGTTAGTCTTCATCAATAATAATGATCAGCTCAAATTAAGTGTCAGCTCAAAAGATGTTTATGCGCCAAGGCAAAAACAAAACATAGCCTTCAGTATAACCGACAAAAATAACCAGCCTGTTACCGGAAGCTTTTCTGTAGCGGTAACCGACGAAACAATTGTAACGCCTGATACCCTTAATGAAAATAATATACTGAGTAACCTGTTGCTCACCTCCGATCTGAAAGGTTCCGTTGAACAGCCTGATTACTATTTTAGCCATATAACCGACAAAACAAATGCCGACCTTGACCTGCTGATGCTGACCCAAGGGTACCGCCATTTTGAATGGAAACAGGCTTTAAGCAATAATCCACCTATAATTTATCAGCCCGAAAAAACTATGGAAATCTCCGGCACAGTAAAAAAAGGAAGTAACGTTTTACCCAATGCCAAAGTAACCCTATTTACTAAATCAGGCGGGGGACTTTTAAGGGATACCTTAACAGATGCAAGCGGAAGATTTGCCTTTAAAGACCTTGTATTTGCCGACAGCACCAAGTTTGTGGTACAATCAAAAGTGGCCAAAGGGCAGGATGCTGTAACATTAGAATTAGATACCGTTTTAGCGCCGCAGGTAATCCCTCAAAACCGGTATCGTTCATTAGCTAAAACAACGCAGAATGCGGATATGGCTGCTTATGTTATCAATCAAAAACAGTTTTACCAGGAACAGCAGAAGTATGGAATTAATAAACATGCACTTGTTTTAAAAGAAGTACATATAGAGGCAAAAAAAGAACCTTTGATTCCCCATTCAGAAAACCTCAATGGATCTGGTAATGCTGATCAGGTAATTACAGCTAAAGAGTTAGAAATCTCCGGATATACAAATCTTTACGACGCCGTAAGAGCTAAGGCAAACTTTATCAGTTTCACAAAAGACCATAAAATAATTTCAGGCCATGCAGTTCCTTCATTTACGGGACCGGATTTGATGGAAATAATAGTAGATGGCCTGCCTATGCAACAATCGGCCAACCCAAACCCTTTAGAAGAGTTAAACGCCGCTGATATTGAAGGGGTTGAAATTGGACTTGGCGCTCATTATGGTGCTATTTATGGGAGCAGAGCAGCAGGGGGTTTTATAATAGTAACAACCAAAAGAGCTCAAAAACAAAACAATTATTACCGCTACGCCCCTGGTGTAATAACCTATATGCCCAAAGGCTTTTACAAGGCCCGGGAGTTTTATTCGCCGCAGTATGATAACCCTAAAACCAACCAGAAAATGGCCGATCTGCGGAGCACCATTTACTGGCAGCCCAATATTATAACGGATAACGAGGGCAAGGCCTCCTTCAGCTTTTTTAATGCCGATGGCAAAGGCACTTACCGGGTAGTTATTGAAGGCATTGATACCGATGGTAATTTAGGCCGGCAGGTTTTTAGGTATAAGGTTGAGTAAAGCTTTAATTTGATTAATAATAACTATATTGTATCATCATAGATGATTGAAATCGTTATTTTCAGATTAATTTAAATCTGTACCTACACCTTAAACCCATGCTGAAACATGAAAAATAGCTTGCTTCTTTTCATTTTGTTATTTCCAATTACCGTTTTGGCGCAGTATGGTGTAAGTGGGCGCATCATTAGCCAGGCAGATACCAAACCTGTGGCTAATGCAAGTGTATTTTTAAGCAATACTACTATTGGCGGCAAAACAGGTGCCGACGGCTCATTTAAACTACTCAATGTAAAACCCGGCAAATATGAGCTTGTTGTATCTGTTGTTGGCTTTGACAATTTTACGCAAACGCTTACCGTTAATAGCAGCGATTTAAATTTAGCTGACATAACCATTTATCCAAAAGTTATAGCCTTGAACGAAGTGACAGTAAAACCCAATACTGATCCAAACAGGCAAAGAAATTACGATTGGTTTAAAGATGAATTTTTAGGAAAAACTGCCCTGGCCAGAGAATGCCGGATAGTTAACCCCGAAGTACTTGACCTGGAGTATAATGAAAGAAGCGGCGTACTCACTGCTTCAGCTGTTGATTTTTTAATTATCCGGAATAACGCGTTGGGTTATAATATAAAATACCTGCTCAAAACGTTTACACTCAACAATGCCGATGAACAAAACAAAGCCTTAAGTTATGCAGGCATTATTCAGATGGAGCCGATGAAAGGCTCAACTGAAGAACAGGAACAATGGCAAAAACGCAGGCTGGAGGTATACGAGGGTTCGCAAACACATTTTTTACGCTCAGTAATTGCCGGGAATATTGATGAAAATGGTTTCCGCGTACTACGCCTGCTTACCAATCCCAGCCGGCCCGCAGATAGCGTTATAAACGAAAAACTACGGGTTTTTGGAGCATTAAAAAAGGATAAAAATTATAGGGATTCCCTGATCTATTGGACAAAAAAAGAATGTCTGCCCAAATATGCTAACAGTCCTATCTATAGTCCGCTAACAAAGAGCGATCTCATAACAGGCCCAGACAAGCAAGGCATTTACACCCTTAATGGAACTAAAGGCGCCTTATATGTAACTTACAATAAATACCATCATTATAACAGGAGTGCGATGAGCAAGTTGTCTGATGCAGAAAACACAGATAATGCGCTGCTCAGTTTTAACTATGGCTATGCGCATTTTGACAGAAACGGAATAATAACAGATCCGCAAAGTTTGGTTTACGATGGGGTTTGGCTCCGCAACCGCTTACCTGGGTTATTACCCTCAGATTATGAACCTCAACAAGATAACAGCCAGCCAACAGACAGCACTCTAATAAAAAGAATAACTAACAGGCTTAATGCGTATACTGTAAATAATATTACTGAGAAAACATACCTACAGTTTGATAAGCCCTTTTATGCTACCGGCGATACTATTTATTTTAAAGCCTATGTAACAGGAGGCCCAAAACACATACTTTCACAATTGAGCCGGGTTTTATATGCACAGCTTACTGACGAACAGGGCCATGTAAACCAATATATTAAATTAAAGCTTACTGACGGACTGGCCTGGGGCGACTTTGCATTGGCCGATACCTTAAAGGAAGGCAACTACCATATAAGCGCATTTACCAATTGGATGCGTAATGCAGGAAGCGAATATTTTTTTAAACAGACAATCCCTATAGTAAGTACACAAAATAAAAAAGTACCCGAAGGCGGGGACATCTATAATAAAACAGCAACTGTTGCAAGTGCTAAACCAGATATTCAGTTTTTTCCTGAAGGCGGAACGCTAACCGAGGGTTTAAAAACAAAAATAGCTTTTAAGGCCGTAGCCCCAGATGGAGCCGGAATTGATGTAAGCGGGATAATAACCGATAACGAAAACAAAACGGTAAGCAGCTTTACCGCTACACACCTGGGCATGGGCTATACTGAATTTACACCTAAAAAAGGAAAAACCTACCAGGCTGTAATAAACTACACCGACGGTAAAAGCAATACCATAACATTGCCACCCGCACAAAATACAGGCTACCAGTTAGCTATTGATAACACTACAGATAAAAATAACATCAAACTAAATATTGCTGCAGTACCCAATAATAATGCTGAGCCTATAGTTCTTATCGGTCAAAATAATGGGGTGATCTATTATTCCGGCTACATTACCAATACAAAAAGGTTTAGTGCAATTATTCCAAAAAGCGATTTTCCTACGGGTATAATTCAATTTACGCTTTTCACCAAAGCTGGCGAACCCTTAAATGAAAGATTGGTGTTTGTAAACAATAATGACCCGCTTAAAATAAGTCTTAAAACCGATAAAAACTCATACAGCGGCCGTCAAAAAGCAACTATAAGCATTGGCGTAAAAAACAGTTTAAACAATCCATCCACAGGGAGTTTTTCTGTTGCAGTAACAGATGAGAGCAATGTCCATGCAGCTGAAATGCAGGAAACCAGCATCCTCAGTAATCTTTTGCTAACATCTGATCTGAGGGGAAACATTGAGAACCCTGATTATTATTTTAACGATACAAACCAGCAAACAGAAAAAGACCTTGATCTGCTTTTAATGACCCAAGGGTATCATCGTTTTGAATGGAAGCAGGTATTAACCGATAGCAATAAAAACCTGCCAGCTTATCAGCCGGAAAAAAACCTGCAAATATCGGGGCATATTAAAAGCCAAAATGGCAAACCCATAGTTGGTGGCAAAATAACGCTATTTACAACAACCGGGGGTGCTTTTTTTACCGATACAGTAAGTGATAATAAGGGGAATTTTATTTTTAAGAATCTTAACTTTAATGATAGCACCAAATTTGTAGTACAGTCGCGGGTTGCAAAGGGACAAGACAATGTGGTGCTTGTATTAGATAGTTTAGAAAACTTACCGGGTGTTGAAATAAACAGTAAAAAAGCAACCCTGGTTAAAGTTAGTTTTGATATGATGGCCTACCGGCAAAAAAGTAAACAGTTTTTTGATGAACAATTAAAATATGGCATTAACAAACATGCCCTGGTTTTAAAAGAGGTTGTAATTAAAGATAAAAAAGCCGATCCTTTACTTGCCCATTCAGAAAACCTGAATGGAAAAGGCAATGCCGACCAGATTATCACATCAAAATGGTTAGAAACTTCGGGGTATTTAAGTCTTTATGATGCATTACGGGCTAAGTTGAATGGCGTACAATTTAATTTTAAGCATCAGCTAATTTCTAATCGTACAGGCACATCGCTTATACCGATGAAATCAAGCGACTATAGCGAACCAAGAGATAAAAAAGGCAGCTACCAGGATTTGATAGAGATAGTAGTTGATGGCTCCCCAGTAACACAACCACGTGTTGAAGGGCAGCCAAACATTTTAGAATTTTTAAGCACCAACGAGGTAGAAAGTGTTGAAATGCTTAACGTACATTATGCAGCAATGTATGGTAGTCGCGGTTCGGGAGGCGTGCTTGTTATCACAACCAAAAGAGCTAAAAATCAAAACAACTATTACCGTTATGCCCCCGGTGTAATAACCTATATGCCCAAAGGCTTTTACAAAGCCCGGGAGTTTTACTCGCCGCAGTATGATAACCCTAAAACCAACCAGAAAATGGCCGATCTGCGGAGCACCATTTACTGGCAGCCTAATATTTTAACTGATAGTGACGGCAAGGCCTCCTTCAGCTTTTTTAATGCCGATGGCAAAGGCACTTACCGGGTAGTGATTGAAGGCATTGATACCGATGGTAATTTAGGCCGGCAGATTTTTAGGTATAAGGTTGAGTAAACAATGACAAATAGCAGCTGGCCGCTGCTTTAGCTTTCCGCCTAAACCCTTATCTTTGTGCTGAGGTAAAAATTGGATAAAGTAAAAGTTCTTGAAAGGTATCTTCCGCCCGATGCAGCACCGCTTATAGGCCGCTGGATCGACTACTTTAAATGCGAGTTTAAAATTTCGCGCAACCGCAACACAAAGTTTGGCGATTACAGGCCGCCGCACTCCGGTAAAGGCCACCGTATATCTGTAAATTTTGATCTTAACCCCTACGCTTTCCTGGTAACAACCGTGCATGAATTTGCGCACCTGCATACCTGGAACGAGCATAAGCATAAAGCCAAACCACATGGCACCGAATGGAAGCTGAACTTTAAAAAAATGATGCAGCCATTTTTTGAACAGGATATTTTTCCTGCCGATGTTAAGCACGCCATTACCAATTATTTAAATAATCCGGCAGCATCCAGCTGCTCTGATCTTAACCTTTACCGCTCACTAAGGCTTTATGATGCCCCAAAAGAATCTGTAGTAACCGTTGAGAAACTCCCGCTAAAAGCCGTATTTAAATTAAAGGATGGCCGCATTTTTCGTAAGGAAGAAAAACTGCGCAAGCGCTATAAGTGTATTGAGGTAAGTTCAAAACGTGTATATCTTTTCAGCCCGGTTGCAGAGGTTGAGGTAATTGAGGAATAAAAGCATGATTAATAATTCGGCATTGATTGATAAAACAATAGCGTTTGTAAAAGAAACCCTTAAAAATACAGAGGGCGGGCACGACTGGTGGCATATTCACCGGGTTTGGACCAATGCAAAGCTGATTGCAAAAACAGAGCAATGTAACCTGCTCATTGTTGAGCTTGCTGCTTTACTGCATGATATTGCCGATAGCAAATTTCATAATGGCGATGAAGAGATTGGCCCCAAAACAGCCGGCGACTTTTTAAAAAACATTAATGCTGATGCGGATACGGTAGAGCACGTTCAGCAGATCATCAGGCACATGTCGTTCAAATCAGGCTTTGATAAAGCTTCGTTTCGATCTAAAGAAATGGAAATTGTACAGGATGCCGACCGCCTTGATGCGCTTGGTGCAATAGGAATAGCAAGGGCATTTAGTTATGGTGGTTTTAAAGGCCGGGAGATTTACGATCCTGAAATAAAACCCAACCTGAACATGACCAAGGAGCAATATAAAAATAGCACCGCGCCTACCATTAACCACTTTTACGAGAAACTGCTGCTGCTTAAAGATAAAATGAACACCCCAACAGGTAAAGCATTAGCCAATCAGCGTCATGCCTTTATGCTGGCCTACCTTGATCAGTTTTATTCGGAGTGTTAAAAAACTAACCTTACTTTTGCAGGTAGATATTAAAAGCATGAAACCAATAACAGAGCAAAAGCTGGTTAATAAAAACATCAACCCAACAGCGATGCGCATTTTGGTTTTAAACTTGCTTTTAGAACAAAATGCCGCTATCAGCCTCACTGATATTGAAAAGGGCCTTGCCCCTGCCGATAGGATCACCATATACCGCACGCTAAAAACTTTTGAAGAAAAGGGCCTGGCTCATGTAATTGATGATGGTACAGGCTCGCCCAAATACGCTCTTTGCCATGATGACTGCGATGCCAATGAGCACCACGATATGCATGTGCACTTTTACTGCATTACCTGTAAAGAAACCTTTTGTCTGCCCAACTCAAAAATCCCTGATATTTCATTACCCGGTGGCTTCAGCTCTATGGAGATGAACCTACTGGTAAAAGGCATCTGCCAAACCTGCCAGCATTAATGCAATTCCATTGCATTGTTTAAAGTCCTTACTTTGTAAAAATAAATTAAGCTTATAGCTTTGCTATTTTCATTAAATACTCATTAATAGCAGATAAACAAAACTAAATGGCTATATGCTTGTAAAGTAATCTGATACACTTTTAAATTAATATTATTTAGACAAGTCTAAATTTATTATTAGATTTACTTAAAATTTAAGATTGTGTGCTTCAGTCTTTATCTACAAGCAACATTCACTTAAAATTGATAAGCTAATTTGTTACCCAACTAAAATGAAAAAAAACTTACTCCTCTTTATTATAATAAGCAGCACTATAAAAATGGCTGCCGCCCAGGATACCGTTAAGCAGGAACGCTTTAGCTTCCACTTTCAGCAAACTATTATAACGCAGTATAAACCAGCTTTCAGTGCTGATTATAGCGGATTGAACAGTTTATCACCCCGTTCAGAAACGCAAAGCTCCATAACTTCAACTTTTTTTGGAGCCGCACGTTTATGGAAAGGTGCTGAATTTTATTTTAACCCCGAGATCTCAGGTGGCGCCGGTTTAAGCAAAACATTAGGTGTTGCCGGTTTCCCAAATGGCGAAACCTTCAGGGTTGGGAGTGCCGAGCCAAAAATTTATATTGCCCGCCTCTATTTTAAGCAAAACTTTGAGTGGGGTACTGAAAAGGACACCATTGCACCCGATGCCAATGTTTTAGGCGGATTAAAAAGCAAACGTTACTTCTCAGTAGCTGCGGGTAAATTTGGTATGGCCGATTTTTTTGATGGCAATAATTTTAGCCATGATCCGCGTGGGCAGTTCATGAACTGGGCCTTGATGGATAACGGTGCCTGGGATTATCCAGCCAATACCCGCGGTTACACCATTGGTGTATATACCGAATTAGGACAACCCACCTGGACACTCCGCTTTGCCCTTACTATGGTGGTTACCAAGGCCAACTCATCCATCTGGGATTCAAAAATTGCTAAAGCCAATACCCAAACGCTGGAGTACGAAAAGCGCTATGATATTGACGGACAAAAAGGAACCTTACGACTCTTAGGTTTCCGTAACAATGGCAAATTTGGTAATTATAACTTAGCTGTTGCGCAGAATCCAACGGCCCCAAATGTAGATACCACACAGGCTTATGGCCGCCACAAATACGGTTTCGGTATTAATGCTGATCAATATTTAAGTAAAGATTTTGGCGTGTTTGCAAAAGCAAGCTGGAACGACGGCCATACCGAAACATGGTTTTTTACCGAGATTGACCGCTCCATTACTTTTGGCGGTGTACTAAAAGGCACCAAATGGAAACGCGATGATGATGAGCTGGGCTTAGCGTTTATTGGCAATGGCCTGTCGGGCCCGCACCGCAATTACCTGGCAGCAGGTGGTTATGGCTTTTTAATTGGTGATGGCAAACTAAACTATGCACCCGAAATGATAGCCGAAGTATATTATAAGATAGATGCTTTCCAAAAGAAATTTTTTATCACGCCCGATTATCAATTTATCCTGAACCCGGCTTATAATAAAGACCGTGGGCCGGTAAATGTATTCTCGATAAGAGCACATGTGGAGTTTTAGGTATTTTGAGCATTCGCCCGGCAATGCCGGGTGAATGTATATTCTGCTAAGTATTTATTAACCTTTTACAATTTTTATAGTCCAACCTAAAATATTTAATGTAAAACCCGTTAATTAGTACCATGAAGAAGTTTATTATCGCCATATTATTTATCATCATAGCCGGCACGGCAAACACCTTTGCGCAAAGTACTATCAGCCGATCAACCATAACATTCCACATAAAAAACATGGGAATAGGTACCAGCGGAACATTTAGTGGTTTACAGGCCAGCGTTAATTTTAATCCTGCCGATCTGGCCAAAAGCACCATCGATGCTTCGGTAGAAACCAGTACGCTTAACTCTAATAACTCAAGCCGCGATGAGCATTTAAAAAGCGAAGACTTTTTTGACATTGCCAAATACCCTAAGATCACCTTAAAATCAGTTTCATTTACCCATAAAAGCGGTGATAATTATACGGGCAAGTTTAACCTTACCATAAAAGATAAAACCAAGCTGATAGATATGCCATTTACCTATGTTCAAAAGGACAATAAAATTGCATTTAAAGGCACCTTTAAAATAAACAGGCTTGATTATGGTATTGGCGGCAACAGTTTAATATTGGCAGACCAGGCCACTATTGATATTGATGCAGAGGCAACCAAATAAATTGTTTGGATTGGCATAAGACAATAAGCACACTATCGCCCTAAAAAAGCATCCTTAACAATTTAATAACTATGTGCCGATTGCCAAACACTACGCACTAATCGTAACTTTACAAGTATGAAACTCAGGATACTTGTATTAATAAACGCAGCGGCGGTTGCTATTACCCTATCGGCCGTTAACTTCTATTTTCAGCATAGCTGGTATGGCGTGCTAATCACCTTTACGGTTACCATAATTACCAGCTTTTTAGTTTTCTATTACCTGATAGAAAAATATGTGTACTCAAAAATAAAGCTCATTTATAAGCTGATCCATAACCTAAAGTTAGGCCGCGATCTGCGCGATGCTTTGGGCGAACACGTAAGTGCCGATCCTATTAACGATGTGGAGCACGAGGTAAAAGAATGGGCCCGGGAAAAGAAAAGCGAGATTGACGAACTGCGCAAACAGGAAAAGTTTCGCCGCGATTTTTTATCCAATATCTCGCACGAATTTAAAACACCCCTTTTTGCCATACAAGGCTATATTGAAGCCGTACAAGACGATGACCTGGAGGATAAGGACATGGCCCGCCAGTTTTTAGCCAAAGCCTCAAAAAATGTTGACCGGCTAAGCTACCTGATCAAGGATCTGGACGAAATTTCGAAACTTGAATCAGGCGAGATCCCCATCAACCTTACCCGTTTTAAAATAAACGACCTGATAAAGGAGGTTTTTGAGTCGTTAGAGATCAAGGCTAAACAACATAACATTAAATTAATATTCAAACAGAAGTACGACGAGCCGCTTTTGGTAAACGCCGACCGCGAAAAGATCCGCCAGGTGTTGGTTAACCTTATTGACAACTCTTTTAAATACGGAAACGAGGAGGGCAGCACATCCGTTAGCCTGTTTGAACTGCACGACCAGGTATTGGTTGAGGTGACAGATAATGGCATCGGGATAGAAGAGAAATACCTTCCACGCCTGTTTGAGCGCTTTTTCAGGACAGATTCCAGCCGTTCAAGGCAAATAGGCGGCTCGGGTTTAGGGCTTGCCATTGTAAAGCATATTGTGGAGGCCCATGAGCAAACTATTAACGTGCGCAGTACCGAAGGATTAGGCTCAACTTTTGGCTTTACTTTACAGCGATCAAAGCAAACTTTACATTTGCCTAACATACCTGTTCTAAAAAGTTAACATTAACTTAACATTGCTAAGTTATCTTTGTCCAAATACCCGAAAAAAATGTCATTAAACAGCATCTTTCAATACTTTGTACCTAAAGACAAAAAGATATTTTTCCCCTTATTTGAACAGGCCGCTGCCAATGTGGTAACAATGGCAACTATATTGGTTGAAGCTGTTAATACCGATAACTCAACTACCCGCGAAGAACTATTTAAACAAATAGATAAATTAGAAAATAAAGGCGACGAAATAACCCACCAGGTATACCTTGAATTGGGTAAAAACTTTATTACCCCGTTTGACCGCGAGGATATACATGCCCTGGCATCAGCAATTGATGATGTTGCCGATTATATACAAGGTGCTGCAAACAGGATGAGCCTGTACCGCATTGATGATTATAACGAGCACATCCGCAAGCTATCTGATCTAACCTTGCAGGCAAGCATTGATCTTGAAAAAGCAGTTAAGGAATTAAAGGACCTTAAAAACGTACGCAACATTGCCGATTCATGCATCAGGATAAACAGCGTTGAGAACCAAGCCGATTATGTTTTTGACCGTGCCGTTGCCGATCTTTTTTTATACGAGAAAGATGCTATCCGCCTGATAAAATACAAAGAGATATTATCGGCATTGGAAACAGCTACTGATATGTGCGAGGATGCAGCCGACGTTATGGAATCAATTTTAGTTAAAAACGCATAACGCTAAATGATTACACCTGTACTTATTGTTGTGGTTTGCCTTGCACTGATATTTGACTATACCAATGGCTTTCACGATGCAGCTAACTCTATAGCCACAATTGTATCAACCAAGGTATTAACGCCATTTCAGGCGGTTATGTGGGCTGCATTCTTTAACTTTTTAGTATACTTTTTTGCCAAAGAATATAAGGTAGCCGATACCGTATCAAAAATTGTGGTTGAGCATTATGTTACGCTTAATGTAATACTTGCCGGCCTTATTGCCGCCATTACCTGGAATTTGGCCACCTGGTGGTTCGGTATCCCTTCAAGTTCATCGCATACACTTATTGGCGGTTTTGCAGGTGCGGGTATAACCAATGCTTTATATATGGGTGTTAACGGCCTTAATGCAGTTAATATGCACTACATACTTACCATATTGGCTTACATAGTGCTGGCACCCTTCATCGGTTTGTTTATATCCTATGTTATAACTGTATTGATCTTACATATATGTAAGCGCGCAAGGCCCGCCACTGCCGAACGCTGGTTTAAAAGGCTGCAGCTGGTTTCGTCTGCCGCACTAAGCTATGCACATGGTGGTAACGATGCACAAAAGGTAATGGGCATACTTTACGTAGCCTTGTTTACAGCACATATTATTAAAAGCGGTGCACCTATGCCAAACTGGATCCCCCTTTCCTGTTATTCGGCAATTGCGTTGGGCACCATGTCTGGCGGGTGGAAAATAGTTAAAACAATGGGGTCAAGGATCACAAAAATAACCCCGCTTGAAGGTGTAAGTGCTGAAACAGCCGGTGCTTTAACCTTGTTCTTCACTCAAAAATTTGGTATCCCGGTTTCAACAACCCATACTACTACTGGTGCTATAATTGGTGTTGGCTTAACCAAAAGGTTATCAGCCGTACGCTGGGGCTTAACCATAAATATACTTTGGGCCTGGATAATTACCATCCCGGTATCTGCCTTAATTGCAGCAGGCACGTTTGCTTTATTAAGGGTTGTGTTATAGTATTATAATTAACACAACGCTTGGCGTACATTATTCTTTAATATTTTTTCTGCCGGAATTTTCTTTTCTTTGACTGAAGAAATTATTGACCTCATGAAAAAATTATTATTGCTGATCCCCGCTTTTGTAATATTGCTTACGCTTTCAAGCTCTGCACAAATTTCAGACCTGGATATGAACAAGGGCCTTAAGCAAGCCTTACAGCAAGGTGTTTCAAAAAGTGCTGATCAGCTTTCGGCTGTTAACGGCTTTTTTGGTAATGCAGCTATAAAAATATTGTTTCCGCCGCAGGCGCAAAAAGCCGAAAAAACCTTACGCCGTATTGGCTTGGGTAAGCTTTGCGATAACGTGATCCTGTCGTTAAACCGCGCTGCCGAAGATGCCGCCAAACAAGCAAAACCCATATTTATTGATGCCATTAAACACATGACACTGGAGGATGTATCAAATATTTTATTAGGCGGACAGGATGCCGCTACCCAATATTTTAGACGGACCACCACGCCGCAACTTACCGCATCATTTACCCCGGTTGTAAAAGGAAGCCTTGATAAGGTAGGCGCAACCAAATACTATGGCGATGCTGCAAACGAGTACAATAAAATTCCGTTTGTAAGTAAAATGAACCCCGATATTAATGCCTATGTAACCCAAAAGGCAATTGATGGGTTATTTTATGAGATAGCTTTAGAGGAACTTAACATCCGTAAAAACATTGGTGCCCGCTCAACCCCGCTTTTGCAAAAGGTATTTGCTTTTGCTGATAAGAATAAATAGTTGATTACTCCTTTGCGTATAATCTATTCGTTGCCACGAGTTACGCAGCACAAAACTCGCGGAAGCTTAGAAAATAGGTTTTTCAGGCTATTGTATAACTTATAAACCTATTTCCCGAACTTTATTTTCAGGATAATTTTTTCGGGCTTGCCGCTGGTACTGGCCGCCCAGTCGGGGCCGCTGTTTATCAGGTCTACCGCTTTTTGATCGGTTAATGGGCTCAGGCCCTTAATAACTTTAATATCGCTTATATTACCGCTGTTGCTCACCATAAATGACAGCTTAACTATACCGCTTTTACCATCTGGCGATATTGCTTTTTCTTTCAGGTATTTTTTGAAGCTTACCCAGCCATCCTGCGGGCGGGCATCTTTATCCACGGCATAATCATCATTGCTTTTTGAGCTGTAACCCGAAACCACAACTTCACTTAACGAACCGATGTTAGGCACCATTGCTATCGTTTTTAACGAATCGCGGTTACTGGCCGTTAGCTTAATTGGCTGGTAACCTATGTATGCAATAAGTAGTTTGGCTTTGCTGCTATCAGCCGGCAGGCTAAAATAACCGTTCTCGTCAGTAAGCGTACCCGCAGCTTTACCCTGTATCTTTACCGAAACCCCGGTTAAAGGCATGCCATCATCCTTACCAATAATTCTACCCCTTATGCGTCCATTGCCTGGGGCCGAAAATATACTTTCCTTAACTGCCACTCCGGCAACCCTGCCTTGTAATTGCCTGCTTATTCCGGTATCTGTTTTAGCTATAACATCTTTTTTCTTTGCTTCCATCCCCATCACAACCATTTCGTCCATTGGGGTGCTTTTAGCGGTATCTGTCTTCGCATCACTATTCCTGTTGCTGGCAAATATATTATCAGCCACTAAATTAGCTGTTGCATTTTTAGGCGATACAATAGGTTTCTTATCCGTGCTATTTACTATTGCTTTTTGAGGCGCGGCAGGAATTACAGCCAATGTGCTGCTATCCGTTTTAGGTACCATAGCAACAGGAACATTAAGCCGGGCCCTTATTTCGGGTTTAACAATCGCGGCCATTTTAGGGGGCGGCGTATTTTTATTATTCGCCAGCCATAACCAGCCAACGGTAAACAGCACTAATATGGATGCTGCAATGGCAATTACCCGGAATGGAATAACACGGGCCGGCCTGCTTTCAACCCTTTGCTGCAAGCGTTTGCTAAGCTCATCCAACTGCGGCTGGCTATCAGCACCGCTATGCCCATAGCCTTCAAGGGCATCCATCAAAAACGGATCGCTTTGCGCGCGCCTTTCCAGCTGGTGCATAGCAAGGGCATCAAGCTCTCCGTTCAGATACTTCCTTATCAGCAATATGTCGGTTTCTTTTTTACTCACTAACTTTTTCAAGGCAGATTTTAAGGTTCCGCTTCCCGTTTTGAATATAACTTTTCACATCGTTAAGGCTAAATCCGGTAACTTCGGTTATTTCTTTATAACACTTCTCATCTAAATAAAACAAGCTCACACTTTGTTTTTGGTTACCGGGCAATTTATCCATGCAATTATCCAGCGCTTTCATCGCTTCCTCGCGGTTGTTTTCATCAGGATGCAAAAGCGGGGTAAATTCCATAAAATCATCCAGGTTTACCATCTCCATCTTTTTGCCGGCCCTTAATTGCATTAAACAGTAATTACGGCTCAAAACATACAGCCAGCTTTTAAAATGTTTAATATCATGTTGCTTAACCTTTACAATCAGCTCTTCAAATATGGCCATAACGGCATCTTTAGCCTGCTCCGCATCATTCAGGTACTTTAAGCAAACTCCATAAACCAAAGGCATTTGTTTTTCATATAAACGGCCCAAAATGGCCAGGTCACCGCTTTCGCGATAGCTGGTGAGCAGTTTTTCATCAGCTGCATCAGTGGGTTTATTTGGTTTATAAAAAAGGCTCATTATGGGGCGGCTAAAATAATTTTTTTAACTGGCTTATGGAAATCAAGTTATTACAGAAAAACCAACTGCAAATTATATAAATAGCCGCTTTTATATAAAGATAATATTTCCTTCATTTTAACAGATATTCCTTTAAGGCTATGCCTTATTTTCAAAAATGGCAACAAAATTCAATCATCACAAAACCTATTGCACAACGCATGTATTGTGTTGATAATAAAGGATATAAACCGCTTTTTGTAACGGAAATGTTACAAATAATATTGCATCAAAAACCTACTTTTAAAACAATTATTTTAACCGGTAATTTGAAACTTAAACGTTATGTGCAAACTTATAGTAATTGATGATAACCCAACAGATCACTATATTATGCAACGCTTACTGCATAATAATTGCAATTGCAGGCAAGCTACTTACACCTTTGATGGCCGCTTAATTTTAGATTACCTGGAAGAAAATAAAGAATCAGGTACCATGCCCGATCTGATCTTTCTGGATTTAGATATGCCGCAGCTAACCGGATGGGAGTTTTTAGAACAGTTGGAAACCTTTAATGCCGACGCTAATAAAAATGTGCGTGTACACATCATGAGTTCATCAATCCGCACAGCTGATCTTTACCAGTCGAAAAAATATGCCTGTGTTAATTCCTTTTTAACCAAGCCCCTGTCAAAAGACCTGGTTAACCAGGTTTGTGAGCAGGCACGCCCTATAAGGCCACAACCGTTAGACGTAGCTTCCTGACCTGTTAGCGCGATCAATACCGATTTGCACATCTGCACATTATTAGCTTATTTTTACAGCTATAATGGCCATCCGTAATAAAATATACTTTGCTTCCGATTTTCATTTAGGCACCGGCACTTATGCCAGCAGCAGGCAGCGCGAAGACCGCTTGGTACGCTGGCTTGACATGATAAAAACAGATGCCGCCGAAGTTTTTTTGATGGGCGATGTTTTTGATTTTTGGTTTGAGTATAAAACGGTGGTACCTAAAGGATACGTCCGCTTTTTGGGCAAGCTGGCCGAGCTATCCGACTCGGGCATAAAGCTTACTTTTTTTAAAGGCAACCACGATATGTGGATGTTTGATTATTTTGAACGCGAGCTTGGCGCAACCATTATAAGCAATGAGTTAGAGATTGAGCGCAACGGCAAAAAGTTTTACCTGCACCACGGCGATGGATTAGGCCCAGGCGATACTTTTTACAAGTTTTTAAAACGATTTTTCAGGAGTGGATTTTGTCAGTGGCTGTTTGCACGTATCCACCCGAACTTTGGGGTAGGGCTGGCCAACTACTGGTCGTCAAACAGCAGGATAGCCAACGAAAAAAAGGAAGATCATAAACCCGGCGAGCAGGAATGGCTGGTTATTTTTTGTAACGATTTGCTTAAATCCCATTTTTACGATTACCTGGTTTTTGGCCACCGCCACAAACCGCTTGATATTGCCCTCAACAACAAAAGCCGCTACATTAACCTTGGCGAATGGGTGCATGCATCCAGCTATGCCGTTTTTGATGGCGAAGATATACAGCTGCATTACTTTGAGAAATAATGTTTGCTTTAATCACCCCTCAATAAAATCAGCGCACATTCTTCAGCAAGCATTTCAAAGCTTCAAATAATTTCTATAACTTTCGCTTTGAATAAACTTTATCATCGTGTTAGTTAAAACTTTTGGGAGCGCGGTTTACGGGATCGAAGCTATCACAATCACCATTGAAGTAAATATTTTGCCGGATACTAAGTCCTTTTGGTAGGCCTGTCTAAATAAAATATAATAATGATACCAGCTAAATATATTCCATTGATCTTGGGGATTTTACTTATAAGCTCATTTATCGCAACAGCACAAGATTCCGTTCGTTATATTAAAAACAATGACAAAACAGTTGGTATTCAAATTTCAAGGTCAGAGTTTGACAAAAGAGTATCAAAGTACATTAATTTAATGAGCAAATGGACAGACTTTCAAGCAAATGATTATATAGAAATGGTACGACTATATAATACCATCGGCGATTCAGATTTAATACAAACAGATTACTATCGAATGTATTATCACGTGTTTACAGTAATGTATCTCCAGCGTGCACATCTGATATTAGATCTACACTTGATGAAAGGCATGTCGTTGTATTCTAAAAAGTATAACATTTGGATTGGTGATAGACCATATGGTAACAACAATAGCATTTTCAAAATCGATACGTTAAAATGATGTTAGTTTCTTGGATTAGTAGAATGCTACTTCGAGAACTGGTACACAAAAAGTATAATAAAGGTGTATTTTTTAGAAATGGTGGTGCTGATATTAATATCTTAAACACAGAAAATGGCACAGCATTTCAAAGCTTCAAATAATTTCTATAACTTTCGCTTTGAATAAACTTTATCATCGTGTTAGTTAAAACTTTTGGGAGCGCGGTTTACGGGATCGAAGCTATCACAATCACCATTGAAGTAAATATTTTGCCGGGTACCAAATACTTTGTAGTTGGCCTGGCTGATACCGCCATAAAGGAAAGCTATTTCCGGATTGAATCGGCTTTAAAAAGTTGCAATTTCCGGATGCCGCGCCAGCAGGTGGTGGTTAATATGGCCCCTGCCGATATTCGTAAAGAAGGCTCGGCTTATGATCTCACCATAGCGATGGGGGTACTGGCAGCATCGGGCCAGATAGAAAATGAGCACCTTGATAAATACCTGATAATGGGCGAGCTTTCGCTTGATGGTAGCCTGCAACCCATAAAAGGGGCCTTGCCCATTGCCATACAGGCACGCAAGGAGGGTTACAAAGGTTTTATACTACCCAAACAAAATGCCCGCGAAGCTGCCATTGTAAATGAGCTTGAAGTTTATGGCGTTGAAAGTATCAAAGAGGTGGTTGACTTTTTTAACGGTACCGCCCAGCTTACCGCCGAAGTAGTAAATACCCGCGACGAATTTTTTAAAAGCCTTACCGCATATGACAGCGATTTTAGCGAGGTACGCGGACAGGAAAACATAAAGCGCGCGCTTGAAATTGCCGCCGCAGGAGGGCATAATGTGATCCTGATCGGTCCGCCGGGGGCGGGTAAAACCATGCTGGCGCGCAGGCTGCCATCTATTTTGCCACCCTTGAGTTTATACGAATCGTTAGAAACTACCAAGATCCATTCTGTTGCCGGCAAACTGGCTGCGGCTGATGCTTTGGTTACTACCCGGCCGTTCCGCTCGCCTCACCATACTATTAGTGACGTAGCCTTGGTTGGTGGTGGAAGCAACCCGCAGCCCGGCGAAATATCCCTGGCCCATAACGGCGTATTGTTTTTGGATGAATTGCCTGAGTTTAAACGCAGCGCCCTTGAAGTAATGCGCCAGCCTTTGGAAGAGCGGCGGGTAACTATATCACGCGCTAAGTTTACCATTGATTACCCGAGCAGTTTTATGCTGATAGCCAGCATGAACCCCTGCCCCTGCGGTTATTTTAATCACCCAGAGAAGGAATGTATTTGTCCGCCGGGTGTGGTGCAGAAATATTTGAGCAAGATCTCGGGCCCGCTGCTTGATCGTATCGACTTGCATGTTGAGGTTACCCCCGTAAATTTTAACGAACTGGCATCAGACCGCCTTGCCGAGAGAAGTGAGTTTATCCGCGACAGGGTGATCAAAGCCCGCGACATACAGGCCCAACGTTTCGGCAACAAGCCCGACCTGCATGCCAACGCCCAGATGAGCCCGCAGATGGTACGCGATATTTGTAAAATAAGCGAAGCCGGACAAAACCTGCTAAAAAGAGCGATGGAAAAACTTGGCCTATCTGCACGGGCATACGACCGTATCCTGAAAGTTTCCCGGACCATTGCCGATCTTGCAGGCAGCGATGAGATCCAGTTAGAACATTTAGCCGAAGCCATTAATTTCAGAAGCCTGGATAGAGAGGGTTGGGCGGGGTAAAGACAACTACTAATTGCCACACAAGCTGGTGCTGTAAATATTCCTATATAACTCTATATAAAAAACCATGAACGATTTTTTGAATAGAATTAAAGAAAAGACTCAAAATTTATCCCTCGAACATCTTATATTATTTTGTAATCTAAACTGTGAGAAGATGCTTGAAGGATATCTTCTTTTTTCAGAAAAAGAAGAATGGGGAGATATTACTTTTTTTCAAGATACAATAAAAGAAATTTATGAGCAGCTGATAAAAAAAAATAAGCAACTTGATTACATAAAAACTCGTGAAAAATTACTGGTTAATTCTCCTGATCTTGAGGAGTTCAACAGTGTCATCGCATCATACGCTTTTGACACATGTTGTACATTTGACGAGTTAATTCAATTTCTAATAACATTAGATAAAGAACATGTGTTAAACAACTCTCAATATTGCATTAATACAGTTGATATGTTCGTTCAGCAAAAAGAAGGAATAACCTATGTAGAACTTAATAAAATACAAGACTTGGAAAGCATTATCGAACAAGACTTGTTTATGCAAAAAGAAAAAAACAGGCAATTGTTATTACTTAATGAAATTAGTAAAATAGATATTATTAATATGGAGGTATTGGAATCTTTGAAAAACCTAAACGCTAGTTTTGATTCTTTGGTTGATTACGATATGTTGTTTTAATAGTTGGTAGCACCTGCTCCCGCGAGCTTGCAACACTTTGTTAGCATAGGAAAGCTTAAGTATAATAGAAAAATCATTTATATAGTCAGTTTTTCCCTTTAGATAGAAGAACTCTATTATGAAATTATTAATTAACAGGTAGTTAAGCAATATTATTACTCAAATAAGCATATTTCTAAACTTGAATAAACCATTGTAGTACATAAATATGAAAAAGAATATAGGATAATAGTTAGAGCATTTAGCCGAAGCCATTAATTTCAGAAGCTTGGGCAGAGAGGGTTGGGCGGGGTAGTATTTGCTATAATAGTAGTACTCTTTATATACTAATCATTTGTAATATCCATATGACAAAGACAATTTCAAAAAATATTTACTTAGGCTTTATTTTTCTTTCAACCGCCTGTATTCCGAAATTTTCGTGTGATAAGTTGGCCGAAGACTTTAAGAATAATAAAACGTTTAATCTGGTTTTGCACAAGAAATATAATAATTATAACAGCAGGGACGCATACCTCTACGGATCTGACATACAGACCGGCTATGATACAGAATTTTATGATGGAACGGGCTACATAGCCCATAATCTCGATAAATTCATAGTCTGCGATACTCTAATTAAAAAGGCAGGACAGTACTCAATAATAATAAAGAGGGGTAGCAAAACTATCCTCCTTCCTTTTTCGTGCGTAGATAAGGTTTACAAAGACAGCATTTAGTAATAAAAATCCAAAATAGTTCTGAGTTTTTAAAATATCCATAAAACTAACATGATAAAAAAGATGAGGTACCAAATACTCTTTTGCATATTTCTTATATTATCTTCATGCACTTTAACAACTAATTACATTAATCGAAAAGAGGACATTCATGATGGAAAAACCAAATTGTTCCAATTCTACAATTTAGTTCAAAGTAAAAACTTTGATGATTTAGATAACATGGTAAGCGATTCGTTAAAGAAGTTGACAGATTCAAAAACTATAAGTCGTATGGCAAAAACGACATTTGACAAAATGGGGCCCTATCAAGACTTCGTAATTAGCAATACATTTACTGTAAGGCGAGAATCCGGTACATCTTCCGAAACCCTGTACAGGTTCGCAATCAAGGCAGTGTATGAAAAAGGCAGTAGAAATGAAGAGATAGACTTCATAAAGAATAACAATTCGGCTATAAAAATCACAACTTACATTATTCCGTTTTAACCCGCTACCGCAAACTTGCAACTCGTGGTTAGCATAGTAAACCTTTCAACTTAACCATTTTTAAGTTTACCAATAAATTATCAAAAGCTAAGCGGCTATTGCTATTGGTTATTACATTTGCAGCCACCAATTTAAAAGGTGCGCATACTAACAAATGGAGCATATACTTGATAACCCTGCCTACAACGCCTTAACATCGGGCAATAAAAACTTAGCTAACGGCACCGAGCATGCTAAGTATTTCGACAGGGAGGTATCGCCGTTTGTTGCGGTAAGGGAACCATCGCAGGCAAACTTTCAAAGCCTGTATGATTGCATTCCGTATGCCGGTTATTTTGCATTGGTTAGTCCAACTGAAATAAACATCCCGGCACCCTGGGCAGTTGTACGCGATATAAAAGTATTCCAGATGATATTTGAAGGTAATGCGCCTGCTATAACCGGCAAGGAGGAACTTGTGCCTTTAAATGAGCAGCATGTACCTGCTATGCTGACCCTCACCAAATTAACCAATCCGGGGCCGTTTGCTGCTAAAACCATCCATTTCGGTAACTATAAAGGCATATTTAAAAACGACGAATTAGTAGCCATGACCGGGCAAAGAATGCACCCCTTTGCGTACACCGAGATCAGCGCCGTTTGTACCCATCCCAATTACCTGGGTAATGGTTATGCCAAACAACTCATCACCGATCAGATCAATGATATAAAAGCCGCCGCCGGCATCCCCATCCTGCATGTGTTAACGGCTAATGAGCGGGCCATTAAGGTTTACCAATCCTTAGGTTTTGCCATCCGCAGGGAGCTTATTATTTATACCATCCAAAAAAACTAACTCAAAGTACTTCAGCGTTCAGGCTATCTGCCATAAAAATTAAAAATTTATTTAATTTACTGTCGCGAAGTGCGTTGCGGCTCCGTAATACCTGTAAACCAATTATTGCTTTACCCGTAAGGCCTTGTGTTATATTAAATCAAAAACATGAAAACGAAACCTGTTATTGTTTTATTTGTTGTAGCTTGTTTAAGCTGCATAATGCTATCCTGCAAAAAAGATCAAAACACAAACAAGACAATGGTACAACTTACCGCACAGAATAACGGCAAAACAGAAACCCTTGCAAAGGGCCAGGTATTTACCGTAAACTTAGGTAACCCCGGTGATGGCGGCTACGCGTTTGATGCACCGGTGTTTGATACCAACGTATTAAGTATAAGCAACCATGTGCACACCCCATCAACCACCAATGCCATTGGCGATTTTGGTACCGATACCTGGACCTTCGCCGCAATAAAGACAGGCACCACTACCCTAACAGTAACTGCCACCCGCCCTTTTGATAAAACCAGTACGGTTAAAATATTCAACGGCACGTTCACTGTTTATTAAACCAGCCATTCTCGCAAGCCCTTTATTTCGCCATCTGCAATTTGGGCAGTCAAATAAATGTCATCTAATTTTTATTAATTGGTATATCGGGAAAATCCGATATACCTTTGTACTATGGATCAGGTAGACATTTTTAAAGCACTGTCAAACAAAACCCGTTTACAGATTTTAAACTGGTTAAAAGACCCCGGAGAAAACTTTCCGGAACAGTTAGCAGTAGGCTTTACCGATGGCGTATGCGTTGGGCAAATCCAGGTAAAAGCCGGTTTAACACAATCAACCGTATCCGAATACTTAGCGATGCTGCAGCGCGCCGGCCTGGTTATATCAACCCGCAAAGGGCAGTGGACCTATTATAAAAGAAACGAGGAAGCCTTTGCTGCCCTTAGCCATCTTATTCAATCAGAAATATAAATATTAAACAGATAAATATGAATACTGACGTTTTATTCAGGCCGTTCAGCCTGAAATCATTAAATATAAAAAACCGCATTGTAATGGCGCCTATGACGCGCTCATTTTCGCCGGGTGGTGTTCCAACTGCTGAAGTTGCTGCTTACTACCGTAAACGTGCCGAAGGCGAAGTTGGCCTGATCTTATCTGAAGGTACGGTGATTGACCGTGTTTCTTCATCAAATGATGCCAATATCCCTCATTTTTATGGCGAGCAGGCATTGGGCGGGTGGCAAAATGTAATTGATGGCGTGCATGCTGCCGGTGGCCAGATGGGCCCGCAGATATGGCACATGGGTATTATGGATAACCACCATTCAGGCTGGGTACCATCACAACCCTTTGAAGGACCATCAGACCTGAACAGGCCCGGCTTTAGTAACGGCAAGGCCATGACGGAAGCTGATATTGCCGATACGATTGCCGCTTTTGGCCGTGCTGCCGCTGATGCAAAAAGATTAGGCTTTGATTGTGTTGAAATTCATGGGGCACATGGCTACCTTATCGACCAGTTTTTTTGGGATGCTACCAATAACCGCACCGATATTTATGGTGGTAAAACCTTAGCCCAACGCAGCCGTTTTGCTATTGAGGTAATTAAAGAAGTACGCAAACAGGTTGGCGAAGATTTTGCCATCATTATCCGCTTATCACAATGGAAACAGGCTGATTATACTTTACAAATGGCCAAAACCCCAGCCGAAATGGAAGCATGGTTAAACCCGATGGCTGATGCCGGGGTTGATATTTTCCATTGTTCACAACGCCGTTTTTACGATCCGGAGTTTGAAGGTTCAGACCTTAACTTTGCGGGCTGGGCTAAAAAGATAACCGGTAGAGCAACCATATCAGTAGGCTCAATAGGCTTAAGCGGCGACTTTTTTACTGCTTTTGCCGGTGAAAGTTCAGAGGTAAGATCATTAGATGAGTTGATCCGCCGTATGGATCGTGGCGATTTTGATCTGGCTGCTGTTGGCCGTCCGCTATTGTCAGATCCAAATTGGGTACAAAAGATCCACGAAAACCGCACCAGCGAATTAAAAGGATTTACTAAAGAGGCCCTTGCTAAATTAGTGCTTGCATAAGTAAACTATTATAACAAAAAGCCCTGCTGAGGATAAAAACTTAGCAGGGCTTTTTATTATTCTGTGATCACCAAAACCATTTCCTGCTTTGCGGCTAAGGCAATGCTTTTTAAGCTCACCTTGCCATTTACCAAAGTCAATCCGTTTAAGGTTTCATATTGCCGCGTAGCGGGATTAAAGGATTGCCCCTTTACCGCTTTAGCCGTACCCGTAAATGAAATAGGGCTAATAATTTTTTCATCGGTATTGTTAAGCAGGTAAATAAAATATTTATTGCCGCATTTAACACCATAGCTTTCTATTTGGCTGGCAGTTACTGTAAACGGCTCAAAGCTTCCTTTCCCGGCCTTCAGCATTTGGTCGCTTATCTGGCGTACCCCGTTAAAATATGGGGTCATACCACGTGTATCAAAAAGCTCCCACCACCAGGTCATGGGTAAAAGCGGTGTGGGGCTAAAAAGGCCATACCATAATCCGCGTTTATAATCGTAATCAAACCCTTCGCCGTATTGCGGGTTGTCATCTTCCCACCTAAAGCCAAATTCACCAACCACATAAGGCTTGTTATAGTAATGTATATAGTCAGGGTAAATAGCAGGAATTTTTTCGGTATGCTTATAAATATGTTTCTGGTTAAAATCAATATAAGCCAGTGAATTCATGCCGATTATGTCCCTGTGCGATACACTGGTGGTAACCATGTGGCGGTAAGGGTCAATATCCTTTAGGTAGCGGCTCATTTCATCGTGCCACTGCACAATTGCACTATGCGGAATAATAATGCTGTCAGCGGCGTTAAACGCGGCGTTATCAATCTCGTTAAAAAACTCAAAGGCGGCAATATTAGTACTGTAACCCCAGCGCGCAATTACATAGCGCAGCTTGTTTTTGTACTTGTCGCGGGCACTGCGCATCGTAAAAAAGTCAACCGGCGTTTTAGCCGGGCCGCCATTTAATACGTTATAGGGGCTGTTTTTCCAGCCGCCGGCTTCCATCAGGTGGCCGTGCCAGTCCAAGGTCAGCATAAAATATAAGCCCAATGAGTCAGTAAGGTTTACTAACTCATCCATCCGCTTAATAGCCCCGGGGTTAAAGTATTTATCTGTATTTGTGTAGCGTTTGGTATGGTCAACCTTTTGCCACTCCAAAGGCATATTCCAGTAACACATCCAGGTGCGGAAAAAATTAGCCCCGTTTTTTGCGAGTGTAGGCAAAAGGTAATCATAGGTCCACTTCGGGTCCTCGAATGATCGCGACTCCCATCCAACGTTTTCGCCAATGCCCCTAAACAATTGCCCGTTATCAAACTTAAAGGTCCAAAAAGAGTTTTTGTGCAAAAATCCAGGCTTTGAGGACGGTGCTGCTACAAAGTACCCGGCTGCGGATGTAGCCTCCCCTTTTATATTGTGAACACTGAATGTGTAGCTATATTTCCCGGTTTCCTGCGGTGTAAAACGGGCTTTCCATAAAGCCGAAGTTGTATCGCCATTTTCGTAATAACAAGGCAGTACTATTGGTTTTCCCGACGGTGAGGTAAGCAAAAGGTTTAAAGTAATATCTTTTTGATCGTATGGGTTAATGTATGCCGCTGATACTTTTATATCCCACTCTGCTTTTTCATATACTTTTACACTTCTGCTTAATAGTTTAAATCCGTTTATTTTTGGCTGCGCATGCAAACAAAGGCTGCTAAATAAACCTATTAAAAAGCAGGCAGTTATAATTGGTAATTTCATTGGTTTGATAAAATTAAGAAAAATAATTACAGCATTAAGTAAAGTAGGCTCAACATTATGCCTGCAATTACCGTTTACAAAAACATAGGGTATCAGATATTATAAAACAGTTTAAACGAAAAATATTTAACTAATAAATTATTTGTTTTTTTTATGAAGAATATATAGTTTCACGTATCAATATGCCCATGAATAACCCCGATAAAAAGATCATTATTTTTGACGATGATGAAGACATCCTATCTATCTGCAGTTTTATTTTAGAAGAGCAAGGGTGGACTGTTTTTGCCTATACCGATTGCAATAATATTATTGAAAGGGTAGCAGCCATTATGCCCAGTGTAATATTAATGGATAACTGGATACCTGATGATGGCGGTATAATTGCCACGCAAACGCTTAAAAAGAATGACGAGCTTAAAAACATACCGGTAATTTATTTTTCGGCCAATAGCGATATTGAGCTGCTTGCAGGCCATGCGGGTGCCGAAACATACTTGGCCAAACCATTTGACCTGGAAGAGCTGGAACGCGTAATAAATACAGTATTATTACCCGCTGGGAAATAACCTGATTTAAAAAAAATTATAATAGTAAAAGGGCCTTGATTTAAAATCAAGGCCCTTTTTATGTACTGTATTTGTTTTAGTTTATGGTTGGACCGCCGCCAAAACCGCCGCCGCCAGGGCCGCCCGGACCATCGCCACGGCCACCGCCGCCGCCATCTCTTCTGAAACCACGTGTTGCCGGATCTTGTGTTGGTGCTTTACCTGCAAATTTCTGTAAGCGCAGGGTAAAGGTTGCCAGGTAATAACGTGCAAGTCTGTTAACATGTGTTTGTGTTACTGAACTTGCAGTGGTTGTTGATGAGAAACCGGTATTTTCATTAAACAAATCATACGCTGCAATACGGAAGGTACCGCGATGATCTTTCATAAACCTGCGCTCCACATACATGTTCAGCGTGTTGGGGTTGGTTACCTTTACGCTTGATGCATAACCATAGTTGTTAGCTTTTGAGTAATCGTAGCTTACAGTCCAGTCGCCAAAGTAGTTTTTACCATTAACGCCGATGTTCCATGTCCTTAAATTCGAAATTCCATCCACAAGGGGATTTTGTACCGAGTTACTGGTTCTGTTTATTACATAGTTGGTAATAAACTGCGCATCAACCTTATCAGTAATATCAACCCTGAAACGAACCTCGGGCGTTAAGGCCAAGTTTTTTGCAACGTTCTTTTCGGTAGTTGATGTATAGGTTGTTGAATCAATGTTGGTTAAATAACCTATGTTGTTGGTATAGGTAACGGTACCATTTAAGGTTAATGAGAATTTACGGTTTTCCCACGGTTTAATGTAGTTAACACGTGCTGATGTGGTATAATAACCATCGGCATTGGTGTATTGCGTTAAAATCGTATTCTGGAATCTTGGGTCTAACAAATACCTGCGCGGGTAGGTAATGGTATTGGTAACCACCTGGTTTTGGATTGATTGATAGCTTAAGTTAGCAAAAAACACATCGCCGGTAGCAAAGCTAAAGTTGTTATACCTTATTGATATGTTATTGGTAAACTGTGGTTTCAGGTTTGGATTACCCTCAACCGGGTATAATGCGTTTGAAAAATCAACAACGGGCTGCAGCTGTGCAAAAGTTGGCTGGGTGCTTGAACCGTTATAGTTTACACTAAATGATTTGCTTCGTGAAAAGTTATAGATAAACCTTGCAGTAGGGATAACGTTAAAGGTTGACACATGGGTGGTAACACCTGTTGTAGGCGAATCACCATCCAATACTGCCGGCTGAAAGCCAACACCTACTGTATAGTTATATTTCTTTTGAACAAAGCGATAGTTTAAACCAACTTTGTTGGTAGTAAAACTATAATTGTAACGGGTGCTTAACGCGCTATCACTCCTGAAGGTGTAGTTAGCGGCATCGTATAAAGTATCCGTTTCCTTATTGTTTGTTGTGTTTGATCGGTTAAAGGCGTAGTTTAATTCTAAGTATGAGAATTTACCAAGCGGCTGTAAGAATGATAAATTAACACCATAGCTGGTTGTGCGGCTATCGGTATTTATTACCTGGTTTAACGGTGCTGTTGGTACACCAATAGTATAATTGTAGGTTGGGTTTTGATACGAATCGCTTTTGCCCGAGCTTACTGTTGCATTGATGCTTAAGTTACGGCGGTGCTTAAATTTATGATTATATAAAGCGATAACTCCATAAGTTGGCGCCTGCGAATCGCCATTGGTAAGCGAAGTATAGGCTGAGCTTACTGCATTGTTGCGCAAAAAGGTATTGTCTTCAAAATCATTGGTATTGGTACCCGCGTATGAAAAAGTTGGGGTAACCTTTAAATAGTTTGAGGTATCGGGCTTATACTCCATGTTCCAGGTAAATCGGTGGTTGATATTCTCATCCTTTTCGTTAGTATTTTGCTGCTGCTGGGTAGGATTAGTTGGAGATGTATTTTGCTGCAAAATGTTGTTTACTGTATTTACTGTATTATCGGCAAAGCTATAGCTTCCATAAACGGATAGTTTTTTACCCCACTGATCGCGAAAGTTAATACCTATTGAGTGTGCATCAGTGATACCATTTTGTGTTGTGGTAAGGCTACCACTGTTACCGCCTGCTGCTCCACGACCGGCATTACCCCTGCCGCCACCGCCGCCGAAACCGCCGCCGCCACCTGCAGTGCTACCAAACGAAAACGTGTTTACGTTGGTATTGTTAATGCTTCCTAAAACAGCTATCTGCTGGTCGCCATTAAATTTAAATGCATTTATTGAACCTATATAACGGTTTTTATCGGCTATGCCCTGGCTTTGCGGTAAGGCATCTTCACCATCACCAACGGTTGCCTGACCAAAATAGCCGTAGTTTTTATCTTTACGGATTGTAATGTTCATGATCTTATCAGGCTCACCGGTTTTAACACCTGTTAAGTTGGCCTGATCGCCATAGTCATCAATCATCTGGATGTTTTCAATTACATCGGCAGGCAGGTTTTTGGTTGCGCTTTGTACGTCGCCGCCCATAAAATCTTTACCGTTTATACGCACCTTGGTAACCTGTTTACCCTGTGTGGTAATGTTACCATTAACGTCAACATCAACACCCGGCAGTTTTTTGATCAGATCCTCGGCAGGTGCATTTTCACGAACCTTGTAGGCACTGGCCTGGTATTGAACAGTATCTTCCTTTATAACTACCGGTACAGAACCAACAATGGTAACCGTATTCAGCATGTTTGATTGTATTTTAAGTACAACGTTACCCAGATCGGCAGCGTTATTGGTATTATCAAGCGTAAAATGTTTTCTTAAGGCCTGGTAGCCTATTGAGGTAATAGTAACGGTTAATTTAGTACCCTTTATACCCTGAAAGGAAAATTTACCATTAATATCTGCAATACTAATCGTGCTGTCGCCCTTGTCAGATATTAGTTTGACGTTGGCCGATGGTACGGTTTGTTTTGTAGAATCAATAATAGTTCCATGCACTTCCCGGCCGCTTTGCGCGAATGAATAAGTAATGGTTAAAAGAAAAATTGTTAAGGCGGTTAGTAGTGATTTCATTGTGATTTTAATGTACGTATTATTTTTGAATAATATATAGACATAATTCAATCACAAATGTTCAATTAAAAAGCCGCTAATTAATTAATAATCATAGCATTGTTACACATAAACAGGTTTGTTACATATAAAAGAAAAAGCCCCCGGTTTTAGCCGGGAGCTTTTATTATATAAAAAGAATATGAATCTTAAATATTAGTTGGCCGATATATGTAATGCTTTAGCAACTGCGTTAAAGTTTTTAAGGTTTAAGTTTGGATTGGTAGCACTTAATGTAGTGATTCCGCTTCCAGAAATTACAACCACCCTGAAATCAATACCGCTTGCCTGTGTAAAGTTTGCTTTAAGATCGATGTAACCAACACCGTAATCAGAAAGATCAATAGTATTACCCAGTTCGGCATAAGGTAAAGCATACCAGCCACCTGTTGAACCTGTGTTTCTTAAGTAAACCAATACTGTACCTTCATCAACTATGCTTTGCGTAATTGCAGGGATAGAAAATTTAGTTAAGCCGGCTACAAAAACACCTTTGTTTAACAGTAAGTAGTTTTGAACGTTTGCGTTACCTGCTGCACCTGTAGCTCCAGTTGCGCCTGTTGCTCCGGTAGCACCTGTAGCTCCGGCTGCGCCAGTAGCACCCTGTGCACCTGTTGCGCCTTGCGGTCCTGCTGGGCCGGTAGCACCTGTTGCACCGGTAGCCCCTGTTGCGCCATTAGTTCCATTGGTACCATTAGCACCTGCGGCTCCTGTAGCACCCGTTGCACCTTTAGCTCCGGTAGCACCTGTTGCGCCAGCCGCTCCAGTGGCACCTGTTGCGCCTTGCGGTCCGGCAGCTCCGGTTGCACCCGTTGCACCCTGAGCACCTGTTGCGCCGGTAGCACCTGTTGCGCCAGCGGCTCCGGTATCACCTTTTGGTCCTTGCGGGCCGGTAGCTCCTGTTGCGCCTGTTGCTCCGGTATCACCTTTTGGTCCTTGCGGGCCGGTAGCTCCTGTTGCGCCTGTTGCACCCGTTGCGCCTGTTGCGCCAGTATCACCTTTGGGTCCTTGCGGGCCGGTAGCTCCGGTTGCGCCGGCAGCACCTGTTGCGCCAGTAGCACCTGTTGCGCCAGTAGCACCTGTTGCGCCAGCAGCTCCGGTATCACCTTTTGGTCCTTGCGGGCCAACTGGTCCGCCTGCAGGGCCTTGTGGTCCTGTTGCACCAGTAGCGCCGGTTGCGCCAGTGGCTCCGGTTGCACCTGTTGCCCCGGTATCGCCCTTAGGCCCGGCGGTTTTGTCTTTTTTACAAGCAGTGATGCTTAAAAAACTTATGAATAAAATAGGTAATAAAAGTCTGGTTGTTTTCATATTCACGTATGATATTTTGTTGTTGTACCGACTTTCTACGTAACTGCTAAAAATTTGGTTACAATTGTTGCACAATGAAAACCATTTTCTTGCTGTTTTATAAATTTAAGCGATAGGAATATGAACATAGACGACTAACAAATGTTAAGAGTTAAACTATTAGGCATTTATTACTGGCATAATTTTCGTTGAAAATTAAAAAACATTAACTTATGGCTAATATTAATTTGTCATTACACTCAAAAGTTCATCATTGGATCGATGCCATCGGCTTTCGCCTTAATGGCTCACAAACCAACTATAAAAATAATGTAACCATCAATCATTATTTTTTCGAAACCTTCAACTTTTTTGAAAAGGCTAAGAACAATGATCTCAAAAACTCTAAGTTTTTGTGTTTTGATGCCTATGGCGAAAGCATCAATGTGAAGTCGTTATTAGATCTGCAAACTGCATTTTTCGAGAACATCAGCCAGCTGTAATCAAAACCCTTTTCACTCGTCTGTATATATAAAAACAGCCCTGCTTTTTAAAGGCAGGGCTGTTTTAGTTTCAGGCGGCGTGTGTTTTAATATACACTTGTATTATTTTATATACGGTTCCATGTCCTCCTTTTGAGGCAGTTCATCTGTTAAGCCTCTTCCGCCGGTTGCTCCGGGTAAATTTACAACTGCCCTTGTTGGGTTCAGTGCTTCTTTAATCCGTTGGTGCAAATCAGCAAAATGTGCTGCGGTTAATGCATCACCACCTTTTGGCAAACGCGAATCAATTAATTTTAATTCGGCACGTACCATCGGCCTTATGTCAGACAGGGCCATATTGATAGGTGTTAAGCCATAGCTTGCCAGTGTAGCAGCCGGCACACCCGGGATCCCTCTGAAATCATCATTCAGCAAACCTTTTAAATCTTCAATATAACCGCGCTGCAGGTTGCGCTTAAATACATCAGGTTTACCTGCCGTAAATATGCCGGCACGCAGATCGGTAAACAGATCTGCAACGGTATATGCTTTCGCACCGTTCTTTGATTCGTTATCATACATACGGGCAAGCCTCGATGCCGATAGTACCGAACCTAAAGTACCTGTTTGTACGGCCTTAATACGGTTTATCATTACCCCATTATCAAACTTGCTTAGTTCCTTGCTGTCAATTAACCATAACGGCGTTGTAAATAATTGTTTGTTAAAGAACAATACCGCATCACGCTGACGGTCTTTAGCCACAAAATCATACACGGCACCTTTTTGATCGTATGTTTTAAAGTTCTCGTTCATACCGCCAATATTGGTAACCACGTGGCCCATGTAACGGTAATACTGTGTTAAAACTTCACCATATATATCTTGTAGGTCGCTATAATCTTCTCCCTTTTGGTAAGTCCATTTTTCAACATTTGGTAAAATTCGTTTCAGGTTGGCAATACCATAGGTGCTTGCTTTCATGGCGTTATCGCCCAAATCTTCGCTTTGCAGGCGCGGGTCAATGCTTGTACCCTGGCGACCATAATAATAAAGCGGGTTACCGGCTTTTTCTTTTGTCCATACTGCTAAGGCTTCTTTTTCTTCTTTGGCTGATTTTTTACCCGGGAACCAGGTATAGCCCCACTTAATGGCCCAAAGATCGTACTCGCCTATCTGCGGATAAAAATGCGTTATGCCATCGCCTGGCTGGGCAATATAGTTAAAGCGGGCATAATCCATAATGGATGGTGCAGTACCATGTTTATCAGTAAATGATTTTGAACGCAACGAATCAACCGGGTAAGCATAGCTGGAACCAAAGTTATGCGGCAGGCCCAATGTGTGCCCAATCTCGTGCGATGAAACAAACCTGATCAGTTCGCCCATTTGCTCATCTGTAAACTTAGCCTTACGTGCATCCGGATTAGCCGCTGCCGTTTGAACAAAGTACCAGTTGCGCAGCAGTTCCATCACGTTATGGTACCAGCCAACGTGGCTTTCTAAAATTTCGCCGGTACGCGGGTCTGATATATGCGGACCATAGGCATTCTCCACATTTGATGCAAAATACCTTACTACACTGTAACGTGCATCTTCGGTACTAAAATCAGGATCCTGTTTTTCTGTTGGGGCCTCTTTACCTACAATTGCATTTTTAAAGCCTGCGGCCTCAAATGCTTTTTGCCAGTCGTTTATACCTTGTATAAGGTAAGGCACCCATTTTTTAGGCGTAGCTGGGTCTATATAAAAAACAATTTGCTTTTTAGGCTCAACCAATTCACCACGGGCGTAAGCAGCCTCGTCTTTAGGCTCTAATTTCCAGCGGTGTATGTAGGAGGTAACTTCGGCTTTTTGAGCGTCGGTACCATAATCTGTTTGGCTTTGACCAAAAAACCCAACCCTGTCATCGCTTAGGCGCGGCTTCATTGGTGTTTTTGGTAATAATAACATAGAGGTATTTAACTCAAATGTTATTGCCGCATTGGTGTTATCGGTAGGTGACTCAGCCGCGCGGAAGGTTTTTAAGGTACGGGCCTCAATATTTATCGGGAAACTTTTAATGGTATCAATGTATGATCTTGAATTATCAAGCCCAGATATTTTATAGGCTTTTTTTAACTCATCAGATATACTGATGGCTGCTATATCGCCATTATAAAAATCAGTTACATCAATCATTACGCCCGTGGTATCTTTATTAAAGGCTTTGATGTCAAACGATGCCATTACCACATCAAGATTTGAGTTTTTAACCGAACGGTACATATCGCTGGTGCTATCAGCCCTTATTGAAAAGCTGGGCACACGGATAAATACCTGTTTGTCGTGGCGCTCCCATTTCCAAACCTGGTCGTTCTCTTCTTCGCCGCCATATTGCTGGTTTCCAACTTTTACATTAGCGGGTGTTTTAGCTAAACGGGTAACTACCAGCATCTCGCGGTTCAATAATGAATCCGGGATTTCGAAGTAATATTTACCGTCAACTTTGTAGGTGTTAAAAAGCCCCTTATCTACCTTGGTTTTTGCGGGGATAAGATCACCAAATTTTTTGATACCTTCTTTTTTAGCGGGGCCGATGGTTGCCGTAGCACTTGAGCCCGTAGCAGTAGAGGTAGTTTTTAACGTTACCGTTTGTGAAGCGGCAACCTGTTTTTTAGTTTTACACGACCCTGCAATAACAGCAATAATTATTGTTGTTAAGCATAGGTAATAATTTACGCCTAATCGTTTAATCATATATCAATACTTAAATAGTTTTGGGTATAAGCTGTAAACTTATGGAAAATAGGTCTTTTTTAAGTAAAGCAACATTTTTGTTACAAAGTGTTAAAGATATTTAAATTACAATAGGATAAGCTTTTAAAACAACCTGTAAATGTTGGTATTAATTATACCGGGCATTAAACCAGGTAGTTTTGTGCTTATAGCAGCTAAGCCTACTGATACTGATTGATAAAAAATATAATACATTCACAATAAAATACGTTTCAAGTACAGATACTTTTTAAATCAAACAAATTCACATTTATTATGAAACAATTAACCTTCCGGTTCTTTTTATTAATCACAGTAGCTTCAACACTTGCCATACAATCCTGCAAACCCAAAAAAATAGTTCAAAAACCGGCGCCGCAACCTGTTACAGCAGTGCAGCTTCCACCACCGGTACAAAAAACGCCCGACCCGGCTCCGGCACCACCTCCGCCGCCTGTTGTTCAAAAACCTGATTATAATTTTAACAATATCCAGTTTGAGTTTAACTCGGGCATATTAAAAACAGATGCTTATCCAATTTTAGATAAAGCCGCCACCGAAATGAAGAAAGACCCATCAGTTAAATTTATACTGAACGGTTATGCATCTGCCGAAGGAACAGCCGACCATAATATGGAGCTATCGGCACAAAGAGCAAATTCAGTAAAAATATATTTGGTTAACAGTGGAGTAAACGCTGCCAGCCTTGCTACTAAAGGCTACGGCGAAAGCAACCCTATATCAGAAAACACTGACGAAGCCGGCCGTGCGCTAAACCGCCGTGTAGAGATCAAAAAGCAATAAGCTTATTATTTATTGTAAATAGAAAATCCCCGGTTAGTTTAAATACTACCGGGGATTTTTTACTTTTAAATCCGCCGCTTAAGGGTCAGTATCACATCATCGCGTTTATTATCATGCGCAATTTGCAGCAGCAGGGTGCGGCCATTTTGCGATTTAAACATATTATCAATTTCTTCAATCGTCATTTTTGATACCATCTTAAAATTAATGCTCAGAATCTCATCATCCTTTTCCAACCCTACCTCATCTCCTGGCGAGCCGGCTTCAACACGGCTGATAATTACACGGTTATAATCTTTACCTGTGGTATAATATTCTAACCCGCTCATATCATGCTCAAATACATCTTTCATATGCATGTTGGGTTTCAGGTAAATAACACTATCCGGATAATCAATTAACAAGGTAAATCTTTTCAATATGCCTATACCAAGGTTGCCATCGCGCTTTATGGATAAGGCATCATACTGATCGCCCTCGGGGAAGGAGGCAATTACATTTTTTATCCGGTATTTGCCTATCTCAAACTCTTTTACCCTGCCCAAAAAACCGTTAATAGGCCCGGTAATGCCAATACCCAAATTAGCGGCAACAAATTTTTCGGGCAGGCCATGTTTTTTAATCGCATTTTCGAGCGATAGTGAGTGCCCGGCGCCCAGGTCAACCACCAGTTTATCATTGATGTGCGCATCATCAGGAAAAGTAACTTTTCCTTGTACATAAGGTTTTCCGTCCTCAATAGTTAGCGCAATCTTATTCCCTTTTTTAAAGGTATGCATATCCCTGGGCCGGGATACAGAAATGGTACTGTCTGAAAAATCAATCTTAACAGCCATGTTATTAAAAAACTCATAACCCAGTAAACCATGTATAGGCATACCCGCAAAGTTTGACAGCCCAAAATGATCTGTTTTTAATATAGCGGCAACTACATCATAACTAATAAGTCCGGGTATTTTAATATCCAGTGCCGATGTAACATAGGCTTCATAATCATCCCCCTCGCCAAGGCCCGATATTTTGAGAGTGCGCTTATTAGCTATATTGATGGAATCAACAAGTTTTGGATCGGTGATAAGCATAAGGCCAACGCCGGTATCAATTATAAAATTAAAAGGACCTTTATTATTGATTTTAAGCTGTATAATTATCATATCCCTTATCATGCGAAAAGGAATGGTTACATGCTTTTTATTGCGTTCCAGATCAAAATATTGCGCCTTTGCAGGCAAATGGCAGCAACATAGTAAGGTTAAGAGCGCTATAACACGTAAGTGTTTTACGATATGAAATAGCTTAAACAACAATGGTTTATATTTGGTAATTAAATATACAGTATTAATAGCAAAAAATATATGCCGATACAACGAAAAGCGTATTTGTTAATCGCCTTGTTGCTAAGTTTTAGCCTGATACAACAGGCACATGCCGGGCATATCCGTAAAAGAAAAATTAAAAAACTGTTTAAGCACTCGCAGATATTGGGTAATCATTTTACAGGCTTTGCGCTTTACGATCTGGATAACCAAAAGATGATCTATGAGCTCAGCGATGATAAGTATTATACCCCGGCATCAAACACCAAACTTTTTACTTTTTATACCTGCCTTAAAATGCTTGGCGATTCAATCCCGGCATTAAAATATGTTGTTCATAATGATTCGCTGATATTTTGGGGCACCGGCGATCCTTCCTTTCTGCACAGTGATTTAAAAGGGATAAATGGCTACACGTTTTTAAAGAACAGCCATAAAAAGCTTTTCTTTGCTACCGGGAATTATACCGGCCAATTTTACGGCAGCGGCTGGGCCTGGGATGATTATAACGACTATTATCAAACTGAAATAAATGCTTTACCCTTATTGGATAATACAGCCATTTTGTATGCTGATAAAAATGATTCGCTGCGAATAAGGCCTGCTTATTTAAAGTCCTATTTAAAATGTGATACCACTTACCGCCCATCTAACTTTAGGGTAAAGCGCGATTTTTTGAGCAACACCTTGATTTATCCGTTTATGCCACTGCCTAAAAACTACAGGCAGGAAATTCCGTGGAAAACCAGTACCGCATTAACTTTAGCACTGCTGCAGGACACTTTAAAACTGCCCGTAACCGAAGTGCATTTGCCTTTACCAGCCGATGCCAAAACCATTTATAACACCAACACAGATACCGTTTATAAACACATGCTGCAACCCAGCGATAACTTTATTGCCGAACAACTTTTATTGGTTTGCTCGACCACCCGGTTTAAAACATTGAACGCCGATTCGGTGATCAGCTATTCAAAGACGCACTTTTTAAACGACCTGCCTGACGCCCCTCAATGGGTTGACGGTTCGGGGTTATCACGCTATAACCTGTTTACACCACGCAGTATTGTTTTTTTGTTATGCAGAATACTGGATGAGGTTAAAAATGAGGAATTGCTTCATAGCCTGATGCCGGCAGGCGGAGTTACGGGTACCATTAAGAAAGCTTATAAAACAGATAACGGGCAGCCCTTTGTTTGGGCCAAAACAGGATCATTATCCAATAACTATAATCAAAGCGGTTACCTGGTCACCAAAAAAGGAAAACGACTGGCCTTTTCCTTTATGAACAATAATTTTGCAGGCCCTGTTGCACAGGTTAGGGACGAAATGGTAAGGATCATCACTTTTATACATGATAACAACTGACGCTTTTGCCTTTTAAAATAGTTAATCAGGTTTTTTATCGGGCCGTAAATTACCTTGCAGCTGCGGGTTTTGCGGGGGCAGGTGGCTCACTACTTTTTCTATTTCAGTTTGTTGTACGCTAACCGCATATTCGGCAGGTTCAATGCGGCTACCAATGGCTTCGGCATATACCTGTGTAAACTCGGCACCTATATATAATATGGCTGCCGTGTAATAGATCCAAACCAAAATCACCAAAATAGACCCGGCTGCACCATAAGCCGAACTTTTAGCCGTGTACTCGATATATACATTGATGAGGTACTGCCCGCCCATAAAAAGAACAGCCGTAAAAATAGCCCCCGACCGTACATCTTTCCACTTGATCTTTACATCGGGCAAAAACTTAAAGATAATACCGAATAGCACCGAGATCACTATCAGTGTTACCCCGAGATTTATGCCCTTTAAAATTAAGCCCGTGATCTCCGGCAAAAAATGCTGGATCTTGGTACTCAATGCTGTTAAAAGCAAATTGACTACTAAGGAGGCCAGCAGCAAAAACCCCAGACTTATAATTAATGAGAACGACAGAAACCGGTTTTGGATGAGCTTTAGCCATCCTTTTTTAGGCTTGGCCTTTACCCGCCATATCATGTTTAATGAATCCTGTATCTCCACAAAAATACTGCTTGCGCCTATCAGCAGGGTAATAACACCTATAACAACTGCTGTTGCCGATTTGCCCGAAAGCTGCAGGTTTTTTAATGCATCCTGAATTTGTATAGCCGGGCCCGACCCTACATAATGTGCAATTTGCGGGTATAGTTTATTGTTGGCCGCATCGGGCCCTAATACTATACCTGCTATTGAAATTATTAAAATCAGGAGCGGTGCTATTGAAAAAACGGTATAATAAGCCAATGATGCGCTCAACTTTAACCCGTTATCGTTAATAAAGCCCATAAATGTGGCTACAACTATCTTCCAGAGTTCCTTAAAATATGCTTTGCTGAAAACTTTCATGCTTGAATTAAAAACCATTGTAAATTATATTGCTGTCACTATCAATTCAATTATCTATTGTATTAATAGTAAACAGCTAAAAATGTTTGCCGGGAATTTAAACCTTTGTTAATCAACCGCTGCAAAAGAGATGTCAAGCAGTGGAAATTTTTGCCATCCGTTAAAATCAAAGTGCCACCACTCTGTTGCTATTACCTTAAAGCCATGAGCCTGCATTGCATTTTTCAGGATCTCGCGATTAGTAATTTCCAACGCGGGCAAATCGGGATAGTTAGCGGCGGCTTTCCGGCTAAAGCTATCAAAGCCGGTGGGCATATCAAGGTCTTTACCGGTTTTCAGGTTAATAAGGCCCAAATCAATGGCACAGCCCCGGTTATGTTTTGAGCCGCGGCGCGGATCGGCTACAAAATTAGTGTCGGGTGTGGTTTCGTAAAACTTTACGGTAATGGAGTACGGGCGATAGGCATCGTAAATTTTTAATCCAAGGCCCTGCGCTTTTAAATCGTCCTCAACAGCTTTTAAAGCCAACACCACGGGTAAGCGGGCAAATGCCTTTGCCTGCGGGTACATACGCTGGTGGGTAAAATTATTGGTAGTAGCATACCGGATATCGAGTGCTATACCGGGAATATATTTTTTGATCTCAACCAACCGCGATTCCGGCTGCTCTTTTACCTCGCGCCTGTAGCTTCTTAAACCCATCACCTTTGCGCTGTCAATGTATTTATAATGCTGGGCTGTGGCCGTATTATAAACAACAATAAAAAGGCTTAAGGCAATAAGGTATCTCATGTTTTATTGTGCGATACGATCAACAGATCAAGCTCCTTGCAGGGGATTGAAAAACGTTCGCCAATGTGCTTGTCGGTTAAATGGCCATTATAAACATAAACCGCATCTCGCATGCCTTGTTTTTGCCATATCAGGTTCTTTAAGCTGCCATGTTCGCCAATATCAAGCAATATGGGGGCGAATATATTAGTGAGGGCATACGTAGCGGTACGCGCTACCCGCGATGCAATATTTGGCACACAATAATGGATAACATCATACTTCCTGAAAACCGGGTGGGTATGGTTGGTTACTTCGGATGTTTCAAAACAACCGCCCTGGTCAATACTTACATCAATAATTACCGAGTTGGGTTTCATTTTGCTTACCGTAGCTTCTGATACGATACAGGGGCTGCGGCCATGTTCGGCACGCATAGCGCCAATGGCTACATCGCAGGTGGTAATAGCTTTTTCTAAAACAATGGGCTGCACAACTGAAGTAAATACCCTGCTGCCAATATTATTTTGCAAGCGGCGCAATTTATAAATTGAAGGATCAAAAACCTTTACTTCGGCACCTAACGATATGGCGGTGCGGGCTGCATATTCGCCAACGGTACCGGCACCTAATATTACAATTTCGGTAGGTGGTACGCCAGTTATGCCGCCAAGCATCAGGCCCTTGCCGTTAAATATATTGCTTAGGTATTCGGCAGCTATTAATATGGAGGTTGCGCCTACTATCTCACTCATAGCCCTTACTACGCTTAGGGAGTTACCTTCATCGCGTAAATGCTCAAAACAAAGTGCCGTTATCTTTTTATTAAGCAGGGCATGGATAGTTTCGGCTTTAAGGGTTGAGAGTTGCAGGGCCGAGATGAGCGTTTGCCCCGGCTTCATCATTTCAATTTCGCCCAGGGTTGGCGGGGCAATTTTTATAATGATGTCGGCCTCGTAAACTTTTTGGGTATCGTAAACTATCTGTGCCCCTTGCTCGCTGTAATCCTTATCCAAAAAGTTGGCGGCCTGCCCGGCATTGCTTTCCAGCATTACCTCATGGCCATTATTAACCAGCAAGGCTACGGACAAGGGCGTTAGCGGAATACGGTTTTCCTGAAACGAGATCTCTTTGGGGATACCGATGTATAACTTCTTCTTTTTATTTTTAACCTCCAGCACCGACTCCTGGGGCTGCATCATAGCCTGCTTGGCTATGTCCGAAAATCCACTGTATTTCCCTGAACTCATTGGCTATTTATTCTGCGATGATGAAGATAAGTAAAAACCCTTAGGTTTATATTAAATCTTATCAATAATTATCTCCCGCGTGTTATCATTCAATACCCTGATCTTCACGTTCACGTAATGCGCTGGCAACAGGTCGGGAATCCTTTCAGGCCATTCAATAAAGCAATAGGCATCAGAGTAAAAGTATTCTTCATACCCCATGTCAAATGCTTCGCTTTGATTTTTGAGCCTGTAAAAATCAAAATGGAAGATCCTGTTATCAGTACCGATGTATTCGTTAACGATAGAAAACGTAGGGCTGGTAACCGTTTCTGTTGTACCTAAACATTCGCAAAGTGATTTGATCAGCGTGGTTTTCCCGGCGCCCATATCGCCATAAAAAAGAAAAATCTTATTGCTGCCGGCCTGCGCAATAATGGCTGCTGCTGCCGATGGAAGATCTGAAAGTGAAGGAATAGTTAGTAACACTTTTTTTTATTTTTATCCGATTAATCAACCCCGCAATTGTAATGGTGAACAAAGAAGCAATCGCTAAACTTACAGAAAGGCTGCAAAAGTTTGAGCTTTTGATACCGCTCTGTAAAGTTGGCGATTGCTTCGTACCTCGAAATGAAGCGTGGATTTGTACAAAAATAAATAATTAATAATTATTTCGGCCCATAAACAGCTATCGGGATAAGCACCTCTTCAAGTGAGATACCTCCATGCTGAAACGTTTCGTTATAAAAATTAACAAAATGGTTATAGTTATTAGGGTACACAAAATAGCTGTCTTCCTTAGCAAACACAAAGCTTGAGCTTACGTGCAGCTTGGGCAGCATAGCATCGTGCGGGTTACGTACATGGAAAACTTCTTTAGGGTTAAAGTTTAAGTTTTTACCTTGTTTGTAACGCAGATTGGTATTGGTATTTCTGTCGCCTACTATTTTACTTGGATTTTTAACACGGATGGTACCATGATCGGTAGTGATCACCACCCTTACCTGTTTAGAAGCTAAAAACTTAAGCAGATCAAACAAAGGCGAATGCTCAAACCATGATAAGGTTAATGAACGGTAAGCGGCATCATCGCTGGCCAGCTCACGGATCATCTGCATATCAGTACGGGCATGCGACAGCATATCAACAAAGTTGTAAACCACTACGTTCAGGTCATTCGTCATCAGGTTACTAACCGAATCGTTCAATGCGCGGCCTTCGTCAATATTCAGAATTTTGTGGTACGAATGTTTAATATCCTTACGCAGTACACGTTTTATCTGGTCGGTAATAAATTCGCCTTCAAATAAATTCTTTCCGCCTTCATCCTCGTCGTTCTGCCACATCTGCGGATAGCGTTTTTCCATATCCAAAGGCATCAGACCCGAAAATATAGAGTTACGTGCATACTGGGTTGCTGTTGGTAAAATGCTGTAATAAGCATCCTCTTCTTCCAGCCTGAAATATTCGGTAAGTATCGGGTTAATGATCTTGAACTGATCGTATCTTAAATTATCAATCAGGATAAAAAACACAGGCCCCTTACCATCTAACAAAGGGAAAACCTTCTTTTTAAATAACTGCGATGAATTGATAGGTGCATTTTCAGGCTCCTTTAACCACCTGATGTAATTACGCTCAATAAACTTGCAAAACTGTACGTTGGCTTCGGCCTTTTGTAAGGTCAAAATTTCGTGCATACCTGCATCTTCCAGGCTCTCTAATTCCAGTTCCCAGTAAATAAGCTTTTTGTAAACATCAACCCATTCCTGGTAGCTCAGGTTATCATTCAGCGTCATCCCCAGGGTCCTGAAATCCATCTGGTAGGCCATAGTAGTTTTTTCGGTTACCAGGCGTTTGTTTTCAGTAAGCTTTTTGATGGTAAGCTGTATCTGTTTAGGGTTTACAGGTTTTATCAGGTAATCATCAATTTTTGATCCGATGGCATCTTCCATCAGGTATTCTTCTTCGTTTTTGGTAATGAGTACTATCGGCACATCGTTGTTGATGCTTTTTATTTGCGATAGTGTTTCCAGTCCGGTTAATCCGGGCATGTTCTCATCTAAAAAAACAAGGTCAAAGTAGCCGTTCTTAAAAGCTTCAACAGCATCATAGCCATTGGTTACGGTAGTTAGCTTGTAACCTTTTTCGGTTAAGAAAAGTATATGCGGTTTTAAAAGATCGATTTCGTCATCGGCCCATAAAATGGTGGTATCTTGCATGGTATATATAAATTAGGTAGATGTATTATCAGAACTATAATTTAATGAATTTGAGGTAGTACATTAATGAGTTATTAATTCTGTCAGTTCGTAAATTAGCTGGATCTTTGGTCAGACAAAAAGGTATTAACCACAAAGCACGGGCTTTTGTTGCAGATAATTAAAGGTATTAACAAAAATTAACAATAAAAAGACCCGGCTTTTACCATTATTTAACATTTTTGCACCGTTTATAAAGCACATTGAATAAAAAGAAAATAATTAACGACCCCGTTTACGGCTTTATCAGCATCCCTACCGATCTGATATTTGACCTGATTGAACACCCTTATTTTCAAAGGCTAAGGTATATCAAACAATTGGGGATGACGCACCTGGTTTATCCCGGGGCTCTGCATACCCGCTTTCATCATGCACTGGGCGCTATGCACCTGATGGGGCTAGCCATTGAAACCCTGCGCAATAAAGGGCAGGAGATCTCGGACCAGGAAGAAGAAGCCGTTACTGTTGCTATATTATTACATGATATTGGCCACGGCCCTTTCTCGCACGCGCTGGAAGAAAGTATTGTTGTAAATATCTCGCACGAGGATATTTCTGCCATGATTATGCAAAAGCTGAACATCCAGTTTAATGGGCAGCTCACTATGGCCATCAGTATTTTTGATGGTACTTACCACCGCGCATTTCTGCACCAGTTAGTATCGAGCCAGCTTGATATGGACCGTATGGATTACCTTAACCGCGACAGTTTTTTTACCGGCGTATCTGAAGGGGTGATCAGTTCAGACCGGATCATCAAAATGCTTAACGTGAAGGATGATCATGTGGTGGTTGAAGAAAAAGGCATCTATTCTATCGAGAAATTCCTGATAGCCCGAAGGCTGATGTACTGGCAGGTATACCTGCATAAAACCGTAATAGCTGCCGAGCAAATGCTGGTGAAAATTTTGAAACGCAGCCGCGAGCTTGCCTTACAGGGCGAACAAATTTTTACTACGCCTGCGTTAAGTAAGTTTTTAAAAGAGCCGATAAGCCGGGAAGCTTTTATGAACGAGGACCATTACCTGGAAACTTTTGCCACATTGGATGATACCGATATTATGGCCGCAGTAAAGGTTTGGGCCATGCATGATTGTGCCATATTATCAAAACTATGCCGCGATTTGGTTAACCGCGATCTGTACAAGGTTGATATTACCAATGAGCCGCCCGATCAGCAATTTATTGCCGAACTTACCGCAGCAGCAATTAAAAAATACGGGATTAGTGAAAAGGATGCAGCCTACTATGTTTTTGAAGATACCATACGTAATAATGCCTATAAACCAGGCGATGGTAATATAATGATCCTGATGAAAAATGGATCGGTTAAGGATATTACCGCTGCCAGCGATAATTCAAACCTGGAGGCATTAGCAAAAACCGTAAAAAAATACATACTTTGCTACAAAAAAGAGCTGATTTATAAATAGTGGGCATACACTATCCGTATGAAAGGCAGATCAGCATATTTTATATAAATAACAAATTCAGTTTAGCAAAAAATTAGTAAATCAGGGTTCGTTTTCAGGGATTTTCCGGGCTCCGGAACTGGCCGCCAGCCGCCAATTATTAGTTTGCTGCTTTTAATATTAACATTTAAATTTGCCCATGCAATTTACCGCACAGCAACTTGCTACGATACTTAATGGAACAGTTGAAGGTGACCCGCTTGTATCGGTAAATCAACTGGCTAAGATAGAAGAGGCCCAGGAAGGCTCCTTATCTTTTTTGGCTAATCCTAAATATGAGCAGTATTTATATACTACTGGCGCATCGCTGGTAATAGTTAATAACGACCAGATATTGGCCGAGCCTGTAAAGGCAAGCCTGATAAGGGTTGAAAATGCATATATAGCAATTACCGTATTGCTCGAAATGTATAACACCTTAAAGCTCAACAAAAAAGGCATTGAACAGCCCAGCTATATACACCCATCGGCAACACTTGGCGAAAACGTGTATGTTGGCGCGTTTGCCTACATTGGGCCCAATGTTAAAATTGGTAATAATTGCAAAATTTACCCGCAAACCTATATTGCGGATGATGTAGTTATAGGCGATAATGTGGTTTTGTACGCCGGGGTTAAAATTTATTTCGATTGCAAATTAGGTAGTAATGTAATTATCCATTCGGGCACTATTATAGGTGCCGATGGGTTTGGATTTGCCCCTGTTGGCGATGGCACTTACAGCAAAATAAGCCAGATAGGCAATGTAATTATTGAGGATGATGTTGAAATAGGCTCAAACACTACCATTGACAGGGCTACAATGGGTTCAACCATTATCCGCAAGGGGGTAAAGCTTGATAACCTGATCCAGGTTGCCCACAATGTGGAGATCATGTCAAACACGGTGGTGGCAGCCCAAAGCGGCATATCAGGCAGTACCAAAATTGGCGAAAACTGTATAATTGGCGGCCAGGTGGGTATTGTTGGGCATGTAAGCATTGCAAAAGGCACACAGATACAGGCCCAGGCAGGCATAGGCCGGTCATTAAAAGAAGAAGGTAAAAAGTGGGCCGGTTCGCCTGCTATAGGGTATACTGACAATATGCGGTCTAACGTGGTTATAAACCGCTTGCCTGCACTTGAAAAAAAGATAAACGAACTCGAAAAGATAATTGCAGAATTAAAAAAAGAAGCGCATTAGTTCGCCGGCTCATGATTGAGCTATACACCAATTTACAATTTGAACTAATGGACAATGAACTGTTTTGATGATATGAATGTAAAGCAAAAGACTATTAAGGCACCGGTTTCAGTTTCGGGCACGGGTTTGCATACCGGCCAAAGCGTAACTCTTACCTTTAACCCCGCTCCAGAAAATCATGGGTATAAATTCAGGCGGATTGATATTGCAGGCTCGCCTGTAATTGATGCCGACGTTGATAACGTAACTGATACTTCGCGCGGTACTACCATTACCCAAAATGGTGCCAGTGTAAGCACTATTGAACACGTATTAGCAGCCCTTGTTGGTTTGGAGGTTGATAATGTGCTGATAGATATGGACGGCCCCGAAACTCCTATTATGGACGGCAGCTCAATCCAGTTTGTTGATGCTATTAAAGACGTAGGCTTTGTTGAACAGGAAGCCGACCGCGAATACTACCATATCCCTTATAACATTCACTACTCTGAGCCCGACCGTAAGGTTGAAATGGTAGCCATGCCTTTGGATGATTACCGCTTTACCTGTATGGTTGATTATAACTCACAGGTACTGGGCAGCCAGCATGCAAGCATATCAACCATTGCCGAGTTTAATAAAGAAATAGCATCGTGCCGTACCTTTTGCTTTTTGCACGAGTTAGAAATGCTTTTAAAGCACGACCTGATAAAAGGCGGCGACCTTAACAATGCCATTGTTGTGGTTGATAAGGATGTTGATGACGAAGAATTAGCCCATTTAGCAAAAATATTTAACCGCAAGGATATTAAAGTTGCCCCGCAGGGAATACTAAATAATATTGAGCTGCGCCACCAGAATGAACCGGCCAGGCACAAATTACTGGATATGATCGGCGATCTTGCTTTGGTTGGCGTTCCTTTACGCGGGCATATCATGGCTGCAAGGCCTGGCCATGCAGCTAATGTGGCTTTTGCAAAAAAGATAAAATCCTTAATAAAAAAAGAAAGAAGCCGTAAGCACATAAAAATTTACGACCCTAATGCTAAACCGGTATATGATACCGTTCAAATAATGAACATTCTTCCGCACAGGCAGCCGTTTTTGATGATCGATAAGATCCTTGAACTTACTAAAAGCCATGTGGTTGGGTTAAAGAATGTAACCATGAACGAGGATCTTTTTAAGGGTCATTTTCCGGGTACACCGTTGTTTCCGGGCGTAATGCAAATTGAGGCGATGGCACAAACGGGCGGTATATTGGTATTAAATACAGTTCCCGATCCTGAAAATTATATTACCTTGTTCCTTAAAATAGAAAATGCACGTTTCAAAGCACCGGTGGTGCCTGGCGATACAATTATATTCCATTGCAGTTTGCTGGCGCCTATCCGCAGGGGCATAGCACAAATGAAGGGTGTAGGGATGGTTGGCGAACGTATAGTTGTTGAAGCCGAACTGATGGCACAAATAGTAAAAAGACAAAAAACAGAAGAAGAATGATCCAGCCCTTAGCATACATACATCCGCAGGCAAAAATTGCCGATAATGTGGTAATTGAGCCATTTGTTACCATTCATAAGGATGTAGAAATTGGCGAAGGCACCTGGATAGGTTCCAACAGTACCATAATGGATGGTGCGCGTATAGGTAAAAACTGCCGCGTATTTCCGGGTGCAGTAATATCGGCCCCGCCACAGGATTTAAAATACCGTGGCGAGCAAAGCACAGTATCTGTTGGCGACAATACCGTTATCCGCGAATGTGTAACCCTTAACCGCGGTACTGCTTTAGATAAAAACACCACCACCATAGGCAGCAATTGCCTGCTGATGGCTTACGTACACGTAGCACATGATTGTGTTATTGGCGATAACGTGATCATTGCAAACTCGGTACAGCTTGCTGGCCACATCAATGTTTATGATTATGCCTTTATTGGCGGCACATCAGCAGTGCACCAGTTTGTTGAGATAGGCGCCCACAGCATGATCTCCGGTGGTTCACTGGTACGTAAGGATGTTCCTCCGTATACCAAGGCCGGTCGTGAGCCATTATCCTATATCGGGATAAATTCTGTAGGCCTGCGCCGCAGAGGATTTTCGGCAGCAACCATTAACGAGATCCAGGAAATTTACCGCATCATATTCCTTAAAAAATATAACATGACCAAGGCCCTTGATATTATTGAGGCCGAGTTTAACCCAACTGTTGAGCGCGACGAGATCATCAACTTTGTGCAAAACTCGCAGCGTGGTATCATGAAGGGATTTGGAAATTCATAAATTACCGGGCAAGCATTAAGATTTAGAAGGATTTACTGAATAAAATTCAATAGATCCTTTTTTCAAATCCAGTAAACGCCGTTTTTCACACAAAAATGAAGATCATCCTCGAAAACATTGGCCGCCGTTTTAACCGCGACTGGATATTCCGGGGGGTTAACCATACTTTTATTGCTGGTAAGGCCTATGCTATTTTAGGGCCTAACGGTTCTGGAAAATCAACCTTGCTGCAGGTTTTAAATGGTAGCCTGTCGCCCTCAACCGGGAAGATCAATTATTTTTTTGAAGACAGCTTAGTAGCTATTGAGGAGGTTTACAAACACCTGAGCCTTGCAGCACCTTACCTTGAACTTATTGAAGAGTTTACCTTAAGCGAAGTGATTGATTTTCATTTCAAATTTAAATCCTATAAAACAGGTATTGATAAACCGGCGGTAATTGATCTGCTGGCTATGCAAACCAGTAAAAACAAGCTTATCAAATATTTTTCATCAGGTATGAAACAACGGCTTAAGCTGGCACTTGCCTTTTGTTCTGACACCCCAATGCTGATGCTGGACGAACCAACATCTAATCTTGACACACAAGGTGTAGACTGGTATTTGAATCTTGTACAGCAGTTTGCAGCCAACCGGCTAACCATTGTATGCTCTAACCAGGAACATGAATATAGTTTTTGTGATGAAAGGTTAAGTATAGTTGATTTTAAGGGAGCCGGGGTGAAAGGTATTGAGGCTAAGGGCTAAAAGTGAAAAGGTAAAGGGCGAAAGGCCTTATCTTTTTTATAAGGAGAAAGACGAATGCAAAACAAAAGGCTTAACAGAAAAATCTGCTAAGCCTTTAATATTTTATAGAATTGCTCCTGTTATATATAAGCTTCTCTGAGCTTTATCAGGCGTATCCAGTGCATAAACTTCATTATCGGGTAAACGGGATCAAACTCAAACCAGCGGGCTGCAAAGTTTGCATTGTTTGGGCGTTTATGGTGATTATTCTGGAACAATTCGCCCAACATAAAAAAGTCAAATGGGGTTGTGTTTTTTGATTTATCGCCGTTATCAAAATTGGAGTAGCCATATTTATGACCGCACCAGTTAACAATAGCACCATGAACAGGCCCCATCATAAAATGGATAGGCAGCAATAAGAACATCCACCAATGTGTAGCAAAAAACACGTAAAATGTTATGTACAAAGCACCAAAAACCAATCTCGAAAAAATGGTTGATCCCCAGTAATCAAGCAGGCGCCATTCCGGATAGCTGCCTTTAAACTGCGCATCAGGCTCTTTTAAGCGTTTTTCGTACAGCTTATAACTTTGTGCCGTGCGCCACATCATCTGGAAAACATCGGTAAAAAAATATGGAGAATGCGGATCTTTTTCAGTGTCGCTGTAAGCGTGGTGCTCACGGTGCATAATGGCATACGCCCTTGGATTTAAAAATGACGAACCCTGGCAAATAAAAGTTAACAGGTGAAAAACACGTTCATTAAACTTATTGGTGCTGAACATTTTATGTGATGCGTAGCGATGCAGATAAAATGTTTGGAAGAACAAGGAAAGGAACCAGTGTGCAAGAAAGAATATTAAAATTATCACGCGGTATTATATAATGGGTAATGGAAATGCTTTTTATTTTCACCAAAGATACAATTAAAATTATTTGAAGGGCATAAAACAACAAAGAGGGCATTGAATTGACAATAGCAACTGGCCTTAATATTTTTTGATATGGAGCAGATAGGATTATTAAACGCCTTTGTTCATCAGCTCCTGGAAGCAATCAATATATTGCCCAACGTGCAGGCCATCAACCAGTGCATGGTGTACGTGGATTGATACAGGCATTGACTTTATACCGTTACTATCGGTCATTTTACCAAAGGAAATACGGGGGCAGCTGTCTTTTACCGAAAACATGCGCGCATGTGATACCGAGGTAAAATCTATCCATGGTAATGCCGAGCAGCGGATCACATTTGCAGCCGGCGACCGCACCAGGTCGGTACGGTTTTGAACCCGTTCAATCTCTTTACCGGCCTCAGTATTAAATTCTTCAAACGTTGGGTAATACTTATAATAGCCATATCCAAAAGTTCCGTTGCTGCGCCCCACGGTTGATCCGGCATCTATCTCATCATATATAAAAACATCCTCCCCTTCTATGCGGAGCTTAAAGGGCACTATCCTGTTTGAGGCCACCAAGGCCAGGTACAGGTAATACACAAAAAAGGAAACCTTATTTGCTTTTGCAAACTTATAAGCCGCGGTGCAGTCAACATTTACGCATACGCCATAAAAGGGCTCTTCGAACTGGTTAAAAAAGTTAAAATGCTCTTTACGGTCCCAGGTATTTATGTCAAGTTTTTGTTTCATTATCTGAGTGCAAAAATAAGATTAAGCAATTAAAAACAGGCCCTGGTTTTAACTGATTATTGCTTATAAAAGCTATTCATACTCCGCTATTTGAATAGAAATTTAAAAAGCGTAACTTTGCAAAAAATTATCACCTTGAATAAAGCGCTTAATAATCAATTGCTTTCATCATTAACGATAATAAATTAAGACTTAACGTTATGAAAAAGATAGTTGATTACAGGAAGCTTTTAGGTGTTAATGAGGCGGTTGAACTACAGGAACTAAAAACCATTTACCGTAGTTTGATGAAAACCTGGCACCCCGACAAATTTCAGGATAGTGTTGAAAGCAGGACCGAAGCCGAAGAAAAAAGCAAAACCATTATTGAAGCCTACCACTTTTTGGTAAGCATAGCACCAGAGACACGCAACCAAACTATTGCGGAGTATGGCGAAACTACCGGCAATGCCGCCATTTTAGATTTTGAATTTAAATCGCAGGTGTTAACCGTTCATTTTACTGACGGTAACTCGTACGAATATTTTGATGTGCCAAAGGCTGTTTATGTAAAACTGATCAATGCGGATTCGCCGGGAAGATTTGCCCGCAGGCATATTTTTAACGCTTATGTATACCGCAGCATCAGCAAGCTTACTGCAAGCGCATAAGTTTAAATATTTGTAATGTGCCCGAAGAGAGACCCGAACTCTCAAAAGGAAAATATTGGTGATGATGGGCGTGGGTTCGAGCCCCATCATTTACCCAAAAAGAGGTAGTCAAAATTGACTACCTCTTTTTTTATTTGATATAACTTTTATAAACTAAAGCCTTATCAATCATTGAAAGTCACCGTCACTAAAAACCATACATACCACCTGAAACGGAAATTTGTTCTCCGGTGATCCAGGCCGCATCGTCGGAAGCAAGAAATACTGCAGCTTTTGCAATATCTTCGGGCTTACCTCTGCGGCCAAGCGGTGTATTGGCTATAAACATTTTTTCATATTCACTGCCGGCAGTAACGCCCGCGCTGGCTGCACCTTCTGTGTCTGTAGCGCCAGGCAAAATAGAATTGATCCGAACATTTTTTGCGCCAAGTTCTTTCGACAAGGAGATCGTTATGGCATCCAAAGCAGCTTTAGTTGCAGAATACAATGAGGCCCCCGGAAGCGGGTATTTGCTGGCACCCGAACTGATATTGATGATATTGCCGCCTTTATTTCCAAACAGTTTTAAAGCTGCCTGAATAGTAAGTATAGGGCCCAGAACATTCACGTTGAAGTGCTGATGAAAGGCTTCTTCCGATACCTGTTCAATGGGTAAGTATCCCTGATGGACCGCATTGTTTACCAAAATATCCAATGAGCCGAAAGCTATATTTGCTTCCTCAAACAGCCGGGTTACATCTCCTTCTTTTGATACATTAGCCTGTACCGCAATAGCTATGCCTCCGCCGTCGGTTATGGCTTTCACCACTTTATCCGCTCCTTCTTTACTTGAAGCATAATTTACAACAACTTTTGCACCTTCTGCCGCAAAATATTTTGCTATAGATGCACCTATTCCTTTTGAAGCACCCGTAACTACGGCTACTTTGTTTTTTAATCTATTCATTTTTGTGAGATTAATTATTTAGCTAAATAGGTCATACCGCCATCAACCAGAAGTTCAGCACCAAGCATAAACGAAGAATCATCAGATGCCAGGAAAACTGCTGTTTTACCAATGTCAGCCGGTTGCCCGATCCTGCCTATCGGCATTTGATCTGCAAAGTGTTTTTTAACTGCTTCCATTTGTTCCGCCGGAACAAACTTGTCAAATGCCGGGGTATCTGTTGTGCCTGGTGTGATCACATTTGCCCTGATCTTTCTATCTAAAAGGTCGCTTGAAAATCCTTTTGCTAAATAGATAACGGCCGCTTTTGCAGCGCCATAAAGCGTAAAATTGGCATAGGCCCTGTGTGCAGCATTTGACCCAATCAAAATAATAGAACCACCATCATTCATATAAGGCAACGCTTTCTGAACCGTGAAATAAACACTTTTCAGGTTCAGATCAATTGCCTGGTCAAACGCGGCTTCGTCAAAAGTTGCCACAGTTCCTACCGCTCCGGCACCTGCATTGGCCACAACCACGTCTATTTTACCAAATTTTGCAGCTGTCTCTTTAAACACCCTCTCTAAATCGGTAAGGTTGGTTACATCGGCATTTACGGCTATAAAATCATCTCCAAGCTGCGCCACAGCACTATTTAGAGTATCCTGATTTCTGCCAACGATAGCGCCTACAGCGCCTTCATTTTTAAACTCCAGGGCAATTCCAAACCCAATGCCACTATTACCACCTGTAATAACTGCTACTTTATTTTTTAATCTATTCATGATTTCTTTTTTAAAGACTGAGCGACAAAGGTAGACTACTAAAGTTACTATTAGTAACTTTGTACTGAATAATAACAGTAACATCGGTGTAACCAAGTAACATTATGCAGTGTAAAATAGCAGAGTTTCAGCAGGAACAAAAGAAAAGGATGAGAGCCGTTCAAGACTCAATGGACGCGCTGAATGGGAAGTGGAAGATTTCCATAATATCATCTATTTGCTGTTACGGTAAAAGACGGTTTTCGGATATTTTGAATGATATAGAAGGAATTTCTAACAGGATGTTGAGCAAAGAATTAAAGGAACTGGAAATAAACCAGCTGGTAAAACGAACCGTTTTAGATACACAACCCATATCGGTTCAATATGAATTAACGGATCACGGCAACACGCTACAAACCATCATCACTAATTTGGCAGACTGGGGAACGCTACACCGGAAGAAAGTTGTCGGGCCAGGCTCAGGAATAAACAAAGATTGATTTAGGAATATTAAGGCATAGAACCGTTATGATAACATCTACCCAAAATGCTGAACATTATAATTGGGGCAATCAATGTGATGGCTGGCATTTGCTGCGCTCTGATAGCTTAAGTGTTATACAAGAATGCATGCCGCCTGCAACCAGCGAAAATCTGCATTATCACGAGCGCTCACAGCAGGTGTTTTATATCCTGAAGGGTACAGCAACTTTTGAGGTTGAAGGAGAGTTAAAAACCGTTTTGGCCGGAGAATCAATCCATATCAGCGCGCCTACCAGGCACCGTATCTTAAATAATGGGGCTACAGATCTGCATTTTTTAGTGATCTCGGAACCTAAAGCACATGGCGACAGGGTGAATTTATAGCTGTACTTTATATTGACTTGGGTTGATGCCCGTATGCCTTTTAAAAAACTTGCTGAAAAAAAACTGATCGCTAAAATGAAGCTGTGCCGCAACATTGGCTACAGATTGCCCCATGTCTTCCAATAAAATCTTAGCCTCGGTTATCACCATCTCATCAATCAGTTCGCTGCAGGTTTTATTGGTAATTTCCTTTAACGTTTTGCTCAAATGTTTTGGTGTAATAAAAAGGGCATCTGCATAAAACTGAACCCCTCTTTCTTCCTTAAAATGTGACGAAAGCATTTTGATGAAAGAGATTGCAATATCTTCTTTACGGGTTAGCTTTACGTTTTCATTTGGCCGGTGCTTTTTTAAAATGGCGGCCATTTCATACAGAAAAAGGTTAAAGCCATGATAAATGATCTCGTTTTTGAAAGGATGTGCTTCATCGGCATTGTCTTTCTCCTTTAACAGCAGCAACAAATCTTCCATAATTTTAGCTTCCATATCACTCAAAAAATATTGGGGTTTGCTTTGGGAAGAAAAAAAATCGAACGCGTCTATGTGTTTTTCAGATATATGGGCCTGTCCCATAAAATCATGAGAAAAGCTCATGCCGATTATATAATAATCATCTACAGGCCTTTGAAACTGGTGAACCACATGCGGGGTGATAATGAACAAACTTTTTTTAGGGAGAATATAATCGATCAGGTTATGCTTTATCGCGGCTTCTCCCCTTACTATCAGGACTACCGTAAAATGGTCAGAACGTACCGGCCTCCCTACAAAATTATCACTGATTTTTCCCTCATCGCTTTTAAAAACACGAAAATCCGTAGCGTTACTGCCAGTTCCCAAATCTGCACTCAAATCGCCGATAGAATAACGCTGAATAAAGGGTGGTATTGGCGGCATATTAGCAAAATGACGTTTTAAAAACTAATTAAAAGTAGGCATAAAGATAGCTAATCGTGTTCTGCGGCGTGTAAAATTAGCGTTGCCCTTAAAATTTAATTTTTTATGCTTCGTTTATATGTATCAAACAGCTACTGTTATTTACGCTGGGGTATGTGTAAAAACAAATCGCTTTTAGCAGGTATTCCCGTTTCAAATAACTGGCGCACAAATGGGCCTGCGCTTTCGGCATCATCTTCTTTTTCAACTAACAAATGATAAAACCGGATACCGAAGTTTTCAAGTTCATCAAAAAACATCCCGGCCATTTCCTTATGGATACTTTTTGATAATTGCGCCAGTTTTGATGAGTGATGAGCGCAGTCCGTTAACCGTTCATGGATACTTACAAACAAGCCTTGCCGGTTTACTTTCATGGCCTCAAAAACCGACCGTACGGCAACGTAATAGGCAGAAATATTCAGCTCCACCATCTTTTCCCAATCAGTAATATCTGTATCCAGCAGGTGAACTTCAATTGCCGGCGATTCGAAATAGAAGATGCAGGCGTCTATGCGGCCAAATGATTCTGTGATCTCGTCAACAATTTCAACGGCTTTATAATAATCAGGATAGTCGACCAAAATAGTAACCAGATTGGCCTCATCGTTGGCCGCTTTGATCTCATTTATAAAATCCAGATCGGATGCGCTTTTTGCAACCACTATGATGGTAGCTTTTTCATTTAAAAGCATCTTTACTATGCTGATCATGGCTATGCTTTTACGCCCGGCGATCAGCACTATTTTTTTTTCTAAGGACATCTGATAAAGATTTACAAAACCTGATAATAATAAACCTGCGCTAAGCACACAACAAAGTAACAGGAGATTAAAGCGCATAAGAATGTTTAAATGTGGGCGTTTTATGTCATCTGCACGCTTTTTCAATTAAAGGCGCAAAAGCTCAAAAACCGATTGAGGTGCTCATATTGCCCTGTTTATTGTAGCTTTTATAATAAACAGGCATTAAGCAAAACAATACACCGCATACAGGCTTACTTAGGTAAGGTATATTAAACCAGCGGCTTTTGTTTATACACTTAACAAATGCTGCCAGGTTCCATTTTGCGCCATATAGACATATTTCTTCCCCCTTTCAACATTTTTTGGGGTTCTCATTTATCCAACCTTTGCTTAATTAATTGGTAAACGGCTTTATCCGCGTTTATGCGGGTAGCTGAGCTGCCCGTTACAAAATTTAAAAATAGCCTGAATAACTCAGGCTATGTATAGTTAAGATTTTAATTAAAACATTCATGGTAACGATCAAATCACTCCAAAAACATATAGCGTTTACAATGCTATCAACCTTCCCCCTGTTATTTGCAGCTTGCCATAGCGGGGCTAAACCGGGTGCAGGTGCCGGCGGCCCGGGTGGGCCAGGTGCCCCAACAGGGCCTGCACCTTATAAAACCGCAGCCGTTTACTCAGGCGCGGCCACTATGTACAATACTTATCCCGCAACCATTCAAGGCGAACAGGATATTGAGATACGCCCTAAAGTTGACGGCTATATTGAAAAAATATTTGTTGATGAAGGTGCGGTGGTGCACAAAGGGCAGCCGCTTTTTCAACTCAGGAATCCGCAATATGATGCAGCCTTAAGAAGTGCAGAAGCATCGGTAAAAATAGCTGAAGCTGATGTAATGACCGCCCAGATGAATGTAGAGAAGGTAAAACCGCTGGTTGATAAAAATATCATCAGTAATTACGAACTGAAATCAGACGAATATACTTTACAAGCAAAACAAGCATCCCTGGCATCGGCAAAAGCCGACTTACTAAACGCGAAAGTGAATGTGGGTTATACCTATTTAACCAGCCCGGCCGACGGGGTGATCAGTACCATACCTTATAAAGTTGGCAGTTTAATAACCAGCACATCTACTAATCCGCTTACCACTGTGTACAATACGCAAAACGTATATGTATATTTTTCATTAAACGAAAAGCAACTGCTGGAGTTTTTACGAATCACCAAAGGAAAAACGCTTAAAGATAAGCTGGCCACAACCGCAGATGTATCGCTCATATTAGCAGATGGCACCGAGTACCCGGTAAAAGGCCGCATAGTAATGGCAAGCGGTATGGTAAGTACCGAAACCGGTTCAGTAAGTTTAAGGGCCAATTTCCCAAACTCCCTTGGGTTGATAAGAAGCGGGAACAGCGCAACCATCAGTATACCTGTCCCTTTAGATACGGCCATCCTGATCCCTCAAAATGCTACATATGATTTGCAGGGTAAAAAATTTGTGTACGCCGTTAGCGATAAAGACAGCACAGTAAACACCCCCGTTCAATTATCTCAAAATTCCATAGGCAACTTATATATAGTGAAGGGCGGTTTAAAACCAGGTGACAGAATTGTGATAGAAGGCGTTGCAAATTTAAAACCTGGCATGGCTATAAAACCCATGCCGGTTAATGCCGATACCTTGTATGCCGCAGCTAAACACCCGGCTAAGAATAGCTTAAAACAAAAATAAGGAACCGGGCAGTCTGCCTGAAATTAAGAAACATTATTATGCTTAAAATATTCATAGAAAGACCGGTATTATCAACAGTAATATCAGTTATGATAGTGATACTGGGCGTATTGGCCTACCTGGGGCTGCCCGTTTCGCAATACCCGGAAATAGCCCCGCCTACGGTTGTGGTATCTGCAACCTATACGGGTGCAAGCGCAGGGGTAATACAACGCAATGTGATTGTTCCGCTCGAAGAGCAGATCAACGGTGTTGAAGGAATGACCTATATTACCTCATCGGCAACAAACGATGGCGGAGCCACCATAACCATTTATTTTAAACTGGGCACTAACCCCGATATTGATGCGGTAAACGTGCAAAACAGGGTATCAATTGCCAGCCCGGTATTACCCGCCGAGGTTACCAAAGCAGGCGTTACCGTACAAAAACAACAAAGCAGCAACCTGCTTATTTTCTCGTTAAAAAGCGATAACCCCGCTTACGACCAAACCTTTTTAAACAACTATGCCAACATTAACCTCATCCCCGAAATTAAAAGGATAAATGGAGTTGGCAGTGTAACGGCATTTGGCGCAAGGGATTACGCCATGCGGATCTGGCTTAAACCGGATGTAATGGCCAGCTATGGCATAACCCCCGGCGATGTAAACAATGCCCTGGCCGAACAGAATATTGATGCGGCACCGGGTAAGTTTGGCGAAAACAGCAACCAGGTTTTTCAATACACCATTCAATATACAGGCAAACTGATTGATACCGCCCAGTTTGGCAACATCGTAATGAAATCAAATGCCAATGGCTCGGTATTAAGGTTAAAAGATATAGCAAGGCTTGAATTAGGTTCACTTACTTATTCAACCGCGCTGAGCACAGATGATAAACCGGCCTCTGTTATTGCGGTAACCCAGGTTGCGGGCTCAAACGCCCAAACCATTATTAAAGAAACTGTTGCCGCGCTTGATAAGGCTTCCTTAACATTTCCAAAAGGGGTTAGTTATGTATCCCTAATCAATGCCAATGATTTTTTAGGTGCATCTATAAACAAAGTAGTTGAAACGCTTATTGAAGCTTATATCCTGGTGTTTATTGTGGTATTTGTTTTCCTTCAGGATTTTAGGTCAACCTTAATCCCGGGTATTTCTGTATTGGTATCTATCATAGGTACATTTGCCTGCCTCAGCCTTTTCGGCTTTACCATTAACCTTTTAACCTTATTTGCCTTAGTACTGGCCATTGGTATTGTGGTGGATGATGCCATAGTTGTGGTAGAGGCGGTACACGCCAAGCTGGATGAGGGCTATAAATCTGCCCATGATGCATCGGTTGATGCTATGAGTGAACTGGGTGGAACCATCGTAGCCATTACTTTGGTTATGGCAGCAGTATTTATCCCGGTATCATTTATCAGCGGCAGTTCAGGTGTGTTTTTTAAGCAATTTGGTTTAACACTGGCTTCGGCAATTGTTATTTCGGCTATTAATGCCCTAACGTTAAGCCCGGCGTTGTGTGCTTTGTTCCTTAAACCGCATGATGAGCACGAATCAAAAAAGAAAAACCTGTTGCAGCGTTTTTATGCAGCCTTTAATGTTGGGTTTGATGCATTAAAGAAAAAGTACCAGACATCAATTGGCTTTTTAAGCAAAAAACGATGGATTGTACCCGTAGTTGTGCTTGGTTTTTTAGCCATGCTGGTTTACACCATGAAAACAACCCCAAGCGGCTTTGTGCCCAACGAAGATCAGGGTACCATCATTGCTGATATTAGCCTGCCGCCTGGTTCATCGCTTGAACAATCGCAGGCTGTGGCAACTATGGTAAACAACATGTCGTATAAAATACCTGTAATTATACATTCAGCGGCGGTAACGGGCGTAAGTATTATTAATGGCAATGGCAGCAACTTTGCACTCTTGTTTTTTAAACTAAAACCCTGGGATGATAGAAAAGGGGTAAAAATTGATGATGTTATTGGTCAGCTTTTTGGGATGACCGCAGGCATAAAAAATGCGAAGATCCTGTTTTTTACTCCCCCAACTGTTCCCGGCTTTGGTAACTCAAGCGGTTTCACTATTGAATTGCAAGATAAAACCGGCGGCAGCATACAGGATTTTTACAAAGTTGCAGGTGGCTTTTTAGGCGCATTGAACCAAAGGCCCGAGATATTGTACGGCGCTACAGGTTTCAACCCTAATTACCCGCAATACCTTATGTCGGTTAATGTGCCAAGGGCTAAGCAAGCCGGTGTACTGGTAAGCGATATTACCAGCACCATGCAGGGTTATTATGGCGGCCTTTATGCTTCTACCTTTAATGAGTTTGGCAAACAATACCGGGTAATGGTGCAGGCCGACGACAAATACCGGAGCAACATGCAGGGCCTTAACAATATTTACGTTAAAAATTCATCGGGCACTATGGCTCCTGTGTCTGAATTTGTTACGCTTACGCCAATTAACGGGCCTCAAAGTTTATCCAGGTTCAATTTATTTAATAATATATCGGTATTAGGCAGCCCAAAAGCTGGCTTTAGCAGCGGCGACGCCATTAAAGCCGTACAGGAAACTGCGGCCAAAACCTTGCCTGCAGGTTATAGTTTTGATTACTCCGGCTTATCGCGGGAAGAAGAGAGTGCAGGGAGCCAAACCATATTCATATATGCCTTGTGCGTAATATTTGTATTCTTCCTGCTAAGCGCATTATATGAAAGCTATATCATCCCGTTATCGGTATTGTGTTCCTTACCCGTTGGATTATCAGGCGTATATCTTTTCGCCAAAATAATGGGTATTGATAATAATATCTACATGCAGATCTCGGTAGTGATGCTGATCGGCCTTTTGGCCAAAAACGCCATCCTTATTGTACAGTATGCAGTTGCAAGGCGCGAAAAGGGAATGCACATAGTACAAGCCGCTATTGAAGCAGCTACCGCCCGTTTGCGCCCTATATTGATGACCTCACTTGCCTTCATCTTTGGTTTAATGCCGCTAATGTTTGCATCAGGCGTTGGCGCAATAGGCAACCGCTCAATAGGTACAGGCGCAGTTGGGGGTATGTTGGTGGGTACGGTATTCGGTGTATTCGTAATCCCGGTGCTGTATATTATTTTCCAAACCCTGCAAGATAAGTTTAGCGGAAAAGCAAAAGATGATGAATTAACCGATGGCATGGTACCCAATAAATAAAATGTTTATGAACTTAAAATATTTAGCAAGGCTTGCTGTAATAGTTGCAGCAGCCATCATCCTGTTGCCATCGTGTAATTCGCGGCAAAAGTATGTTCGCCCGCAGGTTAAAACGGATAGTTTATACCGGGGTACAAACCAGGGGGATACGGCATCAATGGCTAATATCTCGTGGAAACAAATGTTTACCGATCAAAAGCTACAGGCTTTACTACAGGAAGGCATAAACAACAGCTATGACCTTAAAATTGCTGTTACCCGGATAAACCAGGCCGAAGCAAATTTGCGCCAGAGCAAAGCGGCTTACCTGCCAACACTTAGCATTGAACCGCAATATACCAGGCAACGTACATCTGCTTCGGAAGGGGGCTCATTAGGGATCTTCCCCAATAACCTTTACGAACTATCGGGTACTGCCAGCTGGGAAATTGACTTATGGGGCAAATTAAAAGGTGCCCAAAAAGCAGCACTGGCCTCATTACTGCAAAGCTACGCCAACAGGCGGGCCGTGCAAACACAACTGATAGCCAATATTGCTACTGATTATTATAATTTACTGGCTTATGATAAGCAACTGGCCATTACCAAAGAAACAGTTGAAAGTTATAAAAACGATGTAGAAACCAATAAAGCGCTAAAACAAGCTAACCGCGTTAACGAAGCATCGGTAGCACAAAGTGAAGCCAACAGGTACGCTGCGGAAGTAACCATCCCCGACCTGGAAAACAACATCAGCCAAACCGAAAACGCGATATGTGTTTTAATAGGCAGGCAGCCGGGTGCTGTTCAACGCGACTCACTTGGGGTGCAGCAGCCCGATACTTTGATGCAAACAGGTTTACCTGCACAAATATTGAGCAACCGCCCCGATGTGCAGGCGGCCGAGTTTAACGTACGCTACTATTTTGAGCAAATAAATGTGGCAAGGGCTTATTTCTACCCTTCGCTTACCATTACCGCACAGGGTGGCTGGCAAGCTGCTACCATTGGCAACCTGTTTAATACCGGCTCCATATTTGCAAATGTGGTTGGCGGGTTAACGCAACCCATCTTTAATCATGGGCTTAACAAGCAACGCTTGCAGGTGGCAAAAGCACAGTATGACGAATATGTGCTCACCTTTCAGCAAACGGTTTTAGGTGCAGGGCAGGAAGTTTCAAACGCGCTGCACAGCTATCAGTCTGCAAAAAACAAAACGGTTACACGCGGGCTGCAATTGGATGCCTGGAAAAGATCGGTTGATTATAACCGCCTGTTGTTAAAAGGAGGTTATGTTACTTACACCGATGTATTGACATCAGAACAAGGCTATTTAGCGGCACAATTAAGCAGCGTAGGCGATAAGCTGCAGCAGTTAACCGCAATAGTAACCCTTTACCAAAGCCTTGGCGGCGGTTGGAAATAAACAACCGGTATATTATAAAACGACAATGGAAAAGCAAACAGCAATAATTAATAGTGAGCTAAAAACAATAGGATTCAGGTACATATCCAATTGTTTGCACTGGATTGATATTGCTGTTTTTAAAATCATGATTGATTATATCGTAAGAAACTTTGATCCAACAGGAATAAATATTGGCGGATTGATCGACTCGTTCTGCAGTGTTTTAATCAAGCCAAAACTTTCATCGTTTTATAAAAGGGTTAAGCACGTTATCAGCTACTATCATGAATCTGTTATTCACCTTCGCAAATCATCTGTGGAAACAATATTATATGCTACCAAAGCCTTATGCTACAAGCATGGGGGTGTAAAAAAATAGTTTATATAAATTTTAATAACCAAAATATGAAAGCAAATTTCAAAGCTCCTGTTTTATTTGAATCCGGGTACATTGATCTTTCGGAAAAATTGCGCGATGAATTGGAGTTAAAAATTGACACCCTGTATAAACAGAATTGCTTTACCCTGTATGTTAATAACACTGATGCCCGTGAAAACATCATTAAAAACGATTTTTTAAGCGCATACCTGTTAAGCAAAGTACCTAAAGACTATGTGCTTTCGGGCAAGCTATTGCAAGGCATAAAAACCTGGTTCAATATGTATTATGACGACAGGCTTTCGGTGATTGATAAGTTTAAAATATGCTATCAAAACACGGTATCACCCAAAAATATAAATGAAAAGCAGGTGGTTACGATTGCATTTTGCAAGTTTTTAATAAATGAGCTGCTGGGCACATTGGTGGATAGCCGCTGGCAGCATTTAGTATACCCTGCTGACTAATCACCGGCGAATCATACATCAATAAAATTTAAGCTTAATTAAAACATGGAAACTCCTGCAATAATAGCCCAAAAGGCACATGAGCTTTTCCTTAATTACGGCCTCCGGTCTGTTACTATGGATACTATTGCTACTGAACTGGGCATTGGTAAAAGTACCATTTATAAATTTTTTGAAAGTAAGGACGCCTTAGTTGAACATTTTGTTGAACAGGCAATTCAACAAAATACCGGCAACTGTAAAGCATTCATTAAACAAGGCAAGGACCCCATTATTGAATTATTTTTCACAATGATTTATGTGCAGCAGCTGTATCAGGAATTAACCCCTGCTATTTTGCACGACCTGGAAAAAAACCATCATAAGGCCTATTTAGCGGTGATACAGCACAAGGAAGGCTTTATTATTGAAACAATAAAAACAAGTATTGAAAAAGGGATTAAGCAGCAGCTATACCAGGATGATTTTAACGTGGCAGCCATGTCAAGGTTTTTTCTGGAAAGCTTGTTGTTAATTTCGGATAAACAAATATTTTCTGCAACGGCTTATAAATCAATTGATTTAATGGAAGAAATATTCGGACATTTGATCAGCGGGATAGCTACTCCGGCCGGAACAGATGTAATTACCCATTATAAAAATCATTATCGGTTTACAAGTGTAATACCCGCATTGAAACAGCCTTTTTGGGAAGATTAATTTTTTGAGCACTTCTTACTTAATCAGGATCCACAATATTAAATTATCTTACCATGAAAATCATCATCATCGGCGGCGGATTTGGCGGGGTTAACCTGGCACTGGGTTTAGCAGGCAATAAAAGTTATGAGGTTACCTTAGTTGACCGCAACAACTATAATTTTTTCCCACCATTGATATACCAGGTTGCAACCGCATTTTTGGAACCTACCAGTATTAGCTACCCCTTCCGCAAATTATTTTATGGTAAAGCCAACCTGCATTTTCGTTTAGGAACGTTAAAAGAAGTGATGGCCGCCGAAAACAAAATTATACTTGAAGATGGCGAACTAAGCTATGATTACCTGGTTTTTGCCACCGGTGCCGAAACCAGCTATTTTGGTATGGAGAATGTGCGCAAAAATGCCATACCCATGAAAACGCTGAACGACGCGGTTGAAATGCGCAACACCCTGCTGCAACAAATGGAAGAAGCCGCTATAGCACCCAACGATGTTAAAGACAAATACCTGACCATAGTTATAGCCGGAGGAGGCCCTACTGGGGTAGAGGTATCGGGGATGTTTGCCGAGATGAAAACCATTATTTACAAAGAATACCCCGAGCTGGCCGGCCTGGATACTAAAATTTATCTTGTTGACGGTGGGAAGGCATTACTGAAACCGATGAGCGATGCCTCCCAGCAATATGCCTATAATACGCTGACCAGACTTGGGGTGACCGTTAAATTAGGTGTACATGTAAAAGATTACACCGGCGATATGGTTTACCTTGATAATGGCGAGGTTATTGAATCTAAGACCCTGATCTGGGCGGCAGGCGTATCTGCCAAAAAATTTGAGGGCATCCCTGATTCTTGTTACAGCGCAAGCAAAAGAATGATGGTAGATGAGTTTAACCACGTTAGCGGGACAGCAAACATTTATGCTATTGGCGATACCTGCATGCAAACAACTGATAAAAACTATCCCGGTGGCCATCCGCAGGTAGCACAGGTTGCCATACAGCAGGGGAAAACCCTGGCTAAAAATTTCACCTTAATGGCTAAAGGACTTACCATGCAGCCATTTAAATATTTTGACAAAGGCTCAATGGCAATTATTGGCAAAACCAAAGCCGTTGCTGATCTCCCTAAACCTAAAATACATTTTTCGGGCTTTGTAGCCTGGTTAATGTGGCTGTTTATCCACCTTGTATCGCTTATTAAACACCGTAACCGTGCAAAAACTTTCTATAACTGGATGGTAGCCTATTTCACAGGCGATCAATCCTTACGGATGATTATACGGCCTTCTTCAACAAAAACTGGGAATTAGTTTAGAAAATAGCTTTGCCTTGTGACTCTATTTAATCGGCCAATATCCTTTTACTTTTTTGCGTTACGCATCCGGATGAGTGAAAAGTTAAGGCTTGATGCACTTACTTTGGCAGCAATTTCAATTAGCGAGGGCGTAAAACGCAATTCAATATCCCTGGTAAGCAATTCGGGGAGTATGTTTTCTATTTTCTTAACGTTTACAGGTTTTAAAGGCTCATACGAAATGTAATAACCGGCACATTCATCTATCAAAGAAAAGGTATCCGGAGAAAACTCATAACAATATAAAGTTGTTGCCCTGATGGCCTCATACCACCCGGATTCAACTATAATAACATGCCCTGCACTAATACCTCCCATAAACCTTTCTTTATCCGCCGGGCTTGTGGCAGGTGATTGATAAAAAGTTACCCGGGGGCAATTCCGTGGCAATAAATAATTATGCAGCAAGCTTTCAGTAATGGCAAAAACAACATCGCCTTTAATGCCTTCAATAAAAAATAGCGAAGGCCTTGGTATAAACTCCTTTATACCGGACTCTTCGCTAACGTGAAAAAGCCGTTCAGGCCTTTTTAATGAAACCATCGCTAACTGGTTTTCAAATCTTTTGTAAAATACTTTCTTGTTTCTTTAAAACCTTGTCGCTCATAAAACCGGTGTGCATCTTCGCGCCTGATATGGCAGTGCACCTGTATCCTGTCGCATTTGCGTTGTTTGGCCAGCTGGATGCAATGCGCTTCAAGTTTAGCGCCGATTCCTTTACTGCGATAAGCTTTATCAATAGCGAAGTAACAAATAATAGCAAATGCACCCTGCAAACCTATTTGTGGTACAAAGTGGAGCGAAACAAAGCCTGCAACATCCTCGCCTTGCTGATATACCAGCAACTCCTGATCGGGGTGGGCCATCATTTCGGGTAGTTTACCCGCCACAAACCCGTCTTCCGTTGGGTAATCCAACTGATCAAGTAACAACCGGATCGCCGCTGCATCTGTTATCATCGCATTTCTGATCATCTTATGATATTAATAACGCTTAAAAATAAATATTTACTCTAAAAATTTATTTTTAAGCGTTTGCCTTTTTTGCGCGTCAAGGCCAACCTCAACCGTCAAAAAATTATCTACAGATCCATAACGCTTTTTAAGCGCGTTAAAGGTAGCATCCAAGTATTCCTTTTTAGCTTGCAGCATATCTGTGGCTACATCCTTATCCATGTGCATCATGCCTACCATTCCCGAAATCATTTTCTCGTTTTCGGCAGTACGGTAATAATTGGTAGCCAGGTAATCCTGCATTATAGTATTGTAAGGAACGCCCAAAGTATACAACAATAAAGCTGCACCTATGCCAGTACGGTCTTTACCGGCTGTGCAATGGAACAGCAGGCTTTTATCTGTTGGCAAATCAAGCAGTTTACTAAAAAACGGTTTGTACCGCGCAGCAAGCGAATCGGTATTACTATAATAGGCTACCATTACAGAATCGCCTGCGTTGCCTTTTAATTTGGCAATGCCCTTCATCCAATCGTTAAGGCCATCGCTTCCGGCAGGACTCAATATATAATCAACTCCGGGGATGATGCGATCCGGGGCTTTTGCCGATTCCTGGTGCCCGCGCAAGTCAACATCGCAACTGATGCCCTTGTTTTTTAAAACCAAAAGGTCGGCATCGGTAAGTTTACTAATGTCGGCGCTCCTGTAAATCTCTCCCCATTTAACATGGTGGCCGTCGACTGTTTTGTATCCGCCTAAATCGCGAAAATTTGCAGCCCCCTGCAAAACTACATGTCTTTTTACACTATCTGCAACTTGTGCAAAGGTGCTTCCTGCTATCAGCAGCGCACCAAAAAATAATATCCTCTTTTTCATAATTATTAAAATTAAAAAAGCAGGGGCCCCGGCTAAAGTCCCCTGCTCGTTAAAAAAAATTTATTTATCCATTATTTTGTAAGCCAGGTATCTTTAGTCGGGTCGTCGGTACCACCAAATTGTGAACCTAAAGCCGATTGGTAATTTGCTGTATTATAGGCCGATTCGGTAGCAGGATATTGCCAGCGGCGCGGTATTAAATTGTTAGGCGTACCAATACCCGAACCACCTTGTGCAAGTGCCGGAACACCCGTGCGGCGGTAGTTGTAAAATGCTTCCCAACCAGAGTTGTTGTTTAACGAGATATACTTTTGCGTTAATATTTGTTTAAGGCCGGCAGCAGTATTACCTGCATAAGCTACGCTGGCGTAAAAGGCCGAAAGATTAACGGTTGCTGTTCCCCAAACATCGCCTTGTTTTAGGCCCTTAGGGTTAAGCACCGCGCTGGTTAATGAAACCGGGTAGGTAATGGTTAACACTTTCCCATCAGTTATGCCATAATTAGCTAAAGATGCATTGATACCATTTGTGTACCATGTTGCAGCACTTTGGCCTGATACCCATCCAAGGTTTACAGCTTCGGCAATGTTAAAGCACATTTCTGAGTAACCGATAAATACAAACGGCTCGGCATTTACACCAATGTTTGAACTGTAATAACGGGTAAAGTTTGAAAACGAATAACCACCGGCTGTTGATGTTGTTAACAAGGCAGCCTGAGAGATATCAGGATCTGAACCAACAAACGCTGTAAAATCATTTACATTTTTACCACCGGCTACCTGTGCAGGTGCAGGTGTTGCAACTGCAAATATGCGCGGATCGTTAGTTGACGACATCAGGTTGATATAAACACTGCCTACGTTTGCATAGTTGTTGTAAGGATCATAACCCTGTGCAAATGTGGCATACCTGTTTACAGCATTATACTTATAAACCAGGTTATCATTATTTGACGTCATGATTGGATACTGGGTTGGGTTATTGATGATTGTTGCAAATTGGGTTGGTATTGCCAGATCTGAATTATCAGCAGCGCGTTTGCTTAAGCTGATAAGTACCCTTAAACGGTAGGTATTGATCAGTTTTTGCCACTGCAAATAGGTAAAACCATAAATATCGCCCGAATCAAGTACCTGTGAACCCAGTGAAGGATTAGCGGTTATAAGAGCCCCCAATAATGAATTAGCATTATCAAGCAACGCAAGTGCGCTTTTATAAACATCGTGCTGGGTATCATACTTAGGGGTTAAGTTGCTTACACTGCCTGCTGCTGAAAAAGGAATATCACCAACACGCTGCGATAACCATATACCTGAATAGGCCTTAAAAAACTGACCTAATGCATAATATTTATTAGTTTGATTACCCAACTGTGCTGTTGTTTGCTGCTGTAGCTTTAATGCATATTTTAAAATGTCATAGCTATCAGTAGTATTACCAAAGTTGTAGCTGTTGCTACCTCTGTAGTAAGAGTAATTGGCTATGTCAAACTGTGCGGCAACCTGCGATTGTGCAAAAGGCTGCTCTGCCGATCTGATTAAGTTTGCTGTTAATGCATTCAGTAATAAAGTAGGTGGAACTATTGAGCTGGCACCTGCCACATTCGGGTTGTCGATCAGATCTCCTTTCTGACAACCTGTTATAGATACCATGCCTATTGATAACAATAGAGCGAATGGAATTATTGATTTTATCTTCATAAATTTTCTTTAAAATCGATTACACAATTAGAATGTTAAATGGATGTTGAAACCGTAACGACGTGAGGTTGGGCTTTCAAGATCGCTGCCTCCGTTGGTACCAACCAGGGTACGGTCTGAAGCGTTGTAACCCGAAGCATACTGGTCAAGGTCAATGTCTTTACGTGCTGCAAAGTACAGCAGGTTACGCCCAACTATAGATACACTCACTTTTTTGATGAACGAACCTTTCAACATGCTTGCAGGCAGTGAATAGCCAATAGTAGCTTCTCTTAATTTTGCATAAGAGCGGCTGATCATGTAATACTCATCAAAGTTACCTGCGATGCCGCTTGAAATATAACTCTGTACTGTAACAGGCGTTACGTTTGGCGCAAAGGTTAACTGGCTAAGGTTAGTGATCTGTCCGTTAGCATAAGTAGGTGTTCCGCTTACAATATGTACACCCGGGCCAACAAATGCCGGCGTTGCAGATTGTGTACCTTCTTTTGTACTGTTCCATTCAGCTAAACGTGCTGCACCATAAGCGCCTGTTGCTGTTTCAATTGCTGTACCACCATTCATTGCCTGGTAATAAGTTCTGTCATAGATCTTACCGCCTATACGGCCATCAAACTGGAAGCTTAACGAGAAGTTTTTGTAACGGAAGCTGTTGGTAATACCGAATGAAAAATCAGGATTAGCATGGCCCAGGAAACCGTTATTTGCAATACCACCTGGTGATGAGATAGGCAAACCACCGGTTACTTTACCAGTTCCATCAACCGAATAACTGTTAATGATGTTTCCGCTTCCGTCCCTTACAAATTTAGTTCCGTAGATATCATCTAACCTGTCACCAACTTTGTAGTTGTGACCATTTTGCTGCAATAAAGTTTGCGCGCCGTAAATCTCTTTAAGGGTTTCTTTATAGGTAGAATAGTTGGCGTTAATATCCCAGTTTAAGCCATCAGCATTTTTCAGGATACTTCCCATCAATTCAATTTCGAAACCTTTTTTAAGTGTAGTAACACCGTTTACCAACTGGTTGCTAAAGGTTGTTGCTGACGATACCGGCAACTGGAAAATATTAGGACCATTGGTTGTAGTAAAATAAGTTGCGTTTAAACCCAACCTGTTACCTAAAAATTTCGCGTCGAAACCAGCCTCGTAAGATTGAACATCATAAGGCTTGATCTTAGCATTTGCAATGGTATTAGATAAGGAAACCGATGCAGTACCATTGTAATAAGTGGTTGATGCATTTGGCGATTCATTTACATAAGTTGGACCATTATACGGGGTATAAAGTTCTGATCCGTAACCTAATAAACCACTAACTGGTTTTGAGTTCCAGCCGGTACCTAAAGCTGTTGATTGCAAAGCATTGTACGAGCTTCCGATAGTTGGTGAAGTTAAACCGCCTTTTACGTCAGCAAATGAACCACGAATTTTCAGGAACGAAATAAATTCAGGTAATTTAAAGTAATCAGTTAATACACTGCTTAATGAAACAGATGGGTAAAAGAAGGTGTTATTACCTGAAGGAAGCGTAGAAAGGTGATCTACACGGCCAGTAGTATTGATGTTGAAATAGTTTTTGTAACCAGCATCAAATGAATAATAAGCGCTGTTAACCTGCATTTTCGAATCAAAATTGTACGAATATGGCTTTGATGCAGAGTTATTCAGGTTATAAACACCAGGTAATGACAGGTTTTGAGTAGTAGCCCACTCAGAATTGTAAGTAAATGAACGTTCGTTAGCACCACCTAAGGCCGAAACATTCCAGCTACCAAATTTATGGTTGTAGTTTAACAACACATCTGTATTGTTTTCCAGCAAATTACGGCGGTCTTCGCGATAATCACCATACCAGCCAAACTTATACCATGGTAGGTATTGGTTAAGGTTGGCACCTGCAGGTACATCCTCCGTATTGGTTTCGTTATAAGTATCCAGGGCTGAACGTACGCTTAAACTCAAATCCTTAGTGAATTTGTACGTCAGCTTCAATGATCCGTAAATAGTTTCTTTTGTTCTACCTTTTAACCATTGGTCGGCAACAAAATAAGGGTTATTCAAACGGCCGTATTCCTGTGCATATTGGGTTAATCCGGGTACGCCTTGTGGACCCTGGTAAACATTTTTTAATGATCTTACATCATAATCTGCCGATCCATAAACCTTAAACATGTAAACATAGCTTTGCGGGCTATAATCAACATCCGGAATGTTTGGCGAATATTGCTCATTAAGGTTTAAATCTGCATCCACACGAAGTTTAGGCGAAATATCATACCCGGCAGATAATTTAAAATTATCAATGTTTAATTTAGTGTTAGGGAAATCGCCCTGCTGATAGGTGTGGCCGTATGACGTATGAATATCATAGTTCGATCCGCTGGCTGCTACCGATAATGTATTGGTAGTAGTGTAACCGGTTTGAACAAAATTATTGAAGTTGTTGGCACCACGGGCAAGCCAAGGTGTTTTTTGTCTTATACCTGTTACCAAATCATAAGGGCTGTCATACTGCTGTGTTTGGAACACGCCATCAAAACGTGGACCCCACTCAGGTAAACGCTGGGTGTTATCATACAATACGTTACCGTAAGTGTAAGCAAAACCTGTTCCGCGGCCATATTGTGTTTGGCTTTGTGGCAATACTAAAAAGCCTTTTTCAGCTTCGGTTGTGCTGTTAAAATCAATTTGCCAGCCTTTTTTATCTTTAGTACCTTTTTTAGTAGTGATAATAATGGCACCGTTAATACCTCTAAAACCGTAAAGAGCCGCCGCATTTGGGCCTTTCAAAACAGTATAGGTATCAATGTCATCAGCGTTGAAATCGTAAGTGTCTGATTCCACCGGCTCGCCATCTACTACGTAAAGGATGTCTTTACTACCACGTAAAACAACGGTTGGTGCGCCGCCAAATTCAGCATTGGCACCAATATTTAAACCGGCAATTTTACCCGATAAGGAGTTTAAAGGATTTGCATCCCTTGCGGTGGTCATCTCGTCGCCTTTAACCTGCGATTGTGAGTAACCAAGTTTTTGAAATTCTTTTTTTACACCTAAGGCTGTAACTACAACCTCGGTTAGCGCTTTGCTATCCTGCGCAAGCTGGATAGATACAAAGGCATCATTAATAACAGACTCCTGGGTTACATAACCTATTGATCTGAAAACAAGCGTTTGCCCTTTTTCAACAGCTATGGTAAAACGCCCTTCAACACCTGTAACAGTGCCTTTAACGCTACCTTTTATAACAACTGTAACACCTGGTAAAGGCTGGTTGTTGTTGTCTAAAACAATCCCCCTAACCGGTATGGTTTGGGCAAAAAGACTGCCGCAGAGCATAAGCAAGGCCACCATTAATAGTAGCGACCGTGAATTTTTAAGTAAGTTTCTTTTCATTTGCGATTTATTTATCGCACAAAATTACCCCCGCGTTGTTATCGTAACAGGCGTGTTACAATATCAAAAAGTTAACAAATTCTAAATAAACAGGCCAAAATCCAACAAATATTAACGTTATATAACCCTTATATTATTAAATAATCAGTAAGCAATATTTTAGCTTTTACGCAAACCGGATTTTATTGCATTCCATCTATTAAATATTATTAATCATATATTATTCAGTATTGCTCCTAATATCAATGTGGCGCCAGCCTGTTATACTATTTAATTTCGCGGTTAAACGGATATTTTTTTAATGCCAATTCCGTATCGGTAACTAATTTATAATTCCTTAACAATTCCTTATTCCTATACCTATGTATGTTTAATAAGTTAGCCAGCGGTAAACTATTTTTTAAATACCCCTTAAATAATTACGCATGAAACGCAGAGATTTTGTTAAAAATGCCGCTTTAACGGCCATAGGTACCTCTTTGGTAGCACCGCTAAGCGCATTAGCTGAAATGCCGGTTACACATTTAAGCAGCGACGACGTAACTCCGCGTGCCGCACTAAGCAATGATTTCCCCTTAAATTTTATGGCCGTTGGCGATTGGGGGCGCAATGGCGAATATGATCAGCAGGAGGTTGCCAAGCAAATGGGCTTATGGGGAGCGGCGCATCCCAACAATTTTGTAATTTCAGTAGGCGATAATTTTTACCCTTTAGGCGTAATCAGCGAAAACGATCCTCAGTTTCATTATTCGTTCGAAAACATATATACAGCACATTCTTTGCAATGCGATTGGTTCCTGATTTTAGGTAATCATGATTACGGGACAGACCCGGATGCCCAGGTGAGGTACAGCAAAGTAAGCCGCCGCTGGAACATGCCGGCTAAGTATTATACTAAGGAAGTGGCGCTTGGCAGCGAAAATGATAAGGCGCTTTTTGTGATGATAGATACCGACCCCGTGCTGTTTGAAACAAAAAAAGACTATGTTGCCAAACAACTCGACTGGATAAATGATACCCTGGCCAACGCCGCCGCAAATATAAAATGGAAAATTGTTGTGGGCCATCACCCTTTTTACACTGTAGGCCCGCGTATAAATAACTATGATACATTAACCGTAAGAAAAGTAATGGCCGATGTGTTTGAAAAGCATAAGGTTGATGTTTTTCTTTCGGGGCACGATCACTCTTTACAGCATTTAAAGCCCGAAGGTTACACGCATCAGTTTATATCAGGCGCCGGTTCGGAGCTTACCCCGGTACATACCGGCATTCCTTATAGCCGCTTCCAGGCCTCAGAACACGGCTTTATGTATTTTTCGGTAGATAAAAACAGGTTCCATGCTAAAGTGATCAACATGCAGGGAACGGTGCTGTATGAAACAGAATTGAAAAAAGCCTGATCGAAAATGATCAGGTAGAAAGCCTTGCGGTATAACGCTGTTTAATTACGAGTTGAAAACTCGCGGGAGCGGAGAAGGACAAAAGGATAAACCGAAAACCAAATATAGAAATCAATAACTATGACACCAGAAACAGGATTGATAATTTGGTCGATAATAACTTTGATAGTTATAATATCTATCTTTTGGCTGATTGGGAAGATCGTCAAAAAAAGAAAAGCAAATAAAATATAATTAATAGTTTGGTCTAATACGTATATAGCCTCTTAATTAGACTACAAAACTCGAACTCTTTTATGGCTGATTTGCATTGTGAGACAGGTTTAGAGGATGATTATCAGCAATTTTTAGTATTTGTTTTTTTGATAATTATTTATATTCTTTAACTTTCGAAACATCAATTTCAAACAGTATTGGATCGACAGTTTGTTCTTTTACAGCTATAACATCATACGTTTTAATTGATAAAATATTTTTGTGCGAACTGCCATAATGAACTGCTTTAAATTTCAAATAAAAGGCACCCGACTCTTCGGTGACTTTGTTAAAGAATCCAAGATTCCAGTTTTTAAAATGTTCTTTATCAATATTTAAATAGCCTCTTGAAAATACAAAGACAAAATCTGTGTAAGTGGTGGAGTCTTTTCCGGGATACTTGGAGCTTAATTCGATGCTTTCACACTTTTTTGAAAATATTTGATCATTAATCTTTTTTACTTTAAAGTTGTCCAGCTTTTCAACTGGAAAATTCAGGTTGACTTGATATAAGGTATCCGAAGTATTCAGCATAAATAAGCGTAATGGCTTCTCTCCAAAATAATAATCTTTAACTATGTGAGGCATTGGCGATGCGTCTGAATGAATGTTAACATAATTTCCGTTAGCATAAAACAATTGCACAGTATCATCTATATTAATATGCCCATCACTGATTTTGCTAATTTCATGATAAGTAACTACCCCTTCAAATTCTTTTTTGCCCGTGTTGTGCTGTTGTTCTTTTTTGAATTTACATCCAAATTGGAAAACAAGAATTATTGATGAAAGCAATATTGCAATTAAGGTTTTAAGCATAATACTATGCTACAAAAGAAAAATAAAAAGGCCCTGACTTTAATCTAAAGGCTTTCTAATCTTTCCCATACCGCTCCTATGGATGGGTGTAAATGTGGCCCTTAGACTACTAAACTCGAACTCTTTTATGGGTGATTTGCATAGTGCGGCGGGATTGGAGAATGATTTTTAATTCAATCCGTAACACTATTATTAATTAGCATTTTTCGTCGTAAGTTTTCTTTTGTAAAAGAAAGTAGCTGTAAATAAAATGGGCAACAACAAAATTATTACTCTGATTATTTTTTGACTTTCAGATATACAAGGTGGGCATGGCGATCCTACTTTACAGGGTTCACACAAAGGTTGTGCATAAAAATATAACCAAATTAAAAACGCCTCTACCACTAAAAAAATATTAAAATATTTTTCCTTTTAATCGGTTTGTCATGCATGGTTTACTAAGTTATAATAAATTCAACAAAAAAGCCTCTAGATTTTCATCTAAAAGCTTTTAAATAATATTTCCCATGACGTTCCCATGGATGGGTATAAATGTGGTCGCGACCAAAAGGAGGTAACTCTATGTAGAATTTAAAATTTTAAATTATCTGAGTTGAATTTATTTATACCTTATATTAGGACTAACTGGATGCTTCGGTAGGCTATAGAATAGAAATCAAACAGGCAAAATGGAATCAACATTACTGATATGAAAACTCGTTTTAAAATATTGATGAGAATTGCCTCACTGAACTTTAAAGCAGTTAATAAAATTTTTATCATCATTTTTTGTCTTTCAGTTAGCCATCATGTCGCTTTAAGCCAGTCGAAGCAATTGCACGACACACTTTTAAAGATAAAAACCTCGTACGATAGCCTTAATAAAATAGCCCCTAATGAAAAAATCTACTTGCAATTTGACAAACCTTATTATGCCATTGGCGATACCATATGGTTTAAGACGTACCTTTTAAATTCTTTTTTAACTGCATCCGACAAAAGCGGTATCATCAATATAGACATAGCCAACGACAGCAGCACGTTGATTAAACATTACAGGATACCTGTACAAAACGGCCTTGGTTGGGGAAACCTGAGCCTTAGCGAAAAAGAAGGTTTTATCCCGGGGTCTTACACTATCCACGCCTACACAAACTGGATGCGTAATTTGGGGCAGGAGCACTTCTTTAGCAAAAGCTTTTACATCGCAGGTAGCGGCGAAAACGAATGGCTGATAAATAAGCAGTTGAATGAACCAACACGTAACGGTGATACTGTAAAAGTTAAGTTATTGCTTAACGATATAAACAAAATACCGGCTGCCAACAAAACAGTACGATTGCAGGTAATGGCAGGCGAAAAACACCTGTACAAACAAGTTATGCAAACTGATAATAACGGTTTACTAAATGTAAATTTCAAGGCCCCAAACAAAGCCCGTAACTTAAGTATTATTGCCGAAAGTATACCTGCTGGTAAAAAGGCAGTTATACCCGTTATTTTAAATTTACCACAAGATATAGACGTTCAATTTCTGCCAGAAGGAGGATACCTTGTGGCCGGTTTAACTGCACATGTAGGTTTTAAAGCCATTGGCGAAGATGGTAAAGGGATCGCTGTTTCGGGTATAATTACCACGCATGACAAAAAACAGGTAGCCGAATTCAAAACCTTTCGCTATGGCATGGGCAGCTTTGACCTGGCCGTGCAAAATGGCGAAACATATACAGCAAAAGTAACCCTTCCCAATGGTACTACTAAAGAATACCCTTTACCAGTTATAAAAGCTTCTGGTACTTCCTTAAGAATAGGAAACCTACTGCAAAGTGATTCATTGGAAGTATCTGTTTTTGCCACCAATGACCTCACTCGTCACAACAATAGTTATTTTTTAATTGGTAAAGCGCGTGGTGTTATATGTTATGCGGCTATTTTCAACTTTAATGATGGTGGCTTTATCAAAAGAAAAATTGCGAAAAGTCTATTTCCAACTGGCATAACACATTTAGAGGTGATGACTGCCGACAAACGACCATTGCACGACCGGATGATTTATATCGATCATCATGATAATTTTAATATAGAATTCAAACCAGACCAATCAAATTACGCTCCCCGGGATAGTATAGCGCTAAAAATAAACGTCACAGATAAAGCGGGAAAACCAATTGCCGGAAATTTTTCGATGGCTGTTACTGACGATGCATTGGTTAAAACAGATACATTAAACAATGCAGATATATTCACCCAAATGCTACTAACTCCGGAATTAAAGGGATATATTGATCAGCCCGGCTATTATTTACTATCAAAAACCGCCGAATCCTGGCAAGCACTTGACAATCTGCTGCTAACACAGGGTTGGGTAGGATATGATTGGGAGCTTAAATTTAATCCACACACCTTAACATACCAACCCGAGCATGAAATTGCAGTAAACGGACACGTTTTTAACTTGTTTCATAAGCCTGTTAAGGGAACTAATGTACTTTTATTTTCAAAATCCCCGTCCATCTTAATGGACACAATAACTGACAACTATGGCAGGTTTACTTTTCATCATTTCCCAAGAGCTGATACACCAATATTCGTATTGAAAGCAGTAAATAAAAATGGAAAAAGTTTTAATGTTGGCATTGCTATAGATGAAACGGAACCGTTTATTTTTCCCAAGATAAATACACCTGCAATAATACCCTGGTATATAGATACTGACACCACCCTGCTTACCTATTCTAAAAATAATTCATTAGTTACACAACAAGAATATTTGCCTTTGGGCGGGCACATACTGAAAGAAGTAAAAATATCAGAAAAGAAAATAGTCAAAGGCTCACAAAATTTAAATGGACCAGGCAGTGCAGATATGGTGATGGATGAGAAAGATTTGGAAAAAGCACTAAAGAAAAATTGGTTTCAACTACTTGAAGAAAATGTTAAAGGTTTCAGGGAAATGGAATTACCACCTCACTATCCGCGTTGGTTTTATATCCACTTTCAAAAAGTGTTTTTTTCAATAGACGGAGTATTTTTAAATAACATATACCCATCGCTTGATTTCACGACACTCAAAACTTATTTGCAATCACATAATGCTGAAGATATAAAAGGAATTGAGCTAATGTCATCATCGCAATACAGTGCAAAATATAAAGGACGGTTCCTTCCAACTGCACTATTGATGGATATGGATCTTACACAAAATGATGTAGCATTTGTTGAAATAACTACCCGCTCGGGTCACGGCCCGATTATAGATAACACACCCGGCATGTATCTTTATAAACCCTTACCCCTTAGCTGGCCTAAACAATTTTACAAACCAAAATACAGTGTTCAAGATATGCTTAAGCATTCGCCGGATTTACGGTCAACGATCGACTGGGAGCCAAATATAGTGACAAATGCTAATGGGGAAGCGAAAGTATGGTTTTGTGCAGCCGATAAACCAACAACTTATACGATCATTATAGAGGGCACAGATATGAATGGCGGCCTTGGATATAAAACAAGAAAGATCACAATAGCCACAAAAAAGGATAAGGCGAAACGAACTAATTAAAGCGTAAAGTTTAATAGAATAAACGTCAAATTGGCTTAAATAAAATCATTAGAACTCAATTTGAAGCGTTAAAATATCCCCTATTACGCAAAAAACCCAGTAATTATGAGGGATTACTGGGTTTTTAGTGGTCCCGACGAGAATAACCTTGTACTCTCAATACCGTGACTTTCAATATTTTATAGTGGCTTAAATTACGTACTCACCGAATTACTCACCGCTTTTTTGATACAGATTAATTGCAAATTTTAGGTTGTAAAGATCGCTATTTTGCCATCATTTCCCAAAAAAAAAGCACATATATTGTACAATAGTTTTGCCGAGAACCTTCGTGGGCACTTTCCAGCTTTAGAAACTCCCGATTTAAAGATGAAAATATTCGAATGCTTTTTCTAAATTTTTATAGCTTAAAGTTTTTGTTTATATAGCTTTGTACAACAATACACTTGCAGAAAAGTTGCATAAATTAATGCTGGTAATACTAAGCTATTTTTGAACGTAGTGACTTCTGACCCGGCTCAGCGTCTCTCTTGAAACGCCAAGATACGAGGCTATCATATGCAAAGGAATACGATGAAAAATATCCGGAAAGCGGGTGATGAAATTTTGATATTTTTCTTCTGCTGTGTAACTAATATTGCTCATAACCCGATTTTGAATGGCATCATAGCTCTTCGCTAACAGGCTGTCGACAAATTTCTTGAATTTGGGTATGGTTGTCAATAGATTGATAAAGTCCGGTTTATTAATCAAAATAACCTCGCAGTTTTCCAGAGCATCAATATTACATTTGGACGGCGTACCGTTATTAAAACTTTCCCGGTCGCTCATCCACCAGTTTTCCACGGCAAAACGGAGGATATGCTCCACGCCATTGTCCCCCACACCGTACATACGCAGGCAACCTTTTACAATAAAGCAGCTATAATGGCATACATCACCTTCCTGAAGAAGATATTGTCTTTTTCTAATATTTCTTTCGATACAAACCACCCGAATAGCTTCAATTTCATCCGCATTCAGATCTGCTCTTTCTCTTAAATAATTTTCGAATGCTTTAAACATGCCCATTTGTATTTTACAAAAATATTTAAAATTGCCCTAAAGCGCAATAAAACTGAATGTACAGTTATTAAAGCAATTGATTCGGTTATCAAATAATCGATCTTTTCAAGTCTGTAGTTGTCAATTGGCAATACTACGTCGAAAAGGAATAACCGTGACATTTATCACGCGTATTTTACGTCATATCTCCTTGTCCCACATGAACTCATTAGTCGACCTTTGTCCCAAATTAAATATTAAGATCATGAGACTAAAAAATAAAGTAGCCGTTATAACCGGCGGAAATAGCGGCATCGGATTTGGTATCGCTAAAGAGTTTTTCTTAGAGGGAGCTAAAGGAGTAATTGTCGGTCGCACGCAGGAAACCCTGGACAGTTCTTTAGCACAGCTTGGCGATAGCTTTATCGCAATTAAAGCGGATGTGACCAATCAGAAAGATCTTGACCGTGTATTTAAGCAGACACATGAAAAATTCGGAAAGATAGATATCGTGGTTGCCAATGCCGGCGGTGCGGCCACCGGGGCAAAATTGGGATCAGTAGCGGAAATTGGTGAGGCCGATTATGACAAGACGATGGACCTGAATTTGAAAAGCGTTTACTTTACAATTCATAAAGCGCTTCCTTATATGAATGACGGCGGCTCGGTCGTAATGATCGGTTCGAACGCGGCACACATTGGTTTACCTGCATTATCGCTATACGGCGGTGCAAAAGCTGCGCTCATTGCGTGGGCCAGGGGCTTTTCACTTGATCTGCTGGAACGCAAAATAAGGTTTAATGTGGTTTCTCCTGCTGCTATTGACACACCGGTATTCGAGAAGTTTGTTGAGCCAGATCAGGTTGAAGCCGTTAAAAAGCAGTTAGTGCAAGGCATCCCAATGGGCCGTATAGGACAACCCCTCGATGTCGCAAAGGCAGTTGTGTTTTTGGGTTCAGACGAATCATCATTTGTGCTTGGCACCGAGATTCTTGTCGATGGAGGCTCGGTTAACCTTCAGCCGTTTAAGTAAGATCATAACCCTACAAAGAAGTGACAGATTCCGTTTGCTTTAGGAAGTTTAGCGCAGGGGCAATTGAGTGTCTTTGCGCTAATGTCCTTATCAACTTAACCAACTTGCAAGCGTATTTGCATTTTAAAAAGAATCCTAAAATGAGATTAAAAGATAAAATAGCCGTTATCAGCGGCGGCACAAGTGGCATTGGACTTGCCATTGCCAAACGTTTTGTAGAAGAAGGCGCGGAAATATTTATTTTCGGCAGAAGAAGAGATGCCTTAGATGAAGCGGTCAGAGTTATCGGCGGCAATGTTACAGCCATTCAGGCCGATGCCTCGAATCTGAAAGACCTTGATCATGTCACTGATGTTGTCAGGAAAGCAAAAGGTAAAGTAGACATTTTGGTGTCGAATGCAGGATTTACTGAGCAAGTCCCGCTTCGTGAAATTACAGAGGATCATTATGACCGCACATTTGATTTGATGGCCAAAGGCCCTCTATTCCTTACGCAAAAAATGCTACCGCTAATGGATAGCGGAAGTTCAATCATTCTCGTTTCTTCGGCGATGCATTATATGGGCCTTGCCAACCACTCTGCTTATGCCGGTGCTAAAGCGGCGCTGCGGTCATTTGTACGTACCTGGGCAGCAGAGTTTAAAGATAACGGTATTCGCGCCAACCTTTTAAGCCCGGGTCCATTTCCCACTGCAATTATGGAAGCCCAGGCAAATACTTCTGAAGAGCTTGACGCTCTTCAGAAGTATTACGCAAATTTCGTCCCAATGCTTAGACTTGGGCGTGTAGAGGAAGCAGCGGCAGCAGCAGTTTTTCTTGCCTCTGATGAGAGTTCTTTCATGACTGGATCTGATGTGGTTGTCGACGGGGGAATCAGTAATGTTTGATATCTGCGGAATATGATAAGTAAAAGAACTGAATAAAATGGAAGCTTAAGGATTGATAAACAGTAAGGCTTACGCAACCGTTACGCCCACTGTTGAAAATTCCCTAACTGAAAAAAGTCGGGCGCTAAAAGATGTCATTGCAGAACTTGAAAAGTGGGCTGAAATATTTTTATCGTAGTCGGTCCTATGCTCAGAAAATTATCTTTAATTGTTAATTTTTGCAAATGGTTTGCAAATCTGTATTTGCGTTGGTCAAAAATTAGAAATCCGGACCAACGCAAGCGATAAAGATTGTCATCTTGTCTTAAATCTGCTTTAATATTAAAAAATACGGGGGAATAATTGACCTGTATGGGCTTTATAATTTGCAAAACCGTCATGCCTTGACATGGATTGATCCTTCTTATTCATATTGTAAAAGAAATAAATTATCCACCCGCCCAGGTTCAATAACGGAAGCCAGTGCCAGGATAATAAGGTTAGACCTAGGTAAATCAAGATTTCACCCAAATAATTGGGATTTCTTGTTGTGGTGAAAAGACCATCTTCAATCAGTCCTTTTTGAACCTTTAAAACAAAGTACTTTTGTGCATCACCCACATAATGGAAAAAGATGCCAATTACGAAAATACAGGGAGCGACCGCAAAAGCCCATTGCGGAACTTCGCTATGTTGTGAAATTAATAAATAGGGTGCAAGGCAATAGCCTTCCAGAAGTATAAATAGCACGATGGCCGCTCTTAACGGTATTTTTTGCCCGAAATTTTTGTCAGGATAAATGTTTTGCTTGACAAGCCATAACATGGTATAAGTCCCGTGGAGACTAAGATATAGAAACGCTGCTGCGCTCCAGTTATTAAAATACCACATCATTAATAATACGAGCGGAGTAACTAATATTTTATGGGTATTGATTGTTGCATTAACTGATACTTTCATTTGATTTTAAGATGAATGATTTTGAAAAATATTTTAACTTATAATTAGTACGTGATCTGTTTCTTTTTGTTAAATCAAATGTAGTGCACCGCAGAGGTACTCACCCGTAACATATGTTACAAAGCATAAGGCCTGCATTGAATTAATTATCCCTCGCATATTGATCAATATCGGCATAGCCTGCCATTCATTCCAGAAGACACGCTCGCCTTCTTTTATATAATGGGGTGTTTAGTCAGGCAAAAAAATTATATTCATCCCATGGAACCGGATATTGAGATTTACAGGAAAGTAATTAATGAGCTAAATCCAAAAGTTTCGGCAGATGAATGGGATTATTTTAAAACCGGATTAGCGGTACAGAAACTTAAATCCGGTGAATTTTTTATTGAATCCGGAAAAAGAAATCATTTGCTTGGGTTTGTAACGAGCGGGCTTATCAGAGCGTTTTATATCAACGATCTGGGCGAGGACATAACGACATTATTTATCAAAGAATTCGAGTATGCCACTGATTATCCGTCTTTACTGGTCAAAAAGCCGAGCCGCTATAATTTTCAATGCCTGGAACCTACGACGGTAGTTACCATGTCCTACCTCCATATTCAAAACGGATATGAAAAATTTATTGGTTTTGAACGTAATGGACGTTTGATAGCGGAAGACGTTTTAAAACGGCAACAAAGCCGGATTGAAAGCTTTCAGTTTGATAACGCAGAGCATCGATACCTGGAATTTGTAAAAAACAATCCTGAACTCTTCAACCGGATATCGCTAACTCATTTATCTTCCTATTTGGGCATAGAGCGACCATCTTTAAGTCGCATTCGAAGAAAAATTGCCGGTTTATAAATAAAAGATATATGAAAGCCTGAAGGAATAGTATGTCTTCTCGTACAGTATTATCTTCTATAAAAATATGCAATTGCAGATTCCATTGTAAAGTCATCGTTCGATTACTAATAACATTAATGCTAAAAACCTGTAGAGTTTCTTTTGGTTATAGCTTCTTCAGTTCTGGGTATAAAATTTTCTTTTAAATTCAATTCAGCTTGGGCTTGAACTTCCTCAATAAATGGCCGTAAATTGTTGTTATAAGCCTGAAAAGCCAACTCAAAGTCTCCGTTATATTTTTGCAAAGCATCCGCTAATGCCCCGGCCCCGCTTACTGCCAATGAAGCACCCATCCCCGCAGCGGGCGAAGCGCAATAGGCTGCATCCCCGACCAAGGCCACCCTCCCTTTTGTCCATGACGGCATTTTAATCTGGCAAAATTTATCAAAGTAAAAATTTTTAGAATGTTGCAGTTCTTCCAGTAATTCTGCGGTTCTCCAGCTTTGACCGTCAAACTTTTCCAGAATAATATTTCTTTGCTGGTCTGTATCACGGTAATCGTAAGTTATTTCTTTTTCTGAATTGAAACAAAAAATAATATCGGTCTTATTATTGTAAGCGTTTAGCATAATAGCCTTGTTTGGCACATTGTACATTTGCATGGTGTTTTGTTTTATTAGCAATTTGTTTAGAATGGTAATAGATGAATAAGCTCCCAGAAAATGTGAGTATTCATTTTCGTGACCAAACCATATTCTTCTCACGACGGAGTGAATACCGTCACAGCCAATCACTAGGTCAAAAGTCCGCTCAGGGCTACTTTTAAATACAACCTTAATGCCGTCCTTTGTTTCGTTTAACGCGGTGACGCTTTCATTAAAAATAAATTCAACTTCATTATTCAACTTGTCTAATAGTATACGCACGAATTTATCCCGTTCAATTTCTATTTCATCAATTGCATTTTCATCCTTTTCGCCCTTTACCGAAATTGAATTTTCTGTTACATCGGTAGCATTTTTAAACTCAATCAATTCCACACTCAAAGCGTTTGATTTCAATTGCTCATAAATCCCCATTTGCTTAACCACATCAACGGTAGGCCCCTTTATATCAACCGCGCCGCCGGCAGTTCGGGGTTCGTTAGCCATTTCAACAACAGTTACATTGTATCCTAATTTGTTCATCCACAAAGCGGTTGAAAGGCCTGCCATACTCGCACCTGAAACGAGCACATTATTTTCTTTTATCGATCCCATTTTATAAGAGTTTGTTTTGCAGTTCAAAAGAACAACCTATAATCTGGGTAACCAATGTCAATACAAAGTAGGTATTGTACTAATCGAGGTTTTTATTCCGGAAAACTAATGGCGGCATCCCGACAGCTTTATGAAAAAGTTTTGAAAAATAAGGATAATCATCGTAGCCCAGTTGAGAAGAAATTTCTTTTACAGACTTATCGGAGTGATAAAGCAAACGTTTTGCTTCTAAAATAATACGTTGCTGTATGTGATTGGAAACGGGGTAGCCTGTCGCATTTTTCACGCATTCGTTTAAATAGGGAGTACTTATGTTTAGTTTTTGAGCATATGCTGCTGGGCTCTTGATGCTGATATAATTACTTTCCAATAATGATTTAAAGGCATCTGCAACAAGTTTAAATCGTGATAGCGATTCCGCCGATTTACCTAATGCCAAATATCGTGAAATAACCAGTGAGATTAATGCGTTGCAGCTATCTTTTAAAGATGAATGATAAAGTCTATCGTTTTTACGTTTTAAAAATTTGATACAAAGAGATACCGCTTCGGAAATTAAGGAAAACGTCTCCTGCTCCAACACTAAGGGTTTTGCCGGCGTGAAGCTTTCCAGCAACCTCAGATATTCCGGATGCAGACTTTCATTATTGATCGCCCAACTGGTAACTGTTACATTTTCAAATCTTAAAACACGATGCACCTGGTCGGGATGCATGTATACTATTGAAAACGGCTTAATTTCGAATTTTTGAAAATCAATTTCAACGACAACTGTTCCCTTTTCAAGTAAAAAGAAGGAATGACGATCTTCCCTATGCGCTATCCTTGCTTCGTCTGAAGAATTTAATATCGTTTCTTCTGATTTGCTAAAGTTTAATCTTTCAAACGCAATACCCGAATCGAAATGATCGGCAATTGTATTTACCGGAATAACCCTATTTTTCTTAGCCATATTTTAATTTATTTGTTCTCACTTAAAGATTGTTTTATGCTTGCTCAAACCAAGAATTATAAATCACTGAATAGTTTGTTTTCTGAAATCCTGTTGATAAATTATTTTCTGACGGTTGCCAAGTTTAATAGACTTGATTTCACCTGCTCCTTCAAACCCAATTCCAATTCCGACAATTTTACCAATATCCTGAGCAATTAATCCCGAATAAACGACTCTATCATTGAGCGATATTTTTATATGGCTATTTTGAATGCTACAGGAAAGATGCTGAAAAGAATTAAAATCACATCCAAATGCGCTAAGATCGTGGTCTTTACCATCTATTGTCACTCTGCCTAAAGACAGGTTAAGTGTGGCAATACAGCCTTTGTCTGAAAGCGGGATGGATATCTCGTTTTCCGTTCCAACAATTTCGACCGATGCTTTCCGACAGGACGATTGTTCAGGAGCGGATGTATTTCGTAAAGTACTCTCAAAATTAAGATCATGCCCGCTAACCCCTTCAAAGTAGCGGAAATTATACAAGTGCACCCAGGAATCGTTTAAAACGCTTGATCCTTTCAGTTTTATAAATGTTTGGCTCTTTATCCCCAAACCATCGGGCAATTTGGTCGAATCGGTATTGACGTAAATAGGTGTAGGACTTTTGTCAATAATTTCCATCCAGCCCGCTGTTTTTATAAACACGCTTGTCGTTTTCCTTACCTGTCCATCGGCTACCAGCTTTGCATTGAAGTATCCCGGATAATAATACACAGAAGTGTGTTGTTTCTTATTTTTATCCAACTTTTCAGTACGCTTCGGGTCCCAGCTTTGCTGCAGATATATCTCGTTTGCCGGATCAGTAGAAGCGTCATAATTGAAAACAACGGAATTGGGCATTTGATCGGAAACGACCCTGCTTTCAAAAACTTCCTTCATCGCGTCATATTTATTTGTATTGACCGAAGTTTTAAAAAGTTTTGTTATGAACAATATCATTAACCCTGCGCACACTACGACCATCGTGGTAAGAAGTGGGCGTCTATAAATCATGTAACTACTTCGTATTTCATGCGCTGAACGTTTACCCTCAAAACTATTTTCGTCCATCCTTTTTTTGAAGGCTCTCCAATCTTCCAAATCCAGCGCATGGGCTAAAACATTAAGGGTAGCGATTGTTGGTGTACTCTTATATTGCACCTTACCCCATAACCTCTTTAAAGTCGATAAGCTTAAGCGGGTATTAGTTTTGGAAAAAATAATTTCACTCAATTTTTCAAAATCATACTCACTCCAGGTATCACTGCTTTCCCAGCCTAAAGATTTTTCAAAAAGTTCCCGCCATAAGCGAATGTATGGCTCTTCTTTGCCCATGCTAATCTGTTATATTAATTCGCTGATGTTACCAATCTGGTATAATTCAAAATTAGCGAAACTACACCGTCCCGGCAATATTATAAGTAACTGGCAAATAATGCGATGGAACTTGAACCGAAGTTGAACACTGCTTGAATTGCCGCAGAAAAAAGGAAACTCGAACTTTGCAGCATGAAAAATAATTCAATGCTGCGCACGGTAGAAGTCCGTTATATGATGATATTAATGCTATTGATTGTATTCGCTTTTAAAAGCTCTGCAACAATGGGTCAAACCCTTTACATAGATGCTTTAAAAGGAAAAAACAATGCCAAAGGAACAGTTAATGATCCCCTACTATCCCTTGACGAGACTGTGTTAAAAACAAATAGTTTTAAAGGCAATGAACCTGTGACCATAAAGCTGAACCCCGGTTTATATACGGTTACCCACAAACTTATCTTAAAAACAGCCGGATCGGCTGCCGGTAAGGAGCCGTATACCATCGAGGCTGTTACTTTGCCTGACGATAAAGCATGGCAACCGACCAGTATGCCGGTGATCCTTTGTATATCAGGCAATAATGCCGACTACGAATTTGCTCATTGCGAGGGAATGTCTGTCTTCCAAAACAATATAAATATTAGAGGTCTGAAATTTGTCGGTAATCCAAATACAAGCGTACATTACTACTATCCAATAGGCCGGCACGATAAAACGTTAAGCGGGTTGAATGTTACGCAATGCCTTTTTATCGGCGAAGCGAATTCTTCAGCAATTCAAAGTGCGTTTTGGGTCGCCGGCCAGGGAATCCATGTAGACCATTGTATCTTTCATAATAGTAAGATCGCTTTTGTGCTCAGCGGGAATATCAACGGCTTTTCGTTGACGCATTCCATCATTGACGGTGCTTATAATACTGCTATATGGTATGGATTTGACGGAACGCAGCCAAAATTTACCTTCAAAAATAACATTGTTACCAATTGCTATTATGTGATGGTCTATCCTGTAGAAAACGGGCAACCTGCTTACACATTCAGTGATTCTTATATTACCAATAATAAAAACTACTTGGGTTATTATCCAAAGGCACAGGATAGATTTTTTTCCGAACCAAAAAAGCACATAAAAGAAATCAATATCAAAAAAACAGGGATATTAGAACTTGCAGATGTCAAAGATGACGGAATTACCAAGGACAATCTTAATCCGACCAAAAATTCAGCAGGGAAAAGTACTGGTGCCGGAATATTTATGAAATAAATGATATAGCGGTAAGACGATGCCTGAAGCGTTTTACTCTTACTTTTCAAAACAAAATTATTTCCTGTTTTCAATTTCAGAAATAACCAAAAAAGGGCGGGTTGAATTGTTTAAGTTTATATAAAATAAGGTCAAGTCCCTTTAATTGATCTTATTTCATTCCAAGGGCTGCCTGATTTCATAAAATAGTTAAGGCCCGTATCAAGCAACAAACATGAAGTTAACCTACAAATTTTTCCAACTGCTAGCATTTATTTTATTATGTGTATCAGTTTCAGCAGTTCATGCTCAGCAAAGCCTCCGATGGATGCAACAGCCTGCCGTATCACCGGATGCTAAATGGATTGCTTTTGAATATAGAGGAAATGTTTATAAGGTTTCTTCACACGGTGGTAAAGCGATTCCATTGACGAAAGAAATTTCTTATAATGGTTACCCGATATGGAGTCATGATGGTTCCAAGATTTCTTTTGCTTCAGATCGAAATGGGAATTTCGATGTTTACATCATGTCCTCTTCAGGTACCGAACCAAAACGATTAACATTTAACTCCACTAAAGACATCCCTTATGAATTTTCAAATGATGATGTTTCCGTCTATTTTGGAACTACCCGTCATGATGTTTATTCATCGGTCCGCTCTCCGCAGGATAGATTTTTTCTAAAACTTTTCAAAGTTCCTGCATCAGGAGGAGCCAGTTTGATGGTCAATAGCGCCGGAATGGAATTCGCTCATTTTAACCATCAGGGAGACTTAATTATTTTCCAGGATAACAAAGGTAGTGTTGAAGACAGCTATAGAAAACACGCGACATCTTCGGTTACCAGAGATATCTGGAGTTTCAATACTAAGACGAACGTCTATTCTAAATTGTCGCCTTTTCCTGGTGAGGACCGGGAACCATTGTGGGGCGACGGTGATGATTTTTACTATTTAAGCGAGCGAAACGGCAACCAAAATCTTTTTAAATCTTCAACTGCGGATACAGGCAAAATTAAACAACTCACGTTTTTTGAAAAAAATCCGGTTCGTAATCTTTCCAGGTCAGCAAACGGCAGTTTTGTCTTTACTTATAACGGCGATTTGTATACCTTTTCAGAGGGACGCATTCCGCATAAAATTATTGTCAAGTTTAGTGAGGCCGCCAAAGACAGCATTATTTCAATCCCGGTAAAAGGCTCATCCGGTGATTTCGATGTTTCTAAGGATGGAAAACAAATCGCCTTCGTAATGCGCGGAGACGTATATGTAACCTCTACAGATAGTAGCAGTATTACCCGGAGAATCACCAATACCCCTTATGTCGAAAGTATGGTGAATTTCAGCCCTGATGGTAAAAAGTTACTTTATTCCGTTGAACATGCAGGCTCCTGGGATATTAATCAGGTAACCATTGCAGACCCAGCTGAAAAATACTTTTACACTGCAAAAGCCCTAAATACAACCAGTATTATCGCCGGGCCGCAAGATGAATTTCAAGGGGTTTACTCACCCGACGGAACAAAAATCGCTTACCTGGAGAATAGGGAAATTCTGAAGAGTTACGATGTAACAACCAAAGCAATACATACGCTGCTTCCCTATGGCATCAATTTTTCCATGAGAGATGGCGACCAATCATTCACCTGGTCACCAGACAGCAAATCTATTTTAGTGCAACATGGACATCAAAATATTATCCTGGTCAGTGATGATGGGTCTGGTAGGCGAATAAACGTAACAAAAAGCGCATTTGAAGATAAACTGCCGCATTGGGGACCTTCAGGCAGTACCATGTATACACTTTCTGCAAAAAACGGACTAACCAACTTCACCCGCGATCAGAGTCAGTTTGATATATTAGAAACCTTTTTTGATAAACGGGCGTGGGATGATGACCGGCTCGATAAAGCGGAAGATAAGTCTTTAAGTAAGATCGAAAAAATATCGACTTTATTTTCAGACACCACCTATCATACGAAGCAGCTTACATCCTCTCCGGCGAAAATTAACGACTTTGCAGTATCCAGGGACGGCAAACTGATTTATCTGCTCGCCAGCTATGAAAACAATTTCGACCTCTATACACTGGATATAAAGTCCAAAGAAATTCATCTTTTTTCAAAACTTAATGCACAAAATCCGAAGATGAAACTAACCAATAATGGAAATACCATAGTATTAATTGGTGACGACAGCCAGTTTAAAACGATTGACGCTATTTCGGGGAAAGAAGTCGCTGTGACGATAAATATGAAATCGGAAATTAATATTACCCAGGAGCGTAATGGAGTTTATGACCATATATATCTATTGATAAAGAAGCGATTTATGGACCCGAAGTTAAACGGTGTTGACTTTGAGTATTATTACACCAATTATAGGCAGTTTCTTCCATACGTCAATAATAGTTACGATTTTAAAATCCTTGTATCCGAGTTGCTCGGCGAATTGAATACTTCACACCTGGTTCCTCAATTATCCGTCTCTATTCCCCATGCGCAATACACGGCCTCTTTGGGTTTACTATATGACCTGACGCGAACAGACGACGGCCTTTTGGTAAAGGAAGTGATCGCCGGAGGTCCATTTGATAATGAAAGCACCAAAATGCGCACGGGCATGATTATCGATCAAATTGACGGTCGAAAAATAACTATTGACGACGACTGGACTAAATATCTAAATAACAAAACAGATTCTACCGTTAGGGTCAGTTTTCATGAGTTGAAGACCGGGAAACAATACAAAGAAAAAATTCGCGCAATTGAGTTGCGAGACGAGACCTATAACTTAATGCAAGCACGCTGGGTGAAACAAATGGAACACTTAACGGATAGTCTTTCCGGCGGTAAAATTGGGTATGTTTACATTAGCCAGATGGATGATGATAATTTCCGCTCCTTTTATGATAAAGTGTTAGGGGGCTATGCCGATAAAAAAGCTTTGATCGTTGATACCAGGTTTAATAACGGCGGCGATTTATTGGACTTACTGACATCCTTTTTGAGTGGTAAAATTTATTTGACTGAAAGAAGGCAGGGACAAGTGACTGAAGGCGGTGAGCCAGACACGAAATGGACCAAACCCAGTTGCATCATAATGAATGAGTCCAACTATTCCGATGCTTTCAGGGTGCCTTTTATTTACAAATATTTAGGATTAGGTAAAGTTATCGGTATGCCCGTACCCGGAACAGGAACTGCCGCAGTAGCTGAAAGGCAATTGATTCCTGGTTTTGCTATAGGAGTTCCACAGGGTGGCACTTATCGTCCCGGCGATGTTCATCCTTCGGAAAATCACCAGTTGATGCCTGACATATTAATAAACGATGATTATTCAACCATACTCAATGGCAGGGATCAGCAAATAGAAGCTTCGGTTAAGGAGCTTTTAAAAACAATTAAATAACTACCCATCATGGAAATAATGCAGCATAAATTAATGGTTCCTCTTTCGCTGCTTTTACTCTTTTTTGTCTATGCGGATCTATCAGCACAGGATCAAAAGCCAATTCAAAAAAGCTTAAAAATAAAAGACTATTCACCGCTGATCAGGCAGTTGGATAGCCTTATAAAGAAAAGAATGGCTCAATACAACATTAAAGGTGTTTCCATATCCCTGGTTGATGACAAATCGGTAATTTTGCAAAAAGGTTTTGGTTTTACCGATAAAACTCAACAATCTACAGTAAATGAAAAAACCTTATTCAGCATACAATCTATTTCAAAGACTTATTTAACTACTGCATTCCTGATGGAGGCATCTAAAGGGAATTATAAGCTTGACGATCCGCTTACTAGATACTATCCGTCATTTTCTATAAAGTCGAGGTTTGGGACCAATGAAGCCCAAAAAATAACGCTTCGGCAATTATTAAGCCACCGGGCCGGATTTTGTCAGGAAGCGCCTGTTGGAAGCAATTATGATACTGTACACTGCACCTATAAAGAACATATCAAAAGTATAAGTGATGGTTGGCTGAGGCTTCCGGTGGGGAAATTTTACAGTTACTCAAATGAAGGACTAGATTTAATTGGATTTGTGCTATCAAAAAAGGCAGGGATTTCTATCGGCGATTACCTGAAGCAAAATTTATTAACCCCGCTTGGGATGAATAATAGCACCTATAACCAGGATGAGGCCTATGACTATGGTAATATAGCCAAAGGTTATTACAGGAACAATGAATTAAAAAAGACGTACATAGCCGATGTGGCAGCCGGCGGACTTTACTCCAATGCCGCAGATATGGCTAAATTTCTTCGATACCAATTTAATGATTGTAAGATTAACGGGAAGCTAACCATATCACCTGCATTACTCACTCAAATGCATACGGTGCAGTTTAAACTTGGTGAACAAAAGGCGGGATATGGCTTAGGTATTATGATAAAACCTTATCATGGGGCCACTTTATTATATCATCCGGGAGGTGGATACGGATACAGTGCAGAGCAAGCATGGATTCCGGGAGCTAAATTAGGCGTTGTAATTTTAACAAACAGTGCTGACGGGTACGCATTTAATCAGGAAATCTTCAATGAGGCATTGGAAGGGATGCTAAGCGTCAAATTCGGATCGCTAAAAGCTGACAAACAACACGTTCACAAACCTGTTATTCAATTAAGCGATAGGTACCTAAAGAAATTAACAGGAACTTATAAAACGGGAAGAAGCCTGGCAGAAATTAGGTATTCAGCTAAAAAACTATTATTAATTTCCGGTTCCGACACATCTTTTTTAACTGCAAACAGCAACATAAAATTTTCAGATGCTAAGGGCAATGAACTCATCTTTCATTTCAACAAAAATGGCACGCCTGCCTATTACATAAATGTGAATCAAAACGATGCTGATTTTTACATCTTTAATGACGCGGCAAACGATAAACCCGGGGCCAATAAGGCATCCTGGAGGGCCCTGACAGGCACTTATAAAGGATATAATGACAGGCAGGAAGAAATTATCAAGCTATTTATGAAGAACGGTTACCTGTATTGTTCAGCGGGCGGCCCAACAAGGGTGAGCGAATATAAGCCGGGTTTACTTTTTACAGCAGACGGAGAGTCAATCTTTAAAAGGAACAGCATCCTGTATCTTGGAAACCGCAGCTATTATAAAAAATAACTATCACTGATTTGCTTACCTGCTATTTAAGCCGATAGTGTTATTGATTTCATTTAAATTCTATGATAATAGTTTTACAGCATAAGTTAAGATTGACAATAAATTCAGATAATTTCGGCTTAGAATTAACAGATATTAAAATGTGGCATGTTCAGTAAGCTAAACAAGTGGGCAGGGGTAGCGATTTTCGCTATAGCGATGATGGTAGTCTCCTGGTATAGTCTGAAGGGCCATGGGTTAACAGATTCCGGAAGGGTCGTCCAATGGATGGCCGGAGACCTGCTTTTTATTTTGATGTATTGGAGTTTATACCGTTTAGCCTTTAGATCGATTAGCAAAAAATGGCCATTGGCTTTCCAGGTCAGAAAGCGCTTATTCTTCCGGCTACTATGGGTCATCGCTTCGATTTTGATCATTGGCGCCGCTTTGGATACCTTAAATTACGGCTTGCCTTATTTTTTTAAGGTTGGCAACAACCTCCAGAATTTTAATCACCTGGTGGAAAATAGCCTTTTATTTATCGCGCCGCTTATCCTTATTTATAACATTTACCTTTTTTTTCGTTTATATGAGCAAAATATTATTGAGAATGAACAGCTTAAGAAAGAGGCCCTGGTCGCTCAGTTTGAGATCCTGAAAAATCAAATAAGCCCGCATTTTTTATTTAACAGCCTGAATGCTTTGATTGCACTGATACCCAAAGATGAAATGATGGCAGTTTCTTATACGCAAAAGCTGTCTAATGTCTATCGGCGATTATTGGATAATACCGGAAGACAAACGATCAGCCTGTCAGAGGAATTAATTTTCCTGGCTGATTACATCTTTATTTATGAAAGGCGCTTTGGGACTAAAATGGCGGTGAATATGGTTTTCCCTGATGATATCAAGCAACAGTTGGTCGTGCCGTTTGCGCTGCAAATGCTGGTTGAAAATGCAGTTAAACATAATACTATTTCGCGGAATAATCCGCTGACCATCCGGCTTTTTATCGAAGACGATCATATTGTGATAGAAAACAATCTCCAGGTTAGGAAAGCGCCCGTTGTCTCTACCGGTATAGGTCTTGAAAATATCATTAACCGCTACAATTTGTTAACCGGGAAACAGGTGATCGTTCTAAATACAGGCACCCATTTCCGCGTGTCATTACCGCTGATCCTTAAAGAAGATATTTATGAAAGTAATTATTATTGAGGATGAGGAACTCGCAGCAGAGCGGCTCGCCGGTATGCTCACGCAACTTGATCCAACGTTAGAAGTTATCGATGTCATAGAAAGTGTAGATGATGCAGTACGGCGATTTTCAGGCGGAATCCAGCCCGACCTGGTATTTATGGATATCCGGCTGGCCGACGGCGAATCTTTTGAAATATTCGACCAGGTAAAAATAACCACACCGGTGATCTTTGTCACCGCCTATGACGAACATGCCATCAGGGCTTTCCAGGTCAACACCATAGATTATTTACTCAAACCGGTGGAGGTAGCAGCGCTCGAAAAGGCACTTGCCAAGTTTCATGCATATGCGCCTGTACCTTTGAATATTATGGCGCTCTTGAAATCATTGAATACCGGTTCTACAACTTCCGAACCACCTCGGAAATTCAAAGCGCGTTTTTTGGTCAGGTCTGGCGATAAATTTATTCCGGTAAGTACAAATGATATCAGCTATTTCAGCTTCGAAAACAAATTGTCCTTTCTGCACCTGGCAAACGGGACGCGTTATATGTTGGATCAAACCATGGACGAACTGGAGGCCACCCTCGATCCCGGCCTTTTTTTTCGCATCAGCCGCCAGTATATCGTTTCCTTTGAATCGGTTAAAACGGTGCATAATTTTTTTAACGGCAAACTTAAAGTATACCTTCACGCGTTGCCTGAAGATGGCATCATGGTCAGCCGCTACCGTGCTAATTTGTTAAAAGAATGGTTGAACCGGTAGTGGCCGTCTTTTGTCTCCCATTCTTAAATTCACTTTCATTTCAGTCAGTCTAATTAACCACTCGTACCTAAATTCCCGCCCTTGGGATACATTATGATTTCCTTACGAGGGTTTGCCTATTACTATTGCAGGAAATAATCAACGAAAGACATGACCACAACCCTAAAAACGCTGGCAGTAATGATCACCCTGCTGATTGCCCGTACCCAAATTGATCAGAAAAGTCCCCTGCTGATCGGTAGCTGGAAGGTAAGCGATATACACGCGGAATACCCGGCAACTTTGACAGCCATGGAAAAGATGAAAGCGGAACAATCCTTTATGTCAATGCAAAAAATGTTCGAATCTTCACCTTTTATTTTTGAGAAGAACGGTGACCTGACCGTTATGCAGAAATCTGCCAGCTGGGAATTAGCCAAAGATGAAAAATCTTTCAAGATCATCCTGATGAAGAATGAGGGCCTCGACGCCAACATAGTTTCTCTCAGTGCAAAAAAACTGGTCTTCACCGTATTAGACCACGACATCAAAGAGACTTTTGATCTTGAAAAAATCAAATAATAAACTAATTGCCAGTTATTTATATCGTTTATCAACAAATTTAATAGGTTATGCTTAAAAAGATATTGACCCTGAGCCTTTCTGTCGCTTGCCATTCCTGCTTTGCGCAATCAGGGCCTCCACCCGCTGAAGGGCCGGATCGCGGTTATATTGTTAAAGTCGGCCAGGAGGCCCCGGACAATTTCATTCTCAAATTAACGGATGGGACAACCACATCACTTAAGGCACTTCGCGGAAAAGTTGTTGTACTGCAACTGACGGCCAGTTACTGCACCGTTTGCCGTCTGAAATTTCCGCACTTGGAGCATGAGCTGTGGTTGCCATTAAAAGACAAAAACTTTATGCTGATAGCCTTAGACCGGGATGAGCCACTCGCTAAGGCCATTAAATTTAAAAAAGATATTCAAATTACTTATCCGATGGCGCTTGATCCCGGAGCAGAAATATTCGGCAAGTTTGCTTATAAACAAGCTGGAATCGCGAGGGACATTGTCATAGATCAAAATGGCAGGATAGTCTTTCTGACAAGGCTCTTTGATCAGAAAGAATTTGAAGAGATGACCTTGAAGATTAAGAGTCTCCTGTCCAAATCCTTATAATGATAACGTAGCAACGCGATGATGCCAATCGGAATTACTTATGGGGAAGGAGTTGTTAAGGAAACCCGTTAAATAAAATCGAAATACAGCGCATTGAGCATGAATTGTGCATTTTTTTAATTAAAGGTTGCTCTAAACGCCAGGGGAGAAAGATCGGTTTTTGATTTGAAAAATTTGCTAAAAGACTGAGGATGTTCAAAGCCCAACCGGTAAGCAATTTCACTCACTGAAAGATCGCTTCCAACCAATATTTCTTTTGCCTTTTCAATAAGCTTCAGGTGTATATGCTGTTGTGTGTTATGCCCGGTTAAAGATCTTAATAAATCGCCCAGATATCTTGGTGATACGCCCAACTGTTCCGCCAGCAGTTGAACCGATGGTAATCCTTTTAGTAAGGCGATTTTATCATTAAAGTAGTTATCTAATAGTCGTTCTAATTTCTCAAGTACCAGGTTATTAATCGGCTTTCGGGTAATGAACTGTCGCTTGTAGAAGCGTTGGCTATAGTTAAGCAGCAATTCGATTTGCGATAGGAGAACATCCTGACTGATGTCGTCTATGGCCGTCTCCAGTTCTTCTTCTATGTTTTTCGCAATTGCACTTATAATGGACCGCTCTTTACCGGATAGATGAAGTGATTCGTTAACGGAATAAGAGAAAAAATTGTAACTTTTGATTTTGGCATCCAATAGGTAATTTCGCAGAAAATCGGGATGTATCAACAACGTAAAACCGGCGTCCGAAAATGGCGTGTGCATGATCGTTAGCGGCTGTCCCGGAGAAGTAAATATCATTCCTCCTTCATCAAAATCGTAAGTGGTTTGACCATATTTAGTTTTGCAGCCTGCAGATTCATTGTAAGTGATGTTGTAAAAATTCATCATAAAGGATGGGCTGAGCATGTCCCCGGTAATTTGCACTTTACTGTAATCTAATAGACTGATCAAAGGATGGAGCGGCTTCGGCAAGCCAAAAGCACGTTGGATCTCCGTTATAGAATTGAAGATACGCGGTTTGTTTTTTTGCGCTGATTTCATTTTTTGTCCTTTAATTGCCGGTAAATTAAAAAGTATTTACCGGCAATGTGTTGTTAAATACTGATTAACCTTGAACCATTCCACGGACAAAGTCTCTAAAAGCCTCATCGCCAATCGCAAGTCTGTGCGCGTATAAGTTTTTCGCGTCTTCACCGCATACATAACGCAACGTATTTTTGCCGTCTGTTGCGGCCTCGTAGACTACTTCTGCAATCTGTTCTGCAGTTGTAACGTTAGTGCCTGAGCCGATCACGGCTAAAAATTTATTTAGCAAGGTTTCATAGGCAGGGTGAGAAGCGATGACTGAACTTGCTCCATTATCGGTGGCAACAAGACCGGGCTCTATATTTTTGATACCAATACCAAATTCGTTCAGTTCATAGGATAGACTTTCGCTCCAACCTTCCAAAGCCCACTTACTGGCATCATAAATTGAACTTACTGGGAAACCTGCAAGGCCTGCACTGGAGGTTGTCGTGATAAAAAGACCGGCCTTTCTTTCACGAAAATATGGGATAAAGGCTTGTGTAACCCGGACAACGCCAAAGAAATTAGTTTCCATTTGCTGAACCAGCTGTTGATCGGTAATAGCCTCCAAGGCTCCCAGTAAGGTGTAGCCGGCATTGTTAAATACTATATCTACAGGTCCGAGTGATAAAGTTTCCTTTACAGTGTCCTTAATTTGCTGAAGGTTCGTTACATCCAGCGGTAGTAAGGTTATATTCTCCAATAAATTTAATTCCTGCTCATTTTCGGGTTTGCGCATCGTTGCGATCACATGCCATCCCTTGCCAGCAAAGTGTTTTGCGGTGGCTTTTCCAATCCCGGTAGAGGCACCCGTAATAAAAATTGTCTTTTTCATATATTTATTTTAATACAAAAGTCCCTAATCACAACTTGCTGGACGTAACTGATTTGGTAAATTTTGTAGCCAAATTGGTAAGCTTTATATTGTTATATACAAATTTTTGTCGCTTACTCTTCTTGGTTCACTCATAACTAAACGTTAGTTATATATATAAAGTGCAATTCACCCACTGCTCCGAATCACAGGTTGGGCGCGTTTCCCTGCGACCTAATGGGAATTTCTCAAGCAATTTTATGGAAAGTTGTTAATTAAGCAGGAAAACACCCCGGTGACAGAGCTTCTGCTTTTTGAATTAATTAATGCTGGGGCTGGCAATATTGATATTAATAATCATTAGATATTAATTTATAACCCATGCCGCGTAAACTGACAATTTCCACACCTGGCTCATCTTTAAGCATTCTGCGCAGATGGGCCATAAATACATTCATACTTTTGGAATTATAGTAGTTGTCATCCCCCCATATCTCCAGCAGCGAATCCTGCCGTTTTAAAATGTTGTTTTTATGAAGCAATAACATTTCGAGCAGCGCAACTTCTTTGAAAGAAAGCCTGTATTCACCTGAACTGGTTAACAATTTCTGGTTAACAGTATCCAGCTCGCAATTCCCAAAATGATAAACGGTAACTCTCTTATCAGTAGACGCATCCGACCCGAACCGCTTCAGCAAGGATTCGATCCTTACCAATAATTCCCCCATATTAAATGGCTTTTTAAGATAATCATTTCCACCGCTCTTAAAGCCGTTAATAACATCTTCAGGAAGTGATTTTGCACTTAAAAAAATAATAGGTGTTTTAGATCCCAGCCCCCTTATGTCATCAGCAAGCTTATAGCCGTCTTTTAAAGGCATCATAATATCGAGTATACAAATATCCGGCTGCGCGCTTTTAAACAGGTCAAAAGCCTCCTGCCCGTTACGCGCCTGCAAAACTTCATAACCGCTTTCCACCAGGCCATCTGTAATGATGCCGGATAAAACCGGCTCATCTTCCGCATATAACACTTTCATAGCTGCTTAAATACTGGTAAATACACCATAAATTTACTTCCCTTTCCCTTCTCACTCTGAACATTAACACTACCTCCGTGCATTTCAATGATCTGCTTTACATAATTCAGGCCGAGCCCGGAACCTTCAACATGCGGCACATCGTAAGCGCTGGAAACCCTAAAAAAACGTTCAAATATTTTATCATGGTAGATCGCTTCAATACCCGGCCCGTTATCTTTGATACTGATCTTCACTGTATCTGCATCAGAGGTACAGACAACCACAACATGTACACCCGCCTGGCCATACTTCAGCGCGTTCTCAATCAGGTTGTAAAAGACATTGGTCAAGTGAACAGGATCTCCGCTAACAAAACAGGGTTCTTCCAAAGGCTCGTATATAATTTTCGCATTCTTATTAATGACCTGAACGCTCATCGAAGCTACAACAAGCTTAAGGCATTGCTGAACGTCGTAAAGTTCCTGGTGCAGTTTAATATTTACTTTATCTAAATCATCCAGCCGGAGTGCCTTATCAATCATCTGTTTTAATCTTTGCAGTTCTGTTTTACTGATCTCTAAATAAGTGTTAAGTTTTTCGGGTTTAGCCAATAAATTATAGCGGGTGATAGAATCCAGAGCAACTTCGATAATGGCAAGCGGCGTTTTAAGTTCATGGGACATGTTATTGGTAAATGCCGCTTTAGCTTCTGCATACAACTGTTTGTTGGCGATGGATTTCAAGATATAATAACAGGCGAAACCAATCAGCAGGATAAGGACAAATGCTGAACAGATGTAAATACGCATCCGCCATAAAACCAGACTGTCCAAACCTGGCACGATCAGTTCGTATTTATTTTTGGATCTGAGGTCATAACTATATTTACGGGAACGGAAAGCAGGATGGGTTACCGGATTGTTGATACTATATGTTATTTGTTCGTCATTGTTCCGGTATCGGAAGGCTCCGTAATAGGCGTCCACATTTAAATCAGCCTGTTTCAGCAACACTTTTACGGTGCTGTCCATCTTTAACACAGAACGCTGGTCAATCGCTAACATTCCGGGGCTTACTTGCTTTGGAGAACTAGGAGCCATTGCGACATGATTCACCACAGTCTTTCCGCTGTAAACCTGTAAGTGAATATTAACCACAACACTGTCCCTGAACGCGGAAGAAGCAAAGGAGCTGTTTAAGTAACGGTTAACCTCGCTGTCAGTGATCGCGTCAAACGCAGTTTTCAAATTGATCCATCTGGGGGACAAAAAAAATTGCCGATAGTCGCCGTTTCCACTTTTATCTCCCAACAGGTTCTTGTACATCGCCTCTCTTGAAGCTTTGTTCACCACCTGTTCCAGTTCCTCTTCAACAAGCTGATATTGTTTTTTGAAGAGCTGGTTAAGCCAAATCAGCTGCAGACAGACGGCCAGCAGGATAATGCCAGACATAATTGGAATTAAATACCTGTTTGCAATAATTTTCACAGAACAAAAGTGGTCAATAAAAGTGACTGAGTTTCAGCATACTTAAGATTTAACCTTATTTAATCTTACTTAACCTGCCTTAATCTTAACCCGTGGTAGGTTTGCTGTATGAAAAAGTTACTGATAATGTTCATTTTAAATCTGCCATTTTTGTTAATCGCTCAAACACGGATTAAGGGAATGGTCACTGACCGGTCAGGCCATCCGCTTGATGCGGTAACCATAGCGTTAAGCCAGCAAAATAATGCGGCGACTTATGCGCTTGCCGATTCAGGGCGTTTTACTTTGAATACAAAGAGTCGCGGGTAGTTTTACCCTCACTGCCACACTTATCGGATATAAGACCATTATAAAGTCTATAACGCTGCCGAAAGATACGCTGCTGATTATTATGGAGGAAACTGCAAAGCAGTTAGGCATGGTTACCATTTCAGCCACGAGACCTGTCATTGAAAGAAAAATTGACAGGGTCGTATTTAACGTAGAAAACAGCATTGTCGCCAGCGGCGGAAGTGCCTGGGATGCCATGACCAAAGCACCGGGCGTTCAGCTGAACAGCGGCAATACACTGGCTGCTGATAAAAAAAATGTAACGGTATATGTCGATGACCGGCCGCTGCATTTATCGGCCGATGAGCTGACCACCTATCTTCAGGGGCTTCCCTCAGACGCGGTTTCAAAAATAGAGGTCATTACAAACCCGCCGGCAAAATATGATGCAGAAGGTGGGGCGATCATTAACATCGTAACCAAAAAATCAAAATCGGATGGATTGAATGTCACCCTGAATTCCGGCTATACACAGGCGACCTATGGAAGCTATAATGCCGGGGCGATTTTCAATTACCGTAAGGATAAACTGAATGTTTTCGGCAGTTACAATTACAGCAACAGGGATAAAGATTATAAAGAAACAGACTTTGTAAACTACAATACCCCAGGTAATCCTTCTTTCTGGAACAGTGATGTTGTTAATCACCGGAAATCAGCAGTCAATAATTATAAACTTGGGGCTGATTACCGGCTCAGTAAAAACCAGGTAATCGGATTTCTGGTTACCGGCTATAATGCGGCTGGTAACGGGCATAGCGAAACCAACACTTCCGTAGCAGGCGGCAGCAACGCAACACCTGATTCCCTGCTTCATACCATAACGAACAGTAAAAGCAATACCACCCAGATCGGGTTTAACGCGAATTATACGCTGAAAATCGATACAACCGGAAAAAGTTTGACCGTAGATTTTGATTACCTTCCATTTAGGTCAACTAACAGGCAGTTTCTGGATAATTATTCCTTCCTGCCTGACGGTAGCCCTGCATCAGCCCCTTATCATATATATACCCCAACCACTCAGGGTATCAATATATACTCGGGAAAGGCAGATTATACCAGCAAATTATTTAAGCGCTGGACATTGACATCAGGAATAAAGTACAGCAGCATAAAAACTGACAATACCTTTAATTATTTTAACAACGCAGGTGCGGTACCCGTTCTGGCCAGTAACCAGAGCGATCATTTTACCTACACGGAAAATACAGCAGCATTGTACACCAGCATTAATGGAACCGTAGGTAACTGGACATTCCAAGGCGGTTTACGCGGTGAATACACAAACAGCCGGGGTTTTTCAGCTACACTTGATTCGTTAAATAAACGTAGTTACTTTAAGCTTTTCCCTACCGCTTATGTGATTTATAAACTAAACGACAACAGTGATCTGCAACTGACCTACAGCTACCGTATTCAGCGTCCCGAATATTTCAGGCTGAACCCCTTTAAAACCTATGTTACACCTTATTCATTTGTTGAGGGAAATCCTGCATTACAGCCTTCATTTGTTCAGAATATAGAACTTGGCTATACCTGGAAGAAGCAGTACAACATCACAGGTTATTACAATGTTACACATGACATGTTCACCTACGCAACGGTACAGGATAACGTGGATCATCTCCTTTATACTACCCAGCAAAATCTCGGCTTCAGTTCGAACGCAGGTGTCCGCCTTTCAGCGCCATTTAATCCGGCAGGATGGTGGGAGGTTAACGCCACGGCTGATTTCTCCCGGCAAACTGAAAGGTCAGCATACTTGCAGGGAAGTTACGATTACCATAAGTTAACTTTCAGCGGGACCGTTGACCAAGCCTTTACCATAAACAAAGGTGCGGGGTTGAAAGCAGAATTAAACGCTTGGTATAACACGCCGCATATTGCCGGAATATTTGATATCGCACGAACTTATGATGTTAGCTTCGGTATCCGTAAAACAGTTTTTCATGACGGAACGGTGAAACTGGCCGCAAGTGATATTTTCTATGGAAATTCATTTAATGTGAGTTCACACTACCTGAACCAGGATAATGGCTCACTCATGAAAGGCGATACACGAAATATTAGCCTGTCATTTAGCTACAAATTCGGTAAGAATGTAAAGGATGCGAAGAAAAGGGAAACTTCAAATGAGGACGAAAAAAAAAGGGCGCGCTAATGTAACAAACCGGGCATTTTGTAAAAATTAAATATCAGACCACCTCATATACTTATTACCTTGCTTAAATTTCAACAAACATGACTTTGAGAAACTTATTCGTGACCGCGCCTTTAGTACTATTTTTTTACTTTGGCTGCCATGCGCAAATCAAAAACAATCAAAAATCAATCATAATTCCTTTTGAAGCTCCCAAGTGGGATACTACTGCCGCAAAAGCGGAATTTGTCACTTACAAAGGTGTAAAAGCTATTAAAATGCACCCCAACGGCGGACAAATCAATTTGAAAGGATTAATCTTTACTAATGGCACCATCGAGTTCGATACGCAGCCGATCGATGCGGAAACAAGGGGCTTCGGTCCGATAGGCATATACTTCCGTCAGCAGAATGTAAAGGAAAGCGAATACGTTTACCTGCGAACCAAAAGGGATGATAGCAAGCGCGACAACGATGATATCCAATATGCACCGGTTGTAAACGGTGTGCTGCTCTTTAATATGATGTCGCCTTATGATGGGCCGGCACCTGTACACAACAAGGAATGGAACCATGTTAAGCTGGTAGTTTCCGGTATGCAAATGCGCATGTATGTAAATGATATGAATGAGCCCGTTTTAGAAATTCCAAGATTGGAAAGTAGCAGCAAAGCAGGAACAATCGGATTTGACGGGCTTGCCTATTTTGCAAATTTGACCATTAAGCCAAATGATGTAGGAAATATATCTCCCCTGGAAGGAATTGACCCTACTAAACACGATATGAATTATATCCGGCAATGGGATGTTACTTCCTCAAGGATCAAGGGACAAGGAAGAGAACTAACAACCGGTGATCTGCCCAAAGACTCCACGCAATGGAACGGGATTACTGCGGAAAGGCGCGGGGTTGTCAACTTATCCCGCAAATTTGGAGCAAGCGACACCAGCCGTTACGTTTGGTTGAAAACCACCATTAATTCAACAAAGGATCAGGTTATGCAGATGCAACTTGGTTTTTGTGATGAAGTCTATGTTTTCGCGAATAATAAATTAATTGATGCCGATAAAAATCAATTCGGACTTCCGCTCGCCAAATTTCCGAACGGATGCCTAAATATTGATAATTCGATGGTCAACATCCCTCTTAAAGCCGGTTCAAATACACTGCTAATTGGTGTGGTAAATAACTTTTATAGTTGGGGCATTATTGCCAGGCTCAGGAATTTAAGCGGAATTACGCTGACAAATTGAAAGGTAGTTTACTTGGCGCACTGGCTTGTCCATTGTTGCCGAGAAGAAGGTAGTTACCATGAAGTCTGCTTAATTGACTTGAAACTTTCCTGCATGGCTGTTATGCGCTTAAATTAGCCCACTTAAGTTATATAGAAGTCTTAGGCGATTATTCTCTTCAGCTTTTGCTGACCGTTGCAGGGACTTATCAGGAGTTTTCAGACACTTAAAGCGCGGCAAACCCACACTTGACCATTGACTGCTCAATAGACCAACATTAAAGGGCACCCTGTAGGTTCTTTTGGACTAAATGAGGTAACGTGTGCTGATAAAATACAGTTAAGCAGAAGGGCTAATATCCATTGTCTGCCCATTGTTGTCAATAACACTTTTAAGCATATTTTTTGCAAGGCTAATTTCAAAATCATCTATTTTGGTAACCCTTAAATTTAAACTGTTTATTTCATCAAGCTGTTTAAGGCATTTTGAAATAATTTTCAAAGCCTTAAAATCTGTTTTATCTGCTAAAATGCTCATAACGATTAATTTATAAAGGGGGTGTTTAGCCCCCTGTTGGTTATTGTTAGTTTAACGTATTACCATGTTTGGCAAATTCAGTGCATAAATCAAAGGCGGTTTGACTGCGTTGCAACCCCGTCCCGTACATGATGCTTTTAAATTTGCTTTCATCATCCTTGAAGTTTCGGACATTCTGAAAATATCCCGTAACCGCATTGTAAGCACCAAACAAAGTTCCTTTTGTGGTCGCTTCCTGCTGTGTTGGGCTGGTTAGGGCATATTCCATAACACTACTTACCATATTATTATAAGTAGTGCTTAATTCGTCCTGCTTCCCGTTTTGCAGATTTTGCAATACTTCCTTATTCGGTGCCATTGCAATTTGTATCAAATGCTTAACGGCATTATCTGTAATACGGATTTTCGACCAATGGTTAAACACTTCTTCCAGTTCGTCGGCTAACTGGTTGGTAATCCCTAATAATTGATGTGCTTGTTTTAGCCTTTCGTTTGCGCTGGCGGTATGCCGTATTTTAATGCCGTTGCTATGGTTACGCATGGCAGCGTTTAACGTATTGGCGCAAACTATCCTAACAGGTGTAAAAGCTGCGGTAATACTGCCGTAACCATCGTGCGAAGTAGTTAAAAACAAATACTGCTCTATTAAATCATCTTTTCCAACCCTGATATAATCGGGCAGTTTAGCGGTAATAAAAATACGCTCCCCTTTGCCCAACGCTCCGGCGGTTTCGTATAAAATCCCGTCCTTACCCCCTACGATGCTATCGAAAAACTCAAAGGCGTTTACATTCTGTACCACTTCGTAATCTTTGCCAACTACGCCCAAAACTTGTTCAGTATCGTTGCGGATGGTGGCGTAAAAATCGGGCACTTCAATTTCGGGGATTAAAATATCCATGTCGGGGTCGCCTGTATGATTTTCAGTATCATACGTAAATAAAGGGCGTTTTTCAACGGTGTAGTTTAACCCTGCGTGTATAATCGCTTCTGCGCTCGTGGGATAATCTGTAATGATCTGCCCTAAGTTGTGCCAGGCTTTTTCCTTTACTGAAAAAAAACTGTGCTTTGCTGTTTGCTCGTTATAATTAAGATTGTGTGCCATTGTTGTTTTTGTTTAATTGTTCTTTATTCAGTTTAATAATCTCTGTTTCCAATACTTCCACATTGTCGGTACTGCCGATGCTGTATTGGGTTTGGTTTTCCAATTCTTTCATAGCATCCTGTATATGCTGGTACTTGGTTTGGATAACCACTTTGATAAATAGAAATACGGTGTCTGTCCTCATTGGATTAGTTGTAATTATTAATGAAATCGTTTAACTCGGAATTGAAAACTGTGGGGTTTTCATTTGCTAATTGCTGTGCATAACCATCCCAAAAAATTTGGTTGGTTAATTCGATAAATAATTCTAACATTGTCTTAGCTTTTAAGAAAATAGAAGTTTTTAAAAACGCTCCCTGCAATTCAGATGCAGGGGGCGTTTTCCATTAATTAAGCGGGAATAATGATACCTGCTTCAATCTGCGCCAGTTTGTCTAGACAAAGGGCGTTCACATACTGCGTTACATGAAAAATGATTACCGGGTTTTTAGTGGTAAAGCTTTTGCCCTTGTCATCTGCAATGGTTAGTTCGCACCGGGAATAATTGGTTATCCCGCTTTCTTCGGCTTCATCCTTTTGGTTAACCTCAAAAGCTTCCAAACTTTGGATTGTATCCATTAATTTATCCCGTTGCACCTTACGGCGGTGCAGTTCTTCCACCAATTTTAACGTACTCTCTAAATTCAGTACAGGTTTAGCGGGTTTTACTTCCTCGGCAACTTTCTTTGGTTCTTCTGCCTTTGGCTGTTCTGCCACAAATTTGGGACTGTTCTCCGCCTGTACTATTTCTTTAGGCTGTTCGGTTGCCTGTACGGGTACAGGGGTTTCCGTTTTCTTCGGTTCGTCCTTTTTGGCTTCGCCGTTTAAAGTGGTACTTACAGGCAAATTGTTTGCCTTTGCAGTTTCGTTATTGTTACCTGTGATATTTGCCCTGTTATTGTTAATCTCTGTTGTTTTTACTTCTGCGGTTTTCATAATTTCTAATTTTTAAAAGTTTTTAATAAATTCAGTAATTGCCCTAATGAGGCGTTTTGCAATGGCGGGGCGGTTTGTCCGTTCCGCTGTTGGGCTGTGTGTGGTGGGCTTCTGCCGTTTGCTGTTTTCATGGTTGCTTTTCTTTTTAAAGTCAGTCGGCAGGGCCTCCTGGCTTTTTGTTAAGCAACCTCACCTGAACACAAGCCCTTTGTAAGGCAAGACTTTGCGAAAAAAAATACGCTTGCGAGGAACGAGCAAGGAAGATTTTTTTTCAGCAAACCCGCAGGGCCCCGGTCTTGACGTCAAAGGGCTTGTTCAGAAATTTGCTAACCAAAAAGCCTGGGGGAATTTTTAAAAGGACATAGAAAACAGTATTAGAAAACAAGGAGTGGCGGTAAAAAGTTCGTGTGGTTTGGGTGAGCGCAGGCGATGCCCAAATCGCACGGTCTTTTAAAATGCAGGGAAGCGGCTGAATGAGGGACGAATGAAGTGACTGGACCTGCTGAGATACCTGGTGTCAATGCGGCTTGGCATAGTCAGTATGGTGCAGATTATTCACCAAAGCTTATAGGAGTTTATTGTTTTTTTGCCGACGATAATAATTACATTGATTTGAAATTTAAAGTTTAGCCACCATTTGCCGGGCTTCCTGTACCAGTTCCTCTTTTTCTTTAACCGATGTTGTGAAGCCGAAATTTTCCCGTGCTTTGGCATATTGGTTTAGGATGTATTGGAATTTGATTTTGAGACTTTCTTTGGTTTCCAGTTTTTCCGCGATTGTTTTAATCAGACGCTCCGTTTCCGCTGATTTTTCGATGTGTGCCTGGTGACTATTTATTAAATCTTTATTCGCTTTCAACACCTGACCGTTAAAGCAGTCCAGTATTTTGATTTGGGATTGTACCATGCGGTCAACTTCGGTCTTGACAGGAATTAGTATTTTTTCTTCCTGCGCCCGGATGAAGCGGATGTAAGTGTCATGATTTTTAACAAGCGTATTTTTAAGTATTTCATCATTGATGTCAGAAGGGTCCTTTTTGGTACGGTGGAAATATTCTACCATCTTATTGAAGAACTGGAACTTGCTTAAGCTGAATTTTTGGGAAAGTTTACTAAGCTTTTCGTCTGTCTCCGCTGAAAAACGGAGGGTCTTGCTATAATTGTCTTTTGTGCTCATTTTGTTTGTACTTATAAGGTGACTTATGGTTATTTCGGCCTTGCCGATAGTCCTGGGGCCTCAACTTATACCAGGAGTATAAGTTAACCCCCCGTAGCGATAGCGTAGGGCAAGCAAAGTAGGGCTCTGCCCAACTTCCGCTTGCTCCATTTTTTTTCAAAAATGGACGCGGTTAAAACTCCAAACGATGCTTCGCACCGAAGCCGCTTGCCGGCTGCAATACCGCTTCGCGGGTTGCACCGGGGCGGCGCTTGTCCCTGTGGGCTAAATTCGCTGTCGCGGTGAATAAGAAATGGCAGCTACTTCACTTTTAACAATTACAAATCATCCGATTTATACCCAATTCTTTTGCGCGGTATCGGTTCATTTTTCTTTTCCAATAGTTCATCCAAATAGCGGAATACGATCTCCATGTTTTTATCCTGGTTATCCAACTTTGATTTTATTTTTTCCACCTCTAATCGTAAATCAGTATTATCAAACAGCATTTGCCGCAGTTTGGTGAAAATGCGAATGATCTGTATGTTGACCTTAATCGCCCGTTCGCTGTTTAAAACGCTGGATAACATAGCAACTCCCTGTTCGGTAAAACAAAAAGGAACATACCTTAAACCTTGTTGGTCTGATTTGGAGGTCACAAATTGTGACCTCCAAATTTGAAATTCCTCTTTATCCATTTCAAACATAAAATCCTCCGGGAACCTTACGATGTTACGTTTTACAGACTGTTTCAAAACCTTTGTTTCTACTTGGTATAGCTTAGCCAGATCACGGTCTAACATAACTTTATGATCCCTTATGTAATAGATTTGGTTCATTACTATTTCATCGGGTATTAGTGCGTTCTCTTCCATAATTTGGATGCTTTTAATTTGTCTTAAATTAACTTAAGGTCGCAAATTGCGACCTTAAGTTTTTGAGTAATTTATTCATTAGCAAATTTTTTCCTAAGCAATGCCATATCCTTACTGACTTTCAAATCCAAAACTTTTGCATAATGCTGTGTGGTTTTAATATTGGTGTGACCTAACATCTTGCTCACACTTTCGATAGGTACGCCATTAGATAAAGTTACCGTTGTAGCGAATGTGTGCCGGGCCATGTGAAATGTGAGCGTTTTAGTAATACCGCATATATCAGCTATTTCCTTTAAGTAGCTGTTCATCCGTTGATTACTCAAAACAGGCAAAACAAGGTTCTTATTTACGCATTGCGGGTGATCGGCGTATTTGTTTACAATGTCGGCGGCTATGGCTAATAACGGTATTCTTGAATTGGTATCTGTTTTTTGCCTTGTTGTAAATATCCATTGTTCACCGTCAACACCTTTAGCTATTTGGTGGCGTTGTAATTTCTGCACATCTGCATAACATAAGCCGGTATAACAGCAGAATACAAATATATCCCGCACCTGTATCAGCCTTTCAATAGTGATACCCTTAATCACTATGGCCTCCAGTTCATTCTGCATTAAAAACTCTTTTTCTTTCGCTTTGGCCTTTGATCTGTAATTGATAAATGGATTATCACTTAACCATTTGTTAGCTAAACAATTGTTAACGATCTTTTTTAGGTGCTTTACATATTTGGCGGCAGATACCCCGCTGCATTTGCATACCGTTTTTAGGTAAAATTCATAATTGACAATAAAGGCATGGTTCAAACTTTTAATATCCATATCAGCTATGCCATATTGATGCTGCACAAACAACGACAAGTGTTTATATGAACTGCGATAACTTTTAAGGGTGTTGGCTACAAAGCCATTGCCAATTAATGCTTTTACCTGGTCGTTATGCTCATTAAATAACGCTACTATATAGTAGGGTTTTTCTGCACGGCCAATAAATTGATTACGTAACCTGTCGGCGGTAATACTTTCACCTGCTCCAATTAGTTGCTGGTGCGCATTCATTACTTTGGCTTGCAACGTGTCTAAGTAACTGTTTAAAGCCCTTACTTCCGATTTAGTGCCAATGCCCCGCCCAGCGTGGTTGTTCCACCCTGATGGCTCACAATCCCGTCCGGCAGACACTTCCGAACGTTTGCCATTAACGGTGATACGCATATAGACAGGCATGTTACCTGATACGTAAGCTTTTTGTTTCTTTAAATAAAAAAGCAGATTGAAATTAGTTTTCATGATTACAAGCATTAAAAAGTTAAACAAATGTATGCTTGCAACTAATAGGTATCAAGATGTTCAATTATTGAACTGGTTGACAGTCAATAATTTACAGCGTTTTTGGTGAGTAGTAACTTGACTTTATGGTACTCACCGAATTACTCACTTTTTTAACGTGATTTGGTGCATATTTTGGTGTTTTGACCAAAAAACAAAAGCCTGCAATCATTTGATTTGCAGGCTTTTATCGTATTTTGATATTGATTTTAGTGGTCCCGACGAGAATCGAACTCATATCTAGAGTTTAGGAAACTCCTATTCTATCCGTTGAACTACGGGACCGGTTTGCTTTACGCGGATTTTGAATGTGCAAATGTGCGAATTTTGAACGAGTTAGTCAACAAACATTTGCAGTTATGCGTATTTGCCTTTTTAACGTACTAATTGCAGTTGCGCACTACCTTATTACCGATCCGTTATGCATCTCCTCTGTAGGCGAAACAAAGCTTAGCTTGCCTTCGCTGTTCTCGGCCATCAGGATCATTCCTTGCGATAGTATGCCTTTTATTTCGCGAGGTTCAAGGTTTACCAGGATGCTTACCTTTTGGCCTATAATGGCTTCGGGCTCGTAATGCTCGGCAATGCCCGATACTACGGTGCGCTGGTCAATCCCGGTATCAATGGTAAGCTTCAGTAGCTTTTTTGTTTTGGCAACTTTTTCGGCCGCTAAAATAGTGCCGGTGCGGATATCCATCGTGGCAAACGATTCAAAGTTGATATTTTCTTTAGCGGCAACAACCTCAACTTGTTTTTGCGGGGCCGATGCTGCTTTTTTATCTATCAGTTTCTGGATCTGGAAATCAATCACCTCATCCTCTACCTTTTCAAATAAAAAGGCTGATGGGTTTAGCTGGTGCCCGTTCTCAAAAGCTATTTCCTGCTCAAAGGCTATTGCGCTAAATGACAGGTTAAGCATGCCTATTATTTTTTTAACCGTAGCCGGTAAAAACGGCTGCATACACGCTGCCAGGTGGCCGATAATCACCAAACAGTTATGCAACGCCGTCTTAGCGTCTTCGGGGTTGGTTTTGATGGTTTTCCAGGGCTCTTTTTCGGTCAGATAACGGTTACCCAAGCGGGCAATATCCATTGCGCTTTGCAATGCCTGCCTAAACCTGTATGCCTCTAAATTTACTTCTATCTCTCCATAAAAACGACTGATCTCTGCAGCCAGCGTTTCATCGGTCAGCACAATTTTACCGGCATCGCTTTCAATCTTACCGTCAAAAAACTTGTGCATCAATATCATTACACGGTTTACGTAATTACCTAAAATGGCAACCAATTCGTTATTAACACGTGCCTGGTAATCTTTCCAGGTAAACTCGCTGTCGCTGGTTTCGGGTAATATAGAGGTAAGTACATAGCGCAATTCGTCCTGCTTACCCGGAAACTCTTCCAGATATTCATGCAGCCAAACAGCGTGGTTGCGCGAGGTAGATAGCTTATCCCCCTCTAAATTTAAAAACTCATTGGCAGGTACATTTTGCGGCAAAATATATTCGCCATGCGCATGCAGTATAGATGGGAAAATGATACAATGGAAAACGATATTGTCCTTACCAATAAAGTGCAGCAGGCAGGAGTCGCCAACATCTGGAGTTTGTTTTTTCCAGTATAGCTTCCAATCCTTGCCATTATCAAGGGCCCATTGTTTAGTGGCAGATATATAACCTATCGGCGCATCCATCCAAACATAAAGTTTTTTGCCTTTGGCTTCTTCCAAAGGTACGTCAATACCCCAGTCAAGGTCGCGGGTCATGGAGCGGGGTTGCAAGCCCGATTTAAGCCATGATTTACACTGGCCAAATACGTTTACCTTCCAGTCGCCTTCTTTGGTATCAATCCACTGTTCAAGCCAGGGCTGATATTTATCAAGCGGCAGGTACCAGTGTTTGGTTTCGCGCAAAATGGGTGTTTTTCCGCTCAGGGTCGATACCGGGTTAATCAGGTCAGTTGGATTCAGCGAGGTACCGCAGCGCTCGCACTGATCGCCGTAGGCATTCTCATTTTTACAGTTTGGGCAGGTACCAATAATATAACGGTCGGCCAAAAACTGCTGGTAATCCTCGTCATAATATTGTTCCGAAAACTTCTCTATAAACTCATCCTTCTCGTAAAGGTTCAGAAAAAACTCCTGCGAAAGATCATGGTGTATGGGCGATGAGGTGCGGTGATAAATATCAAAAGCTATCCCGAACTCTTCAAAGCTGTTTTTTATCTGGGTATGGTACTTGTCAATAATTGCCTGCGGGGTGGTATCCTCCTTTTTGGCTTTGATAGTGATGGCAGCGCCATGCTCGTCAGACCCACAGATATAAACCACATCCTTTTTTTTAAGGCGAAGGTAGCGTACAAAAATATCGGCAGGTAAATATGCACCGGCCAAATGGCCTATATGGAGCGGCCCATTAGCATACGGCAATGCCGATGTTACTGTAAACCGTTTAAATTTATTAAGCTTTGACATTAAATAGTAATAATTGTGCAAAGATACCTATTTAGTCGCGAAAGTCCGAAAGCGGGGAAAGTCCGAAAGTTTTTTTATACTTGGTGATGGATACACATTTATCAGCCATAACTGCCCTGCCCGAGATTCCTTTTCTTAAAAAAGGAGATAAGATAGCAATCACCTGCCCGGCCAAGAAACTGCCTAACCCCATGACGGATGCCATAACCCTGCTGCAATCATGGGGCTTAGTAGTTGTTTTGGGCGATACCGTTACTGCCAGCTATAACCAGTTTGCCGGCGATGACGCCTTTAGGGCGAAAGACCTGCAGCGCTTTATTGATGACGACAGCATTAAGGCTATTATTGCTGCACGCGGTGGATACGGAACTGTGAGGATGATTGACCTGGTTGATTTTAGCCGTTTTGCCCAAAACCCAAAATGGGTAATAGGTTTCAGTGATATTACGCTGCTGCATGCGCACTTGTTTGCAAATTACAATGCACCCAGCATACACGGGCAAATGCCCATGACCATTCCCGATGCTTCGGCCAGGTCATTGGATACCTTAAGGAAAGCTTTATTTGGCGAGGAGATCAGTTATCAGCTTGCACCAAATACAATGAACCGGCAAGGTGAAGGAAGCGGCCTGCTGATAGGCGGCAATCTTTCTATATTGCTCTCGGCATCAGGCTCGGTTTCGGATATGGATTACCGGGATAAAATATTGTTTATTGAGGATATTGGCGAGTACCTGTACGCGGTAGACCGGATGCTGCGCACCCTGAAACGCGCAGGAAAGTTAGCACACCTGGCGGGGATAATAGCCGGGGGCTTTACCGATATAAAAGATAATGACATCCCCTTTGGGCAAACCGTACCCGAAATTATTATGGACATAGTTAAAGAATATAATTACCCGGTATGCTTTGATTTCCCGGCAGGGCATGTGCCTGATAATTGCAGCCTGATATTAGGGAAAACGCTAAATTTGTGTGTAACAGCTACAGGCGCAAGCATAAATTACACTTTTTGATCATATTTTTTTCAAACTCCATCTACCAAAAAAACATACAAGCATGGCAATATTGAGCAATTTGGGCAAATACAAAAACTTTGGCCTGTTAATTATCAGGATTGGGTTGGGTATAATGTTCATTTTTCATGGCTACCCTAAATTGGGCGGCGGCGTAAAAACCTGGGAACAGATTGGCACTTCAACCAAATATATTGGTATTCATTTTTGGCCGGTAGTTTTTGGCCTGCTCAGCGTGGTGGTTGAAACATTTGGCGGTTTCCTGCTTATCATAGGCCTTGCATTTAGGCCCGTTTGCCTTTTAATGATAATAAACCTTATTGTAGCCGCTTTATTTCACTTTGGCAAAGGCGATGGCCTTGAAGGTGCTGCGCATGCTATTGAAGATGCGATAATGTTTGCAGGGCTCTTGTTTTTGGGTGCAGGGAAATATAGTGTAGATAAAAAATAGAAAACCGGTTGCAAAAACCAATTCTGCAACCGGAAAATATGCAAACTATTATGGGCAATACTCGCCGCCTGTGCAGGATACGTTTGAGTTATAGCATGAATATTCGCCGCAATACACAGCAGGATCGCCGGTTGAACAGGTACCAGCCGTCATAAAGGGTGATGTAGCGGTATCCTGGCAGTGCCAGATAGTTTTAAGGCCAACGCCACCTGTTACATCTTTCATTTCTTGTCTTGATAGTTTTTCCATGATGAAATTTTAAGGGTTAGTTGTGAATTAAATTGATTTATGATAATTTGCTAAATTAATCAGGGGCATAGTTCAGCACCGGTGCACACTACATTGGAGTTGTAGCAGGAGTATTCACCGCAATGCGCGTAAGGATCGGTTGTTGAACAGGTACCTACCGTCATATAGGGCAGGTTTGGGGTATCTCTGCAATACCAAATGGTTTTAGTAACTATGCCACCAGTTACATCCTTCATTTCTTTTCTGGATAATTTTTTCATTTGCTTTAAGGTTTGGTTTTAACTTATTATCCTAAAGTTAATTAAAATATTAATCAATAAGAAATAGAAAAAATTTAAAAGCATAAAAAAACCCATCCTTAAATTAGGATGGGTTCATAAATCTGAAGTATTAATCTACGTTATTGACCTAAATTAATATTTAAATCAGCTAAATAATCTTCATCCACATCTCTTGAACCCTGATCTGCAATAAACTTATCAGCATCACCGGCAAATATTTCTTTAATTGTTTTTTTCCTAAGTGAGATAGAAACTGGCTTTGCACCATCTTTAACTACATAATACCTTTCAACATCTACATATTCGTCATAACGATGGCCTGATTCAATAACGCCATCAGTATGAAAATCAGCAGCAACCAGTTTTGTATCCACTTTTTTGTAAATCTTAACCTTAGGGCTGTTAACCAAAATCTCTATATACGGTTTACCGTTAATCTCGGGCGCACTTACAAAAATATGCGGGTGGCCTTTGCCATCAAACAACGTAAAACTTTTAACCTCCCCTTTAGGGATCATACTCGTCGTTTTTTTGTCTTCAGATAACAACAGGTTACCATTAATTTTGTCGTAGTTATAAACGGTGCCAATATCAGCCAATAGTGTGTCACTTTTGTTTATGCCAAAAGCGGGTAACCAGTTAGCAAACATGTAACGGCTACCTCTTGTTTCTTCTTGATTAAAGCCGGTTTTAATAGTTTGAGAAAACGCACCTAAATTTGTAGTAACCAATAATTGTCTGTTCATTAAAAAACTATTTGATCCGCCAGCATTATCGGCATCTGTTTTTGTTGAGGCCGCTTCTGAACCATTGGAAATCATTACCATTTTAATTTTTTGACTTCCGCCAATAGCTACTACTTCATTTTTATAATGAGGGGCTAATGCCACCAGTGACGAAGCCGGATCAACCCTTAAATGAAAGTTACCAACAGAGTCAGAAAATGTAGCATAGTTATGTTTTATATCCTTTATAAATGCAAAGGGTACAGGCTCGCCTGCCTGGTTGCTCACCGTTCCGTTAACCAATACGGTTTGCCCAAAACTAAAAGATGCTATAATGCTAAATAAAAAGCAAAAGTTCAAAATTTTCATATGTTCCTATAATAAGATTAAGATTTTTAAAGATAAGGATCATCGCCCAAAACCACCACCTAAGCTGCCTGTTTTATTTTAACCCTGAGTAACAATTTGGTTATAAAACGCTCTATTTCATGCTTAAAGATCTCTTTTATTTAATTATAATATAAATTCTAAGAAATAAAAAAGCCGCCTAATTTATAATTAGACGGCTTTTTTTATTTGGTATTATGCTTAGTTGTGTACTATAACGTCAGCAATTACCCTATTACCTGTACCACCTATATATTTATAGTTAAGGTTAAAGGTTTTAGTTGCAGGATTGTAAGTACAATCACCATTGTTTTGAATAGTTTGATTTGGTGAAGTAGGAGCAGGAGTTACAGTAACAGTATTATCTGCATTTACTGTTAAATACATGTAGTATCCATTTCCGCCCAAATCAGCCGCTTCAGTTTCGCTGGTTGTTGCGTTTATGGTAGTTAAAGGTTTATCACGAGCAGCCCATGACCTGTTTGATGCCGGATTAGGGAATGAAATAGAACCTGTAGCTGAATAATCTCCATCGTAGATGTTTTTAACACCCAACACAGCAACTATAGTATCAGCACTTGTACCATCATCTAAATGCTTTCCAGAAAAACCACCGTGGTTTGTTATTGCATAAGCAACAGCATATTTCTGAGATGGATCAAAATTGGCTCCATTAACATTCAGCACATAGTTTTTTGCAAAAACACCAGCAGCAAAATTCATTGTTACGCCTGTAGCCGATGTAGTAATGCTATTATCTGAAGCTTGTGTTGCCAATGAACTTGGGATAGCACTATAGGTACCGAATTTTGCTTTAAAAGCGGTAGTAGTAATATCAATAGCTGTTAATGTAACGGTTACGGCTTTTTGAAGATCTGCTTTACTTGCAGCATCACGCCTTACAGAAAACATGGTAACAGGTATGGTATTAGTAAACGGCAGGAAAAACTGGTTGTTTTGCTGCGCTTCGGTAATCCACACATAGGTTTTACCTGATTGTAGTGTTTCCTTGCCTTTGTAAGGATCTTTTCGGCACGCGCTGAAAAGCACCATTACAGAGCAACTAAGAAACAGATATTGTAAAAATGTCTTTTTCATTTTAATGTTTTTTTAATGTTATTAAAACTATCACAGGTTTCACCTTCCAAATTCTTTGAGCCTCGGCCCATGATAGTTTCAAAATATATTTAAGAACTAAACAATAATCCTATTGGTTATTTATGCTGGCCTTTACCAATATCCCACCATACCCAATTGTCTTGAGAATCAACACCTGGATTAGGTCCTTTTTCTCTGGCAACTGCAGCTTGTACGCTTGCCTGGTTGGTAGTATACTCACTTGATGCATAAACAAACCTTCTAACAATCTCGCCCGAAGAGTTACTTGCAGCCGGAGCTGGTGTAAGATTAGGGAAACCTGTTTTGCGGAAAATATCCCAGCCCATGTGTCCGTCAGGGTAGCTTGCTAACCACTGTTGGGTAGCAATCCTTCTTTCATTATCAGGAGAACCTGCTGCAGAAATTGCAACCTTAGGTCCGGTTGCATAACCCGGATTACTAACACCCCATTGAGCGAATGATAATGCGATACCATTTGCATAAGAAGTGGCAAGGGTACCTCCATCAATCCAACCAATGTTAGCAGCTTCAGCTTCAGCTAATGCTACCTGTGCGGCACTTACTATAGTAACCCTGCTTGTAGCAGCAGTTGTTACACGTAAATCAGCACGTAAAACAAGCGCCCATGTAGGGTTAGCAGCAGTAAATGCAGTAACCGCTGTGCGGCCTAAACCGTAAGGAACACCAACATTTGAAGTTACAGTACCACCTGTTGTTTGAGCCGGATCTGAAAAAGAACCTCCGAATGGATTTGTTCTTGGATCGTTATAAGCAGATGTAGTATCAGTAACTGTTTTACTTTCTGCCCAGTCAGTTCTACCATTATAAAGGTTATACCAAGGAGAGCTATAAGTTGAACCCGGATAAACAACTGCAAAATTTTGAGCATTTGTTGTTATAGGGCCAGCGTTCATAGCAGCAGTAAAGGCTGCTTTAGCAAAAGCGTTATCAGATGCTTTTGAAGCCTGGATAGCTATCAGCATACTCAAAGAGTTTGCTGCCCTTTTCCATGAAGCGGCATCACCACCATAGATAAGATCACCTTGAACAGTTCCGCCATCCATTGATGCTACTGCAGAAGATAAGGTTGTTAATAATCCCTTGTAGATATCTTCCTGTTTATCATAAGCCGGAGTAATCACCTTTATACCCTGCAATGCCTGGCTGTAAGGAATATCACCATAACTATCTGTAAGTACCCAGAATATGTAAGACTGAAGTATTTTAGCTACAGCTACAGAGTTTTTATCCTGGTTAAGGTTAATAACATTCTGTAAATCGTAAAGGCTACCATTATATGAACCTGTAAAATCAGTGTTTGGCAGGGTATATAATGATGTACCTGGGTATTGTGTTTCTGAAAAGTACTGAGCATATGCACCTGGGCCAATTGCATAAGCATTGGTTGATGCATAACCGCCCACGCCTGACATTACACTTGCCAATAGTGCAGACACAATTGGTTTAGTAGTTGCCGATGGATCAAGGTTCGTTGTTCCAAAGTCGTTTGGCTTTTTACAGCTCGACGCCCCCCATAACATAAGGCCTGCGAGTGTGTATATATATATTTTTTTCATCTTTTTTATGTATCTAAATTTAGTTTTAAATTACGTAATCGCTCAAAAACCAACTTTAAGGTTAAATCCAAAACCTCTTGTTCCTGGCAATTGTCCTTGCTCACCTTGTACAGAGCTGATCTGTGATGGATCAAAGTCTTTGGTTTTTGCATAAATTAACCAAAGGTCATGCGCCTGAAGCTGGAAGGTAGCATTCTTGATGTATGAACCTAAACCTAATTTTTTAACCGGGATGCGGTAAGAAATACCAGCTTCACGTAATTTTATGAATGTTAAATCGTAAACAAACTCATCTTCAGCGCTGTTGTTAAAGTTATTATGATAATAATCATAAGCACTAACATATTTGCTTACTGGCTTACCTGTTGCATCAACACCAACCTGGTGTATACCACCACCATCAGCTACTGCATCACGAACCGGGTTGCCCTTATCGTTCAATGCTGCTGTACGTGCAGTTAAACCGCTGAATGAACCGAATGCATCAGATAATGAAGCAAATTTACCACCAAATTGATAATCGATGTTAAAGTTAACTGCAAAATCTTTCAGGAAAGTAAAGGAGTTTTGTAAACCACCTGTATGTTTTGGTAATACGCTGCCAAAATAAACCGCAGGGTTGTTTTGGTAGAAACCATTAGCATCAAGTATAGGGATACCAGCACCGTTACGCAGGATACCACCACCAAATAATTGTCCCCATGTCATACCTACTTTTTGAACTAAGTAAGGCACGTTTGAGAAAGTGTTACCACCGCCTGAAACAACGATTTGTGTTACGTTATATTTAGGGCTGATAGATATAATTTTATCCTCTAACAGGTTTGAGTAAGTGAAGTTGATATTCCATGAGAAGTTAGCCGTTTTAACAGGGTAACCGTACATAGTTAAATCAAAACCTTTTTTAGCAACTAAACCAAAGTTAGTTAAGATGGTATTAAAACCGCTGGCACCGTTAACTGTTACTGTTTGAGGAATTTCTTTTTCAGAACCGTCCCAATAAGTACCCGCAACACCGATCCTGTCATTCAGGAATCTTAAGTCAATACCTAACTCCTTTTGAGTAACTGTTGCACCATGTATAACAGGGTCAACAAAAGTATCCGGAGTTTGCATTAACAACTGGCCATTGTATTTTGTAGCATTTACGTTGTAAGCAGCTCCCGGGTATCTGTAAGCACCAAATGTTTCGTTTGAAGTACCTAATGCTTTAGGGATCTGTCCGTAAGTTGCTCTTACTTTACCATAGCTTAACCAAGGTGTTTTGTCCTTAAGCAAATCGCTGAATACAAATGATAAACCAGCTGATTTTGATAACACATCATTTTTAGCCTGTGGCAAAGTTGAAAACCAGTCATTACGTAATGAACCATCAAGGAATATCAGGTTTTTCCAGCCTAAAGCTAAACGGCCTAATACAGCTTTGTAAGCTTCCTTAATTCTGGTGTTTGTTAAAGTAGGTGGATTTACGCTGTTATTAACAGTGTAAAGATCAGGTATAGATAAACCTTGGTTGGTTGAAACTGAATTATCTTTGTAAGTCCAGTTAAATACGTCAGTACCAGCATTAGCATCAACAGTAAAATCTTTGATCTTTTTGTTGTAAGTAGCTAAAAACTCATAGTTTTCGCGGTTTGAGTAAGTGTTTTGAGTATAGTAGCTCGCTTTAACACCTGTTTGTACAGCACTTATTTCTTCTTCTGTAGGAACGATGTTCTCAGTATAAGAAGTAGCCTGTTGTTTACGGTAAGTTGCTTTGAAGCTTAAATCGTTATTTACTTTGTAAGTAAATGCGATGTTACCAAATAAACGGTCGCGGTTGTAATAATCTTTGTTTAAATCCTGGTAAGTATAAAAGTTGTACCAGTAGTTACCACCGTAAAATGCTGAAGGGTTAGCTGAGTTCCATGCATTTGGATCATTGTGATTCCAGCTTGCATATTGGCCCGGGCCATATTGTAAACCTCTAAGTTCTTTCATGATACTCATATCAATATCACGGTGGAACCATTGGTCAAATGAACCTGATGACTGGTTAGCATAACCATCCTGAACTAAACCATCTTGTTTCTGGTTAACATAGTTAATGTTAGCAGATAATGAGAAGTGTTTGCTCAAATCATAGTAATAGTTAAGGTTCAGGGTATTTCTTTTTAAGTCCTGATCAGGAATTACGCCTCTTTGGTAAACATTACCGTAAGACATTTTAAAGCTGTAATCATCACCGGCCTTGTTAAAGGTAACACTGTTATCCAACAGATCGCCTGTTTGGAAGAAACTTCTGGTGTTGTTAGGCTGTGGTGTAAATAAAGCAGTTTTGTAAGAGTACTTTGTGCCAGCATACCAGGCATACCAAGGAATATACTCCTGGCCAACCATTTTAGGACCCCAGCTGCTATCATCTGAATAATCAGGATAGTATTTGCCGCTTAATGCTTTCCAGGCAACAGGATCGCCGTCTTTCCAAACGTACTGCTCAAAGTTAGGATCATTACCACCACCATAAGTGTTTTGATAGTTAGGCAAAATGTAAGCCTTGTCAAATGTAGCGCCTAATCTAAGGTCAATACCTAAACCACCATTCTTTTTAGCTTTGCTTGTAGTGATGATGATAGCACCGTTAGCACCTTGCGAACCCAATAGAGCCGCTGCTGCTGCACCTTGCAATACCGTAACGCTTTCAATGTCGTCAAGGTTGATATCATCAGAGTTTGGAAGGATAGTACCATCAACCACGTAAAGGGCACCTGAACCTGTTCCGAAACCAGATGCACCACGAAGCCTTACTTCGGTGTTACGACCCAATGCCGCTGCCGACTGGCTACGAACCTGGATACCTGCAACCTTACCAGCTAAGGCATTGTTGATGTTTGGCTGACGAACCGTGTTCAATTCGGCAGAGGTAACAACCTGTGCTGAGTTTGAAGCCGAACGGCCAGATTGCTTAATACCATAAGCACTTGTAACAACAACTTCTTTCAACTCTTTTGAGTTTGATTCTAAAGTAGCATTTAAAACATCAGTTGCACCAATGTTTAATACAAGCTTGTTGTAACTAACATAAGTGAATGCTAATGATTTTGCCGATGCCGGCACTTTGATGGTAAATTTACCATAGTCATTGGTTTGAGTACCAACTTGCGTTCCTGGTACAGTAACGCTTACTCCAGGAAGCGGCAAGCCGTCGTCCTTAGAAGTAACCGTACCAGTAATTGTTCGATTTTGTGCAAATGCCTGTGTTATGCATAACATCAGGAAACACAAACTTACTAGTAAAAGTTTTTTCATGTTTGTTAATAATAAGATCAGTTAATAGTTAATTAATCATAAAAGTAGTGTTACATTATTAAATTGTCAAGTTAAATCGTAAAAAACATTGCTTTTTTTTAAAAAAAAGTAATGTTATATAGTAAATGTGATAAAATTAATAATATGCATTACAAGGTAGCTGTTTATACCTATATATATGATATTGTTACAAAAACAGGGCAAATTCGTCATAAAAACGAACTTCTATAAGACAAAAAACTACAATTTCAACAAGCAATTTTTAAGTAACACCAGCGCGAAACCTATTAAAACGATTAAAAAACAGGCGAAATAAAAAATCACTTCCTGCTGATAATGAAAAGATTAAGACAAATGCAATACATCGGGACAGATGGAGAACAGCCCGGACAAGTTTAGCTGGCAACTAAACGTTTAAACCAATAAACAGCGTGTAAACGCCCGGAGATGGCGACACGCTAAAAAAATCCGGAAAGCCTAAAAATCAGGCTCTCCGGATTATATTAACTAAATAGGATTATTTTTCGAAAAATAATTTTGTGGTTACCAAATCGCCGCCAATTGCGGTTGCTGCCTGGTTATAACTAACCACATTTACGTTTTGCTCACTTATTGGGTAAGTAAAACGTACCGGAAATGCACTAAATGCATTTGGCGGAGGAGTTAATGCTGGTGATTTTAACCTCCTGGTTGCAATCCATGCATCCCATCCCCTGTTATAATAAGCAAGGTATTCCTGTTTTGCAATTTGTGAAAAATCAGTACCTGTTTCACTAAACGTATTACCTGGTAAGGCTAAATAAGCAGCTGCGCTGGCTGTTGAGCCTGTCCAATAAGCAATTGAAGAAGTAACAGCACTATTATACAAAGCTGCTGCATCGCCTGTTATAAAGCCTCTTTGTACCGCTTCTGCCTGGTTAAAGGCAGTTTCGGTATAATCAAGTAATACGCCAGGGAAATCAGGGTTTGTTAATGAGCCTATTGACCCCTCTGTAAGCAACGGACCAGCAGGTAATGAAAACTGACTGTAAACAATGCCACCATTACCAGAGCCGTTTGAGGCACCTATATAAGTACCTGCTGCATTTTGCGCAAAGTAATATGGTAAACGGGGATCCTGCGTAGCAGTGTTTGGATTTAATAAATTAATAAACTGGCTTGTTCCAACAAAATCATGCCTGCCGCTCTGTACCAAATCAACCCAAACAGGATTGGTATTTGGCGGTGTAGCTACATAGTTAAATGTTGCATTGTCATCGTTTGATGCAAATACACCACCATTAGCCGGTGCTACCGCTGCTGCAATTTCAGTTTTTGCAGTGGCTGCATCATAATCAGCAATGGTGATACCCATTTTTAATTTAATTGAGTTGGCAAACTTTTTCCACTGGCCAATATCGCCGCCATAAATAATATCGGCGCTGCCAATGCTTCCTGCCGAAGTGTTCAAGGCAGCAATATCAGCATCCAAACGGGTAAACAATTCGTAATAAACTGTTTTTGCATCATCGTATTTAGGGAAAGGTTTGGTTATATCCAATGCTTGCGAATATGGGATATTACCAAATGTGGTTATCAGATAATAATAGCTGTAAACCTGTAATATATCGGCCATTGCTATTTCATTTTTTTGAGTACCGCCATCTTTTACATCGGTAGCCATTAACGTTTTTGCATTCTGCAGGTTTTTCAAAACACCTGTATAAAAGGCATTCCAGATATTATCCGGTTGTTTACGGTAAGTGATCTGGTATTGGGTTTCATTTAAATAGGTAGTTTCTGTCCATTGCTGCTCAATTAAACGGAATATATTTAAATTAACACTTGATGATGTTAAAGTATTGCTTAGTAACCTTTCACTTTCGGTAAACAGTGTATATGACGGCACAACCGACGGGTTCTTGGGATCGTTGTTAAGACTGGTAAGGTCCTTTTTACAGCCCGCCAGTAACGTTAGCGACGCTGCAAAAATTAATGCTGTTTTTTTCATGTCTATATATAGATTAGAAACGTAGTTTTAAATTGAATGAAATAGTACGTACTGTTGGGTAAGCACCTTCTTGTATACCTTGCAGGTTACCTGCTGATAATCCTTCTTCAGGATCGGCATACGGAAGGTTTTTATGGATGATCCATAAGTTACGGCCAATAAGCTGGAAAGTAACTTCCTTAACCGGGCCAAGCTTATTTATAGCGCTTGATGGTAAGGTATAGCCAATTAACGCCTCGCGCAGTTTTACATAACTTGCATCGTATACAAACGCTTTAAGCGGTAATAAACCTGCTCCGTCACCAAAGTCACCATAATTATAAGCGGTTACCCTTGTAGTATTAGGCTGGCCGTTTTCGTAAACACCCGGGCGGATAAAACCACCACCATCAGCAAGTGTATTACGTACCGGTTTACCTAAATCATTAGTGTAGGCAGTTAATGGGTAAATACCATCAGCCAAACCGTAAGCTAAGTCATTCGAGAATACTGATCCACCTTTACGAATATCGATCAAGAAGCTTAAGCTAAAGTTTTTATAAGTAAAGCTGTTATTAATACCACCTGTCCAGTCTGGGTTAGTATTACCTATGTTATTGTTTGATGTAGGAGTAATTTCATACTGGCCATCGGCGCCAACAACTTTTTGTCCGTTTTTGTAGATATAGTCAGTTCCCCTGATTGTACCTAATGACTGGCCAAGCGGTGCGTTAAGTGATTCGCCATTCTGGAAACCAGCTAACTCAAGGTTGCTTGCTTCCTGTCCTGTAGCATCCTTATATAATGCAGTAACCTTATTCCTGTTGTGGGTAAAGTTTACATTAATTTTCCAGCTAAAGCTATTAGTTAATACCGGGGTACCGTTTAATGAAAATTCAAACCCTTTGTTTTGAACGTTACCAGCATTTAAATACTCATTGGTATAACCGGTTGCGCCTGATATATTAACAGGTAATATTTCATCAAAAGTATTGGTAACATAATAACTTGCATCAAAACCTACACGGTTTTTAAGGAAAGACATTTCCACACCGATTTCCTTACTTTTTGTTTGCTCTGGTTTTAAGGCCGAGTTATTTTTAGTAGTTGGTGTTACTGCTTGTGGGTTTGCACCAAATGGCGGCACAATAGTATAAGTATCATTTACGCTATATCTTTGCGCATCGCTACCTACCTGAGCATAACTTGCTCGTAACTTACCGTATGATAACCAAGGCAAATCATTTTTAAGCAATTCAGAGAAGATGAAGCCACCTGATACTGAAGGGTAATAATAAGTATTGTTAACTGAAGGCAGTGTTGAAGATTTATCTCTTCTGATAGTACCGTCAACAGTCAGCATGTTTCTCCAGGTTAATGTTGCACCTGCAAAAATACCGTCAACTTCTGATCTTCCATCATACTCACTAGGTGATAACGGAGAGCTTAGGGTGTTTGATAATGAATATAAACCCGGGATAATTAAACCACCATTTGTACTTGCCAAAATGCTGTTGTCATTATTCTTGCGGATGTTTGTACCTAATAAAGCTTTTAAGTTAAAATCTTTTGATAGATCTTTATTTACGTTAGCCAAAAGGTCAAAGTTGGTTTCAGAATAATTGTGATCATACCTTGAATAATAAGGTACACCAATACTACCCACATCATAACGCTCCTGATCTAACTCAGAGTAAGTATCTAATGATACCTTACCGCTAACATTTAACCAGCTGGTTACTTTATAGTTCAGGTTGATGTTACCCAAATACCTGTTACGTGAATCTGTTTCGTAGTTATGGTCAGTTACCCAGTACGGGTTGTTCCAGTACGCAGGCGAAGTATTGCCATTGCCCGGATCGGCCATGTTCCAGGTAATATTTGATTTTGTTCTTTCGTAAGCCGCTTTTAACTCCTGTACGTCAACGTTGGTTTCCCACCATTGCCTAAAGTTGCTCATTACGTTACGGTTATCAGAGTTGCTGCCATCGTAGCCAGTACCACCACGGCCTGTTCCATTGGTATTATAGTAGTTAATGCTTGCGCCTACAGTTAATTTAGGGGTGATGTTGTAGGTAGCTGCAAAATCAACTAAGTTTTTATCTAACTTATTGTTAGGGATAACACCGTTTTCAATGCTTTTGGTGTAGCCTAATTTAAAAGTACCATTTTCGCCACCATTGGTGATCATTATACTTTGGTTAGTTGATACCGGTTTAACAAAAAATGTTGTCGGATCATTTTTAGCGGCAACCCAGGGCGTAGCCTTACCATAGTTTGGCGAAGTAGGGTCAAAAGCATCCCATTGATAAATTTTCAGGTTCGGATCAAATTTTGTTCCGTTTGAAGCATCATCAGATGTTGGGGCAATTTGCGCATTTGGGTTTCCAAAAACATCAGCAGTATTAAAATACTGTGCATAACCTGCACCATATTGTTTCTGATACTGAGGGAAAGTTGATTTATCAATTGAACCTACGCTTACGGTTGAATTAATAACTATACCTAAACCTTTTTTAGCTTTTTTGGTAGTAATTAAAATTACACCATTGCTACCGCGCGAGCCATACAGGGCTGTTGCACCTGCACCTTTCAAAACGGTTACGCTTTCAATATCATCCGGGTTGATATCCGAAGCAGGGCTACCATAATCATAACCACCACCACCAGCCTGCTGACTGCTGCCGTTTGTGTTTTCGTTACCGATAGGAACGCCATCAATTACAAACAAGGCCTGATTGTTACCGTAGATAGATTTTGAACCACGAAGCACTACGTTTGTTGAACCGCCCAGGGTATTGTTCTGGCGGATCTCCAAACCTGATACTTTACCTGATAATCCATCAATAAAGTTTGCTGAACGTTGTTTGCTAACCTCATCGCCGCTAACCTGCTGTGCTGCATAGCTCTGCTGGTTACGGGTACGGGTTATACCTAACGCACCGGTTACTACAACCTCACCAAGCTGTTTGCTTTCGGGGTTAAGTGAAATATTAATAACGCCACCTTTACCAACAGGAACATCTTGCGATGCGTAGCCAATAAAGCTGAAGTTTAATGACGAGCCCGCAGGCACGCTAATGGTGTATTTACCAGATACATCTGTTAAGGTACCGGTAGTAGTACCTTTAATTTTTACTGTGACTCCGGGTAGGGGTAGTCCATCATCCTTACCAATTACCTTACCGGTAACTGTGGTTTGTGCAAACGCCTGTGAGATGCAAAGCGCCAGGAAACACAAACTTACGAGTAAAAGTTTTTTCATGTGTTTTTCAAAAGATTAGTTAATGGTTAATTAATTTACAATATTAAGGTTCCGGCTGTTTATCATCAACGAAAATTCAGCGAATTATTGCCTCAGCAGAAAATTTCGTGCTATTTAGCTATAACGGTAATAACAATTTTACACGATTTGTTTCGGCTTTTTGTTTTTTTAGTACTATGTATTGCATAATACAATTTAAAACATATATCTTTGTGGTATGATTGTTGAAAATACACAAACCCAAATGCGGAAAGGAATACTGGAGTATTGCATTCTTTCCATTATAGCAAAGGGCGAAACATACGCATCTGACATTATTGCAGAGCTGAAAAAAGCCCAATTGCTTGTAGTTGAGGGTACTTTATATCCTTTGCTAACCCGTTTAAAAAACAATGGCCTGCTAACTTATAACTGGGTTGAATCAACCTCGGGCCCACCCCGAAAATACTATATCCTATCGGACGAAGGCCGCAATGTGCTGGAACAACTGGATAAAACCTGGGAAGAACTATCATTTGCAGTACAAACGGCTATTGGCGACAGAAAATAAAAAAACCTGAAATTATTATCAATCATGAACAAAACTATCATCATAAATATAAACGGCATTGTTTTCCATATTGAGGAAGATGCCTACGAAATACTAAAGAGTTATATGACGGATGTAAAACGTCATTTCTCAACCTCGGCAGATAGCCTGGAGATCACCACTGATATTGAAAACCGCATTGCCGAAATGTTTGCTGAGATATTAGCGCGCGAAAACAAACAGGTTATTGTGGAGCAGGATGTTAACATAGTTGTTGAACAAATGGGTTCGGTAGCTGATTTTGAGCATGCCGAGAACGATGCTGCCGCTAATGCAAGTCCGTTTACCTATAATACCGAAGGACGCCGGCTGTTCCGCGATCCGGATGATCATTTGGTGGGCGGGGTTTGTGCAGGTATAGCCAATTACTTTGATATTGACCCGGTATGGATCCGCCTTGCCTTTGCCTTATTTACCCCGGTAGCCGGTTCGGGCTTTTTACTGTACGTTATCTTATGGATTATACTACCAAAAGCTGTTACCCGTGCCGACAGGATGGCCATGAAAGGCGAAAAACAAAACCTGCAGGGCTTTAAAAAGAACTTTGAGGATGAGCTAAGCTCGGTACGCCAAAACCTTACCAACTTTGGGCACGAAGCAAGACCCTTTGTTTACAAGGCCCGTGATTTTGCAGGCGATTTTTTTCATCACCTGGGCGTATTTTTAGGCGGTACCGGTAAAGTGCTTATTAAACTATTAGGTGTTTTATTATTGCTGGCCTGCTTTGGTGGTGTTATTGCGCTTGTGGTAGCATTAATTGCCTTTGTTGCATTAGGCAAACAACCTGTTAGCCTGTTCCCTTTTAATGTTATTCAAAACCATTTTGCAAATAAGGTTTATATCTCAGCATTTTTTGTTGCCTTTATTCCGCTGCTTACCATTATACTGTTAATTATCAAGGGGATATTTAATACCGCCAGCGTTGGCAAATCAACAGGCACGGTTCTTTTAGCCCTTTGGATCTGCGCTTTGGGGATGCTGGTTTTTTATGCCACACGCATCAGTGCCGAGTTCAGGGAATCAGCAAGTTTTACCGAAACCATTAATATTAAACCAACTGCAAATAATACTTATTATTTAAAACTGAACGATATTAAATATTTTTCGCACGAGGACAGCGTAAGGCTTGATATTAAGGACCATTTCCGTAACATGATAGTAACGGATAATGATAACAACGATTTTCATAACGAACCCAACAGCGTTACCATTAATATTGAAAAAAGCGATGTGGATCACCCCATATTGGAAGAATCGTTCAGGGCCAATGGAGGCAACTATGACGATGCTTTATACAATGCCCGCAGTACACGCTATGTGTTTGCACAGTTGGATACTATTTTAAGGTTTGATTATACCCTGCGCAGAAGACCCGGAATATCATGGCATGCCGAAGAGGTGACACTTACCTTAAAAGTACCGCTAAATGCAACTGTTATTATTGACCAGCGCCTTGACCGTTACCTGCATGATATTAATATATATGATTGCAAAGTAGCCAACATGCACGAAAACGCAACCATGGCCGCATTTGTAATGACCAACAACGGCTTACAATGTAAAATTGATTCGGCCGCTATAGCCAAAAAAGATACTTCAAAAGCTATTGTACAAAGCTATAGTACGCAAAGCGCACGATAATAATCTACCGTTTGCAGCGGGCTTTTAAACAGCCTGCTGCAAACTCTTTTTTATGCAAAACCGATTTATTTATACTTAAAACAGGCTATTTGTATCAAAAAGTTGAAATTGTTTGTAACCTTAGGCCTCCTTATTGCATCTTATAGATAACAAAACAAATTTACAGTGCTAACAGCAACCCGAAATTAAGGTTGCTGAATTTTAAAAAAGGGCTAATACCCTAAGGGGATTTTTATTGCCCAAAAACAGGATGAACATTAACTAAAATCAAAAAACAGAATACTTATATAAAACAAATACTAAACCTCGCCCGGTAAAATAAACGGGAAACACCAACATCTTATTCAACTATTTAAAAAAAGAACAACATTCTTTTAACGGGCTTGCTATTGCCCAAAAACTAATAACACAATGAAATCTCTCATCATAAAAATACTCACCCTATCTATATTATTTATAAGCGGCGTATCAATTAGCTATGCTCATACCACTAAACCTCCGGTTAAAGTTTCGGGCTCATTAACTGATGATAAAGGAAAACCGATGGATTATGCCACCGTTAGCTTGCTGAACGCAAAAGATTCGACCGTGATTAAGGGAACCTTAAGTAACGAAAGCGGCCAGTATACATTTGACCGCCTGCCAGCAGGTACCTATATAGTTAAGGCAACCGTAGTTGGTTACGAAAAAACAATAAGCAAGCCTTTTACCGTAACCGATGGATCAACAGATATAACCATCCCTGTATTAAAAATGCAGCAGGCAAGCCATGCTTTAAATACAGTAACCATTACAGCAACCAAACCGCTGATTGAACGCAAAATAGACCGTACCGTAATGAACGTTGAAAACAGCGTGCTTGCCGCCGGAAATTCTGCTTTGGAAATTTTGGAGCGCGCGCCCGGTGTATCTATTGATAAAGATGACAATATCAGCCTGAAAGGGAAACAAGGCGTAACCGTAATGATCAATGATAAGCTTACTTACCTTACCTCATCGCAGCTGGCCACCTTGTTACGCTCAACCGATGGTACAACTATCCAGTCTATCGAGATCATATCAAATCCATCGGCCAAATATGATGCATCAGGTAACTCGGGCATTATCAATATCAAGCTAAAAAAGAACAAACAAAGCGGCACAAACGGCAGCGTTACCTTAGGTGCAGGCTTAGGCAGCGGCGGAAAAGACAATGAAACCATTTCACTGAACCATAAAGACGGTAACTTAAATGTGTTTGGCTCTTTTAGTCATAATGATAGCAAACGCAACCAGGATATACAGATCAAAAGAATTATTACCGACAATACCGGCGGCACTACTTATTTTAACCAGTTTACCAACCTGCTGCAATCAAACCATAATAACAGCTACCGTTTAGGTGCCGATTACGATCTGTCATCAAAGAACACCATCGGATTTGTAATGAATGGCTATTTTAATAAGGAAAACGATGCGAACAATAACTGGACCTACATAGGATCAAACTTTGCCAAAGCCGATTCAACCCTGCATACCGTTTCAGACATTCCGCAAACGTATCATAACATTGCCGTAAACCTGAACGATACCTGGAAATTAGATACCGCAGGCCAGCAGATAAGCACCGATTTGGACTACTCTAAATTTAAAAACACATCCTTGGCAACATACATTACTGATTATTACCTGGCCGATGGCAGCCCACAGCATCCACAGGCTTTTTTAGGGAACAACACCCCATCAACTATTGATATCCGCACCGCAAAAGTTGATTATACCAAACCCATTACCAAATCGGTAAAGCTGGAATCGGGCTTAAAATTCAGTGATGTAAAAACGGATAATGACCTAATGGAAAAAACAGATCAAAGCGCCGATTATGTAAGCACCAATCACTTTATTTATGATGAAAAAATTGATGCTGCTTACCTTAACCTGAGCAAGGATTTTAAACATACCTCGGTACAGTTAGGTTTAAGGGCCGAGTATACCAGCTCAAAAGCATCGGGCGATTCGGCTAACGTAGTATCTGTTATTGACAGGCATTACCTTAACTTTTTCCCAAGCGTATTTATTAACCAGACATTGAACAGCAAAAACGAAATTGGTTTATCATACAGCCGCCGTATTGACCGCCCGCAATATGATAACCTGAACCCTTTTGTTTTTCATTTAGACCCATATACTTACCAAAAGGGAAACCCTTATCTAAAACCACAATACACCGATAACTTTGAACTTAATTACACTTATAATAAAGAGCTTACTCTTACTTTAGGCTACAGCCGTACTACCGATGTAATTACCGAAGTACCGGGAACCGACCCGGCAACCAAGGTTTCATTTATTACCCAGGATAACTTACAGGTACAAAATGCTTATAACGTTAATATCTATTCGCCATATACCATTACCAAATGGTGGACTGGTAATGTTAATGCTACTGCATTTTACCTCGGCTTTAAATCAAATGGTTTAGAGGGTGGTAACCTTGACCGCGGACAAACAGCTTACAACATTCGCGCAACGCAAACATTTACACCGGTAAGCGGCTATAAAGCAGAGTTTACCGCCAACTACCAGTCGGGTTTAACTTATGGCTTGTACAATGTAAAGTCGAGATATTCTGCGGATGCCGGTATCAGCCATTCGTTTGATAACAAAAAGGCAAATATTAAACTATCCATGAGCGATATATTTAATACCCTTAGAAACGATGTGACCAGCAATTACCAAAGCACCGATTTAGATATTCGCCAAAAACGCGAATCGCGTATAACCAGGTTAACTTTCACCTACAACTTTGGCAGCAACAAAATAAAGGCCCGCAACCACCAAACCGGTGCCGATGCAGAAAAAGAAAGGGTAAAGGGCGGGAATTAATCCTAAGCCTCACCTAAATCCTCTCCTTTGGAGAGGACTTGAAAAAAATGCAAATCCAAAGCCCCTCTCCCCCGGAGAGGGGTTGGGGTGAGGCTCCTACTGCCCCACCATAAATACCGCGTTACTAAACAGCAGCTTGCCATTTTCCCAAAAGCTACGGAAGATAGGATCATCAACCATGTAAACTACGGTACCGCGGCCCATTGATTGTACACCAAGCAGTAAGCCGTCCTTAATTTTATCCTTACTTTTTTGGCCCACAAAGCCGGCTACATAACCATTCCCTTTTATGGTGCCTACGTTCCAGCCGTCATCGCCTAAAAAGTCGTAAACATCATCGCTTAATTTAATAGAGTAATAATACGGCGGCAGGCCAAAACCTAAGGGGTGGGTATTATCTAAATTCAGTTTGTAAATGGCACCGGGTACACTTGAGCGCAGGGCATCGCGGTCGCGGTCGTCATATAATTTTACTGGTTGCGGCTTAGTTTTGGCATCTGCCTTATCATCCTTTTTATCTTCTTTTCTTTTTATCAGGAAACCCTTTTTATCAACCAATTCTGCAACCGCATTTTGAAGAGCGATCAGCTTACCGCCATCACGCACCCAGCTCTGTAATTTATCCGACGGAAAATCATCATAATACCCATCCGGAAAAATAACCACATCAAAATCACCAAGCTTTGCCCGGTTCAGATCCTGGTAACGCACCAGCGATACCGGGTAACCTATCTGCTGCTCAAAAAAGTGCCAGATCTCGCCCATTCCTTCTGATGATACTGCGTCACCGGCAACTAATAACACGTGCGGCTGGTGGATATACCTGATCACATCCGACCCAAGATCATACCCTTTATCAACAAAGCCCGACATTAGGGGGGTAAGGTCCTGATTCAGGGAGGTAGCTATTTGCGCTACCCGCTGATCAAAGTCTGCACGATCATTGCCCGCACGGGTAATAAGCAAGGTGCCTGCTGCAAACTTTTTGCCTGCTGCATCAAATGGTTTTTCTGAATACCGTACTTTAATGCCCGCCTTTAATAAAGCGGCTAAAAACTTCACATCATTAACCGACTGCCAGGTTGATACATAGGCGTAAGCATGCGTATTAACCAAAACCTGCTGCTTAGCCGCCAACGCGATGGTTGGCGAAGCAGGTTTAAACGATTCCTTAACGCCGTAAGCTTTTAAGCCGTAGGCATAAGCCAGCGACCATGCCGTAATATCATAAGTGTTAGAGTCGGTCATAAAGGTTTTGGGCTCTAACAACACATTTAACAATACCGATTTTGGCTGATAGGCATTTATTACCAGGTCATTTGCCCCGGCAGTAAATTGCTCTGTTTTGCCCGTTATATAATTATAGCCGCTAACAGTAGCATTTAAACCGAAACCATATTGAATCCCATTCCTGTCAAGCGTTTTGGTTAGCGCGTTTACCTTATCTATATTATCATTTTTAATAACATAGGTTTTGTATTCGCCGGGCGGATTGCTGCGGCTGTTGTCATAAAACTTTTTAAACTGCTCCAAAAGCTTTTGTGCGTTGGCCGAAACGGTTTCTAAAGTACTTAAGCTGGTTGAGTGGTGGTGGGCAATACGGTCTGCTAATTTCAGCGTATCCCCGGTACGGGTTAAAACTGCCAGCCCGGCGCTGATACCTCCCTGCTCATACGTCATCCCGATAGATCCGTTGTACAACGGATAAGTATCCCCGTATGATGGGTACAGCAAATCAAACTCCTGCTTGGTAAAATACAGCCAGCCATTCTGGTCAAAGTATTTAGCATTGTTTTTCCCGATGGTGGTCTGGAACTCGCGCTGCCACGGCGTAATCACTTTATGCATCGGCTCTGCAGCCGGGGCAAAATAATAAGGTGCATTGTAGCCCTGTTCGTGGTAATCTACATGTACCTCAGGCAGCCACTGGCTAAAAAGCGCAAGCCTGGCCTGTGTTTCCTTTTGTGTTTGCCAGGCCCAGTCGCGGTTTAAGTCAAAGTAATAGTGGTTTACACGGCCACCTGGCCAGGGCTCGGCATGCTCGCGCGATGCAGGGTTTGCATCCGGCGTTGCTCCTTTTACCGAATTATAAAAATTCAGGTAGCGCTCGCGGCCGTCGGGATTAAGGCAGGGGTCAATAACCACCACCGTGTTTTTTAAATAAGCAGCAACACGTGTATTTGATGGGTCTACCAGATCATAAAGCGTAGCCATCGAGGCTTCTGATGATGATGGCTCATTACCATGCACATTATAGCTCAGCCAGCAAATAACCGGCGAGTTGGTTGTACCTGCCAAAGTGGTAGTTTTAACGGTATTGCCACTGGCTGCGGTAACGGTTTCCAAACCTGCAAGGCGCAGGTTATTTTGGCGGATATCTTCCAGCTTGCCAATATTCTCATCAGATGCAATGAACATAGCCAATAGCGGGCGGCCCTCGTTAGTGCTGCCGTATTGCAGCAGCTTTACATTTTTTGATACCTGGGCTATGTATTTAAAGTATTCAACAACTTTATAATGCGGGGTAAACTGATCGCCCAATTTATAACCTAAAAATTTTTCGGGCGATTGGATGGCTTGTGAAAAAACATTAAAAAAGAAAGCGACAAGGATTGCCGACAGCAATAGTTTTTTTATCATGATACGGAGCATACGTACTGGCTAATTTATAAAAATATTCTCATCTGTTTATATTAAGGAAGCCAGGCACATCAAAATGTAATTTACACATCTGGTTTCGCACAAATAAATTTTCCTCACCTTTGCCTATCTTCACCTTGCACACAAAAAAGAATAGATGACACCCCTACAGGCACTGCAAAAATATTTCGGATACAGCGAGTTCAGGCACCAGCAGGAAGCCATTATTCAGCGGGTTTTAAATAAAAAAGATGTACTGGCATTAATGCCAACCGGCGGCGGTAAATCGCTTTGCTATCAGTTGCCCGCGGTTTTATTGGATGGGCTCACCATAGTAATTTCGCCATTAATTGCCCTGATGAAAGACCAGGTTGATAGCCTGAATGTTAACGGCATACCCGCCGCCTTTTTAAACTCGAGCCAAACACCCGATGAGCAGGTACGCTTAACCGCCCAGCTTCAAAACAAGCAGATCAAACTGCTATACCTTGCGCCCGAACGCTTGTTTGGTAACGATGGTAAGCTGATCGGCTTTTTAAAATCGCTTACAGTATCATTAATAGCTATTGATGAGGCGCACTGTATTTCACATTGGGGGCACGATTTCAGGCCCGAATACCTGATGCTGGCCGGGCTGAAAGATCATTTTCCAAACGTGCCCGTAATTGCGCTTACTGCCACTGCCGATAAGCTGACCAAAAAGGATATTGAAGATAAGCTGAACCTTAAAGAAACTGCCGTATTTATATCTTCCTTTAACCGGGCCAATATTACTTACCGCGTTATCCCTAAAAGGAAAAGCATTAACCAGCTGCTGGCTTTTTTAGATGAGCGTAAGGATGATTCAGGTATTATTTATTGCCTTTCGCGTAAGTCGACCGAATCATTGGCTGCAGAGTTGCAGGCCGAAGGTTTTTCGGCCGAAGCCTATCATGCCGGTTTAGATAATGAGCTTAAGGCCCGGCGGCAGGAAGCTTTTTTAAGGGACGAAGTAAAGATAATGATAGCTACCATTGCCTTTGGGATGGGCATCAATAAATCAAACGTGCGTTACGTGGTACATGCCGATATGCCCAAAAACATTGAAGGCTATTACCAGGAAACGGGCCGCGCCGGTCGGGATGGCCTGCCATCTGATGCCATGCTGCTGTATTCGCCGGGGGATGCCATTAAGCTAAAGCAGTTTGCCATGATTGATGACAATCCCGAGCAAAGCCGTATAATGCTCAACAAACTGGATGACATGGTAAAATATTGCCAGCTCCATGCTTGCCGCAGGCAGTTTTTGCTTAAGTATTTTGATGAGGATGCCCCCGGCAACTGTGGCTCCTGCGATTTTTGCTTAACCGAATATGAGAAGTTTGATGGTACCCTCATCGCCCAAAAAGCATTATCGGCAGTAACCCGTTTAAAAGAACGTTTCGGCACCACCTACGTGGTGGACCTGCTGCGCGGCTCAAAAAACGAAAAGATAAGGGCCGAGCACAAAGAACTTAAAACCTATGGCATTGGTGCCGATATTAGTAAGGCCGACTGGATGCGATATATCCGCGAGTTAACCGCCATGGGTTATTTACAGCTTACTGATGATGCCTACCCGGTTTTAAAACTCACTTACAAAAGCGAAGCCGTTTTAAAAGGGTATGAAAAGGTAGAACTGATCGCCTCAGAAACCACCGAAGAACAAAAACCAGCCGAGGCCCTACCGTTTGAAACCACTTTGCTTAACGAGTTAAAAGCCATCCGCCGGGATATTGCTATGCACGAAAATGTGCCGCCTTATGTGATCCTGTCGGATGCTACTTTGCAGGAGATTGCTACCTACCTGCCCCAAAGCCTCGACGAACTGCGTTTAATTTCGGGCTTTGGCGATATTAAACTGGCCCGTTATGGCCGTGAGTTTTTGCTACCCGTTAAAAGCTACTGCGACAAAAATGGCCTGTCGTCACAAATAAAACTAAAATCGGCCAAAAGGGAGCGCAAAACAAAAACAGAAAGAGCGCCTAAAACGGCAAGGGCATCCAATACCTCGCAAGAGAGCTTTACTTTATACCGGTCGGGCAGAAGCATTAACGAAATTGCCAAGGTGCGCGGGCTCTCTACCTCAACTATCGAAGGACATCTGAGCTCCTATATTTATACCGGCGAGATGAATTTAAGTGAGATGGTGGATGAAGAAAAGAAAGGTCCTATCAAAAACGCGATTGAAAGCTATGGCGCCGACAAGTTATCACCCCTAAAAGAAATATTAGGCGATGCGTATAGCTATGGCGAAATTAAAGCTGTTATAGCATGGATGAAAAAAGAAGGCGTGATTGGATAGCGAAAAGAAGTTATTCTAATATTTGTATCAACTCATTCAGTTCTGCAACCTTCTCTGCCGACCCTAAATGTTCATACGCGCTGATCAGGTTACGGAGCACCCTTTTTATAATATCGGTATTGGAGCAGGGCTCATAAAACTGCTTATCGTATTTAAGGTTAAGCTGTTTTAAAAACATATCCACATCGCGGCGGCCAAAAATAAAGCCTTTGTTAAAGGCATTGATGTAGAAAAGGATGCCGCTTTCAAATTCGCTTTGCAGGCTTTCGTCAAGATAGGCCAAAATAAAATGCTGCGGCAGGTTAACCCCATAAACCGGAATATCCAGCTTTTGCGCAATAATGGAATAAATAATAGCCAGCGAGATCTGATTACCCTTCTTGGTTTCAAGGACCTGGCTCAGGTAACTATTTTGCGGATCGAGGTGATTAGCGGTATTACCGCTAAAGCCATATATGTTATAAAACACATGGTTTATAAGCTTTACCTGCTCTGCCGGGCTCGATTCGTTCATCATTTGGATCCATATATCGCGCTTAATGCCTTCAATCTGGTTAATTACCTTTTGCTCATCAAGGTCAGGATATTGATACCGGTTAATGATAAGGATGCCTTGCAACAGATCAAACGCGCCGGACTGGTGCCATAGCTGCAGGTCTTTTTTTACAATATCAAACTGGATTTCGTGTACTAAGTTGGCAATGCGCTCCTGTTGTACAGCGTCAAATGCCTGTTCCCAGGCCTGCTCTAAATATTCAATAGCCTCCGGGCCGTACGACAGTAGTTTTTGATGCACATGTTCAAAGACCTCCCCGTCCGGATCATCCAGTAAGCGTATCAGCGAATTTACTTCTGTTGGATTTATCATGCTCAGTTTTGCTAAAATACTAAACGTTTGTATATTTTTACAGCCATGTTAAATATACGGTTCGCCACAGATTACCTGCTCCACCGGCTTAAATCAAAAAACAGGCATGGTGTGCACTCGCCATTTGTTTACCGGCTGGTTGATGAGGTAATTTACGATTTTGATGCCAAAAAAGTATACACAGATGTTGAGAATATTCGCGAACAGTTATTTATTGACAATCGGATTATAACCATTACCGATTTAGGTGCTGGGTCGCATGTGAACAATAACCGCCAAAAGAAGATCAGCGATATTGCAAATAATGCCCTGAAACCCCCTAAACTGGCGCAACTGCTTTATCGCTTAGTGGCCGATTTAAAACCGAAAAACATTATTGAATTAGGCACCTGCTTAGGTATCACCACCCTTTACCTGCAAAAAGCTGCTCCTGAGGCTGCCGTTTATACAATGGAAGGCTGCCCCGAAACTGCCGGGGTTGCTAAAGAAACCTTTAAAAAAGGCAACATAGGCAATATTGAACCCGTAATTGGCAACTTTGACGATACCCTGCCCGGCGTAATTAAAAAGTTAGCACAGCTTGATTTTGTTTTTGTTGATGGTAACCATCAAAAGGATGCCACCCTTAATTATTTTGAATGGTGCCTGCCTAAGGTGCATGAAAACACAATGCTTATTTTTGATGACATTTACTGGAGCACCGGCATGAAAGAGGCATGGGCACAGATAAAAGCTCACCCCCAGGTTACTGTAACTATTGATCTGTTTTGGATTGGCCTTGTATTTTTTAAACCCGCGCAGGCAAAAGAGGATTTTTTAATAAAGATCTGACACTTTCTTTTTCACTAAAAAGATTGCCCCAGGGCTATATAAATGCCGCTTTCGCGTTTTTCGCCGGTTGGTTTTTCGCCAACCCCATAATCAAGGCGAATGGCCAGTCCTTTTTCAACATCAAAAAAGTAACGTACACCACCACCATAATTGGGTTTTAATTGCGGCAGGCTAAAAGCGGAGTGGAACACCTCGCCCGTACCAACAAAGCCTGCTAAGCCAAAGCGGTTATCAACACGGTAACGCAGTTCGGTTTGCCCGGCAATGTAATTACGATCGCGGTAGCGGCCGCCATAATATCCGCGCATCATTTCGTCGCTTCCCATTTCGGGCAATAAATAAAATGGCGATCTGCTGCCAGTTAAGCTTTGCTCCTGTATATCAAGCCCTAAAACCAGCTTTTTACTTAATGCGAAAAATTCCGAGTATTCGATATTAAAAAATCCACCTACGTAGCCATTATTTATAAATGCGCCGTGCATTAAATTATAATAGGCATTAATAATAACCCCCTTGGTGGTATAGGTGTTATTGTTACGGGTATCATAAGTAAAGCTCGGGCCGCCAAAAACAGCAGCACCACCCCGTTTATCTTCAATTGAAGGGTCGGTGTTTAAAATACCGTAGGGATCCCTGTCGTACTTGTAATAATATTTAAAGGCACCGAGGGTAACGCCGCCGTAAAAGTTTTTGGTTAAAAGCTTTTCTGCCGATATGCTGCTTTTATAGCGCTTTTCATACACGTAATCTTTATTAGCCAGGCGCGTGTTATTGCCTATACCATAAAAGTTAAACGGAAAATTATAAAAGCTGATATTGCCGGATAAATGGAGCTTATTTTGGGGTGTCCAGTAGCTGGCGTTAAGGCTAAGCTTGGTTTGTCCCTTTGTGGTAATGGTGGAGTATCCAAAAATGTTTGATACCCTTGTACCGCGGTCAAGCGTGTCAGAATAAAAGGAAAGCAGCGCAGCACCGCCAAATTCAAGGCCGGTTTCGGGTGCCGAACTTAGGGCCGGTAACAGTACAAAGCTTGGTTTGCGGTTAGTATCTTTTTTAAAATACATTTGCCGTACAAACTTTGGTAAAAAGCTTAACTGTGCAAAAACACACTGAAAGCCAAGCAGCAGAACAGATAAGGTAAAAAGTTTTTTCATTGAAAGTAGATGTGGCTAAGGTAAGCCATTTTGGCTATAAATTAAGCCTGTGGTTATTTAAAAAACCTTTACTACACTATTAAGGAGCTAAAATTCACTAAAATACCTACTTTTGCACCAAATTTATTGATCCAAAAATGAGCACTACAAAAGGACCTATAAGCCAGTTTATTGAAAAAAACTACCTGCACTTTAATGCAGCAGCCTTGGTTGACGCCGCAAAAGGTTATGAAACGCACCTTTTAGAAGGCGGCAAAATGATGGTTACCTTAGCCGGTGCGATGAGCACGGCCGAACTTGGTATCTCGCTTGCCGAAATGATCCGTCAGGATAAGATTGCCATTATATCATGTACCGGCGCTAACCTGGAAGAAGATATTATGAACCTGGTTGCGCACTCTCACTACAAGCGCGTACCTAACTACCGCGACCTTAGTCCGCAGGATGAATGGGACCTGTTAGAGAATCATTACAACCGCGTTACTGATACCTGTATCCCTGAAGAAGAAGCATTCCGCCGCCTGCAAAAACATATTTACAAAATATGGAAAGATGCCGATACCAACGGCGAGCGCTTTTTTCCGCATGAGTTTATGTACAAGATATTGTTAAGCGGCGAGCTGGAGCAGTATTATGAAATAGACCCTAAAAACTCATGGATGCTGGCTGCTGCCGAAAAGAATTTGCCAATTGTAGTACCCGGATGGGAAGACAGCACAATGGGTAACATCTTTGCATCATACGTTATAAAAAACGAAATTAAACCTACCACTGTTAAAGGCGGTATTGAATATATGGCCTGGCTTGCCGACTGGTATATCAAAAACTCAGCCGGCAAAGGCATTGGCTTTTTCCAGATTGGTGGTGGTATAGCCGGCGATTTCCCGATTTGTGTAGTACCAATGCTTTACCAGGATATGGAAATGCCTGAGATCCCTTTCTGGAGCTATTTCTGCCAGATCTCTGATTCAACCACCTCTTATGGTTCATACTCTGGTGCTGTACCGAACGAGAAGATAACCTGGGGTAAGCTGGATATTCACACCCCTAAATTCATTGTTGAGTCTGATGCTACCATTGTAGTGCCATTGATCTTTGCTTATATTTTAGGAGAATAATTTAAGAAATTCTTACAACTAAAAAGGCATCCTGTTCGGGATGCCTTTTTTTTATATCATCCGGGGTTCTATAAACGCCGGTAATTTTATTTATGCTTTTTTGATTTTTGCCGGTGCTGCAATGGCAGGCAGTTCGGCCAATACGGTGCGGCCGCCTTTTACAACCTGGCCAAGTTCAACCTTAATTTCTGATCCAAGGGGTAAAAAAACATCAACCCTTGAGCCAAACTTTATAAAGCCAAACTGCGCACCCTGCTCAACGGTATCACCTTCTTTTACATACCATACAATACGGCGGGCTAAGGCCCCCGCTATCTGGCGGAACAATACAACTACACCCTCTTTATTTTCAATGGCGATGGTTGTACGCTCATTTTCGGTTGATGATTTTGGGTGCCATGCCACCAGGTATTTACCCGGGTTATATTTAAAATATTTAACCACACCCGCTATTGGGTTACGGTTAATATGCACATTTACAGGCGACATAAAAACCGAAAGCTGGATCCTTTTATCCTTCAAAAATTCAGTTTCAACAATCTCTTCAATTACTACTACCTTACCATCGGCAGGGCAAAGTACTTGCTTGTCGTCGGTATTTATAGTGATTGAAGGGCTGCGGAAAAACTGTACGATGATTACAAACAGCAGGAACGAAAGTATGTATATGATCCACTTCACAACATGTGCTTCGGGAAAATAAAACTGTACCACGGCATTTAAAACCATGATGAACAGTATGCAAATGGCAAGTGAGGTGTATCCTTCTTTATGGAAAGTCATTTTTTTATTCTTTTTACAAAGTTATTAATTTGAAATTAAGTACAGATAAGTATATACAATTGGTGCTGCTATAAACAAACCATCAAAACGATCGAGCAAACCACCGTGGCCGGGCAGTATGCCGCCGGAGTCTTTTACGTTGATGCTGCGCTTAAACATCGATTCAATTAAATCGCCCAAAGTACCAAAGCAGGAGATGAGTACCGCAACAGATAGCCATTGGGTCCATTGCAGCTCGGGAAAGAAATGACCTATGGCAAATGATGCCGCCCCGGCAATTACTACGCCACCGATAAAACCTTCCCATGTTTTTTTAGGCGAATGGCGCTCAAACAGTTTGGTACGGCCAAACTTATAGCCAACCAGGTAAGCGCCTGTATCATTAGCCCAAAGCAGCAGCATAAATGCCAGCGGGTAATGAAAGTTAAAATCGCCTTTTATATAGGCCATTGCATGGAAAAAGGTAAATGGCACACACACAAGCCCTAAACCTAACAGGGTATAAGCTATGTTGGTAAACGGCGCTTCAGATTTTTTGAACAGCTCGTGTATAAAAATACTGCTTACGGTAAGCGTAAGCAAAAACAGTAGTTTATGCACATCGGGGCTATCCTTATAGGTAATTAAGGCAAATACAATATAAATAAACGCACCGTTTATTAAGCCTGCCTGCGTATTGGGTTGCAGGCCGGTTTGTTTAATAAGGCCGTAAAACTCCCGCAAGCATAAAATACTCAGTATTAAAAAAAAGATACCGAATGGATAATGCCCGAAAAAGAAAGAGCAAAGCATTACAAGTACAAAAAAGAAGCCGGTTATGGCGCGTGTTTTCATGGGTTAATTTGATTCAGTATTATAATTTCAATAGCATTGCTAAAATCGCGCTGGTGCACATAAACTTCAATATTGCCAAAAACGCGGTGAGATGAATCCTGTTTGTTAAGCAATACGGCGTCAATATGATTTCCTTCCAAGGCCTGTTTTACCATTTCTGATCTGAAATAATTAGAAGAGGTAAAGATCCTGACCCAGTTTTTTTCCATTAATATTGCAATGATTGTTCTTTTCGGGCTGTTATTTTTTTATAAATAAATAGCAAAAGTATCACAATTAGCAGGCTTAATAAATAGCCGGCATAATTAAATACATGCTGGTTGTTTGGATCAATATTGATCACCTTATGCTGAATCAGGTAAGTAGCAATCACATCGGTAGCGTTATTAATAAAATGCGCTAAAACCCCTGTCCATATACTGCCGCTCCAGGCAACAAAATAACCAAAAAATGCGCCCAGTAAAAGCCTTGGTAAAAAACCTAAAAACTCCATATGGAAGGCACTGAACAATATAGCCGTTATCCAAACGGCGGCATGGGTGTTTTTTGTCCACCTTACAAATATGGTTTGCAGTACCCCCCTGAACATAAACTCCTCAACAATGGCGGTAAGCAGGCCAATAAACAGCACATCAAATATCATATCGGCAATACCGTTCATCTTCAGCATTACTACCATTAGTTTTTGGGCGCTGGCCTCGCTGTCAACTATCCATTTTTGCAGACCGCTTAAGGATTTGGGCAGCATCAGTTTTTGGTTGATGTTTGATAAATACTCTATCAAAGGCATCGAGGCAAACATAATTACGAAGATGACCACGATCAGTTTCCAGTCAAACCGGAAGCTTGGCTTAATATAATCCTGAGGATCGCGGGCAATTACATAAGCAAAAAACACAGGGGCCGCAAAAATGGGGAAGGTAGTGCCTACGGTTTGCAGTATCCATAAAGCCGTAACAAAATGCGGTGCGGTAGTATCCAAACTACCTATTGACATAAGTGTTTTGGCCCCGTAAAGCGCAAAAATAGCAGCTATACCCAACAAATTAGCCACAAAAAAGAAACCCGCAAATACCCCTGCAAATATTAAAAACTGTAAAGCCGGATGTGTTTGGTTGTAACCGTTTTGTAAGTCTTTGTATGGCTTGTCTGTCATCCGCTTAAAATTCGTATTTTTGCAACGAAGATAAGTCATGTCTGTACAAATAGGAAATATAGATTTAGGAGAGTTCCCGCTGTTGCTGGCGCCGATGGAAGATGTAAGCGATCCGCCATTCCGGTACGTGTGCAAACAGCATGGGGCTGATATGATGTATACGGAGTTCATCTCAAGCGAGGGATTGATCCGTGATGCAGCCAAAAGCCGCCAGAAACTTGATATTTTTGAATACGAGCGCCCTATAGGCATCCAGATCTTCGGCAGTGATATTGAACACATGCGCGAAGCTACCGAAATAGCATCCTTGGCAGGCCCTGACCTGATGGATATTAACTATGGTTGCCCTGTAAAACAGGTAGCATGCCGCGGTGCAGGTGCAAGCCTTTTACAGGATATTGATAAAATGGTAGCCATGACCAAAGCGGTTGTTAATGCTACCCATTTGCCGGTAACCGTAAAAACACGCCTGGGCTGGGACGATAACACTAAAAATGTTTACGAAGTTGCCGAACGTTTGCAGGATGTTGGTATTAAGGCATTAACCATACATGGCCGCACAAGGGCACAAATGTATAAAGGCGTTGCCGATTGGGCCCTGATCCGCGATATTAAAAAGAACCCGAGGATAAAGATTCCGATTTTTGGCAACGGGGATATTGATTCGCCCGAGAAGGCAGCCAACTGGCGCATGGAATATGATGTTGACGGTATGATGATTGGCCGGGCGGCAATAGGCTACCCCTGGATCTTCAGAGAGATAAAGCACTTTTTTAAAACCGGCGAACACCTGGAAAAACCAACCATTGCCGAGCGTATTGATGCCTGCACAACGCATCTGCATAAATCAATGGAGTGGAAAGGCCCTAAAACCGGGATATTTGAAATGCGCAGGCATTACTCCAACTACTTTAAGGGGATTGACAACTTTAAAGAATACCGCATGCGCCTGGTTACCGCCGGAACGCTTGACGAAGTAATGTGTATATTAAACGAAGTAAGCCAAAACCCAAGGTATGCCGGCGAAGCAGTAAGCCTGTAGCAATACTCACAGCACTGTAAAAAGGTTTTAATACTTTCAGCTCAGGGCGTTATACTTATAAAATTCTATGATTTTTTTTATTAATGGCTCAATATTTGACCTATTAATATATATTTGAATTAAAACAGATCCTGATATGGTTACTACTATTACAGACGGTGTTAAGGTTTCGGTGGAAACCATCTATCAGCCTGAATATTCTAATCCGGGTAATGATCATTTTATGTTTGCTTATAAAGTAACCATAGAAAACCTGGGTAGTTATGCAGTGAGGCTTTTAGGAAGGCATTGGTATATATTTGACTCAAATGGAGCAAAAAGAGAAGTTGAAGGCGAAGGCGTTGTAGGACAACAGCCAATTATTGAGCCCGGGCAATCGCATGAGTATGTTTCGGGCTGTAACTTAAAAACGGATATGGGCAGCATGAAAGGCGAATACCAGATGTCGCGCATGGTTGATAACTCATCATTTAATGTACAGATCCCTGAGTTTTACCTGATCGCTCCGTACAGAATGAACTAAGAAAAATTATTTCTTCACTATAAAATAAAACCCCGGCTGAAGTTCAGCCGGGGTTTTATTTTATACCTTATTACCTGTGCCTTTGATGTTGTTCGGCAGGCCTTGGGTTATTGTGCGGCTGCTGTACATGTTGCGCATGCTGCTGCGGTTGTGCATGTTGCTGCTGCATCCGTTGCTGCTGCTGGCCTTGTGGTTGGCGCTGCTGCTGTTGAGCATGTTGTTGTTGCTGTGCGTGCTGCTGTTGCATACGCTCCTGCTGCGGGGCCTGTGCATGTTGCTCACCCGCTTGCCTCTCAGCATTTGGCTGGCGGCCTGCATTAGGTTGATGGTTAGCTTCACCTTCGCGATTGGCTACGTTATGGTTGGCTGGTGCAGCATGACCCTGCTGATTAAATGAATGCCCGCCTACCCTGTTCATAGCTGTTGCAGCAGGCCTTCCGTGGTTTACCGATGCAAACTGAGCTCTGTCGCTGTGAGCGGCCTGCTGGTGGGCCAATTGCCTGCTGGTTGGCTGTACGTGCTGCTCTCTCATGGCTGCCTCTTCTTCGGGGCGTGGCCTTGCATTAACACCACCCGGGCCATTAAAGCTGGCGTGGTTATTTATAGTTGTGTTATTAATAACCGTACGGTCAATGTAAGTATTATGTATCACTGTTCTGTTAACATTCACAACAGCTGTGTTATAACGGAAATGGTTTCCAGACCATCCACCGCCAACAAAACCTACGCCGCCGTAACCAAAACCATAATTAATACCGCCGTAAAAGCCTACGTGCGGGCCCCAGTAACCTGGATGGTAACCATACATTCCGCCGGCATAACCCCAGTAAGATGGTGTCCATAATAATCCCGGATTTGGCGGGGCTACCCAAACACCGGGTACCCAGTAATAACCATCGGCATCATCATAAGCCCAGTAACCGGGCTGCCATAAATAACCATCAGTTGGGCATGGTGGCTGTACATAAACAGGCAATGCCGGCGGGCCTATCCTAACGGATACACCTATACTTACTTGTGCATAGGTTCTTGGCGCTGCAAAGCATACCAAACAAGCTAACGCTAATATTTTTGCTATCTTTTTCATTATAGATTTATTTTAATGGTATGACAAACAAAAATTAAGAATGTTTAATCAACCCAGCCTTAAAAGCAAATTCTAATGCAATCCTAATCTCATGCATCCCTGCAAAATCAACCATAAAAACGCAAAAAAGCCTCCCTTTTGATGCTGGGAAGCTTTTTACAATCAATTCATCTATCGCATTAGTTTCGCCTGTTCACCAAAAACGATGCGTAATATAACAAGGTAGCCAATGCACTTAAAGCAGCAACAACATAGGTCATGGCGGCCCACCAAAGGGCATCTTTGGCTTGTTCATGCTCCTTGCTGGTTTGCATTACCGCGTAATTATTGTTTAACCAGGCAAGCGCCCTGTTGCTGGCATCAAACTCAACGGGGAGGGTTATAAAACTAAAAGCAGTAACTACCGCCAGCGCTGCAACACCAATGGCCAGCACATAGGGGTTATGTGTAAAAAACAACAGCATAACACCTATAAATAAGGTCCATTGTGTTAAGGTTGAAGCCACATTAATAACCGGAACCATTGCCGTACGCATATTTAGCCAGCTATAGGAGCGCGCATGCTGAACTGCGTGCCCGCACTCATGCGCGGCAACTGCAGCCGAGGCCACGCTGCGGCTGTAATAAACATCAGGGCTTAGGTTAACGGTTTTTGTTTCGGGGTTGTAATGATCGGTTAGCTGGCCCTCAACTGATACCACCTGCACATCATAAATACCATTATCGCGCAGCATCTGTTCGGCTACTTCCTTTCCTGAAAGGCCCGAGAGCAGGCTGATCTCGGCATATTGTTTAAATTTACTTTTGAAACGCCATTGAACAATAAAGCTTACTATTGCAATAACGATCATCAAAAACCAGGCTGAATTATAGCCTATAAAACCGGTAATTAATGCTAAATGGTTCATGTTTTTATTAGTTTTAGGTGTGGCGCATTAACGTTTCCGCCGGGCAATGAAATTTAATAATTTTAATGCCGACATAATTAGCACTCCACAAATAAGATTTACAAAAAGTATTCCGTAAAATATAATAACGTATTGGGAACAAACACATTTTCGTACTGGGAACGTACCGCATTTATTGATAATGCCGATGTAATTATCATTGGCAGCGGCCTGGTGGGTTTAAGTGCGGCGCTGCATTTAAAAAAACAAGCGCCGGCCTTAAAAATACTGGTTTTGGAGCGGGGCTTTTTACCCACCGGTGCAAGTACAAAAAATGCCGGGTTTGCTTGTTTCGGTACCGTTTCTGAGCAAATTGATGCACTTAGCCATTCTACCGCCGATGAAGTTTTGCTCTTGGTTAACTATAAATGGCGAGGACTGCAGCGACTGCGCCAAAACTTAGGCGACGATGCAATTAACTATCAGCAGCATGGCGGTTACGAATTGTTTATGGACGATGATACTACCCGAGCAGATAACTGCATTAAACAGCTGGATAAACTGAACAATTTGTTAAAAGAGGCTATTGAAGGTCACGACATTTATTCAGTAGCTAATGCCAAAATAGCAGACTTTGGTTTTAAGGGCGTAAGCAGGATGATCTATAACCCGTTTGAAGGACAGATACATACCGGTAAAATGATGCGTGCTTTATTAAGCAGAGTTTACAATGCGGGCATACTTGTTTTAAACGGCTGTGAGATTTTGAAGATAGAAAACAACGGCGGCCAGGTTGAGCTGCAAACCACGCAGGGCAATTTTAAAGCGGGCAAAGTAATTTTAGCAACCAATGCATTTGCCAGCCAGCTCTTTCCGGAGTTGAAGGTGATACCTGGCCGCGGGCAGGTGCTGGTAACCAAACCCATTGCGGGGCTTAAGTTAAAAGGCACATATCATTTTGATGAGGGCTATTACTATTTCCGCAATATTGATAACCGGGTACTTTTTGGCGGTGGCCGTAATCTTGATTTTGCTGCCGAAGAAACCCTGGAGTTTGGACAAACCGAAGCCGTTCAGCAAAAATTAACCCACTATTTAAAAAAAGTAATATTACCCGGCCAGCCATTTGAAATTGATTATTGGTGGAGCGGTATCATGGGTTTTGGTGAGGCTATCAACCCGATTGTTAAACAGGTTGAGCCCGGTATATTTTGCGCTGTACGATGCAATGGCATGGGCGTAGCAATGGGTAGCCTGGTTGGAGAAGAAGTTGCAGATTTAGTATTGGCAGCTTTGTAAAGTTAAAAAATCCTCATGCAGAAGAGTTCTAATCATGTGGACAAGGCCTTTGCGCTTACCCTTCGAATACCTCAGGGTGACAGCCACTTAATAGCGGTAAAACGTTAACTCACTTATAACAAATCAAACCCAATATCCTTCCGGAAATACATACCATCGTAATAAATACGGGCGGCATCGGCTGTGGCTTGTTGCAGGGCAGCAAACATATTATCCTGTAAAGAAGTAACCGCTAAAACGCGACCGCCTGATGTTTTAACATCCTCACCATCCATATATGTACCGGCATGAAAAACCTGTGAGTCGCGCACATTCTCAATCCCGGTAATGGTTTTATGCTTTAAGTATTCGCTTGGATAACCGCCCGCAACCATCACTACGGTTGCAGCTGTTTTTGGCGATATGATTAATTCTTTTTCGTTCAGGTTGCCCTCGGCAACGCCTTGCAGCAAGTCCACAAAGTCTGATTCTATCCGTAACATTACACTTTCGGTTTCCGGGTCGCCCATGCGGCAATTGTATTCAATTACATTAGGTTCGCCATCGCTGTTCATCAGGCCAATAAAAATAAAGCCCTTGTATGGTATATTTTCCTTTTTTAACCCTTCAACGGTTGGTATAATTACGCGCTCCTCTACCTTCTTCATAAAGGCAGCATCAGCAAACGGCACCGGCGATACAGAACCCATGCCCCCGGTATTTAAACCGGTATCACCTTCGCCAATGCGTTTATAGTCTTTTGCTTCGGGTAATATTTTATAGTTGGTACCATCGCTTAAAACAAAAACCGAAAGCTCTATTCCCTGTAAAAACTGCTCAACCACCACGCGAGAGCTGGCATCACCAAATTTGGCTTCGGTAAGCATTTCTTTTAGCTCCTGCTGTGCTTCTTCAACGCTCAGGCATATCAGTACACCCTTACCGGCTGCCAACCCATCTGCTTTTAAAACTATGGGCAATCCTATGGTTGCCAGGTATTGGTTACCTTCCTGTAAAGTATCTTTAGTAAAAGTTTTTGATGCTGCCGCCGGGATGTTGTTGCGCACCATAAACTGCTTTGAAAAATCTTTGCTGCCTTCCAGTTGGGCACCTTCCTGCTGCGGGCCAACAACGGGGATATTCTTCAATAAATCATCCGCCAGGAAAAAATCATGGATCCCTTTAACCAGTGGTTCTTCGGGGCCTACCAAAACAAGGTTAATATCCTTATTTAAAACAAGGGTCTTAATGCCTTCAAAATCGGTTACCTTAATATCAACATTGGTACCATACTGGCTGGTGCCGGCATTACCGGGTGCAATAAAAAGGTTTTCACATTTAGGGCTTTGTGATAATTTCCAGGCGAAGGCACTTTCCCTTCCGCCAGAACCGATGATCAGGATATTCATGGGGCAAAGATAGTTTTTTGAGTCAGAAAGTCTGCAAAACCATCTATCCGGAAGAAAGAGTTTAACAGCATGCTTTTAAACCCTATAACTATATTAATGCTTAACTTCACATAAAACACCTGGCTATGACCCGTCGCTTAGAAAAATATGAAAAGCTGCCCGTTTATCAAAAAGCGCAGGAACTGTTTGACCTTGTTGAGGTTATTGCCGATGCGCTGAAAGAAAACGAGATGAAAGAAGACCTGGCCGCACAAATGTTTAGCAACGCAGCCATGATACAGGCAAAAATAGCAGGCGCCGAAGGTGGCGGCCTGTATACCCTGCGCATGCAGAACGCCGTTTTGATAAAACTTGCCGTACACGATATGCTGAATGCCATTACGTTTGCATCAATGGTTGAAATAAACGAGGAAGATTATGTAGACCTGATGCGGGATAAAGTAGAGGAGTTCCGCATGGTGTTTGTGGATTGGATACTGGGCTTTGATAAAAGCTATGATATACCCGATAACTGGGCTATCCGTTTTGATAGCAGCACCCCCGAGCAGGAAAAGCTGGAAGAATTAATGTTTGATGAAGACCGCTTTTTTGAGGAGTTTGACGAAGGTGAGGATGACGAAGAAGAAGATAACAGCGATATGGAAGACAATCAATAATCTGCCATCTTTAATTTACTTATAACTCTGTAGTATAAAATACCGTATAAACCGTTACGGCTTTTTTATTAATTTAAATTTGCTGTAAAACAATGCTTTATTACGGTGATAAAGCGCGTTGAATGTTACAATCAAATTAATAAAACATGGTCACTGAACAGTTTAAGCCCCTAACAAATTACAGTGAGGTTAAAGGTGTAGATAAACGGACAAATTTATCGCAGGATGAATTTATAAACGAGTATGTAAAACACTCGCGCCCGGTAGTTTTAACCGATGCTGCCAAAGAGTGGAAAGCGATGAAAAAGCTTACACCGCAGTATTTTAAAGATAATTACGCCCATATAACCAAAACCATAAATGGAGTTACCTATAAAATGGACGATTTTATCGACCAGATGTTAGCTTCAACCGCCGCAAACCCGGCACCATATCCGTACAACTTTAATGTGGAAAAGGTTTTTCCTGAACTGATGGCCGATTTTTTACCCGAGATCATCTACGGAAAAATTGACCGCATCAATCATAAGCTGATGCCCAAACAGCTTTTGCAGGGCACTACCGTTTATGAAATATTTTTAGGTGGCAATGGCTCAAGTTTCCCATACCTGCATTACGATGCCTTGTTTATGCACACGCAAATAACACAGGTATACGGCTCAAAGGTATTTATCATGTATCCGCCGGAGCAAACACCAAGTATGTACCCGTTTCCGGATAATCCTAAATTTTCGCAGGTTAACTTTTTAGATCCGGATTATGAAAAGTTCCCGCTGTTTAAGGAAGCAAAACCCATTGAATTTACACTGTTAGAAGGCGAAACCTTGTTGTTTCCTTCGGGATGGTGGCATACTACCAAAATTACCGAGCCTTGTATCTCGCTGGGCCGCGCACAGCTTAACGGCAATAACTGGGATAACTTTATTAATGACCGTTATGTAAACTGGAAGAAAAAGATCTCGTATGCTGCAGCACCTGTACTTATTTACGGCAAAATTGTAGGCGGCATCATGAACGCACAGGAACGATAATAAGTTAAGTAACCTATCCTTATTTTTGAAGATAGCTGCTCACGCATATCAATATCAAATGTCTCTTATCCATAGTAAGGGACATTTTTATTTTCAATTCCCCGGAATTTAAGGCTGATTACCGCGTTCATTAATCGTTGAAATCATAATAATCGGCAAAAATCTGTGATTAAACTGTAACTTTGTCTGTCATAATGGCTCATAATTGCACATGGCGCAATTGTTGAGTTTGTTGCACCATATAAAAATAACATGCTAAATTTTATAAGTAAGCTTTTCGGAAGCAAATCAGAACGGGATGTAAAAAGTTTACTGCCTGTAGTTGAAAAAGTTAGGGCAGAATATGTCAAGCTTGATCAATTGAGCAATGATGAACTTAGGGCAAAAACCATCTGGTTCAAAGAAAAAATAAGTGAAGGCCTTGCCGAAATTGACAGCGAAATAGCTGCTATTAAGGAAAGGACCGAGAACGAAGCCGATTTAGACGTAAATGAAAAAGTTGAGCTATATACCCAGTTAGATAAGTTAGAAAAGGACCGTAACAAGGAACTGGAAAAGATTTTATTAGAAATTCTTCCGGCTGGTTTTGCAGTGGTTAAAGAAACTGCCCGCAGGTTTACCGAAAATAAAACCATTGAGGTTACTGCAACCCAGTTTGACCGTGACCTTGCCGCGCGCAAATCAAACGTAATTATAAAAGGCGATAAGGCTATTCACCATAATACCTGGTTAGCCGCCGGTAACGAAGTTACCTGGAACATGGTACACTACGATGTACAGCTGATAGGTGGCTCGGTATTGCACCAGGGTAAAATTGCCGAAATGGCTACTGGTGAGGGTAAAACATTGGTGGCTACGCTGCCTGCTTACTTAAATGCACTTGCAGGCCAGGGCGTACACATTGTAACCGTGAACGATTACTTAGCACGCCGTGACTCGGAGTGGATGGGCCCATTATATGAGTTCCACGGGTTATCGGTTGATTGTATTGACAAGCATGAGCCAAACTCTGAGGAGCGCCGCAAAGCGTACCAGTCAGACATTATTTTTGGTACCAATAACGAGTTCGGCTTTGATTACCTGCGTGACAACATGACACGCAGCCCTGAAGAGCTGGTACAAGGCAAGCTGCATTTTGCAATGGTGGATGAGGTCGATTCAGTTTTAATTGATGATGCCCGTACACCTTTAATTATTTCAGGCCCTATCCCGCGTGGTGATGAGCATGAGTTTTATGAGCTAAAACCACGCATTGAGCGTTTGGTTAATGCACAAAAAAATTATGTTAATGGCATACTGAACGATGCTAAGAAACAAATTGCAGAAGGCAAAACCGGTCCTGAAGAAGGCGGCATGTCGTTATTACGTGCCTTTAGGGGCATGCCTAAAAGCAAGGCACTGATCAAATATTTAAGCGAGGGGGCTAACAGATCGCTGCTGCAAAAAACAGAGAACTATTACATGCAGGACCAAAATAAGGAAATGCATAAGGTTGATGCCGAGCTGTTCTTCATCATTGATGAAAAGAACAACCAGGTTGAGCTTGCCGAAAAAGGTATTGAGCTGATCACCGCTTCGGGCGAGGATACTCATTTCTTTGTGATGCCTGATGTGGGTACCGAGATCTCTGAAATTGAGAAGTCAAACCTGCCCGCCGAAGAAAAAGTTAGCCGTAAGGATGAACTGATGCGCGATTTTTCGATCAAATCTGAACGGATCCACTCTGTTAACCAGTTATTAAAGGCTTACACCCTGTTTGAAAAAGATACCGAATACATTTTAGATGATGGCAAGGTTAAGATAGTTGATGAGCAAACAGGCCGTGTGCTTGATGGTCGCCGCTACTCTGATGGCTTGCACCAGGCTATTGAAGCCAAAGAAAACGTAAAGGTTGAAGATGCTACCCAAACTTTTGCAACCATCACACTGCAAAACTACTTCCGTATGTACCACAAGCTTTGCGGTATGACGGGTACAGCAGTAACTGAAGCAGGTGAGTTTTGGGAAATTTATAAGTTAGATGTGGTTGAAATACCAACCAACACACCGGCCAGCCGAGATGACAGGCAGGATTTGGTTTACCGTACCGTACGTGAAAAATACAATGCAGTAGCCGAAGAGATTGTTGGCTTAACCAAAGCGGGCCGCCCGGTATTGGTGGGTACTACATCAGTTGAAATTTCAGAACTATTGAGCCGCATGCTTAAGCTGCGCGGTATAAAACATAATGTACTGAATGCCAAAATGCACCAGAAAGAGGCCGATATTGTGGCCGAAGCAGGGCAGGCAGGCACCGTAACCATTGCTACCAACATGGCAGGCCGTGGTACGGATATAAAATTAGGCGCAGGCGTTAAAGAAGCCGGCGGTTTAGCCATTGTGGGTACTGAGCGTCATGAATCGCGCCGTGTTGACCGCCAGTTGCGTGGCCGTGCCGGCCGCCAGGGGGATCCGGGCTCATCACAGTTCTTTGTATCATTAGAGGATAACCTGATGCGTTTATTCGGATCTGAAAGGATCTCGAACCTGATGGTGAAGATGGGTATTGAAGAGGGCGAAGTAATTCAGCACTCCATGATATCAAACTCAATTGAGCGCGCACAGAAAAAGGTAGAAGAAAACAACTTTGGTATCCGTAAGCGTTTGCTGGAGTATGATGATGTGATGAACTCACAGCGTACCGTTATTTACTCTAAACGTAAAAATGCCTTATTTGGCGATCGTTTAGAGGTTGATTTGAACAACACCATTTTTGATGTGGTTGAAGATGTGGTTACCGAATACAAAGAATCAAACAATTACGAAGGCTTTGTGCTGGAGATGATCCGTTTGTTCTCTGTTGATACCGATATTGACCATGATCAGTTTACCGCAAAATCAATTAATGCATTGGTTGACATTGCTTTTGAAGAAGTGAACAGCTTTTACAAACGCAAACAGGAAGCTATTGCACAACAGGCCTATCCGGTTTTAAAAGATGTTTTTGAAACCAGAGGCGAGTATGTAGAAGATGTTGTAGTTCCGTTTACTGATGGCATCCACGGTATCCAGGTATCTGTTCCGCTTAAAAAGGCAGTTGCCAATCATGGTTTGGAAGTATTTAAATCGTTTGAGAAAAACGTAACCCTTTACCTGATTGATGATGCCTGGAAAGAGCACTTGCGCGAAATGGATGAGCTGAAACAATCAGTACAAAATGCCGTTTACGAACAAAAGGACCCTTTATTGGTTTATAAGTTTGAGGCTTTTGAATTGTTCCGCCAGATGTTAGCGAGTGTGAACAAAGAGATGGTGAGCTTCCTGTTCCGTGGTGGTATCCCGGTACAGCAGCAGCCCGAAGAAGTTCGCGAAGCAAAACCACAGCCCAAGCTGGATCTGAAAAAAATGCGTACTTCAAAACCTGAGCTGGTGACCGAATCAAACGGTGTACCTGTACAGGATATGCGCGAACTGCAAAAAGCAACACCTGTAAAGGTTGAGCAAAAAATTGGCAGAAATGATCCATGCCCTTGTGGTAGCGGCAAAAAATATAAAAACTGCCACGGCGTAGGCCAGGTATAATAATATAAAGCGTCATTGCGAGGAACGAAGCAATCCCAAACTATACAGAGAGACTTGTATAAAGCCGGGGTTGGTTTCCTGTAATGACATTAATATCAACACCATGAAAAATGCACCATCTTATTTCAAAGCTAAGTTTAGCGCAATAGGATGCTGCATTTTTTTTATGGCGTTTTTTGCGCTTCCGAACTTGGCTGCTGCGCAAACAAGAGGCAAGGTAGAGGTGGTTAAAGACCCGCTGATTGATACCCTGATGGCCCGCCGTGCATCATTAAATAAAAACAATTTAACCGGCGAAGAAACTGCAAGCGGCTACCGGGTGCAGATATTTTTTGGTTCGAGCAGGCAGGCGGCTTACAGCGCACAGGCAAAGTTTAACCAGGATTATCCTGAGCTTAAAACCTATATTATTTATAACGAGCCCAATTTTAAAGTTCGTGCAGGCGATTTCCGCACACGTTTGGAAGCCGAGAAATTACAGAAAGAAATTGCAGGTATGTTCACCAGCCTGTTCATCATTCCCGAAAAAATAAATATTCCTAAAACGGATACAACCAATGATTAAAGAGCAGATCCAGCAGTTATCAAAAACTATTTTTAACGATGTAGTGGCTAACCGCCGTCATTTGCATTCGCATCCTGAACTATCTTTTCATGAGGTTGAAACATCGGCCTATGTAGCTGCAAAGCTTGATGAGCTTGGACTTAAATATGAGCGCATGGCGGATAATGGCTTGGTAGCATTGATACACGGAGATAAACCATCAGATAATGTGGTGGCCCTGCGTGCCGATATGGATGCCCTGCCTATTACCGAAGCTAATGATGTTACCTACAAATCACAAAATGTTGGGGTAATGCATGCCTGCGGCCATGATGCGCACACCTCGTCGTTATTAGGAACAGCCAAAATATTAACCGAATTAAAGAGCCAGTTTGGCGGAACCATTAAGCTGATCTTTCAGCCTGCTGAAGAAAAACTCCCAGGCGGTGCCAGCCTGATGATAAAAGAGGGCGTACTGGAAAACCCTAAGCCACAGGCCGTATTAGGCCAGCATGTAATGCCGCTTATAGAAGCCGGTAAGGTGGGTTTCCGCGCGGGTAAGTATATGGCATCAACCGATGAATTATATGTTACCGTAAAGGGTAAAGGCGGGCATGGCGCACAACCCCAGCAAAATATCGACCCCGTAATTATAATGGCCCATATGCTGACTGCCTTACAGCAGATCGTCAGCCGCTTTGCTGATCCTAAAAGCCCGTCGGTATTATCATTCGGTAAAGTAATTGCCAATGGCGCTACCAATGTGATCCCTAACGAGGTTTATTTAGAAGGCACGTTCCGCACAATGGACGAGAAATGGCGCAGCGAAGCCCATATCAAAATGAAAAAAATGGCCGAAGGCATTGCCGAAAGCATGGGTGGCAGCTGCGATTTTAATATTGTTCGGGGTTACCCTTTCCTGATCAACGAAGAAAAACTGACAGCCTCAACACGCAGCCATGCCGAAGATTATTTAGGTAAAGAAAACGTGGTCGACCTGGATATTTGGATGGCTGCCGAAGATTTTGCCTACTACTCGCAGGTTGCCGATGCTTGTTTTTACCGCTTGGGCACACGTAACGAAAGCCGTGGTATTACCTCATCCGTACATACCCCAACATTTGATGTGGAAGAAAGCGCATTGGAACTAAGCACCGGGCTGATGGCTTATTTAGCCATTAAACAACTGGGAAACTAATACTTTTCAATCGATATTAATCAGGTTCCAGGATCTCATCAAACCAATAGCTTACATATTAATGCCGGGAGTAATTCAATGATCAACCTATATGAATAAAAAGATCTGCCTGCTCCTTTTCTTTTGCACGCTTACTTTAGCCTCTTTTGCCCAGCAGATCAAGCGCTTTAACCCGGATACCATTCGTACCATCGTTATCGACTCTGCCATCAATATTCATTCGCACAGATTAAATGCACAGGATTTTATTGATGCAGTAATGGCTGATACCAGCTTTTACAAGGCCTTTCAAAACATGAAGGGCTACGATTTTGTTGCCGAAAACCGCATTTATACTTACGATAAAAACAACAGGGTTGACGGGAAGATTTACCGTAAGCTCAGGCACAGTAATCCAAACGGCAAACACAAAATAGAGTATCTTACCAAGCGGGATAGCGGCACGGTTTATAAAAGCAATGGCAAATACCAGTTATACACGGTAGAGATGTTCGATTTTATATTTATGAACGCCTACAATTCCGATTTTGTTAAGGGTGATGCGCTGCCAGGGTCGGGCGGGAAAAACGAATCTTATAAAGACAAGCTGAAGACGCTGATATTTACACCGGGCCGCAAAGTAAAAGGCATTCCTTTCATCAGTGGCAAAACCGAGATCTTTTCAAAAGATATGCGTGATTATTACTTCTACCAGTTTGCACGGGGTAAATACATGGATACCATCCCGGTGTATCGTTTTAGGGTGGTAAGAAAGCCAAGCATTTCAGATAATGATGTGATGATAAAGGAAATGACCACCATTTTTGATATGCGTACCTTCCAGATCCTTGGCCGCTATGTGGATATGAAGTATCATAATTTTTTATTCAGCTTTGATGTGCAGATGAACATTGAGCTCAACAAATTTAACGGCGAGCTGCTCCCCACAAAAATAACCTACCAGGGTAACTGGGATATTCCCTTTCACAAAACAGAACGCGCCAGTTTTTTAGTAGTGCACAAGGATTATCAAAAAAATAAGTGATTTAATAAAGCCGGTGGCTAATTCAACCGTATAAAGAAAGGCCTCTACGCTCATCCTTCGAGTACCTCAGGATGACACCCAAATAAAAAACTAAAAAGCCTGTCGTGGTGAGGCTCTCGAACCACAGCGGGCAAAGGCCTCTGCGCCCATCCTTCGGATAACACAGGGTAACACTCCTTGAAAAAAAGACTTCAATCTGTGTAATCAAAAAAATCACCTAAAATCTGTGATCGCGTTCAGCGGTTTCCTTAATCACCTGGTTTCTTTTAAGCAGCAGCATTTCCATATACCGGGCGATAAATGCATAGCTTACTAATTCGCCAAGCCAGCCAAAGGGTGCTTCAAAAATAAAGATGTCTTTCATCACGGTTTCGTTGCCTATGGCAAAAAAGAGATGCTCATGCCGGAAACTTTTGAATGCCCCGCTAATCATTTCGTCGGTAAAGGAATTGGGCGGATCAAACTGGGTGATCTTTGAGGTAAGGTTTTGCCATATCCCGAAGTGCTTTGCGCGCCAGGTAACGGTTTCACCCATTGTTATCAAGCCTGTGGTACGTCCTGCTATTGCTTTTTCGCCCGTTTGCTGTGTTGATTCCACATGCAGGTCAATACTCCTTGCCAAATCAAAGCAAAGCGCAACAGGAGCCTTTATAAGCGTTGATAATTCTATATGGACCAATCTATAATGATTTATTTATTACGCGTTGTGAGGAACAAAGCAATCACGAACTATACAGCGCAAATAGAAAGATGTTAACCTTTATATTTGCGCTGCATATCGGGGGTTGCTTCGTCGTAACTCCTCGCAATGACGGAAGTGTAAAATCCTACCTAAACCCGCAATTAAAACTCTGCGTTTTTCGGGTACCTTGGGAAAGGGATCACATCCCTGATGTTGCTCATACCTGTAACAAACAGTACCAAACGCTCAAAGCCCAAACCAAAGCCGGCATGCGGGCAGGCACCAAACCTGCGGGTATCCAGGTACCACCAAAGCTCATCCTTAGGGATTCCCATCTCATCCATACGTTGTTCCAATTTGTCAAGGCGCTCCTCACGTTGCGAACCACCAATCATTTCACCAATACCGGGGAACAATACGTCCATAGCACGTACGGTTTTACCGTCGTCGTTCTGGCGCATGTAAAATGCTTTGATCTCTTTAGGATAATCGGTCAGTATTACCGGTTTCTTAAAGTGCTTTTCAACCAAATAACGCTCATGTTCTGATTGCAGGTCGGTTCCCCAGCCTTCAACCGGGTATTGGAATTTCTTTTTCTTATTCGGGGTTGATTCCTTTAATATCGTTATCGCTTCGGTATAAGTGATGCGCTCAAAATCATTGTTCAGGCAAAACTGCAGTTTTTCAAGCAGGGTCATTTCTGCCCTGTCCTGTTGTGGTTTTTGCTTATCCTCTTCAATTAAGCGCTGGGTTAAAAACTCAATATCATCCGCATTTTTATCCAATGCGTATTTGATCACATATTTCAGCATGTCCTCGGCAAGGTCCATGTTATCGTTCAGATCATTAAAGGCAACCTCGGGCTCAATCATCCAAAACTCTGCTAAATGGCGGGTGGTGTTTGAGTTTTCGGCACGGAAGGTTGGCCCGAATGTATAAATATCGCTCAGTGCCATAGCACCTAACTCACCCTCTAACTGGCCGGATACGGTGAGGTTAGTGGCTTTACCAAAAAAGTCTTCTTTAAAATCAATTTCTCCTTCAGGTGTTTTTGGCGGATTAGCCAGGTCAAAGTTAGTAACGTGAAAAGTTTCACCTGCGCCCTCCGCATCTGATGCTGTAATAATGGGCGTATGCAGGTAAACAAACCCGCGATCCTGAAAAAACTGGTGCACCGCAAAAGCCAGGCTGTTACGCACACGGAATATAGCGCCGAAGGTATTGGTACGGAAACGCAGGTGCGCCTTTTCCCTTAAAAACTCAAGCGTTTGTTTTTTAGGCTGCAGCGGATATTCTTCCGGGTCGCAATCCCCTAATATTTCAATCTCTTTAGCAATCACTTCAAATTTTTGCCCTTGTCCTAATGACGGGATCAGTTCGCCGGTAACGCTGATGGCGGCACCAAAGGTGATGCGCTTAAGCAAAACAGGATCGGTGTTTTCAAAATCAACAACAATTTGAATGTTGTTATTGGTTGAGCCATCATTCAAAGCAATAAAACGATTTTGACGGAATGCCCGTACCCATCCTTTAACTGTTACATCAATACCTGTTTGGTCACTTTCCAGTAATGCTTTGATCTTTGTTCGCTGGCTCATATAAATATATTTTGAGGGGCAAAAATACAATTATTTGAATGATTGTCTGAACCGGAATTTTATAGAAATTACAATTCTCCCTAATTTTAAACTGATCGTTTAAATTCATTATAGCTCATGGCACATTCCGCTTATCCTTTAATTCGGTAAATTCCGGTTCATAATAATTAAGTTTGCTTCCATGAACCCTAAAGCAAGCCTCATTATTGGGATACTTTGTATCGCCTTTTCACCAATATTTGTAAAGCTTTCGGGGGCGCCGCCTTTAACCTCAGGGTTTTACAGGCTTTTTATAGCCTGGCTTTGTTTAGCACCATACTGTATTATTAAAGGCAAACTTAGAATAGGCCGTAAAGAACTATTGATTGCTTTGATCGGCGGTATCGTTTTCGCATCGGATATTGCCGTTTGGAACATTTCCCTCGCAAAAATATCGGCTACGGTATCTACCCTGCTGGCCAACCTTGCACCGGTTTGGGTAGGGCTGCTTAGCTATATCCTGTTTAAAAAACTATCGGGCAGGTTATTCTGGATCGGTACCTTCGTGGCAATTATCGGGATGGTGATTTTAGTGGGTTACCAGCAAATACTGCACCTGCAGTTTAATGTTGGCATACTGCTGGCCCTGCTGGCGAGCTTTTTTTATGGCATTTACATTATGATAACCCGCGGCATTTTGCAAAAGATAGATACCGCAACCTTTATGTTTTACAACATGCTGGCCGGAAGTGTTTTTTTACTGCTGATAAACATTGGCCAGCATAACGAAATGCTTGATTTTCCTTTATCCGGATGGTTGTGCTTATTAGGGATGGGCATTATTTGCCAGTTAACCGGCTGGTTAACCATTAACCATTCATTGCGCTTCCTGGAATCAACCAAAGTATCCATTGCCCTATTGAGTCAAACCGTAATAGCCGGTTTTTTAGCTATCTGGCTGCTGCATGAAAAGCTGGAGCTGAAAGAAATTATAGGCAGCGCAATTGTTTTAGGGGGTATAGCCATTACTTTTTTAAAGCGCGATAATCCAAATAAAATTGTAAATTAACTTTTGTAAAGGGGCCACCTGTTGGTTTACCTTTGCATTTTTTAGCACATGATCACCAAACCCACCATCGACCGTATTATGGAAGCCACCGACATTGTGGAGGTGATTGGCGAGTTTGTGCAGTTAAAAAAACGCGGGGCAAATTACGTTGGGCTTTCGCCTTTTGCCAATGAGCGTACACCGTCGTTCACGGTATCGCCTGCAAAAGGTATTTTCAAAGATTTTTCCACAGGTAAAGGAGGTTCAGCCATTACCTTTTTAATGGAACTGGAAAAGTTTACCTATCCCGAAGCATTAAAATGGCTGGCCAAAAAATACGGCATTGAGGTTGAGGAAACCGTTGACCCAACAGAGAACCGCGAGGAAGAAAACCACCGCGAAAGCCTGATGATCGTTTCGGGCTTTGCTGCAAAGTTTTTTCACGAAAGTCTGCTCAATACCGATGAGGGTAAAAATATAGGCCTCAGTTATTTTAAGGAGCGTGGTTTCACCAACGAAACCATTAAGAAATTTGAATTAGGGTACTCGCCCGATCAATGGGAGGCCTTTACCGGGCAGGCGCTAAAGGAAGGTTACCTGCAGCAGTTTTTAGAAGAGAGCGGCCTTTCTGTAAAGCGCGATAATGGCTCGCTTTATGATCGCTACCGCGGCAGGGTAATGTTCCCTATCCACGGCTTTACGGGCAGGGTTATTGCATTTGGCGGGCGTACCCTAAAGAACGATAAAAACGTTCCCAAATATGTAAACTCCCCCGAGTCTGAGATCTATCACAAGTCGAGCGTTTTATATGGGCTATACTTTGCCAAAAAAGCCATCCGCGAGGAGGACAATTGCTTTTTGGTGGAAGGCTACGCCGATGTACTTTCGGTACACCAGGCGGGTATTGAAAATGTGGTGGCATCATCTGGCACATCACTTACCGTTGAGCAGATCAGGCTGATAGGCCGCTTTACCAAAAACATCACTATTTTATATGATGGGGATGCGGCGGGTATCAAAGCTTCGCTGCGCGGTTTGGATATGATACTGGAAGAAGGCCTCAACGTAAAGGTTGTGCTGTTTCCTGATGGGCACGATCCGGATTCGTTCGTGCGGAAATTTGGAACCAATGGGTTCAAAAAGCATATTGAAGATAATAAAAAGGATTTTATTTTATTTAAGACCGACATCCTGCTTAAGGAGGCCGGGAAGGATCCGATAAAAAAAGCCGGGGTAATACGGGAGATCGTTGAAAGCGTTGCCAAAATTCCGGATTCTATCAAGGCATCAGTTTTTATAAAAGAGTGTAGCTACCTGCTGCAGATTGATGAGCGTGCATTACTTACCGAGCTCAACAAAATGCGCAACGCCAAGGCTAAAAAAGACTCGCAGCACCAAACATCAAGGCAGGAAGAACCACCCGATGAGCCGAACTTTTTTGATGAGCCCGATGTAAAGATAGTTATCAAAGATGCCACGCAGGAGAAGGAAGTGATCCGCCTGCTGCTGCTTTATGGTAACCGTGTTATTGACTGGGATGGCATCGCCAATACCTACATAGGCCCGTTTATGATAGCAGAGTTAAGCGATGTTGATTTTGAGGATGCGGCCTGCAAATCTTTTGTAGAAATTTATCGTAAAGAGGTTGAAAATGGCGTGCTGCCCGATGAGCAGTACTTTATCCATTATCCTGATAAAGATATAGTTGACCTTACCGTAAACCAGATAGCTACCAAGTATACCCTGAGCGAAAACTGGTACGATATGCATAAAATATTGGTTAACGATGAGCAGGCTAACATGAAAGCCACTATTTTAGGGGCCATATTTCACCTTAAAAAGCACATGGTTGGCAAAATATTAGAAGGGCTGCGCAATGAGCTGCAAAAAACAGATGTGGAGGCCGACCAGGAGATACTGCTGAACCAGTATATGCACATGAAAAAGGTGGAAAAAACTATTTCTGATTTTTTAGGTTCAGTTATCTTAAAATAATGGCGCAGCATAACGACCTGGGCCGCAAGGGCGAAAGTTTAGCCAAAGCTCACCTGGAAAGTAAGGGTTACGAGATAATGGACGAAAACTGGACGCATGGCCGCCTGGAAGTTGACCTGATTGCCTATAAGGATAAGGTGATTATATTTACCGAGGTAAAGGCCCGCACGGGCAATGGTTTTGGCGAGCCGGAAGATTTTGTGGATGCCCGCAAGCAAAAGTTATTGGCTGATGCCGCAGATGAATATATTTACCTGATGAACCACCAGGGCGAAGTGCGGTTTGACATTATATCGGTATTGTTTGACCGGCAAAATAACTACATACTAAAACATATAGAAGACGCGTTTTGGCCTACAGCCTTGTAACAATAAAATGAAACATAAATTTAAAGTACTATTAGCCGCCGTATTATTTGTTTGTGGCTGCAATGAACATAAGCAGGATAGCGGCATCAGCATTAGCCCGGAGGCCGGCACAACGTTTAAATCAGGCGATAATGTTGAAATTAAAGCCCATTATCCTTCAGGTTCAAAACCCGATTCGGTAGTTTACCTGATTGATTCTGTAAAAATCGCCTCGAAGAAAGATTCAAGCGCGCTATCCTTAAAAACAGATACCATGCCGCTTGGCCCAAGGGTAATTACCGCAAAAGTTTATCAGGGTGGCAAAAGCCAGGATATATCAACCAATATAGTTTTATTGCCTGCCAAACCACCTGTTGAATATACCTACAAGGTTGAAAAAGTATTTCCGCATGATACCACCAGCTATACCGAAGGCTTGTTGTTTGAGGATGGTTATTTATACGAAAGCGGCGGCGGTTACCTCATTCCCCCGGCAGGGCAGGTAATAGACGGACAATCGAGCTTAAGAAAGGTTGATCTTACCACAGGTAAAGTGGTAAAAAAGGTAATGCTAGACCCCAAAGTATTTGGCGAGGGTATTTCTATCATTGGCGATAAAATTGTTCAGCTAACCTATCTGGAAAAAATCATATACGTGTATGATAAAAATACCTTTAAGCTGTTAAGCACCGCACCTTTTAATGTCGGCGTTGAGGGCTGGGGTATGTGCTTTGACGGTAAAAAGCTGTACATGGATGATAAAACCAACCGCATCTTCTTTTTAGATAAAAACACCTACCGCCAAACAGGTTATATTGACGTGTTTGACGATAAAGGTGCTGTTAATGAAATTAATGAGCTGGAATATATTGACGGTAAGCTTTACGCCAATGTTTTCACCAAAGATGAGATCATTGTGATTGACCCAAAAACCGGCGCCGTACTTGAACGCATTGACCTTAGCAATTTATACCCCGAAGATAAACGCAACCCCGAAGCCAACGTGCTGAATGGTATAGCGTACGACAAAGCCACTGGCCGCATATTTATAACCGGTAAAAAATGGAATAAGTTGTTCCAGGTTTCTTTTATGAAGAAGTAATCCCCCCAGCCCCCTAAAGGGGGTAGCTTTTGAAAAGCATATTAAACAAAATGCCCGAAGACACATATATCTCCGGGCATTTTTTATTGCTCCCCCTTCAGGGGGCTGGGGAATTACCTCCAGGCTTTATACTGATTGATCAGGCCATTGGTTGATGAATCATGGCTGCTGATCTCGGTGTCGTCTTTTAGTTCAGGTAATATTTTACCGGCCAATTGCTTGCCCAGCTCAACACCCCATTGGTCAAAGCTGTAAATGTTCCAGATAATACCCTGTACAAATATTTTATGCTCATACATCGCAATTAATGACCCTAAGCTTCGCGGGGTGATCTCTTTTAACAGGATAGAGTTTGTTGGCCTGTTGCCTTCAAATTCTTTAAACGGCGCTATCTTTTCAATCTCTTCGGCAGTTTTGCCCGCTTTTTGTAATTCTTCAACTACCACTTCACGGGTTTTACCGTTCATCAAAGCTTCCGTTTGTGCAAAAAAGTTTGATAGCAGCATGTTATGGTGTTCGCCAAGCGGGTTGTGCGATATAGCCGGAGCAATAAAATCACATGGGATCAGTTTGGTACCCTGGTGTATCAACTGGTAAAAAGCATGCTGGCCGTTTGTTCCCGGTTCGCCCCAAATAATTGGCCCGGTAGAGTAATCAACAGGCTTGCCATTGCGATCAACATGCTTGCCATTGCTTTCCATATCACCCTGCTGAAAATAAGCAGCAAAACGGTGCATATACTGGTCGTAAGGCAAAATGGCATTTGTTTCTGATTCGAAGAAGTTATTGTACCAAATACCTACCAATGCCAGGGCAACAGGCAGGTTTTGCTCTAATTCGGCAGATTTAAAGTGATTATCCATTGCATGTGCGCCGGATAAAAGCTCGGTAAAGTTTTCGGAACCGATGCTCAGCGAGATAGATAAACCGATAGCGCTCCATAAAGAGTAACGGCCGCCTACCCAATCCCAAAACTCAAACATGTTTTTGGTATCGATACCAAATTTGGCAACACCTTCGCTATTGGTTGACAGGGCTGCAAAATGCTTGGCAACTTCATCATCTTTTCCACCACCGGCTATAAACCAGTCGCGGGCACTGTGTGCGTTACCCATAGTTTCCTGCGTGGTAAAGGTTTTTGAAGCAATCAGGAATAACGTAGTTTCCGGGTTTAAGCCTTTTAAAGTTTCAACTATATGTGTACCATCAACGTTTGATACAAAGTGCATGTTCAGGTGGTTCTTATAAGCCTTTAATGCTTCGGTAACCATCACCGGGCCTAAATCCGAACCACCGATGCCAATGTTTACCACGTCGGTTATAGGTTTGCCGGTAAAGCCTTTCCATTTGCCTGATATAATATCATCGCTGAAAGCCTTCATCTGATCAAGCACACGGTTAACATCGGGCATAACATCCTTACCATCAACATAAATAGGCGTATTGCTGCGGTTGCGTAATGCAATATGCAAAACAGGGCGGCCTTCGGTAACGTTAATTTTTTCGCCGCTAAACATGGCTTCAATTGCCTTATTTACTGAACACTCCTTAGCCAGCTGAATCAACAATGCTACAGTCTGATCGTCAATGCGGTTTTTGGAGTAATCAAGCAATATATCCTCAAAACGGAGCGAAAACTTAGTAAAGCGTTGATCATCAGTTTCAAATAATTCTTTAAGGCTTTTACCAACTATATCAATATAGTGGTCGGTTAAGTATTTATAAGCCTGGGTAGTGGTAAAATCGGTATTTGGCAACATAATTGAGTGGTTTTTATCAAAAGTAGCAAGTTAATACTTAGATGAATATTAAATCTGAAAAGTATGACACATCGGTGTTATTTTAACACCTTTTGCACACTGTTTGTTTTAAACCGGCAAACGAAATATATATTGTCATATTATTAACATAATCTATATTTCATTCGTAAATTCGAAATTATTAATCAATATATTTGCAATGATGATAAATAAATCAGTGGTTTTTCATTATTTTATTAATGTGCTTTAAAAAATTAACAGTATGTTCGAAAAACTTTTTATGCTTGTCAAAAATAACGCCGGGATGGCTGTTATTGACAACCCTGCAATTCCGGTTAAATACCACGAGGCGGTGATTAATGAGGCTTCAAGTTCAATAATTGAAGTTTTGAAGGGACAGATGGAAACGGGAAAAATAAAAGACCTGATCAGGTTTTTTCAATTCTCGGGTATTTACAACAAATCGCTGGTAGCAAGCATAATCAACAGGTTTGCCAGTAAGCTTAACAACTTTTACGGTATTGCACCAGATAAAGCTTTGGTAGCAGCAAACTCATTGATAACTCCGGTAATGCTGGAGTTGGTTAAGGAATCAAAAAACGAACAGAATAAGGATTTTGGTTTAAGTAATTTTTTAGCCAAGCTAAATGGTAACCAGTCTGACTTTAGCGGTTTGGTTAACCGCATGATGGTTGCATAATTATTCCTCTTCTAAAAAATATCAGGGGCTTGTAAAGGTTAAACTTTACGAGCCCTTTTTTGTTATAAGCAAGTACCCAAACCATAACCATTAAACTACAATTATATATATTTGCCCTATGACTAAAGAACAAGTGCAGGATTTAAGGGATAGAGTAACTTCCCTGAGGAGGCATCTTTGACATCGACAAGAAACTCGATGCACTGCATATAGAACAGGAAATAACCATAGGTCCTAATTTTTGGGACCATCCCAAAGAAGCCGAAAAGGTATTGGCATCCATCAAAGTAAAAAAAGTATGGACCGATGCCTTCCAGGCCGTAGTTTCAATAATTGAAGATACCGGTGTGCTTTTTGAATTTTTTCAGGGTGGCGATGCTACCGAAGCCGAAATGCAGGAGCAATATAACGCAGCAATAAAGGCAGTTGAAGAACTGGAGTTTAAAAACATGCTCTCGGCCGAAGAAGATCAGTTCAATGCCGTATTACAGATAACTGCCGGTGCCGGTGGTACTGAAAGCTGTGATTGGGCCGGCATGCTGATGCGTATGTATATTATGTGGGGCGAAAAACATGGCTACAAAGTTACCGAACAGGATTTTCAGGAGGGTGATGTTGCCGGGGTAAAAACCGTAACCTTACAGATTGAGGGCGATTTTACCTATGGCTATTTAAAAGGCGAAAATGGCGTACACCGTTTGGTGCGCATCTCGCCTTTCGACTCCAATGCCAAGCGCCATACTTCATTTGCATCTGTTTATGTTTATCCTTTGGTTGATGATACTATTGAAATAGAGGTTAAGGATGCCGATATAGAGTTTGAAACCTTCCGCTCGGGCGGTGCAGGCGGGCAAAACGTAAACAAGGTTGAAACTGCCGTGCGTTTATACCACAAACCATCGGGCATTATCATCAAAAACCAGGAGTCGCGCTCACAGTTACAGAATAAGGAAAATGCGATCAGGTTACTAAAATCGCAATTATATGAGGCCGAGATGCGCAAACGTATGGAAGCCAGCAATGCCATTGAAGGGAATAAGAAAAAGATAGAATGGGGCTCACAGATCCGTAACTATGTTTTGCACCCATACAAATTGGTTAAGGATTTACGTACCGATCACGAAACATCAAACGCGGCCGCTGTGTTGGATGGCGACCTGGACGAGTTTCTTAAATCTTATTTAATGGAGTTTGGCGGCCCAAAAAGCTAATTTATTAGTAGCTTGTGCCCGGAATAAGTGATTTCTCCCTTTTAATAAAGAGCCGGTTGTATTACCTGTAACCAACAGGTAATGCAACCCAACCAATTATATAATATTTATACCTATAAATCATGAAACTAATCTGGTGTACCCTAATCATTATGAGCGCAGCAATACTAACCCGGGCACAAGAAAAACCAATGCCGCTATACCCGGCAGGTATACCAAATGCCAAACCCACTCCCGCAACTTATATTGAAAAAAACGATAAAGGCTGGGCTACCAATGTAAGTATCCCAACCATTACACCTTACCTGCCTGAAAAAGGAACTTCAAATGGATCCTCAATTATTATTTTCCCCGGGGGCGGTTATGCAGGGCTTTCTATGGAGAACGAAGGCTCAAGCATTGCTTTGGCTTTTAATAAGATAGGCGTTACCGCCTTTTTGATAAAATACCGATTACCAAGCGATAGTATTATGGTTGATAAAACCATTGGCCCGCTACAGGATGCGCAGCAGGCTGTGTTTACTGTACGCAAAAATGCAGTAAAATGGGGATTAAAGGCTGACAAGATCGGAATCATTGGGTTTTCGGCTGGCGGGCATTTAGCCTCAACCGAGGGCACGCATTTTGATAAAGTATTGATTGATGATAAAGAAAACATCAGCGTAAGACCGGATTTTATGATCCTGCTTTACCCAGTAATCAGCTTTGGGCCCATGGCGCATGTTGGCTCGCGCGAAAATTTGATAGGCAAAACACCATCAGCAGCACAGGTTGACCTGTACAGTAATGAAAAGCAGGTAACTGCTAACACGCCGCCAACGCTGATTATCCATGCCGAGGATGATAACGTTGTACCCGTACAAAATACATTGATGTTTTATGATGCCCTGCTTGCAGCAAAGGTAAAGGCCGAAATGCATGTTTTTGAGGCAGGCGGCCATGGGTTTGGCTTAAACAACCCAAAAAGCAAAGATAAATGGATTGACTGGGCCAAAAACTGGCTGGACGAAAACGGTTTTTTGTAGGTAGATAAAGCAATTTATTTTTCCAGTTATTACTTAACAATTAACACAAAAGGCGATCATTATCCCTTTCCTTTGCAATTACATTATGCTAATCAAATAGTTGTGTTTGATTAGCAGCTCTATACCTCAAAACAGGAGTTTCCCCCTTTTTAAATCTTTCCTTTAATACAGCCGATATAGCCATCGGGATTATTAGTACATGCTAAACAAAAGCTTATAGCATTGTAACAATTACCCTGATATGATAATTAACTATTGGGCAACCACTTTTTTGACCGTATCTTTGTAAGGCAAACTAACAAGTTTAACTTACTATAAAATGGACACCAATCACGACGTTCAATTTGCTTCAGATCTGCGTACGGCTGTAACCCGCCTGATAAAAAAGCTCCGGAAAGAATCGCCTACCGGGCTGCAGCTTTCTTTAACGGAGCGCTCAACAATGGCCATGCTTTTTCAGCATAAAGAATTACTGCCAAGTGAGCTTGCCACTGCAGAGATGATCACCAACCAATCCATGTCGCAGGTATTGAACCATCTGTTTGACCTGGGCTTTATTATCCGGAGGGCATCCCTTACCGATAAAAGAAAAGTGATCATTAGCCTGTCTGAAAAAGGAGAAGAAACACTTTTAAAGTTTCGGCACGAAAGAGATGAATGGCTGGCCCGGGCCATAAGCAAAGCTTGTACGCCACAAGAAATGGAGCTGCTTAAGGAGGCATTAATCCCATTAACAAAATTGGTTGACCTGAAATGAGCAGCCCGACAATATTATACTAATGACAACAGAATCTATCAAAAACTTCAGATTATTCCGGGCATTTAAAAGCCGGAATTATACCTTATACTTTACAGGCCAATCTATATCGCTTATTGGTACCTGGATGCAAAAAACCGCGGTAAGCTGGGTTATTTATACGCTTACCCACTCTACATTTATGCTGGGGCTAACCTTGTTTGCCAGCCTTTTTCCGTCATTTTTATTTTCGCTGATAGGGGGTGTGGTATCAGACAGGTATAACCGTTACCGGGTATTGCTAACCACACAGGTAGCCTCATTGATACAGGCCCTTTTGCTTGCCATACTTATCTTGCTAAAACACTACGCCGTTTGGGAAATTATAAGCCTGAGCGTGGTATTGGGAATTATAAACGCATTTGATGTACCGGCCAGGCAATCATTGGTTTATGATATGGTGGAGGATAAGGAAGACCTGCCCAATGCACTTGCGCTCAATTCATCAATGGTAAACCTGTCGCGTATTATTGGCCCGGGTATAGCCGGCATTATATTAGAGAGTCTGGGCGATGGTGCTTGTTTTTTACTGAATGCCCTAAGCTTTGTGGCCGTTATTGGCTCTTTGCTTTTTATGAAACTACCTAAATTCATTAAAAAAGAACATCCCAAAAATGTATTTGGCGAACTTAAAGAAGGGATGGATTATATTAAACGCACACCATCTATAGCGTTTGTATTATTAATGCTGTCGCTGATTAGCCTGATGGTATTGCCTTACAGCACCCTGATCCCTTATTATGCAAAGGATGTTTTTAATGGAACAGCTTCTACATTTGGTGTTATTGACAGCTTTATTGGCCTGGGTGCCTTTTTAGGGGCCATATTTTTGGCAACGCGAAAAAGCGGTACCAATTTAAAAAGGATCCTTTTTATTAATACGCTGGTTTTTGGTATCGGGCTTATCTTGTTTTCGCACGAACATAGCTATCCGCTGGCATTGGCTTTTGTAGCCATTTCGGGGTTTGGTATGATGTCGCAAATTACGGTAAGCAATACGCTGATCCAAACTACCGTTGAGCCCGATATGCGCGGCCGGGTGATCAGCTTTTATGCAATGGCATTTTTCGGCATGCAGCCGCTTGGCGGGCTGTTAGTCGGCTTGGTTTCAAAATGGATAGGCGCTGCTGATACCTTGTTTTTTGAAGGCGTAGCCGCACTTTTGATTGGTTTGCTGCACTGGATCTACCTGCGTAAAGAAAAGCTTAAACATCAGCAGGATCTGATATTAAAAGAACAAGACCACCCAATGCAAACCGTTTAATTTTTCAGTCCGCGTAAAAAGCCAAAATAAGTGGCTTTCTTTTTATAGTTAACATCAAACAATAGGGGCCAGTCTTTGCGATTATAAAATACAGGGTGTTTAATACAATAACAATGCGTTATTAGTCGATACATTTAAGCTCTTCATCGATTATGTTTTACAAATCGGGGGCATCGCCATAAGTTTACAGCAATCAAAACGAGGTCTCCACCTTGAGTTGTGATAAGGTTTAGGTAAAAGCCCCCAAACAGCGAGTGTAAGGGGGCTTTTTTATTTAGTTTTCTGAAATAGTTTCTGCAATCACACGATCACCCGTGCCACCGATATATTTATAGTTAAGCGTGAACGTCCTGGTAGCCGGGTCATAAACACAGGTACCATTATTTTGAATGGTTTTATTAGCTGCACCAGATGCCGACACTACCGTTACCGTGTTATCGCTGTTAACCGTTAAATTCATAAAGTAGTTGCTTCCGCCTAAATCAGCAGCCTCAGCAACAACCGTATTTGCATTGACAGTAGTTAAGAATTTATCACGACCGGTCCAAGACCTGTTTAACGTCGGATCAGGAAATGAAATGGATCCATTAGCCGTATAATCACCTTCATATTTATTTTTTGTGCTGATAACATACAACACCGAGCGGTAATAGCTGATGGTTTGCCCCTGCGCATCAGTAATAGAAACAGGCAGCATGTATTTTACCAAAGGCGTTAAATTGGCCGATATAATGTTGATGTTGTAGTTAGCCGTAAGCTGCCCGGCCGGGATAGTTACCGTTGAGCTTGGGATAGTAAAAGCATTAGCAGGCATTGCCTGGTAAACCGTATACTGCGAAGCTGTAGGATCGGGCAATGCCGTTGCGTTAGTAACTGCTGTTGTACTATCAGCAAGGTAAAGCGCCCTGTGTGCGGCGTTAAGCCTTGCTAATGCAGCATTATCAACTGTTAAAGTAACCTTTACGTCCTTTTTTAATGGGTTTATAGTTGATATAAGCACTGTGGTAGTTAATGCCTGTGGTGTAGCGCTGATAGAATCGGCAAGCACCCATTTAAACCCGCCATTATCATAAGCAGCCGGGCCGGCGTGGGCGGCTAAAGGCAGTTCAATGGTGGTAGGCATCTTTTTATAATCGTAGTTATTGTCAATTTTTGAGCATGAACTAAAAAGCACCGCCAACCCTATAAAGGCTGAATAAATTTTTGTAGAATTTTTTTTCATTTGTTACTTGTGATGATTTATGGATCTGTAATTACTCGTTCAATTTGCTTATTACTGATGCTGCAGACTGTTGCAAGATTTTAACATCAGCCGTTGCTGGTCAATAAATTACAGCATTTATAAGGGAGTACACTATAAGGCGGTTTACCCTTAGTGTGGATTGAAAAAAATCAGCATGGGAGGGATATGATGATAAACAGCGAAAGAATCTGAATATCAGGTTAGGGATGGAAAGCATTGGGGATACAGAAATCCACTAATAAATAAAATGCCAGACCTCGCAAAAGATCTGGCATTTTATGGTGCTATACTATGGCTATTTCTTATTAGGATCAGCCGTAGTTTAGCTAACAAAAATTTTTACAGGTATTATAACCCCGTTTTAGTCTGTACGTTTTTGCTTACCTGCTCAATGGCATCTTCAGCATATTTTTTAACTTTTTCAACCCATTCAGGTGCGTCGTCAAGCACATCTTCCAGTATCGACCGGCCGCTCTCGTTTTTCTTGGTTATATAATTAACACCGTATCCTACGGCTGCTCCAACTATAATAAATTTTAATAAGCCCATTGTTTTACGTTTTTAAATTAAACGGTTATTGTTCAATAATGTTTTTTAGTATTTGATGGCGCGGTGCAAAAAATATTACAGATCGGTTGGTTTAAACCATTCAATAATTTACATATTGCTCATCAAAGCTACCATCGGCGTAAAAATCAATAAGCCCATAACCGGGGGCGGTTTCGCGTTTATTACCTTCCCACCAGGCACCGCTTACTGCACCATCGCATATATAAGTTACATTATTATATACCACTTTATCGCGCAGGTGTATGTGCCCGCTTAAACAGAGCTTTACATTGGGGTGCTGGTAAAACAGACTTACTATTTTGCTGGTATCGGTATGCATATCGCCGCCTAATATTTCCCATTTAGTACCTTCATTATCATCCACCATCAGCGTAGCCGAAAGGATAGGAATATGCGACAATACACATACCGGCATATTTGCCGGGGTAGTCTTCAGTTCGTTTTGCAGCCACGTAAATTGCTCATCGCCTAATTTGCCTATATACCAGGTATTGTCAACATCCAGGTGAACGCTATCCAGCAAAATAAACTTCCAGCCGTTTTTTACAAAGCTGTAGTAAGGCGTAGCAAGCTGCAGTTGATCCATCGAATACTTTTTTCCATAGATGGCCTGTCCTTTGTCGTTCTCGTTCCACCAGATGTCGTGGTTCCCCAACACATAATTCATGGGCAGGCTACAGTCTGATTTAATCAGGTCATGCCATAGTTTCCATTGGGTATTTATGGTATCAAGATTTTCCTTGTTCATGTCAAAAACAATGTCGCCTCCGTTCAGTATCATATCAACACCGGGTTGCTGCTGTACGTGGTGTAGGCATTTTACAAAGCGGGCAGGGGCATTCCATTTATCTTTCAGGTGCACATCGGTTAAATGGGCCACCCGTAAAACAGGTTTTTTAGTAGTGCTTAAACTTTTAAAGGGAAGCGCCGGCACCAGTAACAGGCCGCCAAGGCTTTTAATAAGTGATCGTCTTTGCATGTGGTATGCCGCATTTTCCGGCATACAAAACTAATGTGTTTACATAAATTAAAGGTGACCTTATCATCATCAATATATTTGCTGTAAAAAGGAAACAGCTATTGAAAATGTTATTATATTTATATCATCAGATGATAAGATGAATAAAAATATAATACCCCGAAGATCATTAGCTACAGAAGTTGCCGTTAAATTACAGGAACGTATTTTAAAAGGAGATTACAAGATTAATCAGAAACTGCCTGTTGAGGCCGAGCTGATGAAAAGGTTTGGCGTAGGCCGATCCAGCATCCGCGAAGCGGTTAAACTGTTGGTAAATTCAGGGTTTCTGCGGGTACAGCAAGGCTTAGGTACGTTTGTTGAAGATGCTACCGGAATTAACGAACCACTGAGCCAGCGACTTAAACGATCGGCACCTGAAAAGATTGATGAGGTACGCGAGATCCTGGAAATGAAAATTGCTGAAATGGCGGCAATGAACCGCACCGGCAATGATATTTCAAAATTAGAACACTTTTTAGGCAAAAGAATAAAAGCCTCAAATGAAAACCTGCTGAGCGAGTGTATTGATGCGCATATTAACTTTTATATAGCAATGGCCGAGGCCTCAAAGAACGACATCCTTGCCGATCTTTATAAATCATTCGCGTTCCAGTTAAAGGCGGCCTTGATCAGTAAATATGATGATACTTCGGCGTTTAAAAGCTTTACCGATCATCACCGGCAATTATTGGATGGCATACTGCGCCAGGATGCTAAAAAGGCATGGTATTGGATAGCCAAAATCACAGGGCATATCACACAATAATTGCTTTCTTATTAATCATCCCATCATCTGATGATTAATTTTCTGCTTTACATTTACTGTTTTTTGCTTTGAATTAAAACATGGAGATCTGCACAGACCTTAGTTCTACGGCTTGCCGTAAAATACTTGCGCGCGTATTTATTTGAGCGGTGATATGATAAATGGCTGTTTCCTCATACCGGGAAGCAACAATCACAGTGGTTTCGCCGGCATGTTCATCAAACAACTGCTGCACCAAGTGTGGGTCGTTATTGTTTTTAGACAGGTGCGAGAGCAGTAAATGCGTCATGAACTCCGGCTTATGCGCTATAAAAAGATCCAGCGCCTGCTTGTTTGACAAATGGCCATTTCCACCCCGGATGCGGTGTTTAAGGTGATAGGGGTAGCCGCCGCTATCCAACATTTCATCATCATAGTTTGCTTCTAAAAAAGCGGCATGGCATTGTTTAAAATGATGGATCAGGTTTTCGCAAACCATACCAATATCTGTAAACACACCTACTTTAATATCCCGGCAGGCAATTAAAAAACTATAAGGATCACTAGCATCATGCTTTTTAGGGAAAGCAGTTATCTGCAGCTCGCCAATGGTAATTATTTCAAAAGCCTTAAAACTGAACACTTGCTGCTCTTCGATAATTATGCCACCTCTTTTTAAAGTAGGCGGGGTGATGTAAACCGGCAGTTTATATTTTTTGGCAAGTACAGCAATGCCGTTTATATGGTCGGAATGCTCATGCGATACAAAGATGGCACGTACTTTTTTCATAGACAGCCCCAGGCGCAGCATTCGCTTTTCGGTTTCACGGCAGGAGATCCCAGCGTCAATAAGCACCGCATCATGCTCATTACCTACGTAATAACAATTACCATTACTGCCCGAATTTAGTGAGGTGATGAACAAAGACATGCTATTACAAAGTAACGGATTTTGGCAGAGTTTTATAACGATGGTGGATAAAAATGGAGTTTTAAAAGTTTATGTATATGTGATATGGGTTTTATGCTTTAAAGCATTGGCCGAGTGCAATTTATTCCCTGGGAAGGTGTGGTAGGAGTATTTTCGTTTTGAGGATATTTTATTGTAAATAACAATCATCGTCCCGCTCATAGCCGCGGGGGCTTAGTTACTTTTTCCTTAGATGAAAAAGTAACCAAAAAATCAAGTCAGAAAAAAGCTTCACCGCTGCAGGCCATGCGCCCAGGCCCGCTTTTCTGACAGGCCTTTACCCGCTTCTGATTGTGTTATATAATATGCAATTCTTTTTCAAGCGCTGGCCCTGTGCGATTCCTTCCCCGGGGAAGGGAAGGCAGGGGTTTAACCAACATACTATAAAAATTCTCTCCTTTGGATAGGATTTAGGCAAGGCTCTTTCATTAATCTCCGTCAAAAACCCAAAAAATCAATATCCGATTTATATATTTAGCCTCATGAACGAACCGATTATTTTACCCATACTTGATGCCGAAGAACTACGTGTGCTTGGCTCCCTGATGGAAAAAAGCAAGACCACGCCCGATTATTACCCCATGACCATCAATAGCCTTACCGCGGCATGCAATCAAAAAACATCGCGCAAGCCGGTGGTGCAATATGATGAGGATACAGTTGCGCAGGCATTAAATACGCTTAAAAAACGTGGGCTGATCTCTACCGCAACAGGTGGTTCTATCCGCAGTGTAAAATTCAAGCATAATTTTGCTATTGTGTTCCCGGTGCTGCCTGCCGAAGTGGCTATCATTTGCCTGCTGATGCTGCGCGGCCCGCAAACACCGGGCGAATTAAATACTAATTCGGGCAGGATGTATGAGTTTGATTCGATAGAAGATGTGCAGGCTGCTTTGGAACGGTTAAGCTCGCCGGAAATGCCTTTCCTGGTACAATTGCCAAGGCGCCCCGGCCAAAAGGAAGTTAGATACGCCCATTTATTAGGCGGAACACCCGAAATAAGTGACGATGATTCGGCAGATGAGATCCCGCGAAGCAATAGCGGACTGGAAGCACGCGTAGTAAAATTAGAAACAGACCTTGCCGAATTAAGGGAAGCTTTTGATAAACTGATGAAGGAACTTACCTAAATAATAAATTTTTCATATTATTAAATATTGGTTAAAAAACTTATTGGTATACTATTTGTTTATAATAATAAATTAAAAAACAAATCTATATACCTATGAAAAAGTTAAGTTATGCGATGATGATCGCAGCGGCAGCTATTGCATTCCAAAGCTGTAACAGCGCACCTAAAGATGCTAAGGAAAGTGCCGACAGTTTAAACAAAACAAAGGATACTACCACTAATGTTGCAGCTACAGGCGGTATTGCAGTAAGTGCCGATGATGCCAAGTTTGCAACTACCGCTGCAAATGGCGGCATGGCCGAAGTAGCCTTAGGCAAATTAGCCCAGGAAAAAAGCACCAATGCCGATATTAAGAGTTTTGGTGCAATGATGGTTACCGATCACGGTAAGGTTAATGATGAGCTGATGGCTATTGCCAAAACTAAAAACATCACTTTACCTGCAGCTGTTGATGCTGATCACCAGAAAAAAATGGACGACCTGTCTAAATTAACCGGTAAAGATTTTGACAAAGCTTATGTTGATGCCATGATTGATGGTCATAAAAAAACGCTTAGCTTAATGCAGGATGAAGCTAAAAACGGTAAAGATGCCGATTTAAAAGCTTTTGCAGCTAAAACTGCTCCGGCCGTACAAATGCACCTTGATGCGATCAATAAGATCCATGATAGCATGAAATAATATAATTGTGAGTGTAATTATATGGGGGCGGATATTTTATCCGCCTTTTTTTATGCCCGCTTTTTCTGGAATAAAAACGAGCTGATTTTCTGATATTGCAGCTAAGATGAAAACACTTAAAGACCTGCTTTTACTGGGCGATCCGCGCCTTTATGAAACCTGCGATGCTGTTTTGGAAACAGAACTGCCACAGGTTAAAAACTGGGTGGCCGATATGGATAACGTGATGAGGGAGATAAGGATTAAATATAACTTCGGCAGGGCTATTGCTGCACCGCAATTAGGGATCATGAAACGGATTATTTACATGAATATTGATAAGCCGGTTGTTTTTATAAATCCCGAACTGACCAATTTGAGCGAAGAGTTGTTTGAATTATGGGACGATTGCATGAGCTTTCCTAATCTTTTAGTGAAAATAAAAAGACACCAGTCATTAACCATAAAATATCTTGACGAAAACTGGGAACCGCAGGAATGGCATATGGAAGGCGCACTGTCTGAACTTTTACAGCACGAATACGACCATTTAAACGGCATACTATGCACCATGCGTGCCATTGACCAAAAATCTTTCCGCTGGCGGTGCTGATAAATGCGTGGTAAAAACAGCTATATTTAAAATCTTTTTATAAGCCAACCAGTAAACGCATTTTATGAAATATCCAGGTGTTATATTATCCCTTGTTATTATAGCCATGCTAACAGCTTTTAAACCGGTTAAGCAAACCAGCCCATTTGATAACTATCCGGTTTTTACCGGGAACGATCTCGGTGTTTTTTATTCGCCATCAAAAACAGCGTTTAAAGTGTGGGCGCCAAAGGCATCCGAAGTAAAATTAAGATTATACGCAGCCGGAAATGGGGGCAGTGCTATGAATACTATAGCCATGACCAAAAGCGAAAATGGCACATGGGAAATTACCATACACCGCAATCTGCTCAACAAATATTATACCTTCCAGGTAATGCAGGATGGTAAATGGCTGCTGGAAAAACCTGATATTTATGCTAAGGCCGTTGGAGTTAATGGCAACAGGGGCATGGTGGTTAATTTGCCTGCAACAAACCCGGCTAACTGGCAGCACGATAAAAAACCAGCGCTAAAAAACTTTACTGATATTGTATTATATGAAACGCATATCCGCGATATTTCAATCAGCCCAAACTCGGGCATCCAGCATAAGGGGAAGTTTTTAGGCCTTGCAGAAACCGGTACAAAAAGCCCTGATGGTGAAGCAACCGGGCTGGACCATATTAAACAGCTTGGTGTTACGCATGTGCACCTGTTACCTTCCTTTGATTTTAACTCGGTTGATGAAACTAAACCCGAAGCCAATAAATATAACTGGGGTTATGACCCCATGAACTATAATGTGCCCGAAGGCAGCTATTCAACCAACCCATACAATGGCAATGTGCGCATTAAAGAGTTTAAGCAAATGGTGCAAGCCCTGCATAAAAATGGCTTGCGTGTAGTACTTGATGTGGTTTATAACCATACCGGCGACATTGTGCATTCTAACTTCAGCCAGTTTGCACCGGGCTATTTTTACCGCCAAAATTCGGATGGTTCTTACTCAAATGGCACGGGCTGTGGCAACGAGGTAGCCTCTGAAAGGGCAATGGTACGTAAGTTTATGATCGAATCGGTAGTTTACTGGGCTAAGGAATATCATTTGGATGGTTTCCGGTTTGATCTGATGGGCGTACACGATACCGAAACAATGAACCAGATAAGTGCAGCACTGCATAAAATAGACCCCACCATTTTTATTTATGGCGAAGGCTGGACGGCTGGCAATAGCCCGCTGCCGGAGGATCAGCGCTCGGTTAAAAAAAATATTGCCAAAGTAAATGAAGTAGCTGCTTTTAGCGATGATATACGCGATGGAATAAAAGGCGGCTGGGGCGATCTGAAAGAAAAAGGTTTTGTAAGCGGTAATCCTGATAAAACAGAGAGTGTGAAATTTGGCATTGTTGCCGCAACCCAAAATGCACAGGTTGATTATACTAAGATCAATTATTCGAAAGCAGCATGGGCAGCCGGGCCCTTCCAGTCTATAACGTATGTTTCCTGCCATGATGATAATACCCTTTTCGACAGGCTTAAAATATCAAACGCCGGTGCAAGCGAGGCAGATTTGATCAGGATGGATAAGCTGGCTAATGCTATAGTACTAACTTCGCAGGGTGTTTCGTTCCTGCATTCGGGTGTCGAAATGCTGCGTACCAAACAAGGGATAGCCAACTCCTATAATTCGCCCGATTCTATTAACCAGATAGATTGGAGCCGCAAAACCAAATATAAAGCCGTATTTGATTATTACAAGGGATTGATAACCCTGCGCAAAAATCACCCGGCCTTCCGGATGCCATCAACCCAAATGATCCAAAATAACCTGAAGTTTTTAGATAGCGGCAACCCTGCAACAATCGCTTACCAGATCAGCAATAACGCCAATGGCGATAGCTGGAAAAACATCCTGGTAATTTTAAATGGCAATACAAGTGATAAAACCGTCAGGATACCGGCAGGGAAATGGATTCTTGCCCTGGATGGGGACACAATAATAGAGCAGGGAATAAAATCGATTGAAAGCGAAAGCTTAACCATTCCTGCTACATCGGCGTATGTTTTGTACAGTAAGTAGGCTTAAATAAACAGCCCATTCAGCGATATATGCTTGAATGGGCTGTTTGAATAAATTGAACTAACTTATCCTTTTAAAGCTTCAATTTCTTTTAGCGTTTTAGGCAGATATTTACCTAAAAGCTGGCTGCCAGTATCTGTTATTAAAAAGTTATCCTCAATACGGATACCGCCAAAATCGCGATAGGTATTCAATACATCGTAATTGATAAAATCAGCATATTTATTTTCGGCTTGCCAGCGGTCTATCAGCTCTGGTATAATGTAAATACCGGGTTCAATGGTAAGTACATAACCGGCTTCCAATTCACGGCCCAAACGCAGCGATTTTAATCCGAAGACGGTTTCTTTTTTCAAGGTATCGGTATAACCTACATATTGCTCGCCCAAATCTTCCATATCATGGGTATCCATACCTAACATATGGCCCAATCCGCATTGAAAAAACATGGTATGCGCGCCTGCTGCTATGGCTTCGGCAGCCTCGCCCTTCATTATATTAACTGCGGTTAAGCCTTCAACTAATTTTTGGCAGGCCTGCAGGTGTATCTCTTTATATTGTACCCCGGGTTTTAGCATGCTTATGGCATGATCCATTGAGTTGAGTACAACTTCATAAAGTTCTTTTTGGCGGGTGGTAAAGCTGCGGCCAACAGGAACGGTGCGGGTAAGGTCGCCACCATAATGCATGGCATTTTCGGCACCAATATCGGCCAAAACCATCCGTCCTTCCTGCAGGGTGTTACCATAATAATGCGTGTGCAGCGTTTGTCCATGGGTAGTAATAATAGCCGGATAACCTAAGCGTGCATTTGCAGCTATCGCTACTTCATGAGCCTTTGCAACCAATTCATATTCCTTAATGCCGGGGCGGGTGTGTTTTATTACAGCTAACTGCATATCCACACTGATAGATACAGCGTTTTCCATTTGCTCAACCTCAAGCGGCGATTTTATAACGCGCTGCGCAATAACCGCTTTAATCAGCTTTACAGAAACATGATCTGCAATATCCTGAATGCTTACATTAAGCCATGCCGAAAGTTTAACTTTATTTTCAGGACGATAAGGCGGCAGGATATGAACCTTACGGCCATTGGTTATAGCTTTATGAACATAATGGGTAATTTGGTTATAGGCATTGGTTTTAGCTACACCAGCTAAGGCTGCCATCTCACTAACGGTAGGTAATATTCCCGTCCATATAATATCATCAATGCTCAGTTCGTTGCCAAAAACAACTTCTTCGCCGGTATCAGTATCAATAATTGCAGCAAGGGTAGGTACATCTAAACCAAAGTAATATAGAAAATTACTGTCTTGCCTAAAGGGATAGCAATTGTCTTTGTAGTTCATGCTGCTATCCTCGTTACCAAGTAACAGGATAAGACCATCATTGCCAATGTTTTGCTTTAGTGTTTGCCTGCGGTTAACGTAAACCTGCTTATCAAAAAGGTTGAGTTCCATACCGCAAATATATTCCTTATTTGAAGAATTAAGCAGATTTGCAGCTATTGAAAAGTGTTAAACAACTTAAGCCGCTAATTGGTAGGCTATCTTTTCAATCAAACAACTAATATCAAATGGTTTTTGCAGTATATCATCAGGGGCTCCTTTTTGCTTTAATGAATCAGCAATGGGATCCTCGCTCGAGCACATGATAACCGGAAGATTTTGCGTTGTTTTATTAAGTTTTATAAGCTGGCATATTTCCTTGCCGTTTATGCCTGGCAATATAGCGTTCAGTATGATGAGGTCGGGGTGATCCGATTTAATATGATTAAAAATATCGCTGCCGCTGGTTATTGCAAATACCTCGTAACCATTATTTATTAATATGTAGGTCATCACCTCCAGCATGAGCACATTATTGTCTACTATTAATATTTTCTTTGTCATTATGCTTCTGCTTTACCTTTGCAGATGCACAATACAATACAAAGCCCATGCCACAGGTTAAAAATTAAAAATATAACTGCTTAGTTTTGAGGTTTTAATGCTTTCAGAATTATATTTACGCAATAATAGTACATACCCCAGCACAATAATTGACTTTTATTACATTTGATGGGTACAAAAAAATGTTTGCATAGAAATGGACAATATTAATATCAAGATACTTGCTAAGGAATTAAATATCTCAACGTCTACCATTTCGAGGGCATTTAACGGCAGTCCTGATATTAATAAGGACACAAAAGAGAAGATCCTGGCATTTGCCCGCGAACATAATTTTTTACCAAACCATTATGCCAGTAACCTTCGCGATAAAAAAAGCAGAACGTTAGCTGTTATAATTCCCGAAATAACCAATGAGTTTTTCTCGCAGGCCATAAACGGTATTGAAGAAATTGCCCGTAAAAAGGGTTTTTATATTTTACTTTACCGTACCGATGATGTTTTTGAAAAAGAAGTATCGTTTGTAAACTACCTTAACAATGGTAAGGTTGATGGTATTATCATGTCGGTTTCAGGCGAGGCCAATGATCACAATTATCTGCGTAAGCTCGAACAAAAAAATATCCCTGTAGTGTTTTTTGACCGTGTATACGAAGATATTGAAGCAGCCAAAGTAACTACTAATGACTATGAGAGCAGTTTTGCCGCAACCGAGCATTTGATTGATACCGGCTGTACCAGGATAGCCTACCTGGTGGTTAACAAAAGCATCTCAATTGGTAAGGTGCGTATGCAGGGTTATGTTGATGCACTGCAAAAACACAATGTTCCTTTTAATGATGACCTGGTTATTGATTGCAGTAACGATGAAAAGGAAAATTACGCCATACTGAAAAAGGTTTTGGAAGAAACCAAACCCGATGGTATCTTCAGCTCGGTTGAGCGTTTGGCCTTTGCAACTTATTATGTTTGCAATGATCTGCAAATAGATATTCCGGGTAAGCTAAAGGTCATCAGCTTTTCCAGCCTGGGTATAGCACCCTTATTATGCCCGCCGCTATCAACCATTACACAGCCAGCCTATGAAATGGGTATAAAAGCAGCCACCCTGCTGTTTGACGAGCTGGAACGTAAAGGGATGCCGGTGAGCAAAAAGGAACACGTATTAAAATCAAAGCTGTTTATAAGGAAGTCATCCGGCGGGTGATCTGAAAAGATTAAAAGCAGTCGCTCGGCTCCAGCCGAGTGACGATTATATGGCGGCCTCTGGCCGAAGCTATTCCCTGTTTTCGGCCAGGACTGAAGGAATATTAGCCACTCGGCAGGAGCCGGGCGACTGCAAGGAAAATTATTATAAAAGGAAAGGCGCCGAATTGGCGCCTTTCCTTTTATAATATCAAATAGTTATCTATTAAATATGGATGAATAATTCCGCTTTAGGTTTACGAACCTTAGCTAATTTGCTGTAGTCATCATCAGCAGAGCGGAAACCAATTGGAGCAATTACCGAAGCGGTTAAGCCTTTTTCTTTCAGCCCAAGGATCTCATCAAACTTACCATTCTGGAAACCTTCCATCGGGCAGGCATCAATGCCTAAATCAGCTGCAGCAGTAAGCAATACACCTAATGCAATGTAAGCCTGTTTGTGCGACCATGTGATCTTCTGATCTTCGCTTAAACGGTCAACAGTACCAACCATTGTTTGCTCAAAACCTGCAATATGCTCGCGGTCAATGCCACGGGTTTCAACAATATTGTCAACATACTTAGCTACCAAAGCCTCGTCAATTGTAGTTTCAGAAGCAAATATAATAACATGCGATGCTTCTGTTAACTGCGGCTGGCCATAAGCAGCTTCACGCAGTTTTTCCCTGATCTCCGGGTTTTCAACTACCAATACTTTGTACGACTGAAGACCATAAGATGATGGTGCTAATTGTACCGCAGTTAAAAGGCTATCTAATTGTTCGGCACTTAATTTCTTAGTGTGATCGAATTTTTTTGTGGCGTAACGCCATTTTAATTTATCTATTAATGACATGTTTTTAAAGTTTTTACAAGATTAAGTGTTTAAACAAGCTTTTCGGTCATTTGTGGGTAAATCTATTCTTTTACCGCGTCCTTTAACACCTTTTCCTGGTCCTTTTCATCGCTCCGCATTTTCCGTTTTTCCTGGCGGATCTCTTTCTTGGTCTTTCCTGCTGTATCAACTAAAAGCTCTTTCCTTTTTTCCTCATCGCGCAGGCGTTCAATATCGGCCTTAAGTTTATCCTTGGCGCTTATTGTTTTTACTTCCTGCTTTTTAGCGGTGGTATCCTTTTTACCAAATAACCGCTGAAAAAAAGTTGGCTTTTTTTCGGGCACCACGCCTACCGGCACGGCATCATCATCGTCATTCTGTTTCATTAAACTATCGGCAACTGCGGTATTAACCGGCGCTATCTCGCGGCGCAAACCCTCTTTAAGCCTTACCGAATAAAAGCCATAATAATTACTATCGCGCTGCGCACGGCCATGCCCCGCCATTAAATTACCCAGCGAATTAAAATAGCCAATCAAGCCCGGCCTTAATGTACCATCGGGCATAAATGAGTATAAGCCTGTTTTTGGGTGCGGAACAATACTGGCCAGGTAAATACTTTCGCCAATGGTAAGCTCGGCCGGTGTTTTGCCAAAATAATAGCGGGAAGCTTCGCCAATACCATAAATTCCCCTGCCCCATTCAATAATGTTGAAATACACTTCAAGCATTCGGTTTTTAGTCATGATATGGTTGTTCTCAATCATCCATACAATCAATATCTCCTCAATTTTGCGGGCCAGCGTTTTTTCGCGGCTCAAAAAGGAGTTTTTAACCAGCTGCATTGATATAGTACTACCGCCGCGTTTAAATTTTTTATCCTTAAAGTCGGTAGCTAATGATTTGCGGATGCTTTCCTCCACAAAACCATGATTGGTATAAAACGAAGGATCCTCGGCCGTCATAACTGCATTGCGCAGGTTTGGTGAGATCTGATCAAGCGGTGTATAATAAGAATTTTCGGGGCCGATGATATGCGGGCCCATTGGCTTGCCTTTTTCATAAGGCGTATAAACAAATACATTGTTTAGCTTGGAAAGATCTGTTTTACCATACTTACGAATGCTAAAACCATCCTTCCCCAGGCGCGAATCAAACTGAACATCATCCGGGCTGGCCGTGTTTAAAAAAAAGTTGAGGCTATAGTTAAGCTTTCCGGCAACCTGGATGCCATCCAACGAATCAAAGATCCCCGAAGGAAAAGAATCAAACAGATCCTGTGCATTAAGCCAGCCGGTATTTACTTTCATTTCGTAAATCTTGACCGGGTTCAATGTATATTTTATATAAGGATGTGCCGTTATCTTTTTAAGGTGGATAAGCGATGAGCTATCAATTGATACATAGTTTTGCCCTACAAAAACATTTGCATCAATACCTGCATTGGGCACCACAATATCGGTACTGGCAAGGCCCGGCTGGTTAATCAGCAGGTTGCTTACGCCCCAGTAGCCAAATATCCTGGTTTCGCCGTCGCTGTGTTCAACTTTGCTTAAGCGGGTGCTCAGCGTATCAAAATTAACTTTCAGGTGGTAGCGTTTTTCAATAAAGGGCAGCTCTACTTTTTTGCCATCGGCATAAAGCTTTATGTCAATGTCTTTGTCTGACGGATGCATGCGGCCATCAAAATGCCATATAGCAGCACCATCATTAAGATTAAAGGTTGAACTTAATTTTCCATCTTTTATCAATGCCGATTGTGCCAGCACCTTAAAGCTGCTGCTATCGTTTTTAAAGGAGATAAGAAAGTTATTCAGTGTCAGATCATCCGGGATTTTATATAAAACCTCTTTGATCAGGTTATTTGAAAGTTCAGACAGGTCAACCTTTTGATGTTCGGTGGTGTCCTTTTTCCTTTTAAATAAAAAATCGAAGTTTTTAACGTGGTTAATATCCGTCAGGTTCAGGTGCCCTTCCTGCAGGTTTACATTGGCCAGCTTAACTTCGCCTAATATCAGCGGCAGCAGCTTCACACTTACATCAAACTTTTTAATGCTGAGCAGGCTATCCCGCTGCTGTGGTACTACAGTAATATTAGTAAAGGATACGGTACTTAAGCCGGTAAAACTGGCCGAGCCAATTTCAAGGTCTAAATTATACTTGCTTTTTGCCTTGTTCTTTGCTTTTTCAATAGCGTGCTGTAATAAAGCCCCGCGTTTGCTATAGGCAATATAACCCCCGATTAACAGAATAACAATAAGGGAAACGAGCACAATACCCGCAATACGGATATATTTATGTTTAAGGCTGGGGCTATGCATCTAAAAATATTTATCCAAAACTAAACTAATTCTTATGCGATACAAACGCGGGGCAACGTAAAATGTTTCCTAAATCAGATAGTAATGAACAATATGGTAATGCAGGGCCCGAAAGCCATTAACCAGTTTATCCCTCTGCCAACACCTTTGAACTGGCAATTTCATTATAAATACCATCCCAAAGATCAATCCTTTTTTGAAGGGCTGTAACTGAGGCCGCGGTGATCTCTTCCCATTTCTGAGGATCATTACCGCAAAGCTCGGTAGTCATTTCAAGGGCAAGGTGGCTGTGATGCCCGCCGTCTACTTCTATATGGCGGTCGAGGTAATATTTAAATTGAGATACCTGGCCCGGGAATTTGCTGTTCAGATCGTTTACAATGGAAAGGAACATATAAGGGATCAGGTCTTCGCGGCCGAAGGTAAATACTGCTGCCTGTAAATAAGACTTTCCGCTGTTAATCACATCAAAAGTATGCTCAACAAACCCGCGGGCAGCATCAGGCACATTAGTGGTATTGAAAGCCGCTGTTAGATCGCCTGTGTTTTTCAGCGCAGCTATAAAATTCAAAAAATCAACCGGCTCGGCACCGCATTGCTGCATGGCAGCCAGGTACATTTCAAAATGGCTTTTGCGAATGCCTTCGCTATCCACATCAGATTCTTCGCCGGTTACAATTTCGTTGATCAGGTAACGGGTATTTGCTGTGCCAACCGGGAACCAGGGCACATCGGTACAGGTTAAGTTTTGCTGTAATGATTTTAGTAACGACATAAAATCCCACACGGCATAAATGTGGTAGTTCATAAATACGCCCAAGTCATCAATGTTACTTATTACATTGTAAACCTTGTGGTTAATTATCTGCTGCTGTAATGGCTCAATAGCCTGCTGTAGCTTTTTTATCTGCTCGTTCATCTGTTATCAACACTTTTTCCGGGAGCAAAGGTAGGATATTGTGCTGATTTGCAAATTTGAAATGCGCAAAAAAGGTGATGCTTAGCCGATTATGAGAAAGTGGTGACTTGCGGGAGCAGCTACAGGAAACTTAACTTCATTGCGATGAGGTATGAAGAAGCAATCACCAGCTTTGCAGATCGAATAGAATGATTTACAATTTGAAAAGCCGCTCTGTAAAATAGGGGATTGCTTAGCTATCGATTGAAATAACGCGTTTTTAGCAGGCATGTAATTATGCACTACTTCTCACTGATCACCACCCTGAATTTATTTTTATACACCACATGCCCGGTGCTTTGTATATATGGCTGCACGGCTTGTAAAACAGTATCATGTACCTTTTCAAATCCGTTCATTTCAATTGCTTTTGCAGCCGGGCCTACGGCCAGCAGGCCACGCAGTGCGGTATTGGTATCCGGGTAATCCCACGTGGTATCCAGATCGCGGTTATCAATTATTTTGAAGTCGGCCTGGGTTAAAATAGTTTCCAACAGCTGGTTTTCTGATAAGGCAAACGGGCCGGGAGCGCCGGGCGGTGGTGGCGGTAGCAGGCTGCCAACGGCCTTTAAATAAGTTGCCGCTTCGCAGTCATCCTTGTTTCCCCATATCATTACTACCAGTTTACCACCAGGTTTTAATACGCGGTGTGCCTGGGCAAGCGCATTTGGTGTATTGGCTGCATATTGAAAAGAGTTAAAGCCGCAAACCACATCAAAGGTATCATCAGCAAAAGGAAGTTCTTCCATCTCGCCGGTAGTAAAGTTGGCGGTGGTATTGCGCTGCCGGGCTTCGGTTATCAGTGCTTCGCTGGCATCAATCCCGGTTACATAGGCCCCGGTAGCACTTGCCAGGCTACTGAACAGCCCCGAGCCGCAGCCAACATCTAATAGTTTATCGGCCGGATTAAGGTTTAAAAATATCAGGGCATGCACATAACCGGCATTGCCTGTTTGTTCCTGTATTGTTGCCCAATCCTTTGATTGCTTGCCCCAAAGCGGCCCCTGTATAGCAGCTGAACCCATATTGTTAAGATTTTAAGCAAGTTAGGAAATTTTAAAAAACATGACAATGATAAAATTCATAACCACAAAGGATTTATTGCTTGCTAATTATTATACTTAATTAAAACATTTTACTTTAAGTAAACTTATTTACATTAAGTAATAAAAGCAAACATGAGCAAATTAGAAAACATAGAACTGCAAAAGCAATTTGGGGCGGCTGTTAATAACAGTGATTGGGATAAGTTGTATACTCTGGTTTCTCCTACTAATATTGATCATGATCCGGCTCCGGGCCAGGCTGAAGGGCCAGAAGGTTATATCAACTTTTTCAAAATGATGAAATCAGCTTTTCCTGATATGAAAATTGAAGTTGAGCACCTGGTGGCCGACGAGGACAACGTATCTTTTGCCTACCGCGTAACCGGCACTCACAAAGGTGAGTTTATGGGCATAGCAGCAACCGGGCAAACTATTAATGCCCGTGGCATGCAGATCAGCAAGTTTAAAGATGGTAAAATGGTTGAACGCTGGGGAAGCTCGGATGAGTTAGGTATTTTAAAGGAGTTAGGGCTTAAATTTTAATTTTATAGCGCACAATAGGTCAGGGAACCCGGGGGATATAAAAGTTTCCAGGTATTTCTGACCTGTTATTTACCGCATCATAAAAACTTACACCTTAATTGCTCAATACCTCCCGAGCCATCTGCTATCAAAAAAATTCCGGGTAAGCCAAAAAATCTGCACATTTGCAAAGCAGCATATTTGAGCACCAACAAAATGTCATTATCCGATTTTTTTAGTCCTATTGATCTTAAAAACATTGTCCCCTCAACAGGGTATTATACCAGTCAGTTAGGGAGTAAGATCGAGCATTTTTCGGTTGATTTTCCTTCGATGGAAGACAAAACGGATATTGCCATCATCGGAGTGCAGGAAGACCGCAACGCCATCAACAATTCCGGCTGTGCCCTTGGCCCCGATTATGTGCGCGAAAAGCTATACCGGCTTAACGAGGGTAATTATAATACCAAAATTGTTGATCTTGGTAATATCCGCCAGGGCGCAACCGTAACAGATACCTATATTGCCCTGAAAACGGTTGCCGAGGAGCTGATTAAGAACGATATTATCCCGGTAATTATAGGCGGTGGGCAGGACCTTACCTACGCCCAGTATATGGCTTATGAAAACCTGGAGCAAAAGGTAGATCTGGTAATTATTGACCCGCGCTTTGACCTGGATGACGACATCAGTCCTGAAAGCATTGAAGCCACTTCAGAATCCTATCTCAATAAAATATTCCTGCACGATCCTAACTTTTTGTTTAATTACAGCAATTTGGGTTACCAAACCTATTATGCCAGTCAGGATAGTCTGCGCGTAATGGATAAACTGTACTTTGATGTACACCGCCTTGGCGAGCTAAGCGGCAATGTGGCCATTACCGAGCCTGTCATCCGCAATGCAAGTATGATCAGTTTTGACATGGGTGCCATCCGCTCGTCAGATGCAATGGCTAATGCCAATGCAGGCCCCAACGGTTTTTATGGCGAGGAGGCCTGCCAGATAGCACGTTATGCCGGCTTTAATGATAAGTTGAGCTCCATAGGCTTTTATGAGTTTAACCCTGCTTATGATAATAACGGGCAAACGGCCATGCTGCTGGCCCAAATGATCTGGTATTTTATTGATGGTGTTTACAACCGCAAAAAAGATTTTCCGCTCAATCCAAAATCGCAATACCTTATTTACAAAACAAGCCTGAAACATGATGACCACGAACTGGTGTTTGTGAAAAGCAAAAAATCAGACCGCTGGTGGATGCAGGTACCTTACCCTACAGGCGGCTCAAAAAACGAGCGCTTTCACTTAGTTCCTTGTCGCTACGACGATTATAAGACGGCTGTTTCCGGCGAAATGCCCGATCTTTGGTGGCGCACTTATCAAAAATTAAACTGATCTGCATAATTCATTGGCAGTTTTAACGTTATCACAGCTTATCATTCAATAAAATAGTGAAGAGAATATTTTTTTATTTCATAGCAATGCTGCCAGCTTTGGCCTTTGCCCAGGATCCCGCAACATTTAGCATACAGAGCAAGGTTGGCACATTAAATGCCCCTGCAAAAGCATACCTCATTTATCAGTATGGCGCCAATAAGGTAATTGACTCGGCACAGATCAGCGCCGGAAGCTTTAATTTTACCGGGCAGATATTAACACCCACCAACGCAATTATGGTTATTGACCATACCGGTGTAGGCTTTGAAAAATTAGACGAAAAGGCCGATGTATTAAATTTTTATATAGATAAAGGAGATTTTGCCATGAGCAGCCCTGATTCTATTTCAAAAGCACAGATCACCGGCTCGCCGATAAATGACGACAATAAAAAGCTGATCGCCGCTTTAAAACCGATAAAGGATAAAGCTAAAAAATTATCCGATGACAAAAATGGCGCTACACCGGCGCAGCAACTGTCTGCCGAGTTTAAAGCATCCATAGTAGTAAGGCAAAAGGAATTACAGCTTACCCAAAAAACTATTTTAAAGCAATTTATATTAGCCAATCCAAACAGTTATTTGAGCTTGCTGGCACTATATTCGGTTGATGGGCCATCGCCCGACCCTGCCGACCTGGAGCCGCTTTACAATTCACTATCAGACAATGTAAAGAGCACCGAAACCGCTAAGGTGTTTAAAACCGCGCTCGATAAGTTAAAACTTACAGCCGCCGGTGTAATGGCCCCTGATTTTACCCAGAACGATGTAAATGGCCTTCCGGTAAAGCTATCATCCTTTAGGGGTAAATATGTTTTGATTGACTTTTGGGCATCGTGGTGCCGTCCCTGCCGCGAGGAAAACCCCAACGTGGTAAAAGCCTACAATGCTTATAAAGACAAAAACTTTACCGTGCTGGGCGTATCGCTTGATAAAGAAGACGGGAAAGCGGCCTGGCTTTCGGCTATAAAAGCTGATGGCTTGAACTGGACACAGGTATCAGACCTTAAATATTGGAACAACCAGGCGGCAGCCTTATATTATGTATCATCAATTCCTGCTAATTTTTTGATTGACCCTAACGGGAAGATCATTGCGAAGGACCTGCGCGGCGATGACCTTGAAAATAAGCTGAAAGAACTTTTAGATAAAAAATAACACCTCCGGATGCTTAATTCGCACTAAATTTCTTTAATAGACATTAAAGTTTTATTTTGCGTTAAAAAGGGAATAGAATGAAGAAACTAATTATAGCAGCGCTGGCTTCGTTACCGGCACTTGCATTTGCCCAGGATGGCAAATATTCGGTTCAGGGATCGGTTGGCGCTTTCAACGCGCCGGCAAAAATGTACCTTGAATCTTTCGCAGCAGGAAAAACCGTTGTTGATTCGGCTACGCTTATTAATGGAAAATTCCAGTTTGAGGGAACTACCGGCGCCGTGCCAAAAAATGCGTACCTGATATTTAATCAAAAAGGTACCGGCCCTAACACCAGGGATTATAAAATGATCTACCTTGAAAAAGGTACAGTAACCGTAACCAGCAGCGACACCCTTAAAAGTGCTAAGGTTGCCGGAACAAAAACCAACGAAGACAATACCCGTTACGAAGCTGCTTTGAAACCAACCGCTGATGCTTATGCAGCATTAGAGGCTAAACAAAGCAAAGCAAGCCCTGAAGAGCAAAAATCTGAAGCTTTTTTAAAACAAGGCCATAAAGAAGAAAAAGCCATTGACCTGCAGGAGGCTGCCATAAATAAAAAATTCATCCAGGAAAATCCTGATTCATTTATCAGCCTGAATGTACTGGAAAGCTATGCTTACAGTGCTGATTACGTTGATATTGCACCATTGTTCAACAACCTTTCGCCAGCTATTAAAGAAACTGATAACGGTAAAAAGTTTGCTGAAAGACTGCCAAAATTAAAAGCGGTTGCTTTAGGTGCCGTTGCACCAGAATTTGCCGAGGCTGATACCGCAGGTAAAATTGTTAACCTGTCATCTTTCCGCGGTAAATACGTGCTGATTGATTTTTGGGCATCATGGTGCGGCCCTTGCCGTCACGAAAACCCGAATGTGGTAAAAGCATACAATCGTTATAAGGATCAAAAATTCACTATCGTAGGCGTATCGTTAGACAGGCCTAATGCAAAAGATAAATGGTTAAAAGCTATCCATACTGATGGCCTTGCCTGGACCCAATTATCTGACCTGCAATTCTGGAACAGCAAAACAGCTGGGTTGTACGCAGTGCGTGCCATCCCGCAAAACTTTTTGCTTGATCCTAATGGTAAGATCATCGGTAAAAACCTAAGAGGTGATGATTTGGAAGATAAATTAGCCGAGCTTTTTCCTAAGGCTGCAAAAGCAGGAAAAGCTGAAAGCAAATAAGAAATAACCATACAGGGCAAATGCCCCATTGGATAAAACTAAAGTCCGGAAGAAAGCGCATAATGCTTTGCCTTCCGGACTTTTTTTATTTTGCCGAATCAACAGTTTCTTTAACAGCCATTCCTGATACCTTTTAATTGTGCTTTATTTTTTTTAATTTCCGGATGTATGATACTTTTGGTTATTTGTGTTAAATAGCCATTAAAGTTTTGTGCTGAAATATGAACACTGCCGATAATTATGAGCTCTTAATTGATAAGATCAACATCTTTATACGCAAATACTATTTCAATAATTTTTTACGCGGGCTTATCTTTTTAGGCGCCGGCCTGTTCTCGGCCTATGTAGTTATTACACTTTGCGAATACTTTGGCAATTTCAATACCCTTTTCCGCACCATATTATTTTACCTGTTCATCCTGTTAAATGCCGGCCTTATTTTTTGGCTCATCATTCCATCATTATTAGCATGGTTAAAGTTAGGCAACTCCCTAACCCACGATGAAGCCGCCGAGATCATCGGCAAACACTTTAATGATGTTAATGATAAACTGCTCAACACCCTTCAGCTTAAAAAACAAGCGGCCGAAGATGTACAGCACCGTGCATTAATTGAGGCCAGCATCAACCAAAAAATTGAAGCCTTAAAACCTGTCAGCTTTCCATCGGCCATAAATATCCGCGAAAATACAAAGTACTTAAAGTGGGTACTGATCCCAGCAGGGCTCATTTGTATTATCGCGCTTGCTGCACCTTCTGTATTAACAGAAAGCACCAAAAGGCTAATCAGGCATAATGAATACTTTGTACCGGTTGCCCCGTTTACTTTTGTAGTGCAAAACAAGGCGCTATCTGTAGTTCAGGGCGATGACTTTAAGCTCGACCTTAAACTTATCGGCGATAAACTGCCAGCTGATGTTTATGTAGAAACTGCCAACAATACCTTTAAGCTTGATAAAGAGAATATCAGCCATTTTCACTATCTCTTTAGCAATTTGCAGCAAAATACTACGTTTAAGCTATCGGGCAATGGCTTTATATCGGCACCATACCAGATAAAGGTAAACCTGCGCCCTTCACTTTTACATTTTGATGTGCAGTTAAATTATCCGGCTTATCTACATAAAAAAAATGAATCACTGCCAAATGCGGGCGATCTCACTATTCCTGCCGGAACGGTGGTTACCTGGGCATTGCATACACAGCATGCTACAACACTGCTTTTTAACATCAATGGCAAAACAACTAATGTTACAGCTACCACACCAGATGTTTTTGAACACCGCGAAAGGATAATTAAAAACAGCGTTTATAAAATAACGCCGCTTAATACCAGCGTAAACCATAGCGATTCGGCCAGTTACAGGGTAAATATTATTGCGGACGAGGCGCCTTCCATAACTGTACAGGAAAAGCCGGATTCGGTAAGCATGAAGGCCCTTTATTTTAATGGCCGCATCCAGGACGATCATGGTTTTTCGTCCCTTACCTTTCATTACCAGGTTGGCGCCCCCGGTGATAAGGTAAACGTTAAAACGTATACAATGCCTGTTAAGACAGGGCTTGACCAGCCGCAGGCTGATTTCTTTTATTTTTGGAACTTAAAAGATGTGGGCATAAAGGCTGGCGACCATGTTACCTATTATTTTGAGGTGGCTGATAATGACGCCGTTAATGGCCCTAAAAAAGTTCGCTCGCCTGAGCATACGCTGAACATACCTGACGCAAAAGAAATAAACGACCAGCTAAATGCAGGCACACAGGCTGTAAAACAAAAAATGCAATCGGCCATTAAGCTTGCCGGGCAGATAGAAAAGGATTCGCAAAAGCTTAACCAGCTTTTACTGAATAAAAACTCGCTCTCTTTTGATGATAAAAAACAAATTGCCGACCTGCTGCAAAAACGCCGCGAGCTGGACGATTTAGTGAAAGAGGTGCAGGCCGATAATAAAAAGAACCTGTACAACCGGCAGGAAAACCAGCAACAGGATAAAAACCTGAGCGAAAAGCAGCAGCAAATGGAACAACTCCTTAGCAGCATGCTTGACCCTAAAACCCAGCAAATGCTCGAAAAATTGCAGAATATGCTGGAGCAGGAACAAAAAGAAGGGGCCCGGGATCAGCTTTCAAAAATGCAGACGGATAATAAATCCCTAAAAAAGGAACTTGACCGCATGCTGGAGCTTTATAAAAAATTAGAGTTTGAGCAAAAGCTGAATCAGAATGTTGACCAGTTGAACAAGCTATCGGAACAGCAGCAAAAACTGGCCGACCAGGCAAAACAAGCCGGCGCAGATGCGCAAAGCCTGCAAAAAGAACAGCAAAAGCTTAACCAGGATTTTCAGGACACCAAAAAATCATTAGACGACCTGCAAAAAACAAATGAGCAGGCAGAACACAAGCAGGATTTTCAAGACCCTAAAAAGGAAGAGCAAAGCATTGAGCAGCAGATGGAAAAAAGCGCCGATGAACTGAAAAAGAACAGTCCCGAAAAAGCATCAAAACCACAGCAGCAGGCCGCAAAAGAAATGAAGCAACTGGCTGATAAAATGCAGCAAAAGGAACAGGATGGTGAAGAGGCTGAAAACAGTGTTGACGAGCAGCAATTAAGGGCCTTATTGAAGAACCTGGTTAACAGTTCTTTTGAGCAGGAAAAGGTTATGCAAACCTTAAAGAGTACCAATCCAACCGATCCTAATTATACTACGCTTGCCCAAAACCAAAAGAATATAAAAGATAACCTTAAAACTGCCGAGGATAGTTTATATGCATTAAGTAAAAGGATACCTCAAATACAATCGACTGTTAATAAGGAGGTTACCGGTATTAATGAGCATATTGACCAGGCCCTTGAAAACCTTGGCGAAAGGCGTACCGGAGAGGCTACGAGCAACCAGCAATACGCTATGACCTCCATGAACAACCTTGCCCTGATGCTTAATGAGGCGCTCGACCAGCTGCAGAATATGAAGAGCAAAGGCAAAAGCGGCAAGGGAAAAGGCAAGCAGCAATCAGTTTCTCAACTGGCTAAAATGCAGCAGCAATTGAACCAGAATATGCAAAAAGCAAGGGAACAAATGCAGCAGCAGGGCAACCAGGGAAGCCAGGGAAAAAATCAAGGCGGAAATAATGGGAATAATGAAAAAATGAGCGAACAATTAGCTAAATTAGCGCGTCAGCAACAGCAGATAAGGGAGGCGTTGCAGCAAATTAATCGCGAGGAAAACAAAGACGGTACGGGTGGTTTAGGTAATTTGGATAAAATTTCGAAAGAAATGGAACAAACTGAACACGATCTCGTAAACAGGAGGATAACGGAGGATGCCATTAAGCGGCAGCAACAGATTCAAAGTCGTTTGCTGGAGGCAGAAAAGGCCGAACAGGAGCGTGAACAAGAACAGCAGCGCGAAAGCCATGCAGGAAAAGATACGCCGCCGGGATACATCAAGGCTTTGCAAAGCTATAAGCAGGCCAGCGAAAAACAAACAGAACAGGTAAGGACCGTTCCGCCTGCGCTAAATTTATACTATAAATTAAAAATTAAATCTTACTTTGATCTACTCAACGCTAAATGACATGGACCAATCAAATGTTGAAACAGGTGAACTGTATACCTTACAGCTTCCATCAAAACAAGAAAGCATAACCCTGCTTGAAAATTTGATAGAAGAAATTGCCGACAAGCATAAAGTTAGCGAGGATACCTTTGCTAATATGATGACATGCCTTAGCGAAGCTGCTAATAATGCCATTATACACGGTAACAAGCTCGACGAAAATAAAAAGGTAATTGTAAATGCCGATGTTGAAGGCAGGCGCATTATCTGGACCATTACCGACGAAGGTGATGGCTTTGACTATAATAACCTTGCAGACCCAACAGCGCCTGAAAACCTGGAGAACCTGACAGGCAGGGGTGTGTTTATTTTGAAACACCTTGCTGACCAATGCATATTTAATACAAAAGGTAACGAAGTTGAACTTCACTTTAAAATATAATGCCTGCTATACAGTTTTTTGAAGAAGACATCGCCTATAAATTAAAAAACAAAATAGCTGTGCGGCAGTGGATAACAGATACCATACAAGCCGAGGGTTATAAATTAAAAGAGCTCACTTATATTTTTTGTACCGACGAGTATTTATTGCAGATAAACCAGCAATACCTGGATCATGATACTTACACCGACATTATCACCTTTGATAATTCGGAAAAAGAAAAGGTGATTGTGGGTGATATTTTTATCTCTATTGAGCGCATCCGCGAAAATGCAGGCAAATTCAGCCTTACCGAAACTGACGAACTGCACCGTGTAATTATTCATGGCGCACTGCACCTTGTTGGTTATACCGATAAAACACCTGCCGACAAGAAAAAAATGACATTAAAAGAAGATTTCTATTTGAATAAGAGAAGCTTTAATAATTAATTTTACCTTGTACAAAACGCCTTTTATCCAGAAACCAACTTATTAATTAACATGAAAATATTAGTTTTATGCTTAGCGTTAATGTTTGTTACCGCTCCAAAATCAGTTTATGAGTTTAAATTGAAATCAATTGAAGGCAAGCCCTTTAACCTGGCCCAGTATAAAGGCAAAAAAGTACTGATTGTTAACACTGCTTCAAAATGTGGTTTTACGCCTCAGTATGCCGATCTGCAAAAATTAGCTGATCAGTATAAGGATAAGGTTGTTGTTGTTGGGTTCCCGGCAAACAACTTTGGCCAGCAGGATCCGGGTACAAACTCTGAAATTAAAGAGTTTTGCAAAGCCCGTTTTGGTGTAACATTTCCGCTTAGCGAAAAAGTTAGCGTAAAAGGCGATGATATTGACCCCTTGTTTAAATACTTAACATCGGCTCCAAATCCTGATTTTACAGGTGAGATCAAATGGAACTTTGAAAAATTCCTGATCGACGAAAATGGTAACTTAATTCACCGTTTCCGTTCACAAACCACACCTTTATCTCCGGAGATTACTAAATACCTATAATAAGGAAACATAAAAAAGCGGCCTCTGAAATATCAGAGGCCGCTTTTTTATGTCCGTTTTTTTAACCGGTTTACTGTTTACCCGCTGCTGCATCTGCCGCGGCTTTTGCTTTTTTGATAGAATCCTGCTGCGCCTTTTTCTTCTTGTTTTTGAAAAAGCCTTTTAATAAAAAGTTGTGCTGGGCGGCTGTCAAATCCTCATTAAGTGTGCTGGTGGTTTTATGTACATTTTGCATGGTGGTACGCGCCTGTTTAACCGTGGCATCTAAATCGTTGGCTATCTTATCGTTGTTTAGCAGGCGGCCAATGCTTCCCTTACCACTGTTTATCTTAGCCACAATTGATGACAGGCCCGATGTTAATGATTCGGCATTATCGGCCACCCTGGTTAGCTTAGCTATAATTTTATCAACATCAACAGGGTTAACGGCTGTTAGCTGGCTCCCGCCACCAACCGCTTGCGTACTTGTAATACCTCCCGGAGCTATCACCACTAATTTATCGCCCATTAAACCATCGCTGCCAATACTTATTTTTGAGTCTGTTTTAATAAACTTTTTAACGTTGTTATTCAGGGTAAGGTCAACCCTTACAGAGCTGTCCGTTTCAATATTAATGGCTTCCACCACACCTACGTTTATACCGGCAAAGCGTACATTATTACCCACCTGCAGTCCATTCACATTTTTAAATGTGCCGTAAATATTAAAGGTTGAACTGAATAAGTTCTTTTGGTTCCCGATAAAAAAAATGACCAGCACCAATACCAGCAAGCCGATAAAGGTAAAAATGCCGATTTTTATTTTTTGTCCTGAAGTTGTTTTCATGATATATCCTTAAAGTATGATAGTACAATTTTGTCTTTTGATTTGTGGAGCTCATCAAATGTGCCCTCTGCAACATATTCGCCATCGTTCATAATCACTACCCTATCGGCGGTTATGCGGGCACATTCCATATCGTGCGTAATAATTATGGATGATGTTTTCTGTTTCTTTTGAATGGTTAGGATCAAATCGCTGATCTCCCGGGAAGTGATGGGATCAAGCCCTGTAGTTGGTTCATCATAAAGGATCACTTCCGGTTCAACTATAATGGTTCGTGCCAGGCCAGCGCGCTTACGCATCCCGCCCGAAAGGTCTGATGGCAGCTTATCTATCGCGTCGAGCAATCCAACGCTTTCTAAGGCATCTTCTACCCGCTTATCTATCTCTGCCTGGTCTTTCATTTTTAAGACCCTAGTAAGCGGAAACTCGAGGTTCTCACGTACGGTCATAGAGTCGTACAACGCCCCGCTCTGAAACAAAAATCCAATCCTGATCCTTAGTTCTTTCAGCCCTTTTTCTGATAGTTCAGATACTTCCTCGCCAAATACCTTAACAGAGCCCTCATCAGGTTTTAACATGCCTACGATACATTGTATAGTAACCGATTTTCCGGTACCTGAACGGCCCAAAATAACTACGTTTTCGCCCCGTTTTACTTCAAGGTTTATGTTTTTCAACACGTGCTTTGTACCAAAGGATTTTTTAAGCCCTTTAATAGCTATTACAATCTCTTCCTTATCCGGTGCTTTCGACTTTTTTTCGGCTTTTATTTTTGCTGCTTCCATCACCATCCTATTTATAAAATAATAAACTGGTGATCTGCACCGCAATGGCATCTATCACAAAGATCCATAAAGAGGCTGTTACCACTGCCGAATTAGCTGCAACACCAACACTTTCGGTACCCTTATCAGAGTGAAAGCCTTTGTAGCAGCCCACAAAGCCGATGGCAAAGCCAAAAAATATCGTTTTAATAAAGGCTGGTAAAAAATCAGAGAAATCAAGCGAGCCAATTACCTTGGTAAAGTAAAGCTGAAAACTTATGCTATCGCGGATATTTAAGGCCAAAAAGCCGCCGAAAAGCCCTATCGCATCGCCCAAAACAGATAAAAGTGGCACCATAATCGTAGTAGCCATTATCCGCGTTACCACTAAGTATTGCAGCGGGTTGGCACCTGATACTTCCATCGCAGCTAACTGCTCGGTAACTTTCATGCTGCCTAATTCGGCACCAATACTGGAGGCTATTTTACCCGCGCAGATGATGGCGATAATTACGGGTCCAATCTCGCGGACAAATGATACCGACAGCGTTTTAGGCAGCATACTGGCTGCGCCAAAGGCCACCAGGGTTGGCCTTAGCTGCAATATTAGCACTACACCCATAATAAATGAGGTTATGCCCACCAGCATCATTGACCGGTAACCGATCTCGTAACACTGTTTTACAAACTCAGACCATTCAAAGCCACCAACAAAAATGTTTTTGAAAAATTTGAAGAAAAAGCCCACCTGGTCGCCAATGCCTTCAAACCATTTTTTCCAGGCGGGTATCGTAACCTCTTCTGCCATAGGTATTATATTTTGCGTATTAAAGCAATGGTTTATAAAATTGTTTTAACCCGATCAATATTTGACAACTAAAGCAGATCCTGAGCTACTTACAACATGGGTATATCCATTAAAAGCAAGCGGGATTGTGATTGAAATTCAATTATAATTGAGTTGGTATTATAAACACCCAGTGCATCCCTTTTGTTTAAGGTGGTATTATTTATTTTAACACTGCCATCTAACAAGAATGCATAAACGCCGTTTCCGGGTGTTTTGATCTCATAATTTATGGTTTGCCCGGCCTCAAACTCACCCATCGAGAAGGTAGCATCCTGATTGATCCACAGCGTATCCTCACTTTTTTCGGGTGATATTAAAGTAGTAAGCTCATTAAGCTTCATTTGCTCCTTGAAGCTCTTTTGATCGTAGCGGGGTTTAATGTTTTCCTCTTTTGGAAACAGCCAGATCTGCAATGTTTTTGAAGGCTCTGTTTTGGAGTGATTATATTCGGAATGTTCCACACCTGTTCCGGCCGACATTACCTGTACCTCGCCGGCTGTTATTACGCCTATGTTACCCATGCTGTCTTTGTGTTCCAGCGCGCCTTCTAAAGGGATAGTAATTATCTCCATATTATCGTGCGGATGGCGGCCAAAGCCCATGCCAGGAGCAATTATATCATCGTTCAATACCCTTAATACTCCAAAGTGCACCTTATCAGGGTTGTAATATGGTCCAAAACTGAATGAAAAATTTGCTTTTAGCCATCCTATATCATTGCTTCCCCGCTCATTGGCAGGATAAAATATCTGGTTCATGTGTATTTCACTTAATTATATGTTTAAACACTCAATATTTATACCACAATTTAATTATGTGTATTTTTGCAAAAAATTTGATACTCAATGGCAAATAAAGCGATCATAGCGGGCGCAAGCGGACTAATTGGCAGTAGCCTGTTGGATTTGCTGTTGAATAACCCCGGCTATGATGCCGTTTTGGTATTGGTGCGCAAAGAATTACCGATAAAAAACAGCAAGCTAACACAATTGATTGTAGACTTTGATAAAATTGAAGATTACAACAAATCAATTACCGGCGATGTTATTTTTTGTTGTTTAGGATCGACCAAAAAAAAGACCCCCGATTTATCGGAGTACCGAAAAATAGACCATGACTATCCACTGAAGCTGGCACAAATAGCGTTGAATAATGGGATAAAGCAGTATCATTTGGTATCATCAATTGGCGCAGATCCTGCCTCGTCAAACTTTTATACAAAGATGAAGGGCGAAACAGAAAACGATATAATAAAAGTTGGCTTAACCAGCTTACATATATATAGGCCCTCGGCATTAATGGGCGACAGGAAAGAGAGCCGTCCGCTGGAGAGCATCTCTGTTGCCGTAATGAAAATAATCAATCCGCTGCTTTTTGGCAGTTTTAAAAAATACAGGAGCATAGCGGCATCAACCGTTGCAAGCACCATGTACAAACAATCATTAAAAAAAGAAGATGGCGTAATTATTTACCCGTCCGACCAAATACAACAATTATCGTGAGCAATTACATTTCAGCCGAAAACCTCGGCCATTCTTTTCATGACAACTGGTTATTCAGAAACGTATCAGTTGGTATTAACCGTGGCCGCAGGGTAGCGTTGGTAGGCGTCAACGGTGCCGGGAAAACTACCTTATTGAAACTATTATCAGGCAGCCTTAAACCAACCGAAGGCAAGGTGGCACAAATGCGCGATTTGAATATGGGATATCTTGAACAGGATCCAGGCTTTAAAGGCGCGGTTACTATCAGTGATTATATTTTTCATGCTGATGATGTGCAACAGCAAATGATCAGAAAATATGAAGAGCTTTTAGAGAATGACCCAGACAACGCCAAAGCCATTGAAAACATAATGGAAGAAATGAGCAATGTGGATGCATGGGAGTACGAATATAAAATAAAAACCATTTTAGGCCGCCTTGATATTCATCACCTGAATCAAAAGATCAATACCTTGTCGGGCGGACAAAAGAAACGCCTTGCATTGGCAAAGCTGCTGATTGAGGACCCGGATATTTATATTTTAGATGAGCCTACCAATCACCTGGATATTGACACCATTGAGTGGCTGGAGAAATTATTGACCGACGGATCAAAAACGATCCTGATGGTTACCCACGACAGGTACTTTCTGGATAATGTATGTAATGAAATTTTAGAGATAGACAAAGGCAAAATAATCCCTTATGTAGGTAACTATGGTTACTACTTAGAAAAGAAAGCCGAAAGAGAAGCATCTGACGAGGCCTCATTCCAAAAAAACAGCAATCTTTTACGTAAGGAATTGGAATGGATGCGCAGGCAGCCCCAGGCACGTGGAACCAAATCAAAAGCACGCATTGATGCTTTTTATGATCTGGAAGAAAAAACCAAGAATGGTGGCGCCAAGCAAAAAGTTGAGCTGAGCGTTAAAACTGCACGACAGGGTAATAAGATTATGGAGATGAACCATCTCTTTAAATCATTTAACGACCATACCTATATAAACGATTTTAGCTACATATTTAAAAAAGGCGACCGTATTGGCCTTGCCGGAAAGAATGGTAGCGGAAAATCAACCCTGCTAAACCTGATCACCGGTAAATTAGATCCGGATAAAGGCGTTATAGATAAGGGTGAAACTACCGTTATGGGCTACTTCCACCAATCAGGCATTGTGTTTAAGGATGATGAGCGTGTAATTGACATTGTAAAAAATGTTGCAGAGTTTATCACAATGGCCGATGGCAAGCTGATCTCAGCATCTGCATTGTTAACCTTGTTCCTCTTCCCCCCTGCCAAGCAATATGGTTTTATATCAAAACTTAGCGGTGGTGAAAAGAAAAGATTGCAACTGATGAGCATCCTGATGAAGAACCCTAACTTTTTGATCCTGGATGAGCCTACCAACGATTTGGATATTGATACACTAAATGTATTGGAAGAGTTTTTAACCAATTATTCAGGCGTGTTAATGATGGTATCGCACGATAGGTATTTATTGGATAAGCTAACCGACCAGCTTTTTATTATGGAAGAAGGTGGCCATGTGAGGATATATAATGGCAACTACTCTTCATACCGGATAGAATTAGAAGAAAGCAAACAGCAAAGCAAACGCGCGCCAATTGTTGAAGCGCCAAAACCAGTTGAAGTAAAAAAGAACAAGCTTAGTTTTAAAGAGCAAAAAGAGTTAGAAACCCTTGAAGCAGAAATTGCCAAAATCGAGGCACAGCTAAAAGCCAAAAACGACGAACTTAATGTTGTAGGGATTGCAGCTTCAAAGCTGAATGATATTTTACAACAGATAACTGCATTGAACAGCCAGTTAGACGGCAAGAGCATGCGCTGGATTGAACTGACCGAACTAAAAGAAGCATAGATGAAAACATCAGATATACTGGCATCAATAGGCGTTATTATATTACTGATAGCCTTTTTGTTAAATTTATATAAGAAACTGCCATCATCCAGCAAGGCCTATGCAGCCATGAATTTTATAGGCGCTGGCATCTGTTGCTATTCTTCATACTTAATCAGCTTCTACCCTTTTGTGGTATTAGAAAGTGTTTGGGCAATTGTAGCGTTACTATCATTATTTAACGTTCCACGTGGAACATCAGTTGGTAATGAATAATTTTGCATAAGAACAAACCATAAAGGTCAAGGCAACCATAAAGACCGGCAATATTATTGCTTCTCTTTTGTTAATAAAGACATAACGTTCCACGTGGAACGTTATTAAGAATATAAATAAAACAACAATGTTCCACGTGGAACATGCCTTTTATAACATAATATGCGCCCTTTGGCGCATTATAGGAATAAAACAATGTTTAAGAAGTACGATGTAATAGTTGTAGGTGCAGGACATGCCGGCTGTGAGGCTGCTGCTGCTGCTGCAAACCTGGGTTCGTCTGTGTTATTAGTAACCATGAATATGGGCGTGATAGCACAAATGAGCTGCAACCCCGCTATGGGCGGTGTTGCCAAGGGACAAATAGTGCGTGAGATAGATGCAATGGGTGGCTATTCAGGTATAATAACGGATAAAACATCTATCCAGTTCCGGATGCTTAACCTATCTAAAGGCCCAGCTATGTGGAGCCCGCGTGCACAAAGCGACAGGATGCGCTTTGCCGAGGAATGGCGCCTGGCACTTGAACGCACCCCTAATGTAGATTTTTGGCAGGATACGGTTAACTCCTTATTGGTAAAAGGTAACACTATTTCGGGAGTTCGTACCTCCTTAGGTATAGAGATTGAAGCGGATGCCGTGATATTAACCAACGGTACGTTTTTGAATGGGCTAATCCACATCGGAGAAAAAAGATTTGGTGGTGGCCGTACTGCCGAGAAAGCAGCTACCGGCTTAACCGAGCAACTGGTAGAGCTGGGCTTTGAATCGGGCAGGATGAAAACAGGAACCCCACCACGTGTTGATGGCCGCAGTTTGAATTATAAACTGATGGAGGAACAATGGGGCGATAAGGAACGCGGTCGTTTTTCATACACCGATGTAGAGATGATTAAAGAACAGCGCTGCTGCTGGATCACCTACACTAACACCAAAGTACACGAAACTTTAAAAGAGGGCTTTGAAAAATCGCCGATGTTTACCGGCAGGATCAAAGGTCTTGGCCCACGCTACTGCCCATCAATCGAAGATAAAATAAATCGCTTTGCTGAACGCGACAGGCACCAGATTTTTGTGGAACCCGAAGGTTTGCACACAGTAGAGATCTATGTAAATGGGTTCTCAACATCATTACCTGAGGATATTCAATACAAGGCCCTGATACAAATACCGGGTTTTGAAAATGCAAAGATGTTCCGCCCGGGTTATGCCATAGAGTATGATTACTTCCCGCCTACCCAGTTAGGCTTAACCTTAGAAACCAAAATGATCAGCAACCTCTATTTTGCAGGACAGATAAACGGAACCACCGGTTATGAAGAAGCAGCATCACAAGGATTTATTGCCGGCATTAACGCGCATCAAAAATTAAATGATAAACATGAGCTGATTATGAAAAGATCAGAATCATATATCGGTGTGTTAATTGATGACCTTGTAACAAAAGGAACCGAAGAGCCCTATCGCATGTTTACCTCAAGGGCCGAGCATCGTTTACTTTTACGCCAGGATAATGCCGACATCCGGCTTACCCCTATTGCACACGAATTAGGTTTGGTAAATGACGAGCGCTTAGAAAAAGTAAAGGCTAAAGTTAAAAACTCAGATGAGATAGTTGCGTTTACCCGGACACGGTCAATAGACCCATCATCGGTTAATCGCCTATTAGAAGAATTAGGTACAAGCACGCTCAATCAAAACACAAAATTATTTAACTTGCTTAGCCGCCCGCAGGTTTCAATTAACGACCTTAGAAAAGCTGATGACACGCTGGATAATTTATTGACAGCTTACGACAGGGAAACTATTGAGCAGGCCGAAATAAAAATAAAATATGAAAGCTATTTTGAAAAGGAATTAGAGATTGTAGACAAAATGAAAAAAATGGAGGACAAAGAAATTAATCCAGAATTTAATTATCATCAGTTGGTTTCACTGTCAAAAGAAGCACGCGAAAAATTAATGAAAATAAAACCACGTACTTTAGGACAGGCATCCCGCATTTCGGGCGTAACACCGTCTGATATATCGGTTTTAATGGTTCATATCAGCAGATAGCTTTGTAACTATCTGATAATAAATAATATACATCGATTTTGTTTCAGATCAATTATTTTTAGTTTTTAATATTACAGCTCATTAAAATATAAAGATCGCTTATAGCGTTTAAAAACAATGTTAAATAAAAAGGGCCTCTTTTTCGCTTACCTACTAACTGCTTTTTGCATCATTTTACTCAATTTTGGTTGTGCAAACCGTCAATTACCCCAGGGTGGGCCGCGGGATCATGATCCACCCAAATTATTGAAGGCCTCACCGCCAAACATGACGAGGAATTTTAAAGAGAAAGTTATCACCCTTGATTTCGACGAATTTTTTAAACTGAACAATCCCTACTCCGAAATTAGCATGAGCCCTACTCCTGCAAAATTACCGGAGTATAAAGTGAAGAAAAAAAGTATTGAGATAACGCTTAAAGATACGCTGGAAAAAAACACCACCTATGTTATAAACTTTGGCAAGAGCATTGCCGATGTTAACGAAGGGAACGTGCTTAAAAATTTTACGTATGTTTTTTCTACCGGTATCCATATCGACTCTTTGAGTATTTCGGGTACAGTGATTAATAATGAAACCCAGCTAAAAGAAAAAGATGTAACTGTTATGCTTTTTACCCTGAAACAGGATTCGTTACTGTTTGGTAAAAAGAAGCCTACCATTTTTGCAACAACTGATAGTGCCGGCGCATTCACTTTAAATAATCTTCACCCAGATACTTATCGGATATATGCTCTTAAGGAGGCCAGCCCGAACAAGATCTATGATAAAGACGACGAGCTGATCGCATTTATTAAAAACGATATTCATTTAACTAAAGATACATCGGATATACAGCTAAAACTTTTTAAACAAACGCCGGTTAAATTTCGCTTTATTGACAGAAGGTTTGATCCGGATGGAAAGTTGTTTTTTACTTTCAACAAAAAATTAGATAATCCATCACTGCGTGTTATTTATCCTAAAGGTTATGATAGTCAAAAAATAGTCGACATTAGTAAAACAAAAGATACGGCCACACTTTATATGCGCAATATGGATTTCGACTCCATAAGGGTTGCTCTTTTTGATAATAATAAACCGCTTGATTCTTTATCGTTTAGAAAAGGGCGTAAAGAAACCTTTCAGCGTACCTTATCTTTTGGTTACAATGTATCAAACGATAATAAATTAAAGCCAGGTGTTCCTTTAAATATAAAAGCCAATTACCCTATTAATTCCTTTGATCCGGCACTTATTACACTGAAAGAAGATTCTGCAGATGTAAGTAATTTTACGGTTGAAAAAGATACGGCCAATACCAAATTATTTACCCTTAACTATAGGTGGAAACAGATAGATAACTATGTATTAACTATAAATGAAGGCGCTTTTACTGATATTTATGGTGATAAAAATAAAAGAACGGTTAGGAAGTTCCAGGTAGATAAACCCGAAAATTATAGTTTGCTTACCCTGGCTGTAACTGTTCCGGATACCTCAAAATCATATATAATTCAGTTACTGAATGAACAAAAAGTTCTTTTACGCAGCGACCTGATAAGAAAGAATACCCAGTTAGTTTATAAAAACTACTATACGGGCAAGTATAACGTAAAGGTTATTTATGATTCCAATAATAATGGAAAATGGGATAGCGGAAGTATTAAACTTAGAACCCAGCCCGAAAATATATGGGTAAATGAAATACCCATAACATTGAGGCCTAACTGGGAGCAGGTAACGCCTATAATTATACCTAAGGAACCGGTTAGTCCTTAAACCAGCCGGCGTACATAATATAGTTATTAGGGAGTTTTTTAAGCAGTTCCTTTTGATCGTCTGTTAAAGGTTTGATCTTTTTTGCGGGTGTACCAGCATATAAAAAGCCCGATTCACAGATTGTTTTTTCCAAAACGACAGAGCCTGCTGCTATAATAACAAATTCTTCAATAATAGCATGATCCATTACAATGGCACCCATGCCTATCAGCACATTATCTTTTAATATACAGCCGTGTACAAGCGCATTGTGCCCTATTGACACGTTGTTACCAATAGTGGTAGGCGCATACATATAAGTAGCGTGTATAACGGCTCCGTCCTGTATATTGGTGTTGTTCCCTATCTTAATATAATGCACATCTCCACGGATCACTGCATTGAACCAAACCGAACAATTATCGCCCAAAACAACATCACCAACTAAGGTAGCATTAGGGGCTATAAAACATTCCTTACCCCATGATGGACTTATATTTTTTACTGGCAGTATAACTGGCATATTTTTAATTATTAGTTAGTAATGTTAGTTTTGTTGATAACAAACGTAATTATAACATTTTCAATTATGATAAAGTTATCGTTAACAATTGCTTTTTTATCAGTTCTTTCAATTTGCTACGGGCAAAAAACTTATCATTTAAATAAAGATACAGCCAACTATAAACATTATGCATTTATGGTAACAACTGATGATGGTGTTACTGTACCAATTTATAATTATGCCATTGATTTTGGCACTGTTGAATCAACTAAAAAAGAATATGATAAGTTAGCTAACGATACAGTTATTATATACAAATTAAAGCCAGGCATCCGCTTACTCAACTTTGATCAGCTATTAAAAAAATTTAACATAGCTACAAAATATGCTGATGCCCCGGTATATGTTGATAGTGCTATCACTTATAAACCACAAACATCTTATTATCAGTTAAGTGCAGTTCGATCTATTAAAATTCAAAAAGAAGAAGGTACACATTTAAAGTACATCAGTATTATTACCATTCATCATGTAAACAACCCCAAAATTGCTGATGTGTTTATAAACGGAACCTATAAAAAGCAAAATACAGGTAATTGAATACTCAATTAATAATTTATACTTACTTTCGGGTACAAAATAAGCGGAAATAGCTCAGCTGGTAGAGCATCAGTTTCCCAAACTGAAGGCCGCGGGTTCGAATCCCGTTTTCCGCTCATTTCAAATTAAAATACAGTATCCTTTATTTCAGTATCGTGATAAGGATAATCAGTAGTTGAATGTAAACCCCTGCTCTCTTTACGTAACATAGCTGATTTTACAACCAGGAAGGATACCTGTATCAAATTACGCAGCTCGCAAAGTTTTACCGATAGTTTGGTTTTTTTGTAGAATGCTTCAGTTTCTTCATACAATAAACCCAACCTGCGCATGGCACGCTCCAGCCTGAAATCTGAACGGACTATACCCACATAATCATTCATTATCTTTTGCATTTCGCGCACATTGTGCGTTACCAAAATATCTTCATTTAGTAATTGCACTCCTTTTTCATCCCAGTCAGGAATATTATCAGGGATAACTATATCAGCAAACTGGCCAATGGCATCTTCGTAAATACGGTGCGCAAATACCAAAGCTTCTAACAATGAATTTGAAGCTAACCTGTTAGCACCATGCAAACCTGTTGATGAACATTCACCACAGGCATAAAGTCTTAATAAAGATGACCTACCCACATGATCGACCATTACTCCACCACACATATAATGGCAAGCAGGCGCAACAGGAATCATATCCTTTGTCATATCAATACCAATATCCAAACACTTGGCATATATATTAGGGAAGTGTGCCAGTATATCTTTTTTACTGCGGTGCCTTATATCTAAGTAAACATAATCCTCACCCGATTTTTTAATCTCGGCATCAATTGCACGGGCAGTAATATCACGGGGAGCTAATGATTTACGTTCATCGTACTCCTGCATAAATTCCTCACCGTTGGTACGTTTTAAAATACCACCGAAACCACGTACAGCCTCGGATATTAAAAAGGATGGGTAATCGCCGGGGTTATATAAAGCAGTAGGATGAAATTGTATAAATTCCATATTCCTTACTTTTCCTTTAGCACGATAAACCATAGCAACACCATCACCTGTGGCTATGGTAGGGTTTGTTGTTATTGAATAGATGTGCCCGGCACCACCTGATGCCATAACGGTAACCTTTGAAAGTATTTTTTCAACGTTTTTGGTTTCGTTATTAAATGCATAGATACCATAACATGTAATATCCGTAGTTGCCTTACCTACCAATACGCCTAAATGATGCTGTGTGATCAGGTCAACAGCGAAGTAATGGGTAAGTATTTCAATATTTGGATTAGCATGGATCTGCTCCAATAATGATCTTTCAATTTCAAAACCGGTTATATCTTTATAGTGCAGTACACGAAATTCAGAGTGACCACCTTCTTTTGCTAAATCATAGAAACCTTCATTCGTTTTATCGAAATTTGTACCATAATCTATTATCTCTCTGATCCTTTCGGGTCCTTCCTTAACAACAGCTTCAACTACTGCTGCATCACAGAGGCCATCACCCGATATTAAGGTATCCTCTATATGTTTTTCAAATGAATCTTCCTTCTTATCAACCACTACCGCAACACCACCCTGGGCATACTTAGTGTTTGACTCATCTTCGTTTGATTTTGTAACTATCAGAACCTTACCATGTTTTGCAGCCTTTAATGCAAAACTCAATCCTGCTATGCCTGATCCTATTACCAGGAAATCCACAGTTCTGGTCATATTATATCTATTGTTTTTTTTAAATAGCACCTGTGTTAATAACCGGTGCATAAGTTGTTAATTTAATGTAAGCAAAAACTCATAAAAACTTTATTCGTTGATAACCCCACATTTTACTGCAAATCCTATTAAATTTTAAGCGACTTTTGAGCTCTTAAAGCGTCAAAGCTAACATTTTGAAAAGTAATAAAGTATCAACATATAAGTTTTTACATTTAAATTTGTTTGTCAGATGAATCTAAAAATCAATTAAATAGGTAATCCAAAAACCACATTAATTGTTAATAAATTATTAAAAAAAATATTTTACCGTAGTTTACAAACTACTTTTAAACATAACTAACACACCAATAACAATAGTTTTATTTATATATAAAAAGTAATTGTTATTAATTGAATTGTTGAAATGGATACCTTCGAAGAATTAAATGTGAAGGGTTTTGTAGAGGAAGAAATTGATCCTACACTTGACCTGTTTGAAGAAATTGAAAAATTAAAAAAAGAGAAAAATGCTGTCATTCTTGCTCACTATTACCAGGAACCTGATATCCAGGATATCGCCGATTACATTGGCGACAGTTTGGGATTATCGCAACAAGCCGCAAAAACTGATGCCGACGTTATTGTATTTGCCGGCGTCCATTTCATGGCCGAAACAGCAAAGATCTTATCACCAGCAAAAAAGGTTTTATTACCCGATTTAAAAGCCGGATGCTCATTAGCCGACAGCTGCCCGCCGCATTTGTTCAAAAAATTTAAGGAACAATATCCTGACCATTTGGTGATAACTTATGTGAATTGTACAGCCGAGCTAAAGGCTATGAGTGATATAGTCTGTACATCGAGTAATGCGGTACAAATTGTGGAAAGCCTGCCAAAAGATCAGAAAATAATATTTGGCCCTGATAAAAATTTAGGGGCTTATGTAGCTAAAAAAACAGGTCGCGATCTGGTGTTATGGAATGGTGCATGTATGGTGCACGAGATATTTTCGAGAGAGAAAATAACCAGGCTAAAATCACGCCATCCGGGTGCTAAATTATTGGCGCACCCTGAATGTGAAGAAGTTATATTACAGATGGCCGATTATATAGGATCGACCACGGGGATTTTAAAATATGCATCAAATCATCCTGATAAGGAGTTTATCGTAGCTACCGAAGCAGGAATTTTACACCAGATGCAAAAAGAAAATCCTGATAAAATATTTTTTCCGGCTCCGCCGAATAATAATTGCGCTTGTAATGATTGTCCGCATATGAAGCGTAATACACTGGAGAAATTATACTTGTGTTTAAAAAACGGGTCGCCGGAAATTACTGTACCGCAACATATTATTGAAAGGGCAGTAAAACCAATTGAAAGAATGCTGGAAATATCAGCCAGATTAGGATTATAGAATTTATGTTTGAGAACGAAGAAAGAACCAATATTGAGCAATTAGGAGAGTTTGGATTAATTGAACATCTTACTAAGAACATAAAAATTGGGCAAAAAAGTACGATAAAAGGAATTGGTGATGATGCCGCGGTGCTTGATCCGCAGGGTAAAAAGGTATTGGTATCAACCGATATGCTTTTAGAGGGAATCCATTTTGATTTGGCTTATACGCCGCTAAAACATTTGGGTTATAAAGCTATACAGGTAAACCTGAGTGATATTTATGCAATGAATGGTATGGCTACGCAGGTTACCGTTTCGATAGGCATCTCAAGTAAATTTCCGTTAGAGGCTGTTGAGGAATTGTATGAAGGTATTTACCTGGCTTGCGAAAAATATAATATTGATTTGATTGGTGGGGATACAACATCATCAAAGCAGGGGTTGGTTATCAGTGTTACTTCAATAGGTTATGCTGATGAACAGGATATTGTTTACCGTAATGGTGCTGAAGAGGGTGATTTGATATGTGTATCAGGCGATTTAGGTGGTGCATATACCGGCTTGCAATTGCTTGAACGTGAAAAACTGATCTACCTTGAAAACCCAAATATTCAGCCTGATTTAGAAGGAAAGGATTATATAATTGAGCGCCAGTTAAAACCTGAGGCCCGCCGGGATATTATCGATCTGCTGAAAGAAATTGAAGTTAAACCTACTGCTATGATCGATGTATCAGATGGTTTAGCATCTGAAATATTGCATATCTGTAAGCAAAGTAACAAAGGTTGTAGTTTATACGAAGAAAAAATTCCTTTAGACCCAATGACCTTTGATACAGCCCGTGAATTTAACCTTGACCCTACAATTTGTGCCCTGAGTGGTGGTGAAGACTATGAGCTGTTGTTTACCGTTAAACAAGCCGATTACGACAAAATTAAGTTCAAAATGGATATTACCATTATCGGCTACATAACCGAGCCTTCAGCAGGCTGTAATTTAATTACCAAAAGTGGTAACTCGCATCCGCTAACTGCGCAAGGCTGGAATGCATTTAAAAAATCGGAGTAAAGAATAGTATACTCTATTCGCGTCCTTGCGAGGAACGAAGCAATCACCTACTATACAAATCGGTTAATAAAGGTTGATCTGTATATTAATTGATTGCTTCTTCGCAACTCATCGTAATGACGTATTGGTTATTGCAAGCATCCTTGCTAAAGGTCTGAAAGCTAATTTAACTCGCCTTTAATAACATCAGCAGAGGATACTTCATCATCAGCAATATATTTGGCATCTAATTGCTTATTGGCTTTGGCGCCTAATTTTTTGATCTTATCGGCAGTAATGGTTAAGTTACCGTTACCCTCTGTTAATTTATTAAGGGCATTATCGTAAGCTGTTTGGCTTAGCTTAATATTTTTGCCGATACCTTCCATATCGCCAATAAAGCCCACAAATTTATCGTACATGGCGCCGCTTAAACGGGCAATTTCAAGTACGTTGCGGTTTTGGCGTTCTTGTTTCCATATACTGGCAATGGTACGTAAGGTGGCCAATAAGGTTGATGGGCTAACAATTACTACACGCTTATCCCAGGCATCGCTAAAAAGCTCGGCATCAATCTGAACGGCAAAACTAAATGATGATTCTATCGGCACAAAAAGCAAAACAAAATCAGGGGAGTTGATCTGGTAAAGATCATGGTAATTTTTGGATGATAAATTAAGCACATGCCCACGGATAGATTCAACATGTGCCTTTGAAAATAATTTACGCTCATCTTCAGTTTCGGCATTTACCAAACGCTCATAAGCTACCAAAGATACTTTTGAGTCGATAATCAGGTGCTTTTCATCCGGGAGGTCAATTATAGCGTCGGGTTGTAAGCGATTGCCGTCAGGGCCGTTTAAACTGGCCTGCAGCCGGTACTCACGGTCTTTAACCAGGCCCGAACGTTCAAGCACTCTTTCTAAAATAACTTCGCCCCAGTTACCTTGTTTTTTATTGTCGCCCTTTAATGCTTTGGTTAAGTTGGATGCTTCGGTGCTGATCAGTTTATTAAGATCCATCAGCTGGGTAATAACCCCTTTAAGGGTATTCCGTTCGGCAGCTTCCATGTTATAAACCTTGTCTACCTTATCCTCAAATGCTTTGATATTTTCTTTAAGGGGATTTAACAAAACATCCAGATTGGTCCGATTAGTTTCAATAAATTTTTGGGATTTTTCATCCAATAATTTATTGGCTACATTTTGAAATTCGAGCTGAAATTTTTGTTGAATATCCTGGATAGATCTTTCCTGTTCGGCTAATCTTTCGCGCTGGGCCTTAAATTGCTCTTCGGCTTTGGCCATGCGGTTCTTTTCGGTAAGCAATTCCTGGTTAAGGCCAATCATCTGATGATCGTACCTTACGCGTTCTTCCTGTAATTGTTTGTCGGCTTTGTCGCGTTCTAAGCTTAAGCGGGATACGCCTTCCTCGGCTTTGGCTAATGAGATATGAAGTTTAGTATTTTCATTTTTTAAACGCAGTAATTCATCTGCCGAAATGGTATCGGTATTTACCGGTTTCTTTAAAAAAAGCAATACGGCAACTAAAAGGATTACGATAGAAGCAACTAAAATATAAACACTCATTTTGATAAAAATATTAGCAAAACGAAGGTAGGAAATTTTAGTATAGGATGGAATTGAATAGGGAAATTACTGGCTTAAGTAATTCCCCTGTGCAACGTATTATTGATTTCTTTCTACCCGTAAACCCACATCGCTTACTTCAAGCAGGGGGTTATCGCGCATGTTTTGTTCTATAGTAAAGGTATAGGTCCCCTTAACCGGGAATTTATAGTTTGTGCGGAAAGGTACCTGGTAACTGTATAAGTTTCCGGACCCATCACCCAGCCACTCACCTTCCTTGTTAGCAAGTTTTAGTTCGTAGCGGTTAATCTTTGTTTTTTTATCGGGTGCGGTTTGCGTAATTAAAACAAACAGGTTTGAGTATTTATAATCAGCAGTAACCCTTAAATTCATATACAGGTTATAAGCTGCCTTTTCATCATCAATTTTAACTGTGTATTTTAGCTTGTTCTGATAAGTCCAGCTGTGGCCGGTAACGGCAGTGTTTTGATCCGTTAAGGCTTTTTTGTCAGTACAGCCGGCGATGGAAAATGCAACCATCGCCAGTGATAGAAAATAAAAGATCAATCCCCTTTTCATTCCTTTTTATCTTGCTGCCCGCCACGGTTACCGTCATTACGGTTTTGGTTATTTTTATTTGGGCGGAATTTTTTACGGTTTGGATTATTATTCGCTGCACCCTCCGGCCTTGGCCCTGCGGCTTGCGGTGGTCTTGGTGTTTGTGGTCTTGGTGCTGCACCTGCTTCAGGGCGCGGCTGTTGTTGCATCTGCTGTGGCTGACCATCGGCCGGGCCGTTTGGTCTGTTAGGCTTATTGCGGTTATTTGTTTTCTTCTTTTTATTATTATTGTTGTTATTGCGACTGCGCTCATCCAACCGGGTTAAGCTATCCTGGCCAACAACATTTTCATAATCCAAAGCTTTGGCCGGTTTGTTTTCAAGCTCAACAACTTCACCCAAATCAGCGGGGATAATTCCCTCGCGGTTCATTTGCTGAATTTCTTTAACGCGGGTAAGCGGCAGCGGGATCCACGATTCTTCGCGCGGATAGCTAAACCACATCAGCTTTTTAAATATATCTGTTTTTTGCAGGCGGGCATCCCCTTTTTCTGTTTTTAATACATTCACATTATCAGGGATGTATTTAAGCGCATCCATGTATGTATCCAGCTCATAGTTAAGGCAGCATTTAAGCTTACCGCACTGGCCGGCTAATTTTAATGTATTAAGCGAAAGGTTTTGATAGCGTGCAGCCGATGTTGAAACCGTTTTAAAATCAGTAAGCCAGGTTGAGCAGCAAAGCTCGCGGCCACATGAGCCAATACCACCTAAACGGCTTGCTTCCTGGCGCATCCCTATCTGGCGCATCTCTATACGGATGCGGAAGGTTTCGGCCATTTTTTTAATCAGCTCCCTGAAATCAACGCGGCCTTCGGCCGTATAATAAAAGGTGGCCTTGGTTTTATCGCCCTGGTAATCCACGTCGCTCAGCTTCATTGATAAATTAAGCTCAAGCGCCAGTGTGCGCGATTTGTGCATGGTTTCCCACTCAAGGTCTTTAGCGGCTTTCCATTTTTCTACATCGGCAACTGTTGCCTTACGATATATCTTTTTGGCTACCTCCTCTTCCTTAACACGGCGCTTTACCATTTGCATCCTAACCAGCTCGCCGGTTATGGAAACATGGCCAACATCATAGCCACCTGTGGTTGTTTCAACAACCACCAGTTCGCCGGCTTCTAAATAAATGTTATCCGGATTAAGATAAAACTCTTTCCTTGAACCCTTAAATTTTACCTCAATGATGCCAAAAGGCTTATAATTTGTTGGCATATCCATGTGCGACAGCCAATCGTAAACATCTAATTTGCTGCAGCCATTGGTAAGGCATGAGCCATTACTTTTGCAGCCCGCGGGCGAACATCCGCCTCCCGTTGAGCAACTTCCACATCCCATAATTTGATCGATCTATATATTAGTGTCCGCCGTTTGGCGGATCGTTTTAAAGCTTAATACTTTTATAATCTGTAAAGATACATCTAAAAACAAAATTTTAGGGTTACCATTTCTCTCTACATGGTAATGTGCCTTTTCAAGCTCGGCAACTATAGCCTGCGCTTCGGGCACTATCATTACACTGGTCATTTTTTGAGCTGTTTCCAACTCCCGGGCAGGTAAATGCACCAGGCTGCCCGCACCTGATAACAGCATACAGCATTCCCTTAAAAAGCTGATGCCGTAACGTAAAAAATTCTTTTGGTTTTCGCGGCCCATTTTTGCAACCTGGTCAACAAAGGGCATTATTTCAAGCCCCTTATTGGCAAAACAAAGGCGTAGCCACTGTACAAACAGTTCATGGTAGCCCTTGTTGTCGGTATTCAGCATGGTTAATGCCTCGGTTAAATTGCCATTGCATAAATAAGCAATTTCGGCAGCGGCATCTTCTGTTTGGTGATGATGATCAAGCAGATACTGCTTTATTTCTTCATAGCCCAAAGTGGGTATCTTTATCAATTGGGTGCGCGACAGGATAGTGTTCAATATCTGATCCTGATTTTGTGCAACCAGCAAAAACAGCGTGTTGGGCTGTGGTTCTTCAATAATTTTTAAAAGGGCGTTCCCTTCCTTGTCTAAATATTCGGGCAGCCAAAGGATCAGAATTTTATAGGCTGATTCAAAAGGCTTAAAGCTTAGTTTTTTAATGATCTGGTGGCACTCGGCAATATTGATATTGGCCTGTTTGTTTTCGGCATCCAGGTATCCGCGCCAGTTATCCAGGCTTAAGTAGGGGTTTGCTGTAAAAGCATCGCGCCATTGCTCAATAAAGGTAATGGCGGTATCGTCTTTATGTTTCGCAAAAAAGGGGTATGAAAAATGCAGATCGGGGTGCATTAGTTTTTGATACTTGCGGCATGATGAACACTCGCCGCATGAATCATCGGCCAACTTGTTTTCGCAGGATACATATTGGGCATAAGCAACAGCTAATGGCAGGCCACCCGAGCCCCCCGGACCCAAAAACAACTGGGCATGACTAACCCGGTTCTCTTTTACCGAGCTGATCAAACGTTGCTTTACGGCATCCTGTCCAACTATTTGCTTAAACTGCATTGGTGCAAAATAAGGAATAGATTTGAGATGTAGTTAACAATAGCCCCGGCAGCTATATTTTTTTATAAAATGATTTTGAAAATTAAGCTAAACAGGCAGATAAAACTATTCAAGCACCTCGTAAATAGTAACGGGTTTTACTTTGTTTTTTAGAGTTACCTCGCCAATTTTTTCGCAGCGGAAGGATTCTTTTGCTTTATGATATACCTCTTCGGTTATAATTATCTGCCCGGGTTTTGCTGCCGATTGCAAGCGTTGTGATAAATTAACGGCATCGCCAATAACGGTATAATCCAACCGTTTTAAGGATACAGAACCAATATTGCCCGATACCATTTCGCCGGAGTTGATACCAATAGAAACCTGCGGTTTATAAGGAATATCACCAACCTGCATTTCTGCCATTTCTTTTATTTGTTCCCTAACGGCTAAGGCGGTATCAATGGCCCTGTCTAAATGGAAATTTCCACGAAAAACAGCCATCACGGCATCGCCCATAAATTTATCTACATGGCCGCCCTGCGCAATAATTGCCCGTACTATATCGTCAAAAAGGCCGTTGAGCAATTTAACAACGGTATTAGCGGGCACCTGCTCAGTAATTGCGGTAAAACCACAAACATCAATAAACATAACGGTAGCATCCACCAGCTCGTTTTTCATCAGGCTGCCTTCAAACTCCTTGTGCGCCATAAAGTTGAGCACATTCTCGTCCACATACATTTTGAGGATGTTGTTTTCTTTGATGGCCTTAAGGGTTTCCTGTAATTGCTTTACGTGCAAAATGGTTTTTTCGATGGTGAGATCAAGATCCTCAAAATCTACGGGTTTACATACAAAATCAAAAGCACCCCGGTTCATGGCGGTGCGGATGTTTTGCATATCGCCGTAGGCCGATACCACTACCGCTTTTACCATAGGGTTGGCTTCGGGCAGGCGGCTCAGCAGGGTAAGGCCATCCATTACCGGCATGTTAATATCACTTAAAATAATATCCAGATCGGGATGCGCTTTTACCTGCAAAAGGGCTTCTTCGCCATTTTGGGCAAATACAAACTCATATACATTTTCGCGGATCTTGCGGCGGAACTTCTGTTTCACCAACAGTTCCAGATCTGCTTCATCGTCTACAACCAATATCTTAGCCATCAGGCAAAAAGGGTTTTAAGTTTTTCTCTAAGTAAATTAAAATCAAGCGGCTTGGTCAAAAAATCATTGGCGCCATTTTCCATAGCCTGCCTGTGATTTTCTTCATCGCCATAGGCCGTAACCATCATCACGATGGGTGGTGGCGGGGCATCAAAGTCTTTACGGATTTTTGTAAGCAGCTCGATACCGCTCATGCCCGGCATATTAATATCGGACAGGATAAGGATCACTTCCGACTGCTTATCCTTCAGATAATCCAGCGCTTCTTCGCCCGACAGGGCAAATTCAAACTCCAGTTCATGGGCACGGATCTCCTTGCGGAAACGTTGTAAAAAAAGAGGCTGAACATCAGCTTCATCATCAACTACTAATATTTTCATACGGCGGTTAAAGATAAGAATTAAATTAAGGCCTTCTTATCGGCGGGGCTTACCGGCAGTAAAATGGTGAATAAGGTGTATTCGCCCTCCTTGCTCTCAATATCAATTTTACCGCCATGCGCCTTTACAATAATGTCATAACTTAAGGATAAACCCAGGCCTGTTCCCTCGCCGGTTGGCTTGGTGGTAAAAAACGGCTGCATTATTTTATCCCTGATATTATCAGGGATTCCGGTTCCGTTGTCTTTAACTTTTATTTCAATATTGTTACCTTTTTTGGCGGTGCTTAGTTCAACTATGGGTTTAAAACTGGCATCGGCCATGTGCTTTTGCTGTACGGCATAAAAAGCGTTGTTAAATAAGTTGAGCAATACACGGCCAACATCCTGCGATAATAAATTGATCTCGGGCAGGGTGCTGTCAAAATGGGTGATCATTTCGGAGTTAAAGGTTTTATCCTTTGCACGCAAACCATGATAAGCCAGGCGCAGGTATTCATCGGCCAATGTGTTAACATTGGTAGCTTCTTTAAGTCCACTGCCGGCGCGGCTGTGTTGCAGCATGCCCTTTACAATGCCATCAGCGCGCTTACCGTGGTGGCGGATCTTCTCCAGGTTTTGCTTAATATCATTTGCTATCGCCATTGCTTCTTCCATATCGCCTTTGGCCAGTTCCTCGCCCATTTCATCAACAAGCTCCATGCTCACTTCCGAAAAATTGTTCACAAAGTTCAATGGGTTCTGAATCTCGTGGGCAATGCCAGCGGTAAGTTCGCCAAGCGAAGCTAATTTTTCCGACTGGATAAGCTGCTGCTGTGTGGTTTGCAGCAGTAAAAGGGTTGCCTGCAATTCGTTCTTTTGCTTGGTAAGTTCGGCTGTGCGTTCGGCCACTAACTTATCAAGCTCTGCATTTTTCTGGCCAACAATGCGCACCTCTTCCTGTTGCTTTTTGGTGGTTGCCAATCGGGCAAAGATCCAAACAAAGGCGGCTATGATTAAAAATTCAAAGTAGTTATCGTATTTTGCATAAAAGGTAGGGGCTATCAGTTCAGTAAGGCCTGCTAAAATCCCCGTGCCAACCAATGGGTAATGTGCCTTTATAAATGAATGGAACGATTGAAAATCAGGTTCCTTTTCTGCAAAAATTAAAATGCCCAATAGTAAAAGGCTGCCAAATAAATAGTTTGCTATTTCACCAATCCAGCTTTCGCCAACACAAAAAAGGGCAATAATTATCCAAAAGGCAACATTTAAAAGGTTGCTCCATTTTTCTCTTAGTGGTGGATAACTGAACGCTTTTTTTAAGCGGTTCACCAATAAAAATGCGGCCAGGTAAAAAAACACATGCATAGAGGTAGGATAAGCTATATTAAAAATTAAAGTTAATGGATTAGCCGGAATATTTATCCCACACAGCTTTTTTATAAGTTAGAAAGCCATAATATTTTACCAAAAGTGCCATTAATTTGTGCCAAACTAAAAAGGATGCTAACTTAGGGGCTCATCAAATACCCAATAAGTAAAGGCCGTAAATGAAAAGCTTACAATTACCTCATTGGTTACAAGACACCATCTATACCTTATTCGGTATCCTTTTCAGCGGATTTGCGTTGAGAAGTTTTTTGGTACCCAACCAGTTTTTTGATGGTGGAGTTACCGGTATCTCATTACTTATCCACGAGCTGTATCACTTAAATATTGCTTATGTAATTATTATAGCCAATATCCCTTTTATTATAATGGGGGCCTTCCAGGTAAATAAAATGTTTGCTGTTAAAACGGCTATTGCCGTAATTGGCCTGGGGCTTTGCCTGCTGTTTATCCCTTACCCGCAAATAACATCCGATAAATTATTGGTGTCTATCTTCGGCGGTGTGTTTATGGGTATTGGAGTTGGGTTGGCTATCCGTGGCGGTTGCGCGCTGGATGGTATTGAGGTTTTGGCCCTGTACACAGGTAAACGCATCAGCTTTACCATCAGCGAAATAATTTTAGGCATCAACATCATCATCTTCCTGATAGCGGCTATTAAGCTGGGCTTGCCTACTGCACTTTACTCAATTTTAACATACTACACGGCATCAAAAACCATCAGTTTTGTAATTGAGGGGCTGGAAGAATATACCGGGGTAACCATTATATCGGGCGAGAGCGAGCAGATTAAAGCGCAGTTGGTTATGACACTTGGCCGCGGCATAACCATATATAAAGGCGAACGCGGCTTTTTAAAAGACAGCTTTGATGTTAGCCAGCCGGTTGATATTATTTTTACCGTTGTTACCCGCTTAGAGGTTAGGCGCATGCGCAACCTGATCCACGAGATTGACCCCAAAGCCTTTGTATTTACCAGTACCATTAAAGAAGCCGCAGGCGGGGTATTGAAAAAGCGCGCACGCCACTAAGGGTTATTTGAATAAAAAGAATCTGATCATTTAAACCAGAAAAGCTTCCGGCAAGTGCGGAAGCTTTGGATTAAGCAGATCTTTAAGCCTATAATCAAGGCGCAATTGAAATATATAATGATTGTATTTGCATTTGGGTTAGTGGCTGGTTATTCATACCGTTATCTTTATAAAACAGGATATAGCCTTTACCAATCGGCCCATTTTGAAAGCCTGAATTTTTCAACCAAAGTAAAAATGCCGTTGGGTTTTCGTAAGATGAAAAGATCAGATCTTCGGTTGTATTAGTAGCCGGACTTTTAATTTGAACAGGATTATTGTTATACAGTATCTTCCAGAATTTTGGAACCAGTTCTTTAGGTGTAAATACTATTACATCTTTTGTGCCATTGCCTTTGCCTTGGTAAAAGGTTACAAAATCATCAGCTTCTGATATGGTGTTACCATTACCGGTTACTTTTCTAAAAACCCCTTCAAAGCTGATCTTGGCTACATCGTTATTAGCAATATCCGGGTATTTTATATAGTATTCCCTCACCTCTATTTTATCAGGTTTGGTCAATGCATCCTTTACTACAAGGTTACTGAAACTGAAAACCCTTTGCGAGGCAAATTTAGTAGGGTCACATTTAAACTCAACATCAAGCAAAATATTACCGCTAAGGTCAATACCCATCGTGCTTTCCTGTACAACTGATAATTGGTTATTGCTAATGGATGCCGAAACATTTACATAACGCTGCTTCAAGGCAACCTCTTCGCTAAAATCACGCTCGCTGTTAAAACCTACTGAGCCGCCAATTGAATTATTTATAGCGTTTGATTTGGCCAGCTGATTACTGCTGCTTGAATTATTGACTATGTTTTGCTGTGTAGAATCAGATTTGGAAGTGCCGCTTGTTGATGTACTGCCGTTTGACAAGGCTACACCGCTTGTTGCATTAAGGCTTGAACTAAATGTATTTTTTTTAGAATAGGTTTGATTGGCAAGATTTATACTTTCAAAATCAGTTGCTAAATAACTGGTGCTTGTAAAATTCATTACAGGGTCTTTCTCTGTAAGTTCAATATAGAGTTTAGAGATCCGGTCTTCTGGCATCGGGCTTTTGTTCCGTACCGAAATTATAAACCGTCTTTTAAAGGATGTATAATCCTCTATCAAAGATGCTGCACCGGGGTCGTCCTTATCTTCAAGCTTGGCTTTAATATCAGTTAAAAAAGGCGAAGATTTTTTGTTCTTTTTTGATAGCTCGATAATTAGCTGTTTCTGCGAGCTGGCCGGCAACGAGAACAGGCTTTTCAGGTTAGTGGGCAAATCGGGGCTTGGTTTTGGAGCAAGCACAAAACCTTCAACGCTTATATAATTGTTTAAATCAGCATCTTTGCTTAGTGTTGCAACATCATATCTTTTTGAGAGTTTGCCTATTGGTGGATGAAATACATTATTCCAAAGGCCGCAGGAAGACAGCATAATACATAGTAATATGCTGGCAAAGCAAATTTTTTTCATGGCTGTGATTAAAGCTTTTGGTAAACAACTACGGCTAAAGACCCGCCTGTGGCATTATTAGTAATGTTTTTTTCAGTACCATTAAGCCGCTTCCCACTCCAGGATGCTTTGCTGAAAGAGCTGATCGCATTGTAGGTCATATTGCTCTTAATGGTAGCTAATGAATCGCTTTCCTGGGCATAATACCAGGTATTAGGATCATTTTCTTTTGATTGCTGAACGGAGATAAAGTTTGGCATGGCTAAAGTGATAAAATGTTTGGTTAGCCAAATTTAATAATTTACAAGTATTTATTATACAGTGATTTAACCTTAAATTTTAAGGCGTTTTTACGGTAGTATTTTTAAAACTCAGTGAAAGGTTATTGCCCCATTTTTTTGATCAGCCCGCCTAAAACTATAAAACTTTGCTCCACCACGTCATCATACGAAAAACCAAAGCTGATTCGGATAAAATTAGTGAACCGTGCATCGGTACTAAAAATTTGCCCGGGCGCTATGCTGATGCCCTGCGTAATGGCTGCCTGATAAAGTTCAAAAGCATCAATATTTTTATTGAGCTCAATCCATAAAGCATAACCGCCCTGCGGCCTGCTTATTTTTACATCTGCAGGGAAATGAGTGGCAATAGCCTGTGTATAACGCAGGCATTGTGTATGCAGGGCCTTGCGCAGGTTGCGCATGTGCAGATCGTAGCGGCCGGTTTCAAAAAAGTGGGCTATGGCGGCTTGTGTTGGTGTGGCCGACGAAATGGTATGCATCATTTTCAGGTTGATGATCTGCTCCTTAAACCTGCCGGGGATACACCAGCCCACTCTGTAACCGGGAGCAAGCGATTTTGAAACGGACGAACATAACATTACCCAGCCTTCGGTATCATAGCTTTTGCAGGTACGGGGTCTGCTTTTACCAAAATAGATCTCGCCATAAATATCATCCTCAATTAGGGGAATTTGCCGGGCTGTTAATAAACTAACCAACTGCTGCTTGCGGTCGTCGGGCATGCAGCTGCCTACCGGGTTGCTAAAGTTTGAAACAAACAGGCAGGCTTTAATACCCACCTTATCCATAGCCTGTGTTAAATATTCGATATCAATCCCGGTTTCGGGATTAACGGGTATTTCCAGCACCTTTAGATCAAGACTTAGCATGATGTTAAAAATGCCGAAAAATGTGGGGCTTTCAATAGCAACCGTATCGCCGGGTTTGGTAACAGCCCGCAGGCAAAAAACCAACGCTTCCATACAGCCCTGCGTGGTTACCACATCATCTTCTGTATGGATACCGCCCCAGTTAAAGGCATTTTTGGCTATCTGTTTGCGCAGGGAAACATTGCCCTGCAGTTTTTCATAATTTACATTGCCCGATGGACTTTTACGGATGGCCTCCGTCATTGACTTGCTCAGCTTTGCAAGCGGCAGCAGATTTAGTGAGGGGGTAGAGCGTGATAAACGAACCACATCCTCCTCTGCCATGTTGCGGTAAACCATCGAGATCATTTCGCCAACGCTTACCTGCTCTATCTTTTTTAAAGGCGGGTTGATCTCCGGCGCCTTAGCCGATCTTGACGGCGAATACTTCACATAATAACCCGATTTTGGCCGCGCTTCAATCATACCCATGTTTTCCAGCTCGACATAAGCCTTATAAGCTGTACTGATACTGATGCCCTGCTCATTGCTCAGCGCCCTTACTGATGGCAGCTTATCACCGCATTTTAACAGGTTTTGTTTGATCTGTTTTTCAATACGACCGGAGATCTGCGCATATAAAAAATCATTATCAGGGAGGTGAAATATCGTTTCCATAAAAAATCTGTTATGGTCAAAAATACAAATTCTGAATCTGTTTTGTTATTTGTTTATCGTTTTACTTTGTAATAATTAATAACGATTAGAAATGGATTTACAGATAATTGATTACCAACCGCAATACCAGCCATATTTTGAAAGCTTTAACAAAGCCTGGCTCGAAGAGTATTTTGTTGTGGAACCCTTTGACAAATATGTTTTAGAAAATCCAGAAGAATCAATAATTAAGGACGGCGGTAAGGTGTATTTCATTACATCGGGATCAACCGTCATCGGTACCGTGGCACTTCGTTTTGTGGAAGAAGGTGTTTTTGAGCTGACCAAAATGGCTATTGATAAATCATTTCGCGGTGGTGGTGCTGGCCAGTTTTTATGCCAGGCAGGCATTGATAAAGCACGACAACTGGGCGTGAAAAAGCTGATCCTTTTTTCAAACAGGGTACTTAAAAATGCCATACATATTTATCATAAATTAGGCTTTATTGAAATTCCCGTGGTGCCGGGCACCTATCACCGGGCCGATATTATGATGGAGATAGATTTTGAAGAACAAAAAGCCACCGCCTGAGTTTAAAATTAACGCAATGCAGATTAAAACCATAACCGAACAGGAAATACAACAATACCGCGCAGAAACCCGCGGAACAGCCGAAAGGATCCATTTTAACAATGCGGGCTCAGCGCTGCCGCCTGACGTGGTGGTTGAAACCGTTGTAAATTATTTGAACGAAGAAGCTGTTTTTGGTGGATACGAAACTGAATTTAAATATTCGGCGGAACTGGATAATATCTACCCGTTAATTGCCCGTTTGATCAATGCCAATGATGATGAGATTGCCCTTGTTGAAAATGCCAGCACTGCCTGGGGAATAGCCTTTAATGGCATCAGCTTTAAAAAAGGTGATGTGATCATTACATCAGAGATGGAATACGTAACCAACCTGATCAGTTTTTTGAATGTGCAGCAATCACAAGGGGTTGAGCTAAAGGTAATTGCTAACGATGAGCAGGGAAACTTTCCGCTCCATGAGTTAGAAGCGGCTATTTCGCCACAAACAAAACTAATCGCAGTTACCCATATCCCGTCAACAGCCGGTGGAATGATTCCCATTGTTGAAATTGGTAAAATAGCCCGCAGGCACAATATCTTATATTTGGTTGATGCCTGCCAGTCGGCCGGGCAAATCCCCGTAGATGTTAGAGAAATTGATTGCGATATGCTATCGGTAACGGGGCGCAAATACCTGCGTGCCCCACGCGGAACGGGGTTTTTATATGTACGGAAAGCAGTGCAGGATAAACTAAAGCTATTTTTTATGGATGGCTTTAGTGCGCCATCGGTTAGTATGGAAGCCTATAGACCAAGGGATGATGCCCGCCGTTTTGAATTATACGAAAAGAACCGTGCCCTAACATTAGGTTTAGGTAAGGCTGTGGAATATGCCTTGGATATTGGAGTTGACCGGATTTGGCAACGCATACAATACCTTGCTGATCTGCTGCGGAGCCAGCTGCAAAATATTGACGGGATAACCGTACATGATATTGGCGACCAAAAATGCGGGATAGTTACGTTTTCAGTAAAGGGAATTGACAGCGCAGCCGTGAAAAATAAACTGGGCGAAAAGCACATCAATGTATCGGTAGGTAAAGCCATCTCTACGCGTATTTATATGGATAAAAACCATCTGAGCAGTATTGTAAGGGCCTCGGTACATTATTACAATACCGAAGAGGAACTTCAGCAGTTATGCACTGAACTTGCAGCTCTTTAATATCTGGCTGTTTAGTTGTGGAGAGCTATTATTATATTTGAAAAAATAAATTTATGATAGCTCACCACGTTTTATTCTGGTTAAAAGCCGAAACCACTACCGATCAGCACCAGGCATTTGCCGGAGGATTGCAAACATTAAAGGATATTGAAGTTGTTAAAACCATACATATTGGTACGCCGGCGCCGATTGAGCGTGCAGTGGTTGATACGAGCTATACTTTTAGCTTAGTATTGTTTTTTGATGATTTGGCGGCGCACGATGTTTATCAGGTTCACCCCATACATAAAGCATTTTTAGATAGTTTTCGCCAGTTTTTTGACAAGGTTATTATTTACGATGCACAATAACTAGCTGTTCATTTTAAAAAGAACAATATGAACCCTGAGCATCTTTTTAAACAAATTGCGTTTATCCACGAGATAGATAAGGTAAAATATATTCTGCGTAAAACCAGGTTGTTTAACAGCGATCGTAATGAAAACGATGCAGAGCACAGCTGGCATTTAGCCATAATGGCCATTATATTGGCCGAACATGCCAATGAACCGGTTGATGTTTTAAAGGTTGTTAAAATGCTGCTTATTCATGATGTGGTGGAAATAGATGCAGGCGATATTTTTTTATATGATACCGTAAACAGCCACAGCAATACGGATGCTGAACGAAAGGCTGCCGAAAGGATCTTCGGGCTTTTGCCGGTAGCACAGGCCGAAGAGTTAATTGAAATTTGGGAAGAGTTTGAAACCGGCAAAACGCCCGAAGCTAAGTTTGCCCGCGCAATGGACCGCCTGGAACCATTGCTGCAAAATGTATCAAACAACGGTGGAACCTGGGCCGAGTTTGGTGTGAAATTTGAACAAGTGCTGGAAAAGAAAAGTATTATTCAACAGGGATCAGAAACCCTGTGGGCCTTTGCCAAAAAACTGATTGAGGAAAGTGTTGAGAAAGGAATATTAAAGGCGGAATGAAAACCGCGCTTATAAACAAAGCCTACGGTAACAACCGTAGGCTTTGTGCTTTGATAGTATTACAACTTACACCATTCCTCAATAGTTAACACATCTGTTTGGCGGGGGAAAATCTTGGTTATAAGTACGCGGTGCACCTCGTCGTCCCTGTCGGCGCAGCAATCTGTTAGTACCGTTAGCTGGAAATCTTTATCAGCTGCTTCGCGTACGGTTGATAGTACCACCCCGCTGGTAGAAATACCTGCAAGCACCAGGTGCCCGATATTAAGCGCTCTTAAAACCACATCCAGGTCGCTGCCGGTAAAGGCACTTATCCGGCGTTTTACAACAATCAGGTCATCGGCCCATGGAGCTAAATCTGACGGTATCTTCATAAACTCGTCCATGTTAAGGGTAGCATATAATTCTTTGCCGCCACTGGCAGCACTTTTATTATTCATGCTCATTTCTGGTGCGCCATTTCTAAATCCTACTAATACATAAATAACAGGGATTTTTTTACCCCGTGCATTTGCTATAGCTTGTGCTGTATTACTTGCTGATGGCTATTGGCGTGCTGCCTGTTGGCAGCCTGATTATCGGGGCGGCGTCTCAGCGGATAGGCGCACCCAATGTATTGCTTTACCAGGGTATAACCGGCATAATTATAGCCCTTATATTTTCAGGCTTTTTGATAGGCGACCGCCTTAATAAGCATAAAACATATAAAACAGAAGAACATCAATAATTTAAAACTTATAAAATAAATGATAACCCGCCCTCGCATTTTTTTAGCTGAATTAAACTGTATAATAGTATTGCAGATGGTGCTTTGCGACATGGTGCCAAAGCCACATATAACGGCAAAAAGCATAGCCAGCGGAAAATAACTGGTGTGCGAAAAAAGTATTAGCCCGAAACCTAAAATAAGGGTGTTGATAAACAAAACGAATTTAAGATCAGCCCCTGGATTTAATGACGCTAAAAACACCGCGCCACCTACAGCCCCCAAACCAATAAAGCTGTTTATATAGCCAAAAGTGGCGGCATTGCCATTAAATACAACCCGGGCAAAAATGGGCAAAAGGGTATTGTAAGGTAGTACTAACAGGCTCATAAAAGTAAGCATCAGCAAAATGAGGCCAATTGCCGGGGTGTTTTTTACATATACAAAGCCTTCGGCAAGGTCCAATCTTATATTCTTTTTTATGGTTGATGGTATATGTTTGGGCAGCGTCATTAATAAAAGCGAGATAATTACTGCTATAAAGCTCAACCCATTTAAAAGAAAACAGCATCCCGCGCCAAACTTCTGCAGTACAATGCCCGATAAAGCCGGGCCTATCAGGCGTGCAAGATTATTCATGCTGGAGTTAAGGGCAAGGGCATTGGGCAGATCGGCTTTGTCTGTTATCATTTCGTGTACCAGCGGTTGGCGGGCAGGCACATCAAATGCATTGATAGTACCCAGTATAACGCTGAACGTGAGGATCTGCCAAACGGTGTAATGATTGGTAAATACCAATACGGTAAGCAGCACCGCCTGGACCATTGAGAGTGCCTGTGTAAGCAGCAATACCCTGTACCGGTTATACCTGTCTGACATAATGCCACCGAGTAGCGAAAACAGGAACGAGGGAAACTGGGTTGCAAACATGGTAACACCTAACATAAAGGCCGAATGCGTCATGCTGTAAACCAGCCAGCTCACAGCCGTCTTTTGCATCCAGGTACCTATCAGCGATAAGGATTGCCCCGCAAAGTATAGCCGGTAATTATGGTTTTCAAAGGCCCTGAAAGTATTTATTTTTATATCCGTCATTAAGCCGAAGCAATTTTGCTGCTGCAAAGATGGATCAAAGTGTTTGTAAGGGGGTGTGACCAAAATCACAATCAGCGGGCATTATGATTTTTTTGCGCGGATGCGACTCAGTGTTTCGCGCGCTACGCCCAGGTAAGAGGCTAACTGCGAAAGGGAAATGCGCTGTAATAGCTGAGGCTTGCTTTTTTCGATGTAGCGGTATCTTTCTGTTGGAGTATATAATTTGAACAGGGTGCTATGTTCTTCAGATGCTAAAAGTATATAGATTGCCAAACGCCTGATGAAGGATATAACTTGCGGATTGGCATTAAACCGCTCATTGATCTTATCTAAATTAAAAATCCATACCAAACTATCTTCCCCGGCTTCAATTGTAAAATCCGACTTTTGCTTGCTCCTGATGCTTTGTAAATTAGTGGTAAAATCTCCCTCAAAAGCAAAATTAAGGTTAATCAATTCGCCCTCCTTATTATAATAAGTGCGCAGGTAGCCGCTTTTAACCAAGTAAATCTCGCGACACACCTCACCCTCTTTTAACAATAGCTCACCCCTTTTTAATCCCCGGCTAACAGCGCAGCTTGCCAATAAAGGCAGATCCTCATCGGCTATCCTTTTTGAAACTTGTTTAATATAAGCATGAAGTATCAGATTCTGCATTAATGTAAATGTAGGGGTAAAAATATCCTTATTTTTTGCCTGCATATACTTTAGCGCTTATGCTTAAGCTAACATATTTGTAACCGATAGCCCATTTATATAATTCTATACATAGGGATCCTATTTTACTTATTCGTTTGTTGCTGCCCAGAAAACGGAAGATGTAGCTAATGAACTGAAAAAAAGCAATTTGAATCCCTTTAAATATATTTGCGCTGGCGTATTAATATTATAGCATGCAAATTAAATTTTTTTGTCCAAAATGGGGAGCTGAACACCATTCCTGGGATGATTTTTGTAAAATGGTAAAAGATGCCGGTTTTGACGGCGTTGAAACACCCATACCCTTCGATGAGGCTGAGCAACAGGTAATCACCGGTGCACTAAAAAAGCAGGGGCTTTTGCTTATTGGCCAATACTATCAATCCTTTGAAAAGGACTTTCCTCTCCACAAAGAGAATTTTAAAAAGCACCTGGAATGTATAGCCGCCCTAAAACCGCTGCTTATAGATTCGCAAACGGGGAAAGACTATTTTACACCTGCTCAAAACCGGGAGCTTTTTCAACTGGCAAAACAGGTAACGGAAGATACCGGGATATTAATAGCACACGAAACCCACCGCAACAAAGCCTTGTTTGCAGCTCATATTACAAAGCAATTGCTCACCAACAATCCGGATATAGGCATCACTGCTGATTTTTCGCATTGGTGCAATGTATCAGAAAGTTTATTGGAACAACAAACTGAGGCGGTAGACCTGGCTATAAGTAAAGCCATACATATCCATGCAAGGGTTGGCCAGGCTGAATCCGCTAGGTTTCGGATCCGCGCGCACCCGAATGGAAAGCAGAGGTTGATGCACACCTGCAATGGTGGGACCAGATCGTGCAATCCAGGGTTAAAGCAGGCGCTGCTTTATTAACCATAACTCCTGAGTTTGGGCCTGCCCCTTATATGCCCTCAATACCATTTACCCAAGCACCGGTTGCCAGCCAATGGGATATTAATGTTTACATGATGAATTTATTGAAAGATAGGTATAAGATATATCAATAGCTTTTATTTATAGGTTAAGACTGGCTATATTGTTTCGGTTTCATTCCAATATGATCTTTAAAAACGGTTGAAAAATGACTTAGGTTAGTAAAGCCCAGCTTATATCCCGTATCAGCTACTGATAGCTTTTTTTCTTTCAGCAAAAAGGCAGCCTCTTTCATCCTGAACTGCTGGTAATAATTAAAAATACTACTACCGAAAATTTGTTTAAATAAACGCTTTAGTTTGGTTGGGCTCATACCGGCAGATAAGGCCAGATCTTTTATTAATGGCGGAATTTCCAGGTGTTCCAAAATTTGCGCTTTAACTTTATAAATGGTTTGAATATCATTGTTATTTAAAGCGTAAAGCTGTTGTGTATCCCGCTTTTCAAGTTCCATTAATAATCTGCAAACCAGTTCTTCAGCCTTTATCCGCATAAAAAAGAGCTTAAAAACCTCATCAACCGGTGCTGATACAATTTCATCCACAATTTTCTGTAAAGAAGGATAGATCATTTGCTCGAAAAATAAAGGCTGAGTATGCTGCAGGAGGCTTTGCAAAGCCGGCGATTTTTCTGACAGGGGAAACAGGCTGTTCAAATAACCTGCATCAACTTCTATGTTAATAGTTGCCGTGTTGGTATGGATGGGGATAACGGCTTCAGTGCTTAGGCTTTTAGTAGCAATTAATACAGAAGGTGTGACTTTTGAGTACTTCCCTGCCGGCAAGGTTTCGGTTTCGGGAAAGATATTCTGGAATTTAAAAAGGATAGTTCCTGCTGTAGCATTAAGATCTGGATTTTCCACAGCCAAATCTTCATGAAGTTCATAATTGAAGATCAGCATCCGGATATGTTTATTAAAAACAAACCCGTAGCAATAGCCCTTACCAAACTTTTCAGGAATTTCTAAGCGCCAGTTTTTTACTGCTGTCCCTAACAAATGGGCAAGCCTTTTCAGTACAGTTGGTTCAGTTTGTTGTTGATCCTTTTCCATAAAAGTCTTTTACGGCTGTTTTTGTGTCTTTTAGGGTCATTCTATCTCTAATATACACAATAGTTTTGCAGTACAATAAAAAACAATAAGCATGATACTGAAGGATAAGCAAATCGCCATTATAGGTGGTGGTCCGGGAGGGTTAACCTTAGCGAGGCTGTTACAGCTCAGCGGTGTAAACTTAAAGGTATATGAACGGGATTTTGATGCAGCTGCCCGTGTGCAGGGCTCACCGCTTGATATGCATGAAGAATCGGGATGGGCTGCTATACGCAAAGCTGGTTTGGCAGACGAGTTTAAAAAGAATGTTCGTAAAGGTGCAGATAAAAAGGTTATCGTAAATGAACGGGCAGAAATTATTTTCAGCGACCACAAACCCAGCCCTGAAAAAGATTTAGGCGATGAGCCTGCCCGCCCCGAAATAGAAAGGGGGGCATTAAGGAAAATATTTTTAACGTCTTTAAAGCCGGAAACGGTTGTTTGGAACAGCCATTTTGTTTCAATGGAAAAACAAAATGAAGGTTGGTTACTGTATTTTAAAAACGGATCAGCGGCTTACGCAGATGTTGTAATTGCTGCTGATGGTGCCAGTTCAAAAATTCGCCCGTACGTTACACCTATCAAAGCTTTTTATACAGGTATTACCATGCTTGAAATTAATGTTGAAGATGCAGCAAAAAAGATACCCCATATTTATACATTGCTAAACGGTGGTAAGCTAATGGCTTTCGAAAACGGACAAAACATATTGGGCGGCCAGAAAGCGAATGGCAGCCTGGGTTTTTACGCAAGCTTTAAGCCCGCTGAAAACTGGGCATTAAACAGCGGATTGGATTTTGCTGATAAAACACAATTATTGGCCTGGTTTAAAAAAGAATACAGCGGATGGAGCAATACCTGGTACAAACTTTTTGAAAATGCGGGAACACCTGCTACGCCCCGGCCAATTTATTGTATGCCTTTGGATCAAACTTGGAAAGCCATGCCCAATTTAACATTACTTGGCGATGCCGCCCATGTAATGCCGCCCTTTGAAGGTGAAGGCGCAAATACAGCCATGTTTGATGCGCTGGAACTAAGCGACTGCCTAACCTCAAATAAATATAATACGGTGCACAAAGCCATTGCAGCCTATGAAGTAAGCATGCGGCACAGAGCGGCCAATGCAGCAAAAATATCACTTGAAAACGGAGCGCTGATGCATAGCGAAGGTGCACTTAAAAAGGTGCTGAACGTTTTTGGAATAGAAACCCCGCCTATCAGCTAACCTCAAGCTTATATCCTTTGCCGCGGATAACAACAATGTTGATATTAGGATCAGGCTCCAGTTTTTTTCTAAGTTTTGATATGAACATATCCAGACTGCGCCCTACAATTACGCCTTCGTCTTCCCATATCTCTTTTTGTAGCCGGTTCCTCGCTATGGTTTCATTGGGCGACAGCGCTAAAATCCGCAGTATCCGGTTTTCTGTTCCGGTTAGGTCTATGATATTTTTATTTATTACTAATTGCCGTTGCTTTGCATCAAACAACACTGCTCCTAAAGTTAACATGCCGGTATTTTGATCCGTTGGCGCTGCTCTCCGCGGTTTAACCGATCTCAAAAAAACAAAACCAACAAACGCTAAAAATGGCAGGCTGCCCAAAATATACCTATTCTTTACTGTGCTTATGCCCGTGTGTTTGAATTGGATATTGATCATGTAAGAGGCTTTCGGTTGCTTTCTTCCAAGGCATGCTACAATATCATCTTTTTTATTTTGCGATATAGCATATCCATAAGCAACACTGGAGTTACCACTGTTTAAAACATTAACCACATAATCACCTGCGAGCGGATCTTTGGCCAACAAACGCCGGGTGGTGTTCACCAGGGAATCCGGTTGAAAAGTGAATTTATTTTCAAACATGATCTGGTACTCATTTGCTGCTATCTTTTTTACCGGGAGCACCCTTGAGGTACTGTCGCCCGATTGTAAGAGTAACTCATGTCCGATCCTGCGGAGCAAAATTTCCCTTCTGGCAATATCAAAGTCGTCACTCCTGTTTATGCTGAAAGCCACGCAGATTGCAGAGATAAACAGGAGTAATATCAGTGTAAGCAGGTATTTGCTTTTCCCGGAGAGCAGATTTCGACTAAGATGCATAACGTCAGGCTTTTATTTACAAAGTTTACATTTTTATTTACAATCCAAATTCCCCGTGCTGAAAGATATCAAAGTAATTTCGCTGCATCAACTTTGATAATAGCAGAAAAATGAAGATACATACACAAATTTACACCTTATTCCTGGTGTTTGCTTTTTACACCTCCTGTAAAGGGCCAAGCCAAACAAAAGGACCGTATATCTGGTCCGAAACTACAGACTCTATCAATTTTAATAAAACTTTTAGGAATATAAAGCAAGATAGGAGCGGGAACATTTTGATTGCTTACAATAAAGGCGTGGTTAAATACGATGGAAAATCGTTTACCAACCTTACAAGCAGAGTTGGTTCGCCCATGTTTTGGGATGTTCTGCAAGATCGGAAAGGAAATTTTTGGTTAGCCACCAGGGATTCAGGCGTTTACTATTATAATGAGAAATCGTTGCCCGTGGGTCAGTCAGGCATACCTGCCAAACGGGCAGACTTTAAACATTTTACAACCAGAGAGGGGCTTGCCAACAATAGAGTTACGGCTATTTATGAAGATAAAGCCGGTAATATTTGGTTCGGCACAGAAGGAGGAGTAAGCCGTTACGATGGGCAATCTTTTCAAAATTTTACAACTAAAGAAGGACTTTCCAATAACAGTATCACTATTATAACTGAAGACAAGACCGGGAAATTATGGTTTGGCAGCCCTGGCGAACTTTGTTTTTATGATGGAAAAACATTTACCATTTTCAAAAACAAGGCCGGTAAAACTTTTACCGGCGTTAGGTCGATAATGGAAGATAGAAAAGGCAATATTTGGTTCGACGCCTTTTTACTCGCAGATAAAAAAAGAATATCGCCCGGTGGTGTTATTTTATATGGTGAGCAGGGCCTTTGGCGCTATAACGGCAGTACCGTTACTAAGGCATCGAAGAGGCGAGTTATTACCATGATAGAAGATAAAAAAGGAAACATCTGGACGATTAGTGTAACAGATCCTAATAAGGGGGGCTGGGCACTTTCCCGTTATGATGCAAATTCCTTGTACGATAAAAATCCTGCTGTAACCGAAATTATGGAGGGAGCGGCTATAAATATTACTTCATTTATCAGGGGGATATTAGAAGCTAAGGATGGAAGTATCTGGTTTGGAGGAGTCACGGGCGGGTTGTATCGTTATGATGGAAAGACCATCATGGTTTTTTAAAGATGAAAAATGCAGCAATAATGTGTATTGCTGATTTAAATCATTCAGCCTGGAGCTGATAGTTGTTAAAAGCGATTATAATATAATTAAAAGAATAAATGAAAAACTACTCATCTATTTACGCTTTGTTGCTGACGCTTGTTTTTTGTACACCTTGCAGGGGACAAGTAAAAACAGACTTGCCAAAAGACAATATAAAGGCTGGAGCCAGGAGCGTAATCAATTCCGCAGGGCCCAGCCAAATCGCCCGTAATATTATACAAGATAAAAAGGGCAATATTTGGGTTGCTGCATTTGATGGTATTTTTAGGTACGATGGAAAAACGTTTACCAATATTACCAGTAAAGTAAGTTCAGCCCGCTTCTTTTCTGTTTTGGAAGACGGGAATGGCAACTTGTGGTTCGGCTCAATCGGCTCCGGTGTTTATTATTACGATGGTAAATCGTTTAAAAATTTCACAACCAGGGATGGGCTTGCCGGGAACGACGTTACTTGTATTTATGAAGATAAAGCGGGCAATATTTGGTTCGGTACCGGTGGCGGAGCAAGCCGTTATGATGGGAAGTCCTTCAGAAATTTTACAACCAAATCCGGGCTGTCCGACAATGATATTAATTTAATCATCGAAGATAAAACAGGCAAATTTTGGTTTGGCACAAGGGGTAATGCCTGCTTTTATGATGGAAAAAAATTTACAGTTTTCACCTATAAGGGCAAGCCCTTTACAAATGTTCGTTCTATCATCGAAGATAAAAAAGGCAATATCTGGCTTGGTGGCTTTGATGGGCTTTGGCGTTGCAACGGCAGCACATTTACCAATTTCAGCCGGAATTTTGTGGGTTATATCTACGAAGATAAAAAGGGCAATATCTGGACAAGTTCAGAAAAAGCCAACGGCCAGGATTGGGCACTATATCGTTTTGACGAGAAAGCTTTAAATGGTTTTGTAAGTGCTAAGAGCCAATGGGCGCTATCCCGTTATGATGAAAGATCCTTATCAAATAAAAAGCCCACTGTAACCGAAATAAAGCCAAACCATGGAATGATCTGTGGGATTTTAGAAGCTAATGATGGGCGAATTTGGTTTGGAGCCTCTGATGGGGTGTATTGTTATGATGGAAGTAACATTGCCAGCTTTAACCGTAAAAAGAAATAAAATCATCCAAGATGCTTTTACTTTTCGGCGGCAAGTATTTCCTTAATAGCGATTTTCTGCTCCGGATCATCAAAATTTGGTGCCTGATGCCCTAATTCGGAATTTAACATGATCAGTTTTGCCGGCAAAAGTTTTGAAAATGCGATGGCCGGTGCAGGGTTAACCAGATGATCTTGCAGCGAGGTGATGATCAGCATTTTTGCCTTGATGTGCTTTGCCGCTTCGCTTAATGAGCCATTATAGTTTTTAGCAATATCTTGTCCAAGTACAGCAATTAATTGGTAGTAGGTATCATTCCAATCGGTTGCTCTTGGTGCCTTCTCTACGTTTTTTAATAATGCGTAGAAATTTTCGCGAGGTATTGTTTTTGCCTTGTATGCCGGAGTGGTGAGGCTAAAATCAAGGTACATGGCTGCAGGTGCAATTATTGGATTAACCTTGTAATGCCCATGGTTAAAAGCAGTATCTGCTTCGATTATTTTACGCACGATATTTAAATTATACAGATCGTACCCATTAAGTTGCGGGCTGCCAACCAATGGAATAAGGCAATCGGCAAAATCGGGAAAACTTACACCCCATTGAAAGGTTTGAAATCCACCCATTGATATACCCATCACTGCGTGCAGATGTTTGATGTTTAACTTTTGTATAAGCAACTGGTACTGGCTTTGTACCATATCGCCGATTGAAAACGCGGGAAACGCCGGGCCATGTTGCCTGACACTATTAGATGGCGATGAGGATACACCATCGCCCAAGGCATCAACAATAATTAAAAAGAAACGGGTAGTATCAACCACTTTCCAGGGCGACATATATTGTTCAACATTTTTTGCTGTGCCGCCAAACCAGGTCGGAAACAATACACCATTTGTTCTGCTTTCGTTTAAATGCCCATAGGTACGGTAGCCAACACGGCAATCCTTCAAGATCCCGCCCCCTTCGAGTTTAAAATCGCCTAATTGAGCAAATTGCTGCCTGTCGGTCACCTTAATTACGGCGCTTTTTTGAGCCTTGCAAATAACAGTACTCCATAAAAAACATATAAAAACAAAGATGGTTAAGCGGCCCATTTACAAGATAATTTAAGTTTGAAACTGGAAAATTAGACAAATTTAACAATTAAAGGCAGCGGGTTAACAAGACACATGAAATGATAAAAAATGTCGAATCTAATAGCGGATTAAATTTAGATCACTTCGAATTACTGCTTTAAGTGGATTTTAGCTTGCTATTCTGTCTTCAAACTTTTTATCGGGTTTGCTGATGCTGCTTTTATGGACTGGAAGCTTACCGTTATCAATGTGATTAGTATAGCGCCAATAGCTGTAATGAAAAATATCCACCAGGCAAAATCGGTATGGTACTGATAATTGTTCAGCCAGTTGTGCATAAAGTAATAAGCCACAGGCGAGGCTATAATTATTGATATAGATACCAGTATGGCAAAATCTTTTGATAGCAATTGCCACAGGGCGAACACGGATGCGCCAAGCACCTTACGTATACCTATTTCTTTAACTCGCTGTTCGGCCATAAATGATGCCATGCCAAACAGCCCGAGGCAACTGATAAAAATAGCCAGGCCGGCAAATACGGTAGCCAGTTTGCCTATGCGTTCCTCGTTTCCAAATTCTTTGGCATATTCCTGGTCAACAAAGTGATACTCAAACGGCTGTTGTGGATTTTCGGTTTTTAACACCGAAGCGATGTTGCTAATAGCTTTACCAGTACCCATTGTCGGGCTTATCTTTAACAGGATACAGCCTCCCGCCCATTTAGCCAAAAAATAAACCATTGGTGGCACCTGCCCGTAAGGCGACCGGTTAATTACGTCTTTTGTTACTCCTATGATTTTAAACCGTTTACCATAAAAGGTTATGTAGCTTTCTGTCGGTTTTTTCATGACCATAAAATCAGCCGCTGCCTGGTTAATGATCACCGCCGCTGAATCGGAAATGAATGAAGGTGAGAAATCGCGGCCTGCGCCTAATTCCCAGCCAATGGTTTTGCCATAATTGTATGAAATATCTTCCTGGCCAAAATCTGCACTCAGATTAGGGTCTTTTCCGGGCCATGCAACACCGCCTGTAGTACCTGCAACTTTATTTGGCGGAGCATCTGCTTCGGCCATTTCAGTTATTGTGCCGTTACTTGTCAGGGCCTGTTTTATCACATCAAAATTTTGGTGAATTTCCATAGACCGGATGGGTATTACAACCAATCTGTCCTGGCTATAGCCTACGGGGCGGTCTTTGGCAAAAAGTATCTGCCGGATAACTACAATAGTACCGATGATGAGCACAATAGAAACGGTAAACTGAAATACCACCAGTACTTTACGCGGGGCTGAAGCCAGCCGCCCGACCAGAAACACCCCCTTCAATACCTTTACCGGCTTAAATGACGACAGGTAGAGTGCCGGATAGCTGCCACTGATAATAGCAGTGATAAAACTGAGGCCAATGCCCGCGAGCCAAAATGCCGGGCTGTTCCAGGGAATGGCTATCTGTTTACCGGCCAGCTCATCGAAGGCTGCAATACTTAATTCAACCAACAGTAACGAGGCTAAAAATGCCAGCAATACGCAAAGTAATGATTCGCCGTAAAACTGGTATATCAATTGGCTGCGCGATGAACCAATTGCCTTGCGTATCCCTACTTCGCGCGCGCGTTTTTCAGACCGCGCGGTACTTAAGTTCATGAAGTTAATACAGGCCAGCAGCAGTACAAACACGCCTACAATACCAAAAAGCCACACATATTGTATTTCGCCACCGGTATTTTTTCCATCTTTAAACTCGCTGTATAAATGCCATTTACTCATGGGCTGCAGAAACAGTGCCTGTTTTACTGAAGCTGCAACTGGTTTTAAATGCCGGAGCATTTCATCCCTTATTTTTAAAGATACCTTGTCAAGGTCGGCATTGGGAGCCAGTTGAACATATAAGTTAACAATGCCTGGTCCCCATGGATCAATCATTCCGCCCAGGCCTGCCTCAAAGTGGCCCCATGAACCAATAAAGGCCATGCCTGCAAGCGTGGTATTCGCGGGCAGATCTGCATAAACGCCGGCTATTTTTAGATTATCTAAACCGTTCCACCTCAAATTTAACTTCAATATTTTACCCATTGGGTTCACATTGCCGAAAAGTGCCTTTGCTGTAGCCGCGGATATTAATATCGACGATGGATCCTTTATCGCATCGCCTCTGCCTTTGAGCATGTTTAGTGTAAACAGGGCTGGCCCTCCGCTTTCCATAAAGCAGCCTTGCTCGGTCAGCTTTTTATTACCTGAAGCCACTATATAATCTCTTGGGAGTGTTGCCATGGCTACAGCCTTAAAATCACTGCCATAGTTTTTGCGCAGCTCGGCTGCTAAAGGATACGGTACGTGCAACGAGGTTTTCACTTCGCCATTATTGGTTATATTTTGTACTACCTGGGCTATACGGTGGTAATTACCGTGATTTTTATTAAATGATACTTCATCCAAAATCCACAAACTGATAAGCATCACCACGGCCATGCCCACTGCAAGACCACCTATATTAATAAACGATAAAGCTTTATTTCTAACAAGGTTGCGCCAGGCAATTTTGAAATAATTTTTAATCATGTAATTGCGATTTGATTTTACAGCAGCCCAGCTTAACGGGCTTTGTGAACGCAATATTACCGGCGGTAAGTGTGATGGAGTGGCCAACTTATCATTTGGCAGTTCTTTTTTCAGGCCGTTCTTATATTCTACCGGGGTTTTGCCGGTCATCTCTTTAAAAACGCGGTTGAAAGTTCTTTGAGAATTAAACCCCGACTCATAGGCAATTCCCAGCAGTGTGAGCCGGTCGTGGGCCGGGTCGCGCATTTTCCGGGCAGTTTCACGTACTCTGAACTCATTAATAAAGTCGTTAAAGTTTTTTCCCAACCCCACATTAATAATCCGCGATAAATCGTGCGGGTGGATATTCAGCTTTACCGCCAGGGAGGTCAATGTCAGTTCTGCATCTTTATAAAGATGATTTGCAGCTACGGCTTCCTTTAGCCTGCGGCTTTTTTCCTTTGCATCATATCTATCGGTTACCGGCGTGGCCAGTTGCGTGGTGCTATCCAATTTTAATATCACTTCGGCAGCCATGCCAATAAGCACAAAAGCAATGGTAATGCTCAAGGCATCATTAAACAGCCATAACAGGCAAAGCAAGCCGAGCAGTTGTAAGGCCCTATCTAACCTGCGGAAGGCAAAGCGCGGCCTATCCATTAGCAACGGCTGCAATCGGTTATAAAAATGCTGTATCAATCGGTGCGACAGGTATAAATAAATAATAACCGAAATGATTACCAGCCAACCGGGCATCCAATATGCAACCAGCAAAGGGCAAAAATGCAGTATATCCTTTCGTGCAAATTGAAGATTTGCTGCCGTCATCCGCCGCACATAAAAATACAATAGCGGCCCCAGCGCCGGTAAAAAAATCGGCGATAGCCCGCCAGCCTTCAGTACAATTACAGCTAAAGCGGCACTTAAAAACAGGTTGGATGTTTGGCCTTCTCTTTTTGCAAGTGCTAAAAGCAGCGCAAGTGTAAGCCCCGAAAACAGGGTTGCCATAGCGGCTACATGGTACAGATTAGTATAGAATATATCAGGATTCAAGTAATTAAAATAGACTAAAGGTTGTTCCAAATTTACAACATATTGATCTATACAAAATTATGCGAGAATAAATATACCAAACGAGCCGCCGCTTTACTTACAGCAATCATAAAAGCATGATTGTCTAATTAATTTACCATTCCGCAGATCAAACAAGGCAAGCAAAACGAGCCAGGTTAGGATGAAACCGCAATCCCGTTAAAAAGCTTCGCCAACATTTAATATTAAAGCATCATATCCTTTACTAAATCCGTAATCAAGGCCTATGTTTGTGTTTGATCCCTTATTAAACTTGATGCGAAGGCCTGTGCCGGCAGCAGGGTGCCATGAAGTAAATAAGGTGCCTGAACCACTAACGGAATTGATGTTGGTAAAGGCGACAAAGCCCAGCAAACCGTTAGCTGTAATATCCCGGCGATATTCCGTTTCAAAGTAAAATAGTGATTTGCCACGGTAACGGTTTTGATCCATGCCTTCGCCAGAGCGGTTATAAGGATCCCAGCCAATACTCGGCAGGTCGAGATAAGGGGCATCGCTATTAAAAACCGTCCAGAAATATGACCAAAAGGCAAGCGTATTTTGCTGATTAGGTTTGGATGGATTCATGGCTACATATTTTCTCAGATCAATGTACAACGAATTCCAGTAATTATCACTTCCTAAAAAGCTTGGGTTTGCCCGGTAAACAACATTGGCATAAGCGCCTGGCAGTGGGTTAATAGAGTTGTTACGGGTATCGTAGAGCAGGTTAAAGGTAATGCCGGAAGAAACCGAACTGCCTTTGGTGCCATAGTTGTAATGTGTGAATTGGGTAAGATTCACAGTGGGGTCATCACTTTTAATACCAGTATGGTAGTCAAGCGCATATCCAAAACCAGCAAAGAAATATGGCGTAACCTGTTTAAGCGCACTTTGGTAAAAGCGGATAAAATTATCGTCAACCAATGTTTTGTCATTGTTACTATGGCTGCTGCCCAAGCCCCAGGTATATTGCGGATAAACCAGAAAGCGGATATCGCCCTGTATGTTCCAGGTATTATCTTTTAACCAAACACTCGAACGCAACGGCAACCCGAACCTGCTTTTTAAGTTCCAGTAAGGTGCGAAGTTTACACTGGATAGGTTAGTAGTGCTTTTAGCCCCCAGGTAGGTGGCTGCGGTGGTGCTGGTGATCAGCGCACGGCCTGCACCGCCGGGTACGGAGCCAGGCACAGGCAAAATCGAAAAATAGATCTTTTTTTCGCGTTGTATCCTGGGCGCATGAGGATTGATATGGAATAAGGTCTTGCCGATATCGATTAAGTCCCGCTGGTTGGCGGTATCTTTTACCGCGTTTTTTTGCGGGATCATATTGGAGGCATCCTGCGCCATTAGGGCCGCTGGTAAAAGGCATAAACAAAATAGTATAAGCTTTTTCATGAAGATTGTTTTAATTGTTTATGGCAAGGTGAAGATGTCAATATTAGTTTATTTAGAATTTACTAAAGATTAATTTTTATGTATAGGAAATGGTTTAATGCCATTTCCATCCTCTTGTTTAGTTTGAACTTTACAGAGCTCAGCATTTCGGCTATCATTTTGCATAGAATTCGACCAAGAGCGATTTTTTAGCTATGGTGTTTTTAAGGTATTGGTATTTTTTTAATCTCATTATTCTTTAGCCGTAATATACTTTGCCGTGATGAGTAAAAGTAAAGTACGGTCTGCTTTGGCCTCATCGTAGTTTTCCTTAATCAATTGTTTGATCTGGTTATTCTTTAATTTCACAGCGGCCATCTGTAAAACCTGGAAAGATGACGCTTCCATGCTTTCTATATTTTGCATATAAAATGCTATAGCCAGATCACGAAATTCAGGCTCAGCGCTGTGTAAAACAATATCAGTAAATGCGTCATCAACCAATCCCGATAACCCGCTATAGCTGGCATCGGAGCGTTCTGCATCCAGGATATTATATATAATTTCCATTCTGGCCAACTGCTTTTCCACATCTTCCATCGTTTCCAGTATAGCGTACCGTAAATCTGAAAAATGAGCTTCATCGGCTATTTTAGGTAAGTGACCTACCAGGTGAGCTTTTGCAGCATAAATTTTATCTAAATGTTTAACGAAGAATGTTTTTAATTTTTTCGGGCCGAAACTGATTTTTTTAACCTCTTTTGGGTTCTTGTGATTTTCTTCCATTGGGTCATCGTAAATTTCAATATACGAAAGTCGCAAAATTTCGAGTTTCGGTAAATATTATCAGTAAAATAATGTTGTATTAACTAAACCAGAAATTTTTGCACCTGCATCAATAACTGGTATATATCAAAAGGTTTACTGATATAATAATCCGCACCACATTCATTAGCCAGTACTTCCAGATCTGTTTCTGCCGAAACCAGGATAATCGGCATTTTTTCTTTGTATTGCTCTTTTAGTTCAGCGCAGATTTCATCACCCCGCTTAGCTGAACCTTCAATGCGTACATCAAGAAGAATCAAATCAGGATGGATAATCTGAATATGTTCAGCTGCTTTACCTGTATTAGATAATATTACTTCATACCCTTCTTCCTGGAAAACGATATGCAGGATTTCCAAAATATCCTCATCATCGTCAATTACGAGTATTCTTTTAGACATAACGTTTTTCCATGTGCATAGCAAAGCCTGTTCCCGTTTTTGCTATTTAAGTAAATAAATTATTTTAATACTAAAGTAAACGTTAAATGGTATCAGGAGCCAGATCCTTAATAGCTATTTGAGAAAGTTTATCAGCAAATTATAAAAGACACCCAGATCTGCAGGATGTCTTTTATAATTTAAAAGGCTATTTGATGGCTTCGTCAGCTATGGCCTCACTTACTTTTTTAGAAAATTTAGCTTTTTTTTGGATAACGTCACTTGCGGCATCCTTGGCTATTGCTTTAATTTTCTTTTTCAGGCTTTTCCGGGTTTCGTTGCCGCTTTCTGACAGGAAAAGATAGGCTAAAGCGCCTGCTGCAACACTGGCGATTGCGATTCCGGCGATGAGAACGGTGTGGTCACTTTTTTTAAATGGATTTTTCATAGTTCAAATAATATAAAAGTTTGTTTCGCAATATCGTCCCGTTAAATCAGAACTTCGGCTATAAAACAGCAAAGCAAATATTTTGTTTTTTCGTTTTTTAAATACCCACCAATTTAACCATCGTTAAATTTTTTCACCAAAAAGAAAATATCTCGATAATTATGCCTACCTTGTAGACTTATTCAATAAACAATACAATGCAACAAGGAACAGTAAAATTTTTTAATGAAACAAAAGGATTCGGATTTATTACACCAAACAATGGTGGTAGCGAGATTTTTGTTCACTCTACAGGCTTAATTGATAACATTCGCGAGAATAACGTAGTTAGTTTTGATGTAGAAGAAGGCCGTAAAGGCCCTAACGCAGTAAATGTAAAAATAGCTTAATATCTATAAATATTATTGTGGGCATCCTCCTTACCGGGAGGATGCTTTTTTTTTACTTTTAAATTCTGATCTGCACTTTACATTTGTCATTGCAGAAAGGACTAATTATGAAAATGGAAAAAGAAATTAAAAACGAAGATTTAAAAATAGAATTAAGAACGCTGACCAAGGAAGATTATTTAGGCTTAAAAGCTTCGATGATTGAAGCATACGCTGAATGGGAAGGCGCTTCCTATTGGGGAGAACCACATATCAACGAACTTGTTAAAATATTTCCTGAAGGCCAGATCTGCATATTGGTCAACGGGTCAATTGCCGGCTGTGCGCTCTCACTGATAGTAGATTATGACAAATTTGGTGACAACCATACCTATGCACAAATTACTGGCAATTATACATTTTCAACACATGATAAAGACGGAGATGTACTGTACGGAATTGACTTTTTTGTTCATCCCGACCACCGGGGGATGCGCATAGGCAGAAGGTTATATGATGCACGTAAAGAAATATGCGAAAGGCATAACCTGCGGGCGATAATCGCCGGAGGACGTATCCCAAAATACAAAGACTACGCTGATAAGCTAACGCCTAAAGCCTACCTGGAGAAAGTAAAAGGTAAAGAAATTCACGATCCAACTTTATCTTTTCAGTTGGCTAACGATTTCCACGTTAGGAAGATACTAAAAGGCTATTTACCCGGAGATACGCAATCGCTTGAATACGCGTCATTATTGGAGTGGAATAATATTTATTACAACGAGGAAGCGGCTCATATCAACTCCAAAAAATCCATTATCAGGTTAGGTTTGGTGCAATGGCAAATGCGCCCATTTGAGAATATGGAATCGTTGTGCGAACAAATTGAATTTTTTGTAGATGTGATCAGTGACTACCAAAGTGATTTTGTACTGTTCCCGGAATTGTTCAATGCGCCGTTAATGACGGCTTACAACCATTTAAGCGGGGCTGATGCGATGCGTGAAATAGCAAATTTCACTATTCCTTTGCGCGATAAATTTATGGAGTACGCAATCAGTTATAACATTAATATTATAACAGGTAGTATGCCTTACCTGGACAACGGGGTGCTGCAAAATGTAGGATATCTTTGCCGCAGGGATGGTTCTTATGAAATGTACCGTAAAATTCACTTAACGCCGGCTGAACAAAGTGCCTGGGGAATGGTAGGCGGAGATCACATTACTACCTTCGATACGGATTGCGGCAAGATCGGGATATTGATCTGTTATGACGTAGAATTTCCGGAACTGCCCCGATTATTGGCAGAACAGGGGATGCAAATTCTTTTTGTGCCTTTTATGACTGACACTCAAAACGGCTATACACGGGTTAGAAGCTGCGCACAGGCCAGGGCCATAGAAAACGAATGTTATGTTGCTATAGCGGGCAGTGTGGGGAATTTACCCAAAGTTCATAACATGGATATACAATATGCACAGTCAGCTGTTTTTACGCCTTCGGATTTTTCTTTCCCAAGTAATGGTATCAAAGCGGAAGCCACACCTAATACCGAAACAACCTTGATAGCCGATGTGGATGTAGATTTGTTAAAAGAACTTCATAATTTTGGCGCAGTAAGAAACCTGAAAGACAGAAGATTAGATATTTATAAAATAATTAATAAGAGCAAGAAATAATTTTAAGCCTGGCCTATATGTTTAACGGCATAGTAGTATGTTAATGATGCACTATCGATAAAGATGATGTGTTTTTTAAATAAAGTATTTTGCAGTACATTGCATTTGAGGGTTGATATGAATAACCAAAGTGGCGTGAACGAGTTTCCTGATGAGAACTATAATCCAGATCTCCCTGAGCCTTTTAAGGCTATAGATATAGCCGAAATTGCGCTTGATTCTGCTAATGTAGGTATTTGGATCATTGACCCCGTATCCAGGAAATTCCTGCCGTCGGAACGTACCAGGGAACTATTCGGCTTTTTGCCAAAAGAAGATATGTCTTTTGAGGATGCCATGTTAAAAGTTGTAGTAAAGCATAGAAAAAGTGCTGTGGAGGCTATTGAAAATGCCTTTAGAAAACAACATGCGCTTTACATTGAATTCCCCATTGTGGCAGTTCCTGATCATAAACAAAAATGGCTGAGCGTAACGGGCGGTTTCAGCAGTCCAAATGTAGGCAACAGCTACTTCTCAGGAATCATCATGGATATCACCGAGCAAAAACAAAGTGACCTGAGGCGCAGTAAGTTTATTGGTATGGTTAGCCATGAGTTGAAAACACCCCTGACCGCTTTGAAGGCTTATGTGCAGATGCTGAATAACTGGGCTAAAAAGCAGAAAGATAATTTTTCGATTGGTGCACTGTCCAAAGTGGATAAACAGGTCAAAAAAATGCTCAATATGATCAATAGCCTCCTGAATCTGTCAGGTGCTGAAGCCGGTAAAATACATTTAAACAAAGAAGAGTTCCGCCTTGACACGCTGATCAACGAGGTAGTGGAAGAAACTTTATTTATAACGGCTACGCACCATATAGTGAATGCTCCCAGCGAAGCCGTAACTGTAAATGCTGACCGTGAAAAAATAGAGCAGGTGCTGGTAAACCTGTTGAGTAATGCGGCAAAATATTCTGATAAAAGTGCAGAGATTGAAATAGGTTACGTACTTCACGATACCACCGTGGAGGTAAGTGTCATAGACCAGGGGCTTGGCGTAGAACCACCAGAAATTGAAAAGCTATTTCTGCCCCATTATCGGGTAGAGAGTAAAGAAACAGAGAAAATCGCGGGTTTCGGCATCGGTCTTTACCTGTGTGCTGAAATCATTAACCGTCATCATGGAAAAATCTGGGTCGAGAGCAAACCCGGAAAAGGCAGTACGTTTAAATTTACGCTTCCGTTGAACTAATGCTTTTGAAAACAGGTTTAATGAAAAACTAATTCTGTTAACGTTTCAGGCGTTATGCCAATTGCTTTTCCACTATAGCAACCAGGTCATCTATATCATACGGTTTTTCGAGGAAATCATCTGCACCTGCTGCATAAGCGATTTCTTTTCCTTCTTTACTTGCCGAAATCACGACAATGGGGATACTCCTTAACGAGTCGTTTTTTCGAAGTTGTCTTACCACCTGATCACCTGACATTCCCGGCATCCACAGATCAATAAGCAGCACATCGGGCTTTTCCCGTTCTATTAAGTAGGCCACGGTATTGCTATCCATTACTGCTACAACCTCGTGCCCGGAATCTTCCAGGATCAGCCGGGTGATATCCAGTATTTCCTGTTCATCATCACAGATCAGTATTTTGCTCATTTTATTAACGATTGATAGGAATAGTAAAACTAAAAACGGAGCCCTGGCCCTCCTGACTTTCTACCCACAGAGTGCCTTTATGTTCTTTGATGATCTCGTTACTGACATACAGACCTATACCTACGCCGGGGAATTTCTCCGAAATTTGATCAGCTCTGTAAAACCGCTCAAAAATTCTTTTATGATCCCGTTCGTGTATGCCTACGCCGGTATCTGTAATGGATACTTTTACATAGTCGGGTAATATACTGGTATGAACCATTATCTTTTTCCCATCAGGCGAGTATTTGATGGCATTACTGAGCAGGTTAAGTAATACCTGTTCCAATCTACCAAAGTCGGCAGTAATTACCATATCTGCCGAACCTGTCATTACTAATTTATGAGTCTGCGTTGTTGCCTGTACGCCATTTACTGCTTCGGTAATCAGCTGTCCAAAATTAAATTTGGTAAAATAGAAGCCTACTTTTCCTGACTGGATCTTTGATACATCTAACAGGTCATAGATCAGTTTTTCCAACCGCGCAATTGATTTGGCAGCCGTTTCAAATCCGCTTAAATATTGGGTGTCGTTATTTTGAATTGCTTTTCTTTGCAGCAATTGCAGGTTTCCTTTAATGCTGGTTAATGGTGTTTTCATCTCATGGCTGGCAATGCTGATAAAATCCTCCTTCCGCTGTTCTATTTCCCTGCGCTCAGTAATATCTTCAATGGCAAGCAGTATCCTGTTCTGGTATTTTCCTTTCAACGTAACCTGGCGTGCATTTAATACCAACAGCTTACGGCCAATGTTTGGAAACTCATTTTCTATTTCAAAGCCCTCGAAAGGATTATTATTCGGCAAAACATTGATCAGCAGGTTCTTTAACTCGGGTAAATTCCATTGACCATTATGATGTTCAAAAAGAACTTTGCCCCTGATTTCTTTTTCCGTTGATTTAAAAAAACGGCAAAAGTGATCGTTAACGCTTAAAACTCTCATTTTTTCATCCAGCACCATCAGGCTCTCCCGAATGGTTTCAATGATGCTGGCCAAATAGGTTTCGCTTTCCTGTAAATCTTCAGTCCGCTCTAATACTCGTTCCTCTAAATGTCCTTTTTCTGCTGCCAATGCATCTTCCGCTTCTTTCCGCCGGGTAATGTCATTTTGTATGCCGATAAAATTCGTGATATTACCATCCTGATCTTTTACAGGCGAAATCATTAATTCATTCCAGAAAAGTCGACCGTCTTTTTTGTAATTACGGATCTCCACCTTGCAGTGTTCACCGTTTTTGATGGCTTTACGCAGCAGGTGACGGGCATCCTGGTTATCATCACCATCCTGTAAAAAGCGGCAATTGTGACCAACAATTTCTTTATTGTTATACCCCGTGATGGATTCAAACGCTTTATTGCAATATATTATTGGTTCGTCCGGCTGCGTGTGATCAGTGATTACTACGCCATTATTGGAAGCGCTGACGGCCGCGGCAAATAACCGTATATCTGTTTGCCCCGTATTGGGCAAACGCTTTAAAAAATCATCCATAAGTTAACAATACACCCCTAACAATATTTGATATATACTTTGACAACGTGATAACTAAAAAATAGTTTGATAACTGATAGTTGAAATATTTAATGAGGTGGGGATTGGAATATTTGTTGTACTTGTTTTCTAAATCTTTAACATATGGAAACTAACTATCAAATTTCACTGCATATTAAAACTCCGGCTGGATTTGAAACCTACGGCAACTTTGATCTTGGTAAAGACCGCGAGCAGGCAATGGCCATTGTTGAACAATTTAAAGGCACCGATGACTTATCAGAACAATCCATATTATACATGGATTTTACAGAGGTGCAGAACGGTATCCCACTGCCGGTAAGAATACTGCATTGCACATTAGATGATATTGCTCATAATGTGCGCATCATTACAAGAGACCTGTTTAAAAATCTCAGTCTCTGAAAAAATGACATCAGGACTGTAAAAATTTCAGTTTTTTACTGAAATTTTTACGGGTTGGTTATATTGGTATTGATGTTGTAATACCGTGATCAGTAATAAATTATAAACATTAAAAAAATAAAGCCATGACACTGGTTAAATTTAACAACAACAAAGGAGCGAACGCATTATTGCCAGGCTTTAATGACGTTTTTGAATCAATCTTTAATGACACATTTTTTAATGACCGTATGGTAACCCGCGTACCTGCCGTTAACATCAGCGAAACTACTGATCATTTCCACATAGATCTTGCTGCGCCGGGCCTGAAGAAACAGGATTTTAAGATCAGCCTGGACAGGAATGTGTTAAACATCACGGTAGAAAATCAAAATGAAAGTAGTGAAGAGAACAAACGTTATGCTAAACGTGAGTTTAGTTATTCCTCTTTCGTGCGTTCGTTTACCTTGCCTGAACAGGCCGACCACAGCCGGATTGAAGCGGCTTATGAAGAAGGTATCCTTAAAGTGGATATTGCCAAAAAAGAAGAAGCGAAAATGGCGAGCCGCCAAATTGAGCTGAAGTAATCTGAGATACTATAACAAAGCCACCTTTAAGGTGGCTTTGTTATATAAAATACGTTTGTGTTTTAATTACTTTTTGCCGGATCAATATCAATAGGTATAGGGTATTTACTGATGATGGTATTTGACTCTACCGTGATTTTATTGATAACCCCATCCAGTTCATGTGCAGATGACAAGATATAATTGATCGCTTCATCGAAGTCGTCATCTCGGGCGGTTTTTAAAATGTCAATTAAACCCATGATCCGTGCCAGTGGGGCTCTCACTAAATGTGACTGCATCCATGAGATTTCCCTGAACGTTTTGTTTTGATCTTCCAGGTTTTGAAGATATAACTTGCGAACTGTGACATCTCTGCCTGTTATACATACTCCCTTAACCACCTCGTCTTCTATAACAGGTGTTAACGTGAAACGTATCCATTGTATTGATGTTGCATCCCGGCGATAGCGCCTGTCATATTCAACTATCTCCCCTCCAAACACGTTTTTAATTGCCGACCTGAAATACCCCTGTTTGGAACTTTCTATATACTCGTAAATATTACGGCCAGCTTCGAATTCGGTTTGATTTTTATTCAATTGTACATAGCCCTTGGCTTTCGAGTTAAAAGCCTTGATCGTAAGTTCGTGATCTAAAAGTACAAATCCATCTGCGGCACTTTCAAAGATAGCCCGTAAACTGGCCTCCGATCTTTTGATTTTTAGATTGGCCTTGTTAACTTCTCGTTCGCTTTTTACCTGATCGGTAATATCTGTTGCTAATACAAGCCTTACCTCTTGACCGTCAAGCATTAATAAATTACTTTCTATTTTTACATGTATTCTTTCGCCTCCTTTTTTAATATGCTCCGCATCTCCCTGATAAAACAAGCCGGATTTTCGATTCGTTTCAACCAATTTCTCTAAATTTGATATAGCAGTATCAAGGCGGATATCTTTTATCGTCATTTGTAAAAACTCATTTTCAGCGTAGCCATAATGCCGCACTGCCGCCTTATTTACTTCCAAAAATTTCAGGGTCGATGTATCAAAGATCCACATAGGCATAGGGCTTTGGTCAAAAATACCTTTGTAGCGCTGCTGTAAATGTCCTTTCGTATCAATAGTGTCCTGAAGGCTTTGAAAAATACGGTTGATCAGGGCTACAAGAATTATATTTAAAAATATCAGGTTGGAGCTGAAGGCTATCCATTGCCCTGTAGTGTATTCATGGTTTAGGGGTGAGTAAAAAAGTTTAAACCGGATGACAGCGGCAAAAAAAGAAAGTATCAATGTATTTGCCAGTATCGACCAGTAAGCGTATCGCTTTGAAAAAACAAGTGCGATAAGTACTGTAATAGCAAAAAGATAAAAGACGCCCGGCCCGATATATCCCAAGAGATTGATCAGAAATATAGCTAAAGTATAAAAAATGATGATTATAAAAATTTTTCTTATTTTAAGTGGAATCTGGTGGGAAAAGGTGATAATAGATAGTAATAATAAGCTGATCAGATCTACATATGCGATTACGGTGTAGCCCTCGTTCACAGCCATAAATACTCCGGGGATAACTGCTATAAAACTTATGGGCAAACAATAAAACAGGAAATTGAAAAACAAAAGATCCTGCCAATAGCTTAATTCGGATTGCGTGCCTGCGATGTGTGAAATCGTTTTCCCTTTTACACTTTGCTGGTACTGCCGCCACCAATAATTCACCATTTTTGAAATTTAAGCATTATTAAAGAATCGCGAGATCGTTGTAACGAAAAGCAATAGCCACTAAAATTACATTTATAAACTACAAATAGTTCTAATTCTTTCTAAAATCAATTTTGACCAGGTTTTGATGTATAGGCACAGATAAGAAATTCAGATATGAATGGGCATGAAAGGTGATAAAAACCATACCGAAAGCCTGGTTTTATGATAACCCTGCAAGAATATACGGCATAAAAGAATAAATTTGCTGACCAATTATAATGCTTATGAACGCTTTATTAGCTAAGCAAAATATTAAAACGCACAGGCTGATATTAATTTTAACCTTGGTTTTAATCAACAACATTAGTATGGCCCAAGCCATTCCTAAAGTAGCCTGCGGGTCGGTTAAACGGATGGAGAGTTTTCCATCTCAATATGTGATGCCCCGTAATGTTGATGTATGGTTGCCGGAAGGTTATAACCCCTCAAAAAAATACGCCGTGCTATATATGCACGACGGACAGGCACTTTTTGATAGCACCACCACGTGGAACCATCAAGAGTGGGGTATGGATGAAACCCTTTGTAAGTTAATGGCTAAAAACCAAATAAAGAACTGTATTGTAGTAGCGGTATGGAACACTAATTTAAGGCACCCAGAGTATTTTCCAGAGAAGCCATTTTATAGTATGAGCAAAGACGACCAGCAGCATATACTCAATATTGGTAAAGACAAAGGCACTCCGCTCATCGGCAATGGGCCGGTGTCTGATAATTACTTGAAATTCCTCGTGTTGGAGCTGAAACCTTATATCGATAGCCATTTCAGTACGAAAACCGATCAGCAAAACACCTTTATTGCAGGTTCAAGCATGGGCGGGTTAATTTCAATGTATGCCATTTGCGAATATCCGGATATTTTTGGCGGCGCTGCCTGTCTGTCAACCCATTGGCCCGGAATTTTCACAACCGAAAACAACCCTATACCTGCGTCGTTCTTAAATTATTTAAAAACACACTTACCTTCACCCAAAAACCATAAGCTCTATTTTGACTACGGGAGCAAAACGCTGGATTCCATGTACAAACCATATCAATTGCAGGCCGATGAAATATTGAAAACTGCAGGATATAACAAAAAGAACTGGATTAGCCGAGAGTTTCCCGGCGAGAATCATTCAGAAAAAGCATGGAATAAAAGATTAGATATACCTGTCCTTTTTTTATTGAGAAAGTAACAAGGCCTTATCCCTAACCCTCAATTATTGCGAGATGAAAAACGGCTTAATTCCGTTTGTTACCCATATTGTTTATTATTATAAAAATATTAACAGCCTGGATAAATTTGGAAACGGCAATTTATGCGCAACATTGATGTTGAATTCGCTCGTGGTTAAAATACTTGGTGTAGATTCCTGGCCTCGGTTTCAAGTATTTTGTTGTTATTCAGGAACCCGGTAAACGATTGAATTGACATTAACGCCTGCACCTACAGATGCGAAAACCAGGTTATCTCCTGGTTTAATTGTATAACCGGGCAGCTGACCTTTCCGCACAAGGTCGTACAACGTTGGTAAAGTAGCAACTGAGCTGTTTCCAAGTGTTTCTACGGTAAGCGGCATGATATTTTCGGGCAATTCAGTGAGGCCGAATGCCTGGTAAAGCCGTTTAAGTATGGCCTCGTCCATTTTCCTGTTTGCCTGATGAATCAGCAGCATCTTCATATTTTCAATAGGTAGCTTTACTTTATCCATTGTTTCCTTGATCACCGCAGGCACAGCTTTAAGTGCATGCTCGTAAAGTGTCCGGCCCTGCATTTTAAGCACTAATTGTTCAGCAGAAGGATGAGCAGGGTAATTGGATTCACCCATTTTTAAAACCAGGGCCTGCTCTGCATAGCTTCGGCAACTGTGAGATACAATACCGGTTGGCAAAGTGCTTTCACGGGCTTGCAGCACAACGGCGCCGGCGCCGTCTGCAAACAGCATACAGTCGCGGTCATGAGCATCTGTAACCCGGGAAAGCGTTTCAGCTCCGATTACGAGAATATTTTTCGCTTCACCGGAACGTATGTAAAGGTCACCCTGAATAATGCCCTGAAGCCAGCCCGCGCAGCCAAAGGGAAGGTCATAGCATACGGTATTGGAATTCTTTATTCCCAGGCGAAACTTTACACGTGATGCAAGCGCAGGAACAAGATCACTCCTCCGATTATTTTCAAGTATGTCCCCGAAATTATGCGCAACAATTATATAGTCCAGCTCTTCCATATTTATGCCGGAATCCTGAATAGCAGCCTCCGCTGCAAAAAAGGCAATATCGGAGGTAACGAGATCATGAGTTACATAACGGCGTTCAAAAATACCGGTGATCTCCGTAAACTTCCGTATGATCTCTTCATTGGATTGTTCCAGTTTTCTGCCAGCCTGATCATAAAAAGTGTGATTTAAAAAGTCGGAATTTTTGATAATGCGGGTTGGCAGGTAACTACCGCTACCGGCAATAACACTGTATGTTTGAGTTTTTGAATGATAAAGGGGCATGTATAGCTAAACTTGTCCGTTAATATTGATGTGTTACAAACTTAATGATAACGTTTAATTATTTAAGTGACTTTAAGCATAGTGTTTTCTGAGATTTGTCATTCGGGAAGATTGAAATCTTTTTATGTCTGACCCGAATCTTCAGCCTGATTTTGAACAGGTATACCCTTTCGCATAAAGGAAAATATTGTGTTTAGATACTTATTTTCCGTTACCATAACGGGGTTTGTTTGAACACCTGAAAGTATTTTAACTTTAATTGAACCGATTATTAAGGTTATCAAGTCATAACTGTTACTCAGCTTTTGGCGTTATGTATTGTTATAGTTTATGGGAGTTATTTGTTTAATGGAGTGAGAAATGTTCGGTGATTGGGCCGGCCATAAAAATTACAAAAAGTGACAGCACGCTTAGAATCATAATAACGGCGAAAAGAAACACGCCGAATGTTGCAGAATCTGTTTGTAGCGTACCCAACGAAGCAGGAATATATTTTTTCTCTTTCATCAAACCTACAATCATCAGCCCACCAATAATGGGAACATAACGCCCTGAGAGCATAGCAAAGGCTGTAGTTAAATTCCAGAAAATAGTATTATTACCCAGCCCTCCGAAATTTGACCCATTACCAGCAACTGACGACACATATTCATAGAGCATAGTTGTAAAACCATGAGGCCCTTTGTTACTCAGCCAGCCCAGGGAGTCACCACCCCCGGCCTTATTCATATAAATATAACAGGCAATTGCTGCAAGCACAATAGGAACAAATATTTGGAGCACACTAACTATTATGGCTACCTGCATTTCTTTGGTGCTGATTTTTTTACCGAAAAACTCCGGCGATCTGCCAATCATCAGCGTACCAATAAACACGGCAATGATCAGATACATTAACATATTGATAAAGCCGGTACCCAAACCTCCAAAAAATGCATCTATCTGCATACCAACCAGCATAGCAACGGATGATAAGGGCATATAACTGTCATGTACAGATACCACCGTACCGGCAGGCACCGCTACATTTTCAGCAGCATAAAAAGCAGAGTAATTACTACCAAAACGTACTTCCTTTCCCTCCATATTACCGGCTGATTGGTTTATGCCTAAACGTTCTGTTTTAGGATTGCCTCCTGCTTCCTGTTTTATTATCGGTACAGCAAGTAATAATAAGCCCGCCGTCATTACGCCAAACAACATCCAGGCAAATTTTTTCCGGTTTAAATAATATCCGATAAAAAACACAAATGCCATTGGCAACAATAACACGATGATATAATGCACTACATAGGTTTTAAATGACGGGTTCTCAAATGGATGTGCATCATTAGCGCCAAAAAAACCGCCTCCGTTCGACCCCATCTCTTTTATAGGTATCATGGATGCCACCGGACCTCTCGCAACGTTAACGGTATCGCCCTGTAGCGTTACAACTTTATCCGGCCCCTTAAAGGTCATGGGCACGCCTCCAATCATAAAAATGATGGCTACTATAACCGATAATGGCAACAATATCCTTGTGCATGATCGTAAGAAATCATTAAAGAAATTACCCAGACCCGTACCAGGATCTGCAGTTAAACCACGAACAATGGCAACGCCTGCCGCCAAACTTGTAGCAGCACTTACAAATTGTAGAAACGTAAACACACCAATTTGCGAAAGGTAACTGGCACCGCTCTCACCAGCATAATGTTGAAGATTGGTACTGGTTATAAAACTGATGGTAGAATTCAGCGCTAAAGACCACTCCATTCCGGTTATATGGGCAGGATTTAGAAAAAGGCTGCCCTGTAAAATAAGTAATATAAATGCTGGTAATATCCAAACTAATTGTACACACAGCAAGGCCAGCAGGTACTGTTTCCAATCCATTGATTTTTCCTGATCGATACCGCATATTTTAAACAGCCATGTTTCGACCGGACTGATTATATCTAAGAAACTTTTATCGTGTTTATACACGCGCTTCATGTAGCCTCCTAATGGTACTGCGAGTAAAAGTGTAACCAGAAACAGCACTATAAAACCAAAACTATCAACTATCATTTAATGAGTATTAATAAACAATTAATGTAGGAAATTGCTAAACCAGTAATGCATAGCTAAAATAGTGCCTTGTTTGTAAGTGTTTGGTTATTAGTTGATTGTTTATTTAATGTAATAAATTAAGCTGCATAACCTATCAATTTGAAAGAGGCATTATTAAAATGATAATTAGCTGTACCTAATTCAGCTGCCTGCTGACAGGGCTTACTATTCACCAGATGAATAGCTAACAAAGCACCTAAATTCACAAAGTAAGTATACACGAAATGTAGTATTTACTTTTGTTAGCGGGATGTTTAAACATTCCATGATGGATGTAAACGGTTCATTTAGAACACTTTAGATAGAGCTTGACTTATAGCATATAGTTGCTAAATGTCAACAAAAAAAGGCCTCTCTTTTGGAGAAGCCTTCAGTCATTTGGGAATAAGTTCCTTTTGTAGCCCGTAGGGGAATCGAACCCCTGTTTCTAGAATGAAAATCTAACGTCCTAACCCCTAGACGAACGGGCCATTTATGGCTTTTTATATTCAGTAATTCTACTTAAATACCCCTTGTTTTGGGATTGCAAAGATATACGTTTAATGAGAAATTAAAAATATTATTTAAAAAAAATTTACCTGGCGTGACAAATGCAACCTTATATGGCTAATTCAAGTGAATAATCGGTTTTAAATTGATACTTATTAACGCGTTTTCCCATGCTTTTTTATTCTATCAAACAAAAACAGTACTCTTCATTTTTTATGTGGTAATTTACCGCTTATATTTATACATAAAATATCTAACCAACTATATGAAAGCTACATGGAACAACCAGGTAATTGCCGAAAGCAATGATACCGTTGTGGTTGAAAACAATCATTATTTCCCAATTGAAAGTGTTAAGGCCGAATACCTTAAACCATCGCCAACCCATACTACCTGCCCCTGGAAAGGGCTTGCCTCTTACTACTCGCTTGATGTGGATGGCATGCATAACCCTGATGCGGCGTGGTTTTACCCCGAACCAAAAGAGGCAGCGGCAAACATTGCAGGCCATGTTGCGTTTTGGAAGGGAGTTAAAATAACCCAATAAAGGATGAAGCAGTACGATGCAATTATAATAGGTGCCGGGCAGGCAGGCGGCCCTTTGGCCAAAAAACTGGTCGAAGCAGGTAAAAAAACGGCAATCATTGAGAAGCGTTGGGTTGGGGGCACCTGCGTTAATGATGGCTGCACGCCCACCAAAACCATGATTGCATCTGCTAAAATGGCCTATATGGCGGCTAACAGTGGTCCGTTGGGCATTAAAATAAAAAGCTTTTCGGTTGATATGCCTAAAATCAAAAAGCGCAAGGATGATATTGTGCTTAAATCCAGAAACGGCAACCAGGCAGCAATAGAAAAAACCAGGGGACTTGACCTGCTATTTGGCGAAGCCACCTTTACTGCCGATAAAACAATTTCTGTAAAGCTTAACAGCGGAAGGACAAAAGAACTGAAGGCCGACCTGTTCTTTATTAATACCGGCGCAAAGCCAGCAATTCCTGAAATTGAGGGACTAAATGATGTTGACTACCTCAACTCAACTTCTATAATGGAGCTTGACCATATCCCGGAGCATTTGCTGATCCTGGGTGGTAATTATATCGGACTGGAGTTTGGGCAGATGTTCCGCAGGTTTGGCAGTAAGGTTACCATAATCGAAAGATCGGGCCGTATTGTATCCCGCGAGGATGAGGATATTTCGGCCGAATTAACCAGTATCCTTAAAGCAGAAGCTATCAGCATTTATACAAATGCTACCGCTACAAAATTTAAGAAAAAGGCGGGCGGAAAAATTGTTGCTACCATTAGTAACAATAGTAAGGAAGAAAAAATAAAATGTTCGCACGTGCTGGTGGCTATTGGCCGCACGCCGCAATCTGAGGCCCTTAATCTGCCAAAAACAGGGGTTAAAACTGATGAACATAAAAATATTATTGTTAACGATAAGCTGGAAACCAATGTAAAAGGTATTTATGCTTTGGGCGATGTTAAAGGCGGCCCGGCTTTTACCCATATTTCCTATAACGATTATACTATTGTATATCGTAATCTGATTGAAAAGCAAAAACTAAGCACAAAAGACAGGCCTGTTCCATACTGCATGTTTACCGACCCGCAATTGGGCCGGATAGGAATAAGCGAAGCTGAAGCAAAAAAGCAGGGCATCAAATATAAAGTGGCCAAACTGCCTATGGCGCATGTGGCCCGCGCTATTGAGAACGGCGATACCCGCGGCTTTATGAAAGCCATAGTTGACCCGGATACTAAACTGATATTAGGGGCTGCTATTTTAGGGGCCGAAGGTGGCGAGATCATGACGGTATTACAGATGGCCATGATGGGTGGTATTACTTATGAGCAGATCCGTTATTGTGTTTTTGCACACCCGTTGTATGCCGAATCATTAAATAACTTGTTTTTGGCCTTAGCAGATTAATTCTTGTATTTATGATCAGGGTTCAAAATCTCAGCAAGCATTTTGGTATGGTTAAGGCCGTTGATAATATTTCGTTTAAAGTTGAGGCGCACGAGAACCTGATTTTATTAGGCACCAGCGGCTGCGGTAAAACCACAACCCTAAAAATGATTAACCGGCTGATAGAACCTTCGGCCGGGAATATTTTTATTGATGGGAAAAATGTTTTTGAGCAGTCGCCCGAAATTTTAAGGCGGGGAATAGGCTATGTTTTACAAAATAACGGCTTATTTCCGCATTATACCGTGGCCGAAAATATTGCTATTGTTCCCCAGTTACTTAAATGGGATAAAAAACGAACCGAAAAGCGGGTATCTGAACTGCTCGAAAAACTTCATCTCTCTAAAGATCATCTTAACGCCTACCCTAACGAACTAAGCGGCGGCCAGCAGCAGCGTATTGGCCTGGCAAGGGCATTGGTTGCCGATCCGGCTGTTTTGCTGATGGACGAGCCATTTGGGGCGCTCGATAACGTTACCCGCTCAAAGATCCATGCAGAGTTTAAAGCCCTGGATGAACTGAAAAGAAAAACCATCATCATGGTAACGCACGATGTACAAGAAGCCTTTGAATTGGGCGACCATATTTGCCTGATGGATCAGGGTAAAATAGTGCAGAACGGCACCCCTTCCGAATTATTATTTAAGCCCAAAAACAGCTTTGTTAAAGGCTTTTTGCAGGAACAGCGATTGCAGCTGGAGTTTAAAACCATCCGGCTTTATGATGTATGGAACTGGATAGCACCAGCGTCGGCTATAAGCAAAGTTTCAGGCCTATCGGCCGATACTGATTTTTGGTCGGGGTTGGAGCACTTTAAATTTAATGATGCCGAAACCATAAATATCACCCATAAAGAAACTGCCGAAATCCGGTCGGCAAGTTTTGAGCAACTGATGGCTGCATTTTATCAATATAAAAAACAGCAAACCCATGAATGAGCAACAGCAAACCTTATGGGATTTTATGCGGCAGCAAAGTGATAAACTGGGCACGCAAACCTTACAGCATATCGGGCTTACCTTTGTTTCGCTTTTTATAGCCGTACTTATTGGTTTGCCGCTGGGTATATTCATCACCCGTAAAAAGCAATTTTCGGGAGCTGTATTAGGCATTGCAGGCGTTTTGCAAACGGTGCCAAGCATTGCCCTGTTAGGTTTTATGATCCCCCTGTTAGGTATCGGGGCAAAACCCGCTATTGTGGCCTTATTGTTATATGCCTTATTGCCCATCATCCGCAATACCTATACTGGTATTACGGGGGTTGATGCAGCCGTTAAGGAAGCCGCAGCGGCAATGGGCATGAGTAAGTGGCAGGTTTTGTTTAAGGTTGAGCTGCCGCTGGCTATGCCCGTTATATTTGCGGGTATCCGTACGGCTACGGTAATAATTGTTGGTGTGGCTACTTTGGCATCGTACATTGCAGCGGGTGGCCTGGGCGAGTTTATTTTCGGCGGCATCTCGCTCAATAATACCAACATGATTTTGGCCGGGGCCATTCCGGCGGCTTTGCTGGCTATTATTTTTGACTTTTTGCTATCGCGACTGCAAAAGTTAAATAGCAAAAAATTAAGAACAGCTACTGCGGTCTTACCCTTTTTGTTGGTACTGCTGTCCTTGTTCTATTTTATACCATCGGCTTATGGCAGTAAGCTCAGGGCGGGTTTTACCCCCGAGTTTATGGGCCGGCAGGATGGTAACCTGGGCCTGCAAAGCAAATATGGCTTAAAGATCCAAACGCTGGTTATTAACGATGCGGTGATGTACAAAGCAGCTTATGAAAAACAGCTGGATGTGATCAGCGGTTACTCCACCGATGGAAGGCTCAAGGCTTACGACCTAATTGTTTTAGATGATGATAAAGCGATATTTCCACCCTATTATGCTGGGCCCATTGTGCGCGATGAGGCACTTAAAAATTTTCCGGAACTTGAAAAAACATTGAACTTACTTTCGGGCAGGATAAATGACAGCATAATGACGGCTCTTAATTACCGGACAGACTATCTTCACCAAACCCCTGAGCGCGTAGCCCGGGATTTTTTAAAAGCGAATAAATTATGGCGGCCCGCCCGCAACGGTAATGCCGGGATTGTACGTATCGGCTCAAAAATATTTGGCGAACAATATATACTGGCAAGTATTTACAGCATGCTGATAAAGGGGTATACTGATTATGACACGGCTACGAAAACAGGGCTGGGCGGCACCAAAATATGTTTTGATGCCTTAACCAACGATCAAATAGATTTTTACCCGGAATATACTGGTACCGGTTTGCTCACCATATTGCAGGCCCCGCAAAAAACGGTTGATTCATTAACCGGGAGTAAGGAAGCCACTTATAATTATGTTAAAAAGGGATTTGAGGATAAATACCATATCAACTGGTTAAAGCCGATAGGCTTTAATAATGCTTATGCGCTAATGATGCGCAGAAAGCAGGCAAAAGCGTTAAATATTAAAACAATTTCGAGCCTTGAAAGGTATTTGGAAAGTAAGTGATACAAATGGACATAGCAGACTGTTATATAAAGGTACGTAAACGAACGGAGCATATTTGCGCACCCCTGCAAACGGAAGACTATGTGGTGCAGCCGGTAGGCGATGTTAGTCCGCCTAAATGGCATATAGGCCACACCACCTGGTTTTTTGAAACCTTTATCCTTAAACCCTATTTTATGGGTTACCAGGAATATAACCCCGAATACAATTACGTTTTTAACAGCTATTACGAAACGGTTGGTAACCGCGTTATCCGTACAGATCGTGGTAATCTGAGCAGGCCAACTGTTATTGAAATTTATAAATACCGCGAGTATGTTGACGAGGCGATGCTTAAGTTTTTGTGCGAAGAGCCAAGCGATGAAATTAAGGAACTGCTAACGCTTGGCTTTAATCACGAAGAGCAGCACCAGGAACTACTATATACTGATATAAAATATATTTTAGGCCATAACCCCCTGTTCCCGGCATATTCAAAAGATTATGTATCGCCTAAAACAACTCCTGCAGGCAGTGATGAATTTATTAAGCTGAATGAAGGCATTTACGAAATAGGCTTTAAAGGCGAAGGTTTTTGTTTTGATAATGAGCTTAATCCGCATAAGGTATACCTTAATGCTTTTGAGATCAGCCCTAATCTGGTTACCAATGCCGAATATCTTGAATTTATAAACAGCGGCGGCTACCATGATTTTCGCCACTGGCATGCCGAGGGCTGGGATTGGGTTAAAACCAACAAGGTTGAAGCACCGCTTTACTGGCATTTAATTGATGAAGAATGGTATCATTACACCTATCATGGGCTTGAGCTATTGAGCTTAAAAGAATCTGTGTGCCATATTAATTATTTTGAGGCTTATGCTTATGCCTCGTGGAAAGGCTTAAGATTGCCTACCGAGTTTGAGTGGGAAGCAGCAGCAACACAATTTAGCTGGGGCAAAAGCTGGGAGTGGACAGAAAGTTCATACCTGCCCTACCCTGGTTTTGCCAAGGCCCCCGGGGCAATAGGCGAATACAATGGCAAGTTTATGGTTAACCAAAAGGTATTAAGGGGCGCATCCGAAGTTACCTCGCCGGGGCACAGCCGCATAACCTACCGCAATTTTTTCCAAACAAATTTAAGATGGCAATTCACCGGCATTAGGCTGGCTAAATAAGATCTGATACCGATGAAAAACACCGAAATATTCACCAAAGGAGAAGTAAATGAACTTTCAAGCTGCAGAACAGGAAAGTTTTATTACGATGTAGTATGCGGGCTTAACGCAAAGCCAAAGTACCTGAGCTCCATGTATTTTTATGACGCCAATGGCGATAAGCTTTTCCAGGACCTGATGAACTGCGATGAATATTACCCAACCAATTGCGAACTGGAGATATTTGCTGAAAAAACAGCAGAGATCTGTAAAGCTATTATGGGCGATGGGGATGCCTTTGATTTGATTGAATTAGGTGCAGGCGATGCCACTAAATCAACCTACCTGCTTCAATATTTATTAACGCAGGGGGCCAACTTCAGTTATTTACCTATTGATATATCATCAAACGTAATATCATACCTTAATATAACACTTCCAGTAACCTTGCCGGGTTTGCAAATAACCGGTTTAAACGGCGAGTATTTTGACATGCTTAAAAAAGCGGCCTCAATTTCAAAAAAGCGCAAGGTGGTAATGTTTTTAGGCTCAAACATTGGCAATATGCCGGTTGATGTGGCCGAGCAGTTTAGTATGGATCTGCGCAATCACCTTTCGCCAGGGGATATGGTGCTGATTGGTGTCGATTTGAAAAAGAACCCCCAAACGGTATTAGCTGCTTATAACGATAAGGAAGGGATCACCAAAAGATTTAACCTTAACCTGCTGGAGCGCATGAACCGGGAGCTTAATGCTGATTTTGATGTAACGGAATTTGAGCATTACCCCACCTATGATCCTGAAACAGGCGCCTGCAAAAGCTACCTCATAAGCCTTAAAGATCAGGATGTAAACATCAACGGGATGGAAACCATCCACTTTGAAAAGGATGAATACATTTTTATGGAGATCTCACAAAAGTTTACCATTCAACAAATTGATCAGATGGCTGCCAAGGCTGCCTTTAAGCCTGTTGAACATTTTTTTGATAACAAGCATTGGTTTACAGATGCTATCTGGGTGGCAGAGTAATTAAGCTTATTCCTGCGGGGGCATATATTCCAAGCGTTTTTTAAAGTAGGCATCCCAGCTTTGCTGTTGCGCACGGTTGGTCATGTGCTGGGTATCGGCATCATAATCCTGGTTCAGCTGTTTGTATTTGGCATCAATGCGGTTAAATATATTTGCTGCCGCCGATTGGTAATCGGCATAAAAAACAGTTTTGGCTACCGCTCTTAACAACTCCTGCTGTTCCATATAAGCAATGGTATAATGCCCTTGCTCGTGCCTTAACACTTCGGCAAGCATAGCCTGCGATGTAATGCGGCCCTTATCCATCCACGATTTATTATTGTTTAGCGTAAGCTGAATATCAAAGTTAAGCCGGTAATAATCGCGCTCCCTCTGTGCCTGGTAACGGAAGCTGATAGAGCAGTTGGTATACGCAATAACACTCCCATTATTGCTGCGCGGTACCCCCTGAAAATCATCCATCCGGAGCTGATGAAATGCTTGCGCCGAAACACTTGCACTTATAAAAAGCCCCAAAGCTAAAACCAATATCAACCGCACTAACCCGAAATTCATCATATCGTCAAGTAAAAATTTTACTTTTTGACCTTATCTGCATGCATATGGTTTAATGCCATCATTTCTTTCATGGTTTGTTGCATGGCATCGGTTGATCCATCGAGGAAGATCACGTTGCCCTGTGAGTTTTCGGCAAAGTGTTTAATTGATTCTGTCCACATGGTGAACAATATAACAGAAGTATCCATATTGGCATCCTGCATTTCTTTTGCAGCTACTGACATACCCTTGGCCACCTCCTCGCGAAACAAGGCCACACCCTGCCCGCGCAGCTGCGATGCCTGGCGCTCAGCCTCGGCCGAGATCTTGATCGCGTTACCTTCTGCTTCGGCAGCTTTAGTTTTAGTGATCAATAAGGCCTGGCCTTCGTTTTCGGCAGCAGCTTTAAGGTTGTTGGATGCCACTACCTGGCTCATTGATTTCATGATCACTTCATCAAAAGTAATATCGTTCAATTGCAGATCCTGCAGGTGATAGCCCCAGCCTTCTAATATCACATCTAATTGCTCCTTCACATGCTCTACAATGTCGCGGCGAAGTATCAATACTTCTGATTGGCGCTTGGTAGCCACAAAGGCGCGGATTGAGCCCTCAACCGTGCGGATAAGTGCCTGCATCAGGTTACGGTCGTCAACAAACTTAAAGGCTACGTTTTTAATGGTTTCCTCTTGCTGGTCCAGTACCGAATAAAGCAGCATGGCTTTAAAGTATACATTGGCCTGGTCGAACGTTACGGCCTGGAACTCCAGTTCTACAGACCGGTTCTGGATAGATATTTTTGAATAAATATTTTCAATAAATGGGATCTTAAAATTTAAGCCCGGGGTTAATATGCGGCGGTATTTTCCAAAAACAGTAATTACCACTATAGTGCCCTGTTTTACAGACACGAACGAGGAGAGTAATATCACCAGTAAAACAAAAACAACAATAAAAAAGCCTATTTCAGTATTCATAGCTAATAAATAATATATTATAAATGTATGATTAATTATTGGTGTGCAATTTGTTTTTAATTAATGCTGTATAATTCAGCATTAAATTATTATGAACTTAAAACGCACTTTTGGAGCCATACTTACTGTATTAGGAATTATCGGCTTAATTTTTACCGGGGTTGGTGTAATTAATCAAAGCGGTAAAATTACCACAATGGTTGTGGTAGGGATAATTGCCATCCTGTTTTTCTTTACAGGCATCAGCCTGATAAGAACTACAAAGGACGAGGTTTAAGAAAAAGACCACTTATTCATCGTCTTTTTAGGGTTTATTGGTTGAAAGGAATTTTGCCGGCCGGATTATTTTTAATTAAATCATTGCATGGTTTGGTTAATGTTTATATTCGGCTTGGCTAAACCTTAACCAATGAATAGACTTTACACAATTTTTGCACTTGTTGCATGCTCTTTATCTGTTAAATCACAAACTACTTCACTAACTCCCACAGAACCCTTCGGAAAAGTAAACTCTGCCGACCTGGAGCTGAAAGCCTGCGACTTTGAAAAGACGCTAATGCCGAAGTGCTTTTTGAAAAAGGCGAAGTTTATTTTGGAGCTGATATGCTTTCCATAACGGAAGAAATACACAAGCGGGTAAAAATATTTAACGATCACGGTAAAAGCGAAGCCGATGTACGTATAGAATTTTACAGCGGTAACAGGCTTGAATATATCACCGGTATACAAGCCGAAACCATAAACCTGGTTGATGGTAAAACAGAGATCATCAAAATGGATAAAAAGCTTATCTATACCAAGGTTATTGATAAATACCACAGCGAAATAACCTTTACCTTACCCAATGTAAAGGCCGGCTCAATCATTGAATATAAATACAACTGGAATGCTGACAGCTTTACTGATTTCCCGGATTGGGATTTTCAGGAAAAGATCCCGGTAAGATATAGCGAGTTTACTACTGCTATTCCGGATGTTTTTTACTTTAGGGCGCATCCGCATATTATACAACCTATGTTAAAGGACACGCATACTACGGATGCCCGGTCTTTTTTTGAAGGTTCACAATCTTATTCGTATAACCTGGAAAAAGAAACCAGGGCGATGGGTAACATCGCTTCATTGGCCGATGAGCCTTATATGTCATCGTACCATGATAATGTACAGTCAATCCGTTTTCAATTGGTTTCAATAAGGCCTATCGGTGGTTTTGGTAAGTCGTTTTCAGAAACATGGGCCAAAGTTGGGGGCCTGCTAATTGATGATGATGATTTTGGCGGCCAATTAAAAAGGAAGCTGAATGGCGAGGAGGCAATAATAGCCAAGGCTAAAACGCTGAAATCAAACGATGAAAAGATAGCCTATATTTTTAACCAGGTTAAAAATACCATGAAATGGAACGAGAACGACAGGTGGTATACCATTGATGGTACCTACCGCGCCTGGGAAAATAAAACCGGGAATTCTGCCGAGATCAACCTCATCCTTTATCATTTGCTCAAACAATCGGGGATTGAGGTATATCCAATGGTGGTAAGCACGCGCGAGCATGGCCGGGTAGACCCATATTATACATCCCTAAGCCAATTTAACCGTGCCGTAGCTTATGTGCCGGTTGATAGTGCCAAAATGTATATTTTGGATGCCACAGGTAAGTATAACTTATATAATGAAACACCGTCTGATCTGTTAAATTCAGCCGGGTTGTACATTGATAAGCCCAAAAACCTGTATGATATAGTTCAGCTAAAAAAGGCTTCGGTAGTAAGGCAGGTGGTTTTAATAAATGCAGATATAAAGGCAGGCGGCAGGCTGGAAGGCACCGCACAAATTAATAATGTAAGCTATGATAAGATTGGCGCTATTACGCGCTATAAAAAGGATGGCGAAAAAAAGTATATTGATTATTTAAGGGATGATGATAATAACCTTAAAATAACAACCGTAAAGTTTGATAACATGGATGTTGACAGTTTGCCATTAACGCAAAATGTGGCATTCAATATGGAGCTCGCCGGATCTGACGAAAACTATATTTATTTAAACCCTAACCTGTTTACCCCGCTTAAAACCAATCCTTTTTTAAGCGAAAACAGGATGACCGATATTGATTTTGGCTATTGCCGCAATTACTCAATAAATGGTATTTATAAAGTGCCCACAGGCTATAAGGTTGATGCCATGCCAAAAAGCGTAACCATAATAATGCCCGATAAGAGCTTTAGCTTTAAACGTTTTGTAGCCGAGCAGGAAGGTACCATAGTGGTACGCTACAGTATCAATTATAATGTGACCGAATATTCGAAAGAGAACTATGCCGATTTTCATGCCTTTTTCAAAAAAATGCACGAAATGCTTAATGAACAGATCGTTTTGAAAAAAGCCTGATATGATGCACCGATATAGATATTTAAAATGCCTGCTATGCATGGCCCTTATATATTGCTGTAGCGTTACAGGATATGGGCAGAGCAGGGAAATCCCTAAGGAGCTTTATATAGCATCGGGTATCCCCGATTCATTAAAGGAGGATGCTAATTCCGTACTTCGTTACGGCATGGAAGACTTTAACATTACCGGCCCGGGTAAGGCATCAGACAAGATACACACGATAGTTACTATTTTAAATGAAAAAGGGGATGACGAAGCCAGAATTGTATTGCCCTACCATAAAAAATTCAATTCGGTAAATGCTTTTGAAATGAGGGTTTACGGTGCTGACGGCACCTTGCTGAAAAAGTACCATAAAAGCGATATGTATGACAGGGCGGCTATTGACAATGAATCAATAGCAACGGATGACCGCATACTGGCAATAGCGCATACCATAGTAAGCTACCCCGTAACTATTGAAATGATTTACGAGGATGATAACAAAAGCTTAATTGACCTGGGTGCGTGGCGCATCCAAAAGGCCGAGCAGTCTGTTCAAAACTCATACCTGCATATATCCATAAATGCGAATACAGGGTTTAGGTATCTTAACCGTAATACTAAAATAGCACCTCAAAAAAACATAGTTGACGGAAAAGAAAATTACAGCTGGCAGGTAACAAATTTAAAAGCCATTAAATTGGAAGAGGGAGCAGAGGCATGGCGTGTTTTGCCTGCAATATATTTAGCGGCTAATAATTTTGAGTTTTATGGCATTGCAGGCGATATAAGTACCTGGGAAAACTACGGTAACTGGCAAAAGGCCTTAAATGCAGATGTATGCTCATTGAGCCCCGAGCGGGAAGAAGAGATAAGAAAAATGACGGACAGCCTTAAAACAGACAAGGAAAAGGCTAAGTTTTTATATCATTATATGCAGCAAAACATGCGCTATGTATCTATCCAGTTAGGTATTGGTGGTTTAAAGCCCTTTGCAGCTACTTTTGTAGATCAGAAAAAGTATGGAGATTGTAAAGCGCTTTCAAACTATATGAGTGCTTTGCTTAAGGCGGTAAAAATACCATCCTGCTATGCAATAGTTAATGCAGGTGCCAATGCGGAGCCCGCCCATGCTTCATTCCCTTATGATCCTTTTAACCATGTTATTTTATGCGTGCCGTTTAAAAATGATACTACCTGGTTAGAGTGCACCAGCAGCGTAAGCAATTTTGGGGAGCTTGGTCCGTTCACCGAAAACCGTACCGCATTATTGGTTACCGAAAATGGCGGTAAATTAGTAAACACGCCTAAAAGTACAGCAAAGCAAAATCAATTCAATAGCGAAGCCCATATTATATTGGATGCCGACGGTGGCGCAAAAACGCAGATAAAAATATTAAGTACCGGCGAGTATAGGGCAATGTATTTGGCAATGCCTGAAATAAAGGCTGATGAACAAAAGGGATTTTTACTGCGCGATCTGCATATCAAGCAGCCATCGGTATTTGATTTTCAATCGGGTACGGATAGAGATGGTGTAAAGGAAGTGGATCTTACCCTGGAGTACGATAGGTTTTGCGATGTAATGGCTGGCGATAAGCAATTTTATAAACCATTGGCATTTACCTTATGGGCAGCAACCGTTCCAATCCTCGAAAAAAGGAAAACCGATTATTATTTTGAGCACCCGATGCAAAAATCGTGCGTAACTACTATTGACCTTCCCGCCGGATTTGAGGTTGAAACATTACCGCAGGATCAAAGTCTGAAATTTACTTACGGTAACTATGATGTAAAATATAGTTACAATAAAGAGAAGAACCAGGTAGTAAGCAAAGCAAATTTTAGCCTGGTTAACCAGGTTATCCCGGCAGCAAAATACAACGAAATGCAGCAGTATATGGATGCCATTGCTAAAGCGCAAAATAAAAAGCTGGTGATACGGCGTAAGGCGTAAATTTGCCCTGATGATATTCAGGCTTGATGAGCGCATAATTTTTCCTGACCCGGAGCTGGCCGATGATGATGGCTTATTGGCTGTTGGCGGCGATCTGTCTGCTAACCGTTTGCTGCTGGCCTATCAAAATGGAATTTTCCCCTGGTATAGCGATGATGAGCCGATACTGTGGTTTAGCCCGCACGAACGTTTTGTGCTTTTCCCGGACGAGTTAAAGGTTTCCAAATCCATGAATAAAATTTTGCGGTCTGCTACGTTCACCGTTACTGCCGATACTTGTTTCGATAAGGTTATAGACGCCTGTTCGCTTATTGAACGCGAAGGGCAGGACGGAACCTGGATAACGGATGAAATGAAGGCCGCTTATATCAACCTGCATCAAAAAGGCCACGCTCATTCGGTTGAGGTATGGCAAAATGAGGAATTGGTTGGCGGCTTGTATGGCGTGCTGATTGGTAATGTTTTTTGTGGCGAAAGTATGTTTAGCCTGGTGAGTAATGCCTCAAAAACTGCATTGATCCATTTGGTAAACACAGGTTTATATCAGTTGATAGATTGCCAGGTACACACCAATCACCTTGAATCAATGGGCGCAAGGATGATCAGCCGGAAAGAATATGTAACCATACTGCAAAACTCTATGGTTTGAATGGTAAATTAGCAGCGTAATTTACTGCTAGAGGGTATGTTTATTGCGGCTGCAAAAAATGGATCAACCAAATCAAAAGGAACGGATAATATTAGGCATTGACCCCGGCACGGCAGTAATGGGCTATGGGCTGATAAAAGAGATCGGTCCGCGGATTGAGCTGATCAGCATGGGGGTGGTAAAAATGGATAAGATTGATGACCACATGCTAAAGCTACAGCGCATTTTTGAAAAAACAGTAGCCCTTATTGATAACTACCACCCGGATTGCCTGGCAATTGAGGCCCCATTTTATGGTAAAAACATACAGGTAATGTTAAAGCTTGGCCGCGCACAGGGTGTGGCAATGGCGGCGGCATTATCGCGCAATGTTACCATAACAGAGTATGCTCCCCGAAAAATTAAACAATCCATAACCGGCAACGGGAATGCAACCAAAGAGCAGGTTGCGGCAATGGTACAAACCTTGCTGAAGTTTAAAGAAACACCTGATTTTTTAGATGCTACCGATGGGCTTGCCGTAGCGGTTTGCCATTCTTTTCAAAGGGTAGCAACGGGTAAAAGCAGTATCAGCAAAAAATCATATTCGGGCTGGGATACCTTTGTTAAGGATAATACCAACAGGGTTGAGGGTTTATCGAAAACAAAAAAATAATCGACGGCCTATACGAAAACCTGATTTAAATAACTCCTGTTACAGAATTAGTCAATCTTTAAAGCTTCTATTATTTTTTCCTGCGTTGCAGCTAACTGCTCGGGCGTAAAGCTCAGTTTAGGGCGCTCAAAATTAAGATCGCTAACCTTATTCATCGGGATTAAATGAATGTGCGCGTGCGGTACTTCGAGCCCAATAACGGCTACCCCAACTTTAATACAGGGAATAGCTTTTTTAATACCGGCCGCAACTATTTTAGCAAATATCTGCAGGCCGGTGTATGTTGCATCGTCCAGATCAAAAATATAATCAATCTCCTGTTTAGGGATCACCAATACATGGCCTTCGGCCAAGGGGTTAATATCTAAAAAAGCCAAAAAATCAATGCTTTCTGCTACTGTATATGCCGGGATCTCGCCCGATATTATTTTTGAAAAGATGGTCATTTTTTTAGTTGATTAGTTGAAATGGATGGTTAGTTAATATTATCTGGAGATCTCCAAAATCTCAAACTCCATTTTACCTGCAGGCACGGTAATCTCAATTTTTTCACCAACCTTTTTACCTAAAAGGCCTTTAGCAATTGGCGATGCTACTGATATTTTACCCGTTTTCATATCGGCTTCGCTTTCAGATACCAGTTGGTAGCTCATTACGGCGCCATTTTTTACATTTTTGATTTTTACAATTGATAAGGCTAATACTTTTGATGTATCTAATTTTGATTCATCAAGCAGGCGGGCATTTGCCAGCATTTCGCCCATTTTTGAAATTTTAGCTTCGTGCAGGCCCTGTGCTTCTTTCGCGGCATCGTACTCCGCGTTTTCAGATAAATCGCCTTTATCACGTGCTTCTGCAATGGCCTTACTAATATTTGTACGGCCTGTGGTTTTTAACGTGTGTAATTCCTTTTTTAAATTTTCTAAACCTTCTTTGGTGTAGTATGCTACCTCTGCCATAACGCGCAAATTAATTTAATAATATGAGTTGTAATGGTCGCCAAAAAAAACCGCCCTTCTTTTTTGTAGAAGGACGTGGTGACCTTAAAAAACAAACAAGACTATATCGGCAGCGCCTACATAGTCTTGCTTTGTGTTAGAACGAAGATAAGAGATTTAAGTTTTAATATCCAAATTTTTTTAAACGGGCATAACTAAAACGCTTATATGGCGTTTATTATTAACGGATTAAGGCATCCGCAGATACTACCCCTTGCTGACAATTAGCCATTGACCACTATTAGCAAATATTCATAACTTTGCCCCCATGATAATTGAGGTATTAAAATCCAAGCTTCATCGTGTCCGGGTTACCCAGGCAGAATTGAACTATGTAGGCAGCATCACTATTGATGAGGATTTGATTGATGCGGCTAATATTATAGCCAACGAAAAAGTACAGATTGTAAACAATAACAACGGTGCACGTTTTGAAACTTACGTGATCCGTGGCGAACGCGGTACCGGTACCATTTGCTTAAATGGTGCTACAGCAAGGCTTGCCCAGGTAGGCGATGTGGTGATCATTATGTCGTACGCCTATATGGAAATGGAAGAGGCACGTAAATATGAGCCTATATTGATCTTCCCTGATCCCGACAATAAGTTAATAAAATAGTTAGTTAGCAGGGTAAGCACCAAGGCCTAATACCAGGTGCAGGTTTACATCGGCTATGGTAGCATTGCGCAGCTGGTACGCCATCCTGATCCTGATATTGGGCTCGCGCACCAGCTTATCTAAAAAGTTGGAGTTATCAATATCCAGCACGATGCTGTTGCCGGCCCCTGCTGATATATCTGTACGCGATGCTACTAAAACCTCATCCCCGCCATCGGCTTTTGACATATATATTTTTACGGATGCCAGGTTGCCGATATTAAAATCCGAAGGCTCCCTTGATTGCAGCTTTGCCGAAACCATCCTTACCTCGCTTACCTTTGCCCCATTATTGCCATCTTTTTTAAAATCCTGATCAAAGCTTGTGGCCAACGCGGTTACTGATTGGACAACCCCGGTTTTTGATGATTTTGGTATTTGTAAGGTAGTGGTATAAGGGAAGGTTGATTTTATAACAGATTGCATCATGGCGCAGCTGCCGAAAAACAAGGGAAGGAGTAATAAAACCGGTATAAATTTGGCTTTCATAATTATTGGCGACTTAGTACGACAGGAAAATAAATATCGGGATATTAACTGAGAAGCAGTAGATCATTACAAGCTAAACCATTATATTTTAAATAAAAAAATTAACCTGTTTGCTTTAAAAAAGCCTTTACCCTGGTTTTGGCGAATGCGTTACATCGCCGGCACAATAAAAATGAAAAAATAAAACTCATATAGTGTTACTTTTTCTATCTTTGCACCCCGACAAGAAGATACCGAATTGCGGAATGCAGACCACCAATTTCGGACGTTTTAAGTTGGCATTTCGCATCAGGCAGCTTTCTTGAATAAAAAAAGCCCATGCCCAGAGACACCTCCATCAAATCCGTATTAATTATTGGTTCAGGACCTATTATTATAGGCCAGGCCTGTGAGTTTGACTATGCCGGTTCGCAAGCCGCCCTTTCTTTAAAGGACGAAGGCATTTCCGTATCCATCATTAACAGCAACCCTGCTACCATTATGACGGATAAGGTTATTGCTGACCATGTTTACCTGCTGCCGCTTGAACCTGAAAGCATTGAGAAAATATTACAGGAACAAAAGATAGATGCCGTACTGCCTACTATGGGCGGCCAAACTGCGCTTAATCTTTGTATTAGTGTTGCCGAGCGTGGCATTTGGGAAAAATACGGGGTTAAAATAATCGGCGTAGACTTAGCCGCTATTGAAAAAACCGAAAATCGTGAAGCCTTCCGCCAATTAATGGTTGATATTGGTGTAGGCGTTGCCACATCAAAAATTGCCAACTCATTTTTAGAAGGTAAAGAAGCAGCACAGCAAATTGGTTTCCCGCTGGTTATCCGCCCAAGCTATACGCTTGGTGGTAAAGGTGCCGGTTTTGTACACAAAAAAGAAGAATTTGATGCAGCCTTAAGTCGTGGTTTACAAGCGTCACCAACTCACGAGGTTTTGGTGGAGCAAGCCGTTTTAGGCTGGAAGGAATATGAGTTGGAGTTGCTGCGCGACAGTAATGATAACGTAATTATCATTTGCTCTATCGAGAACTTTGACCCGATGGGGATCCACACCGGCGATTCAATTACCGTTGCACCGGCAATGACTTTGAGCGACCGTTGCTACCAGGATATGCGTAACCAGGCTATCCGCATGATGCGTGCCATTGGTAACTTTGCAGGTGGTTGTAACGTACAGTTCTCGGTTAACCCTGCTGATGAGGCCATCATCGCTATAGAAATTAACCCGCGTGTATCGCGCTCATCGGCCCTTGCATCAAAAGCAACAGGTTACCCAATTGCTAAAATTGCTGCAAAGCTGGCCATAGGTTATAACCTTGATGAAATTGAAAACCAAATCACCAAAACAACGTCTGCTTATTTTGAGCCAACGCTTGATTACGTGATCGTGAAGATACCCCGCTGGAACTTTGATAAATTTAAAGGAGCCAACAAACAGCTTGGCCTGCAAATGAAATCGGTAGGAGAAGTGATGGGAATTGGCCGCAGCTTTATTGAAGCCTTGCAGAAAGCGTGTCAGAGTTTGGAGATTGGCCGCGCCGGCTTAGGTGCCGATGGCCGCCAGAGCCGTAACCTTGAAGAAATTATGTACAGCCTTGAGCATCCAAGCTGGGACAGGTTGTTCCATATTTACGATGCTTTGAGCTTAGGTGTACCTATTGAATCAGTTAGAAAAGCTACCAAAATTGACCGCTGGTTCCTGAACCAGATAATGGACGTAGTGAACCTTGAAAACGAACTGCGCCGCTACTCTTTAAATAATATCCCGGAAGAGTTCTTTTTCCTGCTGAAGCAAAAAGGATTTTCAGATACGCAGATAGCCTATATATTAGGTAATGTAAGTGAAGAAGATGTTTACCAGCGCCGCCAGGCATTAAACATCCGCAGGGTTTACAAAATGGTTGATACCTGTGCTGCGGAGTTCCCGGCTAAAACACCTTACTACTACTCTACTTACGAGGGCGAAAACGAGTCCATCGTATCTGACAGAAAAAAAATAATTGTATTGGGCTCTGGTCCTAACCGCATCGGTCAGGGTATTGAGTTTGATTACAGCTGTGTGCATGGTTTGCTTGCTGCTAAGGAAGCAGGTTTTGAAGCCATAATGGTTAACTGTAACCCCGAAACGGTATCAACCGATTTCAATATGGCTGATAAGCTGTACTTTGAACCGGTTTACTGGGAGCACGTAAGGGAAATCATTGAGCTGGAAAAACCTTACGGTGTAATTGTTCAGCTTGGTGGCCAAACGGCTTTAAAAATGGCCGAAAAAATGCACGAGCATGGCATCAAAATCATAGGCACCTCATTTAATGATATGGATATTGCCGAAGACCGCGGCCGTTTCTCTGATCTGTTGAAAGAGTTAGAAATTCCTTATCCAAAATATGGTGTTGCTGAAAGCGCTGAAGAAGCAATTGAGGTTGCCCACCAGGTTGGCTATCCTGTATTAGTACGCCCGAGCTATGTATTAGGTGGACAAGGAATGAGCATTGTTATTAATGATGAGGATCTGGAAAAAGCTGTTGTTGGTTTGCTTAAGAACCTGCCGGGTAACCGTGTGCTGATTGACCACTTCTTGGACAGGGCTGCCGAGGCTGAGTCTGACTCGATAAGTGATGGCGACGATGTGCACATTGTAGGTATAATGGAGCATATTGAACCAGCAGGGATCCACTCAGGCGATTCATTTGCCGTATTGCCACCTTTCGACTTGTCTGACAACGTGATCAGCCTGATTGAAGAATATACTATTAAAATTGCAAAGGCGCTAAACGTAATAGGCTTGCTGAACATTCAGTTTGCGGTAAAAAACGATATGGTTTATGTAATAGAGGCTAACCCGCGTGCATCACGCACGGTTCCGTTTATTGCCAAAGCATACGATGTGCCTTACATTAACATAGCCGCCAAAGTTATGCTGGGTGTTAATAAACTGAAAGACTTTACCATTGAGCGCAAGCTATGGGGATACGCGATAAAAGAACCGGTGTTCTCTTTCGATAAGTTCCCTGAGGTTAACAAGGAGTTAGGCCCTGAAATGAAATCAACAGGCGAAGCTATCCGCTTTATCCCTAACCTTCAGGATCCATACTTCAGACATCTTTACAAAGAGAAGTCAATGTACCTGAGCCGGTAGTTTAGGATACAAGATCATTATAAAAAGCGAAAGGCTTTCAATTACTGAGAGCCTTTCGCTTTTTATAATATATGCTTTGAATTAGCCGACTATTTATCAGCAACCAACATCCCCTTTACCTCGAAAGTTAGTTTCTGTTTGTTATTAGCATTGGTTTGATGTTGCTTTTTGCCACTTACGGTATCGCCGGCTAAGTGTTGCAGGTCGTCGGCTATAAATTGTTTTTGGGCTATACCTTCGGCAATAATGTGTTTGCCTTTTAAGTCTTTGGGGATAGTAATATCATACTTGCTAAAATGCGCGGCTATTGTTTTGCCATTGCCGGCATCAATAGTAAACCAACCGCCTTTGGTTTTGGTGACATTTAAAATAACACCGCTTATAGTGGTACTGATACGCGTTTTCTGAGCCATAAAGGTTTCCAGGTTTGAGGCTTTTACCATTGAGGTTGTACTTGGTTTTACACCATAAACTACACCCTTAGGCAGTGGAGTATCCTGCGCAAAACAAGATACCGACAATAGAAACGCGAAGATTGACAATATTGCTTTCATAATAAACTATCAACAATAAAAATTAAGGTTAGTTTTAACCGCGATGTTAAAATTGCTTTTTACTTTTGTATTGGCTGTTTACAGGCTTAATACGGTGTTAATAATTGTTAAAATGTTCACTTAAAACAATATTAAGCCTATAATTGCAGTTAAATAAAAAAAATCGTTAGCGTTAGCTGCATGGATAAAACATTTACTCCCCTTATCTTAATTTTTGCATGAAAAACCCCTATTTCAAACTTACTTTATCTGCATTACTTTTATCAATCATTTTTTTTGGCAGCGGTTGTAAAAAATCAAGCACCAGCACTACCACTACTACGGTAACTGCGCCATCCATTACTACACCTGGCTTAATCATTAACCTTACATCAACCACGGCGCAAAGCGGCGGTATTATTACAGATAATGGTGGTGCGGCAATTACTGCAAATGGCGTTTGCTACAGCAGCACCAATAAAACACCTACCGTAAGCGACAGCAAAACAACCGAACCTTTAAATACAAGCGGTTTATCACCTATAGTTTTTACCAGTAACTTAACCGGTTTAACGCCTGGTACAGTTTATTATTTAAGGGCTTATGCTACCAATAGCGGAGGTAACGGCTATGGCAGCGTTATTACCTTTACTACAAGCTCAAATATTGCTTCGGTAGTAGCAACTGTAAGTACTTTTGCAGGTAACGGGACAGCTGGTTATACAGAGGGAACTGGTCTTGGTTCAGTATTTAATAACCCACAAGGTGTTTTAGCTGATAGCAAAGGCAATGTTTATGTATCAGATACTTATAATAGCCGCATCCGTGCTATTACATCGGGAGGGGCAACAAGCCTTATAGCCGGTAACGGTACAATAGGTTATATAGATGGTGTTTCGGCATCAGCAGAGTTTTATGGCCCTCAGGGACTTACATTTGATACCCAGGGTAACTTATACGTTGCCGATTTTGGTACCAACGCCATCCGTAAAATAACTACAGCAGGGGTTGTTAGTACTTATGCAGGTACGGGCGTATCGGGCCAAACCAACGGTGCTGTATCTATCGCAACTTTATCAAGCCCAAGCGGAATGGTATTTGATTCGAAAGGCAATATGTTTATTACTGATGAAGGGAATAACTTTATCCGTAAAGTAAATACATCGGGTGTGGTAACTGTTTTTGCAGGTACTAAAACAGCAGGTTATGTAAATGGGACAACCATCGCCTCATCATTCAGCGGGCCAAGCAGCATCGCTATTGATGCCAGTGATAACTTATATGTTACCGACCAGGGAAACTCAGCTATCCGTAAAATAACTCCGGCAGGGGTGGTAACAACCTTAGCGGGTGGCCCATCACAAACCAGTGTGCTTAACTCGCCGGCTGGCATTGCGCTTGATAAAGCAGGAAATATATATATAACTGATTTAAGCGGCCGTGTATTAGAAATAACCACAGCCAACGTATTATATGTTTTAGCCGGAACTGCAAATGTAGCAGGCTTTAGCAATGGTACAGGTTCAAGTGCATCGTTCAGCAGCCCGCAAGGTATAACGGTTGATGCAAGCGGAAATATTTATGTGGCCGATCAGGGAAATAATTGCATCCGTAAAATAACGGTTACTGTAACGCCATAGTAAAGCCGAAATAATATTCGGTAAATAAAAAAAGCCGGAAGATTAAAGAGCAGGTTTATCCTTCTTCATAATCTTCCGGCTTTTTCTTTTTATAACTCGCCTAACTTCATCAAGGCATAAAATAAGCCGGTACAATGTAAGGCCTGGGCTATTTTATTATCAGCAAGTAATTGTTTTATTTGGGGGATGGTGTAAGTTTCAACCACGATGTCTTCCTGCTCGTCAAGGTGCTGGTCCTGCACTTTTTTACCGCCTGTGGCCAAATAGCAATAGGTATGGTTATTGGCAGTTGATGGGTTAGCGTAAACGGTGCTCAATAGTTCAATATCATCAAACTGGTAGCCTGTTTCTTCCAGCAGCTCGCGCTTCATGGCGTATGCAGGTTCCTCGTCCGGGTCAATTACACCACCCGGGATCTCCAGCGAAACAATACCCGCACCATGCCGGTACTGGCGTACCATCAGTACTAAATTATCTTCGGTAATAGCAACGGCATTAACCCAGTTGCTGTACTCTAAAACGTAATAATCTTCAACAATATGTCCGTTTGGCATTTCGCACCTGTCGGTACGTAAAGTAGCCCAGGGGCCTTTATGTATGTAGTGCGATGAAAGTTTTTTCCAGGTCAGATCTCTGTAGCTCATTGTTTTTATAAGCCTATGGTCTTATACATGGGCCACGCCAAAATACGAATATTATAAATACCTGTGAACTGAAAACAACCGGTAAGCAATTTACCAGCTGCCGCTTGATCCGCCGCCGCCGAAATCGCCGCCGCCAAAACCACCACTATCACCAAAGCTACCGCCGCTATCAGATGATCCACCGCCGAAGCCGCCATCGCCATTAGAGAAGCCACCCCAGCCGCCGCTGCTCCTGCCAAGCATTGCACCACCCAGAAACCACCAGAACGGACTTGCACCGCCCCTGCTATCGTAGATCTGGCCTCCACCACCGCCACGCTTGCGGAATATGATGATCAATATCACAACAACTATAATAATGAGTATAATGAAGCCGCCAACGCCGCCGCCATCATCTGCTTTAGCTTTTTTGTTGCCTTTGTATTCGCCCTTCATGTATTTCATCAGGTCGTCGGTACCGGCATCTAGTCCGCCATAATAATCACCTTCTTTAAACCGAGGGGTTATATCGTTATTAATTATCTGGTGGGTAATAATATCAGGCACCGCACCTTCGGCACCATAGCCGGTTTGGATAGATATTTTACGGTCGCCAACGGCAACCAACACCAATATGCCATTGTTTTTGCCTTTGGTACCTATGCCCCATGCACGGCCAAGCTTTTGGCCATAATCATTAATGTCGCTGCCATCTACGGTGCGTACAATAACAACGGCAATCTGGGTTGATGTGGAATCATTAAAAGCAACTAACTTCTTCTCCAGAGCATCTACCTGCGCACGTGATAGCGTAACGGTATAGTCATTTACTAAGGTTGTTGGCTTTGGTGGTATTTGCTGTGCTATTGCTAAAAAGCCAATCAGCAGAAATGAGAAAAATAAAATGAGTTTTTTGAACATTGTTTTATGTTTAATCGCCATCCATAAAGGCTATATCATCGGGCAGTTCGTTCTTTTCATTAACATTATGCGGAAAATACTTTTGCAGGTGATCGCCGCTTATGGCAAGGCCGGTAACCAGGCCATCAACCAGGTTGCCATATTTAAAATGGTTCAGCATATCCTCTTTGGTATCGTCCCAAAAATTATCAGGTACTACCTTATTAATACCTGAATCACCTATGATAGCAAATTTACGGTCGACAGTGGCCACATAAATAAGTACTCCGTTACGGTGCCTTGTTTTATGCATATCCAGCTGATGAAAATATTTGGCGGCACGGTCAAGCACATCCTCGCTGCATGTTTTTTCAATACAAACCCTTATCTGCCCCGAAGTATGCTTCTCTGCATCCTCAATTGCCTTACGGATGCGTTGCTGCTCCTCATCGTTAAATATTGCCATTTTAGGTTGATTTTAATAGGATAGCAGGCATTATTAAATACCTGCTATCCTAATTATTCAGTAATAATTAAAAAGCTACTTTAGGAGCTTTGTCTGATCCTGCTTCTGCTGCAAAGCTCCCCTTTTCGCCAAAGCCGAAAAGTTTGGCTGTTATAACTGCCGGAAAGGAGCGGATGGTTGTATTATAATCCTGTACGGCATCGTTAAAATCCTTACGGGAAACATTGATACGGTTTTCTGTACCCTCTAACTGTACCTGTAAAGCGCTGAAGTTATCATTAGCCTTCAAGGTTGGATAGTTTTCTGATGCAACCAATAAACGGCCTAAGGCAGTGCTTAACTGCCCTTGTGCAGCCTGGTATTTCTGGATAGTTTCCGGAGTAAGCTTTGACGCATCTACCTGGATAGAGGTAGCCTTTGCACGGGCCTCGGTTACTTCAACCAATGTGCTTTTTTCAAAATTAGCCGCACCCTTTACCGTTGCAACCAGGTTAGGAATAAGATCAGCCCGGCGCTGATAATCTGATTGTACAGCACCCCATTTGGCTTTAACAGCCTCATCTTTTGATACCATACCATTATAGCTGCATGACCCTGCCAGGCAGATAACAACAATTACCCCAATTACTATTAATAGATTTTTCATGTGTTAACTCTTCTTTTAGATTTAAGTAGTGTGAATTTACAATTTAGATTGCAAAAGGCATACCGTTGTTACAAAAGATGTTGTGCATGCCAATATGGCAAAGCCTCTGTTTGGGTAAATGTAATTAAAAGGAATGAAAAGGCTTTCATCTAATGCCTTGCAAGGGGTTATACAAGTAATAAAACAAGGAAAGTTGGAGTTTTTTAGCTGCTAAATTATGCCCCAATAAAAAAGAGTTACACTTTTGATGTAACTCTTTACTTTATTTTGCGGAATGGACGGGACTCGAACCATGCCCTTTAGTATCCTCTATTTCAATATTTTACAAGTTTGCAAATGTGGCTACTCCCGAATTTTCCACAAATAATTTGCAACAGTTTAATTCCTAATGACTTATGTAAAGATAAGTATTAATAGTGAATGATGCAATTCTAAACGAACGATTAGCGTGATGTGACAATAATCGGCGATCCCGATAGTGAAAATAGGCTTAATAAACGCAGTGGTGGCATAGAATTTAAGTTTACTTGTCCGTTGTTTTTCACCCCGACAAGAGTTGCAAAATCGAAATTATTGACTTGCAAAGCACTCATATTTCACATCATCCTAAAGCAAATTGCGAAAAAACAAAGTAATAGTGACCACAATTAATAATTGCCTATTAGGATGATAACCATATATTTGTTATCAAATATACCTAATGCCGTAATTATCACATGGTTAAACCGAGAATTTTTATAGGATCAGCAACTGAAACAATCGGTCTTGCCCACGATGTTCAACAGTCGTTAGAAGAATTTGCTGAAACCACCGTTTGGGATCAGGATGTTTTTTACCCTGCAAAAAATGTACTGGATTCTCTTCAACAGATGATAGAAAAAGTTGATTTTGCTATTTTTATTTTTACTCCAACAGACACACTTAAAGTTCGCAATCAAACTTCATCAGTTGCAAGAGATAATGTTATTTTTGAACTTGGTCTATTCGCGGGGCATTTAGGCGTTGAACGATGCTTTATCATTAGACCTAAAGATATACCAGACTTTCATCTCCCCACGGATCTGTTTGGTTTAGTCCAATGTAAATATGATTCGAATAGGTCAGATAAGAATTTGATGGCAGCTTTAGGACCAGCTTGTAATCGCATAAAAAAAACTATTGGAAAAATTGGTTTAAACATTCAAAATGAAGTTTTTGCTATTCACGAAAATATAGCAAAATCATTCCCGCCTATAACTAATAGCCAGTTTTTATCTGGATATTGGTTGTCAAGATTTGATTATCAAGCATATCGTCAAGGAAAAATGGTACCAGGTGTCCAATATAACGTTGAAAAATTAATACCCGTAAATGATTATTGTTTAATTGGGAAAAATATAAAAGGTGTATCTCAATCGGGGAATACATACTTTCATCATATTAAGGTACAAGTAATAAGTAATTATCTTCTTGGGCAGTGGTTTAATACGAACACAAAAAACATCGGCCCGTTCCAATTATATGTCCACACGCATAATTGTGTTATGCACGGATGTCATCTGGGCAACTCAAACGATAACGATATCCAGTCAGGCAAATGGACATGGATTAAACTTGATATTCCTGATCAAGAATTTTCGGATGAAATTATTAATAACCTAACTATGAAATCTGTAAAACTGCTAAGTAAAAGCTATGATAGATGGATAAATAAAGCAGTTCCAATAAAGCAACAGGAAGTATTATTCTAACTACTTATTTCCTTACTTAAATGGGATTATACCCCCGATTAATATTTTATTTTCGAATGATTTAATTTATGACTGATCCCTATTCTATTTCAAAAATATTGACCGATCCTTTTTGTGGAGCTTCGCCTGAAAGCCATCTTTTTAATAAAACATATTGGAAGGCATCTTCAATAACAAAAAGTTCTTGACCACCGTTCCTTACTGGCACTTTACGGACAAACGGGTATAATGACAGGTATTCTAACCCTTTAAAATGTCGTGGAGCATTCCATGATTCTTTAGCTACAGGTAAAATTGCGCATAGGTTTGTGTGTCCATCTACATACCCTAATTCCCATGGCATCCACTTTGATATGGCAGCATTAACCGATGTAGCAAGCAACAACGATTTTGACATTTTCATTCTGTTCCTTATCAAGGTTGCAGTTTGTTTTGTAATATTGTTTCTGTCTAAATGTGGGTCAATAATCCAATCAACATAAACTGTATATCCTAATCTGGTTAATTCCAAGTACAATCCTTCTACTTCGTCTTTATCCAAAAAGCTATGTGAAATAAAGATGTCAAATGCAATATGAGTTTTATTAGCTTGTGAAAACATTCTTGTGCTTTCGTTAAGCGGCTTGTTTCTTGATAGCTGTTTTAAATAATTGCTGGTATAAATTGGCATAATTATAATGATTCTATAAAGTCCGCTATATTATCCCAACTCCAGCCTACCTTCTTTTTTCGATATAATTCCGGGAGATTAGCTCCGTGATCACTTCTATGGATGTGAACGCCCAAAATGGGTATTCGATCTTCTTTAGCGCATTTCGCTTCATACCGCAAACCGCTGCTGTGGTAAGAATTTTTGCTTAACAGTACAATAACACCATCGCATCCACGCATTTTTGTACAACATCTCTGCCGCCATTCTACTTCATTCCAGGGCGTTTTTACAGACATATCGATAAATTCAAACGGCGAATGATGTAACCGGGCCTGTCCAACCAGGAAATCCCGATATTTTACATCTTCTATCGCGAAAGAAATAAAAATTCTTTTTCTACTGTTGGCCATAAAAAATTCATGTAGACCGAACTACAACCGTTCGTTAATAATTAATGACCAATAATGTTCGCCAAGAATCGTCAGCTTGCAGGATCTCGACTCCATTGCCGCAAAATACATATGTTCTGCCCCTACGGGCACAACTAAATTGATACGGTTGTACTTTTGCAATAATTTGAATCGCTCAACATTTTCTTCTACAGGTGAAGGACTTTCGGGTTCAAAAGAGGGGTCTAGTTGAAAATCTTGGCCTTTAATTGGAAAAAGATTAACAATTTGCTTTAAGTCTGCCAGTAAAATCGGAGGCTGAACTTTCCTTAAAGTTGTAAATGTTCTTACATTAGTTTTAAAAATAGGCCTTTGTTCCCACGAGCCTAACGACTGGTCGATGTGCGCATAAATACTACCCGGTGTTATGTCACCAACCAGATTTGAGGCACTGCCATTCATGGCATCAATTAACAGCGAAGTAAAAACCCCAGACCCGTTTTGTTCCAACGCATATTGATCCGCGCTAGAGGCAGTCAAAATAGTCATGCCTTCTCGTAAAATTGCTTTATCTTCTTTGAGAGAATTATTTCCCATTACACCAGAATGGCAACAATCTAATACAATAATTTTGTTAGTTGCGGGTGAGTCATTAGCTATTTGAAGTAATTCATTCATTGATAACCCGTCGTCACCATCAGAGCTTTCGGATGTAATTAAATACCCCCCTGTACTTTCAATATATCCATGCCCCGAAAAGTAAAATAAGGCAATGTCATTTTTATCCTTAAATAATTCTTCAACCTTATTTTTCAAGGTCTTTCGGTTTAAAGCGGAAGGCTGCCCCGTTGAAACGATAAGATTTACATCAAAGTTTTTTGTACCATCACTATGTCGCTCAAAAACTGTTTTAACAGCATACGCATCATTTACGCATCCCTGAAGTGACGTTACATGTTCATAATAATCTACGCCAACTATTAACGCCTTTCTCATTATCTATTTTTACCCTCCTTCATCACTTGATCGATAGCAGCTGCAATATTATCCCAATTCCAGGATATGACGCGATTTCTCGGCAAATCCGTTGGCAAAGTGGATGTTGTACCTGCCCCATCCACATAAACACCAAAAACAGGAACGCTATGTTTCTTCGCAAAAGCAATTTCTTTAGTTATCCCGCCAGCTGAAGACATATGTCTTCCTACAAGCACTATCATTAAATTGCACATATTAATTTTATCATGAATCAATTTCTCCCACTCATTTTGTGGTAGTGATGACTTAGACGACCAATCTTCTATATTGAAAGGGGTTTTGGAATGCTTGGCTTGACCGGCAAAGAGATGTTTCTCCGATTCATTGTGATCGAAGTCAAAACTAATAAATGCTCTTGGGTTTGACATATCAAATTGTAATTAGGGTGGTTAAAAACAAATATAACGAATAATAACTACGCTTATATTGTATAAGATTGCTCTATTATGCAAATCAAGGAAAAAAACAGCGACAGGGTAGCCGTTTTTACCTACCAAAATGTCGAAGAATAGACCTTTGAATGTTATTTAATACCGTTAAAATACGGTGTTAGATTGTCAACCTTTATAGATATATTTGATGATTATAATTCCAAAAAACCTAACTAGTTTACTGGGAATCGCCTTATAATTTCCAGTAAACTAACTTTTTTATTCACATTAATTACACCTTATCATATATGTGGTCGGATAATGAAACCTCTGAAGATCTATTGGGCTTCAAAATACACGCAGATTTGCTTATTGATGTAATTAATGATGAACCCATTCTCCCCGTAACAATTGGTGTGTTTGGAGATTGGGGAAGCGGAAAATCAAGTATCCTTAAAATCATTAATGAAGAACTTATAAGCGTTAATGGAGACTTGAAAAATGAAACACTTGTATTATACTTTAACGGATGGGTATTTGAGGGTTATGACGATGCAAAAGCGGCATTGTTAGAATCAATTATTAAGTCATTTGCCGAACATAAAACGATTGGTAACAAAGTAAAAGACTACACCACAACGCTCCTTAAATCGGTAAACTGGATGAGGGTCATGGGGTTTGGATTTAAAAAAATTGTTATGCCCCTCGCTGCCGCCCATTTTACCGGCGGTTTATCACTGATACCATCAGCAATTGGAACTATTGCAAAAAAGGAGGTAAAAGACGTAACCGAAACCTTAACTGGAAAAGAGGGCGAGAAAATATTAAAGGGTTTTGTAAATCCACACAAAAAAGAAGATAAATATGCCTTAGTAAGACATTTTCGAGATGATTTCAAAAAGATGATCGATAAATCTGAAATAAAGAAGCTGGTTGTAATAATCGATGATTTAGATAGATGCACACCAGAGCGAATTATAGAAAATCTTGAGGCAATTAAATTGTTTCTAAACGTTGAAAAAACCGCATTCGTTATTGGCGCTGACCCACGAATAGTCCGTCATGCTATTGAATATAGATACAAAACAGATAGTATTGAAAACGCCGATGACGCGGATACTCAAAACAAGCGCATAGTAAGTGATTACCTTGAAAAATTAATACAAATTCCTTACAATCTTCCTAAACTCTCTGATGGTGAAGTTGAAACATATATCACTTTATTGTTTTGCAAAAATGGATTAGGGGACGATTTCGCAAAGATACAAACAGCCTTTTGTGAGTTCAGGGAAAAGGATCGTTACAGTGTTTTTGGATTTGGAAATTTGCAAGAAATTATCACACAGGAACAGAAGGACAAATTAGGGGATAGTGTTACTTTAATTGCTTCTTTATCTTCAATAATTACTGAAGGACTGAATGGGAACCCCAGGCAAATAAAAAGGTTTCTAAACACCTTTACTTTGCGCAGACGATTGGTGGCAGTCGCAAAGCTTACGGACTTTAAAATTGATATCCTCGCCAAACTTATGGTCTTGGAGTACGCCACCCCAAACTTATTTAGGAAGCTATATAACTGGCAAGCAATCCAACAGGGGGAGCCGAAAGAAATTATTGAATTGGAACAATTGGCCCAATCCGACAATAAGGAAGAAATGAAGCTTAAAACTTATTCCGATTGGGCAAATGATAAGATGATTAAATGGTTGAAAGTAAATCCCCAACTTTCAAAAATCGACCTAAGAAATTATTATTGGATTACCAGGGATCAATTAACCAGTAGCATAAGCGGTATTTCTTTAATTCCTGAATATATTCGGTCGTTGTTTAAAAAACTCGTTGAACATGGTTCTGCTAAAATTCTTGAAGGAATAGTAACAAAAGAGGTCTTGAAACTGACCAATGATGCTGATTTAGAAAGCGTTTTAACACTACTTGAAAAAGAACTCATTAGGGCTCCTGAAAAAGAAGGACTCCACGAGATCATCATTGAGTTTATGCAACAAAAAATTCCGAACAGTATTGCTACCTATACTCGCGTCATAAAGCAAATCGATCATAAAGTTATTCCTCATCATCTACATAACCAATTAAAAACCGCCATTACTAAAAATGCCGAAGTTAAATCTATAGTAACCTTATTTGGTTCTGATTCAAAAATTGGCAAAGCCTTAAAACAAGATTAAATTATGGGTACTACACAAAGAATTGGTTCAGGGGTTAAAAATGAGCCAAATTGGGCAAATTTAACTTCTTCAGTTACAAGCGTTGCAAAAGCAGTTGCCGACATTGAAGAAGAAGACCACAAAGAAAAACCTACGGAGCCTGAAAAAATAGAAATACAGGAGAAACGATATTCGACGCTGCTTAAGCGGCGGGATGCCCATGTACGGTCAGCCTATGAACGGCTTATAAAAATTGGCGGAGGGAGTAAAAATATAAGTTCGGGAAATTCATCAAAGGTTGGGCGCGCCGGTATAAAATCTTCAGGCAAACTTGTTTCATTCTTTTCAAGTGCAAGTAGCAACGGACTGCAAACTGCTTTAACCGAAATAGGTTTTGCAAGTTTAGCCGGAAAAACTGTCAGGGACGTAATAGATTATCTGATAACCTTCTGTGGCGATTCGGCTACAGGTATGGACGAAACTGCCGCCAACCAAGCAATTTGTGAGGTTTTACGAGAGGTAGAATCAGAAGCGGATAACGATTTGAACAACCTTGAAGATCTTTTTAAGGTTTATACTGATGGTGATAAGCTATCTGAGTTACTCTGCAACTTTTTTGGAGTTTATATTTTCGAATACTTATCGGAAAGGCTTGAAGAACGACTAAGACAAATGAAAGGCGAAGCTATTGCGAAGGAAACTTTTGATCATATAAAAAAAGATATTTTGGGGCGGGTTACGCGGCTTAATCAAAACAAACCGGTAGCTAAAATAGATTGGGCAGGTCCGGCAGGCAAGAATGAAATTGAAAGAATTTTTGAAGCAGTCATTAAAATCGAAGAATAATGAAATTAAATATATCCGTAGGTACCCCCACAATTGACAGCGACAGCAAAATTTCAGCAAATATTAGCTGTATCGAGTTAGAGGCTTCTTCAAAAGTTGAAATTGATTTTATCAATTTGCTTCCGTTTGCATCAATGGCTAATAAAAATGCTGTTGATTTATTTCTGATTGCGAGTTTTGTATATGGAATAGATCGCTTTATAGACAGGCATACATATTCTACAGATGGCTGGTCGAGGGAATTAGTTGTTACTTTTCCAGTTTACAACCCCCAACTTTGGAGTAAATTAACTGATAAAACAGAGCAATTACTATCATTTTTAACCGGTGATTATTGGACAGTTAAGTTTATATCGAACGATTTAATTTTACCAACTTCGGAAATTGGAGAGATTTATAAAGCACCATTTTCACAAGTCAACCTTTTTTCAGGAGGCTTGGATTCGCTGATTGGAGCATTGAACTTTTTGAAATTAAATCCTAATGAAAAGTTATTACTGGTATCGCATTTTGATCCGCATATAAGCGCGCGCCAGGAGCAAATCAAGCTTAGGGAGAAGTTAGGTGAAAGATACCCTGTCGGTTTTAATTTTATCCCTTCAATCAGTGTAAGCTTAGCTTATTCCCAATTGGAAAAGGAAAAAACTTTCCGTAGCCGCTCATTGCTATTTATAAGCATAGCTGTATTGGTGGCTGATTATCAGCGTTTGCCAGTTATAGTGCCAGAAAATGGCACTGTTTCATTAAATTTCCCCCTAAGTGCCTCAAGAAGAAGTGCCTGTAGTACTCGTACAACACATCCAACTTTTCTTCAATACGCAAGAGAGTTATTAAATGGTCTTCGTTTAAATTCATCAGTTGAAAACATATATGATTTAAAGACCAAAGGTGAAATGGTCAATGAATGCGAAGATTTAGACTTTCTTAAAACTATAGTGGCGATTTCAAACTCTTGTGGAAAAAGGGGGCATCGTGCCAATTGGACACATACCGATAAAGATCATTGCGGCGTATGTATGCCGTGTATTTATCGTCAAGCTGCTTTACAGCGGATTGTTGATCCTACAGGCTATGGCAATTCAATAAAGAAAGGATTCACAGGAAGACATAATCAGACACCTTTCCTGCTTTCAAAACAAGGGCAGGATTTTAATGCATGTCTTGATTTCCTAAAGAAGGATTTATCTGATAACGATATTAGAGGTGAATTATTAATAAACGGAGTTAAAGATTTGACAAAACTTGATGGCTATGTTGAATTAGTAAAAAGAACCCGAATTGAACTAAAAGAATGGATTGAAAAGGCTGGAAACAATAATCTAAAGCAAAAGGCTGGAATTGTATGATAGATACACATTGTCATATTGATTTATATGAAAATCCAATACAAGTTGCCAATGAATGCGAAAAGGCCGGTATTATAACTATAGGGATGACAAATCTTCCAAGTCATTTTGAGATGGGTTATCAGCATTTGCTTTCTTACAGCAAGATAAGACTAGCATTAGGAATGCATCCCCTACGCGCTGATGTACATAACAAAGAGTTTCCAGGGTTTATTCGCAACTTATCAAGAACATCTTATATTGGCGAAATAGGATTAGATTTTTCAAATGACGGGATTTCGACCAAAGAGACACAATTAGACACATTTATCAGAATACTTAAGGAGTTAAACGGAAAAAACAAATTATTAAGCCTTCATTCGCGAAAGGCTGAAAAAGAAATTCTGAATTATCTAATATCTTTCAATATCAAATCGGCAATTTTTCATTGGTACTCTGGACCGGTTACATTGATAAATGATATTGTAAAGGCTGGGTACTATTTTTCAATTAACACTGCAATGATAAAATCTAAAGCGGGCCAAAATATAATTTCAAAAATACCTTTAGCCAGTATCCTAACTGAAAGTGATGGGCCCTTTATTGACGTTAACGGCAAGCCAGCTAAACCGATTAATATCAATTTAATACATGAATACCTATCTAAACAAAACAATATTTCAGTAGAAGAAATTGACCTGTTAATTACTAAAAATTTCAGGAGGCTTGTTTCACACCTTAAATAAGAAAACAGATTTTTACTATTTGATTTGAATAGTTGTCACATTCAACAAAATATCCAAAATCCAATAGCCTCCTGTTGGTTTTTCAGGACTTAAAATGCCCGGAATCGCCTGCTATCGTCAAAACTTCCAAGACATTGACCTCCAAACCACTGATAAATTCACTGTTTACTATTTCGATGAAAACTTCTTCTTCTAAGTAACCAATTTGATTGCCTCCACCATTTCCTATAATAAAAATCAAATTTTTGGAGGGATCAAAATAGTCTTTGGGGAGAGCTGGTTGTGTTAGGACAGATATTTGAAAAATATAACCCTTGTTCTCGTCAGTGTCTATATTTTTTATTTTCACCTCGGCAGGTACTGAAACAATTATGGCTTTGATTAATACTCCTCGCCTTGAATTAGTTCTTTATATTCTAATGATTTATTGATAATATTTCCATAACGGTCTGTAACTTGCCTAAGTTACAAAAAATAAGTATACGTAATGACGAAAGGCGGATCAGTTGTATCAGCGGCCAGCTAATGTGATAAAAGATAAGTAACTTAGTATAAAATATTTGCAAGATGGATCAAACAATAGATGAATTGTTAAGAGGCCCTGATAAACTAGAGCACATATACGTACACAGAAAAAATAGAGATTACGTGATTGCTACCTTATTTCGTAATAACGAGAATGGTGTTATCGAATGTCAATGTTCGAACAGTGATAACGGCCTGAATCGTGTTCCGGCACTCACTGGCATTCTGGCACAAGATGCTTTGCCAAAAACAGCTAACAATATTTACGTGGCTGCCTCTAACCTTTCTAAATATCTGAGTAAAAATGGATACAAAAGCGTGACTACTATTATCCAGACTAAGAACGGGGTAAAACTTAGATGAAAAATCCAATTATGAAGACAAGTTATTGTATAGAAGCTTGCAAAGCCTTATAAAGCATTTAAGGCACGGCGCAAATAAAGCAAGGGCGATTTAGGCGTTGCCCTGATCTTCCTTTAGTCTTTTTTAAATTTGAATACATAGTTTAATCAATGACTAAGCTTTCATATTTCTTTTTCCCTACCTAAGAAACGCTTAATTTTGAGTAAATCACCTAGCTATGAGCGTAACTTACTTCAGACCACGCGACCGCTTTGACTTTTCAAAGGATACCCTGGATATCGGCAATCCCGTGCAATGGGATCGATCACATTTTTTAAAACACTTTTTTAAACGTGTGTTCGCCATCCCTGCGGATCGTTTAGAGGAGTTTTACCAACGCCACCTGGCTTATTATCTATCACATCATCCCGATGGTACAGAAGAGGTATTCTTTAAGTATTTCTGGTCACTTGTCGAAAGGCAGCTAAATGTTTTATTGAAGAAAGATGTTTACGATGAAAACCATTTACGCAATGAACGTGATTTAGCACGGCTACAAAAATTCACAGAGCTGCTGATCTCACTCGACCGCTGGAATTTCCATAAATCTAATGACGCAGTAATCGCACAACAGGATTCGGAAATCTATGTGCTTAAACAAGAGGTTATCCGGCTAAAATCCGCCCTCAAAAAAGCGACAGTACTGGATACCGAGGGTTATATCAACATTCCGGAAGGCTACCGAAATGCTGTTTTAGACCTGCATTTGCAAATGCAGGAATTGAAGACTCCAGAAGGAAAAGAACTGATGTTTTCACAAACGCAAAGCGTTTGGACGAAAATGATCTGCAAGTACTTTCGCGAGGGAGATAAAGAGATCAATATCGAAACGATACGTCGTTATTTCCCCGGTGATAAGCGGGAACCGGGTGATAAGCATGCCGATATCCCAGCCAAATCAAAGCTATTTACCATCAATCCCGCAAAAAAGCGAAGTTGAGTTATTGTTTTGCCAGGCACGTAGCAAGATTCTTTGCCGCTACGTCATTAAACTGATTATCAATATTTTGTAAAGTCCTTTAACTTTCCCTAAACCACTCCATTTTAACCACGCAGATTTGCGTGGTCAAGAAATCTACAGGGTATAGCACACATTTGTACCAAAACAAATGCTATGCAGATCATTAACCAGGAAGCCCTTAGCCAATGCATCAGGGATGCAGTCAGGGCAGAACTACAACAACATTTTAAAACAGGCGGCAGGCAGCCGCCGGATTCAGAAAAGCTTTTATCCAAGCAGGAACTTTCCGCCGAACTCGGCGTGTCACTGGTAACGCTTACCGACTGGATGAAAAAAGGCTTACCCTATTTGCGCCTGCATAAACGGGTGTATTTCAAAAAAAGTGAAGTACTCAATGCCATGCAACAAACTACAAAAGATTAAAAGGAGGATGACAGATGAATGTGGAACTAATCACCCGTGACGATCTACGGGAATTTAAAAACGAATTGCTAATTGAACTCAAACAGATCATGCAGCCGGGACAAGGGCAATCCAAGAAATGGCTGAAAAGCAGCGAGGTCAGGAAGATGCTGAATATCTCACCCGGCACCTTACAGAACCTACGCATCAACGGCACCCTGCGCTTTACCAAAATAGGTAGCATCATGTATTACAAGCTGGAAGACATTAACAAGATTTTGGAGGGTAACGGAAGATGATGATCTCAAAAAAAATAGCAAGCTATAACGACCTGATCAAACGCTTGGGAAGCGATAAACGGGTACTGGCAACTCATGTAAGCTTATTCACGGCTTTATTTATTTTTTGGCAGCGCAGACGATTTGCCAGTCCTTTTTCCATCACCCGTAAAACGGTGATGGCTTATGCTAAGATCGCATCCATTGCGACTTACCACAAGTGTATCAGGGAACTGGATGAATATGGCTATATCCGTTACCAGCCATCTTTTCACCCGGCAAAAGGGAGCCTTATTTATTGGGCGGAGAATCTTGAAAAGCAGTAAATGCTGGCTTTGCCCACAGCAGCACAACCAGACAACTGAACAGCTGGGTAGCACGAGGAGCATGAGCGACGAAGTGGAGCGAGTTAATGTTTTTGCTATACAAAAACCCGGATACACCCTAAAGGGTAATCCGGAACTCGCTCCCGTTGGTCGGTTTTTTTAAGAATAGGAAAGGAATGAGCACATGATAGCAACCACTGAAAATAACAATTTACCGAAGCGGCGGACACCGGGAAGGCCAAAGAAATCGATCAGACGAAGCGATCTTTTAATGGTGCGGTTAACGCCTACGGAAAGGATCCTGATCGAGGGCCGTGCTAAAAATGCCGGGCTGAAACCGAGTGAGTGGTTTCGCAGGGCTGCTAAAAGCGCTAAGGTTTTTCCACGCTTTACCGCCGAAGAAAGCGGCTGGTTCAGGATGCTGGCTGGACTGGCGAACAACCTGAATCAGTTGACACATCTGGCACACGTGGCAGGACTATTTTCCCTGGCTTTAAAATGTCAGGCTATGCTGAGGCAGATCGAAGAACTGTTAACTAAAATCAATAATCATGATGGGTAAGCCAATTACAGGAAGAAGCTTTGGCGGCTGTATACGCTATGTGGTGGAAAAGCAGAAGGCAAAGATACTAACAGCCGAAGGCGTGCGGATGCAAAACGCCAGTACCCTGGCGCACGACTTTAACCTGCAACGGAAGATGCGGCCGGAATTGGGCAAAGCAGTCGGACACCTGGTGCTGAGTTGGAGTAAGGAAGATTTAGCCAAACTGAGTGATGACATTATGGTGGAACGGGCAAAGGAGTACATGGAAAAAGTGGGTATCCGTAATACACAATTTGTGATGGTGCGCCACAGCGACCGGGATCATCCGCACTTGCATCTGATTTATAACCGGGTTGACAATAAGGGCAAAACGATTAGTGATAAAAACAACTTCGCTAAGAATGTCAAAGCCTGTAAGGAAATCACCCTGAAATATGGTTATCATTTGGGCGAAGGCAAGGAACAGGTGAACCGCCAGGCATTGAAAGGCAAAGAGAAGATCAGGTATGAACTCTATGATGCTATTAAGGCAGCAATGAAAACGGCCCCAACCTGGAAAGGGTTGGAAACAGAACTGGCTAAACAGGGTATTAAGATCGCCTATAAATTCAGGAGTGGTACCAGCGAAGTACAAGGTGTGTCCTTTGAAAAGGGCGACATCAAAATGAAAGGTTCTGCAATTGACCGTAGTTTGAGCTATGCTCAAATAGATGCTACTTTAACCCGTAGCCAGCAGGTACAACAATACCACGCAGCAAGGCAAGCCAACGAACCATCACTGGCCAGCCAGTTGCGGGAGGCTATCCGGCAAAGCGTACAGGCAGAGCACCGCCATAGTCCTGATGGCGGTAAAGGCTTATTACAGATTCTATTAGAACCGCAATTTGTGGCAGCGGCGCCAGACCCGATGGGCGATGCGGATATAGCCCGGCGAAAAAGAAAAAAACATGAAGCAGAACAGTCCCAATCACAGGGAATAAGCTTATAGGAATCAATTAAACTATTGGATGAACTTTAAAATGAAGCGTTATGCAAAATGAAGAATTAGAGGAAAAGGTAACGATGCTGGAAGAATTAATTCAGGGCTTTGTTGCAAGAATGACTGTTGTAGAAACCGGAATGCCGGAGTTTCTGAAAACTTTTTTACAGCAATATAAGGAGACATTAGATCGGATTGCCTCCCGAATTGAAAAGGCTAACAAACGTTATGATGATTCGAAGATCCAGGAGCAGATCGATGAGGTAAAAAAACTGGTAGCTACTGTGCCTAAAGTGATAGGGGTAAAGACCAGTCACCACTTCGGGGCCTGGTCAAAGAGCCTGATTATCGGTGTAGCAGTTTGCTTTGTTGTTACCTCCTTATCGTTTGGTACGGCTTTATACCTGAACCATCAAAATGACAGGCTTAACGATGAAGCTTATAATTTCTGGCTGGTTAGGGCGCTTTACCCGGACGTATCCAAAAACATCGAAAAAAAGTTAACGGAAGACCCGAAGAGTTTAAACCAACAGGCAGAAAAAGCGATGGAAAAACAGGAGGCGGTTATGGCAGCTCAGGCCCAGGCTGAGCAAGCGGATAAAGAACTGAAAGCGGCCAGGGATAAATTGGAAAAAGTGAAGTCGGATAAGTAGATGTATTTTAGAATGGTGCCGAAAGCGTCAAAGCCTAACTGATTTTTAAACCAACTACTAACCCCGATAGGGTATAATATTGACGTCAATAGTAAATATAATCCCGATAGGGTATAATTAATAAATTTAATTTATATTTGTACCCGAAAGGGTATAAATATGTTATCGGAATATTTAAAGAAAAAAAGGAAGTCGTTAAATCTTACACAGGAAGACCTGGCGGCAAAGGCAGGTGTTGGACTTAGGGTTGTTCGTGAGATGGAACAGGGAAAATCAACATTACGCATGGATAAAGTGAACCAGGTCTTGAGCTTATTTGGCGCAGAACTTGGGGTGGTATTAAAAGCAAAAAACGATGAGTAGGAAAGGTTTGGTTTATTTTCAGGATACACTGGCTGGTGTACTTGCGGAAACTGATGATGGTTATGAGTTTACTTACCAGGCGGATTACTTAGAGAATAAGAATGCAAAGCCGGTGAGCTTGACGCTACCCTTGTCAAAACAGAAATATGAAAGTAAAGTATTGTTTGCCTTTTTCGATGGCTTGATACCAGAGGGCTGGCTATTGGATCTGGCAACGACACACTGGAAGGTCAAAAGTAATGACCGGTTTGAATTATTACTATTAACATGCAGGGACGCGATCGGAGCGGTAACGGTTATTCCCGAAATAGATTAAGCTATGGCAAATTGTTGGTTTTGTTATCAGGATGCAGGTGAGTCGTCTTATCATGAAAAATGTTCAAGGCGATTTTTTGGTTCGGCCAAAGTACCGGAGCTGGAATTGAACAATAAACTTTTGAAAACGTTGGCTGAACAAACCATCAACGAAAGGATCGCTGTGACCGGAGTTCAGCCTAAACTTTCTGTTACGCTGGAAAAGACGAAGGGACATAACCGGCTGACTGTAGTAGGGCTTTGGGGAGAATACATACTTAAACCACAACATCCTGATTTTCCGGAAATGCCGCAATCAGAAGATGTGACTATGCATTTGGCGGGCTTGTTTAAAATGCCTGTTTGCGATCATACTTTAATAGAAGCGTCAGATGGCAGTCTGGTTTATCTGGCCAAGCGATTTGACCGGGTGAAAGGCCATAAAATCCACATGGAAGATTTCTGCCAGCTTTCTGAATTTTTAACGGAAAACAAATACAAAGGATCTTATGAAAAGATCGGCAAGCTTATCCTGAAATACTGTACGCAAACTGGGTTTGATGCACTGACTTATTTTGAGCTGGTGTTATTTTCTTTTTTGACAGGCAACAATGATATGCACCTGAAGAACTTTGCTGTGCTGCATACTGACGAGGGTGTAAGTCTAAGTCCAGCCTATGATCTGCTTAATGTAAATCTTGTTAATCCAGCCGATGATGAAGAACTGGCCTTGACGATAAACGGCAAAAAGAAAAGAGTTAAAATATCTGATTTTGATGCGTTGGCCAAAAGTATGAATATACCTGAAACCGCCGTTAGGAATACGTATAACAAATTTTCTTCCGGTAATAAAGAAGTTGCTGAAATGATCACGGCATCCTTCCTAAGTCCCGAAAAAAAGGAATTATACCTGGAAATTTGGAATAGAAAACAACGGTTGTTTAACTAACAGGCCGCAGGTATACATTGCCGGTTTTTCCTTCTGGTGAAGAAAAAACAAAAATCCTTATTCCCCGCACTCGCGAAGATAGCCCACGCCGGAATCAAACGTCAAGGGTATACAAGCGGGCCGGTGTGTCCGCTTTCAGCGGTTGGCCCGCCCTTGACATTTGATCCGGCTAAGCGCTCTTGGATTTCTATGTGTTATGCAACTAATCTTGAATAATTTTTTTCATACGTCCTGTTTTGATTAACACAGGCGAAAACTCGTAATATCAGTTTGTTTCTGATCGCATTTATTGTGCTCATTTTGTTTTTCTTTTCATCTATTACTTTACGTTCATAGTAGTGTTTCAGATCTTCATTATATCGTATTGAATTTAAAGCAGCCAGGTGTAATAGTGTTTTAAGCCTCTTATTAGCCATGTGTGACACCCTGCCTTTGCCTTTGAATAAGCCGGATTCTTTCACAAACGGGGCTACACCAGCATGGCAGGCGAATTTTTTAGGATCTTTAATATCTTTAAACTCATTTGTAGTAACAATGATCATGGCAGCCGTTATTTTCCCAATACCACTTACTGATTTAACTAAGGTGAAAAGCCTTTTTAGTTCGGGATCTCCTTCAATGATCTCTTCGATAACCTTTTCGATTTTTTCTAAATCCGCTTTAATGCCATTTAAGGTTTTGTTACATAGCTTATTATGAAGCTTTTCCTGGCTTTTTTTAATAAAGGGAGCTGCCTCCTTGAGCGGAGTCTTTACCACTTTTTGAATTTGCACTAACCTTGAGCGAATAGTTGATAAATGAGCGAGTTGTTGGATTACATCCCTCTTTGGCTGCCATAAGCTTAATTTATCACGATTTCTATAAGCGTATTCCGCAATACGAATAGCATCAACCTTATCGTTTTTGCCGCGTAGATTACCTAAAGAGTTTTTAATTTGCATAGCTGCTTCTAAACAGATCGGCGCTTTTTTATCATGCAGAAGCGATAGTAAATAGCTACTGTATATACCCGTATGTTCCATACAGAAAACAGTCTTATTTAAATCAAACCCCGTTAACTTACTTAACTCTTTAATAAAGGATTTAATAGCAGTAGGCGTGTTTTGTATCTCTTTGTGAAACAAAAACACGTTACCTTGCATAACAGCAAAATCCAGTTCGTTTTTTGATACATCGGTACCGATGAAATAGGTGAATTCCATAACTTTGTTTGTTAATTATAATAGGGTTAACCTGTTTAAACACAATCAATACCTTACTAATGAGCCTGAGAACTCGAATTTCTATTTGATGCTTGTTTAAACAACTGACAGAGGATTAAATCCAAAATTAGGCTTCTAAGCCTGGTTGCTTAACTAAATGCGCCTCTGTCAGTGTTAACCTTTCCACAAAAATCACAGTTATTCAAAAAGAAAAAGAAGCAAAAAGAAAAAGGTGTGGAAATATGGAAAACTCTATCGAGTTTACCACATTCCCACACCTCAATAACAACAATCTTTTTATTAGTGATTTCATTCTGCTAATCTAAAGGTTGCTTAAGCGTTGAATAAGGATGAGGCGTTCACAAGCACTAAACCGCAAGTCCTCACTGCAAACTGGACAGTACGTTTCTCATGAAACTCAAAGTGGCGAACTGATTTTAAATTTTATATTTGAATACGCTGAAAGGAACCGAATGCCGAACTTAAACGATTACCTGTATAAACTTACTCACCTGAAGCGTGGGATTACAAAGTACGGATTGGCGCCACACAAAACAATTTTGCTGATAACCCTGCTGGAATTGGTCAATAACGGCCATATTACTTCAAACCGGGTTTTTGTCGATACGGAACTCGTCGGCATATTCCAGGAGAATTGGCGATTATTGGTTAGCACCCTTCATCAGCCGGATTTCACGCAGCCGTTCTTCTACTTGCAAAGTGAGAAAATAGGTAACAAACCCATTTGGCAATTAATTGCTAAACCAGGTTGCCAGATCAACGCCCATATTAAAAGTGTGAATACGCTGATCCAGGTCTTGGAATATGGGCATTTCGATTCTGAGTTGTTTCAATTGCTAGCCGAACCAGCCGCCCGGCAGTCTATATTGTTAGCATTGCTTTCAGCTTACTTTCCGGAAACACAGCAATTGTATTTTAACAACAAACGATCTGGTGAAGGATATTATCACGATTTACAGGATTATGTATTGAATGAGCCGGAAGCGCAGTACAAAACGGTTAGAATAGAAACGGAAGAGGATGTATTCGTTCGTGGAGGCTTATTTAAGAAATTGATTCCAAAGGTTTATAATAATACTTGCTGTATCACCGGAATGAGATTGGAAAGTACGTTTGGTCACAACTTTATTGATGCTTGTCACATTACACCTTTTAGCATATCCCATGATGATAAAGTCAGCAACGGTTTAGCGCTGTGTCCTAACCTGCATCGTGCTTTTGATCGGGGTTTGATCGCGGTTGATTCCAATTATCATGTAATTACATCAAAACATGTCAATGAGGATATACTACATGGTTATAGTTTAAATCAATTAAGGGGAAAGAAGCTCATCTTGCCAACAACACAGCAATACCGACCCGCATTAGAAAATCTTGAATGGCATCGCAACCAAATATTTAAAAGCTAAAACCATGTCAATTTCAACTACCGAGCAAAACTCGGTAGTTGATTTAAGCCATCTTAACCAATTGCCAGCTTTTCTCTTAACAGCTGCATATCGGAGCTGATCTTATGATCCATTACCTTAGCATAGATCTGCGTGGTCTTAATACTGGTATGCCCCATCATCTTAGCCACACTTTCAATAGGCACCCCATTGTTCAGCGTTACTGTTGTCGCAAAGGTGTGCCGGGCGATGTGAAAGGTTAACGGTTTGTTAATTTTACACAGGTCGGCGATCTCTTTCAGGTAGGCATTCATCTTTTGATTACTCATTACCGGAAGCAAGATGTCCTTTACCACACATTGCGGATGGTCTTCGTATGCACGAATAATTGATAAAGCAGTGGGCAATACAGGTATTCTTGACAATGTGTCTGTCTTTTGCCTGTTGGTATAGATCCATAAGTCGCCATCAGCACCTTTAACCAGCTCTGAGCGTTTCAGCTTATGTACATCGACATAAGCAAGACCTGTATAGCAACAGAATACAAACATGTCTCTAACCGTGCTTAAACGCTCCACACCGAATTTCTTTTTGCTTAGCCTGTCTAATTCTTCTTTCGTCAATACTTCTCTGTGTACCGCCTTTTGTTTGGGCTTATAGTTCAGGTATGGGTCTACCGTTAGCCAGCCGTTGCCCAGGCAAATGCGGACGATCTTGCCTAAGTTTTTGATGTATTTGATAGCCGAGTTGTTACCACACTTACGAACGCTTCGCAGGTAGTATTCGAAATCAGTCAGAAATGCGAAATTGATCTTGGTTACGGGAATATCTGAAATGTTATACTGCCACTGCATAAATTCTTTGCAGTGCATTAAGCAGGTCTCATAACGTTGAAGCGTACTTTTTTCAAATTCCTGGCCGACGAGGCTTTTCATCTTGGTATTATGATCTTCAAAGATCGCCACTAGTGTACGTGCTTTCTCTGCCTTACCGACAAAGCGGTTCTTAACTGTTTCTGCTGTTATCAGTTCATCCGCGTCTGACATCCGGCGTTGAAGTTCGTGGATTTTAAACTGAATATCATCTAAATAAGCATTCAATGTCCTGGATTCTACTTTTGATCCGATGGGCCTGCCGGTTACTGCATCCCATCGTTCCGGGTCGCATTTTCTGCTGATGGCCATTTCCGTGCGCTGGCCATCTACTGTAATGCGTAAATAAATTGGCATCTCACCTGATTGATAATTTTTTGGCTTTCTCAGGGAAAAAAGCAAAGAGAGTGTAGTTCTCATGACTTTTGATTAATTAAAGTGAAACAAAATTGATTAATTAATCATCAGAAATCAAGATGTTCAATAGCTGAACATGTTGTATATCAAACCATTGCAAGCAAATTCGGGAGTTCCTAAGCCGACTCGTAAATGACTCCCGAATTACTCCCGAATGCTATGCGAAAACATGAATAATTTGGTATGCCCTGAAAATGAAAAACCCCTTAAATGATGTCATTTAAGGGGTTTTTACTGTTTTTGATATTGAAAAAGCGGAATGGACGGGACCCGAACCATTTCCTTATATCGCTAATCTACAGGCAATTATAAAATCTAAAAACTATTAGTCACCGATTAAGACACCGGATAACTTGAGGTAATTTGAGTTGTTTTAAAGAACTTTTGACAAATCAAATTTACAAAAAAGGAACTGAACTTTCGGACATTTTATGGAAAAATATCCTACCCAAAGGTGAGTTTATTGCGATTATATAAATATGTATTTATAGAATTACATAATTCTACACGATCATAGCAGATCAATAGCACTTACAGGAATACCCCCATGTTCTTCTGTTTTATGTGCTTGCGACATTCTTTCGGCACCAGTTACTGCAATACCTATAACTTTTGATAAAGCGTTCAATACAGGCCCACCACTTGTTCCTGCAATCAATGGAGTACTGACTAACAATCTACGTATGCCAGATTTTATTCGAAATCCGGAAATATTGCCCGTTATTATTGTTCCGGTATCACCAATTTGATAATTCGGAAACCCGGCTACGGTGATTTGATCCATTTGCTTAACTTCCGATATTTCAGCTTCTAAAAAATGCTCCAAATTAAACCCTTGTATTTCTAAAATCGCAAGGTCTATTACTTCGTGCTTTTTGAGAACTTTAACTGGATATTTTTTATTTACCTCATTTATTTGAAAGGCATGAGTATCAGGGCCCAATACATGTTCACAAGTAACAAGGCCATGACCTTTTAACGCAAAGGCAGTACCTTGTACCGATAATTCATCACTTTCAAGTACCCACAGGGCTTGGGTAATAGTTTTGAGATCGAAGGTCTGCGGTGGAGGAAGTATTTTCTGTATTTTCTCCTTTTCCAGATCATATAATTTAGGAATTAACACATCCTGAATATATGCCCCTAAAAAACCTCCCAGAGTTGGCCAGGTCTTGGCAAATATATCGCTCACACTTTCATTGATATATGACGGGCCGAAATAGGAGAACATTTCAACGCTGTAAAATCTATCACCTGTTTCTGCGTAAATAGTTTCAAAGTCTAATTGCGGTAACTCTTTAATCAAACCCTTTATGAAATTTAAATAATCAGGTTTTATGGATTCTATTTTTTCAACGCCAGGACTGTCTTGAAGCAAAACAATCATCAAATCATCCTCGTGATAAACGAAGGCGTGCCATCCATTCACAAATGGAATGCTACCTCTCAACTCAGGCGACATATATTTAACCATGTTCACAATGGCAGTGGCCAGGTTGGGGCATAGAAGTCCAAAGGAATCAAGGTTTCGCTTTTTATCAACAGTCATCGTCATCCTTAAATATATTGAATGTTAAAAGTCCACTTTTGATCCTGAATTTCACCATTTACCTTATAAGGTTGACCATTTTTATCGATATATACGACACTTAGGCCTTGCTGAAACAATGGTTTTTGCGGCAATTCGTAGTCGGATTTGTTTGCAATTAAGCCAAGTTCATCGATGCTTACATTTATAGCATCTACATAATCGATATTTGCCAGTGGTATATTTTGCCGAATTATAATGGATTGAAGAGGCGAAGTAGTTTCAATTGCTTTATAATCATGAGACAGTTCAGCCAATGAAAAGGTGTTTTTTTCTTGTGATAGTCGAAGTATAACCAAATCCGGCTCCTCTTCCAATTCCAAAATTTGATTAAGCGCTATACTGTATAATACGCCTTGATAGTCGGTCCTGGCAACAAATATTCTGTTAGCCTCATCTCCTCTTAGCCCATTGAGCTGTATATCATTAAGCCATCTTGACCTACGAGTAATATGATAAAAGCAAGCGCCTGCATTATTTAAAAAATTGTTCATATCGCTTTTTCGAAGGTAGCAAATTAAAGAATGTTGTGCTTAACGAAAAGCGTTGCCTACAGATAAAATAAGATAATCCCAAAAAAGAGTTCTCCGAGTCGGATAACATCGGAGTCTTTTGCCATGCCTAACATCCACCTTTGTTATGTAATTCTCAAAATAAAGAATTACATAAATATGTATTTATATAAATTAAGAAGGAAATAACATGGCAAAGATTATCACGGTAGCTCACCAAAAAGGTGGCGTAGGAAAAAGTACAATGGCGCTTAATTTGGCGCTATGCTTTCAGGATCAATTAAGTGTAGCATTGGTAGATTCAGATTTACAGGGAAGTATCTACCATATAAAGGATGATTTCCCTGATTTAGCTATTTTATCTTCAGACCAAATAAGCGACATCTCCAATTTAGATTATGACCTGGTGATTGTTGATACCCCACCTTATTTGTCAAACAAATTAACAGCCCTCTTCCAGTTTTCAGATTTTGTACTGGTTCCTACAAAGGCAGGCTTCTTTGATGTCATGGCCATCCGGTCGACCCTTGCATTGGTCAAATTCTCCCAGGCAAAAAACACGCAACTAAAGGCCGGCATTGTCCTTAATATGATAAAGCCCAGATCAGCCATTACCAAAGACGTTACAGAGCTTCTACAGAGCCTTGGAACTCCTCTTTTAAAAACGATGGTGCATGACCGTGTTAGCATCACTCGTTCCTCTATGACCAACGGAATCCTAAAATCAACTGATGTAAAAGCGAAGGAAGAAATCACCTCTCTTGCAGAAGAGATCGTAAATCAAATCAGTGCATAAATACATTTTTATAGATTTCTGTAAATACAAATTTCTTCATTTATGCAATTAGATAATTATGTAATTCTATAGATACGGTTTATGCAAATATGTAATTACAGACAGGGCATTTAATTATGGAAGAATATAAAAACAAGCTGGGTAGCCTTGCCAATAAATTAAAGACGGATGCCCCTAAAATGCCTATTCAGGAAGTGCATCCGGTAAAATTGCCTGACGTGGAAAAGGAAGAAGAGGCCCAACTAAATACATGGATACCGAAGGGTTTGCTAAAGCGGATGAAGTCTTATGGCATTGATCAGGATCTATCTTTAAAGGACATCAACATACTCGCCATTAAATTCTTTCTCGATGCAAAAGCACCGCAGGTTGGAACTTGAAAATCATTGCGATATGCGCATTTGGACAGGATCATAATTAGTTAATAATGGAGGATTTGATAAGGGCTAATGACCTTTCGGAGGACTTAAACTGCTGTCTTTTTGCAGTTAGCAAGATGTACGTTTGTACCACAAACGGATCTTGCCCTTCCCTCCGAAGTCGGTCCGGGGCCATAGTCAAACCCTCCGAAGTCGGTTTGATTAGATTAATGTAATATGGAAGCAGAAAACGAAAACCGTTCAAAATGGATAAAGGTTCGCTTAAAACCAAGCGAAGAAATCTTGCTAAATAAACGCTTTAAAAAATCCACTTTTCAAAATGTAAGTGAGTTTGGAAGGGCGATGATATTGGGTAAACCGGTTACGATCATCCACCGCGACAAATCAATGGATGAAGTTTTGGAGGAACTGATCTTACTCCGGCGGGAATTAAACTTTATCGGCAATAACTTGAACCAGGCGGTTAGGAATATCAACAGTGCTCATGGGTTTCCCGATACCCGGTTATGGATGAACCTCCTAACCATTATCAATGGAAAGCTGGAGCCTTCGATAACTCAAATCAAGGAGCGGATGAACAAATATGCTGATCTATGGTCGCAAAAATTAAAAGTGGAAAAAGCCTGATAGGGGCTTTGAATTATAACGAAAACAAAGTTAAGGCCGGAAAAGCAACGCTGATCGCGGCAAGCGGTTATATGAAAAACCACGAAGCGCTATCGTTTTATGATAAGCTTTTTAGACTAACTGATCTGGCCGAAAGAAACATCAGGACCACAACGAACACGGTACACCTCTCTCTCAATTTCGATATAACTGAGCATTTAGAAAAAGAACGATTGATAGCGATAGCTGATGATTACATGAAGAGGATCGGATTTGAGTTTCAGCCATATTTGGTCTACAAACACGTTGATGCGGGCCATCCGCACATCCATATTGTTACGACAAATATTCAAACTGACGGTAAGCGGATCAGCCTGAACAATATCGGCAAATTGGTATCCGAGCCGGCCCGTAAAGCCATAGAAATTGATTTTGGATTGGTACGGGCATGTGACAAGAAGAAAGAAGAGATACAAAGACTGGATATCAAGCCATTTGAATACGGGACGGCGGACACTAAAAGGGGAATAACTAATATTGTTAACGAGGTCACCAAATCCTATAAGTTCACCAGCTTACCGGAATTGAACGCTATCCTGAACTTATACAACGTATCGGCAGATAAAGGCACCAAAGAATCGATCATGTTCAATAAAGGAGGGTTGCGCTACTGGGCCATCGACAAAAAAGGAAATAAGATGGGGGTGCCTATTAAGGCAAGCAGCATGTATTCAAAGCCAACTTTGAAATTGTTGGAAGATAGGTTCAGACTGAATGACTTTTTAAGGAGGCCATTTAAGGAGAAGCTAAAGGCCCGGATCGATAAAGTCAGAACTCAAGCAATCTCCCTGGAGCAATTTAAAAATGACTTAAAAAAGAACGATGTAACGGTGATCGTAAGACAAAATAGTGAAGGCAGAATTTATGGTCTAAGCTATATCGACCAGGTAAATAAGGCCATTTTCAATGGCAGTGACCTTGGTAAGAATTACAGTGCTGCCGCTATTATTGAATCGTTGCAATATAAACCAACCGGTAATGTAGCTACGTCTGCGGATAACATAGCTCAAAAAGCTACCGGTGCATTGCCAAACCAGGATCAACCATTTATAAAACAGCAGGCGAATGGATTATTAGATGAATTGCTGAATCCGCTCGACCCGAGCGACAGATTGCCGAACCAATTCGGCCCGAAGAAAAAAAGGAAAAAACGCAGGAAATTAAATCTCTAAAATTAAGATTATGCAAACCGGAGAAAACGAACAGGCATTAAGAAAGATCATCGACTTTACCAGGTTTTTAGGAATCCTTATCTTGATCTTACACTTCTACTTTAGCTGCTTTGGAGCGTTTAGTGAGTTGCACCTCAGCTATCCTATCGTGAATAGGATACTGGTAAATATTTACAAGCTCTCCATTTTCAAAAGTATGTTGATCGCCAAATCGGTCGCCATCATATTCCTGATCGTTTCTCTGATTGGGACTAAAGGAAAAAAAGACGAGAAGATTAATTTATCGACCGGTGTGACCTATTCGCTATTGGGACTCATACTGTATTATACAAGTGGCATTTTATTTAAACTACAAGTTTCTTATCTTTTAATAGCAAGCCTCTACATTGCGGTCACGACGATTGGGTTTTTGTTTTTCCTGACCGGTGTAAGCATGATGTACCGCATCATCAACGTCAACCTGAACAAGGATATATTCAATGATGAAAATGAAACCTTCCCCCAGGAAGAACGGAAACTGGAAAACGAATATTCCATTAATCTTCCCGCGAAATACTATTTGAAAAAAAAGGCACGGAACAGTTGGATCAATATCATCAATCCCTTTCGTGGTTCACTGGTCATGGGTACTCCAGGAGCCGGTAAGTCTTATTTTGTCATTCGGCACATCATTACGCAGCATATTAAAAAAGGGTTCACTATGTTCCTTTACGATTTTAAATATGACGACCTGAGCCGGATCGCTTATAACACTTTATTAAATAATAGCAAGGCTTATAAGGTCAAGCCGAAATTCTATGTAATTAATTTTGAAGACCTCAATAGGTCGCATCGCTGTAACCCGCTCGACCCGGCCAGTATGTGGGATATCACGGATGCAATGGAATCTTCCAGGACATTCATGCTGGGCCTGAACAGGGAATGGATCAAAAAGCAAGGGGACTTTTTTGTTGAATCACCGATAAACTTTGTAACTGCCCTGATCTGGTTTCTTAAAAAATATGAGGGTGGCATTTATTGCACCTTACCCCACGCGATAGAACTGGCGCAAGTCGAATACAAATTCCTATTTGCGTTATTGAGAACAGAACCCGAAATAGAAGTACTGATCAATCCCTTTATTTCAGCGTGGCAAAATGAGGCTTACGATCAATTGGAAGGCCAGATCGCCAGTGCTAAGATCAGTATGGCCCGGCTGGTATCTCCATCACTCTATTATGTGCTTTCGGGTAATGACTTTTCATTAGACCTCAATAACCCCATCGATCCGAAGATCATTTGTATGGGAAACAACCCATTAAAACAACAGGTGTATGGCGCGGTGTTAAGCCTCTATATCTCCCGCACCATTAAATTGGTCAATCAGAAAAACAAACTAAAATGCAACCTGATCTTTGATGAGTTCCCCACGATTTACTTTAATAATATTGACAGTTTGATCGCGACCACGCGCTCCAATAAAGTAGCTACCACCTTAGCGGTGCAGGATTATAGCCAGTTGAAAAAAGATTATGGCCGGGAGCAGGCGGAGGTGATCATGAATATCGTGGGTAATATTTTATCCGGCCAAGTTACCGGAGATACGGCCAAGCAATTAAGCGAACGGTTCGGTAAGATCATGCAGGAGCGGCAGAGCATTACCATCAATAGCCAGGATACCTCAGTAAGTAAGTCAACTCAATTAGAGTTTGCGGTACCGGCTTCCAAGATAGCAACCTTATCGTCTGGTGAGTTTGTGGGTTTGGTTGCGGATGATCCGGACAATAAAATTGATCTGAAAGTATTTCATAACGAAATTATCAATGATCATCAAGCAATTAAAGATGAGGAGGCTGCTTATAAAGAATTGCCGGTAGTCCGACAGATAGACAGCGATATGATTATGGCCAATTACCTCAATATCAAAAAGGATATCGAGTCGATTATCCAAAAAGAACTTACGCCAAAAGAAACTGCAGACTAATAATTACAACTATGGGGAGTAAAGGGTTGTATGTTATTTCATCAAAACGCTATTGAAGCGACCAATGTTTTCTTTGGCACTTAGAATATATTAGGTAATCCTGGATTTTATATACTACTAATGCTCCTTTTTATTACTACCCTTTTGCTACTGTTTTCAGGGTTTGATAAGCGGTTACTTTGATTTACAAATTAATCATTAACCGCTTGCTCCCCGGAGCAAGAAAAAAAGAAAGGAGTTGAGTGGCAAACAGGAAATTTCAATTTGGCGGGTTACGCGCCCTCCGGTAACTGTAGTTACCTTTTATTCAGATGACAACACCTCTATGTTCTATGGAAAATGTAATGAGTAAGAAAGTAGTATTTCAGAATAGTGGGATTTTAAAAGAATCGTTAGTCATTGCCTTGCGTTTTACCTGTATGGCTTTGTTTATTTACACCGCATACGCCAAAATAATTGACCACGAACGTTTTTTAAATGGTCTTTTAAGAGTGCACATCATCAATGGACTTGCCGTGTACGTTTCTTATATGGTGCCGATATTCGAGATCATTATTGCTTTGTTAATTCTTATCCCTCAAACGGCAAGACTTGGTCTATATGCTTTTGTTGGTCTGATGGCCATATTCACAGGCTACATAGTCAGCGTCTTGATTTGGGAACAGAAGCTTCCATGTCATTGTGGAGGTGCCATCGAAAAACTAAGTTGGAGCCAGCACATCTGGTTTAATCTCGCATATATTTTAGCTGCCTTATTTGCGCTCTGGCTAATAAAAACAAAAAAATATATCTTAAAAAATTAAAGAAATGAAAAACTTCAAACAAATAGCTTTTGGCCTAATGATAGGTGCTTTAGCAATCGGATTCAGTGCGTTTACTAACGCAAAAAATGTGAACAAGGCAAAATTTGCAACCGTGTATTACGGATTAAACCATGCAGGTACAACTTACGCCAGGGAGGTAGCTGACCCGTCAGACGATTGTACCGCACAATCTAACCTAAAAGATTGCACAATTAGCTATCCATCCGACCAGGGTGCAAGCTTTTCCGCAAGCAGTATACCCGCAGGTTCAACATCAGTAAGCGGCCCAGGTTGGGTTAACCCATAATATATATTTAATGGAACGGTGTGTTAAGCACCGTTCCATTTTTATAGATTTTTTTCGATCAAGGTAATAAAATTCTTTCTGCTGGAATCCGTCAATGGTTTTTCAGGGTTTGCTGAAATAACTTTCCCATCTTTTCCTATAATAAGCAAATTTGGATAAGAGGTATATTGATAATATTTCAATAAAGGATGTTGCTCCCCAAGTCCCCCGGTCCAAGCGTAAATAGATTTCTTTAATCCATAATGGCCCGTTCTGACGCCTTTCATGAAATCTTCAAAACTATGGGCTACCCCATCAAAACTAATAAATACGATATCGTTTTTACCACTGAAATACTCTTCTATAGGGCGCATTGCATTGGAAAGTTCGACACAATGCACACACCCATTGTAGTAAGTGTCTAAGACTACGATCTTGCCCTTTAGATCATTCAACCGGAGCCTTTTGGTACTCGATGTTTCCAGATCAAAATTAAAAGCCCTTGCACCGATTCCTTTTGCTGTTTTGGTTCTTTCGATAATCGCCCGGTTATCGCTATCCCTAACTAGGCCAATGGCTTCGTCAAACGATTGTATGGCTTCAGGGCTACGCTTTAACATTTGAAGAAAGCAATAAGGCAACACTTCATCCCTGATTGCGCCCTCGTACTCAGTTTTCAAATTATTGTAAACCAAATCAAATGGTGGGCGATATTGCCGGCTTCTTATCGATGCGACTATTCCATTCAAATAAAAAAGGTAATGGGTATAAACGAATGCGTTTTTAATCAGAAAGGGATCGGATGGCTGTAGACCATTTTGTTGTGTAATTTGATAATTGATCTCTTGTTTTACGTAAGCACTGTAGGCGGTATCTGATAGGTATTCAAACTTATAGATATTTGAAACATAATCCCAGTTTACCGCACTTGTTAGATTTAAACGGATTATATCCTTAATGGAATCGTGATTAATATTTTTATCCCTATTTAGGCTATCAAGTGCGATAGCTAAAATTTTATTTGTCCGTTTTTTATAACTGACCATCATGTTTTGCCATTTATCTTCCTTCGTCCAATTTTTTTGGTCAATAAGGAGCAGCCTCCACGCCCAATGCTGGTAATTTAATTTATCAGCACCTTTTCCGGTAAACCGCACTTCTTGAGGGCTTTCAACTTCCATTCCAATTTCATCCCCTCTTTGTATTATAAAATAGCCGTCGTTTATAGAATTTAAACTGCCTTTCTGTAAGCTGAAATAACCAACCGTGCCTTTCAATTCAATGGTCACTGAAATGAACCATTTTTAATATTTAATGGTATTATTTGGGCATTGGATGGGTCTTCCTGGTTGTAATGATCATAGTAAGTGATGAAGGGCTGGTCATCGTGAAAGTATGTCTCAATATAAGACTTGGAAATATGCCCGCTTATTTTTACACTCTCTGCAAAGCACACGTTTGGAATGGCACAATATAAAAGGCTGCAAAGGGCCAACATTTGATATAATTTTTTTTTCATGGTCTTGGTAATAATTATCTGTTATTTTGTTCAATGCCACTAAGCGTAATCTCATCGGAGGGTATCGGGAAGGTATATAAGGGCGAATTCGGAGACAGGGTGTAGGTAACACCGTTTAGGATTCGCTGTAAAATAATGTTTGCCCCGTCTCTATTCAGTCTTTTAATATCTGACCATCTTAAAGCGCGCCAAACAAGTTCTTTACGCCGCTCCAATAACACCATTGAGAGTGCAGCGGCAGGTGTGGATGCAACAAGCGGCGTAAATGATGAGGCTGAGAGCCGGTTCACCAACAGCTTATTTAACGCGTTAGTGGCGGTTTGCGGATCGTTTAGCCTGGCTGCACACTCTGCACTTACCAACAAAACTTCATCCACCGCAAGCCCGGTAAAAGCATAAAATCCACCGCCAACGTATCCCCGCTTTACATTAAAATTACCGAATGTGTTTTTTGCGAAAAAGATGGAAGAACGTAAATCGCCGTTTGAATAGAGTGCAAGGAGATTGGGGTCAACACCGATCGTAGAGATTGCAGTACCGTAGCCTGTTGTCAAAGTATAAGCAATTTCCTGGCTGGAATAAAAAATTGTCTCATCCGAACTGTAAGAAAATGGGGTAGCAGAGGTTTTACTGATTTTGTTATAATCTATGAGTTTATTATAGATCGCTAAACTTGAATTTGCTGCCTTTCCGGCTTCTACATAATTGCCCATATACAAGTAAACTCTTGCCAGCATGGCAAAGGCTGCACACTTTGACGGTCGGTTTCTATTCAGCACTGAAAAGTCTTCGCGTAATAGAACAGTGGCTTGTTGTAAGTCGGCAATGATCAGATCAAACGTTTGCTTTAAATTGGATCTTTGCAATGTCACATCAATACCGGATGATGTTCTTAAAGGTAAGCCAAGGTCTGTTGACGCGGAAGTTTGGTTATACACGGGGCAAAAGCCCTTCGCGAGATCATAAAACGCATAGCATCGGAAGAACAAAGCCTCGCCTTTGATATTATTATAATCAGCCTGGTTTGAGTTTGTTTGATCAATTTGTTTAATTCCGTCCAATACACTGTTAGCATAGAACACGCCTTTATATGGTTGATTCCAATCAAGTATATTGATTTCACCCCCATATAAGTCTTTCGCCCATAAATAAGCCCCTTTATAAGTTTGTTGGTCCAAAGCGTCAAAACTGGCTTTATCCTTGATAAAATACTCGTCAGATGACATTTGGGATAAGGCCCCGGTAGTGTTAAGTGATCTGAAATTATCTAAAAGCAGTTGATAATCATTTAGTGACATTGGATTAACGATGCTTGAATTAGGCTTGGCATCTAAAAAGCTTTTTTTACAGGACGGCAATATGATTGCAACACAGAGTAAAATTCTTATAGCATTTTTCATAATGTTTAATTAAAAGTTTGTTGAAAGGCCTATTGAAAGACTTTTAGGGTTAACATAGCTGGAATAAACAAAATCGGGGTCAGTTGTCTGCTTGGTAGCTTTCCATAGTATTCCAACGTTGGTCAAATAGGCATAGACTTGGAGATTTCTAAAAATCGGATTTCCTGTTAATGACCGGAAATGATAAGCCAGGCGAACATCCTGAAGTCGAATATTATCTGCTTTCTCGACAAGAACACTTGCCCCCTGGAAAAACCCATCTTGGGCATTATTCGCTGGGTACGATAACGCCGGGATATTGGTACGTGACTCGTCTCCCGGATTCTGCCATCTTTTGTCATAATCGGCAGCCAGGAAGCCATAGCTTCCGAAGCTGTTACTTCCGGAAAAAACGTTAGGCCTGCGGAAGTAATAATCGAACTTATAGGTAATATTAAAGGAAAGATCAAACTCCTGATATGAAAATGTATTTCTGAATGATCCATAAAAAAGCGGAGTTGCTGACCCGTTGTACACCAGATTGGAAAGGTCGGTGGAATTCTGAATTGCTGCATAATCTTCACTAATTACGCCATTTAACTTTCCCTGTGGCCTGCCCTGATTGTCAAGGCCCTTATAAGAGTAGCTAAATATCGCATTGTAAGGGTACCCTTCTACCGGATTGACATAGTTGCCGTTAATTATCTGAGCATTATTACCCTGCTTTACTTTATAATTGGTAATGATATCCTTACTATAGCTGAACAACAAGCTGCTGTTCCATTTCATTTTAGAATCACTTACACTATTTTTATTTAAAATTAAATCGATCCCTGAAGTCCTGGTATCAGCAGAATTCCCTTTAAACTGTACGATTCCTGTTTGCGGTGCAATGGGGCTATTCCCAATCAGGTCAATTCCGTTTTTTATATAATAGTCGATGCTACCGGAAAACAAATTCTTCTTACTCACAAAGTCAAGTCCGAAATTGACATTTCGATCTTTTTCCCATCGCAAGGAGGGGTTAGGTGGATTAATAATCGCATTGTAAGCGTTATTCCAATAATTTGTCCCTGAGTTTTGAGCGGTAAGATACGCGGACGTTGTCTTGTCGACATTTCCGTTATAGCCATATGTTGCCCGTAATTTCAAGACAGGGATGAGATCGAAATGATAGAATTTCTCTTTACTTAAATTCCACAGGAACCCTGTTGACCATAATGGTACTCCTTTTTGATTTGACTTTACACCGAAGATATTTGACTCGTCACGCCTTGCACTGGCTGACACTGTATATAATCCGTTATAGGTATATGAGCCATTAAAGAATGCTGACCGAATACGGTCAACGGAATAATTCTGTTGAGCACCATAAGGGATTCTATTTGACCCAAAGCCATAGTATTGTGGGAAATAGGTTAAAAAGTCAACAGGTACCGAGGAATCATCGGAAGTGTTAAACCCATAAAGAGTATTTGAAACTGACGTTGCTTGATAATCTTTTGTTTCGACCCCGGCCAGTGCATTTAATTCATGTCGTTCTCCGATTTTTTTTACATAGTTAATCTGACCTCTAACATAATTTGAGGTGTAGCTGTTATTACCTATGTTTTCTATTGCACCAAGAGGGACGGGCCTTGTTACTGTACCTGTTGACGGATCTATATGACTAAAGGAATTAATAAGATTCCTGGTATAATAAGAATCGCCATCATGTAGTTGCATGTTTTGATTTAGGCCTTTTTCATACTGATAGTTTATCATGAAGTCCAAGCCTTTTACAATTTTATATTTCAAATTAGCATTTAACTTATAGTCAGTTAATGTCGTTGAATTATTGCTGGTATTCTCGTCCAGCGGCCTGTAATTCCAATCCAGTAGCTTTCCCGTTCCGGTGGTATCCGTATATTGTTTTCTTAGCCCCCCGGTTTGTACTATAGAGAGATGATTCCCGTTTGCGTCCACGAGTTGTTCATATGGGTAAAGTGGATTAGTATAGGCATCGTGGTTTGTATTTGTTTTGCTTGTAGTAAGCATTATAGCTGCGGACAATTGCAGCCGGTTGTCAAGCAATTGATAAGTACTGTTTGCATTTAACGTAAACCTGTCATAGCTATTTGCTACGATATTAGTTAAATTCTTGTCGTAACCTGCCGAAAGGTAATAGCTATGCGTATCACTGGCACCATCAATGCTAATGGCATATTGTTGATTAACAGCCCTACGGTAAATGTATCTTTCGACATCTTTTCTGATATCGTAGGTTTTCAATTTATTCACAGAACTTGCGGAGTCCAATGCGGATATCTGTCCGTTTCGCTTTTGAAGAAATATCGCTAAAGCTGGAGAGATTGTGCTGTATCCATCACTTATTGTATTGTCGTAATATCCCCGACGGAACAGATACTGTTCCATATCTATAAAGTCAGACGAACTTATTTGAGGCTGATAGCCTAAATCAACCTTGCCTGTAACCGTTGTATTCGCATTAAAACTTATATGTGGCGTTTTTGATCGCTTACCTTTCTTGGTTGTAATTACAATTACGCCATTGCCTGCCCTAACGCCCCATATACTTGCCGCCGCAGCATCTTTTAAAATCGAAATGCTTTCGATGTCGTTCGGGTTTATATTATTCAGGTCGCCTTCATAGGGAAAATTATCAAGCACAATTAATGGGTCAGGATTTGAAAAAATGGTACTCCGGCCTCTGATACTGATAGCTGGATTATTTCCGTTACCAAGGCCTTTATTAAATAGCAGACCACTGGTTACGCCATCCAACCTGTCGAGTATATTTGTACTAACTCTTCGTGTTACTAATGTACTGTCTATATGAACGAAACTACCTGTCGCTCTTTCCTTTGGGATTGTCTGGTAGCCTGTTGAAACAATTGTAACTGCGTTTAATTTGGAAGCCGAAGTATGCAACATAATCCGTTGAAACGGCTGATCCGCTTTGACTTTAAAGGAAGCTGCATCAAAACCGATAAATGAAACTTCTATTTCGTCTCCATCTTCTGCATTGATTGTAAACACGCCTTGAGAATCGGTTACGGTTGCCTTAGATGTACCTTTGATTTTTATTGTTGCACCAGGCAATACAGCGCCTGTGGTATCGGTTACCTTACCGGTTATGATAACAGGGTTACTTAAAGTCTCCTTAATTTTATTTAAGGGTGTCCCTTCCTTTTTCGACACCACCACCATTTTTTCCTGTATCACAAAACTTAAAGGCTGTTCGGTAAATATTCTATCCAAAGCAGATTTTAATTCTTCATTTTGGATATTGATCGTAACCAACCGGGCCTTCTTTAAATTCTCGGTTGATACCAGGAAATCGTAACCGGTCTGGTCGCTGATCTTTTCAAAGATTTTATTCAATGGGGTGTTCTTTTCGGTCAGGCTGATCTTTTGAGCAAAAGTGCTGGCACTTACCTGGAGAATTGCGGTAATTAAAATGATCGTCGTCAGCTTCATAACCAACAGGATATTAGGAGCGCAGCCAGGCGGCTGCACCAATTTTTTTGAGTAAAAATTGTACATTTGTTTGAGCATGGTTTATGCGTTGCGCTTATTCATTTTCCAGATGCGAGCGGCGCTTCGCGATTTATTAATAGTTTAATTATTGTTAATTGGTCAAGCTTAAAGCCAGGTCGCCGAGTATCGGTTCCCTGGCTTTGTAATTAACTAACTGATCTTTTTTTTTACTTCAATACGGTGACCCTCCTTCCTTCCACTTTAAAATGAACTGTTTTGGTTGCTTCCAGTGCTTTTAATACCTGGCTGATTTTCTTAAAGCGGGATATTTTACCGTTCAGCCCGTCATTAGAAACATTGGGGGCATATTGAATGTCGATGTTATACCAGCGGGAAAGCTTTCGCATCACGCTTTGGATACTTTCATCATTAAAGCGGAAATAGCCGTTTTTCCAGGCCAGGGCTTCTTCTATATCCGCTTCTTTTACATGAAGGGCATCCTTTTCTAATACAGCCTGCTGACCCGGAATTAAGAATTTGGTATCGCCTGTACGGGTTGATACCTTTACGCGACCTTCGGCTAACGTTGTTTTAACAGCAGGTTCGTCCGGATACGAATTAATATTGAAATGGGTGCCCAAAACCGTTACACTCTGCTGATCCGTTTTTACGATAAAGGGATGCAACTTGTCTTTAGCCACTTCAAAATAAGCCTCGCCGCTTAATTGAACGGTCCTTTCTTTTTGGTCTTTAAAAGTGGATGGATAAGTAAGAGCAGATGCTGAATTGAGCCATACTTTACTCCCGTCAGGTAATATTAGCTGCCATTGTCCTCCCTTCGGCGTAGATATATTGTTGGTTTGAGGTTCAGTGGTTCCGATTGCTTCGGCGGTCGTTTGGTAAGTGATCTGTCCGCTGCCCGTTTTGATGATCTGTATGCCTGATTGATTGGCAAGTTTGCCATTAACCGCATTGGTTAAATTGATCTTCTTCCCGTTGGAAAGCGTAAGTGTAGCCGTATTGGTACCCGGAGCGATATCAGGTTTATAGGCCGTGTTTTTAGGAGGCTGGTACTGAAAGGAAAGCCGGAGTGTAACCGTCAGGATAATTCCGATAAGGATCGCTGCCGCTGCCAGCCTTACACCGATCTTCCTGAATATAGTATGGTTGCCCGGAAGTTCCCTAAGAATATTATTCCCTATCGCTTTGATCCGCTTAGGCGTAATATCCAGATCATGCTCATTGAATTGCAGGTACCAGGCCTCTAACAAAGCCTTTTCTTCTTCGGTGCATTTGCCTTCGTGGTACTTTTTAAAGAGGTTTTTTAATTCTTCCTTTTCCATGATCAAGATTGGATTTACTCAATTTCAATACATGACGGTTGGGAGCCGGTCAACAATAAGAAAGGAATGAAAAATTAGTGCGGGGAAGAATCTATCAAGTGTGGCTTAACATCATTTTAAGGTGAGAAGTCGAATTCACCTTAAAAATGATAGCTTTTTGAGGTGAACGGTTAAAGCCAATAATTCTAAGTATATATTATCAGACCAATTACAGGCCATAATTGGCGGTAATTGAAGTAGAGGTCACCACTTGATATTTATCAATGCAAAAAGGAAAGTGATCATGCCAAGTTTTGTCCTCAAGATGCGCAGCGCATTGCTGATCTGAGTCGTGACGTTATTCTCTGATGTGTTTAACCTGTCTGCAATTTCTTTATGAGTTAAGTACTCATTGCGGCTTAGCTCAAATATCTGTCTCATTTTAGACGGTAGCGAGTGGATCTCTTTTTCGATATAGGCTTTCAATTCGTTTTCTCTAACACGGTGGTCAGTTGTCGAACCGGCGTTTTTACTTAGATAGTCTTTGAGGGAATCGATATATTTTGTCTTTACCTGCTCATGGGCAAACAGGTCAAATATTTTGTTTCTTACCGCTGTAAATAGATACCCTGCAAGGTTAGATTGTGGTAAATTGAAATCCCTTTTAAACCAAAGCGTGGCGAATACATCCTGAACGATATCCTTTGCCTGTTCTTCGTCACGGACTTTTTTATAGGCGTGAACGTAGGTAAGATAGAAGTAACGGTGGTAAATTTCATTGTAGGCGGAATGGTCAGACTCTTTTAAGAGTTGGATGAGTTCAGGATCGGAAAGGGTTGAATATGCTCCCATGCTGCCATTTCAAAAGTTCTGGAATGGATACTATTTCTTTGTAATAGAGAAATAATCTATAAATATAGAGATAAACCAATCAAATGCAAAAATTCTCTCTATTCATAAATAATCCGAATATTTTTAAGAAAAAAGACAGATTTGGCCAAAGAGACATTGACACGTTTAGGATTGTATTTAGCAAAGAAAGCTATAAACAAAGCAATACTCTCGAAGATGACTGGTATCAGCACATTTCGCCTAAGTCAATTATCGATTAATTCAAAATCTCACTTAAGGGCAAAAGAATTATTTTTAATTGCTCTTGCAATTGAGGTTAACCCCTCTGAATTATTAGAATTTGTTTGCGATGGTGTTAAACTGCCATCACAATCGCAAAGTTAGATATCCTTTTAAATCTAATGTTGGCGTTGCCTGCGGCCCAGGCTTTTCGTTGCAAGTCCTCGCTATCGCTGTGGGCTTTTTACTGCAATCCTTAACGCACCGTTACTGGAAAGGCTTATAAGAAATGTCTTTGGATATATGTAACATTTTGTTTCTTCAGGGAATTTATAGATAAATTTATACCATGACTGAAGAACTGCCTAAACGTTTACCGCCTGCTGCAGAAACTATCAAATTTATATTGATTAGAAGTGGCAATCAATGTGCGTTCACCGGTTGTATGAGATCTATTTTTAACGATGCTAATCAACTTATTGGAGAATGTTGTCACATCGAATCCGCATTGCCAGGTGGTCAGCGTTTTAATGCAGATCAGACCAATGAACAACGTCGTTCGGCTGATAACTTAATGTTCATGTGCCATGATCATCACGTCGAGACTGATGATGTGATGAAATTCCCTATGCAGGTTTTAAAAAAAATCAAATATGATCACGAGGCCAGGTTTAACGAGTTACCAATAACGATCCAGCCAAATTACGTAAGTGATGTCTTGGCGTTGTTTAGTGAAATAGGACAGGACTTAAAAAACACATTGGAATTGACTAATCAAGTCAAATCTGACACGGAGAAAATTCTTAGTCATTTGACAAAAAGAGAAGCACCTGTGGACGATGCACTATTGCAATTTCCAATTCCCATCAACCTTAATTTTGTAGGACGAAATGCCGAACTCACACAATTTAAAACGGCTTTAATCAATCACAACACGTTAAGTGTATGTGGTCTATCTGGGATTGGTAAAACATCATTTCTGGCTGAAGTACTCAAGAAAAGAGAAGGTTGTATTTGGCTGGACTGTGCTAATGATGATCTGACAACTGTTTTAGTTTATCTTGCTGACAGCGTGCAACAGCAATTTGGTGATAAGACAATAAATCAAATTTTAAAATCATCTACTCCATTTCAGGCTACCATGCAAGCTGTTGCACAATGTATCAATCTGCATGGCGCTGTAATTGTTTTAGATAACGTTAACGATCGATTAGAGGCATTCGTTCCTTTAATAACAGTATTTAATCGCCATTTTAAAATGGCTAAGATAATCCTCACACTTAATAGCAGGCTTGATATGGCTATATTAGCTAATAACTGCCATCAGCAAATTTTATCGGGTCTAAATGAACGGGAAAGCCTCCATTTACTTAACATCGATCAGATGTTGGAAGGCCAACCCGAGGTTGTTAAAGCCATTATCGATTGTACACAAGGGCATCCGTATATCATAAAATTAATTTCAGTGCTATGTAGAGATACTGATGTGCATTTGTTATTTACTGAACTTAAAGATTTACCTGGTGAAGAGGTAAACGATTATGTCAAGAAAAAAATAGTGGATGGGCTTAGCGATGAACAACAAGAATTGTTATTTCAACTTGCAATATTAGATATTCCAGTTCGTCTTACCGGAGTTAGTTATCTTACGTCAAAAATAGGGCTAAAGGTTTTCTATTCCTTATTAGATAAGTACCTAATCACTGCAAAAAAAGGTCCTGAATACCTTTATTTTGTTCATGATCTTGTAAAAAATTATATCAAAAATACGCCAGAGGATTTCAATCATAAATTTGTTATTCAGGGTGTTGATTATTTGGCATCATTGGCAATAAAATCGCCCAGCGAATCTATCCAGCTCATAAATTTCTGTATTAAGTTAAACTTATTGGAAAAAGCGCGCGAAGAAGCCAGAATTCTCCTATCAACAATGTTAGCAAATGGATATTTTCAACTTGCATTAGATGTAGCAGCACAATTGGAGGAAGACCCTAAAACTAATGATTGGGATTATATTTACTATGTACAGGGCCGGGTTTTTAGATTTATTGGTGACCACGAAAAGGCTCTAATAAAATATAATAAAGGGATAAATTTAGCTAAGGGAGAATTTCGTGATATTATAGAATTTGAAATAGCATCGACGCTAACTAATTACAGTAAAGAAGGGGGTGGAAAATCGATGATAGATGCGGCTACATTAATCTATCAGCGACTAATTGCCTCAAAGAATCAAACACTTAGTATTCAAAGTCAAATTTCATTGGGGACGATACGGGCAGAAAACCAAGAATATGAAGCCGCTATAGATCTGCTCTTACCTACCCTTAAGATAGCCGAGGCTCTTGAGAATCCCCAAAATACAATACCTGCAGCTTTACAAATTATAGGCAATTGTTATTCAAAAATGGAGAAATATGATGACGCGATTATTTACTATAAAGACGCGCTATTGCATTATGGTCAACTGACTTTAACATTTGGGATGAATATCTTCGATGGTCTTTACTACAATTACCAAAATTTGGCGTGGACTTATTCAAAAGCTAAATATTATTCATTGGCAGCCGAAACTTTTGAACTTGCGGCTGAACTTGCTGAAAGTCATAGTTTTTTACAAAAACAAGAACAGTCATTATTTGATCAAGGCTATAATTTACTGGTAGATCGACAATTTGAAAGCGCATTAACAATATTGTTGTCCCATTACGATTTGATAGTAAAAAATAATTTAATGTCAGAAATTGATATGAAATTGACACATGGGGCATTAGTGATGGCTCTCTGGTATGGAGGCAAGCCTACCGGTGCTATTGAAGTTATGGGGCTTTTAATTCAAGAGTGTAACGAAGAGGGGTTTGCACCTAAAATTATGATTATGGAAGAAAAAGATTTGCGTCCTGAAGTTAATATTATGGAATTTTTTCAACAAAATGTATATTTTTTAATTTTGGGCAACAATAAGACGTTTAAAGATCTGCAGGTTTTAATAGAAGATGTCATTATTAGGATGCCACATTTAGCGACGTCACTAAATACCTTTAGGCCATTACGGTCCCCAGAATAAAAATAGAACCATCTCTGGGATGCCAACTTATACATTAGGACGACATTTAATTTCCCTTAGTGATGAATAGTAGCCAAAACAGCAATCTCCGATTGGGAACTCATATAAACACTCTAAGATTTACGGTTTGCTTTTATGATATCAGAAACCTTGTTCAGTACTTCGGCGGCTTCTTGTATTCGTTTTTGCTTATATTCATATGAAGGATAAGTTTGATATTCCTCAAATTTTAATTTGGTATATTTCAATGATTCCTTTATAAAACTAAGATCTTCCAGGGTCAGCAATTCTATATTTTTCATATTGTATACTAGTTTAAAATTTCAATTCCTTCAGCAAAATCGTGCTGTTCTGCAAAACGCGACAAGTGCAAGTAGTAACGATCTAGCAAATGCTTGGATTTCGGTAATCGCAGACGGCCGGTACGTTCCACACCAAAGTCAAACTTTCGGTTGTCATAATTCATCACTACACCAGCGGGATTGATAAAACTTAACACTCGGTTGATCTTTGCTTTTAAAGACGCCCGCCGTCCTTCATCGGTCACCGCATCCAAGGCGGCATAACTCAAGTCAAGCTCGTCTGCGATCTTTGTGTACTCCTGCGCAATGAGTTCATAACGGGATTGCCAGGCCGCATTGTGATAGGAAGCACTATAATTGGGATTAGCGAGATCTAACACCGAGTTTCCGGTCAAATCGAATACCGCGAGGTCTAATATATTCAGATCGACTAACAATATGTCTTTGAAATCAACTATTCCTACTTTATCGGTTCCTAATTCAAAATAATTTAACCGATAGCGATCTGCAAAAAAATGGTTCCCAAATTTCTTTTTATCGATCTGTTTCTGATAGGTGGTGATCTGCTCGTTCAACACTTTGTCTTTTGAAACAACAGTGATCTCGGCTAGTACCGCCATATTGGCCCCGCGCTTCCCGCGTTTTTCCCCTTCGCTCCTAACCATGAGGTCACATTCCTGCGCAATCAAGATATAGCGTTTGTTTTTGCGGGCACCCTCGGTGATCTTAAACATATCACCGTTATCTATAGGCCGCCGCAGTGGATTCAATAATTCGGGGGATTCGTACAATTCCTGGTGACGGATCTTAAATTTCTCTGTATGGTCCGCTTTCGCATCCTGGAGTTTTACCGTAATACTGGAGATTTTCCGTGCAGCAGCAATGATATCATTTGTCTTGGTAACATATTCTTGGTCCAGCATGAGCCTACGGACCTCATCTTTAAAGATCGTATCCGTCATGCGCAACAGCGTTTCCGGCTCCCAGACACCTTCTGTAAAAGAGCTTTTAAATACCGCCTGGTCGAACTCATAGGTATCGAACGCCTTGATCCTGTCAACAGTGCGTTTCTGCGCTTCGACTACAATGGCCAACGTGTTGTCCTTAATCTGCTCACAGTAAGTATTTAAACAGGCTTTTTTCAGGCCGTCTGTAAACTCATCTTGTTTTTCCAATCTCTTTTTGGTGAGGACAAAAAAATCTTTCTCGCTTAAGGCACCGTATTGTTCGCAGATACGTTGCCGTTCGGGCAACTCTGCGGCATGATCCGGAACGGTATGGGTAAACAGCGTCAAAATGACTTTGTCAGCTGAAGCATGTTGCTTCGTTTCAAGAATCAAATCCTCACCACGAACATTGTCGTCTCTAAACCGTCCATCGGCCATTTTTAAATCCTGGTCAAAAAGCACCAGAATACGCTGCCCTTCGGGTATACTTGTAAAAATTGCCTCTCGTTGATCATCCCACTCATTAGGTGTCAGGCACTCTAATACATTCTCTTTAAAAAAGTTTTTTAGATGATTAGATACATTTATATCTTTTATTGCTTCAGGCTGACCTGCGATCGTATATATTCTGGTAAAATATTTCAATTGCTTTTGGGCAGGTACATTCTCCCAAACCTGGCGTATATGAGCTGCAAGCACTTGCTCATCTGTTTGAAAATCAATGGCATTTTGTATGGGGATAGCGCGCAATTCATCAAGCTTCCCTTCTGCCAGGATGCTTTCCACCAGTCCAATAAAAGTTTGTTGATCGGTTTGCAAATTGACAGCATCATCAACAAAGTAAACCTTGTTAATATTTAAGCTGGATAAAACTGCATGGATGCTTTCCAATAAATCAGCGTCAATATCACCGTCTTCCCGTTCAACAGCTATTTCGCCGACTTTTGGAACAGCTTTAATCAATATCGCTGTTTCGGGTTTGAATTCAACTCCTACTGATGCAATGGCGTTGTCAGCACCTACATCTTTCACTTTTGCAGATTGGGACTGCGATGTGACTAATGTTTTGGGTTCAGCTTTTTTTTGTGGTTGTGGTATAGGTTTGGCCATTTATTCATTTTATTAGAAGCGGTTCCAAATCAATTTGAAAAATATAGCGCCTTTCCTCGGCGTTTTTTTTATGTAAAAGTGAAATGCTACCGCCTACGGAATCCAATAATTGCTCTACGATGTACAGGCCAAGTCCACGACCGATTCCTTTTGGTTTGGTGGTCACAAAAGGTTGAAATAAGCCACTTTCGACAACTGGTGATATACCATACCCGTTGTCATAGATTGACATAAAAGGTTCATTTATTTCAATCGTAATCTCAGGCTGGAAGCTTGGCTCGCTTTTATGGCGTTCTGTTAACCAGTATTCAGAATTGAGGATTAGATTATCAGTTATTTGAGTCAGTTTGCCTTTATTTATATCAATTTTGAAATCATTGGTGATAATTTGTATGATTTCAATTTTGCCTCCCGACCTTGTTTCATAGTATTCTTTAAGCTCTCCCGCAAACGAAGATAGTTTGATCTCCTGTTTGGTTTCCCGGTTGAACCTTAACGACGGCGCAAGATGATTAAGTTGCCGGCGGATAGCCTGAATAAAGCTTTTGACGTGTTCAGCATAAACGAAAAATGTGGGATTGTTACCATGTTCACTTTTTACACGCTTGATAACTTGGTCGGTTTGGGCACCAATACGATCTATCACATTATATAATTCATGAGTAAATGCCTCTGCCGTAATACCTAGGCCAGCCAATTCTGAAAATTGGATGATTTGATTTTCCAATTCATTTAACCTTGGTTCTAGATAATTGGCATCATTCTCCAACTGTTTAGCGTTATTTAAGATATTGGAAATCTTGCCAAAAATTTGATTAGCATTGTTCAGCAGGCGCTCAACGCTCTCTAATGTTTTTAAGGCCTGATTATCATCGTCTGTTGAAAATAGAGGCTGGCTTTTAATGCGTTCGACTGCCTGGGCGACCTCCACAGAAGCAGCTTTTATTTCGGTAAATACCTGTTGTGCTTGTTGTTCTACGGCGTTTGACTGTTTAGCTGTTTCAACAAGGCGCTTCTTCGTGTCGGCAAAAGTGATTATTTTTCCTTTGGCAGCTGCTTGAATTTTTTGAAAATCGTCATAACTGCGACGGGTTCGTTCCAACACACTGTTAATTTCAGCTACGGCAAGATCAATAATTTTGAAGAAATTTCGTGAATAGGCGCTATCGATAAAACCTTCTCTGTCTGTTTTTTCCGTCAAGTTTCTGTTTTCCTTGGCAGTGATGGAAACAAAACCAATCACGTTTTCTGGCCTTAGCAAATAAAATGAACCACCGGAAGTTTGACTTTTGGATAGCTTTAGCCAGTCATTATCCTCCATCCCATAGGGCTTAATCCCGAATCCATCGCGGAAAACACGTACACCAACTTGGTTTTTTACTAAGTTTTTATAGTCGGAGAGTTTATTAAATGCAGAATCAATCTCTTCTGTACCTCCTAAATTGAACTCGTCAATCTCTCCCAAAAATGCGCCGGGGTTAGCTTGTACAGGGTATTCCAATAACGCTGAATTCAAGTTTTCCAGTGTCACGTCTTCGGGCACTTTGAAGATACGCTCGAAATTGAAAAATTCACCTTTTATACCTGTATAAGTAATTTCCGTAACGGCATTTTTCTTATTAGACTTTTTGTTAGTCAAGAAATCGAAGAAATTCTTGCCATGATCCTTCTGAATCAGTTGGTGAAAAAGTTCTTTTTTTGCATTGTTGTTGCTACCCTGCAATTTGGCAAGTTTAAGGCGACCCTGTAATTTCAGTTGTGTGCCATCAAAATTGAATTGATAGCGACTTATCGCAAACTTGCGTAGTTTTTCGTTTATCTCGTCCAGGTCGTTATCCTGCCCGTCAATGTTAAGATAAATATTAAAAGGCCGGTTTTCTTTAAATGGGAAAATTAGCTTGGAAAGTTGGCCACGAAATTTGTTACCGTCTTCTCCTGACCATTTATGGGGGTCTTTTAAATCGGTGATAACAAGTCGAGTTCCCTTTTTGGCTGGCGTTTTTGGCAGATTTTCATAGTTGGTATTTACAGCCTCTAAAGAACTTGTTTCTGTAAAGTCGCGCCAATCAAAAGCAACATGATGCTGCTTGGTTTCATTAACTTTACCAGTAAACATCTCTAATATATTTCCTAATCGCTGCGTACTTAATCGCCCTAATCCCTTGTCACCCAAAGGGGTACGAAGTTTAGTTGTTATTTCGCCATTCCGTTTCATTTCTCTTTTGTGTGAAACAGAAATGAACAACCATTTATCTAGGATATCTATGTCATCCATGCCAGTGCCATTGTCCTCAATAACAATATAACCATGTTGACTTTGAAAATGTAAATCTTTGTCAATAAGAGAGTCGGTTGTATTTATGGTGATTTTAACCCAGTCGGCGTCTGCATCGTAGGAATTTTTAACAAGCTCCATAATGGCTGTTAGTTCGTCAGAGACCAGCTCTTCGCCTAATTGCTTAACGACCGCTGCGCTGATACGGAAGACAGGTGAATGCTGTTTACCCAATTTTTCTAAATATTAAAATGTCTTCAAAGGTCATCAGGTTCGCCTGGCTATTCCGACTGGCCATGCGGCGGTTCAAAATCTCCCGGTTAATGGTTTTTATGAGTATAGCACCCTGGCTGAGGATAAAATCCGTCATGATGACGTTATTCGGGACATTGACACCTGCTACAGTACGATTACCTACTGTCCATACTTGATAGCCATTAACTTTCATTGCAATGTGAATATTTTGGATGGTTTGGTAAATGTCGTAAAAGAAAGCAGCGACTTTCCGTGCCCTTTTAGGGTCAATCTGGTGTATTTGCTGATGAATTAATTCCAGGCGTGGCGAGGCATCAAACAATAACTGTAATTCTTCAGGCGTAAATCGCCTAATAACCCCACCTAAACCAAAGCTATCTATTTGCGATGTTGTGGCTAAAAAGGTGTCATTAGCACGGTCGTCGATATCCTGTAAATCAATCCATTGCAGTGGCAAGTAAGAGAATTGACCGTAAGTTACTGTGGTTTTATTATCCCCATATGGTGGTGAAGTTACATGCAGGTCAAAAAAACCTTCTTTGTCATTAGCAGTAACTATGTGTTCTTTGCTGTTCAACAGATTCAAATTGACCTGCCCGATATAGGCTCCTTTGAGTAATCTGTCCGCGTCTTCTAACTGCAAAGCATGTTCCCGCAAGTCTTCCAGACTGTTAGCAAAGTGTTTCTTGAAAACATCGATGGCTGACACCGTACGAGTGGCGGTCTCAGTTAAAGGTCGAGCATGTAATTTAAAGGTTGAGGTACGGTCATTCGAGGTTAGTCGAATCGTTTCCGCCAGGATCACCCAATAAAAGCGACGAATCGTTTGGTTACTTTCAGCACGGATTGCGCGCACGATCCTGGATAGTTCGGCAGCTACTGGCGGGTTGAACCATTTATAAAGCCCATTAAAGTTGGCTTCAATAATGGTGTCATTATCTTGCTCAATATGAGTAAACAGTGCCTGACGCCGCTCTTCAATAGCCTTAAAATAAAATGGTCCTGTCCGGGTTTTGGAAACCAAAACAGCCAAAGGGTTAATATCCTGGCCATAACAATCCAATCCCATTTGCATACCGGCCACTAGAGATGTCCCTGAACCCATAAAGCTGTCCAAAAGATTAGTTACATCGCCTTTGGCGTTGACAATAATTTCGATAATGCGTTTCTGCACAATCGGTACCATCATCGCTGGGTACTGAAAAAAACTATGCACATATTGACTGCGGTCATGATCTGGTGAACTCCAGATTTGGTGATTTCCGCGAGTTAACAAATCGACCTCTTGGCAAATAATCAAGTCAGCTTCTTCGGGCGTCGGAATACGGCGCACCTCCGTTGTTATGCTGGCTGGAGCTTGGCTGGTGGATTTGATGCTATTCATTCTAAAAGGTAAAGTTAGGCTTTTCTATCAAAGATATGAGTTTAAGATTACTTTAAAAAATAATGCTTTATTTGAAAAAAAGAGATAATTAGTACAAATTATACATAGTTCGTTTAAATTGTAAGCCGCTTAAACGTTGCGACAAATCCAGTCGAAAATTTAATTACTATCTTTGAGCTTGAACTTACCTGATCAATCCGGATTACCTATTCAACTGTTGGCCGCCTGTTTCAATAAAACATCTGCCACTTATAAATTCTATTGGTTTCTGTCGATTTTAGGCCGGGTAGAAGAAGGAGAAACACAAATAAGCAAAAATGATCTATTTGCTGAAATGATCAGCCATTCCTGGTTCACAGTCAATTATTTTCATGTATCTTTTGGTAAGCAAGACAAGCTACAACAGGCGGTCGAAAACATCAAACATGTAGAGCAACTAACGGTCGACGCTAACCGCAGTACAATTTTCGAGCGTTTGTCGCATACCAACAATAAAAGCACACTGCGGGAACTTCGTTATTTCAATACCGAGGTACCCCACCGGTTTTTAAGCCCCTGGTTTCGAGCGGAAGATATAAACTTAGCTTACGAATATTCACGGGCATATTTTAACAATTGCCCTTATGCATTGTTTAAAGACCATGTGACGATCAACCCGGTTTGGGTGGATTACTTAAAAAAGAATGCCCGAATCTTGAAGGATTTTTGTTACTGGAACTTGACTTTATATCTGCAAGCGAAAAACCCCAATGTTCCCGATATTCCCAACAAGTTGACAAAATCCCCAGGTAGGAAAAGTCTCAGAGAACAGCGTATGTTTTGGGATGTTGTTATTGGCGAACTTGGATCTGTAGATTGCATTTATACCAACAGCAGATTAGCAATTGGCAATTATGCTGTTGAACACTTTATTCCCTATGCTTTTGTTTCGCATGATTTAATATGGAATCTAATCCCCGCTGATAGTTCATTTAATAGCTCTAAGAACGACAAACTGCCAGTTCTGGAAAAATATTTTGAGCCTTTTTATCAACTCCAAAAGAGCGCAATTGATATAATGCAGCATGTAGCACCAAAGAACAAACTATTACAAGATTACCTAACTGTTTTCCCCTCCTTGGGAAGCGAACATATTAATTACAATAAATTTCTGGAACAGGTTCAGCCTTTAGTCACGATTGCCAGTAATAATGGCTTCGAATTTTTAAAATATGGACGCTGAAAAAGGAGATGCCCTGGCTTTTTGGAAAGTATATCAAACTCTGATGAATTCAAGGGAAGTTAAAAAGTTAGCTGATTTCCCTCTAGTATGCCGTTTTTGCGGAAGAAAAGAGCCGGAGGTTACTTTCAAATTAATTCCTCATGCGGTACCAGAATTACTGGGGGCAAACAAGATCATTGTTGGTGACGAATGTGATCAGTGTAATCAATTGTTTTCCGCACGTGAATCTCATTTGGCCCGCTTTCTCGGGCCCTATTTGACTATGGGTGGGGTTAAAGGCAAAAAGAAGGTTCCACAATTCGAATCACGGACAGAACCAGACAACCGTGCGACCAAGACAATAATCAAAAGTGCCGATCCCGGTAAACGCGAGGTATTGCTCGACAGCCTGGAGGATTATCAAATTGATCATGAAAGAAAAATCATGTCGTTAAACTTCAGGGTAGCCAGTGTGCGGCCAAGCCAGGTTTATCGCGCTTTGGTTAAGATAGGATTATCATTATTACCCGAAAGTGAATTACCTCGATACCACAACGTATTTGCCTGGCTGCAAGCGCCCGAAAAATTAGTAGCCTGCTTCCCGGCGTTGTTTCTGACTTTACTCACCAAAAAAAAATTTGGTGCACCTTACGTTGAGTTGTTCCAATCCCAAAAAACTGAAGCGGCGGGCTCTTATTGTCCTGAACTAACCATGACATTGGGTAGTGGGCATACATTCTTGCAGATATTCTTGCCTGAAGCAAGTGATTATGACCTGACGGCGATGTCATCTCAAAATTTAAGTATCGAAATCTTTCCCGGTATCATGTTCGACAACAATGACCATCGGACCAAACTCCAGTTTGGTTATTACGATCTTAGCAGTAATGATGCAGTAACTTTTGACGAAAGGCTGAATTTTAAATTTGAATCGGGTGATTTTAATATTGATCCACAATCAACCTGATTTTAAATTAACATGCTTAGTTTCGCGATATCAATTCGTTCCAATGTTTTACTCGGGCTTTTTGATTAAGCCCACATCGATGCTGATATCCCTGACAAATTTTGCTAACGGCCGTTTATGCATATCAACTTCATTGGTGTAATTTCCCGTTAGTAAACGGTCAATGATTTCTGTGGTAAAAATCCCGGGAAACTTACTTGCCAGGGTGTTTTTATAGGCGGCCGTATAAACTTCCGCTTTCAGTATGAGTTCTTCAGCTACATCTTTCTGCTGGTTATAAATGCCTTCCAACTCAAACAGTTTGCTGTAGTTGACGAAGCCTTTGCTTTCATCGCTGGCAGGTGAGTCGAGGCAAATATGGATGTCTTCAAGCTTTCTTGTAAGCAGGTATTCTGCCTGGGAGCCTTTTCGCAGGGAAAAATTAAACGAGGAGCGGGTCGGAAGTTCCTCATAAAGATTGAAATCTACTTTATGGGTTCCTTTGACATTGTTGCAATTGCCGCAGACTGGGTAAAGGTTGTGTAGCGATATGCTAAAGCAGGGATAAACTTTTTTGGGCAGGTAATGATCGACCTGGAACTTAGCTTGTATCTCGTCTTTGTCACTCAGTTTTTTTTTGCGGCGTTTAATAGCGAGCGTGGCCTGGGCGTTGCAATAGACGCAACTTTTGATACCGATTTTTTCAAAGTAAACCGGGTAAAAAACCTTTCGCCAATGTTTATAACGAAGAGCGTCAAGCACGTCATCCCGAAGTTGCTGGTGCTGCATACTTTCCATGAGATCCGGGGCAATAATCCCATCAAACAGCTCTTGATAAATTAAAAGGTCACCTGGCTCCGCCCTGATGATCTCTCCGGCGTAGTTTAAAAGTGTTTCGGCATAAATAAGCTCTTGAGGGTCAGTCAGCGGCCGGTCAATCAATAAACGCAACCGGTTAATCATTTCCCTTTCTTGCAGGTCGATTTCGTCTGGAAATTCAGCAATAACATGTCGCACGGTAGTTAGTGAAATAGCTCTCATGGGTTCTGTTTATTTTCAGCTTTTGTTTTTTTTAGTTTTTGCAATCTTTCTATCTCGTTGTCGATTTCACTTACAGTTGGAAGGTATTTATTAATATATAGTTCGTTCATGCTGCGTTTGATGAGTGGTTCACCTATCATGTCTAACAGGCCACGGATTTTTTCTTTGTCCCATTTGATCTCGACGGCAGGCTTTTCCGTTCCCTTTTTTGGGTCTGGCAATAAAAACTCCAACCCTGATTTAATGGTTTCCTTCGCGTACTCGCCCATGTATCCTTCCTTGTCCAGAAAAAAGCTATTAGCAAGCAAGTCATGGATATTTCCACCAAATGTTTCTCCCGAAGATCCGGATATTACGGTTTGGTGTTGATGGACGTCAAGATAAAGTATATTGCTGGCCGGTATATCCGATAACAGAAATGGAGAGTGCGTGATGAACAAAAGATTAATTGCTTTGATTTGTGTGAGGTTTGCAGCGCTGATGTTATCTAACATATCCTTTATGAAACGCCGCTGCAGGTCCGGATGGTAATAAAGTTCTACCTCGTCAAAAATTATATTAATATATTCATATTTGATTATCGGCCGTTTGACAAGTCTGGGTGTTACTCTTTTTTTGACAGAGGCCAGGTTTCTTAAATGGTACACTAAGGAACTCAGCGCGTATATTTTCTGTTTTTCACCTGAACTCAGCTTCTTAAATCTGTCCTCCGGGTTGTCAAATTCAATATCAGGGTGCAAAAATGAAGGCGGGATTAGTTCAATGATCCTTGTCGCAGTGTATTTTCTTCTTACTTTCTTTATTGCACTAACCAATTCGTCAACTTCAATTGAAAACTCTTCATTGCCCGGTAACGCAGAAAACATCTCCGGAAGCGTATTGAATCGTAAAAAATTAACGGCTTGTTTAAATTTAAATGCGATATGGCTTAGGTCTTTTTTTAAAGTCTTTATAAAGTTTCGGCGGGTGTCATTATTCCCATCTTTATAAAAATCTTTAAAATCATGGTATGATATATACTTTCGGGAAATGCTTTCAAGCTTAAGTATCAAATACTTTTTAGCACAAATGTCAAGAGGCAGATTTAATTCCGCCCGGCCATCAATCCCTGGAAAATGTTCCTGAAACGCTGGTAAAAACTCATCCCAGTAGATTTTCCAATTTTCGATGAGCGATTTTCTAAGTTCTTCATCTGGTTCAAATTTTCGTTCTACTATTTTAAAAATCAGCTTACGCGGCACTTTTTCGTTATTGTTGAACCATAAACTTTTTGCGCTTCCCTCCAGGATATTAGCCAATAGCCGGGAACGGGCAAGTTCTGTTTCTGTATTAATATCGATAATTCCTTTCTTCCGGTAAGGGTTTAGGACAATTGGCGTCTGGTAGGCATCGTTCTTGTGAAATATGCCTTTGATCCAGAAGCCCAGATCTTCAGTATTAAGGCCATATTGAGAATAATTGATTACGATAGAATAGAAAAGGAGACGAAGCTGCTCTTTCGACTTGAATCGTTCATTATAAACATCCTTACATTTCATGTCCTGAAACCTCGCCAGCCAGATATTCTCTCCGTCAACCGTTAAGCGGTAGAACTTATCTCTTATCGTATAGTATATCGCCACGTGAATGTCCGATTCATACTGGTGCTCTCGTTTTGTATCTTCGTCAAGCTTTGTGATCAAATTCAGGCGGAAGGCAATATTATAAAGGGCCACGTAGAGCAGTTCTACCAGGCTGCTTTTGCCTGTGCCATTTTTCCCTACAATAGCACTGATCTCCACCCTTATCTCGCCTACGTTAAATATTTCCGGCGGAAAATCTTCATTTATTACTACTTCTTCGGAATAGTCCTCATGTGCTATGATTTTATAGTGATTGTAAAAACGGTAAAGTTCCCCGGGACGTAAGACCTTTAAATAATCTTTATTACAATTGGCAAGAGGTTTGATGGCCAGTAACTTAAATCCGGTAGGTTTCATGGAAGCGATAAAGTTTTGGCTAATATAGGAGGATTCGGTACTTTTCTCAAAAAACGTTTTAATGCCGATCATTATGGAATGTTTAGGTTACCATGTTAAACAGTTATTGAGGATTTATAAAAATCAGGTGACCTCTTAACGCATGATTAATGCTCCATATAGACTTCCACCGAACCGGGAGGGGTGTTCAGCGAGCTTGGTGACGGAGGAATAGCCCAGCTTGGTAAAGAGCAATCCTAATTCGTCAAACGGTATAGGATAGGGCACCCAACGGTTAGCACGGGCCGTGTCATATTCGACAATAAGAAACTTTTGATTCGATGAAAAGTGGCTTTCCAATTTCGTAAATAAGGTTTCTTTGTCGCGTACAAAATGAAGCGAATTCGCCATCAATATCCCGTCTAGTCCGGATAGTGGCAGGACTTCTTTTTCGAAATCAGCTTTAATAAAATTTACAGGTAAATTTTGCGAGTCCTTATCGACAGCGGTCAGCCTGCTGCCTATTGGAAGCAGGCTTCTTAAAGCAAGCGTGAAGGTACCGCTGCCACACCCGAGGTCTGCCCAATATTGCGGCCCTTTACCGGTAATGCCATGCTTGATTAAAGAAACAGCTTCTGAATGTCGCATGATGCAAGATAAAGAATTAAGGGGAATTGTGATCAGTTTGGAATTGGTTTCAGTTTAGGCATGTTCAACAATAGCAATTCTCAATCCCAGATATCAGGCAATTAAAACCACCTTAACAACTGGTATAAGACTGACTGGTAAGGTAACAATTAATGGTAAGTCTTCGGTCGGTTACTTTTTTGCATAAGGCCGCTTGACGATGTCATAGGCAATCCATCCAACGCGGTAGGCCAAATCCCTGTTGTATGCTTTTGGATCGAAATATTCAGTTCTGCAGGAATCGCCTTGAACAATTAACCGCAATGTTGTTTCGTCTAATTCGTAATGATGGCAAAAGCCGAGACGGTGCATATATTCATGACATAAATTTACTGCCAGCCTGGTAGCAGCAGGTAAGTGGCACATATCTTTTTCGATATTCTTATAATAGGCAGTAGTCAAAGCGCTGCACATATAAGTTTCCCCTAAGGCGCTGCTCTTTTCTTTCAGGACCAGATCTAAAATATCTGCATTCCTGCGGAACAACATCGCCATGATATCTTTACCGGTTATTTTGGTTTTTCCTGCCCCCATTCCTGTACCACAGTCTGTACAAAGGGTGGACATCGGAAATTCCAGGTTGGCTAATGAATCCTGAAACTCTTTCGAACTGAAAATTGTTGACATTAGCTGAAAGGCTTCAATGGTCTCCGATTTACGCAGCGCTTCATTTGGTTTGTCATAGCATTTGAATTTACCCATATCGATCGTGATCTTGCTTTGACTCCATACAGGATGACTGAAAATACACAGGAAAAATGCACTGATCAAAAAAAAAGATGATTTCATACTCATAGGTGTAAGTCATTGAATATTAATATACTATAAATATAAATAAAAAAACCCTACGATTAATCAAACTGAAGATTGTTTGCCCGTCAAATAAAAATCCCCTTACACTCGTTGCGCGGGGATTTTAACTTAAACCTTATCACAATAGGCAGAAAGAAGCCTGCCATTTGAAGTGACGAAGTTAACGATTCAGTCGGCTAAACAGAAAGTTTACTTTTCCGGGATTGCTTTTTTCCGGGCAGCTCCTCCTTTTGCTGCTTCCCTTGTTTTTGATTGTTGCTTTGCCTTTGGCTGGTACTTTGTTTTTGCTCCGGTTGTAATAATTCTTCCCGTTTGATCTTTTTCATTTGATGGTCATACAGATCGATGGTTTTGTACTGGGGGCTGGCAGAGATAAAATATTTCTTTTCTTCACCATTGCGCTCAATGGTAACCTGTTGCGCGTTGCCTTTTTTTAGGGAGCGGAACAGGTTATCGGTTCCTTCGGGAGTGTTGAGTTCCTTGATGCCCTTATCTTTCAGCACGCTTTCAAGATCAAAGCCATAATTTTCATTAAAACGTTTGATCTCCTTATTGCCGTTTTGGGTCAGGTTCTTATCATCAAGTTGCAGCCAGGCATGGTATCCCTCACCTTCCTTGTTGAATAACTGCTTATGAACAGCGCGGCCTTCCATCAGGTTAAAGGCTTCTTTGGCGGTGATGCCATTGCCTTTATTGATATAGAAGGTTTGGTTCTGCTCTTTCTCCTTGCCTTTGTCCAGTGTTGTGTCAAACTTATTGAAGAAATACATTTCTTGGTTCTCCCCGGCCTTGAAATGCAGCGTGTGATCTACCTTCTGTTGGTTAAACTCATGTTTGGCCGCCAGCGTAAATTCCGGTGTTTTCGCTTTGATCTGTTTTTCCAATGCTGCGTTTACCTGTTCGCCAAATCCAAGGTTCAACAAGGCTTTCTTTAGGAATTCTACATTTTGTGTGTTCATGGGATTTTGAGATTTATGGACGAACTGCTCGTCCGGGTTATTAATTTGTTTCAATGGTTCATTATGATCGTTGGGGCTGAGGCCCAGGCTGACACGCGTTTCCTGCCGGTTCATGGGCGATCCGGCAATATCAGCGGTAACGTCCGGGCGTTGAAGTCGGCCGTGCAAAAGCTGGATCGCTTCACTTACAGGTACGTTTGGTGAGAAAACCTGATCGCGAAGTTGGTCGCCCGAGGTGAGGATCGCATCGTAAGTATCAAAACTGAAGGCACCCGTATAATCCTTATCCAGATTGATCTGGAAACGGGTGTTCTCCTTTTCCGTATAAAGAGAGGCGTAGTTGTATTCCGTGTACATGGCCTCCCGCAATTGGTCAACGATAGCCGGTTCATGAAAGCCGATATCCGCCAGCTGTGTTTTGAGCTCGTAAAAATTAATGCTGGTATCCATTGTTGCCCTCCTTTTTGTTTGTTGTGCCTGTCGCTGGCTGTATATATAGCTTTATTTATTGATCTTTAGCAATACCGGGTATTGGTCCTGCAGCTTAACTTTGATCTTTTTGACCTTCTTGCTGAACAGGCCCTTGGCGGCATTGACACCACCGGCGGCGGCTTGCGCGCCCAGGCTCTGGTCCATGGTCAGAAACTGCATACTTTGAATAGCGTTGTCTGCTCCCGACGATGCGGCCCCGCCCAATTCAGCTTCCGGAGCCGGTATGCCGGGCATCCCGTCAAGGCTGAATACGGTAAGGTTGACTGGAATGATCTGTTTGTCCAGCCGTATATTTTGGATGGTCAATAACAGGCGCTGATTAGTGACCTGGCAGATACCGAAAAGTTCCTGTCCTTTAGGCAGAACCTGGTTTTTCAGGGTAACGGTATCGGTCAGTTTCAGTTTAACGGCCGCGCCGTCCTTAACTTTCTGCTTCCCATCTACAATGGCCGGAATTGCCCTAAAGGCACTCTCACTCGCCTTTTTCTTGCTGGATTGTGTGTTGACCATCTCCGGGTTTTGGATAGCCTGGATCTTGGTCAGCATATTGCTGAGTTGCTTCATTTCAGGATCTTCACCGCCTGATGACCGCATTGCCTTCATCATTTTATTCATTCGCTTAACTTCAGGATCAGGCGCCTGACTGGCGTAGGCAGCGGGTTGTGGCTGGCTGATCTGTCGGTTAAGTTGTGCCAGTTTTGCCTCGATCTTGGCCGATTGCTGGTCGGCATTATTCGTATAAACGGGCGTATTCGACAGCGTGACCTTAGTGGAATCCGTATGCGATACGGCTTTGGGGTCAAAGCCCATGGCCTGTATAAAGCTTTTACTGACACCATCCTTCGTTGTAGACGTGTCTTTTCCTGCGGACTGGTAGATGTCCATTTTATCTTTTTGCTTGTTATCCTTGAATTGTGCCGAAGGCAGGGCCATATCAATGCCCCGGTCTGGTAAAATGGCTGTTGATCTCCCGGCATCTTTGCCGCCGCCCAATGCCCAGAATGCCATGGTCATAAAGGGCAGGATGAGGATTGGTATGGCCAGGTAAAACTTGCGCTTTTTAAGGAACTCCTCGGTGTGTACCGCAGTGCTGCTTTGCTGTTGATTTTCCATAATGTTTACTTTTTTTTGGTTAATGGATCTGTTGGTTTCAATGGTTTGTTTTTGGTGGCCGGTCGGAGGGCAAGCCGATATGTGATGGCTGGAAACTTTGCCGCTGCATCGCCGTCCTGCCGAAAGGAACGGCCAGGCAAGTGATTATCCCGCAAATAGCGATGCCGCAAAATATCATCAAAAGCCATTGTTGCCTTTTTTTGGAATAGCGGTTGACCCGCTGATTCAATATCACTGCCAGCCTTCGTTGTCCTTTAATAATAGGATCGGCAATGCGCTCTGCCAAACGGTCGCTGGCTTGGCCTATCTGCTGTTGTTCGTTGTCGATCATTGCTATTGATTTTGAATAGTGGTATCCCTGTTAGCCAGTATCTGCCAATGCTGAATGAGAAAGCCGTGTGGGTTGTTATCGGTTTGCTGTTGGATATCCCTAACCTCGCCCTGGGTGACCAGTTTCCGGTAAACTGTGCCGCTGGAGCGGACGAGTTTTTCCGTAGCATAGCAGGTAAATACATAGGGGAACTGCTTTCCCTGTAATTCGGTGCTGTCTATTTTGATCTCCTGCGAGATATTGGCAGAGATCAGGTTATTATAATAGCCAGATTCCTGTAGGTTATCATACTGCCGTTTGGCGGATTCATCTGCGAGGTACAAGGCTTTGGAAACGTTGGCATGGATCGCCTTATCATCCGGGCTAAGATCAAAAAAGTACTGGTGAAAGGTTTTGATATGGTCCCGTAATTCTACCGGCAGGTTATGATTGCGGTCAGCGGCCACGGCTTCTAAAACCTTTCCATTGTATAAAATATGGATGCGGTTCTGCGCCTGGTTAATGACCTGGTTGCTTTTATAGATACAAAAGCACATGGTGATCACATTGCCGATGATCAGGAAGATACTGAACTGTTTAACGTGCTTGAAAGCGGTGTCGATATTTTTGAGATGGGTAAACATGGTGCTGATTTTTTTAATGGTGAATGATCTTATTTCCCGGACAGCTTTTGTTCCTGGTAGTTGTCCGACTTGCCGCTGTTACCGGCACCGTTATAGCCCTCCATGAAGTTTTTAGGAAGGTTGGCAATGTTGGAAGCGCCCTGCTGCATCCGCGCGCCTGTGGCAGAACCGGCCTGCATGGTCGTATTTGAGGCATGGCTGACCATGGTATTGACCTTTTGTAATAAGCCGTTACCACCGCCTGCATTGACGATATAGTTCGCTACGCTCGGTACGGTGAAATACCCGATGATACCAATTATGAGAAAGATGAGATAAGCGGTATCTGTTGAACTAAAAAAGGTATCACCGGCGGTTTGAACCTGCGAAATATCCAGTTTGAGCATATTCTCTTGTACCTTGCCAATGATGGCCCCGAAGATATTGGCGACCGGCAACCAAAGAAAGACGTTGATATACTTGGCCAGCCAGGTCGTGAGCGTATGCTGAAATCCGTCGAAAACGGATAAGCCTAAAACGATTGGCCCCAGTATAGCCAGTACGATCAGGTAGAAGGTCCGAATAGTATTGATACATAGCGCGGCCGCTTCATAGCATACCTGCAGGATCTCCGACATCCATTGCTTGATGGTATTGCGAAAATTGTAAGAAGCCTTCGCCATGGCGAATTTCATATCGTTGCCGATACCATCTATGATCCCGGAATTGCCACTGCCATCGGCATCTTCCGGATGGGTGTATTTATACCACCGATTTTCATCTCCGCTACCGTTATCGCCCACATACATTTGCCAGGTATCGGTTTTTTTTATAGCATCGTCCTTCGCCTTTAATAATTGAGCGATGGCCGCATCCGAATTTTGCACCATACTGCCGGTTGCGCTAACTGTTGGCTGCATGATGCCATTGATCACCGCGATGACCGTTGGGAATAACAAGATGGCCAGGCCTAAAGCAAAGGGGCGCATTAAGGGGTAAAAATCGATAGGTTCTGCGCTCGCTATCTGCCGCCAGACCCTGACCGCGATATACCATAGTGCGCCGAAACCGGCGATGCCCTGCCCGATGCCGATCAGTTGGCTGCACATCGGCAGCATATCATTATACACGCCGTTTAATGTGCCCTGAAGGCCCTGAATATCGGTAGCGAGTCCTTCAGCATGAGAAAATAATGGAAAAAATATCCCCGTCACCACTATGAAAGCGGTTGTTATCACTGTCTTTTTCATAAGCTTGGATTTAGTTGTTTATGCCATAAAGCTGTTTGAGTGTTCGCGTATCTGCCGCATCCTTGCTGCGCTGAAGTGACAGGGAAACGCCCTGGTTATTAAAGGACCGCAGGAACTGAAGTTTGTCCGAACTGGTACCGTACAGGCGGTCGATAGCTTTGATCCTGTCCGCGTCGGACATCCGGAGTTTATTTGCGGTGATCACATTCGTGAGTTCTCCCAAATTATCCAGGCTCTCTGAGACCAGCCGGGAGTAAACATTGCTCATATAGCTGAGTTCCGATACGCCGAAGCTGCCGCTTTGCTGAAAGAGTTTATTATGTCGTTTATATTCGCTGATCAGACTGGCCTGCATCGAGATGATCTCCGCGATACGCCCGTAATTCCTGACCCCTGGACTAACCGCCATCAGGCCCGTGATATAAATATTATGCAAGTCAAAATTGCCTTTAGATAGGGAAGATATCGTTCCGTATCCCTGCTGGTAAATCTGGTAGCCGGTTTTCATATCCGACAAAATGCTTTTCATCTGGGTCAGTTTTTCAATATCCAGTAATAATTGCTGCATTTCCTGGCCTTGCGCAAAGCAAGATGAAGCTTTAAAAAAGCCTGTGAAAACAAGGCAGCAGGCGATCATGAGTTTTAATTGCTTTTTCATCACTTTCGGTTTAATTGATACCATAAATCTGTTTAGTTACCAAGACCTGGTTTTGTTCCCGCTGTCGCCGGATTGCGTATAGTTTGGCTTGGGCCGCAAAGCCTGATGCGAACCGGTAGTTTTCCATCATCGCCGTATGGATCTTGTTAACGAGCGCGATCCGTTCAGCATCGCTCATCTCTATTTTACCGTCGCTGACTACGATTTGCAGGGTATTGAGTTGCTGGTCGCAGTCTTTCAGTACGGCCGAGCGCACTTGCTCCAGGTAGCTTTTTTCCTCAGCCGTCATACCACTGATCTGGCTGATATCTTTTAAACGTGCCAAAATATCCTGCTGCCAGGCCATGATCTCTTGTATCATCGCGTTGTTTTTGACTAACGGACTTGCAGTTTTCATCCGGTTGTAATAGGTGCTGTGCAGACCGTTTTCTGTTTTTAATGTGCCGGAAATAGAACCCAGGCCGTTATTCGCGATCTGGTACCCTTGCTTTAAATAGCCGGAGAACACCTGTAAAGCGGCGATCTGCTGCAAAAGGTATTTCTTTTGAGTTTTCTTTTGTGCGAACCATTCAGCAAAGGTCTGCGCCTGTGCGGTGACGGCCATCCCCGAACTGATCGCGGTGAACAGGGAGAATACCAATAGGTATCTCGCCTTGCGCCGTATCACGGAAGACCGGACTTTTAATGCGTTAATTGATTCCATAAAGCATTTTGGTTGTTTGCGTATCCCCCAGTTCCTTGCTGCGTTGCAGGCTCAGTACCTGGTTTTGAGTATTGAAACGGTGCAGGTCGCTGTAGTTTTCGTCCAGGTGGTCGCCTGCCTTATTGATCAGTTCCAGCCGCTGCTCGTCCGTCATCTGCGTTTTATTGCTGTTCACCACTAATAAGATCTGGTCAAGGTTCTGCACACTGGCCGACAGGATGCCTGAATACACATTTTGCATCTCGGACAACTCCGCAGGACTGAAATGTTTGTCCTGCCTGAGCATACCCCAGGCCCGTTTATATTCGGCGACCAAGGCCACCTGTTTAACGGTCAGGTCCTTGATCCGCTGGTAATAGGTGATCACAGATTTGATCTTCCATAGTTCATCATAATAACCGCTGTACAATTGCTGTTGCTGCCCTGTCCAGCCCGAGATCTCCGAAAGTCTTAACCGGGACAGTTGGTTCTCCAGCACCTTTTGCGCGTTCTGAAGCCAGATGGTCTGGTTCTGCATCCGCTGTACTTTCAGGTCAATGGCTTTAATCACTTTGGTAACGGTCAGCTTGATGACCTCACCCACCACGAACTGGGCATTTGCCCTTTCGGCATTAAAGGAAACCAGCACGATGGCCAGGCTTACCGGTAGTGTTACTTTTAAAATTTTCATAAAGACCTCCCTTCTGCCGCTCAGTAGCGGCAGTAAATTGAATAAATGATGAATAATTAAACCTTATTTGATCTTCTGGTACGTCGCACCGAAGGACAGTGAGCCTTTGTCGGCATTGACATAGATCTGTCGCCCTAGCTCGGTTTCCTGGAGTACCTGTTTTTCCTGGTTATAAGTCGCTACCCATTTTTTTGTATCAAATTCCTTTGGTAATACTTTTCCTTCTCTTATCCGGTGGTAACCAGATCGCCTGATAACATGGTAAGTGCCTGCCTCTAAGTTGTAAGCTTCAATGATCAGCGTGTCATTCGCGATGCTGTATTCATTTTTAAAAGCGGTTACGTAAACCCCGGAAATTGTACCGGCTGTTTTGTTGCAGGCAACAATTATGAATGTGCAGCCGATCAGTATTAGCATTTTTAGCGTTTTCATATATTTCGATTTTTTTAGTGATTATTTTTCCTGTTGTTCACGGACAAGCGCCGCGATGCCTTTTTCAATACTACCGTGAACGGCGGCATATTCCTGCACTTTTACCCTTTCCCTGCCTTCTGTCGTGTAAGCATAATATTCTTCAGGGGCAAGTTCGTTCTTAAACACTTTCATCACCTGGCCGCCCAGGTCGATATAGATCTCGCGGTTATCCTTGTTGACCGATAACACTTGTTGTTTGCCCTTGTCAGACATCCCGAGCGTATCCTGCAGCTTATCGAACTTGTTCATGAACTTGCGCATGTCCATCAGGATCTTGATATCGGCGTTATTGATGATCGCATCCTTAATGATCGGGGAACTGATCAGGTCGTCCAGTTCCTGCGTGACCACATTCGGAACGCCGTTGAATTTCCGCATGGTTTTAAAGGCATACTGGATGAACCCCGCCATACCGGAGTTGGCGATAGCTTTCCACGCCTCGTCAATGGTCAGCACTTTCCTGATCCCTTTCAGTTTGCGCATTTTCGACAGGAACATCTCCATGATAATCAGCGTAACCACCGGGAACAAAATGGGATGGTCCTTGATTGAATCCAGCTCAATGACCACGAACCGCTGGTCCAGCAGGTTCAGGTTCTCCGAAGCATTCAATAGGTAATCAAATTCACCGCCTTTATAGTAAGGCCTTAATACGTACAGGAAATTGTCAATATCAAAGTCCTTGTCTTTTACCCGCTGTTCCTTTAGAATCTGTACATAATGGCTTTGCAGGTAATCATAAAAGGAATCGAAGCCGGGGAATATGGCTTTATTCTTTTCCAGGTGCTCATAATAGCCTTGCAGCACGTTGGAAAGTGCCACGTATTCACTGCGCATAAAACTTTCATTTTCCTGCTTCCACAAAGTGACCAGCAATGCTTTAAGGCTTTCCTTTTTTTCAGTATCCAGTGTCTGACCTTCCGGCAGGTAGAAGGGATTGAACCGGATCGGGTTGCTTTCTTCATAGGTGAAATAATAGCCGCCAACCAGTTCACAAAGGCCTTTATAACTGCCGCCAATATCTACCGTTACGCAATGTGCGCCCTGGTCATATAGCGTACGCAGGATATGATTGACCGTCATTGATTTGCCGCCTCCCGAGGTTCCGCAGACCAACATGCCCATATTCGAGGTAATGCCCTTATTGCGCGGCGCATCGAAAAGGTCAACAAAGACCGGCTTGCCGGTCAGGCGGTCGCAGAAGCGGATACCTTCCGCCGGCGGATCGCTCCTGTAATTGCTTTCCAGATTCAAAAAACAGGTAGCCTGTTCCAAAAAGGTATCGAAGGTGTCGTTGACCGGAAAATCCGCAGCATTGCCGGGGATGCCCGCCCACCAGACTTGGGCGGCCCCGTCTGATTCCTGTTTGCTGCTCGCGCCGATCTGCGCCATGGCCGAACCGACCAGGTTTTTAATGTCTTGTAAGCCCTCACGGTTATCCGTCCAGGCCAATACGTTAAAGTGCGCTTTAACGGGTAAGCGCTGCTGGCTGATGGCCTCATTCAGAAAATCGTTGGTCGCATCCCGGCCTATCGCGTTCTCCCGGCTATAGGCGGAAAGGGATTGTAATCTCAACTTTTTAGCTTCCAGTTGTTTAAGTGTCTTCCCCGTATCCCCGATAAAAAAATATTGGTTATAAATGTGGTTACAGTCCAGTAATAGGTTTAATTGAGCGGCGAAGCCTACCGGGAATTTGGTTTTATCCGTGCTGTATTTATCATAAGTTAACCTGCTCCCGCATAATGCAGGCAGGTCCTCCGCGTCACCCAGGGTAAAAAGCTGGGCATGTTGGTCGCCGATCTGTATCCTGTCTTTCAGGTGGATATCTTTAAGCATCGGCAGCTCATGCGCGTTTTGTAAAAAGCAGTATTGCTCCAGTAGCCCGCCTTTCTTTGTAGTTCCGGTTAATTCGTCATTGTTCAGTCTTTTGAGTTTGATAAACCCGCTGTCACAAAGGATGCGCTCGAACTGACCGGCTTTATCTAAAAATTCCGGTAAGGCCCGCTCGTCGGTCGTTTGTTTGGGCGTAATGCTTTTCCGCATGATTCCCGAAAAGCCGCTGTCAGCCTGTTTTCGATCTTCCGCCTTTTTGGTCAGCATCAGGTAGCAGGTATGGTCAAGGAATGGCCGGCCTTTGAAATGGCGGTCGGCAGCGGTCGTTAAAAAGTTCGCGGGTATGCCCTGCGCTCCGGCATAACCGTTTCGGATAAAAATATCCTGCTTATGAACGATGCTGTGTTTCGGTAATACCTTGACCGCCCTGATCCAGGACTGGTGATAGGTTTCATAATCCTCATCTGACAGGGTAAAGATCTCCGGAAGGGATACCTGGTAGGCGACAGTCAGGTCGCCCTGAACAGAGACCATACAATCATGTTCAACTTTATAGATCGGGAAAATTTGTTCCGCTTTGGTGAATGCTGCCATAACTATTTCTTTAATCGGATGAATATTTTGCGTGAATTGAACTTCAGATAGCCCGGCAGATAGCGCCTCGCGGTCCGTTTCATTAAACCGTACTGCCCGTAGGTATGGCTATACTTAAAGACCTGGTAAAACAAGCCCCCGCCTAAAGCGGAGATCACGGCAATACAGACATAAACCGGCAAGCCGACGATATACATCACCGCAAAAAAAATGAGCAGCCCGACGAGGCCCCCGGCCAGGTAGCCGATATATTGGGCTTTAAGCCCTTTAAACTCGATAGGCTTATTGATGCCTTTATTGATCTGGTAAACCGGCATTACTTGATCCCCTTTCCTTTTTGATGCTTCCGCGTGTTTTGTTGCAGACCGATCATTTGTTCCGCTAATACTTGTTTCCTTTTATGTTTTGGGATATAGGTTTCATCAGGCACGTTATAACGCCTTGCAAGGCCTACCGGGTCCAATTCCATGAGCGGAGGGACCACGACCAGTTCCACATGGTCGGGCCTGTCCGAGATGCTACCTTCCCCTGTATAGATGTTGTTGGTTTGCTTATCGAACAGGATATGGGTCGGTTCATCTTCCCAAAAATGATCCATGGAGATCTGGTTCCAGGGGGCCGCTGTTTCCCTGAACTCATAGATCCGGCCATCTACTGTAAAGAGGGTTCCGGCGATGGTAAATTCCGGTAATTTCCGGGCCATATTTTTTGATTTTCTCATGGTGTCTGTTTTTATAAGTGTTGTCGATAGCCCCGGCTGCGTTTGTTTTGTTCCAGCGGCATTAAGGGCGCTTTGGGTTTTAGGGATGGGTTTTGATTTAAAATAGTTCCTTCTTTCGGATGAAGCGTGATCACTTTCGGCTCAACCGCCGGTTCTGCTGCGGGCTGCTCCTGGAAAAGCCCATGTTGCTTCATCTGGCTTTCATGGATCTTAAGGGCGATCTCTCTTTCCAGTTTGGACAGTACTGTTTTCAGTTGCGCCAGTTCCGCTTCCTTTTCAAAAGGCTTGGCAGCGATCTGGCCCAATAGGGCAATTTCCTTATCGATCTCATCCACCTCCCGCCCGTATTTATCTTTGAGGTGGTCCACCCGGTCGATAGCGTTCAGGAAATGCCGGGCGCTCAGTTTGGGATTATCGATATTCGCCGCGCCTTTGTTATAAGTGTATTTGATACCGCTCTCCGGGCTTTCCGCATAGAAATTATTGTGATAGCGGTAACGGGTCAGGCCGTTTTCTTCCCAGGCTTCCTGCTGCCTGCGGATATACAGGTCAAAGCCATAGAGGGTGCCGATCTGCTTTTCATCAGCCTTGCCGGATTCAGGTTCCCAGTCTTTGTACAACTTGATGAGATGCCTGCCGATCTCTTCGGCATCTGCCGAATTAAGATCATACACCTTGATCGGGTTGAGTTTTGCGCCGTCGCTATCATATTTTAATTGCCCGTGATATAGCGTATGGTCTGCCGATAGCTTATCCGCTGTTCGGCTCTTTTCTGTTTTATCCCGGCTGAGGGATTCCAAGTGGTATTTTGAACGGGACGATTCTTTATAATAGGCTGCCCGGTGGTTTTCAAGCGCATTTACTTTTTTTTCTACTTTGGCCTTTTCCAGCAGCGACGTGTCTCCCGAAAGAATGGCGATATATTCCGAAAAGTTCATGCCGCTTTGCTCATCCATCGCGCCTTCATCTATCGTCCGTAAATGCAGGTCGTTATTTTTCATCTGGCTAATGAACCGCTGTTTGTTTTGCAGCAGGTTGAACTTGTAATTGTCGAGCGATTGCTCAACCGCGTAAATAAAATTCATCACCTTATTGCCATAGTGTTCCTTGGCAAGCCAGTTACCCTGCCTGCCCAACCGCCCGTCGCGCTGTTCCAGTTCTGAAGGTTTCCAGGGTATATCCATATGGTGCATCGCCACGCCACGCTTCTGGACATTCAGCCCAGTACCTGCCTTTTCGGTACTGCCGATCAGGATACGGACATCGCCGTTATTCATCCGGCGGAACAGTTCCGGCTTTTGCTTTTCAGACCAATCGTGAATAAAGGTGACCTCGTGCGGCGGGATATTGAAATCCTGAACCAGCTTGTTTTTTAAGGCATCGTACACATTGAACTGGTCCGGCTTAGGAGTGCCGATATCACTGAAGATGATCTGGGTTCCCCGGAAGGGGGTACTTTGTTCATAGATCTCCGCCACTTTCCGGGCGCAGACATTGACCTTATTATCCGGATGGTCACTGTATTCCGGGTTGATCAAGCGCATATCTGCCGACATTTTCTTGGCGTAATTGGTGGCGATCAGCATCCTCGCGAAATCTTCTTCCCGCGTCAGCGGTGCCCGTCCGATCAGAGCGCCATCGCCTGTTTTGGCGAATTGCATCAACTTTTGGATAAAATCCTGTTGGTCGGGTGTCGGCGGGATATTGACCAGTTGCTCATTCAACGATGGCTTGTCGAGGTTGATATGTTTGGCGGTCTTATAGTCCGTGATCTCGTTATAGAATAATGCCAGTTCGGGTACTTTGATAAAATAACGGAAGCGTTCTTTGGAGATGATCTCATTGGTCACCGAAAACTCGAAATCCACCGTCTTGCGGGCGAATACTGCCGCCCAGCCGTCGAAATTCTCAATACGTTGCCGCTCCATTTCCTTTGGCCGCAGGTATTTGAAGATGAGGTACATTTCGGTCAGGCTGTTGGAAATAGGGGTACCGGACAGGAAGGTGGCGCACAGGTCGCTGTCAAATTGCTTTTGCAAGGTCCTGACCGCGAAGAGCATATTCAGGGCCTTTTGACTACCGGCTACGTTACCCAAGCCAGCCACCCGGCTATGCCTGGTCGAAAAGGTCAGGTTCTTGAATTTATGGGATTCGTCAACAAAAAGGTGATCAACCTGGAGTTCCTGGAAATTGATATCCTTATCCTGCCTGTGCTCGATCCGGTCAGCGACTTCTTTTAGCCGACCATCCAGGTTGCTTTTCCGTACCTCTAACCCTTTGAGTACCTTCTTGCTGATCTTTTGCCCTAAAGTGACTGCCGTAGCCAGGTCACGCTCTACATTATCGAGTTCCGCCTGGAAGATCTCTTGCTGTATCTCTTCGGATTGCGGGATCTTGCCGAACTGGTCATGCGTTAAAATAATGCAGTCCCAATTGTTGTTTTTGATCTCGTGGAAAAGACGGACACGTTTAACCGGTGTAAAATCGTTTTCACCCGGTGCCAATATCCGCGCCTTCGGGTAAGCTAATTTATAAGTGTCCCTGATCTGGTCAACATTTGCTTTCAAAGCCAGTATCATCGGCTTATGGACGATGCCGAGGCGTTTCATTTCCCGGCTGGCAACGATCATGGTCAGGGTTTTACCCAAACCGACCTCGTGATCGACCAGCGCGCCCCGGTTTTGGATTATGCGCCAGGCGGAGTTTTTTTGTGAACTGTACAAGTCAGTAATGCCCAGCGCCTGTTTATCCAGCCCCGGAAAGTTCAAATGGCCGCCATCATACTCCCGGAGGACATAACAATTGAAAGTATCATTGTAGATATTGGTCAACTGGTCCTTATCTTCCTGTGGCAGTTCCTTTAGCCAGTTCAGGAAATGGTTACGAATGCTTTCCACTTTTTGGTGGCCGAGCTGTATGGCTTCATTGTCCGGCAACCGGATGGTTTTTCCATCCCCGACACTGACCGTATAGGTAAAATGTGGCGTGGTATTTTCCAGCGCATGTTCCATCAGCGTATGGCCGAAGACCTTGTTCCCCTGGACCGGGGTAATACTGTATTCCTGGTCGGTTATCGCGTTACCATGGTCATACTTGACCTTGAATGTATCGAGCGAAGCGAAATAAGCCACCTCGGTTTGCGCCTCAAAAAGATGGGTCGCGAAACGATCATAAAAGGAAGTAGGTATCCATCGTTCACCCAAATTGAAATCCAGCAGGTCGAAAGGTATCTTATCCGGCTGCGCACTTCTGATCGCATCCCGGCTCCGCAATAATTGCTCATTGTCCGGGTTCAGTTCAGCGGCACGTTCGGCCTCGGCGATTTCTTTACAACATTACCTGACAGGTAATGATCGGCGGTTTCCCATAAAGCAGTAATCGGGTTTAAATAAATAAGTTTCCCGAGATCAGTGATCACCTCGTTGGTGTCTTTTCCTGTGGCTTCCGCTATGAAAGGCAGCGAGACCCGGCCTGTATCATTCAGGCTCCGGGCCAGTGCCTCTGCGACATTATCGCTTTCAAACTTTTCATCTTTGGGGAATAGCGGGGCGTGGAAAATATCCGCCCTGACAATCTGGTTGTGCTCTTTTCTTTCCAATGAGGAAAGCATGATAAAGCCAAACGCTTCATCGTTCAGCAGCCTGCCCCGGTTCGCATTTTGGTTCAGTTCCCCAAAATCTTTTACAAATTGGTCATAAGCCAGGTTCAGTTCCTTTCTTAGGCCGCCATCGGCGATCCGCTCATCAGTTTCCTTTAAAGACAGTTGCTGGTAAAGATCCCTTACCCGGATATATTGCTCGTAAAAGGCAATATCTTTTTGGGAGCCGAAAGGTTCAAAAACAGCTTGCCCTTTGTCAGGCTGCCCGATGACCCCAACTTCCCCGCGATGGATCACCAGGGTTCCCTTTCGGTAAAACGGCTTTAAAGCCGTAAATGGCCGGGCCGACTCCGGGAGCAGGTGGAATGCAGGCTCCAGCGAACGGTCACCCTCGTATAGATAAGTGTGGTCAAATTGGCGCAGGTCTTCGGAAAGGCTTTTCAGTTCATGGCTTAAAATGCCTGCATTCATCCAACGGGCGGATACAGGCATTTCCTTCACATTAGAATAAAGCTTGTAGAGGTACTGCCCGTTGGCTTTACTCCTCGATGTAACCAGCACGATGCTTTCATGTCCAGGTTGTTCCGCAGTACGGATCGTACTGACCAGGCGGGCAGAAGCCTGCTGTACCGTCGCGAGGTCCATATCCGATAGGTAAGCCTGCGCCCGGTTGATTTTTTCCGCCGGTGCGCTGTCAAATAAGCCTAATTGAACGGCAGAGGCAACCGCTTTGCTTTCCGGTACCGGCAATAAGGTGAAATAACTGCCGGATTGAGTATTCGCGATCTGTTGGGTGTCAGCGACAGCTGCTGTTTGTTTGGCGATCACGCTTTGCGACTGCTGAAAAGCCACTTTATTGACCCGGCTATCCATGGCATCGGCAAGGGTTTCGGTTAAAGTATTTGCAAGGTCGTTGAAGTCACCGTTATACCAGAGTACCCGCGACGCTTTGCCATACTGGTTGGTGCCTTCCGCGATCTCATCGGCGAAGATCAGGTCGGAATGCCTTTCCACATAAGCGTTCAGAGAATAGCGGCCATTTTCATTGGCCTGTTCGTTCGTGGAAACCAATAGTTGCTCTTCTTCTGAAAGATCCGTTTTTCCATCACGCTTTTGAACGATCAGCAAGTGAGTGGGTGCTTCCACGCCCGAGTGTTCTTTCATCAGGTTATCCGGCATCAGGGCCAGCCCGATAAAATCAGCGTGGTCAAAAAGGTATTCCCTTGCTGTTTGATTAGAGGCGCTGTTTAAAAACGCGTCGGTGGTCAGGTAGGCCAACAACCCGCCGTCAGCCAGTTTATCAAGCCCCTTAGCAAAGAAATAATTGTGTATCCGCCCCGATAGGGCCGGATCTTTGATGGCCGGGTCATAGACCCGGAAATTTCCAAAGGGGATGTTACTGGTGATCAAGTCGTACATACCGTTATCTTTGGTATCGGCCTGTTCCAGCCCGCTGATCTGCACATCAATTGGAAAAGGTAAACCTGCGCCAATAGCTTCCAAAACTTTGCCGGTCAACAGATCCTTTTCGACAGCGGCCACCTGGTTTAATTCCGGGAATACCTTGATGGCCTCGGTGATAAAAACACCGGTACCCGAGCTGGGCTCATACAAGTTTTTTGGCGAAAGTCCCTGTGATTTTAGGGCTGAAAAAAGACTTTGCGGCACAAATTCTGGGGTGTAATAAGCGGAAAGCACACTGTTTTTAACCGAATCAACCGCTTTTTTATAGCTCATTACGTCGAGGTGTTCCCTGAGCAGGGCATGAAATTCCATCATACCTTCATATATCCGCATATCTTCAGCGGTCGCTTCCTGCCTCTGCCAGTCTTCGCGAGAGCCTTCGCCGTACATGACCTGCTTGATCCCACCAAAGCCGGCATACTTTTGCAGTACTGCCATTTGCTCCGCGTTGGGGCGCTCCCCATCTTTTCTGGATAAGGCGATCCGCAACGCGGCGAGGTTATCGTTTAGTTTTTGCCGGATGGAGAAAGCCATAACCTTAAATTTTGAGGTGTCCAGTTTCTTTGCGCGTATTCCTGGATGGTGCCCGTAAGCGCGTAGCGCAGCATCCGGTTGTCTTCGTTAAAGCCCATTTCCTCGAATACAGGGTTACAGGCTTCCAGCAGGTTGATCAGTTCATAGGTCAGCAAACCGTTGACCCGTAGACTGTCCGCCATCGGCAGAAAATCCGTATCCACCAGTTCCGCGAGGTATTGGTAGCGGGAAGCACCGAGATCAGCGGTCAGTACGGCCATACACAGTTCTGTGATGAGGTACGGCGGGCGGCCCTCATCCAGCAGCCTTTCCGGCAGACCACTGATCGACTCGATCTTGTCTTCCAAATAGCTGCCCGTCGTTCCTGACTGCTGCAAGGCGACCAGCAGGTCGGGCCTGTTCTGCTTTAAAAAAGTATTCAGCTTGATTTTGAGTAATTCCTGCATGATGATCGATTTTTAAACTCCGAAGAATGATTTTAATACCGTGGCGACAACCACCAGGAAGATGCAACTGCCAAACCAACTTGAAGCGACTTTCCCGGTATCATGCTCACCGTCATTCCATTTTTTAAAGACCTTGATCGCTCCGACCAGGCCCACAATGGCTCCGATGGCGTACATCAGGTTGGTACCTGTATCGAAATAGCTTTTGACCTGTGTGGTCGCCTGGTTGATACCTGCGTTCCCATCCTGCGCCATAGCGGCCTGTAGGGTAAGCATAACGAGTGACAGGAAGGAGGCTATCGCTTTGAGTGCCGCGCTCAGGCGGTATCTGCCGTGTTTTAAAAGGTTCGTTTTCATAGCTGTATCGTTTTAATTTTCGTTTGTCCAATAGTTTTCGAGGTCGGTTAGTGTTAGGGAAAAGGGAAATTGCGGAACACCTTCTGAGAGCAGGAAATCATTGATCTGTTGCTGGTAGGCGGTTCCTGTCAATGCCGGGTATTTCTGTATGATCAGGCGGAACAGCATCTCGAAATTTTCCTTGCTCTCGCTGGATTCGTTAATGACCCGGATCAACGTTTTGGCCTCGGAAACCATTTCAGAAAAATCCCCGATCAAAAGGCTGTCAGATCCTGCCGGGATAATTGCTTTCGTGGATTGTTCCGATTCCTGCTCATCCGTTAAATCGGCCGGTCCAAAGGACAATTCATCGGCGCGGACAAATTCCACATCGCCCGGCTGTGCCTTGCCCATAATATCATAGTCCGGTATTTGGAGATCGCCCTTACCAAAGGTTTCAAGCGTGGGCTGCCTGCCCGTTAATTTGTAAAAAGCTGTCCTGAGTTCGGCCCGGTAAAAGGTTAGCCCGACATAAGCGTAATAAATAATGACTAAAGAGAGGATGCTGACCGCGTAGGTAAACCAGGAGATTTGGTGAAGCATAAGCTGTAAGTTTTGGCCGCAGCCCCATTGCTACGACAGGACAAAATTCCGGAAAGCCCTGCCCGAAATGCTCCGAGTTTATCCGACTCGGAGCGCAACTATTTTCATTTTTATAATTAAGGAGCGTTTTTATGCGCTCCTTAATTAGTTTTTATCTTAGCTTTTTCTGTATCCGGAGCAGGAAAGCTTCCTTCATTTCGTCGATATAAACTGTCGGGCTGGATCTGCCACAAAGCCAGTCGTAGGTATCGTAGAAATTGCCTAAGGAGATGTTAAAGGATTTTTCGATGAACTTAACAATGCTCTTCAGGTTCTTTTTGCCAAAAGCCTCGGTTGCGTGCCAGCAATAGATCAGTTCGATCAGGGCGCACTTGGTTTGCTTCCAGTCAAAGTCACGGAACTCGGAATCGATCTGCATGATGGCATCTTTTTGACTGATCTTCTGAATCGCCTGCTCCAGGTGTTCCTGCATGAGTTCGCTGGCCAATACCTGCGCCAGCTTATGGTCATGGGTAGTGGTGAACGTAGGGTCGAAGTCGATAACGCACTGGTCGGGGTCCAGATGAACATCATAATTACCGCGTACAAAATAATATTCATCCAGGTAGGTTGCCTCTGTGCGTACATACTGGTAAAAGGAAAGGTTACTTTCAAAAAAATGGTAAAGGATCTTGATCTCATTGGCAAAATAATCAGCTACGACCTTTCCGTCGCCGATTGGTTTCCGGATCTCCATATTCAGCAGGGATTGGTAAAATATCAGCTGCGATTTGAATTTGGGTTTGATATGTTTAAAGAACACGATCTCCTCTGCCGGGGTGCCGGGATCGTTGAGTTTACAGTAGTCTTTAAGCTTGCGCAGGTATTTTAAACATACATGGATGGATTTTTCCAGCCTTTTGATCACTTGGTCTTCTTCAAGCATCAGGGCGTTCAGGTCCCTATTAAGGTCTGCATACAGCCGGTCACTGAATTTAGTTATCATAGTTTTAGCCTTTAGATAATAGGCCCTGCCACTGGTTAACCGAAACCGGTGTCGTTAACAAAGCCATTGCGTATTAGTTCTCCATAGCTATCCTGTTGATGGTTAAATTCAGGGGAAGTAAGTTTTATTGATATAATTGATCATTCGTTGCAAAAAATCCCGTACGACCGCAGCCGTGGCCTGGTCAGCCCCGTAGAAAGCGCGGGCAAAACTTTTGAACGAGATGTGCAGTTGCTTCTTGGTTTCAAAATTCCGGGTAAAAAACCTTAGTATATCAGAGATATTATTCACAGGGAAACATCCTTCGAGGTAGCATAGCCGGACGAAGAAAGCAAATTGCGCTACGGAGAATTTAAGCGGCATCCGTTCATGACCGTTTATTTTTAATGAGGCTTTCAGATCAGTTCCTGGCTGCCCCGGTAGTAATTGCTGGAGCCAGGGAATCAATTGCTCGCTGATCGCGGGAAGTTCAGCCTCAAAGACCAACTCCTGTTTTATAAAAATGGATCGGAAGGCATCGATCTCATCGCGGATGGCTGTTTCTTTTTTATTTTGAACCATCTTATTGATCCGGGAACTGAAATATTCCTGGTACCATTGGCTGAACTCATAACTGTTAAAGTTATGATGGTATAGTTCACGCGCCAAAGTGATGGTACCGATGTTGGATTGCTCGTTTAAAAGCCGGGGAATCATTACTGTGATGGCGTCGCAATAGTCCAGTTGCCGGTAACTTATCCCCGACTCATTTGCATCCGCAAGCTTGTGGTCAAAAGACAATTTAATGGAGCTGATCAGCGCTTCGTCAATACCGGATTCCTGTAAAGCGGCGGTTAGGCGGATTATCAGCCTGTTTATCTTTTCAGCGCGTTCCCGGCATTGCTTATAAGAAACCGGGTAATCATGGTCGAAGTATTTATAAAAACCCTGCCGCAGGAATTGGAGCAGGCTCTCCAGGTTGCTGACGATAGTGAGATACAATTCATGGATCTTACCTTCCATACCCTGGAAGTAAGCAGGTGGCAACTCAATAGTTAACTGGTTGGAAAGTGCCGTAACCCCCGCCTGGTGAAACTGCACATAACGGGCAGCAACAGGCTCTTTGACGGCATGGAATAATTCATGTGCCCATTTTTCCTTCAGGCTGATGCAATGGGTAACGACAGACTTTACCTGCGCTGCGAACTGATGCTCTTTTCCGGTTACCGGCCTATCATTTAAGATATTCCCGATATGTTTTTCCAGTTGATATAATTCCGACTTGACCAAATCTCAAAAAATAAGTGAAACATATTGTGCGTTATTAATGATCGGTTGAGGTAATTTTTAAATATTATTTAACTTTACGTTAACATTTAGGCTTTTGCGTGCGTATTAGCAGTAGTGATAATTATGGTTACCGTTGCTGTTGTCGGATCTGTTTCCGTTGGCATATTCGTATCGAAAAGTAACCCTCTTGAGTTTCCCCTATTAAAATCACAAACGGTGCTGATCCTTTTGTTGAGCTTTTTTGATCTTAAATTTTTCATGGCTTTGATGTTTTGACCAAAGCTATTTTGGTGTCAATAGCGCGGGAACTTTATTACGCGGAGCGGTAATTGTGATATGCAGATAATGGAAGATGACAATTCAATGACGTCTGAATTTAATTGAAATGAAAAGAAGAGTTGTTGTTTTCCGGCACATTTTGGTCTGGCTGATCTATATCGGCTATGAAATGTCGCTCATCCAAATCACGGTGGGCCTAAGCACCTCTGCGTTCCATTACATTGTTTTTTATCTCTTAAATGTTTGCCTGTTTTATTTTAATGCGCACGTTATCCTTGACTTCGCTTTTTTTAAGACCCGTCAACCTTACCTTATATCGTGTGGTTTAATCGCTATCGAGATCGTGGTTTACCTGTTTATTAAACTTGAATTAGATCGCTTTTTCTCCGGTTCGCAAAACCTCAGTTTAGTGCTTAACCTTGCCAATGAAAAACTGTGGCTGACCAATATCTGGCGGGAAATATTCTTTATTGGTTTCAGTATCGCCTATTGGTCAATGCTCTACATGGTGAGGTTCAAAGAGCGCAATCATGTGATGGAACGGGAACAACTTAAAAGTATCGCGGAAAAACTGGAGCTGGAAAATAAATACATCTCTGCGGAAAATGCCTACCTGCAAAACCAGATCAGCCCGCATCTTTTATTTAACTCCCTGAGCTTTATTTATAACTCCGTCCGCCGATTGTCAGACCGTGCTGGTAAAGGGGTGATGCTATTGTCGGATATCATGCGCTATTCCCTCGTTTCCAGTGAAGACAACCGTACCGTGTTATTAACTCAGGAGGTGGAACAGATCGAGAAGTTGATCGAGTTAAGTAAGCACCGCTCAGAGGAAGAACTGTTCATCAAGTTCCGGAAGAAGGGGAAACTGTCCGAGATCCGGGTACTACCGCTGATCCTGATTACGCTGGTGGAAAATATGATCAAGCACGGTGAGCTGGCCGAAGCCGCTTATCCGGCATCTATCCGGCTGGAACAAAAGGATAATATGCTTGTTTTTATCACTAAGAACAAAAAAAGAACGGGCAGCCCGTACCCTAAAGGCGGCCTGGGTCTGAAAAATATTGAAAAACGATTGGTTAATTTTTACCCGGCTAAATTCACATTAAATATCGAGGATAAGGATGATTTTTTTTCAGTTACATTAATCTTACACCTATGAACTTTACCTGCTATATCGTCGATGACGAGGCCGAAGCGATTGCCTTGTTACAGGAATATATCGAACGGACACCCGGCCTGGAACTCATCGGTTCCAGCCAGAACCCTTTGGAAGCGCTTGATGTGCTGACTGGTAAAAACGCACCTGACATCACATTCCTGGATGTCGATATGCGGCAACTGTCCGGAATGGAACTCGCCGGAATGGTCAACCTGTACACCTCGGTGGTTTTTACCACCGCCTTTCCGGAATATGCCTTGCTGGCATTTGACAAGGAAGCATTTGATTTTTTAACAAAACCCATCGACTACGAGCGGTTTGTTAAATGTATCCAAAAGGCTAAAAGAAAGATCAAAAAAGGCTCCGAGCCAGAAACCGCTGACCAGCATGGTTTCTTTAATATCAAAAGCGAGATCAAAGGGCGGATGGTGAAGATCCGGTTTGATGAAGTGATGTTCATTGAAGGCGCGGTCAATTATATCCAGATCCATACTACCGATGAAAAGCACATGACATATGTGACCATGAGGGAAATTGAGCGGCACCTCCCCAAAACTTTATTCGCACGTATTCACCGCTCTTTTATCGTCAACATTGATTTTGTCAAGGTGATCGAACGCGCGCAACTGAAGCTGGAAAATGGCGAGTCCCTGGTCATGGGTGACCATTACAAACAAAAATTCCTGGATTTTATGGATGAACGCCTGATTAAAACCGAGCGCTAAACCACCAGTTCCGTATTTTTGACCCTGGCCTGTTCACCATTCAGGAACTTGTGCAGCAGGTAATAAACGATCATCTCCTGTTTCCGGGCCTCGTCTGTAAACAGCCGGTTCAGGTGCATATGGATGAGGCTCCGGATAAAATTGCCTTTATCATTTTGATGGCCTTCCACCGACAGAACTAAAGCGTTTAATGCCTTGTTGAATTGCTTGCCGGGTTTCAGGAGGCCGGATGAACGGTAAAAATGTTCATCATTAAATAAAGGCCTTAACTGGGCGGACAACTCCCGGTACTTTTTATCCATCTCCACTTGCAGTTTATTGTCTTCAAATTCCGGAAGGAACTGCCGGTAGCTGATCTTCACGAAGTTCAACTGCGCTACCGGGTCAGGCTGGAAGGTAATGATCATATCCATGACGGTTCGTAAAGCAACTTGGTAACTTAAAAGCGGCAATCCCTTATCCTGAAGGCCAAACAGCTTTAAGGATAGTTCACTGCTTGCCCAAAAGAGATCTTCCGTAGCGGCCATGCCACCGGCTTCGTACCGCTCCAATTCCCGGCTGTAAACATCGACCTGGTATTCCCGGATGACATGCTGGGAAATACTGTCCTCCAGCTTATCCTTGAATGCCATCAAGATAACGCCGGTGTCCTGCGGATCGATCTGCATCCGCAGACGGATATGCGGGGCGTTGTCGTCATAACGGATAAAGAACCATCTTTTGATCCGGCCATGCGCATACCTGCGGCGGATGAGCGGAAGGATTTTTAACAGCAGGCGCTTTACCCCGATCCTGGAGGTATAGATCTTCAAATAAAGCCATTCAGAACCCGGCATGAATTTACGGGGTAGGCGCTCCGCCGACGGTACTGTAAAATCCGGCGGAACAATTGCCATCGGTTTAGCTGGCAATAAATAGGCATTGAACTGGCTGGCCATTGCCCGCCCGTTTTGATTTTTGATCAGGGTATTGTCCTTTTCTTCTGTTAGGTACTCTTTGAGGACAACCTCATTTTTTTGCCTGATACAGGCCGACAAGAATATGATATCCGCTTCGGTATCTCTGTAGAAGACCAATTGCTGGTCACCTTCAACCAATGAAAAGACAGGCGGTAGGTCCAGGTTTCCGGCAACCTTCCGAAAATTAGCTAAAATATCCGGTGTTTCTTTTTGGTTCAATAACCTGATCTGGATTTCGGGAATCACCCAGGTAGCGAGGTGTAAAATCGTGTTTTTATAGGTTACGCGAGGGTAGTAGGTCAAACCGGGGAAAAAGGCACGGAGATTAAGGTCCAGGGCGAAGCGACTGTACTGGTAGGAAACATCTGCCAGGAAGCGGAACAGCGGCAATTTGTCGATGCTATGGTTATAAGCGGAGGTCAGCCTGGGGATCACCACTTTTCGGTGTTTTTCAGAATAAAGGATAACCTTGTTATTTTCGATCCTGATCTTCAGGTCGGCTAAGGCCAGTTGCCGGTCTTCCGGCAAAGTAGAAACGGCCGTGACCGGGATCTCATGCGCCCATACCGGTTCCCGGCGGTTCACATTATCCGTATGCGGCCCTGCCAGGTGAAGTAACTCCGCGAAAAGCAGTTCGGGATTGTCGGCTTGCTGCTGCGCCGCCATTTGCCGGGCAGCTTCGGCGATCTCCGGGTCGGCAATAGTAAACCTGCCCATTAATGCCGGGGCGTTGACACCGCCCGCGCTTTCGAGGTAAAGATCGTTATTAACGATCCGGAACAATACGGAAAGTCCGGACAAGGCTGATGATCCGTTGCCGCTTTTAAGTCCGTTCAATCCGCTTTCGTGTAACCGGATAACTTTCACCCGCTCTCCCGCACTATTGTGCCACTGCTCTAACAGGTAGCTGTGCGCCGGACTCCAGTTGCCCAATTGCCCCTTTTTTCTTTTAGCGGCGATGTGCAGGGTTTCCAGCAATTGGTTCTCCTTTTCCGGTCCTGGGATCGAATAGCCGATGCCGACCTCTGGGTCGAGCGCGTAGAGCAGGTCCAGCGTTTGGCCTTCAAATGACTTTTGAAAAGCCTTTACGAATTGCGCCATATCAGGAACGGTTTCTTCCGGGCAAAGCTGATCCAATGCGAACAGGCCGTTCCTGATCTTTTCCTGGTAATCTTTATCCAGCGTGGCAGAATTAATTGTCCAGTGCAGGATAACTTGCAGGTGATTGGAGTGTAATTGGTCCGCTTTCCGCTCCATGAGCCTGTTTAGCTTGCTATTGATCTCCTTAAACCAGGCGGCATTATTTTCCTTTTTTGTCTTTAGTTCTTCCAATACCTGCTTCAAGGCAACAGGCCTGCCGTTTTCTCTAAGTGACAAAGGCATGTTGGCCAGCAGTTGTTCTAGGTAATTTGGCCCATTGATATTAGGCCTGAAACGGTGCACAAAAACTTGCTCCTGTATCAAAAACTCAAAATAGTCTTCGCCTATAGGGTCTGAGCAAAGGGCAAGCCTACAGATTTCCTGCACTATTTCTTCACGGCTTTTGGGAACGGTGCAAAACAGGGATAGGTCTTTCAATATTTTAGAATAGTCCGTTGACTGCAACAAGTACTTTCTTGATTGGTCCTGCTCATCGATTTCCGTGCTAATAAAGCGAAGCTCTCCTAATAAACGATAGATCGTCGGGTTAGGTTCATAAAGCAATTCGCTTTTCATTTCACCTTGTAACATATCCTCGGCCAATTTTAGCACGAATCCCTGGTCGGGAATGGTCATGACATCCTCTGGTCGGATAGCATTTAGGTCAAACACTGACTTGTCCCCCCAACGGATAAGAGTTACCCCAGCGAATAATCCAAAAGGGATCGGGCGAAAACAATAGCGGTTAATATATTTCTGTAAGGTGAGCCGTTCTTTATCGGATAGCGCCGCATGATCGAAGTTTTTTTGTTCCAAACAGCTATAGAACAAGGGACTGGCGAGATAAAGCGCAGCACGGAAATAAGGATCATTGAGATGGTACTGCCCGCCTTGGTGATAGGCATCCCGGCTATTGGCAGGCATCCGCAACAGTAGGTGTTTGGCAAAAAGGTAGTCGTTCATCGGCACAATTCGTTAATGTAATTGTGGCTCTGTGTTAAATATGATGCCAATTAAAAGCCAACTCCTGGGACAACAAAAGTAATCAAACGTTAGTGACCGATACTCAAAACGGAATTCCGAAAGATAAGATTAAGAAACTTTTTGAAAGAAACTCCATTACACTACTTATCGAACTGCCCCGGAAAAAGGGGCGGGAATAAGGTTCAAATTTTATTGCCAGCCAATGTAGATTTAAAAGGATTAACTTGTAATAGCGCAACCGGATTATTATTATAACGAACCGGATAAAGCTCCAGGTTTGGGAATACTAAAATAAAAAACTGATCCCTTGCCGCTTTCGCTCTCCACCCATATTTTACCTTCATGAAGCCGTATAATTTCTGCACACAAATACAGCCCTATACCAAAACCAGGTATGGCCTTGGTGTGGTTACTTTCTACCCGGAAGAAACGATCAAATAGTTTATCAACGTTTGCTGGCTCAATACCCATGCCCTCATCCTTGACGCTAATCTGTACCATTTCGTCAATTAATTGGCATTCAATTTTAATCTGCTTCCCGTTAGGGGAGTATTTGACAGCGTTGTTTATTAAGTTAAGCATAACCTGCTCTATCCGGTCATAATCTGCAAATACCGGCAACGGTCCGCATGGACAATCGGTTATTACATGATCAGGCGCGATCAGTGCGCAAGCCGCGATCACTTCCTTGACGAGATCATTTAAAAGAAACTTACTTTTATTCAAGGGTATTCTTCCTGCCTCTATTTGTGAAACATTAAGGAACCCATTGATCATACCGGTCATTTTTTTGACCTGTTGTGTTACTTTATTAAGTATCCCTGCTGCAAAAGTGTCCGCATTCTTTGTCGCCTTAATCTGAAGCATTTGTATGTAGCCATTTAAAGAAGTAAGCGGGGTTTTGAGTTCATGGCTTACCATCGCTATAAAGTCGTTTTTTCTTAATTCTTCCTGTTTTTTGTCCGTAATCTCCAACACAGAACCTATAAAGCGGTAAGGTCTGTCCATTTCATCGAAATAGGCTTGACCTTTCGCCCTTAGCCAACGTATCTTTTGATCTTCGACGCCAACCGTACGATATTCAACATCGTAAAAACCGTTACTTTCTGATTTATTAAATACCCGGTCAATAACTTTACTAACCCGTTCTTTATCGTCCGGATGTAACCCCTCCAAAAAGTCCTTTTCATAGGTAACCGTATCCTGGTGATCGATACCGAAAAGTGTCCGGCAACGTTTGTCCCATTCCATAGTAACCTTTTCCATATCCATATCAAAAGTGCCGAGTTCGGCAGCAAGGATGGCCAGTTTAAACTTATCTTTTTCTTTCTCCAGTTCTTTCTTAGCGTTTACCATTTCTGTAACCTCAAAAGCAAAAACTAAGATTCCGTCTACCTTTCCACTCGCATTATGCCGTGGCTGATAAATAAAATTAAAATACCGGTTTTCTATCGGGCCGTCATCATACCGGGCAATAGGAATAAGTAACTCGTTGCCTTCAAATGTTGTATCGTTATCATAAACACCCCGTAAAATATCCCATACCGGCCCCTTAATTTCTGGCAGGGCTTCCAAAACGGGTTTACCCAATAGTTGACGTTCAGGAAAAAATTGTTGATATAATGGATTAATCAATTCAAAAACCAGGTCAAAGCCATTAAGAACGCAAATGGCTGCAGGCGCTTCCATAAAGAACCTTTTTAACTGGTCGCGCTGGCCTTCCGTTTCCGCTTTTGCATCCTCTAAATCTTGCTTTGTTTGCTGTAATTCTTTTAACCTACTTACCTTTTCCGTTATCTCGATCACCGTGACCAATACACCGCCAATATTTCCATCTTCATCACTGATCGGACTATAAGAAAAGTCGAAAAAACATTCTTCCACATAACCATTCCGATCAAGCGGAAGCATAAAGTTTGGAAATCCAACAGCGTTGCCTTCCATAACCCCGTCAAACATAGACTCAATGATATGCCAGATTTCTGCAAACGTTTCCCTGGTACTGATACCCATTGCCTGTGGATGTTTAGTAGATCCAAGTATTGGCCGGTAGCCATCATTGTAAAGCTGAATATATTCTTTGCCCCAGGCGATATACATGGGAAAAGGAGTGGACAACATAATACCAGCGGCAATTTTCAATTCAGTTGGCCAGGTTTCTACAGCACCGATAGGCGTAGCCGCCCAATCAATTGACCGGATCAGTTCACCCATTTCACCACCACCCTGTAAGAATTTATAGTCAGATATTTTTTGCCTATTCATTTCGGGTTGTCTATTAGTCGTTATGTTTATGAAATTTAAAGATATACATTAATCTTCAGCAAGTTGAACTGTTTGACAACACAGTGGCCACCAGTATATCGAAGTACATTGATTAAAGAGGCAGGGTAAACCAAAAAGTGCTGCCCAGGCCTACTTCACTATCAACACCTATTTCACCTCCGTGTTTTTTAATGATCTCAGAACTGATATATAACCCCAGCCCTAAGCCTGAATAATTATTACCACTACCATCCGCCTGGTAATAACGCTCAAATAAATGGTTCACTTTTTCAGGAGCAACTCCGGAGCCTTTATCAATTACAGATACTTTTGCCAGATTGCCGATCTTTTCTATATGTATTACGATTTCTTTTGATTCAGGAGCATATTTTACTGCATTATTTACAAAATTTGTGATAACCTGGTCGATCCTTTCTAAATCCGCATCAACTTCAATAGCGCGGTCACCGGTTACCAAGATCTTAAAAAAACCAGCGCTATCTATCTGCTCGCAGCAGTCCTCAACTAATTTACTAATTGCAAAACGCGTTTTATTCAATTGAAGTTGTCCGTGGTTAATTTTACTGACATCCAACAGATCATCTATCAGTGTGTTAATTTTATCCATGCTTTTGTTAGCCTTTTCAATCAACATAGGCGAGATTTTAGCCGGGTTATCCTTCATCCGGTCTAACAATTGTAGTGAGGCTTTCAAAGTAGTAATCGGTGTCTTGAGTTCATGGCTGGCAATGCTCATAAACTCATCCTTTTTCTTGAGCAATTCCTTATTCGCTTCATCCAACGTTTTTTGCGTTGTGATATCTAACGACGTTCCGACGAACCGAAAAGCTTTTCCCTGGTCGTTAAAATACACCTTCCCCTTGGACTTTAGCCATTTAATTTTTTTATACTGGTCTTCGATGGTACGAAATTCTTGTTCAAATTCACCATTATTTACGCCTGCTATCGCTTGTTCAAAAGCCTTTTCAAACAATTTGCTATCCTCAGTTTGGATCAGATCCAAATATTGGTTAAATTCCACCTGGTCGACCGGCGAAAGACCGAGTAACGCCTTAGAACGCTGATCCAATATCAATTCTTTAGTCAACACATTAAAGTCCCAGGTCCCCATCTCCGCTGCATCAACAGCCAGATTCAACCTTTCCTTACTTTCCCGGAATAAGGTTTCGACTTCTGCCAACCCCTCCTCAACTTTCCGTTGATCGGTAATATCTTCGATGGCTAATAAAATGACCTGCTCACCATTGATCTTATCCAATTGCTGTGCATTTAACAGCATCACTTTATAGCCAATGTTAGGGAAAGTATGACTTACTTCAAAATCGATAAATATCTTCTTTTCGGGCAATATGCTTTCTAACATATTACGAAGGAGCGGGTCATTCCACTGTTGGTTGCCCAGGTTATATATGTATTGATGTTCCGTTTCTTTTTCAGTTACCTTAAACTTATTGTAATAACCGTTTGTCGCACGTATGACTCTTAAATCCTTGTCCAGCATAAGCAGCGGATCCCTTATGGTATTGATGATCCCTTCAGCATAGGTACGGGCAAGGTTAAGCTGGTCGTTACGGTCTATCAGTTCACTGTTAACTATCGTAATTTCTTCATTCGTACTTTGCAGTTCCTCTTTTGAAGTTTCCAGCTCTTCGTTCAAACTTTGTAGTTCCTCGCTACCTGAGAGTAATTCTTCATTGGCGCTTTGCAGTTCCTCATTGACGGCTTCCTGGTCTTCTGTCACCGTTCTCATATCTGCACGCGCCTGCATCAATTCTTTTTTCAGTTGCTCTATTTCAATATCTCGCGGGTCTGTTACCCCTTTTTTATTTTTCCCATTGCTAACCTTTGATGGTAACACTGTTGCATTCTGACTCTTTATAAATACCACCAGGTAATATGGTTCAGGACCATTTAATAAAGGGGCGACTTCGATATTTACATATTCATCGGCCTGTTGAAAATTAAACAGTATCGCATCTTTTTTTGCGGCCGCCCTGTTTTTTTTGGCCAGGTGCAATAAATTCCGTAACTCAAAAGCTAACCCTTCACGGGCCATTTTGAGTAAGTTCAGGCTTGCCCTGCCAGCGCCAGGGGTCAGCCAGGATTCAGTTTTACCAATAAACTGCATAATATCAAAGCTTTCATTGACCAATACGCTTGCCGGCGCATAGTTAGCTAAGATGATTTCTCCTGCTATTTTATATACATCGTGTTTTCCGCTTTCATTTTGAAAGGTTTTATCAACTTCTTTAAAGTTTCTTTCATAACCCGTAGAGGCGACCGGCATGAACCTCCCGCGTTCCCCTTTTCTTGAAAAGATCTTTTCGTGGTTATTATAAGGACTAAACAGGTCCGAGTTATTACCAACGCTTTCTGATTTGCCCAGCATTAAGAACCCGTTGTCATTCAGGGCATAATGAAAGGTATTCAGCGCCCGTTTTTGTAAAATAGGTTCCAGGTAGATCATGACATTCCGGCAACTCACTAAGTCAACCTTGGAAAATGGCGGGTCTTTCAGCAAGTTGTGGTTGGCAAATACGCACATATCGCGAATGACCTTATTGATCTGGTAGCTGCCGTCGAGCTTGGTAAAGAATTGCTGTAAACGGGAATCAGAAAGTCCGTTCAAATCGGTCGCCCTATAAATCCCGGCCCTGGCTTTGGCGATTGCTGTTTCGGAAATATCGGTAGCGAATATCTGGATCGTCATAGCCGCTGACTTATCACCCAGGTGTTCCTGCAAACAAATTGCCATGGAATAAGCTTCCTCACCGGTAGCGCAACCGGCGACCCATATGCGTAATGGTTCGTTGGCTGTTTTATGCTTTAACAGCGCAGGGAAAACAGTACCGCAAAGCAGCTCAAAACTTGCCGTGTCCCGGAAAAAATTCGTTACCGAGATCAGCATGTCGTTATACAGTTCGTCCTGTTCCGTTTTGTTTTCCCGAAGGTAAGCCAGGTAATCGTCAGGCTTCTCCATTTTATTGAGTGCCATCCGGCGAACGATGCGTCGTTTTAAAGTGGCTTGTTTATAATAAGAAAAGTCAACGCCCCTTCGGACGCGAAGTACTGTAAGCAAAGACCTGAAAACTTCTTCGTCTTGCTGGGGTAAAGTACTTGTCATTTCCTTTTTCGAATAGTCCGCATGGAAAGGATAGTTAATGGAGATCAGGTGTTCCGCGATCTTTGCCGGGGGTAATATAAAGTCCACCGCACCGGTGTTAATCGCACTTTTAGGCATACCATCAAAAGCGGCTGACCCTTCATCCTGTGCGAAGGTGATACCTCCATATGATTTTATTACCTGCAAGCCAAGAGTTCCGTCGTCTAATGTTCCCGATAATACTACGCCGACCGCAAAGCTTTGGTGGACGACAGCCAGGGAGGAAAAGAATAGGTCAATGACTTTTACTTTATGCCGCTTTCCGTTCAATTCTTCCAGCTTCAATATACCATCTACTGCCCTGACGATCTTATTGGACGGGATAATATAAAAATGATCCTGTTCCAGGTGTATGTTGTCAGTGATTTGCAATACAGGGATTTTAGAAAACTTTTCAAGGATTTCCGGCAACAGGCTTTCATGGGTCGGGCTCATGTGTTGAACAAACACATAGGCCATAGCCGATTTTTCTGGAACAGCTTGTAAAAATTGCTTTACCGCCTCAAGGCCACCCGCTGATGCCCCGATGCCTACTACAGGAAATTGTATAGATGAACTTGAATCACTTCCGGATATTTTTTCTTTACTCATTGATGGAAGTGTCGTGTGGATAATTAAAAAATGAAATTATAAAATTAGAATAAAAAATAAAGGAAAATGTTTTAACTAAACCACAAGTGATAATCGAAAGCTAAGCAACTACTGTGAACGTTATCTGAATACAAAATGGGAATAACTAAATCAATTTTCATACTTTTAAAAGAAAAATAAAAAAATTCAATGATCATTCTATACATCATTATCGGCATTGTCACTTTAGTATTTCTGGCGGCGCTCTTTTCCAAAAAAAATCATTACGTTAAGCGAGAGATCGTCATTCAGGCACCACTTCAAAAAGTGTTCGACTATATCCGTTTTTTGCAAAACCAGGAAAGTTTCAATACCAATTCTATGGAAGACGTTACCCGCGAAAAGAGCTTCCAAGGCAACGATGGTACCGTTGGTTATATCTATGCCTGGAAAGGCAATAAAGACGCGGGTGAAGGCGAAAAAGAGATCCTCGCGATTGACGCGGACAAAAGCTTGGAAATGGAGATCCGTTTTGTCAAACCAATGAAAGCTACCGCCCGGATCATCATGGAAACGGAATCCCTGTCTGTCAATGAAACCAAGCTATCCTGGAGCAATGCGGGCAGTTTGCCCGTACCGATCAATCTTTTCATTCCGAAAATGCGAAAACACGTGGCCAAAGACATGGAAAAAAGCTTGCTAATATTGAAAAGCCTGCTGGAAAAGTAAAACCTCCCTTTTTTAGCCCTTCAAACATTATAGCTTTTCTTACTTAAAAACAATAAACAGGTTTTTATGTTCTGTTAACTTTGTCACTATGGCTTTCCTCCCTGAAGATATTTTGCTGCAGATCTTTGAAAAATCTGCAGCCTGCTTACTGATGAAAGCCGACGCGCCCGATTTCACGATCGTTACCGCAAGTGACGCCTATTGCCGGCTGACCGGCCTAGCCCGAGAACAGATCGTAGGCAAGGGTGCATTTTCGATATTTCCTGACCAGGCCAATGACCCCAAGGGAGCTAACCTCACCCGGCAGGCCATCATGGATGCCATTTCCAACAAAAAACAAACCCAAATACCAGAATACGTTTACCATATCGCGGACCCGGAAACGAAGGCAATTACTGAATTTTGGTGGTCAAGTACGTTCGACCCCATAACCGGTCCGGATGGCGAAGTGGCTTATGTGCTGGGTACCGCTATCGACCTGACCGATAAAGTAAAAAACCGGAAACTCCTGCAATATGGCGAAGATCGTTTAAACCGCTTTTTTATGCAGGCGCCAGCCGGCATTTGTATTTTGAGCGGGCCCGAACTCACGTTCGAACTGATCAACCCGCTCTACCAGCAACTTTTTCCCGGCCGTGACATCCTGGGAAAACCGATGCTGGAAGCCATTCCCGAGGTCAAAGGAGCACCCATTTGGGATGTCCTGCAAAACGTTTATACAACAGGTGAGACCTTTGAAGGCAATGAATTATTAATACCGCTGGCTCGTACAGCGGATGGACCGGTCGAGGACCGGTACTTCAACTTTATTTACCAGGCACGACGGAATGCCAGCGAAGAGATAGATGGCATTCTCGTTTTTGTCATCGAAGTGACCGCAACGGTTCAGGCACAACAACAACTGCAATTACTGATCAATATGCTACCAGCGTCCGTAGTGGTCATCCGCGGGCCGGAACTCATCGTGGAAATGATCAACCAGGCCAATTTGGACTACTGGAACAAAACAACGGAAGAGGTAATTGGCAAACCTCTTTTAGCCATATTGCCGGAACTGATTGACCAGCCTTTTCCCGGTCAACTACGGCAGGTCATGATTACGGGTGAAATCATTGATGTCAAGGAAAGCCCGGTTTTATTTGAAAAACCAGATGGCAGCGTCCGCGAAACTTTCGTGGATTATACCTATCAGCCGCTCACCGATAACAATGGCCAATATACCGGCGTCCTGGTCATGTCTTCGGAAATTACCGACCGGGTATTGGCCAAACGGCAGGTCGAACAAAGTGAAGAGAACCTACAAAATATGATCGCGCAGGCACCGGTAGCTATGTGTATCCTGTCCGGCCCGGATCATGTCATCACCGTCGCTAACCAATTAATGGTGGAACTTTGGGGCAAGCCGCAGGCGGCGGTCATGAACAAACCTGTTTTCGATGCGCTGCCTGATGCCCGCGGCCAGGGGCTGGAGGAAGTCATGAAAAACGTATACCAAACCGGGGAAACCTTTTATGCCAGGGAACTACCGGTATCGTTAATTCGTCACGGACTGCCGGATATCGTCTACCAAAATTTCGTTTACCAGGCATACCGTGACGCGACCGGCCAAATCGCGGGCGTATTCGCCATCACCATCGATGTGACCGAACAGGTGCTGGCCCGCCAAACCATCGAAAAGAGCCAGGCAGAGTTGCTGGAGACAAAAATACAACTGGAGGCCGAGCTGGAAACCAGCAAACAAGTTCAGCGGCAGAAAGACGATTTTATCGGCATGGCCAGCCATGAATTAAAAACCCCGCTGACCTCGCTGAACGCCTTACTCCAGGTGGCCAGTCTAAAACTCAAGAACAGTGAGGACCCTTTCCTGGCCGGCGCTATGGAAAAATCTAATATCCAGGTCAAACGAATGACCGCCATGATTAATGGGTTCCTGAATATCTCGCGCCTGGAATCCGGCAAAATATATATCGAGAAACAAAATTTCGATATGGAAGCCTTGATCAAAGACATGATCTCGGAGGCCAGCCTGACCGCCAGCACCCACCTGATGCATTTTGTCCAGTGCCCGCCCATCCCTGTAAACGCTGACCGAGATAAAATCGGTTCCGTCATCTCCAACCTGATTAATAATGCCGTGAAATATTCACCCAAAGGAAAAAATATCGAAATCGCCTGCAAGACGAAAGATAACCAGTTGGTTGTCAGCATTAAAGATGAAGGAATGGGTATTAAGCGGGACGACCTCACCAAAATATTTGACCGCTATTACCGGGTGCAAACTAACAATACCCAGCACATTGCTGGCTTCGGCATCGGTTTATATCTGAGTGCCGAAATTATTCACCGGCATGGCGGCGAAATTTGGGCAGAAAGCGAAAGTGGTGTTGGTTCCATCTTTTATTTTAGCCTGCCGCTGGAAACAATTAGGGCTGTTTGAGTTTGGCACCAAAAAACGCGCGCATATCACTTTCCTTGAAAAGCGGGATGAGTTGCATAAGTTTAAATAGGAAAATGAATTGATGAACTTATTTTTTGTCAAGAAGTCGGCAGGCTAAACCAAAAAACGCTTCCCTCTCCAAGCGTACTACGGGCACCGATCTCACCACCGTGGCGCTTAACAATCTCGGCACAGATGAATAGCCCAAGACCCAAGCCGGAGTACTTACTGCCCTTGTTCTCAACCTGGTAGTAACGGTCAAAAAGATGCGGTATTTTCTCCTCGGCGATACCGGGACCTTTGTCAACTACTTCAATCAAAACATTGGCTCCAGCGTTTTTTAAATTGATAAAAATTTGTTTGCTATCAGGCGCATATTTAATGGCATTGGTAATAAAATTGGCGATGACCTGCTCGATCCTGCCTTCATCAGCAAAAACCTGCAATATAATATCGCCTTCAATAATGATCTCGTAGCGCTGATCAATCCGTACATGATGCACACAGTCACTGATAAGCCCGGCAAGATTGAACATTGATTTATTCAAATGCAATTGGCCCTGGTTCATCTGGCTGGCATTCAACAAGTCTTCTACCAGCGCATTCACCTTGTCGACATTCCGGTTGGCCTTTTCGATCAGTCCCGGCACCATTTTATTTGATGGATCATTTTTCAACCGGTCGAGTAATTGCAAAACGGCCTTTAAACTGGTGATCGGCGTTTTTAATTCATGGCTGGCGATGCTGATAAATTCATCTTTTTTCTTTAACGCATTGATATGGTCGTTAATGTTGGCGCAGGAGCCAAACCAATTGGTCATATTGCCTTCCTCATCCAAAAACAACGCGGACTTCAATAAATGCCACTCGTAAATTCCTTCCCGGTTAAGAAGCCGGATCTCTTTTTGTAAATGTTCACCTGTTGCGATTGATCTGTACCAGACTTTTAACAGCTCCCGGAGGTCATCTTTATGAACTTTGGAAAGCACAAAAGAGGAGCGGGTGTCTTCGCCATTACAATTAAAGTATTGACAAAAACGGGCGTTCACATAATCTATGTTTCCTTTTGCCGTTGTCGTCCAGATGATCTCCGGTACCAGGTCGGCCATAAACTGCAAGCGTTTTTTCTCACTTTCAGCGACCCTTTTGGAATGTAGTATTTCCTTTTCGTAATTCTTCCGTTCGGTGGTGTTGGTTAATACCGCGTTGATTGCCTGCAATTTGCCGTGCTCATCCAGCAAGGCTGAAGCATTTAACAGCACGGCTATTAAGGAACCATCTTTACGCAAGATCTCATAGCTGAATTCTTTGACTGCCTTACTGATACTAGCTACCGGCCAAAAGAACATTTCAAAATGCATCTGTCCGCCCTTTGTGAGTAAAGAAGCAAACTTTTGGCCGAGCAATTCCTTTTCCTCGTAACCCAGCCAATTCAGTAAAGTTAAATTGATCTTGATGATCTTTCCGTCAGCAGACAGGGAAAAATAGCCGCAAGGGGCATTTTGATACAACTGCTCCGCATCGATCAGCCGGGCCAGCAGATCATTTTCCATTTTCCTCAATATGGAGATAGGTCTTGATAGCATTGATCGTTTCAGCCGGCTCACTGATATGCGGACAATGGCCAGTGGCGTTCATCAAAACGAATTCATTGCCTGGGGTATGCTCATGAAAATACTGGCCAACCACTAAAGGCGCGATCACATCTTCGGAACATTGCAGCGTCAAACTCTTTACTTTAAGTTTAGACAAGTCATCTCGGTTATCGGAAAAGAAGGTTACCCGCGCGAATGCGCGAGCGATGTCCGGATCGGTGGAACAGAAGCTATCGGTCAGGAATTCACCCAACTCCGGCCTTTCGGGGTTAGCCATAATCGCCGGGGCCATCGCACTTGACCAGCCCAGGTAATTACTGTCCATAAATTCAAACAGATTTTCAAGGTCCTGCCTTTCAAAACCGCCGGTATAATCAGTTGTATTCAGGTATCGCGGCGAGGGGCCGATAAACACCAGCCTGGAAAAAAATTCCGGATGCTGCACCGCGGCTAATAAACCAACCATACTACTAACCGAATGACCGACAAAAATGGTATTGGTTAATTCAAGCGCCTCGCAGAGATCAAGCACATCCTGAACATATCCATCCAGGCTTTTATATTTATCAGCGCTATATTGGCTGACGTCCGATTGCCCTGAACCTGTGTAATCGAAAAGGACCACTTTATAATCCGCTGTAAAAGCATCAACAATAAATTTCCAGGCACGCTGGTCACAACCGAATCCATGTGCAAAGAGCACCACTTGTTCACCGTCACCGATCACTTTCACATTATTACGCTTTATCACAGCCTCAGCTTTCATCATCATGTAGCGGATTTTGCTAAAGATACCTAAACGTTCTTACTTTAACACCAATTCCTTCACCATGCCGGACAACTGTTCAATATCAAAAGGCTTAGCCATGTAATCGTCAGCGCCGCAATTCTGGCAAATTTGTTGAATGTCACGTTCGGCGGATAGCAGGATGATCGGTATAAAAGCGGTGACGGGTTGCGATTTCAGGCGCAGACAGATCTCCGCGCCTTCCCGGCCGAGCGTTGAAAGCCGCAGATCCAGCAAGATCAGATCTGGTTTGATTTCTGATAATCGTTCACTTTCAGATCCGGTCTCTGATAAGACCACCTTGTAGCCCTCTTCGGAAAAGATAAGATCCAGTATGCTCAATATGTCAGCGTCATCCTCAATGATCAGCAACTTCTTTTGTCTTATCTGGTTGTACATGGTTATTGCATGACAATAATCGCTCCTCTAAATTTCAGGCGGTTAAACAGCCCTTATTATTCGCAGACGGAGTAGTACCGGACAAACTATTCTGCTTATAACGAATTATTGGGTCATAAAAAAGACAATAACTAATTTTAGCCTGCCCCCGCGGGCTAAACATTTTTTGATCAGTGTTGTTAAAACGGCGACCTTATGGTTACGGAGCCTGATGAAAAAGAAAAATAGTTTTGAGAGTGAAAGTTTATCTTTCGAAGATTTTGAACAAGCCATCGCCCAACGCCCGGGCCGAGCTGTAGCGGTCGACGAACTGGTCAAAGAGCGGCTGTCAGCGGAAAGAGAAGCCAGGCAGAAAGACCGGGAACCGAAGAAAGCAAAGCGAAAGAAATAAAACATCTCAACAGAAGCGCTGTAAGGAATAGCAATTATATCCGACCAAGGAATAATGGTGCCTTCTTTAAAATTCTCTTTGTTCTGCTTTCTGTTTCTGCTCGCAATGGTCATATTGGCTGGAGCGTGCTGTCACATCAGCAGTTAAAGGCTATCGCTCAGTTCTTTTGGTTGTAAGGACACTTCAAATATTTTCGATTGATTATTGTAACTTTGTCGCTCATGGATATCAGGTCCTATATTGATAACGGGAATTTAGAACAGCATTGTTTTGAGTTTAATGACGAGGTCGCCGCCCTGCGCTTAACTTATCCCGAGATCGATCAGGAACTGAACCAAATCGAAATTACGCTCGAACAATTGGCCCAAAGCCAGGCCATTATACCCCGGCCACTGCTTAAAAACAAAATACTCGCCGCATTGGAAGACCATATCAACCTGGACAACCTGCCGCCGACCAGTAAATATTCTAATTATGAAAGCTGGCTGAAAGCGGTAGAACACCTTATTCCCGCGGAACCGTTTGAAGATTTTTTCGCCCGGGTATTGCAGCAAAATGACCAGATCGCGCAAACTTTAGTCATCACTAAACTCAATGTACCGGAAGAAATGCACGAAGTGATCTCGGAGAGTTTCTTTATTTTAAAAGGAACCTGTACCTGCACTGTCGGCAATGAACTATTTACCCTGAATGCCGGTGACCACTTGAATATCCCACTGCATACCCATCATGATATCCGGATCGATTCACCTTATGTGATCGCGATCCTGCAGCACCAGTTCGCCTGAAGATGGCCTACTACTGCTCCCTGATCAAAGATTATCTGTTTCAACAGGCCGCACTGCACCAGCTTGATCCCTGGCTGTTCCTCGTACTCTATTTAATGAGCAAACTCCTTTTCCTGATCTTTATCGGCCGGGCCGTCAAAAACATCCGACAAAAACGTCCATACCTGCTGCCTTTGCTTTTTGCAGCGTTGGGTTATAGCTTACCTTATTTATATATGATCATAGCCGGCAAAAATATTCCACTATGGATATTCGGGGTCATTACCGTGATCTACCTGTTAAGCGGCTGGTCGATCTATACCAAACTCCGGGAGGCGCGCCTGTCTGCGGCAAAAGAAAGGACGATTTAAACTTGGCATGCTTATGGCTATATACTTCACACATTGCTATTTATATTTTATAAATGCCCCTCAACCTGATTGATCCAAAGGAACTATTAGTACTTGTTCGTGCCAAAACCCGCTCCGGTGCTGAAGCTTTATATGACCAATACGCACTAGTTTTACAACTGGCGATCTTTCACATCGTCGGGGAAAAAGGCGTGACCGATACCTTGCTGGAAAAAACCATTGTTCAAATATGGAATACTACTGATCAGTATAACGAGCAGGAACTGCCGCTGCTGACATGGATGTTAGCGATCGCCAAAACCCTGGCCAGGGAATACCTGATAAAACTACCTGAAGGATTTGTTCCGCTCAAAACCATTTAAAGTGTTCGGGCGTTATAGCCCCATGGAAAATACAGCTCCTTCTAAAACGCGTTACAGTGACGCTGACCTCGAAGAATTCAAACAAGTCATTATACACAAGATGAATAGCGCACGGGAAGAACTGGCCGATCTGTCGGCATCGCTACAAAGCAGTAACCCGAACGGCACCGATGATACCGGCGGTACCCACGCCACACTGGAAGATGGCGCGGCCACGCTGGACAAGGAATCTATTCATCAGTTAGCGGGACGGCAGCAAAAGTTCATCCAGCAATTGGAAGCGGCGCTGGGCCGCATCGCCAATAAAACTTACGGCATTTGCCGCACGACCGGCGAATTGATCCAAAAGGAAAGATTACTGGCGGTACCCCATACCACCCAAAGTATGGCGGCCAAACTCAGGCAGCATTAAAAATCACAAAACCATCACAGGCTTACTTTGGCAGGTTCACCTGCAATTAAGTGGCTTGATATTTATACTGGTTAGGTATAAAAAAAACTAAATAATCATGAAAAAAATTCTGATCGCCTGTTTCGCGCTTGCACTGAGCTGTAGCGCCATGGCTGAAAACAAAATGCAAACTGATACTGGTATGCACAAAAAAATGATGATGAAATCCAAAATGAAAATGAAGGATGGCGTCATGATGAAAGACGGTAAAATGATGATGATGAAGGGCGGCAAAACGATGATGATGGACAAGGATATGACCATGAGCAATGGTACCATGGTTATGATGGACGGCAGCGTCAAAATGAAAGACGGTAAGATGATGAAGATGAAGGACGGCGACATGATGATGATGAACGGCAAAATGAAAAAAATGCCGATGAGCAAAATGTAATTTTTCAGACGTTTATGTTTAAGGCCTGTCGTGAAAATGGCGGGCTTTTTTGTAGGCACTCTGTAGACAATAAAAGCCAGTGTATTTATTTGTAAACAGTTGAAAAACAGTGTATAAATATGATTGAGAAATGTTATAGTTCTGTGATATCTATGCAGGCCGATGTCCTTAACGGTTTGCGTGGCACACCTAAAAAAATGGCAGCCAAATACTTTTATGACGAAGCCGGCGATAAGCTGTTCCAGGAGATCATGAATTGCCCGGAATACTATGTCACCGATTGTGAACTGGAAATATTTACGGAACAGACGGGAGAAATGGCCGACCTGATCCTGCGTGGCGGCGAACCATTTGACCTGATCGAACTGGGCGCGGGCGACTGCACCAAATCCAGCCACCTGCTGAGTTTGTTACTCGCCACTGATACTGATTTTACTTATTGCCCGATCGATATATCGGCCAGCACTATTGAATACCTGGAAACAGCTTTGCCGCAGCAACTGCCCGGCCTTAAGTTACAAGGCCTCCATGGTGATTATTTCGACATGCTGGCGATAGCCGCCGAACGTTCGGTTCGCAAAGTAGTGCTGTGCCTGGGTGCTAATATTGGCAATATGCCGGTAGTTGAAGCGCAAGAGTTTTGCACCAAACTTCGGTCCTATCTTTCGCCAGGCGATATGGTCATCATGGGTGTCGACCTGAAAAAAGACCCGCACCTGATACGTGCGGCTTACGATGATACCGATGGCATTACATCACGTTTTAATCTCAATTTATTGAGCCGTTTGAACCGCGAACTAGACGCCAGCTTTGATTTGGAAGCTTTCAAGCATTATTGCAGCTATGATCCGGAAAGCGGGGCCTGCAAAAGTTATTTGATTAGTCTAAAAGATCAGTTAGTAAAGGTAAGTGATGAAGAAATTACCTTTCGAAAAGATGAGTATATCTGGATGGAGATCTCGCAGAAATATGAACTTGCCGAAATAGACGATATGGCTGTCGCAGCAGGCTTTGCCCCGGTTAAACACCTGCTGGACAGTAAGGCTTGGTTTACGGACGGGGTTTGGGTAGTGAAACAATAAGGCCATGAAAGCTGTTGAAATACTACCGATGAAAAAAATCCTGCTGGTTGAAGATGATCCGGACATTATTCAGCTATTGAACCTGAACCTCAACGAACCGGCCTACCGCCTGACATCCTGTATGTCGGGTAACGAAGCACTGCAAACTATCAAAAACGATTGTTTTGATTTTATCCTGCTGGATATTATGCTTCCCGATTTGGATGGGATCGAGATTTGCCGGACTATCCGTGGCCAGCAATTGAAAACACCGATCATGATGCTGTCTTCCCGTTCGGAAGAGATTGACAAGGTGTTGGCGCTGGAAATGGGTGCCGATGACTACATGACCAAACCTTTCAGTGTTAGGGAATTGACAGCACGGATCAAGGCGCATTTACGCAGCCGGGAACCGGAAGTTTTGGTGGAAACTAAGCCGGAGATCCGGTTTAAAGATCTCGTGATCGACAACCATCTGAAAAAGGTGAGTCTGAAAAACAAGCGACTCGAACTGACACAAAAAGAATTTGATCTGCTCTTGCAATTGGCCCGCAATCCCGGCAAAACCTACAGCCGCCAAGAACTCTTGACACTGGTATGGGGCTACAACATCTCTGATTACGAACATACCGTCACCTCGCATATTAACCGTCTTCGCATCAAACTGGAAACAGACTTAACTAAACCTCAATATATCCTCACCTCCTGGGGTGTGGGCTACCGATTTGCAGATGAAACTCCGGAACAATAGTATATTCAGCCGTATCGGCGTATTTATGTTCATATTGATAAGTGTGCTCAGCGTACTGTTTATGGCCATTGCCTATATGGCCACCACCCATTTTTACGAGGCCAGTACCCAATTGCTGAACAAGGATGTGGCGGCGCATATCGCTAAGTTCACATCACCTTTTGGGAATAATGGCATCAATAAGCAGAAAGCAGATTCGGTATTCTATAACGCCATGGTCATTAACCCAAATGACGAGGTGTATTTTTTAGATACCAAAGGCAAGGTGATTGAATACCAGGCGGCTGATTCCCTCATTAAAGCCTGGTATCTGCCACTGGATAAGATCAAGACGCACATCCAAACCGGTGGCACAGATTATATCAAAGGCCCTGATCCGAAAGACCCCGGCACCATGAAAATATTTTCGGCGGCTGAAGTGGTCATTAAGGGCAAGATCATAGGCTATATCTATGTGATCCTGGCCAGTAACCAATACCGGAATGTAACTGACCTGTTGACCGGCAGCCATGTCACCACTTTGGCTATAGAGGCCTTTTTAATCATTATCGTTCTTTCGCTTTTATTTACCTGGTTATACTTTAAACGCCTGCAACGCAATTTCAACAGCGTGATCGCAACGCTTGACCGTTTTCGCGAAGGTGATTACGAGGCGCGTTTTGACGGAAAAGTGCCCAGCGAACTGCATAGTATTATGCTTGCTTTTAATAGTTTGGCAGACCGGTTACATCAGACCATTAGTCAATTAAAGCAATCCGAGGATGAGCGCAAAAACTTTATTACCAATATCTCGCATGACCTGCGGACACCGCTTTCGGTCGCGAAAGGTTATACCGAAACCCTGTTGCTGCAAGGTAAATTAAGCCCTGAGGCTACCGAACATTTGCAACTGGTTGAACATAAGATCCAGGTGGTGGAGAACCTGGTGATGCAGCTGTTTGAATTGTCCAAACTGGAATCGGTTGAATTTAAGGCCCAGCGCGAACCGTTCGCTGTCGCCGAGGTAGTTAAGGAGATCGTAACCTCCTGGATATTGCCGGCTCAAGCGAAAAAGATCACGCTGGAATGTCTGGGTTGTGAAACAACCTATATGATCTTCGCGGATGTGAGCATGATGGAAAAGGTGATCCGTAATCTTATTGGTAATGCCGTTAAATATACACCCGATAATGGCGCCATTAAGGTCGAACTGCATAAAAAAGGAAGTGAGCTGGTATTGCAATTCGTAAACAGCGGCCCCGCTGTGACAGATGATATCAGGCTTTGGCTCAATAAAGGAAATGCTAACCGTCCGCCAAAATCAGGCTTAGGCTTGGCGATTGTGAAACGCATCCTCGAACTGCATGATTATGAGTTGAAGCTGAGCACGGGCAAAAACAACACATTCACCATTCATATGGCATTGTATCAAAGTTGATGAATTGTATATACTTCTGTGATAACTTTCCATCACTACTACAGGTTGTTCATTTATGCAGACAACACCCCATCACCCCACCGATCCGCAACACTGGAACGGCAAATACGGTAGCTATCTCCAAAAGATTGCCCTAAGCAAGATCAATGATACAGAACAGGCCCGTGACCTGGTGCAGGATACCTTTTTGGCGGCCTTAGAAAGTCTCGATTATTTTAAAGGAAACAGTACAGAAAAGACCTGGCTGACCGGAATCCTGCTGCATAAAGTCATGGACCTTTACCGTAAGCAAAGCGTGCAGCAGGCTAAAGAAACGGAAATTATTGCGGTGCATGCCCGCCAGCAAAGTAATTGCTCTAATGAAGACCTGTTGATTTATAAGGAATTTATGGTCGGTCTCAAACGGAACCTCGCTAAAATGCCTCGCCTTTGGGCGGATGTTTTCCAACTGAAATATTTAGAAAATACTCCGACGGACCTGATCTGCCGCCGATTGGGTATAACCACAGCCAACTTCTGGACGATCAGTCACCGGAGCCGGCTGCGGTTAAGAACTTACCTAATTAGCGGTAACAGCCAAAGCATCGCCGGCCGTCCAGACTGATGCTCCCAACAATACGATATCTTTAACCAAGAACTCTCCCGGTTGTGGAGACAGGAACGGAAAGGACTGGCCCATTTGAATGATACCCGGCGTAGATAATAAGAAAGTGAGCGTGATCACAAAAGTAATGATGCCGCCAATACTGCCAACCGCCGAAGCTTTTGGCGCAAACAATTTGATAGCGATAAGCAGTCCGCAAATGATCTCGATAGTGCCCAGTACCATCGATAAAGTATAGATGCTCATGATACCCAATGTCCACGATAAAATAGGACTGTTCATGACCAATGGTTTGATCCCCTCTGCCTCGTAGGGCATAAACTTGGTGATACCGATCCAAATCAGTACAATGGCCAAACCGTAGCGGATGATGCCGGCACCCAAGCCGGTTAATTGATTGTTTTTCATAGTTTTAGTGATTGATGTATACTAAAACATTAGTCGTTTAAACAACCAAAACCTTTCAATCTTTTTCGCAGGCAATAACAGCCCGGAAGGTAGATTTATCAGCCGTGGTATAATAAAGCCAAATCTGTTTGCCCACCAGTACTGCCGAGGCGGCAAAGGCGATATCCGTTTCACCGGGTTTGCTTTTCGGTGGGGTGATCAGCGGGTCTTTACTCCGTTCAGTAACTTTGCCTTTCTCATCCAGTTTCACCCAGCCGATACGCCAGCGGGCTTTATCATCCGAGCCATTATAAAACATCACCGTTTCGCCATTAACATCCGAAAGTACCGGGCCGGGGCTTAAATGGTAACTATCCCAGTTATCTTTGACCGCTTCTAAAAATTCCCCCTTGATTTTCCATGGGCCTTCCGGATGTTTGCTGGTGGCCTTGCCTAATTTGGAGCGATGTTGATCAGCGTATTCAAAAAGCAGATTCCATTTACCGTTTTTCAGTTGCGTTACCGATGCTTCCTTAGGATTGAGATACGGCTTCTTACTGGGGATAGCGACGTTATTTAATGTTAATGCGTCCAGCGTTTTTCCTTTGGCCATCAATAACTGTCCCTCCATTTTGGTTTGGTTCCAGCCGGTATAATACACTAAATATCCTTTTGAAATACAAACAACGGTCGGGTCTTCGCAGCCATCTTTGTCCAAACTGGTTATACCCGGCGCGATGACCGGCCCGTCGCTCATTTTAAAGTTGATGCCGTTTTTAGAAATGCCCGAATATACGCGCGCTACCTTTTGTGTCGCGTCTTCGGATGTGTTCACGGCACGTACCAGCATTTTATACACGCCGCTTTCTTCCCATACCAACGGGCTGAGTTTATACATGCCCTCCAGGGGCGAACTGCATTTCAGTTTCAGTTCCTCTATTTTGATGACATTGTAACTCATGCTCCTTGTCCTAAATTCTGTGATAAGGCTCCATCCAGTGTGAAGGTTTGCCCGGCAGCATAGCTGGCATCTTCAGATACTAAATATGCCGCCAGTTTGGCAATCTCCCAGGGTTCGGCCGCGCGCTTCCAGGGGATACTTTCAACTTGTTTTTTTAGTACTTTGGGGTCGTCAATTGCTTCCTGGTTCATCGGGGTCAATACCATTCCCGGCGCGATGTTATTTACATTTATCCTCATTTCGGCCAGTTCCAATGCCAGGCAACGGGTCAGGTTACGGACCGCGCCCTTACTGGCACAATATTCGGCCGCCCCGGCGCGTGGGATATCTTCATGCACCGAACTCAGGTTAATGATCTTGCCTTTTCCGCCAGCGGCTTTGCGCAGTTTGATAAACTCTTTGCAGGTATAAAATGTGCCATAAAGATTGGCGCGTATCGTTTGGTCAAACACATGGATATCCATATCAGCCACCGGTGTGCCGGAAGCATCGACACCCGCACTGTTCACTAAGATATAAGGGGTGCCCAATTCCTGCGCCGCTTTAAAGAGTGCCTGTACTTGAACATAATCGGAAACGTCAGTTTTTTGGATGATGGCTTTACCGCCATTGTCTGCTATAGTTTTCAGCGTATCGTTCGCAGCTTTTTCATCTTCATGATAGGCGATGACGATAGCGGCACCCTGGTTACCCAGTTCAATGGCAATAGCCTGGCCGATGCCTGATTCCGCGCCGGTGATGACCGCGACCTTGCCTTTAAGGCTTTTATTTGTTTCATTTTTCATAGGAAAGATTGTTTGTAGAGGTTAGTCGTCCCGCAATGCATATCCTTTCAAAAATGAAGCCGAATTATGATTATCGCTGAAATGGTGCGAACCTGCCGACCTTTTGCAGCAAAACGTCGATGTCAAATGGTTTGCAGATAAAATCATCTGCGCCGCAGCGCTGTGCAGTTTCGTCCAGTTTAGCGGTTGCGGAAATCAGTACGACAGGTATCGCAATAGTGCGTAAATCGTTCTTTAATTGCCAGCAAATATCATGACCACTTTTACCCTGTAGCCAGTTATCGATCAGCAGCAAGGCCGGCGGGTTCTTTTCGATCTCGTAAACGGAAGTCACATCCCGCCCCACAGTAACTGCATAACCGGCATCTTTTAAGATCGTCGTTAGGAGGGTCAATATGTCTTCGTCATCATCGATGACCAGGATTGTTTTTGGTGCCATATTTCCCCAAATTTAAGAATTATTTTGGCGATCCCCTCCGGGCCGTGCGCTCTGCTTTATCTTTCTTTGAAGGGATGCCGCTGCGATCACTGATCGTTTTTCCAAAGACTTCAGGCACTTTTGCTTTGCGCAAGAGCCTGGTTATCCTGATCCTTAGATCAGCGCATCATTCCCGCCTCACTGGTTCACCACGCTCCCTTTTTTCCGCCGGGTAAAGCTGCGCTCGTTTTTCATTCCTGCCCTGATCCTGATGACTTGGCTGATTGCGGCCCACGCACTATCAATAGACCCGGCCGAAAGTAAAACCGAGCCCTGCGGGTGCCTCGTCCGGCAACGGTAGCCAGAAGGGCATTTTTCCTTTCTGCCGGTTGATTTCCTTGCGGATGATTTGTATTAGGCTTCTTCTTCATAGCCTCCCCCGGACTGCTTTTAACTTTTAAATGCTTTTTCATTTAGCCTTTGCTTGAGGCAAATTTACCCCTTTTCAGCGGCCAAGGCCAGGCAAGTGCCGCTTAAAAAAATCTCCACACCTTCGCTGCGCTCCGGGTCGTATTTTTTTGCGTCAGCCTTGTTCCGCTCGCCCCCCGCGCAAGTATTCTGCCTCTATCAAAGGCCAAATGAGGGTTTTGCCGAATGGGTCATTGAGGAACAGATTTTTTAACAAATAAATTTTTACGCAAATGGAACTAACAGGAAGATTAACCGCAGACGCTAAGGTTAGCGAGGTTAAAGGAGGAAAAAAAGTAGTGAATTTCAGTATCGCTATCAATGACAGCTACAAACCCAAAGACGGGGAACGGGTGGAACTGACCACCTATGTGGAATGTGCCTACTGGCTGAATGCCAAAGTAGGCGAGTATCTCAAAAAAGGTTTATTGGTGCAACTGTACGGGCGCATGGGTAGCCGTGCATGGGTGAACAAGGACGGCGATGCCAAAAGTTCATTGACCTGCAATATCGCCAACCTCAAATTTTGGGCGGTTCGGCTAACAGCACCAGCCCAAAACAGGGTGCAGATAAAGGCAATTCAGCAGGTGAAGATGACGACCTGCCATTTTAAGGGAGATAACATAATATTCATTTAGAGCGCAATTCAGCGGTCATTAAAAAATTAAGAACATGGCACATAACATCAACAGGGTAAACGGAAAAGACAGCTTTTTCAGCGTGAACGAAAAGGCATGGCACGGATTAGGTCAAATCGTTGACCAGTACCCCACAAGCGCAGAAGCGATCAAATATGCGGGGTTGGATTACGAAGTAATTAAATCACCCCTGTTTACCTACCATTGGGATGAAACCATAGGAGATAACGGAGAAGTGGTAGAGGGAAGCCAAATGCCCGTAACCAACCATTTTGCTACCGTCCGTACAGACAACCATGCCGTTTTGGGCGTGGTGGGCAAGGACTACGAAATCGTACAGAATGTAAACGCATTTGAATTTTTTGATGCCATCGTAGGTGGCGGGGATGGTATTTTGTACGAAACCGCAGGGGCATTGGGCAAAGGAGAACGCATATTTATCACCGCTAAACTGCCGGGATATATACGGGTGGGTAAACAGGATATGATAGAACAGTATCTTTTCCTGACCACTTCGCATGATGGGTTCGGCAGTATCACCGCAGCATTTACCCCTATCCGTATCGTATGCAACAATACGCTTAATGCCGCCCTGCGCAACCACAGTAACTCTATTAAGATAAGGCATACTGCTTCGGCTAACGACCGCCTGAAACAGGCACATACGCTGATGGGCATATCGGGCAGTTTAGGGCATGAACTGGAGGGATTGCTCAACCATTGGTCACAGGTAAAAATCACCGACAAGGAAGTGAAACGGCTCATACAGATTGCCATGTCGCCTAACAGAGAAGTACTGAAAAACTTAGCGAACGGCAAAGTAGATGAACTGTCCACCACTTACACTAATATCGTAGATAACGTGTATGAATACGCTTTAGGCAGTCCCACCCAACAAATGGAAACGACCGCCGGAACGGTATTCGGTGCCTATAACGCCATCACGGGCTATTTTCAAAACGTACGCAAATTCAGCGATGACGTGGCAAAATTCAAATCCATCATGGACGGCACAGCCAAACAAAGAGGGCAGACCGCTTTTAACCTTTGCCTTGATTTTGCCAAAAACGGAGCGGATGCGCTTACCCTGAATTAATCAATGGGGGAGCAATCCCCCTTATCTTCTTACTTAAAAATGAATGTCATGCAACCATTAAAAGCATTAAATAATGTACAGAAAGCAAGGTTATTACACGCTTTGCTGATGCACGAGATACCCGCCTTTTTGATTTATACCCAACAGTTATGCGCCTATATGCGGGAGAACCCCGATGAAGTGCGCAAGGTTTGGGTGAACCAATTATTCGGGGTGGATTTTTGGTTCGGGTTGGCCGAAGAAGCCGACCGCAAAATCAAACGCTACGGTAAACAACTGGAAAAAAGCAGTGCGGTATTCAGCGACCAGCTATTTGACGGCTACGGCGCATTGTACCTCAATCATTGCCTAACCACTTATACCGAACAGGGCAAGCACAACGACCCCAAATTCAAAATTGCAGTCGAATTATTTTTTAACCCTTAATGTTAAAATCATGGGACTCTTAATCATTCAGCATCATCCGAACCTGTCCGCTTACCTGCTTATCGGGGCAGGGTTAATTATCCGCTATATCATCAACAGGCGCAGGTTTAACCGCCGTGGCGTGGCAGGTTTGCAACTTTTTTCATCCTATGAGAAATGGTGGCTGACCACCCGTATTGAGGCACTCTTTTACTTTTTGGGATTACTCGCTATCGTGGCGGGTATCTTCTTATTCATCTTTAAATAATCACGTTATGAAAACGAACTTTTTTGAAAATATTGCTAACCTGAATGCCCCCGGCATTTGGAAGTTAAGCATACATAATGAGGCGAACGGGCATTTTACCGTATCTGCCCTGTATTCACCTAACCAATCCAATGAACCTGCCACCAAAACGATTGCGCCCCTGATATTCAAGGGGACGGCATCCGAAATGGATGAGGGCTTTTTTGAAGCTATCGGGCAACCCGTACAGGCTACCGCAGGTTTATACAGCAATATTGAAGTCTATAACAAGAATTTGGATAACGCCAAAAAGAAGCTGTCGCAGGGTAACAAGAGCCAACCCGCTAAAGTGAAATCGAATACGGAAGACGGCGATGATATAGAAGTAGCCGAACCTAAAATATCCGCAGAGGATAAAAAGAAAGCCTACACCGATGCGATACGCAAAGTGGTTGAACTGAACGATGCCTGTAAATACGCTGAAGCATTGGAGGTTTTACCCCCGGTGAGCGATTACCCTGAAAAGGCGGAAGAACTGAACAGGCGGAAAGCCGACCTGACCCGCAAAAAAGAACAAATGGCGCAAGCCCTGCAACTATTTAATCAAGATTAGCCATGTTACAGACCACGCAATTAGAAAGGATTTTTATCCATAAAGATAATGGGCAGGAAGTCCGCTTATCAGACCCCGGCGAAACATTCAATCCCGATATAGTACTCAACTTTTATTCGGGTACTTACCCCGTGCTGACCAATGCACGGATAGTCGGCCCTGAAATCAAGAACGATGAGATACAGTACCGCTTTGAAAGCACGATGGGTACGAAAGGCTAAACCTAAGACAATGGAAAAGCGATTAATGAAAAGGAAAGTAACTGTTATAGAAAAAAGCAAGCAATGGAAACTGCATCAATTATTCGGCAACCTCGCAGAGCGGTTAGACCGCTTGCCGGACGCAAGGGAAGTACAGCAAAACCGGCTAAGAAGCGCACCGCAGGAACGCACCATAATGGTTTTCTGAACCATTCCTTTAACCCTGTTTGGGGTGTGGCGTTCAGCGATTGGCGTAAAGCCGAAAGGGAGTTTTTTGTTTCGTTGGGAAACCTTTGCGATTTGTACGGATGGACAAAGCCGGATGTTTCCGGCCTGTCTTTTCCGCAAAACGTTTCGGTTGCTTATAACGGCGTGTCGGGATTATTAGGCTCTAAATCAGACATTAAATTAAACATCTGTCAGGATAAAACGCACCTCCTTTGTTTAGCCACCTCGAAAACATTTGATACGGATTACCACCTGTATTATATTCCTGTCCGTCCGCTTTGGAGTTTGCGGGAGGTAAAAGCGGACAAGTTACCCTATGATTTGCTGTTGGCGGTTTTTCGTTATCTCTACCAAGTGTCGGGCGTTCCCTTTTATACCGAGCCGGGGACGATTGACGGCAATTACGAAACCATCAAAAACTGGCTGGACGAAGAACAGGATGAGGAAGAAGAACCCTTTAGGCAACGGCAGAAAAAGGAACTGAAAACATTGCAACTGGCAGGTAATACCTTATTGCCCGAACTCCAAAAACCGTTTGCCTTAAAGGAACTGGAAAGTGATTTGGTTAGGTATCAGCAGTTTACCGAAGCGGATGGTTACTTAATTAATGTCCTTTACGAATTTATCAAGTTGATAAAAGACTATCCTAAACAGGCAGTCAAAGAATCCATGTATTATGACGAGGAAGAAGATGAGGACAACCAAACGATATATTGGGAGCAATATATTTCCTTTTACTGGAGCGGAAACGATTGCCTGTCCGAAACCCTGTACCAAATGGTAAACGATGAGTTTCAGGAAATGGGCTATCAGGAAGAACCCGTCAGCAACCAATGGTTCAATACCCCGCAGGAAAAGCCCTGCCATGTGTTTGATTATGAACCCCGGCTATTGTCGCTTATTGACCGTTTAGCCGAAATTTTAAATGATTACGATGATGAAGAACATCACGAATAATTTTTGCAATACCTATCAGCCCATCAAAGCCCTGTTGATCTGTCAGAAACAGGGCGGGGATGATGGCAACGAAGAACATAGTATTTACGTGGAAAGCTATGACATCGGCAAGTTTGGCAAGCCCATCAATGCGCATCCCTTAACGTTTAAAGAAACCCTGCAACTGAGCCGCCTGTTCCAGGCTTCATAGGAACTCAAAACAGGCTACCTGCGGAGCAGGGGTATTCTGCCGAACAAGGTGCTGTATGTTAACCCGCAACAATCGGGCTATGCTGTTTGGTACACGCCACCACAGGAAGTACCCTTGTTTTTCGCATCCGCTTTGGGCATCCCATCCGGCAGGGGAAAAGTCCCTGCTATGATATGGAAAGCCGGGAGGGAGGAATTAGCGGTATATGCAGTAAAAGGGAACAAAAAGCCTTGCAGTAAAACCAAGTTGTTCCATGCGCCCTATTTTAATATTTACAAGGAGGGCAGGGTATGTATGGGTACGGTGCGGGTCAATATTACAGAAGCCGCCCGTTTGGAGGATTTTATGGCGCAATGGGAAAGTTACTTTTGGAACAGCTACTTCAGCCACCTGATGAGTGAGTTCAACCCCGTTACCGAAAATATCGTTCAGCTATGGCAGGAGCAGGTCGCAACGGACAGCCCCTTTCCTGTGCAGTTATTAAAACCGACCAATTTTACCTTACAAAACTTACTGACATGAAAACGAAGAAATTGAAAGCGATAAAACCATGTGTACATATCGTGGAAAAGGTATTGCTCAATCCCTATAATCCCATCATGGTTAACTTAATTGGTGCGGGGGGTACAGGTAGCCAGTTCCTGACCGCTTTGGGCAGGATGAACCATGCCCTGATTGAACTCGGGCATCCTGGCCTGATGGTACGGGTATTCGATGATGATAAAGTCGAACCCGCCAACCTCGGCAGACAGTTGTTCCCTACCGCAGATTTAGGGATGTACAAAGCGGTTGCCTTGGTCAATCGCATCAACCTGTTTTTCGGTACGAACTGGAAAGCCATAACGGAACGCTATGATAAGGACACTATACAGGCTCACCCTGAATTGCGGATGGCTGAATTTACGGTGTCCTGTGTCGATACGGTTTCCGCACGTTTCGAGATAGCCGAGCTGTTGATGGGTATCGATCAAAAAATGGCTTATTCCCGTAACCGCCCCCTGTACTGGATGGATTTCGGGAACAGCAGGGACACGGGGCAGGTGGTTTTGTCTACGCTCACCGCTATCCAACAGCCGGAAAGCAAAAAGTTCAGGGTGGTAGAAACCTTGCCATTGGTCACCGCAGAGTTTAAGGAATTACTGGAAAGTTCGGAAAGCACCGACAACACGCCAAGTTGTTCTTTAGCCGAAGCCCTGACCAAACAGGATTTGTTCATCAATTCCGCTTTGGCGAATTTAGGGGCATCCCTGCTTTGGCAACTGTTCCGCGAGGGGATGCTGTTTAACCGGGGTTTTTTTCTGAACCTGAAAGAGTTTAAGACACAGGCTTTAAAAGTAGCCTGAACAGATAATGAACATCCATGAAAAAGATTACGGATTTGGATGGTAAGGAGATAGCGGTAACGGATTTGGCATTAGCCATTTTACAGGCGGACGACTACCGCCATTACAGGGTGAACCACCCATCGCCATACCATTTGCATTTAGTTGATTATTGGGAGGATTTATATCAAAAACTCCTAATATTGGACAAGGATTTAAAACAGAATAACGGCAAATTATGATACGGTACACCACAGGGAATATCATGGATTCCAGTGCTGAAGCATTGGTGAATACCGTCAATACAGTTGGCGTAATGGGGAAAGGAATTGCCCTGCAATTCAAACAGGCGTTCCCCCATAATTTTGAAGTGTATAGGCAAGCTTGTTTAAACGGTCAATTAAAGACGGGACAGGTTTTAGCCGTAAAGGATAACGAACTGCTAATGGGTGAAAGGCTTATTATCAACTTTCCCACTAAACAGCATTGGAAAATGCCATCCCAATATGAATTTGTGGAAAGCGGGCTGATTGCCCTCGTTTCCTATTTGCGGAACAATCCCGTTAAAAGCATTGCCTTGCCTGCTTTGGGCTGCGGGAATGGCGGACTGGACTGGAACAAGGTGAAGCCACTTATTGAGCGATACCTATCCGCCCTTGAACTGTCAATATGGGTTTATGCACCCCAAATAAAATCAAGCTGATTTTTCAAAATCGTCCGGAGGGCTCCGGCACGCCGGAGCCCCTTTTCGCCCCGTATTTCCGCATTGTTGATAGCTTTGGTGAAAATACGGGGCGCTTCACTTAGGAATGAATTTTCGATTTCGTTAGAGCGTGTATAGGTCTAATGTTTCTTCATTGACATTTAACCAGGAGTTTCCGGTCTTTTTAAATCCGGATTGGGTCAACAGATCCCGCATACCATCGTTTTTGGTCGTGGCGTAAAACCGGGTTCCGGGTTTATGGCCTATTAAGGCCTTAATAAGGTTGCGGCTGATCCCCTGCCGCCTGAAATGTTCATTTGTTACCGCGTAACCGATCTCGAACAGGTAGTTTTCTGCCAGCCTGGGGACTTTTGCCTTTAAAAAGATACTGGTAACATAACTCCGCTTTTGCTTTTTGACCGAGGCGATACCCGAAAGTTGTTCACCCGAATAGGCGAAGGCCAGCACAGCGGCAGATGCGATTCTTTCCGCAAGGCCATCGGCCAGCACCTGCCCACCCGTTATAACCAGTTCATGGAATTGCCGCAGTTGGGTTGCGGAACATTCAGCGGGTGTTAACACAGAAATTTGGTGATCGATCATAACCGGTTTAAATCTGAACCAATTTAGGAATATTAAATAATATCACAACTCATATTTGCGGGGCTTGCTGCCGCGATTTAACTTTGTAAAAAATCAGACATGAAAATAAAGGATATGTTCGATGCGCTTGGGCTCACCACGGAAACAATTAAACAGTTGATGGCTGATATTGCACTATATAATTTTCAGCACCCGGAAAAGCCGATGGCGGCGATCTCGCTGGATGCCGATATTAACACAGTAATGGTCAGCCAGACCCCGATGATCGGCAGGGCTATCGCCAAAGAAAGAGGGCGGTTGTTCCTAGATGAGGAAAGGCAATTCCCGCTCACCTTTGATACGAACGCCTTACGCTACGGCTCACTGGAAATTGCGAAATTTTATGATAAGGCGCATTTATTTGATTAAGTTTACGTTTTATAACTGCCGGAAACTCTCCGGCAATTGTGATAAGGTTTAGGTTGAAAGGTCCTGGCAGCGAGTGTCCGGGACTTTTCTCTTTAAGGCAGCATTAGTCCTTATTAATTTTAATACGCTTGCTCTTTACTTCTCCACTCAATACTCTGTTAATATCCTCGTAACTATAATAAAGGATACCCCCGATCTTAGTGAATGGTATAGTGCCGTTGTCCCTCAATGTTTGGAGGGTATTATCAGATATTTTTAAAAGGTTCTTTACCTGGTAGGTCTTTAACCATTTTTTGGGTTCTTCAAAAGATTGGCCTAACAATCCCCTGATTTGACTGAGCAGGTTTTTTCCAAATTCCTGTAGATCTTCCTTCGTGATGATTTCTGCTGCCATAGCTTTAATTTAATTTTAGTTTATTTCAGTTATTACGCGGCATTGATTTTCAGTGAAACCAGTAACCTGATGCAAATTTGGTTTAAATGGGATTAAATTATATCCGAGTTTATCCGAGTCGGATATAGTTTTTTTGCAATTGTGTCCGCAGTGCGGGCACAATCTGAATCTTTTTGAAATATCGCAGTTTTCAAAGTAAAATCAATTACGGATGCAGTTCGTTCTCAATTCAAAATATCGGGGAAAATCCAATCATGTACGCACCGCTTACACAATTGGGATCAAACCATGATAATGAACTAAAAGTTTCAATTGTGCAGGCGCTGGCTGCACAATTGAAATTGAGGCGTGACTTTGGACATTGTGATAATTGTTATCAAAATTGAAGCAGGGGAAAATGGATGGGGCATTTTAATGTCTGGTTATAATTTTGACGTCACATATTGCGACGTCAAAATCCAATAAATATTGGTGGAAATGAATACGCACACTCTGTGTGCGTATTCATTTAGTCATTCTCCTTATCTTTTGTTTAAGGATTTCGCTGTGAATCTCCTTGGATAATTGCCCTGCTGTAGATAGGAAAAGCTGATATTTACTTGCAAAAATATTGCTCTTTTCCGGGAATGTAACTTTTACTACAGCGTCGTTTTACAATAACATCAGCTGCTCTTTTCACGGTTTTTTTGGAAATGCCTGTTTTATCGCTTACTATACCCGCGCCTATCTTTGGCCACATCTTTGAACTTGTGATTTAAACCGGCAAGCATTTATTCACCCTCTTTAGTGAAAAACAGGTACGCCGGCACAGCGGCGCTAATCCCGCCAATCACTAATCCCGCGATCCTTATGCGTTTTTTTTTGATTATGCGGGAACCTTATCCTTTTTCTCCCTTTCCCAGAAACGGTGCTGGGCAATCGCATGAATAAAGTCTTTTGGCGTTTTGCTTACTAATACACCCGGTGTGGTTAATTTTTCGGCAACATAGGTTTCCGTCAAGAAAGTATCGTCATCAGCGGCGATGGCTTTGCAATGACGATAGCTTTCATTAACAAAGTGAATCGCGTCCGCATTGTCCAATAATTCTTTTGTGCCGGCAGGTATATAAACGGCATCGAAAATCACCGAGGCCACGGTTAGGAAGCTCATGTCCACTTTTATTGCCGCGCCTTTGGCATCCTTGATCGAGCCCCCATGAGGCGCGATCAGCTTACATTGTGCGCCTTCAGCTAATAAAGCTGCCTTCATCGTTTTTATAGCCGTACCATCCACGCCATCCGCCGCCAGGATCGCGATCTGCCGGGTCTTAATGGTATCTTTCGGACTGTTCGTCATACTTAGTGCGGGCGATTTGTCCAGTTGTTTTTTCGGGTGATCCTGGTAATCCGCCGGGTTAGCGTCGGCTCCGTAATTACGGTTCAATGGTTCCTGTGGGGCCGGTACCGCTATACCTAATCCTTCCGCAACTTTAGCCGCTAATGTCGCACTAACCTTACTTAACAGGCCAACCATGCGTTCGCGGATCGCTGGCGTTTCCAGCTTACCCAATTCAAAGCGCAGGGCATCGATGATGTGGTTTTGCTCCGGTTCCGACTGGCTGTTAAAGAACAGGGTCGCCTGGCTGAAAAAATCCATAAAGCTTTTGCTGCGCGCCCGTACCTTACGGGCATCGACGCGTTCCTCATAACTCGTAAAACCGCCTTCGCTCGCTTTCGCCTGCTGGGGGAAACCGCCACCAACCGTGTTCGGGTGGTAGCTGGACTTGCCCACATTGATCTGCTGGCGCATGTGACCGTCACGCTGGTTATTTTGAACAGGATTAATAGAACGGTTAATTGGTATTTCGTGGGAGTTAGGGCTGCCTAACCGGGATAGCTGGGTATCGGTATAGGAAAACAAACGGCCCTGCAATAGCGGATCATTCGTGAAATCTATACCCGGTACCAAATGTCCGGGATGGAAAGCTACCTGTTCGGTCTCGGCGAAGAAATTATCGACGTTACGGTTTAAGGTCATTTTACCTATCTTCATCACCGGTACCAATTCTTCGGGAATCAGCTTGGTTGGGTCTAACAAATCAAACGGATATTTATGCTCATCTTCTTCCGGCACGATCTGTACGCCGAATTCCCATTCCGGAAAAGCCCCGGCTTCGATGGCTTCATATAAATCCTGGCGATGAAAATCGGAGTTTTTGCCGGAGATCTTTTGCGCCTCATCCCAAGCCACCGCGTGCATACCCAGTAAAGGTTTCCAGTGGAACTTGACAAAGCAGGATTTGCCTTCGGCGTTGATAAAACGGAACGTATGGATGCCAAAGCCTTCCATCATGCGCAAACTACGCGGGATAGCCCGGTCGGACATCGCCCACATGATCATGTGCATAGATTCCGGCGTCAGCGAGATAAAATCCCAGAAAGTATCATGCGCCGAGGCCGCCTGAGGAATTTCGTTATGCGGCTCCGGTTTGACCGCATGGATCAAATCCGGGAACTTAATACTGTCCTGGATAAAAAAGACCGGCATATTATTGCCCACGAGGTCGTAGTTCCCTTCTTCGGTATAAAATTTTACGGCAAAGCCACGCACATCCCTGGCCAGGTCAGTGGAACCTCTAAAACCCGCTACGGTAGAGAAACGCACAAATACCGGCGTTTCAACCGATGGATCCTGTAGGAACCCGGCCTTGGTATATTTAGCCATGGATTCGTACACCCGGAAGACACCATGTGCACCCGAACCACGCGCATGTACGATCCTTTCCGGGATACGCTCATGGTCAAAATGGGTAATCTTCTCGCGAAGGATAAAATCCTCCAGCAAGGTCGCCCCACGTTCGCCTGCCTTTAGTGAGTTGGTATCATCATTAATTTTCAGGCCCTGGTCGGTGGTCATCATTTCGCCGCCGGCGCTGGCCTGGTCGGCCTTTAGATCTTCCAGTTTAGGATTAGGCGATACGGGTGGTGTGGTTTTTTTTGCCATTATCGGTTACATTATTTGGTGTAAAGACAACCTTCACTAATGACGTTTGTTTCATTATAAGAAAATAATTAAACCAATAATGCAATTGCAGCCTGGTTGTCTTGTTGCCGTGCGAGGTCGACGGCGGATAGGCCGCCTTTATTCAGCAGGATTTTATCCGCACCCCTCTCAACCAGCAATTTAACGAGTTCGTTCCTGCCGAACATAGCGGCGAACATCAGGGCCGTGCCGCCGTTGCCATGCTGCAGGTCCATGTCCGCGCCCTGAGCGATCAGTAGTTCCGCGATAGCGGGATAACCTTTAAAGGCGGCGCCCATTAGCGCTGTGTTGCCGCCACCGTCTGTCCCGTTCACTTTCGCTCCAGCTTTTAACAACAGTTCTGCAGCAGCATATTGATTGTTATAGCAGGCGATGATCAAAGGCGTATAGCCTTTTTCGTCCCGGGTTTCGAGATCAGCCTTTTGAGCGACCAGTTCGGTCAGCACCGGCATGTCGCCTGCCCGTGCTGCGGGAATGATCAGTTGATTAATATCGATCATAGTTAACGATGATTTTGTCCAAACAAAAGCATCCAATCCGGCTATTGTTTTATGGAGGCCGTAAATTAAAACGGTCCCGCCATTTCAAGCCGGCCTTAGTTCGCGCAACGAGGCAACTACCAGGGCAATGGCTTCAAGCCGAAGCTCCCGCTCGCCTTTGTCCATGAGCGTTAACAGGCGCTGTTTCTTTTGCAGGTAAGTCTCCGCGTTGCCACGATCATGTTTCATCACCCAGGCGATGTTGCTGATCAGGTCGGCATATTTAACCGTTTGGGCCATGGGGCTGATCATAGTCAGGCGTTCTGCTTCCCTTTCTTTTCGGCTGGCTTTGCTTAATTCCGGGTAAGCCCCACGGGTAAAGACATCGGTCAGCTCTACCACAGCGGCCGTAATATGGACGCTGTCACTTTCGGTGTAACCAAAGTTTTGCAAAGCGTCCCTTAATCCGGTGGCTGTGGTTCCGGTATCTTCCAGTAAATCATGGCAAAGGCCGATCTCGTAACCCAGGGCCATCGCTTTTTCGGCTGTTTCCGCCACAAATGCCAGGTGATCGACATCAGACGTTTCCGTTCGTCTGATAATTTGGCTCCCGTGCTGGTGCTGTACCCAATTCTTTAATTGCTGCCTTAAATTCATACGAGTTTGTCCAGCTTGAAATAACCCAGGTGTATCTCGTCTTCTGGCAAGCCGGTCGCCGGTATTATTTGAATATGGTATTTGGCCTTTTGCCCGGCGCTGAGCATATCATCAATCAGGTAGATATCATCTACGTCAATGCCATATTTATCGTCAACATGGGCGTTAGCGCCTTTTATCTTAGCAATTGTATTCGTTTGAAAGAATGCGTCTTTTTTTGCTTTGCGTACTGCCGCAACCCGATCGCTTTGAACGGTAAGTACGACGTAATGCTGTTCTTCCAGTTTACCGGCAGTATAACCGCCCAGATTAATAAAGAATAGCTTTTTCGATGAATGCCGGGCCTCTTCTTTGAGGACTACCTTTACCGCGTAACTATCAACAGCGTTCACTTCACGCCAACCGTCGATGTGAATGTTTGCCGACGCCCCGCGCCAAAATTTCCTGATATCCGGAATGAGTTCTTTCAGAGATGCTGCGATGCCAAAAAAGTAATCGTGCTGCTCCACATGGCGGCCGGGCGTTTTAGAACCTAATAAAAGTATGTATAATTTTAATTCACCCATGTTTTAGAACATACGTTGAATAATGCTGTTGGAAGCTTCTTCGCTAAAATCCAAGCCGGAATAATCGGGGTTATAGCCGCCGATATAAGGCACTGCCATGATATAGATCCGCTCGTTATAAGCGCCATAAGCATCCACCACCTGGAAATGGTCATTGATGGTGATGCCGGAGACTTTCAGATAATAATCACCGTTGTCATCTTGTGATACGGCTTTACCTTCCTCCGTAGCTTTACGTCCTTCTTCAGCCGAACTGAATTTGAGTTTGGCCTGGCTAACCGTGCGTCCGCTCAATAAACTTTTAAAAGGAAAATCTTCAAAAGTCAAATGCGGTTGTCCCACACAATCGATATAAGTAGAAAAATGGATGGCCTGTTCTTTATCGGCTTCGTCCTTATAATGATAGACCGCACCGCCTGCTTCATGGGGCTCCACTTTACTATCATCCCCAACCGGAATAAGCGCTAACACGCCAGCCTGGTGTAAGGCCAATAGTTCTTCACTGGAGCTTTGCGGTATATAAGCGATCACGATAGAGATAAGCGGTGTCAAGGATTTTTGCAGCCGTTGCATGTCTTCTGCAGATAGATGTTTTGCAGGGTAATTCAGCGCGAAACTAAGCACCCCCAGCATCTCTTTCCAATAAACGGATTCTTTTCGTTTAATGGATTTTTCGGCTTCAGCATGTTCAGCTTTTAATAACTGGAACGGATCAAGACGTTCCCGCAGTTCCATCATCGCGGCTACAAATTCTTCCAGGTGCATATCCTTGATCTGTTCATAAAATTCCGGTTCCTTGGCTTTTATCGGTAACTTGAAATCCCTCTCAAAGATGTGATCTAAAGACAAAAACCCATTGTTGTTTTTAATATGCTCCGCAATTTCTTCCCTGGTCAGCAGCGCATCATTTGATAAATGCGAATCTTCCAAATGGAAACGTACGGCAGGAAGCATCCCATTGCGGGTGTGCAATACCAGCTTAAAGCCGGGATTATGATCGAAAAGTTGATAGGATAATTTGCCATTGACATCCTTTTCAAAAATTCCGTTATGACGGGCTAACGTCCGGATCGCATCGACTGCTGTCAGCGAAGAGCCTTTAATAGCTACCGGGTGGTCCAGTTGCATACCTAGTTTAGCCGGCGGATATGGTGAATCAAAATAATTGGGCACCTTGCCTTCGTGCCGGTGCGGCCAACTATGTCCGGTGCAAATAATTACCTGGTCGAAATCAAATCGAGCCTGTGCGGCGATCTCTACCACGACCTTACCCTTTTCGGGCTGATCAATAATATCTGTTACCGGGCTATTATAATGCACTTCATATTCGATGCCTCTCTCTTTGGCTTGATTTTGCAGCAGGTCGAATTGGGCGGTCAGGTATTGACCGAACAACAGGCGCGGCAATACCTTGTATTCATTGAAACGCTTTGCATCCATGTGATATTTATTCAGCGTATCTTTTGAAATGGTTTTGATCCAGTCATTCAAAGAGGTAACCAACGGCGGGATCTCATTACCGGATACGTTGGTGATGTGTTCATCGTTCGCACCTTCGGCGCTGTATGGCATACCCGCGCCCAAGCGTTCTTTGCGCTCGAATATCGTAATGCTGATATCGGTTCTACCCGTATCAACGAATCGCTTGAACATGAACAAGCCACTGGGCCCACCGCCCAAAATGGCGATTCGTTTTCTATCTCTCAATTTATTTTTGGTCTATTCGAAGAGCTATAGTTCAACAATACCAAAAGGGGAATGTTTGCCGGCTGGCCTTGCTGGTACGGCCTTATACTTTACAAACTATTTTTTGGTTAAGAAGCTATGGCCAGTACCCTCCTGTGCGGTAATTTGTTTGCAGGGACTTTGCTGGCGGCATCCATCAATGCATATTTTTCGCGAAGCTTCCTTAGTATTTCAAAACTGAAAGCATCGGCTATGGGCAGGTGATAGTCCCCAACCGTTTTGGAATGCAATTGCAGTTGTGATGCAGCAACCTTTAAGTTCTCGTGGTTGATATGGGTCAACCCCGTTTTACCATCCGTATCAAAAATTACGAAGGTATCGATCTGGCGGCCTTCATCATCGGTAAAGACTACTGAAGCATTTGCTTTATATTGTTCCATTGCATTTAAGCGGCTTGTTTTGAACGAATCAGTTGCAGATCGGCAAGCAACAGTTCCTTTAATTCCAGATCTGTGGCTATTAATAGCATGATGGTAGTTAAGTCTAAATTTTCCATAACGTTGTTTTTTATAAATACGGGAATACCAAAATTATGCCAGCGGCTTTACCGAGCGTAAAACACCGCACAAACCGCCGTAGCCCGGCTATTTTATACTACATGATGAATTTGATTTTGGTCAACACGCGATCAGGACGCATTGTAAGGCGTAATACGCTTTAAGATGTCAGACAAAGCCAACGCAAAAGCACATATGCCATGAATATGATGTTTTAGTTCGGATGATAAATAGCCCAATCGGGGAGCCAAATGTTCGCAAACGCACGAATAGGATCAGAAATCAGCGTTATTCAGGTTTGAAACAAATAAGGCTTGTACTCGTTAATCCGTTATTATTTAACCCCTATTATTTATTATGGAAGCTGCAAAAACCTGGCATGAAAAACACAAGTCAACAACTACCTTCGGCGAAAAGCTGGCGGACTCGGTAGCAACCGGTATGGGCTCCTGGCGTTTTATCATTATACAAACCATAATTGTCTTGGTTTGGATGGTCGCCAACGTGATCGCCTTTATGTACCATTGGGATGTTTACCCTTTTATCTTACTGAACCTGTTATTTTCTACGCAGGCGGCTTACGCGGCGCCCATCATTATGATGGCGCAGAACCGACAGAGTGAACGCGACCGCCACCATGCAGAGCAAGACTTTAAAACGAACGTGGAAGCCAAAAAAGAGATCGAGCAATTGCTGGAAAAGCTGAATACCATAGAGATCGAAAAGCTGGATAAGATCCTGGAGCTGCTACAGCCTGCCACCGCAAAGAAAAAATAAAAATGCGATCCGCTGCGATCATAAGATCAAAGTTGGGATGAAATTAAGAATAGTTGTGATTATATATTTTTTACAACGGCCCGCGTAACCAGGCCTTTGTTTTAATTCTCTTTGAAGACGCCTTTTTGATGGTCGCTCTTAAACTCCCGGTAATCTTTTTTGACCTTGTCCGCATAATGCCGGCAATAATTCAGTACCTGTTCCTGCCATTCTTCAGATTTACCGAATGCAGAAAGATCATCAATAATGGAAGAACCCTGTATACCGCCACTTCTAAGTTGGGCCGAGGCAGTCAAAGAAGCCATATCATTAACGACCTGGTAAATATCCCTGTATTCATCCTTGAGCAATTTGAACTTGATCGTATCCTTTACCGGCTGTAGTTCCTGTATTACAAAAGACTCTTCCTGGAAAATGGTAGTACTTAACAGGGATGCGGATACATATTGCATCCTCAATTGGATAGAGATAATTCGTTCCGCATTGTTATCCCAATCAAGTTGTTTGACTGTTGTATAGCCGGCTACAGAGGATGGTGTAGATTGCTTCATGTCCAGCAAAAGGTATTTGTTTTTTGTATTGGTGCTTTTAAGTAGGAATAAATAACGTTTAACGCCAATGCTACCAGTACCCGCCAACCGGAAGATTACACCTTTTACTTCATAATTATAAGGCCCGTCGCTGCTGGTGCTGATCCATTCGTTGATATGGGCGCTCAGTTCCTGCCGCAGTTTCTTGTCCAGCTTAAAATGCCGCTCATCTTCCAGGGACAGCATGATCTTTTTCTTTTTGCTGATGGTACGCTTTTGTAAAAGTGTTTTCTGGCTTGCTTTATCAGCCGAGGTCAAAAAATCGCAGACGATCCCTTTTGCGGTACGCGGCTCAATGCTGATTGCTTTACCCTTGGCCAGTGTGTTACTGTAAGCCTTCAGGTAAAGTTCCGCCATTTTCATCGCTTTTTCCGGTTCGATCTCCAGCGCCTCGAAAGCAATAAAGATACTTGTTACCATCCGCGCGAGTTCGTAACAAGCCGGGGCCAATATCCCCTCGTCAAAATCGTTCAGGTCAAAATAAACCAGTTTATTATCGCCTTTATAGCTGCCAAAATTTTCTAAATGCAGGTCGCCGCAGATCCAAGTTAATGGAGAGAGCGGCAATGGGGGAGCCTTTGAAAGGTCTTCATAAAACAGGTGACAGGTGCCCCGGTAAAAGCGGAAAGCATTTTCGGTCATAGCTTCATATTTCAACTGGATCATATCGGGCAACAATCCATGATTAAATGCTTTGAGGCGTTCGGATAATTTAGACATAGGGGTATTTGTTTAATTGGTCGTTAAAATGGCTTTCTTTTTGCGCTGATCATTTACACTATGCTTTTTCAGGAAGTTGTAGGTCAAACTGAAACCCATAAACTGGGTGCTCCGGCTGCTGTTAGTGCCATCAAAGAAATAATACCCTTGTGTTACCGCAAGCGCAACGGTGGTGGAGATATTAAAATTGATGCTGTTACATATCTCGGAAACCAGTCCTTGTTTGGCCCCGAAGACATACCCGCCCCCCAGGCATAAGCCTTCGGCAAACCTGCCGCTCGAAAAAATATTGATCGTTGGCCGGAATTCAATATAATGGCTGGAATCGCTGCCGGCAGCGAGTGAACTGAACCTCCCCGTTGCCAGGCCAATATCAAATATCCCGTAGGTACGGCCGAATTCCAAAGCCGGGGAGAACCGTTTGGCGACTCCACCTTTTGTATTCACAAAAAAATCGGTGTTGAGCGATAAATAATAATAGCGTGGTTCCTTATTTTCTTTGGAGGTATCGGACTGGATCACCGTATCCTTTGAAATCTTTTTATCACTGCCATGTGCGATAAATGCTTTAGTAATGGCAGGTGCAACTCCAGCTTGCTGTGCGAACCCGGAGGTAGCCGCAATTAGCAATAAAAACCCAAAGTAAAATTTTTTCATGTTATTTTCTTATTATTATATCGTTATAACCTGTAAAAATGAGCAGCACCAAAATCCCCAATGAACTAAAATCCTCGCTGGATTTCAATAAAACAACCGCAGACCGTTTTGCCACTGCAATTGCTTCCGGTTTTGGCAGCATTACCTTCCTGGCGGGCTGCATCCTGTTCTTTATTGCCTGGGCTGTATGGAACTGCCATTTGTTTCCTAACCTCAAATCCTTTGACCCGTTCCCGTTTCCTATCCTCGATATGCTGGTATCACTTTTCGCGGTCATTTTATCCGTTTCCGTGCTGATCAATCAAAACAGGCAGGGTAAAATGGACAAATTACAGCAGCAGGTTGATTTCGAGGTTAATGTCCGCGCCGAAGAAGAGATCACCAAAATGCTGGGTATGCTCCACGCGATCCAGCAGCATTTGGGTATTTGCGATAAGGAAGATAAAGAACTGGAAAAGATGAAGGAAACGACCGACATCCATGAAATTCATCAATCACTGGACGACCAGGAATAATTATTCTCTGGGCACAGCTACCTTTTTTTTGACTTTCAAGGTTTTGGCCAGCCGGTTTTGTTTCGGTTCTTCGTACCCTAAAATAATACCCCATGATTTGAGGCTTTCGATACGGTCAAATATGATCTTTAACACCGCTATGACCGGTATGGACAAAAACATCCCCGGTATGCCCCATATCATTTCGCCGATAATGATGCCTAATACCGTGATCAGCGCATTGATCCTCACTTTAGAGCCTACGACCATCGGCAACAGCACGTTACTGTCGATTAAATGCGTAATGACTAAGGTGATAACGACATAAAGCACCGTCGTTGGATTTGGCGCGGTCGCAAAGGTCACTGCCGAACTCACAATTAAAGCGGAAAAAATGCCGATATACGGAATGATGTTAAATAAGCCTGTGACCAGGCCCAGCAGGATCGCGTACTTAATCCCTAAAAACGTAAAAGCTAAACTCACTACCGTGGCGACAATAGCCATTTCGATCAGCAGCCCGATGATATATTTACGAATGATGAATTGTACCTGCTCAATAATGTCATGCACCAGCTTCTTGTTTTCATTCAGGAAAACCGATTCCAGGAAACGCATGATTAGCCTGCGGTACAGCAGGAAGAAAAAGATATAAATAAAAGTGAAAACAAAGAATAACAGGAGGGATGACAACGATAACAAAGTTGTGCCTACTACGGTAGTACCTGATGCCATCACCTTATTCGTAGTATTCGCTACAAAAGTATTTTGCTTATGCTTGGTAATGTGGAAACTTGACCTGATCCAGTCCTGCAGCGTTTCCTGCGATTTATGCAACTGGTCCTGGAACTGTGGCCAATCGCTGACCAGGCTGGAGATCTGTGATGCGATCGCATATAGTAAACCACCAATACAGGCGAGTAAAGTAATTACCGCAAGCATAGAAGCCGCGCTTCGAGGCAACCTTAACTTATTTTCTAAAAAAGCGGCAAATGGTAGTAATAAAATTGAAAAAAGGCACGAAAAAATCAACGGTGATAAGATCTCCTTAGCCGTGACCACAATATAAACCAACGCGATCAGGCTGAAAAGAACAGCGGCCAGTTTGATATAAAATGGCAGTGATTTAAGGAGATTAAGATCCATAAGCGTTTACGCCCTGCGAATAATCCCGAGGATAAAAGCAATTACTGCGATTACCAGCAGAATATGAATAAGGCCCCCGGCTGCATAACCGAAGAAACTGATAGCCCAGCCAATAACCAGGATAACTGCGATGATGTACAAAATATTCGACATGATTGTTAGATTAAGAAGTGTGTATTGTCAACAGTAACCGGGATAAATAGTTTGAGAACGGCGATGATTGCCATTTTTAACCTTAAAAAGCCACGCAACAATAAATAGCTAATAGCAGTGTTTTAGTAAGTCTCGTTATTGCAGGCCTGCAATTCCATTTTTTAATACCAAAGCTATTCTCTACCTTTCAGCAATTAATTCAGCTTGCCAAATTTGGATCGTTTAAATCTGTATTCTTTATACACATCACTAAACGCACCAATTGCTAACGAAATAACACAAAATAATCACTAATGGACAATTCCATAAAAAGGGTCGCGATTTTTGATGACGATGAGGATATCCTTTCGATCTGCACTTATATTTTAGAAGAAAAAGGATGGCAGGTAACCACCTTTACGGATTGCAATGAAATCGAAAAAAAACTTGAACAAGTATCTCCTGATGTTATTTTGATGGATAACTGGATCCCTGATGATGGCGGGATTACTGCAACGAGGCGAATTAAAAATGTACCTAAATTGCGTGATATTCCCGTGATTTACTTTTCAGCCAACAGTGATATAGAGATTTTAACCCGGCAAGCAGGCGCTGATGCCTTTTTAGCAAAACCCTTCGATCTCGATGATTTAGATAGTACCATTACCGAGGTGTTAAATCATTAACCGGTAAGTTTACTCTTCTTAGTTAAGGGCCTGATACGCCCAGAAGCCTATATCCGGCCATTCAATTGCGTTAAACATGGTGACATATCCCTTTAGGATGTGAATAGTTGAGAGCCGGGTAAGTTACAACTCCCAGTCGGAAATATTAACCCAAGATATTCAAACAATTCTTTTATATCTTAGTTTAATAATTTCGTTCCTCACAAAAGTCTTTATGCTAAATGAATCCCCATTAGTAAATACGGAACAGCTATTTCTTAAGGGAGGTGGCGAGATGGGGGAATTAATGCGGGCGAAAGATTGGTCATTATCACCTGTCGGTGCCGTAAATGAGTGGCCGCAAAGCCTCAAAACCACCATCAGTATCATATTAAATTCCAGGTTTCCTATGTTCCTTTTCTGGGGGCCGGAATTGACCTGTTTTTATAATGATGCCTACCGGCCAAGTTTGGGACAGGATGGAAAACATCCTAATATTTTAGGGGCACCTGCAAAAGAATACTGGCAGGAAATATGGGAGTTTATCGGGCCCATGATCGATAGCGTGCTGTCCGGCGGCGGAGGTACCTGGAATGTAGACCAATTGCTGCCCATTTACCGCAATGGTAAAATGGAAGATGTGTACTGGACCTTCAGCTACAGCCCGGTAACCAACGAGAAGGGCGTGATTGCCGGGGTCTTTGTGACATGCAGTGAAACAACGGAAAAAGTCATTTCTTTTCGCGAATTAAGTAACAGTAATGTGGAACAGCAATCGCTGAATGAAGAGATGAGCGCTATTAACGAAGAACTGATCACCGGGAATGAAGAATTGACCGAAGCTAATGCACAGCTTTTACATACGCAAAACGAACTGACGGCTACCTTAAAATATTTGCAGGAAAGCGAAGCGCGTTTTCGCCTGATGTCAGAAAACGTGGATATTATGATCAGCGTTGCGGATGAAGATGGTAAAGCGGTTTATTTTAACAAGGCCTGGGCCAACCTTACCGGAAAGAGTATGGATGAACTCCTTGAATTCGGCTGGGCTGAACTCATCCATCCGGAAGATAAAGACGACTGGGTGAATAAATACCTTACAGCTCATGAAAAACAAGAGTCATTAACCGGCGAATTCCGCGTGCTTAATTATGCCGGTGAATATCGCTGGGTATTGGCCAAAATTCCTGCGCGGTTCCGGTCGGACGGTAATTTTGCAGGTTATATCAGTTCCTGCATTGATATAACCGACCGAAAACTGTCGGAAGAAAACCAGATAAGAAATACCAAGGACCTGCAGAACCTGAACGAATGGATCTCCGCCAGTAATGAAGACCTGACCAGGACGCAGTATGAACTGGAAGGAATGGTGTTTGACCTTGGCGAAAGCGAAGCGCGTTTTCGCTTCTTGGTTCAGCAGGCCCCGGTTGCCATATTTATACTGAAAGGGCGAGAGCTATTGATCGAGGTAATGAATACCCGAATGTTAAAAATGCTGGGCAAAAGTGCCGGTGTAGTTGGCAAAACCTATATAGAGGCCATGCCGGAATTTGAAGGCCAATCCTTTTTTAAATTACTGGACGATGTATTCACATCCGGCCAGCCATTTTATGGCAACGACATATTGGCAAAAATTGAACACGCAGGAGAAATAAAGGACGGGTATTATAATTTCATTTATGAACCTATTAAAAATGATCAGGGTATAACGAACAGTGTAATGTGCGTGGCGATAGACGTCACCGAACAGGTCAATGCCCGCAAAGAGATTGAGCGCGCCGAGGAATCTTTGCGGCTGGCCGTTGATGCCGCTGAACTAGCCTCTTACTATATTGACATCAACAGCCGCATTTTTGTGGCCTCACCCCGCTTAAAAGAATTTTTTGGCTACTATGCCCATGAAGATGTTCCTTATGAAGCCGCTATCAACACTATACACCCTGATTACCGCCAGGCTGCTGCCGACCTGGTAGAAAAGGCGATAACCGAAGGGATCAAATTTGATATGGAATACCCGGTTATCGGCCATCATGACGGTAAGATCCGCTGGGTGCGCGGCGTAGGTACGGTACAGAATGACAACAATGGCATACCGCATTATTTTACAGGTGTGTTACATGATATTACCGAACGCAAGCAGGATGATACCCGAAAAAGCGATTTTATCGGCATGGTTAGCCACGAGCTAAAAACCCCGCTCACCTCCTTAACCGCGCTGGTACAGGTTGCAAATTCCAAATTAAAAGATAGCGAAGATAAATTTTTGGCCGGGGCGATGGAAAAAGCCAGTGTACAGGTTAAAAAGATGATCCAGATGATCAATGGCTTTCTAAATATATCCCGCCTGGAATCGGGCAAGATCGCGATAGATATGCAGGACTTCGATATGGAAAAACTTATCGAAGAGATCATTGACGAACAGGAATTGGTTATTAGGAGCCATACCTTTTGTTTTGAGCCTTGTAAGCCTGTAATGATTCACGCCGATAAGGATAAAATAAGTTCGGTTTTGACCAACCTGATCAGTAACGCCATTAAATACTCCCCCAAGGGGAAAACTGTCGATATTAAATGTGAGTTGAAAGAAAAAGACGTGCTGGTCAGTATCCGGGACGAAGGCATGGGGATTAAACCCGAGGACCTGGAAAATGTATTTAAACGTTATTTCAGGGTAACATCCAATCAATCGCAGCATATTTCCGGTTTTGGTATCGGCTTGTATTTGAGTTCCGAGATCATACATCGTCACGATGGCCGGATTTGGGCGGAAAGTGATAAAGGTAATGGAAGTACGTTTTATTTCTCCCTGCCGCTTACGAAACAACTACAGGAATAAAACCTATAAAACACCATATTATGGCTAAAACAATTACGGAAACACCGGAAGATTTGCAGACGCTGCTCGCTGCAATTGTCCAGTCATCTGACGATGCGATTATCAGCAAGTCGATGGATGGCTTAATTAATTACTGGAACGCCGGTGCCGAACGTATATTCGGCTATAAGGCAGCCGAAGTAATGGGTAAATCGGTCAACCTTTTAGCGCCCTATAAAACAGATGAACATAATGACATCCTTGATAAATATAAAAAGGGTATCAAGATCGAGCATTATGAAACCAAACGGGTAAAGAAAGACGGCTCCATCATAGATGTATCCTTAACGGTTTCTCCCATTTTTAACGGCGCAGGCAAAGCCATCGGCTTTTCTTCTATTGGCCGTGACGTTACCCAGCGCGCGCAATATTCGGCATATGCCCGAAGCCTGATCGAAGCTTCGCTTGACCCATTGGTAACGATCAGCGCCGATGGTAAAATTACTGACGTAAATGAAGCATCGGTAAAGATTACCGGTATGTCGCGCGATAGCTTGATCGGAACGGATTTTTCGGATTATTTTACCGAACCGGATAAAGCGCGGCGCGGCTATCAGCAAGTATTTGAAAAAGGCTTCGTGGCAGATTATCCGCTAACAATTAGGCATAAAGACGAAAAATTGACGGATGTATTGTATAACGCATCTGTCTATAAGGATGAAAAAGGCAATGTACTCGGTGTTTTTGCTGCGGCCCGTGATGTAACCGAACAAAAGCAAGCTTCACAGTATGCACGTTCGTTGATTGAGGCATCGCTCGATCCGCTGGTAACCATCAGCGCGGACGGTAAGATCACCGACGTAAATGAGGCATCCGTTAAGGTGACCGGGGTAAGCCGCGACAAACTGATCGGGACGGATTTCTCGGATTATTTCACGGAGCCGGACAAGGCCCGTAAAGGGTATCAGCAGGTGTTTGAAAAAGGATTTGTAGCGGATTATCCGCTAACGATCAGGGCGAAAGATGGTAACCTGACAGACGTATTGTATAATGCCTCCGTTTACCGGGATGAAAAAGGAAATGTGATCGGTGTGTTTGCGGCAGCCCGTGACGTAACCGAACAAAAACAAGCCTCCCAATACGCGCGTTCCTTAATTGAAGCTTCACTCGATCCGCTGGTAACGATTAGCGCCGATGGTAAGATCACTGACGTAAACGAAGCATCTGTAAAAGTAACCGGGGCAAGCCGGGAAAAGCTGATCGGTACGGACTTCTCCGATTATTTTACCGAAGCAGAAAAAGCGCAGGAAGGCTACCAGCAGGTGTTTGAAAAAGGTTTCGTAGCGGATTACCCGTTAACGATAAGAAGTAAGAATGGTAACTTAACGGACGTACTCTATAACGCTTCTGTATATAAGGACGATAAAGGCAATGTGATCGGGGTGTTTGCCGCGGCCCGTGACGTAACGGAACAGAAGCAGGCATCGCAATACGCGCGTTCATTAATTGAGGCCTCACTCGATCCCCTGGTAACAATTAGCGCCGATGGTAAGATCACTGACGTAAACGAGGCATCGGTAAAGGTTACAGGCGTAAACCGGGAGAAGCTGATCGGTACCGACTTCTCCAATTATTTTACCGAACCTGAGAAAGCGCAGGAAGGCTACCAACAGGTGTTTGAAAAAGGTTTCGTAGCGGATTACCCGCTGACCATCCGCGCACAGGACGGTAATTTAACAGACGTATTGTATAATGCTTCGGTTTACCGGGATGAAAAAGGAAATGTACTCGGTGTATTTGCCGCCGCCCGTGACGTAACGGCGCAAAAGCAAGCCTCGCAATATGCACGTTCGCTGATTGAAGCATCGCTCGATCCGCTGGTAACGATCAGTGCCGATGGTAAGATCACTGACGTAAACGATGCCTCGGTGAAAGTGACCGGGGTTAACCGTGAAAAACTGATCGGCACCGACTTCTCCAATTACTTTACCGAAGCGGAAAAAGCACAGGAAGGCTACCAACAGGTATTTGAAAAAAGTTTCGTAGCGGATTATCCCTTGACCATCCGGCATAAGTCAGGTAGACTAACAGACGTGCTCTATAACGCATCGGTTTACAAGGACGATAAAGGCAACGTACTCGGGGTATTTGCTGCTGCGCGTGACGTAACCGAACAGAAACAAGCGTCACAATATGCCCGTTCCTTAATTGAAGCTTCACTCGATCCGCTGGTAACGATCAGCGCCGACGGTAAGATCACTGACGTAAACGAGGCATCAGTAAAAGTAACCGGTGTAAACCGCGAAAAACTGATCGGTACAGATTTCTCCAATTACTTCACCGAAGCGGAAAAAGCGCAGGAAGGCTACCAACAGGTATTTGAAAAAAGTTTCGTAGCGGATTATCCCCTGACCATCAGGCACCAAAATGGGCAGCTAACAGACGTATTGTACAATGCTTCCGTATATAAGGACGATAAGGATAATGTACTGGGAGTGTTTGCTGCTGCGCGGGATATTACGGCGCAAAAACAATTGGCAGAACGCGAAATTGCAGAACGTGAAAAGGAGCTGATGCGTATTGAGGAGTTGGAACGGTTCCGTAAGCTGACCGTAGGGCGCGAATTAAAAATGATGGAGTTGAAAAAGGAAATTGAGGAACTGAAAGGTAAAGTTTCAGTATTGGAAAGAAGATAGCTATCCATGGAAAAGGGCCTCATCAAAATAGCACAGCCGGAGATAGATTTGCCTGACGTCGATATTGTCGACACGGAAAAGGCTTTGCTTAATATTTTGGATGATTACAGCGATGAAAAGCTGAATTCGGACAATACACAACGGGCCCTCCTCAATATTTTGGATGATTATACCGAAGAAAAAGTACATTCTGAGAACACGCAGCGGGCGCTGTTAAATATCCTTGATGATTTTAGCCAGGAAAGACAAAACTCGGATAATACCCAAACCGCGTTACTAAACATCCTTGATGATTACCGGGCTGAAAAAGAAGCGATGGAGGATACCCAACGCGCTTTTCTAAACATCCTGGAGGATTATAGCGAGGAAAAAACAAGGGCGGAAGTAAGTAACGAAAACTTAATTAATGCCAATAAAGAAAACAAGGAACTGGAACAATTCGCATTTGTTGCTTCGCATGACTTACAGGAGCCGCTAAGAACCATTACCAACTTTGTGGAACTGCTTTCTGAAAAATTTGAGGGCAACGGCGACCCGGAAACACAAGAATTTTTAGGCTACATTGTAAATGGCGCTGCAAAAATGCAGAACCTCATCAGGGATCTGCTTGAGTTATCAAGGATCGGGAATAACTCTGAGTTTAAGCCTGTCAACCTGCAACTGGTACTGCAATCGGTTATTGCCGATTTGGACACGGCCATTAAACAATGCGGCGCAAAGATCAATGCCGGATTTTTGCCCAATATTCGCGGCAATGAAAATGAATTGAAACGCTTGTTTCAAAACCTGATCAGTAACGGCATTAAATTCCGCAAGAAAGACACACCATTGACTATCCACATTTCCGCAGTAGAAAATAAAGCCGAATGGGTATTTGCGGTCAGGGATAACGGTATCGGTATTGATGAAAAATACCGGGAAAAAATCTTTGTAATTTTCCAGCGGCTGCATACGGTTGAGGAATACCCCGGAACGGGCATCGGTTTGGCATCCTGCAAAAAAATCGTATCCTTACATAATGGTAAGATTTCGGTAGAGTCCAAATTGGGAGAAGGTGCCGCATTTTATTTCACCATTGCCAAATAACATGAAAAAGATTAGCTGCATTTTATTGATCGATGATAACAAGGCGGATAATGCTTTTCACCAGATCAAGATCAAAAAGGCCCAGGTATGCGAGAAGGTTAGTATAGCGACTAGCGGGACGCAGGCATTAGACTATTTGGCAAAGGCCGTACTACAAAATGAGGCATTCCCAAAGCCCGACCTTATCTTTTTGGATATTAATTTACCGGGAATGGACGGCTTCGATTTTTTAGATGAGTTCCATAAACTAAACGATGAGCTGAAATCCAAAACTAAAGTAATTATGCTCACCACTTCTTTAAATCCCGACGATCAAACCCGTGCGCTGAACTATAAAGAAGTAAAAAGCTTTTTAAATAAGCCTTTAACGGTTGAACTGATCCAGGATACAGTAGCCAGTTATTTTTAGGAATGGAGACTACTTCGCAACAAAAGGCTGAACTACTGCTGGAAGAAACCCGGAGCGACTTTGAGCAATTTGCGTACGTGGTATCGCACGACCTACAGGAACAGGTGCGGAACATCACCAATTATACCGGGCTGATAGAAAAACATCCGAAGTTTAGTGATGATGAGGAAATAAGGTTTTATATGGGCGTAGTAACCGGCTCGGCAAATAAATTGAATGAGCAGTTGGCTGAACTGTTGACCTATTCCAGGATAGGACGCAACAAAAAAAAGGAAACTATTTCCATCCGAAAAGTACTTGGTGACGTAATTATGGATATGGAGGCAGAAGTTGCTGGACGACAAGCTAAAATATATATTGGTGATATGCCGGAGGTCAATGGTAATACATCAGAGATGAAGATTTTATTTCAAAATTTGCTCAATAATTCTCTTAAATTTAGCGGCTCTTTACCTCCCGAAATAACAATTAATTGCCAAAACAAAAATAAAGCATGGGAGTTTTCTATTAAAGATAATGGAATTGGGATAGTCGAAAATCATCTGCACAAGATATTTACGATGTTCCAGCGCCTTAACCCGGAAGAAGAATATCCCGGAAATGGTGCAGGTTTGGCGATCTGTAAAAAAATTATAAGCTGGCACAACGGAAAAATTTGGGCAGAATCAGAACCTGGTAAAGGTTCAGTATTTTACTTTACGCTTCCCACAATGGAATTACCTGCATGAAGAAACTGGAATGCATCTTATTGGTTGACGACAATGTAAACGATAACTTCGTGCATTTTATGACCATTAAGGAAACAGACACTACCAGGCAGATCAAAACTGCAAGGGATGGAAAAAAAGCGTTGGAGTACCTGGACAAGGGAAAAGAAAATCCTAACGAATATCCTTTTCCTGACCTGATCTTCCTCGATTTGGCCATGCCCGGCATTAATGGTTACGAATTCCTCGACAAGATTAGGGAAAAAAAACTTTCAGGAGTGGAAAAACCAGTGATCGTGATTATGACCGGCTCTTATGATTCCGATACCGAACAAAAGATAAAAGATAATTATAGCGATGAAGTTGTCGCGCTCGTTAAAAAACCGCTGACTGTTGAAATGCAGGAGGAAATTATAAAGACATATTTCTAAAACACTTGCCATTAAAATGATCCCCATTTATTGGATGCCCCCGCGAATGTTTAGAAATTTCTTTTTAAGCAACGCTGGATGATTTTCCAATTTTAATACGCTTGGCTTTTATTGCGTGCATTATTTGTTGAGTGTCCTCATTATAAAGCTCGCGTATCCCTTTTATAGCATCCAGACAACGATTTTCTTCTATGAGAGAACATTTTTTGTAATTGTATGGTACTATCTGGCACCACCGTTATTTGTACGCATGGCGCTTATACTTTCCGCAACAAATTCTGGCGTTTTATCACGCAGAATTTGACCATCAGTGTAATCCCTGAAGAGATCTATGTCATCTCGCATCCCATTAAACATTCCAAATCCGCCCAGCTGGGCGATCTTTACAATGCGCAAGAGGTTTTCCTACATTGCTTTTTGACAAATGCCAATCACCAGCCGATTGCCAAAGACCTCCCTGAACCCTGTTTAATCGGTTAAACTGTTAAATGCTATTGCAACTAAATTTTAATTTTATCCCGTATGAAATCGATATCAGAGGGTTTAGGAATAAAGTTGTCGGGGCGCTTTGCTGATCCAATGATTTGGCTATGTCGGGTGTTAAATAGTCGACTTTTCAAAAATTTTGCTGAGATTAATACTGAAATAAAACTATTGTGAGTCTTGTTTGTCGTTGATTTGATGTCCTCATTATAAATTATTTTCATGAAAAAAAACTCACGGTCACCTCTCAACGGAATGATTGCCGTTGTTACGGGGGCTGAATCCGGGATCGGACAGGCTATCGCTGCAGAACTTGCTCGATTAGGTGCCGTTATAGCGGTTAATTATTATACAGATAAAGTAGCGGCAGCAAAAACCCTGCAAATGGTAGAGGACAATGGCAGCAGTGGTAACATTTACCAGGGGGATGTATCCGATTATAAACAGGTACAGGAACTCTATAAGAAAGTAATTAAAGAATTGGGAATACCTTACATCCTTGTCAATAGCGCAGGTATAAATTCGTCTGGTATATATGCCGTTGATATGGACATCGATGTTTTTGACCGGGCGCTAAAGACCGACCTTTACGGTACTTTTTACCATTGTAAAGAATTTATCGCTGTACGTAAAGCAGCGGGCGGTCAAGGTAAAATAGTGAATATTTCTTCCATACATGAAGATGTCGCACACGCCGGCGGTGCCGAATATTGCGCAAGTAAAGGTGGCGTCCGTAATCTCACCAGGGTACTGGCGCTGGAGATATCATCCATGAAAATTAATGTCAACAACATCGGTCCCGGAATGATCCTGACACCGATGAACCAAAAGGTCATAAACAATCCGAAAGCATTAGAAAAAGCCATTAAGCATATCCCGCTTGAGCGTGCAGGTAAACCTGAAGAGGTAGCCAAACTCGCTGCTTATCTCGTTTCGGAAGATGCGTCTTATGCAACCGGCCAGACTTTTTTCCTGGACGGAGGATTGAAAATTAATATTGGACAGGGCGCATGAGTAATTACCGGTTAATAAAAACAGAAGTCCTTAAACTGGACTGTAAGGTTCCATTGAAGGGAATGTATAAATTGAGCCCGTTTGTTTGGAAAGAAAACGACCTATATCGCATGCTCGTGCGTGCGGTTAACCCCTCCGGCGATCCAACTCAAAAAGTTGCGCGTATATTCTATGGCGAGTCAAAAGATGGCATAAACTTTAAAATGGACGATGGCCCGGTGATTGCGCCTGGGATAGCAACTATCAGCAAAGATGGTGTGGAAGACCCTACAGTGGTTCAGACACCCCATGGTTATTTAGTTTATTACACCGGGTGGAACCTTACCGAACAACGCGGTGAGTTGTTGGTGTCGAAAGGCGAAACTATTCATTCGCTTGAATATACCGGAGAGGCATTAATTTCACATGAAGACTACCGTAATCCGAAAGAAGCAACCGTAGCGCAACTCAAGAATAAGCGCTGGGCGCTCTTTTTTGAATTTGCCAGGGATGGGCACTCTAAATTGGGAAAAGCAACCAGTGATGCCCCCGAAGGCCCCTGGAACATTGACGAAGAATTTTTGAAAGCGCGCGAAGATTCCTGGGATTCGTACCATTTAAGTACCGGGCCGATGCTGCAGGACTCTAAAAATGAAACGGTCATGTTTTACAATGGCGCGAATTCAGATGCACATTGGCGAATTGGCTGGGTAACCATGGATGATAACGGGCATATCAAACAACGCTGCGAAGATCCTTTGATCACCCCTGCACCAAACGAAGGCGGGGATGTCGATATTGCTTTTGCCGCTTCGGCTATATTACAGGATGATAATATGATCTGGCTGTATTACAGTTGTGAGGATACAGAGCCGTTAAGGGCACTGATCGAGATATTGGATGACTAATGAATTTGCGCCCAGGCATCTTCTAACCCTTTTCTTGATCGCCGGATCACCTCATATAGATCCCTTTTATAAAGGGAATCGGCCACGTATTGTGAAAATATCTCTACCGAGCAGGCACCTGTGTATCTTGTTTCGTGCACGATTTGAAGCAGTTTTCCGATAGGAATAATGCCATCTCCAGGCACCAGGCGATCTCCGAAAGACCGGGGCATCCGCCAGTCGCTGACCTGTAGCACAAATATGCGATCTCCGGCGCGCCTGATCTCCTCCTCGACATTTGCATTTTGCCAGATATTCCAAAAATCGAGACAAATCCCTACATTATCCCGGTTCACTGCATCAATAATCTCCATCGCCTGAGCAATTGTCCAAATGGCCGATTCGCTATTCATGGAACTGGCATTAAGGGGTTCAAGAGCCAAACTTACACCATGGTCAGCCGCAAATCCTGCCAGGTTCTGCAATTCAAGAACGGTAGTTTTTACCATTGCAGCCATGTCACCCTTTTCAGGCGCGCCCGTATTCAAAATGAACGGACGTGCGGCGGCAAATGGCGAAAGGCTTTCAATGCTGGAGCGCAGTCGTGACACTCGGTCTCCTAAGTCCTTAGGATCAGGTGTCATCTGGCTTGAACCAAAAGTTCTTACCAGCGGCTGTATGGCACTTATACTTAAACCATGAGCGGATATCATTGACATTTGTTCCTTGTACCGCTGACTATCGAGTTTTTCTTCACAAACTTCTATCATAGCTATTCCAAGCTCAGCATAACGCGCTACGTCCTGTTCAAAAGTCCAGGGTTGGGTGGTAAATTCGCTTATCGCAATCGGAAAGGGAAATGGCTGAATTTTGTTGATATTATTCATCGGATTATATTTATGTTTTTACAGGTGTAAAATATTTTTTTGTCTTAAGATAGAGTACCTCTCCTGCGAGCATACCCAATACAGGAGCAGTACAATAAAGCCAAAAAGATTTCCATTCGCCGGCCACAATTGCCGATGCGAACGTTCGGGCAGGGTTCATGCTCATCCCGCTATATGGTGCCTCAAATGTGATGAAAGTTGTGATTAGGGCAGATACCGCATAAGAAGTGTATTTATCCCAACTTTTCCTTATCCCCATAAATAATACAACTGCGATCAATAAAAAAGAAATAAAGAACTCCAATACAAAAGCAACCCAAATTCCTGGCTTACCGGGAATAGTCACCACATAATTAATATCCGGGTGAGACATCCATACCGGGAACAATAAAGCAGCAAGGTAAACCCCGAGGCTGCCGCCAATCAATTGAAAAATCGTATAGCCTATAGCATCAGTAAAACCAATATCACCTAAGTTATAGCGGACGAGTGTGACTGCCGGATTAATATAGGCCCCTGATTGTTTTCCAAATTTCGAAGTGAATATATAGAGCGCCGTTAAGCCCATTGCTAAGCCTACTAAAAAGCGGCGCAACAAAGCAGAAGCGATCAGGTGACGAAACGGTAAGCCCGGATATTGTATAAATGCATCAAAAAAAGCCGCGGATATCATAAACAATCCTAAACCACGGGCTTCGTCAACATATTTCTGTAATTCTGTTTTCCAGGTCTTTTTCACCTAATGTAGCTTACCATGAATTTAATTTTTCGATTAAATGGTCGCCTACCCGTAAAGCGTTGGCCATGATCGTTAACGATGGATTAACTGCCCCGATGGAAGGAAAAAAACTGCCGTCGACTACATAAAGGTTGTCAACCTCATGTGTCTTGCAATTTGTATCTAAAACCGAAGTTGCGGGGTCATTGCCAAATTTCGCGGTACCTACCTGATGTGCTACCCCTGCTAAAGGAATATCCTTGCTTAGATAAATTCCGTGCGGAATGAATACATGCTTCGTGTCGATCTTAGCTAATATGTCCTTCCAGGTGTCTATCAGGCGGTTAAAACCCTTCATATTGTTCTCCGTATAATCCAGGTGAATTTGCCCGTTAATCACTTCAACCCGATTTTCCGGCGTAGGGAGATCTTCACCAGTAAACCACCAGTCTACCGAATGGGTCGCCATTTCGTTCAGCAAAACGCCCGGTGTAAAAAAAGGCGCGTCAGGAGCAACCTGTTGCTTATCAGATTTTCCTAAAAGCTGCACATGACTCATTGGATAAGGGAAATCCTTGTCGCCAAAGTAATAGTCATTACAGGCCAGCGTTTTTTGAAACGAGGTCGGGTTTTCTTTCAGGCTGATACCCAGCATCGCCGCGCTGTTGTGTTTCATAAAATTACGGCCCACCTGGTCGCTGCCATTGGCAAGGCCATTTGGATGTTGTTCGTTTGCACTTTTCAGTAGCAATGCAGCTGAATTGATCGCCCCACAGGCAACAACTATAATAGCAGCCTTAAATTTTACCAGTTCGTCCTTAACAGTTACCTCGATATGATCAACAGATTTACCATCAGCTGAGGTTATCAAACGCTCTACTTTAGCATTAATCAGTAAGGTTATGTTATCATTACCTAAAGACGGGCGGACACAATTGATATCAGCGTCGCTTTTTGCATGGATCATACAAGGATAGCCGTCGCATGTACTACACCTGATGCATGGGCTATTGAGCATATCGGCCTCGTTTAACTTCACTGCGATGGGCATATTGAAAGGCTGATGACCGTCTTTGATTAATGCATCATGCAGTTCCTGTATCCTGGGTTCATGGCTGACAGGCGGATAGGAATAATCTTCGGTACGAAAAGGTTCGGTTGGATCGATACCCATTTTCCCGTGAACATGGTAAAGTTTTTCCGCTTCGGTATAAAAAGGCTCGTAGTCAGCATAGCTCAGGGGCCATGCTGGGGAGACCCCACCCTCATGCTGGATTTCTTCAAAATCACGTTCCCTTAAGCGAAACTCCGCTGCCCCGTAAACTTTTGTATTGCCGCCCACCCAATAGCCGGTACCAGGATGCAAATCTTTTCCTTCTTTGGTCTTCCAGACCTCTTTAGTATGATAACGTTCGTCCTGGAATACCGCTTTGCTGTCCCAATTCGCTTTCTCACGCGGTAAAAAACCGCCTCTTTCCAGCACCAGGATGCGTTTCCCGGTATCTTTTAATTTATATAATAAAGTACCTCCACCAGCGCCTGTGCCGATAATGATCAGGTCGTATTTTTCCATTTTTATTTGATTATTAATTGGATTTAGTTTTTCTCGTATCTAAAAACGCTACAATAGCGGTTAACTCTTTTTTATTCAATATGCCACCATATGCAGGCATATTACTCCCCCCGTTCACTATTCTGATCGTTAAATCTGCCGGTGATAACCGCAAGCTAACATCCGAGAGTTCAGGGCCTTTCAGTCCGCCCTGGTCATTGATCCGGTGGCAATACAGGCAGCCCTTTTTGTAGAAAAGAACTGAACCTTTAATGATAGTAGTATCTGCTGAATGAACATTTTTAGCAGTTAACGGTTTGGCATCGAATGCGGGCGACCAGGGAGACCGCTCCCCTAAAAGGAATAAACTAAATACAAAAACTACCACGCAAACCGAACCAAATACGGCCCATGGGCGCCTTAGCGGATGACGTTCGCCTTTATTAGAAACAAAGGGTAGTGCTAACAATATCAAAATGGTTAATCCCGGCCCAATAATGATCATATACGACTCGATCTTTGGCGGCATCAGTGCAAACAGAGAAAAAATGGAAAGCATATACCAGTCAGGCGATGGGTTGGCATTTAACGAAGCTGGATTCGGCGGACCTGTTAACGCAGGCGGCCCGATGAATACAGCCAGCATAATAATTGTAATGATCGTTAGCGCGCCGAAGATCACATCACGCCAGGCGGCATAAGGCCAGAACGGTATCCCTTTCTCTACCAGCATTTGTTTATACCACGCGCGGTAGGTTCTGGGATCGATCAATCTACCCACTTTAGCAGGTTCCGAAATACCGTTACGAATGACCAGCATTAAATGATAGGCTACAAATAAGAAAATGATGGCCGGTAAAATAAAAACATGGTAAGAATAAAACCGGCTTAACGTGTGGCCTCCTATGGTATCGCCTCCTAATAATAACCTCGCCGCCCACTTGCCTATAAAGGGAATTCGCCCCATTTGCTCGGCACCGACCACCGCCGACCAAACCCCATTTGAATCCCAGCGAAGCAATTGGCCGGTAAATCCCATGGCAATGGTCATAAAAAACAAAATCACCCCGCTGATCCAGGTCATTTCTCGCGGGTACTTATAAGCTGCCGTGATATAAACCCGCATCATGTGTATGCTCACCATAATGATCATTGCGGTTGCACCGAAATAATGTATGCCACGCAGTACGTTTCCAAAAGCAGCATCATTGGTGATAAATTGCAGGGATTTATAGGCTTCGGAAGAAGATGGCTGGTAGAGCAACGATAACGCCACGCCGGTAATCACCTGTAAAACCAAACAAAACAAAGTAGCGCTGCCAAAAACATAACTCCATTTGGAGCCTGGTGGCACCGGGTGTTTGATCAGCGGCATAAAAATTTCCGTAAACCCGCTGCGGTCATCAATCCACGCCCATATTTTCTTTAATCGTTTCATGAGATGCTTAGGCGCTGATATTGGTAATTGGTATAGCAGAAGTTTGTATCTCTATGGCATTCTTATTTACTCTAACAGGGTATTGAACCAACGATTTAGGCGGCGGACCTGCCGCTACCGACCCATCTTTATAATATACCCCGCCGTGGCAAGGGCACATAAACAAGTGCGCGTCCGCTTCCCATCTAATCGGGCAGCCCAGATGTGTACAATTTGCCGAGAACGCGGTAAATTTATCAGCCGCATCCCTCCTTAGCCACGCGGCAGATTTCGACGTAACTCCCGACCACTTTTCAGGGTCTGCATTTTCAAAAGTGACCAGGTTGGTTGTACCAACTTTAAAAGTATTTAAATCACCCACCTTTCGCCATAGCTTTGGCGTTTTTTCAATTAGAGGGGAAAATATAGCAGCCAAAACAGGCACACCAGCTCCTGCGGCTGATAAAAAACTTAATCCCAGGCTGAGCTTGATTAAGAAACTGCGCCGTTGTTCGTTTTCCGGTTCCTTTTTCAGATCATCGTCGTTATTCATGTCTTATCTGGTTTATCCATCCAATTAATGCCGTAATAAATATCAATCCGCCCGCTGTCAGTACCACCCAGGTAGTGAGCAGCCCCCAAAAAATAAACGCAAGCCCCATAGCCAAAAAGAATGGCCAGTAGGTAGGCTTGGGCAATATTTCGGGCATGGCTTTTTCCCAATCCTTTTCAGGCTTTATGATGATCTCTTTATCTTCAGTCATGATCTATTATTGAGGTATTCATCCCTATAGTCGCCTGCTTGGTTGGAAAATCAGCTTCCGCGAACCAGCGGTATAATAAATACAAACAGCCGCTTAAATAAACAAAACAGCAGGGCACCCACATAATTAATCCCGCTGCCTGCTGATCTTCGGTCGGCGTTATATTCCAGGGATTGCCCGAAGGCATTTGCATGGCGGTATAATGATGCCATGTGTTCAGCGGGGCAAAAGTGATCAGCAATCCCAATAAGGAACAGCTGGCACATGCTGTGAACAAATAAACTATGCCTGATAACGGCTGTAAATGTTCTCCTTTGAAAGGGCCGAATATTGGCCAGCTAAATAACATTCCAGCAAGCAGCATGCTGCCGCCTTGCAATACAGGTATAAAACTAAATGAGACCTGCATGGAGGCCATGGAGCCGTCAAAAATCGCTGGTATGTGCCAAAACCACATAATGCCTACACCACATATCCAGGCTATCCAACTATGTTTCGCAAAAAATGAAGACATAGCTAGAATTCCATTATACAAAGGAGATATGGTTTGCGGGTTTAAACTAATAACAAGCAACGGTCCGCAAATCAGCAGAATAACGATATGTACAATCATATGCGCACTGAAATAATTATGCATCCCTAATTCATTTAATGGCGAGCATTCGGCCACTATAAAAAGAAGGATACCAGTTAAGAAATATAAGGTGCTTTTAATTTGTTTAAATCCTGTGATTAAATAATACAGGTATGTTATACTCACCAAGAGAAGGATGATTAAAGGGTCAAAATGCCATTGGTCCATAAGTGGTTTCATTTCCATAGCCTTAAAATATATGGGGTAAAACATAAACGATCAAAAAAACCACAGCCCAAACGATGTCGACAAAATGCCAGTAAATACCAACCGCGCCGATCACAGACGATTTCTTACCATTATAATCGCCTAAGAAGGTTAAACAGGTAACTATTCCGATAACAATAATGCCGACAAAAACATGCAAGCCATGAAAACCTGTAAGTGTAAAAAAACTGGTGCCAAAAATGCTACTGCTTACGCTGATATGGCTATTCAGCAAACTGATGTATTCCCGTCCCTGACCAAAAAGAAAAATGGCTCCTAATAAAATGGTAGCGATGAGCCAAAATTTAAGTCGTTTGATTTCGCCCTTATGGTAATTGGCTTCTGCACGCCAGTAAGTAAAGCTGCTGGAAAATAAAAGCAGGCTAAAAATGCCAGTTGTCTTCAAATCCAGGTTGAGCAGTTGGTGCGACTTAAAATCTGGCGTAAACGAAAAATAAACGAACGCCATGATCAGCGCCAGGAAAAACATGGCTTCGGTACCGACGATCAATTTTATTAACAGCTTATTTTCCACCTCTATTCCTTTCTTTCCAGTCCGCATCATCCGGTCTTTTGTAATCACGGAATGGTCTGGTGCTTTTCACAGGTATAACGTATATGAAATTCTGAAGCTCCGGAGGTGATGGGGTTGTCCATTCCAGCGTATTGGCATCCCACGGATCTGTTACAGCCTTTTCGCCGGTCCTTAAGGCTTTGACAATGATGTAGACCAGCAATAGTGTAGCGATGCTCATGACAAAACCACCAGTAGTAGAGATGAGGTTTAAAATGCCCCAGCCGGGCAGATCCGGATAAGTATAAACCCTTCGCGGCATTCCCATTGCGCCCAAGGCATGCTGTACTAAAAACGTCAGGTTAAAACCAGTTACAAATAGCCAAAAAAACCATTTACTTAATTTCTCATCTAAATCATGTCCGCTCATTTTGGGGAACCAGTAAAACAGGCCCGAAAATAATCCGAACAGCGTACCCCCAATAAAAACAAAGTGCAGGTGGGCCACTACGTAATAAGTATCCGTTAATTGCCAGTCGATAGGCACCAGGGTAAAGGAGATGCCGGTTAAACCTCCTATCGTAAATTCAATTAAAAATGCAATAGCGAACATCATCGAAACCTTAAAACGGATACTTCCGCCATGCATCGTAGCCAGCCAGTTAAATATTTTCACACCTGTCGGGATGCCTATGAGCATACTGCTCGCTGCGAAAAAGCTGTTCACCGTATTGCCGAGTCCGGTGGCAAACATATGATGTATCCAAACACCAAAAGCTAAAAGCGCAATGGCGATGCCCGATCCGATGATAAAGGCATAACCGAAAATAGGCTTCCGGCTGTAAACCGGGAATACTTCCGAGAAAATACCAAACACGGGCAAGATGACAATATATACCTCCGGGTGACCGAACAGCCAGAATAAATGCTGCCACAAAATAGCCGAGCCACCTCCCTGTGCGCTGAAAAAATGCGCGTGCAACTGCCTGTCAAATAAAAGCATAGCCAATGCAGCATTCAAAGAAGGAAAAGCAGCTAAAATCAGGAAGGAATTGATCAGGATCATCCATACAAACAAAGGCATCTGTTTAAGCCCCATAGATTTTACACGATATTTAAGTATAGTCACCACAAAATTGGCCGATGCAGAAACAGTACCAACACCTGCGAAAAGAAGGCCAGCGCAGTAATAATCAATACCAGGCGACGACGAATAATTATACTGATTAAGCGGGGCATAATTGAACCACCCGGCATCGGGCGCACCGCCTGCTAAAAAGCTAAAGTAAAGTAGCAGTCCGCCAAAGAAAGTGCACCAAAAACTAAAGGCGTTCAGGCGCGGGAAGGCCATATCATTAGCCCCGATCATTAGCGGGATAAAGTAGGTGGTGAACCCGAATATCGCAGGCATAGCCACAAAGAAAATCATTGTGGTGCCATGCATAGTAAACAACTGGTTATAAATTTCAGGCTGTAGAAAATGATTGTTCGGAACAGCTAGTTGAATACGGATCAACAAAATCTCACCGCCGCCAACCAACAGGAATAATACCGATAACCACAGGTACATGATGCCAATCATTTTATGGTCAACGGAGGAAATCCATTGCAGCAAACCCTGATCAGTACTTTCGCTGACGCCTGGAATGGATTGTTTCGGTTCTGGTACCTGTAATTCTTCCATCCGTTATTTAAGCTGGTTGAGGTAAGCCGTTAATGCACGCACACTGTCCGGCCCGAAAATAAACCGGGGCATGTGTGCTCCTGGTTTTACCTTTTGAGGGTTTGTTAACCATTTATTGATGTTTTCAGTCGTATTATCCATCATACCGGTCAACATAGTTTGCCGGCTTCCAAAATGAGTAAGATCCGGGCCTTGCATTCCGTTTGCGCTTGTTCCCCTTATACTATGGCAGCTACTGCATGATGCATTCATGAAAAGTGCGGCGCCAAGTTTGGCTAAGGTATCTGTGGGTTTCGCGGCATTCAACGCATGTTCCGCAAGCCATTTTTTATAATCAGTAAGAGTCTGCGCTACAACTCTGATTCGCATCCAGGCATGTTGCTGGCCGCAAAATTCGCTGCAGGCGCCTTCATATATTCCGGGTTTATCAATTGTGACCCATAGATAATTGTGCATACCTGGTATCATGTCCATTTTTCCACCTAAAGATGGTACCCACCAGTCATGGATCACATCGGCCGCTTCCAGTTGCATTAGTATCTTTTTTCCGACAGGTAAGTGAATTTCATTAGCGGCATTTATTGAGGTACCGGGGTAGGTAGCCTGCCACCACCACTGATGGCCGGTGATGATTACATCGGGCTTATGGTTTCCACGATCAGGCAGAATGGCGCCCATTATATTTAGAGACCAGAAGAAAAAGCCGATGACCAAAATTAAAGGAATTCCAACCATCAGTATTTCCAGCTTTCTGTTTCCCGCGGTTTGTTCCGGTTCCCGACTGCCTTTTTTATAACGATATCTTATCGTAATGAAAAGCGTTAAACTGATGATAAGAAATAAAATACATGATGCTGCGATAATGAAGCCATAATCTAATCCATTGATTTTTTGCGCTTGGGGTGAGGCTGAATCAAAGATGGACTGAGAATTATTAATTAAAAGCAGATCTAAGATTCCATGCATCTAAAGGGGTATTATCAACTATGAAAAAAATGTTGTTTATTATTTAGAAGGATCGCGTGAGAAAGAATAAACTTATTATGTTGAATAACATCGGATTTAGATAAAAGTTCTTCTTAATTAGGCATATTATCAGGCACGTAAAGCTCACTATTGACATGTGGACAATCTGGAGCCATTAACCACCTCGTTCCGGAATAGCAAACAGTTAATTCCGTAACATTTGACCATATTAATTTATTGATTATTAACTGCAATCTACCTAACCGGTGCTCCAAAGCGAACAGAACAGCCTGAGCACGCCTCTTGGAATATCCAGGCAGTGTCTGCACAATTGAAATATATCTTATCTCCTCAATTCATTCATCTCGTTTCAATATCTCCTTATTTATTTCGCTTGTTAGCTGTTCTTCTGTCGGGAGATATAATTGATATTTTGAGGCGAAGATATTGCTCGTTTTAGGTAATGTAAATTTAACAACCGTGTCATTCTTTTCCAGGCAAAGTAGAATTCCAACTGTAGGGGTTTCATGCTCCAGTTTCTCAATACGGTCATAATAGTTAACGTACATTTGCAACTGGCCCAAATCCTGATGTGTGATCTTGTGGGTTTTCAATTCAATTATTACAAAACATTGCAACAAGCGATTATAGAATACCAAGTCTACGAAGAAATCATCGCCATCCAAATGAATTCGTTTTTGCCTGGCTACAAAAGAAAATCCATTACCCAACTCCAGCATAAACTCCTGTAGGTGGGTAATAAGCGCCGACTCCAAATCCTTTTCAAAATAGGCGGCTTCTTGTTTTAAGCCGAGAAATTCAAGAACCAACGGGTCTTTAATTACTTCCCGTGGTTCCTGCGGCTGTTTTTCATTTCTGGCTACTGCAAGGACCGATTCTTTATCGGTGCTCATTAAGAGGCGCTCAAACAACTGACTTCCAATCTGCCTGTCCATTTGCCTGCCAGTCCAATTGTTTTTTACAGTTTCTGCTAAATAAAACTCCCTTTTTTCTTGTTTTTCAACCTGGGATAAGGACCGGTAATGAGTCCAGCTCAATTGTGAACGCAGTGCGTTCACAATTGGAAAACAGCGATAAAACTGCCTGAAGTAATTTAGATTTCTGAAAGAGAAGGCACTGCCGAAATTTGGCATCAGCTGCTCAGACAGATAGTGTATTAATCTGTCTCCATACACCGCCCGATCTTTTCCTCCTTGTTCTTCCTCAAATATTCGCTTTCCTATGTGCCAGTACATAATTACCCGTTCATGATCCACAGCACGTACAGCCGATTCCCTGGCTTTATTTATAATCGATTGTATATCGGTTATAATTGATTCATTCAAATTCATACTAATTCCTCCTCTGCTAATTCGGCTTCTTCTTGTTCCTTTAATCTTGTCTTTAAAGCATGCATGTCCCTATTAACCTTTTTATCCTTCATCTTAGCATAGATCTGGGTAGTCGGCAATTTTGTATGCCCCAGCATTTTACTTACCGTTTCTAATGGTACATCGTTTTCCAGGGTCACTGTTGTCGCGAATGTGTGCCGGGCAATGTGCGTGGTTAGGACTTTGGTAATTGAAGCAAGGTCGCCGATCTCTTTCAAATAAGCGTTCATCTTCTGGTTACTTTTAACCGGGAACAATTTGTTCTGCACGGTTCTGCAATCATGGTCTTTATATTTCTCTATAAGGTCCATGGCCTGCGGGATCAGCGGAACATTAGCGGTCACATAGGTTTTAGTGCGCTGTGTTTTGATCCAGACTACTTTGTCTTTTCCAATGAAGATATGCTGCGGCGTAAGTTTTTCAATATCGACAAAAGCATAGCCCGTATAGCAGCAAAATAAAAAGGTGTCCCTGACTTCTTCCAATCGTTTGATGGTAAATGGATGATTGGTAAGCTGAATAATTTCTTCCCATTCCAATTCAACCCTTGTTACTTTTTTGTAAGTACACTTAAACAGGTTAAATGGGTTAGTCCTGATCCAGCCATGATTAAAGGCCAGGTTAACGATCTTCTTTAAATTCTTCATGTACCGCATGGCGGTATTGTGTTCGATGCCATCTTCTGTTTTGAGATACATTTCAAATCCGGTTACAAAAGCGTAATCGATAGACTCCAGGTAGATGTCGGGTTTTTTAAATCTGTGCTGGATATAATCCGCCGTTTTAGATCGGACAGTGTTATACTTGGTCAGCGTAGCCTTTACGAAATCCTTGCCGACCAGTTCCTCCACGGTTTTGTTATGCTCATCGAATACTTCCAGCAACATCCGCTGAGGAACGTCATCACCGGCATATCGTTGTTTGATCTTTTCGGCGGTAATAAAATCGTCCGTTTGCTTAAGATCCATAAAAGCGGCGTGGATCTCATTGTTGACCGTGATAATCTCTTTATTAATGTCCTTGATTTCCTGCCCCGGACCTTTTACGAATCCTGCCTCCGGATCCCATTTATTCGGGTCAACTTTCCGTCCCATTGAGATTTCCGCCCTTTTACCCAAATAAGTAATTCGCGCGTATAGCGGAACATTACCTTTAGCATCTGTTTTTCTTTTGTCAGCCCAGATGAGAACTGAGAACCTTTGTGTGCTTTTCATACCACATTTGATTTTAAATTGTTTAACTACATTAATTTTGAGTTCAAATGAGCCCTTTTGAGGTCATTTATGTCATTTAAGTACTTTAAAATCAACTGTTTACCTAGGTATTCGGTGACCTGAATCAAAGCGTCTCTATAGGTCACCGATAAGGTCACTTTTTGGGCGAAATTTCCAACAGTCCCTAAAGGACCAGAACCCTCGGCCCCAGATCGATGAGGTCATTTGAGGTGCTTTGATATCAACCGAAATCCAGGGATTCAAAGAGTCAGAATTTTGAGTAGTTTTGAGCCGTTTTAAACCCAAATCAAAACTATCTAAATAATTGAATACCATTTAGTTAACGTTAATTTGTGGCTAAATTAGTTATTAGAAACAGGTCACCGAATAGGTCACCTGGACGAGTCATAAAGCCTGAGTAGTTAAACGGTTTTTTGAGCAAAAAAAAACGCCTAAACCATTTTGATTTAAGCGTTTTGCGAGGACTTGAACCCTCTAAAGCGGAATGGACGGGATTCGAACCCGCGACCCCATGCGTGACAGGCATGTATTCTAACCAGCTGAACTACCACTCCGTTTGGGATTGCAAATATACGCACCAAAGTTTATTAAGCAAGCTGTTTTTGAAAAAAAGCTGATAAAATACATTTACAAGCTGTTTATGAGTGGTTTAGGTTTATTTAAAGTTTTATTTATGTGTAAAATAATCCCTTTTTTAAGGGAATATCAGGATAATCAACTAATGTTTTTATTGCCGGAGCATAATTATTGGTAAATATTGGAAGATTAAATGTGAGATAATCAGATAATAATGGACTTGTTTTTGAATGCAAACGGGTTTGAACGCGAAAAAGGACTGTAAATAAAAAGCGGCTTTGTAATGTATTGAAGTTAAATAAGGCTTTACCCTTTACGGTGCCAGGCGTAAAGAAGAGATACTAACAGCATGTAAAAGGTTATTATATCGCATTTATTGTTAAATAAACCGAAATATGCCGTGTGTTTTAACAATTAGAAAATAAATGGGAGCAAATCTTCATCTATTTTTCATAAATCACATTTTAGCAGCAATAAAATTTGCGTTTTTCGCATTAAAAGCTGTACATTTATGACCTTAGATTAAACAAACCCCGACTAAGATTATATTATCACTAATATCATAATAACCGGGGTTCTAATAAATTTTAATTGTAGTTTTTTGGGGAAAGCCGTTCATGATAAATGAACGGCTTTTTGTTGTTTTAGTGGGCGTCTACAGGCATTGCTACAGCTTTTTTAAACGGCTGTAAATAAAGCAATGGTATAGAGAATAACATAACTAAGCCCGAGATCCAGTAGGCATCGTCATACGTAAGCAAAAGCGTTTGTTTGGTTAATGCACCTTCAATAGCACCATAGGCCATGTGGGTAGCATCAATCATTGATTTTCCTTTTGCTAAAAAGCCTTGAAGGTACATATTATACCTTTGCGTAAACGCAGGGTTGTACGGGTTAATGTTAGATAACAGGTTACTGCGGTGAACGCCTTCCCTAATGTGTATTACGGTAGTAAGCGCAGCTATACCAAACGAACCGCCTAACTGGCGCATCATGTTGTTTAAGCCTGTTCCCTGGCCTACTTCCGGGCCCTTCAAATCAGCGATAGCCAATGTGGTTAGCGGTACAAACAACAATGCCATTCCAACCCCTCTGATTACCAATGGTAAAAAGAAACTGCTGGTACCAACATCAAGTGTTGAGTTGCTTAGCATCGTAGTAAATACAAAGAACAAGAACATACCTGCTGTAGCCATAAATTGAGCCGGAATTCCCTTATTGAGCATTTTACCTATAAAAGGCATCATGATAATAGTACAAAGCCCGCCCGGGAATAAAATAACCCCGGTTTGCTGTGCCGAAAAGCCAAGCAGGTTTTGACAAAATATAGGGAACACAAATACCGAACTGTACAAACCGAAGCCGAGCACAAACGAGGTAAACATACCCACCGCGAAGCTTCGATGCCGGAGGATGCTGAAATTCACAATAGGATAGTCGATGCTCAGTTCCCTCCAGATGAACAATAATATACCTAAAATGGCAGATATGGTTAATACAAGGATATAGGTTTTGGCAAACCAGTCTTCCGATTCTCCTTTTTCAAGGATGGTTTGCAAACTGCCTACTGCTACTGCAAGCAGTGCAATGCCCCACCAGTCTATCGGTTTCCCCTTTTCATCCTTAGGCGTTTCCCTCACAAAGGTATAGGCACAAAAAGCAGCTATGGCACCTACGGGTATATTTACATAAAATATCCATCTCCATGAATAATGATCTGTGATGTAACCACCTATTGTAGGCCCTACTGTGGGCCCTACAACTGCGCCTAAGCCAAACAATGCTGTTGCCGTGCCAATTTGCTCGCGTGGCCAGGTTTCTATCAGTATAGCCTGTGAGGTTGATATTAAACCACCCCCTGCTATACCCTGCAGTATCCTGAACAGCACCAGCTCGCTAAGTCCGGTTGCATTACCACATAAAAACGATGCGATGGTAAATACAATGATGGAGGTTATGAAGTAATTTTTTCGTCCAAATCGGCTTCCCAGCCAGCCCGACATGGGTAGTATAATTACGTTTGCTACTGAATAACCGGTAACAACCCAGGCAACATCCTCAAGGGTTGCGCCAAGGTTACCTTGTATATTCGGGAGCGAAACGTTTACTATCGTGGTATCAATCAGCTCCAGTAACGAAGCGATGATAACCGTGATAGTAATGATCCATTTTTTAAAGCCAGTTTCAGCCATGAGTTTTAGTCTTTTACTATTACAGATACGTTTACGCTCATACCCGGGCGTAATTTTTCAATATCTTCTTTGCTACCGCTAATTTTTATTTTAACAGGTACACGTTGTACAACCTTTACAAAGTTACCGGTTGCATTATCCGGAGGTAGCAATGAAAATTTAGCTCCTGTTGCAGGCGAAAAGTTGTATACTTTTCCACTAACTTTCATATCAGGGTAGGCATCAACATCTATTTCAACTTTTTGCCCGTCGCGTATTTTATCTAATTGTGTTTCTTTAAAGTTGGCAGTAATATATATGCTGTTATCATTAACTATTGAAAACAGCGTTTGGCCAGCCTGTACCAGCTGCCCTAACTGTACATTCTTTTTTGAAACGATACCGCTTGCTGGTGATAAAACGTTGGTGTATGATAACTGTAGTTTTGCATAATCAACATCAACTTGCTTTTGGCTAACACCTGTGTGGGTTACTTTTAGTTGGTTTTTAGTAGCGCTAACCTGTTCCTGCGCTGCTTTGTACTGATCTTTAGATGCCTGGTAATTAGCCTGTGCTACTTCAAGATCGGCCTTTGCCTGGTCAAATTGCTGTTGGGTTACTGAACCATCTTTAACAAGGTTGGCATAACGCAAGTAATCTTTTTTGGTTTTATCCAACCTTGCAGCTGCCGATTCAACCTGTGCCTTTGCACTTGAAGAACTTGCATCGTTAACAAATATCTGTGATTCGCCTACATTGATATTTGCGTTGGCGCCTGTTTGTGCTGCCTGGGCCTGCTCTAATTTAATTTTATAGTCTTTATCGTCAATTTTAACCAATAGCTGGTTTTTGTTAACGTGTGTGTTCTCTTCAAAATTAACGCTGTCTACATATCCGCTAACGCGCGAAACTACCGGGCTTATGTCGCCGTCAATCTGTGCATCATCGGTATCTACGTGCTTGCCGAAATAGATATATTCTTTTACACCGAAAATAATCCCTGCTACAAGTATTACTCCTAATATGATAGGAAGAACTTTGTTAGGTTTCTTTTTAGTTTCGGTTTCCTGTGTTTCGTGTGCCTTTGCCATTTTATGTATTGTTTGAGGATTTTTTAAGTATTATTTGTTAAGTTTTCCGGTTGATTTAATCAATGTGTAATAAGCCAGACCAGCATCAGCTTTTGCTAATTCTAAATTGATCTGTGCCTGGTAAAGCAATGTTTCGGCATCTGCCCTGTCGGTTGCTGAGGCTATATTGCTTTTATATTTCGACTCAAGAATTTTATTGTTTTCGCCAGCCTGCTCAATTGAAGTTTGCAAAAGCTTTATCTTAGCTAAAGCCATTGTATAATTCTGATAGTCCTGGTTTACTTCTTTTTTAACATTATCAAGAGCGATGTTTTTGTTCTCTACCACTTCTTCGCGCTGTATCCTTGCCTGGCTAACCTTGTTCTTGTTGGTCCATAATGACGAGAAGTTCCACGATAGGTTTAAGCCCAGCGTTATTGGCGTAATGTAAGTTCCGCTTTTTGGAATCGGGTTAGCAGCTACATCAACATAATAAGCACTGCCCGATGCCGAAAAGGTTGGCAGCATATTAGCCTTTACGGTACTGATATTGCTTTCGGCCACTTGTGTACGCAGGTCATATTGTTTAAGCTCAATACGGTTGGCCATAGCTGTATCAATATAATTAGCAAGTGGGGCTATTTGCCGGTCGGCTTCTTTTATCTCGTTAATAGTAAGCTGTGTGCCTTCGGGTAAGCCTAATAAAATGTCAAGATTGTAGTTAATTATCCTGCGGTTGGTTTCAAGGTCAATACCGTTCAGTTCAATGTTTGCACGCTGTAACTGAAAGCGTAGTACATCATTTTTGGTAACCAGGCCCTGGTCAAAAAAGCGTTGTGATTGCTTAATTTGCTGATCAACGGTACTCAAATTCTGATCAACCACTTTTTTGCTTTGTAAAACCTTGTAAAGGCCATAATACGCGTTGATAATGTCATAAGTGATCTCATCCTTATCATTATCAGCGCTCAGGCGCGATACGCGGGTTAACAACTCGGTTGATTGCCTGGCATATTTTAATTTGTTACCGCCAAATATTACTTCGTTTACTGACAGGATGCCTAAGTAGGCATTTGCATTTTTGGGTAAAGCAATACTTGATGGGCCAAAGTCAAGCTTGTTGGCCGGTATCTCCGCACGGTCATAACCAAAGCTTACGCTGCCGGTTGGTTTTGAAAGGTCCTTAGCTTGTTCAAACTGGGAAATGGCCTCATCAATTCTTGATTTTGAAAGCTTTAAAACCTTGCTGTTATCAAGGCCAAGTTTAATAGCTTCGTCAAGGGTGATGGCCCTGTCCTGTGCGTTTGCAGTAGTTCCTAAAAATACGGTAACAATTACCGCCGGAATAACAAAGCGCTTAAACGTTGCTGCAACGTTTTTTAGAAGGTGAAGGTTGGGGTTATTATTTATTGTTGTCATTTTCGTTCACTAAGTATGCTTTTAAAAGTTTTTTCATATATACTTTTATTCGTGGTTTAAGTTTTTCTTCTAAAAACTTTTCATCACGAACATCGTGTCCTAATATTAAGGAGGATATATTGGGTGTGTTAATTATGTAATTTTTTGTACCAAAAATAGTAGCGATAGCCAGCTCGGTATCAATATCGTTGTAAAAACTGCCGTTTCTAACACCATCATCTAATATTTTTTTGATTTCAATCACATTTACCATTAGTATTTCAGTGATCTTATCATTGAGGCCGCCGCGCTTACTCATCGAAACCTCCCTGTTTATCAATTTCTGAAAACAGTTATTAACAATTATGCGGTCAACATATTTATCAATGCACATGGCTAATTTGTCCCATGATGTCATGCTTTCATCATTACCAATGTTTTGTAATAAGGTTTGAAATGATGAGATCTTCCTTTCAAAAACGGCCAGGAACAAGCCCTCTTTTGAACCAAAGTAATAATTAAGCATGGCCATGTTAACACCTGCTTCTCCGGAAATTGTCCGGGTAGACGCGCCATCAAATCCGAGATCTGAAAATATCCTTTCAGCAACATCCAGGATGTGGTCTTTCTTATCTATTTTTTCTTTCTCCATTGCTTTTCTCGCGCAAAACTAATCAAACGATTGATTGATGCAAAATGTTTTTTACTGATTAATTATAAATAGCTGATAATCAACAATAAAAAATTAATCGATTGATTAACAAACAAGGGTTTGTAATTGTTTTACAAATGTTAAAATGTTGATACACATAAAATTTGCCATATATCTTTCAATATATTTGCTATCATGAACCGCACCAGATTTCTTGCCGCCTTTTTGTTTTTAGTACAATTTGCCTGTGCGCAAACAGCCCCCCCGGCTGATTTAGCGACGATACAGCAAAATTTCAAGAAATTAGAAGTGTTGGGAAGTGTGCTATATATAGCCGCACACCCTGACGACGAGAACACCCGCCTGCTGGCGTACCTGGCCCAAGAGAAACATTACCGCACCGGATATTTATCAATGACACGTGGGGATGGCGGGCAAAACCTGATTGGTAATGAGCAAAGCGAGCTTTTAGGGCTGATACGTACGCAGGAACTTTTAGCAGCGCGCCGGGTTGATGGCGCCGAGCAGTTTTTTACCCGTGCTAATGATTTTGGCTTTTCGAAAGGGCCGGATGAAACGCTGAAAATATGGGATAAGGAAAAGGTATTGGGCGATGTGGTTTGGGTGATCCGTAAATTCAGGCCGGATGTTATGATCTGCAGATTCCCCACCACGGGCGAAGGTGGCCACGGGCATCATACCTCATCGGCTATATTAGCGCAGGAAGCTTTTATTGCGGCTGCCGATCCTAAACGTTTCCCCGAGCAGTTGCAATATGTGCAGCCGTGGCAGGCCAGGAGGTTATTGTGGAATACATTCAACTTCGGATCAACCAATACCACCAGCCCCGATCAGTTTAAGATTGATGTAGGGGTTTATAATGCAACCCTTGGCAAAGGGTATGGTGAATTAGCCGCCGAAAGCAGATCGAACCATAAAACACAGGGGTTTGGCTCGGCAAGGCAAAGGGGCGAATCCTTTGAATATTTTAAAACTATTTTGGGTGATGCGCCAAAAACCGAACTGATGGACGGGGTTAATACCACCTGGGACAGGGTAAAAGGCGGCGAAGCAATTGCCGCCGACGTTAAAAAGATCCGCAAGGATTTTGAGACAGACCATCCCGACAGATCAGTTAAAGCACTGGTTGCTTTGTTAACTAAAGTAGAAAAGCTGCCGGCATCGTACTGGAAAGATCAGAAGGAACAGGAAGTAACCAATATGATTACGGCTTGCGCCGGATTATGGGTTGAAGCCTACACTACTGAACCGGCCTACGCGCTGGGCGAGCAGATGAATATCCGCTCGCAGCTGATCAGCCGTTATGGGCTTAATATTTCGTTAAGCGGGCTAACCGTTTTGCAACATCCCGATAATGCTGATAATGCCTCTGCGGCATTTATGCCACCCATTGCCCGCTATGAACTGCCTGTTGCTGAAAGGGATAAACTCATCCCCGCTAATGAGTTACAGACCTTTACTAATGATTGCATCGCCGGTAAAATATCACAGCCCTACTGGCTGGAATCGGCACATGCTATAGGTACCTATAATATTAATAATGCTGGCGAAGCGGGCAATCCCGAAAATCCGGATGCACCAACGGTTGAATTTAAGTTTTTGGTTGAGGGGAATCCTATCACCATTACCAGGAAACTGATGTATAAATATGTTGACCCTGCCAAAGGCGAAATTTATCAGCCGGTTGAAATTACACCGCCTGTAACGGCTAATATTGCAGGGCATGTTTATATTTTTAATAGCCACCAGCCTCAAAACATACAGGTAAAACTAAAAAGCTTTAAAAAATCGGCTACGGGCAGCCTTCATTTAAACCTGCCGGAGGGCTGGAAGGCCAGTCCTGAAAACATCAGCTTTAAAGATAAAAACAAGGGTAATGAGTGGGTAGAGAACTTTACCATAACATCATTAACCAATGCGCAAAACGGCCTTGCCGAAATGCAGGTAAGTATAGACAGCGACCCGCATAAATATAATTATGAGATCAAGGAGATCCATTATGATCATATTCCTAATATCACACTCTTTCCCCCGGCGCAGGCTAAGCTGATTGATCTTAACCTTAAAATTGCAGGCAAAAAAATAGGTTATATCAATGGGGCAGGCGATTTGGTGCCCGAAGCCCTTAAACAGGTAGGCTATGATGTGCACCAGCTAACTGAAAACGATATTATAAACGGCGATCTTTCTGGTTACGATGCCATTATTACCGGGGTGCGCGCTTATAATGTGAACGAAAGGCTGGCCTATGAGCAGCCCAAACTGCTTGAGTATGTAAAAAATGGTGGCAACCTGGTGGTGCAGTACAATAACAATGCAGGCCTGGTTACCAAGCAGATTGGCCCTTATCCTTTTAAGCCTGTTAACCAAAGGGTAACTGACGAAAACGCAACCGTTACTATTTTAGATAAGCAGAACCCGGTGTTAAACTATCCCAATTTGATCACCAGCAATGATTTTAGCGGCTGGGTACAGGAACGCGGGCTGTACTTTGTAAACGATATTGACCCCCAATATAAAGCGGTGCTGCAAATGAATGATGCAGGCGAGGCACCCAACAATGGATCGTTAATTACAGGGAATTACGGGGAAGGCCGGTTTATTTATACATCGCTGGCATTTTTCAGGCAATTGCCTGCCGGGGTGCCCGGGGCTTACCGCTTATTTATTAATTTACTGAGTAAACCTAAAAATACGCCTTTGAATTAGGCATCTATGCAATTATTAATATAAATTTGCACTCATATATCAATATATCATGAAACATAACGAAGAAGAAGAGGTTAGCTACGATTACCTATACTATGTGGTTGGCTTATTAAGCGGCCTTTTTGTAGGTTTAGTTGTTGACAAAGGATTTATCTGGATACTTTCATTAGGCCTTTTTGGTTTATTATTCGCGGCCTTTTTCGTGAATGTGTTTGTTAAAGGCAGGGGTGAAGAAGCCTGATCCTGATCTGCCTTCATTTATTCATAGCTGGAACCAGTTTTACGGTATTGTTATCGGCTGGCTGGTTCTATTAATATTTATTTTCTGGCTCATCACCACTCTTTTTGAATGAGCTTAGCTGATTGGATAGTTCTTGCCGTTACCCTGCTTACCATTATTGTTTATGGTATATGGAAAAGCGGCAGCAGCAAAAACATTGATCAGTATCTGATGGGCGGCCGCTCATTACCCTGGTATCATGTAGGTTTATCGGTAATGGCTACACAGGCCAGCGCGATTACCTTTTTATCGGCTCCCGGCCAGGCTTATGCCGATGGGATGCGATTTGTACAATTTTACCTCGGCTTGCCGCTGGCCATGATTGTGCTGTGCGTAACCTTTGTGCCCATATTTCATAAGCTTAAGGTATATACGGCATACGAGTTTTTAGAGCAGCGGTTTGATCTTAAAACAAGGGCGCTCACCTCCTTTTTATTTTTGATCCAGCGGGGTCTATCAACAGGTATTACCATATACGCGCCATCCATCATTTTATCAACTATATTAGATATTAATACGGTTTATACTACTCTCTTTATTGGGGGGCTGGTAATATTTTATACCGTTTACGGTGGCACCAAAGCTGTATCCTATACCCAGCTGCTGCAAATGAGCATTATTTTTTTGGGGATGTTTTTTGCTGCTATAATGGTGGTAAGCCTGTTGCCAAAAGGTGTGGGATTTGGGCATGCTATAAAATTAGCGGGCAAGCTGGGTAAAATGAATGTGATAGACTGGAAGTTTGACCCCAATAACCGGTACAATATTTGGAGCGGCATTATCGGTGGCTTTTTTTTACAGCTTTCTTATTTCGGGACAGATCAGAGCCAGGTAGGCCGTTATTTAACGGGGAGCTCGGTTGGGCAAAGCAGGCTCGGGCTTATTATGAATGGGCTTGTTAAAATCCCTATGCAGTTTTTGATACTGCTGATCGGCATACTGGTATTTGCCTTTTACCAGTTTAACAGGCCACCTATGTTTTTTAACCAGTACGAAGTAAAGCAGGTAAAACAAAGCCATTATGCGGCAGCCTACAATAAGTTAGAAAATCAGTATGCTGAGGTATTTGAACAACGGAAAAATAAAGCTGACGCACTGGTGAAAGCTTTGGATAGTAAAGATCAAGCCCAAATAAGCATGGCGCAAGGCAACCTTAAAATTGCAGACAAACAGGCGGCCGACATCCGCAGCAGTGCGATAGCGGTAATGAAAAAGAATAACGATAAAGCTAACGGCGACGATACCAACTACGTGTTCCTGAACTTTGTTACCCATTACTTACCAAGGGGATTAATTGGCTTGCTGATAGCTATTATATTTTTAGCTTCGATGGGTTCAACGGCAAGTGCTTTAAATTCACTGGCATCAACCAGCGTTGTTGATATTTATAAACGTATCATAAACCCCGGTGCATCTGATGCCAATTACCTGAATGCATCAAGGCTGGCTACTATTTTTTGGGGATTGATCTGCGTGGCAATGGCCCTTTATGCCAGCAAGGTTGGTAATTTATTGGAGTATGTAAATAAATTAGGATCGTACATTTACGGTACCATATTAGGCGTGTTTGTAGTGGCGTTCTACCTAAAAAAAATACGCGGAAACTCTGTTTTTATAGCCGCAATTATTACCGAACTGTTAGTTTGCATTATTGGCTATACTGATAAGGTAGCTTATTTATGGCTCAACATGATCGGCTGTATATTGGTGATCATTATTGCAGGGGGTATTAACCTGTTAGCGCCCGGTAGTAATAAAAAGGAAGCCATACCACAGCAAACATCCTGATTTGTGTTTGATTATTTACGGGGCATATAAATAATTATACAGGCGCCTAATAAAGCAATTGCAGCGCCTATAATATCATACCTATCCGGCTTAAAGCCATCCACTTTCCATGCCCATAGCAGGGCCATCACTATAAAAATGCCGCCGTATGTGGCATAAACCCGTCCAAAATTTGCGGTTTGCCAGGTTGCTATTACGCCATAGAGGATCAGGATAATTCCCCCTAAAATACCGTACCATAGGGGCTTATCTGATTTTAGCCATAACCATATCATGTAGCCGCCGCCTATTTCGCAAAGTCCGGCAAGTATAAATATGCCTAATGATCTGATTATATTCAATAGTATTAGGTTAATTGATAATTGATAAACAGACCGGAAAAGTAAATAGTTTCCTTCAGTAATAATTTAAGAAAGAAACTACAGGCAATTAAATTTAGCTTTTTGCTTTATCTAATACCGCCTGGTTAAGTCTTACATATTCTTCATCGTTACTGGCTTTGGCAAGTTCTATACCAGCTTGTGCGGCAGTAATTGCGGCGTCTTTATCACCCATTTTTAAATGGATGCGGGCTTCCCATAATTTAAACCAGGGGCCTTTAGGATCACTTTTTTCAGCTTCCATAACCCAGCCCAATGCCTTTTTCATATCCTTATTATTTTCATAATAGTATTGTATGGCATTAAAGTAATAAGGCCTTCTGTCACCCTTCATTAACTGGTCAATGTTGGCAGTTATTTGTGCATCATCATCGGTTTGCAGGTGTATGGCAACGGCGGTATGGTCCCAAACTAAATAAAGATCGGATGACTTAGTGGTTTGATTAGCAAACTGGATGGTAAAGGTTTCACGTTTTTCATCAAGATAAATAGGTTTTTCCTTGAAACGTAAAAAATCATCGGCCTCTTTATAGCTGTAGGCACCCCATTGTTTAACGGTTTTATTCAGGATAACGGTCCACTCGTTTTTTTCAGGAATAGTAAAAAGCGAATAAGTTCCTGCCGGCACGCTATGGCCTTCAATAATTACATTTTCAGAAAAATTTATAGTTGTTGCAGCATTTGCGCCGGTGCGCCAAACTTGTCCGTATGGGTTTATACCACCAAAAATTACGCGGTCTTTTACATTAGGCCGCGAGTAGGTGATGCTGACTTTACCCAAGCCAAAATCCTGAATGATGGTTTGTGTAGAGCTGGCCTCCGGAATGCGGGGTGCCTGTGCGCTTGCTTTAAAGCAACAAACCGTTAAAACAATGGCTATTATATAAGTATAATGCTTTTTCATATTTATAATTTTATACTAAGTTATTAATTGTAATAAGATATTAAAATGGATAGACTATAAATATTGAAAAGGTAAAGTCATATAGAAAAATATATTGGAAAGGCCTCACCTAAATCCTCTCCAAAGGAGAGGACTTGAAAAGCTTTATTTAATAAAACCCAAATCCAAAAGCGGGTAAAGGCCTGTCAGAAAAGCGGGCCTGGGCGTATGGCCTGTGTGTGGAAGCTTTTTTCTGACTTGATCTTTGGTTACTTTTTCATCTAAGGAAAAAGTGACTAAGCCTCCGCGGCTATGAGCGGGACGATGATTTCATTTACCACAATTATATTTAATAGAATCCCTACATCCTCCTTCCCCAGGGAAGGAATCGCACACAGCCAGCGCTATTGAATTTTTTATTCTAAAGGAGGTAATCGAAAAGAACCTATAAAAAATAAAAGCCCCCTGCACTTGCTGCGGGGGACTTTCAACCTAAACCTTATCACAATTGAACTGATAGGATACCAGTTCGCTTAATTTATATCAATTATTATACCAAAAACATTACTACCGGATTTAAGTTAAAGAATAGCCATATTGCTGTATAGGCAAAATGATTAACGTACCCGAAAGCATACAACTGTATGCAATTATGAATTTAAACTTGTTTTGATAAATTCTTTTTGCGCAGGTAACCATCAAGTAAGTATAAAGCCAGTACAATATCAAAAAACACAAAGCCCTCAACTATTGGCTTTGATATATAATGGTTAATATCAGGCATTTTTAAATCCTTCGGTGCACTGGCGGTTACATCCGTTGCTGATAGGCTCACATTGCTAAAAGTAAATATCAGCAATGCTAAAATGGTAAGTACAAAAAACGCACCTATAGCAAACATTAACCGCTTGTTAATAGCTGCCTTTAACGGCACCTGCGCCTGTTCGGTACGGATGGCCTCCATCACATTATAAGTAAAAGCCATTGGCGGTTCGTCAAGCTCCATTGTTGCAAACTCCTGGTTCAGCAATAAAAGTTCCTGGTATTTATCCCGGTATACTTCATCGCTGTCTATCAGGCCACTAATAGCTTCCTGTTCAGCTGCGGAGCAGTTGCCATCAATATAGTCCCAAAGTTTTTCTTCTATGTTATTCATATCAGTTCTTTAGCTTCATGTTTTAAATTGCGCTCCAGCTTTTCTTTTAAACGCTGGCGCGCCCTGAATAATTTCACCTTCACGTTATTTGCTTCCATCCCCAATGCCTGCCCTATCTCCTCTAATGATTGCTCTCCTTTATAAAACATGGTTATAATGGTAGCATCATCTGCCGTTAGCTGCTCAATCGCCTGGCTAAGGTAAAACGACCGCGATTTGTTTTCGGCATTGTTAACATCGTAGGATGAGGTATGGCTTTCAACCTGTATAAAAGTGCCTTCATCATCTATAGAATCGGTATTAATTCTTTTTTTACGCAAAAAAGTCATAGCCGTGGTATAAACAATACTATACAGCCAGGTACTGAATTTTGATTGCCCCTGGAAGGATGAGAGCGATCGGTATGCCTTTATAAAGCAGTCCTGCGCAATTTCTTCAGCATCCTCCCGTCCCTTTGCAAAACGAAGGGCCAGGGTGAACACAAAACGCTGGTGCCGTTTAATCAGGTCGGCATATGCCCGCTGATCTCCGGCCAGGGTTTGTTCTATCAATTCTATATCTGAAAGCTTGCTTTGCATTTACTATAGCTCTCTGACGACTTATTACTGCCTAAGGTTACACTTAAAGTAAAGATACTTTTTATTTGCCTTTGGCAGATGATGGCATTTATTATATATAGTAATCTTCAAGAAGATCAGCTAAGTAATAAAAGATCGTACTATATATAGTAAGGGATCCGGTTTAAACTTTTTTCACAAATACTGTAACCTCTTTTAAAACAGTGTGGTCATAGCTTTCAAATACACCACAATGGTGCTTAAAAACAAAAACAGTATTAACCTAAAAAATTAAATATCATGGAAGATCACACTAAAGAACTCGGAGTAATGGTAGCCATTTTGGTACCGCTGGCTCTATTCGCAATGATTTTTGGAATTGTTTACCTGGGTAAACGCGAAAGAATGGCAATGATTGAACGCGGAATGGACCCACGCAGGTACAAGCCACAATCAGCACCTTTCCAAAACCTTAAATGGGGATTGTTATTAATTGGTGCAGGCCTGGGATTGTTTTTTGCCTACCTGTTAGACCGTACCGTGTTTGTTAAAACACAGGATGATAACGAAGCCATTTACTTTGCTTTAATAGCCATATTCGGTGGTATAGGGTTATTCTTATCATACCTGATAGAAAAGAAAGAGAACGACAAACTGGGCGCTGATAAAGCCGACAAGCTTGAATAATTGAGGGTGATTAAACAGCAGAAACAAGTATAAGCTCCTTGATATTGCTAAAAATAACGCTCCTTTAATATGTTGATATGATGCGCCTCGTGTCCGGCTATCATATATGCATAAGCTCTTACAGAAAACGGATTGCCGCTGGCGATCCCTTTCTGCGTTGATTGCGGTTCAGTTAACGATTTAAAAAGATAAATACTTGCCTGGCGGATGGTTTTAAATTCATCGGCAAGATCCTCAATCGACCGCTCGTTAAAAGTAGTATGCTCCATATAAACATCCTGATCAAAACCTGGTAAGGTTATCGACTCGCGCGAGAATACCAGAGCGCGGTAAGCAAATATTCTTTCTGTATCGGCCATGTGGCCCAGCACCTGTTTAATGGTCCACTTACCTTCAGCATAGGCATAAGCAGCCTTATCAGGCGTTAGGCCGGTGAACAGGTTATAGGAGCTTTCCTTTTGATCTTCAAATATCTGCAATATAGGGCCGTCGCCTACCAGGTCAACATAGCGGGCAGCAAAGTCAGAATACTCACTTGGTTGTGGTCTGCTTATCATATTTGGTGTTTTTTAATACAATTCTGAAGGTTGTTCCTTTACCTAATTCTGAGTCGCGCACAAAAATCTGCCCATTGTGGTAATTCTCTATCATTCGTTTAGTTAATGACAAGCCCAACCCCCAGCCGCGTTTGCGCGTGGTATATCCGGGTTGAAACACGGTATCAAATTTTGAGCGGGGAATGCCTTTACCGGTATCAGTAACATCAATAAAAACCTGTTTTTTTAACTTGTTTCCGGAAATCTCAACATTTATTGATCCTTTGCCTTCAATCGCATTTACGGCATTCTTCAACAGGTTTTCCAGCACCCAATCAAACAGCGGCACGTTTAAACCGGCAACCAGGTGCGGGTTACCTTTTAAGTCAAAGCTGATATTTTTGCTTACGCGCACCTTAAAGTAATCAACAAAATCTTTTACTACCTCATAAACCTTTTGTTCTTCCAGTTTCGGTGTCGAACCAATTTTTGAGAAACGATCGGCAACTATTTCAAGCCGTTTTATGTCGTTCTCCATTTCGGCAATCAACGGATCCTCTTCGGCATTAAACTTTTCTTTCATCAATTCTGTCCATGCCATTAATGATGATATGGGCGTACCCAACTGGTGGGCAGTTTCCTTGGCAAGCCCCACCCAAACCTGGTTCTGTTCTGATTTACGGCTCGAGCTGAAGGCGGTGTAGGCCAGCAATAAAAATATGGCAATAACAGAAAGCTGTATATAAGGGAAAAACTTTAACTGCGTAAGCAGGTCCGAATCTTTATAGTAGATAAGCCATTGTTTTCCTAAAACTTCCAGCTTTATTGGCTCGTGCTGCTTTTTCATGTAGGCCAGCTCTCTTTGAAAATAAGCCAGATCGTAAGTGAGCTTTTTATTCCCTTCGGCTTCTAACTTAAGAAATGTTTTGGTTGAATCTAAGTTACGCCTATACTGAAAGTCGCCCTTTTCGTCGGTAACAATAGCCGGAACTACAGAACTGTCGCGAACAGCAAAAACATAATTTAAAAAGTCGTTATCATCTGATGATAGAACCTGTTTCATGCTCATGGCCCAGATCTGTGCGCGGGTACGTTCAGATTTGGCAATATTTCTGACCAGGTAATTGGTATATAATAAGGAGCCGCTGGCTATAACCACCGCAAAGGTGAGCAACGAGTATTTCCAGCGTTTTTTTTGTTGGTATGGATTCATTTTTAAAGAAGTCCGAAAGTCAGTAAAATCAAAACGCCCGGAAGATTAAGACGTTCGAAATACGGTTTTCTTATATTTTGCCCAAATTACATATTTAAAGGTAAATGTGAGCGCCTAATTTATAAACCCGCTGTGCCGCTGACTGTAAATGAGGCAGCGGGTCAGTGCTTCGTCAAACAAAGCTAACTTTCGGTGTTTACGGCCAAACTCACTTTCGGACTAAAAACTAAAAACTATCTTTGCCATACTATGTATGATAAAAAAGTTAGAGTCCGGTTTGCGCCAAGCCCTACAGGTGGTTTACACCTTGGCGGTGTGCGTACAGTATTGTTTAATTACCTGTTTGCCAAAAAGCATAACGGCGACTTTGTTTTACGTATTGAGGATACCGACCAGAACCGTTATGTAGATGGTGCTGAAGAATATATTTTAGATTGCCTTAAATGGTGCGGCTTAATACCCGACGAAAGCCCGGTGGTTGGCGGCCCTTATGCCCCGTACCGCCAAAGCGAACGCAAAGCCCTTTACCGTGAATATGCCGAAAGGCTTGTTCAGCAGGGCCATGCTTATTATGCCTTTGATACCACCGAGGAATTGGAGCAGAACCGCAAAGAGATCCCTAATTTTCAATATGGGCAGGTATACCGCGATGGCTTGCGCAATTCAATTTCATTAAGCGCACACGAGGTTGAGCAATTGCTTGATGCGCATACCCCGCATGTTATCCGCATAAAAATGCCAGCCGACGAGCGCGTGAGCTTTAACGATCTGATACGCGGCCATGTGAGTTTTGAAACCAACCAGGTTGATGATAAGGTTTTATTAAAGGCAGATGGAATGCCAACCTATCATTTAGCCGTAGTTGTGGATGATTATTTGATGAAGATAACCCACGCTTTCCGTGGGGAAGAGTGGCTGCCATCGGCACCCGTGCATTTATTGTTATGGGAGTACTTGGGCTGGAAAGCTGATATGCCGCAATGGGCGCATTTGCCACTAATATTAAAGCCTGATGGCCACGGCAAGCTAAGCAAGCGCGATGGCGCACGCCTTGGTTTTCCGGTTTATGCCATGAATTGGTTTGATGCCAAAACCGGCGAATTAACGCCCGGTTTCCGCGAGCTGGGTTTTTTACCCGAAGCCTTTATAAACCTGCTGGCTACCCTTGGCTGGAACGATGGCAGCGACCAGGAAATATTTTCATTAGATGAATTAGTGAGCAAATTTTCATTAGATCGCGTAAGCAAGGCCGGTGCTAAATTTGATTTTGAAAAAGCCAAATGGTTCAATGCCGAGTGGATAAAGAGAACTGATGCACAAACTTTACTGCCGAAAGTTAAAATAGTTTTGGAAGAAAAGGGTGTAACTGTTGCCAACGATGCATACCTGTTAAAGGTTATTGATACTATAAAAGACCGCTGTGTATTGTTAACAGACTTTTATCAGCAATCGGCATACTTTTTTGAGCAGCCTAAGGAATACGATATAAATGCGGTTAAGCCGAAATGGACGGATGCTAAAACAGATTTCTTCAATGCCTTTATCGGCACAATAAATACGACTGAAGCTTTTGAGCCTGCCAGTCTTGAAGCTGCCTTTAAAGCCCTTGCCGAACAAAAAGCGATAAAAGCAGGTGAGCTGATGCTACCTTTCCGGATAATGTTAGTTGGTGGTAAGTTTGGCCCGCATGTGTTTGATATTGCGGTTCAGCTTGGCAAAGCCGAAACCATAAGCCGTATTGAAAAAGCATTAGCCGCTTTTAACGGCTAAAAATTATAAATGAATAGTGACGTTTTTGGTTGATTGTAAAAAGTTAAAAGCGTCACTATTTTATTACCATACCATCGCTAAATAAATACATTGCGTAAATTAGCTACATTGTTAGCCTATGAAAAATTATCGCTTGTGTTTATTACTGGTCTTTATTGCCATTTTAGCGGCCTGCTCTCCTAAAGGGCCGTATGCTGTTACCAATAAGTATTATAAAGACAAAACAAAAAGATTTACAGAAACGCTACAGCAGCAATTACCTGCCGCGCTCACCGATAGCACGGGTACGTTAATCCCGTCAGACTGGGTGGGCACCGTTAACTTTGGTATCCGCAAGCCAAACTATGTGATCATCCATTTTACCGGGCAGGATTCTGTTAAGCAAACCCTTAAAACCTTTACCATTACCAGCACACAGGTAAGCGCACATTATGTAATTGCTAAAAACGGCAAGGTTTTTCATATGGTGAATGATTATTTGCGGGCTAACCATGCAGGTGTAGGTAAATGGGGTAGTGTTACCGATATGAACAGCTGCTCGATAGGCATTGAGATTGATAACAACAGCACGGAGCCGTTTACCGATGCGCAGATCAATAGCCTGTTGGTTTTGCTGACGCAATTAAAAAAGAACTATAACATACCGCAGGCAAATTTTATTGGTCACCAGGATTTTGCACCTAAACGCAAACCCGATCCGGGTCCGCTGTTTCCTTGGCAAAAATTAGCACAGCATGGTTTCGGTTACTGGAGCGATGATATATTGGAACTTGCCCCGGCAGATTTTAATTATACAATCGCCCTTAAACTTATTGGCTATGATACATCAGACATTAAAGCAGCTATAGTTGCCTTTAAGCGCCATTTTGTACAAACAGATATAAGCCCGCAGCTAACCCAGCTCGATCTTAATATATTGTATAATGTTTATCAGAAATATTATTAAGAATGCTCATAGCTGAGCCTCACCTAAATCCTCTCCAAAGGAAAGGACTTGAAAAGCAAATTCAATAAACCTCTATAACATGCACATGCACATCAAAAGCGGCAAAGGCCTGTCAGAAAAGTGGGCCTGGGAGTATGGCCTGCAGGGTGGAAGCTTTTTTCTGACTTGATTTTTCGGTTACTTTTTCATCTAAGGAAAAAGTGACTAGCCCCCGCGTCTATGAGCGGGACGGTGATGTCAGTTACTGCAAAGTATATTCAATAGAACCCCTACCTACTCCTTCCCCAGGGAAGGAATCGCACAGGCCGAAGCTTTTAAGAATTATACTAAAATAAAAAAGCAGGTCATGGACTATGACCTGCTTTTCTTTAATAATGTTTTTATTTAACGCCCCGGTGTTGATTTCCAGCCATCCTTAAGCGTAACCGTGCGGTTAAACACCAGCCTATCACTTGCAGAATGTTTATCAAGGGTGAAATATCCCTTGCGGATAAACTGGTAACCCTTTCCCGGTATTGCCTGGGCAAGATCAGCTTCGATATATGCCTTCGGGATGATCTGCAGGCTGTCTGGATTTAAATATTCTTTAAAATCGCCGTCCTCATTAGCCGGATTCTCTACCTTAAACAGGCGGTCGTACATTCGTACTTCGGCAGTTTCAGCATGCGGCACACTCACCCAGTGGATGGTTCCCTTTACGCTTAAACCACTGGTATCATTACCTGATTTTGATTCGGGCAGGTGGGTACAATGTATTTCGGTAACGTTGCCTTCGGCGTCTTTTACAAAGCTTTGGCAGGTTACTATGTATGCACTCTTTAACCTAACAGAAAGCCCTACACCTAAACGGAAAAACTTTTTAGGTGGTACTTCCATAAAGTCTTCACGCTCAATCCACAGCTCACGGCTGAAAGGAATGTCCCTGCCGCCTTCGCCGCCTTCAACCTCCGGATTGTTTTCGCTGAACATGGTTTCAGTTTGGCCTTCAGGGTAGCTGGTGATCACCATTTTAATAGGATCAAGCACCACCATACGGCGCCATGATGTTTTGTTCAGATCCTCGCGGATACAAAATTCAAGCAGGCTAACATCAATCATATTCTCGCGCTTGGCAACGCCAATGCGCTCGCAAAAATCACGGATAGATGCTGGTGTGTAGCCCCTACGGCGTAAACCGCTGATGGTAGGCATCCGAGGATCATCCCATCCCTCTACGTGTCCTTCTTCAACCAATTGCAGCAGCTTGCGCTTGCTCATTACGGTGTAGTTAAGGTTTAAACGCGCAAACTCATATTGTTTGGACGGGAAAATATCTAACTGGTCAATAAACCAATCGTACAGCGGGCGGTGCGGAATAAACTCGAGCGTACAGATTGAATGGGTAATCTCCTCAATAGCGTCTGACTGGCCGTGGGCAAAATCATACATCGGGTAAATACACCATTTATCGCCGGTGCGGTGGTGATGGGTGTGCTTAATGCGGTACATTAAAGGATCGCGCAGGTGCATGTTTGCTGCTGCCAAATCAAGCTTGGCGCGTAATACTTTTGCACCATCAGGGTATTTACCGGCTTTCATATCGGCAAATAGTTCCAGGTTTTCTTCAATGCTGCGGCTGCGGTATTGGTTAGGTGTACCGGGTTCGGTTGGCGTACCTTTTTGAGCAGCTATTTCTTCGGCGCTGCTGTCATCAACATAAGCCAGTCCTTTTTGTATCAGGATAACTGCTAAATCATAAAGCTTATCAAAATAATCAGAAGCATACAGTTCGTTGGCCCATTCAAAGCCCAGCCATTTAACATCGGCTTTTATGCTGTCAACGTATTCAGTTTCTTCTTTACTCGGATTGGTATCATCAAAACGGAGATTGGTTTTGCCGCCATATTTTAAAGCCAATCCAAAATTTAAGCAGATGGATTTTGCGTGGCCTATGTGCAGGTAGCCATTAGGCTCGGGCGGGAAACGGGTAAGCACCCGGCTGCCGTTTTTGCCGCTGGCTAAATCTTCTTCAACTATCTCTTCTATAAAATTTAATGATTTTTCTTCGCTCATGGTGTGATTAACAGTCGGCAAAAATAGGCATAAGTGTGAACAACTTTACACAAAATTTCACACCTGTAAGTACATATTACCTTTAGAAATGTGAAATGGGTCACACATTTTCACACAATTACACATCATTCACACAATTAGCACAAAAATTAGCGGATGTAATTACATTGTGCTAACTTTGGTAATATGGAAACAAAACTCATTAAAATCGGTAATTCTTTTGGTATCCGGATTCCTAAATCACTTATTCAGCAATACGAGTTATCCAATAATATCGAGATCGACCCTACAGCTGATGGTATTCTCATCAAATCAAAAAAGAAAGCGAGAACAGGATGGAAAGAGCAGTTAACAACTGCAATAAATGAAGGGCACAAGCCAGATACTGAGTTATTGGAAGGTTTTAATGATGAAATAAGCGATAAGGAATGGCAATGGTAATTAAACGCTTTGAAGTTTGGCTGGTTGACTTAAACCCGGTTGTAGGAAGCGAAATTAGTAAAACGCGGCCATACCTTGTAATATCTCCTAATGAAGTTAACGGATTATTGGCAACGGTTACCGTAACCGCCATGACATCGGCAATAAAGCCATATCCTCATCGTATAAATTGTATCTTTCAAAATAAAACAGGGCAAATTGCTTTGGATCATATCCGTTCTGTTTCAAAACAAAGATTAGTAAAAAAGCTTGGTGTAATGGACGAAAAAACTTGCAAACAAGTATGCGAAACGTTAATAGAGTTTTTTAGCTTCGAATAAATTATGAGCAATACCTTTAACCGCCCTATCCGTGTTTTAGTTGCTAAGGTTGGGCTTGACGGGCACGACCGTGGCGCACGCATTATTGCCACCTCGCTGCGTGATGCAGGGATGGAAGTGATTTATACCGGCCTGCGTCAAACACCAGAAATGGTGGTGAATACCGCCTTGCAGGAGGATGTGGATGCCATTGGCATCTCCATACTTTCAGGTGCACACATGACCGTTTTTCCGAAGATCATGAATTTGATTAAGCAAAAAGAAATGGACGATGTGCTGGTTACAGGTGGCGGCATTATTCCGCAGGATGACATGGACGAGCTTAAAACTATTGGCGTTGGCGAGCTTTTTCCGCCGGGAACCAGCACGCAGGATATTGTTAAATATATAACCGATTGGGTGCACCAGCACCGGAATTTTTAAACCAAGACCGATCATGTTATTCCAGAATTTACTGATAGAAAATAAAGGGCGCATACAGTATATTATCATTAACCGCGAAAGCAAGCTGAATGCATTGAACAAAGCCACCCTTGCCGAATTGCATACCGCTTTTTATGATGCTTTCCATAACCCCGGCATTGGCGGTATAATAATAACCGGGGCAGGGCCGAAAGCTTTTGTTGCCGGGGCTGATATTTCGGAATTTGCAGGCCTTGATGCCGATGGTGGCAGGCAGCTGGCAAGAAACGGGCAAATCACCGTTTTTGATTTGATAGCTAACGGAAATAAACCCGTAATTGCCGCTGTAAATGGTTTTGCATTGGGCGGCGGCTTGGAGCTGGCTATGGCCTGCCATATCCGTGTAGCATCGGCTAATGCAAAAATGGGCTTACCCGAAGTTACTTTAGGCCTGATGCCCGGCTATGGCGGTACCCAGCGTTTAACGCAATTAATAGGTAAGGGCAAGGCCCTTGAAATGATTATGACTGCCGACATGATAACCGCTGCCGAGGCGCAACAATATGGCCTGGTAAACCATGTAACCAGTCCGGAAGAACTGCTTAACAAGGCCGAAGAGATATTAAATAAGATTCTTTTACGCGCGCCATTGGCCATAGCATCGGCCATAACGGCGGTTAATGCTGCTGCAAAAGATGGCGTTAATGGTTTTGAAGTAGAAATAAATGAGTTTGCCAACTGCTTTGGAACGGCCGATTTTAAAGAAGGTGTAGCTGCCTTTTTAGAAAAACGAAAACCTGACTTTAAAGGCTTTTAACCTGATTATTACACAGGGCTGACTATTTATCCTTATTGGTCAAAAATTAATTTACTGTTAATCAATCGATTGAACAATCGTGACAATAGGATGAAAAATAATTTTTTTTTGTGATGTTACTTTGCTTCGTGTTAACAAAAACACAACGAAATAATAACACATATAGTCATGAAAAGTACATTAAAAATCTCAGCATTAGTTGCAGCATTTGCAGGTTTAGCCTTTGGTGCACAAGCACAAACAAGTACCCCAACAACAACTTCTACTACAACTTCATCAAACGGCATAGTTTGGAGCATAGGCGTTGATGGTGGCCTTCCTACCGGAAAATTATCAAACAATTACAACTGGAACCTTGGTGGTTCGGTACAGGCTGATATTCCTGTTGCACAAAATTTATTTGTTACTGTTAACGCAGGTTATAACAATGTTTTTGGCAAAAAGAATATCGACGGAACAGGTATTGATGCAACAAACATCCAGTTATTACCGGTAAAAGCAGGTTTAAAATACTTTATCGTTCCTCACTTTTACGTAAAGGGCGAAGCTGGTGTAGCATTTTTATTAAACAAATCTGATTTAGGCGATGATAAATCAGCAGCATTTGTATACGCACCACAAATAGGTTACCAGTTTGCTTTAGGCGGTAAAAACTACATTGATGCAGGTGTTAGGTACGAAGCATCAACCAAATTTAACAGCGGAATTTACGAAGACAAAGTAAACTTTGTTGGTTTGCGTGTTGCTTACGCGTTTTCTACTAAATAAGTAATTTCTACCTATGGTTAAATAAAAAAAGGAGGCTTATGGCCTCCTTTTTTTTGTTTTCAGAACTTTTTAGTGCTCAAAAACGTATCATGGTATTAAATTTATAAATTAGCGGACCGGTATGTTTAATTAACATGCAATAAATCCCCTAAAAAATTATAGTAGTATCTGGTATGAAGAAAATACTCATCATTGATGATGAAGTTAATGTTGCGCTATTACTTTCAAAGTTTTTAGCGCGTAATGGGTTTGATGTTACCACAGCATCAACCGGTACCATTGGTATGGAATACCTTAAGAACGGGAATTATAACCTTGTATTATGTGATTTCAGGCTGGAGGATACCGATGGCCGCGAAATGCTTAAAAACATTAAAACACAATATCCGCAAACCGGAGTAATTATAATTACCGGCTACTCTGATATTAAAATGGCAGTTGAGCTGATTAAGATGGGCGCTTATGATTACATTACCAAACCCCTATATCCGGATGAAATATTAACTACCATAACCAAGGCTATTGAAACACATTATGCTTTGGTTGAGGACAGGCCCGAAACTACTAATACCAACACCAATACAAGCGACAGATCATCAAAAGAAAGTAAAAGACAGGCGCTTGCCAATGAGTTTGTTTTAGGTACCAGCAAGGTATCAAAGGATTTAATGAGGCAGATAGAGCTTGTTGCCCCTACCAATTACAGCGTAATTATTTTAGGTGAGAGCGGTACCGGTAAAGAATCGGTTGCTAAAAGTATCCATATAAACAGCCCGAGACATAACCAGCCATTTATAGCAATGGATTGCGGATCGCTTACCAAAGAATTAGCGGCCAGCGAATTTTTTGGCCACGAAAAGGGATCATTTACCGGTGCGCTTTATACCAAAATTGGGCACTTTGAAATGGCCAATGGCGGTACTTTGTTTTTAGATGAGGTAGGTAACCTATCCTACGAGATCCAGGCTGCCCTGCTTAGAACCGTGCAGGAAAGAAAAGTAAAAAGAATTGGCAGTACAAAAGAGATAAGCCTTGATGTACGTATAATTATAGCAACCAACGAGAACCTGGTAGATGGTATTCAGCGGGGAAAGTTCAGGGAAGACCTTTACCATCGGTTTAATGAGTTTAGCATATATATACCGCCCCTGCGCGAACGCGGAGGAGATATTATGCTGCTCGCCCATCACTTTTTAAAAATAGCCAATCATGAACTTGGGCGTAATGTTACCAACTTTTCGCCAGAGGTGATTGACAGTTTTATGAATTACCGCTGGCAGGGAAACATCCGCGAGATGAAAAATGTTGTAAGGCGGGCCACATTGCTTACCGAAGGCAATGAGATAACGATGAAAGCTTTACCGCTCGAGATATCGAACTTTAAAGTACCCACTTATGATTACGCACCGATTGCTGAGTTGCAGGAAATAAAGGAGAACAGGCATGACCTTAAAAATGCCGCCCTTGAAGCCGAATACGAAACCATATTAAAAGTTTTACGCGAAGTTAACTTCAATAAAACCCGCGCTGCAGAAATATTGAACATTGACCGTAAAACTTTGTATAATAAAATGAAGGCCATTAATATCAAGTAAAAATGAAAGCACCCGCAAAAGAAAAAGCACAGCCTAAAAAAGGCATTAATAACGAAGCCTTGCGGGCCTTAAAACATGATGTAAAAAATCAGCTTTCAAATATTTACCTTGCCGTTGAGCAGCTGCGATACGAGATCCCCGATCCATCTGCCGACTGCGTTTTTTACCTGGATTCTATCTCCCTCAGTTCGGCTAAAATCGACAGTCTTTTAAAGGAAAATGAATAAAACTGGTTAGCAATTAATCAGTCATTATAAAGCCCTTCCCGTATAATAATCCGGTCAATTCAGCAGTTAATATTCTTATTTGCAGAAAACTTTTTGCCCTTTTTCAGGTTAATAATTATAATTTAAGCCTTAATGTCAATCTTTAATTATAAGCAGCGCAATAACATCATACTTGCAGGTATTATAATCCTGGGGTGCTTCCTGTTATATGCATTAAGCGGCTTATTCAGCTCTATTCTTGGCGCCATTGTATTGTTCACTATTTTTAGGCCATTTTACCTGCTCATGGTTGAAAAAAAGGGGTGGAGCAAATCGCTCGCGGCCTTAATTATAATTTTAATATCACTTATCGTAATCGTTATCCCTATGATGTCATTAAGCATTATGGTGGTTAATAAAATTTCGGGACTAAACCGCGATACTTTTAATATCCAGGAGTGGGTATCAAAGATAGACGATTACGCGGGCTATAATTTTAACCAGCCCCACATTGCCGAAAATACCATGCAAAAGTTGGGGTCGTATGCAACAGATCTGTTCCCTTCAATTTTGGGTAGTGCGGCCAATATTCTTATCACTTTGCTGGTAATGTACTTTTTGCTATACTTTATGTTTACGCAGATAAGGGAGTTTGAAACTGCACTGTTAAAATATGCCCCCTTCCGCGAGCAGCATGCCATAAAGTTTGCTGTAGCGCTGCGTAACTCAACCTACTCCAATGTATTGGGGCAGGGGTTAATAGCAATGACACAGGGAACATTGTTAGCTATGGGTTTTTATGCATTTGGTATACCCGATGCTATATTTTGGGGGGTGATAGGTGCCTTTATATCTTTTTTACCGGTAGTAGGTGCGCCAACGCTTACCATACCTGCCAGTATTATTTTGTTTGCAACCGGGCATAATGTAAAGGGCATTTTATTGCTTGCTTACGGCTTACTGTTTATAGGTAATGTTGACAATGTATTGAGGATGATCATTAACCGCAGGGTAGCTAATACACATCCCATCATATCAATTATAGGTGTTTTTATAGGTATACCTTTATTTGGGATCCTTGGATTGGTGTTCGGGCCGCTATTATTATCCTACTTTTTGTTATTATTGGAGATATATGAAACTAACCGGATGGCGGCCGATCGCCTGGAGCGGATAAGAACCAGCCCCGAAACCTGATTTGACAGATAAATATTTGTAAATGGGATTAACTGGCGCGATCTTTGAAAAACAAAACGCAATTGAAGGACAAAAAGTCCGTTAGTAACAATTGGCAAGATATTTAATCATAATTAAAACAATTAACCAACTTAAAAATTTATAGTATATGAACGATAACTCAAAAGTATTTGTCGCATTGCTTGTAGGGCTGGCGGCAGGAGCAGCTTTAGGCGTATTATTTGCACCAGACAAAGGCAACGAAACTCGTGATAAATTAGCCGACTCATTAAAAAATCTGGGTGATTCAATAAAAGAAACCGCCGCAGCTGAAATTGACAATCTTTTAAATTTAAAAGATAAAGTAGTAGATAACATTAAATCAAAGATTAATAGTGCTGAAGAAGAATACCAGGACGACCTGGAGCACGCATAACATAAGTTAACGGTTGTTGGTACGGAGTTATATTGAATTTCTGTATAACTCCATACTAACCACTAAAACTAAACCAAATTATATGGAAGCCAAAAAAGATACGCCACCACCAATTATTGATCAGCTTAAGGAATATGCTGAAACACGTATAAAGCTTGCAAAATACCAGGCTATTGAAGGCGGCTCGTCTATTGCAGCCGGTATTATTGCCGATATTGCTGTTATTGTAAGCATGGTATTAGCTTTCATATTTGCCAGTTTTACACTTGCCTTTTATTTAGCACAGGTATTAAACTCTTATTGGATGGGCTTTGGATGCGTAGCCTTAATTTACCTGATAATTGCATTTGCTGTTAAATATAACAGGCATGCGCTTGAGAAGCCAATAGTTAATGCATTTATCCATAAAATTTTTAAAAACTAAGTATAATGGATATTTCTATTAAAAACGTAGATGACTTAAGAGGTGAAATTTTACGCCTTAAAGGTATAGAGCAGGAGCAGAGTATAGCCCTTGGCGAACGCTTTAAAAACTTGAGTGCAGTGTTTTCAACTTTTTATTCTTTGTTTCCAAAATCCGGTAATAAAGGTGGCGAGGCCAGTAAAGGTTTTTTTGAGCAGGATATTTTTGGTTTAGTATCGCGCATAGTTTTACCGTTTACTTTAAATAAAACGCTTTTCAGGCATTCAAATTTCCTGATAAAGACATTGGTAAGTGTTGCTTCGCAAAGGGCCTCCCGGTTCATCAGCGAAGATACAGTAATTGGCTTGTGGGATAAAGCTAAAACCCTTTTCGCAAAAAAGGAAAAAGCGCATATTAATCCCGAACATAAGTCTATCCCGCCATTGAGCGAAACTGCCTGATTGGCATTCGGCAAGCCTTAAGTCATTTTTTTTATTTTGCTGTTAGGCATATGCAATTGCGCTTTTAATAAAAAATATTCATTGTATATTCGGATAAAATTTATCCTTCATTATGTATTTCTTTATTAAAGAGCTTCACTCGGGTTTCAGGTATATTGTTTTTATACTTTTATTAGTTGCCATTATTCAATCATTAATAGGTTGGTTTGGTAAAAAACCCTACACCGAAACCAGCCGTAAGCTTAACCTTTTTGCCCTGATATCGGCACATACGCAATTACTGATCGGTATCGTATTATACTTTGTAAGCCCGCTGGTTCAGTTTAACAGCGGTACCATGAAAAACGAAACCACTCGCTATTTTACCGTTGAACATTGGGTGATGATGGTAATAGCAATCGCATTAATTACCGTAGGGTACAGTAAATCAAAAAAGAAAACCCTGGCCGAGGCGAAGTACAAAACCACTGCAATATTCTATATTATAGCTCTTTTGGTAATTGTGGGCGCAATAGTGGCCGGTCATTTGCCTGTTTTAGGCTCATAATGATAAAAAAGTGCAGAAAAAATTTGCTAATTCAATTTTCTTTATAAATTTGTGACCGCAATGATCAAAATCAATCATAATAACAGCTGGTGGCACCAATTAAGTTTGGCAGCCGGTGATGTTTTTGATCTGAACGATTAATCAATTGTAAACCTAAATAGGAAACCCGGCGAACCTCATTCGCTGGGTTTTTTTGTTTTTGAGGAATTTTTAAAATAGAATATGAAGAAGTATAAAATTATAACCACCCATAAAAAAATGCTTGCCGATACCACTACCCCGGTAAGCATCTATTTACGCCTGCGCGATGTGTTCCCCAATTCGCTGCTGTTAGAAAGTTCTGACTATCATAGCCGTGAAAATAGCCTGAGCTATGTTTGCTGCGAACCTATCAGCGGGTTTGTTTTAAACAACGGCGAATTGAAGATCACCTATCCGGATGGTACCGAAGAAAACAATGCAGCCGGTGAGTTTGACCTGATCACTAAAATTAATGAATACATTGGTGATTTTGAAACCAATGTTAATCCGTCTAAAATAATATCCAACGGTTTGTTCGGCTATTTTACACACGAGGCAGTTGAGCATTTTGAAACCATTCAACTAAAAAAGACTGATGATACCAGCCGGAAGATCCCGGTGATGCAATACCATATTTACCGGTATATAATCGCAATTGATCACTTTAAAAATGAGCTGTATATTTTTCATAACCAACCCGATGGCGAAGCCGAAAATAACGGCCTCGAAAAAGTAGCCGACCTGATAAGGAACAAAAACTTCCCGGAGTACGGCTTTGAAAGCAAGGACGCCGAACAATCAAACCTAACCAACGAGGAGTTTATAGCCGTTGTTGAAAAAATGAAACAGCACATTTACCGCGGCGATGTTTTCCAGATCGTGCCTTCAAGAGGATTCTCTAAAAAGTTTTTGGGCGATGAGTTTAATGTATACCGTTCTTTACGTTCTATAAACCCTTCACCATACCTGTTCTATTTTGATTACGGCGATTTCAGGATCTTCGGCTCATCGCCGGAGGCGCAGATCACAGTGAAAGCCGGGGTTGCAAGTATATTTCCTATTGCCGGCACATTTAAACGCAGCGGCGATGATGAAAAGGATGCCGAGATAGCACGTGCCCTGGAGAATGACCCAAAAGAGTCGGCCGAGCACGTGATGTTAGTTGACCTGGCACGTAATGACCTGAGCCGCCACTGTGGCGGGGTTGAGGTGAAAGCATTTAAGGAAGTACAATACTATTCACACCTAATCCACTTAGTGTCGCACGTGAGCGGAAAACTGCTGCCAGGCGTGTCGTCATTTAAAGTAGTGGCTGATACTTACCCGGCTGGTACCTTAAGCGGCGCACCAAAATACCGCGCAATGGAGATCATTGACGAAAACGAAAAAACAAAACGCAGCTTTTACAGCGGCGCAATTGGTTTCCTGGGTTTTAACGGCGATTTTAACCATGCCATTATGATCCGGTCGTTTTTAAGCAAAAACAATACGCTGCATTACCAGGCCGGTGCCGGGATTGTAGCAGGATCAATAGCCGAAAGCGAATTAAAAGAAGTTGACAACAAAATAGCTGCATTAAGAAAAGCTATTGAAATGGCGGAGGAACTATAAAATGGAAAAGAATAAAAATATACTGATCATAGATAACTATGATTCCTTTACCTACAACCTGGTGCATTTGGTGAATGAAATAGGTATGCAATGTGATGTATGGAGAAACGATAAGTTTAGCATTGAAGATGTTGATGCTTATGATCGGATCATCCTTTCGCCGGGGCCAGGCATTCCGAGCGAGGCGGGTTTACTATTGCAGGCAATTGAAAAGTACGCTGCAACAAAAAGCATATTTGGCGTATGCCTTGGCCAGCAGGCCATTGCCGAAGTTTTTGGCGGGCAGTTGTATAATCTTAGCCAGCCAATGCATGGTATAGCCACACCTATAAAAGTGACGGATGCAAACGAGAAGCTATTTACCGGCCTGCCCCAAAGTTTTAAAGTAGGGCGCTACCACTCCTGGGTAGTTGATGGCAATTCCCTGCCCGATATATTAACAGTAACCGCTATTGATGAGGCCGACAATTCTGTAATGGCATTAAGGCATAAGGAATATGATGTGCGCGGGGTACAGTTTCACCCGGAATCAATATTAACCGAGTTTGGAAAAGAAATGATGCAGAACTGGTTAGCACCTGTTTTAAACAAGGTTGTGGCTTAAATAAAAGTTTTTAATAAGGATTGCGTATTGGTTTGCCCAAAAAGAAATGACCAATGACCCAATGACCAATGACTTTAACAATGAACATACTCGATAAAATAGTTATCAATAAAAAACGCGAGGTACAGGCAGCAAAAAAGCGTACTTCATATACCAAGCTGGAAGAATCAGACTTGTTTCAGCGCGATTGTTATTCTTTTAAACAGTTTTTGCTCGATCCGCTGCGCACCGGCATAATTGCCGAGTTTAAGCGCAAGTCGCCCTCAAAAGGGATCATTAATGATAAGGTAAGTGTAAAGGCAGTTACCAATGGCTATGCCGAAGCTGGGGCCTCGGCGCTGTCAGTATTAACCGATCGTGATTTTTTTATGGGTAAAAAAGCCGATTTGTTAGCAGCAAGGCAGGCCAATACCATACCGGTTTTGCGTAAGGATTTTATGATTGACGAATACCAGGTAATTGAAGCCAAATCATTAGGGGCCGATATTATTTTGCTGATCGCGGCTATCCTTACCCCTGATGAGATCCAGACGTTGGCATCGCTGGCAAAAAGCCTTGATTTAAATGTTTTGCTTGAAGTGCATAACCTGGAGGAACTGGAGCGAAGCATCAATCCAAATTTAGATGCCATCGGCGTAAATAACCGTAACCTGGCTGATTTTACGGTATCTGTAGAAACATCATACCGCTTAGCGGAACATATTCCTGCTGAATTTTTAAAGATCTCTGAGAGTGCCATCAGCAATCCTGAAACCATTAAGCAACTAAAACTTGCCGGTTTCAATGGGTTTTTAATTGGAGAAAATTTTATGAAACAAGCAGACCCCGGGCAGGCCATGCTCGATTTTGTTAAGGAGCTATAATCAGCTATTGCGGGCTATTCACGGTTATGCGAATACTGTTGTTATGCCCGCAATTGCCATTTGTCAATCTATCGCAAATTCGCTAATTTCACGGGATACCATCATCCCCGGAAATGAAAAAAACACTTACTCTTGGTTTTATAGCAATAGCCGCCATAGCGCAGGCACAGCAAAAAAGCATTACAGGTTTTAATGATGCATCGGCAGCAAAAGAAATAAAAGCCGAGCAGGCTTTTGATGCCTCCTTAAGCGCGCCTTACATTGGCGAAACCATTAAAGAGCTTTCCGCTTTCCCGCATAATCTTGGCTCACCGGGGAGCAAAGCCGTTGCCGAAAAAATATTACAGAAATATAAAAGCTACGGCCTTGATGCGCATATAGAAACCTATACCGTGCTTTTCCCCACACCCAAAACACGCTTGCTGGAGCTTACCGGCCCAACCCAATATACCGCACTGCTTAAAGAACCTGCACTGGCACAGGATGCAACATCGGGCCAGGCCAATCAACTGCCTACCTATAATGCCTGGAGCGGGGATGGTGATGTAACCGGGCAGTTGGTTTTTGTAAATTATGGTTTGCCTGATGATTACGAAACCCTGGCTAAATTAGGTATTGATGTGAAGGGGAAAATTGTAATAGCCAAATACGGCCGCTCATGGCGGGGTATTAAACCCAAAGTAGCTTATGAGCACGGGGCTATTGGCTGTATCATTTACTCCGATCCTAAGGATGATGGCTACTCCGCTGGCGAAGTGTATCCTAAAGGCGCATACAAGAGCGAATACGGTGTTCAGCGGGGTTCGGTAATGGATATGGTAATTTATCCCGGCGATCCGCTTACGCCAGGCGTGGGGGCCACAAAGGACGCTAAGCGCCTGGATAGAAAAGATGCCGTAACGATATTGAAGATCCCTGTACTGCCAATAAGCTATCACGATGCACAGCCGCTTTTGGCTGCTTTAGATGGTACTGTTGCCCCGCGCGACTGGCAGGGCGGCTTACCCCTTACTTACCATGTTGGCCCGGGTAAGGCAATGGTGCATTTAAAAATGGAATTTAACTGGGACATGGTTCCCGCTTATGATATTATTGCCAAAATAAAAGGTTCACAATACCCCGAAGAATGGGTGATGCGCGGTAACCACCATGATGCCTGGGTAAATGGTGCCAGCGACCCGATAAGCGGTCAATCGGCTATGCTGGATGAAGCCAAAGCCTTGGGCGATTTGCTTAAAACGGGGTGGAAGCCCAAGCGTTCCATTGTTTATTGCTCATGGGATGGCGAGGAACCTGGTTTGTTAGGATCGACAGAATATGCAGAGGGGCATGATAAGAATTGCAGGAAAAGGCGGTTGTTTATATTAACTCGGACGATAGCGGCCGTGGGTTTTTAGGCGCAGGCGGCTCGCAGGCATTAGAAACGTTTGTTGATGAGATAGCGCAGAATGTGATTGACCCGCAGGCTAACGTTAGCGTGTTTGACAGGGCTAAAGCACATGAATTGGTTGACGCCTCATCTGCCAAAGCAAAAAAAGAAATTTTAGAAAGAAAAGGCAGCCGTTTGGAAGCTTTAGGTTCAGGATCTGATTTTTCTTCCTTTTTACAACATTTGGGTATCCCAACTTTAAATGTGGGCTATGGCGGTGAAGATGGCGGGGGCGAGTACCACTCTATTTATGATTCGTATGATGATTACGTAAGGTTTAAAGATCCGGGTTTTAAATATGGTGTAACCCTTGCCCAAACCACAGGGCATGCTGTTTTGCGGATGGCCGATGCCGACCTGCTTCCGTTTGATTTTCGCAGCCTTTATAAAACCCTCGATAAATACGCCAAAGAGGTTAGCGAGTTAGCTGAAAAGATGCGCGAGAATACCGAGATGGATAACCAGCTGATAAAATCAAATGATTATGCCATAGCTGCCGACCCAACCAAGCACGAACAATTACCGGTTGCAAAAGCAGAAGTACCCAAACTTGATTTTTCTGCCTTAAAAACAGCTTTGGATTCGTTAAAGAAAAGTGCAGATAAATTGGCTTTGAGCTGGACGGCGGCATCAGCCACCGATGCGGATAAGGATAAGCTGAACAAGTTACTCTTCCATGCGGAACAGCAATTGCTATCGGCCGAAGGTTTACCACGCAGGCCCTGGTACAGGCACACTATTTATGCACCGGGCTTTTATACAGGCTATGGGGTAAAAACACTGCCCGGTATAAGGGAAGCCATTGAACAGCGCAACTTTACCGAGGCACAACAGCAAATAGGCGTAGTAGCAGGTAGTATTATGCAACTGGCAACTTACCTGGCTAAACCTTTATAAGTAATACCAAACCATTATCGCTATAGCAAAGCAATCTCACACTAATCCTAATAAGGTGCAGCATGGGGTTGTTTTGTTTTCGTGATGCCGATGTTTTTGGCAAATAGAGGAATTATAAAACAGCAATTTAAATCGCTATCTATAAGTTCACGAAAAAAAGCCTCTCCGGAAAACCGGAAAGGCTTAATATCTTTGCAATTGCCCTGAAGATAGCAGGGTAACTGTAATTAAACTCTTTTTGACTTGATACGAGCTGCTTTACCAGTTAGTGCGCGTAAGTAATATAACTTAGCACGACGTACTTTACCAAAGCTGTTCACTTCAATTTTATCAATGTTTGGAGAGTTGACAGGGAAAATACGCTCAACACCAATTCCATTTGATACTTTACGAACGGTAAATGTTTCAGTGTTACCAGTACTGTTACGTTGTATAACAACACCTTGGTAAACCTGTATACGTTCTTTATTTCCTTCCCTGATCTTATAATGTACACTTACAGTATCACCAGCCTTAAAGGTCGGAAGTTGTCTTACTACTACTGATTGTTCTTCAACAAATTTTACTAAATCCATGATTTTTAGCTCTTAAAGCCGATTTTTAGCCCGTAAAAATCGGATTGCAATTATAGGGATTTTTTTTAATATATAAAAGCCCAATTTAAAAATTTCCACATTTAACTTTTTACCAACATAATGCACAAAATGCCATATCAATCAATACGGGTTGCAGTATGGCTATTCGCCCAGCAGATCGGGCCTGCGCAATCGGGTGCGCTCTACAGCCTGCTCAAAGCGCCATTTCTCAACTTCGGGGGTATTGCCGCTCAATAGTATATCGGGCACCTTGTGGCCGTTCCAGTCGGCAGGGCGGGTATATACAGGGGCATCCAGCAGTCCATCCTGAAAAGAATCTGAAAGAGCGGAGGTTTCATCCGATAAAACGCCCGGTATCAGCCTTACAATAGCATCTACCAAAACAGCCGCAGGCAGTTCGCCGCCTGATAATACATAATCGCCAATGGAAATCTCGCGGGTAACAAAAAGATCCCTGATGCGCTGATCTATGCCTTTATAGTGGCCGCAAAGTATAATGATGTTTTTTTTGCCGGAGAGCTGGTTGGCTATCGGCTGGTTAAGCGTTTCGCCATCGGGCGACATAAATATCACTTCATCATATTCACGCTCAGCTTTCAGTTTTTCAATGCAGGCTGCAAAAGGCTGTATGGTCATCACCATACCGCTGCCGCCGCCGTAAGGATAATCATCAACACTTTTTTGTTTCCCGGTGGAGTATTCGCGCAGGTTATGGACGTGTATTTCGGTTATTCCTTTTCTTTGTGCCCGCTGTAAAATGGAATGAGCAAAAGGGCTTTCTAATAAACCGGGTAATACAGTGATAATGTCAAAACGCATGGCGCAAAGATAGCTACTTTTTTAAGTTAAGCTAAAGAGCAAACTACCAGGCAAGGGTATATCAAAAATATTCAACCTTTAACCCTTAACCTTTCGCCTTTAACCTACTCAACTATATTTTTTTCTGTATCACCCAATGGTGCCCAAACGGGTCCTGTAGTTCGCCCTGGCGGTAGCCGTAGTCATAATCCTGCACCGGCGAGAGGATGACAGCGCCTGCTGCTACAGCCTGGTTAAAAACAGCGTGTACATCATCCACAAAAAGGCCTAAGGTTACCGTGGTTCCGTTATGTTTATCAGGGCTAAACAGATGCGGGTTTGGCATTTGTTCGTGTACGTGAAAAATGGTGCCATTTATTGAAAGCTCTGCCACATGCAAAGCGCCATCATCATTGCTGAAACGCATTACCTCGGTAGCATTAAATGCTTTGGCGTAAAATGTAAGGTCGCTAACCCCGTTCCTGATAGATAGCAGGGGTGCGAATGTTACTTTTGTTTCCATTTTGTATGGGTTTTATGGTAAATCAAATTTTACTAATCGCCATCCTCCAGCATAAATATATATTCAAGCGGTTTGCCAAATACCCGGGCAATTTTAAGGGCCAGCACGGTTGAAGGTACATATTTATTGCTTTCGATAGTGTTTATGGTTTGCCTTGATACGCCAACCCGCCCGGCAAGATCAGCCTGGGTTATATTTTTTATGGCGCGCTCTACGCGGATATTGTTTTTCATGATAGCTATTTCTCCAACTTTAATGAGCGGTTCAGGCGAAAGATAACCCACCTGAAACGGACTATAAAAAACACCAGCGGTACCCATAGGTTTACGTGTACTATATCCCAAAAATCACTGGTACGCGTAAATGCCAAAGTAATTACAAGGATAAGGTAATTAAGGTAAACAGCCCACTGTAATGAATCTAAACGTAACTGGGAGATCTGCTCGTCTTCAATTTTCTCTTTAGCAAATGCTACCAGTATTAAACCGATCAGCATCAGCAAAGTGGTTGTCATAAAAAACAAATGGTGGCTGTTAAAAAGCTCAGGGCCTTCGGGCGATCCGGGCGGATCAAAGTCCAGCCCTTTTCTGATCAGCATAACAGGGATGTGCGCCACTATGCAGGCATAACCTAAAAAGCGGCACCAATACGGGAATAAAAAGCGTGCTTTCATAATTTGTAAAGTTTAATTTACCAAATGTAAAATAAACTTTACAAATGTAAAGCAAGCTTTACAAAATATTTTTAATCCAAATAAATATCAAGCAGGCCTTCGGGCAGGTCAACCCTTAAAATTTCTTTAACCACATCTATACCCTTAATTATTTCCTCGTTAAGGGGGAATAACACTTCGCAGTTTTTAAAGGTAACGGTAGCTATTAGTTGCTGCGGATATTCGTGTATATCGGTAATTATACCTAATTCGCCTTCGTTATCGTCAATGGCGGTAAAGCCTTTCAGATCCATCAGGGTAAATTCGGCTTTTTTCTTTTTGGGCTTTAGCTTATTGGGCAGGTAGATGTTCTTTTTAAGCAGCATTGATGCCTTTTCAATGGTATCAACATCTTCTAAAACAAGGTAGGCAGCATTTTTTTGCAGGTATTTGATGGAGTCGACAAAATAAGGTACCAGCTTGCCGGCGGTTTCAACAAATATAGATTTAAACTTTATATCCTCAATACCATCAAAATCGGTATAAATATGCAGTTCGCCTTTAAGGCCTTTGGTTTTTAATATACTCCCTACCCGGAAACATTCTTCTGTCGTCATGATGCGATGGCTTTAAATAACAATGGCGAAGAACCTTTTGGTTGCTTCGCCATTGTATAAGTTTTTTGAATATAAATTATTCAGCGCTTTCAGCTTCAGTTTCAGCAGATGCTTCTTCGTCAGCAGGGGCTTCAACTTCTTCAACCGCTGGGGTGTTCTTAGCAACAATTGCAGCAGCTTTTGCTTCTTTCTTTTTAGCTTCAGCAGCTAAAGCAGCTTTGCGTGCTTCGTCTTTTGCTGAGGTTAAGCTGGTTTTTTTGCCAGTGATCTTACCATCTTTATGGTCTAACCATTCCTGGAATTTACCTTCAACTTGTTCTTCTGTCAAAGCGCCTTTTTTAAGACCGCCTTGTAAGTGTTTTTTGTATAAAACGCCTTTGTATGACAGGATAGCACGACAAGTATCAGTTGGCTGTGCACCGCTGTTAACCCAATCAAGAGTTTTGTCGAAATTAATGTCGATAGTAGCCGGGTTAGTGTTTGGGTTGTATGAACCTAAACGCTCAATAAAACGTCCGTCTCTTGGAGCGCGTGCGTCTGCCACTACGATGTAGTAAAAAGGTTTTCCTTTTTTACCATGTCTTTGCAATCTGATTTTAGTTGCCATTTTTTTATTTTATGTATTCAACATTGTCCCCGGAGTCCTTTCTGCGGGGATGCAAAGGTAATTAAATTATTTTTATAATAAAATGGTTTTTTTAATTAATCGGGATTGATTAATGGCTGTGCATTAGTTGATTGTGTTTTAATAATACCCCAAACACTGTGTTTTCAAAGCCATATTGTTCTTGTACTTATTGTTTGTGATACTTTTTTTAACCCAGACGGGCTTATGCGTTTCTTTTTTTGCAGATTAAAATGGAAAAATGCTTTAAAAAATCAGCAGATATGAGTACTATCGCATAATATTGAATATTTGTTAGCAGGCCTACCCTGCGTACAAAACAAAGCAGTATATTAAAATTTAATAATTATCTTTATGATCATAGCCAAAGCGGTTAATTTTTATCATGCTTGAACTGCCCCCTACAGCTTTGAATGATCTTGCTTTAGCCCTTGATCTGAATGAGCAAAAATTCCTGTTCGTTAGCCCCGCTATTGCAACCGTATTAGGTTATAACGCGGTTGATCTTTATAAAAACCCCAACCTGCTTCAGGAAATTATTGCTGTTTGCGACAAGGAGCGGATTGCTGAAATTAACAGTAAGCTTTATGATGGTGAAACCGTAGAATTAAAATACCAGATTATTACGGCAAGCGGCGAAAAAAAGCGGGTGTGCGAAAAAAAGGATCTGTTTACCGACCCACAATCCGGGCATAAAATTATGCTCAGCGTTATTAGTGAGGTTTTGCCCGGCAGTAAAGATACGGAAGTGCATATCAGTAAACAGTTCCTTAACTCTTTGATTGATTCTCAAACCAATTTCCTGATCCGGATTGATATTAACGGGCTTTTTACTTTTGCCAACAAGCAGTTTTTAAAATCATTTGGTTATAGCAATGATGATATTATAGGGAAGCACTTTTCAACCACGGTTTTGGCCGAGGAGCTGTCAATGTGTAAAAAAGCATTTTATAACTGCATTAGTAACCCCGGTAAGGTTACACACCTGGTACATAAAAAAATAGATAAGGCAGGCGGCCTGAGCGACACCGAATGGGAGTTTATAGCCATTGTAAACGAGAATGGCTTGGTTAACGAGATACAAGGCATTGGCCATGATATAACCCTTAAAATAAATATTGAAAAGGAAATAAAGCGGACATCTGAAAAGATGGATACTTTTATTGAGAGCATCACCGACTCGTTTTTTATTGTTAACAACGATTGGCAGTTTGTGAAAGTAAACGCGGCCTTTGAAAAAGTTTGGGATAAAAAACGCGGAGACATTTTGGGCCATGTATTATGGGACATCTTCCCGCGGATTAAAGGTACCGAATTTGAGGAGGCCTACCGTAAAGCCGCAGCTGAAAATATAAGAATCCAGTTTGCCGAGTATTTTGAGCCATTTGATAAATGGTTTAATACAACCGTTTACCCATCATCCGAAGGGTTAACGGTTTTTATAAAAGATATTTCGGAAGAGATGAGGGTACAGGAGGAATTATCCTGGACAAAAAACAGCCTGGAAGGCTTAATTAACAATACTGAAGATCAGATCTGGTCGATAGATAAAGAAACGCGGTATGTTTATATGAACAATGCCTACCGTAATCAAATTACGCATTTATCAGGCTTTGAGCCATTGGAGGGAGCCTATTCAAACCAGCATTCGGGCTATAGTGCCGAAATAATTGAAACCTGGGACAGGTATTATAAACGTGCTTTTGAAGGAGAGATCTATACGGTTATAAATGAAAGCATTGATCCGGTAACCGGGGAAGTGTTGTGTTTTGAAATAAGCTTTAACCCTATTTTTAATACAAAAGGCGAAATTACAGGTATTGGCTGCTTTGCCCGCGATATAACCCAAAGGCTGAAAACAGAAAAGGCAATTATAGATCAGAACGATCGCTTGCGGCATATTGCATCCTTAACCTCGCACGAACTGCGGCGCCCGGTGGCAAGTTTGCTTGGCCTTATCAACATAATGGATAGGAGTAACTTTTTTAATCCGGATAACAAAGAGATCATGGAGCACTTGCTAACCGTAGGCAATGAAATTGATGAAGTGATTCGGCAGGTGGTTGATAAAACCTTTACTGATGATCTTTCCAATAAATATCAAATTCCATAAGGTTTATTTAATCCTTAAGATAGGTGCCCTGTTTAGTTTTATCAGTAATGCTCCTGATCACATCGTCCAACTCCACTGCCGAAACTAACAGGTATTCCAGCATTTCCTGTTTGTCGGCCACCTGTGTCCTTGGATCTTTAATAAGCGGAATAAGCCCCATTATCCGGGCCAAAGGGGCCCTAACTATATGCGATTGGATCCATGATATTTCCCGTAGTTGCTCGTTTTGCTCCTTTAGCCGTATTTCAGATAGCTTGCGGTCGGTAATATCTTTAAAGTAAACAGATAAGCCGCCGTATGATGGGTATGCACTTACATCAAACCAAAGCGCTAAAGGCTCATAATAATCTTCAAAATGAACAGCCTGCATAGTTTCCATTGCCTCGTGGTATTTTTCAAACGAGATATTTTTAACTGCATCGTGATAAACTGTCCATAAGTTACGGTTAAGTACCTGTTGCTTGGGCTTGCCCATTATCTTTTCGGCCATTTTGTTCCAATAGGTTACTATCCAGTTTTTATCAACGGCAAAAAAGGCATCGCCAATACTTTCCAAAATTACATTGCGCTCCTCTAATGCATGTATCTCGGCCACTTCAGCTTTTTTACGGGCGTCAATGTCCTGAAAGCTGCCATAAAGCCGCACGCATTTGCCATCAGCAAACTGTGCCTCGCCAATATCCCTTATCCATTTAACGTTGCCTTTGGCGGTTACCATTTGCAGCTCTACATCCCAGGGGGTACCATTTTCAATTGCCTCCTTTACTAACCGGGCTATTATATTTCGGTTCTCGCCTTCTTTGTAAAAATTAATGGCGGTTTGCAGGTCGGGGCTGTAGCCTGGTTCGCATTCATGTATCTGCCGAGTAATGTCTGACCAATGCACCACCTGTTTCTGCAAATCCATTTCCCAGCCGCCAATACGTGCAAGGTCGGTAGCCTTGTTCAGCATTCCCTCAAGATTTTTTCTTTCGGTAATGTCCCTTATAAATACTGATACGCCGCTGCCTGATGGATAAACGCGGTTTTCCTGCCATAGGCCAAGCGGGGCATAATAGTCTTCGTTACAAACGTATATTTTATCGGTTAATGCGGTGTTAATAGCCTGATAGGTGGCCGAACCAAAGGCATCCGGAAAAAGATCCCAAACGTTTTTACCAATCAATGTTTCAATATTAATGCCCAGCATTTTTCCTACCCTTTTATTGGCATAAGTGTAGCACATGTTTTCGTCCAGAGCTATAAAACCATCAGTGATGCTGTCTAAAATATCTTCAATCTGCTCTGTTTTTTTCTTTATTTCAAGTTCTGCCTGCTTTTTTTCAGTTATATCCCTAAAGTTTGATACAATGGCTTTGATATCCGGATCATTAAGCATATTGGTAAAAATACATTCGAGCCATACGTAGTGCCCATCTGATTTTCTGGAACGGAAAATATATTCTTTGGAACTTCCCGGACTATTAAGCAGATCAGCAAAAAGCTGTTTTACGCTTTCTCTTTCATCGGGATGAACCAGGTCGATCAGCGAAGTTTTTACTCGTTCGGTTGCATTCCACCCGCTTATCTTTTCGGCCGAAAGGCTCCTGTAAACAACATTCAGGTTTTTGTCAAGCAGGGTAATACCCTCGTAGCTGTTCTCCACCAGTTTTCTGAACCGAATATCATCATCTATTATTTGCGTCATAGTAAACAGCATTATAATTAATAATAGCTAAGGGCATAGGGGGTGGCAGCAATAAAATACCATTAGCTTAATAAGCTTTACTCATTGTTAATTGTATCAATTGTTTTTCTTAGGTTAAAAAAACCAGCCGGAAAAGCGGGGCAAATTTTACTGCTGGTTATAATTTATGTAAAGATTAACAATTATTATAATTTTTGAAACCCGTGTTTTAACGGTTTTTTTAGTTAAAGATTAGGTTAAAAGCTCGTTTATACTGCTTCTGATGCAATATATAATGTATATACTTCTGGCATACGAACAAAATGCAATGTAAGTTATGTTACTTAATGGTTAATATTGGGCGAAGGTGGTGTGTAATGAATTTTTTACAATTACTGATTAAAGCCGGGGTTTGTAGAAGCCGATCTTTTTATTTTTAAGCGTCTGATTATAAAAGCGTTTGCCGTTAAAATCAATGAAGGGGCTGGGCGGCCCTGTTGAAACAATACAATCTACGGTTGCTGAGTTTTGAGGCAGATCTTTAGTGAGATTATCCACCTTAATGTAAACGGGGTTGATCTGCCTGCTAAAACAATCATTAAACAAAGGGTATTCCCAATCATCAACCCCTAAAATAAGGCCGATGTTTTTACAGTTATACCTTGACATTGCATTCATAACGGTACTGTATTCCGGATATGCGGGTGCATTTCCCTTAAAATATTTTTGGAACCGGGTTGTGCCTGTAATCTCATTTGAGTAGGGCCTTTTATCGTTATGAAGGGAAACAAGCAACGCATAAATTAAAACAACCGGCGCTATGATATAGCCAATTTTCCGGAAGGTTTTGTGGATGCTGAAAGCATAACAAATAAGTGGTACTGCAATTAAAAATATAGGCGTATGAAGCCTTGAGTTCCAGGGTTGCCATTTTAAGTATAAGCAGAAAACGATGATCTGCAGGACAACTATTATAAAAAAAGGAAATACACCTGCAGCATAAGCTTTTTTAGCAGCTGCTATTATTATAATAACTGCTGCGAGCAGCAGTAAATAGTGCAACATATTAGGCGCGCTGTCTTCGTCTGTTATGCCGTTTTTTACATCGAATATATTGTTGCGGTAGTTTACTGCCGGATCATTAATATCAATACCGGCGGCGTTGTGCAATTTGTAAATTATTTTACTGGTATTGGCGGCTATTGGTTTGGCATACATCAGGCTCATATGCAGTCCTGAGTTTTTTACCATGCCCGATAGCAGCAAGGCCGGGCTCATTTTTTGGTTTGAATAGGTTTGCGACTCCTGCTTATCAACCCCCAAAGGGCTGCCTGTTAGCTTATAGTTTCTGTAATAATGCCCTGTATTAATGCTAACAGCAATAAAAACAGTGATCAGCGAAAACCATAGGTAATTAAAGTTCTTTGTTTTAACCAGGCTGATTAATAAAGTTATGCCGCATAATAATAGTATAGGCGCCAAAAAAAGGTATGCCGTTCCCTTGGTTAATAAAGCCAGGCCTATGGCAGCGCCTAAAAACAGGTAGTCGGAAGGTTTGCAACCTTTAACTGCCTTTATGGCAAAATACCAGGTGGCTACAATAAAAAAGGAAACCACAATATCATTTTGTGTACTTGATGCCTGCAACACCACTTCGGGAATGGTTGCAGCCAGTACAATGGCCATAATTTTATATGGGCGGCCCAATCCCCAGTCTTCCACAATAAGCGCTGTACTTACCAACGTAAACAGCAGGAAAAAGAATTGAACCGAGTTGGAGAACAGATCACTACTGTTCAGGATATCAAAGTGCGTAATTACATATTCGGCAAAAGGAGGCTGGTAAATTTGCCTGATGATGTGTGTTGGATAATGTGCTACCGACCGATGACTTACCCAGCTGCTGATGCGGGCCATGTGGTAAGTCATGGAATCCCAGTTATTTGGTGGATATAAAACACCCTGGGTAAAAATCAGTAAAAGCAAAAGAGCTAACAAGGCAAGAAGTATTTTTTCAAATAACTTTAAGCCTGTGAGCGATTTGCTTATAGCGTCTAATGCGCTTTTGCTAAAGTCGACCGCCTTTTCTTTATGCAGAAAAAGATAAAGCATAACCAGGGCTGTTACAATACCCCATGTAATAAAGATGGATTGAAAATCGAGGGCCTTAAATAAGCTCAATGCTTCGGTAATACCTACTAAAATAACCGAGAACAACAGGACTGCCTTAAGCAGGATCTCTTTTTTACTGCTTGCAGGATGAGAAAGAATCCCAAGGCCAATAAAAATAGAAAGGAAGCAGATGAATAGAAGTGCTATTGCCATTTATTAATAATCCAAAAGGGTTAGTTTATAATAAGGTGGCAATAGCTCCATTTATGATATAGAAAATAGTATCGACCAGCAATTTTAAGTTGCCAGGATCTCTACAATCTTCAAAAAGTCGGGGTTTATTTCAACATTATGTTTAAGGGCGTGCTCAAACGGGGTGTAGGCAATCTCGTTATGAATTAGGCCTATCATTTCGTTACGATGGCCGTTTCTTAATGCCTCAACAGCAGCAACGCCTACACGGCTCGCCAATACCCTGTCCATGCATGATGGCCTGCCACCGCGCTGGATATGGCCCAGCACTGAAACGCGGGTATCATAATTAGGGAAACGTTCTTTTATCTGACGGCCAACTTCAAAGGCATCACCGGCCTCGCCATTTTCGGCAAGCATAATAATTTTTGATGTTTTGTCTTTACGGCCTTTTTCCAAACGGTCAAAAACAGCATTTATATCGGTTTTGCTTTCGGGTATCAATATAGTTTCGGCACCAGCGGCAATACCTGTACGCAAAGCGATCAGGCCTGAGTCACGCCCCATCACCTCAACAATAAACAGCCTGTCGTGCGATTCTGCCGTATCCCTTATCTTATCAACAGCATCAATAACGGTATTAATGGCCGTATCGTAACCAATCGTAAAATCGGTTCCGCAAAGGTCGTTATCAATAGTGCCCGGTAAGCCTACAATAGGTATATCATACTCATGGCCAAAAATACGTGCGCCGGTAAAAGTACCATCGCCGCCAATGGCAACCAAGGCATCAACATTGTTGCTTTTTAATTGCTCATAAGCTATCTTACGGCCTTCGGGCGTTCTGAACTGATCGCTGCGGGCCGTTTTTAATATGGTGCCGCCACGCTGAATAATGTTTGAAACGGATTTGCGGTTCATGGGGAACATATCGCCCTTGATCATTCCTTCGTAACCACGGCGGATGCCTGTAACTTCAAGATCGTAATAAATGGCAGAGCGTACAACTGCCCTGATAGCTGCATTCATTCCCGGCGAATCGCCGCCAGAGGTAAAAAGTCCTATATTTTTAATTTGCGTCATTTTGGAAAGCCGCTGTATAGCGTTTTGAAAAATCTTTGATCTGCATAAAATCTATATAAAGTTAACCCGTTACTAAAAAGTACCCTTTATAAAGTTCCGCGAATTTACACTAATTTTTTAACGGGAATAATTAATCGTTGTTGTTTACTGATTTTATAAAAATAATAAAGGGCTTAACATAGCTAAGCCCTTTATTATAATTTAAACGGATCATCTGTGCTTATTTGCCTTTTTTATAAGCAGCTATACCGCTTTCTAAATAGGTTACAAATTCGGCAGGGTCATGTGTTGCACCTTGCGGCGGTACAAGCGTTTCGCCCTTTTCGTTGATGATCACATAAAAAGGCTGTGCGTTTGATTGGTATTTGGTAATCTCCAGATCAAGCCATTTACTGCCTAAGGTTGTTATTGTTTTACCGCTGTAGGTTGATTTGGTTTGATCGCTTGCAGCAAGCTCTGTTTTATCATCAATAACTAATTGCAGCATGACAAATTCGTTTTGTAAAAGCTTTAAAACTTCGGGGTTAGGAAACACATTGTTTTCCATCTGGCGGCAGTTAACACAGTTCCACCCGGTAAAATCAATTAGTATAGGTTTGTGCAGTTGTTTGGCAACTTCAATGGCCTGGTCATAATCGTACCAATCGTCAATGCCCTTAACCTTTGGCAGGCGTTTAAAAAGGTCTTCATATTTTTTTGTTTTTATGGATGATGTATTTGCCGCGGCCGGGGCAGCAGCGCCCGTGCCCGAAGACAGATCAAAATCCTGCGTACTTAATGGTGGTAAAAATGCGCTGATAGATTTTAAAGGAGCACCCCATAATCCGGGGATCATGTAAACCACAAACGCTAAAATAATAAGGGTGATAAAGGTACGTGGTACCGATAGGTACCCCAGATCGCTATCGTGCGAGAATTTGATCTTACCTATCAGGTAAAGTACCATTAAAATACCAATGGCGATCCATAATGAAAGGAAGATCTCTCTGTCAAACCAGTTCCAGTGGTAAGCTAAATCAACATTCGAAAGGAACTTTAAAGCAAACCCTATCTCAATAAAGCCTAATATTACTTTCACGCTGTTAAGCCATCCGCCCGATTTTGGCAAACTTTTTAAAGCCGAAGGGAACATGGCAAATAAAGTGAACGGCAATGCAATGGCTAACGAAAAGCCAAGCATCACAACCGCAGGGGCAAGCCTTTCGCCTTTGCTAACAGCATCAACAAGCACCAGGCCAATAGCAGGCCCTGTACATGAAAAGGATACCACTACCAGCGTAGCCGCCATAAAAAATATACCAACCAAACCCCCACGGTCTGAATTTTCATCAAGCTTATTGGCAAATGAACTTGGCAGGGTAATTTCAAAGGCACCCAAAAATGATATACCAAATACTATGAGCAGTACAAAAAAGCAAAAGTTAAATATGCCGTTAGTAGCAAGTCCGTTTAATGCGGCCGGCCCAAAAGCAATAGTTATAATCAGCCCAAAAACAACATAGATAAATATGATGCACAGCCCGTATAATAACGACTGGAAAATAGCGTGTGCACGCGTGCCTCCTTTTTTGGTAAAAAAGCTAACCGTTAAAGGCAGCATTGGGTAAACGCAAGGCAGCAAAAATGCAGCAAACCCGCCTAAAAATCCGGCTAAAAATATTTGCCATAATGATTTAGGCGCCTCGCTGGTTGCAGCATTTGCAGCAACAGCGGCTGTTTGTACAGTTGCGGTTTTTTGCTCTTTCTTTTTTGCAGCAGCAATGCTGTCTGCAGCAGTTGGAATGTCAGTAAACTGAACGTCGCTTGCAGATACGGTGGTATCTGCCTTTTTGCCCTGAAAAGCTTTAGCAGGGTTTACACCTATTAATAAGAAGGTAAAAAATGCTAATAAAAAGAATAATCCGGCTTTTGTATAGCCGCGGTTATTGAATGATCTCATTTTTTTGGTGCTATTATTTACCTAAAGGGATAGAAAAATCAATATCCTCCGGCGGAAGGCATTTCATGTTGTTACAAGTCATGTATTCCAGCTGGCCTTTTACTATCGATACATTGGCCGATTTTAATTTTATCTTTTGCTGAAAAATAACTGTTTTTTCAAAATAGCTCACATCCATGCTGAATGATTTTTCATACTTGGTAACCGGGGTAGGCTCGGTAGTTTTGCCAAGCAAGGCATATTCTTTTGCAGGGGCAAAAGTAAATGAGGTTTTTATTGGGCCGCCATCCTTAACTGTTTGCGAATAAATGTGCCAGCCATCCTGTATTGTAGCTTTTAAAAACACAACTGCTTCAGTGGCGCTTATCCGCTTAGCAGCGTATGACCATTTTACCGGGGCTTCAATCTGTGCTTTAGCACTAATACTCATAACCAGTATGGTTACCGCCAACAATAGTTTTCTCATTTTTGTTATATGTGTGTTTTGTTTAAAAATTCAATTTCTTTAAGGCTAAACTCTAACTCGTCGCCATTATTGTTTTCAACCACCAACAGGCCGTTATCTCTTACACTTGTTATAGTGCCGTAAAATACACCATTTTTAGATTTAAAACCTTTACGTTCGTTTAACCAGTATAGTCGTTTTAGATACGTTTTCCTTACAAGTTCAATATTGCCGGCTTTTAAATTCAAATAATAAGCCTCAATATGCCTGCAAATTTCGGATAATAAAGCTTTTAAATCATAATCCGTATGTAAGATTTGCTTAACCGATATAACATTTGGCAAGTGGGTGGGATAGTTTTCCTGGTTAATGTTAAGGCCTATGCCAACAATGGAGTTTCTGATTTGTCCGCCCTGTATCATATTTTCAATTAACATACCGCCTAATTTATAGTCGGCGTAGTAAATATCATTGGGCCATTTGATCTTTAGCTTTTCACCAAGCAGGGGTTCAAGCCCATCAAAAACCCCTAAGCTAATGGCTCTTACAAGATCAAACTGCTCAGCTATAGGTAAAAAGTGTGGTTTTAATAATAAGCTAAACGTTAGGTTTTTACCGGGTTCGGCATGCCAGCCGTTTTGCTGTTGGCCGCGGCCGGCAAATTGGTTTTCTGCCATAATGACTGTACCTTCAATCACTGGCTTGGAATTTGACACTAATTCTTTGAGAAAATTATTTGTTGAGTCAACTTCTTTAATTGTTACAAAATTTTGTCCAACAAATAATCCCGAAAATATGTTATTTTGCAAAGTATAATAATTTTAAACTTAAAATCGTTCAAAACTAATTCTTTTTGATGGTAAAAAACAAAGCGATAAGTGAATCCGCTTACATTTCTGAGCTTGCCATTCACGGCATCCAGGAAAAAAAAGGAAATGATATTATCAGGTTAGACCTCCGTAATATATTTAGTTCGGTAGCTGATTATTTTGTGATCTGCCACGCCGATTCAGCCACACAGGTAAAAGCCATTGCAAACAGTATTGAAGAAGAAATTTATAAGGCCACAAAACAAGATGCCTATCGTAAAGAAGGGCTTGAGCACGGCGAATGGATACTGCTGGATTACTTTGATGTGGTGATACACGTTTTCAGAACTGATAAACGTGAATTTTATGGGATGGAGGATCTTTGGGGAGATGCTGAGATTAAAATGTATAAAAGCGCTTAAGCATCGCAACATAAGCGCTTAAAAGCGCGTCATCATCATACCCATATAATTATTAAATTAAAAGATTGTATGTTTGAGCTTGTAAAGAAATGAAAGATAATCAATTGGAAAAACCGAAACCTATCCGGAAAATACCGAATAAAAAAATTACGCCCAAACCGCCCAAACCCAACATTATGTGGTTTTATGCCATTATTGTTGCCGTTTTGCTGGTGGTTGCCATGCTTTTAAACAGTAGTACTACAAGCCCGATAACTTTTCAACGGTTTTCGGAACGCATGCTTAAACAAAATGATGTTGAGCGTATAGTAGCCTACCGCAACGGTGATTTGGTTGTTGCCGAAGTTTACATTAAAAAAGCCAGCTTAACCAAGCCTGAATATGCCGATGCTAAAAAAGATCAGCGCTCATTTAACATGGGCGGTACTGATGGTCCTCAATATGTTTTTCAGGATGCATCGTACGAGAGCTTAAAGCAATCAATAAACGCTGCGCAAAGTGGTGTGCCCGATGCATCAAAAGTGCCTATCACTTTTGAGCAGGGACACGAAAGCCTGTTATCAAACTGGTTTGTACAATGTATAATAATGGCAGTATTGCTTGTTGCAGTATGGTTGTTTATCATGCGCCGTATGAGTGGTGGTGCAGGTGGCGGCCCGGGCGGACAGATATTTAACATCGGAAAATCAAAAGCTACCCTGTTTGATAAGGAAGCCCAGGTATCGGTAACGTTTAATGATGTTGCCGGTTTGGAAGAAGCCAAGCAAGAGGTAATGGAAATTGTGGATTTTTTAAAGAATCCAAAAAAGTACACCAACCTGGGTGGTAAAATACCTAAGGGGGCGTTATTAATAGGTTCGCCGGGTACTGGTAAAACATTGTTGGCTAAAGCTGTTGCAGGCGAAGCACAGGTGCCTTTCTTCTCACTTTCAGGATCTGACTTTGTGGAGATGTTTGTGGGTGTGGGTGCATCACGTGTGCGCGACCTCTTCCGCCAGGCTAAGGACAAAGCGCCATGTATTATATTTATTGATGAGATTGATGCCATTGGCCGTGCCCGTGGTAAAAACAATATTGTAGGTGGTAATGACGAACGCGAAAACACCCTAAACCAGTTATTGGTTGAGATGGATGGTTTCGGTACCGATTCGGGTATCATTATCCTTGCAGCTACCAACCGTCCGGATGTACTGGATTCAGCCTTATTGCGTCCGGGGCGTTTTGACAGGCAGGTATCTATTGATAAACCGGATTTGATTGGCCGCGAGCAGATATTTAAAGTACACTTAAAACCGGTTAAACTGGCCGAAGGTGTTGATGCTAAAAAACTATCGGCTCAAACCCCTGGTTTTGCAGGTGCCGAAATTGCCAACGTTTGTAACGAGGCCGCATTAATTGCAGCACGCCAAAACAAAGAGGCAGTTGACATGCAGGATTTTCAGGATGCTATTGACCGTGTGATTGGTGGTTTGGAGAAAAAGAACAAAATCATCTCTCCGGAAGAAAAACGCATTGTTGCTTATCACGAAGCTGGCCACGCTATTGCAGGCTGGTTCCTGGAGCATGCCGATCCATTGGTTAAGGTATCCATTGTTCCGCGTGGTGTTGCTGCATTAGGTTATGCACAATACCTGCCAAAAGAACAGTTTTTATATACTACCGAACAGTTGGAAGATGGTATGTGTATGACATTGGGCGGCCGTGTTGCTGAGGATATTACCTTTGGTAAAATATCTACAGGTGCACAGAACGACCTTGAACGCATTACCAAACTTGCTTATGCCATGGTTACCATTTATGGTATGAATGAAAAAGTAGGTAATGTATCATTTAATGATACACAGGGCGAGTACCAGTTTAACAAGCCATACTCTGAAAAAACATCGGAACTGATTGATCAGGAAGTACGTAACCAGATTGCGGTTGTTTATGAACGTACCAAACAATTACTTATAGATAAACGTGATGGCTTAATAAAATTAGCCGATAAGCTTTTAGAAAAAGAAATATTGTTCCAGTCTGACTTGGAAGAGATATTAGGTAAGCGTCCCTTTGATAACCGTACAACTTATGATGAGTTTGTTAACGGCCCGGAAGCTGACCAGGAACCTGCTGCCAAAGGCTTAGTAGCCGAGGGTGTTGCAGACCATTCAGGTACTTTTGCAAGAGGCGGCGAAGACAAAGAAGCAAGCTCAATTACAGAGTAACAAACTTTAAGTCGAAAAACTTAAGGTTAAAAGTCCAAAGCAAGGTTAATTCCCTTTTGCTTTGGGCTTTTAACTTTTAAAACTGAATAATGAGGGATATAACAACATCAAAGGAAAAACTGCTCAAGAAGATCAGGAAGGCGCTGCTTGAAAAAAGAGACAACCCCTATCCTAACCTTGAGGATATGCCCCATTATCCCCCAACTGATGAATTGCTGGAGGTAATATTTGCCGAGCAGTTTACAGCCATATCGGGCCAGTTTGTTTTTTGTGAAGATGAAGTTCAGTTTATTGAAAATTTATTGGAGCTGGCCGAAGAGCGTAAATGGCGAAAAATTTATTGCTGGGAGCCGCCGCTTCAGCAAATACTAACAAACTTTGGTTACCCCTTTTTTGAAACCGATAAGGACTTTGAGCAGGCCGACGTAGGTTTTACCCTTTGCGAAGCTTTAATTGCCCGTAACGGTAGTATTTTACTTTCAAACGCGAATATGGCGGGCCGCAGGCTAAGTATTTACCCGCCCGTACACATTGTGCTGGCCTATACTTCGCAATTAGTGATGGATTTGAAAGACGGATTTAAACTGATCAAGAGTAAATATGGTACAAACCTGCCATCAATGATCAGCAATGTTACCGGCCCAAGCCGTACGGCAGATATTGAAAAAACACTTGTTTTAGGTGCTCACGGCCCCAAAGAGCTGTTTGTGTTTTTGTTGGATGGGTAATTCCGGCGTATTAACAAGCTATCATCCTAATTTCAGGTCTTCCAGTCTGCTTTCCTCTAAAACCAACCTTTCACTTGCGCCACCTTTTTTGTAGGCCCATTTTATCAGCCTGATGCAGCCATCGGCAATTTCAATCCCGGTTATATCACCGTCATCAAAACAGCAGCAGCCGCTGTTAAAGTAAGTATCAAGGTAATTATTAAAATCTGGGATCCTGTCGCCCTTGTTTTTACGGGTTACAATTTGCTTTTGCAGTTCTGCTATCAGCGCCGTGTTTTTAGCTTTCTTAGCCGCATCAAGTTCCTGGTATAATTTTTCAAGATGCGTTAACGATTTAAAAACAGGTTGATGGGTATGCCCCGTTATTAATAAAGTGTTTTTACGTTTCGAGCTCCACTGATACATTATTTTATTATGCTCAGTTTTTAACTCATCATTATTAGCCGGCGTATTGGGATTGATGCGCAGGTATGATTGGAACGGTGCCCATACATCAGAAACAAACCACTTACTGAACCAGTTGCCATCGCTTTGCAAATCGCCCTGGTGGCCATGTGTCATGTATATTTCCAAAGGTTTATTTTTTATGTTGGTATTTAAAATAAGGCCTTCGTAAATGCTGACTTTTTGCCCGTATATTTTTTGAAGATTAACAGCCGCCAAAGGGTCATTATCCCAGTAAAGATCATGGTTGCCGTATATTTTGATGAACCGTTTTTTACCAAGAAACTTCTTTTCTGCTTCAAATGTAGCCTTGTTATGTCTTTTTATGGTGACGAAAAGGTTTTCCCAAAGTTCTTCGCTATCGCCAAGGTTTATATAAAAAAAATCGTTTTTGTAATAATGGTCAAGTGCGGCCAGGTAGTTTTTAGCGGCTTTGGCAAAAATATCGGCCCCGTCACGTGCTCCCTTGTGCTGATCGGAAAGGATCACAAACTTATCACCATCGGCTTTAAAAGGAATGATCAAACCCTTATTTCCCTCTTTGGCGTTGATCTGCCTGTTTAATTCACTAAGCGCTTTATTTACTCTTTTTTTATCCGGTCTTGACGGAAGTGTGTTAGCCAGCTTTATAACAGGCCTGGTAAAAATACGTTGCAGAAATTTGCGCATGTGTGTTTTAACATTAACGTATGGCATTTTGTTTAAAAAGGATATGCATTAGTTGGCAAAAGAGATATTGTAATTAAGTATAAGTCAACTTTTTAATTAACAGGAAGAAATATTTGTAATTAAAACCGTGTAATAACGGTATTTAAGCAGTATTTTAACCCGGTAAACATTGTTAAAACACCGCGTGAAAATAACGTGTTTGTACTTATATTTATTAACTATTTGTTAATCCTTAATTAATTAAAAACATGGCTTCAATTATTGACCGCACATTAGCTAAAAGCTTAATCGAAAATTATAAACAGCAAAACGCAACCGCAGGCGGATCAGCTTTATTAACACCGGATGAGCAATTATTAAATGGGTATTTTATAGATAGAGCCAGTTTAGACGCTATATTGAGTAACCCTGTTTTTGTTGGGTTAAATGTTCATTTAGCAAAACACCCTGATTTTCCGGATTCCGAAAAAAATATAATTACTATTGTATTTGCAGGGGCACAGCCTAATCCTGATTATAATGGATCAAATGGAGTAGCCCCGTATCTAAACAGTGGGGATCTTTATGAGCTGGTGGGCGCTTGTCCCCCTTTTTGTGGCGGCCTGTAAATTATAATTATGATTGCTAATTCTATATATTTATTACTACTGTTTGTAGCTTTTAGTCTTGGAATAATAAGGTTTAATAAGCTTACTACCTCATTTAGACTATTAACTGCTATTATTGGTTTTGCACTGGTAACAGAATTGGCAGCAAAATTTTTTGGGATCAGGTATAAAAATAGTTTGTGGACCCAGCACCTCTATATAGTTGTTGAGTCCATAATTTACTCATTAATGTACTACAATCTGTTTACAAGTAAATTATTAAAAAAATATACGATAGCGGCAATATTGATTATTGTGATTTTTGAATTAATAAATATTATATTTTTTCAAAGTATTAAGCAGTTTCCCTCAAACACATTAGATGTTGTTTATTGTATCTATATTACTTATACGCTGTTGTATTTAAAACAGATGATGCTTAAGCCAACAGAAGAAAAACTTTATGCGCAAAGTGCATTTTTATTTACTGTAAGCCTTGTGTTTTTCACCTGTTGTATGTTTATTTTTTATACGCTCGAAAATTATTTTTATAAGAACCATATTAGCTTTGCACCTTTGTTAATTGTTAACTACGCAGCTAACTATATATTTTACTTAACGGCAGGAATAGCTATATTGATTGATAAAAAGGTTTATAAAAGCAATTTTATATAATGAAGCAGTTGGATTCAAAAAGTGCAGATATATATATAATTATTTTTTCGACAACTATATTTTTTCTGATACTGGCTGGGTTTGTTGTTTACTTTATCATAATTTATCAAAAAAGGCAGGTTAAAAACAAGCAGGAAAAGGAAACCTTGCAAGCTAATTTCAGGCAGGAAATGCTGAAGGCGCGAATAGAGGTACAGGAGGAAGCATTTACTTATGTAAGCCGCGAAATACATGATAATGTAACCCAGGTGCTATCATTTGTTAAACTAAACCTTGCCATGATGGCCAACAGCGATGAAGGGCAGCGTGTAAGGATCAACGAAAACAGGGAGCTGATTGCAAGTGTGATTACCGACCTGCGCGATTTATCAAAAAGCCTGAGTTTTGAACATATTACCAATAGTGGGCTGGTAAAAACTATTGATAAGGAGGTGCAACGAATTAATAAAAGCGGGGTAATTGATACAGAGTTATTGGTGGAGGGCGAAGTTTATTCGTTAGGGGAGCAACGGGAATTGGTACTGTTCCGCATATTTCAGGAGGCATTGAATAATATTATTAAACACTCAGGGGCGGCTCATTTTAAAATCACGTTGCAATATATTCCCGAAATGTTTAATTTAACGCTCTACGACGACGGTAAAGGCTTTTCTACAGATGTAGCTGATAATAAGAACGGATCGGGTTTGAGAAATATGGAAAACCGGGCAGCTTTAATAGGAGCTGTTGCAAAAATTAGCAGTTCTGAAGGAAAAGGTTGTCAAATTAAGATTACCCTAAACCCAATTGAACAAAGATTGTATATTTAATGGAAACAATCCACATCGCATTAGTTGATGATCATCGTCTTTTCAGAAGCGGAATTGCATCATTAATAAATAATTTTAAAGGATACAGTATTCTTTTTGAAGCGGGTAATGGCGAAGAGCTGATCCGGAAAATTTCGCCTAAAAATAAACCCGATATTGTTTTGCTGGATATTCACATGCCTATTATGGATGGAGCATCAACAGCACAATGGCTTAAGGAGAATTATCCCGAGATCCGTGTTATTGTTTTATCAATGCTGGAGGATGCCGAGCGGGTGCTTACCATGCTTAAATTAGGCGTTAAAGGTTACCTGCTTAAAGATGCCGAACCCTATGAGTTTGAACAGGCCCTGAAAAAAGTATCGCAGGGTGAGGTATATTATCCGGAGTTTGTTACCAAGCTTTTAATAAACTCGTTTAACCAGCAAATTGAGCCAATTATTTTAAACCCGCGCGAGCTTGAGTTTTTAAGGCTGGCCAGCAGTGAGCTTACGTACAAAGAAATTGCTGATCAGATGTGTATCAGCATCCGTACGGTTGATGGTTATCGCGATCATTTGTTCACTAAGCTTAATATTAAAAGCCGTATTGGCCTGGTACTGTACGCAGTAAAAAACAAACTGATAGATTTGTAATTTGCTAATTTTATTAGCAAATTTGTGCTATGGCACATGAGGATAACCCTGAGTTTTTTAATGGACGGGGAGCACAGGTAATTACCCATAATAAGTTTTTAAAAAATAAATATGTATTAGAGCATATTGAAGGGCTTGATGAGCCCCTGCTTGAAAATACGGCCACCCAGCTATACGAAGAAACCCCCAAAAAGATCGTTAGCGAATCAAACAGCCCCGATCTTAGCCACATGTACTCTATAAACCCCTACCAGGGTTGTGAACATGGCTGCATATACTGTTACGCCCGCAATACGCACGAGTATTATGGCTTTAGCGCCGGCCTTGATTTTGAGCGCAAAATAATTGTAAAGCGCAACGCCCCCGAGCTTTTAGAACAGTATTTTAATAAAAAGAATTATAAGCCGGTGTGCATCCTGCTCTCTGGTAATACAGATTGTTACCAGCCCATTGAGCGGCGTTTAAAAATAACACGATCGCTTTTGCAGCTCTTTTTAAAATACCGCAACCCGGTAAGCATCATCACCAAAAACAATGTTATACTGCGCGATCTGGATATTTTGACCGAATTGGCAGCCATGTCATTAGTGCATGTTAACGTATCGGTTACCTCGCTTAATGAGCAGCTGCGGCAAAAGTTAGAGCCGCGCACCGTAACTGCAACGGGCAGGCTGGCGGTAATTCAAAAACTATCAGAAAAAGGAATCCCGGTTAGGGTAATGGCGGCGCCCATTATTCCCGGGTTAAACAGTAACGAGGTGCCTGCAATAATTAAAGCAGCTGCCGAAAGGGGGGCGTTATCAGCAGGGTTTACTATTGTAAGGCTCAATGGCAGTATTGGCGAGATTTTTACCGACTGGATCTATAAGGCATTTCCCGACAGGGCCGAGAAGGTGCTGAACCTGATTAAATCATGCCATGATGGAAAGCTGAACGATAGCGATTTTGGCCGCAGGATGAGCGGTGAAGGAAAGATGGCAGAATCTATCCACCAGATGTTTAAAATGGCCTGTAAAAGGTTTTTAGCCGATAGAGAGATGCCTGCATATAACTATGACCTGTTTATACCGAAAGGCGGCAGGCAGACAAGTATGTTTTAGAGACGAGCGGTTATAGATCAGGCATTAGTAGCTTCAATAAGCTATTTTACCTTTTTTATACAGCACATAAAACAGCAACATCATAACTAATGCCATTAATATGATAGCATATCCGAGTTGTTGCTGGAAACCGGTAGGCTCAAAATAAAGTTTATTATCCTTTTCAAGGAATTGTAAAAAACGGTTAACACCTTCTTGGCTGGGAATGTACGGCTTTTGATACCAGGCAGTCACAGTGTTGCCTATTTTTAAACTGTCAATAAGTTTGCCCTGCTCATCGGCATAAATTTCAAAGGGCTGCGAATAACCTGCAATTTTTATATAACGGTACGCTCCGCTGTCGCGGTAAGGCATTTTGCCCAGCTTTGAATCGCGATATATTAATTTGCCACTCACATGCAAATATTCGCTTTTTTCACGCGAACTATCCTTTATCAATATCATTCCCGCGATCGCAACCACTACGCAAAATGGAATTAGATATTTAAGCCGTTGCGGTAAATGAATATGCATCTTCGGCTAATATAAAAAACGCAAATTCAAAAACAAAAAAGGCACTCATTGAGCTCCTTTAAAAATTCTATAAAACTTATGCAGTAGCGCGACTCCGGCGAGTGACTAATATATTCAGGCCCCAGGCCAATGTGGTGGTTTATGTTTTACAACAAAAGTATCAGCCCAAACGCCAATGCCAATTCCTATGGTATAGCTAAGCATATCGCCCCAAAGAAACTTTTCGCCTAATACCAGGCCGCCCAAAACGGTATGCCTGATGTTGTTGATCCATACGGCCTGGTAAAGCTGGCTAAACTCAATGCCATAACAAAATAACAAAGCTACTATGATAACCCATTTTAACGATTGTTTGATAAACAGGAACCTTACTATGAAGTAAACCATTAAGCCCCATAAAATATCGCCAATAAATAATGGGATACCTTTAATATGCCTGGAGAGCAAGCCAAGGATAATAGTTGTGCAGATAAGAAAAAAGTAAGTTGATCTGTACCTTAGCATTTTATACGGCTAAAAATAAGGTTTAATTGTAATTGCAGGTGGGGTAATTATAACAAAAAAGGCGCTCACTGAGCGCCTTTTTTGTTATGTTTTGCTTGAATATTAACTTAAACAGTTTCAGCCTCTAAAGCCATCTGCTCATCAACCAAAATACGGCCGCAATGTTCGCAAACGATGATTTTTTTACGCTGACGGATGTCCGACTGGCGCTGAGGAGGGATCTGGTTAAAGCATCCTGAGCATGAATCACGCTGAATAGTTACAACTGCAAGGCCATTCTTTGCATTCTGGCGTAAACGGTTGTAAGCTATAAGCAAACGCTCTTCAATATTAACTGTTGCTTTTTCAGCAAGTGCACTAAGCTCGTTCTCTTCTTTCTGAGTTTCGGCAGTAATTGTACCTAATTCATCTTTTTTAGCATCAAGGTCGCTTTTGCGGGCCTCAAGGTCGGCAAGGGCTTTTTCATAGATGCCGGTTTTTGAAGCAATTTCAAAACCATACTCCCTGATCTTTTTCTCGCTTACCTGTATGTCTAATCCCTGTATCTCAATTTCTTTTGATATGGCATCATACTCACGGTTATTTTTAACCTCGTTAAGCTGTGTTTCGTATTTTTTGATATTAGCCTGCGCATCCTTAATCAGGTTTTTGCGGGTAACTATATCATCTTCCAAATCATCCAGCTCAGCTTTTATTTTTTGTATACGGGTTTCAAGGCCAGCAACATCATCTTCAAGATCGGCAACCTCCATAGGTAATTCACCTCTTACCTGGCGAATTTTATCAACTTTGGTGTGGATGGTTTGTAGTTCGTATAAAGCTTTAAGCTTTTGTTCTACGGTTTGTTCCATTAAATAAAATATTTGACGGGGTTTGTATTTACTTCTGTTAAACGGACGGCAAAGTTAGTAAATTTTTTTGTAATAATTTCATATAATAATTGCTGTGTAAATTGCTCACTTTCAAAGTGTCCGATGTCGGCAATTACCAGCTTTCCTTCAGCATCAAAAAACTCGTGATATTTATAATCGGCAGTAATAAAAATATCAGCACCGGCGCTAATGGCATGGTTTAATAAAAAGCCGCCGCTGCCACCACACACCGCTACTTTTTTAATGTGTTTACCCGTAAAAGCGGTATGCCTTATTACATGGGCGTGCATTTTTTCTTTAACGTGATATAAAAAGGCTTCTTCTTCAATCGGCAATTCCAGTTCGCCTATCATGCCTGCTCCAACCTGCTGGATATGATTGCTAAGGTTGTACAGATCATAAGCAACCTCTTCGTAAGGATGGGCTAAAACCAGCGCCATCAGTATTTTACTTTCAAGCACCGCCGGATAAATAGTTTCCAGCCTGATCTCATTTTCCAGGTGGCGTGTTCCTGGTTCGCCAACGTATGGGTTTGTATTATCGTTCCCTTTAAAGGTACCCGTGCCTTCGGCATTAAAGCTAACCTCACTGTAGTTGCCAATATTGCCGGCCCCCGCGTTAAACAGGGCATTGCGTACCTCATCGGCATTATTAACAGGTACGTAAGTAACCAGTTTTTTCAGCAGGTTTGGTTTGGGCGATAGTATACGGCAGTTTTTTAATCCCAGCGTTTCGCAAATTCGGGCATTAACGCCTGTCATTATACTATCCAGGTTGGTATGTATAGCGTAAATAGCAATATTATGGCGGATGGCCTTTTCAACCACCCTTTCTACATAAGTTTTACCGTTAAACTTTTTAAGCCCCTTAAAAACTATGGGATGGTGCGATACAATAATCTGGCAATTGGTAGCAATGGCTTCGTCAACTACGGCCTCGGTACAATCTAATGATACCAGGGCTTGGTAAATATCTTTATCAGGATGCCCCACAATCAGGCCCGAGTTATCATAATCTTCCTGGTAAGCAAGCGGCGCCAAGCTTTCAAAGTAAGCGGTTAGTTGCGATAATTTCATAACCAAAGTTACTGTTTTAGGCAGCTTTTGCAGTTAACAAAGGCATACCTATCGTATTATTATATAACTATAATTTGGTTGATGGAACGCTCATTTTAGCCATCTGGAAACTTTCATAAGCCATTTTACGGTTATAATCTGTGGCTAATGTTTTGTGGTTAACCAAATCAACAATAGTCCCTATTAAGCAAAAACCACCAGTAAACAGGTATAAAAGGCCCATCACTACTTCGCCAAGAACAAAGCGTTGTATACCGGCAACACCAAAGAAACCTATCAGCGTGAATATTAAAATATCCTGTGAAGATTTTCTTTTGCTTGAATAAGCCATATAAAAATATTTTTTTTGCTCGTCAGTAAGATCGGTGGTGCCTTGTTGTAAAAAGCCCATTTCCTCAGGCGTAATTCCCGGAAGCGCCATATACGGATTTTGATACATGTCCATTTTGAAATTGTTTTAGGTGTTTTTTTATTGTGATATAAAACTAAGATAGAATTAAAAAAAGAACAATACAAAATAGGTTAGCAGATGTAACAAGTCGGTGAGGGGAGTATTTAAAGCGGCCAAAGCGGATAAGATTATTGAGCCTAAAAAAGCTTTTCAGTATTAAACAAACCTTAAAAGGAAGGTTTGTTGCTGGCCGGAGTAAGAAAAGGTTGTAGCCTTAACATGGCTAAAACATAAATACGGTTTAAAATGACCAGCAACGCCGGGATGCCCAGCCAGTGCGCATGGAATGAGCGCGAAATATCACCATGAAATAAAAAGGAAATAGAGTGCCCCAAGCCGCAGCCGGGGCACCAGGTAATGCCCAATAACTTTAACGGGCATAAAGTAAAATGTGATTGCTCCGTAGGGTTAGCCATTGCCAGTAAAACAAGCCCGGTAACCCAAAAGCAAAGTTCAAAATATTTTGCAAACAGCGTTTTAATCAACTTTATTGGGCTTGGTAGTAAGCAATACCGATACACCTAACGAAAACAGGATACCAACCAGTAAAGCGCCAAATATCCTGCCCGAAAAATCCATCAGGGTACTTTCTTTGGCAAACTCATCAATATAAATTATGGATGCGGCAACTGTAATAACACCGCCAATAAGTAATATTTTAAAGCATTGCATTAGCGCTTCTAAAAAGCCCATGTTATTGTTGCATTCATTGGCCCTGTAGCTTCTTAAGCCAAAATATAAAACTATTAAAGGGATCAGTACTGCTAAATACTCAATAGGCTCGGGGCCGCTGCTTTGCGGCGAGAGTCCCATTGATTTAAGAATAAACATCCATAATCCGCTTAATATGCCTATAACAAGGCCCGAAATAATTGCATTCTTCATGGTCTATTGGTTTTGGTTGTAGCGTTTAAAGACAGATGTTAGATACCATGTTAAAATAACAGATCCTGGCATCCGGGCTTTAATCCCTGTTACTATATAAATTTACTACTTAAAGTAATTATACAGCAATATTGTTTGGAATAATTTTATGCCGGTAATGCTTTTGCCGATAAAACTGCTTTTTTGCATATATTTGTAACAGTTTGAACATCCGTGATATTTTAGAAAGATATAAAACTGATGAACGGATTGAAGCGCTGGCGAAAGCCCTCAACGCATCAAAAAATCCGAGAGTTCAGTTACGTGGTTTAGTCGGATCGGGTGATGCGGCCATTGCGGTAGCATTGTATTTTTTACAGCACAAGCACATGGTGTTTGTACTGCCCGACAGAGAAGAAGCCGGCTATTTTCAGGCCGATCTGGAAAACCTTACCGGTAAGGAAGTTTTACTTTTCCCTTCATCGTACCGCAAGCCATTTGAATTTACACAACCCGATAGCAGCAATGTATTAGCACGTGCCGAAGTACTGAACGAGCTTAACCACTCTTCAGAATTTGGACAGCTGATAGTCACCTACCCCGAGGCCCTGGCCGAAAAGGTAATTGACCGTGCATCGCTCGAAAAAAACACCCTCGAAATTGCCGTAACCAACAAATTGAGCATTGATTTTATCAATGAGTTTTTAGTTGAGTATGATTTTGACCGTGTTGATTTTGTTTACGAGCCCGGGCAGTTCTCTATCCGTGGCGGTATTGTTGACATCTTCTCCTTTTCGCACGAGTTACCTTACCGTGTGGAGTTCTTTGGTGATTTTATTGAATCTATCCGCACCTTCGAGATCGAGAGCCAGCTTTCGGTTGAGCAGGTTAAGAGCATTACCATAGTTCCTAATGTGCAGTCGAAGTTTTTAACGGAGAATAACATTTCCTTGTTAGAGTATGTTGACGCGGGCACGCAGGTTTGGATAAAGGATGTGCAGTTTACTTTAGATATTATTCAAAGCGGCTTTAAAAAAGCAACAGCACTGTGGAAGGCCTTATCGCCGGAGGAGAAAAACCAGAACCCGGATTGGATAGACCCCAAGTTTGGCTTTACCGACGAAAAACTGATTGGCGACCAGCTGCACGATTTTCCGCTGGTGGAATTTGGCAAGCAGTTTTTTTACCAGCCAGACCATGCGCTTAATTTTGATATGCGCCCGCAGCCATCCTTTAATAAGGATTTTACGCTGCTGATCCACAATTTTAAGAACAACGAAGCCGAGCATATTGAGAATACGATATTTACCGACTCGGCCCGGCAGGTTGAAAGGCTTTATGCCATTTTGGAGGATTTAGATAAAACGGTAAAGTTTACTCCCATAAGCATTTCACTACGCGAAGGGTTTGTTGACCGCGAACTAAAAATAGCCTGTTATACCGATCACCAGATATTTGACCGTTACTATAAATATAAACTTAAGAAGGGATACCAGCGTTCGCAGGCTATTACCCTGAAGGAGCTGCGCGAATTAAAGGCCGGCGATTACGTAACCCATATTGACCACGGCATAGGCAAATACGCCGGGCTTGAAAAAGTTGAGGTAAATGGCAAGGTGCAGGAAATGATCCGCCTGATATATGCGGACAATGATCTACTGTATGTAAACATCAACTCGCTTAACCGTATCTCAAAATACAGCGGTAAAGAAGGTGCCGTACCCCGCATGAACAAGCTGGGTACCGATACCTGGGAAAAGCTCAAAAAAACAACAAAAAAAAAAGTTAAAGATATTGCCCGCGACCTTATAAAGCTTTATGCTGTAAGGAAAACGCAGGTAGGTAATGCTTTCTCTCCGGATAGCTATTTACAAACTGAACTGGAAGCTTCCTTTATTTATGAGGATACCCCAGACCAGGAAAAGGCAACCGCCGATCTGAAAAAAGATATGGAATCGCCGCATCCTATGGACAGGCTGATCTGTGGCGATGTGGGCTTTGGTAAAACAGAGGTTGCCATCCGCGCTGCATTTAAGGCTGTTGCCGATAGCAAGCAGGTAGCCATCCTTGTGCCTACAACCATATTAGCGGCCCAGCATTATAAAACCTTCTCTGATAGGCTGAAAGGTTTCCCGGCTAATATTGATTATGTGAACCGCTTTAAATCGCCAAAGCAGATAAAGGAAACTTTAGAGAAGCTGAAGGATGGTAAAGTAGATATTATAATAGGTACGCACCGCCTGGTGAGTAAGGATGTTAAGTTCAAGGATCTGGGTTTAATGATCATTGACGAGGAGCAAAAATTTGGTGTATCAACCAAAGAAAAGCTGAAACAGATGCGCGCGAATGTGGATACGCTTACCTTAACGGCAACGCCTATTCCGCGTACTTTGCATTTCTCGCTGATGGGTGCAAGGGATCTTTCCATTATCTCCACCCCGCCGCCAAACAGGCAGCCGGTGGTTACAGAACTGCATGTATTTAATGATGCGCTGATAAAAGAAGCCGTTGAGCACGAGATTGACCGTGGCGGGCAGGTTTTCTTTATCCATAACCGGGTAAGTGATTTGCCGCAGTTAGGTGGCATGATCCATAAGCTGGTGCCAAAGGCCCGCATCGGGATTGCACACGGGCAATTGGAAGGCGATGCGCTGGAAGATGTGATGCTGAAATTTGTGAACCATGAGTACGATGTATTGGTGGCCACTACCATTATTGAGGCAGGTCTGGATATTCCAAACGCTAATACCATCATTATCAATTACGCACACATGTTTGGCTTGAGCGATCTGCACCAGATGCGTGGCCGTGTAGGGCGAAGCAATAAAAAGGCGTATTGTTATCTGTTAAGTCCACCTTTATCAACCCTTACCAGCGAAGCCCGGAAACGCTTAAGTGCCATTGAAGAATTTAGTGATTTAGGCAGCGGCTTTAACGTTGCCATGCGAGATTTGGACATACGCGGCAGCGGAAACCTTTTGGGTGCCGAGCAAAGTGGCTTTATTGCCGAAATAGGTTTTGAAATGTATCATAAGATATTGGACGAAGCCATACAGGAGCTTAAGGAAGATGAGTTTAAAGGCGTTTTCCCGGATGATAAACCACGACCGTTTATTGCCTTTACACAGATTGATACCGACCAGGAGATCCTGATCCCGGATGAATATGTGACCAGTATTGCCGAACGCTATAACCTATATACCGAACTGTCGAAATTAGAGAACGAGGTTGAGCTGAAAGCTTTTCAGCAGCAGCTGCATGATCGTTTTGGGCCGATACCTGCACAGGTTGATGATCTGCTGAATACGATGCGCCTGCAATGGCTGGGCAAGTCTATCGGGTTTGAAAAGATCTCGCTTAAAAAGAATATACTAAAAGGTTTTTTCCTTACTAATCAGCAATCTGCTTATTTTGAAACCGAAGCCTTCAGGCAGGTGCTTACGTTTGTACAGGCTAACCCAAGGCGTACCAATTTAAAAGAAGTTAAAAATACGCTGCGCCTGAGCATTGAGGGCGTAAACAGCATTAACCAGGCTGTTAACCTGCTGACCGAAGTTGCAGAGCCTGTTGCTGTAAGCTGATAAAACGTTGCTTTAAAACTTTTAATCCCGCCTGTTGATGGAAACACTCATAGATCTTAGTCATACCATATTCGATGGGTTGGTAACCTACAAAGGCTTGTCTGCTCCAATTATCTGTGATTACCTGAGCCGTGAAAATTCTAAAGGGATCTATGAAGAGGGAACATCGTTCCAGATAGGTAAGATAGAAATGGTTACCAATACCGGTACATATATTGACTGCCCTTTTCACCGGTATGAGGATGGAAAAGACCTGTCGCAAATAGCCCTGGAGCAATGCGCCAATTTAGATGCCATTACCATCAACGCTAAAGGTGCTACCACTATCGGCAAAGAATATTTTGAAGGGCTGGAGCTTAAAAACAAAGCCGTATTGGTTAATACAGGCTGGGCAAAACATTGGAATACGGAAAGCTATTTTGAAGGCCATCCGTATTTAACAGAGGAAGCCGCTATCTACCTTAAAGAAAGCCAGGTTAAATTAGTGGGTATCGACAGCCATAATATTGATAATACCACCGGCAAAACCCGCCCCGTACATACTACTTTATTAGGTGCCGGCATACTGATAGTTGAGCATTTATGTAATCTTGATGCGCTACCCCAAAGCGGCTACCAGTTTAATGCCGTGCCACCTAAAATTAAAGGAGCCGGTACATTTGCAGTTAGGGCTTATGCCTGTTTGAATAGGTAATTTAATCGTTAGTGATATTTCCTATAGAGGCACAATACATTTGCGTCTTCAACACCTAAAACAGATAATATTACAATAGAAATCTCCGCGGCTCTTTGTATCTTTCTTAGTGCTCTTTGTGGTTATTTACCACAGAGAACCCGAAGATCTGGACACGGAGTGCACATGTAGAATATTGTTATACTCTCTTATAAATATCTTTCAGGTTTCTGCCCATTTCCTTGTAATCAAGGCCATAACCTACCACAAATTCATTCTTAATCTCAAAGCCTACATATTTAAGCTCATCGATTTTCTTGATCAGTGCATCGGGTTTTAACAGCAGCGAACAAAGTTTTATGGAGGCAGGTTGTTTGGCCTTTAGTTTCTCTAATAAATAAGTAGCGGTATTACCGGTATCTACAATATCTTCAATAACTAAAACATCGCGGCCTTTAATATCTACGCTAAAATCAATATCGTCGCGTATTTTAAGGCTGCTTTGTGTGCCGCCATAATATGATGCAAGTTTAGTGAAAGTTATTTCGCAGGGAATATCTATTTGTTTAATCAGGTCGGCAATGAATAAAAAGCTGCCGTTAAGTACACCTACAAAAACAGGGATGGTGTGTTGATAGTCGGCGTTAAGCTGCTTGCCTATAGCTTTGATGCGCTCATCAATAGCTGCAGACTTAATAAGGGGCTCAAACTCCAGATCGGCTATCTTTTTTTTCATGCTACTAAATTACTAAAAAAGCCTAAAATATTTGTATTGGCATAAACGCTATCTTTGCGCTTCACCATGACGGATTACCAGGTTTACACATTACCCAACGGCATCAGGATACTTTTCAAACATGCGCCATCAACCATAACACATTGCTGTTTTATTGTTAATGCAGGCTCGCGCGATGAGTTGGTGCACCAAACAGGTTTGGCACATTTTATTGAGCACTTACTGTTCAAGGAAACGGAACGCCGCAGCACCAACCAGATCCTGAACCGGCTCGAGCTGGTAGGGGCCGATCTGAATGCCTACACTACAAAAGAGTATACCTGTATCCATGCATCCCTGCTAAATCAGCATTTGGAGCGCACAATTGATCTTTTTGAAGATATTTTGTTTCATTCTACCTTCCCCAAGGAAGAACAGGAAAAGGAAAGAGGCGTAATTTTAGACGAGATCTCTTCCTATTTAGATCAGCCCGAAGAGGCCATTCAGGATGATTTTGAAAGTCTTTTATTTAAGGGCCACCAGATGGGCGAGAATATTTTGGGTACGCCCGATACGGTTGCCAAACTAAACAGCCTGGATATTGAGCAATTTATAGCTGCTAATTACAATACAGCCGAAATGATTTTTGCTGTTTTTGGCGATTATGATTTTAAAAAGGTGGTAAAACTTTCTGAAAAATATTTTGGAAGTGTCCCCGTAAATCAGGCTAAAAAAGAAAGGCTTACCCCACAAATAAACGGCTATAGTCACAATATTTTTACAAAGCCCATCTCGCAAACCCATTGTATCATAGGTAACCAGGCCTATCCTTCGGCCCATCCCAATAAATATGGCTTATTGCTTTTAAATAACCTTTTAGGTGGTATGGGTATGAGCAGCCGCCTAAACTTAGAGATAAGAGAGAAGCATGGCATTGCTTATACCATTGAATCAAACTATACTTCATTAAGCGATACAGGCATTTTCTCTATCTATTTTGGTACGGATAGTGAAAAAGCCGCTAAAGCCGCTAAGCTGGTACATAAAGAATTAAAAAAACTTCGCGATCAAAAACTGGGCACTTTACAGCTGCACCAGGCCAAAGAGAAATTTATAGGGCAGATAGCCCTTGCGGAAGAGAATCGCATGAGCCTCATCATCTCAATGGCTAAAAGCCTGCTTGATTTTGATTATATCGACTCGCTACAGCAGGTTTTTGACAAAATAAATACGGTTACTGCCGATCAATTGTTAGCCATAAGTAATGAAATCTTTGATAATGACCGTATGATCACCTTATTATTTGAGCCTAAACAATAATCCATTATTTTTGCAGCATGAAATTTCCTATAGTAGCATACGGCGACCCTGTTTTAAGAAGAAAAGCTACGGCCATCGGGCCCGATGAATATCCTAATATAAAAGACCTGGTTGACAATATGTTTGAAACTATGTATGGCGCACGTGGTGTTGGTTTGGCAGCCCCGCAGGTTGGCTTGTCAATGCGTTTGTTTGTGATTGATGCTTCTGTTTTTGACGATGAAGAACCGGCGTTAAAAGGCTTTAAAAAAGCTTTTATCAATGCTACCATATTAGAAGAAACCGGCGAAGAATGGGGCTTTAACGAAGGCTGCCTGAGCATACCCGATATTAGGGAAGATGTTTACCGCAAACCAACGGTTAAAATTTCTTATTACGACGAGAACTGGAAACACTACGAAGAAACATTTTCTGGCATGGCTGCACGTGTGATACAGCACGAATATGATCATATTGAGGGTAAGTTATTCACCGATAAACTAAGCCCGCTCCGTAAACGCCTGATTGAAAAAAGGCTTACCGATATTTCAAAAGGGATAGTTGATGTGGAATACAAAATGAAATTCCCGAACGTTAAAAAAGGAAGATAGTTTATAATGCCGGGAATCAGGATATACTAAATAATGTCCTGATCTCCTGATTTTTAATTACTGCTGTCTGAATTACGGCTCTTATCACCTTCCGAGATCTGCCTGATCAGGCTGCCCCAGTTAAACGGATTAAGCAGCGGGTTAGTAATGGAGTGCGAGTTGAGCACGCCATTATGAAAATCCTGGAAACCGTTCATTTCGCCGCCATCCCTGGCAAGGTTTCTTTCCAATGTCTGGATCGAAGCACGGCTCAGGTTTTTCTTGGCTAATTCCAAATCGTCATCAGCAATTTTCATGGATATAAAATCCTTGCGAAACTCCTCGGTAGTTGCCCACGGAAAAACGTGGAATACCGGCAGGTTAATGATCTGCGGTTTCAGCATCACCTGCAGCGTGTAGCTTTTTGAGGTTATATTAGCAGGGATAACAATACTTATAGAAGCATAACCAACGCTCGAAAAACGGATGGTATCCTGCTCATGTGCTACAAAAGAAAAGTAGCCTTTATAGTTTGAAATATTTACCTGGTTTTGATTAGTGCTGTTAATAATACTAACGTAAGGTACAATTACACCGGTGCTGTCAGCATTGTGAACAATACCACTAAACTGCACCAATGGCCTCTCCTGCTTTTGGGCAAAAGCGGAAATGGCTATGCATAGAAAAAAGAAAAGTCCAATTAACTTTTTCATTAACTAATTAGCGCGCGGCTATTTTTTTATAGGGGTTAAATAAATACTTAAGCAAAAGTAGCTTATTGCTGCAATCCGCATTGCAATTTAACAAAACTTAACACTACCTGAGGTTTTCGGGCAGTACCGCATTCGGATCGTCAATATCTGTTAGGTTTATGGCTTCAACACCGGTAATTTCCGGCACTGCTTTTTTAATGGCTTCTTCTATACCTGCTTTTAAGGTCATAATACTCATAGGGCATGAGCCGCATGAGCCTAATAACTTAAGCTTTACAACATTTTCCGGAGTGATCTCTTCAACAGAAACATTTCCCCCATCTGCAAGCAAATACGGACGAATAGTATCTAACGCAACCTCAACCTGATCTAATAAACTCATTTGTACTAATTTATAAAAGTAAAGTTATTAAATATTTTCTAATTGTGACTAATGCAACAGCAGGCTTACCAAGCGTTTAGCGCATTAACAAAATATTTAATCTAATTGTTTAGTGCCGGGCTTGCATTAGCCTTATCAAAAGCCTTTGCATTACTTATGGCAACCTGCTGTGCAACACTTTTAGCCATGTTAATAAATGCCTTAGCCATTGGGCTGTCATCATCAAGTACAATAGGCGTTCCTGCATCGCCGGAATCACTGATACCCTTAATTAATGGGATCTCGCCCAAAAAAGGGACAGCTAACTGCGCTGCTAATTTTTTACCGCCACCCTGGCCAAAAATGTAATACTTGTTTTCGGGCAGTTCGGCGGGGGTAAAGTAAGCCATGTTTTCAACTATGCCTAAAATAGGCACGTTAATAGCAGGCATCATAAACATCCCGATACCTTTTTTAGCATCGGCAAGGGCTACATTTTGCGGCGTGGTAACTACCACTGCACCCGTAACCGGGAAGGTTTGGGTAACGGTTATATGTATATCGCCGGTACCGGGTGGCAGGTCTATCACTAAATAGTCTAATTCGCCCCAATCGGCATCGTTAAACAATTGTTTTACTGCGGTTGATACCATAGGTCCGCGCCAGGGCACAGGCTGGTTAGGATCGGTAAAGAAACCGATAGACAATAGCTTTATCCCATATTTTTCAATCGGCTGGATCCGGGTTTTACCATTTACATCGCTTGCTAATGGCCTTGCATTCTCTAAGCCGAACATGATAGGGATTGACGGGCCGTAAATATCAGCATCTATAATCCCAACCGTTGCTCCTGTTTTTGCCAGGCCCAATGCCAGGTTAACTGCCACGGTTGATTTACCTACACCACCTTTACCTGATGCTACCGCGATAATATTTTTAACCCCAGGTACACCTGTATTTTTTTGCGAAGTAACCCTTGATGTCATGTTGATATGCACATCGGCTTCCTTGCTGATAAAATGAAGAATGGCGTTGCGGCAGGCATTTTCAATCATTGCCTTTAACGGGCAGGCAGGTGTGGTTAGTATTACCGAAAAGCTAACGCGGTTGCCTTCAATATGTATATCCTGTATCATGTTAAGGGTAACCAGGTCTTTTTTAAGATCGGGTTCCTCAACATTGCTCAGTGCGTCTAAAACTTGTTGTTGGGTGATGGTCATAATATTATACAAATTTACTAAAACAGGACGAAGTAGTGTCATGTTAATGATACTTTTGGGTTTGGCGGGTTTAGGTTGAATTATAGGGTAACATACCCTAAAAAATCAGCACATTTGCAGCTATCACATTTACGCATCAATAAATGATATTAGTTACCGGGGCAACGGGTTTTTTAGGTTCAGAACTGGCGGCACAGCTTGCAGGGCAGGGCAACCGTATCCGGTGCACAAGGCGCGCGGCATCGTTAATTCCGGATATATTGCTCCCTTACCAGATTCAATGGGTGGAGGCTGATATAATGGACATTTTTGCCATGGAGGATGCGCTGAAGGGCGTAACCCAGGTTTACAATTGCGCGGCATGGGTATCATTAAAGCAAGCCGATAAAAAGGAAATGATCCGTACTAATGTTACCGGTACTGCTAACCTGGTTAACCTTTGTATGGAGCAAAACATCAGGCTGGTACATGTAAGCTCGGTTGCGGCTATCGGCTTGGCCAAGCCCGGGGATATGATCACCGAGATCCATCACCTTGACCAGGCTACCGAAACAGATGGTTATGCCATATCAAAGCTTGAAAGTGAGATGGAGGTTTGGCGCGGCATTGCCGAAGGGCTTGATGCAGTTATTGTTAATCCATCCATTATAATTGGCGCAAATGCCGGTACTGATGGCAGCGGACAGCTATTTGAAACCATACGCAAAGGCCTTAAGTTTTACACTGCCGGCAGTTCGGGATTTGTTGATGTGGAGGATGTTGCGAAATGCATGATAGAGCTGATGAACAGCGATCTGACTGCCGAACGTTATATTATAAGTGCCGAAAACCGTGATTACAAACAAATAACTGCCGAAATAGCCAATGGCTTTGGCATACCAGCACCTGCCACCTTTGCAAAAAGCTGGATGATGAGCTTTGCCTGGCGCACAGCCTCCGTAGTGTCTGCAATTACAGGGAAAGAACCGTTTTTGGATAAAGTATCGGCCCAGGCAGCATCCGTAACGCGTGATTATGATAATAGCAAGATAAGGAAAGCGATAGGATTTACGTTTAAACCCCTGAGTAAATCTATCACAGAGGTTTGTGAACGCTTAAAAGTTTTAGCAAGCAATTAATCTTACTCCACACATAGAGGCACATTACCTTGTGCCTCTAAAAGAAATACTTTGTAAGGGAAAGCTGCAAAGTATTGCGCCCATACCGGTAAAAGATCAATATTCTCCTATTGATAATAATACCAGCGTACAGGCATACTCCGTTTCAATACCTTTTTCATTCGCCATTTTACGCAGTTCATTATTCTCCGTTCCGGGATTAAAAATAATGCGTTTGGGGTGCGTGTTTAAAATATAATCGTACAGGTCTTCCTGGTGCTGGGCACCAACATACAGGGTAATGGTATCAATGTCAGTATGGATAGTTTCGGGTTTTTCAATAGGTACGCCCGCTACTTCGCCGGCCTTAAGGCCAACGTTCACTATGGTATGGCCGCTTTTTACCAGCCTGTTTGCCGCAATGTAAGCATAACGCCCTTCGTTGGGGGTTGCGCCTAATACCAATGTTTTTTTATCAGCCATTTATAATCCTTTTTAATAAAGCTATCTGCCCTGTATGATAAACCTGGTGCTGAATAAAACCAACAACTGTTTGTTTGTAAGTAGCTACAGCTTGGCCTTCGCGGTCATAATTTATCGGCTCGTTCCATTGCTCCTCGGGGAAATCCTGGATAACCTTTAACAAATTTACGTTAACCAGTTTCAGATCACTGACATAGGTTTGCCATTTTTCCTCATCCGGATCACCGGGGTGCGGCCAGTCGCCGCTTGATGGCCTTTGGGCATTCATGCCATTCATGCGGTCCATCACCTCTTCTGTCCATGACAGCATGTGCAGCACTATGTTAGCTATATTATGTACCGAGCCAGGGGGCTTCTCGTAAGCGGTTTCAAAGCTTACCTCATCAATAATGGTATATATGGGTGTACCATACCAGGCGGCACCCGATAATACATTTTCAAGGTCTTGTCTAAGTTCTTCTGATATGGTCATGGTTTATATTTTTGAAGCCGCTATGGCACAGTTTATCCCATCAATAGCAGCAGAAATTATGCCACCTGCGTAGCCAGCACCCTCGCCACATGGAAACAGACCGGATACCTGCGGATGCTGCATGGTTTCTTTATCCCTTGGTACCTTTACCGGCGATGAGGTACGCGATTCAACCCCAACCAAAATAGCTTCGTTGGTGTAATATCCTTTCATCTTTTTACCAAAAACCGGCAAGGCCTTGCGTAAGCGCTCATTGATCCAGCCGGGTAAAACTTCTTTTAGTTCTATACTTTTTGTGCCGGGCAGGTAAGAGTTCTCCGGCAGATCAACCGATAGCCTGTTCTCCACAAAATCAACCATCCTTTGGCCGGGAGCTACCAAACTGCCGCCGCCTGCTTTAAAAGTCAATTTTTCTATCTGCTGCTGAAAGCGGAGCATCCGCAGCGGATCATTAGCATTGCCAGCCACATCCTCCATATTTATCTGCACCACGGTACCTGAGTTGGCAAATGGATTATTTCTTTTTGAGGGGCTCCAGCCATTCACCACAATTTCTTCGGCTTCGGTTGCACAAGGGGCTATGATACCGCCGGGGCACATACAGAACGAAAATACACCCCGGTTATCAACCTGCTCTACCAAATTATAGTAGGAGGGTGGCAGGTCTGGTCCCCTGAGTTCGCAATGGTATTGGGCCTGATCAATTATCTCCTGCGGGTGCTCAATTCGCACGCCCAATGCAAACGGTTTGGCCTCAATCAATATCTGCTGGTGATGCAGCATTTCAAATATATCCCTTGCCGAGTGGCCCGTTGCCAATATCACGGCATCGGCCATTAACTTTTCGCCCGATGCTAATTGTACACCTTTTATCTTGCCAAACTCAACTATCAGGGCCGTTACTTTGCTGTCAAAAAGCACATCGCCCCCGGCATTGAGGATACTGTCTTTTATGGAGGTAATTATCTGCGGCAGCTTATTGGTGCCTATATGCGGGCGGGCATCTATCAAAATATCCTCAGTAGCACCATGTGCAACAAAGGTTTTTAATACCGCGTTCACATCGCCCCGCTTGGTTGATCGTGTATACAGCTTCCCATCCGAATAAGTACCTGCGCCGCCTTCGCCGAAGCAATAGTTTGATTCGGGATTTACCAAGCCTTGTTTATTGATATTTGCCAAATCCCTGCGGCGTTGTTTAACATCCTTGCCGCGTTCAACAATAATGGGTTTAAGGCCCATTTCAATACATTGCAGGGCAGCAAATAAGCCTGCCGGGCCGGCACCTATAATAATAATGGGTTTGGCCGTTTTTACCTTTGGGTAGTTAACCGTAAAAGTTTCGGGTGTGTAAACCTCATCAATATATACCTGTACCTGCATGCGGTAAAGCACTTTGCGGCCACGGGCATCAATTGAGCGTTTAAGAATTTTTAAGGCCGATATTTTTTGTGCGGATATATGTAGCGAGGTAGCGGCTATTTTTATTAAAGCGGCTTCGTCTTCCTGTTGCCCGGGCTGGCAAACAATTTCAATTTCTTTTGTCATGCTTGATGCCGGGTTTTTATCCCGGATGCTGCAAAGTTAGGAAAATGACGCAGAAAAATGTGGGATAAAAATGCGGCCTTAAATTTATAATCCGGCAGATTTTAACAGAACAGAAGTTGAAATAAAACCTGGATTGGATAGTAAAAAATCACCCTTTACTATCTGATAATGTTACATCAGGCAATAAAGGGTGATTTTAATTATTTTAAAGTGGTTTGCTTATCAGTAAGCGTATGCTTTAGCGGCTATTATTTTACCAATGTTCCGATAGCTTCGCCGTCGGCAATTTTCATAAAGTTACCTGGCTTATTCATATCAAAAACAATGATAGGGAGTTTGTTTTCCTGGCAGAGGGTAATGGCGGTCATGTCCATTACATTTAGGCCCTTGTCATATACTTCCTGGAAGCTTATTTCGTCGTAACGGGTAGCTGTAGGGTCTTTTTCAGGGTCGGCGGTATAAATACCATCAACACGGGTTCCTTTAAGTACAACGTCGGCTTTTATTTCAATAGCGCGTAATGAAGCGGCAGTATCAGTAGTAAAATATGGGTTACCGGTACCGGCACCAAAAATTACAATTTTACCAACTTCAAGGTGGTGCATGGCACGGCGGCGGATATACGGCTCGCAGATCTGCTCCATTTTTATGGCCGATTGCAGGCGGGTTTCAACACCAATGCTTTCTAATGCGTTTTGCAGGGCCATACAGTTTATAACTGTGGCAAGCATCCCCATATAGTCGGCCTGTGCGCGTTCCATGCCTGATTTTTCGGCACTTAAACCGCGAAATATATTACCACCACCAACAACAATAGCTATCTCAATGCCTTTATCATATACATTTTTAATATCGTGGGCATATTGCAATACCTGTTTATTATCAATGCCATATTGTTTATCGCCCATCAGCGATTCGCCGCTAAGTTTTAGTAGGATTCTTTTATAAGCCATGAGGTAGTTGAGAGTTTGTCAAAAATATAGAAATATAATCAGTGTTAAAATTTTATGTCGACTTTGTTAAGTAATCGACTTTTTTACGCCTCACCTAATCCTCTCCAAAGGAGAGTACTTATCTTCGCGTATTTTACAACCCTCTCCACCGGAGAGAGTAGGGTGAGGCCGTTAAGCATTGTTTGTTAAGTAATCACCCTTAAACACAGTTGCTTGTACCTCAAAGTGGGTATTAAAAACAATCAGGTCGGCATCAAAGCCTGCGGCAACTTTTCCCTTTTGCGGGAGCGAAGCTAACTGGGCAGGGTATAAAGAAGCCATATTAATAGCCTCGGCAAGGGTGATACCTGCATGCTCCACACAGTTTTGTACGGCTTTGAGCATAGTAAGGCTTGAGCCTGACAGCGTACCATCGGGCATAACGTAACGATCGCCGGTAAATTTATGCTGGTAAGCGCCTTCGGTTGCTGCGGTAACGGCATCCGTAATTAAAAATAGTTTATTGCCCAGTTCGCGCTTGGCTAAACGGATCATGGCGAAGTTTACATGGATGCCATCTGCAACGATGCTGGTGTAAGGGCGTTCCTCAAAAATTGCAGGTATGTATCCCGGGTCGCGGTGATGCATCTGCGGCATGGCATTAAATAAATGCGTTACTGCTTTAATGGGGTTGTTTAAAAATGATTTGCCCTGCTCATAAGTAGCATTGCTATGCCCGCTGGAGATAATAACCCCATGATCATTCAGGTAATCAATCACCTCCTGATCCTGCAGCTCTGGCGCAATGGTTATCATTTTAATCACACCATCGGCCTGCTCTATCCAGCTTTTAACTTCGGCAAGGGTAGCTTTTTTAATAAATTTTTCAGGATGTGCGCCGCGTTTTATGGGGTTAAGATACGGGCCTTCCAAATGCAGCCCCCAAAAGTTGCCTTTGCATTTATCACGGTATGTTTTAGCGGCTTCAATGCCTTGCTCAACTATTTGGTTGGTATTTGTACCTATGGTAGCAAAAAAGCCGGTAGTGCCCTGGCTTAACAGGTCGGTTTCCATACGCTCCAATGCCGCTACTTCCGGTGTTCCGGCAAATAGTTTGCCGCCGCTGCCATAAATCTGGAGGTCAATTAAACCGGGAGCAACAAATGCACCGTTAAGGTTTATCTTTTTAACGCCATCAGGCATGGCGCTTTCGTCAGTAATGGCAACTATTTTATCGCCGGTAATTAAAATTACCTTACCCTGGGTAATATGACCATCAGAGATGATCTGCAGGTTGTGGAAAGCTGTTATCATAACAAGTAAGATTAGCTATCGCTATTAGGCGGGAAAGTGAAAATTATTATTCCAAAAAAAATCCCCCTCGCTAAAAACGAGGGGGATAATATATTTAAGCTCCTAAAGCAACCCGCTTGAAGGCGGTTACAGTTAAACCTTTTTCAACAGTGCTCAAAAATTGGGCAACGTTTTTTGATGGATCTTTAACAAACTCCTGGTTTAATAAAGTTGAATCTTTGTAAAACTTGTTTAGTTTACCTACAGAGATTTTTTCAACCATTTCTTCAGGTTTGCCTTCTGCACGGATCTGATCTTTTGCAATTTCAAGCTCACGCTCAATTGTAGTAGCATCAATACCGTCTTTATCAATAGCAATAGGGTTCATGGCAGCAATTTGCATGGCAACGTCTTTACCTGCTTCATCAGCACCGGCAACGTTAGCACTTAAGCCAACCAATACACCTAAACGGAAGTTACCGTGAATGTATGCAATAACTTTTTCGCCTTCAACAACAGCGTATTTAGATACACCGATCTTTTCGCCGATTTTACCAGTTTTGTCGATGATAACTTCGCCAATTTTAGCGGTAGTTGAATCAACGTCAATATCAAGGTCATAAAGGGCTTCAATTGTTGCAGGTTTTGCTTCAACAGCTTTGTTAGCTATCAGGTTAGCAAATGCAATAAACTCAGCATTTTTAGCCACGAAATCAGTTTCGCAGTTTAATTCGATGATCACACCAAATTTACCATCGGCAGATGAACGTGCAATAACTACACCTTCGTTTGATTCTCTGTCCTGGCGGCTTGCTGCTACTTTAGCACCTTTTTTTCTTAAAAAATCGATAGCTGCTTCAAAATCACCATTGGTTTCAGTTAAGGCTTTTTTGCAATCCATCATACCGGCACCAGTTTGCTGGCGCAGTTTATTTACGTCGGCTGCAGATATTTGTACTGTAGACATTGTTTAAATTTTTAAAATGTTGTAGAAACTATAAAGGTTGCAGGCTGCAAGCAAAATATACCCGCAGCCTGCAACCTATAACAATTGAATTATTCTTCAGTTTTCTCAGCTGTTGGAGTAGTAGTATCTTCAACCGCAGCATCAGCTTCAACAGCTACTTTACGGTTTCTTTTTCCGCCTTCGTTAGCAGAACGGTCAACTACAGCCTCAGGCGCATCGGCTTTCGCTTTAGCAACTGCTGCTTCTTTTTCAGCTTCGTCTTCTTTCTCGCGTTTGCGCTCATCCAAACCTTCAATAATTGCCTGTATAATAATACCAGTAATTAATGAGATTGATTTGGTAGCATCATCATTCGCCGGGATAGGGAAATCGATGTTTGAAGGATCAGAGTTGGTATCAACCATAGCAAATGTAGGGATGTTCAACTTTAATGCTTCTGAAACTGCGATATGCTCTTTCTTAACGTCGATAAGGAACAATGCAGCAGGTAAACGGTTTAAATCCGCAATACCACCTAACAATGATTCTAATTTGATACGCTCACGTTGTATCATCAGTCTTTCTTTTTTAGAAAGGTTGCTGTAAGTACCGTCTTTAGTCAATTTATCGATGTTTGACATCTTTTTGATCGACTTACGAACGGTAGCAAAGTTGGTTAACATACCACCTAACCATCTTTCGGTGATGAAAGGCATGTTTACACTTTTTGCATAATCAGCAACAATATCTTTCGCTTGTTTCTTTGTAGCTACGAATAATACCTTACGGCCTGATTTTACAATTTGTTTTATAGCTGCAGCAGCTTCTTCAACCTTAGTTAAGGTTTTATTTAAATCTATAATGTGGATACCGTTACGCTCCATGAAAATGTACTGTGACATTTTCGGGTCCCATTTGCGGGTAAGGTGACCAAAGTGTACACCTGCATCCAGTAAATCCTGATATGTTGTTCTTGCCATTTTGTTGTCCTCCGTTGATTAGCGTTTACTGAATTGGAATCTCTTACGTGCTTTCTTGCGTCCTGGTTTTTTACGCTCAACCATACGGTCATCACGTGTCATTATACCTTTAGCACGCAGGGCTGGTTTCTTTTCAGGATCAAGTTCAACAATGGCTTTCGCTATAGCTAAACGAACGGCTTCTGCCTGTCCTTTAACACCACCACCTGCAACATTTACTTTAACATCAAATTTTCCGGTTGAACCAGAAACCTCAGTGCTCTGAGTTACGATGTATTGTAATGGCAATGTTGGGAAGTACTCTTTGTAATCTTTACCGTTTACGATAATTGCACCGCTGCCATCTACCAGATAGATGCGGGCAACAGCTGTTTTTCTTCTGCCTGAAGTGTTAGTTGTTGGCATTTTTTCTTTTCTCCTTTAAAATTAAAAGTTAAATGGTTGTTGGGTTTTGTGCTGTGTGAGGATGCTCAGCACCTGCATATACATGCAAATTGCCAAACAATGCTTTGCCCAAACGATTTTTAGGTAACATACCACGCACTGCTTTTTCAATTACACGTGTTGGATGTTTTGCCATTAACTCCTTAGGAGAAATGAATTTCTGACCACCTGGATAACCAGTGTAAGAAACATACTGCTTTTCGCTGAATTTGTTTCCGGTCAGTTTTACCTTGTCTGCATTGATAACTATTACATTATCACCGCAGTCTACGTTCGGGGTGAAATCTGGCTTAGTCTTACCACGTATGATCATTGCGATCTTGGTAGACAAGCGCCCCAAAATCTCGCCTTCTGCATCAACAACAACCCATTGTTTGTTGACGGTTTTTTTGTTGGCTGAGACAGTTTTGTAACTTAACGTATTCACTTGCTTTAAATTAAATTAATTAAACGTTTATTATACCCCGCATTTTCGGGACTGCAAAGATACGGGAATTTACTTTAATTGCAAATGCTTTTTGTGATTAGTTGATTGATGTTGATGAAGTTGCCCCGCCAGCTGTTTTTATATTGATTTATGCCTGCAACACCTATCCGGAGTAAACTTACCCTTCCGCCTCAACGTATAAATGCTTGTTGTTTTTAATTTGATGTTGCAGAAAAACAGTAACTTGTACAATAACAATCTAAATCATCATGACCAAAGCCCCTGCATCCCGTAATTATGGCCTGGATATTTTAAGGGTAATTGCCTGTTATATGGTAATACAGGCCCATGCCGGCGAGTTTTATTATATAGGCAATGGCGGAAAGATCACCAACACCGTTGATGCTTACTGGGTGGGCTGGTACAACCCGATATGTATTATATCTGTACCGTTATTTATAATGATCTCGGGGCTTTTTCTTTTCCCGGTAACTGATGTTTCTGCATTTTTTAAAAAACGGTTCAGTCGTATCTTAATCCCCTTTGTTATATGGTGCGTATTTTATGCACTTTATTATTACTTGCGGGGTTATGCTGATCTGGCCACCACGCTTACTAATATCAGCAATATCCCGCTTAATTATGGGGCGCACATAGGTCACCTTTGGTTTGTATATATGCTGCTGGGTATTTATTTGTTTGCACCAATTATTTCGCCGTGGATCCAAACGGCCAGCCGCAAAAGCATGGAGTTTTACCTGGTACTGTGGGCTGTTACCCTTACTGTTCCCTATATCCATTTATTGGTGCCTGAAATTTGGGGCGAAACTTTTTGGAACCGCACCCCAATGCTTTATTACTTTTCGGGCTTTTTGGGGTATGTAGTGATGGCCAACTATATTAAACGCTACCACATGGAACCCCGGCGATGGAACTACATTGCGGGTATTGCGCTGTTGATTGCAGGGTATGCCATAACGACCTACGGCTTTATATACCGCCTGCCCACCGAAAAATTTATAAGCAAGCTGGCGCTTACCTGGGGCTTTGAAACCATTAACGTTGCCATGATGACCGCCGGGGCATTCCTGATGTTCAAAAACATCAAGATAAAAAATCCTGATTCGGCCTTTATGCGGCTGATGATTGATATTGCGGCAAAAAGCTACGGTATCTACCTGGCCCATATCCTTATTTTAAATGCGGTACATTCTTTCTTTGATCATCGTTTGGGCAGCGCAGCCCTCAAAATACCGGTTATGGGCGTATGTACCTTTATAGCTACATTTATAGTAGTTAAACTATTGTCTTTTCTGCCTAAAAGTAAATGGATAGTGGGCTAAATTAATTTCGTGGTTTAAAACGGTAAAAAGCAGCTAAAAACTGCACACAGTAATTTCACAATATCCCGCAGTTTATTACTTTTACGGCACGATTATTAAGACCACTTTTAATAAAGAATAAGCTATATATGGTAATTATTAAAAACTACGCTGAGTTTGAAAGCCTTTTGGGTAAAGAAATTGGCACTTCGGGCTGGCATACCATTGACCAGCAGCAAATAAATAAATTTGCAGAGGCCACTATTGATCATCAATGGATCCATACCGATCCTGAAAGAGCAGCAACTGAAGGCCCTTTTAAGGCTACTATTGCACACGGTTACTTAACGGTATCACTATTGCCTTATTTTTGGCACCAGATAGCCGATGTACAAAACCTTAAAATGGAGATCAATTACGGTATTGAGAGCATCAGGTTTGCACAGCCGGTTAAAGTTGATAGCCAGGTTAGGTTGATAGCCAAGCTTGTTGCCATAGCTAACTTGCGTGGTATTACCAAAGCCACTATTGGCGTTACGATGGAAATTGATGGCGAGAAAAAACCGGCCTATACAGGCGAGGTTGTTTTCCTTTACCATTTTTTGAATTAGCGTATTAATTTATTGGGGTGGGGGGCCTAAAGTTACAACGGCCCCCATGTCATAAATTACCCAACGATCAAAGCCATAACTTGAATCCCCACGTTTTAATAAAGGGTTATATTCTTTAAGATAGTCATCAAATAATGATCGATAAATTGTATATTCTTCATTGTTGTTGTATGGGTCATATAAACCATCAATTAGCATAAAGTTTAAAGTAAATGGAATGAATGTATATCCCTTAAACTTTTTTTCTATTTTGGATTTTAAAAAATTAAAATCAGCTTCAAATTCCTTATAAGGCGAAACGGTCACAATGTTGATTGATGCATATTGTCGACGTTCATCTGTAATAATAGTTTCATCAAACCCATATATTGTAAAAAATGGACCTACAAGACTAACGGAATAGTGTAACTTTTTAAAATGTATTAAATCTTGATGCTTGTGTTTTGAAAGTATTAAGTTTGAACTAAAACTTGGCCTGAATGCACCTGTTACAGCTTCAGTTTTTTTCTTAGACTCAACTCTAATTTCTTTGTTGAAATCACTCCATCTTGATTTGTAGTTTTTCCGGTTATGGATGCTGTCAATAACAATATCACCCAATTCAATTTGTCCTGGAAACTTATCATAAGCGGGATCATCACCTTTAACACCAATAGGATAATATTTCAATATAGCATCAAATATTCGCCCATAAAAATCATTTTGTTGTTTAGTTAGCGGAAAATGGAATTTCATTTTTAAATTATTGTTTAACTTAAAGATATGAATATATTAAACTTATAGGGCCTGCTTTACAATAACCCCTCCCCAAAAAAACTTTACAATCTATCCACAAGCCCTTGTGTATTTTTGTGTTCATAAGTTATGGACACAAAAAACATCAGGCTAAGCGTTCTTGATCAATCGCCCATTCGTAAAGGCGCAACTGCCGAGCAGGCGATACAGGAAACCGTAGCATTAGCAAAATATACCGACAAATTAGGCTATACCCGCTTTTGGGTATCAGAACATCATAATACCAGCAGCCTTGCAGGCTCAACCCCCGAGGTACTGATGGCTCACCTTGCCGGGCAAACCAAAAATATCCGTATCGGATCGGGGGGCGTAATGATGCCTAATCATAGCGCCTTAAAAGTTGCCGAAAACTTCCGGATGCTGGAAGCCTTGTTCCCGGGCAGGATAGATCTGGGCATGGGCCGTGCCCCGGGTACCGACAGGATAACCGCATCCATGCTGAACCCATCGAACCAGTTTCGCGAGCAGGACTTTATCGAGCAGCTTTATGAACTCAATAATTATTTTCATGACAGGGGCGAACCCGGAACACCGCAGTTAAAGATCAGGGCAATTCCGCAGATCCAAACCGTGCCTGAGATGTGGCTGCTAAGCTCAAGCGGGCAAAGCGGGCTGTTTGCCGCGCATTTTGGTATGGGCCTTGCATTTGCACATTTTATAAATCCATTTGGCGGCCCCGAAGCTGTTGCTTTATATAGGGAGCGTTTCAAACCATCAGAAGATATGCCTAAGGAGCAGGCCAACCTTGCCATTTTTGTTTTTTGCTCAGAAGATGAAGAGAAAATAAGACAGCACCAGGCTTTAATGGATTACCGTTTTAACCAGTTTGAAAAGGGTGGTGGTTTAACGCCTGTTGGTTACCAGGATATTAAAGATACCGTTTATTCGCCGGCCGAAATGGACCGGATCCGATATAACAGGAGCAGGGTTGTTACTGGCACACCAACCGAAATGAAGCTGAAATTAAAGTGGCTGGCGGAGGATTATAAGGTGGATGAAATAATTGCAGTTACCATTACCGAAGACTTTGAGGACAGGCTTAATTCCTATAGGTTGTTGGCCGAAATATGCGATATTGGAAAATAAATATATTTTAAGTTAAATTTTAATCTTGGCAAGATAGTTGATTATGCTTTTATATACAAAAACTATCTATATGGAAACCATCGAAAAATCAATTGAAGTGTTAAATGATCTGATTGAGATCAATAACGACCGTGTTGCAGGCTTTGCACATGCTGCTAAAGAATTGGAAGCAAATGACAACGATCTGAAAATTATTTTTGAAACATTGAGAGACGAAAGTCGTGAAAATGTACATGAATTAACTAATGCCATTAACCAAAATGGTGGCGAAGCTGAAACAGGTACAAGCGGAAGCGGCGCACTGCACCGTGCATGGCTTGATGTAAAAGCTACCTTTACCGGCCACGACCGTAAAAGCATTTTAGAAGAATGCGAACGCGGTGAAGATGCCATTAAAAAAGCGTACCAGGATGCTTTATTGCCTGATAGCGGTTTGTCACCAGCGTTTACCAGCATTGTATCTCGCCAGCAGCAAGGTATAATAATAGCACACAATAAGATCAAAGCGCTACGCGATAGCCAGGCTTAATTGTCTGCATAATAATCATAAAAAAGGCCGGATGAACCGGCCTTTTTTATGATTATTATTTTATCCCGTAATGGTCGTTCATTAGTTTTTCAAACAATCCACCCGGTAGTATGGCTTTAAGTGTGGGTACAATAGTTTGCCCTATAGCGCCAACCAGGTAGCGGTGTGCCGGGCTTGAGGCATCAACTATCTGGCAAAGTTTTTTGCCGATCAGATCGGGGCTGGCACCTATGCTTTCGTCTTTTTCCATTGCGGCAACTGCTGCGTTGTACTCTTTCTCCAGCATTTCATTTTTTATAGGGAAAGGAACTTTTTCGCGGTTTTGGGTAAAGTCTGATTTAAAGTCGCCGGGATTGATGAGGGCTATTTTAATTCCTGTATTTTTCAATTCCATCCTTAAACTCTGGGAGTAACCTTCCACTGCATATTTTGATGCGCTGTACATTCCCTGGTAAGGCAAACCAAAAAGGCCCGCTAATGAGCTGATGTTAACTACTAAACCTTTTTTGGCTGCTATCATTTTTGGTAATACGGCACTGCTAACGCGCACCACACCAAAAAAGTTAACCTCAAATTGTTTTTTAGCAAAATCAACAGGCATGGCATAAGCCGGGCCTGTTACACCATTACCGGCATTATTTACCAGTACATCAATCTTTCCTTCGGCCTTAATAATTTTATCAATGGCAGCATTTACTGATGCATCGTCGGTAACATCTAATTGTATTGGCTTAAATGATACTGATTTAAGGCGGTTAACATCACGTGCCGAACCATAAACTGTATGCCCCTTAGCCTGTAGTGCGGTTGCACACGCCAAACCTATGCCAGACGAAGCGCCGGTTACAAGAATTACTTTACCCATTGTTTAATATGCTTAATGTATTGATTTATAATACTGAGCCGTAAAAATGCAAATTAATAGGGAAGTAGAAAAATTGTTTGTTGAATTTTAATTTAGTGAATTAATAACAAAGCGGTTAAATTGCCAACATGCAAACCCCGCTTCAAAAACTTTACGGCAATATTGATATTTACCTGTTTGATCAGTTATTGAAAGGCACTTATACTGCTTGCCATAAGGTACTGGATGCGGGTTGTGGCGGTGGCCGTAACCTTGTTTATTTTTTGCAGAACGGTTACGATGTTTATGGTATTGACCCAAACCCCGAGGCGGTTGAGGCCCTGAAGCAATTAGCAAAAGAGCTATCGCCCAAAAACAATAAAAAAAATTTTAAGGTTGCGGCTGCGGAAGACCTGCCTTTTGAGGATGCAACTTTTGATTTAGTGATTAGCAGTGCGGTGCTGCATTTTGCAAATAACGAGGCGCATTTTGATAGTATGCTGCTTTCCATGTGGCGGGTATTAAAACCGGGCGGCTATTTTTTTGCAAGGCTGGCCTCTGATATCGGGATTGAAAACCTGGTTGAGGATTTAGGCAACAGCCGGTATGTTTTGCCGGATACCTCCGTACGCTTCCTGGTGAATGAACAGCTATTGCTGGGCTATACCGAAAACCTTAATGCCTACCTGCACGAGCCTATTAAAACAACCAACGTACAAAACCTGCGCTGTATGACTACCTGGTGCCTGCAAAAGCTTTAAGCCTGTGGTTTAACCGGAGGGACAACGTCGAGGTCCATGTTTTTCATTACCACCCGGTTTAATGGCAAACTTTCGGGGTGGTTATCTCTTACAAACCTGATCAGCCCTTCGCGGATATAGCAGCGCAGATCAAACGCTTGTGATGAATCGCGGGCGCTCATCAATGCCCTTACTTCTATTGTTTTTTCTTTGGCATCAGTTACTTGTATAACTTTTACGCGCTTATCCCATAAAGGGGTTTTACTTAGCAGGTCATCAAATGCAATACGCAAAGCATCAATGGGTGTATTATAATCAAGGTATAAAAACACGGTACCCAATAACTCTGATGTAGTACGCGTCCAGTTTTGAAAGGGTTTTTCAATAAAGTAATTAATGGGGAGTATCAGCCTGCGCTGATCCCATATATTGAGCACTACATAAGTAAGTGTTATATCTTCCACGCGCCCCCACTCTCCCTCAACAACCAATACATCATCCAGGCGGATAGGCTGTGTAAAGGCTATCTGGAAACCGGCTAAGAAATTGGCCAATGATTTTTGAGCGGCAAAACCAATTATTATTCCGCCAATACCAACGCCCGTTAGCAGGCCGGCGCCTATCTTTCGCACGTTATCAAAGCTGAGCAAAATAACGGCTACGGTTATAAATATAATAAGCGTGGCCATTACCTTTTTTATAAACTGCATTTGCGTGCGTATTTTACGCTCTTTCAGGTTATCTGCTTTGTTTAGGTCATAAGTATGGTAAACAAAATCTTCAAAAACATCAACGGTGTTTATTAACAGCGTGGCAAATGATATAACCAAAGCTATTTCAACCACGCGGCTTAGCATAGCAATGTACTCAGGGCGCATATCCATCAGCGGGATCATCAGGTTCAGCACCAGGAGCGGCACAAAATGATTTAAGGGCCGGCTAAGGTGGGTAATTATACTACGAAACAGGGAGTAATCTTCTGTTTGCTTGTAAAAATTAAGCAGGCCTTTAATAATAAACTTAACAATTATGCCGATAATTATTGCTGCTGCAAAAATTATCGGATTCCAAACTAAAGGGTCAATTCTACCCGACCAGCTTTCAATTAATTTTTCCATACGATGCCAATTGCCCTTATAACACCGGGCTAATGATTTTGTTGGCCTTAAGTATATATGGGGTTTATCAGCGTAGAAGCATAGGTTAGGGAAGCCTTTTTTAATATAATCCCGATGAAAGTAATATCATATATTTAATACTTGCTTATTATGAAATATAAATGCCAGATGAAACTTAATTTATAGGTTTGCAGTGTATCAATTTTTACAGAAATAAAACTTTAAGTGAAATATGGGGCGAATTAAAATATTGGATGGTTTTAGATGTGTAGCAATATTGATTGTGATTTTATTTCATTTTACAAGCGTTTATGCAAACCAAAATACGCTGATCTATTGGCCATATATAGTAAAAAAGCTTTACCCGTATGGGTCTAAGTACGCCGGTTATTTTGAATTTGGACATTTAGGTGTACAGTTATTTTTTATGATCTCTGGCTTCGTAATATATATGACGCTCGAAAAAACCAACTCTTTTTCAAGGTTTATTATAAAACGTTTTTTGAGGCTCTTTCCATTGCTGTTATTATGTTCTATAATTACTTATATCGCTCCCTTTCTGCTTGATCCCGAAAAAAGATATTTAATTTTTCACAGGCCGGCGCATAACTTTTTGCCTAGTTTAAGTTTTACCGACCTTTGGATGTGGAATATAATTTTGAAAACAAAAAGTGTTGAGTATATATAATGTTTACTGGACATTAGGGGTAGAGATGAAATATTATGTGTATGCGGCCATCATATACTTCGTATCTAAAAAGAATTTTTTCAGGAACTGGCTTTATGTTAACCTGCTTGTAATTTGCATATACGCTTTTATAATATTTTTACTCCGGTCTCACCCGGGGTTAATGAGCATAAAAAAAATATTTGAGGTAGAATTTTTTGCAGAACAAATTATCTTTTTTACACTTGGTTCATGCTTTTATAGGCTTTATCAATCCATAAGCATTCAAAAGCAAGAGTATTTTTTAGTTATAATAGCAATAGTTATGTGCGCCAGCTTTTTGCATGTAAGTAGTTATGTGGCTATGTTTTTCTTTTCTGCATTATTCGTAACTTTTTAATGCAAGCCCGAGTACCTTGCTTTCATGTCGAGCAGGCCAATAGTATTTATTGGCTTAATCAGCTACCCCTTATATTTAATACACGAAAATATAGGCTTATTATTGATAAACTTTTTAGCAGATAAATCAGGGTTCAGGTTTTCCGAAATTTTTATATTGGTTGTGATCGTGCTGCTTATACTGTTTGCCTATATATTACATATATATGTTGAAAAACCCTCGGGCAGGCTGGCAAAAAAATATTTGTCATAGCATTAAATCAATGGCTTATGCCAATTTTAATAATTGCAGAAAGCACTAAAAACAGAAACGGGGCTGTATCTCTTTTGATACTGCCCCGTTTTGTTTCCCCACATGGACTCGAACCACGATTGTCTGAACCAGAATCAGAAGTGCTACCATTACACCATAGGGAATTATATGGTGTTTATTGAAAAGCTGTTACCGCCTTGCGCTGCAAATATATAAATAATGCTATTTATATGCTTACTTACCTGCTATTGATTTTTTGATAGGCTACCGCTAACAGTGTTACCGCGTAGGCAGCATCATCTTTTGTGCGGATATAAAAACTTATCCACCCCGAAATAGCAAAAGTGTGATGATCGCTGATCCTTCCCTCGGCCATCAGTTGCTGTTTCGCTTTTTTGCTGAGCAGTATATCCATTAAGCCATTGCTGTGGATATGACCAAGCTCGCGGCCCCGGCAATTAAACTGTAAACCGCCATATTTATGGATGCCGGTGCTCAGGCCCTGCCAGCATAAAACTTTGCTTTCAATTTCGTCAATATAATCAAGCAGGGTGGGGTGGGTTATCAGCGTCCATACCTTTAGCTGGCTGTCAAACACTTTTGCAACCAAAGGCACGGCCTTTAAAAAACCAAGGTATTTAATAATCCACTTAAACATTTTAGGGTTGTTCGCTTAATTCTTTAATGTGCTGCATGACCCTTAAATGTACATTGCGGGTAATGCTTTTTGCCCAAACATCATAATACCATATCGGGAACACGTACAATTTATACCAGCTGTTGCCAATTAAGGTAGTAGTGCCGTTGCCATTATCCTTTAATAAAAACTGACCGCGTTCAATATCAATATGATTCATGATCTCGGGGTCTTTAGGCTGATCAATCACATCAAAAGTAAGGTTCTGCCCCGGTTCATAGGTGGCTATCCGTTCGCCAAAAACATAGCCGTTGCTAAAAATACATTTGCGGCCCGCGCCTTTGTAATACCCTTCAACGGTTGATTCAATGGGGCTGGGCATCCCCATTTTAAACAGCCAGTAAGTAGTTGGCTCTTGGATCCGTTTAAAGGCCACTACATTTTTCCATACCTTATTGGGCGGGGCATTTACAATAATGGTATCTGATACCATATTTTCATACTCGTGCTTTGAAAGGGCATCACCCATAAAAATAAAGATCAGCAAGGCAAATACACTTACATTTAAGGTGTTATTATCCCTTTTATACATGTTGCGCCCTATAAATGCACCCGTTACTATAAAGCAAAGTATCAGTGGCGATACAATAACCAGGCAAATTATGCCCTCGCCTAAAAAAATTGAGCTCAGCACTATAGCCAGCAGGCCGTTATAGCAGGAGTAAACGGTGAGCTTTTTACTGCTTAACCTGAGATCCTGCCAAAACCAGCCGCTGATCATACCCATCAGGATAGGAACAATCACAAATTCCGAAAAAATAAAGATCCCGCCACCTTCCTGCGGGATGATATATTTTGACAGTCCGATAATAGCCATCCCTATTAAATTTGAGATCAAAAACCCCTTTACTTTTGAGCTGAGGATATTTTTAAGCATGGATTTTATTTTTTATGGTGATAGGATTTATTATGAATTGAACTTTCAGTAATAATTGAAATGTAAGGTGATAAAAAAAGATCTATTTAAAGATCTTAAAAATAGACTTCCAAAACCAGCTTTCATCAGCCTTTAACATGGTTTCCAATGTTTTGTCGACGTTTTTAGCCAGCTTGTTTATATCTGTTACTGATTTATTAAATGTTTTATAAGCCGGGTCTTTATTGTCGCCCTTTATTTTCGACAGTTCATCCAGTATTTTAATCACCGGGTCAAGCTCTCTTTTGCGGCGCTCTTTTGCTACCTGCCGGGCAATGTTCCAGGTATCTTTATCAGCAAAAAAATACTCTTTACGTTCGCCCGGCTTGTGCTGTTTTTCAACCAGTCCCCAGCCCATTAAATCTCTTAGGGTCATGTTGGCATTACCGCGCGATATGCTTAGCTCTTCCATAATCTCTTCGGTGGTCAATGCATCGGTTGTTACCAATAGCAGGGCATGTACCTGTGCCATGGTACGGTTTATACCCCATTCAGATCCCAGCTTGCCCCATGCCTCAATAAACTTTTGCTTTGCCTCAGGTAGTTCCATATACAAATATGGATAATGTTATTAAACTTTCAAAATATTTTGAAAGTTTATTTTTGTCACGTTTGTAACTATTTAAGCGTCATAGGTAAACAACACAAATTCGTTACGCTTAGCTATTGTAAATCAACAATCTATTATATAGATTTGATTACCCAACTGATCGAACCAATTAGTTCCAGACCTATAAAATATTTTTATTGAGATGAAAAATCAAACCGTTTCCAGGCGCCAGTTTATTGGCGTGGGGATGCTTGCTGCTGCAGGTATAGCCCTAACATCAAAAAGTTCGTTTGCAAGCTCCATACTTGCCCCAACCAAACCTAACTCCATGATAAATGGTGTACAGATAGGTGTAATAACTTACTCTTTTAGAAGCATGCCAGGCAGTGCCGAACAGTTGCTGCAATACTGCCTTGATTGTAACATAAATGCAATTGAGCTGATGGGTGATGCTGCCGAAGCTTATGCAGGTGCACCCAAATGGGATAGCAACGGTGGCTTTGCTGCTAAAATAGCCGACTGGCGCGCTAACGCCCCTATGGACAAGTTTATTGAACTGCGTAAAATGTACAATGATGCAGGCGTTAATATTTATGCCTGGAAACCCAATGCACTTGGCGAAAAAAACATCGATGCCGAAATTGATTACGCCTTTAACGCCGCTAATGCGCTTGGCTGTACCCACGTAACCGTTGAGTTGCCAGAAGATCCTGAACAAACCCAGCGCCTTGGTGATAAAGCTGCCGAACATAAAATAATGGTAGGCTACCACGCGCACGCACAGGCAACCCCTACTTTGTGGGATACCGCTTTGGCACAATCAGACTATAACGGGATTAATTTAGATATTGGGCATTATGTAGCAGGTACCAGCAGCAGCCCGGTTGATTTTATTATCAAGAACCATAAAAAAATTGTGAGCATGCACATTAAGGACCGTAAGTTTAAAGACGGGCCAAATATGCCCTGGGGTCAGGGAGATACCCCAATTAAAGAAGTGCTTGCTTTAATGAAAGCTAAAAAATATAAATTCCCGGCTACTATTGAGCTGGAGTACAAGATACCTGCAGGCTCTGATGCTGTTAAGGAAGTTATAAAATGCCGTGATTATGCACAAGGTGTTTTGGCTTAATAGCTTCAAGGCTTTTATAAAAATATGTAGTATTAAATTGCCCTGTAAGTACCGCCCGTTTTTGTTAAGGGCAGCACTTATAGGGCATTGTTCAATAGAACCCACCTCTCCTTCCCCAGGGAAGGAATCGCAGTTGGCCACCGCTTTTAAAAGCCTCACCTAAATCCTCTCCAAAGGAGAAGCCTTGAAAACTAATTCAATAAACTCTATAACATGCGCATGCAAATCAAAAGCGGGTAAAGGCCTGTCAGAAAAGCGGGCCTGGGTGTATGGCCTGCAGCAGGGAAGCTTTTTTCTGACTTGATCTTTGGTTAATTCCATCTAAGGGGAAGTAACTAACTCCCCGCGGCTATGAGCGGGACGATGATGTCATGAAGTATCAATATTTTGCAACGCCTAAAACCCCTACCTCCCCTTCCCGATGAAAGAATCGCACAGGGCCAGTGCTTTTAAAGCGTTACACACTGTTTTTATGATACGGCTTTTTCCAAATAATCAACTGCCATATCAGTTCGGCACTTGAGAGTACTGCAATTGCAAAAACTGCTGCCCATACCGCATTTCCGGCGGAAGAAAATGCACCTGCAAGGGCCACAAAATAAACTGTTACCGGTAATAACACCATCACACATAAACCGGTAACACCTAATGGGATCTTAAAAGGGCGGGGCATATCAGGTGCCGTTATCCGGAGTTTGATCAATGCTATATACTCTAATGATAAACCTGCCCCGTAAACGGTAACATCAATAATGAGCAGATCGGCAAAGGGCCAAAGGATCATCAGGCTTACAATTAAGGAGCATACAATAATAGATATATAAGGCGTTTGAAAACGTGCGTGCTGTTTGTTCAAAACCTTTGGCAGCAGGTCGTCATCAGCCATAACCTTTGGTACCCGGGATACCGAGAGCAGCACCGCCGCATAGATACCTAAACTGCTGGCCATACCTGCAAACGCCAGTAAACCGCCAAGCCATTTGCCGCTCAGTAATTCGCCAACGGCGGGGAAACCTTTAGTTTGCAGATCGGCGGCGCTGATTCCCGATTGCTGCGAAACCAGTATCACCAAAAAGTAAAGTACAATTACCAGCACAAAGGCCGAAAATACAGAGATGAGGTACGACCGTACCGGTTTTTCAACTTCTTCGGCATAAGTGGTAACGTTGTCCCAGCCAAGGCAATTCCACATCACGGTGTACAGCGCCATTCCCATCGACGGAAAAGGTATGCCCTTTAATGACGGCGACGGGATATTGATACTGCCCGTATGATGGTAAAAGAACAGCACAAACAGTATAATAAAAGGCGTTATTACCGCTGCACCCAAAAACAGCGAGGTTTTGCCAACAGGTACTATCCCTAAAATATTTAACCCTGCCGATGCCCATACCACACAAAGGCAAATAGGGATGCGGTAATCCATCAGTGGCGGATAAAAGTAGGAGGCGTAAAGCACAAATAAGCCAGGGTATATGGCCAGGTCCACAAAGGTATAAAGCCAGGTCCACCAGCCTTCGTAAAATCCCCAGCGGGTACCCAGAGCGTGTTTAACCCATTTGTAATAACCGCCGGTTATGGGCATCATGCTGTTAAGCTCCAAAACGGTAAATATGGCAGGTACATCCCATAACAATGGGGTAACTAACAGGATAAGCAAGGCTGCATGCTGGCCCGCATAGGTAAGCAACGACTCTAAGCCATAAGGCCCGCCCGAAACGGTGAAGAAGATAACAGCAATTAGCTGTATCGGTCTTATTTTACGTAGGGTGCGCGTTGCTGGCATAAGCTATAAAAATATTGTTTATGACCCTTAAAAGTTAAATTAGTTTTACTTTTTATGCTCACAGATGATAATAGCTTGTATTGTTACAATTATGAGCAGCCATGTGCTTGCCGGGCATTGCAAAAACCCCTTAAAAAGTTTAGTATTGTAGTGTTAGTAACAGTTTAAACAGACCCTATTATTTGATCAATCCCACTACATGAAAAAATGCCTTATCGCCTTTGCAGCCCTTTGCTGTTCCGCAAGCATGGTTATTGCCCAGCGTGCACCGTCTGAACCATCAAAAAACACACTACCCATTACCCGCAGCCGTATTTTACAGGTTGACTCGGCCGTGGTTACCAAGCATACGGTAACTATTAAAGGGCAGCTTGTGCCTTACACTGCCACTGCAGGCTGCATGCCCATTTGGGATGAAGACGGCAGGCCCATTGCCGGTGTATTTTACACCTATTATGAAAGAGATAACATTGCCGACAGATCAACCCGCCCGCTGGTAATTTCTTTTAATGGCGGCCCCGGTACACCATCTGTTTGGATGGAGATTGGCTATACAGGCCCAAGATTATTAAACATTGATAACGAGGGTTACCCTATACAGCCGTATGGCATCAGCGAAAACAAGAACTCGATACTTGACGTTGCCGATATTGTTTACCTCGATCCGGTTAATACAGGCTATTCGCGCATTGTAAATAAAGATACACCGGGCTCAAAATTTTTCGGTGTAAATGAAGATATTAAATACCTGGCCGAGTGGATAAACACTTTTGTTACCCGCAAAAACCGCTGGGCATCACCTAAATTCCTTATTGGCGAAAGCTATGGTACTACAAGGGCATCGGGACTGGCATTAGAGCTGCAAAACTCACAGTGGATGTACCTTAACGGAGTTATCCTGGTATCACCAACTGATTTAGGTATTGAGCGCAGCGGCCCGGTACAGGCAGCTTTAAAATTGCCTTATTTTGCTGCTACAGCATGGTACCACGGCATGCTTGCACCCGAATATCAGCAAAAGGACCTTACCGCCTTTTTACCCGAGGTTGAAAATTTTACCATTAATGAATTGATCCCGGCTTTGTCAAAAGGTGGTTTTATTGATGATGCACAGCGCACGGCAATTGCTGCTAAAATGGCTAAGTACAGCGGCCTGTCGCAAAAATTGTTTATTGACAATAACCTTGATGTATCGTACGACCTGTTTTGGAAAGAATTGCTGCGCGATAAAGGCTTTACCGTTGGCCGGTTAGATTCGCGTTACAAGGGGATAGACAGGCAGGCAGGTGGCTTAAGCCCTGATTATAACGCCGAGCTTACTGCATGGCTGCATGCCTTTACCCCGGCCATAAACATTTATCTCAGGAATGAGCTGAACTACAAAACCGATCTTAAATACAACATGTTTGGTGATGTTTGGCCATGGGATAACAAAAACAACCATGTAGGTGAAGATTTGCGCCAGGCAATTGCTCAAAACCCATACCTGCACTTATTGATCCAATCGGGGTACTACGATGGTGCCTGCGATTACTTTAATGCCAAGTACAGCCTTTGGCAGCTTGACCCAAGCGGACGCCTTAAAGACCGTCTTAAATGGGAGGGATATAAAAGCGGCCACATGATGTACCTGCGTAAAGATGATTTACCAACAGCAACCGAAAACCTGCGTAAATTTATCCTTGAATCTATCCCTAAACCAGGTACGCCTGCAAAGTATTAGTCAGGAATAAATAAGATAAAAAAAATCAGTAGTGCTGAGTCGATATAAAAATGACCCTACGCTACTGATTTTTTTATTTTAGGACTTATCCTGAAGCTTAGTTATTCTTTAACCCGATCCGGTGGTTGGTATAATCAAGTAAAAACTCGTTGCTGATAAAGAAATCGATACTAAAAATAGTACGCGGATCATTAGTGAACGATGGCTGCACCACCTGGGTTAAGTTATAAGCCCCAGTAGTAGTGTACGAATAGCTGAACCCGCCACTGGTAGTAACCTTAACCGTTGTGTTTGGCGGTAATATGGTATCAGCCTTTACGGCATTGCCATCGGCAATAATATAATAGGTTGGGTTACCGGTATCAAACACAATTATGGCGTTAATATCACTGCCGTTATAGTTAATGGTTGCCTTAATTTCTGATGAGTAGCCACCTACCGAATAATAGGTAAGCGGGTGCATCACAAAGCCAGATGATGAAGAAAGATCATCAGGTACCAGGCCAATGGTTAATAATCCCGGCACAAATGTGCCCTGGCGGCTAAACATTGACGAATTAAGCATTGATAGCTTAAAACCGCTTGTTTGTCCGTTACTTAATTTAAAATAGCTTAACGGGCTGCCAATAGCACTGTTGGTATAGCTTACACCCGGCCCTACGCCAAACACATCATTTTGATGCGGACCATAAATCTGCCCGGTAGTAATATTTTTTACCTGGTAATATAAAAATATTGGGATACGGGTGGTGGTAATATCATTGCCCGGCTCGCCAATAGTTACGGTGGTGTAGGCTAAGTTACCATATTCATCTACCTGGCCCTGGGCATTGCCATAACTCATGGTTGATTTTTTGTTGGTGATGGTAATACCATTTACCACAACCGAATCGCCGGTGAACTGAATACCTGAGCTGGTTATCATTGAAGCAGGTATTATGCCATTGGCATCAATAGTCATCCCGGTTGATCCGGTATCAAAAACACCATCGTAATTTACGGTTTGCGTACCCACTTTGGTAATAGGGATATAAGTAACCCTGCTTGAGTCAATGATTAGCTCAAACAAACCTAAGGTAGCCAGGCTGGTAGGCGGCGTAGGTGTGGGTGTGCTTTTTTTATCCTTTTTGCAGGATGATACCGAAATAATTAAAGATAATCCGCAGAAAAACAACGGAAGATACTTTGAGTAAATTTTTCCCATATTTTATTTTGTATTCAATTTAATTCCAGAGTAAACGCAATTTTGTAAGCTAATGTATAGCCATCCTATAAAATTATAAATAAAAACCTTTAGTTTAACTTAAATATAAATATGTAAACCTATACTATATACGCGGTTTGTTGTATAATGGGTTGCGTATTAGTGAATTAATTAAACAAAAAGGGCTAACAGTTTTAAACCGTTAGCCCCAATTTTATATACCGCCATCATCACATAAAAGTATTTAAAGTGATGGCTAATATTTTAACTTACATTAGTAACCGTCTTTTTTAACTGCGTTTCCAGGTTTTGCAGTTCGGTGTTAAGGGTTTGCCTGTTTTGGGTGCCTTCGTCGTGGATGCGTTTTACTTCGGTAAGGGTTTCAATTAACGAAGCTGTTGTTTGTTTAAGGGTATCTAACGATACCACTGTTTTTTCATTTTCTCGGGCTACGTCAATGCTGTTTTGTTTAAGCAGTTCGGCGTTTTTTTGCAGAATGGTATTAGTGGTATCAGAGATCTTTTTCTGCATCTCTACATTTTCCTTTTGCCTGTTGAGTGCCACGGCAATAGTAAGCTGATTTTTCCAAACGGGGATGGTGGTTGATACGATTGACTGTGCTTTTTCGGCAATGCTGGTATTGTTATTTTGCACCACACGGATCTGTGCCAATGATTGCATCATAATAAAACGTACTACCTTTAAATCAGCCAGTCGTTTATCCAGCCTGTTGGTAAAATCGCGCATATCGGCAATTTCATAGTCATTGTAAGCCGATGGGTTGGCATCCATTTGGGCTAACTGTTCATTAAGCTCCTTAAGTTTTAACTGGCCGGATATGATCAGCTCTTCCATCTGGTGGATATAGCTCACATTGCTGTCAAACATGGTTTGCAGCGAGCTGTTATCCTTAATAGAGTTTACACGGCCCGCTTTGATCTTATTGGTGATCTTATCAATATTATCAATAACGGTATCGTATTTCTGAAATAGTTTTTTGGCATCAAAAACCAGCTTTTTAACAAATGGAATGTGCGATATGAACGAGGTAAATGCATTTTGATTCAACTCATCCACATCTATATAGTTCAGTTCGGTAAGCAGATCGTTGATCAGTAAACCAACCTCGCCAGAGTTATAGGTACGTACAGAAGTTAAAAAAGTATTGCTATACTTTTCCATAGAGTTTTGTACATCGGTACCAAAGTTTAGGATGGAGTTAACATCCTTGGGATTTATTGCTTTGGCTATTTCACCATATTTTTTTTCTTCTTCGCTGCTGATGTTGGTCAGGTCGATATTGCCGTCCTTATCCATTTTAACCGGGGTGGCATCCAGTCTTACCGGTGTTATATTCAGCTCTTCATTATTTGGTATGCTTTCCATAATTTATTCTTTTTTAAATATATTATCCTGTTTAAATACACCCGGATCTGCCATTTAAACCCTGGTGCAGTATTGTTTTATAAATAGTTTTGTGCTACCGTTCGCACTGTTTCTTCCAGTCGTTTATCCAGGGTTGGTTCGCCAATGGCATTAAATTTCCAATCGCCATTCCTTTTGTAAAACACACCCATCACCATTGATACGTGCCCGGCAAAATCTTTGCTGTGTGCAATATCATAAGTGGCAAAAACTTCATTTACTCTTTTAGGCGTACCTTCATAAATGCGGATGGATGCAAAAGGGATGGTGCCAAAATCCTGCCCACGGAAACTGTTCAATACAAAAGCCACGTAATTTACAGCGGGGCTCAGCAGTGAAAAATCAACGGTGATCACTTCATTATCCAGGCCATCATCGCCATCCATATCCCCGGTAAGGTCGTCGCCGCTATGTTTTACAGATCGGTCCCTTGTGCTCAGGTTACCAAAATAAACGGTTTCTAAAAGCTTTTTATTCTCATCAAATAACGCACAGCTGGCATCAAGGTCAACCGCTTCCTTGGTATCGCCAAACAAAAAGAATCCCTTTTTTACAATGGCGCCCCAGTTAATGCCTACACAAACCATTTGCAGTTTGCTGCCATTACTTTTTTCAAGATTAATGCGCTGCCCTTTTTGGAGATTGATTGACATGCTTAGTTATATTTGGTTAAATAATCCTGCAGGCCGCCTTTCATTCCGGCACCTACGGCTTCAAATTTCCAGTTATTATCGCGTTTGTAAATTCGGCCAAACTCAACAGCTGTTTCGATCGAGAAATCCTCGTCAAGTTCATAGTTTAAAATATCGGCATTGGTAGCGGTATCAAAAATACGGATGAAGGAGTTGCGCACCTGCCCAAAGTTTTGCCTGCGGCTTTCGGCCTCATGTATGGTAACCACAATACAGATCTCGGTAGCACGCGGATCAATTTTTGAAAGGTCAACCTTTATCTGTTCATCATCGCCATCTCCTTCGCCGGTAAGGTTATCACCGGTGTGTTCAATTGCCCCATCAGGCGATTTCAGGTTATTATAGAAAACGAAGTAATCGTCAGCAAGCATTTTTTTGTTTTCGCCCAATACAAAAACAGAGGCGTCAAGATCAAAGGCGGCGCCTGTAGATGAGCTGTTGGTATCCCAGCCCAGCCCGATAGTAAATTTAGGCGCGTTAATAGCTTCACGCTGGCCTTTTTGCAGGTTAATTGCCATGTTGTATTAATTTATGGTTGTTTATAAATAGGTAATTGGTAATAAAGTTAAGGTTTTTGGCATAGGCATCAATAGTATGGTAGCCATTGCCTAAAGCCATATCATAAAGCAGGTTAACAAAATCACTGCTTTGGTTTTCAATAAATATGCGGAAGCTTTCAAAATCATAGTTAAGTATATACTTTACTATGCGGGTATTGATAGCAAAACTGCCGCTTTTAATAACCACCTCCAGATCAAAAATTGATTTTACCTGGTGATAGTTTAAATAGTTTTCAATGTTTGGGTGGATGGTTTTATTAACCAGCTCGGCAAAGTACAGCATGTAAATGTCGTTATGCAGGCTGTATTCGCCCACCATCTTCATGATCATCCTTTCGTGGCTGCCGGTAATTTTAATATCATCTAAAAAGATGAGCGTTTTGCCGGCTAAAAAATCCTTGTCAATATGAAAAGAATCATTGCCTATCAGGCTGATCCTTTGCTCGGCATTCAGTTCGCCATAATCTTCTTTATAGGTAATGGTGCGGTGTACTTTGGTTTCCTGTACTACCAAATAGCCGTTGGCAGCCAGCCAGCGGTTAAGGGTGTAAACAAACCAGTTTTTCATGGCAAAGGTAGCTGTAGGGATAAATGAATACGGACTTGAGATAACCACTATTTGCTGCTCAATGGGCCTGTGCTGTAAATGCTGGCGGATAAAGCCATTTGCCAAAGCCGTACCAAAGTTTTTTGAAACGGCATCGTCGCCAAACTTAAAGCGGCTATAGTCGTCGGGGTTAAACCCGAAGCTATCGGCATTGTCAATATGGTGAAGCGCGTATGTGGTAAGCATTAATTGATCAGACTTGTGATTGATATATTGTTTGAATTGATGAGCAAGCTTTTTATCCCTGCTGCATCTGCACCCTCAACATCAGCTTTGGGGTTATCGCCAATATGAATAATATTTGCTAAACTTATCTGTTTTTGAGCATTAACCTGTTTAATATTCTTAATCATTAAGTTAAATAATCCGGGATTAGGTTTTGACATCCCCACCTCGTCAGAATATAGCTGAAAATCAAAAAAATCATGCAGTCCCAATGCTATAAGCACCTTACGTAAGGTTACCCCTTTTATAAAAGCCGTATTACTTAAAATACTCATGGTGCAATTGCCTTTTTGTTTTAGATGCGCCAATACCTCAATTGTTTCATCAGCGTATAAAATAGGCATATTGGCCAGTACCAGTGCTTCCATATCGTTATACAGTTTGGCGGTATCAATGCGTAGCAGATCAAACTCGTTATCATTGATCAGGCTGATGACCATCAGGTGCATCTCGTCCGAATCAATGTTTTTGCCGGTGCGCTCATTAATGGCATTGCACATCAGGTCAACCTGCCTGAAAGCTTTTGCTACCTCGTCAATACTTTTATTAGCCGGGTTATAGTCACGGTGGAAGATCCTGGTGCGCTCGGTTTTAAAGCCGGGGTTTGATTTGATCAGGGTTAACCACAGATCGAACGAGTAATGCTGATAATAGGTATAGGACAATGTTGCTGGTTTAGAAACGGTAGCTGTTTATAGTACTGATAAAACGTACCCGGTATTTGCTTTGCCCTGCCAGCGCAGCATAACCGGGTGCGTTTTAAGCGATTTATTTAAACCGTGTAATTGGGTAAAAGATCCAAAAACGTATCAGTATTATGCGGCTCGCCGATGGCCCTGAATTTCCAGGTACCATCCTTACGGTAAACCTCGGCAAATACCATTGAGCACATACCGTTATAAGCTGAATCGCCGGACAGGCTGAACTTCACGATCTCTTTACCATGGTTATCAACCGCGCGGATAAAAGCATTATCAACCATGCCAAAATGCTGGCGGTTTTTACGCCCCTGGTAAATGGTAACCATAAATAATATCCTGTCGAATTTAGGGTCAAGTGCATCAAGCTTTACTATAATCTGCTCATCATCGCCATCACCTGCACCTGTGCGGTTATCACCGGTAAGCCATATATTGCCCGTTGGGTGCCTCATGCTGTTATAATAGATCACATCGCCTTCAAACAGCCTGATGGTACGGCCATCGGTCGCCTGCTTATCGCGGCCAAGGTTAGCAACCTTTCCATTTTTATCTAACAAAAAAGCAATAGCATCAAGGTCATATTCTTCCTCTTCAGCACCGCCGCCACCGAATAGTTTTCCTAAAAAACCACCACCGCCACCACTCTGCCTTACATCCCAGCCCAAACCAATGGTAACTGATGACAGGTCATAGCTTTCGCCCTTGTCGTTTTTACGAAGGTCAATAGTTTGACCTTTTACTAAATTTATAGCCATTTTTTTACTATTTGATAATTTGTCCCTTAAAATATTTACTTAAAAAGAAGGCAAGGTCCTCTTTATATCCAACGCCCGATGCCTCAAATTTCCACTGGCCATTTCGTTTATATAAACGGCCAAACTCAATAGCTGTCTCTATAGAAAAATCCTCGCCAAGCTCATACTTACATACTTCACTGCCGGTTGAGTCGTCAATAATGCGGATATATGAATCGCGCACCTGCCCAAAGTTTTGTCTGCGTGCGGTAGCCTCATGTATGGTTACCACAAACAATATCTCCTGGATCTTTGCGTCCACCTTTGCCAGCTCCACGTTGATTGATTCATCATCACCGCCATCGCTGTTACCACCAGTTGGGTCATCGCCAGTGTGATGCACAGCAGTATCCGGCGAATCAGGATTATTATAAAAAACAAAGTATTCATCCTCGGGTACAAAGCGGTTAGCATCAATCATAATTGCTGATACATCCAGGTCAAAATCATAACCTGTTCCTTCGTGCGGGTTCCAGCCTAAACCCACGGTCATTTTTGATAGTCCGATGTCTATTTTCTGACCTTTTTGTAAATTAATAGCCATAACGTAAAATATTCATTTTTATAAAACAGGCGATAAATAAAGCATCGCCATGATATTAGATTTAATTATTGAACTAAGATATATTATTTAAAATTGTTGTAATGATTATTTGTTTGACAATAATTTCATGCCATTGTTACAGGTATGCCTTAGCATAACCCTTGCACTTAAGATAGAATTTAGGGATGGATTTAAAGTAGTGCAGAGTGCGATTCCTTCCCTGGGGAAGGGGGGTAGGGGTTATCTTCGTTTTGAAGATATTTTATGGTAAACAACAATCATCGTCCCGCTCATAGCCGCGGGGGCTTAGTCACTTTTTCCTTAGATGGAAAGTAACCAAATATCAAGTCAGAAAAAAGCTTCCACCCTGCAGGCCATACTCCCAGGCCCGCTTTTCTGACAGGCCTTTACCCGCTTTTGATTTGCATGCGCATGTTATAGAGTTTATTGAATTAGCTTCCAAGTCCTCTCCTCTGGAGAGGATTTAGGTGAGGCCTTTTAAAGCAGGTGGTAGGTTTTCACCAGCATACTTTTAAAGTCCTCTCCTTTGGAGAATATTTAGGTGAGGCTTTTTCAGCACCGTGTTAACACTGAATCTGATACGTAGTATTACGTGAGTTTTTAATTACCCAACCGCCCATTTTTTATTATATGTGCTGATAATGAAATAATTACAGGTTGTGATGCTTTTTTTAAATTTTTATCCAACCTTGCCCCTATTTTGAAATAACAACTTAATAATCTTAGTTTTATGGTAACTATTAACTAAACCCAAACAATTTAAGCAATGGAAACAACACAAATTTTAACCGGAAAAGAGGGGGAAGATTTTGACCTTGAACTGGCAGCAAGCTGGACACAAAACTACAGGCACAAACATCCCGGCGAAACACAGTCACATTTTTTTGGTAAAGAGATACTGCAAAAGATCCTGGATCAGGAAGGCTGCATGGGGATCCGTTTTTACCATGCACATAGCAAGCCGCTAAGCAGCTGGCAACGGTCAATGGTATCATTAAGCAAATTTTTATTGAATGTAGTTGGCAATGTTGAAGGTGAAAAACATATTATTATAGCAGGCGCCACCCGCGATGGTAGTGATATGCTAAACACCAAAACAGCCCCGCAGCCTTTGGGCCGTACCGAATTAAAGGCAGTAGCACTAATGCCGCTTGATATTGTAGGGCAGCAATCAATGCCATGCCCCGGCTCTCCCGGATGCCCTAAAAATCTAATGTCTGTTTCAAAATCAGAATTATAATAAACAGGTTATGTCTGTAAGTAATATTTTATATCTGTCCATTATATCTGGTGCTTTCCCGGTTATTGCAGCAATATATAATTATAGGCACCTGGATAAAGTTTTAAAAATTGTAGCCGCATTTTTATTAATATCGGTACTGCTTGATTGGGGTTTGGAGATTGCGAGCCATCATCATGTAACCAATAATTTTCCGGCAATACACCTTTTTATTGCAGTAAATGTATTGTTCTTTGGGGCTGTTTATTACTATGCATTTTTTAGCCCCTTATTAAAAAAAATAGCGATAGTGCTTATTGCAGCCGCTTTGCTGGCTATGATATGCAGCACTGTTTTTATAGAGGATATTTGGGAGTACCCCTCGGTTTCAAACACTATTTTAAGCTTGTTGCTCATTTTTTTTTCGCTCGTATATTTTTACCAGCTGTTTACCCGGCAGGAGTTTGTACATATTGAAAAACAAGGGTTGTTTTGGGTAAATGCAGGCATCCTGTTTTACTACTCCACTAACATATTTTTGTTTATGCTTTTTCAACGGATGCTAAGCGAGCACCAGGAAGATTTTTATATCATCCATAACGTCACCAACATTATTGCTAACATTATATTTTCAGTAGGATTACTTTGCAAACCACAGACAACAGCCTGATACCCGTACTCATAATTGGTACACTTATTATCGTTATCCTGCTTGTTTTTTTATTCTTTTTCGTGATCATCTATCAGCGTAAAATGATAAAGAACCAGGTAGAGTTACGCAAACTGCATGATGATAAACAAACCGACCTGCTTAATGCCGTTTTTGAAACCCAGGAAAGCGAACGTAAACGCCTGGCCGAAGATCTGCATGATAGTGTGGGGCAGGTACTATCGGCCATTAAGCTCAATTTACACCGCCTTAATAAAAACTGTGTTAACGATGCATCCCAACCCCTGCTGGCCGATACCCGCAAGCTTACCGACGAATGTATACAGGAGATAAGGAATATTATTCATAACGTACTGCCGCCAGTGTTAACAGATTATGGCCTTAAAGAAGCTATTGAAGGTTTATGTATTAAAGTTGCGCAAACTACCAACGTTAAGGTGGAGCTTAAAAAAATGCTGGATGATGAGCGGCCCGCACCCGAAATTGAGCTTGCTTTTTACCGCATAGCACAGGAGCTTTTCAGCAATGCCATAAAACATTCAGAAGCTACCATTATTCACCTCACTATAACTAAAGATGCCGGGTGGCTGATAATGGAATTTAAGGATAACGGCAAAGGCTTTAATATGGACGAAGTAAATAAGCATGGGTTTGGTTTAAAAAACCTGCAGAGCCGGGTGCAGCTCATCAATGGGGAAATAAATGTATACACCAAGCCAAAAAATGGCACCATAACTATTATTAGAGTAATGGTTTAATTATGAGGTTTTTAATTATATTTATTGCCTGTTAGTTAACTATGGAAAAGATCAAATTAGCTATCGCAGATGATCATAAGATCTTCAGGAATGGTTTAAAGGCCACGCTGGAGGATTGTACCGATTTTGACCTTGTGCTCGAAGCATCCAACGGTAAACAGCTGTTAGCCATGCTGGCAACAGTTACGCCCGATGTAATACTGATGGATATTAAAATGCCCGAAATGGATGGCATACAAACCACCGCTCAGGTAAAGCAGCTTTATGGCAAAATAAAGGTGCTTGCCCTATCCATGTTTAACGAGGATAAATATATTGTTGATATGATGAAGGCAGGTGCGTCAGGCTACCTGTTAAAAAATGCCGAGCCCGAAGAGATCATTAATGCGGTATCAACCGTTTTTTTGAAGGACTATTATTTTAACGAACATCTTTCTATCACCCTTATTAAGCAATTAGCCGGCAACACGCCAACCGGAATTGGCACCCAAACCCTTGCCGATTTTAACGAACGTGAAATTGAAGTACTGCGCCTTGTTTGTAAAGAATATTCAAACCAGGAAATAGCCGATAAGATTTGCCTAAGCGTACGTACCGTTGAAGGCTACCGCGCACGCCTGTTTGAAAAAACAAGGTCAAAAAACTTAGTGGGCCTGGTTATCTTCGCCATTAAAACCGGGATCATCAATGTATGATCTCCCTGGCGATTTAAGTTGTTAACCCCGGGTATAAAGTTCTACTTACATACCCGGGTATATGCTTTAACTAAACCTGTTCTACCGAAACTTTTTCGCCAATCTGTTGCCTCCACATTGCATAGTACAAGCCTTTTTGCGCAATAAGATCAAGGTGTTTGCCTGATTCAACTATATTGCCTTTTTCAAGCACATAAATATTATCAGCATGCATAATGGTAGACAAACGGTGGGCTATCAGTATCGTAACATGGTTATCCAGTACAGAAACATCGCGGATGGTTTCGGTAATTTCTTCTTCTGTAATTGAATCTAACGATGAAGTTGCTTCATCAAATACTAAAATATCTGGTTTGCGTAGCAGGGCACGGGCAATTGACAGGCGTTGTTTTTCGCCGCCAGATACCTTTACGCCACCTTCGCCAATAACGGTGCTCAGGCCTTTATCAGCCCGGGATAGCAGGGTTTGGCAAGCCGCACGCTGCAATACTTCCATACATTCCTCATCGGTAGCACCGGGACGCACAAATTGAAGGTTCTCGCGGATGGTGCCCGAAAACAATTGCGTATCCTGGGTTACAAACCCTATTTTTTCGCGCAGCTGATCAAGATCAATCTCCTTGCTTACAATATTGTTGTATAAAATATCACCATCCAAAGGCTGGTAAAGCCCTACCAACAGCTTAACCAGTGTAGTTTTACCCGAACCTGATGGCCCCACAAAGGCAATCGTTTCGCCTGAATTTACTTCAAAGCTGATATTGTTGAGGGCGTTGCGGTTGGCGGTTAAATGTTTAAAGGTAACATTGTCGAAGGTAAGTGTCTTAACCTTTTCAAGCAGTATAGGTTTCTCCGGTTTTGGATCAATCGGAATGCTTAATATGCTTTTAAAATTAGCCAATGATACCTGGGCTTCGCGCCAGGCCTGCATCACGTTGCCCAGCTCCTGCAAGGGGTTAAACAGGAAGAAAGAGTAGAATAAGAACTTAAAGTAATTACCGGGTGTTAATGTGCCTTTAAAAATAAGCATCAACAGCACAACAACCATTGCGCTGCGCACCAGGTTAACCGTAGTGCCTTGCACAAAGCTCATGCTGCGTACAAACTTTACTTTCTTTAGTTCCAGGTCAAGAATTTTGTAGGTAGTTTTATTTAAGCGTTCAATTTCCTGCTTGGCAAGGCCCAGACTCTTTACCAGCTCAATGTTTCTTAATGATTCGGTGGTTGATCCGGCTAATGCAGTTGTTTCTGAAACTATTTTTTTCTGAATGGTTTTTATGCGTTTGCTCAAAACAATGCTCACTACGGCTATAATAGGTATGGCCGCAAAATAAACCAGCGTTACTTTGTAGCTTACGGTTAGGGAGTATACAATTACAAATATCATCCCCACCAGGCTCACAAAAAGTACGCTGATAAAGGCGGTAATAAATTTTTCGCAATCAAGGCGCACCTTTTGCAATATGCCTAAGGTTTCGCCGCTGCGCTGATCTTCAAATACCTGGTATGGCAGTTCGAGTGAGTGTTTTAACCCGTCAGAATACATTTTAGCACCTACCTTTTGTACTATGATATTAGTAAAATAATCCTGAAAGTTTTTGGCTATACGCGATACCATTGCAGCACCAATGGCTAAACCAACCATCCCTAATGCGCCATAAAAGCGATAGTCGAAAGTATAGTTTTTTCCATCTTTAGGGATCATGTATTTATCAACTATATTCCCGGTTATCATGGGATCTAACAGCGAAAAACCAATATTAAAAGCAGCCAGAATAAGTGCAAGTACAACCAGCCAGCGATGTTTTGAAAGATATGATAGGAGTATTTTCATTGAAAATTGATAAATGTTAGCGCTCCGTTAATTTCCCCGGTTGCGTAATTCTGCAAAAATAAAAAAACAGAATGGCTAAGTTACTCATCTACTTTAATTTGACATTATGACCATTTTAAGGGGGGGATTGGGTGGTAAATGAAATCATCGTCCCGCTCATAGCCGCGGGGGTTCCCTTTAAGCAAAATTTGCTATACCCCGGCCTCCCTTAAGGCCTTCACTGTTATACCTGCTTTCGGCCCAAGCTGGTCTGCTGAGGGGAAAGGCCTCACCTAAATCCTCTCCAAAGGAGAGGACTTGAAAGCTAATTCAATAAACTCTATAACATGCGCATGCAAATGAAAAGCGGGCAAAGGCCTGTCAGAAAAGCGGGCCAGGGAGTATGGCCTGCGGGGGAAAGCTTTTTTCTGACTTGATCTTTGGTTACTTTCCATCTAAGGGAAAGTAACTAAGCCTCCGCGGCTATGAGCGGGACGATGATTTCATTTACCAGAAAATACCCTTTCAACGCATAAACCCCTACCTTCCCTTCCCCGGGGAAGGATCGCACGGAGCCAAGCGCTTTAAAAAAAGACACTGATAAACAAAAAAGCCATTCCGTTTTTGCGGAATGGCTCTTGAATATCAAAACACGGTTATTTAAACCGTCATAATATCTTTTTCTTTAGCTTCAGAAAGTACATCAACCTTAATGATATAAGCATCGGTTAATTTTTGAATTTCACCTTCGCCAGTTTTCATTTCATCTTCTGATACACCTTCAGTTTTCAGTTTCCTGATTTTTTCGTTGGCATCCTTACGAATGTTACGGATAGCAATTTTACCGGTTTCTGCCTCGCCCTTTGCTTTTTTAACCAGGTCGCGGCGGCGCTCTTCGGTTAAAGGTGGAACATTGATACGGATAATTACACCATCATTTTGCGGGTTAACACCCAGGTTAGCTTCCATAATGGCTTTTTCAATAGCGCTCAGTAATGATTTTTCCCAGGGCTGTACTACAATGGTACGTGCATCGGGTGTGTTAACACTACCTACCTGGCTCAATGGTGTCGGACTACCATAGTAATCAACCACAATATCATCCAGCATTGAAGGGCTTGCTTTACCCGCCCGTATTTTATTTAATTCGTTATCGCAATGATCTATAGCCCTATCCATATTGGCTTTGGCTTCAGTAACTTGTTTTTTAATGAGTTCGCTCATTGTTTGTTGGTTTTTGACAAAAATAATAAAAAGGTTCAATTTACCGAGATAAATAAGGAAAGGGACTGTCGGTACTAACAAACAGGCGAATTAAGATCAGTTATAATGATCCGAATAACCCATAAACTTATAAAATATGTATATTATTTAGCACCCGGAAACTGCTGAGACACCAGTTTTTCAACGGGATAGCCCATCGCTTTACATTTAGCTACAATCTCATCGTGCAGGGTTTTATCCATTTCGGGCTTGCGGCTCATGATGAATAAAAAGCGATGATCGGGGTGGCCTACTACTGCCCATGAGTAATCGGGTGCAAGGTCTATTACCCAGTAATCAACCTTAATTGGCCAAATAAACTGCGCTTTCATTTCGCCGTTTGTGGTACCGTCAACCCTGAATATTTTTGATTTTACGGTGCGGATATCGCCCTGGTCATTTTTTTTGCAAGTGGTTACCACATCGTAATAACCATCTTTATTTAAGGTATAATGCGTGGTAGTTTCGCGGCTGCCCTTATCAAACATAGTAGGGATAGAGTACAGCGAGTACCAGGTACCTGCAAATTTTTTACTGTCAACACGGTCGACCGTTTTATTGGGCGAGTCTGAAAAAAAAGTTAAAAAACTTATCAGTAAGATGCTTATTGCCTTCATAATGGTAATGTTTATTAAAGGTTATTACGTAATTAATTTAAAATAGGATTTACAGCGAGGGCAAATTTTTTTGACCGGAGCCCCTTTCTTTCATGGGAAATTTTGGAGCAGCGAACTTTTGCTTTTGCCATTACCTGCACCGTTTATACGCGTAAAATCGTCCGCAAGCATACATTAACTGTACGAAAACGAACGGTTTCGTAGATTGGCTTATTTTTAATTTATTTATAATCAGGTATTTATATTATAGGTATCAATATTGGCATGGCTATGTAAAACAATAAAGATCATGACTACCGATATACGTTTAACCCAAATGTGGGAAGGTTGCTTAAAAAACGACCGTAAACAACAGGAGCTGTTATATAAAACCTTAGCACCCAGAATGCTTGCTGTTTGCATGCGCTATGCCCACGATAAAGACGAAGCCCAGGATATTTTACAAGAGGGTTTTATAAAAATGTTTAAGAATGCACACAATTACCGTGGCGAGGGTAACCTTGAAGGCTGGATACGCCGAATTATGGTTCATTGTGCCATATCGCGCTACCGCAAATTAAAACCAATGGTGCTTGTTGAGGATTTTACCGAAACTGAAAATGCTTTGAGCAGCGGCGGCTATAATGCACATGGGCTGGAAGCTAAAGATCTGCTGAAAATGATCCAGAAATTACCGCAGATGTACCGTTCAGTATTTAATATGTATGCTATTGAGGGATATTCGCACCAGGAGATTGGGAGTAAATTAGGGATCACCGAACTTTTATCGCGCACTAACCTGCACCGTGCCCGTACTATTTTAAAAGATATGGTGAACCAGCTTACCACCCGCGAAATGCATTATATGGCAGGCTGATTTACCAGGGTTTAGCCTTTAGCTTATTAACAACTGTTTAAAATTTAGCCTGTTGAACAGACTGCTATACCTAAAATATTACCTTTCAAAGATTTTTTGATTGATAAATTTTAGGTTATTTTGCATCCGTAATATTTTTGTTACGTTTTGATTGCCTTTTCACTAATTAAATGAATAAACTGTTGTTCACCATTACTATGGTGATCATTTTATCAGGCTGCAGAAAAGAACTTTCTACGCCTTATTTAAGCCCGGTTGCCGGTAATCCGGCAAATACAGGTAGTAGTTCGCCCGTTGCCGTTTTTATTGACCAAAGCCAAAAGGGCATTAATATTCCTTCAACATTTCAGGGCTTTAGCTATGAAACAGGCATGCTTGCCGAAAACCCCGATTTTTTAAACGTAAATAACAAAGTACTTATCCAGCTGATAAAAAACCTTGGCCCCGGCATACTGCGTATTGGTGGCGATAGCAGCGATGAAACTATATGGACAGGCAAGGCACGAACTGATAAAACTACGGCAGATTCTATTACCACTACCGATATTGATCATTTGGCTGCCTTTGCCCATGCTACAGGCTGGCATGTTTTATTTGGCTTAAACCTGGGGCATTACAACCCTGCTAAAGCAGCTAATGAAGCACGCTATGTACATAATAAGTTAAAGGGTGATCTTTTTGCTTTTCAATCAGGCAATGAGCCCAATGTGTTTTTCAGAAAATTGAGGCCCGATAGTTACCACTATCCTCAATATCAAAAAGAGTGGGATACCTACCTGAGTACTGTGCGTAAAGCTGTGCCTAACGCGCCTTTTGCAGGCCCCGATATTACGCCCTTTGATCCGGGTTGGTTAAAGGCATTTGTTAAGAATGAACGGGGTAGTATAAAACTCCTTGATGCACATTTTTATGTTAAGGGCCCGGCTTCTGATCCGTTAATAACCTGTGATGATATATTATCGCCGCAAAACAAGCTTAAAGATTATTTAACAGCATTTAGCGGAATAGCATCCGCCCATAATTTGCCTTTCCGCATTTCAGAATGTAACAGCATCTGGGGGCATGGTAAACCGGGAGTGAGTGATGTTTTTGCATCCTCATTATGGGCTTTGGATTTTATGTGGACAGTAGCCGAATATAACGGGCAGGGTGTAAATTTTCATGGCGGTGGCAGTAACTTCATTTATTCGCCGGTGGCCGGTGAAAATGGTGTATTTACGCCCAAGCCGGAGTATTATGCTATGCTGGCCTTTAAATATGCTGCTACCAATGCTACAATTATACCCGCAACATTTCCGGTTCAGCCAAAAGAGAACTGCAGCGTTTACGCTTGCGAAAACACAGGCAATACTTACAGCATTACCCTGATAAATAAAGAGGTTAATAAGGATATTACCTTTGCCATACAACTAAGCAAATCGGCAACTTCCGTAGGAGTTGCAAGGCTTATGGCGCCATCTATAACCGCAAAAACAGGCATTACCTTTGCAGGCAGCGCCGTAGATGCCGATGGTAACTTTACAGCAGGGGAACCCGAACAATACCGGGTTGTTAAAAATACATTTACCGTTAAAGTGCCTGCCGGTAGCGCTGCCGTTGTTACCGTAAAGTAGTGTTATTTTAAATCTTCTTTATCAATAAAAGTAAAGCGCCGCTATGCAGATTCTGCATAGCGGCGCTTTGTTGTTAGCCTAAATTACTTATTGGGATACCCTATGCTTATTTATGCTTAGGCCCCATAACAAAGGTTATTTCGCCGCCATTCATAATATCTGCATGGCTTAAAAACATAGTATTGTGTGGCTGCCCGTTAAGGGTTATTTTTTGAATGAAAACATTTTTATCGCTTTGGTTCTTCACGTTTACGGTAAAGGTTTTACCATCGCCAACCTGTATCACGGCGTGGTGAACTGCCGGGCTGCCTATGGCATATTGGTCTGATGCCGGGGCAACCGGGTAAAAGCCTAAGGAGCTGAATATGTACCAGGCACTCATTTGGCCGGTATCATCATTACCACCTAAGCCATCAGGGGTAGGCTTGTACATTTTAGGTAGTATCATGCGGATCTTTTCCTGCGTTTTCCAGGGCTTGTCGGTCCAGTCGTACAGGTAAGCAACCTGGTGCGATGGCTCATTACCATGCACATAGTTACCAATTATACCGTCTTTGGTAATATCCTCGGTTTCAGCAAAATATTTATCGGGCAGGTTATAGCTAAACAAGCTGTCTACATAAGTAATAAAGCGTTTATTACCACCCATAGTTTGTATTAATCCAACCGGATCATGCGGAACATAAAGGGTATAGTTCCAGGCATTGCCCTCAATAAAACCCTGGTTAATGGTAGTGAACGGATCAAACGCTTTACGGAAGGTGCCGTCGCTTAGCTTAGGGTGCATAAAACCACTTTTAGGGTCGTACACGTTTTTCCAGTTCTGTGAGCGTTTTATAAACTCATCATAAATTGGCTGGTTATTCAGTTTTTTAGCCATTTGTGCTATACACCAATCGTCATAAGCATACTCTAATGTTGATGACACCGAGTTGCCATCCTTTTCATCAGGAATATAACCCATATCCATGTAGTAACCAATACCCTCATAACTGCGGTGGCGTGCGGTTGTTACGCAAGCCATCAAAGCCTTGTTGGCATCAAAGGGGGCATTGCCTTTAACCACGGCATCAGCCAAAACTGAAACGCTGTGATAGCCGCTCATACACCAGTTTTCGTTAGCCGAGTTGCTCCATATAGGCAGCATGTGCTCCGGGCTTTGATCAAAGTGCGCCATCATGGATTGGACCATGTCCGAATTTCTTTTCGGATCGATGATGTTAAACAGCGGATGCAGGGCGCGGTGCGTATCCCACAAACTAAAGGTAGTATAATTGGTAAAACCTTCAGCTTTGTGTATATTTTGATCTAATCCTTTGTACTGTCCATCCACATCCATATAAATGGTTGGGTTTATCATGGCGTGGTACATGGAAGTATAAAAGTTCAGCTTATCATCTTTGCTGCCTTCAATAACAATTTTATGCAGTTCGGTTTCCCATTGTGCCTGGCCATCGTTTTTAACCTTATCAAAATCCCATCCCGGTATTTCAGTATGCATGTTGTTTAATGCGCCATCAATACTTACCGGCGATATGGCAAACTTTATCTTTATTTTTTCGCCCTCTTCAGTCTTAAAATCAAAGTAAGTTTTTAGCTGTCGGCCTGCCAGATCCGGAAAGTTTTTTTCGCGGGCAAATTTGCCCCAAAAGCCACCGTATACTTCGCGCTTGCTGTAGTTTTTATAACCCATCTGTATAAATGGTTTATTAAACGTCATGGCGAAATACAATGTGCGGGTACGTGCCCAGCCATTGGTTGAGCGGTAACCCACCACCGTGCTGTCATTAACCATACGCAGGTAGGTCCACACGTTTTTATCCGGATAGTTGTAGATACCGGCCATCAGATCTAAGATAACATGCGCGTTATCTGATTTTGGGAAGGTGTACTGGTGGAAACCTACGCGTGTGCTGGTGGTCATTTCGGCAATTATACCGCTGGCATCAAGCTTAACTTTATAGTAATTGGCATCGCTCACCTCGTTGGAATGTGAAAAAGCCGACCTGTAACCACTTCCCGGTTTATTGGCAAGGCCCGGGTTTAGTTGCAGTTTACCTACGGTAGGCATAATTAAAAAGTCGCCAAGGTCAGAGTGCCCGGTACCGCTAAAGTGCGTATGGCTAAAACCTACAATGGTTTTATCATCGTACTGGTAGCCTGCACAGTATTTGTAAACATCCGGATTGTAATGGCCGTTAAGCTCATAGCTGGCCGTATCTGTTTCAGGGCTTAACTGAACCATGCCGAAAGGAACGGTAGCACCGGGATAAACGTGCCCCATACGCTGCGTGCCAATAATAGGCTTAACGTATTGAACCAGGTTTTCGGGCTGTTGGGTTTGTGCTGTCGCGATGAGCGTTGAACAGCTAAGAATGGCGATAAATATTTTCTTCATTTGCTGAATACGGAACGTTGTTTTAACCTATAAAAGCCAAATATAATCTGAAATAATTAAGCACCGCACATAACATACCCTATAAATGTAATTATGATGGTTGTAACGGGTTTTTGACAAAACCTGATAGTATTTTACCTCTACAGGTTGGCATTTAATATAATGAGGGCCACTTTTAACTGTTACTAGGGCTTAACTTTACCATTAGCCTCATAATTTTTTGTAATTTTGATTAAGGCTTATGGGGTTGTATATTAATGGATGAAAACCGGCTAAATATTTTAAATGCTAGTAACCGCATGCTCAGCAAGCTGCAATTGCTTTCTGTTTATTTTAGCGAGGATATTATTTATAAAATTTACCTGCGCAGCCAGGTTATTCATAAGCTGTTTGAAACCAATCCCGACCTGGATATTAACAAGCTGGATCTTTTTCACCTGCAATTTACGGCAAGCCTGATTGACCTGCTTCGCAAAATAAAAAAGAACAACGAGAACAATATAAGCCTGCTTTTTGACGAGATACAGCTAAACAAGGAGATGATTGATAAGCTGAATGATGCTGTTTATACCGAAGGTAATTATAACCTTGATAAACAGCGGCAATCGTTAAAGATCAATCTTTCGCTGCGCAAACTGTTCCAGGTATTGTCTGACGATTCAACCGACAGCCCTTTTTCAAAAAACATCAATGCATTCAGTTCCCGCTTTGCGGCCGACTTTTTTTACGCTATTGAGCCCGGTCTTTTTGATGACCTGATCACTTATAACCCTGCCGAAGTTTATAAAAACAGCTATGCTACCATTCAGAAAAAGCTGATGGGCTTATTGTGTAAGTATGATTTTAAAACCGAGTTTTTCTGCGGGCTAAAAACGGGCAGCCAGATAATTGAGGTATACAAGTTTGTAGATACCGACCGGCATTTTTTATATTTTCCCTCCGGTAATTTATTTCTATTTTGCGATATTACCAAGATCAACACTATCGACTGGACCAACAATCTGTCGAAAAAAGAAAATCTGATCCAGGAATTAAAAAACAAGAATGATAAATTGCAAAGCAGCGCAGCGGCCATGAAAGCTAATATGCCTGCCGAAATTAAGACCCTGTTAGCCGAAGATTATAAAAAGATTGAGGATATTAACTTTTTGCAAAACCTGAGCAATGTTGATATACAGGCCAATATTTTAAAAACAATGTTAAACACAGATATTATCTGATCTATATGGATTTTTTACACCAGATTTTGGGCAGCGATATTAAAGCGGGCCTGCTTATTATTTTAAACCTGATAGTAATTGAAAGCTTGCTCTCGGTTGATAATGCGGCAGTATTGGCCACCATGGTGCTCGATCTGCCTAAGCCGCAACGCAGCAGGGCCTTACGCTATGGTATTATCGGTGCATACGTATTAAGGGGCGCCTGTTTGTTCCTTGCGTCGTGGCTGGTGAAGATCTGGTGGCTAAAACCTATAGGTGGCTTATACTTGCTATACCTGGCTTTCAACTATTTTAAGGGCAAAATACAGGCCGCCAACGGCGGTGGCGATGAATCAATTGATAAGAGCCAGAACTGGCTTTACAAAGGCACTGTTGGTGTGTTTGGCGTGTTTTGGGCTACTGTAGCTATTGTTGAGCTGATGGATCTTGCCTTTTCGATAGATAACGTATTTGCAGCCGTTGCCTTTACCGATCATGTAGTTTTAATTTACATTGGCGTATTTATCGGGATCCTCGCTATGCGTTTTGTAGCGCAGGCATTTGTTAAGCTGATGGAGAAATTTACTTTTTTAGAAACCGTAGCCTTTATAGTGATCGGCGTTTTGGGGATAAAACTAAGCTCGTCTATTTACATTCACTTTTATCCGGATGCAACCTTTTCAAAAATGATGGAAGGTGAAAAGGCCGATATCATTACTTCGGTATTTACGGTTTCCATTTTCCTGATCCCGGTGATCACTTCCTTACTTTTCAACTTTCCTAAAAAGAACATCATTGAACCTGAAATAGCCGAGGCCGCTGAAGATGTGCTGGATAAATCATAAACGCTGAGAAGTGCCAGGCCCTGTGCGATTCCCCTTTTGAGAGGGGTGGAGGGGTGTGTTTATGAATAGATGCATGTTGTAGAATAACCCACCCCATCCACTTCACAATCCTTGCGCTCCCCCTCCAGGGAGGAGGTCTGAAAACTAAAAGCCGATCCCGCACGATTAACTAAGGGCTTACTACGCCTTAAGCCCCTTTTTTCTCGTTTCTACATAAACAGCGCCGGCTAATGCTAATATTAACAATGCCGAACCTGCAAGCGAAATGCTTTCGCCGGTATAGTAGGATGCCGGGTGGAAAATAAACTCAATCTTGTGACTTCCTGCCGGGATAGGTGCTGCACGCAATAAATAATCAGCACGGAAATAAGGTTTCTCCTGCCCGTCAACCAGCATCTTCCAGCCTTTGCTATAATAGATCTCTGAGAATACGGCAATCTGCGGCGTTGTGGTGCTGCTTTGATAAACCAAATGATCGGGGTTGTAGCTGATTAGTTTTATCGTCCCTGCGGTATCTGTAGTAACACCTTTTTCGCTGGCTAATTGGCCGTACTGCTGATCAACAATAGCTAAATTCTTTGCATCAAAGCTGGTAATGGCCTGCATTTCGGCATCAGCACCCTTTACAAACCTGATGTCTTTTACAAACCAGGCATGGCCACATGCCGTATAATTGGTATGCACCACCGGGCTTTGTGTTTTCGCATCAGCCGTGATAATATATTTGGTGTTCAGCATATTCAAAACGTTTTGATTAAGGTTTTGGCTAAACTGGCTCGATTGTAATTCATCATAACGCTTAAGCTTGGCAGCGTGATACCCACCTATCGACTTGTGAAAGTAAGATGTACTTGCATTGGTAAAAGGATCGCCGCCTGATAGGTCAAGCACTCGGTAGTCCGGGTCTTTATCCTGGTTAATGGCATTATCAACATCACGGGGCTTAGGGGCTTGTACATCCTCCCTGGCGCTAAAATGGTCGTCGTTTAAAAAACGCTTGTCAACGCTCCATAAATCAACCAATACCAATACAAACAACACCATTGAAAGCACATTGGCATTTATTTTTTGCTTGATAAATGCCCATAGCAAACCAAAAGCTATGGCTATAAAAACAAACGAGCGCAGGGCATCCATGCGTGCAAATGAAATACGATCCTGCACTACGGCGTTAGCTATTGAATTGGCCAATGCTGTATCACCGCGGAAAAACTGGGTAAGCTGATCAACCATTCCCTGGTTTGAACTGTTCCTGAACGAAAAGAAAAGATCGGGCAGTAAGCCGATCAACAGGGTAATGCCACCTGTAATATAAAATGCAAGCAATGCCTTTTTTAAAGCGGGCGCTTTATCTTTTGCGGTAATTATCTCGTTAATGGCCAACAGGGCAAGCATGGCAAAACATAGGCCTGTTATACCCAAAATAGAGTCAACCGACCTGAATTTATTATACAGCGGGAAGTAATTAAAAAACAGATCAGACAATAAAGAAAAATTCTTTCCGAATGACAGCAGTGTGGTAAGCACAACGGTAGCTAACAGCCACCACTTGAGCCTGTTTTTTACAAAGATCAACCCGAACACAAAAAAGAAACAGATTACGGCACCAAAATAAACAGGCCCCTCGGTAAACGGCTTTTCGCCCCAGTATAAAAACGATTCTGCTATCTGCGATGCATATTGCTGCACCTGGTCTGGCGCTATGCCTTTATCGCCGAGGGCCTGTGCAATGTTTGAGTTATCGCCAAGTTTAACAACCGAACCGCTGCCGTACATATTGGGCACCAAAAAGGTCATGGTTTCGCCAACGCCCTGGCTCCAGGCAAAGGCGTATTCTTTACTTAACCCGTTGCCCGGCTCGGTAGTATGCTGGGTTAGGTTTGATTTACCACGATTGGTTTCCAGCCCGTACTCATAGGTGGTCCAAAGCATGGAGGCGTTTACCGCCAATGCCAAAAGGGTAGCTGCACCTAAATACATTATGGCTTTTGTAAACGGCCTTGTGTTTTTTGTTTTGATGGCATGATATAACTCAGCCCCAACCAATATAGCTACTGCAAACAGCAGGTAGTAGGTCATTTGGATATGGTTTGCCCTAATCTCCATTGCTAAAAAGAATGCTGTTAATGCCGCACCAAGTAAATATCTTCCGCGCAGCGTTAATAGTATACCTGCTAATATTGGTGCAAAAAAGGCTATGGCAAATGCCTGGTTAGCATGCCCGGCATCCAGCAAAATAATATTATAGGTTGAAAAGGTAAAAGCTATGGCGCCTGCACCTGCCAGCCAGGGATTTAGTTTTAATACACAAAACAAAAGGTAAGTGCCCAGCAAAAACAAAAGTACGGTATCAATTGGGGTTGGAAACGTGGCTTTAAGCGCATTTACCACGTATGAGGTTATGTTATGCGGATAAGGCGTCCAGATCTGGAAGGCGGGCATACCCCCGAAGAGCTGGTTGGTCCACAATATAGTGGTGTCCCGGCTATGGTAATCCATAATTTCCTTTTGGGTAGCCTGCGCACGTATCACATCGCCCTGGTTAAGTACTTTACCCTGAAAAGCAGGATTAAAGTAGATAAAGCTGATAGCTAAAAAGATCCCAATAATGGCTAAATGAATGCCGTTTTGTTTAAACCAATTGTTCATTAAGTTAAGTATATGAGCATCAAAAGTATGAATTTGAACGACAATAAAAACCAGCAGGGCTACAGAAGTAATGCTTTAGCGTTTATTGTACATATTAGTTTTAAATATCACGCCTCCTGAATATTCGCGTGTTAACTAATAATTACAATTTTATTTCTCTATATTTAAGATAAATTTTTTAATTAATAAAACGACATAATAGTAGTAACGGCTATTTATTAAAGCCGTGCTTGTGAAAAAATATAGCTTATTTGAAAAAAGGCTATATATTAAAATCATAAATAAACATAACGTTATCAGGGCTCATGATCATTATTGCGGAACAATTTTATAACGATTTCCGTATAAGGGGTACCTTGGAATTAAACAATTACAAGGTTTATTAATGGATATATAATGATCATATTAGCAGGTCGTGAACCGTATCTGTATGTTTTAAATAATATGAAACATTAAAATATTTGATAAAGTTTATGAGGTTACGCCTGCTGATATTCTTTTTTTTAATATTGTCACTTAAGGGATATGGGCAATCCTGTACATTAAGTGTGAGTTTAACACAATCAGCTCCAACAATCTGCTCAGGTAATAGCGTAACCTTAACAGCAACAACCTCAGGCGGTACCGCACCCTTTACCTTTACGTGGAGTACGGGAGAAACAACCCCGTCAATTAACGTAAATAAAGCAGGAACTTATACGGTTACTGTAAGTGATAAAACAGCCGGTTGCCAGCCGGTTACTAAAAATATTACGGTTACTACAGCTATAACACCTGGCGCCCCTGTTGCCAACAGTGCTGTTGTTTGTTTAAACAGTAGTGCAACCCTTACGGCTACCTCTCCCGGTGGCTCATACGAGTGGTACGATTCGCCGGTTGGCGGTAATCTTTTAGCCAGCGGGGCTACTTTTACAACCCCGCCAATTACCGCACCAACTACTTATTATGTACAAACAACATCAAACGGATGTACAAGTACCCGAACATCTGTAAGTGTTTTTTTAAGCGGAAACCCTACTGTTGCCAATGTGGGTATATGTGCCGGTAATACGGCAACATTAACAGCTAACGGCGGAAATAATTATACCTGGTATGATGCTGCTACAGGCGGTAATATTGTTAGTAACAGCCAAAGCTTTACCACCCCGCCTTTAAATACAAATACAACATATTATGTTGTTGCTATAGTTAATGGCTGTACCAGCGCCCGTACCCCCGGAACTGTATTTGTTAATGCAGCCCCGCAGCCCCCTACTGGGAGTAATTTGTCTGTCTGTTCCGGGTCTGTTGCAAATTTGCATGCCGATGTATCTGCGGGGGTAGTTGATTGGTTTACTCAGCCAACTGGCGGCACCTCGCTTATATCAAGCCCGGATTATACAACCCCAGCGTTAACAGCTACAACAACTTATTATGCGCAAACAACCAATAATGGGTGTATCAGCTCCCGTACCCCTATTACAGTAACCGTAAATGCGTTACCACAAACACCCGCATCACAAACAGATTCAACCTGTTACAACACCAGTATAACACTAACCGCATCAGCAACCCCTACCGATACTTACAACTGGTACGATTCTGCTTCGGGAAATAACTTACTTGCCACCGGCAATACTTTTACAACCCCGGTACTAACCAACTCAACAACCTATTACGTACAGGCAGTCAATGCCACCTGTACCAGCGCGCTTAGCCCTGTAAACGTTATTGTAAAAAAAGCTGTAACACCACCTTCAGTATCGGGCGCTTTTGTTTGTTCGGGATCTGCGGCAACATTAACGGCAAACTCTCCGGGGGGCACCTATCAATGGTTTGATGCTGTTACTGGAGGTAATTTATTATCAACAGGAGCAAGCTATACCACACCGGCACTGGTAGCCAATACCACTTATTATGTACAAACTACCATAGGCGGCTGTACCAGTACCCGTACAGCGGTAACCGTTTCAATACTTCCGGTAGTGGCAGCTCCAACTGCTGTCGATGCCACAATTTGTTCGGGCAGCCAAGCCATACTTACAGCAAACGGTGCAGTTAATAATTATTCGTGGTATGATGCTGCAACAGGAGGCAATTTATTATCAAATGCCCAGGTATTTGTAACACCGGCATTGACGGTTACCACCGTGTATTATGTTGAGTCATCGGCCAATGGCTGTACAAGCACACGTACAGCGGTAACGGTTAATGTAAACCCTGTGCCCCCGGCACCAACTGCAAGCAATGTATCCATTTGTCCAAATACATCGGCAAGCTTAACAGCAACTGCGCCATCGGGTACAATAGAGTGGTACGATGCACCGGGCGGCGGCAATTTATTATTTACAGGCAACACCTACAATACGCCCGTTTTAAACTCAAATAAAACTTATTATATACAAAATACAGCAGGATCATGCTCCAGCGGCCGTACAGCGGTAACTGTAACTATAAATGCTAAATATAATCCTGGTTTTCAGTACTCTTCGGGTACATTTTGTTTCAGCAGCCCTAATCCAACGCCTGCTATTATTGATCCCGCAGGCGGAACTTTTAGCGCAGCCCCTGCCGGTTTGGTTTTTAACAGCTCAACTACCGGCGAAATAAATATTGCTGCAAGTACGCCGGGTAAATATGTAGTATCGTTTGTAAGTAATGGCTCCTGCTCGGGAACCACAAGTGCGATCATATCAATAGTAACCACTACTGATGCTACATTTACGTATAATGGCCCATATTGTCAGGATGGGGCAAATCCATTTCCAATGGCAGGCAATTTAGCTACGTTCGGTAACTTTAGTGCAGTACCAGCAGGCCTGGTATTTGTAAATACAACCACCGGTGAAATAAATCTTGCTGCCAGCAAAGCGGGTACCTATACGGTAACCAATACCATTTTGGCCAGCGGGCAGTGCCCGTCAAGCGTGGCTTCATCAACTGTAACAATTTTTGATAGGGTATTGGTTAATGCCGGGCCAAACCAAACGGTAATAACGGGCACCCCGGTTCAGTTAAATGGAAGTATCAGTAGTGGCGCAACAACCGGAACATGGTCTGGCGGAACTGGCTCTTTTTCCAGCTCATCAGCACTTAATGCTGTATATACTCCGGGCTCTGGTGAAAATACGGCGATACTTACCTTAACATCGTCCGATCCGCCTGGGCCATGCGGTGCAAAACAGGCCCAGATAGTTATTAGCTTTATAACTGGTCCGCTTACACCAACCGCACAAAGTACTTCTGTTTGTGCAGGCAGCCCGGCATCATTGTCGGCAACGGCGCCGGGCGGCACCTACCAATGGTATGATGCACCAACAGGGGGTACATTACTGGCAACGGGGCCGGTTTACACTACGCCACCCTTATTGACAACTACTAATTATTATGTACAAACAACAAAAAACGGACTAACCAGCGGCCGTACCACTGTGGTTGTTACCGTAAATGCAACAGCAACAGCCCCGGTTTGCCCCAGCCAGATAGTTTGTCAAAACAGCTCGGCCGCACTCACGGCAACCAGTACTGCCGGGAGTACCTTTGAGTGGTTTGATGCCGTTGCCGGAGGTAACCTGGTATCAACCAGCAGTACTTATACAACGCCGCCTATTTCGGCCAATACATCCTATTATGTGCGGGCATCAATAAACGGCTGTACCAGCCCGCTTACTAAAGTTGATTTAACAGTAACACAGGTGCCAAATATAACCAGCGCCGCTACAGGCAGTATTTGCAGCGGCAATGCGCAGAACTATACTATTACTGCTGATATAGCAACAGCAACCTTTTTATGGAGCCGGGCACAAATAGCAGGCATAAGTAATCCGGCTGTAACGGCACAAACATCAGCAAATATTAATGAAGCACTTATAAATACAACGGGAGCAGCCATTAACGTAACGTATGTTATTACACCTATGTCTGGCAATTGCTCGGGGCCGGCTTTAAATTATATTGTTACGGTATATCCAACGCCAACAGTTACAAGTGCTGCAAAGGCAACCATATGTAATGGCGCTACTGATAATTACGACATTGTATTTAACACACCCGGAACTAACTTTTCGTGGAGCAGGGCTGCAGTTACAGGTATAAGTAATGCCCCGGTAAGCGGACAAAGCGCTGCCACCATAAGAGAAGTATTGTATAATACTACCAATGCACCAGTTGATGTTACCTATGTAATAACCAGCAGTAGCGCAACATGTACAGGTACTACTTTTAACCTTGTTTTTACAGTTAATCCGCAGGGAATAGTTACAAGCCCGGCACTTACTACGGCCTGTAGCGGGTATGCCGAAGATTATGTAATAAAATCAAATATACCTAATGCCACTTTCCGCTGGAGCAGGGGGGCTTTACCCTATATAACCAATCCTGCAGTTACCGATCAAACCTCCGTAACTATTAATGAAACCCTTAACAGTACCGTTAGCTACCCCGCAGGTGTTTATTATACCATTGTACCCATAGTTAACGGTTGCGATGGCACCCCGTTTTTGTATACTGTTCAGCTTAACCCGGTAGTGCCGCTTCCTGTTGCAAATGCAAATTCGCCGGTATGTTTGGGCAGCACCGTGCATTTACGGGCCAGCAATATTCCAAATGCAACTTTTTTATGGACGGGCCCAAATGGTTATACCTCAACAGCTCAAAACCCCGATATTACAAATGTGAGCAAAGCAAATGTGGGTACTTATACTTTAGTTGCCATGGTTAATGGCTGCTCCAGCCTAAGCGATACGGTTAGCGTTGCGGTAAATGATCCGCCCGTATCAAATGCAGGGCCTGATCAAACTGTTTGTATTAGCGTAAACTCCGTATCGCTAAATGGAAAAATATCAGGCGGTACCACCACCGGGATATGGACAACTGCCGGCACCGGCACATTTTTACCTGCAAGCGATAACCTGAATGCGCAATATATTCCATCAGCTGCCGATAAAGCAGCAGGATCGGTTGTGCTTAGTTTAGCATCAACCAGTAAAGATGATTGTACCATTGCCACATCCAGCCTTACGGTAAAATTCGGGCCACTTCCGGCTGTTGATGCCGGGCCTGATCAGGATATTTGTTCGCAATCAACAACCGTACAGCTTGCCGGTAAAGTACTTATTGCAGGCGGAGGCAAATGGAGCACATCAGGAACAGGAACCTTTAGCCCCTCGGCTACCCAGTTAGATGCTGTTTATATGCCAAGTGTGGCAGATGAGCAAAACGGATCGGTAGAGTTAACGCTGCTGGCTATCAATGCCGGGGTGTGTGACCTGTCTACCGATAGTATGAAAGTAACATTTACCCCGCCACCAACGGTAAGTGCCGGCGGAACAAGGTATGTGCTGCATGGCCGAACCATAACATTAACCCCAACCGTAAGTGATAGTAATGTAAAGTATTTATGGTCGCCTAATATTGGTATAAATGATGCCACTGCAAAAAATCCTGTTATAACAGGCAATGTTGACATTACCTATAGATTAACCGTAACCGATAGCCGGGGATGTGTTAGCAGTGATACGGCCTTTATCAAGGTATCGCCCGAGGTGATCATCAATAATACCTTTACGCCTAATGGCGATGGTGTAAACGATCTTTGGGTTATAACGGGATTAATAGCTTACGCTGATGCCACGGTTGATATTTATACCCGCTATGGTACCCAGGTTTATCATTCAATTGGGTATGCCAAAGCCTGGGACGGTACCTTTAATGGCAAGCAATTACCTGTTGGAGTTTACTATTACGTAATTAACACCAAGCAATTTAACCAGGTACTATCGGGGTATGTAACTATATTGCGGTAAAGCAGCGGGTTTATTTATGCTTTTGTCCAGCGTTTGCTTCGCCATTCTGCACGTTCCTCTTCACTAAAAAATGTCCATGCAACAATGCGGCTTACCTTTTGGCCCTGCGCCATGCTGATAGTTTTAACTTCGGCCACCTTTGCATATTCAAGCGTTTTATAAATACCGGGCAGGGTTTGTTTTTTTGATACCAGGGTGGTAAACCATAAGCTGGTTTTAGGTATCAGGGCACTTTGCTCAGCCATCCGGTTAATAAATGCAGCCTCGCCTCCATGGCACCACAGCTCGCCGTTTTGGCCGCCAAAGTTCAATACTGGTTTTTGCTCCTTGCTTAAGCCCAGGTTGGTCCACTTTTTTACAGTTCCGGCCATCGCCTCTTTTAATGAGGAATGGAAGGGCGGGTTACACATGGTAGCATCAAACACTTCGCCAGGTTTAATTATATCCTTAAAAATATCAGTAGCATAAGTTTGCAGGCGGCACTCAATGCGGTTATCAAGGTTGTTTTGGGTAACAATCTTCCGCGCTGCATTAATGGCCCGGTTGTCAATATCAGTACCCACAAAATGCCAGCCGTAAACACTATTGCCTATTAATGGGTATACACAATTGGCACCAACGCCAACATCCATAATATTTACTTTTTGCCCTTTGGGGATATCGCTTTTTTTACCGTTACCCAGTAAATCAGCAATGTAATGAACATAATCTGCCCGGCCTGGTATAGGCGGACAAAGGTACCCTTCAGGAATATCCCAAAAACTTACGCCGTAAAAATGTTTTAACAACGCTTTGTTTAATGTTTTTACAGCTTCAGGGTCACTAAAATCAATAGAGCTTTCTTTATTAGGCGTTGTTGAAACAAAGGCCGCCAGTTCGGGGCTGCTTTTACAAAGTTGTTTAAGGTTATACCTGCCGCGGTGTAAATTGCGTGGATGTAGACTTTCTTTTTCTGCGGATGGTTGTTTTGAACTTTCGGCCATTAATAAGGGTGTGGCTTATTTTGGATAAGCCTACCGCTACAAAAGTAACTATTAAATTTTAAAGGCAGTTTCAATACTTAAATGATGTAAGCTTAGTAAAAAACAAATAGATACGATACTTAATATAGTTCTCATCTCGCCTTAACTTACCGATTAATATATTATTTTTGGATATATACAACCAAAATATTAACCAATGCCAGATAAATCCCCGTCTATCACGTCCGACCTTTCTTTTTTGTCTGGAGGCGGTGAAATGGGGCAGCTTACACGCTCATTTAATTGGTCTGAAAATATTTTAGGCCCCTCTGAAACGTGGCCGCAAAGCTTAAAAACCACGCTAAGTATTATTTTAAATTCAAAATTCCCCATGTTTTTATTTTGGGGAGCACAGCATATATGCTTTTATAATGATGCTTACAGGCCAAGCCTTGGCAATAATGGTAAGCACCCTTTGCTTTTAGGTGCATCAGGAGCCGAGGGCTGGCAGGAAATTTGGCCAGTAATAAAGCCATTAATTGACCAAGCGCTTACAGGCGATGAAGCAACCTGGAGCGAAGACCAGTTGATACCAATTTACCGCAACGGAAAAATGGAGGATGTTTACTGGACGTTTAGCTATAGCCCTGTAAAGGACGAGTCAGGTACCCCTGCCGGGGTTTTTGTAGCCTGTGCCGAAACTACAGTAAAGGTGTTGTCGCTTAAATCATTAGAGGAGAACAATAAACAGCTCCGGCTATCAATGGAGGCAGAAGCCTTATCGCAAAGAAAAGTAAAAGAAAATGAGCGCAACCTGCGTTTAATTATTTTGCAGGCTCCCGTAGCTATTGCCATTTTTAAAGGACCGGATCATGTGGTTGAAATTGCCAACTCGCGTGCGCTTGAATTATGGGGCCGCAGTTTTAATACAGTAGCAAACAAACCCATATTAGAAGCCATGCCCGAGCTGCAGTTGCAAGGCATTCAACAATTACTTAATGAGGTTTATCAAACCGGGAAGCCGTATTCGGCGGAGGAGATGCCTGTTCAGCTATTACGGCAGGGAAAATTAGAAACCGCCTACATCAACTTTGTTTATGAAGCACTTTTTGACCTTAATGGTAAAATAAATGGATTAATAACCATTGGGGTTGACGTGACCGACCAGTTTTTAGCCCGGAAAAAGATAGAGGAAAGCGAAGAACGTTTCCGGATAATGGCCGAGGGCACCGATGTTATGATAGCTGTTGGCAACGAAGCCAGCAATGCTATTTATTTTAACAAAGCCTGGGCAGATATGACCGGCAGATCAGTTGCCGACCTGCTGTCAATTGGCTGGGTTGACCTAGTGCATCCTGACGATAGGGAAAGGTATGTAAATATTTATCTGTCGGCATTTAGAAATAAAGTGCCTTTTACAGGCGAGTTTAGGGTGTTGAGTAAAAATGGAGATTACCGCTGGCTGCTGGCCAAAGGTCCGCCGCGTTTTCATCCCGACGGTTCATTTGCAGGGTATATCAGCTCGTGTATTGACATTACTGAACAAAAAAAGGCCGATGAGGACAGGCTGATGCTTATTGCCGAATTACAGGCGATCAACGAAGAGATGGTTGTGGCTAATGAGGAACTGGCTGCCACCAATGAAGAGTTAGCCGAAACACAGCAAAGCCTGCAAAAAATGTTTGCTGCTTTGATAGAAAGCGAAACCAATTTCCGCAATATGATTTTGCAGGCGCCGGTGGCTATGGGGCTTTTTAACGGCGATGATATGGTTTTGGAAGTTATTAACGATAAGTTTTTGGAGCTGTGGGATAAAGACAGATCGGTTATTGGCCAGCCGATTTTAAAAGCATTGCCTGAACTTGAGGGCCAGCCTTACCTGCAAATTATGAAGGATGTGCTGCAATCGGGTACTACTTATTACGGCAGTGAGGCAAAGGTTATTTTGCACAGGCAGGGCAGGCATGATGAAGGCTATTACAATTTCATTAACCAATCGTTCAAAGATTCCGAAGGAAAGATGTCGGGCATTATTGTAGTGGCTAATGAAGTAACCGAACAGGTAAATGCACGCAAGGATGTGGAACGTGCTGAAGAAACCCTGCGCCTGGCCCTGGAGGCGGCTAACCTGGGTACCTGGTTTATCCATTCAGAAACAAAAGAACTAAAAACCACAGTTAAGCTGCGGGAGCTATTTGGTTATGACCCGGATAAGGAGATGACCTATGACGAAGCCATTGGGCAGGTTACGGATGAATATCGCGATAAAATTATCACTGATATTGAAAATGCCATCAATAACGGCGGCACTTATGATATTACTTATACCATGCACCGCTTTGATGATAACAGGCTGATTTGGCTAAGATCGGTAGGGAAACTTACCCGCGATGATGATGGAAAACTAACTACGTTTTCGGGCGTGGTTATGGATATTACCGAACAAAAAATAGATGAACAGCGCAAAAGTGATTTTATTGGCATGGTAAGCCATGAGTTAAAAACGCCGCTTACATCGCTCACTGCTATTGTGCAGGTATTAAATACCAAGCTCAAAAACAACGAAAATGCGTTTATTGCCGGGGCTATGGACAAGGCCGGGATACAGGTGAAAAAGATGAGCAACATGATCAACGGGTTTTTAAATATCTCCCGCCTTGAATCGGGCAAGATCCTGATCGCCAAACAAAAGTTCGACCTTAATAACCTGATCAATGAAATGATTGATGAGATCAGGCTTACATCTGCTGCCCACTCCATCAGTTTATCCGTTTGCGATCCAATTGAAATTTTTGCCGACCGGGATAAAATTGGCTCCGTTATTTCAAACCTGCTCAGCAATGCTGTGAAGTATTCGCCTAAAGGCAAACAGGTAGCTATAAATTGTAAAATAACAGGCCGGTTTGTGCAGGTAAGTATCAAGGATGAAGGTATGGGTATAAAACAAAGCGACCTGGATAAAGTATTTTTGCGCTATTACCGGGTTGAAAGTAAGCATACTTCGCATATTTCGGGCTTTGGGATAGGACTGTATCTGAGTGCCGAAATAATTGAACGCCATAACGGTAAAATATGGGCCGAAAGTGAAAACGGTGTTGGCTCCACGTTTTACTTTACCCTGCCTGTTGAGGGTTAACCAGACTGCAACGATCTTCTTAACCATAGCGGAATCAGTAATAAAGCCATCAACACGCATGCAAACAGTGCTGAATAACTCAATACATGATACCTTTGATCGGTAATGCCATCGTGAAAAAGCACTTTTAGCTGCGAGCCCGAAACAATTGCCCCCAAATAACCAAAAGTCCGTACCAACCCAAACGATACCCCCTTTTGTGCGGCAGGTGCCTCCTTGTTGAGCAGGGCCTGGTTGGCAATTATACTTATGCCCTCGGCTATACCCATTACCATTGAAACGGCCACTATAAAAAAAACACTTACATGCTTATTAATAAAAAACAAGCCGATACAACCAGCCAGCAGGGCAAGGGTACCCAATAAGTTTTGCGTAAACAGGTTTTTGCTTTTAGCTATCAGCAATCCAAAAACAAGCGCCATAACCGAGTTGGGCAGCATAATTAAACCTGTTGCCGCTGGTTGTATATCTTTTACCCCTTGCAACCATTGCGGCATTGAATACATAATGAGGTATAAAATATAGCAAAGAATAAAAAAGCGGATATAAACCAAAGATAAGGCAGGTTTATTAGCCAAAAGCCTTACATCAATAAAAGGGCTTTGCTGTTTACGCTCCCAAAGTATGAGCAGTAAAAGCAAGGTAACCACAGGTATTATATGCAGCCAGTTAAACTCGTGCTGGATGAGTAAAAACAAAAGCGAAAGCAGGAACAAGCTAAACAGAATGATACCCACCGCATCAAGCCGTTTAAATAAACTAATACCTTTTTTTGCTGCCGCGGGTTTATAATCAGGAATTGATTTTGACAGGTAAACAGATATAATTACCCAGGGAATATTGATAAAAAAAATACCCCGCCAGCCCAGCCATTGTGTTAAAAGCCCACCTAACACCGGCCCAAAAACCATACTTACCTGGCCCGACATAGCTACTATACCCAATGCACTGCCCGGCACGGCTTTGTGTGCATTAGCGTATTTTTTATTTATAAGCGCAATAGCCGACGGATAGGCCGCCGATGTACCTAAGCCTAATACAATGCGCGATACTATGAGCCAGCCAAAGCTCGGGGCAAATACACCAATAAGGGCCGCAATAAATACCAGCACAAACCCAAGCGTATTGATCTTTTTGGGGCTGAAAATATCGGCCAGCCGCCCCATAAGCGGCTGCGCAACGGTTGAGGTAACGTACAGCGAGGTAATTAAGATAGCCCCCGAACCAATACTTATTTTAAATGAATTGCACAGCGTGATCAATGCTGTGGCCAGCATGGTTGAGTTTAACGGATTCATCATGGTGCCCAACACCAGCGGCAGCATAAACCTGTACGAAACCTTTTCTTCTTCTTCCTTTACTTCCCCGTTCACTAAACTTTCCTCACTCATTTACCATAAAAATTAAGCTTTATGCTTGCGTTGAAAGCCTATACTAAGCTGAATGCTCATTGCTGCAACACCTGCAAAACACGTTAGTCGCGGCAGCAAGCTATCGTCGCTTACATGCCCGCTTCTGAATAATAAATACCCGATCACCATATTAAACAAAGCCCATACCACATTGAGTGTTGGTGACGATAAACCAATTCCCCTCGGCTTTGAAAATGGGGTTGGAAATTTATCGCCCGCAATGCCATAAACAAAATGCGGAACCGAGTTTGCTAAAAAAGCACCCGCAAAAAAAGCAGCTAAATACTGATACCATTCCATAAAAAGTGTAATTAAAAAGTTTTTTTTAACACCACAAAATTGCAGCATAATAAAAACTTTTACCTGCGACAATAGTCACATAATGAACTCAATTATTTTTTTCGGCGGATACGGCTCAATGTTTCGCGGGTAACGCCCAGGTATGAGGCGAGTTGAGATAGCGAAACGCGCTGTAAAAGCCCGGGTTTGTTTTTTTCAATATACTGATAGCGCTCGGCAGGGGTATATATTTTAAACAGGGTGCTGTGCTCTTCTAAATCAATAAGCATATTGCTCAGCAAACGCCTGCTGAAAAGCATTATCTCGGGCGATAGGGCACAGAGTTCATTTAGCCCGGCGCGGTCAATTATCCAAATATCTGAGGCTTCGCCCGCTTCAATGGTATAGGCCGAGGGCTGGCCCGATTTAATGCTTTTTAAATTTGTGACCAAGCCGCCTTCAAAAGCAAAATGGGTATTAATATCAACCCCATCCTTATGGTAAAACGTACGCAAATAACCCGATTGAACAATGTAATTTGCCGCGCAAACCTGCCCGGCTTTTAATAAGCACTCACCCTTTTTTAGTTTTTTGCTGATGGATATTTTTTGCAGTAGCTCAAATCCTTCGTCCGAAAGTGGAGCCACCTTGTTTACATATTGCCTGAAGTCATCCTTCTCCATCAATCCAAATATAGTAAATATGCTGCAAAGGCATCAGGCGCTACATTTTTGCGGCACAACTTTTAATTTTTACCGGCTTTGAAACTATATTTGTACAGCAGCCATGAATAACGACAATTTAACACTTATAAGAACCGACTCCGAAAACGTTGATTTTATTGCTTTAGTGGCCTTATTAGACAAAGATCTGCTCGACAGAAATGGCGATCAGCAGGATTTTTATGGCCAGTTTAATAAATTGGATCAAATTAAAAATGTGGTGCTTGCTTATATAGGCAATATACCAGCTGGCTGCGGCGCGTTTAAACAATACGATACCCATACGTTAGAAATTAAAAGAATGTTTGTTGCCGACGCTTACAGGGGCAGGGGAGTTGCCAAAGCAATTATAAATGAGCTGGAAACCTGGGCCCGCGAATTAAACTATAACACCAGCGTATTAGAAACCAGTAAGGCCCAGCTTGAAGCCATAGGCCTTTACCTGAAACATGGTTTTGAGATCACTGAAAATTACGGGCAATACAAAGGCATTGAAAACAGCCTTTGCATGAGGAAGGCCATCGGGTAAATTATTTATCCGCCATTTTTTTAATGATCAGCTGTCCTTTAATAATGGTGTCAATATTATTCAACGCATCCATATTAAGTAAGGGGTTGGCGTTCAACAATAATATGTCAGCATCTTTCCCTTTTTCAATGCTTCCGCTTTGTGCATTCAGTTTCATTAAAGTTGCAGGTATAATGGTAGCGGCGCGTATGGCATTTAACGGGTTAATCCCAAGCTTTGCATAGCTTTGTATCTCGGTGATAACTGTCCCTTCGTTATCTGTACCGGCAACAATGGGTATGCCGTAATCAAAAAACAATTTGATAAGGATATTGTAAAAGGGGATCTTTTTATCGCCGGTTAAGGTGTATACATTAAGGGTAGGATCTAAGTAGATCTTTTTTTCAATCATTTTATCCAGCAATGCTTTATTATCGGCCTTAAGATCCTTGCCACCAAATTTTAAATTATTCATAAAATAATGAATATGGCTTATACTGTTCATACCATTATCAATAAAATAGCCAACGGTATACCCTATCGGCAAATGGCCCACAACATCCATATTATAAAGCCGGGCTTCTTTTACTATGGTTATAAAATCATTCTTTTTAATGTAGCTGTATATTTTAATCTGGTTAAAGCCTGCATCATGGTACTTTTTTACATTCGCTTTAATCTCGGCCTCGTTTGTGGCCCGCATTATACCTAAGCTGTTTGACGAATTTCCGTCAAGCAAACCTGCATTTAAAATATGTGGTGCCGGAAAGTTCTTTGCACTTACCGCTTCTTTTAAAGCCGTAATAAAGTCAAACTCATTCCCCATATCCCTAACGGTGGTTACACCCGAGAGCAGTTCGTTGCGTAAATATTGCGGATGAAACAGGTGCACATGCATATTCCATAAGCCCGGGATCAGAAACTTATTGCTCGCATCAATTACCTGCGCCCCCGCCGGGATTATGGCTTTATCAATGTCGCCAATATAATCTATCTTCCCGTTTTTAAGCAGCAGCATGCTGTTGTAGCGCACCTTGCCGCTATCTGTAACATCAATTATGTTACCACCTACAATAGCAATGTCATCAAAAGCTTTACCTAGCTCTTTATTATCAGCGAGATATTTTTTAATGAGGTATTGGTTGGATTGATGGTTGAAAGTATTAAAGTGAGCCTGGTAATTATCGTTGATCACTTCTCTTTTATCGCCCTCGGCATCGCAGGTTGATAGGTATATGGAGCTGCCCTTGTCATCAATCCAAAACACTTCATCCAAATCATCCTTAATTGCTATTACAGTAAGGTCGGTATTATGCAGTGGATCTTTTTCTTTACCCATAACCTCGATATTAACTCTATTTCCATTAATTGCAGATGGGATAAAAGCGGGCCGTCCGGCTTTGTTCCAAAAAGAAACCAGAAGTTCCCTCATTTTAATTGATCCGTTTTTACTACATGGAAAACTGCCGCCTATTGAAAAAGCAGTATCAATATTTTCAGTTGTAAACCTTGACGTATTTCCATTAGAGGTGTATTTGACGGTATTGTTTACTGCTGTATACGATGCTTTGAGCATTAATGCCGAACCGCGGTCGTTTGTGATAATGCTGATATTTTCGGCAGTTGAGTTATCCTGCAGGCTGGATGATGCTACCTCCTGCCCGATTTTATTTTCGAGTTTATATACCGAATAGCTTGTGGTGGTTTGACAAAAGCAGAGGTTAGCAGTGGCAACAAATCCTAACAGCACAAAATTAAACAAACATCTTTTTTTCATAAAAATAGCAGGTTTAAGCTGATGTAAAGAAAAGCATTAACCCCAATAAAATAAAGAAGGCATAGTATTTTAGAGTGCTTTTGTTGGGGGGTATTTATAACCCACAACAATCTCTTTCAAGTTAAACTTGCGGTACTTGCAATTTTTAGTTAATCTTGAAACTAACGCAACCCCGGCGTAAACCGGCTACCAATTTAGCCTTACATAAACATTCTATGAGTATAAATAACAGTAGTCCCGACATTTTGAAAACTAAACATCATTTTGAAATTCTTGACGGGTTAAGGGGTGTGGCTGCGGTAGCAATTGTCACTTTTCATTTTATGGAATGGGTTATTTCCGACTATAGCAAAAACTTTATCGGGCATGGCTTTTTGGCTGTCGACTTTTTTTTCTGCCTGTCGGGATTTGTTATTGGTTATGCTTATGACGACCGGATAGGGAAAATGGGGGTGATTGAATTCTTTAAATCAAGGATAATCAGGCTGCACCCATTGGTAATTTTAGGTTCGGTATTGGGGTTGTTTACTTTCTTGTTCGATCCGTTTGGGGGGCCTGCTGCATTATACAGCGCCGGGAAAATCGCATTGATATTTTTGAGCTCGATTTTGATGATTCCGTTACCCATAATGGCCGAGCGATCATTTAACCTGTTCAGTTTTAATGCGCCGGCATGGTCGTTATTTTGGGAGTATGTTGCCAATATTTTTTACGCCTTTATCCTTTACCGGGTTAGCCGCAACTACCTGCTTTTATTAACGTTGGTTGCAGCATTTGCCCTTTGTTTTGTTGCCTACAGGGCAAGTGGATTAATGGGTGGCTGGGGTGGTCCAAACTTTTGGGATGGCTGCGCCCGGATCTCCTATTCGTTTTTAGCAGGGCTGCTGGTTTACCGCTCCAAATGGATCATTAAAAATAGATTGGGCTTTTTGGGGATAGCCCTGTTGCTCGTATTATCGTTCCTAATGCCCTATTTTAAATGGAACTGGCTGGTAGAAACGGGGGTGGTAATCCTTTATTTCCCATTGCTGGTAGCCTTAGGCGCAGGGGCCACATTAACGCAAGGCTTCAAAAAACTCTGTGTATTCTCGGGGAAGATCTCTTATCCTCTTTACATGACGCATTATGCAGCCATCTGGATGTTTTCAAACTATTACATCAGCCATAAACCTGCTGGCAGCCAACTGTTTTTTATTGTAACAAGCGGCGTGATCCTGTTAGTAGGCTTAGCCTATTTAGCAATGGTTTTATACGATATACCCGTACGCAGGTATTTAACTGCCAAAAGGAAACAAGGGTTATAACATAAACGGGGCGTAGGCTAATCAATAACCCTGTGCCCCGTTATACAATAAAGTTTAGTGTTATAATTGCATCCCACCGGATACTTCTATGCGCTGGCCATTAACCCAGCGTGCATCCTCTGTACATAAAAAAGGAACGACGCCGCCAATATCTTCGGCTACGCCTGGCCTGCCTAAAGCGGTTACATTGCTTATATATTGTTTTAGCTGTTCATCGTTCCTGAGGTGGCCTCCGCCAAAATCTGTTAATACAGCCCCGGGAGCAATAACATTTGCCCTGATACCGCGCGCACCTAATTCTTTCGCCTGGTATCGGGTTAAAATTTCGGTTGCGCCTTTCATAGATGCATAAGCCGAAGACCCTGGTACCGCAATACGGGTGAGGCCCGACGATACATTAACAATACCACCGCCATTGTTCATCAACGGCAGCATTTTTTGCGTTAAAAAGTAAACGCCTTTAAAATGAATGTTCAGCAATTCGTCAAACATATCTTCGGTTACATCGGCAATGGGGGCATACCCGCCAATGCCTGCATTATTAACCAAAAAATCGAAATGAGTTGCTTCAAATGTGTGTTGTAATACACCCTGCAGCTGCGAAGCAAAAGAAACAAAGCTTTTTATATCGCCGGTATTAAGTTGAAGCGTTGCGGCTTTTTGGCCGCTTTGTTGTATTTGTGCCACTACGTTCTGTGCATCATCAGCCTGGCTATTGTAGGTAAGGATCACATCAAGTCCCTTTTCGGCAAGGCGGAGTGCCATATCTTTGCCCAAACCTCGGCTGCCGCCGGTAACAAGCGCTATTTTATTTATCTGTTCCATGTTGATTACTTTTTATAATGCAAAGATGAAGAGATTAACCCGGCTTTAGTTTGTAGTAATCAATCCGTTATTTGCAAAAATCAAATTATTAATGTGTTGCGTTTGCTGCTTTTTAAACTCTTTTTATATTGCTCGGCAGTGCTTTTATCATAAACTGCCGGTTTTTTAAGATAGGTGGTTATGTTTAGCAGCCCTTCAACAATTCGCAAAAATACAGCGTTAAACAATCCCTTATTCTTGATGATAGTGCGCGTGCCTGTCCATATTTTATATCTATCTTCTTTTACAGGTATAACACTGCCAAACTGCATTAGCGAAAGTGTCAGCATGCCATCTTCACCCCTTAAATTTTCCATTATGTAACCCACCTTTAAGGCATATAACCTTACAAAACCCATCGTCATTCCAAGGCTATTTAAAAAGGGGCGGTGCTGGTGCCTTACTACAGCTATAACATCTTTCATTTTTTCGTAAATTGATAATTTCCACCTTGGTGTTATTTTATTGCCGATAAAAGAGTAACGCCCGTAAACACAAACAACATCAGGGCTTTTTAGTGCAGCAAGCATCCCATCAATCCATCCTTCCGGATAAATGCAGTCAGCATCAGCAGTTAATATATATTTCCCTTTTGCTTGTTCTAAGCCCAATTGCCGGGCCGGGCCACAGCCCTGGATAGTTTGAATAAAGGTTTTTACGTGTAGTTTCTCTAAAACCTCCTGTGTTCTGTCTGTTGAATTATTGTTTACCACTATAAACTCAACTGGAACCGAGGTAGTGCTATCAACAAGCGAACGGATGGTCGACAATAAATCTACTTCTTCGTTCCAAACAGAAATTATAATACTTACTTCAGGTTGCTCACTCGTTAATCTGTCAAGTTTTAGATTAATAGCGTTGTATAGTGTATCTGGAATTTCATCGATACAGGAGTAAGTGTTCATGTATTTTTTGAGCCAGCCGGGATTATTTAAACCATTCATAAAATAAAATTTAGAGGGTATTATAAATTAGTCGGCGTTGAATTTTAAATGCGATGTTTTTTAACTTTTTAACATATCTATTCAACTCACTTATTGGTTTGAAATTGTGCCATAGGGTAAGATTGAGGTAGTGGTTAAACAATAGCTTATAGGCAGTATTGTGGGTATAGCTTTTATAAATTGGTTTTCGTGAAATAAAATGAATCAGGAAAGGGTTTTTTATGTTTTCTGAAGCAAAGCAGTTCCAGCGGCTATCAAGCTCAAGCCATTGGTTAGCAAGCACTATATTAAGGGCATACTGATCGGGGTAATTAGCGTATTTTTTATTATTTGCCACGCAATCAATTGTCCGTTGCGTTATATTTAACGCTACCCACCGGGGTATATCAATTAATAGTAGCCCGGTATTGAAGTATTTAGTATCGGCAGGAAAACCCAGTTCTTTGTAGTTGGCAACGCCACCCCAGCTATTGCTAAAGGTAAGCAAGCGTGGATCCTGCACGGCGGCTATTATTTTATCTCCTAAATTTATTTTCCAAACCTTGCTTATATCTTCCAAAACAATCATGTCAACATCTAAATACAAGGCTTTTTGAGTGCCGGGCGCAACAATGTTTGGGATAAACAAACGCATATATATATTTAGCGGAAACGATGAATGATCAATAGGTAAACTAACCTCTGGAGTTATCGCATCTTTCATGCTGATCCACGATAGATCAATCATATTGCTATCAATCGAATTTTTCAGTTTGGTTTTACTTTTTGTTTTTACACCATCTGCTATAATATATAAGTGAATCTTTTCGCTGGTTTTATGAGTTGTTTCTATAGATTTTATCAGCGCCGCCAATAAAACAATATAATGCTCATCAGTTACTACAATTATGGATATTACGTTTGATGCAGGCATGTGTAATTTAATACTACGTGAAGAAACACTCACTTTCAGTTTATATAATGTTATGCGGCAGTTTAAAAACCTTCAACATATAATTAAATAGCTAATAGCTTCAGCTTAAAGTCAATGGATAATAAATAATAAGATAGCCTGATAATTACCAGGCTATCTTATCAAGAAAAAGTCTGAAACTTAAATACCGATAGAGGTAGTTAAATCGGCAGTGCCTACCTGAGCTATTTGTGTAGTAGTTGATTTATCAGGCGCAGTTTTAACTATATATACCTGTTTTATTAAGTTAGATAAATATATTTTGCTCTTAAATGCGATACTATTGGTAGCTGATCCTTTGGCAAGCAGGCTCGAACCTGTTGCAGGGTCGCCGTTATATACCGAAACTAAGTAAATACTGGCCGCAAATCTGGTATCGGTTACGTTTACAGTGAAATTTACGTTTCTTGAATTTTGCCAGTTAAAGCCTGCCGGCACACTTATGTTAGCTGTTGCTTTTACAGCTGATGTGCCAGATGTTGGTGTTACCTCTTGTGTGGTTTTACAAGCGCCTAAAGCAAATATACAAACTACGGTAAGGCTATATAATATTATTTTCATGTGGTTATTTTTTATTTATAAGTATTTTAAATGTTTGGTTGGTAAGGTGGTTTTATTGTATGTAAATCAAAGATTGATTTCTGTAGCCATCAGCTACATTTGAATACCAGTCAAGATATAATGTACCGCCTGATTGTGCCCAGTCGCCAAAGTGTAAATAAGCTGCAGTAATATCAGCACCCTCTATCGGGTAGTTAAATGTTGATGTAGGTACACTGATTGCATACGGTAAGCCGGTTTTTGTTACATAATATTTTCCTGTAGCTAAACTGGTATTGTCATCAACTGTTCCAAACACGGTTTTATCAGCCAGGTCTGTTGGCAATTTGCCGGGTAAATGAACTTCAAGGCGGGATGTGCCTGCAAGGTGATAAATAAATGGATTGTAATCAGTACCAAACGCGCTTAGTGTAGGGCCATTAGCTACATTAAAGCTAACTATATAGCTTAATGCCGGCACCTTAACGGCAGTTGGGATGGTATTCCATCCTTTCATTTCTGATCGCATGTTTGTAAACACAACAACAACAGCATTGCTTTGCCCGGCTTCTAAGGTTCCTCCTGTCATCCCGCTCACGCTTGAAGCAGGTATTGGGAATTGAACACCAAATCCGTTTCCGTTGTTACCACCGGTAGCCATTAAAGTGAAATAGCCTATAACCTGTACAACTACATTTTGTGCGTTGGTTATTACATTGTATTTATAAGCCATAACTAAATCGTTCATATCAAAATCGCCTTTTTTAGGCCATTGATCTTCAAAAGCAACGGTTGAGCCAAGGGCAGAAGAGTAATTGTTGTATGCTTTAGTAGGATCATTAGGATAATCGTCCAGGTTATCGGCAACACCGTCACCGTCTGAATCTTTTATCTGTAGCGCTAATGCAAATGCTGTATTAGTATCCATTGTTACAGCACCATTTAGCGCAAAAAGGCGTCCTGTTGTGGTTGCACCGGTTGTCATGGTAATACTTGCGGTAGCAATTATATTTCCTAAAAAGGTAGTATAGGTGCCAATAGTACCTGATGAACCTAATTGCCAGTAAACGTTAGGGCCTTTGCCACCGCTGCTCATAACAACTTTCGAGTAGCTGGCAGTAGTAAGTGTTGATCCTGCTTTAAAAATAAAAACAGCGTTAGGGTCGCCACCGTCATTAAGTGTTAGCGTGCCTGTTAGCTGTGCTGATGAGCTAAAGTTATAAACACCTGGTTTTAATGTTTTACCGCCCAGATCCTGACCTGTTAAATCAGTAGTAGTAGCCTGACCGGCAAGATTTGTGTAGGCAGCCTGCGCACTTACCTGTGCCGGGCCGGCTAATGAGGGTGCGCCAGAATAGAATTGGCCTGCTAAGATAACTCCGGGAAGGAATCCTGTTAAGGCAGATCCCGGGCTAACGCCAATATTGCCTGTAACCACTGTAGGGCCGGTATTTGTTACCGTTGAATAACCGAGTACAGCAAAACTTTGCGCTGCACCTAAAGAAGGGGCAGTTTGCGCAAATGCCATGCGGGTTGAGGCTGTACTTAAAAGTACAGCTCCCATTAAAATTGTAGTAAATTTCATAAAAGAAATTAATTAAGGGGGGTTGAAAGTTATCAGGCCAATAAAGCCTGCATCGCTTAGTGCGGACTGTTACGGATATAAGATTTATATGTTTCATTTATATATGCTTATATATAAATATATATTTTTTAGTCATTATTTAACGCTTCAGGTTACATACTGTAACACTTAAGCAATAAATGAGCGACTAAACGAAAACATTGAAATTTAAATATATGTGGGTTGTATAACAGGTTGGATTTATAAAGTGGAAATGCAATTTGACACTACAGATTATTAATATCAATAATTATATATTTATTAATATTATATTTTTTTAATATTGTTATATTATTATTAATTGATAATAATAATTGAAGGCTTACCTAAATCCTCTACAAAGGAGAGGATTTTAAAAGCAGGATGGAGAAACCCCTACCTTCCTTTCTCCGAGGAGGGAATTGAATATAATTTGTGTTAAATAACAATCATCGTTCCGCTCATAGCCGCGGGGGCTTTTCACTTTCCCTTAGATGGAATTAACCAAAGATCAAGTCAGAAAAAAGCTTCCCCGCTGCAGGCCATACGCCCATGCCCGCTCTTTCTGACAGGCCTTTACCTGCTTTTTGATTTTCATGTTTTTTAAAAGTACAGGGCTGTGCTTTTGAAAAGTTGTAAGATTAAAGCAGGTATAGGAATGTCAAAAAAAATAATTTCCGGAGTAATAATACGATCAACATAAAATAAATTACGCTACCTAAAACTTATTTCACTATTTAGATATTATATCACTTAAAAAAAACTAATTATGAAAAAGTTATATTACCCCTCCGCATTTTTATTATTGTTATGCCTTAGCAGCTGTTCTGTTATCGGCGGAATTTTTAAGGCTGGTGCCGTTGTTGGTATAATTGCCGTTGTTGTGGTTATCGGGATCATTATATGGATAGCCTCCATGTTCAGAAAATAGTATATAGAAATTTAGCTGGATGATGTTGCTCGCGAAAAGCATTCAACATCATCCAGCTAAATCAAATTACTGCAAGGGTGCAGCTGTACTAAATTTATAGCTGCCTGAGCCGGCATTTACCACCACATAGCCTGTTACGGGTTCGGCCATTGTAATGCCTGTGGCGGATGCTAATGGCTTGCCATTTTCCATAACAGTGCTGCCACTATTAGCAGGGATATAAATGGTAGCAGTTGTATTAGCCGGGATCTCCACATCAAGATTAAAATTACCGGCATCTAAATTCCAATGCGAGCTGATCTTACCGTAATTGGTTTCATAATCTGCCGAGGCGTTTTGCAGTTTGCCGCCAATGGTTGGCTTTATGATTATCTGTTTATAGCCAGGGCCTTCGTCTTTAGTATCAATACCTGCAATAACGCGGTACATCCAGTCGCCAATGGCGCCGTAGGCGTAATGGTTATAGGAGTTCATGGTGGGTGTTTCAAATGTGCCATCGGGGCGTATGCCGTCCCATCTTTCCCAAATAGTAGTAGCCCCCATTTTTACAGGATATAACCAAGATGGGTAAGTATCCTGCAATAAAAGCCGGTATGCAATATTTGAATAGCCAAAACGGCTTAGTACATGGCAAATATATGGTGTGCCTAAAAAGCCGGTGGTAAGGTGATCGCCATAGCGCCTGATATTATTTACCAGCCTGGTGGCTGCCTGTTGCCTTAAGTTTTCGGGCAGCATATCAAATTCAAGCGCAAGCACGTAAGCCGTTTGCGTATCTGACGAGATCAAGCCGTTTGGCGTAACATATTCCCTCAAATAAGCATCCTTAATTTTAGCAAGCAAAGCTGTATAATAGTTTTCATCATCTGTTTTACCCAATACTTTTGCCGTATTGATCAGCAATTGTGTTGAGTAGGCATAAAAGCATTGGGCTATTAAGTACTTATTGGTAATGGCCGAGCTGCCGTCCGTATCATCATTAAGGCTATAAAAAAGCCAGTCGCCAAAGTGATTGCCGGTATTCCACAAATCATTTTTGCTGCGTTGCTGCATATAGTTAACCCATGCTTTCATGCTGGTATACTGATCTTCTAATATGCGTTTGTCGCCATAAGCCACATACATATTCCACGGAACAATGGTTGATACATCTGCCCACCCGGTGCTTCCGCCAAGTGAGCCCCCGGTTGGCCTTAAAACATCCGGAATAACAAAGGGAACACTTCCGCTTGGGTATTGATCGGCAGCAACATCTTTTAGCCATTTGGCAAAAAAGTTATGGGCGTTCATATTAAAGGTAGCCGTGCGCGAAAATACCTGCGCGTCGCCGGTCCAGCCTAAGCGCTCATCACGTTGAGGGCAGTCGGTAGGTACATCTAAAAAGTTACCTTTTTGCCCCCATTGTATGTTGTGCTGTAACTGGTTGATGAGCGCATTTGAGCAGGAGAAACTTCCCATTGGCTTCATGTCTGAATAAAGCGCAACAGCGGTAAAATCCTCAGGCTTGAGGTCACCGGGATAGCCTTCAACCTTTATAAAGCGGAAACCCTGCCAGGTAAACTGCGGCTCAAAGCTTTCTTCGCCGCCTCCTTTCAGTATATAGGTATCCTGTGAACGGGCCGTACGCAGGTTCTCGGTATAAAAATTACCTTCCTTGTCAATTACCTCCGCATGCGAAATGGTGATCTTATCGCCAGCATGGCCGCTTACTTTCATCTGCACCCAGCCTACCAGGTTTTGTCCAAAATCAATTACCTGCTCGCCTTTTGGTGTTTTAAATATTTTAACCGGCTTAAATGTTTCATGCTTTTTTACCGGCTCATTATAGGTGGCTATCAATATATTTTTAGGGAAATCCTTTACCGTTACACCCGACCAGCTTTTATCATCAAAGCTTGCAGCCGACCAGTTTTTTTGCTGCATCCGGTTATCAACCGTAGCGCCATAATAGATTTCGGCAAAACGAACGGGCCCGGTTGAAGATTTCCAGCTATTATCAGATACGATAGTTTCCTTTGTGCCATCGGTATAAGTAACTTCCATCTGGAATAGCAGGGCAATATCTTTTCCATAAAGATTAGGTTTAGGGTCATAACCAAAATAACCACGATACCAGCCGTTGCCTAAAGTTGCACCAACGGCATTTTTGCCGGGCTGTAAAAGGCTGGTAACATCATAAACCTGGTATTGCAGGCGTTTGTTGTAGCTGGTCCAGCCGGGGGTTAAATAAGCATCGCCAACGCGGTGGCCATTTATTTGCGCCTCGTACAAACCATGCGAAGTAATATATGCCAATGCCGAAGCTACCTTTTTGTTTAGCGCAAACCCTTTGCGAAACAAGGGGCTTGGCCGGGTAAGTGAATCCTCCACATAGCCGGGGGTTATCCATTGTGCTTTCCAGTCGGCAGAGGTAAGCAGCCCCATCCTGAAGGTGGCGGGTTCACTCCATTCACTTGCTTTACCGCTATTATCCCAAACCTTAACCTGCCAGTAATATTTTTGTGCGGGCAATAACGTTTCGCCTTTATAGGGTACGTAAGCAGATTGATCTGACGTGATCTTTCCACTGTTCCAAACATCATGCTTTCCTTTGTTAAGCCCTGTAAAAGTGCTTACCTTAATTTCATAGGCGATTTGCATTACACCGCGTTTATCGGCTGCAAATAGTTGCCAGCTAAAGCGTGGGGTTAATGCATCAATACTGATGGGGTTGGGTTGGTTTTCGGTAAGTAAATGCTGCACTTTTACCTGCGCAAAACAAAATGCGGCCATAAATAAGGCAAGCAATAAAAGAGTTAACTTTCTCATTTGTTAGATAAAAAAAAGGTCTGTTTAAAATGGTTAGCCAAATTAAATATATGCTTTTTATTATCCATCCTGTACTATCTGTAATTGAGATTCAGGTCTTATTTAATAAGATAGGAAAATTGAAAGTTGCCTTACGCCTGTAAAGTTTAATTAACAATAAACGAAAGCCTTGCGTTTTTATAGACAGGCTTTTGTAATTGTATTTTAAGCTTTTTAAATATCTGTTGCGGGCCTTCGGTAGCAAACAGGTTAATAAGCCAGGCAGGCAGGGCGCCTCCCGGGTCTACATGCAGGGTGTAAACAACATTTATAATCCCCCCGGCAACGGGCGTAATTATCCATTTGCCTTTTGAATGTCCAATTCTTACTATCCCTGTCTTTTCGGGCACTAATCCGGGTATGGCCGGGCCATCAACAGTAACTATTTTAGTGACTGGGTCCTGAGTTATGGTTAAATGGGCTACAAAGTCGCGGTTTTGCAGGGGCCATGGCAGGTTTATTTCAGAGTAATAATACAGCTCATTTGGGGCAACCTGTTTTACCAGCGAGCATGATTTGGTGTGATAAACCCATTGCGGGCAAGACTTAACATCAAGCAGCAGGGTAACAAATTGTGATAGCGTACCCTCAAATTGACACTCCACCTTAACGGCCTTTATTTTTGATTCGGGTACTATACTGGTATATATTTTAATGCCGTCCTTATCGGTACTCAGCTTCCAGTCGGTTTGTGCCCATGCGGGGATCATCCTTAACCAAACAATAAAAAATATGAACAGAGCTTTATACATTGAATTAAACGCGATAAGGTGTTTTTAATTAAGAGATTAAAAATCCATTATTTAACGTTGTTTTTAGTCATGCCCGGGTCAATTGAAAAATTAATTACAGAATTATGAGATAAGCGCGAAGCATATATAAAGGATAATTTTATTTCCTTAAAAAGAAAAATGTAACAATAAATAGAAGTAAAGCTAAAAGCTATTATAAAGTAAAGCTGAATTTTCCCATTAAAACTGCGGAGTTACTACCTATGGCAATGGGCTCGCCGCACAAGGCCTCATTACCTAAAAGGGCAAATAATATGGCCTCTTTAGCATCCGGGTCAATGCCTAATGAGCTGGTATCGGTAATGGTAGTGTGGGCTAAGGTCTTTTTTAAATGATGGATGATGTAAGGATTTCTGGCACCACCACCGCTGGTAAATATTTTAATAGCATCAGCCTTAAAGTTTGCCGATATAAAATTGGCAATTGATCTGGCAGTGAAAGCGCTTAAAGTACAGATCAGATCATGGTTACTGATTGTTGAGGCGCCCGATTGCTGCATAGCGTTTTCTACATACGCTATACTGAATAATTCCGGCCCGGTAGTTTTGGGTAGCGGCTCATTAAAAAAAGGATGATCGAGCAAGGATTTTAATAAAGGTTCGTTTACATTTCCGGCTAATGCAATCTTTGAGTCTTCGTCATAAGGCACATTAAAATATTTGCGGCAGGCTGCATCTATCAGGGTATTCCCGGGGCCAATATCGGTACATAAAATATTGTTGTAATTCCCGTCGGCAGGCAAAAAAGTAAGGTTAGCAATGCCGCCAATATTAAGCAGTATGCGGTTCTCGCCGGGTTTGCTGGCTAACAATACATCGCCATAAAGAGCTAAGGGAGCGCCCTCGCCACCGGCGGCAATATGTTTCTGCCGGAAATCGCTGATAGTGAAGATCCCTGTTTTTACCGCCAGGTGATCGCCATCTCCAATTTGCAGCGTAGCGTTTGGATAGTTGGCTTGTTGGTGTAATCGCTTTGGGGCATGGTAGATAGTTTGCCCATGGCTGGCTATAAAATCAACTGCTGATGGTTGTATATTCCAGCCGGCAAGGGCCTGCAAAACTAATCCGGCATGAAAATTACCAATGTAGGCATTAAGAAGGCAAACTTTTTCAAGGCTGGTTTGCTTTTGGGCAAATACCTGCTGCACTTCCTTTTTAAATGCATTATTATAAGGAATAGTTATAAAGTTGAGCAGTTTAAAAGCTGTGTTTAAGCCGTTCCCGGTAAAGCTGCAAAGGGCAATGTCAAGCCCATCCAATGAGGTACCCGACATGAGGCCGATACCCAATTTTTCTGTTTTTTGGGCAATGCCGATAAGCTTTTGCAGGTTTTGATTCAAAGCTAACATGGGCTCAAATTAGTTAATTGTTAAGCGATGTACAAAAGTTAAATTAATAACCATAGTATCTAAACATATCTGATATATTTGTTTTCACCATTTTTTAAGTTATAAGTCTGAAGTCAGGGGTCTTTTCAAAAAAAGGCTTTTGGGTTGCAGCCGTATGACTTAAATTGATAACCAACAATTAAACCATGGCGCGATTAAATTTATTAGAAGAGACGCGGTACGAGAAGCTACCGGTAAGCGTGTACGAGAGCAGGGAAGCAGGCTCGAAGGCGGTAGCAGATCGGATAGCGAAGCTGATCAAAGACAAAGAGTCAAAAGGCGAAAAGACGGTACTTGGCCTGGCCACAGGGGTAACGCCGGTAGCGGTGTATGCCGAACTGGTACGCAAACACAAAGAAGAAGGGCTGAGCTTTAAGAACGTGATCACGTTCAACCTGGACGAATACTACCCGATGCAGCCGGATGCGGCGCAGAGCTATGTAACGTTCATGAACGAGCACCTGTTCAGCCATGTAGATATAGTAAAAGAGCATGTACATATCCCTGACGGGACATTGGATAAAGACGCAGTAGCAGCGTTTTGCCTGGATTACGAGCAAAAGATCACCAAATTAGGCGGGCTGGATTTGCAGATACTGGGGATAGGGCGTACGGGCCACATCGGCTTTAACGAACCCGGCTCGGCCCCTAACTCAGGTACCCGGTTGGTTACACTGGATGACCTGACGCGGAACGATGCCTCAAGAGACTTCGGAGGTAAACAAAACGTACCGACGAAGGCGATCACGATGGGGATCGGCACGATCTTCAAGGCCAGGGAGATCATCCTGATGGCCTGGAGCCTGAAAAAGGCACCGATCATCAAGAAAGCAGTAGAAGGCGAGATCTCGGGCGAAGTACCGGCAACCTACCTGCAATTATCCGACCATGTAGAATTTGTGCTGGATGCAGCAGCAGCCAGCTCACTGACCCGCTTTGATACCCCCTGGCTGGTAAAAGACTGCGTGTGGGAAAACACGCTGAAAAAGAAAGCCGTGATCTGGCTGGCCAATACGACGGATAAGCCGATCCTGAAACTAACAGAAGAAGACTACAATAACCATGGGATGGCGCAGTTAGCGGTAGAACAGGGCCCGGTATACAATATCAATATAGACATCTTTAACCAGCTGCAGCATACGATCACGGGCTGGCCGGGCGGTAAACCCGATGCGGACGACAGCCAGCGTCCGGAAAGGGCACAACCGGCACGCAAAAGAGCGATCATCTTCTCGCCGCACCCGGATGACGATGTGATCTCGATGGGGGGCACGTTCATAAGGCTGGTAGACCAGGGGCATGATGTACACGTAGCGTACCAGACCTCGGGGAATACAGCGGTATGGGATGATGACGTACTGCGCTTTGTAGAATTCGCGATAGACTTTAACCAAAGCATCGGGGAGGATAACAGCAGGCTGAAGAACATCTACGAAGAGATGCGGGCGTTTATCCCGACAAAACAACCCAACCAGGTAGATACAAAAGAGATCAGGGATGTAAAAGGGTTTATCCGGAAGACAGAAGCGATCTCGGGAGCACGCTATGCAGGACTGAGCGACGACCATATCCACTTTATGGCGCTGCCATTCTACGAAACCGGGAAGATCAAGAAGAACACGGCGGGAGAAGAAGACATCCGGCTGACGATGGAACTGCTGCAGCAGGTAAAACCGGAGCAGGTGTTTGCAGCGGGCGACTTTGCGGACCCTAACGGGACACATCTGGTGTGCTTCAATATCATCCTTGCGGCACTGCGCAGGCTAAGCGAAACAGAAGCCTGGGTAAAAGACTGCTGGCTGTGGATGTACCGTGGGGCATGGCAGGAGTTTGACACGTACGAGATAGAGATGGCCGTACCGCTGTCGCCGCAGGAGGTGATCCGGAAGCGGAACGCGATCTTTAAGCACCAGAGCCAGAAGGACAGGCCGGTATTCCCGGGAGATGATGCCAGGGAGTTCTGGGTGAGGGCAGAGGACCGTACCCGCGAAACGGCCAAATGTTACGACAAGTTAGGCATGGCCGAATACGAAGCCATGGAAGCGTTTGTAAGGTATAAATGGTAAACCCGGCCATAGCCATAGAATGAATTTTACAGATTACTGCCGGGGGGGGTATCAACCCTGGCAGTAATCTTATTGATAATACCGTACTATATAGTTGAACAGCCTTATTTACTTTAAATTGTGTTGCTTTTTAAATCCAATAAATCAACGGCTGCAACTTGTAACTAAGCTTTTCGTTTTGCATCTTAGCAGAATATACCCTGATTAAAAAATGAATTTAAACCTTAAAATCTCTATAGCTGCTTTTGCTTTGCTTGTTGCATCGGGCGGGGCAATGGCGCAGGTTAAAAAAAAGCCTGTTTCATCAGCTTCAAAAAAACCTGTTGCGGCACCTGCTGCAGAACAAAAGCGTCTTAATCTTTTACCTACTGATCCGGATGTGATCATTGGCAGGTTGCCAAACGGATTAACTTATTATATCCGCAAAAACACCGAACCTAAAAACCGCGCCGAATTATACCTGGTTAATAAAGTAGGATCGGTATTAGAAGCTGACGACCAGCAGGGCCTTGCTCACTTTACCGAGCACATGGCTTTTAATGGCACCCGTGATTTTCCTAAAAACGACCTGGTAAATTACCTGCAAAAAGCAGGCGTAAAGTTCGGTGCCGATCTGAATGCCTATACATCGTTTGATGAAACCGTTTATCAGCTGCCCTTGCCTACCGATACTGCTAAAGTATTTGAAAATGGCTTTGTTATACTGGCTAACTGGGCCTCATACCAATCGTTCGATACAAAAGAAATTGATGCCGAGCGTGGTGTAGTGTTAGAAGAGGAGCGGATGAACGGCAAAAATGCACAGGAGCGTTTGCGCAACCAAACCTACCCGGTATTGCTTAATAATTCACGATATGCACAGCGTATACCAATTGGTAAGGATGAAGTGCTTAAAACGTTTAAACCAGAAACTATAAAGAGTTTTTATCATGACTGGTACCGTCCTGATTTGCAGGCGGTAATTGCTGTAGGTGATTTTAATCCTAAGGACGTTGAAAATTTGATCATTGTAAATTTCGCTTCGCTCAGGGGCCCGGCGGTTGAAAAACCACGGATAAAATATACAGTACCCCCAACACCGGGTACGGTGGTTAAAATAGCAACCGATAAAGAGTTTCCTTATACGCTTGCCCAGATCATTGTAAAACATCCGGAAACAGTGGTTAGAACATCAGCAGATCTGTTAGAGAACATTCGCGTGCAATTATTTAACCAGATGCTGAACGATCGTTTAGGCGAACTGCTTCAAAAACCAAACCCGCCATTTTTATTCGGGCAGGCAAGTTACGGAGGCTTTATAGGCAAGCAGGATGCATTTACTGCAATAACCGTTTCAAAACCGGGTGGGCTGGAAGTAGCTGTAAAATCACTTACTGCCGAAATTGAACGTGCAAGACAATTTGGCTTTACCCTTACCGAGCTTGAGCGTGCAAAGCAAACGGCATTATTAGGTATTGATAATGCTTACCGCGAAAGGGATAAAACCAAATCGGTAAATTTTGTGAACGAATATTCACAGAACTTCCTGTCGGGCGAAGCCATTCCGGGTATCTCGTTTGAGTATAATTTTTATGTGAACAACATCAACAAGATCACCCTTGCCGAAGTAAATGCTATGGCAGGAAAGTTTGTGAGCGACCAGAACCGCGTTATTATTGTTGAAGCACCCGACGCAGAAAAACCTAACCTGCCAAATGAAAAAACACTGCTGGACTGGATTGGCAGCGCAGGCAAAGACCTTAAACCATATATTGATAATACAACTGATAAACCTTTATTAGATAAACTGCCCGTTGCGGGTAAAGTGGTAAGTGCCGTAGGCGATAGCCTGATTGGTGTAACTAACTTAGTATTGAGCAATGGCCTAAAGGTGGTACTTAAGCCCACTAAGTTTAAAAATGATCAGATCCTGATTAATGGGTACAGCTTTGGGGGTACCTCGCTTGCCAGCGATGAGGATTATACCTCGGCCGAATTATCAGGCGGTATTATAGGCAGCAGCGGGATTGAAGATTTTACGCAGGTACAACTAGATAAAATGCTGAGTGGTAAAAACGTTAACGTAACCCCATACATCAGCGATGTAGCACAAGGTATAACGGGCAGCGCAACCCCTAAAGATTTTGAAACTGCTCTGCAATTGATCTACCTGTATTTTACACATCCGCGTAAGGATGCTGATATATGGCAGTCAAACATTAGTCAGACCAAGGCAATTTTGGCCAATCGTGGCGTTGACCCGGGAAGTGTTTTTCAGGATACTATTTCATCAACCCTGAGCAACCATAATTTTAGAGAGATGGTAGTAACTGCCGATAGGTTGGATAAGGCCAGCCTTGATAAAGCATACGCATTTTACCAGGATCGTTTTGCCGATGCCAGCAACTTTACATTTACTTTGGTGGGTAACTTTACGGTTGCAGCGGTAAAGCCTTATTTAGAAGCATACCTGGGCAGCCTGCCATCAACAAACAGTAAGGAAACTTATAAGAATTTAAAAATTGTTCCGCCTGCCGGGCAGATCAGTAAAACTGTTTATAAAGGTATTGGTGATAAAAGTAACGTACAGTTAGTTTTTAGCGGTGCGTATGATTATAACGAAGCTAACAATATCCAGATAGATGCCCTTGAAGAAATTTTGCAGATAAAACTTACCGAGCGCCTGCGCGAAAAGGAAAGTCAAACTTATGCACCGGGGATAAGGGCCAACTATAGAAAGATCCCTAACAGCAGATATAGCTTTACCATATCTTTTGAATGTGCCCCAGCCAATGTTGACAAGCTGATTGCTGATGCACTTGACGAGGTAAATAAAATAAAACAAAGTGGTGCCCTGCAAACTGACATTGAAAAGTTTACCGCCGAAGAGGCACGTTCAACACAATTGCAGTTAAAGGAGAATGTTTTTTGGGCCGGGTATTTAGGTGCGGCTTCACAAAATCAGGATAACCCGGATGCCATATTGAACCACGTAAGCAGCTTAAGTGGCATTACCGTACAAAGCACTAAAGATGCAGCTAATAAATATTTAAGCGGCGATAATTTGATCAAGTTTATATTGCTTCCGGCCAAGAAGTAAAGGGAATTTGATCGGTGTAAAGGAGGGCCATTGTCAAACGGCCCTCCTTTTTTTGTTGACGTTAGTTTAGCAATGGGTATTATTTTTTATTTATGATAGATTTGAGTATCCTCCACTACATAGCATGAAAAAACTAAAGCAAATTATTGCACAGCTTACTACAGCTACGGATATGCCTGCAAATGAGCTTAATAATTTGCTTTGGCAATTTATATGCTACTCGCCTAAAATGCCGGTTCGTTTGTACCAGGAGCAGTTGTTAAACGAGGCCGAAAAATTCAGCCTTGTGGTTCCTGATGATTATTTTGCTAAAAAAGACCTGGTTTTTAACGGCTTTAAATGGGGTAATGGTTCGCGTAAAATCCTCATTACGCATGGCTGGGGTTCAAAGGCCGGCGATTTTACTGACATCATAACCGCACTAAAAACGATTGACGATGTGCAAATCATCGCCTTTGATGCACCGGGAAACGGCAGTTCGGAGGGTGAGCTTTCAAACCTGCTTTTATTTGTGCTATCGGTAAAGGCCATAATTGAAAAATATGGGGAGCCCGATGTTTTGATAGGCCACTCTCTGGGTGCAATGGCAAATATCATAGCCGTTAAGGAAATGGCGCTCAAACCTGAATTGTTAATTAGCCTTACGCCACTGGTGCGTCTTAAAGAGAATTTTGAGGATAGCATGCGAGCAGTAGGTATCCCGCAGGCAGCTCAGGTTGATTTTTTAAAGGATTTTGAACATAAATTTGGTAAGCCCGCTTCCTATTTTAACCTGAAGGATTGGCATGTGTTTGGTAAACCGCTTAACCACTGGCTGGCTTATGATAAAAACGACCGGATCTCGACCTTTAATTATATGGAAGATTTTTTGAACAGCAACCCAACCGTAAGGCATGAAAACTATGCAGATGCCGGGCACGACAGGATCATAAAATCGGAACAGTTAATTGCTGATCTGGTGAATGAGGTGAGGGCAGTAGTTTAAATTTTAGCAGCTTTATAACTTATTGCTTTTTGCATTGTATATTATTGGCATGGTTACAAAAGGGCAACAGGTTATTCAACAATGGTATCAGCAAAAAAACTGGGAGCAGTTTGCCTTTCAGCAGCAAATGGAAGATGCTTATCTCAAAGGCTATTCGGGTTTGTTGAATGCGCCTACCGGCAGCGGTAAAACATTTGCATTGTTTCTACCTTTTTTGGCCGATTTTATAAATAAACATCCCGATACCTATACCCGCCAAACCAATAACGGCTTGCTGATGCTTTGGATAACCCCGCTGCGGGCCTTAACCAATGATATTAAAAAAGCCATGCAGGAGGTATGCGATGAGTTAGGCCTGCCCTGGAAAATTGCAACCCGTACCGGCGATACCTCAGCCGCAGAAAAAGCCGCCCTTAAAAGAAAGCTACCCGAAGTTTTATTAACCACCCCCGAAAGCCTGCACCTGATGCTGGCCCAAAAGGAATATCCTAAAATGTTTAAAGGACTGGAAGTGCTGGTGGTTGATGAATGGCACGAACTTTTGGGCACCAAACGCGGCGTACAGGTGGAGCTGGGCCTATCCAAATTAAAAACACTTAGCCAGGATGCTTTAATCCCGGCTGAAAATAATAAAGCAGTTTCCCGGCTTAAAATATGGGGAATAAGCGCCACCATAGGTAATTTGGAGCAAGCTGCCGAAGTGCTTTTGGGAAATGATTTCCCGCCCGAAAGGATCAGGATGGTGCGGGCCAATCTGGATAAAAAGCTGCTTATTAAATCTATCATTCCTGATAATATTGAAAATTACTCATGGGCCGGGCACATCGGTTTAAAGCTTTTGCCGCAGGTAATGGATATTGTGGCGGTTAGCAAAACTACGCTGATATTTACCAATACACGGTCGCAGTCCGAGATCTGGTACCATGCTATTTTGGATAACTATCCCGAGTATGCAGGGGTAATGGCCATGCACCACGGATCGTTGGATAATGAGTTGCGCAACTGGGTTGAGCAGGCTTTGCATGCCGAAGCATTAAAGGTGGTGGTATGTACATCGAGCCTTGATCTTGGGGTAGATTTCAGGCCGGTTGATACCGTGGTTCAGGTGGGCAGCCCAAAAGGTGTTGCCCGTTTTATGCAGCGTGCAGGGCGAAGCGGTCACCATCCGGGTGCTGTATCCAAAGCGTATTTTGTGCCCACACACTCGCTGGAGTTATTAGAAGGGGCAGCCCTTAAGCAGGCCATTAAAGAGGGCATATTTGAAAGCCGTGACCCATTGTTGCTTACCATGGATGTACTGATCCAGTACATGGTAACGCTGGCCGTATCTGAGGGTTTCAGGGCAGATGAATTGTTTAGGGAAGTAAAAGGCACTTTTGCTTTTGCTGATCTTACCCGCAATGAATTTAACCAGCTGCTTGATTTTATAACCACCGGCGGAAAAACACTTGCCGAGTACGACGAGTTTTTAAAAGTGGAGGTTGAGAACGGCTTGTTTAAGGTAAACAACCGCAGGGTAGCCATGCGGCACCGCCCCAGCATTGGTACCATAACCAGCGAACTGAGTATCCGCGTTAAGTGGTTAAGCGGGGGCAGTTTGGGCACTATTGAAGAATCTTTTGTGAGCAAATTAAAACCGGGGAACACCTTTTGGTTTGCCGGGCGAAGCCTGGAGTTTGTGCGGATGAAAGAAATGTCGGCCTATGTAAAAAAGTCGAATGCTAAAAAGGGGCTTATCCCAAGCTGGGCCGGCGGGCGTATGCCGCTGTCGTCACAGCTATCGGCCGTGTTCAGGGATAAGTTAGATGAGGTGGCCCACGGTATTGAAAAGGATGAAGAGGTGATTGCCCTTAAACCCCTGTTTAACTTACAGGCCGAACTTTCGCACCTGCCGCAAAGCCATGAGTTTTTGATCGAATCGTTTAAATCCAAACAGGGGCACCATTTATTGTTTTACCCTTTTGAAGGGCGTTTGGTACACGAGGGGATGGCATCATTACTGGCCTATCGCATCAGCAAAATAAAAAATGCCAGCTTCTCCATCGCCATGAATGATTATGGCATTGAACTGCTTACTGATGAAGACATTCCTATTGAACAGGTGCTGGAAGATGCCAGCTTTTTTTCGATAGATAATTTGCTGGAAGATATTCAGCATAGCCTTAATGCCAATGAAATGGCCCGGCGCAGGTTCAGGGATATTGCCCATATCGGCGGGCTTGTATTTACGGGCTATCCCGGGCAGCCTATAAAAAACAAGCATTTACAGGCATCCACATCCTTACTATTTGAGGTGTTTACTGAATATGAGCCAGATAATTTATTAGTAAGGCAGGCTTATAACGAGGCCCTGGCTTTTCAGTTAGAAGAGTTCAGGCTGCGGATGGCCTTGCAGCGCATTATCAAACAAAACATTATTTTAAAAACCATTGAACGCCCTACGCCTTTTGCTTTCCCGATTATGGTTGACAGCCTTGGCCGCGAAAAACTAACTACCGAAACACTGGAAGAAAGGATTGCTAAAATGGCCCGACAATACGGTGCCGAAGGTGTTGGCGAAGCTGAGGACAGGAAAGCCCGTAAACCTGGAATAACCAGAAAAAAAGGTTTTTAGTAAACCGTTTTAAATTTGGCTTAGGATTTTGGCGGCGATTTTATTAAAATAATTACCAGCCATATAATGGATATTACCTGCACCATTATCATACTGCCCGATACCATTTGGCCGCCCGGCCAATGCATTATTTTCAATACCGTACCAAACATCATCCCTACAAAACTGAGGATAAAAAGAATAAGGGGGTATCTGAAATTGTAAAACATCGGCTTGGTTATTTAGCGCTTTTTTGTCGTTTGCTTTTAACATAAGCAATAATTGTAGGCAGTTTCACAATTAAAAAACCTATTGCAGCCCCGGCAATTAAGCTGGTCCATTTTTCAACAGCCGGATCAAAGCCTATAATGCTTACGCCTATCATTATAAGCGCCAAAAAAGCGACAAACACATAGATGAAGATCTTTCTCATACTACAAATGTATTGCTTGATTTAATGATTAATGCACTATTGTTAAAAATAGCTATAAACACTATGCCGCCGTATTTTTATTGTTCATCTCTTTGGTCATTTTTAAAGTAAGGAATAAGAGCAGTATTACCGCAATTATTATGGCTCCCCATATAATAGCCGTGTTATTATGCACCTGTTTTATAACAGGTTTTAAATAAGCAGGATTATCAATTACCGCTGCATGGCTGATGCCCGAAATTATACCGTGGATGCTATCCGTAAAAAATTTAAGATCATAACTGGGGGCATTTGCTTTTGTATTGCCTGTTAATAAATAGTAGGGTTGCCCGGCTTCCAGGTAGCTTACAATATACTGGTCTGTTTGGTATAGCTGTGCGCCCTTAACTATGAGCGGTAAGTTATCCTCGTTGTTAATTTTAAGCAGCAGTTTATCGGTTTTTGCAGATAAGAGCAGCGTAGGGTTAGCAGCCGAGTTTAATTCAGATTCGCTGATCAGCTCCGGATATTTTCCGCCGTCATCATAAACAGCAACCTGGCGCTTAAAATATTTAGGCCCGCTAATGTTTAAATGGACTTTATTGATAAGGTATTTATCGTTCAGCTTTATGGTAATGTACGAAGTGCTGCCACTATCGGCCTGCGTAACGGATACCGGTAAAATAGCCTGGTAATCATTGATCAGTACGGAACTGGTATAAACCCCCGCCTCCATAAATTTAATAGGCGTTTTGTTTTTATCGTTTACCAGGATTTTTAAGTAATGATAATTACTTGCCGGGAAACTTAGCGATTGTATATAAGTAGCGCTATTATTCAGGTCGGCCTGCTCCAGTGGCACGCCTTCTTCAATAGCAAACCACCGGTTCAGATCATCGCTGCCCGAAATGCTCATGGTACGGATTACGGCTGTGCTTTTAAGCCTGATCCAGATGCGGCTAATGGGTTGCTGAGCCTTATTTTCAACCACCATACTGGTACCACTGTCGGTTTGCAGCAAAACCTTAACCTGCGGAAATACCACAAAACTTTGCTGTGGTTTTACCGGCATATTTGCAGCATCCACATAAGGGATATAGTGCCCTTTGGCATCGGTTAAGCGCAGGTCGGTAAGGCCCTCATTGCTTTTGGCAACGATAGATGGTAGCAGGCTGATCTTGTAAAAACCGGCAGAGTCAATTTTTTGCACGCTTGCCCGGTACTTAAAACCGCTTTGTGCAAACGATACCAACGCCACAAAACAAAACAGGGGCAGTAATAATAATTTACTCATCCTTGGGTTTGGCCTCATCATCAACAATTATTTTTTTAACCTTTTGGTACATGAACGAAATGATCAGTAATAAGACCCCTAAACAAAAGAAAGCCGCAATTTTACCCGCAACCGGTATGTTATTAATATCAAACAAAAATAATTTAAGCAGCGTAACCGAGAACAAGCTTAATGAAATTATGCGGAGAACACGCTGTTTATTCCGCATCCCTATCCACATCAGTATAAATGACGATACCCCCCAAAGAATCGGCAGCCCGGTTTTTATATAAACGGTTTGAATTAAGTCGATAGAATCTTCCTTCGAGAAGAATATCACCTCGCTCATCAGGCATACCTCCAAACTTAAAAATGCAACAATTGCGCCGGATATTAACCACGCAGCAGTAACTATTAAATCCTCTTTAAAATAATTGCGGTATAAACCAACAAGCTGGTAAAACAACAGGCAAATAAACAAGGCGCTGATCCAATGTGCTGTAAAGTGCGATAAGGCAATTTTTTTATTTTCAAGTATTTCCTGTAACTGATCAAAATAAACAGGGTTAAGTACCAGGTAAACTATGATAATTATAATTACTAATACGGTGCTGATTGGCCAGATACTATCGGCGCCGTTTACTTTTGCCGATAGGATATTGTACACATAAATAAATGCCGGCGCATATAGCATCAGGTATATAATATTCAGGCTGCTATCCGGATAGTAATAACTAAACTGGTGATTGATCTCTAACACCCCGCTCAAAAACAACAGGATAAAGGCAATAATGCGGTAAATGTTTTTGTTGATCAGGATGCCATAAAACTCGGTAGCTTGATCCCTTTTCATCAGGATATATAACAGGTACGAACTGATTGCTGCAAACAATGTGGTAATAAAGCCCTTGTTGGCAATAATAGTAAGTTGCGTATCTGTATAGATATAGATCTGCACCAGATCGATAAACAAACTAAGGAACATTGCCAGCCAGATAAGCAGTGATGCCAGTTTCATTAACTTTATAGACGACCGTAAGTACAGCCAGTAAAGCAATACCGTTTCTGATGCCCAGAACAAGGTAATGTTGTTACCATGCAGCTGAATTGGGGCCGTAAGCGAAATAAAGGTTAGCGTAATGCCAATTAAAAGGTATAGGATATTAGGATCAACCTTCCGGTTTTTAAACAGCACGAACGATAATACTAAGTTTAAGGCGCCCAAGGCCGCGCTGAAAAGGCCCCGGTATTCGGTCATGTGCATTACGGTTAGCAGGTAAAGGCCCGCTGCAAAATAAAGTGCTGTATTGGTAAGCAGTATAGAAAAATCAATAGCCAGGAATTTCCTGTTCTCGCGCACGTTATTGATGATATTGATAATGAAGAATAGCAAATAAAATATACTCGCAAACCTGAACCCAATAATATAAGTAGCTGTAGTTAAGGTAAACAGTACAGTAGCAAATACAATAACTGATAATACAAATGCCGAAATATTAAGGATACGCCAGGCTTTAAAATAAGCTATTATTAATAGCCCGGTATTTAAAACTAACAGGTAAATAAACAAACCATTATAATTTGCTGAGCCGTTACTTACCATAAACGGGCTGGCAAAACCACCAATCAGGGCAATTACGGCAAGTTCCTGTTTATCATATAACAAGGACAACATCACCGCAAACAGTGTTATCACAATAAGGATAACAAGGGCAATGCCTTGGCTAAACAAATGAAATTCCTGGTAGGCCAGCGTAATGGTAAAATAAAATATGGCTAAACCACCACCCACTAATACAGAGCTAAAGGCTTTATAGCTGTTGCGCATCCGGTGGGCAAAGCCTACTAAAATACCGCCGCAAACTATCCCGATGCCCACACGGCCAACCGCACCAACCCAATTATTGTCTATAGCATATTTTACAAAAAAGCCGATGGCTAATACCAAAATAGCAATCCCTATTTTATTGATCAGGTTTTCGCCGATGAATTTTTCAAGATCGGGGTAACGCTCAAAAAACGAAAGTTCGGGTTCTTTAATTACCTGCGGAATAGGCTCGGGTGTTTTTACAGGTTTGCGTATAGCTGCAATATCATCGGCAATAACAACAGGTTGTTTTTCTTTAACAGGTTCCGGTTTGGGTATTTCGGGTTTTGGCGGTTCGGGTACTTTAACCTCGTCATGTGGCCAAACGGTGGGTGGGACCACAGGTGTTTCTTTGGGTGCAGAGGGTGTTTTATTCTCCGTTTCACGTTTCCTTAACAATGTTTGCAACTCCAGGATCCCGTGTTCCAGGTTATAGAGTTTTTGGTTCACATTGTTTTTGTTAACGATGATAATTATAATAAGTACAAGTAATAATATAACGGTTAGTACATCCATGTTTAAAGGTTAGTAAAATAAAGATAGCTGTATTTAGGGCTAATACAAGGCATCCGATAAAATTATGCCATCCGTGAGTTTAGCATAATGCAAATAAAACAGGTAATTTAAGGCACTCTATTATAAACACCATGAGATCATTTTTTACTGTTGCAATGCTGGCATTGGCCCTGTTGTTTGCAACAACAGCCCACGCACAAACTACAGACCGTACGGTATTAACCAAACAATGGAACGCCTACTGGATTGCTGCTGCCAATGATGCCGGCCGCGATTATGGGGTATATTATTTCAGAAGAAGTGTTGATCTGCCGGCAAAGCCTGCATCTTTTAAGATCCATGTATCTGCCGACAATCGCTATAAACTTTATGTAAACGGCACATTGGTTTCTTTGGGCCCTGCTCGCGGCGATACCTATTACTGGAATTATGAAACGGTTGATCTGGCTCCTTATCTTATTGCTGGTAAAAACACCATGGCTGCTGTTGTTTGGAACGATGGCATTTATCGCCCCGAGGCACAGATCTCCCTACGTACAGGTTTTGTATTGCAGGGAAACAGTGCGGCAGAAGAAGTTTTGAATACCGATAAAACATGGAAATGCATACAGGATAAAGCCTACCAGCCTTTAACCGGTATTGGCTATTATACCTATTATGTTGCCGGGCCTGGCGAAATATTAGATATGGGTAAAACTATAAAAAGATGGATGGCTGCTGATTTTGATGATAGCGCGTGGCCCAATGCTGCAAGTTTAGATCATGCTAAACCAAAGGGCGTGGCAGATGCTTTCGGCTGGATGCTGGTACCATCGCCATTGCCGCAAATGGAGTTAACCATGCAGCGCATCCCGGTTTTGCGCAAAGCGGATGGTATGAGTGTGCTCGAGTCTTTCCCGGCAGTAAAAACTTCTATAACTATCCCGGCTAACACAACGGCCACTTTTATCCTTGATCAAACGTACTTAACCAACGCCTATTTAACACTCAATTTTAGTAAAGGCAAGGATGCCGGAATCTCCATTACCTATGCCGAAGCACTGTTTGATAACATTAAAAAATACGGCTCCAGAAAAGGTAACCGCAATGATATTGAAGGCAAGGATTTTGCCGGAAGAAAAGACAGCCTGATAGCAAATGGCTCGGATGCCCAAACGTTTACCACGCTTTACTGGCGCACGTACCGATATATTCGCCTGCGGGTACAAACAAAAAACCAGCCATTAGTAATTGCCGATATTTACGGAACCTTTACCGGGTATCCGTTTAAACGCAATGCCGTATTAACTACAGACAAGCCCGAAATGCAAACAATATTGGATATAGGCTGGCGTACAGCAAGGCTTGATGCCATAGAAACCTATATGGACTGCCCTTATTATGAGCAACTGCAATATATAGGCGATACGCGCATACAGGCAATGGTATCTTATTATAACAGCGGAGATGACAGGCTGGCCCGCAATGCCATTAACCTGATGGATCATTCACGGATTGGTGAAGGCTTAACGCTGAGCAGGCACCCGTCTTTTAGTCCGCAGATTATCTCTACCTTCTCATTATGGTACATTGGCATGCTGCACGATTACTGGATATATCGTTCCGATAGCGGCTTCGTAAAAGATAAGTTGCCGGGATCAAGAGCGGTACTTGAATTTTTCAGTAAATACCAGGAATCCGACGGTTCATTGAAGGGTACCCCTTATTGGACCTTTGTAGACTGGGCGGCAAGCTGGGGATACGGTATGCCACCAAAAGGCAGCAACGGTAATTCTGCTATTCTGGATATGCAATTATTGCTGGCCTACCAGCAGGCCGAAGAAATGGAAACAAAAATGGGTCTGCCTGATTTTGCAAACCTATACCGAAAAAAGATAATCCAGCTAAAGCAAATCATTCAAAATAAATACTGGAACCCCGACCGAAAGCTGTATGCGGATACTGAGGACAAGAACATTTACTCGCAACATGCTAATTCGCTGGCTATATTAACCGGGTTAATAAAAGATGGTGCAGCCACGGATCTAAGTAAAAATATACTGGCCGATACCTCATTAACCCAATGCACCATCTACTTTAAATATTATATGCACCAGGCTTTGGTAAAAGCAGGTTTGGGTAATAATTATATGAGCTGGCTGGATGTATGGCGAAAAAACATTAGCATGGGCCTCACTACCTGGGCCGAGATCTCCGACTTGCCCAATAGCCGCTCAGATTGCCACGCCTGGGGGGCCAGCCCTAACATTGAATTTTTCAGAACCATATTGGGGATTGACAGCTACGCCTCCGGGTTTAGCAAAATAAGGGTTGAACCACATTTGGGCGATTTGAAAACCATAAGCGGCGAAATTCCGCATCCTAACGGAAAGGTGGCTGTTGCTTACGCGCAGGAGAAAGATCAATGGCACATAAAGATCTCGCTGCCCCAAAATACATCCGGCATATTTGTTTGGAAAGGGAAAACATACCCATTAAAGGCCGGCGAAAATTTGTTCAGGATATAGTGTTAAGCTGTAAGCTTAAAACATGCAGCCCACGAGTTACAAACTCGCGGGAGCGGTTCCATGCGGGCAAAGGCCACTGCGCCTATCCTTCGAGTACCTCAGCATGACACCCGATCGGAAAACTTAAAAAAAAAGGCCTGTCATTGTGAAAAGCTTACTCCGTTAACTTATACCCAACACCCCTAATATTAATGATCTCGATAGAAGGGTCGTGCAGCAGGTGTTTGCGTAGTTTGGTAATGAAAACATCCATAGTGCGAGTATTAAAAAAATTATCATCGCCCCAAAGCTTCAGCAAAACTGCTTTGCGGTCGAGCACCTGGTTTTTGTGCTGGGTTAACAGTGACAACAATTCATTTTCACGGTGCGAAAGCTTACAGAATAATTGGCCGTTTAACCAAAGCTCCTGCTTAGTCATATCAAAAGTATATTGCCCTATTGAAATACTTTGCGGTATTACCTCTGATGATCTGCGGCGTAAAAGCTCATTAAGCCGCAGTATCAGTTCTTCAAGGCTGAAGGGTTTTTTTAAGTAATCATTCCCGCCGGCTTCATATCCTTTTATTACATCTTCGGTTTGTGATCGGGCAGTTAAAAACAGCATTGGGATCTGTTTATTGGTTTTGCGCACCTCTTCCACAAACGAAAATCCATCCATAAATGGCATCATTACATCAACAATGCAAATATCCCAATCGCTTTTCCTGATAGCTTCCATCCCTAAAACTCCGTTAACAACATGCGTAACCATAAAGCCCCGCTTCCGGAGTGTTTCGCTTACAATTTTTGCTAACTGCAATTCATCCTCAAGCAATAGTACCCTGGCTGGCTTCATGATATATAAGTGGAATGCTGATGATAAATTCTGTTCCCTGGGTTTCTTTGCTGATGAGCGTTAGCGTGCCCTTATGCCGTTCAACAATGCTTTTGGCATAACTAAGTCCCAGCCCGTAACCCTTAACATTATGCACATTGCCCGCTGGTATGCGAAAAAAACGCTCAAATACTTTATCCTGGTATTGCAGGGGTATGCCCGGGCCATTATCTGCAATACTGATCAGGATAGTATTATTTTCTATTTTATGGTTAATGGTAACCTGTGTTCCTGTTCCTCCATATTTAAGTGCATTATCCAATAAGTTGGCAACCGCATTTTTTATTAAAGGCGCATCAATCATAACCATTGCATTTTTATCTGCCTGCTTGTAATTGATAGCCGCATTGATCAGGTTTGATTGTGGCTTATACTCCATTATCAATTGGTTTAGCAGGCTGTTAATATCCGTTTTTACTAAATTAATGCTGGTAGCTTCCTGCTCAATAACCACGCTCTTTAAAATCTGATCAATCAGGGTTGATAAATTAGCCGCCTGGTAACGGATAATGCCCAAATACTCATCAGCCGAATCTTTACTCAAATTAAAATCCTGAATGGCCTCCGCAGCTATATTAATAGTAGCAACCGGGGTTTTAAGCTCATGGGTCATGTTGTTAACAAAATCATCTTTCAGCTTTGCTAACTTATGTTGTGACAATAGCGTTTTAACCGTATAGGCAAAACAAAACAGGGTAATACCTATCAATAATAACGAGGTGATGAGCAGCCATTTCATCTGCCTGAAAAAATATGAGCCGGGGCTTTCAAACCCTGCAATAACAAACTCCTTTAAAAAGGGCCGGCGCAGGGCCGCGTTTACCTTTTGTGTTAAAAACGGATGCTGCTCATCATTATTAGCAGGATTTAACTTAAAGGTAGTGCTGATGTTTTTGGCCAGCAGCTCCTGCTTGTAAAGCAGGTTGAGCGAGGCTAAGTTTATATGGCTGGCATCATAAATTTTTGACAGGCTATCGCCCAATCTTTGCGTATAAAAATATACGATGCCTTTTTTAAGGTCTTCTTTAACTATAAAATCGCCAAAGTGGCTTATAAACATGGTTTTGGCTTTTGGCGTAATGTGTCTTAGCTTCTCTTTAAAATAAGTAAGCCCTAAGCTTATGCCCCGTTCACCCTTTGAATATGGATGCGTATCCTTCATATTAAAAACGGTGGTGCTGTCCCTGTTTTGAACATTACAGGTAATGGTAACAAATGAGGTATCTGCCATCCAGCGCTTAAATACAACAACCATTTTTTGCTGCCGCTGGTCCATCTCCCTGTCTACCGCTGTATTTAACGCGGCATTTATATCATGCTTAAAGGTAGCAACGGTATTTTTATAATTCTGATAGTTCCAGAACAACTGTAGCCCTGTGATGCCAGTAACACATAACGACATCAGTATCAAAATTAAAGTGATGCGCTTTTTCATGGATATAAAAGTAAGGCCTGTTTAACGTATTAACGAAAGTGTTAACACTAATTAACTGTGCTTAACTCGCATTAACTTTTTAACCGGCTTATTCTGCCGTTTTTTGAAATAAAAAACCCAGATGAAAAAATTAAGCCTCTTATTAATACTATTGGTTAATTGCGCTTTTGCGCAGGTAAAAAATGGAGAACCGGTACCCGATATTAATTTTACTACCATTTTAAATGCCCCGCTAAAAACCACTAAACTCAGCCAGCTAAAGGGCAAGGTAGTTTTGATAGAGTTTTGGGCAACATGGTGTGGATCGTGTATTGTGGCAATGCCGCATTTAAAGCAATTGCAGCAAAAATATGCCGGTAAGCTGCAAGTGATCACCATAACTGATGAAACGGTTAAGCGCACGCAGCAGTTTCTTTCTGTTAAGCCCTCAAATTTATGGTTCGCTGTCGATACGAGTAATACCATAGCCAGGCTATTCCCTCATCAGTTAATTCCGCATACGGTGCTTATTTCGGCAGATGGAAAACTAATTGCCAATACCAGTCCTGAATTGGTTACCGATAAAGTGATCGACAGCCTGCTAAATCAGCAGGAAGTGCATTTAGCCGAAAAGAAAGATAATACGCTCGATTACCACGCGATTATTAAAAAATATTTTTTTGCTGCCGATACTGTGAAAAGCAGGTTTATGATGCTGCCCGAAATTAAGGGCGCTCCAGGTTTCAGTACTACTTATTTAAACGACAGCACCTTTCATGGCAGAAGACTTACCGGCGTTAACCTTGACCTAACCACTCTTTATCGCATTGCGAATAATGATTTCCCTTACTCTCGCATGATTGATAAAACCGGGCAAGACAAAAATGCCCCCTCTTATTGCCTCGACCTTATAGTGGCTGATAAAGCCGATCTGTTACCGACCCTGCAAAAAGAGCTTGCCAAAAGATTTGACCTGCAGGCCAAAATTGATCCGCAGATGAAGGAGGTATACCTGCTGAAAATAACCGATGCGGAAAAGTTTAAAAGCATCAGCCGCAATACATCAGGTAAAAGAACCTACTATTCGCGCCATGGTGAAATTGACCAGCAAAATATGTCGATGCATGATTTTGCCGGCTACCTGGAAGATTACGGAACTGGCCGTTTACCTGTAATTGATGAAACCGGAAATACTGAAAAATTTGATATAAAGTTCTCTTTTCAGCCCGAAAACCCTACCAGCCTTACAAAAATATTGAGCGATATGGGCCTCAGTTTACAAAAGCAACAGCACACGGTTGATATGCTGGTGCTGTATAAACCTAACACCTTATAGTATATTTATTAATAACAGATTGATTATTAAACTACTAAGGAAAGCCCGTGAGGGCTTTTTTTATTGTTGATAAGTTTCATTTTGCAATTACATTGTCAAAAGCACCAAAGCATGACGAAAAAAAAACAATCACTTAATGGTTATGTTATTCTTATATTGTTTATTTGAGTTTTCATATATAGTGTATGGTATAAATAATTATTTTATGATATTTACACCACTAATAGCTTAATTCAAATATTCATTACATTCCTGCCAAATTAATTTAATGAAATCAACTCCTCCGCAATTAAAAATTCTCTCCATAGATATTGGGGGATCACACATTAAGGCAACTATCTTAAACCAAAAAGGTGAGTTACAAAAGGATTATGAGAAGGTACCAACACCAATGCCCTCAACTCCTGAAAACTTAATAAAGGCTACAAAAGGATTAGTAAAGAATTTTCCGGGGTACGATAAAATTTCTGTTGGCTTTCCGGGGTATGTAAAAAATGGGGTTATCAAAACCGCTCCAAATTTAGGTACTGATCAGTGGAAGGATTTTGATCTTCAGGCAAAACTAAAAGAAGAATTAGGCCAGGATGCACAGGTGGTAAACGATGCCGATATGCAGGGCCTTGGCGTAGTAAACGGTAAAGGCCTTGAACTGGTAGTTACACTTGGAACAGGCTTTGGAACGGCAATGCTGCTTAACGGCAATTTGCTGCCACACCTGGAGTTTTCGCACCAGCCTTTTGGCAAGTCAAAATCATACGATAAGTATATTGGCGAAGCTGCTCTTGAAAAAGAGGGCAATAAAAAATGGAACAAACGTATGCAAAAGGTTTTTGAAGTTTTAAAAACCGTATTCAATTACGATTATTTATATATAGGGGGCGGCAACTCCGATAAACTCACATTTAAGCTGGATAAGAACATGAAAATTGTTTCGAACGCTGACGGGATAAAAGGGGGAGCCAGATTGTGGGTAAATGATAATGCACCCGAAACAATCAACCCAATAAAAGCTCAAAAAAAATAAACTACTCACTACAATGAACGCAAATACAAAAGACATAGAAACCTTAGCAATTGATACGGTAAGGATTTTATCTGCTGATGCAGTACAAAAAGCAAACTCAGGGCACCCGGGAACGGCGATGGCCCTTGCACCAATGGGCCATGTGCTTTGGACACAGTTTATGAACTACAATCCAAAGAATCCGGATTGGGCAAACCGCGACAGGTTCATCCTTTCATGCGGGCACGCTTGTATGTTACAATACAGCTTTTTGCACTTAACAGGTTATGATCTTTCATTAGACGATATAAAAAACTTCCGGCAGCTTAATAGCAAAACAGCGGGCCACCCTGAATATGGTTTGGCACCGGGTGTTGACGTTACTACCGGGCCACTTGGCCAGGGTTTTGCAAATGGTGTTGGTTTTGCTATTGCACAAAAGCATCTGGCAGCCCGCTACAATAAACCAGGTTTTGAATTGTTCAATTACAAGGTATATGTAATTTGCAGCGATGGTGATATGATGGAGGGTGTAACTTCTGAGGCTGCTTCAATGGCAGGGCATTTGGAGTTAGGCAACATGATCTATTTGTATGATGATAACCACATATCTATTGAAGGCAGTACCGATATTACCTTTAACGAGAATGTACTTAAACGTTTTGAAGCCTACGGCTGGCACGTACAATCAGTTGATGATGTAAATGATACCCACGCTTTACAATTGGCAATAGTTAATGCTAAGGCCGAGGCACAAAAACCATCGTTAATTAAGGTACGTTCATTAATTGCCTACGGTAGCCCCAATAAATCAGGTACTGCAGGTTCACATGGTGCCCCTCTTGGTGCTGATGAAATTAAATTAGTTAAAGAAAACTTTGGCTTTGATCCTGATAAATCATTCAATATCCCTGCCGAAGTAGAAGAATTTTACCACAAAGCAGGTGCAAGAGGCGAAAAGACCGAAGAAAAATGGAACAAATTATTCAGCGATTATAAAGCCAAATACCCTGAGCTTGCTGCCGAATATGAATTACTAAGCAGCGGTCAGCTTCCTGAAGGCTGGAAAGATGCCTTGCCTGTATTTAAAGCCTCTGATCCTAAAATGGCTACCCGTATGGCATCAGGCAAAGTATTAAATGCAATTGCTGCCAAACTGCCAAACTTAATAGGTGGTGCTGCCGATCTTTCTCCTTCAACAGAAACAAACTTAAAGGAATACGATTCATTTACCTCTGAGAACAGGAATGGTCGTAATTTCCACTTCGGTATCCGTGAGCATTCAATGGGTTCTGCAATGGTTGGTATGTCATTAACAAAAGGTGTTATTCCTTTTGGTGCAACCTTCCTGATGTTCTCAGAATATATGCGCCCGCCAATCCGCCTGGCTTCTATCATGAAGATAAGCCCGATATTTGTTTACACACATGACAGTATTGGTTTGGGTGAAGACGGAACTACCCACCAGCCGGTTGAGCAATTGGCTTCATTACGTTCAATCCCGCGTATCACTGTGATCCGCCCGGCTGACGCTAACGAAACTGTACAGGCCTGGAAAGTGGCTGTTGAGCATAAAGGCGGTCCGGTTGTGTTGGTATTTACCCGCCAGGGCTTACCTATCCTTGATCAGGATAAATACGGTAAAGCTACCGGCCTTGAAAAAGGTGCTTACATTTTATCAGAAGCAAGCAAAACACCTCAGCTTATATTAATGGCAACAGGATCAGAAGTTGCTTTAATTATGGATGCACAGGTTAAACTGGAAGCCGAAGGTATTGCTACCCGTGTGGTAAGTATGCCATCGTGGGAGTTATTTGAAAAACAGGATGCTGCTTATAAAGAAAGCGTGTTCCCTAAAGCAATCAAAAAACGTTTGGCTGTTGAAATGGCCTCGCCAATGGGATGGCACAAATACACCACCGATGAAGGCGATATGCTGGGCATGACCACCTTTGGTGAATCAGCCCCGGCCGAAGAGCTTTACAAAGTATTCGGCTTCACTGTTGAAAACGTAGTTAACAAAGCAAAAGCTCTTTTATAGTATAACGCTCCCCTAAAACAGGGGAGCTTTTTTAATTAAAATCCCCCGGATGGGGTTAACCATATTAATACAGCAATAAATATCATGGAAACTAATAAAGTAAAACAAATACACAGCTTTGGTCAAAGTATCTGGCTGGATTTTATTGACCGTGCGATCATTTCGAGCGGAAAATTACAGAAACTGATTGACGAAGATGGTGTTAGAGGCGTTACCTCAAACCCTGCCATTTTTGAAAAAGCAATAACCAGCAGCTCTGATTATGATAATGACATACGCACCCTTGCCGATGGAGAAAAAACTAACGAAGAGATCTTTTTTGGTTTAGCTATCAGCGATATTCAGAATGCAGCAAAGCTTTTTGAAGGCGTTTATAACGAAGGCGTAGTAGGTGCCGATGGTTATGTAAGTTTAGAAGTATCTCCGTTTTTAGCATTAGATACCGAAGGTACAGCTGCACAGGCTGTTGATCTTTGGAAAAAAGTTGACCGCAAAAACGTGATGATCAAAATCCCTGGTACAAAACCAGGTTTAGCGGCTATACGCCAATCTATAGCAAAAGGTATCAACATCAACGTTACCTTATTATTTGGTTTACCACGTTACGAAGAAGTAACAGAAGCTTACATATCAGGCCTTGAAGATCATTTGGCTGCAGGGCATTCAATCGGACATATTTCATCAGTTGCAAGCTTTTTTTTAAGCCGTATTGATGTTTTGGTTGATCCATTGCTTGACGAAAAAGGCTTAGGCGAACTAAAAGGCGAAGTTGCTATCGCATCAGCAAAAAAAGCATACGAAATTTACAAAAGAGTGTTCAGCGGTGAGCGTTGGGAAAAATTAGCAGCACAGGGCGCTAAACCACAACGTTTACTTTGGGCAAGCACCAGCAGCAAGAACCCTGCATTTAAAGATACCAAATACGTTGAGGCCCTTATTGGCCCAGATACCGTTGATACCGTTCCTTTAGAAACTGTTGAAGCTTTCCGCGATCACGGTGTTGCAGCTAATACTTTAGAGCAAGGATTAGATAAAGCTACCGAAATATTGGAAAAGGTCAAAGCAGCAGGTATTGATATTGACAAGCTAACACAGCAGTTAGAGGATGAGGGTATTGAGAAATTCAATAAACCGTTCGAAAAACTGTTGCAGGCTATAGAAGACCAAAAAAGTAAAGTTTAAGCAGCGTGGAAACATTATCAGTCAAGTTCCTGTTCTTTGATATTGGGGGCGTTTTGCTTACCAATGGCTGGGGACATGAATCGCGAGAGGAAGCCGCCAGGAAATTTGGCCTTGACTATAACGAGGTAAAGGAGCTGCATACATTTATTTTTAATGTGTATGAAGCGCACGGTGTAGATCTGGACGAATACCTTGACACGGTAGTTTTTAACCGCCCCCGCGAGTTTACCCGCGAGGATTTTAAAAACTTCATGTTTGAGCAATCAAAGGAGCTGCCGGGTACCCTTGCCTGGTTAAAGGAATGGAAAAAAGATTGCGGGTTCAAAATCATGGCCATCAACAACGAAGGCAAGGAGCTGAACGATTACCGCATCAAAAAATTCAAGCTGCATGATCTGTTCGATTCATTCGTATCATCCTGCGAGGTAGGCATCCGCAAGCCTGATCCGGCTATATTTAAGCTGGCTATGGGTATTGCTATGGCACAACCGCAGGAATGCGTTTATTTTGATGACAGAAAGATGTTTGCACTTGCTGCTGCAAAATTAGGTATGCAGGCACACCAGCACACCAGTTTTGAAACTACCAAAGCAATATTAGAAAATCTAAAAAAAGAAAATCAACCCCAAGTAAAATGAGTGCAACACCAAATAAATATGCTTTTGGCATGATAGGCTTAGGCGTTATGGGCCGCAGTTTACTACTTAACATGGCCGATCACGGTTTTGCCGTGGCCGGGCACGATAAAGATGCCACCAAAGTAGCATCATTAAATGAAGAAGCAGGCGGCAAAGACGTTAAAGGCTTTGGCGATGTTAAGGAATTTATTCAAAGCCTTACCACCCCGCGTGCAATTATGATGCTGGTTCCGGCAGGTAAAATTGTTGACAGCGTTATTGAAGAACTAACCCCGCTTTTAGAAAAAGGCGATATATTGATAGATGGCGGTAACTCGCACTTTACCGATACCAACCGCCGTGTTGATGAGCTGGAGGCTATTGGCCTGCACTTCTTCGGTATGGGTGTATCAGGTGGTGAAGAAGGTGCCCGCCGCGGCCCAAGCATGATGCCGGGTGGCGATAAGGATGCCTACAATGTAATGAAGCCTATATTTGAGGCCATTGCTGCTAAGGTTGATGGCGTGCCATGTGTTACCTATATTGGTCCGGGTGCATCAGGTCACTTTGTTAAAATGGTGCATAACGGTATTGAATACGGTTTAATGCAACTGATAGCCGAAACCTATGAGGTATTGAAAAAAGGCCTTAAAATGGATAATGTGGCTATACAAAAAGTATTTGCCCAGTGGAACAAAGGCAGGTTACAATCCTTCCTGCTGGATATTACCAAAGATATATTTGCCTTTAAAGCGCCTGGAACAGATCACCTTTTATTAGATGATATTAAGGATGAAGCCCGTGCTAAAGGAACCGGTAAATGGACATCACAGGTAGCTATGGACCTTCAGGCCCCTATCCCTACTGTTGATACCGCGGTATCCATGCGCGATCTGTCTAAATACAAAGCTTTACGCGTTAAAGCTGCCGGCTTATACAGTAAAGAAGCCCCTGTTTTAGAAGCCGATGCAGCAGAACTGCTTACCGCTTTAGAGCAGGCCTTTTATTTCACCATGATAATGAGCTATGCGCAGGGTATGCATTTACTATCCAACGCATCTGCAGAATATAAATATGACCTGCACCTGGGCGAGATTGCCAAGATCTGGAGAGGTGGATGTATTATCCGTTCAGAGTTTTTGAACGATATATTCAACGCTTACCAAAAGGATGCAACCCTGGAACATTTACTGTTAGATTCAAACGTACAAGCACTTGTTGAAAGCACAGTGCCGGGTATAAGGGCCGTATTATCAAAAACTATTGCAGCCGGTATTGCTACACCTGCTTATGCTGCATCATTAAGTTACTTCGATGCTTTCCGCAGCGAAAGGATGCCATCAAACCTTACCCAGGCTCAGCGCGATTATTTTGGTGCGCATACTTATGAGTTGATTGGTAAAGAAGGGGTGTTCCATACGCAGTGGACCAAAGCAGAAGAATAATATTTACATTTAATACCTGATCAACATGAGCACAAGCACTAAATCAGAGCCTACTATATTTATCATTTTTGGCGGAACGGGCGATTTAAACTCCCGCAAAATTGCGCCGGCTCTTTATAATCTATTTTTAGATGGCTGGATGCCTAACCAGTTTTCAATAATCGGCACAGGCCGTACTAAACTTACCGATGACCAGTTCAGGGATAACCTGCATAAGGATATTAACCAGTTTTCGCGCAGTGGTAAAGCCGACGATAAAAAATGGGCAGAGTTTGTAAGCAACATTTACTACCAGGTATCTGATGCAACCGATGCTGAAACCTACAAAGAATTTGGCAAACGTATTGACAAGCACAACGCCGAATGGAAAACTAAGGCTAACGTATTGTTTTACCTTGCAGTAGCACCTAACTTTTTCCCGATAATTGCAGCCAATATATCAAAAGCTAAACTTGCCGAAGATAAAAAACGCGTAAGGATCATTATTGAGAAACCATTTGGTCATGATCTGGAAACAGCGAAAGAACTGAACCAGTTATTGAAAAGCATTTTTGATGAGTGCCAGATCTATCGTATTGACCATTACCTGGGTAAAGAAACTGTTCAGAATATTATGGCTTTCCGTTTTGCAAACTCCATTATGGAGCCGCTTTGGAACCGTAATTATATTGAGCATGTACAAATTTCGGTTACCGAGCAGTTAGGCGTTGAAGAACGCGGTGATTATTACGATGGCTCAGGCGCTATGCGCGATATGATCCAGAATCACCTGCTGCAATTGCTTTGCCACGTGGCAATGGAGCCACCTGTTAGCTTTAATGCCGATGAAGTACGCGACCGTAAGGTTGATGTATTAAAGGCCATGCGCAGGTTTGGGCCAGAGGATGTACGTAATTCGGCCGTTAGAGGCCAGTATGGCAGCGGATGGATGAAAGGGAAAGAAGTTGCCGGCTACCGCGAAGAGCCTAAGGTTAACCCCGAATCAAATACTGAAACATTTGCAGCCATTAAGTTTTTTGTGGATAACTGGCGTTGGCAGGGTGTGCCTTTCTATTTACGAACCGGTAAAAGAATGCACCAGTCATCATCAGTTATTACCATTCAGTTTAAGGATGTACCGCATTTAATATTCCCGACAGAGGCCGCCGAAAGCTGGCAGCAAAACAGGCTGATCATTAGCATACAGCCTGAAATGAGCATCCGCTTGCAGGTACAGGCCAAACGCCCGGGTATTGATATGGTATTAAACGCTGTTGATATGGTGTTTGATTACAAGGGTACATATACTACACAGGCTCCAGAGGCCTATGAAACCCTGATACTGGATACCATGCTCGGCGATCAAACGCTGTTTATGCGTGGCGACCAGGTAGAAGCCGCATGGGAATTGGTTATGCCGATACTAAGCACCTGGCAAAATAAAAAGAGTTTAAACTTCCCTAATTATTCTGCCGACTCATGGGGGCCAGAAGCTGCCGAGGCATTAATTGCCCGCGATGGTTTTAATTGGTTTACCTTACCGGTACAGGGAAAGAAATAATTATAATGATGGGCGGTTAAATTTTTATCTCTGCAACGAGCTACTATTTAACCGCCTGTTATTTAACAATAAGAGTTACATACCATGTTAAATATTTTTGATACCGATAATGAAGTACTAACGGCACTGGCCGAATACCTTATTATAATAGGCGGCGAAGCTATTGCCAAAAACGGCAAATTTTCAGTAGCCCTTTCGGGTGGCAGTTCGCCAAAAAAGCTGTATGAATTGCTGGCTACCTCTTTTAGCGATCAGTTAGAGTGGGATAAGGTTTATTTCTTTTTCGGGGATGAGCGCAACGTGCCCCAAACCGATAAAGACAGTAATTACCTGATGGCAAAAACAGCTTTGTTTGACCCTTTAAACATCAGCCCGGCTAATATTTTTGCTGTAGATACAAGCCTGCCACCAAATGAGGCAGCTGCAAAATACCAGGAAGAAATTGAGCAGTTTTTTGATGAGGTTGAATTAAGTTTTGACCTTATACTGCTTGGGCTGGGTGATAATTCACACACGGCTTCATTGTTCCCGCATACCCCGGTTTTACACGACAGGGTACCAGGTGTAAAGGAAGTGTTTTTACAGGATCAGCAGGTATACCGCATTACACTTAATGCCCCGTTAATTAACGAAGCGCAAAACATTGCCTTTTTAGTTTATGGCGAAGGCAAGGCAATAGCCGTACATCATGTAATTGAAGATGATGAAGACATTGAAGAATATCCTGCCCAGTTAATAGAGCCCATAGTAGGCGATCTGCAATGGTTTTTAGATGAAGCAGCAGCAGCTAATCTTAAAAATAAATAAACAATCTAATTATGGCGCTCCCTGTAAACCAGGGAGTGCTATAAATGCTGGCCAATCTCGGCCTCGTTCAAAAGCCAGTGGGCTATATCATTTGCAGCCTTATCATTATCAAAAGTAGCAGGCAGGCGGCCATTAGTATATTCGTTATACAACCAGGGGTCGCCAACGGCAAAAACAGTTCCCTTTCCATAAACAGCTACGGCTATAACTGTTGAATTGCTGCTATTCTTTAACCGTGCTTTAGCCGGACTTTTTATGCTGATAGAGCATACATCCTTCATGAAAACTTTACGGGCATTTCTAAACATCGGGTTATCTGCGGTGCTGATAGCGCCATCCTCAAAGTGAGCATCGTCTGTAACATGATTTTGCAGGTCATTATTAAAATGCATCCCGAATTTTGCAGCCAGCATATTAAAATGAGGCAATTCAACATTGGCACTATCATTAGCCATCATTACCAATACGCCGCCTTTTTTTACCCATTTGGCAATCTCCTTGATATCCTTCGGCATTATATAATTAGGGTTAGGGCTTTCTTTTTTTGTATCCGGATCAACAATAATATATACTGCCGTTCCTTTAAGATTAGCACGTGTTGGTGCAGCCCCTAAAGTATCAAGCGTGGCGCCAGCCCTTATAAAAGCATCGCCAAAGGCCGAAAAACCTGTGCTGGCCTTATCGTCCCATAAATAATGATATCGCTCGGTTGTACCTGATGTGGTTGTATGTACTTCGTGATTAAAGTAATAGTCAAGGGTTACTTTTTGCGCATTTGCGCTCATAAAAAAGCCGCTCAGGGCTAACAGGGGTATGTAAAATTTAGTGCTCATTGGGTTGTAAAGTCCTTATATCTTTCCATTGCCTCTACAAAATAATAATCGGCATAGGTAAGGGGTACGTCTATTTCAGTTTTGTTTGGCATGTGGCCAACGCTGTGCTTTAAAATAAAGCCGCCATTGCTGCCGGGCGCCGCTAAGTAAGCTGGTGATAATAATGTTTTAATAATGGTTTGTGCGGTATTAAAATAGATAAGCCCGTCTTTTTTATCGCTGTACCTGCAAAGTTCCAGCAGGGCCGAAGCCATAATTGCCCCTGCAGAAGCATCGCGCAAAGCAGCCGGAATGTTTGGTGCATTAAAATCCCAATAGGGGATGCCATCAGCCGGGAGGTTAGGGTTAGTTAAAATAAAGTGAGCAATATGCTGCGCCTGCTCCAAGTATTTTTTGTTCTTTGTTTCACGATACATTACCGTAAAACCATAAAGCCCCCAGGCCTGCCCGCGTGCCCATGCCGATTCATCGGCGTAGCCCTGTGCCGTTTTCTTTTGCAATACTGCGCCGGTTTGCGGGTTATAATTTACCACGTGGTATGAACTGTAATCGGCCCGGTAATGATTTTTCATGGTGGTATTGGCATGGGTTACCGCTATTTTGTAAAAGCTGGAATCCCCGGTTTCCCTGGTTGCCCAAAACAATAGCTCAAGGTTCATCATGTTATCAATGATCACCAAAAAATCTGTCGGCTTTGAATCCCATGATTTGATACAGCCTACCGCCGGGTTAAAACGGGTTGCCAATGATTTTGCGCTATTGATCAGGATCTGTTTGTATTCGGGCTTTGGCGCTATACGGCTGGCTGTACCAAAGCTGCAATACATCATAAAACCTAAATCGTGCGTGTGGGTATTGTACTGCTCTTTGTCAAGGCTATCTAACGAAAGATTTGCTTTTTTTAGCAGCTGCGTATCATAAGTGGCTTTATATAAATTTAATAAAGTACCCGCATAAAAGCCGCTGCACCACCAGCCCGAATTACTTGTTTCAAATTTCCCGGTTGCGGGTTCATAGGTTTTGGGGAACCGGCCGGGTGTAAGCGCCTGTGCCATTAACTTATACTGGCGCGCATCTGCATTAAAATTAAGGTTGATAAGATGAAGCAGTTCCTTTTGCGGTTTAAAATTGCCCGTTGCCTGGGCAAAACAGCTTTGTTTTATCCCGGTTAGGGCCAGTGCAACTGTGAGTATAAGTAAGTACCGTGGTTTCATATAAAACTTTCAGGGCCAAATTGGGCAACAAAGTTAGGTTATAAAAAAGGATAATAAGCCGAAACTTATTATCCCATAAAAATTATTGCAGTTTGTTTTTTTAAGCCTATTTAACATCGAACGAAAAATACTGACTACCAGCCTCTCCGTTTGTAGTTATACCTTGTATTACGCCAACATATTTACCCGGCTGATCTGAAGTATAGAATGATACTGCAGCCTTGCCAAGGGTATTTACCGAAGGCGACCAGTAAAGCAGGTTCCTGAAATCAGGCATCCGGCTGGAGGCCTGCACCGCCGAATCATATACGGGAGAGTAAAATTCCCTGTGCAGCTGTAGGCCTTCGTAATCAATTACCACCGCTTTTGGGTCAAGTTCAACACCGCCTAAGTCGCCTTTATAGGTTGTAAAGCTAAAAACGCCTTCCTCTTCTGATGGGCCATAGTAGTACCTGTCGCGTACCACCTCAAGCTTTCTAACCTTTAGCGGGTCAATAGCCATTATTTTGTCGGTATTAAAAACAGGGATACCATCAACAATGGTAAGCGGGTCGCCATCTAAAAACCCACGATCATTCAATACCTTTATATGAAACCTGCCGCTGCGCTTTACAATATTATCTTCTGATACATATTCCCTTAATACCTCTTCCATGGTGGTGAAGCGGGTATAATCATCAAGCTTATAAGTTTTATAGGGTTTGCCATAAAAGGCGCTGCTGTCAATTACCGGCTCGTAAAACTTTTTAATGTTATTACCCGCATAAATATTTGATACCTGCACGCCTAAACTGTGCACCTGTAAGGCATTGCGTAAACCATCGGTTAACTCAAATTTCGGGATAGCTGTTTTTGAGTATTGTTCTGAAAACGGACTTAAAATATCTATCCGGTAGGTGCTGTCAACCTGTTGATTGGTTTGGGCTACAATTTCATTCGGGCCATAAAAGTCTTTAGTGTCATACAATAAATGCCCTGATGAATCACTTTGTGAAGTATATAACTGTACCCTTTTACCCGGAACACCAACATAAGTAACCACGTTTTCAACTGTTCCCCCGGGTTGCGTGCTGGTTATTTTACCGGTAATAATATGGCCGCTATACTCCGGTAAAAAGCTGAACGATGCAGCCTTGTTTTCCAGCAGCTGGCTCCAGCGGAACCTGCTCCAGCCCTGTGTAAGCATCAGGTTATCTAAAGCGGTATTGCTTTCGGCATCTGTATTTTTAAAATAATAATCGGCAGATTCGATACTTCCTTTCAGATCAGAGCTTAACCACAGGTAACTGAAAATAGTGCTATGGTCAATCGCCTGTAACGAATCGACGCGGTAAACGGCCATTGACAGGCTTGCACTGATTGCCTGGCCTGATGTGCTTTTTGCCGATAGGTTAATATTTACTTTTTTACGCAGATCGTATTGCTGCTGATCGGCATTTGCATCAATCAATAATTGCTGCGCAGGGCGTTTAAAATAAAGCCTTTCGCAAACCGGCTGTTTTGCATTATTGAAAATAGTGATATGCGATACCCCATCACCTAAAGCACTTTTATTAATGGTGAAATGCGCTGTCCCGTTTGAGGTATTGGCAGTTTCGGCAGCCTTTATGGTTTGGCGTGTATGGGCAAACATAAACAGGTTGCCATCGGCAATCCCAGCTACTTTAACGGTTACTTCCAACTGATTGCCATTGTCGGTTAGCTTTAATGCGTAACCCTGGCTATTAACTTCGGGCAGATCTTTAGCAAGCACCTTGCCATCGCTGCCTTTTACTAAGGCTTTATAAGTATTGCCGGCAACGGGCGTAAGATCGAAATTTCCCATACCAAATTTTAACGACTTAAACCTTGCAACGGTATCTTTATGCTGATCAATAATAGCACCGGTAACATTTACGCCTTTACCACTCAGGCCAAGAGCTTTAAACGCAACCTTGCTGCTGGTGCCGCTTAACAAATTTCCCCCTTCAGGAAAGAATTGAATATCGTAGCCTGTGGAGGCTGTTTTTGCCGAACTTTCAGGAACTTTTATCGGATTAAGCAACGTTATGGTTTTCTCAAAATAATAATCGGGGCTAAAGTTTTTCATCCAGCTGGTATAGGCACGCAGCTTATAATTGCCATTACTAACCGATACCGGGATATAAATAGAGCCATCGCCCAGTCCGTTCTTCATTGCTATTTTTGCCTGTGAAATGGGGCTGTTGGCATTATCCAAAAGCTCAATATAAGTAACCTTGCTTAGATTAAGTGGTTTATGATCGTTGCCATCAACACAATAAATTTTAAACCATAATATTTCGCCGGGTAAATAAGTGCTTTTATCGGTATGTACAAATAGCTTCTCCTGCAAGGCACTCTGCTTGTAAGCATTGAAGCTATTTTGCACCTCCTGTATTACCTGGGCCCGGCTGTTTAAAAATAGCAGGGTAAGCATGCCTGTTAGCAGGGTTACTTTTATGGCTTGTAGGATATTTTTCATAATCAGTACTTTTTATATTATCAGCCTGTATCATCAGGCTAAAGTTTCTTTATCTTTTTACTTCCAGAAGGCCGGTTGCGTTTTAGTGCCCCTTAATGTACAGTCAACACACTCAACCGATGATGATAAATATCCTACAGGTGATGGACTCCCCTGTGCAAAAATACCGCTTACGGGTATTTCTGCAGCGGGTAAAGGGATCAAATAAGCGGCTACACCATTAAAGTGGCTGTGCGGTGTATCATACCAGATTGAATCCTGCGAGCAGGTTGCATCGGGATAAGCCGGCAGCCATGTTTGCGGCAGTTGTGTATAGCTTATAAATATTCTTTTGGAGGATACTGTTCCGGCGCTGATATAACCAACAACAGGCTCTGCAGGTTTAGCAGTATTGTGGATGTTACCACTTATTTGCGAGGGCTGTGCATCAAAAATACTCCCTAATTGTTCGGTGTTCTTTTTTAAGTTATCCCAAAACTTGTAAGCATCGGCAGTTAAGGCATATTCGCGCAGTAAAATACTATACTTGGTTTCAATTTTTTCTGATGTGGATATGATATTGGTAACTGGCTGCTGGTACAAAACATCAGCTGTTAGCTTGGCTGTTGAACCTATAATTATGGTGCTCGATACATCACTGGCAAAGCAATGGTAAATATCCTGGTCGGCAGTACGGCCCTCTATAGATACTCCATTAGATACATAATTAGAAAAATATTTAGAATGAAACTGCCAGGTTTCATCATAATCAAAACGGTAATAGCGGGTACTGTTTTTAGGATCGTGCGTGTTGGCATATATTTGCAATCCGTTACCTGTAGTCGTAAAGCCAACACTATCAATTGGTGGGGTAACCTTCACCGCGACAAAATCCGACAGGTATTCCTGATTATCCGGGGTTTTTATCCGGAGGCGGTATTTATGCGTATTATCCAGCGGAAATCCACCAAAAGCATATTTACCGGTAACTATTTCGTTCAGGCTATATGTATCGTTGGCGTCGCTTTCAATGGTAAGCACTGCATTGCTTACAGGGTTAGTAGTTACTTTGCTTGATAGGTTAACCGTGCGGCTCAACTTAACAATTGTTGAATCGTTGGTGTTGATCACGCCCTCTACCACCAGATAACTATTGGGCGCAGTAATTGCCGGAGGGTTGTAAGCTTTTTTACAGCCGGCAAAAATTATAGTGAGCAATAATATTTGTTTCCAGTTTCTCATTCTTTTTTTATTTCCAAAAAGCAGGCTGTGTTTTAGTTCCCCTTAATGTACAATCCACGCACTCATTAACGGCCGCTAAAAACCCTGCCGGGCTAACACCCCCATCGTAAAAAGCATCTACAGGGATCTGTACAAATGGCGACGGCACTAAGTAGGCAGCAACCTGGTTAAATCCATTAGGTTTTGCTTTATAAAAAACAGAATCCTCCTCGCACGAATAAATTGGTGCCGGCCGCCATTGTTGCGGCAGTTTTGTGTTATCAATAAATATACGTTTTGATTGTACGGTACAGGCACTTATATACCCCACAACCGGCTCCTGTGCATTGCCGGTATTATGAATATTACTGGTGCTTTGGGATGGTTGTGCATCAAAAATACTCCCTAATTGTTCGGTGTTCTTTTTTAAATTATCCCAAAATTTGTAGGCATCGGCGGTTAGTGCATACTCATATACAATAATGCTGTACCGCGTTTCAACTTTTTCGGATGTGGAGTCAACAGTTGTTATCGGGTTTTGAAAAAGCACATCCTGAGTTAGCTTTGCCGATGAGCCTAACACAATAGTGCTTGACTTATCATTACCAAAACAATGATAAATATCCTGTTGCGGGGTGCGCGGAACAATTGCTGTCCCATTCGATAGCCATGCCGAAAAATACCGGGAATGAAACTGCCAGGTTTCGGCATAATCAAAACGGTAGTAATGGGTGTTGTTTTTAGGATCGTGCGTGTTGGCATATATTTGTACACCTTTGCCTGCGACTGCATAGCCCAGGCTATCGATGGGTGGTGTAACTTTTACCTCTACAAAATCCGAAAGATACTCCTGGTTGGTAGATAATTTTATCCGCAAACGATATTTGCGTGTATTATCAAGAGTAACACCACCTAAAGCATAGTATCCGGATGAAACCGGGCTTAGGGTTAGTACCTGGTTAGCATCGCTTTCAATAGTTACAGCGGCGTCATTTACCGGGTTGGTGGTGCTTATGCTGGTAAGGTTAACTGTACGGCTAAGTTTTATAATGGTTGAATCCTGCGTGTTTATTACCCCTTCAACCACTAAGTAGCTATTGGTAGTGGAGGTAGCAGGCGGATTGTAAGGTTTTTTACATCCCATAAATAGTATCCCTATAAATAATAGCCTCTTCCAGTTACGCATCTCTTTTCTTTGTATCAAAATCACAAATCCGATTATTATTCCCTGTGCCTTACTAATTTTTAAAACCTGATGTTATAGTTAACAAACGGAATTGGCGAAGCAAATATTGACAGTTTATACCCACTGATAACCCCGCTTTGTTCGGTAAAGAAAGTAGAGTAAGCATTTTGCCTGCCTGTTAAGTTATAAACACCAATGGTCCATGAGTTATGGGTAAGCTGGTGTACTTTATGATTACCCTCTATATTAAATGAAAAATCTGAGCGGAAGTAATCCGGGATCCTGTATTGATTCCTGTCTGAGTAAAATACCCTTTCTGATCCTGCATATTCATATTTGGCTATTGGCAGGGTAATTGGCCTTCCGGTACTGTAAGCAACATCCAGCGATACACTGAACCTGTGCGAAAAGCGGTAATTACCCGTAAAATTCACGTTATGCGGTTTATCATAATTAGCCGGATAATATTTGCCTTCGTTTATAAACTCGCCTGCGTTAGGGTCATCCTGTTTCAGGAAGGTGCGCGAGTAGGTGTAACTCATCCAGCCATTTAATTTTCCGGCCGTTTTTTTAATCAGGAACTCGGCTCCATAGGCTTTGCCCTGGGTATTAATTACATCCTGTTCAATATTATGGTTCAGCAATAGTACGGCACCGCTTTTATAATCAAGATAATCACGTAATCTTTTGTAATAAACCTCTACCGACATTTCTATCGTGTTGTTCTTGACGTTCTGAAAAAGCCCTAATGATACCTGGTCGCCTTTTTCTGGCTTAATGTTAGGGTCACTCAGTTTATAAACATCAGTTGGCGAAATAGAGGTTGAATTTGATAACAGGTGTATATACTGGTGTAAAGTATTGTAGCCTGCTTTAATCGACAAGTTATCGCCCAGTAAATAACGGGCCGAGATCCTGATGTCGGGTGCGATATAGGTCTTTATTATTTTACCACTGCCATAAGTAGTGCTGTCGGTAACGTTAGCGGCATCTTTAGGCAAGTTTGGCGCGTAGGTATTAACCGTTTGCGGGCCTAAATAATTGTATATATTAAGCCTTACCCCGGCGCTTATTGAAAAATTGGTTGATACATCGTACTTGTCACCCAGGTATAAAGCACTCTCCAAAGCTTTTTCAGGTGCAACTACATCAGGTGCAACCAATGATTTGGGGCCGTTTGGCTCAAATGTACCCGGGTTTATTTTGTAAAGGATAGAGCTTAAACCAAAGTCAATAGTATGCTTGCTGTTTAAGTAGTAGGTGAAATCAGTTTTAAAGTTCGATTGGTTGATGTTAAAGCCCAGATCGTAAGCATTTATGGGGTTGGCGGTGCTTGCTACATCATACTGATACCTGTCAATACCCGCCGAGATCACACTGTATAACTTATTGTTAAAATTATGCTTCCATTTTATGATGATGCTTTTGTTACTGTAAGAGTAATCGGTATCACTATTCAGTTTAAACTTATCCTTACTGATATAGCTCGATAGGTAAAGGTTATTTTTATCATCAATTTGATGGCTTACATCAAAGTTAAAATCATAAAACGAAGCCGAGCTATGTTTGTAGGCTTCGGGTAATAAGTGCAGCAACCAGTCTGAATAGGTTGTACGGCCGCCAAAAATAAACGATGTTTTATCTTTTACAATCGGGCCCTCAATATTAAGCCTGCTGGTTAAAAGGCCTATCCCCGCCGATCCGGTAAATTTCTTTTTATTACCCTCGCGGTTGGTTATTTCTAATACTGACGATAAGCGCCCGCCAAATTTTTCGGGGATGCTGCTTTTGTAAAGTTCAATATCCTTCACTATATCGGGGTTAAAGGCTGCAAAGAAACCAAAAAAGTGCGCGGCGTTATAAATGGTAGCACCATCAAGCAATATCAGGTTTTCATCGGCTGCACCGCCGCGAACGTTAAAGCCTGTGGTAGCTTCGCCAACCGAGGTAACACCGGGTAGGGTTAAAACTACTTTTAAAACGTCGGCTTCGCCAAATGCCGTGGGGATCTGTTTAATATCCTTAATATCTAAACGGGTAACACCCAGGTTTACACTGCGCACGTTGGCAACCTTATCGGCCGATATTTTAACCTCTTTAAGGCTGTTTACCTGCTCCTGCATTTCAATGGTTAGTTTACCATCGGTATATAAAATAATCTGGCGCCGGGTATCACGCATACCTAAGCCGCGGATATTTAATATATGCCTGCCACGCGACATTGACATGGTGAAATATCCAAACTGATCTGTTGCTACGCCGCTTTTTGTACCTGCAACATAAATGCTTGCCCCAACCACAGCCTCGCCCGATTTAATGTCACGTACATATCCGCTTAAAATAGCGTTCCCAGTTTTTAATGTATTTGACCGCACGCCAATTTCGTAGGTTTTATTTTCGGTTGTAGCATCCGGAATCTTGCTGTCAATTTCTTGTGTATAATCTGCAGCTACTGCCGCCGGTTGCACCGTGCCTATGCTACTTGGTGTAAAGCCGGGGGCCAATTCAGTTTTTATTTGCCTGCCTTTTGTTAAAAATACCTGCAGCTGCGGCGTTATGGCATAATAAAACTTAGTGTTTTTTAGAGCCATATCTAATATAGTCTCCAACGGTTTGTCGGTAACTTGAAGGGTAACTTTCAGGCTATCTAACTGTGCAGGGTCATAATAAAAATGGTAACTGCTTTTTGATTCAATTTCGGTAACAAACTGGGCAACATTGGCTTGCTGAAAGTTTACACTAAACAGTTTTACATTATTTTGCTGCGCAGATGCGGTATGCAACAAAAACACAAAACAAAAACTTAAGAGGTAAATATTTCTCATATTAGTTTGTTAAATGGTCATAATAAGTTGCAATTTTGACCATCGCCTCTTCGGGGTTATCGCGGTACGCGATATCATTAGCTCTGATGTATTGCCTAAGCTCTTTCTTTTTATCTTTCAAAATATTTAATATAGATCCCTGGCTGCTGCCTATGCTATAGTAAACATTATCTTTTTTGATGTAATAATCTTTTGATGAAGTGAAAAAGGTTTCGATAGTTGATCCGCCGGCACTGGTTTGTATGCTTTTTGACCGTTTGACCAATATTTGTGTTTTGCCATTATAAAGCTGATCGTAAAAGCCGGATTTTAAGGGGGTATTGGGACTTAGGGTATCGGTATTTATATTTATAAAATGATGGCCCAGGTAATCAAAGTTCTTGACCCGTTCTTTTACCAATGAAAATTTTGAGATGTGTTTGGGCAGCAGTACAACAACCTGGTCAAGGTTAAGATCATACAACATACTTACGTTTTTGTATAATGCCCTGTCGTAATAAATATTGCCGGGTGTAAAGCCGTTGTTCTCTAAAAAATAAGCATTGCCTTTTATATGCGGATCGTAAAAATAGTATTCGGCCCCGGTATAAATGGGTGCTTGGTTGCCAATTGCTGCATTATAAAGCCCTACGGCATTATTTAATGCATTTTGCTGCGAACTGCTATCAATAGACGCTATTTGTGCCTGTGCATTTTGTGAAACGCATAGGCAGGCAAGGTACACTGTGAGGAACAGGTAGAGAGGTCTTCTCATGAACTTAGGTTAAAGATGAAAATTACATGACTTTAAGTTAAAAAGCAAGGGGATTTTTTTTTATCACCTAAATAAATAGTTTTTGCAGCTAACAGTATCCGTAACAATTTTATTACAACATGAATTTCAGGCTTGAAATGCCGCCACGAAGCCTTTATCCTTATTTGAAGGGACTTAATTAAAGAGGAATGAAAAAGAATTATTTGACGGGCAGCGTATTATTGCCAACAGCTGTAAAACAAAAAAGGCTTCCTGATTACCAGGAAGCCTTTTTTAGTATTTGTATTAAGCTTAAAGCTTGCGTTTTACTTCTACATTTTCGTAAGCTTCAACAATGTCGCCTACTTCAATATTATTAAAGTTGTTGATGTTCAATCCGCACTCGTAGTTAGCGCTAACTTCTTTAACATCATCCTTAAAGCGTTTTAGTGAAGCAAGCTCGCCGGTGTATATAACCACACCTTCGCGCACTATACGTATCTTACTGTTACGGTTTATCTTACCATCAAGTACCATACAACCTGCAATGGTACCCACCTTGCTGATCTTGAATGTTTCACGTATCTCAACATTTGCAACAATCTTCTCTTCAAACGTTGGTGCAAGCATGCCTTCCATCGCTGCCTTAATCTCATTTATGGCGTCATAAATGATAGAGTAAAGCCTGATGTCTATCTGCTCAGCCTCGGCTAATTTACGGGCACCACCTGAAGGGCGTACCTGGAAACCGATGATGATCGCATCAGATGCAGAAGCTAACAATACATCAGATTCAGAGATTTGACCAACTGCTTTGGAAATAATGTTAACCTGTATCTGCTCGGTAGAAAGTTTCAGCAATGAATCTGATAACGCTTCGATCGAACCATCCACGTCACCCTTAACAATAATATTAAGTTCCTTAAAGTTACCAACTGCCAAACGGCGGCCAATTTCATCAAGTGTGATGTGTTTCTGTGTACGTAAACCTTGCTCACGTTGTAATTGTAAACGTTTGTTGGCAATTTCACGGGCTTCAACTTCACTTTCAAGCACGTTGAATTTATCCCCTGCTGTTGGTGCGCCCTGCATACCTAACACCTGTACAGGTGTTGATGGCCCTGCCGATTCAACCCTCTGGCCACGCTCGTTAGTCAATGCCTTAACACGACCACTGTAGCAACCTGCCAAAATAGGATCACCCACCTTTAAATTACCTGATTGTACCAATATAGTGGTAACAATACCACGGCCCTTATCTAAAGCAGCCTCAATAACTGTACCTACGGCACGTTTGTTAGGGTTGGCTTTTAACTCAAGCAATTCGGCTTCAAGCAATACTTTTTCTAATAACAGCTCAACATTTAAACCTGTTTTAGCCGAAATCTCTTGTGACTGGTATTTTCCGCCCCACTCTTCAACCAAAATGTTCATGGCTGATAGCTGCTCACGGATCTTGTCCGAATTAGCACCCGGCCTGTCTATTTTATTGAAAGCAAAGATGATTGGTGCGCCGGCAGCCTGTGCGTGGTTTATAGCCTCGCGGGTTTGCGGCATCACGCTGTCATCGGCAGCAATAACTATAATTACAATATCTGTTACCTGTGCACCCCTTGCACGCATAGCGGTAAACGCTTCGTGACCCGGTGTATCCAGGAATGTTATTTTTCCTTTGTTATCAGGCAATGTTACTTCGTAGGCACCAATGTGCTGGGTTATACCCCCTGCTTCGCCGCCTATTACGTTGGTTTTGCGGATAAAATCAAGTAATGAGGTTTTACCGTGGTCAACGTGACCCATAATGGTTACGATAGGTGCACGTGGAATTAAATCTGCCGGATCATCAGGTTGGTCAAGGCTGCCCTCTTCATCCTGTGGTTTAACAAATTCTATCTGGTAGCCAAACTCATCAGCAACAATGCTTAATGTTTCGGCGTCAAGCCTTTGGTTAATGGATACAAACATACCAAGGCTCATACAGGTTGAGATGATCTGTGTTACAGATACATCCATCATGCTTGCAAGTTCATTGGCCGTTACAAACTCGGTAACCTTTAATACCTTTGATTGTAACTCGTTCTCCATTGCCAGTTCTTCGGCAGTTGCAGCAACATCATCACGTTTTTGACGACGGAATTTAGCACGCTGCGCAAACTTACCCGACTTACCTGCTCCGCTTAAACGGGCAAGTGTTGCCTTGATCTGGTCCTGGATATCTTTTTCTGTAGGCTCTTCTTTAGGGCCTGTATTTGGCGTAGTGTTACGGTTGTTCCTGAAATCGGGACGGTTGTTGTTGCCTCCACCCTGATGGTTACCACCACCGCCGCCTTGCGGCGTATTACCCCTGTTCCTGAAATCAGGACGGTTACCACCATGCGGTTGCTGTGTTCCCGGAGGATTAGCAGCCTGCTGGCCCGGTGTATTACCCGGTGTGCCGCCCTGGTTATGTCCAGGTCCCTGGTTGTCTTTGCGCTTGCGTTTTCTTTTATGATCGGCAGCGTTGTTGGTATTTGATGATGAAGCTACTGGGTTACGCTTAGGCGCATTAACCGGTAACTGTATCTTACCAATAACGTTAGGGCCGGTAAGGCGCTCGGCCTTGGCTCTTATTACATCAGGCTCCTGATTTTCATCAGCAACGGCAGCAGGTGGCGTTGCTGCCGTTGTTTGAACCGGGGCAGCAACAGGTGCTGCCGGCGTTTCTGCCACTGGTGCAGCAACGGGGGCCTTAACTTCTGCTTCTTCTTTAGCAACAACAGGTACTGGCGCAGGTGCTTCAGCCTTAACCTCTACAGGTTTTGGTGCTTCAGGAATTACTTCCTTAGGCGCTTCTGCAACAGGCTCAGGTTTTGGAGCCTGGGCTGGTTCCGGTTTAGGAACAACTACCTCTGGTTTAACTGCAACAACCTCTTCTTCTTTTTTCTCAACAGGTTTTTCAACTTGCTGCGGTTTAGCGTTAAGGTTATTTAAATCAATTTTACCTACAACTTTTACACCTGGCAAAACTTCGTTATGCTCCTCTGGCTTTTCAACCTTAGGTGCTTCAACTGGTTTTGGTTTTTCAGGCTGTGGTGCGCTGTAATGGTGCCCGGTATTTTTAATAAGGATCTCCTCATTTTCAAAATCCCTTGAGCGGCGTTGTTCAACAGGCTTTTCAGGAAACTGCGCAGGTTCTTCTTTTCTGATCTTTCCGATACTGATCTGCTTAGCTTCCTCCTTAATAATTTTATCCACAGCAAACTCTTTCAAAAGAGCACTGTACATGTCGCTATCAAGTTGGGTAGTAGGGTGCTTTTGTACCTTAAACCCTTTTTTCGCTAAAAAATCAACGATCGTACCTGTACCGATGTTCAGCTCTTTTGCTGCTGTAAATAATTTTATGGATTTGTCTTCTGACATTTATTATATTCTTTCTCTGCTATTTTGTGCAAAAATACGATTTTAATTTTGGTTATCACCGCTTATTCAAACTCAGCTTGCAGAATTGATAAAACTTCTTTAACAGTTTCTTCTTCTAAATCTGTTCTTTTAACCAATTCACCAACGGTTAATGCTAATACTGATTTGGCGGTATCTAAGCCAATGCGCTTAAATTCGTCCAAAATCCAGCTATCAATCTCGTCAGAAAATTCTTCTATATCCACATCCTCATCCTGCTCATCTGCTTCGCGGTAAACATCAATTTCATAACCGGTTAATTTTCCGGCTAATTTAATATTGTGTCCGCCACGGCCAATTGCTAATGAAACCTGATCAGGTTTTAAGTAAACTGCGGCTGTTTTTTTCTCATCATCAAGCTTAATAGATGTTATTTTAGCTGGTGACAAGGCACGCTGAATATAAAGCTGTAAATTATTAGTGTAATTAATTACGTCAATATTTTCGTTTTTAAGCTCACGTACTATACCGTGTATACGTGAACCCTTCATGCCCACACAGGCACCTACCGGATCAATACGATCATCGTATGATTCAACAGCTACCTTGGCTCTTTCGCCCGGTTCGCGTACAATTTTCTTGATAGTTATCAGTCCGTCAAAAATTTCAGGAACTTCCAATTCAAACAAACGCTGTAAAAATTCGGGAGCTGTACGTGAAATTATGATTTTAGGATTACTATTCAGCATATCAACCTTTGATACAACTGCCTTAACGCTATCACCTTTTTTGAAATAATCGGCAGGGATCTGCTCTGATTTTGGTAGCAATAATTCATTGCCTTCGTCATCAAGCACCAAAGTTTCCTTTTTCCAAACCTGGTAAACCTCGCCGGTAACAATTTCGCCTACGCGATCTTTATACTTTTTGAAGATCTCATCTTTTTCAAGTTCTAAAATTTTAGATACCAGCGTTTGGCGGGCAGCTAAAATAGCACGGCGGCCAAAGCTCTCTAAAGTGATCTGCTCAATATGCTCATCACCAACTTCAAGCGTTGGGTCTAACGTTTTTGCTTCTTTCAGTTCAATTTCAAGGTCATCGTCTTCGCTAAAGCCATCTTCCATAACCTTACGGGTACGCCAGATCTCTAAGTCACCGTTGTCGGTGTTAACAATTACGTCGCAATTCTCGTCCGTTCCATACTTTTTTCTGATCATGCTTCTGAAAACGTCTTCCAGTACACTCATCATCGTAGGGCGATCGATGTTCTTGAAATCTTTAAATTCCTGAAAAGAATCAATTAAATTAATATTGCTCATTTTCTTACTTGAATGATATTAAAACTTTTGTTTCTGTTATTTGATCAATGGGGATAACGCTTTCAACAAGTTCGGCTTTTTTCCCTTTTTCTTTTATTTTTTCTTCAATTACTATAGCGTCTTCGGTAATGCTTGTCAGCGTTCCCTCTCTTTTGGTGCCATCAGCCATTTTGATGCCCAGGTTGCGGCCAATGTTTTTTACATATTGCCTTATAGCTGTTAGCGGTGTATCAATACCAGGCGATGATACCTCCAGGTTATATGCATTTTCAATTACGTTCTCTTCTTCTAAATGAAAACCTACATGCCTGCTTATTGCCACACAATCATCAATCCCTATTCCTGTATCACCATCAACCAGTATCATCAGCTTACCGTTGGAGTGCATTTTTATATCCACTATATACAGGTTAGGCTTATCCGCTATCTTCTCTTCAACCAGTTGTCTTACTTTTTTTTCAATATTCATTATCTTTCTTTCTCGTCCGGATGTTGCCGGAATAATTTGATCGATAAAATAAAAGAGGGGACAAATGCCCCCTCTTTTTTAATCAGATGCAAATGTAATGATTATTATTTGAATTTTTCAATAGTAGGATTTGTTTTTCAGGGGATTGAGGTAATGCAGCGTATTTTCTATTGCTTAAAAACCAAATCAACGTGATGGATGGTTCCGGGTTTGCTGGTGCCCTTAATTAAATCAAGAGCGCTTTGGCCCCGGCCAAACTGGTAATAGCGTAAAAAGTAGGTTTTGCCGGGTGTGAACGGGGTATCGGGCGTAAAAACTACAATGCTATCTTTTAGCTGGTAAATACCGGGTTGCGCATGCTGGTAGTTTTTAAGATCAGTATCAGCAGGCATCCTGAAAACCGGGATAAGGTATTGCCAGGTGGCTTGTGCCGAATCGCGGCCGATCTCGCCCAAAATGGCACCATCAAGTCCGCTGAATTTTACCGACCGATTATTATTTACCAGGCTGATATGAACCACCGGCACTTTAGGCCCAGATGAACAGGCAAAGCAAAACAGCAATATTATCCATCCGGAACTTTTCATATTTATTATTTTATTTCTTCAGCGTAGTTTCAAACAGCTTATAGATGCGTTTATACTCATCCGTCCAGCTGCTTGGCTGTACAAAGCCATGATCTTCTACCGGGTACGATGCCAGCTCCCAGTTTTCTTTATGCAGCTCTATCAGCCTTTGGCTCAGGCGGATAATATCCTGGTAGTTCACGTTCTGATCTATCATGCCGTGCAGCATTAGTAAGTTACCTTTTAAGCCGTCGGCAAAATAGATAGGCGAGCTTAAGCGGTATGATTTTTCGTCGTTGTAAGGCTCGTTCAAAATATCGGCAGTATAACCATGATTATAATGTGCCCAATCGGTTACTGAACGGATAGCGCCGCCGGCTGCCCAAACATCAGGCTCGGTAAACATGGCCATCAGCGTAATAAAACCACCGTACGATCCACCATACAAACCAACATGTTTAGGGTTTACACCATATTTATCCACCAGCATTTTTACGCCGTCGGCCTGGTCAGTAAGGTCCTTGCCGCCCATGTGGCGATAAATGGCGGTGCGCCAGTCGCGGCCGTAGCCAGCGCTGCCGGAATAGTCCATATCCAATACGGTATAACCGTTATCGGCCAGCATATTGTTTAACATATATTCGCGGAAGTATGAGCTCCACCAGTAATGCGCATTTTGCAAATAGCCTGCACCATGTACAAAAACTACAGCAGGTTTGGCCGGGTCGGCATTTTTAGGCAGATACAAACGCGCGTATACATCACTGCCATAACGGTTTTTAAAGGTGATAACCTGTGGCTCGCGCCAAGGGTATGATTTAAACTCTTCGGTAGTTGAGCTGGTAACCTGCTCGGCCTTGGCACCCGGCTTATTTGGCTGAATGTAGAGCTCCCAGGGTTTGTTGGAATACGAATAACGGATAGCCAGCCATTTTTCATCGGGAGATAATGAAACCTCGTTGCCGCCTTTCATGGTGGTTATTTTAACAGGCTCGCCGCCACTTACCGGGATGCGGTAAAAATGGGTTATGCCCGGGTGCTCAACGTTAGCCGTAAAGTAAAAAGTTTTTTTATCGGTTGATAGCTGCAGGGTCTGTACTTCCCATTTACCGCTGGTTAACTGTTTTTTGTCTCCGGTGGCAGCATCTATCATGTAAATGTGGGCGTAGCCGCTGTTTTCGCTTTCATAATAAAAGTGGGTTTTATCGGCCCAACCTAAATTTCCCTGGCCGGCACCGCCAACCCATGCATCGTTATGTTCCCTGTCCAGCAGTGTTAAAGCGCCGGTTGTTGGGTCAAGCTTCATAAACCATTTGTCTTTATTATCCTGTGCCGATACCTCAACTATGGCGTATTTTCCGTCTTCGCTCCAATAAGTTTCGCTTACTCTTACTTTCCTGTCTTCATTGCGCTTGGTACGCTGCTCTAATTGCTTCGGATAATCCTTTACATAATCAGGCAAATCCTTTATCCCCGGGATAGCAGCGGTGATAATTTTATAAACGGTATCTTTTTGGGTATCGAAAATAAACGACTCGGAGGTTGATTGCGGGCCGCCCACCTTTTCGCGGTTTGGAATATCCTCGGTAAAGCCCGATGCAGTTACATATTCGGGCACAATGGTTCTTTTTTCACCTTCGGGATATTTGGTTAGACGGTAGCTAATATAACGCCCGTCAGGGCTAAGTATTACACCGCTCACCGAGCGGTCGTCGGTTGGGATCTCTCTTAGTTTTTTTACTTCAAATTCTTTGCGTTGTATGGAATCAAGCTTACGATCCTTATCCCGTACCTTAATAATATCAAACAGTTCTAACTGCTCACCCTTTAGCCATTTTTCCTGGTCGTTACCGGCAGCGGCAATGTCGGCACCACGGCGCGGAGTACCGCCTCGTCTGCCTGCCGCTTGAGGTGCCGGCGTGGCAGATGCCGAATGCGAAAAGTTGGTAAGCTGTACCAACTCGCCGCTGTTAAGTTTTAATGAATACAGGTTTTCGCCACGGGCAAATATGATCTTGCTTTCATCACCGCTAAATGATGGGTTGCTTTCGCGGTCGGTAGTGCTGGTTAGCTGTTGCAGTTTACCTGTTTTTGGATCTGAAAGCCAGATATCACCATTTTTTTCAAATACTTTTTCAGTGTGCTTTTTGTTCCAGTCGCCATTTTCGGGGATAAAGGCGCGTTGTTCATCAATGCTTACTTTAACCGGTTTAAGGTTATTGGGGCTAATGGCAAACAGCTCATCGCGTTCCGTATTATTAGGGTTCCAGCTAAAATAGATCTTCTTGCTGTCATCGCTCCAATGGATATTTGAGGGCGATACACCGATCCATTTCGGATCGCGCATTATTTTTTCTATGGATAGTGTTTCCAGTTTTTGTGCAAATGCACCGGTACAAATATGGAGCAGTAAAAGCGTAAATATTTTTTTCATGTATGGGGTCAATATTCAACCTGCAAGTTAACAGTTTAGCTAATTATTAAAAGAGCAACAATTGTTTTGTTACAATGGGTAGATCAAACTCAGGTCTAAAGACTTTAAGCTAATGCCCGTAATAGCAATATGTATTGATCTTCAGCTTGTTTTTGAACAGACGGCAGTAATTAATCATAAGGTTAATTTTAACCCGGTGTTTCCTGATTAATTCACCAGTCGTCCGCTTAAATCAACTGTCCTCACAAAAGGATTTAAAAATTGGTTCATCAACAGGGTAAACTCTAAGCGGGTTACAGGGCGGTTGGTATCAAAGGCAAGGGTAAACTTATACTTGGTTTTCCAGTTTTGCTGTAGGGTTTTTTGCAACACCTGCGGATCGGTTAAAGTATAATCGCTGATGAGCGAAACTGTATTGCCAACGGTAAACGCTTCGCCCGGCTTTTCTTTATTGAACCATAAAAAAGCACGGGTATAAATTTCTGTTAAAACCGGCTTAATCTCGGAAGTGGTCACTCCCGAATCAGGCATAAATAAAAATTGAGCATGGCCGTTGTATACTTTCTGCTTTCCTCTCAGTAAACCGGTTGCACAAACCTGTTGTATGGCTCGCCAGGTTTGGCTTTTTTGAGATACATCTGCAAAGGGCAGCAGGTAACCTTTAAAATCTAAAAGCTCTCCTTGTATAGCGCGTACATTCAAGTTCTTAGTGGTGGTTTTAAAGAAAGCGCAATAGGCCGCAATGGTGCCAACACCCTGCCCCAATTGTAATTGAATAGGTAAATAATCACTGCTTTTTTCGCCGGGTAGTGCCTTTTCTGTTATCAGGATATTCTCTGCATCCCGAACTATCACCGTACTTATTGGGATGCAATATGCCGGGTATTGCGGGTAGTTATTTTGTGGATGTTGAGCATCGGTATATAACTGCCCGGGTATAGCCACGCCAGCAGCAATAGATGTGCGGTAAAGCATAAGGCCGCCATTGTCTTTAAAATTATCAAAAGCTACAGGCAATTTCCCACCAGCTTGTATGGCTATGTCACCATTTGGGGTAGCATCAATTAGTACACGGGCTTTAATAGTTAATGTTTTTCCATTTTGGGTAAAGTTAACTCCCCAGCGGTCGCCATCCTTTTTAATGCTGACAAAGGGGGTGTTTAAATAGATGGACAGATTTTTTACCGTGTCTGTCATGCTTTTTAATACAGATGCACCCATACCCGGCTCAAAAGTGAGCTGATTATTAATCGTATCGGCGCTTTTGGGTTTCTTCTCCATATCCAATACCCGGGTACGAAACTCATGCCAGGTACCTGTATTAACGTTGTTGCTTTCATCAATAGTGATCATTCCTGTTTTAGGGAATGCCCCAAGTTCAGTAGCATCTGTAACTAAAATAGTTTTTACCTTGCTGTGTGCGCATTGCAGCGCCGCCGCCGTTCCGCTTGCTGTGCCGCCGATAACCAGCACATCCGTTTTAAAGGTTTGGGCATATATAACGGAGGTATTAAAAACCAGCAGGACAAGGATTAACTTTTTAAGCATAGGGGCTTTTTATCAGGTTCAAAACGCTAAATTATGGTAAAAGCTTGTTGCCGATTAAAATATTGCCTAATTTAAATTTTTTAAGCACTATGACAGACGAAGAAATGAAATACCCTATCGGGAAGTTTAAAGCCCCGGTATCGTACACAACCGAAGATCAGCGGAAGTGGATCACTACGATAAAAGAATTGCCGGGCAGACTGCGCCAGGCCACTATGGGATTGAGCGAAACAAAGTTGGATACCCCTTACCGTACGGGCGGGTGGTCCTTAAGGCAGGTGATACACCATGTTGCGGATAGCCACATGAACTCCCTGATGCGGTTTAAATTAGCCTTAACCGAAGAAAATCCAATTATAAAACCTTACGAGGAGGCCGATTGGGCACTACTGCCTGATTATAGGCTACCAGTAGAATCATCACTAAAAATGCTAGAGGGCATTCACCTGCATTGGGCAACCATACTTGAAAATCTTACCGAAGAGGAGTGGGGCCGCACTTTCACCCATCCGGCATCGGGCGAAGTGATCCCGCTTAAAAAAGCACTGGGTTTGTATGCATGGCATAGTAAGCACCATTTGGCACACGTAACAGAAACGATCAAGAAATTTTAGGAAGGCGTAGAGGCTGCTAACCTATGCATCGTCAATATAAAAAAGCAGTCCCGTGATACAGATCAGAGCTGTATAACGGGATTGCTTTATAGTATGCTTGGTTACAGGTTAAATATATTATACTCCAGCCTTACCAAATACATTCTTTCGGTATTGCGCACCATTGAATTGTACAGCGGTACCCGGTACGAAAAATCAACCCTTAACAAGGTGTTGATTATCAGCTGAACAGCGGGTGCGGCATCCAGGTAGCTTTGCCCGTAACCTGGGTTTACCTTGCCCAATAGCTCGGCATATACATTTACATTCAGCTGTTTGTAATCCCGGTAGGCTTTTGGTAATAATAGATAGCCCGAAGACAGTGTATAAGCAATAGCATCTTTAGCGTTAACTGACGGCAGGTTATTGCCACCCGTATTATCCCAGGCATGCAGGTAACTTACCGAGCCCGATAGGGCCAGTTTATGCAAAAGCTGTGTAAAAACAACTCCGCTTTGAAAGCCGGAGTTATCGCCCTCTAAGCTGATCTCCTGGTTTATTACCGGGTTATTAATGCTGGATAGCTTGGCAAAAAATGCCCCGCGAAAATGCTTCTGCACCGAATCGATTGACAGAAAACGGTACTTTGCATATACACTGCCGCCTTCAAAATGCTGATTATTCTGATAATAATCAGACATGTATAACGACCCATGCAGCATTAAATGTTTGCTGGCACCATACATTACCTCAAGCGTGCTGCGGTTTTTATAGTCAGGCCTAAAATAGCCCTGGTTCTCTAACCGGATCCCTAACGAATGGGTTGCCATATTGCTGGCAGGTTCGGTATTCACATATAGCTCCTGCGCAAAAGCAGTGCATGCCACAGCCATAAGGCTTATGGCCAATATTAAACGCTTCATAAAATATAAAGCTTAAATTGCTACGTGATAGGTTCTGCCTGTTTTTGCCGGGCTCAGATCAGCTACCTGGCCCATGTACTTTTTAGATACTGACTTTGGTGCAAAACCCTTATCAACAATGGTTACGGGCACCTGGCCATTCAATGTTTTATCGGCACCGCTCATCACCTTAAAGGTATCGCCACCGTAGCTAAAAGCATTATCTGCAACCTTTACATTATCAAAATTGAAGGTAGCTTTAAGGCTGTTTACAAAGAAACCGGCATCCTGAACTTTTTTGCTGATCAGATCAAAATTAACGGCTTCGCCATTTTTAAAGGTTAGGATATACAGGTTATGCATCAGGTCGGTTTTAATTTCGCTGATGAAAGGAAGTGTTCTTAATGATTTTTCTGTGGCTTTGGCACATAGTGCGCAGGTAAGGCCGCTAACCTGTAGTTCGGCTTTGGTAAATTGAGCTTTGGCAATACCTGTAGTTAAAACCAGCAGGGTAATAAATATTTTAAGGGTTTTCATTGTGGATCAAATTAATCGTAAAAAAATTAAATAAATAATAGTTCCTGCCGCTAAAAGCGGTTGATTAATAATGATCAGATACGCAGAATGCAGTATTTAATAAACGCGATGACACCGTTTATAGGTGCATCGGGCGGGTCTTTATCAAAGGTGCTTTCAAGCAGGTGCTGCTTTACAGCAACAAAAACACTTGCAAAAGAAAGCTTTGGTAGCTGGAACGGGAAAATCTTTGTTAAAAACGATGATGGCTGTGTTTCATGCGCATCTTTAACTTTTACTTCGATGTGCCTGTCCTGGCAGCATTTCATTTTGCCAGCCATTAGTTTGCTGCAACTTTTTGCAGGGGCATTGATGCTAACCGAAGCAATATGACTAAAGCAATAATGCAGATTGAGCGCAAAGCCTGTGGCTGTAACTAAGTACAGCAAGGTTAATAAAAGTGCGCCTGATCTTTTAATCATGTACAAATGTAAGGTTTAACTTACTGATCACAAATAGTTTTATGCGGAATATATTAAAAGAAAGGATAGTCTTGATTTTAATGCTAATATTAAAACAGCCCGTACGAATTAACGCACGGGCTGTTCCGTAATAAAGTTTATACGTATAATGCTTATTGACCGTTTTGTGCCTGTGCTTTCATTTGATCGTTAGCAACAATTACAATTTCAACACGGCGGTTTTGTGAGCGGCCATCAACTGTTGTGTTATCGGCAATAGGTTCGGTTTCACCTTTACCCTGTACGGTTAAACGGGCATCACTTACATTATCGGCAGTAATAATTGATTTAACAGCCTGTGCACGTCTGATAGAAAGATCCATATTGTGAGCTGCAGTACCGGTATTATCGGTATGGCCAACAATTAATATATTGGTTTGCGGGTTGTTTTGTAACGATACAGCTAATTTTTGCAGGTTGGTTTGCGCATCAGGTTTTACGTTAGCCATATTGGTATCAAACAATATGCCCGAATCAAATTTTACCAAAATACCTTCGCCTTCGCGGGTAACGGTAGCACCGGGTACAGTTTGTTTAATTTCAGCAGCCTGTTTATCCATCTTATGGCCAATTAAAGCACCTGCGGTACCACCAACAGCACCACCAATAAGTGCACCAACGGCAGTATTACCGGCTGCTTTACCTATTAATGCACCTAAAAGCCCACCACCGCCTGCACCAATTGCAGCACCTTTTTGCGTTTTGGTAAGTGAATCACAGCCTGTGCCTAAAATAATAATGGTTGAAAGGGCAATACCGATAGTAGCTATTCTTATTTTTAAAGTTCTCATTGTTATAAATATTTTAATGCGAAGTTACAAAGCGGATGCCAAAAAATAATAATTAGATTATTTGATGATATTTTGGATATTAATTAAACAAACCTAATATTAAAACGATATTTATTTAACATTGATGAAAAAGAACAGCATATAAATAATATTAAAAAAAAATATGTCGCCTGTTATTTAATACACTTTAATAGTTAATAAAGCATAAAATAAAAAGTCCCCTGTTTGGCAGGGGACTTTCAAAATTATATCAAACGTATTGGCAATTAAATACCTTTCTCGTCGTCGGCCGGCAGGCTTGCAATACGGTAACCAGTATTACCATCAGGTCCGGTTACTTTTTCGTAATAGATGCCATTTGGCGATACATAAAATTTCTTTCCGTTTAAGGATACCTTACGGCAATTATCAGGGAGTTGATTTACAACATCGCCAATTTGCGGAGCCGCCACACCTGCATTAGGGTCGGTTACTTCGTCGCCTGTATTTAAAACGCCGTCTTTTCCGGCTACTACATATATCTTTTTGCCTTTATCATCAACGGTTTCTTTGTAATACACGCCGTTAAGCTCGTAATACTGTATGCCGTCAATTTTAATAGCTTGTGCATTATCAGGCAATGATGGTACGCCTGCACCAATAGGAGGCGCAGTTACCTGGTAGCCACCATCATCGTACGGGCTGTAAAACACACCGCCGTAATAATAATAAAGGGATGATCCCCAATAAAAAGGATAATAACCAAAAGGTAAAATACCAAGATAAAATCCAAGATGAGGATAGCCATAATAGCCAAAACCTGCCCTGTAAAAAGCACCGCCCTGGTAACCTGAGCCTGCACCGGTATAACCACCCGTACGGCCCCTGTATGCTGCTACACCTGAGTTTACCCGTGCATTTACGCCAACACCGGTAGCACTACGGCCGCCACCAACACCAACGACGCCGCGAAAGCCACCGCCTCCGCCACCAACACCGATCCTCATACCACCACCGCCGCCCCTGGCGCCACGCTGTGCGCTGGCCGGAGCAATCATCGCCGCTGTAAGCAATCCGGTTAACAATAAACCAGATGCATATTTTAAAGCCCTTTTCATATTTTTAATAAAAGTATTTAACAGATTTTTTTTATTTTAAGTATATCACCCGCTTAAAATAAATAATTCACATTATTAGACAAACCAGCCTTGTAAAGGTTTAATTGCTATATCAAATTTATTAATAAATTTTTGATCTTTTTATTTAACAATCAGCACGCAACTGCTTTGTGACAAAGCGGTTAATAATTATTACAGTATAAAGTTAAAAATACAATTTGTGATAACCATGCAGCGCACCCTGATTGGCCTGCCTGAATGTTTCATGTTATTTTATTTCGACGGCACCCGGCGGAAAAATCAGCTTAAATATGCTTCCTGTTCCCTTTTCTGATACAACTTCGATCTCAATATTATGAAACGCCGCAATTGATTTTACTATAGGTAAACCTAACCCAAAACTATCCTGCTGTAACGATTGCCTGAACTTTTTAAAACGGTTAAAAATGTATGGTAAAGCTTCGGCTGTTATACCTATCCCGGTATCAATAATACTGATAGAAAAATTGTTGTTTTCAAGGCTTGTTTCTATCCGTATGGCACCATCTTCGTTATTATATTTAATGGCATTATTGATCAGGTTAAAAAACAGGTTAAAAAGTAAAAACTTATTTACCTCAACCAATTGCCAGTTTGCAGGTATAGTTGCTTCGTAGCTGATGTTCTTATCCTGCAGGCGGATGGAGATCTCGTCATAAACTTCCTGTAACAGGTCCGATAACGGGATCTTGTCCTCCTTTAAAAACTGCTCGTTCTCAATCTGCGATATGAGTAAAAGCGTTTTGGTGATGCTTTTGAGGCGGTTCAATATCTTCTGCATCTCCAGCAGGCGCGTTTTTAGTTCATCTACTATATCCTCGCGCTCAAACATGTTCTCAATTTTTGATTGCAGGATTGATATGGGCGTCATCAGCTCGTGCGAGGCATTGGAGATAAATTCACGCTCTTTCTGAAACGTGCTTTCAATCGTTTCAATCATCTTATGGATACTTATATCCAGGTGCTGAAAATCAGAAGTGCTGGTTTTTACTTCTTTATAAGAGCCAAAATTTGGAAATTTCTGACCAATGAGTTTTGTTTTAATAATAAGGCCCAAGGGCTTCAGCACATAATTTGAATACAGCTGATCGGCCATAATGGTAAGCAATATCATGCCAACTAAAACCTGGAAAGCAAGACTTTGCAACGGGCGCGTAGTTTCGGTTATGGCGTCAGCACTTATGGCAATCTCCAACAGGTATTTTTTTTTGCCGGCCATAAAGTTATGGCTCAATATGCGGTATTCAATAGTGTCGCCTTGTAATATACGCTTGTCGTTACGGATGGTATCCAGGTATCCCGGTACTGAATCAATATCTAAACTAACATAATCCTCTTTAAGCGGGGTATAGTAACTGGCGTCACTCTCGCCATTGTGTATATAGCTTTGTATACCCTGGCTGTTTACAATTTTAAGCAGCTTTTCTTTTTGCTTAATGAGCTTGTTATCGGTATAGTTTTGGGTTATATTTTTTATAAGGCGTGGCAAAAGCAACACAAAAATGGTTACAATTACCAGTTTTGATATGGTATTAAACAGCGTAAGTTTGGTTTTAAGTTTCAAATACTTAAGCGTTTATTTTAATTTTATAACCTAAGCCTCGAACGGTTTCGAGCCAGTCGGGCGATGCATGGGCATTTAGTTTTTTGCGGATGTTTTTGATATGCGCATCAATATAGTTTGAGTCGTAATCGTCATTAATAATGCTTCCCCAAATGTGCTCGCTCAACTGTGAGCGGGTGAGCGTTCTGTTTTTATGTAAAATAAGGTAAGCAATCAGGTCAAACTCTTTTTTGGTGATGGTATTGATCTCCGTATCCAGGTAGGTAATGGTACGTTCTGTTAAATTGATCAGGAAACCACCCAGGTCAATCAGGTTTTGCTTTAAGCCAAAGCGCCTGCGTATAATGGCCTGCATACGGCTTTGAAGCTCTAATAATGAAAACGGCTTGGCCAAATAATCATCGGCCCCTAAATCAAGACCCTTTATGCGGTCATACACCTCTGCGCGGGCAGTTAGTATAATGCAAATAGCTTCGGGGTTATACTTTTTAGCTTCTTTAAGCAGGTCAAGGCCATCATAATCAGGCAGCCCCAGGTCTATCAATATAAAATCGTAAAGGTTTACCGCTATTTTTTCAGATCCCGAGGTGCCATTAAAGCAGATCTCGCATATATAGTTATAGTTAGTCAGGAAAATTTCCAGTTCGTCGGCAAGGGCCTTTTCGTCTTCAATAACTAAAACATTCATATTCTAAAAAAAGAGATAGTAAAATGTCATATTAAAAAAAAGCTCGTGCCTGTTCTTTAACTCGCCTTCCACATTAACAGGGATGGAGTATTTCCACGATGCCTCAAAAGTATAATGGGGCCTGTTATAGGCTATTGGCAATTTAACGCTGTAATTAAGGGCATTAAAGCGGCCATTATCGTAATTAGGTAAGCGATGTTCGGCACTTATATCGGAAATATAATCTAAGGATAACTTACCGGGATGGTCTGCCGAAAACTTTTGCACAAAATTTTGGGTACCCATTATGGCACTGATAGTTGGGTTAAAGGATAAATAATCCTTATCGTCAAAAACGCTCCAGTTGGTTTCTATGTATTTTGAAGTGCTGAACGTCAGGAAAAAATCACTTGATTTACCAAAAAGATAATCAACCGTAACACTTGATTTTGCAAACTTCCAGTCGTACGAGTTTTTAAAATCAATATCATTTGATGATGCTGATTTAATTACCTCGGCAGCATCTTTGTTAAAAAAGAAACGGCTGTAGCTGAGGGTTCCGGTTAAATTTTTTGTGTATTTGTGCATGTAGCCTGCACCCAGGTCAATTTCATCAATCAGGGGGTTGTAGCCTAATACCTTTGTGCCTGAGCCGTAAATAAAAAAGCCATTTTTGGTATTGTAAACAACATCGGTTGTAATAAACGGATATTTGATAGGGCCAGTACGGCCAAAAAATAAAACATCGCTGCCATAATTTACACCTATTGAAACCGATTGCTTCCTGACCACAGTATCCGTATCCTTTGCAACAGTTTGCGGAAAACGGGTAAGTAATGGCAGTTTTATTTCAGCAGCATTTACAGCAGTACAAATTACAAGGAAAAGCATTATGAAATAATATTTCATTGATGGTGAGTAAATTGTGGGTTGAGTTTATTAGTTGCCATTTCTCCTTGGTATTTCGGGTGGTCTTTCCAATCCTTCAGGCCTTCGCTGTCTTTTGGGCCTTTGTTTAGGTTGAGTAGCCTGGTTATCTACAGGTTCAATTTTCTCTGGCTTTGGCTGTCTTTTGGCTTTGGCTACTTCTTTAATCTTCTTCTTATCTTCCTGATCTTTCTTATCGTTTTTTTTGAGTGAGGTGTCAACAGGCATTGCACCCAGGGACAAACTTATCCCCAATTTATCAGAAACAAAACTAAAATGCTTATTTTTTATTTTGGCAGATGATAAACATGGTGCTAATATTAATAAGAAGACAATATACGCAAACCACTTTATCATTGAGAAGCAGAAAATATTAAAATTACTTTCAAATAGTTTAAATTAAACTTACTCACTAAATTATTGAGCTTTACCCATGTTATAAAATATAACGCAGCGGAATTTTAAACTAATTGAAATGGTTTAACAGGGGGTTTATATAATAGCATTAGTGATAGTTGTTACAAATACACTGTACTATACTACAATAACAGCTAAATTAACATAATTAAAGCTATGCAACCAAATGCAGGCTTTAATTAAGATTTATATCCTTTGAAGTGTAAACACGGTCATGATCGTCAATAACCACACAGGCAACCTGGTTTAACTGATTGATCAGGTAAAGGCCCGCATTAATGCCCATTGCCATTACCGGTGTAGCCATAGCATCGGCAAATTCGGCACGGGTGCTTATGATACTTACACTCTTGATTTTACTAACCGGGAAACCTTTTTTAGAGTTTACAGCGCCCAGGTTCTTTTTATTACTGATAGCAGCATATTTTTCGGCATTTAATGAGGTAGCTATAGCCATGTCACTAATCTGCACATTTGCAAAAGGCTGATCCTGTTGTGATGGATCGGCAGTTGCAATGGTCCATTGCTCTTTATTGGGCTGTAAGCCCCAGGTAAGCAGATCGCCGCCGGCATTAATAACACCATTGCTTACACCGTTTAACTGTAATATATATTTTGCCCTGTCGGCAGCGTAACCTTTTCCGTTAGCGCCAAAGCCAATGCGCATTCCTTTTTCTTTCAAAAAAACGGTTTGTGAAACAGCATCAAGCTCAATGTTTTTATAGTTTACCTTTTTAACAATTGCTTTAGCTATAGTAGCTGTATTTTGGTCGTTATCAAAAGATAAGGTTTCTTTATCGGCCGTGTAATAGGTTATATCAAAAGCCCCGTAGGTTAAGGCAGATATTTGTACCGATCTGTCAACTAATTTAAAGATCTCAGGATTTGTTCTTACTGCTTTAACACCGGCGTTGCGGTTAATCTCGTTAATGTGGCTTTCATCACTAAACGCACTTAACAGCTTTTCAACACGGCTTATCTCAGCTACAGCCTCGTCAATCCGTTCTTCCGCCCATGATGGGTTATTTCCAACTACACTAATTTCAAACTGATTACCCATCAAACGAACTGAACGTCTGAAGATGATTGTATTGTGGGATATGGTTTTTATAGCCAGCATACGCAGATAGATCTAAAAAGCATTAATTAATAAACTCCATTAAACTTATTTAACACTCCATTAATAAGGGGAAAAGGCGTGTTGTAAAAGTTTACAGAACTAAATTACCGGCGCTTTATGAAAATAACATGAAAAAGACTTTTCCATATATGTAAAAAGCCGCTATGCGCGGCTTTGTGACAATATCGTTATAATTGTAGTTTTTTTACTTTAAAACCAGCTTTAAGCTACAGTGCCTTCTTTTAGTTTTTCAGCATTCTCTGCAAATTGCAGGGCTTCCATAATGTCCTGCAGATCACCGTTCATAACACCTGTTAGGTTGTAGATAGTTAAACCAATGCGATGCTCGGTTAAACGACCCTGAGGATAATTGTAGGTGCGTACTTTGGCCGAACGATCGCCGGTTGATACCATTGTTTTACGCTTTTTTGAGGTTATTTCCAGGTGCTTTTGCAGCTCCATTTCGTAAACCCTTGAACGTAACACCTGTAATGCTTTATCGTAATTTTTTAACTGTGATTTCTGATCCTGACATTGTGCAACAATTCCGGATGGAAGGTGCGTTAACCTTACCGCAGAATAAGTTGTATTTACCGACTGCCCACCCGGACCAGATGCACAGAAAAGATCTTTACGAATATCACTTACCTGTAAGTCAATATCAAACTCATCAACCTCGGGCAATACCACTACCGTTGCAGCAGATGTATGCACGCGGCCCTGTGTTTCGGTATCAGGCACACGCTGTACGCGGTGAACGCCCGATTCGTATTTTAAATTACCGTAGGCATCCTCGGCATTTATATTAAATACAATTTCTTTGTACCCGCCTGATGTACCTTCGGTATAATCAACAAGCTCGGTTTTCCAGCCGCGTTTTTCGCAATAGCGCATATACATGCGGTAAAGGTCGCCTGCAAAAAGGGCTGCCTCATCACCACCTGTACCACCGCGGATCTCCACAATGGCATTCTTTGAATCTTCCGGATCTTTAGGGATCAGCATTAAACGGATAATCTCTTCCATTTCATCCTGCTTGGCTATCAGTTCGTCCAGCTCCATCTTGGCCATTTCACGAAACTCTTCGTCTTTTTCGGTAGCTAAAATTTCTTTGTTGCTATCTATATTGCTCATAATGTTGCGGTATATATTATACTGGTCAACAATTTTGGCAAGGTCTTTATATTCTTTATTTAATTGGGCAAAGCGTTTCATGTCAGCCATGGCGTCAGGGCTGCTTAACTCAGTTTCAACATTTTTCCAGCGTTGGAATATCGCCTCTAATTTCTCTAACATAATATTTTTTGAAGATCAATTGCAAAACCCCGGTTCACCCAAAACAAAAAACAATAAATACAGATGGAACCCGGCCTGTGCAAAAAGCGCACAAAAATACGGAATTTTAAGCAATAATTTTTTCATCAGGGTGTAAAGAGTTATAGGTTACACCTAACAGCCATTTTGTTTGCCGGTGCATGGCCGCAATTGCTACTGTTTTACTATCTCAAAATCTGCCAGTAAATTTACATTAGGGTCAATGGTTACCGTATATGGTCTTTCTTTAATCTTGAAAATTATGCTGGTGCTCTTATCTTTTATGTTGATGGTTTTCAGTTCATCTCCCAGGGCAATTTGCAGGGGCATTTCATAAAGCATATCCTGTTTCTGCTCAATCTGGAAAGTAACGGTTTGGTTTTCGGCTTCGTATTTATAAGTGATGCCTAAGTGCGGGTGGCCCGGTGTATAGATCCATTGATGAAAAAACTGTTTCAGATCCTGGCCGCTGGCCTGCTCCATTATGGTTTGCAGGCCGCTGGTGTAAGCATTGCCGCCATTGTATTTGGCATAATATTTTTTGATGCCTGTCCAAAAGGCAGAATCACCTAACTTCCTGCGCAGCATGTGGAGTACCCAGCCGCCCTTTTGGTAGCTGTTGGCATTAAGCAACTGCATATAGTTTGATTTTACTGCAGTATCAACCACAGCGGTATGCCTTGTTTTTTCAAAGTTAAATACCATTTTCCGGTCGCCTACCAATCGTTTTTTCAGGGTATCGGCTCCATATTTATTTTCCAGATATAGATTGGTCATATAGGTAGCAAAGCCTTCGCTTAACCAAACATGGCCAAAGTTACGTTCGCTTGCTGCATCGCCAAACCATTGGTGGGCTATTTCATGCGCCATCAATTCTTCAATCCCCGGCGAGTTCACAGAGTTTTCGAAGTAGAAGATAGCCCCTGCATTTTCCATGCCGCCAAATATGGTTTTTGATTGTACATTGGCTAACTTTTTATAGGCAAATGACCCAACATTTTTTATGTAGAAGGGTAATATCTCAGTTGCTACCGCATAATTTTTAAAGCCGGCCTCCTTATTCTCCGGGAACACATAGGTATATACAGGCACACTCCCAACATCACCGGGATGGTCAATGGCAAAATCGGCAACGCCTATAACCATTACTTTGGTGGGCAGTTGTGCGGTTTCTGCCCAGCGGGTTAGCTTTAAATGGTTTGGCAGGGCCTTTTCTTCTGTTTTTAAGCCGTTGGCTATTACGCCGTAATGATCCGGGGCGGTAACTATAAAATCAACCGGTGCTTTATCGCCGGGCAAATCAACGCAAGGCAGCCAGTTGTGAGCGCGGTTGGGCCAATTGTCCCCAAAAAAAGTTCGGTGACCGTATTTGTTGGTGGATATGATCAACCCATCAGCCGGGATACCTGAATACGTTATGGTATAACTGTGTAAGCTGTTGCTTTTTACTTTTGTACTGATGGTTACCGCATCGCTATCCTGCATAAAAGCTACCGCCTTACCGCCCTCTTTAATGGCTGACACCAGCATACCTTTACCCTTGCTGTTCTTTTTCACCAGGTCGAGCTGAAAGCTGCCTGCATCTTTCAGGAATTTTACCTTAACTATGGCCTCTCCCTTAATTACATCATTATCATCATTGATCCGGATAGCGAAGCTATAGTGCTGTACATCAATAACCGGGGCCGCTGTTTGTGCTTTTAAAGACAGGCAGCTAATTAACGACAGGGCAACAAAACTTGAAAAGGCTTTATACATAGCGGTTGTAAATTATCGAACTAAAAATAAAGAAAAACTTTTAAACCGGTCAGCTTACTTCCAGCGGAAACTTTTAATCATCAGGTCTACATCTTTTTTTACAAAGCTGAGTACCGGCTGGATAGAATCAAGCTTTGGCTCCGAGTTAAAGTAAAGTGCCCCGCGGATATAATTACGGGTGCTATCGGTAAGGTAAAACTGAATAGACGAGGCTGCATTACCATCAATAGTATAATAAATACCATAAACCTTATGGTCGGGGTAATAAATGGTTCCCTGGTCAATGCCGGTTGCTTTAATGGTATGCTTAAACGCGAAGGCGTGCGCATCTTCAATCAGCTCGTTAAATACTTTTTTTGAGGGGATGCTTTCATAGCTTAAATGCAGTGTGCCATTAAATTGCGGAAACTGCATATTTAAAAGGCTTTTCATATTTAAAAGCTTAGCCGATCTGCGCGATGTTTTATCGGTATCAATAACCGCGTATTTGGGGTACAAAAAGGTAAATGGCCCGTTGCCTTTATAAGGCTGATAATCTTTTTTAGGGAAAACAATGCGGTAATAACCCCGGGGTTTTGGCGAATAATCATGATTGCCATCGCAGGCAGCAAAAAGCAGCAGCATTAAAACGGGTAGTACTAATTTCCTCATGGATGTTTTTCCTTTGATGTCCATATTTCCCATGATTTTTCGGCTTGCAACATCAGCATTTCGTAGCCATTTTTTATAGCAGCACCCTGTTCTTCTCCCTTTTTTAAAAATAGTGTTTTTTCGGGATTATAAACCAGGTCGAAAAGCAAATTTTGGTCTGTAATAGCTTCGTAAGGTATTGGCGGGCACTCATCCACATTTGGTGCTGTACCCAATGGCGTGGTGTTGATAATAAGCGGGTAATGTTTAATGTGGTGGGGTTTTAACTCGCTGAACAGTAAATTACCCGGATGCGGTTTGCGGGTAACTATTTTATAATCTATCCCTAAATTTTCCAGCGCACATTTTACGGCCTTTGCTGCTCCGCCATCGCCCAATACCAACGCTTTATCGTGCTGGTCTTTTAACAAAGGTTTTAATGAAGTTTCAAAACCATAAATATCGGTGTTATAACCTTCCAGCCTAAAATCATGCCCTAATACGCCTAATTCACCGGTAAATGCAGCTTCTAAGGGGCTTTCGGCAATAACTCGGATGCAATTTACCGCACCTGCTGTTTTAGCATTGCCTTCAATCCAATCCAGGTATTTAAGTACGGATATTTTATGCGGAACGGTAACATTAAGGCCGCACAGGTCAGGATGTTTATCCAGCAGATCTTGCAGGTCTTTAATACTTTCCAGCGGATATAGCTCGTATTCGGCATCGGTAATGCCTTCCTTTTTGAACTTGGCGGTAAAATATTTTTTTGAAAAAGAATGAGAAAGCGGAAACCCGATAAGCCCGTAATGTTTCATTTTGTTTTTTATAAGATATAGATATTAAAAGCACCAGTTAATTACTTAAACAGGCCTCAAATACATTAAAGCGTAATATTAGCAAGAAAACGGCCAAAAATGGTAATGGATGTTTAAAGATGTTTAATTGGATGTATAAATAAAATTTACATGGAGTTAGGGACACTTTAGATGGACTTATTATAAAGCACTTTTGAGCGCACTAACAGCTTCGGCAGTAGTTAAAAAAGGCAGGTTGCTTTTTTTAAAATCTTTAGTGTTTCGGGTAACAATAAAATCAATGTGAGGGATGCTGAGTGCGCAATAATATTGAATGGCATCTTCATAATCTTTAAAATCGGTTTTTAATGACTGCCTGATTATCGCACTGTTTACATCAGCTATTTCGGTTATATCCGCTAATTCTTCCAATAGTTTGATAGCAGCATTATTGCTTAAAGATTGTCTAAGGATATAATAGATGTTATTATACGAAACTGCCGAAATGTAGACCGTTACCTTCCCTTCAACAGCCAGGTTAAAAAGAAGTGCGGCATCCAATGAAAATGGTTGTCTGTTGGCTAAAAAATCAATAACAACATTGATATCCATAAAAACATGTTTCATGACTATTGCTTGTGTTTTTTTACCAAAGCCTTTGTAAGTTCTTTTTTATAATCAAAATCATCCGGTAATTGAATTACACCCATTAACCGGCTTACTTTGGGCGATATCTCTTCTGTTGTTCCCTGGTGAGTGGTAATTGATTTCAGATAATTCTCCACTATGTCGGATAGGCTTCGCCCATTTTGGCGGGCGTATTTTTTGGCTGAATCAATTACGCCATCTTCCATTGTTAGCGTGAGTTTGGTTGTCATTACACGTGTGTTTTTATATATAAAGATACGTGTGTTTGTTTAATAATTCAAAACTAAATCGTCCTAAAACAAAAAAAGCCCCCGGAACTAATTCCGGAGACTTGATATGATAACAATTGTTGGTTTTTACAAAAAATGATCGAAGGTATCGCTGCGGATCCCTAAACGAAGTGTTTCGAGCGGGATAACATCTGCCGGGGCAATGTTACCAAGGCTTACATTTGAGCCGATAAGCTTAATAAACCATACCTGCTGTGCCTTTTGCGGGGCTTCCCAAATAATAGTTTCTTCGGGTATCTGGGTCAGGATCTCATCAACCAAGCCCTGTCTAACCTCTCCCGAATCGCGGTAGATGCCTACATTTCCGCTTTCGCGGGCTTCGGCTATTACCTTCCATGAGCCAGCCTCAATTTCGGCCTGCATCAGTTTGATCCATTTATAGGGGGCAAATATTTTTTGCACATCCTTTGAACCTACTTCTGATATTACGGTTATCTGTTTGGAGAGCTTTTGGATATAATCGCACTTAATATCATGCTCCAAAGTGATGGAGCCATCTGATACTTCGGCATAATCCATTTTAAAAGTATCCAGCATGCGGCAATAATCGTCAAACTGGCCGCGTACTATCATGGCTTCAAATAAGGTGCCGCCAAAGTATACGGGGATACCGGCATCGCGGTAAAGTTTTAGTTTTTCGGTAAGGTTAGGGGTAACGTATGATGTTGCCCAACCAAGTTTTACCATATCGGTATAAGTGCCTGCAACCTCAATAAAATCCTCAACCTGGCGTAAACTAAGCCCTTTATCCATTACCATGGTAAGGCCGCTGTTTCGGGGTTTTTGAGTACGCTCCGGTAGGTTATTGATCTGGTAGTTCATAAAAACACAATATGGTTATAGACTATAACTAAAAGTTTTAATGGCGCAAATGTCATAAAAAAAACCCAAAATTTGAAGCAAATTCCGGGTTTTAAATTGATATGCTTGATTAGGTGAGTGGTTAATTAAAAGTTTCATAGCCCACTCACTTAATCTGCCTGATTAACAAGATACTATTTGGTATACCTGTTAATTATATCAACAATAACTTTATTTTTTTGCAGCTGCGGCAGGTAATCAAACAGGATATAATGCTTCTCCGGATCTGATGACAAGGCCATTTCTAACTGAACCAGTGCTTCGTTATACTCGCCCTTGGCAAACAGGTAAGCTACCATTCGGTAATAAAGTTCTGCTGCTTCGGGGTTATTTTTTATAGCCTGGGCAATTACCTCGGTAGCATCAACCAGCCTTTGCTGCTCATATAATATCGACGAATAATCAAGCCATGCATCAATATCAAGCGGGTTAAGCTCTACTACTTTTTCGTAAGCACTTTCGGCTTCGGGCATGTGGCCAAGCTTGTATTCGGCATCGGCAATGGCAAACCAGTAGTCGCCGTTGGCAATATCCAGGTCGAGTGCTTTTTTATAAAAGTGCAGGGCCTCAAAGTAGCGCTCTTCAAAATCAAGGGTTACACCAATCCCAAACCAGGCATCGGCCAGCTTAGGGTCCATTTTAACCGATTTTTTGTAAAATGCACGGGCATCGTCCATTTGCTCCAGCTTTTCATAGCATTCGCCAATGGCGCAATAGGTATCGGCATTAGGCTGTTCATACTCAAAAGTATGGCGGTAAACGTCAATAGCTTCGGCATATTTTTCCAGGTTAACCAATGCATTACCCTTATTAAAGTAGGCCGATGCAAAGTTGTCCTTAATTAATATGGCGTAATCATAAGCATCAATTGCTTTTTCAAACAAGCTTAGCTTGGTAAACGCATTACCTAAGTTATACCATGCGGCATAGCTGTAGGGTTCGTTATCAATATATTGCTGATAAAAAACCACACTTTCCTGCTGGTTGTCCAGTACGTCGTAGCAAAAAGCAAGTTCGTAAAGGGCATCCTGGTTTTCCATATTTTGCTTTAAGCAAAGCTTCAGATAGGTGATGGATGTTTCATAATCGCCCATGTTTTGGTAAACGTAGGCTATGTGAAGCAGTACTTCATCCGTTTCTTCGGCAAGGTCAAGTGCTTTCTCGTAGTTTTCAAGGGCTTCGCCATAGCGTTCCATACTCTCGTACATATTACCGCGTATCAGGTAAATGTCCGGGTCTGATGCTTCCAGCATGGCTGCTTTTTCAAGCGCCTCAAATGCCTCGGGTACCTTGTTGGTAACCACTAAAAGCTGGGCTTTTTTAATTAAAAAAACTGCTGCAAAAGGATGCTGATTTTTAGCATACTCTGCAACCTGTAAGGCTTTTGGCGGATCGTTCTTTTCGATATAGTAGTCGATAATGTTCTCAAACGCCTGGGCATCAAAAAAGTACTGGTCATGATTACGAATCATTTCTTCGTACCGCTCAACCGAAAACTTTGGATCTTCGGTAAAACCAAATTCAAATTCTTCTTCCATTCAATTTTGTTTCAGAACACATACTCAGTTATTGCCGTCGAAATCGCTTTTGGAGCTTAAACTGAGTTTAAATTACAAGTAATAACACCCATAATTCAAATTAGTTATCAACATTCAAACATTGTTAACAGAGCGATTTACAAAGCCTTGATAATTAATGCAAATCATTTTGCCGGCAAGGGGTGAGTTGATAATAAATTGCCTTAAAGATTTTTACCTTTGGCAAAAGTAACAATTATGAGCCTTAATATTTCAGATATTCTTGATCGTTTACATATTAACGACATAAACGAAGCATTTAGTACAGGCAGCACATGGGGCAGCAGTGAGGGTGCAATTGTAAAAGACATCGTATCGCCAACCAATGGCAAAAAGATAGCAGTCGTTAAGTTTGCAACCGCCGATAACTACAATACCGTTGTGGAAAAATCGGCAAGGGCATTTATAAACTGGCGTACCGTACCCGCACCAAAGCGTGGTGAAATAGTACGCGAGATAGGAAACGCACTGCGCAGTAAAAAGGAAGATTTAGGCGCGTTGGTATCCTACGAGATGGGCAAAAGCCTTCAGGAAGGTTATGGCGAAGTACAGGAAATGATTGACATTGCCGACTTTGCCGTTGGCCTGAGCCGCCAGTTATATGGCTTAACCATGCACTCCGAAAGGCCGCAGCACCGCATGTATGAGCAGTATCATCCGCTGGGCATTGTGGGTGTTATATCTGCATTTAATTTTCCGGTTGCGGTATGGAGCTGGAACGCCATGCTGGCCTGGGTTTGCGGAGATGTATGCATCTGGAAACCATCTGAAAAAACACCATTAACAGCCATAGCCTGCCAGCATATTGCGCAGCAAGTTTTTAAAAAGCATAATGTAGAAGAAGGTGTATCATGCCTAATAATTGGCGACCGCGAGATAGGAGAACTGATGGCAAATGATACCCGTGTGCCATTAATTTCGGCAACGGGCTCAACCCGGATGGGTAAGGCAGTTGGCGCGGCAGTTGGCGCAAGGCTGGGTAAAAGTTTACTGGAGCTTGGCGGTAATAATGCCATCATTATCAGTGAAAATGCAGATTTGGATATGGCTTTGGTAGGTGCAGTATTTGGCGCCGTAGGTACTGCCGGGCAACGGTGTACCAGTACCCGCAGGCTCATCATTCACCAAAGTGTTTATGATTCATTTATCCAAAAGTTAATTAATGCTTACAAACAGATCCGCATTGGCGACCCGTTGGATGAAAATAACCACATGGGCCCGCTGATTGACCAGGAAGCGGTTAAGCTTTACCTTGATTCGATTGAGAAATGCAAGGCTCAGGGTGGCCGGTTTGTTGTTGAAGGCGGTCAATTAACAGGGGAGGCCTATGCTTCGGGCTGTTATGTAAAGCCATGCGTTGCCGAAGTTGAAAACCATTACCAGATAGTGCAGCACGAAACGTTTGCACCCATTCTTTATTTAATTAAATACAATACGCTTGACGAAGCCATCGCTTTACAAAACGGCGTACCCCAGGGCTTGTCATCAGCTATAATGACAGGAAATTTGCGCGAGGCAGAACAATTTTTAGCTGCCGGTGGTTCTGATTGTGGAATTGCAAATGTTAACATAGGTACATCAGGTGCGGAAATTGGCGGGGCTTTCGGTGGCGAAAAGGAAACCGGCGGCGGTCGTGAATCTGGTTCTGATGCCTGGAAAGTTTACATGCGCAGGCAAACAAATACTATTAATTATTCAAAAACGTTACCCTTGGCACAAGGAATTAAATTCGATCTGTAAATTAAAAACTGAGTGGTTGATTGTTTTACAAGCCTCACCTAAATCCTCTCCGGGGGGAGAGGACTTTAAAAGAATCAGCCATTTAATAAATCAACTTAAAATATAAATGTACAATATCCGCAAATTCGCCATTAGCACCCTGATGTGCGGCGCTTTATTTATCAGTGCAAACAGCTACGGACAGCAAGCCCCTAAAAAAGATCCCGAACCGCCAAAAAACTGGCATGCAATGGATCTTAAAACAGATGGTTTTTATGGGATAAGCCTTAACCAGGCCTACCAGTTTCTGAAAGGGAAAAAAAGCAAAACAGTTGTAGTAACCACTATAGATAGCGGAATTGATACCCTTCAAAATGATTTAAAAAGTATTTTATGGGTAAATACCAAAGAGATTCCGGGTAATGGCATTGATGACGATCATGATGGTTTTATTGATGATGTGCATGGCTGGGATTTTTTAGGCGGCAAAGGTGGCAAGGTTGATTTTACCGAAACTACCGAAGAGGTGAGGCAGTACTTTAAGCTGAAAAGCAAATACGCCAGCGTAACAACTGCACCTGCCGGGCAGGAAAAAGAGTATGCCTACTGGCAAAACGTTAAGGCTAATTATGATACCACCATGAGCAAGGCACAGGCCGAAATAAAAGACCTGAGCATGGAGGTAAACGTACTTACAGCTACAAATTATTATATAAAAAGAGAGTTGAAATTAAACTCAGATCAAACCTTTAACAAGGCTGATCTGGATAAGTTAAAAGCAGCAAACGATACCGTTACCCAAAGCAAAACAGTTTGGGAATCAGTTTTTACGCAGATAGGTGAAAATACCGATAACTCAAAAGTATTGAAGGACCTTACCGAGTATTATGCCAAGCAGAACAATACCATTACCCCTGACCTGGAATCACGTGCGCGTATTGTGGGCGATGATCCGGATGTGAACGATGGTAAGCCTTACGGTAATAATATCCTGAAAAATGCCGATGCATCGCATGGTACAGGTGTGGCCGGTTTAATTGGCGCTGTACGTAACAATGGTTATGGTATTGACGGCGTTGCCGATAATGTAAGGATCATGTCGATCAAAGCTGTTCCTAATGGCGATGAGTATGATAAGGATATTGCTAACGCGATACATTTCGCGGTTGACCACGGCGCACAGGTAATTAACATGAGCTTTGGTAAAAAGATATCTCCGCATAAGGATTGGGTTGACGAGGCCTTTAAATACGCAGCAGCAAAAGATGTGCTGCTGGTAATGGCATCAGGTAATGACAGCCAGGATGTGGATGCCAAGCCCGAGTTTCCGAATGATACTTATCTGGATGGGACAACTACTGATAACGTAATTAACGTAGGTGCATCGGGCCCAAAGCCGGATGATAATCTGGCTGCTGAGTTTAGTAACTATGGTAAAAAAAATGTAGATGTTTTTGCACCGGGTGTTAAAGTAACCTCAATTGATACCGATGCTGAATTTAATACAGCTGATGGTACCAGTTTCGCATCACCAATTGTGGCAGGTGTGGCTGCTTTAATATTAGAGTATTACCCTGATCTAAGCGCGAAACAACTGAAACAAGCAATAATGGAAAGCGCAACACCTATAAAAGGTAAAATGGTTATTAAACCGGGTTCAAAAACGGTTAAGGTTGATTTTGCTTCGCTATCACAAACGGGTGGTATTGTTAATGCCTATAAAGCATTGGAAATAGCTTCGAAGATGAAGGGCGAGCGAAAATAAGTTGACGGTGTAAGCGTTCCAATTTTTCTTATTAAAGTAACGTTAGTAACAACTACCGGTAAAAATTGGTAAGATTGCTATTTATATAAATGTCAGAGAGAGTTTTGCAGTGGGTTTTACCATCAATATACTAAACTTTTGTAAAATAATTGTCGTTAAAGGCATAAAACAGAACTGTTAACCGTATGGGATTGCAAATAACACTTAAGTGATTATATTTGCGTTCGCAAAAAAGCATATTTTATAATACGATGAGAGAAATACAATTCAGAGAAGCGCTTCGTGAAGCAATGAACGAAGAAATGCGCAAGGATGATAAAATATACCTGATGGGTGAAGAGGTAGCAGAATACAATGGTGCCTACAAAGTTAGCCAGGGAATGCTGGACGAATTTGGCGCTAAGCGTGTTATTGATACACCTATCTCTGAGTGTGGTTTTACCGGTATCGGTATAGGTTCAGCAATGAACGGTCTGCGCCCTATTATTGAGTTCATGACCTTTAATTTTTCGTTGGTAGCTATCGATCAGATCATCAACGGAGCAGCCAAGATCATGTCAATGAGCGGTGGCCAGTTCTCAGTGCCAATCGTTTTCCGTGGTCCTACCGGTAATGCAGGTATGCTAAGCTCGCAGCACAGCCAGTGCTTTGAAAGCTGGTATGCTAACTGCCCGGGATTAAAAGTGGTTGTACCATCAAATCCTTATGATGCAAAAGGCTTATTAAAATCAGCAATTCTTGATCCAGATCCGGTTATATTTATGGAATCTGAATTAATGTATGGCGATAAAGGCGAAGTGCCCGAAGAAACTTACTACATTGAAATAGGTAAAGCAAACGTTGTTAAACAAGGCACCGATGTTACATTGGTAAGTTTTGGTAAAATAATGAAAGTGGTTATTGCCGCTGCTGCCGAGCTTGAAAAAGAAGGCATCAGTGCCGAAGTAATTGACTTACGTACTGTGCGCCCAATTGATTACGATACCGTTATTGCTTCTGTTAAAAAAACAAACCGTTTGGTAATTGTTGAAGAAAGCTGGCCTTTAGGTTCAATAGCTACGGAAGTTGCCTTTAAAGTACAAAAGGATGCATTTGATTATTTAGATGCCCCGGTACTGCGCATTATGGGTGGTGATGTTCCATTGCCTTACGCTCCAACTTTAATCCAGGAGTACCTTCCAAACGCTGAACGCGTTGTTAAAGCTGTAAAAGAAGTAATGTACGTAACCAAGTAATTTGGGTAAACGAAAATATTTACAAGCCTGCTACCAAAATAGCAGGCTTTTTTATTTATTTTGACCCATCTTTTATCATTACCATGAAAAACTTAAATATAAACCACTACTTCAGGAGATCATTTTTGCTGGCTGCCTTTATTTGCGGCAGTTACTTTTATGCAGCCGCACAAACAGCAGAACCGGCTGCTGCAGCAACCGCCAAGCCAGCTGTTGTTACAGTTAAAGGCGCAACAAGCCTGGTTGATGCTTTTTTTAAAAAATATAAAGACGATGGCTCGGGCCCGGCAATTGATTATATTTTTGGCACCAATAAATACTTTAGTAACAGCGCTGGTATAACACAGCTTAAAGGCCATCTGGATTCACTTCGTCAAAATATAGGCGCTTACCTGGGTAAAGAGCTTATCGTTCAAAAAAACGCCTCAAACAGCCTTGTGTTGTACAGCTACCTGGTAAAGCATGAGGTACAGCCCATCAGGATCACCTTTATGTTTTATAAACCTAAAAACGACTGGGTATTGTACCGCTTTAAATATGACGACCAGATAGATGCTGAACTGGAAGAAGCCGGCAAGATCAATAACAAACGCCCTTAGTAATAACACATCCATATATTGGAAACATCGAACGTAAAAGGCAGTAACGGTAACACGCTTAATGAAGGCGATTCAGTATCGCTGATAAAAAGTTTAAAAGTAAAGGGCTCAACTACCACACTTAAGCAGGGCACAACTATAAAAAAGATCCGCCTGACTGATAATGACGAAGAGGTTGACTGTAAGGTTGATGGAATGAGCGTTGTGCTTAAAACCTGTTTTTTGAAAAAGAAATAATAGTCGTTAAGCAGGGTTGATCTGCATCGGGGGAAACACAAAGGATTATTTAAGCTTTTGAATGATCTCTTTACAGCCTTTTTCAATCATCTGGAAAACAGGCTCAAACTGCGTATCATCATGGTAAGGATCAGGGACTATCGCGTCGCCCAATAGCAACTTTACTTTTTGAGCATCTGCTGCGTTGCGGGCTTTGGCCAATATATCGCTCAGGTTGCTTCTGTCCATTACAAAAATGTGATCATATTCGTCAAAATCGCTGATCCTGAATAATCTGCAAACCTGTTTGCTGATGTCAATACCATGCTCCCTTGCTGTGCGGGTTGAGCGGCGGTCTGGTCCTTCGCCAACATGCCAGTTGCCTGTACCTGCCGAATCTACCTGCCAATCAAGGCCATTCTCTGCTGCTAAATGCTCCAAAATGCCATGCGCCAATGGCGAACGGCAAATGTTACCAAGGCAAACCATTAATATTTTCATTCTATGGGATGATGGGATAAATTGATAAGGGCCTGGTAGCTGAAACACGATCAGTTGCCAGGCCCTTCAAATAATTATGCGAAGATCTGATTCAGGATACCTGCCAACCTAACGCCAGCCTTAAGCATTTGCTGGTTAACAATTTCAATGTGGCTAAAGTTGTATTTGTAGTTCAGCGTATCGCCCGGTTTTATCTCGGTATATAGCTTTTCGGCAATCTGGTTTGATTCAAATAACCATTTGCTGATAGGTGCTTTTTGCCACTCGTTACGTTGTGACCATGTTGTATGGTTAATAGCTGTAGCATATTCAGTATAGCTCAATTGCTGAAAATCTATCAGCTGTGAATCCCAAACCGAATGCAGGTTGGTTGGCGTGCTGAACCAGTTTACCTTAAAATCATTACCACCTTTATCATCAGTATGTGCAGTATGCATCGGCTGGTGCACATCTTCAATAATATGGATCAGCATACGCAGGTAAAGTAATTGATTCTCTTTGGTCAAATCCTTTTTCTTTAGCTCGGCTATTAAAAAAAGCATCTTGGTGTAAGCGTCAACTTTGGTATCCTGCTCTAAATAGGTCTGCATTTCGGGATAGGTATAAGCCTTATCAAAATCAATAAAATGCCAGCTGTATAAATAGCTGTAGTTTGGGTCTGATTTTATAAAATCGGCCCAGTTGCTGGTCATGGCAATTGATTCGTTGCCTAAAATCTCCTTTATGGCTAAACGCGCTTTGGGGCTTAAATAGCTTTCGGCAATCTGTCCGCAAATGCGGTGACCTTGTGTTCCCCAGGCCATTGATTGCAGCGGGGCATAAATTATGGCTAAGCCAAATATCAGTTTCTTAAAAAAATTTGTTTTCATATTATAGCGGTTTGGGGTTACAAGATGTTTTTTTAATTAAATGAGCATCAATTGGAATTACGTTTGATGTGCTTGCAAATTGGGCCTGCTTATCTGTTTTTTTAGTTACCTTAAAAATCTCCTCATAATCACCCGCTCTGAAACAGCTTTTCTCGTCCTTTATCGACATATCGGCATTAACAAACTGGCCTTTAAGGTGCAGTGTGTCTTTTACCTGCACGTAAGTTCCTTTGCAATACTCTGTCCAGCGGCCGGTACTGGTGCAACTGTCAGCGCCGGTGTTTACTTTGCTAAAAGTGCTTATCGATACAAAAAAAGAATCGCAGCTAAATTTAAGGTGATAAAGCGAGTAGCTTACTAATTTATTTTGCCCGGTAATGGTATCCTGCTGCCACTCGCCCTGCAAATAACCTTCGCCCGGTTTTTGCATATCGGGGTTAAACTTACAGGCCGAAAGACTGAAAGCTATCAGTAAGGCTAAAGTATAAAAAGCGAAAATAGGTTTTTGCATTCAGACCGTTTGTTAAATTTTCCCTCCCTAAAAGAGAGGGGAGTAGCTTGTGGCTTTCATTTATTTTAAACTGCCAATCATATCTTCGGGGCGTACCCATTGGTCAAACTGCTCATTGGTCAGTAAGCCAAGGCCAAGGGCTGCTTCGCGTAACGATTTATTTTCCTTTAGGGCAGTTTTAGCAATTTTGGCCGCATTTTCGTACCCTATGTGCGGGTTAAGTGCAGTAACCAACATTAACGAGTTTTCAAGGTGCTTTTTGATACCGGCATAATTTGGTTCAATACCAACGGCACAATGATCATTAAATGAAGAGCAGGCATCGCCAATTAAACGGGCCGACTGTAAAAAGTTGGCTGCCATAACCGGTTTAAATACATTCAGCTCGTAATGGCCGTTTGAGCCGCCTATTGAAATGGTAACATCATTACCCATAACCTGTGCAGCTACCATTGTAACGGCTTCGTTTTGGGTTGGATTTACCTTGCCCGGCATAATTGATGATCCCGGTTCGTTATCAGGGATGTGGATCTCGCCGATACCTGAACGCGGGCCTGAAGCCAGCATGCGGATATCGTTAGCAATCTTCATTAATGAAACGGCTATCTGCTTTAATGCACCGTGTGATTCAACAATGGCATCATGCGCAGCCAAAGCCTCAAACTTATTTTCGGCCGTGCGGAAAGGCAGGTTGGTGAATTTGGCAATGTATTCGGCCACCTTAACATCATAACCCTGTGGGGTATTGATGCCGGTACCAACAGCTGTACCACCAAGGGCCAGTTCAGAAAGGTGATCTAACGTGTTTCTTAAAGCTTTTAAACCGTGATTAAGCTGCGATACATAGCCAGAAAACTCCTGGCCTAAGGTAAGCGGCGTAGCATCCATTAGGTGGGTACGGCCTATTTTAACCACGCTTTTAAATGCTTCTGATTTTGCCTGTAAAGTATCACGCAGTTTTTCAATGCCCGGTATAGTTACGTCCATTACCATTTTGTAGGCGGCAATGTGCATAGCAGTAGGGTAAGTATCGTTTGATGACTGTGATTTGTTCACATCATCATTAGGGTGGATAAATGTTTTGCCCTCGCCAAGTTTATTGCCTGCCAGTACGTGTGCACGGTTAGCAACTACCTCGTTAACGTTCATGTTTGATTGCGTACCCGAGCCTGTTTGCCATATTACCAGCGGAAACTCTCCGGCTAAGTCACCGGCAAGTATCTCATCACAAACCTGTGCTATCTGGTCGCGTTTCTCGGCAGGTAAAACGCCGCAATCCGTATTGGTATAAGCGGCAGCTTTTTTAAGGTAAGCAAAAGCAGCAATAATTTCCTTTGGCATTGAAGCCTCCGGACCAATTTTAAAGTTATTGCGTGATCGTTCTGTTTGTGCTCCCCAATATTTATCGGCAGGTACCTGTACCTCGCCCATGGTATCGTGTTCGGTTCTGAAACTCATGGAATTTGTATTTTTTGCAGGGGCAAATTTAGGGTTTTATGTGGTTTAATGTTAGCTGCCATAAAATTAATACATTGTATTTTTTGATGCCTTATGCGCCGCATACTAAGCGGCAAAGGTTGTTTACTGTTTGGTGCTTGTGTATATTTAGCAGGATGGGCAGTTTTACAGCAACAAACCGTATTTAAACATGAAAACAATAAAACTGCCATTAAAAAATATAGCCCTGCTGTTTATGCTAATCCTTTATAGCTTAACTGCATTTTGCCAGGAAGGGATCACCGCTATTGAAGGCCAGGGTCAGCTAAAAATTTATGAAAATCAAAAGCTGATAGATACTTTGCATGCTACATATGCACAGCTGGCAAAGGTGCACCAGGTATTAAGGGTAAAGCAAATGGTAAAAGATCATTACTACTTTGATTTTCCTTTTGCCCGTAACCTGGGTGTCCGGTTTAAAAGTACCGACAGTACGAAAAGCAAAATATACGAGGGCCTTGACTGGGGCAGCGGCAATTTTTTTAAAAGCATTATTATTGATGGTAATTGCGCCATTGAGATGGCCGCTTTGGATATAAATGAGCATAATGCTGGCGATTACCGCTACCGGGTTATCCAAAATGATAACAGAGAACTGGTTTCATGGACCCAGCCATCCGTTTTTAAATACACCAGCGATGGGCGATACAAGTATGCTTACCTGGGCCTGTTTAAATTTGTACCAGGGCAAGTTATAAAAGTAGAGATCTACAATACTAAAAATTACCCGCAGCAGGATGCTATGCTGATAGACTGGCGAAAGGTTGAGGCGCCAAAGGTTGATGGGAATATTCAATACATCAGCAAAAGTTTTCGGCTGCCCGATAATGGGCTGCTCTCTTCAGATATGAATGAAATTAAACACCCGCGGAAAGAGTATAAACGGAAGATATTAGGGCAGCTAATCACTTCTTTTACCCCGGCATCATTCAACTTTATAGAAACCACCTCGTTAAACGATATTAAGTTCCGGTTGGCAGATTCCTTACAAAACCTGAATTTTAATATCGGCAACGGCAAAAGATTATATAATTACAGGATCAAGCTAAAAAGAGAAATTGACGGGCATACTGACAGTATTGATTTTGGCGAAACCAATACCCGGTTTGATCTTTACAAAGAGTTTTGGAAAAACCCGGGCAAGTATAAAATAACCTTTACTCCCAAAATCTATAAGCATGGCGGCCAGCCCATATTTTTACTGCATAACCTTGCTACCAGCATCAGCTTTACGGTATTACCTGCTTTAAATGTTGAACACAGCATCCCGGTAAAAACGGCATCTTACATCATACTTATTCTCTTAACCACTGCCGCTTACATGTTTGTTAAGTATCGTGAGCATCAGAAACGCATTATCGCTAAAGAAGCACAAAAAAGAGAGATAGCTACGCTGAAATTACAATCGGTACGGGCGCAGCTTAACCCGCACTTTATTTATAATGCCCTTGCGGGGATCCAAAACCTGATGAACAAAAACGATATTGAAAATGCCAATAAATACCTCTCGAAATTTGCACGCCTAACCCGCAACGTGCTGGATGACGGTCAAAAGGAACTTACCTCCATAGAGCAGGAAACAGCGCTTTTGAATGATTATCTGCAAATGGAGCAGCTGCGCTTCGGCTTTAAATTTAGTGTGGAGCTTGATAATGATCAGATTGACCAGCAAATAGAGATCCCCGCCATGCTATTACAGCCATTTGCCGAAAACGCGGTAAAACATGGGGTATCTGCCTTAAAAGACAAAGGGATAGTTACCATCAGCATAAAAAGAAAAGAAAACGATTTGCTGATGACTGTGCATGATAACGGCAAAGGGTTTAGCGGCAACCCAACGGAAGGGAAGGGAATAAAGCTTTGTGAAGACAGGGTAAAACTGCTGAACAGCATCTATAAAAATACAACTATATTGCTGCACAAAACATGGGGCACTGAGGGCACATTGATCACTATTGAATTAAAGAACTGGCTATAGCATGAAAGCAATTATTGTAGATGACGAAGCCGCCAACTGCGAAAACCTGCAGCACTTGTTGCAAACCTACGCTCCTGATGTACAAATAGCCGCCATTGCTGAAGATGTTGACACGGCCCTAACCGCAATTAAGCACCACAGGCCCGAATTGGTTTTTTTGGATATTCAGCTGCAGGCGCAATCGGGTTTTGACCTGTTGAAACAGTTAGGGGAGATCAATTTCGAGCTTATTTTTGTTACCGCTTATAACCAGTATGGTATACAGGCCATAAAGTTTGCCGCACTTGATTATTTACTAAAGCCAATAGATATTGATGAGCTGACCGCAGCTATTGAGAAGGCCCGTAAAGCCATCAGGCAAAAACAAAAAAACGACCGCCTCAACTACCTGCTCGAATATTTAAAGGACGATAACCAAACCAGGCCCCGCATTGCCCTACCGCTTTTTAGTGAAACACGGTATGTGAACATCAGCGATATTGTGCGCTGCGAAGCCGATAATACCTATACCCTCTTTATGCTCAACAGCGGGGAGCAGATAATGGTATCAAAAACACTGAAAGAATATGCCGATATGCTGCTCAATTACGGCTTTCTGCGCAGCCATCAGTCGCACCTGGTAAATATCGCTTTTATAAAAAGCTGGCTTCGCGAGGATGGGGGCAGCCTGTTTTTGTTTGATGGCACCAAAATCCCCGTATCAAAACTAAACCGCGAAAAGGTAAAGAGTATTTTAACAGCACAGTTTAAGTTGTGAATTTTGTTTCTGATTTTCTCCATGTAGTGGTGCGATAAGCCACTTCTAAAGTTAACTATATGTGAGTTGGGACAAAGACTTGAGTAAATTTTTATTCCTTAAATTATTTAAAAAAAAATAAATATTGTGCATTTACATTAGTTATTCTCCGATTACCAAATTAGTATGGTTCGGAACTGAAAAGAAGGAGGGATATATTACCAGTTAAACTTATGGCTATAAAAATGATTCGCCATATTTTGTATGCAATTTATAATATTACCAAAGGTTTGTTCATCATAATCAAGTGGCAAAACGGCATCTTTTATTTTTATAAATCTTATTGTATTTTCTTCTTTTTCGATATGACTTAATAAACCGTCTTTTTCAAATAACATCCTATGTGCAAATATATTTCTATGCTCAGCCATTTTGACTAAATCGGAATTTAAGGGTATTCTGCCTTTTTTTCGATCATCGTTAATAATTGAACTATATTCAAGAGCCCAATCCTTTGTATAATTAGATATTATATATTTAACTATTTGAATTTTAGCACCTAAATTCATTCTTTCATCACCTAATATTAACTTATGAAAATCAACTTCTCTATTTACATCCCTGCAAAAAAACTCCATTAAAAATATATTTAATCCGGTTTCCAAATTTATAATTTCATGAAGTAGTGTTCCTCTGTATTCTATAGATAGTTTAACGTTTTCTTCGGGGGGCATGGATTCTCAGCTTTTAGTTAACTAATCTACAATACTATTTTAAAATAAACTTGTCCCATATTGATATATCCCAATACTTTTAAAGTTTCCCCAAACAAAAACAGCGATGAGTTTTAACTCATCGCTGTTAATTATTAAACTACCTGGTGGTAATTTGTAAAGCTTATATTAATAACCTTACGGGTTCTTCTAATAATGATTTTAGTGTTTGCAGGAATGCAGCACCCGATGCGCCGTCAACCACGCGGTGATCACAACTTAAGGTAACTTTCATTACGTTGCCTGGTACTACCGCGCCATTTTTAACAACCGGAACCTGTGCAATACCGCTAACGGCAAGGATACAAGCATTTGGTGTATTAATAATAGCCGTAAACTCATCAACACCAAACATACCTAAGTTTGATATGGTGAAGGTTGAGCCTTCCATTTCGGCAGGTTGTAATTTTTTAGATTTTGCTTTTCCGGCGAAGTCTTTAACCTCAACAGAGATGCGGCTTAATGATTTGCCGTCAGCAAATTTTATAACCGGTACCAGCAAACCTTCGTCAACTGCAACAGCTACACCAATGTGTACATGTTCGTTGATGCGGATCTTATCACCTAAGAATGATGAGTTAATTGCAGGGTGTTGTTTTAAGGCAACGGCACAGGCTTTTAATACAAAATCGTTAAATGATATTTTAACCGGGGCAACATCATTGATGCGGGTACGGGCTGCAATAGCCTGGTCCATATCAATGCTCATGGTTACGTAAAAGTGCGGAGCGGTAAATAAGCTTTCAGATAACCTGCGGCTTATTGCTTTACGCATTTGGGTAACCGGTTTCTCGGTGTATTTTTCTTCGCCCGTAAATGCCGGCAATGCTACCGGTGCAGGTGCGCTTGCAGCCTGAGGGGCAGCAGGAGCCGGAGTTGCAGCAGGTGCAGCAGCTGCCATAACTGGCGCTTTTGCAGCAGGTACAAACTCTTCAACATCTTTTTTAATGATACGGCCGCCTTCGGCAGATCCTTTTACATCATTAAGGTTGATGCCTTTTTCTTTAGCTATTTTACGGGCTAATGGTGATGCTTTAACACGGCTGTCATCAGCTGATGATGTTTCGGCGCTTTCTTCAGCAGCTTCTTCAGCAACGGCAGTAGTTGCCGGGGCTGCTTCGGCTGTTGTAGCGGCGGCTGCAGGCTCATCGTCAGATAATAATGGTGTAATGTCAGTACCAGCTTTACCAACAATGGCTATAATGCCATTTACCGGGGCTGCTTCACCTTCTTTAGGGCCAATATATAATAGGGTACCGGCCTCATAACCCACAACTTCCATAGTAGCCTTATCGGTTTCTACATCAGCTAATGAATCGTCAGACTTTACCGTATCACCTACTTTAAAGTTCCATTTATTTATTACGCCTTCCGTCATGGTATCGCTCAATGCGGGCATGCGGATAACGGTTGCAGGGATACTGCTTTTATCAACCTTAGGTTTAGCTTCAACAGGTGCGGCAGGCTTTTTATCTTCTGCGGCAGCAGCAGGTGCAGCCGCTGGGGCTTCTTCCTGTTTAGCAGCAGGCGCAGCGCCTGTAGATATAGCAGCCTTGTAATCTTCACCTTCGGCACCTAAAACAGCAATAATGGTATCAACCGGAACAGCCTTGCCTTCCTCTACTCCAATATAAAGTAAAGTGCCATCCTGGTACGATTCAAAATCCATTGTGGCTTTATCAGTTTCAATTTCGGCCAATACATCGCCTGATTTTACCTTATCACCAACTTTTTTATGCCATTTAGCCAATACCCCTTCGGTCATGGTATCGCTCATTTTAGGCATTTTAACTACTTCGGCCATATATTATTTGATTCAATAGTTGTATAAATTCATTATTCAGCTAAATAATTAGCTCATTATATAAGGATAATCCTTTTGCACATAAACATCAGTATAAAGCTCTGATGCTTCAGGCCATGGTGATTCTTCAGCAAATTTAACTGATTCATCAACCTCTGCCTTAACTTTAGCTTCGATCTCTTCAAACCATTTTTCATCAGCATAACCTTCTGTAAGGATGGTGTGCTTGGTAAGCTCAATAGGATCTTTTGCTTTGTATGATTCCAGCTCCTCTTTGGTACGGTACTTCTGAGGGTCAGACATAGAGTGGCCTTTGTAACGGTAGGTACGCATTTCAAGAAAGGTTGGTCCTTCGCCTGCACGTGCGCGCTGCGCAGCTTCGTCCATTGCTTTGTGTACCGCAGCAGGGTCCATACCGTCAACAGCTGATGAAGGGATACCGTAAGGCAAGCCTAATTTATAAATATCAGTTTGTACGGTAGTACGTTCTAACGATGTACCCATTGCGTAGCCATTGTTTTCGCAAACAAAAATTACAGGCAATTTCCAAAGCGCAGCCATGTTAAAGGTTTCGGTAAGTGCGCCCTGGCGTACCGCACCATCACCCATATAGGCAACGTTTAAAAAATCAGTTCCCTTGTATTTTTCAGCAAAGGCAATACCTGCACCAAGTGGAACCTGTCCGCCAACAATACCGTGACCGCCGTAAAAATGTTTTTCTTTATCAAACATGTGCATAGAACCACCCTTGCCTTTTGAGCATCCGGTAGCCTTGCCGTAAAGTTCGGCCATGATTGAGTTTGAGGTAACACCTTTGGCAATAGCGTGAGCATGATCGCGGTAAGCGGTTATCATACTGTCTTCTTGTTTCAATACAGACATTGCTCCGGCTAATACAGCCTCCTGCCCTATATATAAGTGGCAAAAGCCCCTTATTTTTTGTTGTCCGTATAACTGTCCTGCTTTTTCTTCGAACTTTCGCATCAAAAGCATTGACTCGTACCACATCAGGTAAGTGTCCTTATTTATTTCGATTGAACCCATGTATTTTTAGACGATGAATTTTTATAAAGCGCAAATCTAATTATATCCTTCAAATATAGAAACTGCTTTGCTGCTGTTAAACGCTGATTTTGTTAAAAAGATTTGTAATATTTTGAATATTTGCCTTAATATTGCCCCCACACTACAATAAAGCGGGTAAAAGGCGCCTCATTTTTTCTCGTTGGGATTGAAAATAAATATACTGTTTACAGCATATACATTATTAAAAAAGCATCAATTTTTTAATAATGTGAGTTTCAAGCTGCATGATTTTGCAAATGCATACAATTGTTGAAAAAAAACAGTCATTTGCTTGCAATTTTAAAAAAATTGAATAGTTTTGTAGCGAACAATAGACAGGGTGTCCAATTTAATAAACAATTTGTTGGTCAAAACAGCAAACTAATTGATTAAATGAAGAAAATTACTATCGTTATTGCATTATTTTTCAGCGTATTAGCTGTACAAGCGCAAACAAAAATCAGTCCAACTCCTACGGACGCGAAATCTTCTGACGATCAGGAATCATTAGCAAAAGATTATTTATCACAAATAATGGGCGTTGCATTATCGGCAACCTCAAATATGAAACTTTTTCATTTTGTTTACGACTGGATTGGTACCCCGTACCGTTTTGGCGGAAGCTCAAGAAATGGTATTGATTGCTCGGCATTTACCAAAGAATTATACAGCAAGGTTTTCGATATGGATATTGAGCGCAGCTCGCGCGATATTTTCAGTATGGTTAACCCGGTTAGAAGAGATGATTTAAAAGAAGGCGATTTAGTTTTCTTTAAAATACATAGCCGTCGTATATCACACGTTGGTATTTACTTAGGCAACAACAGGTTTGCTCATGCATCATCTAGAGGTGTTGCGATCAGCAGTTTGGATGATGCTTATTACAAGCGCTATTTTTACCGCGGTGGCCGCATGCTTGAATCTTTCAAGGCCGAGCTTGAAAAGCAGGGCACTGATAATGATAATAAAAACTAAAATATTATAAACCCGATTAATTAATCCTTTCAATTATGAAAGGATTTTTTTTTGAATGATTCTGCGCTTTTTTCTTTTCATAGCCCTGTTAAGTAGCTGTTTTGCGGCCTGCCGGGAGGCACAACATCCGCAACAGGAATATCACCCTAAAAAAAAGACCGTTAAAAAAGTAACTGCCGTAAAGCAGGATACCACGCAGCGCGATTCTTTTTGTATTGCTGCCGTTGGCGATATTATGCTGGGCACTTCGTATCCTGATAATAAAACCTTACCGCCCGACAGTGCAAAAGGCAGCTTTAAAAACGTTTTTAACGAACTGCGTAACGCCGACGTGGCCATTGGCAACCTGGAAGGTACGCTGCTTGATACCGGAGCACCTGCCAATTACCGTCTGCACCAGTTACAAAGGCCATGGTTGTTCAGGATGCCGGTAGCTTATGGCGGTATTTTAAAAGATGCCGGTTTTAACCTGCTGAGCCTGGCAAATAACCACATTGGTGATTTTGATGATGCAGGCCGAAAAAGCACCATGCATGTGTTAGATAGCCTGGGCATAAATTACGGTGGGCAGGTAAGCCACCCTACATCAGTTTTTAAAGTTAATGGGGTAACCTACGGCTTTTGCGCCTTTGCACCTAACGGCTATACATTGCCCATACTTGATCTTAAATATGCGGGCAGGATAATTCAGCAGCTTAAACAGCGGTGCGATATTGTAATTGTATCGTTTCATGGCGGGGGCGAGGGTACGGCCTTTGAGCATGTGCCTTTTGGAATGGAATTATATGTGAACGAGAAGCGCGGCGATGTAAATGCTTTTGCCCATAATGCCATTGATGCCGGGGCCGATATTGTTTTGGGGAATGGGCCACATGTATGCCGGGCTATGGAGCTTTATAAGGGCCGGTTGATAGCCTATAGTTTAGGTAATTTTTGTACTTACAGGTGTGTTAGTGTTATAGGTGTTTGCGGAATGGCCCCGCTGCTTAAAGCCTATGTAAATAAGAAAGGCGAATTTTTAAGCGGACGAATTATTGCCAACATACAAAGCCATAACCATGGTTTAGAACCCGACAGCCTCGGCCGGGTAATAACGCGTATTAAAATGCTCACCGAAACCGATTTCCCTGATGCTGGTTTAACCATTAGTGATAACGGGTTGATCATGCCCGTAAAGGAATAGAAATGCAGATAGCCAATAATCCTATTCAACCTCGAATTCTCTGGATACGCCTGGTAAAATAACGAGAGCGGGCAGAACGCAAAGTGCTACGCAGTTGTAGCTATTCTATGTCTTTTTTAAAACTATTTGTTCATTTATCATTTCGAACATTTTTTTTGAAAATTGGCGCAGGGCGGGATATTCGTCTTTAAAAAAATAAGATTTCCGGTATTCAATTATAAAATGAACAATGATGTAACCATCCTGCTCGGCTGTAATTCGTTTAAAGCTGATGCTTTTATCAGGCATTATTAAATTAATATCAGGAGGTAACCCATCAGCATTATATCCAGCTGGCTCTTTATATCTGCCGGCTACTGAATAGTATTTATTAAACTTTAGGTCTACTGCTGAATACCTGGTTTCGCTTAAAAACGGATTATTGCGCAATAATGAAAACAGGTTAGGATTAAAATACATATACTTATCATCAGTAGCCTGAAGTGTTTGTTCAAAAACAATATCCTGCGTTAAAGGCAATGACAATGAATCCGCATTTTGTAATTTGAATGATGTTATTTTTAAATTGTTGTCACCATCAAGTAGCAATTCGTTATACTTTTTTTCGCCAATTAGCTTATATATTAAAAGCTTAGCGTCTTTATTATAATTGAAGCTATTAATTTGAGCTGTGCCGCTAATTTTGCCATTAGGAATGATTTGAGCATTAATTGAAACTACATCTCTTGCAGGGTTACTGTCTTTAATAAAGATTAAGCCTGCTGATGTGGTACTTAAATTCATATATAAACCAAAAGTATTTAACAGGTAATAAGGAATCTTATCCCATGAATTGGATTTTTCAGAAGCATCAAGGATGTACTCTTTATTATCATTTGTTTTAACATAAGCCACCGTTCTGTCCAGGTTTGTGAATATGGCATTTTTTGGATTTATTCTGTGATCAACATCTGTGCTAACTGCAAGCGGACACGTAACTACCCCGGCCTGGTTTAACAAACGGCACACTATTAAATTAATTTCTGTAGCGTTACCTTTGTTTTTATTCCAAGCAACCGGAATACCCCAGCCACCTGTTTGCAGGCTTTCATCATCAGTACACTTCATTGTACTTTTAACCAGTTTAAAAATAAAGGCTATTTTTCCTTCCGTCGATAGGTTTTTGACTTCATCAGTTATATAATCCTCCCCTTTAATTTTATTATTTAATTGTTGGCCATAGCGGGCATTAAATAATAAATCGGCGCCAATTTGTGGCCAGGTAGTTTCCTTATTATAACTTTCACCCTTACCGTCATAAGATGTCAGCATAAACGTTACGGAAGCAAGGTCGGCATTATATGAGTCCATAAAAGGCTCCTCAGGAAGCGACGGTACATTTTGAAGCGCAACCTGTGTTTTAGTATTTACAACTGGAATTTGATTTGTATTAAACAGACTTTTAAATGTGTAGCCCTTGGGCACCGATAAATTGCATTCGCTGTATCTTACCGGAAGCCCACCTTGAAAATACCAGTCGGGTAGAATATTAAATACAAGGTTAATGGGCCTGCTATATGAATATTCAATAACTGACCCTGCTTTAACGGCAGGGAAAGAAAATGAGATACGGATATTACCCTTATCGATTTTTAGTTTATAAATATCCTTTCTGTTTACTTTGGTAATCTCTATTTTATTGTCATTAAGGTTAATGGTTTCAGCGCGTAAATCATTTATTTCTTCTATATTGTTATCTGTTGCACAATCAATTTTCATATTAGCAAGTTCCCGGGCGTTGTTGTTGAAAATTTTTAATCGTTTATGATACTCAAAAACTATTTTATTATCTTTTGAGTAATGAATAGTGCATTTATTAAATAGCATCATCGCGTTTGCATCTTTTTCAAAGCTGCACGAAGCCATTCTCAGATCGGCTGTATCGATTATCCCATACGGTAATGTTTGTGCATCTACAGATGTAGCAAATAAATACATCAGAGCAGTAATTAATAAGAAGGTTTTCAATTGATAAGGATTATAATATCTAAAAATAATAATTAACTGATCAGCCTGCAATTAAACCTATCACTATATTTATTGTCATAGAAATATCATGGACAATATAAAACAGCTTAAGCATTTATTTGCCCGGGCGGGCTTCGGGATGCGCTTTGCAGATATGAAGGATTTTGAAAATACCTCTGTAAAAAGCGCGGTAAGATGCCTGCTTAATGCAACGGACGATGAACAAGCCATTAATGTTGTACAAGGCGATACCGATTATACCGCCGTAATGAAAGGCGATGTACTTGCCCGCAAAATGTTTTTACAGCAACAGCGCCAACAGGAAAAAGACCTGAACGTTGCCTGGGTAAACAAAATGAGCACTACCGAAGCTCCGCTTCGCGAAAAAATGACCTTGTTTTGGCACAATCACTTTGCCTGCCGTACCCGCAACGCCAAATTTGCCCAGCAGCTCAATAATATTCAACGTGATAATGCATTGGGAAACTTTCGCACCTTGCTAACCCAGGTTGCAGAATCACCGGCCATGCTGCAGTTTTTAAATAACCAGCAAAACTTAAAAGGCCACCCCAATGAGAACTTTGCCCGCGAGCTGATGGAACTTTTTACAATAGGCCGGGGTAATTACTCGGAAACGGATGTAAAAGAATCGGCCCGCTCTTTTACAGGGTATGGCTTTAACAAAGGCGGCGATTTTGTGATGCGCAAGTTTGTGCATGACGATGGCGTGAAAACCTTTATGGGCAAAACCGGAAACTTTGCCGGGGCCGACATTATGAACGCCCTGTTAGCCAAAAGAGAAACGGCACACTTCATCAGTAATAAAATATATAAATACCTGGTAAATGAAACGCCGGATGCCGCGCATGTAAACGCGATGGCCGATGTGTTTTACAAATCCGATTATGAGATAAAGCCCCTGCTTGAATATGTATTTACGGCCGATTGGTTTTACAGTGACAAAAACACGGGCAATGTTATAAAGGGCCCGGTTGAATTTTTGGTAGGCTTAAACAGGCAGTTTTATATCACCTACCAGCGGCCCGAAGTTTTGCTGCAATTTCAGCGGGTATTGGGGCAGGTATTGTTCTATCCGCCAAATGTGGCCGGATGGCCCGGCGGGCGAAACTGGATTGACAGTTCATCATTAATGTATCGCCTTAAAATACCATCAACCTTATTAAACGGCGGCTTGATTGATTTTACGGGCAAGGCCGATCCGGAAGATGAGGCCTATTTGGCTACTGTTCGCAACCAGCAGCAATTTGTAAATACCAAGGTGCAGGCACAGCCCGACTGGGATAAGTTTTTTCAAAGCATCCCTAAAAATACATCGAAAACAGAAATAGCAGCGTTTATACTGGAACCAAAATTGAGTAAGATATTGTTAGATAACATTAGCAAGGATACTGATGTAAAAGCGATGATAATTGAGCTGGTATCAACACCGGAATATCAGCTAACCTAATGTTTATTAATTTTTAATTAAACTTTTTCATTTTTTAGCTGTCATAACTAAAATACCCCTGTGAAATGAATAATTCAAGACATATAAAGCACCTGTATGCAAGGGCTGGTTTCGGTATCCGCTTCGAGGATTTGCACGACCATGAGAATTGGTCTATCAAGAAGGCTGTGCGCAAGTTGTTCAAAGCTTCTGAAAAACAGGAACCCATCACTGTGCTTACCGAAAATATAGATTTAAGGCCACATCCTGCCACGCAAACCGAAGATGAAAAAAAGATGGTGCAGGAGGAGCGTAACAAGCAGGAAAAGGCCCTTAACAATGCCTGGATAAAGCAGCTAAGCGAAACAGATGCCCAGCTACGCGAAAAGATGACTCTTTTTTGGCATAACCATTTTGCGTGCAATATTGGCAATGCCTACTACGAGCAACAGTTAAATAATATTGAACGGGTTAATGCGCTGGGCAATTTCAAAACACTGCTGTTACAGGTATCACAAAGCCCGGCTATGCTGCAGTTTTTAAATAATCAGCAAAATCAAAAAGGGCACCCCAATGAGAATTTTGCCCGAGAGCTAATGGAACTTTTTACCCTTGGCAGGGGGCATTATACAGAGCAGGATATTAAAGAATCAGCACGGTCATTTACCGGTTGGGCATACGATGGTAAAACAGGCGATTTTGCCTTAAACCCAAAGCGCACGACGATGGCATAAAAACCTTTTTAGGCAAAACGGGCAATTACTGCGGTGAGGATATTGTTGATATGATAGTTGCCAACAGGCAAACTGCCCTGTTTATAAGTGCTAAGCTGTATCGCTTTTTGGTTAACGATGTGCCCGATAATAATCATGTTAATCAGATGGCTGATGTGTTTTACAATGCTAATTACGAGATAAAACCATTGCTGGAATTTGTGTTCCTGTCGGATTGGTTTTATGAGGATAAAAATATAGGTAACCTGGTAAAATCGCCGGTTGAGTTTTTAACCGGGCTTAACAGGCAGTTTTATATCAGCTACCAAAACCCCGATGTGCTGATGCAGTTTCAGCGCACCTTAGGGCAGGTATTGTTCAGGCCGCCAAATGTAGCCGGCTGGCCAGGCGGCAAAAGCTGGATTGACAGTTCATCGCTGATGTACCGGATGAAGATCCCGTCAACCATATTAAATGCCGGCTATATTGATTTTACCGGCAAGGCTAATCCTGAGGACGAGGCCTACCTGGCATCGGTTCGTAAGCAGCAACTGAACGTAATAAAAAAGGTACAGGCACAACCTGATTGGGATAAGTTTTTTCATGACATCCCGGAGGATACCTCAAAAGTGCAGATAGCAGAATTTATGCTTGAACCCAAATTAGATAAAACCGTAACCGATGAGGTAAATGCCGCACCGGATATGAAGACCACCATTATACAAATAGTTTCGACACCGGAATATCAACTTTGTTAATCATGAGAAGAAGAGATTTTTTAAAAAATACAGCACTTGCATCGGGTGCGTTTTTGATCCCATCCTTTTTAAAACCGCTAGAAGCTATGGCAATGGGCGATATTACCGGTTATAAAAATCTGGTGATCATTCAGCTATCAGGTGGTAATGATGGTTTAAATACCATTATTCCTTACGGTAACGATATTTACTATCAAAAGCGTAAAACCATCGCCATAAATAAGCCGGATATAATTACGCTGAACGATATGCAGGGTTTAAACCCTAACCTGTCTGCCTTAAAAGAAATATACGACCAGGGTTGGATGAGCATTATTAACTCGGTAGGTTATCCAAATCCTGACAGGTCGCATTTCAGATCGATGGATATATGGCAAACCGGGAGCGATGCTAACCAGTTTTTAACCACCGGATGGATAGGCCGTTACCTTGATTCCAACTGCCAGACCTGTAAAAACCCTTATACGGCTATTGAGGTTGATGATACGTTGTCGCTTGCTATGAAGGGAGCAAACATGAAAGGTATTGCCGTACAGGACCCTTATAAGCTTTACCAAACCACACGCGAACCATTTTTTAAAGATTTAGTGCACGATCATGGGGATGCTAATTTGAATGAGGATAATTTGGGCTATCTGTATAAAACAATGATCGAAACCTATTCGTCTGCGGATTATATCCAGAAAACCTCCAAAACTTATAATGTAACGGCACAATACCCGGCAACGGGATTAGGTAACCAGTTAAAAACGGTATCTAAATTTATAAACTCGGGTTTGCAAACAAGAGTTTACTATGTATCACTAAGCGGGTTTGATACCCACGTGGGGCAGCAAAATCAGCAGGGCAGGCAGCTTAAAATTTATGGCGATGCCGTAGCTGCTTTTGTAAAGGATCTTAAACAAACCGGAAAATTGGATGATACGCTGGTGATGACCTTTTCAGAATTTGGCCGCCGTGTAGAACAAAATGCCAGCAACGGTACCGACCACGGCACAGCCAATAATGTAATGATATTTGGGGGCAAGCTTAAAAAGGCAGGCATCTATAACGATGCACCGGATCTGGCCCAGTTAGATAATGGCGACCTTAAATACCAGGTAGATTTTAGGGATGTATATGCCACCCTGCTTGATAAATGGCTGGATATGAACAATAGCCAGGTACTTACAAAGAATTTTGCCGGGCTAAGTTTTGTATAGATTTTTTAAAGGGAATTATTAAGCTTATGCTTCACAATTCCCCTTTAGGCTCTATAATTATTTAGGCATCCTGCGCATCATGTTGGCCATGGCGGCGGGGTTGCTCATTTGCTTCATTACTTTACGCATATCCTCAAACTGTTTTATCAGGCGGTTAACTTCGGCAAGGTTAGTGCCTGATCCATTGGCTATGCGGTTACGGCGGCTTTGGTTAATGCCATCAGGGTTTTCCTTTTCAAATGGTGTCATTGATTGTATAATGGCCTCTATTGCTTTAAAGGCATCGTCGCCAACCTCCACATCCTTCATCATTTTACCAACACCGGGTATCATGCCCATCAAATCCTTCATGTTACCCATTTTTTTGATCTGCTGTATCTGGCTGTAAAAATCGTTAAAGTCGAATTTGTTTTTGCGGATCTTCTTTTGCAGTTCGGCTGCTTCCTTTTCATCAAACTGTTGCTGGGCACGCTCAACTAATGAGATCACATCACCCATACCCAAAATACGGGAAGCCATACGATCCGGGTGGAAAACATCCAGTGCTTCCATTTTTTCGCCGGTACCAATAAACTTGATCGGCTTGTTTACTACCGATTTGATAGATAGGGCGGCACCACCACGGGTATCACCATCTAACTTGGTTAGCACAACCCCGGTAAAATCCAAACGATCGTTAAATACCTTGGCGGTGTTCACGGCATCCTGCCCGGTCATGGCATCAACCACAAATAATATTTCGTGTGGTTTAACGGCATTTTTTACCTGCTCAATCTCCACCATCATGGCCTCGTCAATAGACAAACGGCCCGCGGTATCAATAATGACTACGTTGCTGCCATTTTGCTTGGCAAGTGCTATCCCCTCGCGGGCAATAGCAATCGGGTCCTTTGATTCGGGATTGGCGTAAACGGGTACATCAATCTGCTTACCTAAAACCTGCAATTGCTCAATAGCGGCAGGGCGGTAAATATCATCGGCAACTAATAATACCTTTTTGTTTTTTTGTGTTTTTAAAAAGTGGGCCAGCTTACCGGTAAAGGTTGTTTTACCCGCACCGTTTAAGCCCGCAATTAATATAACGGTTGGGCTTGATCCAAAGTTTAGCTCGGCAGTAGTACCACCCATCAGCTCGGTCAGCTCATCATTCATGATCTTGGTGAGCAACTGGCCTGGAGAGATGGAGGTCAACACATTTTGACCCAATGCCTTTTGCCTTACCTCATCTGTAAAAGCTTTGGCAGTTTTATAGTTAACGTCGGCATCCAGAAGGGCTTTGCGTATTTCCTTCATGGTTTCGGCCACGTTTATTTCAGTAATAGTTCCTTGTCCTTTTAATACTTTAAAGGCCCTGTCGAGTTTATCCGAAAGATTTTCAAACATAGTGCGTTCCCGGTTATGAGGTTACAAAGTTAAGATTTTGAAACAAATTGACTGAATGAGATTTCAGTCTTTCTAAACATCCAAAAAATGCCTAAAAAATTGGGCTTTTCTGGACGGGATATTAATAGTTAAACGGGCTTTTGGGTGTGTTGTCCGCATTTCAGCTAACAGGCTGGCCGTAATGATTTTTAATTTTTCGTTCATAAAGCCAAGCATGAGTAAGGAACACAATATATAAAAATCTTCCCTATCAATTACGGAAACTTATACACTACCCCAAGGGCCAATCCTTCTGTGCCCTGTACGGCATTGCTGGTATGTTTATCATACAAAAAAGTACCATTCATGGTTACTGCTATCAGGCGGCTTACTTTGGCGGTAAGGGTGGCATCCACACGGTGGCTCATGTATACAAAAGGTTGTATATAAGGAATGAACAAAGCGTAACGTGCATTGATATGGATATTTTTTGAAAGATCTTTATCAATAGCAGCTACTACCTGCACCGCTAACTCATTATAAATGGTATGGCCTATAGGTACGCCATAGTTGCTGGGCTGATTATGGTAAATGGTGGTATCAAGCACAAAGGTTTGGCGGGCGGTACCTGTACCAAAACGCAAATCGAAATATTTGGTGGGCTTATACTCAAAACCTAATGACTCCGTCAAATAACCCGGCGACATAAAGTTCGAGATCAAATATGGGTTCTGTGCCTCGGTACCATCGGCATTGCTGTAGTTAAAGCCCTTATCAAACTGCGATTCGAAGGTTAATGATCCATAAAAGAACCAGTGTTTGGATAGCTGTGTAGCTAATTTATTATCAAAAAATATCCTGTCGTTTGTTTTGCGCGATCCCTGGCCTTTGTTTTTTGAGATGCCGTAGATGAGGTTTAATTCAGACGTAAAATCACGTGGTGATTTATTATATTCAAGTTTATAATCAAAATTTGAGCCCAATGCTATGGCATTTACACCACCCGCACTGTAGTTATTACTAAAGGCCGACTGGCTAAAGTTTAAACCGAAAAGCACATTTTTATGCCAGTAGCTCACCTTATAATCAAGCAAGTTTACCGGAACCAGTTCCTCTTTGATCTGTATAGGCCTGAAACGAAAGGGCAGGGCATTCTTGCCAGGCTCAATCCGGTATTTGTTTAACAGGTTGGTATCAACTTTAAGGGAGTCTGTTTTTTGCGCTTCCGCGGATATTGCTATCCCAAAAAATAACAGCAAAAAAAGCAACTTAAGTAAGGGTTTAAACATATCGGGCAAACGTTTTAAGGCTTAAAGCAAAGTGCTAAAAGCATAAAGCAATTAAAACTATCTGTTTAACAGATTTGCGGCAAATTTATTATATATAGTGAATAATGAGGCAGGTATAATTCATAAAAAATTCATTAAGCACAAATTTTTGTTGCAGATACTGCTGATAAGGCTGGCCTACTCGTTAAATAAAGGTTAAATGCTATTTACTGATCAACGGCTGCAAATTGTATTGCTGCCTGTGGGGGAAACGGGTAAAGCGTTTATAATTTGCCCGTATCATTGATACAAACTCATACTCGCTTGCTGTTTTGGTAATAAAGTAGCCGGGCCTGTAGCGGTTCATAAACTCGGTAAGCTTGGCATCTTTAAGCCCGGTAATGTTACCAACGTAGGTGCGGTTAAAGCGGTAATCAATCACGTTTTGCTCATAATCGCTTTGGATAATCTGCCTTAGGTGTTCGGCATTTCTGCCGCTGCGGCTTATGGAGTTCCAAAGGGCATCAATGCTTAAGCCCGCTCCGCCGCTTGATGGGGTGCTCAGCATATCGCGGTACGCTAATGAGCCATAAATTTTAGTATAATCGTTTTTAGTAGCTTCCAGTCGTTTTTCCGGCGATAACAGGGTATCATGCACGGTTACTTCATGCAGCTGAATAGCCAGGCGCACCATATATATGGCCAGAGCATCGTTATTAAGTATTTTAACAGTATCGGGTTTGTAATCCTGCCGGGTAAAAATCAATACATCACCTGCGCGCGCCAGTATTTTAAACTCGCCTTTCAGGTTGTTGTAGACAGATATATTTGTGGTAATGTTGTGGATGCTTACGCTTGCCACACGTTCTTTGTTCTCTTTTTCAAACACAATCCCTGCAACTGTCTTCTCCTGCGAAAAGCATTTAAGGGTAATCAGCATAAAGCACAAGAACGGCAACCATTTCATTGAAGCATTAAAATTACACCATCCGCACTTCTTGAACATATTTTTTAACAATAATTAACACCGTACTATTTAGCTACTACAAGCTTCTGGCCAATTTTTATATTATTATCGGCCATGTTGTTCAGCGTTTTTAAATCATCAACGGCTAAGCCAAAACGTTTGGATATATTATATAGTGTATCGCCTTGTTTTACAGTGTAGGTTTTGTCAGCCGGGGTGTTTTGTACGGTCGAATCCTGCTGTATTTTATCTTCCTTTTTATCTATCTGGGTAAAAACACGATCAACCCTTTTTATTTTAGCTATTTCACCCTCTGGCCTGTCATATTGATCAAGGTTATATTTCTGGATGATGCTGATAAGCAGTTGCGGATATTTAGGATTGGTAGCATAACCTGCTTTTTTCAACCCGTAAGCCCATCCCTGGTAATCATTTTTATCAAGCTCAAAAAGCTTGGTATAGTTTTTCCGTTTCAGGAATTCTGAATGGTCGCGAAAGGAATCTTCCGGTTTATTATACACGCGGAAACAATCGTTCACGTTATTATCATCCTTATAATAGCTTTTGCCTTTCCAGTCGAACGTGCACTTAATGCCGAAGTGGTTATTAGCCACCCGTGCCAGCTCGCCGTTGCCGCTGCCCGATTCAAATAACCCCTGCGCCAGTGTAATACTTGCCGGTATGCCGTATAAGTTCATTTCCTGTATAGCTATGCCCTTAAACTTATCAATATATTGTAATGATGTAAGCGGCGTGTACCCGGCTATTGATTGGCTGTTATCTTTTTGGATGCTTTTATTGTTTTTATGGGCCTGCCTGTTAGAAATTAAGCTTTTATGTGCCGAGCATGAGCTGAATAAAATCAATCCAACAAATAAATAAAATATTTTACGCATTAGTATAAAGAATTTGGTGCCGGGCTCAAATCATACCGGGCAAAATTAAAATAATAAACTGTTGTACGTACAATGCGCGCTACAAGTTTATATTAATAAGCATTGCTGTTTATAACGGCAATAAAACAGATAGTTTATAATGCCGAACAATATTCACCTCAATTGTTACACAATATTTTTGCGCATCGTATCAGAATAACAATAGGGTTATAAACCTTACCTTTAAACCATGCAACCTCAAGAAATAACCCGCTGCCACTGGCCCGGTACCGATGAGCTATACCTTAAATACCATGATGAAGAATGGGGTAAAGAAGTTAAGGACGATAAAGTTTTATTTGAGTTTTTAATTCTTGAAGCAGCGCAGGCAGGCCTGAGCTGGATAACCATTTTACGCCGCCGCGAAGGCTACCGCAATGCTTTTGCCGGCTTTGATGTAAAAAAAGTAGCCGAATTTACCGATGAGGATGTGGCCCGCCTGTTGCAGGATGCCGGGATAATCCGTAACCGTTTAAAGGTTGCTGCCGCTATCAGCAGTGCTAAATTATTTATGGAAGTACAAAAGGAATTTGGATCGTTCTATAAATACCTGTACAGTTTTATGCCCGGGGGTAAGCCAATTAATAACCATTCGGGTAGTACGCCTGCAAGCAGCCCGATTTCTGATGTTATTAGTAAGGATATGAAAAAGCGGGGCTTTAAGTTTTTTGGTACAACCATTTGCTATGCCTTTATGCAGGCAACCGGTATGGTAAACGATCATATCCCGGCGTGCAGTTTTAAATAATTGCGCACAAAGTTTTCAGCGGGTTTTGTGCTGTTAGTGTATTACTTAATTCTATTTTTGCAATAAGCCATTGGCACCATTACCGGGTTATCTGCGTTTTTGGTCCAAGTAGTTTATATTGTTATATATCATGAAAAAATTATTTCTTCTGGATGGTATGGCCCTTATTTACCGGGCTCATTTTGCGCTAAGTAAAAATCCGCGTTTTACCTCAAACGGGTTAAATACTTCGGCTGTAATGGGTTTTACCAATACATTGCTCGAGGTGTTAAAAAAGGAGAAACCTACGCACATGGCCGTGGTATTTGATACTGATGCGCCAACAGAACGCCATACAGAATTTGAAGCCTACAAAGCACACCGAGAAGCCATGCCCGAGGATCTGTCAAAAGCGCTGCCTTATATATTTAAAGTTGTGCTTGGCTTCAATATTCCGCTCATTACATCTGATGGGTACGAGGCTGATGACATTATAGGCACCCTTGCCAAAAAAGCCGAGGCCAAAGGTTACCAGGTTTACTGTATGACACCTGATAAGGATTTTGCGCAGTTGGTATCTGAAAACATCTTTGTTTACAAACCTGCCCGCATGGGTAATGATATGGAAATATTAGGTGTAAAAGAAGTGCTTGAAAAATGGGAGATAGCGCGTGTTGAGCAGGTTATAGATATTTTAGGCCTATGGGGAGATGCGGTGGATAACATCCCCGGTATCCCTGGCATTGGCGAAAAAACTGCTAAATCGCTCATTAAGCAATATGGTTCGATGGAAGAAATTATTGCCCACAGCCATGAGTTAAAAGGCAAGCAACGCGAAAATGTAGAAGCCTTTGCCGAGCAGGGGCTGTTATCAAAACGACTGGCTACCATTAACCTGAATGTGCCTGTTGAACTGGACGAAGCTGGTTTGGAAATGTGCGCCCCAAGCAAGGATCTGTTAGAGCCGCTTTTTGCCGAGTTAGAGTTCCGTACTTTAGGAAGGCGTGTTTTTGGTGATGATTTCAGCATTACCGAAACCCGCGCAGTATCTATCCAGACAGATCTTTTTGGTAACCCGGTTGCTGAAGGCCGCACCACCATGACTGTTGATGTGGAAGACATTTATGAACCACCGGTACCTGTAGAAATAAAAAATATCAGTACCGTTCCGCATAATTATTACCTGGCCGATACTGCTGAAAAACGTACAGAGCTGATCGCCCTTTTAAAACAACAAAAAAGCATTTGCTTTGATACCGAAACTACAGGGACTGATGCTAACCATTGCGAGCTGGTAGGTTTATCATTTGCCGTTAAGCCCGGCGAGGCATGGTACGTACCGGTACCTGTTGACCAGGAGCAGGTAAAAAGCATTGTGAATGAATTTAAGTCATTGTTAGAAGATGCTACTATTGGCAAAATAGGGCAAAACCTTAAATTTGATATACTGATGCTGAAATGGTATGGTGTAGAAGTACAGGGCGACCTGTTTGATACCATGATGGCCCACTACGTGATAGACCCGGATACCCGCCATAATATGGATATCCTGTCTGAAAATTACCTGAGCTACAAACCTGTTTCCATTACCGAGCTGATAGGTGCCAAAGGCAAAAACCAGGGCAGTATGCGCGATGTGGAAATTGAAAAGATAAAAGAATACGCCGCCGAAGATGCAGACATTACCCTGCAGCTAAAAAACGTTTTTGAACCCAAGCTGAAAGAAGTAGAAAGCGAAAAGCTGATCCATGAGATTGAGCACCCGCTGATCTACGTTTTGGCCGATATTGAATACGAAGGTGTGAAAATTGACCACGATACGCTTAAAGAGTTTTCGAAGGAGTTGGAAATTGATATTGCGAAGCTGGAAAAAACAGTATTTGAAAAAGCAGGCGTAAGGTTCAACATTGCATCGCCAAAGCAATTGGGCGAGGTGCTGTTTGAGAAACTAATGCTTGATCCAAAGGCAAAAAAAACCAAAACAGGCCAGTACCAAACCGGCGAAGATGTATTGCTGGCCCTTGCTGCAAAAAGCGATATTGTGCGCGATATTTTAGATTACCGCCAGCTGCAAAAGCTAAAATCAACCTATGTTGATGCTTTGCCAACTATGGTAAACCCTAAAACAGGGCGGGTGCATACTTCTTATAACCAGGCCGTGGCTGCAACGGGCCGTTTAAGCTCCACTAATCCGAACCTTCAAAATATCCCGATCCGTACAGACAGGGGCCGCGAGGTAAGAAAGGCATTTATTCCGCGCGATAGCGGCCATACCATTGTATCTGCCGATTATTCGCAGATTGAGCTGCGCATTATAGCCGAGATCAGCAAGGATGCCAATATGATGGAGGCCTTTGTTAAAAATCTCGACATTCACACGGCAACAGCAGCTAACGTTTACGGCATAGCCTTAGATGAAGTGACCAGTACCCAGCGCCGTAATGCCAAGGCGGTTAACTTCGGTATTATTTATGGGCAGTCGGCATTTGGCTTGTCGCAAAGTTTGGGTATCCCGCGTAAAGAGGCTGCCGAAATTATTGACAACTATTTCCTACAATTTCCCGGAATAAAGAATTACATGGCCGATACCATGAACTTTGCCCGCGAAAACGGTTACGTAACCACATTGATGGGTCGTCGCAGGTACCTGCGCGATATTAATTCGGCCAATGCAACGGTGCGTGGCTTTGCCGAGCGAAATGCTATAAATGCCCCAATACAAGGTTCGGCGGCTGATATGATCAAGATAGCCATGATCAATATTCACCGTGAGTTTAAGGCCCTGAAGCTTGATGCGCGTATGACGATGCAGGTACATGATGAGTTGGTGTTTGATGTTCCGCACCACGAGGTGGAGATTGTAAAGCCCATCATTATGGAAAACATGAAAAACGCCATTAAAACAACCGTACCTATTATGGTTGAAATTGGCACCGGCTTAAACTGGCTGGAAGCGCACTAAAGATCCAGGTAGAAAGGAGCACAAAGTATGGAGTTGCTATATAACTTATTAATTATGCTTTTTGTAGCGACACAATATTTTGTGTCGCTTAATATTATATTATAATTTTTTGATCCCGAATTTTTGGGCCAGTCCATTTAAATCATTTACAACGGCATCAACTAAAGGGATGCCGTTTTTGCGTCTGTCTGTTTCCGCTGCTAATTCGGGTTCGCCGGGGATAATTACTTTTTGATCAGGATCAACCGTAGTAGATGATTTAAACCGCGAAACCCAGTTATCCAAATGCGATTTAAACTCATCAACCGGGCGAAAGCCATCAACACGCATAGCGCCTACAAAATGCCCTATGCCCAAGCCAACAGGATCGGTAGGCGGTTCTAAAAACGCAACAAAAGGCGGTACCCAGGGGCCATAATTAGCCCCTGATAATACAGCCGAAAGTATATCAACCGTAGCACCCAAGCCAAAACCTTTGTGGCTGCCATGCTCCTTGTCGCTGCCCAACGGCAGTAATGAGCCACCTGTTTTTAAGGCATGCGGATCGGTAGTAAAATCGCCGTTTGCATCCTGGATCCAGCCTTCGGGCACTTGTTTGCCTAAACGCTGGGCTATTTCAAGCTTACCATTTGCCGCAGCCGAAGTAGCCATATCAACAACAACCGGTGGGTATTTTCCTGCCGGGAAAGCATAGCACATGGGATTAGTACCCAACAGACGCTCATTCGAAAAAGTTGGTGAAACCAGCGGACTGGCATTAGTCATGGCAAAACCGATCATATCTTTTTGTACAGCCATTAAAGCATGGTAACCCGCAATACCAAAATGGTTGGAGTTGCGTACCGCAACCCAGCCTGAACCATATAGTTCAGCTTTTTTGATAGCTAACTGCATAGCGAAGGGGGCAACAACCAGGCCTAAGCCTGCATCGCCGTCAACGGTGGCAGTAGTTGGTGTTTCATGTACTATGGTGATGTTAGGTTTGGCATTGATGCGTTGCTTTTCCCAGAGGCGCACGTAACCCACCAGGCGCGCTACCCCATGCGAATCTATTCCACTCAGATCAGATAGTAATAAAACATCGGCTGCAAGTGCAGCGTGTTCGTCACTGCAACCCATTGAAAGAAATATATTTTGGGTGAATGCACGTAAGGCAGATTCGGAGATTAGCATGCGCAAATATAGTAATGTATGTTACTGATCTAACTGCTTCAATATTTGTAGGCCTGCATCCCAGTTGCCGAAGCCCGATGCCGCGTTGATATGGCCTGCATCACCAATGCTGATCAATTCGCTACCCCAGCTATCAGCAAATAATTTTGTGCGGCTTTCAGTTACATAATAATCGTTAGTGCTGGCAACGGTGATAGATCTGAAAGGTAGTTTAATTAAAGGTACAGGCTTAAACCCTGTTGTTCCGGCAGGGTAAGTATCGGCTTCGGTATCGCTTGGGGCAACCAATAAAGCACCTTTTATTTTAATATTGAATTTTTGCGCCCAGTAGGCTATGGTTGTACAAGCTAAGCTATGGCCAACTAATATAACATCGGCAGGGTTATGTTTTGATACTTCTTTATTAACGGTTTCTATCCAATCGGCACAAATTGGTGTTTCCCAATCTGCTTGTTCCACACGGATAAAATTGAATTGTTTTTCCCAGATAGATTGCCAGTGCTGCGGCCCCGAATTACCAAGACCGGGGAGAATAAGAATGGTAGATTGAAAAGTCATCCCGTAAAAATAGCAGTTTTATAAAGCTGCATCAATAATTCACTGCGAATTTACTTTTCTGTTAGTACCGTAAACTTAAAGTCGAGCGGTTCAAAGTGGTTTATCAGCTCATCAATAAAGCGCTGTCCCCATTTTACATAGAACAAGCCAAAGTTCTCGCTACGTTCCTGTAAGCTGTTTTTTGGGAAAATATCGGCTTTAATACTTTCTACCTGCTCAAGGCGGGTATGATAGTTGCGCTTTTCGGCTTTTATCAGCTTTTTTTCAAGGTTATCAATTGCATGTTTAAGCCTTGTCTGCACGGCATCAGCCGATGGGGCCAATGTGCTGTCTATTTTATAAGCACGAAGCTTTATTTTTTCAAATACACTGCTCAGCTCGCGCCATTCTTCGGTAAGGGTAAGGTTGTGTTTGCTATGTTTGGTGATCCAGTGGCTTTTAATCTGATCGGCAGTTTTAAACAGGTCTGCAGGTTTCAGTTCCATTTTAGCAATCTTGGCAGCTGTTTCCTTACCTATCACCAAGCCCGAATTACGCAGGATGAGGATAGGGAAATCTACCTTATAATGGTCGAAATTTGATTTAAGCTCCAGCCAGTAAACTACTTCGGCACCACCGCCTATATAGGCGATGTTGGGCAAAATACACTCCTGATATAGCGGGCGCATTACCACGTTAGGGCTAAACCTCTCCGGATACTGATTGATCTCAGCCCTTAGTTCTGCTTCTGTAAAGCTGATCTCACTGTTCAATACCTGGTAACGGCCATGTTCAAAAACAACGCGCTCGCGCAAGCCATCCAGCAAATAAAAAAAGTTGATCTCGCGTGGGTTTACCTGTATGTGTACACCTAATTGTTGTAATTTCTCGTTGGTAGCAGTGATGTTGTTAAAGCTATTCTGCTCAATAATATCCTGCTCAATGATGGGGGCAAATTGTTGTTTAAACTGGTGATCGTCGGCATCAATAATAACCAAGCCATACTGCCCGAAAAGTGCATTTACCAAATAGCGGGTAGCATCGGCGAGTTTATCAAACTTGGCATACGCAGTTTCTACAATTGCGGCAAGCTCTTCAGCATGGTGATCAATCCCTAATGCGCCTTTATACTGGTTAAGTGCCTGGCGCATGGTATCCGGGTTGATACGGCCCGTAGCACCCGAAGCCTCGTACCACCAATGTACCTTTTTACCGCCGATGTTGGTGTAGTTGATCTCGGCAAAGTCATGGTCTTCTGATGCCATCCAGTAAACAGGCACAAAATCTTTATCAGGAAATTGTTGTTTGAGCTGGCGCGACAGTTTTATGGCAGTAACTATTTTATACAGAAAGTAAAGCGGGCCGGCAAATATGTTAAGCTGATGACCGGTTGTTATAGTATAGGTATTACTTTGAGCAAGCAGATCGATGTTATTTAATACGGCATCAATACCTAAAGATTGACGAACCGCTGCGCTGCCCGACTCAAAGGCGTATTGTTTTTTTAAAACGCTTACCAATATGTTGCGGTCGGCAATTACTTTTTTGCTTTTAAGCAGTTGGGTAAAGCCGTCAAGATCTGGTCGTTGGCCATAAAATGGTGCAAGTGCCGGAAGGTTTTCCAGGTAATCAATAACCGTTGGGGAAAAAGATCCCGTGTCTTTATAATCTATACAGGCAGCGTCCATTGGTCCAAATGTAAAATCATTAGTCTGATTGAACGCCAAATTAGTATTATTTTACAATATGTCCATAAAGGTCAAAGTCTTCGGCAGTATCAATCTTCACATTAACAAAGCTGCCTACGGTGGCATAACCAATGCTGGCATCAATTAAAACTTCGTTATCAACTTCGGGCGAATCATATTCCGTGCGGCCAACAAAGTAATTGCCATCTTTTTTATCAACCAATACTTTATAGGTATTACCTATTTTTTCCTGGTTCTTATCAAACGAGATTCCCTGCTGAATTTCCATTATGGCATCGGCGCGGTCTTGTTTTACATCGGCAGGCACATCATCAATTAATGAGTGTGCATGGGTTTTTTCCTCGTGCGAGTAGGTGAAGCAGCCTAAACGGTCAAACTTGGTTTCTTCAACCCATTGCTGCATTTCTTCAAAATCCTGCTCTGTTTCGCCGGGGTAACCGGTTATCAGCGTGGTACGCATGGCAATACCAGGAACCTTATCGCGGATCTGGTTCACTACATCAATAGTTTTTTGCTTGGTAAGGCCGCGGCGCATTGATTTCAGCATATTATCGCTGATATGCTGCAATGGCATATCCATGTATTTGCAGATATTGTTTCGCTCGTTCATAACATCAAGGATCTCCATCGGGAAACCTGATGGATAAGCATATTGCAGCCTGATCCACTCAATGCCGTTAACATCAGATAAACGGCGAAGCAACTCATCTAAATTGCGTTTGCCATATAGGTCCAGGCCGTAATAGGTAAGGTCCTGTGCAATCAGTATTAATTCTTTGGTGCCGTTTTTAGCTAAGTTTTGTGCATCCTTTACCAACTGATCAATCGGCTGGCTCATATGTTTACCACGCATTAATGGGATAGCACAAAATGAACATGGGCGGTTACATCCCTCGGCTATTTTAAAATAAGCAAAGTGCGATGGCGTGGTTAGCATACGCTCGCCTATCAGTTCGTGTTTGTAGTCGGCACCTACTGATCGTAACAGGTTTTGCAGATCATTGGTGCCAAAATAGGCATCAACATTGGTGATCTCTGCTTCTAACTCTGGTTTGTAACGTTCAGAAAGGCAACCCGTAACAATCACTTTTCCAACCTTGCCTTGTTCTTTAAGCTCGCTGTACTGTAAAATGGTATCTATAGATTCCTGCTTGGCATTATCAATAAAGCCACAGGTATTGATAACGATAATATCATCACGACCCACCTTTTCCGATTCATGCACCACATCAAAGTGGTTGCCTTTTAGCTGGCCCATTAGGATCTCAGAATCGTATATGTTTTTTGAACAGCCTAAAGTAACCACGTTGATACGGGGTTTTACTGTTTTTACGGGCTGATAAATTTCTTTTGTTTTCATAATAATTAAGCGTCATTGCGAGGAACGAAGCAATCCCCTGTTTACAGAGCGATCCGTACAATCACGGCTTTTTAATTTTTAGCTTTTAAACAAGGAATCAACAAATGCCTGCCTGTCAAACAGTTGCAGATCATTCATGCTTTCGCCAACACCTATATATTTTACCGGGATCTTAAACTGATCAGAAATCCCTATCACTACACCACCTTTGGCCGTACCATCAAGCTTGGTTAGGGCCAATGCATTTACTGCGGTAGCCTCGGTAAACTGTTTGCACTGCTCAATAGCGTTTTGCCCGGTTGATGCATCAAGCACCAGTAATATCTCATGCGGGGCACCCGGAACAACCTTTTGCATTACGTTTTTAATTTTGGTAAGCTCATTCATCAACCCTACCTTATTATGTAAACGCCCTGCGGTATCAATAATTGCAACGTCATCGCCATTGGCAACTGCCGAACGTAAGGTATCATAAGCCACCGAAGCAGGGTCTGACCCCATAGCCTGTGCTACCACCTTAACGCCCACACGCTCGCCCCATAACTGGATCTGCGCAACAGCCGCCGCACGGAAGGTATCGGCTGCGCCTAATACCACCTGGTTGCCTGCCTGTTTCAGTTTATGTGCCAGCTTGCCAATGGTAGTAGTTTTACCTACACCATTAACACCCACTACCATAATTACATAGGGCTTTTGGGTGCCGTACTCAAAACTTGTAAAATCGTTACTGTTATTTTCGGCAAGCAGCTTCTGGATTTCGTCTTTCAGCAGCTTGTTCAGTTCGGATGTGTTTACGTATTTATCGCGGGTAACACGTTCCTGGATGCGCTCAATAATTTTCAACGTGGTTTTAACACCAACATCTGATGTTACCAGCACTTCTTCCAGCTCATCAAGCACATCATCATCAACGGTTGATTTACCGGCAATTACCTTGGTTATTTTTGAAAAAAAGTTATCCTTTGTTTTTTCTAAACCAGTGTCCAGCGCTTCCTGCTCCTGCGGGGTGCTTTCCTTTTTTTTGAAAAAATCAAATAATCCCATAGCCTCACTTAAATCACCCTTTGCAGGGCAGATTGTAATTAAAATTAGATTAAAATAAGAACTAACCCCATCATCAATTTAGCTAACCCGCTGTTTGGGCAAATATAATTTGCTGTATAAACCGGACTAAGGGCTAACAAAAAAAGCCTTCTCGTAAAACAAGATGGCTTTTATATTTTTTGATCGAACTGATCCGAATATTATTTTCCGGCAATCGCATCCTTAACGTTATCGTTAGGTACGATTTGTTCTTTAAACGAGTAAGCACCGGTTCTTGGTGATTTCACCATAGTGATCACTTTTGAATATTCCTTGCCTTTACCTGCTACTTTCAGTGTTGCAACTACTTTCTTTGCCATGTTTTTTTTAAATTACTGTTATCAGTAAATAATAACGATTACTTAATCTCTTTGTGAACAGTCACTTTTCTTAAAACCGGGTTGAATTTTTTCATCTCCAGTCTTTCAGTTGTATTCTTTCTTGTTCTTGGTGGTAATATAACGGGACATACCAGGCATGCCGCTTGTTTTATGCTCGGTGCATTCTAATATTACCTGAACTCTGTTGCCTTTCTTAGCCATTTTCTTATATTGTTATGCGTTACTAATTGTATTTTGCAAGCACACTTCGGTAACCTGCATTATTCAATCTGCAACTATTAAATGTATCCTTTTTTTACAAATTTATTGATACAAGCAGTAATACCATTTTTGCTGATGGTTTTAACAGCTGAAGTAGATACCTTTAAGGTTATCCATCTATCTTCTTCAGGAATATAAAACTTCTTAAGTTTTAAGTTTGGATGAAATCTGCGTTTAGTTTTAACGTTTGAGTTAGAAACGTTATTACCAACCAAAGATGCTTTTCCTGTTAGATCACAAATTCTTGACATGACAAATCTTTTTAATTCTCCCTTTTTGTAAAGAGTTTGCAAATATCAGGATTTTATATCAAATAGGCAATACCGTTTTCAATTATTTTTCAAATTCTTTTATTTAGATAAAAAGGGCAACTATCAGCGGCTGTTAAACTTAAGTAATACTGTTAATATATTGTATCTCTTTCTTTTTTGAGCATAGGTGAAATTGTTGGATAATTCAGCTCATGCATATATAGATAACGGTATAACACCAACTTCTTAAAATATTTTAAAAAGATTTATTCAGTTGTTTGCTTAATATAAAAATTCACTAATTTACGCCACCAATTAAATCATCTATGAACACCTCATTGAAGATAAACTCTTTCGAAGAATATCACCAGGTTTATAAACAAAGCGTTGAACAGCCCGAACAATTTTGGGAAGGCATTGCCAATAATTTTTTATGGCGAAAAAAATGGGATAAGGTTTTAGACTGGAACTTCAAGGAGCCCAAAATAAAATGGTTTGAAGGCGCAAAGTTGAATATTACGGAGAATTGCCTTGATCGACATTTAGATACCCTGGGCGATAAGCCGGCTATCATCTGGGAGCCCAATGATCCGCAGGAAGATCACCGCGTACTTACTTATAAACAACTTCACGAAAAGGTTTGCCAGTTTGCCAATGTGCTAAAAAACAACGGCGCTAAAAAGGGCGACAGGATATGTATCTATATGCCTATGGTGCCTGAGTTAGCTATAGCGGTATTGGCTTGTGCACGCATAGGTGCTATTCATTCCGTGGTGTTCGGTGGTTTTTCGGCCCAATCCATTGCAGACAGGATAAAGGATGCCGAATGTAATATTGTGATCACATCTGACGGGGGATTAAGAGGTAATAAGGAAGTGCCGCTTAAAAATATTATTGATGATGCGCTGGTACAATGCCCATCAATTAAACGATGTATTGTACTTACCCGCAGCCGCACGCCTGTTTCAATGATAAAGGGCCGCGATGTTTGGTGGGAAGATGAAATTAAAAAAGTAGAAACGCAGGGGAATACTGAATGCCCTGCCGAAGAAATGGATGCCGAGGATATGCTGTTCATACTGTATACATCAGGCTCAACCGGGAAACCTAAAGGCGTGGTGCATACTTGTGGTGGTTACATGGTTTATACGGGTTATACTTTTGCCAATGCTTTTCAATACAATCAGGGCGAAGTTTATTTTTGTACGGCCGATATTGGCTGGATAACTGGCCACTCCTATATTGCCTATGGGCCACTTACACAAGGAGCAACCTCTGTATTGTTTGAAGGGATCCCAACATGGCCCACACCAAGCCGCCTGTGGGATATTGTTGAAAAACACAAGGTAAATATCCTTTATACTGCACCAACGGCCATCCGCTCATTAATGAGTTTTGGTAATGATCTGCTTAACGGAAAAGACCTGAGCTCGCTTAAAAAACTTGGTTCTGTTGGTGAGCCCTTGAACGAGGAGGCATGGCATTGGTTTGATGAAAAGATAGGGCATAAAAAATGCCCTATAGTTGATACATGGTGGCAAACAGAAACAGGTGGTTTTATGATCTCGCCCATTGCCGGGATAACCCCTACCAAACCAGGATATGCAAGTTTACCGCTACCGGGTGTGCAGCCCGTTTTAGTTGATGAAAATGGTCATATAATTGAAGGTAATGGTGTAAGCGGAAATCTTTGTATCCGGTTTCCGTGGCCGGGCATGTTGCGTACTACTTACGGCGACCATGAGCGCTGCCGCACTACCTACTTTGCCACTTACGAGAACTTGTATTTTACCGGTGATGGCTGCCTGCGCGATGAGGATGGCTATTACCGCATAACAGGTCGTGTTGACGATGTGCTGAATGTATCGGGCCACAGAATTGGTACCGCAGAGGTAGAAAATGCCATTAATATGCACAGCAGCGTAGTTGAATCAGCAGTGGTTGGTTACCCGCACGATATTAAAGGGCAGGGTGTATATGCGTATGTGGTATGCCCTAACCAGCATGGCGACGAAGAGCTTGCCCGAAAAGATATTATGATGACGGTATCGCGCATTATTGGCGCTATTGCCAGGCCAGATAAGATCCAGTTTGTAACAGGATTGCCAAAAACGCGGTCGGGAAAAATTATGCGCCGTATTTTACGTAAAATAGCCGAAGGCGATACCGGCAACCTGGGCGATATTTCTACTTTGCTTGATCCGGCGGTTGTGGAAGAGATTAAGGCGGGGGCTTTATAAAGAAATTAATTCTTCAAAACCATAATGATGTACGGCTGTTATTTAATAACATCTAACAAAAAAACATCATGGACAAATTAGAATTAAAAGGCGGCTGGAACGAGTTGAAAGGTAAAATAAAACAAGCTTACGGCGATCTGACTGACGACGACTTGATACACGAAGAAGGTAAAGACGATGAAACGCTTGGCAAACTTCAGCAGAAAACGGGAAAATCCCGCGATGAACTGGTAAAGTGGATTAACAGTTTATAAAAAATTAAATACCATCAAAAAGGGGGAGCATTGCTCCCCCTTTTTGATTTATAAGTCGATTTAACAGACAGTGTATTTCGAAACTATTAAAAATTAAATATTTTGTTCAGATCGAATGTTAAACCTTCTAATATTACAGAATTCAATGATTCTGCTTTTTGAGCTTTTTGATGTAGATAAAAAATGCCATTTTCCAGCGCATACAGATCAGCGTTTTGCGCTATCGGATCAATAATAATATATTCTTTAACGCCATATTTCTCATAAATATCTTTTTTTTGCCGTAGATCGTAATAAGCATTTGCCGGCCAAAGTATCTCAATGATAAGATCGGGAGCGCCTTCAATACGCTCCTTAATAACTTCATCTCTTCTTTCCGCTACTATATAAAGAATATCAGGCTGCAGCACATTTCCCTCATCGAACCTAACATCCATTGGCGCGCTTACTAAAAATCCATTATCGTTCTTTGCATCCAAAAAATTATACATTGCCTGTAAAAGCCTTGCAGAAATTACCTGGTGTGCAGGGATGGGTGAAGGCGACATAATAAGATCATAATTTATTAGTTGAAAAGGCGTACCATCCTCAAGCAGCATATAATCTTCAGCGGTGTATTTCTTTTTCTTTTCAACAGTAAGCATAAATCAAATATAACTAATTTTGTACCTAATGAAAAATCACAAACCAACCATTCTTGTTGTAAATGACGATGGTATAACCGCTCCGGGTATCAAAGCACTGATGGATGTAATGGCCGAAATTGGCCGGGTGGTAGTAGTGGCCCCCGATAGTCCGCAATCAGGAATGGGGCATGCAATTACTATAGGTAAGCCACTTCGGTTAGATCAGGTAGAGATTTATGAAGGCATTGAAATGTACCGCTGCTCGGGCACCCCGGTTGATTGTGTAAAGCTGGCGGTAACCAAAATATTTAAGGGCAAAAAGCCGGATCTTTGTGTTTCGGGCATTAATCATGGTTTAAATAATTCTATCAATATCTTGTATTCGGGCACCATGTCTGCCGCGGTTGAGGGTGCTATTGAGAGCATCCCTTCGATTGGTTTTTCATTAGATGATTATACTTTACAGGCCAATTTTAGCCATTGTTTAAAGTATGTAAAGGAAATAGCCTTGCAGGTTTTAGCAAACGGTTTACCAACGGCTACTTTATTAAATGTAAACTTTCCGGCAACGGCTGATATAAAAGGAATTAAGATATGCCGCCAGGCAAATGCCAAATGGGCCGAAGAATTTGACGAGCGTACCGACCCATATAAACGCCCTTATTACTGGCTTACCGGTGTATTTCAATCAAATGATGGCGGCGAGGATACCGATGTTTGGGCCCTTGATCATAACTACGTATCGGTAGTACCTGTGCAGTTTGATATGACGGCCCACCACGCTATACCCGTATTAAACAGCTGGAAGTTTGCCGTATAACAAATAGCGCCGGAGGTGCTTAATATCGGTAGATAAAAAAAGTCCTATTGATCTGCGTGACGTAGGTACGCCACCTGGTCGATATGCATAAAAGCACATGCATATTAATTAGCTATTGCGCTTTCGCCAGAAAATCCATTAGGCATGGCGCTAACAATTTACTTTATTACCTTTGCGGCTATGGCATCCATCAAACCATCCGTACCAAAGGGCACCCGCGATTTTTCACCTACCGAAATGGTGAAACGTAATTTTATTTTCGATACCATTAAAAGCGTTTTCCGCAAATACGGTTATCAGCAAATAGAAACACCGAGCATGGAAAACCTGACCACCCTAACCGGGAAATACGGTGATGAAGGTGATAAGCTGATATTTAAAGTATTGAACAGCGGCGATTTTTGGGATGCCGCCCAAGCTAAAAAACTAAAGGATGAAACCTTTGAATATAATACCAAAAGGCTTACACCAATTATTTCTGAAAAAGCCCTTCGTTACGATCTGACCGTTCCCTTTGCCCGTTACGTGGTGATGCACCAAAACGAGATCACCTTTCCATTTAAACGTTTCCAGGTGCAGCCTGTTTGGCGTGCAGACAGGCCGCAAAAAGGCCGCTACCGCGAATTTTACCAATGCGATGCTGATGTGGTTGGCTCTGATTCTTTACTGAACGAGGCCGAGTTTGTATTGATTTATGATGAGGCTTTAACCAAACTGGGGCTAAAGGATTTCACGATAAAAATCAATAATAGAAAAATACTATCTGGAATAGCCGAGATTATAGATAAATCTGATAATATAATTGACCTTACTGTAGCCATTGATAAACTCGACAAAATTGGCCTTGATGGTGTTATAAAAGAGTTGATGGAAAGGGGCTTTACTGCTGCTGACATTGAAAAAATAAAGCCTGTTATTTTATTACAAGGCTCAAATACCGAAAAATTAGCAAGCCTGCGCAATGCCCTTGAAAGTTCAGCAATAGGTTTAAAAGGCTGTGAGGAAATTGAAACAGTATTAAATTATATTGAAAACTGCCCGCTGCAAACGGGTATACTTGAGCTTGATATTACCCTTGCCCGCGGCTTAAACTATTATACCGGTGCAATATTTGAAGTTAAAACCAATGAGGTGGCTATGGGCAGCATTGGCGGAGGTGGCCGTTATGACGACCTTACAGGTATGTTTGGATTAAAGGGCCTCACAGGGGTAGGGATCTCATTCGGGGCCGACAGGATCTATGATGTAATGGATGAGCTTAATCTTTTCCCGGCGGCAGCCAATCAATCCACCCAATTACTGATCTGTTGTTTTGATAAGGATGGCGAAACATTTTCGCTGCCCGTATTGCAAAATCTGCGGAAGCAAAATATCAATGTGGAGCTGTATCCCGCAGGTGCAAAACTTAAAAAGCAGTTAGATTATGCCAACAATAAAAACATACCCTTCACCATTATTATCGGTAGTGATGAAATTGAAAGCGGTTTATTAACGCTGAAAAATATGCAAACCGGTGTGCAAGAAAAATGTACGGCCAGCGAGATCATCGGGATATTGAACAAATATAGCATTTGCTATCTCATAAAAAAAAGCGACAGGTAATACCCGTCGCTTTTTTGTTTTGTGCTGATGCCGAAAATTACAGGTTAGCTTTTACACCGTATTTATCGGCAAATTTACGGTACAGTTGTTTATGTAAGTTATCAAGGTTAATGTTGCGGCCCTGTATAAATGCAGTTTGCACATCAATGCTGATCATATCCAAAGCATCGCCTTTTGATATAAATAAGGTTGCGTCCTTGCCAGCTTCTAAAGTCCCGACAGTTTTATCAATCCCTAATATTTTTGCATTGTTAAGGGTTATCATGGAGATGGCTTGTTCTTTGGTTAAGCCGTAGCCCACTGCTTCGCCGGCCTCAAAGGGCAGGTTACGCTGGCGCCAAAAGCCTATGCCTGTAAGTCCGTATACTACGCCCGCATCCTGTAGCATTTTTGGTAGTTTGTAAGGCAGGTAAACATCATCCTCGTCTTTATCCGGCAGCCTTTGTGTTTCGCGTAGTATTACGGGTACGTTGTTTTCTTTCAGCACCTCGGTAACTAAGTATGATTCATTGCCACCAACAATAACTTCCTGTATGCCGAATTTTTTAGCAAAATCAACAGCCTGTACTATCTCTTTAGCGCCTTCGGCGTTTACAAATAGTTTTTTGCTGCCGTTAAACAGGCCTTTCATTGCCTCAAAACGTATATTGGTAACCGCTGGCTTAGCTATCTCTGCGTATGCTTTAGCCTGGGTAAATAAATTTATAATGGCATCAATAGCTTTTTGTGCCCTTTCGGCTGGTGATTCCTGCGGAACGCCCGGGGTTGGGGCTCTTCTGCGGCCATTAGCACGGGCAACTGGCCAGGTCATGTGGATGGCCATATCCATTTTATAGGCGGCATCTTCCCAATTCCAGGCATCAAGCATTACTACTGACGATTGTCCTGCAATAATTCCTCCGGTTGGCGTTGGCTGCGCCATCAGGATGCCATTTGAACGTACGGTTGGGATAACCTTAGAGTCCGTATTAAACGCAACTATCGAGCGGGCATCCGGGTTTAGTTCGCCAGTTTCTTCATCGTCAACAGTACCTCTTGCGCCTTCTTCAATTTCAATCAGGCCAAGGGTAGTTACCGGGCAAATAAAGCCGGGGTAAATTTGCTTGCCTGTTGCGTCAATAACATCGGCCCCTGCGTTTGCAGGGGCTGCGCCCGTGCCAATGGCTGTTATTTTACCTTTATCAAAAGCGATGTAACCATTATTAATTACCTGCCCATTACCAATGTGAATAGTGCCACCGCTGATAACTATAGGTTTTGATTGTGCTTTGGCTGGCGAAATATTTGCCTGGCCATAAGTGAGGATGGTGCTTAGCAATAATCCTCCAAAAATTAAAAATATCTTGTTCATATTGTTGATCAGTTAAGGATTATTGATGATTAGCTGTTTGTGAGGTTTTGGTTTGCGTTGCTGTATTACCATCGCCAACTACAAATTCGTCATCCTCGCCAGATTCTTCGTCCATGCGCGGCCGACGGCCTTGTGGCCTTTGGGTAACAGCTCCCTTATTTTTAGCAGCAATCATTTTTTGAATAAGCCTTGCTTCATCAGCCTTCATTGCTTTTTGGTTGGCCGCATCCTTATCAATATCCCAGTATGGAATACCATCTACATAAGTTTTTTCGGCAACGGCGTAAATTGATAACGGGTCGGCAGACCAAAGCACTAAATCGGCATCTTTACCCACTTTAATACTGCCTACTCGTTTATCAACATGCAGCATTTTTGCAGGGTTAAGGGTAACTAATTTTAAGGCGTCTTCTTCGCTCATGTGGCCATAAGCAACTGCTTTACCGGCTTCCTGGTTAAGGCGGCGTGCCATTTCTTCATCGTCGGAGTTAAAGGCAACGTTCACACCCACATCATGCATCAGCATACCATTGTATGGGATAGCTTCCGAAACTTCGCTTTTGTAGGCCCACCAATCAGAAAAGGTTGAGCCTGCAATACCGTGTGCCTTCATTTTATCAGCCACTTTGTAACCTTCTAAAATGTGGGTGAACGTATTGATCTTAAAGCCCATTGAATCGGCCACGTGTATCAGCATATTGATCTCTGATTGTACGTAGGAGTGGCAGGTGATAAACCTTTTATTATCCAATATCTCTACAATGGCATCCAGCTCCAGGTCGCGGCGCACGTTGTTGCCTTTTACGGCGCGAGCTGCTTTATATTCTTTGGCGCGGGTAAACTCATCAATATAAACCTGCTCAACACCCATGCGCGTTTGCGGGTAGCGTGCTGCACCGTTTGATGGGCCGTTGTTGCTGCCCTTTACGTTTTCGCCCAATGCAAATTTGATGAACCCGTCTGATCCTTCAAACTTCATTTCGTCAGGCAGTACACCCCAGCGGTGTTTAATTAGTTGGGTTTGCCCGCCAATAGGGTTTGCAGAACCATGCAGAATATGTGAGGTAGTAACCCCACCAGCCAACTGGCGGTACAGGTTAATATCTTCGGAGTTTAAAATATCGGCTATCCTAACCTCGGCACTAACGGCCTGTGTACCTTCGTTAATACTGCCCGAGCCTGCAATGTGCGAGTGCTCGTCAACAATCCCCGGTGACAGGTGCTTGCCCGTTGCATCAATAACTTTAGCACCGGCGGCGGCAAGGCCCTTGCCCACTGCTTTTATTTTGCCGTTCTCTATCAGTACATCGGCATTTTGTAAAATACCGTCCTTTTCGTTGGTCCAAACGGTAGCGTTCTTAAACAATACAGTTTCGGCCTTTGGATGCTCGGCATTGCCATAAGCAGTAAAAGGATAAATAACCGGGCCATAAGTTAAGGCCGGCTTAGGCTGCTCGCGTTTGGCTGGCTGTGCTGCTGCCGCACTGGCATAGGTAGCCGTCCATTTTATCTCGGTACCATCAGACAATATCCCGCTTCCGCGGATGGTAAGGGGCGATACTTTAGTGATATACCCGTTTAAACGGATGTTGCCGCTCGGCTTGTTTTTAAGGTCGAAATAAATACTCACCATATCACCTGTGCGGGTAATGGTTCCTTTGGCGCGTGCACTGTCGGCATCGTTGCGTTCAATATTTACCTCGTATGCGCCGGGTGTGCCACCTATTTTAAGGGATACATTGGCTAAGGCATCACTGGTAAAATTATAGTTTCCGCGCAGATCCGTTACGTCCATACGGCTCACAACAAACTGGTGCCCTTCAACCCAGTTCTCATAAATAACATTGTCTTTTTTAAAGATGTTATCTGAAGTGATGATAAAGTTGGCCATTTTACCTTTATCAAGCGTACCTACTTTATCGGAAACGCCCAGCATTTCGGCAGGGATAACGGTTAATGAATTTAATGCCTGCTTTTCGCTCAGACCATTATCAATAGCGGTGCGCAGGTTGGTCCAGAAATCACCGGCCTTTTGCAGGCCGAATGAGGTGATGGCAAATTTAATACCTGCTTTTTCCATTACTGCTGGGTTGGTTGGTGCCAGTTCCCAATCTTTCATTTGCTCGTAAGTTACGTTGCGGGCATCCAACGGATCCTCCACATCAAAAGCCTCGGGGAAGGTAAGCGGGATAATAAAGCTGCCGCCGGTTGCCTTTATGGCATCAATGCGGCGGTACTCCTGCCCATCGGTTTTAAAAATATATTGTTTGCCAAACTCTTTACCAATTTTGTTGGCGCGCAGTACGCTTAGCGGATCGCCGGTTTCAAATATTTGCGGGATGCCCTGTATCCTGTTAAACTCATCTAACGAGATGTTGTATTCTTCCTTTTGATTTTTGTACCACTGCGCATCATAATAAGTTTGGCGCAGTAAGGCGATGCTCCCCATTAATGATGATGGATAATTTGTTGCCGCAGTGCCTTTGCTAAAAGAGTAGTTAGCCGCAGCTTCGCTGTTCAGCATTACTTCGTTATCGCGCTCATCACCTAAGGTAACTACTGCCGATGTTCCACGAGCAATACCATCGCGGATCAGGGTTTGCACTGCTCCGAAACCGTTTTTCTTCAAATCTTCGGCCTTTGAGGCATCAGCATGAAAAACCGCCTTTGCATTCATTTCAGGCTTAATAGCTTCGTTCCAGTTATAGGCACCTGGTTTGGTAGAGGTATAAACCGCCATGCGGCCAAATCCGCCACCCGGAAATGATTGCCTTGCAGCCTCGGGGATACCATAAGTAGTATAGGCATCAATTAATGCAGGGTAAATATATTTCCCTTTTAAATCTACGGTTACATAGCCTTTCGGGATCTTAACATCGGCGCCTACGGCTTCTATCTGGCGGTCTTTAATTAGTAATGTGCCGTTTGTTATAGTTTGATCGGAACTAATAACAATGTTGGCATTGGTGAATGCGTACTGCCCCGGACGAACATCCCAGGGTCCATTGACCGGGAAAGTTTCCTGCGCGCGGCTTAGCCGGGCAGTGAGCAGCACGAAACAAAAAAGTAAAAGTTTTTTCATTTGTTATGGTTTGAGTATTAAAAAAACGGCCATCCCGGTTTTTTCAGAATGGCATTTTAGAGCTGAAAAATAGTTTTTACTAATATAAAAAACATTCAGCTATACGGCAGCCCCGCTAAGGTTCATCATAGATTTGTTACACAGGTGGATAGGATAAGAACAGGTGGCGGGTTTGTGTGCGAAAGCCTGTAAAAAGTTTACGGCACAAAAAAAGCGGCAAGTTAAATGCCGCTTTAAATATTAAAGTTAAAATACTTAGTTATTTTGAGCTATCTCGTCCTCATCCTGGCTGGCGGCAGGATTTTCATCAAAGTTATATAGCTGATATTTTTTAATCAACCCAAGCACCTGTGCCGACCATTTATGGCTGCTGGCATAACCGCGTTTTTGTATGCCATGTGCCCAGCCTGCATAATCAAAATGGCTGAAAGCTTCGGTTAGTCCGCTAAACTCGCGACGCTCCGTCATGATTCGGGCAAAATCCTGGAAAGAATCAAATACCGACTGGTAGCGTTTGTATGATGAGTGTACCTTCTTTTTATGGTGATAATAAACCGCGCCTGAGCCCCCTTTAACACCAAACTGGTTGTTTAAATTTTGTGCCAGCTGGCTGTTTCCACAACCCGACTCATGCATGGCAACACCTAAAACTATACTTGCGGGTACACCGGTTTCGTGCATTATGCGGATGGCGTCGTCCTTAAACTGATCTATATAAGATTGTGGGGTATTTTTTTGTGCCGATACCATTAGGGCAGGTGTCAGCATTGTAACAAACAATAAGAGTTTCTTCATAATTTACTTTTTTCGGATGATCATCAAGCCGTCGCGGACAGGAAGGATCAGTTTTTCAACCCTCGTGTCAACAGCTATACTGTCATTTAGTTTGCGGATAAGTTGTGTATCGGCATCTTTTTCTTCGCCAAACACTTTCCCTTTCCACAAAACATTATCAATTATTATTAATCCTCCGGACCTTACTTTGTCCAATACGAGTTCAAAGTAAGTATAATTATTCTTTTTATCCGCATCGATAAACACTATATCGAAGTCGTTATACGGCAAAGTGCCTATTATTTGTTCTGCTTGCCCAAAATGAAGCTTTATTTTTTTGCTAACATTTGTTGATTCAAAATGTGAAGAAAGCATTTCTTCCAGTTCGCGGTTAACTTCAATGGTGTGGATAGTTCCATCTTCGGTTAAGCCTTCGGCAAGGCAAATAGTGGCGTATCCGGTAAATGTGCCTATCTCTAAAATGAGTTTCGGCTGCATCATTTTGCTTATAAAACTAAGCACCCTACCCTGGTAATGGCCCGAAAGCATGTGTGGCTTTAGCACCTTTAAATAGGTTTCCCTGTTGATGGATTTTAGCAATTCCGGCTCCGGTTCGCAATGCTCATCAAGGTACTCCTGCAGGTTATGGGGGAGGATTTCCATGCGGCAAAGATACACTGTTGGTTTTAATGATTATGGAATTTGGCTATTTTTTTGACTAAGATTTTATTTAACTAATTGATTTGTAGGGATATATTTAAAGGATTTGCTCAAAATTAAAGCTTTGTGCGATTCCTTCCTGGGGAAAGGAGGGGTCGTGTTTATAGTGAATATAATTTATGGTAGATGAGGGGCACCGTTCCGCTCATAGCCGCGGGGGCTTAGTCACTTTCCCTTAGATGGAATTAACCAAAGATCAAGTCAGAAAAAAGCTTCCCGGCTGCAGGCCATACTCCCAGGCCCGCTTTTCTGACAGGCCTTTACCCGTTTTGGATTTTATTAAACAAAGCTTTTCAAGTCCTCTCCTTTGGAGAGGATTAGGTGAGGCTTTTTCAAGCGCGGCCTTGTGCTATTCCTTACACGGGAAAGGAGTAGGTAGGGGTTTATCCATCAATCTTTTAAAGTCCTCTCCAAAGGAGAGGATTTAGGTGAGGCCTTTAAATCATCTGAAATCACCCATTGACATCCACGATTGCAGCAGGATCACTGCCGAAATGGTATCAACCAATTCTTTATTCTGACGGTGTTTTTTGTTCATGCCGCTTTGGGCTATAACAGCGGATGCCATTTTTGATGTGAAACGTTCATCCAGCATTTGGACAGGTATTTCGGGAAAGGTTTTTTTAAGCAGGTTCACAAATCCTTTAACATGAATGGCTGATTGTGATGGCGTATTATCCATTTGCTTGGGTTCGCCTACAATAAAACGTTCTACCTGCTCGGTTTGCAGGTATTTTTTAAGGTATTCCAGGATTTGGTTCGGGTGTATGGTATCCAACCCTGTTGCAATGATCTGCATTGGGTCGGTAACAGCAATACCTATGCGTTTGGTGCCATAATCAAAAGCCATTACCCTCATAACTGGCAGTTTTGAAGTGAGCAGAAGGAAGAAATAAAATTCATACGGCAAAGATAACCGTTAATGAGGAGATTATGATGCCGCTAACCCGGGTGCTAATACTCCCGGGTTAACAACTTCTTTGTTATATAGCTTTTTTGAGTTTATGGTAGGTATAGTACGATACGGCTAACAAAACCAAAAATATGAGCGGCATTATCCGTACAGAAACAGGATCGCCGGAGGCGGAGTGTGCGATAAAGGCCGAGATAAATACAATGGTAAAACCAGCATAACCCCATTCCTTGATCTGTGATTTTAATGGTGTTAACAATAGTACCACACCTGCCAGTTTCATAAAGGCAAGTTCCTGCCTGAAATAATCAGGATAACCTAAATGCTGAAATGCCTGTGCCATTGCGGGCTGCGTTAAATAGGCATAGGCAGAATAGGTCATCATTATTCCAACTATGGCTGTAGTAACCCAGTAAGTGATTTTAATAGCTTTCATATTTCTTCTTTTCTTGATACAAATATAATTACCTTTACTATCAAAAGAATAGTACTATCCCAAAGGATAGTGGTATCTTTTAGGATAGTACGCTACATTTACACAATGGAATCACATTTTGGGAACGATAAAACACATACACCGGAGGCTTGCAAGGCAAGTGTATCAGCAGTAAGGGACGCGCTGTATGTGTTAAACGGTAAGTGGAAACTGCCATTAATTGTATCCTTATCAAACGGTGGCATGCGGTTTAATGATATTCAGCGTTCGCTGGATGGTATTACCCCAAAGATATTATCAAAAGAATTACGCGAACTGGAACTGAACGAATTTGTTACCCGCAAGGTATTTGCTACCACACCGGTTACTATCGTTTATGAATTAACACCCTATAGCCGGTCGTTAGATAGTGTGGTAAATGAATTAAGGAACTGGGGGATGCAGCATCGCGAGCGTATAGTGAACAGCATGCGCAAGCAATCAGCCGCTTAAGTTTAGGTTAGCCAAGTCGATATAAAACAAAAAGTCCTGCCGGTTAAAGCAGGACTTTTTTTATTCGTTTTTATATACAAATTATGATTTGACGTGTTGCGACAGATCAAAAGGCACAACCACTTTAAAGCTTACATTGCGGCCCATATTAAATATACCGGGCTGTACACCTGCCGGTATAGTTGGATTATCAAAATATTTAAGTCTGCTCATGTTTGATTGATAGTTAACATTGGCAAGGTTGGTTCCTTCTATAAATAGCTTAATAACCGTTTTACCGGCCTTGTTTACCAGGTTGCCACCTAAGCCTGCACTTAACAGGTTATAACCCGCAGTATAGGTTTCTGTGCCATAGGCCGAGAAGAAACGGTTTTGCGCACCAAAATGATCAAACCCGATAAAACCATAAACACTTTTTAATGAGCCGAACCCTTTGTTAAAGTTTGCACGCAATTCGGAGTGGGTATGCAACGGAGGGATGAAGGGTAAGTGTTTCAGGCTGTCAGCAACCGGGCCGCCGTTACCTAAGTTGGTGCCGTAGGTAAGTGTTGCCTCGTTTTCAAAGTGCAGCCATGATATTGGGTGAATATCAATCCCTAATTCACCGCCGCTGATGCGGGCCTTGCTTTGGGTATAAGTAAACAATTCATACGATGGATAGGTCGGGTTGTGAGCCGGAGAACCATCGGTGTTTAAAACTTCCTGCTGGTATATATAGTTCTGGATGTTATTGTTAAATACATCAAAACTGAAGGATACATTAGGCAGGGTTAAAAAGGCGCCTAAATCTTCCTGTACGCTAAACTCGGGTTTAAAGCTGCTGTTACCTACGTGGTAGATCTGCGAGCCAGGGTCAGGGCCATTAGCTGATAGTTCGGCAATACTTGGCGCCCTGAAACCACGTGCAATATTCGCTTTCAGTAAAAACTTATCGCTAAAGTTATAGGTACCGCCAAAGCTTCCTGAAAAGCCCGAAAATGTTTTATTTAAAGCGGTAAACTGCGAGTAAACATTGGGTGCGCTGCCCGGGTTTGAGCCTGTATATAAGGATGGGAACGCAGCATTGGTGGTATCGATATAAGCAGCCTGCCCGTGGAACGAACGCACATCATACCTGGCACCGCCCGATAGATCTAACTTACCGAAGGTTTTTTTGACTACAAAGAACGGCCCGGCATCAAACTGGTGATAAGCAGGGATAGGGAAATCTGTTGCATCGCCAATGGTGTTGTTCTGGTACTGGCCGTTAACCCCAAACGTGGTTTCGTAATCTTTACCTAAGTTAAAGTTGTACTTAACATCGTAAGTATAGGTAGATAGGTGCAGGTTTAAACCGGCAGTTTCAGGTTGGGTTGGATGGGTGTATTCGCGGCGGTGGCTGTATTGGTAACCTAAGTTAACAATCAGGTTGCCGCTGCCTAAATTAAAGCTGCTGTTATCGTATATACGATAAAGCTGTACGTGCTGGTGCAGATCAGGAATACCGTATGAGTTTAACTCGGAGTTGGGCACTATGGTTCTGAACGCATCATTCTCACTGATCTGTTTGGTGAAGCGGCGGGTTGCCGAATCACGGCTGCCATCAGGAATAGCTTGCAGATCGTCAAATATAGAGGCATTTAAATACGAGTATCCCCATGATTTATTTAAACCAACCATTGCCCTTGCATCCTTTTCGTGAAAATTGGTTGCATAAACACGGCCGTCGTGCTCGTTCTGATAATCCTTTGCTTCTTTGGCCGATAGGATAGTTCCCCATACCAGCCCGTTATTGTTACCCTGCAAACGGAACGATCCATTTAGCAAACCATTGTTGGTGCCATAGTTGCCCGTTACCGAACCTGAAATAGTACCCTGAGGAACCGGCGGCGGCGATATAAGGTTAATAACCCCACCAATAGCATCCGACCCATAAGTTAAACTTGCAGGGCCTTTTATGATCTCAATCCGGTCGATTGAGTTTTGGTCAATTTCAATACCATGCTCATCGCCCCATTGCTGGCCTTCCTGGCGAATGCCATCCTGTAAGGTAACAACGCGGTTGTAGCCTAAGCCATGTATAAAGGGTTTAGAAATGTTTGGTCCGGTAGTTACAGCGCTTATACCGGGCAGGTTGGCAATTTCATCAATCACATTGCCTGATGCCGAACGCTGGTCAATATAAGTTTTGCTTACGGCAGTCATCGGTACCGGGTCCCTTTTTATTTCGGTGGCTTTACTAACCCCGGTAATAACCACCTCGCCGGATTCAATGGCCGACGACTGTAGCTGGATATTAAGCACATTGGTTTTAGTCAGTTCAACCCGCTGGTTAAAGGTGGCATAACCTAAATAACTAACCTGAACCAGGTAAATACCTTTGGGCAAATTAGCGATGCTGAAATGTCCGTTTACATCGGTTATTGAACCGCTATGTATATCAGGAATATTTACCGATGCACCAATAATTGGTTTGCCATCGGCTTTGTCTGTAACTGTTCCGGTTAAACTGCCCGCTTCTACAGGTGGTTTTAATTTGCCTTTTGCACGCGTGACAGCAGCTGTAAATAAAAATAAGCTGAGTATAAATAGTGTTTTTATGTTGAGTTTCATGGTGGCTTTAATAGCTGTAATTTTCAATTTGAGAGCAATGGCTCTATAAAACCATACCCCTTTGACAATTTTTTACTGCATAAATTACTTTTACAGTAAATTATCTTTTCAGTACTAACGCATAAAAGTGCTTTAAACTCTTATGGTTACACAAAATAAAATGGAACAGGTGGGGCGCGCCCGCTGGCAAGTACAAGCTGGATGCTTGTAAATTTATATTCAAAGGTTCTGAAAACGTGATTGGCAACTACTGTTGCCGTAAAATAAACATTACTGGCGGCAACCATTGCTGTATGGTGCATGGCATCGCAAAGGGCACATTTTTCAGAAACAGTTTGGTGCGATGAGTTTTGAGTTATGCGGATAACCTTACCCGTGCTGGCAGTAATATTATGCTGGTGGGCATATACCATGTATTGGCCCGCTACAAAGCAGATCAATAATATCCACGAAGAGATAATTTGATATGTACTCCTTTTCAAATCAGTTACTGCCTTTTTGCAACAATGATGCAAAGGTAATTAATTAACGGCTACAAATTGGGGAGCCGCGTAACAATATTGTTAGCTTTTAGGGTTGATGCAAGGTGCTATTATAAAAAACAGAAATGCTTATCAGTCAAAATCTTACCTGTTTATGGTATTAATGGGGCAATGAACTAATAAAGCAATGAACTATATTTGCCCTTATGAAACCTGCTGAAGTAAATTTAAAATGGAACATATTACAGCAGCGCATTGCTGATGAGTTTGATAACGAAAAACCGGATATAAAGGTGATGCTGTTTTTAATTGGTGTGCAGGAACTTGGCCAGGGGCCACGTAAGTTCAGCAAGCGCCAAAAGGAAGAGCTGATGCATATTGCCAACTGCAAGTTGTTTAGCATGATGGGGTTTTATGAGCTGGAAGGGCTTGACCAGGATGGCTGGCCGCATTGGAAACGGGTTGGCGTAATCCCTAACTATACCATACTTGAACAGGAAATGGTACTCAAATCATTAATAATTGATTATTTTGAGGAACTGGGAATGATTGACAGTGCCGAATAATTAAATAGCCTTAAACTGTATATAAATATGAAAAGACTTTTTACCACTTTACTTATTGTATTTGTTATTGCAACAGCCTTTGCTAAAGGGCCTAAAAATCAATATGTGCGCATCCGTACCAGTTATGGCGATTGCATTATCCGCTTGTATAACGAAACACCCAAGCACCGTGATAATTTTATCAAGCTGACTAAAAAGGGCTTTTATAATGGCACCATGTTTCACCGGGTTATCCAGAATTTTATGATCCAGGGTGGCGATCCGGATTCAAAGGATCCAAAAAAAACAGCTCCTGGTGCTGAATTAGGTAATGGCGATGTAGGTTACACTGTTCCGGCAGAATTCAGGGATAGTCTTTTTCATAAACGCGGTGTACTTGCCGCTGCGCGGGATGATAACCCTGCAAAGGCATCAAGCGGTTGCCAGTTTTATATTGTAGAGGGTAAACGGTTTACAGATGGTAAAATGGATACGCTGGAAAACACGCGTTTGAAAGGGCACAAAATCCCCGCTTGGGAAAGGGAGTATTATAAATCTGTTGGAGGTGCACCGCACCTTGATCAGAACTACACCGTGTATGGTGAAGTGGTAAGCGGTATTGATATGGTTGACCGGATTGCCGCCGTTAAAAAAGACAAGAACGACCGCCCCTTGAGCGATGTACCCATGACGGTTGAATTGCTAAGCAAAAAGGAGTGTAAACAGTTGGATAAGATCCTGTTTCCAAAAGTAAATAATTAATAATCCCCACACTCCGACATACAACAAATGAAGATCATAACTTATAACGTTAACGGTATCCGCTCTGCAATTAGTAAAAACTGGCTGGCATGGCTGCAGGCTACTGATGCCGATGTGGTTTGCTTACAGGAAATTAAGGCCAGCCCTGACGTGGTATCAGAATTAAATCTGATTGAAGATCTGGGTTATGAGCATTACTGGTTTCCGGCAGAGAAAAAGGGATACAGCGGTACTGCCATATTCACCAAGCAAACGCCTAAGCATGTAGAGTATGGCTGTGGTATCAGCGATTTTGACCGCGAGGGCCGTAATATCCGGGTTGATTTTGATGAGGTTTCGGTAATGAGCGCTTATTTCCCATCGGGCTCAAGCGGCGATGACAGGCAGGCCTTTAAATATCGTTTTTTAGATGAGTTTGGTCTTTATTTAGAACTGCTGCAATCGCAATGCCCAAAGCTGGTGGTATCCGGCGATTATAACATCTGCCATAAACCTATTGATATTCATAACCCAAAATCAAACGCCAACTCATCAGGCTTTTTGCCCGAAGAGCGCGAATGGATGGATAAGTTTATAGGTTCGGGTTATATCGATACCTTCCGGCACCTGAACAAAGAACCACATAACTATTCGTGGTGGAGTTTCCGAGCCAATGCACGCGCGAAGAACCTGGGCTGGCGAATTGATTATAACATGGCAACTGCCACGCTCGAGCAAAATATTAAACGGGCCGCAATCCTCCCCGAAGCAAGGCATTCAGACCATTGCCCGGTATTGCTGGAGCTGGCGTTTTAGGGATTATTTATGCATGCGAACTAAGAAACAAAAAAGCCCTCGTTTCCGAAGGCTTTTTAAGGATATATTAATCTTTTACAGGGCAAACATTAAGCTTTTACACGCTCAACATAGCTGCCAGTAGCGGTATCAACTTTTACCTTATCGCCTATATTGATAAACAGGGGCACTTTTATTTCGGCACCGGTTTCAACGGTAGCATTTTTCATTGCACCGGTTGAAGTATCGCCCTTTACGGCAGGTTCGGTGTAGGTGATCTCTAACTCGGCAGAGCCGGGTATAGAACCCATAATAGGTTCTTCGCTTTCAAAGGCCACAATAACATTCATGCCTTCTTTTAAAAATTTCACAGCGGCACCAAATAATGTTTTTGGGATATTATGCTGATCGAAAGTAGTATTATCCATCACCACCAACGAGCCACTATCTTCATAAAGATATTGGTAGTTGTTAGTTTCAACGCGGGCAATGCTCACATCCTCGTCTGTACGGAAACGGTACTCAACCAACTTTCCCGATTTTACGTTACGCATACGTGCCTGGTAAAATGCGCGTAAGTTACCTGGTGTACGGTGCAAAAATTCTTCAACCTGTAACAACTCGCCATTGAAACGAATAATGTTACCACTTTTTATTTCGGATGCTTTTGACATAACAAATTATTGAGGCGCAAAATTAGGTACTTGCCTGCAAAGAAACAAGCGTTCAAAAAAGGTAAATGCCTGTATAGAGCAGGGTTTATCAGCTATTAAACAGTCAAGCATACCGCCAAATTAGAGAGCTGAAAAACAGAAGTTAAAATTAAGGTAGTAGAATTACCGTGTTTTTATGCAACTCAAAAGCGCGGCAAAACCTTTCTCCTTTTGCCTTTCTGCTTTCGGCTCAAAAAAGTACATTTGCACAACAAAATTTGCACATCAAATCGTACTTCTGTTATGAGCGTTTCTTCATTAGCCCAAAATCTGCACGGCTCCGAAATTATTAAAATTGCTGGCGAGATCAACGAATTAAAAAGACAAGGACAAAATATTGCCAATTTAACCATCGGCGATTTCGACTCTAATATTTATCCTATCCCTGCCGAACTGAAACAAGGCATTATTGATGCTTATAATGATAATCAAACCAATTATCCGCCTGCGGATGGGATGCTGAACCTGCGCGAAAGTATATCCGCATTTATCAAAGAAAGGTTTGATCTGGAATATGCGCCTAATCAGATCCTGATCTCGGGTGGTTCAAGACCATTGATCTATTCTATCTATTTAGCAGTTGTTGATCCGGGAGACAAGGTTGTTTTCCCTGCACCATCATGGAACAATAATCACTATTGCGATCTGTTAAAGGCCGAAGCGGTGATTATACCAACGCGCCCCGAAAATAATTTTATGCCTACGGCAGATGAGCTTGCGCCGCATTTAAAAGGTGCTGCTTTATTAGCTTTATGTTCGCCGCTTAACCCTACAGGTACCATGTTCACTAAAAAGGACCTGGAAGAGATTTGTGATTTAGTGATTGCTGAAAACAAAACCCGTAAAGCAGGCGAAAAACCGCTTTACCTTTTATACGATCAGATCTATTCGCAATTAACATTTGGCCATCATGAGCATTTTAACCCGGTTAGCCTGCGCCCCGAGTTAAAGGATGTAACCATTTTTGTTGATGGTGCCTCAAAATGTTTTGCAGCTACCGGCGTACGTGTAGGCTGGGGCTTTGGCCCAACCGCTGTAGTGAGCCACATGAAAGCTATAGTTGGCCACATGGGGGCATGGTCGCCAAAGGCAGAGCAGGTTGCTATGGCAAAATATTTAAAGCAAGATAATTTTGTAAACAGCTACCTTACTACTTTAAAAGGCAATATTCAAAATAGCTTAAATACCCTTTACCAGGGCTTTCAGCAATTAAAAACCGAAGGGTTTAGTGTAGATGCCATTGAACCGATGGGTGCTATTTACCTTACTATTAAAATAGATTATACCGGCAAAACCACACCTGATGGAACCGTGCTGAAAACATCGGCAGATATAAACTTTTATTTAATTAAAGAAGCAAAGGTTGCCTTTGTTCCGTTCTCGGCCTTTGGTACAGGCGATGATATTAACTGGTTCAGGGCATCGGTTGGTGCAAGCACGCTGGAAGATATGCAGCAGCTTACCCCACGCATCAAAGCAGCATTGGCTAAACTTAAATAATCATAATAACAATATTCAAAGCCCTGCCGGTATTAAAAACTGGCGGGGCTTTTTGATTTACTTAGAATCTTTTATCAGGCTGATAAACGGTGAGTCTACACGTGGCAGGATCTTTCCGTCGGCACTTAAAGCTATTCTTTTTGTGCGGATGGAGTTTGACTCGTTACCGCCCACGGTTATCAAATAAGGGCCCTGTGCATCGGCTCCTTTCTTAACCACAATGGCCGAGTGCGAAAGATATTCGCTGTGCGCGCTGGCATAAGCATAATTGTATTTATTACCATTGCGGTTGTTTTGCAGTATATCACCTAATTCGGGCACTACTTCATTAAAATCATAAGCCTGAAATACACCAATACCGGCTTTCCTGTTTTTTATGGCGAAGAAAACAAATTCAGAATGGGCATCACTAAAATGAAATTCGGCCCGGGTAGCGCCAGTTGTTTTAATGCACCAGGAAACAAACACTGCCGACCATGCCGTTTGAACACCCGGGAAGGGAAAGCCCAGGTCGTCCCAGTAAACTTTGATCTGGGCCGAGAGTACCGGGTCAGTTTCTACATGATCTTTATAGGTTAGGTATTGGCTGTTTGCAAGCTTTACAAGTGCCTGTACGTAAGGAGTTTCCATTGTTTTAAAGGTTTAGTTTATTAAAATTAGTTAAATATGCGGCTATTGCTCAGGGTAAAAACACGGTATTTTATTGGGTAATTCACCCTGCTTCAATTAGTTCTGTAATTTTAGATGGTTATTTCGCTGTAACAATCAGTGCTGATTATCGTCTGTACTATTAATATATTTACACTATAAACCAACCCCCATGAAAAAGATCTGCCTGCTTTTATTGCTGATAGTGGCTTGTTCGGGTATTTTAGCGGCAGAGCCATCGGTACAAACGGATTCAATAGTTTATGTATGCGGACCCTGCGGCGGCAGTTGTGATAATTTACAGTTTGATAAACCGGGGATCTGCCCGCATTGCAATATGCAGCTGATCAAAATGACTCTGAGCGATTTTAAAAAGCAAATTGCGTTAAAGCCCGTAAAGGTTTGTTTTTACTTACAGGATGGTGTTGAGGTGCTCGACTTTGCCGGGCCGATGGAAGTATTTTCTGCCGCGGGATTTAAAGTATTTACGGTATCAAAAACAAAAGAAAAGATCCGGTCGCAAGGGTTGGTATCCCTTATTGCTGATTATAGCATAGCCGATGCGCCTGCTTGCGATGTATTGGTTGTTTTTGGCGGCCCAACTGAACCAACAAATAATGATCCGGCTGTAATTGCATGGATCCAATCACACAAAACCAATACGCAATATTATTTATCGGTATGTACAGGCGCGTTTATTTTAGGCAAGGCGGGTCTTTTGGATAACCTGACAGCAACTACCTACCATAAACAGATTGATAACCTGCAAAAGGCCTATCCAAAAACAAGGGTTTTAGCCAATACCCGTTTTGTTGATAATGGTAATGTGATCACTACCGCAGGCATTTCTGCCGGGATGGATGGCGCATTGCACCTGGTTGAAAAGCTGCGCGGCAGGCCTTATGCAAAAGGCGTTGCTGAAGCTATAGAATACGATAAATGGGTACCCGATAACGGGTTAATAGTAAAAGCGGGCGACAAAGCGCCGTAGCCAATGATCGCTCCGCTTTATGATTTCTTATTTTTCAGCTAACAGGTTGTCTGTAAGTTTATCAAATTCTTCAATAAATTCGGTATAGTGTTCGCCTGTGCCGGGGCCGCTAAAGCCGGTATGAATTTTACGCACATCGCCTTTTTTATCAATAACAATTGTGGTAGGGAAACCTTTAAAATCAGCCAGCATTGGCAGGCTTTTTTGCGGCTGACCGCTTGCTGGTGTAAAGCCGGTTATTAACAAAGGGTAAGGTACATTAAAATGATCTTTTAACTGCTGAACTGTTTTTTGTGATTTTGCAAAATCAGTAGTGCGCTCATAAGCAAGGCCAATTACTTCAACACCTTTGGTATGGTATTTTTTGTAATAGTTGTTGATCATAAATGCGGTTTCGTCCATACAGTTTGGGCACCATGAGCCTAATATCTGTACAATAACCACTTTGTTTTTATACTGCGGGTCGCTTAAAGAAACATTGTTCCCATTCAGATCCTTAAACGTGAAATCTATTTTCTTATATCCCGGTTTTAACGCGGTAAGCGAGTAAGCATCCGGTAGTTTAGCATTTTCGTTTTTAACGGCGGTCCACTTTTCAAAGCCTGATAAACCGCTGTTAAGTGTACCATCGCTTAGAGTTTTGTCATTGTTTATGGTCGCCTTAAATAAAAAGGCATGGCAGCCATCAAAGCAGGACAGATATAATTTATTGCCCGATACTGTTCCTTCTAAATAGCGGTAATCGCCGGTAGTGCTTAAAAATGTGCCGGTTACTTTATTGCCTGCCTGTTTAAACTCACCAACTAATTCATCGCGGCCTTCAGTGCCTTCGCCAAAAACAGCGGCCCATCGGCCGGTTACATTAGCAACAGGTGTTTCCGGGTCTTTTATAAAACGGTAAGCGGTATTAGCAGTAGCAGTAAATGGCATGGCCGAATCATGATCGCCAAGATGCCTGATCCAGTTCCCGGTTAAAGTTTCACCATCAAGCTTAAGCCTGAATTCCGAATCAAATAGTGGCATCTTCACAAAAACAGAATCGCCCTGGGTTTTTACATCGGGTACCTTATAATGTTCGGCCCCGTTAATAATAGCAAGTTCCTGGCCGGCGGCAACATCCTTTACCTCAAAATTAAAGGGCAGCTCGCTGCCTGTTGTTGATTTTAACAAGCCACGCCAAACACCTGTTTTAAGTTTTGTTTGTGCCGATGCCGTACCCAAAAGGGCAAAAAGCAATAAAGTTGATAGGATTAGTCGTATTTTAACTGGCATAGCCAAACCTATTAAAATTTTGGCAAATTATTTCAATAATTCCCTCGATATGACAATTCTTTGAATCTCGGATGTACCCTCGTAGATCTGGGTGATCTTGGCATCGCGCATCAGGCGTTCCACATGGTATTCTTTCACAAAACCATAGCCACCATGAATCTGTACGGCCTCAATGGTAGTACGCATAGCTACTTCAGATGCATAGAGCTTTGCCATTGAGCTTGCCTGCGCATAAGGGAGGCCCTGGTCCTTTAACCAGGCTGCTTTTAAGCATAATAAACGGGCTGCTTCAATTTCGGTAGCCATATCGGCTAATTTAAACTGGGTGGCTTGTAAATCGGCAATGGCTTTGCCAAATGCCTTGCGCTCCTTTGAATATTGCAGGGCCAGCTCATAAGCGCCTGAGGCAATACCCAATGCCTGCGATGCAATGCCAATGCGGCCGCCTTCAAGAGTGGTCATGGCAAACTTAAACCCAAAACCTTCTTCGCCAATGCGGTTCTCTTTTGGTACTTTAACATCCGTAAACATGAGCGAGTGGGTATCAGAACCGCGGATGCCCATCTTATTTTCTTTTGCGCCAATTGTAAAGCCTTCCATTCCCTTTTCAACTATCAGGGCATTGATACCGTTATGCCTTTTTGCTGCATCGGTTTGGGCCATTACCAGGTAAGTTGAAGCGGAGTTACCGTTGGTGATCCAGTTTTTAACCCCGTTAAGCAGGTAATGATCGCCCATGTCAATGGCCGTAGTTTTTTGCGAGGTAGCATCTGATCCGGCTTCGGGCTCAGACAGGCAGAAAGCGCCTATTTTTTCGCCTTTGGCTAAAGGCACTAAATATTTTTCTTTCTGAAACTCGCTGCCAAATTTTTCCAGGCCATAACATATCAATGAATTATTTACCGATACCACTACCGAAGCCGAGGCGTCAATTTTTGATAATTCTTCCATCACCAAAACATAAGAGATGGCATCCATGCCGCTGCCACCATACTGTGGTGATACCATCATCCCTAAAAAGCCAAGTTCTCCCAGCATTTTGACTTGTTCGGCAGGAAATTTTTGATGTTCGTCGCGTTCAATTACGCCGGGTTTTAATTCGGTTTGCGCAAAGTCGCGCGCAGCCTGGCGGATCATTATTTGTTCTTCGGTCAGTTCAAAATACATGAATGGAAAATTGGTAGTCAAAAATAATACTATGCATACATAGTAAAAAATATATACATAAAAAAAAGAGAGCTCTATTGAAGCTCCCTTTCCCCTAATTAATTTAAACTATTGATTAAACCCAAAACAAAGAACAAAATACCTCAGCTTGGGCGTCTGAGAATTCAAAAACAAGTTTTTTATAGGTAGATGTTTTTATAATTTTCATCGGTAATATGCAGGGCTATTCACTTCATAACAAATGTTAAGCCAGTAATTTTTCAAGGCTGCTATTAACAATAGCAGCATATGGTAAAAGCTGCATAGTTCAGGTTGATTTAAAATTTATTTGCAATCAGCATGTGAATTTAAATAACAGCTGATTATGAGTTATTTATATATAAAATTGAGGCGTTTTGTTGCTTAATTCCTGAATAAACCGTGTTATACTGTTATAATAGTATTATCAATGCGTCAAAATTACACGCTGGGTTAATGTATCATTAATGTTACTTGTTTTGGCTCGTAAATTTTAATTTCCCCAAGCCGGCTGCATTATAATTACTGTTATTTAATGTTTATTTGTTCAGTAATTAAACAAATTGTACTGATTTAGGGTTCTTCAGTAAATTTATTGTCTAATATTTTGTACACTGACTGTATTTTATTTCCTACAAGTAAAACGTATGACCAACAAAACTGTAATAAACGCCTTAATGATAAGCATTGCGGCTTCTTTGTTTTTAAGTGCCTGCAAGGATAAAACAAAAGATTACGCCAAAAACGATATCATATTTAAAGATCTGGATACCACCGTAAAGCCCGGCGATGATTTTTTTCAATATGCAAACGGCGGCTGGCTCAAAAAAAATCCAATCCCGGCGGCATACGCATCATGGGGTATAGGCAATGTTGTTGAAGAGGAATTAAGGGACCGGCTAAAAAAAATAAATGAAGATGCTTTAAAAGCCAACGCCGAAAAGGGTAGCAACACCCAAAAAATCGGCGATTTTTATTACAGTGGTTTGGATACCGTTGATATTGAAAAGCAGGGCCTTGATCCGCTAAAAGCCGAATTAAATAAAATAGATGCGGTAAAGGATGTTAAAGGCCTGGTTGATGAGTTTGCCCACCTTACCAATATTGGCGTTGAAACTCCTATATCATTAGGTGTTGGGCAGGATGCTAAAAACAGTAATAAAAACCTTTTGCAACTTTACCAGGGCGGCATTGGCTTACCCAACCGCGATTACTACTTCAATACCGACCAGCACAGTGTTGATATTCGTACCGATTACCAAACAAAGCATTTACCGGTTATTTTCAAGTTATCGGGCTTAAGCGCTGATGCGGCTGTTACAGTAAGCAACAAAACCTATGCAATGGAGAAGTTTTTTGCTGACAGTTCCAGGAAATTAGAAGACCTGCGCGATCCTTATCGTAACTACAACAAAATGCCTTTGGCTGGCTTGAGCAAACTAACCCCGCTTATTGACTGGAAAAGCACATTTGAAAAAATGGACTACAAAAATGTAGATACAGTTATAGTTGGCCAGCCAGAATATTACCGCGCCTTAAATAAGGCCCTTGTTAATTACAGCATCAGCGATTGGCAAAACTATTTACGTAAAAACCTCATCATCGCTTTTGCATCGTACCTGAGCAAACCCTTTGATAGTGAGATCTTCAGGTTTTACGGAACAGTATTAAGCGGTAATAAAGAACAGCTACCCCGCTGGAAACGTGTATTGGATACCGAAAACGGCCTGATGGGTGAGGTATTAGGGCAGATATTTGTAAAAGAATATTTCCCCGAAAAAACCAAACAACGGTATGTTGATCTGGTTGAGGCCATGCGCACCAGTTTTAAGGAGCATATTAAAAAGCTGGACTGGATGAGTGAGCAAACCAAGCAAAAGGCTTACGATAAATTATCAAAAGTAAACCCTAAGGTGGGGTACCCTGATCATTGGAAAGATTTTTCGAGCCTTACTATTGACCGCGGACCGTATGCCTTAAATGTAATGCGCGCCAATACTTTTTGGCACGAGTACGATGCCGCCAAATTAGGTAAGCCTGTTGACCGTACCGAATGGGGGATGACACCGCAAACCTATAATGCTTATTACAACCCATCAAATAATGAAATTGTGCTGCCTGCTGCGCAGTTCACCATTCCGGGTATAAAAGATGAGGATGTGGACGATGCCGTTGTTTACGGTTATGCAGCCGCATCAACCATTGGTCACGAAATGACACATGGCTTTGATGATAACGGCCGCCAGTACGATGGCCAGGGAAATTTAAAAGAATGGTGGCTACCATCAGATTCGGTGAAATTTACCCAGCGTGCCCAGGTGCTTATTAACCAGTTTAACGGTTATACCATTTATGGCCTGCATGTAAACGGCAAAGCCACACAAGGCGAAAATATTGCCGATTTAGGGGGTATAGTTATTGGCTTGGACGCCTTTAAAAAGACAGATCAATATAAACAAGGTAAGCTGATAAACGGATTTACACCGATACAGCGATTTTTCCTGGGTTATGCATTGGGCTGGCTTGGGCAGGAAAGAAAGGAATCATTATCCAGCCAGATCCTAACTAACGAGCATGCCCCAGGCTTTATGCGCGTTAATGGTCCGTTTACTGATGTGCCTGAGTTTTATGAAGCCTTCCATATTAAAAAGGGCGATAAAATGTGGATCGATCCTGATAAAAGGGTGAAGATTTGGTAGTAAACCAAAAATTACAGAGTAAACAGGCGCAATTTATTGCGCCTGTTTTATTTTATACGTTTATTATTTGCAATGGCCTAAAGTTCAATTGCAAATTTTAATTAAGTTTGTTTTACAACTGATCATTATGCGGGACATCAACAAAAAACCGGCTCTTTATATAGCCATTGCAGCGGCATTTACTTTATGCGCTTACCAGGCAAAAAAAATAATTGATAACCCCGACGATCCTATCTACAAAAATATTGATGCAGCGGTTAGTCCCGGCACTGATTTTTTTATGTACGCCAATGGTACGTGGATAAAAAAGAATCCTATCCCCGCAGCATACTCAAGCTGGGGCATTGGTAATGAGGTTACCGAAGAGATCCGCGAGCGTTTAAGAAAAATAAATGAGGATGCTTTAAAGGCAAATGCCCCCAAGGGATCAACCACCCAAAAAATAGGCGATTTTTATTACAGCGGGCTTGATAGTGCAGGCATTGAGCAGGCGGGCATTGCACCGCTAAAAGCACAGCTGGCAATTATTGATGCCGCAAAAAATGAGCAGGATATTTTAAATGCATCAGCAGCATTAACAACCGTAGGCATCCGTACTTTTATTGGGATGTACGTTGGGCAGGATGATAAGAACAGCTCAAAAATGATGGTGCAATTAGGGCAGGCAGGCTTGGGTTTGCCTAACCGCGATTATTACTTTAAAACCGATACCCGCACCACCCGTATCCGTATTGATTACCAGGCAAAATACTTACCTACGCTGCTTTCGCTCTCCGGCGTGGATGAGAAGGCGGCAATAGCCGGGGCAAAAAGCGCTTTCGATATTGAAAAGTTTTTGGCTGATAGCAGCCGTAAACTCGAGGCCCTGCGCGATCCGTATACCAATTATAATAAAATGTCTGTTGCCGGGTTAAACAAATTAACACCGGGCATTGACTGGAATATCCTTTTCAAAAAATTAGAATTAAAACCGGTTGATACAGTTATAGTTGGTCAGCCGGAATATTACAGGGCGGTTGATAAAGCTTTAAAAACTTTTGCAGTGGCAGACTGGAAAGCATACCTGCGTTTAAAGCTGCTTGCAGCTTATGCGCCTTATTTAAACAACGCGCTGGTTACTGAAAACTTCCGCTTTACAGGCAAAACCCTGCGCGGGCAAAAAGAACAGCTACCCCGCTGGAAACGTGTTTTGGATACCGAGAACGGCCTGATGGGCGAATTGCTGGGCCAGTTGTTTGTTAAGGAATACTTTTCGCCAAAAAGTAAAGAAAGATACCTTGCCGAGGTTGAAGCTATCCGCCAGGCCTACCGCGAACATATTATGAAGTTAGATTGGATGAGTGCCGAAACCAAGCAGAAAGCGCTTGCTAAGTTAAACGCTATCCATCCTAAAGTTGGTTATCCTGATCAGTGGAAGGATTTTTCGGCATTGATGATCAGCCGCGAATCCTATGCAGGCAATGTGATGAATGCGCGGCACTGGGGTTATCTCTTCGCCATTAATAAATTGGGCAAACCGGTTGACCACAAAGAGTGGAACATGACACCGCAAACCTATAATGCAAATTACAGCCCATCAAATAACGAGATCACCTTGCCGGCTGCACAGCTGCTGATCCCCGGTATAAAAGATGCCGATGTGGATGATGCCATGGCTTATGGCTATGTAGCGGCATCGGTAATAGGCCACGAAATTACGCATGGCTTTGACGATGAAGGTCGTCTGTATGATGCTAAAGGCAACTTAAAAGCATGGTGGACACCGCAGGATTCGGTAAAGTTTACCCAGCGCGCCCAAAAATTAGTTGATCAGTTTAACGGGTATGTAGTGCTGGATAGCCTGCATATAAACGGCAAGGCTACCCTTGGCGAGAACATTGCCGATCTTGGTGGTATTGTTTTGGGTATTGATGCCTTTAAAAAGACCAAACAATATAAAGAAGGGAAGCTGATAAACGGCTTTACACCTATGCAGCGTTTCTTTTTGGGCTATGCCCTGAGCTGGCTTGGGCATGAGCGCGAGGAGGTATTAGCCAACCAGATTCTTACCGATGTACATGCACCCGGGTTTTTACGGGTAAATGTACCCCTAACTGATATTCCTGAATTTTACGAGGCATTTCACATCAAAAAAGGCGATAAGATGTGGGTAGAGCCCGATAAGCGGGTAACTATATGGTAAGCTTTACACTGCCTTTAAGCGGGGCTTAAAAAGTTTATTTATATTTGAACATGCAGCTATTACACACCATTCACCAATGGATGATGCAGCAAACCTTGCTGGAAACTATTGGCGTAATTACCGGGCTTTTATGCGTTTACCTGGCTGCCAAAAACAATATCTGGAACTGGCCGATCGCTATTATCAGTGTGGGTATTTACATCTTTATTTTTTTTGATGCGCGCCTTTATGCCGATATGGGGCTGCAGTTTTATTTTATGGCCATGAATTTTTATGGCTGGTATTATTGGAGCCGCAAACCCGCAACAGAAAACAAGGCCCCTGTTTTGCTCATCACCAAAAAGGAAGTTATTTTTTCAGTAATAGCCATTATTATATTTACCTATATATTAGGCTCTATATTAAAACTTACGCCTGCATCTTATCCTTTTATTGATAGTTTTTGTACGGCTTGCAGCTTAATAGCGCAGGTGCTTTTGGCCCGCAAGGTTTTAGAAAACTGGCTGATATGGATCTTTGTTGATGTAATTTATGTAGGCGTTTATATATTTAAGGGCCTGCATTTAACAGCAGTTATGTATGCAGTATTTGTTGCCATTGCCGTATTAGGCTATATCGACTGGAAAAAAGACTATAAAAAACAGGCTGCTTAACTCAAATGGAAAATACAGTATCCCCCATAAAAAAAATAGCGGTAGTTGGCCCTGAGTCAACCGGTAAATCAACCATGTCTGCTTACCTGGCAAAGCATTACCAAACTATTTGGGTACCCGAATATGCCCGTGAGTATTGCGAAAAGCTAACCGAGCCGCCAACCTGGCAGGATGAGATCAATATGTTTTACGGCCAGTTGGCTTTAGAAGCCGGGATGCAGCCGCAGGCTAACAAACTGCTGATATGCGATACTACTTTTATTACGGTAAAGATCTGGAGTGATCAGATGTTTGGCAGTTCGCCGCAGGAAGTTTTGGACGAACTCCCTAAACGCCCTTATGATCTTTATCTGCTTTTAAATATCGACCTGCCCTGGGAAGAAGACCCGCTGCGTGATTTCCCCGAAATGCGCGAACATTTTATGGATGTTTGGTATAAAGAATTAGATGCTTTAAACGCTAACTATAAAGTTATCTCGGGTATAGGCCCTGAAAGGTACCAAGGTGCCGTAGCGGCTATAGATGATTTTTTGAAGACCGCTGTCTGAATCAGAATTTACAGGATTTTAGAATTAACAGAATGGTACAGGAATTCTGCCAATTCTAAAATCCTGTAAATTCTGGTCCAGATAATTAAATTCTTTTGCGTCCACATGCAACGTTGCAAAAAACACTGCGTCATATAACATGCAAGCTGATTAAAATTTGGAAGCCGTATATGTAGATAAGCACTACAACCTGGTGGTTGAGTGTAAGCAGGGGAGTAAAAAAGCCTGTCATGAGTTGTATAAGCTATATGCTAAAGCGATGTTGAACGTCGCCTTTAGGATAGTGGGAAATATTGCCGAAGCCGAAGACGTATTACAGGAAGCATTTGTTGATGCATTTAGTAAGCTGAAGGATTTTAGGCAGGATACCACTTTTGGGCTATGGCTTAAACAAATTGTTGTTAACCGGTCAATAAACCTGTTGCGCAAACGCAAAATGGAATTTATTGAAATGGAAGGCGACCAGTTGGAGAACATACCCGATGAGGAATTTGACGACCAGGAAGAAACCCAGTACCAGGCAGCAAGGGTTAAAGAAGCGATGAAAGATTTACCCGAAGGTTACCGGGTAGTAATATCACTTTACCTGTTGGAAGGTTATGACCATGAAGAAATAGGACAGATACTAAATATATCAGAAAATACCTCAAGAACCCAGTTTTTGAGGGCAAAAAGAAAACTTGTTGAAATTTTAAAAAGAAAGGGAATTACATCATGAGCAAGCGATTAGAGGATTTCATGAAAATGAACCGGGAAGAATTTGATGACCTTGAGCCATCGGCAGATTTATGGAGCCGGATTGAAAAACAGTTGCCGGTACAGGAAGGCGAGCCAAAAAAGCGCGAAACCAAAACATTTTCGTTAGGGTTTGTATTAAGTGTAGCGGCAAGCGTAATAGTAGTGATGGGTATTGGGTTTTCTTTATTCCTGCACAGCCAGAAAAATGGAAAAGTTGATTTTGCAGCCATTAACCCGGTTTATGCACAGCAACAGGTGCAGTATACCTCGATGATTGAAACCAAGCGAACGGAATTGAAATCGCTGGCACAGTCTGACCCGCAATTATACAAGGAGTTTAGTGCCGAGATTGCCAAAATGGATTCGACCTATAAAAAACTGAACAGCGATTTAGCCACCAGCCCTAACCAGGAACGTGTGCTGCACGCCATGATCCGCAATTTGCAGATCCAAACCGAAGTGCTTAACCAGCAGCTAAGTGTGGTTGAGCAGTTTAACAAAGAGAAAAAAGATCAAAAAAATGAAATCAAAAATATTTAAGCCTCTTTTATTTATACTGGCAGCCCTTTTTGCTGCCAATGCAGGCTTTGCGCAAAATACTAATGTTGCTGTCACTACTAAAGCTAGTTCAGTATCGGTTAACACCAGGTTTAATGATAAGGATTTCCAGGTAGCGATGGACGATCTGAACAAGGAGCTTAAAGCCGGGTTAAAAGACCTGGGTAAAACCATTTCGCTTACGGTAAACAATGTTACCTCAAAAATGAACCTTGACCTTGGCGACTTAGGCTCCTCAATTAATTTAGAGGTAGATCCAAAAATAGCGGTGAACCTTGGCGATCTGAATAAAGATCTGAACATCAGTATTTCTGGGGATAATGGTGATGACAATAATGAAGATGCAGCACAGTCTGTCAGGATTAAAAACCATAGCAAAAGCTACCCGGTTGATGGTAATGACCGTATCAGGCTGAGTAACCAGTACGGTAAAATAACAGTTAACACCTGGGACAGGCACGAGATTAAGGTTGATATACAGATAAAAGCAGAAGCCGGGAATGAAGATGATGCACAGAAACTGGTAGATGCCGTGCAGATCAGCGATAGTAAAAACGGAGACCAGGTTTCATTCAGAACTTCGATAGAGCGGAATAACAATGGTTCGTGGAGCCTGTTTAATTGGGGTGGTAGCAGTAAAAAGCATAAGCTTACCATAAACTATGTAGTTTTTATGCCTGCCAAAAATGATTTAAATGTAGAGGATAGCTATGGATCTATCGAATTGCCTGATCTTGAAGGGCGTGTAAAGATCAGTTCATCATACGGTAGCGTATCTGCACAAAACCTTTCAAATGCATCAAACGATATTGAAGGTAGTTACGGCAGTTTAAAAATAGCTAATATGAACGGCGGTAAATTAGATTATTCGTACGGAAACGCGGAGATTGAAGATTGCACTAACTTGAAAGCCGATTTAAGCTATGGCTCATTTAAATTGGGCAGAATAAGGGGCACTGCTGAATTTAACCTTTCGTACGTGGGTGGCTTTAAAATAGGCGAGTTGGCTAATTCCTTAAAAAAGCTGAGCATTGATGCCTCTTACTCTGGTGTGGCATTGGGTGTGCCGGCAGGTAATAACTTTGATTTTGATATAACTACATCTTACGGTGGGTTTAACTATAATGATGATAAGGTAACTATTACCAGTAAAACCCCGCCAGATGGAAGCAGGCACATTGGCACTACCCGCAATTATAAAGGCCATGTAGGCAAGGGCAGCAGCGAGGCAAGGGTAAATATCCAAACCAGCTACGGCGGCGTTAACTTTGAATAAGCACTTATTAAACTATTAATATACAAAGCCCCATAAAGTTTAAACTTTATGGGGCTTTTTTATTGTCGTTTACTGGTACAGGTAAATTAATTCTATTAAAACACCCGGCACAATAATCCTTTCAAATATTCCCCTTCAGGGAAGGATGATCTTAAGGGGTGATCTTCGGGCTGGCAAAACTGGTGGATAAACTGAACCTGTTTACCGGCATCTAATGCGGCCCAGGCAATAACCTGTTTAAAGGTTTCCATATTCATGGCTCCCGAGCAGGAATAGGTTGCCAGTAAGCCGCCTTTATTTAATAACAGCATCCCTAAGCGGTTCAGGTCTTTATAAGCCCTTGAAGCCTTATCCAACGCTGAGCGCGACGGTGCATATTTTGGCGGATCGAGTACTACAATATCAAAAAACGCACCCTCTTCCCTGAATTTGCGCAGCTGCTTATTAACGTCAGATGCAATGGTACTTACTTTACCGGCATCAAATTTATTCAGTAAAACATTTTCTTTTAAAGTATCAATGGCCAGTACAGAACTATCAACCGCGGTAACCGATGCCGCACCATTTTGCAGGCTGTTTAAAGTAAAACCACCGGTATAGCTAAAGCAATCCAGTACGTTTTTTCCTTTGGCGTAAGCTGCTACAATTTTGCGGTTATCGCGCTGATCGCAGTAAAAGCCTGATTTTTGGCCTTCGGCGATGTTGATGTTATAAACGATGCCGTTTTCAATCACTTCAACCCTTGCAGGCGGATGGCTTCCGGCTAATACAATATTCTGCGTTTCCAAACCCTCGTGCCCGCGCGATGAAGCATCGCTTTTATCAAAAATACTTAGCGGTTTTAAAAGGGTGTTCAGCTCGTCAATAATGGCGGGCATCATTTTTTCAATGCCCGATGTAAGTACCTGTACAGCCAGGTGATCGGCGTATTTATCAACAATTAATCCCGGCAGGTAATCCGATTCACTGAATATTAAACGGCAGGTATTGGTAACACCAGCTATCAATACATTATCCCTGCTGGCAACGGCCTCTTTTACTTTATTGCGGAACCACTGCTCATCAATCACCACATTTTCGTCCCACTCCAAAAGGCGCAATGCCACGCGCGACTGATCGTTATAAAAACCATAAGCCATAAAAGCGCCTTTAGCATCAATCAGTTTTACAATTTCGCCATTTTCGGGTTTTCCTTTTACTTTTTCAATCGCTCCGGAAAATACCCAGGGGTGGCGGTGTAAAACTGCTTTCTCTTTGCCTTTCTTTAATATAACATCAATCATGGGTGCAAAGGTAATAAACCCTGTGGAAATCCCTTTCACCTGTATAATTGCAATAAGTGTACAAGAATCTATTGTAAAGACACCATAGTTCCTGACTATTTGGACTATTAAAAGGGGAATAATTTTAGCTGGTCGGTAGGTTTTTCTTCTCTTTGCTTCGCGACAATCTCTCCGAAGTTGGAGAGCGAAATACCCAGCAGCCTGATCTTTTTATCTTCGGGCTGGGTTGCGGCTAACAGTTTTTTTGCGGTGACGCATACCGTTTCCAGGTCGTTTACACCAACGGGGTATGATTGATTGCGGGTGATCTGCTTAAAATCGCTGTATTTTATTTTAAGGGTGATAGTGCGGCCTTTTAACTGGTAATTTTGCAGGCGGTTGCAAACGGTAGCGGCAATTTTATCCAGCTCGGCTTCCATTTCTTCTATGGTGGTAAGGTCGTAGGCAAAGGTATCTTCGGCAGCTAATGATTTTGTTTCGCGATGAGGCTGCACTTCGCGGTTATCAATGCCACGCACGATGAGGTAGTAAAACCGGCCTGCTTTGCCAAAGTGTTTGCTTAAATCATCTTCGCTGAGTTTTTTCAGGTCCTCGCCGGTATGCAGGCCCATGTTCTTCATTTTTTGGGCAGTTACTTTGCCTACGCCAAAAAACTTTTCAACAGGGAGCTTCTCCATAAAAGCCTCAATGGTTGATGGTCCTATAAACTTTAAACCATCGGGTTTATTAATATCCGAAGCTATTTTGGCAACAAACTTATTGATGGACACCCCTGCCGATGCGGTGAGCTGTAACTCATCTTTAATGGCTTGTTTTATCTGCTGAGCTATTTCAATGGCCGAGCCAATGTTCAGCTTATCATTAGTAACATCAAGGTAGGCTTCATCAAGCGAGAGTGGTTCGATCAGATCGGTATACCTGCTGAATATTTCCCTGATCTTTTGCGAAACCTCCTTATAGGCAGCAAACCGTGGGCGAACAAACAAGGCAGCGGGACAAAGCTGTAATGCTTTTTTTGAAGGCATTGCCGAGCGGATGCCAAACTTGCGGGCTTCGTAACTGGCCGTTGCCACAACCCCTCCACGCCCTTCGGGCAGGCCGCCTACCACTAATGGTTTGCCGCGGTATTCGGGATTGTCACGCTGCTCAACAGACGCGTAAAAGGCATCCATATCAATATGGATGATCTTACGGTAATTTTGATCGGCGTTTTTTTCCATTTCTGTATAACAACCCCTTTAATACAAATATAGGGGCAATTGGTATACAATTAGGGTTTACTGCACGTCGTAATTAATCATTACCGTTGGCAGCAGGGTAGCTAAGTTAAGCGGGATCTGATCGGTTGAAAAAATGGGCTTGCGGTTAGTGATATAGTCATAAACAGCTTTTCGCAACTCGGCGCTTTGCGTTTCCGGAGCATTAAAGCTATAGGAAAAGGCCAGTATAAAATCGTTTGATTTTTCGTGATCAGGAATGATCCACTTATGGTTTGATTTTTTTAGGGCCTCAATAATTGGCGGTACCAAAACGGCATCATCTGCATAGTAAATAACTATTTTGGTAATAGTGCCTTTAATATCGGCAGTAAATTTAAAAATAACGGTACCGGTAGCCTTTTTTTGGATGATCTCGGGCGATGCGGCCAGGTTCTCCTTAAAAAAGCGGGTCATTATATCCTTGCCTCCCTGAAAAGGGAAAGCAAGTTGTTCCTGTGCCATGCAGCAAACCGATAATAGCAATGCCGCAGCAGATAATATGATCTTTTTCATTATTAGTATTTGTAATTACCGGCATGCTGCAATTAAATCAGGCAGCCGGCATTTAAATTAAACCTCCCTTGGTTCTCTTTTGGTACCTTCATACAGCTCATACTCTAATAAGCGGCAATCAAGCTTACCATTATAAAACTCAACTTTACGGGCGGCACGTAAACCTATTTTTTTTGCCAGATCGGGGTTTCCTGTAAAAATATAACCCCTGTAACCCAGGCAATCTTTTTTCATAAAATCGCCAATACGTTTGTAAGTCGCTTCTAATTTGGTATGCACACCAAGTCGCTCACCATATTCAGGGTTAAACATTACAATACCGGCTTCGGCCGGTACAGGCGTATCTGCAAAGTCACAAACACTAAATTCAATTAAATGTTCTACTCCGGCAGTTTTAGCATTTTTTTGAGCAATATCTACAGCGTCTTCAGATATATCGGTAGCGATGATCTTAAAGCCTGTTTCTTTCTTTGCTTTATCCTTAAGTTTTCTACGTTCGGCAAAAAATACGGTTTCATCATAGCCCATAATGTGCATAAAACCATAATTCATCCTGAACAGGCCGGGGTGTTTATCGGTTGCTAATAAAGCAGCTTCAATAGCTAAGGTACCTGAGCCGCACATGGGGTTAATAAATGTGCTTTTACGGTCCCAATGGGTAGCCATAATGGTTGATGTAGCCAAAGCCTCAAGCATTGGCGCTTTACCTGGTATTTTACGGTAGCTGTGCTTTGCCAGGGTTTCGCCAGATGTATCTAAAAATATATCGGCCTCATTATCCTGCCAGTAAAGGTGTACAACTGTTTTATTTGATTCGGCACCCGAGTTTGGACGCAGGCCTTTTATTGACTTTATCCTGTCGGCAATGGCATCCTTAACTTTAACGTTTGCAAAAAGAGGGGTAAGTATATGCTCGTTGTTAACGTTTGAGGTTACGGAAAAATAGCCCGAAAAATCAATCAGTTTTTCCCATTCAATGGTAACCAATTCATCATAAAGTTCTTTTGGATCTTCGGCGTTAAAGCTCTTTATTAAATACAGTATCTGGCTGGCACAACGTAAATTGAGGTTGAGCGAAATACAATCTGTAACTGTACCTAACAGTTCAATTCCGGTTGGAAAAACGCGGACAGGTTTAAAGCCCAGCTCTTCAACCTCTTGTTGAAGATATGAGGATAACCTTTTATTACAGGTTATGATGATTTTACTTTCAGTGTGGAAAACTTGCATGATATTTTGCGAATTTATGAAATTAAATACGCCCTATTTTATTTCTTATCTATTAACTTTACATTTTTAATTTTTGAAACTTATGGAAATTAAGGGTAAGGTATATGAAGTGGCGCCAACCGTACAGGTTACTGACTCACTAAAGAAGAGAGAACTGATACTTGAATACATCGAAAATCCGCAATATCCGGAGTATTTAAAGTTTGAAGCTATACAGGATCGTTGTAATTTATTAGATACTGTTAAAGTTGGTGATGACGTTGAAGTTTTCTTCAATTTAAAAGGCCGCCCGTGGACTGATAAGGCGGGCAAAAAGAGTTATTTTAACTCGTTACAATTATGGAAAGTAAATGTATTGGCCGGTGCCGGTGCAAGCACAACTCCCGAATATGCTCCACCAGCCGACATCAGCGCTTCAGCTGATGAAGATGATCTGCCTTTCTAATCAATTTACGGTTGTTAACCGTAAATCTATTTAAAGCATAGATAATAAACCTGAATAGAAAATGGCCTTTCAAAACTGAAAGGCCATTTGTATTTAAATATGGGGGATGAATTTTAATTACTCACCCCTGAATATTCTTTTCAGTACAACGTCTTTACCTTGTTTTACCTGCAGGTAGTAAACACCGTTTAAGCCAAGCCCGAATGATTTGCTGAAGCTGCCGTTTACGGCTTTATCGCTCCAGATCAGTTTGCCTTCGCTGTCTTTAAGTTTTACTTCGGCAATGGTTTTTGCAGGTAAATTAAACATTACCACTACTTTGCCCGATGTAAATTGTGGAACGATGTTCAGGTCCCTTAACTCAAGATTAGCTTCCTCAACGCGGGCAATTTCTTTTAACATCTCTCTGGATGCTTCAGAAACCTGGAAATAAGCGTGGGTATTTATACCGTCTTTATCGGTAGTTACATAGTCAAAATCCTGGCTGTTCCTTACATCGGGTCCATTTCCCAAAAACTGGCCATCCATTCTCCTGTCCCTTGGTCCGCCATTCTCATCGTTAAAACGATAAGCCATGCCCGGGTTTTTCCGGTGCCTTACAAACCTTACCTGCACACCGTTACTTGTGCTATCCCTCATGGCCATGTCTTCAACTATCGTTGGCATATTGTCACTGCCGCCGGGTGTTCTTCTAACTTCTACACGGTCTAATCTTAACTCGTGCCTGTTATTATCGGCAGGCAGGCTGCCAATGGTGTTAATATCCTTTAAGGCTTTCTTTTTGTCTTTGGCCGATAGATCTTTAATATTTTTACCGTTAATGGTAGTATCGCCGTTTTGTATTTTTATTTCCAGCTCATTTTGAGTTTGGGCTAACAGCACGGGGGGTAAGGCAAGTATCGCAATTAAACTAAGCGAAAAAACAAATTCGAAACCGGGTTTTAATGAGAACTTTTTCATTGTGGGGTATATTGGTTATTTTTAAATGAAACTTAAATAAGCGCCATATTATTGTAAGCGAATAGCAATGTTACAATTAATAATGTATTTAGTATATCAAATTTAGCAAACAACTATATTTCAATTGGTTAAATGTAGGTTATAAATTGTTAAAATTTGTTAAAAGCATAATATGTCCGCTTATTTAAAATATTTTTGTTTTTGCAATGAAAAAGAGAAGTATTGCGCTTATAATCGGTTTAATGAGTTTTGCACTTTTGGGTGTAATGGCCATGCAATTGTATTTTTTAAGGCAATCTTACGAAATGAAGTCTGAGCTTTTTGGCCGCTCGGTAAACGAAGCTTTAAGCAACGTCGTAGCCAAAATTACGAAGCACGATGCGCAGCATTTTTTAACCATAAGGGCACAGCGGGGGGCACAAACATCCTGGCTGGCAAAACTGCCTGCCGATAGGGGGAACATTGATCGCCACATTATTAAAAGCAATCAAAAAAAGAAGCTTACCACCCGCGAAAAAAAGATAGCTATGCTGCGCGACCGGATGCGCCGTATGGTTGCCCAAAAAAGCATGGATGATGAGATCAATAAACTTACCATGAACGGGGCCATTGATCTGCAGATCCATTACGAAGAGTTTACCGACGAAACCGGTGTAACGCATGGCCGTGTTATCCCGGTGCTGGTACGCAATCCAGACGCTGTGGTTAAAAAAAATCAAAAGCTTCATAAATACGATACCATCCACTATACCTACATCGACCCGCAGTTTGGCAAGCAAACCATTTCAGTACCCCGCATTAATGCTTTATGGCAGCACGAACAGGAGCAGAAGCAAAAGGAACGGCAGCTGCGCGAAGTAAAAAGACTGCTGGAACATGATTCGCTTCAAAATACGCTTCAAAGTAAATCAACAGTAATAGAAAACCTTGCTGAAGAATACGGTAAATATGGCGAGCCGCTTAAAATGCGTTTGGATCCGTTATGGATTGATACTTTATTAAGATATGAGCTGCACAATAAAGGGATTAATTTGCCTTTTAGCTATGAAGTAACTACGGCTAATAACGACTCGCTGATCTTCTCGAAGGCAAATGATGTTTTGGGGCAAAAGCCAACCTTTAATGATGTAACCAGCTATCAAACCCCTATTTTTAGTAAGGATGTTATTAATGATCCCGGCTTGATAAAGGTGGATTTCCCTGAAAAGAACTCGTTGATATTAAACCGGATGACGGCTTCAATGGCTACCACCGGTGGTTTGTTGATTGTGCTGGTATTTTGTTTTGGGTACACCATCTTTTCTATCCTTAAACAAAAAAAGGTATCAGAAATGAAAACTGATTTTATTAACAACATGACCCACGAGTTTAAAACCCCGGTATCAACCATAATGATAGCCAGCGAGGCTTTGAAGGATGTAGAGATAGCGCAGGATAAAGTACGGGTGGCAAGGCTGGCAAATATTATATACGAGGAGAACGAACGCTTGGGCAGCCACATTGAAAGGGTACTGAACATTGCCCGTATTGATAAAAACGATTTTAAGCTGGATAAAAAGCCATTAGATGTTAATGATATGATAGCTTTGGTGGTTGACAGTATGGAGCTAAAACTCCAAAAAGCCAAAGCGGTGATAAATTTGCAGCTTTACGCAGAAAACGCGGTTATTAGTGCCGATGAGCTTCATTTTTCGAACGTGATCTATAACCTGATTGATAATGCTATAAAATACAGTGTTGATACACCTGATATTACCATAAGTACACTTAATAAAAACGGACAGGTTGTTATCAGGGTGGCAGATAAAGGCGTGGGCATGAGCCGCGATCAGCAGACTAAAATATTTGAGCAGTTTTATCGTATCCCTACGGGCAACCTGCACGATGTTAAGGGCTTTGGATTAGGCTTAAGTTATGTTAATACCGTAGTTAAAAGGCTGAATGGGATGATCAGTGTAAAATCTGAAAAGGAAAAGGGTTCGGAATTTGAACTTAAATTTCAGGTTACTTAATTGATCTGTAAATCAATAGTTAAGTTAATACCGCAAAAATTTTAAAAGCACCCGGATTAGCGGGCTTGCTTTAATTATATAAAATAAATAATCCTTCGGATTCGCGAATTTTCCCGTCTTCCGGATTAACAGATCACATGAAGAAAATATTATTGGTTGAAGACGACCCTAATTTGGGCTTACTGTTGCAGGACTACCTGCAGCTAAAAGGTAAGTTTGATGTTGTTTTATGTAAAGATGGTGATGAAGGTTTGCGAACCTTTACCAAATCGAGCTACGATCTGTTAATATTGGATGTGATGATGCCTAAAAAGGATGGCTTTACCTTAGGTAAAGACATCAGGAAGATAAATAGCCACGTGCCTATAATTTTTGCAACCGCAAAGGGCATGATTGAGGATAAAACAATGGCTTTTAACTTAGGCGGGGATGATTATATCACCAAGCCATTCCGTATAGAAGAGTTATTGTTGCGGATAAACGCATTGCTTAAACGTACCAGTAATTCGGAAAAGCAGGAGGAGGAAAAGCAAACCATATTTAAGCTTGGCCGCTACTCATTTGATTATACTTCGCAGTTGATTACCATTGGCGATGTGCAGCAAAAGCTATCAACCAAAGAAGCAGAACTGCTGCGTTTGCTTTGCATCCGTAAAAATGAAGTGCTTACCCGCGAAGAAGCTCTGTTAAATATATGGCACGATGATAATTACTTTAACGGCCGCAGTATGGATGTTTTTTTAAGTAAGATCAGGAAATATTTAAAGGAAGATCCAACGGTGGAGATCATTAACGTACATGGACGTGGCTATAAGCTGCTGATCAACTGATCTTTTCAGGAGCAGAAAACACAGAAGCCAGGAATTAGAATATTCCTGGCTTCTGTGTTTTGTTAATCTTTCATTTCTTCGCCAAAGTGAATAATGTTGCCATTGTTATCTAAAATGCTGAACTGTTTCATTTTCCAGGGCATTTCCTGCAAGGCACCGTTGGGGTGTATAACGCCAATTGGCTCGTACTCGGCATATAGCTTATCTACATTGGTCACATTAATATAGCAGCCTGTATTTTTGGCTATCTCAGCATCTTTGCAGGGCCACAGGTGCAGGTTAATTTTATCGCGGCCCAAAATAAGGTACCCTTCCCAGCTCGAATAAAAAGTAAAACCTAATTTTTGCGTATAAAATTTAATGGATTCTTCCTCATTTAAGGAAGCTAAAATGGGAACGGCAGATTTAAGCATTGTTATGGTATTGTTTTATTTAACCCCTTGATCTTACTTTAAAAACAGTCCTGTCAAGTCTGGGTGGTTCATTTTCAGGGTAATTATAGGCAACGCTGTTTAAATAATTTGCAATGCGCAGCCTTTCCTGCCAGGTTAATTTCTTGTAGTAATCGGTATGGTTGGAAGCTTCTTCGGCCGTTTGGGCCTTAAAAGCTGTTCTGTCTAACCGGTATGTGCTCATTACACAAATATACTTGAAAATATTACTGCTTGTAACAACTTTGTTAGCGCGTATTTAAAGTATTGCAGTTTTTAATAAATATGTTTGTTTTTAACTGACAACATTATTCATTAACTGATCATTATGAAATTAAAAGTACTTTACTCATGCCTGCTTTTGGCAGCAACTACGGGCTCTGCATTTGCCCAGGAAACCGTTGATACCGCAATGGTTAGAAAGATACGTAACGAGGGCCTTAACCACTCAAAGGTTATGGAAACCGCCTTTTACTTAACGGATGCATCTGGTCCGCGTTTATCAGGTTCTCCGGGTTTAAAGCGCGCGCAGGATTGGGCCGTTAACCAGTTAAAAACCTGGGGTATGGTTAACTCAAAACGCGAAGCCTGGGGCAAATTTGGCAAAGGATGGGAAGTGCAGAAAAACTATGTAGCTATGACTGTTCCATACTATCATGCTTTAATAGCTGTCCCTAAAGCATGGACGCCTGGCACAAACGGCGCAATAAAAGGAGATGTGATTTTAATAAAAGCTGATACCGTTGCCGATTTAGATAAATATAAAGGAACTTTACAAGGCAAAATTGTAATATTTGATACCAAGCCTGGTGTTGAAAGAACATTTAAGGCTGATGGTGTACGTTATACCGATGAGCAGCTTGATGAAATGGCTAAAGCAACCGCGCAGCCAGCTGCTGGCCCACGCCGGGGTGGTGCAAACTCGCCACAGTTTGCTGCTATGCAAAAAGCCCGCGCTTTACGTACCGCAATAAATACTTTTTTACAGGTTGAGCATGTAGGCCTGATATTGACGCAGGCGCGTGGTAGCGATGGTACTGTGTTTACAACCAACGGTGCATCTTATGCTGATACAGCAAAAGCGGTTTCGCCGGAACTGGAAACCAGCAGCGAAGATTTTCAGCGTGTTTTACGCCTGGTTAAAGCAGGTATAAAAGTAAGCGTTGAGGCCGATATTAAAACGCAATTTTTTACTGACGACCTGCAAGGTTATGATGTTGTTGCCGAAATACCGGGAACTGATAAAAAATTAAAAGATCAGATAGTAATGGTTGGTGGTCACCTTGACTCATGGCATGGTGCAACCGGGGCAACAGATAATGCTGCCGGCAGCGCCGGAATGATGGAAGTGATGCGTATTTTAAAAGCTGTTAATTTTAAACCACGCCGTACCATCCGCATTGCACTATGGAGTTCAGAAGAACAGGGTTTATTTGGCTCGCGCGGTTATGTGCTTAACCATTTTGGCGATCCTAAAACAATGGAGCTAAAGCCGGAGCAATCAAAGGTTTCTGCTTACTATAATTTAGATAACGGCAGCGGTAAACTGCGCGGTATTTATTTACAGGGCGACTCAGCCGTTGCACCGGTATTTAAAGCCTGGCTTGAACCTTTTAAAGACTTAGGTGCTACAACGGTTACCATCCGTAACACCGGCAGTACCGACCATGTGTCGTTTGATGCGGTAGGCATCCCGGGCTTCCAGTTTATACAGGATGCGCTTGATTATGGCTCACGTACGCACCACAGTAACCAGGATACTTATGATAAGCTTAGTGAGGATGATTTAAAACAGGCTGCAACCATTGTAGCATCGTTTGTATACAACACATCGCAACGCGATGAAATGATACCACGCAAAGAGCTGCCTAAGCCGCAGCCGGCAAGAAACTAAAAAAGAAGGGCCCTGAATTTTTCAGGGCCCTTCTTTTTTTACTAAATTTCTACCTTTTGGTGCTGATAGGGGATCCCCACACTTTTAAAGCCTTTGGCTAATATCTTTTCCCTGAAATGCTGCTGCACCTCGTATTCGCCATGCACCAGGAATATTTCCTTTACTTTTTCAGGATCCTGGCAGCTGATAAAGTGCAGCAGATCGTTATAGTCGCCATGTGCACTCATTGATTTGATTGATTGCACCTCGGCCTTTACCTCATATTTTTCGCTGAAGATAAATACCTCATGATCGCCCCTTAGCAGGTGGCCGCCTAATGAGTTTGGTTCGCAATAGCCCACCATTAAAATAGTGTTTTTATCGCTGCCGATATTGTTTTTAATGTGATGCTTTACCCGCCCGGCCTCGGCCATGCCCGATGATGATATAATAACGCATGGCGTGGCATCATCATTTAATGCTTTTGATTCTTCGGTTGATTGGATAAAACTCATCCCCTTAAAACCAAAAGGGTTAGGGTCAACCTTTAAAACATCAGTAACCTGTTTGTTGTAAACCTCGGGGTGGTTCATTAAAACATGCGTTGCTTTTTCTGAGAGCGGGCTATCCACATAATAACGCAGATCGGGCAGTGTACCCTTTAGCTCTAAAGAGTTCAAAGCATACAAAAGCTCCTGTGTACGGCCCACGCTAAAGGCAGGGATAATTAACTTTCCTTTTTTCACCTCGCAGGTATGTTTTATAACCTCAAGCAGGGTATCTTCAATGGCCCCCGTTTCTTTGTGCAGCGAATCACCGTAGGTTGATTCCAGCAAAATATAATCAGCTTGCGGAAAAGGCTGCGGGTTTTTCAGCAATATATCACCATAGCGGCCAACATCACCGCTAAAGGTTATTTGCGTGGTTTTATTATCCTCTGTTATGGTTAAATGTACGGCGGCACTACCTACTAAATGCCCTGCATCGGTAAAGCAAAGTTTTATTGTAGGGGTAATTTCAAAAGCTTCGTTATATTCAACAATTTTAAACAGGCGCAGGGCTTGCATCGCCTGCTCTTCGGTATATAAAGCGGTTAGCAGGGGTTGCCCGTTTTGTTTGCGGTGCTTATTACTGTATTCAATATCCTGCTCCTGTATCCTTGCCGAGTCCATTAATAGGATGCGTGCCAGATCCATAGTTGGGGGTGTGCAAAATATTTGCCCGTCAAAGCCCTCAGCAACCAGGCGCGGTATCAGGCCGCAATGATCAATATGCGCGTGTGATAAAACAAGATAATTTACTTTTTCAGGATCAAAGCCAAAGTGCTCGTTCAAATCTTCGGTATGCTCACCCATGCCCTGAAACATGCCGCAATCCAGTAATATGCGGGTGCCATCATTTAATTTAACTAAATGTTTGCTGCCGGTTACATTACGGGCGGCGCCGTGAAAGGTTATAGTCATGTAAATTGTATAGGTCAGTAACCGGAATCAGAAATAATTGTTCAATTAATCTTGTTAAACTAATATATTAGTTATAACTTTAATAATCATTAACCAATTATGAAGGTAGTAATATTAGGTATATTATTTTTTGCAAGTATTACCGTAAGTGCCCAGCAGCGCGCTGCCACTTTCCAGGCGGCGGCAAAAAGCGGCTTAACGGTTTATTTGTTAAACAAACAATACAGCAATGCGTTGGATAATGACAGTAACAAAAGCGTATTTAAAGGTAATGCACAAAAAAAGTTTTATAACGCTTATGTAGCTTTACTTGCTGATATGGGCACTTATTTACATGCTAATGGTTTTACATGGGGTAAACCAATCCGTGTTGTTCACCGCATATATTTTGAGGGGGATGGTACGATTGATCATTACCTTTTAAACCTTGATGCCGCCGGGATGGATGCAGCTAAACAGGCCCGGTTTTTGAAACTGCTTAATCAGTTTGCTGCTAATTATAAATTGAGAATAACTGCTGATAAAAAATTTGCCCAGTGCGGGCCCGCTATTTATCAGGACTAATTAAATAATACGATGGATATAAAAGAATTAACACGTGCCGAAGAACAGATAATGCAGGTATTATGGCAATTAAAATCGGGCTTTGTTAAGGATGTAATTGATGTGCTTCCCGAACCAAAACCGGCTTACAATACGGTATCAACCATTATCAGAATATTAGAGACCAAGGGTTTTGTTGGGCACACCGCACATGGCAAAAGCCACGAGTATCACCCCGTAATAAGCAAAGATCAGTACCAGAATTTTGCTACCGATAAACTGATGACCGGATATTTTGATAATTCGGTAAAAAGAATGTTCTCTTACTTCGTGAAAAAGGAAAAAATTGACCTTAAGGAAGCCGATGAGATTATGAAACTGATTGAAAAACTTAAAGAAAAATAATTATGACCTGGTGGCATTATTTATTGCTGGTAAATATTTACCTGCTTTTATTTTATGGGTTTTACGTTTTACTGTTGCGCAAGGAAACATTTTTTCAGCTTAACCGTGTATACCTTGTAGCCGCTTCGTTATTATCATTTTTTATTCCGGTTATACAATCAAACTGGGTAAAAAACCTGTTTATTACGCAGGAGGTTCAAACTACCATATACAACAGCCCGGTAATGTTGTACCAGTTTAAACCAATTATCCAAAACACACAAATTACCATTGGCGAAATATTGGCCCTGGTTTATTTAGCGGGCATGGTTTTTTTAATGGGCCGCCTAACCTTACAGCTGATTCAGCTAAAAAGGATAATGGAGCAGCCCGAATCAACCGAGGCATTTGCGTTTTTTAATAAAATAAAATTAGGCGAGGAGCATGCGGGTAACGCCATTATTGCCGAACATGAGCAAGTACATGCCAGCCAGTGGCACTCGGCAGATGTATTGCTGATTGAGGCCGTAATGATCATTAACTGGTTTAACCCGGTGGTTTACCTGTACAGGTTTGCTATAAAACGTATCCATGAGTTTATTGCCGACAGGCAGGCCATTAAATCAGGAACTGATAAATCTGATTACGCATTGTTGCTATTGAGCCAAACATTTAATGCACCTGCGCACCAGTTGGTTAACCCGTTTTTTAATCATAGCATGTTAAAACAGCGCATTATGATGATAAACAAAAACAAATCGCATATGTCGGCTTTGGTTAAATATGGCCTTTCGGCGCCCTTGTTTGTATTGATGCTTGTTTTATCATCCGCCACGGTAAATAATAGTAAGACGATTAATTTTTTCAATAAAAAAGCCGAGCAGGTTTTTTTAACCCCGGCAACTATTGATAGCGATTTAACAGCTAAAGTAAAGCCTGCGCCGGTAAAAGATACCGTGATTACTTTCGCCCCACCTAAATTAACGGGTAAAGTAACCAATGTAAAAATCATCAGCCCGCCAGCGGTAACTGATACCGTGCCCGCTAAAGACGACCGGCTTTTTACCGCGGTTGAGCAGGTGCCCCAGTTTCCGGGAGGTATTAATGCTTTCGGAACATTCCTATCAAAAAACATGCACTATCCGGCTTCGAGCCGTAAAAATGGTGTGCAGGGCAGGGTGATAATTACTTTTGTTATTGAAAAAAGCGGTGAACTAACTGGTATAAAAGTAGTGCGCAGTGTTGATAAAGATATTGATAATGAAGCCCTGCGGGTGATGCACTTATCGCCAAACTGGCAGCCCGGCATCCAGAATGGAAAATTGGTAAGAGTAGCTTATACGGTACCCATTGGTTTTATGCTGGATGATGCGCCCGGAAAACAATGGGATGAAAAAGGTGCTGGCGAAATAACTGAAAAAAGGGATGCTTATGAAGATCATTCTAAAACACTGGCTGCTGTAGTAAGGCAGCAGGATACCACCAAAACAAACCGGCTTGCAATAAACGGGCTTCCATTTACTCCTTTATATATGATTGACGGAAAGCAAGTAGAATCATTAGATGAGATAAACCCCGATGATATTGAAAGTATATCTGTACTTAAAGACAAGGCCTCAACAGCTTTATATGGCCCAAAAGGTATGGGCGGGGTGGTTTTGGTAACAACTAAAAAGAAGCCCTTATTGCTGAAAAAAACAAAACCGGCAGGATCTTATTAAGTTAAGTTTTCTGATTTTATAAAACACCTTTAATTACAAGGCTGCTTTACCAAGCATCTTACCCAGCTGCCTGTATGCTGATTCACTGCCCTGCTGGGCTGCAGTACTGTCTGCAACCATACCTGTTTGATCAATAATCATATGCCTTGGTATATAAAAGCTTCTTTTGGGTTTGCCAAGTCGGGTTTGTATGCTTGAAAAAGTTGTATGGAATTCTTTATTTATATACGGAGTAGCCAATATATGGTAGCCTGTTAACTTGTTTGCGTTTATAAATTGTTTCCATCTGTTGCTGTTTTTATCGCAGCATATATACAATACAACAATATTGTTTTTCAAAGCAAAGGCTTGAAAATTCAGCATGTCTTTTTTTAACTGGAGTTCGTGCCGGCAGGGAGCGCACCAGGTAGCCCATATATCAACGTAAATAATTCTTCCTTTAAATTTACCTATAAGATCATTAAAGTTTATTGAAGTGTCTGTTAAATAGTTAATGCCGTTATTGGTCGGATATTGCGCTTTAGCCGGATGTGTTATAAAAAAACTAAGTAGTGTAACTACCCATATCATCCTGAAATTTTGCGTAAGGAAATATTTCATGGAGTTAAATTACATATTCTTCTAAACACCGTAAATAATATGCTTAAGCAATTATTGGTTATTTATTTGTTTATGCTGATTAACTATCTACATTTATATAAAAAACATACCCCATGAACTGGAAGATCATCTTTCAATTATCAATTTTTGGATTGATAATGGCTTTTGGCACCGTATCACTTATTCCTCAAAAGGTTGAACCTGCTTTTTGGCTGATCATTTTTATTTTTTGTGCATGGGTTATTGCCAAAGTTTGCCCGGGCAAATATTTTTTGCATGGCTTTTTAGTAAGCATGGCAAATGCCGTATGGATAACGGCGGTACACGTAATTTACTATAAGCACTATATAATGGAGCATCCCGATATGGCAAGCATGAATACGCAAATGCCTCCATCGCTTGCCGTGCACCCAAGATTATTGATGGTTATTGCGGGGCCTGTATTTGGCGCGCTATCAGGCATCATATTGGGTTTATTTGCCTTAATTGCATCAAAAATTGTTAAGAAATAACCTAACTGGCGGAGGGGCGGTAACAAAAAAAGAGAAACCTTATACCATCACTAATTTAATAGCTGTTGTATAAAATTTCTCTTCGTACCTCGTTCAAATCACATTAAGATTCAGAATCCGGAAATATTATCTGTGCAGTTTAGGGTTAAAGGCAATCAGGTAAGCAACATCCTTGTTGGTTATGGTGCTCATATCAAAGCCGTTATCAATGCTGCCAGCCGGAAGCAATATTTTTGATTTCACTAAATTAAACAGTTCAAGCAAAGCTTCTTTTGCAGGGCGCGCAGAAACAGTTGGGTAATAAGTTTTCTCTAATTTAGTCTTTTCAACGTCTGTAACCAGGTTAAATTCCCAGCCCTCCAGTGTGCTTTGTCCGTACTCGCTTGCACAGTTTTTTACATCGTACAGGTATTCTCTTGCTTGTGATTCTACTGATTTAGTGGTCATTATTTTTTCTTTTTAGATGCTTCCATTATTGGTTTTACAGCATCGCTTTTACCCGATTGATAATCTGATTTTCCTTTTTTAGCAAGCGGGTTAGCTTCTTTTTTTTTCTCTTTTACGGCCTGTCTGTCTTTGCTCATTATTTTTCTTTTTTAGATGTAGTTTTTATCCGTCTTTTTAAAAAGGTGTAAAGCCGGGGTAATGGTAGGTTATAGTAAAAGCAAACTTTCTTGCTGAAACAATTGCTTTAAAATTGGAAAGTAAATTCTGCTGAATTTAGATTGGAATTTTACTAAAGATAGGCTTTAATAATCAATCGGACGAATAATTATGCCCCCTTTGGTATTCCATCAAAATAATTACTTTCAATAAACTAATATTTATTATCGAAAGCGTTTACAGATAAATTCAAAATTTATACCTTTGACAACAAATACCCGCAATGGGTTGTTGTAACAGAAAAAAGATAACATAGTATAAACTAACAAATAATATGAAACCGTTTATCCCAACCGCAGTTTACGGAGTATTAAATTATATCCTGGCGCTTACCTTAATAGCATCACCCTGGTTATTTAATTTGGTTGATATTTCAAGCGCAGCTTTATTTTTCCCGATCTATATTGGATGGATACAACTGATCATGGCTATTTTTGTTAAAAATGAAACCGGTTTTATCAAACAGTTCCCAATGCGCGTTCATTTGGTGCTTGATGTTGCAATGGGCTTTATCTTAATGGTAACTCCATGGGTTTACACCTTCTCGTCAAAAGCATTCTGGCCTGAGCTGTTAATGGGCGGTGCCTTATTTTTCTTAGGTATCTTTACCAAAAAATCGCCATTTACTACCAATGAGCACCGCGGCCATGCCGAAGGCTTATTGATCTCTACCGAATCAAACTACTAAGCAATCTGCTGTAAAAGGCAATTGGTTAACATATTAAAAGGCGTGTAAACTTTAAGTTTATACGCCTTTTATTTTGAGGAATAACTGTTGCGTCATTAAGCAAACACATCCTTACAAATACTCGCTCAGGCAATCTTTCAATATTTCTATCAATTCGGTATCGCCATATTGATAATTATCCTCAATATCCAGCACAAGCAATGGTTTAGCTTTAATAACTGCTGGAAACCGCTGTTTGATCAGTTCCTTGTGCCTGCGTTCCATTACAAATATCACATCTGCCCACTCAATTAGTTTTTGGTTTATTTTGATGCGTGCCTTATCACTTGTGCCCGCAGATCGTGCCTGGTGCCGCGCGTGGTTCTTAAAAAGATCCTTTGCAGTTGGGCTTCGCCATTGGTTTTTACTGCAAACAAATAATAGGTTGGGCAATGCGGATTGGCGTTAGTTTTTTAAGGATTTAGGCTTATCCATGGATGCCCCTATCCTTTTCCAGGCTTCCATAGTTAAAATTAGCAGGTCGTTTTTACTGTAATCCCACAACGATACATAATTTTTTGATACCACTATTACCTGCTTCCATGTGGTAAGCTTTTGATAAAGCATTGCAGTGCAAACATCAGTAGCAGTCATAAAATCACTATACCCGGGCAAGTGCGAATGAATAGCTGCTTCTGGCGGCGTGGGGTTATCTGCTGATACCGTTTTAGCGTTAACTGTAATCAGGCCTTTATGCTGTTTTTTTACACTGCTAATGGTATTGTCTTTATTAAAATCTATCAGGTAATCGTTGCCAAACATCACTATTCCGGTTGCCTGGGGCGATGTTAAAATATAAACCCTCTTAATTCCTTTGCTAATTATAGGTACAGGATTAGTACCCGTATTTATATATCGTTTAAAAGTAGTGTCGGTGCCTAAGCGTTCCAGGGCCGCTTTCCTTATGGTGTAAAGTTCGTTTTCATAAGTAGTTAGCTTTCGGTTAAGGGTATCTAACGTAAAGTTTTGCGGGTTAAAATCATATCCGAATGATGTGGTTGCCAAAACTACAGGATCCGCATCTTTTGAAAAAAAGATATTCTTTAAACCTTTACCTGTATCGTATGATATATAACCGGCTATTAGGCTTTTTTTATCTTTGCATTTATCTAAAAAAATATCGGTACCATACCACGATGCCCATTCAGATTTAAACAGCATCGTACCTTCATTTTTAATGCTATCTGCAATTTTTACCAGGTCCTTTTCCTGGGCAAACAAAAAGGTTTGGATAATAAGCAGGAAGGATAAGGTTATCAGGGTTCGTTTCATTTTAATCTTTTAAACCTTTTTCTGGCATCCATGCCTGGCTTTTTATCATCCATTTATCGTTAACAAGGCGCAGCACAAAAGTAAAAGCACCTTTTGTACTAAACTTTACTTTGCCGGGCAGTAATCCGGTATAATTTACCGGTACTATAATGAAAACATTATCATTGGTTTGCTGGTAAACGTTAATACGCTGAATAGCCGATTTAAATTTTGTCAGTTTAAAATCCCTGCAAACTTTTTCAATGGTATTTACCCATTGTATGCCGGCGGTTGGCCCATTCCATGAATAAGGCGGTTCATCATCTGATATTACCGCATTAGGGGTGTATAAATTGGCTACGGCATCAATGTTAAAGCTATTGGTGGCATATATTACTTTACTGATAATATCCATAACATCGCCTGGCGGCACTGTATCTTTCTGTAACAACGAACGCGGGTTTCCTGAAGCATTATGCAGGTTGCTTTTTGCAAGGCAGGGCTGCATTAAAGCACTTATTATAAGCAGGCTGAATGCCGTAATAAGCAGGATACTTTTAGTCATATTTTTACAGGATGAGCAGCAGGTGGTTAGTCTGTAATACAAAGTTAAATTACATAAATGCTTTTAAACTATAAAATAAAAAAATGATACCGGAGGATGGGAAGTAAACAAGGTTTTTAACTTTGCAATATGGAAACCATCACCTGGCACGATTTTGAAAAAGTAGAACTAAGGGCCGGTACAATTTTAGAAGCGGATGATTTTCCGCAGGCGCGTAAACCGGCTTACAGGGTAAGGGTTGATTTTGGTCCTTACGGAATAAAATGGTCAAGCGCGCAGATCACTAAACATTATACCAAAGAGGAACTGACGGGCCGGCAGATAGCCGGGGTTATCAATTTCCCTAAAAAACAGATCGCTAATTTTATGTCGGAGTTTTTAGTGACCGGCTTTGCCGATGAGAACGGCGATATTGTTTTAACTACGATTGACAAACCAGTGCCCAACGGCAGTAAACTTATATAATGAGGTATATTAATTTTGGCGATGAGCCAAGCATTTCGCCCGATGATTTTTTTATGAACGAGGCCATAAGGGAAGCCAAGCTTGCCCTTGCCGAGGATGAGATACCTATTGGGGCCATAATAGTTTGCCAGGGAAAAATAATTGGCCGCGGCCACAACCTTACCGAAAGGCTTAACGATGTATCGGCCCATGCCGAAATGCAGGCGCTAACCGCAGCTGCCAACTTTATGGGTGGTAAATACCTGCGCGATTGTACCATGTATGTAACAATGGAGCCCTGCGTAATGTGTGCCGGTGCAAGCTACTGGTTTCAGCTAAGCCGGATAGTTTTTGGCGCTTACGATACCAAATTAGGTTTTGGCCGTTTAAACCAAAAGGTAACGCACCCTAAAACGCTGATAACCGGCGGTATCCATGAAAATGAATGCTCGCAGCTGGTAAAGGAGTTTTTTAAAAGTAAACGAAAATAGTAGGCTTTAATGGCTTTTGGCCAATAGTAATTACTTAGGTTTGTATTATTGATTTAGCGGGGTGCCAACAGCCACTACCCCTGGCTAAACCAAAACATTACAATTTAGTAGAACAAAAATCACAATCAACACTTTATATTTGTTACGTACTATCATTAAACATTAAACTTAACATTATGGCTTTTACACTACCGGCGTTATCTTACGCTACTGATGCGTTAGAACCGCATATTGATAAACTAACCATGGAAATTCACCACGGTAAACACCACCAGGCTTATGTTACTAACTTAAACAAAGCATTGGAAGGCAAACCTGAAGCTGATAGCAGCATTGAGGACATCATCAAAAATATTTCAAAATTTCCGCCTGCTGTTCGTAACAACGGTGGTGGTCACTATAACCACAGCTTATTCTGGACATTGCTTTCGCCAAGCGGCGGTGGCGAGCCTACAGGTGCTTTAGCAACAGCTATTACCAGTACATTTGGTTCATTTGCCGATTTTAAAACCAAAGTATCAGAAGCAGGTGCAACCCGTTTCGGATCTGGCTGGGCATGGTTAATTGTTACTCCTGATAAGAAATTAGCAATCACTTCAACACCTAACCAGGACAATCCTTTAATGGATATTGCCGAAGTAAAAGGTACACCTATTTTAGGTATTGATGTTTGGGAACACGCGTACTACTTAAAATACCAAAACCGTCGTCCTGATTATTTGGCGGCTATCTGGAGCGTTATCAACTGGAACCACGTTTCTGAATTGTACGCAAAAGCAGTATAAATCTAATCTTCCTGAAAAGGAACTTTTACTAAAAAACGGCAAAGCTCAACAAGGTTTGCCGTTTTTTGGTATTAATTGTGTTTGTTGCATTAAAACATTTAATAAGCTCCCTATGAAAGCTATGGTACTTGAAGCAGCCAATAAGCCGCTTACATTTAAAGAAGTTGACAAACCCACACTTAACCCGGGCGAGGCATTGGTTAAAATAAAAACTGCCGCCTTAAACCGTCGTGATTACTGGATAACCATAGGCAAATACGCAGGTATAAAATATCCAACCATTTTGGGATCAGACGGTGCGGGTATTGTTGCCGAAGTTGGCAGCGAAGCTGATAAGCACTGGATTGGGCAGGAAGTGATCATTAACCCGGGCTACGGCTGGGGCGATAATCCCAATTATCAGTCGGACGATTTTAAAATTTTAGGCCTGCCCGATGATGGCACTTTTGCCGAGTATGTTAAGATTGTAACCACAAACCTGCACCCCAAACCATCCCATTTAACCTGGGAACAGGCTGCAGCTGTACCATTGGCCGGTTTAACTGCTTACCGTGCCTTATTTACCAAAGGCAAGGTTACCAAAGGCGATAAGGTGCTGATAACCGGGGTTGGTAGCGGTACGGGAACTTTTGCCCTGCAATGGGCCGTGGCGGCAGGCTGTCAGGTTTTTGTGACATCCGGATCGGGCGAAAAGATTGACCGCGCTAAACATTTAGGGGCAGCAGCCGGTGTAAATTATAAAGCGCAAGATTGGGCCGAGCAGCTGCTACATCTTGCCGGAGGCTTTGACGTAATTATTGACAGTGCCCTTGGCGATGGTTTTGCAAAACTGCCCGACTTGTGTAATGCCGGCGCGCGCATTGTTGTTTTCGGTGGCACAGCAGGTAATATCCCGCCGTTAAACGGACGCAAAATATTTTGGCGCCAGTTGCAGATCATGGGTACCATGATGGGTACACCAGCAGATTTTGAGGCGATGCTGGCGCTGTTAAATGAGCATAAAGTTGTGCCTGTAGTTGATGAGATTTTTTCGCTGGCTGATGCCAATAAGGCCATCAGTAAAATGGAAAATTCAACACAGTTTGGTAAAATAGTTTTACGGGCCTGATGATATGCTTCAGTTACGGGTTGAAGCTATAAAATGGGAGTTGCCGGATACGGCCACAATCAGCCTTAAGGATGTTTCGGGCAAAGCTATTGGGTATAAAGCCGGGCAGTTTATCACCTTGGTTTTTAATCATCATGATGAAGAGATCAGGCGGTCGTATTCACTGAGCTCATCGCCCGATGAGGAGCTGATCTCTATTACCGTTAAGCGGATAGCAAACGGCGAGATCTCCCGTTTTTTGCTCACTAAAATAAATATTGGTGATATCTTAAACGCGGTTGAACCTGCTGGAAGGTTTACCATTGCTAATTATAATCAGGCAAAAGATATTTTGTTGTTTGCCGGGGGTAGCGGTATTGTGCCCATATTTTCGCAGCTTAAGTATATGCTGTGCCGTAATGGTAAAAGCAATATCACCCTGATATACAGCAACATTAATGAGCATACTGTTTTGTTTAAAGATGAGCTGAATGCTTTGGCCCTGCAACACCCGGATAGGTTTACCATTATCCACCAGTTGAGCAGTGATGCTAACAGGTTGAATAATTTAATAGTTGAAAAAATAGTAAGGCAAAACATCAGGTACAAAACTACCGATGCGGAGTTTTATACCTGCGGGCCTTTTACTTACATGCGTATGATAAGGCTCACGCTGCTTTACATGGGCTTTGAAGCAAGCCAGATCCGTAAAGAGAACTTTGTGCTCGAAACTGTTCCGGTAATTGTTAGCGAGGATAATTTTGCGCCACGCAAGGTTATTATCCACTTTAAAAATGAAATGTACGACCTGGTGGTGGGCGAAAACCAATCAATTTTACAGGCCGCTTTGCAAAATAATATTCAATTGCCTTACAGCTGCCGTGCAGGTGATTGTTCTACCTGCTCGGCCCTGTGCAAAAGCGGTAAGGTTACTATGGTTAAAAATGATGTTTTAACCGATGCTGATATTGAAGCAGGCTGGGTATTAACCTGCACCGGGCACCCGGTAAGTGATGATGTGGTGATAGTTTATTAAGCATTGTTAAGGATTTTACAGCGACAAAACAACGCCGCCATTTAACTGGTAACCGCTGCGTACTACACCATTCAACTGTGTTTTATCAATCGCTCCTGTGTTAAGATAAAGCTGATCATTGCCATTGCCAGTTTGCCAGTTAAAATAACCAAAACCAATGTGTATACCCAGGTAATCGTTAAAGCTATAAATAAGCTTTGCCCCGGCATCGGTACCGTATCCTTTAGCTTTGTGCCGGTAGCTTACCGGGTGTTCAAACTCATTGATTAAATTCCAATTGCCTTGTGCATTATAATTTACCTGGTTGTAGGTAACATCGGCAGTAACCTTTAGCGCGTGCGAGAGCCGGTAGGTGGAGCGCACTTTTATAAAAGGCCCTTTCCAGTTGGTTTGATAACTGCTGTTTAAACCCGGGAACTGCCCGCTGCCATCAAGAATGTAAAGCGATTGTCTGCTTATCCCATAGCCAATATAAGGCACAAGGCTTAGCAGGTATTTGTTGATAACGGCGTAGCCTATACCCGTATGCCAGGCATCGGCATAGCCTTTGTTATCAATAAAGTTTTGCTGATAAACAGGCGATGTGCGGTTATCACCGCTGTAATCCATATCATTTACTTTTCCGGATGTTACATTTAAGCGGCTATAATCGGCCCAAACAAAAAAACGGTGCCATGCATTCCATTGTGCCGATGCATTATAGTTACGCCCCTTAACAGTTTTCCATTTAAGTTCTGACAGTACATTCGGGCTTTGCCCGTTAGTATTTCCGGCGATAGACCAACGCAGATCTTCCTGCTGACGCCCGGTTGATAGGGATAGCTGTAATTTATTTTCGATACCCTGTGCATATCCTAAACGGATATAGCACAGGGTTATCAATACAAAAAAACTAAGTTTTGTAAGTTTGCTCAATTAAAAAATGTTAGTAAGGCAGCTTTAATTAGCTTTATATACCCTTACATAGTCAACATACATTTTTGCAGGTAGTTTGCTTTCATCAACAGTTTGTCCCGGAAAATCTCCGGCAACGGCCATATTCAGCAAAATAAAGAAAGGCAGGTGAAATGCCCCTGTGTTATTGATGTTATTGGCAATATTGGCGGTTACATATAACGTATCATCAATATACCAGCGTATAGAGCTGTCGTCCCAGTCAATAGCGTAAATATGGTAATCATCAGGTGTTGGCGTGGTGGTGGTAAGGCCGTATTGCACATGTCCGTTAACGTTCCAGTGCATGGTGCCGTAAATAATATTATCGGCATTAACATGTTCCATAATATCAATTTCGCCACAGGTTGGCCACGATACCGAGTTGATATTTGTACCCATCATCCAAAAGGCAGGCCATAAACCGGCACCTAAGGGCAACTTGATCCGCGCTTCAACACGGCCAAGCTTAGCCGACATTTTGTTTAGCGTATTCATCCTGGCTGATGTGTATGGCATACCGCCGACAGATTCTTTTTTGGCCGTGATCACCAAATTGCCACTCTCCACGGTAGCATTTGCAGCCTGGTAATATTCCTTCTCGTTGTTTACGCCAAGGCTGCCTTTTTCCATATTCCAAATGGTGGTGTCAACAGCAGTACCGTTAAACTCGTCAGACCACAGCAGGGTATAAGTTACCGGGGCAACTGGTGTTACCGGCGTAACCGGGGTTACTGTTATGGTTGATGTTTTATTGGTTGTGCTATCCTTACTGCACGAACTTGCAAAAGTTACAAGTGCCAGCATAATGCCGGCACCTGTAATGGTGTTAAAGTATTTTTTTCTCATAATAATTGGTTCACTAAATATAGTAATATTATTATCGTAAAAGGTAATTATATTTCTACTTATTGACCCCGAATGATTCCCATCCTGATGCAGTTGTTCGTGTGCAAGTCATTGGCTGTGTGCCATCTTCGCTCGAAACATATTTGCCGTTGCTGCCTAATAGTGTAATTGTACCATCGGCATTGGTTCCCCAGGTAAAAGTTTCCCAGGCACCCACACTTGTGCGGTTACAGGTAATGGCCTGTGTACCGTTTTCTGACGATACATATTTACCCTGGCTCTGCAAAGCAACCTTGCCGCCGCCTTCATCAACCACTAAAAATTGCTCCCATGCTTGTGGGGTAGTACGGGTGCAGGTCATGGCGGTAGTGCCGTTCTCACCGCTTACATAATCATTATTAAAACCTTTTAGGGTGATGGTTTGGCCAACCGGCGGCCCGCTTGCTGTGCCCGACATGCTATAAACCCTTACATAATCAACCAGCATATTAGTAGGTAATGACCCATTATCAATGGTATTGCCTGGAAGATCGCCACCTATGGCCAGGTTTAGGATAATGTAGAATGGCAGTTGGAACGCCCCAGTATTGTTAATATTATTTTGAATATTACCGGTTTGGTATAAAGTATTATCTACATACCAGCGGATACTGCTGCTATCCCACTCTACAGCATAAACATGAAAACTGCCTGGTGTAGTTGTGGTACTGCTGCCATACTGCACATGGCCGTTGCCGCCGTTCCAGTGCATAGTACCCAATATGGTGTTTGTGGTGTTTACATGCTCCATAATGTCAATTTCGCCGCAGTTTGGCCAGCCAACCGAGCCAATATTATTGCCTAACATCCAAAAAGCAGGCCAGGTACCTGTTACCATTGGCAGCTGTATGCGCGCCTCAATACGACCGTACTGCACTGAAAATTTTCCCGATGTATTGAGCTTTGCCGATGTATAGGGCTGCCCGCCAACACTTTGCTGTTTGGCTGTTATAACCAAATTACCACCGCTTTCGGTAACGTTGGCTGCCTGGTAATATTCCTGCTCATTATTAACGCCGGGGTTGCCATTATCTATGTTCCATTTGCTGCCGTCAACGCCGGTGCCGTTAAACTCGTCAGACCAGATCAGGTTATAGGTAACCGCTTTTAGTGTTGGCTTCTGGGCATTTGCCAGCTCATAAGTTTTTGACGCATTTGCAGCATCCTTTTTACACGATGTGAACAGCGTTACCAAGGCAAGTACAATACCTGCGCTTGTTAAAAGGTTTAAGACTTGTTTTTTCATCTGATAATTAGTTTTAACAGCACTGAACCATCATCCTGCCTGGAATAGTAGTAAGTAACTGTTTATTGGTTTAACATTTGATTGATTACAGGTTTAATATCAGCCATCCTGAGTTTGATCAGGATGGCTAATGGATATTGTCTATTTATTGGTTCACTTTAAATGATTCCCAGCCCGATGCCGATGTGCGGGTACACGTCATGGCTTGTGTGCCGTTCTCGCTTGATATAAAATCACCATTGTTACCTTGCAGGGTAATGGTACCATCAGCATTTACGCCCCAGGTAAATTCTTCCCAGGCACTATAACTGGTGCGGTTACAGGTAATGGCCATAGTCCCGTTCTCGCTCGATACGTATTTGCCCATGCTTTGCAGGGCTACCTTTCCGTTACCCGCATCAACCACTAAAAACTGCTCCCATGTACCCGCAGTAGTGCGGGTGCAGGTCATGGCGGTGGTGCCGTTTTCGCCACTTACATAATCGTTATTAAAACCTTTAAGGGTTATAGTTTGCCCAATCGGCGCAATAGAACCGCTGGATTGCGTGCCCGACCATTTGAAAGTAGCCACTGCACCGGCAGGCAGGGTATAGGTAAATGACTCGGCCCCCCATTTAATTTTAAACGTTTGGCTTGATGATGCAGTGTTAAGTGCCACAACTACCTTAGTGCCATCAGGGTTTTTAAAGGCTACGTTCTGGATGCTTGATGAAAAGGTATTTGATGAGATGCGCACGGCGCCGGCTTTCACAAATTCGGATGCGTGGGCAACCGTATAGTAAGCTGTATTGCGGGTATAGTTGTTTCCCGATATGGTGACCGCACCTAAGCAATTAGAGCAGCCGCCAGCGGTATGCGGATTATAATTAGGATCGGCAGCAAGGTTCCATTCCAGTACCACACGGCTCCAATTACGCGGTGCACCAATTATCAGGTTATTAACATGCCACGACAGGTCGCCGCCAAAGTTACCCGGGCCACCAATATACTGCTCGGTAAAGTAAATGTTTTTGCCAGGGTAGGCATTATGAACGGTGCTCAGTGCACTGATGTCGCCTGCATACAGGTGGAATGCAGAGCCATCTACATAAGGGTTAGCCCCCGAATCGCCTAATACGGCCTCCGGATAACCCGGCTGATCGCAGTTGTGATCGTAAGCAATGATTTTTGTGGTAATGCCATTTGATGAGAACTGCGGACCTAAATTGTTTTTAATAAAGTTGGCCTCCTCGTTTGATTGCATGGTCATGGCCGGGTTGTTATTAGCATTCAGGGGCTCATTTTGTGGGGTTACTGCGTAAATGGTTATACCCTGGGCCTTCATGGCTTGTATATATTTTACAAAATAGCGGGCATAGGCATCGTAATAAGCGGTATTTAAATTACCGCCTGTAAAGCCGCCGTTGCCGGTGGTGCTGCTTTTCATCCATACTGGGGCAGTCCAGGGTGTTGCTAATATTTTGATAGATGGATTAATGGCGATGATCTTCTTTAAAACAGGCACCAGGTCGGTCATTTCCTGGCTAATGCTGAAGTTGTTAAGATTTACATCTGTTTGGCCCGAAGGCATGTCATCATAAGTAAAATCAGATGCACTCATATCAGATGCACCTATAGTGATACGCACAAAGCTTGACCCTACATGCCCTGAAGCCGTTGAAAAAATATCATTCAAAAAGGTACTTTGATTAGCACCCAACCCATTGATTAGGGATGCGCTGCCGCCGGTTAGGCAATAGCCAAAGCCATCAATGGTTTGGTAGGTGGTATTTTCGTCAACGGTAATGGTTGTTGCATTGGTGCCCGCATCGGCAGCAAAATTTATACTGGTTTGTTGTGCCAGCAGTTTGCTTTGGTCCGCTGTGGTTTCCCAAACGCCAACGGTTTCATTGGCTGCACGGGCAACTGTTGTGCTCCCCGTATTGGTTAAACCTGGGATGGGTTTGGAAAGATCCTTTTTACAGGATGAGTAAAATAATACAGGTAATACCAGCAGTACCGCCAGCAATTTGATTTTGTAATTTGTTTTCATAAAAATGGTTTAGTTGATCAATTGGTTTAAGAGCATTTAAATTAACCCTGTAAAAACCATGCAATTGCACAATTAAGCTTGCTGAAATTAACCCACGCTTAAAAAACAAACATCAATAAGCCGATAGCCGGGCAGGTGCTTTAAAAGTTTTTCAATAACAGGTAGCTGTATAGTTTATACTTGGTATTACAAAGCTATGTTAATTTAAACTTAAAAAACAAATAAAATATTTATAAATAGTTGATTTATAATGAATTATAGTTAATATAATACGCTTTAAACACAATACATCAGCTTGCAAAAACAGCTTTAGCGCATAGGAAAGTGTATTTTATACAATAGGCACATTAATAGTGATACGCTTACCTCACATATTAATTTTTAAGCAAGTGTGATCATTTAGCTTAAAAGTCAATAGGATGTTAAAGCAGGAAGATATTTTGGGAGAACTATTGTGTGTCGTAGCAGCTATTATTCTATTACTAATTTGCTCCAGCCTTTGTCGCCGGCATTTTTTAGGTCGTTCTTTTTGCTGTTCATCACTTTTTTAATGCGCGAGCTGTAGGCCCAGCAAGTGCTTTGACGAATGGAAAGTATTTCGGAGAGTTTATGGGATGATATTTTTCCATTGGTGGAGTACATTAAAAATATCATGTAAAAGGCTTTGTTAATGGGGATGCGCGTGTTCTGCAATATTGTATAAGCAATAACCGATTCTTCGTAGCCACATTTGGAGCACCTGCGGCTGTAGGGTAAATGGCCGTGCCCGTAATGCGTATTACTGCATTTACGGCAGGCATAGCCGTTATCCCATTTAAGATCTGATAAAAACTTGAAACAGGTTTCATTATCCGGGTAAATTTTGCTGAACTCCTCAAAATCAACCTCGGTAGACATAACGCGGCTATGCGTTATTTTTTCAATATCATTATGCAGCGATGTATTGTCCTGTTCAAGCAATACATTCATCCTTGATATTTCTTCGGCCTGTAGCTGCAATTGTTGGTTAGCGGTTTTTAATTCTGCTACCTGCTGCTCAATAAGGGTTGATTTTTCAACCAATTCTTTGGTGCGCTGGTGTACCTGGCTCTCTAAATTTTTATTCAGGCTATCCTTTAGTTCCTGATTTAATTGCAATTGCCTTATTACCCGCAATTGCGCCTGCTCTTCATTTTTTTTAAGGATGCGCACTTTATCGCCAATGGCGAATGATATAAATACCATCTCCATTATAAAACAAAAACTTAAGCTGTAATAGTTAGCGGCAGTAACCGGCAGCCACCATATATTTAATGCAATAAGTGCTTTAATAATAAAACCCGTAAGCAAAAAAGAATAACCGATAACAAAAAAGCGGGCAGCCCGGTAGCCTTTTATTAAAACATAGCAACCTGCAAAGTAGGCCAGCGCTAAAGGCACTATCTCAATTATTTTATAGCTGAACCAGTTTGGATTTATCGTTAAACATAAAATAAAAAATAAGCTCCTTAATCCAATAACCCAACCGATGAGCTTATTTAGGCGGGGGGCATTCACCTTTAAGTTTAACAGGCTTTGTGCAAAAAGTACTGAAAATATGCTTGCCGAAAAAAGCGCCACCCCGTAAGCATTATGGTTCCACATGGGCGAGCCGGGCCAGATGTATTGATAGGCTATGCCGTCGGCACACATTTCGTAAAGGCCAATGCTCAGGTTATAGACTATATAATACAGGTATTGCCTTTGCCGCATGGCCAAAAACATCATGAGGTTGTAGAGTCCGAAAACCAATATCATCCCATAAAAAATGCCGAAGAAAAAATATTCATCAAGTGCATAGCTGATAAACCAGTTTACCGAACGCAGCACCATGATCACATTTACTGGCTGGTGCGAGCGGATGCGGATATAATATACCTGGTTGCCGGGCTGGCTGTTGTTGATATTAAGACTAAAGTTTTTATGCTGATAAAGCCTTGCTGTAAATGGCCTGCTGCTGCCAAGCTGGGTGGTGCGGTAACCGTGCTGCTTAAGGGGCGAGTAAACGGTGATGCTGTCAATCGTCTGGTCGAAAAACTCCAGGATCCAGTTATTAGCTGATGCTGGGTTGCCGGCTATTTTAATACGGTACCAATAGGCAGAGTTAGGATCGGCTGTGATGGGGGTAGCCTCTTTGTTTACTTTGAACTGCCCGATAAAAGCCGGGCTGGTAATCTGACTAATGGTAAGTGTTGAATGAACATCCTCCAAATAATCAACCTGGTTATACCTGAAGATCTGTTGTTTTGACGTATCGCTTATTTTAACGGCAAGCTGCGCATGGGCAAATACCGGGTTTAAAAGCATCAGCAAAAACGCGGGCACAAAAATCCTCAGTAAAAATTTACTCATACGCAAATGCAGGTGGCCAACTACTTAAATAGCTTGATTTAAGAAAAATAGGTTTATAATTGGTTAGCTGGGCAATGATAATATTTTTCTTTTTATAATCCTATTAAAGGTAATTTTTACAGTTATTCTGCAACGGGAGGCTCAAGGTACTTTAAAGCCTAATGCTTCCATATAGCCCTTGTTTGGCCTGCAATTTTCAAATTTGCTGTTCTCTAAAAAATCGTACAACGCTTTCTTTATCTGCTCGCGGTTTTGTGGTGCCGCTTTGCGGATAGCTTCAAAATTGCCGCGCGGTATTTCTGTATAATTTATCAGGCTATCGTATTTTGCAGGTACATTAAAAGTGATAATGCCTTTGGTATTGTCTAACTTTTTATAAGGCCAGTAATGCCAGCCAATATTATTTTTTTCGAGTAATTTTTTAAAGGTGCCAACCCACTCATCTGTGTTTTCGCCGGTTTCGCCGCAGTAAATGGGTACATTGTATTTATCCCTGAAATCAACATAATCCTGTATCACATTTTGGGTTGGGTCGGTCCAGTATTTATGAAACTGGTAAACTAATTTCGGGTCGAACGGGGGGCCAAATGCTTTAAAGTTACTATCCCACTGTGCACCACCTAAAATCAGGATATGGTTTTTATCCACCATGCGGATGGCTTTGGTTATCTGCTTGTAAACAGGCTCCAGGTGGGGGTTAAGTTCGGCAGCATTAAAATAAGTAGCAATAGGTTCATTTAACAGATCGTACCCTAAAATGGTGGTTTCATTTTTATAATGGGCGGCAATCCGTTTCCATATATCAGCAGTTAACTGGCGCATGGCGCTGCTTTTAAACAAAAAAGGATAGCCATAACCGTCGTCAATATTATCACCTGTTTGGCCGCCTGGTGCGCAGTGCATATCTAAAATAACATATAAACCTTCTTTTTTACACCAGCCAACTACCCTGTCTAACAACTCGAACCCCCTGTTTGGGTTGTTTTGGCCCATGTAGCTTTCGGTAGTAAAAAGGCGGTAATTAAAAGGGATGCGGATAGAGTTCATACCCGATGCCTTTAAAAAATGAATATCGGCAGCGGTTATGTAAGTATCCTGGTATTTTTTCCAGAAGATAGAAGTTTCTTCGGGACCCAGCAATTCCAAAAAGGCCTCATTAATAAGCCTTGGTGAACTGATGTCTTTAAACTTGAACATATAACCTTCGGGCACCAGCCAGTTACCCAAATTGGTACCCCGCATTAAAAAGGGTTTGTTATTTGTGTCAATTATTTCTTTCCCTTTTACGGTGATGAATTTACCGGTTTGCGCCATTAGCACTACCGGGATAAAAAGGGTTAAAAGCAGGGTGTATAAAACTGTTTTTTTCATGGGGATTGCTTATTTCCAAACGTAGGTTGCTGCTGCGCCTGCTGCCAAAGTGCTGCTAACTGATTTGCCATTAAATTGTATATTGAATGTTTGACTTGCACTTGCCGAATTCATCACGATCAGCACTTTTGAGCCATCGGTATTTTTAAAGGCTACGTTTGGCAGGTTAGCAACATCGGGCGATGCTATGCGCGTAGCCCCCGGCCTTACAAACTTAGCGGCATGCGCTATAATATAGTACGATACATTGCGGGTAACTACACCACCGCTAATGGTTAAAGCACCCTGGCAAACGCCGCAGCCACCAGCAGTATGCGGCCCTAAAAAGCCATCGGTAGCCAGGTTCCATTCCAGTACGTTGCGGCTCCAGTTTTTGGTTGCGCCAACAATAAGGTTGGTAATATGCCAGTTCAAATCGCCGCCGAAACCTCCGGTTGATGCGGTATATTGCTCCGTAAAATAAACGTTTTTGGTTGGGTAAGCATTGTGCACCGGGGTAAGCGCATCAATACTGCCAGCATACAGGTGAAATGCTGAGCCATCAACAAAAGGGTTGGCAACCGGATCGGCAAGTATAGCTAAAGGGTAATCGGTACGGTCAGTATTATGGTCGTAAATAATTATTTTGGTGGATAAGCCTGCCGTTTTTAACTGCGGACCTAAATTATTCTTTATAAAGTTACATTCCTCTACGGGCTGCATCACCATCGCGGGGTTATTGTTAGCATTCAGTGGTTCGTTTTGCGGGGTTATGGCATCAATGGTGATACCCTGTGCCTGCATGGCCTGTATGTATTTTACAAAATAGGTTGCATACACATCATAATAGGAGGTATTTAAACTCCCGCCGGTAAAGCCGTTATTGCCGGTTGTGTTAACCTTCATCCAGGTTGGGGCGGTCCATGGGGTGGCTAGTATCTTTATTTTAGGGTTAAGCGCAATTATCTTTTTTAATACTGGGATCAGGTCTGTTTTTTCCTGATCAATGCTAAAGCTGCTTAAACTAACATCTGTTCCTGATGGTACCTCATCATAAGTAAAATCACTGGCGCTCATGTCTGACGCACCTATCGAGATCCTTAAATAACTGATGCCTATATGGGTACTATCCGTTAAAAACAACTCCTTCAATAAGGCATCCTGCTGTGCAGCTGCCAGTCCGTTTATTACCGATGCACTACCGCCGGTTAAACAAAAGCCAAAACCATCAATGCTTTGATAGGTTGTTGTAGTATCAACAGCAATAGTTTGGTTTGCATTGGTTGCGGCGCTAAAAAGCAGGCTTATATTTTGTTTTTCTAATAATGATGATCGGTTGGCGGTGGTCATCCACATGGTAACATCTGTTTTGGCAACAGTTACCGGGGGTGTTACCGGGGGTGTTACCGGGTTTGGCTGCGGCGATGTGCTTACCGCTTTTTTGCTACAGCTAATACCCGTAAATAGGATAACGGCTAATATAAAAACGGTTGCAATTTGAAAGATGCTTTTTTTCATAAATTTTTAAGCAGCTGCTTTGTTAAAGCATTTTTGTAAGGTAAAATGGATGTAGTTGGTTTATAATAGCAAGGCCGAAAAGCCCTTATATTGCTAATATAGTATTAATACCTGTTAACCTTTATATACTTTTACGGTAAGTTTTTTAGTTTTATTGAGAGATTAAAAATTCTGATACGGTTAAATAACAAGGTATATTAGTGCATTATTAGCTGTTTTAGCTATAGGGAGTAAAAAAGCGAACGATATAATACCAATACAATGAAACGGATAAAAATTTTACTTGGGATACTTATATTTTTAAATGTACCGGTTTTTGCACAAAATTTAAAAGTGGCGGTAGCCGCCAACCTGCAGGCAGTTATTAAAGTATTGCAAAAGGATTTTAAACAAAAAACCGGGATTGAGATTGAGCCCATTGTAGGCTCATCGGGCAACCTGGTAAACCAGATCAGGAACGGGGCGCCTTACGACCTGTTTTTATCAGCCGATATGAGCTTTCCTGCAACTTTGTATAAGGAGGGTTTGAGTATAAAAAAACCGGTGGTTTATGCACAGGGCAGTTTAATTATTTGCAGCGATCAAAACATTGGCTTTGAAAACTGGGAAAGGATGTTATTAACCGCCAGGGTAAAGAAAATTGCCATTGCCAATCCTAAAATTGCACCTTACGGCAAGGCGGCCGAAGAAACCTTAAAGGGTAAAGGGATTTTGGACGATGTTAAGCCAAAGGTTGTTTATGGCGAAAGTATATCGCAGGTAAATACTTATATAACCACGGGTGTAGTTGATATTGGTTTTACCACACTTGCATTGGTTAAAGATCCGGCCAACAAAACAAAGCTATACTGGCAGGTTATTGATGCAAAGGCATACGCGCCAATAGAGCAGGGGATGGTTTTACTAAAAAAAGCAGATAGCAATGCCGAAGCCCAAAAGTTTTACCAGTATATATTAAGCCCTGCGGCCAAAACCATATTTGAAGAATATGGCTATCACGTAACAAAATAATAAGTTCAACCTTATCAATGGACCTGACCCCAATTTGGCTTACGCTAAAGCTTGCTGCCATAACCACCGTGTTATTGTTAGTTGTGGGCTTGCCTGTTGCCTGGTGGCTTTCACGGGGGCGGTCTTTTTTTAAAATAGTGCTGGAGGCTATTATTACCATGCCATTGGTTTTACCTCCATCGGTTTTGGGCTTTTACCTGCTGCTGGCTTTTAGCCCACAGCATGGCATCGGTAAATGGCTGCATCAAACTTTTGATGTTCAGTTTGTATTCTCGTTTAAGGGGCTGGTTTTAGCCTCGGTTATTTATAGTATGCCTTTTATGATAGGGCCTATAAAATCAGCATTGCAGCAATTGCCGGTATCATTGTCTCAGGCATCCTATTCGTTAGGTAAAAGCAGGTGGCAAACATTTATCAGCATATTATTACCCAATATAAAGCCACCGTTATTAACCGCAATAGTGCTCACCTTTGCCCATACCCTTGGCGAGTTTGGGGTTGTTTTAATGATAGGCGGCAACATCCCTAACGTAACCAGGGTAGCCTCTATAGCGGTGTATGATGCCGTTGAACAGATGGATTACAACACCGCCAATACCTATTCGCTTATCCTGTTTGCTATTACTTTTGTTTTGGTGATAGGTGTGTTCATTTTTAATAAATACCAGTTAAAAAGCCCCTTGGAATGATCAGCATCGATATAGAAAAAAAGCTAAAGGCTTACCAGGGGCAGCAGGTATTAAAAGTTGTAAGGCAGTTTGCTGCGGGTAGTATCACCAAGGTTTATGGCCCGTCGGGTGTAGGGAAAACAACATTTTTAAAAGTGATTGCCGGGTTTATTAAACCCGAAAAAGGAAGTATTTTGGTTGATGGCATTACCTGGCTTAATACCGGTTCAAAAACAGACCTTGCTCCACAAAAGCGAATGGCTGGCTTTGTTTTTCAGGATTATGCACTTTTCCCAAACATGACGGTTAAGCAACACCTAAAATATGCTACGGATGATGAGCAATGGGTCAACAGGCTGCTGATAACCGGTAAGCTGGAAACATTGATCGATCATAAACCCGAACACCTGTCGGGCGGGCAACAGCAGCGGCTGGCTATTTTAAGGGCATTGGCTAACAAACCTAATCTGTTGTTAATGGATGAGCCGTTTTCGGCCCTTGACCAGGAAATGAAAGTGGAGCTGATTGATAAATTGAAAGTGCTTTTTAAAGAATTAGGCACAACCGTTTTAATTGTAACCCATAACCCCCAGGAATTAGCCGGACTTACTAACGACGAACTTTTGATAAGCTAATTGCACACCTGCCAGTTTATGCAATCAGCTTTCAATTATTTTATAATGCTTTAGCAATGGCGCTTATGGATGCCCTTTTGGTGTAATCCTTATCAAACTGAATAAAAACTATTTTGCCGGCACTGTTTATTACATAGGTAGCCGGCACTGGTAAAACCCTGTCAGTATTGCCATTATTTTGATCCAGGTCAACGCCATAATTTTTTAGTTTGGCAAAGGTTGCATCGTCCACAGTATAATTTACCTGGTAAGCCTTCATTATTTTATAACCTTTATCCTGCACTATCGCAAAGGATGCATGTGTCTTCTCAATCGTTTTGTTAATGTTTCCGCTGGTTTCAGGCGTTACACCAATTACGTAAGCGCCCTTACCGGTAAGCAGCTGTAATGAATCCTGTAATTGCTGGATATGCTTATTACAGTACGGGCACCATTGCCCGCGGTAAAAAAACAATACCACTGCCTTATGTGATTTAAGCAGGCTTTTAAAATCAACTGTTTTACCCGAATTATCTTTTGTAATAAAATCTGGTGCCTGCATCCCATTTTTGAGCCCCGTTTGTGCCGAAATCTGTATCGATATTAGCAGGCTAACGGCTATTATGATATATTTTTTCATTGTATTGTTGCGTATAAATTCTTTTATCAGGTTAGTTTAAAATAGAAAAGGGGAATGATTCCCCTTTTCTCATTCAAGCAAAAAAAACTCACATTTTGCTTGGGCTGTCTTTAACCATTTTGCTTTTATCCATCTTCATCTTGTCCATCTTTTTGTCGGTTTTCATTTTGTCTTTCGACATTTTGTCCGTTTTCTTTTTATCCATTTTATCCATCTTCATTTTGTCCATTTTGCCGGTATCGCTAACAGCAACAGTAGGTGTTGCAGATACATGGGTTAATGGTTTTGCCTGAAGATTTAATGATAAACAAGCTACAATGGCAGTTGCTAATACTGCTCCGGAAATAATTGATTTCATACTTTTGTTTTTTTAGTTTTTAACTGTTATTTCCCGTTTAGTCGTGGCCTTACAGCAAACCTTACAAAGTATTTTAGTTTTTATTAAGCTCTTCTTCAATCCTTTCCTGCAGCTCTTTTTTAAAGCCATCGTCAAGTTTAATATCCTCTTTTATCGAGCTTCGGAAAAGCTCCTGTACCATTTCATTAATTACCCGGCTTTGTTTTTTATATAATCTGCAAAATGAGCAACCGTATAAATGGATCCGCAGTTCAATCATTTCTTTAAAGCTTATCCTTCCGAATGATTTTTTTTCGATCAGGAAGGTAGCCTGTTTGCAGTTATATATAATTTTCTTCAAATTGCTCATAGCTAAAATTTTTAAATCCAGTTTTTCTGAAGGCAGGTCCTCAGGTTAAGTTTGGTACGGTGAATTATTACCCAAAAGTTTGATGCTGTAACCTTTAGTTCGGTACATATAAAATCAGTAGCCTGCTCTTCTATATGCTTCATGGTAAAAACAGCCATCCATAGCGATGGTAATTTTTGCATACACATTTGCATAATTTGCTCAAACTCTTTGTTGACTAAATGATCTTTATCTTCAATTCCAATTTCTTTAGGGCCATGTTCTGGCTTCCAATGCCCGTCATCCTCAAAAAAATCCTGTTGTTCCTGTTCGGCATCTTTTACCTCAATGTTTTTTAACCCTGATGATTTTTTACGGTACACATCAATGATCTTGTTTTTGAGGATGGCCGTGAGCCAGGTACGTTCGGCACTTTTACCTTCAAAATTTGTAATTTTTTCTAAAGCAGCTAAAAAGGTATCCTGTACCAGGTCGCGCGCCTGTTCTTCATCATTAATACGGGTTATTGCAAAACTGTAAAGGTAATCGGCATGTGCTGCTACCCAATCATGGGGGTTTAGTTTATGATTCATGTTATTTACATGGTAAAATAAAAGTGTTTGATCTGGCCACAAAAATGGATTAAGCACTTTGTAGATCAATAGTATCTTCTTTTAGTCGTAAATATTAAAAAAACCTTACAAGCTATTAAATTATTAATTCATCCAGCACAAATACAATTTCGTAACTATATTTAAGGTAAGCTATTAAATTGTTTTGATACAGGCATTTAAAATAATTGATAAAATTTGTAAGGATTTTAAAAGGAGCGCGACTAAGCGTGAAAAGACCATTAAACTAATTCGTACAAAAAAATGAGAACGATAAAAATATTAAGCCTTGTTGCCTTATTGGCAATAACAGCCATAGCTTCGAGCGCGTTTATTAATGCCAGGGTGTCAAAAAAAATAAATGGTGATAATAAAGGATTTGCCGTTGTAGAATTGTTTACTTCCGAGGGGTGCTCAAGCTGCCCGCCGGCAGACGAACTAATAGCTAAAATTGAGAAAGAAAGTAAAGATAAACCGGTTTATATACTGGCGTTTCATGTAGATTATTGGAACCGTTTAGGCTGGAAAGACCAGTTTAGCAGTGCCGATTTTTCAAAAAGGCAAAATGATTATGCTAACTACCTGAACCTGCAATCGGTTTATACCCCGCAGATAGTGGTTAACGGTAAAACGGAATTTGTAGGCTCGCAGGAAGGTACATTACGCAATGCACTCCGCAGCAGCCTGCAAAAAGCAGCAACTGCTCAATTGGAGCTAAATGTGTTAACAGCCGATCATAAACAAGCCAGCCTGAAATATAATACTGAGGGGGTGGATAAAAACACTGTATTGCAGATAGCTGTTATTGAAAAATCAGCACAATCAAAAGTTGAACGTGGCGAAAACAGCGGCCGTACATTATCGCATGTGCAGATAGTGCGTAAATTGCAGCAGGTTGCTTTAAACAGCAACAGCGGCATGGTAAATATTGCGTTACCGCAGGGCTTTGATGCCAAAAGCTGGGAGATCATCGGCTTTTTCCAAAATACGGCAAATGGCTCAATAACAGGTGCTTCAAAGGCTTCTTTTTTAAACGAAACGGGAGCAGGCAGTATGTCGGCAGTAAAAAATTCTAAATAATATTAGCTTAACTTTGAGTATAAAGTATTTGGTTGTGCGGTAAAGCAGCCAAATACTTTAAAAATTAAAATCTATACAGAGTAATGAAAGCCATAAAAGAAAAGCACTCATTAGCCATGCGGTGGTGCCATTGGGTTAACTTCCCGATACTGACCGTAATGATATGGAGCGGAATGCTGATCTACTGGGCAAACGATGAGTATTCCATAACGCTGTTTGGCCATACCTTTTTTCGCTTCTTTCCGGATTGGTTTTACACTTATCTGAAAATTCCCTTTCGATTGTCTGAAGGGCTGGCCTTTCATTTCCTGTTTATGTGGTTCTTTACGCTTAACGGTATCCTGTATATATTATACACCCTTATATCAGGCGACTGGCGCGAGCTGGTGCCTCAAAAAAAATCATTTAAGGAAGCCTGGCTTGTTTTGCTGCATGATCTGCATATCCGTAAAATGGCACCTCCACAAAAAAAGTATAATGCCGCCCAACGGATAGCTTATACCGCAATTATTGTAATGGGGCTTGGGTCTGTTATTACCGGTTTGGCTATTTATAAGCCTGTACAGTTTTATTATTTAACGTGGCTTTGCGGAGGCTACCATTTTGCCAGGATCATTCATTTTGCATTAACCATTGGCTATGTTTTGTTTTTTGTGATCCATATTGTACAGGTTGTACTGGCCGGGTGGAATAATTTCAGATCTGTTATTTCAGGTTTTGAGATAGTTAATGAAGATCCTAAACCTGCTATTCAAAACACTAATAAAGATGAGTAATCCGGATAAAGAACCCAAAAAAGAACTTACTGTTCAGCAAAAGATAAACAGGCGCAACTTTATATCTTTTACCAGCTTTGCGGTATTAGCTGGCGGCGCTTTTGAGGGCTGGCGCTGGTTATATAAATCGCCGGAGGAAACCGCCGGAATTACCGCTGGTGCACGCAAGCCATTACGCCGCGCGCTTAATAAAACCGAACTTTTTTTTAAACGGGTTTTCAGCGATAATCATTTGGTTAAAACTTATCCAAAATCAATGGCGGCCAAACACGTGCGTGTTAATAGTGATATTGGGGTAGAACAGGTAAAAAAGTTTGACCCTGCTACCTGGAAACTCCAGGTTAATAAAAAGGGCGGCGAAGTATTACAGATCACCTTACAGGAGCTGATGACATTGCCCAAAACGGAGATTGTTTATGATTTTAAATGTGTTGAAGGCTGGGATCAGATCTCGCATTGGGCAGGTGTGAAATTCAGCGATTTTATTAAACATTACCAGCTGGAAGATTATGCCAAAATGGAATTTGTAGGTATGGAAACCCCCGATAAAACCTATTTTGTAGGGCTTGATATGCCAAGTGCCATGCACCCGCAAACACTGCTGGCTTATGAGATGAATGATCGGTTGCTGCCCTTGCAAAACGGAGCGCCGCTGCGCCTCATCATCCCGGTTAAATACGGAATAAAAAATTTAAAGCGCATTGGTACCATTAGCTTCAGTAATACCCGGCCTAAAGATTATTGGGCGCAACGGGGGTATGATTATTACTCGGGCTTGTAGTGATAATTATTATTGATTCAAAAAAGTATAAAGCTTCTGAATATGCTGACTTGGGATGCCTCAATATAAGCAGCCTGTAATCACAATAAAAATTCAATTAAAACTTCAGGTTGGTTTTAAGCCATTGCTGTACTTCTTCCTGTTTAGCTATTTCTGCAGGTAGCTTATCGTGGATTAGTTTTTCCATTTTATTACCGGTATTGGCAAATCGATAGTCCCACAAAATCATCAGTTTGTTAATCAGGTAAACAACCTCATTCCCTTCTTCTTTATTAAAAAGGGTATCATCGGGCCTGCCGTTAACATGCGGGTCATTCTGAACGTACGATGTCCATTTATAATCTGAATAATGTAAGTTTCTTCTTGAAAACAGCGTCATGTGCGGGTGGGATTTCTCTAAAGGTACTTATAATTAACGGGCTTAGTCCGTTTTTCTGTGCCGCGGGTATGTTATGGTTATAATACTTCATGTTCTGTTAAAATAACATTCAGGATCTCTACAGAATGCTGTCAATCTTTCTACAGAATAGTGGCCTATACTTGATTAAAAAAAAGCGATGAAAAAGAAAATGATATTAGCCGGAATGCTTGTAATTGCAGTTATCGGCGTAAAAGCACAGGATCTGAAAGTTAGTGAAGTGCCCAAAGTAGTAAAATCAGCATTAGCAAAAAAATACCCAGAAGCTGTAAAAGTAAGCTGGGAAAAGGAAAAAGGGAATTATGAAGCCAACTGGGGAGGCAAATCAGGCGAGGATAACTCGGTTCAGTTTACCCCGGCGGGTACATTTATTGAGCTTGTAAAAGCTATCAAAATAAGCGATCTGCCTAAAAATATAGCGCCTTATGTAATTGCGCATTATAAAGGAGCAAAGATTCGTGAAGCCGGTAAAGTAACAGATGCCGCTGGTAAAACCATATACGAGGCCGAAATAAAAGGCGGCGACCTGATTTTTGATGAGAACGGCATTTTTATTAAAAAGGACTAACAAAATGCAGCTCTCTGTGTATCAATCTCAGTGCACTTTGTGGTAAAAATAACCGCAAAGGGCACTAAGATTAATCTCAAAGAAACGCGGAGATTGGAATGCGGGCTTTGAAGTTTATATATCTAATGGCTGTTTTGCTTTAAACTACCAGCCTTTAAGCCGTTTAATATAGGCGGTTAACTCGTCGGCAATCAGTTTATGTTCATCTATATCGGGGTGGGTTCCGCAGCCATTGCTGAACCGCCTGGAGAAAAAGTATTTACTTACCTTTTTATCACTCTGTTTATTCATATAGGCAGTAATGCTGGTTATATATTTTTTTAATACCGGGCTTAATGTATTATCGGCCATTGGGCTGTTCAGGCAAATAATATCGGCATTTGGGTATTGCTGGCGCAGGGAACTGATAAACTTAACATAAGCGCCGCAAAACTTAGTTGAATCCTGCGGGCCGTCATTCTGCCCCAGGCATATAGTAACAACATCGGGCTGGTAGTTTTTAAAATCCCAGGTGATACTATCTGCGGCCAAAAATACTTTATCATAAACCTGCGGAAGCACATATTTTAAATTACAGCAGCTATGAATAAGGCCAATGCCCGCCCATGAGGTTAGCTGCCATTGCGCATCCAAATTTCGCGATGTGCGGGCACCGTAGGTCATGTAGGCATTATGCTGATCGTACCATTGACCTTTATCGCAGGCAATAACTGATTGGTCCATACCGGCACCGCTGGTGATAGAATCGCCGAAGTACTCAATTTTACGTTTAGGCTTTGCCGGGAGGGATAAAAGCGCTTCGCAGCGGAAGCCAATAAAATCAATGTACCCTATGTTTGATTCAGTATCCTTGCAAATCAATATCGTATGCTCCCCGGCGGATAAGCCCACAGGTACTTTAACTACATTGTTTTTTTGAGTGATCTGGATGCGGTAGGGGGCATTGTTATCAATCACTATCTCCAGATAGTTGTGATTATTGCCGCCCAGCGCTTCATCATTAATAATGGCTTCACAATATGCACCCTTAAATTTTGCCTTTATGTATACACCCGGCGCCCAGATGCGGGGCTTGGTTTTGTCGGCAAAATCTATGCGGCCATAGTATTGTATATTGCTGTTATCTGCTTTAAAAAATTTCAGATCGGCATGTTTATTTGATGCTTTGGCTATTGATGTATTTATAAGCAGGGCAGCAAGCAGGTAGATAAAACACTTCATCATAAATGGTTAAATATGTCAACTAAATTAAACAATTGCCCGGTGCCGCATTAATAGTATTATAACATTTAATTGATGGCATATAAACGGGGACCAACAAAAAAAGGTGACCTGATACCAGGCCACCTTTTTATATAAGTATTTTAAAAGCTTATTGCTGATTTTGCTCAGGCTCTTCGGATGGTAAACCTACAATTTTATAGGTTTTGTTGCCATTGGCATCAACCTGTTCCTGGTAATAAACACCATCCGGAGATACATAAAGCTTCTCGCCGTTAACTTTTATCTTTCTGCAATCCTGCGGTAACTGAGCAACAATATCGCCCATTTGCGGGCCTTGTGGCTGATCGTCCTGTACGGCACCACCGGTATTTAATTCACCGTCTTTACCGGCAATCTGGTAAACAATAGTACCATCATCCTTGGTAACCGGTTGGTAGTATACACCATTCAGCTCATAATATTGCTGACCATTGATCACAATAGATTGTGCCTTATCTGGTAAATTAGTAACCTCGGCGCCTATTGGCGGTTCAACAACTGTATATTGATTGTTGTCGTACTGATAGAACAAACCATCGCTGTAATAAAACTGGTAATCGCCATAAAAGAATGGATAATAACCATAAGGTAATACGCCGATTGAAAATCCTAATCTTGGTAAATAGTAAGAGTTGTAATACCCGTGATAATAGTGGTAGTAACCATGATTACCCCAGTAACCACCCCTGCCATAACCAATTGCCGGAGCTGTACGGTAATTACCGCCACCATAAGTGCCACCTCTTGGAACTAAAGCCGGACGGCCACCACCTGCAACGCTAACGCCAGGGCGTGGAGCATAACCGTAGTTACCCCTGTTAACACTAACGCCGGGACGTGGTGCATAACCGTAGTTGCCTCTTTGCGAAACACCTACACCCGGGCGTTGCTGCCCGCTTTGGATAGTTCTGGGTGTGCCAAATGAAGCACCACCTGATGGTCTTGAAACGCCTCCGCCTGATGGCCTTGAAACGCCTACGCTTCCACCTGATGGTCTGCCGCCGCCACCGCCTCCGCCACCTGATGAATGGCTGCTACCACCTCCACCGCCACCGGTTGAGGGTCTTTGTGCACTTGCAGGCAATGCTAAAGCCACACATACAAGTGCGCCTAAAGCGGTACTGAGTAAATTTTTATATGTAGTTTTCATGATGAAAAAGTTGTTAGGAATACATTAAACATTGTGAATCGGTTCATCTATGGAAATTAGACTAACAAACTGATAAACGGTTTAATGCGTATTAAATTATTTGTAATAATAATCAAAAAACAAGCCAAGTTTCAAATACACCAGCATTATTACAAATAAGGATGATAATCGCCCGGTTGAAAGAGTTATTATGACATAAAAACAGGATTTTATGACTTATAACTCTTCGGCTATAAACAAAAAAGGCTCATTAAAATGGAAACTGATCATGCCATCATCAGTAGTGCTGTATTTATTACTGCTGATCTTTTTTAGGCCCTTAACGTGGAGATCATTTACTATGCTCAGTAATTCAATGGTTTCGCCACTGGGTTTCCATTTGCTAAAGCCGGGGCTTATGGGGTAAATTTTATGATGCTTATTAAAAATTACCAGGTTTATTTTATCGGCAAAGTGCTCATAATCCTTTATCAGCAGCTCATCGGTTATAATGTTTACCGATGGATACTCATAACTGGTAAGGTAATTTAAAGCGGCATCGGTTAGGTTACCATCCCCGGCAGACATCAGCTTAACATCCGACTGTAAAACTTCATTATCGCCGTTGGTAATAATCCAGTCTATCTTGATACCGTAGGCATTCAGTTTTTCGGCTGTTTGGGCGGTTGTTATAACGGTAGGGCTCCATTCTAAAAGCTGACCCAGCAATTCGTCAGAAAAATTATCAAGGCCCAGCACCAGCAATGCAGGCTCCTGTTTTTCGCGAACGATATGATGGGATGACATGGGCTGATTAAATTAGTAACCGGTTAGTATATCTGATGATAAAATGCTTTCAATTCCTTGCCGGGATCAAAAGCCATATTAATGGCTGCCGAAACAGCTATGCCAAAAATACCGGTTTCCATCAGGTTATTCACATCAATTAAATGTATGCCGCCTACTGCAATAACCGGGATCTCTATCTCCGGATGGTGCTGTAACAGGCGGTAACCTTCGTAGCCAAGCAATGGTTTATTGTTGGGTTTGGTATCGGTATGCGCAAAAGGGCCATATCCACAATAATCAACAACCCCTGTTTCCTGAACATCAAGCAGGCGCTTAATGTTTGTGGCCGATGCGCCTAATGTTTTGTCTTTCCCTATTATGGTACGGATCTCTTTCAGGTCGGCATCGAAATCTTCAATATGCACGCCCTGCGCATCAACCTTGTTTAATAAATGATAATGGTTGGTAAGTATCAGAGTTGCGCCCCAGTTATCGCAAACGTCTGCTATTTCATTAATCTCCTCAATCAGTTCATCGTCGGGTTTGGTAAGGCAGCGGTACTGGATCCAATTTGCGCCGGCCTCACAGGCGGTGGTTACCTGTTTTAAATGGCTGCGTACCCGCAGGTCCTGTGTTAGGTAATGGAACTTTGAGATGTACTTTTTCATAGCATTAATAAAACCGGGAAAATGCTTTTACATCTTCCCGGTTTTTAGTGTTTACTGTGCTTCTTTCTTTTTAAGCACTTCGCTTATAGGCTGGCCAATACTTCCGTTTGGTGCCTGTATGTGTAACAGGGCTGCAATGGTTGCAGCAATATCTGTCATGTGGGTTTCGCGTACCAAGCTACCATGTTTAATACCCCAGCCCATAAATACCAATGGGATATGGTTATCATAAGGATTCCAGGTGCCATGGGTGGTTCCGGTTGGTCCGCTATCGCCTGATCCGTGGCCGGTAAAGTAGCCGGGTTTTAAAATGATCTGTATCTCGCCGCTATGCTCTTCACTATAGCCGTTAATAATGCGGGTACGTAAGGCCTCAGGAATATTAGCGGTCTGTACTTTTTTCATGTCTACCACAAAAGCAACAGCCGGGTCTTTTTGCAGAAAATTAATACAATCCTGTTTCAATACATCCTCATCAAGGTGCAGGTACCTTACATCTTTATAGTTTAAGTTTACCTGGTAATTGGTTAAGCTTAATACCAAATGATCGGCTTTGTATTTATCTAACAGATATTTATTAAGATCTTTTAAAACAACACCATCATCCCAAACACCGGCAGGGATTCCATTATCATTTAAAAATGCTGTGTTATGTGCAGCACCATGATCGGCAGTTAAAAAAACAGTATAGTTGCCTTTACCTACCTTGGCATCTAAAAAGGTGAAGAAATTGGCCATATCACGATCTAAACGGAGGTAGGTATCTTCAATCTCAACAGCGTTAACCCCAAACTGGTGGCCAATATAATCGGTTGATGAAAAGCTGACAGCTAAAAAGTCGGTTGCCTGGTGCTGGCCTAATTCTTCGCCGTTTATGGCAGCAACAGCAACGTCAAGCGTCATGGTGTTACCATAAGGTGTCGAGCGGATCAACCCTAAATTGTTCTTATACATTCCCGATGTTTTAATCGGCATTGTAGGGGCATCCATCCCCTTAAATTTACCTTCGTACTTGTTGTTATCAGGTGTGCTTTGCTGGTAGGTGTCAATTGGGTATAAGGTATTCCAATCCTGCTTTAAATAGGTTTCAGGTAGTTTTTCGTCGTTTAAATCCTTCATCCATTGTGGCAGCTCTTTCATGTAATAAGTACTGGTTATCCAGTTGCCACTTTTATCATCAAACCAGTAAGCTGCATTGGCTGTATGACCGGCAGGTAAAATACCGCCACGGTCTTTCAAGGCTATACCGATCACCTTTGAATGGAAATTTGTAGCCAACCTTAACTCATCAGTAACGGTAGTGGTTAATAAATTGCGGGGCGACATTCTGCCTGCTAACGAGGTGCTGCCAACTGTTTGTACGGTGGTATCCTCGGTGCAATAAACAGATTTACCGGTTGCCTGGATAATAAAATCATTACCGGCTATACCATGTATAGATGGTACCGACCCTGTGTAAATGCAGGAGTGGCCGGGTGCGGTAAAAGTTGGTATATAATCAACCTGTGTGTTATCGCAGGTAAAGCCTTCGTTTAATAAGCGTTTAAAGCCATTATCCTGGTAGCGGCTATAAAAACGGTACAGGTAATCCCAGCGCATTTGGTCAACAACAATACCAACCACTAATTTTGGGCGCGGCAATTCTGTTGAGGTTACCTGAACCGGAACATTGTCTTCAGTTTTATTTTTGTGCTTGTTTTTTGTTTGTGCCGATACGGTAAGCGTACCAAAAGCCAAAGTGATGAAAAGCAGGTTTTTGATCTTCATTTAAAAAAATGTTAAGTAAACGCAAATATCAACAATGCAATTAAAATTCAATGTGATATTTGCGTTACCCTAATTTAAATTTTATGGTGCAAAGGTTAGCAAGGCATGCTGGCTTGCAGTATGCAGATCGCGCCAGGCGCGGTTAATTTCAGTATCGGGGCTTGCTGCTGCAAGGCCGCATAAAGGGTAAAGCACATCTACAATTTTGCGTGCATGTTTTGCAAGCTGATGACTGGTAGTGCTTACCTTGTATAGTTCCTCATGAGGAATTACAGGGTTATTTTGGATGGATGCCCAGGATTGATCTACAGCTTCAAAAAAGGCTACCCTAAACTGGTCCATTTCTTTTTTTGCATTTGACAATTCATCATCCAAAAATATCCTTTGCGCATCTGTAAGCCGCGGCTGTTTAGCCTTTTCGCGGAAGATGTCTTCGCATAAATCCATAAAATGAATAGCTATGCCCGATATATTTACAGCCAGGGTAGCCTCGGCCAATTGCAAAAAGGGATAAAGATATAATGGTGCATTAACTACGGCTGCAGATGGTGCTATTTTAAACTGCCTGTTTGCTGCTACTGCCAGTTCCTTAACCTCAAAGGCATCGCTGGCGGTGGCTATCATGCCGGTATATTTCCAGGCGGGTAAAATGTTTACATCCTTTTTATCAAAGATGAAAGGTAATATCAGCTGCTGCCCGTCATCATCCAAAACACGCACTCCATCTTTTTTAATGATGCAGTTGGCCGTAATATGGGTAGCGTGATGCGCCCCGCTGGCATATTTCCAGCTGCCGTTTACTGTGTAGCCGGTAGCTGTTACTTCGGCAGTACCAAAGGCTGCTCCGCTGCCTGCAAGGCAAACCGTATCATGGCTAAATACTTCAGCTGCTATATCAGGATGTATAAAACCACCGAACCAGCCTGCGCCACTGCAAAGGGTAACTACCCATCCGGTACTGCCATCGGTCCAGCTTATGGCTTCCTGCAGGCGCACCAGGTTTGGTAAAGTTATCTGGCAACCTGAGTAAACCCCGGGCACTAAAAGCCTGAACCATTTTTGCCTGTAAATAACGGCTAACTGTTGTGGGTGCAGCATTTCCATTTGTTCGGCTGCGGCGGCGGTGCTGCGTATAATATTTACATCTTCGGCATCAATAAATGCTGAAGGATGGGGGATGATGGTGTTTTCCATTTTTATTGAACTAATAAAATACCTTCACCGGCTTTGTCTTTTTTAATAATGGCAAGCCAGTCAAAAAAGCCAAAAAAGGCCACAACAAACAGAAACAGTGTTAATGCCGAAAACAGGATAAGCTGCTTATAGCACAGCAGCGGGATTGCAAACAGGTTGGAGATATTGAGCCAGATCCAATTCTCAATTTTTCGCCTGGCCAGCAGCCACATACCTGCCCATGCGGTTGACGATACCAAAGCATCCCATACCGGTACGTTTGATGTAGTGAACCGTTTAAGCAATACATATAATATTGCCCAGCCAGCAAAAACAATGAATAAAGTGATGGTAAACTCGCGCCGGGTGCTCCAGGTAATTTTAACCGGGGCCTGGTTCCGTTTTTTTACCCAGTAGATCCAGCCGTAAACACTCATTACCAGGTAATAAACATTCAAAACCGATTCGGCATACAGGCCCGCCATCAGCAATATATAAATACCTATAAACGTGCCCGCAATACCTGTTGGGTAAAGCCATATATTGTTCACTTTGGCTAATAATACTTCGGCTACGCCTAATAATACAGCCGCCCATTCCCATAGGGTAGTTTCGTGTAACTGTTCTGTAAAAAGTTGTATCCAGTGCTGAAGGTTCATGATAAATGATTTTTGTTAAGCCATCATCATTTTTGAAAGAGAGTAACTCCTTTTCAAAAACGATGATGGGCTTTAATTATCTTAAAACCTTAAACTTAAAGATGCTAAAAAGTTGATAGGCGCCTGCGGGTAGAAATAGTTGTAGTTTATCACCTTGCCGCCCTCGATATCCGGATAGGTTGCCCCGTCAGACTGGTACTTTTTGCTGAACACATTGTTTACCAGCAAGCCTACGCCAATATTTTTAACGCTTTTTATACTGAAGTTGTAATTAAGGCGCACATCATTCACCATATACCCATCTAACGACCGGCTTTGGGTTGATGTATTGTCTAAATACTGCCTGCTTACATATTTACTGATAAAGGCAATCTCCCCGTTTTTTATAGGGTGATAACTGATGGTGCTTGAACCTACAAAATCAGGTGAGTATGCAATATCTGTTTTACTGTATTGCTTGCCGTCTAAGGTATTGGTATCATAATTCATTAAAAATTGCTGAAAGTTTTTAACCTTATTGGTGCTTACTGATGCGTTTACATACCAGCTTAACTGCTCGGCTATTTTAACGCGGGCATTGGCTTCAATACCTGCGCGGTAGCTATCCTTTATATTGGTGCGGATAGCTTCGCCAACATCATCAAGGGCGCCGGTTAATACAAGCTGGTTTTTATAAAGCATATAAAACCCGTTAATGCCTGCGCTAAAAGTTGGTTCGCTTACGCGGTAACCAAATTCAAGGTCTTTCAGGTTTTCGGGTTTAGGGCGGCTTAAGGGCGATGAGTTTACATAATCGCTCCTGTTAGGTTCATGGTTACCCACCGCTACCGATGCATACACATTGCTGTTTGCATTTAGCTGGTAGGTAATACCCGCCTTTGGGTTAAAAAAGTTAAGGCCAACCTGTTGTTGTACATTATTTAAATTTTCATCAAACCCTAAAAACGAATAACCGATGTGGCGGTATTGCATATCGCCATAAAACAGCAGCTTGCCTAAATGATATTCGGCACGGGCAAAAATATTAAAATCTGTTTTTTTGGCGTTATTGCGTGAATATTCATAGTCTGGAGGAATGTTGGTGCTTTGCTGCGTCCACTCAATATTATTATAATGCGCGCCTTTATACTCGTTATAGGCGCCGCCTAATATGGCGCTCAAATCCTTATTGGGCTTGTAGTTTAAGTTATAGGTAAGGCCATAAAAATCATTGTTAAGCCATAAGCGGCGTACCAGGTCGGTAGCTGCAATGGTAGTACCGCCAACAGTAACCGGGGTAACACCATAGTTTTTTAGCGAGTCGGCATTTTTATATTCTTCGTAATAACCATAACCTTTGGTATAATGCAGGGCACCGCTAAAAGAAAGCTTATCACTTAGCTGCTGGTTATATAATAGCTGGTAATAGTTCTGCGTATAATTATCGGTTTGGTTTTTATAAAAGCTATTGGTTGAATTAATATACCCTAACTCGTTATAGGTACGGTTGCCTTTATTTACACTATCCTGTGGTACGCCATCCCAGGCCTGGTATGTTTTTTCGTAACCCGAAAATACATTGAGCCTCAGCACGCTTTTTTTACCGTAATAAGCACCGCTTAAAAAGAACGACCGCAGGTTAGACGATGCGCGGTCAATATACCCGTCGGAGCTTATTCTTGATGCCCGGCCGTCAAAACTAAAATGGCCGCCCAGCAAGCCTGTCCCCAAGCTGATGGTGTTTTTTACCGTTCCGTAGGAGCCTGCCGAATTGTTCAATTCGGTATAAGCTGTATCGCGGCGGGTAGTGGTTTGTATATTAATGCTGGCACCAAAAGCACCTGCACCGTTGGTTGAAGTACCTACACCACGCTGTATCTGTACATTATCAACAGAGGAGGCCAAGTCAGGGAGATCGACAAAATAAACACCCTGGTCTTCCGCATCATTAAGCGGGATGCCGTTGAGCGTTACGTTGGTACGGGTAGCGTCAGAACCGCGGATGCGGATGCTGGTATAGCCAATTCCGGCACCTGCATTTGAGGTTACTACTGCCGATGGTGTTTGCTCCAGCAGGTATTCAAACCCCCGGCCCGAGTTGTTTTTATCAATATCCTTTTTACTCAGGTTGGTAAAAGCCGTTGGCGAATTATCGGTTGCGCGGGTTGCACTAACAGTAACCTCTTCGGTTAACAGGGTTGCACGCACAATGGAAAAATCATTTACCGCATTGGCAGTTAAACTAATGTTTTTGGTGATGGTTTGATAACCGATGTAGGATACCTTGAGCGTATAGCTACCGGTTTTGAGGTTATCAATGTGGTATTTTCCGCTGGCATCGGCAATAATACTAATGGCTGGGTTGCTTAAACTAATGGTAGCGCCGGGCAGTGCTTCGCCGGACTGCTGATCTGTGATCTTTCCTGATATGGAAAGCTGGGCTGCCGCCAAAACAGGAAGCAGCAGGGCGATGAACGCCGCAAATAAATTTTTCAAAATGATTAAAAATAAATAGTAGTTAAACCATCTCCGTATCAGGGCAATACGCAGTACACTTAACTTGTTACCTCTCCCTACGCCGGCATTACCCGGATCAGGTGCATGTAATTGGTCATTAGGTCATCAGTTGTATGGTTATTGGTTTGCTTTCACAAAACCTTAAACCTGCAACTAATTACTTATAACTAATTACAATGGGTTTGATCTCAGCCTGTCTTTCAGTTTGGTAAAATAATCTGCAGTTTATTTTGCAACCAAAGCAAGGCACCCCTTGAGAATTATGGGGCAAATATATATTTTTTTAGGTATTAAAGGTAAAAAATGCAGTATCTGCCCTAAGTATTAAGATTTTTTATAGGGTTTACTTCAGTTTCCACGGTGCAGACTTGCAGACATTCCGACTAAAACCCTACTTTTGCAAACTTTATAAAATGCTATCATGTTAAGAACACATACTTGCGGCGAATTAAATATCAGCCATTTAGGTGAAACGGTTACTTTATGCGGTTGGGTGCAAAAATCACGCGACCTGGGCGGAACAACATTTATTGACGTTCGTGACCGTTATGGTTTAACCCAGTTAGTTTTTAATACTGATACTGATGCCGCCCTGCGCGAAACCAGCCGTGAGCTTGGCCGCGAGTTTGTTATCAGGGTAACCGGTAAGGTATTGGAGCGTTCAAACAAGAATGCAAAAATGGCTACCGGCGAAATTGAGATAGTTGTTGCTGATATTGAAGTATTAAACGCCGCTAAAATTCCTCCGTTTATGATTGAGGATGAAACCGATGGTGGCGAGGAGCTGCGTGCAAAATACCGTTACCTTGATTTACGCCGTAACCCTATCCGCAATAACCTGATGCTGCGCCACAAAATGGCACAGGAAGTACGTAAATACTTAGATGGCCGCGATTTTATTGAAGTTGAAACCCCGGTGCTGATCAAATCAACCCCCGAAGGTGCACGTGATTTTGTAGTACCAAGCCGCATGAACCCGGGCGAATTTTATGCTTTACCGCAATCGCCGCAAACCTTTAAGCAATTACTTATGGTGAGTGGTTTTGACCGCTATTTCCAGATCGTGAAATGTTTCAGGGATGAGGATCTGCGTGCCGACCGTCAGCCGGAGTTTACACAGATCGACTGTGAAATGGCTTTCATTACACAGGAAGATATATTAAACATATTTGAGGGCCTTACCCACCATTTATTCAGAACGGTAAAAGGTATTGAATTAGGCGCCATCCCAAGGATGCAATACGCTGATGCCATGCGTTTATACGGTTCTGATAAACCTGATATCCGTTTCGGGATGCAGTTTGTTGAGCTGAACGATGTGGTAAAAGGTAAAGGTTTCAGCATTTTTGACAATGCGGAGCTTGTTGTAGGTATTAATGCTAAGGGTTGTGCCGATTATACCCGTAAGCAAATTGATGAGCTTACCGAATGGTTAAAACGCCCGCAGATTGGCGTTACCGGGATGATCTATTGCCGTTATAATACTGATGGTACTTTAAAATCATCGGTAGATAAATTTTACAGTGAAGATGAGCTGACCAATTGGGCTGCTGCCTTTGAAGCTGAACCGGGCGATTTGATGCTGGTACTTGCAGGCAATGCTGATAAAGTACGCAAGCAACTGAACGAACTGCGTTTAGAAATGGGTAACCGTTTAGGCCTGCGCGATAAAAATACATTTGCAGCATTATGGGTACTTGATTTCCCGCTGTTGGAGTGGGATGAAGAGAATGGCCGCTACCATGCCATGCACCACCCGTTCACATCGCCAAAACCCGAAGATATTACCATGCTGGATACAGCACCCGGCGATGTCAGGGCAAATGCATATGATCTGGTAATTAATGGTACTGAAATTGGCGGCGGTTCAATCCGTATCCACGATCGTGCTTTACAATCACTGATGTTCAAACACCTTGGCTTTTCGCCCGAGGAAGCTCAGAAGCAATTCGGCTTTTTAATGGATGCCTTTGAATATGGCGCACCTCCGCATGGTGGTATCGCGTTCGGTTTCGACCGTTTATGCTCTATTTTTGCCGGATTGGATTCTATCCGCGATGTGATCGCGTTCCCTAAAAATAATTCAGGCCGCGATGTAATGATCGATACCCCATCAACCATTGCTGATGCGCAGATGAATGAGTTGAAGATCAAAACAGTATTATAAGATATAGTCAATTTAATCAAATATTTTAGCCCCCTGTCAGCCCTTTTGACAGGGGGCTGCTATTTAATATGGCTTTTTATACCTTTAGTACGTCTATTTATATGCCATTTATTATATTGGCATCCTGATTGTTAATCATTAATTAATGAAGCAAAAATTTTATGATACTGCTGTGAAGCAGGAGCGGGCTGTTTTGGTTGGCGTAATTGTACAAGGCGAAACAGATGAGCAGGCGAAGGAATATTTGGAAGAACTGGAATTTTTAGTGGCCACGGCTGGCGCTGAAACGGTAAAAACATTTACCCAGAAATTGCAGAAACCGGACAGGGCTACCTTTGTAGGCTCGGGCAGGCTGGAAGATATAAAGGCTTATGTAACAGCCGAAGAAATTGATATGGTTGTTTTTGATGATGAGCTAACGCCATCACAACTGCGTAATATTGAAAACGAACTACAGGTAAAAATTCTTGACCGTAATAACCTGATCCTGGATATTTTTGCCGGCCGTGCACAAACGGCACAGGCACGTACACAGGTTGAACTGGCACAATTACAATACTTATTACCACGATTAACACGTTTGTGGACTCACTTAGAGCGCCAGAAGGGTGGTATCGGGATGCGTGGTCCGGGTGAATCACAGATAGAAACAGACAGGCGTTTGATCCTGAATAAAATATCACTGCTAAAAGATAAGCTGAAGCTGATTGACAGGCAGAATGAAACGCAACGCAAAAACAGGGGCCAAATGATCCGTACGGCATTGGTAGGTTATACCAACGTAGGTAAATCAACCATCATGAACATGATCTCCAAATCGGAGGTATTTGCCGAAAACAAACTTTTTGCTACGCTTGATACTACCGTGCGTAAGGTGGTTATTGAAAATGTACCATTTTTATTGTCAGACACTGTTGGGTTTATCCGCAAGCTGCCTCACCACCTGGTTGAATGTTTTAAATCAACGTTGGATGAAGTGCGCGAAGCCGATATATTGATTCACGTAGTGGATATTTCACACCCTCATTTTGAAGATCAGATCCGTACGGTAAACGAAACGCTAAAAGATATTGGCGCTATTGATAAACCGGTTATTACTGTTTTTAACAAAATAGATGCCTTTAGACCAGAGCAGCACCAGATAGAGGAGCAAACAGAACCAATTACCCTGCACGATTTTAAGAATAGCTGGATGGCGAAAAACAACAGCCCCGCTATATTTATATCAGCCACCGAAAAGGAAAATATCGACGAGTTCAGGGCGTTGCTTTACGAAGAGGTAAAAGCAGCACATACGGTAAGGTATCCGTATGATCATCTGTTATATTAATAGTTATTTATCTGTTTAGAGGGTAGAGACACAAAACGGGTGTAATGGCTTTAGGCAGGTCATCGGGCTATGATTGGATTTCTTTTTTACATCTGTTAGATAGGTCATACCCTAAGTTTGGGCATACGTTGAAAATACTGTTTCCAGGAGATATTGAAAAAAAACCAAAACTACCACCTTTATCCGACTTCAACGATAAACTGAACAAAGCCCTTAACTACAATCCAAAGAAAGATAAGAAGGACGATGAAGATGACGACGAAGATTTAGAAACTGGTGCTGTTGTATTAAAATAAAAAATCCTAACTTATTTCATACATTTAAGCCACCTAACAAGTGGCTTTTTTTATTTAAGGAATGGATCAAAAAAGAATAACGATATTAATAAAGTCTTCATTGATTTCATTAGCATATGTTGCATTGGGTACAGTTGCTGTTTTATCAAGCTATCCAAGTTCGCCGCTTTATGGGGAATGGGTTTTACCAACTACGCTTATAACATTTCCAGTAAGCATTTGGAGTTTCGGAATTATGTTTGCTGATTCTCATGCTTTTTGGTTGGTAATAATTGTTCAAAGTATTGTTTTCTTTATTTTTTGGCTAATACTATTTAGATGGATGCAAAGAAAATTAAAGAAACATTCAATTTAAGAAAGATATTTGGTGTAAAGTAGTATATAGTTACCAAAGTATTGTTTCTCTACATAAATCACATGATTGGTGTAACAATTCAAAATCCCCTGTAGAGGCACAATACATTTGTGCCTCTATATTTGGCACTAAATGCAACTACGCTGTTTGCAGCGCTGTGGTGGTAAAGTAAATAACAATAATTACTATACCCGCTACAATACGGTAAACACCAAAAAGCTTAAAGCCCTTTTTCTCTAAAAAGGTAATAAAGCTTTTAATAGCCAGCAAGGCAACAACAAATGCAATGGCACTGCCTATAAGCAGGTATATAATATCATGATGCATTTCATCGGCAGTAAGGGTATTGTGTTTGTGGAAATCCCAAAGATCTTTTAATGTAGCACCAAACATAGTAGGTACCGCCAGGAAGAACGAAAACTCAGCAGCAGCCTTGCGGCTTAGCTTTTGCGACATACCACCTACTATTGATGCCGCCGAGCGCGAAACACCTGGTACCATAGCTAAACATTGAAAAAAACCGATTTTTAAAGCGGTTAAATGGCTTATTTTTTCTTCGTCATCAACAGTTGGTTTATTAAACCATTCGTCAACAAAAAGCAGGATAACACCACCTACTACAAAAGCAACGGCTACCACAAGCGGGCTCTCTAACAATATGTCAATCCTCTTTTTTAACAGCAGGCCAAATATTACAGCCGGGATAACACCTATAACTAATTTGATATAAAAATCTATCGACCTGAAAAAGCGCTTAAAGTAAAGCACCACAACGGCAAGTATTGCTCCTAACTGAATAACAATTTCAAAAAGTTTAACAAATGCATCGGTACTGATGCCCATTAGGGAACTTGTGATAACTAAGTGCCCGGTTGAGGATACCGGCAAAAACTCTGTTAAGCCTTCAATAATTGCAAGGACTATAACTTGTATAATATTCATTAGGGTTGTGAGGTTAAATCAGGTTTGGGGGTTTAATTAGGTTATTAGTTAACGCTTGGCTTTTTAAATATAGCAAAAAAGCCTAAGGCAAAGCCGGCTAATACAACCAATGGTGCTATAACAATTTTAGTATTGCTGTAAATATCGGTAGTGCCCGACATTAGTATAAACCCGAATGCTACCACCGCAATGCTGATGATAAACAGGCGGTAATTGCCTTTATCAAATATAAAGTTTACTGCTTTTGCTTCGGTAGTTTTTGCAGTTGCTGGTTTAGTTATGCCCGAGGCTTTTGCTGCAGTTGGTTGAGCTTGTTTTTGTGCCATGTTGAATATCTTTTATTTATTGAATGATCAATGGTGATTTAAAATGCTTTCGCCTTTTTTACCGGTAAAGGTTATATATTTTTAAACGTAAAAATTTATTTACTGCTAAAAAGGTGCTGAATCCGGATATAAAGATACCTGCTCCTAATAGTCCGATAAATATCAATCCAAATTCTGTATAATTTCTGAGGATGATCAGATCAGGGATTTCTTTATAAGCCAATGAAAGGGTTCCTACTAAAATTACGATAGCAATAAGGCCCCCTAAAAGGCCATGCCAAATACCATACAGCATAAATGGCTTGCGGATAAATCCTTTGGTAGCACCAACTAACTGCATTGATTTGATCAGGAAACGCTGCGAATAAATTGCTAACCTGATGGTATTGTTTATTAAGGCTACTGAAAGAATGATAAAGATCCCGGCAAATACCAAAATGATAAGGCTGATGGTAGTAATGTTCTCATTCATCTGATCAACCAATGATTTTTGGTATTTAACCTCTTTTACCAATAGATTTTTAAGCAACTCAGCTTTGAATCTTTCAATATCGGTATTGTTGGCATATTCGGCCTTAAGGTAAATATCTAAAGATTGCGAAAGCGGGTTGTAACCTAAAAACTTGACAAAATCTTCACCTAAATCTTTTTGCAGGTTACGGGCGGCCAACTCTTTACTTACATATTGGGTTTGCTTAACCATAATATTGCCTTCAATTTGCTTTTGCAATTGCAATACATCGGTTTCGTGCGCGGCATCATCCACAAAAACGTTAAGTACAATGTTTTCCTTAACGTATCTCGACAGGTTATTTGCTTCAACCAATATTAAGCCCAACAGGCCTATCATTGATAAAACCATAGCTATACCAAATACGGTAGAAATGTATATCGTTTTAGTTTTTTTTGCGGATGCGCTTGCTTCAAATTCTTCCATACATAGATTAGATTTGAGATGTTAGCTTTATTATTGGCGATATAAAACAGCGTTGTACACCCTTCAACATAAATCTTTTACCCATCTTAATTTGCGAAAATAAGAAACCTAAGCCTAAAGGTAAAAGTTTATCTGTTATTATTATTGCCACTGGCTATAAACGCTAATAAGTTTAACAAAATTTAACGTGTTTTTAAGCTTGCTTAATAAGCCAGTAAGCGCTGCATGGTTTCTTCCAGACGGGCCTTTGCTAAAAACTGGTCTTCCAATGCTTTATTCATGGGTATGGCGGTATCTAAGCTGGCACAGCGCATAATGGGTGCATCTAAATATTTAAAGCAATGTTCGGCCAGGTGGGCGGCTACCTCGCTGCCAAAACCATTGGTTAGCGTATCTTCCTGTAAAATCAGTACACGGCCTGTTTTACGGGCGCTTTGCTCAACGGCCTCTTTATCCCAGGGTTGTAAGCTGAGCAGATCAATGATCTCAACAGATAACTCAGGATGTTTGGCTGCATATTCAATGGCCCAGTGTACACCCAGCCCAAAGGTAATGATGCTGGCGGTGTTGCCTTGCTGTATTACTTTGGCTTTACCAATCTCCACATAATAATCACCCTCGGATACTTCGCCGCTGTTGCTGCGGTAAAGGTATTTATGCTCAAAGTAGATAACAGGATTAGGATCGTCAATGGCTGCCATCAGCAAGCCTTTGGCATCGTCAGGAAAAGCCGGGTAAACTACTTTTAGTCCCGGTGTTTTAGTGAACCAGGCCTCATTAGTTTGCGAATGGAACGGCCCGGCACCCGTGCCCGCCCCGGCTGGCATCCGGATCACTACATCAACCGGCTGGCCCCAGCGGTAATGTGTTTTGGCCAGGTTATTAATGATCTGGTTAAAGCCAACGGTTGCAAAATCGGCAAACTGCATTTCCATAATGGCTTTATAGCCATTAAGTGCCAGCCCCATTGCGGCTCCAACAATGCCCGATTCGCATATGGGAGTGTTGCGTACGCGGTGTTTTCCAAACTCTTCCACGAAGCCCTGTGTTATTTTAAATGCACCGCCATATTCGGCAATATCCTGTCCCATAATCACCAGGTTATCGTACTTGCGCATGCCCTGTTTAAGGCCATCGCTTATGGCATCAATATATCGTTTAGTTGTTTTAGTGGCCGATGGCTGGTAAGCAGGCAAGCTGTAGGCTTTATACATATCATCCACCTCTGTTGCTATGTTGGGGATAATATCGGGCTCGCTAAAAACTTTTTCTATTTCTGTTTCTATTTGTGCGGTAAAATCGGCTTTTATTTGGGGGATCCATTCAGGGCTAAGCACTTCTTCATCCAGCAGGTAATTCTGAAAATTTATCAGCGGATCCTTTTCACGCCATAATTCAAATAAATGCGGCGGTACATATTTAGTGCCCGATGCTTCCTCGTGGCCCCGCATCCTGAAGGTCATACACTCTAACAAAACAGGGCGCGGGTTTTCGCGCATGCTAACCGCCAACTCATTTACCGTATGGTAAACCTCCAGTATGTTGTTGCCATCAATCTGCCTGCCCTCCATGCCGTAACCAATGGCCTTATCCACCAAAAACTTTGCCTTGTATTGTTCACTAACCGGGGTCGACAGCCCGTAGCCATTATTCTCTATCAAAAATATAACCGGTAGGTTCCAAACGGCGGCAATGTTTAAAGCCTCGTGAAAATCACCTTCGCTGGTTGCGCCTTCGCCGGTAAATACTAATGTTGCTTTTTTCCGGTTACTTAAAACATCTGCCAGGGCAATACCATCGGCCAGGGCTAACTGCGGCCCCAGGTGCGAGATCATCCCGATAATCTTATACTCTTGTGTGCCGAAATGAAAGGAGCGGTCGCGCCCCTTAGTGAATCCAGAAGCCTTGCCCTGCCATTGGGCCATCAGGCGGGATAAGGGAATATCCCTTGCCGTAAAAACACCCAGGTTGCGGTGCATGGGCAAAATGTATTCGTCGGTATGCATGGCCAGGGTGCTGCCAATGGCTATGGCTTCCTGCCCTATGCCCGAAAACCATTTGCCTATGCGCCCCTGCCGTAAAAGGATCAGCATTTTCTCCTCAACAAGCCGCGGCCATAACAACTTTTTGTAAAAATCTATCAGTTGGTTATTATTTAGGGTTTTTCGGTCGAAAATCATACAGTAAAACTACTGAAGTTTTTAAAACTTTGTATGTTTGAGTAATAGTTCAAAGGTTCAATTATTTGCCGGTTTAGCGATTGCTTTATATAAGCCATTTTAACCGGTGCGATGCTTGCCGAAGAATTACAACTACCGAACCCAGCAACTTTTAGATGAAACGTACCCCCTTTGTAATATTGATCTTAGCTGCCGCAATTGGCATTGCCGCAACCACGCATGATTATTTTATGCTGCCCGAAAACTTTTTTATGCACAAAGGCGATAAGCTTAACCTGCACCTGTTAAGCGGCGATGTATTTGTAAAGGATGCTGAAATTGCTTATCAGCCGGCTAAAACAACCAGGTTTATGTTGTTCAACGGATCAAAAAAGATTGATCTTACTAAAATGGCCAAGGATAGCGCCGTGCCGCTGATCAACCATGAACTGGTAAACAGCGGACAGTATTTGGTAGAGATGACCAGAGGGTATGAATCCAGCAGTTCATCACGCGATACTTATGCCGAGTTTTTAAACAGCCAGGGGCTTGATAAATTAGCTGAGAAGGTGAAAGCGGGCAATCAGTTCAGGGTGAAGGAAAAATATACCCGCTATATGAAAACTCTTTTTTCTGTTGATGACCATGACGGAAAGGCTTATGAAAAGGAGTTGAATGAGGAGTATGAGATCATCCTGAAAGATGATCCTTACAGCAAAAAATATGGGGATGACCTGTCGGCCGAGTTGAAATTTCAGGGAAAACCTGCAAAGGGTGTTTCGGTACAGTTATATATTAAAACAACTACGGGCAATGTTTATACCCAAAACTTTACTACCGATAATGATGGCCGGATAACATTTACCATGAGCCGCGAAGGTATTTATTTATTAAGAAGCGTAAGGGTTGATGCAACCAAGGATAAGGATGCAGATTATGAAAGCTGGTGGACGTCCTACACCTTCCCCTTCAGCAGCTCGGACGATGTGCCGAACACTTATAAGGAGTTCGGATTTGGAAACAAGCATTAGGCTTATAGGTAGTATGGCTTAGCGTGTAAGGGGCCTTAATCAAATTTGGTATGATTGGCATTTTGCAGGCCTGTCATGGTGAGGCACTCGAAGCATGAGGGCAAAGGCCAATATACAACCGGATAAGCAAACGATGAGTCCACCGCACGCATGCTTCGAGTGCCTCAGCATGACAGGCTCTTTTGGGAAAAACAATGGGAGGTGTTGTCTTCTCGAACTATATGAGTATGGCCTCTGCGCTTATCCTTTGAATATCTCAGGAAGGTACCATCTAAAAAAAGCTAAAAAGAGTTACTCCAGCCCATTCTTTTCTTTCCATAACTGGCTGAATGATTTGTCGGCAACTTTTGGCATCTCTTTAAAATGACCCCATGTTTTTTTGAAGAAGGTGCGGAGCATAAAGTTTTTCATTCGCCCGCCAAAAAAATCAGTGAGTTTGCGGCTCAGCATTCCTTTTTTCCAGATGGCCCAGCCCCATTGTTCTTTTTGGGTTACCAGATTTTCTTTAACCGCATCGCGGCGGTTAAGCAACAGCATTTTATGAATATCAATTTTTACAGGGCAAACCTCCGTACATTTACCGCAAAGGCTTGATGCGTAGCTCAGGTGTTTAAACTCATCCATCCCGTTCATGTGCGGGGTAATGATGGAGCCTATTGGGCCGCTGTAAGTAGTTTCGTAAGTGTGGCCGCCTATGTTTTGGTATACCGGGCAGGCATTTAAACAAGCCCCGCAGCGAATGCAGTAGAGTGCCTGGCGCTGGTCCTTTTGAGCAAGCAGGTTGGTACGGCCATTATCCAGCAGTACAACATACATTTCATCAGGGCCGTCAGTTTCTTCGGGTTTGCGGGGGCCGCTTAAAATGGTATTATAAACGGTTAGGTTTTGGCCCGTTCCATGAGTGGCCAGCATTGGCCAAAATAAATCAAGATCAGCAATTGAAGGGATTACTTTTTCAATACCCACCACCGCAATATGTATTTTGGGGAACGATGTGCTTAAACGTGCATTGCCTTCATTTTCGGTAATGGCAATACTCCCGGTATCGGCAATTATGAAATTAGCCCCGGTAATGCCAATATCTGCCTGCACATATTTTTCGCGCAGCAGCTCGCGGGCTTTTTGGGTAAGTTGCTCGGGGGTGGCATCAATAGGGGTGCCAAAGCGTTCATTAAATAGTTTGGCAATATCCTCTTTTGATAGGTGCATGGCCGGTGTTACAATATGATAAGGTTTTTGCCCCAACAATTGTACAATATATTCGCCCAGGTCTGTTTCTAATGATTCAATGTGGTTGGCTTCCAGAAATTCATTCATCTGAATTTCTTCGGTAACCATTGATTTTGATTTTACAACTGTTTTAGCACCTGCCTTTTTTATAATGTTCAGGATCTCGCGGTTGGCTTCTTCGGCATCGTTTGCCCATATCACCTTGCCACCACGCTTTTGGAAATTAGCTTCAAACTCGGGCAATATCTTGTCCAGGTTTTCCATCACCTTCCACTTAATCACGTGCCCTTTACGTTTGGCATTTTCAAGGTTGATGATCCTCGATAAACCTCTGTCTACCGCTGTATCGTACTTACCAATATTATAGTTGATGATTTTGCGATGGCGCAGATCAAATGCCTTGTCTTCCGAGGCAACCAAGAATTCTTCCGCAGTGCTTCCCATATATGCGAAGTTAGGGATTTTGTTTTATTAAGTAAGTAGCCGGCCGTGCTGATTGTATTAATTTATTGTTCTTAATTTAACAATCGGCCCGGTCAGCTACTTCAACTTTAATATTATTTTTTGCCGTCAACAACCGGGCGGTTGTCTGCATTTAATATGTCCCAGGCGGTATAAAATACCAGCTGTGCACGTTTTGCCAGCAATGGGAAATTGATCTTGCTTACTTCATCGCCAACACCGTGGTAATCGGCATGTACGCCGTTAAAGTAAAAAATAATCGGTACGCCGTGCTTGGCAAAGTTATAATGATCGGAGCGGGTATAAAAGCTATTCGGATCGTTCGGATCATCGTATTTATAATCCAGATCCATTTTAGTATAGGTTTTATTAGCCTTGTCATTTGCGTTATGCAGATCGGTACTTAACATGCCGGAGCCAATTACATATACATAATTTGCTGAATCAGGCTTGCCTATATATTCATAACCTACGCGGCCAATCATATCAATATTTAAATCGGTAATAGTTTTTCCTAAAGGGATAACCGGATGATCGGTATAGTATTCAGAACCTAACAATCCTTTTTCTTCGCCTACGTTACCCAAAAACAAAATGCTGCGGCGCGGGCCGTGTCCATCTTTTTTTGCTTTGGAAAAGGCCCTTGCAATTTCTAATATACCGGTCGTTCCTGAGCCATCATCATCGGCACCATTGTTAATCCTGTCGCCTTTTGTACCTTCAGGTAATAAACCGATATGGTCATAATGTGCCGAGATCACCACAACCTCATCCTTTAATTTAGGATCAGAGCCTGGCAGGTAACCTAATACATCTACTGCTTTCACATCCTTACCTTCGGTAGCATAGGTGGTTGATATATCTGCCCTTACCGGTTGTGTTTGCGGTGTGCCTGCCTCATCAATAGCCGCTTTAAACTTGGCATAAGTTCTGCCTGAGTTTTTAAGCAGTTGGTCGGCTACATCAGTAGTTATGTTAAATACGGCTGCCTGTGCTTTTGGGGCCTCGGTGGCTTCTTTTTTAATGGTTAAACGCGGGGCGCCTATCTGCGCACCAAATCTTTTAAGGTTGGCAGCTACATTGGGCCCGGCTGATAATATTAACAGAGGATTTTTACTTTGGATAAATTTAAGGCGTTTTGAGCGGTTGGTGCTCCAGTCTGATTTTTTATCAGTACCGGTAATTTTTGATACACCGTTTACAAAGGGCTCCCCATCGTTTATATATAATACTACCTTCCCGGTAATATCAGTGCCTTTTAAATCGTCGTAGTTATCGGCACCAATACCGTAACCTATAAAAACAATGTCGCTCGCTGTAATTGTTTTGGCATCACCGCTGCCTGAAGCGTAAAAATCTTTACCGCTTGTGTATGATGTGCCGTTTATGGTAAAAGCGCTTACTTTAAAAACGTTTTCAACCAAGGGGACATCTAAGAAATAAGAGCCTTTCACTATCGGCTGCAGGCCTAATGATTTAAACTCATCAGCAATATAATGAGCAGCTTTATCGGCACCGGGTTTGCCGGTTTCACGGCCCTCAAAGGCATCCGAAGCAATAATACTCAGGTGTTTTTTAGCCAGATCAGCATCAATGATCTGCGCATACTTTACGGCGGTAGGGTTTTGCTGCGCACAGGCAACAGTTACCAAACCAACCGAAGCCAGTACAAGTAGTGTTTTTTTCATGTATGATTAATTTTAGAGATCAGTTTCTTATTAATGCCATGCGCAATCAGCAGGCAATTTTATTTACCCGGTTTGCATGGCGGCCGCCTTCAAAATCGGTGCTTAAAAATACTTCAATTATTTTTTTAGCCTCATCAATACTAATGTGGCGCGCAGGGATGCAAACAATGTTTGCGTTGTTATGGCTGCGGGCTCTTTCTGCCAGTTCTTCGTTCCAGCAAATAGCTGCGCGGATGCCCTGGTGTTTATTGGCAGTAATAGCTACGCCATTGCCGCTGCCGCATACCAATATGCCAAGATCAAACTCACCGCTTTCAACGCCTAATGCTACGGGATGCGCAAAGTCGGGATAATCGGCAGATGCTGCCGAATAAGTACCGAAATCTTTAACCTCCTCAACGCCGGCAAGCGCGTCAATAATAAATTGTTTGTAATCAAAGCCGGCATGGTCGGCACCAATGGCAATCTTAAGCCCCTCTTTCATATCCTCAAATTTAATATAATTGTAAGGGGCTAAAGGTAAAATTTTTGTTAGAAATAAAGTGTTGGCCGGTGCTGATTATTATGCCCGGGCAATGTAACCCCAACAAAAAAAAGTCTTCCCGGTTTGGGAAGACTTTTTTTTGTTATTTAAGTTTCTGAAGAGATTATGACTCCATCAGGTCTTTGTTTCTTTTTATTTTGCGTCTTTCAACTACTGCCGATACCAGGATACCTACTTCATAAAGTATTAAAAGCGGGATACTAACTATCGTCATGGTTAGCATATCGGGGGTAGGGGTAATTACCGCAGCAACTATTAATATAACCACAATAGCATAACGGCGCGTTGAACGCATAAACTTTGGCGTAAGGATACCTAAGCTTGATAATATGAAAACCAGGATAGGTAATTCAAATACCACACCGGTTGCCAGCGTAAGCGTACTTACTGATGAAAGGTATGAATCAATACTGAACAGGTTTTCGATACTGGCGCTTACCTGGTAATTGGCAAGGAAAGCGATTGACTCGGGTGCTATTACATAATACCCAAACATTACACCAACTATAAACAGGAACGTAGCATAAACTACAAAACCTGATGCTGCCTTACGTTCTTTTTCGTGCAGGGCGGGTTTTATAAAGCGCCATAGCTCCCATAACAAGTAAGGGAAGCCCAGCATAATACCTATAATTATGGATGAGTTTATTTGCAGTGTAAACTGCCCGGCCATTTCGGTATTGATCAGTTTGCCCGGGATTTTGGTTATGCAAAAACCATCCATGTGCAATGCGGCACCCAGGTGGCACATTTGGCGGTATGTCCAGAAATTGACATTCATGGGGCCCATGATAATGTCGTTCCAGATAATATCGTAAAAATAAAAAGCAACACCTGTAAAAACAACGATGGCTAAACAAGCGCGGATAAGGTGCCACCTTAAAGCCTCAATGTGCTCAAAGAATGACATTTCAGACTCGATGTTTTTTCCTTTATCCTTGATCGCGTTGACCAGTTTACTGCCTAAGTTAGCCATTGTTGATTGTAAATCGCCGGGTGCAAAATGCACCGGAGTTGGTATATACGTTTAAAGTTTAAAACGCGGTTTCAATTATTCGGAATATTCAAAGGTTTCCATAAACTTGGTAGTAAAATTACCCGCACGGAAGTTAGGATCCTGCAATAATTTCAGGTGGAAAGGTATGGTTGTTTTAACACCCTCAATTACAAACTCGCTCAACGCACGTTCCATAGTACTTAAAGCCTCATCGCGGGTTTGCGCCATGCAGATAACTTTAGCAATCATTGAATCGTAGTTTGGCGGAATCACATAGCCTGTGTAAACATGTGTATCAATACGTACACCATGACCACCCGGCGAATGGAAATTAGTGATTTTACCCGGTGACGGGCGGAAGTTGTTAAAAGGATCTTCGGCATTGATACGGCACTCAATTGCGTGCAATATCGGCTCGTAGTTTTTGCCCGAAATTGGGATGCCCGCGGCAACTTTTATCTGCTCTTTTATCAGGTCGAAATTAATTACTTCTTCAGTAACCGGGTGCTCTACCTGGATACGGGTATTCATTTCCATAAAGTAAAAGTTGCGGTTCTTGTCAACCAAAAACTCTACTGTTCCGGCACCTTCATATTTAACGGCTTTGGCACCTTTTATAGCTGCTTCGCCCATTTTTTTACGCAGTTTATCTGTCATAAAAGGAGAGGGTGATTCTTCAACTAATTTTTGGTGACGGCGCTGGATAGAACAGTCGCGCTCAGATAAATGGCATACTTTACCATATTGATCACCAACCACCTGTATTTCAATGTGGCGTGGGTCTTCAACATATTTTTCAAGGTACATGCCATCGTTACCAAAGGCAGCGCCTGATTCTGCACGGGCCGAATCCCAGGCGGCTTCAAACTCTTCATCTTTCCAAACAACACGCATACCACGGCCGCCACCGCCTGCGGTTGCTTTTAATATAACCGGGTAACCTATTTTTTTAGCGATCTCGATACCTTCCTTTACGCTCTGTAATAAACCTTCAGAACCGGGGATGGTGGGCACACCAGCTTTTTTCATGGTTTCTTTAGCCGAAGCCTTATCACCCATTGAATTGATCTGCTGTGCGGTGGCACCAATAAATTTTATACCATACTCGGCACAGATTGCAGAGAACTTTGCATTCTCAGACAAAAATCCGTAACCTGGATGGATAGCATCAGCATTAGTTAGTTCGGCAGCTGATATGATATTTGGAATATTTAAATAAGAATCGCGACTTGGCGGCGGACCTATACAAACAGCTTCATCAGCAAAACGTACATGAAGGCTATCACGGTCGGCAGTTGAATATACAGCTACGGTTTTAATACCCATTTCCTTACAGGTGCGAATAATTCGCAGGGCAATTTCACCACGGTTAGCTATTAATATTTTTTTAAACATGTTTTAAATTAGTTATTAACTGGTTGGGTTAAGCAAATTTACGGCATTTAAATACCGTAAATCACAGGCCTATCAGCCAAATAATTACATAGGTTCAACTAAAAACAAAGGCTGGTCGTACTCAACCGGCGAAGCATTATCAACCAGTATTTTTACAATACGGCCTGATATTTCGGCTTCAATTTCATTGAATAATTTCATAGCTTCAATAATACAAAGCACTGATCCTGTTTTTATTTCATCGCCCACGTTTACAAAAAGTGGTTTTTCAGGGCTTGCTGAACGGTAAAAAGTTCCGATCATAGGCGACTTGATGGTCACATATTTTGAAGTGTCATCAACAGGCTGTGCAGCGGGTGCACTTGCTGGTGCAATAGCTAAAGGTGCAGCGGCAACAGGGTGTTGTGCATCTGGTATAGTTGCATTAACTACAGTTGTTACCTGGTTGGTTTTGATAGTGATCTTGAAATTTTCCTGCTCTATAGCAACTTCGTTCACTCCTGATTTAGAAACAAAGCGTATAAGATCCTGAATTTGTTTAATATCCATGCTCGGGCGTTAATTGGTTTTGGATAAGTTTATATCTAAGTTATATGATAATTTGCAGCGGTGCAAATATACACCAATGCAATTGTTTTAATTAGTATTCAGTAAATTAACAAAACATATTTGATAATGTTCCTTCCTGCTGTGCAATTTTGGATGCTTAAACCAAACGATTTGTACCGTTTGTGTTTATATCAACTGCACATTTAAACACTGCAAGTTAACTATGCAGATTAATAAGCCCATTTTAAATAAATGGAACCCCAGGTAAATCCTCCGCCAAAGGCCGCTAATATTAAATTATCGCCTTTTTTGAATTTGCTTTCCCACTCCCACAAACATAAGGGAATTGTTCCATTTGTTGTATTACCGTAGCGCTCAATGTTTATAATTACTTTATCCGCACTAACTCCTGTACGGTTAGCGGTTGCATCAATTATGCGTTTGTTGGCCTGGTGCGGTACCAGCCATGCAACATCTTCAGATTGTAAATCATTGCGCTCCATAACTTCGGCAGCAACATCAGCCATTTTGGTAACCGCAAATTTAAAAACTGCCTGGCCTTCCTGGTAGGCAAAGTGCTCACGGGCGTCAACAGTTTCGTGAGTGGCAGGTTTTATTGAGCCACCTGCTTTTTGATGCAGATAAACTACGCCCGAACCATCACTTTTTAATATAGAATCAATAACACCGTTACCTTCGTCATTAGGTTCTAACAAAACAGCACCGCAGCCGTCACCAAATATGATGCAGGTGGCGCGATCCTGGTAGTTGGTTATTGACGACATTTTATCGCCGCCTACTACTAATACTTTTTTATGTTTTCCGCTTTCGATGAACTGCGATCCGGTTGCAAGGCCAAATAAAAACCCTGAGCATGCAGCCTGCAGATCATAACCCCATGCATTGGTGGCCCCGATTTTATGTGCCAATATATTTGCAGTAGCCGGAAATACACGATCGGGGGTAGTGGTGCAAAAAATGATCAGGTCTATCTCGTCAGCACTAATGCCGCGTTTTTTTAACAAGCCCTCAACAGCCGGAACTGCAAGGTCTGATGTGCCAAGGCCTTCGCCTTTTAATATTCTGCGCTCTTTAATGCCTGTACGGGTGGTTATCCACTCGTCATTAGTATCTACCATCGTTTCCAGCTCCTGGTTAGTTAGTATATACTCGGGTACGTAACCATTTACAGCTGTAATAGCAGCATGAATTTTGCTCATTTTAATATATTTTACTAAGAAGCAGGTTTATTTTAATTGCAAAAAAACTCTTAACTATTTTTTGTTGAAGTGCAGATCAATAGGCCCATTTTAAATAAATGGCACCCCATGTAAATCCTCCGCCAAAGGCAGCTAATATTAAATTATCGCCTTTTTTAAATTTGCTTTCCCACTCCCACAAACATAAGGGTAATGTTCCGTTTGTAGTGTTACCGTAACGTTCAATATTTATAATCACCTTATCGGCACTAACGCCGGTGCGGTTTGCAGTAGCATCAATAATGCGTTTGTTGGCCTGGTGTGGTACCAGCCATGCAATATCATCGGCTTTCAGGTTATTGCGCTCCATAACTTCAGCGGCAACATCGGCCATATTGGTTACAGCAAATTTGAATACTGCCTGTCCTTCCTGGTAAAGGAAATGCTCGCTATCGTCAATAGTTTCGTGTGTTGTTGGTTTAACCGAGCCACCTGCGGGCTGGTTAAGATAAGGTAAGCCCGATCCGTCACTTTTTAAAACAGAATCAATAATTCCGTAACCTTCGGTATTGGGTTCTAATAAAGCAGCCCCGCAGCCATCACCAAAAATTATGCAGGTTGCACGATCTTTATAATTGATCATTGACGACATTTTATCGCCGCCAACTACCAATACTTTTTTATGCTTTCCGCTTTCGATGAATTGTGCACCGGTTGCCAGGCCAAATAAAAAGCCCGAACAGGTAGCCTGCAAATCATAGCCCCATGAATTAACAGCGCCAATTTTACTTGCCAGGATGTTTGCAGTAGCCGGGAATACACGATCAGGAGTGGTGGTACAAAAAATGATCAGGTCGATCTCGTCAGCATTAATGCCGCGTTTTTTGAGCAGGCCTTCAACAGCCGGAACTGCCATATCTGATGTGCCTAACCCCTCGCCCTTTAATATCCTTCTCTCTTTGATACCGGTACGGGTGGTTATCCACTCGTCATTAGTATCTACCATTGTTTCCAGCTCATGGTTGGTTAATACATACTCGGGTACGTAACCGTTCACAGCCGTAATAGCAGCATGAATTTTGCTCATTCTAATATTTTTTACTGGAAAGCCAGTTTTATTTTATCTACAAGGGCGCTTTCAACCATGTTTTTTGATAAAAGCACCATGTTTTTAATAGCCTCGGGGCTTGATATGCCATGCCCAACAACAACCGGTGCATTAACACCTAATATAGGGCTGCCACCGTATTGCTCATAATTAAACCTGTCAAAAAACTCATTCTTTAATCCCTTTTTAAGGGTGATCACGTAGAATGATTCGGCAAGTTTTAAAATAATATTACCGGTATAGCCATCGCAAACTATTACGTCTGCCATATCATTAAAAAGATCGCGCCCTTCAACGTTACCAACAAAATTAAAAAGCTTGGTTTCTTTCATCAGGGGGTAGGTAGCCTGGCAAAGTAAATTGCCTTTTTCCTCCTCCTCGCCAATGTTCATCAATGCAACCCGCGGATTTTCAACATCATAAACATATTGTGCAAACAGGCTGCCCAATACGCCAAATTGTAATAAAAATTCGGGTTTGCAATCGGCATTGGCACCTACATCAATTAAAATACCCAAGCCGCCTTTTAGCTTAGGTACTATAGTTGTCATTGCAGGGCGTAAAACGCCGGGAATGGCTTTTACGCTAAACATAGCTCCAACCAGCATAGCTCCGCTATTGCCGGCCGAAGAAAATGCCTGAATACTATCCTCTTTTAGCAGTTTAAAACCAACAGCAATGCTTGAGTCGGTTTTTTGAACTATTGCTTTTGTAGGATGTTCGCCCATGCCAATCACCTCCGTTGTGTGAACAAACTCGAAGTGATCAGGGCTAAAGTTATTTTCCTGAAGGATTTTTACAGCTTGCTCTTTGTCGCCAATTAAAACCAGTTTCTGGTCGGCAGACAGATGCTCATAAGCCGCAATTGCCCCTAAGACTGTTGCTTTGGGGGCGTAATCACCGCCCATAATATCTAAGCCAATCTTCATTTCAGAAAATTAAACTTATGCTACAGCTGCTTTCTCAATCAGTAATTTACCGTTGTAGTAAACATTACCATCAACAGTATAAGCTCTGTGCGGTAAGTGTACAGCGCCGGTAGTTTTGCAGGTAGTTAAGGTAGGGGCTACAGCTTTGTCGTGTGTTCTGCGCTTATCTCTCCTTGATTTGGATATTTTACGTTTTGGATGTGGCATAAAACCTGTTATTAATTAATCATTTAAATTTTTTGAGCGCATCCCACCGTGGGTCTGTTAGCTCATTCTGTCCATCATTTGCTGATAGCTTGTTAAGGCTTTCCAGCATTTCTTTATCACAATAAGGGGTGTTACCCTCATCATCGCATACCGTTATAAATGGCAATGCAACGTTTATATATTCATAAATCAAACCTGAAATATCGATCTCGTGATCGTTTTTATTCAGTGTGATGATCTCTTCATCCTCGTCAATCGCCTCTTCACTAAACTTGGCTACCTGCTGTTCGTTTATATCCACTTGCTGTGGGTATTGCGCCAAACAACGGTCGCAGTTAGTGTTTATAGTGCCATTGATGTGGAAATTCAGGATGATCATAGTTTCCTGTCTTTCCAGCTCTACATCACATTTTAAGTTTGCTTTTTTAACTAATGAGTATTCAAACTCGTTAAAAAATGCATCATCAATAGTGAACTCAAACTGGTGTTTCCCCAGTTTCAGGCCGGTAAAAGGAATCGAAAATATTTTTAGCGATTTCAATGAGCGACAATTAGCCCGCAAATGTAAGGATAAATATCATATTAGAAAAGTGTTTTTTCAAAAGAATAAATTACCCTTATTTACATAAAACCACGAGGCCTAAAAACAACAAAAGGCCCTGGAAAGGGCCTTTTGTTGTTGTGATTTTTATGGTATTAGTTTTTGGTAGCCAAATCCCACCATAACCTGGTGCCGCCGTTATCAGGGCCGCCAAGCAGTGAGATAGCCTTGGTTACCTCTGCAAGATTGTTCTTATACTCATTTTGTGAGAAAGGTAACCTGCGGATAAAGCCTGTGGTAGATATAGTGCCCTGGCTTGCATTAATAACTACTGGCATTAAAACCGGGTAGTTTGTTCTACGTTGCTCGGCCCATGCCTCATCGCCATCAGGCCATAAACCCAGCCATTTTTGTGTGATGATACGCTCTAGCTTGTGCTGGTAGGTATCGGCCTCGTTCCACTTAATAGTAATGGTGCTCAGGTAAGGTGAGCCAGCAGGTACGTTGTTTGATGCCCTTACAATATCATTAAAAGGTGCTTCGGTACTGGTTGCATCATTTAAATAGTTACCTATTGCTGCGCCGGCCTGCTCAAACGAAAGGTTTACACCCTGCTCATAAAAGCTTTGGGCTGTACCACCCATGTTCCAGCCGCGTAAAGCGCCTTCGGCACGTAAAAAGGAGATCTCATCTGCAGCCATAAACCTGATTGCCGAGGTTTTGGTAAGATTAAGCTTGCTGGCTGGCGCATACTCGTCTGAGTTATCTAACTGTACCCCATTGCGAATACCGTGGTATACACTTGTTCCTTTTATTGCAAGGGTATCAGGGTTAGCAACAAAATAGGCACTTAAACGGCTGTCTTTATAGCCTTTTAAATAGCTTTCCATTGGTGCACCCAGGTTAATATCAAGATACTCATAACATACCGACCATAATGGATTGGTAAAAGTAACGCCATTAGCTGCCTGTACATAAGCATTATCGGCATTGGTAGCAATTAATCCGCCGGCATCGTTTACTGCTGCTTCCGCTTCGGTTTTTGCAAGCGCCGGATCAACCATTGAGATACGGATAGCTAAACGAAGTTTTAAAGAGTTGGCAAATTTTATCCATTGCTTGTAATCGCCGCCATAAACCAGGTCATAAGGTGCAAAAGGTTTATCACCCGGATGTGCCTGAACGTAAGCTTTCAGGGTTTTAATAGCAAAGTCAAGCTCGGTAAAAAATGTGGTATAAATAGTTTGCTGGCTATCATACGGTGTAAAGAAACCGCCTTTACCAAACTGGGTGTATGGCATTGGTCCATAAACATCGGTTACGCGGTGCATGCCTTCAACTTTAAGTATGTTGGCAACAGCAAGATAATCAGGTGCTGATACAGCAGCTCTTTTGCTGATCTGTAACCAGTTTGACATGATGGTACCAAAACCAATATCAAATGGGGCGGTGTTCCAGCCTGTATTAAGGTTGTAGTTATGATTTTCAGCACTACCAAATCCGGCATCGCCAGACATCATATAGCCCGAAAATATATCAGCATTCAGGTTTTCCTGAACCTGGAAGTTATAATTCACGCTGTTGTAAATACCCAGTTGCATTGGCAGCATAAATGTGCCAAGCCCTTCGCCGTCAATTTTTAATAATGAATCGGTTGCGTTGTATTTATTGGTGTTATATTTTTCAAAATCTTTGGTACACGAAGATTGAAAAAAGGTAAAGCCTAAACCTGCAATGGCCAGTGCAATACCGAATTTTGTATTTAAATATTTTGTTTTCATTTTACTATCGTTTATGAATTTAATAATTAAAACTGGGCACTGATTTTAAATCCTACGCTTCTGATGGTTGGCAGGTTAAATAAATCAAGGCCTTGCAAACCATTACCTGTTGATAAGGCAGCATCCGGATCAAACGGCGCGTTGTTTTTGATGAAGAATAAGTTACGGGCCAAAACAGAGATGCCTATGTTTTTAACTTTATTATTAAAGTATGAACCCGGCATAGTATAGCCTATTGCTAATTCGCGCAGGCGGATGTTTGTAGCGCTGTATACATACTCAGATGCTACACCGTTTCTGCTGCTTATAATATCGTAATAAGCTTTTGAATCAACTTTTTTACCGTTCACATCAACACCACCGTTATCACGTGCCTTGCCTGTTGCAGCAGAAGTACCAAACTGGTCAAGAACCGCATTGGTCATTGATACCACCTGGCCACCAAAATGCCCGTCGATCAGGAAGCTTAAAGTAAAGTTTTTATAACCGAACTGATTTTGGAAACCAGCAAGGAAGGTTGGGTTATAGTTACCTATCTTGCTGTAATCTGATGATTTTATTGGCAAGCCGTTTGAATCAGTGATGTACTGGCCGTTAGCATCTTTCTCTAACGTATGTGAGTACATATCGCCAAATGAACCACCCTTTTGTACCCTTAGGTCAAAAAAGTCGGTTGATAGGGTTACATAAGGCACACTTACAGGGCCATGTGTATATGGGTCAGTATATTCAAGTACGTCTAATATCTTGTTTCTGTTTAAGGAAAAGTTTACGTTTGATCTCCAGGTAAAGTCGCCAAGTTTGGTGTTATAACCAACAGTTGCTTCTAAACCTTCATTTCTTACTTTACCACCATTAAAATAGTAGCTGCTGTAACCGGTAGACTGGCTTACGGCAACAGTATAGATCTGGTTAGTGGTAAATGATTGGTAAGCATTAACAGTTAAGCTCAGCTTATCATTCAAAAATCTCCAGTCGGTACCTATTTCGTACGAGCGGGTATTCTCTGGTTTAAGCGATGCAAAAGGAGCTGCCCCGATAGCATTGGTAGTACCGTTGCTGATAGCGTAGGTAGGATTAGTAGCATACGGAATAGCACTTGCTCCGCTACCAACATTGGTTAAGTTAGCCCTTAACTTTGCAAATGATACAAAATCAGGCATTTTAAATATCTGGCTTAAAACAGCATTTAAACCAATTGAAGGGTAGAAGAAATTATCCTTTGGGGTAAACGCAAGGCTTGAGTCCCAATCATTTCTTCCGGTAACATCCAAAAATAATTCATCCTTGTAACCAATGGTAGCTGTACCAAATAATGATTGGATCTGGCTGCGATCTGAATATTGGGTAGGGAACACACGGGTATAATCAATATTTGAAATTGAAAATACGTTGGCAAAATTCAACAAGTTACCGGATGTGTTTGAGCCCGAGCTTAAATTGTTTTGTAAGCTGGCACCCAAATTGGCGTTAATCGTAAAAACGCTAACTTTTTTGTTAAAGTTGGCAATAAAGTCGGCATAGGTTTGGGTTACACCACTTGGGTTATATTGATAGCCACCCTTTGAGCCAACCAAGGTGTTAATAGTTGAAGCATAGTTTTCAGCTTCAAAAACATCGTTTGAGCGGTCAACCTTAATACGGCCCTGTATGTTAAACCAATCGGTAAACACATATTTAGCCGATACTGTACCCAATAGGCGGCTTAACCTATCCTGGTTAATATTGCGGTTAACTATCCAGTACGGGTTTTGTGTAGCAATATCAGCAACAGCATATGGCCAGTTCTGAACCTTTAAGTTCCTGTTCGGGTCATACACTTCGTAGTTGTTTTTATATTGATTAAAATCAACTCCACGAGGGAAAATGTATAACGGAACAAGCGGGTTATAATAAAATCCCTGGTTAGGTCTGTCATCAACATTTTGTGTGATATAATTTGCAGATACATCCAGGGTTAACTTGTCGTTTAAAAACTGGCTGCTGTTACGTACAGTAAAATTGTATTTATCCAGCTTATTGTTTGGAATTATACCTGTAGCGTTAGTGCTCTCGAACGAAAAATAGGTTTGGTTAGTTTTAGTACCAGTTTGTATAGATAACGAATTGGTATAAGTTTTACCTGTGTTGTAAAACGACTTAGGATCAAATGTTGACGGCGAAGCTAATTTTGTATTGCTCCAGCTGTCATTTGCACCATCAGATGACGGGCCATAGCTGTTTTGAAACTTAGGTAGTTCAAAAGGATTTTCGAACGTTGTGTTTGATGAAAAATTGATCACCGTTTTTCCGGCAATACCTTTTTTAGTAGTTATCAAGATAACACCATTTGCTCCCTGGCTACCGTACAGAGCTGCTGATGCCGAACCCGGTAATACAGTAATGCTCTCCACATCTTCTGAGTTCAGGTTTTCAATACCGTCACCTCTGTCCATACCGCCAAATACACCGGCAATCTGTCCTGATTCTAACCTTGGCATTGGTATACCGTCAATTACAAATAAGGCATTGTTATCCCCATTGATGGATTTGTTACCACGTAAAACAACCTTGGTTGATCCGCCTAAGCCCGATGCGCTTTTTGTTATTTGCGCACCTGCAACTTTACCCGATAGAGTGTTTACCAGACTTGGGTCTTTTACTGTATTAACATCACTCCCCTTAAAGGTTTGTACACCATACGAAAGTGTTTTTGACTCCCTTGAGATACCAAGCGCTGTTACTACAACTTCCTGCAATGTTTTTGAGCTGCTGCGCATTACCACATTGATGGTGCTTTCGGTACCTACTGTAACTTCTTTTGTTGCATAGCCTATATAGGTAAACACAAGTACGTCACCGGCATTAGCGTTTAAAGTAAACAAGCCGTTAACATCGGTTTGGGTACCTGTAGCAGTGCCTTTAATTGATACAGATACACCTACCAGTGTTTCGCCGGTGGTATCTTTTACTGTTCCCTGTATTTTTAACTGCCCTAATGAAACAGCATTGGCCGATACGATCAGCGTGTTTTTAAATAGCGAAAAATGCAAGCCGGTTTGGTCTGCCATTGCAGTCAAAACATCCTGAACAGGTTGGTTTTTGCAGTTGATAGAAACTAATTTTTCTTTGTTAAATGCATTACGGTCGTAATGAACGTCAAGACCGGTTTGCTTGCTTAAGCTTGCTAAAACCTCCTCCAATGGTTTTTTCACAACATTCATGGTCAATGTTGTTGCCGGTTCTTTTACCGGGCTTGCAGTTGCCGGCTGGGCTAAGATACCCACTGGTGCCAGGAGTACCGCCAAACAGCAGATCTTTAAAAAGTGTAAAGTGATTTTCATATTAAATGATTAATTGGTTGCTAATTAAGTGTGATGTTGTTTTTATTGATGTTAAAGGTTAATCCCTCGGTAAGGCATACTATTTTTAAAACATCGGCAAGCGGCTCATTTTTAAATGTGCCGGTATAGCTCCAGTTTTTGTGGTTGTTACGGTTGGTTATGGTTACGTTATAGTGGTTTTCAATAGCGTTGATAACCTCGTCCATTGAAGCATCCTGAAAAATTAATACTTTATTGGTCCATGCGGTAATAGGGGTTTCATCCTTAAAATCGGCCTTTACTATAGTACCCGATTGCTTGTTAAGTACAATTTGCTGGTGGGGCAGTAATATTTTTGAAGCTTCGGTAAGCTTTGCGGGGTGCAGGTCATCCACCCTTATTTTTCCGTGAATTAAGGAAATAGATATTTTATGCTCCTTTGAATAGCTGCGGATATTAAATGCGGTACCAAGTGCCGTGGTTGCAAACTTGTTGGTATATACGGTAAAGGGGCTTGTTTTATCTTTGGCTACATTAAAAAGGGCTTCGCCTTCGTCCAGGTAAATAGGGCGTTTATGGTTGATGAACTTAACAGGGAAACGTAATTTGCTGGAAGCGTTGAGCGTTATCATACTCCCATCAGGAAGGTTGATATTATAATTTTTGCCTTTTGGTGTTTTTATATATACCCAGCCGTTGGCAATGTGGCGCTCAATAACAGCTTGTTGCGTTAACGGACCTGCACCTGTTTTTTTAAAATAGAAGTTCCAAACGAGGGCCGATGCAGATAATAGCAATATTAAGGATGCCGCAACAGACAGCCATTGTTTGTTTTTACGCAAAACAACTACAGGCGGGGCAGCTATATGTCCGTCAATCCTGCTTTTAACAAATTGCAGGTTTTCATCAATAAGGTCTTGATCAAAGTTGCCGTTATCGTCATTTTTTATGGTCGATAGCCATTCCTCAATAATTTGTACTTCGGCCTTTGAAGCTTTACCCTGCAGATATTTTTTAAGAAGATTTTTAAGTAGATGTTTATCCAATTTACCTTTGGTTTAAAAAGGTAGTCGGGCAAAGCGCGGGCAGGTACTATCCGTTTTGAAAATAAATTTACGAAAGCAGTAAAATAAAGGAAGTGAAAAGGAAAATAACATCAATGCTCATATAATTAAGCCGCAGGATTCGCAGTGCTTTTGAGATCTGGTTTTTTACAGTTTGGTTGGATAGATTGGTTTTACTGGCAATAGCATTGGTTGATTGATGCTTAAAACGGCTCAGGATAAATATTTCCCGCATCTTCTCGGGCATTTTATTTACGGCGACCTCTATATCCTGTAGTTTTTTACGCTGATCAATCCGGTCGGTGATCAGGGAATGGTCAACAATATAATCGGCTAAGCCCGAAAGATATTTTTGATATTTAACATCGCGGCGGTATATATCAATAATTTTAAAACGCGCCGCCTGGAAAAGATAGGCTTTTAACGAGGTGTCAATATCCAACTCGCCACGTTTTTCCCAAACATTAACAAAAATATCCTGCAAAACATCGTTGCAAATATCCTGGTCTTTTAATTTATGCAGCAAATAAGTATATACAGGTTTGCTGTAACGCTTATAAATTGCATTAAAAGCAGTGGTATCATCCTGCTTTAAATAAATAAGAAGGTCAGTGTCACAATACTCAGCCAACATTGGTAATCAGTGGTATATTGGCGCTAAAGGTAAAGATTTTATAATATGAATTTAACACCTAATGCCACTAAAAGGTAATTTATGTTTTAACCTTAGTGTACCAGTTGAAATTATATTGGGGTATACTGGCTAATAGCGTAATTAAAGCTAAACAGTTTTAGTTGGTATTGACTCTTGTCCCAAATTTGTTTTTGGTCTGTTTATAGCCTTAATGGGTGTAATGATGTGTTAAACGATCCGTATTAATCCCTGTCGCGGCTTAGCTTGGTTATAACCAAAGGATTTTCGTGCAGTTCAACCGTTTCGCGGCGGTGCTTAACAATATGTATGGCTGTAAAAAGGGCTTCGCGGAAAGATACTTCTGACGCTTTATTTTTACCGGCAATATCATAAGCAGTGCCATGATCGGGCGAGGTGCGTACAAAATTCAGTCCTGCTGTAAAGTTAATACCCGATTCAAAGGCAATTTGCTTAAACGGTATCAGGCCCTGATCGTGATACATAGCCAACACGGCATCAAACTGCATATAGGTGCCGTTTGCAAAAAAACCATCGGCCGAGTAAGGGCCAAAGGCCAGAATATTGTTATTGCGGGCTTCTTCAATAGCGGGGATGATCACCGTTTGTTCTTCACTGCCTATCAGACCATTATCGCTGGCATGCGGGTTTAAGCCCAATACCGCAATTTTTGGTTTGCGGATCCAGAAATCATTACGAAGGCTGGCATCCATTAGTTTAAGCTTGGCAACTATTTTTTCGGCAGTAATGCTTTCTGCTACTTTCGAAATAGGAATATGACCGGTAACCACGCCAACCCTCAATGTATCGCTAACCAAAAACATTAATGATTCGGCGGCGCCGTCGCGTTCCTGCAAATATTCGGTATGCCCCGGAAAGTTGAATTGATCGCTTTGAATATTATCTTTATTAATAGGCGCAGTAACTAAGGCATCAATTTCTCCGCTTATCAAATCGTTGGTAGCACGCTCTAACGACATAAAGGCATATTTGCCTACAGCTGCATTGGCTACACCCGGTTCAATTTTTACATCCTCTTCCCAGCAATTGATCATATTGGGTTTTTTATGTTCACGCTTGCTTTCGGCTGCGTTATTGATCACAAAAAAGTTAAGATCCTCAATAGTAGTAGTACGGCGATAAAAAGAAGCCAGCTTGGTATGGCCATAAACAATGGGGGTACAATAATCATAAATTCGGCTGTCGGCCAATGTTTTAATAATTATTTCCAGCCCTATTCCGTTTACGTCGCCTATGCTGATCCCTATTTTTATTTTCTCGCTCATCTTTATATCTATGATTACGCCTTTATAATACAATTATACCGGCGGTATTAGTTTTAACTGGTAATTAGCGGTACAACCGGCATTAAGTTTTTAGCTTTGTGCAGGTACCATAATCATGCAAATAAAAGATTTTAAGCTTATAGTTCATGATTAAAGGACAAATATGTATAATATTGCCCAATATTTTGATTAATAATGACATTGGTAAGAGCAAAAAAGCATCTGGGTCAGCATTTTCTTACTGATAAAAATATCGCTGCCAAAATAGTAGATAGCCTGCGCCCCGGCGAAAAATACAAGCAAGTGCTTGAGGTAGGGCCCGGTATGGGTATTCTTTCTGATTTCTTATTACAAAAAACAGAGTACGAAACATCCCTGATCGATATTGATACCGAATCATACGATTACCTTAAAAAAAGGTACCCCCAGTTAGGCCCCCGGTTAATTAATGCCGATTTTTTAGAGATGGACTTCCCCGCTTATTTTAACGGGCCAATGGCTATCATCGGGAACTTTCCTTATAACATATCGTCACAAATTCTTTTTAAGGTACTTGATAACCGCCAGCAGGTAATTGAAGTGGTGGGTATGTTTCAAAAAGAAGTAGCCGAACGCTGTGCATCTAAAGCGGGCAGCAAAGAATACGGCATACTCAGCGTGTTTTTACAGGCTTATTATAAAGTTGAATATTTATTTACCGTGAAAGCGGGCGTATTCAATCCACCGCCTAAAGTGTTATCGGCAGTGATCAGGTTAACGCGTAACGAAACTGCCGAGCTTGGCTGCGACGAAAAATTATTTTGGCAGGTAGTAAAGGCGGGCTTTAACCAGCGCCGTAAAACCCTGCGCAATGCTTTGTCATCGCTCATCAATAAAGAAAAAATGACCGAAGACCCATTACTGGATTTGCGTGCAGAGCGTTTAACGGTAGCCGATTTTGTAAAGCTTACCATTCAAATAACGGCAAACAGGTAGCAAAAAGCTTTTAAAGGTTCATTGCCCCTGTCTTTAAATTCATTTAAAATACCTGTATCGGTTCAGTTGGTGCAGCCAATTGAAGTTTTTTGACCGAAACGGCCATCCGTTTAATAAACAGATAATTGGCCGTTCCGCCTATTACGGCGCCTACAACCGGCACTAACCTTTCGGCAGTACGGGTGCCTAATATCATTAATAGCTTTTCGGCAATACCTTCAATCATGGTTTTGGTAAGAGTTACGCCGGCTTCCACTTTAAGTGAGGTAGCTATAAGGGTCATAAATTCTTCAAACCCCATCTGGTAGCTGCCCTTGTTATAGTACATTATAGCCATTGTGACCCTGAATTGCTGCGTTATCAGGTTCACAAAATCCATTGGTACGCCTACCACCATGGTGATCAAGCCACCGCTGCCCGATATAATTCCCGACCCCGCCGCAAGGCAGGCACATTGTTCAATAAACCTATCAAGGCCCATTTTATCAACGCCCTTTTTAATTTTGAGCTGGTCAATATGCTCAAATATCTGCTTAAAGCCCTCGTGCGAAAGTTTTTGTGCCTGTACTTTTATATCCGATCTTATCTTTGTAAATTTGATGATCTTCATGGTTTGTTGTAATTAAATTTTTGAGGCAGATGATTTGCCGCTCTACAACCTAATACCATTTACGTGCCAGTTTATAAAACTGGCGAAAATGTCATCTTTCATTAATAAACCTATCAATTACAGTTAATTAATGCTGCCATTTTATAATTTTGCTGCCTTTACTTTTAAGGACTAAGCAATTGGAAAAAAATATTCTCATCGTTGATGATATACACCCCATATTTATTGAGCAGGCCGAAGCAATGGGTTACCATTGCGATTACAGGCCCACTATAAAAGCAGATGAAGCTTTACAGCTCATAGGCAATTACCAGGGGCTGGTTATCCGCTCAAAGTTTTTACTGAACAGACAATACCTTGATGCTGCCAAAAAACTGCAGTTTATTTGCCGTGCAGGTGCCGGGATGGATAATATTGATGAGCCTTACGCTGCCGAAAAGGGGATAACCTTAATTAATGCACCCGAAGGCAATATGGATGCTGTTGGCGAACACGCCGTTGGTATGCTGCTTTCGCTAATGAATAACTTTAACAGGGCCGATGCACAAATACGCAGTGGTAGCTGGCAGCGCGAAGCTAACCGTGGCTATGAACTAAAAGGCAGAACGGTTGGCATTATTGGCTATGGTTTTATGGGGAAAAGCTTTGCTAAAAAACTATCGGGCTTTGAGGTAAATGTAATTGCCTATGATAAGTATAAAACCGGTTTTAGTGATAAATATGCCCGCGAGGTAAGCATGGAAGAAATTGTTAAGCATAGCGACATTGTTAGTTTACATGTGCCCTTAACTAAAGAAACCAATGGTATTATCAGCGAGGAGTTTTTGTTCCACTTTAAAAAGCCTGTGTTTTTTATCAATACCTCGCGCGGGCAAACGGCTAAGGTACGCGCAGTACTTAATGCTATTAAACAGGGCAAAATATTAGGTGCCGGGCTTGATGTGCTGGAGGTTGAAAAATTCCCGGCCCTTGCCGAACAGGAATGGTTTGATGAGCTAAAACAATCGGGCAAGATATTGCTGACCCCGCACGTTGCCGGGTGGACCTTTGAATCGTACCGAAAAATTAGCGAGGTAATGGCCCAAAAATTATCGGCGCTTAATTCAAGGCCTTAAGTTAAAAGTGAAAAGTTTTTAACTTAAGGCTTTGATGTTATCAGCTTAAAATAATATTATCTATCAGCCTTGTTTTGCCAACCTTTGCGGCTACCAGTGCAACGGCGCTTTTGGTGCTTTCGTTAGCCGGGTGCAGGGTGCTGCCATCGGCTATCTCAAAATATTCCAGCTCAACGCCGGGTTCAGCGCTTATAAGTGAGGCGGCCTCGCTTTGTAATGACGCTATTTGGTGGCTGCTGAAATTTTCCTTAACCCAGTAAAGTGTTTTTGAAAGGATAAGGGCATGCAGCCTGTCGTCGGCAGTTAAATGGATGTTTCTTGAACTCATGGCCAGGCCATCATCTTCGCGCTTAATGGCGCACATTACTAACTTTACGGGCAGTTGCATCAGTTCAACCATTTTGCTGATCACTGCAAACTGCTGGTAATCCTTTTGGCCAAAATAAGCGGTATCGGGGTTTACAATGTTAAACAGTTTATAAACTATCTGTGTAACGCCCTGGTAATGCCCCGGGCGAAATTTGCCCTCCAGTAAACGCTCCAGTTCGCCCATGTTTAAATGCCAATGTTCATTACCATCATACATTTCATTTACTTCCGGGTTGAACAAAACATCGCAGTTTACCTGCTCAAGTAAGCGGGTATCGGCCTCAATGGTACGGGGGTATTTCTCCAGGTCTTTAGGATCATTAAACTGGCTCGGGTTAACAAAAATGCTGCATACAATAACATCGTTTTGCTGCTGTGCCTGCTCAATTAATGACAGGTGCCCTAAGTGTAATGCGCCCATAGTAGGCACAAAGCCAATGGTTTTGCCTGCTGCCTTTATCTGCGCCAGGTATTGCTGCAGGGCTTGCTTTGTTGTAAAAATTTTCAATACGATGTAGTTTTATAATTTGGCAAAGTTGTACAATTGATTAAAAATTACCAAAAGTTACTTGCATAATTGGTTGCCAGTTCATATAATAATGCTTATATTTGCACACTCAATTTTTTTGGACTTCTTTATAAATTAAATACTGATATAGTGATGGGTAAATCTAAGCTTTTGTTTATAACTCACGAAATGTCCCCTTTCCTTGAACTCTCAAAAATTTCTGAAATTACACGCCAGCTTCCGCAGGCTATGCAGGAAAAAGGTTACGAGATCCGTATCCTTATGCCGCGTTTTGGAAATATCAATGAGCGTAGGAATCGTTTACATGAAGTGATCCGTTTATCCGGTATGAATATTATCATTAATGATAATGACAATCCGTTGATCATCAAAGTTGCGTCTATCCCTGCTGCACGCATGCAGGTTTACTTTCTGGATAATGAAGAGTATTTTCAACGTAAGCATGTTTTCACCGATAAGGATGGAAAATTTTATGCTGATAATGATGAGCGAATGATCTTCTTTTGCAAAGGTGCTTTAGAAACTGTTAAAAAATTAGGATGGGCTCCTGATGTAATTCACTGCCACGGCTGGATGAGTGCATTGGTACCGGCTTACCTGAAAACTACTTACAAGGACGATCCGACATTTAAAAATTCAAAAATAGTTTACTCTATTTATGAAAATGATTTCAGCGGACAAATGGATGCCGATTTTGCACAAAAAGCAGTAATGGGCGATATGACCGAAAAGCATACCGAAGTGTACAAACCGGGTACAAATTCAGCATTGTATGCTGGTGCTATCCAGTACAGTGACGGAATTGTGCTGGCAAGCGAAACCATTGATGCTGATGTGTTAAATAATGTTAAAAACAGCAATAAATCGGTTTTAGAGTTCGAATCCACCGCAGATTTCGAAAATTATTACAATTTTTACGACGAAATTGCCAGTGAGGAATTGGCACAAGTTGTATAAGCTTTGAGATCATATATGAAATTTTTCCGTTTAGACTTATTAACGTTGTTGATAAGTCTTTTTATTTTGAATAGTTGTAAAAATCAGGATACTGTAGGTTTAGGCGTTAATTCGTCTTCTCAGCTCAACGGCAGCCTGGTTGATACATCAACAATTGTTATCAATACGGTTCTTGATGATACTGTTGTTACCTCGGGCCCGCTTGGTAAAAATCCACTGGCATTTTTTAACGACCCTATTTTTGGTACAACAGAATCAAGCATAGCCACCAATCTTAATTTACCAGGGGCAGCAGCTTACGCACTTCCGGCCGGAACAATCTCTATAGATTCAACCAGGCTTGTTTTGAATTACGCCGATGGTTTTTATGGCGACTCTATTGCCTCGAGCTACAAGGTTAATATTTACCAGCTTAATGAAAAATATAGCAGCAGTACAGGCTATTATAGCAACAAAAAGTGGGATGTAAATACAGGTACTCTTTTAGGCAGCATGAGCTTTAAAGCCCGTACCCATGATTCAATCAAGATCTATAACATTATAACAGGCAAGCCCGATACGCTTATTAAAGTTCCGCCTCAGTTAAGGATCCCTATCAGCAATAGCTTTGTAATTAATAACGTTTTTAATGCAAGTGGTACAACATTAGGTTCAAATTCTGTTTTTCAAAACACGATTAAAGGACTTTACATTACGCTTGATAAAGCAAATACAACGGGTGCAGGCGGTATTATTTTAATAAAACCTACTGATAGTATATTTGTGTACTGCAAGATCACTAACGGAACAACCATTGATACCACGCAGATAAAACTGCCTATCACTCAAATGGCTGCTGCAATTACGCATACTTATTCGGCTGCTATTAATACCGAGCTTAGCAATACAGGCACGTCAAGAAATACCTTCTATCTACAGGGTCTTGCGGGTTTAAGGGCAAGGATCAAGTTTCCTAACCTGTTGGTAAACCTTAGGAATAATCTGCTTAAAAAAGATAGCGATATTGTTCTAAACCGTGCTGAACTGGTTGTAACGCCAAGCCCGGGGTCGGGTATTCCTTATGTACCGCTGCCTAAGCTTACGTTGTATACATTAGATATTGCGCATCAGCGTACAGTTATTGAGGATGCTAATAAAGGCGATCCACGATCTGGTGGCGTAGGTGTTTTTGGTGGCTTCTATAATCATACCAAACAAAACTATCACTTTATAGTAACAGCATACCTTCAGGATCTGTTGCTGAAGAGAAGTATTGATTATGGTACTTTTATAGCGCCAATTGATACCACAAATACCAAAACGGTCGACTTTGCCGCTACACCACAGGTAGCCGCACGTACGGTTGCTGTTGGTAATGATAAAACAAACGGTTACCAGATAAAACTGAATATCATCTACACCAAGATCAAGAAATAAGATCATACAAAATACGTTTAATCCGGAAGGGATGTGGTTAGCTGCATATCTTCCGGATTTTTTATTTTAGGGTATTTTGGGATGATTGTTATAAAGTTGGATCACTTTTTAAAATATTTTAATATTAACGGCCTGCCCTATATCTATACCCGCTAACCACTAATCTTATTACTTTTGTCAGGTTACATTTAAAATTCTATTTATGTGCGGAATTGTTGGTTACATAGGCTTTAGAGATGCCTATCCTATAATAATAAAAGGACTTCATCGCCTGGAATATCGCGGATATGACAGCGCCGGGATCTCCTTATTTGATAAAGAACTAAAGGTTTATAAAAAAGCAGGTAAGGTAAGTGACCTTGAAAACTTTGTTAAGGATATTGACCTGGGCGGTACCATTGGTATGGGCCATACCCGCTGGGCAACACACGGCGCGCCAAGTGATCGTAACTCACACCCCCATTCATCTGGTGACCGTAAGCTTACCATCATCCATAATGGTATTATAGAAAACTACGGTGTTATAAAAGAAACGCTTTTAGCCAAGGGTCACATTTTTAAAAGTGATACCGATACAGAGGTATTGATACACCTGGTTGAGCACATACAGAATGAAACAGGGCTTGATCTGCGCGAGGCCGTCAGGGTTGCCTTAACCAAGGTGATAGGCGCCTATGCTATTGTTATTATGAGTGCTGATGAGCCCGATTTGCTGATAGCCGCACGTAAGGGTAGCCCAATGGTTATTGGTGTTGGCAAAGGCGAATACTTCATTGCATCGGATGCTACGCCGATTGTGGAGTATACCAAAAATGTGATCTACCTGAATGATAACGAGGTGGCTTACATTCGCCGGGAAGATTTGTTGATCAAGAATATTGATAATACCGTACAAACTCCCTACATACAGGAGCTTGACCTTAAGTTAGAAGCTCTTGAAAAAGGCGGCTATGAGCATTTTATGCTGAAAGAGATATATGAGCAGCCACGATCTATCCGTGATTGTATGCGCGGTCGTATCTACCCGCAGCAGGGTAAGGTGCAGTTAGGCGGTATAAAAGAATATACGGAAAAGCTTAAAAATATCGACCGTATAATTATTGTTGCCTGCGGTACATCATGGCATGCGGGTTTGGTAGGGGAGTATTTGATTGAAGAATATGCCCGCGTACCTGTTGAAGTGGAGTATGCATCAGAGTTTAGGTACCGTAACCCAATCATCACCGAAAAGGACCTGGTGATCGCTATTTCACAATCCGGCGAAACTGCCGATACGATGGCTGCCATTGAGCTGGCTAAAGAAAAGGGTGCAACTATTTTCGGGATCTGTAATGTGGTGGGGGCATCTATTCCGCGTACTACACATGCGGGGGTTTATACCCATGCCGGGCCTGAGATTGGTGTAGCATCAACCAAAGCATTTACCGCTCAGGTAACCGTTTTAACACTGATGGCTTTTTACATAGCACAACAAAGGGGTACCATAACCCAAGGTAAATTAGTTGAGTATTTAACCGAGCTTAACCAAATACCTGAATTGGTGGAGCAGGCATTGAAATCAAACGATCATATCAAGGAGATTGCCGCTAAGTTTAAAGATTCAACCAATTGTTTGTTCTTAGGTAGAGGTAGTTCATTCCCGGTTGCGCTTGAAGGTGCATTAAAGCTTAAAGAAATATCATACATCCATGCCGAAGGTTATCCGGCTGCCGAGATGAAGCATGGCCCTATTGCTTTAATTGATGATGATATGCCGGTAGTTTTTATTGCTACCAAGGATTCATCGTACGAGAAAGTGATCAGTAACATACAGGAGGTTAAAGCCCGTAAGGGACATGTTATAGCTATTGTTACCGAGGGCGATACCGAGGTAAAGGCAATGGCCGACTATGTGATAGAAATCCCGGCGACTGATCCGGCATTTGTGCCGCTGTTGGCTACCATTCCTTTACAGTTGTTGGCTTACCACATTGCGGTAATGCGTGGCTGTAACGTTGATCAGCCCAGAAACCTGGCTAAATCGGTTACGGTTGAATAAAGAATGACCCTGATAGATAATAATTAGTCTATCCCGAAATAATAAAGCAAAAAATAAAAGGCCGTTGATCTGATCAGATCAACGGCCTTTTTTGTATTAACATGCTCATGGATTAACCATCAACAGATATTTATACTGTTTGCGGCATTTGTTTCATGGTTTCATTCAGATCAAGCTCAAGGCCTTTGGCAATAGCCATACCTAAACCAATATCAGCACGGAACCAGTGGCAAAGCTGTCTGTTAACTATCAGATCTTTTTTAGGCCCGTCAATACCGCTCATGGAGTTAACAATGTTTTTTATCAGGTCATGTTTAGCCTGTTCGTCCATCAGGCGGTATAAGTTGCCCGGTTGGGTATAATGGTCGTTTTCGCCTTCGGCGTTACGGTCATACCAATCAGCGGCACCTGTTCCTAAATCCCATGATGGTTCTTTGTAGCTTTGGTCGGCCACAATATCATCAAAGCTGTTAGGGAAATAGTTTGGAGCCGAACCTTGATTGCCATCCACACGCATCTGCCCATCGCGCTCATAATTGTTAATGGCATACGGGCACCTGTTTACCGGGATCTGCTCGTAATTACCACCCAAACGATGACGGTGTGCATCAGGGTATGACAGTAAGCGGCCTTGCAGCATCTTATCAGGCGAGTAGCCAATACCATCAACCACATGTGCCGGCGCAAATGCTGATTGCTCCACGTGGGCAAAATAGTTATCAGGGTTTTTGTTTAGTTCCAGCACGCCAACATCAATTAACGGAAAATCAGCATGCGGCCAAACTTTGGTTAGGTCAAATGGGTTCCATTTGTAAGTTTTAGCCTCGTCCTCAGTCATCACCTGAATCTTTAATTTCCATTTAGGGAAATCCCCCTTGTCAATATGGCTTAACAGATCGTGCTGCGCAAAATCAGGATTTTTACCGCGCATTTCGCCGGCTTCTTCATCTGTAAAGTTTTTAACGCCTTGCTCCGTTTTAAAATGGAATTTAACCCAATGCCTTTCATTATTGGCATTGATCATCGAAAAGGTATGGCTTCCAAAACCATGCATGTGGCGGTAACCGTATGGGGTGCCGCGGTCGCTCATCAATATAGTTACCTGGTGCAGGCTCTCCGGATTTAACGACCAGAAATCCCACATCATGGTAGGGCTCTTACAGTTGGTATATGGGTCGCGTTTTTGGGTATGAATAAAATCTCCGAATTTTTTAGGATCCTTCACAAAAAACACCGGGGTGTTATTACCAACCAAATCCCAGTTACCTTCTTCGGTATAAAACTTAATAGCAAAGCCACGCGGATCACGCTCTGTATCTGCCGATCCTTTTTCGCCACCAACGGTAGAGAAGCGTAAAAAGGTTTTAGTTTCTTTACCAATGGTATTAAAAACTTTAGCCCGTGTATATTTTGAAATGTCGTGAGTAACGGTAAATGTACCATAAGCGCCTGATCCTTTTGCGTGTACAACACGTTCAGGGATGCGCTCGCGGTTAAAGTGAGCCATTTTTTCGTGCAGGATAAAATCCTGTAATAGTATAGGGCCGCGTGGCCCAACGGTCATGGAATTTTCATTCTCGGCATAAGGTATGCCCGATGCCGTGGTTAGTTTCTTCTTGTTGTTTTCCATATAGCTTTTAGTTTATAAATCAAAATTGACGATAATTGTTCGATAGAAAAAATCAATAATTACTATATTTGAATAGATTTAATCTATATGACGATTACACAATTAGAATATATTGTTGCTGTTGACACTTACCGGAGCTTTGTTGCCGCAGCCGAAAAATGCTTTGTTACCCAGCCTACTTTAAGTATGCAGGTGCAAAAATTAGAGGATACGCTGGGTGTAAAGCTTTTTGACCGCAGCAAGCAGCCCGTGACCCCAACCGAGATAGGCATTGAGATAATTACACAGGCCCGCATCCTGTTATCAGAGAGCGAAAAGATTAAGGAGATTATCACCGACAGGCAAAAAGAACTATCCGGCGAATTAAAGATCGGTATAATTCCAACCATTGCCCCTTATATACTGCCCAAAATATTACACGGCTTTATTGAAAAATACCCTCAGGTAAAACTCATTGTATGGGAGCAAACTACCGAGCAGATTATCAGTGAGCTTAAATTGGGGATGATTGACTGCGGGATACTTTCAACCCCGCTGCACGAGAGTAACCTTACAGAACTTCCCGTTTTTTATGAAAATTTTGTGGCCTATGTTTCAAAAAACAGCAAGCTATCAAAAAAGAAAAATATCAGCCCGGAAGATATTGACATGGAGGAGATCTGGATACTGAACGAGGGGCATTGCATGCGCGAGCAGGTATTAAATATTTGCCAGCGCCGTAAGGCTACTCAGGGTTTTAAGCATTTTGAATACAATACAGGTAGTGTTGAAACCCTAAAGCGCATGGTTGATCAAAACAACGGGGCCACCATTTTACCCGAGTTGGCATTAGCCGATTTAACCGAGAAACAGCTGGATAAGGTACGATACTTTAAATCGCCGGAGCCTGCGCGCGAGGTAAGCATAGTTATTCAGCGGAACTTTTTGAAGCGCCGCATGATAGAAGCCCTTAAAAACGAAATACTTGAATTTTTACCTAAACGGATGAAGAGCAAAAAGAAGAAGGAGGTGATGGATATATAAATCCACATCACAATTTTGCCCGCTTTTCCAGGTCCGCTTCTTTGGCGGGGATTTAGGTGGGGCTATTCTCAAATAATCCTTACTTTTACCACATGGCAAATGTTCAATCCTTTGTAAATAATCCTTACCAAGAAAACACTTATATACTGTTTGATGAAACCGGCGAATGTGTGATCATTGACCCGGGTATGTATACTGCACCCGAGCAAAATGCAGTAGTTCACTTTATCCGCGATAATAACCTGAAGCCTGTTTTGCTGCTCGATACCCATTGCCATATTGACCATGTACTGGGCAATAAATTTGTGTTTGATCAGTATGGTTTAAAGCCCCAATTTAATATCGGCGAATTGCCGGTATTGCAGGCCGTGGTAGCTTATGCACCGCAAATGGGGATCAGGTATGAGCTTTCGCCATTGCCGGATGAGTACCTGCCCGAAACCGGCAGCATCAGTTTTGGTAAAACGGAGCTTACATTAATATTTGCTCCCGGCCATTCGCCGGCGCATTTATGTTTTTATGATAAGGCAGCCAATATTTTAATAGGCGGCGATGTGTTGTTTCGCAGCAGCATAGGCCGTACAGATTTACCGGGTGGTAATTTTACGCAGTTGGTTGATAATATTGAACAAAAACTATTTACCCTGCCCGATGATTGTACGGTATACCCTGGCCACGGCCCCGAAACAACCATTGGTTTTGAAAAGCAGACTAACCCTTTTTTAACTTAAATAAAGCTTATTACTCAATAATTGAACACCTCCATTTACATAGCTAAGCGGTATCTGTTTTCGCGAAAGAAAATGCATGCCATCAATATTATCTCGGGCATATCTATGTTAGGGGTACTTATTGGCAGCGCGGCACTGATCATTATTTTATCAGTGTTTAATGGCTTTGAGGAGGTGATTCTTTCTATGTACAGTAATTTTACACCCGAAATAAAGATTGAACCGCGGCTTGGTAAAACATTTAACCCTAATACGGTTTATTTTAATGCCCTGCGTAAGGATGCCAACGTGTTTTCGGGCATAGAGGTACTGCAGGAAAAGGCCCTGATAAAATACGAAGGCAAACCATTTATAGGTACTATCAGGGGAGTAAGCGCCCAGTTTATGAAAAACAGGCAGCTGGATAGTATTATCCAAAACGGCTCATTTACCCTGAAGCTTAATGGTAATAACTTTGCAGTTATTGGCTCAACGGTACAGAGTAGCCTGAGCGTGAGCATAAGGGATCAGTTTGCCCCGCTCGAGATCTATTCGCCTAAAAGGGATGCAAGCAGCTCGGCAAGTGCGCTTAACCAGTTTGTAGTGCGCTCCATTTACCCATCGGGCGTGTTTGCTGTAGGGCAGGAGTTTGATGATATGGTAGTTACCCCGATTGATTTTGTGCGCGACCTGCTCGATCAGCCCGTAAATGTATCATCGCTTGAGTTTAATTATAAGCCCGGTACCGATATTGAAGCAGTACAGCAGGCCATAAAAAATAAAATAGGGAATGATTTTACTGTAAAGAACCGTAAAGAACAAAATACCGAACTTTATAAAACATTAAACTATGAGCGTTGGTTTATTTTTATGATATTAACCTTTGTGTTGATTATTGCAATATTTAACATCATAGGCTCGTTAACCATGCTGGTTATTGATAAGCGTAAGGATATAGCCATTTTAACCAGTTTAGGCGCCAATAAACAAATGATACAGGGCATCTTCTTTTTTGAGGGGATGATGATCTCTGTAATTGGTTGCATAGCAGGTATAATATTAGGTTTGGGATTTTGTATATTGCAGCAACGCTATGGGTTAGTAAAAATGGGCTCAAAAATGTCGCTCATTGATGCTTACCCGGTTGCCATAAGGCTTACTGATTTTGGCCTGGTATTTTTAACGGTTGGAGCCATAGCTGTCATAGCATCGGGTATAAGCGCCAGGTTGAGTATTAAAGGGTTGGATGATATTAAACAGGATCTATAATTTTAACAAATGCAGTTAAGGCTGATAAAATATTTAATGTGTGTGTTGGTTATTGCAGTATGTTCGTGCAGTAATAAAGACCAGGAAACAAAATATGTTGTTTATAAAGGGGTATATAGCTTTGGCCCCGAAGAAAAACTATTTAAAGATTGTAATACCGGCCGTGAATTTTGGGCAACCGATAGCTCTAAACAACTGGAACTTAAATACTCGCAGCTAAACTTTGAAAAACCTTACGAACCCGTTTATGTTGAAGTAGAGGGTGTAAAGATCCATTCGGGTAAAGAGGGCTTAGGATCAGAGTACGATAGTACGCTGGTAGTAAAAAAAGTAATAAAAATAACCAAAGAGATTCCGCAGGATATGTGTAACTAAGGCGGGATAAAACTTAAAAGATTTATAGGGTAAAAAGCTTTCTGCTTTTATCTTCATTTATAACAGAATCATGGAATCAAAACGTCAGCAAAAATTTGCAGGAGTAATACAGGAAGACCTTGCCGCTATATTTCAGCGCGAAGGGATGAACTATTTGCCTAATACACTTATTACCATTACCAAAGTAAGGGTAACGCCTGACCTGGCAATCGCAAGGATATTTTTAAGCTTTTTTAATAATACCAATAGCCAGTTAGCTTTAAATACCATTAAGCTGCATGCTTCCGAGATCAGGTATAAGTTAGGTGCACGTATAAAAGACCAGGTAAGGGTAATCCCGCAACTTGAGTTTTTTGTGGATGATACCAGCGAATATGTTGAGCGCATGGATAAGATATTTGACAAAATAAACAAGGAAGACAAACAACCGGAAACGGAATAATTGTTTGTGATGGATTCCAATGCTAAGTTAACCGCTTATCTAAACGCCAACCCTGGTGTTGCAGGTAAAGTAGTTGATTTTAACGCCGCTACTGATAAACTTTATCATTTTAATCTTACAGCATCAAACCAGGAGCTTGATGCTGATACCTTTTCTGATACCAACAAATTTACAAGCTGGATAACCGCAAAGCTTAGCCAGGCCAATTGTAGATATGGCATTGGCGGCTATATGGAAAACAGAACCATTTATGCCCGTAGCGCTCATTTTGATACTACAGACGAACCACGCCGCCTGCACTTAGGTGTTGATATATGGGCCGATGCAGGCACACCCGTTTATGCCCCACTTGATGGCGTAGTACATAGCTTTCAGGATAATGATAATTTTGGTGATTACGGGCCAACTATTATTCTATCACATAATCTGGATGGCCTAACGCTATATTCTTTATACGGGCACTTGAGCCGCGAAAGCCTGAAGAGGTTAAGTGTAGGCCTCGCCATTCATAAAAATCAAAAAATTGCCGCCTTTGGTAAGCTTAACGAAAATGGTAACTGGCCGCCACACCTGCACTTTCAGCTCATATTTGATATGCAGGGTAAAGCAGGCGATTATCCCGGCGTATGCCGTTTCTCTGAAAAGGAGATCTACCTCAAAAATATCCCTGATCCACAATTGATCCTCAAATTTCCTGCTGCTGTTAATCAATAATTAGCACTTATTTGCGCTGTTTTGCATCGGTATAGTTTACCATGCTTCAAAATTGATTTTTTAAAACCTATCAAAATGATAATCATACTATCAAAATGATAGGCTTTCTTGATAGTGTAAATAATACACCGAAATCGCAATTATTTGTAAATCAGTTTGTTTTGTTTGTATTGGGTTTTGTATATTGCCGTGGCATGGCTATTGGCGTAGCAGTTTATCAAAAACTGATCTTCTCAAAATGATAGTATACTGTTATTTGTGTTTAGTCTATGCATTTCTATGTTCCGGTTATACCGTTTTGTACTATCGTTTTCCAATTTCCACTTTATCCTGATTCATGAACTCCCATTTAAAAACACTTTCTTTTGCGGGTGCCCTAATTACCCTTGGTATTATTTTTGGCGATATTGGTACATCGCCACTATACGTTTTTCAAACTTTATTGGTTGAAGGGGGCAAGATCAACCCGGAATTGGTATTAGGATCTATATCCTGTATTTTTTGGACTTTAACCCTGCAAACCACTTTTAAGTACATTGTAATTACCCTGCAAGCCGATAATCATGGCGAGGGTGGTATATTTTCACTTTATGCGTTGGTTAGGCGTTATGGCAAATGGTTAGCTATACCAGCTATAATAGGTGCCGGTACTTTACTGGCCGATGGGATTATTACCCCGCCCATATCTGTAACATCAGCTATTGAAGGCTTGAGCAATGTCCCTGCGTTGGCTTCTATGTTTGTGCCAGGAAACAATCTTATTTTGGGTATTGTAATTGGTATCATGTTATTGCTGTTTTTCTTTCAGCAATTTGGTACAAAGGTGGTGGGCTCTGCATTTGGGCCGGTAATGCTGCTTTGGTTTTTGATGATCGGGGTTTTGGGAGCAATTCAGTTTGCACACAACCCTTCTATTATAAAAGCTATTAACCCTTATTATGGTATAACCTTGTTAATGAATCATCCAAGGGCCATATACCTGTTGGGTGCTGTGTTTTTATGTACCACAGGTGCCGAGGCCTTATATTCAGATTTAGGCCACTGCGGGCGTAAAAACATCCAGGTAAGCTGGATCTTTGTAAAGATAACGCTAATATTAAGTTACCTGGGCCAGGGTGCATGGGTACTGATGCAGCCTGCCGGAAAAGATTTTACGGGTGTAAATCCATTTTACCAGATAGTGCCTAACCCGCATTTGTTTATGATCCCATGTGTCGCATTGGCAACAATGGCAACCATCATAGCCAGCCAGGCATTGATCAGCGGATCATTTACCTTGATAAGCGAAGCGGTAAGTATGAATTTTTGGCCAAGGATCACTATTAAGTACCCATCAAATATCAGGGGGCAGATCTATATCCCAAGCATTAACTGGATCCTTTGTTTTGGTTGTATCGCGGTATCGCTTTACTTCCGTACTTCTGAAGCTATGACAGCTGCTTATGGGTTCTCTATCACTATTGCCATGCTCATGACCACTGTATTAATGTACTACTTTATGCGTTACGTTAAGCATTGGCCTGTTTGGTTGGTTACCATAATTTTATGTGTGTTTTTAACCGTTGAGTTCTCGTTCTTTGTAGCTAATGCTATTAAGTTACTTAAAAGGTTATTTTTCTTAGTGTTTGAGTTTGGGTTAATATTTACCATGTACATCTGGTTCAAAGCTCGTAAGATCAACAACCGCTTCCTACACTTTATTGATCTTAAGGATCAGATCCCTTTGTTAAATGCGCTAAGCTCAGACCAATCGGTAAGTAAATATTCAACGCATTTAATCTACCTTACAAAGGCAAACAACTCAAAACAGATAGAGGAAAAGATCATGTACTCTATCATGAGCCGTAAGCCAAAAAGGGCGGATACGTATTGGTTTATCCACATTGAAACTACTAACGAGCCTTATACTATGGAGTATAGTGTTGAACAGCTTGAAGAAGGTAAAGTGATAAGGGTTGAGTTTAGGTTAGGTTTCAGGATACAGCCACGTATCAATGTATTATACCGTAAGGTTATTGAAGATATGGTTTCGCGTAATGAGATTGATATTACCAGCCATTATGATTCCTTAAAGAAATTTAAGATCACTGCCGATTTCAGGTTTGTGATAATGGAGAAATTCCTGTCGTACAACAACCATTTCAGCTTAAAAGAAGGATTTATATTGAACAGCTACTTCGCCATAAAAAAATTAGGGCTATCAGAAGCCAAAGCTTTTGGATTGGATACCAGCGAAACCTATGTTGAAAAGATCCCAATGATAGTGAAACCATTAGGTAACATTATACTGAAACGGATAGACGCTGTATAAGCTATCCTGTAATTAATAAAAAAAGGGTGTATAAAGTAATTACTTTATACACCCTTTTTTTATTATCTATATTGAACAACTTAGTTGCCGTGAATATCTCCGCTGCCGCTTTTGGCTTTTGAAACATTTTTAGGGCTGCCTGTATAGTGAATATCGCCTGATCCATTAACGGCGGCATCTAATTTTTCACTTGCGTTAACGTAAGCATCGCCCGAGCCTGATACGCGGATTGCGGTGCTTAAAGTAGTAAGATTTCCGCCTGAATAATCGCCTGAACCAACTACGCTTACAATGCTGCTTTCAGCATGGCCCGATAATGTCATATCGCCCGAGCCTGTGATGCTGCTTTCAATTGATTTAGCCGTGATCTTACCAGACATATCGCCCGATCCGCTGATCCTTAATTTAATAGCACCTACGGTGATACCATCTCTGAACCTTACATCGCCCGATCCGGTTATGCTGATGTTATTTAAATCTTTAGCAGTAACATAAATAGCTATTTTTTTATGATTGCCAAACCAGTTGCCCCAGCTAAAGGTATCGTGCTTGCTGTATACTTTTAATACACCGCCGTTAACATCTGTCATAACTCGGTCTATCACATCGGCAGGGGCTTCAACCTTAACAGACTCAACCGCGCCTTGTGTAATAAACACATCAAACGGGCCGGCTACATTAATGGCATTAAAGCCCGATAAATGGCGGTCTACAGTTTCTCTGATACTTATTTTTACCGCAGGAGCTGGTTTTGCAAATGTATAGCCGGTACCTGCCAAAAGTAAAGCAGCCAGCAAAAATTTAGTAATTGATTTCATATTGCTTACAGTTTTGTTTTATAAGACGCAATATATGCGTTTAGGTTGCATACGTGGTAAAATAAGTAGCCTGCATCATTAAAACGGAGCACCTTTTACATTATACTAACCAAATAGTGTCGGGTTTTATTAAGAAATGATTTTTGTTGCTCTGGATTAAAAAGGAGTGTTAAAACTCCAGCCATTTACTTAGTTTTATATTTACTTTATCGCCCTCGGTGTATTTATCAAACTGGTAATTAAGCACACGGATGCCAACACCATTGTTTTCAAGGATCAGATCTTCATAGCAGCCTTTAAAAAGTATTTGCTTAACCTGCCAATCGTTACTGGTCCAGGTTTTAACAATCTCAACCCATTCGGGGTATATCACAATGTGCTCGGCTTTGGTTTTAAGTCCGCAGGCTTTAGCTTCCTCGTTGGTCCACACGTTGCAGTTTGTAAGCAGGCGTGCTGTATATAAATGTTGCGGCATTTGATAAAGCGACTTAGGGTTCCCGGTTTCCAGGATCTCGCCATCCTTTATAACGATCAACTCATCGGCCATAGAGAGTACCTCGGCCGGATCGTGCGATACAATGATCACGGTTAACCCGGTTTCCTTAACTATACGCCTGATGTCTTGCTGCAATCCTTCTCTAAAAGAGGTGTCAACCTGGTTAAAGGGTTCATCAAGCAATAAGATCTGCGGGTTGGTGATCAATGCCCTTGCAATGGCTACCCGTTGTTTCTCGCCGCCGCTCAAATCAACAATGCGTTTATCGGCCAGGCGGGTCATTTTTAGCTGCTCTAATATCCTTTCGGTTTTTTCTTTTTTACCTTTCAGATCGGTATGCGGCAACATGGAGGCTACGTTATCCCAAACTTTGGCAAATAAATTTAAATCGTCGGTATGTTGAGTAACCATTTTCATGGCATCATGGCCGGGTATCAGCTTTTCTTCGGGTCCCCAAATACGGTCGCCCTTAAAAAGTACTTCGCCATTATCTGGCGATAACAAGCCATAAAACAAACGGAGCAAGGTACTTTTACCGCTGCCGCTTTCGCCAATTATGGCGGTAATAAGCCCCGGGGTTATGCTTAAATGTAGTTTTTTAATCCCCGATCCCTGTACGCCCGGGTATATTTTGCTTACCGAAACTGCCTGCAAAAATGATGTAGTAGCCATTGCGGTAAAGATACAACCTGAATCAGGATTTACAGAATTTTAGAATTGGCATAATATTTTAGGCTACCGCGAGTTTAGCACAGCGTAACTTGTGGTAGCTATTGTTAAAGCTTATAGCTTTTAACAAAAAATATTAAAACCCTAAAGTAATACCGAACGAGAAGTTTTTTAAACCCTTTTGTTCGGGACTGTTCTCAAACATATCATTAAAGTAGTACTTGGCAAATATACCCCAGCCGCCATAACCAACACGGGCAAAACCGCCATAACGGAACGTGGTGAAGTGATAGTTATCATCAATTTTTTGCTTGCCGTTTTCCTTGCTGATCTGTTTAACGCGTCCGTTGAGCAGGAAACCACCATCAGGGCCCAATACAAAGTGAAATCTTTTGCCATCGGCATCCTCATTGGTACGGAAATCAAAAGAGAGCGGGATGCGCAGGTAGCTCGACGAAAAACGGTTTTTGCTGTAATCTATATTATCCTGGCGGTAGGTTAATACGGGCTGGTTAGGCAGGATAGTAATGTTTTCACGCAGGCGGATCAATGTCCAGTCGAAACCGCCCGACAAATAGATCTTAAAGTTGTTGTTAAACCTTACACCTATCTGTACCAGATCAAAACCCACGTTACTTGTTTTCCACGACCGGTAGCGCAAAAACTGGTTCTGTGGCGATAAGGTAAAGCTACCATTATCAACCAAAGTAGCCAAGCCCAAATCAAGGCGTGAAATAGTGATGCCCATGGAAAATTTAGGATAGATCTTGCTGCTGTGGGTAACAATTGTGTCGTTCCTGTCTTTATTGATATTTATTGCCGAAGCATCTTCGCCATAACCCAGGCGTATGGTTTTGCCCTTTTTGGTTTTTATACTGTCGGTTTTGGTTTTAACCGTATCAGCATTCATGTTTATTGCAAATGCCCAGGTTAGGGTAAGGCTAATTATGGTTGTAAATAACAGTCGTTTCATATAATGGTTATTAAGGTCAAATTAATTATTTATCAGATTCTTTTTTTATTTTAAATATCCCGAGGTTAACACTGGTAATGTTTGATTCATCGTCGTCATCGGTATCGGTAAATTCAATTATTTTATGCTTCCGTTTATCTACGGTGGCAACCACAACATTTATTAAATCGCCCAGGGTATTTAATCGGTGTTTTTTTACCGGGGCAGCATCATGCTTTACAGCAGGTAACTGCGTTGCGGCTATAACAGGCTTGGTAATAAAAGCAGGCGGCGTATCATCTGTAACCTGTTTAGTTAGCAAGGGCGTTTCGTCACCGGGTACAACAGCATTTATAGCATCGTGTTTTGGTGTATTTGATGCAATTAGCTGTTTATCGTCGGTATTAACGGGTTGTTGTTGTTCAATATCCCGCACTGGTGTTTTTACAGCAGCATTTAGTGTTCTTTTAGGCTGATAAAGATTTTCAATTTTAGGCTGATGAACCTTTGCCATGCCCTTAGCTGCAAGCAAAGTTTTTGTGGCAGCAGGTGCCGGGTTTAAACCGGCAGCATTAATACTGTTTTTTGCTGGCGCCAAAGTGTTTATGGGCTTAGCAACCTTAACCAAATTGTTTTTGTCGGGATGCTGTGTGCTTGTTTTGCCCCCATGCGGGATAAACAATACACCTGCTGCAACTAATACCAATATGGTTGCTGCTATACTTAAAAGAGGCATTAAAAGCTTTTTACGTTTTGAGGTATCCAGCTGTGTGGTTATGCCCTCCCAAACAGCTGCCGATGGCTTAACCTCCAAATCGTTTAGCTGTGCGCGAAATAATTCATCAAATTCCTTATCCTGCATATCCATAACTTTTACCTTCCAATTTTAAAACCTGTTCTTTTAATACGCTTCGCGCTCTTGACAATTGCGATTTTGACGCCCCTTCTGTTATGCCCATTATCTCCGATATCTCTTTATGCGAATACCCTTCAATGGCATAAAGGTTAAATACCATGCGGTACCCCGGCGAAAGCTGCTGTATCAAAGCCAGTAACTCATTAGCTGCCAGTTTTGAAGTAGCTAATGGGTTAGCTGATGTTTGGCCTGCGGCATCGTCTAACTCAACCAACTGCATCATTTTATGGTGCTTTCGGTAATATTCGATAGAGCTGTGTACCATAATGCGCCTTACCCAGCCCTCAAATGATCCGTCGCCCCGGTAATCATCCAGCTTTTGAAACACCTTTACAAAACCATTCTGCAACATATCCTCGGCCTCCATCCTGTCGGTAGCATACCTTAGGCAAACCCCCATCATTTTTGAGGCAAACTGCTTGTACAGCAATTCATGTGCTTTACGCTCATTTGCCTTACAGCGGGTTATCAGTTGATCAATAGTATAGGTCTGTTCCAAAAACATCATTTAAAGGTAAGATGAAAACCTTGGTTAAATGGTTGCACGTAATTGAAAATAAATTTAAGCGAAGGGTAACAAGTAGTAATACAGGCCATAAGCCTTTTAAGAAGTAAATAGCTCTACTTTTTTGTACGGAAGTACTTATAAATTTTAACTGCCGACATAATGATGAGTGTAAACAATACGAGCCCAACAATGCCATACATCCAGTTTACGGCATCTTTTAGTACCGCAAGGAAAACTATAGCGAAGAGGAGTATAGTGGCTACCTCGTTCCAGATGCGTAGCTGGGTTGAGGTCCATTTGTAAATACCTTTGGCCATTTGGTTCATCTTTTTTTGGCAGATGATATGGTAAACCAATAAGCCGCCAACAAAACCAAGTTTAATATGCAGCCAGGGTTGCTGCAGCCAGGCAGGGTCAATATAAAGCATGGTGATACCTGCCGCTAAAACCAATACCATTGATGGGGTAGCTATAATATACCACAGCTTACGCTCCATTATCTCAAACTGTTTGCTCAATATGGTACGGTCGGGTTCGGGTTTTTCCTGGGCCTCGGTATGGTAAATAAACAAACGCACAATATAAAAAAGCCCCGCCATCCAGCAGACTACAAATATGATATGTACAGCTAAAATATATAAGTACATGAGCTTGTTTTAAAGGGCATTATAAAAAAGTCAACCAAATAATATTTTCTTAGCGCGCTCTGTGCTTTTATCTTAGTGTCCTCTGAAGTAAAGTTAACTACAGAGGGCACTAAGAAAGTGTTCAAAGAAACACGGAGATTATGAATTTTTGATAGTGCCCCTTTTTATTTTATCGAAATTAGTATCTGTATTCTTTTATTACCTCTACCGCGTATTTCACGTTATCAAAAGGAATGTCGGGCATAATGCCGTGTCCTAAGTTAAATATGAAACCCTTTTCGTCTTTCATCCTATCAAACAGGCGGTAAATGCGTTCTTTGATAACCGTTTTATCGGCATACAAAATATGCGGATCAAGATTACCCTGAACGGCTATGCCTGCCGGTAAACGCTTCTTCATATCAAGCAGGTCAACGTTCCAGTCTATCGAGATCACGTCCGGTTTAGCTTCGGCCATCAGCGGGGCAAAAACAGAACTTCCCTTGCAGAACGATATAACAGGTATATCTTTTCTGTTTAGTTTGCTGATGATCTCGTAGATGTAACGGTGCGAAAATTCTTTATAATCATCCCAGGCTAAAGCCTGTGCCCAGCTATCAAAAATCTGTACGGCATTAACCCCAGCTGCAATTTGCAGGTTCAGGTAATCGGCAGTTACAGAAGCTATTTTTGATAACAGCTGATGTGCTAGCGCAGGCTCATTGTGCAGCATCAGTTTAGTAAGCTTAAAATCTTTTGATGAACCACCTTCAACCAGGTAACTCATTACCGTGAAAGGTGCACCTGCAAAACCAATAAGCGGGATACTGCCGTTTAACCTTTGCTGTATCACCTTTATGGCATCAGCCACGTATTGCAGCCTTGGCATCACATCAACATCCAGTTTATCAATATCAGCCTTGGTACGTACAGGGTTGGCAAACTTAGGGCCTATGCCCTGGGTAAAGCTCAGGTCGCCGCCCATAGCCTCGCCGGTAACCAATATGTCCGAAAACAGGATGGCGGCATCAATGCCTAAAAGATCAACCGGCAGCATAGTAACATCGGCAGCCAGTTCAGGAGTTTTGCACATTTCCAGAAAAGAATATTTATTCTTGATGTCCCAGTATTCTTTCATAAAACGGCCTGCCTGGCGCATCATCCATACGGGTGGGCGTTCGGTTTGCTCTGAAAATGCAGCTTTTATTAATAACGAATCTTTCATGTATCTATATACGGGAAACAAAGTATGTTGTAACCCTACAATTTGTGTTTTTTTAATTCCTGGCGAAGGCGATCAATAACATCGCGCATTTTGGCATTTATATTGGTATCGTGTTTTTCGGTTAGGTGTAAATAGGCCTCTGCCTTTTCATAGTTACCCATCCTTATGCTGATGTTGGCAACGTGCACCAATGCAGCAACATGATCATTGATTGACCGCAGCGGATATTGGGCTGCTATCTCATAATGCAACTCGGCATCAACATACTCCTGCTTTTGCAGACAAACGCCGCCCATTAAAAATTCATAATAGCCGCGGCGGTTTTTACTCAGCCATTCCGGCCTGAAAATTTCCAGTAAAGTGCGCTCGGCTTTATCATACTGTTTATGATGAAACTGGCGTGCTGCCACAACAAGTGTTCCCTGTTTAAAGTAGTCCCATCCCAGCAATACGATCATGGTGAAGGCTACCGCTGCAAGCTCATAAATATGGATGTGCACTAACAATATCAGCGACAAAAAAAATATAAAACCAATAAATAAGCGTGTCCTGTTTGTAAACATTAATGCTGATTATCGGTAAACTTATAACCTACCCCACGGATAGAGTGAAAGTAAACCGGGTTTTTAGGATCTGGTTCAAAATATTTACGGAAGGTTAGGATAAAGTTGTCAATAGTACGGGTTGATGGGTAAACATCATAGTTCCATACGGTTTCTAATATCTGCTCGCGCGATACTGCATCATTTCTGCGTTCAATAAGCAGCTTTAAAAGCATGGTTTCCTTTTTGGTTAAAGGAGTGATAGATTCATCTTCATTAACCAGCTCGAAAGAGTTGAAATGAATAGTTTTATCACCAATTTTATAGCTGTTAAATTCTTTTAGCTCGTCGCCTTTTAGGCTGCGTTTTACTAAGTTATTAACCCTTAAAATCAATTCTTCCAGGTTAAATGGCTTGGTCAGGTAATCATCAGCACCTTTTTTAAGGCCCGATATTTTATCTTCGTTAGTGTTTTTGGCGGTCAAAAACATTATTGGGACTTCAGAGTTTTCAAGCCTGATAGTTTCAGCAACTACAAAGCCGTCAATCTCGGGCATCATAACATCTAATATAACCAGGTTAAAACGCTCTTCTTTAAATATTTGTAACGCCTTTTTACCGTTATTGGCGGTTGATACCTTGTAACCTTCCAGCTCGAGGTTAAGTTTTATGGCTTCAAGCAAATGCTCTTCGTCCTCGGCTAATAAAATTCTTTTTTTGTTTAGCATGTGATCTTATTTAAGTTTAATCAAAAACTACTTCAAATATACTACCTACCGGGCGGTTATCCTTTACCTTTATGCTTGCCTGGTGTTTGTCAAGTACTTCTTTTACAATGAACAGACCTAATCCTGTTCCTTTAGTATTACGGGTATCTTCACTGCCAACCCGGTAAAACTTATCGAAAATACGGTTTTTTTCATGATCGGCTATACCTATGCCATGATCCGCCACTTCTAAAAATATTTTTCCATCTTTCAAAAACAGTTTTACATCAACCGTTTCGCAAGGACCAGAGTATTTAATAGCATTCTCAATCAGGTTGGTAACAACCGATGTAAGGGCAAATTTATCACCGGTTATTTCAATTTTCGGTTCAATTTCGGCATCAATAATCTGCTGGGTACCTTCGCATTTGGTTATCTGCAAACGGTTTACAATGCTATCAACCAATACCGATAAGCTAAACTTGTCTTTAGGGAAAGTATAGGAGCGGTTATCAATTTTTGAGGCCAGCAGCATATTCTCAACCATATCATCCAAACGCTCAATATCCATTAATGATTTACCGATAAAGTTTAACACCTGCTCTTTGGTCAGATCTCTTTTTTGGATAGTTTGCAGTAATATTTTAATAGATGCCAGTGGTGATTTCAGCTCATGGGTTACCGATAGCAGGAAGTTCTTTTTCTGCTCCTGTAGCTTGCGCTCGCGGTTAATAGAGCGGTGCAGTGAGTATGCCCCGGTAAAAAAAACCACTATAAATATAGAGCCCTCGCCCAATATCATGGCAAAGCTGCTGGGCATCATTTTAACCAGCAGGTAACCCCACCATACCAGTTCGGCTAATGCATAAATAATAAGTGCATAAAATATAACAAACGATCGTTTCATGTTATTCATTTCTGTTTGCTTTAATTATGGTTTATGGCCTGGTATATTTCTGCAGATGCTAATATAACTTGCTTATTTACCGCTAAATACAACTTCCAGGCTCTCAAATATAGCACGTTTTGCTTTCTCCAGGTCTATTTTAGTATGGGCAGCTGATATAAATCCAACTTCATAGCCACTTGGGCCAAAATAAATGCCCCTGTTTAATAGTTCGCGGTGCATTTTTTTGAATTTCTCCATGCTGCCTGCGTCTATCTCGTCGGCCCGGTGGATAGTTTCCTGATCGGTAAAGGCAAACCAAAAGATAGAGCCAATGGTAAATACTTTAAACTTATAATTACGTGCCGTAGCAAAACGCTGTATAGCGGTAGTAAACTCTTCTGTTTTATTGTTCAGGTCTTTATAAAAACCTATCCGCAGCAATTCGGTAAGCTGGGCAATACCTGCGGCCATAGCAACCGGGTTGCCTGATAAAGTACCTGCCTGGTAAACTGCACCTTCCGGAGAGATATTGCTCATGATCTGTGCCGAAGCACCATAAGCACCTACGGGCAGGCCTCCGCCAATAATTTTACCATAGGTGATAATATCAGGTTTGATCTGGTAATGTCCGGCAGCGCCCTCAAAGCCTATCCTAAAGCCTGATATAACCTCGTCAAATATCAGCAGCGTACCGTTTTGGGTGCAAATCTCCCTTAAAAACTGCAGAAAATCTTTTTCCTGCAAAAGCAAACCGTTATTGGCAGGTACAGGCTCAATAATTATGGCCGCTATCTGATCCTTAAAATCTTCGAAGGCTTTGGTTACGGCTTCCTTATCGTTAAGGGCTACAACAATAGTTTCGTCGGCAAAGGCTTTGGGTACACCGGCTGATGAAGTTTCGCCAAAAGTAACCAGGCCCGAACCTGCTTTTACCAATAGTGAATCGGTATGGCCATGGTAACAACCCTCAAACTTTAAAATTTTATCGCGTTTGGTATTACCGCGTGCCAGTCTGATGGCCGACATAACCGCTTCTGTACCTGAACTTACAAATCGTATTTTTTCAATATACTTATTGTTTTTAAGAATCAGCTCTGCAAGTTCGTTTTCCAAAGCAGTAGGTGCACCGAACGACATGCCGTTCTGCATTATCTCTATTACTTTTTCGCGAACCTTGTTATTGTTATGCCCAAGGATAAGCGGCCCCCACGAGCAGCAAAAATCAATAAACTCGTTATCGTCAGCATCCCATAAGTGGCAGCCATCGCCCTTTTTTATAAACAGCGGTGTGCCATATACTGATTTAAAGGCCCTTACCGGCGAGTTAACCCCACCCGGAAATAGCGTTTTAGCTTTCTCAAATAATTCTGCCGATTTTTCCCTGCTGATATCTGGCTTGCTTGTTGAACCTGTTGGCTCATTACCCTCTGCAGAAAACTTCTTTTTTATTGCTTCAAACATGTTCTTCTATTTTATCAGTAACAGGTTAACCCTGTTGCGGATCATTGAATGCTGATTTTTTTATAACCACTTGTTTTCTAAAACCTCTTTTGCGTGGTAGGTTAATATAGCACTTGCGCCTGCCCGCCTTATGCTGGTAAGCACTTCGGTAATGGCACGTTGCTCATTTAGCCAGCCTTTTTGTATGGCTGCCTTAACCATTGCGTATTCGCCACTTACGTTATACGCAGCAACGGGCAGTTCAGTATTATCTTTTATTAATTTTATAATATCAAGGTAGGGTAGGGCTGGTTTTACCATCAGGAAATCGGCACCTTCAAACTCATCCAAGCGGGCTTCAATCAATGCTTCCTGCTGGTTGGCGGGGTTCATCTGGTATGATTTTTTATCGCCGAATTTAGGGGCCGAGTTTAATGCATCCCTGAAAGGCCCGTAAAAAGCACTGGCATACTTGGCCGAGTACGACATAATGGATACGTTGGTGAACTTATTATCATCAAGCACCTTGCGGATATAGCCCACACGGCCATCCATCATATCTGAGGGGGCAATAATATCTGCACCGCATTGCGCATGTGCCAATGCCATTTTACCTAATATCTCCAGTGTTTCGTCGTTCAAAATTTCGCCGTTTTCAACAAGGCCGTCATGGCCATCGCTGCTGTATGGATCCATTGCCACATCAGTAATTACGCAGGCCTCCGGAAAATTCTTTTTTACCTCGCGGATGGCGCGAAGGTAAAGGCTTTCCTCGCGGTGACTTTCGGTGGCAAATTTGTCTTTTAATGATTCTTCGATATTTGGAAAAAGATCAAATGAGTTTAAGCCGAGTTTCAGGCAGCTTTCAATTTCGCGCAGCAAATTATCAATAGAATAACGATAGATGCCCGGCATAGAAGCCACTTCTGTTTTTTGCCCAATACCGTCAACAATAAACAGCGGGAATATCAGGTTAGCAGCACTAACATGGGTTTCCTGCACCATCTGGCGGATCACTTCACTTTTTCGGTTTCTTCTTGGCCTTTGTAACATATTTTTTAGTTCATAACTTATTGCTTAGCCGTTTCATCGGCCCAAAAATCAATAAGCTTATTTAACATTTATAGCTTAAGCAAATAGTTCCAAATACGGCTTCTGCCAGCCCTGTTTCATCGGGCGAATAGGGTAAAGTATATTTAACGCCCATTTCATCAAGCTTTTTACCGGTTGATAAACCAATCGCAATTATTTTTTGATCGGGTTCCAGCAGGTTATCAACAAAGTAAGCCTCAACATTTGATGGGCTGGTAAATACCAATATTTCGGCTCCGCTTCCTTCCACATCATCCTCTAATATGGTTTCGTATATAGGCAGGTCAATGATTTTTGTTTCGGAAGATAAAGCATGCTGAATGCTCCGCATAGAATTTTCGGCAGAAGGAAATACTACGGTTGTGCCATTTGCTATTTTTGCAAATTCGGCGGCTACATCAGCAGGGTCAACACCTGCACCTGTGTAATCAACAAAATGGCCTTTGCGACGCAGCATATCTTCTGATCCGCTTCCCATCACCCCAAACTTTACCTTTTTTGGTAAAAGGGGATCTAGCTGAAAAAAATATTCAACCGCATTTTTACTGCTGAAAAATATCCAGTCTACATTTCTTAAAATATAATTATCAAGCTTGGTTATAACAGGCACGGTACGGATAAGCGAGCGTGCCTCAACTTCAATATGATGCTTGGTTAATGCTTTGTGGAAATAGCTATGGTCAGAAAGCTCGCGCGAGATAAATACCTTTTTAGGGAAAACGCGGCCTGCAGCAAAAAAGGAATATACTTTTTCAACAAGTCCTTCGGTTGATTTAGCCTCAACAAAAAGCCTGTCAGGAAACTCTTCGCTATCATCAGCTTTTGAGGTAAATACCTGGTAGGTATCACCATCCTTGCGGCAGTAACAGCCTAATGGTAAATGACAGCCGCCGCCAAACATTTTTAACAAATTACGCTCAACAGCCAGTGCCTCGGCTACATCAGGATGGTTCAATGCTTGTAGCGCGTTAAACAATTCCGGGTCGTTTTCACGGATCTGGATGGCTAATGCGCCTTGAGCCGGGGCAGGTATCAATTCTGTAGGGCTCAATTCTTCTACATGAAACTCGCTCAAATCCAAACCTAAACGTGAAACGCCTGCCTTTGCCAGCATAATAGCATCGTAGCTTTCGCCGCGCAGCTTATTTACACGGGTGGGTACATTACCCCGCAGCTCAATTATATCCAGGTCAGGGCGGTAAGCTAATAGCTGTGCCTTGCGCCTGTTTGATGATGTACCCACTATGCCGCCGTATTTTACAGATAGCTTTTGGTGCACATCAACACAATCTTTAAATATCAGTAATAATTCGGATGGGTCTTCGCGTTCAGAAACTGCCGCAATAATAAGGCCCGGCGGGTTTTCAGTCGGCAGATCCTTGTGGGAATGTACGGCCAGGTCAATAGTGCCTGCCAATAACTCTTCTTCCAGCTCTTTGGTAAAAAAACCTTTGCCTTCCAGCTTATCAAAACTCAAATTAAGGATCCGGTCGCCCTGTGTTTTTATGATCTTTAAATCAGCAGTTATACCGATAGCGGCAAGGCTATCCTGTACAAAATGTGCCTGCCATAATGCAAGGTCGCTTCCGCGTGTTCCAATAATTAGTTTTCTGTCCAAGGTTAAATTGTTAGCAAGGGCAAATTTAACTTTTTATAGGGATGATTAAAGGAATAATTGAGGATATGAAAGTTGGCTGACTAAGAAGGGATTAATAAGCCGGTATTGGTGCTCCCGCGGGTTTAGCGCAGCGTAACCCGTGGGGTGCCAAGGTAAAAGCTTTTAGCTTGAAAAAAAGAAATGAGTGTTAACGCTAAGCTAAAAGCCTAACAACTTGCCCCGTGATTTAGCACAGCGTAACCTGAGGGAACCAAATAAGGAATGATTAATTATTGTTGATCAATATATCTTTAGCCATTATCATGGGCACGCTGATATATTTTTTCTCCATGTAGTTGATCACTTTCTCCAGTATTTCGCGGGAATGCTGATCCATGTTCTGAACCTCTTCGGCAAAAACAGAATTGATAGCAGTATTACGGATCTCTTTGATCTTTTCAGGTACCTGGCGCATGGCCAGCTCAATGCGGCGTTGCTTTAATTCGACGAAGAAGGCAGTAATGTTTTCATTAATGATGGTTTCGGCATGGGTAAGCTCTTCGTAGCGTTCCTGCAGGTTGCGTTTGGCTACTTCGTTTAATGAATGTACCTCAATAAAGTTTACCGGGTACTGCAAAAGCACATCCGGATGCGTATCATTAGGGATGGCCAGGTCAACAATAGTTTTGCGGCCGGTATCGCCATTTAAAAGCGAGGTGTAAATTTCTGTAGTAATTATGGGCTCAGTAGCTGATGTACAGGTAATAATTACATCAAAGCCACCTTTAAAATCTTTTAATGCTTCCAGGTTAAATGCTTCACCACCTAAATCATCAGCCAATTGCTTTGCTTTTGATACCGTGCGGTTAAATACCGAGAAGTTTGAGAACTTATGTTTTTGCAGATATTTTGAAATATTGCGGTTGGTTTCGCCGGCACCAATAATCAATACGCGGGCATTGGTACACAAATTTAGATCCTTTAGCTTGCGGTAAGCCAATGACACTACCGAAATAGGATTTTTTGAAATATTGGTGTGGGTATAAACTTCCTTAGCTGTTTTAACAATGCAGTTCATAAACATGCGCAAACCATCGCCGGTAAGGCCTGCTTCCTTGCAGTTTTCGTATGCTTTGCGTAATTGCGAAAGGATTTCTTTTTCGCCAACTATCAAACTCTCTAATGAGCAGGAGGTACGCAATAGATGCTCAAGTGCATCCCTGTCTTCGTAAATAGAAGCAGCATCTAAAAAGGTACCTGTTGACATTGGGCAAAGCCCCATATCAATGGCATCCATAAATTGTTTTGCAAACACTTTATCTACCACTTGCGCTGTAAGCATCACAAACTCAACACGGTTACAGGTGGCGAGGTAAAAAATTTCGGAAATACCGAATTGCGTTTTTACCCGATGAAGTTTATCTGTCAGATCCTCCTGGCATATAACCAATTTCCCCAACTCCTTCAGCTCAATCTGTTTATGCGTAAAAGCTATTACCTTTAGATACTTCAAAGCAATTTAAAATTTGACCCGACAAAAATAGCAGGATAAATAAGATGCAGTGTCAATACTTTGTCATACAGATGCATTTAGAATGATTATAAATTACCATCATTTACCTTTTTATGACGTATATATTCTGTTTAAACTGTGTTAACTAAAATATTATATCTTTAATTTATGTATAAACTTAAAAAAATAAGCCTTTTTATATTGATTGTAGGGTACCTGGTGGCTGGGGCAAATCATTTTTACAATCCTGGGTCTTATTATAAAATTATACCGCCTTATATTCCTTTTCCAAAAGTAATGAATGTGCTGGCCGGTTTTTTTGAAATACTGTTTGCCTTAATGCTGATTTTTGCCAAAACAAGAGCGTTGGCAGCATGGGGAATAATATTAATGCTGATTGCTTTTGTGCCGGTACATGTTCAAATGGTTATTGATGCGCCATTTTTATTGGGCGGCACTATCAAAATATCGCCAATGGTTGCCTGGATCCGTTTAGTGGTTTTGCAACCTTTGCTGATATTGTGGGCTTGGTGGTATACCAAAAGTGAAGGTGAGCTGATGCCATTTAAAACGATGGGGAGTAGCAACAATAATGTTTAATTTTGATAATAAACTTTCTTCGGAAATTAACTATGATAAAAAAACAAGACTTCAACATTCCCGGTGCTAAGGGCCGGGGTATGCTGATGGATATTACCTATAAAACATCCAACAAAAATGCACCGCTGGTTATATTTGCCCACGGCTTTAAGGGCTTTAAAGACTGGGGTACGCATAACCTTGTGGCCCGTTACTTTGCCGAGCATGGTTTCAGGTATCTGAAATTCAATTTTTCGCACAATGGTACCACGGCTGATAATCCGTCTGATCTTACTAATATGATCGCCTTTGCTGATAATACTTTTTCTATTGAGTTAGAGGATCTGAAAGCGGTTATTGATTTTGCCTGCGGCGGATCGGGAATTGCTGCGGCCAGCCATGTTTACCTGATAGGGCATAGCATGGGCGGCGGCATAAGCATCATCAAAACAGCCGAAGATGAGCGCATTAAAAAATTAGTTAGCATGGCATCTATCTCAGGTTTCCGTAATTTATGGCCCAAAGAGATGGAGGAGCAATGGCGTTTAACGGGTGTTACTTATATGGCCAATAAACGTACAGGGCAGCAAATGCCATTAAAAGTTGGCTTGCTTAATGATCTTGATAAAAATCCCGCCCGGCTGGATATACTGGGCCATGCCGCACAAATAAAGCAACCCTGGCTTATAGTGCACGGTGATGCAGATACATCTGTACCCTTAGCCCACGCCGAAGAGTTAAAAGCAGTCCAACCTGCTGCCGAATATTTGGTAATTAAGGATGCCGACCATGTATTTAACGCTTCGCATCCTTTTGTGGGCGATTTATTACCTGATGCTTTACTGGAATTTTGCAACCATGCAATTTCGTTTTTTAATAAATAGTTTTACAATTTAGCATCTGCATACAAACATTTTATCGTTAATTATACTTGTAGCGATTGTGAACGCCATGCATTATTTAGCCAAACAACCTATCCGTTTGGTTGAAAAATAACTGAGCAAATCAATTACAATTTGAGCGTTACCGGGAATTATTTATGAGCATAACAGGGGCAAAAAAAAAGGGAAAGAAATTTCAAAACCCAATACCTACAAATGAGGTTGGTTTTGGACAATTTATCCCAATTATAAAAGAACAGATTAATAACAAGGCAGAGAATGTGCCCCATAAAACCTTAGGGTCATTTAAAACCGATATAGCAGTTTATGATACACCTGCCGAAAGTGGTTTAAGAATAACCTGGGTGGGGCATTCGAGTTTATTGATCGAAATTGACGGTAAACGCATACTCACAGACCCGGTTTGGAGCGACAGGGCTTCTTTTACCTCGCTTTTTGGGCCTAAGCGCTTTTTTAAGCCGCCATTGGCGCTTAATGAACTGCCTGCTTTAGATGCTATCATAATTTCGCACGATCATTACGATCACCTTGATAAAGACACGATTAAGTTTTTTGCTGATAAAACCATTCCGTTCATTTGTTCGCTGGGCGTTGGGCAACATCTTGAAAAATGGGGTATTGAAAAAAACTTCATCAATGAGGTTGACTGGGGCGAAAGCGTATTAGTAGGCGGTGATTGTGTGATAACAGCTACGCCGTCGCGCCATTTTAGCGGCAGGGGTTTAACGGGAAGGAATGAAACTTTATGGTCATCGTTTGTAATAAAAGGGGCACAGCATAATATATTTTTTGGTGCCGATTCGGGCTGGTTCCCTGGTTTTGCGGAGATAGGTGAAGCCTTTGGTCCGTTTGACCTTACCATGCTTGAAATTGGCGCTTACGGCCAATACTGGGCCGATATACACATGGGGCCAGATAATGCTTCAAATGCCCATATCGCCCTGAAAGGAGCGCTGATGATGCCTTTACACTGGGGCACATTTAACCTTGCACCGCATGCCTGGTACGAGCCGATTGAAAGACTAACAGTTTACGCTAACGACAAGCATATTAAATTATTTGTACCGGAACCGGGTAAACCAACAGAGCCTGAGCCCTACGTATCCGACTGGTGGAAGAAGTATATGTAAACTGATAGAATTGCGGATGTTTAATTGAAACATCCGCAAATTCAAAATATTACACTAAAAACTCAAACAGGGTTTGGTCCCTGTTTAGTTCAAGTACCTCAAAGCGGTGTGCTTCCATGCGTTTCATTAAGGCAGGATAATCGGCAGCTGATTTCAGTTCGATACCAACCAGTGCCGGGCCGCTTTCCTTCGATGTTTTTTTGATGAACTCAAACCTTGTAATATCATCGGCAGGGCCTAATACGTTATTTACAAACAGCTTTAAAGACCCCGGGCGCTGCGGAAATTTAATGATGAAATAATGTTTAAGTCCCTCATATAGCAGTGATTTTTCTTTGATCTCCTGCATGCGCTCAATATCGTTATTACCCCCACTAACTACACACACCACGTTTTTACCTTTTATTTTATCCTTACAGGTATCCAGTACCGCTACTGATAATGCACCCGCAGGTTCAACAACAATGGCATCCTCATTATATAGTTTTAATATAGTGGTACATACCTTGCCTTCGGCTATGGTAAGCATATCATCCAAAACCTCGTGGCAAAGCTCATAGGTTAATTTACCTACTGTTTTAACAGCGGCGCCATCCACAAAGCGGTTAATATCAGGCAGGCTCACGGGGCCACCATGTTCAAATGCCTTTAGCATGCTGGGTGCACCTTCGGGCTCAACACCTATCAGTAAAATACCTGGTTTTTGATGTTTCATATAACTTCCGGCACCTGCCGCAAGTCCGCCGCCACCTATAGGCATAATAACCACTTCGGTTTCGGGGAGGTCTTCCAATATTTCAACGCCAACAGTTCCCTGACCTTCAATAACACGATAGTTATCAAAAGGAGGGATGAATGTCATTTTATGTGCCTGCGTATAAGCCAGTGCTTCCATCAGGCAATCATCAAAAGTATCGCCAACCAAAACTATCTCAATATTGCCATTGCCAAACATTTCTGTTTGTTTAACTTTTTGTTTGGGTGTTATTTCGGGCATAAAAATTACCCCTTTAATACCCATTTTATTGCAGGAGAATGCTACACCCTGTGCGTGGTTACCAGCACTTGCACAAACTACCCCGCGGTTTAATTCATCCTGGGTTAGCTGGCTTATCATGTTGAAAGCACCACGCAGTTTGTAGGAACGTACCACCTGCAAGTCCTCGCGTTTAAGGTATATTTTACAGTCGTACTTTTCAGAAAGGCCCGCATTATAGAGTAAAGGCGTGTGCTTAACAGTACCTTTTAATCTTTCGTACGCCGAAGCAAAATCCAACTGGCCTTTAGTTTCAGTTTCCATGGTTATTGTTTAACCAAACGATATGCTATTAAACCAAGCAGATCATTATCGTTTATGTTCAATTTATTATCAGCCAGGGTAAGGAAGTTTTTGTAAACTTCGTTCAGCTCATCTTTATCTAAGCTATAACCCAGGCGCTCCATGTGGAACTTCAGTGCATGCCTGCCGCTGCGTGCGGTAAGTACGATGGTAGCATTGGGGAAACCTACGTCCTCCGGCTTAATAATCTCGTAATTTTCGCGGTTCTTCAAAAACCCATCCTGGTGGATGCCAGAGCTGTGTGCGAATGCATTGCTGCCTACAATAGCTTTGTTTGGCTGTACCGGCATGCGCATTTGTGTGCTTACCATGTGGCTCAGCTCGTAAAAATTACGGGCATTTATATTGGTATATAAGCCTAACTGATGAGTTTTTAAAATCATCACTACTTCTTCTATAGCTGTATTGCCTGCGCGCTCGCCAATACCGTTAATGGTACCTTCAATTTGCCTTGCACCGTTTTGTAAGCCTGCAATTGAGTTGGCAGTAGCCAAACCTAAATCATTATGGCAGTGTACAGATATAATGGCTTTATCAATATTCTTTACGTTCTCTTTCAGGAAACGGATCTTATCGCCATACTGGTTAGGCAGGCAGTAGCCGTTGGTATCCGGAATGTTTACTACGGTAGCACCGGCAGCAATAACGGCTTCAACCATTTGCGCCAAGTAAACCACATCGGCACGGCCGGCATCTTCTGCGTAAAATTCAATATCCTCAACAGATTTTTTGGCATATTTTACAGCTTCAACAGCGCGCTCCAGTATTTCTTCGCGGGTGCTGTTAAATTTATGTTTGATGTGCATATCAGACGAGCCTATGCCTGTATGTATGCGCGGGCGTTTTGCGTATTGCAATGATTCAATAGCGGCATCAATATCGCCTTTGTGGGCGCGTGTAAGGGCGCAAACAATGGGCTCTTTTACGGCCTTTGATATTTCAACAACACTTTGAAAATCACCAGGGCTTGATACCGGGAACCCGGCTTCAATAACGTCCACACCGAGAAGTTCCAGTTCTTTTGCTATCTCTATCTTTTCTGGGGTCGTTAACTGGCAGCCTGGTACCTGTTCGCCATCGCGAAGCGTAGTATCAAAAACATAAACGCGGTTTGGATCGTGTAACATATCTTATTATGATTTTTGATGCCTGGTACCAGGTTTGCCGCCTGTAACCTGCATCGGTTAATGTTCATTTTATTTATTCATCCTCAGTTGTAAATTGTGTAATTGAAGCTCAATTATTCCTTTACAGCTATAAATCTTAATCTTTTATAATCGGCGTACCACTGGCCGTCTTCGTTATAATGTGGTTCAAGCAGGGCGGTTATCTCCGTTAGCATTTGCTCAACCTCTGGTTGGGGTATACCTTCAAAAAACTGTGAGCCAAACATTTTTATCCATTTGGTTACACCCTGGTCGCCATCCTGCAAGGGTGTCTTACGGTCAAAGTGGATAGCAAATGTTACCCTGAAACCATGTGCCTCTAAACGGCTGGTATACTCACCCAATGATGGGAAATACCAAACCTGTATTTTGGTTTGCTCTAAATAGCCATGCTGGGTTAATACCTGTTTGGTAGCCGCTATCAGTTTGCCTACATTATCCTTGCCGCCCATTTCGGCCACAAAACGGCCGCCGGGTTTAAGGCTTTTGTAAACACTGTCCATCATACCATCCTGGTTTTTTACCCAGTGCAATGCCGCGTTCGAAAACACCGCGTCGTATTGGCCTGCTTCATCAAAGTTACCGGCATCAGCTACGGCAAACTCAACGGCAGGGTAGTTTTCTTTTGCTTGCGCGATCATATCGGGCGAGTAATCAGTCCCTTTTACAATTGCACCTGCGTTTTGGATCTGCTGTGTTAAATAACCTGTACCGCAGCCAATATCGAGGACGTGCTCCCCGGCTTTAACATCCAGTACTTCAAGCACGTTTTCACCAAACTGGTAAACAAATGCATGTTTTTGGTCATATAATTCAGCGTTCCATTTCATGTTTTAGTCTTTGTGTCATTGATCATCATTCATTGGTTGACTTTTGATCGATGACGGTTATTTACATCTTCCCCTTTAATGGCCGGGGATTTAGCCTAATTCAAGTAGTCCAACACTTTTTGGCCCATTGCCTTAGTGCCTAATATTTTACTTTTATCTGTTTTGGTATCAGCAATGTCGCCTGTACGGTAACCGTCTTTAAGGGCTTTATCAATGGCATCGGTAATTTTTTTAGCTTCTTCTTTTAAGCCGAAGCCTATCTCCAGCATTAGCGCTACCGAAAGCATGGAAGCCAGTGGGTTGGCTTTATCCTGCCCGGCAATATCATGTGCTGAACCGTGGATCGGCTCAAAAAAGCCCGTTCCATCGCCAATTGATGCTGATGCCAGCATACCCATTGAACCAGCTATCTGCGATGCCTCATCCGTTAAAATATCACCGAAAAGATTGGCAGTTAAAACCACATCAAACTTTTTAGGGTTTTTAACCAACTGCATGGCGGCATTATCAATAAACATGTGCTCGGTTTCAACCTCGGGGTATTGTTTGGCTATTTCCTGCACAACTTCGCGCCATAAGCGCGATGATTCCAAAACATTTGCCTTATCAACCGAGCATAATTTTTTGCCGCGTACCATTGCTGCTTCATAAGCTTTTATGGCAATGCGCTCAACTTCGTAACGGCTGTAAACCATCAGGTCTGATGCTGTATTCCTGTCTTCGCTGCGTTTTTTCTCGCCGAAATAAACATCACCTGTAAGCTCGCGGAAAAACAAGATGTCTGTTCCTTTTAATATCTCGGGTTTAAGGCTCGATGCATCCAGCAACTCATCAAAAAGCATAATTGGGCGCAGGTTAGCATATAAACCTAATTCCTTACGGATCTTTAATAAACCCTGCTCCGGCCTTACTTTTGCCGATGGATCATTATCATATTTAGCATGGCCAACTGCACCAAATAATATGGCATCGCTGGCTTTTGCTTTGGCTAATGTTTCATCGGGCAAAGGGTTGCCGGTAGCCTCAATAGCTACGTGGCCCATTAAAGCCTCATCAAAAGTAAACTGATGGCCAAAAGCTTTTGCAATTTGTTCTAAAACAGCTTTTCCCCAGGTTGTTACCTCGGGGCCTATCCCGTCGCCGGGTATTACTAATATATTTTTTGTTAGTCCCATTTGTTATATCTTATTGTCATTGCGAGGCACAAAGCAATATCAAGTTACCTTTCAGCTTTCAGCTTTCGCCTTTAACCCCTTACTTTCCCTCAAACTCCTCAACCAGTTCTTTTTTGCTCAGGATGTAGTCAATATCATCATAGCCATTGGTCATGCAGGCTTTTTTGTAAGGGTTAACCTCAAAAGTTTCCTGGTCGCCGGTAGCTACCAGCCTGATGAACTGATCTACTAAATCTATCTCAATCACCGCATTTGGATCGGCATCGACAGCATCGAAGATCTTCTTTAAAAAATCTTCGCTAACCTGTACCGGCAGTAAGCCATTGTTAAGGGCGTTGCCTTTAAAAATATCGGCAAAAAAACTGCTGACCACGGCGTCAAAACCATAATCGGCAATAGCCCAGGCAGCATGTTCGCGGCTACTGCCGCAACCAAAGTTTTTGCCTGCAACCAGTATTTTACCGCTGTAGATGGGGTGATTTAAAACGAAATCCGGCTTAGGGTTGTCGTTTTCATCAAAGCGCCAATCGCGGAATAAGTTATTGCCAAAACCATCGCGGGTAGTGGCTTTTAAAAACCTTGCGGGAATTATCTGGTCCGTATCTATGTTTTCGATAGGTAAAGGCACCACGCTGGTTTGTATGTGTTTGAATATTTTAGTTGCCATAGCAATTATATATTTTCGTAATGTTCAACAGTTGGAAAAGGGTTATAAAAATGATGTAACAGCCTTTTCCATTCCTGGTATTCGTTTGAGTCTCTGAAGCCTTCTGTATGGTCAGTGAGTTTTTCCCACTCAACCAATAAAATAAACTGACTTGAATTTTCAACACATCTTTTTAATTGATGTGAGCTATAGCCTGCCATTTTTGATATGATGGCCTTAGCCTGGTCAAATGCTTTTAAAAAGGCATCTTCCAAACCGGGTATCACATTTAATATGGCAACTTCAAGTATCATTTTATTCTTTTTGTTATACTATAGCATTCGAGGCATAATGGTAAAGGCCTGTGCGCTCACCCTTCGGGTAACTCAGGGTGACAAGCCTCTTAATTTCTATAATTCTGCAAATTCTGATTCCGACAAAAACTCCCTGATATCAGTTACCACCCCTGTAATTGCCGAAGCAGCCGCGGTTAATGGGCTTGCCAAAAATGTACGTGAGTTTGGTCCCTGCCTGCCTTCAAAGTTTCTGTTTGATGTTGATACGCAGTATTTGCCTGCCGGGATCTTATCTTCGTTCATGCCTAAGCATGCGCTGCAGCCTGGCTCGCGCAGCGGGAAACCTGCTGCATCAAATATCTTATCCAGTCCTTCGCGGATAGCTTGTTCCTGAACTTGTTTTGAACCCGGAACTACCCATACCGTAACGTTATCGGCCTTGTGTTTGCCTTTTACAAATTGGGCAACCTCGCGCAGGTCTTCAATACGTGAGTTGGTACAGCTGCCTATAAAAACATAATCAATAGGTTTGCCTAATAACTGTTCATCATCATGCAGGCCCATGTATTCAAGGGCTTTTTTATATGATCCCTGTTCTTTGGTTTCGAACGATAATGTTTCCGGCACATGCTGCGTAACACCGATACCCATACCCGGATTTGTTCCGTAGGTGATCATCGGCTCAATATCTTCGGCATTGAAGCTTAATACTTTGTCAAAAGCCGCATCAGCGTCAGAGTATAAAGTTTTCCAGTAAGCTACTGCCTTATCCCATTCTTCGCCTTTAGGGGCAAATTCACGGCCTTTAACATAGTTAATGGTAGTTTCATCCGGAGCAATAAGGCCACAGCGTGCACCCATTTCGATGCTCATGTTACAGATGGTCATGCGGCCTTCCATACTCAATGAGCGGATAGTGTCGCCAGCGTATTCAACTGCATAACCGGTACCGCCGGCAGCAGAGATCTGCGAGATGATGTAAAGGATAATATCCTTGGCACCTACGCCTTTTTGTAGTTTGCCGTTAACTTCAATCTTCATCCTTTTAGGGCGCGATTGCAGTAAACACTGGGTGGCCATTACCTGCTCCACCTGTGAGGTGCCTATACCAAATGCAATGGCACCAAAGGCGCCGTGTGTTGAAGTATGGCTATCGCCGCAAACATAGGTGCCGCCGGGGCGGGTAATGCCTAATTCAGGGCCTATAACGTGTACAATGCCTTGAAAAGGGTGGCCTAAGCCGTATAATTCAATACCAAATTCTGCACAGTTTTTTGTGAGCATGTCAACCTGGTAACGGGAAAGTTCTTCTTTGATGGGTAAGTGCTGATCAATGGTGGGTACGTTATGATCTGCGGTGGCGACCGTTTGTTTGGGTCTGAAAACCGGTAACCCTCTTGCGCGCAGGCCGTCAAATGCCTGCGGACTGGTTACTTCGTGTATAAAGTGTGTGTCGATGTATAAAATATCCGGGAACCCCTCGTTGCTACTGACGACGTGTGCATCCCAAATCTTATCAAATAATGTCTGTCCCATAGTGTTATTTGTTTAATAACGCTATTACCGGGAACGAAGCAATCCACTATTTACAGATAGGATTGCTTCGTGCCTGGTAATAACGTGTGGTGAATTTATTTAAAGCTTCCGCTTTTTTACCTTTCGGCTTTCACCATTATTTACGCTTCTACAACCTGGTTTTCAGGGCGTAAGCTGCGTACAGTTTTACCTGCCTGCCATAATTCGCTTTCGCGTAATTCTTTTAATTCAGCATCTAATTTTTCGCGGTAATCATCCTTGCTGTTTGAATCAATTGATTTTTGTGATTCAACACCGGTTGCTACGCTTTCGTATAATTCTTCAAATACCGGTTTAGTAGCATCGCGGAATTTTTTCCACCAATCCAATGCACCACGTTGTGCAGTAGTTGAGCAATTTGCATACATCCAGTCCATACCATTTTCTGCAACCAAAGGCATTAATGATTGGGTTAGTTCTTCAACAGTTTCGTTAAACGACTCAGATGGTGAGTGGCCCTTGCTGCGTAATACATCGTATTGCGCAGCAAAAATACCCTGGATACAACCCATCAGCGTACCACGCTCGCCGGTTAAATCACTGTATACTTCTTTTTTAAAGTTGGTTTCAAATAAGTAACCGCTGCCTACAGCAATACCTAATGCAATAACACGGTCAAATGCCTTGCCTGTTGCATCCTGGAAGATAGCGTAGCTTGAGTTTAAGCCACGGCCCTGTAAAAACATGCGGCGTAATGAAGTACCAGATCCTTTTGGAGCAACCAGAAATACGTCAACATCAGCAGGAGGGATGATGCCTGTTTGCTCGTTAAAGGTGATACCAAATCCATGCGAAAAGTATAATGCCTTACCCGGGGTTAAGTGTTTTTTAACAGTTGGCCATAATGCAATTTGAGCGGCATCGCTTAATAAGTAACAAATAACGGTTCCTCTTTCAAGCGCTTCTTCAATTTCAAAAAGTGTTTCTCCGGGTACAAAGCCGTCACTTACAGCTTTATCCCATGTTTTGGTGCCTTTACGCTGACCAACAATAACGTTGATGCCATTGTCTTTTTGGTTAAGCGCCTGACCAGGACCCTGAACGCCATAGCCAATTACAGCTACAACTTCGTCCTTCAATACTTCCTGAGCCTTTGCTAAAGGGAACTCCTCGCGGGTTACTACATTTTCTTCAGTGCCGCCGAAATTTAATTTTGCCATTGTTTTTGATTTTTATGATTACACCGTTTTTTAATGATTGGTACGGTGCGTGATTTTATATTATGGTTTATAATTTACTTTTTTGTTATGATTATTAAGCCCGATGCCCAGCCCATTTTGGTTAAAACTATATTGTCCCTGCTATCCAGGTAACTTATTAAATTGTTGGCTTTTTCAGCATGACCCGTTGGCCAGTTTTGCTGCGGCAGCATATCGTCAATAAAATAAATGCCTCCTTTTTCAAGCATTTCCAGTGCTTCATCAAGCAGCAGGTATTTACCCGGCCATGCGTCAGCAAAAATAAAACTGAATTTTTGCCCGGCATTTTGCCTTATCCAATCGGCACCATCGGCGCAGATCAGCTGCAGGCGTTTATCTACCCCTAAGTTTTCTTTAGCTATACTTAAAACAGCCTCGTCATTATCAATCGAAATTAATTTTGACGCTGCATCCATGCCATCCAATATCCACGTAGTTGATAAGCCTGTACCAGTACCAAGCTCTAAAAACTTACCGCCCGGCTTTGATGCTGCCAGCGTTTTAAGTAAAGAACAGGTCAATACCTCCGATGGCATGGTAAAACCACTTGCTTCGGTAGCAACCTTTATGGCATTGTAGGCAGCTGGATATTGTTGTCTTATTTCTTCTAACATGTTTTATAAACTGTTGCCATTGCTTCGTTCCTCGCAATGACGCTTTTCTGTATTACATTGTAAAAACTTTTTCGCCTTTGTTAAGGTATTCGTTTTCCATTACGTCTTCGCCCGGTTCAAGTCTTTCAAACTCACGCAGCTTGCTGTTAAAGCCCTCGCTATCTTTAATAATAGCTACACGTGCGCTACGTACAAACTCAATCAGGCCAAAGGGTTGTAAAATGCTGATCAGGTTATCGGTTTCTTCGCGGTGCCCGGTGGTTTCAAACACGGTATAATCCTTACGGATCACCACCGCACGTGCACCATTTTCGCGAAGCAAACGTTCAACGCTTACCTTTTCGGCAATCACATCGGTTGATACCTTGTAAAGGGCCAGTTCCTGCCATATCACATCCTCGTTGGTATGGTAGTATACTTTTAAAACTTCCACTTGTTTTTCTATCTGGCGGGTAAGCTTACGTACCACATCTTCCGATTCGGTGATCACGATATTAAAACGGTGAATGCTCTCAATTTCTGATGGGGAGGTATTCAGGCTGTCAATATTTATTTTTCTGCGGGTAAATATGATAGCTATGCGGTTTAAAAGCCCGATCTGATTTTCGGTATAAACCGTTATGTTATATTCCTGTTTAGCCTCACCCCGGCCCTCTCCAGTAGATAGGGAGGCCTTATTTTCGTTTTTTGAGTTTTCCATTTTTTATTTTTTAAGTCCTCTCCTGTAGAGAGGATTTAGGTGAGGCTGTTATTTTAGCCTGATCTCACTTACACTACATCCCTGCGGTACCATCGGGAATACATTATTCTCTTTGGTAACCATTACTTCTAAAAGGAACGAACCTTTACTTTCCAGCATTTCTTTTAATGCCGAAGGCAGATCCTTACGGTCATCGATCATTTTGCCGGGGATGTGGTAAGCAGCAGCAACAGCTACAAAATCCGGGCTCTGTATATCAACAAATGAGTAACGTCGTTCGTTAAATAATTCCTGCCATTGGCGTACCATACCCAGGAAACGGTTGTTCAGTATAATGATCTTTACGTTAACGCCGGTTTGCATAATAGTACCTAATTCCTGCAGGGTCATCTGGAAACCGCCATCGCCAATTATGGCAACAACATCGCGCTCCTGTGCACCAAATTTAGCACCTATAGCAGCCGGTAAGGCAAAGCCCATAGTACCCAAACCGCCGCTGGTAACATTGCTGCGGGTTTTATTAAGGTTAGCATAACGGCAGGCCACCATCTGGTGCTGGCCCACATCGGTTACAATAACTGCATCGCCTTTGGTTATTTCGTTTAGTTGTTTAATTACTTCGCCCATTGTTAGTTCGGGCGTTTCAGGGTTTAACTCTGCATGTATAACTGCATCATATTCCTTTTGGGTGTAATCATTAAACAGATCCAACCATTCGGTATGCTGTTTTTGCTCAACCAATTGGGTAAGCAATGGCAATGTTTCTTTACAATCGCCCCAAACCGGAACGGTTGATTTTACATTTTTATCGATCTCGGCAGGGTCAATATCCAAATGGATAACCTTTGCCTGTTTTGCATATTTATCAAGGCGGCCCGTAACACGGTCGTCAAAGCGCATGCCTATTGCAATCAGTACATCGCATTCGTTGGTTAATACGTTAGGGCCGTAATTACCGTGCATGCCTAACATACCCACGTTTTGAGGATGATCTGTAGGGATAGCGCCTGCGCCTAAAATTGTCCATGCTGCGGGGATACCGCTTTTTTCGACAAAGGTTTTAAATTCCTGCTCGGCACTACCCAATATTACACCCTGGCCCCAAATGATGAATGGCTTTTTAGCAGCATTGATCAATTCGGCAGCCTGTTGTATGTATTGCGGGCGAACGATAGGTTTTGGCCTGTAGCTACGGATATGGTTACATTTTACATAACCCTCAAAGTCAAACTTCTGGATCTGGGCATTTTTGGTAATGTCGATCAATACAGGGCCCGGTCTGCCGCTTTTGGCAATGTAAAATGCTTTGGCAATAACCTCGGGAATCTCTGTAGCATCAGTTACCTGGTAGTTCCATTTGGTAACCGGGGTTGTAATGTTGATTACATCAGTTTCCTGAAAAGCATCGGTACCTAAAAGGTGCGCAAATACCTGTCCGGTAATACATACCAGTGGGGTGCTGTCTATCTGTGCATCGGCCAAACCGGTAACAAGGTTAGTTGCACCCGGGCCGCTGGTGGCAAATACCACACCTACTTTACCCGATGTACGTGCATAACCCTGCCCTGCATGAATACCGCCCTGTTCGTGGCGCACCAAAACATGGTTAAGCTTTTCTTTGTAATCAAACAAAGCATCATAAATAGGCATAATTGCGCCGCCCGGATAGCCAAAAATGGTATCCACACCTTCAGTTAGTAAAGCTTCTAATAAAGCTACTGATCCTGAAACTTCAACTGCTTTTTTTGCAGCCGGTGCTGTTAGTACTTCCTGTGCAACTTCCATAATGCCCCCCAACCCCCTTAAGGGGGAGTTTTTAATTAGCCTTACCCAAAGGCGGCTATTGTTATTGTTAATTTTATTTATTCTCTATTTGCCTCTTATTTCCCTTTCGGAGATAAGAGGAATCCTACATTTCATCTGTAACACAACCTTCGGCGGCCGAGCTAACAGTTTTTGAGTATTTATATAATAGTCCTTTTTTAACTTTTAATGCCGGTTGTACCCAGTTGGCGCGGCGGGCGGCAATCTCTTCGTCTGATACCTTTAGCGTCATGGTGTTGGTAATAGCACTGATCTCAATAATATCCTCGTCTTTTACAAAGGCAATTAAACCACCATCGTAAGATTCGGGCGTGATGTGACCCACCACAAAACCATGCGTACCACCGCTAAAACGGCCATCGGTAATTAATGCTACCGAAGCACCCAAGCCAGCACCAAAAATGGCACTTGTAGGCTTTAACATTTCGGGCATACCCGGTGCACCTTTGGGACCAATATTGCGGATAACCACCACATCACCAGCACGCACATGGCCGCTTGAAATACCGTGTATCAGTTCAAACTCGCCATCAAAAACACGGGCAGGGCCTTCAAAACGCTCGCCTTCTTTACCGCTTATTTTCGCAACGCTGCCACCTTCGGCAAGGTTGCCGTATAATATTTGTAAGTGGCCTGTAGCTTTTATCGGGTTTTCGGCCGGGAAGATGATCTTCTGTGTGTCAAAATCAAGTTCAGGCACATCAACTAAGTTTTCGGCAATGGTTTTTCCGGTTACGGTTAAACAGCTGCCATCTATCCAGCCTAATTTTAATAAGTATTTCATTACAGCAGGAATACCGCCCACGTTGTGAAGATCCTCCATCATGTACTTTCCGCTTGGTTTCATATCGGCTAATACCGGGATACGGTCACTAACCGATTGGAAATCGTCCTGCGTTAATTTTACTCCCACACTTTTAGCCATCGCTATCAGGTGCAGCACGGCATTGGTTGAGCCACCTATTACCATAATGGTAACAATGGCATTTTCAAATGCCTGGCGGGTCATGATATCCGATGGTTTGATGTCCCTTTCAAGTAAGATCTTTATGGCTTTACCGGCTGCCAAGCACTCGGCTTTCTTTTCATCGCTCAGTGCAGGGTTTGATGAGGAGTAAGGCAAGCTCATTCCCAAAGCCTCAATTGCCGAAGCCATAGTATTTGCTGTGTAGATACCGCCGCATGCCCCTGCGCTTGGACATGAGTTTTTTATCACACCTATAAAATCTTCGGGGGTGATGGTGCCGGCTATTTTTTTACCTAAAGCTTCAAATGCCGATACAATGTTTAAATCCTCGCCTTTATAATGGCCCGGCTTGGTAGTACCACCGTACACCATTATAGATGGGCGGTTCAACCTGCCCATAGCAATTACTGAGCCCGGCATGTTTTTATCACAGCCCGGCAGTGTTATTAAGCCATCGTAGTACTGGGCGCCGCAAACAGCCTCGATAGAGTCAGCAATAACATCACGGCTAACTAAGGAATAGCGCATGCCTTCGGTTCCGTTGCTCATGCCATCGCTTACGCCAATGGTATGAAATATCAGCCCTACTAAACTCTCTTCCCAAATACCCTGTTTTACCAGTTTAGCAAGGTCGTTAAGGTGCATGTTACAGGTATTACCATCGTAACCCATACTGGCTACGCCTACCTGTGCCTTTTTCATGTCCTCTTCTGTTAAACCAATACCATAAAGCATGGCCTGTGCAGCAGGCTGGGTAGGGTCCTGGGTTAAGGTTTTGCTGTATTTGTTTAATTCTACCGCTTCTATCGTTTCGTTTGGTGCACTCATTTTGTTATATGCTGTATCAGCTATTTGGTACTAAAAACTTTAATAATTAAAAGGCTTATCTGGTATTGTAAATTGATATTTGTAAGTTATATATAGCCTCAAGGAATAGCAAGGGTTAAAAAAAAATTATTCAATTAGTATTTTATTCTGTCTTTAATTACTATATCAATATAAAAAGTTGTTATAAAACGATATAAAGATATAAAATATTTCATAAAATAGACCAAAGTTCAAAACGGTATTCAGTACGTTTTTTATGCATGCATAGCATTCAGGCTGTTTTCTTCCTGAAACAGGCGATTTAGCCAAAAAAGCGCAAAAAAAAACGTCCGGGTAGTTATCTACCCGGACGTTTCTCAATATGGTAGAAAATTTATTTTTGCATAATACCTTCAGCCAGAATAATGACCTTGTTATTTGATGCTTCAACAACTCCACCTTTTATAAAAAAAGTATCTTCTTTAGCCGAACCGCCGCGCACAGTTACCTTGCCATCCTCTAATGTAGAGATGATAGGGGCGTGGTTGTTCAGTATCTCAAAAAATCCCAATGTACCTGGAAGCGTTACCGAGGTGGCTTCGCCTTCGTATATTGTTTTATCGGGAGTAAGGATCTCTAACGTCATGTTTTATTAGATTCAAAAATCGGGGATCAGGATTAAGATCACTCTTTTCCTGATTACCGATTCTTATGTTTTGATTCTACTAGTTATTAGCTTCAGCTAATAGTTTTTTACCTTTTTCAATGGCTTCTTCAATGTTTCCAACAAGGTTAAAGGCAGCTTCCGGATATTCATCCACTTCGCCATCCATAATCATGTTAAAACCTTTGATGGTTTCTTTAATATCAACCAATACACCTTTTAAGCCTGTAAACTGCTCAGCAACGTGGAAAGGTTGTGATAAGAAACGCTGTACACGGCGTGCACGCGATACCACTAATTTATCTTCTTCAGATAGCTCGTCCATACCAAGGATGGCGATAATATCCTGTAATTCTTTATAACGTTGTAATGTTTCTTTAACGCGTTGAGCAGTATTGTAATGCTCGTCACCTAAAATAGTCGGGCTAAGGATACGTGAGGTTGAATCCAGAGGGTCAACCGCAGGGTAAATACCTAACTCAGCAATTTTACGTGAAAGTACGGTTGTAGCATCCAAGTGAGCAAATGTTGTAGCCGGTGCAGGGTCAGTTAAATCATCCGCAGGTACATATACCGCTTGTACTGATGTAATTGAACCACGTTTGGTTGAGGTGATACGCTCCTGCATGGTACCCATCTCTGTTGCCAGCGTTGGCTGGTAACCTACTGCCGATGGCATACGGCCTAATAGAGCTGATACTTCAGAACCTGCTTGTGTAAAGCGGAAAATATTATCAATAAAGAATAATATATCACGACCCTTACCATCAGCATCACCATCGCGGAAATATTCGGCAATAGTTAAACCTGACAATGCCACACGTGCACGTGCACCAGGAGGCTCGTTCATTTGTCCGAAAACGAATGTAGCTTTTGAATCTTTCAAAGCTTCAGGATCTACTTTAGATAGATCCCAGCCGCCTTCTTCCATTGAGTGCATAAACGCATCACCGTATTTGATAATGCCTGATTCAAGCATCTCACGTAAAAGGTCATTACCTTCACGTGTACGCTCACCAACACCGGCAAATACTGATAAACCTGAGTATGCTTTTGCAATGTTGTTGATCAGTTCCTGTATCAATACAGTTTTACCTACACCAGCACCACCAAACAAACCAATTTTACCACCTTTTACATAAGGCTCTAAAAGGTCAATAACCTTTATACCTGTAAAAAGGATTTCTGTTTCGGTTGATAGGTCTTCAAACCTTGGAGGGGTTGCGTGGATAGGACGGCCATTGGCTTTGTCCAGATCAGCGATACCATCAATAGCATCACCAACCACGTTAAACACGCGGCCTTTAATATCATCGCCAACAGGCATTTTTATGGCTGATTCCATGTCAACAACCTTCATTCCGCGTAGCAGTCCGTCAGTTGAATCCATCGCGATCGCACGAACACGATCTTCACCTAAATGTTGTTGAACCTCTAAAATAACCTTCTGGCCATTTTCTTTTGTGATCTCTAACGCATCATAAATTTTAGGAAGATGAGCGTCATCAGCGAAGCTTACGTCAACTACCGGACCGATGATCCGTGATATTTTTCCAATGTTTGGCATATATTACCTGGTAATTTATAGTATTTATAGCGAAATAGTACGATAAAAAAATACCTGCTATTTCAGAGGCGCAAAGTTATGATTTATAAACAAATATTAAAATAGGTTTGATAAGATTTTTAACGATGTTATTGATTTAGTAATTTAAGTTGTAAAATTACAGGTATAAGGTTATCAGTTAAGCGGTTAGTTTACGATAATTAGTGGACAGTAAATATTTCTTCAATGATTAAATATTACCCAATAATTGAACTTGAACGCATAAAAACAGCCATATTAAAACTCCAGCACTATTTTACCAATGTGCTCACCGCTTTCCATTAGCCTGTGCGCATCAGCCGCCTTATCAGCTGCAAAAACTTTATTAATAATTGGTTTTATTTGGCCCGAAGCAATAAAAGGCCAGATGGTTTCTTCTAACTTTTGGGCTATAGCGGCCTTAAACTCAGTTTGGCGGCCGCGCAGCATGGAGCCTGTTATGGTGATCCGTTTGCGTATCACTATAGATAGATCAACCTCTACATCTTTACCTTTCATGGTATTGATCATCACCAGGCGGCCCTCGTCTGCCAGCGATTGAAGGTTACCCGGTGTATAGTCGCCGCCTATCATATCTAAAATAACAGCTACGCCTTTGCCCTTCGTTAATTCTAAAATAGCATCCTGAAAAACATCCGTTTTATAATTGATAGCCTTTGTAGCGCCAAGCTCTTCACAGAAGCTGCACTTTTCGGCCGAGCCCGCAGTTACATAAACTTTATTACCCATAGCCTTCGCCATTTGAATAGCGGTAACCCCGATGCCGCTTGAGCCGCCATGTACCAATAGCGTTTCGCCTGTTTTTAACTGGCCCCTGTCAAACACATTGCTCCACACGGTAAAAAAAGTTTCGGGCAAGGAGGCTGCTTCAGTAAAAGATAATTCGCCGGGTATGGGGAGGCACTGGCATTGTGGTACGGCACAATATTCGGCATAGCCGCCGCCATTTAACAGTGCGCAAATTTTATCGCCAACCTTCCAGCGGGTTACATTAGCCCCTGTTTCAATAATAGTACCCGCAATTTCAAGCCCCGGAATATCGGCAGATGCTCCCTTTGGCGGCGGATAATTTCCCTTGCGCTGATAAACATCGGGGCGGTTAACCCCGGCCGCTGCAACTTTAACAAGTACATCATTATCAGTATAAGCAGGTATTGACCTTTCGGCCATCTGCAAAACTTCGGGTGCGCCTGGCTGGGTAATTACTATTGCCTTCATTAAGCTAATATATCTGTTTTATTAACAGCTTAGGTCAGCAGATGTTTGCTTATTCACTTTGCAGGCTGTTTATAGGATTAACCAGGGCAGCCTTGGCTTTGGTATTATATCTATCATAACTCAGCTCATCAATCACGTAAAAAACAATAAGCATGCAAGTTGCAAGCCCTAATGCGAGCCCTGAAATATTCATAAAAGTAAAGCCTTTGTTTTTCAACAGGCTGCGAAATGCGGTTTTAATATAATTCCTGAATATAGTTTAAGCAAATTGATACCCTAAAGCCATAGCTAAATTTTTAGTTTTTAAAACAATCTCAATAAAAATTGACTAAATGATTATGCTGCAAAGGCACAACATTGATTTAATTATTATTTCTTTGCATAAAAAAACAATTATGTCATTACAAACTGGTTCAGCAGCCCCGCAGTTTACTTTGGTATCATCAGCATTAAAGGAAGTATCATTAGCCGATTTTAAAGGTAAAAAAGTGGTCCTTCACTTTTTCCCAATGGCTTTTACAGGAGTTTGCACTACCCAACTATGCACCATGCGAGATAGCTTTGGCTATTATGATGGGTTAAATGCAGTTATTTTGGGAATTTCTGTTGATTCGCCTTTTACACTTGCTAAGTTTAAAGAAGAGAATAATTACCAGTTTGAATTACTATCAGACTTTAATAAAGAAGTCTCAACTGTTTACGATGCAATTTATGAAAACTTTGTATTCGGCTTAAAAGGCGTTTCAAAACGTGCCGCCTTTGTGATAGACGAAGAGCAGAACATTATTTATGCAGAAGTACTTGAATCAGCTGGCGACCTGCCTGATTTTGCTGCAATTGCCGAAGCGGTTAAGTGATTTATAAAGCATCATAATATCCTGGCTGGCTAAACTTAGGTTTGGCCGGTTTTTTTTTATGGAATAAGATTTTGTGGTTTTTTATTGGTGAATTTGGTTAATGGTCATTAGTATAGAGACAAACTATAACTAAATTTAATCCTGTGAAAGCAGTAATATAGCCGGGATCTCTTTTATTTCAGAAAACAAGTTTAAGCTTTTATTAGATCTCACGCTGAGGTATTATATGTTTGAAGTTTTTAAAGATAGGGAAACTATCAAAAAAAGGACAATATTGTGTATAAATGAACGGACAGAAGGATAAAATACACGTTTTTAAAAAAAAAATATGATGATTTAAAAAAAATCCTATCTTTGCAGTCCGTTTAAAAAGGCACTTGTAGCTCAATTGGATAGAGCACCTGACTACGGATCAGGAGGTTAGGGGTTCGACTCCCTTCAAGTGCACTTAACGTTTAAGCCTTTCAGTGTTGTACCGAAAGGCTTTTAATTTGAAAAAAGCATGCTAAATCTGGTATTGTTTGGTCCTCCCGGAGCCGGGAAAGGTACACAGTCACAAAAGCTTATTGAAAAATATGGATTAATCCATTTATCAACTGGCGATATATTACGCGGTGAAATTTCGCAGGGTACTGAGCTTGGTTTAGAGGCAAAAAAGCTGATGGACCATGGTCAGTTAGTTCCTGACGCCGTTGTGATTGGAATGATCAGCCATAAGCTTGACGCAAACAAGGATGCCAAAGGGTTTATTTTTGATGGTTTCCCGCGTACTGTTGCACAGGCCGAAGCATTAGATGTATTGCTTGAAAGTAAAAAAGCACCCATATCAGGCATGATAGCGCTTGAGGTTAATGATACAGAGCTTGAGCAGCGCTTACTGCTGCGTGGTAAAGATTCAGGCAGGCCTGATGATGCTAACCCCGAAGTTATCCGTAAACGAATAAAAGAATACAATGATAAAACTGCACCCGTTGCCGGTTTTTATCAAAATCAAAATAAATATAAAAGCATAAATGGAATTGGTTCGGTTGACGAAATTTTTGATGCCATTGTTGCTATTATAAATAAATATTAAGAAGACCGAAAGTCGGGAAGATCAGTAAAGTCCGGAAGTTTGCTCAGCATCTTCCGGACTTTTCCGATTAAAAAAGTAAATCCGGAATCGTAATTCTAAAATCCGAAATAATATGTCTCAGGGTTCAAATTTTGTTGATTATGTGAAGATCTGTTGCCGCTCAGGCCACGGAGGGGCTGGTTCATCTCATTTACACCGTGATATATTGACTTCAAAAGGCGGTCCTGATGGTGGCGATGGCGGTCGTGGCGGCCATGTTATTGTAAAAGGCAATGCCCAGCTATGGACAATGCTGCACCTTAAATATCGCAAGCACGTTATTGCCGGCGACGGCGATCCGGGTGGCAGCTCGTTAAGAAGCGGTAAAACAGGTCGTGATGAGATTTTAGAAGTGCCTTTAGGAACTACCATAAAAAATGCCGAAACCGGGGAGATCATTTTTGAGATAACCGAAGATGGCGAAACCAAAATATTAACACCAGGCGGCCGTGGCGGCCAGGGTAACTGGCATTTTAAAACATCTACCCAGCAAACGCCGCGTTATTCACAACCAGGAGAAGATGGGCAGGAAGAATGGAACGTACTGGAATTAAAGATCCTTGCCGATGTAGGTTTGGTAGGTTTCCCAAATGCGGGTAAATCAACCTTGCTTTCAGTAGTGTCTGCTGCTAAGCCAGAGATTGCTGATTATGCTTTTACTACCATTGTCCCTAATTTAGGGATAGTTGCTTACCGTGGTGGCAAATCATTCGTAATGGCAGATATTCCGGGGATTATTGAAGGTGCTTCGCAAGGCAAAGGTTTAGGATTCAGATTTTTACGCCATATAGAACGAAATTCAGTATTGCTATTTATGGTGCCTGCTGATACGGCACGCACGATAAATGAAGAATACCAGATATTATTGCACGAACTAAAGGAATATAACGCCGAGATGCTTCATAAGCCAAGGGTGTTGGCAGTTACAAAGTCGGATTTATTGGATGATGAACTGGTAGCCGAAATGAAAAAGGAACTTCCGTTGGATATTCCCTCAATTTTCATATCCTCTGTAGCACAAAAAAATATAGATGGTTTAAAGGATCTGCTTTGGACAGAGATCAACAAAGACAGGGCTTAACCCGATTTATTTCTTCCTTTCCATATAAGCTGAGTACAATACATAATTATCGCTCAGCATGGATATGTTGAAGCCTGCATAACCCGGGAATGATTTCATGATCATTTTTTCTTTTGGCCCGTTATAGCTTTCGGGCAGTATTATGTATAGCGGGCCCGCAAAGCCTTCATAACGGTAATCGTCCATATCAATTTTAAGGTCGTCACCTACAGGGGGCAGTGTAATAATGCGGTTATGGCCAATCTCTAGCCCTATATCATTATTTACAAAAACAAATATTGCATTTTTATTTGCCCTGTCTAATTTCATTATCGCATTTAAAGATGCCTGGTCAATGTTGGGTTGTGATATGCCGGTTACGCCCTTAGCGCTAACATTTTTATTAATCACATAACCTTTAATTACGTATTGTAGTGAAAAGCAAAGTAAAGTAAAGCATGCAGTAGCAAATAGCGTTCGGTATATCGGTTTAAGCCTAATGGCAAGCGTAATAATGCATGGTGCAATTAACAGCCCTATAATACGGAAATGCCTTGCCTCGTACGAGATATTGAGCTGTTTAAGAAAAGCAAAACCAAAAAACAACAAAGCACCAAAGTAAAACACAGCTACCATTATCTTGTAATTATTGTTAGGCGTACTGAGGATGATGCTTACAATAAGCAACAGACTTAATACAGCCAGCAAAACAAGTATGAGGATTGCCCATTGATGATCAACCGTAGGTTTACCAAAATGATAAATCAGGCCGTGAAAAATATCATCCAGCGAAAAGCTGGTAAGTAATGGTGTAGCCAGCGGGAAGCTGAATGTTTCGGCAGCTAATTTAAAACCCTTTGAGGTTGTTGCCGGGCTTTGCCCTTTAGACATGAAAAGGAAATAAATAGCAGCCAATGAAACCGCTGCCGGGATGCCTATCCAAATCCCTTTTTTTATCCATTCAGCAATTCCGGCGCGATTGGCGCATAGGCTAATCCATAAACATATCAACCCGGCTATATAGATCCATAAAAAGGAAGATTTGAAAAAGAAGCCGATCCAAACTGAAATAAGTACAAAGAGCACTAATTTCCAGTCCGGTTTTTTTAAAGCGATACAGCCGTATAAGAACCAGCCTTCAAAGGCAAAAAGTAATATTTCGCCGCCATTATAGTAAACATCGGGTACATAAAAGGCAAGCTGGCAAATAATAAATATAAGGCTCAGCGCTGCTACAAGTGATGAAAACCCAATCCTTTTAAAGAAAAAGTAAAAACCCGCAAGGCCTGATATATTGGCCAGTGTAATAGTTACCGCCGTTGCCTGCCCAAGGTTAATACCGCTTATCAGCTTAAAAAAATAAGGAACAAGGTATTGCCCCGGCGACCACCAGGTTAAAAATTCTGTATAATTTTGTGATATATCGCTTTGATCGGGGCTGGCAAAAACGTTAAACCCGCTGCCCATCTGCATCGATCTTAGCACTTGGAAACCATTTGCCGGATCAGGAAACAGCGCAGGCGGGATACAAATTAAAACCACCCCCATTATTACCACCAGCAGTGCAATAATTATCAGGATTACTTTATGCAGATTACTTTTTTGTGCAGGCATTAAAATAGGTTTTACAGGTAGCTTTTGCAGTAAGCGTCTAATTTATACATAATCTCTAAAAAGATCTTATTCAATAATACGCGAACGCGTTTTTATAGCGGGGTTACCTTGGTAAACAGCATAGGCTTCCAGGTTTTTTGTGGCTACAGAACCACTTGTTAACACAGCGTGCGAGGCTGCTGTTATACCCGGGGTTACCATAGCTGCGGCACCTATCCAAACGCCATCTTCTAAAATAATACTTTTGGTTATGAGGTCGAAACTGGTTTTTTTGTAATTATGGCTGCCTGTAAGTAATATGGCTCCCTGCGATAAGCAAACATTATTACCAATGGTGATGGGCACCAGACAATCAATCCAAACATTTTCGCCTATCCAGGTATGGTTACCAATAGTTAAGTGCCAGGGGTATTTAACATTTACACCGGGTTTTATGGTAACGCTTTTACCTATGCGGGCACCAAATAGCCTCAGCAAAAATGTTTTAAAACTGTTTGATGGCAGCAAACTTGTTTTCAAAAACAAGGCATTAAGGTAATACCATAAAACCCTTTTAACAGCCGAACCGCCCGGGTTAAACGGGAAGTTGTTATAAGTTGACAGATCAGTTTGCTGCATCATTTTTTAATACTTCATCGTGCTTTACCCAAAAGTAAAGCGTAATAGCTATTACAATGTATATAAAAATATTAAATATGGTGTGATGATCGAACGAGTGGCCATAGTTCTTATTCCAGAATATGGCAAGTACCACAAAGCGGATTACATTTAAAACCTCTATACCTAATATACCGCATAGCAGGAAAATGATTTTAGCTTTCCATTTTTTAGGGTAAGATAAAACAAAAGCTGCAAAAAAGCTGCTCACCCCCAAACCAAGGCAGGAGTAAACCAACTGTATGCCCCCGTGCCCGGCTACCAAAAGGTCATATTCATTGTAAATAGCCGAAAAACCAAGCCAGTTTAATATTTGTGCGCTGCATAATAATAGCAGGTGGCGTAGTCCCCTAATGTAATTCAGGTTGTTATCTAAAAAAGCACTGTAATGGCTGCCCGGCGATGTAATACCAAAGTATAGAATATTGAAGTAGTAAAACACAACAAACAAAATAACGAAGGTAAAGATGAAATGCAGGGGTTCATTCTTGCTTTTATTATAGTCTGTCTTCGCTGGTATTTGTTGTTGTTGTAATAGTTCATCAATTTTAATATCAACTACCAAACGGAACCAAAAAGCTTGAAGGAAATGGAATATTACCCCCGTGCGCCCATCTAATATACCTAATTGAAAAAACATACGGTATATAAAATAGAGCATTGGCCTTACGTAACGGGGCATTTGCCACCATAATTGTTTAAGCCTTGCCGTGCGCTCGTCCGGTGATCCCCAAAAGTTGGGTTTAAGTGTTTGTGAACGTAGGGCCATCATTCGTTCTACTTCTTCTTGCGCAACTAAATCACTGTAACGGTTATGCTTGTTAATCCAAAAGCTGATGTTGTTTTCCTTTAAGTTCTCCTCTAAAATATAACCGTCTTTCCAGATCAGCGTTTCCCCGGGAACGATAAAACGATGATCCATATTCTCGTTTAGGTCTGAGTACCCTTTGCCAAAGCGGATCATTTTAAGCAGATAAAGAGGGGAATAACCACCATGCTTTATCCAGCGGCCCTTAAAAAAGTTTTTACGGTTAAAGTAAATGCCGTTCACCTGTTGATAATCGGCATCCTGAAAATTATGGAGCTTATTTTTTAATTCGGGGGTAACTATCTGATCGGCATCAAGGCAAATGATCCAGGGCGTTTTAATATCAAAGTTTTTTAAGGCAAAATCCCACTGTTTTGGATGGTTTTCAAATGCATGGTGCAAAACTGTGGCCCCGGCCTGCTGTGCTATGGCCAGGGTTTTATCGGTACTGCCCGAATCTAAAATAAACAGCGGGGCATTGAGCTCACTGATTGAAGCCAGCAAACGCGGAAGATGAACCTCTTCATTGTAAGTAATAATTATAAATGAGAACTGGTTGTTCAAGATATCCTTGCTTTAATTACCATTGATTTCCAAAAGTAAGGAACGCGCCCGCAGCCTATAAAATCGGTAACTGTAAAACCTGCGTTGGTTAACAGGGTGCTTAACGTAGCTTTAGACCAAAATTTAATATGCCCCCCATGCCAGATAGGCCCTAAATGAGCATCCCATTTATTTAAAATACTGAGCGAAAGGTTTTTTAAATAACCGTGATATGGGGTTGAGATAATAATTTCGCCCTTGCTGTTTAAAGCTGTTTTGCAAAATTCTATAAATCCTTCGGGGTCATATAAATGTTCAATTACCTCGGTGCTTATTATGGTGTTAAATTTTATGGCTTGCAGTTCATCAGGTAATTTCCCTGTCGAAAGATCCTGCAAAAAAAAGCGGTCGGGATTAGCCCGGCGGGCAATTTCTATTCCTTTTTCAGATGCATCAGTACCATAAGCATTGTACCCCTGCGATAGGAGGTAGTTAACCAAATACCCATTGCCACAACCCAAATCAAGGATACACATCTCTTTATTCAGCAGCGAAAGTATGGGGGCCTGCAAATAATCAAACGTATGGGCAGGGCTATCGGTGTAAAAGTTATAGTCTTTGTAATCTGTCATGGTTTAACTATTTGTTGGTACATGCTAATATATTTATGTACTAAATTATCCTCGTTAAAGTCGCTGTAAATAATGCCGGGTGCATCCAGCCTGATGCGCTCAAGCTCCGTTTTTTTATTTTGTGCGATGTTATTTATAGCCCCGCTTAAAGCAGCACTATCTGTTTGGCAAACCCAGCCCAGTTTATTCACCGTCACATAATCGGCTAAACCAACACCATCAGTTATCAGTACGGCAGTACCAGTGCTAAGGCTTTCAATAACTACGTTACCAAAATTTTCATCGTACGATGGCAGCACAAAAAGATCATGCTCATGCAGCATTTCAAATTTATCGTTATTACGGAAACCCACCCAATTTATTTTATCGGTAGCCTTCATTTCTGCAGCCAATACCTTCAATTGGGCTATATAAATTTCATCCCCATTGCCGGCTATGGTAAGCTGGTAAGGAATAGTTAATAAAGGGAGCGCCCGCAGCAGGATCTCCAAGCCTTTTTTTTCTTCTATCCGCGAAAAAAATATCAGTTTTATACAGGGCGCATCTTCCTGCCTAAGCTGTATTTTGTGTTCAGGGAGCTTAACAAAATTAGGCAGTACCACCATGCTTTTTGGGTTTACCAATTGCGCTATTGCTCTATCCTCTCTTTGCGAGGTAACATGAAAGTAACACCTGTTGAGCAACGGCTTGCTCAATAAATTATGAATAAGCCATTTTACGCTGTTGTTTTTATTTTGAAACGAATAAGGACTTAATGTGCCTCTTGGTGATATTACAACAGGTACTTTCCTCAACAGCGCAATAGCGCAGGAGAAAATGGATACTAAATTCCACCAGGTGTGGATATGGATCATGTCAAATTCCGGGCTTTGCTGCCAAACTTTTTTTAATAACGCGGGCGAAAAATGGCTGTGATCTTTTGTTAGGCGGGTAAAATAAGTAACAAAAACGCCATCAACATTGGTTGGTAGATTGGGCACTACCGGCAATTCGGCTTTTCCATTTGCTGTGGTAGCAAATACATGGGTATCAATACCTGCTTTTGCCAGTTGCTCGCTCAGCATAGATACCGACATGGTAGGCCCTCCGTAAACGAAAGCAGGTTTATAGGCAGCACAGATCTGTAAAACTCTCAAACCTCTTTAAGTATGTTTCTGGACCTTAGTATTTTAAAAATGACCAGCATGCTGATATAACTCCAAAAGACAGAGTTAATGAGGAACTCAAAACTCAGGCCGCGCCAAAATATCTGGAACAAACCGCTGAATATAAGCGCGGTGCCCAAGGTATATCCCCCAAAAAGCTTTTCGGCCTTGAGTGCTATGATCTGGGCAATGGCGCCATATAAAAACGAAAATATAAATACCCCAAATGTGCCTGCCGATAAATAAGCATCAACAATAAAAGCCGGTTTGGCCGATACCGATGAGTTTTGGTTAACTACCCCTGCATCATATACGCGCTGCATCACCAAATCTTCGGTTATGGGCTTTGATGGCCAGAAAACACGGGGTATTATAGCTATAGCCGATTGCTCCAGCAGCTGCGTTTTGTAAAATCCTATCTGGCTGGGTGTCGACTTAACAAACAGCGTAAACATATCAATCTCACTAAGGCGGTATACCAAAAACTCCCAGTTGGTATTGTCATTATTATTAAGGGAGGCATCTAAAGCAATCTTTGAGGCATCCTGCGCATTCTCATCACCCGACCATGCATTTTGCCGGAAACTGGCCACATACGATGGCAGTATTATAAATAAAAGGATCAATGCGGGCCCAAACGTAACAATCACTATTTTTTTATAGCTTGGGTATAAAAAAAGGCCTAATACCAATACGCTGATAATAATAGGCTCTTTAAATCCCGATATGGTGGCCTGGTAAAAGTTAAACAGGTATAGCGAAAGGCAAATTAATGTATTGGGTATTTTTTTGAGTGGGATAGCAAAAGCCAATGCTAATGTACCGGCAATAAAACTGAGGGAACTTAGCTGGTAATAAAACTGTGATAAGCCGGGTAAGCGTAAAAATATTTCAGATACGGGGAATGTTATTACTGCCGTTTTCATGAGCAGGTTGGCTAAAATATCCTTTTCTATATAATACTTTTTCTCTACGGGATAATTCATGAAGTACAGGATGCCGGCGGCGAAGGCGGCATGCCCAAGGCAGTAATACCGCTGGCATTCCGCAGTAAGTGCCAGCTTATCACTATCAATTAATAATGCTGCGCCTGCTCTTGAAAAATACTGGTAACCTAATACACTTAAAAAGTAAAAGATAGAGGTGCAGCTCATATAACCGGCAAAAATTATCTGCACAATGAAGATAGGCCGCATTACCTGCTCGGGGATGGTCCTGTCTGTTGGTAAGGGTTTTACTTTACCAGTTAAGGTCATGAAAAAGATAAAGAACGACCCCAGCCAGGCAATCATAAACGAAGTGCCGGGAGCGAACGAAAATAAACACGAAATAGCCCAGGGGATAAATAGTACAATGAACTTAGCTATGTCGTTATCTTTTTTCATAAAAAACTGTAGCAGCAATATGCGCCCTACTTAAATGCTGGTTATTTATATTGCTGGTTAAAGTATGAAAAATCTCTTTAATTGATCGTGTTTCAGTTATCCGTTTAGCAATTTGGCCTCTATAGCCGCTGCAACATGCTCAAATGTCCAATCTTTGATCATATTGCGGGAGTTATTTCCTAAGGAAGCTAACAAATGCTTATCAGCAGTTAAATGCTTTAGGCATTCGGTCAGGCTGTTTACATCACCCTCAATAAATATGGCTCCATTTTTATCTTTTTGTATCAGGTCAATAGCGCAGCCCACTTTATCCGATGCTAATATAGCTTTTCCGCAGGCCATAGCCTCATTAATACTTAAACCCCATGTTTCGCTTTTTGAGGGTAGGCAAAAAAGATCAGCCGCCTGGTACAATACCGGCATGTAGGATTGATTTTTAAAATCAAGAAAATGTATGTTTTCTGCAAGCGTACTTTGAACTGCGTGATTACGTAGCTCATTTTCATTTACACCGTTACCAACCAATAGTAAATGTACATTTTGCCTGTTCAGGTTGATAAAAGCCTGCAACAGCAGATCAACATTTTTAATGGGCTCAAACTTTCCGGCAAATAATATTAATATATCATCTTCTTTAAGCTTCAGGGATGAACGAAGTTCGGCTGCCTCTTCTTTCCGGCTTTCGCTGAAACGGGCATTATCTATAGCATGCGGTGCAAAGCTTAATTGGTTTTGCTTTAAACCATATTTTAAAAAGTAATTTTTATTGTTTTGGCCCACGTAAAAAGCATGGTCAACATGGCTATAGATCCAGTTTAAAAAAGCAGACTTTAAAAGACCTTTGAGCAGCCCGGTATCCCTCAGGATGGTTGAATCTCCCCGAAAATAAACCGGGATCTTTTTACTGAAATAACGGATCAGCTTTAAGTGGCTTTTATATGCCCAGCCAAAAATCAGCAAAGCATCAGGCTGCCACTTCTCTATCTGGCTTGCTAATCCTGGAGTAATTATGCCTTTAAACGACCGCGTATCAGGATTTTCAGCAATATTATTTGCCCATTCATAAGGGTAAGCTTCTAAAAGCGGAATATCCCAGCTTACTACTTTATTAAAACCTGGGTCGTACTTTTCAGCTTCCTGGTTTCCCAGCGTATAAAATACTTTTATGCTGATGTTATTGCGCTGGTGCAGTAGCTTAAATATGGGTGCGTAGTATTGTATAGGGTGAGTGCTTACTATAGCCAGCTTTTTCAATTGCAGGTGAGGTTATCTGTTAGCAGGAATGGGTTTTAATATTTTACGGCTTACCATTTATGGTGCGCTACCGCAAGGTTAAAAAGATCAGTTTGCTGATGGGTTAGCTGCCGGGCACTATAATTATCAAAGCCTTTTAAAAGCGTTAAAGGCGTAAACTTACGTTTGCCCCAATTGCTGAGTGTTTGATACAGCGTATCGGCTATGATGGTTTTATCCGTTGTAAAAGTTAGTATAATGGCATTATTGACACTTTCTGTTAATGCTTTTATAGCGTTACTTTCAGCATTAAAAAAGGCAAGCAATGGTTTTTTGGTAAGCAGGTAAGGATAAATTTTTGATGCAGTATACCGCGGATCATCAGACCCCGGGATAAATAAAGCATCGGCCTGTTGCAGGGTGGCTAAGGTATGGTAATAGCTTATGCGGTCGGTAATTTCAATAACACTGTTTTCAACGCCGTATGTTTTGGCCAGTGGTAAAATGGTAGCCTCGCCTGTTCCCTGCGGTGCATAGCTGGTGCCTATAAAGTAAAATTTTAAATTACCGAACAGTTCCGGTTCAACATTTAAGCCTTTTTTTAAGGCCTCAAAAACAGGGATAATAGCCTTATGCATATCAAACCCACCACGGCCCACATACACTATATTAACAAAGCCAGGTTGCAGCAAGGAGCTAAACTTATGTTGATTTTCGGTGGCAATTTCCAGATCAGGCTCAAAAGCACCAAAGGTTATGGTGCTTGCAGGCACATCCTTTAGTTCCGCATACCGGGCTTTCAAGTCTTCAATATAATATTCAGATACACTGATCAGTCCATCTGCCTGTTTCATAGCTATGGGCTCTAAGCGTTTATGCAAGTTATAGGAAAACCAATATTTTGGTGGGCGCTGCGCTTTGGGCTTATCCTGGTAATACTCGGAGTGCCAGGGATCTTGCATATCAATAACGTAGGGTACACCGAAACGCTTTTTCCAGTAAGCTCCTAATATACAAAGCGGAAACTGCGTGGTTGAAAAATAGATCAGGTCGTACTTGTCTTTTTTTAGCAGCTCATTTATCTTTTTACGATAATAAGGTAAGGAGCGCAGCGCAAGGCTACCCAAGCCCAGCTTAGAAGTGAGCTTTTTACTTAAAGCACCCACATAGTGAAATTTTATATCAGCCGGAACGCTTTGAAGCAGCAACTCATCCTTCACAATTTCGGAGTACTTATCTTCAACACAAACAACCTCAGCTTCCCAGCCAAATTCTTTAAAGTAAGGAAGGCTGGTGCGGATGCGGTGCATATCAGCCGCATTTGAGGGTGCAAAGTGCGGCGAAATAATAAGTACTTTTTTAATGCTCAATATATTGGTTAAGTGTTATGCCCGTGAAAAATATCTTTTCCACCAGCGTTTGTTTTTTAAGTTTTGGCGGCCCTCCGTCCAATCGCAAACCTCGTCAACAACATCGTAATAGCCATTTTGCGCGGCAGGCAGACCACCATTTTCAACATCGGAAATCAGTTTTTGTAAGCCTGCGTAAAATGTTTTGGAACGATAGGGTGGGTGCAATGACCACAAGCCGGGGCTATCGCCCAAAAAGTCGATGCGTTTTAAGTGGTGCTTCTTCAAATAATCAGAGATCATGTGTTCCGGCAGATCAGCATTAGAGTTTCCGTCGATCAGCGCCTTGATCTGCGAACGGATGGCCGGCTTTTTAAGTGATAGTTTCTGAGTTTTAAACCGGGATTTATCAAGCATAAATATCCGCGTGCTCATGTTGGTAAAAGCAAATGTATAAGGGGCTATTTTGCTTTCAATATCCTGGCCTATCAATATATCTTCGGGGTGCGGAGGCCCAGGTAGCGGCGATACGGTGAAGCAGCTTGCATCATTTTTAAAAAGCTGAACTGCCTCATTAATCCAGGTCTGGCTGCCGCCGCCCAAAAAAATATCTGAGTCTAAATGAAAAACAAGGTCATTTGCTGCATTAAACAAACCAAAAAAGTAAGCGTAGAAAGGGCCGCCCCTAAAATCTTTATCGGGGATATGATCCCCACCAAAAAAGTATTGGGCAATGGCTTGTTTAACGGGTTTGCTATAGTCTACAAAAATAATCCGCACTTTGAATCCCGGCTCAATCTCAGTTTTTAAAAAGGTGTTTAAAGCATCTTTATAAATTTCCCAATCCGTACTGAAACGGCCTTTGCTGACGCGGGTATCAACCGTTAAAAGTATCTCATCAACCTGGCCTGATAGTGCTTTAAGCTGGTGTTTAAGCAGGTATTTAGCATGTAAATAATCTCCGGGCGAAAGATTGATCTGCAGGCTTACTTTAGGACTGGAAGGCATGGTTAATTAAGCTTAATAATTTGGTCGACTCATTTTCCCAGCAATATTTTAATGCTGCTTTTTTTGCAACTTCACGGGCTTCGCTTATAGCTTCCGGATCATTGAGCCAGTTTTGCAGACGTTCTATATCTTTTGTATCCGGATTTTTGGGGATCATGATACCGGGGGTAATTTTATCAAAGATCTCTTTTTGCCCGGCGGTTTCGGTTGCTATAACCGGAAGACCCGCCTGCAGGTATTGAAAAAATTTATTAGTTATGGTATAATTACGACTTGGCGGATTGGTTAATTCAAGGGCCAGGCCAATATCAAATTCAGATATTTTTTTGGCGAGCTCTGTTTCGCTAACCTGCGGATGAAAGAATAAGGTATGCTGTGCAGGTATCATAGTTATTAAGTGCTGCTGATAGCCGGTATCAACATCACCAAGCAAATGCAACTGCAAGGGCTTAATCATAGCTTTTAACAGGCCCATAAACTCTTCAATACCACGGCCCGGGCCAATAGTTTGCGAAAACCAAAATAACTTTAAGGGGGGTAAATACGACTTTTCCTTTTGCAATAACTGCTCTTTTAAAGGGAATACGTTGTAGATCACTGCAGGTTGTTTGCAATGGTATTCATCAGCTAATTTTTTTGCCAATGCCTGAGATGTGGTCACACAAAATGTAGCCGTGTTAAGCGCAATACTTTCAACCTTTTTTAAAAGGTTTACAGGTCTTTTTGTTCTTGCTTCGGGCAGCAAATCTGCCGAGTACCAGTCTTCCAGGTCAAATGCTACCTTGTAACCAGCCTCAATTAACCGGGTACCCAAATAGGTAGCTAACTCCTGGTGGCAGCTGTAGAGATCTGCATTAATGGCCCTGCACCTTTTCAGATACCTGTGTGCACCATAACCAAGTGCCAGTGATGATTCAAGCTTAAAATACTGAACCAGCAAACCGCCTAATTTATAAACAAGGCGATCGGTAAAAGAACACCAACCTTTTTGCGTGAGATCAGAAATACTTTGAAGCTGAATAGATGGATGATCTTTAATCAATTCCAGATCCATCAACTGTAACTCTTTTGAAAATATTGAATTTAAAATATGAACGGTATACCCATTTTCACTCAATGCAATAGCCTCTTTTAAAACCCGCGGATTACGGCAAAGATGCGATTGTGATATGATCAGTACTTTATAAGCCAATGAGCCTGTGTTTTTTGGGTAGTTAATTTTTAAAGCTGTTCTTTAATTTTTTGGTAAGCTTCCACCCAATCAGGGTGGCTAATGTTTTTGTATATCCCCCGGCCAAAAACGGAAGATTAGCCCCGCCAAGCGCCTTGATATTTTGTTCGGCTTTGCGGGTTAATTCATTTTCGTAAGGGTATACTTCATGTACAAAGCCCTGCCAAAGGTTTGCGCAGCTTTGCTTAATATGTGCATTATCGCCAAAATGTGCTAAAATAAGTTCCGTTGATAGTTGGATGGATTTGTACAATGATAAATAAGCATTTGATCCTTTTTTAGAAGATAAGCCCTTTATGCCTGACCGGTAGTAAAAAGTAGCATTATGGTTAAATAGTATTTTTTTAGCCTTTAAAAACACCCTCGAATAAAATTCAAGGTCATCATTTAAATTCAGGCTTTCGTTCCATGGCCCGGCTTGTTCTACTATTTTTTTTGGAATGATTACCCTGCCGGGTGTGGTCATTGGGTCATTGTTATGCCAATGATCGTTGATCCAGTCCTCAAAAAAAAGTTCATCGTAAGTATTAGCTTCTTTAACAAAACTGTTGAAGTCATCGCCATAAAAACGACCCCAGTCTGCTAATACCACTACATCATCAAGATCATTTATTTTTTTTACCTGCTGCAAAATAAAATCAGGCTTAACATGATCGTCCGCATCAAAAAATATAATGTACTTGCCTTTTGAATGTTGATAAGCAATATTACGGGCTTTTGCAGCACCGCCGTTGGTTAAGTTTATCAGGGTGATCCTTTGGTCGGTAATGCTTTCAATTTGGGCTCTGGTATCATCTGTAGAGCCATCATTAACCACAATTATTTCAATGTTTGAATAGCTTTGTGCGCACAAACAGGCCAATGTTTGCTGTATAAACGGCCCGCAATTATAGGCAGGCATACAGATGGAGATCAACGGCATGTTTATATTTCCCGGCTCGTTGCTCATTATTAAGTTAGCTGTTGTTTCCAGCTCTCTTTAAAATAAAACTCTTTGGATTCATTAACATAATGATGCAGCACACCCTCTTGTTTTATAATCTGCTCCGTTGTGGGCGACACGATATAATCAGATGGCGGGGCGACAAACAGGTTACCCGATTTTTCCAGCAATATCCCGGTTATCAGTTGCTCCATATAGTATTGTGTACCTAACTGCGTATCAAACTCTTTGATCATGTTTTCGATAAATGGCAGATCCATTTTTTCGCTATGCATAGCATACATGCCCGAATTTACATCATTTTTGATAGGCACCGGCCATATTTTCAGGATCTCGGCATCTGTATAACCATAACTTCTTTGCACATCCTGTATACAAAGTGTATGGTCGGCAATATCACCGTGTTCATTTAGCCAGTTTAAAAATGCTGTTGGTTTGTGTATAAAAAGCATATCGGAATCAAAAAAGATAGCCGGCCCCTTATTACTTAAATGCGGGAAGATCATTTTTTTAAACAGTGGCAGGGTTTCTATCTTTTTAGTTAGATACGGAAACGCAGCTGTGGATAAAACAGCATTAACAGCCGCCATTGATTCCTCAAAGCTGATCACTTTTATTTTGGGGAACCTTGTTTTTAAAATGGCTGAGGTGGCATCACTTAAAGAACCATCGCTGTAATAATTGACAGAAAAAGTTTTGGCTTCATCGGCACTCAGGTGCCTGAAAAAACTGTAGGTGCAAAACAACGACTGATGAATAAATTTATCGCCCGTTAAAAAGTTCAGTTTAAATTTCCCATCCGGCGTAAAGTCACTCTTTATAGTCAGCTTATTTAAAGCATAGGCTTTCATTTCCTGTTCGGCGGCCAGCATATTTAAATAGTTCTGTTTGCCGCCAAACTTTTTAATGGTAGCCTGTTTCGATTTTTTTTCGAAGTAGAGTTTATATACTAATTTGCCTATGAATGACATTTATGCTGTAATAATAAAAGATTTGCAGGCCGGTTTATTGAGTAAGCCCTAATAAAGCTTTGTCTGTTTTTTTTCGTAAATTAATAAATGGCCTTTCAACCAAAATATAGCTTAGCAATCCTAATATAGCGGAGATCAACAGGGCAAGGCCTATAAAAACAATCACCGGAAGCTTGTTCCCTACAAGCTGAAACAATAATTGCTGTACCGGGAAGCTGTAGATATATAAGCCGTACGATACATCGTACCTGATCTTAAATTCAAACAGCTGAAAGGTATTGATCAGCACCATTGCAATTAGAAGCGGCGATAGCAGGTTATAGCCGCCGAATTTTATGAGCATCAGGGTAAAGAGCAGTAAAAAGATAGTTCCTTTTTTATCAAGCGATAACTGATCGCGAAAGATGAAGAGCAGCGCACCCGCCATGTACGATGCATAAAGCTTAAGTGCCGGGGATAATATCAGTATAGTTGGCCCAAAGCTTTTTGAAAAATTAAAGTTGATGGCAAAAAATACAAATACCGTAATGCTGAAAATGAGGTATAAAAACTTGTTCCGGTTAAAAAGGCCCAATGAGCCTGTCAGCAACGTGAAGCAATAACATTGCATTTCGGGAAACAAGCTCCATAAACTGCCATTCAGGGAATCTTTATAAGCTTCAAAATTTAACAGGTCTTTGATGCTCCATTGGTTTATTTTCAGTAAAAAGTTATGATAAACAAACCCAATAGCGCTTTCGGGCCCTGTAAAACTAAAGGTAGCTAACGGCCTGCCGCTTAAAGTAAAAATAAGCGGAGCAATTATAAATGCAGTTATTATTAAGCATACCCAAAAGCCAGGGAAGATCCTTAATAAACGGTGACTTAAAAAGATCCAGATATTTTTGGCCCTGTCAAAACTTGCGGTAATGAGGTAGCCGCTAAGCGTAAAAAAGCCCATAACGCCAAACTCGGCCAAATCTGTTTGCCCTTTTGATGGATAAGAAAGCGGATCATGCAGTTTGTAGCCGCCCAGCAAAATACCATGCGTAATTAATACGCAAAGTGCTAACAGGAGCCTGAGCAGATCGAATGCATTTTTTTTATCCGTCATTTATTTATAATTACTGTAAAGGTCCGTTAATATCAGATAATCCGTCGAATGTTCCGCAGGCCCCGCTCCACCTGATGTGGTTAGCATCGCCTTTCCAGGCCTTGTAAGTAAGCCAGGCTTTAGCTTTTCTTAGGGGCACGGTCCACAAAGGTATTTTTTTCCAGGGGTTGATCTGATGATACTCCAGCAGCTGGATCCATGACCGGTTGGTATTGTTGATCAACCGTGACAGGTATTCAACCTGGGTTCTTTGCTTTGGAATGATGTGCAGCAGGCTAAGTGAAGGGAAATACCCAACCTGCCAGCCTGCTTTAAGTACTTCTAAAACAATATCGTTATCTCCCCCCGAACTTAGTGAACTGCCCGACCTATCGGTTATCAGCTTTGTATTACTGCTTACTTTGGCAATATAATTTTCAAGTGCCGCTTTTCTTATCGCAATGCCTGCACCAATAGGAGATGATGCCGGGTAGGTATTATCCCAAGTGTTTAAAATTATGTTTTCGCCCAAATCGCGCAGCGCTAAATTTCCATAAAATTCTTTCAGCCATTCCGGTTGTTCCTGCTCAAACAGCGGGATGGATTTGCCACCGATAGCACCCGCCATTGGGTTGTTTTTAAAGACCTCTAAAGTGTTTTGCAGGTAATGCTGGTCTAAAATATTATCATCATCAACCAAAATAATAATGTTTGCTTTGGCTGCTAAAAAGCCTTTTAAGCGGGCATAGGTAAGGCCTTGTTTGGGTTCAGCAATTATCCGGCTGTTTGCATGCCAGCTTAAATCTATTTTTTCGGCGATGTTGAAGGATGAATTATTATCTATTATGATCAGTTCCCAGGCATCAATGGCTAAAGTTTGCTGCTTTAAACCGTTAAGTGTTTGGTTAAGCCGCTCAATATTGGGGTTATATGTGGGTATAATTACTGATACATCCATCAGGCTTGCTTAAAAAGGGTTAGTGCCTGTTTATAATAAGCCACCGAGTTTTCGGCGAGTTTCTCTTTGGTAAATTTATCCTCAACTGTTTTACGGGCATTTATTCCCATATCTATTCTTAACTGATGATTGTTGATGAGGATGAGTATTTTTTCGGCAAGATTTACCGGATCGGCCATTTCAGCAAACAGCCCGTTTTGGTTATCTTCTATAATTTCAGGCACGCCGCCAACCCTGCAGCCTATTACCGGCTTACCAAAACTCATGGCTTCTATGTATATTAAACCGAATGATTCATACCTTGATGGGGCTACAAAAATATCACATCCAGCATACGCATTATTGGTTGCTTCATTGCTCGCATTGCCGCTGAAGGTAACGTTGGCAAACACTTGCGGGCTATTCTGAGCCTTAAACCCTGTTTCATATTCATTTTTAGGGTCTGATCCTATCAATTCAAAATGAACATTGGGGTTTGTTTTAAGTACCAATGGAATAGCTTGCAGTAAAGTATCGGTGCCTTTTCTGTATTCAAAACGGCCGACGTATAATATTTTTAAAGGCTCAGTATCCTTTTTTTGTATTGATGCGGCAACTACCGGCAAGTTAATACCATGCGGTATAATGGTGAAATTGCTTGCATTTACGCTGTAAAGTTTTTCTATCTCTCGGGCATGGTCATGCGCATGGGTGATCAGGAAACGGCTTTTTTTGATCATTTTGATTTCTAATTCGCCCAGCTCCCTTTGCGCCCTTGATTTAAAGGGATAGTAATTATCCATCATCTGCAAAAAGGTGGTACTTACCCTTACAACTATGGGCAACTGCTGTTTTTTAAATAGATACAGGTAGCCTAATGAAAAATAGCTGGTTGTTTCAATTACCTGCAGGTTGTATTTCTTTTTTATCCGGTTAATGTTTTTAAATGCTGTAGCCATGCATTTTAGCTTCAGCAAAAGATCAGTTACGGCCCATTTATTCTTAAGCTTTTTATGGAGCCATGCAGGCAGGCTAACCTTATAAGTAAGCAGGTTTATATTTTTGCTGAGGCTTTGCTCGACGGGTACATCATCCTGCTCATAAGCCGAACGGATATGGATAATGACAACCTTATGCCCCAAATTATCCAAAGCTTGTGCCAATACTGCAAAATGATTTGCCAGGCCGCTATTGGTGGTTTGGGCATCAGGATAGTAAGGTGTCAGCAGCCCGATGTTCATGCCTTTTTTACGGGTGTTAAACTCCACATTAGCATGCGGGCAATGGTTTTAATTCTGAAACCTATAGTGAATGGGTTTTGGCCCGTAACATAGTATAATAAGTTTTGCCAGGCAAATAAAATATTGACCTTGTCTTTAGCCATGTATAAACAGCAATAAACCGAGGTATCCAAACATCTTTTTGGCTCATCTATTTTTGCAATGCCATTATTTTGCGCCAGCATTTTGTATTGATAGCTGTAAAAGGTATGGTCGTAATTTTGTGAGCTAAAGCCCGATTCGCCATAAGCGGCTATATCCATGTCAAGGTATCTTTTTTTGAAGCTATCGTTTAAAAATACTTTGAGTGTAAAATGATAATCTGCCGCTGTTTTAAACCTGAGATCATACTTACCAAACTCATTGAAAAGTGAGGCTTTGTAAAAGATGCTTTGGTGATGGATGCCGGTTGATAAAACCTTTGAAAGCGTATCATACACATACCTTGTATCGCTTGATATGCCGTACACGTTACCATAAATAAGATCGGTATCCGTTTTGTTGATCTCCCTTTGTATGTCGCTTAAGACAGCAGGCGAGTGGAGCCTGTCATCGCTGCCCATAAAATAAAACCAGCTGCCTTTGGCTAAATCAAGCCCTTTGTTCATGGCATCGTAAATACCATTGTCGCGTTCAGACAAAATCTTGATCCGTACTTCAGGATTTGATTTTTGAAGGTCTGCAATTATCTGCAGTGTATTGTCGGTAGATGCCCCGTCTACAAAAACAAGTTCATAATCCTTTTCATCCTGCATCAGGATACTATGAATAGTATCATTTAGCGTCCCTTCACTATTATATAATGGAATGATGATAGAAAAGAATGGGGTCAATCGTATTTAGGCTTGTTTGGTACGGATGTAAATATCGCCAAAGCTGGTTTGGTTAAACCCTTCGGAAAAGATGTGGTTGCGCATCTCTTCGGCCGAGAGCCAATCCGTAAGCGCCCAAACCAGATCTTCGCCAATGCTGTAATTACATTCAATATTTTTGTTGTGCTTTTCTATCTGGTTAAGGCACATTATGGCCCTGTCGGGTTGCTCGGGTACGGTATATTCAAAGCTGATCAAACCGATAGGTTGGGTAAGGCCCTTCAGTACCTCTAACTCATAACCTTCCACATCAATTTTTATAAATGAGGGTATGCCATTGGCTTCAATCACTTCATCGGCAGTGGTCATTTCTATCATTACGGCTTTGTTCCAGTTCTTTTCTTTAAAGCGATGCGTGTCTTTAACCGCATTGATCCACTCGTCAGAAAAGGAAGAAATAGTAGAATCATTTGAGATATGGAACTCCTTAACACTCTTTGCCTCGCCCAATCCTTTACGGATAAGCGTTATTTGGTTACCAAATTTTTGTTTCAGAAACTTCGCGCACTTTTCCTGCGGCTCAACAGCCACTACTTTAGCGCCGATATATAATAACGGTGCTATGCGGTTGCCTACGTTGGCGCCAACATCAAAACAGGTGTCGCCTTTTTTGATAAATGACGAATAAAATACGGCTTTGCGCTCAATCTCTCTTAACTCAGATCTTTTTTGAACAGCTGAGGGGAACCAGGTTCTTAATTGAGTTATAACCTTTGGTCCAATTGCTTTCTTTAATGAAGATCTCATTCAGCTGTTATAATTACCATGTGTTTATATTTTTGTTTACTTCTTTTATCCAGGTATCAAGCCCAGTTGGGTTCCAGTGGGTATCACTCCGGTAATAGATATTATCCGGTGCTGTTTTAAACTTATTGAAAATACTTATGACCGGGAAACGGTTATTTTGTTCAACCCGCTCAAGCAGGTGATTATAAGGCATTCTTTTATCATCATAAACCGAAACTGCATTTGGAACAACCGAAAGGATCACCTTTTTAAAGCCGATAGAAAGGTAATATTTATTTGCATCATCCAGGTTGCCGATCAGTTTTTTCAGTTCGCCATCATTTACGTTCCTGAAATCAGACTCGCGGTTTGAGGTATCAACCGTTATGTTCATCAATAACCTCTTCTTATCAGTGCTTACCGCCACCTCTTTAGCCACCCTGCCAAACAGTTTATAATTTATAGCTGCTTTAAGCTCTTTAATTGGCGTGAAAAGCTTATCATCAAAAAGCAAAAGTTCAAGGTTCCGGCTCAGGTCTTTATTAAAAATAACCTTATTTATTCTCTCCGGAATGCTTGTTGGTAAGTAGGCATCAGCAGCACTATTCGCGGTTGTGGGGTTAAAGTTTAATTTAGCGGCTATATCTTTTGCTGCCCATCTTTTTTCGGCAGTTTTGCCCAGGGCGTAATCATTCAGGTTCCTTTCGGCAAACTCCATAATCAGGTAGTTTTGCCTGGTGCTGTCAAGGGTTATCGGGCCAAATGGAAACCGTCTGTCTAAATAAACCACGTTATCAAATCCATCAAAAGCACCACTCAGGGTTTTATCAGCCAGGTAACTATCACCAATTATATAAAGTATGCGGCCGGTCAATGGTTTCCGGCCATCCCGGTTATATTCTTTAAAAGGCTCCAGCGGAAATTTATAATCATGCAGGAACGATACGCCATAAAGGTCGCCGTAGCGCCAGTGGTCTGATCGTACAAAAACACGGTAATACAACGAGCTATTATAACCGGTCGGGGCTTTCAGGTGATCAAAATACCTATCGCTTTTTATTTTGTTAATAAAGGTTTGGTTCATTGATCCTAAAAGGATAACCATACTTATTAATAACACCAGTAAGCAAGCTATTTTACGTATCAAAACTGAAAGTAAATAAATTGAGCCTCGTTAAATATGCCTAAAAAGTAACAGGCTATAATTAACCCAATGGTTGTAATGATCTTTTTTTTGTTAGAGAAGGCGGTATAATTACGCAGGTACCATTCGCCAACCAACAGGCTTATAATAATGATCACACAGTATATAATCTCCTTAACTGCCATAATTGAATTGGCTGAATAAGCCAGGCCATTAAAAGAGCAGATCTTGTGAAGGATATAAAAGCCATCGGCAACGGTATCTGCCCTGAAAAAGATCCATGCCAGGCAAACCATATTAAAGGTAATAAGCCATTTTAAATAGGTAAAGCCTTTTAATTGGATGTTGAGCTTTTTTAAAACCTGATAAATAATCAATAAGCAGCCGTGTATAAAACCCCAAACCAGGTATTTCCAGTTGGCACCATGCCAAAGGCCGCTTACCATAAATACAATAAGCAGGTTTATGCAGGTTATAAAAAATGATACCCGGTTGCCGCCAAGCGGGATGTACAAATAATCTCTGAACCAGGTAGAGAGCGAGATATGCCAGCGTTTCCAAAACTCGGCTATGTTTTTGGCGAGGTATGGCATGTTGAAGTTTTTCATCAGCTCAATACCTAAGGTAAGGGCTGCGCCGATGGCAATGTCCGAGTATCCGCTAAAGTCGCAATAGATCTGGAAGGCGAAAAAATAGGTAGCCAAAAGCAGATCCAGGGCGGAATGACTATGCGGGTGCGAAAAAACCGGATCAACATAAAGGCCCAGCCTGTCGGCAATCACCATTTTTTTAAACAGGCCTACAATTATTAAAAAGATGCCCGTTATAAATTTACTGTTGCTGAATTTATTTACCCGGTGCAGCTGCGGCAATATATGCTTCGGCCTTTCAATAGGGCCAGCCACCATTTGCGGATAAAACATTACATACAGGGCATAGATACCAAAGTGGCGCTCGGCCTTTTGGTTGCCGCGATATACCTCAATAGTATAACTCATAGCCTGAAAGGTGTGGAACGAAAGGCCTATAGGCAAAATGAAATCAAGCAGTGGTATTTTATGTGTGGCTGATGGCAGCAGGAAGTTAATATTCTCCGCAAAAAAGTTAAAATACTTATAAAACGCCAGCACGCCAACATTGGCTATGATGCTGATGAGCAGAAAGAGCTTTCGCTTTTTGCCCGATGCTTTTTCAATAAGCAGGCCTGCTATATAATCAACAATAATGGTGAACAGTATAATAAGGATATACTGCGGCCTGAAATACATGTAAAAATAGCAGCTGGCTGCCAGTAACCATACCCACCTTATTTTATAAGGCAGTAAATAATAGCAGGAGGTAACTATTAAAAAGAACAGTAAAAACAGGAGGGAGTTAAATAGCATTCAGATTAGCGGATACTTTTTGGTGATTATATTAGTTTAAAAAGCCGGTAAAGCTTAATCCTTATCCTGTTTATAAAATTGATCCTTTTCCATTCAAACACTTCGCCGTGTGCATCTGCCGACCAGATCTTTAAATGGTCCTCTTCCCATTTTACCTTTAGTTTAGGGTCGAAAGTTTTGGCATCATCATGCACTTTGGCTATGGCAAGCGGTTGCCTTATCAGCTTTCTTTTATTTCCTTTTACCAGCCGAAGCCATAGTTCAAAATCCATAGAGCAGTGCAGCTCTTCCCATATGGGTTTATGAATATCAGCAGCCCAAAAGGTTGCCGGCTGCACCAGCGCGGGTATCTTGATAAAATAATCTAAAAAAGGCAATACCTTAACCGTGTCAAAGCGGTTTTCGTCGGTATAGTGGTTAACTCCGTATCCGTAAACAAACTTGGCCCCGGTTTTTAAAAAGATGCTTATCACCGTATGAAAAACATTTTTTAAATAATGATCATCGCTGTTGATCCAGCCATAATGATTGCCCGATGCCAGGCTGAAACCCATATTAATGGCATGGCCCTGACCGCCATCTTTTTCGCTTTGCCAGTAGCTTATCCAGGGTGCATATTTTTCTATAACCTGGCGGGTATCATCTTTACTGCCGCCATCCATAATAATGTATTCAAGATTAGGGTAGTTTTGTAACAATACGGCCCTTATGGTTTCTTCAATAAATTGTCCCTGCTGGTACGATGGCGTTACAATAGTGACCTTGGGCCAGTCTGTCCTGCTGTTATAAATGGCGGGATCGGTTTCTTCTGTCCACGGCCAGCCCGATTTGCCTGCCGGTGCCGCGGGTAAAAGAGTTAGTAAACCCTGTTTTGCTGTTGGAACCTGCGGCAAAGGCATCGCCACGCCTTTTGTTGTAAAATTTGAGCGGTATTGTTTTAGATCGGGTAGCTTCATTATTTGTTTAGTGCCTGGGCAGTTATCACTTTTTCAATAATATGGTATACATCCTGCACCCTTATATCATTAATGGTGAATGATGAATACTGATCGTAGTTTTTAATGTCGGCTGTATAGTTAGCAGGGAATACAGTGTGAATATTATGGGTGATAGTTGATGGATAAGGTACAAACCTGCCGTATAGATCGCCTTTTGAAATACAAACAGCCGGTACAGCTAATGCTGCCGCGATATGGATAGCAACGGTATCGCCCGAAATCAACAACCTTGCACCGCCAATAAGCTGGCACAAACCGATTAGATTTAAATCTGGCAGGGCAGAAAACTTTCCGCCGGGGAAGTTATGACCAATAAGGGATAATTCCTTTTCATCATCCTTGCCGCCTGCTGCAATAATATTAATGTTCAGATTTGAAATAATTGACTGGCAAAGTTTATTGAAACTGCTTGCCGGCCATTTTTTATCGGCGGTACTTGCCCCGGGAAAAATTACTATGCTTTTGTTAGGCGTTATGTTTAAATGGTCTTTTTTTATAAAAGGGGCGGAGAGCTGGCACTGCTCACCCGTAAGCGCCTCAAAGATCTGTTTGTTACGATCAAACTCGTGCAGCGGTACGGTATCTACGCTTATAAGTTGGGAATAGTATTTATCGCCATTGCTTTTTAATGCTGCTGATTGATTGATCAGGTCGCCGTCAACCGCAATTTTGGTTTTTGCGTTTATGCTATTTATCAGCTCATCAGCAACATATTTTCGCGAATAATTGGGGTAAATAATAGTTTGTATCCTTAAGCGCTGCAGTGCGAATAGCAATTTAACTAAATCCCATTTTAAAAAGAAACCATCTGCATACCAGTAAAAGCCATCAACCGTATCCGAATCTAAATGGAGCGCCAGATCTTTGCTTGCCCTGTTGGCCAGCAGATATATTTTATAATGCTTGTATTTTTCAGCATTTTTTAAAAACTCAAGGTAGTTGCGGAATAGCAGGTGATCGCCTATGCCATCATTTTTTACTATCAATAACGTGTTCTTTTTGCGGGGAACAAAAAAGAACAGCACCTTAAGTATAGCCGGGGCCAATACCCGGATAATGATAAACTTAAATTTGTTTTTTGCTGAACTAAGGATGGGCATAGCGGCCAGGTTTCAAATTGATCTAATAGTTGATCAGTTTTTTGATCCTGTTCTTTATTCGTTGTTTGATAGAAAGCGGAACTATTTTGAAGTAGTAAAGCAATTTTGAGTAGGCGTTAAGGTTTATAGAGGATTGGTAGACTAACGGAAATTCGGACAGGTAGATATCCTGCTCCAAATCTTCATTACCGCCATGCGTACCGCTGCCATCAAAACCAATATTTTTAGTTAATGATTTGGTAGGAAACACGCCCACGCCGTTATTGATAAATGCGGTGTAGTACCAACGCAGATCCCAGGTGTTCATGTATTTAAGCATGCTGAAATGATTGGTGCTGCCAAAATTGAACCGGCTCCTTAACATCCAGTTATCTTCCAGCGCATCAACATATTTGGGCTCCGTTTCAAACTTTGCCCACCTGTCGGCCCAGGTAGCCCATCCCCACGAGCTTGTAGCCAGCGGGCACAAAAACGTAGTTGGCTCCGTTTCAAAATCAATGGGGAACATAAATGCATTAATTGAAAAAACGCTTTTAGTATCCCCGTACATTTTCAACCCGTCATTACAATATTTCAAAAAGTAGGGCGAGGTTATTATGTCGTCCTCTAAAACTACCACCTTACCATGCTTTTGAACAATCTGGGTAACGCCATCAATAACGTTATCCTCCAGGTTCATATTAGTTTCACGGATGATGAGCGTTACTTCTTTACACCATTTTTTTTCTTTAATAACGGCGCGTGTTTGCTCAATTACTTTCAGATCTTCGGCGCTTGCATTATTTTTTGCCCCATCAGCAAAAACATATAGAACAGAGTTACTGGCATACATATTTTTTTGCAATGCCTCTAAAACGCGCCGGGTATGATCGGGGCGTTTATAAATAAATAATATAATGGGGGCCAGTTCTTCAGTCATCACTTAATGGCTAATAAGGCTTTCGTTTTATTATGGTGATCAATAACTCTTTTCCTGTTTTTAAACAGGGCGCTCCATGTGCCGTAGATCTTGTTAAAAGTGATCTGTTGCTCAGCCGTGGGTTTCCCTAACGAAATAGTTTTGTAGTAGCCGAATATAAGGGTTTGTTTTAAAAGGGTTTTGGTTGCGCCTTTAAACCAATTGTCCATAATTTGTTTAATGGGGCGTTCATCATTATTTAAAATAGCAAAATAACTATTGAGCAGTACATTGGTATAGCTGAGCCAAAAACTTAACGAAACTATATAAGCTAACTTTTGCCTTTGTGCGGGTACAAAATGTTTAAATAGTAGTTTATCGTCAGCTACAATTTTATATCCGCTCAAGTAGATCATAAAGCAGATCTCTACATCCTCTCCACAGATAAGACTTGTTCCGGTACGACCTGTTGTTACCTGCTGCCAGCCATTGTTAAAAAGATCCTGAAGAATACTTTTCCTATATACCGAGCCTGCGCCATAAACCCAATGATCTTTAGCTACCCAGGTTTGCGGGCCATTTACAAAAAAGTTGGTGAAATTGGCAATCTCTTTGTTTAAAGGCTCCTGTGGTGCAAATACCGCATGTGCACCAAGCGCGCCTATTTTAGGGTCGGCACTCATTATGCCGAATGCTTTTTCAATATAATTGGGGGCAAGCCAGTTGTCGTCATCGCAGGTAAGTACGTACGCATATTTAGCGTGGTTTACACCTGTTTTAAATGCATAATTTTTTCCTGGCGTTGGCTGGTCAAGAATAGTAAAGCCTGTATGGGGAACATTATATTTAGCCCATTCCTGCCTTGCAACTTCCCTTGTATTATCCGTAGATGCATTATTAACTACAATTACTTCCCAGGGGATATTGGGAGATACCTGCTGCCCGGCAAGGTGTTTAATAGTTTCGGGTAAGCGAAGGCTGCTATTATAACAGCATAATATTACAGAGATACCCGGTTCCAATACTTAATTATTCATTTAGTTAAGATAAGCGGCATCCATCGCCTCGCTAAATTTTTCGTAACTAAAAAATTGCTGATACTTTTTATATGCATTAAGTCCGTACTCACTACGCAATGCGTCATTATTAATTAGTTTTATAATAGCCGACACATGTTCCGCTTCGTTTAGCGGCGAAACTAATAAGCCATTATAATTATCCTGGATAGATTCGGGTAAACCACCAGCATCTGATACAACGCAGGGTAAATGATTGTACATCGCCTCTAAAACAGCAATGCCATGCGTTTCATGTAAGCTTGGCTGGTAATAAATGATCGCGTTTTTTAAATAAGCTTGCGGGTTGCTAACTGCTCCTTTAAAAGTGATCCGTTCATTTTCAGGTGCTTCTTTTTTTAGTTCGTTCAATTGGGGGCCGTTACCCAGCCACATAAAATGTACATCATTATAAATTGCTGTAACCTGTTTAGCCACGTTGAACCAAAGCACAGGATTTTTATAAGCTATAACGTGGCCCATTGTAATAATATAACGGTTGCTTTTGTCCATTAAATCAGCCGGGGCAGTTAGCGTTTCTGTTTCAGTAATACAATTATAGATCACCTTTACAAAAGACTGTTTATGAGTTGCAATATCCCATTTTTCGCAAAGCAAGGCTTTGTTATTTTTTGACACGGTAATGAGTTTTTTCTTTTTCCCTAACCGGGCATTGCAGGTATAGGTAGTAAAAAAAGTAAATCTGTTTTGCGGCGTTGTATGTACTATATAATTTACCCTGATAAATGGCAGCCACAATAGGTATAAGTATTTTTCAGGCTCTACCACGTTGATGGTTACCCCGGCAAAATTGTTTTTAAGGCAAAGTATAAATATTGATGTAACAGACCTACATACTTTTAAAAACTCCTTTAGGTTTGATAATACCGATGGATAGGCTAAATGCGCATATTTGTGCAGCCCGGATAGGATCTTTATCTTAATAGTGTTTTCTTCGCCAATATTTTTAAGATATTGAAGCTGGTTTTGATCCTCTAATACCAGGATGATATTTTGATCACCGAAATATTTAATGAGCATTTTGAGGTGCGAGTTACTACCCCCAAATTCAAATAGTTTGGTGAGAATAATTTGCTTTCTCATTTAACGCTTGAATTTGCCCTCCAGTAAACAGCACATTTAAATGCCAGCTTTACATATTCCAAACTTGTAAAATAACCGCGAAATTCATTTACCATACTAAACTCAAGTAATACTTTTGGGCTGTATGATGTGGTATGCAAATAAAATGTGCGCACCAGTTCTTTCTTTTTCTTTTTGATAAAGCTTTTAAATAAGTCTGCTTTATAAAATGTCGTATTTTGATTGCTGTCGAAAAGCTTATCCAGCCAGTTCAAAACTTCTTTTAGTTTTTCAAGGCTTTTTATAGGCGTTTTTCTAACTAACAAGGTGCTTGTTTCTATATCCGTAATTGTTGATTGTGCTAAAGGGGCGCACATCATCCTAATGCGGCAACGGTCTGCATTGGCCGATTGTTTAGCCTGTTGTTTTATCGAAACCTGTTCGGCATGCGACCGGTAGGAAAGCAACACTTCGGGCAGGTTTGCCAACTTGCCTAAGGCAGAAATCCTGATCCACAGGTCATAATCCTCGGCCGCAAAAAAATCCGGGTTATAATCTAATTTATGGAAGGTTATAAAGTCTTTCCTAAACATCACCGTAGGATGACCTAAAGCGCAATAATCTAAAAAAGCGATTTTAATACTTTCGTTTACTTCCGGATTTTTAACTATTTCGTTAGAATCCATTAGCTGGTACCATGTGCCGCAAATTGCAATATCAGGATGCTCACTAAGAAAATCAACCTGCTTTTCGAGCCGGGTAGCATGGCTGATGTCGTCGCCATCCATCCTTGCTATAAATTGTCCTTTAGATATGGATAAACCAAGGTTGAGACTGTTGATAAGGCCTGAGTTTTCCTGTTTTTTGATGAAAACGATCCTTGGGTCTTGAAAACCATCAATTATACCACAAGTACCATCAGTAGAATGATCATCGATTATGATCAATTCAAAATCAGTCAGCGTTTGGGTAAGTATGCTTTTGACAGCTTCGGCCACAAAGCTTTCGCAATTATATACCGGCATAATTATACTCACCAACGGATTGATTACAGTGTTATCCAAGTATCAGGGATAATAGTCTGACTTTGTGAATTTAATTGAGGGTCACTAAACCAATTTTTTGGCGCAATAACAATTTTATCGAGTGATGGATTTAACCATGCAGCCCACCAACTGAAACTGCTGTTAGCAATAATATGATGACGGCAATAACTCATCAGCGCCATATCTTTCCAGCTATCTTCGCCCTGATTATGGTTAATATAATGTGTTGCAAGGTTGTCTGTACTTAGGTTTGCCTGCGCCCAAGCCACATCATCCGAAAATACGAAAAGCGTTAATGGGCTAAGTTTATTTTGTAAAAACTCAATAGCCTTTTGGTAATAATCAATGGGTAATACGCCGTGTATATCAGAAACCACCTTCGACTTTAAATAATCACCACGACGGATATGAATACTTACAGCATTAGGAACATCTGTAATGTTTTGATGTGCGACTTTATTCACTAAATCCAACTCCGGAAATTGAAACTCCTTAAGCAATTCCTCCCGGCAATGTTTAAAATATTCTTCAGATTGAAAGTAACCATCAAGATATAAATACTGATTATTAACCGGGTTTGGTAATGATACAAACTCATTTCCCTGTTGTTGCAACAGCCTGAAAAAACCTTTTGAAAAATATATTAAAGCTTTAAGATAAGCCGAAGGCTTTTTAAAAAGGTTGATTTGCTTTAAAGTAGCTTTGCCAGCTTTTATGTTTTTAAAAATATGGAGCTCATATTTTCTTGCCGTAAAGTGCTCAGTATCTTTAAAATTCTCATCTAAAAAACTATGGTCGAGGTAAACCTGACTTTCTTTTTTTAATAATCCCCTCGCCGCAGCATACTGAAACATCTGATTTCCTAATCCACCCTGAAGTTTAGTGAGGATCATTAGAGTACTTTGCTATAAAGAGTTTAATATCATGCAAGTCTTTATAATTGGCTTTTAGCCACTCCTCATCTTTGTCCCACCATTTGAATTTTTCTAAAAATTCAATTTCACTTTTTTCAAATCTATATTTAATAACTTGTGCCGGAGCTCCAACTACAATAGCATAAGCTGGAATGTCTTTTGTAACTATTGCTCCTGCTCCAATAATTGCACCATTATGTATGGTAATATTATCCATAATAATAGCGTTTACACCAATCCAAACATCATGACCAATGATTGTATTCCCCATTTCTTCAAAATAGTTTTTATCACTAAAAGTCATGCCATTTTGTTTAGATAATGAAAAAAAGGAAGGATGCGTGCTTACAAATACTGATGATGGATGCATGCCTAAACTTGCACTAACGCCTTGTGCAATTGAGCAGAATTTCCCAATCGAACAATTCATAAACGATACATTTTTACTTAGATACGAATAATCGCCTACTATTGTATTAAACAGGTAACAGTCTTTTCCTATTTTGCAAAACTTACCAACGCTACTTTTGTCAATGATGTAATTTAATTCTTTAGCAGGTGCATTTAGTTCTACTTTTTTTTTTTTGAAGAATTTATTAATGATTTTCTTAAAAATATAAATCACGTTTTTATAGCCTATTGATAAAGTCTTGATCGAAGAATTAAAATTGGCGGTATTTTACCATTATATCCCATGGCCCTAATCTCTTTTTTTGTTGAAATGCCATATTTTTTACATAACTGAGATAAAACTTTAAGGGCATCAAAATAATAATTGATGCCCTTAAAAAGGAAAAGTCTTTTGATTTTGTCAAATAGATAAAAATTTTCAAATATCTCTATGGTAGGGTTATTTACACAAATATCAGTTACACGTCCCTCAGCGCCAAAAGTTGTTATTAACGCTTCGTTGATGTAATTCACTCTTTTTGTTTTATTTATTACTCTGATATAAAATTCAACGTCTACCAGCCATTTTAGGTTTTTATCGAATATTTCCAAAATGTCTTTTCGGAAAATAACTGCACTTGGACTGCCAATTTTATTGCCAAAAAATAATGATGATGGACATGATCTTAATTTATCTAATTCTTCTATCGATACTTCGTGAATCCAATTTTCTCCATTATCCAGTAATACATGTGACGATGAAAATGCAATGTCAATTTTATCATCAGCTAATAGATTCACATATTTTTCTAAGCTTTCATTAGTTTTAAACCAATCGTCATGATGTAAAATTTTTATATATGTTCCATTAGCTTTCTCAATTGCCTTATTCCAGTTTTGTGGGGAGCCCAGTGGGGTTTGATTTTTAAAATAATGTAGCCGACCTTCAAAATTATATTGATCAACTAAATCTTTTACCATGAATCCGGTTGTGTCATCGGTGATAATTATCTCATAATCCTGAAATGTTTGTATTGCAATAGAGTCTAATGTTAGTTTTAAGTATTCAATTTGATTGTAGGTCGGAATACAGATTGATACTTTTGGCATTAAATACTATTAGTTTTTTGAGCAGTACATACAATAAAGTCTTTTTCAGAGTTATTTCCTATAGTGTGGGTTCTATAATTCTGATATTCAAAAGTTAATACAGTGAATCCCGCACTATTTAACCAGCTGTTTATAACCTCTTCATTAATAAAGAAAGTTAAGTGATGCCCAAGTTTAATTGCTGCTTCATCATCTTTTTGCATATATGGAGTCGAAATTATAAGTTTTCCACCTGGCTTAAGAGCTTTATTAAAAATTAGAAGCAATTTTCTTATATCCACTTCTTTAAAGTGCTCAATTGTTTCGAAAGAGATGATATTTTCAAATTCAGAATTGAAAGTTAAGTCCAAAAGATTGGCATTTATAAAATCTACGTTTTTGTTTTTTTTATATCTTTTTTTAATAGCTTGAACAACTTCTGTATTGATATCTGCACCAATTATCTTTTTTGCTTTTTTTGAAAGCATTATTGATCCATAACCTGTTCCACACGCGAAGTCGCCGCAAGTATCGTCAGGCTTAATTTTCTTTAAAGCATATTCATATCTTTTGTAATGACTTTTTTGATACATGTCCAATTTTTCATAATCAATTTCGTCAGCGAAGAAAATATCAACTCTTTCGCCTGTTCCATCAAACCGATCAGTTTTTTTTTCTAATATTTTCTTTAATTTTCTGTAAGCCCTTCTTATCATACTATTATATAATCTTTTAACTAATTTGATAATTTAATAGATCGCCAATTTAAAAAAGGTCTTACAACTCCTGGGATTGTTCCGGTATTTTCACCCCTTGTTAGGTTATTTACCGACTTATCTATCATCGTGAATGCAATTACATCAGTTTCGTGAAAATGAATTAAAAATGGGCTGTATGTTAATACCGCAATACCCATAATTATTGTGCCTTCAGCCAATAGGTTTCCGGGTACTATTACCGTTGACTCATAATAGCCTGGTACTAACGTTTCTTTAAATATTGGATCAGTAGTTTGATGGGAGTCGAATAAATTAACCCCATTGGCATTAAAAAAATTAACCGCAGGATTTAGCTTAGTTTTATTACTTTTAACTAAATAACGGAAGGTTATATTTACTTGATCTGAAATATCAAAACAATCTTTTATGTTATTTTCTGAATCATGGGCTCTTACTTCAAGCAGTCTGACAGTATCATTCCCAGGACTGTTGTTTTCGTCCCATTTTCTTAATGCTGTTGTTCCAAAATCTGCTCTAAGATAATTATCAATTATATGGTTCGTTTGGCCATATCCTTGTAAGGTGCCATTTTTTAATAAGATGGCGTGTGAGCATAATCGCATTACCGCATCCATATTATGGCTAACAAACAATACTGTTCTGCCTTCTTTGGTTGATACATCTCCCATTTTACCGAGGCACTTTTTCTGAAACTCTGCATCGCCTACGGCAAGTACCTCATCGACAATCATTATCTCGCTTTCAAGGTGGGCTGCAACTGCAAATGCAAGGCGCACATACATCCCGGATGAATATCGTTTTACTGGTGTATCTATATAGCGCTCAACGCCCGAAAAGTCAACTATCTCATCAAACTTTCTCTTAATCTCGGCTTTTCGCATGCCCAATATGGCGCCATTTAAATAAATGTTTTCTTTACCCGTTAGCTCCGGGTGAAATCCGGTACCAACTTCCAGTAAGCTGGCTATTCGTCCTTTAACTTTAATGGCTCCGGTGGTTGGCGCTGTTACACGACTCAAAATTTTAAGTAAGGTACTTTTACCTGCTCCGTTACGGCCTATAATACCTACAGCATCTCCCTGTTCTATTTCAAAATCAAGGTCTTTCAAACTCCAGATAATATCACCATTTCCTTTTTTTGCGCGGTCATTTACCTCACCGATCTTTAAAAAAGGGTCTTCTTTACCTCTTATCTTTGCCCAATAGCGCTCCAGGTCGCGGGTAATTGTCCCGGTACCAATCTCGCCTAACTGATAGGCTTTTGACAGGTTTTCTACTTTAATTGCTGCTGGCATATTTATACGGTATCAATAAAAGTACGCTCAACGCGGTTAAAAATTATAATGCCAACTAACATTATAAAAACTGTTATTATAGTAGTTATACCTAATGATAGCATGGTAAATGAACCTTTACCTAAAAACCCATATCTGAAAGCTTCGATGATAGAAGTCATGGGGTTGTAGGCTACCAGCCACTCGTATGATGGGTACTTTTTCTTAACAACAGAAAGCGGGTAGATAACAGTAGTAAGATACATCATTAGCTGTATGCCAAAAGCTATTAGGAAACTCAGATCCCGGTATTTGGTTGTTAGTGCTGATATGATCATGCCTAAACCAAGCCCCAGCATTGCCATTAATAACAATAGTATCGGGAATAAGAGTATATAAACATTAGGATGCAATGCAGTACCTTTTAACCAATATATACCCATCATTATAAAAAACAAAGTCATTTGGACACCAAAACGGATCAGGTTTGATACTACGATACTAAGAGGAACAATTAACCGTGGGAAATAAACTTTTCCAAACAGTGCAGAGTTAGCCGTAAAAACAGTTGATGTTTTTGTAAGACAATCTGAAAAGTAGTTCCAGGCAGTAATTCCGGCTAAATAAAAAAGGGGCTGTGGCAAACCGTCAGTAGGGATGGCTGCCAGGTTACCGAATATATAAGTGTAAATTATAGTTGTAAATATGGGCTGGATAAAAAACCATAAAGGCCCCAAAATAGTTTGTTTGTAAAACGAAACAAAATCGCGGCGCACCAGCAACAGCAGTAAATCACGGTAATGCCAAACATCCTTTAATTTAAGATCAAAAATATTGTTTGCCGCGGTTATCTCAAGGTCCCAGGTTTCCTTGTCTACATCACTCATTGCGTCAGTATTTTTTCTAATTTATCCATATAATCGTTTTCATTAAAATGCATCAGGCATTTTCTTTGTAACTCTTGTCGTTTTATTTCCGTCAGCGGTTTTGTCAGATGATCGGTAAGGGCTGTTTCTAATTCGTTAATGTCATCAACATTGATTGCTTTGCCAAGTTCACCGTTGCATATAGCATCAACGCTTCCATCGGCATTGCCGCAAATAACAGGTAACCCACAAGCCAGGGCCTCAATAAATACAATACCAAAACCCTCTTTTTTACTTGGCAGCACAAACATATCGGCTAATAAAAAATGGTCAACCAGTTCATGCTCCTCAATAAAGCCGGTAAGTATAACCTGCTCATCAACTTTGTAGGCCGATATTAGTTTTTGTATCCTGATCTCTTCGTCATGATCATACTGGCCAGCCAGTATGTATCTTATATCAGGAAATTGTGATTTAAGTTTACTTATCACCTTTATTACCTGATCGTGACCCTTATATTGCTCGGTAGATGCCAGGCGGGTTAGGGTGAATATTACAGGTGTTTTATCATTTAACCAGTAGCGGCTTAGTAAATGAGCCGGCTTTGTAAACGTTTCCGGTAATTTCATAAACGGATCAACAGCGTTGTTCAAAACAATACAATTTTCAGGTACTGTATTGTGCCTGCTGATCATTTGCTGGCGCGTAAAGTTGCTTACGCAAATTATTTTATCGCAGCGCTTTAAAAACATATTTTTAAATATCGATAGTGGGCGCCATACCTCAATGCCGTGCGCAATAAGCCAAATTTTGCACTTTGGGTTAATAGTTTTTATCAATAAGCCAATAATAGCTAAATTAATATGGCTTAGTATTATAATATCAGGTTTTTGAGCGGCAACCATGGTTTTTAAAACAAAACCTATGCGGTTAATTCCAAACCCCCTAAAATTTTCAGCGGGCAGATATTGCGGCATAAGGTCGTTCTTTTTATCGTAGGCCGACCACAATTTAAAATCCCAATTATTGCGCTGTGCTAAAATATTTAATGAATGAGCTAACGTTCGGGTCATTTTTTGAATGCCCCCGGTAGTACTAAACGTTTGTAAGGTATAAAGTATAACTTTTTTACTCATGCATTTGTATTTGGTAAAGCGCAAAAATTTTGGACCAGTGCATTTGGCCATTTTTGAACCTTTCAACAGCGTTTTGTGCAAATTTGCCTCTATACAAATCTTTTCTGCTTATCTCTGTATGCTGACTCATCCATTCCTGTAAAGGGAAGGTGAAGCCCATTTTGGGCCTGTTCCATGTTGCATTCGGTAAAATGTTCTTAAATGTATCAATTAATATTTTCTTAGGCTGTTTATTGTCAAATCTTATTTCGGTTGATATGCTTTCGGTAAGTTGCTGTAAGTCTTCATCTAAAAAAGGCACCCTTACTTCTAGCCCGTGGCTCATGCTCATTACATCCGTATCGCGCAGTAGCTGGTTTTGCATGTAAAGGTTAGTCTCAAACCAGGCCGCATGCTTTTCATCATAATTACCCAGGCTATTAACAGACACTTCCTCAAACAATATTTCATTTACCTGCCTTGCATCCAGGTCAAGTATTTTGGCAATATCTTCGGGTACATACAAGCCGCGCAGTAATAAATAATCAGCCAGGTGATGATCATGTGCCAGGAATGATACCTTCCGGTACTTATCAGCTTTAAAATAATTAGCCGCATTAAACAATGTTGACGGTACCTTACGCAGATACTTTAGATACCTGATCCTGTTAAAGGATGGATAGCCCCCAAAAAGCTCATCGGCGCCAACTCCAGATAAAACTGCTTTTAATCCATCTTCATGGGCATATTTACTAATAAACCAGGTGTTAATGCCATCGGTTGTTGGCATATCCATGTCACTTATAATGTGTGGAAAAAAGTTTTCAAAATCCTGCTTTTGTACAAGGTGTGCAAACTTTTCGCCGCTTATTTTATCTAATACTGCGTTTTGATAAGCCCGCTCATCGTAGGTTTTCTCATTAAAGTAAATAGATATGGTTTTAAGCTGCTGCTTTTTTTGCTCATTGGCTAATAATGAGATCAGGCTTGAATCAATACCGCCACTTAAAAATACGCCGATAGGCGCATCGGCCATCAGCTGCCGTTGTACGGCGGCTCTGAGCGCATCGTCCAATAGTTGGCGGGCAGTGTTATGGTTGGTAATAAGCTGGCCTGCAAAAACGTTGTTATTATATGGTGCAATACTATGCGTGTTGCTTTGATGATCCCACAACAGGAAATGGCCCTTTGCCAGGCTATATACATCTTTTAGTGTAGTATATGGCTCAGGGATATGTCCAAAGGCAAGGAACCTAACAGGCCAGTTGGCATCAGCATCGTTTGCTATGCCTGCTGTTTTAAAAGCACGCACCTCTGATGCAAAACTCAACTGCCCGTTATTTACATAATAATATAGCGGTTTTACACCTGTGGTATCACGCACCAGGTAGGTTTTAGCTTTGTGAGCATCATAAATTGCAAAGGCAAACATTCCCCTTAGCTTTGCAAATGCTGCAGTACCCCACTGCTTGTAAGCATTAATTATAACCTCAGTATCAGTATTTGAATGGAACTGAGCCCCTGCTTTAACAAGTTGATCCTTTAATTCAAGATAATTATAGATCTCACCATTAAACGTTATCCAAACCTTTTGCTGCGTATCAGCCATAGGTTGATGCCCGTTTTTACTCAGGTCAATAATTGATAGCCTCCTGTGTCCAAACACAAGGCCTTTACTTTCGTCGGTAAATATACCTTCATCATCAGGGCCGCCATGTTGCAGTGCATTGCACATAGTACGTACCTTCTCACTAATTTCATCAACTAATAGTCTATTTGAAATTATTCCTGCTATCCTGCACATAACTTATATTTATTCATAGCTTCGCCCGGTAAGTCACAAAAAATACTGTAACTTATTACTTATCAGTCAATTGTATTTTATATATTTTTACAATTTAATGGCTTTAAATTATAAAAAAATGCCGTCTTGCCAGCTATAAATTACTAACATTAAGCACTTATAATCTGTTTATTAAGGATGATGCCACATGTACTATTATGGAGTAGCCAAGATCATCAAGCCTAAGAACTAATTGCTTTTGTGAGCGATAGGATATTATCTCGCCTTTAAGGCCTTTCAACGGGCCTGCTTTTATCGTTATCTTTTCGCCGGGCTGTAAGTTTTCTTCTGTGATCTCTAACTCATACGAGCTGGCCATTAAAAGTTTAAGCTCCTCAATCTGGCGGCCCGGCATGGATGTTATCTTGCCCGAAAAGTAAATGAACCGTGCTATACCGGGTGTCATCAATACTTCTGTTTGCTCATACTCCCTTATGTTTACAAACAGGTACGATTTTATCAGCGGCTCTTCAACCCACTTTTTACGATCGCTCCATTGCTTAAGCTGACGGTGAAGGGGTAAATAAGCCTCAATGCCTTTATTGATTAATGCCTGGAATGCCTTTTTTTCGGCACGTGCATGCGTGTAAACCGGATACCACTTGTTGATTTCTGTACTTGATTTTAAAGCCATGTCAGCTGTAGTACATCATCGTTTAAATAATCGTCTTATATCCCACCATTTAAGGTCCTTATTATCTATATAATAACCGGAGCTTTCATAGCCGGTATAATCAGAGTAGTAATAATACTTGCCTGCATAACTCTCGCCCGAGAATTTGGTATTATAATACCTGGAGTGTAAAAGATCCTGCTCAAAGGCGTTTAGTACTATTACTGTGTTATCTAAATTATACTCCTGTGCAATTCGTTGCGGAATGGTGGCCGCATAGAATTTTGATTTACCCGACCGGATAACAAATAAATTTATATCGCTTATTCTTATCAATGGTATCGCATCCGAAACAAGACCGATAGGTGCTGTATCAATCATTACAATATCATACCTTGAGGTAAGATCATCAATCAGTTCGGTCATTCTTTTTGAATGTAACAGCTCTGACGGATTGGGTGGGATAGGCCCTGAGATAATAAAATCAAGGTTTTTTTGGTTTGATTTTGAAATTACCTCATTAGCGCTAAGCTGGTTTGACAGGTAACTGCTTAATCCAACATCATTAGGTACATTAAAGGTTTTATGTAGTTTCGAACGCCTTAAATCTGCAGCAACCAATATTACCTTTTTATCAATAAGTGACAGGGTGCTGGCAAGGTTAACGGCCACAAATGATTTTCCTTCGCCCGCAACCTCTGATGTGATACAAATAACTTTACTTGTTTTGTTGGATGCCAGGAAACTCAGGTTGGTGCGGACAGAACGCACAGATTCTGCAAAAATGGACTTGGGCTTACTTATAGCCAATATCTGGGTGCTGTATTCGTCTATCTCTTCAGGAAACTTTCTTATCACCCCGATAATAGGGATAGAGGTAAGGCTCTCGATAGTTTCTTTGTCGTAAATAAAAGGATTAAGTATCCTGATAAGGACGATCAAACCAATACCGATACAAATGCCGAATATGATTGATGACCGTTTAATGCCGTTTTCATCGGGTGATACAGGATTGTAATTAGGTTGCGAAAGATCAATAATTGTAGCCCCCGGTAAAATACCTGAGCGGCTTATCTGTGCATTTAATTTTTTCTCGGATAGCAGGTCATACACCTTTTCGTTAACGCTAAAGCTGCGCTGCAAGCCTGCCATATCATTTTCGGCAACAGGAAAATGGGTTACTTTCTCGTTAACCTGGCCAAGCTGATCCGATATGTATTTTATATTTTTTTCTACAATATTGCGCGAAATGTTAATGTCATTAATGGCCGTACTTTTTATCTGTAATATTTGCTGGTTTATATCATTAATGGGCTGCGCATTGGCATTATAAGTTTTTAATAACGAGTTGCGGGCATAGATCAGGTTATCAAGTTTATTGATAGCTAATTGTAATTGCGGGTCAACAACGCCTTCCATATTAAAGTTGAGCGTTACATTATTCTTTTCCTTTATGATATCTGCTTTTAGTTGGTCAATCGCTATCAGCTGTATGTTTAATAAGGATTTTTGCGATTCCAGGTTATCGGCTTTCGAAATTGCGGCAGTGGCTGCAGTACTAACATCAACAATTTTTAAGTTCTGCTTGTACTTTTCCATTGATTTTTCTGACACGGCAACCCTATCTGACAGGTATTTCAACTGGCTGTCAATAAAATCAATCATCTGCGTTGCCGACTGCATTTTCTGGATCCTGTCATAAGTCAGGTACTCGGTCATCACCGCATTCAACACATCCGATGCAAATTGCGGGTTGGGGTCAGTTTCCTGTAGGGCAATTATATTTGAGTTTTTGGCAGTTTCGGCAATATGCAACCCACCTCTAACCCGGTCAATAAAATCTTCGGGTGCATTGAGTTTAAATAAGTACGATGTGTTTTTTGATATAACGCTTGGTGCGCTTATGTTAAACCCGGTGGGGCCAATCATAAACGGAATATTATAGGCATACGTACGCAGTACATCTTTACCTGCCAGCTTATAGCTTAATGAAAAGCTTTTTTCATTAATTGGCTTAAAGGTGATAATATCATGGTAAAAGTTCAGGCTGTCAAACTTTATAAGTTCAACATCAAGGGGCTTTTGGGGGTATAGTTCATTGGTGCGGTTAAGTACGCGGCCAATAATGTAAAAGCTCATACGGTAATCAAGGTGCTTTATGGCATTGAGTAAAAGCGCATTGCTTTGCATTACAATGGTTTCGCTTTGTACCCTTGAGGTATTGGCCCGGTCACTAACAGGCATAACGCCGGCCAGATCAGGAAGCTCTGACTTTTTTTCCTCCAGCTTCATGGTGCCAAAGGTTGCGTAAATTTTAGGGGTGTACCACAAGTAAATGTTGGCCGTAATCATACAAACAACAATTGATCCTGCTATCCAATACCACCTGCTTACAAATATTTTTGCAACCTTAAAGTAATCAATCTCCTGGTTGGGGAGCTTGTTCTGAGCTTTACTCTTGCTTATTTCTTCCATTTAACGGCGTGTAAACGTTAATATAATTAGTGCCGTATTAAATAACAGCAATGCCGGCTGAATTAGTTGTGAAAGGTTTAAGAAATTATCGTTCCTGATAGCCCGTTTGTTTTTCTCAACATAAACAATATCCCCGCTTTGTAGTATTGCCTTTGGATCATTAATTGCCTGGATATTGCTCAGATCAATTACAGTTACCTGCGGATCTTTTTGTGTACCACGGATTATTTTTATATCAGTTTCATTAGCCTGCTCGGTAATGCCGCCTGCCGTACCTAAAATTTGCACAAGTGTGGTCCTGTCCCTGGTTAACGGATAATTACCCGGCGATTTTACTTCGCCAAATAACGAAACGGTAAGGTTGGTGATCTTTACCTCAATTATAGGGTTTTTAAGTAAAATTTTATGGTAAAGCCCTTCAATTAAGGTTTGTGCCTCAACACGGGTTAAGCCGGCAATAGGAATACGGCCCAAACCTGTTAATGCAACCGTTCCGTCATCTTCAACCAGGTGCCCTTCGGGCTGGTTTTGGGTGGTGTTTGTTTGTATGGCATTAGCGCCGCCAATAGGCGGGTTAAGGTCGACGATGTCTTTACTGTTCTGTAAATTCCTTATCTGTAAAATATCCTGGGGCTTAATGCGGTAGCTTTCCTGTTTCGAAGCAATTTTTTGAGCTGTGGTATCCGTACTGCTGCTTTTTTGCTGAAATAGGTATTGGTATTGTCTTTTTGAGCACGAAGTACATATCAGCAAGACCAGTAAAATCAAATAAGTATATTTTATATGACGCATATATTACCGCAGCATTTTTTTAAGTAACCAATTAATTAGGTATCGACTTCAAAAATACATAAATTTGCGACTTATAAACAGTGTTTTTTCCTAAGTGCAGGATTTTAAGATTTCTTTAATAACCGTAAGCTTTAACGCCGAAGGCACCATCCGCCGCTGCATTGAATCTGTTATCAGTCAAAATTTTAAAGCAATTGAATATATTATTATTGATGGCGGATCAATCGATCAAACCATCAATATTATAAATCAATATAAAAATAATATAAGTATTATATTATCTGAACCTGATAAAGGGATCTATGATGCCATGAACAAAGGGATCAAACTGGCCACCGGGGATGTAGTAGGGATGCTGAATGCGGATGATTTTTTTGCTGACGATAAGGTATTGAGCACTGTAGCAGATGCTTTTATACAGCAAAATGTTGAAATAACTTACGGTGACCTGGATTATGTGAGTTTGGATGATAAGATAATACGTAAATGGAGATCGGGTAAGTATTTGCGTAGCAATTTTAGCTGGGGCTGGATGCCTCCGCATCCTACCTTTTATTGTAAAAGAAATTTATTTGAGAAACTTGGTTTTTATAGCCTGGGATACGGTACTGCTGCGGATTACGAATTGATGTTAAGGTTTATGTTTCTCAACAGGATACCTGCTTTTTATATAAAAAAAGTACTGGTTAAAATGAAAGTTGGCGGAGTAAGTAACAAAAGCTTTAACAGTCGCGTAAAAGGATTAAAGTTTGACTTGAAGGCTATGCGTAACAACGGTATTATTTATCCAATAATAACATTGATCCTTAAGCCGGCACGAAAAATCATACAATATTTTTAAGTAAATATTGAAATGTTAATATGTTAGTAAGAAATGGCGGGTTTAGTTTAGGAATGTTAGTTAATTGCGCGCTGATGCGATAATTGTTAACTGCCCTAACGATAATATTGATTAACTATGATGGAATATTTACACAATTTTACTTTTATATATTACGTTCTGGTAGTGGCTGTATCTATTCTGATCACATCAATAGCCATCCCCTCAATACTCCACGTAGCCCGTTTCCGCCACTTATATGACGACCTTGGACACTTCAGAAAAGAACATGATCATGGTATCCCGAGGCTTGGCGGCGTTGCCATATTTGTAGGCTTTACCATAACATCCCTGTTGCTTTGTATGACTAATAAGTCGTTACCTATCAACTATATACTTACGGCCTGTATCATATTGTTTGCAATGGGTTTAAAAGATGATCTTTCGGGCGTAAATTCAAATACAAAGTTTTTAATACAATTTATTGTTTGTGCTATATTGGTATTATTAGGCAATATCCGCCTTACTAATTTATATGGTGTTTTCGGGATTTATGAACTGCCTTATATAGTAAGCGTTTGCTTATCCATTCTTGTTATTTTATTGCTTATAAATGCGTTTAACTTAATTGATGGTATTGACGGTTTAGCCGCCACTACCGGGATAATTGCAAACGGCGCATTTGCTTTATTATTTATTTATCTGCATCAGTATGAACTGGCGGCAGTATCATTGGCAATGGTTGGTGCAATTATTGGCTTTTTACGATTCAATATTACCCCTGCAAAAATATTTATGGGCGATACCGGCTCCCTGCTGATCGGTTTAATATCAGCTGTGATGGCGCTTAAATTTATGGAAGTAAGCAGAGCCGGCAGTAATACCAGTTATTTTTATCCGGCTCCCGTATTAACAGTTGCTATATTAATAGGCCCTATATTTGATACCATCAGGGTGTTTGTTATCCGGATAGCGAGCGGTGTTTCACCTTTTAACGCTGATCGTAATCATATTCATCACCGGATGCTGCGCCTTGGCTTTAATCATATCCAAACTACACTTATATTAACAGGCGCTAATGTTTTAACCATATTTATGGCGCTTTTATTAAAGGGATACGGTAACTCTGTACTTATAGCACTCATCATACTGATGTCGTTCATGTTCAACTGGGTAATTACATTTTTCCTCCGATCAAAAGAAAGAGAGCGCCTTGCATTCCGTAACCTGTTTGTTTAACCCGGCGGTTTCCTTTAAATAGCCTCAGTTTTTTTATTTCCTGTTATAATTAATGCAGAGATGCAAATGCAATTGCCCTGTAAATACTTTCTTTAGTTAAGGGTAGCAATTACAGGGCAAAGCATATGTTTATTATTGTCTACAAATAGGTAACCCTCAAAAGGGCTTAAATATGTATTAGGCTATTGTTACAAATACGCCTGTTAATTATTTTATTGGTTCAATTACCTTTTTGCTTTTATAGTAGCGTACAGCAAACAATATAATACATCCTAAAGGTAGTAGTACCCAAAAGTTGGCAAGGCTTATCAGTATATACATAAATACATCCCATCCATTCTCTAATGCCATACCCATTCGCTTCATAAACGGAACGTTATAGGCTGATAGGTCATCATTTGCAATGATCTCTTTACTTAGTACATTGCTATCATAAAAACTAAGGGTAATTGTGCTGGTTTTAACAGAGTCGTCAATTTTATGGTTGATCATTTGCTGGTCAACCATGCTGTTTTTAAAGGCCAGTACATTATCGTTGCCGGTACTGTTTTTTTCTTGTTTATTTAATGATTCACGCTGGTTTTTGAGTTTGAGCTGGGTAGAGAGATACGCTGCCGATTTATCAGTTATATCCATATTGCTATTGTTTACATAAATACCTAATCGGGCAACCTGGTTCATGAAGTTCTCCAAGCTTGCGGGTGGTATTTTTACCGTCATTTCGGCTACTGTATTAATAACAGTTACCCTCATTAATGAATCATCGCTCTTTTTTATATCAATGGTATTACCCGGGGTGGCATTCATTACATGATGAATCACCATTCCGTTACAACTATTTGTTAAAGCAACAATGCGTTCGCTGGTTTGCTGTACATTTTTTACTTTAAAATGCATGTCAGCTTTTCGTACCAGCTTAGAGTCAATTTGCATTGTATCTGTTTTGGAAATTGACGATTTATGGAAAAGGCCCGTTTTGCCTGTCGTATCAGCGGCTTCAGATGATCCTTTTCCCTTGCATGCGTCTAACAGAACAACGCCTGCCAGCAGCGGAATTAACAGTTGTGTTTTCATAAAAATTGTTTTGTTTTTGGTTGATATTGATACATGTCAATGCCAAAAGGTGACCCTCAACATACACTGGCTATCAAAATGTTACAGGATTGTAAAAAAAGCAGATTAGCTTTAAGTATAATATATTAAGTTTACAAGCACGTTTTTTCTGCTTATTGTAATGTATTTATATGGCAAATCAAACGGTCATCCGTATGTTCAAAACGCACTATTTATATATGGAATTAGCTGTTTTTTTACAATATTATTATTTATTTAGAACAATTATAAATTAGATATTGCAATCATTTAATTGTAAGTGATAGTGTAATAAGTTTTACTTTTGTGACTGAAAAATTCGGGTTGTACATACATTTCTGCGTGAATATCAATCATTAATAATAAAATTATTTAGTATAAATACACTTTATGAGGAGTTTCTCATTGATTTTTAAACAATTCTCAAGGTCGGTTCTACTGGTTGCCTGCTTTACTTTTTTGGGGATTTCTGCATTTGCGCAGGGGGATGCAGCTAAGGGCGAGGCGCTTTTTAAGGCCAAATGTACCACCTGTCATAAAATTGACAGCAAACTGATAGGTCCTGCTTTAGGCCCAACCATAACATCTGAAACTGATGATAAGTGGTTAACGCACTGGATTCAGAACAACCAGGCTTTAATAGCTGCCAAAGATCCTAAGGCGCTTAAAATTTACAACGAGTATAACCAAAGCGGTATGACCGTTTTTGGCGAGCTTACTGACGGCGATGTGGCCAACATCCTTGCGTATGTACGTACAGAATGGAAAACCATGCAGGCTGCCCCTAAGCCTGGTGCTGCTACCGGAGCTGCTGTTGCAGACGAAGGTCCGAGCAGTCTTGTTATATGGGCGCTTATTGGCGTAATTGTTTTGGCCTTTATTATTATACTGGTATTAAACAAAGTAATTGCAACGCTTGAGCGTTTATTGTTGAAAAACAAAGGCATCGTAATTGAAGAGGATACTACTGACATTGTAGCTGCCGAAAAAGCATCTGCTGATCGTAAGGCTGTCTTCAAAAAACTACTTAAAAATAAAAAACTGGTTTTCTTTGTACTGCTTTGCGGTACACTGGCGCTTGGAAGCTGGACATGGGTTACCCTTTGGACAACCAATGTTCACACAGGTTACCAACCGGTACAGCCTATTAAATTCCCGCATGATCTGCATGCAGGTGCAATGAAAATTGATTGCCAGTATTGCCACTCAGGTGCATACAAATCAAAAAATGCATCTATTCCATCATTAAATGTGTGTATGAACTGCCACAAGGTTGTTAAAACTGAGTCGCCAGAAATACATAAGATCTATGATGCTTTGGGATACGATCCGCAAACACAAAAATACGACAGCACAAAATCACGTCCTATGCAATGGGTGCGTGTACATAACCTGCCCGATCTGGCTTACTTTAACCACTCGCAACACGTTAAGGTTGCAGGTTTAAAATGCCAAACTTGCCACGGTCCTGTTGAAACCATGAAAGAGGTTTACCAATACTCACCACTTACCATGAAATGGTGTATCCAGTGCCACAAACGCACAGATGTTAACATTAAGGGTAACGCATACTATGAGAACTTACAACAGGTACATGACTTGTTAAAAGAAGGTAAAAAGGTTACAGCAGCCGCAATGGGTGGTATTGAGTGCGGTAAGTGCCATTATTAATATTTATTAAAACGTAGCATTACAGTTTATATAGCTTAAATGGATAGCAATAAAAAATACTGGAAAGGTTTAGAAGAGCTGAACAAAACCCCGGAATTTGTTGAATTAAATAAAAACGAATTTGCGGAGCCTATTCCTATCGAAGATGTTTTAACCAGTGGTGGTTTGTTAGGAAAAACCCCTCGTCGTGACTTTTTAAAGGCGCTTGGCTTTGGTGTGAGTGCGGTAACATTGGCTGCCTGTCAGCCGGTGCCTGTGCATAAGGCATTGCCATATTTAATAAAACCTGAAGAGGTAACCCCGGGTATACCCAATTACTATACTTCAACTTATGAAGGACAGGCAATTTTGGTTAAAACCCGCGAAGGCCGCCCAATTAAAATTGAAGGTAACCCTAATGATATTATAGGTAAAGGTGGTGTTAGTGCGCAGGCACAGGCATCGGTACTTGACCTGTATGATGTTAACCGTATTAAAAACCCATTGAAAGATGGTGGTGATTACGGATGGAGCCAGCTTGACGAATTTGTTAAAGCCGAACTTACTGCTATTAAAGCAGGCGGTAAAAAAATCCGCATCATTGCTTCAACAGTTCACAGCCCTTCAACCAAAGCGGTAATTGCTGATTTTGTTGCACAATATCCTACAGCAAAACTGATCAATTATGATGCTGTATCTTATACAGGTATCATCCAGGCAAATCAAAATAGTTTCGGTAAGGCTGTATTGCCTCACTATAACTTTGATAAGGCTGATGTGATCGTTAGTTTCGGTGCCGACTTTTTGGGTACCTGGATCTCTCCGGAAGAGTTTACCCGTCAGTACGTTTCAAACAGGAACAACAAATCGTTACAGGCTAAAAAGATGTCGCGCCATATTCAGTTTGAAACTGGCATGAGCATCACCGGTTCAAATTCAGATGTTCGTATCCCTATTAAACCATCTGAAGAAGGTATTGCACTTATCGCATTGTACAATGCGATATCTGGCGCAACCTTACCGGGAACTAAAAAATTAAATAACGTTGTTGCCGATAAGGCTATAGCTATAGTAGCAAAAGAATTACTGAACGCTAAGGGTAAAGCTTTAGTGGTTGCAGGTTCAAACGATGTTGCTACACAAGTATTGGTAAATGCTATTAACTCGTTATTAGGCAGCTACGGTACTACTATTGATTTAGATAATCCATCATTACAATACGCTGGTAACGATGCAGAGTTTGTTGAGTTTGTAAGCGATATGAAACGCGGCGATGTTGATGCCGTTTTCTTCCTGAATGCAAACCCGGCTTATGATTACTACAACAGCAAGGATATTGCAGCCGGCTTGAAAAAAGTACGCCTGAGAGTATCATTTGCACCAACAACTGACGAAACATCTTCGCTTTGTAATGTTGTAGCACCAAACCACTATTATTTAGAAGCATGGGGTGATGATAACGCTTTAGAAGGTTACTATACCATTGTACAGCCAGCCATTAACCCTGTATATGACACCCGCCAGGCTGAACACAGCTTATTGGTATGGAGTGCAAGTACTTATAAAGATTACTACAGCTACGTTAGAAACAACTGGGATAAAAACTTATTAGCTAAAGGCGGCTTAAGCGGCCAAAGCGGATGGGAAACTTTATTACAAACAGGTTTTGTAAAAGTTGCTGATAAACCAGCAGGTTCATACACTTTCAGCCGTGATTTAAATGCAGTTGCACAAACTATATTAGATCATAGCAGCCAGCTTGCCGAAGGCAACAAGGTTGAGCTACAGGTTTTCCAAAGCCCGGCAATGCGCGATGGTAAGAGAGCTAACAACCCTTGGTTACAGGAATTACCTGATCCGGTTTCGAAAGTTACCTGGGATAACTTCATAGCCATGTCGCCAAGCGATATGAAAAAGCTGAACTACCAGGATGGTGATGTGGTTAAGATTGATGCAAACGGTTACACTGTAAGCTTATCAGTATTATCACAGCCAGGCCAGGCACAGGGAACTATTTCGGTAGCTGTTGGTTACGGCCGCACAGTTGTTGGCCCGGTAGGTATCAACGTAGGTAAAAACGCATTTCCGTTCTTTAGCCTGCGCAACGGTACATTCCAAACCAGCGCACCTGCGGTATTAACTGCAACAGGCGAAAACTCTGAGCTTGCGCAAACACAAACACACCACTCTATTGAAGGGCGTAACAGTATCATAAAGGAAGCAACCTTTACTGAGTACATTAAAAACCCATCAGTAGCAACTGGTAAAGAAGAAGATCACAAAGATTACAACGAAAATAACCTTTTCTGGCAGAAACATGATCGCCCTACTTATGATTGGGTGATGGCTATAGACTTAAATGCCTGTACCGGTTGCGGTGCCTGCGTGGTAGCATGTAGTGCCGAAAATAACGTGCCGGTTGTAGGTAAGGACGAAGTAAGACGTCGTCGTGAAATGCACTGGATCCGTATTGACCGTTATTATAGCTTTAACGATAAAGGTGATGGTGGTGTAACCCGTGAGCATGAAATTGCAAAATTGGAAGACCTGGATCACGTAAAGGTTGTTTACCAGCCAATGCTTTGCCAGCACTGTGAGCACGCACCGTGCGAAACTGTTTGCCCGGTATTAGCAACTGTTCACTCATCCGAAGGTTTAAACCATATGGCTTACAACCGTTGTGTAGGTACCCGTTACTGTGCTAACAACTGCCCATACAAAGTACGCCGCTTTAACTGGTTCAATTACTGGAACGATTCTCGTTTTGATAACTACCTTAACAATGAGCATACACAATTAGTACTTAACCCTGATGTGGTAACACGTTTCCGTGGGGTTATGGAAAAATGTTCAATGTGTATACAACGTATACAAGCTGGTAAATTGAAAGCTAAGATTGAAAAACGCCCGCTTAAAGATGGCGATATAAAAATGGCTTGTCAGCAAACATGCTCGGCTAATGCTATTGTGTTTGGTAATGCAAATGATCCTGAATCAGAAGTATCAAAAGCTTTAAAGAGCGACAGAACTTATTATGTACTGGAAGAATTGAATGTACAGCCAGGTGTTGGTTACCAGACAAAAATCAGGAATATATCAGAATTAGAAGCTTAAATTATACAAGAGAGATTTAAAATATGGCATCTCATAGTGAATCAATAATCCGGGAACCGTTAATTACGGGGAAGAACATCACATACGCCCAAATAACCAATGATGTACTTCGCCCAGTAGAAAACATGCCTGGCAAAGCCTGGTGGATAGGCTTTTCTGTTGCATCGTTAGGCGCATGCCTATGGGTGTTTGCAGTAAGCTACACTTTTTGGTACGGTATCGGATCGTGGGGCTTGAACAAAACAGTAGGCTGGGCCTGGGATATTACGGGTTTCGTATGGTGGGTAGGTATTGGTCACGCTGGTACACTTATCTCGGCAATCTTATTACTGTTCCGTCAAAACTGGCGTAACTCTATCAACAGGTCGGCTGAGGCGATGACCATCTTCGCAGTAATTTGCGCGGCAACCTACATTGTTGCTCACATGGGCCGTCCGTGGATGGCTGTTTACTCATTACCATTACCCAATCAGTACGGATCATTATGGGTTAACTTTAACTCACCCCTTATCTGGGACGTATTTGCGATCTCTACATACTTCTCTGTATCATTAGTATTCTGGTACACAGGTTTATTGCCGGATTTAGCCACCATACGTGACCGTGCTACAGGTCTCCGCAGAAAAATATATTCTGTTCTTTCTTTCGGATGGACAGGATCAGTAAAAACATGGCAGCGTTTTGAAACTGTATGTTTGATATTGGCAGGTATTTCAACACCATTGGTATTATCAGTACACACCATTGTATCAATGGACTTTGCAACCTCTCTTGAACCGGGATGGCATACTACTATTTTCCCTCCTTACTTCGTTGCGGGAGCTATCTTCTCAGGTTTTGCCATGGTGCAAACACTGTTGCTGATAACCCGTAAGGTATTAGGATTAGAGAATTACATTACCATGTTCCACATTGAGGCCATGAACAAAATTATCCTTTTAACAGGATCAATTGTAGGTGTGGCTTATTTAACTGAGTTCTTTATCGCCTACTATTCAGGTGGCGAATACGAACAGTATACTTTCCTTAACAGGTTTATCGGTCCGTACTGGTGGGCAGGTTGTATGATGTATGGCTGTAACGTATTGATGACCCAGTTAATGTGGTTCAAAAAGATCAGAACAAACATCCCTATCTCATGGGTACTATCAATTGTAGTAAACATCGGTATGTGGTTTGAGCGTTTTGTGATCATCGTAGTATCATTACACCGCGATTATTTAACATCAAGCTGGGCTATGTTTTATCCAACCCGAATAGATCTGAGTGTATTTATCGGATCAATAGGTGTGTTCTTTACCTTGTTCCTTTTATTTATCAGGGTGTTACCATCAATTGCAATGGCTGAGGTGAAACTTATCCTGAAAAGCTCAAGCGAGCAATCTAAAAAGAAACTTATTGACGAAGGTCATCTGGATAAAGAGCACGTTGATTTTTACACCGAATCGTTAACCAAGTTTGACAGCGTTGATATGGCTGATTACGAAAAAATATAAAAATGAGCAGCACGAAATATATTTTAGGCCTTTTTGAAGATCCCGATGAAATGATGCACGGGATTGATCTACTACAAAAAAATAGTGTTCCTATTTACGATGTTTATACACCAATGCCTATTCACGGTATTGATGCTAAATTGGGTTTAAAGGATTCACGGTTAGGTTATGCAGCGTTTATGTTTGGCTGTTTAGGTGGTACAACTATATTCAGTATGGCTTATTTCATGCTGGTGCATGATTGGCCTATGAACATAGGTGGTAAGCCAGCCTTCGCTATCCCTGATTTTGTGCCGATCACGTTTGAGTGGACTGTATTGTTCACCGCGTTTGGTATGACATTGACCTTCTTTTACGCCACTCACCTTTTCCCGGGCCGTACGCCAAGGGTAATGGATCTGAGAGCAACTGATGACAGGTTTGTTATAGCCATTGATGCAAAGGGAAATATCCCCCATGATGATATTACTAATTTATTAAAAGAAGCTGGAGCAGTAGAAGTTAAGCATAACGACAGAAAATATGTTAGCTATGAATAAAGTAAAAATATTGGGCATAACCGTTATTACTATTGTTGCTACGATTATAGTTACATCGTGCAAGGATAAGAGGAGTACCGGATGGGAATACGCTCCCAATATGTATGAGCACATTGCATACGACCCCGATCAGAAAAATAATAATTTTAAGGATGGTAAAACTGCTCAGCTTCCGCCGGCAGGTACTATCCCAGTTGGTTTTGTGAAATTTGACTATCCTAATACTAAGGATGGTTACGAAAAAGCAAGCCTTGAAGTAAAATCAACATTACCCCAAACACAGGCAAACTATGCTGAAGGTAAGGTATTGTTTGAGCACTTTTGTTCACCCTGCCACGGTTTAAGCGGCCAGGGAAATGGTTTGGTGGTTCAGCACGGTTACCCGGCTCCTCCATCATACTCAGCAGGACAATCATCACGCGGCGGCGCTATGAAAGATCTGACAGACGGTAAAATTTATCATACTATTACTTATGGTGTAAACGCAATGGGATCATACGCATCACAGCTTGAGCCTAAAGAACGCTGGAAAGTAATTATGTACGTTCACCATTTACAAACTTTATAAGACAATTATTAATGAACAATTCTCATAGTTTCGACGAGCAATTTGAATTTAAAGGCAAGGCCAAAACCTGGAGCTTAGTCTTAATCGCTGTTGGTGTGATTGGAATACTTTACGGTTTTTTGTCAAGTAACGGCGAACGCACATTTGCAAACCTGTTGTTAATGGGTTATTACTTTGCTTGTGTTTGTATTTGCGGTATATTCTTTTGCGCTATTCAATATGTAGCACAGGCGGGCTGGTCTGTAGCGGTACTCCGCGTTCCGCAGGCATTTGCTAAAGTGTTACCTGTTGCAGGTATCATATTACTGGCTATTATTTGTGCCGGTTTATTTATTACACATCCCGGACTTACCGAAGAAGGTAAGCAGGCAGTTATACCATATCTATATAAAGGATGGGCGCTTAAAGGTATTGCTACCAAAGGCGATCCAAACTTTAACCAGGTAATTGCTGATAAATCGGGTTACTTAAATGTTACTTTCTTCCTTATCCGTTTAGTGATATACCTGGGTAGCTACAGCCTTTTAGGCCGTATGATGGTTAAGTATTCAAATAACGAAGATGAGTTAGGCGGTATGTTTAACTACAACAAGAGCTTTAAAATTTCAGTTATCTTTTTATTAATATTTGGTTTTACAGTTCCATTATTTGCTTTTGATACCATTATGTCTGTTGAGGCACACTGGTTCTCAACCATGTTTGGCTGGTACAACTTTGCTGCTCTTTGGGTTAGCGGTTTATCAGTAATAACTTTAACACTTATTATTTTAAGAGAGAACGGTTATATGCAGTGGGTAACTGAAGATCATTTACATAACTTAGGTATGTTTATGTTCGGTTTCTCAATCTTCTGGACATATTTATGGTTTGCACAGTTCTTATTGATCTGGTACGCCAACCTTCCTGAAGAGGCTGCCTATTTCTTTAAGAGATGGGAACCACAGTTTAAACCTTGGTTTTGGTTAAACATCATTGTTAACTTCCTTACACCATTATTATTGCTGATGGCGCGTGATTCAAAACGCAGGATTAAATTACTGAAGGCAGTATGTATCATTTTAATATGCGGCCACTGGCTTGACTATTTCCAAATGATCATGCCTGGAGCTGTAGGTCCGCAAAAGGAATGGTACAACGAGATTGGAATAATTGAGATCACTATATTCCTTGGTTTTGCAGGCTTATTTACCAACCTGATGTTGAATGCTTTAAGTAAGTTTAAATCTCTTGTGCCTAAAAAACACCCATTATTGGCTGAGAGCCTTCATCATCACATATAATAATTGTTATTTTTGCAAAAACTAAAGAATACCAAACATCACATTAAAATGGGATTCAAAAAACTAATAAATTCTAAAAAAACATTGTCGCTTATCGCTGCACTTGTGCTTTTTGGCACAAACCAGTTAATGGCGCAGGATGTAGCAGTAGCACAGGGTACAACAACGGCAACCACTCCTGATTCAATGGCAAGCAGTGCCATGTGGACTGGCGTTGGTTATTATGTATTGCTTTTTCTGATAGCGAGCGTTTGTGTTGCTATTGTAGGTAAAATACTTAAGATCTATGATCTGACCCTTACTATACAGGGTAAAAAAGGATTAAACTGGAATGGTATAATGGGTGTAGTTTGCCTTTTGTTCCTGATCTCTGGTTTATACGGCGCTTATTGGTCATTAACTGTACAGGGAAGCATGAGCCTTCCTGAAGCAGCATCGGCACATGGTGTTGATATTGATAATATGTTTTTGGTAACAGCTATCCTTACACTGATTGTATTCTTTATTACACAAACTCTTTTATTTGGTTTCGCATTCTTTTATCGCGGTTCTGATAAACGTAAAGCATACTTTTTACCACATAACAATACGATCGAAAAGATCTGGACAATTATCCCGGCTGCTGTTTTAACAGTGCTGGTAGTATTTGGATTTTTTACCTGGCAAAAAATTGAGAACAGCACACAGGTTGCTGGCGATATTAACATTGATGTAACCGGCCACCAGTTTGCATGGGAGTTGCGTTACCCTGGTCAGGATGGTAAATTAGGTAATGTTAACTATACTTTGGTTACGCCAAATAACAAGGTAGGTGTTGATTTTAAAGATCCTAACAGTACCGATGATATTCAGGCAGATACTTTGGTTATCCCTGTTTACAAATACATCAGGTTAAACATACATGCGCAGGATGTTATCCACAGTGTTTATATGCCTTATTTCCGTTTGCAGCAAAATGCGGTACCGGGTTTACCAACCTTCTTCAGGTTTGAGCCTACCATTACTACAGCTGCAATGCGTTTAAAAACAGAGAATCCTAAATTTGAATATAACCTTTATTGCAACAAAATATGTGGTGGAATACACTACAATATGCAAAAGGTTGTGCGTGTGGTAACACAAGCCGAATACCAGGATTGGATAGCAAAGCAAAAACCATATTTAACTGACAGGTTGAAGAAGGATTTGAAAATGGCTGATGTAAAATCGGCAGGTAACCAAAAGTTATCAGTAAACAGGTTAGCGTTAAACAATTAATATAAGATTAGCGATTATGTCAACATTAGCAGTTCACGATCACGGCGTTGTACATCACGAAGAGAGTCACGAACATCACCATAAACAATCTTTTCTAACTAAATACGTATTTAGTCAGGATCATAAGATGATAGCCAAGCAATTCCTTATTACAGGTATTATCATGGCGTTTATTGCGATGAGTTTGTCGATCTTATTCAGGATTCAGTTAGCTTACCCTGATAAATCATTTCCTTTACTGGAAACTTTATTAGGACGTTTTGCACCAGGCGGACGTTTAAGCCCTGATTTCTACATGTCATTAGTTACCATACATGGTACCATCATGGTATTCTTTGTATTAACCGCAGGCTTAAGCGGTACTTTTGCCAACTTATTGATTCCACTTCAAATTGGTGCCCGCGATATGGCGTCACCATTTGTAAACATGCTTTCTTACTGGTTCTTCCTGGTAGCCAGTGTTATCATGCTTTCATCATTCTTTGTACAAAAAGGACCTGCAAGCGGTGGCTGGACAATTTATCCGCCACTATCAGCATTGCCAAAAGCTATGCCTGGTTCGGGTATGGGTATGACGCTATGGCTGATCAGTATGGTATTGTTCATTGCATCACAGCTGATGGGTGGTATTAACTACGTAAGTACTGTTTTAAACATGCGTACAAAAGGTATGGACCTTTGGAAAATGCCTTTAACCATTTGGGCATTATTCCTTACTGCAGTATTAGGTATGCTTTCATTCCCGGTATTAGTAGCGGGTGTGGTATTGTTAGTATTTGACCGCAGCTTTGGTACAAGTTTCTACCTTTCAGACATTGTATTGAACGGAACCGTACAGCCTTTTGAAGGTGGTAGCCCGATATTATTCCAGCACTTATTCTGGTTCCTGGGTCACCCTGAGGTATATATCGTTATCATGCCTGCAATGGGTCTGTCATCAGAAGTATTATCAGTAAACTCACGTAAACCAATTTTTGGTTACCATGCGATGGTTTACTCACTTATCGGTATTTCTGTATTATCATTTATCGTATGGGGTCACCACATGTTTGTTACTGGGATGAACCCGTTCCTGGGTGGTGTGTTCATGATCACTACGCTAATTATTGCGGTACCATCGGCAGTAAAAACATTTAACTGGTTGGCTACGCTGTGGCGCGGAAATATCCGCTTCACCCCGGCAATGTTATTTGCTATAGGTATGGTATCATTCTTTATCTCTGGTGGTTTAACAGGTATCTTCCTGGGTAACGCAGCTTTGGATATCAACTTACACGATACTTACTTTGTAATTGCCCACTTCCACCTTGTAATGGGATCGGCAGCTATATTTGGTATGCTTGCGGGTGTTTACCATTGGTTCCCTAAGATGTTCAAGCGTATGATGGATGAACGTTTAGGTTATCTGCACTTCTGGTTAACATTTATTGGTGCATACCTTGTGTTTTTCCCAATGCACTTTATGGGTTTAGATGGCGTTCCGCGTCGTTACTATGCCTTTACCGAGTTTGAATCAATGAAACGCTGGTTAACAGTAAATACATTTATTACCTGGGCGGCAATTATGTCTGGTATAGCACAGCTTGCGTTTGCTTATAACTTTGTTCATTCCATATTCTGGGGTAAAAAAGCAACACAAAATCCATGGAATGCCAATACTTTAGAGTGGACAACCCCGGTTGAACATTTACACGGCAACTGGCCAGGCGAAATACCAACTGTTTACCGTTGGCCATATGACTACAGCAAACCAGGACACGATACTGATTTTATACCGCAAACGGTTCCTTATTCGCAAACAATGAGTTCAAACCTTCCGCATGATTTTGAAGATAATCCTGCAGGTTTGGAAGAGTACACCAAGTGGACTAAAACTCAGCGTGCTAACGAAGAAGTAAAATAATTATACCCACTTATTTTTAGGGTAGGTGCCCAGGTCCTAAGCCACTGGTCTAAAGTTATTAGTCAAAATACTTTTAAATATTTTGACTAATAACTCAGGACTTAGAACTCAAGACCGCAGGCAGCTACCCTAAATTTTTAGATACTATTGTTACAACATCTGAAACGGGCTCACTAACAATACATGTTTATTGCTTAACGCCTTTAGCTTTCAGCTTTAAAATAAATGACGATATCCGCATCAAAATTAAGGTTCCAGAAAACTAACTTCGCTACCATTATTCTGCTTTTTGTACTGATACTTGCCGGCGGAGTAGTTCGTAGTACGGGGTCAGGAATGGGATGCCCGGATTGGCCAAAATGTTTTGGAAGGTATATTCCGCCCGTTAGCAGTTCAGAACTACCCAAAGATTATAAGCAAAAGTATGTTGCAGGCCGCCTGGCTAAAAATCAGCGTTTCGCTAAAACGCTTGATGTTTTTGGTTATAGTGATCTGGCCCGCCGCATCCGCGAAGACCGTTCCATACTGGTACCCGAAGAATTTAATGGTGCTAAAACCTGGACAGAGTATATTAACCGTTTAATAGGTGCAGCATCAGGCTTTTTCCTGTTGTTTACAGCGTGGTTCTCGTTCAGCTACCGTAAAGAAAATAAGCTGATCCCTATTTTAAGTATCCTTAATTTGGTTTTGGTGGTTATCCAGGCATGGTTAGGCTCCATTGTGGTATCAACAAATTTAGTAGCCGGCATTGTTACCGTACACATGCTGCTGGCACTGGCTATAGTTGCCTTGGGCATTACAACGTATCACTTAGCAAGGGTTTATGGCAAGCATAAATTGCAGAGCACCCCTATAGTGCATGTGGTAACCATATTTGCATTGTTAGTAAGCATATTGCAGATAACTTTTGGCAGCGAGGTAAGGGAGAAGATTGATGCAGTAGCAGGCCATTTACAAGGCGGCTACCGCGAAGACTGGATCAACTACGCAGGTGCAATATTTCAGCAGCACCGCGATGTGGCAATTATCGTATTGATATTAAATGTTTTATTGTACGCCCTGATCAGAAGGGGATATAGCAGGCATTCGTTACAGCAACAAATAATGAGCTTTACCTTTTTGATGATAGCATTGCAGATTGTTACCGGCATATTATTATCATACTGGTCATTACCGCCATTTGCACAGGCAGCGCACGTTGTTTTGGCATCACTTATATTTGGTGCACAATTTTACCTGATGCTAAATTTATACAGATCAGTTAAACAAGGGGAGGTATATAAATGATCTGGAGCGACTTTTCAAAACTAATAAAGCTAAGGCTTACCTTTTTGGTAGTGTTCTCGGCTTCCATATCATTTTTAATAGGCAGCAAGGTAAACGGGCATATCGACTGGATGAACTGGCTGAAGCTTATTGGCGGTGGCTTTTTAGTAACAGCCGCAGCAAACTGCTTTAACGAGATCATTGAAAAGGACCTGGATAAGTTAATGAAACGTACCGCCGACAGGCCAATCCCTGCCGGGCGTATGACAACTGGGCAAGGCCTTGTATTAGGCTTGTTTATGGGCATTGGCGGTACCTATCTTTTAGGCAGCCTTAACCTGGTTACCGGTTTGCTATCGGTATTTTCAATACTATTGTATGCATTTGCTTATACGCCGTTAAAACGTAAATCACCAATTGCGGTTTTTGTTGGTGCAATACCTGGTGCTTTACCGCCGCTTATTGGCTATGTAGCCGCACACGAAAAAATTGATGCCATCGCGCTTATCCTTTTCGGGATCCAGTTTGTTTGGCAGTTTCCGCATTTTTGGGCAATTGCCTGGGTTTTGGATGATGATTATAAACTGGCTGGTTTCAGGCTGTTACCATCAGGAAAAAGAAATTTAACCAGCGCAATATTTACCTTTGCATCATCTTTAATATTAATACCGGTTAGTTTATTGCCAACCTATTATGGTTATGGTGGTTATTACGTAGGCGGGGTATCGTTAATATTTGGTGTGGTGTTTTTATACCTGGCATTTAACCTTTTAAAAGATCTGGAAATACCATCGGCCAAAAAGCTGATGTACGGATCATTTTTTTATTTGCCGGTAGTACAGTTAATGTTTTTGTTTGATTTTATAGGAAAAGTGAAATGATGGCTCAGATACAACAGGAAGACCGGTATAATTTTGGCGCAAGAAAATTTAGCATGTGGTTATTTATATTCACATCCTTTATGCTTTTTGCAGCCTTCTCAAGCGCATTTATAGTTTACAGCGGTGGCAAAGGCCACGGGCTTGATGTTATAATGCCACAACCTTTTAAATACAGCACCATACTTATTGTTTTAAGCAGCTTAACGCTGTTTTTAGCATCAAGGGCAGCAAAGGGGCTCGATTTTGACAAACAGCGCCTGTTTTTATGGGCAACGCTTGCTTTGGGATTAGTGTTTTTGGCATTCCAGGTTTACGGATGTTATGTACTAACCTTTAAAATGGGGGTGTTTTTTACTAATCCAAATGCATCACGTACTTTTATTTATGTATTTGTAGGCGCGCATTTATTACACATTTTAGCAGCTATACTTTTATTACTTAACACAATATATAGCACTTACCGGAAAACACCACAGGTAATGAATTTATATAAAATGGAGATGACGTCTATTTTTTGGCATTTTCTCGATATTATATGGATTTATCTGTATGTTTTTTTACTTTTGAACCAATATTAAAACAAACATCCAAGTACAGATGAGTTTAGCAGTAACACAACAAGTTGATGAGGTAAAATCAACACCATGGTCTGGAGGCAGATCGCCTTTTAATGTAGAGTATGGTAAAATAATGATCTGGTTTTTTCTCCTTGGCGATGCATTTACCTTTTCGTCATTACTGATCGCTTATGGCGCCTTACGTTTTAGTGCACCGGTATGGCCGTCACCATCATTGGTATTCCAGTCAATTCCAGGTTTAGTTGAGCACGGCGCCCCGTTAGTATTTGTGGGTTTGATGACCTTTATTTTGATTGCCAGTTCGGTTACTATGGTATTGGCTGTTGAGGCCGGCCACCGTAATTCAAAAAAAGAAGTGGTGATGTGGATGATATTTACCATTATTGGCGGTTTAATGTTTTTGGGTTGCCAGGCATTAGAGTGGAGCCACTTACATAGCGAAGGTTTTTGGTGGTCAGCAATACCCAATAAAGAAACATTGCAGGAATTTTTTGAAAAAGGCGTACCTTACGGGCAGCAGCAATTATCAGCACATCAGTTTGCTAATTTATTTTTTACCATAACAGGTTTCCACGGTTTTCACGTATTTTCAGGTGTTATCATCAATATCATTATCACTGTTAATGTTTTAGCAGGAACTTATGAAAGACGCGGCAGCTACCTGATGGTTGAGAAAATTGGTCTTTACTGGCACTTTGTGGATTTGGTGTGGGTGTTTGTATTTACTTTCTTTTACTTAGTTTGATAATTTAACCCGTTTTATATATGTCATCACAAACTACAGATGTTCATGCAGCAGATGCTGAACATGGCGAACATGATTCAATGACCAAGGGTAGAATATGGAAGGTGTTTTTCATATTATTAGCTATAACCTGTGTTGAGTTCTTTATAGCGCTTTATTTAGCGCCGCATTTTGGAATATCAGCACACTGGATAAACCCTATATATATTGTATTAACACTGTTTAAAGCATTTTACATTGTTGCTTACTTTATGCACTTAAAATTCGAAAAAATAGGCTTAATGATTGCTATCATCGTCCCTATTCTTTTTATCATCGGTTTAATATTGGTGCTTACAAACGAGAGCCACTATTGGATTGATTTAAGGCGATAATGAAGAAAGCCGGTATATTTAAAAAGATCGTGATCCTGGTACTTGTATTAATAGTACCAGGATTTTTATATTATTTACTAACCGCTCATGGCAAAAACAGGTACACCCCCTTGCGTGTATTTGGCCCAAAGCAGGTTGCTAAAACTACGCACAGCGTTAAAGGGAAAGATATTCCGGATACGCTGTACCACTCCATTCCGGATTTTAAGCTGACAGATCAGAATGGTAAACAGGTTTCACTAAAATCGTTTGATAACAAAATACTGGTTATTAACTTTTTTTATACAGGCTGCCCAAGTGTTTGTAAGCTGATGAACACTAATATTACCACGGTTGCATCAGATTATGTGCGCAACAAACTGGTTTACTTTTTATCTATAACTGTTGACCCTGCGCATGACGATGTATCCTCGCTAAACAAATACCAAAAGGAGTTTAAGCCGTTCTCGCCAAAGCGCTTGTTTTTAACCGGAGATACGGGTACCATTTATAGTTTTGCCCGCAACGGCCTTTTAGTAAATGCCCTGCAAACAGGAAAGGATGATTTTATTTATAGCGATAAGTTTATATTAATTGATCCGGAAAAGCATATCCGTGGATATTATAATGGCGTAGCCAATGATGAGGTTACCCGCCTTAATGATGAAATTAAAGTATTGATATCAGAAGTGCTCCGCAAAAAGGAAGCACCATTATATTAAACAAGAAATAAAGCAGGAAGCAGCGCATATTCGTAATCATTTCCCTGCCACTAAAACTATATAGCAATGAACGATAAACTTATATTCCGTTTTGTAGCAGCCATATCAGTATTTGTATTTGTAGTGGTTTTAATACTGAACCGCAAAATTTTACCTACACCGGATGTAATGCCGGCTTTTACGCCCTTTTTGCCAAAGCTTAATGCCATACTGAATGGTACATGCAGTGTATTGCTGCTGGTATCATTATATTTTATTAAACAGCGTAACATTACGGCGCATAAACGGATCAATATTTTAGCATTCTGTTTATCATCAATGTTTTTGGTATCGTACATCCTGTTTCATTACCTGATGAAGGTAGAAACCCGTTACGGCGATCTGAATGGCGATGGAGTACTTTCAGCATCAGAGATTGCAGCAGCGGGAAGTTTAAGGTTTGTATATTATGTTATTCTTATTACCCATATCATATTGGCTGCAGGCGTATTGCCATTAATACTGCTCAGCTTTTACAGCGGACTGCAACTACAGGTTGAAAAGCACCGCAAATTAGTAAGGTGGACGTTCCCGATCTGGTTATATGTAACCGTAACAGGAGTAATAGTTTACTTGATGATAGTTCCATATTATCATTTCTAATCAGCGTTCAATAATTACAGGCTATTATTTTTTTCACGCGTCATTGCGAGGAATGAAGCAATCCCCGACTTTGCAGAATGGACTTTGCTGGGTCTAAGCTATTCTATTTGCTATGTATAGTAAGTGATTGCTTCTTCATACCTCATCGCAATGACGGTATAGTATAGTTCGCTTGTCTCCCACGCGTCATTGCAAGGAACTAAGCAATCCCGGGCATTGCAAGACGGCTTCGCGTTGTCTAACTATTCTGTTCGCTCTGTATAATATGCGATTGCTTCTTCGTACCTCATCGCAATGACGTGATCAGGGGTTGCCTTTCTCACAGCTGCTATCACCTAAATTCTATAAAAACTGATTTTAATAATTCAGTACAATAATCACATGGTCATATTAGTTATTATGGGATAAAATGCAGCTTTACCCCAATTGGTTGCTAAGTAATTATTAGCTAAATTTGTTGTTATGAAAACAGGCTTAAAAACGGCGTTATTTCTAATCGTATTTGCTTTAATAGTTGTTGCTAGCGTACCGGCTATGGCACAGTGCTCACAATGTGCTGCGCAGGTGGCTAACGGTTCAAAAGATGGCAACATGGCTGCCAATGGCTTAAATAAAGGAATTGTGTTTTTATTAGGGGCACCTTACCTGGCTGTTGCGGTTATCGGTTTTATATGGTACAAAAAGTTTCGCCGTAAAAACGTTAACCTCGATATAAAGAAAGAAAAACTGCACTTAAACTAATCTGTATACCATTGCTGTAATACAGTTTGATTTGCATATAGCAATATCAGCATAAATGAGCGCAGCCTCAATAGCATAAACTCCAATATGTCTCTAACCTCCAAATCATGGGCAATGCTGCACACCAAATGTCCGCGCTGCCGTCGTGGTAATATGTTTAGTGGGGGAATGTATGATTTTGGCTCAAATAAGATCCATAAAACCTGCCCGCATTGCAACCTGCACTTTGAGATTGAGCCCGGTTACTTTTATGCAGCCATGTATGTTAGCTACGCCCTTAATGTTGGCGAAGCAATAGGCTTAGTAATCATTACTTACTTTTTAACGCATAATGCCGACTCGCCCTGGCTATATACCTGGGTGTTATTAGCAGGATGCCTTTTGCTTGCACCAATAAATTTCAGATATTCGAGGGTGATATTGCTGTTCTGGTTATCGCCCAAGATAAATTATCAACCACATTTAGATACCGATGATACAACGCCATACCTTTGATTTTTTAAAAGAACTGGTTGAAAATAATAACCGCGAATGGTTTCTGGCAAACAAAGAACGCTATGATGCCGCCCGCGAAAATGTAATTGAGTTTACTGCCGACTGGCTAAAACTGATGCATAAGGTTGACCCCAATATTGATGAAGCGCTTGACCCTAAAAAGTGCGTTATGCGTATTTACCGGGATATACGTTTCAGCAAAAATAAAACACCTTACAAAAACAACTTTGGCATAAGCATCCCAACCCGTGGCCACAAATTAGGTGGTGCAGAATACTATTTACAAATAGCACCCGGAAACTCGTTTATAGCAGGGGGTTACTGGATGCCCGAAGCCCCGCACCTGAAGGCCATAAGGCAGGAAATTGACTATAATGCTCACGACCTGAAAAAAATAGTTGATGATTCGGAATTTATTAACTTATTTGGGGAGTTCAGGAAACAGGATCAGTTAAAAAATGTGCCCAGGGAGTATACTGTTGATAATGAAAATATTGAATTGTTAAAGCTGAAAAGTTTTGTAGCCTTCCATTACCTTAAAAAGGATGAGTTATCAAAAGAAAATGCTGCTGCCGCAGTTGCAGCTATATGCAGCAAAATACAACCGCTTAATGTGTTTTTAAATAATGCCATTGCCTAAAATCATATAAATAAAATGAAACTCAAATACACCTTACTTGCCGCCGTTATTTGTTTAGCGTTACACTCATGCGTGGTGCTATCGCCTAAAAAATATAAGGCTTTACTTGCCGAACGCGATTCATTGTCTATCCGCTCAGGTGCTTTGGAAGATACCGTAGCCCGGCTGCGCGCTGATACCATGCGCCTGCATCGCGAATTAAAAGATCTGCATGCCAGTTATAATACCTTAAATGGTACTTACAATGCGTTGAATGATAAGTATAACTCATTGAACAATAATTTCAGCGCCAGCTCATCAAAGGTCAATGAGTTATCGAGTGATTTGAAAAAGAGAGAGGCCCGCCTGAAAGAAGTGGAGGATGCCCTGCACAAACGTGATGAGGCTACCAATGCGCTGAAGGATAAACTACAGCAGGCGTTGTTAGGTTTCCAGCAAAATGGTTTATCTGTTGATATCAGAAACGGAAAGGTATATGTTTCATTAACTGATAAATTGCTGTTCCCATCGGGAAGTATTGTAATTGATGCACGTGGTAAACAGGCATTGGAGCAATTAGCAATTGTACTAAACAAAGAACCGGATATTAATATAGCTGTAGAAGGTCATACTGATGATAAAAAAGTAATTAGCCTTGGCCAGATAAAGGATAACTGGGATTTAAGCGTATTACGGTCTACCTCGGTTTGCCGTTACTTAACCGAAGTTGAAAAGATTGATCCGCACAGGCTTACAGCAACCGGCAAGAGCCAATACCAGCCAGTTGATCCGGCTAATACAAATGAGGCCCGTACTAAAAACAGGCGTATTGAAATTATACTTTCGCCAAAGCTGGATGAATTGTATAACTTAATAAAATAACCATTGTCTTAAAAATAGACGAAAAGCAAAAGGCTTACAGATTCTGTTAAGCCTTTTGCTTTTTATTGAGAAAAATTATTGAACACTGATATAATCCAGTTCTGGCAATCCCTAAATCCTGAAAATTCTGATCAAAACGGACTTGTAAAAGATTTAAAGTCGGGGAGAATCTCATCCTTTGGCGAAAGTAAAGCATCTTCTGGTGCCACACCCCAGTCAATACCCAAAGCAGGATCGTTCCATAATACACCAATTTCTGATGCCTTGTCGTAATAGTTATTTACTTTGTAGGTAAAAATGGTATTATCTTCTAAGGTAGAGAATCCATGCAAAAAACCCGCCGGGATCCAGAGCTGCAATTTATTATCACCGCTCAGTTCAACCGAAAAGTGTTTACCAAAAGTAGGGGAGTCCTTACGTATGTCAAGCGCAACATCTAATGCCCGGCCGCTAATAACGCGCACTAACTTGCCTTGGGCAAATGGGTTAGCCTGCCCATGTAAGCCGCGCACTGCTCCTTTATGTGAGAACGACTGGTTATCCTGTATAAAATCAACAGGTATGCCAGCTTCGGTAAATTTACTTTTATTATAGCTTTCATAAAAATAACCGCGATCGTCACTAAAAATGCGTGGTTCAATAATCAATAAGCCCTTAATATAGGTTTCTATAATGTTCATTTAATCAACAGTTTTCATTAAAGTGTTAAAGATCACAAACTGGTTCTCAAACTCCTGGTTATGTAATGCCTGTAACTGGTGCAGGTGCTGGTTGTAAAATTTGTTAAAATGTTCAATGGTTTCGGCATAGTACTGAACGCAATAAGTTACACCCTCGTTAGGCGAATCAATAACATTCAATATCTGGTACGATTGAAAATAACCGGTTGCCATTACTGCCGGGATATGTATTTCCTTAACCCAGGCCAGCCATTTATCGTGGATAGCTTCTTCCACAATTACAGTATCGTTAAATATGATCATCGTTGTAAAAGTACAATTTTAGTTGGAGTAAATTGAAAGCGCGGTGCAAATGTTGCAGATAGCTTGCGTGGCAAGAAGCATACATCAGCCCAATATCCGATATATATATATGCGCTAAAAATTTAAGACGATACATCATTCTTATCTCCACGCAGCAGCCTGAAACGTTTGCGGGCTTCATTGAGCCAAAGGCTGCCGCCGTAACTGGTGATGATTTTTTGATAATAGGTTTTAGCCTGCTCTTTGTCCGATAAATGATTTTCATAAATATCACCCAGCATAAAAACGGCATCATCGGCCCAAAGATCGGTGCTGTGTTCTTCGGCAATCTTTTTAAGTAGCGGTACGGCGCCGGCATAATCCTTTTGTTGCATCAGCAAGCGTGCTTTAGCCATCAAAATATCATCAGTAAGGGAATTGCCCGGGTATTTTTTATCAATGCTATCCAAAGTGAGTAAGGCTTTATCGGGCTGCTCGGCAAATATCAGCAGATCGGCGCGGGCATATATTTTAAGCGCGGCACCGCTGGTATCGGCTGCAATATTGTCCGAGATCAATAACGAAAGGTTAAGTGCATCGTTAGCAATTAATTGCGATGTGGCGGCTTTTAAAACATCTAACTGGCCCTTGGCCCAGGTAAAATCGCCGGTATAATAGGCTAATTTAGCATTGCGGTACTTGGCATCCTGGCCAATGTATGTATTAGGGTAATCCTTTTCAACTTGGCTATATAATAGTGTAGCATCCCAGGGGTGATTATTTAACAGGCTGATATCGCCTAAATCGAGCTTGCAGCTTGCCAGCAGGTTAGGGTCAATACCGGGTAAGTTGATGGTTTCTTCCAAAAGCTTTTGGGCATCGGCTAATTTGTGCAGCTTAAATGCCTGCAGGTTAGCTAATTTTTGCATGGCAAAGGCTGTATTATTGTTTTTACCGAACTCCGTTAGCAGGTCAATATAATCTTTTTCAAGACTTAGCAGGTCGTCCTTTGTGTACTTGCCCGATGTTACCCTCAGGTTTTTAGTGTTGATGAGTTCGATTTTTGCAGGGATATAAAATTGACCGTCCTTGCCTTTGCTCACCAGGTATTCGTACCCGCGTATGGCGGCGTCATAAGCATCGTTAGCCGTAAGCGTGCGGCACAGCTCAAAAATAGTTGAGCCATCATCGTTTTGGCGACGGCTTAAAGCCAGAGCCTGATTCAATGCAAGGTCAAACTGTTTTTGTTGTAGGTATTGCCAGGTAAGCAGTTCGGCAAAGAGCGTTTGTTGCGGATCTTTCTGGATGCGTTTAAGCAGGGCAAACTTTAGTAAATCATAATCGGCAGGGCCTTCGTAAAGCGTTGATAAAGTATTTTCGGCCTGGCTGATAAAGGTTGGATTGGTTGGCAAAAAGTTTAAATATTCTTCGGTTATGGCCGTCTTGTCCCTTTTATACCGGTACAGGTTGATCAGTTCGAAAGAAAAAAGCGCATCATTTTTTAAAAGCTTGCGGCCTTGCTGAAATATCCTGATGGCATAATCCACATTGGCATTCTGGTAAAACTGTGAAGCAAGCGTTACAATTTCATTCTGATCAGCGGGGAGGTTTTTAATCAGGTCTTCGTAAAGTGCATCCGCTTTTTCGATAGAGCCTTGTTGAGTGTAGGCAGTGCCTAAGGTGATAACATACTGCGGATCACCAGGGTGCTTTCGTATCATTTTTTTGGTGACGCTTATTGCTTCATCAAACTTTTTTGTGCCCAGCAGGCTATAAATATAAACGTTAAAGTAAGCCTCGTTATCCTGTTTGTAAAGTTTCTGGTATATGTCAAGTGCTTTTTGCTGCTCGCCGTTTGCTGCAAATTGTTTAGCTAAGAGCAAATCAGTATCCTGCGCAAAAAGTGTTGAACAGCTTATAAAAACAAAAAAAATACCGATGAAAAATTGCTTCATTTGCTCAAAAATAATCAATTATTACGAATGATTTGGACACGCTGTTAAATGATTATATAACGCTGTTTATGGGTAAAATTGTAGTGACACTTGTAATAGATTGAGTTTATTGTATAACTTAACCTGATTAATTACCACGACTAATAAACTAATGCTAAAGCATTTTAGAATATTAATTTTTATTTATGCAGTAATGGGTTTAAGTGCCTGCAGGCAGCACAAAACAACCCAAATACCCATTATTGATTTTTTTAAAACGACTGAAAAAAGTGCTTTCAAAATATCGCCCGATGGTAAATACATCTCCTACCTTAAGCCTTATAAAGATAAGCAGAACCTTTTTATACAAACGCTGGCCAACGGGCATGAACGGATGGCTACCTCGTTTAATGATTACTCGGTTAGAAACGATTATTTTTGGACCTATGATAACCAGATAGTTTTTAGCCAGGATATAATTGCCACCGATGAGTTTAAAATGTTTGCCCTGGACATAACTAAATTTAGCGTACGTAATATTTTATCGGAGCAAAAAGTAAGGATAAGTTTACTGAACAGGGACAAGCATGATCCGGATGTGGTTACCATAAAGATGAACAAACGCGACCCGGCGAATTTTGATATTTACAGGTTGAATATCAGAACGGGCGTACTTACTATGTACCTTGTTAATCCGGGTAATATAACCCAATGGTACCCTGATGCTGATGGTAAGATCCGTTTAGTAAAAGCATCAGATGGGGTTGATGAAAATGTAATGTTTCGCCCTGACGAAAACTCACCATTTAAAACCATCATCGCCAATAACTTTAAAACATCCGTTAAGCCGATAGCCTTTACAGGCGAAAAGAATTATTTCTACGCGCTTTCAAACGTGAACCGTGATAAGGCGGCACTGGTTGAAATTAATGCGGAAGACGGTAAGGAAATAAAGGTGGTTTACGCATCAGACAATGCTGATATTCAGGATGCCATTTATTCAAGAAATAAGCACAGGCTTGAGCTGGTTTCGTGGGATGCAGCAAGGCCGCAGAAATATTTTATAAACCCTGATATAAAAGGCATTTATGATAAATTACTGAACGAGCTGAAAGGTAACGAAGTGGATATTGCCGATAGGGATAGTGCCGAAGATAAATTTGTTGTAAGTACCTACACTGATAAAAATCCGGGCTCGTTTTATCTTTACGAAAACAAAGCAAGTAAGCTTACCAAGTTAGGTGATGCAAATACCACCCTTAAAACTGAAGAGCTTTGTGACATGAAACCGGTATCATTTACCGCCAGCGATGGTATGCCTTTAAACGGATATTTAACCTTGCCTTTAGGTAATAAAAAAACTAACCTGCCGGTAGTGGTTTTGCCGCACGATGGCCCTTTTAGTCATAACAGCTGGGGCTACAATCCCGAAGTACAGTTTTTAGCCAACAGGGGCTATGCTGTTTTCCAAGTAAATTATAGGGGGTCAACTGGTTTTGGAAAAGCTTTTCATAGTGCCGGCTTTAAGCAGGTTGGTGGTAAAATGCAGCAGGATATTACCGACGGCGTTAACTGGCTCATAAAAAATAAGATTGCTAACCCTAAAAAAATCGCCTTTCTTGGTGGTGGTTTTGGTGGCTTTTCGGCATTGTATGGCTTATCGTTTCACCCGGGTATGTACAACTGTGCCGTTGTGCAGCATTGCTTAATTAACTTTTTTACCTATATCAAAGATGCACCGCCATTTTTTAAACCATCAGTAAAAATGATGTACGAAATGGTGGGCGACCCTGAAAAGGATGCCAGCCAGTTGAGGGCCATATCGCCCGTATTTAATACGGATAAGATAAAAGCACCTGTACTTATTTTTCAGGGTGCAAAGGACGACCGGGCAAATATCAGCGAGCTTAACCAGTTTGTACGCGAACTGCGCAGGCAAAACGGAAACGATAACGTAAAATATTTTTTGAAACCCAACGAACGGACATTCTTCCGCAGTCAGCGTAACCGTACCGAAATGTATGCCGAAATTGAGCTGTTTCTGGATAACAACATGCGGGTAAAACCATAAGCCTCCTTTATATGAAAAGGCAGGAGAACATCTACCGTAAAAATTTTTCGCTCATCATTTTCTTCCTGGTGCTTATTTCGGTAACCTTTATAATTGCGCTTATTGTATCCTACAGCCTTAATGCCAAATATGTTGAAAATGAATTTTCCTCTAAAAAGATCGACGTATTAGAACAAACCATAAAACCCTATAATGATCTTTTTCAAAATAAAATTCCCGAGATAACCTCCTACCAGGGCTTTTTGGATTCTACCTCCGCAGCTAAATATACCGATGCTGTTTTCCACGATTATAAGTTTGTTAAAAAGGTTGTTTTTTATGATATAGAAATAGGGAAGCAAAAGAACAATGCGGTAGTAAAGGATAACCTGGGCATCTCCATACGGTCAATGTACCAGTTTTGGCCCAAAGATGGCCATGTAACCGGCTTACGTATCTGGAATACTACCGATGAACCTGATTTTAACCAAATGGCGATAAAGCTGGGTAACTACATAGCACTGTCAGATACCACGCGCGGATCAACACAAGCCGAGATCTTCCGGTCTTTTTATGATGTTAAGCCTGATAAGATAAGTTACTCAAACATTTTGCGCAGGGAGGATGTAAAGATGTTCCGCGAGCTGGAGAAACATGGTAATTTATCATCTTTCTATAAACAAAATATGATGACGTTTTTTTTGGATCCTTATTTGTTAAAGGTGAAAAATTCGCATAAGGAGCTTTACCAGGATATTAGCATTCAGCCGGTAGTTTATGATCCGCCCGATAACCAAAATGGCAACCTGATAACCGAAGTGGCCCTGCCTGGTGCTTTTTCTGATTATAAACTTTACTTTAGCTCGGCCCCAAACTATCTGAATGCCGAAACTAACCGCAGGTTTATGCCTATTGGTGCGCTGGTATTGCTTATTTATTGTTTTTTAGTGCTTATTGGCTGGCTTATTTACCGTAACTTAAATGCAAACATTAAGCTGTTTAAGTTGCAGTACGATTTTATAAACAACTTTACCCATGAGTTTAAAACACCAGTGAGTGTTATAAAAATTGCAGGCTCAAACCTGAGCGGCGATGGCGAACTGAGCGAGCGGCAGCGCAAACAGTACGGCAAAATTTTAAATGAAGAGGCAGATAAATTAAACGAGCTGATGAATAAATTGCTTTCATTTACGCAGCTTGAAAACAAATCCATCAACATAAAAAAAGAGGAAATAAATGTTGAGGTATTTGTAAGTAGTTATATTGAAACTTTCAGGGTGAAATATCCTGATTTTAAGCTTAAATTTAAAGTTCTGGATATAATGTCTTTTTATACCGATCCGGTTTTATTAGGCAGTATATTTCAGAATTTAATGGAGAATGCCTACAAGTATTCGCATCCGCAGAAAAAAGAATTAAGTATAACGGTTAGTCACGGCAAAAAGAATATTATATTTTCGTTTGCTGACAAGGGGATAGGGATACAAAAGAATGAACTGCTTAATATATTTAAGAAATTTTACCGCGTAGAGAACCAGTACAACCAAAACGGAAGTGTAGGCTTAGGCTTGGCTTTTTGCAAAGAACTGGTTAATTTTATGGACGGAGAGATAATAGTTAACAGCAAAGTAAATGAAGGGTCGGAGTTTATTGTTACTTTACCCTATGAAAATTGAGATATGAACAGAGAAATAAAGATAGCGCTTGTTGAAGATGATGAAAACCTGCGTTTCCTGGTATCGGAGCGCCTGCAATCAGAAGGGTATAAAGTATTAGAGGCTGCAAATGGTGATACTGCCGAAAAAATTATCCTCCAGGAACTACCCGACATTGTGCTGCTGGATTGGATGCTTCCCGGTAAGCAGGGATCAGAAGTTTGTACCAACATCCGCGAAAAGGGTTTTGATAACCTGGTGATCATGATGACTGCTAAAGGGCAGGATGTAGACAAGATTGAGGCATATAACTTTGGCGTATCTGATTATATCATCAAACCATTTAATATGGATGTTTTAGTGGCGATGATTGATAATAAGATCAAGTTTTCGCTCAATAGCGAAAAATCAGAATCGTATAAGTTTGCTAACATGGAGCATTTGCCAAACACGCACCTGCTGATACGGGATGGCCGCAAAACTGAGCTTACAATATTGGAGAATCGTATTTTGCTTTATTTCCTGAAAAACAAGAACAAAGTAATTAACCGCGAAGAACTGATGATGGAAGTTTGGGGTTATAATGCCGATGTAAATACCCGTACCCTTGATATGCATATTGTAAGGCTGCGCAAAAAGATTGAAACCAATGCCGACTCGCCACAGTACCTGCAAACAGTAAGGGGAATTGGTTATAAGTTTGTTTACAACGGATAGTTATCACCGTGCGTCATTGCGAGGTATGAAGCATTCCCGACTGTACAGAGCAATTAAGCAAGGTTGATCTGCATAGTTCGTGATTGCTTCTTCGTTCCTCATCGCAATGACGATTGTTAAAAAAGTCTTTCTCCGCGCGTCATTGCGAGGTACAAGAAATCCCCGATTTTACAGGGCCGCTAAACATGGTTGATCTGCATGGGTAGAAACACAAAGTATTGTGCCTCTACCAAAAGACTATTCCCCCGCCTTATAAACCTTTGATATAATAAATTCATTGAAAAAGGTTTGTTGCCCAATTACGGTATAACCATTGTTTTTAAAGTGCGTTTCAATATCCGGCAGCCGGGAGGCCTCAATATTACAGAGAATCCTGAAAAACATAAACATCGTCTTTAATAATACATTTTGCCACCATTTACCGGTAAGCTGAAAATCGGCATTCAGCCATAAACCATTTGGCTTAATTAACAGGTTGATATGGTTAAATACCTTTTGCAGGGTTTGCTCAGTAAAATTATCAAACAAAAAGGGGGTTATTACCACATCAAAAACACGGCTCAATTCCGCGTTTTCAATTGGCAGGTTCATGTATGTGATTTTATTAGCGGCTACATTTCTTTTTTTTGAAAGGGCCATCATATTGGCAGCTACCTCAACATAGGTTATCTGTAAACCTGCGGGATGAAGCTTAGCGAGTTCGTCCAGTATCCAGCCGGTACCTCCGCCCACTACAAGGATATTGCTGTTTGCCGGGATATATTGCAGCAGCCATACTTGTGCATTTACCAATGCTTTGCCATAAACCATCCGCGATAGCCTGTCATAAAACCATGCAGAATTGTTGTAGTTAGCAGCCATTGGCGTTTGTTTTAGATAGATGGATTAGCAGGGTATTCCTTAACTAAATCCATACCGCAGCTTTGTTAAACAGCAGCAGCATAAAATATTGCAGTATCAGTATACCATCCATAAAAAAGAAGTAATAGTATTCATTCTTTTCCCATTTAGACCTGAAAATGAGCCAGCCCGTTAATACGGCGGTTAAGGTTAGCGCAAAGAAACTGGCATTAAAGCCCCCGTTCCGGAAAAGGAAGAGCAAAACAACATAGCCAATTAGTAATACCTGGCAAAACAGGTAAGCATTTTTTTCGCCCCATACTACGGGTACTGTTTTTAAGCCCGATTTGCGGTCTTCAAAAAGGTCGCGGATGTCAAAAGGTATGGCAAGTGCCGCAATCAGTAAAAATCGCTTAGCAATAAGGATAGTGGTGTCTCGCAGTGAAACATTAGTGAGGTGCAGGTGTTGTGCTTCCAGAACGGGTAACAGAACGGTGCTCATGGTCCACACTAAGGTGATCATAAAATGCTTTAATCCGGGGATATTGCGAAGGCCGAATTTTTGATCGCCTACTGTAAACAGCGGCAGGCTATAGCAAAAGGAGATGACACTTAAAAAAATAAGCAGTATCCTTGACTCCATCGACATCAGCACAAATAGCGGCACAAGCGACAGCAGCGATACAATGGTAAACGTAACCATTAACCGGTAGTGCGAGAAAAACCAGCGGATCCGTTTAAGCGGCGATTTATCGGGCTGTGCCGGTTTGGTAATTAAAATGCTGAAATTATAAATACCTAATGTTGAGGTAAATAATAAGGCAAGTACCGGGAAAACTGGCTTGGCGCCAATTAAGTAAAACGTTACCAATCCCTGCGCTATAGCACATAGCGACATGAAAATATTACTGAAGAGCAGAAAATCAAAAACGGCGTGTAAATTTTTTTTCATCTTCAATATAAGTGGCCAACCTTAGCCTAAAACCTAAGCTTTATTAAGCAATGGATTGGTGCCACACTTTAATTCAAATATCGTAATCTCCGGCAATATTCCAACCCTTCCCCTGAAGCCTAAAAAGCCGTAGCCCACGTTTACATATAATTGCTGCTGGCCATGGTGGTACAAGCCGGCCCATTCGTTATAAACATACTCAATAGGGCTCCATTGAAAATGTTCGGTTTGGATACCCATTTGCATGCCATGTGTATGGCCCGAAAACATGGCATCAATTTGCGGGTACTGCGGCAATATCTGCGCGCGCCAATGTGATGGATCGTGCGAGAGGAGTAACTTTACCGGCAGATCGTCCGTATTTTTTACGGCAAGGTCCATTCGGCCATGCTTTGGAAAACGGCTTAAATCGCCCCAGTTTTCAACCCCTAAAATGCCAATTTCTTCGCCATCAATTTTTAGTCTGCGGTTTTCATTCATCAGCAGGTCATACCCCATATTTTTATGTGCGGTAATTATTTCCTGCAAATTTTTACGTTTGGCGGCTTCATTTGGCCACCAGGCATAATCGCCATAATCATGGTTACCAAGGCATGAATATACTCCTAAAGGTGCTTTTACCTTGCTGAAAATGTCCTGGTACTGGCCTAACTCACTGCTTACGCTATTTACCAAATCGCCGGTAAAAAATATCAGGTCGGCCTTTTCGCGCATCAGCATTTCAACACCGCCCAGCACTGCTTTTGGGTTGTAAAAACTGCCCGAATGAATATCAGAGATCTGGCCGATCCTGATACCATCAAACGCTTTGGGTAAATTAGTTAAGTATAGTTTTTGGTGCTTTACATGATAATCATAAAGCCCGCTTTTCATGTTCAGTTTTAAAGCAGCCAGCGGCACCGCACCGGCTAATAACCCGGCTTTCATCAAAAACTCGGAACGGGGAATGGTATCCATTTTTGGGGCTTCAGTTTTTTCGGCAGGCAGGGGCTTTTTAAAGCGGTTGCTGGTGTAAATAATTAATCGGCGGATGTCGTCAATCAAAATAACCGGCACATACGATGCCTTGAACAATAGCACCACAAAAAACATAGTAATAAATGCCAGGCGGATCATGTGATCAATCTGAATGTAGATTGAAATAACTAAAATCATCATCAAAAAGGCAGATAAGAGCCAGTAAACCAGTGGAAACTTTTTGCTGTTAACAAAACGCCATTTTTTTGAAGCTCCGCGAAGCCCGTTTAAAACATAGGTGTCAATCAGTAAAAGTACTGCTGCCAGGATAATTATCTGGAGGGTTTGTCCCTTCATTTTGTAAGCTGATGATTTATGTGAGCTGCCCCTTATTTGAACGCAAAGTTTGTGAAAAAAAACTTGCGGTTGGAAACTAAAAAAAAGAAATCTTTTACAGGATGCAGTGCGGACAATGCATCCTGTAAAAGATTGCTCTCTTGGGTGGGAATAACCTTTTAATTAATAACGGTCATCATCTATATCCAGGTCGTCCTCATCGGGCTGCAGGTTAAACAGACTGTTAAACATATCTGAAAACGCAAAGCCATTATCAAGGAAACCTTTATTTAATTGAGAAAATTCAGACAGGCCGTGCAAAACAAATTCCATCAGCAAAAGGTCCTGGTTTTCGCTTAAACGCGGGTGGAATTTTTTAACCAGTGCTTTTAACCCGGTTACCGAATTAAGCATCTTTTTATATTCCTGCTGCGGCAGCTGGTCTATCACTGATAAGCTATTGCCATCGCTAAACCAGGCAATGATCTCGGCATACGGATTTGGTGCCTTTGATTTTTTAGATTTCTCAGGATCAGGGAAAAATTGCAGCATCAGTGTTTTGATAGCTTTGCCGATAAGAATGTTGGCTACTTTACCCGGGCCCTCTAATTCGCCCTCATAAACTAACTCTATTTTACCGGTAATAGCCGGGATAACACCTAAAAAATCAGAGATGCGTACAAACGTGCTTTTTTCATGGTTGATGAGCATGCGCCTTTCGGCATTGCTGATCAGGTTTTCATAAGCCGATATGGTTAAACGGGCTGATACACCTGATTTTTTATCAATATATTCAGAATTACGGGCCTCAAAAGCTATTTGTTCAACCAAATCTTTTACTAATCCATCAGCTTCAACTGTAGCACGTTGCTCTGCCGACAGCGAGGCTTCCTGCTGGGTGATCTTACGGGAGATCTCAACAGAACGTGGGTAGTGAGTAAGAATCTGGCTTTCAATACGATCTTTAAGCGGCGTTACAATAGAACCACGGTTGGTATAATCTTCAGGGTTTGCCGTAAACACAAATTGCAGATCGAGCGGCAGGCGCAGTTTAAAACCACGGATCTGGATATCTCTTTCCTGTAAAATATTAAACAGTGATACCTGGATCCTTGCCTGCAGATCGGGCAGTTCATTAATTACAAATATACCCCTATGCGCACGCGGTATCAATCCGAAGTGGATAACACGCTCGTCCGAATAGGTTAACTTCATAGTAGCGGCCTTAATAGGGTCAACATCGCCAATTAAATCGGCAACGGTAACATCCGGGGTAGCTAACTTTTCGGTATAACGTTCTGAGCGGTGTACCCAGGCTATTGGCGTAGCATCGCCCTTAGCTAAAATTTCATTATGGCCAAACCACGAGATTGGCGCCAAAGGATCATCATATAATTCTGATCCTTCAATATATGGTACATACTCATCAAGCAGGTTAACCAGCAAGCGGGCAATACGTGTTTTTGCCTGCCCCCTTAAGCCTAAAAGTAATATATTATGACGTGATAATATAGCGGTCTGCAGATCGGGGATAACCGTATCCTCAAAACCAACAATACCTTCAAAACCGCCTTCGCCTTTTTGCAATTGCGTTATCAGGTTTTCTCTTAACTCATCCTTTACCGATCGGCTTTTGTAATCAGTTTTCTTTAACTGGCCAAGGGTTTTTATATCTAATTTATTCATTCGTTTTTCTGATAGTTTTAAAAGCCGGTAAACGGCTGCATTAGTAATTGCTCACCTCAATGAGGTTTTGATCAGGATCTCTGAAATATACCAAACGTATTTTACCGGTAGCACCCGTTTCTTCAAATATCCTTAACAGTTAAAACCAGGTAATCTATGCTGTCAATGGTCATTAGTCATTTTGTGTCATTGGGCATCTGCCTGCAACAAACTTACCTTACTGTTTTACGGCGGTTGCGGATATAATCCTCAAAAATATATTCGCCTAAACCGTTCAATGAACTGTAAAATGCCTTGCCACCGTTTGTTTCTGTAAACTTACGTACAAATTGTTGCAGGTAAGGGTCTTTAGCTATCATAAAAGTTGTGATAGGTATTTTGAGCCTTTTACATTGTGCAGCCATATTCAGGGTTTTGTTCACTACCTTTCTATCAAGCCCTATGCTATTTTTATAATATTTATTCCCTTCTTTTAAGCACGTAGGCTTACCGTCAGTTATCATAAATATTTGCTTGTTGTGCGTTTTACGGCGGCGCAGCAAATCTGCTGCTAACTCAAGCCCGGCATAGGTATTGGTATGATAAGGGCCAACCTGTAAATAAGCCAAATCTTTTAAAGTAATGGGCCATGCATCGTTTCCAAAAACCACAATGTCTAAGGTATCTTTAGGATATTTGGTGCGTATCAGTTCGGCCAATGCCATTGCAACCTTTTTTGCGGGGGTAATTCTGTCCTCGCCGTAAAGAATCATGGAGTGCGATATATCAATCATCAGCACGGTTGAAGTAAGGGTTTTAAAGTCCATTTCTTCAACTTCCAGATCGCGCTCGGTCATCATAAAATCACCGATGCCATGGTTTACCTGTGCGTTGTGGATTGACTGCGTCATGTTGATCTGGTCCAGGCTGTCGCCAAACTCAAACTCCCTGCGCTCCGCATTTTTTTCATCACCCTGCCCTGATTGTGGCGCACGGTGATTACCTTTCCCCGATTTTTTTAGCTTCCCGAAGATCTCTTCGAGTGCCGATTGGCGAATGCTTTGTTCTGTTTTTGCGGTGATTTTAATCTCACTGCTTTGTTCGTCTTCACTCAAGTAGCCCTTTTGTTTCAGATCGTCGATAAAATTACCCATGCCATATTCGTCATTGGTAATATTATATTGTTTATCAAGCTCGTTCATCCAGGCCAAAGCTTCGCCTGCATCGCCTGATGTATAGTTAAGCAATTCCAAAAATAATTTCAGTAATTCCTCAAATCCGCCTTTTGGGACTTGATTGGGCTTAAACTTCGAAAATTCAAATCCACGCATACGTTACCCTTTCTGACATAAAATAACGGATTATTTCTCTTAAAAGTTTTAATTAGATGAATTGTTATGATAGAATGACAAAGTGCAGGAAAATATGCTGGTTGTTAATTTATTATAAGCTAATAACGGGGATATGCATTAATCTTTTTGCATGCAGAATGGGCATTAATAGCGCAAAAATGATTTGAACTGTAAGGGCTACCCAATCATTAAAAGGTGAACCTAAAAGTGCAATTGCAAATAAATAATCAATCTATTAAAACATTGCTTTTAAACTATCGTCATAAACTGGGTTTGCACCACGGTGGCCGGCTACAAATGCGCCAACATAACAAGCTTTTTCAATCAGTTGCTGCATGGGCTCTTTTTTTAACAGGCCCGAAACAAAAGCCGCTAAAAATGAATCGCCGGCACCTACCGTATCAACTACAGATACATGACAGCCGGGGTGTTCATAAAATTCATAATCGTGCCAGGCAATGGCACCCTTATCGCCGCGGGTAACGCAAATGGTTTGCGCATGATACTTTTTCTGAAACTCAATAATATTCTCCTTTATATTATGGGTGTTACCACCAATTAAAAGGGCTGCTTCGTCCTCATTCATCTTGATCACATCTGCACCTGCCACCAGGGTTTCAATGGTTGAGAGTGTGTAATGGGGGGCACGCAAATTCACGTCAAAAACTTTTAACGCGGTGGTTTCATTCAATAAATTCAGCAGGGTATCACGGGTGGTACTTTCCCGGCAAGCCAAACTGCCATATATAATGGCAGATGCTTTCTCAGCAGCTTTCGTGAGTAATTTGTCGGGTTGAATGTTATCCCATGATACAGGCTCGGGGATAATATAAGTTGCTGCCCCCTGCTTATCTAATTGAACAGTAACTTCGCAGGTGGGTAATTTATCATCCATCTGGATCAATTCGCTGAATAAGCCGTTGCCTTTTAAAAAGCTAACCAATCCCTCGCCCGAAGTATCCTTACCAATACGGCTGGCAAACTGTACCTCCATATTTTGCTGTACTAGGTGCCTGGCAACGTTCATTGGTGCGCCGCCGGCAACTTTTTCGTCGCCAAAGGTATCCCATAAAATTTCACCGAAGCAAAGTATGTTTTTCATGATGGTAAATATAGTTGCTGGCTTTGAGAATTATTGGAATGATTATGAATTATTGATAAATTAGGAAGCCCGAAAATTTATTATTTAATATGCTGCTATGAAAAAAATCGTCCTTTTATGCCTTTTGTTTATTACAACAAGTTTTTGCCTGCATGCGCAGGATAAGGAAGCTATTTTAAAAGTACTGGAAACACAGCGCCTTGCCTGGAACAACGGCGATATTGAAGGCTTTATGAAAGGCTATTGGAGATCAGACTCGCTGTTATTTGTTAGCAGTAAGGCACCAACCCATGGCTGGAACGCCACTATTGCCCATTACAGAAAAACCTATCCCGACAAAGCCGCAATGGGTAAACTTACCTTTACCGTTTTAAAGGTTGATTTGCTTGATGCCGATAATGCCTTTATGTTAGGCGGCTGGCACCTTGACCGTGAAAAGGATGCACCGGGCGGATACTTTACCCTTTGGTTCAGAAAAATTAACGGCGAGTGGAAAATAGTGGTTGATCATACTTCGTAATAAAAAATCATCGTGGATAACTTACCATCAATGCACAATAAAGAGTTGGCTATGAACGGAGAAGAAGAAAATATTATCCAATAAAAAAGCCCCATCGGGGCTAAATACTGGTAGAACAAAATATTGTTCTTTACCCTGCGTGCCGTAGGTACGTAACCAACTAATAAGGTTTACCGGAAGCTAATTCTCTGTTGGCCCATTTAACCGCCAACTCCTCGCGGAATTTTGCATAGTTAGCCTTAAACGCCATTTTTAAAACACTGTCCAACCCACCTTTTACAGCCAGGTTGTATACGCTCGCTGCTTTACGGGTAATAGAGGCATCCCATGCGCGCAGGCTTAGGGAATAGCCACCTTCCAGGTATTTCATCCAGTGCCAGTAGCCGGTAGGCATAAACAAAGTGTCGCCATGCTCTAAAAATGCTTCGGTGCCCTCAACGCCTTCTAATGCCGGGAATTTTTTGGTGTCCGGGTTCAATACATCATAATCCTCCAGCGCGTATGTTGCATTGGGGATACAGTATAAACGGCGTTTCCATTTGTTTTCAAAAAGGATAACGTGTTTTTTACCGCCAAAATGTGTGTGAAATATGTGCGGAAGATCAATATCGTAATGTAAAAAAGTTACCGAGTTTGATCCGCCAAAAAACATAGATGGCATGCTTTCAATAAAACCGCCCATTAATTCTTTAGGAAAGGCAATATCTTCTAATAAATGCGGGGCTTGTTTAAAAATATTGAAGAAGAAAATCCTCAGCTCAGTTGGTTCAGACATGATTAGGTCGATATACTCATCAAACGGCATTTCGGCTGCTGATGAATTGATCGGCTTTGATGGATCGGCTTTTGAATTATCATAAAGCGGTACTATTTTGCTACCAACGGCTTGCTTCAGATATTCAGGGGTCCACTTTTCGCGGGCGGCCCAGTTATTGGTAAGCCCCTTTATAACCACCGGCCGGCGAGGCTTTAAATAGTTTGCTGTAAAATCTGCCTGGCTAATATTGTCAACAGTGTCTATCGGGTTAAGGATAAAGCTCATATTTTATTTGCTTCCTGTATCAACATAAACTAATAAACATAGTCTATTCACCAGGAACTAACAAAATAACGAAATAAAACCACTAAGTATATTAACAGATTGTTAAAAATTACAAAACTACACGGGTTCGTGCTCTTGCAAGGCCTTATTTGCACGCTTAACTGCCAGCTCTTCCTTCCAATCCATATACTTGGTTTTAAAATTCTTTTTCATCAGGTCGTCAAACTTGCGCTGTACAAGCAGATTGTATAAGCTTTTGGCTTTAATGGCCCATGATTTGTCCCAGGCCCGTAGCGAAATGGAGAACGACCCATCCAGGTACTTCATCCAGTGCCAATAACCGGTAGGCATAAAAAGGGTGTCGCCGTGTTCTAAAAATGCTTCCTGCCCTTCAACCCCATCCAATGCCGGGAATTGTTTAAAATCAGGGTTCTCAATATCATAATCTTCCAAAGCATAGGTAGCAAAGGGGATACAATACAACCGCTCGCTCCATTTCTGGTCAAACAGGATTACGTGCTTGCGGCCATTAAAATGAGTATGAAAAATATGGGCAAGGTCAATGTCATAGTGCAAAAATGTAACCGATCCGGCACCGCCGAAAAACATATTGGGATACTTATCCAAAAAACCGCCCATCAGGTCGGTTGGCGAACGGTAATCATCCAGCAGTTTGGGTGCATGCTTTATCGGGTCGAATAAAAAGATGCGGAGGTCTGTCGGTTCTTTTTGTATCAGGTCAATATAATCACCAAATTTCATTTCTGCAGCCGCTGCATTGATGGGTTTTGATGGATCAGCCTTTGAGCTATCGTACAGGGGGACTAACTGGTCGCCAACAGCTTCTTTTAAATAATCGAAGGTCCATTTTTGCAGGGCCGGCCAGCTTTCGGTGGCTTTACGGATAATGAGCGGCTTGCGTGGGATTAAATAATTGTTAATGAAATCAGCTTTGCTGATATGATCAACTTTATCTATAGGAGAGATAATTAAGCCCATGTTCACAATTATTTAACAACCAAAAATAATTAAAACCTAAAAACCAATAAATACTAAAATTTGTTTTTGATATTTTGCTGACAAAAAGAGGCCCGGCTGTTTTACACAACCGGGCCTCTTTCTTTTGTTTTTTCTGTAGAAGAAAAAAAGCTTAGTTAGGCATTAATACTGTATTTACTACATGTATAACACCATTGCTTTGCATTACGTCGGCAATGGTAATCCATGATTTACCGCCTTTTTCATCAACAAGGTATAGTTTTTTTCCTTCGGCCATTACGGTTAAGGTTCCACCCTCAACTGTTTTTAATTCAGCTTTACCCATACCTGCTTTAACCTGCATCCATAAATCTTTTGATGTTAAACGGCCTGCAACAACGTGGTAAGTTAAAATTTTGGTCAATGTTGCTTTATTCTCAGGTTTTACCAGGTTATCAACTGTTCCGGCAGGCAGCTTGTTAAAAGCTTCGTCTGTTGGTGCAAATACGGTGAAAGGGCCAGTGCCTTCTAAAGTTTCAACCAAACCGGCAGCTTTAACAGCAGCAACCAAAGTTTTATGGTCGTTTGAGTTTACAGCATTTTCAATAATGTTTTTGGTTGGATACATTGCTGCACCGCCTACCATTTTTGTTTGTGCGTTTGCTTTTGGCGCAACTGCAATAGCTACTAATGCAAACGCCGCGATAATTAATTTTTTCATAAATAGATGTAAGTTGTTATTTAAATCAAGTTACGGGGATAAGCCTTGATTGGTTTTATAATGCAGCTATAATCATACTCCCGCAGGTTTTAGGCGGTGGTTGATGAGGGGTATTTATTGGGGATAAGGATTAAATAAAAACTTATCGCAGACTTACCCACCCCAGCCACTTCACAGGCTAAAGCACCCCCTCTAGGAAGGGGAACTGGAAAAATAAAAGCCAGGTCTGTGGGATTCCCTTTTGAGAGGGGCGGAGGGGTGTGTTTTTACTTTTGACAAACTTAAAATGGACGAGCCCACCCCAGCCACTTCGCAATCCTTACGCGCCCCCTCCGAGGAGGGGAACTGAATTAAAAATTAAAAAAATAATTCGGAAGCGATGTGGTCTGCGTATAACTTACCCATAGGGCTTAAGGTAATCACCCGGTCCTTTTGTTCTATCCAGCCGTTTTCAAAAAAGCGCTGTGCTGGGCTATTTAATTGGTTTGATGCGCCCGCCGCAATGGTGTTGAGCTTATCCAGATCAAGCCCCCAAATGGTTCTCAGGGAGGTCATGATGTATTCGTTCAGGCGGTCGGCTTCGGTTAAAACTTCGGTTTCTGCCGAGAGTTCATTTTTCTCCAACACCTGTATGTATTTGGCATTATTGGCTACATTCCATTGCCTGCTTTCGCCGTTAAAAGAGTGTGCCGATGGGCCGATGCCTAAATATTTTACACCTTTCCAGTAATTGGAGTTATGCCTGGAGTAATGCCCTGGCTTGCAAAAGTTCGAGATCTCATAATGCTCAAAGCTATGTGTTTGCATGGCATCCATCAGCAAAATAAACTGCTCGGCGCTTTGCTGGTCGTTCATAGCAGGTTGTTTTTTCTTGTGGATGAATGAAGCAAGTGCCGTTTGGGGTTCAACCGTCATGGAGTAGGACGAAACATGCGGAATATCAAGTGCAAAAACCTTGTCGAGATTATATTTCCATTTTTGATCACTCAGCAGCGGGTACCCATAGATGAGGTCGACCGTTATGTTTTCAAAACCAATATCTTGTGCCCTTTTTACAGCTGCTTCGGCTTCGTTACCACGGTGTACACGGTTCATCCATTCTAAATCCTCATCAAAAAACGATTGTATGCCTATACTGAACCGGTTAATATCTGTTTGGCGCAGGGCCTGTAGTTTTGCCTTATCCAAATCGTCGGGATTAGCCTCAATAGTAATTTCGGCATTGGCTGCAACCGTATGCAGATTGCTTATGGTACCAATAAGCAGGTTAAGTTCGTTAGCGCTTAGTATAGATGGTGTGCCCCCGCCAAAATAAATGGTTTCGATGGTTTCGTTTGCGAGGTAGGTTTTTTGCAGGTTGATCTCTTTAACCAATGCCTGTAGCAGTTCATCTTTATATTTTAGTGATGTGCTGAAATGAAAATCGCAGTAATGACACGCCTGCTTGCAAAAAGGAATATGGATATAAATGCCGGCCATGCAGCAAAGGTAAGGTATTTGCCGCTGCCCGTACTGTTTCACGAATAAATGACACAAAATGAATCACCTTAAATAGCTGAAACAGACCCTTGTTGTAAATCAACCACTTAAACCCTTTGCTTGACACAAGCTGAAACAAAAAGAAACAAAAATTCCGAGTTTTGCTCGTTTTTGCTGTATCACACGAAACAACAAATCGGCTGATTAGGACTGACTGAAATTACATTATGAACACGAGGTAATCAATCTATAAGAACTAATGTATCTAAAATAATGCTTTTATGTTTGATGATGCTGTCGCTTAAATCGCGAAGCCTACAATTTCTGGCTGGTCAAGGCGCTTACCCAGATGTGGCTAAGACCATTGACACAAAGTTGACAGATGACCCTAATGGATTTATAGAAATGGCTGAAAAAGCAATGGTCAAACAGCAGACGATTATTGCTGCGGAACCGGTAGCAGCTCAGACAGAAAAAGATCAAAAGGAAGCCAAGCTTAAGCTTGAAAAGGTAAAGGCAAATAAATGATGCGTTTGCGATAGACGTAATAGGCCGCTGCGGCAGGTTGCTGCATTGCACCACACGTGAGGTTCGCAGCCAGCCTCGCTACCGCAAACAGGCAGGTATTCGTACCTCATACACGCCTGCCTTACAGCGCACATAAAACCCACAACACCGCAGTCACAAAGTTAGCGACACAGGAAAAAAGTCAAGGGTATAATAAACCGCGGCCATCACCGCGGCCCATGACAATTTTCCTGTTTTGGGCTTCGGTTGTTTAAGCGGTAATGTGGCAGGTGTGCGCAGATGAAAAACCATATTATTTATGCGATCTGACTGCCTACAAATTGTGAATGTACGATAGCATCAGCCCCACCGAAAATTGCGACGCTTTGGTATATCCCGGATTGCCGCTTAAATAATTAGCTTCACTCGGATTATCAAAATTTACGGTTTGCAAGTACTTATTGGTAGTTCCATAGGAAAGCAGCAGGCCCGTACGAAGGTTAAATTTGCGCTTTTTAAAGTTGGCGCCTATCTGACAATGATAAATATTGTAGTTGGCGGTGTTTGATCTGTATCCGTCATCATTAATGTTGTAAAGAGATGGGCTTATACTATTAAAGTCGGTGTGTAATGATAGGTATCCCATCAAATCGGGCTTTAACAAATAGCTTGCGCCTATGCCGAAGTTAGTTACTGCTTTGCGTGCATCTTTAAATTTTAAGAATTCAGGCGTGAGAAGATCGTCGCCGATATCCACTCCCTTTATAAAGCTTTGATTTTTAGGTGTTAAAATATCGTACTCGCCCACTTTAGCAAAATATTCAGTAACGATATAAAGCTGTCCTCCTTTATAATCAAAAGCATAACCCAATGCAACGCTTACGGGCATTTTGTAATTAACCTTAAGGTTGCGCTGCCTTGAATTAGTTAGTAAATTGACAGTATCTGCCTCGTGAGGCATTATTAAATTACTGATCTCATTGTCACTTAATAAGTTTCCGCTGCCTGCGATATGTAATAATGGCGATGATAACGTTAAACCGAGGTGATGTTTTTCATTATCATAGGCAATTCCTCCTTTAAACCTGATTCCTACATGATAATAACCGGCAGTATATGATTCCTGTACATTTGAAAACTGGGGAAGCAGGGCACTATTGGTATTATACAAAGCCCTTGAACTTACATCATAATCATAGTCCTGTTTACGGATTTGTCCTTCGGCCGAGATACCTATAGCGAAATGATCAGATGCTTTAAAGCCGCCGCTTATAATTCCGGCCGTTTCATTAATGGTATTTACATTTTTATACTGACCCAAAAAATACTCATTGCCGGGGCTGTAAGAGTCATCAAGCACATTGATAGTAGCATCACGCTGTTGGTTAGCCCGGAAACTCATTACCGGGTTGTTGGTTAACGCATACCCAATTGTAAAAGGATGTTTGCCTTTTAGTGACAACGTTGCCGATATCATTTGAGGAATAATACTGGCCGATGTTGATTTAAGATCAAGCCCGCTGCCCGCCCCGTTTTTAATATTAATACTGCCGTATTGATAAATAGATGCATTGATTGATGCCGTGTTTTTTGTGTTGTAGGCCAGTAATGCCGGGTTCAGGAACATAACCCCGCTGTCGCGGTTAAAGGCTATTACAGCGCCAGGGGTCAAAAAACCTGCCGGATTATAACTTGACGACCAGTAGTTTGCATCTTGGGCCCTAACGGCTTGTGCAAATAAGAAAACGCACAAAAAGGTGGCAAGGGTTTTTGTCATTGGTTCGTTTTTACATAAAAATATTATAAATTCACTTAAAATAAACAATCAACACATGTTTTTTTCATTTTAAGTAAAAACCTTATTTTGTTTTAACTTAAACAACTGCTTTATGAAATTTTTCAGGTCCGCCTTTTTACCCGCCTGTGTGTTTATACTCGTAAATGTAGGTACATTAAGAGCCCAGAATTTAAGTCTTACTCCACCATTAAACTTTTTGCCTGCTGCGAGAACGGACAAGGCCATTGACATCACTAATTTTAAAGGCAGGTATTTTGTTACCTGGAAAGAAGCCGGGGGCGCTGGTGTTATCCACGTTTGCTATCTTGGCAAACAATACGATACTCAATTTTCACAGCATGATGTTATCGTTGGTACCGAAACGAGTGCTTTTTCTCCCGTGCTCAGGATAACCGATAAACACATCTATGTCTTTTGGATAAGTACCGATGGTGCTTTGAAGTACATTATCAACAACAGCGATACCACTTTTAATACCCAGGCTGTTAATACGGTGAGTTTTGACGGTGCGCCGAAATTAAAGTTGGGGATCACAGCTACGCTGATCAGCGGCAAGGTCATGATTGCCTCACATGCCGATAATAAAAATAACATGGTGATTGCTTTGCTCGATGCCGGCGATGATGGGATATTTAAACCTGCTGTTTTAGAAACTATCGCGAATAAGAGAAGCGGCGATTATCCTTTTATAGTTACACTTTCTAATAATCGGGCTCGTATCTGCTATACTAATGATGATGGGATGTTTTATGCTGATTACAATCCCAGGGATAAAACCTGGACGAAAAGAACGGCGGTAGAAAAATCAAAAACGAAGGTTGCCCCTGCAGTTTATCATGCATTTAATACTACCCGTTTATTTTATATGTGGAAAGGGTACAAAAAAGATAACCTTATTTATTATGCTTCAGAAGTTGAACAAAATCAGCCTGTAAATGGCTATAAGCTTCCTGACTATTTTAAAACACTATATCCCGTTTCGATATGTAACGTTGATGCCAAAAAGTTTATCATGGCTTTTGTTGGCGAGGATCAAAAACTATACCTCAGCTATTTTGCAAATTATGACCCGGCAAGTTGGATGGAAGATACTTTGTTTCCGGCAAAGGGCAATTTAACGTTAAAGGATATTGTTATTCCCGGCGCGCATGATGCCGGTATGTCGGCGTTAAATGGTACAGGTGGCATCCATGGCAATTCTATCAATCCATGTAATACACTCACCCAAAAACTCAATATCGGGAAGCAATTAAATGCCGGAATCAGGATGTTTGATTTAAGGGTAGGGGCGTTTAAAAATTCCATTTACACTAAACATAGCTCGTCAGATTGTATGGAAGATGCCATGGGAGGCGGGTATGGTGAACAGTTTAAAGATGTTCTCGATTCAGTTAAAACATTTCTTGATCGCCATAAAAAAGAATTTTTAATTATAACCTTGAGCCACTTTTGCCCGAAAGAAGTTTCGGCAGATCATGTGGCCGATACCATTTTCAGCGTGCTTGGAAAAGACAGGATCTTTAACAACCAGTTAAATAGCATAGATCATATCAAACTGAATGATCTGGCCGGTAAGGTAATCATCACTTTTGAACAGTATGCTAACAGCCAAAAGTTAATTGACTCAAACTCCATGGCCGATAAGTCTAAAACCTTTTTAAACTTCCGTCGCGCTTATGCAGCTACTAATCAAATAGACAAGCTATTGGCAAGGGAAGAATCGTTTTTTAGATCAATGAAAGATGGTATTAATAAAAATGACCTGGTAAGGCTTGACTGGCAATTAACCCAAAGCAGTGAGGAGGCTGCACTGATCTGTAATGCTTTTGAGGACGAAAATGTAAACCCTGTTGTAAATGGATTAATGCTGCTTACAAACGGTGTAAAAAAAAATCAAAGTATAATTAACCTGGCCCAATTTGGCAACAGATATCTGCCACCTAAGGTCAATGCCTGGATAAATAACGGTACCATCAATAAAAACAATAAGCCAAATGTGTTATACGTTGATGTTGCAAGTGCATGGATAACCGATTATTGTATTGAATTGAACGGTTCAACTTTATATAATTAATAGGTCTTTAAAAATGATAATTGCCATTTACAGCTGTTCAATTATTACAAATTAATATGTTAATTTCTTGTAGCGGACTTTTTTTCAGCAAATATTCAAGTTGACTGTTATATGAGCCGTCTGTATTTGCCCAAAAGTTTTTACGTGTTTGACTGAAAATGTTTAAATTAGTGTCCATATAAATCATCAAGCTAACAGATACAACATAATGTTGATCGGTGTACGTGCTATTGGAATTATAACCGGAAACACTTTTATCTCCACTATTTTTTACCGTTGCAGAACCGTATCCACTCGCAGAACTGATTTGTGACTCTCTGTTTTTAGTAACTGTACCTGCAATTCTTCACCATTACTTTTGTAACGACCTTTGGCTTAGCTATTGTTTGGCCCTATGCAATGAATTGGTAGCAATTATTATTCCCAGTAGCAGGTAAATAAAGTTTTTTCATGGCTTTGATGTTATAAATAAATATACTATTTTGATATAATTTAGTAAAAAGCTGCTATATTTTAACATTAATTTGATTTTGCGTATAAAAATATATCTTTATAATTAACCACCACTTTTTGAAAGAGCTATCCTATTTGAAGCATTTATGACTAAGCGTAGATTTTTATTGGTAATAATCCCTGTCTTTTTCTTTGTATTCAACTCACTGTACGGTGAGAATAAACTCCAGAAATCCATATTTTACAAACCGGCACTTGCCTTTATAAAAAAATGAAATAGTTTTTGAAAGAAGAAGCCACTAATAGCAATTATAATTTTTAAAGCAAACGGTCGCGGCCCAATATAAGCGAACTTATGTACCTTAAAAATCATTTACCTGGATGAGAAATTATTTATATCTGTTCTTGTTACTATTCAGCAATTCGGTTTATGCGCAAAAGCCGTATGGCCCACAACGAGATACCCCCTCAACCACATCGGCCCAAAAGCTCGATTTTGTACATATGATGCAAAAGCGCGGTCATGATGAAACAGTCCGAAGTATTAAAAAATACAATGACGGGAAAATTGATTTCCACCAGCGGCGTGCCATGGAGTTATTGAAGGGAATAAATCGGCAAGCTAAAATTGTCCTGAAAGAAGGCATCGATACCGCCGGGATCAAGGTCCTGCTTGATCAAACAACCAAATCAATTGCTGTGGTGAGTGATGGCGTTTTCATCAACAAAGGGACATCACAAACACAAAGAAACTTATCTGTGTCAGCCGCGATACTCGTTGAATTTTCAAAAAAATTAGAAGACAGAAAGATATTACTGGATAATTATACTAATAAAGTAGCAGGCTTTAGATTTAAGATAGATTCTTTGTACAGCGATTCGGTGTTATATGTATTTCCAAATGATTCAGTGGCGGTAAAGAATTACATTGCCAAAATAATTGTGGTAGTTAAAGAAACCGCCCCCATTGATACTGCTATAAATAAAGCCCTGCTAAGTTTACAGGCGCTACAGTTAAAGGTGGATTTATTAGTATATCAGCTGCGATCACTAAAGGAGGATGTGGATATATATAGCAATAACCTATCCGCAAGGGCATTTGAAAATGAATTTCCATTTTTATGGGAGCCTTCAGGGTATAGCCGACCTATAAAAGATGTAATAGAGTTTTCATGGATAAAAGGTAGTTTGGTCTTATACTATTATTTTATAGACCATATCGACGAAATTTTTGTATTGCTGGTATTGATTACCGCTGCGTTCTATTTCATTCGGGCATTGAAGCGGCAGCTGGCAAATGAGGATAAACTTAACACCGCTTTTTCCGGGCAATTGCTGATACGTTATCCCTGGTTATCAGCCACGCTTTTAACGCTATGTGTTTTTCAGTTTATATTGACAGATCCTCCTTTTATCATCAGTTTTATTATTTGGCTTATAGCTGCTGTATGCCTGACTTTTATATTTCACAGATATATCGTTGGCTACTGGTTCAGGTTTTGGATTGCAATGGGTGTGTTTTTTATAGCGGCCGGCTTGGGTAATATGTTACTGCAAATTACCAGGATAGAAAGATTGTTTACTTTATGGCTTTCGATAACCGGTATTGTCTACATTGTTTACAAATTATGGAGACCCTTACGACGAAAAGAGTTGAAAGAACGAAGTATATTATATTTTATACTGTTTGTTTTTTTATGCCAGTTGACGGCTGTAGCATTAAATTGTTTTGGGCGTTTTAACCTTGCAAAAACCTTTTTTGTAAGTGGCTACTCCGGTGTGGTTATCGCCATCATGTTTTTATGGGTGGTAAGATTAATTAACGAGGGATTAACTTTGGCGCTTGGGATTTATAAAAAGCCAAACCGCGAGCTGTTTTTTGTAAACTTTAACCGTGTTGGGAGCGAAGCCCCGACATTTTTTTACGTGATGCTGGTTTTAGGCTGGTTTTTTCTGGTAGGCAAAAATTTTTATGGATTTAAGCAGATTTATGAAGCTTTTGTGGCATCGCTAACGCAACAGCGCTCTATAGGGAGTTATAATTTTTCGATCATGGGGCTGGTCGTGTTCTTAACTATCATGATATTATCACTCGTGTTGTCAAAACTGGTGTCTTTTTTTACTTCCGATGCCGTAACAAGTCATGAAAAGGATAAACACAAAAAAAAGGTCAATTTGGCAAGTTACATGTTGCTTATCCGCATCTTCATTATTTGTGCCGGACTTTTCTTTGCTTTTGCAGCCGCCGGCATAGCATTAGATAGAATAACCGTTATTTTCGGTGCGTTAAGTGTGGGCATTGGTTTAGGCTTACAGGGTTTGGCAAATAACCTGGTAAGCGGTCTTATCATTTCCTTTGAGCGCCCTGTGAATGTAGGTGACCTGATAGAGGTCAATGACAAGATGGTTACGATGAAATCCATCGGCTTCAGGAGTAGTATAGTTACCAGTGCAGATGGATCACACATTGTAATACCTAATGGAGAACTGCTCAACCAGCACCTGGTTAACTGGACCATGGGCGCACACCTTAAGCGTAACACTTTTATAGTTGGGGTGGCTTATGGCAGTGATTTAAAACAGGTTAAATCCATTATTATGAAAATACTGAATGATGACAAAAGGATTTTGCGTGATCCCGAATTTTCCGTTGTAATAAAGGATTTTAATGTGAGCAGTATTGATATTGAAGTGATTTTTTGGCCAAACCATATTTCGATGTTAAAATCAATTAAAAGCGATATTATTGAACAAATTGATGAAATATTCAGGGCGAATGGAATTGTGATCCCAGTACCGCAACAAGATGTATTTATTAAGGCATTGCCGGATAATGACAAAAAGAATGATGCAAAGCCAGGTGCAGGAGTTGACAAAGATTAAAGCTTCCATCCAAGTTTTAGGTTGATAATGTAATCTGATTTGCTGCTCGTTATCGGGGGCTTGCTATCTGTATTGAGCATAAAGCCAAGCCCTGTTCTGAAATGTGCAGAAAAGTTTACCGTCAAATCTGTTTTAACAGCCGAGCGAAAACGGCCCGATTCTGTTAAACTGGGGAAAGCCAATACTTCCGAAACGATATTGATGTCCTTTAGTAAGGAATACTCAAAATGTAAATCGCCAAAAGCTTCGCCGCTCTTGAAACTTTGAGTCGATCCCGAAAATAATTCGTCGTTATAGGTGCCGCCTAACGAAAAAGAGAGGTAACCATTAGTCTGTCGGAAAAAGTAATTACCTGCACCTAAAAAAATAGGTATAACGGTGATCTAAATTTTGTTCGGTACTTGTAAATACAGTTCCCTTACCCAATAGAAACCAGTTAGCTGGTAAAATATAAATGATACTCAAACCAGCACTACCCTTACTGTTGTGGATGGTATCGGTAACAGAGGCGTATGAGAAATAATCAAAACTCAAATCCCAACGCCTGGCTTCGTAGGCTGCACCAAAACTCAGGCTTAGCGTAAAAGCCTTACTGGCCTTTATCTCAGTAAAGCCGAAGTCGGCATTCATTTTAAGCCTGTCAGTTAACTTTTTATTGGCGTAATAATTTATACTGGCAATTTCAAGCCGGGAAATATGAATGGTGTCTTTTTCGCTTATAATGGTTACGCTTTTTTTGGTCGTAGTATCCATTTTTATCTCGCCAATATACAGGTTACCACGTGTATCTAATATTTTAAAGCGGCTGTCGCTTACCAGGTATTCGATTTTGCTCCATTTTAACGGCAAGCCATTCGAGTAAGGCGTGTTCAGCGTTAGTATGTCATGATCTAATGAAATAATTCGCCCCACCATTCGATCACCATTTTTCATGATCATAGTATCATGTTGGGCGAAGGCCTTATGTTGAATGGCAAGTTGCAAGGAGAGGCATATAATTAAACAAAGCTTATAAATACCATGACTTTTCATACCTGATTTCACAAATTGCTAAATTATACAAACTTATCTCACCGCAAAGGATGTTTAGAAGCGTATTGTGATGGCCTTTAAAAAATATAGTTGGATTATCACAAGGAGGGTTAATTTGAAAAAAAAACTTATGAAATCCTATTTTCGCAATCATTTTTGAAAATAACTTAACAATAATTCGAAAAGTGATGAATCCGAAGAAAGCATTAGTAATTTATACAAAATTATGATAATCAGGATTTTGTATAAAATATTAACCGGTCCGATTATCTCTTATTTTCCATGAAAACTAACTGTTTTTTCGATAATATCTGTCACTCTTTATTGTTACTCATTTGTTACTTTGAGATCGTAACTATTTGTAAATCAAATAAAAATAACATTTCGGCCATGCAGCAAAGGTAAGGTATTTGATTTGGCGCAAGCCTCAAGCAAGTAAAAAGTAATTAATCAACAAAGCCTTTGTAAGGCTTGTTCCGCATCATCACCCAGGTTCTGTCGTACGATACCATGTAATGTATTTTTACTACAATAGCCATTATGAGGCCTAACTTTAAATAGCCGGTGCGGTACAAGGCAAAAACCGAGAGGGTGAACAGGCTCCATTCCAATATTAACCTGAGCATACCGGGAATTTCTACAGGGGCAGGTTTAGGATCATTGGCAATCCGGAAAATTCCCCACAGCGCAGCCGCCATCAGCGGGAAGCCAATTGCCGCAGCGTAGCCTAACCAGCCGGTAAATAAATGCAGGCCCCAGTTGCTTAATGCAGCTAACATGGCAACCTCCAATAAAAACCTTACAACCATGTTGATTGGATTGGTATTCATATAAAACTAATACGTTTTTGGCGCTTATGGTTTTAATTATTAATGTTTATTTAAATATCACCCTATAAAACAATCAATTATTAAGGTAATTTTGCGGCTATTATCAGGGTTGGTTTTATACGGATGAGATTTGTTGCTTTATGTTTTCTGCTTGTTTTAATTGGTTGTGCAACGGCGTTTGCGCAGCAGGATTCAACGGCAGTTAGCAGCAGCAGGGTTATCCAGCCAGGTATAAAGCCAGTTAGCACCGTCGCTGTTGATTCAGTCGAGATCGCTAAAGAAAGCCGGGAGCAATTTCAGGCCGATTCTATAGCTATGGGATACCTTATCCCTGATTCGCTGCGTGAAAACCAGTTTATGACACAGGTTTTCAAAAACAACATTGCCAAAATAAATTTCTTTATCAATAAGCCTTTAAAGCAAAGGTATGTAGCAAAGGGGCAGCTCCGTAACTACCGCGATCCGTGGTTGATCTTTGTAATACTCTGTTTGTTTGTTTATACAGCATTGCTCAATCTTTTTTTAGGGAACGATGTACGGAGTGTTATCCAGTCGTTTTATAATAAAAATGCGCTGTCACAAACCGATAAAGAAGGTGGCCTCATTAACTCATGGGCATTTATAGGTTTGTTTGTACTGTTTTGCTTTACCTTAGGCATAGTGTTATACCAGCTAACTATTTATTATAAGGTTGATTATAATATTGGCGGCTTCCAGCTTTTTATTTCATTATCAGTAATTATAGCAATGCTTTTTGCGCTTAAGTTTTTGATGCTTAAGTTTTTAGGTTTTGTTTTTGACATTAACCGAATGGTGAGCGAATATATATCCATATTAAACCTTACGTATTTTAATATGGCCTTTGTGCTGTTAGCTGTTGCCGCCTGTTTAAGCCTGATTGCTGCCCGTTTTGTACCCTTGTTACTGGCGTTTACTGTTATAGCTACTGTAGTAATATTTACGTGGCAATACCTGCGAAACAGCGTAAACGTTATTTCTAATATTCGATTTCATAAATTTTATTTATTTGTCTATCTTTGTGCCCTCGAAATTTGCCCCGTTTTAATTTTGATTAAGGCACTTAACATATAATTTAGGGAGTTACACGAATTGAACTTGGAAGAGAGAAAGAAAAAGGTAAAAAGCATTTTAGTTACTTTGCCAAAGCCTGAAAACGATAAAAATCCTTACGCCGAGCTTTCTAAAAAGCTTAATCTGAAGATTGACTTCCGGTCATTCATTCATGTTGAAGGTGTACCGGCTAAAGATTTCCGTAAGGAAAAGATCAATCTTGCTGATTTCACTGCTGTGATTTTTACAAGCCGTAACTCTGCTGACCATTTTTTCAGGATCTGCGAAGAAATGCGTTTTGATGTACCTGTTGAGATGAAATATTTCTGTCTTTCAGAAACCATTGCCCTTTATCTTCAAAAATATATTCAGTACCGTAAAAGAAAGATCTTTTTTGGTAAGCAAACCGCTTCGGATCTGGCTGAGGTATTGAAAAAACACTCAAGCGAGAAGTTTCTTTACCCATGCTCTGATGTAGCTGCCGAAGAAACACAGAAATTTTTGCTGGAGAATGGTTACAACTTTACGCCTGCGGTTCTTTTCCGTACCGTATGCAGTGACCTATCTGACCTGGCCGAAGTGTTTTACGATGTGATCGCATTTTTCAGCCCTTCGAGCATCCAGTCGCTTTATAAAAACTTTCCCGATTTTAAACAGAACAATACCCGTATTGCAGCCTTTGGTGCAACTACGCATAAAGCTGTTTTAGAGGCCGGGCTTATACTTGATATTCCTGCACCAACACCAGCAGCTCCGTCAATGACGATGGCTATTGACCAGTATTGCAAGCTGGTTAATAAATAAGCACACCCAACGTTGCTTTTTTTAATTTATTACACATAATAACTACATCATTTAGGCGTTATTATGCTTATTGTATAAATTAATTTTTTCTCTTAAGCTTACTGCTGCCCAGCAATTTATCCAACCTTTCTAAATAAATCCTTGAAATTTATTTAACTGTATTGCAACTATTTTTAGAAGTTTATCGTATAAGTGCAAAGTAATTAGCATAATTGTAGTGATAAATTAATGGCAATGTGCATTTACCGGTTTTTGGTTTATGTAATTTCAACTCAAAATAAGGCTGTTTTGACTAATAAAAAATGTTTTTTACAGATTTGTGAGTCAAATTTAATATATTCGGGGGTCACATGGTGTTATATTTATATAGCTAAATATTGATTTTAAGATGAAACAATTATACTTTTTAGTAGGGATTTTGGCAGTAGGGGTTTTAAGCAGCTGCAGTAAGGGGGGCGACAGGGGTGAACTGACGGGTGTCCGTGAGCGTTCATTCAGGGCAGAAGTGCCCTTCGGGATGGTTTATATCCCTGGTGGCTCTTTTTTAATGGGGCAAACAGATCAGGATGTTACCTTTTCGCAAATAGCACAAACCAAGCAGGTTACTGTTCCTCCATTTTTTATGGATCAAACAGAGATCACCAACAGCCAGTACCGCCAGTTTGTTAATTGGGTGCGCGATTCAATCGCCATCACCAATTATGTAGGCGATGATAAGTACTACTATAAACCGGGTAAAGGCGCTGCGCCAAATCCGGGTGGTAAAAAATATATCAACTGGGATTATGTAAAAAGATACCCGGTAATGAGCCCTAAAAAAGGCAATAACTCAAGTGCTGCAACAGCAAAGCTTCAAGGTATGTTTTACCAGGGCGATGACAGGGTGTTTGACCGTAACGAGCTTGATGTACGTATTTTAAAATATGCATTTGCTAAAATGGTTTTGCGTAACGCATCTGACTATAAAAACGACAGAACCAAAAGACGTTCGGATTTCATCCTGCGTGATACAGTGCCGGTTTATCCCGATACGCTGGTTTGGTTAAGTGATTTCTCTTATGCGGCCAATGAGCCAATGGTTGAAGGTTACTTTTCGCACCCTGCCTTCCGTAACTATCCGGTGGTAGGTGTTACCTGGCGCCAGTCACGTGCATTTACCGTATGGCGTACCCGTTACAACGAGGCTTATAAAGACAAAAGACATTTACCACACCGCGCCGATTATGAACTGCCTACAGAGGCTGAGTTTGAATATGCATCCCGCGGTGGTCGTATAGGTACTGATTACCCTTGGGGTGGTCCGTACATTAAAAATGCTAAAGGATGTTTACTGGCAAACTTTAAACCGGGCAGAGGTAACTATACTGATGACGGTGGTGCATATACAGTAAACGTTAAATCATATTTCCCTAATGATTATGGTTTGTACAACATGGCCGGAAACGTTGCTGAGTGGACTTCATCAGCATTTGACGAAGCTGCATCAACATTTGTACATGATTTGGCACCAACATTTAACTACGAAGCTAAAGCAAGTGATCCTGAAGTACTGAAACGTAAAGTTGTACGCGGCGGATCATGGAAAGATATTGGCTATTTTCTTCAAAACTCAACCCGTACTTACGAGTATCAGGACACTGCAAAATCTTACATCGGTTTCAGGTGCATAACCAAATATCTTGGTCGTGACTTAAGAGACAAACGATAAACACGCTAAAAAACAATAAAAACTATAATTAAATCTTTTTCAAATTACTATGGCTGGGAAGAAACAACCTTACGGAATTAACAATATTGTGTCATGGGGTGCTACAGTGGTTATTGTAGGACTGATGTTCAAAATATTACACTTACCAGGAGCAACCTGGTTTATTGCAGGCGGATTATCGGCGGAAGCTATCTTGTTTTTTCTGTTAGGATTTCAGAGAGATGAAAAGGAAATTGACTGGCGTCGTGCTTATCCTGAACTGGATGAGGATTATGACGGCGAATTACCAAAAGCATCAACAAAAAAAGCAATTGTACAGGGCGACAGTTTTTCAAATACTGCAGCTTTAGATGCTATGCTTGCCGAAGCTAAGATAGGTCCTGAACTGATTGGCAGCCTTGCAAATGGTTTAAGAACTTTTGGTGATAAAGTGAGTTCAATATCACGTGTTACTGATGCTGGCGATGCAACTATTGCTTTCACCAACAAAATTAAACAGGCAACTGCAAGTTATGATAACCTGAGCAATGCTTTTGAAAAAGCATCGGCTAACCTGTCTGAAATGGCCAATTCAAATGTTGATTCAAAATCATACCATGAGCAGATCAACAAAATGGCTAAAAATTTAACAGCCTTAAATGCTGTTTATGAGCTTGAGCTGCAGGATTCAAGCAACCACTTAAAATCAATGAACAAATTTTACCAGGATATGTCTGTAACCCTGAGCAATTTTACCGATTCGGCAAACGACTCGAAATTGTTTAAGGATGAGGTTAACCGCTTAGCTAAAAACTTGTCAACACTGAATTCTATCTATGGCAATATGCTATCAGCAATGAATCAGCCGCGTGTTAATTAAGCAGTATATTAAGGTTTTATTTAGTTAACAATATAACAACAAAAGACACATGGCTGGAGGTAAGCAAACCCCAAGACAACGAATGATGGGTATCCTGTACCTGGTACTATTGGGCCTTGTGGCGCTAAGTGTGCCAGACAGTTTATTGGATGCATTTAAAAATATAAAAAACAGTTTGGATACATCAAGCTCAAACGTTCAAAAAGGTATTGAAACCACCTATACAACTTTTGAGAACAGCAAACTGAAAGAGCAGCACGAAAGAGCACAGCCCATATATGATAAGGCTAAAAAGGCAAGCGCTGTTGCAAAGGCACTTAATGATTATATACAGGCTTTAAGAGATCAGTTGGTTGCAGAAGGCGGGGGTATTAACCCTAATACTAACGATGTGGAAGCAAGGGATAACCTTGATATTTCGCCACGTATAATGATCACCCAAAAGAAAGGTGATGAGTTAAGACAGAAAATAGAAGATACCCGTAGCCAGCTATTGGGTTTACTGACAGAGAAAGAAAAGCAAGGGGTTAATTTTTCGCTGAATGTTGATGTACCAACCTCAACTTCGGGCTTAAAAAAAACATGGGAAGATGCTTATTTTGGCGAAGGTATCCCATTGGGTGCAACGTTAACCACGCTTGCTAAAATCCAAACGGATACTAAAAATGCCGAAAGCGAAATTGTGAAAAAGATATTAGGCGAAGTTGACGTAGCGCAGGTTACTTTAGATCAGTTTGGCGCTGTTGCTGTAGCTCCAACAAGCTATGTAATTGCCGGCCAGCCTTACACTGCCGATATCTTCTTAACTGCTTACGATTCAAAATCTAACCCTACCATTACGGTAAATGGAAGTACCATTGGCGTAGCCGACGGGAAGGGTAAGTATACTGTTAATACTTCTAAAGAAGGTGTTTTCACTTATTCAGGTTCAATTTCAGTAAAAGGACCGGATGGTACTAAAACCTACTCTTTACCAACGCAAACTTACCAGGTATCAAGGCCATCGGCTGTAGTATCTCCTGATAAGATGAACGTTCTTTACATTGGTGTACCTAACCCGGTCTCAGTATCGGCACCCGGTATTTCAAAAGAGAACCTGCGTGTGAGTATGACAGGCGGAACCTTAAGCGGTTCGGGCGGTCATTACACCGTTACAGTAAGCCAATTAGGTGAGGCCACGATCAATGTATCGGGCGAATTAACCAAAGGTAAAGTAACTAACTTAGGCAGCTCATTGTTCCGTGTAAAACGTATCCCTGACCCTAAGGCACAGTTTGCCGGTAAAAGTGGCGGTAATACAAGTGCTGCTAACTTAAGGGCGCAGGACAGGGTTTTTGCCAAATTAGAAGGCTTTGATTTTGATGCTAAATTTAACGTTACCCGTTTTACTTTAATGGTAGCTAAGCCACGCCAGGATGTTGTGATATTATCAGCAACAGGCGGCGAATTATCAGGTGCTATGCGCTCATTAATGAATACTGTTACACCAGGTACAACTGTTGTTTTTAAAGATATTATTGCTGTTGGCCCTGACGGAACACAACGTGGACTTGACTCGATTGTATTAAGTGCTAATTAAAAGGATTATGAAAACAAGGATTTTAGTTGTTTTACTCTGCTTAGCCTGCATAACATCTTATGCACAGCGCCGCAAAAAAAAGAGTACAAAGAAACCTGCCAAAACAACGCAGCAAATACCTTATACAGCTACAAGTGCGCAGCCGTCAATTGATACTACAAAAAGGATAGCAAGGGCACCGTTAAAACCTTTTGACAGGCCATTGGATGGTTACTTTAAAAAGAACAATATTTTAAGTGCCAGGGTAACGCCTTATCCAAACCTGCGCGAATCGGACGTTGCGTTTGCTAAACGCATTTGGCGCGAAATTGACATCCGCGAAAAAATGAACCAGTTCCTGGCTTCGCCAAAACAACGTTTAATTGATGTTTTACTGAATGCAATTGATGCCGGTGAATTAACCGCTTATGAGCCTACACAAACCAAAGACGATCCGGGAGGCGATGGTTTTGCTATCCCTATGGCTGCCGGTGGTGCAAGGTCACGCATGGCTGATAGCAGCTTAGTTGATAAGTTTGATGCCAATGGTAACAAAATAGGATCAGTACTAAAAGCAGGTGAGTTTAATCCTGATAGTGTGGTGAAATTCCGTATTAAGGAAGACTGGATCTTTGACAGGCAGCGTTCTATATTTGAGCCCCGTATTATTGGTATTGCACCATTAGTAAAGGTTAAAATTGGTAACTCTGAAGATTATCAGCCGGCATTTTGGGTTTATTTCCCTGATGCAAGGCACATATTAGCTAATAAGGAAGTAGTAAGCCGTAACAGCGATGCTACCGGCTTAAGCTTTGATGATGTGTTTATGAAGCGCATATTTACAAGTTACATTGTAAAAGAATCGAACGATAAGGACGAACGTATTAAGGATTACGCCACAGGTATTGATAAGCTCTACGAGTCGGAGCGAATCAAAAAGGGCCTGATGGATTGGGAACTTAATTTGTGGCAATACTAATTAGTACAGCCCCTGAAAATATAAAAGCCCTGGTGATTAATTCATCAGGGCTTTTTTATTCGTGTTGGTTTTAGTTAAATCAAATCAGCTCCTTCAGGCTTTAGTCCTCAACGGCTAAAGTCTTTTCGCCAAAATAGGCCAGTATAGCTTTGGCTTGCTTGGTATTCACTACCTCCATTAGCTCGGTTTCTGTGGCTAACTTTACCTTTTTTACAGATTTAAAGTATTTGAGCAGTTTTTCGGACGTGGTTTTACCAATGCCATCAATAAGTTCCAACTCGGTAACCAAAGTCCCCTGATCGCGTTTTTTACGGTGAAAGGTGATGCCGAAACGGTGCGCTTCGTCGCGCAGCTGCTGAATAACTTTTAACGTTTCAGACTTTTTATCTAAATACAAGGGATACTGATCGCCGGGGTAGTAGAGTTCTTCCAGTCGCTTGGCTATACCAATTACGGTTACTTTTTTATCAATCCCCAATAATTTCAAGCTTTTTAATGCTGATGATAACTGGCCCTTGCCACCATCAATCACTATCAGCTGCGGCAGTTCGGTGCCTTCATCAAGCATACGGCGATAACGGCGGTGCACCGCTTCTTCCATCGTAGCAAAGTCATCAGGACCTACCACTGTTTTAACATTAAAGTGGCGGTAATCCTTCTTTGATGGTTTGGCATCCCTGAAAACCACGATGGCCGAAACCGGGTATTTACCCTGAAAGTTAGAGTTATCAAAACATTCAATATGGCGCGGCAGCTGGTTCATCCGCAAATCCTTCATCATTTGGGTTAGCAGGCGGTCAGTACGGATCTCCGGGTTTAGTTTTTCGTACTGATCTATCTTTTCCTTTTTAAAGAACATTACATTCTTTTGTGACAGATCGAGCAGTTTTCTTTTTTCACCAAGTTTAGGCACGGTGAATTTGATCGAGGCTTCATCCAGGTCAATATCAAAAGGTACGATGATCTCTTTCGAGTGGCTGTCATACCTGCTCCTGAACTCTATTATAGCCAGCGTTAAAAGCTCCTCATCGCTTTCGTCCAGCCGTTTTTTAAGCTCAATAGTTTGGGTTTGGATAATGGTGCCATTCATTACCTTCAAGTAGTTCACAAAGGCTATTTTCTCTTCGGATGCGATGCTGAAAACATCCACATCTGTAATAGATGAGTTTACAATGGTTGATTTGCTCTGGTAATTGTCCAGTAGCTCAAACTTACGTTTCAAACGGTGTGCCTGTTCATAGTTCATATCGCCCACGGCCTGTTCCATATCAGCACGCAGCTTACGCAGTACAACGCCTATTTTGCCATTTAATATATCAGATATTTCGGTGATGCTATTATTGTAATCATCTTCGGTCTGGTAGTTTTGGCATGGCCCTTTACAGTTACCCAACTGGTATTCAAGGCATACCTTAAACTTACCCTTATCAATATTTTGGCGGGTAAGTGCCAGGTTACAGGTGCGCAGGGGATAGGTTTCTTTGATCAGTCCTAAAATATTATGCATCATACTTACAGATGCATACGGGCCCAGGTATTTGGAACCATCGCGAACGATACGCCTTGTCCAGAAGATACGCGGGTAGTTTTCGTTTTTTATGATGATCCAGGGATAGGTTTTATCATCCTTTAACATCACATTGTATCGCGGCTGATGCTTCTTGATCATGCTATTTTCCAGCAGCCAGGCATCAACCTCGGTATCAACAATTGTAAAAGTTATGTTCCTGATCTTTGAAACCAGTACCCTGGTTTTGGCATTTACATTGGTATCTTTATTAAAATAGCTGGTTACCCGGTTACGCAGATCCTTAGCCTTACCAATATATATCAGTTCTTTCTCACTATCCCAAAATTGATAAACACCAGGTTTATGAGGCACGTTTTTTAATGCCGCCTTATAATCGAAATTGCTCATTAGTTCACTTGTTCAATAGTTCATTGGCCATTTATTTTGAGCTATTTGCATAATTCAAAAATAAATGACCTTAAACATAGTAGCCCTGCAGCTTTAGAATCCTAATTTTTTATCTACCTCGCCGGTTCCTTGTTGCTGCTGTTTGTAAGCGTTACAATCCAGCGTGATGCTTGTGCCATTTTTAGGGGCATCAAAATCAACGTTACGCTTAATGCCCAAGGAAGGGTTGTTATACACCTTTTGCATAAACAGCGCGAATATAGGTAAGGCCGTATTTGCACCCTCGCCAAGCCTTGTGGAGCGGAAGTGTATATCTCGGTCTTCGCAGCCTGTCCAAACGCCAGTTACTAATTGCGGGGTAATGCCCATAAACCAACCGTCGGAATTGTCCTGCGTGGTACCTGTTTTACCACCCACCGGGTTGCGGAACCCATAAGTGCGGATCAGCCTTGAACCGGTTCCATCCTCAATAACACCTTTAAGCATATAGGTCATTACATAGGCGGTTTGCGCATCCATGGCCTGTACTATTTTTGGGGTATGGGTATAAATTACGTTGCCGTTCTTATCTTCAATACGCAGTATATAGGTTGGCTCTGTCCAGGTGCCGTGATTTGCAAATACAGAATATGCCCCCGTCATGTCAAACACCGAAGCATTGAACGTCCCCAGGCATATTGATGGATATGGCGGTACCGGGCTGGTGATCCCCATTTTTTTGATGAGTTCCATAACCGGGATGGGTTTTACCTCGTTCATAATATAAGCAGCCACGTAATTTTGGGAGTATCCCAATGCTTTGCGTAAAGTGATGCTACCCTGCAGCCAGTCTGACGATGATTGTTTTGGCATCCAGGGATCTCCATAACCGGTTATGGTTACGGGCACATTGTCCACCTCCATACAAGGCGAATACCCGTTTTCAATAGCTACCGAATAAGTAAATGGCTTGGCGGTTGAGCCTACCTGCCGGGTACCCATTTTTACCTGGTCGTACTTAAAGTGTTCAAAGTTGGTGCCGCCTACCCATGCTTTAACATAACCCGTGGTTGGGTCCATACTCATCATGGCGTTGCGCAACATCATTTTGCTATAAACAATGGAGTCGATAGGCTTCATTACGGTATCAATCGTGCCTTTCCAGGTAAATAGCTCAAGGCTATCGGGCGTATCGAAGTTCTGTCTGATCTCATCTTCCGATTTTCCCTGCAATTCCAGTTCCTTGTACCTGTCTGACCGGTACATGCCCTGGTCAAGCAGCAGCTTAAAGTTTTTAATGGTTTTCCACCTGCTTACACCGCGCCATTGGTCATTAAATTGTACTTGCAGTTTGCGCATATATTCCTGCTGTGCCTCTTCGGCATATTGCTGCATGGTGGCATCAATGGTGGTGTATATTTTTAAACCATCGCGGTCAAGATCATAAGGTGTACCGTCAGATTTGGTAATGTTCTGATCCTTGAATATTTTTTGAACCTCTTGTTTCAGTATCGCCCTGAAATAAGGTGCAGGCCCGTCATTGTGACTGATCGGGTTAAAACTAAGGTTAAGCGGCTTTTGTTTAAACTCGGCTAATTGGCCCTCGCTTAAAAACTTTTGCTTGGTCATCAACTCTAAAATAAGGTTGCGGCGGCTTAAAGCCCTGTCGGGATGCCTGATAGGCGAGTAATAACCCGGGCCTTTAACCATACCTATTAATAGGGCAGCCTGATCAGGTGTTAACTTATCAGGCGTAACATTAAAGTAAGTGCGCGCAGCTGATTTGATGCCGAAGGTATTATAAGCACCAAAATCAACCGTATTAAGGTACATGGTTAAAATCTCCTGCTTGGTGTAGCGGCGTTCAAGCTGTACGGCTATTATCCATTCCTTTAGTTTTTGGGTGAAACGGAAAAAAGGATTGCGTGCAACCTCGCCCGAAAACAGATTTTTGGCTAATTGCTGGGTAATGGTACTGCCACCTTGTTTTTTGGTAACAATATTTAAAAATACAATGCTGATGACACGTTGAAAATCAATGCCGGAGTGTTCGTAAAAGCGGGAGTCTTCGGTAGCTACCAATGCATTTACCACGTTTGGCGATAACTGCGAATAATTTACGCTCGACCGGTTTTGTACATAATAAGTACCCAAAACTGTTTTATCGGCAGCTAAAACCTCGGATGCCTGGTTACTTTTAGGATTTTCAATAGCCCTGAAGGTTGGCAGCGGCCCGAATAAGCCGAAATATGTAACTACAAGCAGTAAAATAAAAAGCATTAAACCACTGATAACGGTTTTCCATATATACCAGTTGTATCTTCTTATATCCTGCGGAGCGAGTTTAATGATCATTTGGTCAATAATTTTTTTGGTAATAGTCTATATAGCTATCCAATGTTTTTCTGTCGGCTAATTTATCCAGATTTTCCTGTGTTATGATAAAAAAGCTGTATTTATCCTTTGGCACCTTCATAATATCGGGCATTATAGGGATAATTTGCCTGGCATATTTCTTAACATCCTCTAAAGATGCAAATTTACCAACATATATTAATTGAGCATCATCGCCAATAGGTTTCACCAAATGCCTGATGCCTTTACCCGCATAATTGGCCCTATCAAATTGCCCGATACCAAAACGTGATGATGCTAAATTAGTTGTAGCCGTACTTACATTCACAATAAAATAGTAATTGGTACTATCCCGTAAGGAGAATATAGAACTGATGATCTCCGTTTTTTTTATAGTTACCGTACTTAAGTTACTGCTGATGGTTGGCTGTGCCGGAGCATTTGCCGTAAGTGTTTGAGCCGATATTGGTGCCTGTACAGGTGCCGGAGTTGGCACTACAGGTTGTGGCACCTGTGGCTTAACCTCGGGCTTGGGTGCGTTTTCAAAAGGCTGTACATTTTTATGGTAAGCAGTTTGTTTCTTTAAGGCCGAAGTAAGGGTAAAGGGGATCTCCTGCGGATTATCATCGGCTAATACTACAGGGCGGCTTTGCATTTCGGTTTCGTTGGCGCTGATAAAGGCTAAATGCTGATTTACCAGGGGCGTTACTAATTTATCAAGCGGAAATAGTTTTACTATCTGCTGCAGGCTATCCTTAAATGGAGTTACCTTTTCATTATGACCCTCGGCAATGGTTTTAAGGTAGTATAACTGTGCCGAGTATTTGTTACGCGGATACTGCTTTAATAATGCAGGCACTTCGGTAATTACCTCTGTGTACTTTTTATGGGTGTATAAGTCAAATACCTTGTTATAGGCATTGGTAAACTGGTTATCCTCATTGTCTAACTTTTTGGTGTAGTCGGGGTCAATAATTACTTTGGCAAAAGGTGTTTCCGGATATTCCTTTATTAGCCTGTTTTTATACATTTCAGATTTTGCCAAATCAATATCGCTGTATAAACGGTACAGGTTATAATATATAGCCGGTTTGTTAGGATCATCGGGGAAACGGCGCAATACGGTTTCGTAGGTTGCAATCGCTTCTTTTTTATCGCTTAAAACATCCCGGTAAAAATTAGCCAGATCAATATAGGCATTATAAATGCGCAGGTTTGATTGCGAAAGCTGCTGCGGCGTAAGTGGCAGGTCTTTTAAAAGCGCAGCCCTATAGTTGCCCGCCTTAACAGTTGTTTTTCCTGGCGATGGCTCACCGAAGGGATCTACAGAATCAGAAGTGGGTATCTCCGTTGTTGCGTTGTTTGATCGTGTACTTAGCCGCCAGTTATCTGTAAGCTTACGGTTGCCCCAAACCCGTTTAAAATCATTATACCCCTGGCTAACGGCATTTGAATTGTAAAAATAGAAGGAGCTGCCGCCGCTGCCCTGGTTTACCTGCGTACTGGCAGCATTGGCGGGTGCATTGGCAATGGCGGCATTAGCTGTGGCTTGTTGCTGTAAAATCTGGTCGTTCACCATCCTGTCAATTACGGCAAGGCGGGTAGTTTCGTCCATTTTAGCAAGGGCCTGCAGGGTATCTTCGCGGGTAATCATCTGCATTCGGTCGGCAAGTACCTGTAAGTTGTTCCCCTTTTTTTGAATGGCCTTATAGCCAGGGTAATTGATAGGCAGGGTAGTTAGCGTACTGTCGTAATATTTTTTGGATCCTAAATAATCGGCTTTGTTTTTAAAATATACCTCGGCCAGGCGCAGGTACGACAAGCCCTTTTGATTCTGATTTTTTAAACTGCTCCTTACCGAAAGCTTATAATTTTTAATAGCACCATCAATATTTTTATTGGCTAACTGCAATTCGGCTACATGGTAATAGATCTGATCTTTAAACTCCTTGTTGTTGGGGTTGCGCAATAAGCTCAGCAGCCTTTCTGTTTTGCTAAGTTTAATACCTTCCTTAATATCCTCAATACGGATGCGGTTTAGGCTGGCATTAAAAGCCATCTCGAAAGATGCGTTGCTTTTTACAATTTTAGTATAGCTGATAATAGCGTCGTTGTTTTTTTTGTTGAGCTCCTGCAGCTGGCCCAATATAAAGGTAAGGCGCAGCCTTTTTTCCTGGCCGCTTACATATTTAAGGGCTTGTATGGCCATTTCTTCGCCATCGGCATAATCCTGGGTGTTTATATCATATTGCAGCTTGGCGGCATACACATCGGCAGTAATGTTTTCTTTAGGGTTGATGTTTTGTATAGCCGTATCCAAAGCCTGTTTGGCCTGCTTCAATTGGTCGAGGTACAGTAAAGAGCGCGCCTGCCAAACCAGGGCGTCTTGTTTCAGGTCTTCCCTTTTCGGAAAAGAACGGATAACATAGCCGCAATACTCATTGGCATTAAAATAATTACCTTCCAGGTAATAGGCTTTGCCCAAAACAAGGTAAGCGTCGCCTAAATAATGGCTTTGCTCTTTAATGTTGATGATCTTGTTGGCTTTTAGTATGGCCTCTTCTAAATCTTTATCAGGCGTGGCGGTTTGAGCGATGGTATCGGGGTAAACACTTAATACTTCGTTATAATTATCAATAAAGGCAGCGGCATAAGCTTCCTGTTTTTGCCGTAATATTTCTTTGGCATTAAACAGGATATTATAATGCGCCGTAAGATTTTGCATGTTGCGGTTAAACCCGCTTTGTTTTTCGAGTGAACAGCCTGCCATGATAACTATCAATGCAGGCAGCAAATACTTAAAGGATTTTAATACAGGTAATTTGTAAACTCGCTTCAATGTAAACGATGGTTGTAAAAAGCCTTGCTAATTTACTAACAATTATGCCAATAGGATTAATAAATTTGCAGATGGAAAAAAACGGGCAAAACGACAATAAGGATGAGGGAGTTAGCAGCATAGCTAAATTCTCGGGCATAGCCTTCCAGATGATTGCGGTAATTGGCATATTTACTTATGCCGGTTATAAAATAGATCAGGCACAAAATAATACCACCAAATGGTTTACAGCTGCATTATCGCTTATTGGCGTATTTGTATCATTATATATTATTATTAAATCACTAAAAAATTGAAAACTTATAAACCTGTTATTTCCTTTTTAATATTTACTCTGCTGCTGGCCGTGCCGCCAGTGCTGTTAAAGTATTTTTACAACGGTTATTTGCTGGTTAAAGGCTTTTGGCCTATGTTTTTATTCCTGTCGGTTTTAACATTCATCGTTGTAATGTTTGTTTTAATTATCCAGCAAAAAAATAATGAGATGTATGCCGCCGCCTTTTTAGGCGCAACAACTTTCAAAATGCTTGCTTGTTTAGTTTTTGTACTGGTTTTTATCAAAAAAAATCATCCCGAAAAGCTGTTTTTTGTGGCCGATTTTATGTATTTATATTTCTTAAATACGGTCTTTGAAATCTACGGTTTGTTACGTAACTTGCGCAACCAAAATTTAAAGTAAAAAGTTCATTTTAAATGGAAAAAAGGTCGATTTTGTACTCAAGAATTTCTAAGCTTTCCCGTATTTATGCCCTTTTTGTGGTGTTGCTGGTAATTCCTGCACTCGGTTTTTCGCAAGAAAAGGCCTCTGTAGACGGTGAGAAGCCATATGATCCTAAGGTTGCCATTTTTGAGCACATAGGCGATGCACACTCATGGCATACTTTTGGTAAAGGAGCCATTCCGCTGCCGGTAATACTATATACCAACAAAGGTTTAGAAGTATTTATGTCGAGCAGGTTTTATAATGCACAGCACGAAGAGGTGGCTTATAAAGGCAATTACAACTACATCCTGGTAAATGATAAGGTAAAAATTACCGATGATGCAGGTAAGGTTGATGATACCCAAAAGGTTTATGATTTTTCAATTACCCGTAACGTTGCCAGTATGTGGATGGGTATGATAATATTGCTTATTATTTTTGGCAGTGTTAGCGCTGCCTACAAAAAGCGTCATGGTAAGGCACCGCGTGGCTTACAGTCGTTTATGGAGCCGGTTATACTATTTGTACGTGATGATATTGCCATCCCTAATATTGGTATAAAACACGGCAAGTATATGTCGCTGTTGTTAACGGTGTTCTTTTTTATCCTGATCAATAACCTGTTAGGTTTGGTTCCGTTCTTTCCGGGTGCTTACAACCTAACCGGAAATATCTCGGTTACGCTAACCTTATCATTTATTATTTTAATAGTAATAAACTTTAGCGGTAATAAATATTATTGGAAACACATATTTACGCCTGAAATTCCATTGTGGTTATATATCATCATGGTACCGGTTGAGCTGATTGGTATTATCTCAAAGCCATTTGCATTGATGATCCGTTTGTTTGCTAACATTACAGCAGGCCACATCATTGTGCTGAGCTTAATATCGCTGATATTTATATTTAAATCATTAGCAGTATCTCCGGCATCTGTTGTATTTGTGGTGTTTATGGATACGATTGAATTATTGGTAGCCTTTTTACAGGCCTACATATTTACCATGCTATCAGCATTGTTTATAGGTATGGCGGTTCAGGAGCATCACCACGAAGTAGTATAAGAATAATTATCTAACATATATATTAAATTATCAAACAATGACAGGAATGATCGGAATGATTGCCCAGGTTGCAGCAGTAGCTGGAATAACAGGTAAAATTGGAACACTTGGTGCAGGTTTAGCGGTTATCGGTGCAGGTATCGGTATTGGCCAAATCGGCGGTAAAGCCGTTGAAGGTATTGCCCGCCAGCCAGAAGCTGCTTCAAAAATTCAGACAAACATGATCATCGCTGCAGCCCTTGTTGAAGGTGTTGCGTTATTTGCGGTGGTTGTAGCCATGATTGGCTAAAAAAACTAAATATCCCGGAGCGATTGGCTCCGGGAATATTTAAAATTGAAATTATTAAAAGAATAAGCCTAACATTACAGTAAGCATTTATTATGGAGTTAGTTACACCCGAGATAGGTTTGGTTTTTTGGACGACAATATCGTTCCTGATACTATTGATTTTACTGCGTAAGTTTGCCTGGAAACCAATTTTAGGCGCTGTATCTGAACGTGAAAACACGATAGAAAAGGCGTTATTACAGGCTGAGGCAGCTAAAGAAGAAATGGCTCGTTTAACCAACGAGAACGAAGCTTTGTTAAAACAAGCCCGTGTTGAACGCGATGCTATTTTAGCAGAAGCCAAAAAGATTAAAGACCAGATCATCAGCGAAGCTAAGGATGCAGCCGGTAAAGAAGGCGCACGTATGATTGAAATGGCGCGTATAGAAATTAACAATCAAAAAACAATTGCTATGGCCGATGTTAAAAATCAGGTGGCAAGCTTATCGTTAGAGATTGCTGAAAAAGTATTGCGCAAACAGTTTGAAGATCAGAGCAAACAAGATGCTTTGGTTAGCGAACTATTAAAAGAAGTAAAACTTAGCTAATCGGATATTCCGGAATATAAAGATATGTCAGAATTAACAGTAGCAGCCAGGTACGCCAAAGCATTGATCGATCTTGCCGCAGAGCAAAATCTGGTTGAGGTAATAAAAGGCGACATGGAACTTTTCCTGCAGACCTTAAAAACAAGCCCGCAGTTAAAAGCGGTATTGGCTAACCCTATTGTATCTCATTCAAAAAAAGTAAAAATTCTTGACGAGATTTTTGAAGGTAAGGTTAACAAGGCAAGCATTGCATTTTTTAAGCTAATGGTTAATAAAAGCCGCGGCGAGGTTTTATATACTACTGCAATTGAGTATGTAAATCTGTATGATATTAAAAATCATATTGTACATGCTTCTGTAGTATCAGCTTCGGCATTATCAGCAGCTAATAAAGATACCATGATTGCAGATATACAGGCAGCCGTTGGCGGTACTGTAAAATTAAATGCAAAGGTAGATCCATCATTAATTGGTGGGTTTGTTTTAACCGTTGGCGACAGGGAAATTGATACCAGCATTGCCAGCGATTTAAAGAAATTGAAAAAGGAATTTGCCCAAAAGGTAATTACTAATTAAAACTAAAACTCTAAAATAAATTTAAAAATGGTAGAGGTAAGACCAGATGAGGTTTCTGCAATTTTGCGTCAGCAGTTAGCAGGCTTCAAGTCAGAATCTGAATTAGAAGAAGTGGGTACCGTGCTCCAGGTGGGTGATGGTATTGCACGCGTTTACGGATTAACGAAAGTACAATCAGGCGAATTGGTTGAGTTTGGTACCGGTTTACAAGGTATCGTACTTAACTTAGAAGAAGATAACGTAGGTGTGGTTTTGTTAGGTAGATCCGATGATATAAAAGAAGGTGACACCGTTAAACGTACTAACAGGATCGCTTCTATTAACGTTGGTGAAGGCATGCTTGGCCGTGTTGTGGATACCTTAGGTACCCCGATTGACGGTAAAGGACCAATTACCGGTACAACTTACGAAATGCCTTTGGAGCGTAAAGCACCGGGTGTTATCTACCGTCAGCCGGTTACTGAGCCTTTGCAAACTGGTATCAAAGCTATTGACGCGATGATCCCTATTGGCCGTGGCCAGCGTGAGTTAGTTATTGGTGACCGTCAAACAGGTAAAACTGCCGTTTGTATCGATACCATTATCAATCAGAAAGAATTTTATGATGCCGGGAAACCGGTTATATGTATCTATGTTGCCTGTGGCCAAAAAGCTTCAACAGTAGCAAACATAGTGCGCACGCTTGAAGAAAAAGGTGCAATGCCTTATTCTATCATCGTTGCTGCTAATGCATCAGACTCTGCAACCATGCAATTCTTTGCTCCGTTTGCAGGTGCTGCCATTGGCGAGTACTTCCGCGATACAGGTCGTCCTGCTTTGATCATTTATGATGATCTTTCAAAACAGGCGGTTGCATACCGTGAGGTGTCGTTATTATTACGTCGTCCACCGGGCCGTGAGGCTTACCCGGGTGACGTGTTTTACCTGCACAGCCGTTTATTAGAGCGTGCTGCTAAGATCAACCAGAATGATTCAATTGCGCAGGCAATGAATGATCTGCCTGAATCTATCAGGGGCATTGTAAAAGGTGGCGGTTCATTAACAGCATTACCTATCATTGAAACACAAGCGGGTGACGTATCAGCTTATATCCCAACCAACGTAATTTCAATTACTGATGGTCAGATATTCCTTGAGTCTAACTTGTTTAACGCAGGTGTTCGTCCGGCTATTAACGTAGGTATTTCGGTATCACGTGTAGGTGGTAACGCGCAGATCAAATCAATGAAAAAAGTAGCCGGTACTTTGAAATTAGACCAGGCACAATACCGCGAGCTTGAGGCTTTCTCAAAATTCGGATCAGATCTTGATGCTTCTACAAAAAACGTATTAGATAAAGGTGCCCGTAACGTTGAGATCCTTAAACAAGGTCAATACTCACCGGTAACTGTTGAAAAACAAGTTGCTATCATTTACTTAGGTACTAAAAACCTGATGCGTAATGTACCGGTAAATAAGATCCGTGAGTTTGAAAGCGAATTTACAAGCCAGTTAGAATTGCGTCATCCTGAAGTTTTAGCTGCCCTTAAAGCAGGTAAATTTGATGATCAACTAACAGGCGTACTGGAAACAGTTGCAAAAGAACTGGCTGGAAAATATTAATTTAGTTAGTAATGCTGAGCCTTTTTAAATAAAGGCTTAGCATTCAACACTCCAAAAAAAGAATGGCTAATTTAAAAGAAGTAAGAAACAGGATAAAATCTGTAAGCTCAACACAACAGATCACCAAGGCTATGAAAATGGTTTCGGCAGCTAAGTTGAAAAGGGCTACAAACGCTATTGTACAATTACGTCCTTATGCCAATAAGCTAAAGGATCTGTTGGCTAACTTATCTGCAAGTTTAGAGGATGGTTCATCCCCTTACTTACAGGATCGTGAGCCGGTAAAGGTATTGGTAGTGGTGGTATCATCAAACCGTGGTTTGGCTGGTGCTTTTAATGCCAATGTTATTAAAACTGCCAACAACCTGATTGCCGAGAAATACGGCGAGCAGCTAAGGGCTGGTAATGTTTCAATAGTAGCTATTGGTAAAAAGAGCCAGGAGTTTTATCAACGCCGCAAGTACAATGTTATTGGTAACAATAACGATCTGTACCTTGACCTGAACTTTGCCAATGCATCAGTTATTACACAAAGCATTATGGATGGCTTTTTAAAGGGTGATTATGACCGCGTTGAGCTGGTTTATAACCATTTCAGAAACGCTGCTATGCAGTTTTTGATAACTGAGCAGTTATTGCCTGTTCCGAAACCTGAAAAGAAAGAAGAACTTAAAGCAGCACAGGTTGACTATATACTTGAACCATCACAGGAAGAGATTGTAGCCGAACTGATCCCTAAAAACATCAAAATTCAGTTATACAAAGCCGTATTAGATTCAAATGCATCTGAACACGGCGCACGTATGACCGCAATGGATAAAGCTACCGAAAACGCGGGTGACCTGTTAAAGGCACTTAAGTTAGCTTACAACCAGGCACGCCAGGCAGCAATTACTACCGAGCTTACCGAAATTGTGAGTGGTGCAGCAGCCTTATCGGCTCAATAAGTGCTTAAATCCTTTTAAAGGATAATTAAAATATGAAAACTGCTTTCCTGAAAAGGGAAGCCATTTTTGTTTGAGGCTTATTTTTCTGATTCAGACAATTAAACAAAATGCCCTGTTCTGCTGTTGTTTTATTATGACAAAGCCAGTAAACGCAATAGACAAGCCATCATCAACTGACAAGCCGGTAGATAAGGGTGGTAAAAGCAAAGTTCGGAAAGAAGACAAGCAATATCATGCAGACGAGCCTAAGCAGGAAAATATAGCAAAGCGCCATGAAAGGGAAGAGCAGCCAGTTGATCCGGTAAAGACCGCGCCTGTTAAGTAATTAAACTTACGACTTAACAATCCCGGCCGAATTAAACTGCAGATCGTAAAGCTTGCGGTAATAGCCACCATCAATGCGCAGTAATTCCTGGTGAGTGCCCATTTCTTTGATCTCGCCGTGGTCGAGCACAATGATTTTATCGGCATTTTGGATGGTAGACAGGCGATGCGCTATTACAATGGCAGTACGGCCCTGCATCAGCTTGCTGATGGCATTCTGAATCAGGATCTCTGTTTCTGTATCAACCGAAGAGGTGGCTTCATCTAACACAAGGATAGCCGGGTTGTAAACCAACGCACGGATAAATGAGATGAGCTGCGATTGCCCTGCCGAAAGCGTGGAGCCCCGTTCCATCACATTATAATCATAACCACCGGGCAGGCGCTCAATAAATTCGTGGGCGCCAACATCTTTAGCTGCCGCGATGATCTGCTCGCGGGTAATCTCCGGGTTATTCAGGCTGATGTTATTGCCGATGGTATCGGTAAATAAAAATACATCCTGTATCACAGTAGCAATACGCGATCGAAGGTAATTAACATCATATTCCCTGATGTCGATCCCATCAACCTTAACATCTCCTTTACCAATTTCGTAAAAACGGTTCAGTATATTAATGGTTGATGATTTACCTGCCCCGGTTGCGCCAACCAGAGCCAGGGTTTTGCCGGGTTCTAAATGAAAGCTGATGTTTTTTAATACCCAATTCTCATCGTTGTAAGCAAACCAAACATTATTAAATTCTATTTCGCCTGCTAAAACGGCTGGCTTTAAATGACCTGTGTTTATGGCAACTTCGTCGGTGTCCAAAACTTTAAAAATCCTGTCGGCACCCACCATACCCATTTGCAGGGTATTAAACTTATCGGCCAGCTGGCGGATAGGGCGGAACAGCATATTCAGCAATACAATAAACCCGGTAATAACACCCGGTGTAATACCATGCGGCGAAGCCGTAATAGATTTGATCTGTTGATCAGAAAGGATACGTTTACAACCATACCATACCAACAGCCCAATACATACGGCAAATAAAATTTCAACCACCGGGAAAAAGATAGAATAATACCAGTTGGAGCGGATATTTGCATCTCTGTACTTTTGGTTTACCGCCTTAAACTTGCGCATCTCCTGGTCTTCGCGCGCAAAGAACTGGATAATACTGATACCCGAAATATGCTCAGCCAAAAATGTATTTAATTGCGCCACCTGTGTACGCACCTCCTGAAAGGATGATTTGATAGCTTCCTTAAATACGTAGGTTGACAATAATAGGAAAGGCATCGGGATCAGCGTGATCAGCGCCAGCTTCCAGTCGATAAAAAGCATATAACCTATTACCGCAATAACCAACAGCAGATCGCCCATTATTGAGATCAAACCTTCCGAAAAAATATCGGCAATGGTTTCTAAGTCTGATACGGTACGGGTAATCAGCATCCCGATGGGGGTGCGGTCAAAATATTTAAGCCTCAGGCTGGTAATATGATTAAATATATCGATCCGGAGATCGCGGATCACAGACTGGCCCAGCGAGTTGGTTAAATAAGTTTGATAATACTGCGCAACCGTTTGTATAATCAGCTGGCCTATCATCAGCTCAACCATAAATACCAGACCTTTATAATCGTCTTTTAAGATATGATCGTCGAGCGTTTTTTGGATCAGGATAGGTTGTATCAGGGCCGAAACCGCCAAAAATATGGTAAGAAATGCGGCAACGTAAAACGTAACGTTATATGGTTTAACATAATGCATTACCCGCTTTAGCAGGTTCCAATCAAGCGCTTTCCCGGTTACTTCGGCCATTTACTATTTATACAATTAATGATGGTGTTATGAGCAAATTTAAATTTATAAATCCGGAATAAGGCCTTTTGGGTTTGTCGTTTTACCTTTCAGTAACAAAAGGGTACTTAACCGCTGTTAAATAAAGGCCGCAGGCAGGTACAGACATCCCCGCATTGCTGCGGTTCTTACTCTCAATAATAGCGCGAACTGCTTCGGGTTCAATCTCTTTTTTGCCCACTAAAATTAATGTACCTACTATAGCCCTCACCATATTGCGCAAAAAACGATCGGCCGAGATATGGAATACTATACCATCGTCCTTAACCACCCATTCGGCTTTGGCTATTTTGCAGTTATTGGTTTTTACCTGTGTATTTGATTTGCTGAAACAGCTAAAATCGGTGTATTCTGTAATAATGGCCGCTGCCTTATTCATTAGCTTAATATCAGGATAGTCGCGCAACTCCCAGGAGTAGCCGTTCTTAAATGGATCTTTACTAAAATGGATATGGTATTCATAGCTTCGCAAAGTTGCGTCGAACCGTGCATGTGCTTCGGCAGCTACTGCAAAAATATTTTTTATACCAATATCTTTTGGGAGGATGGCGTTAATGCCCCTTACAATCCCTGCTGCTTTTTCTGTAGACCAGGGCATATCTGTTTCGGTAGCTACATCAAAGTGTGCAAAAAACTCTTTACTGTGTACGCCGGTATCGGTACGGCCGCAGCCCGTGGTTTCAATAGGCTGGCGTAAAATGGTTGCAAGGCTTTTGTTTAATATCTCCTGCACGCTAACCGCATTTTGCTGTATCTGCCAGCCATGATAGTTAGTGCCGTCGTAAGCAAGTTCAATAAAATAGCGTTGTTTGGTCACGCTTCAAAGTTAATAATTGTAGCAGTACTTTTAATAACCGGCTTTTAGGGTTTAACTAATGTATTCTTTATAGATCTGCTCAAAGAATAATTTGTTTTCAACGGCAAGGTCAAAAGGCTGATCGAGAAATGAGCTGCTGTACCCAATGGATTTAGCCAGGTTTTTCAACACCTTAAAGTAAGTGATCTCGATGCCTTCAATTTGTTGCAGGTAAAAAAGAATAAAAACATCTTTCTCTAATGCAGTTTTACCGGTTTTGATGGTTACCAGGTAAGCCTCAAGCGTCATCGCTTTTATACTTAACGTATTAGCTTGTGAAGGGTTTTCTCCAATAGCTTTATACACTTCATCCATTTGTTTTATCTGGCTTTCGGTGTCGTCTATGCACTCTTGTAAGGCTTGCTTTAAAACAGTTAGTTTGGCTATATCTTTAACTTCATTAAAAAAATTAATTAAATGATGCTTGCCGTAATATATATAATTCAGATGTTCTAAAAAAGTTCTTTTTAGCAGCAGGTCATCTATCTGTACATCTTTCGGTTGCATAGCGGCTAAGGGCTGGTCCATGATAAAATCAGTAGGGGATGAATTACCGAATAAATATACATTTATTAATTGAAAATAATATTTAGTTGCAGTGCTGCATAAGTAATTCTACAATAGCTAAACAATTATATCTTTGCTGTTATAATTTACCCCGTATGTTACAACGAATACAAAGTATATATCTTTTTTTGGCTGGCCTTGCGCTGTTCGCCTTGTTTCTTTTTCCGCTGGTGCATAATGTTTATGTTAACAGCAAGCCACTAACTATTATGGTTACCGGCGTTTACCAGGATGTAAACGGGCAACCCACACATACCGAGTTTTTTGTAGCCTTAACTGTAGCTACCGCTATTTTAGGCCTTATACCCTTGTTTATAATATTTTTATATAAAAACCGCAAGCAGCAGATAGCCTTATGTTACAGTGCCCTGCTTGTTATTATTGGCTACAGCTTTTGGATGTCGCAAACGGCTAAACAAATAATGGGCGAGGTACAGATAGATACCCATAACTGGGGTATCGGGCTGTTTATGTCGTCGTTAAGTTTAATATTTATATTGTTGGCTATCAGCGCCATTAAAAAGGATGAGAAGCTCGTAAAATCAGCAGACAGGTTAAGATAATCCTATCGCTAATTAAACTTCCCAAATCCCTCAATCTTACGGTATGGTTTGCTGAAAAAATCGCCCACAACCTGGTTAAACATATCCTTATAGTAAATAGGAGTTGAATGCCCCGAGTTTGGTAGTATCCACAAGTATGCATTTGGAATAGTTTGAGCTATCAGCATGGTATGCTTGGGTAGTATCACATCATGATCGCCGCCAATTACAAGGGTGGGGCAGCTTATCATTTTCAAGTCCTCTAATTTAATATGCGGCTCGTACGATAAAAGGTGAAGCAGCTTAAGCTGATCTTTGATAGCAGGGGTAACGGTCTTCATTTTTTTAACGGAATCCTGCCCGATCTTATTCATTTTCATTACATAATTGTAAACAAAAGGATCAACGGCTGTGGTATCGGGCCATAGATTAGCGCCGGTTACCGCTAATTTCTTTACCTTATCCGGATGGTGCATGGCCAGCAGCAGGCCATTGATACCGCCATCGCTCCAGCCAATTACATAGCATTGTTTTAAGTTCAGCTTATCAAGCAGGGCATTAAGGTCGTCAGCCATCATTTCGTAGCTTAATGAATCGGTATGGTCAATTGATTTGCCCTGTGCGCGGCTATCGGCAATTATAACCTGGTAATTTTTTGCAAAGTAAGGGATCTGGTATAAAAAGTTATTGATGGAGCCTCCGTTGCCATGTATAATTAAAAGCGGTTCGCCTTTGCCATAGGTTTCATAATACATTTTAAAACCGCGTATATCTGCGTATTTCCCAGCTGCTGCATTGCGGCCGTATTTAGTGGTATCAAAAGGCGAATTACCTTGCTGGGCAAAGCCCGTTTTAATAAACAGACCGAAGATTAACAGGAGTGATATTTTTAATTTCATGAGGTGATAAGATAAATTGAATAAAAATAAGATAATTATCTAAAAAGTAGATATTTAGGCGGATAAAATACCATTATGATAAATTTCGCAAGAGGTATTGCTATTGTAAATTATAATGGATACCTTTGCGCCCGATTTGGCGATGTAGCCAGATCCGTTATTTAAATTCATGAACCCATTTATTCAACTGGGAATCCGTCATGATATTGTTAATGCCATCTCTGAGTTAGGATTTGAAAATCCTACGCCAATCCAGGAACAGTCAATTCCGGTATTGTTAACAGGCAGCAACGATTTTGTCGGATTAGCCCAAACCGGCACTGGTAAAACTGCTGCCTTCGGACTGCCGCTATTAGAACTGCTGGACTTCGAAGTAAATTATCCGCAAGCACTTATATTGTGCCCAACCCGTGAGCTTTGTTTACAGATCACGAACGACATAAAAAACTACTCCAAAAAAATGAACAACGTTAATGTTGTTGCTGTTTATGGCGGAGCAAGTATTTCTGATCAATTACGCCAGATTAAACGCGGTGTGCAAATTGTTGTTGCAACCCCTGGCCGTATGCTTGACATCATTAACCGTAAGGCGATTGATTTTTCGCAGGTTAAGTTTGTTGTATTGGATGAAGCTGATGAGATGCTAAACATGGGCTTCCAGGAAGACATTGACAGTATTTTATCCACTACTCCCGACGAGAAAAAAACCTGGTTGTTTTCAGCCACAATGCCTTCAGAGGTTCGCAGGATCGCGAAAAAATACATGACCGATCCATTTGAGCTTACAATGGGCGAAAAAAATACCGGTAATGCTAACATTGAGCATGAGTACTATATAGTACGTGCCCGTGATAAGTATGCCGCATTTAAACGTATTGTTGATTTTAACCCTGATATTTTTGGTATCGTATTTTGCCGTACTAAAATTGAAACGCAGGATATTGCAGAAGCTTTGCTTAAAGATGGCTACAACGCCGATTCTTTACATGGTGACCTGTCACAACAACAACGTGATAAAGTAATGAAACGCTACCGCGACCGCAGCCTGCAATTATTAATTGCTACTGATGTTGCTGCCCGTGGTATTGATGTTAGTGATATAACACACGTTATTAACTATTCATTACCTGATGAAGTTGAAAACTACACTCACCGTAGCGGCCGTACAGCCCGTGCAGGTAAAACAGGTGTATCAATCTCTATCATCAACGCTAAAGAATTAGGTAAAATACGCCAGATAGAACGCGGTTTAGGTAAAAAGTTTGTTAAAGCTGAAATACCTACAGGTTTTGATGTTTGCGAAAAACAACTTTTCTCCATCGTACATAAAATACATGATGTACAGGTTAATGAGCAGCAAATTGAGCAATACCTGCCACGTATAATGGAAGAGTTTAAGGATTTGACCAAAGAGGATTTCATTAAACGCTTTGCATCAATTGAATTTAACCGTTTCCTTGATTATTATAAAAATGCACCTGATCTTAATGCACAGGTTGAAGAAGGCCGTCGCTCTGAAAGAGGTGATGAGCGTTCATCAAGCCGTGGCGAAAGCGGTGGCAAATCAGAATACACCCGTTTATTTATAAACTTAGGTTCTGTTGATGAGTTTAACCGTGGCGATTTGTTAGGTTACATCTGCAACCAAAGCAAAATAAGCGGCCGTACAGTAGGTAAAATTGATGTTAAGGGTGTTTACTCTTTCTTTGAAGTACCTAATGATGACGTTGAAAAAGTGATGGCTGGCTTTAAAGAAGCTGAATTTAAAGGTCGTCCTGTAAGGATAGAAGTATCTGGCGAAGGCAGCAGCGAGCGCCGCGAAGGTTCTCCACGTCGTGAAGGTGGCTATAACCGCGAAAGAAGCGGTGGTGGCGAGCGTCGCGAAGGTGGTTACAACCGCGACAGAAGCAGCGGTGGTGGCGAGCGTCGTGAAGGCGGTTTCCGCGATTTCTCTGGCAAACGCCGTGAAGATCGTGGTAGTGCTGGCAGTGGCGAACGTCGTAAAAGGTTCTAAAATTTGTTAGTTTTCATAGTGTTCGTCTCAGGGCGGACAAAAGTTTAGTTTAGTTTTGTTTTACAAAGCCCTCGTTCTGCAAAAGATCGGGGGTTTTTGTATTTACAGGAACTTGTAAGTCTTTTAGATTACCTCGGCCGGAGGCCGGAAAATATTCGTTACCCGGATGGAGCCGGGCGACTGCTGTTTAGGATAATATAAAGGGGTTATTTAGAATATTCTACAGCGACAGAATCAGGACCCATCAGTTTCAGGTAATGATCATCCATTTTTTGTACAACAAATTTGGTGTAAGGCTGGTTACCCTGGAAAGACGTGCATATCGTATCGCCTTTAATAAAGTAATCTTCGTCAATAGCTTCACCATCGTCCATACTAAAACCTTTTTCTGTTATGTTAAGCTTAACAGATCCATCTTTTGATTTCCAGTTTCCCTGTAATTTACTTTTTACAGGGTTTGAACATGCCACAATCAGCAAAGCCAACGCACAGGCAACATGCACAAATGTTAAAGCATATTTATTCATAGGGTAGGGTATTAAAAAACGCCTGCTAAACTGTATTTATTAGCAGGCGTTTCAAAATTAGTGAAGTTATTACATGGGTTTGTCCATCAATTGTGATTTTTTCAGATAAACCCTGTGCCCTTTTTTATTTACATAAAAGTAGTGTGAGTTTTTATTGATGTAAACGGTTTGTCCTTGCGGGCCACATTTACCTTCGTATTTTTTATCGGTAATAGCAGCTGCACCTGTAGCGGCTATCTGTGATGTTTTATGGCCAACCTTTTTAGCTGTTGTTCCAATTTTGTGACCAAGTGTTGAATCTTTGTGAGTTTGTGCCTGGGTTTGTCCAAATGTGAAAATTCCCGCGGTAAATAAGGCTACTTTAAGTATGTTTTTCATGATTACTGAATTTTTATTTCAGTAGCACTAACTCAATTTTTCGGCCAAATGTTTCATTTCTTGTACAGGTGGCCTTTTTTCATATAAAATGGCATAAACAGCATTGCAAATAGGCATATTCACATTGTACTGTTTGTTAACCTGGTGTAGGCAATTTACTGCATAATATCCCTCGGCAACCATGTTCATTTCCAGCTGTGCCGATGTTACGGTATAGCCTTTGCCTATCATATTGCCAAAAGTACGGTTACGGCTAAACTGCGAGTAGGCGGTAACCAACAGATCGCCAAGGTAGGCCGACTCTTTTATATCACGGTTTATGGGGTGTACGGCATCAACAAAACGCATCAATTCGCGGATGGCGTTCGAGATCAGTACCGCCTGGAAATTATCTCCATAGCCAAGCCCGTGGCAAATGCCGCTGGCAATAGCGTATATGTTTTTAAGCACAGCACCATATTCGGTACCATATATATCATCAGATATGATGGTTTTAATATAACGGGTGTTAAACATGCCTGCAAACTCAGCAGCAAGCGTTGTATCGCGCGATGCTATGGTGAGGTAGGATAACTTCTCCAGTGCTACCTCTTCGGCATGGCATGGGCCGCTGATCACTATAAAATCATCGAACGAAACATTATAATGCTGGTTCAAAAATTCGCCGATGATCTGGTTCTCATCCGGAACGATCCCTTTTATAGCTGATATTATCTTTTTACCCGACAGATCTTCTGGGGTAATACCAGTTAACGCATCTTTTAAAAATGCAGCAGGCACGTTGAGCAAAATAAAATCTGCTTTCTGAATGATCGCCTTTAAATCCGACGAAACGTTTTGCGCGGGTATATTGATCTCTACCGAGCTGAGATAGTTTGGATTATGCTTGAATTTCTGAATATGTTCTACCGCATGGGTATTGCGCATCCACCAAAAAATTTCTTTTTCGGTGGTATTATCGGTCAGTATTTTAACATTGGCCGTAGCCCAGCTGCCACCGCCAACAACGGCAACCTTGTTGTTTTTTGTATGCATTAACAATAAAAAAAGTCCTGCCAGGTTTAATTGACAGGACAAAGCTAATTATATTTTTGTGATACTTCAGCAGTTCATTTGCGTATTGGCAATAGGTGCTTTATAAGTGGTTACTTACCATCGCCGGTAAACAGCTTGTTTTTATCAACCTTTTCAACAGTCATATTATCAGTTAATAATTTAGATATGGTAGCAAACGGAGCCGAAACAACCTCGTCGCCATTTTTAAGGCCCGATAATATTTGTATGTAAGTATCATCCTGTATGCCTGTAGTAACCAGCACCTGTTTTACTTTGCCTGCTTTGTATACATAAACATATTCTTTTACAGGGGCAGTGATGGATGGTTTACTGCTATCCGGATCATCCTGTTTTTTATTCAGGCTGTCTTTCTTTTTCTCCTGGCGGGTAGTTACCGATTGTATTGGTACTGATAATGAATGTGTTTGATTGGTATTAATATCAACAGTAGCGGTTAATCCCGGGCGGAAAGGTGATGGGTTGGTAGCTGTTTTAACCAGCAGGTTTTTGTACGAATCAGCACTGATCCTTACCTTAACGGTAAAGTTGGTAACCTGATCGGCATTGGTGCCCACTACGTTAGCCGAACTGCCTATTTCAATTACAGTACCGTTAAAAGTTTTACCCAAAAATGCATCTACCTCAATTTTTGACGAATCGCCAAGTTTTATGCGGTTAATATCATTTTCGTTTACGTCAACATTAACATCAAGCTGACCAAGGTCTGATATGGTCATGATCTCGGTACCGGCAAACTGCTGGGTTCCTAAAACACGTTCGCCTTTTTGTACAGATAGTTTAGAAACCACCCCGTCAACCGGTGCATAAATAGATGTTTTGGCCAGGTTATCTTGTGCTTCTTTAACTGATGCTGATGTTTGTGCCAGGCCATAAGTTGAACCAATAACATTTTGCTTGGCAGCTTCAAGGGCCGCTTGTGCACCTTCAAAATTAGCTTTAGCTGCATCAAATTCAGCTGCGGTTAATACCTTGTTTTCATAAAGTATTTTATCGCGTTTATAAATTGATGCCTGGTTATTAAAGGTAGCTTCGGCTTGTTTAAGTAACTGGCTGGAGTTACCTACACTTGCTTTTTGGCTGTTGTAGGATGCAACGGCCCTGTCATAACCTGATTGTAGAATATCGGGCCTGATACGGCAAAGCAACTGGCCTTTTTTAACCACGTCACCTTCCTTTATAGGCAGTTCAACAATCTCGCCCGATACTTCGGGGCTTATCTTTACCTCCACATGTGGTTTTATTTTACCGCTTGCCGATACCGACTCATTAATATCGCGTACAGCAGCTTTCTCGGTAGCAACCTGTGTTACCTGGGGCTTGCCTATTACACCCGCTACCTTAAGTATAACGAGTAAAACGATCAGCGCGACTAATGAGATCAGAATATATTTTGTAGTTTTTCCCATGATTATAATTGTGAATGGCGTATTGGTGTTTTATTTAGTATGCTAATTTTTTAATTTATGTATTATAAAGTAATCGGGTTACCGATGTAATAATCAATTACCTTGCTTCTGAAAATCATCTGGTAGCGGGCCTCAATCATATCGTTTTGCGATTTGTTGTAATTGGTAACCGCCGTGTTATAATCAAGCGTATTTACAAAGCCAGCATCGTAACGTTGTTTGGTGATATTTAAAGCCTCTTTATTTGAGTTATAGGTTTCTAATGCCGATTGGTAGCTTTTTTCGGCAGCCTGCAAATCAAGTACCGCCTGTATAATGGTTTTACTCAGCGTGTTTTTTGCAAGTTGTGTGGCAAGCTCTGCATTTTGATAGTTAAGCCTTGCTTTGCGTACCGATGTACGGGCCGAAAAGCGATTAAAGATCGGGATTTGTACGCTTAAGCCTATTGATTGGTTAAAGTTATCGCCAAACTGGTTAAACATAGAGTAATGTGCATAAATAGGTTGTAAGCCTGGTGTTACAACTGCCTGCCCAGTTGCCTGCACTGTGCCTATCTGCTCGCTTATGGGTGTAACGCCAATAACTTTTTGAGTAATCTGGTTCGTATAGTTGGTACCCACCCCACCAAATAGTGATACTGTTGGGTAATAGCTTCCCTGAGCAACCTTAATGGCCTGTGCCGATGTTTGCTGCTGCAATTCGGCCAGGCGAATATCCGGGTTTACGCTAAAAGCAGTTTTAATAACTTCGGAAGCATTATACAAGGTTTTAATATCGGTAAGCTTGCTGATGTCCGGCTTTTGAACGGTAATATCATTGTTGGGATCCATCTCCATGTACTGCTTTAATATCAGTATAGAAAGATCAACCTGGTTTTGGGCATTTGTTAAATTAAGTTCGGCAGTTGATACCTGCGCTTTAGCCTGCGCCAGATCGGCAAGGGTAGCATTGCCCTGGTCAAAGTTTTTCTGTGATCTGTCTAAGGTTATCTTGGCCAGGTCAATCTGCTGTTTGGCAGCAATAACTAAATCCTGATCGGTTAATATGGTCAGGTAATCAGTTACTACATTTAAAAGCAGGTCGTTTTTAACTTTGGCAGTGTTGGTTTTATCAACATCAAGCATCAGTTTGTTCTGTAATATCTGGTTGCGCAATTGCCCACCCTGAAAAAGCGTAACAGCCACTGAGGCCTGACCGGTAAGATATAAAAACGACTGGCTGCTATAGGAGTAGGTAGTTAAATTTGCGCTACGGCCAAAGTTGTATGATGCCTGCGGATTTGCCGATACACTTGGCAATAAATTATACTTTGCTTGTTTGTAATCCTCGGTTGCTAAGGCCTCGGTTATTTTGGCTTGTTTTATGGTAAGGTTGTTTTGCAGGGTAAGGTCAACCGCTTGCTGCAGGCTTATTACCTGCTGGGCCTTTGCTGTAAAGCTTAGGGTTGCTGTAAGCAAAATGCTTAATATGCCGGCCTTTTTAAAGTTTAATATACGTGGTGTCATAAGGTTATATTTGTTCATCCGTCATAGTTGCTGCTATGGCGTTCCTAATATCTAAATAATTAATACTTTTAAGCCCAGGTGCAAATGGCTTTTTTGTTATGATCCATTAACCGTTAAAACGAACCAATAAATGTACCCTATAAAAACGCCCTGGCTGCTTAAAAAGCTATATCCCAATTTAATATGGGACGCAAACCGAAGCAGCCGGTGCATTTATCTCACTTTTGACGACGGCCCTGTACCTATTGTTACACCGTTTGTTTTAAATATTTTAAAACAATACAATGCTAAGGCTACATTTTTTTGCATTGGAGATAATGTGCGCAAGCATCCTGATATTTTTGAGCAGGTAAAAAACCAGGGGCATGCTATAGGCAACCATACTTTTAATCACCTTAAAGGATGGGATACCCCTGCCGAAACTTACCTTGATAATTTTTTACAGGCTGATAAACTGCTGGATACCAAATTCTTTCGTCCGCCTTACGGACGCATAAAAATGGCGCAGGCTAAGTTATTAAAGCAGGCAAAGCCCGGGCTTAAAATTATAATGTGGAATGTTTTATCGGCCGATTTTGACATCAATTTAAAGCCGGAACAATGCCTGGATAATGTGGTAAAGAATGTGCGGAGCGGCGACATAGTTTTGTTTCATGATAGCCTGAAAGCACAGGAAAGGGTTGAGTATGCCTTACCACGGGCTTTGGAATATTGGAGCAAAGAGGGCTATAGTTTTCTTACCCTTGATCAGAATTTATAATGAAGCAGTATATCATATCTGGTTAATTAATCCTATTTAGAACATATCCAAATAGTAATTGTACAAATTGCTGACTTTCATTTACCTGTAATTTTTGTAAATTCGCCGCGATAGCTTGCTTACTGGCAGGTTAATCGTCTTTAATTTCACCTAAAAAATCAAATACAAATGGCTTTTGATTTAGATATGATCAAAAAGGTTTACGACCGCTACAGCACCCGTGTGGCTGCTGCACGTAAAGCGACTGGTAAACACCTTACTTTAACCGAAAAAATATTATACGCCCACCTTTCTGAAGGCGATGCAAATACTGCATTTGGCCGCGGGGTTGATTACGTTGACTTTGCACCGGATCGTGTTGCTATGCAGGATGCTACAGCGCAAATGGCATTATTGCAGTTTATGCAGGCTGGCCGTCCGCAGGTTGCTGTACCTTCAACCGTACATTGCGATCACCTGATACAGGCAAAAATTGGTGCTACTGAAGATTTAAGTACCGCCAAGGATGTAAATAAAGAGGTTTATGATTTCCTTGCATCGGTATCAGATAAATACGGACTGGGTTTCTGGAAACCGGGTGCCGGTATAATTCACCAGGTAGTATTAGAAAACTATGCTTTCCCCGGTGGTATGATGATAGGTACAGACTCACACACGCCTAATGCAGGTGGTTTGGGTATGATAGCTATTGGTGTGGGTGGTGCCGATGCCTGCGATGTTATGGCCGGCTTACCCTGGGAGCTTAAATTTCCAAAACTTATTGGTGTTAAATTAACCGGAAAACTTTCCGGCTGGACATCAGCAAAAGATGTGATCCTTAAAGTGGCCGGTATTTTAACCGTAAAAGGTGGTACAGGCGCTATAGTTGAATATTTTGGTGAAGGTGCACGTTCACTTTCTGCAACAGGTAAAGGTACCATCTGTAATATGGGTGCCGAAATTGGTGCTACTACTTCTATTTTCGGATATGATGAAAAAGCAGCAATTTACCTTAGTGGTACACAACGTGCCGAAATTGCCGAGCTTGCAAACGCAGTTGCTGAGCATTTAACTGGCGATGATGAAGTTTATGCTAACCCTGAACTTTATTTTGACCAGGTTATTGAAATAAACCTTTCTGAGCTTGAGCCGCATGTAAACGGTCCGTTCACACCGGATTTGGCTTGGCCTATCTCAAAATTTGCTACCGCTGTTAAAGAAAACGGCTGGCCTGTAAAATTAGAGGTTGGTTTGATCGGTTCATGTACCAACTCATCATACGAGGATATTACCCGTTCGGCATCTATCGCTAAACAAGCAATTGATAAGCACTTAAAGACCAAGGCTGAGTTTACCATTACACCGGGTTCTGAACTGGTGCGTTACACTGTTGAGCGCGATGGTTATTTATCTACTTTTGGCGATATGGGCGGTGTTGTATTGGCTAATGCCTGCGGCCCTTGTATCGGTCAATGGGCACGTCACACTGACGATCCTACACGCAAAAACTCTATCATTACTTCATTCAACCGTAACTTTGCCAAACGTCAGGATGGCAACCCTAATACACACGCATTTGTTGCATCACCCGAAATTGTAACAGCTTTTGCTATCGCAGGTGATTTAACCTTTAACCCATTAACCGATTACCTGACCAACGATAAAGGTGAGCAGGTTAAGTTTGATGAGCCTCAGGGTATTGAAATGCCTTTAAAAGGTTACGCAGTTGAAGATGCAGGTTACCAGGCACCAGCCGAAGACGGCAGCGCCGTTGAGGTTAAGGTTGACCCTAAATCTGCACGTTTACAATTGCTTGATCCTTTTGCAGCTTGGGAAGGTACTGACATCACCGGTTTAAAACTGCTGATAAAGGCTAAAGGCAAATGTACTACCGACCATATTTCTATGGCGGGCCCGTGGTTAAAGTTCCGTGGTCACCTTGACAACATATCAAACAATATGCTGATCGGTGCTATTAACTACTTTAACAACACTGCCGATAGTGTTAAAAACGAATTAACAGGCGAATATGGTCCGGTTCCGGCTACCCAGCGCGATTATAAAGCACATGGTATAGGTTCAATTGTTGTAGGCGACGAGAACTATGGTGAAGGCTCATCACGTGAGCATGCTGCTATGGAGCCACGTCACCTGGGTGTACGTGCCATACTGGTAAAATCATTTGCCCGTATCCACGAAACCAACCTTAAAAAGCAAGGTATGCTGGGCATTACTTTTGCCGATAGCAACGATTACGATAAAATTCAGGAAGACGACATCATTGATATAACAGGCTTAACAACTTTTGCCCCAGGCAAACAGTTAACTGTTGTATTGCACCATAAAGATGGTTCGACAGAATCATTCGCGGTAAACCATACTTACAATGCACAGCAAATTGAGTGGTTTAAAGCAGGTGGCGCGCTGAACATCATCCGCAGACAAATGGCATCTTAGATTTTAGATTCCAATCTGTAATTCAGATTTAAATATTTCAAGCCTCTCCAATTTTTGGGGAGGCTTTTTTTATTGATTCGCTTTGCGGATTAATATACTGATTGTAATAATAACATTACTTAATGTGCACTAAACCGGTGATTAATATGGGTGTCATAAGTTTATAAATCAAAACTTAAAACCATGAAAAATCACCATTTTGTTATTTTGGCTTTCGGCCTTTTTTTATCGTCATGCGCAATTAACCAGCCATCCTATTTCGGCGATAAGTTGACACCAACCACCAATATTGATATTTTTTACTCAACCCACGATGTTAAAAAGGATTATAAAGTAATTGGACACATGAACTATCCAAACGTGGGGCAGGAACAGGTAAAGCAAGTATTTGTAGGCTATGCAAAAAAAATTGGTGCTGATGCCATTGTTATTACCGGCAATAATGTTGATTACAGCGGTAAAACAGGATCGGATGTGGTAAATGCCGATGTACTGAAGTATAATAATTGATTTAGAGAAGTTAAAACTTTAATACTCTGCGCGTCCTTGCGAGCGTTAGCGAAACAATCCCCGAATTACAGAGCCGCTTAGCAATGTTGCTCTGCATAGTGGGCGCGACAAAGTATTGTGGCGCTACAAAAGCGATTGCTTCCAAAAATGTAGAGCCACAATACTTTGTGGCTCTCTAAATTAATTCTTCCTTACCCTTTTTAACGTTAGTAGGTTTTGCCCGTTAACGCTATAGCCTGATATGTTATTTTGATACAGGTTAACCCGCTTATCATAATAAAGTATCACAACAGGCGATTGTTGCATCACTATATTATCCATTTGCCGGTACAGCGTAAAACGTTTTTCGTCGTTCACTTCGTGGTAGGCCTGCTCAAAAAGGGCATCAAATTGTTTATTGTTAAAGCCGGTATAATTAGGGCCATAAGGGATCTTATTTTTGGAGTAGAAAACCGAGAGGTAATTCTCCGCATCCGGATAATCGGCTATCCAGGTTCCGTAAAAAAAGTTAACGCCGTTTTTTGATACCAGTTCGCGCAAACTGGCACCCTGCGTTATCTCCACACTGGTCTTTATACCTACCCTGTCTAACTGTCCTTGTACGTACTCAATCAGGCCACGATAACCTACCGTGGTTTGTAAAACTATCTCGGGCAGGTTATCGCCATTGGGGTAGCCTGCTTCTTTTAACAACTGCCTTGCTTTATCCGGGTTGTAGGAGTAGCCTTTAACCTGTTTGGCATCAAAGCCGGGCATCCCCATAGGTATAAAACCCGCCGAACCGGCAGTACCCATACTGTTGCGCAGGTATTTGATCATCTTTTGCTTATCAATAGCATAGTTGATGGCCTGCCTGATCTTTAGTTTTTTAAGGGGCGATCTTTTAACTATCGGGATGTTACTATCAACCAGCATCCCCAAATAAATAGTATTTAAATAAGGACCTGTACTAAGCGTGAATTTACCCTTGTACTTTTGTGTTACCTGGCCAGCTTTGGTAAGGATATCATCCCGGTAGCTGCCATCAATATCGTTCAAAAAATCAAGCTTTTTACTGATAAACTCCATAAAGGCTGTTTGTTTATCGCCAATAAAAGTAGCCCTGATAGCATCCAAATGGGGGAGGGTGCTGCCGTCTTTATCTTTTTCCCAATACTTTTCGTTCTTCAATAAAACCATTACTTCGCCCTCTTTCCAATACTTAAATTTAAAGGCACCGGTACCAACAGGATGCTGGCGAAAATCTTTACCGTAATGATCAACAACCTCGTGCGGCACTACCGAGCAGTATTGTGCAGTAAGCATGCTTAGCAAGGGTGGAAAAGGCTGTTTAAGCCTGAGTTGAAAAGTACTGTCGTTTTTGGCAATAAAGGGGGTGTCGCAGTCTATTTTATCGCTAAAGATCCATGAGCCCGACGAGGCAACTTTCGGGTCCACAAGGCGGTGAAAGCTGTAAACAAAATCTGATGCTATTACCCTGCGGCCTTTACCGTTTATAAAAAGTGGATCATCCTGAAAGTTAACATCATTGCGCAGATGAAACGTATATACCATGCCATCGGGTGAGATATTCCAGCTTTTGGCAATGCAGGGGCGGGTTTTAAGACTGTCATCAATTTGTACCAGGCCGTTATAAACCTGGTTAACCATCCAAATGGTATTTTGGTTTCGCGCAAAGGCGGGATCAAGCGAGCTAAGACCCTCGTCGAGGTTAATATTGAAGATGGTTTTGCCGGAATTTGAGGTATCAGTTTTACAGGCAATGAATAACGAAAGCAATAAGCAAAACAAAAAGCCGGTCAGTTTATTCATCAGGCTAAATATATTGATTATTGCAGATAAGGGGATAATTGGAAAGTCATAATCTTAAGGGATGCAAAGTGGGGGCCTGTGCGCTCATCCTTCGAGTGCCTCAGGATGACATGCCTGATACCCTTATTAATACACCACGTCATTGCGATGAGGAACGAAGAAGCAATGAGCACCATATAGGTCAACCTGCTTAGTGGCTCTGTAAGTCGGGGATTGCTTCGCAATGGCTTGCAATGACGTGCGGAATATAGAGCCACTATACTTTGTGCTTTTTATCTATACTATCTTTCCGTTTACCAGCTCAATAATCTCCTGCTCCAAAGCAATGGCTTTGCGCTCAATTTCGGCGCCATCAGCAATTACCTTAACTATATAATCCTTGTCTTTGTAACCTGATGCATTGATCTTTACGTTCATAAAAGCACCAATTACAGCGCTGCGCGCACAGAGGGCTGCCACTCCAGCATCGGTAACAGAGTTTGGGTTCCCTGTTTCGGCCATAGCCTTAATAACGGCTAAGCTTTTATAAGCAATCTCCATTACTTTAAAAGGAATCTCAATGGCGTATCTGGTTGCATCCTGTATCGCGTTGTTTCTTACTGCTTTTTCCTCGTCGGTTGATTTGGGCAGACTAAAGGCTTCCATTATTTTATTGAAAGCAACGGTATCCAGGTCAACCAGCTTTATCAGTTCATCTTTATATTGCTGACCTTTTTCGGCCCAGGTGCTAAATTCTTCCCACCGGCTGTCCCATCCTTTTTTGTGAGATGAAAGGTTAGCCACCATAGTTGCTAAGGATGCGCCTAATACACCCATATAGGCCGATATAGAGCCGCCGCCCGGGGCAGGACTTTCACTTGCTGTTTCATCCGCGAAATCTATCAGCGTCATGCTGGCTAATTTTGATGATGCTTTGTCTTTAAGCAAATATTCTATGATCCTTTCTTCGGGATTAAAGGGTGCCAGTTCTGCCAGCCCCATTGATTTGATGGCTATTTTAATCAGTTCTTTTTCACTTACCCCAACAGAACGCTGTTGTTTAAGCAAAAAGTACTTACCCGCATCAAGCATTGCTTTCAGGGGGATCAAGCCTACCAGTTCGCTGCCGGTTACCCGCATGCCACGTTCGGCTGCTTTGGTACATACCTCATCAAAGGCAATATGTAACGGGGTAACTTCAATATTGGTAAGGTTCATGGAGATCTGCGCAATGCCATATTCCTCAATATACCAGCCTATTGCCTTTACCGATTTTAATGAACCCGGTATTGATTTTGGTTTTCCATTCTCATCAGTAATTATCTTGCCATTTATAGGGTCGCCTTCGCGCATTACGCGGCCAGCCTCACGTACATCAAACGCAATGGAATTTGCCCTGCGGGTTGACGTGGTATTAAGATTAACATTATAGGCGATTAAAAAATCGCGTGCGCCGATAACTGTTGCACCGCTTTTGGCATTAAATTCTGCCGGGCCAAAATCCGGCTTCCACTCAGGTAGCTTTATCTTCTTAAAAAAGCCTTCATACTCTCCTGCACGGATCACCGAGAGGTTATTACGCCGGCTATCGGCCTGCGCATGCTCATATAAATAAGCAGGTATGCCCAACTCTTCGCCTACACGTTTGGCCAATTGTTTGGCGTATGCTGCGGTCTCTTCCATGCTGATGTTGGCAATGGGTATCAGCGGACAAACATCTGTAGCGCCCATTCGCGGATGCTCGCCTTTGTGCTTGCTCATATCAATCAGTTCCCCCGCTTTTTTAATGGCTAAAAAAGCAGCTTCAATAACTTTTTTCGGTTCGCCCACAAAAGTTACCACGGTACGGTTGGTAGCCTTGCCGGGGTCAACATTTAGCAGGAGCACACCCTCAACAGATTCAACCTCGTTGGTTATTTGCTTAATAATATCAAGGTTTACACCTTCGCTAAAGTTTGGTACGCATTCTATTAATTTAGTCATTGGTCAATTGTCATTAGGTCAATGGATCTTTAATCTTTTTATTGCTCTTTGTTATTTAAAACAAAATCAGCGAAATCTTTAATCAATAATCACCGGTTTAAGCTTTCCCTGCTGGTAGAGTATTTCCCTGTAATCGGTACAAGGATAAGCTTGCATATCAGCCCGCATTCCGGCTGCTAATATACCACGGTCGGTTAAGTTAAGGGCCTTTGCTGCGCGGAAAGTTAAGCCTGCAAAAACTTCGGCAGTGTTTAGTTTTTCGGCGGCACTCATTATGGCAGCTTGCATCAACAGGTCACCCATTGGTGCCGATCCCGGGTTCCAGTCGCTGGCAATAGCGAGGCAGGCCCCGGCATCCAGTAGTTTTCTTGCAGGCGCATAAGGCATTCCTAAACCTAATGATGCGCCGGGTAAGGTTACTGCTACAGTATTTGAGCCAGCTAATAATTTTATTTCGGCATCGCCGCTTGCTTCCAAATGATCGGCAGAAACAGCACCAACATTAACTGCAACATGGCTGCCACTGGTAGTAAACTGATCAGCATGCACGGTAATATCAAACCCAAACTGTTTAGCTTTATTTAGGTAGACGAGTGCATTATCTCCATTAAAAGCATTTTCCTCAATAAATATATCAACCCGGTTGGCAAGGTTCTCTTTTTTGATAATGGGCAGCAGGTCGGTTAAAATATATTGCAGGTATTCGGTCTGGCTGCCATTAAAATCTTTTGGTACCATGTGCGCTGCCAAACAGGTAGCAACCAGGCTAACATTTATTTGTGTTGCTGCTACCTTTATGGCCCTTAACTGTTTTAATTCCTGCTCAACAGACAGGCCATAACCGCTTTTAACTTCGATGGTAGTAACGCCTTCGGCTAAATGGCGCTCGGCCCTTTTTATTAATAATTGGGTAAGCAGGGCTTCATCAGCAGCACGGGTTTGGGTCACCGAATCCCAAATGCCACCACCTGATCTGGCAATTTCCAGGTAAGTTTTGCCCTGGATCCGCATGGCATAATCTTTAGCCCGACTGCCTGCAAAACAGATGTGAGTGTGGCAGTCAACAAAGCCGGGGAGCAAAACCTGCTGGCCCTGTGTTTCTTTTATTTGTGCCGATGGATTTTCCCCACGTAATTTTTCAAAACTATCCACGGCAATGATCAGCCCGTTTTCGGTCAGTATCCCGCCTTGCAGGATGATCTGTAATTGATCATCCTGCAGCGCACCTTTTAAAGGCAAGCCCGTTAAGGGCAAAATCTGCGTAAAGGGGCCGTGTAGTATTTTCATTTAATATTTTTCTGTTTTTTAAGATCGATCAAAGGATTGTTTCTGTCAAATTCTACCAATCAACCAATGGCAATAATGCCCAATAACTAATATTACCAAACCTTCAGATCAAACCGGTCTGCCCATTCATTGGCCTTTTCGTAACCTGCATCGGCATGGCGGAAAATACCCATTGCCGGGTCATTGTATAAAACCCGGCTTAAACAGCTTGCAGCACGGTCTGTTCCATCAGCCACCACAACCATCCCGGCATGTTGCGAATAACCCATTCCAACACCACCACCGTGGTGGAACGATACCCAGGTTGCACCACCTGCTGTATTAGCCATCAGGTTTAACAAAGGCCAGTCTGATACGGCATCCGAGCCATCCTTCATTGATTCTGTTTCGCGGTTTGGTGAGGCTACCGATCCGCAATCCAGATGGTCGCGGCCAATTACTATCGGACCTTTTACTTTGCCGGTTTTAACAAGCTCATTAAACATTAGCCCGGCCTTTTCACGGTCGCCCATGCCTAACCAGCAAATGCGGGCAGGCAAACCCTGGAACGAAATTTTTTCCTGTGCGTTCTTCAGCCATTTTATCAATGGTTTATCCTCAGGGAACAGTTCCATCAGGGCGCGGTCGGTCGTAAAAATATCTTCCGGATCGCCGGAAAGAGCTACCCAACGGAATGGCCCTTTACCTTCGCAAAACAACGGGCGGATATAAGCCGGTGTAAAGCCTGGGAAATCAAAGGCATCACCCTCGCCGCCCTGCCTTGCAAATTCGCGTAGGTTATTGCCATAATCAAAAGTAATGGCACCGCGTTTTTGCAATTGCAGCATCAGGCCTACATGCCTTGCCATACTGGCTAATGCTAGTTTTTTATATTCTGCCGCATCGGTTTTTCTTAATACCGATGCTAAGGTTAGGGATAAGCCATTAGGGATATATCCATTCAGCGGGTCATGTGCCGATGTTTGGTCGGTAAGCATATCGGGGATAAAGTTGTCATGCAGCAATCTTTCTAACATATCACCGGCATCGCTCACTAAACCAACCGATAGTGTTTCGCCTTTAGCCATCGCATCCTTTACCCAGGTAATAGCTTCCTCGTAGGAGTGAGTGATCTTGTCAATGTATTGCGTATCTACCCTTTTCTGGATGCGCGATGCATCAATATCAGCCCCTAAAAATACAGCCCCTGCCATAGTTGCGGCCAAGGGCTGTGCGCCACCCATGCCACCAATACCAGCGCTAACTATCAGTTTGCCGGTAAGGTCGTTATTAAAATGCTGGCGGCCTGCCTCTACAAAAGTTTCGTAGGTGCCCTGCAAAATTCCCTGTGTGCCGATGTAGATCCAGCTACCGGCGGTCATTTGCCCGTACATCATTAAACCTTTTGATCTTAACTCATTAAAATGTTCCCAGTTTGCCCATGCCGGTACAAGGTTACTATTGGCAATAAGTACGCGTGGTGCCTCAGGGTGACTGCGGATGATGCCCACCGGCTTACCCGACTGTACCAGCAAGGAGTGATGCTCATCCAATTCCAGCAAAAGTTCAATGATCTTGCGCAGGGCTTCCGGGTTGCGTGCGGCCTGGCCAATACCACCGTATACTACCAATTCATCGGGGTTTTCGGCAACCTGGCCGTCAAGGTTATTGAGCAGCATCCTTAACGGTGCTTCTGTTTGCCAGCTTTTAGCGTGCAGTTGCATGCCGTGCGGCGCCTTGTAAACCGGGTGCGTGGCATAGGTTTTAATAAATTCCGAAGTCGTCATCGTCGTTAAGGTTAATATCGTTTTTAATGGCTGTATGGTTTGCAGTGGTTAAAAATTCACCACTGGTAATTAGCTGGTGTAAAGCGTTAATATCGTCGGCAAAAATGCGGTCATCATCAATAAAAGGAACTTTTGTCCTCACAAGTGCATGGCAGGCTTCAATCACCGGGGTTGATCTTAGCGGCCGCCTGAAATCCATTGCCTGTGCTGCGTAAAGCAATTCAATGGCTTGTATATATTCAACATTATCTATTACCTGGTGCAGCTTGCGCCCGCTGATAGAACCCATTGAAACATGATCTTCCTGCCCTAATGAAGTGGGCACGCTATCGGCACTGGCTGGAAAGCAAAGGGTTTTATTTTCAGTAACCAAAGCCGCCGTAGTGTATTGCGGAATCATGAGGCCTGAGTTTAATCCGGCATTGTTGGTCAGTAATTTGGGTAAGCCATAACGGCCCTCGCTCATTAAATAACAGCGGCGATCGGCAATATTGCCTAATTCTGCTGCCGCTATAGTGGCGTAATCAAGCGCCATAGCCAATGGCTGCCCATGAAAGTTACCACCGCTGATGGTGTCTTCCGCGTTAAAAATAATGGGATTATCGGTTACGGAATTAAGCTCAATTTCGGTTAATTCTTTTAGATGCAGCCATGCATTGCGCGATGCACCATGCACCTGCGGCATACAACGCAGCGAGTAGGGATCCTGCACTCGATCACAATTAATGTGCGAGTTGCAGATCTCTGAGTCTTTTAACAAGGTGAATAATCGTTTGGCAACCAGCTTAGTCCCTTTATATGGGCGAAGTTGGTGCAGCCGCTCATCAAATGGCCGCGCCGAGCCCATTAAACCTTCTAATGATAGTGCGCCTCCCAGGTCGGCAGTATTGAGAAGGTCGTTTAAGCGTTGCACCGCTTTTATGGCGAACGAGAGAATAAATTGTGTGCCGTTTATTAATGCAAGGCCTTCTTTTGGTCCTAATACCAAAGGTTGTAAACCATGCTGGCTTAGTACAGTTGCGGCGGCAAATTTATCGCCATTGGCATAAACTTCGCCTAAGCCTAATAGGGGTAAAAACAAATGAGCCAAAGGCGCCAGATCACCGGATGCGCCGACTGAACCCTTTTCGGGCACTACCGGGATAATATCATGGTCAATATGCCAGATGATACGCTCCAAGGTTTCCAGGGCAATGCCCGAGTAGCCTTGTGCCAAAGCCTGTACTTTGGTAATCAGCATTAGTTTGGCAATTTCCTGCGGGATGGGTTTGCCTATGCCAACGCTATGGCTTTTAAGCAGGTTGCTTTGCAGCAATGACGTATCAGCTTCAGAGATGCGCGTATCACAAAGCGGGCCGAAGCCGGTATTGATACCATAAACCGGAAGCTGTGCATGCACTATTTTTTTAACCTCGCCGCGCGATGCCCGGATCCTTTTAGATGCTTCGTTATCAATTATACCTTGTACTTTTCCGCTTGCAATATCCAGGCAGGTGCCTATGCTTAGGTGGCTGCTGCCATAGTTAAATGTTTTACTCATGGTTAGCAGTTTTAAGTTCGGTGTTTAATTTATCGCCAATCCTGTCGGCAAGGCCCGTTACCTTAAAAGCATTCTCTAAGGCACCTATGGATGATAAAAGCTCATTGCAGGCAGGCTCATTGGCAAGCAGTTCGTCCATCGCTAATAAAATGGCATCCCAAATAGGTAATATCTGCGCCAACAGATCGCGGCCGCTATCAGTAAGCTGTACCAATTGCTTGCGGCCATCATTAGCACTGGTAACACTGGTTACCAGCTTTTTATTTTTAAGATTAGTGATGAGCTGGCTTGCCGCAGGGTGGGATACCTCGGTTTGATCGCTGAGCTCTTTGATTGAAAGCGAATTGTTTTTTGATAACAGGTAAAATACCGGGAACCAGCTGGCCTCAAAATCAATTCCCTCATTTTGGTAAGCCCGGTTAATTTCTGACAGAAAACTTTCGCTAAGCCTCCTTAAGCGGCTGCCTAAAACAAGGTAGCCCAGGCTCTGATATAAATTCATAGTGCAATTTATATAAGTGCTTATATAAATGCAAGTATTTTAACATATTTAATGTTTAGGCTTCGCCCCTGATCCTGAAAACCATGCCTTCCATATCTTCACTGATCCGTAACTGGCAGGCCAATCGGCTGTCATGAGCAGCATCGGGCAGGGTATCAAGCAGGTCCAGTTCAGTATCTGAGGGGTGGAAATATTTTTCGGGTCCTTCAAGCACCTGTACGTGGCAGGTTGCACAAAGCGCCATGCCGCCGCAGGTAGCTAAAATATGATGGTCAGTGGCTTTCAAAACTTCCATCAGGCTCAGGCTGATCTCTTCAGGGATCTCAACAGGGCGGCGGGTGCCGTCCCTGTCTTCAATAGTTATATTGATCATGTTATCAATTTTTTAGAATAAAAAACACCTTCAGCCTTAAAATGCGCTAACGCCGTAAACGGTGGTGTATTTAAAGCTTAGCTTTTGATCGGGATAAACCTGTTTAAAAGCGCTTTGGGCCATCAGAGCCGCTTCGTGAAAACCGCAGAGGATGAGCTTTAATTTACCGGGATAAATATTTATATCGCCTATGGCATAAACACCTTTTACATTTGTGCTATAATCAAACGTATCCACCATAATGGCAGATTTATCTACGTTTAAACCCCAGTCTACTATTGGGCCAAGCTTTGGGGTTAGTCCGAACAAGGGGATCAAATGATCGGCTTCAATTATGGCTATTTCATTGTTTTTATCAACTATCTCTACCTCCTGTAAATGGCCGTTCCCTCTTATGGCTTTTATATGTGATTGCAGGATAAGGTTGATGCGCCCCTGGTTAGCTAATTCAAAAACCTTTTCGGCTGAGTCTGGTGCACCGCGGAAAGTATCGCCCCGATGAATCAAGGTAACTTCTTCGGCTATATCGGCTAAAAACAAGGTCCAGTCTAATGCGGAATCACCGCCACCTGCCAAAACTACTTTGCGGCCGCGATAAGCTTCGGGATTTTTGATCATGTAAGCTACGCCTTTGCCCTCAAAATCTTCCAGTCCATCAATGGCAGGTTTACGTGGCTCAAAGCAACCAAGTCCGCCTGCTATTACCACTACTTTGCTATGTACTTCGGTGCCATCGCCAGTGGTGGTAATAAATGAACCATCGGCTAATTGCTGTAGTTCGTTAACCCGTTCGCCTAATGAAAACGTGGGTTTAAAAGGCGCTATCTGCTCCATCAAACCATCGACCAACTGTTGCGCATTAATGGTAGGGAAGCCGGGAATATCATAGATTGGTTTTTGCGGATAAATTTCAGAGAGCTGCCCGCCAACCTGCGGCAAAACATCAATTAAATGGCAGCGCATTTTTAATAAGCCGGTTTCAAAAACCGCGAAAAGCCCAACCGGGCCAGCGCCAATAATGCAAATATCAGTAGTAATAGTTTCCATAACCCCTTGTTGAAATAATAACTAAAATTGCGTGTTATTATAACCTGCGGCAAATGATAAATAGTAATGTTATATTACTTTAGGTTATGGCTTGTAAGGCAAAATCTTTTAAAAAGATCAATCAGTTTGGAGTTTTTACCATGAAGCTGGATGAACTGAAAGGTCCGGAAAATTTCTAAACCTTTAATTTCGATGATACTCAGCTCATTGTATTTTAGCTCGCTGATAACCGACTGGATAGATAAGAATGTAGCCGTTTCGGAGTAAAGCAGGTATTGTTTAATGGCGATACTGCTCTCCAGCCTGATCTCAACATTCAGATCTTTTGGGTTGATGCCTGCATCGCTGAGGGCATTAAAAATAATATCAAGCGTTCCGGAGCCGGCTTCGCGCAGTATAAGCGGGATGTTTAATAATTGTCTGGGACTGATCTCTGCTTTTTTTGAAAGCTGGTTATTGGCCCGCGTAACCAGCACGATCTCATCCTTAACAAATGGTGCATAGGCAATCTGCGGATAATGGGCCGCACCTTCTACAATGGCAATATCAACCTTCTCGGCTAATACCAATTGGGTAATCATATCGGTATTGCCCTGCGTAAAGGTAAAGTTTACTGCCGGGTATGTTTTTTTAAACAGGGCCAGTATTTTTGGCAATATAGTTTGGGCAACCGTGGTACTTGCGCCAATATGCACCGTGCCCGATTCCATATTGTTCAGCTGCGCCAGTTCGGTTTCCAGTTCGGTATAGGTTTGGAAAATACGCTCAGCATATTGCAGCAAAATTTTACCGGCATTGGTTAAAACAATGGAGTTGCCATTACGCCTGAAAAGCTGGTTGTTAAGCTGATATTCAAGTTCTTTAATATGCTTGGTAACGGCAGGCTGGGTAATAAATAATTCGGCAGCGGCTTTGGTAAAGCTTAGCCTTTGGGCAACCGTGTAAAATACCTTTAAGCGAAAATCGAAGATCATTGAATGCTAAGGTAATAATATTTATGGCTGCTAACAGGCAAAGTAAACGCAACCTTAGGTGGTTTTCTTCGCAGTAACAACAACTACAATACCGCCTATTAAAAATATGGCACCAAGGTAGGGGGGCCAGTTCACTGTTTTTTGCCGCTCGGCCGAGATTTGTATAGGGCCTGCATTAACAATGTTTTCTTTTTTGTTATAAGTAAAGCCCGTCCAGATAAGCATTATCGCTCCTATAATAATTAGTACTACTCCTGTAATCCTGTTCATATCAATAAAGTTTATTATGGAAGATAAAAAGGGCTGAAATTGTTTTTGCAGTGACCTTATTATCAAAATATACAACATATAGTTGCAGGACTACATAAAAGCGCAATACGCTTACTAATATATTGTGCTAATTATTTTTACTTCGGCGGGTGGTTACAAATATACCGGTAACAAAAACTACCGCCCCGGCATAAGGGAACCATTTGAGTGAACTTTCCTGAACAGGAGCTGCGGTGGTTTGGATAGTGCCGTTATCATTCATTACCTTGTTACTGCGCGAACTACAGCCATTAAAACTAAGCATGCCTGCACCTAAAAGGATCAGCATAATTCCTAAGGTTTTCATTTGGGGTGGTTTATTGTGCGGTAAATATAAGCAGGTTTCTTATTTCCGCACTATCGAAATTACAATTCTAAACCCATCCGGATCGGTAAAGGTAATACCATTTTTGGTCCAGTAAGGGTTTTTAGGCGTAGCAGGTTTTACCCTGTTGGCAATAAACCTTTCTTTAATTATATTAAATTCCTCTACCGATTCTGCGTAAAATACTAAAAGGTCATCATTATCCGGATAGTGTACCGGCATAGTACCGGATACGGTGAACTCCAGGTGCCAGCCAGCGCCGGGGATACCTAAAAATACACCGTCGTAATTATGATGGTTCTTAAATTCGCCCAAAACCTTCATGCCTAATATCCGGCCGTAAAAATCAATTATACGGTTCAAGTCTTTTGTGTGCCGGGCAATCCTAAACTTCATATTGCTTTATATAAATAAACCCAATTGGCTAAATATAATAATTTATGCGCTGCCCGCATAAAAGCTAGTGGGTATAGGCAAGGCTTCCCGCCTTTGCTTCGCAAAAAGCGCGCAATAAAATTGAAAATGCCTGTTCCTATCATCACTATTTGATGATTTGCAATCAATTACCTACCTTTGTAATCCCTTGAGAATGTGAAAGCTGTTTGACAATGGATATAAAAGCATATATAGAAAGTGGTGTTTTGGAGGAATATTGCCTGGGTTTGCTAAATGCAGAAGAACAGGCTTATCTGATCCAGATAACCATGCTATATCCTGAAGTTAAAGCAGAATTAACAGCTGTTGAGTTGGTGATGGAAAACATTGCGATAGCTACAGCTACAGAACCTGCCCCGGCAAACAGGCAAAGGATACTTAGCTCATTGGGTTTTGAGGATGCCAGCGCAATGTTAGATATTAACAACCTCCCGGCTGTTGATGAAACTGCCGATCACCAAACCTGGCTAAATACTTTAGCCCACCTGATACCGGAAGCGGAACCAACCGAAGATTTTTTGGTACATGTGATTAGGAATGACAGCCGTTACCAGCAAATGCTGGTGATCACTAAAAACGATGTGCCCGAAGAAGAGCATGGCGATCTTTTAGAAAGCTTTTTTATTTTGGAAGGCCATTGCGAATGTACCGTTGGTAACGAACTGTATCAACTAAATCCGGGTGATTTTTTGGAAATCCCGCTTAATGTAAAGCACGATATTAAAATAGTATCACCTTATGTAGTTGGTATTTTGCAGTACCAGTTTGTATAATCAAAAGGAAACCATTCAGCTTCATCTCTCCTTATTTTTAGTCCGTTTTATTTAAGTTCCCTTATTTACTGTAAACAGGTTATCTTTAGTCGTCATAAACCAACCGACTAAACCCATTTTATGAAACCGCCTGTTATTTTATTAGCTATCTTATATGCTTTTTTATCAGTTAACTGTTTGGCACAGCCCGCTATTTATGTTAACCAAATAGGGTTTGATACCAAGGGGCCTAAAATGGCGGTTATAGGTACCGATAAAAAGTTGGCAGGCAAACCAACGTTCAGCATCATTAATGCAGGAGCTATTAATGCCCGTTTTACAGGATTGCTCAGTGCGCCGCAAAGCATTGCAGAATGGACACCCGGAAAAATTTATTACCGTGCAGATTTTTCCTCTTTTAAAACTCCCGGCAAGTACCAGGTTAAAGTAACTATCGCAGGGAAAGCAATTTATTCTTATCCTTTTATAATAGAAGAAGATGCGCTGGCTAAGCATACCATTTCGTCCATCATTCATTATTACAATAAACAGCGGGCCAATACTCCGCAGGAATTAGCGGCAGATGAGCACATGCACATTAAAGGGAGCGATAAAACGGTTGATATGCGTGGTGGCTGGTGCGATGCATCGGGCGATGTAAGCAAATATTTTTCGCACCTGGCGTATGCCAATTTTATGTCGCCGCAGCAAACGCCATTGGTGGTATGGTCAATGGTGAACACCTCCGAGGCTATTCCCGGCTTACTAAAAAAGTGGAACATCAAAGATTCTTTAGATAACGAAGCGCTTTACGGTGCCGATTATATGATGCGGGCACTCTCAAAAGATGATTATTTCTATATGATCATTTTTAGCTATTTTAATAAAGACCCCAATGCCCGGCAGATAGTGGGCTTACGTGCCAATAGTGTTACTACGGATGAATATCAGTGTGCCTTTCGCGAAGGTGGGGGGATGGCTATTGCCGCGCTGGCCCGCATTTCTCAATGGAAAAAGCACGGTGAGTTTACCTCACAGCAATATCTTAATGGGGCAAAGCGGGCTTTTGCACATCTGCTGATCAACAACACACGATACGATGACGACGGCAAAGAAAATATTATTGATGATTATTGCGCGCTGATGGCCGCTACCGAATTATGGATAGCTACAGATAGCTCGCTTTACCGTGATGAGGCCCGCAAGCGCGCTCAAAACTTAACTAAAAGAATGACCCCGGCCGGCTATTTTATTGCTAACGATGCTAATCGCCCGTACTGGCATGCCAGCGATGCCGGTTTACCCGTAGTTTCTTTATCCCGTTACCTGGCTAAAGAAAAGGATGCCCAATTGCGTGCAGCAGCTTTAAATACCATAAAAAAAACATTGGATTATAACCTTGCCGTTACCAATAGGGTAAGCAATCCGTTTGGTTATGCAAGGCAATCGTTTGCTTATAATGGCGCTGTTAAGGATGGTTTTTTTATACCGCACGATAATGAAACCGGCTGGTGGTGGCAGGGCGAGGATGCGCGTTTAGGTTCATTGGCTACTGCTGCATTGCTTGGCGGTAAGTTAGTTTATCCGCAAAAGGGCGGTTGGGGCGTAAAAGCGCCGGTGGCTGCGTTTGCATCGCAGCAGGTAGCGTGGATATTGGGTTGCAATCCTTATGCTATGTGTTTTATGTATGGTTTTGGTAAAAATAATGTGCCTTACATGCATTCAAACTTTGGGCATGGGTCTGAAAGGGGAGGTGTATCAAACGGTATTACAGGCAAAGAGGGTAATGGCGATGGCAGCGGGATAGATTTTAAAACAGAAGACAAAGGCGATGAATGGCGGTGGACAGAACAATGGATTCCGCATGCTGCCTGGTTTTTGCAGGCCATAACCGCAATGGTGCAGGATAAAAAATAATTTGCCCTTCATTCGTTTTGTAAAATGTAAGATGGAATAGCGAGCTATCTGAAAAATAATTGTCAGTAAAACATTTATATTATACCTTTAACACACCAATTGTATCTTTATGCTAAGCGCACCTAACACTTTGTTCAGCAAGTTAAAAGGCTTTTTACTGCTTGCTTTTTTAATAACAGTATCAGCAACCATTAATGCGCAAGGGCGCCGCAATGGTATCCCCGGCAAACCTTTTGAAATAGAGGTTACACCCTTTAAAACCACTATGATTGCCAATGGCAAGGATCAGGCACTTATCAACATAAATATTATTGATGTTAAGGGCGATAGCGTGCAGGAAAAACGGGTTAACGTTAGGTTTTATGTAACCGGCGATGCCAGGCTGATAACCATCTCTCCCGATGGTAATAATGATCTGAAACATACCGATACTACATGGCAGGTTGATGTTGTTGGCAGCTGCCAGGTCATTCTGCAGGCCGGTTACACCCGCGGAAAAATTAAGTTTGAGGCTAAGGCCGATAGCTTGTGGATGGGTTCTACAGAGATCCAGATGGTGCAGCCTGGTATAGCACACGCTGTTACTAAAGACAAATACATCCCCAAAACAGTAACTGATAAAATATTAGGTGCCGACATTTCTTTTTTGCCCGAGTTAGAGAGCAAAGGGGTAAAGTTTTCGGACAAAGGTGTACCTGGCGATGCAATAGAGATAATGAAGGCGCATGGCTTTAATTATATCCGCTTGCGCATTTTTAACCAGCCCGCTAATCCAAAGGGATATTCACCGGGCAAAGGCTTTTGCGATCTGGAACATACCAAGCAAATGGCTAAACGCATAAAGGCCGCAGGCATGAAGTTTCTGCTCGATTTTCATTACAGCGATTACTGGGCCGATCCGCAGCAGCAAAATAAACCTGCCGAATGGGTTGGGCAAAATTTTGCTACGCTTAAAAAATCATTATACGACTATACCGTTAATGTAATGCAGCAGCTGAAAGATCAAGGCACAGCGCCTGATATGGTACAGGTGGGTAATGAAATTAACCACGGTATGGTTTGGCCCGAAGGCGCAATCAATAACCTGGATAGTTTGTCGCAATTGATATACCAAGGGGTTAAAGGCGTTAATGCCGTTAGCCCTAATACGGTAATTATGCTGCATGTTGCCTTAGGCGGTCAAAATGAGGAAGCGCGTTTCTTTTTAGATAATATGGCTAAACGCCATGTGCCTTTTGATGTGATTGGCCTGTCCTATTATCCAAAATGGCATGGTACGCCATTAATGCTTAAAAACAACATGGCCGATTTAGCTAAAAGATATAATAAGCAGGTAATGGTTGCCGAATACTCGCAGCTTAAAAAGGAAGTGAATGATATAGCCTTTACCGTACCTTATGGTAAGGCGGTAGGTTCATTTATATGGGAGCCGCTGAGTACCTGGGAAGGTATCTTTGATCATGATGGTAAATCAAATGATTACATTAACCTTTACCCGGTGATAGCTAAAAAGTATGTGACGGATAAATAAATTAAATAGCCCAGTTTAATAAAAAGGGCTATTTAATTATTATTAGTGTTTACCAAAAAAATATCTTACACCAAAACTCGCGGTCTGGTTATTTACATTAAACCCACTGGATGATAATCCGACACCCTGATGGCTGTAACCGGCACCTGCTATATAGGCAAATGAAAGTTCAATTTTTTTGTTGAGTACAACTCCTGTTTGTGCCACAAAAGAATCCCAAATAGCATCAAGATTGTAAGGTTTCTCTATAGTTGTAGTGGAGTTATCAATATCGCCGCTTTTTTTAAGTATTAACCTGTTATTAGAGTATGTTGAAACGTTAAGAGCTATTCCACCGTCAATGTAAATCTTTAATTTATCAGCATTATAAATATTATACAGCAGTTGTGGGGTTAAGGATACGGTATATTGTTTAAAAGCATAGTCAGCATTTGTATGTAATATTACCGGATATGTTTCTGTTTCTGCTGAAATATACTTAGGATTAACATATGAAAATGAAAGCTCTCCCCTGAAAACAAATTTTTGAACATCAGGATTGCCAAACAGATCAATACCGACATTTATTTTAGGCAGTACATTATTTAGTTTTTCCTGATGGTTATAATAATTAACATTATTAATGGTTGTTTGAGTGCTGTTTATGGCAATACCCGCAAAAAACCTTGCTAATGATCTTCCCTTATTACCAACCTTATTTTTGTTTATTTTATTGATTAAAGCAACAAGGTCCGTTTCTTCGTACTTGATATATTCCACACCATTTATTAAATTGTTACCGGCAGGATAAAATTTGCCTATTTCATATACTAATTGTCTTTTATAAACAGGTACATATTTTATTTCTTTATCATCATTATAATAGGAGTAGTATTTAAGCTCTACAGGGTTATGATCTTTTTCAGCTATAAAATATCTCGGTTTAATCTCGTCGTTATGATAATAAAGTGTTAGGTATTGCCCCGTTGTCAGTAGTTTAAAAAACACTGTTTTAATTTTCTTAGTAGTATCAAAATGATCCGGTAATTCGGGGAATCGGGTTTTATCCATACTTATAAATCCATTATAAGTTATATAGGTTTCCTTTCCGGTTACTTGAAAAGCTTTGGTGTTATTAGGGCTAAGTTGAATTGCATCCTTGTCATCTTTATTGTATTTGAACTCTATTGATGTAGGCGATTGGTCCCATTCGCGGTAGTTGATAAATCCTTTAACGGTATCGCCATTGTTTTTCAAAAAATAGCCTGCACGATAATTAGCTTGTGCGAAAATAAATGACGGAAAAAAAATAAACAGGATAATGCTGATTTGTTTCATTTTTAATTGTGAATAGTTTGGTGCTTAAATGTAGGGAATTTTTTAATGATTAAGGGATAAGCTCAGTGGTCGCTTTTTTAAATGGTTCACATTTAGGTTTGTATTTAAAGTACAGGCAAAGAAATTACACCAGCCGCCAAACCCTTTAACGCTTCCGATGGTTATGTGAACTATAAATACATTGGTTATGAGAGCTATCTGGAAAGGTTCATTGGGTTTTGGTTTGGTAAGCATCCCCGTAAAATTATACTCGGCAGTACAGGCCAGCTCGCTTGATTTTGATATGCTGGATAGCCGCGATCATTCACGCATCCGGTACCAAAGGATCAATGAGCAATCGCGTAAGGAAGTGCCCTATGATAAAATTGTAAAGGGGTATAAGCTGAACGACGACTATGTAATAATGGACGATGCCGATTTTGAAGACGCTGCCCCCGAAAAAAGCAGGGTAATTGAAATTGAAAGCTTTGTTGATATAGCCGATGTAAACCCTATGTTTTACGAAACGTCTTATTATACCGAGCCCGATACTAAAAATAATAAAGCCTATGCGCTTTTAGTGCAGGCATTGATAAAATCAAAAAAAGCAGGCCTGGCAAGATTTGTATTGCGCAGTACAGAGTCGCTTTGTATAGTGCACCCGGTTGAGCAGGTGCTGGTAGTAACCCGCATCCGCTTTGCGCAGGAGATCCGCAGTACAGACGACCTGAATATTGCCGGCGATGTTGCTATAAGTAAAAAGGAACTGGACGTAGGTATGGCGCTTATAAATCAATACGCCGAGCATTTTGATGTTTCGAAATTTAAGGATGAGTACAACGATGAGCTGCTGAAGATCATTAAGCTGAAATCAAAAGGTAAGCGCGCCACCGTTAAAAAGATGAAACCTCAGAAGGCTACAGGCGATGATCTGTACGAGCAATTGATGCAAAGTTTAAACACCAAGAAGGGAGCATAAGATGAGCCTGCTGGATTATATTAAAAAACGCGATTTTAAAAAAACCACAGAACCCAAAAGTGGTAAAAGCGATGAGAAAACATTATCGTTTGTGGTGCAGCGGCATCATGCATCGCACTTGCATTATGATTTCAGGCTGGAGCTTGATGGCGTGCTGAAAAGCTGGGCCGTGCCAAAAGGGCCGTCGATGAATCCGGATGATAAGCGCCTGGCCATGATGGTTGAGGATCACCCGTTCGATTATCGGAAATTTGAAGGGATCATCCCTAATGGTAATTATGGTGCGGGGGTGGTGCTGATATGGGACAAGGGGACTTATGAATCACTGGGCGATGAACGGAAAGATGATGTAAAGAATTTACGTGCCGGACTAAAAGCAGGTAATTTAAAATTCAGACTGAAGGGTGATATTTTAAAAGGAGAATTTGCGCTGGTAAAACTGCACAAAGCCGAAGATAACTCATGGTTGTTGATAAAACACCGCGACGAACATGCCGTAGATGAATTTAACAGCGAGGATTTAGTGCCTGATAAAATAAAGGCCATGAAAAATAACAAGGATGGCGAGGCCACCACCTTGCCACCCTCAAAGGCAGTTAAGGCTCAAAAAAAAACTCCTGAAATAATTGAAGAAGAGCCTGTTGCTGACAAGCAACCACACCCACAAAAAGCATATAAGCCCATGATGGCTAAGCTGGAAGCCAAAGTTTTTGATAATGAAAACTGGATCTACGAGCATAAGTTAGATGGTTACCGCGCGTTGGGCTATACCGGAAACAAGCCTCTATTAATATCACGCAACGATATAGATTTTAGTGATGACTATAAAAAGATTGTAGATGTGCTAAGGTCTGTCCCACAAAAAGCGATCCTTGATGGAGAGCTGGTTATTGAGGATAGCAGCGGGAAAAGTCGTTTTCAGGATATACAGCATTATGATAGCGATACAAAAGAGTTGAAGCTTAAGTATTATGTTTTTGATTTGCTGAATTTAGATGGGCACGATCTGCGCGGGATGGAATTGATAAAAAGGAAGGCGTTGCTTAAATCATTCGTGGCATCCATTAATAACTCCGATATTATTTATAACGACCATGTTGAGGGTAAAGGGGTTGCTCTTTTTGAAAAAGCGAAAAAAGAAGGCTGGGAAGGTATAATAGGAAAAGACGGACAAAGCTATTATGAAAGCGGAAAACGAACAGATCGCTGGCTTAAATTTAAATTGCAAAACTCGCAGGAGGCCATCATTTGCGGATATACTGCCCCCGCAGGATCAAGGAAGCATTTTGGCGCGCTTATTTTGGGAATAAAGCCCGGCAATAAGATGCAGTACATAGGCAATTGCGGTACCGGCTTTGATGATGCCGGGATAAAAGAGCTATATGCAAAACTGCATCCGTTAGAAACTGATGAAAAACCTTTTGATGATAAGGTAAATCACAAAACTAAAATTACCTGGGTTAAACCAGAATTAGTTTGCGAGGTATGGTACTCGGAGTGGACTGCCGATAAACATTTACGTCACCCGGTTTTTAAGGGTTTACGTACTGATAAAAAATCTGAAAAAGTAGTTATGGAAACACCTGATAAACAACTGGCCGATGAGGTGATAATAACCTATGGCCGCAAAAAGCTAAAAATTACCCATCTTAACAAAGTGTTCTGGAAAGATGAGGGTATTACAAAAGGTGAGCTGATCAATTACTACCGGGATATGGCCGATTGGATTTTACCTTATTTAAAAGATAAGCCGATCTCCATGCGAAGGCAACCAAATGGAACGGAAGATCCGGGTTTTTTTCAAAAGGATACAGATACTGCGCATCTCCCTGATTTTATAAAAACGGAGCCGCTATATTCAGAAAGTAACGATAAAAATATCAATTACATTATCGGTGATGATGCAGCTACGCTACTGTATATGGTAAACATGGGCTGTATTGAGATCAACCCCTGGTTAAGTTCGTATAAAAAGCCCGAAAATCCTGATTTTGTGGTGATAGATCTTGATCCGCACGATGTGCCGTTTTCGCAGGCAGTAGAGGCGGCCTTAAAAACAAAAGAGGTTTTTGACCGGATGAAGCTGAATGTATTTATCAAAACATCGGGATCAAAAGGATTACATATTTACTGCTACCTGGGTGCTAAATACGATTACGACTTTGTGAAAATGTTTGCCGAATACGTGGCCAACATGATACACAACGAACTGCCGGATACCACCAGTGTGGAAAGAAGCCCGGCCAAACGAAAAAACAAGATCTATATTGATTTTTTGCAGAACCGGCGCGGGCAAACTATAGCCTGCCCATATTCGGTTAGGCCAAAACCGGGAGCCACTGTTTCAACTCCTTTGCACTGGCACGAGGTTACTGACAGTTTAAAACTATCCGACTATACCATTTTTAATATAAAAGAGCGGGTAAATAAAATAGATAATCCTTGGAAGGACCTGACAAAAAATAAAGCTGATCTGAAAAAGGCTTTAGAACTGTTAAAGAAATAAAAAAAGCCCTGAACATTTATTTGTTCAGGGCTTTTTAACAGAATGAATTTGAGTTTATGTTTAAACAGCCGTTGGTCTTCTGATAAGGCCAAAAACAAAGGCAATAACAGCAATAACCAATAATACGTGTATTAAGCTGCCTACAGCAGTAAAGAAAAATCCGATTGCCCAACCTATAACAAGGATAACTGCAATGATGTACAATAATGAATTCATGATAGATATATTTTAGTGATTATAGTCTTTAGTATTATAATATAATATCCACCTAAAATGTTTTAACAATTATGAAATTAATTTTGGAATGTACGCTGTAACTACTTGTTCAGGAGCCGGATATATGTAAAGTCAACGCGTCCTTGGGAGCGATAGCGAAGCAATCCCCGACATACAGAGGGGCCTAAGAGGGTTGATCTGCACTGCAGGTGATTGCTTCTTAGTTCCTTATCGCAATAATGCGGTTTATAAAAAGAGATAAATTACCCAGCTTATAAATTAAGCCACTTTTTTCTTACCGTTAACTGGTCTGCTGTAGGGTTTGGTAATGAATCTACTTTGTACTTATATCTATTGTTCCTTAACAGGGTTACGTTAAGTGTAACAGGCAATCCATCGCGGTTAACAATAACTATAATTTTATCACCAACCGCTTTACCGCTAAGCAAATTAGCGGCATCGGTTACCGGGGTGCCATCAATTGATACCAGTTCGTCATTAACGTTAATGCCATCTATCCAGGCAGCAGTGCCGCGTATTACAGTGGTAACTATTTTTTTACCATTATTGTTACCTAACATTACCCCTAAAGTGGGTTCGTTGGTGCCTGCTAATTCATCTGTTGATTTGTAGCCGGCATAGCCAAGGTATTTGTTATAGTTAAGCGGGGTTAAGCCGTAAACATAATTTTTGTAAAACTCATCCAGGTTTTTGCCGGCAAATTTTTCAAAACCCTGTTTAAATTCGGCATCAGTATAACCGCGTTTTTTTAGTTTGTAGTAAGTATCATACATGTATTTCATTACATCATCCAGGCAATATTTACCTTTTGAATCATTGATGATCTCCAAATCAAGCAACATGCCTACGGCAGCACCTTTATCATAATAGGAGATACCGGTATTAAACGAGTTCTCGTTAGGGCGGTATGATTTTATCCAGGCATCAAAGCTGGCTTCGGCCAAAGGCTGAATTTTTGCACCCGGCTGGTTCTCTACTATATTGATCTCGCCGGTAACAGCATTCAGGTAATCTTCGGGCGTGGTGATATGCGCATGGCGCAAAATCAGGTTTTGATAATAGGCGGTAAAGCCCTCTGCTATCCAAAGATCGGTTGTGTAATTTTCATTATCGTAATCAAAAGGGCCAAGCACAATTGGACGCAGGCGCTTTACATTCCAAAGGTGAAAATGCTCATGTGCAACAAGGCTTAAAAAGTTGTGGTAACCGGCTTCGCTGCCATATTGATCGCGTGATGCGCCTAATGTGGTAGAGCTTAAATGCTCCAGCCCACCGCCACCGCGCTGATAGTTGTGCACTATAAATATATAATGTTTGTTAGGGTTTTCGCCAAAAACAGCAGTTTCCTGCTCTACAATTTTGGCCATATCTTTTTTAAGGCGCTCTTTATCATAGTTGCCGCCGCCTACCATACATACCTCGTATTTTACACCTGCTGCATAAAAGCCAAAAACATCCTGCGTACCAATTTCAATGGGCGAATCAAACAGAATATCATAGTTAGGCGAGTGGCGGGTAAACTGATCGCCGTTTACCATATCCAGGCTGGTTGATACGGTGGTCCAACCTTTATAAGGAATAATGTGTACGGTTGATGGCTGGTTAAGCATTTTATCAGGATACATAAAGATCCCTGTAGTTGAAAGGAAGCCATGCGAAGCATCAACAAAACTGGTGCGTACCGAAATTTCAAAGCAATACACCCTGTATTTTACCGTAACTGCTGTTATGCCCGCAGTATTAATGTGCCAGCAATTTTTAGTGGTTTTTGGGGCAGCTATGGCTTTCCCGTTGGCCATGGCCGTAAATGATTCCACGTTTTTGGCAAACTCCCTTACCAGGTATGAGCCGGGTGTCCAAACGGGCATTTTAAGATCTAAGGTATTTTGCTGTAATCCTGAAATATTCATTTCCACATCGGCATAATGCGCCTGTGCTTCGGGAAAGGTAACAGTATATGAAATTTTAATATTTGGTGCGGCATTGCCGTTGGTAGTATCCATAAAAAGCAATATTATAAAAAAAAGGATAGCTAAATGAATTGATTTCTTCATTGTTAGTGAGGTCAGTTTATGATGTTATTGTTTGCAGAAAGGTTGCTGCGTAAATTAAACTGCAATTTATAAATTTTTAGCTGTTATGCAGGGCTGACAGTTGTAAAATGATTGATATATACAACTATACAGCAGGTGTTGATAATTATTTTGATTGCCCCGAAAGTGCAAAAATAGCGCTTAAAATACTTTTAATTATGTTGATTACGATTGGCGCAACATTAAATATGCAATAATAAAAAAGTATATTTTTTAAATTGGTTTAAAAAGCTATTTTTGAACTTAATGGCTATATGCTTTGAAACTTGTTTGCTGATTGATGACAATTACATAGATAATTTTGTCACCCGTAAAATATTGGAAGGCAGTAACTTTGCCGGCAACATTATTGTGGTCCGCTCTGCTACTGAAGCTATCAATTCACTAAAAGATGGTATTGTAAAACCGGATGTTATTTTTTTAGATGTCAGGATGCCTTTAATGAGTGGTTTTGAGTTTTTGGAAGAATATGATAAGATAGATATTGATAAGAGTGAAATAAAAATATTTATGCTTTCGTCATCACTTGACCCTGTGGACCTTAAAAAATCAGCAGATAATAAGTATATCACCCAGTTTATTCACAAACCACTTACACAAAAAGCACTCGAAGAACTTTGTCCATGATCTTAGTGGCTGATAGCGGGTCGACAAAGACAGATTGGTTGCTTACCCTTCCTGATAATGAAGTAAAGCAATTCAGAACCGCAGGTTTAAATCCTTACTTTTTATCTGAAAAAGAAATTGTAAAAATATTGCAGGAGCAGGCCGTTGATCTGATAGCCTATGCCAATGATATTACAGAGATATACTTTTTTGGTGCAGGCTGCTCCAGCCCCGACAGGCATGAGATTGTAACCAATGCCATCAGCCAGTTGTTCAACAAATCATACATCAGCGTTGACAGTGATCTTTTAGGCTGTGCCTATGCCACCTGCGGGCACGAAAAAGGCCTTTGCTGTGTGCTTGGAACCGGCTCAAATATTTCTTTTTTTGATGGGAATGATATTCATGCAGGGCAGCATGGTCTTGGTTTTGTATTAGGCGATGAAGGTGCCGGTACCTGGTTTGGCAAAGCGCTGGTAACTGATTTTTTGTACAATAAAATGCCTTATGATATCAGCCATAAGTTTTATGAGGCCTATCATCTGGATAAGCAAACGGTTATAGAATACGTTTATCAAACCCCGAGGGCTAACTCTTACCTGGCATCGTTCTGCCGTTTTTTAGGAGAGATCAGAACTACCGGGTATGCACAAAACCTGTTGCGCAAGGGCCTGTTGGAGTTTATTGAAACCAATATTAAATCGTACCCGCAATACCATAAATACAAATGTCACTTTGTAGGCTCTATAGCCTATGTTTTTACAGATGAGCTTAAAGCTGTTTGTGATGAGCATGGAATCCATATAGGTAAGATCATTAAACAACCGATACATGATCTGCTTGCTTTTATATTAAGCAGGGAGGCATAAAACCTCACCCTGCCCTCTCCACAGGAGAGGGTGCTAATAAAAAATTGCGAAGGTTAAAGTCCTCTTTTTTGGAGAGGATTTAGTTGAGGCTACACCACTACTTTTTTCCTGACCAAAAATCTTTTCAGCACAATAAAGCCAATACCCAATAAAGCAAGCAGGCAGCCAAGTTGAGCTAAATAATCGCCATATAAAACATAAAATGTAAGGTCGGAGTTTAGGTTAATATCCTGTTTAAGGGCTGTTTTAACCCACCATTTTGATTGTTGTACCATATCGCCACGCTGGTTAATAAATGCGGAGATCCCCGTATTGGCCGACCGGCAAACCCAGCGGCGGGTTTCAATGGCACGAAGCTTGGCATAATCAACATGCTGGTCTTTCCCTGATGTGTTTTCCCACCAGCCATCGTTGGTTATAATGGCAATAAACTGCGCACCCTGGTGTATCGATTTTGCAACCCAGCCACCCCAGATAGATTCATAACAAATAACAGGTGCAGCGCCTATCCCGCTTTGTGAGTAGAATACAGATGGGTCCGGCTGACTGCCGTAATTGCCCGTTGCCCCACCCAAATGTGCAAATACAGGTTTTAAAAACGAAAGTGCCGATCCAAATGGCATTGACTCAGCCCCTGGTACTAATTTTGATTTATGATAAAATTGCACCTCGGCAGAGTTTTCAATATTGATGGCCGCGTTAAACGAATCATAAAACTGTCCGTCCATTGGCCGGGCCGTAGACGTAGCATCGGTATTGTATAGCTTAAACGTTTCGGCTCCGGTTATCAGGTTGCCGTTTTTGTACTTATTTAAAAAGTGTTGTGCCTCCAAAAAATAATTGTTGGTACGTATCCTGTCCTCATTTATAGGGTCAGGTATTGCGGTTTCGGGCCATAAAAAAAACTCGGTATTAGGCTGGCCAATAGAGTCAGACAAATTGGTAAGGATCTTTAATTGTTCCTGTGCGGGCACATCTGTTTCCTTGGCGTAAGGGTCAATATTTGGCTGTACTACCACAATATTTGATGGGTTTACCTGTTCGTGGTAATTACTGTACTGGTATAGTGAAAAGCAAATTGGGGCCATCAGCACCACAACAAATGCCGAAATAAGCTTAAGCCTGAGCTGTTTGTTTTGCCCTTCTCTTAACCCTGCATATACTAAAAATGCCAGTATGTTTACCGTCCAAACCCATACGGTACCACCATAAACTCCGGTATATTCATACCATTGTATCCATTTGTGGCTTACGGCAAAGCCATTGCCCAATGTCATCCATGGAAAGTTGAGATCCCAGCTTTGGTGCAGGTATTCGTAAGTTATCCAAAAGCACACCAATGCCACAAGGCCCAGGCCACGGTTTGTTACCAGCCTGAAACGGTAATACAACCAAAATGCCGTTGCCATTAATAATGGCCCCAGGGCATAAGGGATAAAAGATATAGGCACGGCTACTACCTCGCCAACAATTTTTAAGGCATTATACACCCAGTAAATGGATAAAGTGTTCCACACAAAAAAGCCCAAAAATGCAGTGCCGAAGATTTTTTTACCTTTTTTAGAATAATCAGACCGGATGATATTTTCAATGGCCACCAGCATTGGCAGCAAGCCGATAAAAAGTAAAATGGTAGTATAAGGCGTTGGTGGCCACGCTATCCATAACAATAGTCCTGAAAATATGGATAGTAGGATATTTTTCTTCATAAAATTTATTCCAAAAGTATATTGCAGGGATGCTGCAGTGTCACGGTATATAAAACAGTTTTAATCAGCTTCCTGATCTTTTTCCTTTGATGTTTTTGGCGAAGCTCCTGCCACGCACATCACAAACTCGCCCTTTAAAGGGTGGGTTTCAAAATAGAGTTTAACTTCGGCAACCGTACCTCTTACGGTTTCTTCAAACATTTTTGTCAGCTCTCGCGATACGGAGATCTGCCTGTCTGCACCAAAATAGGTAGCCATTTCATCCAGTGTTTTTAATACCCGGTGCGGCGATTCGTATAAGATCAGTGTCCGCTCTTCAGTCGCCAGTGTTTTATAGCGTGTTTGACGGCCTTTTTTCAAGGGCAAAAATCCCTCAAAGCAAAACCGGTCAGTAGGAAAGCCGGAGTTAACCAGGGCCGGGACAAAGGCCGTTGCGCCGGGCAGGCATTCAACCGCTATCTCGTTTTTTAAAGCCTCGCGAACCAGGTAAAAACCGGGGTCGGATATGGCGGGCGTACCCGCATCAGATATTAGGGCGATGTTTTTACCTTCCTTTAAAAACTTAATGATCTCGTTTGATGACTGGTGCTCATTATGCTGATGGTGAGAAAATACCTTTTGGTGGATCTCGAAATGTTTAAGCAGCGGGGCGGATGTGCGGGTATCCTCTGCTAAAATCAAATCTACCTCTTTTAGTATACGGATAGCCCTGAAGGTAATATCCTCAAGGTTGCCTATTGGTGTGGGTACTAAGTATAATTTACCTTGCTGGTTCATTTGTTAATTGTTTGTCGCATAGAAACTATTATTTTATTCATGGCACATAAACTCAAATTACTATGGAACTATAGACTATGGACTATGGACTTATTTATATCTTTGCCTAAAAATAATATAAATGCTGCAAGTTACTTATATCCGCGATAACAGGGAACAGGTTTTAGAACGTTTGGCTGTAAAAAATTTTAAACAGCCGCTTTTAATTGATGAAATACTTCAGTTAGATGAAAAACGCCGCCAGACACAAACCAGCATGGATAGCATATCGGCCGAGGCCAATGCAGCAGCAAAGCAAATTGGTGAGCTGATGCGTGCCGGCAAAAAGGAAGAAGCCGAAGGCCTGAAATCAAAAACAGGTACCTGGAAAGAAGATATAAAACAGCTAAGCGAAACCTTAGCCGCTACCGAAGATGAATTGCAGCAAAAATTGGTGTTGTTACCAAATCTGCCGCATAGTTCAGTTCCGGCAGGGTCAACCCCCGAAGAAAATGTTGTGGTACTTGAAAACGGTACAAAACCCGTATTGCCCGAAAGTGCTTTACCACATTGGGAACTGGCAACAAAATACGGCCTGATTGATTTTGAATTAGGTGTTAAAATAACAGGCGCCGGTTTCCCGGTTTATAAAGGCAAAGGTGCTAAACTGCAAAGGGCACTTATTGCTTTCTTTTTAGATGAGGCCGAAAAGGCTGGATATAGAGAACTGATGCTGCCTTTATTAGTTAATGAAGCATCAGGCTTTGGAACGGGGCAACTGCCGGATAAAGAGGGCCAGATGTATTTTGTTGGTAACGATAATTTATACCTTATACCCACTGCCGAAGTGCCTATCACTAACCTGTACCGCGATGTTATTTTAAAAGGTGATGAACTGCCTGTTAAAAACTGTGGCTATACCCCATGTTTTCGCCGCGAGGCAGGTTCATACGGTGCGCATGTGCGTGGCCTTAACCGTTTGCACCAGTTTGATAAGGTAGAATTGGTACAGGTAGTGCACCCTGATGATTCATATAATGTGATTGAGCAAATGAGCAATCATGTGCAGAGTCTGCTTCAAAAATTGGGCTTACCTTACCGTGTATTAAGATTATGCGGCGGCGATATGAGCTTTACCGCAGCCCTAACTTATGATATGGAAACCTGGAGCGCGGCACAGCAGCGCTGGCTCGAAGTTTCATCCGTATCAAACTTTGAAACTTTTCAAAGCAACCGCTTAAAGCTGCGTTTCCGCAATGCCGAAGGTAAAACACAGTTAGCGCATACCCTTAATGGCAGTGCATTGGCTTTACCACGTATTGTTGCAACCCTGCTTGAAAATAACCAGACTGAAAAAGGGATCAGGATTCCTGAAGTATTAGTGCCTTACACTAAATTTGAGTGGATAGATTAATTACTGTAAATTAAATACAAAACAGCTCATTATAGAAACAACTATAATGAGCTGTTTTTTTATAGCGGTTTTGTGAGAATATACGAGGGGAATAAACTTTAGTTACCCGGTAATATTAGCAACCCACTTAATAATAGAAGCATCAATAAGGGCGCTTAACGGGTTTACCGCTTTTTTACTTAGCGCTGCTTTGTTCAGTTCTTCCCGGTAAATTAATTGATCTACCCCCAAAGCTTTCAACAGGCTATCGGTTTTTTCGTTAGGTGAGTTTTTATAAGTGCAGATCTTTATGTGACTGTAAAACTTATTCACCTTGATACGGCGCAATACTTTTTCCATTTCTTTGCCCATAAACTCATAGTCAAACACAATCAGATCCGGGCTTAATTCATAAATGGCGGGGAAAATACTGGGAACGGCAGAAACATGTTTCACGTTGGTATGCTCAGCCATTAACTGATGCGGAAAAATAGCTGGTGCAACTAAAAGCACTTTCTTAAAGCGCGTACGGATCATGCTTAAACTAATTAGGGAGCCTAAATATAAATTGTTAAATTCATATTGTCAAGTGCCTGTAAGTCAGCTATTAATTGGTTGGATATATAAGTGACCCAATATTTATAAGCAGATATAGCCACTAATTAATTAGAAATTAATTTTTGATACTCCGGGGTTATATTAAGACTTAAAACAGCTAATAATAACCAGTAATTTTATTTTTTTTAAGACATTTTTAAATATACTTTATGAAAATAAATTTCAATTTTATTTAAAAAGGAATAATTTTTTATAATTATTATAAAAGATAAAGCAAAGGATCCGGAAAATCAGCAAAATGATAGTTCCGGATCTTGGTGAAAAATTATTTTACAATTTCAAAAACGGCATTGATCTGGAAGCTTAATTTTATCTTCTTAAAATCAATATCTGATTCGGCTGGTGCTGCATTTGCTGTCATGGCCATGCTTTTATACATCACTGCTCTTGGGGCCGGGTAATTACTGTTATCAACTTCTGATATATCGATTGCGCCACCTAATTTCTCATCAATGCTGGCTAAAAGGTAACCTGCCTTGTCTTTGGCTGATCTGAGTGCTTTTATTTTAAGATCGCGTTTAAGATCGTCTATTTTTGAATAATCGTAGCTGTCAATATTGGTTGATTGTATGCCCTTAGGGTCAACGCCAGCCAATATTTGGTTAAACTTATTCAGATCGTGAAACTTGATAAGATATTGCTTGCTTGCCAAAAAATCGGGGTTCTTTTTCTTTTGGTAAGTATTGTTATAAGCCGATGTACTGCTGATGGTAAAATCATCCTTAGCAATGCCGGCTTGCTTTACAGCTACTTCTAACTGGCTTTCTAACTGATCAATGGTCACTTTGTTTTTACCGTTAATGTATTCCTGCAGCGAGATAGAAACATTAATAATATCAGGCGTTACTTCCTGTTCGGCAGTGCCGCTTACTTCAATTTTTCGTCGCAGGTCAACATTCTGTGCAAATGCACCGCAGGTAAATGTGATAAAGGTTATTAAAATGAATACTTTTTTCATGGTTGTTATTTTGATATGTAGACTATAACAACGAAGGTAAAGTTTAATTGGTTAACAAGGATAATTTGAAAAGTGCATATCACATACACGCCTCATTAAAAGCCGTATTGTTTTTTGGATTTTATACAAGTACGGCATTGCCTGTACCTAAAGTTAACAGCTTGGTTTTTATAGTTACCATCTGTGTTATAAATATCCTTTTGATCAATGCCTTTAACCGGTTCATCAGGCTATGGTGCTGCAATTTTTGTGCTGGTGGATGATCTATCAACCCTTGGTCATTTGATGGATCATTAAAATGATCAGCCTTATCCGGAAAGAAGCTTTCTATAATAATTCTTTCGCGGATGGCAGGGTCGGCATTTACGATGGAATCAAGCTCGGTAAGCTCATTAAATGTAGCCTTACCCGCGCGTTGTCTTTTTATTAATATCTCCAGGCGGTCCTGTAAAAAGGTGCGTCTTTCGGGTTGTTTGTTGTGGCTCATTGTAATATACTTGTTGCTGTATAATAAATGCTCAAACTACGTGCCGATGTTATATTATATTGATAATCAATTTATTGTATAGTTGTTAATGGGCGTATTGAATCAGTTTGATACATAACACTGTACGTATCCGGTCAGTGCCTTTAGCTTTAGTATTTCATCTTTTTTATTAGATTTGGATAAACAGCACCATTCAATGAATATTAAAAACAACTGTCTTGTAATTTTGGCCTCTGTAGCTTTATTAGCAGGCTGTAAACAAAAAGAAACGCCAACCAGTATCACAGCCGATGATATAAAAAGCCACATCGCGGTATTGGCTGATGACTCACTAATGGGCCGTAAGCCATTTACTCCCGGCGAAAACAAAGCCATAGCTTATATATCATCGCAATTTAAAAAGGAAGGATTAGCACCCGGGAATAACGGCAGCTATTTTCAGGATGTGCCTATGGTTGAAATTACCAGCACACCATCGGCTATTATGGCTTTAAGCGGTGCTAAAGGAAATATTAACCTTAACTACATGACTGATTTTGTGGCCTCAACCCGCCAGGAACTTCCGGTAGTAAGTTTAAATAACTCGCCGCTTGTTTTTGCCGGTTATGGCGTTGTGGCACCCGAATATAAGTGGAATGATTATGCCGGCCTTGATGTTAAAGGTAAAACGGTTGTTGTTTTGGTAAACGACCCGGGGTTTAAATCGGGCATAAGCAATTTCTTTAAAGGCGATACCATGACCTATTATGGCCGCTGGACTTACAAATACGAAGAGGCTGCACGCCAGGGTGCGGCAGGCATTATCATTGTTCATCAAAAAGAGCCCGCAAGTTACGGCTGGAATGTGATTACCAATAGCTTTACAGGGGCAAAACTATATCTTCAGCAGCAGGACAAACACCTTTCGCGCTGCAAGGTTGAAGGCTGGATGACTGAGGATGCTGCCAGGAAGTTATTTGCAGCAGCTGGTATAACCGGAGATTTCCGTGCACTTGCCCGCAAGCGCGATTTCAAAGCTATCCCGCTAAATATGATGGCATCTTTAACTATTAATACCAAGCTAAAATATTCAACATCGCATAATGTGATAGCCATGTTAAAGGGTAGCACCACACCCGGTGAATGTGTGCTTTACACCGCGCATTGGGATCATTTAGGTGTGGGCAAACCCGATGCAAAAGGCGATAGTATTTACAACGGAGCGGTTGACAATGCGAGCGGCGTGGCTGCGGTTTTAAGCGTAGCTAAGGCATTTTCGCAATTAAAAGATAAACCTAAGCGTTCAATTGTGTTTTTGGCGGTAACGGCAGAGGAGCAGGGTTTATTAGGTTCGGAGTATTATGCTACGCATCCTATCTTCCCGCTTAATAAAACAGTAGCCGATTTAAATATGGATGCCCTTGGCAGCTATGGCGAAACCAATGATTTTGCAATAACAGGTAAAGGCCAAAACGACCTTGACGATTATGTAGCTGAGTTTACCAATGCCGATGGTAAAAAAATAGTAGGTGATAAAAACCCAGGAGCAGGCGGTTATTACAGGTCAGACCATTTTAACTTTGCCAAAGTAGGCGTACCCGCATTGGATATAAACAACGGCGCCGAAAGTACCGAACATGGCGAAGCATGGGGCAAGCAAAAGCAAAAGGAGTATAATGAGCTGCATTATCACCAGCCATCTGATAATTATTCGGCTGATATGAATACGGCCGGTATGGCCCAGGTAGCCAGCCTGCTTTTTAAAATTGGCGATAAACTGGCTAACGAAACAACTTTCCCGGGCTGGAAACCAGGTTCGGAGTTTAAAGCCATCAGGGAAAAATCAATGCAGAAATAAGAATTAGTCTAATAAGATTATGTCACATATAAAAGCTCCATCAGCAATTAAGCAGATGGAGCTTTTAATTTATAATATATGATAGAGTAGGGAGGTTTTCAGTTTTTATCTATTGGGCTCCCTTGTTGGTTCTTAGTTATTCATCCTGGCAATCTGGTAGCAATCGTAGGCCAAATGCCTGTTGTAATCGTTGGTAATACCTTTATAGTTAATCAGGTCTATCAGGGTACCTATACCTAAAAAGCCGCCGGTAAATAAAAAGGCTAAACCTAAAAGTATCTTGTTGGTCATAAATCTTTGTAAACCTGCAAATCCTAAAAAGCCTAATAAAGTGGCTAATAGTATATCGGTTGGGTTTTTCCTCCTGCTATTGTAAACGGCAATAAAGGTTTGCATTTGGTTTTGGGTAAGCCCAGCTGATGCATGATGGATGAAACTATATTCATCCATAGTCATATCTGCAAATGCTGTATATGAGGTTTGATAAGTTTCCATTTTATTCAGATTGTTGTTGTTTTAATTATCTGGTATAAAAGTATAACGCGGCAGCAAAAATGGCAACGGCAATTAGGTTAGTGGTTTAAACAAGTCGGTAAATGCAGGTTTTTTGTCGGTGGGCAAGATTTTTAAAAAAGCACGTTATTGCGGGCGATAGCGAAGCTTCACTGTTTGCAGAGTCTTTAAGCAAGATTTGATCTGTAAAGTAGGTGATTGCTTCTTCGTTCCTCATCGCAATGACGCAGGGTGTAAAAAGCGATTCTGATGGCAATAACTAAATCCTAAAACTCATAATCGCGTTCAACCAAACAAATGCGGGTTTTATAACTTTCGTACCATTTTTCGCGTCCTTGTTGTTGGGCAAACAAATGGCGGGCATTGGCTTTCCAGTTCCGGATATCCTCTAATGATTGCCAATAAGAAACAGTAATACCCAATTCTTCCCTTGCAGACTCTACCCCTAAAAAACCGGGCTGCTGCTGGGCCAACAGGTTCATTTCATCTGCCATAGAACTATATCCTTCCTCCGTATGGGTGCGCAATGAAGTAAATATTACTGCATAGTAAGGTGTGCGTGGCGTTTGTGCTATCATACTTAATATAAATGCGGGGCTATATGTAATTATAAAATATTTTTTGCTGATATAAAAAATGCCGCTGAATATTATTTATCCGGCGGCATTTAATTATTTAGTCAGCAATTTATATGCATCCAGCACATTTAAAGCTGTAAGCTATTCTCACGTTCCGTACTCAGGGGTGGTTACTTCGCTTTCTTCAAATTCGTAATCGGTTAATGGCGGGCATGAGCAGATCAGCATTCTGTCGCCATAAGTATCGTTTACCCTGCCAACTGATGGCCAGAATTTGTATGCAGCAACATAAGGCAGCGGGTAAGCTGCTTTTTGACGGCTGTAAGCATGTTCCCATTCGTTAGCAGTAATTACTGCTGCCGTATGCGGCGCATTTTTTAAAGGATTATCAATTTTGTCTGACAGGCCTTTTTCAACTGCGTCAATTTCATGACGGATAGCGATCATAGCATCACAAAAACGATCAAGCTCGTGTTTAGGTTCTGATTCTGTAGGCTCAACCATTACCGTACCCGCAACCGGGAAAGATACAGTTGGCGCATGGAAACCATAATCCATTAAGCGTTTGGCAATATCGGTAACCTCAATGCCAAAGTTTTTAAATGAGCGGCAATCCAATATCATTTCGTGTGCGCAGCGGCCACTTGTACCGGTATATAATACCGGGTAATGGTGCTCTAAACGGGTTTTGATATAGTTAGCGTTCAGTATAGCATAACGGGTTGCATCGGTTAAACCTTTGCTGCCCATCATGGCAATATAAGCATGTGAAATGATTAAGATAGAGGCTGATCCCCAGGGGGCTGATGATACGGCATGGATAGATTTTCCTTTTTCAATATCAACTACAGCATGGCCCGGTAAGTAAGGCACCAGGTGATTTGCCACACCGATAGGGCCCATACCCGGGCCGCCACCACCATGCGGAATACAAAATGTTTTATGCAGATTTAAGTGACAAACATCGGCACCAATATTGGCCGGGCTGGTTAAGCCTACCTGTGCATTCATGTTAGCACCATCCATATAAACCTGGCCGCCATTTGCATGGATAATCTCGCAGATCTCGATGATCGATTCTTCGAACACACCATGTGTTGATGGGTAAGTAACCATCAGGCATGAAAGTTCGTTTTTATATTGTTCAGCTTTGGCCCTTAAATCGGCAACGTCAATGTTTCCATTTTCATCACATTTAACAACCGTAATTTTCATGCCGGCCATTGCTGCTGATGCAGGGTTGGTACCATGTGCCGATGACGGGATCAAAGCAATATTACGGTGACTATCGCCCCTGTCGTTATGATAAGCACGGATCACCATTAAGCCTGCATATTCGCCCTGTGCACCAGCATTTGGCTGTAAGCTCATGGCTGCAAAACCTGTTATCTCGCTTAACCAGGTATTCAGTTCGTCAAATACCTGCATGTAACCGCCAACCTGGTCGCTTGGTGCAAACGGATGCATCTTGCTGAACTCTGCCCAGGTAACCGGCACCATTTCAGTAGTCGCATTCAGTTTCATGGTACATGAACCCAAAGCTATCATTGAATGGCAAAGTGAAAGGTCCTTAGCTTCTAATGATTTAATATAACGCAGCATTTCATGTTCTGAATGATGCGAATTAAATAAGGCATGCGTTAAATAAGCCGATTTACGTTGCAGTTCGGCAGGGATAACGGTTACCAAATTAGCCTTTAACTCTTCGTAGTTAACATCACTTAATGTTTTGCCTTTTACCTTAGCAAAAAAGCGAACGATGTTTTTAATATCCTCAGGCGATGTAGTTTCATCGATTGAGATAGTAGCGGTTGAACCTTTATAGTTAAAGTTCATCTCGTTATTCAGCGCTTCTGATTTAAGAGGGCCTGCTAAAACACCTAACTCAACCTTAATGGTATCAAAATAAGAATCGTTTAGCTGCTCGTAACCTAATTCCTGTAATGATCCGGCTAATAAAACAGCTAAGCCATGTACCCTTTCGGCAATCAGCTTAACACCAGCCGGGCCATGGTATACAGCATACATACCGGCCATAATAGCCAATAATGCCTGCGCGGTACAAATATTTGAGGTTGCTTTATCCCTGCGGATGTGTTGCTCGCGGGTTTGCAAAGCCATGCGCAAAGCATAGTTTCCTGCACTATCAATAGTAACACCTATTATACGGCCTGGGATAGAGCGTTTGTATTCTTCTTTAGTGGCAAAAAATGCAGCATGTGGTCCGCCAAAACCCATCGGGATCCCGAAGCGCTGGGTTGAGCCAACAACTATGTCGGCACCCCACTCGCCAGGAGGCGTTAATAATACTAAGCTCATTATATCGGCAACAACGGTAAGTTTAATGCCTTTTTCGTGAGCTTTTGCAGCGTAAGCTGTATAGTTATAAACTGCGCCATTTCCGGCTGGATATTGAACTATGGCACCAAACATATCATCTGTTAACTCAACAGACTGGTGGTCGCCAATTCTTAATTCAATGCCGTAAGGCTGTGCGCGGGTTTTTAAAATATCAATAGTTTGCGGAAACAATTCTTCGGATACAAAGAACACGTTAGCGCTTTGGTTTTTACGCAGGCTGTATTGCATAAACATCGCCTCGGCTGCAGCGGTACCTTCGTCAAGTAATGATGCATTTGCAATTTCCATCCCGGTAAGTTCAATTACCATGGTTTGGAAATTTAATAAAGCCTGTAAACGCCCTTGTGCAATTTCGGCCTGGTAGGGGGTATATTGGGTATACCATCCCGGGTTTTCAAGAATGTTACGTTGTATAACACCCGGAACAATTACATCATAGTAACCTTGGCCAATAAAAGATTTAAATACCTTGTTTTTTGATGCCGTTTGCTTTAATGTGTTTAAATAATCAAACTCACTTTTTGCCGGCGGAAGATTCAGCGGCGCTTTAAGCCTGATCTTTTCAGGTACGGTTTGGCTGATCAGTTCATCAAGTGAATTTACACCTACAGCCTTTAACATTTGTGCGGTATCAGCTTCGTTTGGAGCTATATGACGCGATTGGAATTTTTCCTGGTAATCAATATTCAACATCATCAAATGGGTATCCCTTAAATTTAGCGCAAAGGTACAATTTTAACACATCAGTAGCAATTGGCAGGCGCATGAGTTAGCTATTTTACAGAAGGATGTAATATGCCCTTTTGCTATACCGCAAGCTGCCTTAAATACATTTGGATGGTGTTTTCCAAACCGTAATATAAAGCATCACTTATCAGTGCATGGCCTATACTTACTTCAGCCAATCCGGGGATGTTTTGGGCAAAGTATTTAAGGTTTTGCAAATCCAGATCGTGCCCGGCATTGATACCTAAACCGGCTTTTTGGGCAACTTCGGCAGCCTGTACATAAGGTTCAATTGCCGCCTCCCTGTTTGCCTGGTAATTATGTGCATAGGCCTCGGTATATAGTTCAATACGGTCGGTTCCGGTAGTAGCGGCCGCTTCAACCATCTCAGCAATAGGGTCAACAAAAATAGAAACACGGATACCTGCATTTTTAAATACAGCAATCATATACTTCAAATATTCCTGGTTGGTAATGGTGTCCCAGCCGTGGTTACTGGTTATCTGTCCTAAAACATCGGGTACTAAAGTTACCTGCTCAGGTTTATTGGCTAAAACCAAATCAATAAATTTTTGCTCCTGGCAATTACCTTCAATGTTAAACTCGGTGGTTACATTTTTTTTAAGGTCGAAAACATCAGCATAGCGGATATGCCTTTCATCCGGCCGCGGGTGTACCGTAATGCCTTGTGCGCCAAAACGCTCACAATCTTTTGCTACTTGAACCAGATCGGGGTTGTTACCACCGCGTGAGTTGCGCAGGGTTGCAATTTTATTTATGTTGACAGATAGACGGGTCATAATTTATTTATTGTTTCAGCTATTCAATATCAGTTTTAGTATTATAAGTTTGCTATTAAGGATTTGTGTTTATAAAACTTAAATAAATTTGATCCGTTATTGCAATTGCAAAACTACTATGAAACAAGCATTAAAATATTCTATACTGTTTTTTTTATTTACGATTGGGACAATAGCTGCTAATGCACAGGCTAACTACCGCAAAATTGAAAATTATAAGGTTTACTATGGCTGGGCTAAGCACTTTCCGCAGGATTGGATGATCATCAGGGAGTTTCAAAATGAGGGTAAGGATTATTTTCTTTTGGTAAACCCCCAAACGCTGGAAACCAAAATTGATGAAAGCAATTTTTACCAGGTTAAGCCCATGTCATTATCCGAGGCCCGTACATTTTTTAAAACAAGCCCTTACCAAAAGGCGCTTACCAAAGCCGAAAAACAATCGGTAAATATCCAGGATGCCGGCATTGAAAGCGGGATGCCCAAAGAAACCGGGATCAGCCTTACTGCCGATCTTTGCCCATCACACCGCCCATTAGATAAGCGCATCTTTACCGATATTATAGCTGAATTTAAAAAGGTAGAACATCCTGTACCCGTAGCCTTATCAGTTACCGGGATATGGATGCGCCAGCATCCGCAGGATTTAGACTGGCTAAAGAAAATGCAGGCCGATCATGAGATCTACATCACCTGGATCAATCATTCCTTTAATCACCGCGTAAGCCTGAAGCTTCCTCTTAGGGAGAATTTTTTGTTGGAGGCAGGTACAGATATTAGTTATGAAGTGCTGGAAACCGAAAAGGCAATGCTTAAAAACGGATTGCTGCCATCGGTTTTCTTTCGTTTTCCGGGCCTGGTGTCTGATCAGCAATTGGTGTACAGGATCACTGATTTTGGATTGATCCCTATAGGTACCGATGCCTGGTTAGCTAAGGGTCAGCAGCCACAGGCCGGCAGCATTGTACTGATACATGGTAACGGAAACGAGCCGGTTGGTGTAAATGATTTTATTAAACTACTGCAATCAAAATCACAATCTATCGCTAAAAAACAATGGCTGCTTTACGACCTGCGCCAAAGTGTTGACGAAGAATTTGAAGGAAGTAATTAATTACCAACGGTTTTTTCAGATGCTACGGCCTCGGGCGTCTGGATCTCATTTAATGATAACGGGATCAGTTTTTTGGTTTTAAGATAGGTGATAGTAACAATTGCAATGGTCATACTTCCCCCAAAAATTACCGATGGTACGGTTCCTAATAATTTAGCAGCCGTACCTGATTCAAAGGCACCGATCTCATTTGATGAACCTATAAACATAGAGTTTACCGCCGATACCCGGCCGCGCATGTGATCAGGTGTTAAGAGTTGCATAATAGTCCCCCTGATGATTACGCTGATACTATCAAAAGCACCCTCGGTAAACAGGAAGAACAAGGAAAGATAAAAGCTGCGCGAAAGGCCGAAACAGATAATAGACAAGCCAAAGCCGGTAACTGCTATCAGCAGGTTGCGCCAGGGCTTACCCATAGGCGAGAACCTTGCCATGGCCAGCATGGTTAAAACAGCACCTAATGATGATGTTGCCCGCATTATACCTAACCCTTCGGATCCTACCTTTAAAATATCATTGGCAAATACGGGTAGTAAGGCCACTGCACCACCAAAAAACACCGAGAATAGATCAAGGCTCATAGCCCAAATGAGCATTTTGCTTTTAAAAACAAAGTTTATACCTTCTTTAAGGCTCTCCCAAATGTCTTCCTTCGGAACAAATACCGGCGGGTACGACCGTAGCCTGTAGATCAATACAATAGAAAGGATCAGGAATGCAATGATAACGCTAAACGCAGCCGTGATGCCATAAAAACCATAGATCAAACCACCGGCAGCGGGGCCAAGGATGGAGGCAACCTGCCAGCTTGAACTGCTCCAGGTGCTTCCGTTAGGATAAACCTCTTTAGGGATGCTATGGGCATAAATGGTAAAGGTAGCCGGGCCATAAAAAGCACGGGCCAGTCCATTTAAAAATATCATACTGTAAATAATGGGGATGATCCAGTCTTTATGAATATAGCCGCTCATGCTTTGCATGGTAACGGTAAACATAACGATGGATGCAAAAAATACAAGTGCAGAGATAATGAGGAGCATTTTTCGCTTTTCAGATTTATCAGCAACATAACCTCCATATAAAGCAATGCCAATTGCCGGAATTGCTTCGCAAAGGCCAACAAGACCGAGTGCAAAAGCACTTTTGGTTAACTGGTAAATGTAAAAGCCTACAATAACGGCCTGCATTTGATAGGCAAACGTGAAGAAAAACCGCATACCTACGTATGAGCGAAAGTCCTTGTATCGCAAGGCTGCAAAAGAATCTGTTTTGGGTTGACTATCTCCGTCTTCTGACACTGTGAGTTTTTAAGTTGCCGCAAATTTACAATTTGTGGGGCAATGCAGAAAAACTATAAGCTATTTGTTAAAAAATTACCGTAAATACACAATTAGTGGCTTTACGGTAATTTTTAAATTCCTTCTGGTTTTGAGGTACAAAGTATTGTGCCTCTACAGTACAAATTAAAATCCGTGCTGATCTATCAGGTAAACTAATGATGCCATAGCTGCCGAACCAAGTTCCAGCTCGCGTTTGTTTACGTTTTCAAATACATCTTTAGCCGTATGGTGCAGGTCGAAATAACGTTGCGAATCGGGCAGATAGCCTATAATTACTACGGATGGCGCTGCACTTACAAGCGGTTCAATATCCGAACCTCCGCCACCGGCAATCAGGCGGTCAGCTTCATAAGGTTCCAATAATGGTTTCCATTCTTTATTGATCTTTTTTAATGCTGATGCAGATAAGCCGGTAAAGCCAAATCCCCTTGGGGTAAAACCACCTTCGTCGGTTTCAATGGCGGCAATATGCTCTTCCTTGTTTTTAGCAGCTAATTCAGCGTATTTAATACCGCCTTTTTCGCCGTTCTCCTCGTTCATAAAAAATACCGCCCTGATAGAGTTTTTAGGGTGATAGTTCAATGTTTTTAAAATGCGCAGTACTTCTAAAGATTGCATTACGCCTGTGCCATCATCATTAGCACCCTCGGCCAAATCCCATGAATCCAGGTGACCGCCTACAGTGATAAATTTATTAGGGTTTTCGCTCCCCTTTAATTCGGCTATTACGTTGTATGATAAAGCATCAGGTAATTGCTTGCAGCTTTGCTTAAAGTAAAACTTAATCAAAGGCATTTTGCGCATCTTTAGCATGGAGCTTAATAAGTTGGCTCCTTTGGTTGATATGGCTGCCGCAGGGATCTTTATGTCACCATAAACAGTTGCGCCGGTATGCGGGTAATCATCAATAATTTCGGTAAGCGAGCGTACTATAACACCTACTGCGCCATATTTAGCAGCTTCGCCCGGGCCTAAAAATCGCTGATCGCCTGCTGTGCCGTAGGCCATTCCGGTTTCAATAAAACGCGGGTCAAACGGGCGGTTAAAGAAAACTATTTTTCCTTTAATAACATCTTTACCTAATGTTTTAAGTTCCTGCAAGCTGTGTACTTCTATCACATTGGCAGTTATACCCTCTTTTGGAGTAGCAACCGACATACCCAATGCACAAATAGGTACGGCTATCTCTTTAGTGCCGTCAATTATTTTGGCTTGTTCTTTTTCTCCGCGTACCCAATGCGGTACCATTACTTCCTGTAAAAAAACATGGTCAAAGCCATAGCTTTCCATAAGTTTTTTACCCCATTCAACAGCCTTTTGAGCATTTGCTGATCCGCTTAAGCGCGGGCCTATGTTTTTACACAGATAATGCAGGTTTTCATAGCATTTGCCATTAACCAAAGCTTCATCATAAATTTTACGGATGGCTAATGAATCCTGCGCATTAGCAAGTGCTGTTGTAAAAAGCAGCAAAAGGGAAAGTAAAAGTTTTATTTTCATTCAGATCAGTTTAACAATCGTAAAAATAACATTTACAGCCAAAGTTTAAAGCTGTATTTTTATTATGAAGAGATATGCTGGTTATATTAGGAAATCTTATCCCAGCTAAGACCAAGGTCTTTTGATTTTACGGAGTGGTTAAGGATCTGATTTTCGGGCAGGGCCAGTTGCGGGTCTTTTTCAAATATGCCCTCAACGCATTTGCGTGCCTTTAAAAGTAGTTCCTGATCGGTTACCAGGTTGGCAACTTTTAAATCAAGTATCCCGCTTTGTTGCGTACCATCAATACTGCCCGGGCCGCGAAGCTCAAGGTCGGTTTCGGCAATTTCAAAGCCGTTATTGGTTTTTACCATGGTATCAAGCCTTATCTTTCCATCGCGGCTTAGCTTGTGGGTACTCATTAATATACAGAATGATTGCTCAGCCCCACGGCCAACACGCCCTCTTAACTGGTGCAGTTGCGACAGGCCGAAACGCTCTGCATTCTCAATGATCATTACCGATGCATTAGGCACATTAACGCCTACCTCAATAACGGTGGTTGCTACCATAATCTGTGTTTCGCCTTTTATAAAGCGGTTCATTTCGGCTTGCTTATCCGCGGCTTTCATTTTTCCATGTACAATACTGATCCTGAAATCAGGCAAAGGAAACTCTCTCGACATTACCTCTGTGCCATCCTGCAAGTTCTTAAGGTCAAGTTTTTCGCTTTCCTGAATTAAGGGGTAAACCACGTAGATCTGTCTGCCCTTTGCAATCTCCTGCTTCATAAAACCAAACATCCGCAGCCGTTGGTTCTCATAAAAATGAACGGTTTGGATTGGCTTACGCCCTGCCGGTAACTCATCAATCACGGAAACATCCAGGTCGCCGTACAAGGTCATGGCCAGGGTACGCGGAATAGGGGTGGCTGTCATCACTAATATATGTGGCGGGATGGTGTTTTTGCGCCATAGTTTTGAACGCTGTTCCACACCAAAACGGTGCTGCTCATCAATTACTACAAAGCCTAAGTTTTTATATTGAACCTTGTCTTCTATAAGGGCATGGGTGCCAATCAATATTTTAAGATCGCCGCTTTCTAATTTTTCATGGAGTACCCTGCGTGCTTTTTGTGGGGTACTGCCTGTTAGCAAACCCACTTCAATTAAATCATCGCCAACTAATTCTTTGATGGTTTGGTAATGCTGATTAGCCAAAATTTCGGTTGGTGCCATGATACAGGTCTGGAAACCATTATCAATCGCTATCAGCATGCTCATCAGGGCAACAACGGTTTTACCGCTGCCAACATCCCCCTGCAACAGGCGGTTCATTTGTACGCCGCGCTGGGTGTCCTGCCTTATCTCCTTTAATACACGCTTTTGTGCATTGGTTAATGGGAAAGGTAATTTATGGTGATAAAATTCATTAAATATATTGCCAACGGTACCAAATATATTCCCTTTGAATTTTTGGGTATGCAGCAGTTTGGTTTTTAACAGCTTAAGCTGCAGCAGGAAAAGCTCCTCAAACTTTAAGCGGTGCATGGCCTCATTAAGCTTTGTGGCATCCTCGGGGAAGTGGATGTTACGGTAGGCTTCGGCCCGGCCCATCAGCTTAAACTGCTGAATAATATACAGGGGCAAATTTTCATGGATGTCCCTTATATGCTGCTCCAATAAAGCAGTTACTAATTTTTGGATCCCCTTGCTATCTAAAGTGTATGTTTTTAGTTTTTCGGTAGAGTTATAGGCAGGTTGAAGAGTTAAGTTACCCTTGCGTTGCGCTGTTGCGGCAGGAGCATATAACTCCATTTCGGGATGCGCCATTTGGGCCTTGCCGTTAAAAAAACCCGGCTTGCCAAACAATACATATACCTTACCCGGGATAAGCGTTTTTTCGATCCACTTAATTCCCTGAAACCATACCAGTTCAATTACCCCGGTATCGTCCTGTGCCTGGGCAACCAGGCGTTTGGTATGTTTTTCGCCAATAAGTTCTTTATGCGTTAGGCGGGCCAGCACCTGTACATAGGGTAGTTCGGGTTGTATTTCCTTTACTTTATAAAAACGGGTACGGTCAATGTATTTGTAGGGGAAATAGTTGAGCAGATCATCAAAGTTTGCAATTTGCAGTTCTTTTTTGAGGATCTCTGCGCGGCTAACACCAACTCCTTTTAAATATTCAATCGGCGTATCAAATACCTGGCTGTTCAATTATTAAAATATCAGGGCTTAAGGGCTGTAACAGTTATCTCAACATTAACATTTTTAGGCAGGCCGGCAACCTGAACGGTTTCGCGCGCTGGAAAGCTTTCTGTAAAGTAGGTGCCGTAAACCTCATTAACCAGTGCAAAGTTTTGCATATCCATTAAAAATATACTGGTTTTAACAATATGACTAAAATCAACACCAGCCTCTGTCAAAATAGCTTTAATGTTTTCCATAACCTGTTTGGTTTCGGTTTGTATATCGTCCATAACAAGCTCGCCTGTTGCCGGGTTAATAGCCACCTGGCCCGATACAAATAAAAGGTTACCGGCAAGTACAGCCTGGCTATAAGGGCCAATAGGTGCAGGGGCATTATTGGTATTGATAATTGTTTTCATGCAGTGTTTATGTTTATGAAGGGCAATAGTATGGTATTGTTATGCTGATGCAGCTATTATTTAAATAGCAGCCAATAAACCAGTTTCCAGATGATGGCGATTAAAAAAACACTTATAGCAATTGCATTTATAATATGCATAGCCCTAAGGTTAAAGTTTGTTGGCCTGTTTGGATCTTTTTTCCGGAAAAAATACATGAACAAATTTACATAATTTTTTTTCTCAATAATATCTTCGGGCAATACAAATGACTTTTTATGCGGTTGTTTTAGCGGGGCTAATAAAAAAACAGGCCACAACAAAAAAGGCCTCCCTATTCGGGAGGCCTTTTTGATATAATTTTTCTACAAAATTATTTGTGGAACTCAACGCGACGGTTTGCAACACGTCCTTCTTCAGTTGAGTTATCAGCAATTGGATGAGTTTCACCAAAGCCTTTAACTTTAATACGTTTTGCATCAACACCTGAGTTAACTAAGTAAGTTTTTACAGAGTTAGCACGGTCTTTTGATAAACGCATGTTGTGAGCAGCAGTACCTTCAGATGAAGCGTAACCAGCTAAAGTAAGCACACTTGAAGATGATCTTAAGTCAGCAGATGTAGCATCTAATACTGGGTAAGAAGAAGTCTTCAATACTGAGCTATCAAATTCAAACTGGATGTTTGAGTAAGCAGCAGCAGCTACAGTAGCAGCTTTAACAGTATCAGCTTTAGGGAATACGATAGGGCAACCTGAACCATCAACTACAGTACCTGCAGGAGTGTTAGGGCATTTATCGAATTGATCAGCAACACCGTCACCATCAGAATCTTTCTTCAGGTCATTAACTGCAGTTTCAACATTTGTAACACGGCCTTTTAAAGCTTCAACTTCCTGACGTAAAGCTGCATCGTATAATTCATCATACATCATTGCAACCGGGTTAACCCACTCTAAATTTTGTTTAGATTTAGGACCGAAAGTATACTCTAAACCACCGTAAGTGTATGAGTAGTGGTTAAATGTAGGGTAAGTATGGAAACCTGAGAAATTGTAACCTTTAACAAAGTCAACTGTGTAACCAACATTCAATGCTAACGCATCTGTTAGTTTGAATTTAACACCAACACCAACCGGAGCAACTAATTCTTTTACGTTTTTACCGTAAGAACCTGTATTTCCTGCTGCATCAGTAAAAGTTGGATTGTAGAAATCTAAACCTAAACCGGCAGAACCATAAAAGTTAACTGCGTTTTTGCGGTGTAAAAAGCTAACACTACCGAAATCAACAACGCCACTTAAAGTAACTTGGTTGAATTTAGTTGTGTAAGAAGAGTAGCCAAATTTAGATGTACCACTTGGGTTGTAAGTAGATGCCTGATCTTCACCTTTAACTTTACCGCCAGTGTAATCTAACTGTAAGCTAAAAAAGTGTGATAATTGATCTCTTAATGAAGCGCCATAGCCTAAAGCGGCTTTGAAGTGATTAGTAGAGTTGTTAGCAAAAGGAACAAGTCCTGATGTTACACCTGCATTAATACCAAGGCTGAATGTGTTGTACTGACCTGCACCACCAAATACCTTGGCAGTAGAAGTTGTGTCAGACATTGCCATTTTTTTCATTGATTTAGCTGAGTCGGTTTGGGCAGAAGCTGCACCAACTGCCATCAAGGAAACACAAGACAATACGACTGTTTTCTTTAATGTAGAATAGTTCATAGTTTTAAGATTAAACGATTTAATTGTGATTTTTTTCAAAAATAGTAATTATGTTTGAATTTGTAACCAAACATTGTTCCAAATTTTGTAATATTAGTACAAATAAAGGGAAAAAATTGTTTTCTAAAAACTACAAAACATATATAAATGAAATATCTGCCCATTAATAATGAGATATTTATAAATAACAGGATAAATTACGTTTCACAATTAAAGCCCTCGTCCTTAGCCATTTTCCATTCAAATGATGAATTTCCACGGAGCGGCGACCAAAATTTTCTGTTCAAACAAAATCCAGATTTTTTTTACCTGTCAGGCATCGATCAGGAGCAAAGTATAATTTTACTGTATCCCGACTGTCCTAATCCACTATACAGAGAAGTACTGTTTTTAAGACAAACTAATGAACACATTGCAGTGTGGGAGGGACACAAGTACACTAAAGAGGAGGCAAAGAAGGTTTCAGGCATTGAAAATATTTATTGGCTGAGTGAATTTGATGTGATCTTGCAGTCGGTTATTAACTATGCAGAACACGTATATATTAATACTAACGAGAACGACAAATACGCCGCTACGGTTCCATACCGCGATATAAGGATGTATGAAGCCATGCGGGCTAAATACCCTTTACATAAGTATGAGCGTTCGGCTGTTATACTTCGCAGCCTTCGGGTGGTAAAGTCGCCCATTGAAATTGAATTAACCCAAAAAGCCTGCGCAATTACCCGTGATGCCTTTGTACGGGTGCTTAAGTTTATAAAACCCGGTGTTGCCGAGTATGAAATAGAGGCCGAGATAACCCATGAGTTTTTACGCCAGCGTGCAACAGGCCATGCTTATAGCCCTATTATAGCATCAGGCAAAAATGCCAATATCCTGCATTATAACGATAATAACCATGTTTGTAAAGATGGCGACATCATTCTGTTTGATTTTGCCGCCGAATATGCCAACTACAATGCTGATATGAGCCGTAGCGTCCCGGTTAATGGCCGTTATACCAAACGCCAGCGTGCTGTTTATGATGCAGTGCTGCGTGTTATGCGCCAGGCCACCACGCTGATAGTTGATGGCGCCGTATGGAGTGATTACAATGATGAGGTTGGAAAAATTATGACCAGCGAACTGATTGGCCTGGGTTTATTGCATAAACACGACGTAGCCAAACAAAATCCTAAAATGCCATTGTATAAAAAGTACTTGATGCACGGTACCTCGCACCACCTAGGTTTAGATGTGCATGATGTTGCCAGCCGCTATAAAAACTTTGAAGTTGGCAATATTCTTACTTGCGAACCCGGTATATATATCCCAGAAGAGGATTTAGCTGTGCGTATTGAAAATAACATTTTAATTACTGCCAGTGGTAATATTGATCTGATGGCTGATATTCCGGTAGAGGCTGAACATATTGAAGAAATTATGAACAGTTAACGAGGAGCTTACATTAAGCTATATAAGCAGCAATAAAACTATACAGGTTAAACCCTGGTAGTAAAGAAGCTTCAGCAATTGCATGCTGGAGCTTCTTTTTGTTGATACCGGCCATTTGTTTTTGCTGGATAAGCTTGTAGGCTTTTTCGGATAAAAGAAATTCCTTGCGCTCATTTTTTTGATCGGGCTTTGAAAGAATAAACGCAGTTACCTCATCAATCCCTTCGCCTTTTGAAGCTACTGTTTTAAATACGGGCAATGAATCATGCTTTTTTTGGCCGAAGATCTTTTTTAAATTATTTACAAACAGGTCGGCATCTGCCCTGTCGCCCTTATTTACTATAAAGGCATCAGCAATTTCCATCAGTCCCGATTTTATATTCTGGATCTCGTCGCCGCTTTCGGGCACCAATACCAGTAATGTAATATCGGCAAGGCCGGCTATTTCAATTTCTGATTGGCCTACGCCAACCGTTTCTACCAAAATATAATCAAAACCTGCGGCGCGCAAAACATCCGTCATTTCAATAGCCTTTGCTGATAGCCCACCTAATGAACCGCGTGTGGCCAACGACCGGATAAAAACATCGGGATGGTTAAAGTGTGGTGCCATCCTGATCCTGTCGCCCAATAAAGAACCAAAGTTAAATGGCGAAGTAGGATCGACCGCCAAAACGGCAACCTTACTGCCTTTTAATAATAGGTTGCTGATAAGGGCATTTACCAGCGTGCTTTTACCTGCCCCCGGCGGCCCGGTAATACCTATAACAGGTACACTTTTATTAAAGGTGAGTTTTTTTAAAAGCTCATCGGCGCCGTTAAGGTCATTTTCAACAATAGTTAAGGCACGTGCCACCGAACGAAAATTATCGCTGGTAATTATTGCCGGTAAATTGTTAATGCTGCTCACCCTTGTTGTTTGTAAATGCAAATGAATAAAATTATCTCAACATACATTAATATATCTTTATAATTGCAGTTATAAGCGTTTTTACGTTCATAAATTTATAGTCCTGGTTATTTTAAATGTCAAAACCATCAGTATTAGTTACGTTCGATTCAATGAAAAACCCAAACTCGGGTTATTTTTCTTTTGGAAAAGGCTTAGGTGATGCGCTTATCCGCCAAAACCAGGAACGTTTTAAGCTGGAGTATTACATGTTTAAAAACACAACCTACTTTTTTAATGGTAAGGTTGATGTAATGTACTTAAACAGGCTGCACAATATTTATTTTCCGGCCCGTAATAAGTTTGATGTTGTTCATTTTACCGATCAAACCTGCCGCCTTAAGCCCTACAGTGTAAATGCCAAAAAGATCATGACCATACATGATATTAATAAGGTACACCTGGAGTTTAGCAAGCCACATAAAATAGAGGCACATATCAACAAAATAAAAAGATATATATCCTACTGTGACAAGGTGGTTACCATATCGCAATTTGTGGCCGATGATATATTAAAATACATCCCCGGGGCTCAAGAGAAATTAAGCGTTATATATAATGGTGCTGATAAGCTTATTGTTCCGGCTGATCATCAGCCCGCGTATCAGCCTGAAAAAAAGTTTTTATTTACTATAGGGCTATTATCGGTTCAAAAAGGATTTCATTTATTGCCGCCACTTTTGCAGGGTAATGATTATGAACTGGTGATAGCCGGCATTGAAACCCCGCATAAGGAAAAGATATTAGAAGTTGCCGAAAAGTTTGGCTGCCGCGACAGGGTAACCATAACCGGCCCGGTAAGTGACGATGATAAGGCCTGGTATTATAAAAATTGCAGCGCTTTTTTATTCCCCTCTGTTGCCGAAGGTTTTGGTTTGCCCGTAATAGAGGCCATGTACTTTGGCAAGCCTGTATTTTTATCAAAATTTACTTCACTGCCCGAGGTTGGGGGTGATGCAGCTTATTACTTTGATAACTTTGAGCCTGAACACATGCAACAGGTTTTTAAAAAAGGAATGCAGGATTACCAGGAAAACAACAGATCGGCAGCTATTAAAAAACATGCAGGCAAATTCTCGTGGGATTCAACGGCACAGCAGTATATGGATTTGTACTTAGAATGCCTTGGATAAAAATTTAACCTTTAGGCAGGAAGTTTGTACCTGCCATTAAAATATAATGAAAGTTGCCGGTTTTACATTTATCAGGAATGCGATAAGGAACGACTATCCCGTTGTGGAGGCCATTACTTCCATATTGCCTGTTTGCGACGAGTTTATTGTGGCTTTGGGTAATTGTGACGATGATACCGAACAATTGATAAAAGGAATTGATTCGCCAAAGATCAGGATTATCAATACCGTTTGGGATGATTCCCTGCGAGATGGCGGAACCGTATTTGCTGCCGAAACTGACAAAGCATTTGCCGCCATAGCTGCTGATTTTGATTGGGCCTTTTATATACAGGGGGATGAGTGCGTGCATGAAAAATACCTTCCGCTGATAAAAAAGGAAATGGAAGATAATTTGAATAATAAGGCTGTTGAAGGCCTGTTGTTTAAATACCTGCACTTTTATGGCTCGTACGATTATTATGGGCATTCGCGCAGGTGGTACAGGCGCGAGATCCGGATCCTGCGGAATAATAAAGCCATCCACTCGTACAGGGATGCGCAGGGTTTCAGGTGGGGCGACCGTAAAATAAACGTGAGGTTGATTGATGCCTATATTTATCATTACGGCTGGGTAAAACCGCCCGAAGGTTTAAAAAGTAAGCTACGCAACTTTAATCTTTTTTATCATGACGATGCCTGGCTGGCCGAAAATCTGCCCGAAACGTTTGAGTTTGATTATAAAAATGCCGACAGGCTGATTCATTTTACAGGCAGCCACCCGGCAGTTATGCAAAAACGCATAGCAGCCACCAACTGGAAACTGGACATCGACCTTGAAAAACTCCATAAAAAGATGACCTTCAGGCGCAAGGCATTGCAAAAAATTGAAGATATTACAGGCTGGCGGGTAAGTGAATACCGGAATTATAAAATAATTAAATAGCAGGCATAGTTTAAAGCGCAACAAAAGATGTTTAAAAAGAGGAATGCAATAAGCAAGCTATGGCTAAAGTTTACCGATAAGCCTAAATACAAGGAGTACAAGTACGACTTTGTAAATTATAAGCAGTTTCAGTTTACTGCCTCGCTTACCGGGCGGGTAAATAGCATTGACAAAATAAAAGCAATTACTGATGTAAACCATCAGCTTAATTTGATACACAGCGGTAATGCAGGCGATATTATTTATGCCCTGCCCACGCTTAAAAAAATTCATGAGTTAACAGGCGCGGCCATTAACCTGTATTTTAGGTTAGGCAGGCCTATGGATTTGCCATTATACAGTACTCATCCGCTGGGTAATGTGATGCTGAATCAAAAAATGGCCGATATGCTGTTTCCGCTTATCAGGTCGCAAGCTTATATTGATAGCTGCGAGATCTATACCGATCAAAAAATTGATGTGGATCTTGATTATTTCAGATCGGGCCTGATCCCTATGAACAAGGGGAATATTGCCCGCTGGTGTGGATATGTTACCGGCGTTAGTGCCGATCTGTATAAAAGCTGGTTATCAGTTGAACCTGATAAAACCTTTGCCGATACCATATTAATAGCCCGGAGCGGACGCTACCAAAATACCGAAATAGACCACTCATTTATCAGCAAATATCCAAAACTGGCATTTATTGGGGTTGAAAGTGAGTATAACGATATTAAAAAATACCTGCCCAACATCCAATGGATCCAGATGAATGACTTTTTGCAGATGGCACAAACCATTGCCGGCTGTAAGTTTTTTATAGGTAACCAATCATTTCCGTATTCAATTGCCGAAGCTTTGAAGGTGCCCCGGATCCTTGAGGTTGCTTTTGATGTGATCAACGTTGTGCCCGAGGGCGAAAATGGGTATGATTTCTTTTTCCAGGATCACTTTGAATGGCTGGTAGCCCATCTTAACGGGGATAAATAGTTACGCCCTTGGGTTATCCCTGTGCTTAAACTTATGTATCTGGTACCTGATCCACGTTTTTACGCCGAAATTTTTTAAGATCAGGCTTGCCTTGTCTTTTTGAAAAAGCTCATCAATCTGGCTGCCCGAAAGCCCGGTATGGTTAAAGTTTGCCAATATATGATCCTTATAAATAAAGTGATAAGCCTTATCCCCGCATAGCTTAAGGGTAAGGGCAAAATCTGCCGAGATGCGGTAACGGGTATCAAACTTATACTTTTCAAATACCGATTTTGGGTAGATCATGGCCTGGTGATATGGCCCGAACTTAGCAAACTGATAGGGGGTTAGTTCGCCGAGTCTTTTTAAACCCTCCGCAAATACATTGCCATAATATATTGCGTTCGGGTCACTCAGGTGCAACACCATGTCTGAAAACCCGGGTGCAAGTTCATCATCGGCACCAATAAAATAAACCCAGTTCCCGGCAACATGTGTAAGGGCTTTGTTCATGGCATCATAAACGCCGTTATCCGGCTCGCTTTTCCAAAAACTGATCTTGCTATTGTTGGCTTCTAAAATATTTAGGGTGCCGTCGGTGCTTTTGCCATCAATAATAATCAGCTCAATAGCTTTATACTTTTGCGCAAATATGCTATCCAGGCATTTTTGCAGCGTAGCAGCAGCATTATAGGTTACCACAATTACCGATATTACTGATTGCCGGCTTACTCTAATATCATTTTCCGGATGTTTTATTGGCATAACTAATTGCAGGTGTATAAAGTATCCGGCATTGCAAAGCTATTATATATTTTATTTAACTAATTACAGCGGTGTAAAATTCATCTATGGAGAAGGCATAGTTGGGTATATCAGCCAATAAACAACTTTTTGTTATTTTTATTAGATTAGCTTCAACAATTATAGGTTTCTATTTTTGTTGGAGCTTTTCTTTTTTGCTGCTAAACGGCAGCAATTTGAAATGTATAAAAACAAGCAAGGCGGCTTTGAATTTTTTACTCCCTTGCTTGGTAACAAAGGTATTTATAAGTACTCAAAATATACGTTATCCAATTCCTTGTCAACATGAAAAAACTGTACCTGTTACTGTTCTCAGCACTGCTGTTTCAAAACTTTGTTAAGGCCCAAAGCCAGGAAGTTTATTTTACATCGTACCCAACGCTTACTCCCGATGGCAAAACTGTAGTTTTTAGTTACGAAGGCGACTTGTGGAAGGTAGATTTGAGCAACCCTATAGCCGTAAGGCTTACTGCAATGCAGGGCGAAGAAACACACCCGAGGGTATCGCCCGATGGTAAATGGCTGGCTTTTTCATCAAACCAGTTTGGTAATAATGATGTGTATATAATGCCACTTGCCGGGGGCGACATTAAACAACTTACTTATAATGATGCAGGCGATGAGGTTGATTCATGGAGCTGGGATTCAAAATCTATATATTATACATCAAGCATGTATAACCAGTTCAGCGAATATAAAATAGGCATTACCGGGGGTACACCTTCAAGGCTTTTCAGCAATTATTTTAATACTATACATGGGGTGTTTGAGCATCCGCAAACAGGCGAATTGTTTTTCAGCAATACCTGGGAGAGCTATATTTTTGAGCAGCGTAAACATTATAAAGGATCGTACAACCCGGATATTCAGTCCTACAATCCTAAAACAAAAACCTATAAGCAGTATACCAACTGGATAGGTAAGGATTTTTGGGCTTCGCTTGATCAGAAAGGGAATATCTTTTTTGTATCTGACGAGAGTAACGAGGAGTATAACCTGTACACTTTTACCGATGGAAAAAAGACAGCCCTCACCCAGTTCAATACTTCCATTAAACGCCCTTTTGTAAGTGCCAACGGAGAAAAGGTGGTGTTTGAAAAGGATTACCAGCTGTATGTGTATGATGTTGCTTCCAAGCAAACACAAAAACTCAATTTCACCATCTATCGCAATGATGTATTGCCAAAGCAGCAGGAGTTTAACGTAAGCGGTAAAATTGAGGCTGTGGATGCCTCGCCGGATGGTAAGAAACTGGCCTTTGTATCGCGCGGTGAGCTTTTTGTGAGCGATGTTGAAGGCAAATTTATCCAGAAGATTGAGCGTGGCAATGCCGAGCGTGTTACCGAAGTAAAATGGCTGCCCGATAACAAATCATTAATATTTGCCCAAACGCTGGGTGGCTATTGTAACTGGTATACCATATCGGCAGAGGGTATGGGCAAGGAAAAACAACTCACCAGCGATAAACAAACCAACAGGTTGTTAACCGTTAACAAAGCGCATACACAAGGTGTTTACCTGAGTGGCCGCAACGAAGTAAGGCTCATAGATCTTAAAACCCTGATCAGTAAAACCATTGTAACCGACGAAGTTTGGGGTTTTGAAAACTCGGCGCCCTACCTGTCACCAAATGGCGAATACGTGGTATACAATGCTGTGCGCAATTTTGAGCAGGATATTTTTATTTACAGCACAAAAAATGGCAGCATATTAAACCTCACCAATAGCGGCGTTACCGAGTCTGAACCATTTTGGTCGCCCGATGAAAAGTATATTTATTTTACTTCGGCACGCACCAAGCCGCAATATCCAACAGGCCTTGGTGATGCGCATGTATACCGTATGCCATTGCAAAAGTTTGATGAGCTTTTCAGGATAGATAAATTCAAGGAGCTTTTTAAGGAAGAAAAAAAGGATAGTACCGCTATAAAAGGGAAGGATAAAAAGGCAGCAGCTAAAAAACCCTTATCAGAGCAGCCATCGCCAAAAGCACCTGCCGAAATTGTGATTAATACGGATGGTTTGATGAAGCGCCTGGAACAGGTAGGCCCTGAATTTGGCGTGCAGCATTCTCCTTACGTTATTCAAAAGGGCGATAAAACACTGGTGTATTATATCTCAAATCATGCAGAAGGTAAATCGGCCATTTACCGCACAACCTTGCAGCCTTTTGAAGATAATAAGACAGAGAAAGTTGGAGGGGATGATTTAAATGGTTTTGATATAGTTATAACCGGCGACAAATATTACGCTTTGGGAAATAACGGCAATGTTTATACCCTGAACATTGATAATAATAAATTAGAAAAAATAGACATTAGCTATAAGTTTGACCGCAATTTGGATAGCGAGTTTAAGCAGATGTTTGATGAGGCCTGGGCCGGGCTGGATGAAAATTATTACGATGGTAATTTTCATGGGGTTGACTGGAAAAAAATGCACGACCGCTATAGTACTTACCTGCCTTACCTGAATAACCGTGCCGATCTGCGCATTTTGTTAAATGATTTGCTGGGCGAGCTTAATTCTTCGCACCAGGGATTTTATTCAAATGGCAGCGAGGAAAAAAAGACTCTCAGTTATCAAACTATGGAAACCGGGATAGTTTTTGATAATGAAGACCCATACAAAGTGGTATCCGTATTAAAAAACAGTAATGCCGATAAAGCCGGTATCACCATTGAGGCTGGCGATAGACTGAAAGCTGTAAATGGCAATGTGGTAGATGAGAAACAGGATCGCAACTATTATTTTACCAAGCCATCAATTGATAAGGAAGTACAACTAACATTTAACCGTAAAGGAAAGGATGTGATCGTTAAAATTCATCCGGAAGGAAGAGGCGCTTTTGTTGATGACCTGTACGACAACTGGATTGATAACAATAAAAAGATAGTCACCGAAAAAAGTAAGAACCGTATTGCCTATGCCTATATGAAAAATATGGGTACAGGCGCATTAGAAACCTTTTTGGAGGACATGGTTGATGATGCCTATAAAAAGGATGCCCTGATCCTTGATCTGCGTTATAATACTGGCGGTAATGTGCACGATGCGGTATTGCAATTCCTGTCGCAAAAGCCTTACCTGCAATGGCAGTATCGTGGCGGACAAAAAAGTCCGCAGCCCAACTTTGCGCCTGCGGCAAAGCCTATCATATTGCTGGTAAATGAGCAAACGCTGAGCGATGGGGAAATGACTGCACAAGGCTTTAAAACCTTAGGCCTTGGTAAAATAATAGGAACAGAAACCTACCGCTGGATAATTTTCACAAGCGGCAAAGGCCTGGTTGACGGATCGTTTTACCGCCTGCCTTCGTGGGGTTGTTTTACGCTTGATGGTAAAGACATTGAAAAAAATGGTGTAAGTCCCGACATCTACGTTAAAACCAGCTTCACCGATCGTTTGGAGGGTAAAGATCCACAGTTAGACAGGGCAATTGAAGAAATTATGAAGGATTTAAAGTAGCGTACATTTATTGCATGATGCGACGTACCATTCCCGTCATTGCGATGAGGAACGAAGAAGCAATCACCAACCATTCAGATCAGCCAGGCTTGGCGGCTCTGTAAGTCAGGGATTGCTTCGCTGTCGCTCGGAAGGACGCGCAGTGAGATCCGTCAACGTCATTGCGATGAGGAACGAAGAAGCAATCACCAACTATGCAGATCAGCCAGGCTTAGCAGCTCTGTAAGTCAGTGATTGCTTTGCTGTCGCTCGCAATGACGGTTGGAAAAAAAACGTTATTACTTCTTAACCAAATATTTATCCTGTAACTGCTTTATAAACCGAAGGCCGCGTTTTAACAAACTGCCTTTACGGTTTTTAAGGAAATGCTTAATAGCCTGGTAGGCCTGCTGATCTTCCTTAATTTCTGCAGGGAACTGCTTAACCTGTTTTTTGGTTATCGGCACCTGGTACATATTTTCCTTATTGGAGTGCCTGCCCGTGCCGTCGTTACCAATGTTCTGGATCAGCGATGCTGATGGGTTTAAGGTTAAGCCGCCTTTTAAAAAGATGGAGGCATACCACCGTATGGCCCACGAATCATTTTTACCGGCTTTAAAATGTTCAATCTGTTTCCAAAAATTCATGGTGCCGTTAATAGAGAACTGGTCTATCTTTTTAGCATCGAATTGTTTGATCAGTACATCAACATCAGGTTCAAACTCTTTCCATGCCCTTGCCCAGGTTGCCCAGCCCCAGCTGGTTGCTGCGCGGAAAAAGAAGGTTTGCGGCAATTTTTTATCGGCAAGGTTATACATATAGGCACCAATGTGCATCACCTTTTCTTTGGTGGCATAGCGGGTTAGTGCTTCGTTAAAATATTGCAGCGTATGGGTTGATGATAGCAAGTCGTCTTCAAATACAATTACTTTACCATATTCATTTACTAATTGGGTAACCCCGCTAATGATGGAATTAGCAAGCCCGAGGTTTTCTTTACGGGTTATTATCTTAACCGACTTAAATCCAGTAACCTCTTTTATTAAATGCCTTACCTGCTCTACTTTGGGCTTATCATCTTCTGTTTTTGCCGCATCCGAAAATATGAACAGGCGCGATTCATCTGCCAGCAAATTTTTTTGCAGGTAATTGAGCGTACGCCGGGTATGTTCGGGGCGGTTATAAACAAATAAGGCTATTGGGGCAAGGTTTTGCATAGGTGGTTAACAGGTCAGAATATTTCAAGCTGATGATCGGCTTTTTTACATAGAACGGTATAAGCGTTGGCTAATTGCTCACTCATCTTTTTTCCTAATATTTTACTAAGACTATCCTTAGCCGTAAACTCTGCCGTTATCTTCAAATCGGTAATGATGCTTTTAGCCTTTTTCTGATTTACGTAGGTATTGAATTTGGTAACCTCCGGCGGGATGATCGATGTCAGATCGCCCTCTACTTCAAAACCCTCGGTATTCAGCAAATAGCGTAAAGCGGTAGGGGTATACATATTAATGTGCCCATAAGCCAAAAAATGCTTAATGCGGCTGTCTACTCCTGGCTTATAGTCGATGGGTACTTCAATAATGGTATGGCGTGCTACCCGTTTTATCTCGCGCAGCAAGAGGCGCTCATGTTCTACATGCTCTAATACATGCGACAGGATGATGAGGTCAAAACTGTTGTCATCAAATGGCAGTTTATAACCGTCAAATGCCTGCACGGACTTTACATCTTTTATGTTTCTTGACAGGATATGCTCTACACCGCTTTCAGAGATCTCAACGGCATAATACTCAGGCGCAAAGTTTTGTTCTGAAAGAAATTTCAGGATACTTCCGTCGCCTGCACCAACTTCTAATACTTTTTTAAAGGTGCGGCCCTTGCTCACATCAATTATATGCTGTGCCTTATATTTAGCGCCAAGCATACGCCATGCTTCATCATGGTTTTGGTAAAATTCGTCGTATGCTGTTTTAACGTTATCGCTAATGGCCGATTGCTGCATAATTGTGCTGATTATTCAAGTTTCAAATTTAGATTATTCAGCTCTTTAATGCTGATAAACTTTTATTTATTTACGATCTTAAAATAGGTTGCCTGTTAAAATCTGGGGCAAATTTCGGCAGGATTGGTAGACTTGCGGAAAATATAGCTAATAGAAAGCTCAAAGCCCCCTTGTCCGTTGGTTGCGGTATTTAAGGGCGAAGTATTGAAATCATAGCTCATGCCTATAACCAGGCTTTTTAAGTGGTAACCAACATCGGCCACTACGGCATCATTTACACGGTACATGGTGCCTAATATCAGTCCATCTTCCTCATCAATCTTTAATTCAGAATATACGCCTAATGCCCTTATCTTATTTTGCTGCTGGGTAATGTAAATAGCGTGCGGCGTAATATCAAAATAGTCAGAGGCCTTGATCTTTACCCCTGCATGCAGGTTAAACCTTACCGGTAGCTTGCTGCTTATACCTCCGGTTGCAAAAGGGTCTTTGGCATCGGTTAAATGGGCGGCACTGGCACCTGCAAAAATATTGGCGGTGTGGGTAGGGTCGCTATCGTAATAAAAAATACCTGCGCTGGCATCAAATATGGTAGCATTGGTACTGGCAAAAGTTTCAAAGCTGGGCGAGGTAGGATCGTACCCGGTTATAGGATTGTACTGGTTGCCAAATTGTAGTTTGCTGGGGTCAAAGCTGCGGTTTATTATTCCAGCCTGTACCCCAAAGTGAAGTTTCTGTGTACCATCTGCCGATATTGCTATCCCATAGCCGAATGAGCCATAAGCTGCAAAATAATTGTACCCGGCCGTTCCTGCTGCCTGGTTAATCACATTAAATCCCAGGCCAACCTTATCGCCGGATTTAAAATCAACCGATGCACCGCCGGTCTTGTAACCATTGGGGATACCCACCCATTGGTCTTTAAAGTTTGCATTGATCCGGGTATCACCATCAATAACACCTGTTAGTGCCGGGTTAAGCCATAAAGGATTGGCATAGTATTGCGAAAAGTGCGGATCTATCTGCGCCCTCACCATGCCCACCGCCCCAAACTGGAGCACCACTAATATAATCAGCTTTAATTTTTTCACCTTATTAATGTAATCGTTCCTTTTTTGGTAATCTGCTGGCCGTCGTTCATTACAGCTTCTAAATAATATACATATACACCAACAGGCTCTTTGTTGCCTTTGTAAGTGCCATCCCATCCGTTTTGCTGACCAAAGGAGGCATAAAGCAGTTCGCCCCACTGGTCGTACACATAAAACTTAAGGGTTTTAATATTTTCGCTTTGTACATATACTATATCATTCTTTCCATCGCCGTTTGGTGTAAAGGCATTCGGTACAAATATGTAATCACCCAGCGGACTTGCAGCTATACCTGTTACCGCAGTTGAGCTTCCGCTCAGCTGGCATGACGCGCTCCCTATGGCCCTTACCTGTATCGTTACGCTTTGGCGTAGCAGCAAACCGGTAACTGTATGGGTGAGTCCGTCACTGCCCGAGCTTGGATCTGTAAATGTTTGTCCGTTATCAATGCTTACCTGGTATCCGGTGGCCCCGCTTACATCATTCCATGCAAATGTTACGCTTGATACGGTAGTGCCATCAATCTTTACCACTGGTGCGGCAAGTGGCACAATGAGCTGGGCCTGCGCCGCAGCACGGCTTGCCGAAACGCAGCCTGTTGTAGTAGCAACAGCCTCGGCATAGTAAGTTGTATTGGCATTAACGGCTGGGGTGGTAAATGTACTGCCTGTAAATAAAATATTGCCCCCGGTAGCGCTGGCATACCAGTTTATAGTAACAAAAGGATCATCGCTGCTGGCCGTTAAGGTAGTGGTTGTACCCGGGCAAGTACTGTTGCCTTGTGCAGTAACTACAGGTAACGGATTTACTGTTATGTTTACTGCCGTGCGGCTTACCGAGGTACAACCCGAACCATTGGTAGCATCAACATAATAAGTTGTATTGGCTGTTAATGCAGGCGTGGTATAAGTGTTGCCGGTAAATATAGCTGTACCGCCGGTTGCTGCCGTGTACCAGTTATAAGTTAACGCCGACTGTGTATTTGACACCGCAGGCATAGCTATTGATCCCGAGCATACCTGGATAGGGTTGGTAACAAAAGCTGGTGCAGCAGGCACAGCGTTTACCGTTACTTGTACGCTGGTTAATGCGGGGCTGGTACAAATATCATTTGATGCCTCAACATAATAAGTAGTGTTGGCAGTTAAAGGATTAGTTACAAAAGTAGGGCCTGTATACACCAGGTTATTTTTAGCAGGCGAATCAAACCAATAATAAGTTAGATCGGACTGCGGCGATGCTACCGAGAGTGTTGCAGTATTACCAGAACATATAGGTACCGTTGCGGCGGCAACCACCACATTTGTAGGGCTGCTTTTTATAGTGAATTTTATAACATTACTAATTAAAGGCACGTTACAGGCGCCCGATGTTACCAAGCGGCGGAAGTAAGTAGTTATGCTGAACGCTGGCGGATCATAATCTATTCCTGTAGCGCCAGGGATGTCGGTAAAGTTAACTCCATCTGTTGAGCTTTGCCATACATAGGTGTAGGTACCTGTCCCGCCCGAAGTAAAGCCACCTGGAATAATGCCAGGGTTGACGCTTGAACAAAAATTGGTAATGAGCGGCGGCGAGATAGAGTTACTGGCCAAAGCAGGCAATATGGTAAGCTTAACCACATTACTTATTACAGGGGTAGTACATACACCGGATATTGCCGTACGGCGATAATAAGTAGTTGTTGTTATGGTTGGCGGCATATAATCAATAGCGGTGGCTCCGGCTATATCTGTAAAGTTAACACCGTCATCCGAGTTTTGCCATTGGTAGGTATAAATGCCATTGCCACCTGTAGGCGTGCTGCCCGTAATAGCCGATGGACTTCCGGTAACACAAAAAGATGATTGGGCAGGGGCCGTTATGGTATTATTGGCAACAGCCGATAAAATGGTTATGGTTACTATATTGCTTATGTTAGGCGTTGTACAAACCCCTGATATTATCGTGCGGCGATAGTAGGTAGTTACATTCAATATACCCGGATCATAATCAATAGCAGTAGCCCCGGCAATGTTTGTAAAATTTACATTATCGGCCGAGCTTTGCCATTGATAAGTATAAACGCCATTCCCGCCGGTAGGGGTACTGCCTGTAATTACAGCAGCATCGCCGCTTAAACAAAAATTAGTAATGGCAGGAGCAGTTATGGTATTATTAGCAATGGCGGGTATTACCGTAATAGTTACCACATTACTTATAGCCGGAATAATACAGCCGCCGGAAACTACCGTACGCCTGTAATAAGTGGTAGCGGTAACTGATGCCGGGGTATAATCAATAGCATTAGCGCCGGTAACATCATTAAAAGTCACATTATCGGCTGAGCTTTGCCATTGATACGTATAGGTGCCATTACCGCCGGCAGGCAAGCTGCCTGTAATGGTTGCAGGGCTGCCACTCGCACAAAATGTGGTAATAGTAGGAGCAGTAATGGTGTTGTTAGTTACCGCAGGGATTATTGAAATAGTAATAATATTACTTACCAAAGGTGTTGAGCAGCCAATGGTAGCCACGGTACGGCGATAATAAGTGGTAACATTAGCAACCGGCGGATCATAATTTATAGTGGTTACGCCTTGTATAAAAGTAAAGTTAACCCCATCCGTTGAGCTTTGCCATAAATAATTGTAGGATTGATCTCCCCCGGATGGGAAGGAACCATTAATTACACCTGCATCCCCGGTAACACAAAACTCAGTTATCGGTGGCGCTGTAATGGTGTTATTGGCAAGTGCAGGCAAAATGGTGATTTTAATTACATTGCTGTATGAAGGGGCGGGGCATGTAGTTGCTACTACCGTACGTCGGTAGTAGGTAGTTTGAGATAATAATGGAGGATCATAATCTTTAGAAATTACTCCGGTAATATCTGTAAAATTAACACCATCAGCAGATGATTGCCATTGATATACAAATGTGCCGCTGCTGGTAGGAGTGCTGCCTGTAATTACAGGCGGATCACCATTCACACAATATATTGCTGATGCAGCAGGCAACGTAATAGTGTTATTGATTATGGAAGAGTTGTTTACAGTAAAATCTTCTGTGGTGCTTGCGGTTCCGTTATAGTTTGATCCCGGAACTGCAGCTGCACCAACAAAATAAGTTGTATTTACACCGGTAAATGCATTTGTTACGGCTGTTATTCTTCTGTTTGGAGTAGTATAATCACGTGTTGGGTCAAGGTAAAGCGCTTCAACGCTGCTATTATAAGTTCCAGTAGCTACGCAATCAATAGTTACATCTAAAGTAATAACTACACTATCCCCGGCTGGGATATTAAAATCTCCCAGTAATGGCTTATTAGGAGTGCCGCTGTTTGTTAATACAGCGGGTCCGCTTGCTGCACCATAATATTGTACCGTAGCATCTTTAAATGAAAACCCTGTAGGAAGAATATGGTCAGCTTCAACACCGCCTGCATTACCACCTGTTGCATTATTGCTTATCCTTATAAAATAAGTTGCGGTGCTGCCAGGGCTTACCGGAATGCCGTAAGCTTTAGCCCGCATTGTAGTTACCAATATTGGATAGCAGGTAGCGCTATTGCCTTGTAAATACGGGGGCAAGCTTGCAATACTAATTGTTTGCTTAGTACCCGGCTGGCCGTCAGTTGCAAAATGAGGTATGCCCGCTCCACCGTTCGATTTACCTGATGCGCCTCCATTTATGTTAACATTTACAGTGCCAGATGAAATAGCGTAAAAAACATTTCCCCCCCCACCACCGCCACCCGGCCCATGTGGTTGTACTCCACTACCACCAGGGTCATTTTGAGTATTGCCACCCAGGCCGCCATTTGCATTTATAGTTAAATTGGCTGACGCATTTGGGTTTGAAACTTTTATAAAAACAGTACCGCCTGACCCACCGCCACCTGATCCATCAGGGTGTGAACCATAAACTCCCGGGGCTCCATCAGCGCCATTGGCTGATACTGTTCCTGTACCTATAATAGTTGCTGCAGTAATAATTACTATACCTCCGCCAACACCGCCTTTTACACCGGTTAGCGCATCGTTAGCATGGCCACCGCCACCGCCACCGCCCATAACCAGGGTAGTAACATCAGGTGATAAGTTTAAACCGGGCCTTCCTCCGCTTGGTAATGTACCACCAATAGGTTCATAGCCGCCTCCGCCGTTTCCTCCGGCGCCACCGTTTGCGCCACCACCGCCACCTGCGTTTGAGTCATTACCCCCTCCACCTGCATTTGCTGGTGCACCACGGCCGCCTGATCCACCTGGAAGGCCTTCTATTACATTGTCAATAGCATTATAACCATCCCACACATATCTTGGAGTTCCTGCTATACCTTCGCCTTTGCCTGATACCCGCTGGTCATCGGCAGCAGCAACATACAGATCGTTAATATTTGATACGGATGTTTTAACTAAGCTATATCCACCTCTGAATCCTCTGCCTGTAACATCAATAGTAAAACCATTAAAGTCCATATTGCCCGATACATCAAAGGCAATTATACCCCCAGCGGTACCATTGAATGGTGGGGGAGAAACATTGGAAGTTAATTTTAAGTTAGAATATTGTGGAATACGGATAACCTGAAAGGTTTTTTTTCCTGATGTGGCAGTTGGAGCGGCATTAATGTAAGAGTAAACTGTTCCGCCGCCAGTGCCCGATCCTTTAAAGGTCAGGGTACCGCCGGTAAGCGGAATATTATTTGTAGCTATTATATATTCAAATTTACCACTATTGCCTGTGCTTATGTTACCTGTTGCGCCTAAGCCATCGGGGCCAAGTGTTGAGTTGTTGCCGCCATATAAAGTACTGTTTGAAAAATTAATGGTTGCATCCTGCATTTGCATAATCAGCAATAGATCACCAGCCTTGATGGGTACTGTTCCGAAACTGTTTCCGTGAGTATCAGTAGGTGGTATAGCACCCAGGCTTATCGTATTGCCACCGGCTGCTAAGGTTAAATAACCAGACGGCGGAAAGTAGCTATTAATAGAACCATTTATATTGGTTGGCCCGTCTGCCCCTGCCGTTGCACATACTTGTGCATTTGAAGGAGGAACTGCAGGAGTAGTTCCCCCCGCGTACACTACATTAACCGTATAATTTAATGAAGCACATGGTGAGCTTAGCTTATAAGCAACCGGCGCGGTAAAACTTTGTGTAGCACCTGATGCTGGCGATAGGGTTACGCCACTGCTAACTGTAATTGATGGTTTTAAAGCGGTAACATCTGTGCCTTGTGGTACAGTAACTGTTATTTGTAATTTGGTTTGATCAATATTGGCTGGCGCAACTTGTTGAGAAACTGAAAAAGCAGTTATCTGCGAAGCAGGAGTTGGTGTGCTTTGTATATACTTGGCTATAAAACTATCTCTAACATCGCTTTGGGCTGTTAGGTTATAAGTTGAGCATTTTGATGCATCAAAATTAACCGTAGTACAAAAAGAACCAACTAACAATACATCATTATTACCATCAACAGCAAGGTTACGGCCCAAAGTATTTGAGCAGTTTGCATTACCGGCGCTAAATGCCCATTTGTAATCCCCATTACTATCATATTTTGCAAAAAATAGGTCGCGCTGCCCATGATCTGATACCGGGGCAACTGAGGTAGTTGATGGATCGAAATCAACGGTGCCAGAAAAATATCCTGAAATGTAAAGATTGTCATCCTTACTGGATACAATGCCATAATTATAAACAGTTGCAGAACTTGCACCAATATCCTTTACCCATTGATAATTACCGGATGATGAGTATTTGGCTAAAAAAATATCCTGATTACCCACTGCGTTTAAAGTTGTAGTGTTTGAATTAAATCCTAAGACTGATGAAAAAGGGGCATCCAGAAAAACATCGTTAGATGAATTAACACAAAGATAGATGTTGTTATTAGTTGCAGTACCAGATAAGGATGTTGCCCATGTTAATGCTCCGGCGGGAGAGTATTTAGCAAGAAATATACCTGCCCCATTCCCGTTTAAAGTATAACCGGAACCTAACGGATCAAAATTATCGGCCCCGCTAAAATTGCCGGATACAATAATATTACTATTACTGTCAACAGTAACTGCCCTTGTTTCAGAATCATTATTGTCTGCTAAATTGACCGCCCACAAAACATTTCCGGCCGGATCATATTTAATAATCATTCCGTTAAAACTACCTTGTGATGAATAGCTATTGGCACCTACTATAATAGTTGACTGATACTTTATCACTTCAATAACATCACCGAAAGCATCTGTTGCTACCCTATTGCCGTAATCTGTAAATGGTCCGCCTACTGACTTGCCCCATATCAGTTTACCATTAGTATCAAACTTAACAATAAAGGCATCGTTATCGCCATTGTTATTAATTATTGAGGTTGCAGCGCTGGGGTCCACATCCATAGCCGGGGAGTTGTACTGGCCTGTTATAGTGGGGTTCCCGTTAGCATCAAGGGCCATATCATTTACCTGGTCAAGGCCACTGCCACCAATACTTACAGCCCAAATAAGTGTGCCAGTTGTGGTATACTTGGCTACATAAACATCAAAATCGCCAACTGATGTTAGGTTATATGCACTTGCCGATGGGTCAAAATCAACAGTACCGCTGTATATTCCTGTTATATAAATATTATTTTGGCTATCAACTTTAACACTTGCCGGGATACTTGATCCCGGGCCAGGGCCACCTATATCATCAACCCATTTAGGAACAGAAATCTGGCAATTACCAATAAGTGGAAATAACAGAATAAAAAATGTAACAGTTAAAATTAGATTTTTAAGCTTATACATAAAAAAGCAGATCCAGGTATTTTAACATTGCATGTTTTATTAATGAGGATTAGTTTATGCACTTTAAACTAACTTTTAAAAATAATTATATTAAAGGGATTATTTATTTTTTTGATAAAAAATTATTGAAAACGGCATTGATGTCTTCAGAAATATTGAACTTATAAGCTAAAAAGCAATAGATGGATGTAACAATTACCGACCTGTAAATGGTATTTAAGTATATATTTGATATTGCCGGTAAATAAAATCCAATTAAAAAACAAATAACACTTATGCCAATAATTAACAAATGCACCTTACCAAATGGCTGTAAACCAAACTTTACTTTTACAAATAACCAGTATACAAAATTAAGCACAAGCATGGTAAGGAAATAAGAGACCGCAGCGCCCATCATTCCTATAGCAGGAATAAGTATCCAGTTAGCTACAACACAAAATACAACCGCCGATACAATGAATACAGTAGTTAAACGATAATATTTTGAGACGTTCATGATATAGCCGTTTAGCCCTCCGGTCATATCAACTAAAAAAGCAAACCCCACTATTATAAAAACATTAAAATAACCGGCATACTGTGGTTTATGCAACAGCATAACAATAAAATCTCTGTTTACAACCATACCTATAAAAAGCAGGCAACCTATCAGCATTTGTACTATTGATGTTTTATAATATATTTTACCAATTTTAGCGAGGTCATTTGTTACCCATGATTGTGCAACTATTTGCAATGAAGTGCGACTGAGGGCCTTAGCCGGTAAACTGATTACCATTGCAATACTGAAAAAAGTTCCATAAATACCTACAAAACTGAGTGACTGGGTAGTAAGCAAGCTCAGCATAATAATATCCAGATTTTGGATCATCACGAATGAGCTACCGCTTAATACAGTAAAAATACCGTAGCTAATAAATTTTTTCTTTTCGCTTAATAATTGGGGCGATACAACTGGAAGCTTAAAATGCTTTCCTTTTACTATACTGATTAGCAGTATCAATATAATGGCTACGTTAGCAGCCATATAGATCAATAAAAAATCATGGTAGTTTATAACAGCTGCCGCGATAAGCAATACGCTTACCAATGTAAATGCCCGTAGAGCTACTTCGCGTAGAAATGAAGATAATACGTTTTTAAAAACGGTAAGAGCCATACTCTCCAACACAGCAAAAGCCATGGTTAAAAACGATAATGGGATAAGGTAATAAAAGTATTTTACCAGCAATGATGCTCCCTTTTTTTCTTTATAAAAATCAATAATTGAATTTTTGAAAAGTAAAAAAAGTAATGTAAACAGTGCAAAGCTTATCAGGCTCCAAATAATTGCAAGCGTGGCAAAACCGCCATGTTGCTTATCGTCACTACGGTAATATGGGAAAAACTTAAGAATAACATTACTTATACCTAATGATGCAATTTGGGCGTAAAGAAGGGATATTGCGATCATGAGGGAGAAGAACCCAATTTCCTCAATAGTTAAAAAACGCTGAAATAAAACAATAAGGTTAAAAAAACCTAAGGCCGTACCTGCATATAATATCAGGCTGTTAAAAAATCCCTGCCTTTTTAATAGGTCCATTTTTTTGTTAGTTATTACCTATGCTTTTTTTTATAATGCTATCCAGCAATTCTATACGTAAATTAATATCATAATTATTTACCATGTGCTCATGCCCTTCCTCTCCCATTTTTATAGCAAGTTGCGGTGATTCAGCCAGACTTATCATTTTTTGCGCCATGCCATTTATGTCATACTCATCTGTTAAAAAGCCGGTTTTATTTTCAATAACGGCCTCTTTTATGCCGGAATGCCTGGTCGAAACTACAGGTAGGCCTGATGAAGATGCTTCTAAAACAGTAAGCGGCGTACCTTCCTTGTCGCCATTTTTAGCCTTTACGGAGTGTTGCACAAATGCCCGCATCTGTTTCATCAGCTTGCGGATCTCTGCAGGTTTCTGAACGCCGGTAAGGGTGATTTTATCTTCGAGACCAAGTTCGTGTATAAGACTTTTGGTTGCATCAAAAAGGGGGCCCGCACCAACCATCCATAATCGTGCATCGTTGAGTTTTTCAGTAACTATTTTAAATGCTCTGACTAATGAGAGGGGGGACTTTTTTTCAACAAACCGGCCTACAAACAGAAAGTTATTTTTTGAGGCTGAAATATCTAATAAAGGGAATGCATTTGTATCTACACCGCATGATGCATTATAAATCTTATCGGCAGGTGCGCCCATTTGTTTAAGCGTTTCGGCCATATCAGCCGATACGGCAATAAATGCACTGGCATATTTAAATGCAGACTGGTAAAGAGCGGCATAGGATGCAACTGTTTCGCGATGATAAACATCAGCACCATGAAAATGAATGATCAACGGAACTTTTGCCAGCTTGCAGGCGTCGGTTACCGAAGCGCCAACCATACCATATTCGGCAAACACAATATCAATTTTGTTATTGAGCAAATAATTTTTAAGCGCATTTGTTCTGACCCGGATGTTTTTACGCCTAAAAATTTTTTTTTGGATCAAATAGCTCAGTAAGCCAAGCTTTGATTTGATAAGTGTTTTGTCTTCACTGTCATAAACAGGAAATGCCCCGCCGTACAATACCTTTTTATGGCCTGCAAGGCGATCAATATGCGCCTGGATAAAGGTTTCGGAAAAAGCAGATTTATTAGGCTTTATAATACATAAATTGTATTCAGCGCTCATATTTATCCTAATTTTTTACGGACGTAATATTTGCGAAATATGCTTCCCAGTTTGTACTTTGCTTTATTAAATATACGATTACTGCGCTGAAGTGCTGTTACTGGTTTGTTTTTGAAAAACTCAGCTTCAAAATCATCGTTTTTTTCAGTTACGATGTGAGCGTAATCACCAACATTCCAAACGTTTTTCTTCTCGTAAAATATAACTTCGGTACCAGTATCAGCAGCTAATTTACCAATTACATCAAATGAGATATGCTCATCAACCGGCTGCATGGTTTCCGGCTTATTAACTAATGACCATATCAGGTTATGCGGTGTTGGTACTGTTAAAATAACACGCCCTTTGTTCCTTAATATTTTGGCCAGTGCCGCGTGTACATCTGGTCTGTCATTTACAGCAATATGCTCGTAAACATCCATAAATATAACCAGGTCGAACTGCTCATCAAAAGTATCAGGAGTTAATATTGATTCTTTAAAATTAAGCTTATCATCAGCAAAAAGTTTTTGCGCAATTTGTATAGATAAAGTGCTTATATCCATACCCGTAATTACTGCTTCAGGCCAGCGTTTATGCATGCGGGCGCTGATGCTACCCATGCCGCAACCAACTTCTAATATACGCTTGGGATTTAGCGGTGCAAATTGTTTAATAGTTTGCCATCCAAATTCAATACGAGGGTTAACTACTATATAATCGTTAAGCTTGTTTTTAACGTGCTCATCGTAATAAGACACAACATTGTCGCGGTTCGGATTTTCAGTCATTACAAATACAGAGAATATATTTAAAGCGATATATCAGTTACAAAGTTACTTAAATAATTATTAAAGGGGCTTTTGTGCTACAATAACATAGATAGCTCCATCGCGGTTGCGCTGTTCCTGCGAGTTTATTTTATTGAATAGGCCAATCAACCCTTGCATGACCAATGCAAACGGCGGAATTAAAAACTTAGGAAGCTTAACGCAGATGCCATCCTGAAATAGTTGAAGCCCACTTGCAGCTAAGCCCATGATCCCGAAAAATGAATTTATTTTAAAACCTTCGGCCTCAATTATTTTTCTTAAGCCGGCACTTGTCCATCTCCAGTAATCATTAGGTGTAGGGTGGTAAAACCAATATCCATGTGTACTAATGATCATTGAACCACCTGGTTTCAAAATACGCAGGGCTTCCTGTAAATATCCCGGTGGAGTATCAACGTGTTCCAACACCTGGTTAGAGAGAATTATATCACAATAATTATCGGGTAAGGTGGTTTTACTGTCAAACCCTATATGATGATCAGCCTTTGAGTTCATTTCCAGGTCAACACCAAGGTATTTGCCTGTTAAAGGTTCAATAATGCTACGATAAGGCATATCCCCACAGCCAAAATCAACTAATAGCTGATCTTTTTTTTGATCGGTAAGTTTGTTTATTTCTTTAACCGTTGCATCTCTTAGTTGCGTGAGTGAAATATAGCGGGTATGGAATATAGAGGGGTTTAACCGTGTATTACCTTTCATGCGGCGAATTTAACATTTTCTAACTGCATTGCTATTCAGATAGCTCTAAAATGATAAAAGGCATAAAATTAATTCCACTCCTTTTAATCTTTTTTAACAGAATGCTAATGAGTTAGATTGTATAATTTTTTAACTTCCGAGGCAGAAATAGCCCTGTTATAAATCCGGATATCGTCAAGAAGTCCTTGTATAAAATAACCGTTATCGGTATTGTTTGGATCATCCCGGCCTATGTAAACATTAGCACCTATACTTGCATTAGGAGCAGCTATATTTGTTGTAATATTATCCAAAATACCATCAACATAAATGGTAAGGGTTTGGTTAGTATAGCTATAAATGTTTGTAACCATATGCCATTGATTTAACGTTACAATTTTAGTGCCGAATGCATTGTTAATTGAACCGCCGCCAGGGCCAAAATGTAAAGTGCCTTCAGTTAACATACCGGGAGTGTTTATATAACCGCCAATAGAAAAAGTGTATCCGGCATCAGCTATTCCAGGGATTCTTTTACCTAATATTACTGAACCATATGACGGATTGTAATCACTCAACTTAACCCAGGCATTTTGCGTGAAATCAGTTTCATAAAGCCTTAGGTATAAATTATCTTTAACTGATATATAACTGCTCATACCATCAAATTGGAATGCTGCATTTGCGTTACCAAAACGGTCGGGTACTGACTTTGCTCCGTAAACAGTTCCATTATTTCCTAAGCCGGAGGAATCTGAGGCGCTACTCTTAGTAAACGGATAATACGCTATTAATGCAAGTTTTAAACTATCAATAGGGGCAGGTACAACCGTTACATTTGTACTAACTGTTATAGACTTAGATATGTTAGTTATTGAAATTTGAGAGGTTCCTATTTTGAGGGCTTTCATTACGCCGCTATCTGAAATAGTGATTACCGAAGGATCAGATGAGATATACTTTAATGAATCCAAATGATAGTTTGAAGGTGAAATGGTGATGGGTACATTTTTTACTTCGCCAACGTACAATTGTAATGTATCCTTTAAAAGAAGTTTTTGAAGTCTGTCATGCGGTACTATTGATTCGGTTTTCTTACAAGAACAATAGGCAACAGCAACAAGTGCAATTAACAGGAGGTGGTATTTTTTCATGATGAGGTTTAGTAAATCAGATAGATTGATTTCGGTTTAAATATCACAAGAATTTACCAGATATGCAATAAATAAAAAAGCCCCCTGTTTTAGCAGGGGGCTCAATATTATGTTTTACTAACCTTATTATTGGTTTGTAAACTTCTTAGCGTTAATCCTTCTTTCGTTTTCATTCAGGTAGATCTTACGCATACGGATGCTTTGTGGTGTTACCTCTATGTATTCGTCGGCCTGGATATACTCCATTGATTCTTCTAACGAGAATTTGATAGCTGGTGCAATACGCACGTTGGTATCGCTACCTGATGCACGCATGTTGGTTAATTGCTTGCCTTTAGTTAAGTTAATAACCAAATCGTTATCGCGGATGTGCTCGCCTAAAACCTGTCCTTCGTAAATATCAACTCCCGGATCGATGTGGAAACGACCACGATCCTGTAATTTATCAATAGCAAAAGCAGTAGTTTTACCAGTATCCATTGATACCAATACACCATTTGCCCTGCCGGGGATTGAACCTTTCCAAGGCTCATAAGCTTTAAAGCGGTGTGCCATAATAGCCTCGCCACCTGTAGCTGTTAATACGTTGTTACGTAAGCCGATAATACCACGTGCAGGTATATCAAACTCAAGGTGCTGTAAATCGCCTTTTGGCTCCATTACCAATAAATCACCTTTACGTTGTGTTACCAGTTCAATTACCTTACCGGCAACTTCTCCGGGTACGTCCACTATAAGCGTTTCAACCGGCTCACATTTAACACCATCAATTTCTTTGATGATAACCTGCGGCTGGCCTACCTGTAACTCATAACCTTCGCGACGCATGGTTTCAATCAATACTGATAAGTGAAGGATACCACGGCCATATACCAAGTATGAATCAGGAGATTCGGTTTCAACAACCTTAAGTGCAAGGTTCTTTTCCATTTCTTTGTATAAACGGTCGCGCAGGTGACGTGAAGTCACAAACTTACCTTCTTTACCAAAAAACGGCGAAGTATTGATGGTGAACAACATGTTCATGGTAGGCTCATCAATTTTTATAACTGCAAGTTGTTCTGGTTTGTCAAAATCAGCAATGGTATCACCAATGTCAAAACCTTCAATACCTACAACCGCACAAATATCGCCCGAGCTTACTTGAGTAGCACGTACTTTACCTAAGCCTTCAAACGTATATAATTCTTTTATTCTTGATTTCTGGATAGATCCATCACGTTTTACCAATGATACCGGCATGTTTTCCTTAATGGTACCACGGGCCACACGGCCAATTGCAATACGACCAACAAATGAAGAGTAATCTAATGATGTGATCTGCATTTGTAAAGTACCTTCGGCAATAGGAGCAGGAGGGATGTTAGCAAGAATAGCATCCATTAACGGAAAAATATTATCTGTAGGTACTTTCCAGTCGGTGCTCATCCAGCCTTGTTTTGAAGAACCGTAGATAACCGGGAAATCCAGTTGATCTTCAGTAGCTTCGAGGTTAAAGAACAATTCAAAAATTTGTTCATAAACCTCTTCAGGGCGGCAGTTTTCTTTATCAACCTTGTTTACAACAACAATTGGTTTTAAGCCTAAAGCCAAAGCCTTTTGTGTTACAAAGCGGGTTTGAGGCATAGCGCCTTCAAAAGCATCGCAAAGTAAAAGAACGCCATCGGCCATTTTCAATACACGCTCAACCTCACCGCCAAAGTCGGCGTGACCAGGAGTATCAATAATGTTAATCTTAACATCTTTGTACATAACCGAAACGTTTTTTGAAACGATGGTAATACCACGTTCGCGTTCAAGGTCATTATTATCCAGTATCAATTCACCGGTTGATTCGTTGTCTCTGAAAATTGAACAACTGTGTAATATTTTATCAACCAGAGTAGTCTTACCGTGGTCAACGTGAGCGATGATCGCTATGTTTCTAATTTTTTGCATTAAATGCGCCTCTTAATTTTGGCGCAAAGGTAAGGTTATTTAGTTAATTTTTAAAGCGTTTGCAAGTAAATAGTAAAATAATGATGTGGAGTTAACAAACAAAGGTTAATTAAAAGGCATAAATCTTAATAAATTGACATCTTGAAGCATAGCTGTACGTTATATAAAATACATGCACCGGTTTAATACAATCATTGTAAAAGCTGATTATGTTTAATAACCGTATATGAGTGTATGTTTAGCAAAACAATATCTTTTGTATACGTTTAATATTAATATAACGATCAGACCTTTTTTTCTCTTTTTTTTATGACGGATAAGATTTCTTCTTCCCTGTATAAATCACAGGGTAAAAAACTAACTTTACTTTTATGAACCTGCTAACGGAGCAAAAAGCCATTGATACCGCGCTGGATGATTACCGCGCACAACTTGATCTTATTCCTGATGATCTGTTTACGGTAACTCCTCCGGGTGGCGGCTGGTCTTACGCCGAAGTGTATTCGCATATTTTAAAGGCAACCTTAAAATCGTGCATTGCCATGGAGCGTTGCACCCATAGTAATTGTGAGCCAACAAAAAAAGGACTATCATTTTGGGGATACTATACGATGCTAATGGGGAGCTTTCCGCCGCTAAAAATAAAAGAACCTCCAAAGGTTGCTGAAAAAATGCCTGCCGAGAAAATAAGTAAAGAAGAAGCTAAGAATCAGCTTATTAAATGCCGTAAGCGGATAGATGAGATTGCCCTGCTGGTTTATAATTCATCAGACGAAGCGCGTATCAAGCACCCGCGGTTGGGTGTGCTTAATGCCAGGCAGTGGTTAAAGTTTATCCGTATCCATTTGCAGCACCATATCAATCAGTTACACCGTGTTGAAAATAAATTTCGCGCTGTGTGAAACCTTTTACATTTAACAAAGTCTTAACACTATAATAATCTGATTCACGGATATTTGTAAAAATTTGTAGACGATGCATTTTGAGTTTGCTTATATGGTTGTGGTGGGCTTACTGTTTTTAGTAGGTGTTTTTTACCTCAGCCCATTTGAACTAAAAGTTAATGACGACGACGAAGAAGATTAATCGTTGCTTGTATAATTCTCTTACATTTTGCCGGTACAACTTACCGGATGGAACAATATCCCCCCAATTTTAATGGCAAAACGCGAAGTAGATATTGTGGTAATATCCGATGTGCATTTAGGCACCTACGGCTGCCACGCCAAAGAACTGCTCAAATACCTCAAGAGCATAAAACCCAAGATGCTTATTTTAAACGGCGATATTATTGATATATGGCAGTTTAGTAAATCGTACTGGCCCGAGGCCCACATGAAGGTGGTGCGCCGTATCCTGAAGTTTGTTACCGAAGGTGTGCCTGTTTATTACCTTACAGGCAACCACGACGAAATGCTGCGCAAGTTTGCCGATTTTGATCTGGGGTCGTTCCAGCTGCTTAACAAAATAGTGTTGAATATTGATGGTAAAAAAGCATGGATCTTCCATGGTGATGTGTTTGATGTTACCATGCAGCACTCTAAATGGCTGGCTAAATTAGGCGCCGTTGGTTATGATACACTGATATTGATCAACAGCCTAACCAATTGGTTCCTTACTGCTTTGGGCAGGCAAAAAATGAGCTTTTCGCAAAAGGTAAAAGCCCGCTTTAAGGAAGCCGTTAAATTTATTAACCAGTTTGAGCAAACGGCCGCTGATCTTGCTGTTGATAAAAACTATCAGTACGTAATTTGCGGGCATATTCACCATGCCGAGATAAGGGAGGTTGAATCAACCGATAAAACAGGTTCTGTATTGTACCTTAACTCAGGCGATTGGGTGGAGAGCCTTACCGCGCTTGAATATCACAATGGCGACTGGACCATTTTTAAGTACGAGCCCGAAAACTTTAACAGCGATACTGACGAGGACGATAAAACAGATATTGAAGACCTGGATGCCAAAATGGATATAAAAGTTTTGTTTGAAAGATTTAAACAGGAACAGGATTGATTTTAAACAAGTCCGTCTATATTTGTTAACTCAACCAAATGAAAATACTTTACGCAATACAGGGAACAGGGAACGGCCATATAAGTCGTGCCCGCGAAATTGTACCCCTGCTGCAAAAGTATGGCGAGGTTGATCTGCTGGTAAGCGGTACCGAGGCCGAGGTTAGCCTGGCACAGCCGCTTAAATATAAATTTCATGGGTTTAGCTTTGTTTTTGGCACCAATGGCGGGGTTGATAACTGGGCAACGCTAAAATTAATGAACCTGCCCCGGCTGTTTAAAGATATACGCAGCCTGCCATTAAAACAATACGACCTTATTATAAATGATTTTGAACCGGTTAGCGCCTGGGCCTGCAAACTGCAAAAAATACCATCAGTATCATTGAGCCACCAATGCTCTTTTGTATCGCCAAATACGCCGCGCCCTGTAAAATGGAGTTATGCCGAGTGGCTGCTTAAATATTATTCGCCCACTACGTACCATATTGGTTTCCACTTTGAGCGTTATGATGATTTTATCCATACCCCGGTCATCCGAAGCGAGATTCGCAATTTAACCACATCAAACCTGGGGCACTATACCGTTTATTTGCCTGCTTATGATGATAAGCTGCTTACCCGGCATCTTAATAAAACAAAAGATGTGCAGTGGCAGATTTTTTCAAAACGCCAGAAAACGCATTACCGCGAAGGCAATGTGGAGATCTTCCCGGTAAATAACGAAGCGTTTAATAAAAGCCTTGCCAGTTGCGAGGGCCTGCTTACAGGCGGCGGCTTTGAGGGCCCTGCCGAAGCATTGTATCTGCAAAAAAAGGTATTAATGATACCTATGAAAGGGCAGTACGAGCAGCAATGCAATGCCTTGGCTGCCTCGCGGATGGGTGTACCTGTAATTCACGAAATTGATGACCAGTTTGTTTTCCACATCAATAACTGGCTGAGCGATGATAAAAAAATACGGGTAAACTTCCCCGATGAAACAGCGCAAATCATAGATAATATGATAAAACGCTTTGTAAAGCCTTAAGCCGCTTTAATCATAATTAGTTTTGTGCTAATTTCGCACTCGCAAACAAAGGCTTAATGATCAATTTCTTCAAGGCGCTTAATCCACTTAGTATTTTATGGCTTGCAATATTATTGTTTGTACTGCGCATAGGCTATTTGCATAGTGCCCCGGCTCAAATAGAGTTTGCTTTTGCGCGTCCATTTAACCGTTTGCTGCTGCCGGTATCGTACCAGTACGCTATGCGGGCATCTGTTAATGTGTTTTTTGCGGCAGTGCTTATATTTATACAGGCCTTGCTGCTAAATCACCTGGTAAATCATTATAACTTGTTGGGCAAGCCTACGTTTTTACCGGGTTTAATGTACATCACAGTGTCGGGCTTGTTTACCCCTTTCCTTATTTTGAGCCCGCCTTTACTTTGTAACTTTTTGGTAATATGGATACTGTTTAAGTTGTTCAGTTTTTACAAAAGCAATGATGTAAAGTCGACAGCATTTGATTTGGGGATGATAGTAGCCGCAGGCACTATTTTATATTTGCCATTTATTTACCTGTTTTTAGTGGTATGGGTAGGTTTACTGATCTTCAGGCCGTTTAACTGGCGCGAGATTTTGGCCGGTGTTATTGGCTTTGCCACCCTGTTTTTCTTTTTGGCAGTATATTACTATTTAAATAACAGCCTCGGGCAGTTTTACAATATCTGGCTCCCGCTGGGCACCAAGTTTCCTGATAGTATCAGTATTCATTACACCAGTTACCTGATATTAATTCCGGTTATTGTAATTTTGGTGCTTTGCGTGGTTAAGCTGCAGCAAAACTTTTTTAAAAGCTATGTGCAGGTGCGCAAATCGTTCCAGTTATTGTTTGTTATTTTTCTGATAGCGGCTTTATCATTTTATGTAAATACGCCGTTTAATATTGATCATTTTTTATTGTGCACCATCCCGGCGGCTGTGTTTTTTTCATACTATTTTTTATATGCCAGCCGTAAATGGTTTTACGAAACACTGTATTTATTGCTGTTAATCAGCATAGTTTATTTTCAGTTTAACACTTTTTAACTTTTACATTCGTTCAAATTACCGCTGTTATATTAGTTTTGTACCATAAAACCATCATGTACAGTTTTGTAAATTGAATAAAACAGTTCATGACAGGCTTAATTGCCGCTTAAAATCAATTTTAATGAAATTTGGAGTAGTAGTATTTCCGGGATCTAATTGTGATGAAGACATCATTTACGTATTAGAAAAAATAATGGGCCAGGAAGTGGTTCGTTTATGGCATAAAGACCATGATTTGCAAGGCGCCGAATTTATTGTGTTGCCGGGCGGATTTTCTTTCGGAGATTATCTTCGTTCAGGAGCCATAGCGCGCTTCTCACCAATTATGCAGGAAGTTATCCAGTTTGCTGCCAAAGGCGGTTACGTATTGGGTATTTGCAATGGTTTCCAGGTATTAACAGAAGCTGGCCTTTTAGAAGGTACGCTGCTGCATAATGAGAACCGTAAGTTTATTTGCCGCAATATTTATATGAAGGCACAAACTACGAACTCGTTAATTACATCACAGATTGATCCTGAGCGGGCATTAAAAATCCCGATAGCACATGGCGAGGGTAATTACTTTGCTGATGCCGATGTAGTAAAAGCACTTTATGCTAACGACCAGGTATTGTTTAAATATTGCGACGAAGCCGGTAACATTACTACAGACGCTAATCCTAACGGATCATTGGATAACATTGCAGGTATTTGTAATGTTGGCCGTAACGTATTTGGTTTTATGCCGCATCCGGAACGCGCATCTGATGCATTGGTAGCTAACGAGGATGGGCTTGCAATTTTTGAATCAATATTAGCATTGGTTAAAGCCTAATGGCCAACCTGGTTATTGATATTGGCAATACGTATACAAAAATTGCCATTTTTAATCATAACCAGTTGCAGCACACTGAGCAACACCAGTTTACAGATACAACAACCATCAATAAACTACTGGATAGTTACGCCGTTGAAAAGGCCGTTATATCATCAGTAAAAAAAGAAAAACAAGAGTGGCAAACCCTGTTGGCAACAAAAGTTAAGCTGATAGAATTTAGTGCGGCAATGGCAACAGGTATCAAAAACCATTATTTAACACCACACACACTCGGGCTTGATCGTTTGGCGGCAGTTATTGGGGCGCATAATTTATACCCCGCTAAAAGCAATGTGGTTATTGATGGCGGTACTTGTATAACTTATGATTGGGTTGATGCAGCCGGAAATTATTTCGGCGGCAGTATATCACCGGGATTAAATATGCGTTATAAGGCTTTAAATTATTATACATCGGGCCTGCCATTGATCAGTGCCGATGATGATTTTAAAGCAGGTTATGGTAACAATACCACAACGGCCATACAATCGGGAGTGCAAAACGGAATAAAATACGAATTAACAGGCTTTATTGAAAGCTATAAAAAAAACGGTGAGGAACTGAATATTGTACTTAGTGGCGGTGATAGCATTTTTTTTGATACTCTACTGAAAAATAGCATCTTTGCCCCCTATGTTAAAATTGAACCCCACTTGGTTCTAAAAGGATTAAACGCAGCCATACAAACTAATAATGACTAACTATACCAGGATTTTTATACTATTTTTACTTACCGTTTCTGCATCGGGAGCAATGGCACAATCGGCCGCTACCACAAGTTCGCCTTACTCAAGGTATGGTTTGGGCGATTATGATCCTGCATTAATGCCACAAACCCGCGCTATGGGTAGTATTGCCACAGCTATAAACAGAATTAGCGGCTACAATAATATAAACGTACTTAACCCTGCATCGTACGGTGCAATAAACTTAACTACTATTGATGTTGGTATTTACTCAAACGTAGTAAGCCTTAGCCAAAGCGGCCAAACAGGTTCAACCAATGCAAATTTCAGGTTAAGCCACGTAGCATTTGCCATACCGGTTACGCATAAATCAGCATTAAGCTTTGGTTTATTACCTTATACCGAAATGGGTTACAACTACAAGCAAACCCTTAAAACAGGTTATGGAACAGGTTCGCCGGTTGATACCAATGCTGTTAATTATGTTTACCAGGGCGATGGTGGTTTATCAAAAGCTTACTTAGGGTATGGTTTTGGTTTAGGCAAGCATTTGCTTATTGGTGCCAACATATCATACATATTTGGTAACCTGATACAAACCAGCTCAACTGAGATTCCTTCACTTTATGGTACATTAAACTCAAGGGTGCAATCAAGCAATAGTATTAACGGCTTTAATTATGATTACGGTGTACAATACTCTTTTGATTTTACTGAGTTTAAACACCTGGTATTAGGTTATTCAGCATCTACCGCATCATCATTAAATAACACAAACACTTATATTGTAAGCCAGTATACTTATGATAGCAGTGGTAATGAAAACGTTGCTGCCGATTCAGTAATTAGCAGAACAGGTACTAAAACCAAGATCAAATTACCGCAGATCAACCACTTCGGGGTATCATACCAAAGCGACGGTAAGTTTTTATTAGGTGCCGATTATACCATTGGTAACTGGAGCAGCCTTACTATATCAGGCGCAAATGCAGGTTTCCAAAATAGCAAAACTGTTAACGTAGGCGGGCAGATAACACCAAATTCAAGCAGTACACACAACTATTTTGCACGTGTTGACTACAGGTTCGGTGCTATTTATGATGATACTTACTTAAGCTTAAACAACACTACCATCAAAAAATACGCTTTAACCTTCGGGTTTGGCTTGCCACTGGCACCATCACAAAACTTAACCAGTTTTTACAAGATCAATTTCTCGGCCGAGTTAGGCCAGCGTGGAACATTGACCAACGGATTGGTTAAAGAAAACTATGTTAACTTGCATTTAGGCTTTACGCTTAACGATAAGTGGTTCCAGAAATATAAATTCGAGTAATCCTTTCGTTTATGGATAGTCAGGCAAAAAAGATCTTAAGCCTATATTTGCCGGCACTGTTAATTTGCATGCTGCTGTTAAGCGCATGCGAAAACAATTTGAACGATATTCAAAAAATAGCGTCGAAGGAAGAAGATAAACCCATTTCACGGTCAACCGGCGTTGATGTTATTTACAGCGATTCGGCCAGGGTAAAGGCGCATCTTACGGCGCCTTTAATGATTGAGCACTCTGAAACGCCCAAAACATACCGTGAAACCCCAAAGGGTGTAAAAATTGTTTTTTACGATGAGGATTTGAAAGAAAAGGGCACCATCACTGCCGATTATTCTATCATGCACGATAAAGAAAACGTTATCGAGTTCCGTAAAAACGTGGTGGCCACCAACACACAGGGCGAAACATTTAAATCAGAAGAGTTAATTTACGACGGCGATAAAAAAAAGATGTACACCACCAAAGCCGTTCAGCTAACCAGTGCAAACGGCAATGTAATGGAAGGTACAGGCGCAAACAGTAACGAAAGTTTGTATCCCTGGCACATTGATAATTCAACAGGGGTGTTCCACGTAAAGGAAAATCAGGGACAATAAATCTTAATTTTTTGATACAAAATTTTGTGTTATAGAATTTTACTAAAAATTGTATCTTGCGCCCTCTTTTTAGCAATATAAAAATTATATAGGTATATGGGTATTATGGGTTTTTTGCGCGAGAGGATGGGGAAAATTCTCGCATTCTTTATTGGATTCGCGCTGCTTGCTTTTATTATAGGTGAGGTTGTACGCTCCGGAGGATCATTCTTTAGGGATGACCGTAACATGCTTGGCGAAGTTAGTGGTGAAAAAGTTCCTTATGACGATTTTAACAAAAGGGTTGAGCAAAACAGCGCTCAGTTCAAACAACAATCTGGTCAAAATGAATTAACGCCTCAGATTATGAGCTACGTACAGGAAACTACCTGGAATACGTATGTTAGCCAGCTGATACTTCAAAAAGAAGTTGAAAAATTAGGATTAGTTGTAGGATCAGACGAAGCGCAGGCAATGGTTAGCGGTAACAACCCTAACCCACAGATTGTACAGGCTTTTGGCGACCCTAAAACAGGGCAGCTGGACAGAAACAGGTTGAATACATTTTTAACCAACCTGAACGCTGCAAAAGCCGACGATCCGTTAAGACAGCAGTGGAAAGATTTTATCACGCAAATGATCCAGGCCAAAGTATCTGAAAAATACCTTTCACTGGTAACTAACGGTTTATACGTTAACTCGCTTGAGGCTAAGGATGATTACGAAGCCAAAAATAAACTGGTTAACTTTAAGTATACTACTTTAGATTATGCTTCTGTACCCGACAGTAAGATCACCGTTACCGATGATGATTACAACAGCTACTATAATGATCATAAAGCCGAGTTTAAATCTCCGCAGGAGTTAAGAACGTTTGATTATGTAAGCTTTAACGCTTCACCATCAAAGGCTGATTCGGCAGCAATAAAAGCCCAGGCCGAAAAATTGGCTGCTTCTTTCAAAGCAAGCACCAACGATTCATTGTTTGTACAGATCAACTCTGAAACTAAAGTGCCTATCGCTTACCTGCATAAAGGACGTTTAGATCCTAAGCTTGATTCAGTAATGTTCAGCGCTTCAAAAGGATTTGTATATGGCCCTTACTTAACGGCAGGCAGCTATAAAATGGCAAAACTTGAGGATTCGCGCGTTGAGCCTGATTCGGTAAAAGCACGTCATATCCTTATTGATGATAAAACTATTGGTTTAGATAAAGCAATTGCCAAAGCCGATTCGATCAAAAAACTGATCGAGGGTGGTAAATCATTTGCTGATATGGCTAACATGTACTCTATTGATAAAAACTCAGCTGTAAAAGGCGGTGATTTAGGAACATTTGCCCGTGGCGCAATGATCCCGGTTTTTGAAGATGCAGTATTTAGCGGTAAAAAAGGCGATATAAAAGTTGTTCCGTCACAATATGGTGTTCACCTGATTGAAATCCAGGATCAAAAAGGATCATCAAAGGTAGTTAAAGTAGCATTGGTTGATGTGCCTTTAAAAGCCAGTAGCACTACGCAAACAGCTGTTTACAGCAAGGCACAAGGCTTTTTAGGTAACTTAACAAAAGATAATTTTGATGAATTAGCTAAAAAAGAAGGCTTGCAAAAGAAAACTGCAACTGATGTAAACGGTGTTGCTGCAACAATTCCGGGTGTTGAAAGTGCCCGCGATATTGTTAAATGGGCATTTGGTGCTGAAAAAGGTGATTTTGCCGATAAGGTTTATATATCGGGCGATCAATATATCATAACCCATTTAGTGCAGATTAAACCTAAAGGTCAGTTATCATTGGATGCTGTTAAAAAACAGATTGAGCCAATGGTTAAAAACTTAGTAAAAGGTAAACTACTTACTGATAAGCTACAGGCAGCATTAAACGGATCATCATCAATTGACCAGGTTGCTCAAAAAGCAGGCAGCAAGGTTGTACCAATCCAAAACATTGTTTTTGCTAACCCGGTTATCCCAGGTTCATCAGCTGAGTATAAATTAATTGGTACTGTGTTTGGTTCACAGCCTAATAAAATATCAAAACCTGTTGCGGGCCAGCAGGGTGTATTTGTATTTGTTGTTGACAGCTTTATTAATCCGGCTCCTTTAACCAATGCGGTTAGAGAGAAGGAACAATTGGGCCAGGCTTTGCTACAGAGGTCAGAACCACAAATATTTGATGCGCTGAAAGATAAGGCGAATGTAAAAGATTACAGAGCTAAGTTCTTATAGTAATATTTTAAAGTAATTTTACATCCGGGATGGCTTTAGGTCTGTCCCGGATTTTTTATTTTATAAGACAATGGAGATACAGGAAAATTTTGTGAATAAGGTAGCACAGAGCGGGTTGGTCACTTTAGATCCTGCTGCGTTTTATCCCCAAGGCGAAAGGGTGATCTATGATATAAAAGATAACCTTTTTATGGAGCTGATGCTGCGGGAAAAGGATTTCCGTGAGTTTGTAAAAGCACACGACTGGCAGCAATATAAGGGCAAGTATGTGGCTGTAACCTGCAGTGCCGATGCAATAGTGCCTACCTGGGCCTATATGCTGTTAGCAAACAGGATGGCACCCTACGCGCTCGAAGTTGTTTTTGGCGATCTGGATGTACTGGAAACCGTGCTGTTTGAAAAAAACCTTGCAAAAATTGATGTGGAACAATACCGCGATCAGCGCATCGTTATAAAGGGCTGTGGCGATATTGCTGTACCGGTTTCGGCTTATGTTGAATTAACAAAAAAACTTACACCGGTTGTAAAAAGCCTGATGTTTGGTGAGCCTTGCTCAACTGTTCCGATCTATAAAAAGAAAGAACAGGTTTAAGTTTCAGGGCCTAATGTCAATATAATGAAAGTTTATATTCAGTAAATTGACTTTTGGCCGGTTATAAAGTCAGAAGTATCAGATCAAAAAAAGAAACAATTATAAAGCTTTAGACTTAAGCTTAAAGCATCTGACTTATAACAACAATGAAGAAATATTTTCTGTTCCTGTTCTTTTTAGCAACAAGTGTTTCCCTGTCATTCAGCCAGGAAATAAATTATTTAGGCGAACCTGTATTTAAGGCAGGCGAGGAACTGGACTACAAATTAAAATATGGTTTTTTTACCGCTGCCGAAGCGAATATTAAGGTTTCGGAAAGCGATAAGAAGTTTGACGGGCACCCAGCTTATCATATTGTAGCCGATAGTAAAACTGCCGGTACCTTTGATGTTTTTTACAAGGTACGCAACCGCTATGAAACCTATGTTGACCAAAAAACATTACAACCTTACTTTTATACCGAAAACAGGAAAGAAGCCAGCTATAAGCATAGCGATAACGTAACCTTTAACCATTCGGATAATAAAATAACCGCTAATAAGGGTGTTTATCCTTTTAAGGGCAAAGTTTTTGACTTTTTATCGGCCTATTATTTTGCGCGGAGCATTGATATTTCAAAGATCCATATAGGTGACAAGTTTGATCTGCAATACTTTTTAGAGGATGGCGTACATACTCTGGAAATCACTTATGCAGGGAAGGAGAAGATGGAATGCTCGATGGGGACATTTAATTGTTTGAAATTTAATCCTACAATTATTCCAGGCCGTGTGTTTAGAAAGAACAGTAAGCTATATTTGTGGATTACTGACGATAACAACAGGATTCCCGTAAAGGCGCATGTTGAATTGGTTGTAGGTAGTGTAACTATGGATTTAACAGGAGCTAAAAATTTAAAGTTTCCATTAAATCCTTTAAAAAAATAAAGATGATTGAGGTAGGCCACGTTTTAGTGCATGAAGATGTAGTAAATGAAAATTTTGTATGTAACTTAAATAAATGCAAAGGTGCCTGCTGCCTTGAAGGCGATTCGGGCGCACCGCTTGATGCCAATGAACTTGAAATTCTTGATGAGATCTACCCGAAAGTAAAACCCTTTATGACGGCCAAGGGAATTGCAACCATTGAGCGCGAAGGAACCTACGTAACAGACTTTGAAGGGGATTATACCACGCCTTGCGTAGATGTTAATAAAGAGTGTGCTTACGTGATATGGGAAAACGGCATTACCAAATGCGCTATTGAAAAGGCATACGAAACCGGTGCTATAAACTGGAAGAAACCTATCAGCTGCCATCTGTACCCTATCCGTATAACCAAGTACCCTGAGTTTGACGTACTGAATTACGACAGGTGGAGCATTTGCAGCCCCGCATGCTCATTTGGCAACGAGTTGAAGGTAAGTGTTCACCAGTTTTTAAAAGGCCCGCTGATCCGCAAATACGGTGAAGAATGGTACCAGGAATTAGAGGATACCGTTGCCGGGATATAAAGACAAAACTTTTTCAACTATTTCATACAATTGCTTAAATTTGGGAAAAGAGGCCTATTATGCGCACAACACAAATAAGACAACAATTGCATGATTATATAGATTCGGCAGAAGATAAAAAGCTAAAAGCTATTTATACTTTGCTTGAAAGTGAATTTCCGGGTGATTATAAATTAAGTACCGAGCAAAAAAAAGAGTTGGATAAAAGAGCTGATGATCATAAACTTGGTATAGGTAAAATATTTACATGGGATGAAACAGTAGCGATAGCACAACAGGCTTTAGCAGACCGAAAAGCCATTAAATGACCTACTCTTATGTATTAAGGCAAGAAGCTTTAGAAGAATTTACCGATGCCTACATCTGGTACGAAGAACAAAGGGAGGGCCTTGGTAAACTATTCAGCGTTGCGATCTATAATAAATTAATCCACGTTTGTAATAACCCACTTCATTATAAAGCTTCATACAAAAACTTCCATGAGGCACGGGCTGATAAATTTCCTTTCTTAATTGTATATACCATAAACAAGGAACTTGAACAGATTACTGTCTTGGCTATATTTCACACCAGCCGTAATCCTAAAAATAAATTAAGATAATTCAATCAAAGTTGGATGTTAATATTAATTATAGACTAATTTAGGCTATAATCATTCAACCTGCTTTGCTAAAGCTACAATGTCTTTTACTTCCAAAATTTGTTTGGTATAGCCAAAGCGGGTAACATTTATCATAGCTAAGCCTAATTCGGTAAGGGTGCTTACAAAATTGGGGAAGATGGTTCTGAAAGCCGGGTATAACCAGCCGATATATTTATAGTAAGGTAAAACATTCTTTAACCCTTTGATAGGGTGCATATAACCTGGCCTGAAATTAAATACCCGTTTAAAGGGTAACTTCATCAGGTCGTTTTCTGTTTTGCCTTTTACTCGTGCCCACATGGATCGGCCTTTTTCGGTGCTATCCGTACCGCTGCCCGAAGCATAGCAGAACGTCATCTCCGGATTTACCCTGCTCAAGGTTTCAGCAACATGCAAGGTAAGGGTATAGGTCATTTTATAATATTCCGGCTCTTTCATCCCAACAGATGAAACACCTGAGCAAAAATAACAAGCGTTATAGCCAGACAGTTGACTTTCAATAGCGGTAATGTCAAAAAAATCAGCATGAATGATCTCTTTTAATTTAGGATGTGTTACTTCACACGGCTTCCTGTTGATCACCAAAACGGATGCTACATCAGGATGCTGTAAGCACTCGTGCAGTACGCCTTCGCCAACCATGCCGGTAGTTCCTGTTATAATCGCTTTTATTTTTGTTTCCATTTTTGATAATGTTTTACAGGCTTGCCCGCATACCTGTTGTGAATACAGCATTTATACTAACGGGCAACCTGCCTGTAGCTTTTAACTGCCGGGTAATTACTTTCACTGCCGATCGTTGCAGCTCATCCGTCATCTGGTAACAGACAATAAGCGTACCGCTTTTCTCAATCCCGGGTAGACCGGCAATGGTATAGGCATTAGCAAAAACGCTGATTACTGTATTTCTATGTCCTGCTAATTCGCTTATAAATGTTTTAACATCACTACTGTAATCCAACTTGCTTGCAGGGCGTAAGCGGGTATCGTTTATGCTTAAATAAACCTGGTCGTATTGGGTTAATGTTGCCAGCAGGGCTTTTAATTCGGCTTGCGGAGAGTTTTTTCCTACCATAAACATAGTGCTGTTGGTATACCAGCGCCCTAATTCCTGCTGAAAAACTGTTCCCTTTGTTACGCCTATACTGATAATAGCTGTTTTTTGTAGTGGATTTAATTGCAGGGAATTTGCATCGCCCTTTATTACGGTAACAGCAGCATCGCTAAGCTGCTGGATCAGCTCTTTCGCTACAGGCCTGTTCAAATCCTGTACAAGGTTGGCTGTTTCAATTTCGTGGTAATGATTTAGCCCTGCCCAGTATTTAGCCGCCAATACCTTTTTTACCTTGGCATCAAACTCGGCCAGGCTAATTTCATCCTTGCGGATGGCCCTCCTGATTTTCTTTATGGCGAGGGCTGAATTTTCTGACAGCTCAATAATATCATTACCGGCTAAAAACGCTTTTAGATCAGCTTCGCCGTCAGGAAAATATTTGGTAACGGCTTTCATTTCCATTGCATCAGATACCACAAGCCCTTTAAAGCCTAATGAATCTTTTAAAACTCCGGTCACGATAGGCCTTGACAGGGTAGACGGTAATTTTTTGGTAGTATCCAAAGCCGGAATGTTCATGTGCGCTATCATAATACCGCTGATGCCAGCTTTTATCGCTTCGCGGAAAGGATATTCTTCCAGAGAGTCTAATCGCGCCCTGCTAAAGGGCAGCAAAGGCAGATCGAGGTGCGAATCGACATTGGTATCACCATGCCCCGGAAAGTGCTTAGCGGTGGTTAAAAGGCCCTCATCCTGCATGCCCTTTAAGTAGGCAATACCCTTTGCTGCCACATTGTATTTGTTATCGCCGAATGAGCGGTAATTGATCACGGGATTATTGGGGTTGTTGTTGACATCCATATCGGGCCCAAAATTCATTTGCATGCCCAGGCGCTTAAAATCAAAAGCAACAAGTTGCCCCATTTTATAGATCAGGGCATTATCCTGCACAGCACCTAAAGTCATCTGGTAGGGGTATGAAGTGGTCGAATCCAGCCGCATCCCTACACCCCATTCGCCGTCCATGGCAATCAACAGGGGTGTTTTAGCCAGTTTTTGGTAACTGTTTGCCAGGCTTGCCTGGCGCACGGGCCCACCCTGAAAAAATACGAGCCCGCCAACCTGCTCATCTTTTATTATCCCGGCTACTGAATCAGCATAAGCCTTTCCCTTATCCGTGTTTGCACGAACAAAAAATAGTTGCGCTATCCTGCGTTTGCGGTTCATTTTCCTGAAAACCGAATCAACCCAATGATTTTGATGATTTAATGATTTTATAAAATCTTCTTTTTGCCCAAATACGTTGAGTGCCGTTAAATTAATTGCAATAATTAAGGCGCATTTAAAGCCCCGTTTACTTACCATCATAGTTCAAATGTAGCTTAAATCTGATGTCGTTAAAATGATTTTTGATCAGATAATGTCATAAAAAAAACAATAGTGAATAAACCTTTGTATTGTTTTTAACTCTATGAGTATATTAAAACATATTATCATGAAAAAAATTCTCTTTTTAGCTATATGCCTGCTGGTTGCGGGTTCAGTAAGCGCACAAGGTTATTATTATGGCCAACGCAGGGTAGTAAGACGCCCGCCGCCACGCCGCCAGGCTGATGATTTTTACCGGGTTAGGGTTGGTGTTGCCGGAGGTTTAAATATTGCCAATACGGTTGATGCCTATAACTCCAGTTTTAGTACAGGTACCATAGCCGCATGGCATGCAGGTTTAACACTTGATATTCCGCTGGTGTACCCTTTATCATTTGCACCCGAAGTTTTGTATTCGCAAAAGGGTTATAGTGCTCAAACCACCGATGGTAATTTTACACAGCGCAGTAACTTTATTGATGTACCGCTGTTGGCTAAATTCCGTTTAACACCAAACTTTAATTTTGTGGTAGGTCCGCAGCTATCGTTCCCAATATCAACAACTAATACTTATGATAATGGCTTTGCCGTTACGGAGCGTGATCATTACAGCACCACATCAGACAAAACAGTAGTTGATGGTGTAATAGGTGTAGGGTTTGATATAAACCCAAATGTTGAGCTGCGTTTCAGGTATACGATTGACTTTGCACAAACCGATGATAATAGCTATTATGTACCCGGTTACCGTAACCAGGTATTTCAAATTGGCTTAGGGTTTAAATTTCAATAATTACATACCCTATTGATAAAAAAGCCATCCTGATTATTTCAGGATGGCTTTTTTTATGGGTGGTACCCTAATTATATTGACGCTGTTTTGATCAGGCTAAAAAGGTAGCCGCACGTTTAATAACTGATTTAAACCAGCGCTTTACCTTTTTACGGAAAGCATTTTGCCTGCGTCTTTTCTCTTCAATATTAAAATCGCGGTTTAATACTAACAGATCTGCCTGCTTTTCGGGCAGTATAAATACAGGGTTAGTGATCTCATCAATCTCGTGGATAGGCATATTGGCATAAATGCTGTTCTCATCCAGCGTATGCGTAGCGCGGGAATCAAAGCCAATGTTCGAGATCATGTTTTCGTTAGGGATAATGGTAAGCCCGTTATTAAAAAAGTTAGCAAAATCAAGCTGGTAGCCCCAAGCATTTATTTTGCCTGCCTTAACCTCTTCAAAAATATGTTTCCAGGTATCAACCACTAAGGGGTCTTCAAAAATATTTCTCAGCTGTTCTTCAACCTCGTCGTTATTGTACTTGTTAAGGTTCTTGTCGTAATCTTTCCAAACACGTTTCCAGCTGGCCCAACCCCAAACATGTGTCATGTTTGAAAAATAATAGGTGCTGTTACCCCATTTTTTACCTTGCTGCAGGTTGCAGCCTGTAATGTGCCTTATACGGGTATCATCGCGGTATCTTTCTAACAAAGTATCGCAAAAATTAAAAAAGCTGATAGCAGGGAGGCAGTCATCCTCTAAAATGATACCTTCTTCTTCATTTTCAAAAAACCAGGTGACTGCGGATGATACACCCTCGCGGCAGCCCACATTTTTGTCCTTAAAAAGAGTTTTTAATTCACAATCCCAATCAATAGCATTGATTATGGCCCTGGTTTCGGCACATATCAGGTCCTCGCCCTCTATTTCAGGGCGTGGAGCGTCAGCAGCGATATATAACCGCTTTGGCTTAACCGCTCTTATTTGTTCAAAAACACGCACCGTTGTATCGGGCCTGTTAAAAATTACAAATAATACGGCAGATTTGGTTTGGTAGTTGGAGTTAAGTTCACCCATGCTTTACATAGTATTTTCTTATTAACTCAAAGTTGAGAAGAATAATACGTATGCTAAGTAACAATTAGGATGGAAAAGGGTTTGAAAAAGAATTGTTACAATATGAAAATCAAGGGCTTACAAACTAAGTCTTTAGTGTAAAGTGCGAAAACACTTTTATACACTTAATCGGCATTAAAGGTTTGCATATCTATTAGCTTGCGGTACAACCCGTTATTGTTTATTAACTCCATGTGATTGCCTTGTTCAACAATTTTACCATTCTCCAAAACCACAATAATATCAGCATTTTGAATGGTACTTAAGCGGTGGGCTATAATCAGCGAGGTACGGTTCTTCATCAGGTTGTTTAATGCATCCTGAACTAATTTTTCTGATTCAGTATCTAATGCTGAAGTAGCCTCATCCAGTAGCATAATTGGCGGGTTATTTAAAACGGCCCGCGCTATACAGATCCGCTGTCTTTGTCCGCCCGATAATTTTGCACCCCTGTCGCCAATATTGGTTTCGTAGCCTTTTTCGGTTTCGGTAATAAAGTGATGTGCATTGGCTATGCGTGCAGCCGCCTCAACTTCTTCTTTGGTTACATTGGTTTTGCCAAAGGCGATGTTGTTATAAATGCTATCGTTAAACAAAATAGATTCCTGGTTAACTACGCCTAATAATGACCGCAGTGAACGTGCAGTAAGATCATTGATATTAATCCCGTCGATCATGATCTCGCCCGATTTTGGTTCAGTAAAATGGGGGATAAGGTCCATCAGTGTTGATTTACCACCGCCCGAAGGGCCAACCAAAGCTACCGTTTTTCCTTTAGGCACGATAAGGTTAATGTCAGACAGGATCTGCTTCTCCGCATAGGCAAACGATACATTTTTAAACTCAATGCTATCATTAAAACCGGTAATATCTTTAGCGTTGGGTTTATCAACTATTGCTGGTTTTTCGTCAATAAGAGCAAGCACCCGTTCGCCTGCAGCAACACCCGAATGAATATTGCTGAAAGAATCAGACATTGCCTTTGCCGGGCGCATCAACTGCGAAAAAATAGCGATGTAAGCGATAAACTGCCCGCCATCCAAATCTGATTTTTTATTGAGGATAAGGTAACCACCGTAAAGTACGATGCAGGAGATCATGGTGACAGCCAGCGTTTCAGACACCGGCGACGCCGATTGCTGGCGTTTGGCCATTGAGCGTAAAATTTTTGAATACTTTAAGTTCTCGTCATTAAAACGCTTTTTAATAAAATCGGTAGCGTTAAATGCCTTTATAATGCGGATACCCTGTAATGATTCGTCGAGGTAGCTGATCATATTGCCATAGGTTTGCTGTGCAGAAACTGCCTGGCTTTTTAGTTTTTTAACGATACGAGAGATCAAGAAACCGGAGATAGGTACTACCAATAACGACCATAAAGTAAGCTTTACCGAATAGGTAAACAATAATATAAGGTAAAAGATCATGGTAGCAGGCTCTTTAAAAATAACCTGCAAGGTTGCCGTTACCGAAAACTGTACCACCTGCACATCCGATGCTACTTTTGAAATAATATCGCCTTTGCGCTGGTTGTTAAAATAACCCAGGTGCATATCCATCACGTTCTCAAAAACCGAACGGCGTAAACTTAACAAGGTATGAACCCTTAAATTTTCCATAGTACGGGCAGACAGGTAGCGGAAAAGGTTGCCTATTACCATAGTAATAATGATAACGGTACAGGTGTATTTTAATGCTCCCCAGGGGCCTTCGGCTTGTACAAAGTAGCTCATATAGTACTTAAACCAGCCGGTAACATTCCAAATTTCGGGGTGTTGTACTACGGCAACTGCTTTTGTGGTACATGCATTATTATCTACAAAAAGTGTATTTAGCAATGGTACAAGCAGCGGAAATACTAAAGTGCTGAAAATTACATATAGTAGGGTGTATATGATATAGGGGATAGCAAACTTTTCAATAGGTTTTGCAAAAGATAGAAGCCTGAAATATGTCTTCATTAAACGTGAAAATAAAAGTGCAAAGCTAATAGTTATTAGCTAATTACCATTAACGGTATTTTTTAGGTTAACAATATTTTGATAGTGTAAAGATTAACATCTTTTTTAACACACGCCTACTTATTATTTAAATGGCTGCTAACTGCTGCAAGGCAGTAGTGGCAACCTCATCAATAATTACATTAGCTATACATGGAAACGGGGCCTGCTTGGCTGTTTGGTATATACACTCCCAGTTACAGTTAAAACATTCCATTTTTTGGTACACGCATAATGGTGCATTATTTATATATGCAGGGTAAGGAGCAAAGCGCCCGAAGTGCCCACCACCTAAAATACATACAGCCTTTGTTTTTACTGCTGCCGCGATATGAATGGCACTTGTTTCATTACCGATAACAAGGCTTGCCCCGGCAATAAGTTCTATTAACTGAGGTAAAGACGTTTTATTAATTAAGTTAGTTATGTTCCCCACAGAAAGGTTTGTCATAAGATATCTTCCTGCTTCTTCCTCGCCCGGGCCGCCAGCCAAATAAATTGTTTGTTGGGTATGCTGCATCAGCTGTTTTATCAGCGCCAAAAATTTGTCAGCCTCCCAGCTCCGCTTAAAAACACCTGCACCGGGGAATATGACAATCCCTTCTTTATCCGGATTGTTGATAGAGAAAGACGGGCCATTCAGTTCAATATGCTGCGCTAAAACCGACTCAAAAAAGAACCTTGACCTGTCAAATTCAAAATAGCAGGCTGCTGGGAGCAGGAGCATTTGGGTATAAAATGTATCGGTTTTGTTTTTGTAGCGAGCGGCAATACCTTCGTTATCACTTTCAAACCCGATGATCTGCCAGGCTGCGGTTAGCGCTGCTAGGCCATCGGTAATTAGTAACCGGGTTGATGATGGCTGTAACACTACCTCAAAGTTTTTGCGGAATAAGAGCCAGCCTAATTTTAATGTTTGCCAAGGCATATCATAATAGCCGCCGGGTTTTATAAAAATAAACTCATCAACAAAAGCGCTGTCATACTTGTTGGCAACATCGGCCCATAAGGTATTACCTAATAAGGTGATTTTGTAACCTTCAAATTTTGGGGTATGCCTTACTACCTCTAAATAGTTACGAAATAAAATATAATCGCCAATGGCATCTGTCTTGATAATTAACAGGTGTTTTTGAGAGGCGCGGAATTTTGCAAAAAACTTAAATAATGCAGGGAGCCTAAGCAGTACAAAACGGGTGAGTCTGAATAAGTTTCTATTTTTGATACGCTTTGAGTTTATTACACCAAATTTAATATAGAATATTGGGCTAACCTATTTAACCGCTTTCAATACAATATATGGTGAAAGTGCTTTGCTTTCAACCGGGATAATTTTTGTGGCTATTTTACCGGCCCACCAAATTGCTTTTACCAGTGTTTTAGTTAAACTGCCTTGCTCTGCCTTGTTTTCCAGCCATACCGTAAACCTGCCATGATAGTAGGATTCTACTTCCTTAAGGCCAAGTGCGCGGCAGCTATCGGCAAGCAAATCAGGGTTCATGCTGCTGATGTTATGCTTATCGTAATTATCTTTATCAAACTTGCGTTGTACCCAGCCATTTACTCCTGTAAAGTTGGGCAGGGTTATAAACAAGGTACCACCCGGTTTAAGAAACTGTAGGTGTGTTTCAATTATGGCTTTGGTATCATTAAAATGCTCTATCAACCCAAAAGACAAAACCATATCATACAGCTTTTCAGGTTTGTAGGTGAATAGGTCAGCTTCAATTATGCTGATGTCGCCCGGCTTTAATCCATTTTTTTCAAGCAGTTGATTGATCAATTCGGGGTGAACATAATAATCAAACAGGGAAGTATCCAAATGCTGATACTTTTTTAAATACGTAGCATAATAACCGGGGAACCCCCCAAGCTCAATAGCCGTTTTTATTTTTTTTTCGGCGATGAGCTTGCCCAGTATATCACCGAAAACGTAGTTTGGTTTAATATAAAATATAAGGTCTTTTTTTGATTCCCAAAAAGACTTCCAGAATGAACGGTCAGTTAAATTTTGTTCCATTAATATGTTCCGGTAAACGGATTAAACGCCTTTATTATTTTTTTCCCTTTTGCAAAGCAAAATCAGCTCCGTGCTAATATCCTTGCCGGGTTACCAACCGCTATGCTATTGGCTGGTATATCTTTTATCACTACTGATCCTGCACCTATTATCACATTATCGCCAATGGTGATGCCGCCAATAATACAAACATTAGCACCAATGTCCACATTATTACCTATCACCGGGCTTTTGCTAAAGCTGCCATCTGCCAGTTTTTTATGGCCTATGGTGGTACTATTCCTTAAAACACAGTTTTCGCCTATTACAGTGCTTTTATTAACCACCAATGCCTGCCCATGATACAGGGATAGCCCTTTGCCAATGGTTAGTTTACGCGGTAGTTCAATTCCCCAGCTCCACTCCACCCAAAAGCGGTAAAGCATAAAATAAGGGAAAAATATAATTTTGGTGATGGTGTACCGATTAAAGAACTGAACCAGCCGGAATAAGAACAGAACCAATTGCGCCTTAAAGTTTTGCCTGTTGGCACTCCAGTCCTGGAATAAGTAAGCAAAAAAGTTCATCTTTTTAATAGTTCCGCTTTTGATGTTGAATAATGGAAGCAATTGCAGCCTTTTCAAAAGTAAAGTTTTCATTTTAGAATTGTTATAATTGCTGCGATAAATAGCACCACCAAATGAAGGTTACATTAATTAATACGTCTGATGCCGGGGGTGGTGCGCCAGCAGCCTGCATGCGCCTGCTAAAAGCGCTTCAGTTAAAGCAGGTTGATGTTGCTATGCAGGTGCAGGATAAGAAGACAGCTGAGCCCTGCGTTAACAGCATCAGCAATAGCCGGATTGGTAAACTAAGGAGTAAATTCAACTTTTTATATGAGCGTTTGCCTTTTATCTGGTTTAAAGCAAAGGACAGGTCATTAAGGTTTGCTTTTTCAACAGCCGATGCCGGTACCGATATAAGCAATGAGGCAGCCATTACCAATGCAGATGTTTTACACCTGCACTGGACAAACGGGGGATACCTTTCCATCGACAATTTAAAACAACTGATCGCCACAGGGAAACCCATAGTTTGGACCCTGCACGATATGTGGGCCTTTACTGGTGGCTGCCATTACTCCGGCGATTGTGATCATTTTACCAACCATTGCGGTAATTGCTGGATGCTGTGCGATGCCGGGGATAAAGATATTTCGTATGAAGGGTGGGTGCGAAAAACAGATCTTCTCGCATCGGCAAAAAATATAACATTTATTACCTGCAGCCATTGGCTGGCTGATGTTGCGCTTACCAGTTCGTTATTAAAAGGACACAGGGTTGAGGCTATACCGAATCCGATAGATGTTGAAATATTTTCGGCAAAGGATAAAAATATTGCGCGCTCCCGCTGGAATATCAATCCAAATGCAAAAATTATTTTATTTGGTGCGGCAAATATTATGGACCGGCGCAAAGGCATAAGCTATTTGGTTGATGCGCTCAACGATCTTAAAACCAATTACCCGGATACAGAGGATATAGAGATATTGATCTTCGGAAAAAATAAAGCTTTTGATGTGGGTACGCTGCCGTTTAAGGTTCACGAGGTGGGGATCATTACCTCGCAGGATGATATGGCGCAGCTTTACAGCCTTGCTGACCTGTATGTTTCCCCGGCGATAGAAGATAACCTACCCAATACCATTATGGAGGCACTGGCTTGCGCTACGCCTGTGGTGGCATTTAATACAGGCGGTATTCCTGATATGGTGGAGCATCAGCAAAATGGTTACCTTGCTCAATTTAAATCGGCTACTGATTTTGCAAAGGGAATCAATTATGTTTTAAATGCAGATAAAGAGCTGTTAGCAGCTAATGCACGTAATAAAGTGTTAAACACTTTTACCAACAGCATAGTTTCCGGGCAGTATATAAAAGTTTACCAATCAATGCTAAACAAATGAGGGCCTTTAAACCTACCTTATCTGTAGTTACTATTGTTTACAATAATGTAAGGGATATTGAGCGCACCTTGCTCTCGGTATTTAACCAAACGTATCCTCATATTGAATATATTGTGGTTGACGGCTTGTCTACAGATGGTACTTTAGCCATCATTCAGCAATATAAAAATCGAATAGCCAAGATCATCAGCGAAAAAGACAAAGGTATTTACGATGCCATGAATAAAGGGCTTGGCACAGCAACCGGCGATTATGTGATCTTTATGAACTCGGGCGATGAGTTTTATTCAGTTGATACCGTTGAAACTGTTTTTGCTGCTGCACCTGATGCCGATATTTATTACGGCGAAACAGAGATGGTAAATGATGACAGGCAAAGCCTTGGCCAGCGCCGCCATAAAGCCCCCCAACAATTTAATTGGCGTGGTTTTAAATATGGCATGAGCATAAGCCACCAGGCAATTTATATCCGCCGCTCATTAACAGAACCCTACGACAACAAATACCAGCTTAGTGCCGATATTGACTGGATTATCCGCGCAGCAAAAAAAGCAAAAAAGATAGTTAACGTAAACCAATACGTAGCTAAATACCTGGTTGGCGGCATGTCGAAAACGAAACACCGCCAAAGCCTGCAAGAGCGTTTTGATATTATGAAACGGTATTATGGTTTAGTGCCAACCCTTTTTTACCACACCGTTATTGCTTTTAATTTAGGCCGTTACTGGCTGAAGCACAGAAGAACGAATGATTGATGTTTTAACCCTCCACGTTATTGCGATGAGGTACGAAGAAGCAATCACCAACTATGTAGATTTGCCTGCTTAGCGGCCCTTTAAAGTCGGGGCTTGCTTCGCTATTGCTCGCAAGGGCGTGCATGTTTTATGCCTCACAAACAAAAAAGGTCGATGGTATTATACCATCGACCTTTTTCTATCAATCACCTGCTTACGCCTTTTTAGCAGCAGGTTTAACTTCTGGTTTCTTTTTCCTGGTTTCTGCATAAGCGGCGCCGCCTAATGCAAGTACCAATAGTACTGAACCTGCTAATGAGATACTTTCGCCGGTATAATATGCTGCCGGGTGGAAGATGAACTCAATTTTATGGTTACCTAAAGGGATCTGCGCTGCACGTAAAACATAATCAGCACGGAAGTATGGTTTTTCAACACCATCGATCAGCATTTTCCATCCTTTTTCATAATAGATCTCTGAAAAAACAGCAATCTGTCCGCTGGTTGAACCACTTTGGTACACCATGTGATCAGGATTATAGCTAACTAACTTAATGGTCGCAGCAGCATCCCCACCAACCGACTGTTTATCATCAATCAATGGTTTATACTGCTTATCAACAATGGCCTCATCCTTTGGTGCAAAGCTGCTGATGGCCTGCATTTCCTGATCGGCATTGGCGGCAAATTTGATGCTTTTTACAAACCATACATGCCCACAGGCTGTGGCGTTTGATACCATTGCCAGGTTTTGTGATTTATCTTCGGTGATGATATACTTGGTGTTCAGCATGTCCAATACATCATGGTTGGGTGTATTTTGAGCTAACTGTGCATCCATCAGTTCGTCATAACGTTTTAAACGCGCTGCCGAATAACCGCTGATTGATTTATGAAAGAAAGGGTTAAGCCTGTCAAACTTGATCTGTGCCGTTAAATCAAACACACGGAAATCAGGGTCGGTATCCCTGGCTATAAAGTTATCTACCTCACGTGGTTTTATCTGCGCATCAAGCTTATCTGTAAAGTTCGAATCTTTTAAATAACGCTTATCTACCTGCCAAACATCTACTAAAGTAACTACCAATAATATAACAGATAGTACAGTGATGTTGATCTTTTGCTTTATAAATGCCCATAAAAGGCCAAATGCTATTGCAATAAATATTAACGATCTGATGGCATCTGCACGCTCTAAAGCAATCCTGTCTTTCACAAGTGCCGCCGCAATTGAGGTAGCTAATCCACTGTCGCCTTTTAGGGCCTGCGTTAAATAGGCTACGCCGTTATCTTCGGCAGTGGACCTGAATTTCAGGAACAGATCAGGCAATACAGCCAATATAAGGGTAAGGCCGCCGGTTATATAAAAGGCAATCTTTAATTTATTAAAGATGATCTTTTTATCCGCAGTATCAATAATTTCCTGGATAGACAGCAGGGCTAATATCGGGAAACACAAACTGGCAACCGCCAAAATGGATTCAACAGCGCGGAACTTATTATAGAGCGGGAAGTATTTAAAAAACAAGTCAGATACATACGGCCAGTTAGCACCGAATGATAGCAACATGGTTAATACCACAGTACCTAACAACCACCATTTAATGCGGTTTTTTACCACCATTAAGCCAAACACAAACAGGAAGCAGATAACCGCCCCAAAGTAAAACGGACCCGATGTTGATGGTTTATTACCCCAGTACAAGGTAAGCCCGGGGATGCCTGATATTTGCTGTACATAAGTAACTGCCTGATCTTCGGCAAGGCCTTTGTTTATAAATACCTTGGCCGCTTCAGAGTTTTGATCAAGCTCTGCACCGCCGTTTGAAGCACCGCCATAAGCATTGGGCACTAAAAAGGTTAAGCACTCGCCAATACCCTGGCTCCATTCGTAAGCATATTCTTTAGTTAAGCCGTTGCTTGGTTCTTTAGTGTTTTGTGTAAGGTTTGATTTACCACGGTAGCTATCCTTGCTGTACTCAGATGTGCTCCAGATCAATGAGGCATTAATTAGGATAGCCAATAAGGTTGCAGCAGCTATATAACCAACCGATTTTAAAAACGCAACTGTTGTTTTTGATTTTACGGCATGATAAAGCTCAATACCCAATAAAATAAGTAAGGCTAACATCAGGTAATAAGTCATCTGGAAATGGTTGGCCTTAAGCTCCATTGCCAAAAAGAAGGCTGTTAATGCACCGCCTGTAAGGTATTTTCCGCGAAGCGTTAAAATAATACTGGCTATGATAGGGGCAAAAAAGGCAATGGCAAAAGCCTGGTTGGAGTGCCCGGCCACTAACAATATAATATTGTAGGACGAAAACGTAAAAGCTATAGCGCCCGCAGCGGCAAGCCAGGGGTTAAGCTTCAATACGATGAACAGGAAATAAGCCCCTAAAAGGAACACCAATACCGTAAATATAGGATTAGGGAAGGCAGCTGTACCGGCACGTACTATCCAGGTGGTTAAGTTGTTTGGATACGGTGCCCAGATCTGGTAGGCAGGCATCCCGCCAAAAATCTGGTTGGTCCACAAAATGGTGGTATCCTTAGCCTTGTAATCATTAATTTCTTTTTGGGTGGATTGCGCGCCAAGTACATCACTCTGACCTAAAATTTTACCCTGAAATGCAGGGGCAAAATAAACAAGGCATAACACAAAAAAAATTGCAGCAATTATAAAGTGTATGCCGTTACGCTTGAACCAGTTATTCATCTAAGTTTTTTAAAAAGGATTATATCAATCCTCAAAAATAGACATTTGGATGAGAAATGGAATTATAAGTTTAATTGATGGTTTAAGGGAATTATGCTTTACCCCTGAATATAAAAAAACAGGCAATAAGTAAAACAACGGTAGTAATGTAGGTTATGGTGGTAACCTTATCAAAACTCTCAATATTCCTTCGGATAGTAAAGTAGTTGTAAACCCCAAGCGCGGCTAAAACCACCCAAAAAAACCAGTTGATGTGCTTGCTATCGGTAAACAGATCAAGCGCTACAAAAACAACTATAAAATTAGCAATGATAAGAAGTAAAGATTCGGGCGTATTGTTATGCCTGCGCCTGCGCTTAAATACTTCCTGGGGGATCATTTATAAATTTTACCTAAAAGGTTAATATGGGTTAATTAAGACCGGTCAGCTTATTTTATCTCTTCGTAGTCAATAAATTCGCCTTCACTATCGGGTACCTTATTTTTCGGAGCATCCGGAATATAATCTACCTTAACACCATTGCCCGGCTTGGCCTGCTGCGATTGGCGGTAATGTTGCTGCTGCTGATTTTGTTGCTGCGCCTTGCTGATAACGCTTTGAAAAAGCATTGGCAGTAAAGCACGTGCTATATTTCTGATTATATATAGTACAAGTATTGCAATTAAAAGGAAATCTAATAACCTACCCATTTTATTAAAGTTAAGCCCACAAATATAATATTATAACGGCAAAATTGTTTGCTTATGATATTGCTTTGTTTTATGACTGCGTTTTGATGCTAATTGTTACAGCTATTTGGACTTTGATAAAACTATGGCATTTTGAAGGAGTACCGGGACTCATCCCCGGGTTAAAATTTTTCTTCCATCATTTTCTCAAGCGCAAACATCTCATCGCGCAGCCTGGCTGCTAATAAAAAGTCCATGTTTTTGGCGGCGGCAAGCATCTCCTTTTTGGTGTTATCAATTGATTTTTTAAGATCAGGCTTGGTCATATAAGCTACAATCGGATCTGCCGCAAGTGTGGCAACATCTGCCTCAATGTATGCTTTCTGAACGCCACCTTTAAAGTCGACCACTGAGGTTTGTTCAATTATTTCCTCGCGTGTTTTACCTACGGTTAAAGGTGTTATGCCATGTTTGGTATTATAGGCGGTCTGGATTTCGCGACGGCGGGTGGTTTCGTCCATCGTGATCTGCATTGATGCCGTAATTTTATCAGCATACATAATTACCCGGCCACGGTCGTTACGGGCAGCACGGCCTATGGTTTGGATCAATGAACGTTCTGAACGCAGGAAACCTTCCTTATCGGCATCTAAAATAGCTACCAATGAAACCTCCGGTAAATCCAGCCCCTCGCGCAATAGGTTGATCCCTATCAGTACATCAAACTCACCAAGGCGCAGGCCCCGCAATATCTCCACCCTTTCCAGGGTTTTAACTTCTGAGTGTATGTACCGGCACTTAATGCCCAGCCTGTCCATATATTTTGCAAGTTCTTCGGCCATGCGTTTGGTTAGGGTAGTCACCAAAATACGGTCGCCCATTTTAATGGTTTTGTCTACCTCTTCCAGCAGGTCATCAACCTGGTTAATTACGGGACGTATCTCAATAATAGGGTCAAGCAAGCCGGTAGGGCGTATCACCTGCTGTACTACAACCCCTTCTGATTTTTCTAATTCAAAATCGCCGGGAGTAGCACTTACATATATGGTTTGCGGGGCAAGCCTTTCAAACTCCTGGAAATTCAATGGGCGGTTATCCATAGCAGCAGGTAAGCGGAAACCATATTCAACCAGCGAGATCTTGCGCGATCTGTCGCCGCCATACATGGCCCTTATCTGCGGTACGGTAACGTGGCTTTCGTCAATTACCATCAGGTAATCATCCGGGAAATAATCTAACAGGCAAAAGGGCCTTGCACCCGGCTGGCGGCCATCAAAAAACCTGGAATAGTTTTCAATCCCTGAGCAATAACCCAGCTCGCGGATCATCTCCAGGTCGTAATTAACCCTTTCTTCCAAACGCTTGGCCTCTAAAAAGCGGCCATCGCCAATAAATTGTTTTTTACGGGTTTCCAGCTCTTCCTGTATAGCCCAGATAGATTGTGTAAAACGCTCGCGCGGAGCCACATATAAATTGGCAGGGAACAGCACCATGTGCGTCATTTTTTCAATGGTTTTCCCGGTACCCACATCAAAAGTGGTCAGCTCCTCAATATCATCACCAAAAAACGAGATCCTGTAGGCCAGATCCATATAGGCCGGAAAAATATCAACCACATCGCCTTTTACCCTGAAGGTACCGCGTTTAAAATCGGCAGTGGTGCGTGAGTATAAAATTTCAACTAACCTATGTAAAAATGCATTGCGGCTAATTCTTGTCCCTACGGCAAAGCGGAACACCGAATCCTTAAAATCCTCGGGGTTACCCATACCATAAATGCAGGATATGGACGATACCACGATCACATCCCGCCGGCCGCTCATCAAAGCGGAGGTGGTTCGCAGCCTTAGCTTTTCAATTTCCTCATTGATCTGTAAATCTTTTTCAATATAGGTATTGGTGGTTGGGATAAATGCTTCGGGCTGATAGTAATCGTAATAGGATACAAAGTAGTTTACCGCGTTATCCGGAAAAAACTGCTTAAACTCGCCATACAATTGTGCGGCAAGGGTTTTATTATGGCTTAATATAAGCGTAGGCTTTTGCGTTTGCTCAATAACATTGGCTATGGTAAATGTTTTGCCCGAGCCGGTAACCCCAAGCAGTGTTTGAAAAGGATCACTGTTGTTAACCCCTGTAACTAATTGCTTTATAGCTTCGGGCTGATCGCCGGTGGGTTGATATTGAGAGGTGATTTTAAAATCCATAGTGTAATACAAAAATACAAATAATAGTACAACAGAAATCCGTTACGGTTTTAATTCAAAATAAACAATGTGTTGTGACAACCCTATGTCAATAGCATTTTAATTGCTTAAATTTATTTGATAAAATTTTAGCCCTCAGCACAATTTAACAATTGTGAGGCATTAGCTGCAAGCAGGCAAATAAATTATATGTATTTTTAGCTATGATCTTTATCCTGAATAAAACAAACACTATAGCCAACCAATTTTTAGCCGAGCTGCGCGATGTTAACCTGCAGCAGGATAAGGTGCGTTTTAGGCGCAACCAGGAAAAATTAGGCGAGATATTGGCCTATGAGATCAGCAAAACGTTAAGTTATACAGAACAGGAAATACAAACCCCATTAGGTATAGCCCCAATAAACATGCCTGCTGATGAACCTGTTTTGTGTACCATATTACGTGCAGGCCTGCCGTTTCACCAGGGGTTTGTAAATTATTTTGATAAATCGCCATCGGCTTTTGTTACGGCTTACCGCAAGGTTAAAAAAAACGGCACTTTTATTATCAATATAGATCATATTTCGGCCCCGGACATGGAGGGTAAAACCCTGATCATTTGCGATACCATGTTAGCCACCGGGCAAAGCCTGGTACAGGTTTGTAAAGAGCTGATAGCCCAGTACAACCTTAAAGAGCTACATATTGCCGCAGTAATAGCCAGTACGGAAGGTATACAGCATGTACGCGCTAATTTACCAAAGGCAAAACTATGGCTTTGTGCGGTTGATGAGGAGATGACCAGCAAATCATACATTGTACCGGGCCTGGGTGATGCCGGCGACCTTGCATTTGGCGAGAAGGTTTAGGATAAATATTTTATTGGGATACCCTTTGTTTAGCATCCCATTCCCTTTTTAACATAGCGTATTGAAACTCGCTGCCCCAACTGCCTTTAAAAAATACATTCTCAACAAAATAGCCTTCAAGCCTGAAGCCTACACTTTTTAATAAATTAACGGATGCGGTGTTTTCGGTATCGCAAAGTTCAGCCACCCGGTGAAGGTTCAGCGTATCGAACAAAAAGCCTAATACCCCGGTCATCGCTTCTTTAGCATAGCCCTTTCTTTGCTCAAGGTGCGATATGGTGATGCCTATTTCGGCAATCCTTAAATCATACTCATCAATTTTAATAGCGCAATCACCAATTATTCTTTGTTCGGCCCTGTTTTCAATACCATATTGTATCCATTCGCCAGGGTTGCCCAATAGCTTATCCTTTTGTTCCTCAATAAATGCTGCGGCCTCTGTAAGGGTCATTACATCAAAGCCCTGATATTTCACCACTTCGGCATTTGAGCGGTAAATAAAAAAATCGTTCAGATCTGTCGGTTTAAGGTTCCGGATAAAAAGCCGGTTGGTATTTATATTTACGCTTTCCAATTTAGTTTTGCTGTTACAATTTGCTAATATGCGGTTTTTAACGGAGGGGATACATATACCAGCTTACCCCGTTTTGATTTATGCTAACTTCGCATTTTAATATTTACTACAATAATGGATCAATCTGCCATAAAATACAAACACATCTTTTTTGATCTTGACCATACCATCTGGGATTTTGATAAAAACGCCGAAGAAACCCTGTACGAGCTTTATGATATTTACAGGTTAAGCGAAATTGGCCTGCCATCGGCACCCGTATTTATTGAAACTTACACCCGTAATAACCACCAGCTTTGGGCCGAATACCATACCGGGAAGATAACCAAAACGGAGCTGCGCGAAACCCGCTTTAAACGCACCTTTATTGAATTAGGTATTGCGCCCGATAGTATTCCCTTAGCTTTTGAAGATGATTATGTGCTGCTTTGCCCTACCAAAACTCATCTTTTTCCGCATGCGCACCAAACGCTGCAATACCTGCAAGGTAAATATACGCTGCACCTGATCTCGAACGGATTTAAGGAATCATCGGAGTTAAAGATCAACAATACCAAGATCGGGCCTTATTTTCAGAACGTGATCATATCCGAAGTGGTTGGCGTAAACAAACCCGACCCTGCCATATTTGAACACGCCCTGAGCGTTGCCAATGCCAGTAAAAATGAAAGCCTGATGATTGGCGACAGCATTGAGGCCGATATTTATGGTGCATTGAATTTTGGTATTGATGCCATATTTTTCAATCCATTCAATGCTGTTAAGCCCGATGATGTACCAACGCAAATTCACCATTTAAAGGATTTGATAGTGTTATTATAAGACTGTAAATTATACCTCTCCCGAAAGTAATGGGGGCGTAATTGATAGTAATTAAAAAGCCCGTTTATGCAAAGGATGCATGAACGGGCTTTATTCTTTTCGATAAACTTTCGCTTATCAATTATATTACAGGCCGAAAGCTTGTTTTACTTTATCAACGTAATCAAGTTTTTCCCAGGTGAAAAGCTCAACCTCGCGTTTTATCTCGCTGCCATCATGTCCAATGAACGATTTGGTTACCACCTCGTTAGGGCGGCCAAAGTGACCATAAGCAGCAGTTTCGCTGTATATAGGGTTACGCAGTTTAAAGCGGGTTTCAATAGCATAAGGCGTCATGTTGAAAATAGATTCAACCTTTTTAGCTATTTCGCCATCAGTTAAGCCCAGTTTGCTGGTGCCATAAGTATTTACATAAATACCCATTGGTTTTGCAACGCCTATGGCGTATGATACCTGTACCAAAACTTCCTGTGCAATACCGGCAGCCACCAGGTTTTTAGCAATATGGCGGGTTGCGTAAGCAGCAGAACGGTCAACCTTTGATGGATCTTTACCAGAAAAAGCACCACCACCGTGTGCACCTTTACCACCATAAGTATCTACAATAATTTTACGGCCTGTTAAACCGGTATCACCATGCGGGCCGCCAATAACAAACTTGCCTGTTGGGTTAATGTGATAAGTAATATCATCATTAAAAAAGTGAGCGTATTTTTCGTACTTGGCTTTTACCCTTGGGATAAGGATGCTGATAATATCCTTGCTTATTTTGGCAAGCATGGCAGTTTCCTCGTCAAAGTCATCATGCTGGGTTGATATAACAATAGCATCAATACGTACCGGTGTATTGTTATCATCGTACTCAAGCGTTACCTGCGATTTTGCATCAGGGCGAAGGTATTTAATATCCGAGTTTTCGCGGCGGATAGCTGCAAGCTCTATTAATAAAGCGTGGGCAATATCCAAAGCTAAAGGCATATAGTTATCAGTTTCGCTGGTAGCATAGCCAAACATCATACCTTGGTCGCCGGCACCCTGCTCTTCTTTAGCAGTGCGGTCAACACCCTGGTTAATATCAGGAGATTGCTCGTGAATGGCTGACAATACCCCGCATGAGCTGCCATCAAACATATACTCACCTTTTGTATAGCCTATTTTATTAATAACCTCGCGGGCAATTTTCTGCACGTCTAAATAAGCTTTTGATTTTACTTCACCAGCTAAAAAAACCTGGCCGGTAGTAACCAATGTTTCGCAGGCTACCTTTGATTCAGGATCAAAAGCTAAAAAATGATCTATCAAAGCATCCGATATCTGGTCGGCAACTTTATCCGGATGTCCTTCTGATACGGACTCTGATGTGAATAAGTATGACATAAAATTTTATAAGATAAACTTAAAACGAACTAAGAAATGTTTTTATAGATTAAACGAAAAAACAAAGAAAACAGATTTGAAGGGGATTGTAGTAAAAAGAAGCATTGGTTTTAGCACTTTTTTACGTGGTTGCAATCCAGTTCGTTGTAAAACGAATCAATAAATCAGTCCACTTTCAGGCGGCTAAATTAAAACAATTTTTACAAAGCCGAAAATAGATTTACTTTTGCCGCAATAATTATATATAGTTGGAACGGAAAGCGTTATTTATTATAAATCCAATATCGGGAGGGAAGAAAAAAGACGGTGTTCCGGATTTGATCAGGCAGTACCTCGATGCCAATATATATAAGGCAACAATTGTATTTAGCGATGGCGTATCACACGCCCGGCAGATAGCTAAAGAAGCGGTGAACGAATTTGATCTTATTGTTGCCGTTGGCGGCGATGGTACGGTTAATGAAGTAGCATCGGCCATTACGGGCAGCAATACCGCTTTAGGTATAGTTCCTTTTGGCTCAGGCAATGGCTTATCCCGGTTTTTAAGTATCCCCATGAATACGATTGAGGCCATCAAACTGCTTAATACCGGCAAAGCTATTTTTATAGATTCGGGTAAAATGAATGGCCGCTCGTTTTTTAATATGGCGGGTATGGGTTTTGATGCCCACATCAGCGAGGTTTTTTCGCATACCAAAAAACGGGGTTTCTTTTCTTATATCAAATCATCCATACAAGAAGTAACCAATTATAAGCCGCAGCTATATCAAATTGAAATTGATGGTAAGGTTTATGAGCGCGAAGCGTTTATGCTGAGTTTTGCCAATTCATCGCAATATGGTAACAATGCACATATCTCACCCGGCGCATCAGTTCAGGATGGTTTGCTGGATGTTTGCGTGATAAAGCAGTTCCCTTTATGGCGTTTTGTGGAGATGGGGATCAGGATGCTGACAAAAACGGTTGAAAGCACCAAATATGTTGAGATCATCCGCGGAAAAAAAATTCATGTTAAACGTGCCGCACCCGGCCCGGTGCACCTGGATGGCGAACCCCGCATTGCAGGTGAAGATACCGAGGTTGAAGTAGTGCCTCACTCATTAAAAGTAATTACCGGCAGTGGCTACCATAAGGGATAGTGCTCATAGCTGCAATACTGCTTATATTGGTATTAAATTTATAATACAGGCCGTTTTATTATAAGATTTTTAAATCATGGCAAAAAAGAACTTTACAGGCGTAGTTTACTCAACCGATCCGGATTTTGAATACCAGGAAAACGGGGGTAATGGATCGGCAACCCTGCCACCGCAGCAACAAAACCTAAAAATATACCTCGACCGTAAGGGTGGGGGCAAGCTGGTTACCCGGGTAAGCGGCTTTATAGGTACTGATGAAGACCTGGAAGTGATCGGCAAAAAGCTAAAATCAAAATGTGGAGTAGGCGGATCGGCAAAAGATGCCGAGATATTAATACAAGGTGACCACCGCGAAAAAGTGCTTACTTTATTGGTTGCCGATGGCTATAAAGCAAAAAAAGCAGGCGGATAATGTATTTCTACGCTTTTTTTTGACTTTTGCTTGATGAATTTTACCTCCTTTCGCGCCTAAATATGCCAATTGTTGCAATTAAATTGCAACTGAATAAATATTACTTGCTACCACAAGTTAACAATCAGGCAAAATTTACCTCCTTGAATATCAGGCGTATTTGAAGCCGTACTTAAACAGTAAATACCCCCTTAGACTAAACTATATCATGTTAGTTACATAATTTTTATGTGTTACCACTTGTTATTATTAAAAAAAATAGGTTTTATTGTAAAAAATTGTTGTGCTAAACACAATTTTTGTTTTCCGGTACGTTATGTATCCACCAATGTGCTAACCGAAGGAGGCTTGTATTATTAAATTATAAAGAATAACATAAAAAGTTTTTTTATTTCATATAAATCCTATTTTTGTTATTCGCATAACTAATTGCATTTAAATAACTTATACATAAACTAAAAACTAAAACTAAAAACTAAAAGTAATGGCAAACGCACCAACAAAACCAATTAGCCCTATTAAAACCGAGAAACCAGCTGCATCAGGCTTGTTTGCAACGCTTACTATTCCAATCTGTATTGTGGTTGCTATCTTAATATTCATATTTATATTAGGCGATGCAAGTCACTTTGAAGGTGGTGACCCGGAAAAAGGTCTTCCAACTGACTTCTTCGGTAGGATTCACAAGGGTGGTAACCTTGTACCGGTTATCATGTCTTACCTATTAATGGTAATCGTATTTTCTATTGAGCGTTTTGTTGTTATCGGCAAAGCATCTGGAACAAGCAATGTTGACGTATTTGTAAGAAAAGTACAAAGCTTCCTTAACGCAGGTAACATTGATGCTGCTTCAGCTGAGTGTGACAAGCAAAAAGGTTCAGTTGCTAACGTTATCAAATCAGGTTTGAAAAAATACCGTGAAATGGAATTAGAGGCAACACTTGATGTTGATCAAAAAACATTAGCTATCCAAAAAGATATTGAAGAAGCTACTTCATTGGAAATGCCAATGCTTGAGCAAAACTTAACCATCATTGCTACCTTAGTATCAATCGGTACATTAACAGGTCTATTAGGTACAGTATTTGGTATGATCAACGCGTTCGCGGCATTAGCAGCTTCAGGTTCGGCAAGTTCAACTGCACTTTCTGCATCTATCTCTGAAGCATTGGTTAACACTGCATTAGGTATCAGTACATCAGCAATTTCAATTGTTATGTATAACGTGTTTACATCTAAAATAGACAAGTTAACTTACGCAATTGACGAAACTGGATTCAGCATCGTTCAAACATTTGCTGCATCTCACAAAAATAAATAAGAGATTCGCTATTGCTTAGTTTTCACCGATAGTCAGTCCTGCTTAAACTGGCCTGACTATCGGATAGTATAATCAATTTATACACTCTATTAAAATTAACAAATTATGCCCAGAGTAAAAGTTGCCAGGAAAAGCACTCATATAGATATGACCGCAATGTGCGATGTGGCTTTCCTGTTGCTTACCTTTTTCATATTAACAGCAAAGCCAAGGGTTGATGACCCCGTGAAGGCTGAAGTGCCTTCTTCATCAAAAGAAAAAATTGTACCCGAAACCAATTTAGGATTAATAACCGTTGGTGGTAACAACCAGATTTTTTATTCAGTATCAGGTAGTGACGTACGTTCAGAGGCTTTAAAGGCAATGGGCGATAAATACAAACAATCTTTTACACCCGAAGAAATTGTTAAGTTTTCAAACACCGAAGTATTTGGTGTGCCTATGGCTCAGCTAAAATCCTTTTTGAATATGAGCGATGATGAAAAGAAAGCTTATAAACAACCAGGTATACCTGCTGATACAACCAACAACAATGAATTGTCAAACTGGATATTAACCTCACGTAAGGCTAACAAGGCATTACATGATAAGGATCTTGATATTGCTATAAAAGGTGATAAAAAAGAACAATACCCGGTAATTCATGAAGTAATTGAGGTATTAGGGAAACAAAAATTATTTAAGTTTAGTTTAATTACCGATCTAAAAGCGGCACCTAAAAAATAAAAAATCATGGCAGAATTAGATACCTCCAGCGGGGGCGGTAAAGGCGGGAAAGTAAGGAGTAAAAAAGCTTCAACACGTGTTGATTTAACAGCAATGGTTGATTTGGCTTTCTTGCTGATCACTTTCTTTATGCTAACCACCACCCTTGCAAAAAAGAAAGCAATGGACCTGGCCATGCCGGATAACTCAGTAAAAACGAGTAATTTACCAGTTGCTGCTACCCGTTCCATGACTATCCTTTTAGGCAGTCATAACAAGATCGAGTGGTACATTGGCGAACCCGGTAAAACAGCCCCTACGGTTGACAACTATGGTAAAGACGGATTAAGAAAAGCATTAATTGAAAACGGTAAAGCAATTGCCGATTCACATGCTGCTCCTGATAACTTTATGATTGTTCTGATCAAACCAAGTGATAAATCAACTTACGAAAATTTGGTTTCAGCACTTGATGAAATGAGCATCACCGCCGTTCAATCGTACGCAATTGTTCCAATTACACCACTTGAAATTGGTGATTTGCAAAAAAATCAAATCTATTAGTAATTTAATAATTACTATAAACGTTAATTAATACTAAAGCTAAACAAATGTTTGGATCAAAATTAGACATATTAGATCAGAAGTGGATCGATGTCGTATTTACGGGTCGTAACAAAAGCTATGGTGCATACGAATTAAGACGAGATAACGGACGTAACACCCGTAATGCTCTTATTATAGGTATCATATTCTTTGTGGTTGCTGTATCAGCTAATACCATCCTCAACATGATCGCTGGGTTTATACCCAAGGCCAAGGAGAAAGTTAAGATCACCAACGTGGTATTGTCACCACCCCCTGTGGATTTAAAAAAACCACCTCCCCCGCCGCCACCTGAACCGCCTAAACCAAAGGTTGACCAGGTTAAGTTCCCTCCTCCGGTTGTAAAACCAGATATTGAGGTTAAAGAAAAACCACCAACCGTTAAAGAGTTGGAGGTTGCTGACCCAGGTCAGAAAAACCTTAAAGGAGATAAGAACGCCGACGTAACTATTGATGAACCGGTAGGTACATCTGACCAAAAAGTAACCGAAGAGGATCCTAATAAGATCTTTACCTCGGTAGAGAAGATTCCGGAGTTTCCGGGAGGCGCTGATGCTTTTGGAAGATACTTATCAAAAAACATCCACTACCCGGCAGTAGCCAGGGAAAATGGTACTCAGGGACGTGTAATCGTTAGTTTCGTTTGCGAACGCGATGGCTCATTAACTGATGTTCACGTTGCCCGTGGTATTGGAGATGGTTGCGATGAAGAAGCTATCCGTGTAATTAAAGCTTCTCCGCATTGGACACCAGGTATACAAAACGGCCGTCCGGTTCGTGTTGCATACAGCGTACCAATCGCGTTTACTTTATCTGAATAAAAAGATCAATGTTATTGAACAATAAAAAGCAAAAATCGCTCAAAAGGCGGTTTTTGCTTATTTTAGGAGTCGCAACATTTATATGTGTGTGTACTTTAGGCGGGATGATCATTTTTTGGGACCTGATGCTGCCCAGCATGTCAAAAACCCAGAAAATTGTTATTGGCTCAGTTTTAATTATTTATGGTGTTTTACGTTTCTCAAGAATATTAAAGAAAGACCCGGATGAAGAATAATTTTAAATTATTACTTACTGGTTTGGTTTTACTGACCGTTTTTCAAGGCTGTAAACAAAAAGAGAAGAAAGATAATCTGGATCGTTTTACCAATAATAATGCACAGATAACCGTCGACGAATCTTTTCGCCCTATTGTTGACGAAGAACTCTACGTTTTTAAGGCGATCTACAACGATGTTAAGCCGAGGATCATTTACGGGCCCGAAAGTACAGTGATCAACCTGTTGCTCGAAGATACGGTAAGGATAGCCATCCTGTCGCGAGATTTAACCAAACCCGAATACCAGGAGTTAGCTACCCGCAATTTAAAGCCTATTGTAAACCGTTTTGCCATTGATGCAGTTACCTTAATTGTTAACCAGGCATCAAATGACACCACCATTACGGTAAGCGATATTAAAAAAATGCTTAACGGCAATACTAAACAGGACAAAAATATCGTTTTTGATAATCCTAACTCTGGTTTGGTAAGGTACCTGAAAGAGCTTTCAGGTAATAATGATCTGAAACAAAAAAACATTTACGCGCTTAAATCAAATAAGGATGTTATTAAATACGTTAGTGAAAACCCCAATGCCATAGGTATCACGGGGTTTAGCTGGCTTAATGACCCTGATAAGGATTATGCAGATGCAGTTGCAAAGGTTAAAATTGTTTCGGTTAAGGATGATGGTGCTAAAAGCAAATCAGATCAGTATTACGCACCTTCGCAAAATACACTTGCTTTAAAGCAATATCCGTTAACCCGCAATTTGTATATTTTAAATTGTACTGGTAATTTTGGTTTGGGTATGAAATTTGCTGCCTTTATAAGCAGTGACCGCGGACAACGTATAATTTTAAAATCAGGGCTATTGCCTGATGAGATACCCGGCAGGGAAATTAATGTTGTATCAAAAATAAAACAATAACAGTTGTATTAAACTTATAACTAATAATACAATCTAATAAGTATTATATTGCCGGGGAAATATTAACTTTATACTCCTGCTAAAAATAAACTATTAAACAACGGTGTGGCCTTTTGGGTATCGCTAAATATTAACTAAAATGAATGATTAATCCGGTGATTAGTATGAGCCCAATAAACAAAACAGCTCAAATTCTTCATTGTCTTAAAAACAAAATTACTCAAAATGAAAATGATCAGTAAAATAGCTGGCGCAGGATTGGGATTGGTGTTATTAGGCTCATCAGTTTTTGCGCAAAGTTTAGCCGATGCAAAAAAGGCTATCGACGCAGAGCAGTATCAAAAAGCCAAATCGATGCTAAAAAACCTTACTACCACGCAGGCAGATAAGGACGAGAACTTTTTTTACCTGGGATGGGTTTATCTGAAACAAGATTATACCGACTCGGCAAAAGCGGCCTTTAACAAAGGTATTGCAGTAAACAGTAAATCTGCCTTAAACTATGATGGTTTAGGCGCAGCAGCACATGTTGAAAAAGATAACAGCACAGCTGCAACAAACTTTAACCAGGCAATTGCATTGGCTGGTAAAAACAGCAAACCTTACCTGTATGCAGGTTTAGGTTATTTGTTACCGGTTAGCGGCGCTGTGGTTGGTCCAAACGGATCAGCAATTGCCCCTGCAGATGCCGACGCAGCTATTGCGGTTTTAACCAAAGGAAAAACCATCAATCCAAAAGATGTTGAATTGCTTATTGCCCTGGGTGATGCTTACCGTTCACAATTAAAAAGTAACGATGCTTACGATAACTATTCGGCAGCATTGGCCATTGATCCAAAATCAGCAGCAGCTAACGTAGCTACCGGTGTATTGTGGAGATATGCTGATAACTTTGAAGATTCGCAAAAGCAATTTCAGGCAGCATTGGCAAGTGATGCCAACTACGGCCCTGCTTACCGCGAGTGGGCTGAAACTGATGTGCGCTGGGCAGGTAAAGAACCTACACAGTATGATGCAAAGGTTAAAGAAGCCGTTGAAAACTTTAAAAAATACATTAGCTTAACTGATTATTCAGTTGAAACGCAAATGCGTTATGCCGATTTCCTGATCAGGGCTAAAGATTATGTTACGCTGCAAAAAGTAGCCTCCGATCTTACTGCATCAGCAAAAAGTAACTTAAGGGTTTACCGTTATTTAGGCTATGCAGCTTACGAAAATAAGGATTACCCTGCTGCAGAAACAGCCATGAGCAAATGGGTAACTCAAGCTGGCGATAAACGTGTATTGCCAAATGATTACTTGTACTTAGGCCGTATTGATATAGCCATGAAAAAGGATTCAATGGGCGTAATGAACCTGCGTAAAGCCTTAACTATGGATACCACCCAAGGTGATATTTATGGCGATATTGCAAAATCATTATACCAGATAGGTAAATACAAAGAAGCTGCTGAAGCTTATCATAAATTCGGTGAGAAATCGCGTTCAGCTACTCTTAATGATCACTTTAAAGAAGGATTCAGTTACTTCCAGGCTTATACTGACGATTTAGATAAAGCTAAAAAGGATAAAAATTATAAAGCTGATACTTTACTATTAATCAGAGCTGATTCTGCTTATTCATACGTAGAGCACAAGGCTGCAAAACCAAATGCATCTGTTGCATTATATCATGCTTACATTAAGGATTATGAGGATAATGACAGGAACAACATTAAGGGTTTAGCTAAACCTTACTACGAACAGTATATTCAACTGGTTTTAGCAAAGGGTACGCCTGATGATAAAACTAAATTAAGCCTGGCAAATGCTTATGCTTATTTAGGTAACTATGCCGAAAATAAGGAAAAGGATCAGGCTAAAGCACTTGATTTGTATACAAAAGCTAAGGAAATGGACCCTACCAATAATCAGGTAGTGTATTTCTTCCAGAAAAAAGGTGCCGGAAAAACTAAATAATTCAATTATTATAAATAGAAGGAGCCCTATGATTTATCATAGGGCTTTTTTATTGTAGTTGCATTTGTATATTTGCAGCATGGAAGTTCAAAGTTTACCTATTAATTACCTGCCCATCATTTTCCAAATGCTGGTTGCTTTGGGTTTTGTGGTTCTCGTTATGTTGATAACTCACAAAATTGGTCCTAAACGTGCAACTAAAGATAAGTTAACACCATTTGAATCAGGTATTGAGGTGGTAGGTAACGCGCGTACTCCAATATCAATCAAGTACTTTTTGGTTGCTATCCTTTTTGTATTGTTTGATGTGGAGGTTATTTTTATGTACCCATGGGCAGTAAACTTCAGAGATCTGGGTAACCAGGGTATGATTGATATGTTCATCTTTATGGGTACGCTGTTGGCCGGCTTTATCTATGTAATAAAAAAAGGTGCTTTAGATTGGGATTAACCCATCTTTTATAAACAAACCCATCAACCCCGAAAGGGCAAGGAAAATATTTTAAGGGTTTGGCAATAATTAGATGATTTACCTGTTTAGAATAATTCTAAATATAATCACCTTGTTGCATAGTGTATATCTTACGTTATAATTTGTTGTAAATTTGCCTTATTAAAGTGTCAGTTATAATACGCTTTTATTAAAGGCAATTACAAGGTATACCATTTATACCCGGGCTTTACAATAAAACATTGCTGACCCAAAATGGATGGGTTTTTGTATCAAATAGAATCATGAGTGATATTCAATTAGTTGATTCCCCCGCAGGCGTAGAAGGAGCAGGTTTCTTTGCTACTTCGCTTGATAAGGCAGTAGGTTTAGCACGCGCAAATTCATTATGGCCATTACCATTTGCAACATCATGCTGTGGTATTGAGTTTATGGCCACAATGGCTTCCCATTATGATCTTTCGAGATTTGGGGCCGAGCGCTTAAGCTTTTCTCCGCGCCAGGCCGATCTTTTGATGGTGATGGGCACAATCGCAAAAAAAATGGGTCCGGTTTTAAGGCAGGTATATTTACAAATGGCCGAGCCCCGTTGGGTAATGGCTGTTGGTGCCTGCGCATCAAGCGGTGGTATATTTGATACTTACTCTGTTTTACAGGGTATTGACGAAATTATCCCTGTTGATGTTTATGTTCCGGGATGCCCTCCGCGTCCGGAAGCTATTATTGATGGCTTTATGAACATACAGGAATTGGTGAAAACAGAAAGCGTACGCCGCAGAAATGAGCCGGAATACCAAAAACTATTAGCATCATACGGAATACAATAATGGGTAAGATAACTAACGAAGAGCTTTTACAAAAGATCAGCGGCAGGTTTCAGGATCAGTTTACCGTAGTTGGCGAGCCTTATGGTTTGCTTACGCTGGAAACCAGTGGGGAGCAGATCATTGATCTGTTAACGTATCTGAAAAATGAGCCCGTTCTTCAATTTATATATTTAACAGATATTACAGCTATACATTATCCGCAGCAGGAAAAACAAATAGGTGTTATTTATCACCTGCACAGCCTGGTTAATAATGTACGCATCCGCCTTAAGGTTTTTTTAACCGATAGCGATGTGCATATCCCTACCGCATCATCCATTTGGAATGGTGCAAACTGGATGGAAAGAGAAACCTACGATTTTTTCGGGGTTATATTTGACGGCCACCCGGATTTACGCAGGATATTAAATGTTGACGATATGACAGCTTTCCCGATGCGAAAAGAATTTCCGTTGGAAGACCCTAACCGAGTTGATAAAAAAGATTACTTTTTTGGAAGATAAGAATGCAGAACCATCCGGTATATACAGATAACGATCCGCAAAATGAGCTTTCAACCCTAAATTTAGGGCCAACCCACCCTGCAACACACGGTGTATTTCAAAATGTGCTGCAATTGGATGGTGAAAGAATTGTAAGCGGCGTATCCACCATAGGTTACATACACCGCGCATTTGAAAAAATTGCCGAACACAGGCCATTTTATCAGATAACCCCGCTAACCGACAGGCTAAACTATTGCTCATCGCCCATAAACAATATGGGCTGGCATATGACAGTTGAAAAGCTATTGGATATTAAAACCCCAAAACGTGTTGATTACCTGCGTGTAATTATCATGGAGCTTGCCCGCATCAGCGATCACATTATTTGTAACGGTGTATTAGGGGTTGATACCGGTGCCTTTACAGGTTTCCTTTACATGATGGAGTTTCGCGAGTCTATTTACGAGATCTACGAAGAGATCTGCGGCTCGCGCTTAACAACAAACATTGGCCGTATAGGTGGTTTTGAACGTAACTTTAATACCATTGCTTTTAGCAAGCTGAATAAGTTTTTAGCAGATTTCCCTAAGACGCTCAGAGAATTTGAATCGCTGTTTAACCGTAACCGCATCTTTATAGATCGTACTAAGGATGTAGGTGCCGTAACTGTTGAGGATGCTTTAAACTACAGCTGGAGCGGCCCTTTACTGCGTGCTGCCGGTGTTGATTACGATGTAAGGGCTATGAACCCTTACTCATCCTACGAAGATTTTGATTTTGAAGTACCCGTAGGTACCAATGGCGATGTTTACAGCCGCTATTTAGTACGTAATGAAGAAATGTGGCAGAGCCTGCGCATTATTGAACAAGCTTTGGTTAAGCTGGAAAAAGAGCCGAAGGATATTTTCCATGCTGATGTACCTGAATTTTACCTGCCTCCAAAAGAGGAAGTATATAATAACATGGAAGCTTTGATTTATCACTTTAAAATAGTGATGGGCGAGGTGCCAACCCCAACAACCGAGGTTTATCATTCGGTTGAGGGTGCAAATGGTGAATTAGGGTTTTATCTGGTTAATGATGGCGGTCGTTCGCCATACCGTCTGCATTTCCGCAGGCCAAGTTTCATCAACTACCAGATGTATGCACCTATGAGCCGCGGTATGTTATTGTCTGATGCGATTATTAACATGAGTAGTTTAAACATAATAGCCGGAGAGTTAGATGCTTAGAGTTGAAGAAACACAGGTGCCGGTAGCATTTACTCCGGAACTGATTGCTAAGTTTGATGATATAGTAAGCCGTTATCCCGAAGGGAAACAAAAATCAGCTTTACTGCCTATCCTGCATTTGGTACAGGCCGAGTTTGGCTGGCTAAGTTCGGCAGCGATGGATAAGGTAGCCGAGTATCTGAAAATACAGGATATTGAAGTATACGAGGTAGCAACATTTTACAGTATGTATTTTATGCGCCCGCAGGGCAAATATGCACTGGAGGTTTGCCGTACCGGGCCTTGCTGCCTGGTAGGTGCCGAAAAAATAATGGATTATATTGAACAAAAACTGGGTGTTAAGGAAGGCGAAGTTACTGCCGACGGCTTATTTAGCTGGCGCGGAGTTGAATGCCTTGCTGCATGTGGTTTTGGACCGGTTTTACAAATTGGCCCTGAATATACTTTTTATGAGAATTTGACACCGCAATCGGTTGATCATTTAATTGCCGATTTAAAAGTAAAGGGTAACAACTAATGGCACGTAAATTACTTTTAGAACATATCAACGTACCGGGCATCAATACTTTTGATGTTTATCGCCAAAAGGGTGGTTATGCCTCGGTTGAAAAAGCTTTGAAAACTATGTCGCCTGATGATGTGGTTGAAGAGGTTAAAAAATCCGGGCTGCGTGGCCGTGGTGGTGCAGGTTTTCCTACCGGGATGAAGTGGAGCTTTTTGGCTAAGCCGGAGGGTGTTGCACGTTACCTGGTTTGTAATGCTGATGAATCAGAACCCGGTACATTTAAGGATCGTTATTTAATGACCCACATCCCTCACTTATTAGTTGAGGGTATGATAGTTGCCAGCTATGCGCTGGGTGCTAAAACATCATACATCTACGTTCGTGGTGAAATGATGCCGCAGATCAGGATACTGGAAAGAGCTATCGCGGAAGCAAAAAGTAAAGGATTTTTAGGAAAAAATATATTAGGCAGCGGTTATGACCTTGAGCTTTATGTACAACCCGGTGGCGGTGCATACATCTGCGGCGAAGAAACTGCCCTGCTTGAATCATTAGAAGGTAAACGCGGTAACCCGCGCATTAAACCTCCATTTCCGGCTATTGCTGGTTTGTATGGTTGCCCAACAGTGGTTAACAATGTTGAATCAATTGCCGCAGTAGTACCTATTATTAACGAGGGTGGCGAAGAATATGCTAAAGTAGGCGTAGGCCGCAGCACAGGTACCAAACTAATTTCGGCAGGCGGTAATGTAAAGAACCCCGGCGTTTATGAAATTGACCTTGGCTTACCTGTTGAAGAGTTTTTGTACTCCGATGAATATTGCGGCGGTATAGCAAATGGCAAACGCCTTAAAGCGGTTGTTGCAGGTGGATCATCAGTGCCAATTTTGCCGGCTAACCTGTTCATGAAAACTATCAATAACGAGCCTCGCTTAATGAGCTATGAATCATTGGCCGATGGTGGTTTTGTTAGTGGTACCATGATGGGATCTGGCGGTTTTATTGCGTTTGACGAAGACCAGTGCATTGTACGTAATACCTGGAACTTTACCCGTTTTTATCACCACGAAAGCTGCGGACAATGTTCGCCATGCCGTGAGGGTACCGGGTGGATGGAAAAAGTATTGCACCGCCTGGAGCATGGCCACGGTAAATTGAGCGATATGGATCTTTTGGTTGATGTATCTAAAAAAATTGAAGGCAATACGATTTGTCCGCTGGGTGATGCAGCAGCATGGCCGGTGGCAAGTGCTATCCGCCATTTCAGGGATGAGTTTGAGTGGCATGTAACTAATGGTGCCGAAGCCATAACCCGCAACTACGGAATAGCACATTATGCTGATCCGCTTCCAAAAAAGGAAGAAGTAGTTTAAGTATGGCTTAAAAAGCAATCCCGAACTATACGGGGTGGATTTGCTTAAGGTAAAAGGAAGAGAAAAAGATAATTTTGACTAATACAGAATGTCAGTTAAAGTAACCATAGACGGAATACCCGTTGAAGTAGAACCAGGAACAAGCATCCTTAATGCCGCAAGGCAAATAGGGGGAGATATTGTTCCGCCTGCTATGTGCTATTATTCCAAGCTGGAAGGCAGCGGCGGTAAATGCCGTACTTGCCTTGTAAAGGTGAGCAAAGGATCAGAAAAAGATCCGCGCCCTATGCCTAAGCTGGTAGCATCATGCCGTACCCCTGTAATGGATGGTATGGAGGTACAGAATATTACTTCGCCCGAGGTGGTAGAGGCGCGCAGGGGTATTGTTGAAATACTATTGCTTAACCACCCGCTGGATTGCCCAATTTGCGATCAGGCTGGTGAGTGTGATCTTCAGAATCTGGGTTTTGAGCATGGATCAGCTAAAACACGTTATGAATTTGACCGCCGTACATTTGAAAAAATAGACATTGGTGATAAAATACAGCTGCACATGACACGCTGCATACTTTGCTACCGTTGTGTGTTCACTGCCGATCAGATCACTGATCACCGTATCCACGGGATATTGAACAGGGGCGATCATTCAGAGATCTCAACCTATATTACTGCAGCAGTTGATAATGATTTTTCAGGAAACGTAATTGATGTTTGCCCGGTTGGCGCATTAACCGATAAAACTTTCCGCTTTAAAAATCGTGTTTGGTTTACCAAGCCCGTTGATGCACACCGCGATTGCGATCACGAAAAATGCAACGGAAAAGTAACCCTGTGGTATAAAGGCGAAGAAGTATTACGTGTAACAGCACGTAAAGATAAATACGGCGAGGTTGAAGAATTTATTTGCAATACCTGCCGCTTTGATAAAAAGAAAACTTCTGATTGGGTAATTGAAGGGCCGCGTAAAATATCGCACCACTCGGTTATCAGCTCCAATCATTATGAATTTATACCGTTGCCGGTTGTTAAAACAAACCCGGTATTAATGGAAGCGAACAAAGAACAATTTGAACGAGATACACGCTTATAATGGGATTAGCAGATATAGTAATTAAATTTGTATTGATAGTGATCATTTTCACTATCAGCCTGGTTATTGCCATGTATTCTACCTATGCTGAACGTAAAATAGCAGCATTTTTTCAGGATAGGATAGGCCCTAACCGTGCCGGCCCATGGGGACTTTTACAACCCCTTGCCGATGGTGGCAAGATGTTTTTGAAAGAAGAGATCATCCCAACTAATGCAAGCCCTTTCCTGTTTATTGCAGGGCCATCGCTTGCTATTCTTACCGCATGTATAGGTTCGGCAGTTATTCCCTGGGGGCAAAAAATAGTAATTGGCTCACATACCGTTGATTTACAGGTAACTGATATTAACGTAGGTATCCTGTACATATTTGGTGTGGTATCATTAGGCGTTTATGGCGTAATGATAGGCGGCTGGGCATCTAACAATAAATACTCTTTATTAGGCGCTATCCGTGCAGCCTCACAAAATATCAGCTACGAAATCTCGATGGGTTTATCCATCATAGCCCTGCTGATGCTAACCAATACCTTAAGCTTAAGGGAAATTGCCGAACAACAGCATAGCTGGCACTGGAATATTATACGCCAGCCATTAGGCTTTTTGATATTTATTGTATGTGCATTTGCCGAAACCAACCGTACCCCGTTTGATTTACCGGAGTGCGAAACAGAGTTAGTAGGTGGTTACCATACAGAGTATTCATCAATGAAACTTGGTTTTTACCTGTTTGCAGAGTATATCAACATGTTTATTTCATCGGCAGTAATGGCTACCTTATACTGGGGTGGTTATAACTATCCGGGGATGGATTGGATGCTTGCGCATACAGGGCCAACTATTGCGCCTATTATAGGAGTTATCGTATTATTTGCTAAAGTTTTTATGTTCATCTTCTTTTTTATGTGGGTACGCTGGACAATTCCGCGTTTCCGCTACGATCAGCTGATGGACCTGGGCTGGAAGATATTGATACCTTTGGCTATTGCCAATATTGTACTTACCGGTATAGTGAGTACAGGACTTAAATACCTTGGATTGTAATTAAATGGAATCACTAAGTAATAAGAAGAAAGTACTGGAAGTAAAGCCGCTCAACTTTTTAGAGCGTGCCTATCTGCCTGCCATTGTTGGCGGCTTGGCCACTACAATGAAACACTTTTTCAAGAAACCTGTAACCATCAGTTATCCTGAAGAAAAGCGTGAGTTTTCTGAAAACTTCCGGGGTATGCACTCGCTGAAGCGCGATGAGAATGGTAAGGAACGTTGCACAGCCTGCGGTTTGTGCGCCCTATCTTGCCCGGCCGAAGCTATCACCATGACTGCTGCTGAGCGCCAGAAAGGCGAAGAGCATTTATACCGTGAAGAAAAATACGCTGCCGTTTACGAAATAAACATGCTGCGTTGTATTTTTTGCGGCTTATGCGAAGAAGCATGCCCGAAAGAAGCAATTTATTTAGATGGCGATATTGTACCGGCCGACTATTTAAGGAAAGATTTTATTTACGGTAAAGACAAATTAGTAGAGGCTCCCTTAAATCAATAAAGAAGTTTTATACCTTTGCCCAACTCTTTTAAGGAGTAAAGGTATTTTGAAATATAAACCATGAGTACATTTTACTTCATCGCATTTTTGTCCGTATTTTTTTCAATACTGGTTATTACTGCCAAAAATCCTGTACACAGTATACTTTACCTTATACTAACCTTTTTTACATTCACCATCCATTATATTTTAATGAATGCCCAGTTTTTGGCCATCGTTAACTTTATAGTATATATGGGTGCCATCCTGGTGTTGTTCTTATACACTTTGATGCTCATCAACCTGAATAAAGAATCGGAGCCGCGTAAATCAAACCTGGTTAAAATAGCCGGCTTTATTGGCGGCGGTTGCTTTTTAGTAGTAATTATTGCTGCAACCAAAGCATTTAAGGTATCGGCCCTGTAGTATTATCAAACCCTGACCTGGGCCTGGTAAAAAACTTAGGAAAAATATTGTTTAACGAATATTTACTGCCATTTGAAGTATCTTCAGTATTGCTGTTATCGGCAATGGTGGGTGCGGTATTATTAGCTACTAAAGACACAAAAACTGCCTGATGGAAACACTAACTAAAAATATACAAGGCGTGCCGCTTAACCATTACATCTTGTTGTGCGCTGTCATTTTTTCGATAGGGGTTATCGGCGTATTGATACGTCGTAATGCTATCGTAATATTTATGTCTGTTGAGCTGATGTTAAATTCAGTTAACCTTTTGCTAACCGCATTCTCTGTTTACAGGGGCGATGCAACCGGGCAGGTATTTGTGTTTTTCATAATGGCCCTGGCAGCAGCCGAGGTAGCTGTAGGTTTAGCCATCATTGTAATGATCTACCGGAACACAAATTCGATTGACATCAATGTGCTGAACAGGTTAAAGTGGTAAATTAAATTTTAGAGCCGCTCGCCGGTTTTAAATCATAATAAACAATATACGCATTATTGCGGGTAACTAAGCAAGCACTAACCGTAAGGGCAGGTTTGCATAAGAGCATTATAAAAGTTAAAAATGGATAAATATATCTGGCTTATTCCTTTATTACCGTTAGCCGGTTTTATTATTAATGGTATCGGTCGTAATACCCTGCCAAAGGCAGCTATCGGGTTTATCGGTAGTGTACTGGTATTAATTTCTTTCGGTTTAAGTGTAGCTGCTTTTCTTCAGATAAAATCTACAGGTCATCAAATTGATGTAACTCTTTTTAACTGGTTCTCTGCCGGGAGCGTTAATGTATCATTCGCGTTTCTGATCGATCAGTTAAGTTCCATCATGCTGTTAATTATAACAGGGGTAGGCTTCCTGATCCATTTATATTCAGTGGGCTACATGAAGGATGATGCTGGCTTTGGTAAGTTTTTCGCCTACCTTAACCTGTTTATCTTCTTTATGCTTTTACTGGTATTGGGCTCCAACTACCTGATCATGTTTATCGGCTGGGAAGGCGTAGGGCTATGCTCATACCTGTTAATCGGCTTCTGGTATACTAATCCTGATTATGCCGATGCAGCAAAGAAAGCCTTCATCATGAACCGTATTGGTGATCTTGGCTTTATCATCGCTATATTCCTGATCATGATTGTTTTCGGTAGCGCCAACTATGCTGATGTTTTTAAATTAGCAGGTACGCACGAATATTCAGGAACACCTTACGTATTAATTACCATGTTGCTGTTTGTAGGCGCGGTAGGTAAATCGGCACAGCTGCCTTTGTTTACCTGGCTGCCCGATGCAATGGCCGGCCCAACGCCAGTTTCGGCATTGATCCACGCTGCAACAATGGTTACAGCTGGTATCTACATGATAGCGCGCTCAAATATTTTGTTTACACTGGCACCGGTAACGCTTCATGTAATTGCCATAGTAGGTTTAACTACTGCGGTTATTGCAGCACTGATTGCCCTATCACAAACAGATATTAAAAAGGTACTGGCTTATTCAACCGTATCACAATTAGGTTATATGTTTTTAGGCTTAGGCGTTGGCGCTTATACCGGGGCATTTTTCCACGTACTTACCCACGCATTTTTCAAGGCATTATTGTTTTTGGGTGCAGGTTCGGTTATCCACGCAGCAAGCGGGGAGCAGGATATGCGCAAAATGGGCGGACTAAAAGGTAAGCTACCTATAACCTTTGCTACCATGATGATTGGTACACTGGCTATTTCAGGGATCCCGCCGTTTGCAGGTTTCTTTTCAAAGGATGAGATCCTGGCACATGCCTTTATGCAAAGCACTACCATGTACGTAATAGGGGTTATCACAGCAATGTTTACGGCCTTTTATATGTTCAGGATGATGTACCTTACTTTTTACGGAAAGTTTAGAGGTACGCATGACCAGGAACATCACCTGCATGAATCTCCTGTATCTATGACCATACCGCTTATTGTATTAGCCGTATTATCAATAGCAGGTGGTTTTATCGGCGTACCCGAATCATTGGGTGGTCATCACTGGCTGGAGCATTTCCTTGCCCCGGTTTTTGAAAGATCATCTGCGCTGATGGTTCAAACCCCATTGTCATCATCGTTCGAAATTACTTTAATGTGCATATCAGTTGGCGGTGCCATACTTGCTATTATATATGCCTATATTAAATATGTTAAAAATGCGCACATCCCGGTTGCTGATACTGAAGAGCGCCCGGCATTGGTTGCTATATCATACCACAAATTTTACCTGGATGAATTATATGATACCATTATCCGCAAGCCATTGGATGCCTTATCAGTATTCTTTTACAAAGTGGTTGACCGTTTAGGAATTGATGGTTTTGTAAATGGTTTAGGTAAAGGAACTATAGAAACAAGCAAAGGTTTACGTTTATTACAAACAGGTAATGTAGGCTTTTACATATTTATGATGGTGGTGGGTATCATCTCCATATTGATGTATATTTTGGTTAAAGCATAAAAAAACGATAGCGTTTACAATATAAAATGACGGTTAGTATCTTAATTTTTTTACCGGTAATTGCGGCTCTTGCTGTTTTATTATTCAAGAACGGTGCAGCTAAGCATGCGGCGTTAACTTTTGCTATTGCAGAACTGGCGGTCGCCTTATTATTCTTAAGCCGCTTTGTGCCCGATGCCTCCTTTCAGTTTGGTACAAGTGCACCGTGGATCCCTAAATTAGGTATCTACTTTAGCGCAGGCATTGATGGTATTAGTATGATGATGGTATTGCTTACCACTATACTTGTGCCGCTTATTATTTTAACTACTTACAAGCACGAGTATAAAAATGCATCTGCTTTTTACGCTTTAATATTATTTATGCAGGCTGGCCTGCTGGTAGTATTTACAGCGTTAGACGGATTTTTATTTTATATAGGATGGGAAGCAGCACTGATCCCTATCTATTTTATCTGCTCAATGTGGGGTGGTCAAAATCGGGTTAAGGTTACCATTAAGTTTTTCATCTATACGTTCTCGGGTTCGTTATTTATGTTGCTGGGTATAATTTATCTGTACCTGCAAACCCCTGCAAAAACTTATGATCTTTTTGAGTTCTACCGTTTAGCGCTCGATCCGCATCACCAGGCATTTATTTTCTGGGCTTTCTTTTTAGCGTTTGCTATCAAGATGCCTTTGTTCCCTTTCCATACCTGGCAGCCGGATACCTATACCGAAGCACCTTCGGCAGGTACCATGATGTTAGCCGGTATAATGCTGAAGATGGGGGTTTATGGCGTTATCCGCTGGATGATCCCTAATGCGCCGCTTGGCTTTTTACAATGGCAAAGCCTTACGGTTATGCTGGCCGTAATAGGTATTGGTTATGCTTCAATTATTGCATTTACCCAAAAAGATGGTAAGCGTTTGGTTGCTTACTCATCAATAGCTCACGTTGGCTTAATAGCCGCAGGTATTTTTGTATGGAACCGCGAAGGTGTACAGGGTGCCATGATCCAGATGCTTACACACGGTGTTAACGTGGTGGGTTTATTCTTTGTCTGGGATATTATCAGCAGCCGTTTAAATACCAGGGATACCAGCGAATTGGGTGGAATAGCTAAAGTGGCTCCTAAGTTTGCCGTAGCGTTCCTGATCATTGTATTGGGTACCGTAGCTTTACCTTTAACCAATGGATTTATTGGTGAGTTCCTGTTGCTGAGCAGCGTTTTTCAATGGAATATATGGATGGTAACCGCAGCAGGCTCAACCATGATATTTGGTGCAGTTTATATGCTGCGCATGTATAAAAAAGTAATGCACGGCGAAACCAATGCCCTTACAGCAACCTTTACCGACATCAGCGGTTCAGAAACGCTTACTTTGGGTATTATCTGCGCCCTTGTTATAATTGTTGGTGTTTATCCGCAACCTATTCTTCATATCTCTGAAGCCGCAGTAAACCATTTGGTTGATGTGGTGAATGTAAAATTTGGACCAGTAAAATAATGAATACTCTAATTATTATATCTGTTTTACCTATTGTGCTTTTGTACCTGGGTTTATATAAAGCTCAAAAAGCTTTGTTACCGGTTACTGTAATTGGTTTGCTGGTTGCTTTAGGTTGTGCTATTGCACAATGGAGCAACAATGCACAGCCAATTTATCATGGTATGATGTTGTTTGATAACTTCTCCATCGTTTTTGCGGGCATTACTATTGTAACTACCATCCTGATCATCTTTCTTTCAAAAGGATATTTTGAAAAGATCAGCAGCCATATAGCCGAGTACTATGCTATCATATTGTTCTCATTAGCGGGTATTATTGTAATGGTTTCTTTTTATAACCTTACCATGATGTTTATCGGTATCGAGATCATGTCTGTAAGTTTATATATCCTTGCGGGTATTAAGAAGAGCGATTTTGCATCCAACGAAGCAGCTTTAAAATATTTCCTGATGGGTGCTTTTTCAACAGGTTTCCTGTTGTTTGGTATTACCCTGATTTACGGTACCTGCGGTTCATTTAACCTGGAAACTATCCGTAACTGGGTTGTTGAGCACCCGCATAATATCGACCCGATGTTTTATACAGGCATCCTGTTAATTATTGTTGGTCTTTGCTTTAAAATAGGCGCAGCACCTTTCCATTTCTGGACACCTGATGTGTATGAAGGTTCCCCAACGCTGATCACTGCATTCATGTCTACAGTAGTTAAAACAGCTGGTTTTGCAGCGTTTTTACGCCTGTTCACTGCTTGCTTCGCACCCCTGTCTGATTTTTGGGTACCGGTATTATTAATCATTACAGTTGTTACCTTGTTCATTGGTAATATTACGGCACTTTACCAGCATAGCTTTAAAAGGATGCTGGCGTTTTCAAGTATTTCGCATGCTGGTTACTTATTATTTGCTATAGTGGCGTTAGGCGCAAGTTCTGCCAATTCGGTGTTTGTGTATGCTACGGCTTATTCTATAGCATCTATCATTGCATTTGGCGCCTTGATATTGGTTCAGCAGGAATCAGGCAGCGATAACTTCGAGAGCTTTAACGGCCTTTCAAAAAAGAATCCTTTTCTGGCGCTTGTATTAACCATAGCCATGTTATCATTAGCTGGTATCCCGCTTACAGCAGGCTTTATAGGTAAGTTCTTTATGTTTACCGGCGCGCTAAGCCAGTATCATGTATGGATGGTTGTATTGGCTGTTGTTAACGCTGTGATCAGTATATTCTACTATTTCAGGGTTATTATAGCTATGTATTTCCGCGATGAGGACCGTGCAGAATTAACCATCCCGGTTTACTATAAACTGGTACTGGGCTTCTCGGCATTGGTAACTATCCTGATCGGTATTTATCCTGCTTTCATTTCGGGCCTCATATAATCTGTAACATAAGCATTACAAATTGATTTAATATTTGTAGCTTTACGGATATAGTGAATGGATAATTTTTGGGAACATCTTCAAAATTTAACGGACGCTCAATCCATAATAAGCTTGGGGTTTTACTTTTTGCTTATTGTTGTATTTGCTGAAACCGGTCTGTTTTTCGGGTTTTTTTTACCCGGGGACTATCTCCTGTTTATGGCTGGCGTGTTTTGCTCATCCGGCAGATTCAGCGTATCCATCTACACATTAGTACTTTCACTTATTGCTGCAGGCGTTTTAGGCAACTTTACGGGCTACTGGTTTGGATACCGAACGGGGCCAAAACTCTTCAATAAAAACGATTCTTTGTTTTTTAAAAAGCGATATGTAACACTTGCCGAAGAATTTTATACAAAATATAGCGGTATGGCTATTGTTTTAGGCAGATTTTTCCCGATAATTAGAACTTTTGCACCTATCTTTGCAGGAGTTGTTAAAGTTGACCTTAAAAAGTTTACATTATACAACATTATTGGCTGTGTTGCCTGGGTAAACACTTTTACTTTGGCTGGGTATTTTTTAGGTATGAGATACCCGCAGCTGAAAGACAATATGCAGTATATTATTATCGGATTGATAATAATTACAACAATTCCGCTTATTATGGCTTTTATAAGGCAATGTGTAAACAGGCGAAATATTAAAGAACTAAAATAAAATAACTTAAATGAGTACTCAACACCCATGGCACCAGGTATCTCCTGGTAATAATGTTCCTGAAATTGTTAACGCTATTATTGAAATACCAAAAGGTTCAAAAGCTAAGTATGAAATTGATAAAGACTCCGGCTTATTAAAGCTTGACCGTGTTTTGTTTTCATCAGTAATGTACCCTGCTAACTATGGCTTTATCCCGCAAACTTTTTGCGATGATAACGACCCGTTGGATATTTTGGTACTTTGTTCTATCGACGTATTCCCTATGTCAATCATCGAAGCTAAAGTTATCGGTGTAATGCATATGGTTGATAATGGCGAGCAGGATGACAAGATCATCGCGGTAGCAAAAAACGACATGTCAGTAAATTACATTAATGACCTTGCCGAACTACCTCCGCATGCGATGACCGAAATTGTTCGTTTCTTTAAAGACTATAAAAAGCTTGAAGGTAAAAACGTAACTATTGAACACTTATTAGGTATGCGTTATGCCCATAAAGTGATAAAAGAGAGTATGGAATTGTATCAGTCTACTTTTCCTGTGTACCAATAATTGATTTATGGGGCCCGATCTTGAAATAAACGGTTACTACCTTTTCCTTACCTTATTTTTGGTTGCGCTCAACGGCTTTTTTGTAGCTGCGGAGTTTGCTATGGTGAGGGTTCGGGGCTCACAGATTGAATTAAAGGCTAAAACCGGCAGCAATGTTGCCAAAATAGCCCGTAGTATAATGCATAATTTAGATGGTTATCTTGCTGCAACGCAGTTAGGGGTAACCATTGCTTCGTTAGGGCTGGGTGTAGTTGGGCAGGATGTGTTCACCAAAATAATATTCAGGATCTTCCTGTTGTTCGGCGTACCTATCCAATCCACATTTATCATCAATACCAGCCATGTGGTGGCCTTTGCGCTTATCACAACGTTCCATATCATATTTGGAGAGTTAGCACCTAAGTCTATAGCCATCCAAAGATCGGTACGTACCGTTATGGCTATATCGCTGCCGTTAAGGTTTTTCTTTGCCGTGTTTAAGCCTATTATTTGGCTGTTAAATAATGTAGCCAACTTTGTTTTAAGGATGATAGGCATCAATCCATTGCAAGGCGAAGCGGTACACAGCTCAGAAGAACTGCAATACCTGCTTGACCAGGGTAAAGAAACTGGTGCGCTCGACTCTAACGAACATGAGTTGATTCAGAATGTGTTTGACTTTAACGAGCGTGTAGTAAAAAATATCATGGTGCCCCGTACCAAAATATCGGGCGTTGATATTAATACCGATACGGAAGAACTATTGCAAATCATCATAACCGAAGGCTACTCGCGTATGCCGGTTTATGATGATGTTATTGATAAAATTATAGGTATAGTACACGCCAAGGATATTTTGCCTTTGCTGGCCCGTAATGAAGAGATCATCCTGAAAAATATTATCCGCAAACCATACTTTATCCCCGAAACCAAAAAGATCAATGATCTGATGGCCGAGCTGCAACAAAAGCGGATCCAGATTGCCATCGTATCCGACGAGTTTGGCGGTACAGCAGGTATGGTTACCCTGGAGGATATTGTTGAAGAATTAGTAGGTGAGATACAGGACGAATACGATGAGGAAAAGCCAATTGTAGAAGTGGTGAACGAGCGTGAATTTATTGTGAATGCCCTTGCACCTATTTACGATGTGAACGGCCATTTACCGCACGATCTGCCTGAGGATGGAGATTTTGATACCGTTTCGGGCTGGTTGGGTGATATTTTTGGTAAGATCCCTGACGTAGGCGAGCAAAAGGAGTCAAACGGCTATAACATTACCGTATTAAAGAAATCTGATCAAAATATCGAATCAGTAAAGCTCGAATTACTGATAAATGAGGAAGATGCTGTAGATTTACATTAATCTGCCAAGTATGCAACTTTTTTACACCCCCGATATTAACCCATCGCACCCGCAATATTTTTTGAGCGAAGAGGAAAGCAAACACTGTATCCGTGTATTGCGCCTTGATGCAGGCAGCGAGGTACAGTTGATTGATGGCAAAGGCGGCCTTTACAATGCCAGCATAAAAGATGCGCACCCTAAAAGAGTGATCCTGCAGATCAACTCGGTAGTTACGGAGTTTAACAAGCGTAACCATTACCTGCATATAGCCATTGCACCCACAAAAAATATTGAGCGTATTGAATGGTTTTTAGAAAAGGCCACCGAGATAGGTATCGATGAGATCTCATTGATCATCTGCCAGCGGTCAGAACGAAAGGATGCGAAAGTGGAGCGCTTAAATAAGATCATTACCTCAGCTATTAAGCAGTCTCTTAAGGCATATCATCCCATTTTAAATGAGGCAATGGCTTATGATAAGTTTATTGCTAAACCATTTGAGGGGCAAAAGTATATTGCCCATTGCGAGGATGGAGATAAAACCAATCTTAAGGTTGATGCACTAAGCAATGGCCGCTACCTGGTATTGATTGGCCCGGAGGGTGATTTTTCGCCAGGGGAGATTGATAGCGCTTTGCAAAATGGTTTTAAAGCCATAACTTTAGGTGAAAGCAGGTTAAGAACAGAAACCGCCGCATTGGAAGCTTGTTTTGAAGCCAACTTTTTGAACCGATAAATGAAAAAAGCCTTTTATACCGGGTTTGCTTTTTTGCTGCTGATTACCATCAGCAGCTTTAATAGACCTGCCTATAAAATGGCTAAGCTTAAATATAATGGTGGCGGCGATTGGTATGGCGACAGAACCGCATTGCCAAACCTGATTAAGTTTTGTAACGATAACCTGAAAACCAATTTTCAGCCCGAAGATGAGGTTGTTGAAGCCGGTAGTGCCGAGTTGTTCAACTATCCGTTTATATTTATGACAGGGCACGGCAATGTGATCTTCTCAGATCAGGAGGTTCGTAACCTGCGTAAATATTTAACAGGCGGTGGCTTTTTGCATATTGACGATAATTATGGCCTCGATCAGTTTGTGCGTCCGCAAATGAAAAAGGTATTCCCCGAGCTTGATTTTGTGGAGCTGCCGCTTAATCACCCCATTTATCATCAAAAATACAGCTTCCCGATGGGCTTGCCGAAAATTCACGAGCATGATGGTAAACGCCCACAGGGTTTTGGCCTGATCTACAAAGGACGGCTGGTGTGTTTTTATACCTATGAATGCGATTTAGGCAACGGCTGGGAGGATTATGGTACCTACGCTAATGATACGCAGGAAAACCGTATAAAGGCCCTTAAAATGGGTGCAAACTTAATACAGTACGTATTAACACAATAAGGATCACAGATTTTTTTACTGCTATTTTTAATTGCACCGATTAATTACAGTGTTGCTTCTGCATGCTTGTCAAATCCTGATTTATATATCTTCCTGTAAACCTTTCATAATAAGCGTTGATTTTATTAATTTGTGCGGAACATAAATATTTTAACCTAATATTGTTAAAACGCAAACCAATCCGATAAGCATGTACCAGGTAAAAGTAAACAGCGATTATAATTTTGAGATCGATAAAAAAGGGGATGAGCTTACCGTTAACGGTGTTGTTTTGCGGCCCGATATTCAGCAGTTAAATGCTTCATCGTGGCATATTATAAATGAACTGCAATCATATAATGTGGAGGTGGTGAACTTTAACAGCGATGAGAAAACTGCCGAAATTAAAGTAAACAACCATATTTATAAAGTTACGGCTAAAGATCAGTTTGATGTTTTGCTGGATAAGATGGGTTTGAGCAGTTTAAATGCAACCAAGGTAAGCGATGTTAAGGCCCCAATGCCTGGAATGGTACTTAAAGTATTTGTTACCGAAGGAGAAGAAATTAAAAAAGGTGATAACCTGTTTGTGCTGGAAGCCATGAAAATGGAGAACATTATCAAAGCGCCGGCTGATGTTACCGTTAAAACAGTTAAAATAAAGCCGGGTGATAAGGTAGAAAAGGGCCAGGTTTTAATGATGTTTTAACCACTCATCATAAAAAATATATACACAAAAAAAGGCCCTGATAATTCAGGGCCTTTCGTATTTACTTAAAGTTATAATTACTGTTTTGCTTTAAAGCTTTTTTGCTTTTTAACGCTAAAGTGTGGCTTTCCTTCCGGATGAACTTCCGGTGCACCAACTAAGGTCATTGCACAACGGAAACCAACTTCGGCACTTGCATCATCATCATTCATAAAGCGGCGGGCAGCAGGGTTTAACCAAAAAGCCATATCATTCCATGAACCACCTTTGTAAACCTTTGAGTGATCGCTCACCAAAGATGTTTTACCGTATAGTGAAGTAGTAACCGTGTCATTATAACCGCGGTAATCGGCATTAAATGCTTTACCTGCAAGGTCGTTTTTATTAGCAGCACCACCCGGGGCAATAGCAGCACCAGTTTTACCGGCTTCGGCAGACCGTACGGCAGCAACAGCAGCAGCAGGGTCAGTTCCGTTAGCCTGTGCCTGTTGCATCGCTACTAATTCGCTGTATTTAAGTTTTTTGTTTGATACTGATGGATCCTTGATAGGGCGGCCATACTTATCTTTAGCATATAACCCTTTTGAAGGATCTGATAAACGTTTATTTGTAAATTCGTTACCACGGAAAGGGTTAAAATCATCAAACTCTTCAAACGATGTTTGGCGGTAAGTATCCTCAACCCACTCGTTCACGTTACCTGCCATCTGGTATAAACCAAAATCATTCGGCGGGAATGAACGTACAGGAGCAGTAATATCTGCCTTATCATTCAAATAACCACCCACACCGGCGTTATCACCCAAGCCACGTTTAAAGTTGGCTAATATCATACCGCGGGTAGCTTTCTTGGCCGATCTAACGCCTAAGCCGTTCCATGGGTATACTTTATTATCGTCGATGTTTTCAAATTGGGTATTACCAATTAAAGCTAAAGCAGCATATTCCCACTCCGCTTCTGATGGTAAACGGTAAGCCTGTTTCAGGATACCATCTTCCAAACGCACAGGGCGAACCGGAACTTTACTGCCTTTACCATTAGCACCTGTAGCAGGTTTGGCATTCGGGCTTAAATCCTTAACCATATTTTTACCGTCAATACCTGCGCCTTTATATTGGCCGTTAAGGTAAATGTCGGTATTGAAAGGATCTTTATTGGCAGGAGCAGGGGCCGCATTTTTGCCTTTAGCCTTGCTGTTGCCGCTTTCGTCTTTCCAGGCTACCATTCTGCCTGTTTCACGTAAAATATTTTCGTTGGTACGGTCGGTTCTCCAGGTACAGTAGTCACGTGCCTGATCCCAGGTTACACCCACAACCGGGTAATCCTGAAAGGCCGGGTGCCTTAAATAGTTATCAACATAGGGCTCATTGTATGATAATGGTTTACGCCATACCAAAGTATCGGGCAAAGCATTGTAATACAATTCATGATCCTGCGGATAGGTTACGCTTATCCAGTGCAGGTAATCCAGCCAGTCCTGGTTAGCAACCTCAGTTTCATCCATATAAAATGAAGGCACTGTCACCCTGCGGCGAACATTGTTATAATCATAGGTAACATCCTGATCTGCACTACCGCCCACCACAAAGGTACCGCCCTCAATAGGGATAAGGCCCGGACCCGGTGAAGGGTGTGTTTGCCTGAAACGCTCATAACCACCAGTGTTTTTGTCGTTATAAGTAATCCCAGTCTTTTCAGATTGCTGATGTTTACTGCAGCTGCTCAATACTACGCCTAAGCCCACCAGCACTATTGCAGTTTTAGTAAAAAGTACTTTCATATTTTTACAGTTATTTTAAAGGGTAAATTTAATAAATTTTGCCAAAAATGCTAATTTTTTAACCCAAATCTTTTAAAGAAGTTAAACTTTTACAGCCCTTTTTACGCGTTTTTTTATCAATTTGTTACAATGTACTCATTTTTTCTGGTGGAAAACTTATTTTGAAACATATACGTATTAACAGGCAATAAGCATATATTTATTACTTGAAAAAATACGACTAATTTGCACCAATGAGGTTTTTATATACTATAATTATTGTTTTTTGTATTGCCCTGTTAATCCCCTTTTTAGGCTTTTCACAAACATCGGGAGCTAACACAATTGTTATCCCAAATACCGAAGTTCCCTTTTTAAATCTAACACCCGATTCCCGCTCCGGCGCAATGGGGGATGCAGGTGTCGCCATCTCGCCTGATGTAAATGCAAATTACTGGAACCCTTCAAAATTGGCTTTTTTAGAAACTAACGATAATGTATCCATCTCTTATAGCCCCTGGCTGCGCCAGTTAGTGCCGGATATAAGCCTGTCGTACTTAAGCTATGCACACAAAATCGATGATCGTAACACCATTGGCGCTTCGTTGCGCTATTTTAATTATGGCTCAATTCAACTTACGGATGATCAGCAGAATAACCTGGGTACTTATACACCGAATGAGTTTTCCCTGAACGGATCATTCGCCCGTAAATTCGGGGATGATTTTTCTTTGGGCTTAACCGTTGGCTATATCCATTCCAGCTTTTCGAGTTCTTCCTTTTCAGGTAGCTCGGGTGGTTCAACCTCAAAGGCAGGTAATGCTATTTCGGCGGGAGTATCTATGTTTTACACCAAGCAAATGCAGGAGTTTGGTACGGATGCAACCTTTTCATTCGGTACAAATATTTCCAATATCGGTTCAAAGATCAGCTACAGCGATAATGGCCCTAAATACTTTTTACCTGCCAACCTGAAAATTGGGGTAGCCAATACATGGAACCTTGATGATTATAATGAGCTAACTTTTGCGCTTGATCTGAATAAACTATTGGTGCCAACGCCCCCTATCAGGGATGCTAATGGCAATATTATAAAAGGTAAAGACGATAATGTATCTGTTCCGGCTGGTATTTTTGGTTCATTTACCGATGCTCCTAATGGTGGGAGCCAGGAGTTGCAGCAGATAACGCTTTCGCCCGGGTTAGAGTATTGGTACAATAAGCTGTTTGCCTTGAGGGTTGGTTATTTTTACCAAAATGCCAATAATAATGGCGGTGCGCACTACCTTACCACGGGTGTTGGTTTTAAATACAATGATTTTACTTTCGACTTTTCTTATCTTGCTGCCCGTCAGCAAAACAGCGGCTTGGCTAATACCTTACGTTTTACGCTAAGTGCCAGCTTTGGTGGCGACAAAAATGTATATAAAAGGCAATGAGTAAAATTAGGGTAGGATTTGGGTTTGATGTACACCAGTTAAGAGAGAATCATCCGTTTGTTTTAGGGGGCGTTAATTTAGATCATCATGCTGGGGCCTTTGGCCATTCGGATGCTGATGTATTGTTACATGCCATTTGTGATGCCCTGCTTGGGGCTGCCAACCTTCGCGATATAGGCTTTCACTTTTCAAATACCGACGAACTATGGCGCGGTATCAGTAGCCTGATCTTATTGCAACACGTGATCGTACTGCTTAAGGAAAAAGGCTGGCAGATTGGTAATATTGATGCTATGGTTTGCCTGGAAGCACCCAAGATAAACCCGCATATCCCGGCTATGCAAATTAATATTGCTGAAGCAGCGGGTATTGATGCTGATGATATTTCCATTAAAGCGACTACGAACGAAAAGCTTGGCTTTATAGGACGCGAGGAAGGTATAGTTGCCTATGCCGTTTGTTTGATTGAGAAAATTTAAAGCGCTGTATTAACTCAATATTGATATTGGCTCCTTAGATGCCCAATATCGGTAGCTAACAATATTAGAGGTTATTGCATGCCATAGGTATGCCACCCGTTAGAAATGTATGCTCAGCATCTACTAATCCAACCTCGCTGGATAATTCCCTTTGCCATATATGGCAAAGGGAATTGAAAATTCAACTACGCTACCGGAACATCCTTTTTGATCACCACGTTACCTGTCCGTTTTAATGCTCCCCAACCGCTTAGTTCACCCTTCAAGGCTTTCCTGAACGATTTAAACAGTACGTAATACATTAGCTGGCGCCATATAAAACGCTGCGGTATAATGTAGATCAGCTTTTTATAATCCTCTTTCTGCATCCAGAAAGCAATAATAGCTACCACAAAATCTATCAGTACAAAGGCTGCATAGTAAAACAATATCTTTCCCGGTTTATCACCAAACAGGCCAATGATCATGATCAGATCGGCCAAAGGAGAGAATAACGGCAATATGATCTGGAACAGCAATATGTTTGGCATGCCCAGCATACCGAAAAACTTATATTTTTTGTTAAACAGGGCATCCTTGTTTTTCCAGAAACTTTGGATAACCCCAAAGCTCCAGCGGAAACGCTGTTTCAGCAGGCCATTCAATGTTTCGGGCGCTTCGGTATAGGCAATGGCTTCGGCACAGTTTTTAACGATGTAGCCTTGCTTTAAAATGCGCATGGTAAGGTCACAATCCTCGGCCAGGGTATCATAAGTAAAGCCGCCTGCCTTGTATATGGCCGATTTGCGAAAGGCACCTATAGCCCCCGGAACCACCGTAATGCTATTGATCAGATCGAATGCACGGCGGTCCATATTCTGGGCCGTAATGTACTCGATAGATTGCCAGCGGGTGATCATATTGTTTTCATTACCTACCTTAACCGTACCTGCAACGGCACCAATTTCCTCATCAGTAAAGTAGGTCATCAGGTGGTAAATGGCATCGTTTTTTAGCTGGGTATCCGCATCAATACAAATCACATACTCGTATTGTGCATGGCTGATCCCAAAGTTTAATGCTGATGCCTTACCGCCATTTGGTTTGGTAAGCACCTGTACCGCCGGGTGATGGCCAAATGCATCATTAACTAAATCAAATGTTTTGTCTTTTGAGCCATCATCCACAAAAATGATCTCGAATATCGGATATTCTGTTTTTAATAAACTTTCAATGGTTTTTATGGCTGTTATTTCCTCATTATAGCCCGGTACAATAATACTTACTGCCGGCATGGTTGATTTATCCACTACTGCGCGGTTAATCTTCTTGTCTTCGGCGTATTGCCTTACCGCAAGTATCCCTATAAGTATTACACGGCCAACAGCCAGGAATATGGCCGATAAAAACAGGTACAATAAAAACCAGTTGCCATAAAAATAAAACTGGATCAGTAAGTTATACAGCGAGCCTAAAATACCTGAGTTGGCGTCATCTTTTATCGGCGGCATCAGGTCGGCTTTGGTTTTGCCCAATACATCGGCTATGGTAGTAAAGGTATAGCCGTGAGTTTTAAAGAAATGGATAATCTCTGGCAGTGCCTTTACCGTTTCCTCGCGGGTATCGCCACCGGCATCGTGCAGTAACAGCATGGAGCCTGCATCCTTTTGTTTTATAACGCGGGCTATAATACTATCGGCAGTTACGCCGGGCTGCCAGTCCCATGGGTCAATGGATTCACCAATATTGATATAGCTTTGCTTGCGGCTTTCGGCCACTGGAATAACCTCGGCAAGGGTTTGTGGCTCTGCATCGGCATTGAAGGGCGGCCTGAATAATATGGTGCTGCGCCCGGTTACCGATTCAATCAGCTTACGGGTAGCATTAAGCTCCAGGTTTACTCTTTGCAAACTTACGGTTGAAATATCAGGGTGGAAAAACGTATGGTTCCCAATCTCATAACCTTCATCAAATTCGCGGCGAAGGATCGGGATATTTTTTTCGGCCATTGAACCCACTACAAAGAAGGCGGCAGGCACATGCTCCTTCTTTAATATATCTAAAATACGCGGGGTATAATCCGGGTCGGGGCCGTCATCAAAGGTTAAAACAATCTTTTTAGGAGCATAACCATATTTCCTGATCACATATTTTGTAGGCAGCTTGATATATTGCTGATCGGTGATCACAAAATTGGTGGTATCCATCGCTACATTGATCTGCCCGGTAGTAGGGGTAGTGATCAGATCCAGCACTTCGCCTTCACCATCATAATCAATCTTATTATTTAAACCTACGGTGGTTAATCTCCTGATGTCGATCCCTGTTTTTTTCAAAGAGTCGATAGATAAATTCTTTTGGAAGAAAGTCCACAAGCGCGGGTCTTCAAAGCCGAGGCGCCAAAGTGCCACACCACCCGTTGCCCAATCATCCGCCATGCGGATAATGTTGAAGTTGGTAGCTGCATCCGTAAAATAAACGGTGTGTTTTAGGCTGTCGTCATCAAAATAATTGTAGTGCAGGTTAGCCGAGTTTTTATCAAAAATGATCTTGCTTTTGTTTTCCTGCGCAACACTGATGGCCTGCGGATAACCTATTGGTTTACCAACGCTGTTTTCGGGCCAGTCATAAGCACCGCCGGCAACGGTTAGTATTACCTTTTCGCTCGGGATCTGCGAGCAAACATCATCCAATATCTGTTCAACCCAGTGCTGATTTGAAAGATCGCCGGCATTACTGCCATCGTTGTGCTGATCAATCGCCATTACAAATAAGAAGTCGTTTACATGCTGTAAGCGCTTTAAGTCGAACTGGTCATCATTAGGCACTACGTTTTGGGTAACCAAAAAGCCCTGGGCATGTAAAATGCTGTACAGGTCGTTTTCAAAAGTGATGTAGTTTTTGCTGTTACGATCTCTGATATCGTCAAAATCAAGATTAACGCCCTGAAACTTGAAACGGGTTAACTGACGCGCAATGCTGTTTATAAAACCAATACGCAGCTTTTTATTTTTGATGATGCGTTCAACATCCTTACTGTCGTACCCACCGGTTATGTTGTTATAATTAACATAATTGGATAACGACATCAATACTGGCTTTTTATATTTTTTGTTGATATTGATCAGCCCGGTATCAACATTGGCAACAATGGTATCTCTTTTTGGCGCAATGTATAAACCCTCGCTCACCACCATATCCAAACGGGCAATATGGTCAACAAGCGAATTATAGGCCTGTGGCTCCCATGCACGGTAAAAGGCGGCATTGATGCGATCTTTATTATTAGGATGCTTTAGCTGGTGTAAATGGCGTGTACGGGCCAGTTTCTGGATTTCTTCCTTGTCAATACTAAAATCCTTATATTTTTTTGATTTTTTTAACTGGTCAAGCTCCTCTTTGGTAAGTTTTTTAGGGGCAGGGTTTAAGTTTGGTAAGCTGGGGTATTGTTTGGATGTTACCGTTATAGCAGCAGCAACTACGCTGCAAACCAGCACAATAATAAGCGCGCGGCTAAGCCACTTAAAACGAATCCATCTACCCGGGGTATCAGTTTGAAAAACCTGTTTATCGGCCATTAAAATCTTTTAAAATGAGGTGTTGTTATGATATAAAGGTTTATTAAGTGGTTTTTTATTGTTATTTGTTTGATTTTGCGGCATCAATGGCCGAAAAATCAACTCCGCATTTGCAGTTGCTACCGCAGCCTTTTTTTACGAACAAACTTTTATAAATAAGCCTGCCAACATAAAACACTGCTGCTGCAAATAGGATTGCTATTATAATTACCTGGATATTCACGTCACAAATTTAATACAATTTATATATATACGTACAGACAAGTTAAATAGTATAAAGTTTAATGTATAGTGTTGAACCTTAGGTGCCAGGTTTATAGCTTATAGTGCTAATTAAGGTGGCATCATTGAGTTTGATACCTTAAATGGCTATTTGCAGGGCATAAAAGCAATTGTGCCGCCAACCCATTCAAAATCTTTATTATACCTAACGCCAATCATTTTACCTTTACTTAAGCGGGCCAGGTTAATGGCTAAAGTTGGCTTTTCATCGCCATTGGGCCAAAGGTAAAGCAGCCTGATCTCAACTTTTACACCCCCATCGGGGGCCTGCACAACAGGTTCATAATTTACTTTTTGTTGTAATATCCAGTTTTCAGGGTCTTTAATGTTTTGGATGTCTTCTTTTTTTACATCGATGATAACGCCCTGCCCGGCAAACGAGAACAGGGGTTTTAAAACATAATTTTCCAGATCGGCAGGTATCTCATTCCGCAAATGCAGGAACTGTGTTTTGGGATATAATCGCCTTTTAAAAAGGGCATGGTAAACTTGCTGATGCGGTAAAACCAGTTTGGGTGGGTTATCCACTCCACATCAAATGGCTGCCTTATATCAACTACTTTGTTAAATATGTCGGGGTCAGCGGCTATCTCATCAAAAATTAACCGGTTGTAAATGCGCTTAATTAGTTTCTTTTCGCCGTTTAGGCGGTAAAAAAGCTGGTTGCCTTCCTGTTCCAGGTCACTTAAAGAAATAACCGGGGTGCCGATATATTTTTCGGTTAAATAAAAATCAATGGCTGTTTTTTGGTCTGGTGCATTAACATCCATTAAAACAACTTCATGCGGCTCATAAGGGCCTACAATGGTTTCTTTCAGCAGTTGGATATAGGCATCTTTATCCAGGCCGCCGAAGTAAACGGTCAGATCATCCGGAATATCGAATGTTTCCCTGAAATTATCAGCAAGGCTCACCTGGAAACCATAAAGTGATGGGAAGCCCTGTAACTCTATCAGCTTGGGTACAATATGGCCTACTTCGTCTGTACAAACCCCAAAATCGAGCGCGATAAAGTGCGGATGGTCATTTTCGCCGGCAACATACCATTTGGCCGGGATGGCACGCTCCGTAAATTCCTTAAAATTTGGCTGGAGTATGGTGTCAATAATATTATTGCCTGCACTGATCAGCTTGTCCCTGAAATCGGCTGTTAAAAAAACGGGGGTTTCGGCCACGCGAAAGGCAACCGGGTTATGCTGGCCTTTGTTTATATTCTCCAAAAAAAGGGCATACTTTTCTGCAGAGAAATTAGCGTTGTATGTTTTCCTGGTGGATGGTATCATAATATAAAATTAATAGCTTCTCCGGTTGCTAACTGCCTTTATACAAATGGGCTATGCATCCTGTAAACTCAACACGGCCTGATCCAGGAAATTAGGGATCATGGTGTTTTGTGTATGCGTTATTTTGTCAGGATCTTCCAGGCGTTCAAGCATCTCATTGTATTTATCCAAGCCATGCTCGCTCACTACTTCCTGCTTTTTTTCGTCCCTTAGCAGCATAGATTTAACACCGCTGGCATCAGCCTCTGGGTGAAACTGGGTTGAGAAAAAGTAATCGCTGAAACGGATGGCCATCATTGCCCGCGGCAGATCAATATAGGGTCTTTCTTTTTCAATGGCCAGCAATTGCATGCCCAGGTCCATAAAGCGTTTTTCGTTAGGATGGATTACCTGCCATAGGCGGGAGTCAACCGCATAAAACGGATCGGCCAGGCCCTCAAATACAGGCTCGTGTTTACCAATATGGGTTTGGTTAACAGGCAAAACACCAAAGGAGGCCGATTTGCGCATATTTATATCACCTAATTTATACTTGCGGCACATTAGCTGAAAGGAGTGGCAAACAAAAAAGCCATGTTTTTTTTGAGATGTGGCAGATAGGTTATGATCTTCTAACTTATCTATCAGGTTGAAATATTTTTTTTCCCATTCTGTACCCTCGCTGTCAATAGGGCTCCCCGGCCCGCCGCTCGAAATATAAATATCAAAGTCGGTTCCCGGCACTTCAACCTTTTTGCGCACATCAAAAAGCTGGTAACTTAAATTCAGATTGTTTTTAACCTTGTAGCGTTCCAGTATCTCCCTGAAACCACGCATACCTTCATTATCAATCCCATTATACAAATCAAGGATGGCTACTTTTACCGGCTGTTTATCTGTTTGTATCGTCATTTACTAAATCCCCTTTAACGTTTGTGATGTAATATAGTCAACTACATCCAAAAAGCTGTTATTTTGCTGATAAACGGCCAGCTGCCTGTCGGCACCGGTGCCGTGTTCCAGTATTTTGTGTACATATTGCAGATCCTGGCGGCAACCTAATTCATCAACCACATCATCCACAAAATCCAACAGCTCTAATATCAGCGATCTTGTATTTACTTCAAGCTCCTTGCCAAAATCAATCATTTTACCATCAATGCCGTAACGGGCGGCTCTCCATTTATTTTCGTTAATAAGGGCGCGGTTATAGGTAATAAACTTCATGTTTTGCTGGCGAAGCTTGTAAAGCTTGGCACAAAGGCATTGAAACAGGGCCACAAAGGTCATGGTTTCATCAATCAGCATGGGGCAATCGCAAATGCGGAACTCAATGGTTTCAAAAAACGGGTGCACCCGGATGTCCCACCATATTTTTTTGGCATTATCAATGCAATTTGTTTTTACCAGCAGCTTTACATAATTATCGTAATCTTCAATGCTGTTAAAATAATCGGGGATGCCGGTACGCGGAAATTTATCAAAAACCTTGGTGCGGAATGATTTATACCCCGTATTTCGCCCCTCCCAAAATGGTGAGTTGGTTGATAAGGCATACACGTGTGGCAAAAAATACCTTACCTGGTTGGCAATATGGATAGCCATATCGCGCGATTGGATGCCCACGTGCACATGCAAGCCAAAAATAAGGTTGGATCGGGCGGCTTCCTGCAACTCATCCACAATTTCAAAATACCGGGGATGATCCGTAATAAGCTGATGCTGCCAGTGCGAAAACGGGTGTGTGCCTGCTGCACCAATACGCAAGCCGATATCGCCCGCTAATTGCGCTACGGTACCCCGTAGTTTGCCTACCTCTTTACGGGCTTCGTCCGTATTGCGGCATATCTGTGTGCCTACTTCAACCACGGCCTGGTGCATTTCGGCCTTTACCTGGTCTTCGTGAATTTTTTGGGCACTATCCACAATTTTTTGCTCGTGCGATTTTAGCTCCCTGCTCACAGGGTCAATCACCATAAACTCCTCTTCAACACCTAAGGTAAACTCGTTTGTAGCCATAGTTTAGTTTTGATTAACTGGACCTAATAATGGTTGCAGCATTTTTAAGTTTTCGGGCCATTCCTTTTGCCACGGATAAATTCCTTTTGTAGTAGGATATATGCATTGCACTACTGGGAAGTTGCTTCCATTGTAATACCAACTGGCGTAACCCATATATTTTCTGTAATTGGATTTATCAACTTCAATAAAGTAGCATCCAAACCCATCAATAATATCATTGTAATAACTGTATGGCGTAAATATTTTTCCATTCTTAATGTCAGCCGCCATATCATTTATTAAAGAATGAATCAACTCGCGTTTTAGCCCCGCCATTATTATTTCGGGGTGATTGTAATTTTTAAATAATCCTACTGAAAAGCCAAAGGGTGGGTTTTCTTCATCAGCCAAAATATGAACAATATGAACGCCATATTTTTCAATATCACTTAGCAGTTTTTTATCCCCGTCATCAAGCTTTTCTTCGGCCATAAATTATTTTTTAACAGCCTTTTTACTCTTCACCACTTTTTTGGTTTCTTCTTCTGCCGCTATCTCGTGGTCAATTAATCCGGCGCTTACTTCTTTTTTCTCAGCCTTCTTCTCCACCTTTTTTTCTGACGATAACAGGTGCTCTTTTGCTGCCCCGGTTTTTACAAACTCGCCCCATGTTAAATTATCGGCATTATCCTTTTGCTTTTTAGCACGCTCAATGGCATAATCGGCAGCGGTTTCAACCACCCATTCAAAATTATCCTGGCCAACGCTGGTTACTTCGGCATCGGGGGCGGGGTTGCAAAAGTCAATGGCATAAGGTATCCCATCGCGGATAGCAAACTCAACCGTATTAAAATCATATCCTAAATACTTGTTCAGTTTTATTACGTAGTTCTTTACGGTTTCTAATAATTTTTTAGCGGCTGGGGCTTTGCCATGCTCATAACGCAGGTGATGCGGATTGCGCGGCTCATACTGCATAATGCGCACATGCTTGCCGCCAATGCAGTAACAGCGAAAATAGTCTTCAAAAACAATCTCTTCCTGCAGCATCATTACATATTGCTTGGTTTGGTTGTATTTATCCCACAAATCATCCAGGCTGTTTATCTGGTAAACCTCTTTCCAACCACCGCCGTCAAAGGGTTTCATATAGGCCGGGAAACCTACATACTTAAATATTCCATCCCAATCCAAAGGATAGGCCAGGTTACGGAAAGAGCGGTCGGTCGTATCATCCGGCAGGTCTTTTGATGGCAGTATCACCGTTTTGGGTACAGGCACACCAATTTTAACAGCCAGGGCATTGTTAAAAAATTTTTCGTCAGCGCTCCACCAAAATGGATTATTGATAACCGCCGTACCGCAAATAGCCGCATTTTTTAAGGTTGCCCGGTAAAAGGGAACATCCTGCGATATACGGTCGACTATTACGGCATAGTCAAGCGGTTCGGCTTGCATCACCTTGTCAATGCGTACAAATTCTGCACTTATGTTTTTCTCTGCCTTTTGATTTATCCGGTCTACAAATGCTTGTGGGAACGAATTTTCCTGTCCGAATAAGATGCCTATTTTTTTCATGGGTAGTTGATATTATAGAAGTGTGGTTATTCTTGTTCTATTTAATAGTTGATAAATAATGCGGGAACATTTCCTTCCATATGGGCCAGTCGTGCCTGGCAAACGGGCGGATGTCCAACCAATGATTAATATGTTTTTGCTTCAGAATGTTTGAAAGCTGGATGTTATAATCTTTACAAATATCATAATCCGATGTACCGAGGATGATATTCATTTGCCAAAGCTCGTGCTGATTGCTGCCGGGCAGGTAATCAACCGGGTTGTTATAAAAAATGTTATCATCGTAATAGCCATCGGTAAACATCTTTATATCAAAAGCGCCACCCATAGTAAACAGGTTTGAAACCTTTTCAGGATGCTTAAAGGCAAAGTTTGCGGCATGGTAACCGCCAAAGCTGCAACCGGCGGTAACAATTTTGTTTACCCCCGTTTCGTGCATGGCCCACGGCGCAAGCTCATCAACCAGCATTTTATCGTACCAGGCGTAGTTGCGCGCACGGTCTGCCGGGTGGATACCTTTATCGTACCAGCTCAGGCCATCAATCGTATCCGGGCAATAGATCTTCACCAGGCCCTGGTCAATAAACCATTTTACGCTGTCAATAAGGCCCATGTCCTTATTTTGATAATAACGGCCCTTTGTGGTTGGGAAAAGGATCACCGGGTAACCGCGGTCGCCAAAAACCAACATTTCCACGTCCATGTTTAAATTGGGGGAGTACCAGCGGTGATATTTTTCTGTCAAAACAGGTTTGATTTAATTGTGATGGTAAGTTAAGTGGTTTGATTGAAAAAGACAACTGTGTGATAAAGAAATTGATAGGCGGCGTAATAGCATGATGCTGTTTGCGTAAATAATTATTCCATGACAAATAAATTAAAGGATAAGCTTATTTTTGCGCCCTTAATTAATGAAAACGAGATGTACTGGAATTTGACGGAGATGGAGATCACGATAGCAGAAAAGACAATTACTATACGATCTGAAGCGTTGAACCGTGATATGGTTTGCACATTGCTGATGCCCGAAGAAAGTGATATTGCCGAACCACTGAATTTATTATTACTGAACGATGGGCAGGAAACCGCCAGCCTTCAGCTTAAAGATACTTTATATAACCTGATGCGCAACAACCGGATAAAACCGGTATTAGTTGTTGCTTTACATGCTGATGAAGACCGCTTACAGGAATACGGCACAGCCGGAAGACCTGATTTTAAAAAGCGCGGTGCAAAGGCCGATCTTTATAGCACCTTTATTACTACAGAGCTATTACCTGCCATTGCCAAACTTACCGCTTTATCAAATTTTGAATCAACGGCCTTTGCTGGTTTCTCTTTAGGTGGATTATCGGCTTTGGATATAGCGTGGAACAATTCGCAGTTATTTAATAAAGTGGGTGTATTTTCAGGCTCGTTTTGGTGGAGGAGCAAGGATTTGGCCAAAGGATATACGGATGCCGACCGTATTATGCACAGCATTATCAGGGAAAGCAGGGTTAAACCTGATTTAAAGATCTGGCTGCAAACCGGTACAAAGGATGAAGCCAGCGACCGCAATAAGAACGGGATCATTGATTCGATAGATGATACCATCGACCTGATAAAAGAACTGGAGCAAAAGGGCTTTACCCGCCCGGCTGATGTGCAATACCTTGAAATGGTTGGCGGCAGTCATAATACCGAAACATGGGCCAAAGCAATGCCTAAGTTTTTGATTTGGGCATTTGGCAGGTAAGTACTATTTCGTAGTTTTAGTTTTTGATGATGAACCATTTGTTGATGGTAATTGTCATTAATAAAAAACAAGCCACTATTACATGCAGCATCCCGAAGAAAATCCCTGGCAAATTAATGCGGAGAAAGTTATTTACGATAACCCGTGGATTAATTTGACGGAGTACCAGGTTACCAATCCATCGGGCAACCCGGGCATTTATGGTAAGGTGCATTTTAAAAACATAGCCATCGGTGTTTTTCCGCTGGATGCCGAACTCAATACCTACTTAGTTGGCCAATATCGTTTTGCATTAAACCAGTATAGCTGGGAGATGCCCGAGGGGGGTGGCGCTTTAGGCGTTGACCCCGTTGATTCGGCCAAACGGGAACTATTAGAAGAAACAGGCCTCAAAGCACAAAGCTGGACCGAACTTTTGCGCATGCACTTATCCAACTCAGTAAGCGACGAGCTTAGCATAATTTATTTAGCCCGCGATATGCAGCAGTTTGAAGCTGAGCCGGAAGATACCGAGCAACTGATAGTTAATAAGGTGCCTTTTGAAACGGTTTATAAAATGGTTTGCAAGGGCGAAATAACAGATTCAATGACCGTTGCTGCCGTTTTAAAAGTAAAGCTGCTGCTGTTGGAGAATAAACTGGGTTAAGTGCTAAACTGGTTCAAATTGCCACATTGTAGTTTTAAAATTTATTAAATTTCTCAGCATTTTTAATAAAATCAGCCCTCTGCATCTATTTCATATTCCGGAAAAAAACTAAATTTGAGTCCTTTATGAGAAAGTTTTTCGGGTATATTTTATCGCCGCTAACCATTATTGCATTTTTTTTAGTGCTGATCATTTTTCAGCCACTGCAATGGATCAGCTATAGGTTTTTTGGCTATTCGGCACACAAAAAAGTGGTTGACGTATTGAACTGGTTTTTGTTCAGCACTTTTTACCTGACCGGTAACAGCGTTGTTTTTACCAATAAACAACACTTACCTATTGGCCGACCTATAATTTTTATGGCCAATCACCAAAGCCTGGCCGATATACCCCCGCTTATTTATTACCTGCGTAAGTATCACGCCAAATTCATTTCAAAAATTGAGCTTACCAAGGGCATTCCATCCATATCTTATAATTTAAAATATGGCGGCGGCGCCAATATCGACAGGAATGATTCCAGGCAATCCATTACCGAAATAGTGAAGCTGGCCGTGAGGATGAAAGAAAACAAATGGTCGGCAGTGATATTCCCGGAGGGAACCCGATCAAAGGATGGGATAGTGAAGCCTTTCCTTGTTGGTGGGATAGCAACTATATTAAAGAAATGCCCCGAAGCCTTAATTGTGCCTATAGCTATCAATAACTCTTGGAAATTAAACCGCTGGGGATATTATCCACTCAATACCTTTACCCGTGCTACCTGGGATGTGCTTGAACCCATTGAACCTGCAGGCATACCTGTTGAAGATGTGGTTAAGGAAGCTGAAAACCGGATTAAAAAAGCATTAGGACAAGCCTAATAATCCTATAAATAAGGCTTATATATTTTTTCCGTCGATGATCTTGAAAAACTCTTCGCGGTAAGTATCGCCTACGGGGATCACTTTTTCGCCTATAAAAATGCGGCTGCGTTCAATACTATCTATTTTATTGATGGATACGATGTACGATTTATGTACCCGGGTGAAGTTTTTGGCAGGCAGGGCATCTTCCATCTTCTTCATATTCTGCAGCGTAATAATCCGCTCCACAGGGGTAAAAATGGAGATATAATCCTTCAATCCTTCAATAAACAAAATATCGTTCAGGTAAACCTTTTGAATTTTATGTTCGGTTTTAACAAAAATAAAGTCGCTTAAAAAATCCTGTTTGGGTTGCTGCGGTGCTTCTGGTTGTAAAGGTGCTGCTGCGGGTTGTAACACCGCCTGCGCCTTTTGTACCGATTTAAAAAAGCGTTCAAATGCAATGGGTTTAAGCAGGTAATCAATCACATCAAGATCATATCCCTCCAACGCATATTGCGGATATGCGGTGGTTAAAATAACCTTTGCCTTGCCGTTGGCTATACGTAAAAATTGTATGCCGGTAAGTTCTGGCATCTGCACGTCCAGAAAAACAAGGTCAATGCCTTTTTCCTGTACAAGTGTAAGTGCTTCAATAGGGTTTGTTGTAGCCTTAATTAATTGCAAAAACGGAATCTTTGATATATAGTCTTCCAGTATATGCAATGCCAGCGGCTCGTCATCAACAATAAGGCATCTGATCATGCTATAAAACTAAAGATAATTCAACAGTATAAGTATCTGCTTCATCGCGAATATCTAAATTATATTTATGCGGATACAGCAAATCAAGCCTGCGTTTTACATTATTTAAACCAATACCACCGGCAGGATCGCGGTTATTGGTGTGTTTTTTATTTTGTATGTAAAAATGCAAATTTTCGGCATCCACATCAATCAGCAAACGGATAGGGGTAAGTGGATCATTGGCCACGCCATGTTTAAAGGCATTTTCAATAAAGGCGATCAATAATAAAGGTACAATTTGCTGGCTTGCTATAGCACCATCAACCTTATAATCAATATACGCCTTATTACTAAACCTTATTTTTTGCAGATCAATATAGTTATGCAGGTATTGCAGTTCTTTAGCGAGGTCAACCTTGTTATCATTACACTCATACAGCATGTAGCGCATAATTTCTGACAGCTTAAGGATAGCCTCGGGTGTAGTTTCAGACCGCTGGTAGGCCAGCGAGTATATACTGTTGAGCGAGTTAAATAAAAAGTGGGGATTGATCTGCGATTTTAAAAAGGCAAGTTCGGCACTTAAACGCTGGTTCTCTAAATCGCGCTGGATGCGTTCATTCAAAAACCAGTCTGCTGTAAATTTCAGCGCTGTACTTAAAAATAAAAATATAAGGCTGGTAAATATGGTGCTTAAAAAGTAAGACAGAAAACCAACAATATGCCCTTTGGTGCGCATTAAAATATATTCCTTAAATACAACCGCGAGACCGTATTTACCCAGGCCGAATATGATGAGCGAGCTAACTATGGCAATAGCATAAATACTGTATTTCTTTTTGTCTAAAAACCGGGGAATAAATACCAGGTAATTGAGGTAGAACAAGCCGATGTTGATTATTGGATATAATACAAACAGCACGAGTATATCATTGGCTGATATTTTTGAATCATCGTGCGCAATAAATATCAGGAAGGAAACGGCGATAGCCCAAAAAAATAGATGCCAGAATATTTGCCAGCGTAGTTTCATCCCTCCTAAAGTAATATTTAGATAGCGCTGTAGCTTATATTTTATATATAGCACATGCTTTTATCGATGAACTGGCTAAAATATCCGACGAACCGGTGCTTATAGGTATAATACCGTTCATCTATAAATCCCGTGTGTTGGTCTAAATGTTTTTAGCGGCTCATTTTTTTGATATTCCTTTGTATCATCAAAAGCAATCACAATGAAAACGCTCATCAAAAACTCAAATCCTTTTATGTTACTACTGTTACCGGTATTATTTGCGCTTATAATGGGCGTAAGTTACCAGTTGCACCAAAAAGGGAATGCTGTAGTTGGTACCACAGTACACGCCACTTCACTTTTTTATAAAAGTGTTAGTTTGGTAAAAACAGTTTGTGCTATAGCTAAAGAAAAAGTATGGTAATTAGTACTCAAGGACTAACCTTTACCTTCGGCAACCAAACGGTTGTTAAATCATTATCGTTACAGGTACCTGAAGGGAGTATTTACGGCTTTTTAGGGCCAAACGGAGCCGGAAAAACCACTACCATAAAATTGCTGCTCAACCTGCTTCAAACGCAGGAGGGCAGCATTCATATTTTTGATAAAGAACTGAAAGGAAACCGGATAGAGATCCTTTCGCAAATTGGCTCATTGATTGAGCAGCCTGCCATATACCTGCATCTTACCGGGAAAGAAAATTTAATGAACAGGGCTTTGCTATTGCAACTGCCTGAAAAGCGTGTTACCGAAATGCTTGGCCTGGTACATTTAACCGATGCTGCCCATAAAAAGGCAGGCCAGTATTCGTTAGGGATGAAACAGCGTTTGGGTATTGCCCTTGCCCTGCTTTCGGACCCTAAATTGCTGATATTGGATGAGCCTACCAACGGCCTTGATCCAAACGGTATTATTGAGATCAGGGAGCTGTTGATAAAACTGACCCACGAGTATAAAAAAACGGTGTTTATCTCCAGCCACTTATTAGCCGAGATACAGCGCATGGCTACCCATGTGGGCATTATTAATTATGGCGAATTATTGTTTCAGGGTAGTATAAACGAATTAGAGGCCCTAAGCAAGCCTTTGATCCAGATTGAAACGGATAACACGGTTGATGCCGCCAACTTTTTAACCCGCAGCAATTTTAGTGTTGCCGAGGTTAATGATCATCACTTATACCTGCCATATACCTCTAAACAAAACATGGGCGAGATCAATATGCTGCTTAACCAAAACGGCTACACCATTTATAGCATTAATAAACAACAGCAAGACCTGGAAAAACTGTTTTTATCCATCACACAAAAAGCCTGAGCACATGAAAGGATTTATACTATCATTCCGGTCTGAGTTTTATAAAACCCGCAAAACTATGGGTTTTTGGAGCGCCGTTTTATTACCGCTGCTGCTTTGCCTTTTGCTGTTTATAGGCTTTTTTAGTAAAAGCGATCGTTTGCTTCACATACCTGCAATGGTGCTTTGGTTTCAGTTTGCCGGGGCCATTTTGGGTATAATGGGCCTGCTATTATTGCCTATGCTCATCATTTTTATAGCCTATTCGGTAAATAATATAGAGCACAGGGCTGATACCTGGAAAACATTATTCAGCCTGCCAATTCCGAAATTTTCGGTATATGCAGCCAAATATTTTTATGCGCTGTTCCTCCTGTTTTTATGTTTAACGTTATTTGTGCTTTTTACGCCGGGTTTTGGTAATTTATTAAGCGTGCTAAAGCCTGGGTTAAAGTTCAATGAGTATAGTATAGCAAGTGTGCTGGTACAGTTGTACTTTAAATTTTTCCTGGCATCGTTAGGCATATTATCTATCCAGTTTTTACTGAGCCTTTTGTTCCGCGATTTTTTAAAGCCGATGGGTATTGGCTTTATATGTACCATTACCGGCAGTATTTTAGCTTCAAACGGCTGGCAATATGCTTACCTGTTCCCCTACGCGCACCCTATGATGGCTATGAAATCATTGACGCAGGCAAAAGGCAATGCTCCGTCTATGCCGCAATTAACCATTGAGATGCTTACCAAAGAAACCTGGGTTAGCCTTGTGGTAGCTATAGTGGTTTTTATAATAGGATATTTTATTGTGTTAAAAAAGAGTGTTAAATAGGGTTTAAAAGCATCCAAATAATATTTTCTTTGTGCGCTCTGTGCTTTAATTCTTAGTGCTCTTTGTGGTAAAATTAACCACAAGGGCACTAAGAAAGGCGCGAAGATTTCAGAGATTTTTACTTTTAATTTAGCCGAACTTACTCCATTTCTTCTTCCTGCATCACATCGCCTACCTGTTTAAAATTGCTTTTTACAAAGTGGCACCAGTCGCATTCTTTTTTGCCGCAGCCGGTATTAAAATCATGGTCCATTATTTTTTGATATACTGTTTTTATTTGTCCGGTTACATCGTCAATATCCTGCGGGGTTATCACAATCTTTTCCTTGTGGTATTCACCATCGTTTATGGGTTCAACAAATTCAAAAAGCGTACTTACCACTTCCCAGTCAAGGGAATGGTCGTTATCAATTAGTATCTTATAAAATACCGCTTGCCGCCAGTAATCGCCGCCATTGGGTTTGTCATCTGTAGGGCGCAAAAATTTATCCTTTGCGTATTTTAGCTTACCTGTTTTATAATCAACCACGGTTACCTGTTTGCCATTAAATTCAACCTTATCCAGGTTTCCTTTTATCGGCACGCCTGCAACTTCTACATTTTTAATGCTGCGTTCGGTAACGGCTACTTTGTTCCATACTTCAATATTCTGGTTATAATAATCAGGCAGTATCTTCTCGCCATAATCCAGCCTTAATTTAAATTCTTCCTTGGTAAACGAGTCGCGGTTACGGAACATATACCACTTAAACTCCTTCATGAAGTCCTCAGTAAGCGGAAACTCGTTACTGTCGTCCTTCAGCATTTTAAAAGCCTTATTTAAGGCCCAGTGCACGGCCTGCCCAAATGTAGCCGACGGGCTTTTACCCGATGGCACCCTGATCAAACACTGAAAATAAAACTTAAGCGGGCAATCAAGGTAATTGCTTAAATGCGTTACCGAGAGCGTGTAATTTTGAAGTAACAGGCTGATATAGTTGGTATCCAGTAGTTCAACCTTTGGATGGTTGGTTTCGCTAAACTGTATAGCTATAAAATCGGTCATCACATCTTCGCTTACTTTAGGGTGATTTACCTGCAAGTCAGTATCGGCTAATATTTCACCAACAAATTGCGATGCTTCCTGCTCCTTGCCATTTTTATCCTTGTTAGCAAACGAAATTGACAGGCATTGTTTGGCGCGGGTAATAGCTACATAAAACAAACGGCGCGATTCCTCTTTTTGTGCAATCTCATCATCAGGTGCTTGTGTTAAGGTATCGGGGTAGCTAAAGCCATAATTGCGACCTTTACCATCCCATATTTTTTTATTACTGCCGATCAAAAATACATGCTCAAACTCCAGCCCCTTTGATCCATGTGCTGTTAAAAAGTTAATCCCATTGTCTGAATAGATGACCTGGTTTAGGGGCAGCCTGATCTTGTTTTCTTTCATCAGCTTGATCATAGCAACTAAATCACCTAATTTTATCTCCGGATTTTTGCGACTTTCATCTTTTAAAAAATCAAAAAAGTTGGTCAGCACCTGCATATACCAGCCCTTATTGGGTTGCATCATGATGTATTTAAGGATACCCATTTTGGCTATCACCTGCTGAAAAAGCTGCTGTAGCGTATTACTTGCTGAGTAGGTAAGCAGGTAATCAATATCGCTGATCAGAAATTTCATTCCATGGTTTTGCGGCTGATCGAACAGGCCTGCCTGCGCAGGTGTTTTTATTTCGCTGATGTAACGGCGAAGCGAGGTTTTGGGCTCATTGTTTCTTGAGGTCGAAAAGTTTTCTTTAGCAACGGCCACACTTGCTTTGGCAATTTCGATAGGGGGGATGTCGAAAAAATCATAATGCATAATCTCGAACAGCAGTTCATCCCCGCTATATGGCGCTTCCATCTCCATTGCCAGGTAGCGCAGTATGTTAATGATGCGCTCACCAAATGGCAGCGTAAAAATATCCAGTTTACGTTTGGTGTTTACAGCAATGTTCTGGGTATCTAAATAAGCTATCAGTTCTTCCACCTGGCTGTGGTTGCGGTATATCACCGCTATCTCGCCAGGTTCGGTGCCTTGTGTAATAAGCTTTTTGATCTGCATGGCCACGTCAACCAATTCCTGCGATGGGTTTTCGTATTCATTTATTACAGGCGTTACAGTACCGCTATCAAAACGCGGGTGGGCTGCCTGCAGGTTTTTATCCAATGCAAGCTGCGTAGTTAAACGCTCCTGGTTATTACTGATTAGGGCTTTTGATATATCGAGGATCTGCTGATTTGACCGGTAGTTATGTTTTAACACTACAGTTTGCAGGGCTTTAACATGATCGTTAGCAAAATCAAGGATGTTTTTCATGTTTGCACCCTGAAACTTAAAGATAGACTGATCATCATCACCAACCACAAAAACATTGGGGATGTCCCAATAGTTCAGGATGTATTTAAGCAACTCGTTTTGCGAACCGCTGGTATCCTGAAACTCATCCACCAAAATATACTGGTAACGCTCCTGGTAGCGGCGTAACAACTCTTCATTTTGGCTAAAGGCATTCAATACCCATGTTATCATGTCGTCATAATCATAACGACCGCGCTCCTTCATCTTTTTATCAAAGTTGCGGTATTCACTTACGGCAGCTAACAGTTTTTTCATCTGCTCGGTTACCTTGTCAATATCTTTTTGCTTCAGGTCGCCAACCTTTATGCCTGTTTTGGCATTGGCTCTTTTGTAAACATATTTTTCGCGGTTAGGCAGGTCGTCAAGGTATTCTTTAACCGCAGCTTCAATTGCTGCCTCATTCCAGCTTTCCTTTTTCATGTCCGAAAAAAGAGATTTCAGGTTCGGTGCCTCAAAATATACCTCGCCCGTAAAGCGCTTTAATAAATGCGTATTCGGAAACTCATCAACCAATTCCCTGAATAGCATGGCCGATTCCAGGTCAGACAATGCTTCCAGGCTCAGTTTCCCAAAGTAGTCAAGATTCTCCTGGATAATCTCATTACAAAAAGCGTGGAAAGTATATATATTAACCCTGTAAGCATCGGGCCCAATAAAATCAAATAAACGCTTGCGCATGGCAACAGCACCTGCATCAGTATAGGTAAGGCATAAAATTTCGTGCGCGTTGGCATCGGTTTCTAATAATATTTTACCAATGCGGGCGGCTAATATCTGGGTTTTGCCTGTACCAGGGCCGGCAATTACCAAAACCGGGCCATCCATCTGGTTTACAGCGGCCAGTTGTTCGGGGTTAAGCTGGGCAAGTGCCTGTTGAAATTTTTCGTTGTATTTATGAGGGGTAGATTGATTCATTGTTAGGTAAAGATAGCAAAGATGGTGTTAGATGTAAAGAGCTAAGCTGTGCTGTATTTTAGTAAATGCGATTTAACTAAGCTTTAAAATCTTTATAAATTCTATTTTTTTATTGTGTTGAATTGCGATATTTATATAAAATTTAATTATGGCCACAATTGATGCTTTGCGCAACAGCTTAATAGATAAGTTACTCACTATATCAAATAAAGAGTATTTGCTTGCTTTAAATCAATTGGTTGAAAAAAGTACGGCAAACAGTAATGTCCAGCTTTCCGAAAACCAAATACTTATGCTTCAATTAAGCGATAAAGATATTGAGGCGGGTAAGCTGATTGCTCAAGAACAATTAGACAAAAATGATCTTGCGTGGCTAAAAGGAAAGTAGTTTGGACCGAAACTGCGGCATAGCAAAGGCGTGAGATTTTAAAATACTGGACGATTAGGAATGGGTCGACAACTTATGCCGAAAAATTAATTAAACTCACTGCCGCAAGAATCAAAGTAATATTAAGGCATCCGGAAGCCTTTCCAACTACCATTTATTCTGATACGAGAGTTTCTGCAATGGAGCATTTTAGCCTGCTCTATAAATTAAGTGAAAATTAATAGTTACCGCGTTTGGGGATAATAGGCAACACCCTGAAAAATTGCTTCAGATCATAAGTGAAGATTTATAAAATCTAAAAGAAAAATTAATCTCGGTTACCCTAAATACCCACAATTACAATTAAATTGGATAATATTGTAATTAGATAGGCATTTGACCCTACTATTAATGAAAGTAGTTTTAATAACCGGTATTACAGGGCAGGATGGTGCTTATTTGGCAGAGTTTCTGCTGAAAAAGGGCTATGAAGTGCATGGTGTTAAAAGACGGTCATCGCTGTTTAATACGGCGCGTATTGATCACCTTTACCATGATCCACATGATATTGGCGTGAAGTTTAAACTTCATTACGGCGACCTGACCGACTCCACCAACCTGATTCGCCTGGTACAGGAAATACAGCCTGATGAGATTTACAATTTAGCTGCGCAGAGCCACGTAAAAGTTAGCTTTGATACCCCCGAATATACGGCCAATGCCGATGGTGTTGGCGTGTTAAGGATATTAGAAGCCGTACGGTTACTGAACCTGACACAAAAAACACGCATTTACCAGGCCTCAACCTCTGAGCTTTATGGTTTGGTGCAGGAAGTACCACAAAGAGAAACTACTCCTTTTTATCCACGATCGCCTTATGCGGTGGCTAAACTATATGGTTACTGGATAATTGTAAACTATCGCGAAGCCTACAAAATGTATGCTTGCAATGGCATCCTGTTTAACCATGAGAGCCCTATTCGCGGCGAAACTTTTGTTACCCGTAAAATTACGCGTGCCGCTGCAAAAATAGCAATGGGTTTGCAGGATTGCCTGTATGTAGGTAACTTGTCGGCTCAACGCGACTGGGGCCACGCAAAGGATTATGTAGAGGCTATGTGGCTGATGTTGCAACAGGATACTGCCGAAGATTTTGTGATTGCAACAGGTGTAACCACTACCGTACGCGATTTTATAAAAATGGCCTTTAATGAGCTGGGTATTGAGGTTGAGTTTAGTGGTAAGGACGAAAATGAACGCGGCGTAATAATTGATATTGACGAGCAAAGGGTTAACGAGTTAGGCTTAAACAGTGAGGCACTGAGGTTTGGCCAAACGGTGATAAAGGTTGATGCCAAATACTTCAGGCCTACTGAGGTTGAGCTATTGATAGGGGATGCAACAAAAGCTAAAGAGAAATTAGGCTGGGTGCCTAAATATGATTTGCAGGCTTTGGTTAATGATATGATGCAGGCTGATTTGCATCTGATAAAAAAAGACGACTATTTAAAAAAGGGTGGATTTAAAACCCTTAATTATTTCGAATAAAAATATTAATACAATTTTCAACCTACTTATGAAGAAAATATTTACCACTATAATACTGCTGTTTTTAATTGCCGGTGCAGCGCGTTCGCAATCGGTGTATCAACCTTATTCGTATCAGTTTTATCAAAAGCTGGATCAGGACATTTATTCAACAAAAACACGCGAACACTCTTCGATGAAGCCCATTTTTGTTGATGATTCATTGTTGAAGCATCATTACGATTCATTGATGAATTATGGTGCCGATGGTAAACCACATAGCTGGGGCTATAACAAAATATTTAATGAGCATTTGATTGATATAAAAAGCCACAACTCCACTTTTTATGCCGATCTATTGCCTGATTTTGACATTGGCCGAGATTTTTCAGGCAAGCTTACTACCAGTACCACTTCCCTCGGGGCGCAAATTGGCGGTACAGTAAGCAATAAATTATCTTACAATGTATCAGGTTACCTTAGCAGTGCTGTTTTGCCTGATTATCTGTCAACCTATATTAACCAGGTTGGCATAATACCTGGGCAGGCTTATGCTAAAATTTATAAAACCAATGGTTACGATTGGAAATATATAACCGCAACTGTATCATATACCCCGGTCAAATTTCTGAATATTACCGCAGGGCGTGATAAAACCTTTATAGGCGATGGCTACCGTTCGGAGTTATTGTCTGATTACGCTTCGCCTTATCCATTTCTTAAATTAACGGCCACGTTGGGTAATGTACGCTACATGGCCATGTATGCCAGCTTTAATGATCCTATTGATTTAGATGCCAACGGCAACAATCAGAAAAAATGGGGCGTGTTTCATTACCTGGACTGGAACGTTACTAACCGTTTCTCCGTTGGTTTTTTTGATGCCGTTATTGGCTACAGCAAGGACGAATTGGGGCACTCGCGCGGCTTTGAGTTTAGCTACTTAAACCCGATAACATTCCTGCGCCCGTTGGAGGCATCAAACGGCTCGCCTGATAATGCCCTGATTGGTTTTACAAGTAAGTATAAAATTACAGATGGTATAACTGTTTACGGTCAGTTTGCGCTGGACGAGTTTGAGTCAAAGAATTTCTTTTCGAGCAATGGTAGTTCACGTAATAAATATGCCTGGCAAATTGGTTTCAGAGGGGCAAACCTCTTCAATGTTCAGGGTTTAAATTATTTGGTTGAAACCAATAATGCTAAACCATATACTTATTCGGAGCGTGGCCCTATCATCAATTATGCTGAGAATGGCGAGCCTTTAGCTCATCCCTGGGGTGCCAACTTTAGGGAAGCAGTTGCTTTGTTAAATTATTCGTACAAACGATTTGATTTTTCGGGCGAGCTGGATTATGGGCACTATGGTTTAGATATTAACGGCCAGAACTATGGTAAAGATCCTTTTCAGGATTATGTTAACCCGGTAAAACTATTGGGTAATTATACAGGACAGGGCTTAACTACCAATATGATCTATGCCGAAGGTAAAGTAGCTTACCTGCTTAACCCTAAATATAATTTACGGATTGAAATAGGTGCAATGGTTAGAGATGATAAAAACAGCCAGTTTAATGATAAAACTACCATGCTTACCATTGGCCTGCGCAGTTCATTCCGCAATATTTATAACGATCTGGTTAGCTATAAAAATCACTAATCGATTTATTGAAATACAAAAGCATCTATACAAAAAATGCCTTTCCGTTTTGGAAAGGCATTTTTTGTATAGTAATAATCCAATTCCCGTTAGGTAAATCTTAAAAATTATGAAGCGATAATATGCTTGTTTTGTTTGATGCCTAAGTTTTTAACCTGCGCGGCAATGCTATTAGCGTCGTAACCGCAATCGGCCCACAGTTCGGGCTGGTCGCCGTGCTCAATAATATGGTCGGGGATACCTAAACGTACCACTTGCGATTTATAGTTATTATCGGCCATAAATTCAAGTACTGCACTACCCATTCCACCTTCCAGGCAACCATCTTCTACCGTAATTACCTTGCTGAATTTCTTGAATACTTCGTGCAGCAATGCTTCATCCAATGGTTTCACAAAGCGCAGATCGTAATGTGCCGGGTAATAACCTTCCGTATTCAGGTCGGCAGTTGCTTTTACAACTTCATTACCTATGGTACCTATTGATAAAATGGCAACTTCTTCACCATCGCATATTTTTTGGCCTTTACCAACTTTAATAGCTTTGAACGGGCGCTGCCAGTCAACCATAACACCATTGCCACGCGGATAGCGGATAACAAACGGCCCCATGTTTTCCTGCTGTGCTGTAAACATCAGGTTGCGCAGTTCTTCCTCGTTCATCGGTGCCGAAATGGTCATGTTAGGTATGCAGCGCATAAAAGCAAGGTCATAAGCACCGTGGTGCGTTGGTCCGTCAGCACCGGCAAGTCCGGCGCGATCTAAACAAAATACCACGTTAAGGTTTTGTATGGCCACATCATGTATCACCTGGTCATAAGCCCTTTGCATAAAACTGGAGTAGATATTGCAAAAAGGCACCAGGCCCTGCGATGCCAATCCTGCCGAAAATGTTACGGCATGCTGCTCGGCAATACCTACGTCAAATGCCCGGTTTGGCATGGCCTTCATCATCAGGTTTAATGAACAGCCCGATGGCATTGCAGGCGTAATACCCATTATTTTAGGGTTTTGCTCCGCAAGCTCAATAATGCTTATACCAAATACATCCTGGTATTTTGGTGGCTGTGGCTTATCGTATTTTGTTTTTTTGATCTCTCCGGTTATCTTATCAAATAAGCCGGGCGCATGCCATTTGGTTTGATCCTTTTCGGCAAGGGCGTAACCTTTACCTTTAACGGTAATGCAATGCAAAAGCTTAGGGCCGGGAATATCGCGCAGATCGCGCAGTACCTTAACCATGTGCTCAACGTCGTGCCCATCAATAGGGCCAAAGTACCTGAATTTAAGGGCCTCAAAAAAGTTGCTCTTTTTAAGTAAGGTGCCTTTAATGCTCTTTTCTATTTTTTGCGCTATCTTAAAAGCATCAGGGCCAATTGCCGATAGCTTGGTAAGGATATGTGCAATATCGTCCCTGAAACGGTTATAAGGTTTTGAAGTGGTAATATCGGTTAAATATTCTTTCAAAGCCCCTACGTTAGGGTCAATAGACATGTTGTTATCATTCAATATCACAAGCAGGTTTGAGTTTTCAATACCCGCGTGGTTAAGGGCTTCAAATGCCATACCCGCTGTCATGGCACCATCACCAATAACTGCAACGTGCTGGCGATCGTTTTCGCCTTTATATTGCGAAGCCACGGCCATACCCAAAGCAGCAGAGATTGAGGTTGAGGAGTGCCCAACGCCAAAGGTGTCAAATATACTTTCTGAACGTTTTGGGAAACCGCTTAACCCGCCGTGTACACGGTTGGTATGGAAATCATCACGACGGCCGGTAAGTATCTTATGGCCGTAAGCCTGGTGGCCTACATCCCAAACCAACTGATCGTAAGGGGTGTTTAAAACATAATGCAATGCCACGGTTAATTCAACCGTGCCCAGGCTGGCCGCAAAATGCCCGCCGTTTACCGATACAACATCAATAATATATTGACGAAGTTCCTGGCAAACCTGCTTTAGTTCATCTTCTTTAAGTTGCTTAAGATCAGATGGATCATTTATTTTTTGTAATAAATTACCGGCGGGTACCTGCATTGACATTCATTAGATCGTTTAACTTACAAATTACGGCAAATTATTGCTAAAAATTATGATAAATATTGGTTAATAATTTACACCCGCTAACAGATAGTCTGTCAGATTATTAGAGAAGTTAAATTATTATTAATATACCTTAATATTTGTAGCAGTTTAAACTGTTAAAATTCCTTTTAAACTTTATTTTTGAACACGTATGATGGCCGAAGATAATTTTGAGATAAAGCTCCCCCAGTTTGAAGGGCCATTTGACCTTTTGCTCTTTTTTATTGAGCGCGATGAGCTGGAAATCCATAATATCCCCATTGCCCGTATTGCCAATGATTTTTTAGACTATATCCACCAGATGACCATCCTGAATATGGAAATAGCCAGCGAATTTATTTTTGTGGCGGCAACACTGATGCGTATCAAAGCTAAAATGCTACTGCCGCGATACGAGGCGGATGATAACGGCGACCAAACAGATACTAAAGAAGACCTGATCAGGAAGCTGATAGAATATAAAAAATTTAAGGAACTATGCGTAGAGTTGCACCCTTTTGAAGACGAGCGATTTAAACAGGAAAAACGCGGTAATATAAAGGTAGATATTGAACATGCAGATGTTATCCCGGCCCCCGGCGAAGAACTATCTGAACTTAACTTATACAAGTTAATGGTGGTATATGGCCGCCTCATGAAACGTTTTCAAAACCGTAGCGAAGAGGTTAAGCATACAGTAGTACAATACCCTTATACTATAGAGCAGCAGAAAAAAGCAATTGAAAACCTGTTGAAGATAAACACCCGGATGGATTTTAAGGCCATTGCAGGTAGTTCAGACAATAAGGTGCATTTTGTTTATAATTTTTTGGCCGTACTTGAAATGTTGCAACAGGAGTTGATTGATATACAGGTAGGCTTGGGGTACAACAACTTCTGGATCTCAACCAGGGAGCCTGGTACAGAACAGCCGGGTAATTAAACGGCGTTTTTCGTCGGTTAAGCAAGCCATCCTATTTTTACTGCTTTTACACTTAAAAATCTGACCGTTAACCTTCAACCTCTAATACCTTTTTATTACCTTAGCCGCGTTTTTAAATATCACATGAAAAGAGACAAATTGATTTTTAAGCTATTGGATGAAGAGCAGGAACGCCAGGAAGAAGGCATAGAACTGATCGCATCTGAAAATTTTGTTAGCAAGCAGGTTATGGAAGCTGCAGGCTCTGTAGCAACCAATAAATATGCCGAAGGCTTACCGGGTAAACGCTATTATGGTGGTTGCCAGGTGGTTGATGAAATTGAAACGATAGCTATTGAAAGAGCTAAACAATTGTTTAATGCCGAATGGGCAAACGTGCAGCCACACTCTGGCGCACAGGCTAATGCAGCAGTAATGCTTGCCTGTCTGCAGCCCGGCGATAAAATTTTAGGCTTTGATCTGTCGCATGGCGGCCACTTAACACATGGTTCTCCGGTTAACTTTTCAGGTAAATTATATCAGCCTCATTTTTACGGTGTTAAAAAAGAAACAGGCTTGGTTGATTATGATCAGCTTAAAGCAGTGGCTCTAAAAGAAAAACCTAAAATGATCATTTGCGGTGCTTCGGCTTACTCGCGCGATTGGGATTATGAGTTTATCCGCAAGGTAGCTGATGAGGTAGGTGCTTTGGTACTTGCCGATATATCACACCCTGCCGGCCTGATAGCCCGCGGCTTACTTGCCGATCCGCTTCCGCATTGCCATATTGTTACTACTACAACCCATAAAACCCTGCGCGGCCCGCGTGGTGGTATGATAATGCTTGGTAAGGATTTTGAAAACCCTTGGGGCTTAAAAACACCTAAAGGCGAGATCAGGATGATGTCATCATTATTGGATATGGCTGTTTTCCCGGGTACACAAGGTGGCCCGCTGGAGCATATTATTGCTGCAAAAGCTATTGCTTTTGGCGAAGCTTTGAGCGATGAGTATATGAAATATATTCTGCAGGTAAAAAAGAACGGCGCTGCAATGGCAAAGGCTTTTACCGACAGGGGTTACGAAATAGTATCAGGCGGAACAGATAATCATTTGATCCTGATCGATCTGCGCAATAAGAACATTACCGGTAAAGCTGCCGAAAATGCTTTGGTTGCTGCCGATATTACTGCCAACAAAAACATGGTGCCTTATGATGACAAATCACCCTTTGTTACTTCAGGTATTCGCGTAGGTACAGCTGCCATAACTACACGTGGCTTGAAAGAGAAACATATGGAAGAGATTGTTGAGCTGATTGATGATGTGATCAATGATCCTGAAAATGAAACTACTTTGAAAAAGGTAAGGAAAAAAGTGCACAAGCTAATGCACGATCATCCTTTATACCGCGATAAAGACGTTGATTAATAAAATCACGGTCTGCATAATTTAAACAGAACAAGCGCTAATCGGCGCTTGTTCTGTTTAAAAATAAAACCTTTATTGGCTGTAATAGTCAGCAAAACATCTCTATAAAAAGGATTATAGTATAACCTTTTAAGCGCTGCACGCGTTAAAAGTGCTGTTACAGTATAAACAGTAAATCATTTACCTTGGAAACTGCATTAAATTTAAACGTACTTGTTGTTGATGACAACAATATAAACAGGCTATTGATTAATAAAGTATTAACCAAATGGGGTGCAAAAGCCGATTTTGCCGAAAATGGATTACAAGCGGTTGAGAAAATAGAAAGCAACAGGAATTATGATGTTGTATTAATGGATGTTTATATGCCAGAAATGGGCGGTATTGAAGCCACGCAGATCATCCGTGCCAAAACAGAAGCTTATTTTCAGCAATTGCCAATCATCGCGCTAACAGCATCTATGTTAAGCTCTGAAAAAGATCAGATCCTTGAAGCTGGAATGAATGATTATATCTTAAAACCATTTGAGCCCGCATCGTTGTTACAAAAATTAAGCGCTTTCCAGAAGGTTTAGTTATTTTGATTGGTGAAAGGACATTAATTATTCGGCATAGGCAATTGTAGCTATGCTTAGCTTAAGCCCCTCAATTTTTAAAAGCTCAGCGCCGCAGGCCTCCAGTGTCGATCCGGTGGTTATTACATCATCAACCAGCAAAACATGTTTATTTACTAATTGGGCCGGGTTTAAAACCGTAAACACTTCCTGCATATTCTCAAACCTCGCAAACCTTGATTTATGGGTTTGCGTTTCTGTTTTTATAACACGTACCAAGTTATTATCCAAAACCGGTGCATTCAATTTTTGAGCTAAGCCTTCAGCAAAGCAGGTGCTTTGGTTGTAGCCGCGTTCCCTTAATCTTTTTTTATGCAGGGGTACAGGTATAATAGCATCTACCGTATTAAAAATGGGGTTCCTAGTTAATTGCTCGCTGGCAAGGTTGCCTAACAGGTTGCCAATTTGCTGCATCCCCTTGTATTTAAACTGGTGCATTAAATTCTGGACCTTTCCGCCCTTGGTAAAATAATACAGTGCATAGGCTGCCTCAATATCAAGTTTACCCCAAAACTGGCGGGCAACAATATTGTCGGGCTGTAAATGAAAATTGGTAAAGGGTAAATTATAGCGGCAATCGGTACAGATCAACCGCTCATTAGCTACCAGGCTCTGGCGGCAGGCCACACAAAGTTCAGGAAAAAGCAGCGAAACAAAATCGGCCAAGTAACTGCGTTGCAAATTCATTATATGAATGTACCGCAGTTTTTTATTATTCCGAAACTTTTGCCTCTTCTTTTATAGCTAATTGTCCGCAGGCTGCATCAATATCCTTACCACGGCTGCGGCGTAAGTGCGTATTAACATTATTTTTACGCAAATACTCGGCAAATGCCTCTACCTTATCCTCACCTGCATTTATAAATGCAGCAAACGATATGGGGTTATATTCAATGATATTAACCTTGCAGGGTATGTGTTTACAAAATTGTGCTAATTCAACAGCATCCTGAATGTTATCATTAAAGCCATCAAAAATAATATACTCGTAAGTAACCGGGTTTTTAGTTTTGGCATAGTAATATTTTAATGCTTCGGCCAGTGCCTTTAATGAGTTTTGCTCATTTATGGGCATTATGGTGTTTCGTTTTTCGTCATTTGCTGCGTGCAGCGAAAGGGCCAGGTTAAACTTAACCTGGTCGTCGCCCAGCTTTTTAATCATTTTGGCAATACCCGCTGTTGATACGGTGATCCTTTTGGCGGCCATGTTCAAACCCTCTTCGGATGTTATCTTCTCGATAGAGTCCATCACATTTTTGTAGTTCAGCAAAGGCTCGCCCATGCCCATGTACACAATGTTTGATAGGGGGATACCATAATTTTGGCGCGCCTGCTGATCAATCAGTACAACCTGATCATAAATTTCATCTGGATTTAAGTTGCGTTTGCGCTCCATGTAGCCTGTAGCACAAAATTTACAGGTTAAGCTGCAACCCACTTGTGAGGATACACAAGCGGTCATTCGGCCCGGAGTTGGAATTAAAACGCCCTCAATTAAATGCGCATCATGTAAAATAAAAGAATTTTTTATAGTTTTATCCGCGCTGAACTGTGAGTTGTGGATTTTCACGTTGTTGATGACGAAGTTTTCGTCAAGTTTAGCCCGCAGTTCTTTTGAAATATTACTCATCTCGTCGAAAGAAAAGCATGATTTCTTCCACAGCCACTCATAAACCTGTTTCGCCCTGAAGCCCTTTTCCTCCATACGGACGAAATGTTGCTGTAAGGTATCCAGGCTTAAACTGCGGATATCTATTTTATCTTTTGTATTAATCACGATACAAAGGTACAAAATTTAAAAAACTATCTTTTTTAAATGACATTCGTTTATATTTAAAACAATAACTAAAAGTTAAGTGTATTTATAAAGTTGGATTTGTTTAACAAAGGATGTACGAGAAGTGTTATTTATACTTGAATGAAAAGTTTTAGAGCCGATTACGTTTTCCCTGTTTGTGCCGATCCAATTAAAAACGGAATAGTAACTGTTGATGACCGTGGAAAGATAATTTCCATTGCTGATACAGTAGCTATTAATGCACCTCCCCCCGAACATCTGAGTGGTATTATTTGCCCCGGGTTTATCAATACGCATTGCCATTTGGAGCTTTCGCATCTAAAGGCTAAGCTTACCCCACGCACCGGTTTGGTCAATTTTATTATGGATGTACAAAAGTTTAGAGGGGCCGACCCCGCTTTTGTACTCGACGAAGCTTTAAAAGCCGATAATGAAATGTACGAAAATGGTATTGTTGCCGTGGGCGATATTTCAAATACCAATATCAGCATCCCTATAAAGGAAAAGAGTAAGTTATACTACCATAGTTTTATTGAAACCTTTGGCTTTTTGCCAGACAAGGCAGCTGAAACGTTCGACAGGGCATTAGCCTTGTTAAATGAGTTTAAGCCAATGTCGTGCTCAATTACGCCGCATGCCCCATATTCGGTTTCGAAAGAGTTGTTTAAACTGATCCAAAAGTATAGTGATACGGGCCACAACCTGATCAGTATGCACAACCAGGAGTGCGAGGACGAAAACAAGTTTTACCGCTATAAACTTGGGAGTTTTAACGATCTCTATGCTTCCTTCGGTATGGATATTACCCATTTTAAACCGCAAGCGCGTAACTCCATCCAATCGGTTATACCATTACTTACCAGTAAGCAGGATATATTGCTGGTGCATAATACCTGCACCAACTTAAAAGATATTTACTTTATAAAACGGTTTGACCGTAAAATACACTTCTGCTTTTGCCCAAATGCCAATTTGTATATTGAAGGCCGGGTACCAAAGGTTGAACTTTTTGTAGGGCAGGGGTATAACCTAACATTAGGTACCGATAGCCTTGCATCTAATAATAAGCTTTGTATTTTAAGTGAGATGCGCGTATTGCAGGACAAATTCCCAGCTTTAAGCACCGCCCAGCTGATTGAATGGGGTACCATTAACGGTGCTGAATATTTAGGTATTGCTGATGAAAAAGGCACCATTGAACCTGGCAAAACCCCGGGCCTTAACCTGATAACCGGCCTTGACGGTTTAAAGATTACCCCCGAAACCAAAGTAAAAAAGTTGATTTAACAACATTACTTCGGTAGCGGTGCAATACTTTGCGTTGCTGATGAATAGTTACAAACTAAATGTCAATTTTAAATAACTTCTTACTTTTCAGGGTTTAACTTTGCATTATATTTTAATAATTAATGAAACACTTCGATATTACTATAAAAGGCAAGGTACAGGGCGTTCAATACCGGCTATCAACCAAGGCCGTTGCCGATCAGTTAGGCGTTAAGGGCTTTGTTAAAAACGAGCCCAATGGTGATGTTTCCATTGCTGCCGAAGGAAGTGATATGATTATTGAGCTTTTTATGGAATGGTGCAACGAAGGCCCCCAAGGTGCCGAAGTAACTTCTGTTGAAAGCCATGAAGGCGAATTGAAAAACTATCGTAATTTTGAGGTTGTAAAAAAGTAGTTTTTACTGCTTAAACTTTCACTATTAATACCTTTTAGTATTGTCAACCGCTAAAAAATTTGCCGGGCAAACGGCCATATATGGTTTAAGTACCATTATTTCCCGGATGATTTATTTTGTTCTAACACCAATTTATACACGCACACTCCCTGTGGGCGGCAATGGTGTATTCACTGCCATGTATGGTAATGCTTCCATTGTGAATGCTATCCTTGCGTTTGGTATGGAAACTACCTATTTCAGGTATCTGCAAAAAAGAGGAGATAATAAGCAACAGGTCTATAATAATGCGTTTGGCGTTGTTATAGCAATATCTTTAGTGTTTTTGCTTTTTTGTCTTTTATTTTTAGATCAGATCATCAATTACATGCAGGCCGGTGTAGTTAAGGATCATGCTGATTATGCTTTTTATGTTAAAAGCTTCCTGGTTATATTGGTTGCCGATGCTTTTTGTGTAATTCCATTTGCGAAAATACGTGCCGACGGGCGCCCGGTTAAATATGCGGTAATAAAATGCGTCAACATCTTATTTGTAATGGCGTTTAACTTATTTTTCCTGTTTGGTATCCCATTTATTATTAAGCATAATTTGGTTGGCGCACAATGGTTATCGGGCTGGTACAGGCCACATTGGGTAGGCTATGTGTTTTTTGCCAATGCAACCGCAAGCATATTAACCATATTTTTATTATTACCCGAGATTATAAAGCTTAGGCTAAAGTTTGATTTTTCGATGTTCAGCGAAATGTTTACTTACAGCTGGCCTATACTTATTGCTAATATCTCGTTCATCATCAATGAGTCGTTAGATAAGGTGATGTTAAAGCACATGCTTCCGCAAACCATTAGCGATCAGCAAGTGGGTATTTATGGTACTTGTGCAAAAATCGCGCTGTTTCTAAGCCTTTTTGTGCAGGCTTTCAGGCTCGGGGCAGAACCTTTCTTTTTCAGTCATGCAAAAAATAAAAACTCGGGCGAAACTTATGCCCGCATAATGAATTATTTTGTGATTACCGTAGCTGTTATCTGCGTGGGCCTTATAGCTAATGTGAACTTTCTGGCCCTTATTATAGTAGGTAAGCAAACACACCTGGTTCATAACCAGATGGTAGCTAATATTTATTGGTCTGGCTTGGGTGTTGTTCCGCCTTTGCTGTTCGGTTATTTAAGCCTGGGTATTTACATGAATCTTTCCGTGTGGTATAAGCTTTCTGATCAAACAAAATATGGCCTGTATATTTCAGGTATAGGTGCTGTATTAACTATTATTTTAAACTATATCCTGATTCCTAAATACAGTTATATGGCATCAGCCTGGATATCATTTATAGCATATGCCACCATGATGTTGTTTTCATATATGTGGGGCCAGTGTAATTATCCAATACCTTATAATCTTAAAAAAAATCTTGCCTATATTATTTCAGCAGCTGTAATCGTTTACTTATCGTTCTATGTTTTTAACAGGAATATATTTGTAGGGAATGCGCTGTTCCTGTTGTTTGTATTAATTGCTCTTTATTTTGAGGGTAAAAATTTAAGGGCTATATTTAAGAGGTAATGAAGATCAGGATAATCAACAAATCAAAAAATACTTTACCGGCCTATGAAACCCTGCATGCTGCCGGGATGGATCTGCGTGCCGATCTGGACGAAAGAGTTATGCTGAAGCCTATGGAGCGCAAACTAATTGCAACCGGCCTGTATATTGAACTGCCCGAAGGCTTTGAAGCGCAGATTCGCCCAAGGAGCGGCCTGGCTTTTAAACATGGTATAGGCATAGTTAATTCGCCCGGAACCATTGATGCCGATTATCGTGGTGAAATAAAGGTTTTGCTCATCAATTATTCGGAGCAGCATTTTGAGATCAATACCGGCGACCGGATTGCCCAAATGGTAATTGCCCGCCACGAAAGAGCCGTGTGGGAAGAGGTGGAAACCTTAAACGAAACCCAAAGGGGCGAAGGCGGTTATGGCCATACCGGCATAGGTTAACATCAAACTAAACAGCACCCATAAAACTATATGAACAATAAAAGATTTGAATATGGAACACTAATGAATATTGCCGCGGTACGGTCAGTACTTGGTGCGTTTATTCTTGTTTCTGTTTTTCTGTCTTTTTCTGATACGGCCTTTGCGCAGGATAAAAGCAAAAGCAATCCGGTTGTAATGGTTGTTGGCCGGCCCATGACCTCAATGGACAGCCAGGTGGTGAAACAGCTTTTCTTTTCGGCCCTGCGCGAAAAAGTAGTGGAAAACCTCACCCTTGCTTCGGAGTTTTTAGAAAGGGTGATCCAGATCGATCCCTCAAACGATGCCTCGCTTTATGAACTGGCTATAATTAAGCGCACAAAAAATAATTATGCCGATGCCCAGCAACTGCTTGAAAAGGCTGTGACCGTTAACCAGGATAATGAATGGTACTGGACAGCCCTTGCCGATTGCTACGAGAAAAACAATGAAATAGCCAAGCTTGAAAATGTATTTAACGAGTTAATAAGGTTAAACCCAGATAAAGCGGATTACTATTATGATAAAGCCAATGCATTTTTTATTCAGCAAAGGTATGATGAGGCATTGCAGGTTTATGCTCAAATAGAAGCGTTAACAGCCCCCTCTGATGATCTTTTAGCTAACCGTCAAAAAATATACCTTAAACAAGGTAAGGTTGATTTGGCAGCTAAGCAGTTAGAGCAAATGATAGCCGCTAATCCATCGCAAATAAAATATTACCTGTTTTTGGCGCAGCTTTACAGTGCCAATAATTTTAACGATAAAGCTTTTAAAACCCTGCAAACTGCCGAAAAGATTGACCCTAACAGCGGCTTGGTCCATTTAGCGCTTGCTGATATTTACCGGGATAAAAAAAATTACGAAGCCAGTTATGACCAGCTTACGCTTGCATTTGCCATTCCTGATGTTGATATAGAGCAAAAACTAAAGATCATTTTAGGCTATCTGCCTAAATTTCCTGATCCTAATGCCAAAGCCAGTGCACTTGATCTGAGCCGCATACTTACAAAAACTTACCCCAGTGATGCCCGTGCTTTTGCCATTTATGGCGATATGCTGCTGCAAAACGAAAAATTGAAGGATGCCAAGATTGCCTATAAACAATCGGTAGCGCTTAACAGCCAGGTTTATGAAGTGCAGGAGCAGTTGGTACGGATTGAATTGGGCGATAATGATATGGATGGCGCCATTAAAGATGGCGAAAACTCACTGTCGCTTTTCCCTAACCAGGCCTGGATGAATTACCTGGTAGGCGTAGCTTATTTACAGAAAAAGGATGTTAATAAAGCCGTGGGGTATATTAAAAATGCAACCGAGTTAGAAACCCAGGATAAGGAGCTGCTTTCCCAAAGCTTTTCCACATTGGGCGATTGTTACCACGATTTAAAGGATAACAAAAGCGCCGACGATGCTTATGAAAAGGCTTTGAGCTACAATCCGGACAATGTATTCACGTTAAATAATTATGCTTATTATTTGTCGCTAAGGGGCGAGCAGCTTGATAAAGCGGCTAAAATGTCAAAACACTCTAACGATCTGCAACCTAATAATGCATCGTTTGAGGATACTTACGCCTGGATATTGTTTAAACAAAAAAACTATGCTGATGCTAAAACCTGGATGGAAAAAGCGCTGGCCGATGATAAAACTAAAAGTGCAACCAAGGCCGAACATTATGGCGACATATTGTTTTATCTGGGGAATATTGAGGGAGCAGTTGACAATTGGAAAAAAGCTAAGTCAAACGGTGACCAGTCGCCTCTATTGGAACGGAAAATAAATGAAAAGAAATACATTGAATAAGGTTTTATATAAAAACGCATCACAGGTATTGGGCAGCATAAAATTACTGTCGGTATGCGGTTTGCTGCTTATATGCAGCTGTAAAGCAAAAAAACAGGCCATTGTAAAAAGGGTGGCTGTAGATAGTACAGTGGTTAAGCCTGTAGATACCAAAGCGGTTAAGCTTAATGCTATAAAAAGCAGGCAAACCAATTTCAATACCTTTTCGGGTAAGGCACATACCAAGCTCGATATGGGTAACAGCAGTAACGATGTTACCTTAAATATCCGCATCAAAAAGGATCAGAAAATTTGGGTTTCAGTTACAGCTATTGCAGGGATTGAAGTAGCCCGGGCACTAATTACGCCCGATAGCATTATGCTGATAAACCGTTTGCAAAGCCTTTATGTGCGCAAGCCATTTAGTTATATTTATAAATTTACCGGCAGGCAGGTAAATTATAAAACGCTTGAATCACTATTGATAGGCAATGCAGTACCTGAATTATTGAACGAGAACAGTGATTTTCAAACCCTGAACGGTAATACCACCTTATCGGGCAGTTTGCAGGGCATGGTTTACAAACTTATTATAGGTGCTGATATGAAGGCTACGCAAACTAATTTAAACAACCAAACAGCCGGGCAATCGTTATTGGTTACCAATACAGCGTTCATCCAGACTACCAACAGGATCATTCCATCACAAATAGATATGGCATCTGCAGTGAAAGATAAAAAAATACAGGTTAATTTGCATTATATAAAGGCCGACTTTGATCAACCGCTCGAATATCCGTTCAGCATTCCGTCAAGGTACAGCCCGGCAGATTAAATTACCATTAGATTTAGGTATTTATATTGCCATAATACATAACTAACATATTTTTGTGTACGTTCAGTTTAGCGACTGACAACTAAAGCAGGTTAATGAAATTTTTTAAAGCGGCACTATTTGCACTTTTTGTTTTTATAGCAGTAAGTGCACACGCACAAAGCAGCGCTGAATTAAAACATCAGCGCGAAGTATTGACGCAGCAGTTAGATCAGCTAAACCATGAGTATCAGGAAACATCAAATAATAAAAAGACTACTTTAAAACAGTTAAACTTATTAAAGCAGCAAATAGGTATTCGCGAAGAAAAGATCAATAATATAAATTCGGAGGTAAGAAACTTAGATAATCAAATCTCTGAGAGCAATAATTCCGTACGTAGTTTACAATCGCAGTTAGATCAGTTAAAAAAGGAGTATGCGGCAATGGTATTATTTACCTACCGTAACCAAAGCGCCTATAATAAACTGATGTTTATTTTTGCCGCAAAAGATTTTAACCAGGCTTACAGGCGTTTAAAGTACTTACAACAAATAGGAACCTATCGCGAACGACAGGCTAAATACATACAGGAAACGCAAGGTGAGCTGCATGTTAAAATTGGCGAACTGGATAAAAACAAAAAGGAAAAAAGTAACCTGTTAGTTGACCAGGAAAAAGAGAAAAAAACACTGGGCGAAGAAAAAAATGCCCAAGTACAGGTGGTAGCTGATCTTTCAAAGCACGAAGGCTTATTGAAACAGCAGCAGCAGGATGTACAAAAAAAGATAAGCAGAACCAATCGGGAGATTAGTAATGCCATCCGCAGGGAGATAGAAGAAGCAAGGCGCAAGGCCGAAGAACAAGCCAGGGCAGAGGCAAGGGCAGCCGCAGCAAGAAAAGCAGCAGAGGCCAAAGCAGAACGCGCTGAGAAAGCAGATACCAAGGAAGTATATATTCCTAAAATAAAAGCGATAACTAAAAACTCAAGCGATCGTGAAGTTTTGAATGCAACACCAGAGGCCGCCAAACTATCAAGCGACTTTTTGGGGAATAAGGGATCATTGCCTTGGCCGGTTGCAGCAGGCAGCATTAAGCAGGGTTTTGGTATTTATTATGATAATGTAGGCATCAAGAACGAAAGTGACGGATGGGGTATCAAAACAAATACGGGCGCTTCGGTAAGGGCAGTTTTCCAGGGCGAGGTATCCAGCATTATAAACGTATTGGGTACATGGCTGGTGGTTATAAAACATGGTGAGTATTTTACAGCATACTCTAACCTTAAATCCGTTAGCGTAAGCGATGGACAAAAGGTAAGTACCAAACAAGTTATTGGTACTGTGGCTACTGATTCATCAACTGGGGAAGCAATAGTTAATTTTGCACTGTATAAAGGTAAGGTGCCGGTTAACCCTAAAATTTGGCTGGTGTCAAATTAGATTAAACTTTATAAATTTTAAATTGTCTATATTTGTAGGCTTTAATTAATAAACCGTATGCATAGTTCAGTTTTGTTATTTTTGAACATAGGTTCATCGGAGATGGTGCTTATTGTATTTGTGGCGCTTTTGCTGTTTGGTGGCGAAAAACTGCCAGAAATTGCCAGGGGCTTAGGTAAGGGGATCCGTGATTTTAAGGATGCATCAGAAGGTGTAAAACGTGAGATCAATAACCAGATCAATAGTTACGAGGAAAAAAGAGAAGAAAAGAAAATGGACGAGATTGCAGCTGCCGCACAGCAAACTGCACTTAATCCTGCTCCTGAATCAAGCGAAGCCTTATTGGAGGCTCATCAGCCGGTTTCAGGTACCATGCAGTTTATTGAAAACCCTAACCCGGTAATTAATGAGCGTGCTGTTGAAACACATGCAGAAGAGGCCCCGGCAACAACGCATGATATTTCACATATTGATTTGACAAAAACTGAATCAACAAAAAATTCGTAATAAGAATATAAACATAACATAAAACTTAAAAAATCATGGGTGGATTAGGCGCACCAGAAATTATTCTGATCATCATTGCAATTTTAATACTGTTTGGCGGTAAAAAAATTCCTGAACTTATGAAAGGTTTAGGCAAAGGCATGAAAGAGTTTAAAGACGCTCAGAACGGCGAAAGCAATACTGGCTCTACAACTACAAGTACTGAAGAAAAACCTAAAGTTTAGGTTGTAAGCCGGGTTAATTTATTTAACCCTGCCCCTTTATTTATAATATTTCAAACTTATCTGTTGATAATTTCACATTCAACGGATAAGTTTTTTATTTTAGCCCCATGACTAAATCTTATGCCTCTTTACACGAGATAAAGAGTGAGATTGCAATTGGGAAGACTACAGTTGAGAAACTGGTAAAAGGCTATTTAGCTAAAATAGCTTCAAACACCCATCTTAATGCTTTTAACGAAGTATTTGGTGACGAAGCCCTGGCTAATGCCAAACAGGTGGATGCCCGCATTAAACAGGGTACCGCAGGCAGGCTTGCCGGGATGGTTATTGCAATTAAAGACAATATTTGCTACAAAGGGCATAAAGTTAATGCCTCATCAAAAATCTTAGAGGGTTTCACCTCTGTTTACTCCTCAACCGTAGTTGAACGTTTACTTGCCGAAGATGCAGTGATTATAGGTCGTTGTAACTGCGATGAGTTTGCAATGGGTGCATCTAACGAAAATTCTTATTTCGGCCCGGTAAAAAATCATGCCGATCAAACAAAGGTTGCGGGTGGTTCATCAGGTGGTTCAGCAGTTGCTGTACAAGCCGGTATGTGTCATGCGGCTTTAGGTACTGATACAGGTGGTTCGGTAAGGCAACCGGCATCGTTCTGTGGGTTGGTTGGTTTAAAGCCAACTTATGGCCGCATCTCAAGGCATGGTATTATTGCTTATGCCTCATCGTTTGACCAGGTTGGTCCTATAACAAGATCAGTAGAGGATGCTGCATTATTATTAGAGATAATGGCAGGTACTGATGCTTACGATAGCACATTAGCCAATGTGGAAGTACCCTCATTCAGCAATAATATTAAAAAACCGGGGCTTAAAAAAATAGCTTATTTGCAGGAAGCGTTGTCAAGCCCTGGTGTAAACGCCGAGGTTAAGGATACGCTGGTAAAATATATTGATAAACTAAGGGCCGAAGGGCATACCGTTAAACCTATTGCTTTTGAATTGTTAGAGTACCTGGTGCCTACCTATTATATTTTGGCCATGGCCGAGGCATCATCAAATCTTTCCAGGTATGATGGGGTGCATTATGGTTATCGCAGTCCTAATGCTGTCGATCTATTGTCTACTTATAAAAAATCACGTTCCGAAGGTTTTGGTAAAGAGGTAAAACGACGTATAATGCTGGGTACATTTGTGCTTAGCGCAGGTTATTACGATGCTTATTTTGCCAAAGCACAAAAAGTACGCAGGCTGATCAGGGAAAAAACAGAGGAGATTTTAAAAGAGTACGATTTTATACTGATCCCTACCGCTCCCGAGCCTGCATTTAATTTGGGCAAAAAAGAGAAGGATCCGGTTGTAACGTATCTTTCTGACATATTTACCGTACAAGCTTCATTAACCGGCGCACCCGCCATATCGTTGCCTACAGGCAATAATAGTAAGGGATTACCGTTAGGTTTACAATTGTTAACCAAGCATTTTGGGGAGCAGGAGCTGTTAAATTTTGCTAAATATTTCCTTGAACTATAAAAAATTTAATATTTTAGTAAAATATCCTGCTAAACAGCATTCGCTTAGTTAAATAAAATCTAAAGAATGAAGAGAATATTTACGCTTTCGCTCTGTTTATTTTCACTCCAGATAATTACTGCCGCCTTTTGCCCGGCTGATGTTAAAGCATCGGCAATGCTGCAAAGTGGTCAGTTAATGGGGCAAAACTATGCCGATACGGTAATAGTACCGGTAATTAATACTCCAGCTCCGCTTACCAGCCAGAGCGGCATGTTCAAGCGACGTCTTGACTCTATAAAAAAAGATATTCCGCTTGATTATAACGAATACGTACAAAGCTACATTGACATTTATGCCCGCAACCGCGAGGAAATGGGCCATGTTTTGGGCTTATCAAAATATTATTTCCCTATTTACGAAAAGGCGTTTCATGATGCGGGGATCCCCGATGAAATAAAATACCTGTCAATAGTAGAGTCAAAACTTGATCCTTATGCCGTATCAAGAGTGGGTGCAACAGGCCCTTGGCAGTTTATGTTTACCACGGCAAAGCTGTATGGTTTAAACATGGACGATTATGTTGATGAGCGCCGCGACCCTATCCAGGCCAGCTATGCTGCTGCTGCTTACCTTAAAGATGCTTACCAGGAGTTTGGTGATTGGCTGCTTGCCATAGCCTCATACAATTGTGGTAAAAGCAACGTGGAGCGTGCTATGGAAAAAGCTGGTGGAGCAAACGATTTTTGGTCTATCCGCCAGTATCTGCCTGCCGAAACACGCGGATATGTGCCTGCATTTATTGCGGTGGCTTACGTAATGAATTATTACGGCAAGCATAACATTATCCCGCAGGCCTGTACGTTCTCGATGAAAACAGATACGGTTTTGGTAAATAAATATGTGCCTTTAAGCACAGTATCTTCGGCATTAAGTATTGATCTGAGGGAACTGACCATCCTTAATCCATCCTACAAAAGACAGATCGTTAACGGGACAGTAAAGGCACCACGTCGCCTGGTTATTCCGCAGATTGATAAAAACAGGTATGCTGCTCTGTACGAAGCACTAAATAACTCCAATATGCCGGCAGTGGCACCGCAACCGGTTTATGCAGCTTATCACGAAAGTAAGGCTGAAAAAACACCAGCCTATCATAAAGTAAGGCGTGGCGAAACCCTAAGCGATGTTGCTGATACCTATGGTATTGAGGTGCAGGACCTGAAGGTTTGGAACCACCTGCACAGTAACAAAGCGGTAGTAGGGCAAAGGCTTAAGTTAAGCAGCGCAGGCGATGAGCCTGAGGAAAAACCAGCTGCAAGCCATCATACCAATTACATTACCTATAAAGTAAAAAGAGGCGATACCATTAGCGGGATAGCTGAGAAATTTGATGGGGCATCGGTTGAAAAGATCAAGTCGTTAAACGGCTTAAAAAAAGATCGTTTACAACCCGGGATGACTATCAAAATTAATCGCGGATAGTTGATTCCTGATCCGGAAAGTTTGATTCCGGATTTACATTCGTTTAATCTTTTTGCCTGAATGTTGATGCTTTCCAACTATATCATTCTCCTTTCCGCTAAAAAGAATTGTAATTTTGCGCACTTGAAACTGAGATGATGAATAAACCAACCCGTAACCAGGACGCATTAAATTACCACTCAAAAGGCCGTCCCGGCAAAATACAGGTAGTTCCTACCAAGCCCACCAATTCGCAAAGAGATTTAAGTATGGCTTATTCGCCCGGCGTTGCCGAGCCCTGCCTGCAAATTGCAAACAACATTGAAGATGTTTATAAATATACCGCCAAAGGTAACCTTGTAGGGGTTATCAGTAACGGAACCGCTGTTTTGGGCTTGGGTAATATTGGCCCTGAGGCCAGCAAGCCGGTAATGGAAGGCAAGGGACTGCTGTTTAAAATTTATGCCGATATTGATGTATTTGACCTGGAGGTTAATGCTAAAACTGTTGATGAGTTTGTAAATATTGTTAAAGCGCTTGAACCTACGTTTGGCGGTATTAACTTGGAAGATATATCGGCGCCAACCTGTTTTGAGATAGAGCGCAGGCTAAAGGCCGAAATGAAGATCCCCGTAATGCACGATGACCAGCACGGTACGGCAATTATATCGGGCGCAGCATTATTAAATGCCTGCGAGATACAAGGAAAAAAGCTTGATAAAATAAAAATGGTGGTTAATGGTGCAGGGGCGGCAGCGGTATCATGCTCCAAAATGTACCTGGCACTGGGCGTTAAAAGAGAAAATTTGGTAATGTTTGATATTAATGGATTGATAACGCCTGAGCGTACCGATCTGGACGATATTCGTATGGAGTTTGCCACCACCCGCAAGGATGCCAAAACACTTGCAGAGGCTATGAAAAATGCCGATGTTTTTGTTGGGCTATCAGCCGGGAACATAGTTACGCCCGAAATGCTGAAAGTTATGGCAAAAAATCCCATAGTTTTTGCAATGGCTAACCCCGATCCTGAAATTTCATATACTCTGGCTATAAACGCCCGTAAGGATATTATAATGGCAACCGGGCGTTCTGATTTTCCTAACCAGGTAAATAACGTATTAGGTTTCCCTTATATTTTCAGGGGTGCACTTGATGTAAGGGCTACCGCTATTAATGAGGAAATGAAAATTGCCGCGGTTAAAGCTATTGCCGAAATGGCTAAAAAGCCTATTCCGGAGGCTGTTAATTTGGCTTATAATACAACCAGCCTAAAATTCGGGCGCGATTATATCATTCCAAAACCGATGGACCCGCGTTTAATAACCGAGGTATCATCAGCAGTAGCCAAAGCAGCAGTTGATTCGGGTGTGGCACGTAAGGCTATAACCGATTGGGATGCCTACACGGAGGAGCTTAGATTGCGCATCGGAATTAATGATAAATTACTGAGGAGCCTTACCAACAAGGCCAAGCAAAACCCTAAAAAGATAGTTTTTGCCGAAGCTGATACGTATAAAATTTTAAGAGCCGCCCAAATTGTAAAAGAAGAAGGCATTGCCACACCAATATTGCTGGGCAATGTGAGCAAGATTAAGCAGATAATGAAAGAGTATGACATTGAATTAGGCGATGTACATATTATTGACCCACGTGATAATTGCGAGCGGATAGACGATTACTCAGAATACTTATATAACAAACGCCAGCGCCGAGGGGTTACCAAAGCCGAATCAAGGAAACTATTAACCGACCGTAACTATTATGGTGCCTGTATGGTGCAGTTTGGCGAAGCCGACGCATTGATTTCAGGCCTTACTAAAGATTATGTTACTACCATTAAACCTGCCTTACAAATCATCGGTACCGATGATGGGGTGAGCCGTGTAGCTGGTATGTACATGATGATCACTAAAAAAGGACCTGTGTTTTTTGGGGATACTACGGTTAACGTAAATCCTTCTGTGCAGGAATTGGTTGATATTACTGTTTTGATTGAAGACTCGGTACGTAAGTTTAATATTAACCCAAGGGTTGCGGTATTATCTTATTCCAACTTCGGATCTAACGAAGGTATGATCCCTGAAAAAACAAGAGAAGCCGTAAAAATTCTTCATCAAAAATATCCCGACATGGTGGTTGATGGTGATATGCAGGCAAACTTTGCCTTAAATGCCGATCTGTTGGCAGAGAACTTTCCGTTTTCGACATTAAAAGGTAAACCAGCCAATACACTGATATTCCCTAACCTTGAATCGGGCAATATTGCCTATAAACTATTACAGGAAGTAGGCGGTGCCGAAGCTGTTGGCCCAATACTTTTAGGGCTTAAAAAACCGGTGCATGTATTGCAGCTTGGCAGCTCGGTACGGGAGATAGTTAACATGATAACCATTGCAGTAGTTGATGCGCAGGCTAAAGCACTAAAAGCTTAACCAGGCGATCAGTTAAATAGTATTTACCATGCCGGCAGCTTGATCCCTTAAGCTACCGGCATTTAAAAAGATAAATTATAGTAAAACATGTACGCATATATTGATGGTAAATTAGTTTTTAAAAGCGCCGCTTTTGTGGTGATTGATGCCGGAGGAGTGGGCTATCACATCAATATATCTGTAAATACCTATTCAAAGATCGGTACCGGCGAACGCTGTAAACTTTTTACGTGGCTGCACGTAAAAGAGGATGCCCATACACTATACGGTTTTTTTGATGAGGGAGAGCGGCGTTTGTTTCTACATTTAATATCTATATCAGGCATAGGCCCAAATACTGGCCGTATGATGCTTTCGTCCATCACCCCGGAGGAAATACAGAATGCAATAATTTCCGGTAATGTTTCCTTAATTCAGCGTATAAAGGGTATAGGCCCAAAATCTGCACAGCGCGTTATACTGGAGCTTCAGGACAAGTTACGTAAAGAAGGTTCAGATACATTGAGCACTATTCCTTTAAATAAAACAGCAAGGGAAGAAGCGTTATCGGCATTGGTTATGTTAGGTTTTGTAAAAAATGCAGCTGAAAAAGTACTGGATCAGGAAATAAGCAAAAACGGTACTGATTTAACGGTTGAACAGCTGATTAAAGCTGCCTTAAAAAGTTTATAATTACGTATATTTTTAACTTGAATCTTGATTAGAATTTTTACCTGGAAGGTTAATGTACTGGTTCTGCTTATTTCTGCATTTTGCGGGATAGTACCTGCTTTAGCCCAACAACAAGCTCCGGGTACAAAAAAAGATTCGCTCACCGTTAAAATTCCTGTTAAAAACCCCGACTCCAGGAACTACCGTTTACGTGCCGGCATATTTGATGCCGACCCGCCAAACATGGTGCGTACCATTGAGTATGATGCCATTACCAACAGGTATATATTGTATGAGCGCGTAGGTAACTTATTGTACCGCCCGCCACAGTACCTCACCTTTGACGAGTATTTACGTTTTATGGAACGGGCCAATCAGCGCAGTTATTTTCAGCAGCTTTCTGATACGTATGCCTATCAATCGCAGCAGCCTGGTTTTATCCCGGTGTTTAAAGTGCGCAGTCAAACTTTTGATCAGATCTTTGGCGGCTCAACCATTGACATAAAGCCACAGGGATCGGTTGAGGCTATATTGCAGGGGCAGGTTAATAAGAACGAAAACCCGCTATTTAATACCAAGCAGCGTACACAGTTTAACTTTAATTTTGATCAAAAGATACAGCTAAACGTAACCGGTAGCATTGGCGATAAATTAAAAATAACTACCAATTACAATACCGATGCTCAGTTTCAGTTTGAAAACCAGATAAAGCTTGATTATACCGGCAAGCCCGATGAGATCATCCAGGAAATTGAAGCCGGTACGGTAAGTATGCCGCTTAATACAACACTGATAACAGGCAGCCAGGCCTTGTTCGGTATTAAAACAAAAATGAAGTTTGGCAAGCTGGATGTAACTACCATATTATCACAGCAGCGGTCGCAATCCAAAACTATTACCATAAATAATAAAGGGCAGCAGGGCGCATTTAAACTTACCCCGGCAGATTACGAGGCCAACAAGCACTACTTTTTGTCGCAGTTTTTCCGCAATAATTATAATAAGGCGCTTTCCAATATTCCCATTATCAGTTCAAACGTAAACATCACTAAAATTGAGGTTTGGACAACTAACCGTACCAATATCACCACCGACTCAAGGGATATATTGGGATTAATGGATTTGGGAGAAAACGTACCTTATAACAAAACATTGGTGCAGGGCGGTGCCGGTTATTCGGGCTTACCTGCGGGCTTCCAGGGGCCAGGGTTTACACAGCAATCAAACTCATTGTTACGTAATTTGCCGGCAAGTACCCGCTTAACAAACGATCCCCAGAATACCATAGGTACTTATTTCAGGAGTACTGGCGGGGCAGATAACTATGCCAAGCTTACCTACGCACGTAAACTAACCTCAAAAGAATATACGCTGCAGCCGCAGTTAGGTTATATCTCGTTAAATACCTCTTTAAATAATGATGAGGTGCTGGCCGTTGCCTATCAATACACCTACAACGGTGTGCAGTACCAGGTGGGTGAGTTTTCGAGCGATGTGCCTGTGAGCCCAACTACCCCGAAGGTATTGTATGTTAAATTGCTTAAGAACGAATTGCTTAAAACCAGCCTGCCTACCTGGAAGCTGATGATGAAAAACATTTACTCGCTAAATGCTTTTCAGATCAGTCCGACAGATTTTAAGCTGACCATTACGCGGCTTGATGATAAATCGGGCATTGAAAAAACCATAATGGAGGAGGGCCAGAATACAAAAAGTAAACTTTGGATTCAGCTTACCGGCCTTGACAACCTCGATCAGCAGCAAAACAAACAACCCGACGGTTATTTTGACTTTTTAGAGCACATCACCATCGATTCACAAAACGGGCGCATCATATTCCCGGAGTTAGAGCCTTTCGGATCAGACTTAGCTAAACAATTTACGGCAAGTGAGGGGGCATTGGCAAAACGCTATGTTTACCAACCGCTTTATGATTCAACCAAAACCATAGCGCAGCAGTTTTTTCCGCAGCTTAACAGGTATTTAATAAAGGGGACTTATTCGGCAACCGGGGGTTCAGAGTATCAGTTAAACGCGGTAAATATTCCGCAGGGATCGGTAGTGGTAAATTCAGGTACCTTAAAACTTACCGAAGGCACGGATTACACGGTAGATTATGGCGCAGGCCGTATCCGTATATTAAATACAGCCTTGCTTTCATCGGGCCAGCCCATAACGGTTAAGGTAGAAAACAACGAACTGTTTGGGGTGCAGCAAAAATCATTGTTTGGCTCCCGGTTTGATTATCATGTTAATGATAAATTATTATTAGGTGCCACCATAATGCACTTAACGGAACAACCCATCACCCAAAATGAAATTGTTGGCGAGGAGTCGATCTCCAATACCATTTATGGGTTTGATGCCAATTATAATTCCAACTCGCGCTTGCTTACCCGTTTGGTTGATAAGATCCCCTTCATCCATACTAAAGTACCATCGTCCATCAGTTTCAGCGGGGAGTTTGCCCAACTGTTGCCTGGCAGCCCTTCGGTACTAAATTTCGCGGGCTCAAAAAACGGAACATCTTACCTGGATGATTTTGAAAACAGCCAGTCGGTAATTGATGTAAAGAGTGCCAGCAGCTGGCAGATTTCGGGCACACCACAAATGTTCCCTGAGTCGGCTGCTTTTAATGATCTGAGTTATGGCTTTAACCGCGCCCGCCTGGCATTTTATAATATCGATCCTATATTTTATACCAACTCCGGCTCCATACCCGTCAGCAAAAATGAGCTGTCAAATAACTATGTAAGGCAGATATTGGAAACAGAAGTATTTCCTTTTAAACAATCGCCAACCGGGCAGCCTATCAATATCTCAACGCTCGACCTGGCTTTTTATCCAAACACACGTGGGCAGTACAATTACAGAACTACCGATTTAAAAAGCGACGGAACTTTTAATACGCCGCAAACAAAATGGGGTGGGATCTTCCGCGGTATCAACGCCAATGATTTTGAAGCTTTAAACGTACAGTATATTGAGTTTTGGGTGATGGATCCCTTCACCTATAAAAAAAATTCAGCAGGTGGCGATCTGTATTTTAACTTGGGTAATGTATCAGAAGATATATTGAAAGATGGACGCAAGAGTTTAGAAAATGGACTGCCGGTTGATGGCACTTTAACCAACGTTGATGAAACAAACTGGGGCCGTGTAGCCAAACTGCAGCCCGTAGTTAATGCATTTGATAATAACCCGGCATCGCGCAAGCTACAGGACGTTGGTTTGGATGGTTTGGCCGACGCTGATGAGCAAAAAAAATTCAGTACGGTTGTTCAGCAGGTAAAGGGACAATTAACCGGAGCAGCGGCAACCAATTTTGCGGCGGATCCATCATCTGATGATTACCAGTACTACCAGGGCCCTGAGCTGGATAAAACTGGTGCGGGCATATTAAGCCGCTATAGCAAGTATAACGGCACCGATGGTAACTCACCAACTGCCGAGCAATCGCAGGCCATATTGGGGCTGCAAACATCGGCATCAACCTCATTGCCCGATGGTGAGGATGTAAACCATGATAACACGATGGATCAGGATGATGAATACTTTCAGTACAAAGTATCCATGCGCCCGCAGGATCTGGTTATCGGTAAAAACTTTGTTACCGATAAGGTAACCTCATTGGTTAAACTGGCCAATGGCAGCCAGGAAAATATTACCTGGTACCAGTTCAGGGTGCCTATTAATGCTTACCAGTCAACCGTTGGCGGTATCCAGGATTTTAAGTCTATCCGCTATATGCGTATGTTCATGACCAACTTTGCCGATACCGCTGTACTGCGTTTTGCTACCATGCAGTTAGTTAGAGGCGAGTGGCGCGCATTCAACACAGAAAATAACCCGGTAAATGTAATTGCCGATCCATCAATAGTTAACCCGCCGCTTGATAACTCAACCATAGATGTGGGTACGGTAAATATTGAAGAGAACGGCAGCCGCCCGTCTATCCCTTATGTAGTACCACCTGGCATACAGCGCCAGCGCGATTATAACAACATACAAAGTAATACCAAGCTTAATGAGCAATCGCTATCCGAAGTGGTAACAACCCTGCGCGATGGTTACTCGCGTGCGGCTTTCAGGTTGTTTAATAACGATCTGCGTAAGTATAAAACCATGCAGATGTTTATCCATGCCGAAGGTGCTCAGCTAAAGGATAATGATGTAAGCGCGTTTGTACGTTTAGGGGTTGATTATGTAGATAATTACTACGAGTACGAGATTCCGCTTAAAGTTACGCAGCCCAATACTTCCGATCCATCGTCTATCTGGCCGGATGCCAATGAGCTCGATCTGCAGCTATCCTTGTTAACAACAGCTAAGCTTGCCCGTAACAATGCCAAATATAATGGTAAGCCATGGCCGTTTACCATGCCTTTTACGGTGACTGACGGGCATAACCGGATCACTATTGTTGGTCAGCCTGATTTGAGCAGGCTCACAACGGTAATGTTAGGGGTACGTAATCCGCTAAAAACATCAAGCAGCAGCGGAGACGACGGCCTTGATAAAGCAGCCACTGTTTGGTTTGATGAATTACGGCTTAGTGATTTTGACCAAAAAGGCGGTTGGGCCGCCATTGGCCGATTAGATACCAAACTTGCTGATTTTGCCGATATAACCGTATCCGGCAGTAAAACAACGGTGGGCTTTGGCTCGCTGGATTCAAGGCTGGCTGACCGGAGCCTTAATGATACCCGCACCTATGATGTAGCGGCGAGTGTTGAACTCGGAAAATTCTTTCCGGATAAAAGCGGTGTGCATATCCCTGCTTATGTAAATGTATCATCGCAGGTTAGCATGCCGGAGTATGACCCGGCCTCGCCCGATGTTACTTTAAAGCAAACGCTCAACGCCACCAGCAGTGCGCAAAAACGCGATTCAATTAAAAATGCAGCGGAGGATTATACCATGCGCCGGAGTATCAGCTTTACCAATGTGCATATTTCTAAAACAGATTCAAAGGCACAAAACCATGCATGGGATATTTCAAACTGGAACGCTACCTATGCCTACAGCCAATATGTGCACCATGATTTTACGACAGAAAACGACCTGGAGAAAACTTATAAGGCGCAATTAGCCTATAATTATACCAACCAGCCAAAATATTACAGCCCTTTAAGTAAGGTGATAAAAAACAATATGCTGGCCCTGTTTCGTGATATTAATTATAGCCTGCTGCCATCAAGGTTAAACTTCAGTATCAGTTTTGACCGTTTTTATTCGGAAAATACCTTGCGGAATAACGATCCGAACAATTACATCTCTATCCCAACCACGTTTAACAAAACCTTTAATATTACCCGCGTTTACGGCATCGGCTGGAATTTATCAAAATCATTAACTATGGATATTGATGCCACCAACCTATCAACCGTTGATGAACCCGCCGGAAGATTAAATGGTTTAAAAATTGATACTCTTTGGCAAAACCTGAAAAAATTGGGCCGTACCACCAATTATAACCACAACATCAACTTTAATTATACCGCACCATTAAGCAAAATACCGGGTATGGACTGGACAAGCTTAATTGCCCATTACAGCACCAGCTTTAACTGGCAGGCCCAGCCGCTTTTTGCACTCAATGATCCGCAGTTAGATGTGGGTAACAGCATCCAGAACTCGCGTAAAGTACAGCTTAACCCTATACTGAACTTTGATATGCTGTACAACAAATTCAAATTCATTAAAAGGGAAATGAACTCGGAGAGTACAAGCCCGTTCAACCGGTTTTTATTAGGCCTTTTAACAGGAATTAAAAACATAAGCGGAACGTACACCCGTACCGATGGTACTTTTTTACCGGGCTACCTGCCGCAATCTAATTTATTAGGAGAGGATTTGAGCTATAATGCACCGGGTGTAGGGTTCCTGTTAGGCAGCCAGGCCGACATCAGGGCTAAAGCCATTAATAACGGCTGGATAAGTACGGATACGCTGCAAAACAGTTTATATGTAACCACACTGAATACCGACCTGGAATTAAAATCAACCCTTGAACCTATAAAAGGATTGCGGATTGATTTGATGGCCTTTAAAAAGCAGGATCATACTTACCAAACAAGTTTTAAATCTATTGATGGCTCCAGCAATATACAGGACCTTAACCCGGTAACTACAGGTGATTATAGTGTATCCTATTTAACTATTGCAACCGCGTTCTCAAAAATTAAGGGAGCCGATAATTCGTCGCCAACGTTCCAGAAGTTTTTGGATAACCGTACCATTATTTCGCAGCGGCTGGGTAAACTAAATCCAAATTCATCAGCCGCCACCACCGCCGGCTATGCTGACGGATATGGCCCTAACTCGCAAAACGTATTGGTGCCGGCTTTCCTGGATGCCTATGCCGGTAAAACTGCAGGTACATCAGGTTTAAGCCAGTTCCCTAATATCCCTATCCCTAACTGGCAGATAACCTATAACGGTTTAAGTAAAGTGCCTTTTTTAAGTGATATTTTTGAATCTGTTGATGTTAGCCATGGCTACCGTTCATCTTACAACGTAACCGGCTATACCACGCTGCTGCAATACCAGCAGGCAAACGGGGCCGTAAGTGCCAGGGATGCCAATAACGATTTTCTGCCTTTTTACCAGTTCTCGTCGGTTACTATTTTTGAGGAGTTTGTGCCTTTGATTGGGCTAAGCGGCCGGTTTAAAAACAACATGACGGCAAATTTTGAGTACCGGTCGAGCAGGTCGTTGAGTTTAAGTTTGCTTAACAGCCAGCTGGCGCAGCAAAATCAAAACATCCTTGTTTTTGGCTGGGGTTATCATACCAAAAATTTCAGGTTCCCGTTTGGCTGGTTTAGCGGCACCAAGCAAAATAACGATGTAACGTTTAAGTTCGATATGTCTTTACAGGATAATAAAACGCTAATTTACCGTGCCGATGTACAAGCTGCCGAGGTATCATCAGGCGCGCAGAATATTACCGTTCGCCCGTCAATTGATTATGTAATAAACCAGCGGTTTAACCTGAATGTATTTTACGATTCAAACCTTACGCGGCCATATACTTCACAAACCTTTAATACGGCATTCACCAATTTCGGTATCAACCTCAAATTGCTGCTGCAATAACCAGCTCTTAATAATGGAAGACATTAAAGTAACCAGCATAATTGACCTTAAAACTTATTTCAACATCAGTTTAATGATGTACCTGCGGTTTAGAACCATAGTGATTATTTTGATCACGTTTGGTCTTCTCTCCTATACCATCATGTCCGATCCTTCATGCCGGTGGTGGGAAGAAGCGGGGGTAGTTGCTGTATTGCTAATTATTTATGGTGGTTTAATTCCTTACCGGCTTTATCTCACTTGTAGCAAAAATATTAAAAAGATGCCTGCTTTATATGAGCCTTTATATTTCACAATTAATGAAGAAAAAATTGAATTTAAGGCAGAAAGTTTAAGCCTGATGACCAAATGGCCTCAAATTGAGAAGCTGGTGGAACGGGAAAAGTATTTTTTATTAATGAATGGCCGCACCTTTAATTTTTTACCCAAAGCAGGTTTTGCAGATAACGATGATATAATCCGTTTTAAAAATATGGTAAAGCAAAAGGGAATAAAAATGGTGTTTAATTTATTTTATTAAGCAAAGCTTAAACAAAAAAGATCCTATAAAAACTGCAAAGTAGGCCATGCAGTTTTTATGGGATCTCTTATTTATGTTTGAAAGTGCGATAGTTTTTAAAACCTGATTAGTCTTCTTTACTCACCCTTCCTGAACCAAGGGTATGGCTATCAACAGTTGCACTGCCCGAGTAGATCACATTGCCTGATCCAACAATACGTGCCGAAATAGTTTTATCTGCATGGAAATAAGCACTGCCTGATCCGGTTATGGTTACAGATGCCGAGCCTGTTGTAAGTCCTTTACCCAATACCTCGCCCGATCCGCTGATCAATACTTTGGCATCATTGGCGCTACCTGTTAAATGAATAGAACCGGAACCGCTAAGGGTTGCATGTAACTGTCCTGATTTTACAGATGAGGAGATACTGCCTGATCCGCTTAGTATCACATTTACATCCTCACCGCTAACAGTACCGTCAACATCCATAGATCCAGAGCCTGAATTAGCAAGTGCCAAAAGTGATTTTGCGGTAATGTAAATATCTATTTTACCATAGCTTTCGTTACCCCAGTTATGGTGTTTAAATTTAATTTGAAGCTTACTGCCTTCAACAGTGGTTTCAATTTCTTTGGTTACATCGGCACTTGCTTCAATTTTTAAGCTTTCTGTACCATTAATTTTTATATGAACGTTGAACGGGCCGCTTGATGTAATGGTATTATAGCCTGATACGCTGCGTGTTTCATCGGCTTTTGCCGGGTTTATTGTTGCTGTAAGTACAAGTACTGCTGCAACAATGGAGTATGCTAATTTTTTCATAATGCTTAGTTTTAGTAATAAGATGCATGTTTAGGGATAAAGGTTGCACAAAGAATCACTTTTAAGCACATTAATTATCTGACCCTGTACAAATCAGTGTGCATTTTTCTTTTCCTGCCTTTTTCTTTTACGTTCGGCACGGCGTAGTTTTCTTTCCTCTTTCTTTATCTGGTGATTTTGCTTGTTCAGCTTATGCTCATTAAGCATAGCGGCGGTTGCATCAACCGTTTTTTTATCAAGCCCTACAGATGGTTTTAAACCGCTCAGCAAAGTTTGCCATACCATTTTAAAAAAAGGTGTTTCATCTGCGCGCTTGTAATCCATGTAAAAAGACCGGGGTACACCGCCCGCAACATCCGGGTTGTTATGTTTTAAAATAAACAGGTTGGCAAACATAGAGGCTATGGTTTGCCTTTTAAACTTGTTTAAATTGGTATCGGCTTTTAACAGGCTTACTTTAAGGTTATTATACAAAAAGGTCAATTTTCCCTTAGCACCTTTATTATCCGCCTGTACATCAAAATCAAGCTGTTTAAGTATACCCGAATTCACTTTAACCATAGCAAGCGACATGGTTGCCGGGTTTATATTTTGCAGATCCATTGGCCCAAGGCTGCCCTTATAATTAAAAGAGCTGTTTTTATCTGTCAGGTTAAAATTGAAAGTTAGGTTAAGCCTGCCGCGGTTCATAAAATAACTGGTAAGCTGTACGCTGCTGATATTGTTTTTTTGCATAGCGGCCTTATTGGTAGTTATATTTAAAATACGCCCGCTGGTGCTGTTAAAAGAAACCCGCCCTGTTTTTTTTGAATTGGTATTGTATTCGTTATAGGTTACATTAATGTGGCGCAGTATTGCCGTATCAATTTTTATATCGGCACTGATATTGTTAAGCGCAACGTTTGGGAAACTTTTGATCTTGTTTTCTTTTACGGGCGAAGAATTTGGATTACCAAAAACCTGGAGATCGCCGTTTTTTAAGGTGAGCCTTGATGCGTTGAGTATCCTGTATTTATGATAATTTAAAAAATCAAAATTGTTGAGCTGTAAGGAATCTAAGTGAATAGTATAACGGTCTTTATGAGTTTTCGCAAAAAACTCATCGGTGTTTACCGGCTTTAGGTTAAAGCCCTCAATATCCAGTTGCGATTTTTGAGTGGATAGCTTAAGCTGATCAATTTTATAAGTGTATAAGCCGTTCGGAGTTTTACCCCTGTAATTATTTAGTTGGGCAACAATATCCTTGCAATACAGCAACCTTGTTTTATCAGTTTGTGTGGCCGAATCAATGAGCAAGTCTGTTGCGCTCAGGTTCATTTCCTTTAATTCAGATATAGCTAATTTATTACCCGAATAGTCTTCATAGCGGAATTTTACATCGCCCATTAAAATACTGCCTATCCGTACCGAATTAAGGCTTTTAGATATTTTTTCCCAGGCCGTACGGTGGTCTTTTTCAACCGTATCCTTAGTATGATTACGCTGATAGCTAATGCTTACAACTGGCTCATACAGCATTACCTGGCTTATATAAAGCTTATGCTGAAAATATAATTTAAAAGGATGGATGTGCGAGAGTACAAGCTTTTTGATATGGATTTCAACCAGGTTGTTTGGGGCCAGGTGCTGTAACTTTTTACGGTTATAAACTGCCGTATCGGGTTTTAAGGTGATATTGAAAAAAACGATAGAGCCCCTGATTATATGCAGCTCGGCCGATGAGAAATCAGCTTTGTAAAGGCTGTCGCTGCTTTTTAAAACAACTTCTTTAACCCTGTCGGCCAATATGGGCGACCAATACATGTTAACTAAAAAAGCTAAAATGGAAATAACGACTGCAAAAGCCACCAAAGCAGCAGCACCTATTTTATGCCATTTGTGCTTCAGTAGGTTATAAGCCATTAATTGCCCTCATTTTTTTTCTTTAATTTTTTTAGTGAGTCCTTCACAGCTCTTACAGAATCGCGCTTAGCCCGTCGTGTTTCTCGTCTCTGCTTACGGTCTTCTTTAAACTTGTTAAACTTGTCAAGCAAATTACTAACTTTTACAATAGCAGTATTAACTTTGCTCTCAGTTTTTTTATCAAAACCAACACTTGGCTTTAAGCCATCAAGTAATCCCTTGTATAAAAAGCTAAAAAACGAAACAGTAGGGTCTCTTTGCAGGTCTATCGGGCCAGGTCTGAAAACTCCTTTTTTATCCGGATTATTATCTTCAATAATTAATTTATTGGCCAGCATGGAGATAAAGCCCTGTTTTTGAAGGCCTGGTTTACCCGCCACTTTTTTAAGCAGATCAACCTTCAGGTTTCTGTAATAAAATTCAAGATGGCCCTTGCCAGCATAGTTGCTGGCATCCACATTAAAGGTAAGCTTATCAATATCGGCAGATTCTACATGAACCAATGCCAACGGTTTTACTAACTTATCCAGCTTGCGGCCATCAAAGCTGCCCAATTCGCCCGAGTAATTGAAAGCACCATTTTTTGCTATCAGGTTAAATTTAAAATTAACCTGCAAATTGGCGGCATCCATAAAGCGGGTATTAATATAGGCTTGCATATAGGGGTTTATCTTTTTCTGGTCATCATCATTAGTTACATTTAAAATATAACCGTTGGTGTGCTTAAATATGATCTCGCCGGTAGCGCCAGATGTGGCATCAGTTTCTGAATAATTAATATTAGCGTTCTTAATGTTAAGGCGTTTAAGCTTCATATCAAGGGCTACATTTTGCAGCGCCTGGTGCGGGTCTTTACCAATTTTACTAGTCTTTTTTCCTTTGTAAGCATTGTTGGTATAGATCTGTACATCCGGATTGTTTATATCCATAACACCTGCGTACAATACCTGGTCGCGTAGAAAACTTTGCAGGTCAATATCATTAATATCAATCCGTTTAAATTTTAAGGTATAAATATCGCCGGCTGTGCCGCTTACCTTATAAAAATCGGTACGGTTGTACCTTGGTACAAATGATACCTTATCCAGCACAATCTTTCGTTGCGCGGTTGAAAAGAAGATCCTTTTTAAATCGGCTTTATATAAGCCATCGGGGGTTAAAATACTATAATCATGTACGGTAACGTCAACTCCTTTGGTATAATAAAAACGGGATGGATCTTTGTCAGAAAGTGAATCAATAACAATATCAGATATATTAATATCCAGGTGCTTTAAGGCTGTTTGCTTTACTACCGGGTGGCTTTTGTTTATATAATTCAGACTGATGTCCTTTAACGAAATAGAATCAATGTGTAACTGCTTAAAAGTTTTTTTAATAATCTCGTACGGGGTTTTAGGCTTACCTACCTTTACAGTATCGTTAAACTTATAACGCTTGTTTATAATGGTAAGGTCGGGTTTTTCTATATCTATATTATCAATATTCAATATTTTTTCCTTGTAGGCTTTACGTGCCCCCACATTTTTAATGGCTAATTTTTTTACACTCAGGATAAAAAGATTATCTGGTGCTTTATGGCTCGCTACCAACTTATTATAAACATTTGTATCGGGTATCAGCTTAAAATTATATACCGAAGCATCGCCCGATGTGATGTTAAGATCAAAATCAGAATATTCAATATGATACAGGCTATCAGTTGATCTGAGTACAAGATCCTTCAGTTCCTGCTGTAATATGGGTTTCCAACGGTTGGATGCAAGGAACTTTGAGTAATAATAATATCCTGCTGCCGAAAGGATCACTACTGTTGCTAATAAAACAAATGGCCACTTGCGCATCGGTTTTTTGTGGTGTATATCTGCCTGGTTCACTGAAATATAAATGGGTTTTGAATAATAACAATGAAAATACAAAAATGTTATTGCTGCCAATCTGTCACGCTGTAATTAAATTTATGTATTTTTGCAGACTAATTTTTATAATGATGATGGATTTGCTTGTTCCGGATAAGACACATGATGAAAGCAGACAAGGTGAGGCTTTAGTTTTAGATGCGGTTAACGAAAAAAATAATGGTCGTAAATTGTATATAGAAAGCTATGGCTGCGCTATGAATTTCTCTGATAGTGAGATAGTAGCATCCATATTATTAGAAAAAGGATTTGAAACCACTTCTGATTTTGCCACAGCCGACGTTATTTTTATCAATACCTGCTCCATTCGCGAAAACGCCGAACAGCGCGTTCGCAACCGCTTAAAAGAGTTTAAGGTAGCTAAGGTTAAAAATCCGGGTTTGGTAGTTGGCGTGCTTGGTTGCATGGCCGAACGTTTGAAATCGAAGTTCTTAGAAGAAGAAAAATTAGTAGACGTTGTTGTTGGCCCTGATGCCTACCGCGATTTACCTAACCTGATAGAGCAGGTTGATAGCGGCCAGAAAGCAGTAAACGTGCTTTTATCGCGAGAGGAAACTTATGCAGATATAAGCCCGGTTAGGTTAAACACCAATGGTATAAATGCATTTGTATCTATAATGCGCGGATGCGATAACATGTGCTCATTTTGCGTGGTACCATTTACCCGTGGCCGCGAACGCAGCCGCGATCCGCAATCGATAGTTAACGAATGTGTTGACCTGTTTAACAGGGGATACCGTGAGGTAACTTTGTTAGGGCAAAACGTAGATTCGTACAAATGGGATAGTGAAAGGCAAAAAGCAAAAGCCGACAAGCTTGATGCCGAGCTAAGTAATGAGGCACGCCAGGAAAAAGGACTTATTGAAAATGAGGAAGCTGCTGAAACCAACGGGGCAACAGTGAACTTTGCCAATCTTTTAGAAATGGTAGCACTGGTAAGCCCTGAATTGCGCGTACGCTTTTCAACATCGCACCCTAAGGATATTACCGACGAGGTTTTATATACCATTGCCAAACACGATAATATCTGCAACTATATTCACCTGCCGGTGCAATCAGGCAACAGCCGCATTTTGGAATTAATGAACCGTACCTACACCCGCGAGTGGTATATGAACCGGATTGATGCTATCCGCCGTATCATTCCGGGATGTGCTATATCAACAGATGTGATCACCGGTTTTTGTACCGAAACAGATGAAGAGCATAAAGATACAGTAAGCATGATGGACTATGTTCAGTATGACTTTGCCTACATGTTCATGTACTCTGAAAGGCCGGGAACATTAGCAGCCAAGCGCTATGCCGATGATATTCCGGAAGCTGTAAAACACAGCCGCTTAACAGAGATTGTGGCTAAGCAGCAGGAACATTCATTTATCAGGTTGCAGCAGTTGGTGGGCACCACGCAAAAAGTACTGATTGAAGGTTTCTCAAAAAAATCAAAGAATGATCATTGCGGCCGTAGCGACCAGAATGCGATGGTGGTTTTCCCGGTGCATGAAAATTACAAGCCGGGGCAGTACGTAAATGTGTATATTGAAAAAAGTACAACCGCTACCATGATAGGGCGCGTAGTTGTACCTGAAACTGTTTAATAGCGCATGCCCATTAGGGTATGTTTAAGATAAAGAGCTCATAAAAATATTTAACTAACTCTCCTTTACCGGAGAACGGGAGGTATGGAAGTACAAGAAATTAAACAACGCTTCGGGATCATTGGCAATTCGCCATTGTTAAACCGGGCAATAAATATAGCCAACCAGGTATCGCCTACAGATATTTCCGTTTTAATAACCGGGGAGAGCGGAAGCGGTAAGGAGGTTTTTTCGCACATTATACACCAGATGAGTCCGCGCAAGCACGGTCCGTTTATAGCGGTAAACTGTGGTGCAATACCCGAAGGTACCATTGATTCGGAATTATTCGGGCACGAGAAGGGTGCCTACACAGGTGCCGTAGGCGAGCGTAAAGGATATTTTGAAACTGTAAATGGCGGCACCATATTTTTGGATGAAATTGCCGAAATGCCTTTAGGAACACAAGCCCGATTGTTGAGGGTGCTTGAGTCGGGCCAGTATATTAAGGTAGGGTCGTCGAAGGTCGAGAAAACAAACGTGCGGGTAATAGCAGCAACCAATGTTGATGTTTACGATGCCGTTAAAAGCGGAAAATTCAGGGAAGATCTGTACTACCGTTTAAACACAGTGCCGTTGCGGATCCCGCCACTGCGCGACAGGAAGGAAGATGTTTACCTGTTGTTCCGCAAATTTACTTCAGATTTTACCGATAAATACCGCACGCCGCCAATCCAGCTGGATGATGATGCGCAGCAGGTGTTGATAAATTACTCATGGCCCGGTAATGTGCGCCAATTGAAAAACATGGCCGAGCAATTGGCTGTGCTTGAACGCGACCGTGTTATTACCGCGCAAACCTTGCTTACCTACATCCCGCAGGAAACAGGACGAAACCTGCCCATGCGTGTTGAAAACCAGGCAAAGGAAGATTTTTCTGAACGCGATATTTTATACAAAGTATTGTTTGATATGAAACGCGACATGGTTGAACTGAAAAAATTAGTTGCCGATATTATTGAACACGGCGGTGTTTCAGTTAACCATGCCAGCCATACACAAACTTTAAATCAATTATACAGGGATATTGAGCTGCCCGGAACACCCGAAGCGCAATTTACCTTGCAACAGCCCGTTATTAGCACTAACAACAATAATGGCAGTGTTAACCCTTACAATATAACCCACGATGCCGAAGAGGTGGAAGAATCCCTGTCGCTGATTGACAAGGAATCAGACCTGATCCGTAAGGCATTAAAAAAGCACAAAGGCAAACGTAAGCTGGCGGCAAATGAGTTGGGTATATCTGAAAGAACATTGTACAGAAAAATAAAAGAGCTAAATTTATAATTAAATGAAGAGGATAACGGGGCCTTTAGTAATACTTGGATTGATCCTGATAAGCCAGGCGTGCACCTATAGTTTAAGTCTTAACGGGGCATCTATCCCGGCAACAATGAAAACCATAAGGGTTGATTTTTTTGAGAATAATGCACAGCTGGTAGTAAATACACTGAGCCAGCAATTTACCGAAGCACTGAAGGATAGGATCAGGAACACCACCCGTTTAAACGTGGTAAGGGGAGAGGCCGATGCAATTATGTCTGGTACTATTACCGATTATAATATTGCTCCGGTATCTATCCAGGCAACCAATAATAACGTGGCGCCAATTGCCGGACAAAGCCGTTTAACTATTACAGTTAACGTAAAATATGTATACGATGCCGATAAAAAGCTTAGTTTTGAGCAGTCATTTTCAAAATACAAAGACTTTAGCGGCGATATAGCCTCGCAAGAACAGGCTTTGATTGCAGATATAAATAAACAGTTAACCGAAGATATTTTTAACAGAGCCTTTGCAAATTGGAATTAGCTTGTATGAGCAAGCCCTGATTGCAGATATAAATTAACAGGTAACAGAAGATATTTTTAATAAAGCCTTTGCAAATTGGTAAGCAATTTGTAGTTTCAACAACGTGGAGCAAAATATTAACAACAGTCAGTATGATTTTTTATGGAAATTATTAGCAGATCCTGCTACTGATGCCCATTTGTACAACTATAATTTACAACGACTGGTTAATGATTTTCCGCAAAGCGGCATTTTACAGGCCCTGCTTGCCCATGCAAGCGATGAAAAAAACCTGAGGCGCGCATCTGTTTATTTCAATGCCAGGTCTTTATATAAACTCATCAATTCGCCATCAGCCATTGGTAGCGTAGCCAATGATCGTATTGTTATTCAGCCAAATGGGCATGCAAGTAATTTATCCGGCTATCAAACACACAGTGTTGATACCAGTGGAGCAGACAACTATTTTAGTGATCTGCCGGCTGCTGAATCTGCCATTGAAGAAACGGAACATACCTGGGCACATCAACCCGAAGCCATTGAGCACGAAGTTACCCAAACTGTTGCCGGCGAGCATCAGCATGTAGAAGAAACAATTTCGCATACCCCGGCCCCTGAAGAATCTTTTGAGACGCTGCATAATGAACCTCATGAAATTGCAGCGCCTGAGCATGTGCATGAAGCGCCCGTTGAAGCTGCTGCAGAAGAAATACATCCTGAATCATCAATAGTCCACGAGGTATTGAATGAAGCCAATGTTGAAGAACATGCTCCTGCGGATGAATTACCTGCTATTGAAACAGAAATAACAGAAGCTGTGCGCAAGCACGATCCTTTTGAATATGGATACAACCACGCAAATGCGGTATACAATACCGGGATCGAAGCAGTTAAAAGTGAAGAAGAAACCCACCAGCCAATTGAGCAGGTAAATGAAACCGTGCATGCTGTTGAACACACTGAAGTAGCTGCACCGGCAGATCACCACGATTTGCAAGAAGAAGTACCTGTTGAGCATCATTTTGCAGAACACATAGACGACACCCCAAACGAAGAGCATAGTGCCCCGGTTGAAGAGGTGTTTCATGAAATAGCAGCGCTGGAACATGTCCATGAAAATGATGAACCGGTAGCATCATTCAGCGAAAGCATAGCACACGAAGAAGCGCCAGAGGAAACGCATCAAACGGAAGCAACTGAACATCCTAACCACAACATCGAGGAAGAAACTTTTGATGAAATTGTGGGCATTGACCAGATCAACCTGCACGATGAGGCTGACAGGCTGATATTAGGCAGTATAGCATCTTCTGATTATTTTTTATTCGATAGGGCATTTGGTGAGCATAAGGATGCCACACCGGTTGACGATAGCCCGGTAACGGTAGCGCAGCCTTTAGCAGAAGAACCAGTGAAAAATAAGCCGGTTGCTGATACAACCGAGCCTGTATTTGGAGCCCCTGCTGCTGAAGAAGCAGACCAGCAGGACGTTTCAAAATACCACGACGAAAAAATGCCTTATTCGTTTTTATGGTGGCTGGATAAAACCCGTAAGGAGCACGCAACAATTAATCAGCCGTATGCTGAAACTGAAAAGCCTGTTTCTACAACTAAAAAAAGAGCCAATACCGACGAGTTACAGCAGCAGTATTACGAAAATATATTCCACATTACCTCTGTTGAAGAACTTGACAAAAGTGTTCCGCCGCCTGCCGAGCCTTTTAACCTTGATCCTTTAAAAAAGGAACATGTAATTATTGAGCGTTTTATACAGGAAGAGCCGCAGATAAAACCACAAAGCAGCGATAAACTGGATAATGAGAACAAAGCCAAGAAAAGCTCAGAAGACCGCGACGAAATGGTAACCGAAACACTGGCCGCTATTTACTCCGATCAGATGCTATATCACAAGGCAATAGCATCCTATAGAAAATTGATGTTGAAATTCCCGGAAAAAAGTAGTTACTTTGCCGGCAAGATTGAGCAGTTAGAAAAGAAAACAAACTAATATAAAAAGAAATGTATTTATTATTAATGATCATCGCCATTGTTGTATGTGTACTTTTAGTACTTATGGTGTTAATTCAAAACCCTAAAGGCGGCGGTTTGTCATCAAATTTTTCAAGCTCATCACAGCTAATGGGCGTACAAAAAACAGGCGACTTTTTAGAAAAAGGCACCTGGGTATTAGCTATTACCTTAATGGTATTATCAATGGCAATTAATGTATCTGTAAAAGGCGGTACCGAAAAAAGCGACAGCCCGCAGTTAAAGGAACAAATTGACAAAGCTTCAAAGCCGGTTAATGCACCTGTAAACGCACCAATGACATTGCCAACTGCACCAAAACCAGCAGCACCTGGTAAGTAAGCAATTTAAAATATAATGAAAAGGCTTTGGGGATTCCCAAAGCCTTTTTTTATTTAAGGAGCTTACTGACACGATGGCATTAGGATGTTAAGCTATCGTTAATAATAAAAAAGCAGGGCTGCTTAAAAGTGACAATTGAACAGTTAATATGCCAAATTTTAACCTTAAAGCTTGCTTGGCATAATTGATGTTCATACATAGCTGAAAACTTTATAAATTTAAAATCGATTATAATTATGTCATTTAACATTAAGCCTATTGCAGGTACTGCCAATCGAGTGATTGTTGAGCCTGCACCAGCAGAAACCAAAACAGCTTCTGGTATTTACATTCCTGAAACGGCTCAGGAAAAACCTCAAAAAGGTACTGTTGTTGCCATCTCGACTGAAGACGGAGAAGGTAAAAATCCTACTGTTAAAGAAGGTGATATTGTTTTATACGGAAAATACGGTGGTACTGAATTCCCGTATGAAGGTAAAACTTATTTAATAATGAAAGAATCTGATATCTACGGAGTGTTAAATAACTAATCATTAAGTCTAATTTCTAAAAATTAAAATATGGCAAAGCAAGTTAAATATAATGTTGAGGCACGTGACGCTTTAAAGCGCGGTGTTGATATATTAGCTAACGCAGTAAAGGTTACGTTAGGTCCTAAAGGCCGCCACGTAATTATCGACAAAAAGTTCGGTTCACCAGCTATTACTAAGGATGGTGTTACTGTAGCAAAAGAAATTGAGTTAAAAGATCCTATTGAAAATATGGGTGCTCAAATGTTAAAAGAAGTAGCATCAAAAACTGCTGATATAGCTGGTGACGGTACTACTACTGCAACAGTTTTAGCACAGGCAATTGTTACAGCTGGTATTAAAAACGTTGCTGCGGGTGCAAATCCAATGGATTTAAAACGTGGTATTGATAAAGCTGTAAAAGTTGTTGTTGAAAACCTTAAATCACAAAAACAAGATGTTGGCGATGATTTCAGCAAAATCAAACAAGTAGCTTCAATCTCTGCAAACAATGATGAGGTTATTGGCGAAATGATTGCTGATGCAATGAAAAAAGTTGGTACTTCAGGTGTTATCACTGTTGAAGAAGCAAAAGGAACTGAAACTGAAGTTAAAACTGTTGAAGGTATGCAGTTTGACCGTGGTTACCTTTCTCCTTATTTTGTTACCAATGCCGACAAAATGGAAGTTGAATTAGAAAATCCTTACATCCTGATCTACGATAAAAAGATCTCATCGATGAAAGAATTGCTTCCTATTTTGGAAAAACAAGTACAAACTGGCAAGCCATTATTAATCATTGCTGAAGATTTAGACGGCGAAGCTTTGGCTACATTAGTAGTTAACAAGATCCGTGGTTCACTGAAAGTTGCTGCTGTTAAAGCACCAGGTTTCGGCGATCGCAGAAAAGCTATGTTGGAAGATATTGCGGTACTTACAGGCGGTACAGTTATCTCTGAAGAAAGAGGTTATAAATTAGAAAGCGCTGACCTTTCAATGTTAGGCCAGGCTGAAAAAATCTCTATCGATAAAGATAACACCACTATCATCAATGGTATTGGTGATCCGGAAGTTATCAAAGGCAGGATCAGCGAGATCAGAACGCAGATAGAAACTACCACTTCTGATTATGATAAAGAAAAATTACAGGAACGTTTAGCCAAATTATCAGGCGGTGTTGCTGTATTATATATCGGTGCAGCTTCTGAAGTTGAAATGAAAGAAAAGAAAGATCGTGTTGACGATGCTTTACATGCAACCCGTGCGGCTGTTGAAGAAGGTATTGTTGCAGGTGGTGGTGTTGCTTTCATCCGTGCAGTTGCAGCATTAGTTGATCTTAAAGGTGATAACGAAGATGAAAACACTGGTATCCAGATCATCCGTCGTGCTATCGAAGAGCCTTTACGTCAGATCTGTGAAAACGCAGGTATTGAAGGTTCAATAGTAGTGCAAAAAGTTAAAGAAGGTACTGCCGACTTTGGTTACAATGCACGTACTGATAAATACGAAAACTTAATTGCCGCTGGTGTTATTGACCCTACTAAAGTAGGCCGTGTAGCATTAGAGAATGCTGCATCAATTGCAGCTATGCTTTTAACTACCGAGTGTGTATTAGCAGATGATCCGGATGATGACAAAGCTATGCCTGCAATGGGCGGTGGCGGCGGCATGGGCGGTATGATGTAATATCCCCTCCGTTTTATAATATAAAGTGGTCAGTATTTAGGCCACCTCAAAACCCTGTCTGTTTTTACAGACAGGGTTTTTGTTTTGCAGGCTACACCCCAAGCGCTATTTTTTAGTAAATGAAATGTCATTTGTTAATCAAATGATTGATTAAGTAATAATTGGGTTACAAATAGGCGTATTTTTGTTGCAGCTATTCAAAACTAAGTTATTAGGCACAGCATTTGAATAGGTATGAGTATTATGAAACATATAACAGAAAAAACCAGACAAATACATAGCTCATTAGTTGAATGGCTGTTGTTTAAAGGCCCAGAGCTTTTTATAACTATATACGGTAAATAATAAAATTATTAACTTCGCTTTCATTGTATGAAAGTAGAAGAGTTTTACCAGCAATTTCACCACTGGCTCATTACGCGGGGCCCACAATATGTCTTCGGCATATTTGTTTTTTTTGCAGGCCTTTGGGTAATCAGGTTTATCCGCTCACGCATGCGCGACAGGATGAGCCGCAACAAGGTTCATTCATCATTACAGCCTTTCTTTCTTAGTCTCAGCATCACCAGCTTATATGTATTACTGATTATTTCGGTAATGAACATTGTAGGTTTCGAGATGACCATCTTTACCACCATAATTGGTGCGTTTAGTGTGGCGGCTGGCCTTGCCCTTTCCGGAACTTTCCAGAATTTTGCAGGCGGCGTACTCATTTTATTATTGAAACCTTTTGAACTTGATGATAGTATTTTAGCCCAGGGGCAGGAAGGTAAAGTAACATCTATCCAAATATTTTATACTGTTTTAATTACTGCCGATAATAAAACGGTAATTATCCCCAACGGCAAGCTGTTTAACGAAGTTATTGTGAACGTAACCCGCGAAGGCAAAAGGCGTCTTGATTTTGAGGTTAAGTTAGCATACGCTGCCGATATTGATAAGGCCAAACAAGTTATGCAGGATGCCATTACCTCCACTGATAATGTATTGACCGATCCAGCCATAAGGGTTGGCGTAATAAGCCTTGATGTTGACAGCATAAAATTCACTGTTAATGTTTGGGTTGAACCTGCAAATTATCTCACCGTAAAAATAGCCCTGATGGAAAAAATCTTTAAAGCACTTGGTGCTGCCGGTATCAGTTTCCCTAAAGCGGGTTAATAAATTGCATTCGTCATCATAAAACCAGCCTGCGCTATTATTAAAGGCCTTTTGTCGCTGTAATTCCATTATACTATTGTAATTTTGACCGATGCAAAAAGAGCAAATTTCTGTTTTTGATATGTTTAAGATCGGCATTGGGCCTTCAAGTTCGCATACGCTTGGCCCATGGCGTGCTGCACAGCAATTTGTAGAAGCTATTCAAGAACGCGGAACGCTTGACCTAGTTGTTGAAATTAAAATTTTATTATACGGCTCGCTTGCCAAAACTGGCAAAGGGCACGGTACTGATATAGCCATTCTTTTAGGTTTAAGCGGCGACGACCCCGTAACATTTGAGGTTGACAGGGTGGGCCCTAAAACCGACCTGATCAGATCATCGCACAAGCTGATACTGGCAGGCAAAAAAGAAATTAGTTTTTTTGCGGATGATGATATGCTCTTTCTGTTTAACGAGAGCCTGCCTTATCATCCTAATGCGGTAACCTTCCAGGCATTTTTAAGCAATGGCACCGCCATATCCGAAACTTATTATTCTATCGGCGGTGGCTTTGTAGTAAAAGAGGGCGGCAGTAATCATTCAAAAGCTGAGGTTGATCTGCCCTTCCCTGTCGAAACAGCCAATAACCTGCTGCACTGGTGCATAAAAACAGGTTTAAAGATCTCGGATATTGTAATGGAGAATGAGCTGGCCTGGCGCAGCGAACAGGAAACCATAACAGGTGTACTGAATATCTTTACCGCTTTAAAAGAGTGTATCTATCGCGGCTGCCATACAAAAGGTACATTACCCGGCGGGTTAAATGTTGCCCGCAGGGCAGCTACGCTTAACCGAAAGCTGATAGGTAACCATAGTTATAGTAATTATGATGAGTGGGTTGCCGCAATCCGCAAAACTGGTGACAGCTTTAAGAATACGCTGGATTGGGTAAGCTGCTTTGCGCTTGCTGTAAATGAGGAAAATGCCTCATTCGGCAGGGTAGTTACGGCGCCAACCAATGGTGCTGCCGGGGTTATACCAGCAGTGCTGCAATATTATATTGTTTTTTGTGACAGCTATACGGATGAACGAATCATCCAGTTTTTACTTACCGCATCAGAAATAGGCAGCATCTTTAAAAAAGGAGCTACCATATCAGCCGCTATGGGTGGTTGCCAGGCAGAGATAGGGGTATCATCGGCAATGGCTGCTGCGGCGCTTACAGAGTGCTTAGGCGGCACACAACGCCAGGTATTAATGGCAGCAGAGATTGCTATGGAGCACCATTTAGGCATGACCTGCGACCCTATTGGCGGCCTGGTTCAAATTCCATGTATTGAACGTAATACGATGGGCGCTATAAAAGCAATAACTGCCTCGCAGCTTGCCCTGCAAACCAATCCTGATAATGCCAAGGTAAGCCTTGATGCCGTGGTGAAAACCATGTGGCAAACCGCGCTGGATATGAACTCAAAATACAAAGAAACATCAGACGGTGGCCTGGCCATAAATATCCCTTTAAGCTTGCCGGAGTGTTGATAATAAGGCACTTGGAATACTAAAGCTAAAAGCTTAAATTCGTTTGTATGATGACAAACGATCGCCGCATATTCCTGAAGCAGGCAGCAACCCTTGCCGGAGCTTTTTCTGTTAACAGTTTATTTAACCAGGTGCATGCGGCAGATTGGCAGCAGGCATCAAAAAAAGTAGCCCATTTAACGGCCATCGAGGTTGCCCAGGATGAAGATTACTGGAGCACCATACAGCGGTCGTACAGTGTAAACCCTAACATCATCAACCTTAATAATGGCGGTGTATCACCGGCACCTATCGTGGTGCAGCAGGCAGTTGAGCGTTATAACCAATTGGCAAACGAGGGCCCGTCCTATTTTATGTGGCGCATCCTTGATCAGGGTCGTGAGCCACTGCGCGAAAAGTTAGCTGCTTTGGCTGGTGTACTGCCAGAGGAGATCGCCATTAACCGGAACTCCACCGAAGCATTAAATACCATTATATACGGCCTCGACCTGAAAAGCGGCGACGAGGTGCTGGGTACCAAACAAGATTATCCAAATATGATCAATGCCTATAAACAAAGGGCCGCGCGCGAGGGCATTGTTTATACGCAGATAAATTTTAACCTGCCTATAGAAGATGATGAGCAAATTGTAAAAGGTTACCAGGATGCTATCACCCCAAAAACAAAACTGATCCATATAACACACATGGTGAATTGGGTAGGCCAGATAATGCCCGTACGTAAAATAGCGGATATGGCCCATGCAAAAGGTATTGAGGTGATTGTGGATGGTGCACACTCATTTGGTTTGCTTGATTTTAAGGTGAGCGATTTGCATTGTGATTATTTTGGCACCAGCTTACATAAATTTCTTTCGGCGCCAATTGGCAGCGGAATGATGTGGATCAAAAAGGATAAAATCGAAAAGATATGGCCGCTGATGTGTAACGATAAACCACATAGCAGCGACATCAGGAAGTTTGAAACCATTGGTACCCGTAGTTTCCCGATTGAGCAGGGCATTGGCGAGGCCATTAATTTTCATGAAGGCATAGGCAGCAAACGGAAAGAAGAGCGGATAAGGTACCTGAAAAACTACTGGGCAACAAAAGTACAGCAGGTACCCAAAGTAAAACTCCATACTTCCCTCAATCCAAAATACTCCTGTGCTATTTGCGGGGTAAGTGTGGATGGCATGACGCCCGGCGAATTAGACAGCGCTCTTTTTAATCAGTACAAAATACACGTGGTTGGCATAAATTGGGAAAACATTAGTTGCGTGCGCATAACACCACATGTTTATACCACTATACCCGATATGGATAAATTAGTAAGGGCTATTGAAGAAATTGCAGCCAAAAAATAAGAAGGTTATTTTTTAAGTTTTGCTTTTACCATTGGTTCAAGCTGGGCCACCCATAGCATATACATTTTACCGGAGGGATGCAGGCCATCAGGAGCAACTAAAGTAAGATCGTTAGCAGCCTGCCTTGATATGGCCGTAATATCCAGATAATGCACGCCGGCTTTTGTGCTTTCAGCCTTGTTAATGGCGTTGAACTGGTCAATATCTGGTCCAATAATGCTATCCTGTCCCCCTGCAAATGGCGTTACCCCATAATCCGGGATCGACAAAACAAAAACCCTGCTGGTATCACCTTTGGCAAAGTTAATGGCGGTATGTAAAACCTGCACAAATTTGGTTCGGTAGTTATCCTGGCTTAAACGCTGAAACTGATCATTAACCCCGATAAGTAAGGTCACAAAATCATATTTTTTACCGTTGATGTTGCTGCGGACAATCGCACTGATCAGGTCGTCAGTGGTCCAGCCGGTGGTTGCAATAATAGTTGGGGCATTTACACCCAGTTTATCAACATTTAAGGCATTGGTAAGCTGGTATGGAAAAGATTGCACCTGCGGTACAGCTTCGCCAATAGTATATGAATCGCCTAAGGCAAGATAATTCAGTGTATCTGTCATTGTTTTTTTGGTAGTATCCGTAACTACGGTTGTTTGGGTTACCTGTGCGCTGCTGTCAGCCTTTTTGGTACACCCGGCTAATGCGGTTAAGCTTATTAATATGATCTGTACTATCTTCATAACATCTCCATACCAAAAAGTACGGAAATATGATGTTTCAGGATTTTTTTAACTTCATTAATATCAACCTCGTGCCCAAGTTCTCTTTTTATACTGGTTACATCCTTATCATCAATACCACACGGAATCATGTTATTAAAATAATCCAGATCGGTATTTACGTTAAGTGCAAAGCCATGCATGGTAACCCAGCGGCTGCAGCGTACGCCCATAGCACAAATTTTGCGGGCCTTCTCGTTATCGGCATCAAACCAAACACCGGTATAGCCGGGATAGCGGCCTGCTGTTAATCCAAAATCGGCAAGGGTAAGTATTACGGCTTCCTCAAGGGTACGCAGGTACAGGTGTATATCGGTAAAAAAATTATCCAGATCAAGTATGGGGTAGCCAACAATTTGGCCCGGCCCGTGATAAGTAATATCGCCGCCACGGTTTATGGGGTAGTAAACTGCATTTTTTTCCTTAAGGCCCTGTTCATCCAATAACAAATGCTCGGGCTTGCCGCTTTTACCTAATGTGTACACATGCGGGTGCTCGCAAAAAATAAGGTAATTGGGGGTTGGTATATCTTCTTCCTCATCAACACCTGCTGCCACTTCGCGGTTACGGATCTTAATCTTCAGGTTTACGGTTTCGGCAAAAATAGCTTCCTGCTTTTCCCATGCCTGCTGGTAATCAATCAGCCCCCAGTCAATAAAATTTACCTTTTTGTTCTTCATCTTTCTATCCCTTAACGTAACCAACCATGTAGTCCTGGTATTCCAGGTAGCCAACATCATATTTAATATCGGTATTGCCTTTAAGCAGGTTGGCCTTTATCCAGCCATGCCCCTCAAACTGAAAAGGTTCCAGCAAAATATTATTAGCAAATGATACTTCTTTTTGTCCGAAGCACTTGTACACCGCTTCTTTAGCGCACCAGCAAACGTACAGTTGTTTTATTTTATCGCGGGTGGTAATAAATTTAAGCTCTTCTTTGCGCATAAACTTGTGGGCAATGCGCTCCACCTTTTGCTTTACCTGCTCAATATCAATACCAACAGGCCTGGTACTTATCATTACGGCGGCATAATCAAAGGAGTGGCTTAAGGAGATATGGTAAGGCAGGTTTACCAGGTAGGGCTTGCCATGTGCGTCAATCTTACAGTCAATATATTCATCGGTGCGCAGCAATTTACGCAGTAAAACACGCGTACCCAGCCAATGCAGGTTTCGTTTACCTATCTTCAGTTTTTCGTAATGGGCTTTTTCGTGCTCATCCAATTGTAACTGGCTGTATAATTCGTCAGCTTCTTCTTCTATTTTCCAGATCGCAAATTCCGTTTCATCATCAATCTGCTGCCTGTACGCTATAGCCATAAAGTAAAATTGCTAAAAGGATAACAAAAGTATAACAAATAACGGTAATTTTATTTGGCAGGGCCGACAATAAACCATCGGCCACCGGCTACATAATTATAAACCAATTAATACCTGAAATATGAATATTGCCATGTTAGGCTCGGGCTTTATTGCCCGCTTTTATGCGGATGCTTTAGTGGCACAACGCGGCCGCGATACCTTGATCAGCGTTTACTCGCGCAATTTAGATAAGGCTCAAAAATTTGCTGCCGACTATAAGCTCAGTATTTATACCGATGATATGGATGTGCTGGTAAACCGGGCTGATGTTGATGTGGTAATTATTTCGCTGCCCAATAACCTGCACGAGGCTGCCGTTGCTGCCTGTGCCAAAGCAAAAAAACATGTTTTATGCACCAAACCATTGGGGCGTACAGCCGCCGAAGCCAAACGAATGCTGGATATGGTAGAAGCAGCCGGAATAATGGGCGGTTATCTGGAGGATCTTTGTTATACTCCGAAGTTTTTAAAGTCGATGAAATCGGTTAAGGATGGGAGTATTGGTAAAGTGCTCTGGGCAAAATCACGCGAGGCACATCCCGGCCCGCATAGCGATTGGTTTTGGGATCAGGAGCAATCCGGCGGTGGTGCAATGGTTGATTTAGGATGCCATTGTATTGAGATAGCCCGGAATTATATTGGTAAGGAGATAAGGCCCGTTGAGGTGATGTGCTGGACAGCCACACAAGTGCATCCCATAAATGCCGAAGACAGTGCTATGGGTATGATAAAATATGCAAACGGGGCTATGGGGCAGTTTGAAGTTAGCTGGTGCTTTAGGGGTGGAATGGACCTGCGCGATGAGGTTATGGGAACCGAAGGAACTATTTGGCTGAATAACTTTTTACGCACAGGGTTTGAAATGTTTAGTACCGGTAAAGGGGGCTACGTGGCCGAAAAGGCCGAAAGTAATAGCGGATGGTTATTCCCGGTGGGGGATGAGGTGCATGAACTTGGTTACACCAATATGTTTACCAATATGTTTAATGCCATTGAAAATAAAACCGAGCCACTTGAAAGCTTTTACGATGGCTATATAGTAAATGCTATAATAGATGCGGCATACCTGTCTGCCAAAACAGGAAGGTGGGAAACAGTTCAGATTGAAGGTTGGCGGGGTAATAAAACGGAGGATAATACAGCAAACTTCCAATCGTACGATGACGAACATTATTTGATAAAAAAAGAGATCCTGCCATCGGGCGAACATAAGTTAGTATTAAAGCATAAGGTAAGCGGGCAGGTTTCAGTAAAGGATGTTAGCGCCGGGTAATCTTATTTTTGCTTATTTCAAGTTGCGGGTTAAGGTTTATTTACTTGTTAGATAGATGAACAAGATAAGTATATCTATGAAGGATTGTTTTTAACCGATGGATATCGCATTTATTTAATTATTAACTATTTATGCGTATTGGTAGATGGTGATAAGCCTCCGGTCTACATAAAAAAGACGGTGGTCTACTTGATTTTTTTAGTGTTTTAAAGTGTTGTTTCTTTGAATTGTAAAACGATAACAAATACAATACATAAACATTAAAAAAATTAAGATCATGAAAAATTCAATCAAATTAACCGCATTATTTTTATTAGCAAGCACCGGCCTTTTTGCTGCAACTTCAAAAACTTTAGCTGATAAAGCACCTGTTAAGGACGAAATTACTTTTTCAACATTAGCATCAAACAAAGGTGTTAGTATTAGGGTAGATAAAAACACACCGGGCAAAGCCATTGTGATCATTTACGATCAGGATAAAAATGTGTTACGCAAAGATGTTTTTACCAGTAATAAGCCAGCCGAAAAAGCTTACATTTTAAACAAGCTTGAAAACGGTGATTATACCATCGAAGTAACTTCAAACAAGCAAGTGATTAAAAAGGATATTCACGTTTATGATGAGTACAAAATCAAAACCTTTATAGTTAAACAATAAGAGTTTATTCATCCACGCAAAAAAGCACCGCTTTCCATAAAGGAAGCGGTGCTTTTTTGTGATTTTATTTGATAAAAATTCGTACTTATCGCCAGCCGCCGCCTAAGGCGCGGTACAGGTTAACTATTGCCTGCAACTGCTGCAAGCGGTCGTTAACGCCGCTTAGCTGGGCAGATAAAAGGCTTTGCTCTGAGGTTAGCACATCGGTATAGTTGGTTGCTGAGCTGTAGCGTAAAAGGTCCTGTGTATAGTCTACCGATTTTTGCAGGGCAATGATCTGCTTGCTGCGCGAGCCATCTTTTTCAATAGCCGTTTGATAGGCGTATAATGCGTTTGAAACTTCCTGCCCGGCATTTAATAAGCTTTGCTGAAAGTTATACAGCGCCTCTAATTGCTGTGCCTGCGCTGTTTTTAATCTTGCTTTGTTTATCCCCTGGTTAAAAATTGGCTGGGTTAAGCCTGCTGCAAAATTGTAAAATACAGAGTTGGTAAAAAAATCATTCAGCTGTAGGTTTGACCATCCGCCGCTGGCGGTAATGGTAAACGACGGATAAAAGTACGTACGTGCCAGGTTAGTGTTTTCAAAAGCACCCCTGAAAGTATATTGCGCCTGTTGAACATCTGGACGGTTCTTTAACAACTGTGATGGTACACCCGTTTGCAGATTGGTTATAGCTTGCTGTGCATCCAGCTTACCCCGGTTAAGCGCACCCGGCGGTCGGCCAACTAAAATATCAATCGCATTTTCTGTTTCGCGAATACTTCTTTTCAGATCGGGGATCGCAACCTCGGCAGCATAGCGGTTAGCTTCGCTTTGCACTACTGCGGCACCATTCACTACGGCACCTTCTTTAAGGGCTTTCATGGTTGCTACATCCTTAATTCGATTTTGCAGGGTTTGGTTAGTTATTTCAAGTTCCTTATCTAAAGCTAACAAGGTGTAATAGTTGTTGGCAATATCAGCTATCAGCTGGGTTTGAACGGCTCTTTTAGCAGCATCGGTTTGTAAAAGGTTGGCAAATGCGGCTCTTTTAGCACTGCTTAATTTCCCCCAAATATCAGCCTCCCATGATGCGCTAAGGCCTAATTGGTATGATGTTGTTAAGGTGCTGATGGTTGTCCCGGCAGGGTAATCCAAACTCGCAGCTGATAATTTAGACCGCGTGGCACTTGCATTACCGCTCAAGTTTGGTAAGTAAGCAGCCTTGCTTTGGTTTAATGTTGCCTGTGCTTCATAGATCTTTTGCACAGCCACTTTTAAATTCAGGTTGTTGTAAAGCCCTTCGTGAATCAGGGCTTTTAAAACCGTATCTGCAAAAAGATTTTCCCAGGGCATGCTGGCAATGGTAGTGGTATCGGTGTTGTCTTTTCCGCGGTACAGATCGCTGGTGTTCATTTCAGGCTGCTGGTAAGGCTTTGTTATCCGGCAGGATAACATTACGCTTATCGGCAACAATACTAAAAAGGTATATTTTAAATATATTTTGTTCATTACAATAGCTTATTTTGAAATGATAACTGCTTCCTTATCATCCTCGTCAAAATTCTTTAAGTGTGGCGGGCCGCTTATTTTTTCCTGTAAGCTTTGGAAAATGATGAATAATACCGGTATGGCAAATACACCTAATAAGGTACCTATAAACATACCACCAACTGCACCCGTACCAATTGAACGGTTACCAATTGCTCCCGCACCTGTTGAAAACATTAAGGGCATTATACCAAATATAAAGGCAAATGAGGTCATCAAAATTGGGCGCAAACGGGCTACTGCACCTTCAATGGCGGCTTGAACAATTTCCATCCCGGTACGCCTGCGTTCAAGCGCGAACTCTACGATCAGGATGGCATTTTTGGCCAGCAAGCCGATGAGCATGATCAATGAGATCTGTAAATAAATATTACTGTCGATACCCGCAACCTTAGCAAAAATGTAAGTACCTGATAAACCGATAGGCAATGATAGGAGCACTGCAAAAGGCAAAATATAGCTTTCGTACTGCGCACTCAAAAGGAAGAATACAAACACCAAACAAAGCAGGAAGATATAAGCCGACTGTGTTCCGGTAGATAATTCCTCGCGTGTTAAGCCCGAAAACTCATAGCCATAACCCGCAGGTAGTTTTTCGGCAGCTACTGCTTTTATAGCATTAATGGCATCGCCCGAGCTATAACCCGGGTTTGGTGAGCCCGTAACCGAAATAGCCGTGAACAGGTTAAACCTCGAAATAGATTCGGGGCCAAATACTTTAGTCAGCGTAACAAATTCGGTAATAGGCGCCATGGTGCCGGCATCATTACGTACAAATATTTTATTTAAGCCAACCGGGTTTGAGCGGTAACCGTAATCGGCCTGGATCATTACACGGTATTGCTTGCCAAACTCGTTAAAGTTTGATGCGTAGATACTACCATAATAACCCTGCAAAGTACTGATAACAGAAGTTACCGTAACCCCGGCCTCTTTACATTTGGGCACATTAATATCAACCTGGTATTGCGGAAAATTAGGGTTAAAGGAAATATTGGCACTTTGAATTTCCTTGCGTTTTTTAAGGGCATCCAAAAAGGTGGTACTTACTTTATATATTTCTTCTGTAGAGTGGCCGCCTTTATCCTGTAACTGAAACTCATAGCCACCACTGTTACCAAAACCTTGTATGGTAGGCGGCGAAAAGTAAAAGATACTGGCACCGTTTATACCAGCCGTTTTTTGCGACAGCTTGCCGATTACACTCTCCAGGCTTTCATTTTTGCGGTCGTCCCAGGGTTTTAGCTTCATAATCACCATAGCGTATGCACTGCCCGAACCGGCAATAAAGTTAAAGCCCACCAAACGTAAAGTGTTTTGTACCGATGGGATGGTATGGCCAATACTGTCAACCTGCGCGGCAATGGCGTTGGTACGGTCCATTGATGAGGCTGGAGGTAAGCTGATCGCAGCAAACACGGTTCCCTGGTCCTCATTAGGCACAAAGCTTGATGGGGTGGTTTTTATCAGCAAAAATAATCCTGCCGAAAACAATACGATTGCGCCGATAACTATCCATTTTTTATGCGCTAAAAAGTTAACCGATTTTTTATATTTCTGCGTGGTAACATCAAAAGCGGTATTAAAGCTTACAAAAAGCTTTTGTACAAAATTTTTCTTTTTATGTTCCTCACTGTGGGGCTTTAAAAATATGGCACACAATGCTGGGCTCAGTGTTAACGCATTTACTGCCGATAATAGGATGGCTATAGCCAGGGTGATACCAAACTGTTTATAAAATACACCTGTTGAACCTGATATAAAGGTTACCGGTAAAAATACGGCCGACATTACCAGCGTTATAGATACGATAGCACCCGAGATCTCGCTCATGGCATCAATAGATGCTTTTCTTGCCGATTGATAACCCAGATCGAGCTTGGCATGTACCGCCTCGACGACGACGATGGCATCATCTACCACAATACCTATGGCCAGCACCAGGGCAAAAAGCGTAAGCAGGTTAATGGTAAAACCAAACAGGTTTAAAAAGAAGAAGGTACCAATAATAGCCACCGGAACCGCAATGGCCGGGATCAGGGTTGACCTGAAATCCTGCAGGAAAACATACACCACAATAAACACTAATATAAATGCTTCAATCAGCGTGCGGATAACCTTTTCTATCGATGCATCCAAATATTCGTTGGCATCAACCAGGTAAGTGATCTTCATCCCTTTGGGGAATGAGGTGGATGCTTCGTCTAATATCTTTTTGGTTTCGTTAATTACATCACGGGCGTTGGAGCCTGACGTTTGGCTGATAGCAACACCTACCGCCGGTAAGCCATTGGTTCGGATGTGGAACGAATAATCTAAAGCACCCAACTCAACACGGGCAACATCTTTTAAGCGTAAAAGCTGACCTTTGCCTACCGATTTTATTACAATATCGCCAAACTCGGAAGCGGTTTTAAGGCGGCCTTTATAACGTATCACATACTCAAAGCTCTGCCCGCTGTTTTCACCAAATTTACCGGGTGCGGCCTCAATGTTTTGCTCGTTGATAGCCGTATTAATATCATCTGGAACCAAACTATATTGCGACATTACATCAGGCTTTAGCCAAATACGCATAGAATAATCGCGCGAACCAAAAACGTTGGCATCGCCTACACCGGTTACACGTTGTATTTGCGGTACTAAGTTTATTTTGGCATAGTTTTGTAAAAAGGTTTCGTCATAAGCAGGGTTATCGCTGTAAAGCGCAAAAATGATCAGGTTACTGCTCTGGCTTTTTTGTACCGTAACGCCCGATTCTGTTACCACCTGCGGCAAAAGGCTTGCTGCCCTTGATACCCGGTTCTGTACGTTTACCGCAGCTAAATCTGGGTTGGTGCCTACCTTAAAGTAAACAGTAATAGAGGCCGAACCATCGTTACTGGCAGATGAGGTCATGTAAGTCATATTCTCAACACCGTTAATCTGTTCCTCTAAAGGGATGATCACACTTTTTAATACCACGTCGGCATTGGCACCATTGTACCCGGCTGATACCTGTACCGTAGGCGGGGCAATGTCAGGATATTGAGAAATAGGCACGCTGATTAAACCCAGCATCCCCAGTATAACCAGCAATACCGATATAACAGTTGAGAGTACGGGCCGCTGTATGAATTTTTTTAACATTTTTATTTTTTATGTAGCTAACGCAATGCGTCTTTTTGCTGATCAGGATAGGTGGATCTTATTAATGCCACCGTTATATATTTCAGGGAACACAAAGTATTGTGCCCGGTACAGACCTTATTTTAAGTCTTTGTAAACAGATTCGGCACTAACCTCGTTAGGTTTAATTTCGGTATCGTCCTTAATATTGCTTACCGTTTCAATAATTATCCTGTCGCCACCTTGTAAACCGCTGGTAACAATATAAAACTGGCCTGGGGTATTATCCATAACGGTTATTACCTGGTTCTTTATCTTGTTCTGTTTATTCACCACAAAAACAAAGCGCTTGTCCTGCAAAGCATAAGTAACCGTTTGCGGAATTACAATAGCCGATTTTACCGTAGAAGGGATCCGGATGGTGGCACTGCCGCCGCTGCGTAAAAGACCTTTAGGGTTTTCAAAAGCAGCCCTGAAATTTGCGGAGCCTGTGGCGGTGTTGATCAATCCATTAATGGTTTCAACTTTACCGGTATGGTCATAAACGGAACCGTTAGATAGCAGTAGAGAAACTTTTGGCAGGTTACTTAATTTTGATTTAAGTGAGCCGCTATTCCCTGTGCTATCCTTACTAAAATCAAGTAGTTGCTTTTCGTTTATAGCAAAGTAAACATACACGGTTGCTGTATTATAAACGGTTGTTAAAGGATCGGTAGTGCTGCTGGTTACCAGGCTACCTAATTTATAAGGTAAGGAGCCAATAACGCCATTAACAGGGCTGGTGATAGTAGTGTAACCTAAGTTTACGCGTGCATTTACCAATGCGGCTTTTGCCTGCGCCAAAGCAGCTTGCTTTGATTGAAGCGTGAATTGTGCCGATTCCAATTCATAATGGCTGATGATGTCTTTTTCAACCAGTGGCTTTACTTTGTTTACCTGTAGGCTGGCAGCACTTACGTCGGCTTCGGCAGTTTTTATGCCTGCTTCGGCGGTGCGTACATCCTGCTCATATTGGGGTGCCTTTATTTTGAAAAGTAATTGTCCTTTTTTTACCAATGAACCTTCATCAACAAAAATGCCCTCAACAAAACCATCAACTTTTGGCCTTATTTCAATGTTTTGTAACCCTTGTATACTTGCAGGATAATCGGCATTTAAAGTGGCCGACCGTGGTTGCAGCGTAAGTACCTTATAGCTTGGTGTACCACCGGCTGCCGGGCCACCGTTTGGAGCACCCTTGCTGGCGCATGACAACATGAATAGCGAAACGGGTATTGCCAGTAAAGTGGTTTTTAGCAAATGGTTAAAAGTAGTTGTTAACGATGAAGCAGAATGTTTGTTAAAATTCATTGGGTGATAAGCGTGTGCAGGCTTTTGTTTAGTCTGCAAATATAACAGCGTTAGTTTATTAGTACCGGAAATAAATGTTAATAATAGTTAATGATTTTACAAAACAACCATCCCGGTAAATGGCAATCAGCAGATAGGTAAAAAGCATTATTTACCGGCAGCGAAACAATTATGAGGGGACTTATATAATTGTATAGCCTGTTTTGCCCGGACTTTGTTATTTGACGTTTAAAATAGCAAAGTGTTACAAAAAAACTATACCCATTTGCTTAAAAACTGGCTAAAGGCTTCTTTATACTGATCGCCAACGGTAATATTGATCTTGCCAATTTGCAGTGCGTTGCGGGTTATAGAGTTGATCTTATCCAGCGATACGATGAAGGAGCGGTGTACGCGCATAAATTTTTTTGAGGGCAGTTTTTCTTCGAGCGATTTTAAACTGGTTAATGATAGTACTGGTTTTTCGGCACTGTGCAGCCAAACCTTTACATAATCTTTTAAGCCTTCAATGTATAAAATATCATTAAGCGCTAGGCGAACCAGCTGGTATTCAACCTTTAAAAACAGGTATTCATCCTCAATGCGTTCTTCAACATTGGCTGTTGCAACAGGCTGCACTATAGGAGTTGCTGTCGATTTTTTAATCAACTCGGCATAAGCCAATGCTTTGTGTGCAGCATGCAAAAACTCTTCGTAATTGAATGGTTTGAGCAGGTAATCCAAAGCATCAACGCGGTAGCCTTCTAAGGCAAACTGATTATATGCCGTGGTAAAAATAATGCGGGGTTTATTGGTTTTGCTGTTATCAAGCACACGGGCCAGTTCAATACCGTTAAGATCAGGCATCTGAATATCTAAGAAAACTACATCAACCTTTTGCGAATGGATTGCCCGCAAAGCCTCTACCGCACTTGAATACCGGCCAACCAAATTTAAAAATGGTGTTTGCTCAATAAATGAGCATACCAGGCCCAGGGCCAAAGGTTCGTCATCAACAGCTATGCAATTAATTATCATGACAGATCGAGCGTTAGGTAAACTGAATAAATGCTTCCGGCAGTGTCCTCATTTATAGCTAAAGTATATTTCCCGGGATATAGCAGATCGAGCCTGCGGCGGGTATTATTTAGCCCTATGCCACTGCCTTCCTCTAAGTTATTACTTTGTTCCTTAATTATGGTATTAACTACCGATAATTCGAGCTGGTTATCTTTTTGGGATACTGATATATTGATAGAGCTTGGCTGGGTTGCACTTACTCCATGTTTAAAGGCATTTTCAACAAAAGGTAAAAATATCATGGGTGCCAGTGCGGTATCCTTCAATACATCGGGCGAAGTAAATTCTATTTTAACCACATCAGTTAAGCGAAGCTGCATTAGGCTGATATAATCTTTTATAAAAGCAATTTCCTGGCTAAGTTGTGTGGTGCTGTTTTGCGTATCATATAATACATAGCGCATCATTCTTGACAACTGGTGAATAGCCTTGCGGGAAGTATCGCCGTTGATCAGCGTAAGCGCATAAATATTATTAAGCGTATTGAAAAAGAAATGCGGGTTGATCTGCGCTTTCAGGAACGATAGTTCAGAGCTTACCCTGTCCTGTTCCATTTCCTGGTGAAGCTGTTTATCATACTGCCATTTTTCAATGGCGGTAATGCTGGTGCTTATGCCAAGTACCAGTGCGCTGGTGCCCAAAAGTGCCGCCATTGTAGCAATATCCCAGTCGTGATGGCCCCTGTGCCTTTTTGGCGGGCCGCTTTTATGAAAAGCTTCATCCAATAACTGCGGCAAATTCAGCCACTCATCAACATAACGGCTTAAAGCCACAATTACGGTTGCAACTATAATAATGGAAACCATGTAAATGGCTGTACGGTTCTTTAACAAAAACCGGGGAACCAGTATAAACGAGTTTAAATAATAAGCTACAACCAGCATACCTATTGCTATGCTTTGTTTTATCCAAAGCTGGTAGGGCACAGTTATATTCCATGATAATGGGGTGAAGAAAAAAAGCAGCATACCAAATACCGCCCATATTAAAATATGGATGATGATGGTAAATAGCTTGCTTTTTGATTTGGTAACAATCATTTCATAAAGGTTTTGTTATCAGTTGGTTAATTGGCTTATAATATATCAGCAATATTACAAACCAAATCTAAATAAAGTCAATCAAATTCTACCGGGGGCCAAAGTTTACCGACGAAGGTCTGATAATCATCTTTAAAAACCGGGGGTTGCCCTGCGAGAATTTAAACCATGCTTTTATAGGGTAAAACATGGGTTTTGTCTACTTGTATCATACCCCTGTCTATTGTGTTTTTTAATAAATTTTGTTTGGTATTTATTTGCAGCATCTAATTATAAAGATAATATGAAACTTCTATACTTTTTTATCGCTGCACTGCTCTTAATAAGCACACAAAGCTTTGCCCAAACTGGCAGGGACGTGCACGGTACGGTTCAGGACTCAACCAAGCTTACCCTGCCTGGCTCAACTATTAAATTGCTGACAGATAAAGATAGCCTGACTACTGTTACAGATGCGAAAGGTACATTTGTTTTTACAGGTGTTAAGGCAAGCCAGTTTAGTTTGGTGGTACAATCTATAGGGTACGAGCCTATAAAACGCCGCATGGTTTTGGATAATACCAATAACCCGGTGTTTTTAAAACCGATAATTTTAAAAGCTTCAACAACCATGCTGAACACGGTAACCATTAGTGATGTGCTGCCGATAAAAATAAAAGAAGATACCGTTGAGTTTAATGCCGCTGCCTACAAGGTACGTGATGGTGCACCTGTTGAGGATGTGATAAGAAAAATACCCGGTGCCGATGTGGATAAGGATGGTAACATCACCTTTCGTGGTAAAAGTGTTACCAAGGTTAGAGTAAATGGCAAAGATTTTTTTGGTGGCGATTTAAAAACAGCCACGCAAAACCTGCCTGCCGACGCTGTTCAAAATGTGCAGATGGTGAACGACTATGGCGATCAGGCCAACCTTACCGGCATTAAAACCGGGGAGCCTGAAACTGTTTTAAACATTAACATAAAACCCAGCAGAAACCACGGCTACTTTGGCCAAGCCAGCGCAGGGGCCGGCCAGGATGCCATACCGCAAATTGACGGCAGCAAGGATGGTACCCGCTATATTGCGCAAGCCAACTTATTCAACTTTAATGATAACCAGCAGATAGCCGTATTGGGCAACCTGAACAATACCAACACCAACCTGTTTAATTTTGGCGGCCCGGGTGGCCGTTCGGGCGGTGGTGGCGGCCCTCCGGGAAGTAACAATGTTACCAACGGTATAACTACGGCCCGTTCTATTGGCTTTAACTACCGCGATTCCTGGGGTAAAAAAATAACCGTTTACGGCAGCTACAGCTTTTCTGATAATTCTGTTAATACGATCAGCTCAACCATACAGAATAATATATCGCTTGATAACCCAAGCGTCAATAACCAGAGCAGTACCCAAAATGATGAAAAGAAAAATCACCGTTTCAACTTTAACCTCGAGTACAAGCCGGATACTTTAAATTTTTTAAAGGTAACCCCATCATACTCCTACGCTGGTGTAAACACCACGCAGGATGGCTCAAACATTTTAAAAAACAATGCCGGGATAGTATCTGATTATACTTTTAATTCGTTAACCAATTCATCGGCGCCGAACTATGGTGTAAATGCTTTGTATAACCACCGGTTTAATGGGCATGGCCGTAACTTCAGCATCAATATCGGTGCAGGGCGTTCAACCAGTAATACCTATCAAAACCCGGTTTATACCTATATACAAGGAGCTGCAAATGCCCCTTTAGATCAGTTTATCAACACCAACAGCCATACTGATACGCTGGGTACATCAATTTCATACATCGAGCCATTGAGCAAAAAATCATACGTAGAAGTTAATTACAGCTATCACCACGGTTATACCACTGCCGATAAGCTGACAGATACCCTTGCCAATGATAATACGGTAAATAGGTATGATCTGCTGAGCAATAACTATAACTTCACTTTTATAACCAACAGGTTTGGGTTAAACTACCGCTTTATTGATAAAAAATTCAATTATGTTTTAGGGGTAACCGCGCAGCCAACCACATTGAACGGGTACTCACCAACTACGGGTAAATCAACCAGTGTAAGCACCTTTAACTTATCGCCAAATGCGCATTACATCTATAATTTTTCGCGTACACAATCAATCAGCGCTAACTATAGTGGTAGCAGCAACCAGCCTACCTATTCGGAGTTGCAGCCGGTAACTGATTTCTCCAATGCATCGTACCCTATAACAGGTAATCCTGATTTAAAGCCCGAGTATAACAACAGCTTTTCGTTCAGGTACAATAAGTTCAATTTTGAGTCGGGCAATGTTTTCTTCAGTAATTTATCATTTACCCAAACCGATAATAAAATAGTATCAAACACTATAACTTATCCAAGCGGTTATACACCAAATCCCAAGCTATCCAGCACTATTGAAACCCAGTATAAAAATGCAAGCGGTTATTACACGGCACAGGGGTTTTATGTATTTGCCAAGCCCTGGGAAAAACGTAAATACAACCTGTTCTTCATCGGTAATGCATCGTATAGCAACAACATATCATACATTACCAATGTCGATCCAACTACTTTAGATTTTACCACAGAGAAAAATATTGCCAAAACCATTGTATTATCGCAAGGGATCCGTTTCAGGGTGGATATTACCGATGTTATTGACGCAGAGTTGAACACTACCTACGCCATCAATTCATCAAAAAATTCCATCACCCAAACGGGCATTAATGATAATTTCAGAAGCTGGATATTAGGGGTTAACGGTAAAAACTATGTTTGGAAGGATTGGACATGGAGCTACGATTATACAAAGACTCTTTATTATGGCTATAAAGGTGCTACCAACCCCAACATCCTGAATACTTATGTTGAGCGTAGGTTTTTAAAGGGTAATATGGCTACGCTCGGCAATGGATATATTTAACCAAAATACCGGGTATAGCAGCACACAGAATGGCAGCTACGTTACACAAACCAATGCCAACCGTTTAGGTAGATATGCTTTGTTAACGTTTACCTACCGTTTCCAGAAAATGGCGGGTAAGGCACCACGTATGGGTCCGGGCGGCCCGGGTGGGCCAGGTGGTCCGCCGCCGGGTGGCGGAGGCCCTCCTCCGGGAGGTGGTCCAAGTGCTGATTAATTTTTTAACAGTGTAACAGATTGAAATTTCAAGTGTCATATAGACACAATGAGCATAATGAAATTAAAAAGCTTGTAGGTTCTTTTACAAGGATCATGAGAAAAGGCCGGAGGTGAGAGGCTGGCCTGGATTTAGTTGATTGTTATTGATTTGAAAAATTAATAGCGAAGCGTTCCGAGTGAGATACGGAACGCTTTTTTTATTCAGAACAAGATCGTTAATTACGTGTTTGTCGTATATATTTACTCACTAATACCCCGGTCTTGAAAAAAATTAAATACGCCTTTTGCCTTATTGCCTTATTTTGTTGCTTAAAAAGTTTTGCTCAACAGGATACTTCCATTAAAAAACACACTGAGCAAACCACCCCGCTCATCGATTCATCCAAACAGCGGGATGCTATAGACATTTTAAAAGAGATCTTTAAAAAGAATAGTTCTGATGCCAGGAAAAAACCGCAAAGGTTAAATTTCTCGGCTGTTCCGGCAATTGGGTATTCGCTTTCAACAGGTTTCGCGGTAGATCTTACCGGCAACGTGGCTTTTTATACAAGCAGCAGTCATAAAGAAAATTTATCGGCCATTGATGCCGAACTTACTTATGATACCAAAGGGCAAAAGATCTTTGTAAGCAGGTCTGAGATCTGGGCCGATAATAACAACTATAAACTGGTTACTGACCTGCGCTTGGAAAGGTACCCCGACGATACCTATGGCCTGGGTACTTCGGCTACGGATGCTAAAGACGACCCCATTGATTTTTCATATATCCGCACTTATGCAACCTTGTTTAAAAAGGTTATTCCTGATTATTATGTAGGTTTTGGTTATAACCTCGACCGCCATTACAACATCAGCGAAACAGGTACAAAAGATAAGAGCGAAACCGAATTTGATCAATATGGTAAAACATCATCATCAACTTCATCGGGATTTAATATTGATCTGTTGTACGATAGCCGCCGCAACCCTATCAATCCACTTAACGGGGCCTTTGCATCTATCCAGTATCGCAATAATTTTACCTTTTTAGGAAGCGACCACAACTGGCGCGAGTTGCAGTTAGATTTCAGAAAGTATTTTAAATTATCGCCGCTATCTAATAATATCCTTGCGTTTTGGTCGCTCGCCACTTTTACGGGCGGTAATACGCCATACCTTGATCTGCCTGCAACCGGTGATGATATGTATAACAACAGCGGCCGCGGCTATGCCCAAAACCGTTTCAGGGGTAAGGACAGGCTTTATTTAGAAAGTGAATATCGTTTTGGCATTACCCATAACGGCCTCATAGGCGGTGTTGTATTTGCCAATGCCGAAAGTTTTACCGGGTACCAAACTAATAGTTTTGAAAAAATTGCCCCAGCCGGTGGTACAGGTTTAAGGATAAAGATCAATAAACACTCCAATACCAATGTTTGTATTGATTATGCCTATGGCATTTATGGCTCACATGGCTTTTTTGTGAACCTTGGCGAAGTGTTTTGATGTTTTTAATAATTTATGATGATTATTTAGCGTAATCTCATTTCTTTGCATAACCATTATACGTTCCTGTTCAATTAAATTTTAGTGTTTTGCCTGCAGCCTGATAAATATTTAGCATAAAAAATGTTAAATTTTGCTGGTGGTATTTGCAGCCTTATTTAATAAATGTAATATGCACAGATATTGTTTAACACTTGATCTTAAAGACGACCTTGCCCTTATAGCCGAATATGAAAAATACCATAAACAGGTATGGCCCGAGGTGCTTAAAAGTATCAGTGATTCGGGCATAACAGCAATGGAGATTTACCGTTTTGATACCCGTTTATTTATGATAATGGAATCCGTTGATGATTTCAGCTTTGAGAAAAAGAATGAAGCGGACGCAGTTAACAGTAAGGTACAGGCGTGGGAAACCCTGATGTGGAATTTTCAGGAACCGCTGAAAAAAGCCATGAAGGGCGAAAAATGGGTACTGATGAATAAGATATTTGAATTATAAATAAACTTAATTACCTGCCGTTATGTTAAAAAAACTGAATTTATTACTAATACTTTCTTTTTTAACCTTTTCAGCTTTATTTGCGCAAAAAAGGATAGGCACCGAAACTGATGCCCAAAAGGAGAAGCGCATGGAATGGTGGCAAAACGACCGTTTCGGGATGTTCATCCACTGGGGATTATATTCAGGTGCTGCACGGCACGAGTGGGTTAAGCATAACGAGAAAATAACCAACGAAGGTTACCAGAAGTATTTCGATCAGTTTAACCCTGATCTTTTTGATCCGCAGAAATGGGCCAAAGAAGCGAAGGCAGCCGGCATGAAATACGCGGTGCTGACCACCAAACACCATGAAGGTTTTTGTTTGTTCGATTCAAAATATACCGATTATAAAGCCCCAAACACCCAGGCCAAACGCGACCTGGTGCGCGAATATGTTAACGCCTTTAGGGCACAGGGCTTAAAGGTTGGGTTTTACTACTCATTGCTCGATTGGCACCACCCAGATTATACCATTGATGATATTCATCCGCAATCGCCAAAAGATAAAAGCGATGCCAATTATGCCCGGATCAATAAGGGGCGCGATATGGCCAAATACAGGCAGTATATGCGCAACCAGATCACCGAGCTATTAACCAATTATGGCAAAATAGATATTTTATGGCTCGATTTTTCGTTCCCGCAAAAAGATGGGCATGGAAAAGGTAGAGAGGACTGGGGATCAGTAGAATTATTAAAACTGATCAGGAAATTACAGCCGGGAATTATTGTTGATAACAGGCTGAACCTGGAAGAATATAAAGACGGCGCCGATTTTGTTACCCCCGAACAGGTAAGCACCGCCGAACTGGCAAAATACAGGGGCCAAACCTGGGAAACCTGCCAAACATTTTCGGGTTCATGGGGCTATTACAGGGACGAAAATACCTGGAAAACTCACCGCCAGCTGCTCGATCTGTTGATTACCTCGGTAAGCAACGGTGGTAACCTGATTTTAAACGTAGGCCCAACTGCCCGTGGGGAATTTGACAGTCGCGCAACACATGCCTTAGATAGCTTGAGCCACTGGATGCATGCAAACAGCAATTCTATTTATAACTGTACTTACGCGCCTGATACCTATAAAATACCCGAAGGCGAAAAGCTTACTTACAATAAGACTACCAAACGTTTATATGTACAGTTGTATAACTACCCGGCTAATGGCAAGTTGGTATTGTCGGGCTATGGTGGTAAAATTAAATACGCACAGTTTTTAAATGACCATTCCGAGTTATTGTACAAACCGGCTGCTGATAATACAGGTGATTTAATACTTACACTCCCGGAGAAAAAGCCTGATTACGAAATTCCGGTTGTTGAACTTACGCTTGAATAATTACAGGTCATAAAAATTAAGATACAGAGATGTCGGTACAAAGAGATACATATTTACAGATCCATCCAAAAGATAATGTATTGGTAGCCTTGCAGAATTTGACACAGGGTACAATTATAAACTTTAACGGGGCAACATTTGCACTTACTGATAGTGTTGCAGCCAAGCATAAGTTCAGCCTAACTGATCTGCAGCCCGGCGATGAGATTTTAATGTATGGGGTATTGGTAGGCAGGGCAGTTGTACCTGTCCCGCAGGGTGGCCCTATCAGCACGCAAACGGTTCACCATGCAGCAGGTTCATTTAAATTAGGTGAACGTAAACTCAGCTGGCACAAGCCCGATACCGGGAAATATGCTGATAAAACCTTTATGGGCTATCACCGTGCCGATGGTTCAGTTGGTACAAATAATTACTGGGTGGTTGTCCCCCTGGTATTTTGCGAGAACCGGAACATCAATGTTTTGAAAGAAGCATTGTCTGAAAAATTGGGTTACAAAAAAGCCAAAAGTTACGAGGGAGATGTGGATCAGTTGATTGATCTTTACCAGGCGGGCAAATCCGTACAGGAAATATTAAATGCCGATATACAGGCAGGTGCCGATAAGGCCCGGTCAAAACGGCTGTTTAAAAATATAGATGGCATTAAGTTTTTAAACCACAGCATGGGCTGCGGCGGCACAAAAGAAGATTCAGATACGCTATGCGGACTGATAGCCGGTTACATCACCCACCCTAATGTAGCGGGTGCAACCATACTAAGTTTAGGTTGCCAGCACGCACAGGTAAGCATTTTGCAGGAGCAGATAAAAAAGCGGGATGCAAACTTCAGTAAGCCAATGGTTGTACTTGAGCAGCAAAAGGTGGGCACCGAAAGCGAAATGATGCAGCAGGCCTTAAAGCAAACCTTTGCAGGCCTGGTTCAGGCCGATCAGCAGCAGCGGGAGCCGGCACCTTTATCAAAATTATGTATCGGGTTGGAGTGCGGGGGGTCGGATGGCTTTTCGGGTATATCTGCAAACCCGGCTTTAGGTTATGTATCTGATCTTTTAGTATCTATGGGCGGCTCGGTGATCTTAGCTGAATTTCCTGAACTTTGCGGTGTTGAGCAGGAATTGAGTGATCGTTGTATCAATGAGGAAAAGGCCAACTATTTCATGAAACTCATGACCTCCTATAATGCCCGTGCAGAAGCTGATGGATCAGGTTTTTACGCTAACCCATCACCGGGCAACATCAGGGATGGCTTAATTACCGATGCTATAAAATCGGCAGGGGCTGCCAAAAAAGGCGGCACATCACCTGTTATGGATGTATTGGATTATCCCGAAAAGGTGACTAAGGGTGGCCTCAACCTGCTTTGCACACCCGGCAGCGATGTGGAAAGTACTACTGCCGAGGTTGCTGCCGGTGCCAACATTGTTTTATTTACTACTGGCCTGGGCACACCAACAGGTAACCCGGTAACCCCGGTAATAAAGCTTTCAACCAATACGGCAATCGCGCTTAAAATGCCGGATATTATCGATATAAACTGCGGAACCATTATAGAAGGCGAAGAAACTATTGAGCAAGCCGGCGAGCGGATATTAGACTACGTGATACAGGTTGCCAGCGGCGAAATTGAACCCAAGGCAGTGCAGTTAGGGCAGGATGATTTTATCCCCTGGAAAAGGGGCGTGTCTTTATAGGGTTTGAGAAATTGCTGACTAAAAGCTTCGGCTTTCATTAATTAATAGAAGATGTTTAAAATAACCAATAAAACAGTAATTATAACGGGCGGCGGCAGTGGCATAGGTAAAGCTATTTCCTTGCTTTTTGCAAAGCAGGGCGCGGTAGTGCACATCATCGAACTAAATACAGATGCTGCCGAAATTGCTGTTAATGAAATATTAACCGCCGGTGGCCAGGCATTTAGCCACACCTGCGATGTAAGCAAGCAACAGCAGGTAATTGATACCTTTACTAAGATAGGCAAGGTTGATGTTTTGATAAATAATGCTGGAATAGCGCACGTGGGCCGCGTTGATACAACGGCCGAAACTGATTTCGACAGGGTGATGAATGTGAATGTTAAAGGCGCTTATAATTGTTTGTTTGCTGTTGTGCCTATAATGAAAACAAATGGAGGTGGGGTTATTTTAAATACGGCATCAATTGCAGCGCATGTGGGTATTACTGACAGGTTTGCCTATTCAACCAGCAAGGGTGCTATTTACGCCATGACCATGTCTGTTGCCCGCGATTATATTAATGATAATATCCGCTGTAACAGCATCTCCCCGGCACGCATCCATACACCGTTTGTAGATGGATTTATAGCTAAAAACTATGCGGGCAAGGAGGCTGAGATTTTCGAAAAGCTTTCAAAATCGCAGCCAATCGGCAGGATGGGCCAACCGGAAGAAGTTGCCGCGCTTGCCTTATATTTATGCTCGGACGAGGCCGGCTTTATTACCGGCAGCGATTACCCTATTGATGGTGGTTTTATTACATTGAACAATTAAGATTTTAAATAAACCTGCAAAGGTTTACACAACTAATATCCATACCCTATGAAGCTGATACGATTTGGCGAGCCCGGGAAAGAAAAGACCGGGGTTATTATCAATTATAAAAAATATGATACTTCGGCATTTGGCGAAGATTACGGCGAAGCCTTTTTTGAGAACGACGGCTTAAACCGCTTAACCGATTTTGTGGAAAGCAACCTGCTGCCTGAAATTGGCGAAGATGTGCGCTTGGGCAGCCCGCTTGGCCGGCCTTCAAAAATAGTTTGCATCGGCCTTAACTATGTTGATCATGCTAAAGAAACTAATGCAACACCACCAACCGAGCCTGTAATATTTATGAAAGCCACAACGGCCATTGTTGGTCCGTTTGATGATATTATCATCCCTAAAAATTCGGTAAAAACAGATTGGGAGGTTGAATTGGCCGTGGTGATAGGTACAAAAGCAAGTTATGTAAGCGAGGCTGATGCAATGGATTATGTTGCCGGCTACGTATTGCATAATGATGTTTCAGAACGCGAGTTCCAGATTGAGCGCGGCGGCACCTGGGATAAAGGTAAGGGTTGCGATACGTTTGCACCCATCGGTCCGTTTTTTGCCACTAAGGATGAAATTGAGGATCCGCATAACCTGCGCTTATGGTTAAAAGTTAATGGCCAGCTAATGCAAAATGGCACAACCGCCAACTTTATATTTAATTTACCGCAGCTTATATCCTATACCAGCCAGTTCATGACCCTTTTGCCCGGCGATATTATATCAACCGGTACACCGGCAGGCGTAGGCCTGGGTATGAAACCACCGCTATACCTAAAAGCTGGCGACGTTGTTGAGTTAGGTATTGACGGTTTGGGCGAATCCCGCCAGGTATTGGTTGATTATAAACCAGAATAAGAAACCCGTTACATCCAAACGCAGGGAGAGATTGCAACATTCTTCCCTGTGTTTGCAATAACTATTTGAGGGCTAAGCCTGTCATTTAAACTTTTCTTTCCACATCTTTCCAAAACAATTGTTGGCAATATGGTATTGCCCGGGGCAGCAATTAGTTATAATTTAGAACGCCTTATTACAGGGACTACCATGATATTATCAGACAAAACAATTTTAGAGGAAATAGAAAAAGGACACATCATTATTGAGCCCTTTCAGCGCGAATGTTTAGGTACAAACTCCTACGATGTACATTTGGGTAAATACCTTGCTACTTATAAAGACAGGGTGCTGGATGCCAAGCTTCATAACGAAATTTCTTTTTTTGAGATCCCTAAGGATGGATTTGTTTTACAAACCAATACGCTGTACCTGGGCGTTACGATGGAATACACCGAAACCCATAAGCATATTCCTTTTTTAGAAGGTAAATCAAGCACAGGCCGTTTGGGGATTGATATACATGCTACCGCCGGTAAGGGAGATGTAGGTTTCTGTAACACCTGGACACTTGAAATATCATGTACACAACCTGTTAAAATTTATGCTGGCATGCCTATTGGACAGCTTATATATTTTGTGGTGGAAGGCGAGATAGAAACCTTTTACAATACCAAGCCAAACGCCAAATACAATTCGCCATCAACCCGCCCAGTTGAGAGTATGATGTGGAAGAATAAGTTTTAAGTTAATTCAGGAAGCTTATTTGCTGTTAGTGTCACTAAGTTTTTAGTCAATTAATTATTAATCAATGCTTTGTGTATTGTAATAATCTTGTTACCAATAATGGGGGTTTTTATGTGTAGATTGGGGTTTCTAAACCCTTATTGCCCCTATGAACTACAAACGCATAATTGCCGTCCTTTTCCTGATTGTTGGAGTCACTTCGTTCCTGGCGTTTAAAATTGTTGACGACGATCCGATCATCAGCAAAATAGCTGCACAATTGGATGCATGGCTCGGCAGCAATCCGCAGGAGAAGATCTACCTGCAAATGGATAAGCCCTATTATGCAACCGGCGATACCATTTGGTTTAAGGCCTATGATGTTATTGCCCGTAAGCACCAGCTATCGGCACTAAGTGGTGTGCTCAATGTCGACCTGATAGATGATCGCGATTCCATAAAGCAAAGCATTAAATTACCTATAGAAAGCGGTGTGAGCTGGGGCGATTTTACCCTGTCAGATACTATTAAAGAAGGTAATTACCGTATCCGCGCCTACACAAACTGGATGCGCAATGCCGGCGAAGATTACTTTTTTGATAAAACCATCAATGTGGTAAGTGCTATAAACAATAGTGTTTATACCCAAACCAAGTACACCTACAGTACACAAAATAATGAGCATAAAGTAAACGCAAGCATTAGTTTTGCCGATGCAAATGGTAAGCGCTATGCAAGTAAAAATGTAAGTTACGAAGTGAAAATTGGCGGCAAAACAATTGGCCGCGGTAAAGGTCAAACAGATGATATTGGTAACATAAACATCAGTTTTAGCAGTAAACAGGCCGGTGCGGTTAAAAATGGAAAAATTATTACCTCTTTACAGATAAGTGATAAAACAACCGTTGAGAAACAAATATTGTTAAAGGCAACATCAGGTAATGTTGATGTTCAGTTTTTTCCTGAAGGAGGAAACCTTGTTAATGGTAATGATTCAAAAATTGCGTTTAAGGCTATAGGGGCCGATGGTTTAGGGACCGATGTAAAAGGTATAGTGGTTGACGGTCAGAATAAGGAAGTAGCCAATTTTAACAGTACACATTTAGGGATGGGCAGTTTTTCATTCACTCCCGAAAGTGGTAAAAGCTATAAAGCAAAGCTGACTTATGCAGATGGCTCTGAAAATACTGTTGATTTGCCGAAGGCAGGGAATGAGGGATTTTCAATTGCCATTGATGATACTGCAAAATATGCTTTAACAGTAAAAATATTACCCGGTGCAACAGCTGCTGCAGGCACTGCACAGCCCGGGGGCTTAATATTAATTGCCCAGGCTAACGGTGTTGTGTATTACGCTGCCAAAAGTGAACCTGGAACTAAAGATTTTACAGCTCATATCTTGAAAAGAAAATTTCCTTCAGGTATAGTACAGTTTACGCTTTTTTCTCCTGCCGGGGAGCCTTTGAACGAACGTTTGGTATTTATTCAGAATGCCGATCAGCTTAAAATGGATTTAACCGCAAAGGAAAGTTATGCACCGCGTGAAAAAGTAAAAGTAATGCTTAATGTTGCTGACAGGGTAGATAAACCAGTTATGGGTAGTTTTTCAGTATCTGTAACAAACGAAACAAAAATGCCGGTTGATGAAGCTTCGGAAAATACAATTATCAGTAACTTGCTGCTAACATCAGATATAAAGGGCTACATTGAAAAGCCTAATTATTATTTTGCCGACGTAAATGAAAAAACGCGGGCTGATCTTGATGTGCTGATGCTTACACAGGGATACCGCAGATTTGAATGGAAGCAACTATTAAATAATAGTATCCCGGCCCCTGTTTACCAGGTTGAAAAATCACTTGCTATATCGGGCCAATTAAAATCAATGATCTTTAATAAGCCATTAGCAAAAGGGCAGGTAAGGATACTGAGTAATAAGGGCGGTTTTTTTATGATAGATACCCTATCAGACAATGAAGGTAATTTTACCTTTAACGACATGGTTTTTAATGATAGTACTAAGTTTTTAATTCAGGGTAGGAGTGCCAAAGACCGTAAAAACATTAAGATTAATCTAAATACTGTATCACCACAACCTGTTGGCTTTAATAAAAATGCACCCGACCAAAAAGTAAATCTTGGTGATGGTTTATCACCCTTTTTGCAAAGCAGTAAGGATTATTATGAAAACCTTATTAAATATGGTGTAGTAAAGCGTCCTATAATGCTTAATGAGGTTGTGATCAAGGAAAAGAAAAACGTGGTACTACGGTCTGAAAACCTGAATGGTCCAGGTAATGCAGATGCGGTAATATTAGCTGATAAGCTTGGCAACTGTGGTAGCTTTTTGCTGAATTGTTTACAGGGATTAATTCCTGGTGTTACATTTAAAAATGGACTGCCTTATAATATTCGCCAAAATGCAACAATGGCAATAGTGGTTGACGGTAATTTTGTTGATGATGATGTTTTTACAGAAATTGATCCCACTACAGTTGAAAGCGTTGAAGCAATTGTAAGCTTACATTTTGCCGCAATTTACGGAAGCCGTGCCGCAAACGGAGCTTTGATTATCACTACAAAACGTGGTCGTTCAAACGCTGATTTATTACGGTATGCACCGGGTGTGGTTATATATACGCCCAAAGGATATTATAAAGCCCGTGAATTTTATTCGCCACAGTATGATAACCCTAAAACCAATACTCAGATTCCTGATATTAGAAATACTATTTACTGGAAACCAAACATCATTACCGATAAGGATGGTAAGGCATCATTTGAGTATTTTAATGCTGATACAAAAGGTACCTATCGTGTAGTGGTTGAGGGTATTGACGCCGATGGTAATTTAGGCCGGCAGGTTTACAGGTATAAGGTACAATAGTTCCCGGGCCTGTTATTTTGTTGTTGCCGTTGGTACATAATCAACCGGTAACAGTTCGGCAATAAGCCTTGTAGCCCAGTTACCGTCAAAAATTACACTTCTGGGGTTCATAATGATGCCATTGTAATCAAAAAATGCATGCGGATCATTAAATATTACGGTTGTAGCTAAAGGATCGTCCAGGTAATCAGGCGATATTAAAAGGTTGGGATCCGGTTTTAAATGCGCTCTTTTTTTATTGTAAAGTATATAAAGGCAATCTTTAAAACCTAAAGCAAATTCACCTTTTACGTCAGTAAGGCTGGCAAATTCATTGGCGGTTAAAGGCGTGTTCACTAAATTTTGAATATATTTATTGTTAAACCCATCGTAACTGGGGTTAGGCTTCCTGATCAGTCTGAAAACTTTAAAGCCTTCCAGTTCATAGGTGTTGTTGATAAGGGAACGTAAAAAGTGAACGCTTGAACCTTCGTAAGCATTGAGCCTGTTTTTTGCCCATTTTCGTTTTTGGGCCGATGAGCCATCAAGTTCCTGGAAAGATGCTGTACCTTCATAATAAGAGATGGAGGTAACAGTATCATTTTTAAAATCAGATAATAAGTATCGTATCTTATAACCGAGAGCTTTATTTTCTATCTCTAAAAAATCATTTGACCTGGCGGTAAGCACCCGGGTACTACTATTATAGTCAAGGTCGAGCAGGTCGGGATTAAGGATCTTACAATCCTTTGCGTATGCAGATGGACCGAAAAAGTATCTTTTAAACAATTCATAATCCCTTGCCCAATTGTTATTGGGTTTGATGCGTACTTCCTGTAAAAGGATGGTTTTGGGAGATATTTCAATCCCGGCCAATTTAATATTGCTGTTCACCATTATATTTTGATGGTAGGTTTCAAACCCGACTACCGAAACAACAAGGTCATATTGGCCGGGTCTTACCCCCGTTAAGGTATATGAACCATTATCGTCGGATTTTGTGCCCACAACGGCATTGTTTAAAAACACACTGGCATTAGCAATTGGTTTTTTATCACTCGTGCTAATTACCGTACCTGTAATTGTGTATTGCGCAAAGCCGCTAAAAGGTAGTAAAAACAGAAAAATGAGCAATTGCTTAATCATATTTAAAATTAACTAAATAGTTAGTTATTGAGATGGTTTTGTGATTTTATTTTTTGATCAGATAACAGGAAGAGGGTAGCATTTATAATGCTCAGCCTCAATTGCATGGTTTTTGAGTCTGCTGTTTTTAAAAAAAAATTAAAAACTATATTAAACCTTTTTAAAAAACGTTGTTCTTATAGTTAATTAAACATATACTTATGAAAAAAATCTTATCCATCATTGGCTGCATTATAGTGATCGCAGCATCTTCATGTACTAAAAAGTACATTACACCTAACCCGAATCAAACCATTTTGTTAAATGTTAAATCCAATACCTGGACTACTACCGATGGTGGTAAAACATACTCATCAGTAATCAACACCCCCGAAATTGACAGCTATTTTAATGATCATGGCGGTGTGCTGGTTTATTTTAGCTTTACCAGTGGTGTATATGAGCAAATTCCTGAAGTTTACCAGGGAATATCATTCAGCTATACCCACAATCCGGGTAGTTTAGCTTTGTACGCCCAGGCATCTGATGGTGTTACGGTTATACAGCCACCTGCTGATGCAGTTGTAAAACTGTTATTAATTGATTCGAACTAAGAAAAAGGAACTTATTTATGAAGCAAAAACGACGCGTTACCTATGGTAAAGCGTCGTTTTTGTTAGTTTAATATTTTAGTAAATAATTATTTTTCCATTTGCTCAATAACAGCCTGTGTTACACCGGTAAAGGAGAAACCGCCATCGTGAAACAGGTTTTGCATGGTAACCATCTTGGTAAGATCAGAAAACATGCTTACACAATAATCAGCACATTGATTAGCATCAGCATTACCAAGCGGGCTCATTTTTTCGGCGTAGTTAATAAAGCCATCAAAGCCTTTAACGCCCGAACCTGCAGTTGTACGTGTAGGTGATTGCGAAACTGTATTGATACGAACCTTTTTTTGTACGCCATAATAATAACCAAAGCTGCGTGCAATGCTTTCCAGGTAGGCTTTGTTATCAGCCATGTCATTATAATCAGGGAATACACGCTGTGCTGCAATATAAGTTAAGGCCAAAACTGAACCCCACTCGTTTATGGCATCCATTTTCATGGCAGTTTGTAATACCCTGTGCAAGCTCAATGCTGATATATCTAAACCTTTGTGCGTAAAATCGTAATTGTTATCGGTGTATTTAATGCCTTTGCGCACATTAACACTCATACCAATAGAATGCAGGATAAAATCAACTCCGCCACCAAAATGCTCTTTTGATTTAGTGAACAGGTTGGCAATATCATCATTGCTGGTTACATCGGCAGCAATAACAGGTGCGTTGCACTCTTCGGCCAGTTTATTTAGTTCTCCCATGCGCAGGGCTATGGGGGCGTTGGTCAAAATAATTTCTGCGCCTTCTTCAACAGCACGCTGAGCCACTTTCCAGGCAATGGATTGCTCATTCAGCGCACCAAAAATGATACCTTTTTTACCTTTTAATAAGTTATAAGCCATAAGATTGGATTAGTTTTATAAGTGTCAAAGTTATAAATTAGTTTGTAGTTTACATTAAGCAGTTTTATATCGTATTAAATACTAAAAACCGACTGTCTTAAGGCCTATTTTCCTAATTTTTCAATAGTTCTTTTGCATTTTGCAGGGCACTTTCACCAGGTTTATCTCCGCTTAGCATTTTGGCAATTTCCAATATCCGCTCTTGTTTATCCAGTTGTTTAATACGGGTAAAGGTGGTTGCGTCATCATCATCTTTATAAACAAAATAATGGCTCTGGCCCTTGCTTGCTATTTGCGGCAGGTGAGTAATGGTAATAACCTGCAGGTTATCAGCCAGGCGCTCCATTATTTGCCCAACCTGGTTGGCTACCTCGCCTGATACGCCTGTATCTATCTCATCAAATATAATAGTAGGTAATGCTGTATTTTGTGCAATGAGCGATTTAATACTCAGCATCAGCCTTGAAAGCTCACCGCCTGATGCTACCTTGCTCATTTCGGATAAAGCATGCCCTTTATTTGCCGAGAACAAAAAGCGTACATCATCTATACCATTCTTATTCAGCAAGTCGGGAGTCTCTGATTTTCGCACCGCCTGCTCAATTTTTATACTCGAATTGGCCATTCCCATTTCGGCAAGAGTTTGCAATACTTGTTTCTCTATAGCGGGGATCACTTTTTTACGATTTGCAGAAAGTTCGGCGGCTAATTTTTCAAGTTCCTTTTTATCAGTACCGAGTTGATGTCTTAATTTTTCAATGGCTTCGTCACCAAAAACTGCCTGTTGTATTTTTTCGGAAAGATCATCCTGCAATTGCAGTAATTCGGCATTGGTAGCAACCCGGTGTTTTTTCTGTAATATATAAATAAGGCTTAGCCGGGTATTTACTTCTTCGGCACGTGCATCATTGGTTTGGGTGCGTTGCTCCAGCCCGTCAATTTCGGCAGCTATATCCTTTAGTTCAATAACGGTGCTGTTAAGGCGTTTGTGCAGTTCAGCAATCTCAGGGTTAAATTTCTCGAGCGCCAGTAACTGGTGCCCGGCCTCGCGCAGTTGTATAATTGCCGAAGTTTCGCCCTCCTGCATTAAATAAAATGCGCCCGTAAGGTTTCTTTTTATTTCGCCGGCATTGTTAAGGGCGTAAAGCTCCTGTTCCAATAATTCCTGCTCATCGGCATCCAGTTCGGCCTTCTCCAACTCATCAAACTGAAACTGGTAATAATCTAAATCGGCTTTTGCTTTGTCGCTTTCTTCAATAAGTTGTAGCAGTTTGCCGGTTGATTTTTTGTAAGCCCTGAATTTGGTGCGATAATCACTCAGCAGGTCATCATGCTTAGCCACGGCATCAACTACTAATAATTGAAATTCGGGGTCGTTTATTTCAAGCGTTGCATGTTGCGAGTGAATATCTATCAGCTTTTCGCCTAATGCTTTTAGGGTGGCTAAGTTAACGGGCGTATCATTCACAAAAGCACGGGAGCGGCCATCGGCAGAGATCTCGCGCCGTAAAACGGTTTCGGCATCGTGGTCAAGGTCGTTATCCTCAAAAAAGTGTTTTAAATGAAAGTTCCCTATTTTAAAGGACCCTTCGATAATGCATTTTTTTTGCTGGTTGAAAAAATAACGGCTCTCGGCCCGCTGACCTAAAATGAGCGAAAGCGCACCTAAAATGATAGATTTACCCGCGCCGGTTTCGCCGGTAAGTATATTTAACCCCTTATCAAAACTGATTTCGAGGTTGTCAATTAAAGCGTAATTACTAATACTGAGCTTTTGAAGCATAAAAAAAGTACCCTCTGTTTGGAGGATACTAAATTACGGTTTTAGTTGATTATGTTGTTTAGGGGAACACCTGATATGTGCAGATTATTTATCAACCAGGTTGTTTACAGCCTGATGTTGACCCGTTAATTATCAGATTCTGGTTGTTCTACTTTCTCTGGTTTTTCCGGCTTCTCTGGTTTTTCAGGTCGCTCAGATTTCTCATCCGAATTAAAATCATAGTTGAACGAATAATTCATTTTCATTTTACGCAGGTACTGTTTGTATTCGGGGCTTTTAATATAGGCCGTCATTTTTCTTACAGCTTCCTGCAGTAGTTTCTGCTCATTCTTTATCTCTGCACTATTTTGATAAGTTCGCATTTTCATCCCTAATTTTTGCATCTCCTCTTGCTTCAGCTTCATTTCGGGTTTGTTATAAGCTTTAGTTATGCTGTCGCTAAGTGCTTTTAAACGTTGGTTCTGTGCCTTAAATTCAGGCGAATTATATTGAGCGCTCATTTGCTCGCCCATTACTTTTAGTTTTTCGCTTTGTTTTTTTACATCAGCAGGTGTACGGCTTTCTAATTCGGCCTGGTATTTTTTATAGTTTTCGTCCTTACGGTCGCTATCATCGTAATATTCGCTGTTTTTAATGCCATACTTCTTTTTAAGCTCATCGTTCATTTTTTTAAACTCAGGGCTGCCGTAATATTTACCAATTTTGGCGCCGGCATCGCCCATGCCTTCCTGCATTTTTTTCAGCTTATCATTATTACCATAGTTTGCTGCAAAGTTTTGGCTTACTTTTTCTAATTCTTCCTGCTGTTTTTTCATGTCAGGGTTGTTGTACATATTTTCCATGTCCTTACCAATCTGCTCCATCTGCTCCTGCGTAGCTTTGAACGATCCACTTGCGTAATATTTGTCTATCGCTGCCGCGTGCTTGTCAACCTCGGCGGTAAGTTCTTCCAGTTTTTTATCCCCGTTCATGTAGGCGCCGTTCCGTTCGGCAGCCTCTTTTGCTTTTTTAGCAGCCACTATTTTTTTGAATACCATAGCTTTTTTACCTGTTGCTTTTACCGAGGTATCGGCAGCAAGCTTTTTAATTATCGGAGTTATAGCTTTAATAGATATTTTGCCCTGTGCAATTTCGGGGTTAAGCAGTGCTATGCCTCCTATGCCTATGGTTAATATCAGCGTGGCCAGTAATGCGGGGCGCAGACTTGGGGTTTGTTTTTTGGTTTTCATGATCCGTTCTATTCTGTTTAATAATTGATATTTTTTTCCGGTGGCTGCCAGTGCTAACTGGAAGTTATTCTCCCGGGTTTGTTCTAATTTTAACAAGGCCTTTGCATATAAAAGAGGGTTGGCAGTTGCGTTAACGGCAAGGTCATCGCAGCAATTCTCCCGCTCTTCATTAATTATTTTGTTGATGAGTTGAGCACATGGATTAAAGAACAGCAGTATGCCGATAACCTGCTGTAGCATATTCACCAGATAATCATTTCGTTTTACATGGGCCAGTTCATGTAATAATATGGCCTCAATTTCCTCGGCTGATAAATAGGATGATAGGGTGAAAGGTAAAAGTATCACTGGTTTAAAATATCCTATCATGCAAGGCACATCAATATGCCTGCTTAAACCAAATTGTACATGTTTGCTAAGGTTAAGCATATCCGAAAACTTTTTAACCTGCCTTTGTAAAACCACATCAATGCTCATGGTTTGCCTGATGATGTTTGTTTTTTTACGGGCAAGGATAAGCCTCACAATATTGAAAAGTAAGCCGCCAGCATAAATGGCTGTTATATAGGGCAGGTAGCCTTCAATGCTATAATAATAGCGGATGGTTTGATCATTAAATTGCCCTATTCCTGCTGGTAGGTTAAACATTAAGGGAATGTCAGATAATTTTGATGGCGCAACGGCTAACCAGTTATAAATGTGGATCTCATTAATAAGCGTATAACCAAACCAGCCAGTTATAGCGGCCAGGCTTACTAAAGCTAAAACATATTTTTTTGATGCAGACAATTGCCCTGCTAACAGCAAAGCCACCCGGAGTATAAAATATATTAACAGCCCCTGCCATAGTGAGTGGATAATGGTTATGCCTAAAACCTGGCTTATGTTATATAATATAGTTCCCATTTTTTAATTTTTTTAAATGACTGATCGCCTATTTATCTGAATGCTGAATTAATCTTTATCCTCAAACTGTTGCAGGTAGTTCTTTATCGCATCAATTTCATCCTTTGATGCACGGTGATTACCCAGCGCCTGGATCACCAAATCAGATGTCGACCCTTTAAATACCGTTGATATAATTTTATCCAAAGCCGTTTGCTGCGCCTGCCCGCGGGTTATCACCGCTTTGTACAGGTGGGTTTTTGCGGTGGTATCTCTTTCCACTAATCCCTTATCGTGCATAATCTGCATCAGCTTTAAAGTTGTGGTGTAACCGGCATCCTTATTTTTAGCTAATTCTTCATGCACATCCCTAACACTGCATTGGCCCTCTTTCCAAATCACCTGCAATATTTCGAGTTCGCTTTCTGTTGGTTTTATTTCCATTTTATTTACTGTACGAATTTCTTCGTACAAATATGTACGATAGATTTCGTATATCCAAATTATTTATAAACTTTTTTTAAAAAGACGTTTATATTAGCAAAACGTTACAGGAAATCAGCCAGGAAAAAATAATTGGGTGGACTTAGTTTTTTTGGAGTGTTTGGTATTTAAGCCCATTGGCCGGGTCGGCCTCGCTTAAAATAGTCATAGCTTGCAGACGGTCCTGCGAGTCTGCTTTAGAAAAAATGGAAACCAGCTCGTTACTTTTAGCGGTAAAAACAACCAGCGGGAACATAGAGCCAAGCCTTTGCCTGTCAACCTGGGCGAGGGTAGGGAGCAAAGCCGAAATAGCTTTACGGGCCTTACCTGCATTGTCCGACATCAGATCCAGCCCATTGCGGTGGTAATCATACATAAAACCACGCAGCGATTCATAAAGTTTACTGTTCAGGTTTTCGGCCAGCCAATACCGGTTTACCGTACCGTCAAAGGCTTTCCATCCTTTGTTTGATGAGGTTTGGGCATTGGTAACCACATTTTGTGCCGCCTGAAAATATGGGGTACCGCCAAATCTTGAAAAAGAATCATAATCCATACCCACAATTATGTAGGCATAAAAAGCCATAATGGAACTTAAGTTACTTTGAAAATTCTGATCGGTAAAATCAATGGTTTGGCCTTCGGTATAGCTAAAATCTATGTCCTTATCGTTTACGCTCAACAGGGTAGTGGTGTAGGCCGAATTAAATACAGGCCTTGATGATTGTACCTGCAGCTCGCCGCTAAAAGCGCTGCTGCCATCCCATGAGGTAACGTTCAGCACAAAATTGCAATCAATTCTTTCCTGTGGTAAAATATTATCAGCGCTCCATTTACGGCCATTCAAAAAATCTTTCATGGCGGTTTCAAGCGTTTGCAAAATGCGCTTATTGGTTGATTGTATTTTTGGCGAAAGTACCTGCACCCTTGCATTCAGGTCCTGCGCAGCAGCGCTAAAACCTAAACAAACCAACAATATGTACAGGCTTATTTTTTTCATCCTTTAATCAGTTCAATCACTTTTTGGCAAATATCATGTGCAACTTCATCCTTACTCTTTAATTGGTAGGCCGTTTTTTGCAGTTTGCTATCAATTATAGTTATTTTATTGGTATCCTTTTTAAAACCTGCGCCTTCGTCGTTTAACGAATTTAACACAATAAAGTCGAGGTTCTTTCTTTGCAGCTTACCAATTGCGTTGGCCTCTTCGTTATTGGTTTCCAGCGCAAAGCCAACCAATACTTGTCCTGCTTTTTTACGTGTTCCCAAAACCCCTAATATATCCGTAGTTTTTTTCAGGTCGAGGCTAAAATTAGCATCCTGCTTTTTGATCTTTTGTTCTGCAACCACAGCGGGCGTATAATCAGCAACGGCGGCACTCATAATACAGGCTTTTGATTCATCAAAATGCTGCAAGCAAGCATCCAGCATTTCTGCTGCCGAAGTTACATCTATCCGTTTAACCGTATGTTGTTTGCTTTTTTGCGCCGATGGCCCGGCTATCAGCGTAACATCAGCACCTAAACGGGCCAGTTCATCAGCAATAGCAAAGCCCATTTTACCTGATGAGTAGTTGCCGATAAAGCGTACCGGATCAATAGCTTCATAAGTAGGGCCCGCAGTAACTAATATTTTATGATCGGCTAATGGAAGTTTCTTTTTTATATCTGCCAGTAAAAAGGCAATCATTTCTTCGGGCTCGGCCATGCGGCCTTCGCCATGTAATCCGCTTGCCAGTTCACCATTACCCGGCGGGATCATAATATTACCGAAACTTTGCAGCTTACTGATATTATCCTGCGTAGCATCATGCTTCCACATATCCAAATCCATAGCCGGGGCAAAGTACACCATACATTTTGCCGATAGATAAACGGCCAGCAGCAGGTTGTCGCAAAGGCCGTTTGCCATTTTAGCCAGCGTATTTGCGCTTGCCGGGGCAATAATAAACAGATCGGCCCACAGGCTCAGTTCTACATGGTTATTCCATTCGCCGGTTTCGGGTATAAAATAATCAACAAGCACCGGTTTTTTTGATAGGGTTGAAAGCGTGAGGGGCGTTATAAAGTTGGTGGCATCGGGCGTCATTACTACCTGCACATTGGCACCGCTTTTAATAAGCAGGCGCACAAAAGAGGCCGACTTATAAGCTGCTATACTACCACAAATGCCTAAAACAATGTTTTTACCTTGAAGCATAAATCGCCTGATCTTCCGGAAAGCGGGATGATTAAAATTTAAAATTAAACAAAAAAACTCCCAATGGGGAGTTTTTTATATCATAACCTTATATCCCATTAATGGGATAATGGCGGCTTATTGCTCTTTAGCTGGATTACGGTAGTAAACTTTATCATCTAAAAATTCCTGAACAGCTACCAATGATGGTTTAGGTAGTTTTTCGTAATATTTAGAGATCTCAATTTGCTCACGGTTTTCAAACACTTCTTCAAGGTTATCATTTGCTGATGCAAATTCAGAAAGCTTTTGATGTAATTCTTCCTTTACGTTATTTGAGATCTGGTTAGCTCTCTTTGACATAATTACTAACGACTCATAAATATTGTCGGTCTTTACGTCTAACTCACGCAAATCGCGGGTTATTGTGCTGCTTGCAGGAGCAGCAGGTTTGTTTGCATTATTATTAGCGTTCATATCTTTGTTAATTATGGGATCTTTTTATCAACGTTTCCTTTTTCAGAAGGTGGCTGACTGGTTACTGTATCTTTCTTAGCTATCTTTCTTGCTATTCTTTCGTTTGTTTGTGCTTCAGCCAACAATTTTTTGGTTTCAGCAATACCGTTTTCGCTTAATTTTTTAAAGCCGTTGGCATCCTTTAAGTATTTACTTGTAGGATATTTTTCAATAAACTGCTGTGCATAGCTTAATGATTGGCCATAACGTACCGCCTGTAAATATTCGCGACTATGGTCAGCATATTCATACTGTGCTTTTATAGTTAAAAAGTCAATCTCTTCGGCATATTTAGTATCCGGATAATCGCGCAGCATATTGCCAAATGCAATAACAGCCGCCTGGTAATCGCTGATGGTTAAATATAGCTTGGCATTAGCATAAGCTTTTTGCTCTAATTTATCGCGCAGGTTCTGTATCAACTTGCTCGCTTCAGCAACACGGTCGCTCTTTGGGTACAAGTTAATAAATAACTGTAATGATTCAATGGCTTTTGATGTATTCTCCTGATCAAGCGAAAAAATAGGCGAATCCAGGTAATAACAATAAGCAGCCATAAAACGACACTCTTCGGCTCTTGCGCTCGATGGGTAGGTTTCAGCAAATGTTTTAAAGTGATACCTTGCCGATGTATAATCTCTAAGCTTATAATTGGCATAAGCATAATAGTAGTACAAATCTTCGGCCTGTGTTTGGCCCCTGTAACGCTGTACAAGTGTTTCAAACAAGTCTAAAGCCTTGGTATAGTCTTTTTTATTGTAGTACTTTAAAGCAGCCTGATATTTTTTAGCATTATCATTACTGGCTTTAAGTTTCTCAAATTTACTTTTACAACTTCCCAGTGTTATAATAATAATGGCTAATACACTGGTTAATAACGTTAGTTGTTTTTTAAACATTTTGCAAAGATAGGTGATTAATATAAATCAGTCAATTATTTATTTTATCGGCTAATATATAACGCTTGTTTTGCCCACGCTATATATATAGGTATCATTTAACATCTTTTAACAGAGTTTACCTGCCAGGCTAAGTGGCTCAAAATACCAAACTTAATCCTTATTTATATATACCATATCAAGCGGGCTGTTTTTTAGCTTGATAAGCTGTATACATTCATATTAATGCAATACTATATATACTGTATAGCAGTAACCTGTAAAAGCTGTTTTTCGTATAGATCTATATAGTATATATACACTGCTATTATTAAAGGTAAATATTAAGCTATATGATAATGCCGATTCGGTTAAAGAAGGCTTATTATATATAGATCATATTCCGGCGTGGGCATAAAACACCCAAGGGATGCTCCTTTTAATATATGGAATTAAAAGATCAGTCTTTTTACGCCATGTTTCAGGCTGCTTTACTATAAAATGTTTTTTGTTTTTAATGCAGATAAAGGCCTAAGCTTTTTTGATAAAAGCAAGCGTTATGTATTATAAGATACGGCTAATGGCTATTTACTGCGTTTTGTTTGAATTTTTTAAGCTGATTTGCAAAGCTTTATATATTTATAGCTGTTTATTTGATTATAGTTTTTGTACAGACAAAAAAAGGCTGTACATTTGCATCCCGCTTCGGAAAAGAAGGGGTAGTTATTTGAAGGTTGTGTGATGAAAAGAGATTAGGTAAATGGATTAAGAAACATTTGCTGAAATGGAAAAAAAGTCACATCTTTGCGACCCGGTAAAAAGGGAAGAGCAGAGTTCAAGAAGTGGGTAGAAAAAGGCAAATAAAAATTAAAAAATAAAGTTTGCAAAATACAAAAAGGTTTCTACCTTTGCAGTCCCAAAACAACGGGGCAAAACAAAAAGAGAAGGAAGCGATTTCCGGATCATCAAAATGAAAAGTTAAGTACCGGCAACGATACGAAAGCATATAAAAGTCGACCCGAGATGGCGAGACGAAAAGTTCTTATAAGGAATAGAAAATCATGTAGAGTAACGGTCCTGAGGGATTCGGAGCTACCAGGGCAAAAGAAGGAAAAGCGCAAGCCGGACCGACGGATGTAAAAGTAGTAAAGAGAAACAAAGGGATGCGGTTAACAAAAGAGAGAGGATACTGTATAAAGATATATAATACAGATTCTATTAATTAATAATAGGGTCAGAGAATAAACTAGACATTTTACAATGGAGAGTTTGATCCTGGCTCAGGATGAACGCTAGCGGCAGGCCTAATACATGCAAGTCGGACGGGATTCGGGAGCTTGCTTCCGATGAGAGTGGCGCACGGGTGCGTAACACGTATGTAACCTACCCTTATCAGGGGGATAGCCTCTCGAAAGAGAGATTAAGCCCGCATAATATCACGGGATAGCATTGTTTTGTGATCAAATATTTATAGGATAAGGATGGGCATGCGGAACATTAGCTAGTTGGTAAGGTAATGGCTTACCAAGGCTACGATGTTTAGGGGATCTGAGAGGATGACCCCCCACACTGGTACTGAGACACGGACCAGACTCCTACGGGAGGCAGCAGTAAGGAATATTGGTCAATGGGCGGAAGCCTGAACCAGCCATGCCGCGTGCAGGAAGACGGCCCTACGGGTTGTAAACTGCTTTTGTACCGGAATAAACCTTGATTCGTGAATCAAGCTGAATGTACGGTAAGAATAAGGATCGGCTAACTCCGTGCCAGCAGCCGCGGTAATACGGAGGATCCAAGCGTTATCCGGATTTATTGGGTTTAAAGGGTGCGTAGGCGGCCAGTTAAGTCAGGGGTGAAAGACGGTAGCTCAACTATCGCAGTGCCTTTGATACTGACTGGCTTGAATGTACTTGAGGTAGGCGGAATGTGACAAGTAGCGGTGAAATGCATAGATATGTCACAGAACACCAATTGCGAAGGCAGCTTACTAAAGTATGATTGACGCTGAGGCACGAAAGCGTGGGGATCAAACAGGATTAGATACCCTGGTAGTCCACGCCCTAAACGATGAATACTCGATGTTGGCGATATACAGTCAGCGTCAAAGCGAAAGCGTTAAGTATTCCACCTGGGGAGTACGCCCGCAAGGGTGAAACTCAAAGGAATTGACGGGGGCCCGCACAAGCGGAGGAGCATGTGGTTTAATTCGATGATACGCGAGGAACCTTACCCGGGCTTGAAAGTTAGTGAATTGAGCAGAGACGCTCAAGTCCTTCGGGACACGAAACTAGGTGCTGCATGGCTGTCGTCAGCTCGTGCCGTGAGGTGTTGGGTTAAGTCCCGCAACGAGCGCAACCCCTATGTTTAGTTGCCAGCACGTTAAGGTGGGGACTCTAAACAGACTGCCTATGCAAATAGAGAGGAAGGAGGGGACGACGTCAAGTCATCATGGCCCTTACGTCCGGGGCTACACACGTGCTACAATGGTCAGTACAGAGGGCCGCTACCTGGCAACAGGATGCCAATCTCAAAAAGCTGATCACAGTTCGGATCGGGGTCTGCAACTCGACCCCGTGAAGTTGGATTCGCTAGTAATCGCAGATCAGCAATGCTGCGGTGAATACGTTCCCGGGCCTTGTACACACCGCCCGTCAAGCCATGGAAGCTGGAAGTGCCTGAAGTGCGTCACCGCAAGGAGCGTCCTAGGGTAAAGTCGGTAACTGGGGCTAAGTCGTAACAAGGTAGCCGTACCGGAAGGTGTGGCTGGAATACCTCCTTTCTGGAGCAGTATCCAACAACTCTCAAACACATAACAGCAAAGCTGTTACCTGCATGATTATTTCTTATATTAAAAACAAAAAGAAAAACCCAAAAGATGAAGCCATCAATAGTGACTGACATCTGGGAGGCGAGATTGTAAGAGATTACGGTTTACGATTTACGAATGACGATTTAAGCGGAAACAGGAAAATCAAAAATCGCAGGTCTGAAATCCTAAAAATCAACAGTCCTGTAGCTCAGCCTGGTTAGAGCACTACACTGATAATGTAGGGGTCAGCAGTTCAAATCTGCTCGGGACTACTAAGGTAAGTTGGAAGTGAAGGTAAGCGTCAGCGATTGACGGATGACCGGATACGGAAGACGTAAACATCTTAAGGGGGATTAGCTCAGCTGGCTAGAGCACCTGCCTTGCACGCAGGGGGTCAACGGTTCGAATCCGTTATTCTCCACACACCCTCCGTTTCCTGAAAGGGATAGGATATAGAGCAAGATGACGTAATGTTATCGGGGTAACGTTCTTTGACATATTGGAAGAAGTAATAAAAAGAGAAGACAACAGTATAGAGGACTGTTGAGGCTTTGAAGGATTACGGTAAAGAGGGAAAGTGGGACAATCGTCGCAAGATGATTGGAGAACTGGACTGATGCGCATGTAAGCTGGAGAACGCAACAAGAATCAAAAAGCATACATATCGAGCAAAAGGCGATATAGTAGAAGAAAGTAAGAAAGGGTACACGGGGGATGCCTTGGCTCTCAGAGGCGATGAAGGACGTGATAAGCTGCGATAAGCTCCGGGGATTAGCAAATATAAATTAATCCGGAGATTTCCGAATGGGGAAACCTAACTATTTGAAGAATAGTTGCATAAATGCGCAAACCTGCTGAACTGAAACATCTAAGTAAGCAGAGGAAGAGAAAACAACAGTGATTTCCTGAGTAGTGGCGAGCGAAAGGGAAGAAGCCCAAACCCATTATGTTACGGCATAATGGGGGTTATAGGACCACAACATGAATATTAAAGAAAACCGGAACGGGGTGGGAAACCCGGCCATAGAGCATGAGAGCTGCGTACGGGTAATTGATAATAGGATAGTGGTATCCTGAGTACCGCGAGGTCGGAGACGCCTTGTGGGAATTTGCCGGCACCATCCGGTAAGGCTAAATACTCCTGAGAGACCGATAGTGAACCAGTACCGTGAGGGAAAGGTGAAAAGAACCCCGAACAGGGGAGTGAAATAGAACCTGAAACCGTGTACTTACAAGCGGTCGGAGCAGACAAGTTCTGTGACGGCGTGCCTTTTGCATAATGAGCCTACGAGTTACTCTTTCCTGGCAAGGTTAAGTGTTTAAGACACGGATCCGAAGCGAAAGCGAGTCTGAATAGGGCGTATAGTCAGGGGAGGTAGACGCGAAACCTTGTGATCTACCCATGGACAGGTTGAAGGTGCCGTAACAGGTACTGGAGGACCGAACCGATAAACGTTGAAAAGTTTCCGGATGATTTGTGGGTAGGGGTGAAAGGCTAATCAAACTGGGAAATAGCTCGTACTCCCCGAAATGTTTTTAGGAACAGCCTGGCGGTTGAGTTAATAAGAGGTAGAGCTACTAATTGGGTGCGGGGGAGTCAAATCCTACCAAATCCAGATAAACTCCGAATGCTTATTAATATACGCTGGAGTGAGGCTCTGGGTGCTAAGGTCCAGGGCCGAGAGGGAAAGAACCCAGACCATCAGCTAAGGTCCCCAAATTACCACTAAGTTGAACTAACGAGGTCCGATTGCACAGACAGCTAGGATGTTGGCTTGGAAGCAGCCATTCATTTAAAGAGTGCGTAACAGCTCACTAGTCGAGCGATCGGGCATGGATAATAAACGGGCATCAAGTGGTATACCGAAGCTATGGATTTGCAGCAATGCATCTGGTAGGGGAGCATTCTATCGACCGGTGAAGCAGGAATGTAAATGACTGTGGAGGAAATAGAAAAGCAAATGTAGGCATAAGTAACGATAAGGCGGGAGAGAAACCCGCCCACCGAAAGACTAAGGTTTCCTGATCAACGCTAATCGGATCAGGGTTAGTCGGGGCCTAAGGTGAAGCCGAAGGGCGTAGCCGATGGACAACTGGTTAATATTCCAGTACTTTTTATAACTGCGATGCGGTGACGGAGTAGTGACACTGACGCGAACTGACGGAATAGTTCGTTAAAGGCCGTAGGTATAGGGAAGGTAGTAAAGTACGCCATTCCTGCTGAAAGCTGATAGTACACAGAACCTTCGGGGGATGTGATAGTTCAGGTAATCAGACTTCCAAGAAAACCCGCTAAGCTTCAGGTTATAAAAACCCGTACCGTAAACCGACACAGGTAGTCGAGGAGAGAATCCTAAGGTGCTCGAGTGAATCATGGCTAAGGAACTCGGCAAAATGGCCCTGTAACTTCGGGAGAAGGGGCGCTTCAGCAATGAAGCCGCAGTGAAAAGGCCCAGGCGACTGTTTAACAAAAACACATGGCTATGCAAAATCGAAAGATGACGTATATGGCCTGACACCTGCCCGGTGCCGGAAGGTTAAGAGGGGATGTTAGGAGCAATTCGAAGCATTGAATCGAAGCCCCGGTAAACGGCGGCCGTAACTATAACGGTCCTAAGGTAGCGAAATTCCTTGTCGGGTAAGTTCCGACCTGCACGAATGGTGTAACGATCTGGGCGCTGTCTCAGCCATGAGCTCGGTGAAATTGTGGTATCGGTGAAGACGCCGGTTACCCGCAACGGGACGGAAAGACCCCATGCACCTTCACTACAACTTAACATTGAAATCGGCTACAGGATGTGTAGGATAGGTGGGAGACTGTGATCTGGCTTCGCTAGGAGTCAGTTAGTCAACGTTGAAATACCACCCTTTCTGTATCTGGTGTCTAACCCTGGCAACGGGGGACATTGTTTGGCGGGTAGTTTGACTGGGGTGGTCGCCTCCAAAAAGGTAACGGAGGCTTTCAAAGGTAAGCTCAGTACGCTTGGTAACCGTACGTGGAGTGCAATAGCATAAGCTTGCTTGACTGTGAGGCAGACAAGCCGAGCAGGGTCGAAAGACGGATATAGTGATCCGGTGGTTCTGCATGGAAGGGCCATCGCTCAAAGGATAAAAGGTACGCTGGGGATAACAGGCTGATCTCCCCCAAGAGCTCATATCGACGGGGAGGTTTGGCACCTCGATGTCGGCTCGTCACATCCTGGGGCTGGAGAAGGTCCCAAGGGTTGAGCTGTTCGCTCATTAAAGTGGCACGCGAGCTGGGTTCAGAACGTCGCGAGACAGTTCGGTCCCTATCTGTTGTGGGCGCAGGAAGTTTGAGTGGGGCTGACCTTAGTACGAGAGGACCGGGTTGGACTAACCTCTGGTGAATCTGTTATGGCGCCAGCTGTATTGCAGAGTAGCTACGTTGGGAATAGATAAGCGCTGAAAGCATCTAAGTGCGAAACTAGCCACAAGATGAGACTTCCATTGAGGGTCGTAGCAGACTACTACGTTGATAGGTTACAGGTATAAAGGTGGTGACATCATAGCCAAGTAATACTAATCGCCCGAAGCTTTCTCATAGCAGGTAATAATGGGTCATGTGCTCCGGCATATGACCCGACAAAAACTAATACTGTTGTTTTCTCAATTCATTGCTTCTTTCAATAATATGTCATTGTTTAGTTAATCAGAAACAAATCATCAGTCACTGTACTGAAGATAAGCTCTGATCAGCACAAACAAATAAAATACCGGTCAAAGCAGGTAAGTATACCGTTCATCACAGAATAATGAACAAGTAAACTATCAGCCGATGAACCAAAAGAAATTCAGGTGCCTATATCGGCGGTGTCCACCTCTTCCCATTCCGAACAGAGAAGTTAAGCCCGCCAGAGCCGATGGTACTGCAGTAAAATGTGGGAGAGTAGGTCGGTGCCAAATCTTATAGATAAGCCTTGTATCTTAACGATACAAGGCTTTCTTGTTTAATATAGGCTACGTTAGAAGGGAACGCCCTATCCAAACACTAAAGTGTCGCTTATGACTTTATTTCAGTTGATCCCTTCTTTATACCTTATAGCTTATTAGTTTTTAGCCAACCGGTAACACTCATCCGGGTTTTGTTGGTTGGCAGTACTTCGTGTACCAATTCATCACTTTTAAAGAAAATACTCTTGCCTCCATCAGGCGATATATCTCTGGACACATTATTTACATCATAAACACGCAGTTCTCCGGCATCAGCCGTTTTCCATCCCTCATTTAAATAAAGGATAATAGAATAAGCCCTGTCGCTATTGTTTTGAAAGCGATCCAGATGTTTCTTATAAAAACTACCCTTCTCATACAATGTATAGTGAAATTCATAGCCTGTAATGCCTGTATAACAGGTTTGGTTCAGTTAAATAACAAACAGATCCATCAAGTCAAAAAATGCATCTTCATACTTGTTGTGGTGGATACGGTCAAGCCAGTAGATTTTATCTTTCCGGATTAACAAGTCGTGATTGATCAATAGCTCATTCCCGGTTCCTGCTAATTGTAGCAGATCATCTGAATATAGTTGTTGTAAATTAGTAGTTAAATGAGCGGCCAGTTCCTTAGTCAGGAAATTTGTGGCTACTCCAACCTGTCCGTTAAGATAAGTGTCGATGAGTTCATTAAATATGATTTCCAATTTGGTGAAGGTAGTTTAAATAAACTGAGTTAGCCTACTCAAACTATCAGGTATAAAAAAGCCGGATGATAAATGTCATCCGGCTTTAATGTGAGTGTCAATATACTATTCAAATACTTTATACAATATCCAGTCGTCAGTTTCATATACCCTTCTGAGTTTTAAACCACTGTTTGACTTTTTAATAATGGGAACGTATTTGTTATTTAGTTGTGTAAAGCCCGTAACTTCATTTTTTTCGGTTGCAAGTAATATGTAATCATCATACTTATCCGGCGCTTCTATAGCGCTTAAAAATGCACTTTGATAAGGTAATGTTAGTTTATGGATATTGTTTGAAAATGCAACCACCGGGTAAGCAATGGCGTCGTCAATTAAAATATGCGAGTCTTCAGGTAAATGGTTTATATAGTTTGCAAGTTCTTTGTTTTCGTCCTGGCGCGTATCGGCCGACCTATTAAACAACATGGTAATAAAGTGCTGCTCCTCTGCAATGGATGAATTCGCAAGGAAAATATAACCAGTAAAAAGCTGTACCAATGCAAGCACGCCAACAACTATCTTTAAAACGGTTTGATTCCGGATGGTTTGCGACTTATGGATAATACATAAAAGCGAAAGTACCAAGAACATGAGGTAATATTCCTGAACTAAAAATACCTTTTCGTATTTAATGTGCAAAAACTCAATAAAGGCAAATGGCGTTAAAAGTGTAAGTATTTGATAGGTGCTGTTTCTGAATAGATAGATAGCCACTAAAATAAGCGGGCAAAATAGCACCATCCGTGCCGAAATTAATAGCGAAGTTTCGGGCAACTGATAAATACTACTGGTTGATAGTTGATCAAAACTAAGTTTATCGGCCAATACTGTCCAGGTAGCATAAGGGCTTTCATTAAAATAGTTTAAATCCTGGGCATGTGTTAAGTTAAGTAGCTTATAACATACAATACAGGCCAGTGGCAATATGAACAGGATAATATAAAGCGCAAAGGTTTTGTTGATCAGCTTTCTTCGCAGGGATGGGTTATTGAAGCTGATAAACATCCTGAATATTGATTCCTGCTCACCTAAGTTTAAGCTCTGTATGGTTATTGATAATACGAGTGGTATAAAGAATAAGGAAAGCCATATAAAATTATAATCGCAAAATATAAGCAACACAAGGCTGATACTGGCAATTGAAACGTGAAATGTTGTGTTTGACCTGTAAAACTTTAACAGGTTAAAGAAGAACATGAAGAAAAATATCAACACCAGCGCTATTGATTTACCCGAACAGGCCGCATATAATATACCCGGATGAAATATGAAAATTACCAGCAAAACAAACAGGTAAAATTCATCTTTAACCCTTTTTATTAATGCGCTGCCCAGCATGTAAAACAGGATAGCTGTACATAATGCTGATGCTATTACAGGCGCCCATATATCCTTAATAGATGAAAATATGAACGATGTATAGAACGGTAATATAGGCGCAGTTAAGCCCATTACTTTTAGCCTGTTACCAACACCATCAATAACTATCTTTGATTTTTCGATATAAAAGATAGCCTCCTGGCTAAAATAACCCAGTGAATTCAGGTAGATACCACATACCAGGTAATAGATCGCCAATAAAATGGTGATAAGTAACAGATATTTGGATTGATTTCTCATTTAACAACGTTTGTTGGACTATTAACTTTACTAAGCCCGTGTTCTGTTTTTTCCCAGTAAAAGGGTTTTACTATTAATTGGTAAAGGCCTTTAAATGCAGCAATTGAATGCATTAACCAGTATACAGGGTTGGCGATTGAAAAAAGGATAAGCTCATAAAAGCGCCTTTTAAATACAGCCATCATGTTGATATAGATCATCAGGATGTTTCCAACCATTAAGTTAAAGATCGACATAAACAACACCCAGTCTGGAAACAGCGTGCGGATAGTTGAAAGGTCAAATACCAGGTAGCTTATAAATATGGCCAGTAAAAACGGATAAACTAAAAAGGTAAGCGGGGTTGCACCAATAAAAAAGTTGAACCCTAAAAAGCCTTTCCAGCCTAATTTTTTCCATAAGGCTACTGGGTGGCGCATGTGCACCAAATAGGTTTGCATGTAACCCTTGATCCACCTTGAACGCTGACGGATCCAGTTGATAGGCTCATTATTTGCCTCTTCGTAAGTAGTTGAGTTAACAACTGCTATTTTATAGCCTTTAGCATAAGCTCTTAAACCAAGGTCGGCATCTTCTGTTACGTTAAACGGATCCCAGGCACCTAATTCAACCAGGTTCTCTAACTTAAAGTGATTACTGGTACCTCCCAGCGGAATAGGAATATCAAGCGTATCCAAACCAGGTAGCATATAATCAAACCAATAAGAGTACTCCAGGGTAAACATCCTGGTAAGGAAGTTTTCGTTACGGTTAAAATAATTTAATGCGCTTTGGATACATATATAGTTTGATGGTAGCTTGCTGAACATGGATACCACCTTTTTCAACTGGTCTGTATCCGGAATATCTTCCGCGTCGTAAATAGTAAGGTATTTACCCCTTGAAAAGTGCAGGCCATAATTACAAGCTTTAGGCTTTGTTTTTGGCATGTGGAACGGAACAACAACCACCTCAAATATTGCCGGGAAATCAAGATTCCGAACGGCATTAAGAGTTTTATCGTCATCTTCCTCAATAAGCAGCTTTATATCTAATTTTTCTCGCGGATAATCAAGCGCCTGTAAGTTCCAGATCAGTTTTTTGATCAGCTTATCCTCTTTATATACAGGTAATAGAATGGTATAGATGGGTAATTCGGTATCAACAATTTCGCGCAGATCTTCTCTGGTTACGGCCTGGTGCAGCTCAAACCGGGAGCCTGTAAGGGCTAAGAACAGTTTAAATAAAATAGCTACCAGGAAAAATGAGCTGATCATTACGTTAATAATGATAGAGGTGTTTTTGAAGCTTAATACCAGTCCTATGGTTACCAAAGCTAACAAAACAAAAAAGAATACGAGCTGCGGTGATGAAAAGGTAATAAATGCAGAGCTATCCGGATCGCGGTTTAGAAGCTCATAAACGGCTGATTTTACATACTTATCTCCGGTTAGCTTATGGCTCATCCAGGTTACATCCAGGTCTGATGCCAGAATTATCTCCGGTTCACAATCGTAGGTGAATCTGATGAAATCAATAAACAGCTGGTTCGACGGATCGGCCATTACAGTTATTACCCTGTTATTTTCAATCCGCAGGGGCAGCGCTAAATGCTGATCTGCAAACTTCAGTTCAATTTTGCTTAATACATCCGCATCGTAAGCTAAATCCCTGATCTGGTTAAATACATAACCTGCATTTGTTAATGAGCGTTCGTAGTTTTTACGGGATATATAACCAAAGTTAAGCGCTATTTTAATAAATGATTGTCCGGTTTTGGCCGAAAGGTCATTTATCTTTTCCCGATCTTGCTGAGATATAAAACCATCATTAACCAAAAGTTCAGGAATCGACATATTAAGTTTAGTTTCAGTAAAAATGTTAAACCAATTTATCAAGTAACCTTAGCCATTACGGATAAGGTTACTTATATAATTAATGATATGACAGCAAATTAATCGTTATATAATTCCTGTGACCTTTGAACTCTTGAACGTACAAATAAGAATGACAGCAGTATCAACACCAATATACCAAGCAATATGTATAGGTTATAAGCTTCCCAGAAACGTGTTATAGCGCTTTTGGTATCAACATACTCCAGATTTTCGCTTGTTTTGTTGATGTTAAACAGGTATTTGTTGGAGTTAACATCGGTTACGCAAACGTTACTTGATAAGGTAGACAGCTGCTCGGTGATTGACCTTGAAGCGGCAAGAAACGCATCTGATATATGTGAACCTGTTGCAGTAAGTACTAACGTTGCATTATTGCTGCGGCCGTAAAATATCTGCGCTAAACCGCTTGATGTGGTATCTGAAAGCGAGTATACTACCTTATTGTTTTCGGTATTATACAGGCGGAAGTTTTGATCAAACTTAATTGGTGCATCAGGGAACTCCTTCATCAGCTTATCGTCTTTATCTAACAAGGCAATGATGTTGTATTTCTTAAGGTCGCCTGTTGGGATATCGCTTGAGTAAACAAAATCAGGGAAATTATTAGCGTTGATGTTGTTGTTCAACTCGTATATAATTTCGCCAACTGCACCTGCAGCATATTTTGCATAATCTTTTGATACCACAATTTTAGTGGTACCTGTATTAAATGCTTCAGGATACTGGTAGAAGCTAAGATCGCTTGATATAAAAGGATTTTTTGATTCAAGGTATGATTTATCAACATCAACCTCGCCAAAGAAGTTAATGAAGCTGTTTTTACACATACCGTTGGTTGGGAAAAATCTAAATTCAGACTCCAGCGTGTTGTATTTATGGTGCTGGTAACGGTTAATAGTTACCGAAGTATTTAACTTACCCGAAGCATCAAGCTTTTCGCTGCTGATCAGTAAGCCGTTAAGGTAAATGTTAAAGTAACCCCTGTCGCCCGGGCTTAAGCCGCTGTAAGTACCAATAAACCTGATCTCAACTTCTTTAGGGGTAAAGTTAAAGTCGCTGTTTTTAAAGGTATAAGCGCTTTTTAATGATCCGATACCTGAAAGGAAATCGCTTGAACCGCCAACCTGTTTTAATGTTAATTTTGAACGGTTCTCGTCAATGTTTTTGAAGTAAGTATTTTGAGCCTGGTCAATTAACAAATAATCGCCGAATGATGAGTTTAAAATATTGATGTTACCTAAAGCAGTAATAGCTTTTTCATAACCAGCATCGTCGCCACCGCTAACAAACAGCACTTCTGACGGTACAGACTCCGAAGAAACAGATTTTACAGCAACCATTTTGCCCCTTACATTAACCATTTGAGTTACTGTATCAGTTGCTGTACTTGTTGATTTTGCAAGATAGAATATACCTTCGTTTGATTGCGGAGATACTTTAATCAATGAACGTTTATCCTCAGGCAATGCAGATAGATTACCAACCTGGATATAGTTCTTGATGCTATCAGGCAGTTGGCCTGCTTCAAAAACCATTATTTTTTTGTTGGTAGTTTTCTTAAGCCTTGCATAAGCCCATGCAACAGCCTTTAAATCGTGCAGGGTTGGATCGGCAGGGTAAACAATAGCTCTTTTTGAATCAAAGCAATTGCTGATGTTTACATCGCTTAAACCTATTTTGTTGTTTTTAACCAATGATAGGTATGAATAATCTTTTACTTTAAGCCACATGCCCGGGTTATCAAGGTCGCGGCATATATCATCCGTAATGGTTAACAATGTTTTGATCTGTATCTTCAAAAACTTATCAGGCGATAAATCTTCACGGCTTAAGTTTATAGAAACTTTTTCTACAGAATCTTTTGTTAAACGGGCGCTATAAACCGGTTTGTTATTGATAATAACATTGATAAAAGAATGATCTTTTAATAAGGCCTGTGAAGGCTCAAGGTACAACACCAATTTACTTCCGTTCATTTCAACCTGAGGCGAAACCTTAACGTAAATTGAACTTGCGCCACTCATTCCGTAAATAGCGTTGTCATCATGTCCTAATGATTTAAAGGACACAACACTCTGCGCCAATGATGCCTTACTTAAAAGAAATACAAGGGCTAATAAGGTAAAAAATTTGTTCATTGGTTTGTCAATATTAATTTATTACGTAAAATTCTACTTTAAAATAATTTCCATTATCGTTGCTGCGGTAAGTCAGCTCGCCACCCATCTCCTGGGTCATAAGTTTCGCAATCGAAAGCCCTAATCCAAGCCTGCTTTCAATATGTCCTGATGCTTCGCTTAATGTTTTAAGCTTGTTAAACATCGTGTCCAGTTCATGCTGTCCAATCGCAATACCTTCGTCAATAATCTCGAAAACAAATTTCTGGTACTGTAAGCTGGTCACAACACGGATATTATTGTTTGTTTGCGAAAATTTAATTGCATTTGATAATAGGTTTTGAAACACCTGCCCGGCAAAAACACGGTCAAGATTAACGTTTAAAGGCGATTTCATAATATTGTCAACCAAATGAATGTTTTTCATTTGTGCTGGTTCTGATAATCCTTTAAAAATGTGTGATACCTCGGCATTAATGTCAAATACCTCAAGGCTGAATTTCATTTCGGCCGATTCAATTTCTTTTACATCCATCAGTTTATTCAGCAGGTACTGCATTTTTTCTGATGATTCTGAAATATAGCCAACTAACTCTTTTTGGTCTTCACTTAAACGGTAGTCTTCATCCTTCACCATGTTATTACTCATAATGATGGAGCCTACCAGGTTTTTAAGATCATGGCCTGCAATATTTATAAAGCTGTTTTTTTGGTTGTCCAATTTGCGCAGTTGCTCATATTGGGCATCAATAATGTTATTTTTTTCGTTGATGTCGCGGTTTTGATCTTTCAGTTGCTGGTTTGATTTTTCGATCAATAACTGCGAGCGTATATCGCGTTCGATAATTTTATAACGGGCACCAGGCACCAGGCAAGAGATCAATGCGATGATGAAAAAGAACTGACCGCCGTTGGTAATCACTAAATCTAAAGAGTACTGGCTGAAGATATTAAAGAATATAGCTAATAATAATAGGGCTATAAGCGTTTGTATAATTGAGTTAACAGGTTCCCAAAAGGCAAGTAGGTTAAAGAATAATATAATTGCCGAGAAAACTAAATAGTAAACATTGAGTTGTTGAATATCAACGATATTACATAATATGGCCGATGTTATTGATAATAAAAAGAAGGTGATGTGTAATAGTACCCTGTAATCATAATTTTTACGCTGAAAGATGCTGTATAGCGCTAAAATTATAATATCAGTAATAATACGGATAATGAAGAATTCAAGCCAGATGGAATTGGCGAAAATAACATCGACAATAAAAAGGAGAGGGTAGGTAAAAAGAATAGTCCAGATAACATTGTTGGTCTGGTACCATGCTTTTTTGGAGATTTCCTTTGAAAATTCTTCTTTAGTTATTTGAATAAACATTCCTGGTTTTCTTAAATTATGATAAGATTTTAGTTATCTATAAATTTAATTCGTATAAAGTAAGTCAAAATATTTAAAAAGTTAGTAAACATATTATGCACAATAAACATATTATTCACAATTACACCAACTTTATAAAGAACGCTTTTATGCTTGTTTTGATCCTAACAGTGCATTCACATATAGCAAAAAGTAATCCAACTCCCCCTGTTTCCCGCTTAACAGCCTTTAAAAGGGCTCAAAGCCTTGATAATGGCATCAGTATTTCGTGGTATGAACAAACCTGGAGTAAGGATGTTTTAACCCAAACCCCTTTAAAAAGCACTGATTTCGCACTTTTAAAGCAGTTGGGCATTAAAAGTATCAGGCTTCCCGTTGCATTTGAGCATTTTGAAACTGAACACATTCCGGTTGAGCAATTATTTACCCACATTGATAATTTTGTTAAACAATGCGACCAATATGGGTTTAAACTTATTATTGATTACCACTATGGTAATTTAAATGATACAAATTATAATACAGAAACAACTACAATCATAAACCTTTGGTTAAAGCTTACAAAAAGGTACCTTAATAAAGGGTACAACAATGTTTTTTTTGAGCTTTATAATGAGCCTGTGCACATGAACCCCCAAATATGGAAGGATGCCGCCTACAATATTGTTACCGCCATACGCAAAATTGATAAGCAGCGTACTTTAATAATTGGTGCTTCAAACTTCAACAGTATTTATGAATTGAGTCGCTTTGTACGGCTTGCCGACGAAAATGTTATATATACCTTTCATTTTTATGAACCATTTCTGTTTACACACCAGGGAGCGGAGTGGATTGGCGATCAGGAATCAACCGTCGGGGTGCCTTTTCCATACAATGCGGAAAAATTTCCGGCGCTGAATGAAAAGGCAAAAAATACCGATGGCGAGAAAAATTATAACAAATACCATTTAGATGGTAATGAAGGTTCGGTACGCGATAAACTGCAGATTGTAAAAAACTGGGCAGCCAAATACGATGTGCCCGTAATTTGCGGTGAATACGGGGTTTATAATAAGTACGCGGATATTGACAGCCGTTGCCGCTATATAAAAGCCGTTAGGCAAACACTTAAAACATTAAACATACCCGGGATGTTGTGGGACTACAGTGGCACATTCTCACTTTTTAATGGGGAGCCATCAATTGCCAGCCTGCCCGATTGTATGAAGGATGCAATAGGTTACACCGGGCAAAAATGATAGATTTATTATGGTTATAAATCATTACTTTTGCTCACTATATTTGTAGTTATGAGATTTTTTGAAGAAAAACGCAGGGAAGTGATGACGCATATTGAACAGTTCATGCTTGAAAAAAAGGATGAATATTTGAAGCCCATTGATACCATTTGGCAGCCATCAGATTTTTTGCCCGATTCATCCCGCGATACCTTTTTCAGTGAGATTAAAGAACTACAGGAAAGTGCACAGGGTTTATCTTATGACCTGATTGCTGTACTGGTAGGTGATACCATTACAGAGGAAGCCTTACCTACTTATGAATCATGGTTAACTATGGTTGAAGGTGTATCCCGCGGCGAAGAAGGCGGCTGGATGCAATGGACCAGGCACTGGACCGGCGAAGAGAACCGTCATGGTGATTTGCTTAACAAATATCTTTACCTGTCTGGCCGTGTTAACATGCGCATGATGGAGGTATCTACCCAATATCTTATCTCTGATGGTTTTGACATCGGCACCGGGCACGATCCTTACCGTAACTTTATCTATACTTCCTTCCAGGAACTTGCAACCAACGTTTCGCACCGCAGGGTGGCTTCGCAGGCTAAAAAGCAAGGGGATACTTTATTATCAAAAATGTGCGGCGTAATAGCCAGCGATGAGGCCCGTCATGCCAAAGCCTACAAATACTTTATCGAAAAAATATTTGAGGTAGACCAAAACGAAGCGATGATAGCTTTTGAGGATATGATGCGCAAAAAGATTGTAATGCCTGCGCATTTTCTGCGCGAAGTAGGTTTAAAAATAGGCCAGACATTTGGTCACTTTACCGATGCAGCACAACGTTTAGGTGTTTATACCGCAGTTGACTACGTTGATATATTAAAGGAACTGATTGAAGACTGGCATATTGAAAGCATAACTGACCTGAACGAAACTGGCGAAAAGGCCCGTGATTATATCATGAACCTGCCTGTACGTTTACTGCGTGTTGCCGAACGGATGAAGAACCCCATGCTTGATTACAAATTCACCTGGATCAACGGTTAATCATCCTTTTCAACTTTAAATCCTGGTTTTTTATAGTTTTCCGGTTTATACTTATCCGGGATCTGGATGGTATTGCCATCCCTTAACGCGGTGTAATGTGGCGACATGATCTCTACGCCCGCTTCATTAAATTTATCCTGTATTTTTTGGTGCAGATTTGAATAGATAACTGCCATTTTATGCGATAGTGCCGTATAGGCGTTTATTTGGTAGGTAACATTAAAATCATTGAGCTGGGTTTGTAAAACAAAGGGTTTAGGATCTTTAAGTATCCCATCTGTATCCAAAGCAGCATCAATCATCAGCTGATGGATAACAGCCCAGGGGGCATCATAGCCTATAGTAATGCTGGTATTTAATATCAGCCCCAGGTCTTTTGACGATGAGGTATAATTGATGGATGCCCCACCTAATATACTTGAATTGGGCACCGTAATATCTTCGTTTTTTATGGTGCGGATGCGGGTTATCAATAAGTTTTTCTCAATCACATCACCGGTAATTTCCCCAACCTTTACCCTGTCGCCAATTTTAAAGGGGCGCATATAGGTAAGCACCAAACCCGCCACCATATTTGATATGGCCGAAGATGAGCCGAAAGAAAATAATATCCCCAAAAAAACAGTAACCCCCTGAAATATTTTAGAGTCAGATCCCGGCAGGTAAGGGAATATCACCACAAACATAAAAGCATACAGCAAAACCCTGATAATATTATAAGTAGGGATGGCCCACTCCGGGTAAAAGTTTTTAATGGTGAACGATCCGTTAGCAATTTCAGTTGCTATAAATTTTATCAGCCTTACAATGTATCGGGTAACCAGGTAAATAACGCCTATAGTAAGCAGGTTGGGGATGTAATGAATAACAGCCAGTGCTATATTTTTAAGCGGGTTTATTACATAACCGAGCAATTGTGTGGCAATGGGTTTTGTAAACGGAAAAATTAAAAAGGCAACAGGGAGCGCCAGGTAAACCAGCAGGATAATGATAAACAGCCTTGATACACGCAGCAGGTTGGTTAATAAAGGTAAAACGCGGTTGGCATAACCAATAGGTGCGCCTTGCTGGCCTAACTTGGCTATGCGGCTCTCCCAGGCCTTAAGCAATCTGTATTTAAACCACCTGAAGGCTTTATTTACCGCCCATATCAATAATAACAGTAATACAAGTACGGCAATGGCTTCTGTTACATTGGTTATTACCTGCTTTACACTACTGTTTTCAAAAGCATTGCCTGTTATTTTTTTAAGGATAGCCAGATAGCTGGCGGCAAGCTGTGGCCTGTCTAACTCAGAATAAGAAGCATCCTGGTTATTGACGGCCATGATCACTGCCGATTTATAGTAGATCACCGAAATGGCCGTGTCGTTTTTTAAGGAGAGCGAATCGGCATTAAAATCTATCCGCGAGATCAGGTCATTGATCCGCTTGCTTACAATGGCGGCCCTTTCTTGCACGTTGAAAAGCCCCTGGTTGGCATATAGCTTAAAAAGAGTATCGCGGTTTACTATTACCGGTTCGCCTTTAGGTAAGGCTGTTTTTTGCGCAAATAGTTGGAATGAAACAAGCAGTAAAAAGGTAAGGAGTAGGCAACTTTTAAACATAAACCTGGTTTTATGTTTAAAGCTAACAAATAATACTATCCTTCTAAAATAAGGGTTACTTTTCCTTCGCCTGCTAATTCCTCAAAAAGGGTGTTTAGTATAGATTCGAGCGTGAGCGAATTTACATCATCTGTATAATGTTCAGATCGTGTTATATGCAGCTCATGCCCTTCAATGGCTATGCTGAATAAAACACCTTCATAAATTTCAGGGTGTGAAATTTCAACGATATTGCTATTATGCGTTATGGTAAAATTGATATCGCTTTGTTTTTGCTGCTGAAACAATGGGTTTAGCTTTTGCAGCAACAAATTGTGCAGTTCATCGCCCGAAATGATTTTATTAATATCTAAGATCTTCATCTGCTTAGTGTTGGTTATATAAAGTACAAGCCGGCCTGCGTATTGTTTCAATTTTAATAAGCAGTGGTTGATCTAAACAAAGCCAAATCAGTTATTGGGCTTTGTTTTTTGTTGTAATAACACAAAAAGTTTAGCCGTTAAAAAATTTGATAGTGTATATTTAATCATGAAAGTTAAATCAGCGGTTGAGCGTTTTATATTGGTTGTATTAGGCATCCTTTCTGCAGGGATGGGTTTAAAGGGATTCCTGCTTTCCAGCCATTTTATTGATGGCGGCGTTACCGGGGTATCTATGCTTTTAGCCGATGTAACGGGTGTACCTATTTCAGCGCTTATCTTCCTTATCAATATTCCGTTCTTACTGTTAGGATACCGCCAGTTGGGTATGCCATTCGCTATTAGAAGCGCTATGGCTATTGCAGGCCTTTCCTTGTGCCTGGCCCTGGTTCACTTCCCCGATGTAACGCACGATAAATTGCTTACAGCCGTATTCGGTGGCTTTTTTATAGGTGTAGGCATTGGCTTAGCTATAAGGGGAGGCGCTGTGCTTGACGGTACCGAGATTGCCGCTTTACTGCTTAATAAAAAGGCGCAGGTGCTAAAGGTTGGTGATATTACTGGTCATATTTGCGGCAGCTACTTTTTTGTTAGGGATCGAGTCGGCACTTTATTCTATCCTTACTTACCTGGCGGCATCAAAAATGATCGATTTTATTTTGAATGGAATTGAACAGTATACAGGTATCACGGTTGTATCGGTAAAAAGTGAGGAGATCAGGATAGCGATTACAGGCATGGGTAGGGGTGTTACCATATACGAAGGTAAAAGTGGTTACGGCGAAGACGGGCAGCTGAATGATCCGCGGGATATTATTTTTACTGTAGCTACCCGGCTTGAGATCCCATCCATTAAACGAGAAATTCTTAATATTGATCCATCGGCCTTTATTGTTCAGCAAAGTATTGATGATACTACAGGTGGCCGCATTAAAAGACAGGGCCTGCACTAAATTTTAATGGATGAACGTTGCTATAATACGATCTATTTTTATCAGGTAACAAAACATATATATGAAATACAAATTATTGGGCCGTTCGGGCCTTAAGGTATCAGAGCTGTGTTTAGGTACGATGGGTTTTGGTACCGAAGCCGGCTGGGGAGCCGATAAAGACACCAGTTTTGCCATTATGGATACGTATGCCAATGCCGGCGGTAATTTTTTAGATACCGCCAATGTTTACAAGTTGGGTACCAGCGAAAAGATTATAGGTGAATATGTGGCAAACCATGACAGGGATTATTTTGTGCTGGCTACAAAGTACAGCTTAAAGGATAATGTAACTAACCCTAATGCATCGGGCAATAACCGCAAAAACATGATGCGCAGTGTAGAAGAAAGCCTTAAACGCCTTAAAACTGATTTTATTGACCTCCTTTACCTGCATATATGGGACAATATTACCCCAATTGATGAAGTAATGCGCGCTATGGACGATTTGATAAAACAAGGTAAGGTAAACTATGCAGCCATTAGCGATACACCTGCCTGGGTAGTGGCTAAAGGGAATACAATGGCTGAGCTAATGGGCTGGAGCCAGTTTGTTGCCCTGCAGGTTGAGTATAGCCTGCTGGCCCGCACACCCGAGCGCGAGCTGATACCGATGGCTAAGCACTTCGGATTAACAGTTACACCCTGGGCACCATTAGCAGGCGGTGCGCTTACCGGTAAATACTTACGTGGCGAACAGGGCCGTATAAAGCCTGAAAGTAACCGCCTGAGTGATCATAGTGCAGGTATTACAAAAGTTGTTGTACGGATTGCTGAGGAATTAGGGGTATCTGCAAGTCATGTAGCTTTAAAGTGGACGATGCAGCAGGGCTTTTCATCCATCCCTATTGTGGGGGCGACCAAAGTGGCCCAATTAGAGGATAACCTTAAAACTGTTGATGTTGAATTAAGCGCGGAACACATCAAACAGCTCAATGAAGCAAGTGCCATTACACTGGGTTTCCCCGGCGATTTTTTTAACGAAGAAGCAGTTAAAACCAACACATTTGGCGGTTTTTATGATAAGGTTGAAAAAAGGAATTAATTGTACGATTAAATAAAAAAAGCCTGCTCATTTTGGAGTTTTACATCCGTAATGCGCAGGCTTTTTTTATAATGATAAGGTTTAGGTGTCTGTTGTAAAAATAATACATAAGCATGTTGTAACATACGGGGTTTACACCCTTTTTGAGCAGGTGTTTTCCGCAAAGTGCAGGGTCTAATTAATAAAATCTTCCCTAAAAATGCTCAATAGTTAAAAAGTGCATAAAAAGCAAAAAACCTGTTAGTATTGAGCTAACAGGTTTTGCTTTTTATCGGGAAGAACAATTTATTATTTCTGCTCCTCTTCTTCTGGCTTTTTGTTTTCGCCTTTATTTTTATCAATGATCTTGATCTCGTTAGTTTCCTTATCAAAATCAACTTCCATTGTATCGCCTTCAACAAGTTCGCCTTTTAGTATTTCTTCAGCAATCGGATCTTCCAAATATTTCTGGATAGCTCGTTTTAACGGACGGGCACCAAATTGCGAATCATAACCTTTATCAGCAATAAACTCCTTGGCTGCCAAAGTAAGGTCAATTTTATAACCTAACTGGTGCACCCTGTTAAATAAGGCATTCAGTTCAATATCAATGATCTTGAATATTTCGTCTTTACCTAATGAGTTAAATACAATTACATCATCAATACGGTTCAAAAACTCAGGAGCAAAGGCACGTTTAAGCGCATTTTCAATTACACCTCTTGAGTGTGAATCGGCCTGAACAGTTTTTGCATTGGTAGAGAAACCAACACCCTGACCAAAATCTTTCAACTGGCGTGCGCCAATGTTTGAGGTCATGATGATGATGGTATTCCTGAAATCAACCTTACGGCCTAATGAGTCAGTCAACTGTCCTTCGTCAAGTACCTGTAACAGTATGTTAAATACATCCGGGTGAGCTTTTTCAATCTCATCAAGCAGTACAACTGCATATGGTTTGCGGCGTACTTTTTCAGTTAGCTGTCCGCCTTCTTCGTAACCTACATAACCCGGAGGCGCTCCAACTAAACGTGACACGGCAAATTTTTCCATATATTCGCTCATGTCAATCTGGATCAATGCATCCTCAGTATCAAACATAAAGCGGGCAAGTTCCTTAGCCAATTCTGTTTTACCAACACCTGTAGGGCCCAGGAATATAAATGAGCCAATAGGCTTTTTAGGGTCTTTTAATCCGGCACGTGTGCGTTGTATAGCGCGGGTTAATTTCTTGATCGCATCTTCCTGACCGATGATCTTGCTGCCAACTGTGGCTGCCATACCCAACAACTTCTGGCTGTCGGCCTGGCCAACACGTTGTACTGGGATCCCTGTCATCATAGATACCACTTCGGCAACATTGTCTTCAGTTACTGTATACCGTTTTGACTTTGTTTCAGCTTCCCAAATTGCTTTGGCCTGCTCTAATTCTTCAAGCAAATGCTTTTCAGTATCGCGCAGTTTAGCGGCTTCTTCGTATTTCTGACTACGAACAACCTTGTTCTTTTCTATCTTGATCAGTTCAATTTTTGATTCAATATCCAATATGTTTTGTGGCACATGGATATTGGTTAAGTGAACACGCGATCCTGATTCGTCTAAAGCGTCAATAGCTTTATCGGGCAAAAAGCGGTCGGTAATATATCTTGTGGTTAAATTAACACAAGCATTTATAGCTTCAGGCGTATAAGTAACGCCATGATGCTCTTCGTATTTTTCTTTAATGCGGTTCAATATCTCAATAGTTTCATCAGGTGTGGCCGGTTCAACCATTACCTTTTGGAAACGACGATCTAAAGCGCCATCTTTTTCAATGTACTGGCGATACTCATCAAGCGTTGTTGCGCCAATGCATTGTATTTCTCCACGTGCCAAAGCAGGTTTGAACATATTCGAAGCATCCAGCGAACCTGATGCGCCACCTGCACCAACTATAGTATGTATCTCATCAATAAATAAAATAACATCCGGTGATTTTTCAAGCTCGTTCATTACCGCTTTCATGCGTTCTTCAAACTGGCCGCGGTATTTAGTACCGGCAACAAGCGAAGCTAAATCCAAAGTAACTACGCGTTTGTTAAACAACACACGCGATACCTTACGCTGAACTATACGCAATGCCAAACCTTCGGCAATTGCTGATTTACCTACGCCGGGCTCACCTATTAATATAGGGTTGTTCTTTTTACGGCGTGATAAGATCTGCGATACCCTTTCAATTTCTTTTTCACGCCCAACAATTGGGTCTAACTTACCGTCTTCGGCAGCTTTTGTTAAATCGCGGCCAAAGTTGTCAAGTACAGGTGTTTTTGATTTAATGTCTGATACTTTTTTAGGCTGGCTAAATGATTCTTCTTCTTTAAAGTCATCATCGCCACCTGTAGGTGAACCCGGCATCTCGTCAGTCACATCATTTTTATGTGATTCAACCTCGCTTTTAAATATTTCGTAGTTCACGTTGAACTGCATCAATATCTGCGATGCTATGTTATCCTCATCGCGCAAAATAGAAAGCAATAAATGCTCGGTTCCTATTACATCGCTTTTAAAGATCTTAGCTTCAAGATAGGTGATCTTTAAAACTTTTTCTGCCTGTTTGGTTAACGGGATACTACCGATATGAACATTTGTACCTATGGTGCCCTTTACAGCGTCCTCAACAGAACGGCGTAATTTGGCGGTATCTACGGTTAATTCTTTTAATAATTTAATTGCTACACCGTCCCCATCTCGGATCAGTCCCAACAAAAGGTGCTCCGTACCAATATAATCATGACCCAGGCGCAGGGCCTCCTCTCTGCTATATTGAATAACATCCTTAACTCGCGGTGAAAATTTAGCTTCCATATATATCCTTCCGATTTATGAACGCCCTAATGTATTGATTTGTTTCAATAATCAGGACGAGTTGTTTTACACTTATCAACAATATTATTGCCAAGATTTTAAGTTGAAGCTAAAGCAGACATTAATATGATATGCCGTAAATAAAACTCAAACTTTGTTTAGCAATTTTGTAAATAAAACCCGCAATTGCAACAGGTTTTAATAAAAAAAACGCTGGTTTATACCTTTTTGATATTATTATGATGAAATAGTTTAATGTCAAGTACGTAACCGGTGCAGTAAAGGTGACAGCATCAGCCAAATAATGTAAAAAAGTGACATTAAGGCATTAATTGTAATTACTATAACGTTTAACAGGAAGATAAGTTATATACGGAAAATTGTAAAAACAGGTTTGTCAAGCCCGTATTTTCCCTCATATTTGTTGCTCCAAATCGCATTTAATCAAATACAAATGGCAGACGAAAAAATAATTTTTTCAATGGCTGGGGTTAGTAAGGTCTACCCTCCGCAAAAAACAGTATTAAAAAACATCTATTTATCCTTCTTTTACGGTGCAAAAATCGGTGTTATCGGTTTAAATGGCTCCGGTAAATCGTCGCTTTTAAAAATTATAGCAGGCATTGATAAAACAAATATAGGCGAAGTAGTTTTTTCGCCGGGCTATACCGTAGGTTACCTGAGCCAGGAACCGGAGCTTGATCCTGAAAAAACTGTTAAGCAGGTTGTGGAAGAAGGCGTAGCCGAAACAACGGCCTTATTAAAGGAGTATGAAGACATCAACGAAAAATTTGGCTTGCCCGAATATTACGAAGATGGCGATAAAATGGATAAGCTAATGGCCCGCCAGGGCGAATTGCAGGATAAAATTGATGCTGTGAATGCCTGGGAGTTGGATGTTAAACTGGAGCGTGCAATGGATGCGCTGCGCTGCCCCGATCCCGATGTTAAGATAGCGGTGCTATCGGGTGGTGAGCGCCGCCGTGTGGCCCTTTGCCGCCTGCTATTGCAGGAGCCGGATGTATTGCTGCTGGATGAGCCTACCAATCACCTGGATGCCGAATCAATTGACTGGCTTGAACAGCATTTAAAACAATATAAGGGTACGGTTATAGCTGTAACGCACGACCGTTACTTTTTGGATAACGTTGCCGGCTGGATCCTTGAACTTGACAGGGGCGAGGGTATTCCTTGGAAAGGAAATTATTCCTCATGGCTGGATCAGAAAGCCAAACGCCTTGCCCAGGAAGATAAAACCGAAAGCAAACGCCAGAAAACCTTGGAGCGCGAGCTGGAGTGGGTACGAATGGGGCCTAAAGGTCGCCATGCCAAATCAAAGGCCCGTTTATCAAACTATGATAAATTAGCATCCGAAGAAACAAAAGACAGGGAAGAAAAATTAGAGCTGTTTATTCCGCCGGGCCCGCGTTTGGGTAACGTGGTAATTGAAGCCAATGGGGTAAGTAAATCATATGGCGATAAATTATTATTTGATAACCTCAACTTTTCGCTGCCACCCGCCGGGATTGTGGGTATTATTGGCCCCAATGGTGCGGGTAAAACCACGCTGTTCCGCCTGATTACCGGGCAGGATCAGCCGGATGCCGGAACTTTCCGCGTTGGCGAAACCGTTGCCTTAGGTTATGTTGACCAGTTGCACGATGACCTTGACCCTAATAAATCAGTTTGGGAAAACATCACCAACGGGCAGGAAACTATTTTGGTGGGCAACAAACCCATCAACTCAAGGGCTTATGTATCCCGCTTTAACTTTAATGGTGCCGATCAGCAGAAAAAGGTAGGTGTATTATCGGGTGGTGAGCGCAACAGGGTTCACCTTTCTATCACGCTTAAAAAAGGATCAAACGTGTTGCTGTTAGATGAGCCTACCAATGATATTGACGTAAATACCTTACGTGCATTGGAAGAAGCCTTGGAAAACTTTGGTGGATGCGCCGTAGTGATCAGCCACGACCGTTGGTTTTTGGATAGGATCTGTACACACATACTGGCTTTTGAAGGTAATTCGCAGGTTTACTTTTTTGAAGGAAACTATTCGGATTATGAAGAGAACCGCAAAAAACGTTTGGGCGATATTGCCCCTAAAAGAATAAAATATAAAAAGCTGACCGTTTAAAGGTCGATTTAAGCTTTATGAAGTTTGGTAAAGCTCAAAAAACAAAAAGCTGGTTTATTTTAACCGGCTTTTTGTTTTTAGTACCGCCCATATTATATTGCATACCTAAACCCTTGTAAATGGCTAACACCTACACCCAGATGCACATACAATGTGTAATTGCAGTAAAATACCGGCAATCGCAAATTGGTGATGACTGGAAAGATCAATTGCACAATTACATTACCACCACCCTTCAAAACTACGGGCATAAAATGCTGGCCATAAACAGCATGCCCGATCATCTGCATTTGTTCTTCGGGTTTAGGCCAAACCAGTCTTTAGCTGATTTAATGCGGATTGTAAAAAATGAATCGTCTGCGTGGATCAATGATAAACAATTTACCAAAGCGGTTTTTAAGTGGCAGGAAGGTTATGGTGCATTTTCCTATTCGCGCTCGCATGTAAAATCGGTTATCAGTTATGTATTGAACCAGGAAGAGCATCATCGTAAACGGACATTCTTAGAAGAGTATCATCAATTTTTAGAGCAGTTTGAAATTGAATATGATGAGCGCAATGTTTTTAAACAGCCCGAATAGCATGCGGATGCGTTGCCCCTACTGGGCAAAAGGTACGCCACCCATAAGCCAAATAATTTTACGCAACATAATCTTGTTGAGAAGCGACACTGGCGGCTAATTTTTCAAAGTTTGATTTGATTTTTAACCTGTCGTTATACTCTATAAAATCGGCAATGTTAATTTTGAATGATTGATTGTCTTTATTTACCACAATTATCTCATCAAGCTTTATCGAAACAGATTTTATTGTAGTAACCAATAGGGTGATGCTTTCTTTATCTGTACTTGCTTTGTAAACAATTTTATCCGTCTACCACTCAATAAAGGGCGAAATATTATTTGTTAAATTTCTTTGATATAGGTAAATAATTATGGGTACAAATAATACTAAAATATTGAGCCAATAGCCAATTTGCTGAAAAGTTCCGCCATTTGCACCCATGTAAATTTTTATGATTATCAGCGGAATTGAGCAAATAGCTAACACCATAAATAGCTTTTGACTCTTTGCTGATCTTTTAGATTCTATCCTGTCTATTATCATGCTTTCCATAAGTATTAAATATATCAGAAATTTATTTAATGCAAGTTGTAAATAAATTTCTACCGGCTTATTTCAAAAAAAACACCTAACCTGTTAATATTCAATTAAATGTTAACAAATAAATCATACTATATTTACGTTTATATGAAACCTTATCGCTTATTTTTATAGACCGTAAAAAGGTCAGCTAAAATTTAACCCTAAAAATAAATTTATGACCTGGAGAAAATTTAGTGGCGAGATCATTCAATCGCCGATTTTAGAAGAGGTAGAAAAGGCCATCGAAAGGGAGGCCGCCCTCGGCAACAAGCTCAAAGTATGTATCGGTACAGATTCGCAGGTAAAAGGTAATGTTACCGATTTTGCTACTGTAATTGTGTTTTTGCGCGAGCAGAGAGGTGGGTTTATGTTTATTCACCAGGAGCGCACCTCGCAAAAAATGAGCATTAAGGAACGGATGCTTACCGAGGTGCAAAAGTCTATCGATACCGCTTACAAGCTGTGCGATCTGCTGGATCTTTACGATGTGGATCTTGAAGTGCATGCCGACATTAATACCAACCCAATGTTTAAATCAAACCAGGCTTTGCACGAGGCTATGGGCTACATTTTAAGCATGGGCTTTGTATTTAAGGCTAAGCCCGAAGCTTTTGCAAGCTCGTATTGTGCTAATAAAATGGTGCAATAAGCTTAAAGGTAAAGGCAATGTATCTATATTTGGTTTAATATATCAAATATAGCCATGTCGCCATTAATTGAGATCAATGATCCGGCCCTTCAGGGCCCTAATACCATAACTATCGATGCCCGCGGAGGCCAGGACTCCTACCAGCGTTACCTTGCCGGCCACTTACCGAAAGCAATCTATGCCGATTTGGATAAGCATTTGGCAGCAAAGGTAACCGATGCTGCAATTGGCGGCAGGCACCCGTTGCCTGATGTTAAAGTATTCGCTTCCCTTTTAGGCAGCTGGGGAATTACACCCGAAAGCCATATTGTTGTTTATGATGATAAATCTGCCGCGTTTAGCGCAGCCCGCTTATGGTGGATGATCAAAGCAATTGGGCATAGCAATGTGCAGGTTTTAAATGGTGGCTTACAAGCGGCTGTAAAAGCCGATGTAGCACTAAGTAACGAAGCTTATATACCAGTTGCTGTTGCCCCATACCCCGTTACCGATGTTTACCAGGGTACTGTTACCATTGAAGAAGCTGGTGCCGCTGCGCAAAGAGCAGATAAATTAGTTATAGACGTGCGAGAATCTCCAAGATATTTGGGGCAAACCGAACCTATCGACCTGATAGCCGGGCATATCCCGGGTGCAATAAACCTGCCTTATGTAAATAATTTGGATGCTGATGGTAAATACCACCCTGCAGAAGTTTTGCGCAACGCCTATAAAGAAGCCATTGGTAATGTTAAACCCGATGAGGTGATTGTTCATTGCGGATCGGGAGTTACAGCTTGCCATACCCTTTTGGGTTTGGAGTATGCCGACATTAAAGGTGCAAAATTGTATGTAGGCTCATGGAGCGAATGGTCACGAAGAGATTTGCCTATGGCAACCAGCGAACGTTTTTAAATTGATTGAAATTGGAAAATATCACCATAAGAAGGGCCACTTTAGCCGACCTTGACGTATTGCTAACCTTTGAACAAGGGGTAATTGAAGCAGAGCGCCCGTTTGATGTTACCATAAAGAATGGTGATACGCACTATTACGATATAGTACATATGATAGAAGCTCCAAATGTAGAGCTTTTAGTGGCCGAAACTGATGGCGAGCTTATCGGGTCGGGCTATGCTCGCATTGAGAGCTCAAAGGTTTATCTGCAGCATGCCAGGCACTCCTATATGGGGTTTATGTATGTAAAACCCGGGCACAGGGGCAAAGGGGTAAATAAAATGATTATTGATGCACTTAAGCAATGGTCGGTTACCCAAAATGTGACAGAACTTCGCTTGCAGGTTTATTATGATAATGCGCCTGCAATTAAAGCTTACGAAAAAGTAGGCTTTACAAAACTGATGGTAAAGATGCGGATGGAGCTGCCGGCTTTATCTCACTAAATTAAAACCAGTTAGCTTAATAAATCGTTATTACACCGTGAAAACATACGTACTAAAAACAGAACAAGCAATCCCGGTAAGCCTTGCAGAGGCCTGGGATTTTTTCTCATCTCCGCTAAACCTTGCAAAAATTACCCCGAAAGAAATGCGGTTTGTGGTAACATCTGATTACAATGCCGATACCAAAATGTACCCCGGCATGATCATTACTTACAAAATATCGCCATTGTTGGGTATTAAAATGAACTGGATGACAGAGATTACCCATGTAAAAGAGGGTGAATACTTTGTTGATGAGCAGCGTTTTGGCCCTTATGCATTATGGCATCACCAGCATCATTTTAAAGCTATAAAAGGCGGGGTATTGATGACAGATATTTTAAATTATGCCATCCCTTATGGTATAATTGGCCAGATAAGCGATACCGTATTTGTAGGTAAAAAGATCAAGGAGATATTTACCTATCGCGAAAAAGCCATCAATGAAATGTTCGGCATTTTAAAACACTAAAACTAAAAAGCCGGAAACTTTTTTTAGGATCAGCTTCCGGCTTTTAATATTGTATTTTCTCTGGTTGAGATTATCTGTAGTCGAGCCTGTAAATAAAGGCGAGCGAGAACGTTGTACCTGCTCCAGTGTTTCTACCTGTTAAAAATTCTCCTCCGGTTGCAAACAGCGAGATTTCCCTTGTAAAGGAGTGCCCGTAACTTAACGATGCCTGCAAAAAGGAGAAATCTTTATTGGTTTCAGGGATCACCGAAAACCGTTTATCATTACTTTGTGAGTAGATGCCGCTTACTGATGCTGAAACCTGGTTTTCAAATTCACTATCAAGTGATAGGCCGAAAGTACCGCTATACCTGTTTTGAATAGGTCCGTTTGTGCCAAAATACTGGCGCACCCCGTCTGATACGTTAAAGTATGTGCTGTTTGAACCTAAATGGCCGCTACCCGAGAAGGCAAGCTTCAGCTCAGCACCCTCTTCGCCATAGCCTAAGCTTTGGTTATTTGAATACAGCGGGGTTATTGCAGTACCCTGGATAGAGAAGTAATAAACAAAATCAATATTAGCCAAATAGTACCTTAAACCGGTTTCAATATCTGTTAAGCCTGAGCTTGTGCTGTTTGGAAAACCTGTTTGGCGGTAGTTGTTAAATACATAAGGAACACTTGCCACTACTGCAAAACGCCTGCTTAAGCCGTATTCGGCATATAGGGTTACACCTACCGATGCAAACTTGCCATTGTTGGCAAATCGCTTTTTTACCCCGGATGAATCCCATTGTGAATTAGCGAAAAAGTAGCTAACGGACGGTGAGATCAATAACCGACCCGGCCTAACCGGAAATCCACCATCAGCAAAACTTTTGTTTTGGCCTGCTATAAAAACTATCAGGGTAATAAATAAAGTTCTTGTAAAGGTTTTAAATAGGTTCATTATAAAAGGTTATTTTAAAATAATGCAAATTGATCACGCATCCATCTGCCTTCATATACTTCGTATTTTATGCCAATCTCGTGCCCTAAATCCCTGAAAATTATCAGGTGCTTTTGTGCCGGGATATTATTGTATAAGGTATATACATGGTTGGGCGGGGCTATATTATCAACCAGTCCCAAACCAACCAAAGTTGGACATTGAATAGTAGTTGCAAAGTTTTTAGCATCAAAATAGTCAAGGTTGTTCAATACCTTATCAAAGGTTAGTCCCGGCCTTATGGTAACATATTTTTTAAAATCGATAATTGGCCAGTCAACCTCGTTAACCAAATTACGAATGTCACTAAGTATAGGATTTGCCGATGAACAGAAGTTTATACGTTTATCAATTGAAGATGTTGCGACTGCTAAATATCCTCCCAAACTACCCCCTGCTGCAATAATGTTATCATGTCTAAGTTCGGGGCGCGAGTATATAAAATCAACCGCCCTAACACAATCCATTATGGCCCCCTTCATAATATAGCGGTTCTTATCCTCTAAATTAAGGGTGATATAGGTTTCCCTGCGTACATTAATAACATCCCTGCTATTGCCAGATCCGCGTATATTTAACGTGAATATTGCAATATCCGGATCTGTTCCAAACATGGGTTTTAAGGCAACCTGGTAGCCAGGTAAACCTAAAAGCACTACAAACTTTTTATTCTTGTTTTTGGTGATTGGTTCAGTTAACCAGCCACGAACGGTTAACCCGTTCAATGATTTCATTTCAACTAAAAATACCCTGCGTCCGTCTTTACTTGAATCAGGCATCTCTGTAACCTTAAAATCAGGTTTTACTTTTTCAAGTTCCTGCTTTGCATCGGCCCAAAAGGCATCAAAATCAGCCGGTTTGCTGTATGGTGATCTTATCTCTTCGGGGCGTATGCCAAAGGCTTTACGGGTAGTATCATCATAATCAGATACATTGATCATGAAGTTTACTTTATAAAAACCTGCCTTTAGCCCTGTTATATTAAAATCATACGTGTTTGAACCATCTCCTGCAATTTTTACGCGTACAGAATCGGATTTTATTTTTTTACCGGCTTCGGTGGTAACTATGTATGATATTTTGCCTGCCTGCGTGGTTTTATACGTATTGGTTACAGCAAACGAATAGGATGCTGTAGAATTATAGATACCATCCTTACTGTGCGGGGTTAAAACAGTGGTTACTGTACCGCCATCATTATCACTTTTTTGTGCAACTGCCTGTTTAATTCCTGCTATACTAATCAGGAGACAAACTATTGTCAGAAATCTATGTGTAAATTTTACTATCATATTAACTCATATATTTAAGCTAAGCATTTATTTTAGTGAACGCTTACGTCTGTTTTGATCAGATTTAACGGGTCTCGGATTTTTATATCTGCTATTTAAGGCTATTACCGTGCCGAAATCCCCTTTATCCTATCCTGTTTATCTATAAAATACCCAATATATGCCTTTTGTAATATAAAATGGGGTTGTTTTATAAAAATTGCTCCATTTTATTAGTAGGGTTTAGAACTATAGTGGGTAAACAATTCAACAGTTGCATAGCTTAAGGTATCCTGAATTTTTCACGAATCCACAAATTTTGGAACATAAAATAGTTAAAATCCACCTCATGTGTGGAGTTTGGTACACACACAAACTCTTTATTTGTACTGCTGATATGGTTATATAAAGCCATACTGCAGCGAGGCGGGCAAAACTGGTCAAGCAGGCCAATGCCCATCAATACTGGGCAATGCACCATTGGCGCAAAGTTTTGCGGATCAAAATAATCAAAGGTATTATAAAATTTTTCCCAGGTAAAGCCGGAGTGTTGGCCCAGGTACTTTCTGAAAACCTTAAAAGGAAATACCTGCTTATCGTACGATGCAGAGATATTCATATTATCATGTATATCGGCATAAAGCGGCACCTGCATCGTTAACACTTTTACTCTTTTATCCAAAGCTGCAGTAATCAATGCCAACGATCCGCCTTGGCTACCACCTTCTACATATATTTTATTGGTATCAATACCCAGGTTAGCGTGCGAGCATAAAAAATCAACGCCACGAAGGCAATCCATATAAACACCGCGATAAATGTATTTATCCTTATTCTCAATGTTTATCAGGCAATAATTGTCGGTACCAATGTTTACCACATCCTTGCTGTTCCCGTTACCGCGAACGTTGAGATCAAAAGCGATAAAATCATCGTTATCCATATTGGGTTTAAGGGTAACCACATACCCGGGCACACGGTAATGCACCGGGAAGCGTTTACCATCGCGCGGAATTACCAGCCAGCCACGGATCAATAAATTTCCGAATGAGCGCATCTCGACAGAATAAACCTTTTTCTCATCTGTAGAAAGATCCCTGCGCTCAAGCACGCGGTACTGCGGCACTACTTTTTCAAGCTGTTCGTGGCTGTGTTTCCAAAACTCATCAAAATCGGCTGGTTTGTGCAACTGCGATGTTATTTGCTCCGGGTTTACACCAAATACTTTTCTAACGGTATCATCATATTCAGGCAGGTTTACCATAAAGTTTATGCGGTAAAAGCCGGTATTTTTAGGTGGGATCTTTATCAGTAACTCCTTGAAGCCATTGCCTTTCAGGTTTACGTGGATAGAGTCGAACCCTGCCTTTTCACCTTCATCTGTTGTTATGGTGTAGGAAACACGGCCATTCTGAACCTCGTTGGTATTATTGTGTAATTGTAACTTGTAAACAATAGGATCGCTGCCCTTAAAAATGGCATTTTTATTTTGCGGGATAGGTTTTAATAACACATCTCCGGTTTCTTCGGTTTGTTCTTCCTGCTGAAACGCCATGCTGAATTTTGGCACAAAAGCAAATAGCAGTGCAACGATAAATAAAATTGAAAGCTTTAGTTTTTTCATCTTTATATTTTTATTACCGCTAGTAACGATCCGCCGTAACCCACACCTGTATTAAACCCGAATGGCACATAAAAACCACCTGCAAACATGGAGAACCTGCGCGAAAACTGGTGACCAAAGTTTAACTGGGGTTTAAAGAATGCATAATTACGGGCTGCATAAATATTGTTATTGAAAGCTTTATTGGAGCTGAATGATTTAAAAAGTAAAACATCAAGGCTTATTTGGTTATGCCTGGTTACCGGGTAGCCAATGGTGCCGGTAAAACTTACCTGGTCTGGTCCTTGCGAGGTATAGTATCGGCGATAGGCAACTTCTGTATTAAAATATCCTTTATCAAAAAGTGATTTGGGCAAGTTACCGCAATACATCAGCTTAACTTCGGTACCGTAACTGCCCAGGCCCAGGGCTGATAAACCGTTATTATTGTTATACAATGGTACAATACCCGATACTTGTACTGATAAAAACCTTATATAATTAAAATTTACAAGGTTATAACTCAGGCCAACGGTAAGATCGCCAACGCCCTGGTTAATGAGGGTATTGTTGGCACCAAGTTTATTTTGCTGGTATAAGTAGGGGATTGTAGCAATAAAATCTAACCTGCGCGATATACCATAACCAATATAGATGTTGGTAGCGTAGGAGGTAAAACCCGTACCGGGCAGGCCTTTTATTATTTTACCGTTATTGTCAAACCTGTCGGTTTGGTGGTAATATGAAAACGTAGGCACCACAATATCGCGATACTTACCTATGGGGAAACCGGCAAATGTTTTAGAAGGGGATATTAAAACAAAATACAAGCACATGAAAATTATATATGCTTTTCTCATTAAAAATAGATTCTGTTTAAATACATGTGTTAATTTTCTATTCCATTAGGACGCGGTTTATACTTTATTAAAAAGTTTGATTTGCGGATGTAATGGTTTAGTGGTTCCTCTACCAGTTTAAATAAACATACTGAAATAGCATTTAATACGATAAAAAGGTAAATAAGGTTTAGGGTATCGTACTCAAAAGGGGAGTGCCAGTCAACACCCCATTTATCATAAAGGGTGAAAACATAGTCATTAAGGCGGTTAACATTTTGATGGATAAGGTTATACATCCACCCTAAATGGATGAGGTAAAATATGTAGGAGCTTTTTCCCAGCAGCTCAACAAACGGATTTGCGAGCACTTTTTTAAGAATGGTAGTTTCGGTAAGTATGCCGTAAAAAAACAAGGCCACCATTATACACAAAACGTAATTATTGGTGATAATGCCTATAGGAGTTTCTAAACCTGCTATCCAGGGTTTTATAACGGGCTGCAGGGCCATAATAAAAACACAAATAAATATCAGGACAAAGCCACCGTAGGTAAAGCTAATTTTGTTGGTGCGGGTAAAGCCATGCTTTAATACATAACGGGCCAGTTGTACGCCCACAAAAAACTCAAAGCAGCGGCCAAAAAATGTAAAGAGCATTACAAAGGTAAAGTTGCCGAAAAAGCCATGCCAGTTAACGTGGCGAAATATAAGCACCATTACAATGGCAAAAAGGGTAATGATTACTGGTTGTATATAAAACTTATTATACTTTTTGGCAATAAGGAAAATTATGGGTGCCGAAAAGTAAAAACATTCTTCCACCGTTAACGACCAGCCCTGTGCTATACCCGTATCCCAATACTGGTAAAAAAAGCCGCGCACAAAAGTGATATTCATAAACATTAAGGCCACCGGGTTTGATGAGCCTTTGGTTATGCTTTGATCTTTAGTGATAAAAAAGTAAACAAAGGCGGCAACCGTAAGTAAAAAGTACATGGGATAAATGCGGGCCACCCTGTTTTTAAGGTACTGTTTAAACCAATCGGTAGTTAAGTGAAAATTGTTGTAGTAACGGAAAGTGATCAGGAAGCCCGAGAGCACAAAGAAAATACTTACCCCGATATGAAACTCGCCCAAAAAGCGCTGGATGATGTGGGGAAATTTATCGTCAAAAATATAGGAGAAATGGGATATAAATACAAGGTATGCTGCCAGTGCACGTACCCCTGTTAATGCCGGTATATAATTTTGAACTGACTTTTGTGACAAAATCTTTTAATTGTAAATGAAGTTTCTAATATAGCTTTTTTTGATTGCTTAAGCGCAAAAATTCAGCCAGTATCCTTACAAAGGGCATTTTACCTTCCTTTGCTTTTATTAAAAATAAAACAAAGCGCTATTAAAACTTAAATATCTCGTTTTGGATAGCGTAGAGCACAAGGCCCGTGCGGGTTTTTAAGCCGAGTTTTAAAAACAGCGATTCGCGGTAGTTATCAACCGTTCTGGGGCTTACATACATCTGGTCGGCAATTTCTTTATAGGTTAGTTCTGAGCAGCAAAACTTTAAAAAATCCAGTTCTTTTTTTGTGAAATTCGGCCCTTCATCCTTATCGGTAACAGATCGCATTAACTTACCTGTTACCATCTCGTTAATATAAGTACCTTTTTCATTAATGGCTTTTATGGCCTGTAAAAGCTCGCGTGGTTTTGATTCTTTTAAAACATAACCGCTTGCACCGCTTTGCAGCATTTTTATCACTGCTTTATCATCCTCAAACATGCTAAGTGCCAGCACTTTTATTTGCGGATGATTATCCTTTATCCATTTGGTAGCCTCATAGCCATCAACAAGGGGCATGTTGATGTCCATTAAAATAACTCCGGGCAAAGGGTACCTTGCCAGCTGCTGTTGCATGTGCTGGCCATTTTCGGCCTCAAACAGTACCGTTAACTCATCAAATTCATTCATCAGGGCAGCTACTCCGCTTCTAAAAAGGGTATGATCGTCAACAATGGCTATTAAAATTTTATCAGTTTCCATATAAATTAAGGATAAGGAATGTAAATAGTAATTTTTGTGCCCTTGCCCGGGGTTGACAGGATGGCAACTTCACCTCCAATTATACCGGCCCTTTTCCGGATATTTTGCAGCCCCATTCCCAATTGCTCACTTGGCATATTGGCTGTGTCAAATCCAACGCCGTTATCGGTTATCAGCAGTTGCATTTTGTTTTCAATATACCCCAGCTTAATATTTATTTCGGTGGCAAAAGCGTGTTTTATAATGTTGTTGATGGCCTCCTGCATAATGCGGAAAATGATCAGATCCTTATCCGGGTTATTAACGGCAGGTATTTCGCCTTCATCCACATAAGTAACCTTGAACTTTCCTGATCGCTCCACCCAGTTTATCTCGTGCCTGATTGCTTCGGCCAAACCGAGCACAATTAACTGATCGCCCTGTAATAGCTTGCCTAACTGGCGCATTTCTTTAATAGAACGAACTGTGAGATCTATTGCTGCATCTATCTTTTGTTTGGCCTTAAGTTCATTATCCAACTCAATGGAATTTAAGGTTAGGGATGTGAGGCTTAGCAACTGGCCAATATTGTCATGCAGATCGGCGCCAATGGTTTGCATGGTTTGCTCCTGCACCTCAAGCTGTGATTGGATCAAAATGTTTTGAAAGTTTGCTACTTCAATTTTATGAGTTCTTTTACGGTTATGATAAAGTATAGCAGTTATAATGATAATAGAAATTAACAATATAAAAAATATGCTGATGAGCTCTACTGTATTAAATATTTCTTGTTTCGAAGTAAACATAACATTCCTAAAATTATACAGAAATAGATAAATAGGTTTAAAGGTTCCATAATAAAACCGTATTCTATGCTGGCTGTAATTGTATCTATATGAGTTAGTATCGGATATAAAACAAAAAGGACAAATACGCCTCCATAAAATGTTAACACTCCAACTGCTATCCAAAAATCAGGATGTTTGTAAATAGGGATAGTTATGTTATTATCTATACTAAACAATAAATGTGTATAAATTATAAATAACAAAACACCTTCGATATTAATATTTAACGAAACTAATTCCCGATAGTGGTTTCCAAAGCCATAAATTAAATAAGCCACACACAAACTAAATATTGAAAAAAGCATGATTGATATTTTGGCCCAAATTCTAATCCCTTTAATTTTACATGCATTTAAATAGTACAAGCAAAAAAGTGCATACTCGACAGCGTTAAAAATATCGTAAATGTAAGTGAAGCCCTTTATTTGGTTTTTACTTAAAACCTGCGTTAATATTTCAAATAAAAAAGTTACAACAAGAAGGATTAAAATATAGATGGATTTATTATCTCCTTTTTTAAAAGCAATATATGAAAGTGTTGATGCTACTATTAAAATGCCATAGTATAGCATGTAAAAAGGGGTAAGCATAATGATAAGTAGGTTAATTGTAATTATGTAACTTAAATACATTGAATATTAAGCACTTAAATTACAATTAATTATTAACCTACTTAAAATATTATGCAAATTTTAAAGTGTTTTTACCAATAATTATTAAATTTTAATTGGTTGGGTAGCTATGTTTAACAAAACAAAACGGTCAAGGCCATCATTTTCAGTATCAGCTGTTTTTAATTCTGCATTACTATTTAAAAGCGGCATATCTTCTAATAATATAGTGTAAGGTGGTGTAACATATTCACCTATTAAAGAGTTCATTGCTACGCTTTGCAAAGTACGGGCTCCCGGCTTTTGAGGTAATACACCATCATTGTTATCATTTTCGCTATAGATTGTGTTGCTACCAGTTTTATAATTAAGATCAAATCCTTCACAATCTACCCCCAATACTACTAAGGATACATTTTCATCAGCTTTAGCACATAAATAAAACCTAAGTCCTTCACAACCCGGTTGACTTAATATTTTGGAAGCTATATTTTTATCCAGCGTCATTCCATAATTCAGATTTACTACATCTTGATGAAACTCTTTAGCTTTTAAAGCTATGTCTTTTAATTCATCAGTACTTAATTTGTCAAGAGATTCTTTAAAATCTTCAGCATGTGAAGGATGGAATATAGTAGAGAATTTCATATAGAAATTATAAATGAAACGCACTGCTAAATCAGCATCAATTGGTGTTCCAAAAGCTCCACTGTGATCAGGCATAACTATACATGGATTTGTTTCTGGGATAGTTAAGTCCATGCCTGGAGTCGGATTGTCAGGGTCATTAGGATTAAATTTTTTTCCTTTGATAGACCAGTTGGTGTTTGTTTGATTTGTCATAGTTTTAAGGTTTTTAAGTTCCCCTAAATTCCGTATTAACCAGCACATTTCCAATGTATTTAGGCCTTTTTTAATACCGTAAAATCACCCTGCAAAATTGGGAGATTTTACGGTGAGGTAAACGCTTTTGCATGCTGAGATTTGAATTAACACCACAATTTAAATCAATGGACGTATGAAACCTAAAACCATTTTAATAGCGATAGCTTTAATTAGCCCCATCAGCTGCCTGGCCGCAGCGCAGCCATCCGAAACCCATCCAACTATTACCGAAACATGGATCGCATTTCTGCCGCCTATATTTTTCCTGTTGGTTTTAATGATTACCACCTTTAAACTTAAAAAATCGGATACTAAACTATCCGACCTGTTAGCCGAAAAGGATGTACCGGCAGCCGTGTTAGCTGCTCCCGATCCGCCACAAAGTGTTAGCCGTTTCATTGCATTTTTAACAGGGCTGGTTGCTCTTTTAACCGGGGTGTGCTTAACTACATTTTTTATGTATACCTACTTTGGTAATCCCAATAAAACGGTCGATCTGTCAAACCTTAGCACCGTTATCTGGGGCTTAGGGATAGGCGTATTGCCTTATGGCTTTAACAAGGCAGCGGCTGCTGTAAAGTAACAGCGTTTATTCAAAAACTTTTTATACAACCTATAACCGGGAAAGCCGAAAACGGATTTAGAGTAGGCTAAAAATCAAAATGTTATGCCCAATAATTCTCAAATTTTAGGAACTGTAATTGCATCGGTTCTTGATTATGATCACCTGATTAAAATTACAGGCGATCCAACTGTAATTAATCCGCACACCTCTGTATGGATCCCTGCTGATGGACGCAGTATTGCTAACTCAGAACTTTCAAAACAAACAGGACTTACAAATGCCCCTGATTTGCGCGGGCGATTTATAAGGGGATTAAATACCATTTACAGTATTGGCCAGCCGGCCCTTGTAGTAAGCGCTGCAGATGAGGACGACCCGAACAGCAATAGAAAAGCTGGAGAATACCAGGGCGATACCTTCAGGCTGCATGCTCATAGTGCCAGCGGCCACATTAATGGCTCTGTGAGCGGCTCGAATAACACGCACGATGTTAGTGGTGGTGGCGATAAATGGAACAGTGATCCAAATTTTGGCGATCATAATGTGGTTGTATCTGTTCAGCCTTTCGGCGGTGCTGAAACCCGCCCAAAAAATGTTTCAACTTATTATTATGTAAAAATAAATTAATGCACTGCCTTTTTAAAAAACTTAAATCAGATGAACTTTATAATTGAACAATCAGAATTTTTAGCCCCTGTACCTGTTCCGGTTGGCGCTATTTTACCTTTTGTTGGCAGCCTGGATCATCTCCCGGCAAACTGGCAGCCATGTGATGGCCGGCTTATTCATAATAACCAGTCGCCATTTAATGATCAACGCCTGCCCAACCTGGTTGATAACCGGTTTTTAATGGGCGTTTCGCCTTCTTCGGCAGTATGTGCTTATGGCGGTAATAATACCATCCCCGACCAAGGCCAGCATAGTCATGGCGGCGCAACTAATAAATTTGGGGGGTATCAGCCGGGAGAAATAAATTATGACAGGGGGCCTGGAAGGCAGGACCAATTTATGATGCGCTTAGGAATTGATAGCGACGGAAATCATAATCATGGCGGCGAGAACAGGCCGTTATTTTGCGGTGTTTATTTTATCATCCGCATTTTTTAAGATAAAATCCCGCAGGTTTCAACCTGCGGGATTTTATGCTTATCAAAATTCATAACAATAAAATAAAGGAGGCTTAATAAGGTGTAAATAACCAATACATATACTTGTTAAAGCACTGTTTTAAAATCAATTAGTTAGCTAAACCATTAATTATCCAATCATGAAAAACACCCTTATCCAGGGCCAGGTAGCAGCCCGGCCAAAACCGAAAGAATCGCAGGCGCATACGGGTATACAGCCGTTATCGCCGCTTACACACCGCACACAACGCTTTCAGCCGCTACCGGCACCACTGGGCGAACCGCCTTATCATTATGATATTGAAGCCGCAATACCAGGCATTATTCAAAAGGCTCAAACTGCCAAAAAAATTGTGTTTCATACAGTTGGTGATACAGGTGGTATAAAAACGCCGGATTATCAGGCTATGGTAGCAGCAGCCATGAAACGCGATCTGCTTAACCCTGATGGTAACACTCCCTCGTTTTTTTATCATTTAGGCGATGTGGTTTATTATAATGGCGAAATAAATAAATATTATGATCAGTTTTATGAGCCCTATAACCATTACGATGCTCCGATATTCGCTATTCCGGGTAATCATGATGGAGATCCAATAGATAATACCCAAACCTCATTGGATGGTTGGGTCGCGTATTTTATGACAGCAACCCCGCATGTTGACCCGGTATCAAAAGATGAACCACGGGTAACCATGTCTTTGCCTAACGTTTATTATACTTTGATTTGTCCGTTTGTTACTATAGTGGGTATGTATACCAACGTGCCCGAACATGGCTCTATTGATTCTGTCCAGCAGCAATGGCTCACTAACGAATTAAATACCGCTGCAAAAGATAAGGCCCTTATTGTAAGCCTTCATCATCCTATTTACTCGTTTGATGATCATCATAGCGGCAGCCCTTCAATGGCTGATGCCGTACAGCATGCTATTAATGATTCAAGAAGGGTACCCAATATGGTTTTATCAGCCCATGTTCACAACATCCAACGGATAGAGAAAAAAATTATGCCGGATGTACCAACCCCTTTTTTGGTAGCAGGAAACGGAGGCTATTATCACTTGCATAATTTAACAGCAGGTGCCGGGGATATCGATGACAAAACAGGAGCAGAACTGATGTATGGCGATGATAAAAGTCATGGCTATGTTACGCTAACTGTTGATGCTGAAAAAATATCGGGTGTGGTTAATCTGGTTGACAAAACTACCGGGAATGTTGCGCAAACAGATACCTTTTCATATACTGCCAAAGCGCAGTTTTTAGCTGACGGGGTTGTAATAACGCTGTAACGCGAAGGTAGGGGTAATAGCTACAAATAATAATAGCCCGGCTAATCAGGCACAATGCTTAATTATTCCGGGCTATCATTTAAAATCTGACTGGCTGTTAATTTCTTCTTAATCTTCTCTTTAACTCTGTAATCGGCATGCTGATCATGCGGCCAATAGGATCTTTACCTCTGTAAGTGATCACCTTTAACTGGGTAGCATCTTTAGGTACTATTAAAGGTTCAGTGTATTTTGGGTAAAATCTGTCGGGATACGAGTTGTCAAAGCTGTAGTAAATATCAAGGTTAGGGATCTCGTTAGTAAGTGTAACCCTTAATAAACTATCGGCACCCATGGTTTGGTTAAAGCTTGGATCATATACACTTGGTGCATATTTAATCTCGGCTTCATTAAATCGGGCAAAATGTTTTTCAACCCTTGGATAAAAAGTATTCCAGTTCTTTTTATCCTTCGGCGACCATACAGACTCGGCAATGGCAAAGCCACGTGGCCAGGTCATGTACTCAACCTGGCGCATGGTAAATACCTGCTCGGTCCATAAATTAGCCTGTCCGCCTAATATCAATTTTGAATCCACGCTATCAGGCACCGGCTCAAACTGGTACGATTTGCTTAAGCGCAGCGTAGCATACACATGTGGTTCCATTACACGGTCGCTTTGCATATAATCAAGATAAGCAAAGGTAGTTGGGCTCATCACCACTTCGTGGCCAAGCTTTGCAGCGGTTATGCCGCCCTGTATGCCGCGCCAGCTCATTACTGCCGCATTTGGTCCAAGGCCACCTTCAATGATCTCATCCCAGCCCATAAACTTTTTACCTTTTGATTCCACAATTTTTTCAAGGCGTTTTTCAAAATAGCTTTGCACCTCTTCCATTGTTTTTAAATTCTCTCTTTGCATCAGTGCTTTTACCGAATCGCTTTGCGCCCAAAAGTTTTTGGCACATTCGTCGCCACCCATGTGGATATATCCGAATGGGAACAACTGGGCTACTTCGGTTAATACCTTATCTAAAAAAGCGTAAGTTTTTTCGCTTGATGGGTTTAAGGTATTATCAACCAAAGCCTTAATACCACCTGATCCAAAATCCATCATGTGCTCGCCCGAACGTACCTGGTATTTATCAGCACCTGCGGTGCACGATAATTCGGGATAAGCAACCACTGCCGCAAGGCTATGGCCGGGTACATCTATTTCGGGCATAATATTTACAAAATGTGCTTTTGCATATTGTACCAGTTCTTTAATATCATCCTGGGTATAAAAACCGCCATAGGTACGCGGCTCATCAGGCGTCGGGGCCGAAAAATTCCCAAACTCACCTACCTTTTTAACATTATAGGCGCCTACGGTTGTTAAACGGGGCAGGCTTTTAATTTCAATGCGCCAGCCCTCATCATCGGTAAGGTGCATGTGCAGCAGGTTAAACTTGTAGCGCACCATTTGGTCGATGTATTGTTTTACCTCGGCCTTGGTAAAGAAATGGCGCGATACATCAAACATTAAGCCCCGCCATGCAAACCTTGGGTAATCGGTAATATCCACACAAGGCACCGTCCATTTTATATGCTGAACTTCTGTGCTCTCAATTTCCTTAGGGAACAGCTGCACCAGGGTTTGTATCCCATAAAATAATCCGGCTGGTTCATTAGCTTTTATAACAATGCCTTTAAGCCCCACGGTTAAATGATAGCCTTCTTTGCCTAACTCTGCGTCAGGCTTAGTATTAAGTATCAGCTTAATGGTTGCAGGTGCTGCTACGGTATTTTTTATTACCACCATTGCACCTGTTGATGCAGTTAGCTTAGCTTTAAGGTAACCTGTTACCGGCAGCATATCGGCCTTTGAACTGGCCTGTATGCTAACAACTTTAGGTAAATTGAAAACGCCCGGTTTTATTATAGTTTTTACAGGCTCGGGTATAATGGCCAAAGCGCTTTTGTTGACTTGGCCAAGTGCCAAAAAAGTTATAAAGCAGCAGGATAGTGAAAGAATCAGTTTTTTCATAAATGGTTACAATTGGTTGGTGAGCAGGGATATTAATGTGCAAATTATACTTTTTAAATAATATTAAAAAGTTATTAGCTATAAAATCATCATTTATTAATTATTATATTGCGTCAGCGCGACACATTATAAACCAACCTTCATGAAAAAATTATCAGTAACAGTTGTTTGCTCCATTTTGGCAAGCTCCTCCATCTTGTTTTATTCATTTAATGCACAGAAAAAAACTGTTAGAACGGCAGATACGGTGCAGATAGCATCTGGTACTATATCGGGTGTTAGGAGTACCGCCAGTGAGGTAGTTGCCTTTAAGGGAATCCCGTTTGCGGCACCCCCGGTTGGTGATTTGCGCTGGAAAGCGCCGCAGCCGGTAAAGCCCTGGCAGGGTGTAAAAAAATGCGATGCCTTTGGCCCCAGCCCTATGCAGAACAAGCCGGTTGCCTTTATGGTTTATACGCCCGAATTTCTGATCCCCGAAAAACCCATAAGTGAAGATTGCCTTTATCTTAACGTATGGACAAAAGCTAACCAGGGAGCTAAAAAGCCGGTTTTTGTTTGGATATATGGTGGTGGTTTTGTAAGCGGCGGTACAGCAGTACCCATTTATGATGGTGAATCGCTGGCTAATAAGGGGATTATTTTTGTATCAATACCTTACAGGGTTGGGGCTTTTGGCTACCTGGTCCATCCTGCATTAACTAAAGAATCGCCCAATAAAGCATCAGGCAATTATGCCCTGATGGATCAGATAGCTGCGCTGAAATGGGTAAAGAAAAATATTGCAGCCTTTGGCGGCGATCCTGATAATGTAACCGTTGCTGGGCAATCGGCAGGGGCAATGAGTGTAAATTGTTTGGTTGCATCGCCTTTGGCAAAAGGATTATTCAACAGGGCCATTGCCGAGAGCGGTTCGCAATTGGTATCAGCTTTAAGGCCAACAATAAGCTTAGCCGAAGCCGAGCACCAGGGTGTAAAACTGGCGGAATCGGTACATGCAGCCTCGTTAAAAGAATTAAGAGCAATGCCGGCGGCAGAACTGATGAAGTTTGCCGGCAAATATTTCCCCATTACTGATGGGTACATATTGCCTGAGCCAGTGCCGCAGATATTTGCCGAAAACAAGGAGAACGATGTAGCGTTAATGACCGGCTGGAACGCTGATGATGCACTTATAGGATCATTTAAAAATAAGGAAGACTTTATTAAACAGGCAAAGGAGCAATATGGTGCCGAAGCTGATACGTTTTTAAAGCTTTACCCGGCAGCAACAGATGCCGAGGCTAAACAATCGCAGATTAAAATAAGCCGCGATATGACGTTTGCTATATCAGCCTATAAATGGGCGGGTTTGCATAGTGTAAAGAGCAAGGCACCTGTTTATCTTTATAATTTTGATCATAAGCTGCCTGCTACTGCCGATTACGTAAAATATGGAGCTTTCCATACTGGCGAGGTGGCTTATGTAATGGATAACCTGAAGTTTTTGAATCGCCCGTGGCAGCCTGTGGATAATGAGCTGGCAAAAATGATGTCGACCTATTGGGTTAATTTTATTACCAGCGGCAACCCAAATGGTACAGGTTTGCCCTTATGGTACAGGTATAATGCAAAGGAAAACCGTACCATGGTATTTGATAAAACAGCCCAAAGCGAAACACTGCCCGATAAAGCTGAACTGGAATTTATGCTGAAACGGCTGGATAAATAATGAAGCTGTAGGAATTGGCGTTTAGGTGGTGTACCTATGTCCCGCTATTCCATCGGAACAACTGGTCAATAAAAAAAATATAAAAATGACATTACCTCAGCATGTTTGGTAGATTTTTATCCGCCGAACAAAAATCTAATGGTTTGAATTGCTGTTGATTATTTATATATTGCTCAATATAAGTCCTGCCCGCTTTTGCGCCTGCAAACTCCGGTAAGGCAATAACCAATTATAATTTTCATTTATTTAAACCTACAGTTATGTCATCTGATCGCAGACGATTTTTAAAACAGTTGGGTAGTACCATTGTGCTAACCTCGGCCTCACTTTCAAGCTTTGCAGCTATGGAAGAGCATGAACGAAGGATCTTACAGGCCGAAAAGCGGGTAAGTGCCAATGATAAAATCAGGATTGCTACCATAGGTATGGGGATAATGGGCTTTAATGATACCCGCGCCGCGCTTACCTGCCCGGGTGTGGAGTTAGTAGCCTGCTGCGATCTGTATAAAGGGCGGCTGCAAAGAGCAAAAGAGGTTTTTGGCGCAAACATTTTTACTACGGATGATTACAGGGTGATACTTGACCGTAAGGATGTTGATGCCGTAATTATTGCCACCAGTGATAATTGGCATAGTACCATTGCCATAGCTGCCATGCACAAAGGGAAAGCAGTTTACAGCGAAAAGCCAATGGTGCATTATATTGGCGAAGGATTGAACGAGATAAAGGTACAGCAGGATACACAAGCAAAGTTCCAGGTGGGTAGCCAGCGCATCAGCAGTATTGCGTTTCAAAAAGCTAAGGAACTTTACCAGGCAGGGGCCATAGGACAGATCAACTCTATTGAGGCTTCATTCAACCGGCAAAGTGCCTTGGGTGCATGGCAATATACCATCCCCCTTGATGCATCGGAACAAACCGTGGCCTGGGACCGTTTTCAGGCTAATGAAAAAATGAAACTGCCCTATGAAAATAACAGGTTCTTCAGGTGGCGCAACTACCGTGAATACGGCACAGGTGTAGCGGGTGATCTGTTTGTGCACCTGTTAACCGGTATCCATTTCCTTACTGATTCAAAAGGGCCGGATAAAATATTTGCTATTGGCGGTACTTATTACTGGAAAGATGGGCGTAACGTGCCCGATGTAATGAGCGCCGTAATTGAATACCCTGAAACTAAGGAGCACCCGGCTTTCCAGGCTAACTTGCGCGTTAACTTTATAAGCGGCGAAGGAGAGCGCACATCAACCAAGATCATCGGATCAGAAGGGGTGATAGATCTGTTTGGCGAGGGCGATGGCTTTACCATCCATAAAAATAAACTAACCAAAGCGCCGGGTATTGGCGGATGGGATTCCTTATATACCTATCCCGAGGCTATGCAAAAGCAGCTGTTGGATAATTATAACAAAAAATATTCAGCTGCCGATCAGCAAAGCCAGAACATACCGGATGTAACTTATAGCGCACCGCAGGGCTACAATGCATCAAATGATCACTTTGCCAACTTTATGGATGCCATACGCAACGGCAAGCCCATTGTTGAAGATGCGGTATTTGGTTTCAGGGCTGCGGCCCCTGCACTGGCCTGTAACGAAAGCTATTTTCAAAACAAAGTGATGCACTGGGATGCCAACCAAATGAAGATGGTTTAAGGGCGGGTATGTTGCTTTTCCAGATCCGGTTTATTTGAAAATTACGTATGTAAAGTGCTTAAAGTATGTCAATTTCGGTCAAAACAAATTTTATAATGCGACATAAATTGCGTTAACTTGTTTTAACGGAAAATACAATATTTAAACGGGTAGGTTACAACGGCGTATGACGAGATTTTACACAGCTATAGTTGGTTTATTTTTATTGCTGTGTAATGCCAACATTGTTTTTGCGCAACAAATTCCGGTCAATGATAATAAGAAAAAAGCATTGGCCGATCTTTCTGCCCAGCAAAGCAGCAAATATGTTTTAAGTCATCAAAAGGCATTGGCGCTGGCTAAAAGCAAAGGCTGGGAAATTCGTCGCCAAACAAAAAAAGGGGGTGTAGTTTTGTTGCAGGGGGTTAATAGCCTGGGCTTTCCTATCTACCTTAAAACAGATAACAATACCATGGCAGCCGCAACAACAGGTACCAACACGGTACAGCCCGGGGGCGCATTAGGATTAAATCTTTCCGGATCAAGTACTGTATTAAATAACAAATTAGGCATTTGGGATGGCGGCTCGGTATACACAGCGCACCAGGAATTTGCAGGTAAAACTATAACGCTGCATGATGCCAGCTCGGCGGTGATAGATCATGCTACTCATGTGGCAGGTACCATGATAGCCAAAGGCGTTTATGCCCCGGCTAAAGGAATGTCATTTGGTGCCACCACGCTGCAATCGTACGAGTTTGATAACGACGTAACCAAAATGAGCGCTGCAGCAGCGGGCTTATTGTTGTCCAATCATTCATATGGTGATGCTGCCGGATGGAGTTTTGATGATACCGGTAATCATTGGGATTGGTATGGCTTACCTGGCGATACGGTTGATTATAACTTCGGGTTTTATGGTTCCAGAACACAATCGTGGGATAAAATTGCCTTTAATGCACCCTATTACTTAATAGTTGAGTCGGCAGGGAACAGCCGCGGGGAAACCGGGCCAACCGTAGGTACGGATTATTATGGCTTTAAAAGTGCTACCGACCAAACCTTTGTTGATAAAGGAGCAAGACCGGCAACCATTAGCAACAATAACGGCTATGATGTGATCAGCACAACAGCAAACGCAAAAAATATACTCACGGTGGGGGCCGTAAATCCGCTGCCTTATGGCCCGGCAAATAGTAAAGACATCAGCATAACTTATTTCAGCAGCTGGGGCCCAACAGATGATGGCCGGATCAAGCCGGATATTGTTGGGGATGGATTGGATGTATTATCAACAGGCAGCAGCGGTACTGCTTCTTATATTACCCTATCAGGCACTTCCATGTCTGCCCCTAATGTAACGGGGTCGTTGTATTTGCTGCAGGAATACTATTCGCAAAAAAACAATGTGTTTATGAAAGCGGCAACGCTTAAAGGCCTGGCCTGCCATACCGCTTTTGATGCCGGGAATACTGGTCCTGATTATATTTATGGCTGGGGATTGCTCAATATGAACAAGGCTGCACAAGCCATAACCAATAACGGCGGCAAAAGCATTATTAAAGAAAATACATTGGCACAGGGGCAAAAGCAAATCTTCAATGTAATATCATCAGGCGATGGGCCGCTGATGGCTACCATATCATGGACTGACCCGCCCGGAACGCCTACCGCCGAAGGAACGATAAACAGCCGTACCCCAAAGCTTATTAATGACCTGGACATCCGCGTAAGTGATGGCACCAATACTTTTATGCCCTGGATACTGGATACTTCAAACCCATCGGCAGCGGCAAAAACGGGCGATAATATTTTAGACAATATTGAACAGGTTTATATCCCCGGTACAGTGAGCGGTAAATCTTATACCATAACTATAACCCATAAAGGGACATTACTTGCCACAACACAGGACTATTCGCTGATAGTGACGGGCGTTGGCGGGCAGGCCTATTGCACATCGGCACCATTATCAAATGCCGACTCAAAGGTTAATAAGGTAACGCTGGCTAATTTAAATTATACCGCATCCGCGGGATGTACTACTTATTCTGACCATACAGATCTTACTGCACAATTGGAGCAGGGTAAAACATACCCTTTAAGCCTTACGCTTGGTACCTGCGGCGCAAATTTTAACAAGGCTGCAAAAGTATATATCGACTGGAACGGCAACAATGTTTTTGATGCCAACGAATTAGTAGCTACTACCGGCATTATCAATGCTACGGGTACTTATACTACCAATATCACAATACCCACAACTGTTGTTGCAGGTAATTATAGTTTAATGAGAGTGGTATTGACCGAAACCAGCGATACATCGGCTATAAAACCCTGCGGTACTTATGCCAAAGGCGAAACACAGGATTATCGGGTACAATTTATACAAACCACTACCGATGTTGGCGTAATTGCCATTGTTAGTCCGGATTCAACCGGGGCATGTTCATCAGCTACGCAGGTTTCGGTACGGCTAAAGAATTTTGGCAGTGCCGATGTAAGTAATTTCCCGGTAACGGTTACCATAACCGCTCCGGATAATTCTGTTACTACATTAACCCAAACCTACACTGGCACACTCACTTCATTAGCACTGGATAATTTTACGTTGAACAACACATTTAATGCCATTGCCGGGGCAACCTATAAAATTACAGCCACCACCAATTTAAGCGGCGATATGGTTACTACCAATAACCAGGCTTCGGCTACCATTGCTATTAATTTACCACCATCCGCAAGTGGGCTTGCTGCTTATTATTGTACCGATAGCAAACAATACCAGTTATCAGGATCTGGCGATGGTGAGTTGCTGTGGTACCAGAACATTGGGGATGCTTTGCCAATTGCCTATGGCTCGCCGGCATCGGTTGCTGTGGCCCCGGTTAATAATACCTATTACGCAGGGCTCAATGATTTTACCGGGACAGCTGGCCCTGCAACAAAAAATGTGTTTAGCGGGGGCAGTTATAACCAGTTTACACCTTATATCACTGTAAATACGCAAATTCCTGTCATAATCCAAAGCGCAAGGCTGTATATTGGCAATTCGGGAAAAATAAGTTTTACGGTTGCTAACGGCAATGGCGAGATCGTATCGTCAAATACCATTAATGCACTGGCTACGCGAACAAGCCCGGCAGCAGGTGTACAAGCCGATGATCCTAACGACCAGGGTGCAGTTTACAACCTCAATTTATTGTTACCTGCCGCAGGTGTTTATACCATTAACATAGCTTATGATAGTACTGCTACTATTTACCGCAACAATACCGGGGTAACAGGGTATCCGTTTACCATTGGTAATATATTCAGCATTATAGGCAATGGGGCCACATCAGGTACCGACACGGCTTATTATAAAAACTTTTATTATTACCTGTACGATGTTAAGGTTAAAAGTGCCGGTTGCGCATCAGCCACAAGGCTGCCTGTAACCCTCACCAAGCTTACCATTACCCAAAACGGAACGGTTTTAACATCCAGTTTCGCCTCGAATAACCAGTGGTATTTAAATGGGAAAGCTATTAGCGGTGCAACGGGTGTTACCTATTCGCCAAAGCAAAGCGGTAATTACCAGGTAGGGGTAACCCTGGCAACGGGTTGCCAGTTATTATCTGATAATTATGTTTACGTATCAACCTCAAATAGTGGTGGCAGTAATACCGGTATAGGTTTGGTTGTTTTCCCTGTTCCGGCAAGCAGCGAGCTTAATATTGTGTTTGCGGCTAAAACTAATGAGGACCTGGCAATGTCGCTGGTAAATGCAGCCGGGCAGGTAGTATATACCAACAAGCAATCTATAACGGCAGGAAACTTCAGCATGGTACTTAATGTATCGCACCAGCAGCCGGGGGGGTATGTATTAAAGATACAACTCGGAACAAAAAGCTATAATACCAAGGTTATTATATTAAGATGATTACCATAATAGAAAATTAGGGAATCTTGATAAAACAAAAAAGCCCCGGCATGTGCCGGGGCTTTGTAAATAAATGCTGTTTACTTAAAAAGCATATTTAATACCTAAACCTGGTGCAATATCAAAAAATGGTCCGGTAGCTAATTCAACCCTCGGGTTAAGATCCAGACTAACAGCAATTGGCGATTGCGGGATAAGGTATTCCAAACCTAAAACGCCATCGGCGCCAAGCAGGATATGGCTGTTGTTATAAACATAATCATCACCATTAAACCTTTTGTAAACACCGCTGCCTTCTGAACCAATGTGCGCACCTGCGCCATAGTAAAACTTCAGTTCCTTAACACCAAAAGCTTCCTGGTGTATTTCATATAAACCGGTTAGTACCGCACCGTGCGATCTGAAACCTAAAATACCTTCTATGGCAACATCACTTGTTGTGAAAAATTTAGCAGAGATACCGTTTTCATATCCGCCAAATTTTAAGCCTACTGCTGTTTGGTAGCTCTGTGCGCTTGAGCGTTTGCTGATCAATAAAAATGAAGCTAAAACAAAGGAGTAAATAATTAATTTTTTCATTAAAATATCTGTTTTTAAAGGAAATGAAACAATTATACTGACACATATCAGATAATATTTTCATTAATATGTACATGCAAATAAACGGCGGAAATGATATTTTATGGTATTTAAATTACAATTGACTGTTTTTTTGCAGGCAACTTGCTGATTGTCAGTTGTAAATATTTAAGGAGCAAGTGCTGTTTTTGAGGTAGATATACAAGTATTTTAAAAAATCATCAGGTTAAATAATGCTTGCAATGCTAAATATGATAAATTAGACAAAATTAACCCCGCTAATATAATGACAGCTCAATTCATCCTGAAAAACAGATCAACCCAATACTTTAAATATCTCCTTAAAATAACCGGCCTTACCTTGCTTGCAGTAGTTTTTTTATTTAATTATGCATCCGCTCAGGATAACGGAAAGTTCCGCAGCGGGATGGTGGTTTGCGCAACCCCTAACGCGGCACAGGTTGGTTTGGATATATTAAAAAAAGGGGGTAATGCGGTTGATGCTGCAGTGGCCGTTCAGTTTGCATTAGCTGTAACCCACCCGGAAGCCGGGAATATTGGGGGTGGTGGTTTTATGGTATACCGTTCAGGTAAAGGAGAAAGTAATACGCTTGATTTTAGGGAAAAGGCACCTGCCGCGGCATCGGCTAATATGTACCTGGATAGCGCCGGGAATGTTATCCCGGATATGAGCTTATATACTCACCAGGCATCAGGCGTGCCCGGCTCGGTTGATGGAATGGTTGAGGCACATCATAAATATGGTAAGCTAAAATGGGCCGAACTGGTACAGCCGGCAATTGATCTTGCCCGAAATGGTTTCAGTATCAGTAAAAAACTGGCGCATGCCTTAACATCTGAGCATAATGAGTTTGTGAAACTGAACCCGGGTAAAAATTATATGATAAAAGAAGTTGCCTGGAAAGAGGGTGACCTTTTTGTTCAGGAAGATTTAGCCAAAACATTGGAGCTGATAAGGGATAAGGGGCGCGATGGCTTTTATGCCGGTAAAGTAGCTGACGAATTAGTTACAGAAATGAACAAGGGCAAAGGCATTATTTCAAAGGCCGATCTGCAAAATTATCATTCCGTTTGGCGTAAGCCACTAACAGGTAAATACAAAAATTATACAATCATTACCATGCCGCCGCCATCAAGCGGTGGGATTGCTTTGCTGCAATTGCTGCACTCGGTTGAAAAATACCCGTTAAACAGGTGGGGCCATAATGCCGATTCGACCGTGCAATTAATTGTTGAAGCCGAACGCAGGGTTTATGCCGACCGTTCAAAATACCTGGGCGATCCTGATTTTTACAAAGTACCCGTGGATAGCCTGCTGAACCCGGCCTATATTGATTCGCGGATGAAGAGCTTTAACTGGGATGCTGCTACACCCAGCACTGCTATAAAGCCAGGATCATTTGTTGGGTACGAAAGCGACCAGACCACCCATTACTCTATTGTTGATAAGGACGGTAACTCGGTAGCCATTACCACCACTCTGAATGATTCATTTGGCTCTAAAATATTTGTAAGCGGCGCAGGCTTTTTACTGAATAACGAAATGGACGATTTTAGTGCCAAGCCGGGAGTGCCTAATATGTTTGGTTTAATAGGTGGCAAAGCCAACAGCATACAGCCGGGCAAACGCATGCTATCATCCATGACGCCTACTATTATTGAAAAGGATGGCAAGTTGTTTATGGTAGTAGGTACGCCTGGCGGCTCAACCATTATTACTTCGGTGTTTCAAACTATATTAAATGTGATTGATTTTAACCTTGATATGCAACAAGCGGTAACTGTAAAACGTTTCCATAGCCAATGGCTGCCCGATGAAGTGGAAATAGAAAAAGATGCCATTGATAATGTAGCAACTACTAAATTGCAGCAAAAGGGATATAAAATAGTTAACCATGGCAACATAGGCCGCGTTGATGCTATTTTAGTAACCAAAGATGGCTATTACCAGGGCGGTGCCGATCCGCGTGGTGATGATACAAAGCTTGGTTTTTAGATTTGTTTTGACACTATCCAAACACCCCGGCTTAAATAATTATTAACTAAAACTTGTAAGTTTGCTCCATATGCAAAGCAGTGTAAAACACCAGGAAACTATTGATTATTTTTTAAAAATAGTTTGGCAAACTGTGGCTAACCGTTATAACCAGTTAGTAACAGAATTTGGCATAACCCAGTCAATTGGCTACCTGCTTATCAATATCGACGAAAAGGAAGGTACAACCGTATCGCAGGCGGCGGCATTGCTGGGGCTTAAATCAACCAGTCTATCCCGCATGCTGCGCCAGTTAGAAAAATCGGGCCTTATTTACCGGGAATCAAACGAGGGCGATAAGCGTTCGGTAAAAATTTACCTGACTGATTTGGGCAAGGAGAAACGCCACCAGGCACGTGCTGTGGTAAAGCAGTTTAATAACTATTTAAATGCACACATCAGTGAAACAGATAAAGCACATCTTACCAAAACACTTAGAAAGATAAACCAGCTAACACTTAGCTATAAGCCCGAAAAATTATAAGTCATTTATGCGTCTGATGCATAGATAGGTTTAGGTAAACATTATCAGCCAATCCACACACGTTTATTATAAAATGACCGTTATTTAGGTGCTAAGTTTAACACTTACTGCATTGTTATTTAGGTGCTGGGGCTATTTAATTGTTAAAAAATGTTAAGCTGCTGTTTTTGAATTATAAAAGAATAAATTTGCCGATTGAAACCGCATTGTGTATTTATTAAAATATGCGGGTGTTTAGGGTAAAAGAGGCAAATAAACTGAATTGATGACCGTATGAACAGGATACTGTTAGTTTTATTGCTTTTGTCGGCGTGTTTTATAGGTTGTAAAAAAACTAATGATGGCGTTGCCATTTATAAGGCACAGGCAGCCGTTGATGATAAAATAGTAAGCAATTACTTAAAAACCAACGGGATACCTGAGCTGCATGTTGATACCAGCGGAGTATGTTATAAAATAGATACTTTAGGCAGTGGTAACGACTTGTACACCAGCTCAACACAGGTTACGGTTGGTTATGTGGGGAGTTTGTTAACTACCGGTAAGGTATTTGGGCAAACTGATAAATTTCACCCATCCTATACGTTAGGATCGGTTATATTAGGTTGGCAGCTGGGGATACCTCAGGTAAAAAAAGGCGGCACAGTAACTATATACCTGCCATCAAGGTATGCTTACGGGCCGTATGCGCAGCCCAATTTAGGTTTGCCTGCACATGCCATACTAATTTTTACCATTAAGGTATATAACGTAACTAATTAACAGGAATCAGCACAAAAATACCATATACAAGGCAAAATAAAATGTGATGAAAGTGGCATAGCCGCTAAAAACAACTAAATAACAAATGAAACAAAGACTTTTTACTCTTTTATTAATTTCTGCCATTGGTTTTGCATCTTGCCGTAAGGATAAGTACGAACCTACTATTAAACAATTTGATCAAACGCAGATTGAAAACTATATAAGTGCCAATGGAATTACCGGTATGAAAAAGGATACTTCAAACGGCGGCGACACAACCGGCATTTACTATAAAATAATTTTACCTGGTAATGGCGGTACACCTGTTGATTATCCTGATATGATCTCCTATGTATATACTATCCGTTCTTTTGATGGTAAGTATATATCTACAGATACGATAAGTAACCATTTTGAAGATTACCTGGGCCACATAGCATCAGATAATTTACCTGTAGGTTTAGAGCTTGCTATAAAAAATGTTTTAAAATATAAGGGTGCAAGTATGCGCGTGCTGATACCATCGCACCTGGCTTATGGTATTAATGGTTACGGTACAGGTAGTAAAACCAATACCAGCACCAGGATAGCCGGTAACCAATGCCTTGATTATTATGTGCATTTAATTGATAAATTCCCGGCATACGATGATCAGGTGATCAAAAACTTTTTATCGGCCAATAGCTTAACCGGTTATACGGCGGTCCAAAGCACACTGTTACCGGGCAATACCTATTATTATAAAGTATTAACAAATGGTACAGGTAGCAATGCTATTACATCAAGTAGCACAATTACAGCTACTTATACCGGCCAGTTGCTTAACGGAACTGTTTTTGACGGAAGTTATAATGGCACCAATTCAACTACGCTTACAATTGCTGATCTGGTACCGGGAGTTATAGAGGGATTGTCAAACTTTGCTGTAGCAGGAACAAAAATATCATTGATCATACCATCAACATTAGCTTATGGTGATAGGACACAATCAAATATACCTGTTAACAGTTGCCTGCGATTTACTTTTCAGGTTATAACTACAACACCGTAAAACTATTTACTTAAAGCCTCTTTAAAAGCTTTTAAACAACGGTCGCGGGCAAAAGCGTGATCAACAATGGGTTTTGGATACTTGCTGAAGTCAGCATATTCCGGAACCCATTTTTTTATGTACTTAAATTCCGGGTCAAACTTTTTAAGCTGCGAATCAGGATTAAAGATCCTGAAATAGGGTGCCGCATCTGTACCTGATCCGGCAGACCATTGCCAGCCGCCAACATTGCTGGCCATTTCATAATCAAGCAGCTTTGCTGCAAAATAACGCTCGCCCCAGCGCCAGTCTATTAAAAGGTCCTTACTTAAAAAGCTGGCTACAACCATGCGCACACGGTTGTGCATATAACCAGTTGCATTCAACTCTCGCATACCTGCATCCACCAAAGGATACCCGGTTTCGCCTTTGCACCAGGCTTCAAATTCTTTTTCGTTGTTTACCCATTTGATCCGGTCGTATTCCGGGCGGAAGGAGTTGGTGGCCGTATGCGGAAAATGATGCAGTATCATCATATAAAATTCGCGCCATATCAGTTCGTTGAGCCATGTTTTTTGACTGAAGGTGTTGGCCGTGGCAGCCAGCTCGCGGATACTTACCGTCCCAAACCTAAGGTGCAAGCCAATGTGCGAAGTCCCTTTTATTGCCGGGAAATCTCTTTTTTCGGGATACTCGGCAATCAGCTCTTTATAATGAACCTTCGGGAACTCGGCCTCACTTTTTTCAAACCCCATTTGTTTTAATGATGGGATAGGTAAAGGGTTGGTTTTAAAAAAGTTTTTAAAGTATTTTTTATTGGGATAGGCCTTTAAGTAAAACGGTTTTAATGCCTGGTACCATTTACGCTGATAGGGTGTATAAACGGTATAAGGTTTGCCATCGTCTTTTATTACCTCGTCCTTTTCAAATATTACCTGATCCTTATAGGTATTAAGGCTGATGTTTTGTTTTTGCAGATATTTGCCTACTTTTTCATCACGTGTTTTAGCATAAGGCTCATAATCGTGATTGGTAAATACCTGCTTAACATCATATTCTTTTAACAGTTTTTCCCAGGCATTTTCGGGCTTGTCATAATATACCTGTAAGCTGCTGCCATGCGTGTGCAGCTCTTTATCAATGTGCTCAATAGTTTGATAGATGAAGGTTACCCGTGCATCATCCTTATCGGCTAATTTATCAAGGATCTCTTTGTCGAATATAAAAATGGGTAATACCGGGTATTCACTTTTTAGGGCATGGTATAAACCTGCATTATCATCCAAACGCAGATCGCGCCTGAACCAGAATACAGAAACGGAGGTTTTGTTACTCATAAATTTCTTTTAGGGCCGGGGCAATATCGGGGTACTTAAATTTAAACCCGGCATCTTCAATTTTTTGTGCCGAAACTTTTGTGCTGCCTAAAACTACGGTGCTCATTTCGCCCATTAAAAGTTTTAAAACAAAAGCGGGTACGTTGGGTGCCCACAGGGGCTTATGTAATTGTTTGGCAACAGCCTGCGTAAGCTGCTTATTGGTTACCGGGTTGGGCGATACCATGTTGTAAACCCCGGTAAAATCAGTGTTTTCAATAGCATGCAGGTACATATCAATAACATCCTGCCAATGTATCCATGGTACCCATTGTTTGCCATTGCCAATAGGCGAGCCTACAAATAATTTTACAGGTACGGCTAATTGTGCCAGCGCTCCGCCATTATCAAGCACCACACCGGTGCGAAATTTTACTATGCGTAAATTGAACTTGCTGCCTTCATCAACAGCGGCTTCCCATTCCACACAGCACTTTGCCATAAAATCATTGTTGGGAGTGCTCTCTTCGGTTAGCAATTCGTCGCCGCGGTCGCTGTAATAGCCAATGGCCGATGCCGATATGACCGAATTTACCTTGTTGGGGTTTTTAGCTATTAGCTGGTAAATAAGCCCTATTGATTTGGTGCGGCTGTCTATCAGTTCCTTTTTACGTTTATCGGTCCACCGTTTATCTGCAATGCCTGCACCGGCAAGGTGTACTATTATATCAACCCCATCAATACAACGCGCATCTATGGTGCCTTTTTCCACATCCCATAAAAAGGTATTCACCCCCGGATCATGTCCTGGCGAACGGCTTAAATGGCTAACTTCATAGCCCTTGCTAATTAATTGTTTAGTAAGGTTACGGCCAATCAGGCCGGTGCCCCCTGTTAGCAGGATGTGTTTGTTTGAAGATTTCATAGTAATGCAAATGTACAGTTGGTGATCCGCAGGCAAAGGCCGTTAAATATTTACGCTATCCTGAACAACAACTTTGCTGCAAAGAGGTTTAGCAAAGTTTTCGGCAAAGTTGTGATGGGTTGGGTCAACCTGATACGCTTCTTCCTCCTCGGCCGAATTGAAAAGTAGCAGTAGTGATACGTCGTACGACCGGTCAACCACATCGCGGTGGGTATCGGCAGGTACACCGATATGCATATCGCGGATATGTGTAATAGGTATCAATGTATTTAATCCGTCAATCAGCTGTTGCTTATCGGCTTTATTCTTAAGCCAGAAATGAACATGGTGTACAAAAGTATTTTTAAGGAACATAAGGTTATTGATTTGATCTGTGAATATGCAGAGAAAACACTAAGTATACAATAGTGCAGGCAGTTAACTTATGCCGAAACTTTGTACCGGGTTATCTGCTCGGCCATCCCTTTAAAAATAAAAATATGGAAAGGATACATGGCTGCCCAGTATAACCGCCCCCACAAACCTTTAGGCCTGAAGGTTGCTATCTGGCTTAAAAATTTTTCGCCATGCCGTTCAATTATCTTAAACTCCAGCCAGGCTTCACCGGGGAGTTTCATTTCGGCATACAGTAACAGGCGTTTGTTGATCTTATCGGCTAATAAAACCCGCCAAAAATCAATAGCATCGCCGGGCAATATGTTACTTGTGCTGGTACGCCCACGTCTTGAACCTACGCCGCCTGCAATTTTATCTAAAAAGCCACGCAGGCTCCATATCCAGTTCCAGTAATACCAGCCGCGCTTGCCGCCAATTGCCCAAATATTATTAAATACATCTTCAACATCGGTTTTAAAGGGCATTTTTACCTTGTACTCTACCGTGCCGTTTTGCGGTACTTTAAACTGATCCATAAAGCCGGGTTTCAGATAGCCGCGGTTAAGGGCATCTTTCCAGCTGGAAACTATGGAGTTTTGTTCTATTTTGATGAAAGCAAGGTCTAAGGCTTCCTCGTAGGTTAAGCACTCACGCGGTGCAATTTTTTTAATGGCATCATCTTTTACAATGGTTTCATTCTTCATGCTATCTACCAGGCTTTGGGCCAGCGAGTAGCTTGTTGAGGTAACAAAATAAAGCCAGTACGATGATATTTTGGGTGATAAGAATGGTAGGGTGATAATGTGCCTTTTTAACTTACGCACCTTGGCATAAGTAAGCATCATTTGTTTAAAGGTTAAAATATCAGGTCCGCCAATATCAAAGGTTTTGTTAAAGGCTTTTTTATTGAGCAGCACACTTTCCAGGTAGCCCAGTACATCCCTGATGGCTATGGGCTGGCATTTGGTATTTACCCAGCGCGGAACGGTCATGATGGGTAGCTTTTCGGTCAGGTCGCGAATGATCTCGAAAGATGAGCTGCCCGAACCTATAATAATAGATGCCCGCAATACGGTTAAAGCTGCCTTGCCTTCCTTTAATACATCCTCAACATGCCTGCGCGATTTAAGGTGTGTTGAAAGGTTATCATCATTAGTGATGCCGCTTAAAAATATGGTTTGTTTGCAGCCGGTTTTATCAAGTGCCTGGATAAAGTTATGGGCAGAGCTTTCTTCCAAATCTGCAAAATCCTTATTCCCGGTCATGGAGTGAACCAGGTAATAAGCTGCCTCAATATCTTCGGGAAAGGCTTCAATACTATTAGCATCCAGCAAATCGCCGGTTAAAAGGGTTACATGGTTGCTGTAATCACTATTTTCGTGAAAGCGCCGTTTATCGCGCACAAGGCAAACCACATCATGGCCCTTCTCCAGCAAAACCGGGATAAGCCTTGTACCTATATAACCATTTGCACCCGCCAGCAAAACTTTCATACCAATAGAACAGGTTATTTGTTAGAGTGTTTTAATATGTATAATGTAATTCCTTCACAAACAAACATTCAAAACCCTCTCCTTTGGAGAGGGCAGGGTGAGGCTTTTACGCAAACTGCTCCACCACGTGCGGCTTAAACGTATCTGTTTTTACGTTGGCCTTTAACTCGTGTAATATATTGTACAGGCCAAAGTTGGTGCGGTTTACATATATAAAATGCTTAACGCCGCGTGCCTGTTTAAATTCGGGCATTTTTGCAATCTTTTCGCCAAAGCCGTATAGCTCATCAAAAAATGCGGTTTCGCCAAAATCAAAATGATCATTTATATAAGGTTTGGCAAACAGGCCTATCATTTGCTTGTACATATTGTAATAAAACTCAATCTGCGCCGGGGTATCATTCTGGTGGATCATTTCCAACTGGCGGAAAGCCTTTATCGTTTCTTCCTTGTTATCCATCAGGCTTGTAGAAGTAAGCGAGAAAAACGGATAATAAAAATCTTCGGGCATTTCTTTGATGCAGCCAAAATCAATAACGCCTAATTTATCCTGGTCAATTACCATAAAATTACCGGGATGCGGGTCGGCATGTACGGCACGCAGCTCATGCTGCTGAAAATTGTAAAAATCCCAAAGGGCCTGGCCAATTTTGTTTCTTAATTGCTGCGATGGGTTGGTCTGCAAAAATTCGCGCAGGTGTTTGCCCTCCAGCCAATCCATCGTGATGATGCGTTTGCTCGATAGTTCGGGGTAGTATTTAGGGAAAACAACATTATCAAGGTTGGCACAGGCAGTTGAAAACTCAATAGACCTGCGAACTTCTAACTCATAGTCGGTTTCTTCTAACAAACGCTCTTCAACTTCGCGCATATAAATATCCAGCTCCTTTTCGCTCATGCCCAGCATCCGGAAAGCAAAGGGCTTTACTAACTTAAGGTCGGAAGAGATTGAATCTCCTACACCTGGATATTGAATTTTAACCGCCAGCAGCTTGCCATCAAGCTCGGCCTGGTGTACCTGGCCTATTGATGCCGCGTTTGATGAGCGTACGTTAAACTTATCGTAAATTTTATCAGGTGTTTTGCCGAAATACTTTTTAAACGTTTGCACAATCAGCGGCCCGGATAGGGGAGGTGCGTTATACTGCGACTGTGAAAACTTATCGGTATAAGCCTGCGGCAGCAGGTTTTTGTCCATGCTGAGCATTTGCGCAACTTTAAGGGCACTGCCTTTAAGCTCGCTTAATGATTCATAAATGTCTGTTGCATTATCTTCGTTAAGCTCTGATTTATCCATATCAGGATTAAAGAGCTTTTTTGAATAATGCTTTATGTAGTTACCCCCAATTTTGAACCCGGTTTTTACAAACTTGGCCGAGCGTTCAACTTTTGATGTGGGTATGCTGTTCTGTTCTTTTGGTTCGTTATCGCTCATCTTAATTTTTTTCAAATAATGCGGCCAGCTTTTGTGAGTTAAGCGTTGTGTAATCGTCAATTATCAGGTCTACATTATGCAAATCGGCTGCTTTATGACCTGTGGTAATGGCAACAACTTTCATGCCTGCGCTTTTTCCCGCTTTTATGCCTGCAATTGAATCTTCAAAAACAATACATTGCGAGGCCGGCGTATTCAGCTTTTCTGCTGCTTTTAAAAATATATCAGGATTAGGTTTTGGCTTGCTCACCATCGACGAATTTACGATCTCGTCAAAATCCTTCCTGATAGGGATCTTCTTCAATATAAAATCAATATCCTCAACCGTTGCAGATGTTGCCATTGCCATTTTTATCCCGGCGTTTTTCAATCCGGTTAAAAAATCTACAAGTCCGTTTATTGCGGTTAAATGCGGCGCATATAACTCGCGGTAAAAGGCTTCCTTTTCCTTAAGCAGTTCTTTAAGGCCCGCTTCGTCATGATCACTGCCAAAAAGCCGACTTAGGGTATCCATTATAGGCACACCGCTTATATCGTTGTAATAGGTTTCTTTAGTTAGTTCGCCTTTATGATATTTTTTAAACAGCGCCTGCCACGATTTAAAATGATAAGGGGTATTGTCTATCAGGGTGCCATCCATATCAAAAATGGCGGCAAAATGTTTAGTTACTTCCAAAACCCATCTGTTCTTTAAGTCCGCCATTTTTGGCTAAAAATTTACCATATTCAAACAGGTTGTCAATAGGCGACCGCTGGAAAAGATCAAAAGTAACATTGATGCCTTTCTCAATGGCCTCATCTGTTTTTTCAAATCCGGCGGTATTATCATTGATCCAGAAATTCATCACAAAAATAAGCTGTACCCAAAGGGCATCCTTGTAGCGGTTGGTGAAAAATTTACGTTCAGATAATTCGTTCGATTCAATGCCCTCAGTGATCAGGTCATTACAAAAGATTTCAAAAATATCCTTTATACCCTGAAATACTTTGGGTGTGCTGAATGATTTGGGTTGCTTTTTAACGCTGTAAACCACAAAGCTGCGGCTGCCTTTCAAAAGCTCAAAAAAGCTGTAAAAAAAGGATAGGGCTTTTTCACGAGCGGAGTATTGGCTCCAAACCTCCTGCGATTTTATTTCGCTAATGGTTTTTACGGCAAAGCCTTTCCATATATTTTGTTCAATAGCATCAAATGAGCCAAAGAAGTTGTAAAACTCTTCTTCGCTGATTTTATTTTTTTTGGCGAAAATGTAAACTGATTTTGGCTGTCCGCCTTCAGTCAATACATAATCTATATAAGCTTTCTGGATACTCTCAATACTTACCATAACAAACGTATTAATTAAACAGTATAAAATTAGCGCATTCCATTTAACTAAATGTCATGCATTTATATAATTAACGATTAGATTTTTAGGATATTACAACCTTGTTAATCATAACAATAAACCTGACGAATTGTGTCTGATTCACACAATAAATAAATAAAGTGTTTAGAGGATGTCAAATAATAGTTACCTATGCGTGTATGAAATAAATAAATTGCAAATTTGTACACTGCTTTAATAATTCAACACCCCTCTGTTTAACTATGAGCGAAAGAGTAATACTGGTATGGTTTAGAAATGATTTGCGTATTCATGATAATGAAATATTGTTAGAAGCGATGCGTAAAGCTGATAAAATAGTGCCGGTTTATTGTTTTGACCCTTTTTATTTTAAACAGAACCCATCAGGTAACACAAAAACGGGGAACATCCGTGCACGCTTCTTGTTGGAGTCGGTAGCTGATCTGCGCCGTAACCTGCAAAAAATTGGTGGCGACTTATTAATACGTGTAGGTAACCCGGCCGAGATATTACCCCAGCTGGCCGATGAATACCATGTTAACGAGGTATACCATCACCGGGAGGTAGCAAACGAAGAAACCGATATATCAGAACAGGTTGAAACTGCTTTATGGAAAATAAAGCTGAACCTTAAGCATTTTATAGGCCATACTTTATACCACAAAGAAGATCTGCCGTTCCCGATAAAGGATATACCGGATAGTTTTGCTGTTTTTAAAAAGAAGGTTGAACGCGACAGTAATGTACGCCCTTGCATAGCCACCCCCGATCATATAGCCATCCCCGAAATAACTGATGCCGGCGAACTGCCAACCTTGCAAATACTGGGCCTTGATGAACCATTGGATGATCCACGGTCGACAGGGCGTTATATAGGTGGCGAGGACGAAGCTTTAGCGCAGTTAGAAAAGTTTTTTGTAAGCAATTGCAATGTTAATTCGGGTAAAAAAGCGGCTAACTCATCCAAATTATCGCCCTGGATAGCACTTGGCTGTATCTCATTGAGGCAGGTTTACTGGGAGGTTACCAAACACCAGCAATTAAATAATATTAACTGTACCGGATTGCTGCTTGATCTGCTATGGCGCGACTATTTCAGGTTCATGTTTAAAAAGCACGGGCAAAAATTTATTATAACCAGTGATGCGGCTGACGAACCTTCGGAATTTGCTGCTAACCAAGATGAGCTTTTTGAAAACTGGAAAAATGGCCAAACCGGGGTGCCAATAGTTGATGCCATTATGCATGAACTTAATGCAACAGGCTATATCAGCAGCAATAGCCGTCAAATTACAGCCTTGTTTTTGGTGAAAGAGCTAAAGGTAGACTGGAAAAAAGGCGCAGCCTACTTTGAAGAAAAACTGATAGATTATTCGCCGGCAAGTAACTGGGGCAACTGGGCATTTGTTGCAGGCGTTAATGATGCCCGCGAAAGCCGTTATACCATTGCCACTTTAGCTACTGCCGACTTAAAGAACGATTATATTGATACTTGGTTACCATCCATAAAGGGTGCTGATTATCCTTCATATTCAGGAAGTTTGGTTATAAAATAAATAGCTTAAATTGTAATATTTCTCCGGATATTACGTCCTATAGTTATTATGAACTCTTTCGAGCAATTTACCTTACTTATCGGCGCAGTTGCAATTATTTTTGAGGGTTTAGGCTACCTGCGCAACTTTCTGCATAAACTGCTTAATTAATCTTCTTAATATTTATCTATCAGTATAATTGAAAAAACAGCCGCATAATTATAGCGTAAACTTATCCCTATATGCACTTATATTACCCAATATTAAGAGTTGGTTAAGTTTTATCAATAAATTATAAAGTTTGTAAACCGATATGCTTACTTTTGTACCGTTTTAAAGATTGGTTTCCCATGGATCGTCTCAACTATATAAACAGCGGGAACGCTGAATACATTAATTCCCTATACGAAGCATTTAAACAAGACCCTGAATCTGTCGACTTTGGCTGGCAGAAATTTTTTGAAGGGTTTGATTTTGGAAAAGATACATCGGCACACGCTGCCCCTGTTGTGGAAACACCAGATCATTTTCTGAAAGAAATAAATGTGCTTAACATGATAGATGGCTACCGTACACGCGGCCACCTGTTTACCAAAACAAACCCTGTTCGCGAGCGCCGCAAATATTTTCCGGGTAAAGAGCTGGAAACATTTGGTTTAAGCGAAGCCGATATGGACACCGTATTTAATGCCGGTGTTGAAGTTGGTTTAGGCCGCGCCAAGCTGCGCGACATCCGCCAGTTGCTGGAGGATACTTATTGCCAGTCGATAGGTGCCGAATACAGGTACATCCGCAACCCGATAAAGATCAAATGGTTTGAAGATAGGATGGAAAGCAAACGCAACACCCCGTCATTTTCTGTTGATGCTAAAAAGCTGATGCTGAATAAACTGAACGAGGCCGTTGTTTTTGAAAACTTTTTAGGTACAAAGTTCCTTGGTCAAAAACGTTTCTCGCTCGAAGGGGCTGAATCATTGATCCCTGCGCTTGATTCGGTTATCCAAAACGGATCAGAGTTAGGTATTGAGGAATTTATTATAGGTATGGCACACCGCGGAAGGCTGAATGTGCTTACCAATATAATGGAGAAACCTTATAAAGAGGTTTTCTCTGAATTTGAAGGTAAAAACTTTGACGAGGATACCCCATTTGGCGGCGATGTTAAATATCACTTAGGTTACTCAACCGATGTGGTTACAGCTGGCGGTAAAAAGGTTCACTTAAGCCTTTGTCCAAACCCATCGCACCTGGAAGCGGTTGATCCTGTTGTTGAGGGCTTAACCCGTTCAAAAATTGATTTTAAATATAATGGAGATCACTCCAAAATAGCCCCTATATTAATACATGGTGATGCTTCTGTAGCTGGCCAGGGTATAGTATACGAGGTTTTACAGATGGAAAAGCTGGACGGTTACCGTACCGGTGGAACCATTCACGTAGTGATCAACAACCAGATAGGTTTCACCACCAACTTTAAGGATGCCCGCTCAAGTACTTATTGTACCGATGTGGCTAAAACTGTATTATCACCCGTTTTTCACGTAAATGGTGATGATGTTGAGGCTTTGGCTTATGTGGTAAACCTTGCAATGGAGTACCGCCAGGTATTTCATGAGGATGTTTTTATCGACATATTATGTTACCGCCGTTATGGCCATAACGAGGCTGATGAACCAAAATTTACCCAGCCGTTATTGTACAAAGCTATTGAGGCGCATCCAAATCCGCTGGAGATCTATAAGCAAAAGCTACAGGCCGAAGGCAGCGTTGATGCTAACTTTGCCTTAGAGCTTGAAAAGAAATTCCGTGCCGAACTGCAAACCAAGCTGGATGAATCAAAAGCGGAAGACAGATTTACCGATACCATCCAGATGTTTGAAGGTGCATGGCAGGGCTTACACCTGGCCACTACCAAAGAGTTCTTTACACCTGTAGATACATCGGTACCTAAGGACGAACTGATAGAGATCGGAAAAAAAATAACCGAACTACCTGCGGGTAAGGAGTTCTTTAAAAAGATAGAAAAGCTTTTTGAAGAGCGTGGCAAAATGGTAAATCAAACGCATGTTTTTGACTGGGCAATGGGCGAATTATTAGCCTACGGTTCATTGTTGAAAGACGGGCACCCGGTTAGGTTAAGCGGCGAGGATGTGAAGAGAGGTACTTTCTCACACCGCCATGCAGTACTTACGCTGGTTGATTCGGAAGATGAATTTATACCATTAGAAACTATAAATGCCGAAGCCAAGCTGAGCATTTATAACTCATTACTATCTGAATATGGTGTATTAGGTTTTGAATATGGCTATGCCCTTGCAAACCCTAATGCATTAACTATATGGGAAGCACAGTTTGGTGACTTCTTTAACGGTGCACAGATCATAGTTGACCAGTACATTGCCAGTGCCGAAACTAAATGGCAGCGTGGTAACGGTTTGGTTATGTTATTGCCGCATGGTTATGAAGGCCAGGGCCCTGAGCATTCATCAGCGCGTATTGAGCGTTTTATGGAGCTTTGTGCCGATAGCAATATCCAGGTTGCAAATTGCACCACCCCTGCAAACTTCTTCCATATTTTAAGAAGACAGATGCTGAGGGATTTCCGCAAGCCGCTGATCATCTTTACACCAAAAAGCTTGCTGCGAAGCCCTAAATGTGTATCAAAACTGGAAGAGTTTACCAACGGTAAGTTCCATGAGCTGATAGACGATGAGTACGCAGATCCTAAAAAAGTAAAACGCGTATTGCTTTGTACCGGTAAGATCTATTACGATCTGCTTGAAAAACAACAGGCTGATAAACGTAAGGATGTTGCCATAGTACGTATTGAGCAGTTATATCCTACACCTGTTGTACAGATCCTTAAAATAAAAGGAAAATACAGCAAGGCTACCGAGTTTATATGGGTACAGGAAGAGCCTGAAAACATGGGTGCATGGCCTTACATTTGCCGTAAATTCCATAACGATAAGGTGATAAACCTTTACGTAATTTCAAGGCACGAAGGCAGCAGTACCGCTACAGGTTTTGCTAAGCAGCATGCTGCACAGCAATTGCACATTGTATCAAAAGCATTTGAAGCACCTGCCGGTAAACAGGTAAAGGCTGCCGTTAAGGCAACTACCGAAAAAATGGCGAATGTTGGTGCCGACTGATTTGTAAAGGCACAATGATTTTGTGCTTTTAGTTACAAACAATAATAATCATAAAAGGGGCGCAATATATTGCGCCTTTATAAAAATACAAAATTCAACCATGAGTTTAACTATTAAAGTTCCGCCGGTTGGCGAATCAATTACCGAAGTAACCTTATCTGCCTGGCTAAAAAAAGATGGCGATGTTGTTAAGATGGACGAAGTAATTGCCGAATTAGAATCAGACAAAGCCACTTTTGAGCTTACTGCCGAAAAAGCCGGTATTTTAAAAACAGTAGCCAAAGAAGGCGATACCCTTGCAATTGGCGCTGTTGTAGCCAGCATTGAAGATGGCGGTGCTGCACCGGTAGTTGCAGAAGCTGCTCCTGCTGCCCAACCACAGCCCGAAGTTGTTGCCAATGCACCAGCCCCTGCACCTGTTAACGGTACACCGGTAAATGCTGCACCTGCTGCTACAGGCGGATCATTACAAGTAAAAGTACCAACCGTAGGCGAATCAATCACTGAAGTTACCTTGTCACGCTGGATGAAAAAAGACGGCGATACGGTTGCTATGGATGAGGCCATTGCCGAACTGGAATCAGATAAAGCTACATTTGAATTAACTGCCGAAAAAGCAGGCGTATTAAAAACTATAGCCAAAGAAGGTGATGTTTTAGCCATTGGCGCTGTTGTTTGTACCATTGAAGGTGCAGGCGCATCGGCCCCGGCTGCTGCACCAACGGCTACTCCAGATGCTGCCCCGGCAACAAATGGTAAAGCTACAACTTACGCATCAGGCACTCCATCGCCTGCTGCTGCCAAGATCCTTGCCGAAAAAGGTGTTGCCGCTGGTTCTGTAAGCGGAACAGGTGTTGCAGGCCGCATCACTAAAGAAGATGCCTTATTGGCCGAAAAAGTTTCTGAAAATCCACAGGTGAGCAAAGAAGCCCAGCAGGCTATTGCACCTGCAAAAGCCGAAATACCAAGCCCTAAACCAGCTGCCGCTGCTGCCCCTACCGGAGCAAGATCTGATCGTCGCGAAAAAATGTCGTCGTTACGTAAAACTGTTGCTAAACGTTTAGTAGCGGTTAAAAACGAAACTGCGATGCTTACCACCTTTAACGAAGTGGATATGGCACCGATAATGGAGATCCGCAGCAAATACAAAGATAAATTTAAAGAGAAACACGGTGTTGGCTTAGGCTTTATGTCGTTCTTTACCAAAGCTGTTTGCGAGGCATTGAAAGACTGGCCGGCTGTTAACGCACGTATAGAAGGCGAAGAAGTGGTTTACAGTAATTTTGCTGACATCTCTATCGCTGTATCGGCACCTAAAGGTTTGGTGGTTCCGGTTATCCGCAATGCAGAGAGCATGAGCCTTGCCGAAATTGAAAAGGCTGTTGTTGCACTTGCCGTTAAAGCCCGCGAAAACAAGTTGACCTTAGAGGAAATGACAGGTGGTACATTTACCATTACCAATGGCGGTGTATTCGGTTCAATGATGTCAACCCCGATATTGAACTCGCCGCAATCAGCTATATTAGGTATGCACAACATTATTGAGCGCCCGGTTGCCGTTAACGGACAAGTAGTTATCCGCCCGATGATGTATCTTGCCTTATCATACGATCACCGTATTATTGATGGCCGCGAATCGGTTAGCTTCCTGGTAAGAGTAAAACAATTGCTGGAAGATCCTGCAAGGTTATTATTAGGTGTGTAAGCCTTTTAAGGTTTCCTCAATAAAAGAGAGTATTAAAATACAGATATATAAAAACCCGGTTTAAGCCGGGTTTTTTATTGAGTGATATTTAGTAGGCAGTGGGCTGTACAACGGCCCATCCGTCGTAATGCCTCAAAATTATTTCGCCGTTGCCGCTGGGCACGTACACAACAAACGGAAACAGATCATTCCTGCTGATGTTCATGGCTACAACGGTATTATTGCATTCGGCAAAAACAACACCTTTGTCATAAAGCTCCTTTAATTGCTTTTCGTAAGGGCCGCTTTTTTTGTAAATATTCACCCCTGTTGAGTATGCGATCAACTCAATATGTAGTTTCCCTTTTAAGCGCCTGTCTTCCAAAGCATTTGCTATAAAATGAAGTGTCGCCTGTATCTTATGGTCATCGCCCGAGTTTAAAATGTACAGGGCATCATAGTGGCTCAGTTTAGCCGTTGCCCCGGCCAGGGTAGTATCAGCCTGTGCATGTACGGGTTTTGCAAAAGCTAATAATGCCAGTGCGATTAAAATGGATAGGTGTGTTTTCATGGTGGTTAAAGTTTTTATGATTTTTTAGTAGCTGTTTCTGTTTGCGCATCCTTAATAGGCTTAAATGGTCCATACTTATGCTGCTGCTGGCTAAACTTATCTGCATAGGGGCCAAATGGAGCGTCTATAGGTTTATTCTTTAAATTTTGCCAGTCGTTATGCTGATCCCTGTGCGGGCGTGGCTGCGAATTTACAAAGGCGGCAACGTTCCACGCCTGTTCGTTGGTTAATTGCGGATTTTGGTAGGTAGCGCCAAAAGGCATATTATCTTTCACAAAACCTGCAAAATTACCAAGCCGGTACATCCCCGCACCATCATTATAGCTATGATTGCCCCATAACGGTGGATAGATATAAGAACTTTTATCTGCTGCCAATAACCCTTCGCCATTTGCGCCATGGCACTTTTTACACATAGAAACATATACTGCTTTCCCTTTAAGCGGATCGGCAGCATAGTTTAAATAGGGGAGCTTTTCTGTTGCGGTACCATACAAGGGCTTACCTTTCTTTACGTTTTGGCCCAGCCACTTCATGTAAGCGAGCATGGCTTGTATTTCCCGGCCATTGGTATCAGGTGATCTGCCGGCTAAACTGCGCTCAAAACATTCGGCAATGCGTTCTGATGCAGGTTCAACCTTGCCGCTGCGGTTACTCATTTTTGGGTAGCTTGCTATAAAACCCGCATAATTATTCCCGAAGATCCTGCTGCCGCCATCTAGGTGACAGTTTTGGCAATTCATCCCGTTGGAGAAATAGGCAATGCTTCCTTTTGGGCCCAGGTAGTTTGCGGTATGCGCTAAAAGTTCTCTTCCGTAGCGAATCATGTCGCCGGTTTTGCCTTTCGGAATGGTAGCTACATCCGGGGCCTTCCATATATCTGCAACCGGGTTTGTATTTACTGCTTTTGCAATAACAGTTTGATGATTTGCCGTTTGATTTTCCGGGACTATAGCCGTTGCCGGCGGTGAATTATTAAACAGGGATATGATTAACAGGAAAAGGCAGACAACCGCTATCATGCTAATAATGATGATATAGCGGGATACCCTGATTATAGCTTTTAAGATGTATCTATCGTCTTTAGGCTTCAAAGCTGATTGTGATTGAAGTATTAAAGATAGTAAAATTTGTAAAAGAGCTAATTCAGTAATTTTTTATGCAGTCTGTACAATGCTTCTTTTTAAGGCAGCAATATATCCCATGTGAAATCCTTCGTGAAAAGGTAAAAACTCAATGGCATCTTCAACACTCGTTAACTCAACCCCATAGCGTGTGGTTACAGCAGTGTATTGTTTAAAAAGGCCGCTATCATAATCGTTTGCTAACTGATCGACAGAAGTAAGCAGGAGTGTTTTTATTTTTTCAATCTCAATTTCATTAACAAAGCCTTCTGGTCTGGTACCTGGCTTATAGGTTGCCACAAAGCTCTGCTCTGCACTGGTTGGCAATCCCGAACGGATGTAGCATATCGCTTCCTGGGCTGCAATTAAATGGGCCACATTCCAAATTATGTTATTATTAAAATTGGCGGGTATCTCATTAAACTGTTCAGTGCTTAACCCCTCAATCATTTTAATAAGGTTGATTCTTAAGGTTTTGATGGTATTAATAGACTTGCTTATCATGCTGCTAATTTGATAAAATAAAATAGTACTACCATGCAATGTGCTTTTTTCCTTATTCGCTTTTATTATACCTTTACAGCGCATTTTGCTATTTAAATAATAATGTCGGGTATCTCCATCAGCAATTCATCAAAGTACAATAAGATCATTTTTTATTTTCTTTTAGCGTGGACGATACTGAATGCCATACAGGCTTATACTTTAGAGCTGCAAGGCGACGAGGCTTATTATTGGATGTACTCCCGCTACCTGGATTGGGGTTATTTTGATCACCCGCCAATGGTGGCCCTGTTTATCCGCATAGGGGATAGCATTATGCACAATGAGTTTTGTCTGCGGCTTATTACGGTTTTAGCAAGCTCAACTTCCATCTGGTTATTATGGCTTACCCTCAAAAAATATGAGGTTGATGCCCGTGCGTTTGTACTGGTAATCTCGGGTATATTTATATTCCATATATATGGATTTACAACCACGCCCGATGTACCGCTGTTCTTTTTTACGGTACTGTTCTACTTCCTATACCAGCAATATCTTGAAAAAGATAGATGGGGGCTTGCTGTATTATTAGGCATTACGGTAGCTTGTTTATTGTACAGTAAATACAATGGTATATTGGTTATAGGCTTTACACTGCTGGCTAATTTAAAGCTGCTAAAAAGGGTTTCTTTTTGGGGGATAGTTGTTTTAGCCGTAGCCTTATATGTTCCGCATATTTTATGGCAGGCCAATCATGGTTACCCATCCATCAATTACCATTTGTTTGAGCGCTCTGCCGATACTTACAGCTTTTCAAATACCTTTTCCTACATCCCCGGGCAGCTGTTAATGGCTGGTCCGCTGGTGGGTTGGTTCTTGTTCTGCAAGGCTTTTACCATTAAAATAAAAGATGCATTTATCAGGTGCCTGCTGGTAAACTGCGTGGGTACATTTATCTTTTTCCTGATCAGCAGTGTAAAAGGCGAAGTACAGCCGCAGTGGACATTCATCCTGTTTGCCCCGCTGGTTATGTTAGCAACTATAAAGCTAAAACAGCTTGGCGGCTGGCCAAAATGGTTCCTGCCCTTAGCCGTGGTTAACGTAAGTATCATTTTAGTGGTGCGCATTATAATAATTGCAGGTTTCGGCTTTGCCAAAACTTACGGGCACTTAAAAAGCTATTATGGTTTTAAGGATTGGGCCAAAGAGGTTAAGCACCGTGCCGGTGATAGTTATGTGGTAATGAGCGAGGGTTTTCAAAATCCATCAAAATACAATTACTACACCAACAGCCTTAAATGCTTTGCTTATGATACCCGCTACTACCGGCTAACCCAGTTTGATATATGGCCGATGGAAGACAGCATTCAGCATAAAAAAGTATTATACCTTACCTATTACCCGGTAAAGGGCCTCACAACCGATTCCATCAAAATGCCTGCCGGTACCTGGTACACGGCATGGGTTAATGATGTGCGAACCTATCAAAAAGTAAATTTTGAAACCACCGAAACGCAAGTAACTACAACAGTGGCAGGTAATACCACATTCGATCTTACGGTTACCAACCCTTACCACTACCCAATTAAATTTACCGATACCGGTTACCTGCACCCTGTTAAGTTAGAAGCTTGCTTTTTTAAGGGTAATGAACTGGTTAGCGTGCAGGAGGCAAAGGATACTTACAAAAAAATAAGTTTACAACCCGGTGAAAGTACCCATTATACTTTTAATGTAACTTCGCCGTTGAAAGCAGGGAATTTCGATTTGATCTTTTCATTGCGTACCGATCCATTCCCCGGTAGTAAAAACAGCAGGATAATTAAAATAACAGTTAAATAAATACCCCAACCCTACATGATAAAAAAATTTTACTTCATCATCTTCTTTTCGTTAATAACAAGCAGTGCAGCATTGGCGCAAAGTCTTGATATTGGTTTTAATGCCCTCGGCTTTTTGGATAACCGCGAGTATAAAGACTTTGTGGCGCGTTCACGCACCTATTCAGGAACCCGTATAGTGCTCGACCTGGGCATTAACTTAGATAGTTTAAATCACTTTATTGTAGGTGTAAATGCTATCCATGAGTTTGGCGCCATCCCCTATTTTTTAAAGGTAAACCCGGTTGCTTACTATAAATACGAAAGCCATAACTGGCTGTTTAATGCGGGTGAGTTTCCGCGCGAGGGCTTGATAGATAATTATCCGCGTGCATTGCTGAATGATACCCTGCGTTATTACCGCCCCAATGTTGAAGGTTTGTTGGCCCGTTACCGTAACGAGCACTTCACCGAAACCGGCTGGATTGACTGGGTAAGCAGGCAAACGCAAACCCAGCGCGAGCAATTCTTGTTCGGCTTTGAGGGTAAGTGGAAACCATCATTAAGTGGTCCGTTCTATGTTTCGCATTATGTATTAATGATGCACGATGCCGGTGCCGAGATCTTGCTGCCGAATGATCATATTGGCGACAATGGTGGCGCGCAGGTAAGGTTAGGGCTTGATTTTAGCCATAAGCAAACCACTTTTGATTCGCTTTCTGTTGAAGCGGGTGCAATGGTTTCATTTCAGCGCGAGCGCGGTTTAGATGGTTTTAAAACGCCAAAAGGCTTTGTTGCCAGTGCTTATATCAGTTATCACCGCTTTGCTGCTTTTGATGAGTTTTATGCAGGACAAGGATCAACTACCGAATATGGTGATGCCTTTTATGAAAAGAAATTTTATGATCGCTTAGACCTGATGTTTACGCCTTTCCTGTTTGACAGGATAAAAGGGCAGTTCATTCTGAGCATACACCGCACACCGGGCTTTACCAGTAACCAGGAAGCCTTTAGGGTAACGTTTGATTTAGGCAGAAAAACCTTGTTGAGATTTAAAGATTAATCCTTATGGGTTAACAGACATAAAGACAAGAGGGACACAATACACATTATGCCCCTCTTGTCTTTTAAGGATTATTTATTGTAAGCAGATCCCTGTACAACGCCCCTGCTTAAAATGCGCTGGTCGATATAGTATTGGATCTCTGATTTTTTTAAGCCCCAATTAGGCGCAATCAGCAGTTCGCGGTCGCTTAGCCCAAACAGACGCTGAATAACAATATCAGGGCGCACCAGTGGTAATAACTCGCACAAAAAGTCGGCATATTCATTAATAGTGAAAACCTTAAACGGTTCGCGTTTATATTTTACACCCATTACCGAGCCTTCAACAATATGCAGGTGGTGAAATTTTACAAATTTTATCTGCGGAAAGCGGTTGATCTCATCTGCATAGCGAAGCATCATTTCGTGTGTTTCCCAGGGGAAACCAAAAATGGTGTGCACACAAACATCAAGCTTGCTGTTTTCAACTAACTTTAATGCTTTTATAAGTTCTTCATGGTCGCAGCCACGGTTGATCTGGGCAAGGGTATCGTTGTATATTGATTCCATCCCCATTTCTAAATCCACATCAAACCTGTCGGTGTAACTTTCCAGTAACGCTATTTTCTCGGCATCAATACAATCCGGGCGCGTACCAACTGATAGGCCCACAATATCTTCGGTGCCATAGCTCAAGGCTTCGTCGTACATCATTTTTAAATAATGTGCCGGGGCGTAAGTATTGGTATTAGGCTGAAAGTAAATGATAAATTTATCGGCTTTGTTACCCGTACGGGCACGTTCCATGCCTTGTATCACCTGCTCGCGTACGGTAGGCGCATTACGCGATACAGAGGGAGTGAAAGAATCAACATTACAATATGTACAGCCGCCATAACCTTTTGAGCCATCGCGGTTGGGGCAGGTAAAACCGCCATCCACTATCACTTTAAACACCCGGTGCCCTTTGTACTTCTCTTTAAGCCAGGGCCCGTAGTTATTATATCCCTTTTCCCAAACTGCTGTTTCTGTTGCCTGCATTTGCTGCAAAGATAAGGTTTTTTGATGTGGGATAGAAAATGTGCCGTTTAAGCATATATTAGCGTATCCACATTTACAAAACAGAGGAGAATGGCAGATGCCAAAGGAGTATTGGGCGTTGTATTGCGCACATATTATTATGCAAGCATAGTATTTTCAACTGTTATTTATATTAATTTTGTGTAACCACTAATTATAGCCTTCATGGAAAGCATTGCGCCCTATAAATCTACCTACAAAATCCGTTTTGTAACTGCAGCTTCACTGTTTGACGGGCACGATGCTACCATAAACATTATGCGCAGGATCTTGCAGTCGTCGGGAGCCGAGGTGATCCACTTAGGGCATAACCGCTCAGTTGATGAGGTGGTGAACTGCGCCATACAGGAAGATGTACAAGGCATTGCGCTAACCAGCTACCAGGGCGGCCATGTTGAATATTTTAAATACATGCACGATCTGCTGAAAGAGCGCGGCGCCGGCCATATCAAAATTTTCGGTGGGGGCGGTGGTGTGTTTTTACCTGATGAAATTGCCGAGCTGCAGGCTTATGGAATAGCAAAGATCTATTCGCCCGATGATGGCCGTACGATGGGTTTACAGGGCATGATCAATGATATGCTGCAGCAATGCGATTTTCAGCATAAAATAAAACTGAACGGCGAGCTTAAACACCTGCCCCAAAAAGATATAAAGGCGATAGCCACCGCTATAAGTATTGTGGAGAACTACCCGGCCGAGGCTGATCATTTTTTAAGCGAGGTGCATAAAATAATCAGTACCGGCAATGTGCCGGTTTTGGGTATTACGGGTACAGGTGGTTCCGGAAAATCATCATTGGTTGATGAGTTTGTTCGCCGGTTTTTAATGGAAACCGATAAAACGCTGGCCATTATTTCGGTAGATCCCTCAAAAAGAAAAACAGGCGGGGCTTTGCTTGGCGACAGGATCAGGATGACTGCGATTAACAGTCCGCGGGTGTACATGCGTTCGCTGGCAACGCGGCAGGCTAATCTGGCGCTGTCAAAACACGTGCAGGAAAGCATCGATATCTGCAAGGCAGCCGGATATGATTTGATCATTGTTGAAACATCAGGCATCGGGCAGTCGGATACGATGATAACTGATTATTGCGATCTTTCGCTTTATGTGATGACCCCCGAATTTGGCGCAGCAACCCAATTAGAAAAAATTGATATGCTGGACTTTGCCGACATTGTAGCCCTTAACAAATTTGATAAACGCGGCGCATTGGATGCCATCCGCGATGTGCGCAAGCAATATAAACGCAACCACCAGCTATTTACTGCTAAAGACGACGAGATCCCGGTTTACGGTACCATGGCATCGCAGTTTAACGATCCGGGAATGAATACCCTTTTTGCTGCGCTGATGAAAACCATAAAAGCAAAAACCGGGGTTGATTTGGCAGCAGGCAAGCAGCATATTGTAGCAAAGCCACAGGGTGAATCTGAAAAGATCTATATCATTCCCCCCGACCGTAACCGATACCTTGCTGAAATTGCCGAAAGCAGCATAGCGTATAAAGATTGGGTAAATGAGCAGTGCAAAATTGCGCAGCAACTTTATGGCTTGAGCATCACCCTGGATCTTTCCAAAGAAAATAAAGTAAAGGACTTGCAAGGTGAAGTCCACTCCAATGGAAATGATTTAGGTGATGCATTACTGGATATACAACAGCACCTGCAGGAACAATTACACCCCGAATGCAGACGCCTGCTTAAGCAATGGCCCGATACCATTAAACAATACACTGCCGAAAATTTTATTTATAAGGTGCGCGATAAAGAGATCAAACAGCCGCTTTATTATACCTCATTATCGCAGTTACAGATCCCTAAAATTTCATTGCCTAAATATGAGGCATGGGGCGATATTTTACGTTGGCTGCTTACCGAGAACCTGCCGGGAGAGTTCCCATATACTTCAGGTGTTTTTCCGCTGAAGCGTGATGGTGAAGACCCAACCAGGATGTTTGCAGGTGAGGGCGGCCCCGAGCGGACTAACAAAAGGTTTCATTATGTATCATTAGGGCAACCCGCTCACCGTTTATCAACCGCCTTTGATTCTGTTACCCTATATGGTGAAGACCCACATACCCGGCCGGATATTTATGGTAAAATTGGTAATTCAGGGGTAAGCATTGCCACGCTTGATGATGCTAAAAAACTGTATTCCGGTTTTGATCTGTGCAGCGCATCAACCTCTGTTTCCATGACTATTAACGGCCCGGCACCTATGTTGCTTGGCTTTTTTATGAATGCAGCGATTGATCAGCAGTGCGAAAAATATATTATTGAGCATCACTTAGAACATTTGGTTGAAGCAAAGTTTAAGGAAGTGTATGATGATAAAGGATTAAGCAGGCCAAAATATCAAAGCCTGACCCCGGCCCTCTCCAAAGGAGAGGATTTAGGTGAGGCTTTACCAGCTGGCAACAGCGGCCTCGGATTAATGCTGCTGGGTTTAACCGGAGATCAGATTCTGGCGGCAGATGTTTATGCAAAAATTAAAGCCTATGCCATTGCTAATGTAAGGGGTACTGTACAGGCAGATATTTTGAAAGAAGACCAGGCACAAAACACCTGTATCTTTTCAACCGAGTTTGCCCTGCGGATGATGGGTGATATTCAGCAATACTTTATTGATGAAAAGGTGCGTAACTTTTATTCGGTTTCTATATCCGGCTATCATATTGCCGAAGCGGGGGCCAATCCGGTTACACAGTTAGCTTTCACCTTATCAAACGGGTTTACTTATGTAGAATATTACCTGAGCCGGGGTATGCATATTGATGATTTTGCGCCAAACCTGTCATTCTTTTTTAGCAATGGTATTGATCCGGAATATTCGGTAATTGGCCGTGTGGCAAGGCGCATCTGGGCCAAGGCCGTTAAAAATAAATATAAGGGCAATGATCGTTCGCAAAAGCTGAAGTATCATATTCAAACCAGCGGCAGGTCGTTACATGCACAGGAGATTGATTTTAACGATATCCGTACCACGCTGCAAGCCTTATATGCAATTTATGATAACTGTAATTCATTGCATACTAATGCGTATGATGAGGCAATAACTACCCCGACAGAAGAATCTGTTCGCCGTGCTATGGCCATCCAGCTTATTATTAACAGGGAATTGGGTTTGGCAAAAAACGAGAACCCTTTGCAAGGCGCTTTTATTATTGAGGAACTTACTGATTTGGTTGAGGAAGCCGTATTGACCGAGTTTAAGGCAATAAACGACAGGGGTGGGGTATTAGGTGCTATGGAAACCATGTATCAGCGCAGCAAGATACAGGAAGAGTCGTTGTATTACGAAACACTGAAACATACCGGCGAATACCCTATTGTAGGGGTAAATACCTTTCTGAATAAAAATGGATCGCCAACTATTGTGCCATCAGAGGTGATCAGGGCTACTGAAGAAGAAAAACAATTCCAGATAGAGGCGTTGCATAAATTTCAGCAAAGAAATGAGCACACGATTCCCCAATTATTGAAAAACCTGCAAAAGACCGCCATAGCCGGAGAAAATATTTTTGAAAGCCTGATGGAAGCTTGTAAGTATTGCTCGCTGGGTCAAATATCAAATGCATTGTATGAAGTAGGCGGGCAGTACCGGAGGAATATGTAGCACATGCTCAACAATCTTTACAATTATAGAGCGACAGGCAGGATAACCGATTAACGCAATTTATCCTGCCTGTTGTTATATTATACTCCTATTTCTCCTTATCTACAAAATTTCCCATCACTGCTTCTCTAATTAATGCCGGTGGCAATATTCCTTGCGACAGGATAAAATCGTGGAATCGTTGCTGGTTAAATTTATCACCTAATGCTTTCTCGGTATCTTTTCTAAGGGCAATCATTTTGGTGAAACCATAGAAATAACTGGTTGCCTGCCCGGGTGAATTAACGGCGTAGCGTTCAACTTCCTGTTTGGCAAAGGCGTGTGATGCTACAACGTCTTTCATCAGCAGGGCAAGTGCCTGCTCCTGGCTGGTGATGCCTGCCTGCAATTCCGGATCTAAAAAGGCGCGGGCGGCGCGCAGCAGGCGGTAATCTAACGATACCAGCTGCCCTTCGGCTGGCATATATGGGCGGGTTATGTATTCAGAATATAAACCCCAGCCTTCCACATTGGTGGAGTTAAAAGCATATAAGGCACGCGCCTGCGATACACCTTCTTCAACCATTTTATCAAACTGCAGCTCGTGGCCGGGGCGGGCCTCATGTGCTATAATGGTCCACGATGCCGCGTCGAATGTAAAATCATCATACTTATCAATCTTTTCGCCGGTTGCTGCTGGCATGTTCAATGGCAATACAAATACCCCGCGTTGCCCGGTATTATTCAAAAACGGTGGCGGTACCATGTGCGGCGCTGGTCCCTGGGCAGTTTCGGCTTCACTTGCCAGGCGTATTATAGCCGGGCGGTTAGGTAGGGTTACCAATTGTTGCTTACGGATAATAGCCTCAATATCCGCCAGGTGCCTTTTATACAATGGCATTATTGAATCACCAATTATCTGGTCTTTCTTCAGGTATTTAATCACCTCGCGGTAATCGCTCGATGGCAGGTTGTATTTTTTGGCAATCTCCTCGGCTAAGGGTTTCATTTGTTTCTGTATATCCTTAAATGCCTCATGTGCCATTTTAGCCAGTTGGGCAGGGGGGATGTCTATACCATAGCCTTCTAAAGCCAGCTGATACTCTTCGTCGGGCAGCCGGCTGGTGCGGCCTTTTGGTAACAGGTTGGCTTTTATCCAGGCATCATAATCTTCTAATTGTTTTTTTACAACCGCAAAAGGCTGTTCCCATCCGGTAAGCTGATATTTTTTAAATAGTTCTTCAATCCCGTTCACCTCGCTTGCATTGCGCGAAAGCGTGATCTCAATCTGTTGCTTTGATGAATAAATAACGCCCGGAATTTGCATTTGCTTTTGCGTGCGGTTTAGCAAAATAGTGGTTATAGGCTGATAGCCTTTCACCAGCCCGGCATATTTACGCAGGCGGATGATGGCTGCTGCACGCCTTTCAACCGGGGTTTGATCATCCAACAAAGTTTGTAGTCCGCTAAAAACGGTTTCGGTGGCATTCATGTAGAAAGCCTTTTTATTCAGATCAAAATCTTCCTGCCTGAAGCTGAACTCCGTGCTGTTGATCAGTATGTCAAGATCCTGCTTTAAAGCAATATTAGTTTCGGTCTGCTTGGCATTCTTTAGGGTGATGAGCGCCTGCATCTTTTCTTTCCGGGCGGCGGCAATGTTTTCAAAAGTAGGTACGGCTATAAGGGTATCATAAAAAGCAAGCCCTTGCCCGGATCCAAACTCAGGCGAGTACTTTTCATCAATATCAATCAGGATTTTGGTATAGCTGTTTGATTTTGTTATCCATGCTTTGCTATCTGTTTGCGCATTGGCAGCAAGCGGAAGCAGAGCAATTGCAATCAGCGAAAAACGGCTTAGGGTTTTGTTTAAATTGATCATTTATAGGGTTGGTTACTTTACCCTATAAAAATATACTAAAATACCGTAAAGAAAAAAGTATAGTATTCTCTGCAGTAAAATTTACCACAAAGAGCACTAAGACAGGCATAAAACAACGCATCGATTGTTGGGTTCAAAGAATTATGCCATGCAACATTTCTTTTTTACAGCCTTCTTTTATTTAGAGCTTGCTGCCTTTGCTGGTTGTGGTGGCGGTTGGTTTAACAGGAATCGTTTGTGAATAGCGCCTAAATCGCCGTCGGTTAAGGCCGATGTCTTCTTTATAATTCCTTCAAAATAACTTACTTCTTTTTCTGTTGCAGGGCAGCCAATATTATCCGCAGCGGTACCGGTGGTTGCACCATCCTTAGGCATCAGCGAATTAGCAATTATATTACCTTTTGCATCAAGCACTAACCAATAAGGCAGGCCGGAATTTTCGCCGCCAAGTTTTTTCATAACTGCCATTGAGCCTGGGTTTTCAAGCGCCGCTTTTTCTTTTTGCTCCATTACATCCAAATGGGTTATCACATAATTATCATCAAACATTTTCTTTAATGCCGGGTCATTGAGCGATGCATCCATCTTTTTGCACCAGCCGCACCACGAGGCATGGAAAATAAGGATCACCTTTTTATTTTCTTTGGTTGCTTTGGCAAAAGCATCTGTCAAAACGCTCTCTGATGATGGCATTGCCGTTTGTGCCATTGTTGCCGAACTCACGAGCAGGAATAGGCCGAATATTAAATGTTTTGCTTTCATATCAGGTATAAATATAGGTATAAAATTATTTTTTTATGCGCTTACAGATTATTCATAAAGGCCTCAGCACTAATAAATCCGGCTATTTCTCCTTTTACGATTACGGCAATCCCCACTTCACTTTTATGTAATTGCAGGCGGCCCTTAAACAAATGATCGTCAGTTGATTGTGCAAAGTGCTTAAGCTTACTTATCCGCTCTTTACGGCAAACATTTTCCACGCCGTTGTTATAAACTATTAAACGTGCCTGTTTTTCAAGCAGTTCAATGGCAAAATCCTGGTAGTTATTAAGTTTTAAACGTGTCATGCAAAATGATGTAACATGCTCAAAATTAGATAGAAAGCTTTGTATTTGCTAATGTATTTGAGGGTTAATTGAAAAGAAATCTTTCTAAAAAATAATCCACAAAGTAATTGCACAAGTGTTAATAACTTTAGTGGGGCAAAGTGGGGGAAAGTGGAGAAAGAAATCTAATTTTACAATACAATTAATGTCCAAGTTTTAAAATGTCCTATTTAACCGGCGAGTTTGAGTGTAAATTAGATAACAAAGGGCGAATGATCATCCCTGCGGGCCTCAAGAAAAAGCTTCCAGAAGCTGACAGCGAGGGCCTTGTGATCAATCGTGGCTTTAAAAAATATCTGGTGATTTACACTAAACAAGAATGGAACAAAAAGCTTGACGAACTAAGCAAACTTAATCAATACGAGAGCAAAAACATAGAGTTTATAAGATATTTTACCCGTGGCGCAACAGAATTAAGCCTTGATGCGGCCGGAAGGGTAAACCTGCCGCAGCTGTTATTGGATTACGCAGGGATTAAGGATGAGGTAGTATTAACCTGCCAGATAAATAAAATAGAAGTTTGGGATAAAGCGGCTCACCGTGCAATGATTGATGATGAGCCCGAAAATTTTGCGGCACTGGCTGAAGAGGTGATGGGTGATAAAAGAAAGGGAGAGAGCATATGAGTACATACCATACTCCGGTAATGCTTAATGAGTGTATTGAAGGATTGGACATAAAGCCCGGTGGTACTTATGTGGATGTAACTTTTGGCGGTGGCGGTCACTCGCGCGAAATATTAAAGCACTTAAATAAAGACGGCAGGCTGTTTGCTTTTGACCAGGATGCCGATGCCAAACAAAATTTGATAGCTGACGAGCGCTTTACCTTTATCGATCAGAATTTCCGTTACCTTAAAAACTTTTGCCGCCTGCATGATGCTTTGCCTGTTGATGGTATCCTCGCCGATTTAGGTGTATCATCTTACCAGTTTGACCAGGCCGAGCGGGGGTTCTCCATTCGTTTTGATGCTGAATTGGATATGCGCATGAACCAGCAATCAGATCTGAGTGCTAAGGAAGTGGTTAACAATTATTCGGAGGCCGATCTGCACCGAATCTTCGGTATCTACGGCGAAATTCAAAATGCAAAATCGTTGGCAAATACTATTGTAACTGCCAGGTTAAATGCTCCTATTGTAACCATTGCCGATTTAAAGAATGCCATTATAAACCGTATCCCCAAGGGGAAAGAAAATAAATACCTGGCGCAGGTTTTCCAGGCGCTGCGCATTGAGGTTAACCAGGAACTGGAGGCTTTGAAAGATTTTTTAATGCAGACTGAGGCCGTGCTTGGCACAGGCGGCAGGCTGGTGGTAATGTCATACCACTCGTTAGAAGACAGGCTGGTAAAGAACTTCATCGCCAAAGGCAAATTCAGCGGTGAGCTTGAAAAAGATTTTTATGGCAATAGCAATAAACCCTTTGATGCAATAAGCCGCGGGGCTATAACCGCATCAGAAGATGAGATAAAAGAAAATAACAGGGCACGGAGCGCTAAATTAAGAATAGCGGTAAAAAAATGACGAACCGGCTACGTACGCAAATAGAGGAGGAAGAGGCTGAGAAGAAGCTTGTTGTTGAGGAAAAGCCTGTAAAGGAATTCCCCGATAACTTTTTGACGCAGTTTTTAACCAAAGGTATTTTAAATGCCGAGGCAGCCACAAAGGCTTTGCCTTTTATGTTATTTGTAGCCCTGCTTGGAATGATTTACATAGCCAACAGGCACCTGGCTGAAAGAAACATACGCGATATTGATAAAATAAGCAAAGAGGTAAAGGAGCTGAGCTGGGATTATAAAAACACCAAAGCCGAGTTGGCTTTTAAAAGCACCCTTACCGAGGTTGCCAAACGCACCGATACACTGGGTATAAAAGAATCATTACAGCCACCGCAAAAACTGATGGCAGGGGAGGTGAAAAATGAACATTAGGGCTAACATATTAATGCGGGTTTACCTGTCATTCGGGTTAATCCTGCTGTTTGCTGCGGCTGTAGTGATACAGCTTTTCCGCGTTCAGTTTGTACAGGGCGATAAATGGAAAGCAATGGCCGCCAAGCTATCAACCCGCTACCAAACGGTTGAGGCTGCAAGGGGCAATATTTTTTCGGTTGATATGAGCCTGTTAGCTACATCAGTACCGGAGTATGAGCTGCACATGGATGTGCTTGCCCCCGGTATTATTGATGATAAGATCTTTAATGAAAAGATTGATTCGCTGGGCCTTAAGCTATCGCAAATGTTTGGCGATAAATCTGAAAAAGAATATACCCGCATGCTGCGCGATGCCCGTAAAGAGGGCTCACGCTATGAGCTCATCAGGCGCAATGTTACGCACCAGCAATTAAAGCTGATCCGTAAGTTCCCGGTTTTTGGTATGGGTAAATACAAAGGCGGTCTTATTGTGGTTGAGCAAAATCAGCGGGTGCATCCTTTCCGCACTTTGGCGTCACGTACCATTGGTTATAAAAACGATAATGTTAAAAATGCAGTAGGACTTGAAGGTGCTTATGCCAGCTATATTAATGGCGAAAGCGGTAAGCGCTTAGTACAGCGCATGGCCGGCGGTACCTGGATGCCTGTAAATAATGGCGAGGACGAAATTGAACCTAAAGAAGGTGCGGATATTATATCAACCATTGATGTGAACTTTCAGGATGTTGCGCAGGATGCTTTGAAAAAGCAGCTGATAAAAAATCAGGCCGATCATGGTTGCGTGGTGTTGATGGAAGTTGCAACTGGCGAGATAAGGGCGATTGCCAATTTTACCCGCACAAAAGATGGCGATTACCAGGAAAAACTGAACTATGCTATAAGCGATGCGGCTGATCCAGGTTCAACCTTTAAGCTGGCCACTTATATGACTTTGCTTGATCAGCATAAGGTAGATACCAATACCATTATTAATGCCGAAGGCGGAAAATACAAGTTCCCGAAAGGGCCTACTATTACCGATACCGAGCATGATAATTACGAAATTACGGTAAAACGCGCCTTGGAAGAATCATCAAACGTGGCGGCTGCAAAATTGGTGTACCAGCATTACAGCAATAACCCTTCGGAGTTTACGGATAAGCTGTACAGCTATCACCTGAACGAAAAACTGCAGCTGCAAATACCAGGCGAAGGCAACCCGGTTGTAAAAAACCCAAAAAGCCGCAGCTGGAACAAATATTATACCCTGCCCGAAATGGCCTACGGATACGAAATGAAAATTACCCCGCTACAAATGCTTGCACTTTATAACGCAGTAGCAAATAATGGTAAAATGATAGCGCCATTATTGGTAAGGGAAATCCGCAGGTTAGGTAATACGGTCGAAACTTTCCAGGCAAGGGTTATTAATGAGAAAGTATGCTCGGATGTTACGCTTGGTAAAATTAAGGGCATGTTAGAAGGTGTGGTAACCGAAGGAACAGGTAAAAACGTGATCAAAAACCCGCTGTATACAGTAGCCGGTAAAACCGGGACTGCCCAGATTGCCGATGGAACCAAGGGCTACGGGCAAAAAACCTACCAGGCTTCGTTCTGCGGGTATTTTCCGGCTAATCACCCAAAATATTCAATGATCGTGGTTATCAACCACCCTACCACTGGCGATTACCTCGCGGCTAAGGTTGCTGGTCCGGTTTTCAGAGAAATAGCCGACAGGGTTTATGCAAGCGATTTGGATATGAACCAGGCAACGCCAATGCATTATGTAGGCAACACCAACCTGCCGCAAATAAAAAAAGGGAATACAAAAGCATTAAAACAAGTATATAGTAAGCTGGGTGTTAAACCGCTTTATGCCTCAACCGGCAGCGGGGTTGATACCAGCAACGGTATACCATTTGAAGATGCTGCTTATAAAAGTGGTGTAGTGCCACAGGTAAAAGGCATGGGCTTAAGCGATGCCTTGTATGCATTAGGTAATGCGGGTTATAAAGTAACAGCAAGGGGAAGCGGAATAGTAGCTGCGCAATCAGTAATTGCCGGGAGTATCATACCAAAAGGATCAAAAATAACAATTGAACTGCAATGAAGTATTTGAGCGATATAATAGAAGGGCTTGCATTCACAGAGCTACAGGGTAGTGCTGATATAGAGATCACGGCAGTGGTTTTTGATTCGCGCAAGGTAATTCCGGGATCAATGTTCGTGGCTGTAAAAGGTACCGTGGTTGATGGACACGATTATATTTTACAGGCCATTAAAGATGGTGCCGTTGCCGTAATCTGCGAAGAGCTGCCATCGCGCGTAACCGGCGAGGTTGACTTTTTAATGGTAGCAAACTCTGCTATTGCATTGGGTATTGTAGCTGCTAATTTTTATAATAATCCTTCGGCACAGTTAAAATTGGTTGGTATTACCGGTACAAATGGTAAAACAACCATTGCTACTTTGCTTTATAAATTATTCAGAGATTTAGGTTATAAATGCGGTTTATTATCAACCGTTGAAAACCAGATCAATGGTGAAGTTATCCCCTCAACTCATACCACACCCGATCCTGTTGAGCTTAACAAGCTGATGAGCGACATGGTAGAGCAGGGTTGCGACTATTGCTTTATGGAAGTAAGCTCGCATGCTATTGCACAGCACCGCGTTGCGGCTTTGAAGTTTACGGGCGGGATCTTCTCTAACTTAACGCACGATCATTTAGATTATCATAAAACATTTGATAGCTATCTGAAGGCAAAAAAAGCATTTTTTGATGAACTGCCCGGCAATGCTTTTGCCCTTACCAATATTGATGATAAAAATGGCAGCGTAATGCTGCAAAATACAAAGGCCCATAAAAAAACTTACGGACTAAAAAGCATGGCCGATTATAAGGCCCGTATCCTTGAAAACCAGTTTGAAGGTTTGCTTTTGCAAATTGACAGCGACGAGGTTTGGTTTAAAATGGTGGGCACATTTAATGCCTATAACCTGTTGGCCGTTTATGCAGCCGCAATGTTGCTGGAGCAGGATAAAACCAAAATTTTAACCAGCCTGAGCAGGCTAACCGGTGCACGCGGTCGCTTTGATTATATAGTAGCGCCAAACAAGGTGATCGGTATAGTTGATTATGCACACTCGCCGGATGCTATCCAGAATATTTTGAGCACCATTCATGATATCCGCAAGGGTAACGAAAAAGTAATCACCGTAATAGGTTGTGGTGGTGACAGGGATAAGGCTAAACGCCCGATAATGGCAAAGGCCGCCTGCGAATGGAGCGACAGGGTCATCCTTACTTCGGATAACCCGCGTTCAGAAGATCCGGCACAGATCATCAGGGATATGGAAGAAGGTGTTGACCCTGCTTTTAAAAGATATACGGTAAGTATTGTTGACAGGCACGAAGCTATTAAAACAGCCTGCATGTTGGCACGACCGGGAGATATTGTACTGATTGCCGGTAAAGGACACGAAAAATACCAGGAAATAAATGGGGTTAAAACTCACTTCGACGATATGGAAGAGCTAAGTGAGCAATTTAAATTACTTGTTTAATACAATTGATAACCAAAATAGTCACATCATCAATAAAAAAAGGAAAAGATTAGCGTAGCTGCCTGTCAATAAACCGAAAATTAAATATGTTGTATTACCTGTTTACATGGCTTAATAAAAATTACACTATTCCCGGGGCGGGGGTGTTTCAGTACATCACGTTCCGTACGGCTATGGCGGTAATCACTTCTTTAGTAGTCACCACGGTTTTTGGCCGCAGATTGATTGACTATTTACAGTTTAAGCAGGTAGGCGAAACGGTAAGAAATTTAGGTTTAGAGGGCCAGATGCAAAAAGCAGGTACCCCAACTATGGGTGGTATCATCATCATCCTGGGTATTTTGGTGCCAACATTATTGTTTGCCAAGCTGGATAACATCTACATCATTATGATGCTGGTAACAACCCTTTGGTTAGGTGCTATTGGCTTTTTGGATGATTATATTAAAGTATTTAAAAAGAACAAAGAAGGCTTGGCCGGCAGATTTAAAATAATTGGCCAGGTTGGTTTGGCATTGTTCATCGGCTTCACCATGTATTCAAATACTGATATTGTGATCCGCCAGGAAGTAAAGTTGCCGGTAAAGTACGATGCACCGGTTGAGTTCCATATGCGTGGCAATACCCCGGTTTACACGCAGGATATCCGGTCTACAAAAACTACCATGCCTTTTTATAAAAACAACGAGTTTGATTATGGCAAGGTATTAAAGTTTATCGGTGCCGATTCTGATCATTACTCGCTGCTGGTGTTCATGTTTTTTGTGATCATCATCATCACCTTTATATCCAACGGTGCTAATATAACCGATGGGATTGATGGGCTGGCAACGGGTACCTCGGCAATTATCGGTATCACACTGGCTATACTGGCCTACGTATCGGGTAATACTGTTATAGCCGATTACCTGAACATTATGTACATCCCCAACTCGGGCGAGCTGGTGATTTTTGCAGGCGCATTTGTTGGGGCCTGTGTGGGTTTTCTGTGGTACAATTCATACCCGGCGCAGGTGTTTATGGGCGATACCGGTAGTTTGGCAATAGGCGGCATCATAGCTGTATTTGCCATCATGATCCGTAAGGAATTAATGGTGCCATTGTTATGCGGCATTTTCGTTATCGAGAATATCTCCGTTATTATCCAGGTATCGTGGTTTAAATATACCCGTATCAGGTTTGGCACAGGCCGCAGGGTGTTTTTACTGGCACCATTGCATCACCATTATCAAAAAAAGGGTTTTCATGAGGCCAAAATCGTAACCCGGTTCTGGATCATCGGCATCCTGCTGGCAATAGTTACCATCATCACATTGAAATTAAGATAAGAGCAATTAATACAAGCATAAAAGAGAAGATTAAAGTGGAAGCAAAAAAAAACATAGTCATACTTGGAGCCGGCGAAAGCGGGGTGGGTGCGGCATACCTTGCCCAACAGCAAGGCTATAATGTTTTTGTGTCAGACTTTGGGGCTATTGCCGATAGCTATAAAAAACAATTACAGGACTGGAACATCCGCTTTGAAGAAAGCCAGCATACCGAAGATGAGATACTGAAGGCTGTTGAAGTAATTAAAAGCCCGGGCATTCCTGAAAAGGCCGCCATCATAAAAAAGATAAAGGAAAAAGGTATCCCGGTAATCTCTGAAATTGAGTTTGCAGGCCGTTATACTGATGCCAAAATTGTAGGCATCACAGGCTCAAACGGCAAAACAACTACCAGCAGCTTAACCTATCACATTCTTAAAAATGGTGGTTTAAATGTTGGTTTGGCAGGTAACATTGGTAAAAGCTTTGCTTACCAGGTAGCTACCGAAAAATTTGACCTGTACGTGTTGGAACTAAGCAGCTTTATGCTTGATGACATGTTCCGATTTAAGGCAGATATAGCAGTATTATTAAATATTACCCCCGATCATTTAGACCGGTACGATTATAAGCTGGAAAATTATGCAGCTTCAAAGTTTCGCATCACCCAAAATCAAACAGCCAATGATTATTTCATTTACTGTGCCGATGACCCCGAAACCATAAAGGGAATGGAGGGCCGAACCTTTGCAGCGCAGCAATTACCGTTTTCTATCGAAAAAAAGATTGAACAGGGAGCATATCTCGAGCAGGACAATATTGTCATTAACACTCATCAACAACATTTTCAGATGTCGATCAATGAATTAGCCCTACAAGGCAAACACAACATTTACAACTCTATGGCATCAGGTATAGTAGCAAAGGTATTAGAGCTGCGCAACCCTTCAATGAGGGAGAGTATGGGCAACTTTAAAAGCATTGAGCACAGGTTGGAGTCGGTTGGCAAAATATCGGGTATCAGCTTTATCAATGATTCAAAGGCTACCAATGTTAACTCAACATGGTATGCACTTGAAAGCATGACCAGCGATGTGGTACTGATACTTGGTGGTGTTGATAAGGGTAATGATTACAGCATGCTTAAAGATTTGGTTAAGCAAAAAGTAAAGGCAATAGTTTGCTTGGGTAAGGATAACAAACGTATTCATGATGCTTTTGAAGATGTGGTTGATGTGATAGTGAACACCCACTCGGCCGAAGAAGCCGTGCAGGTATCTTATCACCTGGCCACAAAAGGCGATACAGTATTATTGTCGCCAGCATGCGCCAGCTTTGACCTGTTTAAAAATTACGAAGACAGGGGCAGGCAGTTTAAGCAGGCAGTAAAAGAATTGTAGTTGAATGATGGGTTTATAATTCATCAAAAAAATAAAACAGATAACGCTTAATAGCTTTTAAAATGAACAAAATACTCAGTAACACAAAGGGAGACCGCTGGATATGGCTTATCGTCATATTGCTGTCGGTTATTTCATTACTGGCTGTTTACAGCGCCATTGGCTCGCTTGCATACAAACGCGGGGTAGGTGCTGAGTCTATTTTAATGAAGCATTTGGCCATGATAGTTGGCGGTATTGGGTTAATGTACATTTCGCACAAAATTGATTACCGCTATTACCGCGGTATCTCCAAGCTTTTAATGATCATTACCATCCCGCTTTTGTTTTACACACTTATTTTTGGTAACCACGTAAACGAGGCCAGCCGCTGGATAGCTATCCCCGGTACGGGCTTAAGCTTCCAGACATCGGATTTAGCCAAGCTTGCCCTGATCACTTATTTGGCGCGTACACTATCCATCAAGCAGGAAAATATAAAGGATGTTAAGCAATCGTTTATCCCTATTATGGGTGCGGTTTGTGTGGTTTTTGCTTTGATAGCCTGGGCAAATTTATCAACAGCCTTAATGCTGTTTGGTGTTAGCATCCTGTTATTAATAATGGGCCGTATCAGCGTTAAGCAAATTGCGGTAGTATGTTTTGCAGGTATGATAGTGCTGGCAGGTATCCTTTTATTAGGCCCGCGCCGCCACATGTACATGACGCGTATCAATACCTTCCGCCACCCTGAAATGGCCGACCCTGATAAGGCGCAACAGGCTAACCATGCTAAAATAGCCATTGCTACGGGCGGCATATTTGGTAAAGGCGTTGGCAACAGCGACGAAATAAACAGCCTGCCCGAAGCCTACTCGGATGAGATCTACGCAATTATTGTAGAAGAATATGGCTTGGTAGGCGGTATAGTTTTAATAAGTATTTACCTGTTCCTGCTGTTCAGATGTATAAAAATAGCAACCAAGGCGCCAAAAGCGTTTGGTACTTTATTAGCCGCAGGTCTAAGCTTTAGCTTGACCATACAGGCATTTGCCAATATGGCTGTTGCTGTGGGCCTTGGCCCGGTAACAGGTATCCCGCTGCCGTTTGTAAGTATGGGTGGTACATCCATATTGTTTACCAGTATAGCCTTTGGTATTATACTATCAGTAAGCAGGGATATTGAGGAGCCTAAAAAGATAATTGTTGGCGAAATAAGAGAAGTAGCCATATAGTACTTATAAATATAGTTAACCGGTTAAATAAATAAAAAGGTGAAAGCAAAGAGAATCATAATTAGCGGTGGTGGTACAGGAGGGCATATCTTCCCGGCTATTGCTATTGCCAATGCTTTGAAAAAGCTTGATCCGGCTACCGAGATATTATTTGTAGGTGCCAGCGGCAGAATGGAGATGGAAAAAGTTCCGGCAGCCGGTTATAAAATTATTGGCCTGGAGATCCAGGGTATTCAGCGTAAATCAATCGTTAAAAACCTGATGTTCCCGGTAAAGCTTTTGCTAAGCGTTAGGAAAGCCTTAACCATAATTAAGGAGTTTAAGCCCGATGCCGCAGTAGGTGTGGGTGGTTATGCTTCGGGGCCTTTACTGTATGCTGCATCGTTAAAGGATATTCCTTATTTAATACAGGAGCAAAACTCATACGCAGGCATCACCAATAAATGGCTTGGTAAAAAGGCAAGAAAAATATGTGTTGCCTTTGATGGCATGGAGAAGTTTTTCCCTTTCGATCGCATTATAAAAACTGGTAACCCTATCCGCAGGGATTCGGTTAATATTGGCGGCAAGCACATGCAGGCATTGGAGCTTTATAAGCTGTCGGCATTTAAAAAAACAATACTGATAACCGGTGGTAGTTTAGGGGCACGTACTTTAAACAACTGTATTATGGCCGGGCTTGATAAACTGATAGCTGCAGATGTACAGGTGGTTTGGCAAACAGGCAAGTTTTATTATAAAGGTATCATTGAAAAATTAGGCGAAAACTATCACCCGGATGTTAAGATTGTTGAATTTTTAAGCCGTATGGACTTAGCTTATGCCGCTGCCGATATTATTATATCAAGGGCAGGGGCAGGTACCATTGCCGAGCTATGCGTGGTAAAAAAACCGGTGATACTGGTGCCTTCACCAAATGTGGCCGAAGATCATCAAACTAAAAATGCACTGGCATTGGTGCAGGAGAACGCAGCCGTTTTTGTTGCCGACCGCGATGCCGAACAAAAATTGGTTGATAAAGCCATTGAGCTTTTGAACGATAAAAGTTTACAGAAAAAATTAAGCGATAATATTGGCAGCATGGCTATGCCTAATGCCGATGAGGTTATCGCTCAAGAAGTATTTAAAATCAGCAGGTAGGCTTTAAAGTTTACCGGCTACAATTGATAATAAAATGGAACTAAGCAACATTAAACGTGTTTACCTTGTGGGGATTGGTGGGATAGGCATGAGTGGCCTTGCCCGCTACTTTCATCATTTGGGTTGTGTTGTTTGCGGTTATGATAAAACATCAACCGATCTTACCAACGATTTGCATAACGAGGGTATTCAGGTAATATTTGATGACAAGGCAGATTATATCCCGCTGAGCTTTCAAACACCTGATGCAGGTACACTCATTATTTTTACCCCTGCCATCCCTAAAGATTCACAGATCATCAACTTTTTTAAAGAGCAGGGTTTTGAGCTTTATAAGCGGTCGCAGGTATTGGGTATCATCAGCAAGGGTATGTTTGCCGTGGCTGTTGCGGGTACGCATGGCAAAACCACTACCTCGACTATGGTTGCCCATATCCTTAAAGATTCGGGTAATGATTGCTCTGCGTTTTTGGGTGGCATTTCGTCCAACTATCAAAGCAATGTGCTGTATGGCAAAAACAACGTAGTAGTAGTTGAGGCCGATGAATATGACCGGTCGTTTTTAACGCTTCATCCTGATGTGGCTATCATCACCTCAATGGATGCCGATCATTTAGATATCTATGGCGATCATGCACATCTTACCGATTCGTTTAAAATGTTTGCTTCGCAGATAAAACCGGGCGGTACACTGATCCACAAAAAGGGATTAGCCTTAGAAACAGGCTTTACCTATGCTGTAGAAGATACCGCCGATGCAAGTGCCACCAACGTACGCATTGAGGATGGCGATTTTTATTTTGATTTTAAGAACGCTAATACCAGCATCACCAATATAAAAATGGGCATTGCCGGTACACATAATATTGAGAATGCCGTTGCTGCTATTGAAGCCTGCCTGATACTGAATGTTGAGCCGGCTGCTATAAAAAATGCTTTAGGCTCATTTAAGGGTGTTAAGCGCCGCTTTGAATATATTGTGAAAAATGAAGCGCATATTTATATTGATGATTATGCGCATCACCCTGAAGAATTAAAGGCTTGTATAAAATCCGTTAAAAGACTTTATCCAAATAAAAAGCTGACCACTATTTTTCAGCCTCATTTGTTTACCCGCACCCGTGATTTTGTGGATGGCTTTGCCGAGGCGCTGGATCTGTCGGACGAGCTGATCATCCTTGATATTTACCCCGCCCGCGAATTGCCGATTGAGGGTGTAAATTCAGATATGATACTGGAGCGTATGCATTTGGTAAACAAACGCAGGTTAAGTAAGCACGATGCTATTGAAGCCGTAAAAAATGAATTGCCCGGACTGCTGTTAACTGTAGGGGCCGGAGATATTGATCAATTGGTTCAACCTTTAAAACAAGCTTTGCATAATGTTTAAAAAACGGATATGGAAACCATTGTTAATAAGCCTTGCCTGGGTACTGAGCCTGGGTGGCCTTGTTGTGCTGATGAGTTTTATTGAAGTTAAAAAGGCAGAGGTGCTTTGCAAGGATGTTAAAATATACATACCGGGTAATCAGTATTTTATTGACAGGCAAGAGGTTGATAATATTTTGCAGGTGAACAGCAGGGCGCTTATTGGCCGCAAAATGGAAGACATCAATATCAATGACCTGGAGAAGAAACTGAAAGCCAACCCGTTTATTGAGTTTGCCAAGGTTTACTCGGATATGGATGGGATAATTAATGTAGAGATCAGCCAGCGGCAACCTGTGTTAAGGATCATGAACCGTTTTGATCAGGATTTTTATGTAGATCAGCATGGTTTAAAAATTCCGTTATCGGCAAACTTTACCGCAAGGGTATTGGTAGCCAATGGTTTTATAGATGAGCTTTTTTCAAACCGGGTTGATACTTTGCATACAGCAATGGCGGTTCAGGTATTTAAAACGGCCGACTTTATCAGGAAGGATTCCTTATGGGATGCGCAGATAGCGCAGATCTATGTAAATAAGGATCATGAAATAGAACTGATTCCGCGTGTAGGCAATAACCGTATTTTAATAGGCGATGCCGATTCGTTGGAGAGCAAGTTTCATAACCTGCTGGTATTTTATAAAAAAGCACTGCCACAAGTAGGCTGGGATGCGTATAAAGTAATAAATGTTAAATACGCCAACCAGGTAATTGGGGTACGCAACACAACATTAAAAGACTCTTTAAAGGCAAAAACGGCCGTTAAGGACACAACAAAATCTATCAAGGACACATCACAAATAATGAATTAATATGGACAAAACTTCAACTCAGGAAAAAAGTTCACCAATCGTAGTGGGATTGGATATTGGAACAACCAAAATATGCGCTATTGTAGGCCGGAGGAGTAAAAACGGTAAAATAGAGGTATTAGGTATAGGTAAAGCCGAATCGGCTGGTGTAACCCGGGGTATGGTTTCAAATATTGATAAAACTGTGCAGGGTATAACCCAGGCGGTTGATGTTGCCGGATCGCAGTCAAATGTAGAGGTGAGGGTGGTAAACGTGGGTATTGCAGGGCAACACATTAAAAGTTTACAGCACCGCGGTTTAATAACCCGTCGTGATCTGCAGTCAGAAATATCCCGCAAGGATATTGATAAACTGATTGAGGATATGTACAACCTGGTAATGCCTCCGGGCGAGGAGATCATCCACGTATTGCCGCAGGAGTTTACGGTAGATAACGAGCCGGGTGTTAAAGACCCTATAGGTATGGCCGGTGTAAGGCTGGAAGCTAATTTCCATATCATTACCGGGCAGGTTACTGCTATAAAAAATATTGTGAAATGTGTAACTAAGGCTGGTCTGCAAAGCGAGGAGTTGACTTTGGAGCCATTAGCCTCATCAGAATCTGTATTAAGCGACGAAGAAAAAGAAGCAGGTGTTGTATTGGTTGATATTGGCGGTGGTACTACGGATGTAGCCATTTTCCACGAAGGTATTATCCGCCACACAGCGGTTATTCCGTTTGGTGGTAACAGCGTAACTGAGGACATCCGTGAGGGCTGTTCAGTAATGCGTAACATAGCCGAACAGTTAAAAGTTCGTTTCGGATCGGCACTGGCCGAAGAGAACAAAGAGAATGAAATTGTTTGCGTACCAGGATTACGGGGTCGCGAACCTAAAGAGATTTCGGTTAAAAACCTGGCTTTTGTGATCCAGGCACGTATGGAAGAGATTGTGGAGCATGTGTACTACGAGATCAAATCATCAGGTTACGAGAAAAAACTGATAGCAGGTATAGTTATAACAGGTGGCGGTGCGCAGTTAAAGCATTTGGCACAACTGGTTGAATTTGTAACCGGGTTAGATTGCCGCGTAGGTTACCCTAACGAGCACCTGGCAAAAAACGAGCATCTGCCTAAAAATATTTACGAAGAATTACAAAGCCCAACTTTTGCTACAGGTATAGGCCTGCTGATAAAAGGTATCCAGAAAATTGAGTACAATGAATTTATGCCGGTTGTTGAGGACGTAAAAGTTATTAAACAGCAAAAATTTGTTGGCGATAAAAAAGGCTTACTAAGCAAACTGGTTGAAACCGGCAAGCGCTTTATAAAGGATGACATAAAAGATGAGGACTTTTTGAAATAATCAATAATTATTCACAAAGATTCAATCTTTCCACATATTGACATTTGTGGATAAGTGTTGTTTAAAAAATCATATTATTACATTAGTGAAATCTGAAAGTTCGTCAATCACATATAACTGAAAACAAGGATTATGCAGTTTGAGATGTTAAAAGAAAAGTCCTCTATCATCAAGGTAATTGGTGTTGGCGGCGGCGGTGGTAATGCTGTTAACCACATGTACAGGCAGGGAATAACCGGTGTTGACTTTATTATTTGCAACACAGATGCGCAGGCATTGGAGTTAAGCCCTATCCCAAACAAGGTACAATTAGGTGCAAGCCTTACCGAAGGTATGGGAGCCGGATCAATACCCGAAGTTGGTAAAAACTCGGCTATTGAAAATATTGACGATATTAAGCAAATGCTTGGTACCAATACCAAAATGCTGTTTATTACAGCCGGTATGGGTGGTGGTACTGGTACAGGCGCAAGCCCTATCATAGCCAAAGCAGCACGCGAACTTGATATATTAACCGTTGGTATTATAACTACCCCGTTTGCCTTTGAAGGTAAACGCCGCAAAATGCAGGCTGATGCCGGTATGGAAGAGCTGAAAAAGAATGTAGATTCTTTCCTGGTGATCTCAAACGACAGGCTGCGCCAGATATTTGGTAACTTAACCTTAGGTTCGGCATTTGCACAGGCTGATAATATTTTAACAACTGCTGCAAAAGGCATTGCTGAAATTATTACACTGCCCGGTTATATAAACGTTGACTTTAAGGATGTGCGCACTGTAATGAAAGACAGTGGCGTGTCAATAATGGGAAGTTCATCTGCCGAAGGCGAAAATCGCGCTTTAAAAGCTGTTGAAGGTGCTTTGTCATCACCATTATTAAAGGATAACGAGATAGAAGGTGCACGTTACATCCTGCTTAACATCAGCTCTGGTACTAAAGAGGTTACGATGGATGAAGTGAGTATTATTACTGACTACATACAGGAAGAAGCCGGCTTAGCTGCAGACCTGATATGGGGTAACTGTGTTGATGAGAACTTAGGCGATAAATTATCTGTTACTATTATAGCAACCGGTTTCCAAACTAAGGATGAGCGTGAAAAAGAGCAAAGCAGCAAGAAAGTAGTTTCGATGCTGATGCCTGATAGTGTGCCTTTGGTTAAGCCTGTTGTAAACGAGTTTATTAACCTGGTTAAAGCTGATGCAGTAACCGAGCCATATATGAAAATGAAAGAAGAGCCTAAACAAACGGGCTTGTTCGATCTTTTTGGAGGCAGCCGTGCTGAAGAGCCTGCGGTTGTTAGGCATAGCCTTGCTGCCGAAGAGCCATCAATGATGGATCAGGATTCGGCCGATACGCAGGAAATGACCTTTAAAATAGCAGAGCCTGTAATGACCTTTATGCAGCCAAAAGAAGAGAAAATGCCAGAGCCTGAAAGGGAACCGGAAATTACTGTTGGCGCTGATGATAATAAAACAGACGAATCTATAGAGGAGCAGTTACGCAAATCGCGCGAACGGATCATGAGGCTTAAAGACCTGAGCATGAAATTACGCAGCGGTAATATCCAGGAGATGGAAAACATTCCGGCTTACAAACGCAAGGAAATTGCTTTACAGCAAACCCCTGCAAGCGATGAAAGTCATGTTTCAAGGTTCTCTTTACTGCCAGATAGTGAAGGCAATACAGAGATCCGTAATAACAATTCGTTTCTGCATGATAATGTAGATTAAATTTTGTTGGTGGTTGAAAGATCAGCGATCAGCAATTTAAGCTGATTACAGAAAGCCCCTGCAAATTTTGCAAGGGCTTTTATATTTAACAGGTGGGTGTGTTTTTAGTTATAGTGGCCTAAGCGTCACGCATTAGTTACTTTATTATAGCCTATTATAAAAAGTAATAATGATTGTTTCTGCGCGTTTTAAGGGCTATATTTGTATTTCAAAACATAATAAAACAAGAGCGGTTTGGATATCTTTGACAAAATATCGAAAAATATGGGCGGCCCGCTTGGGCAGCACCAAAAATGGTCACACGGTTATTTTTCCTATCCTAAATTGGAGGGCGAAATAGGGCCACACATGATGTTCAACGGAAAAGAGCATTTGGTGTGGAGCCTTAACAATTATCTGGGCCTTGCTAATCATCCCGAAGTTAGGGCTGCTGATGCGCAGGCTGCCGCAGATTATGGTATGGCCTATCCAATGGGGGCGCGTATGATGTCGGGCAATTCAATCCATCACGAAGAACTTGAGGCCGAGCTGGGTACATTTGTTGGTAAAGAAGATGCCTACTTATTAAACTACGGCTACCAGGGAATGGTATCAATAATTGATACGCTGGTTGATAGGAATGATGTAATCGTTTATGATGCCGAATCACATGCCTGTATCATTGATGGTTTAAGGATGCACATGGGCAAACGATATGTTTACCAGCATAATGATATTGAAAGCTGCGAAAAGCAGTTAGAGCGCGCTACCAAGCTTTCTGAACAAACCGGTGGCGGTATCCTGTTAATTACCGAAGGTGTTTTTGGTATGTCGGGCGCGCAGGGTAAATTAAAAGAGATAGTAGAACTTAAAAAGAAATATAATTTCCGCTTGCTGGTTGATGATGCACATGGTTTTGGTACTATGGGTAAAACAGGAGCAGGCACGCACGAGGAGCAGGATTGTATTGATGGCGTTGATGTTTACTTCGGTACGTTTGCAAAATCAATGGCAGGCATAGGCGCATTTGTTGCGGCTGATAAGCAGATTGTTGATTACCTGCGTTACAATATGCGCTCGCAGATCTTCGCTAAGGCATTGCCAATGCCAATGGTGATCGGTTTAAAAAAGCGTTTGGAACTACTGCGCTCAAAACCCGAACTGCGCGAAAAGCTTTGGGAGGTATCAACTGCCTTACAAAAAGGTTTAAAAGAGCGTGGCTTTAACTTAGGTGTTACCAATACAATGGTTACCCCGGTTATTTTAGAAGGCGATTTGTACGAGGCTACTGCCTTAACCCGTGATCTGCGCGAAAACTATGGTATCTTCTGTTCCATAGTGATCTACCCGGTTATTCCTAAGGGATTGATCTTGTTGCGCTTAATACCTACTGCTGCACACAGCCTTGAGGATGTACAACGCACATTGAATGCTTACAGCGAAATGGCCGAAAAGTTAAAGGCCGGTTATTATAAAGAGAATAAATTGGTAGTGGCCGAGTAAGTAAAGCCATCACTATAAAAAATATTAAAAGCCTTTCGGTAATCCGGAAGGCTTTTTTGGTAGGGTAAAAGTCGATCTTCCCTGTTTAGGCTTTTTCAGATTTGTTATATAAGTATAAAAAATAAATCAAAGTTACCACAAGTAAAAATGTTATTAAGGTAGTTATGTATTCTGCGTTTCTGATAGAATTTAATGTAGCTACTGGGACATCTATATAGTTTTGGTCTTCATAATAGGATTCAATGTTTATTATTTCAAATAGCGATACCATTAAAAGTATAGGTATAGCTATAAGGGATATTTTTATAAGTCGGAATCTCATGCGGTTGTATGATTGATTATTAAATGTAGGAGTTTTTTTATTCATGCACACAACTATAAAATATCAAATGCCTTTCGGTAATCCGGAAGGCTTTTTTATTTTTACGGCCTACCAATTAGAAACAAATATGATAACGCGACGTAATTTTATTAAAATAAATGGTGTTACAACTGCTGGTTTAGGCATGGGCCTTAGGCCTGCGTGGTTTGTCAAAGGCCTGGAGCAGTTTGAAAGCCACCGCCCAAAACTGGCCGACCGTAAGTTTACCAGTAAGGCTGTTGAGGCTACCATTAAAAGCGTAAAGGCTGCCATTAAAGATCCGGAAATGGCCTGGTTGTTTGAAAATTGCTACCCCAATACTTTAGATACCACGGTTAACTACTCAGTTAAGGATGGCCGCCCCGATACATTTGTTATAACCGGTGATATTAATGCCATGTGGATGCGTGATTCATCGGCACAGGTTTGGCCGTACCTGCCGCTTATTAAAAACGATCCCGAATTAAAAAATGTGATAAAAGGTGTTTTAAATCGCCAGGCCAATTGCATTTTGATTGATCCCTATGCCAATGCCTTTAATGCAGGGCCAACAGGCAGCGAATGGGATACCGACCGTACCGACATGAAGCCAGAGCTGCATGAACGTAAGTGGGAGGTTGATTCGTTGTGTTATCCCGTCAGGCTGGCTTTCCATTACTGGCAGATCAGTGGTGACAGTAGTTTTTTTGATGCCAACTGGCAAAAGGCGGGTAAAGCCATTATTGCTACTTTTAAAGAACAGCAACGGAAGAACGGAAAGGGCCCCTATCATTTTCAGCGCAAAACGGAAGTTGCCAGTGATACCGCACCATTAAGCGGTTATGGTAATCCGGTAAAGCCTGTCGGTTTAATCTGCTCCATATTCCGCCCTTCGGATGATGCTACTATTTATCCCTTCCTGGTGCCTTCCAATTATTTTGCAGTGGTAAGCTTATACCAAATGGCGGAGATGTATGATAAAATAGCAGGCGATAAGGCCACCGCAGATATATGCAAAGCTATGGCTGCTGAGGTTGCGCATGCACTGCAAAAATATGCCACAAAAGATCACCCGGTTTACGGTAAGGTTTTGGCTTATGAGGTTGATGGTTACGGCAATCAGTTATTTATGGATGATTCAAACGTGCCCAGCTTGCTGGCATTGCCTTACCTGGGTGCCATCTCTGAGCACGATCCGCTTTATATAAACACCCGCCGGATGGTGCTGAGCAGCGATAATCCTTATTTTTTTAAAGGGAAAGCCGCAGAGGGGATAGGCGGCCCGCACGTAGGCCTAAATTATATATGGCCCATGAGTATTACCATGCGGGCATTAACATCAACAAACAAGGCAGAGATAGCCCAATGCCTTAAATGGCTTAAAGGTACCCATGCCGGCACCGGGTTTATGCACGAGTCGTTCAATAAGGATGATGCTGCCGATTTTACGCGTAAATGGTTTGCCTGGGCAAATACTTTATTTGGCGAACTAATAATTAAAGTACACAAATATTATCCCGATTTATTGTAAATAACAGGTATTTACCTGCTGCTTTTAATATTTGCAAATTAAGATATTGGATAAAATAATTGCCTAACGTTTTGTTGTTTTCAATGTTTCTTAATTTAATATTAAAATACTGTAAAGTAACGGATTTATTATCTTCAGTATTGCTTTTGTTTGGTATATTATATAATAATATTAAATAAATATATAATATAGATTTTAAGGTCAAAATGTTGAAAAAAACCACTTTAAAGGCACTATTTTTCTTAATTAAATGTTTTTAATTAAGAAAAAACATTTTAGATTAGCTTCATAAAACAATAAACCTCAATATTTTAAAAAGGAGTAACTGAAATGAAAAAATTTACTGAAGTAAAAGAATTAGTAGCGTCGTTGGAAGCGGATGCTGACAAATTTTACAACAAGGGAAACAGCGCTGCTGGTACCCGTGTTCGTAAAGGTATGCAGGACCTTAAAAATTTAGCCCAGGCTATCCGTTTGGAAGTTCAGGAATCTAAAAACAAAGAAGCATAAGTAAACCCTCAAAAAGGAACCTTGCTTTATTTCAATAAAAAACCCGCTGGTAAATCCGGCGGGTTTTTTATTGCTTGTTATTGAAGTTTTTTATTGGGTGATCTTATCTGTTTCCTTTATGATCTTATCAGCAATAGCATGGCTTACCTGTACCAATGGCAGGCGCAGGGTGTCCTCACAAATACCTATATGTTTTAAGGCTGTTTTTACGCCGGCAGGGCTGCCTTCAACAAACATCAGCCTGGTAAAATCAACTAACTGTGCATTTGCTTTCTGTGCCGATTTAAAATCACCTGCAAGGCAGCTGCGCACCATATCAGCTGTTTGGCGCGGTAATGCATTTCCAATAACTGATATTACCCCTACAGCGCCCAATGCTATCATTGGTAAAGTAACCGGATCATCGCCCGATATAAGCATAAACTCTTCCGGCTTATCGCGCATGATCTGGTTAAACTGATCAAAAACTCCCGATGCCTCCTTAATGGCTATGATGTTTTTAAAATCATGGGCTAACCTTACCACGGTATCAGCAGCTATGTTGCTGCCGGTACGGCTGGGTACGTTATATAAAATAACAGGCAGGGGGGCAGCCTCGGCAATTGCTTTGTAATGCTGGTAAATACCCTCCTGGGTTGGTTTATTATAATGCGGGCTTGCCGATAATATGGCATCGTAACCGGTAGTATCAAATTGCTTTATCTGCTCAACAACTTCAAGTGTGTTGTTACCACCAATGCCTGCTACCAAATGTACACGGCCATTAACAGCCTTTGCAGTAAACTCCCAAACTTGCTTTCGTTCTTCATGGCTTAAGGTAGCACTTTCACCGGTTGTACCTAATGATACAAGGTATTCAAGGCTCCCATCTATTAAATAATCAATGAGCTTTTGTAAAGCATCATAATCAACCTGCCCGTTTGTTTGAAAAGGTGTTATGATAGCAACACCCGTTCCGTGGAATTTATTCATCTTAATTATTAAAGGGTGCTAATATAGCAATTTGTGATTAGTTAGTGGGCGATGCCCGGCTGTTCAGCATGTTTTTTACATAGCTCCATAAAAAAGCGCCATCGCCTCAATACAGGCAATGGCGCGAAGTTTCCTTATAGCTTAAATCCAATTAAAAATTAACCCCAAACCTGATGGCCGATTTAATATTGCTGCTGGTATTGTACGATGTGCCATACATCAGCCTGAAGTTGAGATATTGCACGCCAACACCCAACTCGGTATAGTTTTTAAGTGATGGGGTAGAAAGGTAATTAACATCCAGTATCTCCTGCAACTTCAGCTTCCTGATCAGCGGGATCTTGTTGAGGAAAAAGCCCGAAAAATTCTGCTCAAAATGGCCTTCAATATATTTGGTATAGGTACTAAACTGGTAATAATCTAACAGTAAAAAACTATTGATAGTGCCTTTATAAGCCAATACCTCGTTACCTATAAATTGTTTATAGTCCGGGTAAAACAATGATTTGTTATTTAAAAATTTGCCAGCCCCGATATAAAAAGATGACTGCCCGAAAACGCCCGCATTGATGTTTGATTTGGTAACATCGGCACTTAAAAGATCATAATCCACATCCGAACCAAAAATATTCTTTACGCCTTTAATATAGCTTAAGCCAATTGTAGGGTATGGCGATGGCAGGTATCTTTTACCTGTCGGGAAGGTTTCGTACTTGTCGCTAAAATCATACGTGGTACGAAGGGCAATTTTAAACGCTTGGTTTTGCTGAAAAAGTAAACCATCCTGGTTGGGTGTAAAAGGATTGTTGGAGGTATACTCCCTGTCGCCCGGTTTAAAAAAGCTGTAGGTTGATGAGTTGTTAAGCGCACGTCTATCCGCATATTCAACCATAGCGCTCGCCAGCCAGCCGCCTGTTATGCGTTTGCTGATGTTGGCCGACAGGTATTGCTTTTGGTAAAGCTTCTCTAAGTTTTTCCGCCTGAATAAGCTGTAGATGGTGTTGATACCTGGCGAAAGGGTACTACGATTATTCAGGTCGATAATATCGGAGCCTGCGTTAAGGCCTAAATTGTAGGTGCCTAAGGGGATATTGGCAAAAGCGCTTCCGGTAAAGGTTCTATCGGCAAAGCCATAGCCAGCCTTTCCGCCTAATAAAAAGTAACGGTTATTAACCGTGTCAATCATTTTAGTGTAGGTAGCACCATAGTTAAGTGAAAAGCCCTGCACCGTATTAAACCTGATAGAGGGGATTAGCGCATCAAGGGTATAATATTCATGCTCGTACCGGTTGCGGTGATTGTAGCTGTTAAAAAGCAGGTGCTGGAGGCTGAATTTATTGTTCACCTTATCCAACGAATCAAGATAAGGCCTGGACTCGCGCTTTTTGGCCAGTACGGCTTTGTTCTTATAATCTGTTTTTTCTTCTTCTGTAAGCGGGATAGGGCGCTCATTCTCCCAAAATAACGAATCCTTTTTATTTACACCCTTGGTGATCTTTAATACCTCGCTAAATTCATTTTTGGTGAATACCGGGGCAAGGTCATAATCTTTATAAATAGAAATAAAATAACCGCCTACCTTAAACCCAAACAGGCCGGCAGTAAATTCAAACTTAATTGACGATGGCATCCAGGCCTGCTGGCTAACAGGTAAAAACTGCTGGTTTACCCGAAGGGTATCCACAAAATTGATATTTTGTTTTTTGGTGATGAAAAGATCGAGCCCGTAAATGCGCCAGCTATCGTCCATTATATAAATGTATCCCTGGAAACAGGCATCATAACCGCGTTTAGGGATCACCTGGATCTTGTTAATGGTTTCGCCGTTCTCGGTAGAAAAACCTATGTATTTGTAGTTATAATAAAATAAGGCATTATCAGCAATGGGAGATATAAGCGGGCGCAGGCTCAGGCCTTCCCAGCGTTGTGTGTTTTGATAAAAGTTTACATTCACATCCGATGCCCTGTTATAGCTGAATGCCTTGTTGCTGCCCGATACTTTGGACGAGATCAGCTCCTCATGTACTTTATTAGGCCGCATAAAGCTATATTTTGATTCGGATTCTGACAGGTAAATTATTCCGCGGCGGTTAGAGTCGAGGCCCATTTCGCGGGTGGCTTTCTGCACATCGTAACCCATGAATTTTTTAGGGGCGGCAAGCAGCTTTTGCAGGCCCTTTATATAAACCTCGCAGGTGTAGGCATTCACCTCGTTAAGGTGTGCCTTGCGTTTCTTTATAGCCTTGCGGATCATGGCATATGCCGCATCTTCGCCGCCCGATTTAACTACTACCTCATTGAGCTGGAAGGTTTCGGGGCTTAATGTCATATCAACCGTTTGGTTGCTGCTGAGCTCGAGCTTGCGGCTTTCCTGCTTATAGCCCACGGCTTTGTATTGAACATTGTAGGTTCCTGGTTTTAGTTGCAGGGTATATTGTCCCTCGCTATTGGCTGATGTGCCCTTAGTTGTGTTTTTTATGTAAACCGATGCAAACGGGATGGCTTTTTTTTGCTCATCGGTAATTTTGCCGCTAAGGGTAACCTGTTGCGAAAACGCATTAATGGTCAGTAGTAAAAATAAGGTGACAGGTAAGGTAATTTTCATTAAAAATAATGTTTATGCTAAGATGAAGGTTATTAATTAAACGTGCCGTTATATTTTGTTAATTATTGTTAAAGGGATGCTTTAAATACAAAAACTGCGTTGTTACAGCAGGTTAAATTAACCATGTTAAAAACTATTGTATGATAAATAAAACCACGGTAGGGATAAGAAAACCTATCTTTACCCGCGAGGACTGAGATTATGGGCTTGCCATTGAGGATAACATTTAAGGATAAGGATTACGTTTACCAGATTGTAAACAGCAAGCTAATAGATCAATACACTACTGAGCTTGATATATTATTGAACGAAGAGGAGGTGGCATTAATTAAGGACGCAAGGAACGCCTGGGTACAAAAAGGCGGACAAATAATTGACCCGGAGCTTGCACAGGCGCTTGGCCGGTCTGTTAGTTTGCGTTTAAGGATGTGATATTAGCCCTGGCTAACGGTTTATAATATAAAAGCCTCCTCACACTCGCTGTTTGGAGGCTTTAACCTAAACCTTATCACAATGGGCAGGTAAGGATACCTGCCATATGAAGCCACAAATATAAGTCGAACTTATTATATATTGCAATTTTTGTTTGTGAAAGCATATTGTAGTAAAATATTGTATACTAACAGTATAGAATATTAACTTAGGGCTAAACCACGAAATTTTAAAAGCCTGTTAAACCTGATTTTAAGGATTTTGTCAATGTAGCAGGCTGCGGGAATTGCAGCATTTTGGGCCAGCCGCGAGATTTTATAACAGCCACCATTAAATATTAAAAACTTAATGTAGTTGAAAGGATAGTTTGACAATTAACCGATTGCCAAACTATCCTGATCAGCTGATTAGCAGTTAACGCAAGGGCAAACGCTTGCAGGATCGGTACTCGGGTTCCAGCAGTTGCCTGTTGATGAACAGATGTACAACCCGGTGCAGCATGAGTTAGTGTAAGCAACTGCTTTTTGGCCTTCACCGGCGCATCCTGGTAGTTTTCCACCCTGAATTGATTTCATTTCCTGCTTGGTTAGCGGAGATCCTAAATTGGCTTTCATAAAATAGTTTTGAATTTTTTTGCGGTTTTACTGTCGGTACGCAAAAGTTTAACCTTTATTTAAGTTTTAATTTTATACTAAAAAACAATTAATCGGCAAGTAAATCAACCCGTGTTTTAACGGTATCTTTTTGCTGAAAACACGGGGTGCTGGCGTGGAATACCTACATAACCAGTAAATTATGCTGCCTGTAAATTAAAAAAGGCAAGCCTTATGGCCTGCCTTTCTGTAATTCAGTTTCAAAATATTTATTAATTAGCCAATCATCGCTAATAGTTCATCATCACTAATAATGGGGATGTTTAGTTTTTGCGCTTTTTCTAATTTTGCAGGGCCCATGTTATCGCCTGCTACCAGGTAATTTAATTTGGCCGAGATGCTGCTTACTATTTTACCGCCGTTTTGCTCAATAATATCCTTCAACTCATCGCGCGAGAATTTTTCGAACACACCTGATATAATGAATGTTTTACCAACCAGTGTTTCGCTGGCAAGGTTTACTTCTTTTTCAACAATTACAAATTGCAGGCCCCGGGCTTTTAGTTTTTCAATCTCGGCCTTATGCTCTTCATCGCTAAAGTAGGCGGTAATACTTTGGGCAATACGCTCGCCAATTTCTTCGGCAACAACTAATTCCTCAAGGCTAGCGGCAGCAAGCTTATCAATGTTTTTAAAGTGGATAGCCAGCTTTTTGGCAACGGTTTCGCCCACGTAGCGGATACCCAGGCCAAACAGCACTTTTTCAAAAGGCATTTGCTTTGATTGCTCGATACCATCCAGCATGTTGTTGATTGATTTTTCGCCAAAGCGACCCAATTGTTTCAACTGATCGCTATGGCTATGCAACTCATAAATATCACTTATATGGGTAATAAATCCTTTTTGATAAAGGGTTTCAATGGTTTCATTGCCCAGTCCATCAATATTCATGGCTTTGCGGCCTATAAAATGCTGCATTTTGCCAACTATCTGAGGCGGGCAACCATCTTCATTAGGGCAATAAAAGGCGGCTTCGCCCTCTTTGCGCTCTAATATAGTGCCGCAGGCAGGGCAGGTGCTGCGGTATAAAATGGGTTGTGCACCCGGCTTACGCTTATCTAAATTTACACTGATGATCTTCGGGATAATCTCGCCGCCTTTTTCAACATACACCCAGTCGCCCTCGTGCAGTTTAAGGCGTTTTTCAATTTCGTCGGCATTGTGCAGGGTAGCGCGCTTTACGGTTGTACCGGCAAGCTGTGCGGGCCTTAAATTAGCTACCGGGGTTACGGCACCTGTGCGCCCCACCTGGTAGGTTACTTCAAGCAGTTCGGTTTCGGCTTGTTCGGCCTGGTATTTATAGGCAATGGCCCAGCGTGGCGATTTTGCTGTAAAGCCCAGTTCCTGCTGCTGTGCATAGCTATTAACTTTTATTACTATACCATCAATATCGTAACCTAAGTCAAACCGTTTTTTGTCCCAGTGCTTAATAAATTCAAATACCTGTTCAATACCGCTGCAAAGGCGGCTATGTTCGTTGGTATGAAAACCCCAGCTTTTAACAGCCTGTAAACTTTCCCAATGGGTTTTAAAAAGTGTTTTTTCGGTATAAAGAAAATACAGAAAACAATCCAGCGGGCGGCGGGCCACCTCGCTTGAATCCTGCATTTTTATAGTACCCGATGCAAAGTTGCGTGGATTGGCATAAGGTACTTCGCCATTTTCCACACGTTCGTTATTTAAGCGCTCAAAAGCTTTCAGGTGCATAAAAACCTCGCCCCTTATCTCAAATTCGTCAGGGTAATCACCGGCGTGCAGCTTTTTAGGAATAGTATTTATAGTGCGTACGTTGGTGGTAACATCATCGCCCTGTATGCCATCGCCACGGGTAACGGCACGTACCAAATGGCCGTTTTGGTAAGTAAGGCTCATGGATAAACCATCAAACTTAAGCTCACATACATATTCAAAATTATCGCCGATAGCTTTGCGGATACGCTGATCAAAATCAACCAATTCCTGCTCATTATAAGTGTTGCCTAAAGATAGCATGGGCCAGCGGTGCCTTACGGTAATAAACTCCTTGGTAATATCACCACCTACTTTTTGTGTAGGCGAATTCGGGTCTGCAAACTCAGGGAACTGTTTTTCAAGCGCGCCTAATTCTTCTAATTTTTTGTCGAAATCAAAGTCGGCAATGGTAGGCATTGCCAGCACATAATAGTTATAATTATGCTGTTTTAATTCTGACGAAAGGGATTCAATTTGGGTTTTTGCTTCTGCCGGTGACATAGAAGCGAAGATAATAAATTTATCAGGCCTCACCTAAATCCCCTCAAAGGAAAGGCCTTTTGATTTGCCGTTTGGTAACAACTTTTTTATAATATACTTCAATTATATTTTAAACTCTTTCGGGCTTGTATTGTCATAAAGTAAAAACAAATAAAATTTACCATGAAAAAGTACACCAGATTTTTAATGTTATTTACAGTGATGTCGTTGTTTGCTGTTGCAAGCAGCCATGCACAAATTGTTGTAAGGGCTCGTTTAGTACGCCCCGGTACTGTGGTTGTAGCACGCCCTATGCGCCCTTCGCCGCGCCATGTTTGGGTGGCTGAAGAGTGGACACCCGGAGGCGGTACTTATGCTTACCGTGCAGGTTACTGGGCAGTGCCACCACGCCCGCATGCTATTTGGATAGCTGGCCGCTGGAGGCATACACACAGGGGTTATATCTGGATACCAGGCCGCTGGAGATAATAGTATAACAAAAAAGCTACCTGCTAATCAGCAGGGAGCTTTTTTGTTTAGATAAACAATTTTATTTATCGGTTATGGTTTGATCGTTATTAACCGTCATGGGGATGCTCATGCCGCCCGGAACTGAGGGGTTGTCTAATATGTCAACAGTGCCTTGCATTGCCTGTTTTAGTTTAAAGTTAGTTATCCAGCCGGTTTTTTTATCAAGCACTATGTCTGTAATAACAGTTCCGTTTATATTGTATTTAACCGGCATGCCGTTTATGGTAGCTGGTGGAGCGGTTAAGTCGGTATTAACTTTACCATCGCCCATTATGCGATAGGAGTTATCCACAATGGTAATAAGCTGAAAAGTAGTTTGCACGTTGGCAACAATTACGGCATCAAGCTTGGTATTTACTATCCATTTATCATCAACGGCTACTGCCTTTGATGGGAAAACTGCTGTTCCCATCTCAATGCTCCCTTTAAAAGCCTTTGCGCCAAATGATGATAAAAATTGCTGCTTGATCTGTTCTTTTTTAGCAGTATTTACACCTTTAAATTTGCTGAACACGCCGTTTATCATGTTCTCAATGTTTTCAACCGAATAAACCTTCCCGCTTTTAGACATGGAGATATTAAAGGGTTGGTTCATCATACCGCCAATAATTGATGAGGGAATATCGCTGGTGTCCTTCTTTTTCGAATCCATATCAATAGTAGCCGTGCCCGCCTGTATTTTCATACTCAGGGTTTGGTAGTTTACTTCCATTTTGTAAATGGTATCAACTACATCAGTAACTTTAAAGGCCATTTTAAAAGCCATTGTTACATTGATGGTATTTTGCTGGCCATTTATGGTTTGTAAAACTGATGATGTTGCTGTGCTTACCATGTAATAAGTATTGCCTTTGGTAAGGTTAAGTGCGGGTTTTACTTTTTGCGCCTGGCAAAAACTACATATGGAAGATAAGAGTATAAGGTTTAAGAGGTATTTCATGCTTTATATTTAATGCTTTAAAGATAAATAAAGAAAGGAACTAAGCAGGGTAGTTTAAAAAACATTTGAAAATGCAGGAAGCATTGGTTGAAAAGCAGAAAGCTTAAAAAGAAAATAGCCAGGCTCTCATCCCCGGCTATTTTTCAAATTTGTATTATCATTAATTTTCACTCGCTGTTTATACGCCGGATGGAGCATATAGGTTACAAATAAAAATCTCCTGTCTTGTTTAGGCAGGAGATTAACCGTGGCATTTTACCACTACATATAAAACAATATAGCTCAACATTTACTATTAAAAGCTATGGCGTTTTATCATGTAAATACTTGTTTTAACCATAAAAAATACGGGGATTGCCTGAATAGCAATGCCTAAAATTGCAAGTGTGCTCATGATAATACAAATTTGAGAGTGAATAGATATTATGTAATAAATGAGGCAAAAACCGTACCTAATCAAGCAATATAGCCCCTGTAATGTTGGTTAGCATTATTGTTTTTTTAAGATAATATATTGCTAAAATCAACCGGGATATTTGTAGAAATATTTCTACATTTTGGGGAAATTATTACCCGAATCGGGAATTGCTTTTGTTCCCTTTTTGATTGTTCGGATCTGCAAATTACGTATAGGTAATGCCGTAATTGGACTGCAATATAGTAAAAATTAATTATTTAGTATTAATTACTGCAAAGTTAATTTTTAGTTGATGAAGTTGATTTTTCAATTTTGATGCCAGTTGCACTTTGTTTATTTTCCGTTAACAGTTAGCTCGCTGGTAATTGTCATGGGGTAGGTCATCCCGCCGGGTATTTTGGGGCTATCTTTAATTACTGCATCGGCTTTTATAGTTCTGCTGCTTTTTGATTCAATTACCCAGCCTGTAGCCTTATCAATCTTAATATTACTTGCGCCGGTTCCCGATACATTTTTAAGTCTTATCTGAAAGCCATTTGCTTCTTTATACTCACCATTGCCGCTATCATCTGAACCGAATATTGAATTTCCATGTATAATTAGTGCATTGTCGGTTATGTCTGTAAGGGTAAAAGTGGTACTCATTTTTGCAGATATTGCCGCCGACATGGTAATAGTTTTGAGCCAGGTATCATTTTTTTCTATATTATGATCCGGGAAAATAGCAAAGGCTTCTTCAAAGTTTGTTTTAAAAGATCGGGCGCCAAATGATTTTTGCATTTGTGCTTTCAATTGGTTTTTTTTCTCTTCTGTAAGATTAGGTAAGCCATCAAACATGTGGATATATAGATTTTCTATATGATCAACAGATAATATTTTACCGGTTTTAGTAAGTACAATATTAAAAGGTTGATCAAGCATTCCCGACATGATAATAGATGAAACGTCCTTTGCATCTTTTTTGTCGGAGTCAAAATCAATATTCCGGTCTGCAACGGTCATCTGCATCTTCATCCGGTCGTACTTTACTTCCATCACATAAGCACTATCCTTAACCTCAATAACCTTGTGCGATACAGTGCAGGTTATAGTAGTTATGAGGTTTACATCCTGCCCGCTGATGTTTTGATAAAGCGCCAAATTTGCCGCTGATGTAAGGTAATACGTACTGCCTTTTGTTAAATTTAAGGCAATATTTATTTTTTGTGCCTTACAGGCAATACTTAGAGCAATTAAGGTGATAAAGGTTAGGCTTATTTTCATTTAATTAAGATGGATGATTATTGGCTGCTGCTGCCTTTAGCCAGCATTGCATCCTTTATAGATTTAACCGGTGCACTGCCGTAGCTTAAAAATTTCTCGTTGAACTCTTTTAGTTTATACTTATCACCCATTTTCTTTTTGTAGGCGTCGCGCAGGTCCATTATTTCTTTATAGCCAGTAAAATAGCTGTCTAACTGCACACTGCTTACGGTAACCCTTTTCCATTTGCCTTCGGCTTCGGCTTGTTGTTGAAAAGCTTCGCGGGTAAGCAGGTTAAGGGCTGTTTGTCTTGGCATGTTTTCGGCGTGTACGCCATAATCCAGTATGGTATTACAAACCGAACGCAGGTGCCATTTATACCACATCAGGCGCATTTCGGGCTCATCGCCGCCAAAGCCTGCATCCAGCATCATTTCTTCGCTGTAAACAGCCCAGCCTTCAACCATAGCGCCGTTTCCAAAAACTGATTTTATTAAACTTGGCGATTTATTGGCATATACCAACTGTACATAATGACCGGGGATAGCTTCGTGGATACACAAGATCTGCAAGGTATAATTGTTGTATTCGCGCAAATAGCTTTCGGCTTTTGCTGCCGACCAGCCTGCCATGCTGCCCACATTGAAGTAGGAGTTACCATCCTTATCATACGGCCCCGGCGAACTCATGGATGCTCCTGCAACCCCGGCCATATAAGCAGGCTCGCGGCGTACTTTTAAGGGTTTCGACGGATCAAGTGTTACCAGATCCTTTGAGCGTACGAAGGCTGTAAGTATAGGAATCTGTTTTTCAATAGTTGCCTGGAACTCATCGGGCTGGGTATGTTTGGCCGAAATGGTATCAATCAGCTTTGCAATCAACTCTAACGAATCTGAAGGCATCGCTTTAGATCCAAAGTATTTAGGCCACAGCTTTTTGCTGATCTTAGCCATTTCGCGGTGGATGTATTTTTTGCGCTCAACAGCCGCATTATAAATTTGCTGTGCGGTAGATGCTGATTGTATGTCAAACTTAAATTTAGACTCGTAAAGCTCTTTACCCAGGCGGAAGCTTCTTGGCTTGTCGTTTTTTAAAGCTTTTAACCATGCTGCATAGCCCTTTATCGCATCGGCCGATATTTTGGCGCGGTCAAGCATTTGTTTCTGCTCGGCTGCCGGTATGTTTGTTTTCTTTAGTGAATCTGCAAAGTCTTTTTCTATTACGTCGACCCCGCCGGTATGTTGGTCAATGGCAAGGTTTGTTAATTCGGTAACCGGGTTTTTGATCTGTTTTTCGGCCTCTTTATAATAAGCCGGAATGTTGGCCATTTTTTGGTAAAAGTTACGCAGCCTTTTGGTGAGCGGAGCGTAATGCTCGTTCAAAATATAAGCAAATGTGCCTATTACATTGTAGGATGATGGATCCCACTGGTAGGCCTTTTGCTGCTGGATGTTCCATTGGATGGATTCCATTTGATTTTGCATCAAATGGTAATCAATTTTATTGGCTTCGTTTAATGTGTTTACATCAAAACGGCTTAACGAATCAATATTGATTTTTGTAAAGGTGATTAGTTTATCCCTGCTTTGATCATTAGGTACCACCAAAAGGCTGTCGTATTTATGGTAACCTACAGATGTTGCCCAATCGGGGTTCAGTTTCCAAAAAGCATCAAGAAAAGAGTTTTCATAAACGGAAAATGCGGCATCATCTTTACCCTGCAAAGGGCCTATGGATGAACCATCTTTTTTACAACCGATAAGTACGGTATACAAAACAACAAGGGTATATAATGATTTTTTGATCACGGGGTTATGACTTTGTCTTTGGATGGATAAACTTAAAACTTTTAACTGAAAATAATAAGCACAATAAAAAACACTTCTGTAAAAATTAAGGGATACAGCTTTACTGCAAAGGCTTAACAATTAGTTTACTGCTTTTGGAACCAAATTGAATGATATTTGTTGGTATATAAAAGTTTAACAATGGATAATCAGCATAAAATAATAGTAGCCGAAATTACCAAATTGCTGCTGGGCGGCAGTGCACATGCATCATTTCACGATGCTATAAAAGATCTTGACCCCAAATTGCGCGGCGTACAGCCGCAAAATATGCCTTACAGCATTTGGCAGTTGGTTGATCATATCAGGATAGCGCAATGGGACATGCTGCAGTTTAGCAAGGATGCTGACCATAAATCACCAAAATGGCCCGATGAATACTGGCCAAAAGAAAGCGCCCCTGCACATGAAAATGACTGGACCGGTGCTATCAAACAAATAGACAGCGATATGGATGAATTTATTGAGTTGTTAGAACACAGCGATATTTACCAGCCGCTTGAACATGGCGACGGGCAAACAATTTTACGCGAAGCCCTGCAAATAGCTGATCATAATTCATACCACATTGGCGAAATTATTGCTATCAGGCGGATCTTGAACGATTGGAAATAATGGCTTGAACCAATCCTCTCTGTTGGGGAGGGTTGGTTAACTACAGCTATTACCTAACCTTACTGATAAAATCAACAATGGCTGGTATCAGCTCTGCTTTCAGGGGTAGGTCGGGTTTGCTGTAAGTGGCAATGTTTTGTTCCTCATCTGCCGGGGCTTCCTTTAGTATGTGGTTCATATTGCTTACCATAAATAATTTAGCATCTGATTTTGCCTTTTTTAAACGTTCGGCATTTTCGGCAGCAACTACCTTATCGGTATTCCCCTGTATCAGCAGTATCGGCATTTTGACCCTCTTTATCCCGCGCAGCGGATCATACCTGCACCACGACATAATAAAGGGCTGTATGCTTGGGCGGGCTATATAATAAAGGGATGGATCAACATTATCGGTTATCTTTCCTTTTCTAAGGCTGTCTAATATGTTTTTAAACTTATCAATCAAAAACTGGGGCTTTGCCTTCATTTGGTTGGTCAGTATTTTCTCAGCCGGGTCAGCAGCCCATTCGGCGCTTATAAATGCTTTAACAGGTTGTTCCGGAATTGCTAATGTACCTACCAGCGCGCCCTCGCCATGCCCAAATACAATGATCTTTGAAAACCGCTGATCATCATTTAAAAGGCCTATCAATGCTACAGCATCATCGCTGTAATCCTCAATATGCAGCTCTTTTTCTTTAGTGCTGCTTACGCTTTCGCCAACCAGGCGTTTATCATAACGCAGGGTAGCAATGCCATTTTTACCCAGATCGTAAGCCAGCATTTTATAGGTGTTGGAGTTGATCCCTGTTTTAGGATTGTTGCCATCCCTGTCGGTAGCACCGGCATCGGCAATAATCAAAACTACCGGAATTTTACCCGTTAAGTTTTTAGGTGTTACTAATGAACCCGAGATACTGCCTGACAAGGTCTTTACTAATATGGGCGATTCCGTTAATGCCGGATCAAGCGTTACGCCGCCAGCTGCACTTTCCTTGTAAGGGCTTAATAGCAGGCCGGTTATCTTGTTTTGCGAATTAAGGGCAAGGTTCAATAAAAAAGTATTGTTTTGAAATGTTGCCTTATAAACCGCTAACGATTGTCCGTATTTAACAAAACCGGCATTTATCAGGTTACCGTATTGTGATTTTAGCTGCCCGGTTGTAGTTTTAAAATTATCGAGCGGCAGGGCAGCTTTCATTTCAGGGCTAAACATGCTAAAAATGCTGTCTATCTGGTCGTGGTTATAATACTGTTTAAATTTATTTATAGCAGTGGTATAAGTGGCTGGTTCGGCAGCCTGCGCAATAACTCTTACAGCAAGTAAAAGGGTTACGATAAAAAAAGCAACTTTCTTCATTTATGTATGATCAGAAGGGGGTAATTTTCAACTTCGAAATTAGTAAAAATCAAACAGCTTTTAATCATCGCAATTCAAATAGCGGTTAGGTGCTTGTTTTAAAGGTGTTTTGTTAATACTCGTTGTAAGGTAAAGGCATGGTAGATGAGCATAATGGGTAGCATACCTATGGTGCGTTTTTTTTAAACGATAAAGAGCGAGTAACACAACCTGATTTTTTAGAGAAATTATTTTGTATAAATTTCCTAAATTGTTCACGCTAAACTTAATACACTGCTAATGCCAAAACGATCAGGTGCTCCGCCGATAACTCCCGAAGACGAAAAGCCGCTTGTTACTACAACCAATGGGCCGCCTGTGGTAAAAAAGAAATCGCCCAGGTCGCGGAAACCAAAAGCTCATCCTGATGATGCCGCAGTTGCCGGCTCAGCCTCTTATACAGAAACAATACAAGTGCAAGCCCCAATAAATAATAATTCAACCACTCCTGATAATACACCCTCAATAAAGCCAATGGAAGTACACCACCATCCCGACGTTGAAGTAAAAGGCCTTAAAGAATATATACTGGAGGGCCTGATGATATTTGTTGCCGTTACTATGGGTTTTTTTGCCGAAAGCCTGCGGGAGCACCTAAATGAACGCACCAAAGAGCACGAATATGTGATCAACATAAAAAAAGACCTGAAAGCGGATGTTTCCCATTTAAATATATGGATCCCGGGGATGTATAAACGAATGGGTGATTTTGATACGCTGATCACTTTTCTTGAAAAACCGGGCTTTACCAAAAGGGGCAGCGAAATGTATTATTATGCCAAGGTTGCTACGCGTGCAGGCTCATTCGGCCCTAACGAAAATACCATTCAGGAGTTAAAAAGCTCGGGCAATTTCAGGCTGATCCAAAACAGGGCTTTGGTAAATGGGATCTTAGATCTGGAAAAGATCATCGGTAACTATACGGCACTGTACCTTATCGAGCAAAAAGAGAACGATGGCTTATACCCGCTGATAGGTAAACTGTTTGATGCTTCGGTATTTAATAAAATGCTGCGTACCCCCAATATTACAGCTTATGCGGATAGTGATTTTGCCACAGGCTCAAAAAGTTATTTGCTAAGGCCGCCCGGCAATCCGCAATTGCGAAGCAATGATAAGGATGCTATCAATATGCTCATCTATTACCTGCATCAGCGTAAATCAAGCATTTTTGGCGAGATGCGCCAGCTAAACGAACAGCGCAAGGAGGCCGAAACATTGATAAAACTGATTGATACGGCTTATAAGCTGCAAAATGACGAATAGCATTTAAAACTTTTTGGTGCAATTAAGTATTTGTAGGTTATGGAATTAAGCACGCAAATTACCTGGTTGTTCATTATGGCTATCCCGATAGCCTGTATAGCATGGACGGTTACGCACGAAGAGGTTTTTCGCGAGCCGCGCGAATACTGTTTAAACCGCTGCCACAATGGTAAAACCATTGCCGAACGCAAATTTTTTTATCTTTTTACCTGCGAATATTGCTTTAGCCATTACGTAACCGCCATAATGCTATTTATTACCCGTTACCAGCTGCTGTTTACCGACTGGCGCGGGTACCTCATAGCAGGCTTTGCGCTGGTATTTGTAGCCAATGTATACATGAGCCTCTTCGCCCTCATCCGCATCGACCTTAAAAAGGTGCGTTTAGAAGCCGAAAATGAGGAAAAGAAGAAGTAGGGAAGTTTATTATTCTCAAAACTTCATCAATTTATACCACCCTTATCTTTAATCAATAAATCAAACAAAAACAGAGCTCACTTACAGCCCACCTTTGCATTTGTAAAACAATCAGTAAAAATGAAAAAAGTAGCATTAATAACCGGGGCATCAGCCGGTATAGGTAAGGCAACCGCAAAACAGTTATTGCAGGATGGCTATATAGTTTACGGTGCCGCCCGTCGGCTTGATAAAATGGACGATATTGTATCTTTAGGCGCCAGGGCGCTTAAAATGGATGTAGCCGATGATGCCGACATGGTTAGCGGTATAGATAAAATAATAAAGGCCGAGGGCAGGATTGATGTGTTGGTAAACAATGCAGGTTTCGGCTCGTACGGGGCGGTGGAGGATGTAGCCATAGCCGATGCCAAATACCAGCTGGAGGTAAATGTATTTGGCCTTGCCCGTTTATCACAATTAGTATTGCCGCACATGCGGGCACAGCATTCCGGTAAAATAATTAATGTAACTTCTATTGGCGGTAAAATGGCTACCCCGATGGGCGGCTGGTACCATGCCAGTAAATTTGCTGTTGAAGGTTTGAGCGATAGCCTGCGTTTAGAAGTAAAACAGTTTGGTATTGATGTAATTTTGATTGAACCGGGCGGTATTAAAACAGAATGGGGCGATATTGCTTTCAACAGCATGAAAAAGGTGTCGGGCAAAACGGCTTATAAGCACCTTGTTGCCAAAACGTCGGCGATAGTTGGCAAAGCCGAAAAAAATGCATCAGACCCATCAGTTATTGCCGACCTTATAAAAAAAGCCATCAATGCTAAAAAGCCAAAAGCAAGGTATTCGGCGGGGTATATGTCTGGCCCGGTACTGTTTTTAAAAAAATGGTTAAGCGATGGTTTGTTCGATAAAATGTTAATGAGTCAGCTTAAGTAATCAAATCAGCAAAAAATAATTTTTGGGCATATTTAACGATGCGCATGAAAACTATCTGCCGGTAAATTGGTTAACAGGGTAGGTTTGATTTTGGTGAATTTATTTTTAGTTTTAAATAACTAAAATTGATTTAGCCATAGCGTAATTAATAATCAATTGACGAATTTAGAAGCAGGCATCCAGGCAGATATTGATGCCATAAGTAGTATTTCAATAATCCCCAAATTATTGGAGGTAATTTGCCGCTCTACCGGTATGGGGTTTGCAGCCATTGCACGCGTTACCGACGAAAAATGGGTGGTTTGCAGTGTGAGGGACGAGATCGAATTCGGGCTTAAACCCGGTGGCGAACTGAAGTTAGAAACTACCATCTGCCATGAGATCAGGCAGAGTGGTAACAGGGTTATTATTGATAACGTGGCAGAGGATGAAAACTTTTTCAATCATCATACGCCTGCCATGTATGGCTTCCAGAGCTATATTTCTATACCTATTATCCGTAAGGACGGCTCTTTTTTTGGTACCCTGTGTGCTATTGATCCCAAACCCGCGCACCTTAACCGGGTTGAGATTGTGGAGATGTTTAACCTGTTCACTGAACTGATCTCATTTCATCTCAATGCAGTTGAAGAGCTGGCTAAAACAGCCTCAATACTTAAAGAAGAACGCAAAACCGCCGAGCTGCGCGAACAGTTTATAGCCATATTGGGCCATGATCTGCTTAACCCGGTTGCTGCCGTTATGAATGTAGCGCAGTTAATGCTACGAATGCCGCTTGATGACAGGATGACCCGCCTGGCCAACATAGTTCAGGATTCATCCTACCGTATGCGGGCGCTGATTGAAAATATTCTTGATTTTGCACGTGGTCGTTTAGGCGAGGGGATAACCCTTAACTGTAATGATGATGAACCGATAGAAAAGATACTGAACCAGGTTATCACCGAGTTGCGCGTTGTATGGCCCGACTGTATTATTGAAACTGCGTTTGATTTGGACGCTCCTGTTTATGGCGATGGTAAGCGGATAGCGCAGTTATTCTCAAACTTATTGGGCAATGCCATTACTCATGGTGAAAAAAATACGCCGATAATAGTTAATGCATCAAGCAGTGATGATGCTTTTAAATTATCGGTAACTAATTTTGGCAGCCAGATTCCTGCCGAGGCAATGTCGCGGCTTTTTCAACCATTCTCACGGGGCGAGGTTAAACCAGGCCAGCAGGGTTTAGGCCTGGGCTTGTTTATCGCTTCAGAAATTGCAACAGCGCATGGCGGATCTTTAGAAGTAGTATCTACCGCTAAAGAAACCTGCTTTACCTTCACAATGCCAGTAAGGAAATAGCAATATTTTATATCAAAGTACCAGCTGATCAAACAACCTGTTTAAAGTTTCTACCGCATCGGCCCCGCACATGCCCGGGTGTACTTTTGATGTTTGCAATATAGTGCTGCGGGTTGCTGTAAGCCACCTGAAGCGCGATGCCATATCTAATTTACCTATTGGCCCAGCATCTTTGTCTCCATTACATATGCGCTCAAAAGAGTTGAGGTGTATTTTTAGCTCATCAATATCCAGACCTGTATAAAAGGCACTAAGTCGTGCTTTATCAAGTGCATACCTGGTTTGCAGAAACTTTTGTTTTGAACAAAAAAGGATCACCCCGATATTCAGAAATTCCTCGCGCTCAACCCTGGGCACCACGCGGATAACGGCATACTCAAATAAGTGTTTCTGCTGCATTTTGTGCTTCTTTTACAAAAATATGTGAGTGTGCTATCCTTGTTGTTAAAAAATGTATGTAGGCTTTCCGGTATTCGGCAGGCGTTTCAAAGTACGATATATCCGTGAGCCATTCGTCGGGTATCAGCCCGACAATCGAGCTGATCACTTCATCAGTAAGTATCGGTTTAAATAAAGCATCCGCTTCATCAAGTTCGGTAGCGCGGGGCAGCAGTACATGGTCCTTTATCTGTAAAAAGGGCCGTTTGGCCTGCTCTTCCCAGTTGGTCCACGAGTGGTGAAAATATAGCGCCGCTCCATGATCTATCAGCCATAATTCCTTATGCCATATCAGCATATTGGTGTTACGGGGGGTACGGTCAACATTAGTGAGCAGGCAATCGAGCCAAACAATTTGTGAGGCTAATTTGGGGTCGATGTTTAAAGTGGTAGGGTCAAAAGTAATAGCACCCGAAAGATAATGCAAGGCTAAATTTAGGCCTACACTTGCCTTTAAAAGATCTTGAATTTCTTCATCGGGTTCTGTACGGCCAAAGGCTTCATCTAAGTTGGCAAAAACCAGTTCAGGTATTTTTAAGCCCAGGGCACGGGCTATTTCGCCGCCAATCAATTCGGCAATGAGGGCTTTTGAACCCTGGCCAGCCCCCCTGAATTTCAGTACATACAAAAATCCGTCATCAGCCTCGGCAATGGCGGGCAGGGAGCCACCTTCGCGCAGGGGCGTTACATAACGTGTTACATTTACGGTGCGTAACTGGGGTGTATTAAAATTCATAAGCGTTAAGCCCTTTTTTGATGGTTGTAAATTTACCTGAATAAAGAAAGCAATCAAATGATATATAATAATAATGGCTGCTAAAGTATTGTCTAAATTATAAAGCAATATCCTTATAAATTAATATACTGGTTGCCAGTTAATTTTAAACTATTTTTTTAATATACATTATTAACTTATTGTGAATATTATAGTGTATGATTGCAATATATTATTTGCTTTAACAATAATTATTATTAATAAATCGTATAATGATTATTATGTGTCAAGTAAATTTTTGTTACTATATTGTGGCGAATTTAATTAAAAGGTAAGTTTATAGTAAAAATTCTACAATATCTATTAATGAGGGTTATAACTGGGTGCTTATTAACAGCGTTATTTGCTGTTGTATTTACGAATCTGTATGCGCAGGAAATACCTTCATCCATCCAGGGTAAAGTGCTGACAGATAAGTATTCAGCTGCCGAATCATCAACAATTGTTTTACTCAGATCAAACGACTCATCAGTAGTAAGCTCTGCCATTGCAGGTAAAACCGGTGCATTCCTTTTTAATAATTTAAAACCTGGCAGCTACCTGTTAAGGGTAACATTGGTGGGCTATAATAAATCATATACAGGTCCTTACACTGTTTTAGCCGGCAAAGTCTTACAGGTTGCAGAAATTACCTTATCGCCATCAGCTAAACAGTTAGGTGAGGTAACGGTGGTGAGTAATAAGCCCGATATTGAGGTAAAGCCCGGCAGGGTAATTCTGAATGTTCAAAACAGCTTAACGGCGGCGGGTAATTCGGCATTTGATATTTTAAGGCAATCTCCGGGGGTACGTATTGATAATGCAAACAACATCAGTATAGTGGGTAAACAAAATGCACTGATCACTATTGATGGTAAACCCACTAACTTAACTGGCGATGACCTGGTAGGTGTACTGCGCGGTATGCAATCAAACGTAATTGAGCGTATAGAGCTGATCACCAGCGGATCAGCTAAGTACGATGCTTCGGCAGGCGGGATCATCAATATCATATTAAAAAAAGGATCAAATATTGGTACAAATATTACGGTAACCGGTACTGCCGGATATGGTAAATATTATAAAAGTAATGCCGGGGTGGTATTTAACAGCCGCACAGCAAAGTTCAATGTTTTTGGTAATTATAACTTTACTGATGATAAAACCTTTCATGATTTTGTAACAGACCGGGGCGTTACCTATAACGATGTAACCAGCGATTATCATGTGGATTACAATAGCATCCAAAAATCATATAATCACTCATTTAGTATAGGTGCTGATTATTCGCTGTCGCCAACGCAAACTATTGGTTTTTTGGTTAACGGCTTTGTCAGGCAAGAAAATTATTTGAAGGATAACAGCCTTAAAATATCCAACCAGGGTGTTATGGACTCGGTTATTACGGCAAATTCTATGCTTAACAGGCATGTAAGCCGCATAAACTATAACCTGAATTATAATGCTAAGCTGGGTAAATCAGGCAAAACACTATCTGCCGATGCTAACTACACTACTTACGACCGTAACTCGGCCGAGTATATTACCAATGAGTTTTATAACTCAACGTACCTGGTGTACCGTTATCCCGAATGGCTGCAAAATCTTTCGCCCTCAACAATTCATATCTGGTTGTCGAAAGTTGATTTTTATGATCCTATTTCAAAAACATCAAAGCTGGAAGCAGGTATTAAATATAATAATACCTGGAGCAATAACGATTTAATATTCGGTCCGTTTGAGAACGGACAATATCAGGTAAACTCTGCATTGAGCAGCCATTTTGTTTATACCGAAAACGTTACCAGTGGTTATGTGAACTATGAGAACAAGTTTAACAAGTTTGATTTAACAGCCGGTTTACGGGCTGAGCAAACTTCGGCCAAAGGATCAGGTAATACGGTTAACAATAATTATTTTGAGCTTTTTCCGCAGGTGCAATTATCCTATAAGCAGGATGATAAAAATGATTTTACGCTGAGCTATAACCGTGGTATACACAGGCCGGCGTACGAGGACCTGAACCCATTTTTATATTATGTTGACCTTTACGATTACGGAGCCGGAAACCCAAACCTGAAACCAGAGTTTTCAAATCTGGTGCAGTTTACCTATAGCTATAATAAAACCTTCCAGGCTACTTTATACACTAATATTATAAACGATGCTTATGAGTTTCCGTTTTATGAGCAAAATGATACCTCAAAAGTTAATATCACCACGCATAAAAATTTAGGTAAGGTTTATAATTATGGTTTAAGGATCAATGTACCGGTAATATTCACCAACTGGTGGAACGCTACCTTTAATGCCGATGTTGCTTACCAGCGTTATGTGGCCTATCCTTTTAATGGTAACCTAAATAAGGGAACGCAGGATGTTATTTTATCGAGTGCGCAACACTTTATTTTAAGCAAAACACTGAATGCTGAAGTTTCAGGATCCTATGAATCACCTACTTTTTATGGCATAAACCATATTAAGGCTTATTACTTTGTTAATGCAGGCATTGGAAAGCAATTGTTTAATAAGCGGGGCAGCATTAAGCTAAGTGTAAACGACGTATTCAATACCCTGCGCGACAGGATCTACACCAATTATCAAAATCTTAATTTATCATTAACTGATAAAAAGGAAAGCCAGATTGGGCGTTTAACTTTCACTTACCGTTTTGGAAAAGCATCGGTAAAATCAAATGTTACCCATAATACGGGTAATGAGGAAGAGCAAAAAAGAACCAGATCAACGGTTAACTAATATTATATTACGGGGGTACCTTAGTTTCGTTTTGAACGCATTTCGGGGATTGATCCGTATCTTATATATTTAATTTGGCACGGGTAATATTATCCGGCGTGGCCGCTTAGCATGCTGGCGAAAATTATCAGCAAAACCAGTGCGCTGATGCCTACATACATATAATCTTTTTCCATCACAAAGCCTATCCCCGAAAATATGACCCTCATAATCGGGGTTGCAATTAACAGGATTATACCTATCTGGATAATGGCCTGCCCCCTAAATGTAAGGGCTCCGTGTATAAGGCTGCCGGCATGCTGCACAAAAGGCGGGATGCCTTTAAATACCTTATAATCCGGGGCCGATTGCCCATGCCTGTACAGGTAAATGATCCCTCCAAAAAAAACAATGCTGATAGATATAATAACACCGGCCCTTAGCACATGGCCAATTAATGCCTGTATATCTGTGTCTTTAAATTTTGCCATTGTATAAGCTTTATATTTTTCCTGTAATTCCGTTATATACCATCTGACTTGCCAAAAAGGTAACTACTATTGCAAATACCCAGCGCAACCACCTTGATGATGTGGTATGTACCAATATTTTTGATCCCGTCATGGCGCCAAATAATACACCGATCACTACCGGCATTACCAGTCCCGGGCTAATATAACCCCGCTGCAAATAAACCACCGCACTTGCCGACGCTGTAACCCCGATCATGAAGTTACTCGTGGTGGTTGATACCTTGAAGGGTATCTTCATAATAGTATCCATCGCTATCACTTTTAACGCGCCCGATCCGATACCCAGTAAACCCGATATTACCCCGGCAAATAGCATCATAAAAAAGCCACCCCCAATATTGCTGATGCTGTAGGCAACAGTACCATTACCTGTTGGATAGCTGCTGTTCAGCTTTAGTTTTTCGGCCCATTCGCTTTTTGTTGTATTAATATTCTCTGCTTTTTTGCGCAGCGATAGTAGAGCCGAAAATATAAGGATCACGCCAAATAATATGGCTATATAGTGTGTAGGAATATAAACGGCAAGTATGGCGCCGCACATGGCACCGGCTGTGGTGGCAATCTCTAAAAACATACCCAGGCGCATATTGGTAATACCCTCTTTAACATAAGCTGCGGCCGAACCCGATGACGTTGCAATTACCGATACCAGCGATGCTCCAATGGCATAATGAATATCAACATTAAGCAGTAAAGTAAGCAGTGGGATAATTACCACGCCGCCGCCCAGGCCTGTCAATGAGCCTAATAGCCCGGCAAAGTAGGAGCCAACCAGTATAATAACAGTGAATATAAGTACCGACATGCGCGCAAAAACTTAAGAGCCGCTAAAGTAATAATAACTTTTTTTAAGCACTTACTTTAATGTTTGTCTATAGATTTAGTTGATTAACAGGCTTGGTTATACCAATGTAATTATTGGTATGCAACTGCTTTAACACCTGCACATTTTGTACATTTGCTGGTGTAAAATATGAGCTATCCAAGTTTACAAGCCTGCATTGCCGACCTTGAAAAAAATGGTCACCTGATCCGCATTAAAGAGGAGGTTGATCCTCACCTGCAAATGGCGGCTATTCATTTACGTGTGTTTGAAAACAATGGCCCGGCTATTCTTTTCGAAAACGTAAAGGGCAGCAAATTCCCGGCAGTTTCAAACCTTTTCGGAACGCTTGATCGTTCCCGCTTTATCTTCCGCGATACGCTGGATAAGATCAAGACTTTGGTAGACCTGAAATCAGACCCCTTAAAGGCAATAAAAAATCCTTTTAAGTATGCCAATGTTGCCTTAACCGCTTTATCGGCATTGCCCATGAAGGTATCTGCCCGCAGGGCTCCCGTTGGGTTTGCAAAATGTAATATCAGTGATATTCCGCAGGTAGTTAACTGGCCCAATGATGGCGGCCCGTTCGTTACCATGCCGCAGGTATATACCGAAGATGCCGACAAGCCCGGCATTATGAATGCCAATTTAGGCATGTACCGCATACAACTGGGCGGTAATGATTATATCATGAACCAGGAGATTGGTTTACACTATCAGCTGCACAGGGGGATAGGGGTGCATCAAACCAAAGCAAATGCAAAGGGACTGCCCTTACAGGTAAGCATATTTGTAGGTGGCCCGCCATCGCACCCGGTTGCTGCGGTAATGCCGCTGCCCGAAGGCTTGTCTGAAATGACTTTTGCAGGCGCATTGGGTAACCGCCGTTTTCGTTATTTTTATGATGAAGAAGGTTTTTGTATTTCGGCTGATGCTGATTTTGTGATAACAGGTACAGTAATGCCGCATGATAATAAACTTGAAGGCCCTTTCGGCGATCATTTGGGATATTATAGCTTAAAGCATCCGTTTCCGCTTTTAAAGGTGAGTAATGTTTATCACCGTAAGGATGCAGTATGGTCGTTCACGGTAGTGGGCAGGCCGCCGCAGGAGGATACCAGCTTTGGTGCACTCATCCATGAAATTACAGGAGCAGCTATCCCGAAAGAAATTCCCGGGCTACATGCCGTAAATGCTGTTGATGCAGCGGGTGTACACCCATTATTGTTTGCCATTGGCAGCGAGCGTTATACGCCTTATGTAAAAGAGCGCAAGCCACAGGAGATCCTTACTATTGCCAATCACATATTAGGAAAAGGCCAGCTCAGCTTAGCTAAATATCTTTTTATTGCTGCACAGGAGGATGACTCCAAATTAAATGTGAATGATGTTGAGGCGTTTCTGAAACACATGCTGCAAAGGATTGATCTGACAACCGACCTGCATTTTTATACCAATACCACCATTGATACACTTGATTATAGTGGCGATGGTTTAAACTCCGGCAGTAAAGTAGCCATAGCAGCAGCCGGAGATATTAAAAGGGAGCTTTGGACAGAACTACCCGCAGGCTTTAACCTCCCGCGGCCGTTTGAAATATATAAAATGGCTATGCCGGGTGTGTTAGCCGTACAACTGCCAAAAAATATCAGGAGCAGCGATATGCCCCTGATGCTGGAAATATTGGATGAGCATTTACGCGACGAAGAGTTAAACGGATTACCCTTAATAGTACTTTGTGACGATGCCGGATTTGTTGCTAAAAGTATAAATAACCTGGTATGGGTAACTTTTACCCGCAGTAATCCATCGCACGATATTTATGGGATAAACAGCTTTACCGAGCATAAACACTGGGGTTGTAAAGGCCCCATGATAATTGATGCCCGTATTAAACCGCACCATGCCCCGGTACTTGAAAAAGATCCGGAAGTTGAAAAGTTAGTAGATAAAATGGGCGAGAAAGGCGGCGCCTTATACGGCATTATTTAAAGAGCATTAAGCGCAGGGAATAAAACGATTTTGAATTTATAAAGATTAATTGCATGACCATATTATTAAAAAATATAAGTGTTTGTTTATTGGCCGTATGCCTGTATGCCTGTAAAAAGCCGGCTCAAAATGTACCGCATTACACGGTATCAAAGGTTATAAAAACAGATACGCTTACTACGCTTAACGTACACATCAGCAACCGGATGACTGGCCCGCAATTGGTTTTAATAGCCGGGAAACTGAAAAGTGACAGCACCGCTATCCAAAATTTAGAGATCCATTACCTGCTGCCCGGCAATGCCGATATTACCGCAGGCGATAACAGCTATTATGCATCATTAAGATATTTGAAGGATGCGGATGTAAAAGCTACTGATACTTTAAAGGACGAGAATGATAAGGTAGTGCGGTTAAAAATATTTGGCATCAGCCAAACTTCGGCCAGCCATTTATTGAGCTTGCAACCCAAAGAAACTGCCGGTAAAAATATTATGGGCCGATTTATTGATGATTATAACCACACAGTGATTATTCCTTTTAAAGATCCATTGGATAAAAAAGATGAATTGTATGTTATAGAGCTTGATTCGGCCGCCAAAGTTGTATCAGCAACTGTGCCATTAAAAGTTGTTGATGGTGCTACCACCAAATGGCAGGTTACCCAGCATGGCGATTACCTTACCCTAAAGGATAGTGTACTTGCTCAATATGCGGTTGATGGTTTAGGTATGCCATTTAACAGTATTAAATCTGGGATTTAAGGGCGATTGGCACCTCTGTATTTTGTGTTAAATTAAAATAGGCTTTTCACCCTGAAGCACTCGAAGGTTGATCGCAGAGGCCTCGCCCGCATGGTTCAAGTTCCTCACCATGACAACTAAATTCAATTCCTTATTTCAACTCATCCAGTACCCTGAATATCTTTTCTTTCATAGCCTTGCTTGAGCCGCTGAAGTTATTCACCATGATAGAGAAGCACAGATCGCGGCCCTTGTAAGTGTGGTAACCTGCGTAAGTAAGCACATTTAATATGGTACCGCTTTTCATTTTAATATCGTTATAAGTAGGCAGGCTCTCGTAAAAATCAGGGAACCAGGTTTCTTTTTTGGCTGATTGCAGTATGGTTGCCATGGTTAAAGTGGTCACCCTGTCGCCGGGAGCAAGGCCGCTGCCATCAACAATATTTAACGAATGCGGGTCGATGCCACGGTTTTTCCAAAAATCCTGTTCAACCGCCACGCCATTACTGGTTGAAGGTTGTTTCCCGGCTTTCCAGGCAATAGTTTTTAGTAACTGCTCAGCGTAAAGGTTAATACTTTTTTGGTTAAGCCAGTAAATGATCTGGCTTAGTCGGGGCGATAATATGGACGTTAGATTGGTGGTGATCAATGGCGAAGCCACGCCTTTTGCAGCCAGTGTAGTAGTTGATTCAGCATCGTTGCTTGCCAATATCCCCAAACGTTTAAGCGTATCCATCAGGCGAAAGGCTGCCTCGTAAGCAGGGTCGGGAAGGGCGGCGGCTATTCTTTTTTTATCCTGATCAATGGCATAAGTGCCCCGCAGGTACATGGTTTTGCCCCCGATTGGTAAAAAGGCGTAAGCATTATCCCCGGTATTTGCCGGGGCGTTCAGCAATTCGCTTTTAAAGCTAAGGTAGGGCATGGCAGGTACCGTGTGCAAAACTGTTACTGCGCTCCCAATGCTGCCTGTTTTTAATTTAATATCAAACTGGTTTTCGCGCCAGCAAAGGCCTGATGTACCCGCACCATAGTAATTGCCCACATCCATCCAAATCCATCCCTCGGGGATAGATTGCGAGCCGAAAATAGCATCATCACCAATAATACGGCCGTTAATTTTTTTGATGCCTGCCTTTTGCAGCGCATCAACCATCAGGCCAAGTATATGGTTTTCGTGCATACTCTCGTAGCGCCAGCTGCCCAGTGTTGGGTCGCCGGCACCTTTTATAATCACATCACCGTTAAGCGTGCCATCGGCACTAATGGCACCACTGTAGCCAAATTGGGTTTGGTATTGAAAATCCTTCCCCAGCAAATTAAAGGCGGTAATGGTGGTAATAGTTTTTAAGGTTGATGCCGTTGCCAGGCCCATATTGGGATTGGCGGTAAAAACCGGTTCGCCTGTTTTAGCATCAAGCACGGTTAATGATACCGAAGCATAACTGCACTGGCTATCAGCCTGCAACCTGCTGAATGCTGATTGCAGGTTTTGTGACAATGCCTGTCCAAACGTATTGCCGGCAATAAGAACCAGGCTAACTAACCAGATCTGTTTGATCTTCATTCTTTGAATTTCTGTTTGCGATATAATAGATCGGGATACCTATCAGTACAATAATTAAGCCCGGCCAGGTAAAGTTAGGTTTGTAAATGATAAGCAGGATACAAAAGGCGATACCCATTATCATATAAATAGCAGGCAGTACCGGGTATCCAAAAGCTTTGTAGGGTCTTTCAGCATCGGGGCGTTTTACACGTAAAATGTAAATGCCAAAAATGGTGAGCACATAAAATATAACCACCACAAATGAGATCATATCCAGCAGATCGCCATATTTACCGCTCATACAAAGTATAGCTGCTACCACGGCCTGTATCCATAAACCAAATTCAGGTACGGCATTTTTATTTAAAGTACCTGTTTTTTTGAAAAACAAACCATCTTTTGCCATGGTGTAATAAACCCTTGCCCCAGCCATAATCAACCCGTTGTTACAGCCAAATGTCGAGATCATGATCATTACGGCAATTACATAAGTACCGATGTTTCCAAAAATTACGTGCGAGGCAGCAACCGCAACCCGGTCTTTATCCGCAGTGGCAATATCATGCAATGATAAAACACCGGTGTACATTACATTGGCTGATACATAAATAACGGTTACTATCAGTGTACCTAAAAACAAGCTCAGGCCTATGTTACGCTTAGGGTTGTTCATTTCGCCTGCAATAAATGTTACGTTGTTCCAGCTGTCGCTACTGAAAATAGAACCCACCATTGATGCTGCTATTGCACCCATTGCGGTTGCAATGGTTAAACTGCCTATGCTTCCATCTGCATTTAGCTTGTGCATATCCCAGGCATGGCTCCAGTTGGCATGCCATATATCGCTCTTAAAGGCCCAAAAGCCAAACACGATGAGCCCGAATAAACTCAATAGTTTGGTTATGGTAAATATGTTTTGAATGATCTTACCGCTTTGTACACCTTTCGTATTGATAAAGGTAAGCAGCACAATAACTACGATTGATACGCACTGCGCCGCACTGATGGTAAAGTGAAGTATACCAATCATGGTGCTGAACAAAATATTGTCTTCGCTTACCGCGGGGATCAAATAAGCGGTAAACTTGGAGAAAGCCACGCCAACGGCTGCAATAGTGCCGGTTTGTATCACTGCAAAAAAGCTCCATCCGTATAAAAATGCAACTAATTTATTGTAGGCTTCTTTAAGGTAAACGTACTGTCCGCCGGCTTTTGGAAACATGGCGCTTAGTTCGCCGTAGCTTACAGCTGCGGTAAGTGTCATGAAGCCTGTTATCAGCCAAACGGCTATTAACCAGCCTGCTGAGCCTACGTTCCTGGTAATATCTGCACTTACAATAAATATTCCTGAGCCTATCATTGAGCCTGCTACCAGCATTGTGCCGTCGAGCAAGCCCAGCTCATGTTTCATTTTTGGTTGTCCGGGGGTCTTCGCCATTGATCAGTTATAGTTTAAGGTTCTAAACTATTCAAAAAACTTTATAATTGACATTCTATTGTAAAGAAATTAATTTACTATTTTGCAGAACCAATTATAGCGACCGCGCTAAGTTTTTATTGAATTAGAATAACTTATAAACCAATTATAAATATGGACTTGTTAAACACTTACTTGATTTATTTAATTCCTGTTTTTGGCCTTATCGGTATCATTGCCATGGCTATTAAAGCAGCATGGGTAACCAAACAGGATGCCGGCGATGGCGACATGGTACAACTGGCCGGCTACATTGCCGACGGGGCAATGGCATTTTTACGTGCCGAGTGGAAAGTGCTCAGCTATTTTGTAGTAATTGCAGGCCTTTTATTAGCTTATTCGGGTACTACGGTGGCAACATCAAGCCCGGTTATTGCTATATCGTTTGTGGTTGGTGCATTCCTTTCGGCATTTGCCGGTTTTTTAGGGATGCGTATTGCCACTAAAGCCAACGTGCGTACCACGCAGGCCGCACGTACCAGTTTGGCCCAGGCATTAAAAGTATCGTTTACAGGCGGCACAGTAATGGGTTTGGGGGTTGCTGGTTTAGCGGTAATAGGTTTAGGCTCGCTGTTTATAGTTTTCTACACCATTTATGTTAAAAATACGGGCGGCGATGTTAATGGAGATGCCATGGCAAAAGCGCTGGATGTTTTAGCCGGATTTTCTTTAGGTGCAGAATCAATTGCCTTGTTTGCACGTGTTGGCGGAGGTATTTACACCAAAGCTGCCGATGTGGGCGCTGATTTAGTGGGCAAGGTTGAGGCTGGTATTCCCGAGGATGATGTACGTAACCCAGCAACCATTGCCGATAACGTAGGTGATAACGTGGGCGACGTAGCAGGTATGGGCGCCGATCTTTTCGGATCGTACGTAGCAACTATGCTGGCAACAATGGTATTGGGCCGCGAAATAGTATCGCACGATAAATTTGGTGGTATAGCCCCGGTATTGTTACCAATGGTTATTGCGGGATTGGGTATTGTGTTTTCACTTATCGGCGCAGCCTTTGTCAAAATAAAAAATGAAACCGACAGCGTACAAAAAGCATTGAACTTTGGTAACTGGGCATCAATAGTTTTAACAGCTATAGCTACTTATTTTGTGATACAATGGATGCTGCCTGAAGATAGCTTCCACATGGTACGTGACGAAGATGTAAATCATGTGGTAAAAGCAGGTGCCTTAGTGTTTACCAAAAATGGAGTTTACATGGCCATTATTGTGGGCCTGGTTGTTGGTACGTTAATGTCCGTTATTACCGAGTATTATACGGCAATGGGTAAACGCCCGGTGCTCAGCATCATCAGGCAATCGTCAACAGGGCATGCAACCAATATTATTGGCGGTTTGGCTGTGGGTATGGAATCAACCGTTGCACCTATCCTGGTGCTGGCGGCAGGTATTTACTGGTCGTACCACTTTGCAGGTTTATATGGGGTAGCTATTGCAGCCGCAGGTATGATGGCAACCACCGCCATGCAATTGGCTATTGATGCCTTTGGTCCGATTGCAGATAACGCAGGTGGTATTGCCGAAATGAGCCGCCTGCCCGAAGAAGTACGTCACCGTACAGATAACCTGGATGCCGTAGGTAACACTACAGCAGCAACAGGCAAGGGTTTTGCCATTGCATCGGCAGCGTTAACCTCACTGGCCTTATTTGCCGCTTTTGTGGGTGTTGCAGGTATTGAGCATATTGATATTTATAAAGCCGATGTTTTAGCCGGACTGTTTGTTGGAGGTATGATCCCTTTCATCTTCTCGGCATTGTGTATCTCGGCAGTGGGCCGTGCAGCAATGGCGATGGTAGAAGAGGTTAGGCGCCAGTTCCGCGAGATCCCGGGCATTATGGAGTACACCGGTAAACCGGAGTATGAAAAATGCGTGGCTATCTCAACCAAAGCATCAATCCGCGAAATGGTTGCACCCGGCTTAATAGCCCTGATAACCCCGCTTATTATTGGTTTTGCCTTTGGTGCCGAAGTTTTAGGTGGCTTACTGGCAGGTGTAACCGTATCTGGCGTATTGATGGGTATCTTCCAGAGCAATGCTGGCGGTGCATGGGACAATGCTAAAAAATCATTCGAAAAAGGCTGTATGATCAATGGCGAAATGCATTATAAAAAATCAGAACCGCATAAAGCATCGGTAACTGGTGATACCGTAGGCGATCCGTTTAAGGATACCTCTGGCCCGTCAATGAATATATTGATCAAGCTGATGTCAATCGTGTCGCTGGTAATTGCACCGCACTTAAACATGCATGTTCAAAAAATAGCTGCAGTTAATCATTCTGTACAAAAAGAGATCAGGGTGCAGGCCGCTATCAGCCCCATAATTAAGGTGGTTAAAAAAGGATAATACTTACCATAAGGTTATAATAATTAAATGCCCCTTACAGGGGCATTTTTAGTTTTATAGCTTGTGCAGCTTATTGTATCTGCATGTTATTATCTGTAAGTTTGTTCATGGTGTTAAGGCAGTGTGGTAATTTAGGGTTCTGATCTTCCATAAAATAGTGTAATTTTTCTTTAGCATGTCCCTTCCTGTTTTTTTTTATCACACCAGTAATTCGAGTTATCTTAAATACAGCCTTAAACAAGCAAAGTATTATAACCCTGATTCAACCATATACCTTTTGGGCGATGATTCCAACAACTGCTATCCTTTTGTAAATCATGTTAATGTTGCGGATTTTAAAGCCGGATCACAGGCATTTGCATCAGTTTATAAACACCTGTCGCATAGTGGTTATAAATATGAACTGATGTGTTTTGCAAGATGGTTTTGTATCCGTGATTTTTGCAGGCAAAAGCAGATAGAATCATTTATCTACCTGGATTCTGATGTACTTGCCTTTGCTCATCTTTCAACCATAGTCCCGTTTTTTGGCGATGCCGCAATTGCAAACCCGGGTGAGTATGGTGATTCGCCGGCATTTACCTATTTCAGGGATTTTAAGGCGCTTGATGATTTTTGTAATTACTTAACCCATTCTTATACCGATAGTATCAGCCGGCATAAGTTAGATGATTCCTATACAGACTACTGCACTCATAATAATGAAGGTGGTATTTGCGATATGACCTTGTTTAACTTTTACTTTCGCGAAAACCCCGGTCTGTTTAAAATCATTAGTTTAATTAATGATCAGTTGGCCATTGATAACAACATTAACAATGCAGAAGGATATGAGTTAAAGGGTGGCGGTAAAAAAATATACTGGAAAAATCACCTGCCTTATTGTAAGCAGTTAAGTACTGGCAGGTATATACAGTTTGTATGTCTTCATTACCAGGCAGGCGCTAAAAAATTAATGTACCGGCATTTTAATGGCGGCGGCTATTTGATAAAACGGGCAAAAGAATTCCTGCTTGAGAAGCTACGGCCGGTACTGAAATTAATAAACTCATTCAGATCATAAGTAGGTGAGTAACCTTATTATTCCTTTAGTTTAAATGTTGCACTACTAAGTGTATCCATCTTATAAATAAAACTCTTTTTGAAGATAGCCCATTTATGTGCTAAAATAGTACTGGTTTCAAATTTAAGTAGTGTTACACAGGTGTGTTTGTTTAATTATAACTGCCTGTTTACCAAACTTTAATTTGCAAAATGGGCTTGTCTCCATTGTTACATTCTGCTCTTTATGTTTTCAATAAATTTAAGTACGTTTGGGGATACGTGAATTAACATTAAAACTGATCTTATTATTTAAAAATGAAGTTATTTATTAAGAAACCGATAGAGCAGTTAATGGCTGCTTCGAAGGCGACGGAGAAAACATTAAAAAGAACTTTGGGAGTTGGTTCGCTGATAGCTTTAGGTATTGGTGCAATCATAGGTGCGGGTATTTTCGTTCGTACGGCCTCTGCCGCAGGTGAGCATGCCGGGCCTGCTGTAACCATTTCATTTTTGATAGCTGCCGCAGGTTGCGCGCTTGCAGGTTTATGCTATGCAGAGTTTGCCAGTATGATCCCTATTGCCGGATCAGCCTATACTTACTCTTATGCTACAATGGGCGAATTTATTGCCTGGATCATAGGATGGGATCTGGTACTTGAATATGCATTGGGAGCTGCAACAGTATCAATAGGATGGGCACAATATTTTAACGAGTTTTTGTACACATTTTTTAATGTGCATATTCCATTTGCGCTTTCCCACTCACCCTGGGAAGTATCAAACATGGCAACAGGTATGTACGCTGGCGAAGTAGGTTCGCACGGTATCATTAATTTACCGGCTATATTGATCCTGTTCCTGCTATCTATGTTACTGATCAGAGGTACAGCCGAATCTGCAGCGGTAAATAACGTTATTGTTATTGTTAAAGTAGCTATTGTGTTAATGATCATTGCTTTAGGCTGGCAGTTCATCAATCCTGCTAACCATACACCATATATGATCCCTGCCAACAAGGGTATCATTCAAACAAGTACTGGGCCTGTAAATTATGCCGATACCTTTAACCACGGCTGGCTGGGTGTATTAAGAGGTGCAAGTGTGGTATTCTTTGCCTTTATTGGTTTTGATGCCGTATCAACCGCTGCACAGGAAGCTAAAAACCCACAGCGTGATATGCCAAAAGGTATTTTAATATCATTGGTGTTTTGTACTATCCTTTATATCCTTTTCTCGCACGTATTAACAGGTTTGGCACCTTACACCGATTTCCTTATCAAAGGTAAAGAGGCATCTGTAACTTATGCAGTTAAAACTTTTATGCCGGGTTATGGCTGGTTAGCCAATTTGGTTACCGTAGCTATCCTTGCAGGTTTTTCATCGGTAATATTGGTGATGCTTTTAGGTCAAACCCGTGTGTTCTACACCATGAGTACTGACGGATTGATCCCTAAAGTATTTTCAAAATTACACCCTAAATACAGCACACCATACAAATCACAATGGTTATTCTTTGGTTTCGTATCATTATTTGCCGGTTTTATTCCTGACAGAATTGTAGGTGATATGGTGAGCATCGGTACCTTGTTTGCCTTCGTACTGGTATGTTTAGGTATCTTTATTTTACGTCGTACCGATCCGCATTTGGTTCGTCCGTTTAAAACGCCATTGTATAAAATAGTTTGTCCGCTTGGCGCGCTTATCTGTTTAGCCATGATAGCCAGCGAAGGTTTAGAGAACTGGGCAAGGCTTATCGGTTGGTTACTGATAGGTTTTGTGATCTATTTTGGTTACAGTATTAAACGTTCGCATGTAAGACATGGAATTGTTGAAGGCGCTAACGACCCTATTAATCCTAAATTTGTTGAATAACATTATTATTATATAAAATTTGAAAAGGTTCTGATAATTCAGAACCTTTTTTTGTTACCTTAAATTTTTAACGAGCCCAATATATCCCTGTTAATGAAAGCCGATAAAAATCTCTGGATCTTAGTATTTGTTTGCATCATTAACTCGCTGGGCTTCGGTATCATTGTGCCGGTGTTGTATACTTATGGCAAAACCTTCGGACTAACGGGCACCACTTTAGGCGTATTAACGGCATCATTTTCTATAGCGCAATTTTTTGCCACACCCATATTGGGTTCACTATCTGACAAATGGGGCCGTAAGCCTTTACTGGTGATCAGTTTGGCAGGTACCTGCATCTCCTTTTTCCTGTTTGCCGAAGCTACCAGCCTGTTCGTTTTGTTTGCAGCCCGTATACTTGATGGCTTAACGGGTGGAAACGTATCGGTAGCGCAAGCTATGGTATCTGATACGGCTACACCGCAAAACCGGGCTAAAAAGTTTGGCATATTAGGCTCGGCATTTGCATTTGGTTTTGTGATAGGGCCTGTAATAGGCGGATCATTTACGGCGCTTAGTCCGCAGGCGCCATTTTTTTTTGCGGCGGGTATTTCCCTTATCGGTACACTATGTGCCATATTCCTGTTAAAAGAAACCAACCAAACTGATAAAAAGACACGTTTAAACTACCACGGTAACTTTAAGTTTATAACGCTTATAACCACCTTAAAACGTCCTGCTGTAGGTACTGCAGTATTTATAGGGTTTTTACTCACCATGGCGCAGTTTACCATGATCATTGGTTTTCAAACTTTTAGTGTTGATATTTTAAAAATCACCCCCACACAGATCGGTTTATTTTTAGCCGGATTTGGGGTGTGCGGTATTATTATGCAATTGTGTGTGCCACTGTTCACAAAGCTCATTGCATCCAAAGCTGTTATATTAATGCTCTCAACTTTGTTGTGCTTGGCGGCTATGTTTTGCTCAGGTTTTACATCTCTGTTTATACCTTATGCCATTTGTATGTGTGTGTATGGCCTGTTCAATGGGTTGCGTAACCCCATGCTTAACGCCCTGATAGCCGACCATGTAAACCAGTCCGAACAAGGGAAAATACTGGGGATCAATCAATCGTATGCCTCAATAGGGCAAACATTAGGGCCCTTAACAGCTGGGCTTGTTATGGTAATATCAATACATAGTGTATTCTTTTTATCGTCTTTCTATATTTTAGTTGCATTTTTGTTAAGTTTCCGGTTAAAGTCAAAAGAATAATAAAACCTAAAGCCATGCATCCATTAATTTTCAGAGAGGTATTATCAGTAACCATGATCCTTTTTGCGATCATAGATATACTTGGAGCCATCCCCGTTATTATACAGCTTCGCCAAAAGGCCGGGCATATCCAGTCGGAAAAAGCGAGTATAGCCGTGTTGGTATTAATGATCGGCTTTTTATTTGTGGGCGAAGAAATGCTGGCCATTATCGGTTTGGATGTATCCTCTTTCGCTATAGCCGGTTCGCTGGTTATTTTTATTATAGCGATGGAAATGATATTGGGTGTTAATTTTTTTAAAGAGGATATGCCCGAGAGTGTTTCTATTGTGCCATTGGCCTTCCCGCTGATAGCAGGTGCAGGAACCATGACAACCCTGTTATCACTTAAAACCCAATATCAAACGCAAAATATTATTGTAGGTATTGTACTTAATACCCTGTTTGTTTACCTGGTACTAAAAAATGTACAATGGATTGAAAAACTTTTAGGTAAAACCGGACTGGCCATACTGCGTAAAGCCTTTGGTATTATACTATTAGCTATCGCGATAAAGCTTTTCAGAAGCAACACACATTTGTAGATGATTTTTTTGTAGCGGCACAATACTTTGTGTCGCTTTCACTTAGGCGCCTATCAACCTTGCCACAAACATGGTATCTGCTTTGTTTTCATAGCCCTTTAAAATCAGCTGTTGCTCTAATTTAAGGCCAAATTCTTTGGTGATAAACTTAACCATATCCTCGTTTTCGCCTTTAAAAGCTGAGCAGGTAATGTAAATAAGCGGCTTGCCGGGTTTAAGGTGTTTTACTACGTTGCGTACTATGCTTTGCTGCAAACGCTGAAAGAACTCAATTTTATGTGCATCAAACTGGCTGATCATCTCGGGGGTACGGCCCCAGGTGCCTGACCCGCTGCAAGGTGCATCCAGTAGGATTCCATCAAACTCATAATCATGAAGGATCAGGTCATTATTTTGGGTAAGATCGAGTAGTTTTTTTTGGTATTTGGTTAACCCGGTCTGCTGAAAACGTTCATCAAGGTTAGCCAATATAGATTCGCGGATGTCTGATACCACAAACTTAATGGTCGGCTCCAGGTCGTGCAGTAAAAGCGATTTACCGCCTGATGCTGCACAGGCGTCCCACCAGGCATCCCATTTATTAGGTTTATAAAGCTGCGCCGTTTGCTGCGATGAATGGTCCTGCACCTCAAACCAATGCTGGTTAGGGAACAGGGCCTCCAGGCGGGTACCGTTAGGTAACGAAAAGCAGTTATTGCCTTCGTCCTTAAAAACAACTTCGGCGTTAGCCAGGGCAACTTTTACCTGTGTTTCGCAACCCTTATGTACACGGATAAAAAGATCGGGCTGGATAAAAAATGAGCGTAGAAAAGCTTCTTTATCTATCCCTGCCGAAAGCTGGCTTGTCCACGGGAAAACATCCTCCAGCTTAAAATCCGGGTGAGTAGTTTTTACCATGCTCAACTTTTCGGTAATGCTAAAATGGATGCAGGCTGCCCATTCGGGTTTAAAATGCTGTAAAAAAGAGTTGAGCTGGGTATTGCACAAAAATTCGGCAACAAAAAGGCGCTCATCGGCAGGTACATCAGGCAATGCCCTACCCAAACGGAAATAGTTATAAACCAACCTGCTGGCAATTCGCCTGTCGGTTGATCCCATTTGTTTATTCTGACGGTAAAAGCCGGGTAAAAACTTACTTAGGGGCGTTTCTGCCGGATACTCATCCAAAATACGCTGAAACGTTTTAAGCTGGTTTATTGCCTTCATTCTACCTTTTTCAATTCAAAATTAATGTATTTATACAGGTTTACATGTGTGTTTATAAAACCAAGCCCAGTTTTTTTCTGAAACTGGAAATCATTGTGTAAACCTGTAAAGTTATTGTCGGGTATGTTTTTTAGTTTATCGGTAGCTGCTAACTGCCCGAAATACATCCCTTCGTCAAAGCCTTTAATGGCGTAAGCACTTGGTTCTATGTGGTATTCGTCGCGGTAATTGCGTGCGAAAGTTACCATATTGGCTGCCTTATAATCAATATGATCGGAGGTTGAGATAATGGTATTTAAGCGTTGCAGCAGGTCGGCCTTTAAAAAAGAAAAATTGATCCAGCTTGGATGCCCGAATACTGTAACCGGGTAACTGCTGCTCAAGCTATCCAAAGCACGCAAGGTAATGGTTAAAAAATGCTGATTAGTTGCCGGAACAATAAACACATTTTGATCTGATACAGAAAGTTGCGGAATTAGCGAGCTTAGTTGCCCGTGTATTACCGTTAAGGCAACAACCTGGATGTGTTTTTTACCTAAGCTGTCGATGGCTTTTTTAAAGGGGGTGATATAATCGTTTTCATCACTGTAACCCGATTTAAGGATAAACACCTTTTTAGGTTTTATTTTACTGCTGATATAGCGTGCAGCCGTCCATGCATGATATTCCAACGGGGGCATTACAGTAATCAGGTTAGCATTTTTAAAAGTAGCTGGTGCCGCGGGCGAAAGGGGTGATACAATGGGCTGTTTGGCATTGGCGTAAGCCCCTGTAAAAGCTTTCATATCATCAGGAAACACGGGGCCAATGATCAGATCGCTGCTGCGTACAGCAGGATTACTGCCAAGGCTATGTGCCTGTGCAACTTCGCCTTTTGAATCAAATACTTTTAGCTTAAAGTTATAACCCAGCCCGGTAAGTGAATCAAGTGCAAGCTTAAACCCACGGTAATAATCAAGCGCTATATCGGCTTCACGCAGGCTTACCGCAGTATAAGCGGCACCTTGCCTTAAATGGTCAAGGCCAAAGGGCAACAGCAGCGCTATGGCAGATACCTTTGGCGCTTCGGGTTTAACCTCTTTTAAAGGCGGAGTTTTGACAACTGATTTTTCAGTTTCTTTTTTTACAGGCTGTGTAGCTACCGGCTGCAGTTTTGGCGAACAGGCGGCAGCTACAAGCGCAATAATTAAATAGATGAACCGCCTATTCCCACTCAATGGTGGCTGGTGGTTTCGAGCTAATATCATATACTACCCGGTTAATTCCTTTTACATTGTTAATGATCTCGTTTGAGATTTTGGCAAGCAGATCATAAGGTAAATGGCACCAATCGGCTGTCATACCGTCTACCGATTCAACAGCGCGAAGGCAGATCACGTTCTCGTAAGTACGCTCATCACCCATAACACCTACCGACTGTACCGGCAAAAATATTGCACCGGCCTGCCAAACATTATCATAAACACCGGCAGTACGTAAATTGTTGATATAAATTGCATCTGCCTCTTGTAAAATAGCAACTTTTTCGGGTGTTACATCACCTAATATCCTGATAGCCAAGCCCGGACCCGGGAAAGGGTGGCGGCCTAAAATATTTGGATCAATGCCTAAAGCTTTACCAACGCGCCTAACTTCGTCCTTAAATAGGGTATTAAGCGGCTCAACAACTTTAAGTTTCATAAAATCGGGCAGTCCGCCAACGTTATGGTGTGATTTGATGGTGGCTGACGGTCCTTTTACCGATACCGACTCAATAACATCGGGGTAAATTGTTCCCTGGCCTAACCATTTAACGTCCTGTACCTCGTGTGCGGCATCGTCAAAAACTTCAATAAACACACGGCCAATTGCCTTGCGTTTTTTCTCCGGATCAGATAAGCCCTGCAATGCATCATAAAAACGTTGTTTGGCATCAATGCCCTTGATATTTAAACCCATGTGCTGGTACGAATCCAATACCGACTGGTACTCATCCTTGCGCAGTAAGCCGTTGTCAACAAATATGCAATGCAGGTTTTTGCCGATAGCATGGTGCAGCAATACCGCCGCAACCGATGAATCAACACCGCCCGACAGGCCAAGCACTACTTTATCATCGCCTAATTTTTCTTTTAGGGCGGCTATGGTAGTTTCTATAAATGAATCGGGTGTCCAGTCTTGCTGGCAACCGCAAATATCAACCAAAAAGTTTTGAAGCAATTGTTTGCCATCGGTACTGTGGGTAACCTCCGGGTGAAACTGTATGCCGTAGGTTTGCGTACCGGTAACCTGGTATGCCGCAACCTTTACCGAATCGGTACTGGCTATGATCTCAAAATTAGCGCCTATGGTGGCAATCGTATCTGCATGCGACATCCAAACCTGTGAGCCCGGGGCTATTTGCTTAAACAGAGGGTTGGTAGCATTAATGTATTGCAGGTTGGCACGTCCGTATTCGCGGGTGCTTGATGGCAATACTTCACCGCCATGAAAATGTGCCATATACTGAGCACCATAGCACACGCCTAAAATAGGCATAGTACCATGAAATTTTTCGAAATTGAAGGTTGGCGGGTTTTTCTGGCGAACAGAATAAGGACTGCCTGAAAGGATAATGCCTTTTACAGTGCTGTCAACTTCAGGAAAATTATTAAAGGGGTGGATCTCGCAGTAAATATTGAGCTCCCTGACACGGCGCGCGATAAGCTGGGTGAACTGCGAACCGAAGTCAAGAATGAGGATTTTTTCTTGCATGGGCAAAGATAGGATTTTGATACGAGATGTGGGAAAGAGATTTAAGTTTTTCTGTTGTTGAATTTACCTGCGTTTAACAAGGTCTTTTTTATTCATAAGGTTTAGGAATATTTTTATAAAAATAATATTTTAGATGTATTTATTTAAAATAAGGATCACCCTTATAACGGTACCATTAACTAAATTATCGGTATAAAATAAGTAGTAAACAATTTTGTAAAAGGAAATGGATACTAATAAACGTGATGCAAACGGCCAGCTAAAACATGGCCTGATTAAGGAATATTATAAAGATGGCTGCCTGAGTGCAATAGGCGAATATTTGCATGGCGATAAAACCGGCGAGTGGAATTATTACTTTGTTAACGGGCAGATAAAAGCAACCGGATATTATGATAAGGATCAGCTTACCGGCCTTTGGAAATGGTACCGTGAAAACGGAGATCTGATGCAAACCGGAAGCTTTGAGAATGGCGAGCGTACAGGTATTTGGGAAAGATACCATGTTGAAGGCGGTTTATTTGATTGCGGCGAGTATGTTGGAGAAAAGAAGTATGGAGAATGGAAAACTTTTGATAAAAATGGTAATTTAACCAAGACTAAAAACTACAGTTTATGAAAATAAAATTAGCAAGTGTAAGTGTTGGCAACCAGGAGAAAGCACTTCAATTTTACACCGGGGTTTTAGGTTTTGTTAAAAAGGCCGATATAACCATGGGCGAATACCGCTGGCTTACTGTAACATCGAGCGAAGAACCGGATGAGACTGAGTTAGTGCTTGAGCCTATGGCATTTCCGCCTTCGGTAGTTTATCAGCAAGCTTTATTTGCCGCCGGCATCCCGGCCACTGCATTTAAAGTGGAGGATGTTGAAAAAGAATTTGAGCGTTTACAAAAATTAGGGGTGGAGTTTAGTACTAAGCCAACCAATATGGGAATGGTTACGATTGCAAAATTCAGTGATACCTGTGGGAATCATTTACAAATTTTCCAGGTATAATTAAGCTATGCCCATCACCACAAGGCTTGCTACATTTAATGATATACCTGCGCTAAATGAACTGATTGCAAGATCAGTGCGTAGGTTAAGCACCGATTATTACACCCCTGCGCAGATTGAAAGCGCCATTAAATATATTTTTGGCATAGATACCCAGTTAGTTACCGATGGTACTTATTACATTGCCGAATTAAACGACACCATAGCCGGCTGTGGCGGTTGGAGCAAACGCAATACCCTTTACGGCGGCGATCAGCATAAAGACACAGAAGATCCGCTGCTTGATCCCGTCCATGATGCCGCAAGGATAAGGGCATTTTTTGTTAACCCCGATTTTGCAAGGCAAGGGGTAGGTAGGCATATTATAAATGTTTGCGAGGCGGCTGCAAGGGCCAATGGCTTTACAAGTTTTGAGTTAGGAGCCACCTTGCCTGGCGTTCCGCTTTATAAAGCAATGGGCTATACAGCGGTTGAAAGGATTGATGCCCCATTACCTGATGGTGAAACGCTGGGGATTGTTAAAATGAAAAAGCTATCTTAACAGTTGAGTTTTTATATATTTTAATGGCGAGGGAATTTTAGCAAGTTCCGGGTTTTACAGGGGCTTAATGCAGGGTACATTTGTTCTGTAAATTATGCAAACATCATGAACACACAACAAAACATCAACTACCAGCGCATTGCCGAAGCCATAAATTATATAAAACTTAATTTTAAAGATCAGCCTAACCTTGATGAGGTGGCCGAAAAGGTAAACCTAAGCCCCTTCCACTTTCAGCGTTTATTTACTGATTGGGCGGGTATCAGTCCTAAAAAGTTTTTGCAATACCTGAGCCTTGATTACGCAAAAGGTATTTTGAAGGATAAGCAGGCCACACTGTTTGATACCGCCTTTAAAACAGGCCTTTCCGGAACCGGACGCCTGCACGATCTGTTTATGAATATTGAAGGGATGACCCCGGCCGAATATAAAAACGGTGGCAGGGAACTGGCCATTAATTATAGTTTTGCCGAAAGTCCCTTTGGGGATATAATAGTGGCATCAACGCCTAAAGGTATTTGTTATATGGCCTTTGCCGATGCCCGGGAAGAAGCATTCAATAACTTACAGGCACAATTCCCTAATGCAAGCTACACCCAAATGGTTGATGTGCAGCAGCAGAATGCGCTTTTTATTTTTACAAAGGATTGGTCGCAATTATCAAACATCAAGCTGCATTTAAAAGGGACTGATTTCCAGTTAAAGGTATGGGAAGCTTTGTTAAATATCCCAATGGGCGGTTTGTATACTTATTCGTCATTAGCGGCTGCCATCAGCAGGCCAACAGCCAGCAGGGCGGTGGGCAGTGCCGTTGGCGATAACCCTGTCGCTTTTTTGATTCCCTGCCACCGGGTTATTAAAGCCACCGGTGAGTTTGGGCAATATCACTGGGGCGCAACCCGTAAATCGGCCATTATTGGCTGGGAAGCTGCTAAAGTAAACCTATAATAATTCTGAAACCTCTTTATCAGGAGGGAAACACACAAATAATGATGAATATAGATCAAAGGATCGGCCAGTTAAACTGGGATGATATTACCGAAGGTATGCACCAAAATGGCTTTGCCTGCGTCCCTGATATTTTGCCCGGGATAGAATGTGACAGACTGATAGCTAATTATAATAACCCGGCGCTGTACCGCAAAACAATTATGATGGAACGCTACCGGTTTGGTATGGGCGAATACAAGTATTTTCAATACCCATTGCCTGATGTGATACAGCAGCTAAGGGAAACCATGTACCCAAAACTGGCTGCTATTGCCAACAGCTGGATGAGGGTTTTAAATATAGAAAAGCAGTTTCCGGATAGCCTTGCCGGCTTAATAGAACTTTGTAAAGCAAATAATCAGTATAAACCAACACCATTGCTATTAAATTATGGCATTGGCGGCTATAATACCCTGCACCAGGATCTGTATGGCGATATTTATTTCCCTATGCAATTGGTGCTGTTTTTAAATGCGCCGGAGGTTGATTACCAGGGTGGCGAATTTGTTTTGGTTGAGCAGCGGCCAAGGGCTCAGTCTAAAGCTGTGGTATTAAAACCGAGCAAAGGCGATATGTTGATATTTACTACCAATTTCAGGCCTGTAAAGGGTAGCAAAGGTTATTACAGGGTAAATATGAAGCATGGGGTTAGTGAAGTTAAAGCAGGCAACAGGCATACAGCAGGTGTCATTTTTCATGATGCTTTATGATAGGCCATACTTCATTAGGCAATAATCCGTTTAAGCGCAGCAGGCAATTAAAAATACGGATTAATAACGGCGAAATAGTTTTAGGCGGTAATAGTAAGCTTAAGATCTATGGTACATTGGATTGCCGGTCGGGGAAAAGGATGAAGGTGGAGAACCGGGTTTTCTTTAGTTCTGAAACCGTGGCTATACAGGCAGGATACCGGCCTTGTGCACATTGCATGCGGGCAAAATATATAGAATGGAAATTTGTAAGCCAATGAGCTATATTAGCTTCAGGTTTTTATATTTGAACAACTCATCAGTTATGCTAAAAAAAACATTATTATTAAGTATTATCATTTTTACAGGTATGCTTGCCAATGCGCAAACTGCCGATCCGGTTTATGACCAATACCTTGATTTTAACCTGGCACGTTTTCAGAACGAGGGGCCAGACAAAATCTTGGAACTTGGTGAAAAGCTGCTGCCGGTTGCGGATAAGCTGCCTGAAAAAGCGCGTGCTAACTTTTATTTTTCTATCGGTAAGACCTATGAGGATACTGGCAAACCCGATAAAGCGATAATCTATTACGAAAAAGTTGCTGCAGCCATCCCTAATTATTATGTGGTACACCGGGCGCTGGGTTATTTATACCTGGATAAAGCCCGGCAGATAGAAACCAAACTCAATGCAGCGGCTACTAACGCGGCTTTAAACAAACAGTTAACGGTAGCCTATACCGATGAGGTTAAAAAAGCGTTGCCCCATTTAGAAAAGGCCCAGGCCTGCGATCCAAGCGACGAAACACTTGCCATTATAAAAATACTCCACAAAAATATAAAAGATACCGATGGGCTAAATTCACTTGACGATAGGTTGAAAATGCTTGGAAAAAATTGTATTGATATATTAGGCGATAATTAGGATCACCCTAAATCTGTGATCAGGTTTTATCCGCCACAGATGGTTTCATCTTTTTCATGGTCGATTTTTTCTCTTCGGTACCGCTGCCTAATAAAAAGCCCCATGGTTTAAGTGTTTCAACCCTGTCAAAAATTATTTTTAATATGGCTAATATCGGGATAGATAAGAACATACCCGATAACCCCCAGATCATTTCGCCCATAACAATTCCTAAAAAAGTAATCAGCGCATTCAGTTTTACTTTGGAGCCAACTATGGTAGGCAGCAAAAAGTTTGAATCAATTGCATGTAGTGCCAAAACACTTACCGCTACTTTTATAGCATCGGCTATATTGCCCGTTGCAAATGTTATCAGTGTGCTTAATAGCAGTGCCGTAAAAATACCCAAGTAGGGGATCAGGTTAAAAAGGGCAACAATTATACCCAGCAGTACTGCATACTTAATGCCGATAAACAAAAATGCCATGCATGCAAGGCAGGCAACTACAAACATTTCTAATAGTAAACCAAGTATATACTGCCTTAATATGGTTTGAATATTTTCAACAATATCATACACAATGGCCGAATATTCATCACTAAAAACCCATACGATAAAGCGTATTAGCAAGCTCCTGTATAATAAAATGAAAAACGTAAATATCAGGATAAAGGAATAAAACAGCATCAGCGATGAGATAGCCCCGAAGGTTGTGCCCAATACATTACTGCCCTGTGCTAATATTTTTTGCTGGGTACTGTGTATATAACTCATTTGTTTGGTGGCATTGATATGGAAAGCCTGCTGCACCCATTGTGACAGGTTATCGAGCGATTGGCCTACCTGGCTCTTTAACATGGGCCAGTCATTTGCCAGGTTTGATATTTGGGAACCTACTAGGTAAAGAATACCCCCGATAAAGGCTATCAATAAAAGTATGGAAGTAAGCGACGATAAGGAGCGCGGTAATCTTAATTTTTTCTCTAAAAAATTAGCAATTGGCAGTAATAGTATGGCAAATAAAAGTCCGAAAATTAAAGGATCAAGAAATTCTTTACCAAGTATAACAAGGTAGCCAAGGGCTATTAGGCCAACAAGTACTAATGAAAGTTTTTCGTAAAATGGATGGGAAGTATTTTTTACCGGCATATAGAGTGTAATATCATAGTTTGAGATATGAACACAGTTTTTATTTATTAGTTTGAAGATAACAATAATCGGGCGATATTTTTTTTAAATATAAATAGTAATACCTGAACGGTTCTCTTTTTGGGATTTATGTTTGGCAACAATTTTGCTTTACCTGGTTATCATTTATCTAAATAAAATATCATGGCAAAGTATTCAGAAAAAGCGCAGGAAAAGGTACACGAAACCCTGCACGAAATGAAAGAAGATGAACTAAAAAGCGGCAGCGGTAAAAAAGTAACCAGCAAAAAGCAGGCTATTGCCATTGGTTTATCAGAGGCGCGCAAAGCAGGTGCAAAGGTGCCGAAGGAAAAATAGCGCTCAACCGTTAAGCCTGTTTCGCTGTAAAAGCATCCATTATATCCATTAAAACAATGGCTTCCGCTATGGAGCATGGATTAGGGCCTTCATTATTAAAATAGGCAACTATCTTTTCTATCATAGGTTGCTGGATATGTTCAGGGTGTACAAAATTAATGGTCTGTTCATCCTCATCAGTTTTCCAATGAATATAATTGCCAAAAAATGGAAAGGTGATCTTCCCTTTTGTGCCGATGATCTCGCAGGTATCAGTGGTTTGGTTTTCGGCAACGTTGAAACACCAGGAGCCGTTTACCACAATATTATTTTTAAATAATATCTGCCCGCTCACATGGTCGTCGGCCGGTGTAGCGCCTGATTGATTCAGTGAGAAGCCATTGTATTTTACAGGCTCGCCAAAGTAATACAGCATCAGGTCGAGCTGGTGGGGGGCAAGGTCGTGGAAGTAGCCACCGCCTGAAAGCTCTGGTTGTACACGCCAATTGTCAGCAACATTGGCAACAAGTACAGGCTTGCGGCTTTGCCACATACGGATCTGTACGGTGCGCACATCGCCAATTATAGTATCGGCCAGTAATTGTTTAACCTTTAAAAACATAGGTACTGCCCTGCGGTAATGGGCCACCGTAAGTTTTTGACCGGGATGTTGCTTAAGCGCTTCGGCAATCTGCCGGGCCTCGGCAGCATTACGGGTAACCGGTTTTTCTATATAAACATTAAAACCCTTATTAAGGGCTGCAAGGGCATAATCCTTATGCGATGAAGGTGGGGTGGCAATATAAATGGCGTTAACAGCCGGGTTATTCATCAACTCATCAGCATCGTTATACCATTGGCTTACATGGTGCCGTTGTGCATAATCGGCAGCCTTGGCGGCATCACGGCGCATTACTGCAATAAGGGCGCTATTAGCAACTTTTGCAAATGCTGGTCCGCTCTTTTTTTCAGTTACATCACCACAGCCAATAATTCCCCAGTTTATAACGCCCATATTATATTTGAAAAAGGGTGTCCTATTGAAAATTAAAAAAGTAGGCAGACCTCAGCCCTTATTCCAATATTCAAAATGACACCCTGTATTTAATTTATTACTTTAATATCACCTCTATCTGAGCCAATTCATCGGCCGAGAATACTATATTATCCAGGCATTTTAATGAGTCGGCTAATTGCTCGGCACGGCTTGCACCAATCAATACAGAGGTAACGCGGCTGTCTTTCAGCAACCAGGCTAATGCCATTTGTGCTAAGGTTTGCCCTCGTTGTATAGCAATATCGTTTAATTTTTTTATCTGGCTGATCCTTGCTTCGGTAACCTGGCTTTCCTGTAAAAAACCGGTTGATTTAGCTGCCCTTGAATCGGCAGGGATACCGTGCAGGTATTTATTGGTCAATAAACCTTGTGCTAATGGCGAAAAGGGAATACAACCCACACCATCTTTTTCAAGTACATCTAACAAACCACCTTCGGCCCAACGCTCAAACATTGAATATTTTGGCTGGTGGATAAGGCATGGCGTACCCAGTTTTTTTAATATAGCAATTGCTTTATCAGCTTCTTCGGCAGGATAATTAGAGATCCCGGCGTATAAGGCCTTTCCCTGGCGAACGATCAGGTCCAGCGCACCCATTGTTTCTTCTAAGGGAGTTTCAGGATCTGGCCTGTGGTGATAAAATATATCTACATAATCCAGTCCCATCCTAATCAAACTCTGGTCAAGGCTCGATACCAGGTATTTTTTTGATCCCCAGTCGCCATAAGGGCCAGCCCACATGGTATAACCAGCCTTGCTCGATATGATCATTTCATCGCGGTAACCACGAAAATCCTCCTTCAAAATTCGGCCAAAATTCTCTTCCGCTGATCCCGGAGGCGGCCCGTAGTTATTGGCCAGATCAAAATGGGTAATACCGCTGTCAAAAGCCAGATGTAAAATTTTGCGGTAGTTTTCGGTTACATCTACATGGCCAAAGTTATGCCACAGGCCCAGCGAAACAGCCGGGAGCTTAATACCGCTTTTTCCGCAGCGGCGGTATTGCATTTTTTCGTATCGGTTTTCTGCTGGTACGTAAGTCATAAAAATTGAGAGAGGTGATTGATTTTGCCTCAATCAAAATTAAACGAATTAATGAATTAACAGAATTTTTATTGAACCGCGATGCAAAAACATTGCGCATGCTTTTACCAGCTATATATTGGCAAAATGCTTTTGTATTGTGAAAATAAGATTCGATAAGATTAAACCACCTCTGCCACTACAAAGGTACTGCCACCAGCAAAAACCAGGTCGTTTTCTGCCGCGGCATTTTGGGCCGCCTGCAGGGCTAATTTAACGGAGCTGTATGTGTTTCCCTTTAATCCGAAGCTTGCGGCATTTTCCTGTAATGTTTCTGCTGCTAAGCCACGCGGAATATCGGGCCGGCAAAAATAGTAAGTAGCATCAGTAGGCAGCATTTTAAGAATTTTGCTGATGTCCTTATCATTCACCACACCTAATACAAAGTGTAAATGAGCATAAGCTACACCTGCAATGTTTTGCAATACCTCCTGTATCCCTTCGGGGTTATGCCCGGTATCGCAAATAGTTAAGGGGTGCTGGCTCAAAACTTCCCAGCGGCCATGTAAACCGGTTAATGTTTTAACCTGACTAAGGGCTGTTTTTAAATGCTCATCGGTAATTATAAATCCCTGTAAACGCAATTCGTCAACAGCGCATAGCACTGTTTTTATATTTTTAAGTTGATAAGTTCCGGTAAGGTCCAGTTTAAAATACCGGGTTTGGTCGTCATCTTGGCAACTGATCTTTATATCAATAAATTCATTAACGCCCGATTGCTGGCTGATCACTTCGGCCTTTAACTCAGATGCAAAAGTTATAGGGGCGTTTTCTTTGGTTGCTTTATCTATAAATACAGCGGCTACCTCATCCTGGTACTCACCAATAATAACCGGGATATTTGGTTTGATGATGCCTGCTTTTTCGGCAGCTATCAGTTGCAGGGTATCGCCCAGAATATTCATGTGATCCCAACCGATGTTGGTGATAAGTGAAAGGAGCGGGGTAATGATATTGGTTGAATCAAGCCTGCCGCCTAACCCTACTTCAATAATGGCAATATCTACCTTTTCCTTAGCAAATAAATCAAATGCCAAACCAACGGTCATTTCAAAAAAAGATGGTTGGATGTCGTCAAAATCGCTGCGGTGTTGGGCTACAAAATCAATTACCTTTTGCTCGCTCATCATTTGCCCGTTGATGCGGATACGTTCGCGAAAATCTTTTAAATGCGGGGAGGTATATAGCCCTGTTTTGTAACCCGCTGTTTGTAAAACTGCTGCCAGCATGTGCGATGTTGAACCTTTACCATTGGTGCCCCCAACATGCACGCTTTTAAATTTATGCTGCGGATTATCCAAGCGGGCACACAGCTCTATCGTGTTATTCAGATCAGCTTTATAGGCTGATTGCCCAACCCGTGTAAATAATGGAAGCTGTGTATATAGGTATTGGATGGTTTCCTGGTAGTTCATTTCGCGGAGCAGCATATAGTCAATGATCTATAAGCCGGGCCAAAGTTAATTCAATCTTTTTTATGATTAAATAAAATGGATGTAATTTTAGTTAAGAGGGTATTCGCCAAATATTAATTATAGAATGACCATGATACCCCGAATTTTAACAAATGATCCATCTGCGGGTAACGATTAACGGTATAATATCCTTTGCTAAACAAGCCCTGGTTGGCATAATCATACATCACAAAAATATTAGTGCGCTGCAGGGTGGCCTTTAAAAATACCGTAGCAATCGGGTATGATGAAAAGGTAACATTTTGCCCGTTATAAAACTGCCCTAAACCGGTAGCATACGATGGCGCCACGTATTGCGAATTGTATCGCACATCAACCCCGATGTTTGAATATAGTACCCTGAATAAAAGGGCTTTGTAGTAAAGGCTGCTATAATTATATAATTCCGGGGTGCGTAAGGTAGCCTGGTAATCTGTTTTTTGGTATACGATATAGTTATCAAAGTGCCACCTGCGCCAGGCCAGGCTTTTGCCAAAGCTTATCTTCAATAAATTAATATCCGATCCTAATTGTGCCGGGTGAGCATCCGTGCCATTAGTTTGTGCTGTAAAGTACAGGTAGTCGCTTATTAAAAAGTATTCGGCCTTCAGGTCGAGTTTTAAAAGCGGGTTCACATAATAAAACGACAGGCTGTTTGTTTTTTGATTGCTGAACTTATTGTGAAAAATATAATGGTTGGATATCCAGTCAGTATAAGCTAAAGGTGCCGAACTGCTTTGTGTATAGCCCTCCAAAACTACCCGGCCTACCTTGTTACCGCCCGATAGGGTAAGCTTGGCGTCGTACAAAAAGTCGCCAAAATCACGGCCTTGTACAATTTGATTCACATTGGCATCAAGCAACAACTTATCGCTAAAGCGGTAGCTTAATTTCCCCTTAAGGGTTATATCCTGAAACGAATTAGTCTGAACTTTTTGGGGCTGAACAAGCTTGTTACCGTATTGGTTAAGTACCGTATCGCTCACGTATTGATTGTACTGGTAATAATCCTGTGTTAGGCCAACATCCAGCTTTAATTCGTTTTTTATTGATTTGCTGCGCAGATAAAAACTGTAGGAAAAATCATTTTGCAGGTGATGTACGGTAAGCGAATCACGCGACCGGTTTGAGCTGTAATAATAATCAGGGAATACGTTGTAAGGGTCGGTGGTGTTTTGCAGGTACTCGTATTTACGGGTATCGTAATTAAAGGTATAGGCTACCCTTTGCGTAGGCAAAACCTTGCCTGCTCCCTTTAGCAGGCTATCAATATGCCCTATATAATAAAACTGTTTAATGTAAAAGCTGTTACCTTTCCATACCTCGTATGATGCAGGTAAACGTACCGCTTCGCTGGTTTTATCCAACGACCCGGTAACATAAATAGAGTCGTTACGGATAGAGCCTGTTTCGGGTGCTTTTATATTATTATAAATCAGGTTGGTTAATAAATTATACCGCTTGCTTTTTGATTCGTACCAGGCAAAGCCACCAACATTTACATCGCTCACATTTTGCTGCAGGATGGAGTTGGTACTATAAAAACCTCTGGAACCCATGAAATTTAAGTTGAAGCCTATATTTAACCGCGGGTTTACATTTTGGGTATGCAGCACCTTTAAAATTTGTTCCTTTATACCACCCGTAACAAACGAAAGCTGTGTGAGTGCTACCCTTGCCCTGTAATATTTTATATCCTGCGGGGTTAGCATGTAGGCATCAAGGGTGTGCAGGCCTGCATCAAAACCAATGGTTTTTGAAGGTTCAAACAACAGGCTTCTCTCGGCAGTACCTGTATAGCCTAAACTGATCTTGGGGCTGCGCGGCTGCAAAAGGGGGCTATAGTTTTCAAAGTTATATAAGCCGGTATCTAAAGGGAATAATTGGGTACTGTCCCTTAACCAGCTTTCCTTGGTGTACTTTATGAATTTTGAGCTGAATACTACTGTATCTTTCTTTTTCTCAAGCTTTTTACGCAGCGAATCCAGTTCCTGATCTCCGGTCAGCACCTTTTGTGATCCCCTGCCGGTGGTATCGCGCAGGTTTAAGCGCTGCCCTTGTTGCCCCGGGTAGCCTGTGGTAGTTGAAATTTGCGCAAAAGCCATCTGCGTACACACACAGATTAGCAGGATGAATATATATTTTAAATTATCAGGCATTAAAAACCAGCTATCAATTCTTTAAGTATCAGTGTCATTTTTGGTTCTGCTTCGTAGGCTACTGCCAATATCTCTTCAACCGATACCGGGCTTAACACTTCGGGGAAGCCCTCATCTGTTAATACTGATATGGCAAAAACGGTCAGGTCCATATGCCTTGCTACAATAACTTCGGGCACGGTGCTCATCCCAACAGCATCGCCACCTATTATCCGCAGGTAATTATACTCTGCTTTGGTTTCTAAATTCGGGCCTGTAACAGCAACATAAACTCCCTTATGGCAGGTAATATTGTTTGCCTTTGCAATATCTAATGCTTTATTAATCAGGGTACGTTTGTAAGGCTCGCTCATATCCGGAAAACGCGGGCCAAGCTCCGTATCATTCCTGCCAACGAGCGGGTTTGCCGGTTGTAAATTGATATGATCTGCGATCACCATCAGATCGCCTTTTTTAAAGGCCGGATTTAAGGAACCACTTGCATTTGATACCAGCAGCGTTTTAATACCCAGCATTTTCATCACCCTAACCGGGAAGGTGATCTGTTGCATGTTATAACCTTCGTAATAATGCAAACGGCCCTGCATGGCAACAACCTTTACACCAGCCAGTGTACCAAATATCAGTTTACCAGAGTGAAACTCCAGAGTAGAGATCGGAAAATCAGGGATGTTAGCATACATCAGTTGTTTTTCAACCTCAATTTCATTAACCAGGCCGCCTAATCCGGTGCCTAATATAATACCTACTTCGGGTTCAAAATCGCCAATGCGGCTTTTAATGTATGCTGTTGTTCTTTGTATGCTCTCTAACATAATCAGTAATTAGTTGGTTAAACTGCTGCCCGCTATTATTTAAAAACTCCACGCTTATGGGTATCACAAATACGGGGAGCTGCTCATGAGCCGGCAAGGCTGATTTAAACCAGGATTCTTCTAAACGCTGCGCATCCTTTTCTGTTGTAATAATTATTTTTTTTTGTGATGGGTGGGCGGCATATTCAGCAGCAAGTTTAGTGATATTTTTTAAGGTAAAGGAGTGATGATCTGGATAATTATGATGAATTATATGCGGCGTTTGTTTGCCCAAATGCAATAATAATGGTTTTGGGTTTGCAATACCCGTTAATAAAAATACGGTTGTTTGCTGGTCAATATGTATTTCAACAGGCCTGTCTTTTAAATCCTGCAAAGGCTGGTAAGCTATCGCCGTAAAAAATAATTGCTGATAGGGCAGGGGTTTTATTTTTTGGGCCAGCACATTTTTTTCAGCATCAGTAAGTGTTAGCGGGCATTTTGATATGATGATGATCTGCGCACGCCAGCGGCCGCTAAAAGGCTCACGATAATTACCAGCGGGTAATACAATATGCGGCTTATTTATACTGGTATAATCAAACAACAAAATGCTGAGGCCGGGTTCAACAGCGCGGTGCTGATAGGCATCATCCATCAGGATCAGGTTATGATTTTGCATCAGCTGCCTTATCCCAACAACCCTTTGCTCACATACAGCAATGGCAACATCCGGAAATTTATGTTTGAATTGCGAAGGCTCATCACCAATTTGTGATGACAAGCTGCCCCCCGTTTCCAAATCAGCAAGAACGAAGCCTTTTGTTTGGCGGCCATAACCACGACTTAACGTAGCCAGTTTATAATCATTTTTTAGCAGGCGGATAAGATACTCCGTCATGGGGCTTTTGCCTGCACCGCCAACCTCCAAATTACCTACAGAAATAATGGGGATACTAAACAGGCTGCTTTTAAATAACCCGGCATCATAAAACCAGTTGCGGATAATTACAATTAGTGCATAGATAAGTGAAAAAGGAAATAATAGCCAGCGCAGGTACTTCATAGTTTGCTGCAAAGATATGAAAACGCGGTTAGTCAATTGAGTATCGACGTAAAAGAAGCTGTTGCCTTTAGCCTGGTACTATTTCAATATCTCTGTTACCGGTAATAGCTTTTCATCAACCTTGCCATCAATTACTGATACATAGTAAGTATTGCTTTTATCATCTATAGCTACTGATTTGATGTACTTTTCGTTTTCAAATACTATCCCGGCCAGGTCATCAATGGCATAGCCCGGTGATAGTTTACCCTTTAAAATATTTTCGAAATATAGGGGTTTGCGCAAGGGCTCGCTGTGGTAGTGCGGACAATGGCTGGTTGGGATAAAAGCCAACCCCTGTACTATTGATAAATCCTTGGGTCTTGAGTCTGTTGTGCCACCCTGAAACCAGCATAGTGAACCTGCACTGCCGCCTGTTAATACAATCCCTTTGTTGTAGGCTTTTCTTAATACGGTGTCAATGCCCTGGGCTTTCCAAATTGCCATCATATTTAAGGTATTGCCACCGCCCACAACTATGGCATCCATGCCTAACAGGTTTTCTTCAAATGTTTTTTTATCGGTGTACGATGCCACGTATACCCTTTGTACATAAGGGCGCATTGGCAAACCTTCGCAGGCTGCATACCATGCTGCTATATAGTTGGCATTATCGCCGGTTGCTGTCGGCATAAAACAGATCTTCGGGTTCTCTTTTTTGGTGAGTGCAATCACATAACGCATAAACTGATTGGTATAATTACCCCCATAAGCAAAAATTGTACGGGTTGGTGCCGTGTTTTTACTGGTTTGTGCAAATCCCGAAAAACAAATAATAGCCAACAGGGCTACAAAGCAGGTTCTTTTCAAAATGAGTGATTTAGTGATTATAAAATGCGGATATATAAAAGCCCGGTAACAAGGATAATAAAAATCGACCTAAAAATAAAATGTCCCGCCCAATCATTTTTAAAAGTGATTAGCCGGGACAATGTAATTTTAAAATACTTAATCTGCTTTTAAACTCTTTACAGGGTTCATCAGCGCTGCTTTAACAGCCTGAAAACTCACAGTGAACAGGGCAATTACCATAGATAATAAGCCTGCAAGTGCAAACATCCACCAGCTAAGCGGTATTCGGTATGCAAAAGCCTGCAGCCATTTACTCATGCCGTACCAGGCAATTGGCGTTGCAATTACAAAGGAGATTACAACAAGGATGATGAAATCCTTAGATAGCAGCTGCACTATGCCCGATACACTTGAACCCAGTACCTTACGGATCCCGATCTCTTTGCTGCGCTGCTCGGCGCTGAAGGCTGCCAAACCAAATAAGCCAAGGCACGAAATGATGATAGCCACCAGCGTAAATGAGTTGATGATCTGCGAGAGAACAATTTCGGTATCGTATTGCTTTTGCACTTCTGAATCAAGGAACGAATATTCGAACGGCACAGCAGGCAGGTCTTTTTGCCAGATATTCTGGATCTGACTTAAAAGTGTTTTATAGTTTTTACTGTTAACCGAAACAATCATGTTCGACAGATCGGTTGGATCAGTGGTGTAAACCAGCATAAACGGCCTCACATCATCGTGCAGGGAGTTATAATTAAAATCTTTCATAACGCCAGCAACAGTAACAAATGTTTCCGGATTTGGCTGGTAATGGGTATATAACCTGGTACCCGGTGCTGTTTGCGGGTTAAGGTTTAAGCGCTTGGCCATCGTCTGATTGATCAGTACCTTGTTAGAGTCGCCAGGCATAAAATCACGGCCGCTTATTATTTTAATGCCCGATGCCTTTACAAAATATTGATCGGTGGCTATGTTTTGCGCATCTACGGCGGTTTCCATATTACCTCCCGGCGCATAAACGCCGTGGTCGTGCAGGATCATCTGGCTGATGTAATTATCGGCACTGCTTACCGCTTTAATATCTGCCAACTGCCTTAGGTCGGTTGCAAAGGCGGCCATTTTGTTTTGGGTGTCGCTGGTATAAAAACTGAAGATCAATTTCTGGTCTTTCTCAAAACCAAGATCCTTGTTCTTGATATAATTAAGCTGACTATAGATGATAATGATACCGGTTATCATCACAATTGATAGCACGAACTGAAATACCACTAATGATTTACGGATGCCAGCTGCTGAAATATGGCTGTTAAAGTTGCCCTTTATTACTTTTATAGCCTCAAAGCCCGAAAGGTAAAAGGCAGGATAACTCCCTGCAACTACGCCGGTAACTAATATTAAACTTGCCAGCATCAGCCAAAGCCTGTAATCGCTAAAAAATGAAAGCTGAATGTTGGTACTGGTAATTTGATTGAGCAGCGGCATTAGTGCCCATAATAATGGCAGCGCTATTATTACCCCTATAAATGCCAGTAAGAAAGATTCACCTAAAAACTGTTTGATAAGGTCGTACTTCCCGGCGCCTATAACTTTTCTTACGCCCACCTCTTTAGCGCGTTTTGATGCACGGGCGGTTGAAAGATTCATAAAGTTGATGCAGGCAATCACCTGTATCATTACGGCTATCAGTATCAGGATATATAAAAAAGAGGGGCTAAGTGTTTTGGTAAATTCATTATCATAACCTGGTGAAATATGGATACTGGTTATTGGTTGCAGGTGGATCTGTTTACTCATCCCGATCTCTTTCATCTGCGCTGCGCCGTACTTGTTTAAAAATCCCGGGAACTTTTTATCCATTTGAGCCACATTGGCATCGGGTCTTAGTTTTACATAGCTGTAAGTAAAGTTATTGCCTGCCCATGAATTATTTTTGCGGACAAACTCGCCAATGCCACCGCTATTCATGGTAATAAACATATTGGCGTGGATATGTGATTTACCAAGACTTTCATCAACTACACCCGTTACCTTAAAATCGTGCTTTCCGTAGGCATCATTAATGGAGATCACTTTATTCACCGGGTCATCATTACCAAAAAGCTTATCAGCTGTAGCTTTGATCAACACAACAGAATATGGTTCGGTTAAGGCATTGGTAGCCGTACCTTTTACAAAGTGGTAGGTAAATACATTAAAAAAGGTAGAATCGGTGTAAACAGCATTCTTCTCGTAAAATGATTGTTCTTTATAACGTAACAGGTGTTGTTTGGCACCTAATTTTTCGGTGGGTAAAACCCTTACAAATTGTAGTACCTCGGCAAAGTCACTTTTCATTGCCGGGGCAATAGGTGGCGATGTTGAAGCCATATCATGCTTATCGCCGGTTAAATTTAGCTGGGTGTTTACCCGGTAAATATTGGCAACATCCTTATGCTGTTTATCATAACTATATTGATCCTGTACATATAGTAAAATATAAATACAGCACAACGTACCGGTAGCTAAGCCAAAAATATTGATAAAGCTGAACGTTTTATTCTTCAGCAAAAAGCGGAAGGCGGTTTTGATGTAGCTTTTTAACATAATCGTTTATAAATTAACGTGATAAAGGGTTCTATTTTTAATTAGCTGCAATAACTCATTAAAATAGAAGCATATGTTAATTGTATCGGCTAAGAAAATGCCAAACCATTAAATAGTTGATTAACAAATAATTACATTAAAAACAAGCAGGTTGATTTGTCCGGTTTTGATACAGTAAATGTTCGGTTATGGTAGGAGTTGGGCCCGTTTTTACAGGACTTTAATAAAGATAACATAACGCCGTAGGTATGCCACTTATTGAATATATATAAACGCTAATACACAGAGAACCTATGCTACTATGAAATTGGGATACGAAAAATCAATCTACCTTAAATACAAACGACATCTCACCTTTCTGATTACCAGTTGCAGATGACGACGATTTAAACCTCGAAGCTTTAATAGCATCCAGGCAGTTTTGTACAAGGTTAAGTTCGGCTTTAGTTTTTTGCCTGTTGGAGTGTACTTCAATCACATTGCCATTTTGGTCGATAGTAAAATCAACCACAACAATGCCGGGTACACGGTTCACATTCTTAACATCCGGTGGATCAACAAAGCTCCAGTTAGGCATATTTAAACCACCGCCAGATCCGCCTTGCCCGTAATTATTACTCAGGGTTGATCCGTTTTTGCTGCCTTGGTTACCGGGCGTATTAGTTGTGCCATCGCCGGCACCGGTGCCTTTGTTGGCTGTACTGCCTTTGTATAACGCGTTTTGGTTTACCACAGGTTTGCTCACCGGTTTAGCAGGCTGCGTAGCTACCGACTGGCTTTTCTTTTTCGAGTTGGTGGCAACTGCTGCCGCATCCTCATTTTCCTGGGTTACTACTTTTTTGTCGCTGTTATCGTCTTGCGGTTTTTCATCAGTAGGTTTTGTTTCGGTAACTTTAGTTGGCTGGGCATGGTTTGCCTTTGGAGCAACCGAAGGTTCTTCGGTGCTCATTATATCTTTGCCCATACCCTCGTCAGTCGTGCCGTAGTTTACAAGAATACCGCCAGTGCCATCTTCCTGTACAGGTGGGTTATGAAACACAATAAAATAGCACAAAGCAATCACTACCGCTAATATAAGGCCGGTTGCTGCAAATGCTTTGGGATAATTATTTTCTTCCTGGTAGTTCATTATTTATATTGGGGTATAGCATTTATCGGTATAAATACCTTTCAGCTTTTACCTTATTTAGGTTCTGTTGCCAAAACCAGTTTAATATTAAGTTTTTGCGATATATCCATTACCGATACCACATCCTGTATAGCTACAGTTTTGTCAACGTATAAAACTATGGTTAGTTCTGAGGTTAACTTTTTATAACCTGCCAAAATATTTGGCAGATCAGCTAAGGCTACCACTTTTTTGTCTACTGTATATTGCAGATCCTTACTGATAGATACATTGACCGTTTTTTTTGATACCGATTTGCCTGATGATGATTTGGGCAGCAATAACTTTACCACGTTGGGGTTGGTTACTGTTGATGCGATCAGGAAAAACAAAAGCAAGAAAAACATGATGTCGTTCATGGCCGATGTATGCACTTCGGCCGAAACACCCCGTTGTTTTTTTCTTAAATTCATTTGCTTGGCTCCTCTAACAGGTCAATAAATTCAATGGCATCCGTTTCAAGCTTCAATATCACTTTATCCACCATCATATTTAAAATATGGTAGCATACATAGGCAACAATACCAACAAATAAACCAGCTGCCGATGTTACCATTTTTACATACAAACCACCAGATATAACACCCATGCTGATGTTATCGGTTTTTGATATATCATAAAATATTTTGATAACCCCGGCAATGGTTCCTAAAAATCCAAACATGGGGGCAATACCGGCAACTATACCCAAAATACCAATGTTTTTTTCAAGTTTGGATACTTCCAGTTTGCCAATATTTTCAATAGCGCCTTCAATATCCTTAATTGGGCGGCCAATGCGCAGCAATCCTTTTTGCAGCATACGGCCAAGTGGAGTATTGCTGTTACGGCAAATAGCTATAGCCGATTCAAGGTTACCGGTAATGATGCTTGAACGCACCTGAACCATCAGGTTTGATTCATTTCTGGATGCCTTGCGGATGGTGAAAAAGCGTTCAAAAAATATCACTAAACCTAATACGGCCAAAATACCAATAGGTACCATTACCCAGCCACCTTTTACCAACAGATCGCCAAAGCGTAGTTCCTGTTCAGGGATGGGTGCTCCCGGCTGGCCTGCATGGCTGGCGGTATCAATAAGTTTGTGTGCGGTATCAGTTATCTGTAAGAATAATAATGTCATTTCTGGGTATTTATGGATAGTATTAAAAGATCTTTATTGATTTTGCCCTCGTTCACTAAATCAAGCATAGCTTGTTCAGCCTCGGCGCGGGTAGTGCAGGTTTTAAAGGATATTTTATAAAGCGGGCCAGGGGCTTCAGTCAAGGGTAAAACTCTTGCTTCAACTCCCTTTGATTTTAAAAATCTTACTTCGGCGTTGGCGCTTACCAGCTGCTTAAATTCATCGTGCAATATTACATCATATTGCCAGTGATTGTTAGCAGTATCAACAGGCTTTGCAGCAACTATAGCGGCAGGCCTTATGGTTTTTGATGCAGCATCATTAGTGGTATCGTGTTTTATCACTGTAGCAGTATCTTTTTTACCAATAATACTGTGATAGGTTGCATTCAGCTTATCAAAAGCAGCAGGGTAAAATTTGTAGATACCAAATATAGTCAGTGCAATAAACACAATTATACCTATTAATACCAGCCAGATGTTTACTGATTTTTTCCGGTCAATTTCTTCTTCAAAGTATTGCTGCTGCTCAATGGTTTGTACAGGCGGAGCCAGTGTTACCGGCCCTGGTCCGGTTTCTGTAAATACAGGTTTTGATTCGCCATTGAAGGATTGCACAACTTTATAAGCATTTAAAGGCGGATAACCATAAAATGAAGGATCGTCGGCTACTTTATCATTGGGTTTAAAAACAAGCTGACCTTGTTCTGTATAAAACAGGCCCAGATCGGCAAAAAGGTATTTGCCGGTTAATGCCTGGTCTTTTAACTGACTAACAAATTTTTCGGCAAAGTATTTTGATGATGCAATTGATATGTTCTTCTTTTCAGCAACATACTCGGCAAAAGTATCATCATCCTTAAGCTGGTTAACAAACTTAACCTGGTGATAGGGCGGATAAAACTTAGCTTCCTGGTCGTTATAATAACCTTTTACGCGTTCGCGCACAAAATAGCCAAGGCCAGGTACGCTTACTTCGTCGTACTGACCTAATAATTCACTTAAGTAATCAGCTAAATTCATTCCGCTAAAAGTACGGTTAATTATAAAATATCAAAAAGCTTAAAAACTATAACCTACGCCGCCAAATATGTTAAACCCGTAATCCGGGTAAAATAACCACGTTTGGGCGCCACTGTTTAAAATATTATTTACGTGTACAAAAACAATCAATTGTTTGGTAGCCTTATACTCAACATTACCGCTCAAATCAGCAAATGAGTTGATGGACGTTGGTGCCGTAACTGTACCTATGGTTGATAAGCGCGGATCTAAAGCCGAACCACGGATCATCAATGTACCTGATACATTTACCTTATCACTGATGTGGATGTTTGTACCAGCCGTCATGGTAAATTTAGGTAAGTTCCAGGGCTGTGCTACGGTAGCCATCTGGTAATCTTTAAATTCAGCACGGCCAAAAATATCCAGATCGTCTGATACCTTATAGTCCAGCTCGCCATTAAACCCGGTTACCCGCGCTCTGCCATCATCATAAATAACCTTAAACCTGTTATAGCCTGTTGCAAGGTTAAAATCGCTCACAAACAATGGCATATCTTTAATACTGTTACGGAATATTGTAGCTTTAAAGCCTAAGCCCGGTGCAATTACTCCTTTTAAACCTGCAGTCAGATCCAGCTGATCAACCGAGTTCTTTATATTTAAGTTTTGGCCAAGGAAAGGGTTTACTACCGAAAAATCACGTAACGATGTTTTGTTTACATCGCCTTTTGCTTCAACAAACAGGCGTACATATTTTGGTATAACCTGAAACTCCAGCTTGGCAGCAGGGAAGATATAAAATTTTGACGTAAAGCCAAACTCATCAACCACATTGATCCCGGCATCAATTTTATAATTATCGCCCTGGAATTTGATATAAGGGTTTAACCTTAATATGCTGTTGTTGTAATTATATAAACTATCTTTCTGCGTACTCAGATCTAACGAACCGCTTAAGCCGGCATAAAACTGTTTAACAGTTTGGTTAATAAAGCCCGATAGTACAAGGTTACTTTCTTTAGCCTGATATGCATCGCTAAAAACATAACCCTTTAACTTTAAGGCGTAAGTAAAGTCGTTTTCAACATCCTTGTAATTTTTGGCAAGCTCCGCCTCGGCACCAATGGTGCTGAAATGTTGTTTATCAACCTGTAATACAGTTGGCGGATTAAGCTGATCGTATCCATAAAAATAATTGCTGCGGTAATCGTAATCAATGCGTCCGCTAATGGAGTTTTCGGCACCTATACTTTTACCAAATACGCCAACTTGTTCTTTGGCTGATTTTTGATCGTAAAGATTACCGTTTTGTGCAAAGTGCTTCAAATAGCCGCCTACCTGTAAAGCATTATCGCGGCCATTGGCAAAGTAAGCCTCGCCATAAGTGGTTTTTAAACTACCGAAACCAATTTTTGCATAGTTATTGGTTAAAGCCGAATCCTTTTCGGCCGGGCGCTTCATGGCATCCAGCGGTTTGATCTCGTTATTAAGCTCCAGCCTTTTATCTATCGGGAAATAGGTTAGCGGTGCTTTAAATGGTGTTTTATCTTCCAGGTCAGGGTTGCGGCGAATCTTTACCGCATCGGCTAATACCGGTTTGTAAGCGGTAGTTACAATAATTTGTTCAGATAAGCTGCCGTTGGTTGCATCGCCACCTTTTTTAGTAGTATCAACGGTTACTTTAGCGGCAGATGTTCCTAAACTTTTAGCAATGTTTTGCTGTATAGTTTTGGGCTTTGCTTTTGCGGGTGCCGGTTTTTTGGCCACTACCTTAGCCTTAGCTGCAGGCTTTTTTGTTTTAGCTTTATTCTTTGTTTGTGCAGCAGCAGGAACAGAGTATAAAGCTATTATTAAGGTAAGCAGCGTGTATATATATTTAAATTTCATTGCTTGTCTCATTTTTATTCTTTGTTATCCTGTTTCTTTTCGCCGGTTATGGCTGGTTTGGTATCCTGCTTGTCTTTATCCTGCGGTGATAGCTGGTCCAGCTTTTGTTTGGCAGTTGGTAAAATATCGTCGTCGCCTTTATAATTATCAATAATACTTTGCAGCGTTGCCTTAGCCTGGAAATTATCTTTCATCGCCACATAGTTATCGGCTAACAGGATAAATGTTTTGGTGACCCAGTAATCATAATTAGGCAGATCCTTCACCAAATCAAAACAGGTTTTTTGAGATGCCTTGTATTTACCTTTCAGATATTCGATACGGGCAATATTGTACTTGGCTTCGGCAGCGGCAACCGTTTTTGTGTTGGTAACGGTGTATTCAAACTCCTTAACCGCACTGGTGGTATCTCTTTTTTGCAGATAAGCCTGCCCGGCGTATAAACCGGTTCTGAATTTGTCTTCCTGTGCCGATTTTTCATTGTCGCGCACCAGAGTAACGTAATTAAGGGCATCATCGGGCATTTCCATTTGCGAGTAGCAAAGCAGCAGGTTGTTAAGGGCATAAGTATAATCGGCCTTATACTCTGAATTGGTTTCTATCTTTTTAAGGAAAGGAACGGCCTCATTATACTTTTTCTGATTAATATACAGCTTAGCCATGCTGATCAATGATTGCTCGGTGTAAGGGCTTGTCCAGTCGTTTAGTATCACATTGTAATCGGTAACGGCTTCATCGGTCCTGTTCAGGTTCACTAAACTTTGAGCGCGGATAAATCTTGCCTGCTTTTCATAGATCGGCTTGGTAGGAAACTTATCATAGTAAGCATTTACCGCACCAACGGTACCTTGCCAGTCGCCTTTTACATAAAGGTTATTGGCAGCAGTTATCATAATATTTTCCTGGTCTGCCGAACTATAATTGGCAATAGGCGTAGTTGATGCATAATTAATAAACGTTTGCGCATCCCCCTTATCGGTGTAGATCTTTTCAACCTGTTTTAATGATTGCTTGGCCTCATCTGTTGATGAATAGTCTTTTATAACCTGTTTAAATGATTCAACAGCCAGGTCATCATTGCCAGCATTGTAATCAATTAGGCCTATAGTTACTAAAGCGCGTGGCACATAGCTGCTGGTTGGATATTTTTTGATCATATCCTGCAGGCCACTTTTAGCCTTATCGCCATCGCTCTTAATAAAGTAAGTGTAAGCAATCTCAAACGAGGCATCATCAGCATAATCAGAGTTAGGGAATTTTGCCAGCAGATTGCTCAAGGTGCTGATCTTGGTATCAGGCGAGCCCTGCAAGCCTTGTATCATTCCCCGCTGAAATAAAGCATAATCCTGCCCTGGGCTTTGTTTATCAATAATGCGGTTATAATATTCAAGGGCCTTGCCGTAGTTCTTCATTACAAAGTAGCTGTCGCCAAGGCGGGTAACCGCATCATTAACAGTGCTTGGATCATTTTCGCCGCCCTGTAAAAACTTCTGGAAATAAACAGCGGCCTTTTTGTACTGCTCATCGCCAAAGGCGGCATAAGCTAAAGCGTAATTGGCGTAGTTATAAACGCTGGTTTCGCTGGCCTCCGGAAAATCAAGGAACCTTTCAAAATTATCAACAGACTCGCTGTATTTACGTACCTCGTACATTGACTCGGCCATCCAGTAAGTAGTTAGTACCTGTATTTTAACATCAACCGGGTTTTTTAACGAGCGCAGAAAAATACCTATAGCATTTTCAAAAGCCCGTTCATTGTAAAACTCTAATCCGCGGTAGTAAGTAACCTTTTGATAGGCTGCCTGCGCGCTTGCATTTTTATTGGGGATAGGCTCTAATATATCAACAGCCTCTTTATAGTTGTGTGAGTTAAGCAATTCCTCCCCCAGTAAAACCTTCACATCATCTGTACGGCCCGAACGCGGGTAGTTTTTAAGGTATAACCTTGTAGCATCAAGCGCCTGGGTATTAAAATCAAGTTCGTAAGATAGTTTGGCATATTGGAACAAGGCATCTTCTTGTATCTGCTTATCAAAGCTAAGTTTTGAAGCTACAAAATAAGCGCTGCGGGCACTTTGCTTGTTGTTCATCTTCAAAAAAACATCGCCTAAAGTATAGTTGCCCAATTGGCTAAATACATCATTATGCTGTTGCAGTTGCTCTAATTCGCTTGCTGCTTTAGCGTAATTGCCTACCTTATAATAGGTATAACCCATTTGGTAACTGTCCTGCGTATTTTGGGTGCGGCCCTGGTCTTCATCCTCAAAGCGGGCGTAATACTTGGCTGCATTGTCGTAATTAGCTTTGGCAAAGTACGATGCCGCAATTATGCGCAGCATTTCGCGCTCATTTTGCTGGTGCGTGGTATTAATGATGGGGATGGCATAATTTAGTACATCATCATAGCGGTTATCTAAAAAGTAAACCGCGGTGATATAATAAGGATAGCTGTTTTCGTATTTCTTTGATTTTTTAAGCTTTTCAAAGTTGATGAGCGCAAGGTGATAGTCTTTATTTAGATAGGCTATATATGCAAAATAATAAGTAGCATCATCGGTAAATGGCGAACGGGTAGTTTTTACTTCGCTAAAAAGCAGCTGGGCATTCTTATAATCATTAATTGAAAAGTAGGCATAGCCTTTACGAAACTTGTATTCAATGTTTTCGCGGCCGCTAAGTTCATCGGCCTGTACCTTATCAAACCAGCGGAGTGCATCGGTGTATTTTTCCTGGCGGGAATAAAAGCGCCCGATCTGGAAATAAGCCAATTTGGTTAAAGGATTTTCAGGATGTTCTTTTATAAAACGCTGAAACATGCTTTCCGCATCGTCGTTCCCTAATTCAAGGGCACATAATGCTTCGTAATACTGGCAGTTTTCTTTTAATAACGATACCTCAGATTCAAACCTGGGTTGCGTGCTTGTTTTAAGCCTTGAGTGTTCAACTAACCTAAACTGCTCAGCAGCGGCTACATATTTACCCTTATCAAGCAAATCTGCTGCTGCATGATAGGTGCGGTAAATATCAAATGCCGGGTTTTGTTGAGCGCGTGAGGTTAATACAAAAAATATAGGTACAAATAGGGCGATGTATTTCAGTTTTATCATAAGGAGCGAACTAACGATCTGCGAAAATAACGAAATGCAAAAATGTATTCCACAATAGTAATTCACATAATGTGGAGAACATTATAAGTAACGGGCCTAAAATAAGGGATGGTATAGTTGTGGAAAACTTTAACTGTTGTTTAAAAAGCATACTTAGCTAATTAAAGCCAACATTTTAAGTCTGGGTGAAAAAAAGGTATTTAACCTGATGGGGATATAAAAAGGTATTCCTGTTTTATTATTAAGCTGCCGTAAGCTGTGTTTTTATGGCATCTAAAAGGGTATTAATATCAAAAGGCTTGGCTATAAAGGCATTTGGTGCACCTTGCTGGTTTAATGAATCAGATACTGTATGGCTGGCAGATATCAGTATAACAGGGATATTATTAGTTTCTTTAGATGTTTTCACTGCGCGGCAAAGTTCGCGGCCGTCAAGATTACCCAACATAATGTCCAATAAGATCAAATCGGGGGTGCTTTCATTTATTTTTTCGAACAAGTATTGGCCATCCGAAAGCGTTTCTACCTCATAACCCGAATCTTCAAGTATAAACTGTAAAACTTCTAAAATGTCACTGTCATCATCCACCGCTAATATCCTTCTCATATTAATTTCATTGTTATTATTTGTAATCAGGCTTAGTTGCCGCCTATTTATATTGACTTTACTTACTGTGTATCAGCTACACAATTACCATACCACCTTTATATAGCGTATTGCTTAAGTTTTAAGACAATTAAATTAACTTATGTAAAATGTTAACTATAAAGCTAAACAAAGCGGTGTTAGGTGTTGAAAACGTGTAAATTAAATTATTATAGCACAGCAGGTGCAGTAAAATTTAACTGTAGTGTTTTTGGGTATATGTTCAGTATTCTAAACGAAAATCAAATATAGGAGCTTTATAATTGACAGGTATGGTTAGCCTTTTTTAGAGTTAAGGAAAACATAGGATGCAGTTTTACACTTTGCGCAAAAATACTTCCTCATCGGGAAAAAGAAGGAAACGCGCTTCATCAACCAGCTTCTGTGCATTTGAAAATGAAAAAGGGCGCCACATTTAGGGCACTTTCCTTTGGAGGTTTTAGAGTTAGCCAAAATTTATTAAATCAAAAAATATTTATGAAATTAATATATTTTATTGAATAATATTTAAAATATATTAACACGTTTCAATCAAATAAAAAATTAACTCTGGGTTTGTTTTTTATTGTTTAGGTTAAGTATTGTTTAGCGCCAAACGTAAGGTTTTGTTTTACACGTATAGCAAGAGTATCTTTTGAGTGGAAGCCAAAATAAGAAGTTTTTCACAAAAAAGCTCCTGCGAACCCTATCTTCAAGTTTGCTTTTGCACTTTGGGCACACGTATACCTTTTTATCTCTACTAATAGTGTCGCCACCATTATTTACAGACAGAACCATATTTATTTTAATTAGGGGTGTAGTATTAACTATTAAGACAAAGATATGATAATTTCCAAAAAATGAAGTGGTTTTTAAGTTATTTTATTGTGAATAAATGTATTATGCTAAAGGTGGCAGTTGTATTTTTCCGTTTATTAATTATTATAACCTTTAATTAATATTTAGTTCTTATTTTCGTTATTCGTGAGTTTTTTGAAGTGATATTTACTTAACAGCGCTCAGGAATTTATTGATAAACAGGGATTTTTGGATTCCTTGTTGGTGTTTTAAAGTAAATTATTAACTTTTTCTACCAATTCAGATAAATCAAAAGGCTTGTTGATTATTTCGTCGCAGCCGTAGGAGAGGAGCTCGTCGTTATGATTGATATAAGCAGAGTAAATGATAACCGGTGTATTTTTAAAACGAGGGTGTGATTTTATCTGCATGCAAATTTCGCCGCCATTTAAACCCGCTACGCGATAATCCAAAATAACCAGATCGGGTGAAAAGCTTTCTGCCATTGCAATAACAGTATCGCTTGTAGATGTGCTTTTTACCTCAAACTCCTCGTAAGTGAGGGTTTCATGTACTATGTCCAGAATATCCTGGTTATCATCCAATACTAAAATGCGCTTTGCCATAAATATATTTAAAATTAAAGGCCGAAAAAGCTACGTATAATGCTATTAGTAAATGAATAATGTATGGGCTTAAATCTTTTCGGGGTTCAAAGTTGTAAAGGTACCATATTTATATGTTATAAATATATTATTAAGTAACTCCTGTTGCAAAAATGTAAAGACATTATTACTTAAAATGCTTCGCCTAAGCCAATTACCAAATCATTATAACCTTTACTGAAACCATAATCCAGGCAAATATTGGTATCTGATTTTTTGTTGAATTTTATACGTAAGCCGGCCCCTGCAGCAGGGTTTATATAAGCAAAGCGGTGCGTGTTTACTTCGCTGGCGGTGTTTGCATTTGCAAAAACAACAAAACCCAATAAACCATTGTGGGTTATATCTTTCCTGTACTCTGTTTCAAAATAAATAAGGTTTTCGCCGCGGTACCTGTTTTGTTCTATACCGCGTCCTGAGCGTTGATATGGGTCATTGCCTATGCCCGGTAAGCCCAGGTATGGTGTGCCTTGGGTAAGGGTTGTCCAGTAATAGGTCCAAAAGGCGATCAGGTTTTTACCTCCGTCATCACTTTTGTTAAGCGATACATATTTACGGAAATCAACGTATAACGATTGAGCGTTATTATCGCTGCCAACCACGTGCGAGTTTATACGGTAAATAAGGTTGGCATATATACCTGGTATTGGATTGATAGAGTTTTGGCGGGTATCGTACAGGAAATTTAAGGTAAGGCCCGATGAAAAGGAATTGTTACCATCGGTTGTGCCGTATTTGTACCCTGTAAACTGCGCCAATGTTATCGGTGTAGGGTTGTTATTGGTGTTGATGCTGAAATAATAATCAAGATTATAACCTAAACCTACGTAAAACGAAGGATCTATGCGTTTATAAACACTTTGGTAAAAGCGTACATAGTTAAAATTAACCAAAATCCTATCCTGCTCGCTCTGGCCGCCCCCAAGCCCCCAGGTATATTGAGGGTAAACTAAAAAGCGGGTATCTCCCTGTATGTTATAGCCATTGTCTTTTAACCATATACTGGAGTGTATAGGCAAACCATAACGGCCTTTTAAATTAAAATAAGGTGCAAAAGTAACGCTTGATAAATAAGTGGTTTTACGCGGGCCTAAATAAAAACCAGCCGTAGTTGAAGTAACCAGCGCCTTACTCCCCCCCGGAACAGATGAGGAAATAGGAAGTATAGAGAAATAAAATTGCTTTTTCTCCTTAGTTTTTGGTCTTGGTTTAAGCTTAAAAAGTCTTGTGCCAATATCCAGTAAATCAGTTTTTCCTGTTGTATCTATATCTACTACATTAAGTGTATCGGTAGGTGTTTGTGCTTTTAATAATAAAGGTGCAAAGCAGCATAGCGCTATAAGTAAAAATTTATTCATTTTCTAAAAAGCAAAAAGTAAAAAAATTGTTTGAATATACTAAAACAAAATATTGTTAACCGGTGGCTTTTAAATTTGGCAAGCAGTATTTATTATATAACTGCTTTAAAAGGCCTCGCCTAAACTTAATATAGCGTTTGAGTAATTTTTGCTAAAACCATAATCTATACAAATATTGGTGTCTGATTTTTTATTGAATTTGATACGCAAGCCGCTGCCCGCTGCGGGGTTCCAATACAAAAACTTATTGTTTTGATATTGGCTGGCAGAGTTCACATTGGCAAATACAACAAAGCCCAGCAAGCCGTTGCTGGTAATATCGCGGCGGTACTCACTTTCAAAATAAATTAACCGCCGCCCCCGGTATCTGTTCTGTTCTATACCCCGTCCTGATCGCTGGTAGGGATCCATGCCAATTGCGGGCAGGTTTAAAAAGGGTGCGCCTGTGGTTAACGATGTCCAGTAAAACGACCAAAATGCCAGTATATTTTTAGGGCCCTTATCCGTTAGGGAAACATATTTACGGAAATCGGCATATAAGGATTGCCAGTTATTATCACTTCCCAAAGCGGTTGAATTATACCTGTAAACTACATTGGCATAAATACCGGGGAAGGGGTTAAGCGAATTTTTACGGGTATCATAAAGTAAATTGAGCGTAGGGCCCGATGAAAAATAGCTTTTTTCGTTTAGCGTACCAAACCTGTATTTGGTAAAGGTACTTAATGAGTTGGTGGTGCTGCTGCCTTCCACATCAATATAATAATCAATATCATAGCCAATACCCAAATAAAAGTAAGAGGTTAAACGTTTAAGCGCACTTTGGTAAAAGCGCAGGTATTTATAATTTACTAAAAACTTGTTGTTTTCGCGCTGTTTGCCACCAAGCCCCCAGGTATATTGCGGGTAAACCAAAAAACGGGTGTCGCCCTGTATGTTCCAGCTATTGTCTTTTAGCCAGATGCTTGATCGTATGGGTAAGCCATACCGGCCTTTTAAATTAAAATAAGGCGTAAAGCTAACGCTTGACAGGTAGGTTGTTTTAGGATCGCCTAAATAAATGCCTGCGGTTGTTGAAGTTACTAAAGCCGTACCACCACCAGGTATTGAAGTTGATATCGGCAGGATGGAAAAATAGATCCTCTTTTTTTCCTGAAACTGATCTTCTCTTGGTTTATCTTTTAAAATAGACCGGCCAATATCAATCAGGTCTTTTTGCCCGGTGGTATCAATATTGGTGTTTTTATCAATTGGGTTTTGTGCAACCAATGCAATTGGTAATAAGTTTATTAAGCAGATTAAAAAAACTTTTACCATTTTATTCAGCACAGAAATTTGTCTTTAGTTTAAAAATAACTTGAATAATATAATTAGATAAACAGGGTAATTGGTATAAGTGAAACCACTGTAATTAAAGTTGTAACCTTTATGCCCTAAAATAGTAATTTTTAGTAAGTAAATTTTAGCTGAAAAATAAAAACGGTAACAAAGTGTATAATTGAATATACACTTTGTTACCGTTTTTAACATTCTTTTAATACGGTAGTTGCTATTATCTGTGCGTAGTAGTAACTGTGTGGTGATAATGATGACGGTGGGCCCTGCGGTAAGCTGCGCGGCGTTTTTCATCACGACGGCGTTTTTCGTTACCAATTATATAACCACCGCCGGCACCTAAAGCACCGCCAATTACTGCTCCCTTAACGCCGTGGCCTATTATTCCACCTGCTACGGCACCACCGGCACCACCTATTATTGCTCCTTTACCCTGCGGGCTTATTTTATGATCCTGTGCATGTGCTTTGGTAGCTGCTGTTATAGTAAGCGCTAACATTAATGATGCTGATATGATTAACTTTTTCATGATTTGTGTTTTTGTACAGCAGCTAATACAAATAACAAGCCATTATTAAATTAATCAGTTACTTAGCAGGCCAATTATTGCTGTTACTTTAAAAAACCGGTTACCGCTGCAGAAAATTCAGCATTACGGATAGCTGTATTGTGATTACCCGGAACATAACTTAGCGCTGAGTTTGGGATAAGTTTGTTTAAGCCGGTTTCTGATCCATTTTCCTTATCCTCGGTACCCCTTATAATTAAAACAGGTTTGCGAACTTTTGCCAGCTCCTTTACACTGGTTGATGGCTGGTATTTTTGCTGATAGGCCAGAGAAAGCTCATCAAAGTGTTGCGAGCGGATATATTTAACCATATCATCAACATCGTGCAGGGTAGTATCGCCCATCAGGGCTTTATAGGCATGTATCCGTCTTGGCCAATCGGGGTTGGTGTAAGCATCGCCCATGCCGCCCATAACTGCTTTGTTTACCCGCTTATCTAAAACCAATAACCGCGAAGTAATGATAGAGCCGCGCGAATATCCCACCGCATCATAGTTTTTTACATGCAGGCTGCTCATCAGTCCCATAATATCTTTTGCCTCTGCATCATTGGCATAAGCAGCTTCGTTATGTGGTTTATCTGAATGCCCGTTACCACGCTGATCTATCAGTATAACCTTGTATCCCGCTTGTAGCAGATCGGCATAAACAGCACAACTTTTCCATCCCTGCCCGGTACCCGAAAATCCGTGGATCAATATAACCGGGTAACCCTCACCTTTAACTTCGTAATAGATACGGGTACCATCGAATGAAGTATAATAACTGCCCTCATTTACCGGCTGGGCAAAAAGGTGGCTTACAAATAACAACAGGATGCAGGTAAAAAGGAGAGCAGTTTTTTTCATATACAGCAATTATGGTTAAATTTAAAAGAACGGCAATATAGGTTGATGGCACTATTCATTCTTCATGTATTTATCAATCCCTTCAGCAGGTTTCCAATTGCTTTCCGGCTCAAAATAATGCCATAAAAGGGCCGATACATTACGGATAAGCACATCAGCCTCATTGTCGCTAACCCAACGCTGATCTTTATTATTATTGGTGATGATGGAGAATACATAATCGCCATGCGGCGCATTTACTAATACGGTTTCTGATTTTGATTCATTCAGCGCGCCCTGCTTTGATATTGTATGGATATAAGGCGGAATCTGTGATAACGCTGTGTTATCCCAAAATATACGGCCCATATTGCGGTACATCCGTTCGCTTGCTGCCGGGCTAACGGCCTTGCCATTGCGGATGAGTGTAAACAAACGGCACATTTCATAAGGTGTAGTTACACCCCAGCCATATTTACTGCGGATGGCCTCGCGCCCTGCTACGCGGGAGTTTACCCGCATTACTTTAAAGCCATTGTCAGCAAGCCAGTTATTAATATAATCGCCGCCTACTAACTTTTGCAGCCATACGCTTGCCGTATTATCGCTCATGGTGATCATCAGCAGCGCTATCTTGCTCACTTCAATCGTATCTTTATCTTTAAACGACCCTAAAATATCTTCACCCTTGTATAATAACGAATCGCGGTAAACTAACTTTTGGTTATACTGCATTTCGCCCTTTTCAATTTTATCCATCAGGCCGCATTGTATGCTCACCTTTATCATGCTGGCAGTGGGAAATAAGGTATCGGCGTTAATAGCAGCCGTTTTACCTGTTTTTAAATTATGCACATAAATACCGGCCTGGCCGTTAAATCCTTTAAAAAGATCCTGTAATTTGGCGGTGAGTTTAACATCGGTTTGCCCAAAAGTTACGGATGCCGTAAACAGCAGGATGGTTAAAAGCTTGTACTTCATAATTCAGGTTTGAGTTACCTAAGTTATAAAAAGCGCTTGGGAAATGGAAGAAGGGTTTTACAATAGCCCTCGTATAGGCATATTCAATAGGTAGCATACCTACGCATGCAGCAACGTTATACAAATATATTTATACCGGTATTTATCACCTACTGCGCTTCCTTTTAAAGCCGACCAAAATAATTCGCTATTAATTTTTCTGCTATCAGGTTTTCTGTTTCTTCTTTCGGGCTGCCGGGAACAATACATTATTTAGAATAAGCCTGTACCCGGGCGAATTGGGGTGCAGTTTAAGATCTGTTGGCGGATCGCCAACTATGTGCTGGTAATCTTCGGGATCGTGGCCGCCATAAAATGTCCACTGGCCTTTACCATATTCACCATGAATGTAACGCGCTTCGTTATTGCTTTTCATTTCGCCCATAATAATTACACCAGGCTTCAGCATATCTTTATTAAAGGCAGTGGTAAGGCCCATAAAACCTTTAATCACCTTGTCGTGGTTTTGGGTAAGCATACTGGGCACAACATCCCACTTTGCCGAAAAATCAAACAGCGTAAAAAAATCACGGCTCCGTTCAATCTGCCTGGTTGTGGTTACATCAATATTGCTAAACTGGTGCGACATCGGGTTCATATCCAACGTAAAATTGCGAAAGGCAAAGGTTTGGCTAAAATCAAGTTTTGATTGTGCATCCGGCTCGGCAGCGTCACCGTCAAACATTGATTCGCAAATGTCTGTATTGGCGGCAGCAAGCGCAATGTCAAAAGTATCGGTACCCGAACACATGGCGAAAAGGAAACCGCCGCCCGCACAAAAATCACGGATATGCTCAGCCACGGCCAGCTTCATTTGCGACACTTTTTTAAAGCCTAATTTATGCGCTGTAGCTTCCTGTATCCGCACATCATCATTATACCATTGCGCATAACGGAAGCTGCCATAAAACTTGCTGTATTGCCCCGTAAAATCCTCATGGTGCAGGTGCAGCCAATCATATTTAGGCAGATCGCCTTTTATCACTTCCTCATCGTATAAAACATCGTAGGGGATCTCGGCATATTTTAAAACCATTGTCACCGCATCATCCCAGGGCAGTTTGTTTTTTGGGGAATACACCGCCATTTTAGGCGCTTTCTCCAACTTTACAATATCCATATTAACCGATGGATCGCTTACTTCGGCCAGTATCTCGTTAACCTTGGCATCTGCCAAAACCTCGTAGCTTACCCCGCGGATCTTGCATTCATCCTCAATCTTTTGGTTGTATTTCATCATAAAGCTGCCGCCCCGGTAATTGAGCAGCCAGTCAACCTCTTCGCCGCTCTTCAACGTCCAGAAAGCAATCCCATACGATTTTAGGTGATCCTTTTGCTCTTCGTCCATAGGCAGCAGGATAGAGGCCGCCCTGGTGAAAAAAGGTAAAAGGTAAAGGGCAAAAACTAAAAAGTATTTAATGTGCATGTACTTTATGATCACTATTTAATGGTTATGATGACTTATTCAAATGTAACGAATAATTGATTAGGGTATTATAATAAGGCTAATTCAACTATGTATATAATCACATAATCAACACTGTGATTTAATCTCCAAATTATTACCTTTGCCTACTATTTTAGAAAAAAAATGAGCAAAGCAATCATCAAAACCGAAAAAGGCGACATGACCGTTGAATTTTATGATAAAGATGCACCTAACACAGTTGCAAACTTTCAAAAATTAGCTAAGTCTGGCTTTTATAATAACGTAATATTCCACAGAGTTATCCCTAATTTCATGATACAGGGTGGCGATCCAACCGGTACTGGTGCTGGTGGTCCGGGTTACAAAATCGACTGTGAGTTAACAGGCGAGAACCAATACCATGATCGTGGTGTATTATCAATGGCTCACGCTGGCCGTAACACCGGCGGTTCACAGTTCTTTATCTGCCATAGCCGTGCTAATACTGCACATTTAGACAGGCACCACACTGCTTTTGGTAAAGTGGTTGAGAACGTTGAAGTGGTTGATGCAATCCGCCAGGGCGATAAGATTTTAGGTATAGAAGTTATTGAAGATTAATTTTTTGAACCGATGAGTTTAACCGGTAGTTAGCTGCCGGGCGATTCGTCGTTCATTAATTAACGATACAAAAAAAACAGAAATGAATTTACAGGGAGTAGTAGCCGTATCTGGCAAACCGGGATTATGGAAAGCGTTAACGCAAAATAAAACAGGTTATGTTTTAGAAAGCCTTGATGCACAAAAAACAAAACTGATAGCAAATTTATCAACTGCCAAATTAGCGGCGCTGAACGAGATAACTATTTTTGGTTTAGAAGAAGATATTAAGCTGACAGATGTTTTTGAGCGTATGAAAAGCGAATCAAATATCCCGGATGCAAAATCGGAAAGTAAAAAATTAAGAGAGTTTTTCAGGATAGTATCTCCGGATCATGACGAAGAGAAAGTTTATGCTTCTGATATGAAAAAGGTGATCAGCTGGTTCCAGATCCTTAAAGACGAACCATTTTTTAACGAAGCTGAGCCGGTTGCCGAAGAGGCACCGGTTGCTGTTGCTGTTGAAGAAGCTGCAGAACCTGTTGAGGCACCAGTTGCCGAAGCAGCAGAGCCAGCCAAACCAAAAGCAAAAAAAGCAGCTGCTAAAAAAGCCTGATAAATCCGTTTTCCTGGCATCCGCCAAAAGGAATAGAAATAAAAATCCCCAACTGTGCAATTGCATGGCTGGGGATTTTTTATTTATAACGACACTCACTTTGTGTCGTTGATTTAATTCTCTCTGGTTATTTAATCGCAATTTACCTGCTTGCAGTCCTCTTCAGAAAACTCCGGTTCAAAGGTGCTGTGGCTAATATCCAAATGCTCCAAACGATGGCGCAAATCTTTCTTAATGTTATCAAAAGCTGATAAAAACTCAGGATCAATAACAATATGAGCAGTTAAAGCATTTTCGGTAGTGCTTAAGGCCCAAACGTGCATGTGGTGTACATCAACCACGCCTTTACCTTTTAACAGTTCAGCTTTGATTTTTCCAAGGTCCATTTCTTTTGGTACACCATCCATCTCCAGCCTTAAGCTGTCCTTTAACAGGCTCCAGGTGCCTTTTAAAATAACAATGGCTATCACTAAGGAAACAACACTATCAATCCAGTAAAGATTAGTGAAATAAATAATAAGCCCCGATATAACAACACCGAATGATACAATGGCATCAACCGCCATGTGTAAATAAGCGCCCTTTACGTTTAAATCGGTATCTTTATCCTTAACAAAAAGCCAAGCGGTAAAGGCATTAATACCTATACCAATAAAGGCTACCCATGCCATTGTGCCGCCCGCAATTTTTTCGGGATGCATAAAACGCATAATAGCTTCGTAACCAATAAAGCCTACCGCTACAAATAATATAAGCGCATTAAAAAAGGATACAATAATAGTTGAGCGTTTGTAACCGTAAGTGTATTTGCTGTTTGATGTTACCTTGGTAAGCTTAAATGCCAATAGGGCGAGGGCTAAGCCGGCAACATCGCTCAGGTTATGGCCTGCATCGGTTAACAGGGATAAAGAGTGGGTTGATAAACCCGCTATTACCTCAATAATTACAAAGGCTGAATTTAAAATAATGCCGATAATAAAAGCGGCGTTTAAATGATCAAGCTTGGGGGCATGATCATGGTGGTGATGATGTGAATGATCGTGACCTGCTGACATGCAGCAAATTTAATTATTATAAGCTAATTACACATTAAAGTTCCATTAAAAGAAGATGAGGTACAATATGATCAGCATCAGTGCATATTTAACTGCATAATACAGGTTACGATTGTATGCTTTGATGCGCTTACCCAACAAACGGATAGAGTATACATACCTGAAAGCTTTATTGATGTTTCCTGTTTTATCCTCGCCCATATTGGGTGATACCGCAGCAGCCATAATAAACCAGCCGAAAAATTTATTCCAGCCACGGGCAAACATGGTTTTTACCGGGCGCTGTATATCGCAAAACAGGATGATACGGTCAATATCCGTCTTATTCTCCGCGTAATGGATATAGGTTTCATCAAAAATAACATCCTCACCATCTTTCCAGGCATAGCTTTGGCCATCAACCACAATATGGCACTGCTCGGAATTTGGAGTAATCAAACCTAAGTGATAACGTAAGGAACCCGCATAAGGGTCGCGGTGCATCAATAATTCGCTGCCTGCTGGCAATACGGCAAACATGGCGGCTTTAACCTCAGGTATGCCTTGTATCAGTTCAATAGTTTTAGGGCAGTATTTTTTTGCTGAGGGATGAAAATCATCATACCATTTTAAATAAAAACGTTTCCACCCGCGGCGAAAAAATGAGTTAAACCCCATGTCGTTATACTTGTCCGATCCTTTGATTAATTCTTCGCGCTCTAACTGCAGTGCTTCATCTCTAATTGTTTCCCAGTTGTTTTTTAACAATTCAAGCTGCGGGAAATTAGATGATTTAATATAAGGTCTGTTCTCAACACCCGAAAAGGCATACATGGGCATATTTATGGGCGCCATAAAGGTTGAGTGGTCTGTAAGCTGCCTGAAAAACTTAAACCTAACCTTTCCCCTGTAATGAACTATGATAGTTGAAACTATCAGGATATAAAAAAGAATGAATTTAACAGATATAAGTTCAGTAATTATATGATGCATAGCAGGGTATTTTAATCAAAAATAGGGCACTTTAAAACAATAAGGGCACTTTTATATCACAGCAATACATTTTTACAGTTTACTGACCATTAAGGGCTATTGGTCAGCAATGTTGCTGCTTATTATGTCACCAGGCTGTAAAACGAATAATAATCAATTAAATTATTGATGATGATAGGGCTCGCCTTTAATTATGGTGTAGGCACGGTAAAGCTGTTCCACAAAAAATAAGCGAACCATTTGATGTGAGAAAGTCATGGGCGAGAGGGACAGCTTATCATTAGCCCGGTTATAAACAGATTGATCAAACCCGTAAGGGCCGCCAACTATAAAAACAAGGTTACTGACAGATGCGATGGCCTTTTTATCAATATAGCCTGCAAATTGCTGTGATGATAGCTCCATGCCTTTTTCATCAAGTAGTATTACATGATCAAGCGGGGTTATTTTTTTCAGGATCAGTTCGGCCTCTTTTGTTTTTTGCTGTTCCTGTGTTAGTGCTTTGGTATTTTTAAGCTCGTCAATATCAATGATCACTAATTTGGTGTAATGCTTTAAACGCTTAACATACTTTTCAATACCCTCTTTTAAATAGGCATCCTCGGTTTTGCCTACGGTCAGAAATGTAATCTTCATAAAAGAGGTTGTAAAGTTGTTTAAATGTTGTAAAGTTGCAAAGTTAAAAACTCCGATTGATTTAAATCCCGCAAAAAACACAGTGGAACAGGATATAATAAACCATTACCAGCAAAAAGTGGCATTTGCCCGGCAAGAGGCCGATAAATATAAAAAGCTCGCCAATAATTATTCGCTCTACAGGTTAGTGATCTTTGGCTTGTTCATACTTGCCGTATGTGTAGCTGTAAGCCTTGATCAAATAATTATTATAGCCTTTGCACTGATAGTTTTAATATTTTGCTTTAGCTGGCTTATTAAAAAGCAAAACCAGTACGATACCCTAAAAAACTATTTTTTAGATATTGAAAAGGTTACCCAAAATGAAGTTGGCAGTATGCAAAGCCAAACCAACATTTATAATAATGGTACTGTTTTTAGTAACGACAAGCATTTTTATACCGCAGATCTCGACATATTTGGCGACAACTCGCTGTTTCAGCTTATTAACCGGGGGGCAACATTTCCGGGTATTGTTAAACTGGCTAAATGGTTAAATTCTGCTGCTGATAAACAAACCATCCTGCTGCGCCAGCAAGCGGTTGAAGAAATTGCTGCTAAAAGCGACTGGAAGCTTGATATACAGGCCCACCTGCTTTTTTCCCTGAAACAACAGCGCGAGCAAATAAAAAACTTAGTTAGCTATCTTAAAATTCCCATTGAACTGGATAATGAAAAAGTGCTGGGCCTTTATAGCAAAGCGGCTCCTTTTATTTTGTTAGCGGTAAGCATGGCTGCCTTTTATTACGCCCCGGCACGGTATTTTTTACCGCTGCTTATGTTATTTAACTACCGCTTATCATCATCAAGGGCAAAAGAAGTTGAAAAAACCGACCTGATAGCAGGCAAAATAGGCACTACCTTACAGCATTTTGTGCTTGCCTTTAATAGTATAGAAAAAGAGGAGTGGCAGTCGGCTTATTTGAAGGAGGTATCATCGAAAATTAAAAACATTGCGGGAGAGCCTGTTTCGGATAAAATAGGGCAGCTTTCAAAGCTCATCAATAAGCTTAACTATCGTTTAAACCTTATTGTTAACATTATTATGAACGTGCTTTTTATCTGGAATATCCGCCAGATCATCAGCATAGAAAAATGGAAGCGTGATAACCAGGAAAGCCTGGAAACGGCATTTGATGTGCTGGCCGAATTTGAAGCAATTATGAGCCTTGCCAGTCTGCGGATCAATTACCCCAACTGGAGCATTCCATTAATTGCCGGCGGCGATGGGTATACTGTTTCTGCAAAAGGCCTGGCGCATCCGCTGATTAGCAGTGCCAAAAGAATTGAGAACGATTATGAGCTGAAGGATGCTTTTAAAATAGATATTATAACCGGATCAAACATGGCCGGGAAAAGTACTTTTTTACGCACAATAGGCATTAACAGTGTATTGGCCCTAAGCGGTGCGCCTGTTTGTGCCGATGAAATGGAAGTTTCGGTAATTACCATTATCACCTACATGCGTATCAAGGATTCGCTGAACGAAAGCACCTCAACCTTTAAGGCAGAGCTTGACCGCCTTCAAATGTTATTAAAGGCTGTTGAAACTGAACCAAAGGTTTTCTTTTTGATAGATGAGATGCTGCGCGGTACCAATTCGGTTGATAAATACCTGGGTTCAAAAGCGGTGATTGAGCAACTGATCCGTAAAAAAGGGGTAGGGATGGTTGCCACCCACGATTTACAGATTGCCGAGTTAGAAAAAGGCTACCCCGGTTATGTGCGTAATTTTTACTTCGATATAAAAGTAAAAGACGGCGAAATGCTGTTTGATTATAAAATTAAGCATGGCGAATGTAAAACCTTTAACGCCTCGCTTTTATTGAAACAGATAGGTATTGAAGTTGGAGCGGAGTAGGGAGCAAGCCTCTTAAGCAGCGTTGACTTGCATAGGTCGCGATTGCTTCTTCGTACCTCATCGCAATGACGTAGGACGTACAAGGCCCCACCCCCGCGTCATTACGAGCGATAGCGAAGCAATCCCCGATTTTACAGAGCGGCTAAGCAGGGTTGACTTGCATAGTTCGCGATTGCTTCTTCGTACCTCATCGCAATGACGTATGAATTAAAGGTACTCTCCAAGCGTCATTGCGAGCGATAGCGCAGCAATCCCCTAATTACAGAGCCGTTAAGCAAGATTGATTTGCATAACACGGTGAAATCCTTTTAAACAAAACAGGCGTAAAGATCAATCTTTCCGCCTGTTTAAGTATTTACTAAAGTACTGGCTTAATTAATTACCGGCTGGTGCACCACCACCTTGTCCGGAATCACCTTGTTTTAAGTCGTCGTTATTAACACCCTTCTTTTGTTGTTGCGGGTTGCTAAAACTTAGTTTACCAAAGTTGTAGCTAAACGTTAAACCGAATGAACGGAACGGTAACTGGAACTTGCTGCTTTGGGTTAAGCCAGGACTTGAAATGCTGGAATCAAAGCTCTTATAAGTGCTAAACGGCTGTATCGCATTTAAACCCAAAGAGAACTTTTTCTTATCGAATTGTTTTTTAACACCTACCCCAAAAATGCTGAACGATGGGTTGCTTCCCTGAATAGTACGGCGGGCCGAGCTACCAAAGGCAAATGATTCTGCAATAATATCATGCGGTAATGTCAGCGTAGCCCTTAAAAAACCACCATACTGTATGTATGTACCATTTTGGCTTTGCGCTAAATGGAACACGCCAGATGGATCAGGTTTATAGGTATAAGCATTAATGTTACCAATAAGGGTTAATATTTTAAACGGTGTTACCGATCCAAAAAAGCTGCCACCAAATGAGTTATTGTTACCAATGTTTTGATAAGTGGTAATTGTACCACCCTCGGCCACGCCATTAACTATAACAGATATTGGAGTTGCAATACCCTCAATTAAACCGGTTGTATGCTTGTAATAAGCAGATAGGTTTACTATTGATGTTTTGATGAAGGTGTTATAATCAAGCTCAAGCGTTTGTGAAACTTCAGGATTTAACCTTGGGTTACCAACTTTTTGGCTCTGTATGCTGGTACTGTCAGTAAACGGATTTAAGAACTGCAGGCTTGGGCGGGTAATACGTTTGCTATAGGCCAGTTTAATAGTTTGCGTAGCACTCAGCTTTTTTTGGAAGGTTAAGCTGGGCACTAAAGTATTATAATGCTGGCTAAATGGCGAAAGCATTTCAGAAAGGCTCTGCGGATCTCCGCTTATGGTAGTATACTCATCCCTTATACCGGCAAGTATGCTGTATGTTTTTGATAAGTTTATGGTTAATACCGAGTATGCTGCGGTTACATTTTGATTATAACCGTATGAACTTGAATTTAGTGGATTATAGGTAAAATCAGTACTGCCATTAGGATCAAAAATACTGTTAACTGAATTTATCCTTCTGATAATGTACTTACCGCCTGATTCTAATTTAAAAGTAGTGTTTATAGGCAGGGTATAATCAGCCTGTAAAGTGTACTCGTTATTGGTACCGTCAATATTGTTTTTTATGTTTTTAAATACACTGGTATAATAGGTGGTAAAATCGGTATTACCAATGCTGTGGCTCCACTGTGTAGACAGGTCAAGCTCTTCGCCTTCCTTTTTAAACTTGTGGGTATAATCAACATTCCAGTCAAATCCGCTTGCCGGTACAGCATGGCCAATGGTATTGCTGCTGTATGGAGTGGCGGCAATAGTTTGCGAATTGGAGTTGGTATTAAACTCAATTTGATTAAGGCGTACGCTGGTGGTAATGCTGTTGTAGGCATTAAACTCATAGCCTGCAGATACAGTACCTATCACTGCGTGGCGTGTTACCTTGCTGGTGCCTTTTGTTTCGGTTGAGGTATTAATAGTTCCGTTATCAATGGTTTGTTTAAAATCTGTTAATGAAGTTTGAGGCCATGATGCATTACCACCAACATTCACGGTTAAGTTGAACCTGTTTTTATTGTAGTTAAAGTTCATGTTACCGTTATTTTGACGGGTACCTACACCACCGCTAACACTGCCGCTGATACCAGAAATATTTTTTTGCTTGGTAATGATGTTAATGATACCTGCTGAGCCTTCTGCGTCATATTTTGCTGATGGCGAAGTGATCACTTCAATACTTTTGATCTGATCGGCCGGGATACCTTTTAAAACATCTGATAAGCTGGCTGATGTGGCACCGGATGGCTTGCCGTTTATAAGTACGCGCACGTTTGCATCACCACGTAAAGATACGTTACCATTTATATCAACCGATACCAAGGGTACTTTTTGCAGTATATCCGTTGCGCTACCACCGGCAGCGGTTATGTCCTTTTCTGCATTGTAAACTATTTTGTCGATGCGGTTTTCAACCAGGGGAGTTGCCCCTGTAATAACCACTTCTTTTAGTGCCCTTGCTGTAGGCGAAAAGATAATGTTACCCAATCCTTTATCGGGTTTTCCATCGGTTGTGGTGATAGGATCAATTACTTTTGACCGGTAACCCATAAAATCAACCGATATTTTGTAGCTGCCGGGGTGGATGTTATCCAACTCGAAATTTCCTTTCGAATCGGTAACAACACCATTCATCGGGCTTTTGCCGCCGCTGTGGTATAAGCTAACCGGTACATAATCCATCGGTTTTTTAGTAACCGAATCTATGATTGTTCCGGTAATTTTTCCTACAATTTTTGATCCGCCACTACCCACAGCACCAAACTGTGCCTTGGCCGAAATAACGGAGCATATAATTATAATAAGTATGTAAAAACGTTTCATTCTTTATTGGTTTTGTAATTTGAGGCGAAAATAGGCGAATTGTTACAACGGGATAGTTATTATTTTGCAATAACCATCCCCTGTAATGAATTAGTTACAGTACTTAGTGTTTAAAGTACAATATTTACTATGCGGCCCTTAACAACTATTACCTTTTTAGGGGTTTTACCATCAAGGTATTTTTGTACATCGGCATTGGCTAAAACACTGGCTTCAATATCTTTAAGTTCCAGGCTCAATGACAAACTAAGGTTCATTTTTGTTTTACCATTAAAAGAAACAGGGTAGGCAAATTCATCTTCAACAAGGTAAGCCCAATTAAATTTTGGGTAGTTTGCATAGCTTAAAGTACCTGCCTGGTTACCTAATAATACCCATAATTCCTCGCAGATATGAGGGGCATAAGGCGAAAGTATAATTACCATATCCTGCAGGATAGCTTTCTTGTTGCTTTTAAGATCTGTCAGCTCATTTACGGCAATCATAAAGCTGGAAACCGATGTATTGAACGAAAAACGTTCTACATCTTCCTCAACCTTACGGATGATCTTGTGCAATGATTTTAATTCGGCTTTGGTAGGTTCATCGCCCGATACACTAAACTCCCAGGCATCGTTATGGAACAAGCGCCAAAATTTACGCAGAAATTTAAACACGCCTTCAATGCCATTGGTGTTCCATGGTTTGCTTTGTTCCAGCGGACCTAAAAACATCTCGTACATACGCAGGGTATCGGCCCCATAACGCTCGATCAAATCATCGGGGTTAACCACGTTGAACTTTGATTTCGACATTTTTTCGACTTCAACGCCGCAGATGTATTTGCCGTTTTCCAATATAAATTCAGCATCGGCATATTCGGGCCTCCACTTTTTGAATTTATCTATATTCAATATATCGTTCTCTACAATGTTTACGTCAACATGCAGATCAGAGGTTTTATATTCTTTTCTTAACCCGGCAGAAACAAAGGTGTTTGTACCGCGGCCATCCTCATCAACCAAACGATAAACGAAGTTTGATCTTCCCTGTATCATCCCCTGGTTTATCAGCTTTTTAAAAGGCTCTTCCTCAACAACAAGGCCCATGTCCTTTAAAAACTTGTTCCAGAAACGGCTGTACAGCAAGTGCCCGGTAGCATGTTCTGATCCGCCTATGTACAGGTCAACATCTTTCCAGTATTCAATAGCTTGTTTTGATGCAAACTCCTGGTCGTTTTGTGCATCCATGTATCGGTACCAGTACCAGCTGCTGCCTGCCCAACCCGGCATGGTGCTTAATTCATATTCAAAAGCCTCATCCTGTCCCTCTCCAGGGGAGAGGGAATTAGCTTCGCCTGCTTGTAAAGTCCTCTCCATTGGAGAGGATTTAGGTGAGGCCTTATAATTCCAGTCTGTGGCGCGGGCTAAAGGCGGTTCGCCGCTTTCGGTTGGTAAGTATTTATCAACCTCGGGCAGTATCAATGGCAGCTCGCTTTCGCTGATCAGATAAGGTAATTGATCCTTAAAATAAACAGGAACAGGCTCGCCCCAGTAACGCTGGCGGCCAAATATGGCATCGCGCATCCTGAAGTTTACTTTTGCTTTACCGGCGCCAATTTCTTCCAGCTTGGCAATAATGGCAGCGGTAGCTTCTTTGTAAGTTAAACCGTTAATAAAGCCTGAGTTTATATACCGGCCTTCTTTGGTAGGGTCGGCTTCGGTATCAATTTTTTGTTGGTCGATGATCTGGATTATCGGCAGGTTATAATGTTTGGCAAACAAATAATCGCGCTGATCGCCGGATGGTACGGCCATTACGGCACCGGTTCCGTAGCCTGCCAAAACATAATCAGCAATCCATACCTGTATCTTTTCGCCATTAACCGGGTTTATTGCATAGCTGCCGGTAAATGCACCTGATACGGTTTTGGCATCAGCCATACGCTCTAACTCCGATTTCTTTTTAGCCTGCGCGATGTAGGCTTCAATATCGCCTTTTTGCGCATTGCTAGTTAATGATGCCACCAGCTCATGCTCGGGTGCTATAACCAAAAAAGTAGTACCAAAAATAGTATCGGCACGGGTGGTAAATACTTCTATGTAAGCCTCACCCCGGCCCTCTCCAGGGGAGAGGGTGGTAACAGCTTCAAGCTTAAATCTAACCAATGCACCTACGCTTTTGCCTATCCAGTTCCTTTGCATTTCTTTTAAAGGTTCGGGCCAGTCAATTGTATCTAATCCTTTCAATAATCTATCAGCATAGGCGGTAATGCGCATGCTCCATTGCATCATTTTCTTTTGTTCAACAGGGTAGCCGCCACGCTCGCTAAATCCATCCTTAACTTCGTCGTTAGCCAATACCGTACCTAAGGCAGCGCACCAGTTAACGGTGCTTTCGCGCAGGTAGGTAAGGCGGTATTTTAATAGTTCGGCTTGTTGGTCCTGGTTGCTTTTAGCTTTCCATTCATCAGCAGTAAAGGTTGCAACCTCGTCGTCACAAACTGCATTGATACCTGCCGAGCCGTTATTTTCAAAATGCTCAACTAATTTGGCAATACTTTGTGCCTTATCAGCATCCTTATTATACCAGCTGTTAAAAAGCTGCATAAAAATCCACTGCGTCCATTTATAATAATCTGGCGAGCTGGTGCGCACTTCGCGGCTCCAGTCAAAAGAAAAACCGATCTGGTCAAGCTGGCGGCGGTAGGTTGCAATATTTGCTTCGGTGGTTATTGCAGGGTGCTGCCCGGTTTGTATGGCATATTGCTCGGCCGGCAGGCCAAAGCTGTCGTAACCCATTGGGTGCAGTACATTAAAGCCTTTAAGCCTTTTATAGCGCGAAAAAATATCAGAAGCAATATAGCCCAGCGGATGGCCCACATGTAGCCCCGCACCTGATGGGTACGGGAACATATCCAGCACATAATACTTGGGTTTGGTGGTTTTATCTTCGGCTTTGAAAGTCTGATTATCAGCCCAAAACTTTTGCCACTTTTTCTCTATATCCTTAAATTGATAGTCCATTTTTTTATTTACGCGTATGAGGCTGCGAAATTAAGAAAATCCCTATGAGTTTGGTAGTGATTTAGTTGAATAAGTTTAGCACCTGGTTTTGTACCTTGGGAAGCACAGGTAGATTGACTAAAGCAACATTGCAGGTCGCCTTTAAATCAAAAAGCCGGGTTGACCCCGGCTCTTTGATGGTTACTTACATGTTTTAGCGCATTCGCCATGATTCTTGCAGGTTTTACTGCAATAATCCATACAGGTGGTACGGTCGCAACTTTTTGCACACCTGGTACAATGGTTCATTTTACTGTTGCAGCATGGTGTATTGGCGAAAGAAATTGTACTTATAGCAGATAGCATCACCATAGTGATGAAAAAAAAACTTTTTCATGATTTTGATTTTAAATAATGTTTAATAATAATTTGACTTATGGATAAGGCAAGGTAGAACGGACTTATTATTAAACTTTTGGAGGGTGCCAGGAAGAAAGCGAAAAGCCTGAAATATTACCCGCTGCATAATAGGCTGCCGCATTTTTTGTAATAATGGGCATTGCAGGGGTAATATTAATGCTGCTGATTACTAAAAAACCACAACCGCTGCATGATAAAAAAGTGCATGCACCTTGCCCGTTGCAAGTGTTTTTACTTTGTTTGCAAGGCCTTTGTTTGGCGGTTTTAAAGCAGCATTCTTTTTTTAACCCGGTATGTAAAGCCACAGCCCTTACCGGCACCGCCGAGAGGGTTAGCATACATAGAATTAAAAACAGCGCAATAGCTTTCATTGCTGCTAATAACGGGAATGTTTGATCAAAATTATATAGCCCGGCATATTTCGTTAGGGGTAATTGTATTATAATATTACCGCTAAACCGTATACTTGTTATTAAATGAAGAAACTGCTAACCAATCTCAATTTTCAGGTTATTACCGGTATACTGTTAGGGGTGGTGATAGGCTTTTGCTTTAAATCCTTCGGGCCAACGGCAAAGCTTATCAGCCAAACCTTTATCAGTTTAATAACCATGCTTATAGCGCCCATTATATTTTTCACTATTGTGCTGGGTATTGCCGGCATGAGCGATATGAAAAAAGTGGGCAGGGTAGGTGGTAAGGCTTTATTGTACTTTGAGATAGTAAGCACCTTTGCTTTAATAATAGGTGTTTTGGTAGCCAATATTTTAAAACCCGGCGATGGCTTTGTAAATCATGGGGCTACTGATGCCTCTAAGCTGGCCGTTTACCAAAAAGCTGCAGCCGACATGCACTGGGGAGATTTTATAGCCCATATTGTACCCGGTAATGTATTTGATGCTTTTGCCAAGGGCGATATTTTACAGATCCTTTTCTTTGCGATATTGTTTGGGTTTGGATTGAGCCACATGGGCGAAACGGGACAATCCGTTATTAGTTTGTTTGATAAGCTTGCCAAAGTGTTTTTTAACATTATGCGCATGGTAATGCGGGTGGCACCCATAGGTGCCTTTGGGGGTATGGCGTATACCATCAGTACTTATGGCATTAAAACGCTTCAACCGCTGGCCTTGCTGATGGGATCGGTTTATATCACCATGATCCTGTTCATTTTTATTGTGCTCAACGTTATCTGCCGCTTGTATAAGTTCAGCCTTTGGGGATACCTCAAATTTATAAAGGAAGAGATATTGATCGTATTGGGAACCTCATCTTCCGAATCGGTATTGCCGGCCATGATGGATAAGATGGAGAAATTCGGCTGTTCACGATCTGTGGTTGGCCTGGTTATCCCGGCAGGTTATTCTTTTAATTTAGATGGTACTACTATATACCTGTCCATGTCGGTGATATTTTTGGCGCAGGTATTTCATATCCCGCTAACTTGGGAGCAGCAGGTAACCATTATCGGTATCCTGATGATCACCTCAAAAGGGGCGGCAGGGGTAACGGGCAGTGGTTTTATTATCCTGACTTCAACACTGGCAGCCATTAAACTGATCCCGGCCGAAGGCGTTGCTATATTGTTGGGGGTAGACAGGTTTATGTCAGAAGCACGGGCCATTACCAACATGATAGGGAACGGGATTGCCACTATTGTGATAGCTAAGAGCGAGGGTGAGTTTAACCCACCGGCTTCATTAAACTGATGTTATTTACCTATTGTAAAATTATTAGCTCAATAGTAGCACAATGGGTTTGACATTCAATCAAAAACTTTAGCTTTGCCCTACAAATAAAAAAATCCAATGAGTGTACTCGTAAATAAAGATTCCAAAGTTATAGTTCAGGGTTTTACAGGTAAAGAAGGTAGTTTCCATGCTTCGCAGATGATTGAGTACGGAACGCAGGTTGTTGGTGGTGTTACGCCCGGTAAAGGCGGCCAAACGCACCTTGACAGACCAGTTTTTAATACCGTGTATGATGCTGTACAGGAAACAGGTGCTAATGTATCTATCATATTTGTACCTCCTGCTTTTGCAGCCGATTCAATTATGGAAGCAGCCGAGGCTGGTATAAAGGTTATTGTTTGTATTACCGAAGGTATCCCTACAAAGGATATGATTATGGTAAAGGAATACCTGGTAGGCAAGGATTCGCGCCTGATTGGGCCAAACTGCCCGGGTATTATCACTGCTGATGAGGCAAAGATCGGTATCATGCCGGGCTTTATCTTCAAAAAAGGCCATGTTGGAGTAGTTTCAAAATCAGGTACTTTAACTTACGAGGCGGTTGACCAGGTAGTTAAAGCAGGTTTAGGCATCACTACCGCTATTGGTATTGGTGGCGACCCTATTATTGGTACAACTACTAAAGAAGCGGTTGAATTATTAATGAACGATCCGGAAACGCACGGTATCATCATGATTGGTGAAATTGGTGGTGGTATGGAAGCCGAAGCGGCAAAATGGATAAAAGAAAACGGTACTAAACCTGTAGTGGGCTTTATTGCTGGCCAAACAGCGCCTCCGGGCCGCCGTATGGGCCATGCTGGTGCAATTGTTGGCGGTGCCGATGATACAGCAGCTGCAAAAATGAAGATCATGCGTGAGTGTGGTATCCGCGTTGTTGAATCGCCAGCCGAAATTGGTGCTGCATTGGCAGAAGAGCTGGCTAAATTAGCGTAATGCTTAACGGCGAAAGCTGAAAATATAAAAACAAAAAATCCCGGTCAGTTTGGCCGGGATTTTTTGTTTGGGTTTAATGTTGACATAGCATGTATTGCAATACTAATACCCACAACCAAGCGTCAACCCTGTGTCAATTCCATCTGCAAAAACAAAATTAGCGGGCTAATTGTCGTATATTTATATAAGTGGGGGTAGGGATAAAGTAACAGGATTTCATTCCGCCCACCTAATTAATCTGTCAATTAAAATCAAAATTCAATTATATAAAATGGAATATAATAAATTAACTCCCGAAGAAGAACAGGTGATATTATACAAAGGCACAGAGCGCCCTTTTACGGGTTCTTTATTGGATAATCATGCACAGGGTTTGTATGTATGTAAAAGATGCGATACGCCGCTTTATACGTCTGAGTCGAAATTCGAATCGCATTGCGGATGGCCGAGCTTTGATGATGAGATACCCGGTGCTGTAAAACGCGTGCCTGATGCTGATGGCAGGCGTGTTGAAATTATTTGTGCCAATTGCGGCGCGCACTTAGGCCATGTTTTTGAAGGTGAATATTTAACTCCAAAAAATACCCGCCATTGCGTAAACTCCGTGTCTATGAAATTTGTTCCGGTTGCTGATTAAGCAATCATTTAGCCGGGCTGGTAATGTTGATGATTTGTCATTTGATACATTACCAACCCGATGCTTAAAATAGGTTCCTCATCACCTAATTATCTCTGCCCTAACCTTTCCACTTTTAATTTGTTTATAACTTATAGGTGATGTTAAAAACTTAAACTAACATCCTAAAAATTCAAGCCCTATATTTGAATTATAAGTTCTTTCAACGCTATCTAATATTGCTGGCAACCAAGCCAGTAAAAGGGGGTTAACCATGGTAACATCATGGTTTGATTTGTAAAGTTAAAGTAGTTTGACAGTGAGGATAGAGGGGGTGATAATTAAATAGTTAAAGCAGAATTAAATGCTTTTTTACTATAAGGTACACCCGGCTCCATGCCATTGCTATCTGCCGACCACAAGGATGTAAGAACCTTGAAAAATAGGTATTGAAAGGGGTTTTTAAATAAAAAGAGTGCATGGAACAGGAGACTGAATTATTACTTAGAGAGAACAAAGATCGCTTTGTTATACTACCTATTAAGTATCCCGAAATTTGGGAAATGTATAAGAAATGTGAGGCAAGTTTCTGGACCGCCGAAGAGATTGATCTGAGCGATGACATGAAGCATTGGGAGAACATGAACCCGGGCGAAAAGCACTTTGTATCTCATGTATTGGCATTCTTTGCGGCAAGCGACGGGATAGTTAACGAGAACCTTGCTGTAAACTTTATGAGCGAAGTGCAGCTGCCTGAGGCACGTTGCTTTTACGGTTTCCAGATCATGATGGAAAACATCCACTCTGAAACCTATGCGCTGCTGATAGATACTTATATAAAAGATCCCGCCGAAAAAGACCGTTTGTTCCATGCTATTGATACCGTACCATGTGTGGGTAAAAAAGCAGAGTGGGCTTTAAAATGGATCAATAACGGAACCTTTGCCGAACGCCTAATTGCTTTTGCAGCTGTTGAGGGGATATTTTTCTCAGGTAGTTTCTGCTCTATCTTTTGGTTAAAGAAACGTGGTTTAATGCCGGGCTTAACCTTTAGCAATGAGCTGATATCACGAGATGAAGGTATGCACTGCGAATTTGCTTGTTTGTTGTACAGAATGCTGAGCAATAAACTATCAAAAGAAGCAGCAACCGCTATTATAACTGATGCAGTTGAAATAGAAAAAGAATTTATAAGTGATGCTTTGCCGGTTAGCCTGATAGGTATGAACGCGAAGCTGATGAGCCAGTACATTGAATTTGTGGCCGACAGATGGTTGGGTGAATTAGGATATGATAAGGTGTACGGAGCATCAAATCCATTTGATTTTATGGAGATGATCTCGTTACAGGGTAAAACCAATTTCTTTGAAAAAAGGGTAGGCGATTATCAAAAAAGTGGGGTATTAAACTCACAGGAGAGCAAGTCGTTCTCCTTAGATGAAGATTTTTAAGGAAGAAAAGGTTTAAAGGAAGTTGAAGTTCAGCTAAATCCTATAATCAAATAGTCAGCGGTCAATAATTAATTAACAATTACTTCTGCCAGCAGGGCAGAGAATCAAGGGGGTCCAAGATGTTCGTAGTAAAAAGAGACGGAAAAAAAGAAACGGTAAAATTTGACAAAATCACAGCACGTATTGAAAAGTTGTGTTATGGGTTTCAGTTAGTTGACCCTATTGATGTGGCTAAAAAAGTAATTGAAGGTTTATTTGATGGCGTAACCACATCTGAGCTTGATAACTTAGCTGCTGAAACGGCTGCGTCATTAACTACCAAGCACCCTGATTATGCATTGCTGGCATCACGTATTGCAGTATCAAACCTGCACAAAAACACCATCAAGTCGTTTTCTGAAACCATGCGTTTACTGCATGATTACATTGACCCTAAAACAGGCAAAGATGCTTCGTTGCTTGCTGATGATGTTTGGGCGGTAATTGAAAACAATGCTGAATTGTTAGACAGCACCATTATTTACGACCGCGACTTTGGCTTTGATTATTTCGGTTTTAAAACCCTTGAAAAATCATACCTGCTAAAAGTGAATGGTAAGATAGCTGAGCGTCCGCAGCACTTATTTATGCGTGTATCAATCGGTATCCATAAAGAGGATGTTGAGAGCGCTATCAAAACTTACCACTTAATGAGCGAGCGCTGGTTTACCCACGCTACACCAACATTATTTAATGCCGGTACACCAAAACCTCAAATGTCATCATGCTTTTTATTAACCATGCAGGATGATAGTATTGAAGGTATATACGATACATTAAAACAAACTGCTAAAATATCACAAAGTGCAGGTGGTATTGGCTTAAGCATTCATAACGTAAGGGCTACAGGATCATACATCAGCGGTACCAATGGTACAAGCAACGGTATTATCCCGATGCTGCGTGTATTTAACGATACTGCACGTTATGTTGACCAGGGTGGTGGCAAGCGTAAAGGTGCCTTCGCTATTTATTTAGAGCCTTGGCATGCAGATGTATTTGAATTTTTAGATCTGCGTAAAAATCATGGTAAAGAAGAAATGCGTGCCCGCGATTTGTTCTATGCCCTTTGGGTATCAGATCTTTTCATGCAGCGTGTTGAAGCTAATGAAGACTGGAGCTTATTTTGCCCGCACGAAGCACCAGGCTTAGCCGAATGCTGGGGTAAGGAGTTTGAAGACCTTTATACCAAATATGAAAAAGAAGGCCGCGCACGCCGCGTAGTAAAAGCACAGGAACTGTGGTTTGCTATATTAGATGCCCAGGTAGAAACCGGTACTCCATACCTGTTATACAAGGATGCTGCTAACGGAAAATCAAATCAGCAAAATTTAGGTACTATAAAAAGCTCAAACCTTTGTACCGAAATTATAGAGTACACTGCAAAAGATGAAGTTGCTGTTTGTAACCTTGCCTCACTTGCTTTACCCCGTTATGTTAGAGATGGGATATTTGATCATGTTAAGTTATACGAAGTAACCTACCAGGCTACTATCAACCTTAACAAGATCATTGATCATAACTATTACCCTATTAAGGAAGCCGAATACTCTAACTTGCGTCACCGCCCTATTGGTTTAGGTGTACAAGGTTTGGCTGATGCTTTTATCCTGTTACGTTTACCGTTTGAAAGCGAAGGCGCTAAGAAGCTGAATAAAGAGATCTTTGAAACCATCTACTTTGCAGCTATGACAGCATCTAAGGATCTGGCTATTAAGGATGGTCCATACTCAACCTTTGAGGGCTCACCTCTATCAAAAGGACAGTTCCAGTTTGATTTATGGAACGTAGCACCTGATAGCGGCCGTTGGGACTGGGAAAACCTGCGTTTAGATGTAATGAACCACGGTGTACGTAACTCATTATTAGTTGCGCCGATGCCTACAGCTTCAACATCGCAAATATTAGGTAACAACGAGTGCTTTGAGCCATATACCTCAAACATTTACACCCGCCGTGTATTAAGCGGTGAGTTTGTTATCGTAAATAAACACCTGCTGCGCGACTTAGTTAACCTTGGTTTGTGGGATGGTGCAATGAAAGATAAGATCATCACTGCCAACGGTTCAATCCAGGATATTGCTGAAATACCTGTTGATGTAAAAGAACTTTACAAAACCGTTTGGGAAATAAAGATGCGAACCATTATTGATATGGCTGCCGATAGGGGTGCTTATATCTGCCAGTCGCAATCATTAAACTTGTTCATTAACTCGCCAAATGCATCAAAACTTACTTCAATGCACTTTTACGCATGGAAGAAAGGTCTTAAAACAGGTATGTACTACCTGCGTACACAGGCAGCATCGCAAGCGGTTAAATTTACAGTTGAAAACCAGGGCGGTAAAAATATGGATGCTGTAATACCTGATGTAGTGGCATCATTAAGCAATGATGTACCTGAAGGCCCGTCATGCTCAATGGAAGAAGGTTGTGTGACCTGTTCTGCATAAGTATAATAGCAGGCCGCAGTAAATGGTGGACTTGCTAAATGATAATTTTTACAATTCAGAGGCGCAAAGTATTGCGCCTCTGCTTATTTTTGGGCGTTTTTAATTGATGAACACAAAACACGAGATCATCCCATGCGACCGTTGCGGTACCGGCATTGAGTGTAAGGCAAACTCCTACACCAAGTGCCAGTGCAGTGTTGTGCAGCTTAATTTAAACGAAGTACAATACATCAGTGAAAACTATGAGGGCTGCATGTGTGCATCCTGTTTGCTCGATCTGCAGCAGGAATACAGGGCGATGATTGGAGTTGCTGAATAGAATAAGATGTTGTTTTTACACCCTGATTGCTAACTTAATCCAAAACCTTAACCGGTTTTTTATCTTTATCTATCGCCACAAAAGTAAAAGTGCCGGTGATGGCTTTCTCCCTTTCAAACGAATACATTTCTTCTACATAAATTTCAACCAATACCTTCAGGCTGGTATTTCCAACGTGCTGAATTTTACCTATCAGTTCAATAATAGTTCCGGCGGGAATGGGTTGTTTAAAATCTATCCTGTCTGATGATACCGTAACCATTGTTTTACGCGTAAAGCGGGTAGCTGTTATAAAGGCCACTTCGTCCATCATGTGCATGGCCGTACCGCCAAAAAGCGTATCGTAATGGTTAGTTGTATTGGGGAAAACCGCTTTAAAAATCCTGGTTTCGGCTAATTGTATTCTTTCTTCAATATTCATGATGCAATAGTACAAAGCCGTTCAGCATAACTGAACGGCTTTTGGTTTAATTTACAGTTTGTTTACTAAATATTTCGCGGGCAGCTTGTGCTGCTTTCACCATATTTTCAAGTGCGGCCTGTGTTTCGGGCCATTTCCTTGTTTTTAGTCCGCAGTCAGGGTTTACCCAAATATTGCCTACAGGGAGCAGGGCAGCGGCCTTTTCAAGCAGGTTCACCATTTCTTCTGTTGATGGGATCCTTGGCGAATGTATATCATAAACACCGGGGCCTATCTCCGCAGGATATTTAAAATCGGCAAATGCCTCCAGCAGTTCCATTTGTGAGCGCGAGGTTTCAATCGTGATCACATCGGCATCCATATCGGCTATGTGTTTGATAATATCGTTGAACTCGCTGTAGCACATGTGGGTGTGGATCTGCGTTTCGTCCTGCACGCCACTGGCCGAAATACGGAATGCTTTTACGGCCCAGTCCAGGTAAGCAGCGCGGTCGGCTTTGCGCAGGGGTAAACCTTCGCGTATGGCCGGCTCGTCAATTTGTATCACCTTTATGCCTGCCTTCTCTAATGCAACAACTTCATCCCTTATGGCAAGGGCAATCTGATTAGTAGTCTCAGATCGTGGCTGATCATCCCGCACAAAAGACCATTGCAAAATAGTTACCGGGCCGGTTAACATGCCTTTCATCAGTTTATGCGTATTGGCTTGTGCAAAGCTGCTCCAGCGCACGGTCATGTCCTTTGGCCTACTTACGTCACCATAAATAACAGGCGGCTTAACACAGCGGCTACCATAGCTTTGTACCCAACCGTTTTTGGTGAATAAAAAGCCATCCAACTGCTCGCCAAAATATTCAACCATATCATTGCGCTCAAATTCGCCATGCACCAAAACATCAATACCAATTTCTTCCTGCCAGCGTATGGCATCAATGGTTGCCTGTTCTATCCGGGCATCATATTGCTCAAGGGTGAGTTCGCCTTTTTTTAAGCGCGCCCTTAACTGGCGAATGTCATCCGTTTGCGGAAACGAGCCAATAGTAGTGGTAGGGAACAACGGTAACCTGAAATTACCCTGCTGTATTTTTTGGCGCGATGTAAATTTGCTGATCCTGTTGGCATCGGCATCCGTGATGGCTTCAACTCTGTTCTTGATCTCCTGCTTGTGGATCAGTTTAGATAGGTTACGGGTTGAAATAGCTTCGATATTGACTTTAAGCAGTTCATTGTTACCCCCAATAATTTGGCTCAGCTCGTTAACCTCATTCAGCTTTTGTTTGGCAAAGGCCATCCAGTTCTTTATCTCATGGTGGATGGTAGTTTCCAGGTCAAGGTCAAAAGGCGTATGCAGCAGGGAGCAGCTTGGGGCTATCATTAAACGCTCCGATCCAATAACTGCTATGGCTTTTTTAATATGCGCTAAGGAGCGGATATAATCATTCTTCCAGATGTTGCGGCCATCAACCACTCCTAAGGACAGATTCAGGCTTTCGGGCATTATGGTTAATACTTCATCTAACTGTTTTGCGCCGCGCACCAAATCAATATGCAGAGCATGCACAGGAAGGTTAACAGCTAAAGCAGTGTTTTCATTTAAACTTTCAAAATAGGTAGTAAGCAGGGTCTTAATTTCGGGGCAGTGGTTTTTAATCTCTTTGTAGGCGTAAACAAAGGCATCTTTTTCTTTCTGGGATAGATCGAGCGCTAAAAAGGGTTCATCAATCTGCACCCATACAGCACCATGCGGCTTCAGCCTATTCAATATCTCGATATAAACGGGTACTATCTTTTTAATCAGGTCTATCTTATCAAAACCTGCCTCTTTTTCTTTACCCAATAAAAGGTACGAAACGGGGCCTATCAGTACCGGTTTAGTAATGGTGCCGGTAACCTGTTTGGCCAGGTTAAATTCATCAAAGATCTTTTCGGAAAATAGCCTGAAAGATTGATTGGCTGTAAATTCGGGCACAATATAATGGTAGTTGGTATCAAACCACTTGGTCATTTCCATTGCGGTAATGTCAAGCCCGTCCTTTTGATAGCCCCTTGCCATAGCAAAATAAAGATCGATCTCTTTATTCTGATCGTTCCCTGTTAAAACGGCATTGTACCGCTGCGGTATAACGCCTAACATCAGGGAGGTGTCCAATACCAGGTCGTAAAAACTAAAATCGTTACAGGGTATCAGGTCAATCCCTGCCTCCTGTTGTAGTTTCCAGTTTTGCTGGCGGATAGTACGGGCAACTGCCATTAATTCTTCGCGGCTTGTTTTGCCGGCCCAGTATTGTTCACTGGCCTTTTTGAGTTCACGATGGGCGCCCACACGCGGGTACCCGAGATTGTTTTTGAGCATACGCATAAAACTTTTTTGGTTAAACATTAATTTTAATTAATGCTCCTTACGGTTTTCGGTATGCTTTCGGAGAAAATGGTAATAAAAGATATAGGCAATACACGGGCATATCAAATACCTGTAATAGTGCTTTATTCTCTGACTACTGCTTCAATACGCGAAAGCATTGTCTTAAACATGGGGCAAGTATCCTGGCTTGTAACATTGTTGCCGTCCTTCTCATATCGTTTTGGTGATACAATGGACATTGGTAATGGCAACAACTCTTTTGCGTTACTTACAGTTGCGCGACAGCCCGTGATTTTCACACGGTTCCTTTTTCATTCCGGATCAAAGACCCGGAAACCTCAAGTTGAAATAAAGTAAAGAACTTGGGTCAAATATAGAGAATAGCCTTGTAAACTTTTATAAGGGCAATGATTTTAGTTGATAGTAAGCTTTATTATTAATAATTGTTAAGAAATAAAACGCTCTTAATTTGCTTATTAGTAAATATTGTGATAGATTTAATTATTATCAAAGCGGAATCCTATCCATTATTTGTTAATTATTAACCTTTTAAACCTTAGAGATATGAAAAGAAATCTTATCATCACCATTTTAGTTGGGCTAATTTTGGTGACCGTTTACTCGTTTACATCCATCAAACCAAATCACAAAATTCACAAGGTAAAAGCCAAAGCTAAGCAGGAGTTTAGCTGTAATGCGGTTGTTACCGGCGTAACAGGTGTTTACAATGGTCCTTACTCCATTACCATCACCTGGACCTACACAGGTACCCCCGATCATTTTACCTATGGCGGTAATTTTTATTGTGCCACAGGTTCATCTTTTGGTACAACATCAACCAATTCCACTTCAGCAACCATAACAATTCCTTCTGGTACCGGCTGCGCATATAGCGGCATTAACGGAAGGATCATTCCTATCTGTGCGGATGGCACCGAAGGAACCGCTAAAGTGTTTAGCGTTACGCACTAATTTATTAGCCGCTTTGATAATTTATTTTGAAAGAGTAATCCTGGAACAAGGTTACTCTTTCCATTTTAGTTTATTTTATAATAAGTTGTCGTTACATAGCAAGTGCTTTTTTTTTATCAACACTAACCGTCACCTGGATTGTCTTTTTATTATCTATCCAGGTATTATCATTTATTTTTTTGTAAGAATCAGTTGTCATCTTTTCGATAATATCATTCTTGTATTTTAGCGGTAAAACACTGGTGGAGCTATAACATATATTATTTTTATATAGAAAAATAGCTTGCATGCCTTGTGCAAAATTTAATGTATCACAATTATCACCTGGCAATAACTTAAAGTTTGGATTAGATTGAATTAACTTCCTTATTTCTTCTTTTGACTCTCCAATAGTAGTTTGAGCGAGTAAATTCGAGTGATTGAAAAATCCAAATAGAAGTATTACTAAAATTTTATTCATTTGACTGTTGTTATATCGATATAAAAAACCACGTGTTAGGTAGCTTTAAATGTATAAATAAGTTATTTAAAATTAATCTGTCAACCCTACAATCTCTTCAATAGTCATTGTTTCCCATTTTTCAAACTTTCACTCTAAATAACTAACTTCGCCAGCCAAAATCATGTTATAGATATGAAATTATTAGAAGGAAAAACCGCGCTTATCACCGGCGCATCAAAAGGAATAGGCCGCAAAATAGCCGAAAAGTTTGCCGAGCATGGCGCCAATGTGGCTTTTACTTATTTATCATCTGTGGAAAAAGGGGAGGCCCTGGAGCAGGAACTGCAAAGTTTCGGTACAAAAATAAAAGGTTACCGCTCTGATGCTTCAAAATTTGAAGAAGCTGATAAACTGATCACTGATATTGTTGCCGACTTTGGCACTTTACACATTGTGGTTAACAATGCAGGTATCACTAAAGATGGCTTGCTAATGCGCATGACAGAGCAGCAATGGGACGAGGTTTTGGACGTAAACCTGAAATCTATCTTCAACGTAACCAAAGCAGCATCAAAAATAATGATGAAGAACCGTAACGGTGTTTTCATTAACATAAGTTCGGTAGTGGGTGTGCAGGGTAATGCCGGGCAATCAAACTATGCGGCTTCAAAAGCGGGTATCATCGGCTTTTCAAAATCTATAGCTAAAGAATTAGGCTCGCGTAATATCCGTACCAACGTAGTTGCACCGGGATTTATAAAAACCGAAATGACCGAGGTACTTGACCCTAAAGTGGTTGAAGGCTGGGCACAGGCCATCCCGCTTAAACGCGGCGGCGAAACCGAAGATGTTGCCAATGCCTGCGTGTTTTTGGCATCAGATATGGCATCCTACATTACCGGGCAGGTTATCCCGGTTGATGGCGGAATGTTATAGTAATTATTGCATTACAGAAACTTCTTAGTTTTAAATTAAGAAATAAATCATAAATAAAAACAGCATATTTGGGATACAGATATGCTGTTTTTATTTTCAATTACCTGGGGAACGGTTTCCGGATGGTGGGTACCTGCCTGCCTTGCGCTGGGTGTATTATATGCCTGGCTGTTGTACAGGCAACCCGTTAACCTGGGGCAGCAATACAGCTATGGCCTTTTTGCCGCAAGGGCAGTGGTTATAACTGTTATCTCGCTCACACTCTTATCCCCCCTAATAAAATCCATCAGCTATAATCCGCAAAAACCGCTGATTTTAATTTTGCAGGATAACTCGGAGTCTGTAAAGATGTTCAAAGCTCCGGGTGAAACGCCCGAAAAGGTGGCCGATGATCTGTCGGCATTAAAAAAAGAATTAGGTGCTGAATATAATGTGCAGGCTTTCCATTTTAACAGGGATATTAACGATGGGCTAAGCAAAACCTTTAACGGTAAGCAAACCGATATAGCAAAGGCCCTGTACCAGCTTAACGAGCGCTTTGTAAACCAAAACACAGGTGCTTTGATATTGGCAACTGACGGACTTTACAACGAAGGGGCAGACCCGCAATACGAAGCCAAAAATTTCAAAACCAGTATTTATACCATTGCCCTGGGCGATACAGTTGCCAAACGCGATTTGCTGATCGGTAATATCAATTACAATAAAACCGCTTTTTTGGGGAATGATTTTGAGATAGAAGTTTTGGCCGAAGCCTATCAAAGCAAAGGCGAAAATATGAGGTTAAGTGTCACCGAAGATGGCAGGCAGGTAGCATCGCAAACTATCCCGGTAAACTCCAATAGCTTTCAAAAGGCGGTAACTTTAAAGCTGAATGCTGATAAAAAAGGACTGCGCAGGTTTAACATCAGCATAGCCGCGGTTAGTAATGAAATATCAACCCAAAATAACTCTGAAATTATTTATGTAGATGTGCTGGATGCTAAACAAAAGGTATTGCTTTTGTACGAGGCCCCGCACCCGGATATTACGGTAATAAAGCAAGCCATTGAAAGCAATAAAAACTACGAGGTTAAAACAGCGCTGGTAACAGATATAGCTGGCATTAAACCGGCAGATTATAACCTGATAATGCTTTACCAGCTAACGGCGGTAAGCAACAGCGCTGTGCAAGGCTTTGTAAAAAGTAAAATACCTTTATGGTATTTAGTAGGGGCACAAACAGATTTACAAAATTTCAATAATGCGCAAAAAATGGTCAGGATAAGTGCAGGCAGGTTAGAGATGCAGGAAGTATTTGCACAGCCCGTAGCCGATTTTACCGGCTTTACGCTCTCTGATTCATCCCGTAAAAAGATCAGCGGTTTCCCGCCTTTGCTGGCGCCTTATGGCAGTTATAGTTCGGCTATGGCAGGTGGGGTATTGCTCAAACAGCGCATAGGCAGTGTTGAAACTACTTATCCTTTACTCTCCTTTACCGATGATGCCGGGCAACGTGTAGCTGTGCTGAGTGGCGAGGGTTTATGGCGCTGGCAGCTGTCGGAGTTTCAAACCTATGGCAATCACCATGCGGTAGAAGAACTGTTTAGCCAGGGTGTTCAATACCTAACGGCCAACGCAAATCACCAGCGCTTCATTGTATACACTGCCAAACATGTTTTTGATGAAGGCGAAAACGTAATTATCAATGCGGAATTATACAACGATGCCTTAGAGCTGATCAATACGCCTGATGTACGCGTTGAGCTGAAAAGCGAAAAAGGAAAAAATTACAGCTTTTTGTTTAGAAGGAATGGTCAAAGTTACCAGTTAGATGCCGGCGCCTTACCTGTTGGCGAATACAATTATACAGCTACCACCAAAAACGGAACCAAAGCATTTACTGCCACCGGCCAGCTAACGGTTAAACCATTAAACCTTGAATCGCGCCAGAGTGCGGCAAACCATCAGCTGCTGAATGCTATAGCCAGACAAAGCGGCGGCCAAATGCTGCTGCCATCGCAAATTAATCAACTCGCCAGTCTGATCCGCAAAAACGAGAATATCAAGACAGTAGTTTATGAGGATAAACACTACAGCGATATTATTGATGTAAAATGGGTGTTTGTGCTGATCCTGCTACTGTTAAGTGCAGAATGGTTTTTGCGTAAAAGAGAGGGTGAGGTTTAAGTAATTAGCATGAGTGAAAGGGGGAATCGCACTTAGCTTTACTTTTTAGGGTAAATAACTATTTGCTATTCCTCTTTTTTTTCCTGTACTATTACAAAAACATCCTCATTATCTTTTTTCATGAGGTACTTTTCGCGGGCAAACTTTTCGAGTTTTTGTGGATTTGAGGTAAGCTCATCAAGGTCGTTAGATACCTTGGCGGTTTCTTTTTGGTAGAAATCGCGTTCTTGTTTTAGCTTGCTTACCTGCTGGTGGTATTGGTATTGGGAGAAAAGATCGTTTTTATCAAAAAATATCATCCACACCAAAAATGCTATGGTGATTAAAAAATACTTGTTTCTGAAAAGGTTAATTAGCCGTTTCATGCTGATAAAACTTAATTTCATTTAAAACTATCTAAAAAGCGTGGTTAATGCAAATATCATTTTAAACATATCAACATGCAAGCTTAAATATTGAATTGTTGGTTAGGTTTATCGTGTCAAAACCTAACCAACTCAATTCAAACTAATTAATCTCTACGGCCACCGCGGTTGCCGCCACGGCTTGCACCGCTCATGCCGCTGCCGCCACCTGCGTTACCGCCGGTACGGGGTTTACTTGCACCGCCGAAACCACGGCCTCTTTTGGGAGAACCACCACGCTGAGCAGGGCCTTTCTTTTTGCCTTCTTCGTGCTTAGCGGCAATTGTTTTAGGGCTCATCACATAAGGGTGTTCTGCATCAACCGGGATCTCTTTAGCTATCAGCTTATGTATATCCTTTAAAAATTCAATTTCTTCATCGTCACAAAAAGACAAGGCTATACCGCTTGCACCCGCGCGGCCTGTACGGCCAATACGGTGTACGTATGTTTCAGGTACGTTTGGCAGTTCGTAGTTTACAACGTGCGTAAGCTCATCAATATCAATACCACGGGCAGCAATATCAGTTGCTATTAAAACGCGTGTTGTACGGTTTTTGAAGTTTGTTAATGCACGCTGACGCGCATTTTGTGATTTATTACCGTGGATAGCCTCGGCAGTGATACCTATCTTGATCAAATCTTTTACCACCTTATCGGCACCATGCTTGGTGCGGGTAAATACCAATGCTGTTTTAATGCCTTTATCTTTTAATATGTGGGCAAGCAATGCTTTTTTATCATTCTTTTCTACATAGTAAAGCAACTGCTGTATGGTATCGGCGGTTGATGATACCGGGGTAACCTCAACCTTTTCGGGGCGGGTTAATATGGTATCGGCCAAAGTCTGAATCTCTTTTGGCATAGTTGCCGAAAAGAACAGTGTTTGCCTTTTAGCCGGAACTTTAGCTATAACTTTTTTAACATCGTTAACAAAGCCCATATCTAACATACGGTCGGCTTCGTCCAATACCAGCATTTTAATGTGCTCAAGGTTTACAAAACGCTGATTCATCAAATCTAATAAACGGCCGGGGGTTGCTACCAAAATATCAACACCACGCCTTAAAGCTTCTGTTTGCGGGTTTTGTGAAACACCACCAAATATAACCAGGTGCTTTAAGCCGGTATGCTTGCCATAAGCGGCAAAGCTTTCGTTTATCTGGATAGCTAACTCGCGGGTTGGGGTTAATATAAGGGCCTTTATTGTTTTTTGCTCTTTGTGCTGTAACCTATCCTGGTATAATAACTGTAAAATAGGGATAGCAAATGCTGCAGTTTTACCGGTACCGGTTTGTGCGCAGCCCAAAAGATCCTTTTGTTGTAATATAATGGGGATGGATTGTTCCTGTATGGGGGTGGGGGTTGTATAACCCTCAGTTTTTAAAGCCCGTAAAATAGGCTCAATTAATTTTAAATCTTGAAATGACATTTAATGTTTTTAATATAATATGCTAACGCGGTTGCATAAGCGGATCTGAAGAGTCGTCTGATAAATCAAAACCGTAAGCTAACGGGTAATAAGCTGCAAAGATACGCTTTTTATTGGTAAGTAAGTTTTTGACTAAATTCTTTACAAAAAGCAGTGATAGCTATTGCTCAACAGCCCTGCCTGGTTCAGGCTCTGCCTTCTGTTTAAGCCATGCCTGTATCAAAAGCAGAAACATCCCTATCATTATTGATACGTCGGCGACGTTAAAAACCCCTGTTTGAAAGATCACGAAGTTGATGTGCATAAAATCGGTAACAGAACCGTGTACAATCCTGTCGTAAAGGTTACCGATGCCGCCGCCTACTATCAGTATCACGCTAAAAAGCGTAAGGCGGTTAAGATCTGTTTTGGCGAGGATATAATAAAGCCCGAAAAGAACGGCTATTAAAGGAAAAAGATTTAGCAGGATGATCCGCATGGGGCCTTTAAGTGAATCGCCCAGGCTTAAAAATGCACCAGCGTTTTCAACCTTGCTTAAGGTGATATGGTTGTGCAGAAAGCCAATCTGATCATAATAATCCATTTTACGGCGAACGATGGATTTTGAAACCTGGTCGCAGCCAATATTAATGCTGAGCACCAGCAATATCAGGATCACTCTAAAAAAGCCTTTTGCTTTCATGCTGCTAATATAAAACAGATTTTTATGATCGGGCAGATTTTAATTCTGAAAACATAAAAGCCGGCTTGTGGCCGGCTTTTATAAAATTCGCGAGTTTCACAAATCGCTTACTTTTTGAAGTACTTAAAGTTTTTACCGATGAATTTTGCGTTGTCGCCTAATTCTTCTTCAATACGTAATAACTGGTTGTATTTAGCTATCCTGTCTGAACGTGAAGCCGAACCTGTTTTGATCTGTCCGCAGTTTAATGCAACCGCCAGATCAGCAATGGTTGAATCTTCAGTTTCGCCCGAACGGTGGCTCATTACCGAAGTATAACCGTTGGTTTGTGCTAAAGTTACCGCGTTAATAGTTTCGGTTAAAGTACCTATTTGGTTAACTTTTACCAGGATAGAGTTAGCAGTATCTTCGTTGATGCCTCTTTGTAAACGGGTTACGTTGGTTACAAACAAATCATCACCTACTAACTGAACTTTATGGCCAATTCTTTCGGTTAATATTTTCCAGCCTTCCCAATCATCCTCAGCCATACCGTCTTCGATAGAAATAACCGGGTATTTTTCTGCTAATTGAGCAAGGTATTCAGCTTGTTCAGCACTGCTGCGGATAGCACCTTTTTCGCCTTCAAATTTTGTATAGTCGTATTTACCGTCTTTGTAAAATTCAGATGCAGCACAGTCAAACGCAAGGCAAATCTGCTCGCCGGCTACGTAACCTGCTTTTGCAATAGCCTTTAAAATGGTTTCAACGCCATCTTCAGTGCTATCAAAGGTTGGTGCAAAACCACCCTCGTCACCAACAGCGGTTGAAAGGCCTCTGTCATGTAATATCTTTTTTAAGTTATGGAATACTTCAGTTCCCCATCTTAATGCTTCTGAAAAAGAAGAAGCACCAACCGGCATGATCATAAACTCCTGGAATGCAATAGGTGCATCAGAGTGCGAACCACCGTTAACAATGTTCATCATTGGGATAGGCAGGGTATTGGCATTAACACCACCAATGTAGCGGTATAAAGGCTGGCGGCTTTCCTGTGCAGCAGCTTTAGCAACCGCTAAAGAAACACCAAGGATAGCGTTAGCACCTAATTTACCTTTGTTTTCGGTGCCATCAAGCTCAATCATTAATTTATCAATGGCATTTTGCTCAAAAACATCAATGCCTTGTAATTCCTTGGCAATAATATCGTTCACATTTGCAACGGCTTTAAGTACGCCTTTGCCCATATATACAGATTTATCGTCGTCGCGAAGTTCAACAGCTTCGTGCACACCGGTTGACGCTCCTGATGGTACAGCAGCACGGCCAAGGGCGCCATTTTCAGTTAAAACATCTACTTCAATAGTAGGATTACCGCGCGAATCAAGGATCTGGCGGGCATGGATATCAATTATTAAGCTCATTTGATATAGGAATTTATAATTTAAAAAAGCCACTTAGTGTTAAATGTACACTACTGTGGTACAGTTTTCAAATATACAATTTCCAACAAATTATGTATGAAATTACTTGAAGATTAACATAAAATTCATATTGAACCCCTGATTTAACCTGTTTGGGTGATTTTTAGGCTAAATTATTGCAGGATTCATAATACTGCACATGCCCTTAAACCTCAAATTAAAAATACTATTCCCATTTAAAGGTTTTTACGGCAACTGCATATATCACAATAAACCAAATGCCTAATATCAGCAACTGGTGGGTTACTTCGGTTAGCCCGGCACCTTCAAAGGCTACCTTACGCATGGCATCGTTTAAATAAGTTAAAGGTAATATTTTACTGATAGATTGTAACCAGCTTGGAAAAGCCGTTGTAGCAAAAAAAGTACCCGACAGTAAAAACTGCGGCATGGTAATAATATTTGAAAGCGGTGGTACCGTACTTTCGTTTTTAGCAATGCCCGATATGGTAAACCCAAAGCCCATAAATATAATAAGCCCTATGGATGCCAGTACCAGCATGTTTAACACGGTAACTATACCATGTATCAGCGTAAAGCCAAATGCATAATGCCCAATGGTAATAATAAACAAAGCGCCTAATAACGAAAATACCAGGCGTGCCAAAGCCTCACCTAAAACAATGCTATAGCGTTTTACCGGGGTGGCAAAAAAACGTTTGATAACTAAGGTTAAGCGCAGGCTGATAAACACAAATGCGGTACCAAATACACCACTGCTCAGTAACGAGAAGCCCAGCATGCCGGGTAATATAAAGTCGATGTATTTATACTCGCGGCCCTGTACTGTTGTTTCTTTTACTTCGGCAACGGGTTGTGGTATGGTGCTACCCCGGCTGTTCAGCTGGTAAAAAACGTTGTTTATTAACGACCGAAGTATGCCATCTTTTTGTGCCGATGCTTTGGTGTACTGTATATTAAGGGTATAGGGCGGCTGTCCGTTAGCATTTTTTTGTACGTTTATAATTGCATCAATACTGCCTTTAGCCAGGTTTTTACTCATCTGCTCGGGCGATTGATCATTAATAAAATTGATCACACCCGTTTTGCCTAATACTTTATAAACAGGGTTCAGCGTATCGCAGGTTTTTGCAACACCAACATCAACCTTAACACCGCTGCCGCCTATGTTGGCAAAAACAACAATAAATATTAAAGGGAAGGCAAGGCTAAAAACCACTGCCGAGGGGCTGCGGATAATTGAACGGAAACTGGCTTTGGCAATTGCCAGGGTTGCTTTTGTATTGCTATATTTTTTCATTTTTGGGGATAGTCATTTGGTCATTGTTCACTAAGTTATAAGTTGTTTTGGGAGGATTTAATAGGCTTATCCTTCGCGCCATTCCTTGCCGGTCATGCTTATAAACACATCCTCCAGGTTGGCCAGCTTAACTTCTTTTTTACGCTCAAAGCCCGATGCTATCAGCTCATCAATAAAATGGTTGGGGGTATCAATACCTATAATATGGCCACCATCAACAAAGGCTACGCGGTCGCAAAGCTCTTCGGCCTCGTCCATGTAGTGGGTAGTGATCACAACGGTTGTCCCGCTGTCGCGAATCTCGCGGATCAGATCCCAAAGGTTACGGCGCGCCTGCGGATCGAGCCCGGTAGTAGGTTCATCCAAAAAAATGATCTTAGGGTTATTGATCAGCGTGGTGGCTATTGAAAAACGCTGTTTTTGACCGCCGGATAAATCTTTATATTTTGCTTTGGCTTTATCAGTCAATGCTACTTTCTCCAGCATTTCCTTCGCCGATTTTTCTATCCCGTACAAACCGCAAAACAAAGTGATCAGTTCAGAAAGATTCAAGTTGGGGTAATATCCTGCCGACTGCAGTTGAACGCCGATGCGCTGCTTGATGTTATCGGCATCGGTTTCTACATTAAAACCATCCACAATAACTTCTCCTGATGTTTTTTCGCGAAGGGTTTCAATAATTTCGAGGGTAGTGGTTTTGCCGGCGCCGTTAGGGCCCAACAGACCAAATATCTCGCCATCATAAACTTCAAAACTGATACCCTTCACTGCGGCAAAATCGCCGTAGTTTTTCGTCAGGTTCTTTACTGTAATAATTGGTTGTTTTGCCATGTTGTAAAAATGCAACGGATTAATCAAATATCAATGCTTTTTTAGGCGAATGGCAAAAATATTAAGGTAAGTGGTACATAAGTAATTTAAAGGCTACTGTTTGCCGCCTTTCTTTAGCTCACTTTCTGATTTTAATACCTTATTGCCATTTGCTTGCTCAATATCAAACGCCGGATTGCTTTTACTTGCATTGCGTTTAACATGTGCACCTTTTATAGTTTTGGAAACGGGTTCATCATGCGCTTTAACAATTTTGCCTTCAGCTTCTGATTTTCCCCATTTCCAATGTACGGTATCTCCCTTTTTCATGTTGTTATGTATTGGTTAAAAAACAATAACAACTTTAGCGGTGGATTGATTTAGATACCTTTTAATTAGTATTATTTAATTAAATGACCGATTGAATGCATGATCACCTGGATATGCTCGGCGGCTTTTATGGCCAGGTGGATAATTTGAATTGCGAGTAGAGTTTTCATTGTATTTTGTGATTGTATGCTCAAATTTGCGTACAGCCGCACTTTTTAGCTAATAGTATTAGGCGAAGAAAGCCAAATGTTCGGTGAATGGCGTAAAAATACCTCCGAAATAAGTCGTTTTTTATTGACCGACATTTAACTGATAGCTATATTTATAGAACAATATTATTTCAACCATTCCTTAAAACTAAACTTAACCCGATCATGAAAAATTTGCTTATTTGTTTAGCCTGCGTGTGGGTACTGGCATCGTGCAAGATGTCTGTCAAACAATCGCCCGATGATTCATTAAGTACCGATGCCTATAAGGTACCCGACGATAGTGCTATAACCAAAGCCGTACATGATGCTTATGCGGCCATCAGTTTTAAAACAGGTGAGCAGCCCCGGTACAGCGAGATTAAAAATTATTTTACCCCAAAGGCACAGCTCATCAATTTCCGGACGGATAGTGCACAGGTAGTAAGCATAACCGAATTTGTTGATCCTTTATATAAAGGCTTTATTGAAAGTAACCATGTTAAATCTTTTTACGAAGAAGAGATATTTGGTAAAACAGAACAGTTTGGCCGCATAGCCGAACGGATTAGCACCTATAAAACTTACCTTAATACGCGTGATACCGCTGTTGAACGCGGTGTTAACAGCTTTCAGCTTATTAAAACCAAATCGGGCTGGAAGGTATCAAGCATTATTTGGGACGTTGAAAAGCCAGGTTTAAAAATACCGGGCTATTATTTGAAGAAGTGATTAACCATGTGTGCTTGTGACAAAGAATGTAATCTCCAGCTATACAGAGCCGCCAAGCAAGGTTGGTCTGCAGAGTTCGCGATTGCTTCTTTGTACCTCATCGCAATGACGATATGAGAATAAGGAGTTAATTATTTGTCAATAGTTTTTTAACCTCAGGGTTAATTGCGGTGGGGTCTAACGTTTCCGTGATCTTTAAATATTTGCGTGCGCTATCCTTTTGCATAAAATAGCTATAAGAAGCCGTTAGCTGTCCGTATAGCTGGGCATTTTTTGGATCAAGATGTATTGCCTTTTTAATGGCATCTATTGCTGCGTTTAAATATTTTTTATCCTGTGTTTGTACAAATAAATTGCCGTAGCTGGTTGATACATCCTGCCAAACCTTTGCATTATCTGGGTTCAATTTCAATGATCTTTGAAAAAATGGGATTGATTCTTTAAATTTTCTTTGTGTTCCTAACAAGTTACCAAATCCCCAATAAATTTCAGAATTTAAACTATCCAGTAACCAGGCCTGGTTAAAGCGCATCATTGACGTGTCCAGTTTTTGAGCATAAAAATATTGCCATCCACGAGCAACCATGTGGGCTGCCGCTTCTTTTCTGCTCGTAGATTTGTCGCAAGCGTCCAAAAAACGTTTATCATCTTCAAGTTGTTCCTTGCATTTTTTAATACCACCATACATCGGCAGTTTATTAATGCCATCAACACAATCCTGCGAGTAAACGCAGCCTGTAGCTAAAAAAAATATAACTATAAAAGATGATAAAATTATTCTCATTGTGACCATTGGTTTAGGCAATAAATATAGACGTTTATTCAATATAAAATTGATAAAACAAAAAGGCAAGCTTTAAGCTTGCCTTTAAATATTATGGTACTTGTTAATCTTAATTCTTCATCAGGTCGATAAAATCATCAAACAAGTACCTGCTATCGTGCGGGCCCGGAGATGATTCAGGGTGATATTGTACCGAGAAGGCCTTTTTGCCTTTTACTCGAATACCTTCAATTGATTGATCGTTTAGGTTAACGTGGGTAATCTCCACTTTATCTGATGCCTTTACCGCTTCAGGCACTACACCAAAACCGTGGTTTTGTGAGGTAACCTCGCAATGGTTAATAATTATATTTTTAACCGGGTGATTTAAGCCTCGGTGGCCGTTAAACATTTTTATGGTAGGGATGTCATTAGCCAAAGCTAATAACTGGTGACCAAGACAGATACCGAACATCGGTTTATCAGATGCTAACACCTTTTTTACAGTTTCAATAGCATAAGGCATGGCAGAAGGATCGCCGGGGCCGTTTGAGATAAAGTAACCGGTAGGGGCAAAGTCTTTCTCCATTTCTTCGAAAGATGTTTTTGCCGGGAATACCTTAGCATAAACATCCCTGTCGTCAAAATTACGCAGGATGTTTTTCTTCACACCCAAATCAAGCACAGCAACACGGTAAGCCGCATTCTCATCGCCGAAGGTATAGGTTTCGGTAGTTGATACTTTTGATGACAGCTCAAGGCCATCCATTGAAGGTACTTCGGCAAGCCTTATTTTCAGTTCTTCAATATCAAGGATCTCTGAAGAAATGATGGCATTCATAGCGCCTTTATCGCGGATATGCCTAACTAACTGGCGGGTATCAATGTCAGAGATGCCAACAATGTTCTCATCCTGAAAGTAATCCTGGATTGATTCGTCGGCTTGTTTGCGGCTGTAGGCAATATTGTAATTTTTACAAACCAAACCTGCAATCTGGATCTGGTTTGATTCAGTTTCCTTATTGCTTATACCATAATTACCGATGTGTGCATTGGTGGTAACCATTATCTGTCCGAAGTAGGAAGGGTCAGTAAAAATTTCCTGATAGCCGGTCATTCCTGTATTAAAACAGATCTCTCCGGTGGTGGTACCCATCTTTCCGGCAGATTTACCATAAAAAACGGTTCCGTCAGCCAGTAATAAAACCGCAGGTAATTTGGTGAAGTATGTCATTGATCAAAAAAATTGAATGGTTAAAAAGCCGGTTTGCCTGGTGCGGCGCTCCGTGAAAACAGCCCGAAAAACTGAAGTAAGTAACTTCCTGATTCACGCCGCAAAGGTAAAATTAAATAGCGTATTTTACGAATTAAAAAAGCATCAATTTTACAAAAAAGATCAAATTATAGTAAACACGTTTCAATCAATTCGTGTAATTCGAAATAATTGGTGAAATTCGTGCCATTCAAAATTATAGCCCATGTCTGTACATAAAGAGGTTAAAAGAGTTACCACGCATATATTGCAGGAAATGAAGAACCGTGGCGAAAAAATTGCCATGCTTACTGCCTATGATTATTCAATGGCTGCCATTGTTGATGAGGCCGGTGTAGATATAATATTAGTTGGCGATTCGGCATCGAACGTTATGGCCGGGCATGAAACCACGCTGCCCATTACTTTAGATCAGATGATCTACCATGCATCATCAGTAGTGCGTGCCGTAAAACGCGGTTTGGTAGTGGTCGACCTGCCTTTTGGCTCGTACCAGGGTAACTCAAAAGAAGCATTAAACTCGGCTATCCGCATTATGAAAGAATCGGGTGCGCATAGTATTAAAATAGAAGGCGGCGTTGAAATTGCCGAATCGGTGAGCCGTATATTAACTGCAGGCATCCCGGTTATGGGGCATTTGGGTTTAACCCCACAGTCTATTTATAAATTTGGAACCTATACCGTAAGGGCCAAGCACGAAACCGAAGCTCAAAAACTAAGGGAAGATGCGTTGAAATTGCAGGAATTAGGTTGCTTTGCCGTAGTGCTGGAAAAAATTCCGGCTGCATTGGCAAAGGAAGTAAGCGAAAGTCTGAGTATCCCGGTGATAGGTATTGGTGCTGGCAGCCATTGCGACGGACAGGTTTTGGTGATACACGATATGCTGGGTATAAACAAAGGATTTAAACCACGCTTTTTACGCCAGTATGCCAACCTGAACGAAATAATGCACGGCGCAATAAAAAGCTATGTAAGCGACATCAGGGCAAAAAGCTTCCCGAACGAGAAAGAGGAATATTAAGCTTTATACTTCCTGAAAATTAAAATAATACCGTACTAAATACAGCAATGGCAAAAACCGAGATAAAATACATCAACCATGAGGTTACCGACAGCGATATTCTTTATGAGGATAACCACCTGATTGCGGTAAACAAGCGTGCGGGTGATATTGTGCAGGTTGATGATACCGGTGATGAATCGCTGGATGAAAAGGTGAAAAAATACATTGCCAAAAAATACAATAAGCCAAACGGCGCTTTTTTAGGAGTGGTGCACCGGTTAGACAGGCCCGTTAGCGGTGTGATCCTGTTTGCTAAAACAAGCAAGGCTTTGGAGCGTATAAACAATATGTTTAAAAGCCGCGAAATGCATAAAACCTATTATGCCGTTGTGCGTATCCGCCCGCAGCCCGAAGCCGGTACTTTGATACACTGGCTGGTAAAAAATCCGCAGAAAAACGTTACCAAAGCACATGATAAAGAAGTAGTGGGCAGCCAGCGTGCCGAACTAAATTACAAACTGGTAGGAGAGCTTAACGGCTATTACCTGATAGAGGTTGATCCGATTACTGGCCGCCCGCACCAGATAAGGGTGCAGCTGTCAACGCTGGGCAGCCCCATTGTTGGCGATAATAAATATGGGTACCCGCGGGGTAGTTTGCGTAAGAGCATCAGCCTGCACGCCCGTAAGCTGCAATTTATTCATCCCATAAAAAAAGAGCCGGTTTTAATTATGGCTCCTGTACCCAAAGATGGTTTTTGGGAAAAGTTTGAGGGAATGATGGAATAATGTTTACCCGGTAGGGCTTTGTCTTTTCATACTATATAATAGGTGTTACAGTTCTGATACTGTTTTCCAAATCCGCTCATCCACTAATACGCCTTTTCTTAAACTTTTTTCCCTTGTTCTTAAAGTGTTTTCGCCAGGGTAGGAGATGGAGCCGCCCTCGTGTTCAGGCCTGCTGGTTTTGGTGAAGCTGATGATATCTTCAATTGCCTGCTGTGTAAAGCTATTGTTTTGAGGCTTGATACAAATAAATACCTGCGATACGCCCGATTCCTTTCCACTCTGTGTGATCTTCGCAGTTGAGTTACCCTGGCTCAGGATGGTAGACAACAGATCGAGCACTAAGGATAAGCCCGACCCTTTCCAAAACCCAACAGGCAATAACCTTTGCGATTGCAATATATCGGCAGCATTGGTACTTAATTCGCCTTCATTATTGTAGCCGCCGGGTAAGGGGAGTTCTTCATTATTTGATTTGTACTGATTTAGCTTCCCTACCGAATATTGGGAAATAGCCATATCCAGCACTATGTGCCCGCCCGCCCGTGGTACAGCAATAACCAAGGGGTTATTACCCAGGCGCGGATCAATACCACCCCAGGGTGGCAGGTTGGCAATGGTATTGGTAAAACAAATACCTATCAGCCCGGCTTCTGCAGCCTGCCAGCCATAAGTGCCTGCCCGCATCCAGTGGTTGGTGTTTTTAACAGCAACGCAGCCTATACCATGTTCATTGGCCAGCGCTATGGCCCTGTCCATGCAAAAGCCTGCATTTAATATGCCCGGCCCTAAGTTACCGTTCCATTGTTCTATAGCGCCAAATTCGCCTTCTTTTGTTGGCTCGGCATCCGGCTTAATGAGGCCATCCTTTACCATTGATACAAAGGTAGGAAAGCGGTTTAATCCATGTGTATATACGCCATCCCTGCTGTTTTGGGCAAAAATGGTTGCACAATGTGCCGCCTTTTCATTACTGAAGTTGAGGCTCAGTAAAACGCTTTCAAATGCAGACCTCAGGTTTTCAAATGGTATACGCATGTGGTAAAATTAAAACATTAAAGTTTGTAAAGTGAAGGTTTGGGTACAAAGCTGCATTTTGTGTGTAAGCGCAAATAAGCTGTATAGTAAAATATTTACCGTTAAAAACAGTTATAATTACTCCCCGGCAAATATGTAGCCGGGAATTTTTATTTTTGCGGATATATACCTGATGAAAAAGAAATATTTTTTGCTGCTCCTTTTAATAATAACAGCAGGGTTGATCATTAACTCCTGCAAAAAAGATACGAGCAATCCTATCCAAACGCTATTTACAGGTGGCAAATGGCAGCTGGCTTCTGTAATGGTTTTTCATTTTGTAGGTAACACCAAAATAAGCACCGATACCTTAAATGATAGCTGTAAGTATGATCAGTTTTTTACTTTTCAGAAAGATAATACCTGTACTTATGTAAATTTTGATTGCTTACCCCAGCCTACTGCAAGCGGTACATGGTCATTAACCGATAATAAACTTTTTCTACAATCAAACATGGTTTGTAAGGATACAACAGCTGTTGGCAGTTCGCAGCCATTTTCATATTCGTCAATAATAAACCTTGGCCAGTTTTCAATGGTGCTGCAAACGGGTGATATTCAGCCCAATTACTCCTTAACCAAAAAACGAACGGTTATACAATACGGATTTATTCGCCAAAAAAGCCAATAGGTAAAGTCTTTTATCAAGCGGAAGGATTTTAAATTAACATATTGGTTAATTAGTAAAAACCGCTCTATTTGTATCAAAATCAATAATTATTGCTGTTAAAACATTATATTTGGGTCGTTGTAGTGGCTGTATCCCCATTAAGGATAGCATTATTGCCATTAAAAAGTATCCTGTTTTAATGAAAAAACGAATAGCCATTTTTGCTTCAGGTTCCGGGTCAAATGCTCAAAAAATAATGGAGCACTTTAAACGCAATGCTGATGCAGAAGTTGTATTGGTGCTTACCAATAATCCGCAGGCATACGTATTACAGCGGTCTGATAATTTTGAGATCCCCTCGCACATTTTTACCCGTCATGAATTTTATGAAACTGATGATGTGATCAGGTTGTTAAAAAACTTACAGGTAGATCTTATTGTACTTGCCGGATTTTTATGGCTGGTGCCCGAATCATTATTAAAAGCATTCCCTAATAAAATAATAAACCTGCATCCCGCATTATTACCTAAACATGGCGGTAAAGGTATGTATGGCGATCATGTGCATAAGGCTGTGCTTGCAGCCGGCGACGAAGAATCAGGTATAACCATTCACTTTGTGAGCGAAAAGTTTGACGAGGGCGAGATCATTCACCAATCTAAATTTAAAATAGAGGGCGATGATAACCTTGAAGTAGTGAAATTTAAAGGCCAGCAGTTAGAGCACCAGCACTTTCCAAAAGTGATTGAGGGATTGCTGAAGAAGATGAAAAGTTGATAGAAAAGTTGTCTTCTAATTAAAGGTAATATTTAACAGGTTAACTTCTCCGATAACTTCTTTTAATTCCAATCCATGAAACTTAAGTGTTTGCTGTAGTGTCTTCATATTGCTAATATCTAAAGAAATATCATATCTGTTATCATCCACACTATTACTTGTGATAATTAGTTTAGCACTACTCTCTAATAACGGAGCGATAGCTTTTAGGCTAAAGCCAACAATTTCAAATTTCGGGAAGTAATCATCAGAAAAACTACTATGTTCTTTTTGCATTGATACAAATGTTTTCAATTTGGCAGTATCCTTTACCATCAACTCGTAATGTTTTTTGGTAACCTTGATAACTGTTGCATCAAATTTAAAAGCGTCTGCTAATAACGAAACGATAAGATTTTTTCTTGGCTTACCCGGCAATAGTGTATTAGCATATCTTTTAAATAGGGTAGTATCAAACTTGCTGTCGAAATTTAAATTTATCAACTTATTCAGTTTAGTTGTGTCGTTTGATATTATCCGTACTTTTTTTGAATAACCGGTAACTTCTTCTAAGGTATATCCTAATGTTGCATTTTTAATCGAGTAGCTGATAAAATCATTGTCGTGTGAAGAAGCCCCGCCACCTTGTTCTCCCTTTGAAGTAGTATCAGCTAATGTTACATTAAAGGAAAATAATGGTTTTGTTACAAATGCCTTTTTTAAAGGAGGGGTCGCTTGCTTTGTTTCAGTCATTAAAGGGTTTGCTGATGGAGCATTGTTAATAATTTTCGATAATACATCATCCGTTAACAACTCACCTGATCCAATCCACCTGATTATATTATTTTTATCAATAACTATGCTGTAGGGTATAAACTCGATATTAAAAGCCTGCATAGTACTTTTTGTGGTATCAATTAGTTTCAGGGCATTAACTTGCTTTTTAGTCCTGTCGAAAAAATGCTGAACCATTTTTATAGGTTCATCGCTCATAATTGCAAAAACAACATCTTTACCTTGATAGGTATCTGCAAGTTTATTAAAATGTGGAAAGTTAGCAATGCAGGGAGCGCACCACGTAGCCCAAAAATCAAGTACTAAAATTTTCCCCTTGTAAAAATCTTTAGGGATTTGTTTGCCTATGTTTTGCTGAAAAATTACTGGTTTAGCTTGTTGATTAATCAGTGGATTAGTAGGTTGAGCTTTTGTGAAACTTATTATTGCAATAAGGCAAAGCGTAAAAAAAGATGTTTTCATATATGTAGTGAAGGATAGGATTTAATCAAATGTATTAAACACTATCTGTTTTACAAAAACATATATACCGCTTATTTTAACTATTTATTGTGTTAAAATCCGCAGTAAAAAAAAACTAACGCCCAACCTGCAATCTCTAATCACAATTCCCTACCTTTGCGGCTCAAAAAACTCCCTGTAAATGAGCCAGTCTGTTCAAATAAAAAATGCTTTAATATCTGTTTATTATAAAGACAATTTAGAGCCTATAATTCATGAGTTAAACCGCTTAGGCGTTAAAATATATTCAACCGGTGGAACGGAAACTTTCATCCGCGATTTAGGTGTTGATGTGATTGCTGTTGAAGATCTTACCTCGTATCCGTCAATATTGGGCGGCCGTGTTAAAACACTGCACCCAAAGGTATTTGGCGGTATATTGGCCCGTAGAAATTTCTCAGGCGATGAGCAGCAACTTGCCCAGTACGAGATCCCTGAAATTGACCTGGTTATTGTGGATCTGTACCCGTTTGAAGAAACTGTAAAATCAAATGCTGAAGAGGATGAGATCATTGAAAAGATCGATATCGGCGGTATCTCCCTGATCCGCGCAGCAGCAAAAAACTTTCAGGATGTGGTTATCGTGGCTTCAAAAGCCGACTACCCGGTTCTTGAAGATCTGTTGAAAACACAAAACGGTGAAACTACAATTGATCAGCGCCGTTCATTTGCTCACAAGGCATTTAACATCTCATCAAATTACGATACGGCCATTTTTAAATATTTTAACCAGGAGCAACCGTTGCCTGTGTTTAAAGAAAGCATTCAAACCAGCCAGGTATTGCGTTATGGCGAAAACCCGCATCAAAAAGGCACTTTTTATGGCGATTTAGATGCTATGTTCACCAAGCTGCATGGTAAAGAATTATCATACAATAACTTAGTAGATGTTGACGCTGCCGTAGCTTTGATTGATGAGTTTACCGAGCCTACCGTTGCTATTTTAAAACATACCAATGCCTGCGGTATTGCATCGCGCTCATCCATACTTACTGCCTGGGAAGATGCTTTGGCCTGCGATCCGGTTTCGGCTTTTGGCGGTGTTATTATTGCCAATGACGAGATTGATGCTGATACTGCTACCGAGATCAGTAAGTTATTTTACGAAGTATTGATAGCCCCGGCTTATACTGATGCGGCTATTGAAATACTAAAAAGCAAAAAGAACCGTATTATATTAATCCGTCAGGTTGTTGAATTACCCACTAAACTATTTAAAACATTGTTGAACGGCGTAATTGAGCAAGACAAGGATGCAGTTATTGAAGGGCCGGCGCAAATGACAACCGTTACAAAAAGACAGGCAACGGAGCAGGAATTAAAAGACCTGTACTTTGCCAATAAAGTAGTTAAGCATACCAAATCAAATACCATAGTATTTGCTAAAAATAACCAGTTAATGGCAAGCGGCGTTGGGCAAACCTCAAGGGTTGATTCATTAAGGCAAGCGGTTATTAAGGCAGAAAGTTTTGGCTTTGATTTGAAAGGGGCTGTTATGGCTTCGGATGCTTTTTTCCCTTTTCCTGATTGTGTTGAGTTGGCTGCCGAGGCTGGAATATTAGCTGTTTTACAACCGGGAGGCTCAATAAATGACAAGCTTTCTGTTGAGATGTGTGACCAGAAAAATATTTCGATGGTTACCACCGGCGTGCGTCATTTTAAACATTAATATTTATACAAATCAGCCTTACAAAATACAAACCGGGCTAATTGTATAATATTGATAACTAACTTAAAAGGTATATATTAATTCGTTTTAATTAGCTTACATTCGTAAAATTAGTGTCCTTAATCCTTAATTTTGCAGCTTATTTTTGAAATAAAACCAAATGGGTCTATTTAATTTTTTTACACAAGAGATTGCTATCGATTTAGGTACCGCAAATACCCTCATTATACATAATGACAAAGTTGTAGTTGATGAACCATCAATTGTAGCTTTTGACAGAACAACCAATAAAGTTATCGCCATCGGCCGTCAGGCTATGCAGATGGAGGGTAAAACTCACGATAATATTCGTACAGTTCGTCCGCTTAAGGATGGTGTAATAGCCGACTTTAACGCTGCTGAGCACATGATACGCGGCATGATCAAAATGATCAACCAGGGTAAAGGGTGGTTCTTCCCGTCACTGCGTATGGTTATCTGTATTCCCTCAGGTATTACCGAGGTTGAAAAACGTGCCGTACGTGACTCTGCCGAGATTGCCGGAGCAAAAGAGGTTTACCTTATCCATGAGCCAATGGCTGCTGCTGTAGGTATCGGTATTGATGTGGAAGAGCCTATGGGCAACATGATCATTGATATTGGCGGTGGTACTACCGAGATTGCGGTTATCGCTTTATCAGGTATCGTTTGTGATCAGTCTATCCGTGTTGCGGGTGATAATTTTGACTCTGATATTGTACAATATATCCGCCGTCAGCATAACATTATGATTGGCGACCGTACTGCCGAGAAGATAAAGATTGAAGTAGGTGCCGCTTTGCCAGAACTGGCCGATCCGCCAACGGATTTTGCCGTACAAGGCCGCGACCTGATGACAGGTGTGCCGAAACAGATAATGGTTTCTTATTCAGAAATTGCTCATTGTTTGGATAAATCAATATCAAAAATTGAGGAAGCTATCCTCAAAGCATTAGAGATCACGCCTCCCGAGCTTTCGGCTGATATTTATCAGACAGGTATTTACTTAACAGGTGGTGGTGCATTACTGCGTGGCTTGGATAAACGTATTGCCGCAAAAACTAAATTGCCGGTTCACGTTGCCGAGGATCCTTTGCGCGCTGTTGTACGCGGTACAGGCACAGCCCTTAAAAACATAGGTAATTTTAAATTTTTAATGCAATAATTTATTTGTGAACTACGGTTTAGTTAATTTACGATTCACGTAAAATGGCTAAACCGTAATTTATAAATATAAAACCGTAACTGTACTATGCGTAACCTCTTGATATTTATCACTAAGTATAACGCATTCTTTTTGTTCCTGATTTTTGAGGTTGCAGCCCTGCTTATCTACGTTAAATACAACTCTTTTCAAAAAGCTACTTTCATTACCTCTTCAAACGAGGTTACAGGGAGCCTGTATGCCCGTATGAGCGAGTTTAACAGCTACTTGTCGCTTAGAGATGTAAACGATAGCCTTGCCCGCGAAAACGGCCGTTTGCGCAATCAGCTTAAATCTTCTTTTTATGTTGACAGTGTAAGCAAACGCAAGGTAACAGATACCATTTACAAGCAGCAATACGAGTACATTGTATGCCGGGTTATCAATAATTCAGTAAACCGCAGCAATAACTATTTAACCATTAATAAAGGCGCCAAACAGGGCATTGTAAAAGGTTTTGGGGTTATCTGTAATTTGGGCTTAGTTGGTAAAGTTGTTTTTGTATCGGATCATTTTTCGGTGATACAATCGCTGCTGCACAAGGATTCGCAGTTTAGCGCTATGCTGGCTACTAATAAGGAAATAGGCTCGATAGAGTGGGGAGATGAACTCGATCCGCATAAAGGGGTGTTAAAGGATGTTTCAAATAATGCCCAACCAAAAATAGGCGATTTAGTGGTAACATCCGGCTACTCGCTTTTCCCCGAGGGGATACCGATTGGCAAAATAAGTAACCTGCATACCAAGGCAGGGGGCGCATCGCTCAACATGGAAGTAACGCTATCCGTTGATTTTAGCAAACTGCAATATGTTGATGTGGTAGATAACAGATTCGGAAAAGAACAAGAGGGATTGGAGGCTCAGCAAAAAAAGAATGAGTAAAAGTATAATAGTAAACCTTATAAGGTTTATAGTATTGGTTTTTATACAGGTTTTTTTGTTGAAGAATATCAATGTGTATGATCTTTCAACCCCGTACCTGTATATCCTGTTCCTGCTGCTGCTGCCATTTGAGGTACCCAACCTGTTGCTTTTTGTACTTGCCTTTATATTAGGGATCACAATAGATGCTTTTTATGATACGCCCGGCCTGCATGCAGCATCGTGCGTATTGCTGGCTTTTGTGCGTATTGTATTCATAAACATTACCGTGCAAAAGGATGGTTTTGATAACGAACCCGAGCCTACGTTGAGCATTATGGGTTTCCGCTGGTTTTTTACCTATGCGGTAGTGCTTACGCTTGTTCATCACTTTTTCCTGTTAAACCTGGAAGCCTTTAGCTTGTCGCAATTAGAATTTACAATAGGGCGCATTTTATTGAGTTCACTTTTTACCGTGATTTTAATGTTAATTTCGGGTCTATTATTTTTCAGAAGGAAAGAGCGTAAATGAACAGTTTTTTTGAACGGCGCTACGTTATAGCAGGTATTTTCATCACTATAGTTTTCATACTGTTAGCCCGGTTGTTCTACATCCAGATAATTGACGATAAATACGCTATTTATGCCAATAAGAACGTACTGCGTCAAATTGTACAGTACCCCGCCCGCGGCCCTATATTGGATCGTAACGGGAAGATACTGGTACAAAACGAGCCCTTTTATGATATTACCGTAAACCCGCGCGAGGTTAAGCCCTTTGATACCATTGAACTTTGCAAGCTGTTAGGTATTGATAAACCAGGCTTTGATAAACGCTGGGCAAAGGCCATGAAGGTATCGCCTAACAGGCCATCAATTTTCGAAAAACAGATCTCGGTAACAACCTTTGCTTCCCTACAGGAGCGGCTTTCGGAGTTTCCGGGTTTTGCGCCGGTTACACGCTACCTGCGTTCGTACCCCGATTCGGTAGCTGCACAGTTTTTAGGTTATATTGGCGAGGTAACGGATAAAGATATTAAACGATCAAACGGGTATTATCACCAGGGCGATTATATCGGGGTAACCGGGGTCGAAAGATCGTACGAGCAGGTATTACGCGGGCAACGTGGTGTTAAAAACCTGATGTACGATTCGCGTAACCGCCCGCAGGGGCATTATGCAAACGGTATGTTTGATACTGCCGCAGTAGCAGGCGAGCGCTTAACCTCATCATTAGATATAAATATCCAGAAGCTTGGCGAAAAGCTGATGCACAATAAGGTAGGGAGTATTGTAGCTATTGAGCCATCAACGGGCGAGATATTAGCCTATGTAAGCAGCCCCACTTATGACCCCAACCTTATGGTTGGCCGCGAGCGTGGTAACAATGCGGCAGCATTGTATAAAGACCCATACACCCCATTTTTTATAAGGCCGATACAGGCGCAATATCCACCGGGGTCGTCATTCAAGCCGCTTAGTGCGCTTATTGCCCTGCAGGAAGGTATCATCAGCCCGCAAACTACTTACTATTGCCCGGGATATTATCGTGCAGGTAACCGTGTAGTAACCTGTAATAACAGGGAAGCACACGGTTTGGTAAACCTGAGCAGTGCGGTTGCAAAATCATGCAATGGCTATTTCTCAATGGTTTTTCAAAAGATCATTGACCGCGACGGTGCAAAACAAACCGAAGCTACTTTTACCAACTGGCGCACCAACGTAAATAAATTTGGCCTGGGCTCAAAGCTTGGGCTTGATATGCCCGGCGAATCGCGCGGTAACTTACCTACGCCTTTGCATTATGATAATGTTTACAAACATGGCGGCTGGCGCTCAAGCACCATACTTTCATTAGCAATTGGGCAGGGTGAGCTGGAAACAACCCCTTTGCAAATGGCCAATATTGAATGTACCATAGCTAACCACGGTTACTTTTATAAGCCTCACCTCATTAAGGCTATCGGAACCGAGAACATTATTAAAAAGGAATATACCGAAAAAAATTATGTGGGTATCGACTCCCTATACTTTGAACCGGTAATAAACGGAATGCAGGCAGTGGTTGAAAACGGTACCGCTATCCGCTCGAAAATTCCGGGTATAATTATGTGTGGTAAAACCGGAACGGCCCAAAATAATCATGGCGAAGCGCATTCGGTATTTGTTGCCTTCGCCCCGCGCGATCATCCTAAAATTGCCATTGCCGTAGTGGTTGAAAACTCAGGCGAGGGTGCTCACTGGGCAGCACCAATAGCCAGTTTTATAGTTGAGCAATATTTAAAAGGCAGCATCAGTGCCCGCGAATCTGGGATTACTGTTGATTATTTTGCCAACGCTAACCGCTTGCCCGATACCGCTACTTTTTTACATCACTATAAGAAAAAGTTACTCCCTGCCGATAGTATTAAAAAAGCAAAGCAGGATTCGGTGAACAAACAGCTTAAAGGATCAAAAAGTGCATCGCATGGGAATAAAAAGGATGCGGCAACAAAGTATTTAGCCGTAATGCCAAAAAAGAAAGAAGATGATAAATAACCAGCGCAGTTTCTTTTTTAATGTTGATTGGGTAACCGTATTTATTTACCTGGCTCTTTGTACCATTGGCTGGTTCAATATCCATGCAGCTGTTTTTGATGCAAGGCACCCAAGCATCATTGATTTTGAAACCAATTATGGTAAACAGTTCCTGTTCATAATTATATCAATTGTATTGGGCGTGGTTATCCTGTTGCTCGAGAGCCGTTTTATAACGGCGCTGTCACCGGGTTTTTACGGGGTAACCGTGTTGTTGCTGCTGTTAGTATTGGTTATTGGCCGAAACGTTGGCGGTAACCGCGCATGGATCTCTATGGGCGGCGGTTTCAGGCTGCAGCCGGCAGAGTTTGCAAAACTCACCGCCTGTTTGTTGCTGGCGCGATACCTTAGCGGCCCTAACGTAAAAGTATCTGAACCAAAATCATTAGCCATAGCGGCAGCAATTATTGGCGTACCCATGTTCCTGATCATGCTGCAGCCCGATATGGGGTCAACACTGGTATTCCTTTCGCTGGTATTTGTTTTGTACCGCGAGGGGCTTTCGCCTTATTTTTTGGTAATAGGTTTTCTGTTTATAGCGCTGTTTGTAACGGCAATTCTGTATAACCCTTTGTTTGTTATTCTGGTAATAGTGGCTATAGGCACGCTCATTATTTTTATGTTTAAAAGAAGCAAGAAGGTACTGGTCACCATATTAACGGGCCTGGCTATTTGTATTGTGTTTGTTTTAAGCGTAAAGTTTATTTACAATAACGTTTTGCAGCCGCATCAAAAGGTGCGTATTGATATTGTATTAGGTATAAAGAGCGATCTGAAGGGAAAAGGATATAACGTAAACCAATCAAAAATCGCCATCGGATCGGGCAAAATGTGGGGTAAGGGTTACCTGCATGGTACCCAAACCAAATACGCATTTGTACCTGAGCAAAGTACCGACTTTATTTTTTGCACCGTAGGCGAGGAGTGGGGCTTTGCCGGATCGTTAGTGGTAATAGGTTTATACCTGTTCCTGGTGCTGCGGCTGATAATGATAGCCGAGCGGCAGCGATCGCCATTCTCGCGGGTTTATGGCTATGGGGCCGCCTCCATTATATTTTTCCACGTGATGATCAATGTGGGGATGACAATAGGGCTGGTACCGGTAATAGGTATCCCTTTGCCGTTCATCAGTTACGGAGGCTCGTCATTACTCAGCTTCACAATCCTGCTGTTTATCCTGCTAAAGCTCGATTCAAACCGGATGGGGATCGTTTAGCCGGCGGGTTAATAGATCTCTTTTTAAAGACTTTTTTCCTTACGCATAACGTCTTCTCAGCAAAGCATAAAACTTTTCGGTAGTTGCTGGCTTGCCTTCCCAGTTGTTTTTGGTAACGTAATTGGTTTTCAAAAAGCGCGAAGCTTCTTCAAAAGTATTAAAGCGGTTTAATATTTCTATAGCCTCACTGTAAGCAAGGTTATAGCCATTAAAAAGGTCTTTTACGTACAGCAGCTTATCGTTAAGGGTAATAGCTAATTTTATATCGCTTATAGGTTTTATGTTGGCTAAGTCCGTTTTGGATGCCGCCATTTGCGATGACATGCGCTGGTTACGGGTAAGTACTTCTTCTTCTGCTTTTTCCTCTTTCGGGGCTTGTGCTACGGGTTCTTCTTCCGCTTCTTCTATTTGGGCAATAGGTTCGGCCTCAATAGTTTCAATTTCAGTTACAGGCTCTTCAATTATAAAAGGTATTTCATCCTGGATAATTTCAGGCTCCTTTTGTAATTCAATTTCCGGCGAAGGCTCATCATCATCCCAGTTCTCGCTTTCGTCCAAAACAAGTTCGTGCCTTATAGTTTCAGGTTCTTCTTCTCTAATAAACGAATAGCTGTCTGCCGGGCTTTCAGCGCTCAGGTTAATTTCCGGTACAGGTTGTTCTTCCGGTTGTGGTGTAATGATTTTTTTTGCTTCAGGTTCAGGCTCAGCAACCGGCTTAGGGGTTGGCTTGGTGAATTTTAAATTTTTTAATCCGTTACCGGGTTTCATTTGCTGCACTACCGGTTCAAAAAACTTCTGCTGCTCATAGGTTGATTCCGTCCTGTCAGCTGGCAGTTGGCGTTTTAACCTGGTGTTTTGTAAGTTAAGCTTGCAAAGTATCTCAATATGGTCTGTTAAAAAATGAGCGTTTGAAACAAAAAGTTCAAGCTCCAGATCGTTCAGATCGTCTGTAACAGTTTGCAGGTATTCATATTGGTCACTCAGCTCTTGTATAATACCACCTATCTTTTTAAATACTTCCTTTTGCTTCATGTTTCAATATTGGAAAATGCTATCAAAAATAAGATTAAATTCTGATATTTGAGGCCCTTTGGGCGCTTATTAGCGCTTAGTAGTACGGCATTAGTGTTAAGTTGGTTGCATGTTTTATCAATAAAACAGCAATCATTTACAAAAAATCAACAAAAATATAATTCAGAAAAAGCAGCAGTTCAGACAAGTAAATATGGTATTTAGCGAGGAGATTTTCAGGCGGAGAAGTGAGCTGGGCGGTAGCATTGAAGTAGTATGCGGTTCTATGTTCTCGGGCAAAACCGAGGAGCTGATCCGCAGGCTTAACCGTGCTAAAATTGCAAGGTTAAAAGTAGAGATATTTAGCCCTAAAGCCGATACCCGTTTCTCTGAAACCGAACTGGTATCGCACAACTCAACCTCCATACCATCAACCCCGGTTGAGAATGCATCGTCGATATTACTGCTGGGCAGCGATGTGCACGTGATAGGTATTGATGAGGCCCAGTTTTTTGACGATGAGCTGCCCGATGTTTGTAATATATTAGCTAACAAGGGGATCCGCGTAATCGTAGCGGGTCTTGATATGGATTTTAAGGGCCGCCCCTTTGGCCCCATGCCAACCATAATGGCTATGGCCGAATCTGTTACCAAACTGCACGCTGTTTGTGTGAGGTGCGGAAACCCTGCCATGTACAGTTACCGCCTGGTGCCTGATGAAAGTGAGGTATTATTGGGCGAAAAGGAAAGCTATGAGCCACGCTGCCGTATCTGCTATAATTTGATGGATGAGCTTGCTTAAACCATCCTTGCAGAGCGCTGAAATTATATTCCTTATTCTGCTTTAAACACTAATGGTAATGAGTTTTCTTATGTCTTTGGGCGGTAAATTTTTAAAAATCCTGCAAAAATAAGCTTCAGGCTAAAACAAAAGGCATACCATTAGTTGTTATAGGAATAAAGCAGCTTAAAGGTTATGGCCAAAAAAATATTGGTTATTGAGGACGATAAGGACATCAGGGATACGATTGTTTACATTTTAGAGGAAGAAGAGTATGAGGTTATATCCTCGGGCGATTCAAAGATCCTTAAGCATGTACTGGATCATAACCCCGACCTGATACTAATGGACAATTGGCTTACCGAATGGAAAAGCGATGCCAATGGCCAGCAATTAAGCAAGCAGCTAAAAACTACGCCCCAAACAAGCCACATCCCGGTAATTATTATATCGGCAGTGAGTAACATTAAAGATATTGCCGAGGAAGGCCTTGCCGACTCCTATCTGCAAAAACCATTTGATATGAACGAACTGGTTGAGCTGGTTAAAAAGCATATCAGGTAAGCTTTCATTATTGATCAAACTATTTAATGTGCAGCTCTTAGCTACAATACTTAATTAGATTTTCTTGTTTTTTGTAAATACTGCTAATTGTTAGCAGCAAACCTGCTTTTTCTCCAAAATTTATAAACTTTTGCGTGTACTGTGCTTTTATTTTATGCTAACGTATTGGAAATAAAAAAAATCAGATTACTTTTATACACCAATTTATAAAGAGAAAAAGATATGAAATGCAGGAATTTGTACTTATTGCTTGTCGGCATACTGCTGATAGGAGTTACTTCATGTAAAAAAAGTCCTTCTGTCGACAAAGGTTCCGGGAACGTTACCGGAACTACCAACCCGACAGGAAAAGATGTTCCCTCCGGGGCAGGCGATGGGGTAACGTTTATCAACAACGGTACATCGGCTATATTTAATTTATATGCGCCTAACAAAAAATCGGTTGTGCTAACAGGTGATTTTAATGGCTGGTCTACCGATACCAAGTATTCCATGACCAACTCAACCGATGGCACCCGCTGGTGGATCCAGATCGATAACCTTGATCCAAATACTGAGTATGCCTATCAGTATTATATTGACGGCTCCATAAAGGTAGCCGATCCTTACAGCCACAAAATACTTGATCCGGATAATGATAAATATATACCTACTTCGGTGTATCCAAATTTAAAGGCTTATCCCACAGGTAAAACAACAGGTATTGTAGGTGTTACTGAGGCTACACCAGCCGCTTATACCTGGAAAACATCGTCATTTACCCGCCCCGATCCTAAAAACCTGGTAGTATATGAGCTTTTAGTGCGCGATTTTGTAGCTACCCACAGCTATAAAACACTAACCGATACCTTAAACTATATTGCTAACCTTGGCGTAAATGCTATTGAGCTATTGCCTGTAAATGAGTTTGAGGGTAATGATTCATGGGGGTATAACTCCAACTATATGTTTGCCCTTGACAAATACTATGGTACACCTAATGATTACAAAGCCTTTATTGATGCCTGCCACGCCAAGGGTATTGCTGTGATACAGGATATAGTGTTAGAGGATCAGTTTGGATCATCGCCAATGGTACAGATGTATTATGATGCTGTAAATAAAGCCCCGGCAGCAAACAGCCCCTGGTTTGACCAGACCGTTATGCACCCCGACGGTGTAGGTTTTCAGCTTAACCACGAGAGTGCGGCAACCAAGTACTTTACCAAAAATGTGATTAAGTACTGGATGCAGGAGTATAAGATTGATGGTTTGCGCTTTGATGAGGCCAAAGGATTTACCCAAACCAATTCGGGCACTACTGACGAGGCTGCATGGGCCGCTTACGATGCCAGCAGGGTTGCAATATGGAGCGATTATAATACCTATATGACAAGCCTTGACCCTAAGTTTTATCAGATATTGGAATACTTTGCGGTTAACTCCGAAGAAGCAGTATTAGCCAGCCGCGGCATGATGCTATGGACAAACCTGAGCACACCGGGCGAGCAGGCTACAATGGGTTATGCCACAAACCCGTCATGGGATATTTCGGGCTTGTTTTATGATGGCTATGGCTTTACCAACCCTTATGCGCTGATTGCTTATTTTGAGAGCCATGACCAGGAAAGGCTGCAGTTTAAAAACACAGCTTACGGCAATGCAGCAGGCAGCTATAACGTTAAAGACCTGCCAACAGGCTTAAAACGCGACGAAATGGGCGCTATATTTATGTTCTCATCTCCAGGCCCTAAAATGGTATGGCAGTTTGGTGAGCGTGGTTATGATATTACTATTGATTATAATGGCCGTACCGGTGATAAAGATCCGCATTGGGAGTATATGAGCGATGCAAACCGCCATCACCTGTACCAAACATATTCGAGAATGATTAAATGGAAGATCAATAACCCGGTTTTTGCTTCAACCAACTTTAAATATAGTCTTGACGGATCAGTTAAAACCATCCAGATGCTGGATAATACCAATAATATTGAGGTGATAGGTAACTTTGATGTGGTTTCAAAAACGCAGAACATCGTGTTCCCTTCAACAGGTACCTGGTATGATAACATTACCGGAACTACCCTGAGCGTACCATCCACAACAGTAAGCATGACACTTGCCCCCGGCGAGTATCATTTATACAGCAGCACTGCATTAAAATAGGCTGCGCATGCAATATTATATTAAGCCGGATGTTTAAAAAGCATCCGGCTTTTTTTTGGCTTACTGTGAAGCGAAAAGCGGGAAGTAGTTATACAGACCATAGTCCTTTTACTAACTGCCTGCCTTTTAAGTTTATTTATTATTTATTAATTGTTAAATGAACACTAAAAGCGGGTAGGATTTCGTTATATTCAGCCAATTTATGGTTAGGAGATACTGGCCTGCTTGTTTATTTTTAACATGCACTAAACGGTCATTTATTTTTTTATCTGATCATAAATTAATAGCATTAACCTGCTTTATAAAACTATGTATATGTCATTAAAATTAAGCTGCAGCAAAATTCAAAAAGCTTCCTTTTTGTTTTTGTGCACTGTATTGTTAATTAGCCAGGCATCGGCCCAGCAAAAAGATTATCCTATACAGCCTGTCCCTTTTACGCAGGTACACGTAAACGATAACTTTTGGGAACCTAAAATGGAGGTTAATGCTAATGTAACCATCCCTTATGTGCTGGCACAATGCAAGGCCAATGGCCGGGTTGATAATTTTCTTCGCGCAGCAAAAATGCTTGATGGCGATAAGCTAAGCGAGTTTCCTTTTGATGATACTGATATTTATAAAGTAATTGAGGGTGCATCATACGCTATGCAGGTAAAAAGCAACCCTAAATTAGACAGGTATATTGATACCCTGATCGGCATTATCGGCGCAGCCCAGGAAAAGGATGGTTACCTGTATACCTTCCGTACGGTAAACGCTAAAAAACCGCATGAATGGATAGGTGCTAAACGCTGGCAGAACGAAGAAATATTAAGCCATGAGCTTTACGATGCCGGCCACCTTTATGAGGCTGCCGTTGCGCATTACCAGGCTACAGGTAAACGCACCATGCTTAATATCGCCATAAAAAATGCCGATCTGCTTACCCGCACTTTTGGCTATGGTAAAATAGAAGAGTACCCCGGCCACCAGATTGTGGAGATTGGCTTAGCCAAGCTTTACAGGGTTACCGGCAATAAAAAATACCTTGATCTGGCTAAGTTCTTTTTAGATGTTCGCGGCCCTAAGGGCGATGCCTATAACCAGGCCGACAGGCGCGTGGTTGATCAGCACGAGGCCGAAGGCCATGCCGTACGCGCAGCCTACATGTATACCGGGATGGCCGATGTTGCCGCCCTTACTGGCAACCAGCAATACCTGCACGCTATTGACGATATATGGAACGATGTGGTTGATAAAAAGCTTTATATAACCGGTGGCATTGGCGCAACCAATGCGGGTGAGGCTTTTGGCGATGCTTACCAGTTGCCCAACATGTCGGCTTACGCTGAAACCTGCGCGGCAATTGCCAATATTTACTGGAACAGCCGCATGTTTCAATTGCATGGCGACTCAAAATATATCGACATATTAGAACGTACCTTATATAACGGTTTGTTATCGGGCGTATCCCTGAGTGGCGATCGTTTCTTTTATCCAAACCCGCTGGCATCCATGAGCCAGCACCAGCGTAGTGCCTGGTTTAGCTGTGCCTGCTGCATCAGCAACATGACGCGCTTTTTACCATCGGTACCGGGCTATGTTTATGCACATGATAAAAACGACCTGTACGTTAACCTGTTTATGAGCAACAGCAGCGATATTACGCTTACTGCCGGTAAGGTTAACATTGTACAAACCACTAATTACCCATGGAATGGGAAGGTTGATATTGCCGTTAACCCTGTTAAAAGCAGCAGTTTTACTGTAAGGGTGCGCATACCGGGCTGGGCATTGGCCAAACCTGTACCGGGTGGTTTATATACTTTTATGGATCAGCATCCTGATCCGGTTGTCATCAGCATAAACGGCAAAGCACTTGCTTACACAACCGAAAAGGGTTATGCAGTTATTGCCCGCAAATGGAAAAAAGGTGATGTTATTACCATGAACCTGCCAATGGAAACCCAAAAGGTATTGGCCAACAAATTAGTTAAGGCCGATGTTGACCGTTTTGCATTTGAACGCGGCCCCATTGTTTATTGCCTTGAAGGCCCGGATAATCGCGACAGCGTGGTGCAAAACATCACCATAAATAAAATGGCTGCGAGCAATGCCAGCTATAAAGCCAATATGCTAAATGGTATTGAAGTAATTACTGCCGAAGGTAAAAGCACCAAACGCCAGTTAAACAGCGATGCCCTTTTGCAAACAGAACAAAGCGTTACCGCTATACCTTATTATGCCTGGGCTAACCGCGGCCCAAGCGAAATGACAGTTTGGATCCCTTACGAGGCATCGGCATCAATGCCTAAGCCTGCGCCAACTATTGCCAGCATGAGCACCGTATCAGGTTCCATAAAAAATAAAAGGATGCTGAAGGCCCTGAACGATCAGTATGATCCGCAGGATTCAAAAGACAGCGCCCTGCCTTACCTGCACTGGTGGCCTAAGCAAAACACTACCGAATATGTTCAGTATGATTTTGACGCGGTACATAAAGTATCAGAATCAAAAGTTTATTGGTTTGATGATGGTCCCTGGGGCGGTTGCCGTATCCCGCTATCATACAAGGTGTACTATAAAAAAGATGGTGAATGGGTACCTGTAAAACCTATAGCACCATACGCCATAGCAAAAGATAAATACAACGTACTAAACTTTGAGCCGGTAGAAACCACGGCCCTTAAAATGGAAGTACAGCTTCCGGTTGATAATTCTGCCGGGATCCATGAGTGGGCGGTGAAATAAGTTTTCCGTAATGCCAGCCTTTTTCCGGCCCCTCACATTAAAGGCCTGTCGAACTGAACTTGTTTCAGTTTGACAGGCCTTTTTAAATAAAATGGGGCTGTCATCCTGAGGTACTCGAAGGATGAGCGCAGAGACCTTTGCCCACTCGTGCTTCGAGTGCAGTATGACACCCCTTCGTTTATGCTGTGTTTAGATAGACGGTCACCCTGAGGTACTCGAAGGGTGAGGGCAAAGGCCTGACCGCATGCATAGATCCCCAGCATCAAATCTTTATAATACTATTTCCCAAAATCATAAAACTTCCACTTGGTAGTAAAGTCACGGTCTAAGGCCTGGTTGGTTAGGGTGGCGCGCACCATTTCAATCGGCATGTTGTTTTCTTTCATTACCGCATCATGAAACTGCTTGTAGGTCATTTTACCGCCATCAACTAATTCATGTTTAAGGCTCATCAGCTGCAAGCCGCCTGTCAGGTAAGCCACTTGGTAAAGCGGGCTATAGCCACCCATAAACGACCTCCTTACTTCGCCTGCGGCGTTGGCACGTTCGTGGCCTACACGTTCAACCAAAAAGTCGATACATTGCTGTGGGGTCCAGTTGCCAAGGTGATAGTTGAGCGAAAAAATGATACGGGCGCAACGGTGCATGCGCCAAAACAACATACCTATACGCTGCTCCGGCGTTTGCGCAAAGCCCTGGTCGTATAATAACAATTCCCAATATAACGACCAGCCTTCGGTCCAGAAAGGGGTACTGAAATTACCGCGGTATGATTTATAGCGGCTATTCATAAAATATTGAAGGTTATGGCCCGGCAGCAACTCATGCTGAACCGTTCCGCGCGAAAAATAGGGGTTGTTACCGCGCATGCTCATCAATTTGTCATCCTCGTTCATGGTATTGGTGGGGTAACTGATCATGATCTGGCTTCCCCCTAAAAAGAAAGGATTTACCAGCTGCTGTTCGGGTGTAAGCATGGTCATTCCCCATGTTTCTTCGGCAAGCGGGGGTATGGTTATCAGGTCGTGCCCCTTAATAAAGGTAAGGGCATCATTATAAAGTTTTAATATCTCTTCGGGTTGTTTACCTGCCGGTACATAGCTGTTCTTCACCTTCTCCAAAGCTTTGTGCCAATCGTTTCCAAAACCCATTTCGTTGCTGGCTTTTAACATTTCCTTATCGCAAAAGGCAAACTCCTTGTTGGCAAGTTCAATCATTTGCTCAGGTGTGTAAGGAATCATTTCGGCCTTAAGCTGTCTAACTATCTCATCATGCCCAATGGGTACGCCTTTTATGCCGCTGCTGTCAGGTTTTTGGGTGGTGTTTATCTTGCCCTTGCTCATAATCAGGTTAGCATAAACATTTAAGGCCGAATCCAGGTTTTTGTAAGGCTTTGGCATCCACCAGGTAAAGTTTGGATCATAGCCAATGTAAAAATCGTAAAAGCTTTTTAAGCGGCTGCGTAAGCCCAATACAGCAGCCTTGCCTTTACGCGCCAGCGGCATATCAATAGTTTGCACATTGGCAAATGAAGCTTTCGATGAATTTAAAGCTTTCAGGATATTGTTAAGCTGCAAGGCAACTTCCTGCCCATCGACAGAGATGCCACGGCGGCGTTTTTTTTCTAACTGGTAAATCTCCTCAGCAAAGGGAATATAGGCCGTTATTTTATTGTACTCGTCCTCATCAAGCTTTAAAGCGCCCAAATCAAAATTGATCTCTTTTTTTAGCAGGATATAATCAACCTTGCCATAAATGCTCATGCTGTCAAAGTCAGCTTGTTTAAGCTTTTCAAGATAGCTGTTAGCAATTTCAACTAAACGTTTTCTTTCCTCGGGTGATGTCTGTACCGATTGATTAGGATAACCATCTATAGCCGTATAAGGCGAGTAAAAGCTGCTGATTGCATTTACATCCTGCCCGTACCCGGTTACCAGGGTGCCCATTTCGCTGGTTTGCTCATATAGTGCAGCTTTAGCTACGGGGGCTTGCGCCATCAGCATACCTGTTTGACAAAAAATAAAGAATGCAACAAATTTTAAACGCAGGGAGAGTTTTTTATAAGTCATGGGTGACAGGGTTGATCAGTTAAATTAACGGAAATATAACACTATTTACATGAGATAAAAATAGTGGATAAGCAGGTATTTATCAGCTGTAAATTGACAGGTTATAGCAGTTTTTTAGCCGGGCAGTTATACACTAAGTTTATTCCTCACCAACAAGTACGATGGATCTAATAAATAATCATAAATTTAACCAACCAATTAATACACTTAATGAAATTTGTACACTTTACGGCAATTGCCCTCATCGCTATTTTATCATCAGTAAAAGCACAACAAACGCGGCCCAAAGCTGATACTGTTTTTTTTGAAGATTTTAATGAAAACACCCTCGACCGTACCAAATGGAATGTTGAAATAACTGGTAATACCGTTAATGACGAGCAGGAGGCTTATGTAGACTCGGCTTCTACCATTTACTTATTAAAAGATGCCCGGGCCGAAGGCGCTAAGAACGGCGCTTTGGTATTGAAAGCAATTTATCATCCTGGTTTTATCAGTACAAAAGATAACAAGTATGATTTTATATCAGGAAGGATCAATACGCAGAAAAAAATGGAGTTTTTATATGGCTCCGCATCTGCACGCATGAAAATGAGCAGTGGTGCCGGTTTATGGCCTGCCTTTTGGGCTTTAGGCAATGGTAATTGGCCAGATTGCGGGGAAATTGATATAATGGAAACCGTTGGCGATTCGAGCTGGGTGAGCAATGCCATGCACGGACCCGGTTATTTTGGTAACACGCCAATTGCTTACAGGGCATTTTTTCCGGCTGGTATGGATGTTACCCAATGGCATGTTTACTCGGTTGACTGGACACCCAGCAGCATGATATTTAAGGTTGATGGAAAAGTTACCTATGCTGTAACCCGCGCAATGGTTGAGCATTATGGCAAATGGGCTTATGACAATCCGAAATTCATTATCCTCAACTTTGCTTTGGGTGGTGGGTACCCGGGCGGCGTAAACAAAATTAAAGCACCGTATTTTGGTATATCAGATGCTACCCTGGGTAAGATAAAAGCCGGGCAGGCAAAAGTATTTGTTGATTGGGTATTAGTAACCAAAGGCGTTAAATAATAATCAGTAAAAAAATAAAAATCCCCCGGATCATTTCGTTTCCGGGGGATTTTTTATTTCTATTGATTAGTTGTGGTAATGATTATCGTGATCATTGCCATCATGGTCGTGATCATGGTAATGCCCATGACGTTGACGATATTCAACCGAACAGCTTGACAAGGTAGCAGAAGCTAATATCAGCACTGCAATAACCCTTAATGCGTATCTTTTCATAATAATTTGATTTTTAGATAGGTATGCAAGCTTTAAATCAATTAATATGCCAAAGGGACATTTTTGCTTTTAATAGCACTTTTGTTACAAGGGCAGTTGCTTGATTTTTAATTGGCGGATTTGATTATGAGGCAGTTATTCGCTTTTTATGCAGATATTGGGCTAATATTATAAACAAGGCCCCTAAAATCCAAAACAGGGGTAATAGTATAACGGCGTTTATCATAACGCGTGTAAATCCAAATTTAGCTACATTTAAAAAAGGGTAGGGGTAATCGCCCGAGATTGCCCCTCTGATAACTGAATAAACAAAGTAAATAAACGGATACCATAACCAGGTTAAAATAGCTTTTAGTTTAAGTCCATCCTTAGGCACAAAAAACAACCAGTAAATAATAAGCAGTAAAGGGTTTACCACATGCAGCAATTCATTAGCCAATTTAAATAAGCCTTCCAATTGTACTATATTTCGCAGTAGGATATTGTATATAAGGCCAACCACTACCATGTAAAATGTAATACTGGTTATTACCGTGTTTTTTGAAAAGAAACGTCCCCATGCAGACTTAGGCGCTGTTAAAATTATAGTGAGGCACACCACCATTAGTATGTTGCTTAAAATAGTAAAGTAGCTAAACAGCATTACTAATGCACCAGCTAAGGTACGCCCCGCGGCAAGGTATGCAGGTATGGATACTGCGAATTGCAACACCAGCGAGAACCACACAATCAACACAACCAATGCATTATAAGCCCATTTTATTTTATTGATTTGATACAGGTTTGTCATAAAATAATTGATTGTTAAGGCTGATAATTTAAAGTTACTTAAAACATTATATTTATTATAAGGTGTGATGATTTTTACCCGGTACGGAACCTTAGTTTATCAATCAACCGGCTATGCAAAACCTTGAGATGGGAACCGCAATGGCAGCAAACTGCCTGTAGGTACCTATTATTATCTTATCGACCTGAAAAATGCTAAAAAGCCGCTCTCGGGCTATATAACAATTTTACGATAGTGCTTTAAGTCAGCTATTTTAGGGTGGTTATGAATTATTGTAGTTATTACATTAAAATTGTTGAAAAGTTAGCAACTTCTTTCGAAATGTATCGTAATAAGTATATATGAAGGGATATGTGAACATACCGGGATCAATTTATTGTAAGCTGTGTAAGGAGTGTGGCTCGCGTCCGGTTATAGCACAGGTAGAGGACATAGGTTATATTGTAAAATGCTCAAAGGACGATAATCACTATCAAACCATGCCTGGTTTAATAGATATTGATGATTGGAACCGTCATAATACGATAACATCGTCGTCTATTGATCTTAATCTGGTGCCCATGATAGCCTGGTAACAGTTCTATTTCAATTGCATTATTTAAAATTTAAAAAGTACTTGATAAATAATGGCTTAATGCTATTAATTATTGCTTATTTGTTAAGTTTAGGCTTTAAAGCAAGTTAAAATGATTAAAGTTTTTACGTTCCCTTTTTACAAGATTTTTTGTGCCGGTTTTTTGGCTGTTATTATTGGTATTAGCTTTCCAATAGCATGCCATGCTCAAAATAATGATAACCAGCCAACATTTAATCATGCTGCTTTATGTGCGCGTGATTTGAAAAAAACAGCAGCTTTTTACAGTAAAGCATTACAGTTAAAGGAAATTAAAAACCCTTTTAATGATACCACCCATGTGTGGTTTAAAATAGGCGAAGGCCTTGCCTTGCATATTATACATGGAGATTGTCCCGAAACCGTTCATAATATAGGTATTCATATTTGCTTCAGCGTGCCATCGCTTGATAAGTTTATAGCTCATTTGGCTGCATTGAAAGTTACCTATAGTAACTGGGCAGGTGTACCTGATAAAATACAGGTTCGCACCGATGGTGTAAAACAAATATATATACAAGATCCCGATGGCTTTTGGGTGGAAGTAAACGATGCAAAGTGAGTTTGTGAAAAACTGAGAGGAGCATGAATGAAGTTAATAAATAAGTTAAAGGTATTTGTTGGGTTTGATGATCCCTCTATGTCGTTAGAGAATAAGCTATTCAACGCGATATGCCTTATTCTTTGCTTTAGTACGTTTATTGGCCTGGTAAATAATTTCCTGCTGCATTTTCCTGTTTATTTAATGCTGATAGAGGTATTTGTGATAGCTATGTCGGCCTGGGCATTTTACAGAAGCAGATATGTAGCCTATAATGAAAGTGTTGCTATAATTTATATTACCGCGGGGGTTATCATGTATATACCCGGCTGGTTTTTAAACGGCGGAGTAACAGGTTCAACCATGCTTAGCGGAACATTTCTCATCGTGCTTATCATGATGCTGCTGAACCGCAAATACCACTTTTTTTATATCGGCCTGCTGATGGCGGTTTTTTATTGCTGTTACCTGGTTGAACAACGTTATCCGCAATGGGTTACCATCAGTAATGATGAAGCACATAAAAAAACAGATCTTATCTCTGCAGCGCTGCGAAGTATCTTAATGGGTGGCTTGCTGATCAGTTTTTTAAAACGCAGCCATGAAAAGGATAAGAAAAGATTATTATCACAAACTGAGCAGTTACAGCACTCAAAGATGGAGCTGTCAAAGGCGAAGGACCTGGCAGAGAGTGCAACCATAGCAAAATCCAACTTCCTGGCAAATATGAGTCACGAGATCAGGACACCCTTAAATGGCATTATAGGGGCCTCACAGCTGCTCTCCTTATCAAATTTAACAGCAGAGCAGCAAGAACTGCTGCAGACTCTGCAATCAAGCAGTAACCTGCTTATCAATATCATTAGCGATATTTTAGATATTTCAAAGATAGAGGCCGATAAACTCATCCTTCATCCAAAGGCAGTAAATATCCGCAACAGTATAAAAACGGTACTTGAAATAAGTTACCCGGCAGTAAACGTTCCGGGAAAGAATATTATATTAAACTATAATATTGATGGCCGCTTAGCCGAGTATTTAAAGGTAGATGAAAGCCGGCTGCAACAGATCCTGGTGAACCTGATTGGTAATGCAATTAAATTTACTGATGAAGGCTATGTTACCCTTGATGTAAGCATTGTTAATAAGAGCGACATTATACAGGAGGTAGTATTTAGTATAAGGGATAGTGGTATTGGTATAAGTGAAGAAGCCCTATCACAGCTGTTTAAACCTTTTACACAGGTAAACACAACCAGTTTACGTAAATATGGCGGTACAGGGCTTGGCCTGTCTATCTGTAAGAAATTGGTTGAAATGATGGATGGGAAAATATGGGCCGAAAGCAGGGAATCACAAGGTTCGGCTTTTAGTTTTAGCCTACCGATGCCCATTGTTTCGGCTGATGTTATAGAAACAGAGGTGATTGGCCGTATTTTAGAAGATGTAGAAAAGCCGCTTAGCATACTGCTGGCCGAGGATAATAAAATGAACCAGCTGATAGCCGGTAAGACCTTTAAAAAATTAGGCTATGATATTGATATTGCCGATAATGGCCGCATAGCCCTTGAAATGATGCGCCAAAAAACCTATGATTTAGTTTTTATGGACATCCAGATGCCCGAAATGGATGGCCTGCAAGCTGCACGTCATATTATTGAAACTTACAAGGCAGCTGCACCCCCGATTATTGCCATGACTGCCAACGTGCTTAGCGAAGACGAAGATCAATGCAAACAGGCTGGTATGAGTGATTTTATTAGTAAACCCTTCACTATTGACAGGTTGGAGAATGTGATTCATAAATGGTCGGGCCAAAGCAAAAAAGTTGCATACAGTTTACAATAGTTGATTAGTACCATTAAATCGTAAATTAATACCATTACTAATGGTAGCGTTCTGTGTAAATTTGTACCATGATACAAGGCACACCGGTTTACGACATCTGCACCATATCAGATTTTAGCCATGATGATATTCTCATCAGCAGATTTGCACCGTATTTAGAACAGCACAAAAATTTATATGCAGCCCACAGGCATAACTTTTATCACGTGGTGCTTTTTACCGCAGGTGCCGGAAAACACACCATTGATTTTGAAAGTTTTGATGTAAAACCATACCAGGTATATTTTATGATACCCGGGCAGGTACATTCATGGGCCTTTGAAAGCTTTACCGATGGTTATATTATTAATTTTTCAAATGCTTTCTTTCAATCGTTTTTGCTTGATCCTAATTATCCCGAAAAGTTCTCGTTTTTTAGCGGGGATGTTAAGGATGCAGTGATTGATCTGCCGGTAGAAATTCATCAACCCATTCATGCCATTTTTGAAGCCATTATAAAAGAGTGGGAAAACAATGCCAGTCAAAATGCAGATATGCTGCGGATTTTAATGTTGCAGGTATTTATTACCATTAACCGCCTAAGCACCGGCAGTGGTAACAAGGGGCCGGCTTCATATAACCAAACCTTGCTTAAAAGTTTTCAAAAGCTAATTGAAATTCATTACACAAAGCTAAAACTGCCAAAAGATTACGCCGAACTGTTATATATAACTCCCAACCACCTTAATGCAATTTGTAAAGATCTTTTGGGGATGCAGGCAGGTGAGCTGATCCGCAACCGTACCATTTTAGAAGCTAAACGGTTGCTTACCAACCAGCAACTTAACATTTTACAAATTGCTATGGAACTCAACTTTAATGATAACTCCTACTTTACCAAGTTTTTTAAAAAAGCAGAGGGGATAACCCCCGAAGAATTCAGAAAGAATATACTAAACCCTAACCATTATGAATAGCCAGGAAAAAAAATACGCAGTTTGGCCAGCCTTTGTTGATGCTAAATGCCCGCGCTGCCGTCGTGGCGATATGTTTATTGCGCCTTTATTAAGTATTAAATCGCAGGCGATGCATAAAACCTGTTCGCATTGCGGACTAACTTATGAGCGTGAACCAGGTTACTTTTATGTAGCCATGTTTGTAAGTTACGCCATGTTTGTTGCCGAAATGATTACTATGGCTGTAGCCATAAGTGTATTAACAGGGAGTAAAGATCCGTGGGTATATACCATCATTATTATAACGGTAGGCATCATATTATCCCCGTTTAACTTCAGGTATTCGCGGGTAATGCTGTTATATTGGCTTACTCCCGGCTTACATTATCACCCCGAAATGAGTGCAGATAAGCCAGAAGAAGCAGCTATTGATAGTTAAAATGATATTTTCTTATAATTAATTAAAAAAATATTTTAATAATAAGTAATCAATATTAGTTCATAAATTTTATATGTTAAACTATTGATTATCAAATACTTATACAATAAACAACAAAGGCCTGATGATGTTAAAATCACAGGCCTTTCTTATTATTTTACGTTTGTTATTAATCCTTTATTAAGTTTTTCTGTCATAAATGTAACCTTGCAAATTTAAACGCCGTAGAAGACTACATAATTTGATAAATTATATTACTGATAAATTAAAAACTTAATCCCACAAGTCATGGAACACAAATTGAACACATTCAAAGCTGATCTTTACAATGTATTTGTTGAAGGTAATGCAAACAACATTCAAATGGCACGCGTATTTATTATCCTTGCTATCCCGGTTTTAGTAGCCTGTTTTTTAGGTGTACACTCTCTGAAATTAAGATAATCATCACCCTAATAAATAATAAAATTCAGCACGGTTAATGATTAAGCCGATTGCAAAATTTAAAGGAGTATTTCTCTTTTACTTAAGCAGCAATAATCACCTAATCAATGCCGTTTATTCAGCATTAATTAAGCGTAGTTTTTTAGTCAGGTTAATCATTATCTGAAATACCAAGCAGTTTATAACTGAGGTGTTTAAATAAAAGATACTTTAACCTGGGTATTGTATAAGGCAGTAGAAATCTTTTAAAGCATTCACCTATACTTTAAGGATACAACGTTATTTAAAAAGCAAAACAGCTATTACCTTAGTAACAACTGTATGCTAAACTAAATTAACTAACTGATCTGTACTATTTAATTGTTTGTAAACGCTCTCTGTAATTACTTGCCAGGTTGTAGTTTTTTAAACCTGTAATTGAATGATGAAGCCGGTGAACATTTGCTTTCAACATAAACAAGTAAGGCAGAGCCGGATTAGTGAAAATTGGTGCAAAAGCATTTAGCTTGAAACCCTCAGCACGGTTTTGGGTATTGAAAACGTTGGTTGCAGGGCTTTTGGTTTTATCCATTCCAGCAATTGTATTTTTTTTAATTATTGCTTTGTGTTTCAACGTTTTTTCAGGTGTTGGGAATAATCTGGCACACTGCAAAAAGATTAGCGCAGCCCCAACAAAAAACAGGAAGTTGAGTAGCAATTTTTTCATTTTTATATGTTTTAGCAGGTATTTATATAAATAATGCATCAAATGCATCATTTACTTCAAAATTAAGTAAAAAAAACCAATAAACAAGCGGTTTACACCCTAAATGCATACGTAGTTTTACGCAATTTTTATATAATACCCTATTATCTAATAATATACACGTTTATGTACTTTAGCCAAACAACTGATAATGATTTTTGTTTCTAAAACTATTTTAGCGGTACCCCATTGCTTGCAGGTTAAATAGTTCAGCATACCTGCCACTTTTTTGGATGAGTTCCTGGTGGCTTCCAATTTCAATCAGCTCTCCTTTTTCAAGTACTAATATCCTGTCGGCCATACGTACAGTACTAAACCTGTGTGATATTAACACGGCCGATCTGCCTTTAGTAAGCTCGGCAAAACGTTCAAATACCGAATATTCCGCCCGTGCATCCAATGCCGATGTGGGTTCATCCAATATCAGTAGCTGTGCGTTGCGCATATAAGCGCGTGCAAGGGCTACTTTTTGCCACTCACCGCCCGATAGTTCAACCCCATCGGCAAAGCGTTTACCCAATTGCTGGTCATAAGCACCGGGCAGTTTGGCAGCCAGTAAATCGGCAAGGCTCTGTTTGGCGGCGGCTTCAATCAGGGGGCGGTTGTGCTGCTCATTAATATTACCTACTGCTATGTTTTGTGCAAATGTCATCTGGTAGCGTAAATAATCCTGAAAAATAATACCTACGTTAAGGCGCAGGTCGGTTAGGTCATACTCGCGCAAGTCTTTCCCATCTAATAAAATGCGCCCTTCGGTAGGGTCGTAAAGGCGGGCAAGCAGTTTTACAAGGGTTGTTTTACCGGCCCCGTTTTCGCCCACTAAGGCTAACTTTTCGCCAGGATAAAGGGTGAAGCTTAAGTGGCGGTTAGCCCAGCGTTCGGAGTTGATGTATTTAAATCCCACATCCTCAAAAGTAAAACCCTGTTGAATGATTTTGGGGAACGGCAGCGGATTAGTGGCCAGTTTAATTTTTGGTTGGATCTCAAAAAACTCAAAAAAATCCTGGAGGTAAATAGCTCCCTGCGATACGGCAGTGAACCTGCTCAAAATGCCTTCCAATAAACTGCGCAACTGCCTGAATGATGCTGCCAAAAAAACAAGCGCACCAATAGTAACACTACCATCAACCGTTTTTATAATAATTATAACGTATGCTGCATAGTAGCCAATGCTACCCAGCATGGCAAAAAAAGTTCCCCAAAGCGATCTTTTAACAGAAAGCTTTTTATTGTCGAGATAAAACTTATCAGATAATTGTTTAAAGCGATTAATAATAAAGCCCGACAGGTCAAAGATCTTTACCTCTTTGGCGGTTTCATCGCTGGCGCCTAAGTAGCGCACATAATCAAGTTCGCGGCGTTCAGGGGTTTGGCCACGGGTAAGCGCGTAACTTTTATCATTAAAGTACGATTCGCCTAAAAAAGCGGGAATTATGGCAATAAGCAGCAAAATAATAAGCCAGGGATTAAATGCCATCAATCCTGCCGCTAAAAATCCCATCGTAATGAGGTCCTGTACTTGGCTCATAACTTGCGATAGCAGCAAAGTGCGCCCAATGGTTTGCTGGCGGGCACGTTCCAGCTTATCATAAAAAACAGAATCTTCAAACTGGTCAAGGTCTAACGTGGCGGCATGGGCCATAATTCTTACCGAAGTATGGTTGCTGAACAGATCGCCCAGCAGGGCATCTACCAGCGTAATAGCCCGGCTTAATGCATCGGTCAAGATGGCGAGCGCGAACTCGAAACCAACCAATTGCCACAGGTGCCGGGTATCTGCCCCATGATGGTGGCTTAGCATAATTATTTGATCAATAATCAGCTTGCCCACATAAAGCAATGCAACCGGCATGGCTGAGCGTGCTATGCGCAGCAAGGCATTAATAATGGTAAACAGGTGGCTGGTTTGCCAAACTAACTTAAAAAATGAGGGCAGGTTACCAAGCGCGGCTAACCGTTCTTTTAGCGTAACAGGCTTGTTTATTGTGTTTTTTAGAGGGCGGGCAGTATTCAAAAGATTGTCTTTCTCGGTTAAGTATCAGTAAAAATAAACATTTAAAACAGTGCTTTTAACAGGGAGCTAATTTGTGAGGGATGAATGACAAAATATTAAAAATACAGGCTAAATTAATTGTTGCAGATTTATTAAATTGCCTTATATCACTATAAAAATTATGGGTGTACTGATACAGTTTGGATTAACAGGTTTGCTGATTATATTTTTAAGTTACCTGATCAAATATAAAAAGCAGGCCAACCTTATATCAGGTTACGACGAAGACATGGTTATTGATAAGGATGGCTATTGCAACTGGTTTGGCGGTACGTTAGTATGGGCGGGAGTATATGCAATAGTGACTGGTGTATTACTATGGCTTTGGCCGGCATGGTTTACCTGGATTGTTCTTTCTTTTGGGGTTTGCGTAATAGCATTGGTAATAGTAGCTATTGTGGGGGGGCGCAAATTTAAAAAACAGAGGTGATGTTTACTGTTAAAAAGATTATGTTATCTGTATTTATTTTCAGGCTTTCTTTTTTGATGATTGATAGCTAAAATCACAATCAGTTCTTGTTTTTCTTCTATAACATAAACTATAGTAAAGGGATATTTTTGAAGGGTATATTCATGGTAGTTTTTATACTTATTAATATAAACATCAGGTACTTTACAAAGGTGCAATAATCCTTTATCAACAGCTTTTACAAAATTTGATGCCGCTTTAAAACTTCTTTTAAGGTACCATTGAACAGATTCCTCATATTCTATTTGGGCATCAGGATGTAGGGTATACTGATAAGCCATTATTTCTCAGATGCAAGGATCTGTTGGATTTTATGCTGACTTTCTTGCTGGTTAACCATATTTATTTCACCGCTTTTAAAATCAGTATATCGTTTATCCAATAAGGCCTTCACATCGCTACCATATAATAAGTCATTATTTTCATTAATTTGATATTTTAATCCTAATTTCCCCATTAGCTGTTTTAAGGCAAGCAAATCATTATCCTTATCAATTTCAACGGTTATTGTTGTCATATAACAAATTTAAAAATAATTTGAATGAATATGTAATCATAATGGTTTTACTAAATCAATAATATAATAATAGCTATAAGGCTAATATCTATTTATCCATCCAAATACAAACTAAAATCTTCTATTTTTGCCGCATAATATTTACGCATGGCAGCTGCATTAAAAAATAAATTCGACAGTATAATTTTCGACCTTGATGGTACACTTTGGGATAGTACCGGTAATGTTGCCCTTGCCTGGCAAGCTGCAATTGACGAGGTTGATTATGTAGATGAAATGATGACGCAGGAAAAAGTGCGCTCCATAACCGGGATGGCGTACAATGTTATATTTGACAGCCTGTTTCCGTATTTGGATACCGAAAAGCGAAATGCACTAATGGCTATATGTGCCCGCCACGAGTTAGAGATACTGCATACCAAAGGCGGCGAACTTTACCCCGCATTAGACGAAACCTTGGCTTACCTGTCCAAAAACTATAAACTGTTTATTGTAAGCAACTGCCAAAGCGGTTATATTGAAGTGTTTTTTAAGATAAGCCAGATGGAGCACTATTTTATGGGCCACCAATGTTATGGCACAAAGGGTAACCCTAAGGCTGATAACATTATGGATATTGTGAAAGATCATCATCTTAAAGCCCCTGTTTATGTTGGCGATACAATGGGCGATTATACATCAGCTACAAAAGCGGGTGTTCCTTTTATTTTTGCCAATTATGGTTTCGGTAAGGTTGATGAGGGTCAAATAGCTACCATTAGTAACTTTAGCGAGCTAACAGAATTGTTATAGCAATTCTTCTGACAGCAGCAACACCACACATTGTGTCTTTTTTCATGTATTTGGTAATGCCTTTTTCCAATACAATCAATTTAAAAAATCACTAATTTTATGGGTGTTAATTTAAATTGATATGGCTTTATCTAATAAGTTTTCGCGCCGGAGTTTTATACGTACAAGTTCAATAGGGGTAGGGACATTGGTTTTGGGGCCTGCCTTAATATCACTGGCGGCATCGTCGGCCAAAAAGAAATTGGGTATTGCCCTGGTGGGCTTAGGTTCCTATAGCAGTGGGCAGCTTGCCCCGGCCTTGCAGCATACAAAAAACTGTTACCTGGCAGGAATAGTTACCGGAACACCTGCAAAAGCCGCCGACTGGGCAAAACGCTATAATATCCCACAAAAAAATATTTATAACTATCAAAACTTTGATGAAATAGCCAGCAACCCGGCAATTGATATTGTATATGTGGTATTACCTGTGTTTATGCATAAGGAGTTTACCATAAGGGCGGCAAAGGCCGGCAAACACGTAATTTGCGAAAAACCGATGGCGCTTAATGCTAAGGATTGTGAAGAAATGATAACCGCCTGTAAAAGAGCCGGCAGGCTACTTTCCATAGGTTACCGCCTGCATTTTGAACCGCACAACATGGAGGTTATGCGACTTGGGCAGCAAAAAGTTTTAGGAAAAATAACCCATATAGATACCGGCAATGGTTTTATCTATAATGGCGACCCTAATGCCTGGCGCTTAAAAAAAGCATTAGCAGGAGGCGGCGCCTTAATGGATATGGGGATCTACAGCATACAAGGTTCCCGGTACACATTAGGGCAAGAGCCTGTTGCCGTTAAGGCCATGCAGGAAAAAAATCGCCCTGATTTTTTTAAAGAAGTAGATGAAACCGTTTTTTGGCAGATGGAGTTTCCTGGTGGATTTAAAACTACGGGTAAATCGAGTTATAATAACGATTGGAGCTATCTGAAGGTTGAAGCCGAATTGGGTAATTTTCAATTAGGCCCTGCCTACGGCTATGGATCAATAGAGGGTAGTGTTAACGGCGATGCCATGAAATTTCCGCAAATTATACAGCAAGCCGCACAGATGGATGATTTTGCCGATTGTGTTATTGCTAACAAACCATCCCGTGTGCCGGGTGAAGAGGGTTTAAAGGATATGAAAGTGGTAGATGCTATTTACAGAAGCCTGGATTCGGGCAAGTGGGAAAATATTGTATAAACTGGTTAGGTGATATTTATCAAATCACCGCAGGTGCTCAATATCGGTAGAAAAATAAATTGAGAATATTGCATGCCGTAGGGATGCTAATCCACTATGCTGGTCTTCACGATCCTATACACCCGGATATTTAAATTGATTTCTCTGATTTCTTTTTTACCTTTATTTCAATTGAAATAATACCTAACCCTTGATTGCTTCGCCACATGCTTTTTAACGAGGATTTTTTGCACTACGTTTGGAAATTCCGCCTTTTTGAAAGGGCCGGTTTGCAAACCAATGATGGTGAAGAACTAGAAATTTTTTCGGCCGGATTACCTAACTCAGATTCGGGGCCCGATTTTCAGAATGCAAGGGTGAGGATTGGTCAAACCGTTTGGGCCGGAAATGTAGAGGTTCATCTTTCGTCGTCAGACTGGAAAAAGCACAACCACCATACAGACGATGCTTACAACAATGTGATTTTACATGTGGTTTACCGCGACGATGAGCCTTTAATATTGACCAATGGCAGGCATGTACCAACACTTGAACTGCAAAACCGTATTTCGGATAATCTGTATCAACGCTATCATCATCTTATATATGGTAATCAAAGCATTATTCCCTGCGAGGCAAATATTGGTTCGGTAGATGGCCTTACCCTACATAACTGGCTTACAAGGGTGTTGGTTGAACGGTTAGAGAAAAAATCGGCAGCGGTAATTGATGCGCTCAATATAAACCGGGGCGACTGGGAGGAAACCTTTTACCAGTTTTTGGCAGCAAATTTTGGTTTTAAGATCAATGCCCTGCCATTTGAACTGCTGGCTAAATCATTGCCACAAATTATATTGGCAAAGCATAAAAACAGCGCTATGCAAATAGAAGCGCTAATATTTGGACAGGCGGGTTTTTTAAAGGCTGATATTAAAGATGAGTATCCGCAGAAACTAAAAAATGAATATGAATTTTTGCAAAAAAAGTATAAGCTAACACCTATTGAAAACCACTTGTGGAAGTTTATGCGCCTGCGACCGCCAAATTTTCCAACTATAAGGCTGGCACAATTTGCAGCGCTGATTGTAAACTCCAATCACTTGTTCTCGAAAATACTGGATATAAAGGATGTGAAGGATTTAAGGGAACTATTTGCCGGTATTACGGTTAATCCCTATTGGGAAACGCATTACCGCTTTGATGTAGAATCGGCAGCGCTATCAAAAAACATGGGCGATGCATCGGTGGATATTATATTATTGAATACGCTGGCTTTGTTTTTATTTAGCTACGGCAAACACACCCAGCAGCAACATTATGTAAGCCGCAGCCTGAAGCTGCTTGAACTTTTGCCGAATGAAAAAAACAATATTATTGCAGATTTTGTTAACTTAGGAGTGAAAATAAATACGGCCTTTGAATCGCAGGCCTTATTAGAGCTAAAAAATAATTACTGCGATTATAAGAAATGCCTGCATTGCGGCGTTGGTAATAAGATCTTAAAGCTGGGTTGATATGTTACAGAGGATAATAACTTTTTTTGAACGGCACTCTTTCGGTGTGTGCACTTACCTTGGCGAAAAGTTCAATGTTTCGATAGGTAAGATCAGGCTGTTTTTTATTTACTCTTCTTTTTTAGCAGTAGGTTTCCCTTTAATATTTTACATATTTGCCGGCATTGTGCTCGACATCAGGAATTATGTAAAGCGTGTACACACACGGGTTACTGACCTTTAGCTCTTCCTTATTTTCAATTAAAACTTATCGCTACTGTTTTTACCTTAATCTATTTGGGTGCTTTGCGCTGCGTTGTTTACCTTATTTCTTCTCTAAATATAAATGAATTACCTGGCCGCCGCCTGCTGCCAGCAGTATATTTAGCACGGTTTGTTTGCTTACCTGTTTTACTTGCTTTACCAAATGATTAAGATTGGGATCTGTTGCAGGTGCATCACTGTAAATTTCGGCGGTATAGTTCCCGACAGGTAAAAAATCAAGCGCTTTGCTTATCGTGCGCGATGAATGGTTGGTAATAGCCCCAATATACCAGTCGGCACCTTTACGGCGGGCTATCGCTACATATTCGCCGGGCTTTGCATCAATTACATGGGTTTCATCCCAGGTGGTGGGTACCTGCTGTAAAAACTCAAATCCCGGCTGACCTATATAAGCCTCCGGGTTATCACATACCATACCCAGGTTGTTTTCAAGTACTACATACATTGCCAGCATGTGGCAACGCGTGCCCTGCACAAACGGACGGGTATAATGTACCTTAAACTGATCGGCAGATGCAGCCCTGAAACCGCCTAAATGATAATCGGTTGAACCGGCCAGCATCCTTGTGAACGGAATATTTATATCGGCATCGGGAGTAACCCTATTGTTCCATTTATCATTCTCATAGTTTAAAGTGCCTTCGCGGGTAAACTCATTTGGATAAGTGCGGCTTGTTCCGGTTGGTTTGTAGGCGCCATGAAACTGGATGTGCAATTTATGTTGCGCTGCTTTTTGAAGTATCTCTGTTTGAATGTTTACCATTTCCTGGTCATCACGATCCATAAAATCTACCATTAGGCCTTTGATGCCCCATTTTTCATATTGGATAAAGGTTTCATCCAGTTTTGGGTAAAGGGCGGCCCAATGTACCCAAACCCTTATCCCTACACCTTTTTTAGCAGCCGAATCACAAACCATCTGCATATCTAAGCCCGGAACAGCTTTTGAAGGATCTGCGTGCGGGCCCGGTTGAAAGCCTGCACCATCATTTACATACCATTCGTGCAGGCCATACTCCACAACAGAGTGATATTCGATACCGTATTTCGCGCAGAAATTAACATAGTACATATTAGTTTCAAAGTTATTGCCCGGGGCAAAGCTGGTATCGGGTATGGCATTGCCGTTCCACCACGGAAAAGTTGTTTTCCCCGGTTTTATCCATGATAAATCTTTTATTTTACAAGGTTCATTTAAATTGGTAAGGATGTTTGACTCAATAAATGCGCCGGCTTTGTCGCTTATCATCATTACCCGCCATGGGCTATTGTGCGGTAGTGTAGCCTTTACTTTAATATCTGGCTGTTGGGGCAGGGGCGAAAGGCGGCTCTCCAAAACACCATTATGCTTTATTAAATACATCCCTGCATAATCAAGCAGTGCTGCCTCGGTAATTGCCATATAGGTCCCATTAGAGAACTCGAATAAGGCAGGCATATCCATCAGCGTATCTGCCTTTAGCTGGCTAAGGCTGGTTTTGGTATAAATACCTTCGTGCGATGTGGTGAAGCTTTCGCGGAGCAGGGAAGTTACCGTAGGATTTTGCGTAAGGTTAAAGGTGTTTATCTCGTTGGTAACATTAATTGTTGCTTCCCATTGATCTTGTTTGGGTATCACATACCTGAAAGCTACCCCATCGTTAAATACCCTGACTTCGATATTTAGCTGGCGTTTTAATCCTGATTGTTCGGTAACCGGAATAATAACGCGGTTATATTCGCTGTGGATCTTGCTTGCTTTACCGGTGATCAATTCATAATCTTCGGTTAATCTTTCGGCATTGGCCGATGCCATAACCAGGTTATGATTAAAAGTTCCGCCTTCTTTAAAGCTGATGCTGAGCCTTGACCTATCGGCCATTACAACACCCTTGTAAGCTACTTTATAAAACAGGCCGTCATGGTCAGTGCTTAACCAAAATTTTATCCTACTATCCGGCGAAGTAACCGCAATGATTTTACTGGCGAATGAGTTTGTTGCATAAAACAAAACTGTAAATAACAGCAGGCGCTTAACTATCAGCATAAATTGAGGTTTACCGGGAGTGGATAGGTAAATGTAAGCTGTTAAAGGGATAATTTGAAATAAAAAAGACTTAAAGTACTGTTCTTCTTTGAATTAAATGAGGTGCAAAAATTACGAGGCACCGGGCAAACTCCTAAAATAAAGATCGTTGCAAGCTGACCTCAAATTTTAGCCTGTAAGCGCGGCGATTGCCCGGTGCCTCGTAATGGATTAAAACTTTTATAATAATTTACCCGTCATCACGGCATCCTGCAAATTACTTACCCTGAATTTTGGTTTATAAAGGCGATGGGATAAACGTTTTACCCAGGTTGATTTATAGCCAAAAACTGCTTTTATTACTTTAACACTTGCCGAGCCGGTTGGATAACCATATTTATACCAGCTGAATTTAGATTGGTCGATCCTGAACTTTTCGGCAAACTCAGCCAAAAAAAGATCTATCTCAATATCAGCAATATCCAGGTCAAGGTCAATACTGGTATCAAGGGACAGGCTATGCGGATCAACTTTCTGGATCTTGTACCTTGTGCAGTAATCAACTATAAATTCTTTTAATTGCGGGTGAATCTCTTCCATCTGAATAAATAGCTTCCGGCTCATTTAATCTATCAGACGACATTTTTTCAGGAAGGTTGCACAATTCTTTTACATTTTTGGAAGAATGTTTTTTATGCCTAAATATTCTTTTCCATCACAATCAACTCAATATGCTGCCGTGGCACACCAAACTTTTTATCTACATGGAAAGGTAAGATCTCGCCTGTGTTTTTATAGCCACGTCGCTCATACCAGCTGATCAACTCGGCCCTGGTGCTGATAACCGTCATAGTAAGGGTATGGCAGTTAAGTTGCCTGGCAAAATCTTCTGCAGCTAATAGCAAATCCCGGCCTATACCTTTGTTTTGCAGGTAGGGCGATACGCTGAACATCCCTACATATAATTTAGGCGTACGCACTTCTAAATAAACAGAGCCAGTTATTACACCATTTTCGTCGGTGTTTTTTAGCATGATAATGTTTGGGTCTTCAAAATAACCTTTAAGGGTATCTTCATCAATCCGCAGGCCATCCAGCAGGTTAGCTTCAGTGGTCCATCCTTTTTTTGAGTGGTCACCGCGATAGGCATTATTTACTAATACATTAAGTTCAGAAACATCATTTAGGGTGGCTTTTGTTATTGGCATGGCTTAATATAAGCCTACAAACCTAAACTTTTTGAAATTATACACAAAAAATATTAGCACCACCACTATATGTAACAATTACAACGATGCTTTTAATAAACTAAACCTTTTGGCAGTTATGTAGTTAAATAATAAACACCAACTTAAAATAAAGCTATGAAATTTTTAAAAGTGCTATTAATAGCCATAATCACCATTGTGAGTTTTGGCGGAGCTAAGGCAGCCGCTGTATCAATGAAAGCTGATAATGCTACTACGCTGCAGCCGCATCGTGTAATGCGTCATCATCACAGACCGATAGTGCGCAGGCATCACCGCCGTGTTATACACCGCCGCAGATACTAATCTGGGGTTGGTCTAAAAATAAAAAGCCTTTCTGTTAGCAGAAAGGCTTTTTATTTTATTTCAGGTTTTTGTAATCTTCGCGCACCGGGCTAAAAATATCTATCAGCTTACAATTAGTAATAGCTGTGCCGCTATGCCATATTTCAGAAGGAATTACAGCAAACATATCGGGTTTTAATATTTGAGGTATACCATCAACTGTTAACTCAAATTCGCCCTCAATAACAAAGGAGCATTGCTCATGTATGTGCCTGTGCCGGGGTAAGGAAATACCAGCTTTAACTTCAATAAAATTTATAGTATTATTTGCCGTGTGGATAAGTTTTGAAAAAAAGCCAGGGGCAATCTCTTTAGTTTCAATATCACTGAATTTGTTAAAAACAGGTGCTGCCATTATATTTCTATTTTAAATATAGTGCCTTTATTAATGGTGCTTTCAACGCTTATAACGCCTTTTAACCTTTCAATAAACTCCTTTACTAATATCAGGCCAAGGCCGCTGCCCTTTTCCATGTTGGTACCTAAGGTAGATTGAGCACCATCATTACCAAATAGCTCATCAGCTTTTTGTTGTGGCATACCAACGCCATTATCAATAACAAATAAGGTGGTTTTTAAGCCAGTTTGCTGTGCATCAACAGTAATGCTGCCATTTTGAGTATATTTATTGGCATTGCTTATCAGGTTGCGCAAAACAAACTCTAAAGCCTGCTCATCCGAAAGAATGATAGTGCCGGTAGCAACCTGATTAATCAGCTTATTGTTTTTAGCCGTACTGTTTAAAAGCTCCGAACCAAAAATACGCTCTACAAGTTGGTGCAGGTCAATCTCCATTAATTGCATGCGGCCAAACTTTAAATGTGTTTGCCCCCATTTAACAATGTTTTCAACCATTGTAATGGTATTGTTTAACTGGCCCGCAACCATTTCCATCATTTCGGCAGCATCAGCAGCATCCAATATGGCTGATTGCTTAAGCTCAATTATATTTTTGATAGAAGCCAGTGGATTACGCACATCATGCGCTAATATAGCTATTATTCTTTTTTGAGTTTCGGTTAAATAATAAAGCTCCTGGTTTTTTAACCGCAGCTCTGCAATTTTAATAACGTTGTTTGCTAATACTTTTAAACCGAATTTTTGCCTGTCGGTAAGTTGGCCGGGGCTGCGGTCAATTACGCATAAAGTGCCTAACCTGTCCCCTGTGCTGGTAACCAATGGCATCCCGGCATAAAAACGAATATCGGGGCTGTTCAGCACCAGTGGATTATCGCTGAAGCGAATGTCTTTGGTCGTATCCCTTATTTCAAAAAGCTGGTCTTGTAGTATAGCGTGGCTACAAAATGATATTTCCCTGTCTGTTTCTCCAATATCCAATCCAATCCTGGCCTTAAACCATTGGCGGTCTGCATCAACCAAACTGATTAAAGAAATAGGCATATTGCAAAGCAATGATGCAAAGGTTACTATTTCATCAAACTCGGCTTCCCCTGGGGTGTCTAATAATCCACTTTCATAAAGGGCCTTAAGTCGGATATTTTCATTTTCTGGGATCTGTGCTGAAATCATTTTGGAACTATCTTACCGGCTAAAATGCTTAATCAATATACGAATATAGGAATAAAAATTATTGCTAAAAAAGCTGCAGAGGTAATTATGAGTTGTAACAACCTTTAGGAATGTTGTTTTTTCTGATCAATAACTAATGGTTAATTGTTTAATAATGAATCTATTTTATAATTTTATTAGAAAAATCGAACGTATGAGAAAGGCTATTATTTTTATTGTTTTATGGATTGCCTGCTTAACTGTTTTTGCACAGGATACCACATACAGGAAACTGCCTGATGCCCGGGTTGATTATCCGCTTTGGATAATTAATAATGCTATAATAACGAGTTCTACCTCTAATTCTAATTCAAAATGGCTTGATGTCAATAAGATACAGAATCTTATGGTTTACAAGGACAAGGACACACCTGCACGCATTAAAAACTTAGGCATAAATGGTGTTATAAGCATAACAACAAAACAGGTTATTGTAACTAAAACATTTGCTGAAATAAAAGACTGGCTAAATATTAAAGGTAAAGTACAGTATGCGGTTGATGGTTTTTTTGTGGATGATACATCATTGCTGATAGCCACCTGCGCTATAAAAGAGATCAATGTAATTCCTGTAACCGATAAGCCCGATGAAACCATTATCAACATTTGGACCTTACTGCCTAAAGAGAGGAAGGGTTTTCCTGCCTATTTTAAATCGGAGCACCTTATACTACCGGGCACTGTTTATATCAGGTAATTGACATTTATAATTTAAACACCGTTGTATTAAAACAATATATTTAACTTAGTTAAAACCTGTAGGCATAATTTAAGTTTTACAAATAGGGTTTTACAACCTGTTCATTATGGCATTTATTGATTATTACCAGATTTTAGGCGTCGACAAAAAGGCATCAGATAAAGATATTAAAAATGCTTACCGTAAGCTGGCGCGCAAATACCATCCGGATCTTAACCCCAATGATGCGGAGGCGAACAAAAAATTTCAGCAGCTTAATGAGGCCAACGAAGTACTAAGCGATCCCGAAAAGCGTAAAAAGTACGATCAGTATGGCGAAAACTGGCAGCATGGCGAACAATATGCCCAACAGCAGCAGCAAAGCAGGCAGCAAAATACCTATGCCGGTGGCCAGGGTTATGGATCGGATAACTTTGGGGGCGATGATTTCTCCGACTTTTTTCAATCTATGTTTGGCGGACAGCCGGGCGCAAGATCAGGCGGTGGGGGCAGGCAGGCTAAATACCGAGGTCAGGATCTGAATGCCGAATTAAAATTAAGTTTAAAGGAATCTGCCGAAACCCATAAGCAAACACTTACGGTTAATGGTAAAAATATCCGCATAACTATCCCTGCGGGGATGGAGAACGGGCAAACTATAAAAATTGGCGGTCATGGTGGCCGGGGTGTTAATGGCGGCCCGGCAGGTGATCTGTTCATTACCTTTCAGATAGCGGACGACCTCAGGTTTAAACGTAATGGGAGCGACCTTAACTGCACCATAAAGCTCGATCTTTACACAGCCATACTTGGTGGCGAAGTAACTGTTCATACGCTGAATAGCAAAGTAAAAATAAAAGTTAAACCCGAAACCCAGAATGGCACCAAAGTAAAGCTGAAAGGCAAAGGTTTACCCATATATAAAAAGGAAAACGAATTTGGTGATCTGTATGTTACTTACGATATACAGATACCGGTAAACCTGAGCGATAAGCAGAAAGCGTTATTTGAAGAATTAGCAAAGGAATCTGTTAGCAAATAGGGCCATAAATAGGCAAGTGGGAGTAATGACCTCGTAGAATACCAATGAACAATTGAACCAATAAACTAATAAACCGATAATGGGAAAGACACATTTAATAGCAGCAACTGATATTTGTACATTTCATGAGGTTGAATATGCCTTTATCAGCTCGTTACAGGAAGCGGGTTTAGTGGCGTTTAAAGTGGTTAAGCAGCATACCTATGTCCCCGAAGAGGAACTGCAAAAGCTGGAAAAAATGATCAGGCTGCATAATGAACTCGAAATAAATGTTGCCGGCATTGAAGCCATTGTGCATTTATTAGATAGGGTTGAGCAAATGCAGGAAGAAATGCGGGTGTTAAAAAACAGGGTTAGTAATTAGATACTAACCCTTTGATATTTTACAACACATATTTACGTTTCAATTCCTCGCTTACAATGTAAGCATCTTCAACCACGGTTTCAGGGTAGCCAATAGTTTCTAATATAGCTATACCGTTTTTGTTTTTGAGTACGCCTGTTTTCATTTTATAATCAAATACCAGGCGGGTATCATTAACAGATTCTTCGAACGAATAAACTGCGTAATCATTATCCAGCAATTCGGCCAGTTCTAAATCATGTGTCGATACAAAAACAAAATTCTTATTATCGGTTAAGTAGGTAAGTACTGATTTTGCGGCCGCTATACGCTCAATAGTATTTGTTCCGCGGAAGATCTCATCAATAATAATAAGGCTCTTAACCGGCTCGGCCTCGCTACTTTGGTTAATAATATCCAGTATGGATAAAGCTTCGGCCTGGAAATAGCTCTTGTTTTCGCCCAGGTCATCAGTGGTTCGGATGCTGGTTTGAATTTTTAATAACGGCGCTTTATATTCACGTGTGCAGGTGGTATAAAGTGTTTGTGCCAAAAGGGTATTGATAGCTATCGATCGTATAAAGGTAGTTTTACCCGACATATTTGACCCTGTGATCAAAACGCCTTCTTCCGTGCGGGTATGGATAGAGTTTGGTACGCAATTGTAAATTAAAGGGTGAAACATATCGGTAATGTCCATCTGCATATTCTCGGTATAAAATACAGGCTTACTATAAAAAGGTAAGCCGGCCCTAACCGATTGTATGGAGATCAGCATATCAATTTCGGCAACATAGTTATAAATCGTTTCAATATCTGAGCGGTACTTATTGATGCGTTTAACTGATGAGATAAACATCAGGGGCTCTAACAGGAAAAGCAGCTTAGCAAACTTATAAACCGCGTAGCTAAAATTATCCGGATTGGCGGCCATTTTACTTTCAAAACTCACCATGTTTAGCGTACGGTTAAGCCCGGTTAGCCTGGTCAGGCTGTCCCTTACTTGTTCGTTTTGCTCAAGATTTAACTTTTTAAGTAAACGCTTGGCTACATTATGCAGAATAATTAATTGCGGTAGGGAGCGTGTATAGGCCGATATTTTATTCCTGACACCATAATGCAGGGCAATATTACCTATCAGCAAAGCAATAAGCACCATGAAACAGGCAAGGTAAGGCTCAATAAACAATGATATGATCAACCCGATAATGGCAATACCCGAAAACCTGATGTAAAGGCTCATTAACGGAACAATGGTGAGTTCATGTTCCTTTAAAAACAGATCTGCCAGGAAATAGGCATCCGCACTGTTAAGCTTGGCAAGCTCCAGCTCAATCCTTTCCTGATCGGGCCTTGGCATGTTCAGTGCATCAATTTTTTTATCGAATTTTAATAACGATTCAAAATTGGTATCGGGAGTAAATAGCCTTTTGTAAAGGTATTGTTTACCCGGTTTAGAGTTAGTACGATCAATAAAATTGAAAATGTTGTTCAGGTCAAGGTCGTTTGCTATAGCATTCGACATTTTACCGGTACTGTCATCAGCGTTTAAATAGGTGGCAATTAATTTAAAATTGCGCCTCGCATTTACCGGGCGGCCCCACTTATTTTGTATCCGCTCTAAATTTCTTTTGGTGGTGCTTATCCCATCAAAATAATTATAAATATAGAAGCCAATAAGAATAACCCCTAATACTGCAATAGTAAATAACCAATAAAACATACGATAAAAAATAACAGAGATGCTACAATAAAATAATCAAATTTTCAACGTAAAGCTATTTAAACCTTCAACAATAACCAATAGTTAAACCTCTAATTAAATGACAATTAAATATTATATAATTATGTTCCTAAACTAAGGGTTATACGTTGCTTTTTATTAAAGGTTGTTTTAAGCTTATCAATTTTAGGAATATACAGGTTGTATTAGCGGGTTTTAAGCATCAAAAGATTAATCTATAAACTATAAAAAAGCTCGATTATAATACCGTAAGTGGTAAAAGGTTATTTTTTCAGAAACCCGTTTAGTGCCTGCTGTGTAAATGCGGATAATACCAATTCGCCGCTGATGGCTGCTCTTTGATTCAGCAATTCGTCCCAGTTTTCAGTGCCTTCCCACAATATTTCTTTAAGGCCTTTTAATGCTTCGGGGTGATAGGAGGCTAATTTTTGGGCAAGGGTATCTAGGGCTTCGTCTAAGGTAGCAATGTCAGCATAAACCTCGTTGTATAAACCTTTTTGCATTGCCCATTGTGCCGATTGAAAATCAACCGCGCGTATGGTAAGTTGCGAAAAAGCAGGCAAGCCTATTTTGCGGGTAACAGCAGGCGATATTACAAATGGACCGATGCCAATGGCAAGTTCGCTGAGTTTTATAGCTGCGGCTTCGGTAGCTAAACAATAATCGGCAGCTGCCGCAAGCCCAACCCCGCCACCAACGGCTTTACCCTGTATACGGGCAATAATTATTTTTGGCGATTTGCGGCAGGCATTGATCACCTTTGCAAAGCCTGCAAAAAATACGGCACCTGCCTCTTTATCTTTTATCTGCAATAATTCGTCAAAGCTGGCCCCGGCACAAAAGGTGCGGTCGCCCTCGCTTTTTAAAATAATTACCTTGGTTTGGCTGTTAGTACCTGCTTGTTCTATCTTTTGGGCAAGGTTACTAAGCAATGCTGCAGGTAATGAATTTTGAGCCGGGTGATAAAAGCTGATAGTGGCAATACCGATATCGCTAATAGTAAGGTCAACATTTCCGTTATTGCTTGTAGGCATGTGGTTTATTGGGTTGGATGATCAAAATTAAACTAAAACTCCAATATCCTGTTTTTTATTGATTGCTTTTAACATGCTACCTATAACACACCTTGTTTTGCGGCTAATGCTTATCTTTAAGGTGTAATGCAACCGTTCGGGCATTGTTCATTTTCGTACATTTTTAATAATTAATCGATATTCTATTTATTTGATTATTAGATAGTTGTAAAATTGGCATGCAATTGCATAGGTGATCATCAAATCAGGGGAAATTATGCTTAAAAGTTACATCAACATTGCCTTCCGTAATCTTAAAAACAGACTAACCTTTTCGGTTATTAATATTGCAGGGCTGGCTGTGGGTATGGCCGGGGCTATACTTATTGGTTTATGGACGCAAAACGAGTTCAGTTTCGAAAACTTTCAAACCAATAAAACCACCCTTTATAAGGTTTGGAACCGCACTGTTGCCCCGGGCCAGGTATCGTGCTGGGATATAACCAGTTCGCCAATCGCCAAAACCTTAAAAGATAATTACCCCGAAATAAAAAGTACCGCCAGGATTTACTGGAGCATAAACAGGTTGTTTAATTACAGCGATAAAACCATCAAGGCCCAGGGTAATGATGTTGATAAATCCTTTTTAACCATGTTCAGTTTCCCGCTGCTAAAAGGAAACGCTGCACACGCACTTGATGATATTCACAGTGTGGTAATTACCCAAAAGCTGGCAAAAAAGATTTTTGGGGACGCCGACCCGATCAATAAAATTGTAAAGCTTGATAATAAGGATGTTTATAAAGTTAGCGGTGTTTTAAAAGATCTGCCCGACAATACACAGTTTGATTTTGAATACCTTGTTTCATTAGCCGCCAACGAGGGTTTTTATACCGATGGATCATGGAATAATAATAGCTATTATACCTATGTGCAGCTGCAGCCTAATGCATCATTGGAGCAGGTTAATGCTAAGATCAGGAATTTGGCGCTAAGCCATTCAAAGGATGCTAATGCCTTGTTTTTATATCCGTTCAGTAAAATGCGCCTGTATTCGCGTTTTGAAAACGGACATGCAGTGGGCGGCCGTATTGAGATTGTTAATCTGCTGCTGGCTATTGCCGCCATTATATTATTAATTGCCTGTATAAATTTTATGAATTTGAGCACCGCGCAAAGCCAGAAACGTGCCCGCGAGGTGGGTGTACGTAAAGTGATGGGGGCAAGCAGGCTAAGACTTATCGGTCAGTTTTTAAGTGAATCAATAATGATAGCTGTGCTGGCCGGGTTTTTAGCACTTATTTTGGTGCAGCTGTCTTTACCCTCATTTAACCAGCTTACAGAAAAAAGTCTTTTTATTCCATTTACCGATTCTTCCTTCTGGTTAGCATTGGTTGGCTTTATTTTAATTACAGGCCTGCTGGCAGGCAGTTACCCGGCATTTTTGCTTTCAAGCTTTAAACCGGTTAAGGTGCTTAAGGGTATGTTTATTAAGGCTCAAAGTGTTTTTAACCCGCGTAAGGTGCTTGTTGTTGTACAGTTTTCAATCGCCATTGTGTTTGTGGTATCAACCATTGTGGTTTACAGGCAAATTAAGTTTGCGCAAAACCGTAACGCAGGCTACAACATTAATAATTTAATTGAAGTGCCTGTTGAGGGCGACATCAGTAAAAACTATCCGCTGATAAAAAATGAATTGATCAGCAGCGGGGCAGCCACTGCCATGTGCCGCACCAGCCTGGGTATAACGGTTGATGGCAGTACCGGCGGCGGCGTAACCTGGGATGGCATGGGGTCAGGAAAGGATCAGCTTAATTATTCGTTTTTTGGTACCTCCGGCGATTTTGTTAAAACTATGGGCCTGACATTAGTAAATGGAAGGGATATAAACTTTGCCGAATACCCTTCAGATACAGCCTCCTGCATGATCAATGAGATGGCCGTAACCCAGATGGGACTTAAAAATCCGGTAGGCACATTAATTAATAAAGGCACACGTAAACTGACTATAGTTGGTGTGTTTAAAGATTTTATTATCCAGTCGCCATACATTAATGTAAACCCAATGATAGTAAGGGGATCTGAGCATTGGTCATATAACACTGTGATCAGATTGAATGCCAGGAACGAAACTTCAAAAAACCTACGGATTGCCGAAAGCATTTTTAAAAAGTATAACCCTGCATATCCATTTACTTACCAGTTTACCGATAAAGAGTACCAACAGAAATTTAGCGATCAGGAACAAACCGGCACATTAGCCTTTGTATTTGCAGGGCTAGCCATTTTTATATCCTGCCTCGGTTTATTCGGACTGGCATCCTACATGGCCGAGAACCGCTCGAAAGAGATCGGGATCCGAAAGGTTTTGGGTGCAAGTGTAGCCGGTATAGCTCAAATGCTTACCAAAGAGTTTGTAGCGTTGGTTTTAGTGGCCATTGTTATTGCAACGCCAATAGGCTGGTGGTTAATGAACAGCTGGTTGCAGGGCTTTACCTACAGGGTTAATATTGGCTGGTTAACTTTTGTATTTGCCGGGTTGATAGCTATTATTATAGCAGTACTAACAGTAAGTGTACAATCTGTTAAAGCGGCATTATCAAATCCGGTTAATAGTATTAAGGCGGAGTAACAAGCCTCTCCTAAATCCTCTCCAAAGGAGAGGACTTTTGAATTATAGTTTTATTAATGATGGTGCTTTAAAAGGGTGTCCTGTAATATTACGGCAGCTATGCTAAAGTAAATAACAAGCCCGGTAACATCCACTAAGGTAGCTACGAATGGTGCCGACGAAGTTGCCGGGTCGAGCTTGAATTTTTTAAGAATCATGGGGATCATGGAGCCGCTTAGCGTGCCCCACATAATGATGCCTATGAGTGAGAAAAATATTACTATGCCCATTAGTTGCCAGTTATTTCCATAATCGTACCAGCCTAATTTTTGCCATGCGGCAATCCTCAAAAAGCCAATGGTACCTAATATTACGCCTAAGCAAAAGCCCGAAAATAATTCGCGCTTCATTACGTACCACCAGTCTTTAAGCCCTAACTCTTTTACAGCCATTGCCCTGATGATAAGCGTTGCCGCTTGTGATCCGCTGTTACCCCCGCTCGATATTACCAGCGGTACAAACAGCGCCAAAACCACGGCCGTTGCAATTTCGTCCTGGAAGTAACCCATTGCTGTAGCCGTAAGCATCTCACTTAAAAACAGTACAATAAGCCAGCCGCCACGCTTTTTTATGAGCGAAAATATCGGCGTTTTTACATACGGATATTCCAGTGATTCCAAACCCCCGAAACGTTGCAGCTCACGTGTATTGCGCTGCTCGGTAACGTCCATTATATCATCAATGGTTACTACACCTATCAGTAAATTATCATCGTTGGTAACAGGAAGTACGTTGCGGTCATATTGCTTAAACATACTGATGGCTTCGTCTGTCTTATCTTTTATATTTAGTTTGATAACCACACCGTCCATAATATCTTTAATATGTTTAGTGGGCTCATTCAGTACCAAACGGCGTACAGGGATGTCATCTATTAGTTTACCCTTATCATCAACCACATAAATCACATTTGCCGTATCAGAGTCCTTGTGGTGTTTGCGCAGGTGCTCATTAGCCTGTGCAATGGTCATATCGGCCTTTATGGTAGCAAAATCGGTGTTACACAAACGGGCAATACTTTGGCGTGGCAGACCAAGGGTATCCTGGGTGGCTTTTTTATGATCGTCATCTAAATATTCCAGGTACTTGGAGCGGTCAAGCGGACTTAGTGAGATAAAAAAAGAATACCTGTCGGTTGAGCTTAAGTGATTTAAAATATAAGCAGCCTGTTCTTTATCAACACCCTTAATTATTTTATGCTGAAGAAAATGATCAACATAAGGAAAAAGCAATACTTTCTTTTTATCCGGAAAGGCTATGAATGATGAAAGGGCAGTATCTGCCGGCAGTTTATCCAATATCTCGGCCACTTCGGATGGGTGAATATCCTTATTAGCTTCGGGGTTGATGAACGACCATAGATCGCCATTTACTAATTTATCCTTAATCTCTTTTAGTGTCATGTGTCGGGGTAATAGATGATTTAATCATCAGCAATAAATAAAAGCCAATATAGGATATTTAGCAGTTAAGCAACAGCAGGATCATCTTTATTCCAATGGTAAATCAAAATAAAAGGTAGCACCTTCTCCCAGTTTACTTTCTACCCCAATTTTACCCTTATGATTTTTGATGATCTCGGCCGAGATGTAAAGTCCCATCCCTAAACCACTGGTCATATATTTTTTATCCTCAACCCTATAAAAGCGTTCAAAAATACGGTCCATCTGTTCTTCAGATAAACCAATCCCAAAATCTTTAACAGAAACTCTAACCATATCATCATGTGCCGCTATCTGAATGATCACCTTTTTATTATCGGGCGAATATTTTACCGCATTGTTTACCAGGTTCATAATAACCTGCTCAATGCGTTCGGCATTACCGTTTACAAAAAGCTCGTGGCCATCCTGATATTCAAATTTATGAGTAGGATAGATGTGCTGCGCATTTTCTGTCCATACTTTTACCAGCTGCGATAAATTAATTACCGTTAATGCATAGTTAAACATGCCCGCCTGTATCTTGCTTACATCCAGCAAATCATTGATAAGCCTTTGCAGCTTGTTTAATGCATTATTAGCCTTGGTAATGTATTGTTTAACAGTTGGGGGCAGTTCTTCTTTTTTGTAGGATGTAATGAGCTGCAAATAACCTTTTAAACTGGTTAAAGGGGTTTTTAACTCATGGCTGGCTATACCTATAAACTCGTCCTTCCTGTCCATCTCTTTTTTCTGATCTTCAATATCAGTGGCTGTTCCAACCCAAAAAACAATTTCGCCTTCCTCATTACGCAGTGGTACAGCCCTGTTTAAATGCCAGCGATAGGTATTATCTGCTTTTTTATACCTGTTCTCAACCTCCAGTGTTTCACCGGAGCTTAAAGAGGCTGCATACTTTTCGGCGGTAATTTTACGGTCATCAGGATGCACCACATTTTGCCATCCCCATTGTTTGGTATCCTCGGGACTAAGGCCTGTATAAGTATACCACTGCTGGTTAAAATAATTGATCTCACCGTTAGGTAAATTGGTCCAGGTCATTTGTGGTATGTTGTTGGCCAGGTATTTAAAATGCTCGCGACTAAGAGAAAGTTCGCTGGTACGTTCTTTTACGGTATCCTCCAGCTCATTATTCAATTTTTCGGTAGCAAGGTGTGCCGCAGCCAACTGCAGGTTTTTTATTTTGAGCAGCCTTTCTGTTTCTTTAAGTAAAGACAGATCGGTAAGGATAAGGCTCAGTGCTATCCCCTCATCCAGCTCAAGCGTATTGCAGGAGAGTAAGCAGGGAATAAGTTTTTTATGCTGATCAATAAGTTCTATCTCATCTTTACGGTCTTCTTCCCAGGCATCACCAATCAGCAGCTCAAATTTTTCGCGCGATTCTTCGGGGATAAAGCTTTCAAACTGCAGGCCGATAACTTTTTCTAATGGAATGCCAATCATCCCTGCAAAGCGGGAGTTACTGTATAAAATAAGCCCCTCGCGATTAATAGTAACCGCTCCTTCATTCATTTTTTCAATAAATACGCGGTAGGTTTGATCGGCAGTTTTAAGGGTATAAAGCTGGTGCCCGTCGCTATTACTAACAATTAATGCGTCAACCTGCCCGGTGCGGATAGCATCAATGGTATCATTGGCTTCCTCCAGTTGTATACGCAGCTCATTATTATCGCTTAGTAACTGTTCATATGTTGTTTTAGCATCTTCCATTACTTACATAGCTATTAAATTTAGCCCGCGCAAAACCTTTTCGGTGTTTGACATGTCGCCAATCATTCTTCTTTCCGGTAAAGGGAATTTCCTGATCAGTAGCGGCAGCGCAATGATCTGTTCACTTTCGGCCATAAGTGGCTGCTGGTAAATATCAATTACCTCTAATTCATATCTGCCCTTTAAATGTTTTTCACAAAGCTCCTTTAAGTTTGTTACGGCCCTGGTTGAGTTTGGTGTTGCACCGGTTACAAATAAGCGAAGGCGAAAAATTTCATTGTTATCAGGTTCGTTATTGTGCCCGGTTTCCTGTGTTTGTTCACTCATTATATATCCATATTTACCGGCCGTATATTTAAACCCACCAATACTTTTTCTTCGTTTGATAAGTCCCCAATAATTTTTCGGATTGGTTCAGGTACCTTACGTACCAAAGTTGGGATAGCAAAAATCTGGTCGCCTTCGGCCAGTTGGGGCTGTACCAAAAGGTCAATAACCTCAATCTTATATTCGCCCTGTAAATGTTCTTCACAATACTTTTTCAGGTTGGTTAAGGCTGTTACTGATTTAGCAGTTTTACCTGCTATATACAGTCTTAACTCGTACTTATATGCTTTTGTTTCCATTAATTATTCCCTTTCTGGGTAGCAGCATTATCTCCGCGTCGCATTTTTAATACCTCTTCACGGTTTTCCTGTGTTACCTTTTTAACTAATTCTTCTTCAATATATATTTTATTCAACTCTTCCTCGGCCGATTCAAACTCGGTTTGCAGGCCGGCAATTTTTGCTTCAAGCACTTTCTTTTTGCGCAGTATTTCCCTGTCTTTCATGCCCATTGCATTGGTGCGCAATACCTGGCCTGTTTGCTCCTGCAGCTTTTGTGCTTCGCGGGCTGATCCGGTCAATATACCTTCGGGGCCTAAATACACATCTACAAGATCAATACCATTATCATTTATAATAAATTCTCTAACCTGATTTGAGTGTTTCATCCCGCGCGATTTCATGATGTACATCCCACGGTTGCGTTCGCCGTTAAATTCAATATCACGCACCATAAGCCAGGTATCAACTAACGAGGAAACACCTTCGTCGGTTTGCTCAGTAACTATGTTGTTTAAGGTAAGCGCGGTAAACATAACGGTTATCTGTTCATCCTGTAAAAAATCAATCAGCCTTATGAGCATGGCCTTTACCTCACTTACGGAGCCTACGGTTATCAGGTTGGTAATAGGATCAAGCACAACTGCATCGGGCTTAAATTTTTTGATCATTTTATGCATGGCAACCAGGTGCTGCTCCAAACCATGAATTGTTGGGCGCGATGCAAAAAACTGTAATAACCCTTTATTTAAATGCTTTTGCAGGTCAATATTTATTGAATGCATGTTACGGATGATCTGCTGTGGCGATTCTTCAAACGCGAAGAAAAGGCATTTCTTTTCCTGGTTACAGATCTCGTGGGCAAAGCTGGCCGCAATACTTGTTTTACCCGTACCAGCTGTACCCGAAACAAGGATGCTGCTGCCCTTAAAAAATCCTTTACCGCCCATCATTTTATCAAGCGCCGGGATGCCCGACGGTATTCTTTCGGATGATACTGCTTTTTCGAGATTAAGCGATGTTACCGGTAATACCGAAATACCATCTTCATCAATTAAAAAAGGATATTCGTTGGTACCATGTAATGAGCCGCGGTATTTTACAATACGCAGGCGGCGTGTAGATATTTGGTTAATCACCCTGTGATCAAGCAGTATAACACAATCAGATACATATTCTTCCAACCCCTGGCGTGTTAATGCTGGGCCATCGCCGCGTTCACCGGTTATAATGGCGGTAACACCTTTTTCTTTTAACCACTGAAAAAGCCTTCGCAATTCGGCACGCAATATGCCCTGGTTGGTTAAGCTGCCAAATAAATTCTCAATGGTATCTAATACCACTCTTTTAGCACCTATACTATCAATTGCGTAACCTAAGCGGATAAACAGGCCATCCAAATCATATTCGCCGGTTTCCTCAATTTCACTGCGGTCAATATGTATATAATCTACTTTTAGTTTTTTATCTTTTTGCAACTTTTCCAGGTCAAACCCAAGGGAGCCAACATTCATGGCAAGTTCCTGGGCTTTTTCCTCAAAAGCCATAAATACGCCGGGCTCATTAAACTCCGTTGCACCGCGCACAATAAACTCCAGCGAGATCAGCGTTTTACCTGATCCGGCTTCGCCGCAAATTAATGTTGGCCGCCCTTTTGGCAAACCACCACCTGTTATTTCATCAAGCCCGGAAATACCTGTTGGTGTTTTAGGTAATTGCGGGTGAAAGGATATTTTTTTATCCTTTTTGTTTTCTTTGGTCATGTATGATAAATTATAGATCGCTTAAATTAACATTTAATATTAATTTATAATATATTAAATGTGTTACAACGAAATAATATAAAACTCTTTTCCAGTAATAAGTTCTAATAATAAAATCTTTTGAAAATTGTTTTTGGTGGTAATTGATTTATTACAATACTTAAACTAATCAATAAAATTTTAACCAAAAGAAGAATGTAAACCTGGGAAATTAGATTTTTAGGTGGGTAGAGAGGCTGAATTATATTTAGGTATTAGCAGAATAATCGTTGCAATTTTTAATCACAAACAAAAAAAGCAATGCTATAGGCATTGCTTTTAAGAGCTTTATAAAGCTAAATATTAAAATTTATAGATTAAACCGGCACCAAATATCTGTTTAACCTGTAAAAGGGAATGATACTCCGTTACGCCATTACTTTGAACCGGGATCTTGGCTTTTGGATCTGATATTAATTCGATGCCGCCGTTTACCGTTACAAATTTATTAACCTTCATAAACAGGTTGGCGGTATAATCCATATAAACATCCTGTGGTTTTTTAAGGTAGTTTGAGTATAGTTTTAATATGTTTTCAAAAGCAATGTTTTCAAACAGGTTTACCTTGTAGTAAGCATCAAGAGAGGCGCCAAACTCAAAAAGGCTCTTTTTACCCGGATCAACCCCAAATGAGCCGATTGATGAAAGTGAATCATTTTGTACAAATGTAAAACGGGCTGCCAAAGGGGATAGATTCACCCTGAAATTGTCTGATCTTTTATAAGCGAAACCCGGGCCCAGGGTTAAATAGGCCGGAGCGAAGGGAGCTGATATTAAAGTACGCTGATCGCCATTGTATGCATATCCTTTTGTAAATTGCGATTGGAAGTTGGCGTAAAAAGTATATAACCAGTATTTAGCCGCCTGGTAACCTAATAGGCTGTTTAATATAATACGGTCGTCGTTTTTGCGCCAGCCTGTACCATTTTGTTTGCTGATACCATAGCCCGCAATGGCTTTGTTATCCCAGCTCCATTTGTCTTTTTTATAATTAAAATCATAATCTAAAACCAGGTTGGCCGCAACCGAATTTACACCACCTGCAGACCAGTTTGAAAACGAACTCTGGCTGATTAGCAAAGTGTTTTGGCCATGTATGGTCCAATGTTTAGTGGTATCTTTTGGGGGCGTAACCTGCGAAAATGCAGCAAGGTAAAAACAAATAAAGCTTAATGTGAATAAGGTTTGTTTCATAAGTTCGGGCTTTAATTTATCAGCCCAAAGTTACAGATCATTTTTAAAAAGGCAATGTGGTAATTATATCGCTACAACATTATATGGCGTTTTCAGCATGCAGGGGCAGTATTTACTGTTTTATAATAGTATAAAACATGGCAATAGCAGCAGCGGCCATAGCTACAAATGTTACCCAAAGTATAGTTTTTGAGAGCCAGCCACTTTTAAATTCGCCCATTATTTTTTCGTCGGTTGATATTTTTATGATTAAAAACAATAGCGGAACAGCAGCTACGCCATTAAGCACTGCGGCATATACCAGGGCCTTTACCGGGTCTATTCCAATAAAATTAAGGATCAGGCCAACAATAGTTGCAGCAATAATGATGGTGTAAAAGCCTTTGGCTTTATTAAATTTTAAATTAAGACTGGCATTCCAGTTAAAGGCTTCGGCAACTGAATATGCTGCTGAACCAGAGAGCACCGGTATAGCTAACATACCCAAACCTATAATACCGATCGAAAAGATCAGTTTTGATAAAAAACCAGCATGCGGGAAGCTGTGTACCAAGGGCTCAATAGCCTTGGCTGCATCGGCGGCGGTTTTAACATCGTGTACGCCGCTATTGTGTAAAACGGTAGCACCTACCACAATAATGCTCCAGGTAGCAAACTCCGAAAATACCATCCCGAAATTATTATCAAGCCGCATCCGGCTGATGCTGATACGGGTTATATGTGGTTTGCCGCCGGGGGTTAAAAGGTGCCTTTCCTTATCCTCCTCAACTTCCTGAGATGCTTCCCAGAAAAACATATAAGGCGAAATGGTTGTACCCAATACCCCTGTTATAATAAAAAAGAACGCAAACGAAAATTCAAAATGTGGTACTACCGATTCTTTAAAAATAGTGGCCCAGGGTTGGTGCACTATAAATAATGTAATGGGATAAGCCAGCAGTGTTATAGCCAGCCACTTTAAAATTTTTGAATAAACCTTATAGTTGGTAAAAACTTCGAGCAGTAATATAGTTGTGGTAAACAGCAGTGTTAGTAATAAAAAAGGAACATTTACCAATAATTGCGCTGCTGCGGCCATTGCGCCCAAATCGGCTCCTATATTTATTACATTGGCAACTACCACCAGTATAACAACGGCGTATAGTATGGTGCGGCTGTATTTTTCTTTTACTAAGGTGGTAATACCCTTACCGGTAACAAGGCCTATGCGGGCACACGCTTCCTGAACGGCAGTCATTAAGGGCAGCATGTAAAGGGCGGTCCATAATTGTCCGTAACCAAACTGGGCACCTGTTTGCGAGTAAGTGGCTATACCTGATGGATCATCATCGGCAGCACCGGTAATTAACCCGGGGCCAAGTATGCGCCAAAAACCTTTAACTTTTGCAGCGGTTTCAGTTCTTCTCTTCATATATCTGTTTGGTGAAGTTAAACAGATTATATGATTAATTGATAAAGATATTAGGGATGCACAACCGTTGAGCCTACATTGAAATTTAAATCGGCAATGGCTTTTTGCAGGTTAAACTGCTGCTCCAATATTTTTGATTTGGTGTCTTTATAGGAGTCAAAAAAGTCAACAAAATCAACCAGTCCTATTTTTTTTGATTGATAATCGCTCAGCAAACTCTCAAACAGCTTGTCGTACTGGTCGTTAAATTCTTCGTGCTTGCCTGCAAGCAAAGCCACACTTACATGGTATTGCTGTACCGAAGCAACGATAGCATTCTCAAGCCTTAATTCATTTTCTTTTAATGCGCTTTCCTTGCTTTTTACATCATACGTAGCTGATTTGATGTTACCCTGGTTCCGGTTAAATAGGGGTAGTGCAAAACCAACCTGCAAACCATAGTAATTAGGGGAGTAGCTATTGGCACGATCATAATCAACACCTACGGTTACATCTGGTACGGCTAATGATTTTTGGTAGCTCAGGTTATGCTGCGAATTATCAAGCAAGTATTGCGCTGTTAAATAATCAGACCGGTTTGCCTGAGCCTCGCTTATCAACCGGCTAACATTTAATTCGGTGTCCTTATATTCAACTGGTTTAACTACCGGTAATATAAACGCGTTTGATTTAGTTTGCAGTAAAACCTTTAACTCAGTTTCCAGGGCATTTACCTGCCGCCCATTATCCACCATATCGTTTTCAACGCTAAATAAAAGGGCTTTTAAGCGTACGTAATCCTTGTATTTGGTTTTATCTGTTTGATAAGCTTTTTCAATGTTTTTAACCAAGGTAGTGCCTTCGGCAATTTCATACTTATAAAGCTTTGCCTGGTCGTTTAAAGCGGCTAACTGTGCAAAATCTAACTGCAGATTGTAGCGCAGGTTACGCATCAGCTCATTAAATTGTGCCTGTTGCAGTAATGTATTATCTTTTGCAAGCTGTATCAGCAATCCCCGCTTTCCGGCAGTTCTAAAAATCTGGCTCAGTACGGCATAAACCTCGCCGTTGCCATTTGCATGGTTAAAAAACTTGTGGGTGTTATCATATAAATTCTGCTCGGTAGCTAAATTGGGGTTGTCCCAAAGGCGGGCCTGCTTTATCAATGCCATTGATGCCTGTACGTTATACTTTTGGGCTATAAGGCTCAGGTTGTTTTCTAAAAAGGTTTTTTCGGCCTGTGTGAAATCTATTTTTATGGTATCAGCTTGCGCAAAGCAATTGTTTAATGATAATACTAAGCCAGCAATAGCTATCAATAGAAAGGTTTTTTTTTTTAACATAAGTGGCCTATAATAGCTTTTAATATACGGGCATACTATAATTGAACACTATAATAACAATAAGCAGATATTGTTTGACCTATATATAGATACTGTATTATTTATCATCACGTTTAATAATAATTGTAAATATAATTTTAGGTTTCGTTGCAAACATTTAACTTCAAAGTAATTTACCAAACCTATGAGTGCCGATAAGCTGCCTGTTTTACCAGAATGCATCTTTCAAACCATATTTGAAAGTTCGCCGGGTTCACTATTGGTTAAGGCAGATATACCTTGCTTTACCATACTGGCAGCCAGCGACACCTATCTTGAAATTACATCATCCACCCGCGAATTGGTTTTGGGACGAAGTTTTTTTGAAGTATTCCCGGATGATAAGGATTTTGAAGATGAAACAAATGCCCGTAAAGTTTTTACCCGGGTGGTTAAAACAGGCCATAAAATTGATGTGCCTACCTACAGGTTTGATGTATTTAACCGCGCTACTCAAAAGTACGAAGTGCGTTATTGGTCGTGCTGTAATACCCCGATATTTGATGCAGACCATAAAGTTGCTTATGTATTAAATACCGTTGTTGATATAACGGGCGAGGTGCAGGCCAAACAGGCTGCTATTGAAAGCGAGAAACGGTTGCGCCTGGCTACCGAAGCTGCCGCACTTGCCACCTGGGATCTCAATCTTAAAGATCAGCAATTCATTTATTCGCCCCGCCTGGCCGAAATATTTGGGCATGCGCCCGAAACCAAAATGGACCTTGCCCAGATACGTTGCCAGGTTAATACAGACGATATGCGGGATATTGTTTTAAAAGCATTTAAAGAGGCACTAACCACCGGTAATTATTTGTACGAGGTTAGGATTTACTGGGCCGATGGTTCTATACATTGGATAAAAACGCAGGGTATAGTTTTACATAATGATAGGCACGAACCTGTCAGAATGATAGGCACTATATTAGATATTACCGAAAGCAAACGCGATGCCATCAGGAAAAATGATTTTATAGCAATGGCCAGTCATGAGCTTAAAACCCCGTTAACATCTATCAAAGCATATCTTCAGTTATTAGCGAAGAAACTGCTCCCTACTGATGATAGTTTTGTGGCCAACGCACTTTCAAAGGCGGGTAACCAGGTTAATAAAATGACAGAGCTGGTGCATGGTTTCCTTGATCTTTCAAAGCTCGAGTCGGGTAAGTTAAACTTGCGGATAAAGGCCTTTGATATTAATAAATTGATTGATGACGCAATTGCCGAAATCAATATGATTAGTACCAGCCATATTATTGCGTTTAATTCAACAGGGGTTATTATTATAAATGCCGACAAGGAAAAGATATTACAAGTGATAGGCAATTTTTTAAGCAATGCTATCAAATACGCTGACAAAGGAACCCGTATCACTATAAAAAGCGAGGTGATAAACGGTGATGTGAAAGTTTCGGTAACTGACGAGGGGATAGGCATCAGTATAAAAGACCAGGCAAACCTTTTTCAGCGTTTTTACCGTGTTGAAAGTGATAAAATGAAAAATATATCAGGCTTTGGTATAGGGCTTTACCTCGCCAGCGAAATAATACAATGCCATAAAGGACAGATTGGTGTGGAAAGCGAGGAGGATAAAGGTGCTACCTTTTACTTTAGCCTGCCGCTGGCTGATCAAGTGACGTTGTGAACAAGATTATTCAAGCAAGGCTGTCAGCCTGAGGCACTCGAAGGGTAAGTGCTGGGGCCTTCGCCCGCATGCTTCGGGTGCCTCATTCATGACAATCTAATTAATTTTTATTTTCTATGGGGGCTGTCATCCTTCGGGTACGCGAAGCATGACAACCAAACCCTTATATAATAGTCAGTACAAGCTTTAAACGATAGCAGCAATATTAAACAAATAATGCTTCATCGGCGCTTGGCCCGTAGCTACCTGGGATAGGTACATCAAGCAAACGAAGAAAAACGCCTAACTGCGCCCTGTGATGAACTATCTGGCTATAAGTCATGCGGATCACTTCTTCTTTTGTTCTCACGATTAAAATTTGTTCGCCGTTGCGCAAGGTCCAACTTTTAAGCAGTTCATTTTCATTTGTTTTTTCCAGCTGGGTTTTGCCATCAGTTAATGATTGCTCTAACAAATTAAGCAGGCCTTCGGTATCATTAATTATGCGGGGTGCATAAGGGTTGGCGGCAAAATCCAGTTCATCGGTATTAATAGCCAGGCTTACCCATTCTGGTAGTTCGGCAATGTGGGTAGCCAGCGCTCTGATGGTCATGCTTTTTGGGTGCGGCTGCCAGTCAAACTTATCATTAGGAATCTGCGCAAACATTTTACGGGTGGTTTGGGCTTCCAATTCCATTTCTTTTAATAACATCGGGATAATTTCCATAGCGTTGTGTTTTTGTATTTTTAAATTGTTGTACAAATAAAACACACGCTAATGACAGCCCTATGTCAGCAGGATTTTTTAAATTTTTATTTTTTTAGATTGTAGTCCGTATGCCTCGGATGTTTCAGTGATTTTTCTTAGGTCTGTTTTATAAACCCATAAAACAAGAAGTAAGCGATTTAAAATCGTCAAACTTCACATCGTAATCATCGGTTGTGCCAAAGCCATAGCTTACAAATACAAAGGGGATCCCGGCTTTGCGACTTTCTTCACCGTCGCCCGCGGTATCGCCAATATAAACAGGGTTTTTAAGCTGGTGCTTTTCCATTAATAGCTTAATGTTATGCTGCTTGGGCATGAAGTTAATGCCATAGGCCAGTTCGTCGGTAATATGCTCATCAATATCTGCCCAGTCAATAAACAGGCGGATAATGCCTTTTGCACAATTGCTTAATATAAAAAGCGGATATTTTTCGGCCAGTTGTTTCAAGCCATCCTTAACACCCTCGTATAAAATACCGCCGCTTTGGGGCAGCAATTCACGGCGCTTTTCATTCACCGCCATATAGATCGACTGCCTTTTCTCGTCATCAAAATCGGGCATAATAACAGCTATCACTTTTTTGCCTTCCCAACCAACCATTTTTGCCAGGTCTTCGCGTTTTACTGTTTTATCAATCCCCAGGTCTTTAAATACCAGGTTCCACGATTCGGCGTAAGTATCAACGGCATCCCAAAGGGTTCCATCCATGTCAAATATCAGGCTGTCGGGTTTTTGCATTTTAGTTTTTTTTATTTGTGGATGATCTATTGATCTAAAGTTATTTTGTACGAAAGATAGGCAGTATCTGCCACTTGTTTTTCAAAGCCGATATTTTCATAAAGGCTTTGGGCTGTATAATTATCAACGGCTGTTTCTAATTTAACAAAGGCTGCACCTTCACTTTTGGCAAAATCCATAGATGCTTTTATCAGCGCCTCGCCTATACCCTGTTTGCGAAATGCCGGATCAACATACAGGTCATTCAGCAGCCAGTTTTTTTTTGCCCTTACGGATGATAGGAGCGGGTATAACTGCGTGAATCCGGCAGGGATCTGTTTGCCGCCAACATCGGCCAGGGCAATAAATATTACCGATTCATTATTTTCAAGCCGCTCCTTAATAAAGTTTTCTGCAACACTAATGTCTGGTGCTTGTTTATAAAACACACGGTATTGGTTAAATAAGCCGGTTACCAATTGGTATTCAGTTAGTGTAAGTCGTTTTATCAGCATAAATAATAAAAATTAAAAGGCAAGGGAATCGCAAATGTCAATTGCCATTTGCAAAATGGTGTCCAATGCTTTTACCGGTACATCGGTATTGGAATCGAGCTGCATAATTTTCATGCGGGAGCGATTGCCGGCAATTAGCAGCGGGTGTTCCATTTTACGCCCCTCCACAAAGCCAATATACGGCTGCTTTATTTTAGGATCTACCCATAAATAACAAAACATTTTGCCTTTGTAGCAAAAGAAAGGCATGTTATACTTCCAGGCCTCTGTTATATGCTTGTTGTAAGCTGGGATATGCGTTCTTAAAAAAAGCAGGCAGCTTTTTACAGGTTCTTGTTTTCGCAAATAGAAAAGGTCTATCTCCCGCATTATTTAGCATATTTAGGTTAGCTTGCTACTAACTGGCTTTGCACTTCTTTATCAAAGTTTTCCATCACTAATACTGCCGCACCTATCAGCTCTGCATCAAAACCCAGTTCAGATATTAAAAGTTCGGTACCACCCGAAAGCCGGGGAATACAATATTTATGTAATGCTTGCTGAATGGGCGCCATCAAAATTTTACCCACTTTGGCCCCGCGCCCGCTTAATACAATAGTTTGCGGGTTCATGATATGGATCAGGATGGCTAATGCCTTGCCAATTTTATAACCGGCATCAGAGAACAGCTCCACCGCAAACTGATCACCGTTAATGGCAGCTTCCATAATGGCGTCGCCCATTTGTTTGGAGTGTGCTTCATCAATCTGTTTCAGGCTGGTAACCCGGCCTTGTTCTATACCTGCAATAGCCCTTTTTGATACTACTAACATGGAGGCTTCGGCTTCCAGGCAGCCACGTTTACCGCAGGTACAAAGTGCTCCATCTTCTGATAAAGGGATGTGGCTAAATTCTCCCGCAAAACCGTTACGGCCTCTAAATATCTCGCCATTTACAATCATCCCCAGGCCAATACCCCAGCCCAGGTTAATTACCATAACCTCCTTTTGCATTTTAGCTATCCCGAATTTTTGTTCGGCCAAAGCTATCAGGCTGGAGTCATTATCAATATAGGCAGCTAAACCAATTTCGTCGGTTATATATTGGGTTAAGGTTTTATCACCGGCATCAAGGTACGTATAGTTTATGCCTTTTATCGGGTTAATAAAGCCCGGCATACCAATGCCTATACCTGCAATTTTATCTTTTGCTATGCCTGAGTTGTTGATATATAAGTTTATGTTTTCAATCAGTTTGTTAAGGGCCTGGTTGTTGTTTAGCAGCTTAAGATCAAACATTACCATTTCGGCAACCGGTTGGTTCAGCAAGTCGACAAGCTGAATACGGGTAGACAACTGATCCATCGCTATGGCCAAAATATACATGGCATTTGCATTAATGGCATACATCAGCGGGCGGCGGCCACCGCTGGACGGAGCGTAGCCTTGCTCTATAACAAAGCCCTCGTCAATCAGTTCATTAACCGCCTTGGCTATTGATGGAATACTTTTGTCAAACAGCTCGCTTAGCTCGGCACATGACATAGCCTTATCAAAATAAAGGCATTTGGTGATCATGTTTTTTAGCTGCGTACTCTTAACACTCTTGTTTTTAAATTCCATTAAGTAATTAGTTATAATTGCTCAGTACTGCTGATATGGGTTTACTTTAATCTTTCTAAAATAGGAATAAAGCAGCAAAGTGCAAATGTGATGTTTGGTTAATGTTAACCGGTAAAATAATAAATCCGGGTAAAGGTAATAAAAGATCGTTTTTGTATGATGTTTGATGTGGTTTTAGGCTGCTGTTAAAAATTTCCCCTGTTTGTAAAATTCAGTTTATTCACCTTGATGTATCCAGGTATATTCTTTACCATTCCAAGTTATAAGTTCTCCGGCAAGCGGCTCACCATCCTCTACAGACCATATATTGATGGCTTTATTGGTTAGCTTCCTTTTAGTGCTTCCAATTATGTCGCCATTGTCAAACTTTGTTTCGTAGGCAATAGGTTTATTATAAATCTCCCAACCTTGTACCCACTTCAAGTCGTCCGTTGCATCAAAACCTGCTTTACCCAGTTTGTTGCCTGCGCCAAAAACCTCATACCGCTTGTTATTGCCCAGCATAAGCAGGATACCTAACTTACCGCTCTTTTTGTCTTTAACCATTACGGCTATGTCATTAACCCCATCTCCATTAAAGTCAGCTTTCAGATAAGCAGGTTTTAGATTTTCTTTCAATTCAAACTTGCTGTCGAGTTTGTTACTCCTGAAAGCCGTAGTAATCCAAGCTGGTAACGGCTTTAACTGTGCTTTTAAACAGTAGGGTATAAATAGTATAGTGGTGATAAGGCAAAGGCGATTCATGATACTAAGATAATAACTCCTTAAACCGTATCCCAACAAAGAAATTTACCTTTCACCTTACTTCTCCACTTCAAATTCTTTCTTCAGCTTAATATCTTCGGATGAGTTGCCAATCATCACCTGGAATTTTCCCGGCTCAACGGTCCAGTTCATGTTTTTATCTAATATGGCAAGGTCATCCGGGTGCAGGGTAAACTGCACAGTCTTTTTTTCGCCGGGATTCAAGGCTGATACGCTCAAAACCGCGCAGGTCATAGTCATACACCGTAACACTGCTGCTTTCCTGTTTAAGGTAAAGCTCAACTACATCATCGCCTTTGCGCTGGCCGGTATTGGTAACATCAACGGTTACGGTAATATCGCCCTGCTGGTGTTCCTTTTGGGCGATACCTGCAGGTTGCTCATAGGCAAAAGTGGTATAGCTTAAGCCATAGCCAAAAGGATATAAGGCACCGTTAACGCTGGTTTTACCCCAGCTGTTTGCACCGCCCTGCCCGGCCTGCGAGCCCGGTTTAAACGGAAAGTTGTATTCAATTTGCCCAACTGTTTTAGGGAAGGTGATAGATAGCTTACCGCCGGGATTATTATCGCCAACAAGGTTTCGGCAATTACCTTACCGCTTTCGGGGCCGGGGAACCAGGCTTCAAGTATGGCCGGTACATATTTGTTTTCCCAGTTAATGGTAAGCGGCTGCCCGTTTATCATTACCATAACCACCGGTTTGCCGGTAGCCTGCAGGGCCTGTATCAGCTTTAACTGGCGGCCCGGCAGGTTAAGCCCGGTACGCGAAAGGCTTTCGCCAACGCTGGTCTACACCTTCGCCAACTACTGCTATCACTACATCAACTTTTTAGCCTGCACTAACTGCGTTATCAATTGAAGCCTGTTCTTTGCGGTAAGCGGGGTTTCAATAATCTCGCTTTCGGGCCAGGTGGCATCAATAATATCGCAGCCTTTGGCACTTAGTTACCACGCCGTTACTTGCCCATATAATCCTTAATACCCTCTAAAACTGTAGTAACCGGGTTGTGCGACGGGCCGTAACGGCTGGTAGCATAATTTTTTTCGGCAGCAAGCGGGCCGGTTACCAGTATGTTTTTAATTTATTCAGCGGTAATAAGTTATCGCATTTTTTAAAAGTACCATTGCTTCGCGGTTCATTCTTAAAGCCATTGCGCTTGGCTTCGGCGTTGTGCACAATTTTATCGGCAGCTTTTGGATCCGCTACATAAGGATGATCAAACAAACCTAGTTTAAACTTTACCCGCAAAACATCGCCCACGCGCGAATCCAATGTTTTCATAGAGATCTTGCCCTCTTTGTACCAATTCGCGCAGCGGCATAATATAGGTTTGCGGCATAGTAAAATTGGTGCGCACATTTAAGCCCTGCTTCAAAAGCCTGCCTAACAGCTTCCTTAATATCCCCGGCTACATGGTGCTTGCTGTACAGGTATTCAACCGCTTCGCTGTCAGATACCACATACCCGTTAAAACCAAATTTTTGCCGAAGCAGTTCAGTCAAAAAATAATAGCTGCCGGTAATGGGCTCGCCATTCCAGTCGTTATAACTGCTCATTACCCCAAGGCATGGCCTTCCTGTATCACCCGGCGAAAGGGGTACAGGTATAGCTGGTACATTTCGCGCGGTGCCACATGCGGGTCGGTACGTGCCGCACCATCACGGCCGCCTTTTGGCACGCTGTAAACCGCAAAGTGTTTTAAGGTTGATGCAACACCCTCTTCCTGTACGCCCAAGGGTCATTTGCTTGCCCAGTTCAGCAATTAAAAAAGGGTCTTCGCCATAGCATTCAACTACGCGGCCCCAACGCTGGTCGCGGGCTGGATCGAGTATAGGCGCATAAACATTGGTATAACCAAGGGCCTTTGCCTCGCGGCCAACCGTTTGCCCGGCCTGGCGCACCAGCTCTTTATCCCAGGTGCTGCCAATAGCCTATGGGCGCAGGTAAGGAAGTTGCCCTATCGTGGTTAAGCCCGTGGATACCTTCGTTGGTAAAATCAACCGGGATGCCCATGCGTGTTTCTTCAACAAACCATTTTTGTATGGTATTTATGGCCGATGCATGTTTGCTGTATGGGTAGGAGTATTGGGTTGGCGCATCATCAGTTTTTGAGGTAAGGTTATTCAGTTCTTCATCAATATTGGCAATCCCATCTTTCCAAACTTCGTTTTTCCATGATGGGGTTGGCATTTCTTCTTTCAAAACCCTTTTATAACCATAAAGAGTAGCTAACTGGCAGGTTTTTTCTTCAACGGTCATCTGGCTCAGTAAATCGGCAACCCGTTTATCAATCGGTTGTGACGGATCTTCAAAAACATCCATCCTTCCATTTTTATTAAAATCAACCCAGCCTTTATGGTAAATATTTTTATCCTGGGCCGGGGATCTTAAAGCGCACACCAATAGCAGGGGAAGGAGCAATGGAAGTTTTTTCATAGGGAATGAAATAATAGCTTTGTTCAAATATATAAACTGTGTAGCAAATACACTACCTTAAGGGGTGTAAAATATTTGATGGTTAATACCTTATGAATACCGCATCCCGTTTTATGGCATATAGATTGTTTTAATAGTATAATACCCCCAAATTATGACAATGAAATACCTGTTTTGCTTTTTTGTACTGATTTTAATAACAACTGTTAACTCAAACGGACAGGTTAAGCAACCCAGCGAATTGATTTGTGGAAGATGGGAATCAACCGAAAAGAACCTGATTGTGCAGGTTTATATGGAGGACGGCAAGTTTAGGGCAAAAATACTCTGGTATAATGATACAGAAGGTAAACCTATGGATTACTGGACCGACGAGCGTAACCCAAACCCTGCTTTGCGCAGCCGCAAAATTTTAGGCTTAAGTGTTTTAACCAACCTTACCTACCATCCTGAAACAAACTCCTGGGAAGATGGAGTGATCTATGATTCTAAACATGGCCGCGAGTGGAACTCGTCTGCCTATCTGGATAAAAAAGGCGAATTAAAAGTTAAGGGCTATTGGCACTTTAAATTCATTGGTAAAACTATGACGTTTACCCGGATTACGGCGGGCGAGTCATTAGTCAAAAGTCATTAGGTATTAGTGTAGTCATTTGCTGCTTTTAAAGCTTGACTCTTACATATAAAAAAAGCGCTCCGGACAACCCGGAGCGCTTTTTTTATATTTTTTACTAATTAAAGTATAATTAGTTAGCTTTTGAAAATTCGCCGTTAGCTTTAACAACAACTTCGTCGCTTAACATTGGTGAGCCGTATTTGCTGCCAAAACCAAAGTCAGAACGTTTGATGGTACCAGTAACCTGGAAGCCAGCATCATCAGCTTTGCTCATTGGGTTAGTGATAGTACCGCGGTACCATAATTCAAAAACAACTGCTTTAGCTGTACCGTGTAAAGTAAGGATACCGTTTAATTTATAGTGATTAGCTGATGTTTTAGTGATGCCAGTGCTTACAAAAGTAAGTGTTGGGAAAGCAGCAGCGTCAAAAAAGTCTGGTGATTTAAGGTGACCATCGCGTTGATCGTTATCAGTACTTACAGAAGCAGTATTAGCGGTCATGCTAACTTTAGCATCACTGAAATCTGGTTTTGAAGATACTATAGTAGCTGTAAAATCTTTGAAAATACCGTCAACATCAGACACTGCTAAGTGAGTAATAGTGAACTGTAATTTTGAATGTGCTTTATCAACATTCCAGGTAGTTTGTGCAAATGATGCCGTGCTGAATAAAGCAATTGCAGCTAAAGTGATTAATTTTTTCATGATTGTTTTTATCTGATTAGTTTAAGATTTTGAATTTCTTTGTCACAAAGGTAATACATAAAATGAACCTTTTTAAAAAAAAGATGTTTAAACATCTTTTTTGACAATTTTGTGATTTTGGTAAATGATTGCGCTAAAAGTAGGAATAAAAATCATTAAAATCGGGGCTAATTATATCGCTATAATACTGTCATTTTAAACCAAAGCACCAAACCAGATAAAATTTGTAATGTTAAAAATCCTATAATTACATTTATTCTCAGCTATTATTTAGCATCGTTTTAATGAAATTAGCAGGCATCAACATAAAAACCATATTATGAAATACAGGGAACTTGGAAACACAGGCGAAAAACTATCTGCAACGGGCTTAGGCTGCATGGGCATGAACCACGGCTACGGCACGGCTAATGATACGGAATCAATAGCTACTTTAAACCTGGCACTTGATCTGGGTATTAACTTTTGGGATACGGCCGATGTTTATGCCAACGGAAAAAATGAAGAACTGGTTGCCAAGGTACTGGCCCCAAACCGCGATAAGGTTTTTATAGCTACCAAGTTTGGTTTCAGGCAGCGGGAAGATAATGGTGCATTTCCGGGTGGCGCAGGTTCTTATTTTGACGGTTCACCGGCTTATCTTAAAACCGCAGTTGAAAAAAGCCTTAAAAGACTAAATATTGATACCATTGACCTTTATTATGCACACCGTATTGACCCTGAAGTACCTGTTGAGGATATGGTTGGCGCAATGGCCGAATTAGTAAAAGAGGGAAAGGTGCGTTACTTAGGGCTTTCAGAAGCGTCTGCAGCGTCTATACGTAAGGCTCATGCTGTTCATCCGATAGCTGCTTTACAGAGTGAATATTCCCTGCTAACAAGGGATGTGGAGGCTGAAATATTACCCACATGCCGTGAGTTAGGTATTTCCTTGGTCCCTTTCAGCCCGCTTTCGCGCGGCTTAATAACCAATACTTTAAATATTGATGACCTGGCCGGTAACGATTTCCGTAAAACACTACCACGCTTTAGCGATGATTATAAGGATAATAACAAGCAATTAGCTGCTGCTTTTGCCCAGTTGGCTATACAAAAAAATTGTACTCCCGCACAATTGGCGCTGGCATGGGTACTGGCACAGGGTAATGATATTATACCCATACCGGGTACCAAAAAAACAAAGTACCTGCGCGAGAATGCAGCTTCAGTTGATGTGGAGCTTTCGGCAACTGATTTAAAAGACATACAGGATACCATGGATAAATACCCAAATACAGGCATGCGTTATGGCGAAGGTGCCTTTAAACTGGTAAATAATTAATAGCCTTAAATTTCAGCTAAATAACAAGTGTTGCGTATAATAAGCTTCTATTGAATTAATAGTTAAAATTCGCGGAAAACACGGGGTCAAATACCGTTAAAATACCCCCTGTAAGGAGTTGCAGGCGCATGATTTACCACCTAATTTTGGGCTATCAAGCCTATGAAAACCATCGAAATAAAAATTAAAAACGAAACATTTAAAGTTATCCCTACAGAGGGCGACGGTTTTATTTTTAGTGTATTTAATCATACAACGTTCCATATCATTAAAAAAAATGATTTTGGGATATGGACAACTGTTGAACATCGGTTTGGAGCGGAAACCCTCCCGATTGATGAAATTGGCGAGGCTATTGATAACTATTACACAAGCCGCCCGCAGATGTATCAGTAATGTTTAGCAGGTTTTGCAATCATTACTGATCATTTTTTACGCGTAAAAAATTCATTTACGTTCCTGTCAAAATCATCGGTATGCTCAATTAGCGTACCGTGCCCGGAGTTAGGCACTACCCATAAATTAGCCTTTGCAATATGCTGGTATATCAACACGGTATGTTCAATAGGGATTAGATCATGATCGCCGCAAATAATCAGCGACGGGCATTTAATAGCTTTTAAGGCCGATAAGGGGATGTTGGGCTGCAGATAATCAAGCAAAAATATTTTCCAGGCATTTTTTTCTTTGGCTGTTTCCCAAACCTTGTTTTTTGATGCGGCGTACTGTTTCTGCATATCTTTCCATAGCGATGGGATCAGCGCGGTAGAATCAGGCCATAAATTAGCCCCGGTAGATGCCAGTTTAATCACTTTTTGAGGATGACGCATAGCTATGAGCAGGGCATTGATCCCGCCATCGCTCCATCCAATAATATAAGCTTTGCTGATGTGCATGGTATCGAGCAGAACAGCGTAATCATCGGCCATCATTTCAAAGCTCAGGGGATCCTTACTGTCGGCTGACCGGCCTTGCGCCCGGCTATCGGCAACAATTACTTTATATTTTTTTGCAAAGTAGGGGATGATTTTTGCAAAATTATTGATGCTGCCACCGTTGCCGTGTATCATTAGCAGGGGTTTGCCTTGCCCATAAACCTCGCAATACATTTTAAACCCGCGGATATTATAATACTTACCCACTGCGGCGTTACTACCATAATTAATGGCCTTTTGCTGGCTAAAGCCAAATTGGACAGCTAACAGTAAAATGGTTAAAAGAGTAAGTGCTTTTTTCATTTTTTTAAGATATTGCGGTTATTTTCCGAGTGATAAAACTATCATATAAACGAACATGCCAGCTGAGCAAAGCCCGATGGCAAGCGGAGTCCAGATGGGCCTTAAGCGGTATAGTGCATTATTGCCAATGTAGTTTTTCCAAAAAATGGCATTCATAGCATAAGCACCTATTATACTGATAAAAATTCCCGAACTGGTGGGTAAATTAAATTCTTCGCCCAAAATAATGGTTGCAGCAGTAACCCCCAGGCCAAACAGTACAACCAGCAAAGCCTTTGCTGTACTTTGCCTTTTAGCCACATTCATGGCAAGCATTATAGATCCGAAGAAAACACTGAACAGGATAGAGAATATATAAATAGCCCTTTTTGAATAATAAGAAGGTGCCTCGGGGTCTTCTATCTGGTTATTTTTTTGGTCGTATCTAAAAAAGTTAAGATCATTGGATGGCGTTTCGGCAAGCTGCCTGCGGGCCTGCATATCCTCATCAATTACCTTAAGCTCCTCGTCGGTAAATTCTATGCCGCGTGCCTGTAATTCAGCAACTGAAAGCTCAATCGTTTCGGGCAAATACTTTTCCCTGTTATTTATATAATCCTGAAGTTCTTCGTCTGATTTTAATGAGATTTTATATTTTAAACGGTCGTCCATTATAAACCCTGATTTTTAATATTGCGGGCAAGCTAAAATAGTCAAATTTATGAGGCATTATTATCTGCGTCTAAGTATTTAAATTAGGAATTTAATAATGCTGCTAAAAAATTATAGATTTATGCTGAACAGTTACAAACCGTGTTGAATAAATTAGATGCAAGCTAAAAATCCTGCGCAGCAAACAACAACAACAAGAATACGCTCTATAATAGGCGGCTCATTAGGTAATTTAGTGGAGTGGTATGATTGGTATGTTTATACAGCCTTTTCCTTATACTTTGCGGGTACATTCTTTCCGTCGGGCAACCAGGTGGTGCAGCTGTTAAATACCGCCGGGGTTTTTGCCATCGGCTTTTTAATGCGCCCAATAGGCGGCTGGGTAATGGGTACTTATGCCGATAGAAAAGGCCGTAAAGCGGCACTCACCTTATCTGTTTTATTAATGAGTGTAGGCTCGCTGATAATTGCAGTAGTGCCCGGTTATAAGCAGATAGGAGTGGCTGCACCTGTTATATTAGTGCTTGCCCGTATTATCCAGGGTTTAAGCGTTGGCGGTGAATATGGTACCAGCGCCACTTACCTTAGCGAGGTAGCTACCAAAAAGCATCGTGGCTTTTATTCAAGCTTTCAGTATGTAACGCTTATAATGGGGCAGTTGCTGGCATTGGGTGTGCTGATATTATTACAGCAGGCTTTTTTAACCGATAAACAATTGCACCAATGGGGCTGGCGCATTCCATTTGGGGTGGGCGCTGTACTTGCCGTAACAGTGATGTACTTAAGGCGAAGCATGACAGAATCTGTCGACCTAAATAAAGATGATAAAAAGGTAAGGGACACACGGGGAACCATTAAAGCATTGGCGCAACACCCCAAAGCTGTGTTTACGGTTATTGGTTTAACTATAGGGGGCACACTGGCTTTTTATACGTTTACCACCTATATGCAAAAGTTTTTAGTTACCTCATCGGGCTTCACAAAAAATGCGGCTACGCTTATTTCAACCTTAACGTTGGTTGGTTTTATGTTGCTGCAGCCTGTATTTGGTTTACTGTCTGACAAGATTGGCCGCAAGCCACTGTTAATAGGCTTTGGGATATTGGGTACACTTACCACAGTGCCCATCCTTACAGCCCTGAGCCATACTAAAGATGTTTGGATAGCTTTTGCTCTAATAATGTGCGCGCTGATAATTGTTAGTGGCTATACTTCTATAAATGCAGTAGTAAAGGCCGAGCTTTTCCCCGCAAATATCAGGGCTCTGGGGGTTGGTTTTCCGTATGCAATAGCAGTTTCGCTTTTTGGAGGAACAGCAGAGCCATTGGCCCTGCTGTTTAAAGTTAAAAACCACCAGGAGTGGTTTTATTGGTATGTTACCATTTTTATAGCCCTGTCATTACTGATCTATAGCACCATGAACGATACCCGTAAGCACTCAAAAATTGAGGACTAAATATCTTTTACTGTTATAGCCGGGTTTTCGGTATAGCTTTTCCAAAGCTCATCAACTGTTTTACCTGTAAGTTGTTTCCAGCTGTTATCTGTGTAGGTATGTTTTCTCATCTGGCTGTCAAGCTCTTTAACAATGCCGGGTTTAACGGTTTGCTCAACCCAAACTAAAAAACGGGCGGTAATACGGTAAGCATTATCATAGTTTTGCGTGGCTTTGTAAGCAGGCAGCGTCCATTTTGCGGCAGCGTTGTTTACACCAAACTTGTTACGGGCATAGTCAGCAATGCCTTCGGTTAACCAGCCTGGTCCGCTGCTGTCGCCGTAATCCTGTACAATGTGCATTACTTCGTGGGTAACTACATCAATATCTTCGGGGCGCTGGTGCAGCCAGTGGGCAGCAATGGTAACCTTGCCGTCAGCCGTAGCAGCTACACCTTTATAGGTAGTATCAATAACCATAATAACCGCTTTAAGCGTAGCCGGGTTGTACTCTTTAGCAAGTTTAGGGTAAACGGTAAAAAAAGTAGTTACCAATCTTTCCTGTTCGGCTTTATCAAAAGTGGCATCGTAATTAATAAAAGTAAGCTTATAGCCGTTTTTGTTATAAACCTGGGTGGTTTGGGCATTGGCTGTTGTTATAATAAAACAAGCCAGCAGTGTAATAATAGCTAAGGTATTTTTCATTCGGGCAATTATCATGTTTTTTTAGTTTAAATCAATGGGTAAGAACTGTTTTTCGGGAGTTTTAACAGTATCGTTACATTGAAGTTTCAGGCTAAAAAAGGCGGTTATTTATGCTGATAACATAATACCCGTTTCCGGGGCATCTTTTTCCGGATTTTTAAACCCGAATGCAACAATTATGCTGATGAATGCAACTGTTAATAATAATATTCGTTTGTTCATTTAGCTAAGCAGATAATTACAATTATTTACAAGGCTTATTAGCTTAGCCAACGGAGATATAATTCCGTTTATCTAAAAAAAACTTATTTTTGCACACTAATTATTTAGGGCCCGGCCCTGTATTTATGACCGATATAAAAATACTATTTGCACAGGCGGTTGACCTGCTGCAGCAATTAATAGCCATACCATCTTTCAGTAAAGAAGAGAACCTTACTGCCGATCTGATTGAAAAGTTTTTGCAGGATCGCGGTGTTAAAACTCACCGTAAGCTTAACAATATCTGGGCCTGGAACAAACATTTTGATGCCTCAAAACCTACCATACTGCTCAACTCGCATCATGATACGGTAAAACCCAATTCAGGCTATACGCGTGATCCTTATGATGCTAAAATTGAGGCTGGCAAGCTTTACGGGCTTGGCAGCAATGATGCCGGGGGATGCCTGGTATCGCTTATAAACGTGTTCCTTTATTTCCATGATCAGGAAAACCTAAAATATAATTTTTGCCTGGCCACTACTGCCGAAGAAGAAATTTCAGGAGTTAATGGTTTGGAACTGATCATCCCTGAGCTTGGTGAGCTTGATTTTGGGATAGTTGGCGAGCCAACCCTGATGCAGTTAGCCATTGCCGAGCGCGGTTTAATGGTATTGGATTGCGTTGCCCACGGCAAAGCCGGCCATGCCGCCCGCGAAGAAGGTGATAATGCCATTTATAAAGCACTTACCGATATTGAGTGGTTCCGCACATTCCGTTTCCCGGAGGAGTCAGATGTTTTTGGACCGATAAAAATGTCGGTAACCATTATCAACGCAGGTTCACAGCATAATGTGGTACCTGCAAGCTGTACCTTTACGGTTGATGTGCGGGTTACAGATGCATACCGAAATGAGGAAGTATTAGAGATTATTCGCCAGCATGTAAGCTGCGATGTTACCCCTCGTTCCATCAGGTTAAAGCCATCAAAAATTGATAAAGCGCATGCTATAGTGCAGGCTGGCGTGGCTTTAGGCAGAACAACTTATGGGTCGCCAACCACGTCTGATCAATCCTTACTTGATATACCGTCGCTTAAAGTTGGGCCCGGTGATTCGGCCCGTTCACACACTGCCGATGAGTTTGTTTATGTAGATGAGATAAAAGAGGGGATAGAATTGTATATTAAGATGCTTGAAAGCATAAATTGATTAATATTTATAGCAAAAGCAGTAAGTTTGAAGTCTTTGTGCGTCATTGCGAGGTACGAAGCAATTCCTGGCAGGCAGGTCTGATCTGTAGTAGGTGATTGCTTCGTACCCTGCAATGACAAGCAGGTAAATCTGAAATTAAAATGAAGATCTGGCAAAAGTCTATAACCGTTAACGATTTAGTTGAAAACTTTACCGTGGGGCGCGATCGTGAGTTCGACTTACAAATGGCCGCTTTTGATGTACTGGGCTCACTGGCGCATACGCAAATGCTTGAAAGCATTGGTTTAATGAGTGCCGAAGACCTGCAATTGGTGCAGCAGGAACTTAAAAAGATCTATAAAGATATTGAGAACGGCGATTTCGTGATTCAGCCGGAGGTTGAGGACGTACACTCGCAGGTCGAGCTTTTGCTGACACAGCGTATTGGCGATGCCGGTAAAAAAATCCACAGCGGCCGGTCACGTAACGACCAGGTGCTGGTTGATCTGAAATTATTTTTCAGACACGAACTGCAACAAGTTGTTGAAGAAACCGAGTTGCTTTTTCGGCAGTTGATCACCTTGAGCGAAAAGCATAAAGATGTACTGCTGCCAGGCTATACCCATTTGCAGGTGGCAATGCCATCTTCATTCGGCCTTTGGTTCGGCGCTTATGCCGAAAGTTTGGCAGATGACCTTGAAATGGTTTTGGCAGCGTATAAGATCACCAATAAAAACCCGTTAGGTTCGGCAGCAGGTTATGGGTCTTCATTCCCTTTAAACCGGAGTTTAACAACTCAGTTACTGGGCTTTGAAAGCCTTAATTATAATGTGGTGTATGCACAAATGGGGCGTGGTAAAACTGAGCGTGTTATAGCACAAGCCCTATCATCAATAGCGGCAACGCTTGCAAAAATGGCTATGGACCAGGCCCTTTACCTGAGCCAGAACTTTGCCTTTGTAAGCTACCCCGATACACTTACTACCGGCAGCAGTATTATGCCGCATAAAAAGAACCCCGATGTTTGGGAAATTATGCGCGGTAAATGCAACAGGTTACAAGCCCTGCCAAATGATGTGGCTATCATGACCACCAACCTGCCGTCTGGCTATCATCGCGAACTGCAACTATTAAAAGAGCTGTTGTTCCCGGCATTTGCCGATTTAAAGAACTGCCTGCACATGGCAACTTTTATGCTGCAAAACATTACAGTTAACACCGATATTTTGAAAGATCCAAAATATGCTTACCTGTTTAGTGTGGAAGCAGTTAACCGCATGGTACTAAACGGTACACCGTTCCGCGATGCTTATAAGGAAGTTGGTTTGGCTATTGAGAAAGGTGAGTTTAATCCTAACAAAGAGGTTAACCATACCCACGAGGGTAGCATAGGTAATTTGATGAACGAGGAGATAACTGCAGCAATGGACAAAATATTGGGCAGCTTTGATTTTAAAACAGTTAACGAGGCAGTTAAAGAATTAGTTGCCGAACCATTACAATCAAAGGGTAATAAGCGCGATTATATATTTTAAACCAAATGAACGGACAAAACAGAAGCGATATATATCCCGGTTTAGAGGTTGATATTATCCTTAAAAAGGATCAGCGGTCGGGTAAGCTTACCCGTGGGATAGTTAAAGATCTGCTTACCAGTTCGGCCTATCATTCCCGTGGCATAAAGGTGAGGCTGGAGGATGGACAGGTTGGCCGTGTTGCAGAAATTGTTGAAGATTAAAATATAAGCAGTAAATTTATCAGCATACACCAAATAATATAACCCCACATGGCAAAAACAATACAGGCCGATAAACGCATATTTTTCAGGTTAGATGCCCATTACCGTTTATTAGCTTCGTTAATAGTAAGCGCGATTGTTTTTTTCTGTTTAAACGGAAAAGTGGGTACACCAGCATTGGTATTACTAACCTGGATAGGATGTGCCCTTACTATTATCCTGTTAGATTGGGTAATTATATTTTCTTCCCATCCGCGCGAAGTAAAGAAAATTGCCAAGCTCCAGGATTCAAGTCGTACTTTTTTATTCTTGTTTGTAGCTGCTGCTGCTGTAGCCAGCTTAGGTGCAATTGTATACCTGTTAAAATCAGTAAAGGGCCTGACGGAAGCCAGTAAGAACGAACATATTTTATTAGCAATAGGCGCAGTTATTATATCGTGGTGGCTGCTGCATACTATTTTTACGCTCAGGTACGCACACTTATATTATGATAAGGATACTGATGATGGCGGTGTAAAAGAAGGTGGCGGTTTGATCTTCCCCGGAAAGGATGAGCCAGATTATCTTGATTTTGTATACTTCTCCTTTATAGTAGGCATGACCTTCCAGGTATCAGATGTAAGCATTTCATCCAGAACAATCCGTAGGGCCTGTTTAATGCATGCGCTGATGTCTTTTGCCTTTAACACAGCTATTTTAGCCTTAAGCATCAATGTAATATCAGGACTGGTATCTCAATAAGACAAATTGTTAATCAAACAATCCTTTGTCCCTGTCAATAAATTGGGGCCTTTGCAAGCTTAGTCCTAACTTTTTATTGAGTTGTTCAACCACATAATCAGCTAATTCGGGCGAGTAGCGTTCATCATGCTGGTGCATAAAAAACCAAACAGATTGCAGGCCCATTTGCTGCCATTGTTTAATGCGCTCAATCCATTCGTCGCAGCGGGCATAATCGGTAGTATGCAGGCTGTTACCTACAAAACGGATAAAGGCATGCGGCGTTGGCAGTTCCATGTGCACCACATCCCTGCGGCCCGATGCATCAGTTATTACAGCACCTATGTTTAGCTCATGCAGCAGGTTGAATATCTGGTTTCGGTTTTCGGGTACTGCAAACCAATCCTTATGCCTTAACTCTAAAAATACAGGTACGTCTTTAGGCAGCTGTTCTAAATAGGCCTTCAGATCGGGGAAGCTTTTTGGAGTAAAGTTATCGCCCACCTGTAAAAACAGCGGACCTAACTTATCGCCGAAGGCTAAAATACCTTCGTAGTATTTGGTGGTTATTTCGTCGGCATTTTTTAGCCGGCGGATATGCGTTATACTTTGCGAAAATTTAGGGCAAAATTTAAAATCAGGATTGCTATCTGCCTTTTCTTTCCATTTGGCAATCATGTCGGGTCCATAAACATTGTAAAACGTGGCATTCAGCTCAATACAATCAAAATGTTTTACGTACTCATCCAAAAAGTTGGCGTCTTTTGTTTTAGGGGGATATATTTTGCCAACCCATTCCTTACGGCCCCATTTGGCACAGCCAACATGTACCTGTAGTGGCTTATCATTTTTGGCAGATTGCAGCGTTTTAATAGTTAACTCCGGATCTGGCGGAAGCGTAAAATCAACTCCAATTAATTCCTCAGGGCTTACACGACCAAATTCCATAGCGTTTTGTTTTTTGCGTTAGATGCGTTGCCAAATTAACAAAAAGTGCAGCAAGTTGTGTTATCAACCTAATAATACCGGGCTAAACTTTGGTGCAACCCTTAATATTGATGCCTGCTCATAGGCGTAGCCTAATTTAATAATGTCTCCTTCTTTGTAAGCTGTGCTTATAAAGGAGAGGCCAACAGGTAAGCCATGCGCATAACCCATAGGCACCGTAATATGCGGATAGCCAGCCATTGCCGCCGGGCCCGAAAAGGAGAAGCCATTATCATAATCACCGTTAATAAGGTCAATACAAACGGCAAAACCATTTGTAGGGGCTGATATTGCATCCAGGTTATTCTCTTTTAAAATAGCATCAATAGCCTTGCGGGTGATGCCGTTGGTTTTTTGTAAAGAATCCAGGTATTCTTTTTCGTTTAGGCCACCTTTTTTATCCGCAAGTTCTAAGGTTTCCTGTTTAAAAAATGGCATAGCTTTATCCTCGTTCTGTTTATTAAAAGCAATCACATCCGTGATGGATTTCATTTTTGAATTTGCATTTTTTAAGTAGGCATTCAATCCATCTTTAAATTCATAAAGCAATACCGTAAACTCGGCGCCACCAATAACTTTTAATTGTTTATAAAGCTCAATTTCAACAATAATAGCACCTTTACTTTTTAGTACCTCAATAGCCTGCTGAAAAATTTTATCCATTGCCGGGCTAACTTTCATGCCATCTTTTTCAATGCCAATCCGTTTGCCTTTTAAACCATCGGCATCTAAAAATTTGGTATAGTCTGGTTCAATTTTGCCTTTGCTGGTTAGGGTATAGCTATCCTTTGGGTCTTCGCCGGCAATTGCCCCTAATAAAATGGCAGCATCCCTAACCGTTCGCGCCATTGGCCCGGCAGTATCCTGTGTTTTTGATATGGGTATAATGCCTGTACGGCTCCATAAACCTACGGTTGGCTTAATGCCCACCAATCCATTTACTGATGACGGCGATACTATAGAGCCATCAGTTTCGGTACCGATAGCAATGGCACATAAATTTGCAGATGTGGCCGAGCCTGATCCCGCGCTTGATCCGCTGGGGTTCCTGTCTAAAATATAAGGGCACTTGGTTTGCCCGCCACGGCTGCTCCATGCGCTGGTTGAGTGGGTAGACCTGAAGTTTGCCCATTCGCTCAAATTGGTTTTGCCTAATAAAACAGCGCCTGCTTCCCTCAGTTTATGAACGATAAAGGCATCTTCTTTGGCTATATTATCGGCAATGGCAAGCGCGCCTGCAGTGGTATGCATTTTATCGCCGGTGTTTATATTGTCTTTTATTAAAACCGGGATGCCATGCAAAGGCCCCCTGATCTTTCCATTAGCGCGTTCCTTATCCATCTCATCGGCAATGGTTAAGGCGTCATTATTCAGTTCTATTACAGCATTTAGCTTTGGTCCGTTTTTATCAATCGCATCTATGCGTTTCAAATACATTTCGGTAATGGAACGTGAGGTATATTCCTTGCTTTGCATCTTTTGCTGCAACACATCAATGGTAACTTCGCTAAGTACAAAATCATCCGGCTTTACATCTGGTGAAGCCGGATCATCCTTTTTAACCGGAGCTAAACTACATGAGGTTGCTGCTAAAGTGCTTAAAGTTAAACCAGCCAGTGAAGTGGTTTTAAGGAAATTTCTTCTTTGCATAATACGGGTTTGAAAATAAGCTACAAGTAACGAATTTTTACAGAGAAATATAAACCATTTGTAAACAATTGAGGAATTATTAATGGTAGATAAATAACCTATCACCCTAAAAATAAAAGCTTTGATATATGAAAAAGTATTTAGACATTTGTCTAAATATATAATTACCAATCCATTTTGAACGCGCTGTTTAAAGCACTTAACGACCCTACCCGGAGAGAGATATTGGAACTGCTAAAGGAGAAAGACCTTACAGCCGGAGAAATTGCGGATCAGTTCAATATCTCCAAGCCAAGTATTTCGCATCATCTTGATCTGCTGCGGCAGGCAGGACTGGTGGTATCTGTTAAGGACGGGCAATTTATCAGCTACTCGTTAAACACCACCGTAATGGACGAAATACTTAAATGGATCATCAGCCTTCAATCCCCTAAACAATAATATCATCAGCATGAAAAAGTTTACCCTCGTTGATCTGTTGGCCCTTTTAATTGGTTTAATACCAATTGGCTACCTGTTGTATGTATATGCTTCGTTACCCGCCATAGTGCCCATGCATTATGGTGCCGATGGTACGCCCAATGCATTTGGCCCCAAAAGCGAGTTATTTATAGTTCAGTCTATTTTAACAGGTACTTCCTTTTTATTATACCTGCTCATGAAGTTTTTGCCATCCATTGATCCTAAAAAGCAGGTAAAGAATGGCGAAAAAACCTTTCAGAAATTGGGCTTGGGCCTTATTATATTTTTAGCAGCATTAAGCATCTGCATCACATTTGCTACTATAAACAAAAGCTTTAAAATTGATAAACTGATATTGCCACTGATTGGCTTTCTGTTTGTTTTTTTAGGTAATTTAATGTACAATATTAAACCCAATTATTTTGCAGGCGTACGCACCCCCTGGACGCTTGAAGACGAAGGGAACTGGCGCGCCACGCACCGTTTGGCAGGTAAGGTATGGGTTACCGGCGGTATTATTATTACGGTTGCTATGCTGTTGCTGCCTTCGCCGGCGGCTACATTTGTATTTTTGCCATGTATATTGGTTATGTCATTTATCCCCATTGTTTACTCATATATCTACTTCAAAAAACATCAAATAAAAATCTAAATGAAAAAATTACTGATCTGTGTTTTTATACTTTGTACCCTCAATACACTAAAGGCGCAGGATATTGCCGGGAGCTGGCTGGGTACTGTAAATGTTGGTGTTGATCTGCACTTGGGCTTTAATATTAAAAAAACCGATACCGGTTATACAGCTACTTTTGATAGCCCCGATCAAAAAGCATTTGGCTATACCTGTAACAAAACTTACCGCGTAAAGGATAGTTTGTTTATTGAAATAGCTACCATTGGCGCAAAGTTCAAGGGCCTATGGGATGGTAAGGATGCCATTAACGGTATATTTAAACAAGGCTTGCAGGCATTACCCTTAAGCATTAAGCGCATTACCGCTGCCGAGAAAGAAGCATTAACCAAAGATCCAATCAGGCCGCAAACCCCTAAAGCGCCCTACGGTTACTACAGCGAAGATGTTGAATATAACAATGACGATAAAAGCCTGCATTATGGCGCAACTTTTACCCGTCCCAATGGCAGCGGTAAGTATCCTGCTGTAATAATTATCAGCGGCAGCGGCACGCAGGATAGGAACGGCAGCATGCTTGGCCATAAATTATATTGGGTACTTGCAGATTATTTAACCAAACAGGGCATAGCCGTTTTAAGGGTTGATGACAGGGGAGCCGGTAAAAGTACCTTAGGCAGCAATTTTAAAAATGCAACCAGCGAAAGCTTCTCGCACGATGTAGAAGCCAGCCTCAACTACCTGGAAACAAGAACAGATGTAGATAAAAAGCATTTAGGGCTTATTGGCCATAGTGAAGGTGGCATAATAGCCCCTATGGTTGCCGCCCGACGCAAGGATGTTAGCTTTATAGTATTATGGGGAGCCCCGGCTGTTGGTGGCATACCAACTATAATTGATCAAAATAATTATGGCTTAAGAAAGGCGGGGTTGGATAGCACTGCCGTAAATGCATTTTTGAGCCTGCACAAACAGGTGCTCGATCTTTTTTCGACTGTAAACAGTGCTGATGCTTTAGATCAAAAGATAGCCCCCATTTTTAGCAGCTGGAAAATGCAGCAAAGCCAGGCAACCCTTGCCGCATTGCAGGTACACGATAGTTCAATTATCAAGAGCAATATTTTAGTGCTTTACAATAACTTATACAACATGTCCTGGATGCGATTTTATATCACCTATAAACCGGAAACAGACCTGAGCAAAGTTAAATGCAGCGTACTTGCCGTTAATGGTGAAAAGGATACACAGGTTAATGCTTTTAATAATTTAAGCCTGATAAAGCAGCTGTTGATAAAAAATGGGAATAAGGATTTTAGCATAATGGCTTTGCCCGGGTTGAATCACTTTTTGCAGACTGCTGTAACAGGCGATATGTCTGAATATGAAAAGATCCAGGAAACCATGTCGCCGGTGGCGCTGAATATAATTTCTACGTGGATTAAAATTCATACAAAATAATTGCGTTAATATTGTGTATGAAAAAGTTTATCAGTTCGGTAGGTTTATTGTTAATGTTTTTAGTGCCGTTTTGTGCAATGGCACAGCAGGGGAGCCTGCGCGATCAGATAGCTGCTATTGCCAAAACATCAAAAGGTATTGTAGGTGTATCTGTTTTAGGATTAGAGAGTCGCGATTCATTAACCTATAATGGTAATACCCGTTTGGTACTGCAAAGTGTTATGAAATTCCCGATTGCGCTTACCGTTTTACATCTGGTTGATTCAGGTAAACTTTCATTAGATCAGCTGGTACATATCAGCAAGCGCGATCTGCCAAAAACATATAGTCCGCTGCGCGATAAATATCCCAAAGGCGGGGTTGATGTGTCCATTCGCGATCTGTTGAGCTACATGGTATCATTAAGTGATAATGATGCTTGTGATATATTACTGAAACAAATTAATGGCCCTAAAGCCGTGCAGGACTATATGCTGCATTTAGGCATAAGAGGCATAGCCATCAGGGCATCAGAAGCTGATATGGCTTCATCATGGGAGCTGCAATATACCAACTGGTGCAAGCCATTAGAAATGAATATCCTGTTAGATATTTTTTATAAAGGTGATGTGCTTTCAAAAGCTAATACTGCTTTTTTAAACAAGCTACTAACCGAAACCACAACCGGGCCTAAACGTTTAAAAGGCCTTTTACCTGCAGGCACCGTTGTGGCACATAAAACAGGCTCGTCAGGAACAAATGCCGAAGGCTTATCGCCAGCCACTAATGATGTAGGGATAATAACCTTGCCTAATGGCAAACACATGGCTATCTCAGTTTTTGTTTGTAACTCAACAGATGACGAAGCTACGCGCGAGGCCGTTATAGCCAAAATAGCCAAAGCCGCCTTTGATTATTACAGCAATTAATTGTAAATAAAAAATATCTGCACTGTAGTCGCTCGCCTCCTGGCGAGTGACGAATATGTGCCGGCCTCCGGCCGACTATACCCATCACTCTACAGAGAATTTAACATTTTATAGTTGATTCTTTACATAATGATCAACCTGTAAAAATATCCCCCTAAATTGTTTTCAGTAAAAACAGGAACATGAAAACAGTGTACGCGATATTTTTATTAGCCCTCAGTTTTAATACAGCAGCATTTGCCCAGCAAACCCCAACCCCTGTGTTAGTTAATGGCGCTTTGAGGGTTGATGGCAGCAGGATAGTTAATAAAAACGGTACTGCCCCACAACTGCGTGGCATCAGTTTTTCGTGGAGCCTATGGCAGGGGCGCAAGTATTATAACCCTGCGGTAGTAAACTGGCTGGCAAGCGATTTTAAAGCATCAATTATCCGCGCATCAATGGGTGTACAGCCTGATCATGGTTATTTGCAGGAACCTGCCTTGCAAAAACAGCTGATAGTAAATGTAGTTGACCAAGCCATAAAGGATGGCATTTATGTGCTGATAGATTGGCACGATCATCATGGGAATATTCATACAGAGCAATCAAAAGCATTTTTCGCGGAGATGGCCCATAGATACACCGGCGTACCTAATGTGATCTACGAGATCTGGAACGAACCCGAAGCTATTGGCTGGGATACCATTAAAAATTATGCGGTACAGGTAATTACCGAGATCCGTAAGTATGACCCTGATAACCTGATTGTAGTAGGCAGCCCAAAATGGGATCAGGATGTTGACGTAGCCGCCGCCGATCCAATAACTGGGTTTAAAAATATAGCATATTCATTCCACTTTTATGCTTCAGACCCCTATCACCAGGAAAAGCTGCGCGTCAAAGCCGACATCGCCATAAAAAAAGGATTACCACTAATAGTTACCGAATGGGGTGTAGGCTAAGCCAGCGGCAACGGTAAGTTCGACAGGAAAGAAGTGAAAACATGGATGCAATGGATGGAAACCAACCAGCTAAGCTGGGCCAACTGGAATGTTACCGATAAAGATGAAACCACCGCTCTTTTGCTCCCCGGCGCTCCCTATAATGGCGGTTGGACTGACGATCAGTTAAGCTCCGCTGGGTTGTATATCAGGGAAAAATTAAGGGAGCTTAATAAATAAAAAATATTACAAAAAAGCGCTGGCCGAGTGCGATTCCTTCCTTTGGGAAGCTGAAGTAGGGGTTATCTTCGTTTTGAAGATATTTTATGGCAAACAACAATGAGGGTACGATTCTCTTATAATCCCTAAACCTTCCATTTTAATTTTTCCACAAAAATCAGCATATTTACTTGCTGTCCTCCTTAAAACGTTATCATGAAAAAATTATACTTTTTAATTGTTCTCTTTTGCCCAATATTCTCTTTCGCACAAAATGCAGATTCAGCCTGGTTTGTAAATAACTATATCAAAAAGGAGGTCACCATTCCTATGCGCGATGGAGTTAAGCTGTTTACTTCTATCTATATGCCTAAAGATGAAAGCGAAAAGCATCCAATCCTTATCACGCGTACACCCTATTCCTGTGCTCCTTATGGAACAGGGTATAAGTCATATTACCGGAATTTTCAGCTGAAATATCTACGGGAAGGCTATATAATGGTTACGCAGGATATTCGTGGCCGTTGGATGAGCGAAGGCAAGTTTGAAGTGGTACGCCCCTTTAACCCAAACAAAAAAACAAACAAAGATATTGACGAGGCCAGTGATACTTACGATACCATCGACTGGCTGGTAAAAAATATTGCCAATAACAATGGCAAAGTAGGAGTGAGCGGCATCTCGTTCCCGGGTTTTTATGCAACAATGGCAGCATTGAGCGGGCACCCTGCATTAAAGGCTGTTAGTCCGCAGGCACCGGTGACCGATCGTTTTTTCGGGGATGATGATCATCATAATGGTGTGCTTTTTTTGATGGATGCCTTTGATTTTCATGTAGGCTATGGCTTTAGTCAGCCGCACCCTAAGCCAAGTACCTTGCCTGCAAAAACGTTTAATATTCCCGGGCACGATAATTATGCCTATTATTTGAGCATGGGGGCTTTGCCCAACTTTACCAAAATTACCGGCGACAGTCTTGAGTTTTGGGATAATATGATGGTGCACCCTAACCTGGATGCATGGTGGCGCGCACGCGATGCCCGTGCCGGTATTAAAAATGTAAAACCTGCTATGTTGGTAGTGGGCGGGCTTTTTGATGCGGAGGACTGTTATGGAGCATGGCATACCTACCAGGCTTTGGTTGATCAAAGCCCGGGAACCAATAGTAAACTGGTAATAGGCCCTTGGTACCACGGACAGTGGGCCAGTAAAGATGGTACCCATTTAGGTAACATTCAGTTTGGTAGTAATACCAGCGAATGGTATCAAAGTAATATTGAAGTGCCGTTTTTTAATTATTATTTAAAGGGCGAAGGTAATTTAGATAGCCTGAGCAAGGCAACCATCTTTTTTTCGGGTGAGAATAAGTGGCGGAAGTTTGCACAATGGCCATCTTCGGATATAAAACCAACTCCTGTTTACCTCGAGAAGGATAGCAAGCTGTCTTTTGATGCTCCAAAACCCGGAACGAATACTTTTGATACGTACATAAGCGACCCGGCAAAACCTGTTCCTTATGCCGAAAATGTACATTTTAGCCGAACACGTGAATACATGACCGACGATCAGCGTTTTGCTGCCCGCCGCACAGATGTGCTGGTTTTTGAAACAGACGCATTAGAAAATGATATTACTTTAGGCGGCCCCGTAGTGGCAGACCTGATGGTTAGCCTTTCAAACACCGATGCCGATTTTATTGTTAAGGTAATAGATGTATTACCGGCTGATGAAAAGGCCAATCCGGCTACCAAATACCCGATGGGCGGTTACCAAATGCTGGTACGTGCCGAAACTATGCGCGGCAGGTACCGCAACAGTTTTTCAAAACCTGAAGCATTTGTACCCGGCAAGCCAACACAGGTAAAATTCAATATGCCTGATGTAGCCCATACCTTTAAAAAAGGGCATAGGCTAATGGTGCAGATCCAAAGTAGCTGGTTCCCATTAACAGATCGTAATCCGCAGCAATTTGTTGATATTTATCATGCAAAGGACAGCGATTTTGTGAAAGAAACCATCAATATCTATCACGACCAGTCAAAAATAATTTTGCCTGTTTTAAAGTAATAAAAGAGTTAAATTTAAGCGGATAACACCTAATTAATTGTGCTATGAAAAAACTGTACGTTCTTGTTTTCTTTCTTTTTCCGTTTGTGGTAATGGCACAAAATGCTGATTCAGTTTGGCTGGTAAATAACTATATCAAGAAAGAGGTAAGTATCCCCATGCGCGATGGGGTAAAGCTTTTTATATCGGCTTACCTGCCAAAAGATAACACTGAAAAACACCCTATCCTGATGGAGCGTACACCCTATTCGTGTGCACCTTATGGTAAAGATAGCTTCCGTCCGTTTTGGATAAATCACCTGATGGCTTATTGCCGTAAAGGTTATATAATGGTAATAGCCGATGTGCGTGGCCGCTGGATGAGTGAAGGCACATTTATGGATGTACGCCCTTTTAATCCGAACAAAATAACAAATAAAGATATTGACGAAGCCAGCGATACCTATGATACCATTGACTGGATGGTTAAAAACTTAGCGAATAATAATGGTAATGTAGGTGTATTTGGTATTTCGTACCCCGGCTTTTATTCAACTATGGCCTCTTTGAGCGGGCATCCGGCTTTAAAAGCAGTTAGTCCCGAAGCGCCGGTTACTGATTGGTTTGTAGGTGATGATTTTCATCATAACGGTGCCTTTTTTCAGTTAGATGCTTTTAGTTTTTACAAAGAGTTTGGTTTTGGCCAGCCTCATCCTAAACCAACGCCTTTGGCAGCACCAACTTATGATCCTCCTATCCATGATAACTATCAATTTTATTTAAAAACTGGAGCTTTGCCAAACTTTACCAAATTAGCCGGCGATAGCCTTATATTTTGGAACCAGATGATGAACCACCCTAACCGCGATGCCTGGTGGATGGCCCGTAACGCAAGAGTGGGGATAAAAAATGTTAAACCCGCTATGTTGGTAGTAGGAGGAATATTTGATGCCGAAGATTGCTTTGGAGCATGGAATACTTATAAAGCAATTGATAAACAAAGCCCGGCAACCAATAACCGTTTAGTAATGGGCCCCTGGTACCATGAGCAATGGCGCAATAATGATGGTACACATTTAGGCAACATACAGTGGGGCAGCAATACCAGCGCGTACTATGCCAATAATATCGAGATTCCGTTTTTTGATTATTACCTTCGCGGTAAGGGGACGGTTGACAGCATAAGCAAAGCAACGGTATTTTTTACAGGCGAAAACAAATGGCATAAATTGCCGCAATGGCCGCCAGCAGATATACAGCCTACTGATCTTTATTTATCAGCTAATGGCGCTTTATCATTTACTGCGGGTAACTCCACAAAACCATCGTTTGATAGTTATGTGAGTGATCCAACAAAGCCGGTTCCGTATACGGCTGATGTGCACTTTAACCGCACCCGTACTTATATGACCGACGATCAGCGGTTTGCAGCACGCAGGCCGGATGTATTAGTTTTTGAAACCGATACCCTAACCAAAGATATTACTTTGGGTGGCCCCGTGGTAGCCGACCTGATGATTAGCCTATCAAACACCGATGCAGATTTTGTAGTGAAACTGATAGATGTTTACCCTGACAATGCCGGTTATAATAGTGTTGATATATATGCTGAAACAGACCCGGTTGCTAAATATCCTATGGGAGGTTACCAGATGCTGGTACGTGCCGAAATTATGCGCGGCCGGTATCGTAACAGCTACTCAAATCCTGAAGCATTTGTACCCGGTAAGCCAACACAGGTAAAATATACCCTGCCCGATGTTGCCCACACCTTTAAAAAGGGCCATCGGTTAATGGTACAGGTTCAAAGCAGCTGGTTCCCGCTGGTTGACCGTAACCCGCAACAGTTTATTGATATTTATCATGCTAAAGACAGCGATTTTGTGAAAGAAACAATCAATGTTTACCATGATCAGTCGAAGATTATTTTGCCCGTTTTAAAATAAGCTTTAAAGTCCTCTCTTTTGGAGAGGACTTTAAAAGCATGATTTATATAACCCCTACCTCCTCCTTCCCCAGGGAAGGAATCGCACTTGACCAATGCTTTTAAAAGCCTCACCTAAATCCTCTTCAAAGGAGAGGACTTGAAAACTAATTCAATAAACTCTATAACATGCGCATGCAAATCAAAAGCGGGTAAAGGCCAGTCAGAAAAGCGGGCCTGGGAGTATGGCCTGCAGCGGGGAAGCTTTTTTCTGACTTGATTTTTTGGTTACTTTTTCATCTAAGGAAAAAGTAACTAAGCCCCCGCGGCTATGAGCGGGACGATTATGTCATTTACAACAACGTACCTTAACCCCTACATCCCCTTCCCCAGGAAGGAACCTCACTGGGCGGGTACTTTTAATAGACTTACCTAATCCATTTCTTTGGTTATTTTTTATGGAAATATTAAAGCCTGAAACTGTGTGCTCCGAAGTTATTTGTCTGTACTACAGTAATTCAATGCTTAAAAATACTTTTTAGTTAGAATCATTCTAAATAATTCCTAAAAATGCTTTGTTTTTAAAGATATGGAAAGTACATTTGCGCCATTATTTATAATTAGTCTAAATAAAAATATGTGCAACCTTCACTTCAACTACAAAAACTTACTTCCAGCTTTATTACTATTTCTTTCCCTTATCAGTGCTGCTGCATTTGGCCAGCAAAAGGGAACAGTTAACGGTAAAATAATATCCTCAAAAAATGATCCTGCCGAAAATGTTTCAGTAAACCTGAAAGGCACCACCATTGGTACAGTTACCGACGAAGACGGCAAGTTTGAACTCAGAACCTTACCCGGAAAATATACACTGGTGGTATCGCACGTTGGTTTACAAAACCAGGAGATCAGCATAACGGTAACTGCCGGGCAGGTAACTACAGTGCCTGCAATAACGGTGAATGTTAATGTTAACGCCCTGCACGAAGTAAACGTGAGCACTAATAAAACCAATAAATTTAATCGTAAAAAGAGCAATTATGTAGCTAAAATGCCTTTAGATAATCTGGAGAATCCTCAATCGTACTCATCAGTAAGTAAAGAACTTTTGCAGGAACAAGCTGTATTCTCGTCAGACGATGCTATAAAAAATACACCGGGGATAACCAAATTATGGTCGGCCACGGGCCGTGTTGGTGATGGTGGTTCCTATTTTACTTTAAGAGGCTTTCCGGTACAATCCCTATTAAGAAACGGACTTGCAGGTAATGTAACCAATACTATTGATGCCGCAAACCTTGAAAAACTGGAAGTTATCAAAGGCCCGTCAGGGACTTTATACGGCAATACCTTAACATCGTATGGTGGTTTAATCAACCGCGTTACTAAAAAGCCTTTTGAAACTACCGCGGGAGAAATTACTTACTCATTTGGCAGCAATAACCTAAAGCGTGTAAGTGCCGATTATAATACCCCGCTCGATTCGGACAAAAGAGCTTTGTTGCGTATCAACACTGCATACAGTAACAGCAACACTTTTCAGGATAATGGCTTTAGCAAAAACTTTGTGTTTGATCCGAGCTTTAGCTATAAAGTAAATGATAGGTTAACCTTATCATTTGATGCCGAGATTGGCCACGCAACAGGTACTACACCTGTTATTTATTATTTTGGTTCAACCATTGCTGATTTAGGCGTTACCCGTGCTAACCAATTAAATGTAGCTTACAAAAATGCTTATCAAAGTAATGACCTGGTAACAACCTCAGATAATGCGAACTTTTTTGGCCAGGCAGATTACAAGATCTCCGACAGCTGGAAATCACAAACCAGCATTAGCTCCACCAACAGTACATCAAATGGTTATGAGCCATACTTCTACCTGTTAGCCGGTAATAACTCCATAGCACGCGATGTTTGGGCTATAAATGGTAACAGCAACTCCTTGCAAATACAGCAAAACTTTATTGGCGATTTTAAGATAGGTAAATTAAGAAACAGGCTGGTTGCCGGGCTCGACTTTATCAATCAGCGGGCCAACATCAGGTACCAGGATCCAAATTCGGGGTCCGATTCATTTGATGTGATAGGGGTTAAAGGCGCTTTGCCAACGTACAATAATTTTAATAAAACCAAGGTTGATTCTTTATTTGAGAATAAGCCGGTATCAAACAGCTATAGCAGGTACAATACCTATAATTACAGTGCCTATGCATCAGATGTGCTGAATATTACTGATAATTTGTTAGCTATGGCAAGCTTAAGGGTTAATTATTTTGATACCCGCCCAATTAATGATGCGGCGAGCGGCACTACCTCACAGGCATTTAACCAAACTACTTTGTCACCAAAATTAGGCTTGGTTTACCAGGTGATAAAAGACAAGATCTCGTTATTTGGTAACTATATGAATGGATTTTCGAACCCGGGTTATTACCTGGCTTATGATGCCGCCACCAATTCAAATGTAAATAAGCTGTTTAAAGCCGAACAAGCCAACCAATGGGAAGGCGGCGTTAAGCTTGACCTGTTTGATGGTAAACTAAGTAGTACCATTAGCTATTATGACATCAGTGTAAAAAATAAAATACGTACCGATGCATTCCATGCCAATGCAAGCGTGCAGGATGGTACCCAATACAGCAAAGGTATTGAGGCCGAAATTATTGCCAACCCATTACGTGGTTTCAATATAATAGCCGGCTATTCGCATAACAACAGCCTGATGGAAAAATCATCAGCTTATGATAATGGCCGCAGACCGCAAACTGCAGGCCCGGCAAATTCTGCTAACTTTTGGGCAAGCTATGTATTAACCAACGGCAATGCCAAAGGCCTGGGTATTGGTTTAGGTGCTAATTATGCAAGCGATAACCAGGTTATCAATAACTCATACAATGGTGTGTTTACGCTGCCATCGTACACTATATTTAATACAGGCGTATTTTACAACAGAGAGAAATATCGCCTGGCTTTAAATGTAAACAACCTTACCAACAAGGAATATTGGGTTGGTTATACCACGGTAAACCCGCAAATGTTAAGGCAGCTTATAGCAAGTGTAGCGTACAGGTTTTAGTATTTATGAACTTTAAAAAAGTTATATTATTTATACATCGCTGGCTCGGATTAATATCCGGGCTAGTGGTGCTTATAGTGAGTATTACCGGTTGTATCTACTGCTTTCAGGATGAGATACAGGATGTGCTGCACAGCTACCGCAAGGTCGAAATTCAAAACAAGCCATATATAGGTCCATCGGTTATAAGGCATATTGCGCTCGATAGATATCCCGGTGCAAATGCTACCTACATGTATTATTTTGGTAAGGACAGGCCGGTTGGTGTATTGGTTAATGTAGCTAAACAAGGGCTTACCTACGTTTATATTAACCCTTACAACGGTAAAGTATTACATACTGAAATACTGACAGAAAACTTTTTTACTGTGGTGGAGTATATTCACCTGTACTTGTTGCTGCCGCCTAAAATAGGGCAGTTAGTGGTTGGTATATCGGTAATAATTTTTGTGGTGCTGATGATAACCGGGATAGTATTGTGGTGGCCCAAACGCAAAACCGACCGTAAACGCAGCTTTACCATAAAATGGGGCGCCCGCTGGAAGCGAATTAATTACGACTTACATAACGTTTTGGGGTTCTATGCTACTTTTATAGCGCTCATTATTGCCATATCCGGACTTGCTATAGCTTTTGAATGGGTAAGTGATGGCATTTACAGCACGGCTAACTTAGGCAAAAGCTATCCTGACGAAAAGGTGTTCCCTAAATCTGATTCTTTATATAAGCCTTCATCTTTACAACCCGTAGTTGATCATGCTTTTGAGGTAGTTCAACAGCAATCAAAAAAGGCGCAAATGTTTTTAATTGCTGATAATACCGGCAAAGGCGAAACGGTAAACATTACTGCATACGCAAACAGTATGCGGTTTGGTAATAGTGATATGTTCTTTTTCGACAGGTATAGCGGTAAACTGCTGCGTTACCTGCCCAACATAAAAAAAAGCATCGGCATGAAGTTGAACAACCTGAACTATGATATTCATGTAGGGCAGGTACTTGGGCTTACCGGTAAAATCATTGCCTTTTTAGCCAGCCTTATATGTGCTACCTTACCTGTTACTGGTTTTATCATCTGGTTAGGTAAAAAGAAAAAAGCAAAGAAAAGTCCTAAAGAAAAACTACCACTATCGCCTGAACCTGATAAACGCCGTCCTTACAGGGCTGTTAGGCATAGGCAATCTCTATAGTATTGCTTTCCATCATTTACAGTAAAGTTAAGCCTATTTCTTCTTAAGTGCAGCCGCGATAGCTTTTTCGGCAAGGGGTTCCATTATTTTATAGCCTGCAAGATTAGGATGTACACCATCGTTTGATAATGATTTAGGCATGCCCCGCCTGTCATCAACCAGTGCATTAAAATAATCAAGGTAAATCAAGCCGTTCTTATCTGCATAATCCTTAATCATTTTATTAAGTACTTTGATGCTTGGTACAGGATCAATGGCTGGTTTCCAGGGGAAATCATGAGCAGGTGTAAGGGATGATAGCACTACCTTTATATGATGTGCCTTTGCCAATTCGGCCATTGAGGCAATATTACCCATCACATCTTCAATTTTTGATGGGCCATTGTTTTGGGCAACGTCATTTATACCACAAAGTATCACTACAACAGCAGGTTGCAGTTTAATCACATCCTCGCGAAAGCGAACCAGCATTTGCCCTGTTGTTTGCCCGCTTATGCCACGGTCAATATAGCCCTTACTTTTAAAAAAGGTAGAGTCGTTACTGATCCAGAAATCGGTAATGGAATCGCCCATATAAATTATACGTTTTTCTCCGGCAGCCGGAGGCTGTATATTACTGTTTGCAGCTTCGTATCGTTTAATGTTTGCCCAATCGGTATTGTTCTGTGCGTGGGCGCCAATAGCCGCAAACATGATGATTGCAGTTAATATTTTTTTGTTCATATACAGATATTTTAATTTAAATGTAAAGTTTATCCCCTAAAAAAGAAATTTTTAGCTTTTACAAAACAGGAATTGTTAATTGTGAGGGCATTAATATTTATTTTAATAAAAATTAAACCATTAGTGCCGGCAGCGGTCAAAAGTGCTCGCTTCTGTTGGGTATGATGTTTTAGGATAAGTGAAACTTTAATAATTTAATTATGGCATATATCCATTTAACCCCTATTGCCGCAAGGCAGAAGGATCTTGCCTTTTTATTTGTGCTCGTGGTGATCATTTTGCAATCCTGTACTGGTAGCAAAAAGATTTACAAAAGCGAGTGTGATATAAATATCCCCTTTAAGCGTATTGGCTTTACGCAACTGATAGATAGTATAAAGAATTACGATAATCAATACATAGAAGTATCTGGCACTTACAAAGAGGCCCGGGAACAATCTGCTTTATTTAACGATAGTTTGTTTGTTGATCATTCTGATGCACATGCCCTGTGGATAAATTTCAGCCCGGATTGCCCGCTTTACTTAACAGGTACACGCACCGGTTTATTTGAAGTTACCGACAATGGTTTTACGCCTATAAACAATAAAAAGATAATTATCCGCGGTAAAATAAACCTGCACAATAGGGGCCACCAGGGCTTATATAAAGGCACCATTGAGCGGGTGAGCTTTATTGAGCTGTAGTTAATGATTAATAACTAAATTGTTTGAGTTAATAAAGGTTTTTAATATAGTGAGTGATGATCCACTGTTTTTATTACCTAATATATCACTTGTTGATCTGATTAGCCCGGTAATCTCTTCTACTTTTGTACGGCTGATAGGAGAAAACCCCATCGACCAATCCGGGAAATTTCTTTGTTCAATATTCCTGTCCAGCAATTTGATAATACCTTTATGCCTTTTGTCTTTTTCAATATGGTTAAACAGTTTATCAACATCGGCCCGGGAGCCTTCAAGTACCTGTATAAATGTACCTTCGGCATAAAGCAAAATGCCTGTTACATTATTTATGGTATTATTTTTCCGTGCAATGCCAAGTATGGCTTTTAACTCATCATCAGTCATTAAGTTAAGGGCAGTGCTTAAATAAACAAGTTCTTTCATTACTAATAGTTGTGCTTATAAAAATATAGTAACAGTATAGCTGCTAAAAAGTTATGCCCCGGATTGTAATATGTTACGGTTAGTGTTTTAATCCTGAATATGGAGTTTCAGACCATCATAAGCCAGCTCAATACCGTGAGGCAGTTCTTTAGCAATATCCTGGTGCTTTCCCAGGCGGTGGCTGATGTGGGTAAAATATGTTTTTTCGGCACCAATTTCCTGCGCAAAACTAATGGCCTCATCAAAGGTGAAATGCGATATATGGCTTTGCTTTTGCAGTGCATTGATCACCAATATTTTGGTGCCTTTTATTTTTTCCTTTTCGCTGTCCGAAACTGTTTTGGCATCGGTTATATATGTAAAATTATTTACCCTGAAACCTAATACAGGTAGCTTATAATGCAAAACCTCAATAGGGATAAAGTTTATATTGCCAATATTAAAAGGCTCGCTACCTATGTTATGCAGGTTTAGCTGCGGAATGCCCGGGTATTTATGTTCCTCAAAAATATAATAGAACTCGCGTTTTAAGGCAGCTTCAACACGTATATCGGCGTAAACATCAATAGGGCCTTGCTGCCTGTAGTTAAATGCCCTGATATCATCAAGGCCGGCAATATGATCCTTATGCTCGTGCGTAAACACAATAGCATCCAGCCGCTGAACTTTGGCCCGTAGCATCTGGTACCTGAAATCGGGGCCCGAATCGATTGCAATCACCTTTCCTTTATCCTCTAACAATATAGAGGTACGCAGGCGGTTATCGCGTTCATCGGCAGATGTGCAAACTTCGCAGTTACAGGCAATAACAGGTACACCCTGTGAGGTTCCGGTTCCTAAAAAAGTTATAATCACAGTTCCAGTTTGGTTTGTTTAAGCTGTTGTATAAAAGCAGTTTGCTTTTCATCCAGCAAATTATAATCTATATCCAATTCACGTGCAAGTTCACTTATGGCAAGTATCCTGCTCTCCAACCCCGAAAACTTGTTCACCATTATTACCTTGCTGTTTTGCAGTAAGCAGGCGCCGGTTTTAAAATTGCCTTTTTCATAACGCACTTTGTAACCGGTAGTTTTTAAAAGCATTTCAAGCTTTTCAAGCGTATGGTTGGTAATGGTGAGCATCGGTTCTCAAAAATAGCAAGAATTGGTGTGAGATGGGTAATAAAAAACAGATTAGGTGTGTAAATTAGAAGGAGCTTAAGAAAGGTGTGTTTGATGTGATAATTTAATCGTTGCGCAACTTCTTAAAATATTTTAAAAAGACATATATGCTACTTATAAATAGCTATATTGTACATTATTTCCTGATCAAAATTAAACCTCTTTTTTAAATTATGGACAAAAATGCTAACCGCTTTCTTTCGCTGGATGTATTTCGCGGAATGACTATCTGTTTTATGATCATTGTTAACACCCCGGGTAGTGGTGCGGCACCATTTGCACCGCTGGAGCATGCTGCATGGTTCGGTTTTACACCTACTGATCTTGTTTTTCCATCATTCCTGTTTGCGGTTGGTAATGCCATGAGTTTCTCCATGAAAAAGTTCATCGGGCAAAGTAATTCGTCGGTTATATTAAAAATGTTAAAACGTGCCGCCCTTATATTTTTGTTCGGTTACCTGATGTCGTGGTTCCCGTTTGTACAGCACGATGCCAGCGGATGGTCACTATCGCCGCTTAGCCATACCCGCATATTGGGAGTTTTACAACGGATAGCACTTTGCTATTTATTTGCATCGCTTATTATTCACTTTATACGCTCAACCAATAAAATCATTGTGATCAGTGTGGTACTGTTATTGGGTTACTGGATATTATTGCTTGTTTTTGGCGATCATGCGCAGCCCTACGGTATGCTTACCAACGCCGGAACTTATTTGGATAAATGGGCAATGGGCGATAACCACCTGTATCATGGCGAAGGTGTAGCCTTTGATCCCGAAGGTATTTTAAGCACACTGCCGGCAATTGTAAATGTTATCTGCGGGTATTTTGCGGGCAAGTATATCCAGGAAAAAGGAAAGGGCTACGAAACCATTTCAAAACTGATGTTGTTTGGCTTCCTGTTTATATTTATAGCCCTGTGCTGGAATATGTCTTTCCCTATCAGTAAAAAACTATGGTCGAGCCCGTTCAGTTTGCTAACCGTTGGTATTGACTTGGTTATAATTTCGGCGCTTATTTATATTATCGAGATCAGATCATGGAACAAAGGTAACTGGACGGCATTTTTTACTACAGTGGGTAAAAATCCGCTGCCTGTTTACCTGTTTTCTGAGCTTTTTGTGGTGATCCTTTTTATGATCAACATCACCCCTAAAGATAATTTTTATGGCTGGATCAATAATGTACTGTTCCAGGTAATAGCCCCGGGTGCAATAGGCTCCTTATTATTTGCCATTTGCTATATGCTTGTTTGCTGGACGTTTGGAAAAATCCTTGATAAAAACAAAATATATCTGCGGGTATAAATATCTTTTAATACTGCCTGGGTTGATAAATTGGATGCGCTGAAAAATAAATAATATATGTTAACTTCATTACATCCAATTTATTAACCATTGCAGGTATGAAAAAAACTTTCCTTTTTAGCTTAGTGATCAGCTGTGCCCTTACTGTTGCTGCGCAACAAACCAAAACCTTTGCCGAAAAATTAGGCTGGCCTAAAGGGGCAAGGGTTTTGATACTGCATGTAGATGATGCAGGCATGTCGCACGACTCAAACGAGGGTGTTGAAAGGGCCATTGGCGATGGTGTTGCTACCTCAACCAGCGTGATGATGCCTTGCGCATGGGTATCTGATTTTAAAAAATATTTGGATAAACACCTGGAAACCGATGCCGGCTTACATTTAACGCTAACGTCAGAATGGGATAACTACCGATGGGGGCCGCTGGCTGGAAAAACTGCCGTACCCGGACTAACAGATAAGCAAGGTTGCTTTTATCCATCTGTTGAGGCGGTTTACTTTAGCGCCAGAGCCGAAGAAATTGATTTAGAGATTCGCGCCCAGCTTGACCGTGCCTTGAGCATGGGTTTTAAACCTACACATCTTGATTCGCATATGGGTACGCTGTTTGCCAAAGATGCTTTTATGGAAAAATATCTGAAGCTGGGTATTGAAAAGCAGATCCCGGTAATGTTTCCGGGTGGTGCCGACCTGTTTTACCGCTCCGAAGCTAAAGCGGCAACAATTGCAGATCTGAAAAAACAGGGAAAATATACCGAGGGTATGGTAATACCTGAGCCGGCAGCTTTAAGCAAAGCCCGGTCAATAGGGGATATGCTTTGGAAAAACGGCCTCCCTGTGCTGGATGATCTGCATAATTCAAGCTATGACTGGAATATGCCTGATGTTGACAACAAGACGGATGCTGAGATCCAAAAATGGTATACAGATCATTATATAGAGAGCATTGGCCGCTTAAGCCCGGGTTTAACCATGGTAATTATGCATTGTACCTATCCCTCCGATGCATTCAAATATATTACCGGCGAGGGCAAAAAGCGTAAAGGCGACCTGCTTGCCATGACCGATCCGCGATTAAAGGAGTTTTTAAAAAAGAACGGTTTTATCCTAACCACCTGGCGCGAGGTGATGCAAAGGCGAATTAAAGCTGGTAACGCTGAATAGTATTGATAAACTATAACAAATAAACAGTCACTCGCCTGCAGGCGAGTGACAAATATATGCAGGCCTCCGGACTATAATATACGTATTGAAAGACAGGGGCAATGATTTACCTTAAATCAACAACCTCAACACCTTTATGGGCCTTAGGATCAAACGAGAAGGTATTATCAGCAATTGGTGGATTAGGCACCAAGCTTTTTAACGTGTAGGTATACCTGTTACCATTTTTATCAAATATCAATGCGCTGTAAATTTGTTTCTTAACCTTATCAATCATCAAGCGGACTTTAAAAAATGATTTTTTAATATCCTCGGGGGTCAGGTCAATCTCCTGGTAAACCTTGCCACCAATTTTTTTATCGCCGTTATAAATGTATTTATAACCATGCTCATAAATGGTGAAAACCTGGGCAGGGTTAAGGCCTTCGCCGCTGATGTCAACATTGTTTACCTGTACCTCGTTGTCTTTTTTAAGGTAGGTCCACTGGGTTTTACCATCGCTGATGATCTCCTGTGCAACGGCTGCCTTACCGGCTGCATCATAAATAGTAACCCTGAATTTGTTGGCCTTTGAACGGGCTATAAGCGTACCGCTTTGAGTTTCCTTTACGCCGGCCTGCTGGTTATCGAGTGTGAAATCAAAATCAGTTTTTACAGCATCGTAGGTTTTATATTTTTCGCTTACCTTATTTAAAATAACTTTTGCTTCGGCGTCTTTTTGAGCAAATGTATAGCTGGCAGTTAATAATGTTAATATAGAAAGTATAAAAAGCTTTTTCATCAGTAGTTTTTGTTAGAGCAGATCATGATAAACAGTGACCTCCACATTTAGAACCCCATTAAGGGTAAAAGGTTTAATTGTTACTTGGTTTTTGAAGCGACTCCAGGTGGCGCTCCAGGCTGTATTCATCTGGGTAAAGCACATCACGGGCTTTGCTGCCCTCAAAGGGGCCTACAATACCTGCGGCTTCTAACTGGTCAATAATACGGCCTGCGCGGTTATAGCCTAACTTCATTTTACGCTGTATAAGTGAGGTTGAGCCTTGCTGGTGCAATACAATAAGGCGGGCAGCATCTTCAAACATAGGGTCGCGGTTATCGGCATCAAAATCTTTAGGGCTGCTGGTTTCGCCTTCTCCCACATACTCAGGCAATAGCATGGCTGATGCATAGCCGCGCTGGTTTCCAATAAATTCAGAGATCCTTTCCACCTCATGTGTATCTACAAACGCACATTGCAGGCGGATCAGGTCACTACCGGTCGACATCAGCATATCTCCGCGACCAATCAGCTGATCGGCACCGCCGCTGTCTAATATCGTCCGTGAATCTATCTTTGATAATACCCTGAATGCCAAACGCGAAGGGAAGTTGGCCTTAATTGTGCCCGTAATAATATTAACCGATGGCCTTTGCGTAGCAATAACCAAGTGGATGCCCACGGCACGGGCAAGTTGTGCAATACGGGCAATAGGCACTTCAACTTCTTTACCGGCTGTCATCATCAAATCGGCAAACTCATCAATCACCAATACAATAAACGGCAGGTAGCGGTGCTTTTCAGGGTCGCTTATTTTACGGTTTACAAACTTGGCATTGTATTCTTTAAGGTTACGTACCTGTGCATCTTTTAAAAGATCATAACGCTGATCCATCTCGATACACAGTGAGTTAAGCGTATTTACAACCTTTTTGGTATCGGTAATAATGGCATCTGCTTCATCAGGAAGCTTGGCCAAAAAGTGTCTTTCTATTTTACGGAAAAGCGTAAGCTCAACCTTTTTTGGATCAACCAAAACAAACTTAAGTTCGGCAGGGTGTTTTTTATACAACAGCGAAACCAAAATAGCATTGATACCAACTGATTTACCCTGCCCTGTAGCACCAGCAACCAATAAGTGGGGCATCTTGGCAAGGTCGGCAATAAATACTTCATTGCTGATGGTTTTACCAAGCGCTATCGGCAGGTCCATTGTAGTGTTCTGAAACTTCTCGGTAGATAATACCGAGCGCATCGAAACCATTTCGGGATTTTGATTGGGCACCTCAATACCTATGGTACCCTTGCCCGGCATAGGTGCAATAATACGGATACCCAATGCGGCTAAACTTAAGGCAATATCATCCTCCAGATTTTTGATCTTGGAGATCCTGACACCCGGCGCCGGTATGATTTCATACAGTGTAACCGTTGGCCCTATGGTTGCCTTGATCTTATCGATCTCAATATTATAGTGATTCAGCGTTTCAACAATCTTGTTCTTGTTGGCCTCTAACTCATCCGAGTTAACGCTTATTTTGTTAGAGCCATAATTCTCTAACAGATCAAGCGGCGGATATTTGTACGAAGCCAGTTCAAGCGTATGGTCATACATACCAAACTGCTCAACAAGGCTTTTAGCTTTATCATAATCAGTTTTTTCGATGTTTAATTCGGGTGTTGGGCGGTTAACGCTAACGGTTAAAGGGATCTCGTTCTCAAACTCTGGCTCGCTGCCGACAGGCTCAGGGCTTGGTGTTAATACCACCGGTTCATGAAATACCGGATTTTGTACCAATGGCTGCTGCTTTAATGGCTCAGCTTTGACTACATTTTGGGCAGTATCTCTTGCTTTGTTAGCACGGCCGGGCCATTCAACAGGCAATGAAATATCTTCTTCAACCAAATCAACAGGCTCGGGTATAATATCGTCAACGGCAACTGCTGCAACAACCGGTTTTTCGCTGCGTTTAGGTATCTTAAAATCAATGTTATAGGCAATAATGAGGATAGTTAAGCCTAAAAATATCAATACGCCTCCTGTGCCTGTTTGCCCTATCTGCGCATCAAGCAGGCGGTTGCTCCAATAACCAAACTCGCCCTCTAAAAAGTTAGGAGTATCAGCAATAAAGGCATGAAAAAATCCTATAGCTATAGAAAAAAACAATAAAGAAAAAAAGGAGTAAGCTAATGTTTTACCTATTGATAGCAGGTTAACCTTAAATAAAAGGCGGTAACCCAGCACAAAAAACACAAATACAAACACAAATGATGCTACCCCAAACCACTCATAAATAAACTGGTTTGATAATAAAGCACCTAATTTGCCTGTCCAGTTTTCTACAACGGGGTTTTTAACGCCGTTCTCCATCAGTTCCTGCGTGGTGCGGAACAGGTTATGCCAGCCGCCGTTGGTGGGCGAAACATAGCTTTGATCTTCCTGCCAGGTAAATAAATAGGAGGTAAAAGCAACAAAGAAAAATATGGATAGCAGTAACAGGAATAAACCGATTATTTTGATCAACTTGCTGTTCATCAGCACCGAAGAGCGAAGTGTATCCTCCCGTTGCCTGGTAGGGCGTTCCTTTTCAACCTTGGCCGAAGGCTGTTTAGGCTGATTTTCTTGCTTGAAATTATTTGATTTAAACTGATTTCCTTTTACCGGCATCCTTATATAACCCCTATATTGTACAAATATAAAGTTAATAGATTAAACTTATTTAGCTTGATTTTTTAATTTTTTAGTAATATTGGGTAGGCTATATTAATTAAACTTAAACAATAAGTGTTAAATTAGACCTGTAGCTTAAAGCCCGCATAATACCTGTTTAGTAAAACCGCTATAAATGAGTGTTGAAAAACTGGAACAATACATCACCTCGGCCGATCTGGTAAACCTGGATGCCTTACTTACGCAAAACCCATCGCTTGCCAAAAGCCGAACCAGTCACCAGGTTTCGCCGCTCATGCTGTCGTGCTATTGCAAAAAGCCGGAGGTTACGGGTATTCTTTTAAAACATCTCGATGAAATTAGCCTGTTTGAAGCTTCGGCTGCCGGGAAATTTGATGTAGTGGCCCATTTGGTTTACAGCCACCCCGAGGCTATTAATTTTTATGCCGAAGATGGCTTTACCTCATTAGGGCTTGCCTGTTATTTTGGGCAGTATGAAATTGCGCGGTATTTGGTTTTAAAGGGAGCAGATGTTAATATGCCATCAAACAATGGCTTTAAAGTATATCCACTGCACTCTGCCGCTGCGGGTAATTTTACCCCGATAGCGCGGATGCTGATTGAAAACAACGCACTAATTAATGTAAAACAACAGGCTGGGGCAACCGCCCTGCATTCTGCCGCTCAAAATGGTAATATAGACCTGCTGATCCTGTTGCTTGAACATGGTGCTGATGTAACTGTACGTATGGAAGGCGGCAAACTCGCCGCTGATTTGGCAAGAGAAAAAGGGTTTACCGAAATTGCCGAAGCGCTGGGATAATCACTGTCCGGGCATTACGTTAAGTTGATTTTTTTGAGTAAAGATTTGTTGCTTTGGGGAAGAAATTCGCGGTCAAAAAAAAATAGCTGGTCATTTCTGTTCCAGCTATCCTAAACTCCATCCATATAATTAACTATCAAAAACTAAAAACTAAAACCCTGTATTTATCAAATTGCCCATATAAAAGTTATTCATTATATTCGTTCAATAAAAGGTCCCCAGCCTCGCGCCGGGGATCTTTTTGATTTGATAAATTATTGATGAGCAGGGCGCTCAATGAGTGTTCTTATACGTCAGCTGAATTTTTAAGGTTACGATTTTTTTCATCTTTTTTTGAATAAGCTCTTTTCCCCATAAAACCAGCTGAGAATTGTGTAAGACAAAATTGAATTTGGAATGACCATCCCGTCGACGATTTAGTCCGGGGTCCCATATGGCAATCACCTGCTGTCAGGTATTCAGGCGGAGCAATTCGCCTGAATATTTTTAAGTACTTTAACTACAGAAATTATTTATTGCAGCCATTTTAATAGGCAATGGTTATTTACCAATCTGTTCCTCACGCTTGTATAGTTTTTGGCAAACATTACAATAAAAACTGCTTCTGTGGCTTTTGCCCGTATCGGTTTTGTGAAAAGCTACATCATCTCTTGAACATATTTTTTGCTCATAAGCCAGCCAGTGTTTTTTTAGTGTATTGGCCTTTTTCCATTCTAAAAAATCAAAACTATAATTAACAGCTTCGTTTAGCAATTCTTTTAGTTTTTTGGGTTGAAGTTCATTTATATAGCTTAAGGGATGGACACGCGTACGGAAAAGTACCTCATTTTTAATGATATTACCAACACCCGAAAATATATGCTGATCCATCAATGCATCACATGCTAATAATTCAGGCTGCTCTTTTATTTTTTTGATCGCCTTTTTGGCATCCCATTTAGGGCTCATCACATCAGCCGACCAATCATAAACCTTATCAAGCGGTTCATTAATAAGATGCAGTACGCAGGCGTAAAAGTTAAGCTCGCCATTTTGGAATTGCAGGTGCAGACGGGGCGGCTTATTGCTGTGTGAGTTGATTTTGTAGGAGCCAAACATCATCAGTTGAATCTGTACGGTAAAGTCTGGAAAACAGATCAAAAAATGTTTCCCCCAGCTTTTAAAATCAATAATGGGTAAGCCGGTAAGCTTGCTGGCATCCAGTGCATTGTTGTTACAACTGGCTGCAATTACCTTTTGCCCTTTAAATTGCTGTACAGCTTCTTTTAAAATAACGATGATCGGTCCCTCGGGCATAATAATGCTTTAGTAAGGAACAGACAAATATTGAGCCAGTGGAAGCAGGTGGGTGTAATTTAGCTTTCTGATCGTTTAAGATACCATTGCCTGATCAGCACAAGCATTATAATTCCGATGCCAGTGCCTTTTAAAAAGCCGTCGGCAAAATCGGGGAGGGCAAAATAATGTTTAAGAATAAAGCTTGCGGATAATAGCAACAAGCCTAATGCTAAAAGGTATTTAACAGGGATTATCGGTTTCATGATATTATAAAATGATAAAGTAAAGCACGGCCCAAACACCAATGAAAAAGAAACCGCCGAAAACTTCGTTCTTGTATTTTTTAATGTCCTTAGCAATAAAGGCTCTGTAAAGTAGCCATCCTAAAAACAGAGGGGTTAATATATAAGGTCCTAAAACGCCCATATTTAAAAATTCGATAATCAAATATAATAAAATTAAATAGTATAATAAATAATACAGCGTGGCGAAAGCAAGTGCAAATACCAGGCGTTCCTACGGAACGTAATTGTGTGGCACGCTCTTTTCTAACTACGACCTGTCCCATTTGGTTTTACTGTTGCACGGGTTCGAAGTTTCTTAAATAATTATCTTTACAACAAAAAGTATTTACAGAATAAATTAACGCAAAAACACCTTACACAAGTTTTATTATTCTTTATAGAATTCCAAGCCAGGAAAAAAACCAACAGAATACGATTATACTCATGAATATAAACGGGTGAAAAAAAACAATAAAATGCAGAAATTATTGATTGTTTTCTTAATTCTAAGTATTTTGACAAGTAGTCTCTATGCTCAGAATAAAACTATTAAAGGAAGGATAATTGATGATAATTTGGAAACTTTGCCATCGGTGTCAATTGTGATTAATGACAAAATTGAAGTTGGCAAAACAGATACAAACGGTTTTTTCCAAATAGAGATACCTGTTTCAACGAAAAAAATATTATTTGGATCTGTTGGATTAGATCCAGCCGCAATATATCTTGTAGATGAATGTGATGAAATTGAGGTTGTAATGATGTTAAGAGGTACTTATGATTTTATAGCGCTTAGGAAAGTAGATAATCTTCGAATGAAAAGATTTAAGCAACTACCAGAATTACATAAAGAAGCATTTGAGAAAGGTATTTTTAAAACAGAAAAGGCTTGTTATACACAAGAGTTTGTACCACACTATACTAAAAAACAGAGACAGAAGAAATAAAATTAATTTATTGCGTTCTATAGTAACGCCTGGTAATTATGCTAAATAAAGCTATGCGTATGTCAGCTTAAATAATTGCTCCCTTATTTGTTTGGTAACGGGGCCAATTTTCCCGTCGCCTATCATTTTACCGTCAATAATCGAAACGGGGTAAGCGTATTTGGTTGTACTGCTTATAAATGCTTCTTTAATACCGGTCAGATCGGCAATGCTGAAATCCTTTTCAATAACTGTATAGCCTTCTATTTTAAAATCAAGGATCTTGCTGCGGGTAATGCCTTTTAAAATGTTTTCTTTTTGGGTGATCACCTCATTACCGGTAACCATAAAAAAGTTTGCCCTTGGGCATTCGGTCACTGCACCGTTATTGTGGTATAGCACATCATCGGCATTGTTTTCCTGCATAAAATTGCGCAACCTTACAGCTTGCAGGTAATCAATGGTTTTGATGTAAGGGAGTTGCCGCTGGTGGTTATAGGTTACCAGTTTCAGGCCCATTTCAAATTCATTTTCTTCCTCCATATTAAGCGGGTATTGTGATATGATCAGGTTGGGTGTCCCCATCGCATAACCATCTTCCGAATATCCGCCTGTAAGTAATAACTTAATGCCGCAGGTTGGGGTTTTATTAATATGCACCAATTCCCTCACGGCTGTTTTTAGCTGCTCGCGGGTAAGCATTACCTCCAGGTACATATCTTTAGCCGAGTTGAAGAACCTGTTTAAATGATCCTCAATAAATATGGGGCGGTTATCAATTACTTTTAAGTAATCAAATATACCATAGCCACGCTGTATAGCCAGATCAGAAAAACCAATCTTGGCATCCTGCTCTAAAAACAGCTGGTTATTGATAAATACATATTTTGCGGCCATAGCTGTAGGTTTTATGATTTGCCCGACTTTGATAAGCCTGCACCCATGCTGAATATGTTTTCGCCATAGCTCATTACTAAATTCTCTCTTTCGCGCTGGCGTTTTAAGGCAATGTCAATCATTTCTTTTAAAAGCTGACCAAAGTTTTTGCCCGTTGCTTCCCAAAGGTAAAAAGATAGTGAACCGGGTATGGTATTGATCTCGTTCACATAAACGCTGTCGTTATCCTTATCAACCAAAAAGTCGATACGTGATACCCCTGAGCATGATAATACCCTGAATGTTTCTTTAGCCAGGTCCTGAATTTTTTCAGATAGTTCAGCAGATATATTGGCTGGGATCTGGCGCTTAAGCGTGCTCATTCCTTTTGATGAACCACCCTTGGTAATGTATTTATCTTTGTAGCTTAAAATATCGCCGCCGCCCAATGGCTCCTCACAAACAGACGCATTTTGTATAGCTGCATCGCCCAATACGGAGCAGTTGATCTCTTTAAGGTTAACCACCATGTGCTCAACCAATATGCGGTTTGAAAAACGACCGGCAAGTTCAACCGCGTCAATCAGATCAGCTTCATTGGCTGCTTTTGACACGCCTACGCTTGAACCTAAATTTGATGGCTTAACAATAACCGGGAAACCAATTTTGTTGATAGTGGCAAGAATGTTTTTTTGATCGGTGTGCCAGCTTCTGTCGGTAAACCAGGTATAGTCAACCACGGGCAGTTTGCTTTCCTTCAAAACCATCTTCATCATTATTTTATCCATGCCTACGGCTGATGATAAAACATCGCAGCCCACATAAGGAATACCCTTTAGCTCAAGTAAGCCCTGTAAAGAACCGTCTTCGCCGTTTGAGCCGTGAATGATAGGGAAAGCAACATCAATTTTACCGATCTCTTTATTTTTGAAGATGGATGATTGTACCGAATTAATGGTAAAATCGCCATAAGTAGGCGATAGGTAGATTTCGGTGCTTTTGTCTAAAAGCGTTTCAATATTTTTATAGTTATCTACATTAAGCAATTCGGCACCGGTATACCATTTGCCATTTTTTGTAATGTAGATAGGGGTAATTTCGTAACTATTCTTATCAAAAGCGCTGATGGCCTGCAATGCAGAAATTACAGAAATTTCGTGCTCAACAGACCTTCCGCCAAATATAACTCCAACTTTTATTTTCATTATTTCTTTTAAAATTTGATCTTATTCGTAAGTATCCGGTAAATCGTTTTCGTATAGCAATACATCGCCTGCTTTGGTCATGCCGTTTAAATGGTTAACAGCATCCTTAAAGTTTTGGGCCACATATATTTGTGTATCCGGATAGTTTTTGTTTTTTAAACCCTTAAAGATGGGTAAAGTTATGTTTTTACCAACAAGTACCGCATAATCACAGGTGTCAGCAATCTGCTCACCCAATAATATGTTGTAGTATTCCTGTTTATCGCCTAATTCTATCATCCCCGGGGTGATAATTATTTTTCGGGTGCCATCAATGGCTTTCAAAACCTCCAAAGCCATTTTTGAACCTACCGGGTTCGAGTTAAAGGCATCGTCAATAACGGTAACGCCGTTGCCATGTACTTTAACCTCCAGGCGGTGCTGAACGGGTTCCAGTTTTTTCACCGCAAAAGCAATACTACTTTCAGGTACATCTAAATGTTTGGCAACTATATAACCTGCCAATATGTTAGATAAATTATAACTGCCCACTAACTTAGTTTGCAGTTCGCCCAGTCTTTCATTCTTAAAAAAGGCAGAAAATGCCGAGCCTTTTGCCGAGTAGGAAATATCTTTGATATGGTAATCAACATTCGAATCTTCAGACGAGTAATATGCCGTTTGTCTGTCGCTAACGGGCCTGTTGGCAACATACTCATAATCTGCATTAAGCACTGCAAGGCCGCCTGATGGCAGGGCATCTATCAGCTCGAACTTGGTTTTTTGCACGTTCAGGATAGTTTTAAAACTCTCCAGGTGCTGCTCACCAACAGCAGTCAATATTCCTATTTGCGGATGTACAAGGTCGCAAATATCCTTAATATCGCCAGTTTGCTTGGCGCCCATTTCAACAATAAAAACCTGGTGTGTGGCTTGTAATTGCTCCCTTATGGTTTTAATAACCCCCATAGTGGTATTGTAACTGCCGGGCGTCATTAAAACGTTGTATTTTTCGGATAGCATGCGGAACAGGAAATGCTTGGTACTGGTTTTACCATAGCTGCCTGTAATACCTATGATGATCAGATCGGGCCTGTCGGCCAATATCTTTTTGGCATCGTTATAATACCATTTATTGATGCTTGCTTCAACCGGTGCCACCAGTATGGTAGCTATTGCTATAAAAGCAAAGCTCAACAATAAAACAAAGCCAAATACCCAAAGGGTGGTAAACATTTTACCTGTTATAAAAAAGAAAGCCGAAGCTGCTATTACGGAAAGCAAAAAGGTGAGCCCGAATAAACGCTGAGCCCTTTGTGTAAATACAACAGGCTTTTTTTGTTTTTTGATGAAAAGTAAATATGCCAGAAATGCATAAAGAAGGGTAATTGCTATGCTGATAACCGTAACACTTGCTGTAAATAATAATATCCCGGTAATTACCAGTACAATAACTTCCAATACGCGGTTAGTAATTATCAGGTTGGTTTTAAGCCATTTGCCATAGCGGTCATTACGGTAGGAGTTTAGCTGCATCATGTGCAGCTCGAACCTTAATTTTGCAAAAGCATAAACCAGCAGCGTTACTAACGCAACCCCAAAAAGTATAGTCTCCATCAATTGTTTTTCTTATCGGCTTGAATAAAGTTATTCAATATTATTAAAAACTCGTTCAGTTTTTCAATAAAGCTAAAGTGCCCGGCATTTTTTAACACAACAAGGCCGGCGTTAGGGATTAGTTTTTCCATCGTCTGTCCGTCGCTTACGGGTGTAGCTGTATCGTTTTCGCCCCAGATCAATAGGGTAGGTGCCTTTATCAGCGGCATAATGTTTTTCAGGTCTTCGTTTACTGATTTTACCAAAACCTGGCGCATCATGGGTGTAGCACTGCTGTAATCGCTCGATCCTGCTTTTTTGCGATATTTATCTAATATGGTATTAGCCTGTGTGTTGCCAACAAACACAGGTAAGGTTTTACGTACTAATTTGTAGGAGTACACTTTAAGGTAATACTCTAATGATCGTGTGGGTTTGATGCCTGCGCTATCTAACAATACCAGCTTTAAAACAGGATTACGGGAGGCATATAGTAGCGCAATTCGGCCACCATAAGAGTGCCCGGATAGTATTGGGTTACTGATGCCTTTCAGCTTAAAAAACTCTTCAATAAATGCAGTGTATTCATAAACGCCCCAAACTCCATCAGGCTCGTCGCTTTTTCCAAAACCGGGCAGGTCTATAGCAAAAACATGGAAATCAGTTTCAAAATATTGCTGTATTTTTTCAAACACCTGTAAGCTTGAGCCCCAGCCATGCAAAAAAACAAGGGGGGTACCTTGTCCGGTTTCTTTATAATTTATGTTAAGGCCCTTAACCAGTTGGGTATACTCCATAAGTATGTTATGCTGTTTGCAAAGATAATAAATAAGTGATAGCAATAACAGTTTTGAGCCGCTTATGCACACGCAAATGTGATAACAAAAATGAAGGAGATAAGTGTTAAAAAAGATTTTTAATTAACCACCCTGTTAGCCCGCTATTAATTAAAATTATGCCTGTACCCGAGCGGGGATACGCTGGTTTTATTTTTGAATAACTTACTGAACGATTGCGGATACTCAAAGCCCAGCTGGTAGGCTATTTCGCTTACAGATAAGGATGTTGTAGTGATCAGGTCTTTAGCCTTTTCAATCAGCTTATCGTGGATATGCTGCTGGGTGCTTTGCCCTGTTAGCGAGCGCAGCATATCGCTTAAATAATTGGGTGATATATTTAACTCGCCCGATAGGTATTGAACGGTAGGCAGGCCCATTTGCTGCACCTTATCGCTGTTAAAATAGTCGGCCAGTATAGTCTCTAATTTAAATAACAGATCATTGCCTGCACTTTTTCGGGTGATGAACTGCCTGTTATAAAACCTGTTGCAATAGTTTAGCAGTAGCTCAAATTGTGATACCATAACATCCTGACTATAGGTATCAATAACCGACCGGTATTCCTGGTTTATGTTTTGTACAATTGCGGTTACCATCATTTCTTCTTTTTCAGACAGGTGCAGCGCCTCGTTTACGGCATACGAGAAATAGCCATAATCTTTTATGGTTTTTGCCAGTGGATAATTCCTGATCAGATCGGGATGCACCACCAGCCACCAGCCATTAAGTTGCATGCCATCAACAATATCTGTTGAGATCACTTGTCCCGGAGAGAAAAAGGTCATCAGGCCTTCGTCAAAATCATAATAGTTTTGCCCGTATTTTAACTTGCCTTCAAATCCCTTTTTTATACATACCGAATAAAAGTTATAAACCACACTTTTCATATTTTGATCGGTGTTGTGTTTTATTGTACCCAGGTCTATAACACTTATCAGTGGGTGCTCCGGTTTAGGGAGTGCCAGCAAGCGGTGCAATTCAGAAATTGAATTGATTATGTAAGGATGATTAGCTTCTTTTTTCATTTATATAATAGATATATCACCGGCAAAAACTATAAGGTAAATATAGCTTTTGCCGGTAACAATAAATACTTATTGATCTATTGCCTGCATATTGGCCTCGTCATAACGCGCCCCTGTTGATGTTCCTAAGGGTACAATAGCCTCTAACCTGTTAAGCTCTTCATTACTTAACGCAATATGGCTTGCTGCAATATTTTGTTCAACATATTTTACACGTTTGGTACCCGGTATCGGCAAAAAGCCTTTTGCAATTATCCAGGCAATTGCCAGTTGTGATGAGGTAATACCTTTTTCGGCAGCAAGCTTTTTAATCTCGTTTACCAGTTCAATGTTTTTGTAAAATGCATCGCCCTGAAAACGGGGGATCGCTTTCCTGAAATCGGTATCAGCAAAATCATCCGGACTGTTAATATCGCCCGATAAAAATCCACGGCCTAACGGCGAATAGGCAACGAAGCCAATACCAAGCTTATTCAGCGTGTTTAATATGCCCGATTCCTCAACACTACGCTCAAATAACGAATATTCTGTTTGTACCGCCGTTATAGGGTGAATATGATGTGCCCTTTTTATTGTTGCCGATGATACTTCCGACAGGCCAATATAACCCACCTTACCTTCTTTAATTAATTGCGCCATCGCCTCAACAGTTTCTTCAATTGCTGTGTTAGGATCCAGGCGGTGCAGGTAATAAAGGTCGATATGATCTGTGCCTAAATTTTTAAGGGAGCGCTCAACTGCTTTTTTTACATAATTGCGGCTGCCGTTAATTTTCCAGGTAAGCTGTTCGTTATCATCAATCTCGTAACCAAATTTGCTGGCAATTATATATTTATCCCGGTTGCCTTTTATGGCTTTGGCAATTAGCCTTTCATTTTTCAGGGGGCCGTAAAGGTCGGCAGTATCTAAAAAATTACCACCTAAATCTAACGACCGGTGAATGGTTGCTATAGCTTCCGTTTCATCGGCTTTGCCGTAAATATCGTAACCTGCAATTTGGGTCATGCCCATACATCCCAGGCCAATTGCGGGTACAACCAGCCCCTGCTTGCCTAATTCATTTTTTTTAATGCTACTCATAAGTTTTGTTTTAACACTGCAAAGGTGGGTAAGCAGGCAGCATGAAAAATAACCAAATCTCTTGTTGTTGTATCCAAATTAGGGGTAAAGTATCCATATACAAAAAAGCCCCTGATCTTTCAATCAGAGGCTTTAACAAATTCATCATTATTTATGGCTGGCCGCTTCCGCCTGCCGAGCCATATACCTGGCCTGTGGCAAAGCTGGCATCATTAGCAGCAAGCTGTACGTAAATTGAACCAAGTTCTGCCGGCTGACCGGGCCTGCCAAGCGGAGTTTGACCGCCGAAGTTTTTTAATTTTTCCTGGCTTGCGCCGCCGCTAACCTGCAGGGGTGTCCAGATCGGGCCGGGAGCTACACCGTTAACCCTGATGCCTTTTGGTCCTAACTGTTTGGCAAGTGATTTTACATAGTTCATGGTAGCCGCCTTGGTTTGGGCATAGTCATACAAATCGGGTGTTGGATCATAAGCTTGTTCAGATGTTGTTGCAATAATTACCGATCCGGGTTGTAAATGCGGTAAGGCGGCTTTAATTATCCAAAAGGGAGCATAAATATTTGTTTTCATGGTCCAGTCAAACTGCTCTGTTGATATATCAAGAATGGAAGCGTGGCTTTGCTGCCTGCCTGCATTGTTTACAACAATATCTAAACCACCAAGTGCGTCAATGGCTTTGGCTACCAATTGTTGGCAAAACGCTTCATCACGCAGATCACCTGGGATTGCTACCGCCTTGCGGCCTTCAGCTTTAATCAGTTCAATAACTTCGCGTGCATCTGGCTCTTCGGTTGGGAAATAGTTAATGGCAACATCAGCACCTTCGCGTGCGTAGGCAATGGCTGCTGCACGGCCCATTCCTGAGTCGCCCCCGGTTATCAGCGCTTTACGGCCTGCTAAACGGCCCGATCCTTTGTAGCTTTTTTCACCATGATCGGGGCGGGGATCCATTTTACTTGCTAAACCCGGCCAGGGCTGCGACTGGCCCGGAAAAGGAGGTTTAGGATACTTTGTGGTTGGATCCTGCAGGCCCTGCGGTACTGCTGGTTGTGATTTAGAGGTGCCCTCGGCTGCAAAAACCGGGGAAACTGCCACGGCAGCCAGCCCGGTACCAAGTCCGGCAACAACTGTACGCCTGCTTATTTTATTATCTTCATTCATAGTAGATTAATGTTTTTTGTGTTTTTTTAAATAACCAAATCACCAACAATTAGTTTTTGAGGATAATCATAAAAAGATAATTTATTTTCTTTTAAGATAATTTTAATAGGATTAATGATTGCTGTTGGTGGAATTACTTATTATTTGGCTAAAAGTTCCAGATAATTGTTTTAGTATTTAATTTTGATGATAATTAAATTCTTCAAACAAAAAGGCACAAAAAATATTTATCAGGTATGAAGAAAGAAAAATTGCTCATCGCCTTAGCAGCTGGTGCCGGTATTGCTGCTATTGCTTATACTTTATTATCATTAACAAATGACATTCCGGATGGTGCAGTACCCGTGCAGCCCTTTAACAAAAACCGTTACATGGGCACCTGGAATGAGATAGCAAGGTTACCCAACCGGATTGAAAAAAACATTAAACACCTTACAGAAAAGTATTCACTTAATAATGATGGTACCATTAAAGTGGTTACCAAAGGATATAACGTTAAAAATAATAGCTGGAAAGAACTATCAGGAAAGATAAAGTTTGTAGAATCTGAAAATGTGGGGATGCTGAAGGCCTCTTATTTCGGTCCCTTCTATTCGGCCTATAACATCCTGGCGCTTGATCCGGATTATAAATATGCATTAGTTTCGGGCAGCGGGCTTGATTATTTATGGATCTTATCCAGGGATACTTTTATCCCGGATGAGATCAAAGAAGAGTTTTTAAATACTGCAAAAAATATTGGCTTTGCTGTTGATCAGTTAGAGTGGGTGTAGTTTAAGAGCGGTACAATTCCAAAACAAACAAAGGCCCTGAAGTTTTTATCAGGGCTTTTGTTTTGGCAGATAATTTAAATCGCGTTGTTAAAACATGCTGTTTAAACGATCAAAAATAGACTCCCGTTTTTCGCGTAACCCGGCAGATTGTCCAACTGCGGTTTCGTATTCATCATTTTTAAGGGCAGCCATAGCACCTTCAATAAATTCGCCAACCGGGATACCGCCGTGTGTTTGTGTTTTATCCTCGCGCCTGTCGTGCCCAAGTTCTGTATCAACCGATGGAGGTGCAATTTCAAAAACTTTTACGCTTGTTTCTTTAAGCTGATAACGTAACGATAGCGTTAACGAATGCATAGCAGCTTTAGTGGCGCAATATATAGCCATAAAAGCTATAGGCACAAAGGCCAGCCCCGATGTAATGTTTATAATGGCCGGGTTTTGTTTGCTGCTTAAATGTGGTATAAACAGCGACGCTAAATGAACTGGTGCAATAAAATTGGTTTCAATTTCTGACTGTACTTTGCCAAGATCGATAGCCTTCCTGAAATCGGTTATGTACTGTACACCCGCGTTATTGATCAGGATATTGGTATCCGGATGATTTTCGCTGATCCAGGCGGCAAGTTCAATTCTTTGCGCTGCATCGGCAAGGTCAGATACTTTGGTGATAATTTGCGGTAAACGATCTTTAATGGCTTTCAGCCTGTCTTCCCGGCGGCCGGTAATGATCACTGTATTACCTTCTTTTATAAACTCTTCGGCAAAAGCAAGGCCAATGCCCGATGTTCCGCCTGTTATTAATATGGTGTTTCCACTTAAATTCATGTATTGGTTGTTTAATATTGTTTAACAAATATGGACAGAAGAGTTTGATGACTGTTTGCAAACTTCAATCGGATAGTTGCAAATTTCAAATATCAGCTTATAATTTTCTTGTAGCGTTTAATTAATAGTCGGATAAAAAATCGAGCGCTAAAGCTCCGCACTCCTCCGGGCTGTCCAGCCAGGGTAAATGGCCGACGCCCGCTATGGCACGAAATGCTGCCGAGGGGATATTTTTTGAAATCTGTAAGCCTGTTTCAGCACTGCCAAACGGATCATTGGTTCCCCACAAAAATAGCGTAGGTTGCCTTACGCTTTTTAGTTGCGTGGCGGTGATTTTTATTTCGGGAATAAACCCAAATAAACGATTGGTTTTTTCTATCAAACTCAGGCTTGATATGCGGTAATTCGGCAGCTTTTGAAAGCTGTAGTAGCAATCGGCCAATTCTTTTGGCTGCCCGGCGCAGGTTGCTGCAGAGTGCCCCATAAATGAGAGTGCTTTAAAAGAATAGTCGGGTTTTTTAGGCGTGATCAACTTAAATAAAAAGCCATTTAAAACGGGTAAGGATAATAAGCGCAGGGCAATGGGTGGCCTGGTACTGATCAGGTTGCCGGGAACTCCCAGCAGGGTAAGGGCAGTAACGCGTTCCGGCTTATCCATAGCCATCCATAAACTCATGTGCCCGCCAATTGAATGGGCAATAATAGGAGCGCTGTCAATTTTAAAGGCATCAAGTACGGCTGTAATGGTTTGTACGGCAAATTCCCGCAGGTTAAGTTTACGGTGATCAATGCCTTCGCTTAAGCCGCCCCCCGGGCGGTTAATGGCAATAATTCTGCGGCCTTTAAGCCGGGCCAAAAGAGAGGCAAGCGGAAAAACATCGCCGGTATTACCCGGCACTATCAGTACAGGTTTGCCTGAGCCTATTTCGCTAACCCGGATACGGATCCCTGAACCTGGGAGAGTAACATAATGTGTTTTTGCTTTTAATCCATAAAAATCAAACAATGCTTGTTCGGTATTACGGGCGGCAATAACAAGGGCATCATTATCATCCAGTGTTAATACTTCATTATCGGGCATTGTTTTCCTTCTTAATTATTTTGTAAGAGCTTTATTTAATTGGGGTATTAAATTAATGATTTGCTTCTGCATCAGCAAAACTAACTACTGCATCATTTTTTAATAATACCTGCCGATTGTTAAAGTAAGATCAATTCAAACGGTTGTTCTACGCAGCACCAAACATTTAACCTGTCTGTTGGTTAAACAGGTAATTAAGCTTTACAGCTCGTATAATTTATTTGAATTTGAACATTTATAACTTTACCGTGCAGTTTAATCCAGCCAATAAAAAGCAGTCATTATTGAAACTGCTATTCTTGTTTTTGTTTTTGAGCATAAATAGTTTTGCCTACAGCCAGGTAAATGCCCCGGCAGATTCGTTAAAAGCCGACTCATTAAGGGCTAAAGCTTTAAGAATTAAAAGAATAGCCGATAATATTAATAAGCAATATGATTTTGGCGATTTAACCCGCAATATTCTTCACCCTAAAAGAAAAGCTGATACCCTGCACAAAGGATCGGGCATTACCATAGTACCCAATATTGCGGCTAATCCTACCATTGGCGCCCAGCTGGGTATCAAGGCCGTAGCCGGGAGAAGGTTAGGCAATGATCCTAATACCTTACTATCAGTTGCAGCTACATCAGCATCAATTACCAGCAAGGGCATTATTTATTTTTACCTTAACCACAACATATTTACCCCGGGCAACAAATGGAACTTTCAGGGAAACTTAGTAGCTGCAAAAACAGTAACCCCCGATTATGGATTAGGCATAGGCCATACTATAGAAGGTGGAAGTAACCTGGATAAAATATTAGCAGACCCGGCACATAAGGTTTATGCGCTACATTCCTATTATTTTAACATCAGGGAAAAAGTGTACAAAGAAGTGGCAAAAAACCTTTTTGTGGGGGCAGGGCTCTCGTTTGATATAAGGCGAAACATTACCAGTAAGGATACCGTGAACAATGCAACACCATCAAGCATTTATAATAACCAGCATGGTTTTCCGCAGGATCATTATTCGGCAGACGGCTTTCTTTTCAACGTACAATATACCACACGCGATAACCCTAACAGGGCTTACAAGGGCCTTTATTTTGATGCTGGTTTCAGGGTAAACCAAACATGGATAGGGAGCACAAAAAATGCGGTACAATTTACTACCGATTTCAGGAAGTATTTTAGCCTGTCTGAAACCAGTCCTGAAACCGTACTGGCCTTTTGGAACTGGGGATCGTACCTGCTAAGCGGTAATATTCCTTACCTCGAACTACCTGGTACAGGCAGGGATGGCGGTTTCAGAAGTGGCAGGGGATACACCACCCAATATTTTAAAGGCACGCAATTTAATGATACCGAAGCCGAGTTCCGCTTCCCGATACTGGCCAATAAATTTATAAGCGGTGTTACCTTTGTAAGCATGCAAACCGGTAACGACGAGCAGGGTACCAAATTGTTCCAGGTGTTTCAGCCCGGTTACGGAGCCGGCTTACGGGTGTTGTTTAACAAAGCAACCCGAACCAACCTGGCCCTTGATTATGCTTTCGGTAAGTTTGGCAATAAAGGCTTCTTCCTGAACTTAAACGAGGCTTTTTAATCAATCGATCAGAGCTAATCGCTGAAAAAAGAATCGTGAATTTTAGCTTTAAAATATGTCGTTTTTAACCAACTGCCTTATGCTAACCAAATGCGCAAATAGTGCGGCAGGAACAATAAAGCAGGGCAACCATATAAAAGGAAAGTAAAATAAAGCAATGGCAGGCTGATTAAACGCAAACTGCTGAAACGAAAATGGGGCAGAAAGCACCGCTATAACCACAATATTAGCAAGCAGCATTAAACAAACAATATTCCAGGCCATTAATAGCTTTTTGCTTAATATATTTTTTATATAGCCAAAATAATAAACTACAGGTGCTGTTAATCCGCAGAGTATATCAAAATTTCGGCCCTCAAAGGTCATAATTTTGGGGATTACTTTATGCAGGTACAAACTGTATAAGGTAAGTTCTACAGGTATCCTTACAATATGTAATAACGTTAAGGTTTTTACATCAATACCGGCTATTAAACTTTTCCCTTTTTTAGTAAAAAACAGCACAGCTATAAATATAATTGGCGGCATTAACAGCAATGCAAAACGCGGTGGCAATCCTTTGGTTATCGTATAAAAACCGGTTAAACTAATAATTGCCTGTAAGCCCAGCCATATTAATAAAAGGATAATTGCAGGTTTGGAGTAGTTGGTTGCTTTGAACAGCAGCAATATGGTAATGATTGTGGTTAGTATAAATACTGCTTTAATGTAAATTGTTAAATGTTCCATTGTGTGTTGATTGATAGAACAAAGTAAGCGGTATAAATATGGCAGACACTTGCCAAATGGCAAGAAATGAAAAGGGCATTATTTCTTTAATAATTCTTTACGTATCCTGCTTAAGGATGTATCAGTAATGCCCAGGTAAGAAGCAATGTATTTTAACGGCGCATTCTGAAAAATTTCGGGATTGGTTTTTAACATTAGTTCGTATCGTTCCTCTGCTGTTTCGGTAATCATGGATAGCATTCTTGTTTTAAGTGCTGCAAACCCCTTTACCAGTACAGCGCGGCCAAATTCTCTGAACTCGGCCGATCCGTGGAACAGACTGTTCAGCTGGTCGTAAGTGATATACCAGCCTTCGCAATCACTCATTGCCTGGATGTTTTCTTTTGATTTTGTACGGTTAAAAAAAGAGGATACCTCAAATGTAAGCTGGCCCTGCGAGCAAAAGCCGGTGGTTACTTCGTTTCCATCCACATCATGTGCAAAGGTGCGCATGTATCCCTTTTCAATAAATAGGTACTCATCACATATTCTGCCTGCTTTAAGCTGAAACTGATTTTTTGGGATTATTTTATATTGAAAATGATCAATAATATCTTTTGTTGTAGATAAAGAAACCAGGTTGGTGTTTTGAAAAAATTGAGTAAGGTTTTCTTTATTCATCCTATAAATATAGCATGTTTAAAATTCAGAAATACTGCTAAATTGTGCGTATCGCTTTTACTCATTTAATTTATGGCAGCTGCAAACAATGGTTATTTTATCTATTTAACCACATCCTAAAAACAAAACACCCCCAATTTTTCAACCGGAGGTGCTTTGGATTATGTGATCAAAATTTTATCGCTTGTTAAGCTACCCTTTTCATAAGGAACCGTTTTTTTAGCCAGTTACGAACAGGCTCGTCATACAACTTCAACGATGCATAACCAATAGCGATGCTGACAATAAGCAGCAGCAGGCCAAAACGCAGGCTATATTCCATTGTAGGTTTATTTTTAGTTACCCAGGCCGTATAAACATAAATTAGCGGGTAGTGGGTAATGTAAATAGGGTACGATATGTTACCCAAAAACGTACAAACCTTAGCTGAGAATTTTCCGGTGATGCTTCCGCCTGCGCCAATAGCCACAATAAGCGGGAAGATAACAATAATGCTGAATGCCTCGTAAATTCCGTTCATCCACAAATGCTCGGGGCCGCCAAGCCTCGGGAAAAACAGCACGATAACGATCAGCACGCTGCATACGGCAAAAGCATTTTTAATATGGATCAGTTTACCCAAACGGCAAAGTAATACCCCTGCAAAAAATGGATATAACAAGCGTGCAAAGCCAATATAAAGCTGGGTTTTATCAATACTCCAGCCGCCAATAACATCCCCCTGCGGGCCGGTTACCAAATAGTTTATCAGCAATAAAGCTGATAGCACAACAAATATGCTAAGCACTAATTTTGAGAATTTACGGATAATAAGCGCATAAAGAATATTGGCAACATATTCAAAAAACAGCGACCATGCCGGGCCGTTGAGCGGGTGCATTTCCTGCCAGCCGCGTATATCCATTGATACCGGCAGCGGGATCATGGTAAAGCCAAGCAGCATTACAAGCAGCATTTTCCAAACCGGGGTGCCATCAATCAGTGGGAAGGCTGCGCCACCCTGAAAATAAAAAAGTGCCGCCCCAATCAGCGAACCCATAATAACCATTGGTTGCAGGCGGATAAGACGGCGTTTATAAAAATCCCATTGTGTCATTTTGCCCCATCGGTCGTCATAGGCGTAGGCTACTACAAAGCCCGATAAAAGGAAAAAGAAATCGACCGCCAGGTAACCATGATTAATAAACTGACCAAAACGGTTACCGCCCGAGTTGGTTTCAAAAATATGGAAGGTAACCACTATAATTGCAGCTACGCCACGTAGTCCGTCGAGAATTTCATAATGATTTTTTGATTCGAGATAGGTTGGGCTTTTACTCATGTATTATTAAAATAATAAAAATTGATTAAGGGTCTGGGTAAAAAAAATACTTTCATTCAGCAGCTTTCAAAAAATGAGATTTTATATCCCGGCAGTAACATTATGCTGCTGACTTCAAAAAAATCTTTAATTGATCAATCTTAGTATAACTGGTTTACGCTGAAATGATAAGGAACATTGCGTTTTATTGACACAATGATAAACAAAACTTTTAATTAAGCAAAGGATGGAACAGAATGAAATTGAGCCTTTAATTGCCGAAGCATTAATGAGTTAAATGCTTTGTTAGCGAAATTGATAATAATTAACGATGTTGTTTTGCAGGGTGGTTTTAGAAAATGTATATCAAAAACAGGATGAAAAAAAGCCTGTTAACTTTTGCAATAGCTCGTTACTGACTGATGTGTAAAAGTCTTTTTTATAGTGGTTTAACCCAATATCTTTAAATGAGGATATATGCTTTTGTGAAAAAAAGAAACTATTAATTGCCACAGATAAAGTATGATCACACCAAAAAACCTTAAAATATATCCACCCACAAACATATTTTATCTTTTAGGATTAAAAGGATAATTCCACTCAATAAATTTCAAAACAAAATATATATTATATGCAAAAGTTTAGGTGGTGTTATGTTTGCTTAATTATTTGATTTTTTTTGCATCAAATAAAGAAGTAACTAATCTTATTGCAAGAAAGACCATTATTACTGCTGCTATTATTAATATGATTTCCGGAGTTCCCATTTGTGTTTTAATTAATTGGTTTAGTTATACTAATGTACATATTTAATTATAAATATCATTTATATAAATCAACAGCCTCAAATCTCTCAATTCAAGGCTTTACCTGTATGGCCCGGGCCCGCCCTGTAAGAACACAAAACTATCTATCTGCTGAAGCGTATATATTGGTTAAACCTGTAATCGTGCGGATATTTAGTAATTTCGGTGCGGATAAAAAGTACTAAACTATCGGTCGTTAATTTCTTGATAGCATAGCCGCCTGAGGCGTCTGAACCGGTAAAACTTAAAGTGCTGTCTGCAGCTGAGGCTTTGTACTTATAAATATAAGGCGGATAGGTATCCGGGTGATCTGGATTAACGTAAAACTTAATAAAATTGGTCATCATGGCATCATGGCCGATCTGTTCATTTATCTTGGCTGCACTGTCTGCAGTAAATTCAAGATAATCAAATTTGCCAATAAACGAATATCTCTGTGGGAAAACTATGGGCGTGTTAAAATCAGTAGCCACTACCGTATCCTTTACAAAATACCATTTACCAGAAAGCGACTGATTAATAGTAAGCGGTTTACTAATGCTGGTAGTTGGTTTGGGTTTTGCACTGTCTTTTTTGCAGCCCTGGGTTATATATGCCAAAGCGAATATAGTAATCAGTATAACTTTTGCTTTCATGATGGGCAGTTATGTAATATTATTTTCTGATTCTAAACTAACAATCTATTGTTAAGTACATATTGATAATAAGTAAATAACAGTATTGTTACTTACACGCCAATTGCCCACATGGTGTGCGTGCTATACGAAAAGCTATAGGATAGGGGCACCGTCTGTTTTGAAGGTAAGGTTATTCAGTTCATCATCTATGTTGACAATATTGTGTTTCCAAACCTTAAGATGAATAAGTACAAACTAAATACATAATCCTATCATTTTATAAATCAAAAGCCTCAAATCTTTCAATTTAAGGCTCCTGGTTTTATTATCACCTCCCAAATTATCGGTAAAATTATTCTGTTTTTAAACTTTTTACGGGATTTGCCATTGCCGCCTTTATACTTTGATAGCTTACCGTTAACAGGGTTAACAATAGTGCTCCTGTACCTGTTATCGCAAACAGCCACCACGATATTTGAACCCTGTAGGTGTATTTTCGCAGCCAGCCCTGCATCAGGTAATTTGCTGTTGGCATGGCAATAATTAAGGCTATAGCTACCAGTACAACAGACTCGGCAGACATTAACCGCCATAACCCGATTATTGATGCGCCCAATACTTTGCGTACACCTATCTCTTTCCGGCGTTGCTCGGCAGCAAACGAAGCCATACCGAATAGCCCCAGGCAGCTGATGAAAATAGCAAGGCCTGTAAATACGCCAGCCAGCTTACCTATCCGTTCCTCAATTTCAAACTTTTTAGCATATTCCGAATCTGTAAAATGATAATCGAACGGGCTGTCGGGGTCATATTTAGTATAGATTGTCTTTATTTTTTGCAACGCATCAGCTATACTAATTTTGGGGTTGATCCGGATGTTTAAAACACTGCCGAAATATTGTAATGAATAAAAAATAGTAGGTTTTACCGGGTCAAAAGGCGATTTCATCACCATATCCTTAACAACGCCGATAATTTTAAAAGGGCGGCCCCAGCGGATAACCTGGCCAACAGGATGTTTGAGCCCCATAAATTTAGCGGCAGCTTCATTGATTATCATTGCAGAGGAATCTGACACAAAGGCCCGCGAAAAATCACGTCCATCACTCACCTTCCAGCCAACCGTTTTGCCGTACTCATTACTTACAGAGATCATCCCGAAATCAGACTGTAGATTAGGGTTTTTATTGGGCCATATAATGTCGCTGTAGTTAGACCATATATCAGTTAACGGGCTATCAGACTCGGCCACCTCAGTTACGGCACCCGATGCAATGAGGTCATTCCTTACCGAACCGAAATTTCGCTGAATACCTTCTGTCTTCAGTTCAACCTGTATCAAGCCATTCTGGTTATATCCAACCGGACGGTTTTTAGAGAAGCGGACTTCCATAAAAACAATCATGGTCCCGATGATCAGCATTACCGAAACGGTGAACTGCATTACCACTAATATTTTTCGCGGCAGGGAAGCATAGCGCCCGGCTTTAAAAGTGCCTTTTAAAACTTTTACCGGGTTAAAGGATGATAAGTAAAGGGCCGGATAACTGCCGGCTATTAAACCGGTTATTAAGCTGAAAATTATCCCAATGAACCAGAACAACAGGTTAGTAAACGGGATACTGATCTGCTTACCTGCAACCTGGTTAAACAAAGGCAGCGATAACTGAACAATAACTATGGAAATTAAAAATGCAAAGCACACCAGCAACAAAGATTCTGCAAAAAACTGGATAATCAGCTGGCCGCGCATGGAACCAACAGCCTTGCGGATGCCCACCTCTTTAGCCCGTTTTTCTGACCGGGCAGTGCTCAGGTTCATAAAGTTAATGCAGGCTAACAGCAATACAAACACGCCTATCAGGCTAAACATCCAAACAAATTGAATTTCGCCGCCGGTATTTACGCCATTTTTAAACTCCTGGTGCAAATGCCATTTGCTCATGGGTTGTAAAAATACCTGTGCTTTAAATGAAAGCCCCACCAAATCGTTATTTTGAGCCAGACCTTTCAACTTCAGGTCTTTAATATGAGCATTTACCGTTTTAATATTGGCATTGGGTTGCAGCTGGGCCAATATTGCCCATGAGTTGTTACCCCACATAGAAGCCGCACGTTTTAAAAATGGCTCGGATGTAACATACAGATCCCAGGGGGCTATAAATGAGGACACATCATTAAGTGTAGTGTTTTTAGGCAGATCTTCATACACACCGGTAACTTTTACATTTAATTTGTTGTCTATTTTGATGACCTTGTTTATCGGGTCGGCATCGCTGAAGAGTGATTTGGCCATAGTTGCCGAAAGCAGGATAGAGGAAGGATCTTGCAAACCGTTCCTGCTGCCGCTGATCATGCGGAGGGTCAACATTTCAGGGCCTTCGGCCTGCATATACATGCCTGATGAATTGAGCTTTTTATCGCCGGCGGCTAAAATATGGTCGCCCGGGCGTACCAGTACAACATATTTAAAATCGCTTTTATAACTGGCCCTTAGCTGGTATCCCAAAGGGATAGGCATTGATCTGCCGGTCATTATCTCACCGTTAAAGGTTTGATTTTGCATCACCTGTACTATGCGGTTGTAGTTCTTGTGGTATTTATCAAAGGAAAGCTCATCATAGATCCACAGGCCGATCAGCATAGCTACCGCCATCCCGATGGCTAAACCACCTATGTTAATTACCGAAGAAAACTTATTGTTGATAAGATTTCTCCATGCTATTTTGATATAGTTCCTGATCATGCTGTAACAGTTTTAACTTAACCTGTATACTTATTATAAACCTTGTGCCAATGATTTAACTATCTTATTATCAGGTTTTAATGTATTGTATAATTAAGTGCCTGTAACAATACCGGACACGTGCACGTACGGTATTGTTACAATTTTATGGTATGGTTACAAGGCTTTATTTTTGCGGATCAGGTATTAATTAAAGATCGGACCTATATTTAAATATGGATTATGGATACAAGAAATTACTTGTTTAATAGTTCTAATGCTTTTTGTTTGGCTGCGTCGGTTCCGCTCAGCAAGTCTTTAACTGTTTTTTTAACCACAACATCGGGCATAATTCCTACACCAACAAACTCTTTTCCATCCGGATAGGTATCCCGTTTACCGCATACGCGTGCACTTCCTCCGCCAGGCAAATTAAATGGAACAGGCTGCCCGGTACTGCCACCCGTAGGCAAGCCTATCAATTTGCCACGTTTCATATAATCAAAGGCTACGGTAAAATCCTCTGCTGCCGAAAATGTTCTCGGCCCTATCAATACAATTACCGGTTTGTTATAAAATATTTTACCATTAGGCGACCACTGGCCGGTACCATAATTTTCCCATTCGGGCTCGGCATTGGGCCTTGAATAATTGCGGAGCACTTTTGCCTCGGAGCTTAAAAAAGGTTTATCTGTCAAGCGCCGCAGGATGTTAAAGCCAATTCCGCCATCGCCGCCACCGTTGTACCTGATATCTATGATCAGGCCTTTTGTTTTGGCTATCTCGCTGTAAAGCGAGTCAAACTGCTTAACTATCTTGTTATCTTCAAAATTATTAATGGTTAGGTATCCTATGTTGCCAATGGTTTGATATTCCATTGTTTTTAACCCTTTTACATCGTGATAGCCAGTGCGGGATATTTTTCGGTTTATAGTTTTACCCTTGCTATCTTTAAATTCAATGCTTAAAGGTTTATTTTTAGGGCCCGAGAACAGTGCATAGGAAAACTCCCTGATCTCAATATCCTGCGGGGTAGAACCACTTAAATAAGGTTTCACATTCTTTTCGGCATAACTTATAACCGGTACCGAATCAATTTTAATAACCTCCAGGCCGGGTACAATCCCCGATTTATAAAGACTATCGCTAAAAACCTGGTTCACAAAAACTCGCCCTTCTATCATTTCTGTACGGAAGGGTGGCCTGCTATAAAACTCCGACGTTAAAGAATCGGGCACATAAACGTTGGTATGTCCATCTTTTAACAGCGCATAAAAACTGATTAAAACCTTATAATAATCGGCAGTTGATCTGGTGTTTTGAACCTTGGGCAAATAATCAAGATAGGTTTGATTCCAGTCGATATTGGCATGGTCAAAATTCACAAAATTATACTTCGCCTGCGACCAGAGCAACGATAGCCCGGCTACCTTCTCCGCATCAGTAAGGTTAGTTTTATAAGGTGTATTAAAGGCGGTATTTTGCCAAAGTGCTCCATTGTTTTTTAACTTTTGTATCAGGGCTTTATAACGTGGCTCATCGTGAAGAGTATCCAAAGTTGGCTCGTTTTCAATGAATTTGATAACCCCGCTCGAGGCGCCGTTTGCATACATCCGGTCGAGCGCGTTAAGTGCCGAATCTTTTTGACCAAGCAGTGCATACCCGCTTGCCAAATCGCGGTTAGCATCCGAACGGCGATAGTATAAATAGGCATTGGTAGGAGCCATCGCTTTTATAGGCACACTATCTAAAAATGCGATAGCATTTTTCAATATCATTACGGCTTTTTCAATCTGCGCAGGGGTGCTTTTTTTATCTATCAAATCATCTGCAATTCTTCGCTGCGCTTGTACGCGGTCTGCAGCTTCATTCCCTGTGTAAGTTTTTTGGGCAATAGCATTGATGGAAAAAACAAGCATTACTATTGGCAGACAAATAAATTTGCTTTTCATATTGGCGCGAATAAGATTTAAGAAATACTACTCTCAAATATACAAAACGCACCATAAATAGCAATGGCTGTTAAATAGCAGCTTGCCAAAGATTTGTGGAAACCTAAGATTTAAATTTAATTTAGTAGTTGTGCGCAGTTTGTTTCTTTCTCAAAACAATAAAGAAGCCAATAACACCACCAGCAATTAAGAATGCTGAAATACAAAACATAAAAGAATTAATTAGTACACCAACGTTAATTACACCACCCCACGACATCCATAAAAGCGCGTATCCTAAAATAATGCTGCAAACAGAGATCAGGCATTTTATTAATTTGCTCATTGTAAATCCTCCAGTTAATTACTATACTAATTTACGAAATATTTAAGCTTTCGGATCCTGATAATTATAAAGATATAATGATGGTTTGAGTGGCTCTAATTTTATTACAGCAGATCATAAGATTCCCTGATGTATTTAAATAAAGCCGGCCGCAGATCATCCAGCAGGGCAATGCGGATATGGTTTTGAAACTTATTGCCTACGGCTATACTTTTAAGTATCGGTTTTTCGGGATGTGGTGTTTTTGAATAGAACTTGATGTCCAGTTCCTTTTTCATCGGCCTGATCACCAAGAAAGTTAGCCGCCTGGCAAAAACGATACAATTCGGTGTAGTGCTTACCAATACGCCCTCCCAATCCGCTACCTCGGCCAGTATCTTATCAAACACCAGCACCATTTCGGGCAGTCTGCCCTCAAACAAACTATCGAGGCTAACCCTGGCGCAATAATGCCACTGATCTGCTTTAGGCAGTTCGCGCTCACATTTAGGGCAAGTCCAGCTCATTTATTTTTTCTTTTTCCGGTTTTCTAAAACCTCCGCAATATTAACAGCCGAACATTCGGTGATTATTTTGGCCAGGGTAATTAAAGGCAGATCGGCCTCGCCTATAAAATTAATACAGCCTTTCTGAAAATTAGCATCAGGCAGCCACTTTTCAAATTGCTGGTACAGCGCCGGGATCATATACATTGGCAGGCAATGCAGCGACATGTGTTTTTTTGTATCGGCTAACGCATACTTCATATAGCAGCGCTGCTCGTATAAAATCATATCCTTACCCATCATCGGCTTCACCATTGCAATAACAGTTGGATCGTTTGCTATAATAGCTTCGTGCAGTGCGGTTAAAACGGCCTGTCTTTCATCTGGCGCCCCGCTGATAAATTCCGTAATGCTCATAGACCAAGATAAACAAAAATAAGGGATCGCTCCAAGTGAGTTTAAACTGCTGAAAGCGGCTGAGTTGCCAGGATCAAAAAAGCAAAAAAGCCTCAAATCTTTCGATTCAAGGCTTTCTCTTTAATTCTGGGTAGCGGGAGCAGGACTCGAACCTACGACCTTCGGGTTATGAGCCCGACGAGCTACCAACTGCTCCATCCCGCACTATGTTTTAATTTTAAGATCTGCTTCATTACTGCAGAAAGGTGTAACTGTGTATTCAATTTAATGCCGTTACCGCATTGTTTTAAAATCAAAAAGTCTTTAGACTTCCGGCTAAAGACTTTTGATTTTTTCAGGTAGCGGGAGCAGGACTCGAACCTACGACCTTCGGGTTATGAGCCCGACGAGCTACCAACTGCTCCATCCCGCACTGTTTTTTTGTATGTTGCGATCCGATCATAACTTCGGAAAGTTGCTTCCAATTGTCAAAATGCAATTTGCACTCCGTTTTAATTGGACTGCAAAGATATAATTCGTTTCTTTGCAGTCCAAATATTATTTTAATTATTTTTCTATGGCGCATAAGGCAGGTTTCGTGAGTATAATTGGCAAGCCCAACGCAGGTAAATCAACATTGATGAACGCGCTTGTGGGCGAAAAAATGTCGATTATAACGCCTAAGGCACAAACCACTCGTCACCGTATTTTAGGTATTGTGAATGATGAGGATTACCAGATAGTTTTTTCTGATACCCCCGGAATTATTAAACCGCACTATGCCCTGCATGAGAGCATGATGCACCAGGTTGATGGTTCGATAGTGGATGCCGACCTTATTTTGCTGGTTACAGATATATATGAGGAATATGATGAGGCCGACGTTTTGAAAAAGTTAGAGGGCTCAACAGCGCCTTTAGCTATACTGATCAACAAAATTGATCAGTCGGACGAGGAAACAGTTAAGAAAAAAGTAGAGTACTGGCAGGAGAAATTAAACCCGATGGCCGTATTTGCAATTTCGGCCCTGCACGATCATAATGTGATCTCGGTAATGAACTTTGTAATTGAGCATTTGCCCGAGCATCCGCCATATTATGAAAAGGATGCGCTTACCGATCGTAACGATCGATTCTTTGCATCAGAAATGATCAGGGCACAGGTATTTAAACAGTACAAAAAAGAGATCCCATACAGTACCGAAGTAATTATAACCGCTTTTGTTGAGGGCGAAACCTTACACCGGGTGAGTGCCGAAATTATTGTGGAGCGTGATTCGCAAAAAAATATCATTATTGGTAAGGGCGGCGAAATGCTTAAAATAGTTGGTACTTATGCCCGCCGCGACATGGAAGAGTTTTTTCAGAAAAAGATCTTTTTAGAAATGTTTGTAAAGGTGATCCCTGATTGGCGCAGCAAAAAGAACTACCTTAAAAAATTCGGATACGAATAGTTAATTGAATTACGATTTACGAATTACGATATTAGATTTATGCTGATCGGATTTGTAAATTAGCATTAAAGTATGAGTCGGGATATTGGGCTTTGGCCATGTCCCTGATTCATAAATATAAAAATCTAAATATTAAAATGAGTAACATAGTAGCCATAGTGGGCAGGCCCAACGTAGGCAAATCAACTTTATACAACCGTTTAACCGAAAGCCGTAAAGCCATCGTCGACGATTTTAGCGGTGTAACCCGCGACAGGCATTATGGTGTTTCTGAGTGGATAGGCCATTCGTTTACCGTAATTGATACAGGTGGCTATGTAGCTAACTCAAACGATTTATTTGAAGCCGCCATCCGCGAGCAGGTTGCTATTGCAATTGAAGAGGCTACCGTTATTTTATTTATGGTGGATGTTACTACCGGCATTACCGATTTGGATGATGAAATAGCTACCATTTTACGCAAAGGTAGCAAGCCGGTGTTTGTGGTAGTAAACAAGTTAGATAATACCAACCTACTGGCCGACTCGATGGTTTTTTATAGCCTGGGCTTAGGCGAGCTTTACAATATATCATCAATGACAGGTTCAGGAACCGGTGAGTTGCTTGACGATGTAGTTAAGCATTTTGATGATGAGCAGGTTGAAGAAAACCAATTACCAAAATATGCAATTGTAGGCAGGCCTAACGTAGGTAAATCATCTATCATCAATTCGCTGATAGGTAAGGATCGTAACATTGTGACACCTATAGCAGGTACCACCCGCGATTCTATCCATATACATTATAACCAGTACGGGCATGATTTTATGCTGATTGATACTGCTGGTTTACGTAAAAAAACAAAGGTTAAAGAAAATATTGAGTTTTACTCGGTGATGCGTACCATAAAGGCGCTGGAAGAAGCCGATGTAGTTATCCTGATGATTGATGCTGTTGAAGGTATAGAATCGCAGGATATAAACATCTTTCACTTGGCCGAGAAAAATAAAAAGGGTGTTGTTATCGTAGTAAACAAATGGGATCTGATAGAAAAGAACAACAAAACCGTTAAGGTATTTGAAGAACAGATTCGCGATAAAATAGCACCGTTTACCAATGTGCCAATTGTGTTTACTTCGGTAACCGAAAAACAAAGGGTGTTAAAGGTGATTGAAACGGCAAATGCTGTTTATCAAAACAAGATCAAAAAGATCCCTACTTCAAAATTGAACGAGATCATGCTGCCGATAATTGAGGCTTATCCGCCGCCATCCATCAAGGGTAAATACGTAAAAATAAAATATATAACACAAATTGCAGGCACATCGCCAATGTTTGCGTTCTTCTGTAATTTACCACAATACATAAAAGAGCCGTATTACCGCTTTATTGAAAATAAGCTGCGGGAAAACTTTGATTTTGAAGGTGCACCAGTACAGGTGTGGTTCAGGCAGAAGTAATTTTTACTGCGTAAAATATTCTTGTTTAAAGAGATGCAAATTAATTGTGTCTCTTTTTTTATGCCTGATAGGGAGATGCATCGTGGTGTGGTGAGACACAAAGTATTATGCCTCTACAAAATATTCTGGTCTGTAAAAACACAATGCTTTATGTTTTCTTAAGCAAAGAGTGTTTACTTAATAGCTTCTATAGCTTTCCGTAAAGCAATATCATCCGTATTAACAGCCTGATAATAGGCATTTTCGCCCCATTTAAAGCGGGCGGCATAAGCCTTGAGCATCGTTTTTATGATCGGTTTAGAAATAAGCAGATCATGTGAATCCATTTCCTTAACCGTTTGCGAGGCATAAACAATAAAGTTGTCAAATGCTTCATCGCTGATGGTGTATTGTTTTACAAAGTCATCAGATACTTTAAATTTATCAAGATCGGGCTGCATTCTGTCAATTGCGTAAGCGGTAAAAAGCTGCTCGCTGTTTAATGATTGCAACAGGGGGGTAGCTAATGTAGTATCGGCAGGTACAAAAATATCAGGCATAATGCCGCCGCCGCCAAAAACTTTCCTTCCGCCCGAGGTATGATAAGGCGATGGCCTTTTAAAAATACTATCATTTAAATTGTTTTGAGCAGAAAATAATTCGCCTTTACGCATCCTCTCCGCTATTTCATTATGGTAATTATCAACCCCGGCCTTGTATGATTTCTGGATAGATCTGCCCGATGGGGTATAATACCTTGCCACAGTCAAATTAACTGCTGAGCCATCCCCGAACGCGAACTGCTGCTGCACCAAACCCTTGCCAAACGAACGGCGGCCAACTATAACAGCCCTGTCCAGATCCTGTAAGGCACCCGATAAGATCTCACTTGCCGAAGCCGAATACTCATCAATAATAACAGCTAACTTACCATCCTGAAACTCGCCCGAGTCTGTTGCAAAATAATCCCGGCGTTCATCATGGGTGCCTTTGGTATAAACAATTAGCTTTCCTTTTTTCAAAAATTCATCGGCAAGTGCCGTAGCGGTATTGAGGTAGCCGCCTCCGTTGTCCCTAAGGTCAAGCACTAATTTTTGCATCCCCTGAGCCTTAAGTTTTTCTATCGCTTCGCGAAAATCGGCATCGGTAGTTAAAGCAAACTTACTGATTTTGATATAACCTGTTTGTGGAGCGGCCATGTAGGAGGCATCCAGGCTGCTTAAATCTACATAGCCACGTTTAATAGGATATAATTTCAGCTCTGCCGAATTTGGTTTAGCAACAGAAAGAACGATGTCTGAATCTTTTTCGCCACGGAGTTTTTTATTTACAGACTCAACAGTAAGGTGTGTACCCGACAATTTTTTATGATCAACCTCTATTACGCGGTCGCCGGTGCTTAGCCCGGCTTTTGCTGCGGGACCATCAGGGTAAACCTGTGTAATAAAAAGCGTATCGCGCAGCAGTTGGTATTCTAAACCAATGCCATTAAAGCCGCCGGCCAATCCTTCGTTTATACTTTGTGCCTGTTGCTGCGGTAAATAAAGTGAATGCGGATCAAGCTTTTGAAGGATGCTGTTAACGGTAACGCCTTCAAGGCTATCTACATTAACAGAATCTACATAGTTTTGCCTCACCAGCGATAAAACCTTTGATACTTTATCGTTTTCATCAACGGTTAAGCCCAGGTTACGGGTCATGAAATTTTTACCACTGATAAACAGCCCAATAGCTATCCCCAGCAAAAGCAATATCATGGTCCTGAAAATTACACCCGCAGCCTTTTTCATACTCTGTTAGATTACAAAGTTACTGATTTGTTGCATTGTGTTAATCATAAGCAGCAGTTTTGATGAATAATAATTTGATTGTAAACAGATAGTAACAATTAAAAACCATCTAACAAGGTTGATATAAAGCCGGGCAAATTCTCAACATTTTTAACCAATTTTGTAAAAAATATCCGCCTTAAATGGAAACCACTACCGAAAAAGAGTCGCGTTACAATAACCTGGAGCAAATGAGCCTGATCCAGATCCTTGAAAACATTAACAAAGAAGATCAAACCGTTCCGCAGGCGGTTGCTATGGCTTTGCCACAGATTGAAAAATTGGCAGCTGTAACAGCTGAGCGGATGAAAAACGGTGGCAGACTCTTTTACATAGGTGCAGGCACCAGCGGCAGGTTAGGGGTGGTAGATGCATCGGAATGCCCGCCAACATTCGGCGTTCCGTTCGACCAGGTTGTGGGTATCATAGCCGGTGGCGACATTGCTATCCGCAAAGCCGTTGAATTTGCCGAGGATAATGCACAGCAAGCCTGGATTGATCTGTCGGCATACAATATTACCGATAAAGATGTGTTGGTAGGTATTGCAGCTTCGGGCACTACGCCTTACGTTATTGGTGGCTTAAAAAAGGCAAACGAGCACAATATTGCAACGGGTTGCATTGTTTGTAATAGCGGCAGCCCGGTTGCGGCAGCAGCACAATACCCGGTTGAAGTAGTTACAGGGCCTGAGTTTTTAACCGGATCAACCCGGATGAAGGCCGGTACTGCACAAAAATTGGTTTTAAATATGCTGACGACCAGCGTAATGATAAATATTGGGAGGGTAAAGGGTAACAGAATGGTTGATATGCAATTGACCAATAATAAGCTGGTTGACCGTGGCACTAAAATGGTGATGGCCGAAACCGGTTTAAATGAGGAAACTGCTGCTGATATGCTGAAAAAATATGGTAGTGTCAGAAAAGCGGTGGAGAATTATCAGCAAAAACAGGTTGATTCACAATGACGATTTTAAAAACATTAGTACTTTCATTAATATTTCTGAATTTCGGGTGTATAAATCAAACTAAAAAGCAACAGCCAATTGGGTTGTATAAGTTTGAAAAAGGAGGTAAAATGGACGAGCGAGAATTTTGGAATATAGTAGACTACTCTTTTAATGTTGCTAATGGGAGCGAAGAGACTCAAATTCAGGTTATCACCCAAAAGCTATCAGATTATACTGCTGAGCAGATCATAGACTTTGAAATGATATTTTCTAAAAAGCTGATTGACGCTAACGATTTTAAAATCATTGGAGCTGAGAAAATTATTGAAGGTTCTGTTTCGGACGACTCATTTTTGTACTTCCGTTGTTGGTTAATAAGTACGGGACGAAAAACTTTTGAAAAAACGCTTAAAAGTCCTGACTCCCTCGCTGATGTTATTGAAAAAGGAACCAATACAGATTTAGAGGAATTTCTATATATCTCAACAAATGCTTATAAAATCAAAACGGGCAAAAAGATTGAAGATGATACTTTCCCAAGGGATGTAGTATACAAAAAAGGGCTTAATTACGATTTTGGAGGGCCGCCCACAAAAGGTGAAAATTGGAAGGATAATGAATTACCTAAACTTTACCCTAAACTTTGGGCAAAATTTAATTAAGATTATTTATGCACGAGATAGAACCATATTATAAATGGCGTGACGATTATATTGCTGCGGAGGATGAATATTCGCCTTTTTACGCAACGCAGTATAACGAGTTTGAATTTGATAAGCAGGTATACAATTACCTGCTGCACCCACAATGGGATTCGTTTGGTTCCAATACCTTGTATATGAAGGTATTGTTTGCCGATTACGAAAAATCATACGCTATAATTGAATTTATAGGCGAGTGGAACGATGCTATCAATAACGATGTTATGATGCTGAAACGCGAAATAATTGAGTTGATGATTGATAATGGCATCAATCACTTTATCCTGATAGGCGAAAATATACTTAACTTTCACTCATCTGATGACTGTTACTATGAAGAATGGTTTCAGGATGTGGAAGATGGATGGATAGCGGGTATAAATTTCAGGGATCATGTTATTGACGAGTTTAAACGCAACAATATTGATTACTACATTAATTTTGGTGGTGCGCTCGATGACCTGGCCTGGCGAACCCTTAAACCCATACAGCTGTTTAAAAAGGTGGAGGAGCAATTGACAAGGAGGCTGAACTAATTGAAGGGAGCAGCAAAGGCTGAAGGATATAGGTATTAAATCTATTTCACCCTTTACCTCTTGCATTTAAACTATCTGCATATTAAACTATTTCTTTAATCTGTTGTCTAATATCCAAAATCAATAATTAAATTTGACTCATAAATTTTTTAAATAAAAAATGGAAAATAACACATCAAATTACGAATACAAAAACGTAGTTCAAATAAATGAAACTGATGCATCGCGTAAATTTTTGGCAAATGTATTTATGTGGATGTTTGTTGCATTAGGTATATCTGCACTTTGTTCATACACTTTTACTACCAATGATAACTTTAGGGCACAGATAATTGATCCTGCAACACATAGCTTTACAGGATTAGGCTTTTTAGCAATGATAGCGCCATTAGCATTTGTTTTAATAATGCGGTTTGGACTTAACAAAATTGCTTATCCTGTTTTGGCGGTTATATTTATTGCTTATGCAGCAGTTACTGGCGTTAGCTTAAGTATTATACTTTCTATTTATACAGCATCTTCTGTATTAGGTGTATTTTTAACTACATCAGTAGTGTTTGGTATTATGGCAATAGCAGGTTATACTACTCAGCAGGATTTAACAAAATTTGGCTCAATACTTATTATGTTTTTGATAGGCATTGTAGTAGCAAGTTTAGTAAATATGTTTTTACATAGCTCGGGCTTAGATATGCTTATCAGCTATATAGGTGTAGCTGTATTTGTAGGCTTAACTGCTTATGACGTGCAACGACTAAAAAACATTGGTGCAGGCTTAGAGTACGGTGATGCTACTGCCTCAAAAATGGCATTAATGGGTGGCTTAACCCTTTATCTTGATTTTATCAACCTTTTCATAATGTTGTTAAGAGTATTTGGCAGAAGAAGATAATCAACACCAAACAATTTATTAAAAGCTGCCTTGTTTTTCAGGGTAGCTTTTTTTGTGGATAAGGGTTAAGTCTTTTGTTATAAAAATGGGTGGAATTAACGTTCAAAAAGGAAAGAACGGTGACCAAAGCCCTCTTGCATATTAATTGTTTATTGCGCATCTTTGTGGTGCTTATGGAGAAAGACGGAGGGATTAGACCCTGCGATGTCTTAGCAACCTGTACTTACAAGGTGCTACATTCTACTTGATCAGCTTTGGGGCGGTCAGGAAAGATAAGCGAAAGTCAATCAAATACCCGACTTTTCGAGATAAGCTTTTTTTTAATTTGCAGCTAATAGGTTAACAATTAACAGTGTTTTTACTGTGTAGTTGTTTAAATATTTTACTGTAAATGCTGATTGAAAACTGGCAACTGGCTGCTGCCGAATGAACAAAATGGATATTAGAAAAGAATTAGAGAAACGCATCCTGGTGATTGACGGGGCTATGGGTACCATGATACAGCGGTACGAATTAACCGAAGAGGATTTCCGCGGAGAACGTTTTAGTGCGCATGCTTCTGACCTAAAAGGGAATAACGACCTTTTAAACATTACACGCCCCGATGTGATCAAGGCTATCCATGCCGAGTATTTAGATTCGGGAGCGGACATTATTGAAACCAATACTTTCAGTACACAACGCATATCACTGGCTGATTATCACCTGGAAGAACTGGCTTATGAGCTAAGTTACGAAGGAGCCCGGATAGCCCGCGAAGTGGCTGATGAATATAACATAAAAACACCCAACAAACCACGTTTTGTAGCGGGCGCTGTTGGGCCAACAAACAGAACGGCGTCATTATCGCCGGATGTTAATGACCCCGGTTATCGTGCGGTAAGCTTTGATGACCTGGCTGAAGCTTATTACGACCAGGTACGTGGCCTGGTTGATGGCGGATCGGATGTATTACTGATCGAAACCATATTTGACACTCTTAATGCAAAGGCGGCACTTTTTGCTATTAATAAGTATGCTAATGAATCGGGTAAGCATTTGCCTATCATGATCTCGGGTACTATAACCGATGCGTCCGGCCGTACCTTATCGGGGCAAACGGTCGAAGCATTCTGGAACTCGGTGCGCCATGCTAACCTGTTATCAGTTGGTTTAAATTGTGCGCTTGGTGCAAAAGAAATGCGCCCGCATTTAGAAGAACTATCAAACAAGGCCGATGTGTTTATCTCTGCCTATCCAAATGCAGGCTTACCCAACGAGTTTGGCCAGTACGATGAAACCGCTCACGAAACCGCTCACCAGGTTGACGACTTTATGAAAGCCGGCCTGGTAAATATAGTAGGGGGGTGTTGCGGCACCACGCCCGAACATATTAAATGCATAGCCGATAAAGCTGCAAAATACCCGGCACGATTAAAGCCTGTTATTGAACCATACCTGCGTTTAAGCGGCCTGGAAGCGGTTACCTTAACCCCCGAAACTAATTTTGTAAACATTGGCGAGCGTACCAACATTACTGGGTCACCCAAGTTTTCAAAGCTGATACTGGCCGAAGATTATGAGGCTGCCTTAGCCGTTGCATTGCAGCAGGTTGAAGGCGGTGCGCAGGTGATTGATATTAATATGGACGAGGGGATGATTGATTCGGAAGCGGTGATGGTTAAGTTCCTGAACCTGGTTGCTTCTGAACCTGATATTGCCAAGCTGCCCATCATGATCGATTCATCAAAATGGACGGTTATTGAGGCGGGTTTAAAATGCCTGCAGGGTAAGGGGATAGTAAACTCTATCTCGCTAAAAGAAGGCGAAGAGAAATTTAAAGAATATGCCCGCAAAATATTAAGCTATGGCGCTGCCGCGGTAGTAATGGCCTTTGACGAAACCGGGCAAGCCGACTCGTTAGAACGCCGTAAGGAGATCTGCCAGCGATCATACAATATATTGGTTAATGAGATCGGTTTCCCGCCACAGGATATTATTTTCGACCCGAATATATTAACCGTAGCTACGGGTTTAGAAGAACATAACAATTACGCGGTAGATTTTATTGAGGCTACCCGCTGGATAAAAAATAACTTGCCTTATGCCAAAGTGAGCGGCGGGGTAAGTAATATATCATTCTCCTTTAGGGGGAACAATGTAGTGCGCGAGGCTATGCACTCAGCATTTTTATACCATGCTATTGGTGCAGGCCTGGATATGGGCATTGTTAACGCCGGGATGCTGGAGGTTTATGAGCAGATCCCTAAAGATCTGTTAACCCTGGTGGAAGATGTACTGTTGAACCGCCGCGAAGATGCTACCGAGCGTTTGGTTGAGTTTGCCGATACCATTAAAACAAAAGGAAAAGAAATTGTAAGGAACGAGGAATGGCGCAATGCCCCCGTTGCCGAACGCTTATCGCACTCATTAGTAAAAGGCATCATTGAATACCTTGATGATGATGTGGAAGAGGCCCGCCAGCTGTATGATAAACCATTAGAAGTAATTGAAGGCCCGCTGATGGACGGGATGAACGTGGTGGGTGATCTTTTTGGTGCAGGTAAAATGTTTTTACCCCAGGTAGTAAAATCGGCCCGTGTAATGAAAAAGGCGGTTGCTTATTTACTGCCATTTATTGAAGAAGAAAAACGTACCAACGTTAATGCTGATCAGCGTGCTAATGCCGGTAAAATACTAATGGCAACCGTTAAAGGCGATGTACACGATATTGGTAAAAATATTGTAGGTGTGGTATTGGCCTGTAATAACTTTGAGGTGATAGACCTTGGGGTTATGGTGCCCGCACAAAGAATAATTGAAGAAGCTAAAAAGCAAAATGTAGATATTATAGGCCTTAGCGGATTGATCACCCCATCGTTAGATGAAATGGTGCATTTTGCCAAGGAAATGGAACGCGAAGGTTTTACCATACCTCTGATTATTGGTGGTGCCACAACCTCTCGTATCCATGCCGCTGTTAAGGTTGATCCGCATTACTCGGGTGCTGCAATTCACGTGCTCGATGCATCGCGCAGCGTTACGGTTTGCAGCAGCTTAATGAACAGGGAAAACCGTGGTGCGTACATACAAGGCATAAAAGACGAATACGCAAAAGCACGCGAGGCCCATTTAAATAAAAAATCAGACAAGCGCTTTGTAAGTATCGAAGCTGCAAGGGCTGCAAGGTTCCAGATCAGCCTTGATGGTGATGTTGCGCCAAAGCCAACCTTTACAGGTACCAGGGTGTTTGAGGGATTCCCATTGGAAGATTTAGTGCCTTATATTGACTGGACGCCATTTTTCCATACATGGGAACTGCGCGGCAGTTTTCCTAAAATATTTAATGATAAGTATGTAGGTATCGAAGCTAAAAAGCTTTACGACGATGCCCAGGAGCTATTAAAACGCATAGTTGACAATAAATTGCTAAAGGCAAACGGTGTAATAGGCTTTTGGCCGGCCAACAGTGTTGGCGATGATATTGAGATCTACACCGATGATACGCGCCAAACATTACTTACCCGCATCCATACCTTACGCCAGCAGGGCGAAAAGGTAAAAGGCGATCCATATTATGCACTATCAGATTTTATCGCCCCAAAAGAAAGCGGTATCCCTGATTACTGGGGAGGCTTCGCGGTAACAACAGGTATAGGCTGCGATGAGTTGGTTGCCGAATTTGAACGCGACCATGATGATTATAATAGTATTATGGCCAAGGCTCTGGCCGATCGTTTGGCTGAAGCATTTGCCGAAAAGATGCATGAGCTGGTACGTAAGGATTACTGGGGATATTCGAAAGGGGAGCATTTAAGTACTGATGACCTGATTAAGGAAGAGTACCAGGGTATCCGCCCGGCACCGGGTTATCCCGCCTGCCCTGATCATACAGAAAAAACTACCTTGTTCGAGATTTTAAAGGCAGAGGATAACACGCAGATGCACCTTACCGAAAGCCTGGCCATGATGCCGGCAGCATCAGTAAGCGGCTTTTACTTTGCACACCCGCAGGCCCGTTACTTTGGCTTGGGTAAGATCAGTAAAGACCAGGTGGAGGATTATGCCATCCGTAAAAATATGCCGCTGGAAGATGTAGAAAGATGGCTTGGGCCAAACATTAATTATTAACCATCAGTCCTTATTAACGGAATGATGATAGGATAGAATTTAACAACTAAAATCCAAAATTTCCCATTTAAGGGGTTAGGGTATGAAAATAACCGATCACATTAAAAACGCCAACGGCAAAACTCTTTTTTCATTTGAACTGATACCGCCATTAAAGGGCCAGAGCATACAAGGTATTTACGATGCTATTGACCCGTTGATGGAGTTTAAGCCGCCGTTTATTGATGTAACATCGTTGCGGGAGGATTATATTTATAAGCAGCACCCGACAGGCTTGCTGGAGAAGCTGAGCTACCGTAAACGCCCGGGAACTATTGCCATTTGTGCAGCCATTATGAACAAGTATAAGGTGGATACTGTTCCGCATTTATTGTGTGGCGGCTTTACGAAGGATGAAACCGAGAACGGCCTGGTTGATCTTCAATTTTTAGGGATCGAGAATGTTTTGGTGCTTCGCGGCGATGCCCGCAGGGGTGATGCCTCATTTGTACCTACACCTAACGGCCATAATTATGCTACTGACCTGCTGCAGCAAGTGGTTAACATGAATAACGGTATTTACCTGCACGAAAATAATGACGATAGTTTAAAAACGGATTTCTGTATAGGTGTTGCCGGGTATCCCGAAAAACATTTTGAGGCCCCAAACCTTAAAACTGATTTTAAATTCCTTAAGCAAAAGGTGGATATGGGTGCAGGCTTTATTGTTACCCAAATGTTTTTTGATAATCAAAAATATTTCGATTTTGTAAATAACTGCCGTGCAAATGGTATCAACGTGCCTATAATACCTGGGCTAAAACCAATAACGTCGTCAAAACAATTAGTTGGCCTTGCAAAAACTTTCAGTATAGATATGCCCGAAGAGTTATGCGACCTGGTAACTGCCTGCAAAACAGAAAAGGATGTAAGAGAAGCCGGTATTGAATGGACAATAAACCAATGCAAACAGCTAATGGATTTTGGTGTACCCGTATTGCATTTTTATACCATGAGCAACGCTGGTCCAACTAAAAAGATAGCCGAAGCAATATTCTAAAAACATATATTACAATAAAACAGGAAAGCCCGCAATAAGCGGGCTTTCCTGTTTTATTGTAATCACTAATATTACCAGATTTTAGTTCTGTCTTCCGGTTTTTTGTACATCTTATCACCGGGTTTAACATCAAATGCTGCATACCATGCGTCAATATTAGTTATAGGCGCATTGGTACGGTATTGCTCCGGCGAATGTGGGTCTGTCAAAATCCGTTGTGCGGCAGCTTCCGGGCGTTGTGAGCCTCTCCAAACCTGCGCCCATGAAAGGAAGAAACGCTGGTCTGGCGTAAAGCCATCAATTTTAGTGGTTGATTGTCCTTCCTTGGTTTTTTTGAAAGCAGCATAAGCCACATTTAATCCACCTAAATCAGCCAGATTTTCGCCTAAGGTCAGTTTCCCATTTACGTGGATGGTATCTAAAACGGTAAAGCCGTTGTATTGATTTACCACCTGGTCAGCACGTTCCTTAAATTTACCGGCATCATCTTTTGTCCACCAGTCGCGCAGTGTACCATCAGCATCATACTGGCGGCCCTGATCATCAAAACCATGAGTCATTTCGTGGCCGATTACTGCACCAATACCACCATAGTTAACGGCATCATCAGCCTTAAAATCAAAGAAAGGGAACTGCAATATCCCAGCCGGGAAAACGATCTCGTTATTGGTAGGGCTGTAGTAAGCATTTACTGTTGGCGGGCTCATGCCCCAGCGGGTTTTATCCACCGGTTTGTTAAGCTGGCTCACTGAATATTCATAGCGCCACTGCGAAATTCTTTTCAAGTTCCCTGCGTAATCATTGCGTTCAATCACTAAACCGGTATAGGGCTGCCATTTATCCGGATAGCCAATTTTAACGGTAAAAGCGGCTAACTTTTTAAGGGCACGGGCCTTCGTTTCGTCACTCATCCAGGCAAGGTTTTGGATGCGCTCGCCTAAGGTTACCTTCAGGTTGTTTACCAGGTCAACCATGTATTGCTTAGCTGCCGGGGTAAAGTATTTTTTAACATACAGCTGGCCCAACAGTTCGCCCAGGCTGCCATCAACCAATCCCGACATACGCTCATTGCGTGGAGTCTGAACTTTTTGGCCGCTTATAACGCTGCTGTAAGCAAATGTAGCTTTAACAAATGGCGAGCTTAATAACGAAGCCGATCCTTTAAGGATATTCCATTGCAGGTAAACTTTCCAGTCGGCAACTGGAGTTGCTGCCAAAAGCGCATCGGTAGCCTTGAAAAAGTCTGGCTGCGAAACCAGCAGGGTATCCTGCCCGTTAATTTTCATTAAAGGTAATAGCTGTACCCAGTTTAGGTGCGGGGTAGTTTTACCAAAATCAGTAACTGCAAATTTGTTATAGGTTTTGTTTGGATCGCGCATGGCTACACGGCTCAGTTGTACTTTTGCCAAAGCTGCTTCAATGCCAAATACGGTAGCGGCATTTTTAGCAGCCTCATCAGGGCTGGTTCCGGTTAGGGTAAACAAGGCAATAATATATTGCTTGTAAGTATCCTGTACTTTTTTGGTACGGGCATCATCCTTTAAATAATAATCCCTGTCTGGCAAACCGGTGCCACCCTGGCCTAAATCTAAAATGTTTTTTGTGGGATGTTTGGAATCCTGCCCAACACCAAAACCAAATAAGGGGCTTCCTTCGCCGTTAACACGCTCATAAATAGCCTCGTTAACAACACCGTTAAGGTCTGTTATTTTATCAATACGTTTCAAAGCGGGTTTAATAGGCTCATACCCGCGTTTTTCAATAGCAAGGCTGTCCATACCGCTGGCATACAAATCGCCTACGCGTTGTTCAAGGCTCCCTTTAGGGTAGGTTGTTTTGCTTACCTCGGTCAAAATTCCAAGCAGCCTGTCGGTATTTTCCTGGTGCAGGATATTGAAACTTCCCCAGCGGCTTTCCTTTGCAGGGATAGCATTTTCTTTTATCCAGGTGCCGTTGGCATAATCAAAAAAATTATCGCCGGGTTTAACGGAAAGATCCATATTGGCCGGGTCAATAAACTTTTTTGGGGGTGCTTGTGCGCTTTTTGTTTTAGCATCTCCTTTTTTACCACCATCAGTGGCAAAGGCGCTTACTGAAAGGCATACCATACCCATCAGCATAAAATTTTTTACGTTTTGTTTCATATCAGTTACTGAAAAATAAAGTTAGCAAAATAGGGCAGAAGCCTGCAACAGCAAGGGGCAGCTGTTAGCGATTAAACCATTTTATTACAAATGATGATTTTGCTTTTCTCAAAATTACAAGCAGAAAGCGGTGTAAATGCACTGTTTTCATGGCCTTTGGGTTTGTATTATAATAACTTTTTAATTGTAAAAATATTGTTGCGTCAACCGGATAGTGTTTGAGGCTCATCAAAAATCTGTTGTGATGACACCTCTTTTGATAAAAATGATAAAAAAGCAGCTCTGTATTGAGGTAGGTTTGGGGCAAGGCTTTAAAAACCTTAAATTTGCGGCTTATGAGTATTTCTAAAACATACCTGCCCAAAGAAACTGAAGAAAAATGGTACAGCTACTGGTTAAAAAACGATTTTTTTAAATCGGTGCCTGACGAACGCGAGCCATATACAATAGTTATCCCGCCACCCAATGTTACGGGTGTGCTGCACATGGGGCACATGTTAAATAATACCATACAGGATGTTTTGATTCGCCGTGCCCGTATGAAAGGTAAAAATGCCTGCTGGGTACCGGGTACAGATCATGCAAGTATTGCAACCGAAGCAAAGGTTGTTGCCATGCTTAAAGAACGAGGGATCAGCAAAAAAGACCTTACCCGCACCGAGTTTTTGAGCTATGCCTGGGAGTGGAAAGAAAAATACGGCGGTATCATCCTTGATCAGCTTAAAAAATTAGGAGCATCATGCGATTGGGACCGTACCCGTTTTACAATGGAAGATGATCTTTCGGATGCGGTTATTGATACGTTTATCCACCTGCATAAAAAGGGCCTGATTTACCGCGGCGTACGTATGGTAAACTGGGATCCGCAGGGTAAAACAGCCGTATCTGACGAGGAGGTTATCCGCAAGGAAGTAAACCAAAAGCTTTATTATATCCGTTACCATATTTCAGGTACAGAGTCAGCTACCGACTATTTAGTAGTAGCAACCACACGCCCCGAAACCATTATGGCCGATGCCGCTATCTGTATCAACCCAAATGATGAAAGGTATTTGCACCTGCATGGAAAAAAAGTGTTTATCCCGCTTATTGAAAGGGAGATCCCGGTTATACTGGATGAGTATGTAACTATGGATTTTGGTACAGGCTGCTTAAAGGTAACCCCGGCACATGATCTGAACGATTATGAGCTTGGCCAAAAACATAACCTGCCTGTTATTGATATTTTAAATGACGATGGCACGCTGAATGAAAATGCGCAGATATTGGTTGGTGAAGAAAGATTTGCCGCCCGTAAAAAAATAGCGGTATTGCTTGAAACTGCGGGAGCTTTAGATAAGGTTGAGGATTATAAATCACAGATAGGTTTTTCTGAACGTACGGATGCCGTTATTGAGCCCAAATTATCTATGCAATGGTTTTGCAAAATGGATGAGATGGCTAAACCTGCATTGGATTATGTACTGGATGGCGAGATTAAACTCATCCCCGAAAAATTCACCAATACCTACCGCCATTGGATGGAGAATGTAAAGGATTGGTGTATCAGCCGCCAGCTATGGTGGGGGCAGCAGATCCCGGCCTGGTATTTACCAAACGGCCAGTTTGTGATTGCCAAAACCCGCGAAGAAGCATTTGAACAGGTTAACGCGCATAAAACCTATAGTGAATTAAACCTTACTGCCGAAGATTTAAGGCAGGATGAGGATGTATTGGATACCTGGTTTTCATCGTGGTTATGGCCGATATCGGTATTTGATGGATTTAAGAATCCTAACAATGCCGACATTAACTATTATTACCCAACCAATGACCTGGTTACCGCACCCGAGATCTTGTTTTTCTGGGTTGCCAGGATGGTTATGGCGGGTCACGAGTTCAGGGGGCAGGTTCCGTTCAAAAACGTTTATCTAACCGGCATAGTGCGCGATAAGCTGGGCCGTAAAATGTCAAAATCATTAGGTAACTCGCCCGATCCGTTAGAGCTGATAGAGAAATTTAGTGCCGATGGGGTTAGGGTAGGTATGCTGCTATGCTCGCCTGCCGGTAACGACCTGATGTTTGATGACAGCTATTGCGAGCAGGGCCGTAACTTTGGCAATAAAATTTGGAACGCTTTCAGGCTGGTTAAAGGCTGGGAGGTTGACGATAAGCTGCAAAACACCAACCATACTGCTATTGAATGGTTCGACAGCCGCTTTAACCAGGCCTTAACCGAGATAGAAGATAATTTTGCCCAGTACCGCCTTTCAGAAGCCCTGATGGCTACTTACAAGCTGGTTTGGGACGATTTCTGTGCCTGGTACCTGGAAATGATTAAGCCTGTTTACCTGCAGCCGATTGATCGTGAAACTTATGAAAGGACGGTAGCATTTTTTGAAAATATCCTAAAGATCCTTCACCCGTTTATGCCATTTATTACCGAAGAGCTATGGCATGACGAGTTGTTTGGCGAGCGTTCAGCAATGGATTGTTGCATCGTTGCCCAATTACCAGTTTATGGGCAAATAAATACACGGCTGCTTGCCGATGTCGAGATGGTCAAACAAATTATAACACAGATCAGGAATATTCGTAACAGCAAACAGATTTCTCCAAAGGAAAAGTTAGCGCTTTCTGTTAAAGCAAATTCAACAGTTGCTTACCATAACTATGAGTTGATAATTACCAAATTAGGTAACTTAAATTCGTTGGATATTGTATCGGATAAGGTAAATAATGCGGCGAGCTTTATGGTGTCAACTGATGAGTTTTATGTCCCTTTAAGCGAAACATTAGACCCCGTAGCTGAATGTGCAAGGCTGCAAAAAGAGAAGGAATATTTAAATGGATTTTTAAAGTCAGTTAACTCAAAGTTAGGTAACGAACGGTTTATGAGTAATGCAAAACCTGAAATAATTGAGGTTGAATTACAGAAGAAAGCCGATGCCGAGGCTAAGTTGAAAATACTGGAAGAAAACCTGGTGGCTTTGGCTTGCTAATTGCATATTAGTTTGTGATAAATTGTTGGGAGCAGGGGGTAAGGTGTTTAATAATATTCTTTGTTATTAATAATTTTATAATCAATTTTAACAGACAAGCCGCACAACTTAATGAGCCGGGACGCAAGTTTTTTTAACTTCTCAATTAAAAATATTCTATCTGATAACCAGTCAGTCCTTGATCAGGCTCGTATCCGTTTACTTTATTATGGCTTCGGGATCGTATTTGTAGCTGTATTAGGGTTGCTTGTTAGCGTTTACCTGCAACATTTACCTATGCTCACCATAACTGCCGAAATTTCGCTGATCTTGGTTGTAAGCTTGTTCAAGTACCTTACCTACAAACCGCGCTGGCTGCGCATTTCGCATGCTTTATTAATGCTGGCTACCTTTATTAATCTGTTAGACGTATTCGTGATTATGCAACGGGTTGATATTATCACTATCCAGATCATCCTGTTAGTGGTACTGTTTGGCTATTATATGGTTGGGCAAAGCTGGGGTTTGTTTTATTCACTGCTCAACATTATACCGGTAATGGTATTTTACGTGCTGGAATATAACGATGGCTACTTTATTGCGCTAAGGCCCGAAAAGATAGATCAGAGCACCATAATTATCAGCATGTTTGCCAACTTCATCCTGATAATTTATATACACAGCCACTTTTACAGCGCATTTTTTAATAATATTAAGCAACTTAAAGAAACCAGCGATCAGCAAAAATTACTTAATAATAAGCTGGAGCTTGCTATTGAAAAAGCCGAAAAATCATCACATATCAAATCTGAGTTCCTGTCAACCATGTCGCACGAGATCCGGACGCCGCTTAATGCCGTTATCGGAATGTGTAACCTGATGATTATGGCCAACCCAAGGGCCGATCAGAAAGAGAATTTAAGGGTGTTAAAGTTCTCGGCCAATAACCTGTTAGCTATTGTAAACGATGTGCTCGATTTTAATAAGATAGAATCGGGCAAGGTTATTTTTGAAAGTATAAAATTTAGCCTTGTTGAGCTGATGCAGAATATTTGCGGCGGCCAAATGCTTAAGGCCGAAGAAAAAGGTTTGGAGTTTAACCTGAAAATAGATCCTGTACTTGCCAATAAGGTGCTTTATGGCGATCCAACAAGGCTTGCCCAAATCCTGTTTAACCTGGTAAGCAATGCTATTAAATTTACCAAACAGGGTAACATATATGTAAAAGCTTTTTGCCACGAGGATAAGAATAATAAAGTGGTTATAACTTTTACCGTTAAGGATACCGGTATAGGTATAGCTAAAGATAACCTTGAAAGTATTTTTGAACCCTTTACACAGGAATCAATAACAACTACCCGACAGTACGGTGGCACGGGTTTGGGCCTGGCTATTGTAAAGCGTTTGCTTGAGTTGCAGGGGTTACAAATGCAGGTAATTAGTAAAGTTGGTGAGGGGTCTGAATTTTCGTTCAATATGGAGTTTGAGGTATCTAACACTACTGATGAGGTTGGTGAAAAACACCCGTTATTGCAAAATACCGAGGGGCTGAGCAATCTTAAAATGCTTATTGCCGAGGATAACCCGGTAAATGTTTTGCTGATGAAAAAGCTGCTGGCCAAATGGAAAATTACGCCAATAATAGCCGAAAACGGTGAGCGTGTTATCCAGGTTTTGCAGTATCGTGATTTTGATATTATTTTGATGGATTTGCAAATGCCGGTAATGAACGGGTTTGACGCTGCCATTGAGATCAGAAAAATGCCGGACATCAAAAAGGCAGCTATCCCTATTATTGCTTTAACAGCAGCAGCTCTTACTGATATTAAGGAGCAGATATTAAACGCCGGTATGAATGATTATGTATCAAAGCCGTTTAAGCCGGAAGAACTGATGGAGAAGATTCAGCACCTGGTATTTGAAATTCACTGATAGCCCTTATTTATAAGCAGGCAGTTCTTCAATAAAATTGTAAGCCCCTTTATCAAAATCAATATTGCAGTAATAATGCTGCAAGCCGTTAGTAACAGCCAGCGTTTTTACTTTATGAACAATGTTATAATGCGCTATCTGGTCAAAGGTTTTTTGATCAATTGTTACGGATGGGGCCTTACATTCAACCAATAGAATTTTCTCGCCCGCCGGGTTATAGATCACAATGTCTGATCGTTTGGCCATTCCGTTCAGCTTATGGCCACCCTCCAGTTTGATCAATGTTTTAGGATACTTTTTTTGGTTGATAAGGTATTGCACAAAATGCTGGCGAACCCATTCTTCCGGGGTAATCACAATATTTTTTTTCCGGATAATATCAAAAAGCATCAGCTGCCCGGACTCATCGGATATTTTAAAAGCATAAGGAGGTAAATTAAGGGGCAGCAACAGTTCCATTGGAGTAAATTAACTTCAGTTTAGGATAATATACAAATTATCTGTGGCCTTTTTTAAAAGTAATTAGTCAATAAGCAGAATTGTTTAGCCTTTTGAGCTTTTACTTTTTACTTTTGATTTTTAATCATTTATTGAAAGCATGACGGCAGGCGATATTATAAAAGATCTTAAGAACAAAAAATATAAACCTGTATACCTGCTGCATGGTGAAGAACCGTATTTTATTGATATGGTAAGTAATTATGTAGAGCATAAGCTTTTATCAGATGCCGAAAAGGGCTTTAACCAAACCGTATTATATGGTAAGGATACCGATATAATGACTGTGCTTAACGCTTCCAAGCGTTACCCTATGATGGCCGACTACCAGGTGGTGCTGGTTAAAGAGGCTCAGGATATGAAATGGGGCAGTGATGATGCCGATAAAAAAGGTATAAACCCTTTATTAAGCTACCTGGAAAATCCCTTGCCAAGCACCATTTTAGTATTTTGCTATAAATACGGTAAGTTTGATAAACGTAAAAAGACCTATAAGGCCATTGAAAAAAGCGGACTTATTTTTGAATCGGCTGCGTTGTACGATAGTAAGATCCCGGCATGGGTTGAAGGTTTTATAACTGATAAGGGATATAAGATCAATCAGCAGGCATCATTAATGCTGGCGGAGTATTTAGGTAATGATCTTTCAAAGATCTCGAACGAATTAGAGAAACTGATGCTAAATGTGCAGGCCGGGCAGGAGATCACCCTAAAGCATATCCATGATAATATCGGTATCAGTAAAGAATATAATGTTTTTGAGCTACAGGCGGCCCTTGGTAAAAAGGATGCCTTTAAAGCCAACCAGATAATTAACTACTTTGAGGCCAACCCAAAGGCCAACCCAATAGTTTTGGTATTGGGTAACCTGAATAACTTTTTCAGCAAGGTGCTTACTTATCACTATGTAAAAGATAAAACACCGCAAACCCTTGCACGCGAATTAGGTATTAGTCCTTATTTTATTAAAGACTATGAGCAGGCCGCCCGCAGTTACAACTATGGTAAAACCATGCAGATCATCAGCTATTTACGCGAGTATGATTTAAAAAGCAAAGGTGTGGAGTCCAACACAGATCATGGTGGTTTAATGAAGGAGCTGGTATTTAAAATATTGCATTAATAGTTTTGTACACACATGTTGCAAAATATTTAACCTTTTAGAAAAAAAGTATACTTTATTTTAATTTTTAGTTGTTGCATACGGCTTAAGTTTTTATAATTTGCGGTATGTTAAGAACAATAAAATTTGTTTTACATCATCCTTTTAACAAGGGGCACAGATTTTCAGCTATTCTTAACCTTTTAAAGTGGCAGCTATCTTCAAGGGCTCGCCGTTTACCTGTGGTTCATCAATTTACTCAAAACAGCAAGCTTTGGGCGTGGAATGGTTTGGCTGGTGCAACCGGTAATATTTATTGCGGCTTGCATGAGTTTGAGGATATGGCATTTCTTTTGCATTTGTTAAGAGCAGGCGACCTTTTTATCGACATCGGCGCTAACATTGGCAGCTATTCGATGTTAGCATCGGCAGAAATTGGTGCCAATACTATTGCTATAGAGCCTGTACCTAAAACCTATCAGCATCTCACAAAAAACATAGCCTTAAATAATATAGGTGAAAAAGTTACGGCTTTAAATATTGGTTTAAGCAACAAAGAGGGCATACTAAAATTTACAGAAATGTTGGATACCGCTAACCACGTGGTAGATGATGAAACATCAGCTTTTATAAAAGTAGAGGTTGATACCCTTGATAATATATTAGGCGGTAAAGAACCCATACTGCTAAAAATTGATGTGGAAGGTTTTGAAATGAACGTATTGAACGGGGCATCAAAAACGCTGCAATCTCCGGCATTAAAAGCTATAATAATTGAACTGAATGGCTCAGGACTTAAATATGGTTTTAATGATGAGGACATAGATGAATTGCTTGTTGATAAAGGCTTTAAAGTAATGGAATACTCACCCTTTAAAAGGGAATTAACTGAAGGATCACTTAACAAAGTGAATAATACACTTTATGTTAGGGATGAGAGCTTTGTAGCAGCAAGGTTGAAAAACGCTGACACTATCTTAATTCAAAACAGGCCGCTGTAAAAAAATATTCCCGGTCTATATTATTCGCGATCCCTTCCATTTTAAACAGCAGAGATCGCGAATAAACAGGATAAACTAAACCTTCTCTTTAAAGCTGCTGATACTTACGCGTACTTTATCGTTCGGTTCTTCTTCCATATCAAAAAACAGGGTGAGTTTACCATCTTTTCCTTCGATGGTTATACTCACATTTTTCTCATCACCATTGGGATTGGTCATGGTTGCAGTAATAATGGATTTACCCTCTTTAAAAGGTACTTTCCAATCACATTTGCTCGATGTAATGGTGCCATGCATTTTTTTCTCATCGTTTATGGCAATATCAATGGTAGTTTTAGTCAGGTCAATTTTAGCTGATTCATCAACGGTTCTTTGTACGGTACCGCTGGCATCCAGGTGATCTGTTTTTGATGAGATAAGTTCAACATTCTTGTCGCATTGGGCAAAGCTTACAGTGCCTATAGCAACCAATAAACTTAAGGTTAGGATAATTTTTTTCATGATTTTTATGATATGATTTTGTTAAAATAGATGGCTGGTTTATTTACCTTTTAATACGTTACCTACGCCCTCGCACATTTTTTTGATGCGCATGTATGATGAATAGGAGTTTTTCTTCTTGTCGATGTCAATCGTAAGCTTTCCGGGCGATGCCTTTATATAAAAGTTGGTGTGATCCTGCAGGGTAGTGGTTACATCAAAATAGTCGTGATCTGATTTAAACAAGCCATTTGGGGCTATGCTTTTGTTTATATAATCCTGTACGCGCCCTGTCTGGCTGGGATCGTAGGTAGCAGTCAATGAGTAATCGTCGTTGGTATTGGTAACAGCAATAGATATATCGTTACTGTTTCTTTGCAATTGCGACCAAACCACAAATCCGCTTAAAAAGAGGATACAAAAGGCGGCTATAAAAAAGCTTGTTTTCATTTATTATCGTTTAGGGTTAAATTTCTAAGTATTAAAAGCTTTATTCTTTTTGGGAATGCTAATTCGTAAACTACAGTACAAAGATATATGTTTAATATGGTAATATGCAATACATAGTTCTATAAATTATTTGAATTATTTTTTAATGTATTGATATACAGTATTATAATTTAATGGGAAGCTTTGCTTAAGCAGGGAGAAATGTTCAATTATGATATGAATGCCTTTAAGCGACATTATATTTTCCTATATACTTTAAAAAGGGAAGGATAAATAGCCAGAATTTGGAAACTTTTTTAACTTTAATAATATTTATTTTACATAATTATGAGTTGTAACACCAACTAAAACTCCCTTTATTACGTAAACATATAATTGTTATATTAACACTTTTAAAAGTAAAAGATGGTGTTTAAGCTTAAAAACGTAGCTATATAATTTATGACGGAAGATTTACGGTTACAAGCTGCTGCACGTTTTATTGATCTGGATTTTGAAAATGATAAGGAGTTATTAGAGATAGTGGAACTGGCATCAGCGGTAACAAAATCGCCTTATGCCCTGATCACATTTTTAGATGACGATACCCAATATTTAAAAGTCAGAAGAGGGGTTTGTGAAACTATTGTACCCAAGCATTTAAGTTTTTGCTCATACGCAATGGAGCAGGATAATCTGTTAATGGTTGCTGACACACTCAAAGATGAGCGCTTTGCCCAGCATCCTTTAGTTGTTGGAGAACCGGAGATCCGCTTTTTTGCAGGTATGGCTTTATTAACACAGGAAGGACAAAAATTAGGTACATTATGTGTGCTTGATACTGTGCCGAATGAACTGGATGATCATCAGCAACTGGTATTTAAAATTTTGGCTAACCAGGTAATAAAAATTGTTGAGCTTAGGGCAGGTAAAGCCCTCATCGAGAAAAAACAAAAGGAACTTGACCAACAACAGGAATTTATAAATGATGCTTCAATAAGGCTGCGGTCGTTTTTTGAGAGTTCAACCAATTTTCAGGTTTTATTGGGCAAGCATGGTGAGGTGATAGATTTTAATAAAACAGCTTATAACTTTATTAAAACCGTACATAAATGCGAAATAAAAAGGAACGATCAGTTCATTAAATATTTGCACCCGGAGTTTGTAGCAACCTTTATTGATAAATACACAATTGCATTAGAAGGAAAAAAGTGCGCAGTTGAAGGCTCAACAGACTATGCCGAAATGGGCGTGATATGGTGGGAGGCATCTTTTGAAGCTGCCCGCGATAATGATAATCAGATAATCGGGTTATCCTACCTGATCCGTAATGTAACGGAGCGAAAATTAAAAGAGCAAAAGATCATCTCGCAAAATCAGTCCTTATTAAAAATAGCACATATCCAGGCGCATGAGTTCCGGGCACCCCTGGCTACAATAATGGGCTTAATGAACCTGATAAAAGAAGAAGATTATAACCCACCCCGGGAATATATTGAATTTTTGGAGCAGGCTGTAGATGTGCTTGATACCACCATAAGGCATATAGTTAGCGATATTGATAATACGGTAATACAGGATTATGTATCTGATCTTACCGATTTTAATAATCGTTGATTAATCTTAGTTTAATCCCAAGTTTAAAAAGATTGATGATGCTAAATTGCGTAATACTTTAATGCGAATTTTACACATTTGGCCTAACCTGTTTTTGTTTTTCCTATTTTCATTACATTTGGCAAAACATCTTTTAAATGCAGCATTGGTTAGTAAAATCCTACCCCTAACATATAATAAAAAAATGAAAAGTGCCCTAACAATATTAAAAACAAAGATTTTATTTTTTTACCTACTTACTCCTTAGTACTTTTTAAGACCTTTTTAAGTCTTTTTGACACCTATCTTGACACCTGATTTCTAACCTACTGAAATGCTAAAACGTTGATTTAGATACTGCTAAAAACCTTTTCTATGAAGGTGGATAATAACAGCTATTGCAGAATAAATTTTAGGCAAAAAAAAAGCTTGCAAAGCAAGCTTGATGAACGTAATGAATAAAGTGTTTCAGAACTTTTTCTTCGGTTGAACCCATATTTTTTTCCTCAAAATACTTTTTTCCTCTTGGGATATATTTGCTTTACCGGATGGTGAAGTTTTTACTTTAATATTCATTGATTGTACTGTTTCAACATAGGTATAAATTGAATCAATTTTCTTCTTCATACTTTCAATATCTGAAATAGCTTTAGTCATAAGTTCAGAATTGATAACCTTTTCTTCAACCCTTGGAAATGTAGCATCAATAAGATAACTAAACTTTTTTGCTGATTGAGAATTATCTTCATCAGTAAGTTCAATTAATGGCAAAACAGATTTCAATATTGCATCAACTACCGTAGTATCATTCATAGTATGTAACGTTTATTTAAACAACGAAAGACAGGTTTCCCTGTCTTCTTTTTCAGATTCAAAAATAGCTAAAAATAACAAATTAAACAACAATTTATATGATTAAAGTATTGATAAAGAGGTTAGTATAATAAATTATACCTATTGATTTACTAACTCCTTATACAGTTTATACATCAAAACGTTAAACTAAATTTAGATTTTCTAATTATAGTTCCTTTTATCGTATTTAAGCCTCATTATCTCATTCAGGTTGAATAATTTTAGATTTTATGATATAGTTATCATTGAATGAATAAAATGCCTTAAAAGGCTTTAAAATAAGTTTTAGCTTTTATTTAATTGAATTTTCAAGTTGAAAATGGTAATCATTGAAGCTAAAATGCCGTGTACGGCATAAATTGAATACCAAAACCTATAAATCTGGTAGAAATTATAATTGAAGTAACCCTTCGGGTGCCTAAATCAATTAAAGGGGTTCTGATTCGCAGGTTGAAGGCTATTCCCTTTATATTTTTATTTTTGAAAATTTTTCAAAAATCACCTATTGAAGATTATTGCTTACGCAAATTGAAGATTATAATTCTTTTGCCCTTCGGGTAAGAATCAGATATAGTTCAAACAAGAAAAGAACTATCAATGCCCCCGGCGGGTTTATATAGTAACCTAAGATAGGGTTACATGGGCAAAGCCCATGATAACCCCGACTTAAATATAAATCCTAAAATTATACTTCAACCCCTTTAGGTATTTTTCAATTCTTGGGTTACTGTTTAACAGTTATACAAAACAGTAACCTATATTCACTCTTTATATTCTTTTACCTCTTTATATTTCTTTAATCTCTTTAATTCTCTTTAAAACTCTTTATACTCTAATGCGTACATATACCAGTACATATTGAAGTACATACAGCAGTACATATACCAGTACATACTGTAGTACATATACCAGTACATACTGCCGTACATATTCCGGGGCTGAAAGTCTGTATTCAACTTGTTTAGCTATAACCTTCAAAACCCTGCCGGGGTTAATGTTCAACAGCAGTACATACCCGTACATACGGTAAAATGAAACACCTTCAACACCCGAAGGGCATTGAAAATATAGTTCTTTCGTTCACTTGACTTTTGCCAAAACTGACCTAAGTTTGTATTTGAAAAAGGTTGAATGATAATTATTTTCAACTTTTTTGGTCTTCTTGCAACTTAGGTTGTATTTATAAAAAGAAGCAATTCTTAGTTTATTGCGCTGATGTACTACGTTCCAAACCTTGTGGTACATCAGCCTATACCGTCTGGAACACGGTATTAAAGGTTTGGAAGGTATATACATAAACTAATGCAAAATTTCAAAAATGACGTAACACAACCTGTTATTTTCAACACCCCAAAATCATTAAATCTATCAGAATTGTTTCCGACCTATACGCAGGATAAATTAGATAAGGTCAGCTATATTGTTCACCAGTGTAACTACTACACCAACAAAAACGGCTATAATTTAGACCTCACAAATCACCGTTGGTTCTTGTCTTTGACCCGGAATGATTTGTCATTCATCAAGAAAGTTCTGATTGAAGCCTCGGTAATCAAACAAACTATAAAGGGTACTAAGGGTAATAAGTCAGACCATTTTTCAATGGTAAAGCCTTTCAACTACCTGAATGAATCAACTGTTAACAAACATTTTTTCTATCTAAATGATTCTGCTTGCCCGTTATGGGTTCAACGATACGTTGCTGATGGCAGTGCAGTAAAGAATGCAAAAACCACCAATTGGGTGAAACGCCCTAACGACTGGCAACCTGATTCATTGCTTCAACCTGCAACAGCAGTTGAACCTGATAACCGGGATGCTTATATTCAATTATTGGAACTGGCATTGATAACAAACAACATACCATTACCTGTAATGAATACAACCCCGGCACCAGAGGTTAAAATTTCAGATTCAACCCCGATTAAAGAAGAAGAACCTAAAGCCGGGTTAATCATGGCCGAAGGCCATTCTAAACCCTTTGAGGTTAAGCCACCGGTAGCGGTTACATCAGTTAAACCTGAACTATCAACCCCGGTTACGAAGGTTGAAAAGGCAAAAAACGTTTTGGCGGGGCTTAGGGTAAAGCAAGTAACCCCGGTAGCTATAGTAGCTGAACCAGAAAAAGTAAATGTATTGAACACGGATGTTCATTCAATGGGGGATTACATAATGGTCAACTACAAGCGTTACACACGTGCAACGCAACTGTCAGGGTTTATGGATAAGGTTAAAATTGAACGCAGGTTATCCGAATTGGTAGCAAATGGCTATCAAGGCAGCGAGGTATTCAACACCGAAACGTGGAAATTGACCTTTGATATTGATTCCGCAAGCGGAAAAGTAACGTTATCAAGCGTTTTGGATACCGAAATAGCAGCCTAAAAGTATAAATTTTCTTTGCTTATAGGTTAATTTTGACTTAAAAACCTACTGAATCAAATATCTTCAAATTTGTACTCATTATTTCGGCACTTTCAACTTCTTAGCGGTTTCAGCTATGGATAATCTATCTTCTGGAATAAATATAAATTTAGGTTGAAATGGGGCTTTTTTATATGGTTAACTTAATCGAAAAATAAAGGTGGTATAGTTTATTATATCTTTGATTTACAGTAAGTTATATCAAAAAAAAGTTGTGGAAATGGAAAGTTTGGCGTATATTTGCTCTTGAAATAAGGGATAAGTGAGGGTGATTAAACCAGACTTAATTTTAAAGAAGTCTGCGGGGCTTGTCGGCAAGCCTAAAGCAGGGATAACAAACCTGCAAGTGTAATACAGCCGAAAAAACATAACGCCATTAAAAGGCAGGTTTTAACCTCTGAGATAAAAGAGGGGAAAAAAGACACGGGAATTAACCCCCGTGTCTTTTGAGTTTAAAAAGGGGTTGAGATATGTATAATAAATTATACCGGGTAATTTATATGAGGTTTTAGGGCATTTAAAATTTAATGAAGTATTTATAATAAACAAGCAAACTATATGAACACACAAACAACAAACACTATGAAAAACTTATCAAACGTAATTAAACAGACCCATATTGATGTGAACAGTGAAATTGAAACTTACTTTATGGATTATCCATTAACCACGGAGCAGTTCAATGAATTATGCGGAGATATTGAATATAACCCACACCTTGATGAATTTCCGACTCCAAAAATAATCCGTAATGAATATTACGGTCATAAATATTCTGGAATTAGAATCAAACACGAAATTGATGGTTTAACAGTAACCGTTTTGCCGAAAAGCGAATTAACTCCTAATAAAATTCTTTTAATGGCTAATATAGTTACCGGGGAAATTAATGAGTTTGTAAATTCTGATGATTATAAGGGTTATCAAAATGATGGATTACATAAAATGCACATCGCAACCGATAAGGAAGTATCAGACTTATTAAGTAAATATTACCAACTATCTTAAATCTGCTACGCATGTAGCAGATTCTTAAACACCCCGGTATAAACCGCCAGGGCTTAATGAATTATTGAAAGAAAAGGTGAGGTTCAACATTCAGAGCCTTACCTATTGCAAAGAGGATAGCAACAGTTGTATTGATTTTGCCTAACTCAATCCTATTAATTTGGGAAAGGTCAGTATCAATCATATTAGCCAAATCTTGTTGAGATAACTTAGCAGCAGTTCTATACTTACGGATGTTAGCCCCAACAAGTAATATACCCTGATTATCTCGAATATTTGCCATTGCACAAAATTTGAGTTTTAATAGTTTGTAGTATTAGGCATATATGCCTATATTTGAATTATAATAATTGGAATTTTAAACCTTAACTAAATGAATATGAAAACAAAAGTTCACCTTTTTATTATTGCCGTAATAGTTACATCATCGTTCACAAGCTGCAAAAAGTCAGCCGATATTGTTCCTGTAAAATCAGCTAAAGTAGGGGTTGCCCCGGTAGCATTACCTGATAGCGGTACGCACAAGCTGCACCAATAAAATGTTTGAGCGGGATAGGTATTATAGCCTTACAGAGATTCAAAAGAAGTTCAAAATAAGCCGTTTTAAGCTTAGTAAACTATTGGATGAACACAAGCCCCCGGTTATCGAAAATAAGATAACGTACGGGGCTTATTACAGCCTTACGGCTAAGTACTATCTGATAGAAGATATTGATAGTATTTTTATAGACTCAAAGGTTGCCGATATGTAACTAATTCTTTTTAGTTCCTAAACTCCTGTTAAATTTAGAAATATCACTTCTGAATTTATTCATTATTTCAATGTCTGCATCCGTTGTAGCAGAATCTAAACTTATCACTTCATTAAAATAATCTAAATGTCCTTGTTCGTCTATTTCAATGCTATATTGATTATGCTGAGCAAAGTATTCTAATTGCTTTTTTGTAAGCAAGTCATAGTGTTTTTGCGTTACTTTTTCAAGTTCCTCATTCATCTTAATAATTCTAAAATATATTTTTCAAAAAATGTACTTCTTCACTTTTAGGTGGTATTTATAATTATACACACAAACGAAATGGAAGTTCTACAATTAAGAAATTTAATTTTCATCAGTCAGCCGGGCAATAGCTACTATATGATTGATACCAACAAAAAATATGTTAAAGCAATTGAAGAAGATTGTTATAACCTCATAGAAGGCTTATTAGCTTTAAAACAAGATATTAAAGCTTTTAGGTAATGAATAATCAGTTTTTAAAAAAAGAAGCTGTAGGCAGGGCTAAGACGGTTACCCTGTTCCCTCAGTACCAGTTAGTAGAAAGTTCAGACCCTTATGCTGTTTGGGATATGTCAGGGCAAACAACCACAAACATAACCGGGGAGTTGAAGCCGTTCTTCATAGAAATAAAGGACAGGAATATATCATCAACAGATTTTGATTCTGTCTTCTTAGAGTTCAGCAAGTACCAACACCTTCTACAGATAAGCGAAGCGAACGCCGGGGCTGATATATTTTACTTATCCTTTTTTAAGGATAACAAAGCCCTGATATACAACCTGAAAAAGCTTAAAGTATCAGAGTTGAAACTATCAATTCAGAACGTAAACAAAACCACAATGGCTGATAGCCCTAACGTAAATAAGGTGATGATTGAACTACCTTATCACGAAGCGACAATAAAAAAATTAAAGAATTGAATTTAAAAGTTACAAGAAAAGTATTTAATGAAAATGATACGATTGGAATACTGTACATAGATGAAACTAAATTTAGTTTTACTTTGGAAGATATAGTAAGACCAAAAGATGAACCCAAAGTTTTTGGCAAAACAGCAATCCCGGCAGGGACTTATAAAGTGATTTTATCACATAGTAATCATTTCAATAGGATACTACCAGAGATATTAAACGTTCCCGGATTTGAAGGGATTAGGATGCACAGTGGTAACACCGAATTGGACACAGAAGGCTGTATTCTGGTTGCTTACCATACGGATAACCAAAAGATTTGGGATTCAGCAATTGATAAGTTAGTTGACCTGATGACAGATAAAGAAGAAATAACCATTACCGTACAATGATAGCAGCCATAATCATAATTTCCTTAACCGTTAACGGCTTAATGATGAACCCGGCGTACCTCTGGTTAATACACCGCTTAAACTTGGTCTTCAAACCCTTCAATTGTGTGTACTGTCTTGCTTGGTGGTCAGGTGTAGCGTACGCTGCAATACAAGCGTTTTCCGGGGGTTGTCATCCGGGGTTGGTAGTAATACCATTAGCAGCTTCATTTTCGGCTGTAGTGATTGACAGGTGGTTTAATACCCTGCCTGTTAAGATTAAATAAGTCAAAGTGACGAACGAAGAACAGAAGAATAAAATATTGACAGATTACTTCAACTCTGGAAGGCTAAAGGTTAAGATTGACGGATATTACAAAGGTAAACTACACATAAGCCGGTACACCAAAATAGCAGAAGAAATTGAACTACAAGTTTGGTTGGAACTATCAAAGTATCCGGCTGATAAAATGGTTGAGCGTTACAACCGTAACCCTAATTCCTTAGAAGCCTTAGCGGTTACTATCAGCAAGTATCAGATGATGCACAAACGGAATAACCCCGATTCTCCTAATAACAGCTTTGGTACGAAACTGATTTTTGGTAGCAATTACTTTAGTGGGGATTACATCAGTGCTACAGATTCTTACTCTGAAACAAATGAAACCGGGGATTACACAGGTATTCCAATTGCTGATGTAGAAGATAATAACTATTTCAGGGATAGGGATAACAGCCCTGATAGGCAAGCAGAGATATTCAAAAGGTTAACCCCGGAAGAAATTGAATTTGTTACGGCTTTGTGGAACGGTGAAAAATTCTATAAAAGAAAACCAACAAATCAGTACAAAGAATTTAGAACCTATGTGTTCAATAAAATCCAAAATATGAACATTCACGAAGACCCAACACCGTTACAACATATTCAAAACAAGCTAACAATGTCAGAGAATAAATTATTTAATGTGATGTTTGATGAAGACCTATCAAGGGCTGAAAAAATAAAGAAGTTAAAGTACAGTGAGCAGCAGTACATCGCACAACGTAGGATTTTATTAAAGAAGATTAAAGCCCTTAACATCAGATGATGACAGACAAAGTTTTTGCTTACACGTTCAGGCTGATGAATCAACAATCAGCATTGATATTGACCAAATATGAAAATGATGAAACGGTGCTTAATAATCTGTATGAGGAAATGTTATTAGATGTTGAGGCTAATGAAGGTTTAGGATTCGTAAACTATTTAACCAAACTAATAAGCTTTTTAGAAGCCAAAGAAGACTATGAAAAATGTTCGATGCTTCTAAAACTAAAAAATAAAATTAAAGAAATATTGTAATGGAAAAAGCAGAAATATTAAATCTGATTGAACAGATTTTACCCAAAATACAGCAATGGATTATTTATAAAGAAGCCAGTTTTGAACCTGATGAAATGCAAATTGTTAAGCAGGTTGCAGCAGTGATTCAGCCCGGCAGGGTATTCAATTTAAACTGTACACCGTGTGCGGGGGAGTTGCTTACATTGATATGGTCATATTACCAAAGAGAAAAAAATAATTAAAAATATTTTCACTTTTTGGGCACTTTCCAAAAGTGAGAGGTATTTATAATAAAAGAGATTAAATGAACGAAGAAGAAATAAAAATTGGCTTGTATTATATGATTGAAGTCCAAAAAACCTATTTAGATATTTATGTTGGTGAAGATTACAAGATTTCATTAAATATTTGTGATGAACGGTTACCTGTATTGGGTGAGTTATCTTTAGACGCATATTCATTGATATTCAATAAGGATAAAAGAGAATTATTGAATATGATAGATATTTATATGAAAACTAATCCTCCTAAATATACCTGTGGTAGGGTTATCACTAATGGGTTTGCCAATGATGAATTTATCAAAGATTATTTTGTTAACCAACAGGCTAATTTAATATCCAAAAGAGAAAAGCAAGAAATTTTAGAAACCGGAGGTTTAAAACTCCTAACTTCTAAATCTGGAAAATTCGTTGGATTGGATAACCCTTGGTATTGTTTAGAAGGTTGTGCTGTTCCCGGTACAAATAAGGATTTCACTTTACAAGATATTTTCTTTGTGATGTCTAAGTTGGGAAACGATTTTAAAAGTGATAACCCAAAAGTTTATATGGATGTAATCGCATACATAGAAAAAATAAAATCTGCATTGATTGTAGAAAAAATAATTGCTGATGGTACGGTAACCTATAATATAACAGTACCGGAAGAAGCGATGTTATGCGAACCAAAATAGTACAAAAAAGATTGGGGGTTTCATATTATATATTAAGGTTAATCAGCAATGGTTAGCCTTTTTTTTTGGCATTAACTTTAATATATTTTGTATCTTGGGGAATGACAATTGAAGAAGGGAACCCCCCTTAAAATCTTAATTAATTTATAATGAAAAACGGAAAAGCCTATTGGGTTAAAGATACTTTTGAATATATCGCTTCGCCAGAAGAAAAGCCATTAGAACATACTACTGCATTAGTTGATATTATTGTCTTTAGTGATGATTTAATAAAGATGTTTGTTCCAAAGCAAAAATTTCTTGATAGGGATTACCATATTGAATTAAAACCCGATGAAATTGGTTTAGAATTTAATGGTATTGACGGTGACGTAACAATCAGTTGCGAAGTGTTTTCTAACCTTAAAAAAATTATGATTTATGGTAACTGGAAAGAACGGGAACACCGTTACACTTGGTGGTTGATAGCTGAAAAATAAAATCCCCTCAGTATCGCACTTTGGGGATTTCTACCTAAACCTATCACATTAGGCAATAAGATTGCCGATTGTAGATTACGCAATTTAATATTTTTGTATTAAATTAAAAATTATCCTTAAAATTAAAATCAACTATTTCACAGATAGGGCTTACACCTTTCCAGTCATTTTTATAGTAACTGGTATCAATTCCAATATTGAACTGATAGTCTAAACCTGTTTCCTTAATGAACTTCTGAACCTTGGCGGGTACTGATAAATCATAAGGATTATAACCTTTGTTTTGCTGCCTTAAATCCATAAAAAACTCTGCACCTGAATACTTGAAGGGTGTACTGGTTTGGGGTAAAATGAAGCAGCCGTAATCAGCAATCTTTGAAGATATATCAATGGTAATCAAATCAAATTCTGCACCCTTGTACGCTAACTCTTTTTGAACCTCAGTATCTAAACCAGTTTTGATTTTTCCGAACGGGGGATTGGAAATAGCTTGGTCAAAATGACCAAAATCTTTATAATCAAAGATGCTACCGTTAATCCAGTTAGCCTCTGGCAATAACTTTTTACCTACTTCACAATAGATAGGGTTAAGTTCTACACAGGTAATATCATTACATTCCCGGTAATGATAAGCAACAAAGGATAACATACCTATCCCGGCGCAAAGGTCTATTGTTTTAGCCTTATCATAAATGTTAAGGGAGAAGTCATTTGCTAAGGCAATAGGGGTAAAGAATGCCCCGGCTTCACTGTTCAATGATACAGCTGATTCATTCCATTTTTCATAGACTATCAGCTTTTCTTCAAATGTTAATTTATCTTTTTGTAATAGTTCAACTGCTATGTTGTGTTCTTTAATTTCTTGTTTGGTAAGCTTTGCCATTTATCTCTTTTAGATAAATAGTCCAGACTTTTACAGAACGCCCCAAAAAAGAAAGCAAAATTCTCAATAAGTTAAAATTTTACGATTTTCTTTTTTCTCAATGTATTTTATCGCTTCCAGAAATTTATCTTGAACTTCTGTACTTAATTGAAAAGAAGAAATACCATTTGTCAGTCTAAATTGTGAAAATTCTCGGAAAATTTGAACTCCTTTCAACAATTCATCATCATAAAATACTTCTTTCATAACGTATGTATCTTCATTAAATCCAACATTCTCATCAATAGGAATCATTACTGTTATAAATGAATTAGGTAATAAGTCTATACCTGCGGAAGGCGGCGAATCAGAATGTATTGTATTGTTCCGGACATTCCAAAAAGTCAGAATAACCTTTCTTACATAAGCATTTCTTTTACCGCCATTTGTAATGGTTGATGTTATAGTTCTTATCGCTTTATTTTTAATCGTATCAATTTTATATTGAGAAAAGATGAAAATAGGCTTATTTTCATTCTGCTGTTCTTCATAAATAATTTGTGCCCGGTTTAATTGATTTTCAGCTATTAAAGTCTGTTTTTTGAAGTACCTTAATTGCTCGATACCAGTCAGTGTTTGATTTTTAAAATATCCTAACTGTTCTCTGTTAATTGTATCCTGATGTTTATTTAAAGAATCTTGATGTATTTTATCCACTCTTGCAGTTGAATCTGATTGTGAATCTTTTTTAATTATATGGGCAAATTGTTTTTGATTTAATTTATCTTGATTTTTATATTCCGCTAAAGTGGATTTCGAGAATTTGTAACTTAAAATCAAAGAAATAGCACCAATTATTGTTGCAGCCAAATATCCAAAAAATGTTATAGAAGCTAAATTTCTATTATACCAACTTACTTTTCGTGGTTTAGATTTTTGCTTCTGAACATCATTTATCCTTTCTTCTAATTCTATTATTTTCTTTTCTAATGCATTCATAATATGTGACTAATTAGGTCAGGTTGAAACTAATTATAAATGTAATACTTCATAATTATACTAATTTTTTTAGTTATTAACATTGGTAATTAGTTAACACTTTAAAGTAATAACCTCACTCTTTTTTATCGCACATATATCTTATTACCTATTCAAATAGAATAATTAAAGAATATGCCGTTTGAAAAAGGGAAGCCAAAAACCGGGGGTAGATTACCGGGGGTTAAAAATAAATCTACAGCAGAGATTAGAGAAGCGATACAAAAAGTATTAGCTGATAAGGTTGATGAATTGGCTGATGACTTAGCATCTATGAATGAGTTTAAGCAGTGGACTATTTTAAACGCTGTAGCTAAGTATGTATTACCAACATTAGCGAAGAATGAAGACACCGTTGAATATTCAGGTGAAATTAAAATAACAGTAAGCTTTTCAGATGGTGATATAGCCACTGATTACCCGACCGGGGATTATAATAGCGAAGAATAAAACCACTTCGTTAACCCTTTTAGGGTACACAGGTTGATATGTTACCAACCAAAAATATGCCTTAAACATACTTTAAAGGCTGTTTTTTGAAGGTAGGTGTCAAAATGATGAATGAAAATACACTTTGAACGTTAATTTAACTTTACCGAAACCACATTCAGGGCAACAACAAGTACTAAATTCTAAAGCCAGATTTAAGGTTTTACTATGTGGCCGAAGGTGGGGCAAATCATTGATAAGTCAGATAATATCTGTCTTGGGTATTATCAATGGCAAACAGATTGCCTATGTGACCCCGACCTATCAACTTAGTAAAATCTTCTTTCAGGACGTTCTAAAGTTGATACCTTTTAAACTGATTAAGTCAGCTAACAAGACAGATTTAATTATTGAATTAATTACTGGTGGTACGCTATCATTTTTAACAGGTGAACGACTTGATAACTTTAGAGGGCGCAAGTTTCATACCGTTATCATTGATGAAGCAGCGTACATACCAGACTTAGAATCCGCTTGGTTAAACAGCATCAGACCAACACTGACAGACTATAAAGGTAATGCCCTGTTCATTAGTACACCCCGTGGTAAAAACTATTTCTACGCCCTTTATAATAAGGGATTAAATAAAGAAGACGGCTATGAATCATTCCATTTCACCAGTTATGATAACCCGCACATTGCTAAAAGTGAAATAGATGCAGCAGCATTAGAACTACCTGATGCAGCGTTCAGACAGGAATACTTAGCTGAACCCGGAGAGAATAGTAATAACCCATTTGGGGTTGATAACATCCGGGATAATACCATTACGGAATTAAGCAGGAAAGAAACTAAGGTTATCGGTATTGACTTAGGTAAACATAATGACTACACTGTATTCATAGGATTAGATGAAGATGGTGCTATGACCTATTTTGACCGCTTTAAACAACCGTGGGCTTATACCATAGAAATGGTTAAAGCCCTGCCTTCATACTGTCTTAAAGCCGTTGATAGTACTGGTGTAGGTGATGCAGTGTTTGAACAGTTATCAACTACCTGCCAAAATATTACCGGGTTTAAATTCACTTCAACCAGTAAGCCCCAAATCGTTATGGAGTTGGTTAAGGATTTGTCATTAGGTAAGGTTAAAATGAATGAAGTAACAGCTAATGAAATGATGGTTTTTGAATATAAGATTCAACCATCAGGGCATATTAAATATGAAGCACAATCAGGGTTTCACGATGATACGGTTATGAGTTTGGCAATGGCTAACCATTACCTTAAACAAGCTGCACTATCAAACTATGCAGGTTGGCTATACTAAATAAGAACAACAAATGAATTACAAAGAAATATTACAGAAGTTACCCGGTACTTGGGCTGAACTTAAACTAAAAGATTATATAAAACTATCCCCGGTTATTCAGGAGCCAGAAGAAGACGTTTTACCAGACCCGGATATATTTACCAATCAGTACTTAACTGAGTTAGATAAGAATGTTCACATCATTAGTCTTTTAACTGATGTACCAGTTGAGGAAATTGAAAAGCTGACTATGGTTCAATTGGATGAAGCCGTTAACAAAATCAGCTTTATAAGTACGGCACCTGAACAGGTTAAAACCCAAATAAAATATAAGCAGTTTTCAGAACTATCTTACGATAACTTCATAACGTTTCAGAAGCTAAGTTTAGATTTTACACCTGAAAAGATTTTATCATCAGCTATCAACAACCTGCCATTAATGTTATCAGTGTTCAGTAAGGATAACCTTAAAGAAGACTACTTTTTAGAACTATCTATTCCAGAAATTATAACAGGTTTTTTTTTTGTCAATCTGAACATACAAAAGTATTTGAAACGTTTGGTGACTTCTTCATACAAGCAACTGATGAAGGCTCAGATACAAACAGGGAAGCGGATATTGACCCGATATTGGCAGAATCACAATCCATTGAAAAAGAGTTCAACCAGAATTGGAACTACTGGTTAATTGCTAATCAGGTATCCGATTTCACCAAACAAACCTTTTGGCAAGTGTTAGAAGATAACGTTATGGCAGTGCTAACTATTGCAACATTATTGAAGCAGCAGGTAACCGTCATAGAAAATCGTAATGGTAAAATCAGTTCCTAAAGGGTTAAGAACCTATAACAGTTAAAGTCAGTAAAACAATTATAAACCGGGGTTTAAACGGTAAATCAGCTTTAAACCCTTTTTAACCTTTTTGGATGGCAACACTATCACAAGCTAATGCAGCAGCCCTTGATTCTTTGGGTGTAAATAAGAACAAATTTACTTCTGCTTTGTCGGCAGCAGAAGATGCTTGTGCCCAATTTATTAAACGGATTCAAGCAAATATTCAAGCTATCCCGGACTTTGTTAACACCGGGGCTATTGAGAACCTAACAGTAGAGTCTTCTGGTGATGAAATACACATTAAAGGTTCAGGTCATATCCTATGGCAAAACTACGGTGTTAATGGTGTGAAGGTTCAAGTGTATGATACGGTTTACCAGTACAAAGATAAAAGACCCCCGGTAGAAATTTTCTTGGCTTGGATTCAATCTAAGAATATAAGTATGGTTCACAATCCAAAATACTACGGTAACCCTTCACCATTTAAAGAAGTTAACGAAGAAAAAGACCAATTGAAGCTTGCTTGGGCTATGGCTACAAAGGTTTACAATGAAGGTTTTAAACCCCGACCTATCAAGTGGGATGAAGAAAAGGAAAAGCTAAAGCAGGACTTAATAAAGAATGCTAAGGGCTTTGTTATAGGCAAGTTGAAGACTGAGATTTATAATAAAGAGGGCAACAATATTGAAAGTAAGGGTAAGTGATTATCTAAAAGAATATTTAATTATGTCTTTATTAGGGTAAACTTCGACATTATCGTGCGCCCTATTATAAAAAAAAACGTAATTGGATGATTTACCGATAAAGAAAAAATTTCGATTCGAAGTGATAGTGTCAATTTTATTGTCTGGAGTTTTCAACAAAAAATAATCAGATTTTAATTTGTCTTTTAGTGCTATTTCGATTGGTCTTGAGTAATATTCATATTTTAAGCTTGCTTTAAGTAGCCCTTGCAATATTGGTAAATAAATTAAGAAAATTATTCCTATTAAATAAATACCAATTGCTTGTGTAGATTTTAAAGTGTATTCTTTTTTAATTTCAATTAACTCCTTTTCAATATAAAACAAAAGTGGAACAATGCTTACAGCAATTAAAACTGTCAAGGATTCTGTACCTGAAAGCAAATGAGTAAAATAGGAAATTACACCAACTATAGCATATATTCCAGCAAAAAAAATAAAAAATTTGTAAACGTGTCTTTTTCTATTTTGTATTAATTCAGACATAAATTTATTATAGTCATTTTGGGGAATCACGTTACTAATAACCCTTAACGCAATATCTTTATATAAGATAGAAAGAATTATTAAAAGAATAACAGCACTCAAATTTTCGACAATTAAAGCTGCGATTTCTTTTAAATCCAAAAAATTGAATACATTAAATCTAAAGCAGGCATAATATACTTCTAAAGTTATAATCCCATACAATAAAGTACAGCCAGTCATAATTGATAAATATTCTGCAAAAGAAAATTTAAACTTTATTTCTTTTTTCTGAATTACTCTCTCTCCTAAATATATTATTTCATTAAAATTATTATTTTTTTCCATTGATTTAGGTTTTACCAAATATAATAATTCTCTATCCATTACCTATTACCCCTTAAAAAGTAGGTAATGATTTCATTTATAAAACAACCAAATAAGTACACCCCGGTAAATAATCCTGTTATATTTCAGATTCAATCTGATAATCCTTTAATTCAGTTTTTCAAAGTAACCATAACCGATAATTTAGGTAATATCATAGGTTCTTTAAGGCTTTTTACAACCCCGGATTACCTTACTGGTAGCTTTACCGACCTTTCAACTATCCTTTCAAATACGGTAAACTATCAGCTTTTACCATCAGCTAATTTAGTTGACTATACCCCCAATATTTTACAGGCTTACCAATTAACTGTTACAGAAAAAATTTATTCTAACGGTATTATCGTTGATGGTACAACCTCAACTACTGGCTTGTTTTATGTTTGGAACGGCTTAGTTGATAAAGTATCATTCAGTTCATTTGATTATCACAACTATGTTTTAACCACAGGTAACACTGCTAACTTCTTAACCAATAAACCACCAATTTCAACGATGTATTTAACATCATCCGAATATTTATACTTTTTAAATGATGGTCGGTCAGGTAACGTAAACTTAAACTTTTACGGTGCAGGTAATACTTTAGTAGGTAGTCATCAACTTGCTATTTCAGGTAGTACATCTGGTGCAACCAGAATTGATATAAGCCCGGCAGCCATTACCAATACCTTTGGAAGCAGCTTTGCCAATTCTATAGGTAGAGAATTTGGAAGTATGTTCACTTCGCCTTTTGGTACAAATTACAGTCTGAGCAGTGCCAATTATTTTACCGTTAACCTAACTGATGTATCAGGTAATTCTAAGAGTGTTGTAAGAACTTATGTGCTAAAGAATACATCTTGTAAGAATACCCCTGTTCAAATTGTATTCGGTAATCAGTTAGGGGGCTATGATAGTTTTATGTTTTTCAACCCCCGTGAAACTTTAGATGTGGTGAAAACTTCAATTACAGATAACCCGTTTTCAATTAACATTGGGGGCATTTATACTGATAATAACAACTCAGTCTTTAATGAAGAAAATACCACCATCAATGTTAACGCTACATCCACTTATAAGGTCATTACAGACGCTCTAAGGGACGAAGAAGTTAGATTCCTAAAGGAGTTGGTTAAAAGTCAAAAGGTCTATATAAGGCTTCTAAATGGTATGTTTTACCCTGTAACTGTAACCAATTTAAACTTTCCTGTTCAGCAGAAAAAATATACAACTTCATTATTAAGACTTGAACTTGTATTCACAATGAGGGACACCGGGATTAATATGAATTATTAATAACCTCTACCTATTTCCTAAGAAAATAGATAAATGGATATTACTTCTTTCAATAGTCAAATCAGTTCTGGTATAACTAACCAGACACTACCCAATACAATATTACCTGCAACTGTAGGTAACGCATTTACTACGCTTGCCACAATGACAAAATCGGCAATCGAATCATTACCATCAGGTATTACGGTTACCACTTTAAAGAATTGGGGTTTTAGTTCTGGTGATACTTTATTTGATGCCCGATATGACACCAGATATTTGTCAATCAATTCTGGTAGTTCAATCAATATTGTAGCAAAGAAGATTCCGACAAACAGAAATTTATTTGACTATTCAGCAGTTCAAACACCTGCTTTTATTAATTATACTGATGGTTCAATAGTTTCAGGCGCATCTGCGCCTGGTTCAGTAATTTCTGATTACATACCTGTAACAGCAGGGTTATCTTATTATATTTCTGGCAGGGTAGCCAGTCCGGGTACAAACGGTTTAGCCTTTTACGATGTTAACAAAAACCTAATTACCCCTGCTTCACAGGGTGCCAATTGGGGTTCTGGTTCACTTAATGGTGTTTATGTTGCGCCTTCTGGTTCAACCTACGTAAGATTTACTACTCAGTTTCAAAATTCAACCCAAAGCGGTGTAATTCAATTTGAACAAGGTACTTCTGCAACTGCCTATATTGCCTATAGCGGATTAACCACAATAGGTACTATTAATGGCTCAGCCTTTGGTGTTGATTTTTCACCCGTTACGGCTTCATTAAATACATCAATTGCAGCAGTTAATACATCAGTTGCAGCAGTTGATAACAAAATTTCCATCCATCAGGATAACGCTAACTACGGTTTTGCAACGATTCCTGCCAGTTCATCTTGGTACAATGATGCAACATCTGCAATTGTAGCTGAAACAGACCCTTATCTAACCACTTTAAAAATAACCAACAGTGTAGTATTTGCTTCTGGTCAGACGTTAGCAGCCAACAGCAGATATTTATACTACAAATACAATTACGGTAATGTCATTGATGGTAATTACATTCAGGTTGCCTTTTTCGTTAAAACGGCTGACATAACTAAGTTTACTAACCTTTATGCCAACAATGCCAATGCCTACGTTTACAATGCTTCGGGCTTTACAGCAGTTAACCCAATTGCAACTGGTCAGACCCTTGTTTCAAGTGGTAGCACTTACGGGATTTGGGAAATAAGAAAGACACTTTTAGCACCATCAACAGGTAATAACACTGGTGTGTACATTGGTGCCAATTTTGCAACAGCAGCACAGGATGCAGTAACGATTAGCGGGTTTTATTCTTACTTATCAAGCGGTGGTACACCTGTAACAACAGTGTTTCCTGATGTTTATAAGGCTATCAACAACCTGTCAGCAAATAATGCTCAGTATGTAAAATCAAGATGGTTTGGTAAAACTATCGTTTGGATGGGTACTTCTATCCCGGCGGGTTATCCTACAGGAATACCAAATTCATATCCGAATTTGGCAGCAGCAAGGTTAGGGGCAAATATCATCAACGTAGCACAGCCTTCAAGCTTAATGCGAATTGCATTAAGTAACGGTTCAGCATTACCGTCTAACTTTGATATAGTAAGTTTTGGCAAGACAGAAGCGGAATATGCAACAGCCTATCCTTCAAATCCTGCCTACCAGTTGCAAAGTTATGAAGCTAAAATGTTAGGTAATCTGAGTGCAGATTTATTTGTTTTTGACTTTGGTTACAATGACTATTCAGTTGATTCAAGCAACTTTGCAACGTTACCATCAAACGTACAGGATAGAACAACCTTCATAGGTGCTTTTATCTACTGTCTGTTTAAACTTTATCAAGCTAAACCTAAAGCAACGGTTGCTATTTTTGGTCACTATGAAAATCAGGAAAGACCATTGATAGCTACTGCTCAACAGTTAGTTGCTTCTTACTTCTCTGTTCCTATTTTTAAGACTTGGGAAAATACAGGTTGGAACAATCAGATAGTTCCGGGTTCAAGTCCTTCAATAACTGTTAAAAATAGTTGGTTAACGGATGGCATACACCCAAACACGGATACAACCGGGGCTGCAACTTTAAAATTAAGTTATTTGGCACAAACGTTTTTAGAAAACATATTTTAAAACAAGGGGCTTGAATTTTCAAGCCTTTTGTTTTTAGCTTATTGTGCATCAGATTTTCCGGTGTTGAAGCCTATTACCTTCTTAAAAAAGGATGTTCAACAACGATTACTACGAAATATATTTAATTGATTCTACCACTGGTTCAACCGGGAATTACGCCAAACTTGATTGTGAAGGAATAGATTTTAGTTCTACATTTCAGGTAGCAGACCTTGCTGATATATCAACCCGCAAAGCAGCCATTTCAAAGACCATAAGCTTTAAGGCAACTAAGAATAACAATGTAATTTTTGGCAATTTATCCAACCTGAACAGGTATGTTGATGATTCCGTTAACTTATCTTTTTACTTCAATTTTGATATTACACAGGATATTGATTGCATTGTACTTGAAAACAAGGTTCAGATTTTTAAGGGCAAGCTTCAATTTATTTCTTCAAACCGGGATTCATCAGGTAACATCACCTATGAATGCTACATCAAAAATTACATAGCTGATTTCTTTTATATCATCAATGATAAATTAATATCTGATTTAAACTTTTCCGGGTTCAGCCATACTTACAATATCCAAAATATTGTAAACAGTTGGTCTAACATTTATACCAAAAATGGGGTGAGCATTACAGGTAATACAGGTGATGGTTTTGTTTATTCAATGATTGATTACGGGGCTAATATAGCTAATGATACTTCGTTTGATAACCAGATAGATTACCGGAATTTCAGACCTTCTTTTTATCTGAAAGAGTACTTTAATGCCTTGTTCACACAAACGGGGTTAACCGGGAACTATAGTTACACCGTTACAGGTTCAACCGCTTTTATGGATGAATTTAATAAGCTTATTGTTCCCAATAATGATTCTGATTTTAGTTTTGCTCAGGCACCATCTATCATATTTGAGGTTAACAGAAACACTACACCCGTTCAGTACAACGGGAACAATCAAACCTATAGAGATAACACCAACCACCGCACCGAATACAACAATTTAATAGGGTTTAATAATGTGCTAACCGGGGCTACTGGTCAGACATTGATAAACCCGGCATTGGTCAATGGTAATCGTATCGTTTTTAATAAAACTATCAACACTACGGTAAGCGCACAGATAACATTTTCATCTGCTCAATTTTCAGGTACAGATGCCCAAATTAGTTTTCAATGTTTGTATAGAACCAGTAGCACCGGGCAATTCAATAACATAGGTCAGATTGTTACTAATTACAATTCGGTCACAGGCGGGGCTATTCAATACAACCCTGCCATTACCAGTAATTTAGTTTTAACTAATCAATTTGATGCAGGTGGTGAAATGGCTTTTGTCCTTTATATTGATGGTCACGTACCCGAAGGCATATCGGTAAACTATAATCTGGTTGATGTTAAAATTGGTAGCCAGTTGAATAGTTCACAGGTAACAGTAGGTTTAAATGATGTGGCTGTTTTGGTAGGTCAGAACACACAGATAATTAAGCAGGTAGATTTCCTAAAATCGGTGATTCAGATGTTTAACCTGTATGTTTACCCCGACCCGGATAACCCCAAACATATTATTTTTACCCCTTATAATGACTATTATTCAAAGTTCAACGCTAATACTATTGTTAAGAATGCGATAAACTGGACTAATAAAATTGATAATGCATCAACGTTTAAACAAACCCCTGTATCAGATATTTTTAACCTGTATACCTTCAATTTTAAAGATGATACCGATTATTACAGCAAGTATTACAAAGATAAATATGGTGTAACGTATGGTAATTTAACGCTGACAGGTACAACTAATGGTCAGGATAAAAGTATTGACCTGATTTTTGGTTCAACGCCTGTTCCTTTTTATAACGGGCGAAGCGTTCCTAATTTGTGGGAATTGGATACCAACAATTTGAAGAAGCAGAAGGTAACTGTACCCCGGTTATTATTTTATAATGGGTTACAAAATTGCCCCAACTATGAAATTGGTATTGTTTCATTAAGTGCAGCAACACAGCAGTATTACTTTTCACATATTGATAGCGGTAATACAGCCAGTTATACATTTAGCCAGTATGCACAGGCTAATGAATTTAGTTTATCAGCACAATATGAATTTGTTGATTTAACTTTTGGTAACCCCCTTGAAGTATTTTATACATCAGGTGGTGTACTGTTAAATTATGGCTCAGGTAAAAAAACTTTATATGATAGATATTATTCAAATCAGATAGCAGAACTAACGGATAGTAACACCCGGATTATTGAACTAACAGCCTACTTAAATGAAGTGGATATTCAAAATTTGGATTTTAGAACCCCGGTTTATTTTAATTCAGTTTTAGGTCAAAATTATTTTAAGATATTGAAGGTTGAGTATTCAAACAGTCAGTCACCGTCAACAATAACTTTACAAACTGCCTATTTAAATGATAGCAATACTCCGTTTTCAGGGTATTATAATTCAACGTATGCAGCCTTCATTCAAAAAAATAATTGTGGTTCAGGTTATACTGGTGAAGCCTCTTATTACTTAATTCCATCAGGAAAATATGTATCACAGATTTCACAAGCTAATGCTGATGCAATGGCAGTTAATGAGGCTGCAACATCAGGGCAAACATTTGCTAATGCTAACGGTATTTGCGTTAATACAGGGGTTACTTTCAACTTAGGATTTGCTATTACACCAACACAGGCTTCAACCACTACGCCCCGTGGTAATTATTGTACAAACACTGGTACTTTAAATACTGGTTCAACCATATTTGGATTTTCGGGTAATGTTCCAGTAAGAAATATCAGTTCTTATTACGCCAACAGTACCTACTATTATCTGACTGATACGTCTTCAACAATTGTGAGTTCCGGTACAACTGCAAGTTTATCCGGTATGACCTATGATGCCTATTTTGTTGAAGGCTCAACCAAAACATTAACCTGTTCTTCTGCTAATGATGGTTCAGGCACCTATGTAAATTATAAGATAAGCGACCCGCACCCTGTAATCAATACCATAGTAAAAGACAGTACCGGCACCAGTTATGTAGCTGATGGTTTTTATTCAGATGGTACTAATTCTTATAGTGTTACTGGCGGTGTGATTACTGGTAGTTACACCTGTAGCAGGAGCCCGGTGATAATATCTTAACCTTACCACTTACCCAATTGAAAAGCTATCTAATCAGGTAGCTTTTTCTTTTTGAATTTCACCTATTACCTCTTAAAAAAGGTAAAGATGGCAAGCAATGACGAAGATAAAATATTAATAAATGTAGGGCTTAATACCTCAGAAGCAGAACAGGGAATCACCGCATTAGGTAAAAAAATTGAATCTGTCAGTAATCAGAATTTAGGCACAACCAATGTTCAATCCTATAAATTACAGATAAGGGAACTAACGGCTGAACTTCAAAAAATTGAACAGGTACAAGGTAGAAATTCACAAGCTTTTAGGGACGGCGCAAAAGAATTAGGTAGATTAAAGTTAGCAGCCTTAGATTTTAAACAATCTATTGAAGCAGCTAACCCGGCTTTAGGTCGTTTTGGTTCATTGATTCCTATAGCAAGGGGCGCAGCCGTAGCTATGACCGGGGTTGCCGGGGCTATGGGTTTATTTGGTATAAAAGGGGCTAAGGCAGAAGAAGTAATGCTTCGCCTTCAAAGCGTATTAGCATTATCCCACGCATTAAGCGGTATTCACGAAATAACCAACGGTTACCGCTCATTTGTATCAATGTTAGGCTTAACATCAGCAGCAGCAGCTAAGGTTGTTGTTGCAACGGATGCACAGGTTGTTTCATCAGAAGCGGTAACTGAAAGTTTAACTGCTCAACAGGTTGCAGAGGATAAATTAGCGGTAGCGAAAATTGCAGCAGCAGAAGCTACCATTGAAGCGGAAACAGCCTTAAATGCGGTTAAGGCAGAAGGTTTAGATGCTACTGTAGCAACTACAGTTGGAGAACAAGCATTTTTAGAAACAGCAGCAGCCAAAGTAACAGCGTTACAAGCTTTAACAGCAGCGCAAGCGGAATATGATGCAGCCTTAGCAGCAGGAACGGAAGGTTCAGCAGCAGCCAGTGAAGCTAATATTGCACAGGTTGCAACTACAGAAGCAGTAACAGTTGCAGAAGAAGGTGCTACTGGTGCTTCAATCGGCTTAAAGGCTGCATTATGGTCAATAGGTATTGGTTTAATCATTACAGCTTTAGCTTATCTGGTATCCAATTGGGATAAAGTTACAGCAGCCGTTGAAAGGCTGTTCCCTGCTTTAAAAAACACTGGCACCGTATTCAAGGAGTTTTCACAAATCATTTCCGGGGTTGGTTTATCTGTTATTAAATTTTTGAAAATACCCATTGATGAAGTTGTAACAGGTATAAAAGTATTGATTGATGTACTAAAAGGAGATTTCAAGGCAGCAGCAGCAGATTTTAAGGATGGTTTAAAGCAAATAGCAGATGATGCTAACGTTATAGCCAACTTTAAAGAAGGTGCAGCAGAAAAAGCAGCTTCACAAGCCGAAGATGAAAGAAAAATCAGGGTTCAGAAAGAAGTTGATGCCAATGAAAGAATCATCAAGGAAAGAAAAGCATTAGGACAGGATACCTATGCCTTAGAAATTAAAAATCAACAGCTTAAAAATACCTTATTAGATAAAGATGCTGATGATTACCAGAAGAAATTGGCAGATGGTGAATCAGAAATTACAGTACTACAAAATACTGAGATAAAGAAAAGGGCAGACGAAGCCGAAAAGGTTAAAAAAGCAGCCAAACAGAAAGCAGATGCTTTAAGGAAGGCTGATTTGGACAAGCTTAAATCAGGTGAAGATGAAGCAGCCAAAGTACTTAACGAAGGTAGACGAAGCCAAAGAGATATTGAATTGGCTGATGCAGATTTCAAGTATAATAAACTGATTGCCATAGCTAAGAAGTACGGAAAAGATGCTTCTGATTTAGAAGAAGCTTTGGGTATAACAAAAAGCAGAATAAATAAAAAATATGCTGATGAAGTTAAGGCATACCTTGAAAAAAGTGATGATGATACCTTAAATGAGTTTGAAAAGAAGCGTAAGCAAATATTAAAAGAAGCTGATGCAGTCTTGAAAAATGCTAACCCTGATGAATCAGAAGCTATCAATGCAAGCCGGGACTATCAGTTGAACCGTAGTTATAAGGAAGAAGGTTTATCTAATGCAACCAGTGCAGCCAATGTAGGGGTAACTAATACTGAAAATGCAAACCGTGCCGGGGCTGATGGTAAAGATTCTGCTCAGACAGTTTTCAACAAGGAAGAAGCAATCAGGAAAGCGAAGTTAGCAGCCCTTAAAGCACAATATGCACAGGAACAGTTCTTAGCAGCAGGGAACGCTACTAAGTTAGCTGAAATTGAAGCCAACTATCAGAAAGCTTCAAAAGATTCAGATGATGAAGGTGCTAAAGCCCGCATAGCATTAGCAGAAGCAGAAAAGGAAGCCAAATTAGCAACTTATGATGAAGTATCACAGGGTTTACAGGCAGCAGCAGATATTGCCGGGAAAAATACAGTAGCAGGTAAAGCTTTGGCTGTAGCCTCTGCTACAATTTCAACTTATTTATCAGCACAAAAAGCTTATGAATCACAGTTCTTGCCCGTGCCGGATTTAACTTCACCTGTAAGGGGTGCATTAGCAGCCGGGGTTGCTGTAGCTTCTGGTTTAGCAAATATTAAAACTATTTTATCTGTTAAAGTACCGGGTGCTTCTTCATCAGCAGGTGTTACACCTTCTTATTCTGCACCTACTATCAACAGTACTGTTTTAAATGCTGCACAGCAAGGAATACAGAACGTTAACGTGTTAAATCATCCTGATACTACCAAACAACAGCCAATAAAGGCTTATGTAGTTGAAAAGGATATTTCAAGCGCACAGGATAGAGCAGCGTATTTAGATAGGCAATCAACTATTTAATAATAATTATTTGAACTAAAAACTACTTTTTGTATTCCTTGTAAACAGTAAATATTGAATAAGAAGTATTTCCACTTTCTAGTGAATTAAACATATTTGAAGAAACAATTTCAATTTCATTACTATTCATACCATCTAACCAGTACTCAAATAATGCATTGGTTAAAAATATGTCAGCATCACTTATTAAGTGATTTCTGTATTCAAAGTTTTTCATAATTTTTTTCTTAAAGTAGAGTTTGAAAAAAGTATTTTCTTCGTTTTAAAAATAACTTTTGTGCGCAATATTGGTTCTCAAAGATTTCTCCTTCAAAAGTGATAAAGAAAAAATGAAAAGCTGGTCTTTATTTTTTCTTTTCTTGCTAAAGCTGTTTTAATACTTGTGCAGCACTATATGTAAGATTACTCCGGTAGCGTAAAAAACTACCGGATTTTTTATTTGCAGGTAATTACCTATTACCCGGTTAATGAAACTACCATTAATCGAATTGAAAATTGATGAAGCTAATGAAAGCTTCGTATCAGCCATAGCACTTGTAGAAAATCCTGCCATTGAAAGTGACTTTATCGCTTTTTCAAAAATTGAATATTTTGCAGCTAATGATGAAAAGCAGGAGTTATTAGGTGCAGCAATGATACCTGATAAACCCATTTATCGTAACGGTGATAAAGGGGATTTCTATGCGGTATTTTCTAAGGATACCATCAGGCAGATAGCACAGGTTTTTGCCCAAAAAGGTTTATTCAACAACACCAACATTGAGCATACCATTATCCCGGCTGACAGCTATGTTTTTCAATCCATTACTGATGAAAGAATACCGTCACCCGCAGGTTTAGACCTGCCATTGGGTTCTTGGGTTGTAGGGGTTAAGGTCAATAATCCTACCGTTTGGCAAGCCATTAAAAAAGGACAAATCAAGGGTTTTTCAGTAGAAGGTATCTTTTCATTATTCCCAACAAATCAATTAAGTGACGGTGCATCAGCCATTGATGATTTAGAACTGTCACAAGCAATCAGAGAATTTAACGCTGCAATCGAAAGATTGAATAATAACGGGTAAAGGATTTATTCAACAGATAATCCTATTACCAGTAAAGAAGATAATAAATCTAAAAATGACAAAAAAAGAAGCAATAGAATCTATCAAAAATGCAACTAAGGCTATCGGTATGCTTTTCTATGTTGAAGACCAAAAGTTTGAAGCGGTGAAAGTAAAAGATGGTTCTCAGGATGTATCCATTGAAGGTGAATATGCTAAGGGCACTAAAGTATCTGTATCAAGTGTTACAGGTTCAATACCTGCACCAGACGGTAACTACACTTTATCTAACGGTCAATCATTTGCCACAAAGGGCGGTATGATTGATGAAATAATGGAAGGTGCATCTGATGATTCAGATGAACACTTTGCTAAAAAGGCAGTAGCCCCGGCTAAAAAAGAAGAAGCCCCGGCAGATGCAGTAGAAGAAGCAAGTGAAAGCCCGGCAGAAGCAGCATCAGAAGTTGATGAAGACGGTGATGCAGTAGCAGATAATGCTAACACAGCAGCCTTACAAGCATTAGCAGACAAGATTAATGAAATGGATTCAATGATTTCAGCAATCAAGGATGCTTTAGCAGGTAAAGCTTCAAAACAGGATATGTCAGTGATTGCAGACAATTTCAAAGCAATTGAAAGTGCATTTGAAGTCCTATCTGATACCCCGGCAGAATTTTCTAAGGTTGATAATTCAGTTTTGGCAAAAGAAGACAAGGTTAAAAAGTTAGAAGCTTTAGCCCAACTAATGGGTAAAAAATAAAAAGGTTACGAAGGTGAAAAGGTCAGACTTATAAGTCTGAATCTGATAGCCTAAGAATTTAAACCCGCAAGGGATAATAAAAAGAGAGAGATAAAGAGAAAGAGAAAATGGCATTTAACATTTCATCATTACCACAATACGTTGACCAAACATCAAAAACACTTTTGGTTGATACAGTATTTGGTAATCAAACTGCAACTATTTTAAAGGATGCAGGTTCAGTAACCCTTGGTGTAAAGGGACAATATGCACTACAATTATTAAGTACTGATGTAACATTACAAAATGGTGGTGTTTGCGGTCGTTCTGCAACAGGTAACGCTAACTTTTCACAGGCTATACTAACTGTACACCCTATTAAGGATGAACAGAACCTTTGTAACAAACCATTGGAAAATTCTTGGATGGTTCAGTATTTAACCAAAGGCCAGACTTATACCGAAGCACTATTTGCTAATGAGATTATGTCAGCACGTGCAGCTAAGATTGCTCAGGAGTCAGAAAAATTAATCTGGCAAGGTGATACAGTAGCACAATCAGGCAATACTACTTTAGGCAGATTTGACGGTTTCATTAAACAAATCGGTGCAGGTGCTTATATCAACTTATCAGGTGCAACTGGTTCAACTACTTTAGCGAAACTGCAAAACGGTTTCTTAGGTATGCCAACCAAAATTACATCACAATCTGATGCAGTAATATTTGTTGGTACTGATGTTTATAATGAAGTAGTTTTAAACTTAGCTAACCTTAACATTTACAAACCAACTGAGGATAAAACCTTATATGGTACAACTGGTAAGTTAGTTCCTGTAGATGGTTTAATAGGTACAAGAAAAGTGTACTTCGGTCGCTTGCGCTCCTACCAACTCGGCACCGATTTATTAGGTGAAGAAGATAAAGCAACTATGCAGTATTCTATCGAAACTCAGAACATCTATATGGATTTCCATTTTGCATTAGGTGTTGTTCCGGTTTACGTTAATGAAATTGGTGTAGCTACTGTTTAATTACAGAATAATAAAATAAAGATGATTGATAACCGGGGCTGTAAATATTCAGCCCCCAAATTAATCTAATAAAGGAGAAAATATATAATGGCGTGTACAAGCGTATTAGCATATACAAAACAATGCAGCAGGGGTATTTCTGGTGGTGTTGCTAAACTTTGGGTTATCGGTTACGGTGACTTAGTAACCATATCTGGTTCAACCGAAGTTTACGCAATGGCTTCTGGTACTACTATAGTTAATCAAGTAAATATAGCATCAGGTAAAACTTTTGTATCAGTTGGTCTTTTAAAGGAATCAGTTTCTTACAAGGGTACAATTAAAAGAGATAGTTCAACGGGTGCCTTTGAAAACTCACAGGAAACCACAATTGTAATTTCAAGTATAACCGAAGTTGCAAAACAGTTTGTTGATAGTTTAATGCAGCAACCAGTTGCTTTACTTATCAAATTACGAAGCGGTGTTTATATCGTATCAGGCTTAAATGGTTTCTGTGAACTTACAAATGTAACCGAAGAAACCGGAACTAAGAATTCAGATATGAACGGTTACCAGTTGAAATTATCAGGTGTTGAAGAAGGGTTTACCAAAACCATTGACCCAACCTATATAGCTTCAATAGTAGACAAAATATAATTCGTTCAACAACGAAGTTTATATAGCCCTTGTTAGAAATAACGGGGCTTTTTTGGTTTATTTAAAGTACCCTAAGTGGTACTTATAGTACCTTTATTAAGGTTAAAATAAACTACTCCTTTAGGTATAACTTACAAACGTCTTTTAAGCAATCAGTCAATCCATCTCTTTCATCACAGTGAAAATAAAGTTCCTTCTCAGGGTATTTATCGAACCGGGTAATATAGTGTTCATCAGCTATTTTGTACAATCTTACTTTAAGTTGGTTTTTGCTCACATCTAACATTTGCGGTAGTTCAACATCAATGACAAACCCGCATTTATTTAAAATATTCTTTTCAGTTGTTTCAATATCTCTCAGGTTTCTTACATCTGAAATTATATTCAGGTATTCAGGATGTGACAAATTCTTATATAGTTTTTCCATTGTGATTTAAGTTACCCGAAATTATCAATTTTTATTTAATCACAAACCTATTACCTACAAAACAGTAGGGAATGATTTTAATTGATAAAAGTAAACAGGTACAGAATTTAGTGTTAACACTAACGGAGTTAACAACCATAGTTAGCCCGGTGTATCTTCTGGTTCTATCCAACGATTTTACCAAAGTTGTTAGCCGTTTTGTTCTGAGCAATAACCAAAGCTTAGACCTAAACCGTTACGACCTTTTTCAATTATCAGCTAATACAATCAACACTTTGGAACAAGGCAGCTACACTTATTCAGTGTATCAATCTGCCATAGAAACAACTGATGAAACTTCATTAGGAAACGCTATTGAAAATGGCAAAGCTAAAGTGATAGGCACCGTTACACAGCCGATAATCTATAATTCAGACCCTACTGAATATGTAACATACAATCCGAATAATGATTAACACAGGGAATACAGAGAGCAGGGAAATAGTGAGGTTTAATCAGCACGTTACACCACCACCAGTAGAACGAATTCAAAGTAATAGTGATAAAGTATTTGTAAGATATGGAATAGACAATCTATACCCTAACTTCTTACTTAAACTATTTAATGAATGCCCACTTCACAAAGGTATAATCAACAGCAAAATTGACTATATCATTGGTGATGGTTTAACGCTTAAAGGCGGGGATAAAGACGTAAAATTTAAACCTAATCCATCAGATAATTTTAATGAGTTTATCAGCAAGATTATCAATGACTATTTAATTTTTAATTACTATGCTATCGAGGTTGTTTATAACAAATTAAACAAACCTATACAGTATAATCACATACCTGCACACAAAATCAGGTGTAACAAAGACAGAAGTAAATTCTGGTATAGTAATGACTGGTTCTTTGACCCTAATATATTATTAAGCTATGATATTTGGACTGCTAACAGCAACCCGGACGGTAAATCAAAAGTATTTTTCTTTACCTCTTATGCACCATCAGTCAACAATATATATCCTACTCCTGATTATTCAGGGGCAATCAAGTCTATTGAAACTGATATAGCTATCAGGGATTTTCAGATTAATAGCATTGAAAACAGCTTTAGCGTTTCTTCAATCATTACGTTCCTGTCAGGTTCGCCAAATGATGAAGTTAAACGCCAAATAACTAATAAAATTCAAAACTCATTCACCGGGCAAAACGGTGGTAAAATGATTATTGGATTTGAAAATGCTACAAGCTTACCACCAGACGTAAAAAATATTGCGCCTTCTGATTGGGACAAAGCATATATAGAAGTTAAGAAAGACGTAATACAGGATATTTTAACTGCTCACAGTGCCGTATCACCTATGTTATTTGGTATCAAAACTGATGGTCAGTTAGGCGGTGCTACTGAATTAGAAACCGCTTATGAGATATTCAAAAACCTATTTGTTAAGAACAGAAGAAATGAATTAGAATCTGGCTTAAACCGCTTGTTTGCTGAAATTGGATTAGGTGAATTGGAATTTAAGGATAAAGGTTCATTGTTCGCAGCAACATTATCTGATGCTATGAAAATGAAAACTTATACCATCAATGAGATAAGAGCAGAAGCAGGGTTACCTGATATTGAAAATGGCAACAGATTAATTGATGAAGTGAAGCCAGTACCGACACAAGAACCTGCAACTGATGGTAAGACACCAGATGTAAATGTTGTTGGTTCACCTGTACCTGCTAATACGGTGGAAACACCACCTGCACCCGCCGGGGCTGTACCATCAACAGGTAAGGGTTTTAATTCTGATTTGAACACATTTTCAGGGCATTTAACGGATGATGACTTTGAAAAGGTAAAACACATTGGCTTAAAGAAAAAAGCCTTTAGAACCTTAAAGAAGTTGGATTATTCAGTTCAATCATTTTCAGATGTGAAAGCCATTGAATTAGCTTTTGATGATGAAAAAGATATTTCTGATTACCTGATAAAGAACGGTATCAAGAATATGAGCCTTACACAGATTAAAGCTGCAATCAGAAAAGATTTAGGCATAGCGGTAACAGCAGATGAAATCAGAAAAATCATTACAGGTTTAGAAGATTCCGGGGTTATCAATAAAGCTGATGTAGGTAAAGGTATCACTATCAACCCAACAGAAAAATCAATGCAGCCCGCATTGGAAAATATCAGAAGGGTAGAAGTCAGATACAGTTATGAAGGGCCGGAAGATGATAAAAACAGACCGTTTTGCGCTAAACTAATGGCTAATGATAAATATTATACCAGAGAAGATATACAACAAATGAGTTCATTATTTGGGTATTCAATTTTTGATTACCGTGGTGGGTTTTATCATAATCCTAATACAAATACTACTACACCTTTTTGCCGTCATAGATGGGTGGCAAACTCAGTAGTTAAAATAAATGCAGAAGACTAATGAAGACATTATTTATATCTGAAACCACAATCAAGGCTAATAGCATTATTGAAACTAACGTTGATAGTAAGATAATTGCTAATACAATTTTTGAAGTACAGGATTTAGAATTGAAGCCACTTTTAGGTGCAGATTTGTTTGCAGCAATTGCGAACGAAGTGCTATCAGCTTCAACTATTTCCGGGTACACAATAACCCCTGTCAACTTAGAATTGTTAGAAGATTACATCAAGCCATTCTTAATTTATGGTACGCTGTCTTATGGCTTCGTACCACTGCATTATAAGCTTACTAATAAGGGTGTAAACCGCAAGAATGATGAAAATGCTACTACTGCTAACTTCAATGAATTGCAGCAGGTAAAAGATAATTACGATAACAAATTTGCAACTTATAAGCAACGATTGATTAAACATCTTGAAGTTGATTTGAATGAAAATTTGGATGTTGTTTCAGATAGTTCTGGTGAAAGTACCGGGTGGTATTTACCAGATAATACGTTTAATCTATCAGAGTTTTTTGAAGGGTTAGCGAACAAAACCGGGTTTTATTCCGGGTATTACAGAAGGTACAATTAATGCTTACACTTAACCAGATTAAACAACGGTTTATTGAGTTTTTTGAAGGGCATAGCCAAATCAATACAGTTATCTATGCAGATGATTTTGATTTTGCAGCATACCCGGATATTCTGTATAAGGTGGTACACATTCAACCTGTAAACAGCTATATCAATGGCAATGAAATAATCCATCAGTTCAAACTGATGGTTGCTGATATTGAAGACCCTAATTTTCAAAGTTCAGAAGATGATATTATGTCAGATTGCGAACTGATTGCTAATGACTTTTTAGCTTTTTTTGGTGATGATGATTACCCTGATTTTTTGATGGATACTGACACTACTTACCAGAGATTTAGTGAATCTGGTACAGACCGTACCGCCGGGGTTGTGTTCACAACTAAGGTAAGACAGACCAGAGAAATTAACCCGTGTACTATTCCAACTAAGGCTAACTTATCTGGTATCACTTCAAACTAATTTTCTTATGGTGCAAACTATCTTTTAGGATTAGATTTTGAGTTTTTAAGGAAATAATAGTATCCCGCATAGATAGCTTTTCAGAATCAAATCTATTATTCCCAAAGTAATATCCAATTCCAAAAAAGCCAAATATAAAAGCAGTAATAATTGACCAGTGAGTAGTATTTGCAAAATTGATTTTAATCTGGTCACTAAATATAGATTTGTTTCTATTTTTCTCGATGTTATAATTATTTAAGAGTTGATTATTCTCTTCTTTTAATTCTTCAATCGTCTTTTTTAATTTTTCATTTACTTGTTCTCTATCTTTTTTTTCTCTAATCAGTAAATTTATTTCATTTTGATGTTCTGATATTTGAGCATTATATAATTTTGTTATCTCATCATTATTGTTTTTTAGTTCCAAAATTGTTTGGGCATTTACCAATACTCCTTTGTCTTTAACTGATTCTGGTATGTTTGAAGAGCCCTTAAATTGTTCTTCATAATTTTCTTTTTGTGCTTGAATAATACCCCTGAAAGTTGAAACTGCAATTTTCCATACTTCTATAGGATTTCTTCGGGGGGCGTACTTAATATTTGAACCTCCTTGTGGGGTAAAGTTTAAGGATGTAATTCTTTCATTGATTTCTTTAAAATCATCTGGAAATTTTCGTTTTATAAATTCGGTTGCCAATGGTAAAATATTTTCTAATTCAATCCAGTCTTCAAACATTAAATTATCAAGCCTTTCAATTAAATTATCAAATGTGGTTTCCATAAGGTTTAAATTATTGTCGTAAAAATATACAAAAAACTTTAACCTGTTTTTCCCTTTTTAGCCCTATTACCCCGGTAATGAAGATTGATAAAGAAGGACGGGATTTTATTTATAAGCACGAAGGGGTAAGGCTTAAAGCTTACCTTGATGTTGCAGGTGTACCTACAATAGGTGTTGGTTTTACTTATTACCCCGGCGGTAAGAAAGTAGCCATAGGGGATACCATTACACAGGCACAATGTGATTCAATGTTTACCGCTATAGTAGCATCCTATGAACAAGCTGTAACCAAAGCGGTTAAAATCCCTATCAATCAGCATCAGTTTAATTCCCTTGTTTCCTTTTCCTTTAATGTCGGTAATGAAGCTTTAGCTAAAAGCACATTACTAAAGCTGATTAATACCAAATCTTCATTTGACCTTATTAAATCAGCCTTTTTAATGTGGGATAAAGCCGGGGGCAAAATAGTTCAAGACTTACTGCAACGAAGAAAAGACGAAGCAGCATTATATAATAAATCATCTACAGATGAAACAGTACCTAACCCTTAATCATAAATTGAATTACTCAATATCAGCCCTTTTAAAGTTCATTTGGGCGAACATATTTAAATTTTTAATCTGGTGCTTTGCCGTGTACCTATTACCTACCTATGAAATGATAGGTGTAGTTATATTCCTTTTAATCATTGATATGATTACAGGAGTTTGGAAAGCCTTAAAAACTGGTGAGCAAGTAACCGCTAAGAAGTTTGGCGAAACCATAACCAAAATGATTTTATACTTATTTGGTATTGTTTGCGCTTACGTGGTGCAGCACAATATTGCCGGGGATGTTATCAAGGTAATGTTGATATTCTCAACCCTGATTAGTGTACGGGAGTTCAAGAGCATTGTAGAAAACATTGAAATAATTACAGATTCCAAAATCTGGCAATTCATAGTTAATCAAATCACCAACCTATTACCTTCTAAGAACGAAATAGATAAACACGGAAATGATTGAACTACTGAAAAATATAAAATTTATTGACCTACTGGCTTTACTGGTGGTCGTTTTATGCTTTGCTTACTTCTTTATAAAAGGCTTAGACAATGGATTGATAGCAGTAGCAGCAGCCGTAGTATCTTATTATTTTGGCAGTTCAGCCGGGAAGGATAAGAAAGCTGATGTTTAACAAAAACTATTTATGGTATCTGGTGCCAGTAGCGGTTATCATAATTCTTGGCTATATCGTATTTAAGCAATCACAAACTATCAGTAATGGTAATAACCAGATTGCAGCCTTAATTGATACAGCCAGATTGTACCGTACAAAATCCGGTGGTTCTGGTGTAGAAAAAAAGGTTTTCACAGCTACACAATCTGATGTTTTAGCAGTACTGAAAGGTTCTGATAAGACAGCCTTCAACTATGTAAAAAATACATCAGGTATCAGAAGTTATTCAGATTTTTCAACCCTTGCAAAGGTTGATACCATTGTTAAGGCTGACACCGTTTACCTGATGAAAGACAGTACAGGGAAAATAAATTATTTTTTATCTAAGGATATTAAGGAGCCTAAAAACTGGTACAACGCTACTATCAATATTAAAGGTGATTCAGTAGGGTTGAAGCTTCAAATGAAAGATGAATATCACGTTATTACCAGTGAAAAAAGTAATGGCTTTTTAAAAGGTAAAAGCCTTGTTATAAACATCGAGAATGAGAATCCATACGTTGTTATTACCGGGGCTAAATCATTCGTTATACAGCCTGAAAACAAGCATATAGGGCTAAAGGTCGGCGGTGTTGCTGTCATAGGTTTGGGTGCCTTTCTATTACTGCATAAATAGCTTTAAAGACATCAAATCATATCTGCATCTCGTCCTATTTTTAAACTTTGGTTTGGGTTTAAGTATGAATTATATTCAAATTTCCCAATGAGATGTTGAGCCATTTTGTCTAATTTTTCGTCACTCAAATTCTTATCAAATATTACTTTTCTATACATTAGAGCAACTTTCAAGTCATCAAAATAATATATCTGAAAGGTTACTATACCTGTGTTTTTGTACTTATCAAAAAGCTGTTTATTTACCGATTTAATTACTGACATATTCGGCACTAATACATCTAAACTATTTATCAGCCCTTTACTATCTTTTTCGGAATGAACTATTTTGTATTTATTCTTACTGAGTTGCCCAAAACAAAACGATGTATTGATAAGTAAGGCGAAGATTAAAACTGTTTTCATATAAACTTTTTTAGGTGGCTTAAATATATGATTAACATTCAAAAATATTATCCAATCAAAAAAAAAAGCCCTTGTTTTCACAGGGGCTTTTCATTTCAAGACAAATATTTAGAATCTGGTACTTAAAGAAGGTTGAATGATTTTCTTATTCAATCGTTGTTCAATATATGCTACGGTAACATTAGGGTTAGAATGCCTATTTCTTTCACTTATCTTTTGAAGGCTTACACCATTTTCTAAATCGTACCAGTCTGAACTATGTTTCAGGGCATAAAATTTAAGATGTGATGATATTTTATATTTCTTTCTGAACGCCCGCCAACGTTGCCCCAAAAAGTCTTCATTAGCCTGAACTGGTTTTGGTGTGTTGTGATTTGCAAAGGCAAAATAATTAGCCGGGGTATCTTTTAGATAATCACGTAAAAGAATAAATAGTTCATCTGTTAACTGCCATTTCGCTTCATTACCATTTTTAGTTTTTGAAGGTTCTAAGGTTAGAAGCCTTTTTTCAAAGTCAATATTGTAAACCTGAATACGGGTAATTTCAACCGGACGTATGTTTAAATAAAACAAAATCTTACAAGCAATATATAGTTCTAAAAATGATTTATCTTTTTCTAAGGTGGTAACAACTTCAATTAGTTCACTTTCTTCAAAAATCACAAATCTTGATGAATCCTTTTTTGTGTTTTTACTCTCGCTGAGCAGTACAGGGTTTTCATTTAATACTTTTAGTGCAACTAAGTACTTAAAGAAAGTACCTATATCAGTTCTGTAAGTATTATAACTTACTTTATTCCAAACACGTGCTTTAGCAGTTGTTTGCATAAAACTATTTATATCCAGATAAGTGAAAGTATTTGCTTTACGAAAGCTGTAATTTTTACTTTTTAACCAGTCTTTAAAATAGTTCATCAGATGGTAGTTATTTTCTAAGGTCTTTTTAGCAATGGCATTATTTGCTTTTTGTTCCTCTCTATGCTTCAACCAGTAATCAATACAATCAATAATTGGTGAAATAGGGGTTACTGGTAAATCATTACAAGTATTTGCAATTGGATTCCAACCCTTAGATAAGAGGTCTACAAGGTCTGGCACCATTTGTTTAGCTTCTTTCTTTAATGCAGCTAAACTACTGCCGGGTTTTAAACCTGCCAATTTCCTAATCCGTTTTTCTTTCCCTGTTTCAGGGTTCAAGAATAGAAAATGTAAGTAAGGCTTTGTGCTTTTACTGCCGGGGAATAACTTAAATTCGTATTGTTCCCACGTTTGAATGATGATTGAATCATCTGTTTTTTTGGCTTTTAGTCCCATTTTTTATTTGAGTTAAATAGTTGAAAAAAAGACCATTTTCGATTAAAACGTAAACCTAAATTTAGGTTAGAGTTTTTTGGCTTTTTTTTTACCATTTAGCCCTTGCGGAACTAATAATTCAAAAGTACCAAAAAAAAAGTAAAATCAAAAATGATGGAAATTGACCAAATTACTTAGCAGAATCTTCGTATTTTTGACACCTATGTTGACACCTATACTATCAAAAACAGCCTCTACGATATGAAAAACCCACTTTTCTGGTTGGTAAAATCAGAACCCGTAAAATATAGTTGGGAAAAATTCAACAGCGATGGCCGTACCTTTTGGGACGGTGTCAGGAATTATCAGGCGCGCAACAACTTAAGGGAGATGAAAGAAGGCGATCTGGTGCTTTTTTATCACAGCAACGAGGGTAAAGCCGTTGTAGGTATAGCCAAAGTGGTAAAAGAATTTTACCAGGATCCAACCACCAGCGATCCGAATTGGGTAGTTGTTGATCTTTCGCCGGTTCAAAGTTTAGCTAAACCTGTAACACTCGAAGAAATAAAAGCCGACGAAAGGCTGAAAGATGTTGGCTTGGTAAGGCAGGGCCGCCTGTCTGTAATGGGCCTGAAACGCGAGGAATTTGACCGTATTGTTGAATTAGGCAGCTGATAGCCAATACCCATGTATAAAAAGCCAATGCTTAGCCGTGCAGTCAAACTATTTATTGCTTCAATTCTGGTTGTTGGTCCGCTAAGTGTAATTGCGCAATCACAGTTTAAGGGTTTTGAGAATTTATTTACTATCCCTAAAGGTTATGTGGTTAACTATGTTAGCACGCCGCCAATAATTGATGGTAATATTAACGATGCCATTTGGCAGCAAGCTAAGTGGACGGAAGATTTTGTTGATATTGAAGGCGACCTTAAACCAAAGCCACTATTAAAAACAAATGTAAAAATGCTTTGGGACGATAGCTGCCTTTATATAGCAGTCCAGATCCACGACCCGCATGTTTGGGCCACACTAAAGCATCACGATGATATTATTTTTTATGATAACGATTTTGAGGTTTTTATTAACCCCAATAATACCACGCACCAGTATTTCGAGATAGAGTATAATGCGCTCAATACTGTTTTTGACCTCTTTTTGAATAAGCCGTACCGCAACTATGGCAGCCCAATGATCAACTGGAATGTGGAGGATCTGCGCTCGGCAGTTCAAGTGCAGGGTACCCTGAACGACCCTACAGATACAGACAAAGGCTGGACGCTTGAAATGGCTATCCCGTTTAAAGCCATCAGCTTAGGCAACAACACACAGTTGCCAAGAGAAGGAACTTTATGGCGTATCAATTTTTCGAGGGTTGAGTGGGATACCAGGCCCGGCGATGGCGGTAAATACGTAAAACTTAAAGATAATACTGGGCGCAACCTGCCCGAGCATAACTGGGTATGGTCGCCTCAGGGCGTAGTAAATATGCATTTCCCGGAACGCTGGGGATACCTGCAATTCAGCAAATTAAATGATAGCAAGGTATTTGAACTGCCTTATGCCGAACTGCAAAAAAGATATTTATGGCTGGTATATTACCGCCAGCAGGAGTGGTTTAGCCATCATCATCAATATTGTAAATCGCTAAAAAAATTGGGTATTAAGCGTAGCCAGGCCATAAATAATATGGGTAACAACTTACAATTAGAAGCCACGGCCCACCAGTTTATGGCTTTTGTTACGGATGGAAATGGTGGTTCGGTATGGTCAATAAATCAGGATGGTTTGATCGGTAAACAAAACAAAAATTAAAATGAACAAGCGTGAGTTTTTAAAGGCCAGCTTAATGGTTGGCGTAGCATCGCAGATTCCCTTGAAAAGTGAAGCGGCTGATCTTAATCAAAGCAAAAAGCATAAAAAACTCAAAAACTGGGTGTGGACCAACCCCAATCAAAAAGATACAGACGATGAGCTTAATACCCGCTATACAGCTTTTAAAGCCGCTGGTATAACAGGGATATTTTTTGAGGCAGATAGTGAAAGGCATTTTCGTGCGGCTAAGGCACATGGATTAGAAGCGCACCGCTGGATGTGGACCTTTAACCGTGCCGAATTGACAGGCATTCACCCGGAGTGGTACAGCAAAAACAGGAACGGCGATTCGTGCGCTGATAAACCACCGTATGTAAATTATTATCGCTGGCTTTGCCCCTCAAGGCCCGAAGTGCAGCAATACCTGGAGCAGCAGGTTACCGCCATTTTGGATAAGGATTATATTGACGGTATCCACCTTGATTATGTGCGTTATTGTGATGTGGTGCTGCCTGTAAATCTTTGGGCCAAATACAATATTGAGCAAACCAAAGAAATGCCCGAATATGATTATTGCTATTGCGATGTTTGCCGCTCAAAGTTCAAGGAACAATATGGCACCGATCTGTCAGCTATACAATTTCCGGAGGCAAGCCTTTCCTGGCGCTTGTTCAGGTACAATAATATAAGCAGGGTGGTAAATAGCTTATCGGCCATAGCTCATCAGCATAAAAAACTGATAACAGCAGCAGTTTTCCCAACGCCTGAAGTTGCCCGCCGCAATGTTAGGCAGGATTGGACCAACTGGAAACTTGATGGTGTTTGCCCAATGATATATCACGGTTTTTATAAGGAAAAAGTGAGCTGGATTGGTGATGCTGTTGCAGAAGGGGTACACTTTTTAGCCGGATCGTTCCCGCTTTATGCAGGCCTTTACCTGTCTGATTTTAATAATGACGACGAACTGCGCCAGGGCATGCAATATGCTATGAAAAACGGTGCGTCGGGTATCTCATTATTTGGCAACGTAACCCCTCAGGTGCTTGATATTTTGCATACCGAAACCGCTTCATTATCCTGGTTGGGCTAATCGCTTAGCTATTCAAAATATACCTTTTGATTTTTATAATCAATAGTGAATTTGTATCCTTTTAGTACGCCGCCGTCAATGCTGCCATCAATACTGGTATCGGAAAAGGCGCCGGTTTTAAGCATTGGGATGCGTGCCGGTATATGAGTTATCAACAGTGTGCCTGCCTGCATTTGTTTCAGGGTAAAAGTGCGTGCATAAATAGGGCCGCCCATGCCATAACCGGTTATGGTTGTATCTGATAATTTATAGTTGGTTTTTATACCTGTTTTTATGGCATAATGGTCAAAAAGCGTAAATGAGGTACGGTCGCCGGTATCAACAATCACTATGGCGGGCTTGCCATCAATCTTCACCTTAAATTTAGGTACCGAACCATCATACATGGTGTAAGCAATGGGGTTGATCCCATTATAGGTTTTATAAAAGTTGATCACCTTATGCGGGTAATCAAACTGAACGGCATAATCTTTCATAAAAGTATAGCCAATAAAACCATCAAGATAAGGTAGGTGCAGCTTATTTTTTACTTCGGATATATCAACCACTAAGAAACTTTCCTTCAAGACATTTATTGGGCCAATTTTAGCGGAGTCAACGGTGGTTGTCCAGGTAGTTACTTTGCTGGCTCCAGCACCGCCCATCATGCTTTGATGGCCAAGTTTTTGGTTCAGCAAATGGGCTGTTTTAGTATCAAGGCCATAATCAGCACCACAATCTAAAATAAAGTGGAAGGTATGCTGTTTGATTTTTACTTCAATAAACGGGCGGTTATCCACCAGGGTAAAGGGGATAGAAAACACAGGCTTATTTTGCGCAAAGCAATTGCTTAACTGAAAAGCAGCAGCAATAAAGGTTAGCATTAACCCTAAACAGATTTTCCTCATAAAAAATGATTTTTGTATTTGATTGCCGGGGCGCAGGTATGTTACAGCTATGCCTGGTTCTCACCAAAAAATAAAGCTTTTAATTCGGTAGCATCATCGGGTTTCATTTTACCGGCCAGTATTAAACGCAGCTGGCGGCGGCGAAGTGCACCTTCAAACAGCACCATATCTTCAATAGTTTCCGGTATCAGCTCAGGTACCGGAATGGTACGGCCATTCTGATCTAAGGCTACAAACGTATAAAAGGCTTCATTACTACGTACACGTGTGCCCGATGGGATGTTTTCGGCCCAAACATCAAGCCTAACCTCAACAGAGGTATTGAAAGCCCGCGAAACCTTGGCCTCAATGGTTACTACGTCGCCTAACTTAATAGAGTGTTTAAAGGAAACATTATCAACTGATGCTGTAACTACTATGCGGTTACAATGTTTTTGTGCCGATATAGCAGCTGCAATATCCATCCAGTGCAGTAAGCGCCCACCCATTAAATTATTTAGCGTATTGGTATCATTGGGTAATACCAATTCGTTCATTATGGTATGCGATTCCCTGGGCGTTTTTCCTTTCATGCGTATGTATAATTTATACAAAGATACGCATTAAGCCTGAAGGTAAAAGGTTAAAGGCGAAAGGTAAAAAGTAAGAAAGCAGGGCAGTATTGATTTAAAATAAATTTCTTTGCAGACTGCCCGCCTTTTGCCAATTTATTGTTATTGGTTGGATGTTATTGTTTATCCACTGTATAATCCAGTCCAGTTACCCCATTGGTAAATTGTTGAGTGTTTAATAGTTTTAGTTTTATCTTGTCTTTGACGTTTACAAATAATGGGATGCCTGTTCCAAGAATAATTGGATTAACAAACAGCCAGTAACCATCAATTAAGTTTAGCTGAATAAGCGCATGGGTTGCTGCCGGGCTGCCAAACAGCAAAATTTCACCACCTGCCTGTTGTTTTATTTCATTTACACGGTTCAAAAGGTTGTCGCTGATAATTGTTGTGTTGGGCAAATCCGCATCTTTTATAGTTTTTGATAAAACAATTTTGTGCGCTTCTTTATACCACTTTGAATGTTCAATATCGTGCTTGCTCGCGTCCGGCCCGTCTCCTGCGGTCGGCCAGTAATTTTCCATCATCTGGTAAGTTACCCGTCCATATAATGCAGTGTCTGTTTCGCTTATCCGCTTACCTACAAAATCAAAAATTTCTTCATCAACTTTAATCCAGTCCATTTCTCCGTTCGGGCCTGCTACAAAACCGTCAAGGGATATGTGCATAAATGAAATTATTTTTCTCATAATTTTATTTTTATTGTTGTTTATGATTGGTTGCAATCCTCATAAAACGCTCGCGCGAATCATCCCTAACAATAATACTAAATTTTTTGATCCCATTTGTTCACTGAAATTCAAATCCCAATCAGAACTTCCATTTTTATTGCCTTTCGCCTTTAACCTTTTACCCTTCACCTTTCCCCTTTCCCCAAACTTGTCAATCTCATTCAATTCAGTTAGTTTTATCCATTGTAACAGCTCAATTATTCTATTTATGCAATTTCAATATATCCGCTGCGGTTTAATATGCTCATTGGCATTAGTACTCATTTTACCTTTTAACCTCAGTGCACAAAACAAACAGCTTTACAGCAGCCTGTCTGATGCTTTACAATCAGGCGGTAAGCTGTATGGAAACCCGGGACCGCAGAGTGTAAACTGGACCAATAACGGCAACAAATATTCTTATATAAATAACGATGAGATTCGGTCAATTGAGCCTAAGACCTTAAAGGACGAACTAATCTTTACCAACAAAGGGCTTACCTTTCCCGGTTCGGATAAGGCTTTTAGTTATGAATCGTTCCAATGGTCGCATGATTCAAGGCACCTGGTTTTTAAAACCAACTTCAGGCCCATTTACCGCCGGTCGGGCGTGGCAGATTATTTTATTTATGATATAGAAGGCAAGCAGCTAAAACAGGCCGCAAAGGACGCCCGCTCGGCAGAGCTATCTCCCGATGGTTCAAAGGTAGGGATGGAGCGTAACGGTAATATGTTTGTTTACAACTTTGCAACCGGTAAAGAGCAGCAGCTAACCCACGACTCGACCAGCGAGAACGGCACCTTCAACGGCCATTACGATTGGGTTTATGAAGAAGAATTTGGACAGGCGCAGGCCTGGAACTGGTCTAAGGATAGTAAGTACTTGGCCTTTTGGCAGTTTGATGAGCGCAAGGTTCCTGATTTCCAGATGACCAATTATGAGGGAATGCATCCCGATAATATCCACATCTCTATTCCGCAGGTGGGTGATGAAAATCCATCGGTAAAAATTGGTGTGCTTGATGTAGCATCGGGCAAAAAAGTTTGGCTCACACCCGATGAAACCGGCGATTTTTATATTCCCCGCATTTACTGGACCAGCAACCCCGATGTTTTGGCCCTGATGACGCTTAACCGCGCTCAAAACCACATGAAACTTTACTTTTTTAATGTAAAAACGGGAGAGCACCATGTAGTTTTAGAAGAGCAGAACACCACCTGGGTAGCCATATTTAACTTTTATACCAACGTTAACGATATGGTTTATTTCCCCGAAAATTCAAAAGAGTTTTTCTGGGTATCAGACCGTTCAGGCTTTTACCATATCTACCGTTATAATTATGATGGTAAGCTGATAAACCAGGTAACCAAAGGCAACTGGGATATGATAAAGGTTACAGGTATTGATGCTGAAGCCAAAAAGATCTACTACCTGTCGGCAGAAACAGGGGGGCTCAACCAGGAATTGTACAGCATAAATTTTGATGGAGCCGGCAAAGCAAAGCTATCAGCAGTAAGCGGTTATCACGATATTAATATGTCGCCTAATACCAAATACTTTTTAGATACTTACAGCAATATAAGCACACCATACCATATTGCCTTGAGTGATGATAAAGGCAAAGTGCTTAAAATGCTGGAAGATAACCACGAGGTGAGCGAGTACATTAAAACACATGCCTACACGCAGCCGGTTCAGTTCCCTATTACCAACAGCAGTGGTACACACCTGGATGCCTACTATATCAACCCCTACAATTACGATCCTAAAAAGAAATACCCAATGGTGATGCTTGTTTACGGCGGGCCGGAATCGCACGAGATATTTGACCAGTTCAATACCGATACATGGGCGCAATGGCTATCGCAAAACGGTTATGTAGTGGTTAATGTAAATAACCGGGGATCGGCCAATTATGGCAGCGAATTTATGAAATCGGTATATAAGCAATTAGGCAAGTTAGAGAGCAGCGATTTTGTTGATATGGCAAAATACATGGTTAAACATGCCCCGGTTGATAGTACTAAAATGGCCATTATGGGTACCAGTTATGGCGGCTTTATCACCACCTATACTTTGCTTACCCATCCGGGTGTATTTAAGGTAGGTATAGCCAACTCCCCGGTTACCGACTGGCGTTTGTATGATGATGTTTATACCGAGCGTTACATGGCCCCTTTAAAGGATAATGAGGATGGGTACAAAAATAGTTCGGCCATTACCCATGCCGCTGGTTTACAGGATCATTTATTGCTCATCCATTCCATGAGCGATGATAATGTGCATCCAGCCAATACCATGCAATTGCTAACCGCGCTAACTAATGCAGGTAAAGATGCCGAATTGCGCATTTATCCGCCGGGTGCACACGGTGCTGCCTATAATTGGGAAAGCTACCAGCTGATACAAAATGTAAGCTTTCAGTTTTTGGAGCGCTACCTTAAAGGGAAAAGTGATTTGCCTAATTTAAATGGTAAATAGTTATCAGCTGTCTTTTCATTGCGGGGGGATGATTCGTTGTCGCCCGCAATGGAAAATGGTTGATTTTTTGATTTAAATATTACGTGTTAGTAACCAGTATTTTATCAACAATCAACTTTTAATTGATCGGCAGGGACACTGAAATTCATTAACTTTGGTATCTTCAATAAAGGACAGATAAGACGATGCCAGATTTTTCACACTTACACGTACATACCCAGTTTTCATTACTTGATGGTGCTGCCGATATAAGCAAATTATATAAAAAAGCAGCTGCCGATGGTATGAAAGCCCTGGCCATTACCGATCATGGTAATATGTTCGGCGTGTTTAAGTTTGTGGCCGAAGCAGGCAAGCATAACGTAAAGCCCATTGTGGGCTGCGAGTTTTATGTAGTTGATGACCGGCATAAAAAACAATTCACCAAAGACAAAAAAGATAAGCGTTATCACCAGCTGATGCTGGCCAAAAATGCCGAAGGCTATAAAAACCTGATCAAGCTTTGCTCCTTAGGTTATATGGAGGGCCTTTACAGCAAATGGCCGCGTATTGATAAGGAGTTAATATTAAAATATCATAAAGGCATTATTGCAACAACCTGCTGCCTGGGGGCATCAGTACCGCAGGCTATTTTACGCCACGGCGAAGCTGAGGCCGAGATTGAATTTAAATGGTGGCTTGATCTTTTTGGTGAAGACTTTTATATAGAAATGCAGCGTCACGATATTCCTGAGCAAAATACGGTGAATGAGGTGCTGATGAAGTTTGCCAAAAAGTACAATGTAAAAATGATCTGCTCAAATGATTCGCATTATGTGGATCAGCAGGATTCAAACGCACATGATATTTTGCTTTGCGTTAACACCGGCGATTTGCAGAGCACCCCGATAGCTACCGACGAAGAGGGTGGTAAAGGATACCGCTTTGGTTTTACTAATGATCAGTTCTACTTTAAAACGCAGACCGAAATGGGCAAGCTTTTTAGCGATGTACCCGAGGCATTGGATAATACCAGCGAGATTGTTGACAAGGTAGAGGTGCTGAAACTAAAGCGCGATATATTGCTCCCTAATTTTGTTATCCCCCCTGAGTTTAACATACATACCACGCACGATGCCGACACCCTTAACCAATGGGAGTATTTAAAGCACTTAACCTTTACAGGTGCCAAAGAAAGATATATTGATATAACACCCGAAGTTGAGGAGCGCATCAATTTTGAGCTGTTCACTATCCGTACCATGGGGTTTGCCGGGTACTTTTTAATTGTAGCCGACTTTATAAGGCATGGCCGGGACATCGGCGTATTTATAGGCCCGGGGCGTGGTTCGGCTGCGGGATCTGTGGTTGCCTATTGCACCGGGATTACCAATATCGACCCGATGAAGTATAACCTCCTTTTTGAGCGTTTCCTGAACCCGGACAGAAAATCGATGCCCGATATTGATACTGACTTTGACGACTCAGGCCGCCAGAAAGTGATTGATTACGTAGTTGAAAAATATGGCAAGAACCAGGTAGCGCAGATCATTACCTATGGTTCAATGGCGGCCCGTACCAGCATACAGGATGTTGGGCGCGTGCTGGATATGCCATTGTCTGATGTTAATGCCATGAAAAAGCTGGTGCCCGATACCTTGGGTATTACGCTTAAAGATGCCATTGAACAGGTACCAGAATTAAAAGAGATATTAAAAGGCAACGACCTGAAGGCACAGGTATTGCGCGAGGCTGAAAAGCTTGAAGGCTCGGTGCGTAACACAGGCGTACACGCTGCAGGGATTATTATCGCCCCTTATGACCTTACCGAAATTGTACCCGTTGCCGTAGCAAAAGACTCGGACCTGTTAGTTACCCAATACGACGGACGGGTTATTGAAGATGCAGGGGTTATCAAGATGGACTTTTTGGGGCTTAAAACCCTAACCATTTTAAAAGATGCCCTACGGCTCATCAAGCAAAATCATGGGGTAAGCATTGATATTGATTATATTCCGCTGGATGATAAGGAAACCTTTGAACTTTATCAGCGGGGTGATACCAACGGTACCTTCCAGTTTGAAAGTGACGGGATGCAGATGTACCTGCGGGAGCTGAAACCCGATAAGTTTGAGGATCTGATAGCCATGAACGCCCTTTACAGGCCGGGCCCTATTGAGTATATCCCCAACTTTATCAGCCGTAAACATGGCCGCGAGCCAATTACCTTCGATTTGGCTGATATGGAGGAATACCTTGGCGAAACCTACGGTATTACTGTGTACCAGGAGCAGGTGATGCTTTTATCGCAAAAGTTAGCAGGCTTTAGTAAAGGTGATGCCGACGTTTTGCGTAAGGCGATGGGTAAAAAGCAAATTGAGGTTCTTAATAAAATGGAATCGCAGTTTATGGAAGGTGCTACTAAAAAGGGACACCCCAAAGATAAGCTAACCAAAGTATGGAACGATTGGAAAGCATTTGCACAATATGCCTTTAATAAATCGCACTCTACCTGTTATGCCTTTGTGGCGTATCAAACTGCCTTTTTAAAGGCGCACTATCCATCCGAGTATATGGCTGCGGTTTTAAATAACCAGAACAACATGGAAAAGATCACCTTTTTTATGGAGGAATGCCGCCGGATGGGGGTTGAGGTTTTAGGGCCCGATATTAACGAAAGTGATATGGCCTTTGCCGTAAATAAAAAGGGCCAGGTGCGTTTCGGGCTTACCGGCGTTAAAGGTGTAGGCGATAAAGCGGTTGAAAGTATTATTGAGGAGCGTGCAGAACGCGGCCCGTATAAATCAGTTTATGATTTTGCACAGCGTTCAAACACGAGGAGCGTTAACCGTAAATCGTACGAGAACCTGGTTTATGGCGGCGCTTTTGACGAGTTTGGATTAAACCGTGCCCAGTTTTTTGCCAAAACAGAAAATGGGGTTTTAACAGGTGTTGAACGCCTGATAAAGTACGCTAACGATTATCAGAACACACAAAATAGTTCTCAATCATCGTTATTCGGCAGTTCTGTAGCTTCATATATTCCTGAACCGGCTATGCCCGAGGCTGACGAATGGGGATTGATAGAAAAGCTGAAATACGAAAAGGATGTAATCGGTATTTACCTTACCGGGCACCCGCTTGATAATTACCGGGTGGAGCTTGAACGTTTTTGCAATACGGAAATAAGGGAACTGAAAATAATGCAAAAAGCACGCTCGGGCGAGGGCGGTGATGATATAATGGCGGCGTTTGCCAACCTGCGTAAAAAAGGTGAGATCTGCATAGGCGGCCTGGTAGGAAACGTGCAGCATAAAATGACTAAAACCGGCAAACCCTTCGGCACATTTGTTTTGGAGGATTATAACGAATCGTACGAGTTTGCGCTGTTTGGGGACGATTATGTGAAATTCCGCAATATGATGGTTGATGGGTATTTTCTTCATTTGAGGGGTATTATTGAAGAGAAATTCCGCCAAAAGGATAACTGGGATTTGAAGATAACGGTAATGAGCCTGCTATCTGAAATGCGCGACAAGCTTACCAAATCGCTAACCGTATGCCTGGAGTTAAATGCACTCAATACCCAAATGCTTAATAGTATTCAGGAACTCATCAATACCAATAATCAAAAATATCCCGTAAAAAACTGTACCCTTAAGTTTTTGATCAAAGACCGGGAAGACGGTATGCTGGTTGAACTGCCTTCAAAAAACTTTAAGGTAAACCCGAGTGATGATTTGATGGCCGATATTTTTAGCCTAACCAATGTACAACCGGTACTTGCTTAATATGGGTATCATGCATCCGTTCAAGCATAAAATTTGAACGGATGCACAAATTGCCGCTACATCTTTATAAAAGGATCGTTTCCCTTAAGGCCGCCTGCTTTAAATTGCTTACAACTCTCTTTTATATAATTAATCATCTCGTAATCTGTGGCTTTTTTAGCAAACTTATAATCGGGCCGGTAACCGGTAATAAATGCCGACAAGCTATCGCCCTTTAAACCTGTTATGCGTGATGCTATGCCGCGGTTAAACTTGCGATCAACATATTCATCCTTTTCGTCGCGCAGCAAAACCTGGTGAAACTTATATTCAGGCGTGCTTTTTTTAGTGAGGGCTGCAATCAGCAGCAGCGGGTTTATAGAGATTAGTTCGCCGGGCTGCCTGTTTGCCATATCCCCTTTAAATGCATCCATAACCTTTGGGCCAGTATAGTTAAACTGTTTGGAATAAGCAATCCGGTTATTGATCGAATCTACCTTAAAATCATTTTCCCTGTTGGCATGAATAATAACCTGTTTAAGGCCAATTACTATAGGCTCTAAATCAATATGAATAGTAATAATGCCTTTACTGATAATGGAGGCGTAAGTTTTGTAAGCAAAATGATTTACCTTAATACTATCCGTTATCCCACTGTTAATAATACTGAACTCACCCTGCATATTGGTATAGGCATGGGCACCATGAAGGCTAACCAACGCGCCATTAACTGGTTCGTGTGTATCTTTATCTGTCACTTTCCCGCTTAGCTGTTGCCCGTAACAGCGGGCAGTGGCAATAAGAAATATAAATAACAACAGATATTTCATACAGGGTTTATTAGTTGCGGTAAAGGATTTAAGTGCAAAAATAAACGCCAGCCAATTGATAGCTAATTGTTTAACATCATTTAACAGATAGGGGCATGCGCCTGTAACCTTCAAATATTACCTCACCCGGGCTTTTCCCACTTTCCCACAAAAAACTATCTTTGCGCTATTATGAGCAAATCAACCGACGAACTTTTTAAAAACGTTATATCGCACGCTAAAGAATATGGCTTTGTTTTTCAGTCAAGTGAAATATATGACGGCCTTAGTGCTGTTTACGATTACGGGCAATTTGGCTCGGAGTTAAAGAACAACATCAAAACCTACTGGTGGAAAGCTATGGTGCAAATGCACGAAAATATTGTTGGGATAGATTCTGCCATATTTATGCACCCCAAAACATGGAAAGCAAGCGGCCACGTTGATGGTTTCAGCGATCCGATGATTGATAACAAGGACAGCAAAAAACGCTATCGTGCCGATCAGTTATTAGAAGACAAGATAGCCAAATACGATAAAGAAGGTAAAACAGATAAAGCCGAAAAGTTACAGGCCGAAATGGATGCCGCGTTGGTAAGTGAAGATCTTCCGCGTTTAAAAGAATTAATTTTAGAGCATGAAATTGCCGACCCCGTTAGCGGTACCCGTAACTGGACAGATGTACGCCAGTTTAACCTGATGTTCAGCACCCAGATGGGCGCAATAGCCGAGGATGCCGATGTAGTATATCTTCGTCCTGAAACAGCACAGGGTATTTTTGTAAATTACCTGAATGTGCAAAAATCAGGAAGAATGAAAATTCCTTTCGGGATAGCGCAAATTGGTAAGGCTTTCCGTAATGAGGTTATTGCCCGCCAGTTCATTATCCGCATGCGTGAGTTTGAGCAAATGGAAATGCAGTTTTTTGTACGCCCCGGCACACAAAAGGAATGGTTTGAAAAATGGAAAACAACCCGTTTAAAATGGCATTTAGCTTTAGGTACACCCGAAGAAAAATACCGTTACCACGAACATACCAAACTGGCCCATTATGCCGATGCCGCTTATGATATTGAATTTGATTTTCCTTTTGGCTTTAAAGAGGTAGAGGGTATCCATAGCCGTACTGATTTTGATTTGAGCCAGCACCAGAAGTTTTCGGGTAAAAAAATGCAATATTTTGATCCGGAAGTTGATCCGGCTACCGAAAAACCTTACGGTAACTATATTCCTTACGTAATTGAAACTTCGATAGGGTTAGACAGGATGTTCCTTTTAACCATGATCAATGCATTTGAAGAAGAGGATTTGAGCACCGAAGAGAAACAAGACAGCCGCACAGTATTAAAGCTACACCCTTGCTTAGCCCCGGTAAAGGCAGCCATATTCCCGCTGATAAAGAAAGATGGTCTGCCTGAAAAAGCACGTGAAATAATGGATGCTTTGAAGCTTGATTTTAACCTGCAATACGAAGAAAAAGATGCCATTGGTAAACGTTACCGTCGCCAGGATGCAATAGGTACGCCTATCTGTATCACGGTTGACCATCAAACTTTAGAAGATAATACAGTAACCATCCGCCACCGCGACAGCATGCAGCAGGAACGTGTTGATGCCGAACAGCTTGAAAAAATATTAGGTGATTTAGTGAGCTGGAAAAACCTGTTAAAATAATAATTAACCGCATTGCACGTCATTGCGATGAGGTACCAAGAAGCAATCCCCAATTTACAGAGCTGAGCGCAAGCTCTCTGTAGGTTGGGGGTTCTTTTTTGATTTTAGCCCGAGCGTCCTCCTTGCGAGGAACGAAGCAATCCCTAACTCTCCATAGCTGAGCACTATATTTGGAAATTCTTTTTTTGGTTCAACCTAACCCTTAATTGGAAATTAGCAATGTTTCCTTAAATTAACGCCGTGGATAATTACGAAAACAAGATCAGTATAAAAGCCTGGGCAGAGGAAGACCGGCCGCGTGAGAAACTGAGCGGACAGGGCAGACGGTCGTTAACCGATGCCGAGCTGATTGCTATACTTATAGGTTCGGGGAGCCGTAACGAGAGTGCGGTTGAATTGAGTAAACGTATCCTTCACCACTATGATAATGACTTAAACAAGCTGGGTAAGGCCTCCATTGCCGAACTATCAAACTTTAAGGGCATCGGCGAAGCCAAAGCCATCTCAATTATAGCAGCCCTTGAAATTGGCCGCCGGAGAAACGATGCCGAAAGTAAACAACCGGATATTATTAGCAGCAGCAAGGATGCCTACACCCTGATGCGTCGCCACCTGATGGATTTAAACCACGAGGAATTCTGGATAATACTTACCGGCCGCTCACAAAAGGTATTAACCAAAGAATTAGTGAGCAAAGGCGGTCTTTCTGCTACCGTGGTCGACCCGAAAATCATCTTCGGAATGGCATTACAGCACCAGGCCAGCGGCGTTATCCTTATTCATAACCATCCATCGGGTAGTAAAAAACCCAGTCATGATGATATAACGCTTACCAAACGTTTGGTTGAAGCCGGTAAGTTATTGGAGATAAAGATCCTTGACCACCTGATAATCACCGATGAAGGTTATTATAGCTTTGCCGACGAAGGCATTTTTTAAAATTTAACCGATCCATAAAACCTGGTACAAGATCTATTTGATAAGTTTACAATATCAGAAACAAACCCGCCGATTATATCGTTAACTTTAAACAATTAAATCAAACTAATATGATCACTCCAGATAACCAGATCCCGACAGACGATTCAGAAAATTCAGAATCAGACGATCAGCAAAGTCAAAAGGACATCCATTCAAATGGATTAGACGATTTTGAAGAAGATGAAATAGTAGACGAGAGCGTAGACACCAATAAGTTAAAACAAGCTTATGATGCAGCAGAGGCAGCCTTCACCCTAAACTTAGGCGATGATGGCGATAGCTCTGATGATGAGTAATTGTTTTTAATGTAAAAAAAGGTTAAAGGCAAAAGGTGAAGGGTTAAAGGTTTTAGAATCTTTCATGCTTCATCTTTTGCCTTTATATATTTAAATGGTTTGCCAATCAGGCACTCCAAGGGAAGGCCAATTTAACCAAGGCTGTCACCCTGAGGCTCTCAAAGGGTGAGCGCAAAAGCCTTGCCCGAATGCTTAGGGTGCCTCAGCATAACACTCCTTTTTTCGTCATTCTTACCCTTTCACCCTTCGCCTTTAGCCTTTCACCTTTCTCCCCACCTTTCGCCTTTTACCATTCGCCTCCGCTCCAACCTTGCTCTCTCCTTATTAAAAACCTTTTCGCTTTCGCCTTTCCGCTTCAAATCCTATCTTTGCCGATTATCATTTAGCTATAATGAAGATATCGTATAACTGGCTTAAAGAATTTATTGATACTGATAAAACTCCCGAAGAGATCTCCACCATATTAACCGGTACAGGTTTAGAGGTTGAGAGTCTTGAAAAGGTGCAGCCAATTCCGGGTGGCTTGGAAGGTTTGGTAGTAGGTTTTGTGAAAGAACGTTACCAGCATCCAAATGCCGATAGGTTAAGCGTTACCAAAGTTGATGTAGGTACAGGCGAAGATCTGCAGATTGTTTGCGGCGCAAACAACGTTGCTGCAGGGCAAAAAGTAGTAGTAGCAACCGTTGGTACAACTGTTTACCCCACTGCCGGCGAACCATTTAAGATCAATAAATCAAAAATAAGGGGAGAGGTATCTGAAGGGATGATCTGTGCCGAGGATGAGATAGGCCTGGGGACCGACCATGCAGGTATTATGGAGCTTGATGCTGACGCCGCCATTGGCACATTAGCTAAAGATTACTTTAAACTAAACGACGATTACCTATATGAAATAGGCTTAACCCCTAACCGTGCCGATGCAACTTCGCATTTAGGTACCGCAAGGGATATAGCCGCATTTTTAAAAATAGCCGTAAAAAGACCCGATGTTTCAGCTTTTAAAGTTGATAACACCAATCTAACTATTGATGTTGTTGTTGAAAATGAGGTGGCAAGCCCACGTTATTCTGGTGTAACAATATCAGGTGTTGAGGTTAAGGAATCGCCAAAATGGTTAAAAGAGCGTTTGGCTGTAATCGGTATCCGCAGCATTAATAATATTGTTGACGCAACCAATTATGTATTGCATGATTTAGGCCAGCCATTGCATGCCTTTGATGCTGATGCCATAACAGGCGGCAAGGTTGTAGTAAAAAACTATGCAGAGGGTACTTTATTCAAAACGCTGGATGATGTGGAGCGCAAGCTCTCTGCCGATGATCTGATGATCGGTAATGCCGACGTGCCGATGTGTATAGCCGGTGTATTTGGCGGGGCAGATTCGGGCGTTAAGGCTACTACAAAAAATATCTTTTTAGAGAGTGCTTACTTTAATGCCGTATCGGTACGTAAAACATCAAAAAGGCATGGCTTAAAAACAGATGCATCGTTCAGGTTTGAGCGTGGTACTGATCCGGATATGACGGTTTTTGCTTTAAAACGTGCTGCCTTATTGATTAAAGAAATAGCAGGTGGAAGTATCTCCTCAAACATTTCTGATTTTTATCCAAACCCGGTACAGCCTTTTGAAATTGAGGTTACCTACAAAGGTATCCACAGGTTAATAGGCAAGGAAATTCCGCATGGCGAAATAAAAGGCATTATCCAGGCATTGGAGATTGAAATTGTTGGCGAAACCGGCGACGGTCTTTCTTTAAAAGTACCGCCTTACCGGGTTGATATTACCCGTGAGGTTGATATTGTTGAAGAGATATTGCGTATTTACGGTTATAATAACATTGAGATCCCTACACAGATCAGGGCATCGTTAAACACTTCGGTAAGGCCCGAGAAGGATACGGTCCAAAACCTGGTATCTGATCTGCTGACTGCTAATGGTTTTAACGAGATCATGTCAAACTCGTTAACAAAATCGGCTTACTCGTCTGATCTGGATAAAGCAGTGAAGATCCTTAACCCGTTGAGCAGTGATTTAGATGTAATGCGGCAAACCATGCTGTACTCTGGCCTGGAAGCGGTAGCCTATAACCAAAATCGACGCAATGCTGATTTAAAACTGTATGAGTTTGGTAAGGTATACGCGATAGAAGAAGGAAAATACAACGAGAACCAGCGCTTCGCGCTATTTTTAAGCGGTGCAGATAAGGCCGAGCAATGGAACCAAAAAGTAAAAACGGTTTCGTTTTATAACCTTAAAGCCATTGTTGATGGTATTTTGGCAAAGTTAGGCATCAGTGATTTTACAGTAGAAGATGCTACGAGTAAAAAACTGGCTTACGGGCTGCAATACAAAAAGAACAATAAGCAGTTGGTGAAATTTGGTACGGTATCAACAGAAGCTATGAAAAAAGCCGATGTTGATAAAGAGGTTTTTTATGCCGACTTTAATTTTGACCTTGTGCTTACCATGGTGCGCAAAAACAAGATCGTTTTTGAGGATGTATCAAAATTCCCGGCGGTAAGGCGCGATCTTTCCATGCTGATTGATAAAGCGGTTTCATTTGGCCAGTTAAAACAGATTGCACAAAAAACAGAGCGCAAGCTTTTGCAGGATATTAATGTATTTGATGTTTACCAGGGTGATAAATTACCCGAGGGAAAAAAATCATACGCATTGAGCTTTATTTTGCAGGATAATGAAAAAACGCTGACCGATAAAGCAATTGACAGCATAATGCAGAAATTGATTTATAACTTAGGCAAGGAAGCTGGAGCAGAGATACGTAAATAACAATTAGTTAATTTGGGATTAGAAATTAACTGATTAATCTAAAAAAGTATATTTGTTGTTAATAAATAATTAATATTAAAAAAGTAAGAAGTTATCTTACATAAAACCCCTAATCACTAATAAAACCAATGGCATTAGCAGAGCAATTAAATAAGATTGTAGATAGAACGGAGCGCTTAATTGAGCTCTGTGGTGCTTTGCAGGAGGAAAATGACTTATTGAAGCTGGAGAGTGAGGCGCTGTCCGTAGCCCTTGATGCCAGTAAAAATAAGACCAAGGAATTGGACGAAAAGCTGCGCGCTTTGAAAATGGCCAAGTCTTTTTCAGAAACAAATGAAAAAAGTCTTGACATAAAGCAAAAAATTAACGAATTTGTGCAGGAAATAGATAAGTGTATTGTATTACTGAAAAAGTAGTGCATAAAGTGAAAAGCTCAGATGGGAGAAATCTCAATAAAAATAAACATTGCTGACCGCGTTTACCCTTTAAAGGTAAACATGGAAGAGGAAGAAATAATACGTAGAGCAGCCAAGCTGATTAATGACCGGATAAAAGAATATCAGGAAAATTATGCGGTGCGGGATAAACAGGACTTGCTTTCGATGTGTGTGTTGCATTACGCAACTTCATCATTAAAGGCGGATATGAAAGTTACGGTTGAGGATACCGAAGTAACCGATAAAGTATATCAGTTGGATTATTTGTTATCAGAATTTTTTTCAAAGCAATAACGTTCTTTACATAAAAACAGAGCATTAAGATTTAACCGCAGTTAAATTTTAAGTTTCACTATTAAAAACTTAACGCTTCAATATGAGCGGATCAGATAGGTATACGTTAACCATTTTTGTTTAACGGTGGCCTTGATTCCACATCGAAATGAAGTTTTTAAATACATGATACTTAAGGATTAGTTGCGGTTTTTTTATTTATACCAATTATAACATTAAACATGAACACTATATTATACCTAATTATCGGCGTGCTGATAGGTGGCCTTCCGGGCGTGCTTATCGGGCGATACCTGCTGCGAAAACTATTTAAAGACCAGGAAATAGCAGCCCAGAACAAAGTAAAAAAGATTTTAAAGGATGCCGAAAATGATTCGGAGATCCTTAAAAAGAATAAATTGCTGGAAGCAAAAGAGCGCTTTTTGCAACTAAAAGCCGAGCATGAGCAGCAGGTAAACGAAAAAAACAACAGCATTAACCAGCGTGAAAACGGTGTTAAACAAAAAGAGCAGTCGCTTAACTCCCGTTTGGAGAACATGAACCGCAAGGAAAGTGAACTGGATAATACCCGCAAAAACCTGGAGCGCCAAACTGATATTGTTATTAAAAAACAAGAAGAGGTTGAATTACTTAAAAACTCACATGTACAGCAGTTAGAAACCATTGCCGGCTTATCAGCCGAGGATGCTAAGAACCAATTGATTGATAACCTGCGCGAAGAAGCGCGCAGCAAGGCAATGGCCCAGATAAAGGATATTGTTGACGAAGCCAAATTAACCGCTACTAAAGAAGCTAAGAAGATAGTTATCCAAACTATACAGCGTACGGCTACTGAAAGTGCTATTGAAAACACTGTTTCAATTTTCAATATTGAAAACGATGAGATCAAGGGCCGTATAATTGGCCGCGAGGGTAGAAATATCCGCGCTTTAGAGGCTGCTACCGGTATTGAAATTATTGTGGATGATACCCCTGAAGCCATCATATTATCGGGCTTTGACCCGGTTAGGCGCGAAATTGCCCGCCTGGCTATGCACCGCTTAGTTACTGACGGACGTATTCACCCGGCGCGTATTGAAGAAGTAGTTGCCAAAACCAAAAAGCAAATTGAAGAAGAAATTGTTGAGATAGGCGAGCGTACCGTAATTGATTTGGGTATCACAGGTCTTCACCCGGAGCTGATCCGTATGGTTGGCCGTATGCGTTACCGGTCATCATACGGACAAAACTTGTTACAGCACTCGCGCGAGGTAGCTAATTTCTGTGCTACTATGGCTGCAGAGTTAGGCTTAAACGTAAAATTGGCTAAACGCGCAGGCTTACTGCACGATATTGGTAAAGTACCTGATGATAACCCTGAATTGCCGCACGCAATTTTAGGTATGCAATTAGCTGAAAAATATAAGGAACATCCTGAAGTTTGTAATGCCATTGGTGCTCACCATGATGAGGTAGAAATGACTTCCATGTTATCACCAATTATACAGGTTTGTGATGCAATTTCAGGTGCCCGTCCGGGTGCACGCCGCGAGGTGGTTGAAAGCTATATCAAACGTTTAAAAGAATTAGAAGAGCTGGCATTGTCATACCCGGGTGTTGAAAAAACATTCGCTATACAGGCCGGCCGTGAGCTGCGTGTTGTTGTTGAAAGTGAAAAGATTAGCGATGCACAGTCTGAAATATTAGCTGCTGATATATCAAACCGGATCCAAACGGAAATGACGTATCCGGGTCAGATAAAAGTTACCGTGATCAGGGAAACCCGTTCGGTAGCTTTTGCTAAATAATAATTGATTGCCGGTTGGTACGGCAAGGAGTGAAGAGAGATCTTATAAGTTTTGCATTATAATTTGCATCATTTATAAGATTTCTCTTTTTGGTTCCAAATGGTGTTAAATATGTTTTAATTTTGAAAGGTGAATAAGGCTGTAACCCAAAATACTCCATCGTCAAAAACCGAAAAGCGTCAGGTTGATATTTACTTTGATAAGTACGCCGAAAGCCATCAAAACCCCAATAACAAAATTATCCATTGGATTTGTGTGCCGCTCATTGTGTTTAGTTTGTTAGGTCTGGTTTGGTCAATACCGTTCCCTTACCTTAAGTTTTTAGGCCAGTATAACGGGTTTTTTAACTGGGCGTCGTTTTTAATAGCTTTTAGTGTTTACTATTATTATAAACTATCGCCGGTATTATCGTACTTAATGTTCTTTTTGCTTTTTGTTTTTACCTATGCCTTAACCGGGCTTGAGCAATGGCATAAAACGGGCGGCCCCGCCTTATGGCAAATAAGCCTGGCTATTTTTGTACTATCGTGGATAGGGCAATTCATCGGGCATAAAATAGAAGGTAAAAAACCTTCGTTTTTAGATGACCTTAAGTTTTTACTGATAGGACCCATCTGGCTGCTGCACTTTATACTTAAAAGGGTTGGTATAAAGTATTGATGAATTTTAAACTCATTATATCTGTGGCGTTGGCAATGGCTAATTTTTTGCTGTTGTTTAATCGTAAAACTTCGTGGTTTAAAAGCCAATACAAATGTTATTTGGTAATAACACTGTTTATAATTGGAATTTTACTAATATTAATAAAGCCACCTAAAGGATTATTTGTCAGTATTTTATTCTCATCGTTAATGACACCTGCGATATATTCGATAGTTGATTTTGGATTTGAAAGACTTAGTTTTTTGCTTCACGATCGGGACTTCTACTTGTGGTTAAAGGGGTCATCAGAATTGAACACCAAGAGTGGGCAATTTAAAGCTTCAGATAAAGTTATTTCGTTAATATTACTTTATATAGTAATTGCGCTTCCTATAATTCCTCTATTATTAATAAAGGTTTTGAAAATACTTTTTTAGGCATATCCTATAAATTCTTTCCTAATTTTTCCAGCATATCCTGTGGTACCTTTTCAAGGTCAAGCACAAGGAAGCCATCAAGGCAATCCGAAAATTTAGGGTCTATATTAAAGCAAATGATCTTGGCATTCATGGCAATATACTGGCGCAGCAGTACCGGCACCTTCATATTACGCGATTCTATTTCGCCAATCAGGTTATCCAATCCTTTAAATGAATCCTCTCCCGACATCAGCAGGTCGGTATCAATACTTGCCAGATCAACCTTAAACTTTTTACGGGGCTTTACGTACTGCGCCATATCATGGTCAAAGTGATTGCGGTTAATGTAATCAACAATTAATGATTTGGAGAAATTAGAGAACGAGTTGCTGATACTTACCGGGCCAATCAGGTAGCGGTAACGCGGGTTATCAACAAGATATTTTATAATGCCTTTCCATAGTAAAAACAGAGGGAGCGGCTTTAACTGGTATTCTTTACGTACCCATGAGCGGCCCAGTTCAATACTCTTTTTCAATACCGGTGTAAACTGCGATTTGATCTTAAATAATTCAGATATATAAAATCCCTTTTTACCAATACTGTAAAATATTTCATCGCCCAGGCCAAGGCGATAGGCGCCCACAATCATTTTAGCTTCAGTATCCCAAATAAATAAATGGGTGTAATAAATATCGTACTCATCCAGGTCTGATGCTTTGTTGGTTCCTTCACCAATCTCGCGGAAGGTGATCTCCCTCAACCGTCCAATCTCACGGATTACATTTGGAATGAGCGACGTTTGTGTAATAAAAACTTCATAGTTCTTTTCAACCCAAACACGGTAATCCTCGCGCAGTGGTTCAATTTCTTTTTCAAGTACATCAGCAGTAATTTCGGGTGCTATGGCTTCAGGTAATTTTTTTATTTTGAACAGGTTGCGCGGATTAAAGATCTTTTTATCTTCATCCAGCCCTGTACCCAGTGCATAAGTGCGGGCACGCAGGTAATTAAGTAATTTAGTGCTGTTGTTATAATCCGGAATATCAACCACTTTAATAGGTTTACCTATACGCAGCTTAATGGTATGGCCATGTTTGTTAAATAACTCCGATGGTAATTTAGCAGTGCGCAAAGCCGGATGTATCAAACTCAGTAAGTTAAACAGCAGGCCGTTATTACCGTGAAAGTAGATAGGTACAACAGGAACTTTTGCTTTCGCGATGATCTTACCCACAACCGGGTGCCACATCCTGTCGGTAATTTGTTTTTTATCAACCTTAAAGGTAGATACCTCACCCGCCGGGAAAATACCGATTGGGGTACCGTTGGCTAATAACTCCAACGTGTTTTTTAAACCGCTGATGCTTGATGAATGTTCAACATTCTCAAACGGGTTTACTGCTATAAAGTAATCACTCAGGTTAGGAATCTTTTTCAGTAGGAAGTTGGCCATCAGCTTGGCATCGGGCCTTACCATGCATAGCATTTTTAATAGTACCATGCCCTCAATACCACCATAAGGGTGATTGGCTATGGCTATAAAGCTGCCTGTTTTAGGAATGTTTTTTAAGTCGGCTTCATCAAACTCAATGTCAATTCCGCAGCCTTCTAAAATAGCGTCAACAAAATCAGGTCCCACTTTTGGCTGGGCCTGGGCAAACAGGTCATTTACCTGGTTAATTTTCATTAACTCCATCACTAAAGCAGCCAGCCCTGGCATCTTTAACTTATCCAGTTTGGTGGCTTTGGCAAACTCTTCTGTGGTTATTACCTTCATATTTAAAAAATAAACCCTCTGAAAGGGAATAAATATCCTGAAAAATTGTTTATTTTAACTTTGATAAACCTTATTAATGAAAGCGCGAATAAAAAATTACCTGTCTGTAACCAAAAAAGAATGGAACGGCATGGTAATTCTTGTTGTTTTAATACTGTTGGTATTGGCTGCGCCTTACGTCTATCAGTTAATCAACAAAGATAATACAATAAACTTTAAAGATTTTGATAAAGCTGTTGCACTACTAAGTAAGGCAGCGCATAAGCAGGCTGTTGAAATAAGCAGTTATGGGTCTGATCAAAAAAATGCCAATCCCGTTATGTTTCCTTTTAATCCTAACAACCTCAGCGTTGAACAGTGGAAGCAATTAGGGCTGAGCGAACACCAGGCCAGCGTGATTAAACATTATGAAGCAAAAGGCGGCAGGTTTTATAACAGGGAAGATGTAAAGAAGATTTATGCTATTACTGCAGCCGATTATAAAAGGTTAGAGCCCTACATCAATATCCCCGAAACAGAACATGTGGAAAGGAAATTAAAGCCGGGCGTTATTATTGAATTAAACACCGCCGACTCCGCAAAGCTAACCAGGCTTAAAGGCATAGGGCCATCATTTGCAATCAGGATTATAAGATACAGAAACCGGCTTGGCGGCTTTATTTATAAGGAACAGCTAAAGGAAGTTTACGGGGTGGATTCATTAAAATATGCAGATGTGCAGGGACAGGTTACCGTTAACCCGGAAAGGATCATTAAGATTCCAATCAATACCATTTCCTTCGATCAGTTAAGGTTGTTCCCATACCTGAGTTATAAGCAGGTTAATGCCATAATCCAGTACCGCGCGCAACATGGAAATTACACTTCTATAGCCGATATGAAAAATATTGTGCTGCTTGATGAAGTAATTTTGCGTAAAATTGGGCCATATTTAAATTTTAAATGATAGCGCAGCAAATAAAATCGGCCATACGGGATATACCTGATTTCCCTAAACCGGGAATTATATTTAAAGATATTACCCCGATATTAAAAGACCCTGCGTTATGCGCATCTATAGTAGATGCCTTTGCCGAACAATTAAAAGGAACTAAGGTTGATGCTATAGCCGGGATTGAAAGTCGCGGGTTTTTATTTGGCCTTTCATTGGCTACAAAATTAGGTGTGCCTTTTGTTCCGGTTCGTAAGGCTGGTAAGCTGCCATTCACTATCAAGCAAAAAGCATATAAGTTGGAATATGGCACCGCAACTATCGAACTGCATACTGATGCCTTTGAACCGGGTCAGCATATCCTGATCCATGATGACCTGCTGGCCACCGGTGGCACTGCCCTGGCTGCAAGCGAGCTGATTAAAGAAATGGGCGGCATAGTAGCCGGATTTTCATTTGTAGTTGGCCTGGGCTTTTTAAAGGGAAAAGAAAGATTAACCCCGGTTTGTGATAAGGTATTGGTACTGGCCGATTATTAGTGAAAATATATTTTAGCCGGATTTTCTCCAAACTAACAACCCCAAATTATCTAAACCAATTATTCATACCATATACCGTTTCGTTCTGTTTCCATGCGGGTTTAAATTGAAACTATTGCGTAAATTAATGCGTTAATTTGCTCATAAACCAATTGTAAACACATGGATTCCTTACTAACAGATGCGCCTTCGGGGTACGATTTTTCTACTAACGATAATCAGAAAATGATTGGCCAGATGGCCAAAGATTTTGCCGAAAAACATATCAGGCCGCATGTTATGGAGTGGGATGAGGCTCAGCATTTCCCGGTTGATCTTTTTAAAAAATTAGGCGAGCTGGGTATGATGGGCGTTGTGGTTCCTGAACAATACGGCGGATCGGGCTTCGGCTATTTTGAATACGTAACTGTTATTGTTGAAATAGCCAAAGTATGTGGTTCAATTGGTTTATCAGTAGCGGCACATAATTCATTATGTACTGGCCATATCCTTGCCTTTGGTAACGAAGAGCAAAAACAACGCTGGCTGCCTAAACTGGCAACCGCCGAATGGATAGGTGCCTGGGGACTGACAGAAGCCAATACCGGATCAGACGCTATGGGGATGAATACCACCGCGGTATTGGATGGCGATCATTACATAGTGAACGGATCAAAAAACTGGATCACGCATGGCAAATCAGGTGATGTGGCCGTGGTAATGGTGCGTACCGGTGAAAAAGGCGATTCGCGCGGCATCTCCGCATTGGTTATAGAAAAAGGGACCGCCGGCTTTACGCACGGTAAAAAGGAAAATAAATTAGGTATGCGCGCATCAGAAACTACCGAATTGGTATTTGATAATTGCCGTGTGCCTAAGGAAAATCTATTAGGTAAAGAAGGTGAAGGCTTTTCGCAGGCGATGAAAGTTCTGGATGGTGGCCGCATCTCCATAGCTGCTTTATCATTAGGGATAGCTAAGGGCGCTTTTGAGGCTGCTGTTGCTTACTCAAAGGAGCGCAGGCAGTTCGGGCAGTCTATCAGTAGTTTTCAGGGGATAGCCTTTAAACTGGCAGATATGGCTACAGAAATTGAAGCAGCAGAGTTATTAATAATGCAGGCCGCCGACTTTAAAAATAAACACCTGCCGGTAACCAAGCAATCGGCTATGGCTAAATACTTTGCCTCAGAAGTTGCAGTGCGTACAGCAACCGAGGCCGTTCAGATTTTCGGTGGCTATGGTTATACCAAGGATTTCCCGGTTGAAAAATATTACCGTGATGCCAAGCTATGCACCATAGGGGAGGGCACCTCCGAGATCCAGAAGATAGTGATCAGCCGTGAAGTATTAAGGTAGCAACAGCTGCTACCGCAAGCCTGTAGCTTGATGTAGTCATGTTTTAGCTTAAGATTGAACGTATTAGCAGTAATTAAATTAATTGAAATTACTGTTTGATATTCAAATGTTTGTGCTTAACTTTGCAATCCCTTGAAAGGAGGTATTTAGGAATTATGATCATTATTAACGTAAAAGACGGCGAATCATTAGACAAAGCATTAAAACGCTTTAAAAAGAAATTTGAAAAAACTGGAGTTTTAAGAGAACTTCGTAGTCGTCAGGCATATGAAAAGAAATCTGTAACCCGTCGTCACGTGGTTAAACATGCCATCTACAAACAAAATATGAACTTAGAAACAACCGTTTAATTCTTGTAAAAGAATTTTCGATTTTTCTGATCGATATATCAAAACTATTTGTACATTCATCATTCGGATGTACAAGTAGTTTTTATGTTTATAGACCGTTTTATCCGTTATATTGAATTCGAAAAGCGGTACTCCCCGCATACGGTATCGGCCTATCAGTCAGACCTTGATCAGTTTATTGCCTTTTTAAATAATCCTGAAAAGTTAACGCCTGCCCCAGAGCCTGAAATAACACACCCTTCGCAATTAACGCATTATCATATCCGTAACTGGATGGTTGAACTCATGAACGATCAGCTGCTGGCCCGTTCTATCAACCGCAAAATAGCCACGCTGCGCAAATACTTTAAATTTTTGTTGCAGGAAGGTGTGATAGCCGTAAACCCGGCCTCAAAAATCATAGCCCCCAAAATCCCTAAAAACCTGCCGGTAATAGTTGAAGATGTTAAGCTAACGCAGATGCTTGATGATAACGAAGTATTTACCAGCGATTTTAAAGGCGTGCGCGATAAGTTGGTTATTGAAATGCTTTTTGGTACAGGCATGCGCTTAGCCGAATTGTTAGGGGTGAAGGATACCGATATAAATGTTTACGAAGGTACGGTGAAGGTTTTAGGTAAACGCAATAAGGAAAGGCTTATCCCGGTTAACAATGAGTTGAAATTATTAATAGCTGAATACCAGGAGTTAAAGAAAAATGCAGATTTTTCCGGTAACAATTCCTTAATGTTGATCGTTACAGATAAAGGAGCAAACGCTTATGCAAAGCTTATTTATTTAATAGTGCAAAAGTACCTGTCATACATATCAACCCAAAATAAAAAAAGCCCGCATGTGCTGCGCCATACGTTTGCAACAAGCTTGCTGAACCGTGGGGCAGATTTAAATGCAATTAAAGAACTTTTGGGCCATGCTAATTTGAGCGCAACCCAAATATATACGCACAATTCAGTTGAACGATTAAAGTCTATTTACAAACAAGCCCATCCAAAGGCATAAAAAGGAGGAATCATGAAAATTACAGTGCAATCTATTCGTTTTAATGCAGACAAAAAATTATTGGATTTTATCCAGAAGAAAGCTGATAAGCTGGATACATTTTATGATCATATTATAAGCGGCGAAGTTTATTTGAAGCTTGAAAATGTGGAAGACGAAGCCAACAAAATAACAGAAATTAAGGTGATGTTACCCGGTAATCAATTATTTGCAAAAGAAAAATGTAAAACATTTGAAGAGGCCACTGACCTTGCCATTGAGAGCCTCCGTAAGCAGATTGAGAAGCACATAAACAAAAGAAAGCCGCTGTGGCAGAGGCTGCTAAGAAAGCAGTTTTACTTGGTGCTACTGACGACTTTTAAGATAAATAATCATTAAAATTTTATTGAAATCGGTGGGTTTACAGCCCGCCGATTTTTTTTAGAAAATAAATTTTGTTCAGCACTAAAAATGTGTAAATTTGCAATCCCTTTCAGAGAGGTACTAATCTACTTCTTCTTATTTAAAAGGGATGGTTCTTTAAAATAAAAAATACAGCTTATTAATCAGCCGGTATTATTTAAAAGGTTAGTAAGCCCTTTAGGTAATTAAGGTTCAAATAAGCCTCCTTAGCTCAGCTGGTAGAGCGACTGACTTGTAATCAGTAGGTCATTGGTTCGATCCCGATAGGAGGCTCTGTTAATTTCGGAAGCGTAATGTTTAGCTTCAACTTTGGACATTGCAAATCCGAAATCAACAAATGGGGGGATACCAGAGCGGTCAAATGGGGCGGACTGTAAATCCGCTGCTTCGGCTACGAAGGTTCGAATCCTTCTCCCCCCACAATTGTTTGACTGAATTAATGAGTTATTGAATTTGAAAAAATCAGTAACCCAGTAATTCAGTTATTCATTAATTAATAAGCGGAAGTAGCTCAGTTGGTAGAGCGATAGCCTTCCAAGCTATAGGTCGCGAGTTCGAACCTCGTCTTCCGCTCAGTGTTTAAAAGGTTGATTAGTTTATTTGTTCATTAGTAACTAAGCGTACAATACCATTAAACTGCTGAACAATACAACCAATGAGCTAATAAAATAAGCCGACGTAGCTCAGGGGTAGAGCACTTCCTTGGTAAGGAAGAGGTCATGGGTTCAAATCCCATTGTTGGCTCAACGTTTAATTTAACGTTACAGAATAACATTTTTAAGTATAAATTAACCTACAATAATTAAATATAATCATGGCAAAAGAAAAGTTTGACCGCAGTAAACCGCACTTAAACATCGGTACAATCGGTCACGTTGACCACGGAAAAACAACCCTTACCGCAGCTATTACTAAGGTATTATCTGATAAAGGGTTTTCAGAAGCGCGTTCATTCGATTCAATCGACTCAGCTCCTGAAGAAAAAGAGCGTGGTATTACTATCAATACTGCTCACGTAGAGTATTCAACAGCTAATCGTCACTATGCTCACGTTGACTGTCCAGGTCACGCTGACTATGTGAAGAACATGGTTACTGGTGCGGCTCAAATGGACGGTGCTATCATCGTTGTTGCTGCTACAGATGGTCCAATGCCTCAAACTCGCGAGCACATCCTTTTGGCTCGTCAGGTAGGTGTACCTTCATTAGTTGTATTCATGAACAAAGTGGATATGGTTGATGATCCGGAATTATTAGAACTTGTTGAAATGGAAATCCGTGAATTATTATCATTCTACGAATATCCAGGTGATGATATCGCTGTAATTCAAGGTTCTGCTTTGGGTGGTCTTAACGGAGATCCAAAATGGGTTGAAAAAATTATGGAATTAATGGACGCTGTAGATTCACAGATCCCTATTCCTCCACGTTTAACTGAACTTCCTTTCTTAATGCCTGTTGAAGACGTATTCTCGATCACTGGTCGTGGTACTGTTGCAACTGGTCGTATTGAGCGTGGCGTTATCAACTCAGGTGAGCAAGTTGACATCCTTGGTATGGGTGCTGAAAACTTGAAATCAACTGTAACAGGTGTTGAAATGTTCCGTAAGATCCTTGACAGAGGTGAAGCAGGTGACAACGTAGGTTTATTGTTACGTGGTATTGAAAAAACTGATATCCGTCGTGGTATGGTTATTTGCAAACCAGGTTCAGTAACTCCACACACAGACTTCAAAGCTGAAGTTTACGTATTATCAAAAGCAGAAGGTGGCCGTCACACGCCGTTCTTCAACAAATACCGTCCGCAATTCTATTTCCGTACAACTGACGTAACTGGTGAGATTTCATTAGGCGAAGGTGTAGAAATGGTTATGCCAGGTGATAACGTTACAATCACAGTTAAATTGATCAACGCTATTGCAATGGAAAAAGGCTTACGTTTCGCTATCCGTGAAGGTGGCAGAACAGTAGGTGCTGGTCAGGTAACTGAAATTTTGAAATAATAATTTCAAAAAGGTTAATTAGAAACATAAGTCTGCAGCTATAATGTGGGCTTATGTTTTCTTAGTTATAATAAACGGGAATAGTTCAACGGTAGAATAGAGGTCTCCAAAACCTTTGATCAGGGTTCGAATCCTTGTTCCCGTGCATAACAGTAAACAATACAATGGCTAACGTAACTGAGTATATTAAAGAGTCTTACATAGAGTTAACCCAGAAAGTAACCTGGCCAACCTGGAAAGAATTGCAAAACAGTGCTGTTTTAGTGCTGGTAGCAGCATTTATAATTGCGTTGGTAATATTGTTAATGGATCAGAGCATACATTTTTTGCTTAATCAGTTTTATACTTCACTAACCTAATAATCAGATAGAGAATGAGTGATCAGTTAAAATGGTATGTGGTAAGGGCTATCAGTGGCAAGGAAAAGAAAGTTAAGCAATATGTAGATGCCGAGATCAGCCGTTTAGGTATTTCGCACCTGGTACCCCAGGTATTGATACCTACTGAAAAGTACTATCAGATGCGTGATGGAAAGAAAATTGCAAAAGAGCGTAATTTTTTTCCTGGTTATGTATTAATGGAAGCTCAGCTTGATGCCGAAATTGAACACATCATCAAAAATATAAATAGTGTAATAGGCTTTTTAGGTGATAAAGCAGGTAATGCAATCCCTTTGCGCCAGGCAGAAGTTAACCGTATTTTAGGTAAGGTTGATGAAATGAGTGCACAAGGCGAAACCATGAATGTGCCTTATTATATAGGTGAGGGTGTAAAAGTGATGGACGGACCTTTCAACGGCTTTAGCGGTGTGATTGAAGAGGTTAACGAAGAAAAGAAAAAACTAAAAGTAATGGTAAAGATTTTCGGGCGCCGTACGCCGCTTGAATTGAATTACATGCAGGTAGAAAAAGAATAATAATTACTGATAGCGGTAAGCCGTTATCAGTTAATTGTGAATATAAAATATTAGGTTTTTGTATAAAGGGTTAAAGCCCGGCAGCATCAATCAACAAAATCTTAAATGTTACTTAGCTTCCACTTACTAACATTGAGTTATAATTTAAATAAATAAAAATGGCAAAAGAAGTCGGTGCGATGGTGAAGCTACAGGTAAAGGGTGGCGCTGCAAACCCATCTCCTCCAATTGGCCCAGCATTGGGTGCAAAGGGTGTGAACATAATGGAGTTTTGCAAGCAATTCAATGCACGTACCCAGGATAAACCTGGTAAAGTGTTACCAGTAGTTATTACTGTTTATGTCGACAAGTCATTCGATTTTATCATCAAAACTCCACCGGTAGCAATCCAATTATTGGAAGCAACAGGTTTAAAGAGTGGTTCGGCTGAACCTAACCGTAAAAAGGTGGCCAGTGTAAACTGGACCCAGGTTGAGACTATAGCCAAAGATAAAATGACTGATTTGAACGCATTTACAGTAGAATCAGCCATGAAAATGGTGGCAGGAACTGCCCGCAGTATGGGGATAACCGTATCAGGTACGGCACCCTGGAATTAATTAATTTATACAAATCAGTTTAAGACAGTGGCTAGATTAACAAAAAATCAAAAAGTGGCACTCTCCAAGATTGAGGCAAACAAATCGTATTCATTATTGGATGCATCATCTTTGGTAAAAGATATAACTATCGCCAAATTTGATTCATCAGTAGATATTGATGTACGTTTAGGTGTTGATCCGCGTAAAGCCAATCAAATGGTACGTGGTATTGCAACCTTACCTCATGGAACCGGTAAAACTGTACGTGTATTAGTTCTTTGTACTCCTGATAAGGAACAAGAAGCTAAAGATGCAGGTGCGGATTTTGTAGGCTTGGATGATTATATTGCCAAAATTGAAGGTGGATGGACTGATGTTGATATCATTATCACTATGCCAAGTGTAATGGCTAAGGTAGGTCGTTTAGGTCGTATATTAGGCCCGCGTAACCTTATGCCTAACCCTAAATCAGGAACAGTAACTCCAGAAGTTGGAAAAGCTGTAACTGAGGTTAAAGGTGGTAAGATCGACTTCAAGGTTGATAAAACCGGCATTATCCATGCCTCAATAGGAAAAGTATCTTTCCCTGCTGATAAAATTTATGAAAATGCTTTGGAAGTATTACAAACCATTTCAAAATTAAAACCTTCAGCAGCAAAAGGAACATATTTTAAGAGTATTCATATCTCTTCAACCATGTCACCTGGAATAGCAATCGAAACTAAAACAGTAGCGGGGATCTAAATCATGAATAAAGAAGAAAAACACGAATTAGTGCTTGCCCTTACTGAACAAATGAAAGAGTATGGTAATTTCTATATTACTGATACTTCTAATTTAACGGTTGCGAAGATCAATGACATTCGTCGTAAATGTTTCGAAAGCGACATCACGATGAAAGTAGCAAAAAACAGCTTGATACAAAAAGCTATGGAAGCTACAGGTGGTGATTTTACCCCAATGTTTGATGTATTAAAAGGTTCATCATCAATTCTTTTCTCAAAATCGGCAACTGCCCCGGCAAAGTTGATTAAACAATTAAGAAAAAGAAGCGAGAAACCAATTTTAAAGGCAGCTTACATTGATTCATCAATATTTATTGGTGACAATCAGATCGAAACTTTGATCAACTTAAAATCAAAGGAACAACTGGTAGGAGAGATCATTGGATTATTGCAATCACCAGCAAAAAATGTTATTTCAGCATTACAATCAGGCGGAAATATATTGGCAGGCGTTGTAAAAACATTACAAGAAAGAGGTTAACCGAACACCTTAAAGTTCGATATTTAACAAAAAGCATTAAAAGTAAAATTTAAAATAAAATGGCGGATTTAAAAGCGTTTGCTGAACAGTTGGTAAACTTAACAGTAAAAGAAGTAAACGAATTAGCTCAGATCTTAAAAGATGAGTATGGTATTGAGCCTGCTGCTGCAGCTGTTGCTGTTGCTGCTGCTCCTGCTGGTGGCGATGATGCCCCTGCTGCTGAAGCTGCGCAAACAGCATTTGACGTTATCCTGAAAGAAGCAGGTGGCGCTAAATTAGCAGTTGTTAAATTAGTAAAAGACTTAACCGGTCTTGGTTTGAAAGAAGCTAAGGATTTAGTTGATGGTGCACCAAAAGAAGTAAAAACTGGTGTTACTAAAGAAGAAGCCGAATCTTTGAAAAAACAATTAGAAGAAGCCGGAGCAGTAGTTGAGGTTAAATAAGTTAACCAACACGAATATAGCATCAGACTCCGACCTTTTTGGTCGGGGTCTATTGCTGTTTATATAGTTCAGATATAAAAAGCCGGATACTGGATACAGACCATTCTTCTGTCCGCTTGTTTATAGCACGTCTACCATTTCTCAGTTTATTAATAAACTAAAATTATAATACCTTGGCAAACAAAAATAATCAAAGAGTAAATTTTGCAACCAGCAGGAAGGTACTGGATTATCCGGATTTTCTTGATGTTCAGCTGCAATCTTTCCAGGAATTTTTTCAATTGGAAACTACCTCAGACAACCGCTACAAAGAAGGTTTGTTTAAAGTGTTTGCCGAAAATTTTCCTATCTCCGATTCAAGAAACATCTTCGTATTAGAGTTTCTTGATTACTTTATTGATCCGCCACGTTATGATATACAAGAGTGTATTGAGCGCGGATTAACTTATAGTGTGCCTTTAAAAGCCAAGCTTCGCCTTTCATGTAATGATGAGGAGCACGAAGACTTTGAAACTATTGTACAAGATGTGTACCTGGGAACTATTCCCTATATGACACCTAAAGGTACCTTTGTTATCAATGGTGCTGAGCGTGTAATTGTATCACAGTTACACCGTTCGCCAGGTGTGTTTTTTGGACAGAGCCGCCACACTAACGGTACAAAATTATACTCTGCCCGTGTTATCCCGTTCAAGGGTTCATGGATTGAGTTTGCTACTGACGTTAATAACGTGATGTATGCTTATATTGACCGTAAGAAAAAGTTCCCTGTTACTACCTTGCTTCGTGCAATTGGTTATGATTCTGATAAGGATATATTAGAATTGTTTGAACTTGCCGACGAAGTTAAAGTAAGCAAATCAGGCCTGAAGAAATTTATTGGCCGTAAGCTTGCTGCAAGGGTATTGAAAAAATGGGTTGAAGACTTTGTGGATGAAGATACCGGCGAAGTTGTTTCTATTGACCGTAATGAGATCATCCTGGAACGCGAAACAGTGCTTGAAGACGATCATATCGATATGATCATTGATGCAGGTGTTAAAACCATCATCCTGAATAAGGAAGATGCAGCTACCAGCGGTGACTATACTATTATATACAATACACTACAAAAAGATACTTCAAATTCAGAAAAAGAAGCGGTGGAGCATATCTATCGTCAATTACGTAACGCTGAACCACCTGATGAGGAAACTGCTCGTGGTATCATAGATCGTTTATTCTTCTCTGATAAAAGATATGACCTGGGCGATGTGGGCCGTTACCGCATCAACCGTAAATTAAAACTTTCAACTTCGGATGAAACTAAAGTTTTAACTAAACAGGATATTATTGCGATTGTTAAATACCTGATCAAATTAATCAACTCAAAAGCTGAGGTAGATGATATTGACCACTTATCAAACCGTCGTGTGCGTACCGTAGGTGAGCAGTTATATGCACAGTTTGGTGTTGGTTTAGCACGTATGGCCCGTACCATCCGTGAGCGTATGAACATTCGTGACAACGAGGTGTTCACACCAACCGACCTGATCAATGCACGTACACTTTCATCGGTGATCAATTCGTTCTTCGGAACAAACCAGTTATCACAGTTTATGGACCAAACCAATCCACTGGCAGAGATCACGCACAAGCGTCGTCTGTCAGCCCTTGGGCCCGGTGGTCTGTCACGTGAGCGCGCTGGTTTTGAGGTTCGTGACGTTCACTACACTCACTATGGCCGTTTATGTACAATTGAGACACCGGAAGGACCGAACATTGGTTTGATCTCGTCTCTTTGCGTACACGCCAAGATCAACAACTTAGGCTTTATCGAAACACCGTACAAACGTGTGGTTGATGGTAAAGTACAGGTTAAGGAAGATGTAATCTATCTTTCTGCAGAAGATGAAGATGGTAAAACAATAGGTCAGGCTAATGCACATTATGATGATAATGGTGTATTTGCATTACCTAAGGTTAAAGCACGTTTTGAAGGTGACTTCCCGATTATTGAGCCTGAAAGACTTGATTTAATGGATATTGCTCCAAACCAGATCACATCTATCGCGGCCTCATTAATTCCGTTCCTGGAACATGATGATGCTAACCGTGCATTGATGGGATCAAACATGCAGCGCCAGGCAGTGCCTTTATTGCGCCCTGAAGCACCGATTGTAGGTACAGGATTGGAAGGCCGTGTGGCTAAAGATTCACGTACACTGATCAATGCCGAAGGCGATGGTGTTGTTGAATACGTTGATGCAACTGAAATAAAAATTCGTTATGACCGTAATGATCTTGATCGTTTAATCTCTTTTGATGGCGATACCAAGAGCTACCGTTTAACCAAGTTCAAGAAAACCAACCAGAGTACTACCATGAACCTTAAGCCAATTGTTAAAAAAGGCGAAAGAGTTGAAAAAGGACAGGTGCTTTGTGAAGGTTATGCCACACAGGCAGGTGAGCTTGCATTAGGCCGTAACTTAAAAGTAGCATTCATGCCTTGGCAGGGATACAACTTTGAGGATGCGATTGTAATATCTGAACGCGTTGTATCGCAGGATATATTCACTTCACTTCACGTTGAAGAGTTTGAATTAGAAGTGCGTGATACCAAACGTGGTGAGGAAGAATTAACACCAGATATTCCTAACGTATCAGAAGAAGCTACTAAAGACCTTGACGAAGACGGTATTATCCGTGTAGGTGCCGAGGTTAAAGAAGGCGACATCCTGATTGGTAAGATCACCCCTAAAGGTGAGTCTGATCCTTCACCGGAAGAAAAACTGTTACGTGCCATATTTGGTGATAAAGCAGGTGATGTTAAAGATGCATCACTGAAAACGCCACCATCAATTGCAGGTGTGGTTATTGATACTAAATTATTCTCTCGTGCCAAAAAAACTTCAAAAGCTGAAGAAAAAGCACAGTTAGAGAAATTAGATAACAAACATGATAAGGCAGTAAAAGATCTTAAAAATACTTTGATCGAAAAGTTATTTGAGATTGTGAACGGCAAAACATCACAAGGTGTTTTCAACGTTTACAAAGAGCTTCATGTGCCTAAGGGTGTAAAATTCACTCAAAAAATACTGGTTGAGCTTAACTATGAGAATATTAACCCAACCAAGTGGACTACTGATGACGATAAGAACGATCAGATAAAAACCTTACTGCATAACTACAACATTAAGTTGAACGAAGAGTTAGGTGCTTACCGTCGTGATAAATTTGCTATCAGTGTGGGTGATGAGCTTCCATCAGGTATTGTACAAATGGCTAAGGTTTACATCGCTAAAAAGCGTAAGCTTAAAGTGGGTGATAAAATGGCGGGCCGTCACGGTAATAAGGGTATTGTTGCACGTATTGTACGTGACGAGGATATGCCTTTCCTTGAAGACGGAACACCGGTTGATATTGTGTTGAACCCACTGGGTGTACCTTCACGTATGAACCTGGGCCAGATCTATGAAACTGTATTAGGATGGGCTGGTAAAGAGCTTGGAATTAAATTTGCTACTCCGATTTTTGATGGTGCAAGCCACGAAGAAGTGGAAGAGTGGGTTAAAAAAGCAAACTTACCTGAATCAGGCCGTACCTATTTATACAATGGTTTAACAGGCGATCGTTTTGACCAGCAAACAACTGTAGGTATTATCTACATGTTAAAATTAGGTCACATGGTTGATGATAAGATGCACGCACGTTCAATCGGGCCATACTCATTAATTACACAACAGCCATTGGGTGGTAAAGCACAATTTGGTGGTCAGCGTTTTGGTGAGATGGAGGTTTGGGCACTGGAAGCATTCGGCGCATCAAACATACTGCAAGAAATATTGACTGTTAAATCGGATGATGTTATTGGCCGTGCCAAAACATACGAGGCTATTGTTAAAGGTGAAAACCTGCCAACACCATCAGTTCCTGAATCATTCAACGTATTGGTTCATGAATTAAGAGGTTTAGGATTAGATATCACATTAGAATAAGGTTAAAGCTTAAGGGCTAAAGGTGAAAGGTTAGGGCGCAAGTCAAAAACCTTTTACCTTTTACCATTTTACTTTCAACTTCTAACTTTAAAAAACAAAGGAGACTATGTCTTACAAAAAGGATAATAAAATCAAAAGTAATTTCACCACAATTACAATCAGCCTGGCCTCTCCGGAGTCTATTCTTGAGCGTTCAAGTGGCGAGGTTTTAAAACCTGAAACCATTAACTACAGGACCTACAAGCCTGAGCGCGATGGTTTATTCTGCGAGCGTATTTTTGGTCCGGTTAAAGATTATGAGTGCCATTGCGGTAAATACAAGCGTATCCGTTACAAGGGTATTGTTTGTGATCGTTGCGGTGTTGAAGTAACCGAGAAAAAAGTACGTCGTGAGCGTATGGGACACATTAATTTGGTGGTTCCTGTTGCACATATCTGGTATTTCCGTTCGTTACCAAACAAAATTGGTTACTTATTGGGTTTACCAACAAAAAGACTGGATCTGATCATTTATTACGAAAGATACGTAGTAATACAGGCAGGTATTAAAGAAACTGACGGAATCAACAAAATGGATTTCCTTACAGAAGAAGAATACCTTGATGTATTAGATACCCTTCCGAAAGAAAACCAGTACCTGGACGACAAAGATCCACAAAAATTTGTGGCTAAAATGGGTGCCGAGGCTTTAGAGGAGTTGTTAAAACGCCTTAACCTTGATGAGCTTTCATTTAGCTTGCGTCACCAGGCTGCAAACGAAACTTCACAACAACGTAAAAACGAAGCTTTAAAACGTTTACAGGTTGTTGAGGCTTTCCGCGATGCAAAAACAAGGATCGAAAATAACCCTGAGTGGATGATCGTTAAGATCGTGCCGGTTATCCCGCCTGAATTGCGTCCGTTAGTGCCTTTAGAAGGTGGTCGTTTTGCAACGTCAGATTTGAATGACCTTTACCGCCGTGTAATTATCCGTAACAACCGTTTAAAACGTTTGATCGAGATCAAAGCACCGGAAGTTATATTACGTAACGAAAAACGTATGTTACAGGAAGCTGTTGACTCGTTATTCGATAACTCACGTAAAGTAAACGCTGTAAAAACTGAAGGTAATCGTGCATTGAAATCACTTTCAGACATCCTGAAAGGTAAACAAGGCCGTTTCCGTCAAAACTTATTAGGTAAACGTGTTGATTATTCGGCCCGTTCGGTAATTGTTGTAGGTCCAAACCTTAAATTACACGAGTGTGGTTTACCTAAAGATATGGCTGCCGAGCTGTTTAAACCATTTATCATCCGCAAAATGATTGAGCGTGGTGTGGTTAAAACAGTAAAATCTGCCAAAAAGATTGTTGACCGTAAAGACCCATTAGTTTGGGACATTTTGGAAAACGTATTAAAAGGACACCCTGTATTATTAAACCGTGCGCCTACGTTGCACCGTTTAGGTATCCAGGCTTTCCAGCCAAAATTGGTTGAAGGTAAAGCTATCCAGTTGCACCCGTTAACCTGTACCGCCTTTAACGCGGATTTTGACGGTGACCAGATGGCTGTTCACGTACCACTTGGTAACGCAGCAATTTTGGAAGCCCAGGTATTAATGCTTGCTTCGCACAACATCCTTAACCCTGCTAACGGAACGCCTATTACCGTTCCATCTCAGGACATGGTGCTTGGTTTGTACTACATAACCAAAGGCCGTAAAACTGATGCAGATCGTGTTGTAAAAGGCGAAGGCTTAACCTTCTACTCATCAGAAGAAGTAATTATTGCTTTTAACGAGCGTAAGATTGATTTGCACGCATTTATTAAGGTTAAAGGCCTTATAAAAGAGCGCGATGGCAAAATAGTAAGCAAAATTATTGATACCACGGTAGGCCGTGTATTGTTCAACGAGCATGTACCGGTTGAAGTTGGTTACATTAATGAACTGCTTACCAAAAAATCATTGCGTGATATTATTGGCGAGGTTGTTAAAATTACCGGTATGGCACGCGCAGCCCAGTTCCTTGATGATATTAAGGAGTTAGGTTTCAAAATGGCATTCCAGGGTGGTTTATCATTTAACCTTAAGGATATTAATATTCCTGATGAAAAAGTTACACTTATAGCACAGGCTTCAAAACAAGTTGAAGAAGTGATGGGTAACTACAACATGGGTTTCATTACCAATAACGAACGTTACAATCAGATCATCGATATCTGGACCCGTATCAACAACCGCCTAACAGCGAATGTGATGGAGATCCTGTCGTCAGATAACCAGGGTTTCAACTCTGTTTACATGATGCTTGACTCTGGAGCGCGTGGTTCAAAAGAGCAGATCCGTCAGCTTGCAGGTATGCGTGGTTTGATGGCTAAGCCGCAAAAATCAGGCTCAGGTGGTGAGATCATTGAAAATCCGATCCTTTCAAACTTTAAAGAAGGTTTGTCAGTATTGGAGTACTTTATCTCAACTCACGGTGCGCGTAAAGGTTTGGCGGATACAGCGTTAAAAACTGCTGATGCTGGTTACTTAACCCGTCGTTTACATGACGTTGCTCAGGATATGATTGTTGGTACAGTGGATTGCGGTACTTTAAGAGGTATATACACAACTGCCCTTAAGGATAACGAGGATATTGTTGAACCATTATACGATCGTATTTTAGGCCGTACCTCTTTGCATGATGTGTTTGACCCTATCACTAATAACCTATTAGTAGGAGCAGGCCAGGACATTACTGAAGAGATTGGTAAAACAATTGAAAACTCACCGTTAGAAGGTATCGAAATTCGTTCGGTATTAACTTGCGAAAGCAGACGCGGTGTTTGTGCATTATGCTACGGACGTAACCTTGCCAGCGGTAAACGCGTGCAAAAAGGTGAGGCTGTGGGTGTAATTGCTGCACAATCAATTGGTGAGCCGGGTACACAGTTAACATTACGTACATTCCACGTGGGTGGTACCGCCTCAAACATTGCTGCTGAATCACAGATCAACGCAAGGTTTGATGGTATTATAGAATTTGAAAACGTTCGTACAGTTGAATACAAAACCGAAGAAGGTTTAGTTGAAGTTGTATTGGGCCGTTCAGGTGAGTTCCGTATAGTAGAAGAGGGAACCAATAAAGTAATTGTTACCAACAACATTCCATACGGTGCATATCTGTATGTTAAGGATAACAGTAAAATTACCAAAGGCGACCGTATCTGTTCATGGGATCCGTACAATGCGGTAATTATATCAGAGTTTGCTGGTTTTACCAAGTTTGAAGCTGTTTTGGAAGGTATTACTTTCCGCGAAGAATCAGATGAGCAAACAGGTCACCGCGAAAAGGTAATTATCGATACAAGAGATAAAACAAAGAACCCTGTTATCCAGGTTGCTGATAAAGCAGGTAATGTGATAAAAGGTTATAACATTCCGGTAGGTGCCCACATCGCAGTTGATGAAGGCGAAAAATTACAAACCGGACAGGTTATTGCTAAAATACCTCGTTCAACTGGTAAAACACGAGATATTACAGGTGGTTTACCACGTGTAACCGAGTTGTTTGAAGCACGTAACCCATCAAACCCGGCTGTAGTAACCGAAATTGATGGTGTGGTAACCTTAGGTGGTGTGAAACGTGGTAACCGCGAGATCACTATCGAATCAAAAGACGGTCAGGTTAAAAAATACCTTGTTCCATTGTCAAAACACATCCTTGTACAGGATAATGACTTTGTGAAAGCTGGTATGCCATTGTCTGATGGTTCAATTTCACCTGCTGATATCCTTGCCATCAAGGGCCCGGCTGCAGTACAGGAATATCTTGTTAATGGTATACAGGAAGTTTACCGTTTACAGGGTGTGAAGATCAACGATAAACACTTTGAAGTGATCGTTCACCAGATGATGCAGAAGGTAGCTATTGAAGATGCAGGTGATACCCGTTTCTTAGAAAGAGAAGCTGTTGACAGCTGGGATTTCATGCTGGAAAACGATGACATCTTTGACAAAAAGGTGGTTACCGAGCCAGGAGATTCAACTACGCTTAAATCAGGCCAGATAGTTTCAGTAAGAAGATTACGCGACGAAAACTCAATATTAAAACGTAAGGATTTAAGATTAGTTGAAGTGCGTGACGCTATTGCTGCAACCTCAAGCCCAATGCTTCAAGGTATAACCCGTGCATCATTAGGTACTAAATCATTCATCTCAGCAGCATCGTTCCAGGAAACTACCAAGGTTCTGAACGAAGCAGCAATTGCAGGTAAGAAAGATTTAATGCTTGGCTTAAAAGAAAACGTTATTGTTGGTCACCTTATTCCTTCAGGAACTGGTTTACGTGAATACGAAAATATCCGCGTAGGTTCTCAGGAAGAATTTGATCGCCTGATGGCTTCAAAAGCTGAAGAAGTAGAGGCATAGTCCCGTAACTTTTTAATAAATTATTAACAAAGCCTTCCTTTAAAACGGAAGGCTTTGTTATTTTAGCCCTGTTTTGTTGATGGCTTTAACTATGGTCTTTTAGGGCCTCAGCTTCTGCCATTCATCTAAATTTCATTTAAAGCTGTATCTTGTACTATATGGAGCAATTTGACTTAAGGAATGTGAAAATTGCCGTTATTGGTTTGGGCTACGTAGGTTTGCCATTAGCCGTTGAATTTGCTAAAAAATATAAAGTTTGTGGTTTTGATATTAACCTGAACAGGGTAAATGATCTTTTAAACGGAAGGGATCAAACCAACGAAGCAGATATTGATGCCCTTAACAAAGTATTGGCCTTAACTATGGCTGATAAAGGCCTTCAGCTCTCTTCAGATACACAGGAACTCAATACCTGTAATGTTTTCATAGTTACCGTACCCACGCCGGTAGATCACTTTAAATCGCCTGATTTGAAGCCGCTGTTATATGCCTCTGAGTTGGTTGGCAAAGCATTAAAACCCAATGATATAGTAATTTATGAATCAACAGTTTATCCCGGCTGTACCGAGGAGGATTGTGTGCCGGTGCTGGAACAGCACTCGGGCTTAACGTTTAATACCGATTTTTTCTGCGGCTATTCTCCGGAGCGGATCAATCCCGGCGATAAAGTAAATACACTCACCAAAATTGTAAAGGTAACATCAGGCTCCACGGCTAAGGTTGCTGATTTTGTTGATGAGCTGTATAGCTCAATAATTGTAGCCGGCACTTATAAGGCACCCAGCATAAAAGTTGCTGAAGCCTCAAAAGCTATTGAAAATGCTCAGCGCGATGTTAACATATCTTTTGTAAATGAACTTGCATTGATATTTGACCTGATAGGTATTGATACCAATGATGTACTTGCTGCTGCAGGTACTAAATGGAATTTTTTAAAGTATAAACCCGGCCTGGTAGGAGGGCACTGCATAGGGGTTGACCCTTATTACCTGGCTCATAAGGCCGAATCATTGGGTTACCATCCGCAGGTTATTCTTTCGGGCAGGCGGGTAAATGATAACATGGGTATTTTTGTTGCCAATAAGGTTATCAAACTAATGATAAAAAAGGGGCACAGCATTGATGGTTCACGGGCACTTATATTAGGGATAACATTTAAGGAGAACTGTCCCGACATCCGCAATTCGCAGGTGATAGATATTTACACCGAACTGCAGCAGTTTGGTCTCAAGGTTGATATTTATGATCCTTATGCTGATCCTGCTGAGGTAAAAAAACAATACAATTTAGAAATTATAAAAAATATTAGCACCATTACCAATAACTATATATTGTACGATGCCATTATACTCGCAGTAGCACACGATGAATTTAAAACGTTGGATCTGGCGGGAATCAGCAATGCAAAAACAGTAATTTTTGATACAAAGGCCATATTGGACAGGAGCAAGGTTGACGGGCGATTATAGCTACTATATGTAACTATTTGATTGCTATATGTTAATATTTAACGTACTTTACATTATAATGACAAGCTTTATTTAATTTAGCAGCAAAATGGATGAACTAAACGAAAATCAATTAAATATTGAACTATCAGAAGAAATTGCAGAGGGCATATATTCAAATCTTGCAATCATAACGCATTCAAGCTCTGAGTTTGTACTTGATTTTATCAGGGTTATGCCGGGCGTGCCCAAAGCAAAAGTAAGATCACGGATAATATTGACTCCCGAACATGCTAAACGTTTACTGACAGCATTAGAAGATAATATTGAAAAATTTGAGGCAAACAACGGCCGTATAAAAATACAACAGGATCCTTCGGGCTTCCCGATGAATTTTGGCGGAACTGTTGGACAGGCTTAACGAATTTATCTATTTAATATCTTTTAAATAATTGACCGCTCATGATGTTTTAACATCTAACTGAATAATATAGATTAAGCAAGTTTTTTTAAAATGGTAAGTACAATTAAGCCACAGGTAAAATCTACGGGTAAAAGAAATTTGTCTGTAGAGTTTTTAAGGCTTTTTGCAGCTTTTGGTGTTATTGTAATTCATGTTCCGTGCAGCACAGATGCTGCAACAACACTTGGTGATTTTTTAGTATTGATATGCGTGCCATTTTTTTATGTTGCTTCAATCACCTATTTTATCTCAAACTTAAAGCGTAATACGGTTAATGAAACACTGTCAAAAATGTGGTTCAGGATACTTATTCCATACATAGCCTGGACAGTTATCTATGTATCGCTCTACCTGGTTAAAAAAGCTATGGTAGGTACCAGCCACTCATTTGCTTTTTTAGAAGTTGTATTTTATGGCGGAAGCGCTGTACAGCTATATTATCTTCCGGAGTTGGTAGCCTTGCAATTGCTTTGCCTTTCTTTACATATCTTGTTTTCAAAAGCATACTTAAATAAAGGAGTAGGATTTTTATTATTGGCTGTACCAGTTTTATATTTAGGTTTAGGTTATTATTATAAATGCCCGGGAGTTACACCGCCGATAGCTATATTTTTAATCCTTGTATCGGGGTTTTATTTTTCATCCAGGGTGCAAAATTCAGTTACTAATCTCAGGTTTGTTTTTATAGGATTATTTTTAATGCTGATCGTGTTTTATTGCAATACAATTCGTCCTGATATTATTAAAGCCTTCTCTTTATATCAATTTGTTGGTATTGGTGCGTTTATGATAGCTATAGGGATGCCATTGAGCTTTAAACTACCTGATTGGGTGGCGCCTATTTTAACGGTTTCGTTCGGAATATACCTTTGCCACTTTTTATTCCTTGAGGTTTTTGTGTCGCTATTAAAAAAACAGCATATAGCAGTTTATTATAATATGGGTAATAAAATATTAATAGCCGGGGTAATTTTTATAATTTCAATTGCCTTTACATTAGTAGTACGGAAAATAAAATATTTTAAGGCGGCTCTATTAGGCGAATAAATAATTTTAAAGACAATTAAGCAAGCCCCCAGATTAAAACTTAAAAAAAAAGAAAAATTAATAAAACTAAACCCTGAAGGAAAGGTTTAGTCTCGATGTATTTGAAATTTTCAATTTAAACGCATATTTGTTTTTATTTTCTTAATAATTGGTTAGTTTAATTATATTTTATACATTTATCGAAAAATTTTAAACCGCATCTATCTGCGTAATTCTTAATGAAAAATTAATATATGGAAAAAAGGAAGTCTTTTTTTTTAGTTCTGATGTTACTCTCCGGGTTTATTTTGATCACAAGTTTAAATTCATGTGTTAATAGTAAAAAGCTGGCTTACTTTACTAACGTACCAAAAGATAGTATTGCAAAAATGCAGTTATCTTCTTCGCAGGTAACAATACGCCAAAATGATATACTAAAAATAACTATCGGGAGCTTAGATGAAACCACCACTAAAATTTTAAATGGTGCTAATATGGGTTCAGATAATTCATCTGCAGGTGCGGGTATGTCAACAGGATCGTCCAGTAGTTCATCACCCGGATCACTGAGCGGTTATTTAGTTGATGAAACCGGAAATATTAAAATACCGCTTATTGGCCGTATGGAAGTTGCAGGTTTAACAAAATCACAATTAGAAGATAAAATAACCGAAACGCTAACTACCAAAAAAATTGCCATTGATCCTATTGTATCTGTAAGGATCATCAATTTTAAAATAACCATATTAGGCGAAGTTGGAAGGCCGGGTGTAATCTCTGTACCTAATGAGCGCATTACCGTATTGGAGGCATTAGGAGAGGCGGGTGACCTTACCCCCTTTGGTAAACGAAATAACATATTACTTGTTCGTGAGGATGGTGATAAGCGCATTTACAAGCGCTTTAGTTTGAATGACGATCAGATATTTAATAAAGATTATTACTACTTAAAAAATCAGGATATTTTATATGTTGAACCAAATAATGCCAAGGCTGCATCTGCTGACCGTTCAACCCAGATACTTCCTATTATAATAAGTACATTGTCCTTATTAATTGTTTTTGCTACCTATTTGAAAACTAAATGATTTTAATTTAATGGATTATAATAAAAATAATGATGCGTCTGCAAATTTTGAACAGCCAGAGTCTCAAAATATACTTAATTTAATTTTATACCGCTACGTACCTTTTTGGCCGCTGTTTGTTATCATCATTGTAGTTTGTTTATCAGCAAGTTGGGTGTATTTGCGCTATCAAACACCAATGTACAGTTCTGCAGCAGGTATTTTATTGAAAGATGAAGACAAAGGTTCAGCAGCTGAATCAAAGGTGTTGGATGCACTGGATGTTTTTGGTTCAAAAAAGATTGTTGAAAACGAGATAGAGATCCTGAAATCACGTACCCTTATGAAAAAAGTGGTAACGGATTTGGGTCTGTACGCACAAATATATCAAAAAGGTAATTTCAGGGATGTAGCATCTTACCCCTCCATGCCGGTTATGTTTATCGCTTTAAATCCTGATGATATTAAGGCGCCTTTAAATATACCTATCAGTTTCTCAGCAGCTGATAGTTCTATAACTATTCAAAATAAAAAATACGCTACAAATGTTCCAATTCACACGCCTTTTGGGGTGTTCCAGGTTAATATTAATAAAGATAGCCTTAGTACCTTTACTTTAAAAAAGCAACTTTACTTAAGGCTTATACCATTAAAATTATTAACCAAAACTATTCTTAAAAACCTGGAGGTTTCTGCAACATCAAAACAATCAACAGTTATTTATTTAAAATTAACAGATCCGAGTCCTTTACGCGGCGAAGCTATTTTAAATAACTTAATCCGGGTTTATAACAAAGCTGGTATTGATGATAAAAACATTGTAGCCGCTAATACTTTGGCTTTTGTTGAGGAACGTTTAAAGCTGGTTTCTGGCGAACTGTCAAAAGTTGAGGATACGATTGAAAACTATAAATCAAAAGAGGGAATAGCAGATATATCTGAACAAAGCAAAATGTTCCTGAACAATGTTGGTGTTACTGATCAAAAATTATCAGAAATCCATATTCAGGAGTCGGTATTAGATCAAATAGAAAAATACATTGTCAGAAAGAATGATAGTCCGGGCACTGTTCCTGCAACATTAGGCATAACTGATCCTATCCTTTTACAATTGCTTGAAAAACTATATGATGCAGAGTTGCAGTTAGACAGGTTGCGTAAAACATCGGGCGAAAACTCTCCGGTTATACAATCAGTTCAAAGCCAGATAGCACAGCTCAAACCAAGTGTTCTGGAAAATGTTAGAAATTTAAAGCAAACATTACAAACCACCGAACGCTCATTACAGGGCCAAAGTGCTAAATATAACTCAGTAATACAAAGTGTACCAGTAAAGGAGCGTAATTTGCTCCAGATCAGCAGGGAGCAATTGATCAAGAGCGGTATCTATACCTTCCTCTTACAAAAACGTGAAGAAACAGCACTTTCTTACGCTTCTGCTGTTGCTGATAGCCGTTTAGTTGATGCTGCCGAATCAAGCGGTACACCAGTTAGCCCGGTACCTTACGTTATTTATTTATTCGGGTTATTTATAGGTGTTGCCATCGGTGCAATTTATATCCTTATAAAAGAACAATACAACACAAGGGTACTTTTCAGAACTGAGATTGAATCAGAAACCAGGACCCCGATTATTTCAGAGATAATGTTTGATCCAACTGGCGAACGGTTAGCGATAAAGGATGGAAAAAGAACGGTAATTGCCGAACAATTTAGAGCAATGCGTACTTCATTGGATTATTTGGGCATACCAAATAATAAAAAGACATTATTATTTACCTCATCAATATCAGGAGAGGGAAAGAGTTTTACAGCTATTAACATGGCAGTAAGTCTTACATTAACCGGTAAAAAGGTTGTTTTAATTGAGTTCGATTTAAGAAAGCCAAAAATTACTTCAATGCTGAGCATGCCAAAAAATCCTGGTATGACAGAGTATTTGGCAGGCCTTACCACAACCGAAAAAATATTACAACCGGTGCCTGATGTAGCTAATCTGATTGTTATATCAGCTGGGGCAATACCACCAAATCCAACGGAGTTAATTCTGAATGGCCGACTTGAGGGCTTAATGGCTGAACTGAAAGAAAAGTTTGATTATATTATTATTGACTCACCGCCTGTTGGTTTGGTTACTGATGCAAAACTTTTAAATAAACATAGTGATGCTACCTTTTACATGGTAAGGCACGATTACACGCCAAAGGCTTACTTAAAACTAATAAATCACTTGTTTGTAAGTAAAGAGCTTAACCGGGTAAATATAATTTTTAACGGATTAAAACCTCGTGGTGCATTTGGTTATGGCTATGGACAAAATTACGGCTACGGTTATGGATATAGCTACGGTTATGGCTATGCCGAAAATGTAACTAAACAAAAAACAGGCTTAGGCGGCTTTTTTAGTAGGTTATTTAAATAATAGACTTATTATATAGTAAATTAATAGTAACAGTAAACTTATTATTTGTGATCATTGTTGCTGCGTATTATTCAAAATATTTTATATGAAGGTAAAAACAGCCGTATTTCGTAATGCGCTTGCTGGCGGTTGGGGTAAAGTTTCCATCATATTAGTTAGGTTAATACAAGTTCCACTAATACTTTCGGCCTTAGGTGTAAATAATTATGGCCTTTGGTTGGTGTTATCATCAATAGCTTCATGGCTTAAACTGGCTAATATTGGTTTTGGCGATGTTGCAGCTAACGAGATACCTATGGCAATTGCCGCTGGGGATGTTGATAAGGCCAAAGATTTTTTTTCAACTACGATAGCATTAGTAACCGTTATTGGGTTGGTTGGTGCTGCGCTAACTTTTTTAATAGTTCCTTTTGTCCCGATTGAATCATTTTTGAATATATCAAGTAACAGGCATGCCGAAGTTACTTATGCTGTAATATGGCTGATATGTTCAATATTTCTTTCTTTTTATTTCGATGCATTTTTGGGTCGTTTCAGGGCGGCACGCAAAACACATTTATCGGTTATTATAGCAAGCTTTTTCCCCTGGGCCGATTTAGTGGCTATAATCATAACCTTTCACTTCACTAATAACTTTGCCTATTTAGGGTTTGGCTTATTAATGTCTACTTTGGTATGTGTGCTTTTTTACAGTGTTGTTAGCAGGCTTATATTACCCATCATTACATTTTCATTTAAACACGTCCAGCTGTACAGGTTTAGGGAGTTGTTTAAAAAGGGATTAGCGTTCCAGGCTTTCCCGTTAGGTAACGCACTACTGTTTCAGGGTAACCTGTTAATTATTCAAGGTGTTTTAGGCCCTGCTGCTGTGGCCGTTTTTGGAACAGCCCGTACGCTGGTGCGTACACTTAACCAGGGTATGGAGCTAATAAACCAGGCTATCTGGCCCGAGTTGAATTTCTTATTTGGATCAAACGATATTGTAAAAGCAGCTAAGCTTCATAGGGCAGGTGTAGGGATCTCGATTTTTGTATCCTGCTTTGGCGCTATATTGCTGGCTATATTTGGCCAGGCACTTTATCATTTGTGGGTGGGTAAATCACTCCAGCTTCCTGAAGGTTTGCTTATTGTTTTTTTACTTCCAATTCCTTTTAATGTATTGTGGTATACAAGCAGTGTTGTGCACATGGCCACAAACAACCACGAAGGGCTTGCCAAGCGGTATTTAATTGGCACTTTGTTATCAGTGGTAGCATGTTTATTTCTATCTTATTTCTTAGGTATTGAAGGGGCGGCGCTATCAACGCTTATTGCTGATATAATACTTATACCTTACGTAATTAAAAAATCTTTAGAGCTAACTAATGATTCAATGGGTGAGTTTATTACTGGTATTTTTAATGAAGTTAAATCAGCTCCGGCATTATTGAAAAAATTCACGGCTTCAAAAAAAGCTACTTAGCCAATAATTTAACAAAATTCAATTCAGTATAATATGACTATGGAATCGGAAAAAAAGAAAAAGATTACTATCGTAATTAATGGAAAGTTTCATGCTTTTGACATAGCTGCTGAATTATATAAGCAAAAAAGATTGCGCATGCTTATATCAACCTATCCGCGTTCAATAGCGCGTAAATATGGTATAGGTAACGAAGCCTTTATAGGACTGCCAATTTTTGAAGTTATAAAACGCCTGCACAGAACTATTTTAAGATTGCTTAAGATACAGGAAAAGGACTCATGGATTCATGCTGCTTTTCCTAAAGTAGCCAAGTGGTTTATACCGAACGATACCGATATGCTTATCGGATATACAGGTAACAGCCTTGAAATTTTTGAATCAGAAAAGTATAAGTCAATACCTAAGGTACTTGATAAGGTGTCAACGCATACCATTGCAAATATAGAACTGGTTAGCGAAGCTGCTAAATATCATAATATACATTGGGAGCCTAATTCGGATGCTTTTATAGACCGCGAACTTAGAGAGTATGCACTTGCTGATAAAATAACAGTGCCTTCAAGTTATGTACTCAAAACATTTACAGATAACGGCGTAAGCCCTGATAAGCTATTGAAAATACCCTATGCAATTAGTATGCATAAATTTGCCGGTTTAAAAGAGGTAAATGTTAAGAGGGAAAATGTGGTATTATTTGTAGGACAGATTAGCCCGCGAAAAGGTGTTGGGGTATTAGTAAAAGCAATGGAAGTTGTTAGACAAACCGTTCCGGATGCTGAACTTTGGCTGGTGGGTGGCAAGTACGGCGGTATACAAGATGCTGATTTGGATTACCCGTGGATTACGCAATGGGGAATATTAAAAGGGCAGGATCTGTATGAAAAATATAAAAGAGCTTCTGTTTTTTGCTTACTATCATTTGAAGAGGGTTTGGCCTATGTTTTAACAGAAGCATTGCAATGCGGGCTTCCGATAGTGGCTACACCAAATACTGGCGCCGAAGATTTAATTGACAAAGGGGTTAACGGATTTATAGTTCCCTTAGCAGATCATAATGCTGCTGCTCAAAATATAATTAATATCCTTAATAGTACCGAGATTTGGGATATTATGGATAAATCATTAAAAACTACCCGTAATGATTTAACTTGGGAAAACTATTGTAACGAATTACTGGATAAGGTAAAATAGTTTATAATAGTTTCAGGTAGTGACGGTTATTAACCGTAAATTATTTCACAGGTGTAAAAGTGTTCATGAACAAACAATATAATCAGGCTTATAAAATACTTATCGCAAGTTCATTAACTGCGTTGCTTTCTTTTTTGGGAATCGTATTTTCGAGCCTTATACTGAAATATATAACGGTTATATCCCTGGCTTACGCCCTGGTTATGAGCTTTCAGGTATTTAACGAATACAAAAAAAGCATAAACTGGAAAAAAGCAAGAATCATACTATGGGTTTTATGTTATTACCCCTTGCTCCGGATTTTTATTGATGTTTTTACCCAGCGTTTTGAAGCTAAAACTTTTATTGATGGCTTTATTATTTACGGTGGTTTTTATGAATTGCCCATAATAGCTCTAAGCTTAGCCGTGTTAACCAAGTATTGCGATGGTTATTATCTTTTATACCGTTATGCTTACTTTTCGTTCCCGATAGGTTGTGTTATTACCGCGTTATGTTTGGCCACAAACAATCAAAGTATTATTGGCTTGGGGCAAAACGCTATTGTTAACTGTTTTGTGCCAGTAGCGTTACTGGCTTTTTATCCGTCCAATAAAAAAAGTACCATTTTGGGGTGGGTAGCCATTATTTTTATCTTTTTCGTAGGTGCTAAAATATGGTCGCGTTCATACTCCTTAGTTGGATTTTATTTTGCAGTTGGCGGTATCCGAGCATTTTTTAAGAACGGCCAGAAAAAATTAGGCTACAATATAATAGTTGGATTATTGGCCTGTTACTTTTTAGGTGTGTTTTCTTTTTTTACAACCAAATCAAATGTACAGGATAGCTCAATTGCTGATAAATACCAAACAGGCTCATTAGTAAAAGCATTGAGCGATTTTGCCGAGAATGGTGATTTTGTTAAGCTGTTTTACTGGGAGGGTAATTCCCGGTCATCCATCCTCGTTGATGCGTTTTCAAATTTTAAGGTAACCGACGTATTATTAGGTAAAGGTGTTTTTGGAACTTACCAATCGTTTGTACAAAGTGGTACTTTTGGTGATGACTTTGCATATATTGATAGGGCCGGTATTGAATTAGGGTGGGCCAATGAGGCTTTTAGATGGGGCGTTCCATATATAATAATTGTAATATGGATGATGGTGAGTGCCTACCGTAAAATTAAAAAAGACAAAAGGCTATATGCCGATCCCTTTACCAGGATTGTTGGCATATTGATAATTATAAAGGTGCTGGATGCTTTTGTTTACGGTATACCGGAAACCTCCGTTTATAATTTATTAATGTACGTAGGTATAATGAAAACGGTAATAGTAATTAACTAATTTAAATATGGCCGAGTTTTTCTTGAAAAAGATTTTAAGGTATGCCATAATCAGGTTTAAGTTTCCTGGTGCTAAGGTTGCTTTTGCTTCAAATATATCATTAGATACTCAATTAGGTAATGGTGTTAATATTTCAAAAGGAACTCAATTAGGTTCGTGCAAAATAGCCAGAAATACATATATAGGAACAAATTGTCAGTTTGGACGAACTGAAATCGGTCCGTTTTCAAGTATAGGTATGGATGTTTTGTGTGGTTTGGCCGCCCATCCGCTTGATTTTATATCATCATACCCGGGTTTTTATACAGATGAGGTACCAAGTGCAAAATGGTTTGGCGCAAAGCACCCTTATGAAGATAAAGCTGGTGTTGAAATTGGCGCCGACGTTTGGATTGGTGGCCGGGCTGTTATTTTAGGCGGGATAAAAATTGGCAACGGGGCGGTAATTGCAGCAGGAGCAGTTGTAACCAAAGATGTGCCCGACCATGCAATAGTTGGAGGAGTGCCTGCAAAAATTATAAGGTACCGCTTTGAGCCTGCAACATCTAAAGCAATTATAGCATCAAAGTGGTGGGAAACCTCGGACGATATTTTGACAAAGCTTTCAAAATATTCAAATAATCCGGAAGTTTTTATAGCGCAGCTTAGTGAAATAAATACTACTGCCACAGCTTTATAATAGTATTTGCAATACTGCCTACAGGTATAATTGAGTGTTTTAACTTAATTATCCTTTATAAAACATAATAGATTCCATAACATTAAACATCTATAGTAATATGTCAATATTCATTGCTCAGTTATTTCCTAAAAATAAGGTAGTAGATATTAAAGGAGCATCGCAGGCAGGTATTAACTTCTGTTTTAATTTTATAGATGCCATACAACCCACACATGTATATGCATATCAGTTAAGTTCGGTAACAGAAAAACTTGCCTTTGATTTTGAAAACGATAAAATTGAATACATAGCCAGCCGCTCGTTTCCCAACAGATCAGTATTTAAAGCACTGAACATTCTGGCCGAAAATTTTAAAATCATTTTCAGTATTATTAAAAGGGGCGAAAACAATATCTGGTTCTATAACCTTACCCCACAGGTAATACTTATTTACAGCGTTCTCCGGTTATTGTTCCGCAAAAAGTGTTTCATTGTTTTAGCTGATTTTACGCCCGAGCTTTTCCGCAACAAAGTAGCCTTGCAACTTATGCGTTATTCAAATGGTGTAATCTCCTTAAGTTTTGAGGCCAAAGATATGATTGGCAGCAAAGTCTCTGTTATTGTAAAGCCTGGGATATTAGGTGATTTGCCAAAGCAGAAATCAATTCGGCCAATCCAGAGAAATAATTTTTTATTTTCAGGCTCATTAAGTAAATACACAGGTATTGAGCTGGCTTTGCAAACGTTTTCAAATACCCCATCACTAAACTTATTTATCAGCGGAATAGGAGAGAGTGAGCAGCTTATTAATGAGTATGCAGCAAAATATCCCAATATTACATATTGTGGTTATTTGTCGTTCCAGGAGTATGTGAAGGTTTTGGATTCCGTTGATTTTGTATTATCACTAAGGGATGTTTCTATGGGGCGTAATAAATATAATTTTCCATCTAAAATTATTGAATACTTTTTACACGAAAAAATAGTTGTTTCAACCAAAAGCTATCCCACGCTTGATGCGGATGTTTATTTTTGTTGTGATTATGATGAACCATCTTTAAAGGAACTACTTTTAAAGATCAATCAATTAAGCGACGACAATATAAGATCGGTACAAACAGGTGCCAGGAACTTTGCAATTGATAATCTTTCAAATAATAGCTGGGCAACAGCCGTTTCGCAATTAGAGTCTACAAACAAATAAACTTCATCGCCATGTCTGCATATGCTTTAACCCCTCTCAATATTGAAAACGAAAACCTTTTTTTTGGTTTTCACGACCTTGTTGCCTGGAACAGCGGGGGCGATAAGATTTTAGCATTGCGTATTGATGATATGCGCACCCCGCCTGATGGTATTAAACCTATCGATACCGGTTTTATAAAGGCAGGTGAATTTATTAAATTGGGTTCAACACTTGCTTATAATTATCCGCAGGGCGCCAGGCAGCAATGGATAGGCGACTCAAATACTTATATTATAAATGACAGAGGGACTGATACCTGGATTTCAAAAGTGTATGATACAGAAGCTTTAAAATTAGTTAAAACGCTTAAACACCCCACCCATGTAATTACTAATGATGGCTGGGCATTTGGAATTGATTATGCGCGCTTACACCGCGTAGGTGGCTATGGATATACCGGTTTAGCTGATAAAAATGCAGCTAACAATGCCCCTGCTGATGCAGGTATTATAAAACATAATATTTATACGGAGGAGGCAACCCTGCTTGTATCAATAAAGGATATTGCAAATTTTGAAACGACCGAAAATATTGGACAGCACCATTATATAACCCATTTATTATTAAACCCAAAACAAGATAGGATAGCTTTTTTGCATCGATATAAACTGAAAGATGGGGGAGAAACTACCCGGTTAATGACAATAGGGACTAATGGCGAAGGTTTAAGATGCTTATCAGCTGGATTTTTAAGTCATTTTGACTGGAAAGACGATAACTCGGTTTTGATTTGGGGCCGTACCGGAAGCAATATTGAAAAGCTTCGCGGATCATTAATATATAGATTACTACCCTCAGGGTTTATTTTTTACGCAAAAAAGATCATTAAATCATTGCGGAAGAAAGGCAATAAAACAAGTACCGGAAACAGTGGCTTTAATTGGTTACTGATCAGCGATGATGAGCAAAAAAAGTGTGAAACATTTGCTGCCGGTAAAATGACAGAAGACGGGCACCCAATGGTTTGCCCGGCCAATCGCGATTGGCTGGTTTGTGATACTTATCCTAACGAAGAGGGCATCAGGCAACTTTATTTATACCAGTACAGTACCAATAATAAAATTGAACTTGGCCGGTATAAAATGATTGATGATAAGCCTGATATAAGTAAAGCCAAAAATGCCTTATCAGGAATAGATCCAGAAGTGTTAAAAGCCTTTAGTATTGAAAAAATGGCGTTTTACCGCAGTGGTTTGCACTGCGATCTGCACCCCCGCTGGAAAGGCGATGGAACAGCAGTTGCTTTTGACTCAATTCACGAAGGTAAAAGACTTATATATAGTTTTGATGTAAGTGAATATTTAAATATTAAAACCTCTTAAAGCTAAAAAGAATTTAAAATTACCAATGTAATAAACACCCAGGTTGTACAAGTATTCATGTAACAATTTTATTAGGCTCTTTTAAATTTATTTATTGGTCAGTTTTTTTCTTAAATTTAATGTTTTCATACTTATCCGCCTACTTTAATGATTGCTGTTTTACATCCTTACGTTTTGCACTATAGAGAAGATTTCTTTTTAGGACTTAACGGAAAGGTACCCACTGATATTTATTGTTACGAAACAGCAAAAAAGGCAAATTCACTTAATCATAAAAATGGTGATGTTAAAGTTACGGGTATTCCGGCTTTAAAATTTAAATCGCTCATCCTTTATAACCCTTCGGTTTTTTTCAATAAAAAGTACGATACATTGGTATTGATGCTTACATTCACTCATTTAACAACCTGGCTTTTATTATTAACCAAACCCTTTCACCGGAAAAAAATAATTTTGTGGGGACATGGCATATCGGTTAAGCGGTTTTTAAAGGAAGAAAAGAAACCTAATTTTTTATTGGGATGGATGATAGCCATGGCCGATGGGATATGGTTTTATACCGAGCACGAACTTAATTTATGGAAAAGTATTTATCCCAATATCAAAGCCGTTTCTTTAAATAATACCATATCAGATGTTGATGTGATAACCGCATCCGAAAAACAATTGCCAAAGGCAGATAAAGTAAAATTAAAACAACAATACGGCATCCATCAGGACAGGATTTTTATTTATTGTGCAAGATTTAACACGGTTAACAGGCGAATTGATTTGCTGGAAGAGTTTATAAAGCTAAGCGATAAAGACCGCTGCGGATTTATAATAATTGGTGACGGTAAATTTAAACCCGATTTTAAAAAATATTCAAACGTTTACGATTTTGGTGCGTTATACGATACAACCAAGAAAAGTGAGCTTTTTTCTATCGCTGATATTTATTTTCAACCGGCGTGGGTTGGCTTATCAATTGTGGAAGCGATGGCTTATGGAAAACCGATTTTTACATTTAAGCGATCAGCAGGGCTATTACAATGTGTAGAGTACAGCAATATAAAAGACCATTACAATGGTTTAATATTTAATGATGTGCAATCAATGGTTGATTTTTCAGCTGCAATAACCGACGAGGAAATAATTTTATTAGGTAATAACGCAAAAAAATATGTGGTTAATAACCTAAAAATGGATAATATGATACAGTCTGCTTTTAATTCATATAAGGAGGTAGCTAATTAAATAATTTGTATATCTTTGAAATAATAGATGATAAATTATTTATTTTGCAATAAAAAAGGTTTTAGCTTGCAAGAATAATAGTAAAACTAAAATCTCAGCATAAAATATATATGAAATTACTTGCTTTATGGGCCCCTCTTGCAGACTATACAGTTGCATGCCTAAAGTATTTATGTTTATCGCACGATGTAGAATTATTGCTTGTTTACCAACCCGTAGAAAACGAAGCTCCTTACAAACAATTTGATCTTTCATTCTGTAAAAAAGCTATCGCCTTTGATAAAAAGGACGATAAATCAATTCATGACCTTTGTTTGGAGTTTGCTCCGGATGTAGTGATAATGTCATCATGGAATTACAACTCCTATATGTCTATCGCAAAAAAATGCCGTGAAAAATCAGCATTTGTTGTTTCAACATTTGATGGGCAGTGGGAAGGAACGTTAAAGCAACGTTTAGGCATACTGATCTCACCGTTTTTTTTAAAGAGCAGGATTGATAATTTTTTTGTACCTGGCGACAGGCAGGCTACCTTTGCCCGCAAATTAGGATATGAAAACCCACTACAGGGATATTATAGTGCTAACAGCGCAAGGTTTGATAATATAGCATCAATACCACGCTATAACAGGTTTGTTTTTGTTGGAAGGCTGGTTGATGTTAAAGGGATTGATATTTTAATAGATGCCTACGTTGCGTATCGAAAAACAACGGCCAACCCCTGGGATCTTTATATTTGTGGTACAGGCCCTTTAAGTAATCTTTGCGCTAATATTGAAGGGGTAAAGATGCTTGGATTTTTACAGCCCGAAGAGTTGGTACAGGTATTTTTAAGTTCCAAATGTTTGCTGTTACCAAGTTATACCGAACCCTGGGGTGTTGTAGTACATGAGGCTGCTTTGGCAGGTTTAAGTATGATTTCATCTTATAAAGTAGGTGCAAGTACCTTTTATATAAGGGATGGCCAAAACGGGTATATTGTTAATCCTGATAAGTCATCATTTGCAAGGGCTATGAAGCTAATGTCGGATATGCCCGATGCCCGTATTAGCAGTATGTCTGCAACAAGCGAAACACTTGGCAGGTTATGGACGGTAGAAAAGTGGGCCCAGTATGTTTACGAAAATATTTGCCTGCAAAAACAATTGAACGTTGCCGATTGAGTTAACCGTATGAAAATATTGCATGTAATTACATCAATGGATCCTGAGCAGGGGGGCGTAAGTCAGGCTGTCAGAAACATTGTTAAATCGCTCAACGATCTTGAAATAACCAATCAGGTTGTAAGCGTTGATGCTGAAGGGCAGGCAAAAAACTGGAACGATAGCTTTATCACCCATACAATGGGTACAGGCGGTAACCCCTGGAGCTACAGCCCGCTCTTATTACCCTGGTTAAAAGCCAATCTTAAAAATTATGATGCTGTTATTGTTCATGGTTTGTGGTTATATCATGGTTTTGCTGTTTTAAAAGCAATTAAATCATTAAAAGGGAGTAAGCAGCCTAAGCTATATGTAATGCCTCATGGCATGTTAGATCCCTATTTTCAAAAAGCAGAAGGCCGCCGCCTGAAAGCTATCAGGAATTATTTTTACTGGAAACTAATTGAATCAAAGTTAGTTAACTCGGCAGATGCATTGCTATTTACCTGCGAACAGGAAAAAATGTTAGCAGCAACTTCTTTTAGCCCATATAAGCCAAAACAAACTTTTGTGGTTAGTTTGGGGGTGCTTTCTCCACCGGTTTATGAGCCTGCAATGCTAAGTGAGTTTATTAAATTATGTCCGCAGGTTAAGGATAAACCATATTTTCTTTTTTTAAGCAGGATACACCCTAAAAAAGGAGTTGACCTTTTGCTTGAGGCATATCATGAGCTGTTTGCTTTGGGTGAAGCTGATGTACCCATGCTTGTTGTTGCCGGCCCCGGGCTTGATACCGAATATGGAAAAGAGATAGCCAGCCGGGTTGATAATTCCGGATTGTTGAGGTCGCAGGTGTTTTTTCCGGGCATGCTTTTGGGGATGGCCAAATGGGGTGCATTTTATGGTTGCGAAACCTTTGTTTTGCCCAGCCACCAGGAAAATTTCGGTATCGCCGTTGTAGAAGCTTTGGCCTGCGGTAAGCCTGTACTTATCTCAGACCAGGTTAATATCTTTACTGAAATAAGCACAGGGAGGGCCGGAATAATATTTGCCGATTCCGCAGGTGGGATGAGGGAAGGATTTAAAACCTGGATGGCTTTATCACCAAGTCAAAAAGATGCTATGCAATTAAATACTAAAAAGGTTTATACTCAAAACTTTGGCATTGTTGAAACAGGCAAAAAAATGGCTGCTGCCTTATTAGCTTAAAAACTACACCATTGCTTCTTTATTTTAAGTGCTACTGCGCTATCGCTCTGAATTTAACTATTTTTTTCTCCTTTGTATCAGGCGTTCCGTCACGCTGTATTAAGTAGTCATTAACTTTCAGGCTTTTATTAATATCAACTTGTCTGGTAACTCCATTATAATGGTTATTTTGAATAAATATACTGGCAATATTGTTGCCTGTACCTGTTAATGATATGGCATTTACAGCAGTTGTAATGGTATTATCCTCCACAATTAAATCTGATATGGCCCTTGGAGTAGTACCCGGTACAACCTGGATGAATGAGAAATCGCTTAAAGTATTACGGCGTACCAAAGCGCCGATATTAAGCCCGGAGCCAGCCAATCCAGTTATGGTGATACTCTGATACCCGGAGTGGTTATCATTATTACCCAAAAAATGACTGTAATTGCCATCGGTTAAAGTGCAATTGTCAATATCAATATACCAGTTAGGTTGTTTTCCGTTATATACCAGAGCACCTCTTGATTCTATCCCCCCGCTTCGTTGCATTTTTAAGCCGGAAACCACACAGTTTTGTGCTGATCCGTAAAATTGGAAAGCCCCGGCATCTGATACTTCATCGTTAACAAAAAACAAATTTTTTCTGATGGTAGTGATACTGATAACAGACGATGAATCGGGATTTACCAGAAAAGGCTGATCAATGTAAACCGTATCAAGCCCGTGCTTTATAATACGGCGAAACTGACCGGCGCCCTTGCCATCAATAATAAATATACCGCCGCCTTTCCACCTGTTAGCAACCCATTGGTTGGTACGACCCTGGGCAGTTAAAATAATTTTATTGCCGCTTGCGCTGATAATGTTGCCGCTGTAACCCCCGCTGCCACCATCAAGCGTCATTGATTCTCGGTTGTTAACATAGTTGTAGGGGATAATGTTACGGGCCTCGTACAGGTCATGGCTTTCATCAATGGTTGATCCATAACCAAATCCTATTATTTGTTTATAGCAGTCTTCAAATATCAATCCTTTAGGATGGGTGATCATGTACGGCTGGTTAACACCGGTTTGGTTCATGGTGAACTTGCAATTCTGGATCATGCCGCTTATCCCCCCTAAAAAATTAAACATACCGCTAATATTGATGTCGCAGTTTCTTATTTTAACATTCTCGCCGCTTAATACGATCCCCGTACTTAACCATTTACTGTTAAGTTCAGCCTCTAAAGCATCGCGATAGGTTTTGGTTGAATATACTTTACTGCTCATCTCGGTTGATTGCCTGATCAGCAGATTTTCAAGCGTTATATTGCCTTGCTTATTTAATGGCCCGCCCGAAACAATTACCCCCCAGGCACGTGATGCCCAAATATTTAAATCTTTAACGGCAAAGTGGTTGGTGCCGCTTATTAAGCTGTTGGGTAATGATCCCACTGCCCAGTTCTGCGAGTTCCAAAACAATTGGGTTAATGTTTGTGATTCGCCTTTAAGCGTACTGTTTACTGGTAGCTTTAATTCGGATGTTAGCATATACCTTCCTCGCGGAATGTAAATGGTACCTCCATTATTTTGCGCAGCCGCATCAATGGCCTTATTAAAAGCTGCGGTTTCATCATTTGTGCCATCTCCCGCAGCACCATAATCCTTTACGTTAAATGTGCGGTCGGCATTGCTGTTATCAGGCGCGGGTATCACACTTACCTTCAGTGGCTCGCTCCAGGCAGTTTTGCCGCCAATACCATTGTGAAAGTACAAAGCATAACTACCAGGCTGAACGTTTGCCGGTACATCAACACTAACAGAAAAATTATCAAAAGCTTTTTTTACTTTACAGCGATAGGCTGCACCGCCATTGTCTGCTATTAATACCACCTGTCCTAATGTGCCGTTTATGGATAGGTTTTTACCTTGAATGCGCAAATAATTTCCGGCAATGGCTTTAAGTCCTTCTTCGCATATTACCCAATTTACAATGGGTATATTAACATAAAAAGTAGTGGTGTGATTGTTGAGGTCGGTTACTTTAGCGCCGTATACGCCTTCTCGCAAACTGGAAGGAATTACGAATTTAACGGATTGCTTGTTCTTTTGTACCAAATCAACCAGGGTAGTGGTTGCTGGTGTGGTTGGTTTGGCTCTTCGGTTTGTACCGGCAAAATCTAAGTTAGCATCTTCATGCGGTAAGGGAACATAGCTGGGTAATGTATTGTCAACAATATCATTACTTAGTGCCCAAACTTCAATTTTTGATACCTTATCCAAATATTCACCTCTTATCAAAACAGCGTCGCCCGCATGGGTTTCGGCAGTGGTTACATGAAATATCTGGGGCGACTGATCAGATGAAGTCTGGCTTTGAGAAAATGCTGAGAATGATACTGGCAGTAAAAATAAAATGATTGTTAGCTTGAAATACGAGAGGGGGTCCTTAATGTAATTGTTCATGGCACGTATGGGGTTATTTTCAAATATATTGTTTCAACACTAAAACGTGAAAATTGATTTAAAAGCTTTAGTCAATCAATTTAATTTATTGTAGTTTTTTGTGCTATAAAAAATGTATAATGCAAAAAAACAGCATTATTATTGAAGGAATTTTACTGATAATTGACAATTAGTTGGTATTATTGCATCAATTGTAAGTTTATAAAAGCAATTTTTAAATATAAAATTTATAGCCATGCCGGTTTTTATATATCCATATAATAATCAGGAACCTGTTACAGCAGTTAAGTTTTGATCAGGTTGGTATTTATTATAATAAGTTGCCTTATAAACGGTAGTTAATATTTTTAATATTTTAATGAGTAACCAGGATACTTTTACAGGGCCTTCTTTTTCATTAAGCAACAGGATTTTACGATTAGTGTGGGGAGTTGTTTACGCCATATTTTTTGTTTATTCACCTAAGCCACTTTTTAGCTGGCGAACATTTTTGCTTAAACTTTTTGGCGCCAAAGTAGGGAAGGGTGTGCATGTTTACAACAGGGTAAAGATTTGGGCCCCCTGGAACCTTGAGCTTGGCGATGAATGTGGTATTGCAAATGGAGCTGAGCTTTATTCGCAGGGGAAGATTACAGTGGGTAAAAGAGCAGTAATATCGCAGGGCAGTTACATCTGTACAGGTACGCATGATTATAATTTACCGGGGCACCCATTATTGACATTCCCAATTACTATTGGCGATTATGCATGGGTAGCAGCAGAAGTATTTGTTCATCCCGGGGTAACAATTGGTAAGGGTTGCGTAATAGGTGCACGATCAGTTGTAACTAACGATATGCCCGAGTGGATGGTGTGTGCCGGTCATCCCTGCAAGCCTATAAAACAAAGGAAATTAATAACTGATATTTAAAAATGCATCAGCAATACCTTTAGTTAATGAAAAATAAGCTTTTAAAATTAGAAGCCGTAAGAGGTTTTGCAGCAATATATGTGGTGCTGCATCATTCTTTTAGCAAAGGCTTAATAATTGGGAATTATAACTTTTCCTTTCTGTTCAAATATGGTCAGGAGGCGGTTATCTTGTTTTTCATCCTATCGGGCTTTGTTATAAAATACTCGTTTGAACGTTCAGCTAACAAGACTTTTTCCGACTATTTCAGCAAGCGGTTTTTGCGTATCTATATCCCTTTAATAGTTGTCTTTATAACCAATTATCTTTTGCTTAGCTATTATGCGCATAGCTTTATTGGTGCAGAGTGGAAAACACTTTTAGGCAACCTGTTTATGTTGCAGGATATTCCCTCCTTAAAATTAAACGTTATATGCGGGCCTTATTTAAATAATGATCCGCTGTGGTCATTATCTTACGAGTGGTGGTTTTATATGCTATTTTATTTTTTCATCACAAAACTTAAACAAAAGGCTACCCTTGTTGTGTTTATATTGGCAATTTTGAGCAGCATCAGTTATATCTTTTATCCTTTTTTTATAAACAGGTTATTAATCTACTTCGCCATTTGGTGGAGCGGTGTAGAAATAGCAGATATTTACCTTACCAAAAAAACTTTTTCTATCAGCAACATGAAAGCTTCCTTATTAACATTAGGGGCTTGCTTGTTTGCATTACTGATTAATGCATATTTTAACAGTAATAATGGTTTAGCAAAAGGTATTGGCATAAGCCCTAAGTTAGAAGTCAGGCATTTTGGTTTCACTATTGTTGTAATTCTATTGGCTATTTTATGGAATAAGTTTAATTGGAAATTTTTTAATATCACCTTTGGTCCGTTTAAGTTTTTTGCCCCTGTTTCATATGTGATGTACGTAAGCCATCATTTTTTAGTTACCGATACCAGCTATTTATCATTTTTAAACGGCTTTTACTTAAAGTTCATTGTGGGTTTTGCCATTTGCCTGCTGTACTCATACCTTGTTGAACTTAAATACTATAAATGGATGCGGGATTTAATTTTAAAAGGAAAAGCATCAGTAAAGCCAAAAGGCGGTAAAATGGCCCTGGTTAAATAAACTACTCAACTGAAAAAATATAAATGATATCTGTTCTTATACTTACCAAAAACGAAGAAAATGATCTTCCGGGATGCCTTAATTCGGTATCATGGTGTGATGACATCCATGTATTTGATTCATTCAGTGATGATAAAACAGTAGCAATTGCTGAAGCTGCGGGTGCGCACGTAACTAAAAGAAAATTTGATAACTGGTCGGCACACCAAAACTGGGGGCTTGCAAATATAAACTTTAAGTATCCCTGGGTGTTGTATATTGATGCCGATGAGCGTGTATCACCTGGATTAAAAGAGGCTATACTTAGTGCAGATCTGGTTAACAGTACAGTAGTAGCTTATGAAATACAAAGACGGGATTTTGCCTGGGATGGTACCTGGCTTAAACACGCCCAGATTTCGCCATTTTATTTAAGATTTTTCCGTCCCGAAAAAATGCGTTACGAAAGGCTGGTAAATCCACTTTCAATACCTGATGGTCCGGTTGCAAAGTTAGCAGGGTTTTTAGATCATTATCCTTTTAGTAAAGGGATCAAATACTGGATCTCGAGGCATTTATCTTATGCTGATATGGAAGCAGCCATGCGGCTTGAAAATATCGGTACAGGTGTAAAGTTTTCTTTCAGAAAAGCCATCTTTGCAAAAGATTTTACCGAAAAACGGTATCACCAAAAAGGAATATTTTATAAGTTGCCCGGCAGGCCTTTTATAAAATGGTGTTATATGGTAATTTGGAAAAGAGCGTTTCTTGATGGGCATGCCGGGGTAGTTTATGCTACACTGCAGTCAATTTACGAATATTTTATTGTGTTAAGAACAAGAGAATTGTTAGATAAAGCGTCTGTAGGCGAATAAGGGATTAATGAGCAATAAAAGCATACTATTAATAAGTCACAATTTTTACCCTGAGCCTACCGGCATCGGGAAGTATAATGGTGAGATGATGAATTGGCTGGCGGCTAACGGAAATGACTGTACGGTTATTACCACATTTCCCTATTATCCGCATTGGAAAGTTCAGGCACCTTACAAAAATGTATGGTATAAAAAAGAAAAGAAAAACGTAGGTTCGGGAAGTTTAACAGTTTACAGGTGCCCTTTATATGTACCTGCAAATCCAACCGGTAAAAAGAGAATTTTACAGGATTTTTCTTTTTGGGTTTCCATGATTTGGATTGTGTTTAAGTTTATTCTTTCAGGGAAAAAATTTGACCTGATAATAACTATAGCACCACCGTTTCATTTGGCCTATTTGGGAACAATGCTTAAAAAATTTACCGGTGGCAAGTTGCTTTATCATGTACAGGACCTGCAAATCGAAGCCGCACAGGATCTGAATATGCTTTCGAGCGACAAACTGTTCAGCAGGTTATATAAAATTGAAAAGAATATTTTAAACAAGGCCGATTTTATAAGCAGTATCTCCGAAGGGATGATCGGTAAAATTGAGGCTAAAGCAGGCAGGGATGTGTTCTTTTTTCCTAACTGGGTTGAAGTTAACCAGTTTTACCCAATAACCGAACGCGAACAGCTGAAAATTAAATGGGGATATAAAGCAGATGATATAATTTTCCAGTATTCAGGTGCTATTGGCGAAAAACAAGGTTTAGAAGCAATTTTACAGGCAGCCGAAAGTTTGGCCGATAAAAAAAACATCAAGTTTATTATTTGTGGCTCAGGGCCGTATAAAGAGAAATTGATTAATATAGTGACCGAAAAGAAACTTGAAAATGTTTTCTTTTTACCCGTTCAGGATAAGGAAGTATTTAATGAGTTTTTGAACCTGGCAGATATTCATTTGATTTTGCAAAAACATAGTGCGAGCGATTTGGTTATGCCTTCAAAACTAACCACTATTTTGGCTGTTGGCGGGGTTAGCATTATTACTGCACCCAAGGATACATCTTTATATAATTTAACGAAAAAATATAACATTGGATATTTGGTTGAGCCCGAAAATGGCCCTTTGCTTTTGCAGGCCATACTTGATATACAGGCCGATAATACAATAGAACAAAAACGAAAAAATGCACGTCAATACGCCATAGATTATCTGAACATTGATAATATTATGAAAGATTTTACTTGTAATTTTTTAAATTAATAAAAAAAGTATATTTTTATTGAATACTTCACAATTATGAAAAGCGTTAATTTTACATCTTCTTTATGAAAAAAGCATTAATAACAGGAATCACAGGTCAGGATGGGGCCTATTTAACAGAATTATTGTTATCAAAAGGCTATGAAGTTCATGGTATTAAACGAAGAAGTTCCCTTTTTAACACCGATAGGATAGATCACTTATATCAGGATCCGCACGTTGAAAATAAGAACCTGATATTACATTACGGCGATTTGAGCGATTCAACCAACTTGATACGCATCATTCAGCAGGTACAGCCTGAGGAAATTTACAATTTAGGTGCAATGTCGCACGTAAAAGTAAGTTTTGATACACCTGAGTATACAGCTAATGCTGATGGTATTGGTACATTAAGGCTGTTAGAAGCTATCAGGATATTGGGTTTAACCAAAAAAACAAAGATATACCAGGCATCAACGTCTGAATTATACGGATTAGTTCAGGCTGTGCCACAGTCAGAAACTACACCGTTCTATCCGCGTTCACCCTATGCAGTAGCAAAAATGTACGCTTACTGGATCACCGTAAACTATCGTGAGGCTTATGGTATTTATGCTTGTAACGGTATTTTGTTTAACCACGAAAGCCCTTTACGCGGCGAAACTTTTGTAACCCGTAAAATAACCCGTGCAACCGCTAAAATTGCTATGGGTTTACAGGATAAGTTGTTTTTAGGAAATTTAGATGCCCAACGAGATTGGGGACATGCTAAAGATTACGTAGAAGCGATGTACCTGATTTTACAACAGGAACAACCTGAAGATTATGTTATAGCTACCGGTGTAACAACCAGGGTACGTGAATTTGTACGCATGGCTTTTGCCGAAGTAGGCATAGTGGTTGAATTTAAAGGCGAAGGTGTTGACGAAAAAGGATACATTGTTAGCTGTAGCAACCCTGATTACCAGGTTGAGATAGGTAAAGAAGTAGTATCGGTTGATGACAAGTATTTCCGCCCGACGGAAGTTGAACTATTGATTGGTGATCCAACAAAATCAAATACAAAATTAGGCTGGAAACCTAAATATGATCTGCAAGGGCTGGTAAGCGAAATGGTTGCTGCCGATGTTGAGCTTTTCAGACGAGAAAAACTTTTAAAAGATTCAGGCTACGTTATTAAAAACCAGTTTGAATAATAATAATGGAAAAAGAAGCACGCATTTATATAGCGGGGCACCGGGGTATGGTTGGTTCGGCCATACACCGTAAACTCCTTAAGGAAGGCTATACCAACTTTATAACACGTACATCTGATACGCTTGATTTGCGTAACCAGCAACAGGTAGCAGATTTTTTTGCACAGGAAAAACCCGATTATGTTTTTTTAGCTGCCGCCAAAGTAGGCGGTATTATTGCTAACAATACTTACAGGGCCGAGTTTTTGTACGATAACCTGCAGATCCAGAACAATGTGATCCATCAATCCTATTTAAATGGGGTTAAAAAACTCATGTTCCTGGGTTCAAGCTGTATCTATCCAAAGCTTGCCCCGCAACCTTTAAAAGAGGATTACCTGTTAACCGGCTTGCTTGAGCAAACAAATGAGCCTTATGCCATTGCAAAAATAGCAGGTATAAAAATGTGCGATGCCTACAGGGCGCAGTATGGTTGTAATTATATATCGGTTATGCCTACCAATTTGTATGGTTATAATGATAATTATCACCCACAAAACTCACATGTATTGCCTGCGCTTATCCGTCGTTTTGATGAGGCTAAGGAAGGTAATATACCTACAGTAACCATTTGGGGTACCGGATCGCCAAAAAGAGAATTTTTATTTGCTGATGATCTTGCAGAGGCCTGCTTTTATTTAATGCAGAACTATGACGAAGAAGGATTGGTAAATATTGGTACCGGCGAGGATATATCTATCAAAGATTTGGCTTTATTGGTAAAAGACATTATAGGCTACCCCGGCGAAATAAATTTTGATACTTCAAAACCTGATGGAACACCCCGCAAGTTAATGGATGTTACCAAGCTGCACAGCAAAGGGTGGAAACATAAAATTGAACTGGAAGAAGGTATAAAATTAGCTTACCAGGATTTTCTTTCTAAAAAGAACACCATTTTAGGATAATTAACTGCTTTTTAAAAGTATCTGAAAAAAACTTTAATAGATAGGGCCCATAAACCGGCCCTATCTATTTTACCTTCAATTAAACCACTTACCACCAGCATCAGTTAGAAAGCTGAAAACAAAGTTTTCCTGCTATATTTACTTTTGGTTTAACAAATACCATAATATGAATAACATTGTTGTTTTTGGCGCATCCGGTCAGTTGGGGCAATGCTTAAAAAAAGTTGCCGACGAAAAAGGCATCACTACTATATTTTTTCTTGCCAAATCCGAAGCCAATATTTTAGATCCTGATGCACTTAAAAACACCTTTGCCAAGTACAAGCCGGCATACGCTATTAACTGCGCTGCTTATACGGCTGTAGATAAAGCTGAGGATGAGGTTGACCTTGCCCGCAAGATCAACAAAACAGGAGCCGAAAACCTGGCCATCGCCTGCAAGGAAAATAATGCAGTATTGATACAGATCTCTACAGATTTTATTTTTAAAGGCGATAGCCCGCACCCATTAGTTGAAGATGATGTTGCCGAGCCGATAAATGTTTATGGCCTTACCAAATTAGAGGGTGAGCGGGATATCATCAGGATATTGGATCGGCATTTTATTATTCGTACAAGCTGGTTGTATTCTGAATATGCCAATAACTTTGTTAAAACCATGCTGAAGTTAGGCGCAGAGCGCGACCTGCTTAAGATCATAGCTGATCAGGTTGGGTCGCCAACTTATGCGATTGACCTGGCTGGCTGCGTGCTTGATATAATTGCATCGGGCTCAACTAAGTATGGTACTTATCATTACAGCAACGAAGGCGTAACTTCGTGGTATGATTTTGCCAAGGGCATCTTTGATCTTTCAGGAACAGAGGTAAAAGTATTGCCTATCCGTACTGCTGAATATCCAACCAAAGCTACCCGCCCTGCTTTTTCGGTTATGGATAAAGCAAAGATCAAAAACACATTTGGAATTGAGATCCCTTATTGGCGGGATAGCTTGGCTGTTTGCATCCAAAGGCTTAAATAAAAATTAAAATATTACCTATATATCCTGTTATTATGAAAGGAATTATACTTGCCGGAGGCTCCGGAACCCGTCTTTACCCTATCACTAAGGCCATAAGTAAGCAACTGATGCCTATTTATGATAAGCCGATGATCTATTACCCGCTATCGGTATTGATGTTAGCAGGTATCAACGAAATATTGATCATCACCACACCCGAAGATCAGCCAGGTTTTATCAGGCTGTTAGGTGATGGTAGCGAGTTGGGTTGCCGGTTTGAGTTTGCGGTTCAGGAAGTTCCGAACGGCCTTGCCCAGGCATTTGTTATAGGCGAGAAATTTATAGGTGAGGATAAGGTGGCTTTAGTGCTTGGTGATAATATATTTTACGGATCGGGCTTTAGTACTTTGGTTCAAAGTTTTAATGATGTAAAAGGTGCCGCAATATTTGCATATCCGGTTGCTGATCCTGAACGTTACGGCGTTGTTGAGTTTGATAAAAGCTTCAAAGCCTTATCCATTGAGGAAAAGCCGCTGAAGCCAAAATCAAACTTTGCTGTACCAGGGCTTTATTTTTATGATAACCAGGTTGTTGAAATTGCGAAAAATATTCCCGCATCGCCAAGAGGGGAGTTTGAAATTACCGACGTAAACAAAATATACCTTGAAAAAGGGGAACTGCATGTTGGTGTAATGGATAGGGGCACTGCATGGCTTGATACCGGTACATTTGATTCATTAAGTGATGCATCAGAATTTGTACGGGTTATTGAAAAACGCCAGGATACCAAAATAGGCTGTATTGAAGAGGTTGCCTACCGCATGGGCTTTATTGATTATGAAGCGTTGCAGCTATTGGGTAAAAAATATATCAAAAGTGGTTACGGTAAATACATACAAGGCATACAACAATAAGCAAGAGCTATACTCATTTTTTAATCCCGGGAGCCAAAGTTTAAACCAAAAGCGGTTTTAAGGCTGCAAGCATATCAGTGGCAAGTGTTTGGCTGGCGGCATTGAACCATTGTATTTCTTTGTCTTTACCAAACCAGGTTATTTGTCTTTTGGCAAAGCGGCGGGTATTTTGCTTAATTAATTCAATGGCTGTGGCAAGCCCGGTTTTTCCATCAAAATAATCAAAAATTTCAGTATAACCTACGGTGTGCAGGGCATTTAAATGGCGGTGAGGTAATAACGATCTCACCTCTTCCACCAAACCCTGGTCAACCATTATATCCACCCTTTGGTTAATGCGCTGGTACAGTAGTTCGCGCTGCATATTTAAGCCCAGTTTGATAATGTGAAAGGGCCGCTCGTTTAAATCAGCTTTGCGGAATGAAGAATATGGCTTGCCCGATGATTCAAATATCTCCAGCGCCCTTATAACGCGCTGTGGGTTGTTTATATCTGCCTGGTTATAATACGTCGGGTCGGCAATTTTTAGTTTCTCCTGTAGCCGGGTAAGGCCATTTTCTTCAAGCTCCTTATTCAATTTTTCCCTGATGCCGGGCTCAGGATCAGGAAAGGTATCAAAGCCCTCACAAACTGCTTTAATAAACAGGCCCGATCCACCAACTAAAATAACTTTATCGTGTTTTTTAAACAGATCATCCAAAAGCAGCAGGCATTCTTTTTCATAATCGCCGGCTGTATAGGTTTCTGTTATGGAAAGAGAATTTATAAAGTAGTGTGGCACAGCCGCTAACTCTTCATCATTAGGTTTGGCTGTTCCTATTGCCATTTCCCGGTAAAACTGCCTTGAATCTGCAGATACTATAACCGTTTGGTATTGCCTGGCCAATTCAATAGCTGCCGCTGTTTTACCAGCTGCTGTTGGGCCTGCAATTACAATAAGGGTTTTGTTTGGGTTCATAGTTTATAATCCATAGCCAAAGGCTTATGGTAAATTAGTAAAACCTTATGCATAGTGATAATAAAAGATAAGAAAATACCTTTTATTATCACAAACTATGAACTAAATAGACTTAATAATCGTCACTGCCTTCATGCTTTTCTTCATCAAAGCCTTCATCATCGCCAAAGCCGGCGCCAAACTCATCCTCTTCCTCATCATCAGCTTTGGTAGCTACTTCATCTTCTTCGCCTGTTTCGCTTAGCTCTGAAAAATCTTCTGCATCATCTTCGCCATAAGCCATCTCATGCAGAAAATCAAAATCATCTCCGGGGGCTGTCGCAGCTGTTTCAGCTGGCATAACAACGTTGCCAAACTGCTTTGGTGCTTCGCCAACTGATTTTATTACAGCAGGATAAACAACACCGGGTGTATCTTCTAAAATGATCTTCATCAGTTCAACATGAAAATCAAAAGGACGGTCAAAATTAAAAGTATAGTAAAATTTTTGGTGCGGATCGTCAATATAGCTCAGCAACTTTACCTTATCCATTAAGGGCACCTTACGGTCAATCCTTTTTTGATTGGCCATATAGGTTATTTCTTCGCCTTTTGTCCACTGGTCGTTGCTGATATAGAATGAAGAGGGGTATTCTGAATTATACCCGGTTGACTGGTGGATAGCCCTGTGAAGATCTTCAAAGGTTTGGTTTGATTTTACATCAATCTCCCTTGTTACATCATCATAATCTTCAAAAGTAATCCTGAACCTGTATAGTGCCATTTTTTAGTATAATTTTTACAAAAGTAATAATGTTGATTTAAATTACGCTTTTAGCTACACTAATTGTGCATGTTATAGCCTTATTGTTACTTTTTGATAACAAGCAGGCATTACTAAAATTGTAAATCCTTACCCACAACTTTTAAGCCAATTTCTGCTCCTTTTAAAATTGTGTAGTTTATTGCAGCCTCGCGGGTGTTGGTTATCTCGCCCTCCAATATGGCCTCGCGGATTTGATTTTTGATAATTCCAACCTCGCGGCCCTCTTTTATGCCAAATAATTCCATAATATCCAACCCGGTTACGGGTGGCTGCCAGTTGCGGATACTGTCGCGCTCTTCAACATCTTTTAATTTTTGTTGAACCAGCTCAAAGTTGTTGCGGTATTTTTTTACTTTATATTCGTTTTTTGTGGTGATGTCTGCTTTACACAACAACATCAGGCTTTCAATATCATCGCCAGCCTCAAAAAGCAATCGCCGCACTGCCGAATCGGTCACTATTGATTGCGCTAAAACAATGGGCCTTAAATGCAGCTGCACCATTTTTTGAACAAACTTCATCTTTTCGTTAAGCGGGAGCTTTAGCTGGGTAAATATCTTGGGTACCATGCGGGCACCTTTGTCTTCGTGACCATGAAATGTCCAGCCGTGGCCGGGTTCAAAGCGTTTGGTAGCAGGCTTGGCAATATCATGCAATACAGCAGCCCAGCGCAGCCATAAATCGCCAGTGGTTGTGCAAATATTATCTAATACCTGCAGGGTATGGTAAAAGTTATCCTTGTGCCCTTTGCCGTCAATATAATCAACCCCGTAAAGGTCGGCCATAAGCGGGAATATTTTGTGCAGCAGCCCGGTGTCAAACAAATAGTTAAAACCTATGGATGGCTTTGCCGATAAAATGATCTTGTTCATTTCGTCGGTTATCCGTTCCTGCGAGATAATGCTGATTCTGTCCAGGTTGCTTTTAATGGCCTCAACAGCAATAGTATCAATTTTAAAATCGAGCTGTGATGCAAACCGGATGGCACGCATCATCCGCAAAGGATCGTCAGAAAAAGTTTCGACCGGGTTAAGCGGCGTGCGGATCATTTTTTGTTCAAGGTCAGCAAGTCCGCTAAAAGGATCCAACAACTCACCAAAGGTATTCGGGTGCAGGGAAATAGCCAGCGCGTTGATGGTAAAATCCCTGCGTTTTTGATCATCCTCTAAAGTGCCGTTCTCCACTATTGGCTTACGCGAATCCAGTCGGTATGATTCCTTGCGGGCACCAACAAATTCTATTTCTAAATCGCGGTATTTAAGCGATGCCGTACCGAAGTTTTTAAACACTGCCACTTTTACCTTTAACTGCCGGGCAACAGCTTCGGCAAATTCAATGCCGTTGCCTATAACCACTATATCAATATCTTTTGAGGGCCGGCTTAAAAAAATATCCCGCACAAAGCCACCTATTGCATAAACCTGCAAGTTATGCTCGGCAGATAGCTTTGATATGGTTAAAAATATAGGATTTTGCAGGTGTTGTTTCATGCTAAACTATGATTTATAAATTGCGGCTTTGTGATGGTTAAACCGTAACTCATAATTCTAAAATCAAAATTATCTTCTTATAAACTCAAACCGGCCATCGGGTGCCAGTTTCATTATGGTTGATGGATTTTTAATTTCCATGCTGTGCTGGTCAATATCAACCACGTAATCAACCCCGTCAATAATTTCCTGGTCAATCTGCGCAAAATATTGCGGCGATGGCTTACCACTTATATTTGCCGATGTTGATACCAGCGGCTTGCGCATGCGTTGTATTAGCTGCTGGCAAAACTCGTTTTTACTTACCCTAATAGCTATACTGCCATCTGCAGCAATTAACGCCTGCGATATGTTTTTGGCACCGGGCATTATCAGCGTTAACGGATTCTCGGCATATTCAATCAAATCATAAGCCAGGGGGTTAACATCGCTTACATAACTTTCCAGCTTATTTTCGGTATCCAGCAAAATGATCATGCTCTTGGCTTCATCTCGCTGTTTAAGATGGAAAATTTTTTTTATGGCTTCGGTATTGGTGGCATCACAGCCTATTCCCCAAATGGTATCGGTAGGGTATAGTATAATTCCACCCTCCTGTATAATCTTAAAAGCTTTGGCTACTTCGTCTCTAAGCATGGGGCAAATATACGCTCAATGTATTAATGATCTGTAATTCATCTAACAGTTCCATGCATTTTGGTATGCCGTATAGCTTGCAGGTGTTTTTTACACAGGGCTCGCAGCTTAGCTGGCCATAGCGTAAAATGTTTAAATTGTGCTTGTTATATGGTGCGGTGTTGTATTCGTTTCCAGCACCAAATAAAACAACAACAGGTGTACCCACGCTATTTGCCAGGTGTGCCGGCCCCGAATCTGTAGTTAATATAGCTGCCGAAGCCGCCATTAGCGCTGCCAAACCCGCCAGATCTGTCTTGCCAGCAGCGTTTTCAATCCTGTCAGTATGGGCAAGCCCATCTATCAGCAGTTCAATAAATGCAGCTTCTTTTGGCGAGCCGATAAAAGTGAAGCTGGTATTGGGGAATGCAGCGGTTAGCTTATTAATAATGAAGCGGCCCTTATCAACCGGCATCCTCCGCGATTCAGCTTCGGAGTTAAAGTTTATTAAAATTCTGTTGCTATTTTTTTCAACAGGCAGCTGCGGAATCAGCTTTACCTGTTTAGGATTGATAGTTTTACCGGCGAACTGCTCCAGTAATGAAACATATTCATCAACTCGGTGAACATTATCCGGCTTTTTAAAAGCATCGGTCAGCATAAAAAAGCCGCCTTCGCCTGTAAAACCAATGCGTTTTCCGGCGCGTATAGCCCGTGCCATTACCAATGATGAAAGGGAGGTGGGCAGGTTAAAAAACAGGTCGTATTTTTCGGCACGCAACTGCTTTCCAAAACGGTAGGCGCCTGTTAGACCTTTATAGTCCTGCTTAAAAAAAAGGTGGATTTTATTTAACCCGGGAATTAATGAGGCAATACCGCCGAGCTCTTTTTTAATGATAATATCAATAACAGCATCAGGATAAAGCTGCCTTACCGCCGCGATGAAAGCAGTACTCATAACCACATCACCAAGCCAGTTAGGCAGCCTTATTATTATCTTCATTTTTTATGATGTGCGTTTATAAGTTAAAGGAGCGGCCATGAATAATCATGGCCGCGGCGCTCTAAATATTAAACAGCTACGTTGTTTTCTCTTAAAGCATCATTTAATGATGTCTTTTTATCGGTTGATTCCTTACGCTTGCCGATGATAAGGGCACAAGGCACCTGGTAATCGCCAGCCGGGAATTTCTTAGTGTACGAGCCTGGTATAACTACCGAACGTGAGGGCACAAAGCCTTTGTATTCAATAGGTTCATCATGCGTAACATCAATAATTTTGGTTGATGCGGTAAGCACCACATTAGCACCTAAAACCACTTCTGACTCTAAATGAACACCTTCAACCACAATAGCTCTTGAACCTAAAAAGCAGTTATCCTCAATAATAACAGGGGCTGCCTGTATAGGCTCCAATACACCACCAATACCCACACCACCGCTTAAGTGTACATGCTTGCCAATCTGCGCGCATGAACCTACCGTTGCCCATGTATCAACCATAGTACCCTCATCAACAAAAGCACCAATGTTTACATACGATGGCATCAGGATAACGCCCTTTGCAAGGTGAGCGCCATAACGTGCAATAGCATGCGGAACTACACGAACACCAGTTTGCGCATAGTCGGTCTTCAATTTCATTTTATCATGAAAAACAAAAGGCCCAACAGTTATCTCTTCCATAGTGCGGATAGGGAAATACAATATCACGGCTTTTTTAAGCCACTCGTGTGTATGCCAGCGTGTGCCAATTAATTCGGCAACGCGCATCTGGCCCTTATCAAGCTTCTCAATTACGGTATCAATAGCATTAGTGTATTCGCTATAGCGCAGCAGGTTCCTGTCTTCCCAGGCCTCTTCAATAAGTTTTTTTAGGTCTTGCATCAGTATATTTAAACTTTTGGCAAATTAAAGGAATTTTAGGGGAAAATGATTGTTTAACTGAATGCTTTTTAACGGCGCTAAGCGGTATGGTAGCTGTTTACAGCTTAATGGTTTATCTAAAATGCCTGAAATTATACTGTTACCGCTTGTAATTATTTAAAACTTTGTAAGTTTGACCATCAATTATGCCGGTAAAAGAAAAGCTAAGGATAGATAAATACTTATGGGCGATACGGATGTTTAAAACCCGTACACTGGCCTCTGATGCCTGCAAGGCTGGCCGTGTAAAGCTTGAGGGACAAAATATCAAACCATCGCACGAGGTGAAACTGGGTGAAACCTATCAGGTTTCAAAAGGTATTGACCGTAAAATTGTAAAAGTAACAGGGATGCTTGAAAGCAGGGTTGATGCCAAAACCGCCGTTAATTTTTACGAAGATATTACCCCGGTTGAGCAAACTCAGGCATTTAAATCAATGTTTCATGCGCCGGTATTAACCCGCGACAGGGGGGCAGGAAGGCCAACCAAACGCGACAGAAGAGAGATTGACGAATTAAAGGACGACTTTTTTAAAAAGGAAGAATAATCTTAAACTGGGTTTTATACAACTCCATGCGCCGTTTTACGTATGAGGGCAACGTAACTTTCTGGCTACATAAACAACAGATAAATTTAAATTACTTAATTATTTGGTTTACATTTATATGGAAATGTATGCTAAAACAATTCTTTAGTTTAATAAAAATATATAATTTTGAGCTTGCTGTTATTATAAATATAATCTTGGTGTATAAAAATTGGTATTATGGAAAAAAAATTACTTCATTAGTTTTTATTTCTTGCGCTAATAGCTTTTATAACAATTGTTACAGAGTAGCCAAGGGTTACTTATAGCAGGTAAGACCATTATAAACCTGTTTGTGCTTTGTTGATCATACTTTCCGAAAGCTGCTAAGATCAATTAATTTATTATAGCTGGTAGTCCTTGGTGTTTTTTGAGCATTATGCTGCTTCATTGCTGTCGAGCAAATTATGTACTGAGCTAATAAACAGGCTTACTTGTTAATAGATATTACAAAAAAGCTAAAACAAAAATATATTATCTGAGGTATTTGCTCATTAATGTATTGATGTATAACCTGAATAACTTGAATGATAAATAGGCATACCACATTTTTTAAAGCATTAAACCTTACAATTGATTATCTCATATTGAATGTAAGTATGGTAGCTACTTATTTCATTGAAGATAGGTCAAATGTTTTTTGGGCTAATAACAGGCGGTACCTTCCTATAGTATTGGTGTTTAATTTAATATGGCTTTTATCTGCAAATATATCTGGCCTTTACGAGCAGGTTTTAAATAAGGATTCTGTTAAAACCTACCGCAGTGTAATTAAAACCTATTTTATTTTTGTAAGCTTTATCTGTTTTACCATCCTGATACTTATTGGTACCGAGGCATACTTTATTACCAGGCAGTACATGTTTTATTCATTAGCCCTTTTTGGTTTTTTACTTGGCTTGTGGAAACTGGTGTTTTTGCTTATTCGCAGAAGCGAGCGGGCCTCGCTTATTGATACCCGCGAAGTAATAATTGTAGGTGCAGGCCGCATAGGTTTTGATCTGCATAACTATTTTCAGCAAAACCCTGATGTTGGTTATAAAGTGAGGGGCTTTTTTGATGATAATGCAGCCAATGTAACCGACGAAAAGCTATACCTTGGTGTTACCGATGATTGTATTGCTTATGTTAAGCAGCATAAAGTTGCCGAAATTTTTTGTACGCTGCCTATATCAGACTCAAAAACAATTGAAAAGCTGATGATTGATGCTGATAAAAACCTCATCCGTTTTAAATCAGTACCGGAGTATTATGATTATGATAAAAAGCCTACCTATATACAAAGCTTTGGTCATATACCCATTATATCTGTAAGAACGGAGCCTTTAGAAAACCTGCTGAACCGATCTATTAAAAGGTTATTTGATGTTATCTTTTCCATATTTGTTATCCTGTTTGTTTTCAGCTGGTTGTTCCCTATTTTGGCTATCATTATAAAGTTAGAATCAAAGGGGCCTGTGTTTTTTACGCAGGTACGTTCGGGCAGGGATAACAGGCCGTTTAGATGCTTCAAATTCAGGAGTATGAAAGTTAACAATGAATCGGATAAATTACAGGCCAGCCGTAATGATAAACGCATAACCAAATCAGGTGCCTTTATGCGCAGAACCAGCCTTGATGAGTTACCCCAGTTTTTTAATGTGTTGCTGGGCAACATGTCTGTAGTAGGGCCAAGGCCGCACATGATTAACCATACCAAGCAATATTCGGCATTGATCGATAGGTTTATGGTAAGGCATTTTCTTAAGCCCGGAATTACCGGCTGGGCGCAGATAAAAGGCCTTAGGGGTGAAACTAAAACCGTTGATGCAATGCTTCAGCGTGTTGAAGCCGACGTATGGTACCTTGAAAACTGGTCTTTCCTGCTTGATCTTAAGATCATCTTTTTAACGGTTAAAAACTCCGTACAGGGAGAAGAGAACGCTTTTTAATTCAATCTGTAGTTAGTATTCTGCACACGTTTAATAATGCTTGTTGTTATTGCCACCTGCTATACCCCAAAGCTTAAAAGCTGTTAATGCTTCATCGCGAAGTAACTGCACAAACGGCACCTTACGCTCATCCATAGCACATCCTAATTCACTATAAATGTAATCATCATCAAAGCCAATTGCGGCGGCATCGGCTTTTGTATTGGCATAGTAAATTTTATCAATACGGGCCCAGTAAATGGCACCCAGGCACATAGGGCATGGCTCGCAGCTGGTGTAAATTTCGCAGCCGGACAGGTCGTGAGTATTCAGTTCTTTACAGGCCAGCCTTATGGCCGAAATTTCGGCATGGGCAGTCGGGTCATTTTCCGGTACTACCTTGTTGGCGCTGCCTGCTATAAATTTACCATCCTTAACAATAACAGCGCCAAAAGGCCCGCCAAGGCCCTGTTTAACATTGCTTTCGGATAGCTCAATAGCCATCCTCATAAAACCTTTGTGGTTATGGTTTTCCATGCATCTAAATTAAAAAAACCCCGGCTTATTAAGCCGGGGTTTTAAGTATCAGTAAAAATTAATTTTAACCTTTTACTATAATGGTTAAGTAATTATTTTTTGTCTTTTGCATAAGCGTCATTTAATCCTTTAGTAACATCAGCAGTTACATCAAGGCTTTGATCGCCATATAAAACAGTAGGGTTAGCTTTTGAATAGGTTAAAACCAATTTGTAACCTTTTTGCTTAGCGTATACTTTTACAAAATCAACAATTTTGTCGTAAACCTTGTTAGTTTCAGTAGCCTGGTCGTTTTGAAATTGGGCACTTGCATTTTGCTGATAGCTTTGCAGATCCTGCTGCTCGCGCTGTAAGCGTTGCTCAGTAGTCTGACGCTGATCGGCAGGCAAAGTGCTTGCATTTTTCTGGTATTCGGCAACCTCACGCTGAAAAGCCTGACCTCTTGAAGCCAGATCAGTTTGTGCTGATTTACCTTTATCCTGCATTGTTTTGGTAATGTCCTTAGCGTAGTTGTATTTGCTTAACAGGGTGTCCTGATTAATAAATACAACGGTTTCTTTTTCGGCAACCGTAGCAGCAGGAGCTTTGTCGTCGGTTTTGGTTTTGCTGTTGCAGGCGGCTATGCTCCCGGCAAGTAATACACCTAAAGTAATTTTTGTAAAAATAGAAGCCGTTTGTTTCATTTTGAAATTGATTTTATTGTCCGCCAGCGAACAGGATTATGATCTTTATAATTTGTAAAAATTTTGACAAAGATAAACTTTCGGTGCAAGTATCCTAATGTTTTAATAAGCATGTTTATATAGAGCCATATTTATCAACAATGACTGATCTTTGGGGTAATTTTTGTACTTTTGAGGGTTATTGTTTTAACCAAATATGAGCGAAGAAAATCAGGACAAATCAAATTATTCAGCAGATAATATACAGGTTTTAGAGGGATTAGAGGCGGTACGTAAGCGCCCGTCGATGTACATTGGTGATACAGGCTTTAAGGGACTCCATCACTTAGTATACGAGGTTGTTGATAACTCAATAGATGAGGCCCTTGCCGGCCATTGCGATACGATCAAAGTATTCATCCAGAAAGATAATTCAATTTTAGTTTCAGATAATGGCCGTGGTATCCCTACAGCTATCCACACTAAAGAAAAACGATCAGCCCTTGAAGTGGTAATGACTGTTTTGCATGCAGGTGGTAAGTTTGATAAAGATACTTACAAGGTATCGGGCGGTTTGCATGGTGTGGGTGTAAGTTGCGTTAACGCACTGTCAACCCATTTAACCGCACTGGTTTACCGCGAAGGCAAGATCTGGACGCAGGAATACGAAAAGGGTAAACCTATGTTTGATGTAAAAGTGATAGGTGATACCGACAAAAGAGGTACAACCATCATTTTTAAACCTGATCCGGAAATTTTCACTATCGGTACTGAGTATAAATACGAAACACTTGCAGCCCGTTTGCGCGAGCTGTCATACCTTAATAAAGGCATTCGTTTATCATTAACTGATGAGCGTGAAATTAACGAAGCAGGCGAGCACCCAACCGAACAATTTTATTCGGAAGGTGGCTTACGTGAGTTTGTTAAATACCTGGATGGTACCCGTGCATCATTAATACCTGAGCCTATTTATGTTGATGGTATGAAACAGGGTATCCCGGTTGAACTGGCTTTACAGTACAACGATACCTATTCAGAGAACGTACACTCGTACGTGAATAACATCAACACTATTGAAGGTGGTACGCACGTAGCAGGTTTCCGCAGGGGGCTTACCCGTACTTTGAAGGCCTATGCCGATAAATCGGGCCTGTTAAAAAATATGAAGATAGAAATTACCGGTGATGACTTCCGCGAGGGATTAACCGCTGTAATATCTGTTAAAGTAGCTGAGCCACAGTTTGAAGGCCAAACCAAAACCAAATTGGGTAACAACGAGGTTATGGGAGCGGTTGATATGGCAGTAGGGGAGATTTTGGGTAATTACCTGGAAGAAAACCCTAAAGAGGCCCGTATGATAGTGAACAAGGTAATACTTGCCGCTACCGCCCGTGCTGCTGCCCGTAAGGCACGTGAAATGGTACAGCGTAAAAGTGTAATGAGCGGATCTGGCTTGCCGGGTAAGCTTTCGGATTGTGCTAACAGTGATCCAACCTTATGCGAAATTTACCTGGTTGAGGGCGACTCGGCAGGTGGTACTGCCAAACAGGGCCGCGACCGCGAGTTTCAGGCTATTTTACCTTTAAGGGGTAAAATTCTGAACGTGGAAAAAGCCATGGAGCACAAAATTTACGAGAACGAAGAAATAAAGAACATGTTTACCGGCCTTGGTGTAAGCATTGGCACACCTGAGGATGATAAGGCTTTAAATATAACAAAACTGCGCTACCACAAAGTAGTGATCATGACTGATGCTGACGTGGATGGATCGCACATTACAACGCTGATATTAACCTTTTTCTTCCGTTATATGAAGGAGCTGATTGAGTTTGGTTACATCTATGTTGCTTCGCCACCATTATACCAGGTTAAAAAAGGTAAAGAGTTTGAATATTGCTGGACCGACGAACAACGTGATGCGGCCGTACAAAAACTAAAGGGTGCCGGTAAAGAAGATAGCGTACACATACAGCGTTACAAAGGTTTGGGTGAGATGAACGCCGAGCAATTATGGGAAACTACGATGGACCCGGCCAAACGTACACTTAAACGCGTAAGCATTGAAAACGCTGCCGAATGTGACCATACCTTCTCCATGTTAATGGGTGATGAGGTTGGCCCCCGCCGCGACTTTATCGAAAAGAACGCCAAATACGCAAGGATCGATACATAGTATCAATTATCCGCTAAAAATATCAAGCCCTGCTTTTACAGAAAGCAGGGCTTTTTTGATGCTGTAAAAGTTCCCCACATGAGAGTGGCAGTGGGCCACACCGAGTCCTTAAGCGAAAGTAGCTATAATTAAAAGTTCCCCTCTCAAGAGGGGAACTTTTATCTTGCTTTATAACATGGCGGCGAATACACTCCTGGCCCTTTAAAATGTAAGGCTTTTATTTTTTAACACCCTCATGATCATCTGTCACTTCATTGGCCATTTCAATAATGATGGCGTCCATGCGGTTGAGCTCACTTCCCATATGTAACAGTACTTCCTTGTTTGATGGATCTTCTTTTAGAAGTAAGTACAGGCCCATTAAATTAGCCAGCGGACTACGGATCAGGTGCGATTGTTTCCAGGCCATGTTCTTTATACTGTTCATGTGGTCCTGTATGCGGTCGTATGCGTTTTTTAGGTTCTGTTCCGAGTGTTTCCTTTCGGTGATGTCATACATAGATAGCATGATACCCAGTATCTCGTTATGCTCGTTTGTGATCGGAAACAGACTTAAATAATACCACAACACCGAGCCATCTTTTTGCGGGTAATCAACCTCGTAATTTACATTGTTACCCTTAAGTACATCTTTGGTAAAGCCTATAAAATTTGGAACTTTGTAGGCAGAGAAATAGTCAGTGAGCAGGTCGCCCTTTTTGGGGTCATAGTCATAACGGGTTTTAACAAATTCAACTGCGTTTTGGTTAAAGGCTAATATTTTAAGTTCGGAGTCAAAAAGCGCATAAACGGTATCGGTAGTGGTTAAAATAGTTTGCAGGTTAGCTTCTGATTGCTGCAGCGCCTGCTCAGCAATCAACTTTTCAGTAACATCATTGGTTTGTGAAAGCCTTACTGGCCGGCCCTCAAAAATAATATCGTGCGATACCATGTTCACAAACATAATGCTCCCATCTTTTTTCAGGTGCCTGATAATACCACGGTTGTTAAAGTCATTCAGTTCAAGCTTATAACCCTCCATCTGGTCTGCTCTATCCTCATACAGGCGAAACTCCTTTACATTTTTAAGCAGCAACTCATCGCGGGTATAACCGTATAGCAGTGCTGCAGCTTCGTTTGCAGCAATAATATTTTGGTTGGCCTTATCAATCATCCACATTGGGGTAGGGTTGCTGTCAAATAGCAGTTTATATTTTTGCTCAGATGATTTTAGTTCTTCCTCAGCCTTACGCCGCTCTGTTATATCAATCATTGAACCAATAATAGTAGGCTCGTCGCCTATAACGGTACGGCTGCCATAATATTCAACCCAATTTGTTGTACCATCTTTTCTTTTGCCCATTGCTTCGTAATGCACACTCTCAACTTCGCCGGTCATGCGGCGCCTTACATGCTCGTTTGCAATGTCGCGGTAGCTTTCGTCAAAAACGAATTCAATCTTACGTGTATTTATCAATTCTTCGGGGGTATAGCCAAATACAGCTGCAAAGCGTGGGTTTACATAAGTAAACCTTCCTTTTTGAACAATGTAAACACCCACTATAGATTTTTCGGCAATGGTCCTGAATTTTACTTCCGCTTCGCGCAATTCAGTTTCCATTTTTTTACGGTCTGATATATCGCGTGCAATAACCATTATCCTGTCGTCCGAAAACCGTTTTACGTTCACTTCAACCGTAAATATTACTCCATCCTTACGAATAAATCTTCTCTCGCGAACAATCGACCTATCATATCTCCCAATGCTTAACGGCAGCGGGTCGGTCTTTAATTCTTCGGGATCAACAATGTCTGAAATATTTAATTGTAATAATTCATCATGGCTATAACCAATCATTTTACACATACTTTCATTAGCATCAGTAAACCTGCCGGCTATTTCCAAAATGTATATGGCATCAGATGCCTGCTCAATAAGTGAACGGTACTTTTCTTCGCTTCTTATGATCTCTGCCGATCTTTCTTCCACCCGTTTTTCAAGCTCAGTATTCATCAGTCTTACACTTTCTTCGGCGGCTGACCGTTGTGCATCTATCTTATTAAGCCAGTTGGCAGTGTTCCAAATAATTAAAAGGCTAAGCGTTAAAAAAACAAGGGCAATTAATGCAATTACCGTTTCGATAGAAAAAAACGTAATATGCTGATAGTTGATACTTACCCTGGCATAGCCAAAAACAATAACCATTAGCAGTATCAATATAAAAAGCCTTTTAGCCAATTTATTGCCAACCTGTTTGCCTGCAAACAAGCGTGCTATACCAATTGATGGGCTTTGTAATGATGCTGTTAATGAGAGTGCAAAAAAAAGTATGGCTGTGTTGGTTGTCATTGAAGTAACAGCAAAAAGCGTGTTAAATAATTCAGCACCATATATGTATCCAATTAATGCCGCGCCCGAAAGAATAATAACGGTTTGAAAAAAGCATTCAGAAACTATGTAAAGCAGCCTGTTTTTAAAATTTTGAGCTAAAAAGCCTAAGCTAAGCAGCATAAAATTAAGTGCGGAATTAAAAGTCATCCGGCCGGGAAATGGATAACGGGCCGACTGTGGTGTATGATCTGTTAAAATCAGATTGTCTATGCCCGTATCATTATGTAAAATATACTGTAGCAGCGTTAGCAGGCTTACAGTAGTAACAAAAAGAGAACCTATAAAAGCTATAGCATTATACTTTTTAAGCTGGTTTTGGTTAACAAGCAGTGTAATGCCAAGTAATACAAAACAAAGTGCCGTGTTAAATTTCATGGCTGCAAAACCCGGAAAAATACTTTTAAGCGCAGCTATATTCAGTATCCATCCTAACATTATTACTGTGCCTGCGGTAATAATAATGATACTTGTTATGATAATAGGTCTGTTTTTCTTTGGATGATCCATTAGAAAAATAGGGTTAGGGTAGTATTCAGCATTATTATGTACAATTAGTCCGGTGGTACAATATGTTATTGGTATACGTACCTTATATAATAAAGTTAAAGTTAAATAAGTACAAAATGCAATATGTACATTAAAGAAGTTAATACAGTATAATCGGAATAGTTTTGATTAACGAAACTGAAGATTTTTAACTATTTGTTAAGTATTAACACATGTTTGCGATAATTAATAACAGCTTTATATTTCATTAAAATATCGCCCCCTAATACACCTAAAACTTCAGGGTGCCCTAATTGCCGGTAGGCAATATTAATGGTAGAAAGATCTAAAACAGCTACTTCAAACGGGCTGATCAGCAAATCGCCGATAAAAAGATCACTTATATAGGCGGTGGATGATTCCATGCTGTTGGTGCCGAGGCCGGTTGAAACGCTCTGGCTTAAAGTTACCACAGCATCTTGCTTGGCCTGTAATAATACGGCCTGATCAAATGCTGTACGGGAAGCTCCCGTATCTAAAACAAGTATAAAAGGCCTGCCAAAAACAGAGATATTAATTAACGGGTGAAAACCATCGCCTTGCAGCTCAATGATTTGTAAGGGGATGATGAATTTCCTTTGTCTTGTATGCCTGGTAACCATTTAACAGCGTTTTTGCTGCTGCAAGGTTAGCAAATAATTGTACTAAAATTAAATAATCAGGCCATTAAAAAGGGTAACCTATAGCCAGGTTAAACACCAGGTTATCACCACGCCACTTGGCACTGCTAAAATCAATTTTGTTAATTACCACCCTTTGCCCGGCAGGTAAGTTAGGTTCTATAATTGGGAAACCTAAATCTGTACGTAATACCAGTACTGTCAGGTTAAAGCGTAAACCAAACCCGGCATCGGCAGCCATTTGATTGATAAAGTTTTTACCAAAAGCAGCACCCGGCAGGTAAGGATTGCTTTTTAACAACCAGATATTACCGGCATCTAAAAACAGCGCACCTTCAACAATGCTGAATAATTTAGGGCGGTACTCTATGTTGGCCTCAATCTTTATATCGCCCGATTCATCAGGCAAAAAGTTGGTGCCTGTAGTAAGGTTGGTTGGCGGGTTATAGGCACCGGGGCCTAATGACCTGGCCTGGAAACCACGCAAACTATTTGCGCCACCTATAAAAAATTGCTGGGTATATGGCAGCACGGTTGAGTTGCCGTAAGGTAAACCAACATCAACCATTAAGCGGGTAGCAATTTTGCTGCTTAACCCTAATTTATGATAAAAACGAATTTCGTTCTCCAGCTTTACATACTGGTTAAACGGTGTGCCAAACAGCTTGCTTACCTTGCCTTTCAGGGTATCGGCCCCGGTTATTATACCATATAAATTACCGGATAAACTTACCTTACCATTATAAAAAAAGGTATTGGTACGGTAATCTTCCATCGTGTTGGTATAGGTATAGGCATAGGTAGGGCCAAAGGTAAACTGCTTGTTAATTACGTGGGCCAAAGCGGGGTTGCGCGTGTGCTTAATACTATCCAAATAAAGCTGGCTGATACTGGCTGCATCAACATAATTAATGGAGATTAAATCCAGGTCGTGCTGTTTATGTATGCTTGGTTTCCACTGGTAACCGAACGAAGTGTTAAAAGAGTTAAGGGTATACAACTGCTGGCGGTTTACCAGAGTATAACCAGCCGTTAAAATGGTATGCGGGATAAAGGCATTATCTGTTGAGAAGTTTACAGGGCCTATAAACCGTGGCCATGCAATTGATGGCTGTATACCCACTTGATAAACATTAAAGCCTTTATTGTTGCCGCCAAACTGTATGTCTTCGCTGCCAAAAAGGGTTACGGTAAATAGTTCGGCACCTTTAAATGTATTGCGGTTTTTAAAGTTAAAGTTAATCTGCGATCCATTATAGTCTGCCGAAGTTTGCCTTGCCAGCAATTCAACCTGTAACGATTTCTTTTTTTGCTGTGTCAGGAAATAATAAATATCCAGCTTGGCCGAATCGGGCGTAACATCCTCAAAACGGTTCTTTACAAACTTAAAAGGACCGAGGTTGATAAACCTGTTTAATGAGTTATTATGTTCGGTACGATTGTATGTATCGCCGGGGTGCAACAGTACCGCATTTTTAAAGGTAAAAGGGCGTACAGTATTTTTAGGGTCGATAACGCTGTACCAACGGTATTTAACAGCTGAATCAAGCTTTAGCGCAGTGTCACGCAATGAATAACGCGGGTAAACATATATATTCCTTATCTGGTAAATCCAGCGGGCCTGATCGGGGGTGGCGTCTTTTATCTTCACAAACATATCTACCTGGTGGCCAGCTACAGTACTATCGTACTTCATGATCAGGTCCTCGGGAGCAAAGTAATAAAAGCCTTCTTCCTTTAAACGGGCATCAATACGGATACGTTCATTCTTGATCACATCCAGGTTAAATTTATCACCCACCTTTAGCAAACTCTTTGCCGATGTACCGGTAACTGCTGTGTCCAAATCGTCCTTTTGCTGCGGGAAAACCACCTTACGGTAATGATATGCAGGGCCGGTTTGCGTGGTATAAACCGCTTTTGCTGTTCTGTTTTTACCAACAGTATCACCATTAATCTGCGCTAAAAAATAGCCTTCGTTTTGTAGCCTGTTCTGTAATATAGAGCTGTTTTTTTCCAGGTCGACGCTACTCACCAAAACAGGAGGTTCGCCAATATGGGTATTTAAATAATGCCTTAAACCGGTACGTTTATTAGTCTTGGTTTTTTCATAAACATATAGCTTAAACCTAAGGCCTAAAATTTTGCCATTGGGTTGTGGCCTTAATAAGCCTTCAAGCTCACTTTTTAAAGCTTTAGCTTCACTTTTAGATGCATTTTTATCAGTAATTTTTATTTCGCCGCCTGTATATAGTTTTTGGCCCGGTGCAAGGTACTTGGTAGTACTGCACGCGCTTGCAAAAACAATAATCACTACAAATAAATAACTAAGCCTGTTCATATTAATTTGATACTGGTTTGTTAACAGGTTGTGCCTGTGTTGCTGTTGAATCGGCTTTTTTATCGGCTGCCTTTTGTTCCTTTTTTAACTCTTTTTGCTTGTCGTTATATTCCTTCTCTAATTCTTTATCCTTCTTTGATTTTTTGGCGAATAATTCTTTAAAGCGGTTGTAATCATAAGTAAGTGAGAAACCTATACCTGTTTCAATTACTTCGCCCTCAACAACAATAAACTCATCACGGCGATAGGCGCGGATCATGTAGCGGCCATCCTTGGTTATTTTATAATTTACAGATACGTTACCTGCTATATCGGTTGTTTTTTGCCCCGGCTGGTTCTGCCCTTCAAGGTTAAAGTTATTACCAACGGTAACCGTCACCCTGTCGTTAAGGAACTGTTTGGATAAGCCTACATTTAAGTCCGTCCGGTTCTGTTCCGTCCCCGTCGAGTAATCAGCCCCGGAGGTAAGGTCAAAGCTCAGCTGAACGCCGCCTATCAGGTTACCAGCCAACTTATTTAACTGGTCAGATAGTAAGCTGCTCACGCTGTTACGGATGGCACCTTCAAGTCCGGTGCTGCCTCCCTGGCTTTGTAATGGGTTATCGCCAATAAAGTGGCCAAGTACCAATACACCCAATACCTGTTTGTTCAGCTCGTTAGGGTCCTGCCTGATTTGCGACAAGCGCGAATTAACCGTCGAAACCACATCCGGCGATACCGTATAGCTGCTATCAGGCAATATAATATCAAAGCTGATGTCGGGTTTTAACAATTCGTTCTTTAAGCTCAGGTTAACATTAAACGGTAACTTTTGCTTGTACATGGTAGAGTTTTCGGTACCTAACTGATCGCTTACCAAATCAATAGGGGGTACGTTTGCTATATACACCGCAGTCAAATCAATATTGGCACTGGTCGGGTCGCCCGTCCAGGTAATGGTGCTGCCCGGCTTAAAGTTAAATTTGCGTTTAACAGTAGCATAAGCTAAATTGTATGAACCCTGGTTCACTTTGTAAGTACCCGTCAGGTTAATTTTTCCGCTTGGATCAATACCTGCATTTAAAGCGGCTTCTCCTTTTAAATGTACCACATCGCCATTACGCTCATCAACCACAATAGTAAAGTTTGCGTTTTTATTGATATTGATGGTTGCCGTAACATCAAGCCCGGTTAAATCCGATTTACGGAGCGAATCCAGCTGTTTGGCTAAAAATAAAGAGTCTTCCTTAGTCGCATTGGGGTTAATTACCTCAACTACGCCCTTTCGGTCTTCCAAACTTGGATCATCCTCAGGCAATACAATAGTAAGGTCGGTTTTATCATTAACGGTAAGGTTGGCATCAACCACCGGCTTAGCCATATTACCACGAACACTGATTCTGGTATCTACATAAAGCTTACCATAATAAAGTTTATTATCCTGCTGGGTAGAGTTAATGACCCTGAAATTGGTGGCATTAATATCAACCCCGAATTTAAAGTCGGTAAAAGTTTTGGTGTAGATACTTCCGCTTACCACCGCCTTGTTTCCCAACGAATCGATCAGCGTGAAATCGTTAAACAGGATACCATCATTGTTAAAGGTGATGCTCTCCTTTGGCATCGTAAAGTAGGAGTTAAGCATCGAAACATTAAAGCCTACCTTGTTAAAGTTAATATCGCCCCTAACTACCGGTGCATCAGTTGAGCCCGATATTTTTAGCTGCCCGCTGATGTTACCGCTTGCATTGCGGATACTGCCGAAGCTGAAACCTTCAATACTTTTCATGTTAAGGGTAACAATGTTCAGGTTCATATCAAACGTGCTGGCAGGCTTGGTATAATATAATCCATTTAAGTTTACCTGGTTGCCTTTGCCGGTTATGCTAACATCGGCAGCAAATGCATTTGCTGTTTGGTTATTTACCTTGAGAGCCACGTTACCTAAGGTATCGCCCTTAAAATTAAGATCGTTAATATTCAGAGCCGATGTAAATACCGGTGCTTTTTCAATATTGCTGATATGCGCATCGCCATTAATAACCCCGCCCACCTGTAACGAATCCTGCTGCGCGGCGCGGGTAAGTGTTTCTATCTTAAAGTTTTTAAATGATACCGTAACGGGTGCATTCATCTGCTGCGTATCACTATTAATGCTGAGTATCTGGTTGCTGTTGGTTATGGTAAAATCCTTTGCTAAAATACCTTTGCTGCCATATTGCAGGGCATTATCCGCATTAACGGACCAAGGCGTATAATCCAATATCAACCCATCCTTTAAAAAGCTGAACTGGTACTCATTAGATAATATGCTGAATACCCCCGCCAGGCGGTAACGCTCCTTTTTGGCAGCATCACGCACCTGTACGCTTACATTCAGCTTATCATTTTGGGCATTGCCCGAAATACTGGTGTATAACAGATCGATGGATGATGATACTTTAACCTCATCAACCGATAAATTGTAATTAAGCGCATTATTACCAGTGTTAATGGCCAGTTTCATGTTGTTGATGGTATTGGTACCATAAACTATCTTAGGCATAGTGCCGTTAACCACTAAATCACCGGTTTGACTATTAAAATGTCCGTTAATTAAAATAGGATCGAGCGTTTTTAAATCAGGTGCAAACTGGGCTACCAATGGCGTTTTAACAATACGAATATCAAAGGCAAACTGCTGCGGCGAATAATTTGCTTTGGCCTTTGCATTAACAGGCTTGGCACGGTCTGTATTAAAATATTTATTAGTAACATCCTGTATAGCGGTGCCCATTTCGGTCAGTTTATACTTGCCATCCAAATGTGCATTAAGCATTGGGGCCTTTAACCGTAAAGTACTGCTATCGGCGTTGGCGGTTGATACCAGGCTGATGGTATCCAGCTTAATTACCTGTTGTTTTTGAGCAATGATCAGATTGGTAAGCAGGATATTGGCATTCAGATAATCCGGATCAGCGGTTGGTACATCGGCAACAAGTTTGCCATGCACACGCATATCTGTTTTGCTGAGGTTTAATTTTTGCAGATTGATGCTATCCAGCTGTAAAGTAGCGTTTACAGAGGGATATTTTTTGTTCATGTTGGCCTTGCCATTAAGGGTAAAATTAATGTTAGGGTCTTTCATGCGGGCCTGCGTGGTATAATTACCATCGTGGGCAGTACCGGTTACCATCAGGTTTTGATAGGTATATCCCTTAACATAAGCCTTTATCACATCTCCGCTGAATTTCAGGTTTGCCTTTTTAGGATCAAGGCCTGTGCCTGCAACGGTAGCTGTTAAAGTGATACTACCAACCGTTTGCGGCTGTTTGGTTAATGCACCTACATTAAGGTTATTGGCTTTTATATTAGCGGTATAACTTGCAGCTGCCTTTTTATTACCGTTGCGCATACCGGCAATTAAATCAACAGCACCATAGGTAGACCGTAAGCTCATCCGCGTATTAAAATTGTATAAGCCGCCTTTAAAGTTTCCTTTTAAATTAAGATTGGCCGGGATACTTACCGATGCCGGGATCATTGACGGGGCTACCAGCTTGGCAATATCGGCACGGCTGGTATTCAGGTCGTCAATATTCAGGTCAAAATAGGCCTTGTTAACATCAGGCAGGCCCCTCATGGTGGCCGATGCCTTGATATGGGTATTACTTAAGCCGGTGATCTCCAGGCTTGGAATACGCAGGTCATTTACCTTGCCAATTACCCTGCCATCAATTTTAAACACAGCATTTGGCGAATGCTTAAACGGTTCCATACTGGCCATGGTCGGCATCAGCAATAAAACATCTTTAAGGCCCAGCTTGCTGCCATTTAAATTGGCATTAATATACAGTTGCCCTAAATTTTTACTTAATGATGCAATGGATGGGTAAGTTACCTGTAACTGCTGTTGAAGCGTAGTTTGCGGAGTTTCTAAAAGCAGATCATCCAGGTATGCACTTTTTGGTCCGTATAAAAATGTGGTGTGGAACTTTTTGATGTTAAGTCCGCTTTTATCGCTGAAGGTAAACGCATTGATCTTGCCCGAAATGGTATCAGGGTTATAAGAGATATTTGCAGCGTCGGCATTCAGTTTCCTGATGTCCATGTGCCCAAAATCAAGGCCTTTTGCTATCGGTTTTTGAGCTTCGTTATCAAACTTAATATTATCATTACTAAAAATAACCTTACCCAGGGTGGCCGACCAGCCTTTTCCGCTCTGCGGCGATGCAACTAACGTATCCAGCTTTTTAACCGCTTTTATAATTGCTTTTTTAACAGGCTCGGGTTTGGCTAATACCAATCCTGCTTTTGTATCATTTAGCTCAATACTTTTTATGCCGATCTTTTGATTTTTAAGGTCTATCTTATCCATCTCGACCAAAAGTTTACCCAAACCCACCAAGGTACTCATTTGCGCACTGCGGTAATCAACTTTTACTTTCGAAATATCAATTGTACCCAGGTTAAGGGTCATATTTAATGGCGAGGTTGAAGTATCCGGAACGGCGGCTACAGGCGTTTGGATAATGCGGGCATCAATACCTGAAATATTGATCTTAGGGATAGTGAATTTCATCTTATCCAGATCAAAATCCTTAATGCGGGTATCAAAATGCCCTAATATGAATTTTATATCGTTCCCGGTTATCTTGTCCTTATACGATACGTTGATCTTATCGAGGATCACCTTGTCGATAGAGAATTTCATGGTAGAGGCCGTATCAGTTGGCTTTACCTCTTTTTTTTGCTCGCCTGCAAATGCCTTAAGGATGTAATCAAAATTGAAAACACTATCAGCACCACGGTTTATATTGGTGGTAATACCTTGCAGGTTAATCTCGTTTATTTCAACCTTGTGGCTGAGCAGTTTTAACAGGCTGATGTCTAACTTAAGTTTTTCTCCGGCTATCAGGGTATCTTTTTTCTGATCCTCAAAGTAAACATCTTCCAGTACGATCAGTTTGGGCAAGCCAAGGCTGATGTGGCCTATTTGTACCTTGGTATGGATTTTTCCCTGTATAAAAGTAACGGCTTTGTTTTTTGCAAAATTTTGTACAGCAGGAACCTGGATCAAAATAACAATAAGCAATATCAGGAAAATGACACTGGCAATTATCCAGAGAATGGTTTTTAGGGCTATACGTCCAAATCGTCTCAATTGTATAAATTTTTCAAAGGTTAATCCAGTTTTAATTTATAACCAAAATGAAGAATTAAAGTTTTGTGTGTTGCTATAAAATTTTATAGCTGTTTATACCTGAAATCGAAGTTTTTTGAAAGCTTAAACACAGTTGCTTAAAACGGTTTGAAGTTTAGAAACTGACCAGTAAACAGGGTAAGTGAAAAATGGGTGTTCAATTATAATTGCGACTGCTGATATTTATAGTGCAGTTGTTTTAAGGTTTGCACAGCGGCTTCATCAGTATAAAGGCCATAGCCCGAAACCAGTATTCCTTTTATACCTGCTGGCGATGCAAGCGCATAAACTATAGCTTCATCAGCAGGGTCTGATGCACCCTCGTAACGGTAAAGGTCAACTATTTCAAAATCCTCCGCATGAAAAACATCATCACCGGCAGTAAACTGGTTTGATTTTAAATTAAGATCCAGTGTAAAGCCTTGTGCCTTTAGCTGGGTTACGGCTTCGCTTACGGTATCGTAGTGGAATTTTTGTTTCATGGTATTGCTGTATTGATTACGGTAGCTACGTAAAGTTAACCAATAGTTTTAAGTAGCCGTTGTTTTATGAGGATGATATTTTTCTTTTACTGTGAAATGAATTTTTACAAAAAAGTGATGCTGTTTTTATTTCTTATGGTAGGTCAAGTTTTTGCTTTGGGCAAGTGGCTAAATTTGTAGTGTAATCAATCAAAATAGTCAACTTAAAAAATAAGAATATGGAAAATACAGTTAACGGCATCCATCATATTACTGCAATTGCCGGTAATGCCAAACGCAATTATGATTTTTATACAAAAGTATTGGGCCTGCGCATGGTTAAAAAAACCGTGAATTTTGACGACCCTGAAACTTACCATTTATATTATGGCGATAAGCAAGGAACACCCGGCAGCATCCTTACTTTTTTCCCCTGGGAGGGGATAAGCGCTGGCCGAAGGGGTGCCCGTCAGGCTACCGAAATAGGTTATTCAGTGCCTGAAAACAGCTTTGATTTTTGGCTTAAACGTTTTGAGGATCATAATGTGATCTATAACAAAGTTGCCGAAAAATTTGGCGAGCCATATTTAACCTTTTTAGATCCGGATGGTTTAAAATTGGAGCTGATAGCCTCAAAAATGGCAGACCAACGCTTACCCTGGGAAACCAATGAGGTTAAAGCCGAAAATGCGACCAAAGGTTTTCATAACATTACCATAACCACTAATAAAATGCAGCCAACTGCCGATATTTTAACCGGCGTATTTGGCTACCGTTTGCTTGAACAGCAGGTAAACCGCTACCGTTTTATTACGGATGCTGTTGAAAATGCAGCCATTGTTGACCTGGTTGAAGTAGCAGGCGAAGTTGCCGGGCACGTAGCAGGCGGTTCGGTACACCACGTAGCCTTCCGTGTTAAGGATGAAGCAACACTAATGCTGTACCGCGAAAAAATAGCCGCATTGGGTTTAAATATTACGGATAAAATTGACCGTAATTATTTTTACTCCTTGTACTTCCGCGAGCCGGGAGGTGTTTTATTTGAACTGGCAACCGATAACCCGGGTTTTGACGTGGACGAACCAGTGGATGAATTAGGCACACACCTAATGTTACCTTCAAAATTTGAACAGTTCCGCAGTACGTTAGAAAAAACTTTACCTCAATTAGCCTGATTATGTACACACATCAAAAGCAATATATAACAGCAGGTACCCCGGCAAATAAGGCCGGGGCTGCCCTGATAATGATTCATGGCCGCGGAGGGACGGCCCAAAACATTGCCAGCCTGGCAGATGAGTTAGGGTTAAAAAATATGGCCGTTTACGCACCGCAGGCTACTAATAACAGTTGGTACCCTTACAGCTTTATAGCACCTGATGCACAAAACCAGCCGGCACTAAATTCGGCATTGACAATAATTGGCGATTTGGTGGCCCAGGTTGTTACTGATGGTATGCCGGAGGAAAAAATATATTTTCTGGGTTTTTCGCAAGGGGCTTGCCTAACGCTGGAGTATGTGGCCCGCAATGCCAAACAATATGGCGGCGCAGTAGCATTTACAGGCGGATTAATAGGAGAACATTTTGATACCACTAAATACCAGGGTGATTTTAAAGGCACCACCATACTAATAACCATCGGCGACCCAGACCCTCATGTGCCTATAAGCAGGGTAGAGGAAAGTGTTGCCGCCCTGCAACAGCTCAATGCTGCTGTAAGCCTTAAAGTATTTAAAGGGCGCCCGCATACCATAACCCAGCAGGAAATTGACCTTGCCAATGAGTTGATATTTAATAAATAAGTGTTTTTATGGTAGTAGGTTACAGGCTATTTTTTTACAGAATTAAGCAGCTTGTAACCTATTAATTCTTCCCAGCGTGAGCCGGGCGGGCGGTAATAAACCAATAACTGGTAATCATTTTCGGTTTCAAAATAGCTGCCTTCCAAAGCGGTAGCATCGGCTTTGCCGCTTGCTTTATCAACCCAAACATAAGTATAATCAAACACGCCTTGTTTTAAAAGCAAATTGGTGGTCCACTTGCTATAGGTGGCATCATAGTGCAGCTTGCTCTGCTCATCAAGCTTATAATCATTAAACTGACCAACAATATAGGGCGTACCCGCAGCCGGCGATTTTTTACTTGCCAAGCTGAAATACATGTGCGAATAATCTGCATCGGTACGCGGGTCGGTACCGTCCTGGTTCAGGATGTAAAAGCTACCGTTAAGGTCGTACAGCAAAGTATAATTAGCCTGGCTTCTGTCGGGGTCGGTCAATAAAACCACGGCATTGGCGGTGTCGCGGTAGATTTTCGAGATCCGGTCTGAATTTAGCTTTAAACTCCGGGTATCAAAATGCCTGAACTCGTTACCCGCTGCAAAATCATTAGCTGTAATATCACTGTAAATTAGCTGCGTGCCGCGGATGTAAGTAGGCTGGGTATTTAAAATGCTGGTTTCGCTGCGGGCGTTTTGCATAACAAAAGTGCGCAGGTCGGCACCCGGGTTCTGCACCCGCAGGCTGCCATAATCAAGCGTGAAGTTTATTTTTTGGTTGCTTTGCCTTAATGTGTTATCGTTTGATGGAACTACATCGGCAGCAATATTTATTTTAGCATCAACCACATACATGCGGCGGGTAAGCACCAGCTTGGTTTGGTCGCCATCTTCATACACCTTCAGGATATAATTACCTGCAATTTTAGGGGCAATATTATTATTAGGCAGCTTAATTTCATAATGCGTATATTTTTGCACCGTGGCTGATGAATAGCTGTAATCGGTTATTTTATCATCGGTATAGTTCTTTAAATATTCGGCAGTTGAAATGTTTGAGGAGTTCCAGTTGGCATCGCAATGATCAATGGTATAATAATAGTTTACGGTGCCGCCTAACAGGTTATCAAAAGCCAGCAAAAGCTTTTCGCTGCTGTTTAGGGTAATTATTGGGAACGATGCTTTTTTTGCGGTATTATAAAACTCAACGCTCTTTATTTCGGGATGATAAACCGTATTATCATAAGGTGACTGGGCAAAAGCACAGGAGCCGATTGTAATGAGGAGCAGGGTGATAACCCATGTAACAAGCCGCAGGTAAGCGGCAGGGGCGAAGCAATCATTAACTTTACAGCACAAACTGATGAGGCGCCTGTAACTGATTGTTTCGTTTTTATTCATATACTAAACAAATAAAATATTCAATTTGCCATTGCGGGTAACAGTTCATTACCCGCAATGGCAATTGTTGTATTATGCTTCCAGCTCCATGATCTGTTCGGCCAATGATTCCCATTTTAACTGAACATGCCCAAGGTCAAGTTTTTTTAACTGGTAACTATCATTAATGGCTTTAAGTTTTTTGGCGTCGTTGTATAATTTATCGTCGGCTAATTGTGCCTCTAAATCCTTAACAGTTTTTTCCAGGTCGGTCATTTGCTCTTCCATCTTCGCTAAGTCCTGGTTCAGCTTTTTTAATTGCTGAAACTTGTTTTCAGATGGTTGTTTAGCCGGGGCTGTTTCCTTTTTCTCTTCCTTTTTAGGTTGAGGAGCAGGCGCTGCCGCTTGTTTTGGTAAAAGCTTGCGTTTAGCATTCCAAACATCAAACTCGGCGTAGGTACCCGGGTAAACTTTTATCTTCTGATCTTCAATGAACCAGATTTTGTTGGCCACATTATCAAGGAAATACCTATCGTGCGATACAACGATAAAAGTACCTTCAAATTGTGTAAGAGCCTGTATCAATATGTTTACCGAAGCAATGTCAAGGTGATTGGTAGGCTCATCCAGGATCAGGAAGTTAGCATCAGCGGTTAAGGCTTTAGCTAAAGCAACACGTGATTTTTCTCCTCCTGATAATACTTTGATCTTTTTGAAAACATCATCACCAGTAAAAAGGAATGATCCTAATATTGAACGAAGTTCTGTTTCGGTATGTTTAGGTGCAAATGATTGCAGTTCCTGCAAGATCTGGCTTTCCAGGTGTAATGACTCTAACTGGTGCTGCGCAAAAAATGTTTGCGATACGTTGTGCCCTGTTTCGCATTTACCTTCAAAATCAGTATCAGCGCCAGCAGCAATACGCAGCAAGGTTGATTTACCCTTACCGTTAGCACCTATAAGCGCTATTTTATCGCCTTTTTCAATAATGGCTTCGGCATGGTCCAAAATATCAATGGTTGGATATTTTTTGGTAATATTTTCCATTGTTACCACGTGTCTGCCTGATTGTTTGGAGAAACGGAAGCTGAAGTTTACCGATGGGTTATCATCATCAACATCATCAACACGTTCCATTTTATCAAGCATTTTGATACGCGACTGTGCCATTTTTGCTTTTGAAGCCTTGGCGCGGAAACGTTCGATCAAACGCTCTTCCTGTTTGATTTTTGACTGCTGGTTTTTAAACTCACCACGCTGAATTTCTTCGCGCTGTGCTTTTTCTTCTAAGTAAAAAGTATAGTTACCGGCATAAACAGTAAGCTTGCCCTTACGCGATTCAACCGTACGGTTAATTACCTTATCTAAAAACCACCTATCGTGCGATACGATAACGATAGCGCCATCAAACGCCTTAAGGTAATCTTCAAGCCATTGGATAGATGGTAAGTCCAGGTGGTTGGTGGGCTCATCCAGTAACAAAATATCCGGTGCCTGTAGTAATATTTTGGCAAGCATAACACGCATGCGCCACCCTCCCGAAAAGGTGCTTAGCTTACGCTGGCAATCGCTTTCGCTAAAACCTAAACCTGCTAAAATTTCGTGGGCTTTGTATTCAATATTATAACCGTCAAGCACTTCAAACTCGTGCTGTTTATCGCTTAGCTTATGTAAAAGATCATCGCTGTAGTCTGTTTCCAGTTTTTGAAGTAATACTTCAATTTCATCATGCAGCTGGTTTTGGCGGGTAAATGCCTCCATTGCCACATGCACAATTGATTTATCAGACGAGTAGGAAAGCAGATCCTGGTTAAGGTAACCCATAGTAAGGTCCTTAGCCATTGATATAGTACCCGAAGTGGGTTTGTAGTCGCCTACAATAATTTTCAAAAGGGTTGTTTTACCGGTTCCATTGGCGCCAATAAGGCCAATTTTTTCTCCCGGTTTTATATGCCAGTTAGCATCATCGTATAAGGCCCGTGCACCAATCTCAAACGTAAGGTTGTTTATAGCTATCATTTGGGCGCAAAGATACGTTTTTGAGCCGAAAGACGGAAGTTTGCTTAAAGGTAAAAGGCTAAAGCTTAAAGGTTTTCAATCCTCACTCAAAAATGTGATACTGAATAAACAATCTCCAGTATTTTATGCGCTAAACAGTCCTTGTTTTTTGCTTTTCATCCACACCAAATCAGCTTTACCTTTCCCCCTTCGCCTTTCACCTAAATTAACCCACTACGGTTTCCATCCATGTTTTTGCCATCAGTGCTTCGCCTGCTATGGCAGGGTGTACACCGTCAAGGCTCCAGTAGTTGGCGGGTGCAAGTTCAAGGGCTTTATCAAATGCCGCCTGGTAGGGTACAAAGGCCGCATTATACTCGGTGGCAATATCGCGCGCGGCCTTGCGGAAAAGATCAAACGTTGGGTACCATTTATCATCAACGGCTCTCACTCCTTTAAGGGCAAAAGGCTCGCAGATCACAAATTTTACACCAGGCAGGGCCTGTTTGGTACGGTCTAGTAATTTATGGTAATCGCTGATGTAGGTATCAATAGTGCCTTTATAGCCATTGGTAAGGGTATGCCAAAAATCATTTACGCCAATGTGAATGCTTAATACATTTGGTTTTATAGCCAATGCATCGGTATCCCAGCGCTCTGCAAGCTGGTAAACTTTGTTACCGCTGATGCCTTTGTTATAGATCTTTAAATTCTTTTCGGGATATTTTATCAGGAGCTGTCCGGTGGTGAGCAATACATAGCCTGTACCCAGAGAGCCGGTATCATTTGGTACTGATTTAGCATGATCGCGGCCCCAGTCGGTTATAGAATCGCCCTGGAAAAGGATAATATCATCTTGCGCCAGTTTTACTTTTTTTATGCCGTGTTCTGCAACTGCTGCCGACACAATTTGCGGCAATGCCAGGGCCGCAACTGAGCCTATGGCGGCATTTTTTATAAAACTACGGCGGTTATTGTTCGTATTCATATTGGGTTGATGTTTCAATTGGGTGGTGGTTAATGGTGCTGTTAAAGCATACCGTTGCCACTTTGGTATGGCTAATATAGGGAATGTGATACTTACCCGGTAAACTTTGCTGATTTGTTACAATGAAAAGTTAAAAAGGTATCTGTTTTTTAGCAACACCATTATTGGATACATCTGTAAGATAACGTTCTTTCTGCCAGTGGCACTTTTCCGACTCCCGCATAAAACTCTTAACTTCGCGGCTATGTATTTTTTAATAAAGCCCCTGCTTTTTCAGTTCGACCCGGAGAGGGTGCATTATTTTGTAACGGCTAACCTTAAGCGCTTTAACCGATTTCCGGGCGGAGCGGCTATAAGCCGTGCGCTGTGGGATGTTAAAGATGCAGCCCTGGAGCGTGAAGTGTTCGGACTTAAGTTCAGGAATCCTGTTGGCTTAGCTGCCGGGTTTGACAAAAATGGCGAAATGATGGGCGAAATGGCCAACCTGGGCTTTGGCTTTATTGAAATAGGTACAGTAACCCCATTGCCGCAGCCGGGCAATCCAAAAACACGGATGTTTCGCCTGCCTGATGATAGCGCGCTGATCAACCGAATGGGTTTTAATAATTTAGGGGTTGACGTAGTGGCCGAACGTCTGGCTGCTTTCCGTAAAAAGGAGGCGAAAGGCAAACCAAAGCTGATTATTGGGGGCAACATCGGCAAAAATAAAAACACACCCAATGAGGATGCCGTAAGCGATTACACTAAATGTTTTGACCGACTGTTTGATGTTGTTGATTATTTTGTGGTGAATGTAAGCTCGCCAAACACACCGGGCCTGCGCGAATTGCAGGAGAAAGAACCTTTAATGCAATTGCTGAAAACCTTACAGCAGCGCAACTCAAAGAACGGCATTAGCAGACCGATCTTACTAAAAATAGCCCCCGATTTAACTAACGATCAGCTGAATGATATTGTTGAAATAGTACAGCAAACAGGGATTGCAGGTATTATAGCAACCAATACCACCATCAGCCGCGAAGGCCTGGTATCAAAAACAGCATTGAAAAGCGAAATGGGTGGTTTAAGCGGTAAGCCGCTTAGCAAAAGATCAACAGAGGTGATCCGTTACCTGTCTGAAAAATCAAATAAAGCGTTCCCGATAATAGGGGTGGGCGGTATCCATTCGCCGGAAGATGCGATTGAAAAATTAAATGCCGGCGCTTCACTGGTGCAGTTGTATACCGGGTTTATTTACGAAGGCCCGGGCTTGATCAGCAGGATCAATAAGAAAATATTAGCGGGTAATTAATTAGGCGAGGCATGAGGTTGCCTCTATAAAACTGCGCGTCCTTGCGAGCGATAGCGAAGCAATCCCCGATTTACAGAGCCGCCAGGTATGGTTGATCTTCACGGTTGGTGATTGCTTCTTCGTTCCTCATCGCAATGACGAGTATTTCATAAAATATAGTGCATAAAAAAATCCTGCCGGTTTATAACCAACAGGATCTTGTATATCATTAAAAGCAAAATTTACCTCCTTACGGATGGTGAATTATTTTGCGGCAGCTACCAATAAAGCAGCGTTGTTTTTAGCTATCTGGCTGTTCTTTTTCTCAGCAGAACGGCTTCCGGGCTCCAGGTTTGTAGCCAGTTTCAAAAATTGTACTTCTAACCTTGAAGTAGTTTTGTTTTTTCTATCTTTTCTTTTTAAACGAGTAACGCCCATGGCTTTAATTTTTTAATGTTTTTTTAATTCTTGAGGTCGGGAGCGGATTCGAACCGCTGTAAAAGGTTTTGCAGACCTCTGCCTAGCCACTCGGCCACCCGACCATTTTTCAAGGATGCAAAAATAGCGATTTATTTATTTGCTGCCAACTTTATTGTATGAATTTCTACTTATTTCTGAACAAAATAATGCTGTAGCTATGCCAACATTCAGTGATTCAGCCTTTCCCGTGCGCGGAATGGTGATGGCTTTGTTAATCAGCTGCTCAACAGCAGGGCGCATCCCGTTGCCCTCGTTGCCCATAACTATCAATCCCTCAGTGCCAAAATTGGTTTGGTAAATATTATCGCCGTTTAACATGGCACCAAAAACAGGCAGGCCAATTTGTGGCAGCAATGTAATAATATTTGCATAATGCATGTTGATACGTGATAACGAACCCATGCTGGCCTGCACTACTTTTGGGTTATAAGCATCAACCGTATCCTCCGAACAGATAATATCGGTAATGCCAAACCAATCAGCCGTGCGTATAATGGTGCCCATATTGCCTGGATCCTGGATGCCATCTAAAACTAATGAGAACTTTTGTTTAAGCTTTGCGTTATTAAGCGCCGGGTAAAGTGGAATTTTAACAAGGGCAATAACCTCCTGCGGGGTTTTTAAACTGCTTATTTTTTCAATATCTGTAACAGAAATATTATATAAGTTTATTTTTTGGGATAATTTGAGCATTTTTGGGTCGAATGAATCTGTATGATAAACAGCTTCAATCTGGTAGGTAGAATTTATGAATTCAACAACTGATTTATATCCTTCAACCAAAAAAAGACCCTGCTCTTTGCGCTCTTTTTTATTTTGTAAGGACCTTAGTAAACTGATCTGAGATTTTGAAAGCATATATTAAACCTTGTGGTTACCGTATTACAATATTAAGTATTCTTCTGGTCATTATATGGTCGGGTTGCAGCTTAACGCGCCATTTAAAAGGTAATGAGGCACTTGTGCGCAAAATTACTTTAAAGGGAATGGATCCGGAATATGCCGCAGCCGCTTTAAATTATGTTGATAAGGAGCAGCAGCCCAATAGTGTTGTAAATCTTCAGTTTTATTACTGGTTTAGTAAAAACGGTAAAAAGGATATTGGCGAGCCGCCTGCGCTGCTTGATAGCGGGCTTGTGGAATTCTCTCGGGTGCAGATAGAACGTTTTTTGCAGAACAAAGGCTACTTAAAAGCCCGTGTTACCGATAGCATCAGCATAAAAAAGAAAAAGGCCGAACTGATATTTACAGCCGTACAGGGCCCTATGTTCAGGATCCGTACGCTACAGGATAGTATTTTAGATCCTAAAGTACGGGAGCTTTACCGCATAAACCGCCCTAAGTTTTCGCATGTGCAGCCCGGCGGCCGTTTTGATATGGATAGCCTGGCTTATGACCGCGATGAGTTTTATCTGATTATGAAACGCAACGGTTATTACGATTTTTACAGGCAGTACATCAATTTTACCTACGATTCAACTTTCAGGAGCAGCGTGGTTGATGTTAACATGACCATTGATAACCCTGCCGGGAAATCTTCGCACCCTATTTACACCATTAACAACACCCTGATAAGCATATCAAAAAGTAATGGCCGTACCACCGGTAAGGCTGATACTTTACAGGTTGATTCGCAATTCAGGTTTGTTGATTTTTCGCACAAGTTTAAACCCCATACGGTAACAGATTACGTTTTTCAGCGCAAGGGTGAGTTATATAATATTGATAAACAAACACTCACCACGTCGCGCTTATCGGAGTTAAATGTGTTTAGAAATGTTCCCAATCCAACCTATACCAAGCTGGCCGATAGTACCAAGCGGCTGGATACCAAGATAGATATTGTGCCCTTGAAGCAAATGTCTGACAGGGTGGAGGGGGAATTCCTGTTTAACGGGGGGCGTTTTGGTTACAACGTAGGCAATACCTTTACTGATCGAAACGTATTTAAAGGGGCCGCTATTTTACAGGTAAAAATAAACTGGAGTGTATTGTTTGATAATAACAGCACAACCAATAACCAGAACAGTATTCAAAATCAGGATCTTAGGATCGGTGGAAGCCTTACCTATCCGCGCATTATTTCGCCTTTTGATTTTCCGTTGTTAGGTAAGTATGGGGTGCCTCATACTACTTTTTCAACCAACTACCAGTTGTTTTATCAAAAAGGACTGGTTTCGCGCGAGAGCTTTATCAACTCTATCACTTATGATTTTGCCGAAACAGGGAGAAAGCTGCATACGGTAACACCTATTGATATTGAATTTTCAAGAGGTAAGATTGACCCTGTTGCCGATACTCTGCTCCTTAAAAATAATTTGTATTCGTACAAATACCTGATTGGCCGTACCATATTTTCTATGGGCAGCCAGTACACTTTTCAGTATAATGCTATTGAGTTAAACTCATTCTCCAATTTTATTTATTTCCGCGGAAGTATTGATGTTGGTGGTAACAGCCTGAGTGTTTTAAGCCGTTTATTACACACCCATAAAGATACATCGGGCGCACGTACCATTTTTGGTTATGCCTTTGCACAGTATGCAAAAACGGAGGTTGACCTGAGGGTTTACCGTAGTTTCGGAGGCGAGCGGCAGTTTATTTTCCGGTTCAACCCGGGGATAGGTATTCCTTACGGCAACAGTAAGGACAGTAACTGGATTTTTGAAAAGGAATTTTATACAGGTGGTGCCAATGATATGCGCGCCTGGCTGCCACGTACGCTGGGCCCCGGTAAGTTTAACCGGGCTACCTTTTACGGGCCGCCAACGCCGGGCAATGATTCGCTCAGGTCGCGTTTAAAATATCTTGATCAGTTTGGCGAGATTAAAATTATCACCAACCTTGAATACCGCTATAAGCTGGCTGACGATTTTTTTGGGTCGAAGCTAAAAGGTGCCATATTTATGGATGCCGGAAACGTTTGGCGCCTGCACAGGCAGCCTAATGACCCCAATGTAGAGTTTAGGCTGAATAATATTTTACCTGCAACGGCAATGGATATTGGTACAGGCTTAAGGTTTGACCTTGCCTTTTTTGTTTTCAGGCTCGATGCTGCCTTTAAGTTTAAAGATCCGCAGTTTAACGGATCAGACCAATGGGTGCTGATAAAACACTTTGACGAGCTTTTCCACTCCGGATCGTTCAAAAATAATTACAAACTCAACAACAGCCAGGATACTTATAACTTTATGCAGCTAAATTTTGGTATAGGGATGCCGTTTTAGAATAAGTAAAGTTTGATTTAAATAAGCGTTGGCCCAGTGCGATTCCTTCCCTGGGGAAGGGGGAGGTAGGGGTTCTATTGAATATACTTTGCAGTAACTAACATCACCGTTCCGCTCATAGCCGCGGGGCTTAGTCACTTTTTCCTTAGATGAAAAAGTAACCAACGAAATCAAGTCAGAAAAAAGCTTCCCCGCTGCAGGCCATACTCCCAGGCCCGCTTTTCTGCCTTTGCCCGCTTCTGATTGTATGTTTTTTTTGCATATTCATAAGCAACGGCCTGTGCGATTCCTTCCCTGGGGAAGGAGGAGGTAGGGGTTTATCCAACATGCTTTTCAAGTCCTCTCCTTTGGAGAGGATTTAGGTGAGGCCTTTAATTGAAGGTTAGCCTAATTCCCCAATAAATAATAACCACAGGCAACCCCATCAGCCAATTAATAGTATTAATTTTGGTTACCATTCAATCAAATAATATTGTTTAAAAACAAACTCTTCATTAAATTCTTCTCGTCGGGATTGCAGGCCATTGCTGTACAGGTACTTGGGAGTGTTTTCTTTTATTTTATATCGGTATACCTCTCAAAAGAAAGCTTTGGTACCATCAGCTGGATGAATGCTGTATCGTTTTTCCTGCTCACCATTTTGGGCTTTGGGCTGGAGCAGGTAGTCGTCAGGCGCATAGCTGCCTCCAAAACTTCCGACTGGGCCGCCGCGGCCTTTTTTATACATACTATAGTTGGCTTTATTATTACCTTTTTGCTGTTAGTGGTGCTGAGCAATATCTTTAAAAATCAATCAGCCATCTATCATTATTTGCCCTGGTTTTTTGCTGCCCAGGGCTTAATTTATATCGGTATCCCCCTTAAACAATTTTTAAACGCTAAAGAGCTTTTTACCCCTTACGGGATTATTTCAGTTGTTAGCAATACCGGTAAAATTATTGCAGTATGCTGCTTACAGCAACTTGAACAATTAGATACTGCTACGGTTGTTGTTGTACTCATCTGCTCGGCTGTGTTTGAGCTTTGTTGCTTGCTTGTTTACCTTGTCGCCAAAACTAACTTTAGCTTTAAGCTGCATTTTAAGGCTTATTTAAAGCTTATTAAGGAATCGTCGGCTCAGTACCTGTCAGTAATATTTGACATGAGCCTGTCGCGTATGGACTGGATCCTGCTTGGCATCATGACTACCAACGTTGTGCTTGCCGATTACAGCTTTGCCTACCGCGCTTATGAACTGGCGCGTTTACCCATGCTCATCATTGCCCCCATATTATTACCCCGTTTGTCGCGTTTATTGGCATCGGGCAAAAAGCTGGGGAATATCCAGCAATTTTATATCAATTCGTTCAGTACGGTTGAGCAATTCTTCGCTGTGCTGATACCATTGATGCTTAATATTTTATGGGTACCACTTATAAGTATGATCACCAAAGGCAAATATGGTGATTCAAACGCTGTGCAGTTTTTAATCTTATCCTTATGTATCCCTTTGCAGTTTTTTATAAACCTGCTGTGGACGCTTAGTTTCGGCGGTAAAAAGTACAAGCAGGTAACTTCCATAACTATTATTTGCGCCGCCACTAATATTGTTTTAAACCTGTTACTGATCCACCAATTTAAAGGTTTAGGTGCTGCGGCTGCATTTTTTATCACTACCGTGTTGCAGGGCGGTTTATATTACAGGCTGGTTAATAAACAGGTCATGAACATAGCTTTAAAGCCGATAGTGATCTTTATGTTATCGGCAATAGTTATATATGTGAGTGCTACGAATATTCCGGTTAATTTCCTGTTACAGCTGCTGATTGCTGTTGCCTTATATGTTGGTTTTGCCTTTGCCTCCAAACAGATGACCAGACAGCATCTTTTAAACTTTAAGCATTTTTTAAGCCGATGAATATTTTATACCTGTGCGATGAATATCCGCCCGGCGAGCATGGCGGCATAGGTACTGCCGTGCAATTGCTTGCCCGCGAAATGGTTAAACAGGGGCACAAGGTAATAGTAGCGGGTTTATACATACCCGGGTACGGCGGCGAAGATGAGTTTGACGACGAAGGGGTGAAAGTTTACCGTTTCCGCATGGGAATGAATGCCAAATGGTTCGGAAATAAACGATCAGTAATAAGGCGGATAGGCAGCCGGATTTTAAAAGATACCGGTATAATACAGCGTAACATTACACACAGCCTTGCCATTTATAAAACAGCGCTTAAAAAACTGATTGATGGACACAACATTGCTGTTGTTGAAATGCCCGACTATAATGATTATATCAGGTTTTGCAATTCATTCGTCCCATTTCCTGAACTGCCAGTGCCTGTGATAGTGAAAATGAACGGAACGCTTACCTATTTTGCGCAGGAAGCTAATAAACATGTACCTGCTACTGTTTTAAAAATGGAGCAGGCTATTTTAAACCAGGCTTCGGCAGTTGCGGCTGCCAGCAGGTACTCGGCAGATAAAAGTGCAGCCTGCCTGTCATACACAAAACCAATTGAGATTTTATATAATGGTATCGATACAGCTATAAGAGATCCTGATATTCACCGAAACCCGGAACAAGTAATTTTTACCGGGTCGCTTGTTGCTAAAAAAGGCGTTTACCAATTAGCAAAAGCCTGGAATTTAGTTAATGCGCAAATACCTAATGCCCGTTTACTGATATTAGGTAAAGGCCCGCAGCAAAAAGTGGCAGACCTGTTAAATGAGCATGCTAAAGGCACCGTAACGTTTATGGGGCATGTTGATAAAACTACGTTATACAGCTATTTATTTGCTTCGGCAATAAGTGTGTTCCCATCCTATGCCGAAGCCTTTGCACTGGCGCCTTTGGAGGCCATGGCTTGCGGAACAGCAGTTATTAATTCTAACCGCACATCTGGTCCGGAATTGATTGATGATAATATTAACGGGCTGCTTATTGATCCGGATAATATAGAACAGATTGCAGCTGCTATTTTATCACTGCTTAATGATAACGCAACTTTTAACCGGTTGGCTAAAGCTGGGAATAATAGTGTAAAGGAGCGTTTTGAGATCAGTAAAATTGCAAAGCAGCATTTAGATTTTTATAAAAAGGTTATTGATATTTAAAATGTATTGTTTTTCAAAAGCACGGCCCCGTGCGATTCCTTCCCTAGGGAAGGGGAGGTAGGGGTTCTATTGAATATAATTTGTGGTAAATGAAAGGCACCGTCCCGCTCATAGCCGCGGAGGCTTAGTTACTTTCCCTTAGATGGAAAGTAACCAAAAATCAAGTCAGAAAAAAGCTTCCCCGCTGCAGGCCATGCTCCCAGGCCCGCTTTTCTGACAGGCCTTTGCCCGCTTTTGATTTGTATTTTTTTAAGGGGACGGCCTGAGCGATTCCTTCCCTGGGGAAGGAGAGGTAGGGGTTTATTAAACATGCTCTTCATGTCCTCTCCTTTGGAGAGGATTTAGGTGAGGCTTTTTGGTTACTTTTGAAGCCCCAAAATAACAATCCATTACTTCTCTTTAAATACTCCTTTTTTATAATCCTTTAAAAACTGTGCATAATCGCGTTTTACTTTTTGCGCATATTTTTGGGTATAATCTAATAAGGGTGCCTGCCATTCGGTCGATTCGCCAAAAGCTATCAGGTCATCAATTATGGATGAACCCTGCATACCGCCGCTTCGCAATTCAGACGATGCTGTTAGCGCTGCCATATCATCAATTACCTGGTAAATATCCCGGTAGTCATCTTTCAATAATTTGAATTTGATGGTATCTTTTACCGGTTGCAGCTCCTGGATCACATACGATTCTTCACGGAAAACAGTAGTACTTAACAAGGATGCCGATACATTTTGCATACGCTGCTGTACTTTAATAATCCGCTCGGCCTCAGTTGGCCAATCTAACTGCTGCACGTTTACATAAGGCAGTACAGACGATGCTCTCGACTGCTTCATATCTACAAACAGGTATTTATTTTTGGTATTGGTGCTCTTCAGCAAAAACAGGTAACGCTTTACACCTATACTGCCCGTACCTGCTAAGCGGAATATTACACCTTTAACTTTATAATTATAAGGGCCATCATTACTGGTAGCTATCCATTCGTTTACGTGAGCTTTTAACTCTTGCCTCAATTTTTTATTCAGCTTAAAGTGCCGCTCATTTTCTAACGAGAGCATGATCTTATGCTTTTTGCTTACGGTGCGTTTTTTAATCACATCCTTTTCAGTGCTTTTATCGGCAGAAGTTAAAAAAGCACAAACAATACCCTTCGCAGTACGCGGTTCAATGCTGATGGCCTTACCTTTTGCCAGCGTTGCCGCATAAGTTTTTAAATAAAGCTGCGCCATTTTAAAAGCTTTTACGGGCTCAATTTCAAGCGCATCAAAAGCAATAAAAATACTGGTAAGCATACGCGTTAGCTCGTAACTTGCCGGGGCGAGTATGCTTTCGTCAAAATCGTTCAGGTCAAAATAAACCAGCTTATTATCGCCTTTGTAGCTACCAAAATTTTCAATATGCAGATCGCCGCAGATCCAGGCGAGTGGCGATTGCGGCAACGTTTTTACACTGGCAAGGTCTTCATAAAATAAATGACAGGTGCCCCGGTAAAATCGGAAAGCATTTTCGGTCATTGCCTCATATTTTAGCTGCACCATTTCGGGCAGCAGGGGTTTATTAAAGGCTTTTAACCTATCTGAAAGTTTTGACATGTAATAAAGGTTGAATAAAGTTGCAGATTATTAACAAATATAATGGTATTTGTTTGCAGCGAATTCATATGAAAAGAAGAGTATTGCCAATAGAAAAATAAACGCTTTTATATCAGCATTCGGCAGCCATGATTAACATGCGTTGTAATTGAGTTCGGGAGCTACCCTTCATATAAGTTTTCGGCCATGTCTGATATGGCCATGTAATTTTCTTTATATAAAGGCTTTGAGAAAAATTCTTTCACAAAGCTGTATTCCCTGGCTCTTATTTTATCGCTTGTAAAAACAGATGCAGTTACTATATATACCACAATGTCTTTGCATAGTGTACTGTTAATATCGTTCATAACCTCCAAAACCTTCCAGCCATTAATAATTGGCATAGTCAGATCTAAAAATATAACATCAGGTAAAGCAGGATGATCATTTTTATTCTCCTGTAAAAAATCAAGAAGAAGCTTGCCATTTTTAAAGTAAGATGTTTTTTTAAAAACAGGATAATTTACCAGATTGAGTTTTATAATAAATTGATCTAACAGGTCGTCGTCAACAACAAAAAGGTTACACATACACAAGGTAATTTAGCCCTTACTACAAACGAAAAGTATTTTTGTTTCATTTTAGGATTATTACGTAACTTATGGTTAAGTAACGGGGCTAATATTGCTTATTGTTTTCGGTATGGATGACAATTAGTATTTACTGATGTTAAATACTAATTTTAAAACTTCAATAATTGCTTGCTGCCGCTAATGAAAATATCCCCCTTTAAAAATATATTTAATATCTTTTTGTTGGTACTGATTACCGGCTTAATGGCTGCTTGCAACAAAGCGCATATAAAACCCAATACTTTATCTGATAGTACCATTGCCAAAAACGATAGTATTGCAAAGGCTGATACACTGCCATCTTTTAACAGCCCTACGGGCCTGGCTATTGATGCTGCGGGCAACCTGTACGTGGCCGACTATGGCAATAACCTGATCCGCAAGATTGCGGCTGGTGGTGTGGTAAGTACTTTTGCAGGCAGTGGCACAGAGGGTTCTATAAATGCTTTGGGTGTTTTAGCGTCGTTTACCAGGCCAATGGGTATTGCTGTTGATGCATCAGGTAATTTATACGTGGCTGATTCGGGAAATGAGCTGATCCGTAAAATTAATTCGGCGGGCTTGGTGAGCACCCTCGCCGGGAGCGATTCCACAGGCTCTGCAAACGGGGCATCGCTGGCTGCTACTTTCTTTTCACCGTCGGGTGTTGCTGTTGATGCTTCTGGGAATGTTTATGTGGCAGATGCCGGGAATAACCAGATCCGTAAAATAACAACAGGCGGTACGGTAAGCACCTTAGCCGGGCTTGATACCTTAGGTATGCCTGCCATTATTAACCCAACAGGCGTAGCAGTTGATAATAGCGGCAATATTTTAGTAGCAAATTATTTAAATAACAATATATTATTGGTGAACAGCGCAGGTTCTGTAAGCCTGTTTGCCGGTACGGGACAAGGCTCTGCCAATGGGCCAGCAGCTTCGGCTTCGTTTTATTTACCTAACAGCGTGGCTGTTGATGCTGCCGGGAATGTTTATGTTGCCGATGGCGTAAATAACCTGATCCGCAAGATCAGTACTCCCCGCAATGTTACCACACTGGCTGGTAACGGCAGCGCAGGCGCGGTTGACAGTACCGGCGTAGCAGCCTCATTTAATGGCCCTGCCGGGTTAGCTGTTGATGTCGCAGGTAATGTATATGTAGCCGACTCCAACAATAACCTGATCCGCAAGATAACGCCAGCCGGGGTAGTTACCACCATTGCCGGAAGCGGGCAACAGGGGGCAAAAAATGGAATAGCAATCGCGCATAGTAATACTAAAGGACTAAAAGCTTTACCGAAAAACAGGGTGCAGGTTATTTATAAGACAGTAAGGAGGGGATCAGCCATTAGTCATTAGTTGGGGGTATAATTCGCCACACGGAAAATGCCTGGCAAACTAGTTTATCTGGCCGAACGCACCGTAGGTGTACAATATCGGTAGAAAAATATTATCCAATAGATCCTGCATGCAGTAGGTATACTACCTATCTGAGCGACATTCACCTTTATAAATATTGTTTCTTTTAAAATTCAAATTAAAAAAAACTTCGCCTAAAAAATATTTTTCAATCCGTCAATTATGCTTTCAAAAAACGTTGGGATGCTTAAGCCGTTGTGATAATTGAAATACATAAAAATGCCAAATATAATGATCGCAACAATTATAAACCGCTTAAACATATAGGCCAGTAAAAACAAGCCGCAGGGAATAGCCAGCAACAAGATCCAACTTATATGGAAGGGCGAAAGCTTCTCGTCGTGCTTATAAATATAATAGAGTATACCGTGGGAGCCGCTGTCGTTCTGGTGCTTGGCGTATAAAAAGGTCGATTTATTAATTTTATGCCTGTAAAATGCGGTGCCTTTATCAAAGTTCAGCGCTTCCTCAAAACCATTCATGGTAAAGGTAAAAACCCCGCTAACGTTTTCCTGTATATTACCCAGGGTATCGGTAGCAACTATGGCCACTTCGTTTTTGGCAAAGGGGTTTTCTTTAACAACAAAATGATTTATGGCCATTGCAGGCCCATCTGCCATTGCAAAGTTTGCTGAAACAAATACAAGGCAAAGTATTAATAATATTTTTTTCATTTGGTATAATGATGCTTTAAGCCCGGTTAAAAATAGACATTAAAGTTGATTGGCTAAACTGTTGCTGCTGTTTTAACAAAAAATCAGGTTGAAAATTAATATCTGCAGCAACTAAACTAATTTGGAATTATATATCTAACATCACAAAACAATTTGTACCATTGGGTGTAATATTCCCGGCTACTACAACGGCCTGAAACCTGCACTAAAGTGTATTTTTTTTATGAATGAATTAAGTATCGTTTTGGGCGATGTGCGCCCGGATTTGATAAAAGACGAAACCTTGCCGGATTTATTCCGGAGATCAGCGCAGGAACATGCAGGTAAAACGGCCCTCATTTTTCACGACGAATCATTAACCTACGCAGAGCTTGATCAATGGAGCGATGCTGTGGCAGCCTATCTTACAAAAAAGGGTATCGGCCGCAATGATAATGTAGGCGTTTGGTGGCAGCGTGGCCTTGAACTGCATACCATAATATTAGGCATAGTAAAAGCCGGTGCCGCTTATGTACCGGTTGACCGCGAGATCCCCGCCGAACGTGTTGAAGTTATTTTGCAGGAAGTTGGCGCCGCAGCATGTTTCAGTATGCAGCCATTGAATGTTGAGTGCCCAATGCTGGTAGCCCCACCAAGGCCATCTATAAATGGGTTTAAATTATCTGCTTCTGAAAATATAGGATCATATGGTCCTTTACCGGCTGACCGGGCTTATGTTTTATATACATCGGGCAGTACGGGCAAGCCAAAAGGCATACCTATAAGCCATGCACAGATTTGCCATTTGGTACGATCAGAGCAGAGTGTGATCGGTATTAAAGCCAGCGATAAGGTTTACCAGGGGTTCTCCGTATCGTTTGATATGTGGTGTGAAGAAACCTGGATCAGCTATTTTGTGGGGGCTACCTTATGGGTTGCAGATAATACCACCTCAAAAGCGATAGACGAACTTTCAGATACCCTGCGTAAAGAAAATATAACCATCCTGCATGCTGTGCCCAGCCTGTTGGCGGTTATGGAAGATAGCCTGCCGGCCATAAGATTGGTAAATGCCGGGGGCGAGGCCTGTACCCCACAGGTATTGGCCAAATGGTCAAAATCGGGCATGCAGTTTTTTAACAGCTACGGCCCTACCGAAACTACGGTTACCGCTACTATGGCCTCATTAGGCCCAACTGATCATATTGTAATAGGGCAGCCATTGCCTAACTATAATTTAGCAGTTGTTGACGATGCTCTGAACCTGGTACCCATTGGTGAAGCAGGCGAGCTGGTGATAACCGGCCCTGGCGTATCCAATGGTTATGTTAAACTGCCACAGCTTACCAAAGAGAAATTTGTAGCCAAACCGGCCTCATTAAATATTTTACCCGGTGATACCGTTTACCGCACCGGCGACATTGCCATTATTAATAAAGATGGCAGTGTGGATATGCAGGGCCGTATTGACGACCAGATTAAGCTGCGCGGTTACCGCATTGAGTTAGGAGAGATAGAAGTAAAAATAAATGAAATAGCAGGTGTACGCTCAGCCGCGGTTGCTGTGAAAAAAGATAACAGCGGGCAGGAGCATTTGGTAGGCTATGTAGTAACCGAAGGTTTGGCCTGTATTGATGAAGGTGTATTCAGGGTGGAGCTTTCAAAAACTTTACCATCGTACATGGTGCCATCAACCATTATGGTGCTGCCCGAGATGCCGAGGATGCCCAGCGGAAAAATAAACCGTAAAGCATTGCCAGTACCACCCATATTAATGGCTGATACAGGCGGCTCCATAACACTTGATTTGAATGCCCCGGTGGCCGACAGGATCCTTTCGGTATTGAACAGGATCTTTCCTAATAGAAATATCGATCCCTCGATGGATTTCTTTACTGATCTGGGGGGGCATTCACTATTAGCCGCTGGCTTTGTATCGCAACTAAGGCGCGATGCGGGTTTGCCAAATGCATCCTTAAAAGATGTTTACATCAACAGGCCGGTAAGTAAGCTGATTGATGTTTGGAGCACACAGCAGGAAGCCAAAGTAAAACCGAAACGCATCTTTAATAAAATTCCAGCTGTAAGGCATATAACCTGTTGGGCAGCGCAAACTGTTGCCTTATTAATTATTTATGGCTTGTTTGCTTTCCAGATATTTATCCCTTATCTGGGCTATTATTATGTAGACCAGGTTACCAGTAGTATAGCCTATTCTATACTTACTTCCTTATTGCTGTTCTCACTCATTCCGCCAATATTTACAGCTATTTGTATCGGCACAAAATGGATGGTGATAGGTAAAATGAAGGAGGGTGATTACCCGCTTTGGGGCACGTACTATTTCAGGTGGTGGTTTGTAAAAACCATGCAGCGCCTTTTACCTGCACAGTTTCTAAACGGTACGCCACTATACCCCGTTTACCTGCGCTGGTTAGGGATGAAAATATCCCCGGATGCACAGATGAGCGATTTCGCTTTTGGTGCCGAAGATCTGATCACCATTGGCAGCGATGTAAGCATCAGCTCACAAACCAATTTAAACAATGCTTTTGTTGAAGATGGGATGCTTAAGCTGCGAAAAATAACCCTTGGCGAACATGCTTATATCGGGAGCAGTGCCATTATTTCTGGCGATGCACACATGGAGGCCTGGGCCGAACTGCAGGATCTGAGCTTTTTACAACCCGGCAAAATTATTAAAGAGGGCGAAGTTTGGCAGGGTAGCCCCGCTCAGTTTAAAGAGAAAAAGAATATCGAGGATTTGCCGCAGCCGCTTGTAATATCTACCTACACCAGGCGCAAGTATAAAATCATATTTTCGCTTTCAATAGCCATATTCCCTTTTATAATCCTGTTGCCATTGCTGCCAACTATTATTGCTATCAACAAATTGGATAATGCTGCCGACGATTATGACTTTTCGTACATGATCATCGCCCCGGTATTGGCATTGATCTATATATTGCTTTTTGCAGGCGAAACCATTGTTTTAACCAGGTTGTTACAACGCAAGGTGGCACCGGGTAAATATTCGGTTTATTCTATGTTTTATGTGCGTAAGTGGTTTGCCGATCAGCTGATGTCATTAAGCCTCATTGTTTTACACCCCATTTATGCTACGGTATATGTAGCCAGCTTTTTCAGGGCCTTGGGGGCAAAAATTGGCAAGGATACCGAGATATCTACCGCCAGCAGTGTAACGCATCCGCTATTGGAAATTGGCGATGGTGCGTTTGTTGCCGATGCAGTTACCTTGGGCGAAGCCGATGTACGCGGCCAGCAGCTGATACTGAGTAAAACCATTATTGAAAGCAATAGCTTTGTGGGCAATAGCGCCCTTATCCCGCAGGGGTATCACCTAAAGGGTAATATGCTGATAGGGGTACTATCTACCCCGCCTGATGAGGCGCAATTAGCTGCAAATGATGCACGGGATTGGTTTGGTTCGCCGGCTATACCATTGCCGCGCAGGCAGGAGAGTAACCCTTTCCCGGCTGAGTTGACCATCCATCCTAAAACATCGCGTAAAATAGCCCGTGGTTTTGTGGAGTTTATCCGGATCATTTTGCCCGAAAGTGCCATTATCTGTTGCTCAATCCTGTTTATTGCCTATGGGCACGACCTGGTAACGCAGGAACCTTTATGGAAGATCATCCTGTATTTCCCATTTTATTACCTGTTTTATATGGGGATCCCTGCATTTTTGCTTACCGTATTTTTAAAATGGGTATTTATTGGCAAGTACAAACCCAAACAAAGGCCAATGTGGAGCTGGAATGTTTGGCGCAGCGAGGCCATCACTTCAACTTATGAGGCCTTATCTATCCCGTTTTTACTGGAGTATTTACAAGGTACACCCTGGCTGCCGCTAATGATGCGCCTGCTTGGCGTAAAAATTGGCAAACGTGTATTTATGAATACCACCGATATTACCGAATTTGATATGGTTACCATCTGTGATGATGCCGCCCTCAACGCGGATTGCGGCCCGCAGACCCACTTATTTGAGGATAGGGTAATGAAGGTTGGCTCGGTTAAAATAGGGGCAAGGACAAGCATTGGCGCTGGTACCATTATTTTATATGACAGCGAATTAGGTGATGATACCAATATTGAAGCATTATCATTAGTAATGAAAGGTGAACGCCTTTCTCCCGGAACCGACTGGACTGGTAGCCCGGTTAAACCGGCTTAGGGCAGTCATCAGTGATTCGTCAATTTATTTTTTGTGAGAGGTGCAATATTTGCGCCTCTCATTTTTTGTGGCGTGATGAAACATAGGTGCGAAGGCCTCTGTGCTCATCTTTTGAGGGCCTTTGGGTGGCAGTCATTTAACTATTTTAATTTTATTTCTCTAATTAACAGCTAATTACAAAAGTCCGGTAATATATTCTACTAAATCTATAGGATTTATATAATTAATCTATATCTTTGTATCAACAAATCGTTCTTTATACGCTCTTATCAAGAAAGACCGAGGGAAAAGGCCCTTTGACGTCTTAGCAACCTATACAACGTATAAGGTGCTAACTCCTTCTCCATTTATGGAGATAGATAGGTTATCCCGCCCCTCCGGTTCATCGATAAGTGATTAAGTAGTTTTTATTATAAAGTCGCGTGACCGAGAGGATAGGCTGGAGTCTGCAAAACCCCATACGGCAGTTCGAATCTGCCCGCGACGTCTATTATTTGACTGACCTCGAATATATTTTAGCTTTAAGTCCTGAGTCTGTAATCCTAAGCCTTCATTTTTATGAATGAAACTTTTGATTTAATACTTTGGGCTTTTGGCGCTTGTATTAAAGCCTATTTTATTAACGCCGATCCTTACAAATAGGATAATCCCTGCAAATGCGATTGCTCATAGTAAAAAGGTACAAATCCCTCATCGGCTAACTCACAACTTACCTGCATTGAGGTAAAGCTCACATTACCGAAAATATTGGCAATAGCTGTATCGGCAGCGTCGCGGCCTGAAGCTATTTTTACAAGCCCGTTTAGCGGTACTAGCCTTGTGGCATCAAACAAAACCCAGTCGTTACCAATATAAGCCTCAAAGCAGGCATGAAAATCGGCAGGTACTAAGTGATAGGCATAGCCCGTAAAGTAGCGTGCAGGTATAGTTAAGGCGCGGCAAAGTGCTATCCCTAAGTGTGCAAAATCCCGGCAAACACCTGCCTGCTCGGTAACGGTATCAAATGCCGAAGTTTGCGAATTGGTTGATCCGCTCAGGTACTGTACGTTTGTATGGATCCAGTTGGTTAGGGTTGATACCTTTTCAAAAGGATTTTCGATGTGGCCAAAAAGATTATTAGCTAAGCGGTAAAGCTTGTCCGACTGGCAATAACGGCTGGGGTAGAGGTACGGGAAAACCGAATGATCCATCAGTGCTACCGGAATTTCATCTATTTTAGTGAAATCCTTTATCGCACAAAAATTATCAATAGTGGCTTTATATACCACTTTTATTGAAGTCCCGTTTTCAACCTCAAACCTTACTACCCGGTTCTCATTTTGGGCCGATACCAGTTCTTCTACTTTTATATAGGGTTCTATATTGAATGATTCGCTGATAACTGCCTGGTGTGGTGTCCGTAGTGCATGGATGTTTAATATAATAGTACCAGCCGACCGGGCAGTATATTCCATCTCTGTAAAGACATCAAATTTCATGAGTATGCAGTGTTTTTAATAAATGTGCGACCAAAATCTTTATAAATATGCTATGGTCAGCAGCATATTAATTGTTATTTGGAATGGTAGAAAGATTGAGTAAAACCTTCAATATATTGTAGTCTTAATCCATCTTGTCAAAGGCAGAATCCATCCAATCTTCTGATATATGCCCCAATGCGGCCTTTAATTCTTCGGCCCATTGGGTCGATATATATTCCAGATCCTTTTTTTCGTACCGTTTTTCAATAATATGAAAGCTATCCTTACGGTATAGGGCTACATCAATAGGGAAATCAACATTGTTTGAACTTACCCTGGTTGAATCAAAGGATAAAAAACCCGTTTTTAGGGATAGCTTTAAACTTGAATTTTCATCCAATATACGGTTCAAAATAGCCTTCCCATGCCCCGAGTTACCAATAATTACATACGGTGCGCCTGAGCCAAGCTCAACCCAGTTACCTTCGGGATATAGCAGGAATAATTTATGTTCCTCATCATCCTTAAGCTGCCCGCCAATAATGGTGTTAAGGTCAAATTTAAAACCGGCCTTTTCCAAAGCTGTTTTATCTTCAAGTGCAACTCTTTTCACCTGCTCGCCAAAGGCATTAACTGCCTTGTATAATTTATTGAACTCGGTAGTTTCCATCAGCTCAGTAAAATAAACAAGTGCCTTATCACGTACACTCCTTAATCCACTGGTCATAATAAAAAGAGAAAACTTATCTTTTTGTTCTATAGTTATTTTCTTTTTTATGGTGGTATCAGTTCCGGATGTTATACGGGTATCGGCAATGGCTAACAAGCCCTCTTTAACCTTTATTCCTAAGCAATAAGTCATTTTATAATGGTGAGTATGTTATAAATTTTGGAGCAGCCAAAATACCTAAATAAAGCAGAAGTTGAAATATAGTTGAAAACAAGGAGCCTGCTGCTATTAAAATAAACTTGTTATCTAAGATGATTAACTATTTCGCCAACAATTTCTTTTGTATACATGTTCCAAAGTTCAAGCGGCGCAGCATCAGGAATAAATTGGGTAATGGCAAATTTACCGTTCCCGGCAAAATAGTTGCAGGGGTAGGGTGTAACGTCCATTTGGGCCCGTTTAAAAATACCAAGCGAACGGCGCATGTGAAAGCCCGATGTAACCAGCAGATAAGGGCCGGCAAGATGTTTTTTCTCTAATATCACTTTTGAAAATGCGGCGTTTTCGAGTGTGTTACGGCTTTTGTTTTCAACCACAATACAGCTATCTGGTATATGCATTGCTCTTAGCTGGCCATAAACCCAATCGCTTTCGGCAAAATTATCAGGGTAAAAGGTGCCATTGCCACCTGATATTAATAAATGCGATACTTTACCTGTTTGCAACAATTTAAGCCCTTGTATAAACCTATCGGCCGATGTATTAAAAAAGCCTTTGCCGTTGGCATCCTCGCCTGCAAACCCGCCTAATACAATAGCGCAGCTATACTGGCTGGCTTTTAATGGCACAGGGTAAATGTCCCAGTTGCGGGCAAATACATTTAATATAAAAGGGTTGGAGAATATGAGCAGCAATATTGCAGAAATAATTAAACAGCGATGTTTCAACCGTGTGTTTTTGATCACCAGTCCGGCTATAAAAAAAGCTACTATCCACGTAAATGGCAATATAAAGATGAGCAGCACCTTTGAAAAGATAAAAAACATACCAGTTAACTATTTGCAATAAAAATAGCTTTTTTAACGCTTTGTTAGCCTACTTAAAGTAAAATCAGTTCTCAATCGTCTTTATTAGTAAATAAGGAAGTGTATAACGAATGACTGATAAGTCTGATAAAAATATAATAAAAGCAATAAGCGACTATGGGAAGAGCCTTTTTAACTTTATACGTGGAAGGGTAACTACCGAAGCCGACGCAGAAGATATTTTGCAGGATGTTTGGTACCAGCTAAGCAATATAAATGATACTGATGATATTGACCAGTTGCGTGGCTGGTTGTTTAAGGTGGCCCGCAATAAAATTATAGATAAAAGCCGTAAAAAAAAGGAAGACCTGATTGATGACCTGGTTTACCAGGATGATGAGGACGAATATAATTTTGCCGAGCTGTTAATACTTGACGACAGTGACCCAGAATCCGAGTATATAAAGGATCTGTTTTGGCAGGAACTTTTTACCGCTCTTGATGAACTGCCCGAAAACCAGAAGCAGGTATTTATTTGGAACGAGTTGGAAGATAAAACCCTGCAGCAAATTGCTGATGAAACCGGCGAAAAGCTAAAGACCATTATATCAAGAAAGGGTTATGCTGTAAAATATTTGCGCCGCCGCCTTGAATATTTATATAATGAGTTTTTAGATTATTAATATCAATAGATTTGTACAGGATCATATAACCCTGTACAATGAAACGCAAGCTGTTATTTGCAATATTTTTTATAATGGCCATACTGTTGCTCAGCGCTGCATTAATGCTGTTGTGGAATTACCTGCTGCCACAGATAGCGCATTTACCACGCATTACCTACTGGCAGGCGCTTGGGTTGCTGGTATTGTGCCGCATCCTTTTCGGGCGATTTCGTTTCGGTAATTTATTTGGTGGCCGGCCGGGAGGTGAGCCTAATCTTTTGGGAACTAACGAGCGCAATAAATCTGCCTTTAAAGAAGAGTGGCGTAAAAGATGCGAAATGCGTAAACAGCATTAAGCATATAGTTTTTCTGGTTGAGATCTCTATCTTAAAAAAATTAAATTCTTTTAAAGTAATTTTCTTAGGCATCCGTCTTCATCAGTAGAAAGGCATTAAAGCCCGACTTTAAAAAAAGACAAAATGTTTAGAGAACATAATTCAGCAAGAGGCGCACGAGGTTGCGGCCCTGCACACGGAAAACACGGCCATTTCAGAGGAGAGCACTTTCACAGGCCAAAATACAGTTTGCCAATAAATATTGCAGACAATGAAACCAATTTTGAGGTTTATGTATATGCACTTGGTTACGTTAAGGAAAATATCAAGATCTCGGTTCAGGATGATGTGTTGTACATAAGTGGTACCCGCACCGTTGATGAAGAGAACCTGCCAAACTTCAGCAAGCAGGAATACCCGATCCGCTCATTTGAAAGAATGCTGAGCCTTAACGGCCAGGTTGATGCTGCCAATATCACAGCAAAACAGAACGATGGTGTATTGATCATCACCCTGCCAAAAAATGCCGATGCAACAAAACCATCGCAGGAAATTAAGGTAAATTAATAATCCTATTATCCCCTCGTCATTACGAGGCACGAAGCAATCACTAACTACACAGAGCCGCTTTGCAGGTTTGAGCCTTTCAATTCGCTCTGATTTTAGTAGGGGATTGCTTCGTCGTTCCTTCTCGCAAGGAAGAGGTTGGGCAATAATCCTATCTCTCCACGCGTCATTGCGACGAAGGAAGCAATCACTAACTATACAGAGGCGCTTTGCAGGTTTGAGCCTTTCAATTCACTCTGATTAGTAGGGGATTGCTTTGTCGTTCCTCCTTGCAAGGACGAGGTGGATTAGGATATAGTCAACATTAAAACCCGGTATCCCTCAGTTTAATATAATCGTCAAGCGTACGGATATTGCTTAGGTTTTTGCTTTTTACCTTTTGGATATAGGCAACACTAACACCATGATCTTTTAACTCCTGTGCTTCATCGAGCGATAAGTTTTTAAAGCCCAGCGCCTGTATCCCCTTTATAAAATCGGGGTTAACACCATGATCGCGCAGATCCTGCGCACGGTCAAGGCTCACATCTTTATATCCCATTTGCTGTAAACTGTTAATATATGCAGGGCTTACGCCATGATCGCGAAGCTCTGTTGCTTTATCAAGCGGGATATTCTTATAACCTATTTTAATAAATGCATTAATAAAATCCGGGCTCACCCCATGATCGCGCAGCTCCAGTACGTTATCCAGCGGGATCTTCGTATAACCTACCTGTTGAAAGCTATTTACAAATGCTGCATTTACACCATGCTCGTGCAGTTCAATAATTTTAGCTAAAGGCTGATGCCCGTAACCTTGGGCCTTAAAAAGGTCAAAATATTCAGCCAATGTTTTGTGGCTCAGATCCTGCCGGGCAAGATCCATAAATTCATCATTAGTGATGCTGGCGTAACCATTGTTTTTCAGGTAGTCGAAATAGCCATGGTTAATGTCGGTAAGAATAACATCCACTATTAACTCCTCATCAAGCCCTTTAAAGCCTTTATCTGCCAGGTAGTTTTTAAACGCTGCATTTACCTCAACCTTATATGTTCCATGGCCCCAATGGTTATCAAAAATTCCGTTTAGTGATAGCTTCCCTGCTTCACGGTTAATGGTAACTGTTCCGGCTTTGCCAACGGGGGGCAGGGTGCCTAATTCTGCCAGCATGAAAGTTCTGCCGGTATTCCAATCCCCGCCTGCAAAGTTAATATGTACCTGGGTGCCATTAATAACGGCATCCCATGAACCGGGCCTTCGGCTGTTGCCCCAATCATCATTTTCCCTAATTTCTTTTGCCGCTTTCTGCTGCGAAAATGTGCTGCCTGCAAATACTATGGTGAGCACAACAAGGGCTAAACTGCCTATAAATATCTTTTTCATATTGGTATTAGTTGAAAGCATTTTTTAGCTGGATGTATTTGCGTAATTCTTTTGAGTTAAAGCCTTTGCCGCGCATTTCGGTAACGTAGGCCGGCGTAACACCTGTTGCCTTTAAGGATGATAGCTCACTCAGTGGTATGTCATCAAAACCAAGGTCTTTAAATCCTTTTACATAGCCTGAAGTTATCCCTAATGCTTTTAATGATGTTAATGAACTAACCGGGATGTTTTTGTAGCCAACCGCTTCAAAGCTTTTAACATACTCGTCGTTAACGCCTAATGCTTTTAACGAGCTCAGCTGGTTAACGCTCAAATCTTTATAGCCAATGGCATCAAAGCCTTTTATATAATCGGGGGTAATACTTAATGCTTTAAGAGTTGTAAGGTTATTGACGCTCAGGTTTTTGTAGCCAATATCTTCAAAGCCCTTTATAAAGCCGGCATTAATATCCAATGATTTTAGGGAGGTAAGGTTGTTGGCCGTAAGGTCATGATAGCCAAGCGACTGGTAGCCTTTTATAAACTCGGGCGTAACGTTGAGAGATTTAAAGGTTACCAGGTTGCGCATCGTAAGATCATTATAGCCAATGCTTTTAAAACCCTTCACAAAATCGGGAGTTATGCCCATTGATTTCATGGTGGTTAATTCGCGGTAAGGAATGTTCTTATAACCAATGGCCGCGAATGATTGTACATAAGCCGAATCAATATCCATTGCCTTAAAGCTTGATAGCTCATTAGCCGATGGTAATTTATTACTTTCGGAACCGTAATCATCCTTTAGTTTGGCTTTTTTAATGCCGTTTATATAATCGCCGGTTATGTGCTGCGCCTTAAAGCTGATGAGTTGGTTAAAGGTAAGATCGGTGTACCCAGCCTTGCGGATGTCGCTTACATAAGCACCATCAATATGCAATGCCTTGCCCGATACCAATTGATTTGGGGTTAGATCATTAAAGCCGTTCTTTTTCCACATTTGTATATAGGGTTCATCCACCTTAAGTGCTGCCATTGAGATCAGTTGATTGCGGGTAAGTCCGTTAAAACCATTCCTTTTCAACATAGCTACATAGTCTTTTTTTATGTCGATCATAAAGAAAGAGAACTGATCACGATCCCTTAGGTCGGTTATCCCTTCTTTGCTTAAAAAGGCAGCAAAATCTTTATCAGGTGTAAATTTATAATGACCGTAGCCTTCATCACCATCAAATTTGCCGTTAAATACAACTGTTCCGGCTTCTCTTTTCAACGAAAACTCTCCTTTTTGATCTTTGGGCAAGGATGGGAAATCACTTAACGGAAAGGTTGAACTGCTTGACCAGTTGTGCTCATTATTATCATCGCTGCTTTTAAATTCAATATCTACTTTATCAGCTTTTATGGTAGCAAACCAGTCACCTTCGGTACGGTCATCATCGCTCCATTTAGCTTGCTGATCAACATTTGTTTTGGTTTTAACCTTTGCTTTCGCGGTGGTTTGTGCCAGTGCTGCAGGGTCATTGAGTGCGCATGCCAGTACGCCTAATAGTGGCACCAGGAAAAAATACTTCCACATAATGTGGATGTTTGATTTTTTAGCGTTCATCATAACAATTCGTTTTTTTAAGAGTGATTGGTTGTAGTTTGTAGTAATCCCTAATGATAAATGAGGAGCCGATACCTTTAAAAGGCTCATTTGGTAGCTTTGCTTTTCAACTTCTTTATGCTCCAATACGGCATCGTCGGTTAAAAACTCTAAGTTGTTTTCCAGCTCGGTACGGTAAAGCCAGGCAAAGGGGTTAAACCATTGCAGTACCAAAACAAGCTCGGCAATTAAAATATCAAGGCTGTGGCCCTGTTGTATATGTACCTTTTCGTGCAGTAATATTTGGCTGTAGGTTTCCCAGTCGTATTTTTCAGGGTTAATAAAAATATTATTGCCAAAAGAGCATGGGGCCTTATCGCCGGTAAGTTCAATAATGCGGAAACGGCCATCCTTAATAACAGGCTTGGTATAGGCCTGGTAAAGCAGTACAACAAGTTGTAACAACAGGTTTAAGCCAAACGCAGCAACCCCCATCCAGTATAAATAAAACCCCCATTTAATAGCTTGCTGCATTACGGGTACATTTTGCACAGTTGCCGCAACCTTATCTTTTAATATTGATGAGGGGGCAATTATAACTGTTTTTGCTTCGGGCTTTACGGCTTTAATATTACTTAAAGCCTCATTTTGCTGTTGTGCTGCAATGGTATTATCAATAGCTATGGGCTGCTGTATAACGGCTTCAACTGATTTGGGGCTGTCCCTGAAAGTCCACTTCTGGGGTATGCGGATAAGTGGCAGCGCAAATGAAAGCGCCAGGCAAAAAACCAATACTACCCGGTTAAGGCGGTAAAAGGTTTCCCTTTGCAAAAGCACTTTATAAAACAATAAACAAACTGAAATTAGCAAGGCAACATGTAAAATGTAGGGTATCATTTTTTTTGTGATTTAATGAGGTTTACTATTTCGTTTAATTCCTCGTCTGATATTTTTTGCTCTTTGGCGAAAAATGCCAGCATGCTTGGATAGGAGTTATCAAAGTATTGGCTCACAATATCCTTCATGGCATGCTTTTGATATTCGTCTTTTGATATGACTGCCGAATAGCGGAAAATGTTGCCAATTATTTCATGTCCTAAAAATCCTTTATCCTCTAATATCTTTACCAAAGTAGCAATGGTATTATAGTGCGGCTTCGGATCGGGCATTTCCTGGATGATCTCCTTTATAAAAGCATTTTCCAACTGCCATACAGCCTGCATTATTTGTTCTTCCCTTTTAGCCAGTTTTTGCATCTCGATTTAATTTTTTATAAAAGTGATACTAATTTTTTAGTATTGCAACTAATTGATTAGTAGTGCTACTAATTTATTAGTAATAATTATTTAAGTTGTTGATTTACAGACATAAAAAATAATACATCAGATCCAAATAATACATAGCTAATGATGGCTTAATTGCTCATCAGCTTTATTGGTGAAATATCACGTAAGGGTAATAACCGTCCGCAAGCGGACAATAACTATAATGTATCCGAACGTAAATAAAATTGTTATTGATCTTAAATAATTAATAATCAACTTGTTATAAAAACGGCATAATCTTGGTTAAGGTAGGTTGAAGCCAAAGGTATAAAGCACGAATCCCCAATAGGCAATACCAAATGACTACACAGTATCAATAATTAAGATATGTTAAGAAACTATATAAAAACAGCGTGGCGTAATTTGTTAAAGAACAAGTTTTACTCCATCATTAACATTGCAGGTTTAACAGCCGGGTTGGCTATTGGCATCCTGATATTGCTTTGGGTACAGGACGAGCTGAGTTTTGATAGCTTCCACAAAAAGGCAGCAGATATTTACCGGGTCGAAATTTTTGGAGGAACAGGAGCAAGCCGCCAGATCTGGTCAGAAGAAGTAGCCCCCATCGGGCCGTTGGCCAAACAGCAGTTGCCTGCGGTTAAAGAGCAGGTACGCCTAACCTTTAATTATTTTTATTCGCAGTATAAGTATAACGATAAGGTTTTTGCCGGTCAGAATGTGTTTTTTGCCGATCCTTCGTTTTTTACGATGTTTGATTTCCCCGTGGTTGAGGGTAATGTTTCACATCCTTTTACGGATGATAATTCGGTAGTAATCACCAAAAAAACAGCTAAAAAATACTTTGGCGATGATAACCCGATAGGCAAGGTGATAGTTGCCGATAACAGGGCAAACTTTACCGTAAGTGGTGTTATAAATGATTTCCCGGCAAACTCCAACTTTAATATGGATATGATAATGCCAATGAGTTATCATATCAAAAAAATGCTTACCGATAATGTAGATCTGAACAGCGATTTCTCAAATTTTAGTTATGAAACATATTTCTTATTAAAACCGGGTACATCCTTAATTACCCTTAAAACACAGCTCTTCAATATCCACATCAGCCATAAAAAAGATGATACCGATGTTGAGTACTTGTTGCTCCCGCTTGCAAAACAGCACCTTTACAATGCAGATGGCAGTAATAAAGGCATAGAAACAGTAAGGATATTTATAGTGATTGCAGTGCTGATATTAGTAATTGCCTGTATTAACTATGTAAACTTGTCAACAGCACGTTCCATGCTGCGCTCAAAAGAGATCAGCATGCGTAAAATTGTGGGGGCGGCCAAAATACAGCTGTTTATGCAGTTTATTGTGGAAACTGCCCTGCTGTTTTTAATAGCAACCTTATTTGCTATGGGGCTTATTTACTTTTTGGTGCCGGTGTTTAACCAATTATCGGGCAAGCAATTGGTGCTCGATTTTGCTAATTACCACATGTGGTGGGTAATATTATTGGCTATTACCGGTACTTTGGCTGCATCAAGCATTTACCCGGCCATGTTGTTATCATCATTTGAGCCACTAAAGGCTTTAAAAGGCAAAATATCAGCAGGTATTGGCGATGTTGCTTTCCGTAAAATATTGGTTGTTATACAATTTACCTTTTCGGTAGTGCTGATTATCGGTACCATGGTTATTACCAGCCAGCTAAATTTCATCAGATCGAAACAGTTGGGGTATGATAAGAGCCATGTATTTGCATTCTGGATGCGCGATATGAGCAAGCAATATGATGCTGTAAAAGCCGAATTATTAAAACAGCCAGGTGTAGTGGCCGTAACACGATCGAACGCAAACATTGTTAGGATAGGCGGCCTGTCTGGCGATAATGAATGGGATGGCAAAGGCGCACACCAAACCTTTATTGTGCACCCAATGAATATTGATAAGGATTTTATGCCCTTCTTTAAAATGAAGTTGGTACAGGGTGCCGGCTTTACGGGTGCCGTATCAGACACTGCGCATTATATTTTAAATGAGGCAGCAATAAAAGAGATCGGCATAAAAAACCCGATAGGGAAGTGGTTCAGGATGTGGAAAATTAAGGGGACTATTATTGGTGTGGTAAAAGATTTTCATTTTGCATCGATGAAAGAAAAAATTGGTCCGGCAGTTTTTTATTATAACCCAGCCCGCATGGAATCAATGTATATAAAAACCGATGGCCGCAATGCTCCTAAAGCCATCAGTGCAGCACATGATCAATTTAAACAATACAATGGTCAGTATCCGTTTGATTATGCTTTTTTGGATGATGTATTTAACAAACTTTACATGGGCGAGCAAAGGGAAGGCACATTGTTCAATTACTTTGCAGGCATAGCCATCTTTATTTCATGCCTGGGTTTGTTAGGACTTGCCGCCTTTACCGCGCAGGTACGTACCCGCGAGATTGGGGTACGTAAAGTATTAGGCGCCAGTATTGGCCGTATTATAGGTTTACTTGCGCAGGATTTTATAAAGTTAGTGTTGATTGCCATTGTTATAGCTGTACCGTTAGCTTGGTATGCCATGAATAAATGGCTGCAGGCTTTTGCTTACCGTATTGATATTAGTGTTTGGATATTTGTTTTGGCTGGTTTAATGGCTATAGTGGTTGCCTTTGTTACCATTAGCTTTCAATCAGTTAAAGCAGCGCTGGCAAACCCGGTAAAAAGTTTACGAAGCGAATAAGTTTACAGTTAATGGCGGGCATCCGGTATTTTTAGTTTTGCCGTTTGCCCGCAAATAACTGACATAGCCCCGTCATAACTCGTCACAATAAAAAAATCTATGCTTCATTTGTAACAGATTGATTACTTTCGGCCCAGTTAAAAGTCGTGGTAAAGAAACCCGGTTTATCTGCCTGAATTTTATTCCTGGTTGTTTTGATTGATTAAATGAGGTTATTTTTAAAAACAAGTATATTTTTTGTTACCCAATTATTTGCAACGCAGCTTTTTGCGCAGCAAAATAATTCTGTTCCATTAAGAAGGATTCCCGTAAAAATTAACGGTATCACGCAGGATTCTGTTAAAAGGGATACTATTGTTAATAATCCCAATCAAAAGGATATTTCGGATGTAATAGCAAGCGTGCTTCATCACCGTACCGTAAGCACCAAAGTAGACTCAATTACCTCAAAACCTATTATTTCAATTGCCCCGGCTATTGGCTATACGCTGGTATCAAAATTAGCCATCGTACTATCGGGCAATGCAGCATTCAGAACCGGGCCCAACTCACGAATTTCGACCATTATTGCCAGTACATCCTATACGCAGAACAAACAGTTTACCCTGCCCATACAAACAAGCATCTGGAGTAAAGACAATCGTTACAACTTTGTTGGCGAATACCAGTTTTATAAATATCCTCAAAATACTTATGGCTTAGGCAGTAACTCCAATATCAAGGATCTTGATCCGATGGATTACTCTTATTTTAAATTTTATCAAACCGTTTTAAGGCATATTACAGGTAATTTATACGCTGGTATCGGTTATATTATTGATACCCACTGGAACGTATCAGACAATGGGGATGAAGATGGCACCCAGTCTGATTATTCACGTTATGGCAAACAAACGCACTCGGTAGCATCGGGCCTAACTTTTAATACTTTGTTTGATGCGCGCGATAACAACATCAACCCATCAAAAGGAAGTTATGCTGCCTTACAATACCGCGATAACTATTCGTTTTTAGGAAGTACCAACCCATCGCGCACGTTGATAGTGGATGTTCGTAAATACCTTAAGTTTCCGGAGGGCAGCGATAACGTACTGGCTTTGTGGAGCTACAACTGGTTTGTTTTAAGCGGGCGACCGGCTTATCTTGATTTGCCGAGTACGCAGTGGGATTCCAATTCGGCAACAGGGCGTGGCTACATCCAGGGGCGTTTCCGTGGCGCGCAAATGGTATATCTTGAAGGCGAATACAGGTTTCATCTTACCGAAAATGGCTTGTTAGGCGGTGTTGTTTTCCTTAACGGCGAATCATTTTCATCTGCACCAGGTTCGCCGCTTCAACGTATTCAGCCAGGTTATGGTCCGGGTTTGCGTATCAAGCTAAATAAAACTTCAAATACCAATATAACTGTTGATTATGGCTTTGGCAATCAAGGCTCAAACGGGCTGTTTATTGATGTTGGCGAAGCTTTTTAAGCATGTCGTTTATAAATGTAGCGTGGGCTTTGCGCATTTACCAATTGATCTTTTTCAAAAAAACTTCTATTAAAAAAGCAGAAACAGCGTTTTTTACCTGCTGCAATCTTTGCCATAACCGGTAAAAATTTTTGATTCTGTAAATACCTCATCAATATTGCCCATATTTTATCGAAACAGTAAAAATTAAGGCGTTATATTATCTAATATTACAATTAGTTTAAACTTTTGTTAAAAAATATATAAATTAGGCTATTGATAATTGCAAGTTATCAATAGCTATTAACTGATCTTATTTTTTACCATAATTGGAAACTATTACACGCAGAAACTTTTTAAGTAAAGGGGCTATGCTTGCAGGTGGGGCTTACCCTGCAATGATGGCTTTAGGCATGCTTCGTGCTGCCCCGGCCCATGCCTTTAATTTAAACGGTAGCGGCAATGGTAAGCAGGTAATTATTTTGGGCGGTGGTTTAGCCGGTATGACCTGTGCTTATGAGCTTGCCAAACTGGGCTACAAGTGTACCATACTCGAAGCCCGCGAGCGTGCAGGCGGCCGATGCTGGAGCGTGCGCAACGGCAGTACCAATACCGAAATTGATAAGCCAACCTTAACCGCAAAGTTTGACGAAGGGCAATATTTTAATGCCGGTCCGTCGCGCATCCCGCATCATCACGAATTAACCCTGCATTACTGTAAAGAATTAGGCGTGCCCCTGCAGGTTTACAATAACGTTAACGAAGGCGCTTATTATTATGCCGAAGGTAATGGCCCTTTATCAAACAAAAAGATAAAAGCCCGCGAAATACATAACGATGTGCGCGGTTATATGACCGAACTGCTTGCCAAAAGTATTGACCACTCGGCACTGGATACTACGCTTACCAAAGAAGATAACGAAAAGATAATTGAATACCTGATGGCCGAAGGTGGCCTTGACCCTGATAAGCTTTATAAGGCATCGGCGCGAAGGGGATATACCGAATCGCCGGGGGCGGGGGATAAGCCGGGTAAAATAGCCGATCCGCATAAACTGGCTGATATTATTAACTCGGGCCTGATGGACCCCGATTTTTATAATGTGGCCGAATATACTTACGAGTTGCAGATGACTATGTTCCAGGCTATTGGCGGCATGGATCAGATTGCTAAGGCACTGCAAAAAAAGGTTGAGCCCATGTTAAAGTTAGGTGCCGAAGTAACCAACATTACTAACCTGCCCGAAGGCGTAAAAATTACTTATAAAGATATACAGGGCGAGCATATACTTACCGGCGACCTTTGCATCTGTACGCTACCGCTGCCGGTGCTAAGCAATGTAAGCAATAATTTTTCGGGCGATGTAAGCCGGGCTATCGACTATATCAGCTATATGCAAACGGGTAAGATAGGTTTGCAGTTTAAACGCAGGTTTTGGGAAGAGGATGACCATATTTATGGAGGTATTACCCACACTAACAATGATTTAACGCAAATTTTTTATCCATCTTATGATTATTTAGGAAAAAAAGGTATATTGTTGGGGTATTACAATTTTAATGAAAAAGCACTGCGTACCGGCGAGTTAAGTTATGCCGACCGCGAAAAGCTGGCACTGCAAAAAGGCAGGCTGATACACCCGCAATACGATACTGAATTTGAAGGATCGTTTTCGGTAAGCTGGCACAAAACAAAATATAATTTAGGCGGATGGGGGCTATACACCAGCGAAACCCGCAAAAACCAGTACCCCATATTGCTTAAGCCCGATAAGAACATATACTTTGCGGGGGAGCATTTAACCTACTTAAATGCATGGATGGCCGGAGCGTTCGAATCGGCAAGGAGCGTGGTAACAGCTATACATGGCCGGGTAACAGACCAACGGATCAGTTACCCCGCTACAACTAAAGGATAAACTACTTAACACTAAAAAATTAACCGATATGGCAAATTCAATTAACCGCAGAAACTGGATAAAATCCAGCGCTATGATGGCCGGGGGACTGGCTTTTTTTACGGGTAACATCAGCAAGCTTGCTGCAATGCCCGTTTTAAAAACTTTAAAAGCTACTACCAAACGCATCACCGACGAAACCGTTATTATGGATGCACTCCCGGTGATGAAGGCACGACTGCTGGCTAATGAAAATCCATTCGGTCCATCGCCGGCGGCAAAAAAAGCAATGGCTGATGCTTTGGATACCAGTTTCCAGTATCCTTTTATGCTAACCTCGCAGCTTTCGGGTAAAATTGCTGCTTACGAGGGCATCCACCAAAGCAATATCATGATGAATGCCGGGTCGTCGCCCTTGTTACAGGCTGCTGCTATCCATTACAGCAAAGGCGGTAAAAGTATCATCACCGGTGATCCATCCTACGATGACCTGCCAACACATGCCACAATGAATGGTGCTGTGTGGGTAAAAGTACCGCTTACAAAAGATTATAAGCTGGACTTAGACGCTATGGAAGCCAAGGTTGATGACAATACTGGCCTGGTATATATCTGTAACCCTAATAACCCAACCGGTACCATATTAGATACCGAAAAATTAAAAGGTTTTTGTGAGCGCGTATCAAAAAAGACAATGGTTTTTGTTGATGAAGCTTATATTGATTATCTGCCCGATCCGCAGGCTTCAACTATGATAGGTTGTGTAAAAGCCGGGCAAAATATTATTGTGGCGCGTACCTTCTCTAAACTATATGGTTTTGCTGGCTTACGCTGCGGTTATATTGTAGCCCAGCCTGCAACTATAGGCATCTTCTCAAAATATACCGAAGGCTCGTTCAATATGTCGGCGGTTACGGTTGCTGCCGCTATTGCAGGTTACCGCGAAACCGACTTTTTACAGGAAGCACTTAAAAAGACCGTGGCATCGCGCGATTTTCTTTATGCTACGCTGAAAAAGGAAGGGTATGATTATATCCCGTCATCAGCAAACTTTGTAATGTTTCCGCTAAAAATGGACGGACAGCAGTTTGTGAGCGAGATGATGAAGCGCGGCGTAGGGATCCGTAACTGGAAATTTAACGGGCAGGACTGGTGCCGTGTAAGCATAGGCCGCATGGACGAAATGCAAGCCTTTGCCGATGCCTTTAAACAACTATCGTAAATAAAATAAATACAGCACAACCCGGTATGCGCAACATACCGGGTTGTTTTTTACCCAAATAAATTATACCATGCGCAACTTACTATTTACTATTTGCATACTTTTTATTGCCATTACCTCAAAGGCCCAGCAGGCAACGGTTAACCCGCGCCCGCTTACTTTGGATGAATATAATAAAGCCTTAACCTATACCATTGCCGATTTGGATAAGGATACCTACGTTAAGTTTGATAACGCCTACGTGCTTGACCGGTACGAGAGCCGTAAACCCTATTTTATTACAGGCGGCGATGGCTTAAAAAAACGCATCGATCTTTACAAACTGATAGCCAAGGCCGGGATGCAGGAAATTGGCCTGATGGTATTTTACACCAGCGAAACCGGTAAAAAATACCAGGCCTTAGTACCCGATTTTACGGCTGATGCTAAAGTATGGGCAAAGTATTTTCAGGATATTGATGATATAAATAAGGTTGAAAAGAACTTTGTGCTGAAATTATCTTACATCCTGTCGAAAGAAATGAGCTTTCAGCAATATAAAGTATTGAATAATGGTAAGGACATGAAGGAAGAAGCGGCCACTTATGGCAACGACATCTGTTTTCCAGGTGATGAAGAGGTGACTATGAGCAACGGCGCCAAAAAGCTTTTAAAAGATGTAAAAACCGGCGATGAAGTGATCACCATTAATCCTGCTACCAACAAAGCATCGGCAATTAAAGTAAAGGAGCTTACCGTACATGCTGCTAAAAACTATGCAATAACCGAATTGGTGCTGGTATCAGCAATTGAAAAAAATACAGCTAACGGCCTAAACATTGATTTAAGTACTAAAATATTAAAGGCCACACCAAACCACCCTATGCTTACCAAACAAGGCAGCTTTAAAATGGGCCAAATTGCAGTAGGCCAGCAGGTATTATGTTTAAATGATGCCAATGGCAAATACGAGGCCTACACCGTACTGAAAAAGACAGAGCATGGCCAAGGTGTACAAAACGTTTATAACATTGTAGCCGACAGCGGAAGCACCCTCTTGCTTAACGGTGTAATGGTGATGCAGAAATAAAAATAGTATTAAAGTATAAAATCAAAAAGAGTAACACAGAACAATATTTTTCAACCGACAATCTCCGTGTTTCTTCGTGCCTTTCTTAGTGTGCTCTGTGGTTGATTTTACCACGGAGCTCACTAAGACTAAGACGCAGAGATCTCAAAGACAATATTATTTGGCCAACTCTTACTGCAATCGACTTTTGATATAGCCTCTTTTTATCGGATGAATTTTTTAAACTGCTACTTCTTATTGTTTTTGGCTAACCACTCAGCATACTTTTGTTTCAGGAAGTTGTTGCCATCTTTCTGGTATTCGGGGCTTGAAACCGTGAAATGATCGCCAATGTAATAAGCAAACTGAAAGGTTGAGTTTAATTTCTTCATTTCGCCATCTAATAAAACCACTGCATAGTTGAGCAGGAAATTATCCTGGTTACCAACCGAGATCCGCAGCTTGCCATCTAAATCAGGTTTTATCTGTTCCCAGTTGGTCCTTAAATATAGCGAAATATCATAGTTTTTCCAGTGAACAAAAACGGCGGGGTCAATATCGCCGGTGGTTCTGCTGCAAATGTTTTGCGGTAAGCCATCACTTCCTTTGGCACTAAAAACAGCATTGAACGAATGCATTTGCTCACCGCGGTAAACGGCTGCCTCCATACCGTAAATGGTTTTCATGCTGATAACCGGAAAAAAGCCGGCAATTGTTGCAACGGCGTTTAAAGTGCTGTCTTTAGCATAAAACATATTTTTGGCAGTATACAGATCAATCTTTTGGAAACTCCTGAAATCAACCGGATCCGGCGAACTCGACCAGCAGCCATCAAATACTTTTGGATAATGTGTTTGCAGCCAGGCAACTGTCCAGCCGCCGCTGCTGTGGCCGGTCAATAATTTGGCGCCGTTACAGCGGTATTGTTTTTCCAGTTGGGGGATAAATTCTGTTGTTAAGGCATCACCCCAGGGGCCGTTATTATCGCTGTTGGCATAAACGCAATGGCCTAAAGGGCAGTTACCATCCAGATAAACAGTTATAGCAGGGATAGTATCAATAGGACTGCCCGGTTTATTTGAACCCGAGTAACGGTGATAATCGCCGCCATACCCCGAAACTTTGAACAACACCGGGAACTTTCTGTTGGGCTCGGTATAATACTCTTTTGGAAGTATCACCGCGGCATCAACAGTCACTGCTTTGTTGTTAAACTTGCTGAGCAGGGCCGATGGTACTTTTAATTCTTTTACAAAATCGGTTTCTTTAAACCCAGGCAGGGCGGGAATAACCTGGTCTGCCAATATGTGGTAAGTAGTTTTTGTATCCTTGGTAATATTAACTATAGCAGGCTCGCTGTACATATTGCCCGGGCTTTCGGCAATGGAACGGCCGCCCATATTTTTATCCCAAACAATTTGGGCGTAGTACTGGCCGCGTTCAATGTCTGATAGCGCAGTTGGGTAACTGGTGGCCTTATCATCTATTTTAATAATGGTTGAAGGTTTTACGTTTTTTACGTAGACAGAAAAGCATGGAAAGTTTTCAAAACCTACCATCCCCTTTTTTGGTATTTTATTATCTTTTGACAGGTAAAGTACAACGTATCCTGTAAAGTTTTCGTTAGAGGCAGCAGGGGCGTAGCTTACCTGGAACTGCTGGGCAAATCCAGTAAAAACAATTGATGAGACCAGTAAAATGCTGAGTATTATTTTTTTCATTGGGGCATTTGATTTGGATAAAGTTAGGAGAAAAAAATTAAATCATTATTCATAAAAAGCAGTGATATGGTAAAGGCTTCATTTGCTTGCGGCTGCAATTTTACCATTCGTATTGCTAATTAGAATTACAAAGGATAGGTAAAGGCATTTTTATATATTTGCATCAATATTGCTCCCGTAGTTCAACGGATAGAATTATGGTTTCCGGTACCATCGATATGAGTTCGAATCTCGTCGGGAGCACAAAGCGGGACATGGCCAATTTAAGGCAGGTTGTTCCGCTTTTTTATTTTTTACTTCTTCTATACGCTGCAGGAGTAAGCCCTGTTTTTGATTTAAAGATCCGGTTAAAAGCCGCTTCCGACTGATAACCCACATTTGCTGCAATTTGGGATATATTGAAGTTATCCATTATTAACAACTTCTCGGCCTGCCTGATGCGCCAGTTAGTGAGATAACTCAGCGGTGTTTCGTGTACTAATTTTTTAAAGTGATTAAAAAATACAGAGCGTGACATGCCAGCCGCCGATGCCAGCGATTCCAAAGTCCAGTTGGTTTGTGGTGCTTCCTGCATTAGCTTTAGCGCCTTGCTGATCCTTGGGTCGTTTAATGCGGAAAGAAAACCACTTTCGGGATCAGCCTGTTCTAAATAAGCCCTGATGATATTAACAAACATAATTTCCGACAAACACTTAAGCATTACGCTGCTTCCTGGTCTTTCGTTATTAAGCTCTTCCAGCATTAATTGTGTAACCTGCTTTAGTAATAGCTGGTTTTCTGTTACGTATTGCCTGATATGAATAATGGATGGCAAATCTTTTAAAAAAGGGTGTAGAGATTGGTAATCAAATTCAAAATGGCCCGCTATCAGCGTAGTTACAGCGCCGTCGCTATTAAAAACAGGGATGCCTTCCCTGCGGGCCTTAACAAATTCGGGTGAAGGTATGCGTAAACTTGTGGATCTATCTGCTATCCAATGTGCGCTGCCATGAGGCACAAATACCAAATCGCCTTCCGCCATTTCTATGATACGGCCATCGGGTGAGCCAACAGTACAGCTTCCGCTCACCAACCGCCAAAATTGCGAATTTTCGTCTTTAACAATATCCAATCCCCATGGGGCTGCAAGTGGGAATTTACTGTAAACCACACACTTAAGCCTAGTTGCCTCTAATACTGTACTTAATGCATCCATTTATAAATTTGATACGATTAAGCAAATATATGATACTTTTTAATGCTTTAAGTGTTAATTCGAAAGATAATTTTGTATTATTAAATATTAAAAATATGACAACTCAGGAATTAGCTAATCGTTATTATGATCTTTTTGAAAAAAGGCAAGTGGCCGAAATTTATCAGCAGCTTTATAGTGCCGACATTGTTTGTACCGAACCAGAGCATGCTTTGGCAATGGGTGTGCCTACCGTAACCAAGGGCATTGAAGCAGTTTTAGCAAAATCAAAAGCCAGGCAGGAAATTATAGCAGAAGTACATAGTTTTTTTAGCAGTGAACCGGTGGTTGGCGGCAGTTATTTTAGCGTAGCCATGGGCAGGGATATGACCTTAAAAAATGGACAACGATTGCAATTAGCAGAAATTGCAGTTTTTGGCGTAAAGGACGACAAGATCATATCCGAAACCTTTTTTTATTGATACCAGTTGACAATTTTACGGATAACAGGTTAAGAAATCAGCCAGCTTATTAAGTTCCTCTTAAAAAAGAGTACGAAAAGTATTGTCGGAAGCACTGCAAGGGATTCGCAAGTAGCGAATCCCTTGCAGTGCTTCCTATCTTATAAAACTAAATGAGCTTAGAAATGGATTGTATTAAAGCTTTTGCAAAAGCTATTACATTTTGTACTTTTAAGTAATATGCGCATTTTCATAAAGTTGATATTTACTGTATCATTTTTTATTCTAACTTTCATAAATGCAAAGGCCAGTCCCCAAGCACCAGACTATTTGATCACGGGTAAAGACACCATATCAATTTTCTTTTTACCACTAAATCATTTAGACTCATTAATGCAAAAGGAGTTTTGTAAAAATCTAAACATCGATGGTTCTGATTCACGGTTATCCTTTAATTTATGGAGGGGTTACCAGGCATACTGGCAGATTATTGATAAACAACTTTACCTTGTGGGCATTAAGGGCTATGCAAATAGCAATGAGATACTAAAAAGGACATTTCCAAATCATTATTACAATGGAAAGGTTTTGGCATATTGGTTTTCCTCATATCTTGCCTTAGCGAAAGACAAAATGTTAAAATGGGATGGGGTTTTCAGCAGGACATATTTTAAAGAAGAAATTTTTAATTTCAAAAATGGAAATCTGGTGGGAAAAAGAATTGTAAATAATTATATACCTGTTAAAAATGGAATTTCTCGTTTAGATAGTAATCGAAAACATATAACAGATACATTATTTAAATTAGTCAAAAAATTTAATTGGAAAAAACTATCTGACTGCGGTTGTGATGATAAATATTTAATTTCTATAAATGAAAAAGGTAAAGTCAGCAATGTTGAATTAATGCCTAACACAAATAATAAAGATACCGCTCAAATAGAGATTGATGATCATAAAAAGTGCATAGAAAAGTTCAAAAGAAAATTTAAAAAATTGCAATTTGATATTATAAGATGGCACGGTCAACCTTACGTAGAAAAATATTACTTAGAACTTTTTTACAATGTTGAAGGCAAACTAGAAAATTGGACGCGCTAAAAAAAGGATGAGTTATATTATTTCCCCCATTGACCAATTTCTTTAATCATACATAAATTGGTTCAAAAAGTGTATTGTCGCAAGCAAAAAGCGGGACTACGCCAACTGAAGGCAATTATCCCGCTTTTTTATTTTTTAACTAACCAAGTAAAAGGTTATTGACCTATCATCAATTACAACTGCTTGATCCTAATGTTTTTTAACCAAACCTTTTGTCCGTGATGCTGGAACATAATATGTCCGCTGGTTGATTTTGCGAAATTAGGGTTGGTTCTGTATTTACTTTTGGCTATCAGATCATTCAATTCTGTAGAGCCAATTTCATATTCAACCACCTTTTTACCGTTCAGCCATTGTTCTACATGGCCATGATTAACTAATAAACGTGCAGTATTAAACTCACCAACCGGCTTAAGCTGTTTATTAACCGGGGTGATCAGGTCATACAATGACCCTGCTGAACGCCGGGGCTCATGATCATTAAAATCAATATCATCCAATAGCTGGAACTCGAAATTATCCAGCCAGTTGGGGCTATTGCCGTTACCCGACTCGTGACTTGAATTTTCCTGCACGTTATAAAATATACCGCTGTTTCCCGCTTTTGAAACGGCCCACTCCAAAGTAAGGTCGAAATTGGTGTAGGTGCCCTTACTCACAAGGTCAACGTTTGGTACATCTGTTTGAGCTACCAGGGCACCATCTTCAATTTTCCAGGCATTTGGAAAAGTATCCATTTTATAGCCCCGTAATTGGTTTATTGATTTACCATCAAACAAATAATGCCATTTATGGTCGTTTTGGGCATATAAATTCACGCTGATGGTAATTAGCGTTATTAAAAGCAGATTTTTTTTCATTGCCGGAAGTTTAAGATTATAAAACGGTTTATTTTCAAATCTAAAGAAAAAAACAAAAGCATAAGGTTTGCAACTGAAAAGCGCTGTGCTTCTTTGCGCTCTTTGTGGTAAAATTAACCGCAAAAAGCGCAAAGTTTAAGACACGGAGCGCATAGACAAGTATTATTTGGCAACTTTTTAATGAAATTGACTTTTGATACAGCCTCTTCCTTTTTAATATTTTGCGCAACAACTATTTAATAGCTATCGTCCGTTCCTTTAAATTCCAGCCACTGATGCTTACTGCGGGTGTTTGTTTGTATTTTTCAGGATCGTAATTTAAGGTGATTGTTTTTTGTGTGCCAGGTAATATTGATACATAGTTATCACTGTAAAAAACAGGGAGAAGGCGTTCGCCCCCCTGCTGGTTAACTAACGATAAACGGTTAAAAAATGCAAGCGGCGCATTAGCCGGGTTAGTTAGGGTAACCTCAACTTTTCCGGGTGATACCTGCCTGGCCTCAATATCAACCTGCGCTTGTGCCATTTTCTGTAAGCCGGAGTATTCGCCTTTTTCATCGGGCAGCCAATACAGGTTATTGCTCAGTATGTTCTTTTGCAGATCAAGCAGTTGCATGGATAAAAACACGCCTTCTTTTTTTGCCAGCCGGCTAACATCATCTTTTAAGGGTACAAAACCCTTTACCGATGTGGGCAGCATCTCTTCAAAAACCTGGGTTAGCACGGTTTCTTTGCCTTGCATATCGTAAGTTTTCACAATCAGCATCATATCGCGTTTGGTTTCAAAGGTGTTGTTAACAATGGTAACCATACCGTTAAGCGGATTGTACATTACGTGTAAAGGCTCGCTGCCGCTGTGCAAGCCATATAAACATGCATTGGGGTCAAGGTAATAATCATACATCTGTCCGCGCATGGCTGTCCAGGGGTTTTGTGTTTTCCAGATGATCACACCTGTGTACCAATCCCACATGTGGGCGCTAAAGCCTTCCATCAAGGCGCGGTACTGGTTGTAATTTACTAACTGTGCTTTGTCGGCAAAGTCTTTAACACTGCTTGCTTTTCCGTAAGGCTCAATGGCGGCATCATAGCCAATGTATTTATGATAATCCCAAACCGAATCAGCCTTTGTTTTATTTTTTTCTTTAGAAAACTCCGGCACTACCAGATTTTTTGTAGGGATAAAACGCTTTAAAGATTCAATATCATTTATACCAACCGATCCAATCTCAGAATTAAACGGAAAAGTACGCTGCTTCCAGAACAAGGAATCGGGCTGAATGCCGTAGGGCCCGTCGCCATTGCCGCCAAGCGTATTGAGCGACATTTTATCAGAGTTGGAATACTCCACAAACCAGCGGGTACCATCTAATTTAGGCAGGATAGAATCCCTTACAGGTAACAGAATATCCTGTGGCGGGGTTATCTCATTACCCCCGCACCATATAGCCAGCGAGGGGTGGTTACGTACCATCTTTACCTGGTCGGCCAATGATTCAAGGTATAATTTATGATCGTCCGGATACTTGCGGCGGGTCCATTGGTCGTCTTTTTTCATGGGGTCTTCCCAGCGGCCATTTGCATCGCCCGATACCCAGAAGTCCTGGAAAACCAGCAGGCCATATTTGTCGCAGGCGTTATAAAACTCGGGCCGCTCCACCAATGCACCGCCCCAAACCCTTATCAGGTTCAAATTCATGTTCCGGTGAAAACGCACTTCGGCATCATACCGCGCATCCAAAAAACGAAGCATGGCATCAGATATGATCCAGTTGCCGCCCTTAATAAATATCTTTTGGCCGTTAACTGCAATCTGCCTGCTATGGGTTTGTTCGTTCCAGCTGGTTTCAATCTGCCTTACACCAACATTAACATCCTGCTGGTCTGATAGCTTACCGGCTGTTGTAAACTGAATACTGCTTTTATAAAGGTACTGCCCTCCATAACCATTAGGCCACCAAAGTTTTGGATTAGTGAGTAAAAGATCTTTTAACGCAACTTCTGTATTTGACCGTGGGGCAATAATTACACTTTTAACCACCTTTTGGCCGCCAATAGTAAATTGTAAAACCCCGCTAACTGCTTTATCTGTGGGGTTTGATAGCGTGGTTGATGCCTTAATAGTAGCAGGCTGCTGTACGCCGTTTACCTGCCTAATGCCCGGCACCAGTGTAATTACATGCGGATCAGTAATGGCAATGGCCCCGGTGGTTTCAAGGGTTACTTTATCCCAGATGCCGGTGTTCCTGTCGCGCATAGGTTGTATCCAGTCCCAGCCAGCGGTGTATTGCAAGCCTACATTTTTTGCTATCTGCCCATCGCCGCCCTGTCCGCCATTAGGGTTACCAACCGGGTTGGGCGGGTAAACCAAAACAGCCAGCCTGTTATTGCCATTTTTGCTGAGTAAAGCGGTAATGTTATATCGCTGCCTTAAAAACATGCCATAGTGTGTTTGGGCATTTACTTTTTTACCGTTAAGATAAAGCTCGCAGCTGTAGTTTACGCCTCTTAAATTTAGATATACCTGCTTGCCGGTTTGTATGGGCTGGTTAAAATCTTTAACAAACCAATAGGTATAATAATCGCGGCCGGTATCATAAATATCTTTAATATGGGCATTGTTCATCCCCCAAAAAGGATCAGGGATCTGTTTGTTATTGAGTAAAGTAGTTAAAACAGTACCCGGAACGGTAGCATTTAACCAGTTAATAACAGGGAAGTTTATTTTGGAAACCTGTATGCCATCAGCATGAACATCCGCTAACTTTTCGCATTTCCAGCCCTCGTTCAGCTCAATTGTGCTTTGAGCTTTTGTGCTGATATTCAGCAATAAAAGAAGAAGGAGGAAAGCCGTAGCTGATAAATAAATTCTTTTTGCGGATAACCTTTTATAGGTTATGGTTTTGTTAAATGGAGCATTAGCAAACATATCCCTAAGGTATAACAAATATAAATTTACCTATAATGCTATCTTATTTTTTATACAAAAACTGGTTATTACCTTGAACTTTCAACGGTATAAACAAAGCTATCGGCCTTGTAATAGCCAATATTGTATTCAATGGGCCGCTCGCCCTGGTCAAAAACAAAACGCTTGCGAAACAATACCGGGTTGCCCACTGCAATTTTAAGTTTACCAGCAATAAAGGCATCGGCAGCTTTGGCACTTATTTCTTCTTTCGATAGCGTGGCAACTATGGAGTGTTCAGTTTCAAGCAGTTCGTATAGCGGTTTTTTAAAATCTTCCTCGCCGGTTAAGCCAACGCGGGGGTGAAAGTAGGAGGCGAAATAAACAAAGGGCTCATCCGGTTTACCTCTAACCCTTTCCATTTTTAATATTTTACGGTCTGTTTTTATCTCGAAAAAGTTAGCAAGGGTTTCATCAGGAAATACCCAGGTAACGTGCAGTTCAAAGTTTTTAATGGGGATGCCGCGCAGTTTCATTTCCTGCGAGAAGCTGAGCCAGTTATTTGATTTGGAGCTAACGGCTTGCGGGGCAACCTTAGTGCCGGTTCTTTTTTTGCGGACTAACAAGCCCTCAAAAACTAATTTATTAATAGCCTGCCTTAACGTGGTGCGTGATATGGCTAATTGTTTGGCAAGCTCAACCTCGTTTGGAAATATTTTGCCATTCTGATATTCTTCCTCTTCAATCAGTTTTCTTAAAAGCGATTCGGCCTGTGCATGGAGTGGGATAGGGCTTTTATGATCGATAGAATACTTCATAGCAATTGTTAATATACAATAGTAAGCATTTTGATTATTAGTTATATTGTTTGTACATAGTTTAGGCTTTAAAATCAATTAAAAGCCTTGTTTAGCTATCAGCGATAATTATTTCGATAAATAAATTGGAATTTTGAAATTATTTATATGTTTGTACATAATAACATATAAACCGTTATACATCAAACTTCCTGAAAAAATTAATTACTGAAAAGGCATTTTTATGTATCAATTAATATGTATGTACATTACTACAATTAAAATATGAGTTTAAATAATACTTCTGATCCAATCATTGTAAAAAAAAACGAAGAGGAAATACTTCGTAAAACATCGCAGTACCTGATGCCTGTTCGCCTGGATAATTATGTAGTGAAGGAGGGTGAATATGATATTTACCCCGTTTGCACATTAGGAAACGATCAGATTTTTAACGGTTACAGTTCGCTTGCCGAATGGATCATCCAACAAAAAACGGTAGTTATTGATGGTTATGGCGGTGTTTTCTGGAACTCGATACAACAGGCCCTAACTACGGAGATAAGCAAAGCAGGCCTTAGCATTAACTGGGTAAATGCCGCTACTTACTTAAAAACCGAAACCGAAATTAATGCACTGGTTAAACCTTTTTTAGGCGAACCAGACGCCGTTTGGGGAACACGCTGTACTTTACAGCTGAAAGATCTGTTTAATAATGATGCCTTTGCGGCGCAATTGCCAAAGGCTGATTATGATATAAATATTGTTATAGGTACAGGCGCGGCACTTGCCAGCTGGTATGCCCCGCTGATCTATATCGATCTGCCAAAAAACGAGATCCAGTTCAGGATGCGGGCAGGTTCAATTGGTAATTTGGGCAGTACTGCCATTACTGAGCCATTCGCTATGTATAAAAGATTTTATTTTGTGGATTGGGTGCTGCTTAATCAGCATAAAAAAGCAATCCTTAATAAAATAAAAGTATTAGCTGATGGCCAGTGGATAAATGATATTAACTGGATGCATGGCAGTGATTTTATAGCAGCACTTAATCAATTAAGCCATTCAACTATCCGTGTTCGGCCCTGGTTTGAGCCGGGTGCATGGGGCGGGCAGTGGATAAAGCAGCACATCCCTAACGTAAACCCCGATGTGGTGAACTACGCATGGTCGTTTGAGCTGATAGTGCCCGAGAATGGATTGATCTTTCAAAGTAACGGTTACCTGCTCGAAGCATCATTTGATTTTTTGATGTTCAGTAACAGGCAGCAAGTATTGGGCGAACATGCTGATAAATTTGGCGATGAATTTCCAATCCGGTTTGATTTTTTAGATACTTTCGCCGGCGGCAACCTGTCTATCCAATGCCACCCGCGGCTAAAATATATCCAGCAAAATTTTGGAGAAACCATTACGCAGGACGAAACCTATTATATACTTGACTGTGCCGAAGGGGCAAACGTATACCTCGGTTTTCAGGAAAATATTAACCCTGCTGAGTTTAAAGATGCTTTACTGAAAAGCCAGCGTGAGGGTACTGAAATTGAGATTGAAGATTATGTACAATCGCACACCGCAAAAAAGCACGATCTGTTCCTGATCCCTAACGGCACGGTACATAGCGCCGGCGCAAATAATATGGTGCTTGAAATTAGCGCCACGCCCTACATTTTTACCTTTAAAATGTACGATTGGGTACGGCTTGACCTGGAAGGCAAACCACGCCCAATAAATATTGAACATGCCTTTAATAACCTTGATTTTGAGCGCAAGGGTAAGCTGGTACAGGAAACCCTTATTTCAAAACCCTTAGTAATTGAAAAAGGCAGTGATTATGAATTGATCCATCTGCCTACCCATGCCGATCATTTTTACGATGTGCACCGCATTGATTTTGAAACAGATATTACAATTGATAATAACAACCGTTGCCATATACTGATGCTGGTGGAAGGTGAATCCGTATGGGTTGAAACAACCGGCGGTACTAAACAAAAATATGCCTATGCCGAAACATTTGTAATCCCGGCGGCGGCAAAAGGTTACAAGCTTAGCAATTTGGGTGGGGGTAAAGCAAGGGTTATCAAAGCATTTTTAAAATAACAAAATGAAGATTGTAACAACAGATACACAACAACATAGCAGTACTTACCTTTACTTAGTATGCCTTGTGGCAGCATTAGGCGGGTTTTTATTTGGGTTTGATACCGCCGTTATATCGGGCACGGTAAGCCTGGTAAAACACGATTTTAACCTTGATGCCCTGCACGAAGGCTGGTTTGTGAGCTGTGCATTGCTGGGTTGTATAATTGGTGTAAGCATTTCGGGCAAACTGAGCGATAAATATGGCCGTAAGCTGGTGCTCATCCTTTCCGCAGTGTTGTTCCTGATATCAGCATTGGGTTGTATGTATTCGGGTTCATTTACAGCGCTTATAATCTTCAGGCTTATTGGTGGTTTGGGTATCGGGGTGGCTTCAATGGTATCTCCGCTTTATATTTCTGAGTTTTCGCCCTCACGTTTCAGGGGGATGATGGTTTCATTATACCAATTAGCATTAACTGTTGGTATTGTACTGGCCTACTTTACAAATGCCTATTTAGCTAACCATGCCGGCGATACCTTTAGCAGTGAAGCAACCCATAAGATTTTTTCGGCAGAAGTATGGCGCGCCATGCTTGGTTTAGGTGCTTTACCTGCAGCCATTTTCCTGGTATCTTTATTTATGGTTCCCGAATCGCCGAGGTGGCTGCTTTTAAAAGGGCAGGAAAAAAAAGCAACCGATATATTGGTTAAGATTGATGGCCTTGATGCCGCCCAAAATGAGATCGCCTCTTTCAAATCATCGGCTAACGAGGCTGGTTCCGACTCATTAAAAGAATTATTTAAACCCGTGTACCGCAAGGCCCTATGGATAGGTTTACTATTACCTTTTCTGTCGCAGGTATGCGGTATCAATGCCGTTATCTATTATGGCCCCCGTATATTAGAACAGGCAGGCTTTACGCTAAACAATGCTCTCGGTGGGCAGGTAACCATTGGTTTGGTAAATGTAGTATTTACCTTTGTGGCCATTTTTACTATTGACAGGTGGGGGCGCCGGCCGCTTTTATTTGTCGGCATAGGTGGCGCAGTATTTTCGCTGATCATCATCGGCGCTTTGTTTGCCGCAGGCTTAACCTCCGGCCCCTGGATCCTGATCTTTATTTTAGCTTTTATTGCCTGTTTTGCTTTTTCGTTCGGCCCGGTTTGCTGGGTGGTAATAGGCGAAATATTCCCTAATGCCATTCGTGGTAAAGCAATGGCGCTGGCCACGCTCTCGTTATGGATAGGTAACTTTTTAGTTGGGCAGCTAACCCCTGCAATGTTAGAAGGCTTAGGCTCGTCATACACCTTCTGGATCTTTGCCATCTGCTGCTCACCCGCACTGTGGCTCACCTGGAAGCTGATTCCCGAAACCAAAGGCCGGTCGCTCGAAAACATTGAAGCGTACTGGAAACAAAGCTTTAACAAAACATTAAAAAGGCAGTAATAACATCATCAAACCAATTATTATGAAAAATATTTTATACGGATGGCTGGCTGTTTTAATAGTTTTAGCAACATCGTGCAGTAAACAAAAAGTATCGCCGCAGGGCAGTGGCGGCACTACCAAAGCTGATACTTCGCCAATAGTTTCGGCCTACCTGACAAAAGCGGTGCAAACCTATACTTTTAGCACGAACAACCTGCTAACCTCTTACAATAGCTATCGGGCAAATACTACCAATAATGCCAATACGGCTTACGAATGGTATAACGCCAGTCAGATCTATGCCGATGCAGCAATGGTAGCAGCAGGCAATGCATCCTACACCACCCGGATGAACAATACCTATAACTGGCTAGGCAACCTTTGGGATAAAAACGATGTTAACGGCGGCTATTTTGCCTTTGCCAATTTAGATGGCAGCGGTTCATCGGGCACAAAATATGTTGATGATAACTCCTTAACCGGTATTGCTTACCTTGAGGCTTATGATGTAACCACCGGGTCAACACAGGCAGCATACCTTGCCTCAGCCCAGGCTTGCGCAAACTGGCTTATAAAAAGTGGCCTGTGGGATACCACCTTCGGTGGTGGTTTTTGGTGGAACACCGATAAACCCAATAAGCCTACCCAATCAAACGGGTTAGCCTTGCAGTTGTTTCTGCGTTTGTATAAAATTACGGGTCAGGCTATTTATCACGATTGGGCCGTTAATATCAATACCTGGTTAAATACCAAAATGTACAGCAATACCAATGGCCTTTATATTTGGCAAATTGAAAGCAGCGGCAAAGTTGACACCCAAAACTTTACCTATGATAATGCCATTATGGTAGAGGCCGACTTGTTATACAGTACCATTATGGGCGATAACAGTTACTTGGCAAAAGCGCAGGCATTGGGTACGGCAATGATAACCACCTTGTGGAACCCATCGCACAATGTATTTATTTTTAACACGACTGATATTAGGGTAAACCCCTGTTATTGTGGTTGGGCATCGCAGGCAATGATCAGGCTTTATGAGGCTGATAAAAATTCAAGCTGGCTTACTTATGCCAAGGGGAATATTGATGCTATAAATGTGGTGCTGCGCGATGCCAATAGTAACGGCTATTACCAATATGCAGGCTTGGATGGTGCCGGGCGCTATACTAATTTAGAGGGTGTTGACCAGGCCTGGATGCAAAGGGTACAGGTGCTGCTCGCAAAGTATAAGTAATATAGTTAACCGTAATTGATAATACTTTTGTTTAAAATTAGCTTAATGAAAATAAAATTTAGTCTAAAGGTTATAACGGCTGCTTTACTGTTGTCATCAACAGTATCACAGGCACAAAACCTGTTAAAATACGTCGACCCTAATATAGGCACGGCTCATAGCCGGTGGTTTTTCTATACACCTGCCGCAGTGCCGGGTGGTATGGCCAAGCTGGCACCATCAACCAACGGGCATTACGGCAATGCCCAGGGATGGGAAGCCGTAGGGTACGATACCCGCCAAAACTCTATCGAAGGGTTTGTACATTTCCACGAGTGGCAGGTAGGGGGCGTTAGCTTTATGCCTACAACAGGCCCGCTGCTGGTTAAACCCGGCGCTTTGGATACACCTAACAGTGGCTACCGCTCAGCGTTTGATCGTAAAAATCAAATAGCCCAGCCGGGTTATTATAAAGTACTGCTTGATAAATATAACATTACAGCCGAGCTTACCGCTACCAAGCGGGTTGGTTTCCATAGGTATACTTTTCCGCAAAATGAGCACGCGCATATTATTCTGGATATTGGCAATGTACAGGGCGAAAGTGGCGCCGTTACCGATGCCGGTATTAAGATGTTAGATGATACACATTTTGAAGGCTTTGTGATCACTTATCCCAAATATGTTGCCCAGTACGATCCACAAGGAAAGGTAGCCATGTATTTTTATGGCGAGATCAGCAAAAAACCTGAAACTGTGGGTTCGTTTAACGCGGCAGGCATCACCCCAAACTCAGCATCGGCAAATGGAAAAGGTGCAGGGTTGTTTTTAAACTACAAAACTACAAAGGATGAATCTATCGAGATAAAAGTAGGGCTTTCTTACACCTCAACAGCCAATGCCAAAGCAAACCTCGTTGCCGAAGCAAACGGGCTTACCTTTAACCAGGCAAAAATAAATGCCCAAAAAACATGGCAGCAGGAATTGGGTAAACTTACCGTGCATGGTAAGGACGATACCGCCAAAATTAAGTTTTATACAGGATTGTTCCATGCCTTGTTAGGCCGGGGAGTAGCGAGTGATGTTAATGGCGCATATCCTATACATGGCGGCAAAATTGGGCAGTTACCGCTGGATGCCAAGGGTAAGCTAAGCTATAATTTTATTAATACCGATGCCATTTGGGGAGCATACTGGGATTTAACCCAGCTATGGTCATTATCATATCCTGAATGGTACGAAGATTTTGTACACACCCAATTACAGATCTATAAAGATAAAGGCTGGTTTGGCGATGGCATTGCCAATAGCGAATATGTATCGGGCGTGGGTACAAACTTTGTGGGCCTTACTGTGGCTGCTGCATACCAGTCGGGTATCCGTAATTACGATATTAACCTGGCTTACCAGGCAGTGAAAGGTAATGAACTGGGTTTTAAGAACCGGAAACCCGGATCAGGTAAAATGGATACCAAGGCATTTTTGCAATATGGTTATTCGCCATTTATTGAGGCCGATAAAACAGATTCCACAGGTGCGCATTTCTCAGCTTCGCATACACTCGAATACAGTTTCAGCGCCTTTGCCGCAGCGCAGATGGCAAAGAATTTAGGTAAAACTGCCGATTATAAAAAATTCATTAAATACTCAAACGGCTGGCGTTACTTATATAACCCGGCTAATAAACTGCTGCAGCCCAAACGTGCCGACGGTACTTTTATTGATAAGTTTGATCCTTATGCCCCATGGCGTGGTTACCAGGAAGGTAATGCCATGCAGTACACTTTTTACGTGCCGCAAAACCCCAATGCGCTGATCTCAACCTTAGGTAAGGATTACTTTAACACCAACCTGAACGATATTTTTGAAAAATCAGAGAAAGACGGCTTTGGTGGCGGGAAAACGATCAATGCCTTTGCGGGTATCACCTCTATTTATAATCACGGGAACGAGCCAAGTTTACACATCAGTTGGTTGTTTAATTTTTCGGGCAAGCCATGGTTAACCCAAAAGTGGACGAGGCTGATCTGCGATGAATTTTATGGAATAGAACCTATTCACGGTTATGGCTACGGGCAGGATGAGGATCAGGGGCAGTTAGGTTCATGGTATGTGATGACGGCTTTGGGCATATTTGATGTAAAGGGCTTTACCGATGCCAAACCAATTGTAGAATTGAGCAGCCCCGTATTTGATAAGGCCACCATTACTTTGGGCGATGGTAAAAAGCTGGTTATCGAGGCTAAGAACAATTCAAAAACCAATCTTTATATCCAGTCGGTAGTATTTAATGGCAAACCATTGGCTAACTGCTGGCTTTATCGGTCTGAACTAATGAAAGGTGGTAAAATTGTATTTATAATGGGTAGTAAACCCAATAAAGCCTGGGGTATACAAACACCGCCGCCATCGGTACAGTAATAATTAATATAAATATTAACACTTATGTACTTTGGTTCAGTCAACATAAAAACTGTCTTATTAATTGCCGTTTGGCTATTAATCGGTACTGTGGTATCGGCACAAAAAAAATCGGTAATATACCTGCAACGGGCCGAAAAAATGTATAGCCTTATATGGAAAAATTATAGGGTGCCAGCATACAGCTGCCTGTTTGCTGAGAACTATCCAACTGATAAAAAAGATTCGCTCGATTATTTTCAGGGTGCAAAAGTAAAACCAAAGGCCATTAGTTTTTTATGGCCGTTCTCGGGTGTTTTTTCGGCTACTAATGTATTGCTACAATTACCAGCTACCCGCAAAAAATACCTGCCCTATCTGGATAGCATGGTAACCGGGATAGAAAAATATCGCGATACCATCCGCAAGCCAACAGGTTACCAGGCGTACCCATCCATGTTTGAAAAAGACGACAGGTATTATGACGATAACGGCCTTGTAGGTATTGAATACATGGAAGCTTATTTTAACACTAAAAACCCGGTATACCTTACAAGAGCCAAAACGGTATTTAAATTTATCATCAGCGGATGGGATGAGCAATTAGGCGGAGGCATTTTTTGGCTCGAAGGACATAAAGATCAAAAGCCGGCATGCAGCAACGGGATGGCTTTGTTAGTGGCGCTTAAGCTGTATAAAGCAACCAAAGACCCATATTACCTTAAATGGGGCACCCGGTTTTACAACTGGATGCAAGCCAACTTAAGCAACCCCGATGGTGTTTTTTATAACGATAAAAAAACAGCTGATGGCAGTGTTAACAAAACCTATTGGACCTATAACTCGGGCTCCATATTAGAAGCCTCGGTACTTTTATACCAGTTTACAAAAGATGTTAAATATTTAGCGGAGGCAAAGCATATTGCAAATGGTACGTACCAGCATTTTAAAAACGAAAAGCACGATGCGCATCTAAATATGCGTATTGATGAGCCATGGTTTGTTGCCGTATTGGTAAGGGGATATGCAGCTTTATATGCTGTAGACGGCAATTACAATTACATAGAGGCCATTAGTAAAGACCTGGACTATGCCTGGGATAATACGCGCGACCAGTATGGCTTTGTAACCAAAAGCTTTACGCCAAACCCGGCCGAAATGCAAAAACCAAAATGGTTATTAGTAGAAGCCTCCATTGCCGAAATGTACGCAAGGCTGAGCCAGTTAGAGCGGAGCAGGAATAATTAGGAAACTTTTAATAAGCTACAGGGGTATAGTTGAGCCAGTATAAATTGGGCTGGTTTTAGTATCTGCGTTCCGGGATGAGATCCGGAACGCAGTTTTTTTTGGTTAACTTATACGTTAAACCTGAAGTGCATAATGTCGCCATCCTGCACTATATATGTTTTACCTTCAACGCTCATCTTACCGTTTTCTTTAATCACAGTTTCTGATCCGTTGAACTTTACAAAATCATCATACTTAATAACTTCGGCACGGATAAACCCTTTCTCAAAATCAGTATGGATAACACCGGCTGCCTGTGGCGCTGTAAAGCCTTTGGTAATGGTCCAGGCACGTACTTCCTGTACACCGGCGGTAAAGTAGGTAGCCAGGTTAAGCAGGGTATAAGCAGCTTTAATTAGTTTATTAACGCCCGATTCTGTTAAGCCCAGATCATCTAAAAACATCTGGCGCTCCTCGTAAGTTTCCAACTGTGAAATTTCCGATTCAATCTGTGCCGATATGATCAGCACCTCGGCATTTTCTTCCTTAACGGCAGCTTTTACCTGATCAACATAAGCATTTCCTTTATTTACAGAAGCTTCATCAACGTTACAAACATACATTACTGGTTTAGCAGTAAGCAGCCATATATCGGCAATGTATTCTTTATCTTCCTCTTCAACCGGTGCCGTACGGGCGGATTTGCCTGCAAGCAAGTGGTTTTTATAAACAGTAAGTACATCAAAAGCTTTTTTAGCTTCTTTGTCGCCACCTGTTTTAGCCATTTTTTCAATTTTCGAGATCTTTTTTTCTATCGAATCCAGATCCTTTAACTGCAGCTCGGTATCAATGATCTCTTTATCACGGATCGGGTCAACCGAACCATCAACGTGGATCACGTTATCATCATCAAAACAACGTAAAACGTGTATAATAGCATTGGTAGACCGTATATTGGCTAAAAACTGGTTACCCAAACCTTCGCCCTTGCTGGCGCCTTTAACCAAACCTGCTATATCAACAATTTCAATAACGTTTGGCACCACATTTTTTGGCACCACTATTTCGGTAAGTTTTGTTAAGCGCTCATCGGGCACAGTTATTACGCCCACATTAGGCTCTATTGTACAGAACGGAAAGTTAGCAGCCTGTGCCTTAGCATTTGATAAGCAATTAAAAAGTGTTGATTTCCCTACGTTTGGCAAACCCACAATACCACATTGTAAACCCATTTTATAAGTTAATTAAGTTGAATGGTTGACGGCCCTCCGGGTTGCAAAAGAGAGTAAGCTTTAAAACTTAACCTAATATGCCAACCCAATTAACCAGCCCCCAAAAAGTCAGCAAAGATAACAGAAAAAATTGCCTATAATTTGAAAAAATAAACGACTTTTGCCCGCGTTACCAGTTAGGCAAACAGAAGGTTAAATATGTAAAAACGGAATTTATGGAAGAGATGGTTGAGCAAGTAGAACTGCTGATTGAGCAGAAAGATTATATAAAGCTACAGGAATATTTGAACAGCCTAAATATATCAGACGTTGAGGAGCTGATAGATGATCTTCCGGAACATGGCCCTTTATTTATTGAAACCTTATCGCTTAACCGTGCGGTAAATGTATTCCGTATCCTTGATTTCCCTACGCAGGAGCGGATCATCAAAAAACTTTCGGGACAAAGAGTGGCCGGTTTGATAAACGAACTGCCACCGGATGACCGTACCTCGCTGTTTAGCGAACTGCATGGCGATGCCGTACAGAAACTGATCCAGCACCTCTCGCCCGAAGATCGTAAAGAAGCCTTGCAACTGCTTGGCTACGAAGAGGATAGCATAGGCCGCTTAATGACCCCTGATTATATTGCCGTTAAAAAAAACTGGGATGTTAAACGTGTGCTTGCCCACATCCGTGAGTATGGTAAAAACTCCGAAACTATTGACGTTATATATGTTTTGGGTGATAAGGGTGTTTTATTGGATGATATCAGGATCCGCGAGATCTTGCTGGTTGACCCGGAAACCAAAATAAGCCAGCTGATGGATGGCCGCCTGATTGCATTAAAGGCATCAGACCCGCAGCAGGAAGCGATCAACATTTTCAGGATGAATAACAGGGTAGCCCTGCCGGTTACCGATGATGCCGATATTTTATTAGGTATTGTTACTGTTGATGATATTTTGTGGATAGCCAACGAGGAGTATACCGAAGATATTCAAAAAATTGGTGGTACCGAAGCTTTGGACGAGCCTTACCTTGACATTAACCTGTTTAAATTAGTAAAAAAACGTGTTGGCTGGCTTATCGTTTTGTTTTTGGGCGAAATGCTTACCGCCACGGCTATGGGTTATTTTGGCGATGAGATTGGTGTTGTGGTAGCACTTGCCTTCTTCTTGCCGCTCATTATATCAAGCGGTGGCAACAGCGGTTCGCAGGCATCAACGTTAATTATACAGGCTATGGCCCTGGGCGAAGTTACCGTTGCCGATTGGTGGCGTGTTATGCGCCGCGAATTACTTTCAGGCTTAATGCTTGGCCTAATTTTAGGAGTAATTGGCTTTTTCAGGATAACTATATGGAGCGCATTCAGCACCGTTTACGGGCCACATTGGCTGCAAATAGCATTTACGGTAGGCTTCGCGCTGATAGGAGTGGTACTTTGGGGTTCACTGGCAGGTTCAATGCTGCCGCTGGTGCTTAAAAAATTAGGGGCCGATCCTGCAACATCATCCGCGCCATTTGTGGCTACTTTGGTTGATGTAACCGGGCTGATCATCTACTTCAGCATTGCATCGCTGGTTATGCACGATATTCTGCATCCACCAGCTGCAACAGCGCATCATGCCGTTTTAATACAGCATATTTGGCCCCGGCTGATAAATTATAGTTGTTAAAAGCGCTTTGGCCGGTACCGAAAATATTTTTCCATTTTAATTGGATAGTTTTTAAGATTTTATAAATTTAGGGAAACTAAATCTTAAAAATTATAATGGAAACAACAGACACGCTTGATGTACAACCCAGTGCCGAACCAGGCATCGTTTTAACTTTTGAAGCACAAACCTACTTGCGCGAATCGGGCAAATGGGCAACATTTTTAGGCATATTGGGCTTTATATTTTGCGGCCTTATTTTAATCGGTGCACTTTTTGCAGGGGCAATTTTTTCAAAACTTGCCGCAATATCTCCAAATCCAAGTGCAGTAATGCTGCAAGGCATGGGTGGCTTTATTTCAGTTTTTTATATCCTGCTTGATTTGGTGTATTTCTTTTTTGCGCTTTACCTATACCAGTTTGGGATTAAGATAAAACAAGGGATAGTGTTTGCCGATCAGTTTCATTTAACGGCTGCGCTGGGTAAACTTAAATCATTTTTTAAATATTGGGGTATCCTTACAATAATTATACTGTCGCTATATGCATTAATATTAGTTGTATTTTTTGGAGTAATAGCAGCTATGCACAGATAATTGGAAGATATAAAACGTTATATAAACAGAAAACCCTGCTTCATTAAAGCAGGGTTTTCTGTTTATATATGAGTTTAGTTTTGTTTCTGAATTATATTTCGAAAGAGAAGTCTTCGTCAGCGGTTTTAGCAACTTCGGTTGATTCGCTGTACTCGTAGCGTTTTTCAACAACGTCCTGGTTTGATTTTATGTAGTCAATGGTGTCTTTTAAACCTTCGGCGAATTTTTCAAAATCCTCCTTATATAAAAAGATCTTGTGTTTAATAAAAACTCCGTCTTCCAAGCGCTTTTTGCTTTCGGTAATCGTAACATAATAATCGTTTGACCGTGTTGCTTTTACATCAAAAAAATATGTTCTCTTCCCGGCTCTCACCTTCTTCGAAAATACCTCTTCACGCTCTCTGTTTTCAAAATCTCCCATAATTTATTTTATTGTAATTGTTTTGGCTGGCATAAATATAAATAATTTTTCAAACAGCAAGTATTAATTCAGATATTATTGAATTTTTAGCCGTTTATTTCATTATTTTATCACTCATTAGGCACTTTCTTCTTCTTCAAGCAGTTGTTTTTCGTATAATTCAAAGTAGGTGCCTTTTTGCTGCATCAGGTTGGTATGATTTCCCTGCTCAATAATTTCGCCATTATCCATCACTAAAATCTTATCGGCATTTTTTATGGTTGATATGCGGTGCGCAATAATAATGCTGGTTTTACCCTGCATATTTTTACCCAGGTTATTCAATATTTCTTCCTCGGTACGGGTGTCAACTGCCGAAAGGCAATCATCAAAAATAAGGATTTGCGGATGCTTAACAATTGCCCGTGCAATGGATACCCGCTGCTTTTGCCCGCCCGATAAGGTTATTCCACGTTCACCAATCAGGGTTTCAAAGCCCTTATCAAGCTCCATTATATTTTGATAAACAGCGGCATCCTTTGCAGCCTGGCTTACTTTTTCCATATCCAGCACATCGGCACTAAAGGCAATATTATTGGCAATAGTATCTGAAAATAAAAACACCTCCTGCGGTACAAAACCAATTTGTGCACGGTAGCTTTCAAGGTTAAGCTGCTCAATATTAGTATCATCAATTAATAAGCGGCCGCCGGTACTATCGTACATGCGCATTATTAAATTGGCTATGGTTGATTTTCCCGACCCTGTACGGCCAATAATGGCAACCATTTCACCTGGTTTTATATCAAAGGATACATTTTTTAAAGCCTGGATGCCGGTATCCGGATAAATAAATGATACATTATTGAAGGCTATATGGCCCTGTATAGCTTTTGGCGCTGTTTTGGGTGATATAATTTCGGGCTGCTGGTGTAAAAACTCATTGATCCTTTTTTGTGATGCCGCGGCCCGCTGCACCAGCGAGGTTACCCAACCCAATGATATAACCGGGAAGGTGAGCATGTTAAGGTATACAATAAACTCCGCAATGTTGCCGGCTGTAATATTGCCTTTCATTACCTCAATACCACCAACATACATGGTAATAACGTTGCTAAGGCCAACCAATAAAAGCATTAAAGGATAAAACATAGCCTGCACTTTAACTAATTCCATCGAGTGCATTTTGTAGTTTTCACTCTCGGCAGCAAAGCTGTCAGTCACATGTTTTTCACGCACGTATGATTTGATGACCCTGATACCCGAAAAGTTTTCCTGCACAAAGCTGGATAGGGCCGAAAGGCGCTGCTGTATTTTTTCGCTGCGGTAGTTTATTATATTATTTACATAATATATAATAATAGCTAATATGGGTAACGGTAATACCGAAAATATAGCCAGCCTAACGTTAACGGTAACCATAACATATATTACCATAATAAAAAGCACCACCGTATTTATGGTATACATAATGCCTGGGCCAAGGTACATGCGCACGCGGCTAACATCTTCGGTTACGCGGTTCATCAGGTCGCCAGTGTTATGTCGGCGGTAAAAGGCAAGTGATAAAAGCTGGTAATGGTTATAGATCTCGTTCTTTAGATCGTACTCAATATGGCGCGACATTAAAATAATGGTTTGCCGCATAAAAAACAGGAACAAACCCCTTAATAAGGATAATACCAACACCAATATGCCAAACAGCAGCAGGCTCGACCCGAATATTTCATAAACAACGGCCTGCCTGTTGAAACTTGAAAATAGCTGATAAACGCCAATATTCTCGGTAACCAGATCAAATGCATAGCGGATAACCTGTGCCGGCAGCACGCCAAAAATGTTTGATATAATAACAAACAGCACACCGGGGATAAGCCGCCAGCGATATTTATAGAAAAATTTATTGAGGTATGCGAGGTCTTTCATATAGCGGGAGTCCGAAAGTCCGGATGTCGGAAAGTCCGAAAGCTCAAAAGTAAGTTAATGAAATTGATTTTTCAATAGTGGTATTAAAGTGGACATGCGTATAGCTTTAACAGGTGTTATCCTTTTAAAATAATGGCTTATTTATGACGCTAATCCTCATTTTTGATGCCCTGGATGGTTATTCCAACCATTTTTATACTATTTTACAGTCAATAAAAACTTTGTGGCTATAAAAAAAACATCTACTTTTGTCGAAGCCGAAAAACACAGTTTATATTAACAACCCCGATGCCTAATCCACAGCCCAACGAATCGATATTTAGCCATTTAGAGGCTTTTGGGCATAAGAAAGTTGTTTTTTGCAGCGACCCCGATACCGGATTAAAAGCAATCATCGCAATTCATGATACTACATTAGGCCCTGCTTTAGGTGGTACCCGTATGTGGGCTTATAAAACGGAAACCGATGCTTTGAATGATGTGTTGCGCTTATCAAAAAGCATGACCTATAAGGCTGCCATTACCGGTTTAAATTTAGGTGGGGGCAAGGCTGTGATCATAGGTGATTCGCGCAAGGATAAAACAGAGGCATTGCTGCGCAAATTTGGCCGTTTTATAAAAAACCTGAATGGCGAATTTATTACTGCCGAAGATGTAGGTACCAATCCGCGCGATATGGAATACATCAGGATGGAAACGCAGCATGTTACCGGCGTGCCCGAAAGTATAGGCGGCAGCGGCGATCCGGGACCTATTGCTGCCCTTGGTGTTTTTATGGGAATAAAGGCATCCGTAAAAGAACTTTATGGTAACGATAGCCTTACCGGTAAAACAATAATAGTACAGGGCATAGGACACGTAGGCGAGCATTTGGTGAAATTGCTGCGCGACGAAAATGCAAAGGTTTACGCCAGCGATATTAATGAGGAACGCTTGGGCCAGGTATCAAAAAAATACGGAGCCGAAGCTATATCAAATAACAGCATTTTTGATATTCATGCTGATATTTATGCACCGTGTGCATTAGGTGCTACCATAAATACGCAAACTATAAAAAAATTAAAGTGTGCTATAATTGCAGGCTCGGCAAATAATCAGTTAGAAGATGAGGTACTGCACGGCCAAATGCTGTTAGATAAAGGCATCTTGTTTGCGCCTGATTACGTAATAAACGCAGGTGGCATTATAAATTGCTATTCGGAACTGATGGGTTTCAGTAAAAAACGCAGCATGCAGTTAACCGAAAATATTTACGAGGCCACACGCACAGTTTTAAAACTTTCGAAAGCCGAAAGCATATCAACCATTGAGGCGGCCAATAAAATAGCCGAAAAACGAATTTCAGATATCAAAAAAGTTAAATCATCATATTAAATTAATCGGGAGTAATCCCAAAATCGTTCTTATTTAATGTTAAATCGCAGACACCTAAGGGTAAAAGTTTTACAGTCGTTATACGCTTATCACCAATCAAACAGCGGCGACATCAGGCAGCATGAAAAACACCTGTTGCACAGTATTGACCAGGTTTACGAGATGTATATCTGGATGCTGTCATTAATCTCAGAGATTTCGAGCTACGCTGAAATTGACGCGCTTGAAAGAGCCAACAAACATTTACCCACTGCTGATGACCTGAATGCCAATGTTAAAATATTAAGCAACAGGTTTATCCTCTCTCTCCACGACAATAAAGAATTTTTAGTAGGATTAAAAAAATATAAGATAGCCTGGGATTTTGAACCCGAACTTATAAAATCTTTATTCACTCTTCTTAAAAATGCTCCTGAATACTTAGAGTATATTCAAAAAACGGATGATACGATCCAGACTGATAAAGACATTATCAAATTCATTTTCAAAAAGGTGATCCTGAAATCATCATTAGCCGAGCAGGTTTTTGAAGATAAGTTTATTTACTGGCCGGTGGATAAGGACGTTTTGCAGGCTTTGATAGCCAAAACATTCAAGAACTTTGCCAGCGATAACTACCAGGAAAACAAACTGGCAGAAATAACCGGCAACTGGGAAGAAGACAGGGAATTTATTGTGAACCTGTTTGAAAAATGCATCCGTTATGATAGTGATTACCAGGAACTGATTACCCAAAAAACACAGAACTGGGAGCCGGATCGTATTGCAATGATGGATACCTTACTGATGAAAATGGCTATTGCTGAGTTTTTAAACTTCAATTCAATACCTGTTAAAGTAACCATTAATGAGTACTTAGAGATCTCGAAGGAGTTTAGTACGCCAAAAAGTAATTCGTTTATAAACGGTATATTAGACAAGATTTTGATAGACCTGAAAGGGCAGAATAAAATTAAAAAAATAGGCAGAGGATTAATAGAATAGTAACAATGAAGAAACTGTTTTTAAGCTTAATAGCAGCAGGTATGTTATTTACGGCCTGCAAACAATCAACCCAAAGCGGCGCTGATGCAACCGCCAGTACCACTACAGCCACGGCAGAAAATGCACCTGTAATGAAGTTTGAAAAAGACACGCACGATTTTGGGAAGATCAAGGCCGGTGATAAAGTTATCTATGATTTTAAATTTACAAATACAGGTAAATCACCATTAATTATTACTGATGCAATAGCTACTTGCGGCTGTACCAAGCCCGAATGGCCAAAAACACCCATTAAACCCGGCGAAAGCGGCGCTATACACGTTACTTTTAACAGTGCCGCTAAAATGGGTTTGCAGGATAAACAAATTACCGTTACCGCCAATACCAATCCGGCTCAAAACAGGGTACACTTAATTGGTGAGGTAGCATTGAAATAAAAATTATATAAATTAGAAATGATAACAGCAATTTTATTACAAGCCGCTTCAGGTTTTGGAACACAGCAAATAATTACTTTCGGTTTAATAGCCGTTGTGTTTTATTTCTTTATGATCAGGCCGCAGGTTAAAAAACAAAAAGACCAGAAAAAATACGTTACCGAACTAAAGAAAGGTGATAGAGTAGTTACTACAGCAGGTATCCACGGCAGGATAATTGACGTAAACGACGCTACTTTTTTAGTAGAAGTTGATAACGGAAAAATACGTTTTGATAAATCAGCAATATCGTTAGAAGCATCAAAAGCTTTAAATACACCGGCTCCGGCTGCTAAAGTATAATTAAGGCCTAAAGGCGAAAGGTAAAAGGCAAAAGGTTGTAAATTCTTACCTTTATCTTTTTACCTTTTGCCTTTTACCTTTTTAATATGGCAATAATAAAATTATCTGCTACTGAACGAAGACGACTATCAGCATTTTTTACATGCCTGGTGCTTGCCGTTGGTGCGTGGGTATTTACCGTATTGTCAAATTCTTACAACTACACGGTAAAAGAGGTGCTTAATTTCAGAAACACGCCTCAAAAAAGAGCTTTCCATTCCCTGCAATCAGATACGGTTAATGCTACGGTTAGCGGCAATGGCTGGCAAATGCTTTTCTCAAAAGTAAACAGGGATGTAAACGTAGTTTCGGTAGACCTGCGTTCGCTCGAGTACAAAAGCTATGTAGTGCTCAGTTCACAGCTGGAGCAAATCAACACTAAAAAGGAGATAGGTCAGCAAATTACCGCCTTTAATCCCGATACCCTTTACTTTGATTTTTCGAACCGGAAGGTTAAAAGGATCCCTATTCAGCTAAATACCGATATAAGATATAAGCAGCAGTTTGCCCAGGCAAATAATATAATGCTTAACCCGGCTTATGTAATTGTGAACGGCCCGGCAAGCGTTATTGATAGCATAAAATCGTGGCCATCAGATACGCTTAAGTTAGATAGTGTTGGTGAGCCTGTAAGCACCCGCCTTAATTTACAGGCTGTAAAAGAAGGTAACCTGAGCGTGTTCCCTAAAAATGTGCAGGTATCCATCCCGGTTGATGAGTTTACCGAAAAGGTGCTGGAGATCCCGGTAAAGCTGATCAATAACCATAACTACGATGATGTAAAAATTTTCCCGCAAAAGGTTAAGGTTACTTTTACGATATCATTAAGCAGGTATGCGCAAACAGACGAAGACTTTTTTGAGGCTACAGCCGACCTTGACCTATGGCGGAAAAAGGGATATAAGGTATTGCCGGTAATTATTTCCAAACAGCCCGCTTACAGCAAAATAGTAAAGATTGAGCCACAGAATATTGATTTTATCGTAAAAAAATAATGTTAAAAATAGGCTTAACCGGTAATATAGGCAGTGGTAAAACTACCGTTAGCAAGGTGTTTGAAATATTAGGCATCCCGGTTTTTTATGCCGATGATGCTGCAAAACAGGTAATGGTGACCGATCCGATCCTCATCAGCGATATAAAAGCAACCTTTGGCAATATCGCTTATTTTGAAGATGGTACTTTAAACCGCAAACATATTGCAGCCATTGTTTTTAATGATAAGGAGCAATTAAGCAAATTGAACGCTATAGTGCACCCGGCTACCTTCAGGGCGTTTGATGATTGGCTTAAGCATATTAAGGATGCACCGTATGTAATAAAGGAAGCTGCCATTTTATTTGAGAGCGATTCTTATAAATTATGCGATTACTCGGTAATGATACATGCGGCTAAAGAAACCCGTTTTAAGCGTGTGGCACAAAGGGACATGCTATCGCGGGAAGAATTTGAAAGCCGGGATTCCAAACAATTCTCCGAAGAAAAAAAATCGGCCCTGGCTGATTATATAATCAAAAATGACGATGTGCAATTAGTAATACCACAGGTATTGAAATTGCATAAGGTGTTTTTGTCATTAGGTCATTAATCGTCTTTAAATCATTTGGTTCTGGGAGGTTACGTTTTAAAAATCTAAACCCCTGTAAATAATTATGATAATGACGGATGACCAATGGCTCAATGACTAAAAAATGAACATAAAAGAAGATTTTATCTGTTTTGATGCCAATGGCCTCTATTGTAAATACGGCAATTTTTATTTAGACCCTAAATTGCCGGTGCCGCTATCGGTTGTAACCCATGCCCATGCAGACCATGCGATAAGCGGCAATAACGAGATTTTTTGTACCGAGGCAACCCATGCCTTTATGAAGTTGCGCTATGGCAAAAATGCGGGTAAGGTATTTAATATAATTACCTATAATGCGCCGTTTACCATTGGTGATGTGTTAATAACCTTCGTTTCTGCAGGTCACATGCTGGGCTCAGCACAAATATTAATGGAGTACGAGGGTGTTAAATACCTTTACACCGGCGATTATAAAATACAGGCCGATGGCACCTGCGAGCCGATTGAATGGGTAAAGGCGGATGTGTTGATAACCGAAAGTACGTTTGCCGACCCTGCCGTTCAGCACCCCGACCCGGTTGCCGAAATAAAAAAGCTGAACGATATAAAATCAAATATCCTGCTTGGTGCTTACGGTTTAGGGAAAAGCCAGCGGCTTATTCGGATGATCAATGAATATGCGCCGCAAAAAAAGATCCTGGTACATCACCGGATAATGCCCATTAATGTTATTTACGAAAAAATGGGTTATCCGCCAGGTAAGTACCAGATGTACGGGCGCAAATTAATGAAGGAGCAGGACGAGTTTGTATACATAGTGCCGCCATTTACGTTTGATAGTTATATTAAGGCAACAGGCGTTAAACGCTTATTTGCATCGGGGTGGAAAAATTTGCAGGTAAATAACCAGGATACCCTTTTTATATCCGATCATGTAGATTGGCATGATATTTTACAGGCGGTAGCAGCAGTTGAACCCAGGCAAATCTGGACACTGCATGGCAATGGTACCCATTTGAAAAAACACTTTGGGAATGATATTTTTGTAAAAATTTTGAATTAATGGAGCAGGAGCATATTGATTATTACATTAATGCCGATGGTAACCTTGTTTTTACAAAAGAATATCACCTTAAAAGAGGATATTGCTGTAAAAATAAGTGCCTTAACTGCCCCTGGGACTATGGAAAACCCAAAGAGGGTAAGGATGTTAAGAAATAATTAAGGATATTTGCATTTTAGGGGTAACAACTATGCGCATAGACGAAGAAATACAAAGCAGCAATTTTGAGGACAATTATCATAAAGCGGTTATTAATATTTCCTATACCTATAGCTGGATAAACAATGCTTCGCGCTCACACTTTGAAAAGCATAACATTACACTGCAGCAGTTTAATATTTTAAGAATTTTACGGGGGCAGTATCCTAAACCTGCTACTGTAAACTTATTAAAGGAGCGGATGATTGATAAAATGTCTGATGCATCACGAATTGTTGACCGCCTGGTGCAAAAGGGACTGGTATCGCGCTGTACCAATAATAAAGACCGCCGTGCTGTTGATATCCGCATCAGCGAAGAGGGGATCAATATCCTATCCATAATGGATGAAGAATTTAAAACCCGCGATTTTTTAAAGGATAACCTTACCGAAGAAGAAGCCGGCCAGCTAAGTGATCTGTTAGATAAGTTACGGGGTTAAGATCCTGATTATTTATTTGACTGGGTTTTCTATTTAGAAACAGGTATGCCGCCAAACCCAGCCGGCAGTTTTGAAAATATCCAGGCAAACAACCAGCCTACCAACATCCCGTAAATAGCACCGCAAAAAACATCAATAGGGTAGTGTACACCCACATATACCTGTGCAAAGCAAATGGTGCCTGCCCATACTATACCCCAAAGCCATATCCAGCGCCATTTTTTATAAAATAACATGATCATAAAAAATGCCATCGCGAAATGATCGGTAGCATGGGTAGATGGAAAGCTATAACCGGTTCCGCAGCCAACCCGGGCAATATCTGTTTGCGAAACCATAGCATCACGACAGGGCCTAACGCGTTTAACTAAAGGTTTTATAATGCTTGCACTGGTAAAATCGGCAAAGCCTGCAGCAAGCGCCATCATTAAAATAATAATTAATCCCTGTTTTTTAAACTTATAAACACAGAAAGCTATAATGAACAGGTATAACGGGATCCAGAATTTTGGGTTACGCAGGTAAGGCATTATCCAGTCAAAAAAAGGATTAGCCATATCATGGTTAATGAAATAGAATAAATGCCGGTCGAGTTGTAAAAGTTGGTCAGGCATTGTTTTTTTTACAGATAAAAATTAATCGGTCGCTATTATTGATGTCAAACTGCTCCAGGCTATAACTTCCAAAAGTGTCAGTTATTTCAAAATCGCTTGCATAAAAAAAACGTTCAAAATCAGTCATGGTAAAAGCACTTACCATTTCATTAAAAGTATAGTTTTCGCCTTTATCTTCAAAAGCGATGGTCTTAATTATTTTTTGTTTCTTAATCTCCTTGTGAATATTAAAATCAATCCCATTAACCGTTTTTATACTATCGGGCACTAATGTATCAATTACTTTGCGGCTGTTAAAAAAATCAAGCACCAACAGGCCACCGGGTTTTAATGCTTTATTGAAGGCCTTTAAAGCATCAATATGCTCGTAGTCGGTTTCAAAATAACCAAAGCTGGTAAACAGGTTAAAGGCAACATCAAAGTAATTGCGGTAAAAAAGCTGGCGCATATCGTGCACATAAAAATGTAACGACTCGCTTTCAAATTGCCTGGCATACTGAATATTAGCTATTGAAAGGTCAATGCCGGTAACATTATACCCGTTTTTATTAAGGTATATGGCATGCCTTCCGCGGCCGCAGGCAATATCTAATAGTTTGGAGCCAGATTGTTGCGGCAGATAGGAGCACAGGTTGTTGATAAAATGCCGGGCTTCCTCATCGTTGCGTTTATTGTAAAGCAAATGATAGTAAGGAGAATTAAACCAGGTATGAAACCACTGTAGGGGCATAGCATTTTTATAGCGGAGCAAATATAGCTAATAAATGCAGCCTTAAAACAATACGATTTATCTGCTGCTTCGGTTAAATATTTTTATTTTTGCAACTCAAAACGTTTACACTTTGACATTAATAAAATCTATCTCAGGAATAAGGGGTACCATCGGCGGTACAGTGGGCGAGGGCTTAACCCCTTTGGATATTGTGAAATTTACCGCGGCTTACGGCACCTGGGCTGTTAACAAAAGCGGTATTAAAAAAATTGTTTTAGGGCGCGATGCCCGCATTTCAGGCAGTATGGTAAATAGCCTGGTTATTGGTACGCTGCAAGGCCTGGGTATTGATGTGGTTGATTTAGGCTTATCAACCACCCCAACAGTTGAAATTGCCGTGCCGCTTGAAAAAGCAGCCGGAGGTATTATTTTAACTGCCAGCCATAATCCAAAACAGTGGAATGCGCTTAAACTACTCAATGCCGATGGCGAATTTATTAACGATGCCGATGGTAAAGAGGTATTGGAGATTGCCGAAAACAGTGATTTTAAATTTGCCGATGTAAATGACCTGGGCAAGGTAAGCAGTGATAATAATTACCTGCAACAACATATTGACCAGATACTGGCCCTGCCATTGGTTGATGTTGATGCCATTACCAAGGCTGATTTTAAAGTAGTTATTGATTGCGTTAACTCAACAGGGGGCATATTTGTGCCGGCTTTGTTAAGAGCCCTGGGGGTTAATACCGTGCACGAATTATATTGCGAGCCTGATGGTAACTTTCCGCATAACCCGGAGCCGTTGCCTGAAAACCTTACCGCACTTTCAAAAGAAGTATTGAGCAAAAGGGCCGATTTAGGTATTGCCGTTGACCCGGATGTTGACCGCCTTTGCTTTGTTTGTGAGGATGGTAATATGTTTGGTGAAGAATATACGCTGGTAGCCGTTGCCGATTATGTTTTAAAGAACACTAAAGGTAACACGGTATCAAACCTGTCATCAACCCGCGCCCTGCGCGATGTTACCGAAAAAGCAGGTGGCGAATATCATGCTGCTGCGGTAGGTGAGGTAAACGTGGTAAATAAAATGAAAGCTGTAAATGCCGTAATTGGCGGCGAAGGTAATGGTGGGGTAATTTACCCTGAATTACATTATGGCCGTGATGCTTTGGTGGGCATTGCCTTGTTTTTAACACATTTAGCTAAGTATGGCAAATCGGTTTCAACTTTACGCAGCTCATACCCAAGTTATTTTATCTCAAAAAATAAAATAACCCTAACACCCGAAATGGACATTGATGCCTTATTACTTAAGGTTGAAGAGAAATACCAAAAACAGCCCCACAGCACAATTGACGGCTTAAAAATAGAATTTGACAAAGAATGGGTACATTTGCGCAAGTCAAATACCGAGCCCATTATTCGTATTTACTCAGAGGGTAATTCAGAAACGGTTGCTAATAATTTAGCCAATAAAATAATTGCCGATATAAAAGAGATTTTACAATTGAATTAATAGAGAGCCCTGAAAATCAGATTATTAATTCAAATCAATATTTAATACTACTACAACATGCGTGTTTATTTAGATAATGCAGCCACAACACCGCTTGACCCGGAGATAACGAAAGAGATGATCAAGGTGATGGAAACCACCTACGGTAATCCATCATCTATACATGCACATGGACGTGAGGCACGCACCGTGATTGAAAAATCGCGTAAAACTATCGCCAATTTGCTGGGTACATCACCTGCCGAAATATTCTTTACTTCAAGTGGTACCGAGGCCGATAATATGGCTATCAGGTGCGGCATTATCGATCACAATATAACACATGCCATTACCAGCTGTATTGAACACCACGCAGTTATCCATACCTTTGAAGCCCTTGAAAAAGCCGGTGTTATTAAACTGAGCTTTGTTAATGTGGATGCAAAGGGTAATATTGATTACGATCACCTGGAAACACTTTTAAAAGAAAACGAACGCAGCTTTGTATCTATAATGCATGCCAATAATGAAATTGGTACACTATCAGACATGGAACGCGTTGGCGATCTTTGCGAAGCTTATAATGCCATTTACCATTGCGATACGGTGCAAACAATGGGGCATTACAAGCACGACCTGAGTAAGCTTAAGGCTCACTTTGTAGTATGCTCGGCACATAAGCTGCATGGCCCTAAGGGTGTGGGCTTTTTACACATCAGTCACCGTATAAAAATTAAGCCTTTAATTTATGGCGGTGCGCAGGAGCGTAACATGCGCGGCGGTACCGAAAATATATATGGTATTGTTGGCCTTGCCAAAGCTTTAGAGCTGGCTTATGCCGAAATGGAGCAGCACCAGGAGCATATTCAAGGACTAAAATCATACATGAGGGATCAGCTGATAGAAAGCATTCCGGGTATTGCTTTTAATGGCGAAACCGATGCTGATAAAAGCTTGTATACCGTACTTAATGTTCAGTTCCCTGAAATGGAAATGGCTGATATGCTGTTGTTTAGCCTAGATATTGCAGGCATCTCAGCATCGGGCGGCAGCGCATGCAGTTCAGGTACTGATATAGGTTCGCATGTGCTTACGGCTATTGGCTCAAGTGCTACACGGCCATCAGTAAGGTTCTCCTTTTCAAAATATACCACTAAAGAAGAAATTGACTATACCATTGCCAAAGTGCGCGAACTTTGCCCGGTTAATGCATAACCACTTCATTAATATAAAGAACGAAGAAGCAATCCCCTACTTTGCAGATTAATCCTGCTTAGCGGCTCTGTAAGTCGGGGATTGCTTCGCTATTGCTCGCGATGACGCTTTCTTTATCGGCCAGAGGCCTGTACATATTCGTCACTCGCCTTGAGGCGAGCGACTGCGAGGTAGCCACCTCGTCATTGCGATGAGGAACGAAGAAGCAATCACCTACTTTGCAGATCAACCCTGCTTAGCGGCTCTGTAAGTCGGGGATTGCTTCGCTATGGCTCGCAATGACGCTTTCTCTATCGGCCAGAGGCCTGTACATATTCGTCACTCGCCTTGAGGCGAGCGAATGCGAGGTTGCCACCACGTCATTGCGATGAGGAACGAAGAAGCAATCACCTACTTTGCAGATCAACCCTGCTTAGCGGAAGCCCCAATCCCAAGTTCACAGATAAACATTATTGGCTCTAAAAAAGGGCAACTATAAATCCAAATGTCCTTTTTTAAAGATTTACCTCTACGCATAAGCTGCTTACTAATCCCCTATAACCCGCTATATCTGAAATTTTTTTAATACGATACAGGTTTTATTGGCACGGAAATTGGCTTTATTTAATTATAAATTAATAATCCTATGAATTCTAATAATCAAAATCCCGGAAAACAACAGGAAAGACCCGGACAAGGACGTCCGAATGAAATTCCTGAAAAAAGAGAATCAGAACAGGAAAAATCTGGTTACCCGCACGAAACAGAGCAGGAACAACAGCAAGGTGGCAACGATGCTTCATACAGTGAGCAGGAGGATGTTACCCCACCAAATCACCACGAATTTCCATCAGTAGGCAACGCAAAAACTGATTTTGTTAGCCGTAAGCAAGGCCGTACCACAGGCCGCATGTTGGGACATGAGCCAGGTACCGAAGGCATATAAATGCAGATACTTTCCGATTTAATATCGGTAATTTAAAAGAAAGGCCATCAAATACTGGTGGTCTTTCTTGTTCACAATATCTACTAAACAATACGATCATGGAAAATACAGAAAAAGAACCCCTTACACAAAGGGAAAAAGATAGGGACAATGCTACCAAGCAGACTTATAATTCTGAAAAAAGCACTGCTCCTGAAATAAACAGGGGTGATGCCAAATCAAAAACATATATGGGCAAAGGCGAAAGTAAAAATAACGGCCCTAATTACGACGAAAAGAGTGAGGGTGTTGAAGGCGATAGCGGCCAAAACGCCGGTGTATTTAAATAGTATAAAACAAAGAAGGCTACCATAACAGGTAGCCTTCTTTGTTTTTTTTATATGATATATTTTTAGTTGGCCATCATCTTTAAAAATGAGGATAGTTTTTCTTTCATCTCTCTGCGGTCAACAATAAAGTCAAGGAAACCGTGCTCCTGTACAAACTCTGCAGTTTGGAAACCTTTAGGTAAATCTTTTTTAATGGTTTCTTTAATAACCCTTGGTCCGGCAAAGCCAATTAATGAACCCGGTTCAGCAATATTAACATCACCTAACATAGCATACGATGCGGTTACCCCACCTGTGGTAGGATCGGTAAGTAATGATATATAAGGTATTTTAGCCTGTGATAATAAAGCCAGCTTAGCTGATGTTTTGGCCATCTGCATTAACGAAAAAGCAGCTTCCATCATGCGTGCACCGCCAGATTTAGAGATCATCAGGAAAGGAATTTTATTGGCAATGCTGTAGTCAATTGAGCGGGCAATCTTTTCGCCAACTACTGATCCCATTGAGCCGCCTATAAAGTTAAAATCCATACAGGCAATAACAATTGGCTGGCCGCCTATGTTACCTGTACCTGCACGTATAGCATCTTTTAATCCCGTTTTGGCCATTGTTTCCTTTAGCCTGTCGGTGTATTTTTTTGAATCCTCAAAATGCAGCGGATCGCCCGAATGCAGATCAGCGAATAATTCGGTAAACTCATTATTATCAAAAAGAATAGAAAAATATTCTTTTGAACCTATGCGCAGGTGGTAACCGCAGTAATGACAAACATATTGATTTTCAACCTGCTCAGAATAATGAAGCGGTTTTTTACATTCAGGGCATTTATTCCAGATTCCATCAGGGGCTTCTTTCTTCTCTTCGGTGGTCGTAATTATCCCTTTAATTTCCCGTTTAAACCAAGCCATATCTATATCTAACTCTTTCAATTGGATACAAAGAAACGAAAAAATATTTTAGATATACGATAATTGATTTTGCTTATAAAACCAGTTATTGCAAAAACGAATATTCAACCGCCTGCAGCTGTATTGATTTGTTAATAATGAAGGTATCTGCCATTATAAAAATAAAAATTTGAGAGGCTTTTATAAGCTTGTTTTTAATATAAATGCAATTAAATAAGGCTTGATTAGTAAATTGAAAATTATTTGGCCAAAACCTTTAATAACAAGATATTTATAACTGAAACCGAGAATTTTTATAACTTCGAGGCCCAATTAAAAGTCAATGGATTTAAAAAATTATAAGGGCGTTCTGCACGGAGATCAGGTGCAGGAGCTATTTGAGGCCGCAAAAAAGCATCAGTTTGCTTTGCCAGCTGTAAATGTTATTGGTACTAATACAATCAATGCAGTTATGGAAACGGCAAAAGCGGTAAACTCTCCGGTAATTATTCAATTATCAAATGGAGGTGCACAGTTTTATGCAGGTAAATCATTAGATAACTCAAAATTACAGGCTTGCATCCTGGGTGCTGTTTCTGCTGCAAAACACGTTCATTTATTAGCAGAGCACTACGGTATTGCAGTTATACTACATACTGACCATGCATCCATGAAGTTTTTACCATGGATTGATGGTTTGTTAGATCATGGTGAAAAATTCTTTGCCGAAACAGGTACACCATTATTTTCATCACACATGCTTGACCTTTCTGAAGAGTCATTGCACGAAAACATTGAGATCTCTGCCAAATACTTAGTCCGTATGGCTAAAATGGGTATGACCTTAGAGATTGAATTAGGTGTTACAGGTGGCGAAGAAGATGGTGTTGACAACTCAGACGTTGACAGTTCACGTTTATATACCCAACCCGAAGATGTTGCTTACTCGTACGAAGAACTTTCAAAAGTAAGTCATCGTTTTACAGTTGCGGCTGCATTTGGTAACGTACACGGTGTTTATAAACCGGGTAACGTTAAATTACAACCGGTTATATTGCATAACTCACAGGAGTATGTAAAGGCTCATTTTAACCTTACTGACGAAAAACCTATCAACTTTGTATTCCACGGTGGATCAGGTTCAAGCCAGGAAGAGATCCGCGAGGCTATCTCTTACGGTGCTATAAAAATGAATATTGATACCGATATGCAATGGGCATACTGGGAAGGTATTAAAGATTACTACAAATCAAAAGAAGCTTACTTACAGCACCAGATCGGTAATCCTGAAGGTGAAGATTCTCCAAATAAAAAATACTACGATCCGCGCGTATGGTTACGGAAGGGCGAAGAAACTTTTGTTAAAAGGCTTACCGCTGCATTCGGCGATTTAAATTGCCTTGATGTAAACAGCAAATTATAAAATTAGCGGTACCATTATTTGGTGCCCGTTTCTATAATATTAAAAAAGCGCCGGTGTTTAAACATTGGCGCTTTTTTTTAGTTATGTATTTAAAAACAGATATATGGCTAAGAAAAAGAACTTATTCGAACGTTTCTCAAACTGGGCAACTAATGCTACCGGCAGTTCGGCAGCTTTTATTATAGCAACGGCAATAATTATAATATGGGGTGTTACAGGGCCTGTTTTTCAGTATTCAAATACCTGGCAGCTTATAATTAACACGGGTACAACCATAGTTACCTTTTTAATGGTATTCCTGATCCAAAAATCACAGAACAAGGATTCAAAAGCAGTACATCTTAAACTGAACGAATTGATAGCTTCGCACCAGGGTACCAGCAACCGCATGGTAAATATTGAAGATCTTACCGAAAAAGAACTTGACCAGTTACATAAATTTTACGTGCAATTAAGTAAATTGGCCGGGCAGGAAGAGGATTTAACCTGCACGCATTCTATCGATGCAGCGCATGAAAACAATACCAATAAACAAAAAAGCTTTAAGCAAAGAACCTCTTATAAAAAATGAGCCTGACAATAAAAGTAACACAAGTAAATGATGCCGCCGATTTGGAAAAAGTATTTGCCGTACGCCGTGAAGTATTTGTTGACGAACAAAATTGCCCGCCCGAACTGGAATGGGAATTTGAAGATGAGTCTGTACATTTTTTAGCTACAGTGGATGGTGAACCTGCGGGTGCATGCCGGTGGCGCAAAACCGAAAAAGGCTATAAGCTGGAACGTTTTGCCGTACTTCAAAAATTTAGGGGCAAAGGTATAGGGCAGGCACTGGTAAAAACTGTTTTAGAAGATTTACCTGCCGATGCCGGTTATGTTTATATGCATGCACAGTTACAGGCCATCCCACTATATGAAAAGTTTAATTTCGAAAAAACAGGCCCTCAGTTTGAAGAGGCTGGGATACTGCACTATAAGATGGTACTAAAGCCTTAGTTGTCAACTGTTTGCTATATATTTTAATAGTATTTGTTTTGCTATAATGTACATGAATGTTATCGGATATATAAATTAGTCCAATTTTGTATTAATATTCACTTGCATAGTGTGATTACAAACTATTTTTATAAACTTAGACAACTGGCATATTAATGGCTACGTAAATACAAATAAACTTTTTATGCCCTATATAGCAGCAGCAAGCAAAATTGATCTACCTTATAAAACCGAACAGCAAAAAGTAAAAGAACAGGCCCTGGAGATGTTTTCAGTGAGTTTTCCTGAAGCTAACCGCTTGATTTTTGCTTTTGATAATACAGAAATTCTATTTCGTAACTTTTGTAAACCACTCACTTATTATGCTAAACCAAACACTTTTGAAGAGCGTAACAATGAGTACCTAAAAATAGCGCTCGAATATTCCGTACAGGCTATTGAAGCTTGTATTGCTAAAGCCGGTATTGATAAGTTGGCTATAACAGATATTTTATTTGTATCAACAACTGGTTTGGCAACCCCCAGTATGGATGCGCTGATCATCAATAAAATGCGGTTAAACCCTCATATAAACCGTACACCGGTTTGGGGTTTGGGTTGTGGCGGTGGAGTATCCGGCATGGCAAAGGCCAATACAATTGCAAAAGCTAATGCAGATGCGGTTGTGCTGTTAGTAGCCGTTGAGCTTTGTTCATTAACGCTTATAAAAAGCGATTACAGTAAAAGTAATTTTATAGGCTCCAGCTTGTTTTCTGATGGGATAGCGGCCTGTATTATAAAGGGTGATAATAACAAAGCCACCAGTAAGGTTGATTATATAGCTTCATCGAGCAAGTTGTATTATGATTCATTAGAGGTAATGGGCTGGGATTTTCAAGATACCGGGTTTAAAGTGCTATTCTCAAAAGATATCCCGACATTTATAAATGAGAATGTGCATACTGATATAACCGAGTTTTTAGCTAAACACCAGTTAAAGTTAAGCGACATCAAGAATTTTGTTTTTCATCCTGGCGGTAAAAAAGTATTGGATGCTTACCAGAACGCTTTAGGCGTTGAAGGCGACTTTTTACAGAAAACCCGCGAAGTAATGAATAGCTATGGCAATATGTCGAGTGCTACTGTGCTTTACGTATTGGAAAAATTTATGAGCGAAGGTTTTGAAGATGGTTACGCCTTAATGATGGCAATGGGCCCAGGGTTTTCGAGCGAGATGGTTTTGCTTAAAATAAGTTAATTTTTTAATAAAACTGCCACCAATCAAATCAATGTATTTCACCATATTCATCTCTTTCCTGATCCTTCAAAGGCTTTCAGAATTGTATATAGCCCGAGGTAATGAAAAGTGGCTGCTGAGCCAGGGTGCTATTCAATACGGGCAAAGCCATTACCCTTATATGATAGCCATGCATACATTGTTTTTGGTATCCATAATAGCAGAGTATGTATTAAGGGGCGGCACACCTATCAGCTGGACTTTTTTAGTGATATTTTTAGTGGTGCTCTCATTTAAGTTTTGGGCATTATCCTCTTTAGGTAAATATTGGAACACCAAGATCTACCGGGTTCCAGGTGTATATCCTGTAAAAAAAGGGCCTTATAAGTTTTTAAAGCACCCTAATTATATGGAAGTAGTTTGCGAAATAGCTTTTATTCCGCTGGTATTCCATTTGTATTATACGGCAGTCATATTTACTGTTTTAAATGCAGCCATGCTCACTGTGCGTATCCGTGTAGAAAATAAGGTTTGGGCAAGGGTAAGGGATTAGTATTAAAGTGAAAAAGATCAGCGTATAAAACCTGATCTTTTTCTTGAATATTTAATTATCGCCTTTCGTCATAAACACCAAATTCAGCAATTGAAGCCTGCCTGGCCGATTTATCTATCCATATCCTTACTTTACTTCCCCATACCCTGTCAAAGCGGTTTATCTTTACCGATTTACCGTTTTCGCCATTAAAAATTGTTTTCCATTCGCCATTGGCATAATACTCCAGGCGGTAATTGGTAATATTCGCTTTCTCTTCGGCAACGCTGATGGTATTGAATGATCTGTCACGGTCAAAATCAATTTCATACCAGGGCTTGTCAACTGTTGGGTTTGAGATCCACGATGAAGTAAAATCATCATCATTGGCCTGATCCATTATGTTACTATCATCGCTCCAGCTGGCGCTCGACGGTTGTTTTTTAGCAATGTTTGATGATACAATAGGCGCATCAAGCACAGGCAATTTTTTAACCGGCCCTTCATTGTGCCATAGCTTGCCAATCTCCTTTAAGGCAGCTAAGGCATTATCGTCAAATAAACCATCGCGGTTGGGCGCCACGTTCAGGATAAAGTTACAGTCAACGTTGTTTAGCGGGATAAGGGTTTCATTAACTAACTTTGCAGGGTCTTTAACCGCAGTAGTAGGGAAATTGGTTTTCCAAAACCAGTTTTGCTGTAAAGGCAAACAAGCCAAAGCAGGCATGTGGTTGCTCTCTTTTGATACCCGCTGCCCGGCACCCATTTCGTAAGTTTTTATATCTGTATAAAAAAGCCCTTCTGCCGGATATTTGGCTCCATTTAAATCCATAATTACACAGTTTGGCTGCAGTGTTTTTACAAGGTGATAAATATCATCAAACGGAATATCATCATAAGATATACGCGACCACGGGGCATCCCATCCGTCAATTATCAAAGCTGATATTTCGCCATATTTGGTTAACAGCTCGGTTATCTGTGCCTTAACCATAGCGATGTGCTTTGGTGTGATCATATTAGGGCGAAGCCTGTGGTGCGTATCTAAAATAGAATAATATAACATCACCTTTAAGCCATTGGCTCTGAATGCATCGGTAAACTCTTTTACCACATCTCTTTTTAAGGGGCTGTTCATTACATTATAATCAGTTGTTTTGGTATCCCATACACAAAAACCGCTGTGATGCTTGGTAGTTAAACACCCATAGGTCATGTTGGCTGATTTTGCCGCTTTAGCCCACTGGTCGCAATTTAATTTAGTAGGATTAAACAAAGTTGGCGAAGCATCCGGATCAGGCCAGTCCTGATTCATATAGGTGGGCATATTAAAGTGGATGAACATACCAAAACGAAGGTCTACAAATTGTTGTTGCAGCTCGGCAAGGGGCAATTTCTTTGATGTGCCTTGGGCTTTAACAACAGCCGAAAAGTGTGCGATAGCAAGGATGAGGATAAAAAAGGTGAGTTTTTTGTTCATATTCCAAAGCTATAAAATTTCATAAAGTGCATGTCAGAGATAAATATTATTTTCGATCAATAAATTGTAAGCAAAACCTTAATATTGTACTCACCCTAAATTATAATGAGCAATTTCTTTTCAAAATTTAATGTCAGGCTGCTGGTTATACATTTTGCAGCCTTTTGGCTTTTTGTATATGCATTTCAAACCTTGTCGTTTTTGTACGACTATAAGTTTCTCTTCGTTTTACCGCCTGTAAGCCGGAACAATGAAGCTGCAAGGTTTAGCAGCGATATGAACGTGATCAACGAATCTGGTTTTATAGGCCTTATAATAGCCTATGTTATATCTTGGCGCATATCACTTAACCGCAACTGGTTCTGGGCAAATTCAGTATTGATATTTTTAGCCGTATATGGCTTAAAGCGGATGGGTTTATTAGGCTGGGGCGTATTACAAAATGTGTTTCTTGCGCCGGGCCACTTGTTTACAGTAAACAGCGTTGCATCGTTTATAACCAATGGTGTTTTTATGCTTGCTTTAGGATCACTTTTGCTGTTTTTAAATAGCATTAAGCAATTTATTGATAAGGGAAATGCTGCTGATAAAAAGGTTTATCCTGTTGGCAAAGCCAGGTCAAATTAAAATTTTGCATCACAATTTTATCTGATACTCATTTATTCTATGGGTTAGTTTTAAAAGCACAGGCCAGTGCGATTCCTTCCCTGGGGAAGGTGGAGATAGGGGTTTATCCACCATGCTATTCAAGTCCTCTCCTTTGGAGAGGATTTAGGTGAGGCTTTTTATCCTCTCCTAATAAATCATCAACCAATCAATCTTATCATATTTTGTAATTGTACTCACGCCTATCAATCAAATTTTATTTTACTCATCTTTAGCTATAAGCAGTTTAAAATCCTATTTTTAGCGCCTCAAAATTGGTGCAATTCCATCAAATTATTTAAGGGTTAAAGGAAGCGAAAAATGAAGGTTTTAAAATTTGGCGGTACCTCTGTTGGTAGTCCCGAAAGGATGAAAAAACTGCTTGATATCATTGATCCTGCCGAGCGGCAGATTGTGGTGTTATCGGCTGTATCCGGCACAACAAATAATTTGGTGGAGATAGGGCAAGCCTACCTGGCAGGCGATAAACCAAAGGCTGCAAACCTGATTGCCGTATTACAGAGCAAGTACGAAGCTTTTATAAACGAATTATTTGCCACCCCCGAATACCTTAAACAGGGTAAAGAGGTTATTGATTACCATTTTGCTTTGTTAAGTAACCTGGCCAATAATATGCTTACATCGGTAGAAGAAAAAATCATACTGGCCCAGGGCGAATTGCTTTCAACTACTTTATACCACGTTTATTTAAAAGAGATTGGGATACCATCGGTATTATTGCCCGCGCTCGATTTTATGAAAATTGATGGCGATAATGAGCCCATTGTTGATTATATAACAGCCAACATTACCCCGGTGCTTAACAAGCACCCCGAAAATAACCTGTTTATTACACAGGGCTATATTTGCCGCAACAGTTTTGGTGAGATTGATAACCTGCGCCGTGGCGGCAGTGATTATACGGCCTCATTAATTGGAGCAGGTATCCGTAGTGAGGAGGTTCAGATTTGGACGGATATTGACGGTATGCACAATAATGATCCACGGATTGTAAAAGGCACCAAGCCTATTGCACAGCTATCCTTTGATGAGGCTGCCGAGCTGGCTTATTTTGGTGCCAAGATACTGCACCCGCAAAGCGTGTTCCCGGCACAAAAATATAAGATCCCGGTACGCTTGCTGAACACGATGGATCCGAAGGCGCAGGGTACACTGATCACCAATACCAGCGAAAAGGATAAGATCAAATCCATTGCTGCAAAAGATGGTATTACTGCTATCAAGATCCAGTCAAGCAGGATGCTGCTGGCTCATGGTTTTTTGCGCCGCGTGTTCGAGGTATTTGAACGGTATAAAACATCAATAGATATGATCACCACATCAGAAGTGGCCGTATCTTTAACCATTGACGATACCACTTATTTAAGTGAGATCACTAAAGAGCTTTTAGGTTTTGGTTCGGTTGATATTGATGAAGATCAAACCATAATTTGCGTTGTTGGTGATTTTGGTGCCGAAAAGCATGGTTATGCGGCGCGCGTTTTAGAGGCTGTAAAACATATCCCTATCCGCATGATCTCCTATGGTGGGAGTGATCACAATATGTCAATCCTTATAAAAACGGATGATAAAACGGAAATTTTGAGAAGCCTGCATAACAGACTGTTCTGATTTGAGATTTTGAGAGGTAACGCAATAACGCTATTATAAAGTGCCTGCGTAGTAAATAGTAAAGGCAATTAAAAAGGTCATAAAGCCTGTAAGTACAAACTCTATTTTATCTATCTTTTTTTCTTTGAAGCAGGTATAAGTAAATATTAAGGGGTAACCCAAACAACAAATTAAAATAGCAATAATCATCATACAATGTTTAACAAAGCTAATATAAGCAAATTCAATAATTTAGATACGCCTTTTTACTATTACGATATGCAGGTGCTGCACAATACTTTAAGTGCCTGCCGCACCGCCTCATCAAAGTATGGTTTTCACGTGCATTATGCCATGAAGGCTAACTTTAACCCTAAGGTTTTGGATATGATCCAGTCTTTCGGTTTTGGTGCCGATTGTGTGAGCGGTAACGAAGTAAAGGCAGCTATTGAACATGATTTTGGTAAGGAGAAAATTGTATTTGCAGGGGTAGGTAAATCAGATAAAGAAATAAACTTTGCCCTTGATGCCGATATTTTTTGCTTTAATGCCGAATCGGTACAGGAATTAGAAGTGATCAATGAGCTGGCCAAGGCAAAAAATAAAATAGCTAAAATTGCTATCCGTATTAACCCTAATGTTGATGCGCATACCCATCATTTTATAACTACCGGGCTGGATGAAAATAAATTCGGTATCAATACCTGGCAGCTGCCTGAAATTGCAGAAACCCTGCGTAAATGTGCTAACCTACAATTTTTAGGCATCCATTTTCATATCGGCTCGCAAATAACAGATATGGAGGTTTATAAAAACCTTTGTACCCGTATCAATGAAATTCAGGATTGGTTTGAAGATAAAGGCTTCACGGTAAAGATCCTGAACGCCGGTGGTGGCCTGGGTATTGATTATTATAATCCCGAAGGTAACATCAGTGATTTTGAAAGCTATTTTAAAGTATTTAAAAGCTTTTTAAATGTAAAACCCGGCCAGGAGGTTCACTTTGAACTGGGCAGGGCATTGGTTGGGCAATGTGCCTCATTAATTTCAAGGGTGTTGTACGTAAAGAACGGGCAGAAAAAGAACTTTTTAGTTTTAGATGCCGGGATGACAGAACTGATACGCCCGATGCTGTACCAGGCCCATCACCTGATTGAAAATATATCGCAGGAGAAAACGCCTGATTCTATAAAATACGACGTAGTAGGCCCGATATGCGAAAGCACTGATTGCTTTCAAAAAGATGTATCACTGCCGCAATCCTACCGTGGCGATCTTATTGCGGTACATTCAGCAGGTGCCTATGGCGAAGTAATGGCATCGGGATATAACCTTCGGGATAGGGTAGGCAGTATTTATTCGGAAGATTAATCAGCAAAAATGAAAAGAGCAATAGTTGTTGGCGCTACATCCGGTATTGGCAGGCAATTGGCTATTACTTTGGCTGCAAATGGTTATAAGGTCGGTATTACCGGCAGGCGCGAAGGCTTATTAATAAAGCTTCAGGCAACCAGACCGGATAGCTTTATTGTTTCGGCTTTTGATATAACGGATATAGATGCCGTTCCGCAAAAGCTGAGGCAGCTAACGGATGAATTAGGTGGCCTTGATCTGCTGGTATTAAGCTCCGGAACCGGAAAGATCAACCCTGTGCTGGATACGGTTATCGAAAATCAGATCAACAGTCTTAACGTTTCCGGGTTTACCGCTGTAGCTAACTGGACCTTTAACCTGTTTCAAAAACAAGGTTGGGGGCATTTTGCAGCCATTACTTCTATTGCCGGGATCCGTGGGAGCAGGCAGGCTCCTGCATATTTTGCTTCAAAAGCATACCAGATCCATTATTTAGAAAGCCTGAGGCAAAAAGCTACGAATTTAAAGCTCCCCATTTATGTTACCGATATACGTCCCGGTTTTGTTGATACTGATATGGCTGCCGGCGAAAACTTGTTTTGGGTAGCATCTGTTGAGAAAGCAACCAGCCAAATTTACAGCGCCCTGCAAAACAAGCGCGACGTGGTTTATATTACCAAACGCTGGCGCATTATTGCATTTTTATTCAGGCTGATTCCTAAAGCTTTACACAAGCGCATGTAAGTGTGCAAATTGTAAAATAAACAATTAACTTATTTTTTTCCTGCTGGCAATTGCTTAATTTACACTACCTATTAGTGTTTATAAACCAATTTTACCGTGATGGATCAGGAACTTTTTGTTATTGGTGTTGATTATGGCACCGACTCTGTACGGTCGGTTATTGTTGATACCCGTAATGGCCGGGAGCTGGCATCGTCAGTTTTTCATTACCCGCGCTGGAAAGAGGGTTTGTACTGCAACGCCGCGCAAAACCAGTTCAGGCAGCACCCGCTCGATTATATTGAGGGGCTTGATTTCACTATAAAAGATTGTATTAAAAAAGCAGGTGGGGCACATGTGGCAAGCCGCGTGGTTGCTATTTCGGTAGATACTACGGGCTCAACACCTGTGGCGGTAAATGAGCATGGCACACCATTGGCCTTAACTCCCGGTTTTGAAAATGACCCAAATGCAATGTTTGTTTTGTGGAAGGATCATACAGCCGTTAAAGAAGCAGCTGCCATTAATACACATGCTACAAAGTTTGCTGTTAATTACCTTCAATATGTGGGCGGTATTTATTCGTCCGAATGGTTTTGGGCAAAGCTGCTGCATATTTTAAAGGCTGATGAAAAGGTAAGGCAAGCTTGCTACTCGTGGGTAGAGCATTGCGACTGGATCCCGTTTTTATTGAGCGGTGGTAAGCATATTAAGGATATGAAACGCAGCCGCTGTGCGGCAGGTCATAAAGCATTATGGTCTGCAGAATATGGCGGCTTACCACCCGATGATTTTTTCTCATCGCTTGATGCTGTTTTAACAGGCTTTACCCAAAGTTTATATACCGAAACTTATACCGCTGATGAAGTTGCCGGAACATTGAGCGATGACTGGGCCATCCGTTTGGGCCTGAGCACGCATGTAGTAATAGGCGTTGGCGCTTTTGATGCCCACATGGGAGCCGTAGGCGGGCAGATTGAAACTTATTACCTGAGCAAGGTAATGGGAACTTCCACCTGCGATATGCTGGTGGCACCTGCTGCAGATATACAAGGAAAATTAATTAAGGGTATCTGCGGGCAGGTTGACGGGTCAGTGATTCCAGGTATGACGGGCTTAGAGGCCGGGCAGTCTGCCTTTGGCGATACTTATGCCTGGTTCAAAAATCTCATCTCCTGGCCATTAAATGAGCTTTTGGTGCAATCATCCCTTATTGACGAAAAAACAGCCGAAGCTTTAGTGGAAGAAATTTCTGCCAAAATAATTCCTGAATTGAGCAGGCAGGCAGCCTTATTGCCATTGGACGAGGGCGCAGAACTATCGGCTGACTGGCTGAATGGCCGCCGTACGCCCGATGCCAACCAGCTTTTAAAAGCCGGGATAACGGGCCTTAGTCTGGGCAGTGATGCCCCGCGGATCTTCCGTGCATTAGCTGAAGGCACCTGCTTTGGCGCTAAAAGCATAGTTGATCGTTTCATCAGCGAAGGCGTACCTGTAAAAGGGGTGATAGGGATAGGCGGCGTAGCTAAAAAGTCGCCATATATTATGCAGCTGATGGCTGATGTTTTGCAGATGCCGATTCGCATCCATCAGTTTGAGCATACCTGTGCCCTTGGTGCGGCTATGTTTGCGGCAACAGCCGCCGGCATTTACCCAAATGTACAACAGGCAATGGCTGCAATGGGCGGTGGTTTTGATCAGGAGTATCAACCAGATACCACAAAGGCCGATTTTTACCAGCAACGTTATCAGCAGTATAAAGCCTTAGGAACATTTATTGAGCAGCAAACACAAAACCAATAACCATGAGTAAATATCAGCACATTAAGGAGCTTGCTTTTAAAGCCAATATTGAACTGCCTAAGTTAGGGCTGGTACTTTATACCTTTGGTAACGTAAGCGCTGCCAACAGGGATTTAGGGGTATTTGCCATAAAACCCAGTGGCGTACCTTATAATGAGCTGTGGCCCGAAAAAATGGTAGTAGTTGATTTTGACGGCCAGCTGGTTGAAGGCGATCTCCGCCCATCGTCGGATACTAAAACACATGCTGTGCTCTATAAAGAAATGGAAGGGATAGGCGGCATTTGCCATACCCATTCTACCTATGCAACGGCCTGGGCGCAGGCCCAGCGCTGTATCCCTATTTATGGAACAACCCACGCCGATCACAAAACAGTTGATGTTCCCTGCGCTGCACCTATGCACGATGATCAGATAAAGGGCGATTATGAATATGAAACCGGTTACCAGATCATTGCCTGCCTTAAAGAAAAAGGCTTAAGCTATAAAGAGGTTGAAATGATATTGGTAGGCAGCCACGCCCCATTTACCTGGGGTAAAACTGCCGATAAAGCAGTTTATAACAGCGCCGTACTGGAGTCCATAGCCAGAATGGCACTGCTTACCGAGCAGATAAACCCCAGCGTTAAAAGATTAAAAGACTCCCTGATAAAAAAACACTACGACCGTAAACATGGCCCCGGTTCATATTATGGGCAATAGTTATTGGCTATTGATTAAGCTAACAGGCCTTTCATGAAATCCCCGGTAAAGTCATTGGCAAAGTGTATTACATTTTTAAGATAATTAAACTCTTCGGGTATGTGAGTAGTAGTGATCACTACGGCTTCCATACCTGCGTTGGCTGCTGCTTCGGCACCTTTGGGTACATCTTCAAACACAATGCAATCTGTTGGTTCCACTTTTAAAATTTGAGCAACCTTTAAATAAGTTTCCGGGTGTGGCTTGCTTAATACTACATCGTCCGCACTTACTATGGTTTTAAAATAATGCCTTATGTTAAGGTTGTCCAGTACAAAATCAATATTAAAAGGGATAGCTGCCGAACCAATTGCCATTGGGATGCCTTTTTGATAAGCTGCTTCTAAAAACTCATTCAAACCAGGTAATAATTTAAGGTAAGGCAAAAACTCCTGCTGGTATCTTTTTTCTTTTTCTAACGATAAGTGTTCCATTTCGGCAACGGTAAAACGGTCGGGCCCAAACATGCGTACCAATACTTCGGGGTTTTTACCATACATCTGTGGTTTTACTTCATCCCAGGTAAAGTTTGCACCCAGGTCGTTATTAAAAAGGTATTGCCATGCTTTGGTATGATAGGTCATATCATCAATCATGGTGCCGTTAAGGTCAAAAATAAAGGCTTTCATTTATCCGTAGTATATTATTGCCTGCTAAAGCAGCAGGCGTGTTTCGGGCAAAAATACATTTAAATAAAATCGCGCGGTAATAAATCTGAAATGTCGGGTTCATCGTATTTATATAAAACAGACTGACAACAAAGGTTTTAATAATCAGGCCGATAGGCAGGTTGAAAATATTTGAGGTATTGCTGAAAGATCGAGGATGTTGCGATGGAGTGATCTGTGAGGTCGATGTGAATTCAGCGAAGCCCGTTTAGCATTGCTAAAGGGCTTTTTTACTGTTTTGATGTCTGTTAAAAAAAGATTACCGATGAAAACGAACAAGCGCTATCCCCTCACAAAAATCAATAACTCCAACAATTGGTTGTTGAAGCGCGTACCCCAATTGTTTTTTAAATTTTTTTCTGTCGAGCATTTTGAAAAGTATTGTACAATGCTTTATGCTTTTGTATAATAAATAGTGCTTTTGGTATTATAATACAGCAAGATATTATAACAAAAAATAATTTATATCGTAGAAGTATTGATTTTGATAAATAGTATCAGGATAGAATTAATAATTCAGCTATAAATTTAATCTACAGCTTATACCAAAAGTTATACATGGACTACGAAATAAAAAGGTTGGAAGCTGTTAACAGATTTAAACACCTCGAAGACAATATTACCAAAGAACTGAATGATATTGTACGGCTTGCCGCGCAAATATGTAATACACCCGTAGGCCTGGTAACCTTGCTTGATGAAGATACACAATGGTTTAAGGCCAGCTTTGGTATTGATATAACTACAACCAGCCGCGAAGTAGCCTTTTGCAACCATACCATTAAGCAGGATAAAATATTGATTATTACTGATACTGAAAATGATGAACGCAGTAAAGATAACCCGCTTGTTTATGGTGATACCAATATTAAATTTTATGCAGGCAGTAAATTGGCCACAAATGATGGTTTTGCCATAGGCAGTTTATGTGTAATTGATTTTGAGCCTAAAACATTAAATGAGCAGCAGCAAAATGCGCTAACCATACTATCAAAACAGGTAATTAACCTGATGGAGCTTCATTGGAGCCTGCAATCGCTGGCCAAACAGCATCAAACAACCCACGAGCAAAAAATATCAATTCAGGAATCAGAAATAAAGCTGAAAGCCATTTTTGATAGTTCAAAAGATACCCATATTTTGGTTGACCGTAAGTTGCAGATATTGGCTTTTAATAAATCGGCAGCCGTTTTTATAAGTGCGCTGTTCAGAAAGATACTTACCAACGGCGATAATATTTTAGATTATACCGAGCCGCAGCTGCATAAGCAGTTCACAAAATACCTTTCCCTGGCCTTATCAGGCCGGTCGGCCAAGCGGGAGTGGATAATGATGGCCGGTACAGCGCATGAATGCTGGAAAGAAACCTCTTTCATCCCGGTAAAAAATAACAATGGCGAAGTTTTGGGCGTTGCCTTAAACTCTACTGATATTACTACCCGCAAGCGTCACGAAAAATTGATCAGCATACAAAATGAAGCCTTAACCCGAATTGCAATTATCCAGTCGCACGAGTTAAGGCGGCCGGTTGCTTCATTATTGGGGATCATTGACCTTATGAAAATTGATGCGATAGATTTTGGATACTTTAATATATTGGAAGTGACCGTTAATGAGCTGGATCAAAAAATACGCGGAATTGTAAAAGATTCAGAAGATACCATACAAGGCAGCCATCTTTCAATAGTGGCATAAATCTGTATAAACAAGGTTTCAACAGTTAAATGGCTAAAAAGCAAACGCTGCGGAATTGTATTGATAATCAGTATTTTAATTATGCTTTTGTGTAATTAGTTATTAAATACTTGCTTTATATTGATTATTATGCCTACCTTGCCACCTTTAATAAATAAAATAATGCAAAAAGAAGGAACAGTAAAATTTTTCAATGAAACAAAAGGTTTTGGTTTTATTACACCAAGCAATGGTGGCCAGGACGTATTTGTTCATTCAACAGGCCTAATCGATGAAATCCGTGAGAATGATAAAGTAGAGTTTGAAGTAGAAAACGGAAGAAAAGGTTTAAACGCGGTAAATGTAAAAGTTATTTAATTATAATATAATCATTAAACGTATCAGGCATTCACTATCAAGTGGATGCCTTTTTTTATGGAAAAAAGGTTTGTAATTTAAATATCTTCAAACAAAAGGCTGGCATTGTTATTGTAACTGTATATTCATCTAAATAATTAAAATTAAGGATATGAAAGATCAGACAAGAGTTATAGCTGCACTTTTAATAGGCGCGGCAGCTGGTGCGGCATTAGGTTTATTGCTTGCTCCTGAAAAAGGCGAAACAGTTAGAGATGGTATTGCCGATTATATTAATGATTTAGTTGATGCCGCTAAAGATAAAGCGCAATCAGCATCGGGTAACTTAAAGGAATATAGCAATAATGCATATGATAAGGCCCGTGCAAAATTTAACGGTGTTGCCGATTTGGTAACTGATTATGCAGCTTCTGCTATTGATACAGCACAGGCAAAAGCAAATGATTTGAAAGACAATGCGCAAAGCAAGTTTGAAGAAGCTAAAACAAAAGTTAAAAACGGATCAAATGATTTGAACCATTCGGTTCAAAATTCATAAGTCATCCTAACTTATAAAAACAAAAGGCCAGCTATAACAGCTGGCCTTTTGTTTTTATATACGTATGTTAAACATACACTACGTTAGTGTATCAATTACAACACAATTATTTTGCAGTCCATTTATTGTTGCTGGTATCGGCATCAATAAATATACCACCATCAAGCACTACTGATGTGATGGTTTTTGTGGTTTTTACAATAACCGTAATTTCTTTTTGGTTATACTGCCAAACTATAGGTGTTTGATGAAATGCTTCTGTTGTACCATCGCTATAAGTTACCTTGGCATCAAACGGAACAGCAAAGCCACCAATGTTTTGGATAGATAGGGCATAACCACCGTTTGATTTTACTACACTTTTTAAATTAAGATCAATATAATAATTGGTAAAGAACCAGTTGGTGAAAAACCAGTTCAGGTTTTTGCCCGATGCACTGTTCATTGAGTTAAAATAATCCCACGGAATAGGGTGTTTACCATGCCAGTTGTTCATGTAGCTATGCAATGCTTTTTTAAACATTTCATCGCCAAGCATATCTTTTAAGGCAAAATAGCTCAATGATGGTTTACCATAAGAGTTATTTCCGTAACCGCCTCTTAATTCGCTTGATGGGGTGATAATTGGCAGATCTTCGGCAGTTGCTGCATCGTGGATCCAACCATTGATCCTGAACTGTTTGTAAAGCGTTTCCATTTTTTCTTTACCAACTTCGGCAGTGCCTATCAATAATTCAAATGTAGTTGCCCAACCTTCGTCCATAAAAGCATAACGGCTTTCATTTATACCCATATAGAAAGGGAAGTAGGTATGCGCTATTTCATGGTCCTGAACAAATTGCGAGAAGGCAAGGTCGTCCGTATGGCTATCATTAACCATCATCGGATATTCCATATCAGCAAAACCCTGGAACGAGGTCATTTTAGGGAAAGGGTATGGAACACCTGGCCAGTTATGTGATAACCAGCTTAAAGAGTTACGGCCATATTGAACCATGTGATGGAAATCGTTAGAGTTATCCAAAAATGCAGATTGCATGCTTGCGCGGCGTTGTGTAGCATCATCAACTACGGTACTTGCAGCATCCCAGTCGTAATGGTCGCTGATCCCTACAGCCATATCGCTGATATCGTTAGCGGTCCATGTCCAGGTATTGGTTGCATTTTGAGCGGTAATGTTCTTTTGTGCCAGGTCTTCTTTAGTAGCAATATGGATAGTTGAATCGCTGGTCATTGATTGCTCAAGTCTTTTAGCATATTCGGGTTGTAAAACCTCTTTTGGGTTTTGTAATGTTCCGGTAGCCCAAACAATATAGTTTTTGGGGGTGGTAACATTTAGGGTATAATCGTTAAAGTCGTTATAAAATTCCTGTGCATCTAAAAATGGAAGTGTATCCCATCCGTTATAGTCGTCATAAACAGACACGCGCGGGTAAAAGTAAGCCAGGTAATAGGTGGTTGAATCAATCATACCCTCGCGGCCGCTTTCTTTTGATATTTCAAAATGCCAGGTAATATTAAGCTTTACCGAATCGTGCGGCATTAATGGCTTAGGCAGGCTCACAAACTGATTGGTACCTGCTGCCTGTTTATTATTCCAGCTTTTTTTGGTGCCGTTTACAAATATCGAATCAACCTGTACGCCGGGAGTTAAATAATCATCGCCGGTTGGGCCAAACCTTGCAGCGCCCGGGCGGTGAACGTTTAATATCAGTTTCATATTCAGCCTTTTTAAAGTATCGGGGCTGTTGTTAAAATAAACAATCTGCTCAACACCCTTTACGGTACGGTCTGGCGGTAAGGCTGTAATTGAGATGGTATACTTGCCATGATTTTGCCAGTAGTTTTTACCGGGCTTACCATCTAACGATCGGGTGTCCTTTTTATACGCACGCTGAATATCGCGGGGCATATACAGGTTTTGTGCCTGCGCCTGCACTAAAACCAGGCAGCAAAAGGCACCAAAAATAATTGATTTAAACATTAGGGTCAGTTTTTGTTTGTGAAATTGATTGTGATAAAGCCAATGGCGTAAAATTAATTAGAATTTTCAGTATTGTATGACACAAAGAATAGGTATGATGTTACAATTTTTTTAATTTTTACGTAAATTCTATTTGCAGTACGATAAATATTTTTTTACTTTGCACCAGTTATTTTAATAGGGGTATTAAATAACTAATTTCTAAACCATCTGCCTTTGGGCGGGTGGTTTTTTTTTGCCCCGGATAATCATTCTCACCATTCTTAGGGCTAACTTGCAGGCTTTAATCAGAGTAATACTATAATGAAATATAAATTAGGCGATTTTGTGCGTTTTGTGGACGAGAAAATGGAGGGCTTTGTAACCCGCATTATTGATGAGCAAATGATAGGTGTTACCGGCGAGGATGATTTTGAGATCCCGGTATTGGCAAGTAAGGTTACCACCGTACACGGTTATGATGCGCAGGGCAAAGAAAAAAGCAGTACCGTAACTGATGAACCGGTTATTGCCGGGGAGTTTAAGACCAAAGGTGTTTACTTAGGCGTGGTTAGTGATCCTAAAGCTAACTCTGTAGTTCATTTCCACTTGGTAAATGAAACCTCGTTCCAGTTGCTGGCATCTTTAACTATCGAAAAACTTCAGGTTTTTAAGGGTGAATTTGCGGGGATAGTTGCGCCGCAATCGGCAGTTAAAATATATTCGGCACAATTGGCTGATCTGCAGCTTTGGCCAAAGTTCATTTTTAATGCTGTATATCATACCAAGCAGAATACAGTGCCAAACAAACCCTTAATTGTTGAAGAAAAATTTAAGGCGAAGGATTTCGCGGGTGCTAAGAAACAGATAGCCTTATTAAACCAGGCTGGGTGGTTGATTCAGTTAGATGAGCCCGAACTAATAATTGATGCCCAAAAGCTGAAGGAAAGTTTTTTTAAAACATCCGAAGAAAAAGCCATTGTTGACAAACCAACTAACGAGGTAGACCTGCACATTGAAAAGCTGCGCAACGATCACCAGTTTTTTAACAGTGGCGAGATATTGAACATTCAGCTGGAGCATTTTCATAAAACGCTTGATGCTGCTATTGTACACCAGTTGCCGGAGATTATATTTATCCATGGATCGGGCAATGGCACTTTGAGGCACGAGATCCATAAGATATTAGCCAAGCACCAAAAAATACAAACCTTTATGGATGCCCGTAAAGAAAAGTTTGGTTACGGTGCAACCAAGGTAATGTTGAAATAGGGTAGTGTATAGGTAGAAGTAGGCGCCTTACTCCGTGCCTCGTTGCGAGGTACGAAGCAATCCCGAACTTTACAGGGTAAATAGAAGGTGATGAACTTTCATAATCGCCCTGTGTATAGGTGATTGCTTCGTCGTTCCTCCCCGCAAGGACGAGGTAGTAGTTAAGGATGCCACCCTCCGCGCGTCATTGCGAGGTACGAAGCAATCCCGAACTTTACAGGGTAAATAGAAAGGTGATGAACTTGAATAATCACCCTGTATATATGTAGACATAATACATTGTGTCTTTAACCTTGTTACGGCAGCTTACTCAAATCCACATCTGGGGATTTGCCTGTTAATGGGCGTTCAAATATGGTGTTCCGCTTGGTGTAATTATTAAAAAAGCCGCAGTTTTTAAGGTAGAAAGCACCATTCATTATACCACCGGCATAATCCATTCTGTAGCCTTTAGCGCCGGTATTGTCAATAGTAAAACGGGCCTTGTTAAGTTCGGTCCATTTGCCGCTGCTATCAGCCACCCATTGGTTATTAAACATAACCTTGCGGGTTATGGTTCCCTGTTCCGGTTCAAAATTTTCTAAAAACGAATGCAGGTGCTGTAAATACGTATTGGTTTGCGGGCGGCTAAAGCTGGCTATTAGCTGCCATTGGTTTAACACAGGTGCAAAAAACCAGGTGGTGTAAACCGTATGGTTATTGCCATCGGGTTTTACATGCAGCAAAAAACTGTAAGTGTTTCCGGCTTTCCAGTTATACAGCATATAGCTTTGGCCGCCCGAGCCTTCGTTACCAAATTCGCCGGTATGTACATTAGTCCCTTTTTTCAGCATGGCTATTTTTTGATCTTCGGGAATTTGTCCAGGGTTATCAGTTTTAAAAGGGCTCCATACCGAAAACAGGATATGCCTTTCGGTAGGCGAGTTAACCTGCATGCCAAAATAACCCTCCCCAAAGCCATCGGCCATAAAATAGGAGCCTAATACATCGTTACCAACAGGTACAGTAACTTCATTATAAAACCACTCGGCATTCATTTTATCAGGTAATACATATCCTAAATGAACCGATGGGCCTCTTCGTCCCCAGTAAAAAAACTGGCCCTCGTTGTTTTTTACATAAGCTGTTTTAGCATCAATTGCAGTGCCTGATAATTTTATACTGCTGATATCAGCATAAGTATTCCCGGTTTTACTAATGCCTTTTATTTGTATAGCAATGTACCCGGTATCCGTCGCCAAAAATTCACCATCATAATGATCGCTAAAATTATTGCCGCTAACAGCAATAGTTTTAGTCGCCTTTAATGCCGATACAGCTATAGTGCTTTTACCATCGGTTTTTAGATTTAGCCAAAGCTTTATTTTGCCTTTGCTGGCAACCCTAACGTAAGCCGTAAAGCTCACTTGCTTATCAGTCCAGTTAACAATGCCTTTTTCATTGATGTCGCCGCCTGTGGTGTCTTTTGCTACGCGCCATGCATTACCACCAAGCGGAATGGTTATCAGACTGTCAGTAACTGTTGCTTTTATGCCGTTATATTTATTGCTGGCAGCAAAGCCAATTATGCTAAAACCGGGTATGGCAAAAAACAGGATACAAATAAAGGCTTTATTGAATTTCATTTTTATAAGTGCTTATAATGATATCGTTCAGGGTTGTTTTAGCTTCTTCCAGTTTTTTTAATAACTGAAATTGTGCCCTTGCACGTTGCAGGTTATGCTGTGGCGAATAGATCTTATAGTAAATATCACCCTCCAGATAGTCTGTCAAAAACCTTACAAACTGCATATAAGGTAACAGCAACACCCCCTCAATCAGCGAATGTACCTCAGTTTCGGTTAGCAGGCCAACTGTTTGCTGTAAATATCCTTTTACATAAGCGCTAAACAGCGGTATGTTAAGGCTTATGTTATCTATATCGGCTTCATCCTCTGGCGAGTTATTAATAATGGTACGTATGGCATCCCCAAAATCATAGGCAAGGTAGCCGGGCATTACGGTATCCAGGTCAATAACGCATTGGGCATGGTCATTTTCATCAAGCAATACATTGTTAAATTTGGTATCGTTGTGCGTTATGCGCAGCGGTAATTCTCCTTCGCGACCCATTTTTAATATGCGGCCCATTTGTGTTCTTCTCTGGTTGATAAACGCTATTTCGGCAGAAACTTCAGGCAGTCGTTTTACGCTATCTGCCGCTATTGCTTTATCCAGGTTTTGCAGCCGGTATTCAATATTTAAAAAACCTGGGATAGTTTCAACCATCAATGCCGGATCTAAATCGGCCAGTAAAGACTGGAAGCGCCCAAAAGCCTTACCACCCTCATAAGCTTGTTTTTCTGTTGATACCTGGTCGTAACTCCTGGTGTCGTTCAAAAAATTAAAAACACGCCAGTAATTGCCTTCATCATCCTTAATATAATAAGCTCCCGTATTAGTTTTAATAAGGGTTAATACTTGTTTATCCGGGTTTGATGCAGTGATAGCAAGGAGTTTTTTGCGCAGGTGCTGCGTAACTAAAACCAGGTTGTTCATTAAACCGGGTACATCCTTAAATACAAAGTGATTGATGCGTTGTAGTAAATAGGTATTGCCGCTGTTTGTGGTAATGCGATAAGTATCATTTATATGCCCCGAACCAAATGGCAGGGCCGAAATTATTTGCCCGCTGATTTGAAATTTAGAAAGTAAATGGGCAATGGTCAGGTCTGTCAACTTAGGTCAATTGTTTTTTGTAGGGTAAATATCCCTGATTAAAAACAAAAAACCCAACGAAGGTTGGGCTTTATTTAAAAAATGAAATGTTTGATACCGGGCCTTACTTCTCCAGTATAAAAGTAATGTTAGTCCAGTTTGGGGCGGCGGTAGGGCTGTGCATGGTTTGTTTTATTACCCAGCCTTCGTCAAGGTATCTGTTCACAGCGCCAATCTCATAAGCCGAATGGCGGTTTGTTACCGATTGCTCATAAACATTAATATTTACGGTTATTACTTTTTGTGCCATGTTATATTGGTTTTTATCAAATATAACTTTATAAGTAAATAAAGGCATTAATGTTTTAAAAACAGGGGCACCCTATCTCCTTTGCCGGAAAAATTGTCCATCAACTTGCGTGCTTCATCCATGTTATCCGCTATGCCAACTGTGCAAATTTGTATTGTCAATAACGACGAACAAAAACATAACAAAATGACACGTTTAAAAGCAATAAGCCCTGAAGAAGCTACCGGAAAAACAAAAGAACTTTTTACCGCCATACAAGGTAAATTAGGCATGGTGCCAAATATGATGCGTACAATGGGTAATTCACCGGCTTTATTAGAAGGTTACTTAACCTTTAGCGGTGCGCTGGCACATGGCGCTTTGGGTGCAAAAACCGGCGAGTTACTGGCACTCGCTATCTCATCAAATAATAACTGTGATTATTGTGTGGCAGCACATTCATTTATTGGCGAAAAACTGGTTCATATTGATTCATCGGCCTTAAAAAATGCACGTAGTGGTGCGGCTGCCGATATTAAAACTGCTGCTATTTTAAAATTTGCTGCTCAATTGCTTGCTAAAAAAGGAATGGTTAGTGATGAGGATGTTAATGCCGTTAAAAATGCAGGTGCTACCGAAGGCGAAATTGCTGAAATAGTAGGCCACGTAGCATTAAATATTTTAACTAATTACTTTAATAACACAGCAAATACGGTTGTTGATTTCCCTGCGGTTGAAGCTAATTAATTTCATTTGATGCTGAAAAGATAAAAAAGAAGAAATCTTATACAAAAGATACAGATAAATATAAAAGGTATAAGTTTTCTTCTTGTTACCAGCAGTAGCATTGGTTTTAAGTCAGGTTTTATTAATCTATAGCATTGGCATCAAACAATATTTTAATTTTATCAAAGATTTCATCATTTTAAATTATGGAAAATAAACGATACCCGCTGCCGCCTTTTAATATGGAAACAGCGCTACAAAAAGTACAGGCCGCTGAGGATGCCTGGAATACCCGCGACCCTGAAAAGGTTTGTTTAGCCTATACCATTGATACCGAATGGCGCAACCGTACTGATTTTATTAATGGCCGCGAAGAAGTAAAACAGTTTTTAAAAGCAAAATGGGAAAAGGAACTCGATTATAAGTTAAAGAAAGAGCTTTGGGGTTTCCGCGAAAACAGGATGGCGGTAACATTTCAATATGAGTGGCACGATGATGAGGGGCAGTGGTACCGCAGCTACGGGAACGAATTATGGGAGTTTGATGAAAATGGCTACATGCAAAAAAGAATAGCCAGTATTAATGATATGCCTATTAATGAGGCCGACCGTAAATTGCTTTAACACAATGCCCAGGCACGCAACCCTTTACAAATGATTAATATACAAACAGCTTTTACGTTAATAAATCCGCAAAACGGAAACCTGGGGTTTAAACTATTTTGGTTTGACGATGATAGTTATTTTGACCATTTGCAGCGGCATAATTATTATACCCTTGTTTGGGTAACCAAAGGCAGGGGTAAACTGAAAACTAATTTTGGCGAATACGACTTTGAAGAAAATACGCTGCTTACGTTCTCGCTTTATCAGCCGTATATGATAACTACCGATACCGGAATTGAAGGTGTGGTTTTAAATTTTCACCCCGACTTTTTTTGTATCTATAAGCACCATAAGGAGGTTGCCTGCAATGGCATTTTGTTCAATAATATTTACCAGCCACCATTTATTAGTGTTGACAAAAAGGCTGATGCTACCTTTAGGATGCTGATTGAGCAAATAAAGGCCGAAATGCAAAATCCTGTGCTTGCACAGTATGAGTTGTTGGTATCGTACCTTAAAATATTTTTAATAACGGCAGCAAGGTTAAAAACAGGGCAGCATCCGCAGATAGAAAAAAGCACTGCCGAGCAGCCTTTTATCCTGCAAAACTTAAAGGATGCCATTGAAGAGCATTTTAAACAAAAACATTCGGCAAGTGAATATGCCAGTATGCTAAATATTTCGGCAAAGGCTTTGGCTAAATTAGCTAAAACACATTTCAACAAAACCATAACCGATATGATTGCTGAAAGGATAGTGATTGAAGCCAAACGCGAACTTTACCTAACCAATAAACCGGTAAAAGAGATAGCGTTTGAGCTTGGGTACGATGATGAATATTATTTCAGCAGGTTTTTTAAAAATAATGCAGATGTATCGCCGCAAGTTTTTCGCGAAACTGTAGGCTTTGGAAAAGCGGAGGTGGGCTTATAGCTAAAAGTATATATAGCGCATTATAAATTTAAAATAATCAGTAAAAATCCATCTGCTTTAGTTATTTTCATAACCTGTATGCAAAAATGTTTTTACAGGGTTGCTAAATTTATCCTGAACCTTATAATTATTGTTTTAAGTTTTACCGCCGCACATGCTGCGCAGCCGGTTGTACATCTATCGCCCAAGCCAAGCTGGCTCAGCATTTGTAAGCCGTACGATAAAAAGCCCGCATTACGCACCGTTGAGGACGGTTACTTTTTTGCTTTGATTGAACACCAGGTTGAGGTTGAAAAACAGGCAGACTACCACCACATCATTCGCGAAATTGTTTCAGAAACAGGGATTCAGAACGGATCAGAAATTTCCGTGAGTTTTGACCCGGCTTTTGAAAAATTAGATTTTCATTCAGTTACAGTATGGCGCGATGGCAAATCGCAAAACCGTTTAAAGGTATCGGCGTTTAAAGTGCTGGCTGATGAAAAGGACCTTTCAAACTTCATTTACCAGGGTACTTACTCCGCCCTTTGTATTTTAGATGATATCCGCAAAGGCGATAGGATTGAATATTCATATACCATAACGGGTCGTAATCCTATCTTCAACAATAAGTTTTGCGGTTTTCTTTACCTGCAAAGCTACCAAACCGTTGCACACCAATACGCTGCACTTATTGTTTCGGCACAGCATAAGCTGAATATGAAGGCATTTAATGAGCTTTCAAAGCCAAGCATAACTGATGTTGGCGGATCAAAAAAATACGAGTGGGAAGACTTCCAGATAAAGCCTGCGCTGTATGATGAAAACGAACCCGGCTGGTACGATGCCCGTGCCTATGTGCAGGTAAGTGATTACAATAGTTGGGCCGAGGTTAATGATTGGGCACAAAGCATCAACCCGGCCAAAACAGATATAAAAGGCGAATTAGCCGAACGCATTGCAAAGCTAAAATTGGATGCTGGGAACGATAAGGAAAAGTATTTTAGAAATGCAGTTAAAACCGTGCAGGACGAAGTGCGGTACATGGGCATTGAGATAGGGCAGTACTCGCACAGGGCCAATAATCCCGAAAAGGTATTTACCCAGCGTTATGGCGATTGTAAGGATAAATCATTGCTGTTGGTTTCTATGCTCAGGGCCAATGGTATTGATGCCAATATGGTGCTGGTAAATTCAAACGGTGGCGATATTGGAACATTCATACCCGCTAACAATGTTTTTGACCATGCTGTTGTTGTTGCACAAGTAAATGGCAAGCCGGTTTGGGTTGATGCCACCATCAGCTATCAGCGCGGAGCGGGTACAGCTATTTATTTCCCCAACTATGGCAAGGGGCTGGTGCTTAAACCGGGTAACAATGCATTAGCAGTTATTCCGGATAGTAAGACCGGTAAAATAGTTTGCGAAGATAAATTCACCATAAAGGATGAGAAATCGCCGGTTAAATTTGAGGTAAAAACAACCTATACATTAAATCAGGCCGATAAGATCAGGTATAGGTTAGCCTCTGCAGGGATGGCCGAAACAGAAAAAAATTACCTCAAGTATTATTCAGGTATCTATAATAAAATAGAATCAAAAGATTCGGTTGTGGTTATTGATAATGAGGATAAGAATGAGCTGACAACCATTGAAAAATATGAGATCACAGACTATTTTAAAAAAGACTCTGTATCGGGCAAGTACGAGGCCGGCTTTTACGCCAACGGCATAAAAGAGCAATTGCCCGATATAACTAACCAAACTAAAACGCCCATATCTGTAAATTATCCTTTTAATGAGGATTATACGGTTAAAGTGATCCTGAAATCAGGATGGGATATACCCGATGCCCATAATTCAATTTCAAGGGATGCTTACCGCTTTTCATCGGCTTATTCAGCATCGGGTAATACTCTTACCCTTAATTATCAGTTTGCTTATTTAAAAGGCGTTATCCCCGTTAATAAGCTTGCTGAATTTAAAAAAGATATTAAAGAGCTTTCAGACAATGCCCTTTCTTATTCTATCAGCTATAGTCCGGGTGGCTCATCAAGCAATAATACCGATGTAAACCAGTGGATGCTTAACATGGTGCTTTTAATAGTGCTGTTACTTGGTTTTGTGGGGTACCGTATTTATCACCAGCAAACACCGCCTTTAGTTTTTACCTATGGTAATTCATTTATATCGGTTGGGGGCTGGTTAATATTGGTTGCTATTGGCCTTTTTGTAACACCTGTAACTGTTATTATGGCATTTGTAAATACCCGGTATTTACAAGTATCTGTGTGGGATAACCTTGGCGCCTATCGTTATGGCAACTCCCTAAAGGCGCAGGTTATATTTGAGGTTGCAGGCGAAACAGTATTAATGTGTTATGCTGTTTTTTGTTTGATACTGCTACTAAACCGGAGAGATATATTGCCTAAATACATTATTGGCTATTTTATATTTGCCACTTCTTTTTTTGTGGCTGATTATGCTTTTGTGGCTTCGGTAAGCCACCTTAAGGTGCCTGATTCATACATTACAACAATTACAAGGTCATTTATAATTGGGGTAGTGTGGATCTCGTACTTCAAAAAATCAACCCGGGTTAAGCAAACCTTTCTTGTTCCTTACCCGGCATACAATTACACCTATCAGCAGCCCGATACCATCATAAGCGATGAGCAGCAACAATTAAAAGATTAATGCGTGTTATGCCGCAACGTTGTAAAGCTGGATTATTATTATCTATATTAGATAAACAACAATGGCCTGTACAACCTGCCTACTAAATAATGGAAAGACTAATTAAAGGGTTCATCTTCTTTTTTTTATTGTTAAGCCATAGTGTTAATGCGCAGCAAAAAATAACCTGGCCCCATCATAAAAAAGCAGTTATAGTACTTACTTATGATGATGCCTTAGCTTCGCAGTTAAAAACAGCTATCCCGCAATTAGATGCCGCACATTTTAAAGGCACATTTTTTTTAACCGGCATGAGCCGCGATGCTATCCCTAAATGGCGGGCTGTTAGTAAAAACGGGCACGAGTTAGCAAACCATACCTTATATCATCCTTGCTTAAGTGCCACCATGCCCGATAACCCGGTGAATGATTCGCAGCACTATACCATTTATGGTATCCTGCGCGAAATTGATGCGCAAAATAATTTTCTGTACGCAATAGATGGTAAAACTACCCGTACTTATGCCTACCCATGTACCGAAACAGCGGTAGGTGGCCGCAGTTATGTTGATTCGCTCAGGCGATCGGGGATGATTAAATATGCCCGCATAGGCGGCGATATGGATGCCATTATAACCGACTTTAAAAAACTTGATCTGCTGTTGGTGCCATCATACGGATTGGATGAAAATGCATCGGGAGCCAAACTCATTGCCTTTGTAAAAAAGGCAGAGCAAAGTGCCGGCATGGGCATTTTTATGTTTCATGGTATTGGCGGCGACTATATCACCACACCTTCGGCATCTCACCAGGAATTAATAAATTATCTCAAAAAACATAAAAAAACTATTTGGGTAGCTACCTTTCAGCAGGCTATGGATTATGTTAAAAGCAAACAGACTGAATTAAAATAAACGGATGCTGAAAAAAATTAAAAGCCTTTTAACAGGTGCCGGTTTAGTACTTGATTATATGTATGATAATGTGCACCGGGTTATTACAGGTATGCCGCGCCTAAGCCGCAGCCAGATAACGGCACATCTTTTTTTAGGTAGTCAGTATAACTTACAAGGGCTTAAAAAATTAAAGGCACTCGGCGTTACTGCCATTGTAAATATGCGTACCCATAACGATTATAGCGATGCCATACACGCAGGCATTAAATACCTGCACCTGCCAACTGTTGACAATACCCCGCCACCTATGGATGTATTGATAAAAGGCGCTAACCTTATTGATGAGGAAATAAAAAACGGTGGTTCGGTGTATGTTCATTGCAGGCAGGGTTTGGGGCGTGGGCCAACTATGGCAATGGCCTATTTAATAAAAACGGGCCTAACTTTTAGTGGTGCTTATGCTATGATAAAGCGGGTACGAAAATTTATAAACCCGACCAAAGGGCAAGTAGAAAGGCTCAAGGAATTAGAGATATATTACAGTAAGCCTGCCGGTTTATAAAATCCCGAAATAAAATACCCTATTTTTAAAGATCTTTACCGCTGATGATGCCCGCTGCCAAACCCGCAAATATTGATTGGATAAGTAACCTGCGCCTAATAGCCCTATATGCGGTGATTATTCTGCACAGCACATCGCCTTTATTAATGGGTTATGGCCGCGTACCTATGGCAGACTGGTGGACGGCCGATTTTTTTAACGCATTGGTTCGTTTCGCTGTTCCCGTTTTTGTGATGATAACCGGGGCTCTGTTACTGCACAGGGAATATGAAATAGGTGGGTTTTTAAAAAAACGGCTGAGCAGGGTAGTGGTACCCTTTTTGTTCTGGAGTTTGGTTTACGTGTGGTATTCGTGGTATATAGAAGAAATTACCTTTGGTGCCGATGCCTGGCTTAATATAAAAATAGTACTGCATTTACTCAAAGTAGGCAGCTCATACCATTTATGGTATGTATATATGCTGATAGGGCTTTACTTTTTTATCCCCATTATTGGCAAATTTGTAAGAAATGCTACCCCAATCGAGATATTGTACTTTTTAATAGTATGGTTTGCTGTAATGCTCATCACCCAGCCATATTTATCACGATATAACCCGGCGGTTGATATGCATTATTTTGCGGGCTATGTGGGCTACCTGGTGTTAGGGCATTATTTGGCATTTACCGATTTTAAGGTGAAACACCTGCGGATCTGGATGCTTGCCTTGTTTGTTCTCAGCATAGTGTTTATTGCTATCGGTACCTATTTAATTATTCCATATCCTAAATTACCGGGTACTATGTTTTATGAGCCGGTAAACCCGGCAGTTTTAACGCTATCGGCAAGCGTTTTTATTATTGCTAAGCTAACCGTGCCTAAAGTTTCTCCGTTAGTTATCCGTATCCGGGATTTTGTTGGCGGATATAATTATGGCATCTACCTGGGTCATGCATTGCTATTATATTTTTTGGATGATCCTTTTGGTATCAGCTATAAACTATGCGCACCCATTATTGCTATCCCGTTAACAGCGTTCATCTGTTTTATTTTAACCTTACTGTTAGTTTGGATAATAAATAAGATACCATTTTTGGGGAAATGGGTGGCGGGCTAAGCGGCGAATTGGCGGTTAAAACATGTCTAAGAAACTATGCTACCTCCTTTAAATCGCCTGGCTTTAATATCCCAAAATAAAACAACTGATAATTCGTATTTTTTTTAAGAGATTTGTGCCCTTGCAAATTCTGCTCATTTTATCTGATGAAGAAACTAACTGAAAGCAATGCGGCCTCCTCCGCAGCCATACTGATCTTTATAACATTTGTAATCCGATGCTTTATAGCGGCTTATACCGGTCTTGGTATTGGTGAGTCTTATTACTTCAGGGGCGCACTGCATTTAGATCTCAGTTATTTTGATCAGCCGCCATTGTTTTTCTGGCTGGGCGGTTTGGGTATAAAATTATTCGGGCTCAATAATTTCGGTATAAGGTTCCCATCGGTGTTGTTATTTGCAGGTACCAGCTGGTTGTTGTTTTTAATTACCCGTAAATTGTTCAATGCAAAATCAGGCTTTTGGGCGGTAACCATTATGAATTTGAGCGCGGTATTTACCGTTGCCATAGCCTGCTGGTTTCAGCCGGATGCACCTTTGCTGTTTTTCTGGTTGTTAGCCACCTATTTTATTGTAGAGCTGATGGTTGGCCCTGGGAGTCAAACATCCGAAGCTACCCGCAATAGCCGCCGGGCCTATTTGCTGTGGTTGGCCGTAGGTATCAGTATGGGTTTAGCTACGTTGAGTAAGTACCACGTGCTGTTTTTGTTTGCAGGTGTATTTATGTATGTGGGCACTAATAAAAGCCAGCGCCATTGGTTAAGGCACCCCGGCCCGTATATTGCTATACTGATTGTGTTTATTATGGCATTGCCTATTTTATGGTGGAACTATAATAACGGCTGGGTATCTTTCATTTTCCAGGGATCAAGGGCAGGGGTAAAGAACGAGCATTTCCAGTTGCATATTGACTGGTTTTTACGCAGTATTTTAGGGCAATCGCTGTGGTTATTACCCTGGATATGGGTACCTACAATAAGGCAATTATTTAAATCATACAAACTGCGTTCGCAGCTGTTAGCTTACAGCTTTAGCTTCTGGATGTCTATACTACCTATCGTTTTCTTCACGGTGGTTACCCTTTGGGCCGATCTGCAATACCATTTTCACTGGCAGGCACCCGGTTACATGATGCTGTTTATCCCGCTGGGCTTTGCTATAGATAAAGGGTTAAACAGTGATATTAAAACCATGCGCTTTAACCGCAGGTGGCTTAATTTTTCTATATGTTTTACCATTATTACCATTGGCGTGCTAAGCATGCACATGGTAACAGGTTTTTGGCAGTGGTACGGCCCTAAATGGGTAGTGAGCTTTCATGGCGATAAAAATGACCCAACCATACAAGGGGTTGACTATACCGATATTAAAACCCGCTTTGAAAAAGAGGGTTGGTTAAATGACCCTAAGATATTTACCGGCAGCCCGCGCTGGTGGCTGATGGGTAAGGTTGACTGGGCACTCAAGGGCAAAAAAGACATTGTAGTTTTTAATGCCGACCCGCGTAATCTTGCTTTTTTGGTTGACCCTACAAAGCTGATTGGAAAAGATGCCGTTGTAATTGGCGATCAGCACCAGATATATGTTGATGCTGATACCAAGCCGTTTTTTGACAGCGTAACTCAACTGCCCGATATTCCTATCGTTCGTAACGGGCGGATTGAATACAGTTTACAGGTTTACTATTGTAAAAACTTCCATATCCCAACCGAAAAAAGGATGGATCTGCCGGTATACAGGCAACTGATAGGCTTACCACCATTTGGAAAATAAGACTTTAGTATTTTAAAGAATAATATTTCATTTTTATTAAAAGTTATAACACTAATTAGGGGTTGTAACTTTTAATAATTGTCTGTTTGATATATATTCGTGCAATGAAATTTTCTTTTTTTGCCCTGTTTCTCTTTCTTTCCTCATTTCTATCGGCACAAAATGTTAATATAATTCCGCTCCCAAAATCGTTTGTAAAAGCTGACGGACAGTTTCAACTCAACAGCCATACGGTTATCGGTATAAATGATAACTCCTTATTGCCACAGGCCAATTACCTGCAAACCGAATTATTAAAGGCAAAGGGTTTAGCTATCCCCGTTGATCAGAACGAAGTTAAAGCCTCTATCGATCTGCAATTGGTTAGAGGTAATCAACCCGCCGAGGCTTACACCCTAAAGATAGAACCACAAAAGATCACTATCACTGCATCAGGCAATGCGGGTGTTTTTTATGGGATAGTTTCGTTGCTGCAAATCATTAAAACAGAACCAGCTCCGGATTTTGTGAATCTTAATGCAGGCCTAATTACCGATGCACCAAGGTATAAATGGAGGGGGTTTATGCTGGATGAATCGCGCCATTTTTTTGGTAAACAAAAAGTAAAGCAACTGCTCGACTGGATGGCTTTTTATAAGCTGAATAAATTTCACTGGCATTTAACAGATGTACAGGGCTGGCGCATCGAAATAAAAAAATACCCTAAACTAACTTCCGTAGGTGGCGTTGGAAATTATTCGGATACATTGGCTGAAGCCAAATATTATACACAAGAAGATATTAAGGAGATAGTTGATTACGCACAAGACAGGTTTATAACAGTTATACCTGAAATCGATATGCCCGGCCATGCAACCGCAGCCAACAAGGCTTATCCCGAATACAGCGGAGGAAGCATCAATAAATTCCCGAATTTTACCTTTAATCCATCAAACGAAAAAACATACCAATACTTAGCTGACATATTGAAAGAAACCAATGCTTTATTTCCATCGCACATGATCCACCTTGGTGGTGATGAGGTGGCATTGGGGATGCAGGCCTGGGCCGGCAGACCAGCTATTATGGAGATGATGGCGAAAAATAAATTCACTTCACTAACCGACCTGGAGCATTACTTTTTTAAGCGCATGGCCGATACAGTTGTAAGTTTAAACAGTAAAATACTTTGCTGGGACGAAGCAACAGAAACCGACCTGCCAGCCGATAAAACCATTGTATTTTGGTGGCGGCAAAACATACCATCGCAATTAAAGCTTGCGCTGCAAAAAAAATACCAGGTGGTGCTTTGCCCAAGGCTGCCCATGTATTTTGATTTTGTGCAAGATAAAAGCCACGTATCGGGCCGTAAATGGAATGGAGTATTCAATAGCCTAAGTGCTGTTTACAACTTTCCGTATAAACAATTCCCGGCTGATGAGTTGGCATCCGATCAGATAATTGGTGTACAGGCAAACCTTTGGACAGAAACGGTAGGCTCAGAAAAGCGGCTCGATTATATGATCTTCCCGAGGATGGCGGCACTTTCTGAAACAGCATGGACAGATTCTGCCTCAAAAAATGAAACTGATTTTAATGAAAGGCTTAAAACAAACCTTAAGCTTTATGATAATGCCGGGATCTATTATTATGACCCCTATGATCCTTCGTTACATCCGGAAGCGATTGACTTTGCACCACGTATTGTTAAGCCAATGGTAAGAGAAAGGCATCGTCATCATGGGCGCAGATCAGGTGCACGCGGGCACCATGCAGGTAAGCATGGTCATTCAAAAAGCAGTGCTAAACATCACACTACTAAAAAAGGAAAGAAGCGTAAAAAATAAGGTGAAGTGGATTTACTGAATACTAAAGTTTAATTTTACGCCGATGAAGAACGATCCGTTAAGTCTTCCACTTTTTGAAATGCGGCTGGAGGAGATCCATCGTGCCGACCCGTGGCTGCGTTATGAAATAACTATTCGTGAATTTATTGCCCTGTTTCCCATCCGTTATAAAAACGGGATGCCCATGAAACCTGAGCACCCCGCAGTTTTCGGTGTTGACCGGGAAGTGTTTTTAAAAGTATTGGTGGCGTTTAGCCAGTGCTTTAATTAATTTAGTAATTACGGATTGGTAACGCTGGTGTCCTGTGCCAATGTTGCATCATCAGGTGTGGTAGCAAGGTCCTTATCTAAATTATATAAGGCATCATCATTAGCATTTGGTCCGCCGGCAATTTTAACCTTATCCAGCATATCAATTGCCATCGTTTCTTCTTCTGTTTGTTCTTTTACAAACCACTGCATAAAATTCCAGGTTGCCCAGTCTTTTTCCTGCATGCTCATCTCCACGATTTTATAAATAGCGGTGGTATTCTCCACCTCTGATTTAAATACCTTTTCAAAGCAATCATTAACATTTATAGGGTCGGGACCTGGTTCAGGTATGGCGGTTACCACAACCTTTGCGCCGCGCTTTAAAATGTATTCTAAAAACTTCATCATGTGGTTACGCTCCTCGTTTGAGTGGCGGAAAAGGAAATTAGAAATACCACCGTAGCCTTTATCGCTGGCCCAGGCGCCGTATGAAAGATAGATCTGCGCATTATGAGCTTCATTGGTCATCTGATCATTTAAAGCTTTTGCAAGTGTGTCCGAAAGTCTGTTAGTATCCATTGATAGTTTATTTAAAAGCTAAACTATCGGTAAGCTAAAATGTTTAAAATATCTTAGGGCGAAAATCAAGCTATCAACAAATATCCCAGAGCACAAAAAAAACACCATTAAGCTATAAGCAGCCCTATGGTGTTTTATACATATAACGCAAACTGTTTAGCAGCAGCGCATAGCAGGGCTATTTATAAGCCGAAACGTACGTGGTTTTTATACTCAGGATGAAAGATTTACCAACGCTGATCTTTACACTTTTATCCTGAAGCATTGCTTTTATAGCCTCATCAGCTTTTAAAGCTTCAAAAAGATCGCGTGCAACGGCCGAACCGCTGATGTTGTTGGTCACCTTGCCGTTTTCCATCACTATATTAAAGGTATAACCAGATTTTCCGCGGTCGCCAGCAGATTCAAAATCAGTTATATTTAATTTAAACTGCTGTTCTTCGTTAAAACTTTTTTTAAGGTGTAAACGAATTACGGGGATGTACCTTTTCCAGGTAGTTAAATATTTTCTTTCTTCCATGTGAGCCGCTAAAGGTATGATAAATTGCACAGCATTGTGTTAATTAAGAAGCATAAAAGCTTAAATGTCTTATATTTAGGCAGATAGTGTTTAGTGTGTTGTGTATACTGGCATCATTTATGCTCCTTAATGGTATGTATGGCCTTACTGTAGTCGTCTTAACTATGTAAGTTTTGATAATAGTTCAATTATATACATATTGACCTTCGGCCTGATTAAACCTAAATAAAATACCATGTTTAAAAATACAAAAGCATTGAGCGGTTTTGCAGTGAACGATATGCAAAAGGCAAAAGAGTTTTATAATGGAAAGCTGGGCATTGAGATTTCTGAAAATGATATGGGGATAATGACCTTGCACATCAGTGGTGGAACACAAATAATTGTTTATCCAAAACCCAATCATGAGCCTGCTACGTTTACTATCCTGAATTTTCCGGTTAGCGATGTTGACGAGGTGGTTGATGAGCTTATTGGTTTGGGTATTGTTTTTGAACAATACAGTGAGCCAATAAAAACCGACGAAAAAGGTATTTTACGCGGCAACGGTTATGGGCCTGATATTGCCTGGTTCAGGGATCCTGCCGGTAATATATTATCGGTTTTAAAGCAAATGTAAGCGGCTACCTTTTTATCACCTGCCCCACAAAAAGTAGTGTTTTTGTTTGGGGGATAATAATGTGGATTTCGCGCATGCCATATTCGCGGTCAAAGGGTTCTCGTACCCTTATGTTTTCAAGCTTGTTTTTAATACCATCCCATAAACCATCAATATCATCAACCTCTAAATAAAATTCCATTTCGCCAATATCAGTACCGGCCGGTAAAATATGTATGGTCAGGTTATCCTTGTATACTATGGCATAGTTGCTATCTCCCATCATCAGCGAAAAATTAAAAAGATCTTTAAAAAAATCCACCGTTGCCATAACGTTATAAGATGGGAGCATGGGGCTTATGTGCAGGGCCTTATACATAAATGAGTATCTGGATTTTTAACAACTAATTAACTACATTGCTATATAAAGGTATATAATTAATGGAAACCGTTTACAATACCATAGGTAAAGGATATAACACTACCCGAAAGGCCGATACTTAAATAACCAGTAAGTTATATGATCTTATGGCTGTTAAACCTGATAAATCATACCTTGATATTGGTTGCGGAACCGGAAATTATACCATAGCACTTGCAAATAAGGGAGCCGACCTTACAGGCGTTGAGCCATCTGCTTCAATGCTGGATATTGCCCGCAAGCATAAGGGAAATTTAAAATGGCTGCAAGGCTATGCAGAACAGATCCCTGCGGATGATAATAGTTTTGATGGGGTTATAGCTACCCTTACTATTCACCATTGGCGTAATTTAAACCTTGCTTTAAAAGAGATTAACAGGGTAATCAAGCCCGGTGGAACGGTAGTTTTCTTTACTGCCACCCCTTTGCAAATGCAAGGTTATTGGCTTAACTATTATTTCCCCGAAATGATGAAGGCCTCAATACTTCAAATGCCATCGCTGGCTGCAATTGAATCATTGCTTGACAATAATGAGTTTACTGATACAGCAACAGAAAAGTATTTTATTCAGGATGATTTGCAGGATTGCTTTTTGTATGCAGGTAAAAATAAGCCACAAATGTATTTAGATGATGATGTAAGAAAAGGCATTTCATCCTTTGCGGCAATAGCTAATGCTGATGAAGTTGACAGCGGTTTGTTGAAATTAAGCGCAGATATTGAAAGCGGAGCTTTTAATCCGGTAAAGGACAGCTACAAAAATGATAACGGTGATTATTTGTTTATTTCAGCAAAAAAGATTGAGCCAAATAGTCAATATAAATGACCTTTAAAGTATAGTTTAATCAGCTAATATTACTCAACTTAGCAATTAAATTAAGTATTGCTGAATGAAGGCTATAAAAGTACCCAATGAATTAACCTGCGCACCTTATTATCAGCGTGAATTGAAGTTGAATGGGGTAAGTCTTGTTGAATCTTGCACGCTTACGCACCGTACCGAAGGTAGTATGTATTTGGGCGAGCACATGCTGTTGGTAGTGCTTGAGGGCACTAACACCATAACACATGGTAAAAATACCTACGTGGTTAACAAGCACGAAATGGTATTGCTTAAAAAGGCCGTACAGGTAAGTTATGATAAATGCGGAAACCCCGGCAATAACTATGTGTATGACAGTATGCTGTTTTTTATAAAGGATGAGTTTTTAAAAGAGTTTATAAAAATGACCAAAATTGAATCGGTTAATTGTGCCGAAGCGGTTTTAGTATCTGTTAAACCGGTAAAGGAGCGCCTGCTTAAATTTTTTGAATCGTTAAAGCCATACTTTAATGAGCCCGAAAATATTGATGCCGGCTTAATACGTTTAAAAATGCTGGAGCTATTGTATGACCTTGCCAGTACCGATAAAAATCTTTTTCAGCAAATATTACAGTTAAAGCAGCCTGTATATTCGGATATTACCCATATAGTTGAAGAAAACTATGCCAATCCTATAACGCTTACAGATATGGCCTATTTATCAGGTAGAAGCCTGTCAAGCTTTAAGCGCGATTTTCAGGCCATTTACCAGGTGTCGCCCGCAAAGTGGATCAGGGAAAAGCGATTGGCAAAAGCAAGACAGTTATTACAAACCAATTTACCTGTTAAAGATGTTTGCTACTCCTTAGGTTTTGAGAGCGTGGCACATTTTTCAAGACTGTTTAAAGAATATTTTGGTCATACCCCATCAGAAACTAAAAGCAGGGTAGTGGTTTTAGTGGATTAATTGGGCCGATAAGTCAAGTAAATTGACCCAAATAGATAAACGGCTTTTATATAGAAACCGCATCTTTGTTTAAACAAGACAAATACATTTACACTAAAGAAAACAATATGATACCTGTAAAAGGCTACGCTGCACAAAGCGAAACAACAGATTTGGCTCCCTGGGATTTTGAAAGACGTGAGGTTGGACCGCATGATGTACAATTTGATATTTTATTTTGTGGTGTTTGCCACTCTGATCTTCACCAGATCAAGAACGACTGGTTCCCGGGTATATTCCCGATGGTGCCAGGACATGAGATTGTTGGCCGTGTAGTTAAGGTAGGCGACAATGTAAAGAACTTTAAAGTAGGTGATTTAGCCGGAACAGGCTGCCTGGTAGATTCGTGCCGTGTGTGCGAAAACTGTAAGCAAGACCTGGAACAATACTGTTTAAACGGCAGCTCACAAACCTACAATGGCCTGGAGCAGGATCATAAAACACCTACTTACGGCGGTTACTCAAACTCCATCGTAGTTAACGAGGATTTTGTATTGCACGTATCAGATAAATTGAACCTTGCTGCAGTTGCGCCGTTATTATGCGCAGGTATCACTACCTATTCGCCTTTAAGGCACTGGAAAGTTGGCAAGGGCCATAAATTAGCGGTGCTTGGTTTAGGTGGTTTAGGCCACATGGCGGTTAAGTTCGGTGTTGCCTTTGGAGCCGAAGTAACGGTATTAAGTACTTCGCCTAAAAAAGAAGAAGACGCTAAAAAATTAGGCGCGCATCATTTTGTGGTTACTACCGATCCGGACCAGGTAAAAGCAGCTAAAAATACCTTCGATTTTATATTGGATACGGTATCGGCAGAGCATGATTTTAATATGTACCTATCTTTATTGCGTACAAACGGTGTGCATATCTGCGTAGGTGTTCCACCAAAACCGGCTGAGATTGCTGCATTCAGTTTGTTAGGCGGCAGAAAAAGCCTTGCAGGTTCAGGTATAGGCGGCATAGCCGAAACTCAGGAAATGCTTGACTATTGTGCAGAACACAACATCGTATCAGACATTGAAATGATTGATATTAAAGATATTCACGCATCATATGCCCGTATGGAAAAAGGTGATGTACGGTACCGTTTTGTAATTGATATGGCTACGTTATAATTTAAAAAAACAAAACTAAACTAATGGCCAATTCCGCTTAAATGGAGTTGGCCATTTTTATAATGTTTGCAACGCGAACTTTATCAGTAACATCATTGCTGTATTCATCACCAATAGTATCACCCATAATGATATGGTCGTTTTTATATTTCATTTTGCTGGCTACATGTACCCGTGCTGATGAATGCACCTCGGTAGCCCCGGTAAAATGAACCAGGTCCGCAACATTGTTTTCGGTAACGCCGCTGCCGGGCATAATGGTTATGCGGCCATCGGCTTTCTCAATTAAACGTGCAATATTGGTTGAGCCCTCCATCGCCGTGCTTTTACCGCCCGACGTCAGGATCCGCTCGCAGCCCATATCAATTATCTTTTCAAGGGCTACAAACATATCGGCACACATATCAAAAGCCCGGTGAAAAGTAACACCCAGACCCCACTGTTTAGCCATGCTGGCCAGCTGGCGACAGCGGTCAATATCTATGGTGCCGTCATCTTTTAAAATGCCTATCACAATGCCATCGCAGCCCGCTTCAATGCAGTAACGCACATCGGCCTTCATTATATCAAATTCAAGGTCGGTATATAAAAAGTCGCCGCCGCGTGGCCTTATCAACACATACAATTTAATATGGAGCAGCCTGCGGGCTATCAGTATTTCGCCGTATGATGGGGTGGTGCCGCCTTCAAACAAATTTTCGCACAGTTCCACGCGCGCGGCACCGCCGTCCTGCGCTGCTATGGCAGAGGTAGCCGAATTTGCACATACTTCGAGTATTACAACAGGAACGCTCATGTTTTTATAGATAGATATTAAAAAGATCAACAAGCAGCTTGTAACTACCTGTTAACCTTTATTATACGAATGATAAATAAAATAGTTTGATTGAATTTAGTGCAGATTAGGCTTAATAAAAACTTTTTCCCGGAACAAGGAGATCCTGTTTCTCCGCATTGCAAACCGCAAAAGAAAAGCCCTTTTGAATGGCATAAGCACCATACTGACCTTTTTTATTAATGGCTAAAAAGCCAACTTGTATCTCTTTGGCTGTTTCAGGTTTCTTTTTGATGATGCGCCTTACCGCTTCCTTGCAGGCATCCTCAGGTAAATAGCCCTGGCGCATCAGCTCTACCACTAAAAAGCTGCCCACGTTACGGATCACTTCTTCGCCTACACCGGTTGATGTAGCGCCGCCTACTTCATTATCTACATAAAGGCCTGCGCCAATTATGGGGCTGTCGCCAACGCGGCCACGCAGTTTAAACGCCATGCCGCTGGTAGTACATGCGCCGCTTATATTTCCTTTTGCATCCAGCGCCAGCATGCCAATAGTATCGTGGTTATATTGATTGCCGGGGGCATGTTGTTTGTTTTCGATATTTAAAACAGGCGAGTACTTGGCAGTTTTTAACCATTCTTTCCATGCTTTTTCTGATTCGGGGGTCAGGAGTTTTTCTCTTTTAAAACCCTGTTCAACGGCAAACTGGGTAGCGCCCTCACCAACTAACATAACGTGCGGGGTTTTTTCCATTACCAAACGTGCAACAGATATAGGGTGGGCAATATCCTCAATGGCAGCAACGGAGCCGCAATTGCCAAACTCATCCATGATACAGGCATCAAGGCTCACGTGGCCGTCCCTGTCGGGGTAACCGGCGCGGCCAACGGTATGGTTGTTCATGTCGGCTTCAGGAATGCGTACACCGGCCTCAACGGCATCAAGCGCACGGCCGCCTTTTTCTAAAGTTTTCCAGGCTTCTTTGTTGGCGGCAATCCCAAAATCCCAGGTCGAAATTACTATCGGAAATCCATCGGCAGGTTTTACGTTTATTGCTTTAGCAATTGTTGAAGTTGACAATGCTGCCAGCGAAGCACCGGCAGCCGATATTTTGATGAATTTACGGCGGTTATACATACCGCTAATATAATCAATAGGTGTATAAAATTGATTTATTGGGCTATTTATTGCTGTAATTAAATGTGTAAATTGCTAATTAGGCTCATTTTTTGGTCTTTACAAATATCCCTGCAATAAGCGAAATGATAAGCCCGGTAAAAAACTGGCCTGTAAGCGCCATTATTACCTGTGTGCCGGTACTAAATTCCCTGCTAACCATTACCAGGTGCTGGCCTATCTGCTGCTGCGATTCGCCATTGGCTATCATTGTTTTTTGAGCATCCTTTATCATAAACTCCCTGAAACCCGTGTTAATAAACTGGCAGTACAGTGCACTGAAAATGGCCACTATAATTGCAATAGTTATAGCTACTAATACCCCGGTTTTAACTGCCTGCCCATAGCTGAGCACACCTGCAAGTTTCTTTGCGTTTTGCATAGCCATATAAATACCAATAGCTTGTATAAGTACGGATATCAGCCCGCCCAGGCCCCTTATTGAACTTGCCTGCATGCCCAAGCCAAATTTGGTATTTAACCAAACCATCAGCGAGAAAAAGCCAAACAGAAAAATACTGCTTACCAGGCCTGTAATTAATCCGGTTTTTAAAGTTGATCTCATTTTATTTTTAGATTGATTTGATGCAAAACTGGTGGATATTATCATCAAAAACAAAAACGCAGCAGGTGGAAAAAGGGTGGATTTTCTTGATAAAACCTTATCCTGCTGCTTGTTTTAGCTTGGTTTGGTAAATATTAACGGCTTGCTTACGGTTACTTAGGCCCAGTTTGTTATAAATATTATTAATGTGGGTTTTAATGGTGCTAAGCTCCACATAATTAATGGCAGCAATCTCCTTATTACTTTTACCTTCAATTATCAGGTTTAGTATGGATAGTTCCTTGCTGGTAAGGTTTGCAAGCGGGTTATCGCTTGTCAAAATCTCTTTGTTTGTTTCAGATTGCCTGTACTTCGAAATAAAAAATCCAGCTATTAAAAACAGTATGGCAATAGCCGTTATATAATAATCAAACCTGAAATACTTATAAACCAGCAAAATATTTGATACCTGGAACAAAATTATAGCCAGTGCAGCTGCAATGCCAATTTTAATACCGGTTTTAAGGTTTTGATAACTCATTATGTGCTGCTATTCAAAATCCTGCTGGCAGTTATAGCAATGCCAGTTCATTTGGGTTTGAAACGGGTTTACCAGGTTTATAAACGAATCTAAAACACCTTCGTCTTTATCTTTGGCAATGTTTACCACGTTGGTTGATGAACAGTAGGGGCAAACCACGTAGGTATTGGTTTCGTTATCAATTTCAAAGTGATCCTGTTCGTGCAGGTCGCCTTCGGTGGCTAATATTTCGCGGCATTTTTCAATGTCTTTTTCAAAAACCTTAACTTTTATACCGCCTACGGCCTGGTTATAAAGCGGGTTGGCGCCTATGGTATTTTCATCGGCAATAAAACAGGGTATTCCGTTAGCTTCCAGCCGGGTGCGTACGATGTGCGCCAGCATGGGGTCGTAATAGGACTCAAATGTTACTATTTTATCATCCGTTTTCATTAATGCAAAATAAAAAATATTATCCTAACATCCCCGATTTTTCTTTAATTTGGATGATATGAACCGCATTGACAGGGTATCGGCTATTTTAATTCAGTTGCAATCGCGCAGGGTGGTTAAGGCCAGTGATATTGCCGATCGGTTCAATATAAGCCTGCGTACGGTTTACCGCGATGTAAAAACGCTGGAGGAAGCCGGTATCCCTATTATTGGCGAAGCCGGGGTTGGCTACTCCATAATGGAAGGCTACCGACTGCCCCCGGTTATGTTTACCCGCGAGGAAGCCACTGCCTTTTTAACTGCCGAAAAGTTTGTTGAGAAGATGACGGATGCTTCTACAATGGAACACCACCAGTCGGCCATGTACAAGATCAAGGCCATACTAAAAACCGCCGAAAAGAACCTGTTAGAGGATATTGATGGTAAAATAGAGGTCCTTAAAAGTCAAAGCCAGCTAAATGCCAGTAATAAGGATCATATCCAAACCCTGCTGAACAGCATTGCCCGTAAATATATTATTACCATTGATTATTTTGCCAACCACAGCCAGGAGCATACCAACAGGGATATTGAGCCTGTGGGCATCTTTTATAAAGACGGCAACTGGCACCTGATTGCTTTTTGCCTGATGCGGAATGCATACCGTGATTTTAGGGTTGACAGGATAAACGGCATAATTACCACCGACCGCCACTTTAATAACAAGCACCCTACTTTAAAAGCTTACATAAACCAGGCGGCCAAAGAGCAGGAGCTTGACCTTGTAGTTATTAAGGTGGATAACAAAATTTATAGCCACCTTGAATATCAAAAGTACTACAGTGGTTTTGTATCCGAAAAAACGATAGGTAACCAGGTAGAGATGACTTTTCTAACCACATCATTAGAGGGCTTTGCCCGCTGGTACATGATGTTTGGTGATAGTGCCGAGATCATCAGTCCGGATAGTTTAAAGGATCGGGTTAGCCAAATTGGATCGCTCATTGCTCAAAAAAATCTTCAGTTGTTAAATTCCTACTGACATAGGGTTGTCACTAACCCTTCCTTAATTTGTGTAAACAAACAAGGTTTATAAAATGCGTTACTGGGTAGTTGTTGTATCAAAAGATCATATTGCCCGTGGTGTTGCTGGAAGTTTTATGCAGGCTAATCATGGCAAGGCAGCTCCCTTAAAACGAATGGCGGTTAATGATTGGGTAGTCTTTTACTCACCCAAACAAACAATGAGTGGCAATGTGCCCTGCCAGGCATTTACAGCCATCGGGCAGGTGGCAGATGATGAGGTTTATCAGCATAAAATGAGCGACGATTTTATCCCGTATCGCCGTAATATAAATTATCATCACTGTACCGAAACACCAATTGCACCCTTAAGAAATAAGCTTGCTTTTATCACCAATAAAAGCGCATGGGGCTACCGGTTTAGGTTTGGCTTTTTTGAGATACCGGCAGCCGATTTTAATTTGATAAAAAAGGAAATGATAAGCGAATAGATGAACTCTAAACCTTTATTAGGCCATCAAAAAGAATAGGGTAGGAGTGAAGTAAAAACAATTAAACCATTATATAGATAACAAATTAACCAGTAAAATATATGAGCACATTAACCTCAAAAACCACCGTTACCTTTAAGGCACAAATTGCCGATGTATGGAAAGGATTAACAGACCCCGCCATGGTGAAGCAATACTTTTTTGGAACTGACCTTCAATCCGAATGGAAAGTTGGCAGCCCCATTATATTCAGTGGTGAATGGGATGGACATACTTACCAGGACGGAGGCGTGATCCTTGAAATTGATGCACCCCGATTATTGAAATATAGCTATTGGAGCAGCATGGCCGGTACAGAGAACAAGCCCGAAAACTATAGTAACATTACGTACGAACTAAGTGAAACGGCAGGTGTAACCACCCTTGTAATAACCCAGGATGGCGTTAAAAATCAGGAAGCGGCAGACCATTCCGAGCAAAACTGGATCTCTATTTTTGATGGATTGAAAGCTATGATAGAGAAATAGTATGTTAATGTATCTATTTAAGTGATATTTATAAATATATCATTAAAAGTATTTTATATATCAATATAACTTTTGGTAATGATAGCTAAAATAGAAATAATTGAGCAGGAAGCGATTTATATTGCCGGAATATCGGTAAGGACAACCAACAAAAACGGTCAGTCGCAAACAGACATCGGCCACTTATGGGCAAGGTTTATGAGCGAAGGTTTGGCCGGGCAGATAAAGAACAAAGTAACGGATGATATATACTGCCTGTATACTGATTATGAAACAGACCATACCGGGCCATACACAACCGTAATAGGCTGCAAGGTTGGTTCAATGGCGCAGGTTCCGGAAGGGATTATCGGGGTGACTATCCCGGCTGGTAAATACCAGGTTTATTTTTTAAATGGCAAACTACCCGAAAAGGTTTACACCGCATGGCAGCAAATATGGGTTGGTGATGCCAGCAGAAAGTACACTACCGATTATGATCAGTACCGGGTTAATGCCGAAAGCTATGAGGAAACAGAAGTAAAAATTTATGTGGCCATTAGTTGATGGTGAAATCAATATAAAAAAAGGGTAGTTCCGTAAGGGCTACCCAATCTCTTCCTTAAACCCTATTAACTTAAACGAATTATCGTATAAAGCTCAGCCTTTTACCGGCTTTGCCTTCTGTTAAACTTTCGTTGCTCCACACAAGGTTGCCTGATACAAGGGTATGTGTGATTTTTGACTGGAAAGTGGTGCCCTCAAACGGGCTCCATTTGCAATGGTACAACAGGTTGTCCTTGTTCACTTTCCAGGGTTTACTTAAGTCGGCTAATACAATGTCGGCCCAGTAACCTTCGCGTATAAAACCACGCTTTTCAATCTGGAAACAGATGGCTACGTTATGCGCCATTTTTTCCACCATTTGTTCTAAGGTTATTTTGCCCTTGTGGTAAAGCTCCAGCATGGCAGGCAGTGCGTGTTGTACCAATGGTCCGCCAGATGGTGCCTGCAGGTATGGTAAGGCTTTCTCTTCAATAGTATGTGGCGCATGGTCTGTTGCTATAACATCTATGCGGCCATCCAGTACGGCCTTTAAAATGCCATCCCTGTCTTGCTCTGTTTTTATGGCAGGGTTCCATTTAATCAGGTTGCCTTTTGTTTCGTAATCCTTATTGGTAAACCAAAGATGGTGGATGCAGGCTTCAGCAGTGATCCTTTTATCTTTTAGTGGCAGTGTATTGTCAAAAAGGTGGGTTTCTTTTTCGGTAGAGATGTGCAGAATATGCAAACGGGTATTATGCTTTTTAGCCAGGTCGACCGCCATTGATGAGGAGATGTAACAAGCCTCGGCACTGCGGATCTTTGGGTGCAGTCTTACCGGGATGTTTTCGCCAAGCAGTTGTTTGTAATGATTAAGGTTTTCCCTGATGGTCGCCTCATCTTCGCAATGTGTGGCCACTAACATTGGGGAATTAGTGAAAATATTTTCGAGCGTTGTTGGGTTATCTACCAGCATGTTTCCGGTTGATGATCCCATAAATACTTTTACACCGCAAACATTGGCAGTATCGGTGCGCAGCACTTCGTCAATATTATCATTTGAGGCACCCATATAAAAAGAGTAGTTGGCCAGTGATGTGTTGGCTGCTATCTGGTACTTATCTTCTAATAGTTGTTGAGTAAGCGTATTGGGTACAGTGTTGGGCATTTCCATAAAAGTGGTAATGCCTCCGGCCACGGCAGCTCTTGATTCTGAATAGATATTAGCCTTGTGCGTTAAGCCCGGTTCGCGGAAATGAACCTGGTCATCTATAAACCCCGGGAACAGGTGCAAGCCTTCAGCATTGATCTCCTGATCGGCCGCAAAGTTAATTTGCTGGTCTATCTTTTCAATAAAACCATCTTTTACCAAAACATCAGCAATAAACTGCTGGCCCTCATTAACTATAGTTGCCGATTTGATCAGGATTGTACTCATGCAGGCAAATATAATCGTAAAGTATTAAAGTAAATAAAACCATAAACATTGTAATGTTTATGTTATGCATGCATAGTTTTTTTAAATAGGCGCAAAAAGGGTTAAAACTGGGTGTAATTATTACACTATGATGAGAATTTTCACCGATAAAAACCACACCTTTGCCGACGAAAATAGGGGGTACATCGAATAACTAATTTTTTTTGTAACGTTTTAAATTCGGTGTCGTCTTATGGTTGTATTTAAAAAGAAATAAAAAATACAAATAATTGAAAATCAAAATATTAATATCATGAAATCTAAAGTTTTATCATTGATCACCGTACTTGTTATAGTATTAGCATCAACAAAATTAACATCTGCTGCCAACTTAAATAATTCAGCCTACACCATATTAAATGACATCAGTGCCATCAACAAAATCGAATTACACGGTAACGTTGAACTCTACATTTCTGATGCTTCATCAGATCAGGTAAAGGTTTACAACCAGTATTATGCCGAGAGTGCTTTGGTACAAAGCAAAAATGGTGTACTGCGCATTTCATCTTACAAAAACGAAAAATTAGTAGTTTGGGTAAGTGCAAATGATTTACGTGCCATATCAGCTTATGACAACTCTGAAGTAAAATCATTCGGCAGCCTTTCAAAAATTGAATTCAATGTTGACCTGCACGATAATGCATCGGCTAAGTTGGATCTGGATGCTTACAGTGCCAACGTAACCGTTGCCGACCATGCAAAAGTTAACCTGAGCGGTAACGCTACCGAGTTTAGCTTAAACCACAATGTATCAGCAAGTGTAAACAGCTTTAACTTTGCTGCTGCGCACTACACCGAAAATAAAACCAACTTCCCTGTAACTATCAAGGAAGATGAAATGGCCGGTATCTAAGCCTAATTTTAAAATCAACATATATTTTACAAAGCCATCTGTTTAAACGGGTGGCTTTTTTTTGTGGGATAAGGTTTTACTTAAATCAGTTTCCTGCCTTTTTTAATTTTCGCTTTATTGCGGGGATAGTTATAAGCAAAAGCATACTATTGCAATTAAAATTAAGTTAGCTACCTTTGTTAATAATTTGAATTTTGCAAATAAATACCGCAAATGGAAACTACCACACTCGAAGAATTTTATAAGCAAACGGCAGCTTTTATCCCCGAAGGAATAAACAAGGAGATTGGCCATTTTAATGTTTTTAAAACGGATGATTTTACTGCCCAATACAAAAAGAAACCGGGAACAATGCCCTATAACAGGCGGGCTTACTATAAAATAAGCCTGATACGCGGCCATAATAAAGCCGAATATGCCGATAAGGTTATTGATATTGAAAAAAATGCCCTGCTGTTTGCCACACCCAAAATTCCGTATAACTATGTCCCGCAGGATGAAAACCAGGCGGGGTACTTTTGCATTTTTACAGATGAATTTTTGATCCATGCAAAAAGCGGTGTGGTGCTTGATGATCTGCCCATCTTTCAACCGGGAGGTTACCCCGTATTTCAGCTAACAGATGAGGAAGCCGAAGAGCTTAACTATATTTTCAGCAAGATGTACAAGGAGTTATCGTCTGATTATACCTTTAAGTATGATCTGCTGCGTAATTATGTGTTGGAGCTGATCCATTATGGTCAAAAATTGCAGCCTGCTACTGCGCTTTATCCATTGCACAATGCATCGGCGCGGGTATCATCTCTGTTTATTGAATTGCTGGAGCGCCAGTTTCCTATCGAATCGCCAAACCAAAAACTGCTGATGCGTACCGCAAAGGATTATGCAGACCGCCTTGCCGTACACGTAAACCACCTGAATAAGGTGCTGAAAGAAAACACTGGTAAAACCACTACAGATATTATCAGCAGCAGGATTGTACAGGAGGCTAAAATATTGCTGAAACAAACCGACTGGAATATTTCGGAGATCTCGTATAGTCTTGGTTTTGAGCAGGTGGCCCATTTTTCAAACTTTTTCAGGAAACAAACGGCTTTTACCCCTATGGCATTCCGGTCGTAATAACTGATATTTGATTTTTGCAACTATTGGATTGATGTTTGCAAACTCGCCCAAAACAATCAGCCCTACCTTTGTTTTATCAAAACAATAAAACAAAATGGAACCAAACAATAAAATAGCTTTAGTAACCGGCGGCAGCCGTGGCCTGGGCAAAAACATGGCATTAAGCATTGCCAAAAAGGGTATTAACGTTATTATTACCTATAACAGTAAAAAAGACGAAGCGCTGGCTGTTGTTGCCGAGATACAAAAAGAAGGCGTTAAAGCCGCGGCCCTGCAACTTAACACAGGCGAGATTAAAACTTTCGATGCATTTTTTGAGCAGATAAAAGCTGTATTGAAGGATACATTTAATGCCGGTCACTTTGATTTTTTAATTAATAATGCAGGTATAGGTATCAATGCTCCGTTTGCCGAAACAAGTGAGGATGCTTTTGATACCCTGATGAACATTCACTTTAAAGGGGTGTTTTTCCTGACTCAAAAGGCTCTGCCGCTCATTAACGATGGCGGTCGCATTATTAACCTGTCAACAGGGCTGGCACGTTTTTCGGCACCAGGCTATGCGGCTTACGCCTCCATGAAAGGCGCTATTGAAACCTTAACCAAATACCAGGCTAAAGAATTAGGCGCACGGGGCATTGCTGTAAATGTAGTTGCACCAGGCGCTATTGAAACCGATTTTGGCGGCGGCGCAGTGCGCGACAATCAACACTACAATGATTATGTGAAATCGGTTACGGCTTTGGGCCGCGCAGGTTTGCCTGATGATATTGGCGGCGTGGTTGCCTTTTTATGTACCGAAGATGCCCGCTGGATCAATGCACAGCGCATTGAAGTATCAGGCGGCATGAATTTGTAAAAATGCTAAATGCTCCGTCGTCATTTCTAAAATAGGGAAAATGATTACGGAGCATTTATAATAAACAGACAGTTTCTCATTTTGCCGGTTAAAAGTGTTTAAAAAGTTAGCCCTTAACTGGTAACATATTTGGCGGTTATCATCAGCAATAGCATCCGGTCATCCTTAGCTTCGTCAATGTTTTCCTTTAATAATTGTAAAATCTCGTCATTTTTAATTTTTACCGCCATCATTTGCAGTACCTGGAACGATGCTACCTCAATGCTTTCCATATTTTGCAGGTAAAAAAGGATGGCCATATCCCTTAATGCGGTATCACCTTTTTGATCGTTAATAGCAGTAAAGGCTTCTTCAATCATCCCGGCAAGTCCGCCGCAGCCTGTAATCGAGTTTTGCGCGCCTAATATGGTGTAAATCTCATCCATACGGACGATCTGTTTTTTTACATCCTCAATGGTTTCTAAAATGGCAAGGTTCAGATCTGAAAAATGCGCTTCGTTGGCAATTTCGGGGAAACGTTCAACCATGTGCTTTTTGGCGCAATAGATCTTATCCAGATTGTCTGTAAAAAATTTACGTAAACGATTGTCTCCTAAATGTATCGTCCGGGAACGATCGGGCAGTTGTTCCATCTAATTTAATTAATTATTAAAAGCTATCGCTAAATGCAGAAAGCTTAACGTATCAGCAAATATCTATACTCCATACAGTTGTGAAGTGCTTTTTGTTTTAATCTGCATATATATAGTATCGACTTACAAAGGTGATAAAAAATCAAAAAATCTTCCGCATTTCACCGACATATTTACCTGCCTTACCGGGAAAAACCGCCTCCACACCTAATAGGGGCCATATTGCTGTAACGTTTGCCACCCGGGGTCGTCATATTGGTGTATTTAAAATTTAGAAAATATAATTACTTAACAATCAAAAATATAATCATCATGAAAACTCAAATCATAACATTATTCACTGCCTTAGTATTAGGTTTAGGAGTAGCAAACACAACTTATGCAGCCACTGCAAAAAACACAACCGAAAATGTTACTGTTTTAAATGACATCACTGCAATCAGCAAAATAGAAGTTTACGGAAACGTTGAGCTTTACGTATCTGACGGTTCAAAAGACCAGGTAAAAGTTTACAATAAATATTATACAGAAGGCGCTTTGGTACAAAGCAAAAACGGCGTATTACGCATATCATCATACAAAGCCGAAAAATTGGTAGTTTGGGTTACCGCTAACGACTTGCGTGCCATCTCTGCCTTTGATAATTCAGTAGTAAAATCATTCGGTAACCTTTCAAAAATTGAATTTGAGGTTGATCTGCACAACAATGCCACTGCAAAATTAGATTTGGATGCCTACAGCGCTAACGTAACCGTAAGCGATCAGGCCAAAGCAAACCTAAGCGGTACAGCAAGCGAGTTTGATTTGAAATGCAACAACGCCGGTAATGTTGATCAGAATAACTTAATTACCAAACACGCTTCAAAAACAGTACTTAACACAACAGCATCTGTAAAAAGGTCAGAAATTGATGAACTGGCTGATCTTTAATCAACCCCGCCATTTAAAAAGGTTCAGTATATAGGCTTAGCTATCAATTAAAACAGATAGCTTTTTTTATTTTTGGTGTAACTTAAACTTATAATTGATAGTCTGAAACAATAAAAAATATGAAACGGATTCATTTACTTATAACACTAATGGCAGCAGGTGTTGCTTTTAGCAGCTTATCAGCCTGCAGATACAATAATTGCGTACAGGGTTCGGGCAACCAGGCTACCGAAACCCGTAAGGTAGCTGATTTTAAAAGGCTCGAAGTATCCGACTCTTTTAAGGTGATCATTAAACAGGATAGCTCATCAACCCTGAGCATTACAGCCGATGATAACCTGATCAAATATATCAGAACCAGCGTTAGCGGCGATAAGCTGCGCATATACATCAGGCAAAATACCTGCAACAGCGGCGAGATGATTGTTCATGTGCCCATCCGCATGCTGGAAGAAGTTAGGGCAGGCGATGCATCAGAAATTGAAGCCGATGGGAAGATTACCGTTAAGGATATGTACTTTAAACTATCTGACGCGGCCAAGGTAACTATGGCGCTTACCGCTAACCATATTATTACGCATAATAGTGATGCTACTGAGCTAAACTTAAAAGGACAGGCAACATCGCACGATATTAAAATTAGCGATGGCAGCAAGATCAATGCAGCCGATATGGTAACCAGTGATGTTACCATCCAGGCATCAGATGCGGCTTATGGCGAAGTAAATGTTTTAAATAGTTTAAACGTGCTTGCCAGCGATGGGGCCATAATAAAATACCATGGTAATGCGCCAAATGTAAATACCAAAAAATCCGATGCAGCATCGGTTGAGAAGGTTAATTAACTTTTAATACTTAAAGAAACCGGATGCTTATGCTTTGCAGCACAGGTATAATGAGCCAGACTTTTGTTTGGCTTTTTTACTTTGATGCTATACTGGCTTTTCAAACTTCCGTACTTTTTTCATACCTTTGACCCTCCAAAAGCAGGCGCTGAATTTAAACGTGTGCTTGTACATCAATTTAGATAAAATACCGGTAATAAGATGAATATTTCACAGGAAAAGATTGATAACCTGAACGCAGTTGTAAAGATCAATATCAATCCAGAAGATTATCAGCCACGTGTTGATAAGGCAATTAAGGATCAGGCTAAAAAAGCTAAAATTCCGGGATTCCGTCCGGGAATGGTGCCAGCATCACACATAAAAAGAATGTATGGAAAAAGCATTTTGGTTGATGAGATCAACAACATGCTTTCAGATACGCTGAATAAATATTTGGAAGAAGAGCAGATGGAGGTTTTAGGCCAGCCATTGCCAAAGGTTGATAACGCTAAAGAATATAACTGGGATTTTGCCGATAACTTTGAGTTTAACTACGAAGTTGGTTTGGCCCCTGAGTTTAATGTTGAGTTTTCGGCAGCTGATAAATTAACTCAGTACGTTATTAAAGTTGATGACGAAACTTTGGCCGCCCGTATCAAAAATATCCGCAGAGGTTATGGCAAAATGACAAATCCTGACGTATCGGCAGATGATGATGTGCTTTATTCTGAATTAACGCAGCTTTCGCCAGATGGTTCTGTTTTTGAGGATGGCATTAGCAACACAGCATCAGTTCGTTTAGATCAGATCAAGGATGAAGCCATAAAAGCATCATTAATTGGTTTAAAAAAGGATGATGTAGTAACGCTTGATATTCAGAAAGCTTTTGGTAACGATGCAGCTAAGGTTGCAGGGTTATTAAAAATTGATGAAGAAACAGCAGCAGATTTAAAATCTAATTTCCGCCTTACCGTTAAAAATGTTAACCGTTTAGAGGAAAGTGATTTAAACCAGGAGTTCTTTGATAAATTATTTGGTGAAGGTACAGTAACTACCGAAGAAGAGTTTAAGGCTAAAATAACCGAGGAAATCGAAGTAATGATGATTCAGGATTCTGAACGTAAATTACAGAACGATGTTTACAATTACGGTTTAGGTAAGGTTGAATTAACCCTGCCTGATGAGTTTTTGAAACGCTGGTTAAAAGCTACTAACGATAAACTTAGCGAAGATGAGTTAGCTGGTGGCTATAATGATTTTGCTCAAAACCTTAAGTGGACTTTGATTGAAAACAAAATTATTAAAGACAACAAGATTGAGCTTAAATACGAAGAGGTTTTTGAACTGGCAAAAGAGCGTTTAGCACAACAGTTTAAAATGTATAGCCCGCAGGGCATACCCGATGATCAATTGGCTCAGTATGCAGTTCAATACCTGCAAAACAAAGAGAACGCTAACAAGATATTTGAAGAAGTGAAAGCTTTAAAAGTATTTAACCATATTAAAAGCGTAGTTACTTTAGAACCTAAGGAAATATTATATACCGATTTTAGCAAATTGGTAGCTTAATTATATAATTCCTGCTTTGGTAATCCGGTATGGCCGCAAGGCGATACAGTGTTGCTGAATGGTATCTATAAAACCTATAACCGGAAAGTCCGGAGTTTTGAAATCAGCAGTTGATTTTTAAACTCCGGACTTTCGGTCTTTACTGCCTTTTGGGTCTTCAGCAAATAAATTTACTTTTCGTAAACTTTATGGTACTAAATGTATTTAAGTAACAACTATATTTATCGCGATTAAAACCCGCATCTTAACAAAACAAAATCATGAGCAGTAACATTGATAAAAACGAATTCAGAAAATATGCTGTAAAGCATCACCGGATAAACAGTATCTATGTAGATAAATTTATTGCAGGTGTTGACAGGGCCAGCCTGCCAACCGGCATGACGCCTTATATTATCGAGGAGCGCCAGCTAAACGTAGCACAAATGGATGTGTTTTCGCGCTTAATGATGGATCGTATCATTTTCTTAGGCGATGCGATTTATGAAAATATTGCAAACATTATTCAGGCTCAATTGCTTTTCCTTCAATCGGCCGATGCAAAACGCGATATCCAGATCTATATCAATTCACCTGGAGGTTCGGTTTACGCAGGTTTAGGTATTTATGATACCATGCAATTTATATCAAACGATGTAGCAACAATTTGTACAGGTATGGCAGCCTCAATGGGCGCCGTATTATTATGTGCAGGTGCAGCGGGCAAAAGGGCAGCGTTACCACATGCCAGGGTAATGATACACCAGCCATCAGGCGGTGCACAGGGGCAACAATCTGATATAGAAATTACGTATCACGAAATAACCAAGCTGAAAAAAGAATTGTACCAGATCATTGCTGATCATAGCGGTACATCTTACGAGAAAGTTTGGGATGCATCAGACCGTGACCATTGGATGATAGCCGAAGAAGCTAAAGAATTTGGTATGGTTGATGAAATTTTAAGAGGAAACAATCCAAAGAAATAATTCTTTGAGGTAATAGCCCGCAACGGGTAAAAGCAGGTAAGTCCGGCATCTAATTAAGCTTTCGGACTTACCGACTTTTTTAATTAAATTTGAATAGAAAAAGTAAATCAGATGAATAAAAACAGCAAGGAGATCAGGTGTTCGTTTTGTGGCGCAGGTAAACAGGATTCCCTGATGCTGATAGCGGGCCTTGATGCGCACATTTGTGATAAATGCGTTAACCAGGCTAACGAAATTCTGGCTGAAGAGCTAAAGGTACGCAAGGTAAAAACATCGCCTGCAACACCCGCAACCCTAAAACCTGCTGAAATTAAGGCACACCTTGACCAATATGTTATTGGGCAGGATGATGCCAAAAAGGTATTGGCTGTTGCCGTATATAATCATTATAAAAGATTAAACCAGCGTGTTGATAAGGATGATATTGAGATTGAAAAATCAAATATCATTATGGTGGGCGAAACCGGTACCGGTAAAACCCTGCTTGCAAAAACACTTGCCAAAGTATTAAACGTTCCGTTTTGTATTTGTGATGCTACCGTATTAACCGAAGCCGGTTATGTAGGGGAGGATGTTGAAAGTATTTTAACCCGCCTGCTGCAAGCCGCCGATTATGATGTAGCCACTGCCGAAAGAGGGATTGTTTACATTGATGAGGTTGATAAAATTGCCCGCAAAAGCGATAACGCCTCTATTACCCGTGATGTATCTGGCGAGGGTGTACAACAGGCCCTGTTAAAGATACTGGAAGGTACCATGGTTAATGTACCGCCACAGGGAGGCCGCAAGCATCCTGATCAAAAAATGATTACCGTTAATACCAACAACATCCTGTTTATTTGCGGTGGTGCATTTGATGGTATCGACAGAAAAATTGCTAACCGCCTGCGTACGCAAACAGTTGGTTATAAAATGAAACGTGATGATAGCGAGGTTGACCTAAAAAACCTTTATAAATACATTACCCCGCAGGATCTGAAATCATTCGGCTTAATACCCGAGCTGATTGGCCGTTTGCCTGTGCTTACTTATTTAAACCCTTTAGACAGGGAAGCATTGCAGAATATTTTAACCGAGCCTAAAAACTCCTTACTTAAACAGTACAAAAAACTGTTTGAATATGAAGGTGTAAAGCTTGAGTTTGATGCCGATGTGCTTGATTTTATTGTTGATAAAGCAATGGAGTTTAAATTAGGCGCCCGTGGTTTACGTTCTATATGCGAAGCTATTATGATTGATGCCATGTTTGAGTTTCCATCGCAAAAAGATGTGAAGCGCTTAAACGTAACATTGGATTATGCACATGAGAAATTCGAAAAATCAGACCTTAAAAAATTAAAGGTAGCTTAACATAAACATATAATCAATTTCTTATATTTGATATAACAACTGGCCCTGGTTAATACCGGGGTTTGTTGTATAAAAGGCTTTCCTCCCCACGGAGAGTGCATTAAGACACTTAAACACCAGTACCATGAATGAACACCTGGACATTAAAAAAGAAGAAATATCCGAAGCAAAACCCAAAAGGATAAGGGAAGTACATAGCCCGGTAACATCAGGCCTTAAAACCAAGGAGGCTATAGTTACCAACTGGCTGCCTCGTTATACCGGCCGCCCCCTGGCTGATTTTGGCAATTATATTATTTTAACTAATTTCTCAAAATACATCCACCTGTTTTCGCAGTGGAACGATGATGCGCAGATATTAGGTTTGGATAAGCCGATGCAAAGCGTAACTGCCAATGGCATAACCATTATAAACTTTGGTATGGGCAGCTCGGTAGCGGCCACCATTATGGATCTGCTTACGGCCATACACCCTAAGGCTGTTATATTTTTGGGGAAGTGCGGCGGCCTTAAAAAGAAGAATAAAGTAGGCGACCTGATATTGCCGATTGCCGGTATCAGAGGCGAGGGTACATCAAATGATTACCTGCCTGCCGAAGTGCCTGCACTGCCATCATTTGCGCTGCAAAAAGCTATATCAACCACCATACGCGACTTTGGGCGCGATTACTTTACCGGAACCTGTTACACTACCAACCGCCGCGTTTGGGAGCACGACAAGGAGTTTAAAAAATACCTGAAAGAATTAAGGGCGATGGCCGTTGATATGGAAACCGCAACCATTTTTACAACGGGCTTTGCTAATAAGATACCTACTGGCGCACTGCTGTTGGTATCCGATCAGCCGATGATTCCGGAGGGGGTAAAAACTGCCGAAAGTGATTCGAGCGTTACCGAGCAGTTTGTTGAAACACATTTAAAAATCGGTATTGAATCCTTAAAACAGCTCATCAATAATGGGCTAACGGTTAAGCATTTGATTTTTTAGTTAAAATAGCAGGTAATTTCATGTAAAATGATATTCTCTACCTGTTAAAGTCCTTTCCTTTGGAGAGGATTTAGGTGTGGCTTTTTTTATGCAGAGATTTTATAATGCTTTAACAATTCCTCATATTAATTCGGGATATATCATTTAAGAAAGGTAATTTTGAAGCATAATCCGCTTTGTATACCGGATTAGTAGATATTAAATTATGTGGTACAATAACATATTGGAAACCATAGGGGACACCCCGATGGTTAAATTGAATAAAGTAACTAAAGATATCCCGGCAACGGTTTTAGCCAAAATTGAAACAACCAATCCGGGTAACTCAATTAAGGATCGTATGGCCCTTAAAATGATTGAGGATGCCGAAAAAAGCGGTAAGCTTAAACCCGGCGGAACCATTATTGAAGGAACTTCAGGTAATACGGGTATGGGCCTGGCCATTGCCGCCGTTATAAAAGGCTACAAATGTATTTTTACCAGTACCGATAAACAATCAAAAGAAAAATTTGATGCGCTGCGCGCCTTTGGTGCCGAGGTTATTGTTTGCCCTACCAACGTTGACCCGGAAGATTCACGTTCTTATTACTCGGTATCATCACGCCTGGAGCGCGAGGTGCCAAACTCATGGAAACCTAACCAGTACGATAACTTATCAAACTCACAGGCCCACTATGAATCAACCGGGCCCGAGATATGGGAGCAAACCAATGGTAAAGTAACGCACTTGGTTGCAGGTGTTGGTACAGGTGGTACCATATCAGGTATAGCCAGGTATCTGAAAGAGAAAAACCCGGCCATCCAGGTTATTGGGATTGATACTTACGGTTCCGTATTTAAAAAATACAAGGAAACAGGGGTGATGGATAAGAACGAGATCTACCCATACATTACCGAAGGCATTGGTGAGGATTTTTTACCGCAGAACGTTGATTTTAACCTGATAGATCATTTTGAAAAAGTAACCGATAAGGATGCAGCCCTAATGACCCGCGAGATTGCACGCAAGGAAGGCATTTTTGCAGGGAACTCAACAGGCTCGGCAGTTGCCGGGGTGTTGCAGATGAAGGATAAGTTTAAAGAAGGCGATGTGGTGGTGATCATTTTCCCGGATCATGGTACCCGTTACCTGGGTAAAATGTATAATGACGACTGGCTGCGCGACCGAGGTTTCCTGAAAGACGAAAAGCTTACAGCGCGCCATATCATCCAAAAGAAGGATAACCAGCTGATAGTTACCATCGATTGCGAAAAGACTGTCCTGGAGGCTATAAATACTATTAAATCGTTAAACATCTCGCAGATCCCTGTAACACAAAAAGGAATGGTGATAGGTAAGATTACTGAAAGTGATATTTTAAACTCGTTAATAGAAAACCCGTCGATCAAATCTCAGCCTATCAAAAACATCACCACCAGCCCCTTCCCCTTTGTTGATCTCAATACCTCTATCGATAAGATCTCGGCCATGATCAATAAGGATAACATTGCTGTATTGGTTGAAGATAACGGGCAGATAGAAATTATTACCCAGTACGATATTATCAATGCTATATCAGCATAAATAATAAAAGCTTTAGATTGAAAAGGTGTTTTGCATTAAGCGGAACACCTTTTTTAGTTTATCGGGATTATTTATTCTAACCTTTTCCTGGCAAGCTCATTACTGTAGCGCTTATTTAAAGCGGGATCCGGATGTACCAACAGGAAAATGCCGGTGCCTTTTTCAACAGCAAGGGGGTTCTCAACCTCGCCGTATTTTTTATAGCTTTCTAAATGCGATGCGAAGGTTTTAATGTTACCTCCGCCCTGGTCGTCCACATAAATAATATACTGTGCGTTCAGGCTATCGGGTGCCCAAAGGGTAAAGCTGCTGTTAAGTGATATAACCTCGGGCAAATGGTATTGCTTACCAAAGTGGTGTATGGCACCAGCCTCACCATAGTTATCGGCATATAACTGGGTATGCTTTTGCTGCTCGGGGGTTAGACTGTTCCATACCCGGGCTACTTTTGCGGTCATTTCGTCCCAGCCGAACATATCGGCGTAATCCTGTGTGGTGGCATGTGTTTGGTGATCTTCCCAGGTCACCGTAAATTTTAGAAAAGGCAGGTTTGCCTTGGTGTACCTGAAAAATGCCAGCGTTTTATCCATCGGTAAAACGGGTAAAAATATAGGGAAAAGCAAAAAGTTAGGGATGGTAAATAGAGCGATAACCAGGCTGCGCAATGCATAGCCACTGGTTTTAAGCCAACGCTCAAACCCAAAACCTCCGGCGGCAAACAACATAGGGAATGCGCCAAAAAGGTAATAGCTTTTACCCTTCATCGCCAACAGAAAGATAAATATAAACACAAAGGCAAACGCAATGAACTGGAACTTATGCAGCCTGAACGAAAACAGCAGAAATACAAACCCGGTTAACCAAACAAACAGGGCAATACCGTTATCCAAAAGATCCTGCATAATAAAGTCGGACGGTTTGATGTATTGCAGTTGTTGTTCGCGCAGGTTATGCATGTGGGTAAAAACCGGTAAATGATGTTGGAATTGCCAGATAAGGTTGGGCAAAATTATCAGCAGTGCAAGCAGGGCCGCACCTAAAACATGCTTGTTAAATAAAAGCTTGCGCTGCTTGCTTACCAGCAGGCCTAAAATTAAAGAGCCCGTAAAAAATAGCATGGTATATTTTGTAAGCACCCCAATGCCTACAACTATCCCCAAAAAGTATAAATATTTTATGGCTGATGTATTGCTATACTTTGTAAGCAGCCAAACGGCCATAACCCACCACAACTGGTCAAACACTACGGGCTGAAACAGGTAGCCGCTTGCGGCAAATGCTGGCGCAAACAGGAGCGACATGCAGGCCAATGCAATAGCAAACCTTTTACCACCCAGCTCCATCACAATAAGGCCGGTGAACCAAACGATAAGTCCGCTGCAAAGGGTTGGGAAAATGCGGGCCGCAAAAACAGAATCGCCAAAAAGTACGGAACTTATTTTTGCCAGCAGGGCAATAAATGGCGGCACTTCTTTGTAGCCCCAGTCTAAATGATCGGCAAGTACCAGGTGCAGCAGTTCATCGCGGTGAAAGCCGAAATGCGATATGGCAAACAGGTTTAAACCTATTTTAATGATTACAAATACAAGTATAAATACAGCGTAGGTTGATCTCTTGTTTTGGTAGGGCATTTTTAGGTCAGCTTATGATAAAGGTAATAATTTAGTGCTAAAAGCAAAAAAGCTGAAAGTTTATGTCTTTCAGCTTTTTTTGAGGTTATACTTGCTTTATATTCTTTTAATATCGGCACCCAATGCAATTAAGCGTTTGTCAATATGCTGATAGCCACGCTCAATTTGTTCAATATTGTAAATGGTTGATTTTCCTTTGGCCGATAGGGCTGCAATTAACAAAGCTACCCCGGCACGTATATCAGGCGATGTCATGGAGATACCGCGTAGCTGTACCTGTTTATCCAAACCGATCACAGTAGCACGGTGCGGATCGCATAGTATGATCTGAGCGCCCATATCTAACAGTTTATCCACAAAGAACAAACGGCTCTCAAACATTTTTTGATGGATCAGAACCGATCCTTTGGCCTGTATGGCAACTACCAAAACAATGCTCAGCAAATCGGGCGTAAAGCCCGGCCACGGCGCATCGGCAATGGTCATGATGGAGCCATCAATAAAGGTTTCAATTTCGTAATGCTTTTGTGCGGGAATGTAAATATCATCGCCCCTAAGCTCCAGCTTAATACCCAGGCGTTTAAAAACATCGGGGATCATGCCCAGCTCAGGGTAGTTCACATTTTTTATGGTGATCTCAGATTCGGTCATGGCGGCTAAACCAATGAACGAGCCGATCTCGATCATATCCGGCAATAGACGGTGCTCGGTACCACCAAGCTCGGTTACGCCTTCAATGCTCAGCAAGTTTGAGCCTATGCCGGTAATTTTGGCGCCCATGCGGTTAAGCATTTTACAAAGCTGCTGCAAATAAGGCTCGCAGGCGGCATTATATATGGTGGTAATGCCTTTTGCCAGTACGGCTGCCATCACAATGTTGGCAGTACCGGTTACCGATGCTTCGTCCAATAAAATGTATGTACCCTTTAAGTTTGATGCATCAACATTAAAAAAACCGTTGCTTGGGTTGTAATTAAATTGGGCACCAAGTTTTTCAAAACCTAAAAAATGCGTATCCAAACGGCGGCGGCCAATTTTATCGCCACCCGGTTTAGGGATGGATGCTTTGCCGAAACGGGCCAACAAAGGGCCAACTATCATGATAGATCCGCGTAGGCCACCGCCTTTTTCTTTAAAAGAATCAGAAAGGAAAAAATCAAGATCTATATTTTTAGCCTCAAAGCTATAGGTATCAGGTGCCAGTTGTTCAACCGTAACCCCCATATCGCCTAACAGCTCTATAAGTTTATTAACATCCTTAATATCAGGTATGTTGCTGATGGTAACTTTTTGACTGGTTAATAATACAGCCGAAAGAATTTGCAATGCTTCGTTCTTTGCACCTTGTGGTATTATTTCACCCTTCAGCGGTTTACCGCCTATTATTTCAAATGCATTAGTCATAAATTGGTTTATAGTTTATTGCCTTGCGGGCAATGGGTAGTACATAGTTTTTAAACAGATAAAAAGACAGGTCAAATATCTGTTCTTTTATCGACTATGGAATACCGGTACAAACAAATAATTAATATTTTTTTGGTCCGTTACTACGGCCACGATTTTGGTTATTGTTGTTGTTACGTGGGTTGTTGTTATTGGTGCGTCCGCCGCCACCTCCGCCGCTTCCGCCACGGTTGTTTTGGTTGTTATTGGTACGCCCGCGGTTATTGCTATTGGTACTGGTATGGGGGTTGGCGCGGTATTCCACACGGTTAAGGTTAATGTTTTCTTCTAACTTTAACTGCCCGCCCGATAAGTTATAAAGATCCGATAGGATACTTTCGTCGGTAACGGAATCCTTGTTCCATTGCACATAGGCCATTTTCATAAAATTAGCTACGGCTTGCACCATGTGGCGTTTACGGTCGGGGTCTTCAATGCTTTTAGCCTTCTCAATCATCAGCTCAATGGTTTTGCCATAGTGCTTGTATTTAATACGCTGATTGGGGTATCTTAAAGGCTCAGGCTTCATGTGGATAGCCTCAACCGTTGGTTTTGGATAGGGCGAATCTACATCTATCTTAAAATCAGATATGATGTGCAGGTGATCCCAAAGTTTGTGTTTAAAATCGGCAACATCGCGCAAATGGGGGTTTAAAAAGCCCATAAGGTCAATTACTACCTGTGCATAGCGGTTACGTTCTTCTTTGGTAGGCAGTGCAACAATGTATTTAACCATGTTTTGCACGTTGCGGCCATATTCCGAAAGGATAAGTTTATTCCTGGTGGAATTATAATCAAATTGATCAGGCATAGTTTTAAGCCAGTTAATGAGTTTTTTAATGAAAGTTTTAAAATTAGCGCAGACAGTATTCCGATAGGAGGAATTTGAGGCTAAAGTTGAATTTTACTTTGATGTAGAAATACAAATATAAGGCAATAGTTTAATTATCCAAATTTTGTAGTGTCTCTGTTTGAATTTCTATGGAATTGATGTCAATCCAAAAAATTTAAATTCGTCTTTCATTTTTACAAATTCAAAACCTTCACTTGCCCCCTCATGTCCTTTAGCAATTTCGTTTGGCTCGAATGTTACATACAGTATATCATATAATGTAATCGGCATTGATCTATGTATTTTCATATTTGGTGGTGGAAAATTCAAATAAGCCTCACTTATATTATATTTTTTGTATTTCATAACTTCAAAAAGTTTCGATTTTGGTAAATTTTTATAATATTGAATTAAAAATGTGTTTAGTGACATATAGGTAACAGCGATACTTTGCTCGTATGTTAGTTTTGGATCTATAGTTTCAAATAAATCACAGTGTATGGTTTTTAAAGAAAGATTACGTAAAGTTTTTGTGTCTTTCAATTCAAGAGCTTTTTTTAATTGTTTCCAAGTATTGATTAGTTTAACAGAATCTTTAAACGTAATATTTGTAGGTTTATAAGGTTGACCTTGCACCCCTATAGTAAGGAATAGAAAAAATGGAATTAATAATTTACTCATAAAAAAGCCACTTGTTAGGTGGCTTAAATATATAAACAAGAAAGCAGAATTAATCTGTCAACCTTATAATATCATTGCGTCTCGGTTTGGTTTTTTAGCTTTATTGATGATTAAAAATACAATCCCAATTATTATAGTAGGCAGCCAATATAAAAAGGAATATTCTCCTAATTTACTTACAAAATTGCTTAACGGTGGGCCCTGGTAAGCAAACAATGAGGCTCCAAAGCAAAACATTCCCAAACCTGTAAGGATTAAAATGATGCCAATTATTTTAAATTTATATTTTTTCATTATGAAAGGTTTCTTAAAAAAGGTGGAGTGAATATATGAATAAGTCCGCTTTTAATCTGCCATTCTCGCAATATGTTGTTCTCGCCGTTTGAAATTATTATATAAGAAAAAATAAAGCGAGATTTATAAAAGCGAAGTGAACACCCGCTCATTTACTATGAACATACCGGAAGAAATTGAAAAGTATATTTCCAGCCAGCCTGAACCCAAACGGAGCGACATGGAAGCCCTGCATCTGTTGATACTTGGGGTGTCGCCAGCTTGTAAACTATGGTTTGATGATGGGAAGAACAGCGAAAATAAAATCGTTAGCAACCCTAACATAGGCTATGGCAATTACACCATAAAATATGCGACTGGAAAAGCCAGGGAGTTTTTTCAAATAGGCATGAGTGCAAACACTACCGGAATCTCCATCTATATTCTTGGTATCGAGGATAAAACATACCTGTCCAAAACCTACGGAGAAAAAATAGGCAAGGCAAGCGTAACCGGGTATTGCATTAAGTTTAAAAATTTAAAAGATATAAATACTACAATACTTAAAGCGGCCATACGCTATGGCTTTGAGGCAACCAGTGAAAAGTAAATTATAAACTGCAAGGAAAATAAAGACGGCTTAAACTACAAACAAAAAAACCGAACAGCTTTAACTGTCCGGTTTTGATTATGATGATTGTTTAGATTAGGGTGCTTGTTGTTTATTACTAAAATACCTGTTCAAACTGGTTAACGGCATCCTTGCTTTCAAGTATGGAGTGTCCCATTAAAAACTCATCTACTTTACGTGCGGCTTCGCGGCCCTCAGATATTGCCCAAACAACCAATGATTGTCCGCGGCGCATATCACCGGCTGTAAATACTTTGCCTACGTTGGTGCGGTAAACACCTTCTTTAGCTTTAACGTTCTTGCGTTCGTCAAGCTCAATGCCCATATTCTCTAACATACCGTTATGCTGCGGGAATAAGAAACCCATAGCCAGGAATATCCGTTGGCAAACTATTTCGCGCTCCGAGCCTTCAACTTTATGAAATTTAATTGGCCTGCCCATTACATCTAATTCCCAGGTTACATCAGTTACCCTTATGGCCCTTAGATTACCCTCTTCGTCGCCTAAAAACTCATCGGTATTAATTCCCCAAAAACGATCAACTCCTTCTTCATGGCTGCTGGTAGTCTTTAGCACCATTGGGTAGGTTGGCCATGGCATGTGAGCCGTACGCTGAGCTGGCGGCTGCATCATCACCTCAAACTGCTTAATAGAGCTTGCACCCTGACGGTTTGAAGTGCCCACACAGTCAGATCCTGTATCACCACCACCAATCACAATTACATCCTTACCGGTTGCTATGATCTCTTCCTGCGGAAACTGGGTATTGCTTACGCGTTTGTTTTGCTGTTTTAAAAAGTCCATCGCAAAATGGATCCCTTTTAGTTCCCTGCCGGGGATATTTAAGTTACGCGGAATGGTTGAGCCACCTGCCAATATTACGGCATCGTTGCTGCGTAAAATTTCATCGTCGGCAATATCTTTACCTACTTCGGTATTGCATTTAAATACAATGCCGTCTTTTTCCATTACTTCAATACGGCGGTCAATAACCCATTTTTCAAGCTTAAAATCAGGGATACCGTAGCGAAGCAAGCCTCCCGGGCGGTCATCGCGCTCATAAACTGTTACTGCGTGGCCTGCCTTGCTTAACTGGGCTGCAGCAGCTAATCCGGCTGGGCCGGAGCCTACAACGGCAATCTTTTTACCTGTTTTTACAAGTGGGGCAACCGGTTTAACCAGGTTTTTTGAATAAGCTATCTCAATAATATGCTTTTCAATTTCTTCTATAGCTACAGCCGGTTTATTGATGCCAAGCACACATGCCGATTCGCAAGGGGCAGGGCATATCCTCCCGGTAAACTCCGGAAAGTTATTGGTTGATGATAAAATGCTGTAGGCTTCTTCCCAATTTTTACGATACACTGCATCGTTAAACTCAGGGATGATATTGCCCAGCGGGCAGCCCGAATGGCAAAAGGGGATGCCGCAATTCATGCAGCGGGCCGATTGCTGGTTTAATTTCTCGTCAGAATATGCGTGAACAAATTCGTTATAATTTTTAACACGTTCTGCAGCCGGTGTTTTTGAGGGAAGTTCTCTGTTAAACTCCTGAAATCCTGTTGGTTTTCCCATTAGCTGATAGTTTGATATTGTAATTTCTCTAAAACCTTTTTGTACTCTTTTGGATATACTTTAACAAACTGGCCTGATGCTTTGCCCCAGTTGTCAAGTAATTGTTGGGCTACTTTACTGCCTGTTAAATGAACATGCTTGTGTAACAATGCAATGATCTGCTCTTCGTCTTTTATTGATAAAGGATCCAGATCAACCATTTCAGTATTACAGTTTTCGGTAAAGGTGTTGTTTGGGTTATAAACCCATGCAATACCGCCGCTCATTCCGGCTGCAAAGTTTCTGCCTGTTTCGCCTAATATCAATGTGCGACCCCCGGTCATGTACTCACAACCATGATCGCCGATACCTTCAACTACGGTGGTAGCACCTGAGTTACGCACGGCAAAACGCTCGCCGGCCATACCGCGGATAAATACCTCGCCGGCAGTAGCACCATAAAGGGCAACGTTACCAATAATGATATTCTCTTCAGGAGTGAAAGTAGCTTTCTCTGACGGGTATATGGCTAACTGTGCACCTGATAATCCTTTGCCCACGTAATCATTCGCTTCACCTTCCAGCTCAAACGAAATTCCCTTGGTTGCAAAGGCACCGAAGCTTTGTCCTGCCGAGCCTTTGAATTTAAAGTTGATGGTATTGTCAGGCAAGCCTGCTGATCCATATATTTTTGAGATCTCGTTTGATAACAGCGTGCCTATGGTACGGTCAACGTTCTTTACATCAAATGCTGCAAATACCGGGGTTTTATCTTCAAGCGCCACCTTTGCAGCTGCTAACAGTTTCCAGTCGAGTATGTCGTCCATACCATGATCCTGTTTTTCGCTGTTGTAAAGGGTAACATCTTTTGGATTGGTTACCGGGTGCAACATTCCCGAAAGATCGATCTTTTTAGCTTTCCAGTTCTTTAATCCGTCCTTTACTTTCAGAAACTGAACACGGCCCACCATTTCGTTAATGGTGCGGAAACCTAATTCGGCCATAATCTCGCGCAGCTCCTCGGCCATAAAGCGGAAAAGGTTCACCACGTGTTCCGGCTTACCGGTAAATAGTTTTCTTAATTCAGGATCCTGTGTAGCAACACCTACCGGGCAGGTATTTAAATGGCATTTGCGCATCATGATACAGCCGCCGGCAACAAGGGCCGCAGTAGCAACACCCCATTCTTCGGCACCCATTAAACAGGCAATAGCCAAATCACGACCGGTTTTTAACTGCCCGTCGGTTTGTAATACAACCCTGCTGCGCAGTTTATTGCGTACCAGTGTTTGGTGCGCTTCGGCCAGGCCAAGCTCCCAGGGTAAGCCTGCATGTTTAACAGAGCTGATAGGGGATGCACCTGTGCCGCCATCATAACCTGCAATCAGGATAACATCGGCATGGGCTTTTGCAACACCTGCTGCTATAGTACCAACACCTGCCTTTGATACCAATTTTACGTTGATACGTGCAGCACGGTTAGCATTTTTAAGGTCGAAGATTAATTGGGCCAGATCCTCGATAGAGTAAATATCATGGTGAGGCGGCGGCGATATTAAACCTACACCCGGTGTAGAGTGACGTGTTTTTGCAATCCACTCATCCACCTTATGGCCGGGTAGTTGCCCGCCCTCGCCGGGTTTTGCACCCTGCGCCATTTTTATCTGTAACTCATCGGCATTGGTAAGGTAATTTGAGGTAACCCCAAAACGTGCCGAAGCCACCTGCTTAATAGCAGAGCGCATTGAATCGCCATTAGGCATAACTTCATAACGCAGCTCGTCCTCACCACCTTCGCCGGTATTGCTTTTGCCGCCTATGCGGTTCATGGCAATGGCCATAGTGCTGTGCGCCTCGTGCGATATGGAACCGAACGACATGGCACCCGTAGCAAAGCGTTTCATGATGTTTTCAGCAGGTTCAACCTCTTCAATAGCTATTGGTTCGCGGTGATGTGCAAAATCAAGCAACCCACGGATGGTATAATGCTTTTCTGTTTGCTCATTGATCTCTTTAGCGTAGTTTTTATAAACCCGGTAATCATTGCTGCGGGTAGCATGCTGCAATAAGTGTACGGTAGTTGGGTTAAACAAGTGCGATTCGCCGCGGCGTTTCCACTGGTAAATACCACCTTCTGGTAGTAAACGGTCGGCACTTTTTGCACCGAAACCGATTTTATGTTTACAAAGTGATTCGCGGGCAATTTCATCAAGGCCTAAACCTCCAATGCGGGTTACTGCCCCGGTAAAATATTTGTCAACTACAGTTTTGTTTAAGCCTAATATTTCAAAAACCTGCGAACCATGGTATGATTGCAAAGTAGAGATCCCCATTTTTGAGAATATCTTCAGCAAGCCATCATTGATTGATTTTACATAGTTTTTTTGCAGTGTTTTTAAATCAAGATTGGTTTCTAAGCCACCATTGTTTTTCAACGTTTCAATGGTTGACAGGGCCAGGTAAGGATTAATAGCCGTTGCACCAAAGGCCAGTAAACAGGCAAAGTGGTGCACTTCCCAGGTATCCCCGGTTTCAACAACCAAACCAACAGCACCACGGCGACCGCTGCGGATTAAATGGTGGTGAACAGCCGATACTGCCAGCAATGTCGGGATAGGGGCATGTTCAGAATCAATGGCACGGTCTGACAGGATCAGTACTTCAAAACCATCATCAACAGAATCTTCGGCATAACGGCAAAGCCTTGCTATACCTTTCTCTAACGAGCCCGGCATACCATCGGCATTGTAATAGGTTTGCAGTGTTTTAGCGTGGAACATACCGGTATCAATACTCCGCAGCTTTTCAAGCTGATGGTTTTTTAATATCGGGTGTTGTAATACCACGCAATGGCAGTGCATTTTATCTTCGTCTAACAGGTTGCCATTGTTACCTATAAACGTAGCCAGGCTCATTACCAAACGTTCACGGATAGGATCAATAGGCGGGTTGGTAACCTGGGCAAAAAATTGTTTAAAGTAGCTTGATAAGTGCTGTGGCTTGTCTGACAATATAGCCAGCGGCACATCGGTACCCATTGAGCCTATCGGTTCTTTACCATCAAGTGCCATTGGCTTTATAATGGTATCAATATCCTCGCGGGTATAACCGAATACCTGCTGGTAACGGAAAACAGAATCTTCAGACAGGCTGGCAAATGCCAAACGTGGTTCTGAAAGTTCGCTCAGGCGGATCTTATAATTTTCAAGCCAGCGGCCATAAGGCTGGCGCGAGGCTATCTGGTGCTTAATTTCATTATCGGTAATGATCTTGCCTTTTTCAGTATCGATCAATAGCATTTTACCGGGCTGTAAGCGGCCTTTGCGCAATACAAGGCTTTCATCCAGCTTTAGTACGCCGGCTTCTGATGCGGCAATAACACGGCCATCCTTGGTTACTACATAGCGCAACGGGCGAAGGCCGTTCCTGTCTAACAAAGCACCAACTAATTTACCATCGGTAAAGGTAATGGCAGCAGGGCCATCCCAGGGCTCGGTCATGGTTGCATGAAACTCGTAAAATGCTTTTTTAATCGGGTCCATCTGCTCGTTGCCATCCCATGCTTCGGGTATCAGCATCATCATTACGTGTGGTAATGAGCGGCCGGTGTGCAGTAGTATCTCGATGATATTATCCAAACAGGCCGAATCGGATTGATTGTTATCAATTACCGGTAACAGCATCTCCATTTCCTCGTTGGTAAAATAAGCCGAGGCATAAGATTTCAACCCCGAGTAAAACCAGTTAAGGTTACCTGTAAGCGTGTTGATCTCGCCATTATGCGCAATTAAGCGGAATGGCTGGGCCAGTTTCCACGATGGGAAAGTATTGGTTGAGAAACGCGAGTGGATCATGGCGAAGCCCGATGCAATACGCGGATCAGCAAGATCACTAAAGTATTTGCGCAACTGGTAAGTAGTTACCTGCCCCTTGTAAATAATAGTTTTGCAGGATAGCGAGGTAAAGTAAAAATGCTCGGCAGCGGCAGGTACAGTTTCAGTTATGGTTTTGTTGATGTAGCGCCTTAATATATAAAGCTTACGTTCAAAATCTTCGGTATTTGTAATATGGTGCGGCCTTAGTATAAAAAGCTGTTCTGAATCGGGTTCAGCACCGCGGGCAGTTTCACCAACAGCCGATGAATTAACTGTTAGCTTACGATAGCCTAATTTATGCAGCCCCATTTTTTCAATGGCGTTGCCAATAATAGTGCGGCAGGCTTTTTTAAGTGCAGATTCTTTCGGGAAAAATATCATCCCTACGCCGTATTCGCCAGGTTCTGGCAGGCTAATCTCTAAATCAGCGCATTCTTCTAAAAAAAATTCGTGGGGGAGTTGTATCAGTATCCCGGCACCGTCGCCGGTTTCAGGGTCACATCCGCATGCGCCGCGATGTTCCATGTTTTCGAGCATGGTAAGCGCGTCGTCAATTATCTGGTTACTTTTATGTCCGTTAATATTTGTAATAAATCCGGTACCGCACGAGTCGTGTTCAAATTCTGGCCGGTAAAGGCCCTGTTGGCTTTCAGCTTGATCCATTGCAATAAAATGTTTATAAATGGTGCAACGACGAAGTTACAGAATGCGAATTTGAATTAAAAATTTCTTAATGTTTTTAATTTATTCTAAATAATCTAATATTTATTGGTTTTTAAATTGTCAAATTGCTAATGAATGATAATTAATTATCAAAATTTCGTAAATCAAAAGTGCCGGATTGTGATTTTAGACAGTTTAGTAACATCTACTAAATCTATCTGCATTAAATAAATTAAAGATTATATGGGTTTAAAGTAGTTTGCTAGGGAGGTTTAGTAATTACGTCACTTTTAGCTCCTTAAAATTAGACTTGGTTTATTTGTTTTAATTAAAATCATAATAAGACATTTTGGTGATAGCTAAAATCACTGATCCTGATAATATTTTATAGCTTTATTGCTATAATAAATTTACTAAACCCTTACACAAAAAATGAAGAAACTTTATTCCATCCTGGCCATCCTTATAATTTTTAAAAGCAGTGTTTTTGCCCAGGTACTTACACAAACTAAAATACATAACGATTCATTAGCCATGGTTAAGCAGAGTATGAGTACTATAGAGTTCTGTAACCTGGCGATAAAAAGTGCCAAACAAACTAATAAATTAGGTTTAGCCCATATTTATCTAATACGCGGCAGTGCAGAATATCAATTGAAACACTACACAAAAGCAGTTAGTGATTATACATTATCTATCTCATATTATCCTGAATTAGGAGACACTTACGTGAGCAGGGCAATAGCTTATGAAAAACTTAATGAAAGCGGAAGGGTTATTGAAGATTATAAAAGTGCAATACCTTATTTAAACTTGGATAACGACCATAAAGCAGTTTTATTTAATAATATGGCAAGGGCTTATAGCCGTTTGCAGCAATATGAAAATTCAGTTAATGCAGATTCTGTCGCCATTTCATTGAGCCCTAAATTTGGCACAGCTTATTTAACCAGGGCCGAGGCTTATGGCAGATGGGGCAAATATCAGCTATCAATTAATGATCTAAATATAGCTGCCTATGCTTTTCAAAATAATGCACAATTACTTTCAACAATATATGAAGAGCGCGGCAATATGAAGAGAGCCTTAAAACAAAACTTAGAAGCTATTAATGATTTTTCATTTGCCATTAAACTAAGGCCGGATAATAAGGCTGCTTATTGGAATAGGGCGGCCTGTTATCGTGAAAATGGAGATTACCAGTTAGCTGATGAGGGCTACACCAAAGCTATTGAGTATTTTAAGAATGACCCTAAATCGTTGGCTAGATTGTATGACGATCGCGCCCTTATGGAAACGGGGTTACAACAATACGCTAAGGCAATAGCCGATGAATCGACCGCTATAGGTCTTAACACTGGTTTACAATCAGTTTATTATAACCGGGCAAATGCATACGCCCAAAATGGCGACTATGAGCTTAGCAATGCAGATTTTATAAAAGCAATAGAGGTATATAAAGATAATTCACCCGCTAAGGCAGCTATTTACAGTGCTATTGCCCATAATGAATATTTTTTAAAACAATATAAGCAGGATGTTGACAATTGCACATTGGCAATTACTTTAAATAAGACTGATTGGTCACCATATATGGAACGGGGTAGAGCATATATGAAATTGATGAATAAGGAACTGGCCATAAATGATTTTAAGCAGGTGCTTGTTTTAGATACCTCAAAAAGATCAGCGGATTATGCTTTTTCGCTTTATTATACCGGCAATGCTGATAAAGCAGTTGAAGTAATGAAAAGCGGCCTGATCAGTACAAATGATTCTTATACCATGATGGCTAATTACTACAATATGGCATGTTTGTTTTTTCTGATGAATAAAAATGAGCAGGCTTACGTTTATCTAAAAAAATGTATTGATGGTGGATACCCTAAAAGATACGCACTTAACGATGCTGATTTTGACAATATCAGGTCTACTGATGACTTTATAAGTATTATGGGCAACAGCAATAAATAATTTCTCCAAAAAAAAACGGGCCTGTAATAATACAGGTCCGTTAATTAAAATTATAAAACCAGTTAATTAGTTACAACAACTACAGCCGTTTTCATCATTGAGTGGATCAGGCAGTGATAGCTATAGGTACCTGCATTTGAAAACACAAAGTTAAAGGTGCCATTGGTTGATAAGCTGCCACTGTCAAAAACACTGGTTAGTGATGTTGCGGTATGCGGGGCGCTATCCTTGTTTGTCCAGGTAACTGATGAGCCTGCCTTGATCCTTACGGTATCAGGTACAAAAGCGAAGTTCTGGATAGCGACAGTTGCCGCCGGAACTGAGGCTACAGGTTTTACCGCAGTATTTGTTGAGCAGCTATAGATCAGGATAATGCCTGATAAAACGATCAGCGACAGGTAAACGAATTTCTTTTTCATGTTATTAGCGTTTGTAGAATATAATATTGTTTTATATCAACACGTGCCAAAATTGAAAATGGTTGCCTTGAAGTTTGATTTTTTCTGGTCAAAAAATGTCAGCAATGACAACTGCAGGGTGTGTACATACGTAGTTTTACGCAAAAAAAAGGGTGATAATACGGAGTTGATAAAGCTGTAATTGGTTTAATTTTACCATACCTGGTTAACTAAACTTTATTAAATGGCTGTACGCATAATCTGCATCAAAAAAGATGATGGGGATCATTCAAACCCTTATCTCGCAATTGACCATTTTGAATGGGTAAATGAGCGTATAAATGTGAATGGCATAACCGACAGGTCAGAAATACACGATTGGATAAAGGAGAGTAATGGGGAGGCGTATGTTATAGACCAGTACGGGAATAAAAACTATCTGATCCCGGCAATGTGCCCGCAGGGTAATAAATACGTTAAAACTGTTGCCGATGAAAATGTTAACGATCTGCTGCTTTTATTACCCGGATGCACAGAATAAATAAGGTCATTTTATTAGTATACTGCTTCGGGAAAGTTGCTTCAAACCTTTCAGAGCAATAAACTGATCATTTTGCCCAGCCATTAAAAGGGTTACGTGAAAGGTTTGAGTTGTAATACCGTGCGTCGTCACTTACTTCATGAGTGATCCAGTGGGGGAGGGTAAATTCTTCATCTTCACTTTCCAGTTCAATTTCGGCCATTATTAAACCGGAATTTTCGCCGGCAAACTCATCTACTTCCCAAAGCTTACCCTCAAAATCAAGGCAATATCTTGTTTTGTCTAATTCAGATAGCGCAAAGTTATCTAACAATGCATTGCCTTCATCTGTAGGGATACTGTACTCAAACTCCAGCCGCGAAATTCCTTTTGTAGCACCTTTTATGGTGATAAAGCCTTCTTTATCAGTTACGCGTATTCTTATGGTTCTGTTATCTTCATCAAGCAGGTATCCCTGGCGAAAATGATTGCCTTCGGGTTTTGTAACCTGTTCCCATTTTTTATGATCGACCAAAAACTTGCGTTCAATTTCAACTCCCATTTGTTTTTTTGTTAGGATATATGCTTACAATATTAAACAACAAAGAAACAATATGTTTTATAATTGGGTTAGTTATAATATGTATTGTAATAGCTGTTGTTGATTAATATAATTATTAGGTTTGATTAAACTTAATAATTTTGCAGCTGTCATAAGTATATAGAAAATATTATATACTTATTAAACACTCCTTATCATGAAAAAGATATTTTACATAGGATTACCAATAGCCGGACTATTAGCATCCTGTTCGCCAATTATATATACCAGTACTACACCGCAGCCCGTATACCAGGATCAGCCGCAACAGCAGCAGGCTTATAATGATCAGCCGCAAACAGACCAAGTTTTTTATGACGAACTAAGCCCTTATGGCCAATGGATTGATTACCCAAACTATGGTTATGTATGGCAACCAAATGTTGATGCTGATTTTAGGCCCTACGATACCAATGGTAACTGGGTTTACAGTGATTACGGCTGGACATGGGTATCTAATTACAGCTGGGGCTGGGCTCCTTTCCATTACGGTAACTGGTTTTTTGATGGCAATTACGGCTGGTTATGGATGCCGGGCCAGCAATGGGCACCAGCCTGGGTAACCTGGGGCCAGTCTGGCGATTATTACGGCTGGGCACCAGTTCCGCCGGGAGTGAGCCTTGGCGGCGGCTGGAGGCCAAGAAACGAAGACTGGAACTTTGTGCCGGCAAGACATATTACACAGGTTAACATTAATAATTATGTGGTTAGAAATAACGTAACCGTTGTAAACAACACCACTATAATTAATAATACCTATAACAATGGTGGTACCAGTGGCGGCGGTCGCCCGTTTATTTATAACAGGGGCCCAAGAGTGAACGATGTAGAAGGACGTACAAACACCCGCATCCAGCAGGTTAGGATAAATGAAACTTCAAGGCCAGGCCAGTCATTGTCAAATAACCAGTTGAATGTTTATCGCCCGGTTATCAACCAAAATAATAACCAGGGCAATGGTAATAAAAGGCCGATCCCACAAAATGTAATAAACTTTGGGCAGGGCAATTACCACAGGTCAAACCAGCAACAAAATAATGGGCGTGGTAATAACCAAAATCAAAACCCGCAACAGGGCAACAACGGGCAGGTAACCAACCCTGACCGTAATAATGGGCAAAACCATAATAACGGACAAGGCAATAACAATAACAATCAAAACCCGCAACAGGGTAATAATGGGCAGGTAACCAATCCTGATCGTAACAATGGACAAAACCATAATAACGGACAAGGCGGTAACAATAACCAAAATCAAAACCCGCAACAGGGTAATAATGGGCAGGTAGCTAATCCTGACCGTAACAACGGGCAAAACCATAATAACGGACAAGGCAATAACAATCAAAATCAAAACCCGCAACAGGGTAACAATGGGCAGGTAACCAACCCTGACCGTAACAATGGACAAAACCATAATAACGGACAAGGCAACAACAATAACCAAAATCAAAACCCACAGGGCAATGGTCAGGGAAATCAACAAAACCCTAATCAGCAGCAAAACGGCAGGCCGGGTAACGGGCAGGGCAATAACCAAAACCAGGTTCCGCAACAAGGCCAGGGTCAGCAAAACCCAAGGCAGGGAAACGGACAGCCTGTAGGTGGTCAAAATCCAAATCAGCAGCAAAATGGTGGCAGGCCGGTAATGAACCCTAACCAAAACCAGCAGATCATAAACAGGCAGCCCATGTACAACAGGCCGGCAACTGCTCAGCCTCAACAACAGCAACCACAACAACCCCAAAGGCAACAGCAAGCGCCGCAACAACAGCCGCAACAGCAACCTCAAAGGCAGCAGCAAGCACCTCAACAGCAGCCGCAGGTACAGCCGCAACAGCAAAATGGGAGGCCGGGCCAGCCAATAATAGTTCAGCCTAAAAAGGTTAACGAAAAAAGGCCCGAAGTTAGACCACAACCGGTAAAACCTGTAGTGCAGGATGCTCCAAAAGTGCAGAACTAAGTTGTTTACAGCTATAAAACAAAAAAGACGCCTTAAATAAGCGTCTTTTTTGTTGGGTTATATTTTGATTTTTACATGCGGTAATTATCAGCTCTCCAGTTTTTGATCTCCTTTTTTATTTCATCAGGCGATAATCCTTCTTTAGCTGCCCTGTCTGCCAATACTACAAACTCATCATCGGGTGCAAAACGCAGTGCAATAATATGCTGCATGGTTATTCTGCTATCGAATGGTTTGTGCGTAAGTATAAAGTGCCTTAAGCTTTCTTCTGCGCGGATAGCCCTGTTTTGTGCGCTTATGGGAAACTGGCGTAAATAATAGAATGACATTACGCCACAGATAAATAGAACGGCTATTAATATGGAGTTCAGCATATCGTAATGTGCAGCATATTGCAGCCATATGTTTACAAAAGCGCAAATAGTACCTATAATTAAAAATGCACTTAATACAAAGTGGTACCCGGTTACATAACGGGAGTGGTGGTTATAATTCTGAACGTTCATACAAGCCTGTTTTTTAGGCGAATATATGACAAATTACCCTATTGGTTGATTCTGAGTATCATTTTTAACAACCCGATTAAGAACAATTAGCCTAAACAGGCGTTAATATTTTAATTAAAAAGCAAGCAGATATGAGTAACACACCAGTTTCATTTCAAAAAACTTTAACAATAGGCGGCGAGTTAACCGTTAACCGGATGGGTTATGGTGCTATGCGTATTACAGGCAAAGGTATTTGGGGCCCGCCGAAGGATGAAGCCGCAGCAATAAGTGTTTTACAAAAAACAGTAGAGCTGGGTATCAATTTTATTGATACGGCTGATAGCTATGGTCCGCACATTTCAGAAGAGTTAATAGCCGAGGCATTATATCCTTATCCAGCCGATTTGGTTATTGCTACCAAAGGTGGCCTATTGCGTACCGGCCCTGATGAATGGCCTGTAAATTCGCATCCCGATCATTTAAGAAAAGCATTGGAAGGCAGCTTAAAACGCTTAAAGCTTGACCAGATAGATCTTTACCAGTTACACCGGATTGATCCAATAGTACCTGCCGAGCAAAGCTTTGAGTTTTTACAAAAAGCGCAGGAAGAAGGGTTGATCAAGCACATAGGCCTGTCGGAAGTTGATGTTGACATCATTAAAAAAGCACAGGACTTTTTTGAAGTTACCACTGTACAAAATATGTACAGCGTTGATAACCGCAAATGGGAGCATGTTTTACAGTATTGTAAAGCGCACGAAATTGTTTTTATACCCTGGTTTCCACTTAATGGGGGTAACGTTGCAGTGCAGGATAAATTAAAACAGATAGCCGATAAGCACAATGCAACCGTACACCAGGTGGCGCTCAACTGGCTGCTTAACCATTCGGATAACATTTTACTTATCCCCGGTACCTCAAGTGTTGAGCACCTGGAAGAGAATGTAAATGCACTCTCGCTCGAACTTGCCGAAGATGATATAAGCGAACTGAATAGTATATCGCCTAAATAAGTATATGTATCAGCTTTACGGCGTTTAAAAACACCGTAAAGCTGATCGTATTAAACCTGTGCTACCTTAAAGGGTTTTACATCTACAGATTCCCAGATCCCCTGGGTTATGTATGGCTCGCCCTGTTTCCAGGCTTCAAGCGCCTCTTCAGTTTCAAATTGTAAAATCATTACCGATCCCATCATTTTACCATCTTCACTAAGCATTGCGCCACCTAAAACATAGTTGCCGCTTTCTTTTAATGCCTTGGCACCATCTAAATGATGCGGACGCATGTTCATGCGGCGTTGCAGGGCTTCGGGATCTGTAAAATCGTATGCTGTTATCAAATATTGGTTCATCTTTTAATTATTTTTAGTTTATTGGTTAACAATTACAGGGCTATGGTTGTTCTGCGGCGGCAAACATATTTATTGTTGTGTAAATTGCATGGCAATCTATCATTAAAGAAAATTAAAAATCATAACTGTAAATGTGACATTTTTTACAATATTTGCTTTTATAATCAATTACAAATTAATGAAATACTTTCTTGAACAGGAATTTAATAAATTGTATAATAAGGATGCACACAATGCTTATTTTTCACCAGGCCGTGTAAACCTGATAGGCGAGCATATTGATTATAACGGGGGCCTTGTAATGCCCTGTGCTATTACTTTTGGTACTTACCTGTTGGTATCTCCTAATAATGACAATGTTTTCCGTTTTAAAAGTTTGAATTTTGAAGATGCGCTTGAAATTCCTGTTCAGGCCGATTATGTAAAAACCGGCGAAAGCTGGTTCAACTACCCTTTAGGTGTTATTGAGCAATTTTTAAAGGACGGCCACCCGGTAAAAGGGTATGACTTTCTTTTTTATGGCGATATACCTATTGGTTCAGGGCTTTCATCATCTGCTTCAATAGAAGTGGTTACAGGTTTTGCGTTGAATGACCTGATGGACAGCGGTTACTCAAAACTTGATTTGGTTAAGCTGGCAAAATCTGTAGAGAATAACTTTATTGGTGTTAACTGCGGTATTATGGATCAGTTTGCGGTGGCCTTTGGCGAAAAGAACAAAGCACTGATGCTAAACTGCGATACCCTGGATTACAAGGCTGTTGATACTAATTTAGGCGATTATATATTAGCCATTATAAATACCAACAAACCCCGTAAGCTTGCCGAATCAAAATATAACGAACGTGTGCAGGAATGCCAGGCTGCCTTAACTGCCCTGCAGCAGGAACTGGATATTCAATACCTTTGCGATATTGATGCCGCTACCTTTGAGCAGCATAAACACCTGATAACCGATGCTATTATATACAAACGTGCCAAACACGTTATTGAAGAGAACGACCGCGTTAAGTTAGCCGCCGTTGCTCTGAGCAGTAATAACCTGGCCGAATTTGGCAGGCTGATGTATGCATCGCACGATTCGTTGCGCGATTTGTACGAAGTGAGCGGCAAAGAATTAGATACAATAGCCGAATACAGTAAAACCGATGCAAATGTAGCAGGGGCCCGGATGACGGGGGCTGGCTTTGGCGGCTGCGGTATAGCATTGGTAAAGGAAAGTGCCTTTGATGATTTCAGCGAAAAAATGATTGATTATTACACCCATAAAATTGGTTATGCACCATCGGTTTATAGCTCATTAATAGGAAATGGGGTAGGGCTGTTGGCTGCTTTTGCTACCGATGACACTTTAAAAGGCAAGGGATAAAGATAAAATTTGTTCCTTTGGGGGCGATGATCAGAAAATTAAAACTTGATGAGTTGAACCGGGTTTCGGTAGCTGAATTTAAATCACAGCAAAAATTCCCGGTTGCTGTTGTGCTTGATAATGTGCGCAGCATGCATAACATTGGCTCGCTCTTCCGCACCTCGGATGGGTTTGCAGTTGAGCAGCTTTGCCTTTGTGGCATTACCGCCTGCCCTCCGCACCGCGAGATAGAAAAAACCGCATTAGGTGCAACACAATCCATCAACTGGAAGTATTATGCCGATACCTTACTGGCGGTTGAAGAGCTGCGTAACGCTGGTTATATTATAATAGCCGTTGAACAGGCCGAAAACAGTATTATGCTGCATGAGTTTGTGCCTGCCGACGGTAAAAAATATGCCCTGATATTTGGTAACGAAGTAAACGGGGTAAGCGAAGAGGTTATGGCAACTATTGATGCCTGTATCGAAATTCCGCAATTTGGAACCAAGCACTCCTTTAATATAGTAGTTTCGGCGGGAATAGTCCTGTGGGACTTTTTCTCAAAAATGATGGTTTAATAAAACAAAAAAGCCCTGGATAATAGTTTATCACTATTATCCAGGGATTAACAGTTTTATCTTAATGTTATAAGTGTATCACTTCATCGTAAGCTGCCGCGGCAGCTTCCATAACAGCCTCACTCATGGTAGGGTGCGGGTGTACAGATTTAATGATCTCGTGGCCAGTAGCCTCAAGCTTGCGCGCAGTAACCACTTCGGCAATCATTTCAGTAACGTTATGGCCAATCATGTGGGCGCCTAAAAATTCGCCGTATTTGGCATCAAATATCAGTTTCACAAAGCCATCTTTAGCACCGGCAGCACTTGCTTTACCTGATGCTGAAAAAGGAAACTTACCGACCTTAATTTCATAACCCGCTTCTTTAGCTGCTTTTTCGGTATAACCAACAGATGCAACCTCAGGCGAGCAATAGGTACAGCCCGGGATGTTGTTATAATCAAGCGGATGAGGGTTTAAACCTGCAATTTTTTCGACGCAGATAATACCTTCGGCTGATGCAACGTGTGCAAGGGCCTGGCCTTTAACAATATCACCAATGGCATAAACACCTTCAACATTGGTTCGGTAAAAATCGTCAACTATAACTTTGCCTCTTTCGGTGATCACACCGTTTTCTTCGAGTCCGAGTCCTTCAAGGTTGGTTGAAATACCAACAGCCGATAATACGATCTCAGCCTCTAATACCTCGGTACCGGTAGCTGTTTTTATCTGCACTTTACAAAGGTCGCCACTGCTATCAACCGATTCAACGTTTGAACCTGTCATAATAGTGATACCCTGTTTTTTTAGCGTGCGGGCTAATTGTTTTGAAACTTCTTCGTCCTCAAGCGGTACAATATTGTCTAAATACTCAACCACGGTAACTTTGGTACCTATGGTATTATATACATAAGCAAACTCAATACCTATAGCGCCCGATCCAACAACGATCATTGATGCCGGTTTTTTTGGTAATACCATTGCCTGGCGGTAACCAATAACCTTTACACCATCCTGCTTAAGGTTTGGTAACTCGCGCGAGCGGCCACCTGTTGCAATAATTATATTTTTAGCAGTAACTTCTTTTACTTCGCCACTGGCGGCAGTTACCTGTACTGTACTTTTATCTTTAAGTTTACCAAAGCCTGCAATAACGTCAATTTTGTTTTTACGCATTAAAAACTGCACGCCTTTGCTCATACCATCGGCAACGCCGCGGCTTCTTTTTACCATTGCTTCAAAGTCAACTTCGCTTTCACCTACCTTAATGCCATAATCAGCAGCATGGTTAATGTATTCAAATACTTCAGCACTTTTTATTAATGCTTTGGTTGGGATACAACCCCAGTTTAAACAAATGCCCCCAAGTGATTCTTTTTCAACTATTGCAGTTTTTAAACCCAATTGTGAGGCACGGATAGCAGCTACATAGCCACCCGGACCAGAACCAATAACAATTAAATCGTAGTTCATATTTGATAATAATATTTTAAAAGTGAATGATCGCTGTTTACATTTTGTTTATCAGCAATCTTTAAGCTTCGCCCTTTAACGTAACCGCTGTTTTTATGTTCCGGTTATTTGCCGTACCAAGCAATGCCTGAAAATTTATGCCAAAGCTAAACAAAAGGTGCCAAATGGTAAAATTAACACATCCGGATAATGGTAAGCACAACGTCACAATGATTTATAAAGTATGGTAATATTTATTTAACAATCTTTTTGCAAAATTCATACTTAAAGCGCAAATAGCTTTAATTCTTTTATGTTATTATTACTAAATGTTGATAAATACCTAATAATTATTAATATTAACTTAACATTGGCGATTAGTTGAATCTCTATATTTGCCCAAAATTATTTAACTATTAAATGTTTAACTAAAAAAGGAATGTATGAGGAAGTTTTTACTTTTTATTTTACTAACCGGGATCACATTTTTTATCAGTAAAAATGTATCAGCCCAGGGTGTAACCACAGCCAGCGTTAACGGTATCGTTTCCGATGCCAAAGGCGGTATACCCGGAGCAACCGTTACCATTACACACCTGCCTACGGGGTCTGTGTACTCAACTGTAACCCGTACGGATGGACGCTTTAACTTACCTAACTTAAGGGTAGGTGGTCCGTACACATTTAAAGTAACCTTTATAGGTTATAAAGATTACGTTCAGGAAAACCTAACCTTGTCTATCGGCCAGGATCAGCGTTTGGATGTTAAACTTCAGGATAATACAACTGCCTTAGGCGAAGTTGTTATTAAAGGCACACAAGGTAAGGTGATCAACTCATCACGTACCGGTGCCCGCGAAACAATAACCCGCTCACAGATTGATGCTTTACCTACTTTAAACCGTTCATTGAGCGATTTTACAAAACTAACACCATCAGCAAACGGCTTAAGCTTTGGCGGTCGTAGCAACTTGTTTAACAACTTAACTGTTGACGGTGCTTTGTTTAACAACTCTTTTGGTTTATCAAGCACATTAGGTGGTCAAACCAACTCACAGCCAATTTCATTAGATGCGATTGACCAGATACAGGTTGATGTTGCTCCTTTTGACGTTAGGCAGGGTAACTTTACTGGTGCCGGTGTTAACACTGTAGTAAAATCAGGTACCAACACTATTAAAGGTACTGTTTATGATTACTTACGCAGTACACACCTTACCGGTTACAATGCAGGGCCTACTGCTGTAGCTGTAACACCGTTTACTTACCACCAGGTTGGTGCAAGTTTGGGTGGCCCTATCATCAAAAATAAATTATTCTTCTTTATATCAGGCGAGGAAGAGCGTATAAGCCAGCCGGCTACAACTTATGTAGCTTCTGCACCGGGTATAAGCGGCGCAACAGTTTCACAGGCTGATGCTGCAACCCTTAACTCAATTTCTGCTTTCTTAAAGTCGAAATACAATTATGACCCGGGTGCTTACCAGGGATATAACTATGATACCTACAGCAATAAAGCAACTGTAAAAATTGACTGGAACATTGACAAAAACAATACCTTAAGTGCTAAGTATTTTTACTTAAAATCTTACGGAGATCACCCGGCCAGTAACTCAAACTCAGGTATCTCAAACTTTGGCTCAAGGGCTCCAAGTGTAACTACCTTGCCGTTTTATGGTTCAGGCTACCGTATCAACAACAACTTTAACATTGGTATTATTGAGTTAGATACCCGTATCAGCAGCAGCATCTCAAACAGGTTAACTGCAGGTTACTCAGCACTGCGTGATTACCGTGCCTCTTTAGGCCCTTCTAACAGCGTTCCTTTGGTTGATATTGGTAACGGAACAACTGATGCTACAGGTAAAATCATTACCCCGTCAAATGCTACTTTAACTACTTTTGGTTATGAGCTGTTTACCGCAGGTAATATTTTATATACCAACATTGGTCAGTTCAGCGATGACTTAACCATATACAAAGGTAAACACGAGATAACTATTGGTACAAGCGACCAGATTCAAAGCTATAAAAATGGTTTTGCGCCAAACTACAATGGTGTTTACGTATACAACTCAGCATCAGACTTTTTGAACGGTTTACCGGCTCAAACTTATGCCAGCCGTTATTCTGCATTGCAAAGCGGCGCTTTTCCTTATGCAACTATCAAAGCTTCGATTTACAGCTTATATGTACAGGATAAATACAACGTTACAGACAACCTTAAAATCACTTATGGTGTAAGGGCTGATTATGACGTGTTCCCAAGTTCATTACCGCAAAACGCTAACGTACCTTCATTAACTTTCCAGAACAACACACATGTTGATCCTTCAAAGTTACCTGCAAACAGGATCCAGGTATCGCCACGTTTAGGCTTTAACTGGGATGTAGCCGGCGACCAAACTACACAGGTTCGTGGTGGTACAGGCTTGTTCTCAGGTACAGTTCCATTTGTATGGATCTCAAACCAGGCATCAAATAATGGTGTATTGTTCGGATCATACTCTATCACAAAAGGAGCGGCATCAAATACAGCTGCTCAAAACGGTCAATTAGTGTTTAACCCTAATGTAAATGCAAATCATCCGGCTGCCGGCCAGGGCGTACCAAATACATCATACGAGTTAGATATAACCGATCCGCATTTAAAATACCCTACTATCTTCAGGTCTAACTTAGCTATTGACCATAAATTCCCTGGTGGCATCGTTGCTACTATTGAAGGTTCATACACTAAAGATCTGCACGCCATTTATACCCAAAACTTAGTATTATCAAATGGATACTATACTATACCGGGTACTGAGGGACAAATTCGTTACAATTCAAAAAACACTACACCTTCAGCAGCAGCAGCTACAGCAGCAAACCCTTCAATTACCGGTTTGTATTATTTAACTAACACCAACAAAGGCGATTCGTACTTTGTTACCGGTCAGTTACAAAAAAGCTTTAGCAATGGATTCTATTTTAACGTAGCTTATACCCATAGCGGTTCAAGAGATGTTAATGATGGTGGTTCAACTGCATCAACTATCTGGAGCTCACGTTATGTAGCAGGCGATCCTAACGGAAACAACCTGTCAAACTCAAGTTACATACAGCCTAACCGTATTATTGCATCAATTGCTTACAAGAAAGAATACTTTCAGCATACTGCAACTACCATAGGTTTAATATTTGAAGATGCTAACAGTGGTGTTGTATCATACGTAACCAGCGGCGACCCTAACAATGACGGTGCTACTAACGATTTGATGTATATCCCAAGAAACTCAGGTGATATTGAGTTAGTGAAAGATTTTGCTGCTGACCCGCGTACACCTTCGCAAATTTACACGCAGTTAAGTAACTTCATTAACCAGGATCCATACCTTTCTTCGCATAAAGGTCAGTTTGCACAGCGTAACGGTGTTATTTTACCTTATTTCCAAAGAGCAGATTTGCACTTTGCACAAGACTTTTTTGTTAAAGCAGGTAAAACAAGAAACACAGTTACCATATCATTCGACATTATCAACTTTACTAACCTGATTGATAAAAACTTAGGTTTATACTCAGATTCATTTAATGGTTTTGCGAGCGGTAGCACAACAGTGTTGAGCTATAAAGGTATTGACCCTGCAACAGGTCGTGCACAATACTCGTTCCCATACCTTGATAAAACAAACTTAATCCCGGTAACCAAATCATTTATTAATGATAGCGGTCAGGGTTCACGTTTCCAGGCTCAACTTGGTTTAAGGTATACATTTAATTAATCAGAATAATTGTTGACGAAAGTTTTAACACAAAAGATAATATATGAAACGATATAAATTTAATAATACTATAGCTATCGCATCTATTGTGCTATTGCCAGCCTTAATATTTACGGCTTGTAAAAAGGATAGCCCTGCTAAATCAGGCCCTACTGCAATCAGCACTACAGGTGTATTAAGTGTATTTGCAGGCAGCGGAGTTGCAGGTTCTGCAAATGGTGCAGCTTCTGTAGCAACATTTAACTATCCACAAGGCATCGCTTCTGATGCTGCCGGTAATTTTTATGTTGCCGATCAGGGTAATAACGAGATCCGTAAAATTAGCCCTGCTGGTGCTGTAACTACCTTAGCTGGTACCCTGGTTGCAGGTTCAACTAACGCTACAGCTATTGGTGTGTCTGCATTGTTTAATGCTCCTGCCGGTGTTGCTGTTGATGCAACCAATAATGTTTACGTTGCTGATTATGGCAATAACGCTATCCGTAAAATTACTGTTGCAACAGGTGCTGTAACTACCTTAGCGGGTGGTAAATCAGGTGCTGCTAACGGTACAGGTACTGCAGCAACTTTTAACGGCCCATCTGGTGTTGCTGTTGATGCAACCGGAAACGTTTATGTGGCTGATTTTTTAAATAACCAGATCCGCAAAATTACGCCTGCTGGTGTTGTAACCACGTTGGCTGGTTCAACAACTGCCGGTGCAGTTAACGGAACAGGTGCTGCTGCATCATTCAACGGCCCAAGAGGCGTAGCTGTTGATGCATCAGGTAACGTTTATGTAGCTGATGCAGGTAATAACCTGATACGCGAAATAAGCCCTGCTGGTGTAGTAACAACTTTTGCCGGTACAGGTGCAGCAGGTAATGTAAGCGGTGCAGCAAATGCATCAACCTTTTATTACCCAAGCGGCTTAACAGTTAACGCTAATGGTGATGTTTATGTGGCTGATGCGGTTAACAACCTGGTTCGTAAAATATCAGGCGGTACCGTAACTTCAATAGCCGGTTCAGGTTATGCAACTTTATCAAGTGCATTAAATGGCCCTACAGGTGTAGCGCTTGATCCTGCCGGTAATATTTATGTGGCTAACGACTTAGGTCAAACCATTAAAAAAATTGTTGCTCAATAATTGCAATAGTTTATATAAAACAAAAAACCCTGCTCAATTTAAGCAGGGTTTTTTTATGCAGAATATTTTTAAAACTTAATTGTAAACAAACTCACCAAACTCCGATGTTATGGTTACCTGTTTTTTATCGGCTTTTTCAACACGGCCAATAATCTGTGCCGCTATGCCGAAGCTTTCTGATATGCTGATCAGATCAGCAGCTATCTCTTCGGGTACATAAAGCTCCATACGGTGGCCCATGTTAAATACCTTGTACATTTCCTGCCAGCTGGTTTTTGACTCTTCCTGTATCAGTTTAAATAGTGGGGGTACAGGGAAAAGATTATTTTTAATGATATGCAGGTCATCAATAAAGTGCAGCACTTTGGTTTGTGCGCCGCCACTGCAATGCACCATGCCGTTTATCTGGCTGCGATATTTATCTAAAATAGTTTTAATAACAGGGGCATAGGTGCGCGTTGGCGATAATACCAGCTTACCTGCGGTAATAAATTTACCATCGCCGATAGCTATGGGGTCGGTAAGGTTTTTTGATCCCGAAAATATAAGGTCGTAAGGGATTGCCGCATCATAACTCTCTGGGAATTTATCGGCGATAGTTTTGTTAAACACATCATGCCTTGCAGAGGTAAGGCCGTTTGAGCCCATACCGCCGTTATATTCCTTCTCGTAAGTAGCTTGTCCATACGATGCCAGGCCTACAATTACATTACCAGGCTCTATGCGGTGGTTTGATATTACGTCGTCGCGTTTCATGCGGCAGGTAACGGTAGAATCCACTATAATGGTACGTACTAAATCGCCAACATCGGCAGTTTCTCCACCGGTTGAATAAATACCAATACCGGCATCCCTCAGTTCGGCCAGCACTTCTTCTGTTCCATTAATAATAGCAGCAATAACTTCGCCGGGTATCAGGTTCTTATTTCTGCCAATGGTTGATGACAGCAGGATATTATCAACGGCACCAACACAAAGCAGGTCGTCAATATTCATAATAATAGCATCCTGTGCAATACCTCGCCAAACAGAAATATCACCGGTTTCTTTCCAGTAAGTATAAGCTAAAGACGATTTTGTACCAGCGCCGTCAGCATGCATAATATTGCAATACGCGGGGTCTTTAGTTAATATATCAGGTATTATTTTGCAAAATGCTTTTGGGAAAATACCCTTGTCAATATTTTTAATAGCATTATGTACGTCATCTTTTGAAGCCGAAACACCCCTTTGATCGTATCTTTGCGAAGAAATCATGGGTCAAATATACTGTGTTATGGCATAAAAACCGTTATTTTGTGCACTCTCTCCTTTGAATTATGTTAAAAACAGTGTCCTATAAAATTAAAAAATGGCGATTACGACAAAATAGCCAGCGAAATTTTTTAATTTATTGCAGCGTTTTTGTTGGTTTTTTTGCCGGATTAGCTGCTGTTGCGCTAAAATTCCTGGTACATACCATGGAAGAGATCAGCCGGAATATCTCTTCGCATCTGCCATACCATATCATTTATGTTTTTTTACCTGCACTGGGTATTTTTTTAACGGTTGCTTACCAGCACCTTATTAACCGCGATAAAATTCAAAAGGGGATAGGCAACATCCTGGTCAACATTAAAAAAAACCATTCAAACATCAGGTATAATAATATTTATTCGCATTTAATTACCAGCTCGTTAACGGTGGGTTTTGGCGGTTCATCAGGGTTAGAGGCGCCAATTGTAAGCACAGGAGCAGCCATTGGTTCAAATACAGGTAAATTTTTTAACCTGAGCGACTATGAAAAAACTGTATTACTGGCCGCAGGCTCTTCGGCAGGTATCGCAGCTGTGTTTAACAGCCCTATTGCCGGGGTGCTGTTTTCGTTAGAGATTTTGTTGGGCGAGATAAGTATCCCCACATTTATACCATTATTAATGGCATCGGCAACTGGGGTGGTGGTATCAAAGCTTTTGTATTCGGGTCAGCTCTTTCACCTGGTTACCGAAGGCTGGGAGCTTAGGGCATTGCCTTTTTACATTGTATTAGGTTTATTTAGCGGGTGGATCTCGGTCTACATCTCAAAAGTAGGCGGCTTTTTAGAAAAAGGAATTCTTAAAAAACAAAACCGTTATGTGCGGGCATTGGCAGGTGGTTTATTTTTAGGCCTCATCATTATGATATTCCCTGCCTTGTTTGGCGAGGGTTATCATTATTTGCAGGCCATATTGAACGGCGATATCAATACCTTAAAAGAAGAATCATTATTTGCATCGTGGCTTTCATACCCGGTAGTAATGGCCATATTTATTGCCTGCCTTATATTTATGAAAATTATTGCAGCGGGCATTACCATTGGTGCAGGCGGTAATGGTGGTACATTTGCACCTACCATGTTTACCGGTGCATTTTTGGGTTTATTTGTGGCCTATTGTGTAAACCAAACCGGGCTGGTACATTTAAGTACCAGTAACTTTGTGGCCGTTGGTATGGCGGGTGCGCTAAGCGGTGTTTTACATGCACCCTTGACCGCTATATTTTTGATTGCCGAAATTACCGGTGGCTATGTATTGTTTATCCCGCTGATGATTGTTGCATCCATCTCTTATATTATAGCCCGGTTATTTAACCCGCATAACATGTACTGGCACGAACTGATCCATGAAAAAAACATTCATCCCGATCAGGATTATGATATGCTCAATGCCCTTACGCTTGATAGCCTGATCAATAAACAATTTATTGCCATAAGTAAGGATACCAGGATCAGGGATCTTTATAAATTGTTGTCGGCCAGCAATGCTAATATTTTTGCCGTGCTTGATAATGATAAAATGCTTGAAGGTGTGGTTTGGCTGGATCAGATCCGTAAGCAGATATTCGATACCGTAAGTGATATTAGCCAGGATAGTACTGTTGCTGATATTATGGTAGTGCCGCCGGCCATTATTGATTATAAAGACCCGGTAAGCAGCGCTATGGAACTATTTGATAAACTGGATGTATGGCAATTGCCTGTAATTAAAGATGAAGTATTTGTTGGCTTTATTTCAAAATCTACCTTGCTTGCCAAATACCGCGAAGAATTTATCAGGCAGCACCGGGAAGCAGATCTGTTCTCCCATGCATAAAATGGTCTGCCATTTAGCAACATAACAAAAGAGGCGTTTTACTTTAAGTAAAACGCCTCTTTTTAGTTTGATGAGCTGTTTTATTTGATAAACAGCAATTCCCTGAATTTTGGCAGCGGCCATAATGAATCATCAACCAATTGCTCCAGTTTGTCAACATGGTAGCGGATTGGCTGGAAAAATGGTTTTACCTTTTCATCATAATCAATAGCCTTGTCGCGTATATCATCAACGGTATTGGCCTTTTTACGGGCATCAACCATTTCTTCAATGTTTGATTTAATCAGGTTTACATGTTCAGATATTTTTACGATCAGGTCCAGCTGTGCTTTATAGGTATCCTTATCAAGCCCCAGGTCTTTTAATCCTTTCACGTTTTCAATCAGTTTGGTTTGATAGGCTATTGCTGCGGGCAAAATAACGTTTATACCTAATTCGCCAATAACGCGTGCCTCAATCTGTAATTTTTTGAAAAAGCTTTCCAATAAAATTTCATGGCGCGCATGCGCCTCTCTTTTTGAAAATACACCCGTATCCGAAAAAAGGAAATCTGTTTTGTCGGATATTAAAGCATCAAGTGCCCTTGGTGTGGTTTTTATATTTGGCAGGCCTCTTTTTTCTGCTTCTTTTTCCCAGTCGTCGCTGTACCCGTTACCTTCAAAGCGGATGCTTTTTGATTCTTTGATATACTTTTTGATCACGATCAATAAGGCAACATCCTTCTTTTCGCCTTTTTTGATCAGCTTATCCACATCATATTTAAACTTTTTAAGCTGATCGGCTACTATCAGGTTCAAAATGGTCATAGGGCTGGCCGAATTGGCTGATGACCCAACCGCTCTTAGCTCAAACTTATTTCCTGTAAATGCAAAAGGGGAGGTACGGTTACGGTCTGTATTGTCCTGTAGTATCTGTGGGATTTTTGGGATGCCCTGCCATAATAAAGCATCCTCTTTTATTTTTTTACTGATCCTTGAGGTTTCAATATCATCAAGCACATCATTGAGCTGTGTACCTAAAAAGATAGATATTATTGCCGGCGGTGCCTCATTTGCACCTAAGCGGTGATCGTTATTAACAGATGCTATTGATGCCCTTAACAGATCGGCATGTTCATGAACCGCCCTGATGGTGTTTACAAAAAAAGTAAGGAACATCAGGTTATTTTTTGGCGTTTTGCCCGGCGATAACAGGTTTTTACCTGTATTGGTTATCATCGACCAATTGTTATGCTTGCCTGATCCATTGATGCCTGCGTAAGGCTTTTCGTGCAGCAGTACTTTAAAGTTATGTCTTTTGGCAACACGGTCCATCAAATCCATCAACAGCTGGTTATGATCTATGGCCAGGTTAATTTCTTCGTAAATTGGGGCACACTCAAATTGCGAAGGCGCAACCTCGTTATGGCGTGTTTTTAAGGGGATACCTAATAATAAGGCCTCGGTTTCCATATCCTGCATAAAAGCATAAACACGCTCCGGGATCGAACCAAAATAATGATCTTCCAGCTGCTGGTTTTTGGCAGACATGTGCCCGAATAAAGTACGACCTGTTAAATAAAGATCGGGGCGGGCATTAAATAAGGCTATATCAACCAAAAAGTATTCCTGCTCAATGCCTAATGAGGCATTAACCTTTTCAATACTTTTATCAAAATAGTGGCATACATCAACAGCTGCCTTATCTAAAACGCTTAATGCTTTTAATAGAGGTACCTTATAATCCAGCGCTTCGCCGGTATAAGAAACAAATACGGTTGGAATACATAAGGTACGCCCCATAATAAAGGCAGGGGAGGATGGATCCCAGGCGGTATAGCCACGCGCCTCAAATGTATTACGGATGCCTCCGCTCGGGAAACTTGAGGCATCAGGCTCCTGTTGGGCAAGCGCATCGCCCGAAAACCTTTCTATCGCACCGCCGTCGCCTGTCGGTTCAAAAAATGCATCGTGCTTTTCGGCTGTTGAGCCTGTCAGTGGTTGAAACCAATGCGTATAGTGAGTTGCACCTTTACCCATAGCCCATGATTTCATGGCGGAAGCAACCTGCTCGGCCATATCACGCGGAATGGGTTCACCTTTTTCAATAGAATTAACAATACCCTGGTAAGCTTCAGACGAAAGAAATTCCTTCATCTTTTTTTTATCAAAAACATTTGCGCCAAAAAAATCTGAAATTTTATGCGAAGGAAACTTTACCTCGGGGATGCTGCGTGTAAGCACTGATTGTAATGCCTGAAAACGGAAATTAGCCATTGAATGGATTTTTATTAAAGGTTTTACATCAAAAATATAATTATCCTTTATAAATAGGTGTATTTAATAATAAATATAATCTTTGATTTTTTTCTGAAAAATTGCTTGAAATTATTGGTTATTTTAAGTTTAAAGTTAATTTTTATCAAATAATCAGCTTTTTTTAACATTTATTGGTATTTATACGACATAAAATAACCTTAATTGTTTCTTTTTGGTAGTAATTAAGCAATTATTTAAAAAAAATCACATCTAAAACTTATCTCTAACTTTTGTAATTGCTAAATATTCAAAAAAAGAGTTAAATTTTATGCTGTTTTTGCTATTTTAATAAAAGTTATGTTTTTCATGTTAATTTATTGTGTACTTATTTGGTTTTATTAAAATTCATCCATATTTTCATGGAAATATTTATAAAAAATATATAATTATTCAATTTTTAATAAAAAAAATGCAATAATTATAAGTTTCAAATAGATATTCCCCTGCTTTCGCTTATTCACCTTAAATAATTATATCAATCAAACTAAATTAAACTAAACAAACAATGAAAGTAAAATTTACAAAAGTAAACTTGCTCAGTTCAGTCCGACAACTGACACGTGAGAAATGGGCGCTGGGTGCTACCATCTTTGCTGGAAAAATGATAGGCTTAGGGCTTGTTGTATTAGCAATGATGATTTTGCCTGGTTTCTTTGGTACAAAAGCACATGCTGCTGCCGAAGTTTATACGGCACATGAAACAACCATGATGAACACAGTGAACACTGTTTGGACTTTAGTAGCTGCCTTCCTTGTGTTTGGTATGCAGGCTGGGTTCGTAATGCTTGAAGCAGGTTTTGCGCGTAAAAGAGAAACGGTTAACGTTTTAATGGAGTGCGTTTTTGATACTTGCCTTTGCGGTATTTTATTTTACGCTGTAGGTTATGCATTTATGTTTGGCCACGGTAACGGCTTTATTGGCTGGGGTGGTTTAGGCGCCGATGGTAAAACTATTACCAACTGGTTCTTTTTACAAAATACTCCTGCTACTTACGAAGCTACAGGTATCCCTGTTTTGGCTCACTGGATTTTCCAGTATGCTTTTGCTGATACTTGTTCAACTATCGTTTCTGGTGCTATGATCGGTCGTACCAGTTTCCGCGGAGATATTCTTTACAGTATTGGTATCACAGGTTTTATTTACCCAATAATTGGTCACTGGGCCTGGGGACCGGATGGTTTCTTAGCGTTAATGGGTTCTGCAGGTAATTTCTTGCCGTCATTAGGCCAGGGTTTCCGCGATTTTGCAGGTTCAACTGTAGTACACACTATAGGTGGTATAGCATCATTAGCCGGGGCAATAGTTTTAGGCCCACGCTTAGGCCGTGTATTTAAACGTGATGATAAAGAGAAAGGTGGAATGCCACCAGGACATAACTTATTAGTTGCTGCTGTGGGTGGTTTCATCTTATGGTTCGGCTGGTACGGATTTAACCCGGGAAGTACATTATCAGCAATGGACGGACAAGGTATTGGCCGCGTTGCTGCCAACACAACCCTTGCTGCCTGTGCCGGTGGTATGACAGCTATGTTTGCTGCACTATGGTGGGGCGGAACTAAAGGTAAATTTGATTTAGGCTTTACCGTTAACGGTTTCCTTGCAGGTTTAGTTGCTATTACATGCCCTTGCTACTGGGTTAGCCCGTTTGGCGCCATTATGTTAGGTGGTGTTGCAGGCTTTATAGTATTTGCAGGTATTTATTTAATTGAGTGGTTCCGTATTGACGATCCGGTTGGTGCAGTTTCTGTGCACGGTTTTGCTGGTTTGTGGGGAACTATCTCATTAGGTTTATTTGCATCAGGCCAGTACGGTGCTACAGGCCCTACAGGTGCTGATAACTCAGCCCCGGTTACAGGTTTGTTTTACGGTGGCGGTGCCAGCGTACTTGAAGCACAGTTAATAGGTACATTTACCATTGCGATTGCTGTATTTGTGGTAACATTTGTTATGATGTTTGCTATAAACAAATTAGGCCATCCTTGGAAATTACGTATCGAAGAGCATGGTGAACTTGGTGTTGGTGGTTTAGATGTATTTGACCACGGTATTGAAGTTTACCCTCCGCAAGACGAAGATGTTAGCTTAAGCGGCCTGTTTGAAAAAGGCACTAAAGTAACAGCTTAATACAATATTACAATCCATAATACGCCCTTGTGCGGTTGGTTAGTTGATCCTGATTACTACCCCACCGTTTATATCAACCGCACAAGGGTTTTTCGTTACTACACTGACACCAATTTACTAAAAATACCTGCTGAGCTAACTTGCATTATAGCTCAGACGGGATTTACTGTGCTTTAAATTATCAATCAATCAAACTAAATAATTCAAATCAACCAAACTAATCAAAATCCGTTACTTATCATGAAAAAAAGATTTCTACTCTTATCTGTACTTGCTGCATCCTTCTTCACCCTTAAAGCCCATGCAGCCGCTTTTCCAGCCGCAATGCCAGCCGATACTGGTAAAGCTGCAGCTGTAGATCCGCCGCTGGTGTTTTCAGGATCTGTTGATACTTATTACAAAGCCGATTTTTCTGGTCACCCAAACATTCCAACCAGTTTTGCCAATGAGAATAACTCGGTTTCAGTAGGTATGATCGATCTGGGCCTGAAGAAAAAAGTAGGCAAGGCATCATTTGTAGGCGAGTTGTCATTTGGTCCGCGTAGTGATCAATCTATCCCTACATCAGGATACCATATCCAAAACCTGTATGTTTCTTACGATGTTACCGATAAATTTAACCTTACAGCTGGTTACATGGCAACATTTGTTGGTTATGAAGTAATTTCTCCGACAGGAAACTTTAACTATTCTACTTCTTATTTATTTACCAACGGCCCGTTCCAGAATGCTGGTTTCAAGGCTACTTATGCTTTCAGCGATAAAGTAAGCTTAATGGCTGGTATTTTTAATAACTACTGGAATACTTATACTTCATACAGAAATACAGCTGCGGGTGCAGCAACAGCATCTGGCGATGTATCAACCTTTGGGGCGCAGTTAATGGTTTCCCCGGTTAAAGGCTGGACAGCTTACGTTAACTTAGTTACCGGATCGTACTCAGGCACAGAAGTGGACCTTACAACTACCTATCAAATAACAGATGCCTTTAAATTAGGCTTAAACGGCGCAACATTTTCAGCACCAAACAATGGTGGTGGTTTTGAAGGCGTAGCTCTTTACCCTCAGTTAGCAGTTTCAAAAGTTGTTACCTTTGGTTTAAGAGGTGAGTATTTTAAAGTTAAAGATGATGGCGGCGATGTTAAAGCCATTACCATAACTTCAAACATTAAAGCAGGCCCGTTAACTATCATCCCCGAGATCAGGTTTGATAGCAAAAGCGACAAGTTCCCTGCAACATTTACTGATAGCAGTTTAGCTGCAACTAACCATGCATCACAATTTGTGCTTGCTGCGGTTTACGCATTCTAATCAATCAGTCAATTTGTTATTTTTAAAGCCGTTGCCATTTATGGCAGCGGCTTTATATTTATATTTATACCATGAAAAGAATATTATTGATCGCAGTACTTTTTCTGTTTGCCAAACTTGCCAGTGCACAAAAAAACTTACTGGCTATGGATGAGCATAATAAGTATATTTATTACCAGGTGGTTGATATGCCGCATACCCCGTTAGATAGTTTAAAAGCAAACGCGGCAGAATTTGTACGGACAGAATATCCTAAAATAAAAACAAAAGAGAGCGAGGGCAGCACCAGTATTGCCGATAAGTTTTTAACCTATGCCGCCTTTGTAAAGCACGAAACCGGGGAGATTGATTATAACATAACCATTGAGTGTAAGGATCATAAATACCGGTACTGGTTAACTGATTTTGTATTTACCCCTTATCAGAAAGACAGGTACGGCAATTTTGTACCCCAACAGGGCATAAGCATCCCGCTCGAAAACGTATATGTAAAATTTGATAAAAAAGAAGCCACCGGCTACCTTGACCAAACAGGGGCGTTCAGCAAAAAGCTTGGCGAAAAATTAAAATTGTATATGACCAATGCCCCCGCGCCGAAAAAAGCAGAAATCGTAAAAAAAGTGGTGACTGATAAGTGGTAGTTTAAATACACAATGTTGCATTTAAATATGATTTTATTAATAAACTATAGTTTTAGTTGTCAATATTAATAAGTTTATATTCAGTTGATTGAAATAATTCTAAAAGTAACAATGTTGCAATAACAAATATTGCCGTAGCGTTATAATAGAAAATTTAATTTCAATCACTATGCTTATCTCAAAATTTGATTTGTACAAGTCCGAGTGGCTCGATCTTGTATTTGACAACCGTAACAAAGAGTACGGCGCTTACGAATTAAGGCAGCACTATGCCAGTACCATGGTAAAAGCAATGGGCATTACCTTTTTAGGGATCTCATTAATGTGCGGTGCTGTTATAGTTTTTACAACTGTGAAACCTGTTTATCACATTGTAGAGGTTGTAAATAAACCCATTGTATTACCGCAACCGCTTCCGCCCATCAAAAAAATTGAGAAACCTGCCGATCCCAAACCATTAAAGGCAGAGGCGCCAGCGCCGGCAGCGCCTACCACAAGGGATGTGCCACCGGTTGTAGTGGTTGATGCCAAGGCAGAAAAGCCCGTTGTAAATGCACAGATACAAGGCGCAATAGGTACCGAAACCACTAAAGGAACGGGAACAGCAATTAATGCTACGCCAGTTGATCCTCCGGGTGGTACGGGCGTTGCACCTGATGAAAGTGTACACACTTTGAACGGACTTGATTTTATGCCCGAACCTGTTGGCGGTGCCAACGCATGGGCTAAGTTTTTAAGTAAAAACCTGAGATATCCACCTGTTGCGCAGGAAGAAGGGGTAAGCGGCCGTGTTTATTTAAGTTTTGTTATTGAAAAAGATGGCAGCCTTTCAAATATAACAGTTGACAGGCCAGCTGGGCATGGTTTTGACGAAGAAGCCCTGCGCGTATTAAAATTGGCAAAAGCCTGGAAACCCGGCACACAAAACGGGCAGCCCGTACGTGTAAAATATACTATCCCCATTAATTTTCAAGTATCTGAATAAAAACCAAACCTTGTCACAAGCATCCGGCTCATAGCTTTAAAACTATGAGCCGGATTTTTTAAATTTATCATCTCAATCATGAATAAAACGGTTGTTGTAGTTACTTTATTGATATTAGTATCTGTTGGTATAAATGCACAGGATTTTAAAGGGACAAACAGGAAGGAAAAACAAGTTTTAAAATTGATTAATTCGCTCCCGGAAGTTATAAAGGAAAATCAAACTCGCAAAAAATTACACTTATCTGTGTTTTTGAAAGCCTATATTCAAAATATACCAAACAAAACAGATGATTGCTATTATGTGACGATAAGTGAAGAAAAAGGAGAGCGGCTATTTACCTATGATTGGTATAAAGTTAACAGCCATACTTATGCAGTTAGCTACTACGATGTAATCAATAACAAAGCCATTTCTTTAAAAGAATGGAGAATGCACAAAAAGCATCAGCCTATAAAGAGCTACCACCACTTAGCAAAATAGGGTTTGAATTTCCCTGCAAAAACGTTTCGCCTTTTACCTTTCTCCTTTCACCTTTTTTCTTAATTTTGTGCATCCTTTCAGAAAACAATATTAACATTGGAGCACCAGGAATTAACCACCGTTGAAACCGCTAAAGACTTAGGTTTACTACCCGAAGAATTTGAACGTATAAAAGAAATATTAGGGCGCGTGCCCAACTTTACCGAACTGTCTATTTTTTCGGTAATGTGGAGTGAGCACTGCTCGTACAAAAACTCTATCACCTGGCTAAAAACCTTACCAAAGGATAGCCCGCGTATGCTGGCTAAAGCAGGTGAGGAAAATGCTGGTTTAGTTGATTTGGGCGGCGGCATAGGTTGCGCCTTTAAGATCGAATCGCATAATCACCCATCGGCATTAGAGCCTTACCAGGGCGCTGCAACAGGTGTGGGCGGTATTAACCGTGATATATTTACCATGGGTGCAAGGCCAATTGCACAGCTAAACTCACTTCGCTTTGGGGATTTAACCCTTGACCGTACCAAATGGTTAATAAAGGGTGTGGTTAAAGGAATCAGCCATTATGGTAATGCCTTTGGTATCCCAACCGTTGGCGGCGAATTGTTTTTTGATGAATGCTATAACGTTAACCCGCTGGTTAATGCTTTTTCGGCAGGGATTGTGAAAGCTGGCGAAACCGTATCCGCAACATCGTATGGTGTGGGTAACCCGGTTTACATAGTGGGTTCGGCAACGGGTAAAGATGGTATACACGGTGCGGCTTTTGCATCTAAGGATATTACAGAAGATTCTGTTAACGATCTGCCAGCTGTACAGGTTGGTGATCCTTTCCAGGAAAAACTATTGCTTGAAGCTACCTTAGAAGTAATAAAAACAGGTGCCGTTATAGGTATGCAGGATATGGGTGCGGCGGGTATTATCTGCTCAAACTCTGAAATGTCTGCCAAGGGCGAGCATGGTATGGTTATCTACCTTGATAAAGTACCAATGCGCCAGGAAAACATGAAACCTTACGAGATCCTGCTTTCTGAATCACAGGAGCGCATGCTTATTGTGGTTGAAAAAGGCCGTGAAAAAGATGTAGAAGCTGTTTTTGATAAATGGGATTTAAATTGTGCCATTATTGGTGAAGTAACCGATACCCAACGCCTTGTTTATTACATGAATGGCGAAATGGTTGCCGATGTACCTGCCTTTGACCTTGTTTTAGGCGGTGGCGCACCTATTTACGAACGCGAATACCGCGAACCTGCTTACTTTGCAGAGAACCAGAAATTTAAAATTGAAGATGTTGAGGAACCAGCTGATCTGATCGCTGTTGCTGAACACTTAATAGGCCATCCAAATATTGCATCAAAAAGATGGGTAACTGACCAGTACGATTCAATGATCGGTACATCAACAATGACCACCAACCGCCCGAGTGATGCGGCTGTAGTTGCGGTTAAGGATACCGATAAAGCCATTGTTATTACGGTTGACTGCCATTCAAGATATGTGTATGCCGATCCGCAAAAAGGTACGGCAATAGCCGTTGCCGAAGCCGCACGTAACATAACCTGTGCCGGTGGCGAGCCGGTTGCTATAACCAATTGCCTTAACTTTGGTAACCCTTACAAGCCCGAAGTTTACTGGCAGTTTGTGGGTGCCATTAAAGGTATGGGCGAAGCCTGCCGTAAATTTGAAACCCCGGTTACAGGTGGTAACGTGAGTTTTTATAACCAGTCGTCAGATGAAGGCCCGGTATTTCCTACGCCTACTATAGGTATGCTTGGAGTTATGGATGACCTGTCGAACTTTATGACATCAGACTTTAAACAGCCCGGCGACATTGTTTATTTAGTTGGCGAATCGGTTAATGACATTGCTTCATCGCAATACTTAGCATCATACCATAAAATACTTAAAGCACCGGCACCATATTTTGATATTGATAAAGAATATGCAATGCACCAGGTAGTAAAACAGCTGATCCAGCATAAGGTTATCCAGTCGGCACATGATGTGTCTGATGGTGGCTTGTACGTTACCCTGGTTGAATCTGCAATGCCAAACGGCTTGGGCTTTGAAATTGAAACTGACAGCTCTATACGTAAAGATGCTTTTCTTTTTGGTGAGGCACAGGGCAGGGTAGTGGTAAGTATAGCACCGGATGATCAGGAACGTTTTATTGAAATGATGGCAACCAGCGAGGTTGATTTTACCATGCTTGGAACGGTTACCAATGGAAACCTGAATATTGATGAAGAGCTTTTTGGTAACATCACCGATATTAAAATGGTTTACAATAACGTATTGCACGAAATATTAGGCGCATAATGCTTAAGCTGAACCGGGTACATCATATAGCTATTATATGTGCAGACTATGAAAAGTCCAAACATTTTTACAGTGAGGTACTTGGTTTAAAAATACTACAGGAGGTTTTCCGCAAGGAAAGAAACTCTTATAAGCTTGATCTGGAAGTGGGCGACCAATACCAGATCGAGCTTTTTTCATTTCCTGATCCGCCTGCAAGGCCATCCCGGCCAGAGGCAGCTGGACTACGCCACTTAGCTTTTGAAGTTGATGATGTAGCGCAAGCCGCAGCCCATATTGAAGCCGCCGGAATAGCTATTGAACCTATCAGAACAGATGAGTTTACCGGTAAACGCTTTACCTTTTTTGCCGACCCGGATGGGTTGCCTATTGAGTTTTATGAGAAATAACGATGGCTGGCGTTTTTCAATTTAAACAATTTAGTGTTGACCAAAGTGGCTGTGCCATGAAGATCAATACAGATGGGGTTTTGTTAGCTGCTTTAGCTGTTAGTGATACTGCCAATACTATATTGGATATAGGTACAGGCACCGGGGTAATTGCTTTAATGTTGGCGCAAAAATTTAATGATGCTCATGTTGACGCCGTTGAAATCGATGCACAAGCGGCTGATACCGCAAACATAAATTTTGAATCTTCCCCATTTTCAAAACGACTAAAGCTTTATGCATTAAGTTTTGAAGCTTATTTTAAACAGCATCCGGAAAAACAATATGACCTGATAGTTTCAAACCCGCCCTTTTATATTGACTCATTAAAATCGCCTGGGGCAAAAAAGGCATTGGCTAAACATACTGATGTTGATTTTTTCGAGCAGCTGATAAAAAATGTATCCCGGCATTTAACACCAAATGGTAGCTGCTGTTTAATATTACCTGTTAATATTGCCGAAATGGTAACGACTTTAGCAGCAGCCGGGGGGATGTATCTTCAAAAAACCATCTGTGTTCAATCTTACGCCCATTCACAGGCCCACAGGGCAATTATATGTATTGGGTTTAATAATGTTGCTGCTGATGCAACTGAATTGATCATTTACAAGGCTGCGGGCATCTACACAGACGAATACCAAAAACTTTTACAGCCATATTTTCTTAATTTTTAAACGATGGTAAGAATAGGCTTAATATCAGATACCCACAGTTACCTTGACGATGCTGTTTTTAAACACTTTGAAAACTGTGACGAAATATGGCATGCCGGCGATATTGGTAATATTGATGTGGCTGATAAACTCGCCGCCTTTAAGCCATTTAAAGCGGTTTACGGTAATATTGATGGCAAGGATGTACGAATAACTTACCCCGAAAATTTAAGGTTTAAATGCGAAGAGGTGGATTTATGGATAACACATATAGGTGGTTATCCGGATAAATACAGTCCGCTGGTAAAGCCCGAAATTTATAACAACCCACCACAGCTATTTATATGCGGTCATTCCCATATTTTAAAAGTAATATTTGATAAAAAGATCAATTGCCTGCACATTAATCCGGGTGCAGCTGGTAAGCAAGGCTGGCAAAAAGTACGCACGTTAATGAGGTTCAGTATAACAGGTAACAAAATCCACGATATGGAGATCATTGAGTTGGGCGCGAAGTAATTTTATAGCCACAAACTCCATTTCAAGGTAGTCTTTAACAACTAAACCTATAAAAAATTCACCTTCGCATTTTCCATCTCAAAAACAGAATCAATCAAAAGCTCTTTCTGTTTCCCGGCGGCAACGGCTAATTGGTCGCAACGCTCATTTTCGGGGTGCCCATTGTGGCCGCGTACCCAGGTAAATTTGATGTTATGCAGCTTGCTTACATCCAGGTAACGTAACCAAAGGTCTTTGTTCTTTTTGTCCTTAAAACCCTTTTGTAACCAGCCGTATACCCACTTTTTCTCTATGGAATCGATCACATATTTTGAATCGGAATAGATCATTACATTTTGGTTCAGGGTTTTTATGGCTTCTAAACCCTTAATTACAGCAAGCAGCTCCATGCGGTTATTGGTAGTTTTACGAAACCCTTCCGACAGCTCTTTATAATGCTTGCCCGATCGTAAAATTACCCCATAACCACCCGGACCCGGGTTACCGCTTGATGCTCCGTCTGTATATATCTCGATCATAGTTTTTTAGTGCACAAACTATGGCCGATACTCCATAGTCAAGCCTCAAAAATAGGAAACATTGCGCTAAACAGGGTATAAGCTTGGTTTTTTATACTTAATGTTCATAAACAGGGGATGGGTGTTCTGAAAAAAGTATCAGTCTAACTTCTTTACTTTTAACCTTAACGAGTTACCAATCACCACTACATCAGAAAATGCCATGGTAAATGCGCCAACCATCGGGTTTAGAAAACCAAGGGCTGCAATAGGAATGGCAATAACGTTGTAGGCAAATGCCCAAAAAAGGTTTTGCTTAATGGTAAGCAGCGTGTGCTTACTGATCTGCAGGAATTTAACTACCGATTGCAGATCTGTATTCAATAATATTACCCTTGCCGATTGTATCGCCACCTGGCTGGCATCATTCATTGAAACGCCTACATCGGCCTTGGTAAGGGCCGGGGCATCATTAATACCATCGCCAATCATTATGGTTTTCCCTTTTTGTTTGTAAATGTCTATGACCGCCAATTTTTCGTCGGGCAGTTTTTCGGAGTGTATATCAGTAATGCCTATTAGCTGGGCCACTTTTAAACACCTGTTGTTTTTATCGCCGCTTAATAGCACAGGGATAATTCCCATTTTTTTAAGTTGGATGATCAGGTTTGCAGCCTCGGGTTTTATTTCATCGTCGATAGCTATTTGTGCAAGCAGTTGCTGGTTTTTGTAAAGCGACAAGTTAAAGCTGCTTTGATCGGCAGATTTACCTGATCCTAAAAAGTAATGATTCCCCTCCACGTCTTCCGCACGCATACCCAGGCCTTTTTCTTCCTTTACGGTTTTAATAATGAGCTTGGTTTGTTCAAGTGGTTTCAATTCAGCCACCAGCGATTTAGCTATCGGGTGATTAGATCTTTCCTCAATCGCCAGTATAATTCCCCTGATCTGTTCTATAGGTGCGTTAGTAGCCACCTTAATCTCATTAATGCGGAACTTCCCGGTAGTTAAAGTGCCAGTTTTATCAAATACTACATATTTGGTATGGGCTACAGCCTCAATGGTATCGCCACCTTTTATTAATATACCATTTTTTGCTGCGCGACCCAAGCCAACCATAACAGCCGTTGGGGTAGCTAAACCCATTGCACAGGGGCATGAAATAACCAGCACCGCAATGGCATTCATCAATGCAGTTTGCAGGGGGGTATGTATAATAAAATAAGTTATAACAAAGGTGATGAGCGCAATCAATATTACCGCCGGCACAAATATAGAAGCTACCTTATCGCCTAATTTTTGAACAGGTGGTTTGGCAGCCTGCGCCTTTTTCATCAGTTCAATTATCTGGGCCAGCACCGTATTTGAGCCAACTTTGGTGGCCATCATTTTTAAATTGCCATGTACCACTATGGTGCCGCCTATTACGGTATCATATTTTTCCTTTTCAACCGGCAGGCTTTCGCCTGTAAGCATGGATTCATCAACCGATGCATTGCCCGATAGTATGTCGCCGTCAACCGGGATCTTATCACCGGTATTTACCAACAGGGTATCGCCGGGGCGCACATCCTTAGCACTTATCACTTCAACCCCGCCATTAACCACCCGGTTGGCATTTACCTGCTGAATTTTCACCAGGTCTTTTACTGCCGATGTAGTTTGGGTAACCGAACGTTTTTCGAGCACGTTACCTAAAAGTACCAGTGTGATTATGGTAGAGCAGGTTTCATAAAACTGGTATTGCATGCCCAGGTTTTCAATAGTGCCAACAAGGCTGTAAACAAAGGCCGCGGTTGATCCTGTAAATATCAACACATCCATATTGGGCACGCCGCCCCTTATAGAGTTGATAGCACTTTTGCCAAAATGCAGGCATCCTACCACAAAAACAGGCAGGCATAACAACAATTGTACTACCGGCAGGTGCAAAAAATGCCATGAAAAAAGCATGTTGAGCAGTAAAGGCGCGGTTAATATGGCGCAGAAAATGAATTTATTTTCAACTTTTTGGTAAAAAGGAGTGATTTGAGTAGCCGGATCATCAACAACTTTAAAGCCTAAGCCCTCAATTCCTTTAATTATTTCGGGTAGGGATGATGTATTGCTGCTGTTTGAGAATTTTACCTCTTCGCTTGCAAAATCAACAAGGATATTTTGTAAGCCCTTTTTTTCGAGGAGTTTATGAATAGACAAAGCACAATTATTACAATGCATCCCTGTCACATTAAGTTCTACCAATTGCTCTGCCATAATTACAAATCTACTTATTAATTAAAATCGTTCTAAATAAAATGGGTAACCTTAATGTAATATTAAAAAGACTTTGCAATTAAGCGGGATATTTCTATTTTTGCACTCTCCAAACGGTAGATGTAGCTCAGTTGGTTAGAGCATCGGTTTGTGGTACCGAGGGTCGTGGGTTCGAGCCCCATCATTTACCCATGCGCCTCTCATGAATATGAGGGGCGCTTTTTATTTTATTCCATTTCGAGCTCTTTGTTTACAAGTTTCCTCTCTTTTTTTCGTTCCGATCTTCGCTTGTCTGATTTTACTTTTTGTGGATATGGATTTTTATCACCAAGGAAGTGCATGCTTGCTTCGGCTAATGATGAACCTTGTCTAATCATAAGTCCATTCCAAACGCAGTCTTTAAATGGGCAATTGTGTTTGGAATATGTTCCAAAATTTCGGTGCCTAATTTTCTTATCGGACAAAATTTTTTGTTGATTTTTTTTTACATCCTCCCAAATTTTGGCATAGTCGGCTTTTGTATTTTTTATTCCTAAAGTTGAAACTGCCACAAACACAGATGGATCTTTCAATTGTAAAAAATCAAAAGCTTTTTTGAATGTTTTGTGAGCATATTCTCGAACCATAATTTTCTCATTAAGGCTCAATCTTTCATTTTCAACCAGTGAACGGTAAAGTCCAAGCGTGTTGAAATCTTCAAAGTCTTTATAATTGTCAATGTATGGGTAATATTCTTCTATAGTTAATTGATTAAATTTTTTACCAATTTCCATTCTCTGAGATTTAATATTAATAAAGCTATGCAAAACCATGACATAGCGAAATGTATTATCAAGATAATTAAATTATTAAAAAACTTCAAATAAGCGCCAATTATAATCAATCATCAATAAAATGATTCGAGTTACGCACCATAAGGTAGTCAAAGCCGGACTATTTTCTGCAAATTCACTATAAACTGGTTCGGAATTTGTACAATAACCGACCCTTAAAGAGGTAGTCAATTTTTGACTGCCTCTTTTTTATTTAATACAACTTATTGTAAATTAATGTATTAGCAAGCTTTTTATTTCGAAAAGTGTTTTGAGCTTTTTGCTGCTTAAGCCAAGGGCATTATTACCCAAATAATGTCAACACCTGTTTCCACAGATAAATTTTTATTTAATATCTATACCAACTTTTAACACCATAACCTGTTGTTAAAACAAGCTTCCAATTACTTATTATATGCCCTCTTTCAATACGCGAAACTTTAGACCAGTTTTTTATCTCTGTATTCTGTGTCACTTTGCCTCAGGTACTTATGATTTATTTTAAGCAAAAGGAATTGAATACTTCAGTAGCTTTTTAAAAGAAAAAGAAATTAAACATCATGTATATATTTATCTCTATCGTTCTTATTGCCCTATTGACCTGGTTCTTGTTTCGGAAAAAAAATAAAGTTATCGTTTTAGATGAAACGGAAAAATCAGCATACAAAGAATTGCTTGATGCTCATATTGACTATTATCAGAAATTAAGCGATTTAGAAAAAAGCAGGTTTGAAAATCTTATTAATGAATTTTTAAGTGGAGTAACTATAGAAGGGGTTGGTACTGAAGTCACGGCTACAGATAAGGTTTTAATTGCGTCAAGTGCTATTATTCCAATCTTTGGTTTGGGCGACTGGCAATATAAAAATCTAACCAATATTATACTCTATCCGGATACCTTTGATAAAGAGTTTCAGTTTGAGGGTGAGAACCGTAATATATTAGGTATGGTGGGATCGGGCTATATGAATGGCCAAATGTTGCTTTCCCGTTCCGCATTAAGTAAAGGCTTTTCCGCATCAGCGGGAAAAGAAAATACAGCAATACATGAATTTGTTCACTTACTGGATAATTCAGATGGTACTACAGATGGTGTTCCTGAAAACCTGATGGCTCATCAATATGTTCTGCCTTGGCTAAATATGATGCATCAGGAGATGCACCGTATTAAAGAGGGAAAATCGGATATTAATCCTTATGCACTTACAAACGAGGCAGAATTTTTAGCTGTAGCTGCTGAATATTTTTTTGAAAAACCCGAAAAATTCCAGCATATGCATCCCAGGTTATATGACCAATTAAGCTTGATTTTTAATCAGAAGCCCGTTCAAAATGTCGGTTAAATATTTGAACAAATATCTTAGGCTTTTGTATTTCTTATTTGATTGACTTTCAGTTAATAAATGTGAATCTGATTCTGATTCTATTTCATCTTTTAAATGGCCCTTCTTAAATAAAGAATTAGAAATATTTATCAAAACATTAATAGTTACCATTAACAGGAATGGTTGTTGTGTACAGTTATCAAACACATCACCTATGAAACAAGAAAACATAAAAAATGCAGCGCGAATTTTATTGGGGACTAACCTCATTATAGCAGGAATCGGTCACCTGTCCTTTGCCAGAAAAGGTTTCCAGGCGCAGGTTCCTAACTGGGTGCCATTGAAGAAAGATGATACAGTAGTGTATTCCGGAATAGTCGAAATTGCATTAGGCACCGCAATTGCCTTTGCACCCAAAAAATACAGGCAGGATATTGGAAGAGTGGCCGCTGCTTTTTTTGTCGCTGTATTTCCCGGTAATATAGCTCAATACCAGTATAAGCGGAGTGCGCTTAATCTTGATACCAATAAAAAACGATTGATCCGTTTGTTTTTCCAGCCAGCGCTTGTTTATTGGGCTTTGAAAAGTACAAGTAAGGATTGATGGAAGAATATAATACTTCCGCTACAAAATTTACAACGCTCAATCTTTACCGTTCACAAAGAAATGTAGATTATATGGTAGTGGCTTGTTTTGTTTAGACGGATTCTGAATAGTTTATTTTTTAGTTCTTGTTTAAACATTTGCCTTGAAATTAATGTTTGTTTATTAGCAATCAATTAAATTATATGGACAATTCATCCGAAAGCAAAGAACCTTTAAAAGGTGGTACAACGCGGCGGCAGTTTTTAGGTCAGGTTGGTTTTGTAGGCGCTGGCTTACAATTAGCACCTTTACTTTCCAAAGCTACCGGTATCTTACCGGATAATGAGGCACTTCCTGCCGAACCGGTATCTGTAACGATGATGGTTAACGGCAGTCAAAAAACATTAACACTCGATACAAGGGTGACTTTACTTGACGCTCTGCGCGAAAAGCTGATGATGCCAGGCACTAAAAAGGGCTGCGATCATGGTCAATGCGGCGCATGTACCGTTTTGGTAGATGGAAGGCGCATTAACTCTTGTTTGCAGCTGGCCGCAATGTGTGAAGGCTCTGAAATTACCACCATTGAAGGGTTGGCAAAAGGCGAAGAATTACACCCCATGCAGGCAGCTTTTTTAAAGCACGACGGTTTCCAATGCGGTTATTGCACGCCGGGGCAAATATGTTCGGCAGTGGGTTTGTTGAAAGAAGGCCATGCCAAAACCGATGCTGATATAAAAGAACTGATGAGCGGTAATATTTGCCGTTGCGGTGCTTATCAGAATATAGTGGCAGCCATTAAAGAAGTTCAAAACGCTTAACCTGTATCATTATGGAACCATTCAGATTTGTAAAAGCGCAGGACAACTTAACCGCCATACGCGCAGCCAGTATCAACCAAGCTAAATTTATAGCAGGCGGAACTAATATGCTCGACCTGATGAAGCTTAATATCGAAACCCCTAAACAGGTGGTTGATATTAATAAGCTATCATTATATAAAATTGAGGAGCTTCAAAACGGTGGCATCCGCATAGGGGCGCTGGTAAAGAACAGCGATTTATCGTACAACCCTTATATCATAAAAAATTTCCCGGTATTGTCAGAAGCATTGTTGTCGGGCGCATCTCCGCAATTGCGTAACATGGCAACAACGGGCGGTAATTTAATGCAGCGTACCCGCTGCCCTTATTTTTACAGTACAGATTTTGCTTGCAATAAACGCGTTCCTGGTTCGGGGTGTGCCGCTATTTCAGGCTATAATCGGATGAATGCAGTTTTAGGAACCAGTGATAAATGTATTGCCACACACCCATCAGATATGTGTGTAGCGCTGGCAGCTTTGGGTGCGATTATTCACGTACAAGGATCAAAAGGTGCGCGGTCAATACCATTTGCCGATTTTCACTTATTACCTGGACAAACCCCGCATATAGAGCATAACCTTAAACAGGATGAACTGATTACCCATGTGGAAATCCCTGCTCTGGCATTTGCTGCTAAATCGCATTATTTAAAAGTACGCGACAGGGCATCGTATGAATTTGCGCTGACATCAGCCGCGGTTGCCCTTGATATACAAAACGGAATAATTAAAGGTGCAAGGGTTGCGCTGGGCGGCGTAGGCACCAAGCCCTGGCGGTCTTTATCAGCAGAGAAAACTTTAATTGGTGCGCCTGCTAATGCAAAAACCTATCGCGCAGCTGCCGATGCTGCTTTGGCAGAAGCAAAACCTTATAAAGACAACGCATTTAAATTAGAACTGGCTAAACGTACCCTGGTACGCGCCTTAACAACAGTGGGGGGCTTGTCATGAACGAATCACTTGGAAAACCGATAGACCGTGTTGACGGCCGGGCAAAAGTTACCGGCGCGGCCACATACGCAGCCGAATATCAAATTAAAAATCTGGCCTATGGAGCACCAGTTTTAAGTACCATAACCAAAGGCAGGGTTAAATTTATAGATGTAGACCAGGCCAAAAAAATGCCAGGCGTTATAGGTGTAATGACCAGTGAAAACTGTATGATGCTGCATTCACCAGCCGGATCAGACCCTGGCAGCGGAAAATTTGCGGAAAAAGATTTGTTACCCCTACAAAACGATAGGGTACTTTACGGTGGCCAGTACATTGCTGTGGTTGTTGCTGAAACTGCCGAACAGGCAGAGCAAGCCGCCGCTACAATGAAAGTAACCTACGAGGAACAAAAGCCAATGGTCGGTTTCGAAACTAATTTTGCCGCTGCTTACCAACCCGGCTCAGGTTTAGGCGGCGCTAAAACACAGGAGAAAAGAGGAGATGCTGACACGGCTATGAAAATGGCTGCTGTTACCATTGATGAAACTTATAAAACGCCGGTTTACAGCCACAATGCAATGGAACCACACGCTACCATTGCTGAATGGAATGGCGATAAACTAACCGTTTATGATGCTACGCAATCGGTTATAGGTGTGCAGGGCTTATTATCAACTATATTAGGCGTACCTAAAGAAAACACACAGGTATATGCTTTATACATTGGCGGCGGCTTTGGTTCAAAGGGATTTACCTGGGCCAATACATTATTGGCACCAATGGCAGCCAAACAGTTTAACAGGCCGGTTAAGATCGAATTAAAAAGACAACAGGTATTTTCGGCAGCGGGCAGACGTACACAAACACAACAAAAAATTGGACTTGGTGCCGGAGCGGATGGTAAATTACAATCCATTAAACATGATACAATAACAGAAACATCATTTGTAGATGAATTTGTAGAAACAGCAGGTGTTGCTACCAGTATGATATACAGCAGCCCCAACATTGAAGTTAAGCATAGTTTAGTAAGGCTTAACCGCGGTACGCCGTGCCCTATGCGTGCCCCGGGCGAGGCAGTAGGGATGTATGCACTTGAAGTAGCGATGGATGAACTGGCTTACAAACTAAAAATGGACCCGGTTAAGCTCAGGATGGCCAACCACTCAGATATGGATGAACAGAAGAAAAAGCAGTTCTCATCAAAATATTTAAAAGATTGTTACCAGCGTGGTGCTGATGCTATTGGCTGGGCCAACCGCAGTGCCGAGCCGGGTACAACCAAACAGGGTAATTTATTGGTTGGTTATGGTGTAGCAACGGCAACCTATCCGGCTAACCGTAGCGCCTCATCGGCAAAAGCTACTTTGTTTGCTGATGGCCATGCCGAAATATTATGCGGCACACAGGATATTGGTACCGGTACCTATACCGTTATGACACAGGTTGCTGCCGATGCATTTGGTTTACCTGTTGATAAGGTGAAGGTAAAGCTGGGGGATAGCTCATATCCCAAAGGGGCGCAATCAGGTGGTTCACAGGTATCGGCAAGTGTAGGCCCGCCAATAAGGGCTGCAGCTTTGGGTGTAGTAAGCAAAGTGATCAAAATGGCAATAGCTGATGAAGGCTCACCTTTACACGGTAAAAAAGAAGAAGATATTATAGCCGGTAATGGCCGTATACAGCTGAAAAATAACCCTGATAAGGGCGAATCTTTTGCTGATGTGTTACGCCGCAAAGGCATGGATAAGGTAGAGGCGCAGGCAAAAACCAATGTTTCAACCCGCCAGCAGCAGTCGGCCCCGGCTCCTGATGGAAGCCCTGAAGCTAAAATAGAAGCAGAAAGTAAAACCAATGCCGCAGTACAGGCTGATGAAAAAACAGATCGTAAGGATTATGTTTTCCATTCATTCGGCGCACAGTTTGCCAAGGTTTTGGTTGATCCTGATTTGGGAACTATCAGGGTTGAAAAAATTGCAAGTGTAATGGATATTGGTACGGTGATGAATTTAAAAACCGCTACAAACCAGATTATGGGTGGGATTTTATTTGGCATGGGCATGGCATTGATGGAAGAAACCAGGTACGATCCTAATAATGGCCGTATAGTAACGCGCGATTTGGCTCAATACCTGGTACCTGTACATGCCGACATACCAGAAATTGATGTGCAGTTTATTGAGAAACCAGACCCTTATATTTCTCCTATCGGCGCAAGAGGGATAGGCGAAATTGGCGTTACAGGTATGGCGGCTGCCATTGCGAATGCCATTTATAATGCCACGGGTAAAAGGGTACGTGATTTGCCGATCACGCCTGATAAGCTGATCTGAGGTTTCTAATAAGTGTCTTTTTTTTAAAAGGCATAATGATACTTACACTAAGCGCCTTTCATGAAAATGAATGGCGCTTTTTACTTTAATTAAATTGTTGATAACACACTAATTTAAGCATAAATTTAACCGCTTCATCTTTTCAAATTAGGGCTATTTTTTTATATTAGCTAAGTAAGGGCTAAAATGTATAGGATTGATTCATAGTATTTTAAACAATATAATTGTTAAATCCGTTAAAACGTATTATAGTAAGCTGTATGGGCAATCATAAAAATAATTTTAACCATCACGATGATCTTACCTATCAAATGTGCTATGAGCACAGCCTTGACGGAATACTTCTGACTATTCCTAACGGGAATGTTTTAGCGGCTAATCCTGCAGCTTGTGAAATTTTTGGTATGTCCGAGGACGAAATCTGCGCATCAACCCGTTCAATGCTTTTTGATCCCCAACATCCCAATTTTGAAAAATTTAAAGTTGAGCGCGAGCAAACGGGTGCCATAAGGGGTGATCTTAGCGTTTTAAGAAAAGATGGTACCCGGCTTATTGCCGAGATCAGTAACCGGATTTTTACTACAGATAAAGGCGAATTACGTGCAATTATCATCATCAGGGATAAAACAGAAAAGATATTATCGGAGCAAAAGATTTGGGAAACAGAAGAAAAATATAAACAGATTGTTGAATTATCTCAGGAAGGGATCTGGGTAATTGACGAAAACAATAAAACTACCTTTGTAAATGATGCAATGGCTGCCATACTTGGTTACCAACGCGGTGAAATGATTGGCATGGAGCTGTTTGATTTTATGGATGAAAGTAGCCGTAAAATTTCAGAACTTAATATTCAAAAGCGTAAAGATGGTATTAAAGAGCAGCACGACTTTGTTTTTTTAAAAAAGGACGGAACAAAAGTTTGGGTCATTATCTCTACCACACCCATTTTTAAAGACGGTAGCTATGGCGGTGCAATGGCTATGGTTACCGATATAACCCAAAGAAAGCTCGCTGAGGAAAAGGTTATTGCCAGCGAAGACCGCTTCAGAGAATTGGTTGAGAATAACAACGACGCCATTTTATTGCTGGATAAAAGTATGCTGACGATTTACCGCAGCCCGGCAACATCACGGATGATGGGTTTTACCGACGATGAACGGATTGGCCGTAGCTACCTTGAACTGGCACACCCTGATGATATAACCGAAATTAAAAGATTTCAGCAGATTGTTGTTAATAATCCGGGCAGGCCTATTCCAATTAAGGTACGTGCCAAACATACCGATGGGCACTACTTATGGTTGGAAGGTATTGCCACCAACCTGATGCATAACAAAAGCGTAAATGCCATTGTGGTAAATTTAAGGGACATCAGCGAGCGCAAAAAAGCAGAAGACGAAGTACAGCAATTAAATAACCGGTTACGCATTGCTATTGAGGCCAGCAGTGTTTGTATCTGGGAATGGGACGTTAGTACCCATGAATTAAAATGGGACAGTGCCATGTACAGGCTTTATGGCCTTGATCCTAAAGTAGATACTGTTAATTTTAATACATGGCCAACCTATGTACACCCTGAAGATTTACAAAAAGTTTTGGATGACAGCAACGAAGCCGAACAGGGGATAAGGCCGTTAGATACCGATTTCAGGATTATAAGGGCTTCTGACCATGCTATAAGGTATATACGCTCCAAAGCGCTAAATGTGGTTGATCAAAAAACGGGTAAGGTTTTAAAAATGATTGGCAGCAACTGGGACATTACCGAACAGCGGCGTGCAAAGCAAGAAAAAGAAAAGATTTTGGCCGATCTGATCCGTAGAAATGATGATCTGGAACAATTTGCCTATATCATATCGCACAACCTGCGCGCACCCGTTACCAATGTTTTAAGTTTGAGCGAAATGCTGATCAATGATGATGTTGACCACGAATCAAAACCAATGGTTTTAAATGGACTTGACCTGTCGGTAAAGAAGATAGATCTTATTATAAACGACCTGAACAATATCTTTCAATCGCGGCAGCGGATCGGTGATAAAAAAGAAACAATTTATTTTCAACAGCTTGTTGACGATATTAAATTCAGCATAAATCACATGGTTGAAAAAGAAAATGTTTTGTTGAACTGTGATTTTGGGGCAGTTAACCAGGTGTTTTCGGTTCGCAGTTATTTATACAGCATTTTATACAACCTTATTTTAAACAGCATTAAATACAGTAGGGAAGATTTTCACCCTGTAATAAACATCAGTACTGAAGTGGATGGCGATAAATACATCAAACTTTTGGTAGCTGATAATGGAAAGGGTATTGACCTTAAAAGAAACGAAGCAATGCTTTTCGGGCTTTACCAGCGTTTTGACCAAACTGTTGAAGGCAGGGGATTAGGATTATACATGGTTAAAACACAAGTAGAATCATTAGGCGGAACCATAAAAGTAGATAGTGAATTAGATAAGGGCACAGTATTTACTATATGCATACCTGTTTAATTGCATTAATCCTGGTTATTTAGTCGTAACACTTCCCATTTTAGCAAACTCCACATCATTGGGTTCCCAAAGTTCAATTTTATTACCTTCCGGGTCCATCAGGTGTATAAAATTACCATAACTGGTTTTTTGCATGGTATCGGCCGGCATTATGCCTGCTGTTTTCATTTGCGCTAAAAGCTGATCCAGGCCAACCACGCGGTAGTTGATCATAAATTCCTTTTCGGATGGTTGAAAATATTTGGTTGTTTCCTTAAACGGCGCCCAGATGGTAAAGCCCTTTTTGGTGCTGTCCATACCCTGGTGCCACTCAAAATCTGAACCGAACCCACCCATGCGGATACCCAGGTTTTTACTGTACCAGGCTTTGAGCGCTGTGGGGTCTTTAGCCTTAAAAAAAATACCGCCAATTCCGGTTACACGCGGGCCGCTGTTAACAGGTGTAGTTAAACGGCTAAAGCCATAACCCAACAGAAAGGCCACACAAAGCAGGCCGATTAGCATAAACTTTTTCATGATACAGGTTTTAATTTAAAGATAGTGAATAGATTTTATTTCTAAATTCAAAAGATGTGTAAATCAATGGAACATGTTAAAAGTTTTAGAATCCATGTGTTTTCAATTTAACTAACTTTAAGTATTTGAATGATCTTCTTTTTAACTGTTTCTCTATCTTTTTTTATAAGATCTATATATTTAGTAATAGTTTTTTTAATTTCTGTAAGAGCATTTATTAATTCTTCATTGGATGGATTGCCTGATGCAACTTCTTGAAATTGCGCTTCTGCAGTTTTTATTTCATTGATAAATAGTGCTGCTGTATCAGCACCAGATACTCCATAGAATATATCTGCACTCGTAATTGTAATATTATTTTCAGCAATCTTTGATAGGAGTAGTTTTAAATTATCATCAACTTGGCACATTACATTTGCAGCCTCTTGGGAATCATAATTGAACATGTTTTCGTAAGTGTCGAGTAATGTTTCGAAACGCAATAAAGCATAAGCGCTGAAACGATAAAAGTCTTCGCCAACCGATATTATCTTTTCTCGAGTGAATTTATACTTTTCGTTTTTTAGCTTTTTTGATTCTAAAAAATAGCTTGCGAGGAACGTTAGCAATCCGCCGATGATCACAGATAATATATTACTAATTGATATTTTCTCCATTTCACTAAGTTATATAATATGCTGAGCAAATAATTCAATTTTCTTAAAATCAGATGACTTGTTTGTTAAAAATACGAGGTCTATCCCTACCAATTGTATTGCCATAACCAATGGCCGGTAAAACGTATTCGCAAATGCTGCGCGCCATAAATTACCGGTTTTTATAAATAATTGTTGGTTTAACAGTTGTTTGCGCTGTATATAACATTTGTTGTATAAACATTAACAAAACTGTTACAATGAAAAAAGGATCTCTCCTAATTTCACCCTCCGGATAACTGTAATAAAGTTACAAGGCCTAACCAGCAAATTATTAAACCATTTTAACAAAAGTTTTACTGAAAAACCCTAAGCGCGAAGCATTTACTGTTACCTGTGCTTTTACCTGTAAACCAACCAGTTTTCTATTAATAAACCAATCAATTAAACAATTTAAATCTAAATAGATTCAAATGAAGAAAGATGTACTTTTTAACAATTTAAGTAGCTGCAAAAGGTCAATAATGATCCTTTTGTTGTCTATCTGCACCTGCTATGCCTCGTTTGCGCAAACACGGCAAATTACAGGCAAGGTAACTGCGGCCTCCGACGGCCAAACCCTGCCCGGCGTTAGCATCACTATTAAAGGAACCTCAACCGGCGTAACTGCCGATGCAAACGGCGCCTTTAAATTATCAGTTCAGCCAAATGCAACGTTGGTGTTTAGCTTTTTGGGGTATGTAAACCAGGAAGTAGTAGTTGGCAGCGGCAGTGTTTACAATGTAAAACTGGCAGCAACCGTAAATAACTTAAACGAGGTTGTAGTAGTATCGGTAGGGTACGGAACTACCAAGCGTACCGATCTAACCGGTTCAATCAGCTCAATAAGCGCTGCACAGATAGCTAAAGTACCCGTAACATCGTTAGATCAGGCTTTACAGGGCCGTGCCGCAGGTGTACAGGTTACTAATAATGATGGCGCCCCGGGCAACAGCGTTAGTGTAGTAATCAGGGTATTGGTAGCCTTGCCAGTAACGATCCTTTGTATGTGGTTGATGGCTACCCTATTTCGGGCGGGCTAAACAATATTAACCCTAATGATATTGCTACTATTGATGTGTTGAAAGATGCATCGGCCACTGCCATTTATGGGGTAAGGGCTGCAAATGGTGTAGTTATTATCACTACCAAAAAAGGTAAAAAAGATGGTGTGCAGGTTTCTTTGGATGCCTATTCGTCTTTTCAGTCTAAACCAAAAGAATACAAGGTGTTAAATGCACAGCAATGGGCAACTTTAGCTAACGAAGACAAGGCAACAGAAGGAAACTTCCAGGAATTACCAGAATGGAGCAACCCGGCGGCCTTAACAAATGTAGACTGGCAGAACGCCGTTTATCGTTCAGGCTTAAAACAGGATTATAACCTGGCCATAAGAGGCGGCGACGAAAAAGTGCAGTCGGCCTTTTCTGCCGGTTATTACGATCAAAAGGGGATAGTTTTAGGATCTTACTTTAAAAGGTTAAACCTTGGTTTTAATATTGATTACAAGATCAGTAACTGGTTAAAATCATCATCAAGCGCCAAATATTCAAGGCAGGATCAGAATAATCCGTTCGGTACAGGCTCATTACAGCAATTAACTGAGCTTATCCCAACCATAACCGGTAATAAGCTAACCAATCAAATTAAAAGCGGCAGTAATTACGGTTTCTATAACCCGGTAAATATTTATACCAAAAGCTGGGGTAACCCGGTTTATAATATCGAAACCAACGATTATAAAAACCTGAACAACTACTTTTTAGGCAGCACATCGTTAGAGGCTACTATTTTTGACGGTTTTAAAATTAAAACCAATGCCGGTGTAAACATCAGCGATTTTTCGGGCTATTATTTTCAGCCAGAGGATGACCGCTCCAGTGATCAATACGGTTTGGGCGGCCCAACACAGTTAAGCGTGTATTCGCAAAGTGCCAATAATACGTTCGAATATCTTTGGGAAAATACCTTATCGTACGATAAAACGTTCGGCAAGCACACCATCAGTTTTGTAGGTGGTGTATCTGAACAGCAAAATACTTTCAGGCAGATAGGCGGCAGCGGAAATGATCTGCCAAGTAATGCCATCAGAGACTTGGGTCAGGTTTCAAACCTAACGGCTTATGGTAACCAGCAAACGTATTCACTGGCTTCGCAATTTGCAAGGCTGAGCTATAAATACGATAATAAATACATCATAACCGGTACAGTAAGGCGAGATGGATCATCTAAATTTGATCAGGGCCATCAATATGGTGTATTCCCTTCGGGCGCAATCGCGTGGAAAGCAAAAGAAGAATCATTTTTAAAGAATGTAGATTGGTTGTCTGACCTGAAATTCAGGGGCAGTTATGGCGAGGTTGGTAACCAGGGTTCTATCGGCCTGTTCCAGTACGCAGCCTTGTATTCATCAGGTGGCCCGGCAAGCTCTGGCAGTAACTATGGTTATGCCTTTGGCAAAAATGGTTCAACCGGGGCAATTTACCAGGGTGGTATTGCACCAACCCAGCCCGAAAATCCTAACCTTAAATGGGAAACGGATCAGCAAACAGATATAGGTATGGATGCTTCCTTTTTACATGGCGAGCTTACCTTAACTGTTGATTATTACAATAAAAAATCAAAGGACTTTTTATTAAATCTTCCTGCATCGGCACAAACTGGCTTTAGCCAACCTTTGGCGCAAAATGTGGGGAGTATTGATAATAAAGGCTTTGAGTTTGCAGCCAACTACAACCATACCGTAAATGATTTTAAGTTTGGTGTAGGTTTATCCATCACAACGGTGAGCAATAAGCTGTTGAGCATCAACAAAAACACCACTTTTATAAACAACCTGATTACCTTAGGCGGTTTAAATGCTGATGGATGGGGCGCGTTCAGCCAAACCAACATTGGCCAGCCGGTAGGTGAGTTTTATGGTTACAAATCATTAGGCATATTCCAAACTCAGGCACAAATTAATGCTTTAAACACAAAAGCTGCGGCACTGCACCCAAGCAATCCATATTACCAAAATTCAACTACCCAGCCGGGAGACCGTTACTATGCTGATGTAAACGGCGACGGACAGGTTACGGCATCAGACAGGACAAGCTTAGGCAGCCCTATCCCTAAATTTTATGGCGGCTTAAACTTGGATCTATCTTACAAGGCATTTGATTTTAACGCTTTCTTTTACGGTACTTACGGCAACAAGATATTTAACTACCAGGAGCGCACTTTAGAAAGTTTCCAGGCACCGGGATTTGTTGGTGTTGAAAATGTTAGCGAGCAGTATTACCAAAACCACTGGACGCCTACCAACCCGTCAAACCGTTATGCAAGGGTTACCTATAACGATGATGTTAGCGGTAACAACGTACCTTCAAGCGTATATGTTGAAAACGGAAGCTACCTGCGTTTAAGGAATGTTACGTTAGGCTATACTTTACCTGCCGATCTGTTGAAAAGATTTTCAATAACCAGGGTAAGGTTATATGTATCGGCTCAAAACCTGTTCACTATCACCAAATACTCAGGGCTTGATCCCGAAATTGGAAATGCAACAGGTACAAACGTAGCAACCGGTGCTTCACAATCAAGTGCAACTGCATCAGGTATTGACGAAGGTACTTACCCTTCCTCTAAATTTTATACCCTTGGTTTAAACGTAACGTTTTAAAAAAGACTGATAAAAAATTAACGATATGAAACTTAACAGAAAAAATATATCCATAATAGGTTTGATTATGGGCGTGATAATACCCCTGAGTTGTAAAAAGGGCTTCCTGAACCAAACAGATACTACGCAAACCACAGCAAGTGCATTTTTTACCAAAGCATCTGACGGTGTGGCGCTTGTAAACGGAATTTATGATACTTTCCAAAATGCCGATCTGCTGAAAAAATCAATCTGGTACTATGCCAATTTCCAGACCCATGATTTTTTTAACTGGGGGAATGACCGGTCGTACAATATTTTTGCTATCCCGGCAGATTTCTCGCCGATAGAGGTTTTCTGGACACGCGCCTATGTAGGTATTGCCAGGGCTAACTCTGCGCTCCCTATTATTGCCGAAATGAAAGCAAAAGGAATCTTAACACAAGCCTTAGCTGATCGTTTAACCGGTGAAACTTATTTTTTACGCGGCATGACCTATTATTACCTTGCAGCCAGTTTCGGCGGGGTACCATTGGAGTTAAAAGCAACCAGCACGGGTTTAAACCCAAGGAGCACACAGGATCAGGTTTTTCAGCAGGTTGAATCAGATCTGAAAGCAGCAGTAACCTTACTACCCTGGAAAACAGACCTGCCAAGCACCGAAATTGGTAGGGCTACCAAAGGCGCAGCACTTGGATATTTAGGTGCGGCACAAATGTGGCTTAAGGATTATGCAGGTGCTTTGGCATCATTTAACCAGTTACCGGGTAAATATTCATTACTGCCCGATTTTGAGTCGGTTAATGAATATGATCACCAAAACAGTGACGAATCTCTTTTTGAAGTTCAGTTTGATGTTGCCGGAACACAAAGCTGGGGTGCAGGTAATGAAGTTGCCTGGATCTCGGATTTTAGCTGGCCCGAAGAAGTATCAAACTTTGGTTATGATTATGCCAACCCCGGATTATATCTTTCCTATCAAGCAGGCGATAAACGTAAGCTGGCTACAGTAATTGGCCCCGGTGATCAAAATATAAGCCCTGGTATTATTGGCAGGGGCGGTATAGCTGGTTATCCGTTGGTACAATCAGGCTTTACCAATAAAGATCCGCGTTATATTGGTGATGATGGTAAAATTATAAATACTTGTGGTACACTTACCAAACCGTGGTATGGATCAGACAAAGGCCGTACAGGTTATTATTGCGCAAAAATGTGGAGGGATCCTACGCTTGATGCAAACTCAGGTAACTCTACAATTTTTGGTGCACAAAACCAGATCCTGTTACGTTATGCCGAAGTATTGTTAGATAAGGCTGAGTGCCAGATCAGAACCGGTGATGTTGCAGGCGGTTTAGCTTCCCTTAAATTAGTCAGAGACCGTGCATGGGGAGGTACATCACCCGCAGTTATGCAGGATGGTGCTAACTATGATGGTTCTGCAGCATCTCCAATAACTGATCCTTTACAAATGGTTTACAGCGAATACAGGCATGAACTATCAGGCGAATATTCTGTGTTTTATGATTTGCGCAGGGCAGGTGTAGCTGCTGCCTTTATTAAAAAGGCTTATGGCACGGTTGATAACAGCACCAACCAGATACCTAATCCGGCTGGCCCAACTGCCGATGGTGCTTTGCATGGTTTGTATAATACATCATTGCCTGCTGGCCGTGATCTTTATCCAATTCCACAGGTTGAGTTAGGGCTTAATCCAAACCTGGTTCAAAACCCGGCTTACCAATAAACCTTATTATATTTATTACTTAAAAGTCCCCGGTTTTATACACCGGGGACTTTTTTTGTTAGGATATTTGGTAGCTATGAGCCTCTTTTTAGCTTTATAAACAGCCCTGCATTTGTAACATTTGTTATATTATATTTAACATTTGTTTTATCGCTGTATCGCATAAAATCAATAATTTTACTTCGTGCATCTCTTGCCAACCCAATAATAAACCTATTTGTACAACAGTTTTTGGTTGACATTGCATTTATAAACACGTACAGGATTTTTATTATTTATAACAATTTTAGTTATAGTTGATATGCAGCTGTAATTTATTACTGTTAATATTACAATTATTCTGTAATTTTAATGATGCATTTTCATGTATAATGTAATTAATGCCAATTATTAAATTATGGGGTTTAAGGTTTACTTAACTTTTATAGTAGCTATTTTTATGCAGCAGGTTTTGTTTGCGCAAACCGATGTATATAAATTTTCGCACCTTGATATAACCAACGGCCTGTCTGACAACCAGGTTAATTGCATTTTTAAGGACGATAAAGGCTTTATGTGGTTTGGTACCACATCGGGATTGAACCGCTACGATGGCTATAAGTTCAGGATTTTTAAGCACGATGCTCAAAACTCCGCTTCCTTAGGCGAAAACAATGTAACAAGCATTAACCAGGGACCCGAAAATAAGCTGTGGATATTTACACACAGCGCAATCAGTATTTATAATGCAGCTACCGAAACATTCTCCCGCAATATTACTGCCCAGCTTGCCGCTTATAACATTCCCGCCAGTCAAATAAAATCGGTTAAAAAAGATCAGCAGGGTAATTTCTGGTTCCTCACCGAAGGCAAGGGGCTTTATTGCTATAATACCGCAACCCGTACCACAGCTTTTTATAACAGTTCTTCAAAATCAAAAGTGGCGCTGTACTCAAACTACGTGGTTGATATAATTGGCGGTCAACACAATATGTACTGGCTTATTTATAACGATGGCACAATTGATCAGTTAAATACCCTTACCAATAGAATTTTATTCAGATACTCGGGCTTCACTAATGCAGTTGGGGTTAAACTACCATATTTTAACCTTACTGCCGATAACAAAGGCAACCTTTGGATCTACTCAAACGGTAAACCTATAGGTGTTTATTGCTATAATAGGTCTGCTAATTCATTAATACATTTCAGTAAGGATCTGCCGGTTAACAAGCTTAATTCAAACATCATTAACAGTATAGTACAGGCTGATGATAATAAAATTTGGATAGGTACTGATCACGGCGGAATCAATGTGGTTGATCCTATAACCAACAAGATTAGCTATGTGATGAACAAAGAGGATGACCCTAAATCATTAAGCGGTAACAGCATATTTTTATTTAAGGATAATACAGGCATTATTTGGGCCGGTACATTTAAGCAGGGTGCCAATTATTATCATACAGGTATTATGCAGTTTCCGCTTAACAGGCATTTTACTACGGATAAAAGAAGCCTTCCTTATGATGATGTGGATTGTTTTGCAGAAGATGAGCTGGGCAATTTATGGATAGGTACAAACGGTGGTGGGTTAATATACTTTAACAGGGTAGCCAATACCTATACGCAATATAAGCACGATGCGGCAAATCCTTCAAGCCTTTCTAATGATATTGTAGTGCGTCTACGGTTAGACCATGAGCATAAGTTATGGATAGGCATGTATTTTGGTGGTTTAGACCGGTTTGATGGTAAACAGTTTACACATTACCGGCACAATGATAAAATACCGGGTAGCTTATCAGATGATAGGGTGTATAGCATCCTGGAAGATTCAAAAAACAACATTTGGGTAGGCACTTTTACCGGGGGATTGAATATTTATGATCCTAAGCATAATAATTTTCTTCACCCTCAATATGGGTTAAGTAGCTATTACACCTCAACCGTATATGAAGATACGCAGCATAATATTTGGGTAGGCAGGGATCAGGGTGTTGATGTAATTGAAAATAATACCCACAAAGTTAAGCACTATTATAATAAGCCCAAAGATGCTAACAGCCTTGTGGCCAATGATGTAAATACCATTATTCAGGATAGCCGGGGGCTGATGTGGATAGGTACAAAAGATGGCTTGAGCATCCTGAACCCCAAAACAGATCAATTTTTAACAGCTAATGATGGTTTCAGCTTTCCATCAAGCAATATATCTAACATCCTGGAGGATAATTACGGGCAGTTATGGGTAAGTACCAATAACGGCCTTGCCAATATCAGGCTGACCCAAAGCGGCGGTAAATACCAGTTCCAGGTAAATAATTTTAACGAGTTTGATGGCTTGCAGGGCAGGGGATTTAACATGAACGCTGCCTTTAAAATGAAGAACGGCCTTTTAATGTTCGGTGGTGCCCACGGCTTTAACTTATTTGACCCGGGGGTTATCAATACATTTAAACCGAAGCAAAATTTAGTTTTTACAGATTTTCAGCTGTTTAATAAAAGCGTTGTGGTTGGTGATGCGGTTAAAGGGAAGCCTATCCTGGAAAGATCCATCTCCGAAACAAAAAGCATCACCCTGAACCATAACCAAAATGTTTTCAGCATTGAGTTTGCTGCCTGCGATTATTTTAATCCGGATAAAATAAAATACCAGTACACATTAGATGGGTTTGATAAAGGCTGGATCAATGCACCAAGCACCGACCGTAAAGCCATATATACCAACCTTGATGGGGGCGACTACCTGTTTAAAGTCCGCGCTAAAAATGCGAACGATGCGGCTTACGGTAATATAATTATGCTTAAAATTAAAGTGCTGCCCCCTTTTTGGAAAACTACCTGGGCTTATTTATCCTATTTGGTTTTAGCGTTTGGTTTGGTTCTTTATCTAAGGCATCGCGGCATTGTTAAGCTGCAAAAACAATTTGAATTAAGGCAGGATAAAATAGAGGCCGAACGGAAGATTGAAAATGAGCGTGAGGAGGCCCGGCGCATGCACCAGCTTGATTTGATGAAGATCAAATTTTTCACCAATGTGAGCCATGAGTTCAGGACACCTTTATCACTTATCCTGTCGCCAATTGATGACCTGATTAAGGTGACGGATAAACCCGAACAGCAGCAACGCCTGGTAATGATTAAACGGAACGGTAAACGCCTGCTCAATTTGGTTAACCAGTTGCTTGATTTCCGTAAAATGGAATACAATGAGCTTAAGCTTTGTTTAAGCAAAGGTGATATTGTTAAGTTTATAAAAGAAGTTTCCTCTTCGTTCACGGATGTGGCGCACCAAAAACAAATTGAATATCTTTTTGAGAGCGAAGTATCCTCTTTCGTTACTGATTTTGACCAGGATAAAATAGAGCGGATACTTTTTAACCTGCTTTCAAACGCGTTTAAATTTACACCGTCGGGCGGGCATATCAGTGTTATGCTGAGCCTTTCGGCAGCGGATGCAGCGGCACAACAGCAAAAAACACTGGATATCAGAATAATTGATACAGGCATAGGAATACCGAAAGAAAAGCAGGAAAAGATCTTTGAACGTTTCTTTCAGGATAGTATGCCCGAAAGTTTATTGAACCAGGGGAGTGGTATCGGCCTGTCAATCACCAAAGAATTTGTTAAAATGCACGGCGGGACGATCACTATTGAAAGCGAGCCCGATTATGGCAGCTGCTTTAGCGTTAGTATCCCGGTAGGTGAGCAATTTGAAGATCAGCAGGTAGATCTTCCGCAGCAGGACGAAGCCTTTGTTTATCCCGTTTTAAAAAGTGTGGATACTTCGCCAGGTGCAGCTAAAAAGCCGGCTATTTTATTGATTGAGGATAATGACGACCTGCGTTTTTATCTTAAGGATAACCTGAAACAAAGTTTCCATGTAATAGAAGCCGTAAATGGTAAGGACGGATGGCAAAAAGCGCTTGCTCTGCACCCAAAACTGATTGTAAGCGACATCAACATGCCCGAAATGAATGGCGTTGAGCTCTGCAAAAAAATAAAGGCAGATGAGCGCACCGCACAGATCCCCATTATTTTATTAACCGCCTTAACCGGGGAAAAGGAGCAGTTAGCTGGCCTTGACGGAGGAGCAAATGATTACATCATTAAGCCTTTTAACTTCGAAATCTTATTATCAAAGATCCACAACCTGCTACGGATGCAACAAACAATGAAAAAAACCTATCAGAAACAGATGGAAATTCAGGCTACAGATGTGGTGGTGGTATCGGAGGATGCAAAATTCCTTAAAAATGCTCTGGATTGTATAGAGCTTAATATCACCAACCCCAATTTTAGTGTGGAAGAGCTGAGTCGCCAGCTAAACCTGAGCCGGGTATCGCTTTATAAAAAACTATTAACGCTTACGGGTAAAACCCCTGTTGATTGTATCCGCACTATCCGTTTAAAACGGGCCGTGCAACTGTTGGAGAAAAGCAAGCTGAGCATAGCCAATATAGGTTACGAAGTTGGCTTTAACAATGCGGCTTATTTTGCCAAGGTATTTAAAGAGGAGTACGGCATTCTGCCGTCAGAATATATTAACGAAATGCGCAACCGGTTAAAAGAAGATCTGCTTGCCTAAAAGGCTTAGTGGCTTTTAAATAAAATATCCATCAATAAATATGAAGTACTTATACGCTTTTATTATTTTCTCATTCCTATCTGCTTATAATTTTTCATCGGCACAAAATGTGGCCCCAACCCCGCCAATGGGCTGGAACAGCTATAACTGTTATGGCTCGGCAGTGCATGAAGATGAGGTGAAGGCCAATGCCGATTACATGGCGCAAAATCTGAAGCAATATAACTGGCAATATGTGGTGGTTGATTTTTTATGGTCGTATGATAACCCGCCGGGGAGCAATATTGGCAACCCGTTTCAAAAAAGGCTGGATGATGGCTCCTATATTCCATGGCTTACTATGGATAAATGGGGGAGGCTAAGTCCGCAGCCAAATAAATTTCCATCTGCATTTGGCGGTAAAGGCTTTGGTCCGCTGGCAGCTTATGTGCATTCGCTGGGGCTTAAATTCGGGATCCATGTAATGCGCGGTATCCCTCGGCAGGCGGTATGGGCAAAATCACCCATAAAAGGAGCAAATGGAATAACGGCCGATATGGTTGCCGATACCAACTCAAAATGCCCCTGGATGAATCACATGTACGGGTTGGATATGAACAAGCCCGGTGCGCAGGAATACTTAAATTCTATTTTGGAGCTGTATGCTGGATGGGGTGTTGATTTTATCAAGGTAGATGACCTTTCAAGGCCATACAGCGAGCGTGAAGTTGCAGGCTATAAAAAGGCAATTGATAATTGTGGCAGGCCGATAGTATTGAGCCTTTCGCCGGGTGCTACGCCTGTAAAAGAAGAGGCCCACTTAATTCAAAATGCCAATATGTGGCGCATGGCCGATGATTTTTGGGATAACTGGAAAGAGATAATAGGAATGATGAACTATGCCGAACAATGGCAGGGAAAAGGCGGCAACGGCCACTGGCCCGATTGCGATATGATACAGATTGGCAAATTGTCAAAACGCGGCCCGGTTGGTCAGGAGCGTTTCAGCAGGTTTACGGAAGATGAAGAATATACGCACATGACTTTTTGGAGTATATTCCGCTCGCCGTTAATGCTTGGAGGGAATTTACCCGAAAACAGGCCATTTGAACTGCAACTGTTTAACAACAGCGAAGTGATAGCCGTAAACCAGCAAGGTGAAGACCCGCGCGAACTTTATAAAAAAGATGGTAACGTGGTTTGGTATTCGCACGTGCAGGGCCGCAAAGATATTTATGTGGCCATGTTTAATTTAAATGAGCAGGCAAGTGATGTTGCGGTATCCTTTGCTGCATTAGGCCTGAAAGGAAAAGTAAGCGTAAGAGATCTTTGGAAAAAACAGGATATAGGTACTTTTAAGCAGGCTTATCACCAGCAGGTTAATAAGCACGGGGCGGCATTGTTTAAACTGTCTGTAAAATAATAATATATAACATATACATACTTCTTTAATATAATCTACAAAAAACCTACTTTCATTTTTATGATCAAAAAGCTTTTTATCCTGCTTATCTGTTTACTTCCGCTTAGCGTTTTTTGTCAGCCTGGTTTACGTTTATGGTACAAAAAACCGGCAAAAGTCTGGACGGATGCTTTACCCGTTGGCAATGGTCGCTTGGGTGCAATGGTATTTGGCGGTGTAAAGCAGGAGCTAATCCAGCTAAATGAAGCTACCTTGTGGACAGGCGGCCCGGTACGAACCAACGTAAACCCCGATGCCTATGCCAATTTATTGCTGGCCCGCGAAGCGCTTTTTAAAAATGAAGATTATGCAAAGGCCAATGAGTACACCAAAAAGATGCAGGGTTATTATTCTGAATCGTATTTACCCTTAGGCGATCTGACCATTACGCACAATTTTAAAGATACCGTTACCTCGGCCTACTTTCGCGATCTGAATATCAGGGATGCTATTTCAACCACTCGTTTTACAATTGATGGGATAACTTTCACCAGTCAGGTAATCAGCTCAGCGCCCGATCAGGTAATCGTGATCCATTTTACAGCGAGCAGGGCAGGGGCATTAAACTTTAAAATAGGTGCTGCGAGCCAGTTACGAAACCACATCACCGTATTATCGCCACAGGGGATAGTTATGAAAGGCAAAGCGCCGGCGCATAACGAGCCTAATTATGTTGATTCATCAAACCCTATCCAATGGTATGATAGTGCAGGCTGCAAAGGTATGCGTTTTGAATTACAGGTAAAAGCGATAAATAAAGGTGGCAAAGTAAGCGCCGATACCACCGGGATCACGGTGAAAAATGCAACCGAGGTAACTGTATTTTTATCGGCAGCCACCAGCTTTAACGGTTTTGACAAATGCCCTGTAGCTGACGGGAAGGACGAAAATGCATTAGCCACAAATTATTTAAATAATGCAGCACAAAAAAACTGGGCCACTTTATTGACCCGCCATTTTGCCGATTATCACAAATACTTTAACAGGGTATCATTTACATTGGCAACACCAGCCGTTAACCAAAATGCTATGCTGCCAACGGATGAGCGCCTGTTGGGCTATACCAACGGTGCTAAAGATCCGGATCTGGAAACACTTTATTTTCAGTACAGCAGGTATTTGCTTATTTCCAGCTCGCGTACCAAAGGTGTGCCTGCTAATTTACAGGGCATCTGGAACAAGGAGATGCGTCCGCCGTGGAGTTCAAACTATACCACTAATATTAACGTGCAAATGAACTATTGGCCGGCAGAGGTCGCTAATCTTTCAGAAATGCACATGCCTTTAATTGATTTTATTAAAAATGCGGCCGTTACAGGCAGGGTTACCGCTAAGGAGTTTTACCATGTAAGAGGATGGGCCGTTCATCATAACAGCGATATTTGGGCACTTTCAAACCCGGTTGGTGATAAAGGACAGGGCGACCCAATGTGGGCCAACTGGACAATGGGATCGCCCTGGCTCTCGCAGCATTTATGGTGGCATTACCAGTATACAAAAGATAAAAAGTACTTGAAAGAGGTGGCTTACCCGCTGATGAAAGGCGCTGCCGAGTTTTGTGAAGACTGGCTGGTGCAGGATAAGGATGGCTACCTGGTAACTGCCCCGTCAGTATCGCCCGAGAATAGATTTATTGATGATAAAGGAAAGGTTGGCAGCGTTTCAATAGCAACTACGATGGATATGTCCATCATACGCGATCTGTTTACTAACCTGATAGATGCCGCTAATGAATTGAATGCAGATAAAGATTTTCGCGATACCATTATTGCAAAAAGGGCTAAATTATATCCTTTCCACATCGGTAAAAAAGGAAACCTGCAGGAGTGGTATAAGGATTGGGAAGATGTAGAACCGCATCACCGCCATGTTTCGCAGTTATTCGGCCTTTTTCCGGGTAGCCAGATCTCCCCAATAGGTACACCTGCATTAGCCGCCGCTGCAAAAAAAACGCTCGAACTTAGGGGCGATGAAGGTACAGGCTGGAGCCTTGCATGGAAGATAAACTTTTGGGCGCGCCTGCTTGATGGTAACCACAGCTATAAAATGCTGAAAGATCTGTTAAGGGTAACAGGCCAGGTAGGTACCAATTACCGCAGCGGCGGCGGCTCATACATCAACCTGTTTGACGCGCACCCGCCATTTCAAATTGATGGTAACTTCGGCGGATTATCGGGCATGGCCGAAATGCTTTTACAAAGCCAGAATAATGAAATATACCTGTTACCTGCACTGCCGGACGCCTGGGCAAGCGGACAGATCTCGGGCCTGAAAGCACGCGGCAATTTTGAAGTATGCATCACCTGGAAAAACAAAAAGTTAAACAAGGCTTACATCCTGGCCCTGGTTGGTGGTAAGTGCAGTATCCGTACAAATGAGCCAATTAAAATTACCGGGCAGGTAACCAAATCTACCAAAACTGCCAATGGCTATTTAACTAATTTTATTACCCAAAAAGGAATCAGGTACAACATTACCGGCGTATAAATTTATATAAAAACAAAACAGCAACTTGCTTAAAAATTAAGCAATATTGACTGTTGCTGTAGTAAATAATCCAATACATCAATTATGGGCTTGTTTACTACCAGCCTTAACCTTATAATAAACATTTGTATTATATTTATTATTATTTCTGTTATCCGTTTTTAAAAAAGCAGGGTAGTTTTAGCCTTGTGCTATAATCATAATTGCACAAAACCATTATAAATACATCCGCTCCATATAATCTGCTTTATTATTTAGCCTGATTTTTTTGGACGGGAAAATAAGTTAACAATTACCGGATGGTTCATAAATCATTATCCGTTTTAGGGTCAATCGGTATTTGGATAAAAAAATGCAAAGTTTATAACTACGAATAATATACAGGTAATGAAAATACACTTCCAAAAGTTCCTTATTTTAAAATGGGCTGTTGTTTTACTAATCAGCCTTAGTTCTTTACAATTTAGCATAGCATCGGTATTATCGTATACTAAAAATGCAGATGGAGTTACCTTTAAGTTAGATAAGGGTTTAATGAATATCAGGATTTGTAAGGCCGATATTATTGAAGTAAAATATACCATATTTGATGCCTTCCCTGCTAAAAACTCCTTAGTGGTAAATAATACCTGGGCTGTAAAATCACCTTTTACGGTAACCGAACATGGCGGGATGATCATTGTTTCGACAGCGAAGCTCAATATCAGCATCAATAAAACTACCAATGCTATTACTTATACCGATAAAAGCGGCAGGGTAATAACTTCCGAAGCATCAGAAAACAAAACCATGAATGCTGTAACCATTGCCGGAATTGCCACCTATAACTGTAATACAACTTTCAAATCTCCGGTTGATGAGGCCCTGTTTGGTTTAGGCTGCCACCCGGAAGATACCTTATCCATCAATTACAAAGGCCGCAACCAGGATATGGTGATCAAATACATGACGGGGGCTATCCCGGTTATGTTATCAACCAAAGGTTATGGTTTGTTATGGGATAACTATTCGGCATCAAATTTTTATGGCGCCGAGGCTAATAACAGCCAATATAAATATGTATCAGAAAGCGGTAAAATGGTTGATTACTACTTTTTTTACGGCCCCGGCTTTGATCATATTATTGATTTATACCGTACAGCTACCGGCAAGGCACCCATGTTCCCTAAATGGGCATTCGGTTTGTTCCAGTCGCAGGATAAATATAATACCCAGGCCGAAATATTAAGCGTTAAGGACGGTTACCGCAATAACCATATCCCGGTTGATGCCGTGGTGCAGGATTGGTATTGGTGGTCGCCGTTGCCAATCGGCTCGCATGTAATGAACCACGACAGGTATCCCGATCCAAAAGCATTAACCGATGAGCTGCACAAAGCCAACCTGCATGCCATGATCTCGATATGGCCCGTATTTGGCAGCGGAACCAATAACTTTAATGCGCTAAAAGACAAAGGCTATTTAACCAGCATTACCTGGGATAACTTTGTTACCCATACTTTTGATACTTATTACGATGCACATAACCCCAAAGCAAGGGATCTGTATTGGGAACAGGCCCGCGATAGCGTAGTGAAACGCTATGGCTGGGATGCCTGGTGGGTTGACCAATGCGAACCTGATAACGGCAGCCTGCTTGATGAGCGCCGTAAAAGCGATTTTTCGATAGGGAAGGGGATTGATTATTTTAATACCTATTCCCTGGAACATACCAAGGGCCTTTATAAGGGCTGGCGTAAGGATATTGATGGCAAGCGTGCTTTCTTTTTAGTAAGGCAGGCATTTGCCGGGCAGCAGCGCAATTCGGCTACCTTATGGTCGTCTGATATTACTACAACTTTCCGTGCTTTAAAGTCACAGGTGCCTCAGGGTATCAATGCCTGCATATCCGGCATTCCTTACTGGACATCAGATATTGGCGGCTACCTTTCAAGAACCTCGCCTGACGGGATCCCGAACTGGTCTGAGCCGCAATACCGCGAGCTGTTTACCCGCTGGTTTCAGTTCGGTACGTTTTGTCCAATCTTCCGGATTCACGGTAAAGGCGAAAGGGCGTTGTTCTCAAAAAACTGGGATGATAAAACCAAAGCCATTTTGTTAAGCTACGATAAGCTGCGTTACAGGCTTTTGCCCTATACCTACTCGTTGGTGGGCAAGGTTACACACGATAATTATACCATGATGCGTTCGCTGACGTTCGATTTCAGAAACGATAAAAATGTTTATGACATTGCCGATCAGTATATGTTTGGTCCTTCGTTTTTGGTTAACCCAGTAACCGAACAAATGTATACCGGCAAAAATGCAGGAACAGCGGTAAAAACCAGGAAGGTATACCTGCCCAAAACAAGTAATTGGTTCAATTTCTGGACGGGCGAAAGCCTTAACGGCGGCCAAACCATTGATGCCGAAGCACCGATTGAAACCATGCCGCTGTATGTTAAAGCAGGTTCAATTGTACCAATGGGCCAAAATATTGAATACGCTACGCAAAGCCCTGCCGGGGCAATTGAGCTACGCATTTATCCGGGCGCTAACGGCGAGTTCAAGTTTTATGAGGATGAGAACGATAATTACAATTATGAAAAAGGTTATTTCTCAACCTTCAGCTTTAAATGGAACGATAAGCTGCACCAGCTTACTATAACTGACAAAGCCGGGCATTTCCCGGGAATGCAGCAGCAACATACCTTTAACATTGTTATTGTGAAAAAGGGGCATGGTGCAAATGTCGGCATCAGCGAAAAGGCTGATAAAACCATCACTTATAAAGGCAAAGCACTAAGTGTAGTTATATAGGTAAATGATTATATTATAGTATGATGCCGAAAAAGTTAGTGCTCTTATTGTTTTGTATTGTTATTGCTAAATATTCATGGGCGCAGGGTGTAAGCCCAATAGCAGTAAGGGAACATTTGCTGATGGATTTCGACTGGCGCTTTACCTTTGGTCATCCATATGATACTAAAAAGGACTTTAACAACGGAACTGGCTATTTCTCCTATTTTGCCAAAGCAGGTTATGGTGATGGCGCAGCTGCCCCCGGTTTTGACGACCGGGCATGGCGAAAGCTTGATTTACCTCACGATTGGACCGTTGAGCTTGGCTTTAGTCCGCAGGCAAGCTTAAGTCATGGGTTTAAAGCTATTGGGCGCAACTTTCCGGATGTGAGTGTGGGCTGGTACCGCAAAACATTTAAAATCCCGGCATCAGATTTAGGCAGGCAAATTAGCATTGCTTTTGATGGTGTTTTCCGCAATTCAATAGTTTGGATAAACGGCCATTATTTGGGCACCGAACAAAGTGGCTACAATAGTTTTGAGTATAACATATCCGAATACCTGAATTATGGTGGGGAGAATGTTATAGCTGTTCGGGTTGATGCAACGATGGAAGAGGGCTGGTTTTATGAAGGGGCAGGCATCTATCGCCATACATGGCTTAATAAAACTGATCCGTTGCATATAGCTACTAATGGCACTTTTGTTACCACAAAGCTTAATGATGATAAAGCGTTGATAAGTGTAAATACCACTATAAACAATGATGGACGGCAAACGCGCAGTTTTACTGTTTTACAAACTATTATTAATGCCGATGGTAAAATCATTGCATCAGCCCAAAAAGAAAATATTACGCTTAGTGCTTTTAATACACAGGATGTAAAAAGTATTTTAACGGTTACTGATGCAAAACTATGGTCGATAGAAACACCCTATCTGCATAAGCTGCTCACCACTATTGAGGAGAATGGAAAAGTAATTGACCGTTATGAAACCAAGTTCGGTATCCGCACCATCAGGTTTGATGCTAACGAGGGCTTTTTTCTTAACGGGAAGCATGTTGAAATAAAAGGGACAAACAACCACCAGGATTTTGCCGGTGTTGGTACTGCCATGCCCGATGCTCTGCAGGATTTCCGCATCAGCACGCTGAAAAGTTTCGGCAGCAATGCTTACCGTTGCTCGCATAACCCGCCAACGCCCGAACTGCTGGAGGCCTGCGACAGGTTAGGGATGCTGGTTATTGTAGAGAACAGGCTGATGGGCACCTCGTCTACTCAATTAAATGATCTGAAAAAGCTTATCATCCGCGACAGGAACCATCCCAGCGTAATCAGCTGGTCGATAGGCAACGAGGAGTGGGCAATTGAAAACAACATTACAGGTGCGCGTATTGCCACTACCATGCAGGCCTTTGCTAAAAGTATTGATAGTACCCGCTATATAACTGCTGCATTTAGCGGTGGTATTGGAGCAGGCCTGTCAAACGTAATGGATGTAATGGGGTATAACTATGTGGTAAATAAAAATACTGATGAACATCACCAAAAGCATCCGGGACAGCTAAGCTGGGGTACAGAAGAGGGTTCAACAGTATCAACCCGTGGTGCTTATATTAATGATACTGCAAAACACCTGCGTGCTGCTTATGATGAACGGCAAAACGATAACTCATTAAGTATTGAGGAGGGCTGGAAGCATTATGCTGCGCGCCCATACCTGGCGGGGATGTATATATGGACGGGTTTTGATTACCGCGGAGAGCCTACACCTTTTGGCTGGCCATCTGTTGAGTCGTATTTCGGGATGGTGGATGCCTGTGGTTTTTTAAAGGATGATGCCTGGTACCTGAAATCGTGGTGGGGCAATCAACCTGTTGTACACCTGTTGCCGCACTGGAACTGGGCCGGCAAAGAAGGCCAGGTCATAAAAGTATGGGTGCACAGCAACTGCGATGAGGTTGAACTGTTCCTGAACAAAAAGAGCCTCGGTAAAAAAGTAATGCAAGCCAATAGTCATTTAGAATGGCAGGTAAAATATATCCCGGGCATGTTGGAAGCCATCGGTTATAAGAATGGCCGTAAAATAGCGGGTGATGTAGTTAAAACAACAGATGCCCCGGCGGCAATAGCTTTATCTGCTAATAAACCTTCAATCAATGCAGATAGGGAAGATCTTGCCATGATAACTGTACAGGTAAATGATAAAAATAAGCTGCGCGTGCCAATTGCCGATAATGATATTACATTTTCAATTACCGGCCCGGGTAAAATAATAGGTGTAGGCAATGGAAATAATACATCATTAGAACCGGACAGGTTTTTTGAAAGAATAAGTATTGCCCCTGTAAATAGTCTGAAAGAGAAAATAGTTGCTGAACCAGCTAAGGGAGCTGATTTTACTACCGCGGCTTACGATGATACTAATTGGGATAAAGCATTTAAGGACGAGCGAGATGAAGCTTTTGGGCAAAAAGTAAAATCAATTGTCTACCGGGGTAGTTTTATTTTGCCTGCAGATAAGGATAGTGCTGCTGTAACCTTCTTTTATAAAAGCCTCGGCAAGGTGCAGTCAGTGTATGTAAACGGTAAGGAATTGGGGCATAATTTACCGGCTGATGAAAAAGGAAATGTATTTAAGCTGGAAACATCATTAGTGCATCCGGGCATCAACAGTATTGCAATCATAGCGGTTCCGTTTACCAAAAAACATAGCTGGGATAATATCAATACAGATCCCGGATTGGTGCAGTTAGTTTACCCACCAGCTGCCTGGAAACGTAAATTATTTAATGGCCTGGCACAGGTAATTATCCAGTCGACCGGCCAACCTGGCGAAATTACATTGACCGCAACATCAGCAAGGGTAAAAAAGGCGGTGTTAAAAATCAATGCATTGCCATCTGCCAATCGCCCTGCTGTAGATTCAGCTGCTGAGTAAATATCTTCCCTGCTATGATGCTCAAAATTTAACGGCGGCTTCCTGTTAATAAAACATCAATTTTATCAGGATGGTCTTGTTTTAAATATCAGGCGCTTATCTTTGAAAATAGGGGCAGGATATTTTTGCTTGCCCAGCATTTATAAAAAAACTATGAAACACGGACTTTTGATAGATATGGACGGAGTGATCTACAGTGGTGAAACGCTGATAGAGGGTGCAGATAGATTTATTGCGAAATTATTAGAAACAAAAACCCCATTTGCTTTTATGACCAATAACAGCCAGCGTACCAGCCTTGAGGCCGTGCGCAAGCTAAAAAGGTTAGGTATTGAAGTAAAGGAAGAACATGTATACACCAGTGCTATGGCTACCGGAAAGTTTTTGGGTGACCAGGGCCCGGGCGGTACGGCTTATGTTTTGGGCGAAGGCGGTTTGTTAACAAGCCTGCATGAAAACGGCATTACATTAGTAGATAGCGACCCAGAATTTGTAGTGCTTGGAGAAGGTCGCAACTTTACCTTAGAGATGGTGCAGCGCGCCGTAGATATGATATTGGCGGGTGCTAAATTTATTACCACCAACCGTGACCCATCCCCCAAAAAACCGGGGTGGAATAACCTGGGGATTGCTGCTACTACAGCTATGATTGAGGAGGCTACCGGGCGCAAAGCTTTTGTTACCGGTAAACCAAGCCCGGTTATGATGCGGTCGGCACGGAAGTTTTTAGGGTTGGAAACTGCCGAAACAACCGTGGTAGGCGATACGATGGAAACAGATATACAGGGTGGTGTGCAAATGGGTTACAAAACCATATTGGTTTTATCCGGTATAGCCCAAAAAGAAGACCTGAGCCATTATGCCTTTAAACCCGACCTAATAGTAAGCTCGGTTGATAGCATTGAGTTTCCGCTTAAATGGTGGCCAAGCTAATAGCCTAAATTTGTTTGGTAACTTTCAGCTTTGATAAATCAAATCCTTTTTCTTTTAAGCGGGAAAGGATTTGGTTATACGTATGATCGTTCATTTTGGGGGTGCGGCAAAGTATCCACAGGTATTTTTTATTGGGGTTGCTTACTACGGCGTAGCTATAATCATTAGCCAGGTCAATTATCCAGTATTTGCCTTTAAAGGGCCAAAAAAACTGTACTTTAAGTTTGGCATTACCGGTGTTTTCTTCGACAAAGGCTTTACCTTTTATGCTGGAGAGCTTGCCGTTCACACTATCTTTATTACATTGGTTTTCAACTATTACATAGCCCTTATCGGTTAAAGTATAGTTAGCGGTTGTACAATTACAGTTTCTTTGAAACCACTGCGGGTAGGAAGCAATTTCATACCACTTTCCTGCGTATTTTTTTAAATCGACATGCTTAACGGTTTGCAGTGTTTGTGAGCTGGCTTTTGTCATAAAAAGTATTAAAATAAACAGGCTGAAAAGTTTGATCCTCATAAAATTGTGATTGCTTTTTAATAACACAAAACTGCTAATAATGTTGACGTTAAAGTATGTTAAATACCTTGCTTCATGCTTTTAAAATGGGAGATTTACATAAACTAAACCAACCGCCATGAAGTTATTCATTATCACTGCATTTTGTATCATCAGCAGTATTCAATTTTCCTGCGTTGCCCCTAACAAAACCAAACTGGTAAGGATTATGGATAAGGATGTAAATATTGCTTATACAGATACCAGCAAAGGCGATACTACGCTACTGTTTGTACACGGCTGGTGCATCAACAGATCGTACTGGGCAAACCAGGTAAATTATTTCAGTAAAAAGTACAGGGTGGTAACCATTGATCTGCCGGGATTCGGTCAATCGGGTAAAAACCGGAATGAGTGGAACATGGAGGCCTATAGCAGGGATGTGAATTGCGTTATCACACAGTTGCATCTTAAAAAAGTTATCCTCATCGGTCATTCAATGGCTGGCGATATTGTTTTACAGGCCGCTGCCAATGCAACTAAACAGGTAATAGGATTGGTTGGGGTTGATAATTTTAAAGGGGTTGGTGGCCCGATGCCAAGTAAAAAGGATACGGCAGATTATTTACAAGCTATTAACGAGCTGAAACATCATTTTAAAAAGGTATCCGTTCAGTATGTTACTTATGATCTGTTTTATAAAACTACACCCGATTCTATCAAAAAAAGGGTGCTTGCTGATGTGGCAAAGGCAGACTCTTCAATAGCCACCGCAGCTTTAATGATGAGCAATTTTGACGAAGTAAAAACGCTGATTGCTGCAAAGCAAAAGCTGTATCTTATTAACAGCGATATTCATAAAACAGATACTACGGGGCTTGCTAAAAATCATATTCCTTTTTTGGTAAAATATGTGCATGCTACGGGCCATTTCCCGATGATTGAAAAGCCGGCAGCATTTAATGCTGCACTTGGAGAGATCATCAAAGAAATATAATAAAAAGCCATCATGCCGAAACAAATTCAGCATGATGGCTTTTAATTATTTAGCTGCGGCTAATTTTTCTTTTGTTTGGCCGCATTCAATCATTTTATCGCCATAATAAGGGTTTTTGATCTTGGCAGTTTCACTAAGCCAGGTAGACTTTTTCATTGGGCAATATTGCTCATAAAGCGAGATAGTATTTAATTTTACGCCCTTTAAAAATGCATACATGTTTTTTGACAGGCTGGCAAAATGCTCCCTTTGATGATCTATCTTATCGGTTTCGCTGATATGCCTGCTATCAAACAACAGCATCTCTAAATTGGCCGATACAAACTTTTTTTGTGAACCGGATAATCCTTTATCCGGCTGCGCCGCTAAAAGCGAATACAACTCTTCGGCCTTAACTTTAGCTGTAGTGCTTTCGCCGGCCACCAGTGCATTTTTAATACCTAAATAAGCAGTGGTTATTTTATCAATATTATTTGTTGTGGACTGCGCTTTGGCAAACGGCATGCAAAATGCCATTGTTAATATCAGCAATAGTGATTTAATGGTTTTCATATTCTTATTGTTTTTTATCAATTTAATTACATTTTCATTTTATTCATCAACCTTGGGTAAAGCCTTAAAAAAACTTCGCCACCCATAGGGTTTTTACCATACAAGCCGTTTAATTGGCTGTCGGCAGCATAATAAGTAAGCTGTCCGCCAGCGGCCAGGTTTAAGGGGCCAAGTTTAAACAGATCATAGTTGATACCAAGTGTTATTGCATTTACCCCAAATATAGTATCGTCACCATAAATAATTGAATTAAGGTTCAGTTCTTCGGTGGTTTTTTGCACATATTCATAACGGGTATACAAGGATAACTTTTTTAGGCGCAAATTGGCCTCAAGCAAGGCCGAATTATCGCCACTTTGTCCCGGTGTTTTGTTAAGTCCCCAAACGGTCGTAGCATCAAAAACTTTTTCATCACCAAATGGCAGGCTGTAGGTTGCAGAAGCGGTAGTGCGGTAAATATTTTCATCGGGCCGAAGCGCTTCCGGGCTTTTAATATAGCCATGCGATACCTGGAAAGCCCAGTTAGCGCCTGGGTTATAATCAAGCCGTGTGCTCCATGAGTCAAAGCGGGGTTTATCAAAGTTATAACGGTTCTCGTCAGGTTCGCGCCCTGTAAAGGACGAAGCCTCTATCTTAAACTGATCAACCCTGAAGCCGATGGTAGCCACGCCAAAAGTAATATGCGTTGCATCCGACCAATGGTGGCTTATCGGTGCATCAGGATCAGACATGGCCGAAGGGCGGTGCATAAACGCAACCGGCCCTAAGGCAGGTTCGCCGGGGTAGCCCAGGTAAATACTTAAGTCGGTTTTTTTGGTGAATGAATAAGCATAACTGGCCGATAGTTCTGAAAATAGGTCATGCGGATGCTGCCGGTCAACCAGCGGGATACTTTTCCAGCTTTCGCCCGATTGAAACAGCAGCGGGTAGCCATTACCGCCTTCGGTTAACCGGTCTAATGACATCATCACGTTAAAATGGATCAGCCCGTTTTTGCCGACATTACGCTGGGCCATACCCATAAACCAGTTAGGGGCATCTACCTTATAACCACCTCGCGATCCTTTGTCCGAAAAATCCTGGTTGGTGTAGCGGAAAGATACATTGCCGTGCAGCATAAAACTCCAGGGGCCGCTGTTCAGCATTATACCATACATGGGCGATGCATCCGGCAACCAGCTGGTACCAGAGCCATCCCGGCCCATTGGCAGGTTTTTGGATTGTGCGCTGCTCATCATGCCCATATCCATGCCGCTCATGTCCATACCGTCCATATTGTCTTTGTCCATTTTCATGCCTTTCATAGCGGCTTTTTTTGGCGCAGGCATTTTTTTAGCGGTATCTTTAATCACCATGTGGTGATGTTTGGACGTATCTCTCATATCCATTTTTTGCTGTGCCGAAGCACTATACACCCAACCCAATACCAGGGCCGGGATAATGATCATATATTTCATATTAATAAATTGCAGATGGATAAGCATCTTTTATAACAGTAGTGGTTGATTATTAAGCTATAAAAATTAAAGGGTACAGAAACCCTGCCGCATAGAAACGCGGATAGCTTAAATCTCAGATCAGGAAAGAACAATGTTGAATTAGGAGGGCGCGGCCCGATTTTCCGGGTGGTGCGTTACTGTCTTCCCAACTATTGTTGGTGTACAGCTTTGTTTTTATCAGAAAATTAACCGCCTCAAACCGGGGGATCAGCGCAGTTGTTTGTGTGAATTGAAAATCAGTGCCTGGCTTCAGGTTTTCTTTAATGGTATAAGTACCGTGATTTTTGCAGCAGCCGCAATCGCCACCATTGGTGCAATGCTTTTTATGCTGATGCCCCATACCGGCAGTATGCATCATTTGCATAGACATGGCGGGTTTGCTAACCAGGCTTTCGGCAGCGCAATGTACTATGCAAACAAACATGCCTGTTGTAAGTAACAGGTAAAATGCTGCAATAGTAAGTATCGACGCTTTTTTCATCTTCAAAAACAAAGGTAGCTATTTATCAATTACAGTTTTTAGGCAGATATGTTTAGCGGGTGTAAAAATTAATGGTATTTAGGTTGGCAAGGGCTCCATCCGTAAAAGGGTATTAGTCCAAATATATTTTGCAGGCTGATACAGCATAAAACAAGGATTATGGCTCTTGATTGGTTAACTGTTAATGCAGGTTAAGAGCCGGACAGCTATCAGGATTAGCTATTTTAATAAATTAATACTATATACTTCTTCACCTCATATACTTTTACGACATTCGGCACAGATCAATTAATCCAATATGAAAGCTATCTGTGTATTCTGCGGAGCCAACTTTAACGGCGACCCACTTTTAAAACAAGCTGTTGAACAATTGGCCCAAATTATAGTGAGCCGTGACATTTCTCTTGTTTATGGCGGCGGCAAGGTTGGCGTAATGGGTATTTTGGCCGATGCCGTGTTGACCCGCGGTGGTAAAGCGATAGGGGTGATCCCCCGGTTTTTGATGGATAAGGAGGTTGGGCATACAGGCTTAACCGAACTGCATATTGTTGACAATATGCACCAGCGCAAGCAGCTAATGAATGATCTTTGCGATGGTATTATTACCCTGCCCGGTGGTTTTGGTACATTAGAAGAATTTTTTGAAGTTTTAACCTGGCTGCAGTTAGGCCTGCATAATCACCCGATAGGGGTGCTGAATGTAGGTGGCTTTTACGATCTTTTGTTACAGCAGATGGATGTAATGGTTGAGCAAAAGTTTTTGAAGCCAGTTAATCGTCAGTTGGTTTTAACCTCCGGCGACCCGGTTGAGTTGGTTAACCTGATGGATAACTGCAAAATAGAACCTGATGAAGTCTGGTTCAGGGATAAGAATTTAACGTAGCGGTTGCGGTGTTGTGTTCCGGTACTTCATTGCGATGAGGTACGAAGAAGCAATCATCAATATTACAGATCGACCATGCTTAGCGCCTCTGTAAATCGGGGGTTGCTTCGCTATCGCTCGCAATGACGAGTCATTTAAATGAGTGGTTATAAAGAAAGCCTAAATATAATCCAACGCATCCCTTAAAGCACCTGACCTGAAGCTGAATACGGCATCAGCATGTTTATTATGCGGATCAAATAAAAAGGTTTCAATCCCTAATTCAGCGGCGGCTTTTATTTCAGATTCAGGGTCATCGCCAATTACCAGTACTTCTTCAACTGAATAATTATACCGCTCCATAATCGCTGCGAATACATCTTTTTTTGTTTGTGCCGATATTTCGGGATCAACAATATGGATCTCCTTAAAATCAGCTTCTATGTTCAGCATCTTCACTTTGCTCCATTGTAATTTTGAAAAGCCGGTAGTTACCAAAAATTTATCGGTCTGTGCTAATTGGATATGCTGGTAATCTTCAAAAGGCTGCATGGGTAAATCATAGGTGATATTTTTCAAAAAACTGATGCCCTGATCCTTAAGCTCCTTACTGAAATTGAATTTATCAGCCACCAAATGATAGGGGCGGCGGGTAAGCTCATCCTTTACAGCAGTGATGTTTAATTCAGTTATTTCAGCACTTTGATCCAGCAGGTTAAATAGCTGGTCGAATAAATTATCAGCAATGGAGCTTACGGGATAGATGGTATTATCCAGATCGAGTATAAGGGCACGTTTCATAATCAGTATTTATAAGGCCGGATGAGTTACGGTTCGGTGTGTAAATTTATATAATAAATAAAAAGATGCCGATACAATTACGCTTAAACCTCCAAGTCCCCACCATAATAATTTAAAGCCGCCAAAAAATATTACCTGGCTGCCAATAAACGGCCCAAACACCTGCGCCATTGACCACGACATAGAATAAAGCGCTGCATAATCGCCCCGGTTATATTCGTTGGTGCGGGTTATCCAAAAGGTATTCATAAAGGGCATGCTCAGCATTTCGCTAAAGGTTACCAGCAGTACTATAATAACTGCAGCTATTACGCCAGGTGGTAAAATGTTGAGCAGTATAAAGCCGAAACCACCTAATAAAACACCTGCGGTAATGTATACCAACCCGTTTCGCCTGCCTTCAAGGTTGTGGATCAATACCATTTCTACAAGAGCTATCAATACGCCGTTCAGGGCCATCAGCAAACCAATCAGGCTCTCGCTCATGTGCCATTGCAGTTTGTAAAATACCGGCTCCATTATAAAGAACTGGAAAAAGCACATCCCAAACAAGGTAGATAGCAGGATGAACAGCAGGTAAACCTTGTCTTTATAGGCAGATACTTTTTTAATGGTTTTATCAAGCTTTTTAATGGTATTTACAACGCTTGCTCTTGGCATTAACTTTAGTAAAAGCAAGGCTGCTATTATGTTGGTGCAGCCATCAACCCAAAACAATAAGTGATAACTTACCGATGCGAGCAAACCACCCAAGCCCGCACCAAATGCCCAGCCTAAATTTACCGCCAAACGGTTAAGCGAATATGACCTTGTTTTATTTTCGGCGGTGCTATAGTGCGCTATTGCGGTTGAGTTTGCCGGCCGGAATGATTCATTGCAGAAGCTAAGCACAAAAATACCGATACCCATACTTAAAAAAGTATGCTGATAGCCTAATATCAGGAACAGGATACCACCGCTTAGCAAAGCTGCTACCTGCAAATCATAAAATCCAATTTTATCGGTCAGCTTACCGCCTGTAAACGCACCGCTCAAGGAGCCTATGCCGAAAAGCGCCATAATTATACCTGCCTGTACAATAGTAAAATGTAATTGCTGCACGCAATAAATACTCATAAAAGGTACTACCATAGTACCGCTGCGGTTTACCAGCATTACCGCACACAGATACCAGCTATTGCGCGAAAGACCACTGTAAGCTTGTTTGTATAATTGGATAAAGGAGGTGAGCATTGTTGTACAAATATATTAATTGTGAATATTGGTAAATCGGTTGCTTTGCATATGTTGGTATATTTTGCCCTTGTTAATAAAGCTGTTAAACAAAAAAGGCCCCTACAGGAGCCCATTAATAAATATATTTAGTTAGGGCCTTTAAATCTGTTTGGTTTGAATAAGATAAGCGGTTGCTTCGTTAAAATCCAGGAATATCTTATCTGCAATAGTTAGCTTATGATGCTCGTCTGTATTGCTTTGAATGGCAAAACAAACCAATCCGGCTGCTTTTGCTGCCTTAACACCATTCAGGGTATCCTCAAAAACAATACATTTGTTTTTTGCAAGGCCTAATTTTTCGACACAAACATTATAGCTTTCGGGGTCTGGTTTGCTATGGGTTACCTCGCTGCGGGTAATAATGGGATTAAAAAAGTGTTTCAAGCCATTGCGTTCAAACACAGCTTCCACATCAAGCCTTGGGCTTGAAGTAACCAGTGATAGTGTTAATCCTTTTTCAGTAAACAGGTTAAGGTTTTCCAGTACAAAAGGCATCAGCGCAACATCATTTGTTTTGAAACGTTCAAGGGTTAGCTTTTCGCGCCTTTCAACTAATTCATCATAAGGAATGGTGATATTGTATTTTTCTATCAGCCTTTGGGCATTAACGGGCAGGGGAATGCCTGCATAGTTTTTTATCCAATCATTATAAGTAAGCTTAACGTTTGCCTCGGCCAGGATCTCGTTCCAGCAATCAAAATGGAAAAACTCCGAATCGATCAATGTTCCATCAAGGTCAAAAAGAATAGCTTTAAGCATTTTATTATGTTTAAACAGATTGAACTTTAGTTATAATTATTCTCCTTTTAAAGGTAAAATAGAATTTCTGTTACGCAGCCAATGGTCGGCTAATACTAAAGCGGCCATTGCCTCAACAATAGGTACTGCACGCGGTACCACACAAGGATCATGGCGGCCTTTGCCCGATATTTCGGCAGTATTGCCCGCGCTATCAATTGTAGCCTGGCTTTGCATAATGGTAGCCACGGGCTTAAAGGCAACTTTAAATTCAATAGGCATACCATTGCTGATACCACCCTGTATACCGCCCGAGAAATTGCTGCGGGTAATAATATCGCCCAAATGGTTTTTAACAAATATGTCGTTATGCTCAGAGCCGCGCATTTCGCTGCCTGCAAAGCCCGAACCAAATTCAAAGCCGTGCACCGCGTTAATGCTTAGCATTGCTTTGCCTAATTCGGCGTGCAGTTTATCAAAAACAGGTTCGCCCAGGCCAACGGGGCAGTTTTTTATATAACAGCTAACCTTACCACCTACAGTATCACCCTGCTTACGGATGTCGTCAATATACTCGATCATTTCTTCGGCAGTGGCAGGGTCTGCACAGCGCACAATGTTCTTTTCGCGTTCGTTAATAAAATCCTGCGCGTTGTTGATCTCTACATTAGGGGCATTGATTTTGCCAACGCTGCTCACGTGGGCAACAATTTCTATCCCCTGTGTTTTTAGCAATAACTTTGCTAAAGCGCCGGCAGCTACACGAGCCGCGGTTTCGCGGGCAGATGAGCGGCCCCCGCCACGATGATCGCGGATACCATATTTTGTTTGATAGGTATAGTCGGCATGTGAGGGGCGAAAGGTGGTAACGTTATGCGTATAATCCTTTGAGCGCTGATCCTCGTTAGGGATCAGCATAGCAATAGGGGTGCCTGTAGTTTTACCTTCAAATACGCCCGATAGTATTTTTACCGTATCGCTTTCCTTACGTTGGGTAGTGATTTTTGACTGGCCGGGTTTGCGTTTATCCAGCTCGCCCTGTATATAATCGAAATCAACCTCTAATTGCGCCGGGCAGCCATCAATAATTACACCTATAGCTTCGCCATGCGATTCGCCAAAAGTAGTTATCCTGAATAGTTGACCGAATGAATTGCCTGCCATAGTATTTTGATGTACGGTTATTTTTTGTTCTGTTATATCAGGCTTTTACTTCGCCTAAAATGCCAACCTTTTCTAAGTCGGTCCAAAATGCGGGGTATGATTTCTCAACCACTTTTTCATCCTCAATCTCCACCTCGTTTATCAACATGGCCAGCGGTGCAAAGGCCATTGCCATACGGTGATCATCGTAAGTATCAATAAAGATGCGTTCCGGAATAAACTTTTCGCTTAGGTCGAGCTTATAAACCTGCCCTTTTTCAATCAGCTTAACACCAATTTTGGCAAGTTCATTTTGCAGGGCCTTTATACGGTCGGTTTCTTTGATCTTTAAGGTTTCCAGCCCGGTAAAGGTGGCTTCATGCCCTAATGCAGCGCAAACCACAATAACGGTTTGGGCCAGGTCAGGACATTCTTTCAGATCAAAGACCTTGCGAAAAACTGGCTTCACTTCCTTCTGTAAATATACACCGCCATCCTTAAACTGCGATGTGATACCAAAATTAGCCATTATCTCGGTGATAACACTATCGCCCTGCAAGCTGTATTGGGTTAAGCCTGGCAAAAATAGTTCGGCTTCATCAGCTAAGGCAGCAATGGCGTACCAGTATGATGCTGCGCTCCAGTCCGGTTCAACATGCAGCGAGGCAGTTGTAAATTCCTGGTGGGCTATGGCTATTACATTATCTGTCCAGCTATGTTTTATACCGGCAGTTTGCAGCATAGCCAAAGTCATCTCAACATAAGGGCGCGAGGTTAAATCGCCTTCAATATGTAGTTCCAAACCAAAAGGCAGCCGTGCAGCTATAAGCAAAAGCGCAGTGATGTACTGACTGCTTATATTTCCTTTTATACTGACCTTATTAGAAAGCTGCACTAAGCTGCCTTTTAGTTTGATGGGAGGGTAACCCTCGTTCTCAACATATTCAATTTGTGCGCCTAACTCACGTAAGGCATCAACCAATATCCCAATAGGGCGCTGTTTCATCCGTGCGCTGCCGGTTAACACCACTTCTTCGTTCTGCAAAGTAAGGTAGGCAGTTAAAAAGCGCATAGCTGTACCCGCCGGGCCAATATTGATCTCGGCTTTTGGATTTTCAATTTCGGATTGAGTAATTCCACCAAGTGCTAATTTTTGATCTTTAACCTTTGCCCTTAAAATGTTTGCGAGCAAAACCGCATCTGCAGCATCCGAAATATTTTCAACCTTAACCTTGCCATTGCTCAGCGCCTCAATTATAAGGGCACGGTTACACTCACTTTTTGAACCTGTAAGATGTATAGTGCCTTTTACCGAGCGCCCTTTTTTGGTAAGGATGATGTTATGCTTCATTTTTTATAAAGATGTTGTAAAGGCGCAGCCTGCTGCGCCTTTTATTTATCTGTGAAAATTTAACCTGTTAAAGATGCATGTGCATCCTTTACAAATAATTAAGCGTGGGTTAGCTTTTCGGCAGCCTGGCCAGCCTCGTCTTTGTTCATTATTTCAGTTTGCTTACGGATTGATTCGCTATGGATCAATTCTAATAATTTCTCTGTGAACTCGGTGCTTAATTTTAAGGCCTTAGCATAATGGGTGCGTTTCTGCAAGATCTCGTCCCAACGGTTTACCTGTAAAATGGTAATGTTGTTGTCTTTTTTGTAGTTGCCTATCTGCTCAACAATTTTCATACGCTCAGCCATTTTCTGGATCACTAAGTCGTCAATTTTATCAATCTGGTTGCGCAGTTCTTCTAATTTATCTTTCACGTCAGCATTGCGGATCTCTGGCTTACGTAAAGTAAGGTGCTCAATGATCTCAACCAGGGCAGCAGGGGTAACCTGTTGTTTAGCATCGGTCCAGGCAACACTTGGATCAATATGCGATTCGATCATTAATCCCTGCATGTCCAAATCAAGCGCTTTTTGTGAAATGTAACCTATCAGATCGCGGTTACCGGTAATATGGCTCGGATCGTTAATTAAAGGCAGGTTAGGTGCCAGTGTTTTTAAGCTGATGGCCAGATCCCACATTGGCTCATTACGGAAAGCACTTTTTTCGTGTGATGAAAAGCCACGGTGTATAGCCGCAATTTTGGTGATACCTGCATTGTTGATACGCTCCAAAGCACCTATCCATAAAGAAATATCAGGATTTACCGGGTTTTTAACCATCACTGGTATATCAACACCCTTAAGGGCATCAGCAATTTCCTGTACAGTAAAAGGGTTTGCGGTTGAACGTGCACCAACCCATAAAATATCAACACCTGCTTTTAAAGCTTCTTCTACGTGTTTAGCAGTAGCAACCTCAACTGCAGTAGGCAAGCCTGTTTCTGCTTTAGCGCGTTTTAACCATTCCAAACCAATGCTGCCAATACCTTCAAACTCACCCGGACGGGTACGTGGTTTCCAGATACCTGCACGCAGGGCCGATACACGGCCTGTTTGGGCTAATAAATGTGCTGTAGCAACTAATTGATCTTCAGTTTCGGCACTGCAAGGGCCCGCAATAACTAATGGTTCCTTACCGGTTTTTATCCATGAGCTAAGTGGTTGTATGTTTAAATTCAGTTTCATCGTTTTGATTTTTTTTATTCCGGATGCTTCAGGCTACCGGTGGTTTTTTGTTCTATGTTTATTTAATTTTTCTCTGTTATCTTTTTTTTCTTTTCGGACATCCCGGCTGCCGGACCATCCGACTAACTTATTGCCCTACTTTTTTAACATTGATATAGGTGCGTTGTAGCTTTTCGTTCTTCACGGTTTTGGGCATATTGCTATCCTCATCGTGCCTTTCGTATTCGCCCAGTATGTTGAAGTTATGTGTGTACTTCAATATCTGCCTTATGGCGGCGTCATATTGTTTGGGCTCGTCCCATTCAATATCTACATAAAAGTTATATTCATTGCGCTTGCCTAAAATAGGCATGCTCTGTATTTTGCTCATGTTAACGCTTTCCTCGGCAAAAATATTCAGCACCTTGGCCAGCGAGCCAACCTTATTGCTTACCTGGAAACATAACGAAGCTTTATTAGGGTTCTTTTTAACCACGTTTTCGTGATGGGTAAGGATCAGGAAACGGGTAAAGTTCTTTTTGTTTGATTCTATACGGCGCTCTAAAACATCCAAACCGTAAAGCCTTGCAGCTAAAGTATTGGCAATGGCAACGGTATCAGTTAACTGCTCATCGCGGATGCGTTTGGCGCAGGCGGCGGTGTCATTGCTTTCAACAATTTTTAAATGAGGGTATTCGTCAAAAAAATCAACACACTGGCGTAGCGCAATAGGGTGTGATATTACTGTTTTAACATCCTCAAACTTTACACCCGGCAAAGCCATCAGGTGCAACTGGATGGGCAGGTAAATTTCGCCAACTACCGGGAAGGCATAGCTTAACAGTAACGAGTAGTTAGGCAATATACTGCCCGCGATGCTGTTTTCAATAGCCATTACTACATAATCGGCATTTTTACTTTGAAGTGCCTCAAATGTTTGTTTAAAAGAGTTGCACTCAATAGTCTGGATGTTTTCTCCAAAATATTTAAGGGCGGCTTCTTCGTGAAATGAAGCGCGGATACCCTGTATAGCTACTCTTAAATTTTGATTTTTCATAAATCCCTTTTAAAGCAAAAAGTCCCGGTTTTTGGCCGGGACTTTTCAGTTTCTTTATATGTTTGTTAAAGCATATTAGTCCCGGCTCTTACTGTTAAAGTAAAAGTAGTAACCATAAAAATATGCAGTGTTAAATTTCATTTCTTTTTGTTTGCGCAGTAAATGTACAGGTTAAAATGGAATTGTCAATAGAAAATTTTATTTTTTTGAAAATAAAGAGGTCAAAACAAATTTTATTTGGTAAAAATGGGTTTTTACTTCTTTTATTTTAAAATGAGGGTGGTTTTTGTGGGTTTTCGGTTTATTGTTAGGTATATGCTTTAAGGCATAGCATGTGGGATTCCTTATTTGGGGAAGGGGAGGTAGGGGTTATCTTCGTTTTGAAGATATTTTATGGTAAATAACAATCATCGTTCCGCTCATAGCCGCGGAGGCTTAGTCACTTTTTCCTTAGATGAAAAAGTAACCAAAAAATCAAGTCAGAAAAAAGCTTCCACCCGCAGGCCATACTCCCAGGCCCGCTTTTCTGACAGGCCTTTTCCCGCTTTTTGATTGGGATAGTTTAGATGCTTTTAAAAGGGATGGCACTGTGCGATTCCTTCCCTGGGGAGGGCGAAGGTAGGGGTTATGTCAAGGTATTAAGTGTTGAGAAACATCACCGTTCCGCTCATAGCCGCGGGGGCTTAGTCACTTTCCCTTAGATGGAAAGTAACCAAAGATCAAGTCAGAAAAAAGCTTCCCCGCTGCAAGCCATACTCCCAGGCCCGCTTTTCTGACAGGCCTTTACCCGCTTTTTGATTTTATTAAACAAAGCTTTTCAAGTCCTCTCCTTTGGAGAGGATTAGGTGAGGCTTTTTCAAGCGCGGCCTCGTGTGATTCCTTCCCTGGGGAAGGGGAGGTGGGGGTTTATCCAACATGCTATTCAAGTCCTCTCCCTTGGAAAGGATTTTAGGTGAGGCTTTAATACTTAAATTCAAGCTTCCCTCATTCGCCCCTTGCAAAGGCCCACCTGCTTTTTTGTACTTCTGCCTGCTTTGAAAAAAACTCAGTCTTAATATCTTTGAATTTTGAAATGAATACTAATGGGTCAATCAGCATACCGGGCAATTTGATCCCGGAGCCATCTTTAAAAACAATTTCCATTATATTTAATATCGGTGTGCCTTTTGTACTGTAAGGGCCATATACATTTATATTGGAGATATCCCCTTTGTTATATTCTCTTACTTCATCATTATCTCCAAATTGAAAAATTGGATTCCCCTGCGATAAGTTGAGATACATGTTTTTTGAACGGTTATAAAACCTTAACGTTAAATACAGCGTGTAAATGACCAGCATGCAAATGGCCAAAAGGAAAATTGGAAATATTATACCAACTACTGCTGGTGGTTTTGAGATTATAAGTGTAGAGACTGATCCTATCATCAGCAGCAATAAAAAGATTGAAGAAACAAAGCGCATGGCAAATGCAAATGTGTTTATAGTATGCTCAAACGATGCATTTTGAAAATGGCTTTTTGAACCCATGCTTAAAAAATGCTTCTCGAATTTACCGAGGTCAATTTGTCCGCTGAAAAAGTCGGTTACTACGGTGTAAACATCTTTAAGCTCTGGCAGATGATATTCATACAGGTGATTATCGGTATCCAGGTAGTAAAGGCAATACTTGCCGCCAAAATAAAGACCAATCTTTAAATAGTTACCCATATCATCCTGTATGGTTACTGACGGCCCGGTTAGCTGAATATCAGTAAGGGTACGCTCTTTATCCCAGGGAAATGTTTTGATAATTTCAAGGGTATCGGCAAGGCTGCGTGATTGTTCATCAGTAAATTCGCCTTTTTCGTAAGTGTTGTGTTGTAGTTTTGAAATAAAGTCAGGCATGCAAGGGGTATCAATTAGTGTACTAAGCTAATTGATTTATATTAGGATGCAAAACTCATTAGTATTGTCGAAAATCAAGCGCCCACTCTTACAACAACCTAAGCGATTTGATTTTCCTTGTACTCCCGCTGCAAGGCCCTTGCAGTTTTTGTGCTGCCATCGTGGCTCCAGCCGGGGGGATTAAAAAAGTATTGCAATTTGTTTTTAAAGGTGGGCGCCTTTTTAACATCGGCAAGCAACGATTTCCACTCGTGGAAAAGGATCTTTACAGGGCCGGCGTTATCGGGCTGGTGGGTAAGGCCGTATTTTACAGGCTCGGGCAGGTCCTCATCTCTGAAGGTGCCGAAGATCCTGTCCCATATAATTAAAACCATCCCCATGTTTTTATCAAGATAAGGAATGTTTGATGCATGGTGCACACGGTGATGCGCCGGGGTAACAAATATCATCCCGTACCATTTTGGCAATGGTACTTTGTATTGGGTGTGCACTAAATTGCCGTATAGCTGGGTTATGAGGTACGCATATAAAATATCAACCGCGTTAAACCCCATTAAAGCCAGGGGCAGGTAAAAAAACACGCGGTATAACGGCTCAAAAACGGTAGACCGGAAACCTGTAGTAAAGTTAAAGTGCTCTGAGGAGTGGTGCGTTACATGTATGGCCCAAAACAGGCGGCAATAATGCCCGGTGTAATGCAGTGCCCAGTACAAAAAATCCTGCACAACAACTAACACAATCCAGTATAACACCGGATTACTTATTTGTATAAAATGAAACCTGTAAGTGAAACTAAGTATAAAAAAGGTGCTGCCATTAACAGCCAGGTTCATTAAAAAAGCAAGCGATGTAAGGTATATGTTGGTAAGGGTATCGCGTTTTTCGTAATAATGACGGTTTTCTCGATAGCTGAACCACATTTCTAAAATGGTTAATACTACCAGTAGCGTTACTAATACAATTGCTGTTTCTTGTCTGCTATCTAAATGGGGCATTTTATAAATTAGCGTAATAACTTAAGCTATCGCAAAGTTCGGCATCTGTACATATATTATCAAGATTGCATTGTCCAATCCGCGTCAATAATGTACAATTTATTTTACCGTTCTGGTTCTTTTTATCTTTAAGCATTAAAGCGCATAACGCCTTATGGCTTGATTCCTTTATATTATATTTTGGATAAAGATCGCTGATTACTTTAACAATCTCCTCTAACTCAGCGCTGCTTAGTCCTGTTTTTTTATGCGAAAGATAAGCCTCGCAGATCATCCCTATTGCTATGGCTTCGCCGTGGGTTAACGGAGTTTTATCATTGATCAGCGAGTTGGTTTCAACGGCGTGCCCAACAGTGTGCCCAAAGTTTAAAGCCTTACGGATTCCTTTTTCTGTAGGATCCTCTATAACTACCTTGTTCTTTATCTCGACAGACCAGTGAACCAGCTCAACCGAAGGTTTGCTCAGGTCGCTGCTTTTTAATGCTTCCCAGTAAGCCTTGTCAACTATCAAACCATGTTTAAGCATCTCGGCCAGGCCCGATAGTATTTGCCTTGCTGGCAGGGTATTTAAAAAATCATAAGCTATAAATACCGCTTTTGGCTGTGTAAATGTGCCTATAATATTTTTTATGCTGTCAATATCTATCCCGGTTTTGCCGCCTACTGATGCATCAACCTGCGATAATAGGGTAGTGGGTACGTGTACAAAATCAATACCGCGTTTAAATGTTGAGGCAGCAAAGCCACCCATATCGCTTATTACACCACCGCCAAGGTTTATCATTAAGCTTTTGCGGTCGGCGCCAAAATCAATCAGCATTTTCCATATCCCTATGCAAAAGTCAATGTCTTTGCTCTCTTCGCCGGCATTAATTTCGATGATGTCGAAATTATCCATATCGGCAAATTGCTCCTTTAATGCTGGCAGGCAATGTACGCCCGTGTTTTCATCCGTTAAAATAAAAGACCGGGAATAATTGCCTTGTTTAACAAAATTCACCAGTTCGGTTATGCTGTTATCAAAAAATATGGGGTAGTTGTCGCTTTGAATAGTCTTCATAAAATTAAATTATTCTGATAGTTTCACCGGCAAATTCAACTGTATCGCCTTTACGTACCTTAAGGCGTTTACGATAATCAACCTTACCGTTATACATTACTTCGCCCTCTGTTACAACAATTTGCGCTTCGCCGCCTGTTTGTACAAGGTTGGTTGCCTTTAATAATTGGATCAATGGGATATGATCGCCTGTAACTTTAAATTCTATCATGGGGCAGCAAAAATAAACTATTCGCAGGATAATGAGATATGTTAGCTTGCATTTTATATTTTTGCAAACTTTTGGTTCATTGAATATGCCTTATGGTTTATAGTTTAACCATGTATGCCTGCTGTGAACCATGTAATAACAAACATGGATCAGAAAGAAAACTTGTCTTTTGAAAACACGGAGATCGCCTTTCGTCACTCCTCAAATTACGACCTTAAACGTGCTTACTGGCTGTTTAAAGTAATTAATGTTAATTTTTTAGTGAAGATAGGGCCTCCTGTTACCAACTTCGCCATAAAAATAGGGCTGCCTATTCAGGGTATTATCAAAGCAACGATATTTAAACATTTTTGCGGCGGCGAAACTATTTCCGAGTGTGATAAAACCATCAAAAACCTTAACAATGGTGGTGTAGGTACCATTTTGGATTACTCTATTGAGGGTGAGGATGACGAACATGCGTTTGATAACACCCGTGATGAGATTATCCGCACCATTGAAAGGGCAGCAGTTGATAAATCAGTTCCTATCACCGTATTTAAAATAACAGGGGTTGGCCGTTTTTCATTGTTAGAGAAGCTGGATGAAGGTGAAATCCTTAACCCGGCCGAAGAAATGGAATGGGAAAAGGTACAGGCAAGGGTTTTGGCCATTTGTGAAAAAGCACATGCTGTAAGTATCCCGGTTATGATTGATGCTGAAGAAAGCTGGATCCAAAAAACAATAGATCAGTTAGCTTTAGATATGATGCACTTATACAATGCCGAAAAAGCAATTGTTTATAATACCTACCAGTTATACAGGCACGATAAGTTAAAATCTATTAAAAACGATTATGGAGTTGCCGCAAATGGTGGATTTATATTGGGTGCAAAACTGGTACGTGGTGCTTATATGGAAAAAGAACGCAGGCGAGCCGAAGAAAAAGGATATTTATCGCCTATACAGCCTGATAAAATATCATCAGACCGTGATTATGATGCTGCACTTGATTATTGCACCAACCATATTGATAAAATAGCCTTTGTAGCCGGTACACATAACGAAGACAGTTGCCGCTTTTTGGCTGATCTGTTAGATAAAAAAGGAATTGACCATAAAAACCCACATGTCTACTTTTCGCAGCTTTTAGGGATGAGCGATAATTTGAGCTTTAACTTAGCTAATGCCAAGTACAATGTGGCAAAGTACGTGCCTTATGGGCCAATTAAAGCGGTGTTGCCTTATCTTTTCAGACGTGCGCAGGAGAATACTGCTATTGCCGGGCAAATGAGCAGAGAGCTTAGCTTAATAGTGAAAGAGGTTAAGAGAAGAAAGCTGGTAAAATAATATACCACCGATCAGGAAACCCACACTCCGGCTTTCCTGATCGGTTAATTAAAATACCTGTAACCTTGCAAACAGGGTTTGTATCGTATCTGGCGCAGTCATCAAATACGTTTGTATTCCCAATTTTTGAGCCCCCACCAAATGCTGCGGGCTATCGTCAATAAATAACGTTTCTGCCGGATTAAGGTTATTTTCGTCTAATACCTGTTTAAATATCTCTGTTTCAGGCTTACGTTTACCGGTAAGGTGCGAATAATATGTTTTTTCGAACAGATGATCATTATCATCAAAGTTAAAGTCACTTTTAAGATAATTCATTATATAATCATAATGGATAGGGTTAATGTTGCTCAGTAAAAACGTTCGGTATTTAGGTTTAAGATCAAGCAGCAGGTTATGGTTGCCATCAGGTATGCCAACTAATAAACTATTCCAGGCATTATCAATTTGCGCATCAGTAAGCTCGGGCTTATCTAATATTTTGCGGATATAGGCCCTGAAATCTGTGGCGCTCACATCCCCGCGCTCAAAACCATCAAATATCGAATCTTGTACCTTATGCCCATAAAACTGGCCAGGGTTGTCGATGCCTAAATCTTTCCAGGCTTGCTGTGCCCGTATAAAATCAAGAGAGAAGATAACGTTGCCATAATCAAATATGATGTTTTTGATATTCTGCATTGCAGGTAGTTGAGTGCTCATTGATTATTATTTGATTGTGATTATTTGATTTTTTAATGATAGATGCCTAAAAAGCTATTGAAAGCAAAGCAATAAAAAAAATACGGCTATCGGTAATATTTTGAGGATAACATGAACTCAAATATAAAACGAAAAAAAATTAAAGATTGCCAAGAAATTATTTTACCGTTGGAAGGAACTATGATTCAATTGTTAAGTATCTTAAATTCAGATAAGTTGTTGTTAGGAGTAGCCCATTAATTGTAAAGGTTAAACATTGACATTATATAACACCCCATTAAATACGATACCTGTAGTTAGTTAATTGAGTAAAAATCTAAAAAATCATTTCTGTATAAATTAAAAATTTCTACATTTGCAGCCTGAACAGCGGTTTATTTGTAATTTGATTTATGAACAAGCACTGTTTAACTTAATGATTGTTATCAATGTCATTAATAAGCGCCTATAGCTCAGTTGGTTAGAGTAGAAGACTCATAATCTTTTGGTCCCTGGTTCGAGCCCAGGTGGGCGCACACACTCAAAAGCCCCTTAGTTTTTCACTAAGGGGCTTTTTTATGACAGGTGTATAGCAATTATATTTTAAACCAACTCAAGCTCGCCTACGGCATCTTTCATTATACTTTTAAAAAGGGCAAAAAGCAACCGATGAGATTTTTTATTATTTAGACTACTACAATTACTTGCAGGCAGAACTCGAATCTGCACCTTTCTCCACAAGGGAGAACATCATACCGAAGTATCACCAGTTTACGGCACCTTTTTAGGTTTAGGTATTTTAAAAAGAAGAGCGACAGGTGGCAGCGTTTCAGGATTCGAACCTGTACTGCTTGGGCAGCATTCACCGGGCGAAGTATTACCTACCTACGGCATCTTCTTTATTTCTTAAGGGCAATGGTCAATATGCGCTTGCACTGCTCTACCAGCTGAGCTACAATGGAATTTACTTCCAAAGGCCGGGATCGAACCGGCGACAAGAAGTAGCGCGTATTTACGTCACCTTAATATTTTCAGTTTCTTTAAAAAAGGGTAAAAAGCAATAAGTGACTGTTGTTGTGCTGTCCTCTACCAATCTGAGGTACCTTTTACAGGGCCGGAATCGAACCGGCGACCGCAGCGTTTGAAGTAACACTTATTTACGACACCTTTCTTTTATGTTTTATAAGGAGCAACAGGCGAACGCGGGACGGGGGAACGCAATTGGGACTCGAACCCACAGCATAGCTTGCGCCACACTGCCCACCCCCAACCAGAGCGAAGTATCCCGTTTCTACGGCATCCTTAATATTTTATTTACGGTTTTTGAATTACGAATTACGATTCAATGTGACTATTAATGATCTGCCGGCAACCTATTAAAATTCGTAAATCTGAAATCGTAATTCGTAAATTCAACTCCTCTGCTATAGCTCCACACTGTTTATCGCATCTAACGCCGAGCCTCCGTTATCTAAGGCGGCCAATACCTCAAAAACTTTGTCGCTCCAGCCTGCTACCAGGTATACATCATTGCGTAATACCTGCAATGGTGCTTGTCCGTAACCTTTCAGGTCGAACAGGTAGAGCTTTGCATTTGGCCATACCTCGGCCTTGTAGCGTAACCAAAGGGTTTGGATATGGTCGGCAGTATTATTGCTGTTCCATAACTGGGCATCGGTAAATAAAAATACCTTATCCATTTGTACCCTGCGCTGCAATATATCCTTTATAACCAGGTAGCCGTTAGTGGCATAACCCACCTCGCCCTCGCGGCGGTAAAACTCCTGCACGTTACCCAATATATTATTACGCGGCACTACAATGGTTTTCCATGTATCACCAAACATACCTACCTCCACGTTTTTACAACGCGATTGCAACAGCATAGCCAACATTAAGCCCACATCGTACAGCAAAATCTTGCTCTTGGCTAATACGTGTGTTTGCATCGATCCCGAAACGTCGCAGGCTAATAACACACGGGTTTCATAACCAAAGCCTTTGATATTGGCAGCGCTTGCCTGCACGGCTTTTTCCAAAGCATCCAGCAACTCGCCGGTGTAGCCTTTGTTTTGGCCCTGCATTAATTCGGTCAGCTTTTTAACCAGGCTTTGCGCAGGCACTTTGGTTACCACCGGATTGATTAATTCGCGGTAAGCCGCCAGATAACGGAACGGAAACTGCTTTGCCCTGGCAACTTCATCAGCATTGGCTAAACGGGCACATACTTTTTCAAAGTGCGCGTAGCTTACGCCCGCTTCCTGTATGTTGCGCAGGTTACGCAGCAGGGCCATGTAGCCCAGCTTACCGCTGTCTATCAGTTCTTCCCACTTGGCGCGGAACGCTATGGCCTTAGCCTCATCGCTGTCAAAGTTTAGCTGACCTAATGCCGACAGTTCAGTTTCCCAAGTGTAAGGCGTTTGCAGATCGCCGTTCACTATTTTGTTGAACAGTACTTGCTGCAATTCATCCTTTGCTTTAGGGTGAACCAAAAACAAAGCATCGCGCAGTTTGATGGCACCATCACGGTTGTATTTACCAAACTGGTACTCGTCGAAACGGTTAAACGCGGTGCTCAGGCCTTTCTGCAACTGCTTGCTCAGGCGGTTCAGCTTTTTTGGGCCTTTGCGCTCGTTCAGCAATTCGTAGCAGGCCAGCAATTCGGTGATCTCGTCGGCACGGCCAATTACGCCATCGGTAACCCGGGCAACCAGATCGTCGCCCGAGTGCAGCTTTGCCAATTCGGTAACCAGCACCAGCGGTACCGAACGCATATACATTTTAGTGCGGGCGTAAACAGCCAGCTTACCCACAAACACAGGGTTGCACGCGGTGATCAGTTTTTGAAGGCGCAGTAAACGCGCCTGGTCCTTTTCATAAAAAGAGTCGTTTAAGCTCCAGGTAACCACAGCGGTGTATAGTTCCATTTCTGGCGACAGCGTAAACGCTTTGGCACCCGCGTAGTTAATGGCCTGGTTTTTTAATTTGCTTAACAGGTTAAATTTCATGGTGAACCTCCTTTATTTCTTAATGTTGATACAAAGAAACAGGGGTACTGCGCAGTGTATTTGCGCAGATGGAATTATTTTGAAAAAAATTGAAAAGATGATAAGTTTGCTTCTTTAATACTAATATTATCACAGTTTATATCATGAAAACAATTATTGAAGGAGCACGAAAATTATTAATCGAGTCTTTAAGTTTATTAGGCCATTCTAAAGAAGATGTAATCATAGTTGGTGGGTGGGGACCTTATTTAAGACATCAGGATATTCATCCTGGAACAAAAGACGTCGATATACTTTTCCCTGAAAGTTATAGTAAGGAACAAATTCAAGGGCTTTTAGAGCATTTTCTTGACAATGATTTTTTTATTAACGCTAAGCATGATTTTCAATTATGCAGAGCCTATCAGATTGGAAATAGAAGATATATTTACAATGTTGATTTATTGCATCCAACAGAAGGCAAGATAAATAAAGTTGACTTCATAAACATAATGGATTTAGACATAACAGTCGACGGAATTATTGTAAAACCCATAATCACTATTAATATACTTCACGGTGATGTTATGTATTCTGAGAAGCTTTTTGAAAAAGTAACATTTCAAGATCAAACATTTAATGTCTTGGATGGAGCAGGAATAGTGATTTCAAAAATTGATTCCTGTACTAACAAGAAACGACCTCGTGATATATTTGATATATATTTGTCACTTAAGGAACCAAATGTTATAGAAAAACTCAAATTTCTAAACCGTTTGAATCCGCATTTAGCAAAGGCATTTGAAAAATATTCAAGTAGTTTTGAAACTAACTGGCCTTATTTTGAAAAAAATCTAAAAGAATTTGGTATCGACGAGGCAAACGCTAAAGAAATTTTATCACTGAATACCGTTACTGAATTTTAAGTATGACGTTGTCAATAAGATCTTCAGTAAAAGAGATAGCTTTAGTTTCCTTTATTATTATAGTATTAGGGTGAGCAGCCGTGTTTCGAAAACCAAGTTTTTCATCCAGTATTTTTCGAATATCATTTGTAAAAATTTTTCCAACTCTTAGAAGCTCTATAAAATCTGCTTCTTTTATATCTGTAAAATCATCTTTGTTTACTATTATAGTTTTTTTGTATTTACCGTGCGATTGTATCGCTGAGTTAAATTGAGATAAATATTTGTTTAGAATCAATTCATAAATACAATCCATTGTCAATAGCCAAGTCAGGACAATAGAAGCTCGATAACAATTGATTTCAAAACAAGAAACAGCTTCTTCCAAAAATATTTTTTGTTCTTTGCTTGTTAATTTAGGTAATAAACCCCTCAAAGTTGCGGAAGTATGTTTGGTATGTTTGTTTATAAGATAAGTTTCATCGAGCTCTTTTTTAACAGTTCTATGAAAGGTATAGAAGTTACCCTTTTTTAAAAATGTAGGATTTTTACCTTGCGCTAAATTCACAAAGCATTGAGGGACATTTGTCGGAGTCTTTAAATTTTCTTGATTAAAACATTCTTTTATTTCTGTAGATGAAAATTCATTTTTATCATTCACAACAGAATAAAAAAATGCAAGCAACCTAACTTGTTCAAGTTGCCTTAACGAATCGAAGTCACTGACTTTATCTACAAAATCTCCAATGTTCATTTTTGTTTGTTTATCGCCGGCAAACTTTCGTCTACGTAAATCTCACCTATTCGTTCAAGAGTCCATTTACCGGGTTCCTGATAGTCCTTAAACCAAACTTTAGTGCTTTTAATATTATTTACTGTTTGTCTTAAATGTTTTGATCTATTCCCTAATTGAAGCGCTTTATATGCATATTCAATATTGCCCTCACTAAAATATTCAACTTTATTAATTCTTGTAATGTAATAAGCAATACAAACTATTCTATCGTATGTACTATCACCGGGTTTCTTTTGATTCAGAAAATCATTGAGCGATATTTTTTTTCCATCAGTACTTTTGTGCAAATCGAACTCTTCAATCACGACTGATTTGGCCTGAGTCTTTGAAGTATTTCCACCAATATTTTTTTTAGTATTTTTTGATACTATAGTTGACTTTTGGCCTTTAATTAACATATTCAAACTGCCTATGCTATCGTGCTTAATTTTAAGTTCAGTATCGTTAACAGTCGAGAAGAATTGTTTTTGGCTTTTCTTCCATTCTCGCCCAAAATTTTTGTCCCGGTTTACAGTCTTTCGCTTTTTTAAATAACGTTCCCTTACGGATTCACGCGTAAAATTCTTTTTACCAAACTCGGATTCATAAAAAGCATAAATAGCTATCCACTCATTTTCTGAACATTCGATGTTATTTTCTACATCATTCAAATGAATGATTTCGACTGTCTCTGGATTTGAAGTAGTAACTTCTGCAATATCTTCAGATTTTGTATCTTCGTCTACTTCGGCATTTATATTCTCAGCCAAAACATTGTCATCATATGTTACAGAAGCATTATTATTAGCGTTAACATTATTTAATTGTCTATTATTGTTACTGCTATTATTTACGATAGCTGATATAAGTTCATCCATCCCACTCTTTCCGACTTGGTCTGTAAATGAAATTTCGCATGAGATTTCGTCTTTGCTTTTTTTGTATTTAATTGTGTTGAGAGCCGAAGTACCATTGTCCATAACGGCTGGCGTAACAGTTGGCTCGCCACATTTTTGACAAAAATTAGCCCCCGTCAATAGCTTGGCATTGCAAGACTTACATTGCAAACGTGTTCCGCAGTTGAAGCAAAATGCAGCTTCGTCATTAACAAGAATATCGCATTTAATACAATTGACTGAGTTCATTTGCTATTGATAATAAGGTTATTAAAGATAAAAGTAATAATAATATTGATTTAAATCACGTTAACTAATCAACTCTATAGATTTAAACTAATCCTCTGGCTTCTCCCTCGCATCTGCCATTCTAACAATCCTCGGCTCAAACTTGGCCAATACCTCAACTAAATCATGCTGCGCAGCCATAACAGCGTGGATGTCTTTATATGCCATTGGTGCTTCGTCCACATCGCTGCCCATTAAGGTAATGCGTTTGTCAACCAAATTAGCGGCAATAGCGGCTTTATCCAATGTTTTAAAAGCCGCGCTCCGGCTCATGGCCCTGCCCGCACCATGACTGGCAGAGTTAATACTGGCTGCGTCGCCTTTACCACGTACCAAAAAGCCGGGCGTACTCATGCTGCCGGGTATAATGCTTAACACACCTTCGCCGGCCGGGGTTGCGCCTTTACGGTGTACCATCACTTCGTTACCATCGGCAAGCTGCTCTTTCCAGGCAAAGTTGTGGTGGTTCTCTATCATGCTAATGGGCTTAACACCAAGGGCACGGGCAATTTTGTTATGGATCTCGTGGTGGTTGACGCTGGCATATTCGCCGGCCAGGTTCATGGCTATCCAGTATTCCTGGCCTTCATCCTTATCCAAATCTAACCAGGCCAAATGTTTTGCTTCGGCAGGGAGCTTGGTTTTGGTGATGGCAATACGGCTGTAATAGTCGGCCACCGTACCCCCAAATCCGCGCGAGCCTGAGTGCGATAGCAGAGCCAGGTATTTCCCGGCAGGGATATCAGCTAAAGCACCATCCGCAATGGTCAGCTCGCCCCATTCTACAAAGTGGTTGCCGGTTCCGCTGGTTCCTAACTGTTTATAAGCCTTATCCTTTAATCCACGGATCAGCTTAGTTTCGTTCCACGTTTTGCTATCAAACAACGAACTGTCAAAGTACGATTTAGTAGTACACCCCATCCCAAAGTAGGTGTTATCCACTAAAATATTTTTCAGCTTGTCGGTTTCGGTATCAATGGCTTCGGCAGGCAAATCAAAAATGCTTAAACACATACGGCAGGCAATATCAACCCCAACGGCAAAGGGGATAATGGTATTGGCAGTAGTAGCCAGCACACCGCCAATAGGCAGGCCATAACCCTGGTGCGCATCGGGCATCAGGGCGCCGGCAACGGCAATAGGTAATTGTATAGCGGTACGCATTTGCGCCAGTGCGCCAACCTCAATATTCTCCAATCCCCATACCGGGAAATTGGCTATTTCTTCTTTCAGCTTAAAGTTGCTGCGTTCCTGCTTTACAAACTTGCCTTCTTTTTGCAGGGCAATTACATCCTCGGCCAGGTTTTTAAACTTGCCGCCTTTCTTTAAGGCGTAGGGCATAGGGTCGTTAATTAAAGCTTCTAAATTGGCCAGTATCTCGGGCTTGGCCATTACGTTGTGTTTTAACAAGCCGTTAGCCACGCGGCTAAAGTTTACCAATACTTCCACATCATTAATACCTAATGCCTTTAACTCGTTGTTGCCTATTTTTTCCTTTTCCATAACTATTGTGGTATTCAAGTTTAACAATTAAAAGTCTCCGGGCCAAAACCCCTCTCCCCGGTTCGGGAGAGGGGGCGTTTGTGAACGCGTTCAGCCTTTCGACAGTACAAAGAGAAATATCAAGTGCGCAGCGTATTTGCGCAGTGAAAAATAATTTATAAATTCGTCTGAATCAGAATTCACAGGATTTTAGAATAAGGAGAATAATCTATCTTAAACAAATCCGAAATCGTAATTCCAAAACCTGAAATCAAAAGATATGCCCGTTAACCGCAACGCCTTGATCCGCTACCGCACTATCGACCAATGCCTGCAAAATCGTTTTAAGAAATGGACGCTGGACGACCTGATTGAAGCCTGCAGCGATGCCATATACGAATACCAGGGGATTGATACCGGTGTAAGCCGACGTACCGTACAAGCCGATATGGAAATGATGCGCAGTAATAAGCTGGGTTACGAAGCACCAATTGTGGTGGTTGATAAAAAGTATTATACCTACAGCGATAAGAATTACAGTATTACCAATAGTCCGCTAAATCAGCAGGATATGCAGGTACTGAGTGAAGTATCCGGCTTGTTAAAGCAATTTAAAGGCTTTAACCACTTTACCGACCTGAATGAAATGGTGAGTAAACTGGAGGACAAGATCTATTCGCAGAAAACACAAAGTGCCCCGGTAATTGATTTCGAGAAGAACGATAATTTAAAAGGGCTGGAGTGGATAGAGGTGATCCGCAAGGCTATCGTAGCTAAGAAAACTATTTGTATTACTTATCAGTCTTTCAAAGCCAGGGAAGCCAGCACCTTTTGTTTTAGCGGATACCTGCTGAAAGAATACCGTAACCGTTGGTTTGTATTAGGGATGCAGCACAAACGCAATGCACACATTATGAACCTGGCTTTAGACAGGATTCAAGAAGTAGCAGAACATGAAGAGCCTTACCGCGAGAACAGAACACTCGATCTTGCTACTTATTATAATGATTGTATCGGGGTAACCAAATCTCCCGGTCAGCGTGATTGTGAGGTGATATTTTGGGTAGATGCCGCTAATGCTCCTTATGTGATAACCAAGCCTTTGCACCATACGCAAAAATTGTTGAGCGAGGATGCAACGGGAAAAATATTCAGCATCAAGGTGATTATGAACTTTGAACTGGAACGCGAGTTGTTGGGCTTTGGCGCTAAAATGAGAGTGCTGGGGCCAAGGATATTGGTGAAACAGATTAAGAAACAATTGTATGAAGCGCTGGAGAGTTATAAAGTAGTTGAAAAAGGTCTTACAAAGGAATAAATCTCGTTTTTAAAACCACTGGCAGCCGGTGGGAAATATTAATTAACATGCCGATAGGTATTTGATATTGAATAGCCATCAATGAAACAAGGACCGCCGGTGCTAATACAACAGAATTACAAACAATTAAATCTTCATTCATAAATGAATTAATTATCTTTGTATTGTTGAAATACTTAGCTATTCTATTCAGTTTATATTTTACTGTTCTGGCGGTTTTGCCTTGTCAGGATAAGGATGGTATGATTGCAGGTGTAATTCATCAAACTATTAAAAAAAGTCATTCTGCGACTGACGAAAGAGCTCAGGAAACCTGTCCGCCTTTTTGTACCTGTTCATGCTGTTCTACTGCAAGAACTTTAACGGCAACTTCTACCATCATCGTTTTTACCAGATTAGTTACCCGTGAATATCCTGATTATAGCATACCTGCTGTTCAGGAACAGCAGGTAAAGATCTGGCAGCCTCCACAAATAGTTTAATACGAAAGTTCTAAATGTTTTTCGCCTGCAATAAACTTTGCACGGCTTTTTCGTATTCGTATTAATTTTTACAATTTATGTTTGACAAGATTATCGCGTTCTCTATCAGGAACAAGGTAACTATCGGTATCATGACACTGGTATTAATACTGGTGGGTGTTTACTCCGCGTACAACCTGCCGGTTGATGCACAACCCGATATTACCAATAACCAGGTACAGATCATTACACAAGCGCCGAGTTTAGGTGCACAAGAGGTGGAGCAATTCATTACCGCTCCCATAGAATTATCCATGGCCAACATTGCCGGGATCATCGAAAAGCGCTCCATATCCCGTTCCGGAATTTCTGTGATCACCATTGTTTTTAAGGATGATGTAGATATTTACTGGGCAAGAAGCCAGGTGAATGCACAACTCAAAGCAGCTGAAAGTGCAATTCCTGCCAATTTGGGGCAACCGATGCTGGCCCCAATTACTACAGGCCTTGGTGAAATATACCAGTACGTACTGCATGCCAAAAAAGGTTATGAAACCAAATATACTGCCACCGATTTGCGTACCATTCAGGATTGGCTGGTACGTACCCAACTTGCAGGAACGGTGGGAGTGGCCGAGGTAAGCGGCTGGGGCGGTTATGTAAAGCAATATGAAATTGCTTTGGATAATGACAAGCTCAATTCATTAGGCCTGACCATACCCGAGATTTTTGAGGCCCTGCAAAAAAACAACGAGAATACAGGCGGCTCCTATATTGAACAGCAAAGCAATGCCTATTTTATCCGGGGATTAGGGCAGGTGCAGAACCTGGATGATATTAGAAAGATCGTTGTCAAGAACGGTAAAGGCTCACTTATCCTCATCCGGGATATTGCAACGGTACAATTCGGCAGCGCGACCCGTTACGGGGCAGTTACCAGGAATGGTGAGGGTGAAGTAGTGGCTGGTGTTACCCTGATGCTAAAAGGCGAAAACTTTAGCCAGGTAATACATAACGTTAAAACCCGCATGGTGCAGATCCAAAAGTCACTGCCTGAAGGCGTAGTGATAGAGCCATTTATTGACCGCACGGAATTGGTGGGCCGGGCCATAGGCACGGTAGAACGCAACCTGCTTGAGGGTGCGCTGATAGTTGTCTTTGTATTAGTGCTACTTTTAGGAAACCTGCGTGCCGGATTGGTCGTCGCTTCCGTTATTCCCTTAGCCATGCTGTTTGCCTTTTCCATGATGCGTTTGTTCAATGTTTCAGGCAACCTGATGAGTTTGGGCGCTATTGATTTCGGCCTGATCGTAGATGGCGCAGTAATTATTGTAGAAAGTGTGGTACACCACATTACTACGGGTAGCTACAAGCAAAAAGGTGATGAAAAACTAACCACGGCACAAATGGACGGGGAGGTTAGGGAAAGCGCCAGTAAACTGATGAAGTCTGCCGCTTTTGGGCAAATTATCATCCTGATCGTTTACCTGCCGCTTTTATCTTTAGTCGGCATCGAAGGAAAAATGTTCCGGCCTATGGCGCAAACGGTAGCCTTTGCCATATTAGGTGCTTTTATTTTATCCTTAACTTATGTGCCGATGGCCAGTGCTTTGTTTTTAAGCAAAAAAACATCGCATCAACCAAATATCTCCAACCGTATTATTGGATTGCTGCAACGCATTTATCATAGAGCGTTGGTAGTAGTGCTTAAAGCCAAAGTGATCACCATTACTATCGTATTCATCTTATTTGGAGTCTCCTTATGGGCGTTCAGCCGTATGGGTGGTGAATTCATTCCTACGCTGGAAGAAGGTGACCTGACCGTTGAGATCTCCATGATGCAGGGCACCTCCCTAACCGAAGTGGTCAAGACTTTTGGTAAAGCTGAAAAAACATTGAAAGACCAGTTCCCGGAGATCAAACAGGCGGTGACGCGTATTGGCAGCTCCGAGATTCCTACTGATCCGATGCCGATGGAAAAAGGCGATATGATGCTGGCCATGAAACCTAAAGGAGAATGGAAGACGGCTAAAAACCGTGAAGAAATGATGGAGAAGATGGAAGAAGCGCTATCCATTATCCCAGGTATCAACGTAGAAATATCTCAACCTATGCAAATGCGTTTTAATGAACTCATGACCGGTATCCGCCAGGATGTGGCCATTAAGATCTATGGTGATGACCTGGATATATTAGCCACAGAAGCAGGTAAAATTGCCAAACTGATCGCCCCGGTTAAAGGCGTAAGCGAACCTTATGTAGAAAAGGTAAGCGGTTTGCCTCAGATCCAGGTAGCCTATAACCGCGATAAAATGGCGCAGTACGGGTTGAATATCAGCGATGTAAATATGATCCTGAAAACGGCTTTCGCAGGCAGTGTGGCAGGTGTGGTATTCGAGGGTGAAAAGCGGTTTGATATGGTGGTTCGGCTTAATCGTGACCTTAGGGAAAACATTTCCGGCGTACAAAATTTGCTCATACCCTTACCATCAGGCAACAAAGTACCTTTAAGCCAGGTAGCAGACATTTCCTTCAAGGATGCCCCGGCGCAGGTATCCCGTGAAGATGGTAAACGCCGGATCTATATCGGCTTTAACGTCAAAGACCGCGATGTGGAAACAACGGTTAAGGAAATACAGGCCAAACTTAACAATCGTTTAAAACTGCCATCGGGTTATTACCTCACTTATGGCGGTCAGTTCCAGAATTTACAAGCTGCTAAAGCCCGTTTATCAATCGCTGTACCGGCAGCATTACTGTTTATCCTGATCCTGCTTTATATTACGTTTCGTTCAGTAAAAGAGAGCCTGCTCATCTTTACCGCAGTGCCGCTGGCCTCGATGGGTGGAGTGGCTGCCCTGCTTTTGCGTGGAATGCCATTCAGTATATCTGCCGGAGTAGGTTTTATTGCGTTATTTGGTGTAGCTGTACTTAACGGTATCGTGCTGATTGGTTATTTCAACCAGTTAAAGGAGGAAGGCATGGATAATATTTATGACCGGGTTTTGGAAGGCACCAGGACCAGGCTACGACCGGTACTGATGACCGCTTCTGTGGCTTCGCTCGGTTTTTTGCCAATGGCTTTATCTGCCAGTGCCGGAGCAGAAGTGCAAAAACCATTAGCCACTGTCGTGATTGGCGGGCTGATCACCGCGACTTTCCTTACCCTTTTTGTACTGCCTTGCCTGTATTTATTATTTAACCGGAAGGAAACGGTAAAGGTGAAAATACCTGTAGTATCCAAAGTGCTGATTATTTTAATGATGATTAGCGCCGGCCTGTTGTTTCAACCCTCAGTTGCACAGGCGCAAAGTGTTGGGCCGCTCACTTTAGATAGTGCAATTGCTAAGGCAATGCGCAATAATTTACAAGTGCGTTCAGCCGGGCTTTCCGTCGAACAATCGAGGGCATTGCAAAAATCGGGTACAGATATCCCTAAAACAGAATTGATGATCACACAAGATCCAACCAGTGGCGGCAATATGGATAATTCCATTGGGATAATCCAAAACATCGCCTGGCCGGGGCTGTATAAGAACCAGCGTAAGCTCTTGAACCAGCAAACTATCCTTGCAGAAAGAACGGGAAATGTTACCCGTGCGGAGATCACCCGTGATGTGCGCAATGCTTATTATGCTTACCTGCTTAGCCGGGAAACCTTACGGATCCTGAATTATCAGGACAGTATCTACAACGGTTTTATCAAACGGGCTGAGATCAGGTTAAAGACCGGGGAAACATCCAAACTTGAACTTTTAAGTGCTAAAAATAAATACCAGGAAGTCCAGGCCTTGAAGATAGGTGTGCAGGCTGATCTGAAAAGCAATGAACTGGTCTTAAAGCAATTGCTCAACACAAGCGAACAGATCATCATTGCTGAAAACAAACTGTCTTTATTACTGACGATACCATCGGATACCCTGAACACTACGCGTAACGCGAATGTAAACGCCGAATTGCAAAATATAGAGGTGGCGAATGCCCGGCTTGCAGTAGAAAGATCAAAGGGAATGCCTGACCTGAAGATTGGTTACAACCAGCAACTGGTGATCTCCGGTTTTAACCCGGCAGGTATAGACCGTAGCTATTCTCCCGGTACCCGCATTGCCGGTCTGCAACTTGGACTATCGTTACCGATCTTCAACGGGGCTAATCGTTCGCGGGTAAAAGCGGAAAGATTATCCGGGCAGATCGCACAAACCAATTATGAGAATGCCCAAAGCCAGGTTCGGCTGCAATATGAACAGGAAATGCAGCAATATCAACAATACCGCCAATCGGCGGAATACTATACTTCCGGCGGGTTAAAACAGGCGGATGAGCAGTTGAGGATTACCCAGGTTTCTTTTAATCTCGGCGAGATCGGCTACATGGAGTACATTTCGAATATATCTGCCGCTGTGCAAATCAAATTAGCTTATATCGAAACGGTCAGCCGGTTAAACCAATCCGCTATTCAATTACAATTTTTAAGAGGGGAATAAAAATGAAATATCAAGCATATAGAATACACATCATCACCTTACTGATCGCAGGAACATTACTGGCTTCCTGCTCGGGAAGTTCAGAGAAAATGGACAATAAGGAAACCGATATCGGTAAAATCCAAAATAAAGACAAGGAAAGCGGGCTTGAATTATCTTCGGAACAAATGAAGTCGGTAGGAATTGCGACCGGCCCTATTGAGCAAAAGAACCTGGATGCGGTTGTAAAAGCGAATGGGCAGTTGGCCGTTCCGCCCCAAAACAAAGCGGATGTCAGTATCTTATCTGGCGGTATTATTAGTAATATCAATGTGCTGGAAGGACAGCAAGTGCACAAAGGCCAGGTATTGGCAACGATCAAAAATCAGGACCTGATCAAACTGCAACAGGATTATTTAGCGGCTAAGAACAATTTCGCTTATGTGCAGGCAGAATATGACCGTCAATCTCAATTGAAGGCCGCCGGTGCGGGCACAGGTAAATCATTTCAAGCTTCGGAAGCGACTTATAATGCCGAGCATTCCCGGCTTACTGCCTATGAAAGCCAACTAAAGCAATTGGGTGTATCGCCGGGCAGGATCAGTAACGGGCGCATCGTTTCCCAATTCCCGGTACCTTCCCCGATCAGCGGTACGGTTGGGACAATATCAGCCAATATCGGCGCTTACGTTCAGCCGGGTACTTCCATTATGGAAGTGGTTGACAACTCAAAAATTCACTGTGACCTCACCGTTTTTGAAAAAGACCTGATGGCCGTAAAGGTCGGTCAGAAAGTAAGCTTCCAGTTGACCAACCAGGATAACCAGGTTATTAATGGAACGATCAACGGGATCAATAAATCTTTTGAAAATGAGAGTAAAGGCGTAATTGTGCATGCCGTGATCAATAACAAAGCACATCAAAACCTGATACCGGGCATGTATGTAACTGCACTGATCAGTACCGGCAGCAAGCTAACCGCTGCAGTGCCTGTCGACGCCGTGATACGTTCGGCTGGCAAGCAATATATTTTTGTGACCACCACCCATAATACAGATGGCAAAACCATCTTTACTAAAACAGAAGTAACCACAGGTGTGGCCGAATTAGGTTATATACAGATAACTCCGTTAAATGCGCTGGCACCTAATGTACAGATCGCGACTAAAGGCGCATTCTATTTACAGTCAAAAGCAGCCGGAAGCGGCGAGGAAGATTAGTTATGTAAGAACCGGAAATTACTTTGTTTGAAAAACCAGTACACTCAACAGCATAGCTTGGGTGTACTTATTGTTTTCTCAATCAAAACAGCGCAGCAATTCTAATAGATATGGAAATAAATACTTATAAATGCCCTTGTAATCGGGCTGTTTTTTTCAGATCAGCTTTCACTCCATTAATCATGAACCAGCACACTTTAGGAGGATTTTATTACCAATGGATAATTCTTGAGTTAATTAAGCAGATTCTCCAATTTTCGGTTATTAGTTCAAACCAGGGTTTCCAACCATTGAGATATTGGCCAGACAAAAGAAGTTGCAGCCGGTATCGACTTTAAAGAACCAATTAAATTGCAAAAAACATCCAGGCGAATACTTAAAGCTGGCAAAATGCCACTTTCAAAACGCTGGTAGAAGAGGTAAAAGAAAAATTAAAACAAAAATGGATTTTCAGGCTTGCCTGCAATTACCTTAAAACTATAAACCTAATCTGCCTCATACAAATTGAATGTACAGGAAGTATATTGATCTGGATTTCAGAGCCGCTGTCAATCCCTGCCTATCCCAACCGTTCATCATTGATCGATAATTTCCTGATGTTGCTTTCATAAACCCCCTAACAATCGCAGGTTTATAATCCTGTCCATTGGCTTATGTGATAGTGCTTTTCGTTGTATGCTTTTGATTTAGGATGCACATCGTCTATGGCGGTCATGAAATCCTGGATCAATTTGATACTTCCCGACTATCAAATTGAGAGGGCCTTAATTTTTTTCAATTCGGGGTGTCCTGGTTTAAAACTGCGCTGATATGCTTTAAAGCTACTTTTTAAGTATTAAGTAATTTACTGGCATTTAGTTGGCGATATTTTTAACATGGGAAATAATTTTGAAACTGTTAAAAGAAATGCAGTACTGCTTCTTAAAGATGATATTATAAAAGATGAGGGTTTTAAGGAAAAGATCAGGGTGTTGGATGGCAGGGTGCATAAGATGCTTCTATGGAGTACATTGAGTTCAGTATGGAGTTACCTGATACTTATTGTTACTATCGGGCGGATCTATGCCAGTTTTAATGGTAAGCATACCCTGCTGTTATTTGGCTGTATGTTAATAATGTATTTAGGTATAGGTGTGCTCATCTATCTTGTATGGAAAGGGATGAGTTATAACCGCAGTTATTTTTATTTTGCCAGTAAAACTTACCTTAAATACCAAATCCAAAAAATATCCGGTCAGCGTAAACTCATTTCCTGTTACCTGCTCGAATATTTTTTACTGCTGGCAGTAGCAGGCGGCTTTTTTTATATGGATATTAAAAACGGACTAAGTTCGCTGCTTACCCTTACAGCACCGGTTAGCCTTATCACTTATGGAATAGGGATTTATTTTATCGCAGTTTTCACCATGCAAATCCGAAAACTTAATTTTTTGCACCAGAAAATTAATGAGCACTATGTAGGTCAGTTTCATCAAAATTAAAATGTCATTACCATCAAAAAATAAAGAGACCTGGCTTTTTGTAGCAGGTGTTATCTTCTCACTTATTATCGCAATCGTGGCGGCAATAAAATACTTTGGCCAACAACGCTAATTATGGAAAAGCAGCAATTAGAGAAGTTTACGAACAGGGCCGCAGGCATAGCCTTTGCTTCACTTATCCTGTTCTTCAGCCTCCCGCTTGAAAAGCTGGCAGATACAAAAAACTTAACCCAGGCAGCACCCCACCTGATCATATTTTTTTTTAGTATGCTCATGATAAGCGTTTTTTGGACCGCGCAGACTAAGATTATCGGTTTGATCACAAAAATGCATTTAAGCAGCAAAATAGTTTGGCTAAGCCGGTTCTATTTCTTCTTCCTGGTACTTATGCCTTTGGATTGCGGCTGGATTGCTGCAAATTTTCATTGGCCTGGCTCTGTCCTGTTATATTCCTGTAATTTGCTGGTGATTTCATTATTACACCTGCTGCTGTTGTGCGCTGCTTTAAGCTTCAATTATCGGCATCACCAGGTTTTAACCGTAAAAGTACGGAGTTCATTAAAAAAGATAGCCTGTGCCGGCCCTGTATTTTATATGGTTGCCATTTTACTCAGTTACATAAATGTATATCTTAGCTTAGTGCCAATAACTGCAGGCTTAGGTTTTTATGCGTTGTTATTAAATAAAAAACAGGTAGTTGGAAAGATCTAAAACGACCGTGATAAAACTAAAACGGGCTGAATTTACAACCCGCTCTCTAAATCTAATTTTTTAAAAAAAACTTTAACGCAATCTGGCGGCTTGCCATTTTCGCTTCTTCTTTTTTAGTAATATCCAATTTTAGGATGCCATCTTTATAACAGGCTTCGATGCGGTTATGATCAGCTTGTTCAGTCAGTGTAAACGAACGGATGAATAAAGAATAGCTAAACTCCCGTTTGGCGTAACGTTTGTTTTTTCACTGTTTTTCACAGTGATATACTCATAATTTATAAATTCATTCTACCTAACTTCAGAATTAAAACAGAATTGTTACAGTAATTTAACTCTTTTCATTTATGGTTAACCTGTTATTTACAATTTAGTTATATACAAGGGGGTTCTTTGCAGCTTTTAAAGAACCCTACATGAAGAAAAGTTTATCTCTGTTCATCTTAATTATTGTTAGCTCTTTTGGCCTTGCCTATTCGCAGGGATCAGTAAAAGGTATAATTAGTGATCAAACGGGGCAACCGCTTATTGGCGCAACCGTAACATTACACAACAAAACAACGCAAACAAAACAGTACACCAGTGTTGGGCTTGATGGCAGTTACCTGTTTAAAAACTTATCGAACGGCAAATACACTGTTTCTGCAAAATATATTTCCTATCAAACCGCTGAGCAGGAATTTGAGATCAACGAAAATGCCCTAATCATCAACCTTTCGCTTAAAAGCAAAGATAATTCGCTTAACGAAGTAACAGTTGCCGGTAAAACCAATCACACGTCTGACAAATCAGCGCTAAATGCAGAGCGTAATTCGCCGATAGAAATCAACTCAGTTTCTGCACGGACTATTGAGGCTTCGCCGGATATTACCATAGCAAACGTAACCCAGCGTGTTTCGGGCGTATCTGTTGAACGTAGTAACAACGGCGAGGCACAATTTGCGATTATCAGGGGAATGGACCAGCGTTATGAATATACGCTGGTAAACGGCATTAAGCTGCCGAGCCCTGATAATAAAACCCGCTATGTACCCCTTGATATTTTCCCGGCAGACATTGTTGATCGTTTAGATATATCAAAGTCGTTAACACCCGATATGGAAGGCGACGCTATTGCCGGTGCCATTAACATGGTACTTAAACAAGCGCCGGATGATTTTACCTTAAGTGCAAATCTGGGTACAGGTTTTGCCAATACGTTTTTTAGCGGTAACGGGTTTACAAAATTTGACCATAGCGCAAGTTTAAGTGAATCGCCAAGAAAAATGGGAAATAATAATGCTAACATAGCCGATTTTCCTAACAATCCTTTTCATACCAGCCAGTTAAAAGCCCCGCTGGGAACAATAGCAGGCCTTACTGTTGGCGGCCGTACTGCTGATAAAAAATTTGGCGCCATAGCTACACTAAGCTATCAAAACAGTTATCGCCAAACCAATGGTTTATTCTTCGGCTCATCAACCAGCAGCTTAACCGGTGCGCCGTTGCTGGGTAGTGAACAGGCCCGTGTTTATAATATACAGCAGGAGCGTACCGGGGTTGTTACCCAGTTTGATTATCGTTTTAATGCAAACAACAAGATCGTTTTAAATGCCGATTATATTAACCTTACCCGTAACGAATATCGTTTTACTTCAGATACCAGCTTATCGGCCAGCCATACCGCACCCGGACTTGGTACAATAAGCAATAATTACCTGAGCTACCGTACAGTGCAGCAAATCTACAACTTTGATTTGCATGGTACGCATAAACTGGCCGACCAGTGGAAACTGGATTGGCACGCAGTTTATTCAAAGGCTACTGCTAACTCGCCCGACCGTGCCGAATTAACTGTGGGTACGGCAGGTACTTTAAATTCAAGCGGACAGGTAGTAAGGGAACAGCCTTACCTGCCTTCAAATCCCGACCCGGAAGAGCGGATCTTTGAGAAAAACGCTGACGAAAACAAAAGCGGTTACCTGAACTTAACCTACTCACCTAAACTGTTTGGTACTACGGTTAACTTTACCGCAGGGGGGATGTATCGTGACAAAACACGTAACAGCGCTTATGATGAGTATGACCTGATCCAGAATGCTGCAGTATCAAGTGCACAAAAGTTTGATGGCAATATTGATAATAATAGCCTTGTGGTTCAAAATACAGATGGCGATGCTTCAAATGCACTTAACTATAATTTTACCGAGAAGATCAGCGCAGCTTATGGAATGTTCAACTTTACGGCAGGCAAGCTTTCGGCTGTTGGCGGGCTTAGGTATGAAAATACCAATCAAAGTTGGGTAAGTAATGTTAACCCATCAACTATTGTAGGTAAAACAGGTACGGTAACTTATTTTGATGTATTACCAAGCCTGAACCTGAAATATAACTTTAATGATAAACAGGATTTGCGTTTCTCTTATTACTCTGCTATCAGCAGGCCAAACTTTTATGAGCTGATTCCGCATGTGGTAGGCGATCCGGATGCCGACTACCCTGAATATGGTAACCCTTACCTGAAACGTACCACATCAAACAATCTTGATCTGCGTTACGAGTTTTTCCCCGGTTTGCTTGATCAGTTTTTGGGAGGTGTATTCTACAAAAACATAAAAAACCCTATTGAATATGCCATATTACAGGGCCAGGCGGGGCAAACGGCTATATTAGAACCCGAAAACTTTGGTACTGCCACCAACTACGGTTTGGAAATAGATGCGACTAAGTATATGCGCAATTTTGGTATCAGGTTAAATTATACCTATACTAACTCAAGTATCAGTACCACCAAACAGCAAATTAATCCGGGCAATGTAACGTTAAGCACAGTAAACCAAACCCGCCCATTACAGGATCAATCTAAAAACATAGGCAACCTGTCGTTCCTTTATCGCGAAGCAAAAATTGGTTTCGATGCACAAATTTCGGCAGTGTATACAGGTCCGCGCATTTACGCCGTATCACCTTACCTGGATAACGACATCTGGCAAAAAGGTTTCGTAACGCTTGATGTTTCGGCAGAGAAAAAGGTATTTAAAAAGTTCTATGTCTATGCCAAGGCAACAAATTTAACCAATACACCTTTCCAGCTGGAAATACGTAAGCCATATACCACACAGTCAAACGTATTGAGCTATCAAACTGTAGGACAAAATTACTTTATCCGCAAGGATACTTATGAGCAATATTACATTTTAGGTTTAAGGTATAAATTGTAATGATCAGGAAAACGAAAATGAAAAAGCAATTCAATATACTATTATTAACAGCTGTAGCCAGCCTGATGCTGTTTAGCGCATGCCATAAAGCGGAAGACGCGAAAATATCGCCAAGGCTTGTAGTAGCAAGCAACCCCATTACATCAGATACACTTAGCGGAAGCGTAAACGGTACTTTACTAAGCGGTAAAACCTATTATTTTGCCAGCAATATTACAGTAAATGGTGGCGATACCCTGAAAATGCAGGCAGGTGTAACACTTATTGCCCTGGGTAATGGCTTAACATGGCAAACAGCACCCGAGATAATTGTGCATGGTACTTTTATTAGTTTGGGTACACAAGCCCAGCCAAATTATATTACTGTTAGCAACGCGGCTACTTTACATGCGCAGGCAAATGCACAAAACTATACCAACGTTTTCCAGGGATGGTGGGGTGGTATTTTTGCCGAGCCGGGCCCGGTAACAGCCAAAGACCCAACCCCGGCAGGTGGTGACGTGGTTATTAAATGGACGCACCTTGAATTTGCCGGCGGCCCATCAGGCCCGAGCGATGACGCTGCGGTTTATTCCCCGCAAGGCAGCCCACGCTGGACGATCTATTTTGCTAACATCAAAAAGAACTTTGTTTTGGAAGATTCGTGGGTGTTTGGCAGCAGAGATGACGCCATGCGTTTAGCCGGCGGCCATGTTAATATTATGCGCAATACCTATGAGCTGGATGGTGTGGCGGCAGGGGAGGCTTGCAACATTAAGAGCGGTACGGTAGGGGACGTGGCTTACAATGTGATAATTGGCGCGGCAACTAATGCGTTCAAAATTTCTGACGCGGGTACTACGGGTATACAATGTAATATTAATTGCTACAACAATACGATTGTAAGCTGCGGCTGGCGACAAAGCTCAACCAGTGGGCATGGTGGTTCAATTGATGTTGAAAAAGCTGCCAAAAGCCATATTTACAATAACATGATCATTAACTGCGATGTTGGCTTAAGAATATTAACCACTGCCGACACTGCCAATACAAAATTCAACAACCAGCTTTTTTATGGTTATAATCAAGCCATTGTTAATACATTTTATGCTTTAGATGGTGAAAACAAAGGCAATGTAAAACTGCAACAGAAATCGGGGGATATATTGTCAACCACTCCACAGGCTAATAACCCTATGTTCTCCTTTTTTGATGTGAATGCTTATAATTACACAACCTACCCGGCGCCAACAACAGCTAATAAACAAACGCCTTTAATAACAATGGCTGGTGCCTCAAGTTTTCATATAACATCAACTTCACCTGCTTACGGTAAAGGTACAACAACAGCTTCCCCACCTTATAATAATGTAACAACTACAGGCGCTTACGCCCCAATTGTTACTCCGCCAGGTGTTGATTTGGGTGCTTACCAAAGTAACGGATCGGGCAACCAGCATTAATATATAATATTAGCATAATTTTATAACGGAGGTGCTTTATTTGCACCTCTGTTTTTGTTTAATGATAATACTTGCAGAATGAAAAAAATAATCACATTATTAAGTTTTGTATTGACGATAAGTGGGGTTGCATACGCGCAGGATTTCGGTACTACTTATTTAGGTACTAAAACCCTTTATCAATACCATGCTCAAAAATATACGCCACCGCCTGCAGGGTATTTGCCTGTTTTTATTAACCACGTTGGCAGGCATGGTGCAAGGCATCTTACTAAAGATGTTGCAAAAACTTATGCCTATGCCCTGTTAATGGAAGCAGATAGTAGCATTAGCCTGACTGATAAAGGTAAGAAGTTGAAACAAATGGTAGCGGCGCTGCAAAAAATTGAGCAGGGCAATACAAAATTTATTTCTGCTGAGGGCAGGGACGAATTGTATGGCTTGGGTAAGCGCATGTTTTTAAATTACAGCAAGGTATTTAATGGTAAGGTAAATCTCGATGTTGCCGTTACCAAAGAAGTACGCACCACCCAAAGCGCTAATAGTTTTTTATCGGGCTTTAATAGCAACCTAAAGGATAGCGCCAGCGTAAGGTTTTACAATGATGATACCAGCCTGCGGTTTTATGATTTGTCGCCCGCTTATAAAAAATTTGAGGATAGTGTAGCCAATTGTGGTTTAATGTTATCGTTAAAAAAGGCAGTTGGTTTTAATGAATTGGTTAATAATGTAATTAATCAATTCTTCAATATCAATTTTATAACTAAGCTGGATCAAACCCGGAAAGAAAAATTTGTAAGTGATCTGTTTGGGTTTACAACCATCAAATACTCATTAAAAGCAGAAATAAATGAAAAACAATTTGAAAAGACAAGCCTTAATTTTGAATCGTTTTTTACCTGTGAAGAGCTTAGGAAATTAGGCCAAATAGAATCGGTGGATGAAAACCTTAAAAAAGGGCCGGGAACCGATAACAATGGAATACAGGTAAGGGTTGCTGTACCTTTATTGGTTGATTTTATTAAAGCTACAGATGACTTTATTAAAAACGACAAATACAGTGCACACCTTAGATTTGCCCACGCCGAAACTATTGCCCCTTTTGCCGCCTTACTGCAAATAACAACGGCTGATAAAGCGGCTATTAACATCCAATCACTAAAATCCAACTGGCACTCATCAGCCATTATACCACTTAGCGCAAATATTCAATGGGTGTTTTATAAGCGAAAAGGAAGCCCCGATTACCTGGTAAAAGTACTATTAAACGAAAAGGAAGCCCATATAGATGGTTTAATAGCTTATAAAGGTTTGTTTTATAAGTGGGCAGAGCTACGCAAGTTTTATGTCGGTAAGTTAAAACGCCTTAATGTTAGTTTAACTGATGACATGGCTTTGTACCTGAGCCGGCTTAATTGATGAAATAAAAGCGTAGTTGACACCAATACACAGGCAATGATTCAGCACCCTTTATTTAATTATCATTGGCACAGATTGCCTTAATCAGTAGTAGGTTAGCAGCCTGCTGAGGGATCAATAGATGACATAGGAGGGGCCTGTAAATATCTGAATGATGCTATAAATGATTTGAAAAAACTGATAATTTAACTAATCATGTTGTGTTTTGGCGACGGTTTTACCCATTGTGCAGCTTCTTAAAATTCAACGGGTTTTTTTGGTATACCTTACGAAATTGCCGGTTAAAGTTGGATAAATTATTAAAGCCGCATTCCATACAAATTTCGGTAACGCTTTTGGATGTTTCTATTAGTAGCTTTGAGGCGTGGTTAAGCCTAACCTCGTTTACAAAACCTGTAAATGATTTACGGGTACGAAGACTAAAATATCTTGAAAATGAATTTTCAGCCATATTTGCCAAATCAGCTGCCTCTGATAATGATATTTCCCTGCCAAAATTATTGATAACGAAATTGATGATTTTATTCATCCTGTCCGTTTCGTTAGGATTTTGTCCCATTATCACATTATTACAGATCAACTCCAGGTCTTTACTGTCCGAGAGTATGTTAAGTATCTCCAGCAGTTTTAGCCATCTCGAAAATTCCTTTGCAGCTACCAATTCATGTAACTTTTTGCTGATCAATTTATTAGTTTCTCCGGTTACAGATAAACCTTTTATTGATCTTGCTAATAAGCTATTGATCTTTTGCGCTTCGGGCAGATCAGTAAAGTTAAAGCCAAAGGAGTCTTCCTTAAAATGAACAACAATTGATTTGGCCCTTAAATTTGAATTATCCTCGAAATATTGCGGGTCGTTTTTATACGTATGCGGCAAATAAGGGCCTATCAGCGCAAGGTCGCCGGGCTTAAAATTACTGATGTGATCGCCAATGAACCGTTTTCCAGTGCTTTCCGTTACCAAAACCAGTTCGTACTCAGGATGAAAATGCCAGGGAGTTGGGTAATATTGGTAGTCAAAAAATTTGGTCACAAATGATTCGCCTGAATTTTTTGGCAAATATTCTAATACTGGTTTCATCTATCAAAAATACTGAATAAAAGGGTCTGAATTTTAGCAATGTTAGATAAGTATCGGTTTTCAACAGAAAAAACGTAGTGTGACACTTTGCCTTACGGTACCTTGGCTCTTATTAAAACCAATTATATGTACAGCAAAAAATTAACTCCGGAACAGGTTGCCTTGTACCATCAGCAAGGGTATGTTGTTGTAAAAAGTTTTTGCAGCAAGGCTGAAATTGATAAACTATATAGTACCGCTGTAAACGATAATGCTATGCTGAATAACGCAGTGGATTTAAACGATCAGAGCGGAAAAAAAACTAAGCTATCCTTGTGGTTTACACCAGGTAATGACGTGTTTGGCTATTTAACACGCAGCGAAAAAATGGTAAGTTCCGTACAGCAGTTATTGGGTGATAAGGCGAAGGTTTGTCATTTCCACTCCAAGCTGATGCAAAAGGAACCTAAGGTTGGCGGCGCCTGGGAATGGCACCAGGATTATGGCTATTGGTACAAAAACCAATTTATGTTTCCCGATGAGCTCATCAGCGTAATGGTTGCCCTTACACCGGCTAATAAAGAAAACGGCTGCCTGCAGGTGATTAAGGATTCACATAAATTGGGCAGGGTAAACCATGGTTTTTCGGGCGAGCAGGTTGGGGCTGATATGACTATGGTAAATAATGCACTAAAAACCATGGAACTGGTATATTTAGAGCTTGAAGCAGGGGATGCCTTGTTTTTTCACAGTAACCTGCTGCACCGCTCAGAGGCTAACTTGTCCGACTATCCCCGCTGGTCAATCATTTCCTGCTATAGCCTGCAATCTAACCTGGCCTATAATGAAAGCTCTACCTCGTGGAAAACGCCCGTAAACGTTGTGCCGGATGAAGCGATTTTAGAGTGGGATGCTGAATCATTATCAAATGCTGATTTCCTGAAAAAAGAAAATGACCCGGCGCTAAAGGAAACCGGATGGGAAAAGGAGGTTGCTAACTAACGATGGAAAAATTTAAACAGAAGGCGCTTTTTAGCAGCTGCCGGTTACCTGGCCGGCGGAACCATATTAGCCGGCGGCTTAGATGCCGATGCCGCGGCTATCTTCACAAAAAAACAAAAAGTAAAAATAAGCGGCCATATATGGGTTTATGCCAGTAAGTTTCCGCCGCAATGGGACAGTACCCCGGTTATTGAACAGGCTTTTTCAGATTTTCAATATGCAGGGATCAATGGCATGGAACTAATGGAAATAAACCTGCGGCATGATGACGCGGTATCCCATCTGGGTAGTTTAGCACAGCAGTACAAAGTACCGGTTACAGGAGCATCGTACGGTGCACCGATGTGGGATAAAACAAAACACGCCCAAATTTTAGATGATGCGGAATTGGTGATCAGCAGGCTCACCAACTGGACGGAAAAACGCTTGGAGTATCGGTAGGTGATGCAAACAGGTTGAAAACTGAGGCAGAACTGGATGCCCAGGCCGATCTTTTAAATAAAATAATACCCATTTGTAATAATTACGGCATTGTTTTGAACCTGCATAACCATACCTATGAAGTGCAGAACGAAATGCACGACTTAAAAGGCACCTTAGCGCGTATACCTGATATTAAGCTCGGCCCCGACCTTAACTGGCTGGTAAGAGCAGGTGTTGACCCTGTCTGGTTTATCAATACCTATGGCAAACAAATGGTGTATATGCACATCCGCGACCAGGGCGCCGATCATAAATGGACAGAAACTGTAGGAAGCGGTGTTACTGATTTTAAAGCGATAGCGCAGGCATTACAAAAGCAGGAATTTAGCGGACGTGCGGCAATTGAGCTGGCTTTTGATAACCCGCCGGTGAACCCGATAAGGGACGACTGGAAAAACAGCCTTCAGTATGTAAAACAAACATTTAACTGGGTCTGAATTTACACCGATCTGCAAATAAACAAAATAGCCATCTCACCCCGGGCTTCTCCAACTGCGTACCGCTTTAACTTTAGCGGTAACGCAGCGAGAGGAAGACGTGGTAATAATATAGTTTACCTTAATTTATAACATCCAATCAGTATAACATCATGAGAATTGCAATATTGGGTTCGGGCTTTATTGCCCGTTTTTACGCGGAATCGTTAATGGCACAGCGGCGAAGGGATACTGTAGTTATGGTTTATTCGCGCAGCGAAGACAGGGCCAAAACTTTTGCTGATGATTACAAACTACCCTATTTTACTGACGATATGGCTCACGCAGTTAGTCATCCCGAAGTTGATGTAGTGATTATAGCCTTGTCGAACCACCTGCACCTGCAGGCCGTTGAAGCCTGTGCTAAAGCTGGTAAACATGTATTGTGCACAAAACCATTAGGCCGTACAGCTGCAGAGGCCAAACAGATGCTGCAAATGGTTGAGCAGGCGGGCATTATGGGCGGCTACCTGGAAGATCTGTGTTATACCCCAAAGTTCCTGAAATCTGTTGAAAGTGTTAAAAAAGGGAGTCTTGGCCGCATATTATGGGCAAAATCGCGCGAGGCGCATTCCGGCCCGCACAGTAACTGGTTTTGGGATAAGGAATTATCGGGTGGCGGTGCCATTGTTGATCTGGGTTGCCACTGTATTGAAATTGTAAGAAACTATATAGGCAAGCAATACCGTCCGGTTGAAGTTATGTGCTGGGCGGCTACACAGGTTCACCCTATAGACGCAGAGGATAACGCGGTTGGCCTGGTAAAATACGCCAATGGCGCCATTGGTCAGTTTGAAGTAAGCTGGTGTTTCAGGGGCGGAATGGATCTGCGCGATGAAGTGCAGGGAACGGAAGGCACCATCTGGATCAACAATTTTTTGCGTACTGGTTTTGAAATGTTTTCGACAGGTAAGGGCGGTTATGTGGCCGAAAAGGCTGAAAGCAATAGCGGCTGGCTTTTTCCTGTAGGTGATGAGGTACATGAGCTGGGGTACAGCAATATGTTTACAGATATGTTTGAAGCCATTGAACAGGGGCGGGAACCGAATGAAACTTTTTATGATGGCTATGTGGTAAACGCAGTAATTGATGCAGCTTATACTTCAGTAAAGACCGGTAAATGGGAACCTGTACAATTAGAAGATTGGCGCGGCGAAGAGTATGCCGATATCGCCATCAAATTCCATGAATATGATGAGCAGCATTACCTGATTAAGGACGAGATATTGCCGGATGGCGGGAAAGTTCTGATCCTCAAAAATAAACAAACAGGCGAGCTTAGCCGGAAGACCTTTGTTGAACAAATAAATGCTTAATTTTTAGATACCTGCAATGAACGATCATTCGTCAAAAAATATAAATACCAAAGGCACCGCGCAAAACACTTATGATGCCATTGTTGTCGGCTCGGGTATATCCGGTGGTTGGGCCGCAAAAGAATTGTGCCAGAAAGGTTTAAAAACCCTGGTTCTTGAACGCGGCCGTGATGTAGAGCATATAAAAGATTATCCTACGGCAATGACGCCGCCCTGGGGCTTTCCGCACCGCGATGAATTGCCTTTAAAAGTTCAGCAAGAAAACCCCATCGTTTCACGCTGTTACGCATTTAAAGAAGAAACAGAACATTTTTTTGTTAAAGATAAAGAGCACCCCTACATTCAAACCAAGCCCTTTGACTGGATAAGGGGCTACCAGGTTGGCGGTAAATCGCTGCTTTGGGCCAGGTGGACTCAACGCTGGAGCGACCTTGATTTTGAAGCCAATGCAAAGGAAAGCATCGGTGTAGACTGGCCCATCAGGTACAAAGATATTGCCCCATGGTACAGCTATGCCGAAAAGTTTGCGGGTATAAGCGGCAACCGCGATGGCCTGCCCCAAATACCTGATGGTGAGTTTTTACCACCTATGGAAATGAATGTAATTGAAAAGCACTTAAAAGGGAGTATAGAAGCTAATTTTCCCGGAAGGCACCTAATCATTTCGCGTACAGCAAACCTTTCAAAGGCGCTTAATGGCCGTGGCCCCTGCCAGTACCGCAATCTGTGCTTTCGAGGTTGTCCGTTTGGCGGTTATTTCAGTAGTAACTCAACAACCATACCCGCAGCGGTTGCAACCGGCAATTTAACTTTACGGCCCTTTTCGGTGGTTCATTCTATTATTTATGATGAAAAAAGCCAAAAGGCAAAAGGTGTGCGGGTAATAGATACCAATACCTTGCAGGCAACCGAGTATTTTGCAAAAATTGTATTTATAAACGCGGGCACTCTAAATTCAACACTTATCTTGCTCAACTCAACATCTTCCCGTTTTCCAAATGGTATGGGTAATGATAGCGGCGCTTTGGGCCACTACCTGATGGACCATAATTACCGGGGCAGGGTATCCGGGCAGCACGACGGCTTTGAAGATCATTATTACTATGGCCGCAGGCCAACCGGCGTTTACCTGCCCCGCTTCAGAAACTTAAGCGGTAAAAAAGAAGTAGATTTTTTAAGGGCTATGCCTTTGCCTGCGGTGGCTCGCGGGAAACAGGGGATGGTACGGCACAACATCAAATTGGCGCCGCCTTTAAAGATAGCCTTACCGAACCAGGCAAATGGAAAATGAGCATGACCGGCATGGGCGAATGTTTGCCCGATATAAATAATAAAGTTACCTTGAGCAAGGATAAAAAAGACAAATGGGGTATGCCATTATTGGATATTGATTGCAGTTTCCGGTCAAACGAAACTACGATGCTAAAAGACATTCTGGCAACCGGCGCCGAGATGCTGGATAAGGCGGGCTTTAAAAATATTACCCAGTTCGACTCGGAACAAGCGCCCGGCCTCGGCATCCACGAAATGGGTACTGCGCGGATGGGCCGCGATGCAAAAACATCTGTTTTAAATGCCTATAACCAGGTTTGGGGCGCGCCTAACGTTTTTGTAACCGATGGCTCCTGCATGACATCAGGAGCCTGCCAAAATCCTTCGCTAACTTATATGGCTATTACTGCACGTGCCGCCGATTATGCGGTTAACGAATTAAAAAAAGGTAATTTATAATGAAAATTCAATTCTTTTGCCCGCGATGGGGCGCTGAAAATATACCCTGGGACAGCTTTTGCATAAAGGTAAAAGAAGCCGGGTTTGACGGCGTTGAAACACCAATCCCTTTCGACAGGATTGAACAGCAAGTAATTACCGATGCCCTAAATAAACACGGGCTCCTGCTCATCGGGCAATATTATCAATCCTTTGAAAAGGACTTACCCCTGCACAAAGAGAATTTTAAAAAGCATCTGGAAAGTATAGCTGCCCTAAAACCTTTGCTTATAGATGCTCAAACCGGAAAGGATTATTTTACATCGGCCCAAAACCGGGAGCTTTTTCAATTGGCAAAGCAGGTAACAGCTGATACCGGGATAGTGATAGTGCACGAAACCCATCGCAACAAAGCCTTGTTTGCAGCCCACATTGCAAAGCAATTGCTTACCGACAATCCGGATATAGTTATCACTGCTGATTTTTCGCATTGGTGCAATGTATCAGAAAGTTTATTAGATCAGCAAACAGAGGCATTAAACCTGGCCATAAGTAAAACGGTACATATCCACGCAAGGGTGGGCCATGCTGAATCGGCCCAGGTCTCGGACCCGCGCGCACCCGAATGGCAGGCAGAGGTTAACGCTCACCTGGCCTGGTGGGACCAGATAATAGATAGCAGGCTTAAACAAGGTGCTGAACTTTTAACCATTACCCCTGAATTTGGCCCGGCCCCGTATATGCCTGCACTCCCTTTTACTAAAATGCCGGTGGCGAGCCAATGGGAAATTAATGTTTATATGATGGGTTTATTGAAGGACAGGTACAAAATTTATTGTTGCTAACCAGTTATAAATCAATTAACACACTGTGCCCATACAATAAAAAGCAAAAAAACGATAGTGTTAAGTGTATGCTGTTTGTTGTTTGCAGTCTGCTTTAATTTTGCATTTGCCCAATCAAAAAGCAGCAGTCCCTAAAATGCGGCAAATACCTGTATCTTAACACTCAGGTATCATGAAATGGAATTAATTTAAGCCATTTTTGAGTTTTTAGGGTGGGTGATCTGGCGTATCCCTGCGGGGCGGGCTATCCGTTTATACGCCTGCAGGCCTTACCCACAGGCAGGTATCCACTATTACCCCTTACGCGGGGGAACTGATTACTGTTTTGTCCGTCCGTTTCCAGGTACCGGACATAAACGGACGGACGGACACTTGCCCTGTAAAATTTACGCTGCGCTAAACTCGTGTGAGCGTGGGTTTAAATGTCACAATAAAATATGTATTACAATAAAGAGCTGAGGAATTAAAAGATGAAAAAGTGGATTTTCAACTTAAACAACAAGCGTTTTCTTTAAAATGCTACTCAATCTTTACTTTTAAATTTTCAAATTTGGTTGCCTTGATGCCCACTAATCCATAAACAGTAGCACCCTTTTTTACCACTGTTCCAATAATGTTGTAATCTACTAATTCCTTTTTAAAGGCACTATTTGCCGTCCCGGCAACAATCATATTTAATGCTGTCAATCCGGGTCCAACTGCATACCCAATTGGAAATGAGCTTGTTTGCCGCCCATTGGATGATGTGTTAAATTTAGCTGGTGTTAATAACAAATAAAATAGATAATACGCGCTTTTTTGTTTCAACGCTGTATAAACTCGTTCATTTTCTATTAAAATCACGTCACTGCCATTTCCATATACCAGTTTAATATCTTTCCCAAAAATGAGGTCCCTGTCGCTATTATTGGTTAGCTTAACCGCAATTAGTTTAATATTATTTTTGGTTTCCTTTTTTGCATATTTTTCAGGAAGCAGACTATATTTATAATCTAAGATGACCGATTTGTCATTACTGTTTGAGAGATAATTTAAAGATGGCGGGTTTATTAAATGATAGTTGGATGCGCAACTGCATAGAAAAAAAACGCATATTAATACGCCAAAAGTTTGTAATTTCATTTTGTGATAAAAGTTTTTAGTTAAGGCTTGTAATATAACATTTTTAACGCACACGCAAACCCGGTCAAAAAAACATGCTGCAGCGGTCCAAATCAACAATTCATCTACCTGCATTTCCTTAAATTCTCAACTATTAACAAAAGATATTTGTCCGTCCGTTTACGTCCGGTATTTGAAACGGACGGACAGGGCTCCCTCTTGACTCTATCCACTCAACCCTCTGGCTTCTCCCGTGTATCCGCCATCCTCACAATCCCTGGTTCAAACTTAGCCAACCAATTTAAAGGCTACCGTTTTTAATACCAATGTAAGTTTTATAAACATATATATTCTATAGAAATTATAGGATATATTTGCAGCAAATTAGTAATATGCAACCATTGGTTATAAACGCTGTGATTGAAAATAAATACCTGCTGGCCTAATAATGATTGAACTAAAAAATGTAACCAAAACTTTTAAGAAAAAGAACAGCCAGGTAACTGCCTTGTCAAACGTGTCGTTAATTGTGCCGCAGGGCAGTATTCTTGGTGTTATTGGGGCTTCCGGAGCGGGTAAGAGTACACTGATCCGCTGTGTGAATTTGCTGGAGAAACCCACCAAAGGCGAAGTGATTGTTAACGGGCAAAACCTCACCCTGCTTTCATCAGCCGAACTTGCCAAGGCCAGGCGGCAGATCGGCATGATCTTTCAGCACTTTAATTTATTATCATCACGAACAGTATTTGAAAATATAGCATTCCCGCTCGAACTGGACGGCACGCCAAAAACCGTAATAAACGAACGGGTAAATGAGCTGCTGAAATTAGTCGGCCTGGAAGAAAAGGCAAATGAATACCCTGCTAATTTATCAGGCGGGCAAAAGCAGAGGGTAGCCATTGCCCGTACGCTGGCCAGTAATCCCAATGTACTTTTGTGCGATGAGGCAACCAGTGCGCTCGATCCTGCAACAACCAGGTCGATTTTGGCCTTGCTGAAGGATATTAACCAGCGCTTCAATATCACCATTTTACTCATCACCCATGAAATGAATGTGGTAAAGGCAATCTGTAATGAAGTAGCGGTAATAAGCGATGGTAAACTGATTGAGCGCGGCACGGTTAGCGAGGTGTTTTCTCACCCCGAAACCAGCCTGGCAAAGCAGTTTATTGACTCATCGTTACATGTAGCGCTGCCTGTTGAGTATGAGCAGCGTTTAACGGCATCGCCTTCGGGCAAAAAACACCCGGTGGTAAAGCTCAAGTTTACCGGGCGCTCGGCGGAGGCTACCATTTTATCAGAAGGGAGCAGGCTTTTTGGGGTAGATAACAATATCATCAGCGCACAAATGGATTATACGGGCGGTGTTAAATATGGAATAATGTTGGTTGAAGTAAGCGGTGAACCGGAAAGTACGGACAAATCACTAACCTATTATAAAAGTAAAAAGATAGAAGTGGAGGTGTTGGGCTATGTCTGATTCGATGGTGTGGATGTTAGTAAACGGTTTGTTTGAAACCATCGTGATGACCTTTGTATCCGGGTTTTTTGGTTTTGTAATCGGCTTGCCAACAGGGGTACTGCTGTTTATGACCCGAAAGGGCCAGGTATCTGAAAATAGCTCGTTAAACGGTACAATTTCCATTTTGGTAAATATATTCAGGTCTATCCCATTTATCATCCTCATTGTTTGGATGATCCCATTTACAAGGGCCCTGGTGGGCACCTCAATTGGAGTACAGGCTGCTCTGGTGCCACTTAGCATAGGCGCAGCACCCTTTATAGCCAGGATGGTTGAAAACAGCCTGATAGAAATCCCCAACGGGTTAATTGAGGCGGCAAGGGCTATGGGTGCAAAGCCGTTTCAAATTGTGTTAAAAGTATTACTGCCCTAAGCATTGCCATCTATTATTGGGGCTGCTTCAATTACGCTCATTACCCTTGTTGGTTACTCGGCAATGGGTGGGGCCGTTGGTGCCGGTGGATTGGGCCAGATCGGGTATCAGTATGGTTATGTTGGGTATGATATTGTGGTGATGAATACGGTGCTGGTTTTATTGGTAGCACTGGTATTTGTTATCCAAATCGCTGGTGAGTTCCTGGCAAAAAAGGCAGATCACCGTAAATAGATTTAATTAAAAATATGAATATAAAAACGTTAAGCAGTATAGCATTAATAGCCATAGGCCTGGTTGCCTGCGGCCGTAAAACACAAGTAAATAACAGTAACCATATTAAAGTTGGTGTGGAATCGGGCCCGGAGTTTAAGGTAGCCGAGGCCGCCCAAAAAGTTGCCAAAGAAAAGTACGGGCTTGATGTTGAACTGGTGCAGTTTAATGATTACGTAATGCCGAATGCAGCTTTGAGCCAGGGCGATATTGACCTGAATGTTTTTCAAAATAAACCATACCTGGATGTGCAGGCCAAACAACGGGGTTACAAATTTGCTATTTTAGGTAATACGTTTGTTTATCCGCTGGCGGGTTATTCGCATAAAATTAAAACCATTGATCAGCTTAAAGACGGCAGTACCATTATTATTCCTAATGATCCTACCAACAGTGGCCGTTCGTTATTGCTTTTACAAAAAGCTGGTTTATTAAAGTTGAAAGATGGGGTAGGGCTTTTGCCTACTGTAAATGATATTGTGGGCAACCCAAAGAACCTGAAAATACTTGAATTGGAGGCCCCGCAGCTCCCGCGTGCGCTCGACGATCAGAATGTAACCATCGCTATCATCAATAATACTTTTGCCGGGCCTGCCGGGCTGGTTGCCAAGCGCGATGGTATATTTGTGGAGGATGAAAAATCACCCTATGTAAATATCATCGTATCGAGAGACGATAATAAAGGCCAGGATAACGTGGCCCGGTTTGTAAAAGCCTATCAATCGCCAGAAGTTGCACAGGCCGCTGAAGTTGCCTTTAAAGGCGGCGCCATAAAGGGTTGGTAAAAGGTTAGCTTCATGATGATAAAATCGTTAAAAAGCTATATCTTGAAATGATATAAATAATATGCTGTCTAAAAAAGCTAAATATGCTGTAAAAGCGCTCATTTTTCTTGCTAAAAATGTGGATAAACCTCCATTGCCGGTTTCAAAAATTTCTGAGTTGGAAAAAATCTCCAAGAAGTATCTGGAAGTGGTTTTATTAGAGCTGAGAAATGCCGGCTATTTGTTTAGCAAAAAGGGGATAAGCGGCGGCTATGTATTGAGCAAACCACCCGAAGAGATCTTTTTAGTGGGTATTATAAGATTAATGGACGGGCCTATAGCCAGGGTATCGTGTGCAAGTGCCTTTCATTACCGCAGCTGCGAAGAATGCTTGGACGAAGCTACCTGCAGCATCCGGAAGGTGTACCTAAAAGTGCGTGAGGAAGAGCTTAAGATATTATCAGATATTAGTATTGCTGATATGCTGAGCAATGAGCAAGTAAGCAATCACGATTTGATATTACGTGATGCCTGACCGCTGCATGCTTAAAACCTATAATTAGCCTTGCCATCGGTGATCACAAAATATCATCAGGATGTGCCATCACTACCAAAATGTGCGGGCCTTGCGTAACTTCCTGCGCAAATAGAGCCGGCAGGTTAAGCAGCGTTAACAGGAAGAGAAAAGGTAGTTTTAACATTTTGTTTTATTAATAAAGAGGCGTGAGGACGGGCTCGAACCGTCGTAAAGAGTTTTGCAGACTCCCGCCTAACCACTCGGCCACTCCGCCTTGCTGCAATCAGTTTGAACTGGCTGCCTGTTTGTCGGTTAATAATTTAATGGCTTGTAACATGCCGTTAAATTCAGTTTTATCGTATAAGCGCGTCAGGTAAACAATTTTTCCTGTGCCATCTATCACCACATTCCTGGTAACGCCGCTTTTTTTATCGGCAAAACGGCCAAAAATATCCGCACCAGGGTCAAGCGCCAGGGGATAGGTAAGTTGCATGTCATCATGAAATTTCTGAACTTTTGCCAATGGCTCGTCCCTGTCAACGCCTATCAGTACAAGGTTTTTGTTTTGGTAGGCTTTCCAAACATCACTTTCCAGGTGGGGCATTTCTTCACGGCAAACGCTGCACCAGCTTGCTGTAAACTGCAATACTACTATCTTACCACGCAACTGCTTTAATGATGTTTTTGTGCCGTTATTTAAAACAAGCTCAAAATCATCAGGTGCCTGGTCGCCTACTTTAACTATGTAGCCGCGTTCATCCGCAGTATTCACAACCTGTGCTTTTGATACAGGTATTAAAAGCAACTGAAATAAGACTAATACGCCATATTTAATCATCTTCATGTTTATGTGTTTTGTAATGTCACTGTTAAAATGTTGCCGTAGGGGCTAAGTATTTATTATGCGGCTACCGTTTGGTATATGGATGTAATAACCTCCGCAACATGATCTATCTCCTGTAGAGTATTGAACCTGCTTATTGAAAAGCGGATGCTTTCTGTATCAGCAGTAATGCCTAAGGCTTTCAGCACAGGCGATGATGAACTATAACCACCCGATACAGCTATCTGGTGCTCATCAAGGTATTGCAAAATACTTTTACTCATATTGGTTTCGGGCAGCCTTACATTTAATATAGAGGGAATGCTTTTTATGGCGATACCCGAGTTTCCGTTAAAAGTTATGGCAGGCAGCAACTCCGCCAGCTGCGTGATCAGCCTGCTTTTTAAACCCTGGATATAATTCAGCTTTGGTTCCATATCATCATGGGCAATAGCAAAGGCTTTGCTTAAACCAATAATGCCGGCAACATTGTCTGTACCCGAATTAATACCGGGCAGGTGCTTTGTGCCCTTGCGGCAATACAAAAAACCAATTCCTTTGGGGCCATGAAATTTATGGCCTGATACTGCCATAAAATTGACGTTTAACCCCGCCAGATCATAACGGTACTTACCTGTAGTTTGCGCAGCATCGGTATGAAAAATCGCCTTGTATTTTTTACAAAGCAACCCAATTGTTTCAATATCGTTAAGGTTACCTATATCATTATTGGCATGCATTACAGAAACAAAGTTACGGGTATTGGTTCTGAGCAAATATTCTAAATGATGCAGGTCGAGGTTGCCGTGTTCATCATGCTTAATGTAGCTTACCCTGATGTCGTGTTTTCGTTGTAAAGCATTTAAGCTCTGCAATACAGCCGGGTGTTCAAAAGGTGTGGTGATGATATGATCAATGAACGAACAATTAACGGCAGATAAAATAGCAATGTTATCAGCCTCCGCAGCACCTGCTGTAAAAATGATCTCTTCGGGTAATGCATTTAACAATTTAGCAATCCCGGCACGGCTAATGGCAACTGCTGCTTTTGCATCGCGGCCATAACCATGATGGGTTGAAGGGATGCCATACTGATCCAGCAAATAGGGGTCATCGCGTTATATACTTCTCTGTCAAGTGGTGTGCTCGCTGCGTTATCCAGGTATACCTTCATGTGTTTATCCTTCATATTTAAGCTAAGCCTGCCTTAAAATAAAGCGGGTAATTGATCATTACCGGCAGGATTAAAAACTAAAAATTAAATAATGAAACAAATGTATATAAAATCTATAGAATTAGTATACATTTGTTTATTATTTCTTTTTTGATGACGAACAAAGAAATTTATATAGGAGATAAACTTGAAATAGCTGAATTTAAAATAGAACCTTAAAACTCTCGATATGAAATTAGAAAATAGTAACAGCTTAACTTTCGACCTTACAGAAATCATGCTTGAGCTGGAGATTCCGGATAACAAATATGTCCCTTTAAAACCATTACAAAAAGGCAACAGGATCCCGGATTTAGTTTTTAAAAACGAACAGATCAATCAGCATAGCTTTTTAAACGGCGCAGGTATCAGTGGGGCTGCTTTGCTTAGGCAGATTGCCGGAAAGCCATTGGTGATCTGCTTTTATTCGCTTGAATGGAAAGAATACGGACTTGCTCACTTAACTTTTTTAAACAAGCTGCAAAGCGAGATAAGAGCTATTGGCGGCAACGTGCTGATAATTTGCCCTGATGAGCAAAATAATAAACTGGAAGAGCTTGTATGGGATAACAGCCTGAAACTTAATTTTTACTTTGACAAGAACAATGAGATTGCACGCCAGCTTGAATTATACAGTGAGCTTGACCCTGCCTGGAACAAGTACCCTGGGATAGAAGTAAATGTACCCTTATTGGCTACTTACATAGTTAGCAATGGCGAAATTTTGTATAGCGCTATCGACCAGCAGTTAACTGGCCCGGCCCCATCAAAAGAGTTGCTGCAAACCGTGATAGAAACCTATTTTTTCATGAAATCTGCATAAAAATGGCCAGGGTATACACGGTTGAAATAATGAATAAAACCTGGGAGGAGCTTGATAAAAACCTGCACAATCTTTATCAGGAACTGACCATTGTAATTGGTGAACGCGCCGCCCGGCTGTTTGGAACAGCCCTGGGCGGTGCGGATTTTTTATTATGCATTGCCGATGGCAGGGACGGTTATGCTGAGTATGAGTTAAATGATATTGAACAGGATCTGGTTAATTTTGGAACTGCACTGGTTGAAAATAAAGGAAAGGTATCTGATGAGCTATTTGATATTCTTGTACCTCATTATACCAGTAAAGAGTTGGTTATCTTAGTTTCATTTGCTGTGCAGCTTACGGCTGCCAACCTGTTTTATAACGTTTTTGAATTAACTGCCAGTGATTCAGGCTACTGAGCTTCTTTAACCTCGATGCGTAACTGGTGCGTATTAAATACACTTGAATACGGCGAAACACTTTTGGTTAAAAACACACTGCCCCCTATAATGCTATCATGGCCAATTACTGTTCTTCCTCCTAAAATGGTACTGCGTGCATAAATAATTACGTTGTCCTCTACCGTTGGATGGCGCTTTACGTCAGACATGATTTTACTTACCTGCGATGCGCCTAAGGTTACCCCCTGGTAAATAGATACATTTTTGCCAATGATACTGGTGGCCCCAATTACTATCCCTGTACCATGATCCAAAAATACCGGTACGCCTATCTGTGCATTCGGATGAATATCCACCCCTGTTTTTCCATGTGCATGCTCGCTCAATATCCGTGGAAGGATAGGTACTTTTAACTGCGATAACCTGTTTGCTATGCGATAAACCGCTACGGCATAAAACCCAGGATATGAAACTATCACTTCATGAATGCTGCCTGCGGCGGGGTCATCTTCAAAGGTTTTGGTTGCATCAAGCCGCAGGCTTTGATAAATTTCTTCCAGTGAGGCATAAAACTTATAAATAACCTCGTCTATATTGATATTGGCAGGATCAAGGTAACTGAGCAAAATATTCTCTAGGTCAATCTGGTTCTTTTTTAACTGCCCCTCATAAATTGATTGCCTGTTTAGCCGGTTATTAGGAAACAAAAATTCGTACAGGTCAGACAGCCAATCCACCGCCTGCCTGAAAGATGGGGTTGCTTCCCACTCGGCTTTATGCACCTGGTAAAGGTGTTCAATAAATGTATTGATCTGGTTTGTTTCCATTTATCTTTTAAGTCGATGTAGTGTTTCAACCAGTAAATCCACCTCGGCGCAGGTGTTATAAAATGCCAGCGATGGCCTCACGGTGCTTTCCAGCCCAAAGCGGCGTAATATAGGTTGTGCACAATGATGCCCTGAACGTACCGCAATGCCCTGTTTATTGAGTTCGGCGCCAACCTCTTCGGTTTTGTAACCTTCCAGCACAAATGATAATACACTTGCTTTATCAGGTGCAGTGCCAATCAGGCGCAAACCTTTTACTTCTTTTAAAAGCTCGGTAGCATATACCAAAAGGTAATGTTCATACTGGGAAATGGCCTGCATACCTATGCGCGTTACATAATCAATGGCAGCACCTAGGCCAACAGCATCGGCAATGTTTCCGGTGCCTGCTTCAAACCTGCCCGGAGCGTTATGGTATTTGGTTTCCTCAAAGGTTACATCTACTATCATATTGCCGCCGCCCTGCCACGGTTGGGTTTCATTCAAAAGATCTTCCTTGCCATATAATACACCTATACCTGTAGGCGCAAACACCTTATGGCCCGAAAACACAAACCAATCCGCATCAAGCAACCTTACGTCCACCGGCATGTGCGATACGGATTGTGCACCATCAACCAACACTTTTGCGCCTGCCAAATGGCCAAGCTTTACAATTTGGGCAGCAGGTGTAACCGTACCTAAGGCATTTGATACCTGTGTAAAGGCTACCAACTTTGTTTTGGGGCCAAGCAATTTAACATATTCATCAATTAGCAGCTGGCCATCGTTATCAACCGGAATTACTTTTATTTTGAGACCTTTTTTAGCGGCAAGCTGCTGCCACGGAACAATGTTGGCATGATGCTCCAGGTGGCTTACAATAATTTCATCCCCTGCCTGCAGGTTTTGTTCGCCCCAGCTTTTGGCTACTAAATTAATAGCTTCGGTAGCGCCACGTACAAATATAATCTCGTTGCTCGAGGCTGCATTCAGAAATTGCTGAACCTTTTTACGTGCACCCTCATAGGCATCGGTTGCCCTTGCTGCCAATTCATGCGCCGCACGGTGAATGTTTGAATTCTCGTGCTCATAAAAATAGCTGATCCGGTCAATAACCTGTTTGGGTTTTTGCGTGGTTGCTGCATTATCCAGCCAAACCAGTGGTTTTCCGTTTACCTGTTCGCTCAGGATAGGGAAATCGCGCCGGATAATATTTACATCAAAAGGAGCCTTGATAATTCCGCTTGCACCCTTTGGCCTTTCAGCCGAAAATAATGCGGGAACCTGTTTCAGGAAATAATAGGATGGGTCTGCTGCCTGCTGATCGGGTTTGAACGGGATTTGCGGCACATGCGGAAAAGTGATGATCTGATTTAGCGCAGCCTGCAGATCTCTTTCAAACGATTGCTCCTGCTGGTAAGGCAGCTGCGTAAAATTATCTGTAAGCAGTTCAGTGCCTGATAGGCTGAAACCCGTTACATTCTCTTTGGACGAAGGCCGGGCAGTACCCAATGCCGGATCGTCAAAGCTGGTTTGCGGGTCTTTCAAATCGATCACATTTCCCTGCGTAATTGCAGACGGGGAAGCCCCAACGCCTGAAGCCGGGCTCGATTGTGTATTCCCGGATAAATTTATTGGCCGTTCATTAGCCTCCTGAATAAAGTTAAATTGCTCTATTGTTGGCTGATGGTCGCCCGGCGTTGTGGGGAAGGCAGCCGGGTTTACCGGTGCCACGCTCTGCGGAGATTTAAAAAACTGGTTAGCCAGCTTTTCAAGCTCTCCAATATCTAAAAAGCCTTCGGGCTTAGTATTTGTACTCATGATAGTTACCTAAATCCACATCTTCTAAAACTGCAATTGCATCATCAACCAGTACTGCTAATGAGCAGTAAAGCGAAACCAGGTACGAGGCTATGGCCTTGTTATTGATCCCCATAAAGCGAACTGATAAACCCGGTGATTGCTCGCCCGGTAAACCCGGCTGAAACAGCCCGACCACACCCTGTCGGCTTTCTCCTGTCCTGAGCAGGATGATTTTAGATTTGTTATTTTCAATAGGTAATTTATCCGACGGAATCAACGGGATACCTCTCCAGGTAATAAACTGCGAGCCAAAAAGCAATACGGTTGGCGGCGGAACACCCCTGCGGGTACATTCGCGGCCGAAGGCGGCAATAGCTAAGGGATGAAGCAGGAAAAACCCGGGCTCTTTCCAAACCTTAGTTATCAGTTCATCTAAATCATCAGGAGTTGGAGGGCCAAGCCTTGTTTTTATTTTCTGGCTCGGTACCACGCTGTGCAACAAACCATATTCCTCGTTATTGATCAGTTCACTTTCCTGCCTTTCCTTAATAATTTCGATGGTAAGGCGAAGCTGTTCGCTGATCTGGTTATAGGGTTTGCTGTAAAGATCAGATACGCGGGTATGCACATCCAGCACCGTGTTAACGGCACTCAGGTTGTACTCCCGTGGATTTTCTACATAGTCAACAAAAGTAGAAGGAAGTTCGCGTTCATCGCGTGAGGAGCAATCTACTTCTACATTTTCTGCATCCTTAACCTTGTTTAACCGGTAAACGCCCGATTCAACAGGAACCCAGTTTAGCAATTGCGGAAGCCAGCGGGGGGTGATTCTTGATAATTGAGGGACCGTACGCGTAGCGATGGCCAGTTGCCGTGCGGCTGCGTCGCCTAAGGCTGTTTGATTTGATTTTGGATCTGCCATTTTAATAGTCGGGAGTATTGTACTTATTTAATTCGTGTTTACAATTATAGTATATTAATTCTATAGATTTAATATACTATTGAAAAAATTAAATAAAATACTGGCACTGGCTAATGATTACCAGGGCATGGAATACAACCTGAATAATAACAACTGCACCGATTTTGGGATTAAGGCAGCTACAATTGCTGGTATTACAGTTGTTGAAACCAGTGGAAAATGGCCCTTGGGAAAAGGAAATAATCCGGGAATCACCGGGCAGAGCATTTTGGAAGGCAAGTTTTTAAATACCGAAACTGCCGACCGGAAAAGCCTTTTTGAAGCGGATAAATAAGTCTTTTAAGATGATTTTAGCGTTTAATTATTAAAAAATTATCGATCCCGTATTTGTATTTTATTCCAAAGGTTTTTATCATTTCATTAAATAAAACATTAATAAAGGGAGGATTGTTGAACCCGGTAATATGGGTAAGCAGCAAATAAAGCGGGCGATCATCAGGCCACTTCAGGCGCTGAATTTTTTCATGGCTGATATGCAGGCAGGCATCGGCCCCTTTCTTGGGATATTTCTGCTTGCGCATGGTTGGAAAAGCGGGTTAATCGGTTCGGTTATGACTATTGGCGGCGTTGCCGGAATGCTCATGACCGCACCCGCCGGTGCATTAATTGATTCTACCAAACGAAAACGGTTGTATGTAGTAATTCCCGGAATTTTTACGGTGATAGCATCGGCCGTTATTCTTGTTTCTCAAAATTTTTGGATAGTCAGTATCTCACAAGTCGCCACAGCTATCGCCGGATCGGCCATTGGTCCTGCGGTAATTGGCATTACACTTGGTATTGTAAAACAAGCAGGTTTCAACCGTCAAAATGGCTATAACCAAGCTTATAATCACGCGGGTAACGTTGTAGGTGCAGCCTTATCGGGTTACCTGGGTATGAAATTCGGGATGACTGCCGTATTTTATTTAGCTGCGTTATTTGGCGTGCTTTCCATCACCTCAGTTTTGATGATCCCTGCCAAAGCAATTGATGACAGGGCCGCGCGCGGTTTAAAAGGTAATGGCGAAGATAATAAAGCAAGCGGTTTAAAAGTATTGCTTGAATGTAAGCCCCTGCTCATATTGGCTGCTGCATTGGCTTGTTTTCACTTAGGTAACGGTGCTATGTTGCCCTTATACGGTTTGGCTGCTGCCACTAAAAATCAGGGAAACCCCACCATGTTTGTTGCCATGACCATTATTATTGCACAGGTTGTTATGATCGGAGTATCACTGATTGCCATGCGAATGGCCGAAAAAAGCGGCTACTGGCTGGTGATACTTATTTCTTTTATTGCACTCCCGGTGCGCGGCTTTATCGCTGCCCATATGATCAATCAGACAGGCTTATACCCGGTGCAGATTTTAGATGGGATTGGCGCAGGGTTGCAAAGCGTTGCGGTTCCGGGACTGGTGGCCCATATATTAAACGGTACGGGCAGGGTAAATATAGGCCAGGGTGCAGTAATGACAGTGCAAGGGTTGGGCGCATCATTAAGCCCTGCCATAGGTGGCTGGATAGCACAGGGGTTTGGCTATAACTCAACCTTTTTGATTTTAGGCAGTTTTGCCACAGTTTCTATATTGTTATGGCTGCTGTTTTCCAAATCACTTAAAGCCGCCTGTGATACCACCTTGAAAAAAACAGGTCATTCTAAAGATAATTTTGCATTATGAGTTTAAATAAGATCAGGCAAGTGAGTAAACCGCTGTTGTTTGCCCATATCGGCGATTTACACATCACTAAAGCCAAAGAACAGAACTATATAGATTTATTGTCTATCATTGCTCAAATAGAGGTGGAGTGTAGTAATAATCTTGATTTTGTAGTTTTACCAGGTGATAATGCAGACAATGGTTTACCCGAACAATACCTTCTGGTTGCCACTGCATTAAAAATGTTATCTATCCCGGTTCATATTATCCCCGGAGATCACGATATGGAACAGGGTGGTTTACAAGGATTTTATGCCTTACCCGGGGCAGATCAATTACCCAAAGCCATAAATATAAACGGGATTAACTGCCTGTTTCTGGATGTAAGCGGGCCGGGTAACGGTGGCCCTGATTTTAAGTTAGGGAATGAACAGATGACTTGGTTACAAAATGAGTTGGCAACTGCAAAAGCTGAAAACCAGGAAACAGTGGTGTTTGTACATACTTACCCCGATGATATTAAAGATGAGGCAGAAAAAATTGTCTTTAACCGGCTTATAGCAGAAAATGAAGTGGCATTAATAGATATGGGGCATACACATTATAACGAACTGTCAAACGATGGGGATACCATATTTTCAGCAACCCGTTCAACCGGGCAAATTGAAGAAGGACCTGTTGGTTATTCGTTAATAAGCATTGATCAAGGTGTGGTTAGCTGGCGTTTTAAAGCGCTGCACGATTCATTTCCATTTGTGCTGATTACTTCACCAGCAGCTTATCAGCTGGTAAGAAAGATAGAGCAGGTTGTTTCCGGATCGGTCGAGATTCGCGCTATTGTTTTCGGTTCCCGTGAAATTCAAAGTGTACAGTATCGTTTGGAAAACGGATCATGGTCGCCTATGTCTAAATCTAATGATAATAACACATGGTCGGCAAGTGCGCTGATTTCAGGGGAGCATGAACTTATAAACCTTACCGTTCAAGCTATTGATCAAACCGGGCGGCCCGGGCAACATACCCTGCAATTGGCTACACCATTGTACAAGCCGGCTAAACATTTAAAGAATGGCAGCGATGCCGACTCCATTGGAGCTTGGCCCGGAAATGGTATTTTTGGGACCCAGCTTGGCCCAAACAGAAACGCTAAACCATTGTCAAAGCCATAATAAATGGATCATACGCTTATCTGGATCATCTCCCTGCTGGCTATTGCGGGTGTTATTATAAGACCGTTCAAAGTAACAGAAGCTGTTTACGCTGTAACCGGGGCGGTACTGTTGCTTATTTTGCAATTAATTAAACCCGGCGAAGCCTTATCGGGCGTATTAAAAGGATTAGATGTTTATTTTTTTTTAACAGGGATGATGCTGCTTGCAGAAACCGCGCGCGAAGAAAAGTTATTTGACTGGCTGGCTGCCCATGCCACTGCAATGGCTAAAGGCTCATCGGGCAGGCTGTTTTTGCTCATCTACGTAGTTGGGGTTATTGTTACTGTATTTTTATCTAATGATGCGACAGCTGTAGTTTTAACGCCTGCCGTGGCTGCTGCTGTAAAAGCAGCTGATGTAAAAAAGCCATTACCTTATTTATTGATCTGCGCTTTTATTGCTAACGCAGCCTCGTTTGTATTGCCTATCTCCAACCCGGCTAACCTTGTTATCTATGGCAGCAATATGCCGCCTTTATTACATTGGCTTGCGCAGTACACTATTCCATCGGTGTTTTCAATTGTTGTAACTTATCTGGTACTGCAGTTTACGCAGCGCAGCTGCTTTAAAATTGCCATAAAAACCCATATAGAGATCCCTGTATTATCACAGGGCGGCAAAACCGCATTAATTGGTATTGTATCAACAGCGGTAGTATTACTGGCGTCTTCGGCATTTGGTATTCAGCTGGGTTTGCCTACGGCTATCACTGGGATATTAACATCTGCTATTGTAATCATCCGTTCTAAAAAAAATCCGCTGATTGTTATCAAAGGCGTATCATGGGCAGTACTGCCATTGGTTGCAGGCTTATTTGTTATTGTTGAAGCGATTAATAAAACCGGGTTGATCGGTCAGTTAACTAACCTGCTTAACCAGGGTATAGCCCACTCTTCTACAGGTACAGCGTGGGCAGCCGGGGGTTTGGTTGCAGTAGTGTGTAACCTGATGAATAACCTGCCTGCCGGGCTTATTGCCGGTAACGTTTTACAGGCTGGCCATGTACCCGAAATGGTGAAAAGCGCAGTGCTGATCGGGGTTGACCTGGGGCCAAATTTATCCATAACCGGCTCATTGGCCACCATATTGTGGCTTGTTGCACTAAGGCGCGAAAATCAAACAGTAAGCGCCTGGACTTTTTTGAAACTGGGTAGTGTGGTGATGACCTCGGCGCTTATTGCTGCATTAGCTTCCCTTTGGATTTAGATGATAATTAGCAACATCTTTCGATTGTCAAAAAAAACAATAAAATGAAATGCAAATAGTAAAACAAAGGTTGATTATTTAGCTTTACCATGTTAAAGCAAATTTCGTTTAAAATAAAAAAACTATAAAAATGACATCAGTAAAAGCTTACGCAGCACAAGCTGCCGACAAACCACTTGGTCCACTTTCTATTGATCGCCGCGAGCCTGGTGCCGACGATGTAGAGATCAAGATCTTATTTTGCGGTGTATGCCATTCAGATATACATACTGCGCGTAATGAGTGGGGAGGAACCATCTATCCGGCCGTACCTGGCCATGAGATAGTAGGTACAGTAACCCGTGTGGGTAATAACGTTACTAAATTTAAAGAAGGCGATACTGTAGGGGTAGGCTGCTTTGTTGATTCATGCATGCATTGCTCTAATTGTAAGAGCGACCTGGAACAATATTGTAAAAATGGCCATACGCAAACCTATAATTCATTATCGCAGGATAAGCAAACAGTAACACTTGGTGGCTATTCAAGCCATATTGTGGTAACCCAGCACTTTGTATTATCAGTATCTGATAAATTACCACTCGAAAAGGTTGCTCCATTATTGTGTGCAGGAATTACCACTTATTCTCCATTAAAGCACTGGGGCGTAAAAGCCGGTGATAAAGTGGCTGTTGTTGGTTTAGGCGGATTAGGCCACATGGCTGTTAAGTTAGCTGCATCAATGGGTGCCGAAGTAACTATGCTGAGCCGCTCAAAAAGCAAAGAAAAAGATGCGGCTGAATTAGGCGCGCACCATTTTAAGCTAACCACCGAAAAAGAAACTATGGCCGAACTGGCCGATAGCTTTAACTTTATTATTGATACGGTATCGGCCCCGCACGATTATAACGAGTACATGAACTTACTTACAACCGACGGTGTTATGGTATTGTTAGGCGCTCCGCCTGAGCCTACTGCTGTTGCTGCTTTCCCTTTTATTATGGGCAGGCGCAGTTTGGTTGGCTCTTTAGTGGGTGGCATCAAAGAAACACAGGAAATGCTGGATTACTGTGCCGAGCATAATATTACATCGGATGTGGAAGTGATCAGTATTGATAAAATTAACGAAGCTTATGAGCGTACCCTTGCAGGTGACGTGCATTACCGTTTCGTAATTGATATGGCTACTTTATAATATCTTTTATTTCAAGCAATAAGGCGGGTAATTTGCCTGCCTTATTACTTGAATTTAAATCCAATATCTATCAGTCTTCAAAAAGATAACCGCTGTAGGCTAATCCCTTGGCCACACTTTTAAAGTTATCTCCCGAATTAAGGTTAACGTGAGGAAACCTTTTTTTGAAGAGTTCTTGAATACTCCCCACCATTGATGTCCCACCCGTTAAAAAAAGGCTGTCTATATTTTTTGAGTCGATACCATTTTGAAGCATAAACTCATCAAGGTAGTTTGCTATCCGGTTCACTTCCCTTTCAATTATTTGTTTATAAACCGACAGGGTAATTTCTTCTTCAATTTCTATAGCCATATTGTGATAGCTAAAAACAGCTGTATCCTTGTTTGAGAGGGTGATTTTTGTTTTCTCGATGGATTGAAATACCGAATAGCCCAAGTTATTTTCAATAAGGGTGATCAGGTTTTTAAACAGCGGATCTTTGCCCGAATAGTAGTAGTAATCTTCTATGTCTTTTTTAATGCGCAGGCCATTAAAAAAATTCATTTGTTCCCAGGAGCAAATATTAGCAAAAAGTGATTTTGGTACAGTTAAAACCTTGCCCGGGGTAGCTTCATATTGGGTATGCTTGCCAAAATATGGCGTTCCTTTCTCCCACATAAAGGCCGAATCAAAGCTGTCGCCGCCTATATAGATGCCGCCATTGGCCATCATGTCGTTCTTTCTGTCTTTGCTCCCCACTTTTTCAGGATCAAGTACCAGGTAAGTAAAGTCTGTAGTGCCCCCGCCAAGATCCGCCACTAATACGTTTTCTTTTTTCAGGAGGCTTTTTTCATAGGCAAATGCCGCCCCGATAGGCTCAAACTGAAACCGTACCTCTGTAAAGCCAGCAATTTCTGCTGCCTTGCTCAGCCGGGTTTGGGCTAAGGTGTCTTTTTGTACATCGTCGTCATCAAAAAAAACAGGCCTTCCAATTATTGCTTTGCGGCAATCCTGCCCGGTTAAAAGGTCTGCACGTTCTTTCAGCTCCTTTAAAATGATAGCTACCAGGTCTGATGCATTGTACCTTTTATTATGGATCCGGGTTTCTGTAAAACTGCTTTTTGATAATATTTGCTTAACAGATTTAATAAAACGGCCCTTCATGTTGTCATTAAGGTAAGCGGTAATGGCTTCCTCGCCCGCAACGTAATTTTTATCGCTGCCTGCATTAAACTGATGGTAGAAGTAAATAAGCGAAGGGATAATAATGGTGCTATGTATTTCTTTGGTTTCTTCGTCGTAAATAGCCAGGGCCGAGTTGGTTGTTCCAAAATCGATTCCGTATAAAAACTTCTTCATGCAAGATGAGATAAAACAGTAAAAATTTAAAGGGCGGCGAAAGTATTAAAAAATTGCTGCCCAGCAAAATACCTTTATACTTTAAACGTAATGTTTTTGAATGAATGCGGTTTGCTTACCCGGGATTAGGCCGTTGGTTTTTGTCATCAGTGCGTATAATACCCTGTTTAAGGCAGTGTATGTGTATATAATTTGGCCGATGCTTTAATTATTGCCAAATTTGTATGGATGACGGATTTGAACGAGTACGAATGTGAAATGCTGGATACAATGCTGGAAGCTTTTGGGATTCCGGATAGCCTGACACGCCGGCAATTGCTGGAACTTTTTGATCAGGACGAAGCCTCTGCTTTTGCAATGGTGCAGGCCCTTTCAAGAGAAGGTCTGGTAGCCGAGGCTGGTAAACATGGTGATTATGAGCTGCCGGAGAAACTTATTTTAAAACCAAAAGGAGAAAAATTCCTGAAGGAGGGAGGGTTTATGCGCCGTTATAAAATGGAGCAGCAAAAGCCTTTGGAGGTAGGCGGGACCCAAGCCAAACTGCAGCAACAAAATATGCGCCTGCAAAATGATAAACTCGCCGGCGAAGCCCTGAATATCAAACTTCAAAAAACGGTTACCTCATTAAAAACCCTGCAATATATATGGTGGGCTCTGATTGTTCTGGCATTTATTATTGGATATTTTGTAGGACATGCACATCACGCCAAGTAATTAACTGGTGCTTACACAATGTTGCCGTGTAATAATAAACAAGCCCTGTATTTTAAACTACCCTTTATAATATAATGATAACTCATGCACTCTATAAAAGAGGGAGTATTGCCATTGTATTGTCAAGTAAATTAAATTGTATACAATATAATTTTATACAATATATATTTGTTCATCAATCAGCAGCAAATGGATTATTTAAAGTTAGAAAATCAAGCCTGTTTCCCTGTATATGCCCTGTCCCGGGTATTAACGGCTCATTACAAACCTATTTTAGAAGGTATTGACCTTACTTATCCTCAATACCTGGTGATGCTGGTTTTATGGGAGCACCAGCAACTTTCGGTAAAAGAAATTGGCGAAAAGCTGCTGCTTGATTCAGGCACTTTAACCCCTTTGCTTAAAAAATTAGAAAGCAAAAAACTGGTTAGCCGGATAAGAAGCGCCGCGGATGAGCGGGTGGTAATGATCAGCCTTACCAAAAACGGCGCGGCTTTAAAAGAAAAAGCAGTAAGCGTACCAGAGTCTTTTAAATGCAGCCTCGGCCTTAGCATTGAAGAAATGGTTTCATTACGCAACACCATCAATATTATCCTTGAACGAACTAAACAAAATAATAAATAACATAAATAATCAATTATCATGTCAGTAAAACCAATTTACACAGCAATAGCAACTGCCACAGGCGGAAGAAACGGAAGCGTAGTGTCATCAGATCAGGTACTGGATCTGCAAGTAAGGATGCCGAAAGAATTAGGCGGCGCAGGCGGTGCTTACACTAACCCCGAGCAATTATTTGCCGCAGGCTACTCGGCTTGTTTTGATAGTGCACTTAACCACGTTATTAAAAATGAAAAGGCAACAACCGGTACCACTGCCGTAAGGGCACATGTAGGCATCGGCTCAAATAATGCCGGCGGATTTGCTTTGGTAGTTACACTGGAAGCTAACGTACCAGATGTTGACCAGGAAACAGCAAATGCCTTAGTTGAAAAAGCACACCAGGTTTGTCCATATTCAAACGCTACAAGGGGTAATGTTGAGGTTTCACTTACCACCACTATATTAAGTGCCGAAGAATTTGCAGCTGCTAATTAATCAAAGTAGCTACTTAATAAATTTCAATATATCACATCATGAAAACTATCAAAAACCTTTTGATGTTGCTTGTTATATTAGCAGCAACATCAAACATACAAGCACAAACAACAAGTGCTAAACCAACCATTATTTTTGTTCACGGGATCTGGGCCGATGGCTCTTCGTGGACTGCCCAGATAGAAGCATTGCAGGCTAAAGGCTACCCGGTAATGTCGGTTCAAAACCCCATCACCTCACTGGCAGACGATGTTGCCGCTACCAAAAGGGCAATTGCAAAGGCTAAAGGTAATGTTATATTAGTTGGCCATTCATGGGGCGGGTTTGTTATTACACAGGCGGGTAATGATCCTAAAGTTGTAGGCTTGGTATATGTTGCCGCATTAGCGCCTGATTTAAACGAAACTGTGCCTACCTTATCGGCAAATGGCCCTGCCGTAAAATTAAGTGATTATTTTGAACCACAGGATGGTTTTATTTATATATCAAAAGCAGGTGTTGAAACGGTTTTTGCACAAGATCTAACTCCTAAACAGCAGGCCGTAATTTATGCAACACAAACCCCGGCTTCGCAAACTGTATTTGCTGACAAAAGTGCCGAACCTGCCTGGAAAACAAAACCAAGCTGGTACATAGTAGCCAAAAGCGATAAAGCGATAAGCCCCGATTTAGAGCGTTTTATGGCGAAAAGGATAAAAGCTACCACAACCGAAATTGATGCCAGCCATGTAGTAATGGTATCGCACCCGAAAGAAGTTTTGGCGATAATTGAAGCAGCCGCAAACGCCCCTGTTAAATAATAAGCAAAACATAAGTTTAAGCATTAATGCTTAGTATAAAAGAAGCCGTCTTAAAATAAGACGGCTTCTTTTATGTTGAGATAAATCAAATAAGGGTTCTGTTTAATAAGGTATTCAGTGTACCGCTTATATCTGTTTATTAACCCAGCTTTAACAAAGCAAAAGGTACAACGGTAAAAATATCCTTGATCTTGATTTGCTGCTCTTGTTTTCCCTTGATATTTAATATCAGGTTTTCAAAAGCCTCTGGTGCAGCGGCAGGTATTATCAGCTGTGTATCGCCCCAATCTGTAATAGTGGTATCTGCCAGGTTTAAAGGTACTACAGTAATATACCAGGTTTGCTCATAGCTTCTTGCAAAGGCAAAAACCTTTGTTGCATACTTTCCCTTAATTTCCAGTGGAATATAGTCGCCTGCTGCAAAAAGTGCGGCGTTTGCTTTGCGCTCATGCAGCAATAACTGCACCAGCCAAAGTTTTATCTGCCCGTTAAATTTGTTATCCCAAAGGCCTTGCAACGATGAGTTTTTAGCCAGTAAAGTATCATTCCGGTGATGGTTAACCGGTCGCCTGTTATCAGGGTCAACCAGGCTCAAATCCCAATGTTCGCTACCCTGGTAAATATCCGGGATACCCGGGCAGGTAAATTTAAGCAACACTTGTGCTAAAGAGTTTATTATACCAAATTCAGCAACTTTATGGTGAAAGGCCGTAAAGCTCTTCCAAAATGGCTTGTGCTTATCTAATAGTTTAACAGCAAATTCTTTTACGGCATCCTCATACTTTTCATTTGGCTCTGCCCATGTTGAATGGAGTTTTGCTTCGCGCATGGTTTTTTGCAGGTACTCCAGTAGGCGTTCCTCAAAGTTATTAGCATCCTCTCCTGGCATAGGGTAGGCACCTACCAGGGTTTGGTAAATAAAATATTCATCATTAGCGTCGGGCGCTCCTGCATGCTTAATTTTGCTGTTCATCTGCTGCCATTCGGCCACGGTGCTTAACCAGGCATCTGCCATGTCTGGCAATACGTTTAACCTGGCCCGCATATCCTCGCCGCGTTTGGTATCGTGGGTGGCGGTAGCATTCATAGTTAAGGGCCAATGTTTTTGCCGGTTCAGCATTGCTTTATGAAATTCAGCCTGACTGATACTAAAAGAATCAGGCGCATCGCCTACTTCATTATGTGCAATAAAGCGGTTATAGGTATACATTAGGGTATCCTCAACCCCTTTTGCCATTAATGGCCCGGTAAACTGCATACAGCGCATATAAAAATGCAGGGCTTTATCATTTTTGTTCGAATGGAAAAAGGCTGTTTCCAATAACTTAACCGCAGCCGTAAGTTTATTATGCTTGCTTTTTATGGCAGATAGTACATTGTTAACCTGCGCCGCTTCTTCTTTATTTAATGGGAAGCTATTGCCATAAAAACGATATTGCGGGCAATGAATCAGGAATTGAGCGATGGATTGTTTCAAATCTTCCGCTGGCACGGTTCCCGGCTCTGCAATATCTGAAGCCCAAAATAAAGAACTCAGGTTATCCAGTTCACCATTCATCTGGCTATCCAAAAAATCTGCTTTTTTATCGTGTACCTGCTCTATTACCGGGTCGGTATTATGGGTAAGTGTTTTATAAAAGCTGGTAAATTTGTTGCTGTTAGCCGGGCTTGTAAGCAGGTTATTTACCATAGCTAAAAAATCATAGCCGGTATTACCCTCAATAGGCCATAAAGGCATTTGTTCGCCTTTTTCTAATATTTTTTCAACCACGATGTACGTTTCATCGCCAACAGCTTTACGTAATTTTGTGAGGTATGCAGTAGGATCATATAACCCGTCAATGTGGTCAATTCTTATCCCCTGAAAGATATCGTCATCAACTAATTGAACAATTAGCTGATGAAACTGATTGAACACTTCATCACTTTGCATATTTAAACAGATCAAACTGTTCACAGTAAAAAAGCGCCTAAAATTTATCCGGTGATCTGTTTCTGTATAACTGCACAGGCGATAATACTGGTCTGCGGCAATTTGTGATAACTGTTTTTTATTAATGGATTTTACATCCTGAGCTTTAGGGTACGACTCCGGCTTAAGCGGCCATATTTGTTCGGCATATTTAAACACATACTTATTGCCAATCCTTTCTATCTTTAAGTCGCCGTTATTAATTGCGTCTTCTAAATCAGCCCCTAAAAAGGGAACCATCAGCTTGCCATTAAACAACAGGTTATCGGTAAGTGTTTGATCAAAAAAAGATGCATAAGCAGATGCCGGGCCATTTTCAAGTGCATCCATTAACCACTTATTATCAGCAGCGTAGGCCATGTGATTAGGCACAATATCCTGTATCCAGCCAATATGATGTTCTTTCAGCTTTTTGCTGATTGCCGTTAATTGCTTGATGGTGCCTATCTCCGGGTTGATTGACAATGGATCAATACCATCATAACCATGCATACTGTCGGGTACCGAGCTAAATATCGGCGAAGCATAAACAGTACTTACTCCAAGTTTTATTAAGTATGGAATGATGTTTTCAAAATCATCAAAATTAAACCCTTTATGGAACTGGATACGATAGGTGCTTACCGGGTTATACATATTAATTGGTATAGATAATGATAGACTGTGGCTGCATATTTTGGGTTGAAGAATTTATTCCTACCCATTTGGCATCCGCTGAATTTAAAACCACTTTCCAATCTTCTTTTTCAGGCAAATGGATAGGTAGTTCTCTTTCTGAAAAATTCATCAGGCAGCATACCTTTTGGTCCTGATGCCAGCGTTGCAGTATTAATGTTTGCTGCTCCTGGTTACAGGATACAGATAAATTCGCTCTATTTAAATTGCTAAGGGCGGGTAATGATTTTCTTAACGCTATCAATGTTTTATAATAATTCAGCATAACGTTATTAATCTTATCCCATTGCAATTTTGACCTTTCAAAAGTTTCCTTAGCCTGCGGATCAGGCGCTTCTCCTTTATTATGAAAGGAGGCAAACTCTTCCTTTCGGCCTTTGCGTACTACTTCAGCCAGTTCGGGATCCGTATGGCTTACAAAAAACTGGAAAGGGCTTTGTGCGCTCCATTCTTCGCCCATAAAAAGCAGGGGAAGATAGGGGCTAACCATAACTGCTGCAGCCATTAGTTTTTGCATCTCGAAACTAAAAAGCTGGCTACTCCGCTCGCCAAGCATACGGTTGCCCACCTGGTCGTGATTTTGTGAGAAAACAATAAATTGATTACCGGGGTTTCCCGATGCTTTATTGCCAAAAACTTTATCACGGTGACTTGAATAAACCCCGTCATACACATAAGCATCCCGGTATGATTTTGCCAGATCGGCAATGCTTTTAAAGTCGGAATAATAGCCATCCTGCTCACCTCCGGCCGTTACCCGCAAGGCATGGTGAAATTCATCTATCCATTGGGCATCGGCGCCATAACCGCATTTTTTAATCGGGTCGATAAACCGGTGGTCGTTCAGATCAAATTCTATCAACAGGTAATGTGCCTTACCTGTCAAAGCCATCAGTTTATCCGTTTCCTCTTTAATTTCCTGCAGGATATGTTTGGGGCTAAAATCTTTTAAAGCATGTACCGCATCCATGCGCAAAGCATCAATATGAAAATCGCGGAACCACATCAGTACATTTTCAATAAAGTACCTGCGTACCGCATCGCACCCGGCATCGTCAAAATTTATAGCATTACCCCATGGGGTTTTATATTTTTGAGTAAAGTAAGGGCCATACTCTCCCAAATAGTTCCCATCGGGGCCTATATGGTTGTATACAACATCCAATATTACTGCTAAGTTTTTTTGGTGGCAGGCGTTCACTAAATGCATTAATGCTTTACTGCCACCATAGGAGTTTTGAACCGCGAAAGGGAATACCCCGTCATATCCCCAATTCCTATCTCCCGGAAACTGGGCAACCGGCATAATTTCAATAGCCGTAATACCTAATTCAATTAAATAATCAAGCTTAGCTTCAATTCCTGCAAAATTGCCCTCGGGCGTAAATGTGCCGGTATGCAGTTCGTAAATAATATAGTCATCCTGCGGCGGGTTTTTCCATTTACTGTCTTCCCAGGCAAAATTATGCAGGTTTATGGCTTGGGATGGTCCGTGTACACCTTCCGGTTGTGATAACGAAGCAGGGTCGGGCAATGCTTTACCATCTAAAACAAAATGGTAGGTATCACCAGGCTTCAGGCGCAGGGAAGTTAAATCCCAATACCCGAAGCTGGTTTTTTCTAATAGCAGGTCGGCCTTGCTATTAGCTAACCTTAATGATACTTCACGGGCAGTTGGTGCCCAAAGGCAGATTTGTGCTACCCCTTGTTCATCAAAATTTACCCCAACCGTCCTTTTATCAATCATTAGTTACTGCCTGTTGTAATAAAATTATTGAGCGGCCGCTTACTGTAATCACATCGTTTACAACGTTGGCTTTTTCTTCAGGCTGGCCTTCGCCTGTATCTAAAACCTTTTTCCATTCCCTACCACGTATTTTTTCAGGTATCACATAATCCAATGGCTCATGGTAGGCATTGAAAATCAGGTAAAAATTATCATCTATAACATTTTCGCCTTTTTGATCTACATAATGGAGTCCTTTACCGTTTAAGAAAATTGCAAGTGATTTTGCAAAATCGTTGCTCCAGTTTTCTTCACCCATTTCATTGCCTTCGGGTAAAAACCAGCCTATATCTTCAACTCCCTCGTCAGTTGGCCTGCCTCTGAACCAGCGCCGCCTGCGAAATGCCGGATGCTCCTGGCGCAGTGCGATCAGCTTTTGTGTAAAGCCCAGTAATTCTTTATCCATACTATCCCAGTTTAACCACGATATTTCGTTATCCTGGCAATAAGCATTGTTATTTCCCTGTTGTGTACGGCCAAACTCATCACCGGCAACCAACATGGGTACTCCCTGCGATAGAAAAAGAGTGGTTAGTAGATTCTTCTTTTGTTGTTCCCTTAATTTATTTATCGTTTCATCATCTGTAGGCCCTTCAACGCCGCAGTTCCACGACCGGTTATTGCTTTCGCCATCGTTATTATCCTCGCCATTAGCATCGTTATGCTTATCATTATAGGTCACCAGGTCGTTAAGGGTAAAACCATCATGTGCTGTAATGAAATTGATGCTTGCAGTTGGTTTGCGGTTATCGTCCTGGTACAAGTCTGCACTGCCGGTAAGCCTTTGTGCAAATTCTCCTAAAACGCTGTCTGCACCGCGCCAGTAGTCGCGCATACAATCGCGGAACTTTCCGTTCCATTCGCCCCATCCCGGCGGGAATTTGCCAACCTGGTAGCCATCTTCACCAATATCCCAGGGCTCGGCTATCAGCTTCACCTGCGAAATAACAGGATCCTGGTAAATAATCTCAAAAAACGAACTCAATTTATTCACCTCGCGCAGTTCGCGGGCAAGGGTGGCAGCCAGGTCAAATCTAAACCCATCAACGTGCATTTCTGTTATCCAATAGCGCAGGCTATCCATAATGTAACGCAGTACATTGGGCAGCATAGCATTTAGGGTATTGCCTGTGCCGGTATAATCCATATAATACCTTTTATCTTCTGTTAACCGGTAGTATGAAGCATTATCAATTCCTTTAAATGATAGGGTTGGCCCTAACTGGTTGCCTTCGCCGGTATGGTTATAAACCACATCCAAAATCACTTCAATCCCCGCTTTATGCAGTTCTTTAACCATTTCCTTAAATTCCTGCACCTGCTCACCTAAAACACCATTACCTGCATAGCGTACATCCGGAGCGAAAAAGCCTATGCTGTTATAACCCCAGTAATTTGACAGGCCTTTTTCGGCTAAATTATTATCACTTATAAACTGATGAACAGGCATCAGCTCAATTGCTGTTACACCAAGTTTTTTAAGGTACTCTATAGTTGCCGGATGCCCAATGCCGCAGTATTTACCCCGCATTTCTTCAGGAATATCTGCGCAGAGCTGAGTAAATCCTTTTACATGCGCCTCGTAAATAATGGATTGATGGTAGGGAATGTTCAATCTTTTATCATCTCCCCAGTCAAAATTCTGGTCTATTACTACCGACTTTGGAATATATGGCGCACTATCAGTTTCGCTAAAACTTAAATCTTCTGCCTCGCTGCCTATTTCATAAGCATACAGGGCATCGTTCCATTCAATTACACCGGCAATTGATTTGGCATAAGGGTCTATCAATAATTTATTGCGATTAAACCGATGTCCGTTTTCAGGCTCAAAAGGGCCGTCAACACGGTAACCATATAATTGCCCCGGCTTTAAGCCTGGTAAATAGGCATGCCAAACCTCGTGCGATCTTTCGCTTAATGTTATTTTTTGTTGTTCGGTCTTATCATCTTCGCTGCTAAATAAGCAAAGTTCAACGCCTGTGGCGTTATCAGCGTAAAGCGCAAAATTTACGCCCTCGCCATCCCATGTTGCTCCAAGAGGGTAAGGTTTACCCGGGTATACTTTTTGATCCATACCCACTAAAATGGAAATCGCCCTGAAATGTTTTTACAATCTAAAAAATATACGTAGAGCTGAATAAACAAAAACTTATGCAGCATTGTTAATAACCTATAAACCTATTGAATAACATGATGAAGGTATTAGCTATTACAAACGACAATCAATTATTAAAACTGCTCGGTGGGCAATTATCATCCCTGGGGTTTAAAATGGATAGCTTTCATGATGGTGATAATATTTTTGATGCGATTGCGTCAAGCAAACCTGATGTACTATTGGTCGACTTTATTTTGGGCGATACCAATGCCGCTGCTATATGCCACCAGGTTACTTCCGATGCTTGTTTACAAAAAATACCAATTGTCATTCTTTCAGATCTTCCTGACATTGATCAGTTAGCTGCTAAGCTTGGCAGTTTTTCAGTGATTAAAAAACCGGTGAGTGCGCTTGAAATAGCTGACGAATTAGCCGAAGCTGTAAATCAATAAATAATGTTGGCACTTACACCTTATGCCTAAAACACTACCCTGCAATTACTGTTAACGAGTGAAGCTTAAATTAAAAATGGAAAACGAAAAACGTATTGCTATTGTAGGAGGGGGGCCAAGCGGCTTATTTATGTTTAAGCGTTTGGTTGAGTCGGGCAGTAAGCAACTCAGCATAACTGTATTTGAGCGTAAAAACAAATTAGGTGCGGGTATGCCTTATAGCAACGAAGGTGCAAATGATGAACATATTACCAATGTTTCGAGCAATGAGATCCCTTTATTGGTTACTACCCTTGAAGATTGGGTTAAAACTGTACCAAAAGATACATTGGATAAGTTTCATTTAGATGCTGATAAGTTTAACTCCTACAAAGTACTCCCGCGGTTGCTTTTTGGCCAGTACCTTACCACGCAATTTAATTTGCTGGAAAAAAAGGCTAAAGAGGCTGGAGTAAATTATGAAATTCAGTATAACAGCAGCGTAACAGATATTATTGATAACCCATTACAGCAAATTGTTGAGGTAGAAATAGCTAACAAAAATAAATATCAGTTTGACCAGGTTATTATCTGTACCGGTCATAACTGGCCGGTTAAGCATGAAGGAATTATTCCCGGGTATTTTGAATCACCCTATCCGCCAAGTAAACTGGCTATGCGCATTGATCACCCGGTTGCTATTAAAGGCTCATCATTAACAGCTGTAGATGCGGTAAGAACACTCGCCCGCTACAACGGTACATTTAATAAGGATAGCCAAGGGCAGGTTACTTACCAGCTTTTGGATAAAAATTCTGCTTTTAAATTAGTGATGCATACCCGGAACGGGATGCTGCCTGCCGTTAGATTTCACCTAGAAGATTCGCATCTGTTAAACGACTCACTTTTGACTGAAGAAGAAATTGCAGCGCATATTAAAGCAAATGATGGCTTTTTATCTTTAGACTACATTTTTGAAAATGATTTTAAATTACCCATAAAAGATAAAGAACCGGCGTTTTATGATAAGATAAAAAACATGAGCCTGGAAGAATTTGTTGCCGCTATGATTGCTTTGAGGGAGGAAATGGACCCGTTCCAATTGTTGAAAGCGGAATATGCCGAGGCAGAGAAATCAATTAAATATAAAAAATCGGTTTATTGGAAAGAGATGCTTGGCGTATTGAGCTTTGCACTAAATTACCCGGCAAAATATCTGTCGGCCGAAGATATGCAACGGCTGCAAAAAACTTTACATCCCCTTATCTCTATCGTTATCGCCTACATTCCGCAAAGCTCAAGCGAAGAACTGATTGCGCTTCATCATGCAGGGGTTTTAGATCTGATCCCCGTTGGGGAAGATAGTAAAGCAGAACCTGAAACAGAAGGTGGTGCAACCTATCATTATACAGATGATGCGGGTAATCAACAAAGTATTTATTATAAAACGTACGTTGATTGTGTAGGGCAGCCACATTTAGAATTTGAGGAATTCCCCTTCAGGAGTTTGGTTTCCGGAAAAACGCTTAGCCCTGCAAAACTCAAATTCAGGTCAGCTAATGCGGCAAATAAAGCAAGGGAAGCAGGTAAAACCGTGATACAGGAAGCTAATGGAGATTATTATTTAAAAGTTTCGGGCATTACTATTAATGATCACTTTCAGGTTGTGGATGAATACGGCGCCTATAATGAGCGAATTTACATTATGGCTGTACCTTACATTGGTGGCTATAACCCAGATTATTCTGGTCTTGACTTTAGTGAGGCAGCTTCAACCGCAATAATTAAGGCCATTATCCCCAAAGATGAAACATTAGTTGCCTGATCATAAATAAATACAGCCATTGTTAAAAAAGGGAAGTTACCGATTTTTGATAAATCAACTTTAACCTTTGGAAGCTATTTACCGCTGTTTTTGTATGAATACTTTATATTAAGTTTATATTTTTATTACCTGATGGTTTATTAATGTGTTTATTATCAGTAGTTTAATATTGATAAAAAATATTTATCCTGAAATTTTTAATAAACAAATAGGTTTTGCTAAGCCTTACTTTTTACTTTGTATTTACAGCACATAATTAGCTGATGCCTTTCAGCTATAACCAATTATAAAATTTATTTACGTAAAGGTAGTTTTCAAATACCTTTCGGTTAAATAACAAATTAACAGGTGCTTATAAAGATTTAGTATCATGGTAAAAAAATTACTGCTTACGCTATCATTTGTAATATCATTAGGCCTTGTTACAGCGCAAACACTTTCTCCGCGCCAGTTATTTCCGGGCTTGTTTGAGGCCGTGCAGTTATCAACTATTTATCCAGATAATAAAACCTTTGTTGATGCAGTACCCCGGCGCAATCCTTCGCTTATTATGAGCGATTACCTGGCGCAAAAAGATAAACCGGGTTTTAATTTATCACAGTTTGTAGACGAGAATTTTATAAACCCTAATACTAAAAGCGACGGCTTTAAAAGCGACATCAGTTTAGGGATCCGTAAGCATATTGACACCTTATGGCAAGTGCTATACCGCAGGCACGATACGGTAGCAAAATATTCGTCGCTATTACCCTTGCCAAATGATTTTATAATACCCGGCGGCCGTTTCCGCGAAACTTATTACTGGGACTCTTACTTTACAATGCTTGGCTTGCAGGAGAGCCATAAAACAGAGATAATTCATAACATGATTGGCAATTTTGCTTACATGATTGATAAATATGGCTTTATTCCTAATGGTACCCGTACTTATTATTTAACACGTTCACAACCACCATTTTTTTCAATAATGCTTGATCTGCTGGCTAAAGATGAAGGAGGAAATGTACTGGTAAAATATCAGCCTGAACTTTTAAAAGAATATGCCTTTTGGATGAGCGGTGCCGCAAAATTAAAACCAGGGCAGGCATACCGCATGGCCGTACGCATGCCTGGCGGCGAAGTTATGAATCGTTACTGGGACGATTCGGACAAGCCACGCGAAGAATCATTTAAAAAAGATGTGGAGGCTGCAAAAAATACCAAACAAAAACAGACTGATTTTTATAGAAACATTCGTGCTGCAGCCGAATCCGGCTGGGATTTCAGCACCCGCTGGATGGATACAACCGGGAAGTTAGAAACCATAGAAACAACCTTTATTATCCCTGTTGATTTAAACTGCCTGTTATATCACCTGGAGTTATCCATCGCAAAATCTTATAAATTACAAGGCAACGCCAGTAAAAGCAACCTTTATATAGAGAAGGCCGATTTACGCAGAAGAGCGATATTAAAATATTGCTGGAGCGAAAAAAATAGCTGGTTTATGGATTACAACTGGAAACAGCAGCATATTACCCCTAACTTAACCCTGGCAGGCACTTATCCGCTTGAATTTAAGATAGCAAGCCCGGCTCAGGCTGCTAAAGTTGCGGCAGTACTTCAAAAAAACTTTTTAAAACCAGGTGGCTTGGTTACCACATTTAAACGATCAGGGCAGCAATGGGACAGCCCTAATGCCTGGGCACCATTGCAATACATGGCTATTGATGGCCTAAGTAATTACCACCAGAATGCTTTGGCCCGTACCATTGCCGAAAACTGGATCAAAACAAACATTAAGGTTTTTAATGATACCGGTAAGCTGATGGAAAAATACAACGTAGTTGATACCGATGTAAAAGCCGGCGGGGGCGAATATCCTTTACAGGATGGCTTCGGTTGGACAAACGGCGTATTATTAAATTTAATTAACCGATTCCATACCGATGTTTTGTAGCTGCTAAATCTTCTTTAGCCTTATACTTTCAATGTTATAACAGCGATTTTACAAACTCTTTTCCGGGATTATTAGCCCGGTTTCCCTTCAAACTTTCTAAATTTATAGTTACTCACAAAGTAATCAGGTTTACCTGCCCAAAATCGTTTTTTAATTTTATTTTTAAAGTATAGCTTAGCCTTTCCAGATAAACCATTTTGTTATGAGGATTTTCTTATCAACTTTATTATTGGTACTTTTTACTTTTTCAGCATTCTCATCGGGCAAAACTGATAGTTTGTTGGCGGTACTAAAAACAGAGCTGACAAAAAAGAGTATTTATGATGGTCAGAAAGAAATTGTTATCAATAAACTAAAGCATTCCTTGGCAAACACTGCCCAAAATAACTATAAGGCACAGTATAAAATTTGTGGTGAAATATATGAGCAGTACAAGGTTTACCAGTTTGATTCCGCTTATGTTTATACACAAAAGCTGCTTAACATAAGCCGGGTATCTCACGATCTGCCTAAAGAATATGAAAGCAAGATACGCCTTGGTTTTATCCTGCTTTCGTCGGGTATGTTTAAGGAAACCTTTGACTGTTTGAATCATATAGATACGCGGCTGCTTACCAATGATTTAAAGGTTGAATATTATGGCTTAAAGGCCAGGGCCTGTTCTGACCTGGGCGACTATAACAACGATAAATATTATTCGCCCGAAGATAATGCGCTATGCATAAAGTATTTAGATTCGGCTATAGCGATTTCAAAACCCGGGTCGTTTGACAGGTTATCAAAACAAGGCGACAGGCAAATCAGAACAGGGGATACCAAACTGCCATCACCCTATTATCTGCAATTACTAAATGATCCCACTATCACGGCTCATCAGCGGGCCATGACGGCTACCGGCTTAAGCTATTTCTACATGGGGCCCAATCAGTCGGAGGATAGGATTAACCTGCTCATTATTGGTGCAATAAATGATATTCGGTCATCTACAAAAGAAACGCTGGCCATTTTTAAATTGGGCGAGGAACTTTACCGCCAGGATAATGCAAAAGATGCCTATGTATTTATTCAGCAGGCTATGGACGATGCCCAGTATTACGGTGCAAGGCTGCGTAAAATAAAAATAGGAGCCGTTTTGCCAGTAGTTGCTGCACAAAAAATCATCGCGGTTGAGAAAGAGAAGAACAAATTCCTGATCTACTTTTTGCTGATTGGGGTAGTTGCGGTGCTCATTGCGCTTATATCATTTATTGAATTTAACCAGTTAAAACGCTTAAAGGCTAAGGAGCGGATAATAGAAGAAAAAAACATGCAGCTTGAGCTCATTAACGGCAGGCTTACTGAAGATACCCGCATTAAAGAAGAATATATAGGCTATTTCTTTAATGCAATATCAGGCTATATATTAAAGCTCGAAAAAATAAAGCGTAGCGTTGAGCGCAAGCTAACTACCAAAAAATACGATGAGATATTAATAACCGTAAACGAAATAAATATTAAGAAGGAGCGGGAGGCCTTGTTTTACACATTCGATCATATCTTTCTTAAAATTTTCCCCAATTTTATTACTGTTTTTAACTCCTATCTTAAAAAGGAAGACCAGATCTGGCCTAAGGATAACGAAGTATTAAACACCGATCTGCGCATATTTGCCCTGATGCGCCTGGGGATAAGTGATAATGAAGCCGTTGCCAATATATTAGAGTATTCGGTAAACACCATTTACGTTTATAAGATGCGCATAAGGGCTAAAGCACTTGTGCCCAATGATCAGTTTGAACATAAAATAATGGCAATAAAAGCGGTTGATGCTATAACCAAGAGTTAAATACTATTGAGGTGCATAAATCACGCCCTAAATGGCATTAAATAATATACCTAAAAACCATATCCAAACATAAATAACTTAAAAATTATTGAATTAAGTTTATATTTTTCGCAATAAGAATTTAATTAATTATCTGTTTATCAGTTAATTGAATTTTTATTTGCTGATATTTTTTTTAAATTACCCCTAAACCAGTTCAAAATATACTCCGCTACCTATTACTTTGTATAAACATCAAGGGGTTATGTACCAATAGCATTATTTTAATGTTTTAACCCTTTTGATTCCTGAAGAAAACCGGCTTATAAACCAAAAAGAATAAAAATATTGTTTAAGTAAAGCGGCAATAATTGTTTTGCTGTTACCCGGTAAGGAGTTAACTCCTGTTTTACCAAAATTAAAGCGCATGCAATTTTTTGTATGCCTGTTTGGCTGCATTTTATTTATTTGAAAAACCTATATACTACCTATGCTTAAAATTAATAAAAACCACCATCCACCTCCTTGATTTTTTTACTTGCCTTAAGTATTGCGCAATGGTATTAATCAATGAATTAATATTAATTGTTAAATACATTCGGTAATTAAATTAATAAATTTATAGTTACATTTACTTAGCCAATTTAAATTTCAAACCAAAAATTATGCAGTTAAAATTTTTACTTAACGCAGGTTATTTTGCCATTTTATGTTTCTTCTTTACGCTGCCAGCTATGGCACAAAATAAAGTAGTTTCGGGCAAGGTAACCGATGCTCATGATGGCTCATCGCTGCCGGGAGTATCAGTAGTAGCAAAGGGTTCAACTATTGGAACCAATACCGATATCGCCGGTAATTTCAAACTTTCAGTTCCCGAATCAACAACAACCCTGGTGGTTTCTTTTTTAGGCTTTACCAGCCAGGAAGTAAGCGCCACAAGCGGTCAGGCTATCCTCATTAAACTTCAGTCATCTTCAACTGCTTTAAACGAAGTGGTGGTTATCAGCGTGGGTTACGGTTCGCAACGCAAAAAGGATGTTACCGGCGCGGTTGAAAGCATTTCGGCCAAGGATTTTAACCAGGGCGTTATTATTAACCCGCTCGATCAGATCCAGGGTAAGGTAGCCGGTTTGGTTATAACCCAGGGTGGGGGCGATCCAAACAGCGGTATTGGTTCAATGGGCGGCGCAAAATCAACCGTACGTTTACGCGGACAAACATCCGTTAGTGGTGATCAATCTCCATTATTTGTGGTTGATGGTGTGCCTTTGGATAATGCTCTTGAATTTCAGAATATTGCCCCGGGAGATATTGAATCATACGATGTGTTAAAGGATGCCTCGGCAACTTCTATTTACGGTTCACGTGGTGCCAATGGGGTTATCATCGTAAATACCAAAAGGGGCAAGGCTGGCAAAACTGTGGTTGATTACAGCGGATACGTAAGTGTATCTAACCAAAGCAAATATTATAACCTGTTAACAACGCCCGAATATTTGGCGGCTGTTCCTGATGTGGCCAACAGGCCAACTGCCCAGGGCGAATCGGATAATACCAATACCAACTGGCAAAAGGCTATTACACGCACCGCTTATACTGAAAGTAATAACCTGGCCATATCTGGTGGCGGCGGCGGTTTCAACTATCGAGGATCATTAAATTACCAGAACCAGCAGGGTGTTATCATCAACAGTGGAAAACAACAATTGGGTATCCGTTTTAACGCAGAACAAAAGGCGCTTAACGATAAGCTGGATATTATATTAGGAATTTCGAATGTTAACAGCAACCGGAGTTTAGTGAACTACGCAGATATTGGCTATGTTTTTAATGCTTTGCCAACAATCCCGGTTAAGTTACCTAACGGCCAGTTTAATGATTTTGCTGCAGGCTTTAATGCATATAACCCTGCCCAGTATTTAACAAACACCTACGACAGGCATAACGAGTATTTAACAAATATAAATGCTACCATTAATTACACCATAGCTCCCGGCCTTGTATTAGGTACTACCGGAGCATCGAGCCGTAATAATGTGCAAACGCATTTGTTTATACCGAGTTTTTCGGCACAAAACAGCAATAGCGTAGCCTCTGATACTACGTTTAATACAAACTCTTACAAAGGCGACGTTCATATTAACTATGATAAGCGTTTTGGTAAAAACACCATTTCAGCAACCGGCGTTTATGAGTACAGTGTTTTTTATAACCAAAATTACTATGCTTCGGCACAACAGTTATTGGTTCCTTCGGGCCTGGATAATAACCTGGGTACCGGTTTAACCCCTGTTGGCAATCCTATAGGTTCATACAAAGACGAATACGAGCTGCAATCCTATCTTGCCCGTATAAATTATAATTACGATAGTCGTTTTTATGCTACAGGTTCCATCAGGAGTGATAAATCGAGCAAATTCGGTGCTAATAACCAAACGGGCTATTTCCCTGCATTTGATTTGGCTTACCGCTTAAAACGCGATTTGTTAAGTAAAGTAGATTGGATAAGCGACCTGAAAATAAGGGCCGGAATTGGTGAAACAGGTAATGCAAATGGTATTGGCCCGTACACCAACTTAGGCTTGGTAGGCCCAGGGCAACGCTTTTTGGATAACAGCAGCGGCAGCGCTATCTATCCATCAAGTTATGCACCTACCCAAAATCCTAACCCTAACTTAAAATGGGAAACAAGGATTGGCCGTAACGTAGGTATCGATTTTTCGTTGCTTAATGACCGTTTATCGGGAGATCTGAACTATTATAACGATAAAACAAAAGATCTGCTGTTTGCCAATTCAGTACCGCAACCACCAAATATTTTTCCAACAACGTTTTCAAACGTTGGATCATTAACCAATAAAGGCTTTGAAGCCCAGCTAACCGGCCAGATATTAAAAGGTGATGGCCTTAACTGGACAGCCTCAGGAAATATCAACTTTACAAAAACCAGGATCCAGAGTTTATCAGGTTCCCTTAATGGCGTACCTATTAACACAACCTTTATAAATGCGGGTAATGCGCAGGGACAAGGCTTAAGCTCAAACCCTATAACACGCTTAACGCCGGGTTACTCGCCTTATGTATTTTATCTGCCTCATTACACAGGTGTAGATTCAAAGGGAGTAGAAACATTTGACGGAAAAACTATTGCCAACTGGGCAGGTAATGTTCCGCCAAGTCATTATATCGACCCGGCTCCTAAATTCAATTATGGGTTAAGCAATACCTTTAATTACCAAAGCTGGACCTTAAGCTTCTTTTTACGCGGTGTTTACGGACAGAAGATATTTGACAACACCCTGCTTGATTACGAGTCTGTTACCCGTTTGCCATCAACCAATACCACCCGCGCTGCTTTAACCAATGGCGTAACCAGTGGCCCGGTTGCATCAGACAGGTGGCTTGAGAATGCATCGTTCCTGAAACTTGATAACGCCTCTATAGGCTACACCTTTAGCCATATTAAGGGTGTTAATTTTATAAGGGTTTACGTTGCTGGCAATAACTTATTTACAATTACCAAATACAGGGGTCTTGATCCGGAGGTTTCAACCGGTATAGGATCACAAAGTTATATTGATGCTGATTACGGTGGCTTTGCTTATTATCCGCCGGTAAGGTCGTTCACTTTTGGTACCAATGTTTCATTTAAATAGTAGATGTTAATAATTTATTAAAAATTATAAGATATGAAGAATAAGAAAATTTTACTTCTGCTGGTGTTATTCGCAGCAGGTAGTAGTTTTATAGAGTCGTGTAAAAAGCTGCCTCAAAATACATATAGTGTGGTACCTGTGGGTAACTTTTTTCAAACACCCGCGCAAATTTCTGCCGGGTTGGCACCTGCATACACTGCTGCAACACCACTGCAAACAGAAAGCGTGTTTCAGCTAAATGAGGCCACAACCGACGAAATGGTTATCCCAACCCGTGGTAATAATTGGTATGATGGCGGCGAGCACCAGCAGTTATGGCTGCACACGGTTGATGCCAACAACGCTAATGATAATGGCGGGTGGACAGATCTGAGTAATGGTATAACCAAGTGTAACTTTGTGATCAGCATTATAAATGGCCTGGCAACAAAGCCTGCAAATGCACCCGCTCTTATTGCCGAGATTAGTGTTTTAAGAGATTACTATATATTTTTAATGACAGATCTATATGGTAACATTCCATTAGTAACAGCCTACAGTACCAGCGCAAGCCTTGCACAGGTTAAAAGAGCTGATATTTATGCTTACCTGGTTAATGATCTAATAAAGAATATACCGTTATTATCTGCCGATAATGCAACAACAACCCCGGCTAACTACGGCCACATGAATCAGTGGGGTGGTTATATGCTGTTGGCCAAGTTGTATTTAAATGCACAGGTTTATACAGGTACAGCCGATTGGGCCAATGCTTTAAAGTATGCCAATATGGTTATCGCATCAGGCAAATACAGCCTTCAGCCTAACTTTTTTGATAACTTTAGTTATAATAACCGCACATCGGTCGAAAATATTTTTGTTATCCCTTTCAATAATCCAAATATCGGGGGTAACGTAATTCAAATGTACACCCTGAATTATAACAATATTTATACCTACAATTTAGTGAACCAGCCTTACAACGGCTTTTGCGCACCCACAGCCTTTTACGATTCGTTCGACAATGCCGATCTGCGTAAAAAAATGTGGATAGTAGGTCCGCAATACACATCAACAGGCGCGTTGATACAGCCACCACTTGCACCGCTTACCACACTTAGCAAATACGTGCTTGAATTAAGCAACCCTGCAGATAGCTTTGCTTATGCAGGTGCGCGTAGTGTTAAGTACCAGCCGCAACCAGGTACAGGTGGCTCAGGTACCAGTAACGACGGGGTGAGATTCCGCCTTGCAGATGCTTATATGATGTCGGCCGAAGCTTCTTTGAGAATGGGCGACGTAGCAAATGCACTAATCAATGTGAATTTGATCAGATCAAGAGCAGGTTTGCCAGCTTTAAGTACACTTACATTGGATGATTTGCTTAAAGAACGCGGCCATGAGTTTGCCTGGGAAGGCTGGAGAAGGAACGACCTGATCAGGTTTGAAGTAGCAAGCGGTACACATTACTATACCGGTGCACGGGTACCAACCAAAACGCAGGATGCAGATAATCATACCTTAGTTTTCCCCATACCTCAACCACAAAGAAATACTAACCCCTTACTGGCGCAAAACCCGGGATACGGTAACTAATAATAATTTATTTGAGTTTGATTTTGAGAATTTGGAACAGCTTCGGCTGTTCCATTATTGTTTAATTGATATTTGAAGCTGTAAATTCACATTGGGGTTTTAAAGTTTACCAGGGGTTATTTCTTTACATGAAAAAAATATTACTGCTTTTCCTGTTATTGTTTACCATACTTGTTGCCATTGCTTTAATTCCGTTTAATGAAGAAATTGCCGTAAAAATCAACGCTTCATATTTCAATTGTTTTCAGCAGGTAGTTAATGCTAAAGGCTGGCAAAAATGGCATCCGGTTATAAGCAAATCTTTTATCCGCGACTCTGCTTTATACAAAGCAACTCCCGTAGCGCAGGGTTTTAAATTTAGCCTCCCTGATGGCTATTTTTTAGTAAAACATCTATACAGTAATACCATACTGGTAAACAGTATGCTGGCCAATAATAATTTCAATTACAGCTATACAATTATTCCGGATAGTATCGGCCTAAGCACCACCATAATAGTTAACTTTAAAAGTAATATCATAAAGCACTTTTTTACCGCATTAAAAAAGTCCGGCTTAAATAAAACAGGCATACGTGATTTTAAGCATTATATGGAAGACCCCAAACTGTACTATGGGTTTAACATAAGAGAAGGTTTTTTAGACGAGAAGAAGATAATTGTTAAGCGTAAAACGTTTCTTTCAAAAGAGCTGTTTACGCAGGCTTTTGAAATGGAACAACAGCTGAATAGTTATATTTTACTAAAGCATTTAAAACAGACGGGGCCCTTAATGGTCCAGTACCTTAATAAGCAAAATGATTCTGTTCAAATGATGGTGGGGATGCCTGTAGATGCAGCTATTGTTAGCGATAATGATTTTCTGTACATGAAAATCCCTGCAACAAAAGTGTTGATGGCAGATTTTAAAGGAAAATATTTTGACCGGCAAAAAGTTTATACAGCAATAGGGAAATACATTCAGGATAAATATTTTCATGTTAAAATTGCCCCTTTTGAAATATTTGAGGGTAAATTCCCTGCCCAGGGTAGTGATATGGCAGATTTTAAGCTTACCTACCCTGTTTTTTGATGATGATTAAATCAAGTATGAAACAGATCAGGCCCTTTATTATCATTTGCTGCCTAATAGTGGTTGCCTGCAAAAAGCCGCCCGAAACTATGTTTAAGCTGCTGCCATCATCGCAAACCAATATCCACTTTATAAATCACATCAGCGATAATGCAAAGCCTGGCATTTTAGATTACCTGTATTATTACAATGGTGGCGGCGTTGCCATAGGCGATATTAATAACGATGGCTTGCCTGATATTTTTTTTACATCGAACCAAAAAGGCGGAAACAAGCTCTACCTAAATAAAGGCAATTATAAATTTGAAGACATTACCCAAAAGGCAGGCGTAGCCGGAACCAATGACTGGAGCACAGGTGTTACTATGGCCGATGTTAATAACGATGGCTACCTTGATATTTATGTTTGCGCAGTAGCGGGCAAATTTGGGCTTAAAGGGCATAATTTATTGTACATCAATAACCACGATGGTACTTTTACAGAACAATCTGCCAAATACGGGCTTGATTTTTCGGGATACTCCACACAGGCAGCCTTTTTTGATGCAAATCACGATGGTAAATTGGATTGCTTTCTGCTCAATCAGTCTGATCATTCGGTTGCATTATATGGCGATACTTCTTTACGGAAAAAACCAAGCAAACAGGCAGGCAGCAGGCTCTATATTAATACAAATAATCATTTTACCGATGTTACCCAAAAGGCAGGCATTTTAAGTAGTGCGCTGGGTTATGGCCTTGGTGTGGCTGTTGGTGATTTGAACAATGATGGCTGGGAAGATATATATGTTGGCAATGATTTTCATGAGAATGATTATTACTACATCAACAACCATGATGGTACGTTTACAGAATCGGGCGCTAAGCATTTTAACCATTACAGCAGGTTCAGTATGGGTAATGATATGGCTGATTTTAACAATGATGGTCAGCTTGACATGGTTACGGTTGATATGTTACCCGGTGAGGAAAATATATTAAAAACGTATGGCGGCGATGAGTCCTACGATCAATATAAGTTTAAGATCCTGCGCGGTGGGTTTCAGTACCAGTACTCACGCAACTGTCTTCAAAAAAACCTGGGCAATGGGGAAGCATTCAGCGATGTTGGGCTTCAAAATGGCATAGCCGCCACCGATTGGAGCTGGAGCCCGCTGCTGGCCGATTTTGATAACGATGGTATTAAGGATCTGTTTATAGCCAATGGGATAAAGCGCCGCGCTACCGATATGGATTATGTTAGCTACGTATCAAATGAAGCGGTACAGGGCATGCTATTAAATACCACCAACATGGACAGTGTGGTACTTGATAAAATGCCCACTGGCGAGGCCCGCAGTTATTTGTATAAAGGAACAAAAAGTGAAAAATTTATTGATAAAAGTACCGCATGGGGAATACAGGATGCCATGCTCTCGAACGGTGCCGCTTACGCCGATTTAAATAATGACGGCAAGCTGGATCTGGTGACTAATAACATGAACAGTGAGGCCTGTATCTACAGAAATTCAACCTCGGGCAGTAATTATTTAAGCCTGAAGTTTATAGGGCGGCAGGATAATCATTTCGGCGTTGGGGTAAAAGCTTATGCCTTTACTGGGAAACAAATGCAATATGAGCAGCTGATGCTTACGCGGGGATTTCAATCATCTGTTGAACCCAAACTGCATTTCGGTTTCGGGAAAGACAAGACGATTGATAGCTTGCTTATTGTTTGGCCCAACCAAAGCTATCAGGTCATCAAAAATGTAAAAACCAACAAACTTTTAACGCTTGATGAAAAGGACGTCCACGGACATTTTATTTACAACAAGTTTTTCCCTCGGGCGAAGCCAGTTTTAAAGAATATAACTGCTGAAATGCAGGTTAACTGGAAGCACCAGGAAAATGATTTTGTTGATTTTAACCAGCAGCCGCTAATCCCGCACATGCTATCAACCGAAGGACCACGCATAGCTGTTGGCGATGTAAACCATGATGGGCTGGAAGATTTTTATGTTTGTGGCGCGAAGGGGCAAGCAGGTGCTTTGTTTTTGCAAACCGCTGGCGGCAGTTTTAAAGCTTCGGTACAGCCTGCTTTTATAGCCGATGCCGGATATGAAGGTGTTGACGCTGTTTTTTTGGATACTAAACATAATGGTAACCTTGATCTGTACGTTGTTAGCGGCGGCAATGAGTTACCCGATGGTACGGCTGAACTGGCTGATAGATTATATATTAATGATGGCAAGGGTAATTTTAAACGGTCGGATGCTATCCCCGCTATTAAGCTTAACAAATCGGCAGTAGCAATAGCCGATGTAAACCACGATGGCTACCCGGATATTTTTGTAAGCGGTGCCCCCGCCTTTAGAGGCTATGGAAAAATACCAGAATCGTATTTGCTGATGAACGACGGGCATGGTAATTACCATAAAGCACAGATCCCTGCTGAACTGAAATATGCAGGTATGATCCGCTCGGCAGCCTTTGCCGACCTTGATAATGATGGCTGGCCCGATCTGGTTGTTGCCGGGGAGTGGATGCCCGTTAAGGTTTTTATGAACAGGAAAGGCAAATTTATTCAGCAGCATACCGGGAGTATGGAGCAGCAAAGTGGCTGGTGGCAAAGAATAACCCTTGCGGATGTTGACGGCGATGGTAAAACAGATATTATAGCAGGCAACTATGGGCTAAACTCTAAATTGAAACCTACTATTGCTGACCCTGTAAAACTATATTTATCAGACCTTGATAAAAACGGCACTGTTGATCCGTTATTAACCTATAGTATTGATCAAAAAGACTATACTTTTTTAGGTAAAGGTGAAATTGAAAAACAAGTGCCGATCATTAAAAAGAAGTTTTTATACTATCATGATTTTGCCGGGAAATCAGTTGATGAGCTGTTTGGCGATTCGTTAACCGATCATCATCCCTTACATGTAAATGATTTTGCATCCGGCGTGTTTTACAATATGGGGAAGGGTAATTTTAAATTTAAGACTTTTCCTGCATCGGCACAAGTATCGCCCTTGTTTGGCTTTGCAGTATTAGCGGGTTCAAATAAAGGAATATTAGCGGGTGGTAACTTTTATGGCGTATTGCCTTACGAGGGGCGTTATGACGCCGATTACGGCGACGTACTGATGCCTGATAAAAACAACGGGTTTAAAAATATATCGCCCGTATCCTCGGGGTTTTTACTGCGGGGCGAGGTTAGGGACATCAGGCCAATAAAAACAAAGCAGGGCATTATATACGTGGTCGCTTTTAACAATAAACAAATGGAGTTTTTTAAGCTAACTAATTAAATATGTATAAGGTTATCGCATTGTTATTTGGGTTAGGAGTTTTAGGCAGCAGCAACCTGCAGGCACAAGACGAATGGCTAATTAAAGCGGATAAAATTGATCCGGCTAATTATTACGGGGTTACGGTGGCAAACGGGATGATCGGTATAGTTTCATCGCCCGAGCCTTTTAAAGTAAAAAACGTAGTGCTTGCTGGTGCCTATGATCTGTATGGCCGTGGGCGTGTAAGCAACTTTTTAAATAGCTTTAACCTGCTCAACATGTATTTGGAGATTGATGGCAAACGCATCGACGCAAAAAATATCAGTAATTTTAAGCAGGAGTTGGATATGCAGCACGCATCATTTACTACCACTTTTGATTATGGCGATGCGGCCTCTATAAAATACACCTATTACTCTTTGCGCCAACTCCCTTTTACGGTATTGATGGATATTTCCATAACTGCTAAAAAAGCAATCAATATTACAGCCGCCAGCATTATGGAAGCCCCGGATGCTTTGAAAGAGGTTCAGAATTATTATAACGAAATTGACAGGCCGCACGTAACTATCAGTTTGTTAACCTCCACCGCAAAAAGCCCTACAGGCAAATTACTTTTATGCGCATCAAATACCTTTTTGTTTAATGAGCCACATGGACAGGAGCCCAGAATTATACATGAAATGTGGGATAGCAATATGCACCTCATGAAATTCAGCAAGGCAATTGCGGCAGGGCAAACTTACCGCTATGCGGTTGCCGGCTCGTCCATTACCTCGGCGCATGATGCCGACCCGCTTAACCAGGCCGAGCGTTTAACCATGTTTGCAAAGTTAGAGGGCAGGGACAGGTTAATTGAATACCATAACAAAGCATGGAGCAGCTTATGGGCCAGCGATATTAAAATTGATGGCGACGCGCAGGCACAACAGGATGTGCACAGCATGCTGTATCATTTATATTCATTTTCGCGGGCAGGTACAGCCTATTCACCCTCGCCAATGGGTTTGTCGGGTTTAGGTTATAACGGCCATGTTTTTTGGGATGCTGATATATGGATGTACCCGGCATTGTTGGTTTTACATCCTGAAATTGCAAAATCGTTGGTGGAGTACCGTTACCAGCGTTTGGCAAATGCCAAGCAAAATGCATTTGCGCACGGCTATAAGGGTGCCATGTTCCCTTGGGAAAGTGCAGATAGTGGGGTAGAGGAAACACCCGTATGGGCATTAAGCGGCCCTTTTGAACACCATATTACCGCGGATGTAGCCCTGGCCGCATGGAGTTATTATTGCGTAACGCAGGATAAAAATTGGTTAAGGGAAAAAGGCTGGCCAATCCTATCGGCAACGGCTGATTTTTGGGCCAGCCGGGTAGAGCGTAATGGCTCCGGTCACTATGATATAAAAGATGTGGTAGCTGCCGATGAATGGGCAGAAAACGTTGATAACAATGCCTTTACCAATGCCGCGGCAATAGCCAATTTGCAAAATGCAACGGCTGCTGCAAAAATATTAGGTGTTGCAGCTGATGCCGATTGGCAAAACGTAGCGCAAAATATCCCTATCCTGAAAATGGAAAATGGTGTAACCCGCGAGTTTGCAACCTATAATGGAGAGGGGATTAAACAGGCTGATGTTAATTTACTGGCCTATCCGCTAAAAACTATCAGCAACCCGGCACAGATAAAAAAGGATTTAGAATATTATGAAACCCGTGTACCCAACGAAGGTACACCAGCTATGACACAGGCCGTATTTGCTTTGCTATATGCCAGGCTGGGTAATGGCGATAAAGCTTATCATTTTTTTAAAGATGCTTATGAGCCAAATCTAAACCCGCCGTTCAGGGTTATTGCCGAAACCAAGGGTGGTACCAACCCATACTTTGCCACAGGTGCCGGCGGTATTGTACAAAGCTTGCTGATGGGTTTTGGCGGGCTGGATATTACACCGGCAGGCATATCGCAGGTAAAAAGTAAGTTACCTGCTAATTGGAAATCATTAACCATTACTGGAGTGGGCCCCGATAAAAAGACCTATGTTATTAAATAGCAGATTTTACTTTATGAGATATTTTTATTGTTTTGCTGCCGGTGTTATTACCATAATTACATCCTGTAAAAAAGCAGACTATAAAAACATTTTACATGATCCGCAGCTTTACAGCCGTACCGTACATGAATTAAACCGCGTTGTAATGGGCAATAATTTTACGCCTGTGGTGGCATCTCGCAGCTATGCATATGCTACTATTGCAGGCTATGAAGTAATTGCAGCTGGTTATCCTGACAAATACAGATCATTAGTTGAGCAGCTTAATGGTTTAAAAACTATAGCAAAACCCACTTCTGGCAAACCCATTGATTTTGAATACGCCGCCATACTGGCTTTTTGCAAAGTGGGCGAGGCTGTTACTTTCCCCGAAGGAAGTATGAAAAATTATACAGACAGTTTGCACCAGCTCGCTTTACAACATGGCATGCCCGGTGATGTTGTTGAAAATTCAGAGTTTTATGCAAAGGATGTAGCACAATCTGTTATGAAATGGAGCAAGGGTGATAATTACGCACGAACCCGTACCGAAGCAAAATTTGCCATTAATGATTCTGTTGGGAGATGGGTACCTACCGCGCCGGGCTATACCGAAGCAGTTGAACCGCATTGGGGCGAAATAAGAACAATGGCGATGCACGATGCGCGCGAATACAGCGTACCGCCACCGCCTGAATTTAATGTAACTGATAAAAACAGTGCGTATTACAAGGGGGTTATCAAAATAAAAAACGCGGTAGATAGTCTTACAGCAGATCAAAAACACATGGCCGATTTTTGGGATGATAACCCTCAAAAACTGAATGTATCAGGCCACCTTATGTTTATCACCAAAAAGTTTTCGCCTGCGGGGCATTGGTTAAGTATTGCGGGTATTGGTGCTAAACAAACACATGCTGATTTTAATACCACGGTGTATGCCTTTGCAAAAACGGCTATTGCTTTGTTTGATGCATTTATTGAATCGTGGTCGGCAAAGTATACTTACAAAACAGTGCGCCCCGAAACTATTATTGATAAGTATTTTGACCCCGAATGGCGCCCGCATTTGCAAACGCCGCCTTTCCCTGAATATACCTGCGGTCATTGCACCATATCAGCATCGGCTGCAGAAGCATTAACCAGTGTTTTTGGTGAAAATATTGCTTATACGGACACCTCAGAGCTTGAATTTGGAATTAAGAGCAGGTCGTTTAAATCTTTCAGGGATGCGGCAAAAGAAACTGCGATGGCCCGCTTTTACGGAGGGATTCATTATTATAATTCCTGCATGGTATCAAGCAGCTATGGTAAAATAGTAGGGGATACCGCTGCCATAAAGTTAGTGATGAAGAAATAATATTGTTTCAGAAACATTAGTGCTAAAAAACAAAAACCCCACAGTTATGTGGGGTTTTGTGTAGTATTTTAAAAAGGTTACCAGCCTGTATTTTGGGTGAGTTTTTTATTGGTATTTATTTCTCTTTGAGGGATAGGCCATAATAAATACTGCGATTTCATAGTTACGCCCTGCTCGTTAGGGGTCGACATGGCATCGCCGAATTTATTATTGATCACATCGTATATCATGTGCGTACGCTGTATATCAAAGTAAGCTTTATTCTCGTAAGCCAATTCATGATAGCGTTCTTTCCATATAGCCTGCCTAAACTGGTCTTGTGATAAGCCGCTCAACGCAGGTAACTGTGCGCGTGCCCTTATTTTATTGATCTGGGTATAAGCATCAGTTGTTGGGCCACTTACCTCGTTGCTCGCTTCGGCAAAAATTAGCATAGCTTCCGGAAGACGTAAAAAAGTCCAGTTTTCATCACTCTGGCCATTACCCAAAGCACTTTCAACGTGGAAGTACTTGTAAAGGCAATGTTCGCCAAAAACAACAGTCTTGGTGGTATCACCATATTGCGGATAGCTGGAAAAGTAAAACTCACGTTCTTTGGTACGCAAATCTCCGGTTTCGTAGCTGTTAAAAAACTGGTTTGTTGGTATCATGGCTCCAAGGTGATCACCATAAGCGCCTACCGGTAAGTTAAACGGAACGGTAAGCTGTGGTATGGCATTGGTTGAAACGCCTACCAAATACTGCCCCTGAAAAATAAGCTCTCCCTGGTTTTTATGTGCATTATCGTGCAAAAATGCATAGTCAGTAAACAAATTATAATCAGTTAATACTTTTTGCGCCTCGGCAGCAGCTAAAGCATAATTAGCGGTAACCTGCATTGGGTAGCCTGCTGTAGTAAGGTAAACACTTGCCAGTAAAGTACGTACGGCACCTAATGATATTCTTCCGGTTTGGTCTATTTCAGGCATGCCTGATGCTTCAGCAGTTTGTAAATCAGTAATTATCTGCGGGTAAACCTGGGCAACAGTGTTACGTGCAGGATAAAGATCAGGACTATCAACCGTAACTGGTGTGGTAATCAATGGCACATCGCCATAAAGCCTAACCAAGTGGTAGTAAAAAAATGCCCTTAAAAAATAAACCTCGCCTAATAACTTTTTCTTTAAGGCAGCATCCATATTGATAGATGGGATATTGGCAATAGCTAAATTGGCATTAGCTATTGCATTATAACTGTTTTGCCAAACATCCTCAAAGCCCGGGTTAACAGCATCTGTACGCTGGTTTATTACGTTGCTGTTATTGACACTCTGGCCCAACGAGGTAGCATGGCCGGCAAATAACTCAATGGTAATAAAAGGGCTTTCGCCATAAGCATCACCATTTTGAAACAAGTGAAGCTGGCTGTAAATACCATTTACAAAGGTTTGTGCCTGTGAGCCAGTGGTAAAATAGTTGCTTTTTACGAAGTTGCTATTGTCTTTTTCGACCAGGTATTTCTTGCAACTGCTTACCATTAGAGCAAGGATAATTAAGCTAACCCCTATTTTATATTTTTTTAAATTAAATTTCATGATTCTGTATTTTAAGATTTAATTAAAAACTTGCATTTAAACCAAGCAGATAAGTACGCGGTTTAGGATAGTCATAAAACTGAATACCCTGGGTAAAGTTACTGCTGCCGTTATAGGTTGAAGTTTCGGGGTCGTAACCGGAGTATTTAGTAATCAGGAACAAGTTTTGAGCCTGTGCATATAAGCGCAGCCTGCTCAATTTTAATTTAGTAATAGATGCTGTAGGGAAGGTATAACCCAATGTTACTGTTTTACCCCTCACGAAAGATCCGTTCTCAACCTTGGTTGAGTATATTTCGGTTTGATATCTTACATAAGCCGGGCGGTCTTCGGCAATACTGGTGTTTTGATTTTCCGGTGTCCATGCATTAAGTACAGTAGCGTAGCTGTTTGCTTGCCCTGTTCTGTCCTGGCCTGAGTGTTTGGTCAAGTTCATGATCTGGTTACCGTAATCAAACTGTAGCTCAACACCTAAATCGAAGTTTTTGTAACGGAAATTATTGGTGAACGTCCCATAACCATCAGGTGTTGATTTACCTAATACCGTTTTATCATCGGCGGTAATTTTACCATCACCGTTTTTATCCCAAATTTTTAAATCACCGGGTAACAGGCCATACTTGGCAGCCTGGGTGGCTTCTGTTGTGCTCCAGGTACCTAATACTTTGTATCCCCAAAACTCGCCGGCCGGCTGGCCTACGCGCATCAGGTTAAATTGCGATAAAAAGGTTGGTCCTAAAAATATATCATCATTTGAACTTCCTAAATCCAGGATCTTATTTTTCAGGAACGAGATATTAAAATTAGTGGTCCACGTAAAGTTGTCGGTTTTTATATTGGTAGAGTTAATTGTTATCTCAATTCCCTTATTTTCAATACTGCCAATGTTTTTATAAACGCTGCTAAAGCCACTGGTTTCGGGTAGGGGAGCATTCAGTAATAAAGCTTTGGTTTTTTTGTAGTAGGCATCTGCTTCAACAGTTACCCTGTTATTCAATACGCCAAATGATACGCCTAAATCGTATTCAGCAGTTTTTTCCCATTGTAAATCCTCATTACCAATGCTGGTAAGATTTGTACCTATGGCCTGACTGCCATTAAACAAGTAATTGTTGGTGTTGATGTTGGCTAATGATTGGTATTGACCAATTTCGGAGTTACCGGTAAGGCCGTAGCTTAATCTTAGCTTTAAATCAGATATGGTCCGGTTATCCTTTAAGAAATCTTCCTGAGATACGCGCCAGGCAACTGCTGCCGAAGGGAAAAAGCCATATTTGTTTTTATCGCCAAAGCGTGATGACCCGTCTTCGCGGCCGGTAAGGGTTAAAAGGTATTTGTCTTTATAACCGTAGTTGATCCTTCCGAAGAACGATTGCATTTGCCATGCTGTAAAACCTGATGTAGGTATTCCAGGTATAGAACCTGAACCAAGATTAAAATATTGGTAATAGTTATCGGAAAGATCCTGTGATGATCCGTATGAGCTTAACTGCTGAAAGTTTTGACGCTCAGTACCTAAAACCACGTTTAATGAATGTACTTTATTAAATACCTTGCTGTAGGTTAAATGATTTTCCCACTCCCAATACGTATTGTTATACTGGTTAATAGATGCCGAACTGTTAGTTTGGTTAGCTGTTGAACCACCAACAAGTCCGCTTTGAAAATGGGGCGTAGTATTGCTTGATGTGGTTACACCAATTGTGCTGCGGAAATCAAGCCCCGGGAAAAAGTTAATATTTGCATATCCATTACCACTAAAAACGCGGTTATACGCTAACGAGATAATTTCATTAGCCTGCGCTACCGGGTTATCGCCACCCTCTAAATTAGGGTAATCAGTTCTTTTACCATAAGTGCCGTCGGGGTACCTGATCGGTATAAATGATGGCATTTCAATCATCATCCGGGGGATGTTGTTACCACCTGTACCATCATCAGCAGTGCGGGTTTCTCTGTTATCGTAATTTAAGGTAGCACCTACTTTTAACCAAGGTTTTATCTGGTCGTCAAAGGTTAAACGGGCATTATACCGTTTTTGGTAGCTGTTTAAAATTATACCTTCATCGTCGCCATAGTTTAAAAACAAGCCATAGTTAATTTTATCGGTACCGTCGGTAAACGAAACATTATGATTTTGGCTGTATGCAGTACGTGTTACTGCTTTTTGCCAATCCACATTGTATAATGGGTTTAAGTTTGAATCAAATAGTTTACCGATAAGCGCAGTCCTGATAATTTTGGGATCATCAGCCGCGTATTTACCTGCGGCCCAGCCGGTCGGGTCATATTTTTTTATGTTGGCGTATGATTGATCCTCAACCTGTAAAAACTGTTTGGCATCAAGCACTTTTAGCTCCTTAGCCATAACACCTACACTGCCGTAGGCATCATAACTTACGGTTCCGCCTTTTTTACCACTGCCCCTTTTAGTGGTTACCAATATTACACCGTTGGCACCGCGTGTACCATATATAGCGGTTGATGAAGCATCTTTTAATACATCAATACTTGCTACATCATTTGGGTTAATAGAAGCGCCACCTTCTGTCCAAACCACGCCATCAACAACATATAAAGGGTCGGTGCTTGAATTTATTGAGCTGTAGCCACGGATTCTTATTTTTGTTTCACCACCGGGTGCACCCGAGTTAGTTGAAACGTTTACACCTGCAATTTTACCGGCTAATTCCTGTTCAAGGTTTAATGCCGGGCGTTCCTGCAGTTGTTTATCATTTACACTACCTACTGCGCCTGTAAGGTCGACTCTTTTTTGTGTACCATAACCAACCACTACCACTTCATTCAGTGATTTTGACGATGCAACCATTTTTACGTCAACGGTTGGCTGGTTATTAATAGCAATTTCCTGGGTGTTATAACCTATAAACGAGAACACAAGTGTTGCATTACCTTCAACCTGTGCAATTACATACTTTCCATTAACGTCTGTAACGGCACCAAGCTGTGTGTTTTTTACTTTTACACTAACGCCAGGTAATGGGCCTTTATCGTCGCTTACCGTACCTTCAATTTTTTGAAGGGCAGTAACCTCGGTTGATGGCTGGTTACGGGCCTTTACAACAATAGTTTGCTGGAAAATTTTATACGTTAGGGGCTGATTTTTAAAGCATTGGTTTAATGCCTCCTCAATAGATACATTGTTTAAATCAATATCAACTTTTGATGTTTTGGCCACAGCCTCTTCATCATAAATATAATTAAATCCGCTTTGCTTTTTAATCAGTTTCAGTATTTTTTGTACCGATATATTGCTTTGATGTATGCTGATACTTTGGCTAAATGTTTTGGCACTTACATTTAGCAGAGCAGCAAAAATAAAGATAGCGGTTAGCTTCATAGCTAATAAAATTTTGGCCAGATGATACCGCTTAAGTGGCACCACCATAAAATTAAATTTCATAGTTTTGTTATGTTTGGGTTAAAAACTTATTTATCAATTTCGCGATTGTGGATACGGGTAACCCAGATATGTAATCCGGGAATGCGCTCCAACGCATCCCGGATTTTTTTATCTGTTATTTTTTATGGCTGCCATAAAAAATATATTTCAGGTTCAGGGTACTTTAAGTATTGATCTTCTCATGCTTAATTTGTTTTTGTAAGTAATTGGTATATTATCTATAATTTATTATTGCCCTTGCAGCAATAATTATTTAAAGCAGCCGGCTGGTTAAACCTGGCAGTATTGGTTTATTACTAATAGGGGATTGGCATCAGGCAGCAACAATTATAGTTTGCCCCTGTATCTTAAAATCAATTCCCGAATATTTCAGCATTCTTAAAAACTCCGAAAGGTTTACACTGCGCGATATGCTGCCTGAAAAAATGCGCTGCGGCATTTTACCTTCGTATTTAATATCAACATTGTACCAGCGCGAAATTTCGCGCATGATAAATGGTATCTCGGCTTTTTCAAATTGAAAGTTGCCGTTTTTCCAGGCCAGTACGTTTTCAATATCAACAGTTTTAACACTGATATTTTCTGAATGGTTATTTATAACTGCCGACTGTTGTTCAGGCTTAAGCATTACCGTTTGGCCATCCGCCATTACTTTTACACTGCCTTCGGCAAGCGTGGTTTTAATAGCAGGTTCATCCGGGTAAGCATTTATATTAAAATGCGTACCCAATACCTCAATTACTTGTTTGCCGGTTACTACCCTAAAGGGCAATGCTTTATTTTTAGCAACCTCCAGGTAAACTTCGCCGCTTATAGTGATTCTTCTTTCAGTTTTTGAAAAAGCAGTAGGGAAGGTAATTGATGATGCGGAATTTAACCAAACCTTACTACCATCGCTCAGCACAACCTGGAACTGGCCGCCTTTGGGGATATTGATGGTATTAAAAACAGGTGCTTCATTTTCATTGCTGGTAATTGCCTGGTAGGTTATCAATCCGTCCTTATCCTTTTTTACCTGGGTTTTGCCCTGGTTTGTAAGTACCCCGTTTTTAATATCATTGAGGTTTATTTTATTGCCGTTGGCCAGCGTTAAAACAGCCTTGTTGCCACCTGGTTTAATGTCATTATTTGCCGGTACCCTTTGATGCACCAATGCATTTTTTTTATAAGGAGATTTATGGTTGTAGTAGTATATGCCTATTGAGCTAAATAGCAGCAGGGTAGCTGCTATTGATACCCATCTTTTTAAAATAATAGGTTTAATATTGGTGTTTTCGGGCTTAATAGCCTCGTTTATTTTAATTAATATACGCTCTTTTAATACTTCTTCGCTATCAGCAAATGCTTTAGGGATCTCTACAGACAAGTCGTTTTCAGAATTATACCAATCGGCAAACTCTTGTTGCTCTGCGGTGGTAATGGTTTTATCAAGCCATTTTTTAGCTAATTCCTGTAACCTCTTGTCGGTAATATTGCTTTTCATTCAGCAGGGCGTTTAATAGTAAGTCCGCTGTGAAACCAATATCCCTTAGTGTAATGTGAAATATATTTTCTTTGTTTTTTTGGATGGTGTTTTACAGCAGAAACTGGCTTAACCTGCCGCGTAAAGTTTTTATGGCTTTACCTAAATGCGCTTCAACAGTTTTTTCAGAGATACCCATTTCGGCAGCAATACGTTTTTGTGAGAAGCCGGAATCCCGGCTCAATTGATATACTAACCTGCATTTTTGAGGTAAATCAGCCACAAATAAGGCCAAACGGCTTTTTAATTCTTCAAATTCAAGCCATTCCTGTGTCGAATCATCTGCAAGAGTTAGGGCTTGCAAACTATAGTCGGCATATTTTTGCTGATTATTGCGTTTATCTAAAATTTTGATTACCCGGTATTTTACGGATATGGCCAGATATGAGCTTAGTGTATCAATTACACCTAATTCTCTCCGTCTTTTCCAAAGCGAAACAAATATATCCTGTACAATTTCTTCGGCCTCATTCAAATCCCTGATCTTATTAGCAGCAATGGCAAAAAGTTTATCCCAGTACCGGTTATAAACCTCGGTAAAAGCCTTTTCGTTATCTGCCTGCATCAAGGCTATAAGGTCCTTATCATTAAGAATATCATAGTTATACATATTCAAAATAGAAGCAAAATATAATATTAGCAGTAAATTATGACGGCGAAAAGCATTTTTAACTGCATATTTATTAAACTTTGCAGAAATTATTTAACCGACAGTTTGGTTTATATATGCCAAATGTAATATTTATATTATAAAATGATAAATATTTATGTTTTGAATATGGGTTAATAATTAAAACAAATATGGGAGATGTTTGTATAATTTTAAATAAAAAAGCTGTTTCCTGATCAGGAAACAGCTTTTTTTGTATTGCGGATATTAATTAGCAAAATACTAAACAGATTGCATACGGGTTTAATTAAAACTTAATTAAACCATTAAATGCAGGTTTACGTTTATTCTGCCAGTGCAGCTTCATTTACATAGTTTTCAGCTACTTCTGTTAATAATGAATCGGCTGTTTTTTCTTCTTCAAGAGTTTCAGCTAACAGACTTGCAGCTTCGCTGTAGCCCAAGGTGGTAGCCAATGTTTTTAAAGTACCGTACGATGCAATTTCATAATGCTCAACCTTTTGGGCGGCAGAAATGATCGCTACGTCGCGTACTTCGGTTCCTTTATCAGTTTCAGACAAAAGCTCGTCAGCTTCTTTCAATAAGCCTTCCATAGCCAGGCATTTAACGGCTTTAGCTTTTTCGCCAATGGATTCAAAAGCGCTTTCTAAGCGGGTTACGTGATTTTTAGTTTGCTCAAGGTGATCGGTAATGGTTTGTTTTAAATCATCTGACGTAGCACCTTTTATCATTTTTGGCAATGCTTTGGCCAAATGCTGTTCTGCCCAATAAATGTCTTTTAATTCGTCAATAAATAATTCCTTTAAGGCACTTTCTGCTTCGGGTGTGCGGTTTACCGCTTTGTTTGATTTTTTTGGTTTCGTTGTCATTTTGGTAGATTTTAAATGGTTGTTTAATATTTTGGTAAATACAATTGTTGTTCCATTTTTCTTCTTTTTTGTGATTTATAAGAAAAATAATTTCACTTAGTGTAATTTTAGCTATAAATTAATTAAAACTTGTTTTTGATGACTTCCAGAAAAATATACAATTTTTATAATACCTGTTTAATCATTGCTCCATGTTAAGCATTAACAAAGTAGCGGACACATGCCAATAAAAAGCGCTTGTCCATTGGTACAAACGCTTTTTTTATTCAATAAAACCAAATAATTACGAGGCCTTTTTTTGTGATTTTATATAGCAGTAATTCGATTATTAAGGGCTTTCAAATTTTCTGTTTTGAAGATTAGCACAATATAAAACCGTGTTTTACAAAGCTAAAGCAGGTTACGGTATACAGCCTGCCTATGGTGGATTAATTAAAAACTATGGTAAAAATATGCATTGAATTGGTGTGCTGGTAATCAATCTTCCAATTATAAAGCTGACATATATTTTCGGCAATGGTTAAACCTAAGCCCGTGCCTTCTGATTTATTGCCCTTTTTAAATCTTTCAAACATGGTATCTTTATCCATTGCCAGATCGATCCCCGTATTTTGAAAAATTAGCTTTTCGCTGGTTAACTGAATGTTAATTTTACCACCATCAATATTATGCCTTATGGCATTGCTGAAAAGGTTATTCAGCAGTATATCAATCAGTGTTTTGCTTACAAAAAGTTCTTTTTCTGTCAATATATCAGAAATTGTAATACACCGGGTTGATATTAACTCCTGGAACTGACGCAGCTTTTGCTGAATCAATATTTGCATGTTTAAGGTTTCGGCATCATCAATCAGGTTATTCTCTATTTTTACCAGCAGCAATAACGACTGGTTTAACCTTGATAGTTTTCCCGTTGCCGAATAAATATCGTTTATCTGTTCAAACTGGTCGGCTTTTAAAGTTTCATCCTGGATCAATGTATCCAGCTTTGAGGTTATTACCGCCAGAGGGGTCATCATCTCGTGGGATGCATTTTCGGTAAAATGTTTCAGGTGCTGATAATCCTTTTTTACCCTTGATGCCATTTTTTGAACCGCCTTGTTCAATTCATTAAACTCATCAACCTTGCTATCTTTTAAATAAAAAGCCTTAACGTCAGACAAAGTGAATTCATTCAGTTGGTGCAGTGTGGTGTAAAATGGCTTCCACAATCCATTAAGCACATATTTATTGGTTATAAAAAGTATCAGTAACAAAAACACCATTAAAGCCAGCGTTATTAAAGTAATAAGCTGTGTAAGGCCATTAATACTATCGTATGATTCGGTTACTATGGCTATATAAGTATCATTATTAACTTTTACCAGCCCGGTAACTGCCCTGCCATTTTCGTATGTTTTTTCTCTCTGATCATAGTAAACCGTATCAAAAAACCTGGTTGGGTAGTTTATATTACCCACCTTTTTAAACTCGGTTATATTTTCATCAAAATCCTTTTTTGGTATTTTGTTGTAGCGGTTCAGGTAATCTAATCTTTCAGCAAACTCTTCCGAAAGCTCGGTATCCAGTTGATTGCGTGCAATTTTATGAATGGCAAAATAATAGATCAGGGCGCCGGCACATAAAACAACCACCGAAATCGAAATACTTACTTTATTATAATGTGCAGATAGTTTCATTACCCCATAAATTTATAACCGATGCCATATATTGACTTTAAATAGTCGTCACATTTAGCATCCAAAAGTTTTTTACGCAGGTTTTTGATGTGGGTGTAAATAAAGTCAAAATTATCGTGCATATCCATTTCATCTCCCCATAAATGCTCTGCTATGGCATTTTTTGAAATCACTTTTCCTTTGTTAGCAATAAAATACAAAAGCATATCGTACTCTTTTCGGGTTAAAACAATGGGTATGTTATTAATCTCCACCGTTCTGCCCGAAAGGTCAATCCTTATCTCGTTAAATATAAGCTTATTGTTACTGTTAAATGTTTTGCGGCGGTAAGTGGCAACTACGCGGGCTTTAAGTTCGGCAAGGTGAAACGGCTTGGTTAAATAATCGTCGGCACCAATATTCAGCCCATTAATTTTATCATCTAACGAGTTTCTGGCCGATATAATTAATACAGCTTCATTTCTTTGTTTATCCTTAAGGTAATCTAATATTTCAAAGCCTTCGCCATCGGGCAAACCAATATCAAGTAAAATACAATCGTATTCATAGTTCGACAGCTTTTCAATAGCACTATTTAACGACTGGCAGCTTTCACAAATATTGCCATCTTCGTTAAAATAGTTACTTATATTTTCAAGAAGCGCCTTTTCATCTTCAATGATCAGTATTTTCAATTGGTCTTTTTATCAAACATAATACAGGATGTTGGAGCAATTCTGAAGTTAAAACCTCATTTTGCTAATAACTACAGAATTGCTTCAAATTAGCGCTTTAGTTTAGTAAAATCAACTATCTATTTTAAAATGACAAAAAAAGAAACAGCTACATTTGTAATTCAAAAGGTACAACCGGGGTTGCTGGGCTTAATGGATGGCTCAGTTTCAACACTGGCGCCGATATTTGCCACGGCGGGTTTAACCGGGGAGCCCATAAAGGCATTTTATGTAGGTCTTGCCGCCTCACTGGGTGCAGGCATAAGCATGGGCCTTGCCGAAGCATTATCAGACGACGGAACTGTTACCGGACGTGGAAGTCCCATTGTTAGGGGAGCTATTACAGCTTTTGCAACAGCATTGGGTGGCATGTTGCATACATTACCTTTTTTAATAAGTGATTTACATACCGCATTACATTTTGCTTATATTGTAGTTGTGTGCGAATTATTGCTTATTGCCTTTATTCGTTACCGATTTATGGAAACACCTTTGCTTAAAACAATATTGCAGGTAATAGTAGGCGGAGGGATAGTTTTTCTTTTAGGCATTTACCTTGGTGGAATAGCAAGTTAAAACAAAATATATGGCAATTATTGAACCGGTTAAAAAGGATTTACGGCATCCTGCAAAAAATAAAAAATACTCAGCTCCATTACGTTTATGGCACTGGCTTAATCTGATCATTATCAGCGGATCGTTAATAACGGTGCTCATCAACGCTACTATTACTGATGACCATTCAACCGCTATATTGATACAGAGCGATCTGAAAGATTCTGGCGCTACTATAAATGCAGACCAGGCCCGCTCTGCGGCACATTCATTAAGTGATAGTGTTTGGGATATACATATTTACTTCGGTTATGCATTGGCCGCACTTTTTCTGTTCAGGCTCATACTTGAATTTTTTCAATTGGCCGATCAGAAGTTTATCAGCATCATAAAAAGCAAATACCACAACTTTAAAACCATAAAAAACAACAGGATTGCCAGGCATGAGTTTACGGTAAAAACCATATATGCCTTATTCTATTTACTTTTATTAGTGATGGTTATTACCGGCTTGTTTTTAGCTTTTGAAGATGCGATGGCTCCTTTTAAAGCAATCAGGCACAGTGTTAAGCAAGTACATGGTTTTTGTATGTATTTGGTGCTGGCATTTATTGCGGTGCATTTAGCAGGCGTATTCTTGGCCGAAAGAAAAGATGGCGCCGGAATTGTTTCTGACATGATAAATGGCGGAAAAGAATAATTAAAAACCCCCTATTAAGCAGTGAAAATTTTATACGCATTTATTTTCCTCGTTTTTTTGCTGAACACAGCAAAGGCACAGGATAATTACGAAATACAGGTTTACGGATCAGAAACGGTTGATCCGGGCCGCACCATGGTTGAGCTGCACAGCAACTATACCGTTAATGGCTTTAAAACAAAGGTGGATGGTGAACTGCCCGATAACCATGAGGTGCATGAAACCATTGAAATTACACACGGCTGGACACCTTGGTTTGAAACAGGGTTTTATTTCTTTAATTCGATTGGGAGCGAGGGGCGTACGGCATACGTTGGCTCACATATACGCCCAAGGTTTGCGGCACCCTTAGCCTGGAAATGGCCGGTTGGTGTTAGTATATCAACCGAGTTTGGCTATCAGAAAAAGGCCTTTTCGGCCAATACCAGCACGCTGGAAATCAGGCCTATTGTTGATAAAAGATGGAACAGGGTCTATGTATCAGTAAACCCAACGCTTGATAAAAGCTTTGCCGGCCCTGATCAAAACAAGGGGTTTATATTTTCGCCCAATGTAAAAGGGAGCTATGATATTAGCAAGGTAGTGGCTTTAGGGCTTGAATATTACGGCAGCACCGGGCCATTTTTTCATTACGATGCATTCCAAAAGGAGATGCAGCAGCTTTTTATAGCCACCGATTTAAATACCGACCCTGATTGGGAGTTTAACGGCGGTATTGGCTATGGTTTTACCAGCGGTACCGAAAAAGCAATTGTAAAAATAATTATAGGCAGACGATTTTAATATAAAACAGCCGTACATATCATAAAATGTACGGCTGTTTTTAAATTCAGAATCAAAAGCCATTTTCATTAAAAGCCGCCAAATAATGGTTTTTTATGTGCGCTCTGTATCTTAACCTTTGTAAACTTAGTACTGAATATAACCGCAAAGAACAGAAAGAAACACAGAGATTTTAAACACCCGCTAAACAAATAACTTTTAATCCGCTAATTTAAAAGTTTAAACCTGATACCTGCATTTACAACTACGCCATCTAAGGGTGCATATATGTCTTTAAAATCAGGCCTTGCAATACTGCCGGTATAAATATTACCCCAACGGGTTTGCCGCTGATCGGTCAGGTTTTCTACATTAATAAAAATATCTATGCGTTTCCACATTTTTTGCACCAGCAGGCCAAAAGTTACAAAGCCTCTTCCTGTAGTGCCATTATTTAATAATTGCGATCCGGTATAAAAACTCTCTGCCCCAAATCGGAAACTACCTTCAATTTCGTAAGTGGCATCAAAGCTAATTTGGTTTTTAGGTGTTAATGGTTGTGCATTGGTTATCCCGTTAAAATGCTGTTTGCTATCGGTATAAGTATATCCAAAGTAAAACACAAGTTCATCCATTACCAGTTTAATATTGGTTTCTGTACCCTGGGTAGTTAAATGGCCGGGTGCATTTATAAAAGCATTATTTTGTAAAATCAATGGCCGGTTAACGTAGGTATAAAAAAACAGTTGATTTATATTTATAAAGGCCTCATCACCAAGTTTACTTCTGTAATTAACATCAGCATTTGCCCCATAGGATTGCTCGGCTTGTGTACTGCCCACGTTTAAGGGTTTGATATTTTGGTACCCGTCCTGTTCACTTTGGTCATTAAACAGGGTTGGCATTTTGTAACCTAAACCGCCGCCTATACGGCTTGTAAAATGATCGTTTATTTTAAACAAAGCGTTTAACCGTGGTAAAAAGAATAGCCCGTTAGCCGGTTTATCAGGAGCGGGTGTGTTTTTATCCAGGCGAAGGCCACTTTCTAACGAGAACCATTTGGTTGCTTTGTAAGTGTTTTGTACAAAAGCACCAACGGTAGTAAGCGTGTAGTTTAAATTGTTTTGCGGTGGCCGGGCTGTGAAATTGTCAGTAATCAGGTTGGCTCCGGCAACCCACGAAGCCTTATCACCTCTTTTTACATAATTAACTTCGCTAAAAGAAGAGAGCTGCCTGCCTTTAAAATCAAACCCCGGCTCAGCCAATTGCCGGTCAAAATAGCCTATAGTATTTTTGAAATTAAAACTGCTTTCGGCATCAATTTTATGGGTGATTGATAATTGAGTAGAAAAGCGAAAGGTTTTATTGCGTTCAAAATATTGATGCAGGCTGTCAGCTTTGTCGCTTATAACCCTGGTGTCGCCACCATACCGATTCTCATAGGTAGTATTTACCCCAAACCATGCAGAATTATGATCGTCAATATAAAAAAACACCCTGGGGTTTATGGTAAAGCGGTTAGTTTGAGGAATAGCCGTAAACCCGGTGTTTGCTGGATCAAAGGCCCCATTATAATTATATGATCCAAAAATGGTGGTACCAATGTGTTCCCATTTTTGGCTGTAAAACAGGCTTGCATCTGCTCCTTTGGCGCTTGTTCCATTTAATAGCAGTGTAAGTTCGGGCGTTTTTTCAGGCACTTTGCTAATCAGGTTCACTAAGCCGGCAATTGCCCCACCGCCATACAGTGTTGAGGCTGATCCTTTGATAAACTCCACCTGTTTTAAATCAAGCGGACTGATCTGTAACAGACTTAAATTACCTGAAAAGCCAGCGTAAAGCGGCATCCCATCCTGCAACAACTGTGTGTAACGGCTATCCAAACCCTGGATCCGGAAGCTGGCGTTTGCACTTACCGCAGAGGTTTGCTGAACATGGATGCCCGTGGTTTCGCCCAACAGCATTTTAATATCACCGGGCCGCATGGTGCTTTTTTCATCCAGTTCTTCGTATGGTAATGCTTCAATCCGGGTAGGAATATCCCGCAGGTTTTGGTTGGTACGGGTGGTTTGTATGGTAACTTCGGCAAGTTCGCCAGCTGATGGTTCAAGGCTTTCATCAAAAAACTGCCCGGGATTTTTTAAGGGGAAGGTATATACCTTATCGCTTGCGGCAAAACCTACATAAGTGATCTCAATTTTAAACTTTCCATTGGGAATATTATGAATAATTATAAATCCGCCGGTATCAGCACTTACTGTTAATTTCAAATCAGCTATGGTGGCGGTTGCACCCTTGAGTGCTGTTTTTGTTTGATCGTTAGTTACCCTTGCTTTAAACGTGTTTTGTGCTATTAAGCAATGGGATAATAGTATATAGGAGATAAGTATGAAACTTTTTTTCACAGAAACGGTAATGCACCTTACCAAGCATTAAATAGTTATGGCAGGCTGGTTAAAAAATAAATGAATAAAATTTGGAGAAAAGTATCAGGCGAGCGGGGGCCTGAATAATTCATTCAGATAACCAGAGGTTTTGGATTGTTTATTAAACAGGGGATAGGTAATATTTATCTCATTGGGTACATTGATGGTAATGGGTAATTTCAAAAAAACTACATTTAACTGGTTTGCCTGGTGCTGAAACTGCACCTCGTTCCCTTTAGCCGGTACCTTATCGTGTTCGTTGTTACCGAAGATCTCTTTACCATGAAGCAGGTAATCGCCAATAAAATCAATTACCCCGGCTTCTTCGTCAGAGGTGATTTTGATATAGTTACGGTACATCCCCGGCAAATCCCTCATTAGCGAGAAATCACCTAAGGGTAATAGCACTCCGCTTGTTAAAAACAAACAGGCTGCTAATAAGCAAATGCACCTTTTTACCATCAGCCAAATATATAAACTTACTGTGGCTTGCCAATATCCAAAATCATCGGCGGTAGTAATTTAAAAAAAATGCGAATGCAATGCGCTGGGGCATATATTCTTTATGATTAGGGGCTTAGTGTATTATTTCAATAAAATTATTTCTTTAAACAAAATAATACTTGTTAAATTTAACGCACCAATTATAATTACTTTACAAAGGTGAACGACAAATTTATTGACAGTAACAGCATTCATGAATTGATTGCAGGCAATGAGTCTGTTTTCACCATGATATATGAACTGTATAGTGAAAAGGTTTATCGCCTCGCATTCAGGTTTTTAAAAGATAAGGAACAGAGCGAGGAGATAGTTCAGGAAACTTTTATAAAATTTTGGCTGAGCCGTGAAAAACTTGATCCTGAAGGAAATATATGGTTATACCTGTTTGTTATAGCCAAACGTTTATCATTGAATGCATTGAGGCAAATTTGCAAATCAACCAATCTGACCGAAAAACTGCTGCATTACATGGCCGAAGAGCACAACATAACCGAAGAGGAAGTGTTTGTACGCGACCTTGAGCAGTATGCTGATAAAATTATTGATAAGCTGCCAAGGCAGCAAAAGCTTGTCTTCAGGCTAAGCCGTATGGAGGGCCTTACCTATAAAGAGATTGCCGAGCAGCAAAACATATCACCAAACACGGTGAAAAACCACATGATAGAGGCATTAAAAACATTAAGGGCCCACCTTAAATATGCCGATTTTATCTACATCACGCTGTTATTTTTACTGCATTAATATTTTTTTTATTTCCAGGTAGTCCTACCATCCCTGTTTGGTGTTCTGTAATTATAAGCAAGCCATCCCCGGCTAATTATAAACCAATTTACGAACATGAAAAAAGCAACGCTGCGTCGTTTATTACGACAGTATCTGAATAATACCATCAGCAGTACTGATTGTAACGAATTATTAAGTTACTTAAGTAATACCGATCCTGATGAAATTGCAGATATAGTTGATGAAGATTTTTTTAGTTTGGACGAAGGCCCTGCATTTAGTGCAAAACAATCTAACGAAGTATTAAACCGCATTCAGGCTGATCCACGATTTGCAAAAGTTGCTGCTGATCATGTAGTAAGCGAGCCTAAGGTTATTAAGTTTTATCAAAAGCGCTGGTTACAGGTAGCGGCTGCGGTTTTGGTTTTTGTTACGGGGGGATTGCTTACAGTTTACAACACAAATTCATTAAAAAGCACCAATAAGTTAATTGCTAAACAAAAAGCTACCGTTATAGTTCCCGGCGGCCAAAAGGCAATTTTAACAATGGGCAATGGCAAAACAATTGTACTTGATAGTGCGGCCAATGGCTTATTGGCCAAAACAGGTACAAGTAATGTGCTTAAGACCCATAACGGCCAAATTATATACAATACAGGGGCCACTGCAAACGATGCTGCCGACGAAGTAAGCTATAACACACTAAGCACCCCTAAAGGAGGAGAGTACCAGGTAGTTTTACCTGATGGAACCAAAGTTTGGTTAAATGCCGCATCATCAATAACCTACCCGGTTGCTTTTGTTGGTAACGAGCGCCGTGTTAAACTAACCGGCGAAGCCTATTTTGAAGTGGCAAAAAATAAAAGCAAGCCATTTTATGTAAAAATGAACAATGATGTTGAAGTAAAGGTATTAGGTACCCACTTTAACATTGCCGCATACAGCGATGACGCTGAAATTACCACTACACTCTTAGAAGGATCGGTACAGATCACCAAAAATAAAGCACAGTCATTACTATCGCCGGGGCAACAGGCGGTAATAAATTATAAGTCTGATAATATTGCCGTATCCGAAGCCAATATTGATGATGCTATGGCCTGGAAAAACGGCTATTTTATATTTAATGATGATAACATTACCGGCATCATGAAAAAGATTTCGCGCTGGTATGATGTTGATGTTGAATACAAAGGTACCATACCCGATCAAAATTTCGGCGGAACCTTCCACAGGTCAAAAAGTATCACCGAGTTATTACATCACCTGGAGAAGATCGGAAAAATTCACTTTAAAGTTTCAGGAAGGAGGATCACTGTTATGGCGTAATTCAATACACTCAATAACGGTTATCTGAAAAAAAAATTAACCAGGAGCGTTCGTACCGCCCCTGGCTATAAGCCCAAAGGCCTGTCAGATAATCAAAACCAATTGCAGCTAATACAATTATTTCACTAACCTAACATTCAAATGTATAAAATTTTTACTGATTTTATTTGCAGTAAGCAACCTTGCCGCATTTATAAACCCTTGCTCATCATGAAACTAACTCTTATTTTGCTCACAGCAACCTTCCTACAGGTATCTGCGGCAACATATGCACAAAAGGTTACTTTAAAAGGTAAGAAAATTACCCTTAAAGAGATTTTTGGAAAGATACAGGCTCAAACAAGCTATGATTTTTTATATAATGCAGAGGATTTAAGGCTGGCCAAACCAGTTACCTTAGATTTAGATGGCACCACGCTAAAACAAGCGCTCGACGTTTGCTTTGCTAATCAGCCATTGGTATACTCTATTGAGAACACAACCATCCTGATCACCAAAAAACCGATAGATGGTGTGATCATAAAAAGATCAATTACCGGAACTGTAACCGATAGTGCCGGGGTGGTTTTACCGGGTGTGGTTGTAAAGGAAAAAAACACCAATAATGCGGTGGTTACTGATGCTAACGGAAACTACAGCATTTCGGTAACTGATAATAATGCCGTGCTTGAGTATAGTTTTATAGGTTTTATAACCCAGCAAATTCCGGTTGCCGATAAAACATCCATCAGCATAAAACTAAAAGAAAATAATACTACCCTTAACGAAGTAGTTGTTGTGGGTTACGGCACACAAACAAAAATTTCATTAACGGGAGCAGTAAACCAGATAAACTCAAAAGATATTGGCGAAAAGCCGGTATTGAATGCTTTGCAGGCTTTACAAGGCGAATCGCCCAATTTAATTATTCAGCAAACCAGCCTTGATCCGGGTAGTGGTGTTAATATCAACATCCGCGGTGTAGGTACAACTGGTGATAATACACCATTGGTGGTAATTGATGGCATTGTTGGGGGTAACATAAACACCATAAACCCTAATGATATTGCCAGTGTATCTATTTTGAAAGATGCAGGTTCGGCAGCTATTTACGGTTCACGTGCGGCAAACGGCGTTATTTTGGTAACCACCAAAAGCGGAAAGATAAACCAGAAGCCAACGGTAACTTTTAATGGCAGCTACGGCGTTCAGCATGCTGATGTGCTTTTGCAAAAAGTTAACTCATGGGATAATGCTTATTATAAAAACGAATCATTGGTAAACTCAGGTTTACCACCGGCTTACACACCAGAGCAGATCCAGCAATTACAGGCACAGGGCAACGGTACCTGGGATGTACAGCATGTTTTAAGAAATGCGCCCTTACAATCTGAAAACGTAGCTATCAGCGGTGGTGGCGAAACCAACTCTTATTTTATCTCTGGCGGATACCAAAATCAAGGTAGTAATATAGTAGGTAACGGCGGTTCGGGTTCAAACTATGGCTATCAGAAATATAACCTGCGCATGAATCAAACTTCAATAATTGGTAAGCTAAGGGTTAACCTGATATTGAGCTATGATAAAACACAAAACAAAACCAACAGCATTGGCGATAATAATATTTTTGCTGATGCCGACCGTGTTCCTTACAATTACAACTTCCAGGATGCAAACGGTAATTTCCTTACCAATCCGGTATCATCACAATATAACGTATTAGGTGCACTAAAACAGGGTGGTTACAGCTTAAGCAATAACGATGAGTTTTTTGGTACATTAAATGGCCAGTTAAAAATCACTAAAGATTTAAAGTTAACCGGTATAGTAGGTGGTACAGTTACTGATAACAGCGACTTTTTTAGGCGCATACAGGTTAACGATGTACCTACAGGTGTTTATGGCGATGACCGCTCCGTTTTTGATAACAGCTCCAAACAACTTTTGTTAAACTCGCAGTTATTTGTTGAGTACAACAAACAGATCAAAGAGCATAAGTTTAAAGTATTGTTAGGGGTATCTAACGAGTCGTACAGCTCACACGGTTTTCAGCTACAGGAGTTGTATACCGATGCCCAATTAGGCATACCTACAACAGGTACCACGCTTGATGCCAATAACTCATACAACAGCAATAACGCTACCTCAGAAACAAGCCTTGATTCATTTTTTGGCCGTTTAAACTACTCTTATAAAGATCGTTACTTTTTAGAAGGCGATTTCAGGGAAGACGGATCATCAAAATTTGCTGCCGGCCACAGATGGGGTTTCTTCCCGTCAATTGCAGGTTCATGGTTAGCATCCGAAGAGTCTTTCATGAAGCCTTTAAAAAATGTGCTTAATACGTTAAAATTCAGAGCATCGTACGGTGTATTGGGTAACCAAAACGTAAATGCTTATCAGTACCAAACCACTTATTTCCCTTACCAAAATGCTTATGGCTTTAATAATGCAGTAGTTGGCGGTGCCGGTTATGCATTGGGTAATCCTGATTTAACCTGGGAAAGAGCAGCTACTTTAAACATTGGTATGGATGCAGCCTTTTTAAATAATAACCTAAACGTATCGTTAGATTATTTTAATAAAACTACCAGCGATATTTTAGCAGCACGTTCTGATGTTCCTGCGCTTTTTGGTGCCGGTTTCCCTGATTATAATATCTCAAAGGTTCAAAATAAAGGATGGGAAGCTTCGGTAGCCTATACATTAAGAACCAGTGGTGTAACACAAAACTTTAGCTTTAACATAGCCAATAACAGCAACAAACTTTTGGCTTTTAGCTATGGTGCTACCCAGCAGATCAATAACCTGGGCGAGTATTCATTACTAAGACAAGTAGGCGGCCCGGTAACCCAGTATTATGGCTATAAGGTAGCTGGCATATTCCAGTCTGCAGCCGAAGTTCAAAGTTCAGCAAAACCGGCCGGGCTTACTTTAGCGCCGGGCGATTTGAAATATGTTGATCAAAACCACGATGGGGTTATAGATCAGAAAGATATGGTTGCACTTGGTAACCCTTTCCCAAAATTCACATTTGGTTTTACTTACCGAATTGCTGTTAAAGGATTCGACATGTCGTTATTTATCCAGGGCGTTGGTAAACGTACTGAGTTTATAAGGGGTGAAGAGGTTGAACCTTTCCACTACAATTATGGTAACACCCTGTTCCAAAATCAAACAGATTTCTGGACCCCTTCAAACCCGGGTGCAAAATATCCAAGACTGGCAGCTATCGGGTCTGATTCAAATACCAACAACTGGCGCGATGGTTCAGATATATACAGTTTCAACGCTGCTTATGCACGTTTAAAAAATGTTAATATCGGTTACACATTCCCTAAAAGCATGACCAAGAAAGCCGGTATTGAAAGACTAAGAGTTTCAGTGATCGGTCAAAATTTATACACGCTAACGAAGCTGAAATTTATAGATCCTGAAACATCAGAATTTGATAATAACACAGGCATTGGTACATCATCAAACAGCGGCCGTTCTTATCCATTACCTATTTTTTATGGTATGGGCTTAGACGTAACATTTTAATAATTAAAAAAATATATACCATGAAGTATTTTAAAAAATTATTCATTGCAATGCTGGCTATAATGGCTGCCAGCAGTTGTAAAAAGCTTGACCTTACACCTACCAATAAGTTTACCAATTTAGATTTCTGGACTACCAGTGTAAACGTTAATAATGCATTAAATAATAATTACAGCTTAATGTATAACAGCAATCTTTATTTTTTTAATGATGATATGTCTGACAATGCATACAGCAATAATGATCCTATAGCAAGCGGTAGTTTTAATGCATCAACAGCCAAATTTTTGGGCGATTGGACCTATTATTACTCGGGCATAAATTCATGTAATTTGTTTTTAGCCAACGTTGATCAAAATAAAACACTTGGAACAGCCACTATTGCTGGTATGAAAGGCGAAATGCGCTTTATCAGAGCATGGCACTACTTTAATTTAATGAAATGGTGGGGCGATGTACCGCTTATAACCACCGTTATTTCACCAGACCAGGCTAAGGTAATTGCCCGTAGTCCGCGCACTACCGTACTAAACTTCATTACATCGGAGTTAGAGGCCTGTGCCGCTATATTGCCATCAAAAGATCAGTACCCTGCCTCATCAAATGGCCGTATTACCAACGGTGCTGCCCTTGCATTAGAGGCCCGCGTATTGTTATACGAAGGCAACCGCATGGCCGATGTGGTAACCATTTGCCAAAAACTGATGAACAACCCGGCTACTTATGGCAATTATGCCTTAGCAAGTGATTACGGAGGTTTGTTCAGCAATGCAACGCTTAATAAAACCAATACCGAAACCATGCTTGCTTTGCAGTATGTATCTGGCACAACTGGCAGAACATGGTCTGATGATTTTGATTTTGCACCTATATCAACAGGAGCCCGTGTAAACAGCCTGGCCCCAACACAGGAGTTAGTGAACGATTATATTATGACCAACGGTAAGCCTATTACCGATCCTACTTCGGGTTATAATGAAAATAATCCTTACGTAAACCGCGATCCAAGGCTTACTGCAACCATAGTTTATGATCAATACAAATTTCCTAATCCGGATGGTTCAACACAGATCATTTATATAAAACCAGGTTCAGACCCTAACAGGCCGCCTTTAAATGAGTATGCAGCAGGTAATGAAGCCGTTTCAGCTTCAGGTTACTACTGGAAAAAATACTTCGATCCTAATCACCTGCCGGGCTTTGTATCGGGCCTTAATTTACAGCTGATAAGATGGGCAGAAGTTTTATTGGATTATGCCGAAGCTCAGAACAGCCTGGGGCAAATGAATGCCGATGTATGGAGCAAAACCATTATGCTATTAAGGCAGCGTGCAGGTTTTACTGATCCTAATGCTTTGAGCTACCCTGGTAATGCTGATATGACCAATATCATCAGGAGAGAGCGCAGGGTTGAGTTAGCAATGGAAGGTATCAGAACTGAAGATATCCGCAGGTATAAACTATCTGAGGTAGTACTTAACGGTTATGCACATGGCGCTAAATTTAGCGATCCAACGGTTGATAATGGTTATATAAGGGTTCAGTTACGCAAGTTTGATCCAGCCAAAAATTATTTGTGGCCTATCCCGGCTTCCGAATTAAATCTGGATAAAAATCTTACTCAAAACCCTGGCTATTAATTCATAACCTAAAAATATAAATCAAATGAAGACAATTATAAAATTGAGCTTTATGGTTATGATAGCCATAATTGCATTTACTTCGTGTAAAAAAGATCAACGGGCACTTGATACATCAGTTGCCCCGGTTACTGCCCTTAGTTTACCTGCCGACCAGGCAAGTTTAACACTACAGCCTGCAACAGGCAACAGTATTGTATTTCAATGGACGCCAAGCACAACCCAGGACTTGGTATTGTACGAGGTAGCCTTTGATAAACCAGGCGGCGATTTCAGCAAGCCGGTTTATAAAGTACTTTCTGATGGTGCGGGTATCCAGCCGCAGGCAACAATTACCCAAAAGGTGTTAAACACCATTGCATCATTGGCGGGCATAGCATCATCAAGCACTGGTTCACTTAAATGGGCGGTTATAGTTTCAAAAGTAACCAACAACAAAGTGAGCACTGCAAGTCATATTATTCAGCTTACAAGGCCTGCGGGATTTGCTGTGCTTCCGGCTTCGCTTTACCTTACCGGTACTGCTACCGAGCAGGGAACAGATGTTACCAAGGCTATAGCTTTCAAAAAAATATCTGATGGTGTTTTTGAGCTTTACACATCTTTACAAGCAGGTAGTTATACTTTGGTTGATAAAAATAGTGGTACGCCAACGATGTATTCTATACAAAATAATGCCAATGTGGTATTAAACGGCAGTACAACAGTAAGCGGTAATAAAAATGTTTACCGCATTTCAATCGATCTTAATTCGGCAGCTGCAACTATTACCCAGATTGTATCGGTAGGCTTTTGGTCTGCACCTGATGGTAAAATTTGGTTTACACTGCCTTACATAGGCAACAGCCAGTGGGAAATGGACAACTATCCACTGATTATTCCGCACGAATCCTATGGTAACGACAGCCGCTACAAATACCAGTTTACGGTAATCAACTCTGCCGGCACACAATCGGTTGAATGGTATGGCAGTGTGAATTCTGATAACCAGGATCCAAGCAGCAGTACCCCTCTATCTTATTATTACATGTACCCGGTTGATAATTCGCAGTTTAATTATTGCTTTAAAATTGACCCGAGCGATAATAATAAAAATGTAAATGTTAATGTGAACTATAGCCCTGCTTTAAGCAACTATACCAATTCAATTACAGCAAAATAAACTTTAAATGGGCTACGGCTATTTGCTGTAGCCCATTTATTTAAATACCTACACTATGAAAAATAAATGGTTTAATTATTCGGCGCAATTGTTATTTGCCGGATTGATTTTTTGCTCATGCTCAAAAAAGAGCGAAACTACAGTTACACCTGTAACTCCGGTTACACCGGTAACGCCCGTAACTTATAATTACGCGCTCCTTGCCGATTCATTACAGAGCAGTACTTACGTTGCCTTTATTTCGGCAGATCGTAATTACTTTATCCAGAACAACAGCGGTAACAATACTTTTAATTACTGGCCAAATGCCCACATGCTTGATGTGCTGACAGATGGTTTTGTGAGAAGCAGCAACACCGTTTATTCGCAACGGATGAAAGCATTGCTTAATGGTATTAAAACAACCAATGGCGGGGCATATCCAAACGAGTTTTATGATGATATGGGCTGGCTGGCTAATGCAAGTTTAAGAGACTATAACATAACCAAAGATGCGGACTACCTTAATGTAGCCCAAATACTTTATACCGAAATAAAAGGTGGATCAAACACCATAGCTGGCGGCGGCATTGCATGGCAACGTACGCAGCTGTATTATAAAAATATACCCTCAACCGGCAACGCTACTATTTTAGCCAGCAGATTTTATGAGCTGCAAGGCAATGCTGCAGACCTTACTTTGGCTAAAAACTTGTACAGCTGGATGAAAACCAATTTGGTTAATGCAACATCGGGCGAGGTACTTGATGGAATTAACCGCAACCAGGACGGGCAGGTTGATAACTGGGTATTTACTTATAACCAGGGCTTATTTATCGGTTCGGCGGTTGAGCTTTACAATATCACTAAAGATCCGGTATATCTTCAGGATGCTATCCGCACAGCAAATAATTTAATTGTAGATCCTAACCTTACCTCAAATGGCATACTTAAAAGTGAAGGCCAGGGCGATGGTGGTTTATTTAAAGGAGTTGCCGTGCGTTACATGACGCTGTTGATTGAATTGCCTGATCTGGATGCTGCCGACAGAACCAAGTATGCCAACTTTTTACAGAAAAATGCACAGTCGCTTTATGCAAAGGGAATAGCCAGGCCATCGATGATGATCAGCCCTGACTGGAGCATGCAGCCAACAGGCAGTACAGATCTTACCACGCAGTTGAGCGGTATGATGATGATTGAAGCAGCAGCAAAGTTAAAAGCCGAAGCAAAAATCCAATAATAAGCGCATAATGCTTGTATTTTTTGATTGATATAAACACCTGATATTATAAATGAACAGACGCAGATTTGTAGAAAATACAGCAGTAATTGGAGCAGGCTTTATGCTTGCTAAATTCCCGGCATTTGGCAATTCAGCATTTCCCGAAGTAAGAGTTTCTGCAGATAAACGGAAATTCAGCAGTAAATCTATTGAGGAAGCAATAACCCAGTTTCAATCGGCAGTTAAGGATAATGAACTGGGTTGGTTATTTGGTAACTGTTTCCCCAATACATTGGATACCACTGTTACCTACATGCTGAAAGATGCAAAGCCGGACACTTATGTTATTACAGGCGATATTGACGCCATGTGGCTGCGCGACAGCAGCGCGCAGGTTTGGCCGTATTTAAGCTTTATTAAAAAGGACGAACAGCTCAGGCAACTAATTGCCGGTGTAATAAATCACCAGGCAGGTTGCATTTTGAAAGATCCTTATGCCAACGCTTTTTATAACGACCCTAATAAAGTAGGCGAATGGGCGCATGATGTTACCGATATGCAGCCCGGCATACATGAGCGTAAGTGGGAAATTGATTCCCTTTGCTATCCTATCAGGCTTGCCCATCAATACTGGAAATTAACCGGCGATACTAAACCTTTTGATGCAAAATGGGCCCAGGCCATAAAGCTTACTTTAAAAACTTTTAAAGACCAGCAGCGCAAGGAAAACGACGGGCCTTACCATTTTCAGCGGAATACCTCGTGGGCTACGGATGGAGTTGCTATGAATGGTTATGGCTACCCGGTAAAACCGGTAGGACTAATTTGCTCAGCCTTCAGGCCAAGCGACGATGCAACTATTTATTCGTTTTTGATCCCTTCAAACTTTTTCGCTGTGGTTAGCCTTAAACAGGCTGCCGAAATGATGGATAAAATTGTTGGTGATACCGCAACTGCAGCTTCGCTCAGCGCACTCGCCGCCGAGGTTGAGGCTGCGCTTAAAATACATGCCGTTATTGATCATAGCCAGTATGGTAAAATATATGCTTATGAGGTAAACGGCTATGGTAGCTATAATTTAATGGATGATGCCAATGTACCCAGTCTGCTTGGCTTGCCATACCTGAATGCGATTTCAAACACCGACCCGGTTTATCAAAACACGCGTAAAATGCTGTTATCGTTAAATAACCCTTTCTTTTTTAAAGGCAAAGCAGGCGAGGGGATAGGAGGGCCGCATGCAGGTAAGGATATGATATGGCCTTTAGGTATCATTATTCGTGGCCTTACCAGTAATAATGACGATGAAATAAAGCAATGTATCACCATGCTCAAAAACAGCAATGCAGGTACAGGTTTCATGCACGAATCCTTTAACAAAAACGATGCGGCAAACTTTACCCGCAAGTGGTTTGCCTGGGCCAATACCCTGTTTGGCGAGTTTTTATGGGAGATCTATAAAACCAAACCTCATCTGCTGGCATAAAAAAAATTTATAAAGCTAAAACCTATGAAAAACAACCGCTATATATTACTGAGCCTTGCGTTTATTGCACTGGCTGTTAATTATGTTAAAGCGCAATTGCCCAGCTATAATACCCGTATCAAGCTACTTTATCAGCAAATAAACAATAAGCTGCGCGATAGTACTGAAGGCTTGTATTATGAAACATCGGATAAAGCAAAAAACGAAAATAAACATTCGTACCTGTGGCCCTTGTGTGCCTACATACAGGCTGCCAATGAAATGGAAGTAATAGATCCATCAAAAGATTATATGCAGCCTGTTGAAAAGGCGATTGATCAGTATTATACTGATAAACTACCCTTTGCCGGTTACCAGGCAAGCGTAACAAAAGAAAAACCCGACAGTCGCTTTTATGACGATAACCAATGGGTGGCTATAGCCTATTTAGATGCCTATAACCGTAATCATAAAAAAAGGTATCTTGAAAAATCAGAAATGATATGCCGCTATATGCTTGGCGGGCTAGATACCGTTGCAGGCGGCGGTTTTTATTGGAACGAAGGTGATAAATCAAGTAAAAATACCTGCTCTAACGGTCCCGGTATTTTGGTGCTGCTGCAGTTATACAATATCACCCATAACAAAGCTTATTTAAATACCGCATTAGATGTATATAAGTGGGTAAACAAAACGCTGCAAGCACCGGATAGTATTTATTATGATAATATCAGGTTAAGAGATTTAAAGATAGGGAAGGCTAAGATCACTTATAATTTAGGTACCATGCTGCAATCAAATGTTTTGCTGTATCACATCACAAAAGATCATAAGTACCTTGGTGTAGCAGAGGGAATTGCCAAAGCGGGCCGTAAATATTTTTTCAAGAAAGGACGCTTACCGGGCGGATATTGGTTTAATGCCGTAATGCTGCGCGGCTACCAGGAATTATATAAGGTTGATGGTAATAAAGATTGGGTTAACTTTTACCAGGAGGATGCCGATGCCATTTGGAATACCGAACGCGATGCTAACAATATGCTGGGCACAAAACCTGAAAGAAGCCTGATAGACCAGGCTGCCATGATTGAAATTTATGCCCGCTTACAGGAATTAAAATAAGCAGAACAGAATAAATCACATCTTAAAGGTTTTTAACCGGTTTTGTTATCCTAAAGGATAATCAGCCGGGTTTAAAAACCTTTATTTTTTTTTTGGAAATACAGTGCTTAGTTTTTAACCAGGTTTTTGGTTTTATGATGCTGGGCAATAGCATGCAGCTTTTCGTTACCGTTTATGGTTCTCAGTCCTTCTTCATAACCAATCATATAAATCTCTTCGGCGGCATCGGTATTAAATATGCCATAAGCACCTAAGCCATGTGGCTCAATTACAATATCGCACAGATTTTTATGGGTGTTAAGGCTGGAGTTAATGGCAATCATAGCGGCTCTGTCAACCATATTGGCAAATGATTTGATCTCGGTAACTGCCGGTAAATGATTGCATGACGAACCAATGATCAGGTCGCAGTTTCCCACCAATGGCTCAACCGGGAAGTTATTGAGGATCCCACCATCTACATACATGTGGTTATTGATTACAATAGGCTTAAAAAGCCCCGGCAAACAGCAGGAAGCTAAAATAGCCATGTCTAAATCACCATCGGTAAAATAAACCAGTTTTGCCTCACCTAAATCAACCGATGCAACGGTGATACGTGTTTTAAGCTTTTGAAAGGAATTATGCGGAATATATTTTTCGATCAAAAAGCGCACGTTTAAAATGGAGATTAAACCGGTGCTGCCAATTGCGGGGCGCAATAGTTTAAGCAGGCGCGCGTCTTTTATCATTTGTAAAATCTCTTTTGGGGAATAACCTTCTGCAAAAAAGGCTGCTGCAATTGCCCCGGCACTGGTGCCCGATATGTGCGAAAACTCAATGCCATGATCTACAAGGGCCTGCATTACCCCCAAATGAGATACACCCCTTACGCCACCGCCCGATAATGCTAACCCTGTACTTTTGGGTTTATCCTGATCTGTATTTGTGTTCATATATATGTTTATCGCGATGGTTTTAATCTTCTGGCTAAATCAATAAAAAATCTGATAAATTAAAGATGATCATATTTTATAACATCCGCACCTTAGTTAAACATATATTTTGCCTGTGGGTTTAAGTGTTTTGAAAATCATTAGCCGATGCTGTGATGCTGCTGCGCTAAATTTATAGCGTGTAAAGCAGGATTTTTTCTATTTAACTATAGGGAAGAGCCATATGTAGCTTTTATACAGCATAATGGTTTCTCCCTATTGTTACGAATGGCAAAATATATGATCAATAAATAGTTACTAACTGCGCTTTGTCCGTTTTTAAATAATCCGTTTTTATGTGGAGCTTGCCATTTTTATCACTGGCATCAAAATAACCACCTGTTTGGGCTTTGTTAAATGCAGCAGCCGAAGTATAGATCCTCATGTTTTTGTTATTGACCGTAATCTTTTTAGGCGCATTACGTGCATGGATATTTAGCAGGTAAACCCTTTGCAGGTATTTGCCATTATAGTTACCCACAGCCGCATTGATATTAACCTGCACCGTTTTATCAGCCTTTACCTCAATCAATGTTTTGGCAAAAGCCCCATTCCGGTGATCGCGGGTTATACCATCATCTTCATATAAATTGAACGAGGAGTTTTTGTAAGGATAGATGTCTATTGTCAGGCTATCAACTCTTTTTTCACCATCGTAATTCATTTTTGGGTACATGGGGATAATTGCACCTGCTTTAACAAATAGGGGCAGTTTGTCCAATGGCGCAGGGTAATTGTTTAGCCAGGTGCTGCCGGTATAAGCTTTGCCGTTCCAGTAATCGTACCAGGTGCCTTTTGGCAGGTATATGCTATCTCTTTTGGCTTCGCTTTTATAAACCGGGGCAACCAAAAGCCATTCGCCGTTCATAAACTGGTATTGGGTTTGTTTGCCCATAGTAACCTGGTCTGTTGGATACTCCAGCACCATTGCGCGCGATGCCGGCACACCCAATTCATGGGCCTGTTCGCAATAGGTGTACATGTATGGGGTGAGCTGCATTTTAAGTTGCAGGTATTTCCTGTTGATGGAAGTATAAGGCTCGCCGTAAACATAGGGCTGTTTATCTTTTTTGGCCCAGCCGCTCATCACCATAAAAACAGGGGTAAAGCATTTCCATTGCAGATCACGGGTATAGGTAGAATCGCTTCCGCCAAAAATACCGTCAACATCACCAGTGGCTGCATTTTGCGCCGATAAGCCCGAGCCTATTACCGTTGGGATGTGGAAACGGATATATTCCCAGTTACCTTTCTGATCGCCACTCCAAACAGTAGAGTACTTTTGAGTACCGGCCCAGCCCATTACGCTCCACACAAAACCACGCGCATTGCTGTTGTGCTCAATACCGTTATAAGCAGCCTTGCAGGCATCAAGGGCAAATTTATAGCCGGGGCCAACCCATGCCACATCCAGTTTACATAAGCGTGTGCAGTACTGGCCAACTTCGGTAGCAATTTTATCAACGCCGTTCTCTGTCCACAGGCCGGTTTTAAAGCCACGTTTGGCCAGCTCCTTAACTACCGAATCCAGCTTTACATAGCCGCATCCATAACCATCGTTTGGTAGGATCCAGCCGCGGGGTATATCATTCTCTACATATTTATCGGCAACGGTTGATATTACTGCCGGGGTAGTTTGCGGTTGCTTTTTACGGTTAGGCTTGTTATAACAATTGGCATCGCCCATGCTTAATGCCCAGCGTGGCATCAGGAAAGGGCGGCCTGTGATTTGCGTATAGCCATCTAATATTTTCTTTAGGGATGGTCCGTAGAAATAAAAGGCATCAAAACGATCTTCGTTGTGGCTGAATTTTAATGAATCTTTGAATGAATACACGCCCACATCAAAAGTGTTCCTGAATACCCCATAACCAGCGGTAGACATGTAGAATGGCGCCGGATTAGCCCTGCCGCCATCGTCCCACCCGTTGCCTTTTTCAATCAATATATCATTACCCCTGTGCGAAAAATAGCCATTTTGCATGCCGCAGCCATAAAAATATTCGTTTGACTGCCGGGTCATGGCCTGCGTTGTTTTAGCGCCAAAGCTTAAGGGTTTACTTTCTTCCCATATTTTTTGGGTGTTGGCTGCGTTATACATAGCAAAACGCATAGGCTGCTTGTATACCCTTAGTGCGCAAACAGCACTTTTAATCAGGTAATAAGCACCCTTATCGATGCTGCTAACGATCGGATTTTTAACGGTATAATTTTCTACAATATCATTAGCGGCGGGGTTGGTAAACTCGCCGTCGGGTGCAAGCCAGATCCTGAAAATATCATCGGTATAAAATATTACCTTAACTTTTGACAGGCCCGCGGCTATTTCAAATTCATTCCTGGAGGCTGTAAAACCGGTCACATTGCCCAAGTATGATTCATTAGCAGTTACCTTGATCTTTAAATGATCATTACCGGGGTTCTCATCCCCATCAAGTTTGGTGCTGATATCAAATGTGTGCGATGGCCTTTGAGAAAGGTCTGCCGGTGGAAATTTAACATTGATCTCTTCGCCGGGTAATATATTCTTTTTGCTTGCGTAAATGGTGGTACTAAGCAATTGCTTATTGTCAACCAGGCAAGTGGCTTTGAAATCCTGCTTAATGGTGCTGATCCCGCTGTTTTTTATGTTAAAGGCAATGGTATCATGTTGGGTAAAAGTATTGCCCTGTTCGTTGTTTGAGGTAATGCGGGTAGCGGCAATATCTTTTTGAAAACCTTCGGCCAGTTCAATATCATCAATCATCCAGTACCAGCTATAATAGCCTTTCCAGTAAAAGCGGAGGTATACTTTTGGCTGATTAGCTGCAATTTTACTAATATTTAGCTCCTGCGCTATAGGGTTAAACATATCTGTAGCCTGCGGGATGTTGTTCTTTACATCAAAATCTGTCCATGTTTTGCCATCTGTACTGATGCCAGCATATAAACCTGCGCCCGCAGCGGCATGATCTGCATTATAACGGAACGTTTGCTGAAATCTTAAAATAACCGATGCCCTGCTTGAGCAATCAATCTCTGCGGTTTGTACCCATGCATCGGGATATTGTTTCTTTTTTATCCAGCTGTTCTGATCCTCATCAACCATATAACCGGGTTGAAATTGGAGATAGTAACCACGGCTTTTTGAAGCTATAGGCGGCGCCTGCTGCTGGTATTGATACGAACCGGGATAGGGCTGATCTGTTACCAGCCACTCCACGCTGTTGGTATTGCTCATGTCCACATTTTTCCACCCGGTAGGTAATTTATTATTGCTGAAGCTTTCTTTCCAAAAAACCTTATTGTCGCCTTTTATCTGTGCTTTTAAACTAATAACAGCAGCCAGGCCTATAATAAGCAAACTTAATTTCTTCATTGCAGTATGATGATTGATAGCAGAATTTTTTTGATCGTATTAATTGCCCGATACGGAAAGCACATTACTCAAGGCCTGGTTAAAAAGCTGGCCGAGTTTTGTTTCAGCATCAAGGTAACCATTAAGCAGCCTAAACTGGTTTTTAGCCCTTGTTAAATTATGTTCGGGGTATTTGACTTCGTAGTAAATATCTCCATTTAAAAAATCGGTTAAAAAGCGGATGGCCTGCATATAGATCATAAACTTCCCCGAAAAAATAAAATGCTGCTTTTCAGTTTCATTTAAGATACTGCCCATTTCAGACAAGTAACCGTTGCATATGGCGCTAAAAATATTTTCGCGGATCTGCACTTTTGATAAATCGCTTTCTTCCTCATTGGCGGGGGACAGGTAAGTGCGCATCATATCGCCAACATCACTTAAAAAGTACCCTGGCATAATGGTGTCAAGGTCAATAACGCACAAACCATTTTGCGCGGCATCAAACAACACATTACTTATTTTGGTATCATGATGGATCACCCTTACCGGTAACTGATTATTATCCATCAGTTCGTTATAGGTTTGCAGTATATCGTAATGGTTATAAACTTCTTTTATTTCGGCAGCTGCATCATTTAAACGTGTTTGCGATGCATTTTGGCAGGCCGCCTTAAATTGTTCAAACCGTAGTTTAAGGTTATGGAAATCGGCTAAAGTATAGTGAAGTTTGGCCGCCTCAAAATCTTTAAGCATATAAGTAAACTTACCAAACTGGCGCGCTGCCTCAAATGCTTCTTTAGGCTCGCTTATAAAATCAATTGTTTTTGAGCCTTTTACAAATGGGAATAGCCTGTAAAACTCATCAGTTTTTGATTTGATTAAAAAATCGCCAGTGGTTGATGGCAATGCCCCTACAAAAAAGTACCCGGGATTGGTTTGTTTAAGATAGGCTTGTATCAGTGCCAGGTTTTTGGCAATATCATCCGGCGATTTAAAAACATTGCTATTTATTTTTTGAAGAATATAGTCTTCGCCATTGCCAAATACACGTAAGGTGTAATTAATTAAACCTGATCCAAAAGGTTGTATGTTGTATTTAGCAGGGGTTAATCCAAACCTGGATAATATTCTATCAAGCATTAATTGGTTGTTTAATATTCAAACATACTAAATGGCAATATGGATTTTTAACGCAAACGTTTGAGCCATTTTTGTGCACCTTTTTACCACCCTGTAAATATCTGCTTAAATTTATAATTAACTTATTAATAAGGTTTTCGCAAGCCTGTTATTAAAACCGGTTTATGGCTAATTTTAAATGGTTAAAGTGCAAGTTAAAGCTTTAGCAAACGTTTGTGTTAATATTATTAGGCCACATAAATCAGTTTGTGGTTAAATTCAGCAAATGTTATTGTTTTATTAAGATAGTGTAACCTTAATAGCCATACATTAAATACGATAGTGATGCAATTAACAGAAAGTGTTGTAAGCAGGTACGAAAAGGAAAAGATAACCATAGGCTACCTGTTTTTTACTTTTTTTAAAATAGGATGCGTAAGCTTTGGCGGTTACATGGCACTGGTATCAATGGTGCAGCGTGTAATGGTTGATAAGGACGAAACTCTGGATAACGAAGTAATACTTGACGGCATTACCTTAGCCAGCCTGCTGCCCGGCCCGCTGGCGGTTAACATAGTGGCTTATATTGGGTATCACCTCAAAGGAAAAGCTGGGGCCATCATTAGCGCGGTCGCCGTTTTATTGCCAGCCTGTATTTTAATGCTGATTTTATCCTGGACCTATTTTACTTACGCTTATAAAATTGAATGGGCTCAAATTATGTACTTTGTTGGTGCAGCAGTAAGTGGCATCATCTTATCAACCGGGTTTCAGTTGTATAAAAAGGAGATCGCAAAAAACTATAAAAAGGCGGTGTTATGCTTGTTTACTGTTGTAGTAATATCCATAACCAATAGTTATTTAATAACCATAGCTTTTATTTTTATAGGGGCAATAGCAGGCCTTTTTATGGAAAGGGGCAAATATGCCAAAAACTTTATATTCAAAAATAAACTGAAGGTTGATGCAGGTTCTGGTATTATAATAGGATTGCTGGCCATAAACGAGCTTTTGTTTATCACCAATACTTTCAGAAGTTTTAGCGCCCCTTTATTAAAAATCTGTATCATATTTTCGGGCATCAGCCTTTCCTTGTTTGGCGGGGGCTATGTGATGATCCCTTTAATGCAAGCCTTATTTGTGAACGATCTGCACTGGCTTACCCAGCGCGAATTTATTGATGCCATTGCTTTTAGCCAGGCTACGCCGGGTCCTATATTGGTTAGCGCCACATTTATTGGCTATAAAATAGCAGGTGTTGCAGGGGCAATATTGGCAACGGTAGCCATGTTTACCCCATCGGCAATTTTAATGGTAATGGTAAGCAAGGTATTTAAAAAGACTAAAGATCATCAGTTAGCAAAAGATATGATCAGTTGGGTAAAGGCAGTGGTAATTGGCCTTATTATCGCATCGGCTATAAAAATATTATATCAGCAGCATTTCACTATTGCCATTGGCGTATTTGCGGCTGCCTCCTTAATTTTAAGTTTCAAATTCAAAATAAGCCCGGTTTATTTAATCATTGCATCAATAACCATAGGCGCATTAACACAATATTTAGTATGAGCGATTTCAACAAACCAGCCGGAATCCAGATCATCGGCACACAAAGGTCTGGATCTAATTTATTAAGGGTAATACTTGATCAGTCTGTCGAAATTTCCTCTCCGCATCCGCCGCATATACTGGTAACGTTTATTCCCTTACTGCATTTATATGGCGAGTTGGATGAAAGCACTTATAAAATCCTTATAAATGATGTGGTAAATTATGTAGAGGCAAACCCTGTACCCTGGGATGGTATAACCATAAACCGCGAATGGATTTTTGAAAATTCGACAGTTTATACGCTTTATGAGATCAATAAGTTGATTTATGAGCAGGCTGCCATAGCAAAAGGATCAAAATACTGGTGTTGTAAAAGCATGGCCAATGTTCATTATGCCCACGAGTTGGATGCCCATAGCCCAAACTTAAAGTACATTTACCTGTACCGCGATGGCCGGGATGTAGCTGTATCGTTTAAAAAAGCAATTGTAGGCGAAAAGCATATTTATAACCTGGCCCAGCAGTGGACCTACGACCAGGCTGCCTGTATCAAATTAGCAAAAGCCACTGATGGGAGCCGTTTTTTCTCTTTGAATTACGAAACACTGATCGTTAACCCAGAGGCGGTGATCAGAAAGCTATGCGCATTTTTAAATATTACTTATTCAGCGGACATGCTTAGCTTTTATAATTCAAATGAATCAAAAGCAACAGCGGCAGCGGGCGAAATGTGGGAGAATTTAGAGAAACCCATTATCAGCAACAATACCGGGAAATTTCATAAGGAACTGAGTAAAGAAGAAATTGAGATCTTTGAACTGGTTTCGCAGGATGTTTTGCGCGAACTGGAATATCCTTTGTTTAGTTCATTAACAAATACAGGGTTAATTTCAGATAATGCAGTTGAAAAATACTTCAACGAAAATGAGTTGTTGAAAAAAGAGATCCTGAAAACGGCAAGAAGATCTGATTTAGATAAAAGAGCGGGTCACCTGCAGATTTTAAGGGACATCAAAGCAAGATCGCTGGCAAACGCGGTGAATTAGTTAACTGATATGATCAATAATATAGAAACCCAACAGATTTTAGATATAGCCGTTGAAGCCGGGAAAGCCATACTTGCCGTTTATAACGATCCTAAACAGGATTTTAATATCACCAAAAAGGAAGATTCATCGCCGCTAACCATTGCGGATAAGATCTCGCACGAGATCATTTCTGATGGCCTGGTAAAGCTTTACCCTAATATCCCTGTTCTGTCCGAAGAAGGAAAAGATATTCCTTATGCCGATAGAAAAGATTGGGAATACTATTGGTGTGTTGACCCCTTGGATGGTACCAAAGAGTTTATTAAAAGAAATGGAGAATTTACGGTAAATATTGCCCTGATGCACAACAATGTACCTGTATTTGGGGTGATCTATATCCCCGTACAGGATCTATTGTATTATGGTGATAAGGATTCAGGTAGTTATAAACAGGTACCCGGACAAGCACCCATTCAGATCAGGGCAGATAAAAGGGCTGCTGATTGGGTGGCAGTAGGCAGCCGTTCGCATGCAGATGCCGAAGAGGAAGCCGTGCTTGACAAATACCCGATAACTGAATTTATAGCGGTAGGTAGCTCGGTTAAGTTTTGTATGATAGCCGAAGGGAAGGCCCATTTCTATTTTAGAAAAGGCCCAACTATGGAGTGGGATACTGCGGCAGGGCAGGCAATAGCCAATTTTAGCGGCTGCACAGTTGAAACGCTTGCCGGCAAAGCATTACCTTACAATAAGCCATCGTTATTAAATGGCAGCTTTTTGTGTAGAGTAAAGCATAACTGATCCATAAATCATCATATTTATTATAATTGGAAACCGGTAAAAAAAGCGCACTGAATCAAAAGGGGATAGTTGTATGGCTGTTCGGTTTATCGGGTGCAGGTAAAACAACCATATCTGATCTGCTGAAGGAAAAGTTAGAAAGCAATGGCTTCTTTACGGTTTCGTTAGATGGTGATGTGTTAAGAGAAGGCTTGAACAAAGACCTTTTATTTAGCGAAGCCGACAGGCAGGAAAACATAAGGCGTGCTGCCGAGGTAGCAAAAATGATGTTAAAAAATAACATCGTAACCATTTGCTCATTTATTACCCCTTTAAATAAAAACCGGGCCATGGCTGCGGATATAATAGGCGAAGGCTATTTTGAAGTATTTGTTGAATGCCCTTTAAGCTTATGTATTAAAAGGGATGTTAAGGGTTTGTACCAAAAAGCAAAAGCAAACCAGATCCTCAACTTTACCGGCATCAGCGCCAGTTTTGAAACACCTGAAAATTCAAGCTTTATTATCTCCACTGCGGATGATACCGCCATTGAAAGTATGGAAAAGATCTACAGTAAAATACATCCCCTGATAAGCCTGTAGTATTGTAAACGCACTAAACAAACTAAAAATAAACTGATCTGTAAAGCCTGCTGTATAAACTACAGCAGGCTTTTTTATTCCACATAAACGGCTCATTTTAAGTAATAAACCTGCATGGTAAATGCTGGTTTATTACTTAAAAAATCAAAACCATCCGGGCTTTATTAATAATATGACATTTTAAGGAAAATGTGCTTCCGCATTTTATTAAAAGGTGCTCAAAAACACGCCTATCAACATAAAAAAGCAGGTCGATTATGAACTGATTATTAACTAATCAAACGTTTGCGTGAGCTAAGTTTTTGATAAACAAACGTTTGCGTAGTCTTTGCGCTGCCGTAACCTTGTTTTTGCTCTGCTTAAAATCTAATTTCCATTATTCAAAAAGCTCAAAAACATAACATTAAAGCAACAACTAATTAACTCACACTAATTCACAAAATGTATGATTAAAACTTATACTCCATTTGTATCGGATCTGAAGAAAGTACTCTTTCCGATAAAAGGCCTAAGCAACAGGCCGTTCCTGAAAAAGATCTGCTGCTATCTTATTTTGCTTTTGCCTTTAGCAGCACATGCGCAAAAAGCAGTTACAGGAACTGTAAAAGATAGCAAAGGCCTTGAAGTGATTGGTGCAACAATATCAGAAAAAGGTGCAGCCAACACAACCACTACTGATGTTACCGGTAGATTTAAAATAACGCTTAAAAAACAGGATGGCATATTGGTAGTATCTTTTATTGGTTACAAAACAAAAGAGGTTACCGTTGGCGAAAGTGGCAATGTAGCAGTTGTTTTACAGGATGACCTTAACACCCTGAACGAGGTTGTAGTAGTAGGCTACGGTGCCGTTAAAAAATCAGACTTGACAGGTTCCGTAAGCACTATTAAAAGTGACGACCTTAACCTTGGCGGTACAACGGCCAACCTTGGGCAGGCTATACAGGGTAAGGCAGCAGGTGTGCAGGTGCAGCAATCAAACTTTGCACCGGGCGGCGCTATCAACATTACTATAAGGGGTGGTAACTCTATAAATACCAGCAACGCACCTTTATATGTAGTTGATGGTTTTATCAGCGATAACGGAAACCTGATTAACCCTAACGATATTGAAAACATTGAGATCTTAAAGGATGCATCGGCAACTGCTATCTATGGATCGCGTGGTGGTAACGGTGTGGTTTTGATCACTACCAAAAAGGGTAAAGCCGGTAAAGTATCAATTGATGCCGATGTATCAAACGGTTACCAGTTTTTAACTTATAAACCCGCTTTGCTTACCGGGCAGCAATACACCGATATTCAAAACGCTACAGCTATTGAAGATGGTAACCCTGCACCATTCCCGGCAAGTTTTAATGTGGCCAATACCAACTGGTTAAAATTAGCTACTCAAAATGCAACTGTCGAAAACAGGAGCGTTAGCGTGAGCAGTAATGACAAAACTTCAAAAATTTATGTTTCAGGTAACTACATGAAACAGATTGGGGTTTTAAGGCATACCGATATGGAAAGATATACCGCAAGGATAGGTGCCGAGAAAACATTGAATGAAAATATAAAAATTGGCGCTAACTTTTATGGTGCAGCTACCAATACCGATCAGCAATCATACTCTGGTGATATTACAGCACCTTTATTTAGCATCTTAACGGCACAGCCTAATATCCCGGCTTACAATGCCGATGGCAGCTATTATATCTACAACGGAAAAAACAACGCTTTAGCCGGGCTTTTAGAGCCAACCAACACCAGCGAAAACAAGCTGTTTAACGGTAATGTTTATTTAGACTATAGCATATTGAAAAACCTTACTTACCACTTTAGCGCAGGTAGCGAGTACAGCCAGACAACTTCTGGTCAGTACACCCCACGTACATTGGTGGCGGGCGCTGCAAACGGTGGTATCGGCGCCGAGCAAATGTCGACCGCTTTCAGGTGGTTGGTTGAAAACTATTTAACCTATAAATTTAAGGTAGGTGTTAAAAACGATTTCACCGTTTTGTTAGGTAACTCTAATCAAAAGGATGTTTCTGAAAACTTAGGCGCTTCAAGCCAGGGTTTCCCAACCGATGAATTTTTGTTTTATAACTTAAGCGCAGGTTCGGTTCCTATCTCATATACCAGCGGTAAATCACAATCAAACCTTACCGATTATTTTGGCAGGGTAAACTACTCCTTCCAGGATAAATTGTTAGCAACCTTTACCTTAAGAGATGATGCATCCTCAAAGTTTGGTAGCAATTTCAGGCATGGTATTTTCCCATCAGGTGCTTTGGCTTACAAATTAACCGACGAGGATTTTATTAAAAACCTGAATACTTTTTCGAGTTTAAAAGTTAGGTTAAGCTACGGTGTTACCGGTAACGACCGTATCCCTAACTATCAATACCTGAGTACATTTACCAACTACAGCACTGTGCTGTCGCCAGGTGGAGCTTTACAGGTAGGTATTGAGCCTTCCTCATTGCCAAATCCTAACTTAAAATGGGAAAGTACTGCACAGTTTGATGCAGGTTTGGATATGGGCCTTGTTAACGACAGGTTAAACATTACCCTTGATTTTTACCGCAAAAAAACCAGCGATCTTTTATTGAATATCCCAATTGGCCAGCAAAACGGTTTCAGTACCGAGTTGGTTAACGGTGGTTCAGTACAAAACCAGGGTGTTGAGCTTGGTATCAATTCAACCAACATTAAATCAAAAGATTTCTCATGGAGCACAAGCTTCAATGTGGCTTATAACAAGCAAAAGGATTTAACATTGGCTCCGGGTGTATCAAACATAATTACCAATACGGCTAACCCAAGTGGTACGGTTTCGGGCCAGGGCTTTACCAAGCTGGTACCGGGGCAGGAGTTAGGCGAGCTTTATGGTTACGTTTACGAGGGTGTAATTAAAACCGGTGAAACCTATGCGCCGCAGCCTAATTCAAAACCAGGCGACCCTAAATACAAGGATGTAAACGGCGATGGTAAAATAACCCCTGATGACAGAACCTATTTAGGTAATACAAGCCCACACTTTACAGGCGGCTTTGGTAACGATTTTCATTACAAAGGTTTTGATATGAATGTGTTTTTCCAGGGTGCGTTTGGTTACTACCTGTATAATATGAACCAGCTGGTATTAGAGTCGACCACAGGTGCTGCTGCTTTAAACAGGTTTGTTGCAGGTGTTAATGAAAACACATCTGTTCCGCGCGAAGGTTACTTCCTGAGCTCTTACGGTAGCTATGTTAACTCACGCTTTGTTGAGAACGCATCATACGTAAGGTTAAAATCATTATCGTTAAGCTATACCTTCCCTGGGCAAATGTTTCAGAATTTAAGAATCCTGCAAGGGTTAAAGATCTACGCAGAAGGCCAGAACTTATTAACAATTACCGGGTATAAAGGAACCGATCCCGAGGTTAACGTGCATACCAGCAACCTTGGCGGTGGATTGGATTTTGGAGCATTCCCGGCTTTTAGAACATTTATTGTGGGTATAAAAGCTTCTATTCATTAATAGTTTCTCTGTAACAGATCAACATAAATTAAAAGAAATGAAAAAATATATATTACTAATCATACCGGTGCTTTTGCTGCAGTTTTCGTGCAACAAAAATTTAGACCCCAAGGTTTACAGCAGCCTAACCAGCGCTAACGCTTTTCAAACAGAATCTGATGCTATAGCAGCAGTTAATGCGGTATATGCCCGTTTAAAAGGCCCATCTGTTGGCGATAATTATGATTACTGGACAGTAAGGCACTTTGCCCTTACCGATCTTACAACCGACGATGGTCATTGCAGCTATGGTGGCGACCCTGGTCAACTTTCATTGGTTCAGTGGAACTCCTCAAACGGCTTATTGGCCGAAGACTGGCGCCAGATCTATAAGCTGATAGCGAACGCTAACAATGCTATTTTCAATATTTCGGCCATGAAAACTATAACCGACGATCAAAAAAGTCAGTTCCTGTCTGAAGTGAAATTTTTACGTGCCGTAGCTTATATGGATCTGACCGATGCATGGGGCCCGGTAATTTTAGCAACAGAAAAAGACCTGGTGAACCCTAATTACACAAGTCAGCCAAAAACAACTTCAGTTGCAGATATTGAAACACTGTTGCTGTCTGACCTTGAAACCGCATCAAAGGTATTGCCTGTAAATTATGAGAACAATGCGATCTATAAAACGGTAGACGTAGGCCGCGCAACAAAAGGGGCCGCACTTACCCTTATGGCAAAAATATACCTGCGCCAGCATCAATGGCAAAAAGTAGTTGATGTTACTCAGCAGGTAATGGCACTTAATATTTACCAGCTGTATCCAACTTATCAGGGTTTGTTTTTGGAAGCTAACAAATGGTGTTCAGAAAATATCTTCTCGGTGTTGAGCGATGCTAACGTAAACGGTACCGAGTTATTGAATCACTTTGGCCCTTTATTGCACCCGGTAATACAAAACAGGTGGCAGTATTATGCCGTATCATGGTATTTTTATAATAGCTTTGATAGTGCTGATGACCGGAAGAAAGAGTTTTTCCCATCATACGTAGGAGTTGATAATTTGCTGCATGAGCAGGCGCCGGTACAGGGAGCAGCTTCACCGGCAGGTATATTTTACATGCCCGATGTGGCCACCATGAAATATGCCGATCCTAATGGCACCACTACTTATTACGATGGTCATAGTGTTGATATTTTAAGATATGCCGACGTACTGTTAAGCAGGGCCGAAGCACTGAATGAACTAAGCGGCCCTAATGCCGAAAGTATAGGTTTAGTTAACCAGGTAAAAGCAAGGTCGCATGCAAAGCAGTTGGTTATGGGTGCTTTAACCCAGGATAGCTTTAGAGATGCGATACTGCAAGAACGTGGTTGGGAGTTCTTTTACGAAGGAAAACGCCGTGCCGATTTAATACGCATGGGCAAATACGATGTAATAGTAAATGCTTATTTAAAAAGCATTGGGCAAACCAATACAGTTGTATTGCCAAGGGATCAGTATTTCCCTTACCCGCAAAACCAGGTTGATTTAAATCCAAACCTGAATAATTCAGGAAGACAATAAAATAAATATGATCCTACTGATCACCCGGTGCAGGCTGTTTCAACAAACAGTTTGTCCGGGTGATCTATAGTTATAAGTTATCCGGCATGATAAAACGTTTTTTGGTATATGTGGTCCTTGTATTTTTTACCGCGATCTTTTCGGGTTGCTTTAACAGTGGCGGCAGTATAATTAAAGAGATCAGGATAGGTTTACACAATAACAATGAATTAAAGATCAGGATTGTTGTGCTAACCACCGCTCCGGCTGATGCCTATGTAGAGTACTGGCCCCAAAAGGGAGGCAGCAATGATAAAATGCTGTCTAACGTTTCAAAAAATGCAGTTTCAGATACGCTTGTTCTTTGTAACATCATCCCCAATACAAACTACCTGTATCATATTATAACTACCGAAAACGGCGTTAAGCGTGTAAGTAAGACCTACAATTTCAAGTCGCACGATTTACCCATGTGGCTGCAGGAACAGTTTAAGGCAATTAATCCTTTCCCTAAACTGATCCCTGCCGATTTTAAGAACGGCCTGATGCTGATCAATAAAAGATACGCACCCGGCGTTGCCTGCCTGGTTGATTATAAAGGGCAGATCAGGTGGTACCACATGGTTGATGGTATGGGCTTTAAAGTAGTTCACTACACAAAAAACAATACTATACTTTCTATTTTAGGCACTAATGATGAGCCAACCAGCTATGGCAGCCAGATATTGGAAGTTAATTTATTGGGCGATACCCTTTTGAATTTAAAAAAGGGGCAGGGCGATTTTAAAAGTACCATACACCACGAGATTTTAAGGAATAATAAAAATCAGCTGGTTACGCTTTTTGTAGATAAAAAGATCATGGATCTGAGTGCTGTAGGCGGCGGCAAAAAAGACACGGTTAGCGGCGATGGTATTTTGGTGATGGATAACCATGCTAAAAAGATATGGCAATGGAGTGTTTTTGATGCAATGGATCCCTTAAAGGATGCCGGCCTGCTGAAAAGCAAAAAAGACTGGATGCACGCTAATAGCCTTAATTTTGATAAGGATGGAAACTACATCATATCATTTTACAACAACGGTCAAATTTGGAAAGTTGATGCAGCAACGGGTAAAGTGATCTGGAAGTTTGGCAAGGGCGGCAATATAAAAATGCCTGCCGAATGTGATTTTACGCAGGCACATGCCGCACATATAAATAAGGATGGCAACCTGATGTTTTTTGATAACGGGGTCGAAAAAAAGCAATCAGAAGTATTTGCTTTAAAGCTTGATGAGCTTGGCAAAACCTCAAAAATAGATCTGCACTTCAAACTGCCTAAAGAAATTTTTAATGGCCGCATGGGCAGTGCTTATATGATAAATGATACTGCTATATTAGTTTGCTGCTCAAAAAGACATATAATAGTTTTGGCTGATAGAAAGGGTACCTTGCTATGGACACTGGAAACCTCCATGCCAAGCTACCGTGCCGAATTTATAAAAAGCGAACAGCTTAGCCCGTATTTAAAGCCTTAAGGCCATTGAACAAATAATATTATAACATGAAAAGGTAATCAGCATTAATGTTGATGCCTTTTTAAACAGAACTACTTTGAAAATTATATTATGAAAAAAGCATTGTTTGCGTTAACCTTTCTCTTTTTAGGTTTTACTGCTTATTCTCAAAAAATCCCCTACACAAATTGCGATAACTGCTGGATAGCAGATTCATTAGGTAACCACCGGGTGGTTGTGACCTTTAACGGAACCGGGAAAATGGCTAAGGTCACCATCCCGTGGAGAAGGCGCGACAATGATCCGCAGAACAAAAGGATCATTATTGAGGATGCCAAAACAAAGCAAAAAATCACCAATGTAAAAACAGGTACTATAAACCGCGAGTATGGCGAGCTGTTTTTTGAACCCGTATCGGGCAAGGGTGCCTATTATGTTTATTACATGCCCTACAAAAATGAGGGACGTTCAAACTACCCCAAAGGCGTTTATTTAAAACCTGAAAGCACAGCATCAGCTGATTGGCTGAGCCAGTTAAGCGCTGCAAGTAGCATCCCGGCAGCAGGAGTAAAGGAATTTCAGTCTATTGATGAGTTCAACACCTTTTATCCAATGGAAGTAATTGCCACAAAGGATGAAACCAGCAAATTAATAGAAAAACATGCGGCCGAAAAATTTCTTGTTTTCCCGGAAGACAGGCTAAACTCGATTAGAATGACGGACGATCTGCCGCAAAGCTGGATAGAACGCGGCCCGCAGGCTTTTTATAAAGCAGAAGCCGCACGCGGCGAAAATTTCTCGTTCCAGTTAGGTATCTATGCCCTTCAGGATCTGGGCGATGTAAAGATCCGTTTCAGCAGCCTTAAATCATCAACAGGCAAAGTAATAGCTGCCGATGATATTTTCTGTATCAATACCAATGGTATGGGTTATGATGCTGTTCCGTTCAATAAAACCTTAAATGTAACCAAAGGCAAAGTACAGGCCTTATGGTGCGGTATCAATGTACCGCAGAATGCCGCCCCGGCAGTATATGCAGGCAAAGCAACCATCACTGTAAATGGCAAGCCCGAAAAAACAATTCAGCTATCCATCGCCATAAATAATAAAACAGCTATTGCCGGCGGGGTTAATGAGCCTAAAAAAATGACCCGTCTGCGCTGGCTTAATTCAACAATGGCGCAGCAAAATACAGTGATTGCACCTTATACACCGCTTGAGGTTAAAAACAATACCGTGAGTTTGCTTGGCCGTAAAGTGGAGATCAATAAAGATGGTTTCCCTAAACAGATCCAAACGTTTTTCACACCTGAGATGACAGGCTTTTCAAACACACCTAAGGATCTGTTAACCGAAGCCATGCACTTTCACTTTATAAAAGCGGATGGTAAAAGTATGGCGCTTAAAGATCAGGGTATACAGTTTACTAAAAAAGAACCTGGTACCGTACAATGGAAGGTTACAAGCGGCAATGATACCCTGCAAATGGAAGTATCAGCCTCCATAGAGTTTGATGGCTTTATAGCCTACACCGTTAAGGTTACTGCCTTGCAGGATGTGGACCTGAAAGACATCACCATGCACATCCCCTTTAAAAAGGATGTGGCAAAATATATGATGGGACTTGGCCAAAAGGGTGGCTACCGCCCCGAAAACTTTGAATGGAAATGGGATGTGCCCCATAAAAACCAGGATGGTGCCTGGATTGGTAATGTTAATGCCGGGCTACAATATTCCCTGCGCGATGAAAAATATGTGCGCCCATTAAATACAAATTTCTACCTGCAAAAACCATTGATCCTGCCATCATCATGGGGCAATGATAACAAGGGAGGTATAAAAGTAACTGACGATGGTAAGGCCATATTGGCCAATAACTACAGCGGCGAAAGAAAACTGAACAAAGGCGATGTGCTTTATTATAATTTCAACTTACTGATCACGCCTTTCCACCCTATAAATACTGATTTTCAATGGGCTACCAGGTTTTATCATTCGTACAAACCTATTGATACCATAAAAGTAACAGGTGCAACAGTAATAAATATACACCATGCCACAGCTATAAATCCTTATATCAACTATCCTTTTATCGCCTGGAAAAAGATGAAAGCTTATGATGATTCGGCCCATGCAGAAGGTTTAAAGGTTAAAATTTATAATACCATCCGCGAACTTTCAAACCATGCTTATGAAACTTTTGCTTTAAGAAGCCTGGGACATGAAATTTATTCGCCGGGCAAAGGCGGAGGCTTCAGCTGGTTGCAGGAGCACGTGGGCGACGATTATATTGCTGCCTGGTTTGTACCCGAACTAAAAGATGCTGCCATTATTAACAGCGGGATGAACCGCTGGCATAATTATTACGTGGAAGGTATGAACTGGTTAACCCAAAATGTAGGCATTGATGGTATTTATCTTGATGATGTGGCGTTTGACAGGGTAACCATGAAACGTGTTAAGCGCGTGCTTACTAAAGACGGACATCCGGGTATAATCGACCTGCATTCGGCCAATCAGTATAACAAAAGTGATGGTTTTAATAACAGCGCCAATCTGTATATGGAGCATTTCCCTTACCTGAACCGCTTATGGTTTGGTGAGTATTTTGATTACGAAAAAAACAGTCCGGATTTTTTCCTGACAGAGGTTAGCGGTATTCCATTTGGCCTTATGGGCGAAATGCTGCAGGGTGGTGGTAACCCATGGAGAGGTATGGTTTATGGGATGACTAACCGCATGCCCTGGAGCGATAACGCTGACCCAAGACCAATTTGGAAAGTATGGGACACCTTTGGCATGAAAGGTACCCAGATGATTGGCTATTGGGTTGATGATAACCCGGTAAAGACCGATAATGAAAAGGTTTTGGCCACCATTTATAAAAAACAGGGAACTGCCTTAATATCAATAGCCAGCTGGGCCGATAGTGATACAGAGATTATGCTAACAATTGATTGGAAAAAATTAGGGATCGACCCTGCAAAAGCAATTATTACCGCTCCGGATATGAAGAATTTTCAAGCCGGCAGAACGTTCCGGTTAAATGAAAAAATTCCGGTTACCAAAGGTAAAGGCTGGTTGCTGATAGTTAAATAATATAATATAATTTAATGGAGAAGTCTTGATTGCATCTGATAGCATTTGATCAGGATTTCTCCCTTATTCCCGATACTTCTTTTAAATTCCATCTCATCCTCAATTAATCTAAAGCACTTAGTATGCGAAAGTTAGGATTGCTCATATTGCTTACAGTTATGTTAAGTATAAATGTTTATGCGCAGCAAAATGCGGTTATCCGTGAGTATAAAAAGGCATTTACCACGTACCCTTTTTCTGATCCTAACCCCATTCCGTCGTTCTCTAATATTTATCCTTATTTCCGTTATGATGGTTTTACTGATAAACCGGTAAAAAAGGAATGGAAGGTAATTGAGCTGGAAAATGATTATCTGAAATTAACCATAACGCCCGAAATAGGCGGGAAGATCTGGTCGGCCATTGAAAAATCAACAGGTAAATCTTTTGTTTATGATAACCATGTAGTAAAATTCAGGGATATTGCCATGCGGGGGCCCTGGACAAGCGGCGGGATTGAACCTAATTATGGTATAATTGGCCATACGCCCAACTCTGTAACCCCGGTTGATTATTTAACCCGTACAAATAACGATGGCAGCGTGAGTTGTGTGATCAGTGTGCTTGATCTTTTAACCCGCACTACCTGGACAATGGAGATCAATTTACCAAAAGATAAGGCTTACTTCACCACCAAATCATTTTGGTACAACTCCAATACCGTTGATGAGCCGTATTACCACTGGATGAACACCGGGATAAAGACCAAAGGCGATCTGCAATATATTTTTCCAGGTACTAATTACTTGGGCCACGAAGGTGAGCATGGCGACTGGCCGATTAACAAGCAGAACGGAAAAGACGTATCCATTTATGATAATAACAACTTTGGCGGCTATAAATCATACCATGTGTTTGGTAAATACAATGATTTTTTTGGGGCTTACTGGTATAAGGACGATATGGGAATGGCCCGTTATTCCGGTCATGAAGATAAGGCGGGTAAAAAGATCTGGATCTGGGGCCTTTCCCAGCAGGGGATGATCTGGGAGAAATTACTGACCGATACCGACGGGCAATATTCGGAAGTGCAATCGGGCAGATTGTTTAACCAGACCGCGGTGAAAAGTACGTTTACCCCATTCAAACATAAAGATTTTGAACCCGGCGCTGCCGATACCTGGACCGAATACTGGTACCCGGTTTTAAAAACCAAGGGCTTCGTTGAAGCCAATGCTTATGGTGCGCTTAACATTAAGCAGGAAAATGGCTGGCTCAAAATCTATTTTAACCCGGTACAAAACCTGGCCGATACGCTTAATGTTAAACAGGGCGATCAGATCATCTACCATAAAAATATAACATTCAGTCCGCTTAAAACCTTTGTTGATTCTGTGAAGATGAATGGTAATCCGGGCGACCTGACAGTTATGCTGGGCGATCATAAAATGGTTTATCAGTCAAAGCCTGATGCTTATAATTTAAGCCGCCCGCTTGATTCGCCAAAGGATTTTGATTGGGAATCGGCTTATGGCCTGTACATACAGGGTGCGGAGTTTATAGACCAAAAGATGTACCCATCGGCAGCCGAAAAACTGAACGCAGCCTTACAAAAAGACCCTAACTATTTGCCTGCATTAAGCAAACTGGCTGCGTTAATGTACCGTAATATGCAGTATACCGAAGCTTTAAAGCTTGCAAAAAAAGCATTGAGCATTGATACTTACGATGGCGAAGCAAACTATTATTATGGATTAATTAACGCCCAATTGGGTAATAACATTGATGCCAAGGACGGATTTGATATAGCCAGCCTTTCAGGCGCGTACAAAAATGCCTCATACAATGCATTGGCCAATTTATATTTGAATGAAAAGGATTTTAACAAGGCCTTAGCGTTTGCTTCAAAGGCGCTGGATTATAACCGGTTTGATATTTCGGCATTGCAGGTGCAGGCCATTGTTTATCGCAACAGGGGAGATAAGGATAAAGAAATACAGGTGCTGGATACCATTTCGTCCTTTAATCCGCTTGATCATTTTGCGCGTTTTGAACGGTATTTATTGGATCCATCGGCAGCCAATAAAAACAAGTTCACTTCTATGATCAGGGATGAGCAGCCTATAGAAACTTACCTTGAACTATCTGCCGCTTATTACAAAAACGGTTATTTTAACGATTGTATTAAAGTTCTACAACTATCGCCCTCAAGTGCATTGGTTAATTACTGGCTGGCATTTTTAAACTATAAAACAGGCCAGCCCTTTGCTGCATTATTGGCTAAGGCTAATAGCGAATCACCTGCGTTTGTGTTTCCGTTTAGGTCTGAAGATGAAAGTGTATTGCTATGGGCCAAACAACAAGATAACAACTGGAAACCCAATTATTACCTGGCTTTGTTGTATAAAGACAGGAACCGGATTGCAGAAAGTAAAGAGCTTTTTGCCGAATGCGGGAATGCGCCCGATTTTGCACCTTTTTATATAGCCCGTGCAGCCATGTTAATGGGAGCATCGGATATCGACGATTTGAAAATGGCCATACAATTAGATAAAAACCAATGGCGGTATAATAAAGCTTTAGGCGAATATTATATTACCCATGGGCAATATTTAAACGCATTAAACACGGTTGAACCATTTTACCATGCCCACACCGAAAATTACATAATGGGTATGTTATATGCCAGGGCCTTATTGCTGAATAAACGTTATGCCGATTGTTCGGCATTGTTATCCCGTATCAATATTTTACCTTTTGAGGGTGCAACCATAGGCCGGGAGTTATATCGCGAAGCTAAACTGATGCAAGCTATTGATAAAATTCAAAATAATAGTTATGCCGATGCATTGGCACTGGTTAATGATGCCAAACAATTCCCGCTGAACTTGGGTGTAGGTAAGCCTTACGCCGATAATATAGACGAACGTTTGGAGGATTGGATGAGCTACCTGTGCTATCAGAAAACAGGTAAAAAAGATGACGCTCAAACCGCTTTGCAAAAGGTGATCAGCTTTCAACCAAAAATTGAAAACACCGTAAGTAACTTTTTGCCCGCCAATGATTTGGTAACCGCATGGGCAATTGAAAAACTTAATGGCAGGAAAGAGGCCACCCAATGGCTGAATGAGCAGGCCAGGCAATATCCGGATAATAAAATCATAACCTGGTGCAAGCAGGTATTTGATGGCAAAGAGGCAAACGACGCTGAAATAAGTGATGCCGGTGTGCGTATATTAGTGCGTTTAATGCAGGTTAAATAACGCCGAATATGAATACACTGAAAGTGCCTTTTTTGCCGGATAGCAGTTTTAATAATTCACTGCCACAGCTTAGTGATGCACTTTCACAATTTGAACCTGTTAAGCTAAACCATGAGCCCTGGCCCACTCCGGGTGTTAAACCCCAGGTTGAGTTTTTTTTGGCTTATGGTGATGATGCACTATTTTTAAAGTTTAATGTAAAGGAAAAGCACTTTAGGGCCACCTTTAAAAATGTTAATGATCTGGTTTATAAAGACAGCTGCGTTGAGTTTTTTATTGGCTTTGGTAATGCCTATTATAACTTTGAGTTTAATGCTTTGGGCACGCCCTACGTTGCCTATGGTTTATCAAAGCAACGGGAAACCCTGCCTGTATCGCTTATCAATAATATAAAAAGCCTGGCAATAATTAAAGATGCTCCGGCAAATGCTTTGCCTTTTGAGTGGGAAATAACGGCAGCTATTCCTTTCAACCTGTTTTATAAACACAATATTCAGCAATTAAAAGGAACGGAATGCAGGGCCAATTTTTATAAATGCGGGGATGAATTGCCCGAGCCGCATTACCTAAGCTGGAATAATATTATAGCTGATCAACCTGCATTTCATTTGCCTGAATATTTTGGTAAACTGATTTTTGTATAGCCTTATTCTTTATTGCTCACCACCAATTGCGATTCAACAATTATATTGTAGTAAGCCTGTTCGGCATCGTCTTTACGGTTGGGCTTATTTAACAGGTCGATCAATATATCGGTTGCCTTTTGCCCCTGTAAGTAGGGAAACTGCTCAACCGTTGCAATGGGCACATAGTCCATATAGTTAATAAGCGGGGTATTTGCATAGCTTACAAAAGTAAGCTCCTCGTTAATCTTTATGTTTTGTGAGCGCGCGTACCTGATAGCAAAAAGGGCCACATAATCGTTAAATGTAACAATAGCGGTAGGCTTCCTTTTCTGTATCAATAGTTCATTCATGGCCTGTATGGTGCCCTTTTCGGTCAGATCGCAGTTAACCACTAATGATGGATCAAACTTTAGCCTGTTTTTAAACAAGGCTTGTATATAACCGTCTTTTCTTTCTTTAGCAGCAAAAAGTGTTGATGGTCCGTTAATCATTCCAATAGTACGGTGCCCTTTTTTTAGCAGAAAGTTTACGGCCTCAAAAGTACCTGTTTCCATATTGCAGGCCACACTGTGCTTATTTTTTAATGCAGGTATTCGGTCAAAAAACACCACTGGGATATTAGAGTTTTTGAGCATGTCAAAATGATCGTATGACGAGGTATTTTTGGTAATCGAGATCAGCAAACCATCAACCCGCTGGTTTTTCATTTTGGCAACTAATTTGCGCTCATTTTCCTCACTATCGTGCGATTGCGCCAGCAGCACAGTATAATTTCGTTTGTTAGCCGTATCTTCAATACCACTTATCGCAGCCGAAAAAAAGGCCTCTGATAACTCCGGTAAAATTACGCCTATTGTGTATGACCGGCCTTTCTGAAAGTAAATAGCAGTTTGGTTGGGCTCGTAATTAAGCTCCTTTGCTAACTGCTTAACCCTCATTTTGGTGGTTAAACCAATACTCGCATGGTCGTGCAGTGCCCGCGATACCGTAGAAGCGGATATACCCAATATTTTGGCGATCTCTTTTATAGTTGCTGGTTTCTCTGACATCGTATTTAAGCCCGTAATTTAATATTAAATTAATAAAACCAGCAGGCACATTTTAATAAATCAGTTTAATGCGTGATTTATAAATTACAATTCAGGAGAGAAGGGCTGAAGATCAGGCTATTTACAACGGTTAAGTCCGTCGGTACTTGATTCATCTCCTGGTTTAATGATCAGGGCCTTTTCAAAAAAGGTTTTGGCTTCAGCTTTTTTGCCCGATAGCAGATAAGACCAAGCCAGCATGTGGTTTCCGTCATAATCAAAAGGGTACAAACCTACCACAACTTTAAAGTACTTTATAGCAGTTTCGTGTTGCTTGTGGTTATAATAAATAATACCGGCCCAGTAATTAGCCTGGGTATTTTGCGGGGCAATTTTTATAATATCTAAATATTGCTCTAACACTTTATCCCAGCTTTGTAAAAACGATAAGGGTTGTACATAACCAAATTTAGCCTCGATGGCATTTGGCCGCAGGTTGATAGCCTTAAGGTAATAAGCCTGCGATGCGTTGTAGTTTTTATTTAAATAATTAAGCCAGCCAAGCCTTATGTTTATTTCATAGCTCCCTTCGGTATAATAAGCCGAAATATCGTTTATTGCACCAGCATAGTTTTTGCTGGCTTCGTCAGTATAGCTGTTATGAAATGCTTTTTGTAGCACAGCAACGGTTTGTGCATTAACTTTAACGGCACCTAAAACAAATAAAGTAATAAAAGTAATTCGTTTTAAAATCTCCATAGTATTCCCGTAGTAACAGCATGCTGGCCATAGCTCAGGCTATGGGTTTCATCCAGTTTTTTTTCGTAAGCGTAATTTAACTGCAATTGTACTTGTTTACTTAGCTGAAAAAAAGCCGTTTCGCCAAGTTTTAGTTTAGTTCTGTCGATGGAGTTGTAAATGTATAAACCATCTTTATCAATATAATTATCCTGGTTGCCAAAAGTGGCCGAAGTTTCGAGCCATATATTTTTTATAAACTTAAACCCGGCGCTTTGGTTAAAAATTGCCTGCCCTGCGCCATTTTGATGCAGGTATGATGCACGGCTTATGGTATATAAGTTAAAGTTGCCAAAAGGGTAAATGCTTACTGCGGCGTTATATTGTATCAGGTAATTTTTAATCATTGAGCCCCAGTTTATATCTCCCTGTAAATTAATATAGGTGCCATTATATTGTAAGCCGGCCAGGCCGATATTACTGTTATACGTAATATTTAAAAAATTAGTATTTAAATAGTGATAAGCACCCAATATGCGCATATTTTCTGTGATGGCATAACTTAGCTTGGCGTAATATTCAAACTGATTGTCTTTTTTACCGGTATTGTTATTCAAAAAGATATACCGCCTGTTATCAATAGACTGCGTAAAATAAGCGATAGATTGATCCAGTTGTAAGCGCCATGATAAGCGGTTGCTTAACGAAAACCGGTTATAATAGGCATTGCCACGGTAATAATTGTCAGAAAATTTGATACCCGATTCAAGCCCAGCGCTTATAAAATCAAACTTGCGCATGTTAGCGGCCTTTAGCTGGTCGGCATCCATATAGGCGGCGTCGTAAGCTGCGCCTTGGTCCTGGTTAAGATACAGATGGCTCCAGTAAGAAAAATAACGGGCTGTTTGGTCGTAAGCGTTTTGTTTAAGTATTTTATGATATTGTTTTAAGGCTGCATGATAATTTTCGGTTACAAAATCAGCATAACCCAGCCTGAGCCTTAGCGCCGGAAAATCAATTGAATCATGGATCGACCTCGCCCCAAAATGTAATAGCTTGTGCCATTCTCCTGCCTGAAACAAAGCTTCGGAGGTACTGTCCGCCTGTTGAAAGCTTAGCTCCTGTGCAGTGGCGGCCTTAAAGCTTAAAATGAAAGTCAAGATCAGTAAATATTTTCTACAATCCATTTTGCTTCAACTTTCTTTCCGTTTAAACTCACTGTAAAAGCTTGTATGCTGTTGCCATTAAGTAATACCGTTGCCTCCATTGTTTTTTTGCGGCTACCCCAAATAGTACTGTGCTGCTCAGCACAAAAGGCTGTTTCAGCTCCCTTAGTTATACATGCATTATTATAGCTTAATTTTATAAACTGTTTAAAGGGTGCCAATACATCATGCAACCACAAAATAGGTTTATTGGCAAATAATTGTACCGGGTAGGCATCCGTAACCTTAACTTTTTCATCGCCTACAAACATTACTTTGTAGGCAGCTAAATAAAAATAGAATAGAAGTGATTTTTGATCTCCATAAAAGCTGGTGAAATAAAAAGAGCTGCCGTTATTAATAAAATAGGCTACAGCCCCTGTTGTTTTACTCTGGATGTAGGATTGGTTATAGGCATCGGTAAAAACTTCCAAATGTTCGGTTTCAAAATCAGCTGCTGATACGGTAGCCAAATAGCCCGGCTGTAATTTAAATGCCTGTTTAATTGAATGGGTAGTCCCGAGCGGACTAATTTCTTCCCCTTCGGAAGGAATTTTAAAGCTGCAAAGGCTATTGTCTTTTTCGTCGATAAAATATGAAAACGGATATGCGAGCGTTTGCGAGCCAATATAGGGTGTGGTTTGTACCTGGAAATGCAAATGCGGCTCAGGTGAGCGGCCCGAATTACCACAGAGGGCTATCAAATCGCCTTGTTTAACAAAATCACCTGTTTTTACTTTAATGGAATTTTTTTTGAGGTGAGATACCTTGCTGTACAAGCCTGTTAAATGCTTTATAACAATGGTATTGCCCCAGTTTTCAATCGTATTTACCTGTCCAATTTCGTTATCGTCAATATGGGTAACCACTTCTTCAACTATGCCATCGCCGCAGGCCAATACAGGTTTGTTGTAGCAATAATATTGTTCGGCCTGTATGCCCGGATATTTATAGGTATTGCCATCCTCGTCTTTTATAACAAAATCAAGTGCTTTGCCCCAGGCTTCTTTGTGGGTGATAGTACCGTCGTATCCTTGCGAAATCGTCCATCGTCCCATAAATGGCAGGTTAAATTTGAAATATTTAAGTTCATCCAAACGCTCTTTGGCATTTAAATACTGGTATAGATTTCTCTCTGGCGAATAATGCTGTAAAATGGTCAGCTGTAATTTGCCGGGGCTTATCCTCAGCCTGAAAAAAACAAGCAATAAAAAGGTAGACAGGCAAAAAGGCAGGGAGAGCACAGGCAGATCATAAATACCTAATATTTTGGTGAACCCATTGATGAAAAGCATAGTGATGGGTACAGTAATGAGTGCCCATAAATACGACCGTGCCGAAGGAATCAGGAAAAAGCTGCCAATGGCCGCCGATGCCATCATAACGTTACTGCCCAAATGATAGTAACTGAAACCTTCGGGATAGGTGCCGGTTAGTTTGTTAAACAGGCACGCTACAGTAAAGGCAATAAAAAGCAGGCTAAAGTTAATGCGTGAGTGAATGAGTAAACCAATGCTGATGATGATGCCGGTTAGGATATTATTCTGGAACAGAACGGCGCTCAATGCCCTGAAAAATAAACCAGGTAAATAGGGGATATGGCTGAAATCAAACACACCGGTTAATTGAAACGCATTGTTTTTTGATGTGGTAGAGAGTTCATTTAATATGGCACTGTTTTTTTGCTCAAGCCCCATATGATAAATACTGTTAACGGTTGCAAGCACTATCCAAAATGTAATAACAAAGGGTACTGATAACAGGGGATAACCGTATTTGCCCAATAAGGTGGCAAGCGTTACGCTTAATATAGCGGTAATTAAACATCCTATCAGCAGCCAGCAAAAAAAGGAAATGTTGAACTGGTAAAAAGTACCAAAGCCTATCCCAAGCAACAGCGAATTAAAGCTGAAGAGGCCTATCCGTGTACTTTCGCGGCAATAACCCATCAGGCTTACAAAGCCAATAGTGAAAATTACGCTGAGCAAGCCTGCTATACCCGCAGTAGGGTTAAAAAACGAAACAGCAAGCAGCAGCAGGCCTAATATTTTGTTTTGCGAGAAGAACAAAATAGCGTAACTGTTAATTACAGCCTGTATGCTAAACGGAATGCTTTTTTTCACTTGCTGATGTGGTGCGAAATTAAATGCGCCGGAACTATTTCCGGTGTTTCCATATATTCTAATGTTTCAGGAACCCTGAGCTGGTGCACCTGCTGGTCTTCGCCAATTAATACTATGCCGGGCCTGCTGGTTATAAACTGCATCCATTGGGTCATGTTATAGGCGCCAACTTTGTGCACCACAACATTATCGCCGGTATTGAGCAGGGGCAGGTTTATGCTTTCCCTAATCACGTCAATATTCATACAAAGCGGGCCGTAAATCACCATATTTTCGGTATGCTGGGTGGTGTCCTGTGCGGGAGTAACCTGGTGATCGTACCAAAAGGAGGTAAATAGGGTGTTAACACCAAAATCCATAATGGTAGCTAAGCGGCCATCGTTTAAGCGTTTGTTTGCTATTACGGTACCCAAAAGGTAACCTGCATCATCAATCAGCACCCGGCCACATTCTAAAATTAAAAGGGGCAGCTCATCCTGCTTAAAGCCAAATTCAAGTATGGTGGTGGTAATTGCTTCGGCAAAATCATCTACTGATGGTACGGTATCAACCCCAGGTAAATAAGCGCCCTTAAGGGTATTGGTTGATGGGAAACCACCACCCATATCCAGGTATTGAATAGGGTTGTTTAACTGTTTACTGCATTTCATAGCAAGGCTGCACATTTTGTCAGCGGCCACCCTGTAGGCATTTACCGATAGCATAAAAGTACCGATATGGCAGTGTAAACCCACCAATTGCATTTTGCCCGACTCAACTATTTTGGTTATGGCATTCCAGGCTTCATCGTTTTCGTAATTAAAACCAAAGCGATCCCACGAAGGGTAAACCCCGGTATCCATATTTACGCGGATAGCCACCCGTGGTTTTTTATCCAGGTTTTTGCAAACCTCAATAATGGTGCACAATTCATCAAAATGATCAATATGGATCAGGGAATCATTTTCAACTGCTAAAATTATGTCCCGCTTATGCTTGCCCGGGCCGTTAAATATAATTTTGTTACCGGGTACTTTGTTGCCTATTGCCTTGCGGTATTCTAAACCCGATACTACCTCGGCCCAGCTGCCTTCCTGGTGAAATATATTGCAGACGGCATTTAAGTAATTGGTTTTATAGCTCCATGCAAATTGCACGGCAGGGTAGCGGGTTTTAAAAGCCCTCAATGCTGAATTATAATTACGGCGGATCTGCTTTTCAGATAATACAAACAGCGGAGAGCCATATTGCTCAATTAGACCCTCAACGGGTTGCCCGTCAATATATTTAACGGTTTGTACCTCGGTACGCGTGCCAAATTTATTCATTGGGCCGGTATTCAGCTTTTTGATATATGGCCGCTCGTATTTTAGTTTTTGCACGTTATTTAATCAAATTTAAACCAGCCACGGCTAATTCACCAAATGCCGAAAATTGCTGAAAGTCGGCAATATCAACCAAATGATCCCATGAGTAGCGTATAAACATTTTGCCAACCTTATACTCGGTAAAGGCAGGTACTTCTTCGCCCAGGGCCATTTTTACCAAAACCGCAGGCTGGTTTTGCCCGGCCCCGGCTGTAAGGTATATCCACGCCGGGAATCTTGGGTTTATTTCCATAATAAACAGGTTGCCGTTAGCATCGCGCATAATTTCAAGTTCAAAGCCGCCTTTCCATTTGGTTACGCTGGTAAATTGCTGCGCAAGGGCTATAAGGGCAGGGTCTTCAATGGTTATGCCTGCCCAGGCTTTTCCCTTATCGGTAATGTAAAGCTTACGCATAGGTATTATGCTGATGGCATTGCCTTTGCCATCGCCTAAGCCTGCAATATTTATCTCGGTACCCTTAATAAATTGCTGGGCTATAACAGGTAAGCCCCACTTGGCACTTAGCTGGTAAAATGATCTTTGCGCAACGTCGGCCGTATTGCTAACATAAGCCTCGTAGTACTTGCCCTTTATAACCAAAGGATAACCTAATTTATCCGATGCTGATTTTAGATCGTTCACCGAGTAAAGCAAATGATCTTCGGTAACATTAAAGTTGTTTTTAGCAGCAAATGCAGCCAGGTTTATTTTATCTCGTGCCTCCAGCTGTTCATGTGTAGGCAAAAAGGTTTTTATGCCTATGGTATTTAGCCAGGGGGCTATTTTTATAAAGTTGTAAAGTTCTGAATCAAAGTTTGGGATAATAAGATCAAGGTTTTCCTGTTGGTGAATACTGGTAAGCCTGTCCATAAGGGCGGCAGTGCCAGCCGATGGATAGGGGATTTGATAGGCGGCATCAACCATATCAGGCATATAGATGCCGGGTTCCATTGATTCATAGCTTAAGCCGATGATTCTTAAATTATCTCTGCCAAATTCTTCAATCAAGGCCCTGATAACTGCTACACCAGGACCCGGATTATCATTGGCGTTTAAGCCTGTTATACCTATATTCATAATCCTGATGTTATCAGTAGTTCAATTAAACTTCAAGCAAATTAGCTTCTTTTAGTTGTAAAATCCAGTCTTCCCAGTCGCGTTCCAATTGTTCGGGCCTAACTTCGTACTTTTCTAATATGTCCTGTTTTATTTGTGCATCAGTTTCACCGCTTTTAAGGGCGGCTAATATGGCTGTTGCCAATGCATTACCTGAAAATGAATCGCCTGTTGCCGGGTTGAAAATAAAACCGTTCTCACTTGTTGCTATATTTTTTTTTATTTTCATGATAGGTACCCGCTTCAATGGTGCTAATTTACTTTTTCAGGATATAAATGTAATATTTTACTTGTTTAGGCTGCTAATGATTTTACTCAGGATGCCATTAAATAGTCAATTCTTGAGGCCAGCACATCCAGATCAAGCGGTTTTAAAAACAACGCATCGCATTTATATGAATCGGCAATAGCTCTTTTGCTCCTGTAGGCCGTAACTACAAATACGGGCACATTAGCAAGGTCTTTGTCTTCCTTCAAATCCCTGCATACCAGTTCACAATCCTCATCGAGCAGTAAATAATCCAATATGATCAGATCGGGCTTCAATGATTTAGCCTTATCATACACCGCATTAGGATCATAGATAAGATGCAGATCAAAGTTACGGTAAAACATAATGTCGTCCATAACTGATAATATCCTGGAGCCTTTATCAAGTACTAATATCTTTTTGTTGGTTAATGTATGCTGCATGGCTGTAATATTATTATTGGTTTATTTAAAATTCAGGTTTATTTTAAATAAGCTAAATAATGTGTCGCTCAATACAGGTAATATACCGACGAATGCATTTATTGGCATGCTATTTTGACCACCCCTTAATAAATTCGGAGTAATTATTGCCTACGGGTAGCTCAATGTTATCGAGCTTAACTTTATGGTTATGAATGGATTTGACCTTCTTTATAGCCACTGCATAACTCCTGTGTATGCGGGCAAACTGGCTCGGCGGGAGTTTCTCCAGGATGCTTTTCAACGTAAGTAAAGTAAGGATCGGTTTTTCGGCAATGGTGGTATATATTTTAATATAATCCTGCATGCTTTCAATGTATTTAATATCCTTCAGGCTAATCTTTATCAGCCGGTATTCGGAGTGCACATAAATACTTTCATCCGCTTCGTCCTTAGCTGCGCTTTTGTATTTATCATAATCAACAGCCTTTTCAACCGCTGCCGAAAAGCGTTTAAGATTGATAGGTTTCAGTAAATAATCCAATGCCTGTAGTTCAAAGCCCTCAAAGGCAAAGTTTTTATAGGCGGTAGTAAATATAACCATCGGCCGTGTGGCCGACAGTGAGCGCACCAGTTCGATCCCGGTAATATCGGGCATATTAATATCAATAAAAAGTAGGTCTACCTTATTACTCTTCAAAAACTCAGCCCCCGAAATTGCATCTTCAAATGTACGGATCAACTGCAATGCCGGAAATTCAGCAACGTATTTGGTTATGATCTCCAATGCCAATGGCTCATCATCAATTGCTATGCATTTTAACTGGCTCATATTTAGTATTCAATTTCTAAATTCACGGTAAACAAATTGTTATCGGTATTAACGTTCAGTTTGTGTTTACCAGGGTATATATGCTCCAAACGCTGGGTGGTGTTAACAATGCCAATTCCTTTCCGTTTTATAGAAGATATGCTTTCAAAAATAGTATTCTGACAATAAAAGATTAACCGGGTTGCTTCCACGTTTAAGCTGATATTAATTACAGCCATTTCGCGCTTGCTGATGCCATATTTAAATACATTTTCAATAAAAGTCATCAGCAATAAGGGCGCTATTTTTTGGTTCAATATTTCGCCGGTAATGGTGAAGTTTAATTGCGTGGTTTTTCCTATACGGAGCTTTTGCAGATCAATATAATCATTAATGCAGTTGATCTCATCTTCTAACAAAACAAAATCTTCGGTAACCTCGTCAGTAACATATCGCATGATGTTCGAGAGTTTCATGATGCTTTCGGATGTGTTTTTATTATTCGTTACCGACAGTGCGTAAATATTATTAAGCGTATTAAAAAGAAAATGCGGGTTGATCTGTGCCTTTAAAAAAGAGAGTTCTGCATGGGCTTTTTCTGCTTCGGCCTTTACTACTAATTTTTCGGTCATCTGCCATTTTTGTACGGTGCTTACGGCTATACTTAAACCTATTACAATAATAAATATAAACAACCCTACCATATCAATATTGCCCGATTGATGAATAAATATAATACCGTTTGGCCGTTTAAAACGAGGATCCTGCATGCGCATATCTTCGTGCGGCAGGGGGCCAAAGGGCATGCTTTTCATGCCTGGGGCTGCACTATCGGTACTGGTTATGGGTATTGCGGTGGGTGCTTCTGTAGTGTTTGCTTTATTTTTTAACAGGTTATGGCCAAGCAGGTTATCAAAGGGTTGTAAAAAGTATACACAGCCCGAAAGCAGTATTACTATAATGCCATAATAAACATATCTTTTTTTGAATACAAACCGGGGTACCAGATACCAGGCATTTAAGTAAAACATAAAAATATACGTTAAACAAAAAAGCCAGTAATAGGGCGAAAGCACAACATAATAGGTACTGCTGCTGCTTTGCTGCGTACGGTTCATAAACAGCAGCGGGAAGCCTAAAAACACCAGCCAGCCGGCTGCATGAATAAAGAATGTGGTGGCCTTAGAGCGAAGCATTTTAATCTTTTTGTTCCCCGGAAAATAGATACTGCTTTAAAATAATGTAAAACATGTTTTCTAAATATATGGTGTTTTTTAATTGTTATTGCCTGTTTTGTTATAAAAGCTGCAAATGGTGATGGAGATAAAGGTGATGAATAAAGCAACAATCAAAAACCTTTTATCGCTAAATGAGGGATTTGTATAGATGAATAAAGGATAGCCATAAAATTAAAATGGCTGCAAGGCGGGCGCCTTAACAGCCATTAACCAATGTATAAAAAGGGAGGAATGTTTATTTTTATTATCTTAATTTACTACCAGAACTTTGCATAAAGCATAGTAAGCAGTATAAGTGTTACTACAATTAATGCCAGGGTTGATTTTTCTACCTTGAACATTGACCGCGGAATATCGAATGCTTTTGGGTTGATCTTTGGCCCTGCAAAACTGATGGCAACCATAACAATAATGGTGAACATAAACGACAGGCCCATACAGATCAGGAAGGGGATTTCATAACCGCCTTTACCATTAGGGAAGGCCGTGTATAAAAATGTTTCGTGCCCGAATAATGCTGGAGCATAGTTATTAAATAATACCGACATGGCAAACCCGGTTAAAATACCCGCAATGGCTGCTGCACCGGTAGTGCGTTTCCAAAAGAAGCCCAAAATGAAAATGGCAAATATCCCCGGACTAATAAACCCGGTATACTTCTGAATAAATGTAAAACCACCTTCGCCGCCAATACCTAAAAGATCTTTCCAGGTAAGGATGATGGAGAATATCAGCGCAGCCAAAATAGTTAGCTTGCCCACAATAACCATCCTTTTTTCGCTGGCGTCTTTGCTGATATGTTTTTTGTAAATATCCAGAGTAAAAATGGTGGAGATACTATTAGCCTTACCCGCAAGCGAAGCTACGATAGCGGCAGTAAGTGCAGCTACTGATAGTCCTTTTAATCCCGTAGGTAAAAAGCCGAGAATGGCAGAGTAAGCATTATCGGAATTGAAATGCCCGCCTGATGACATTTCGTGCTGCAAGCCGCCATTTTTATACAATACGTAAGCTGCTATACCCGGTAATACAACAATTATAGGCATTGCCAGTTTCATTAAACCTGCAAACAGGATCCCGGTACGCGCCGTTTTAAGATCGGCACCGAGAGCGCGCTGAGTAATGTATTGATTACAGCCCCAGTAGTTAAGGTTAACTATCCATTGGCCTGCAAAATACATGGCAATACCCGGCAAGGCAAGGTATTTATTAATATCGGCCTGCGATGCGCCTGGTTTAGGTTTGGCCATCATCATTTTAAAGTGATCGGGAGCATCTTTTACCATCGCATTTAACCCGGCCATCGCATCTTTGCCTAAGCCAAAATGCTCGCTTACTAATGTTAAGGCTATATAAGTTGTAGCTAAACCACCAACCACTAATACTAAAACCTGTATAACATCGGTAAAGCCTATAACTTTCATACCACCCAGGGTAATGAAGAGCGCGAATATAGCCAGCGCTATGATGATCTCATGCAGGTAGCCGCCGCCGGCAAGGTTGTTAATAGCTAATGCCCCAAGAAAAAGGATAGAGGTAAGGTTTACAAAAACATAAAGAAACAGCCAAAAAATAGCCATCACAAAGCTCACCGTTTCGTTGTACCGGGTATGCAGAAACTGCGGCATGGTGAAGATCTTATTTTTCAGAAACACCGGGATAAACCATACCGCCACAATAATAAGAGCGATAGCTGCAACCCATTCATAAGCCGCTACGGCAAGGCCCACTGCAAACCCTTGTCCGCTGGTGCCAATAAATTGCTCGGCCGATATGTTTGATGCTATCAGCGATGCCCCGATAGCCCACCAGGTAAGCGAACCTTCGGCAAGGAAAAAATCCTTACTGTCTGATACGCCTTTAACTTTTTTGCGGCTGTATACCCAGTAACCATAGCTGGATACCACAATAAAGTAGATTACGAAGATGACGTAATCGATGCTTGAGAATTTGTTCATAAAAGGGTTTTATTGGTAATAGTTTTAGGGTATTATACAGGCCGGCAACCGTCATTTCCCATCAGGATTGACCGGCCTGTAATTGTTTAGTTTATTTTATAGGCAGCATCGTTCCAGCGCAGCTCGTTACGGAACTGGTCAAGCCTGGTGTCTTTACCAATACGTAAAAACTCAATCCCGGCCATGTCAGCAAAATCCTGCAAGTGTTCGGCAGTTAAGTTTTGGCTGTAAGCGGTATGGTGTGCGCCACCTGCATAAATCCATGCGGCACAACCGGTTTTCATATCCGGGTAAGGTTTCCAAAGCACGCGCGCAACCGGCAGGTTAGGCAGGTCATGTATCGGTTCAATAGCTTCAACTTCGTTAATGATCAACCTGAAACGGTTACCCATATCAACAATTGAAGCATTTAAAGCAGGGCCGCCAGCTACATTAAATACCAAACGTGCCGGATCGGCTTTGCCGCCAATACCTAACGGATGCACTTCCAATGATGGTTTTCCATTTGCTAATGAAGCATCAACCTCCAGCATGTGCGAGCCTAAGACCAGGCTGTTATTTGGATCGAAGTGATAGGTATAATCTTCCATAAAGGCATTGCCGCCCTTAAGTCCGCTGCCCATTACCTTAAAGGCACGTACTAATGCCGCTGTTTTCCAGTCACCTTCGCCTGCAAAGCCATAGCCTTCGGCCATTAAGCGTTGTGCAGCAATACCCGGTAACTGGATCATACCATGCAGATCTTCGAAAGTATCTGAAAAGCCCTTAAAGCCGCCGTTCTCTAAAAAAGTACGCAACCCGATCTCAATTTTTGCCGCCTCATAAACCGAAGCGTGTTTTTCACCACCCTTAAGTAATGCGGCATCCATTGTATATGTATTTTCATAATCGGTTAAAAGTGCATCTATAGCCTCCTCGCTAACCTCATTAATTATCGCAACTAAATCGCCAATACCATAAGTATTAACCGCAAAACCAAATTTTAATTCGGCTTCAACTTTATCACCATCGGTAACGGCAACAAAACGCATGTTATCGCCAAAGCGGGCAAATTTTGCGCCTTGCCAGTCGTGCCAGCCTGCTGCTGCCCTTGTCCAGGCTTCTATCTGGCTTAATACTTCTTCATCCTGCCAGTAACCAACCACCACTTTCCTGTTTTTGCGCATACGCGATACCATGAAACCAAATTCGCGGTCGCCATGGGCGCTTTGGTTCAGGTTCATAAAATCCATATCAATAGAGCTCCACGGAATATCCTGGTTAAACTGCGTGTGTAAATGCAGCATTGGCTTTTGCAGGATACTTAAACCACGGATCCACATTTTAGCGGGAGAGAAGGTATGCATCCAGGTAATTATACCAATACAATTTTCGGTGCGGTTTGCTTCCAGCAGGGTGTTATAAATTTCTTCGGTTGTTTTTACTACCGGTTTGTATACCACGCGTACCGGGATCTGCCCCGAACCATCAAGCCCTTTGGCTATTTGTTGTGAATGCTCAGCAACCTTTTTAAGTGTTTCTTCACCATATAAATGCTGGCTTCCGGTTATAAACCAAACCTCAAATTTTTTTAGATCGATCATTAATTTAACGTATTAAGTTATAATTCAATTATTGCAGTAAGGTTTATAATACCTGCTGCAGGTGTTTATTATTGCTTTGTTATATATTGGTTTAAAATAGTCAGCAACTAAATATAAATCAATTTTGGCCATAGTATGACAATGGCCCGTGTTTGCGCTCAAAATGTTTTTTTATCAGTGATGATTTTAAACGCTGCACATCCGGATTAATCTGCTCGGTTAAATGCGACATTTGCGCAACCGACTCTAAAACAGCACTGTTGTAAACGGCTTTAGCAGCTGTTTTACCCCATGTAAATGGTGCATGGTTACCTACCAATATCATTTCAATATCGGTATAGCTTAAGCCACGTTCATTAAGGCAATTGATAATCTGGTACCCGGTTTGGTATTCATAATCACCTTGTATCATTTCATCATCCATTGGAGCGGCGCAAGGAACGTCGGCTGTTAAATGGTCGGCATGGGTGGTGCCATAAATAGGTATATCCCTTTGTGCTTGAGCCCAGGCCGTTGCATAGGTAGAGTGGGTGTGTACTATACCGTTTATATCGCTCCAGTTTTTATAAAGCACTGCGTGCGTCTTAGTATCCGATGATGGCCTCAGATCTCCCTCAACGGTGTTGCCGTCAAAATCAACAATCACCATTTTTTCGGGCGTAAGTTCCTGGTAAGGTACGCCGCTTGGTTTAATGGCAAAAACGCCCAGGCTTCTGTCGGCGGCGCTAACATTACCAAAGGTAAACAGCACCAATCCTAATTTTGGCAGCTGCATATTTGCTTCAAATGCTTCCTGTTTTATATGCTGGTATTTACTCATGATAAAATGGCGTCTGCTTGTTGTAAATTAAGGGTGTTTTTAACTGCAATTTGCCATTCAGCAAATTTGCCCAGGCTTTTATATTGCTCATAACGGTTGGTATAGATCTGCTGGTATTGCTTATCCGGATAATATTCAACATCAAAACCGCGGCCCATTGCGGCCATAGCTTCTTCAACGTTTGGATAAATATCGGCTACAACTGCTGCAAACATAGCCGCCCCTAAAGCACAGGTATGTTTAAACTGATGGATACGGATAGGCATATTAAGTATATCGGCCATCATTTGCATTACAAACGGCGATTTTTTTGCCACCCCGCCAATCCCGATGATACCTTTAACGGGGATACCTTCGGTAATAAAACGGTCAACAATGCTTTTGGCACCAAAGCAGGTAGCTTCGGCTAATGAGCGGAAAACTTTAGGCGCATCGCTACCTAAGCTTAAACCTGTAATGGCGCCCTTAAGTGTTTGGTCGGCATCTGGAGTGCGGCGGCCGTTAAACCAATCAATAGCTAATTCGTTATTTTCTTCAATGGGTAAAAGCATAGCCTGCCTGCTTAGTTCAGGTATAATGCGTTCGCTCATTTCATTGCGCAAGGCTTCGGCTGTTTTTGCATCAATAATTGCCGAATCTTTCAGCAAATTATTCAGTGGCCACGAGATCATATTTTTAAACCATGCATAGGTATCGCCAAAGGCAGACTGCCCGGCCTCAAGCCCAGTCATCCCGGGAATAACCGAACCATTTACCTGCCCGCAAATACCTTTTACTAATTTACCCTGCATTTCATGTGTTGGTGCAACCAAAATATCGCAGGTTGAGGTACCCATTACCTTGCTCAGGTGATAAGGCTCTATTTGTCCCCCAACTGCGCCCATATGTGCATCAAATGCACCGATACCAACGGCCACATCGGTTGACAGGCCAAGCCTTTCGGCCCATTCTTTACTTAAATAGCCTGCTTTTTGGTCTGCTGTATAGGTTTCTGTAAATAGGCGCGAGGTAAACCCTTTTAACAAAGGATCAAGCGAGGTGAAAAACTCATCAGGCGGAAGGCCGCCAAATTCTTCGGCCCATAGGGCTTTATGCCCTGCCGAGCAACGACCGCGCATGATATGGCCTGCCTCTTTGCCCCCGGTTAAAAGGAAAGGAATCCAGTCGCAATGTTCAACCCAGGAGTGGCAGGCATTGCGTACCTGCTCATCAGCCCTTAAAATATGCAGCAGTTTTGCCCAAAACCATTCGGACGAATAAATACCACCTACATACTTAAGGTAGTTTATATCAAAACGGGTAGCGTGCTTATTAATTTGAGCAGCTTCGTTAACCGAGGTATGATCTTTCCATAAGATGAACATGGCATTAGGGTTTTGCTCAAAACCCGGCGTTAAAGCCAATGGAACGCCGTTTTTATCAACCGCTACTGGTGTTGACCCGGTGGTATCGATTGAAAGGCCGCGAACTGATTTTGCTGCAGAACTGCCTCCTGCTTTTTGCAGGCAATCCTTAATGGTTGTTTCCAGTCCTTCTATATAATCGAGCGGGTGCTGCCTGAATTGATTTTCGGCAGCGTTGCAATATAAGCCATCCTGCCAGCGTGGGTAATTAAATACCGACGAGGCTATTTCTTCGCCATTAATGGCGTTGATTAACACCGAGCGAACAGAGTCAGACCCATAGTCCACTCCAATCACAAATTGATCCATATTGATGTGAGGTTTTATAATTAGTGTCGAAATAACAATTAATTTATCAGAAAAAAAAATATCTCCTTAAAAACATTTAATTATTTTTTTGACTATGTGTAAAAAATCAGAGCAGTAGGGTATCCGGGTTGGGGATGAAGTTTAAAAACGCCTGGAACTTGGCATAATAGTTCTGCATGTTGAGCTGGTAGTAATAAGCGCCGCGTTTTGAGCTCGCTTTATCCTTGTCGGTCAGTTTTATCAGTAAGCCGGTAGCTAAAACCCTTTTGCTGAAGTTTCTTTTATCAATGGAGGTATTAAAAACACTTTCATAAAGCGTTTGCAGCTGCGGAATGGTGAATTTTTTGGGTAAAAGCTCAAATAAGATAGGGTGGAGGGCTGCTTTATAACGGATCCGTCTTTTTGCGGCCTCAACCATTTCCTGGTGATCAAAGACAAGCTTAGGTACTCGTTTTAATGGGAACCACTCGGCATGATAATCGTTACTAAGCTGTGTTTCATACTTGTGAATATCGATTAATGCAAAGTATGATACTGATGCCGTACGTTCAATAGGGTCGCGGTTGGTGCTGCCAAATGTGTACAATTGCTCCAGGTACACCCCGTCAAGGCCGGTAAGCTGTTTTAAAATGCGATTTGCAGACTGGTCAATACTTTCAGTAGGCTGCACAAAGCCACCCATTAAGCTCCAGTTACCTTTCTCGGGGTTAAAAGCCCTTTTTATTAAAAGGATTTTTAAAGTTTCACCATCAAACCCAAAAATTATACAGTCAACTGCTAATAACAGGCGGATTTGTTTCGAATATTTGTGCATTTGATAAAGATAAAGTCAACTACGGCGAACAAATATAATTTTTTTTTTCGATGTGGAAATTTATTATCAGGTAGCATTTTTATTCAATAAAATACTTAATTAGCCCATTTTTACCATATTATTAGTGTATTAAATACACCTATTATTTGAATTTTTTTTAAGTGTTTATTTCACAATTAAAAAAAAATTATTCTACCTTAGATTTTAATTAGGCCGGACAATATACCGCCTGACTATAAACCAAATAACCAAATTATACTATTTTTTTACAGACAGCGCCAGGTTGCAACCATAAAGCCTAATGTAAAAATGTGATGTTTCAGAAATTATGAGAGCAAATTCTACGAATCGTTTTCTTGAACAAGTGTGCGCCATTTTTAAAAACAGCGGCTATTTAAAAAACCGGTATCATGCTGCTTTTGCCCATGGATTTCCTGAGAGTTGCTTTGGTTTTAATACCCTGCGGATATATATACCTATATCCGTTTATCAACCTGCCACCAATTAATTCAAAATAACCAATCATCAAAAAAACAAATTATGAAATCACCCCGACTTGAAATTTTAAGAAGACACGGCCTAAGCATAGTGTTCTTATTATTGATGTTAGCATCATCAATATGCACTATGGCACAAACACCGGTAAAAGGTGTTGTAAAGGACGATACCGGAGCGGCGCTTCCTGGGGCTACCGTTGCCGTTAAAGGCGGAAAGCTAAATGCCATAACTGATATTAATGGAAATTTTACCATTAGCGCTGCCAGCGGCAGTACGCTTGTAGTATCATTTATAGGTTACGAGCCACAGAACGTTATAGTAGGCGATTCGCCGATAAACGTTGTGTTAAAAGCTGCATCAAGCTCACTAAATGAGGTAGTTGTGGTTGGTTACGGCTCACAGAAAAAGGAAAATTTAACCGGTTCGGTATCCGTAGTAAATTTAAAAGATGCTGATAAAAGGGTAACTTTTGATGTAGCCAGGGAACTGCAAGGCCAGGTTGCGGGCGTTGAAGTGAACGGATCAGGTGTACCCGGAGAAGGGGTTACCATCCATATTCGCGGCGTAAGTTCATTAACCAATAACAATCCGCTATATGTAATTGATGGTGTACCTACCATGACGCCTTTTGATTTCCCAACGGGTGATATTGAAAGCATGCAGGTTATAAAAGATGCCTCTGCGGGTGCTATCTACGGATTCCGTGGTGCTGCGGGTGTAATCATCATCACCACTAAAAAAGGGAAGAATGGTCCGTTAAAAATCAATTACAGCGGTTATTACGGTGTACAGAAAAATCCTAAACAGTTATCAGTTACTGACAGGGCCGGATACCAAAAAATTGCTGACGCTGCCGAAACCAATGCCGGTATTTCATTAGCACCGGGTAATGATCCTTCGTCAAGCTCATATATCAGTAACGTAAATACCAACTGGCAAAAATCAGCCTTTAAAACCGGGATCACTGAAAATCACGACCTGAGTTTTTCTGGCGGTAATGAGTTTACCACCTATAAAATAGCAATGGGCTATTTTAACCAGACAGGTACTGTAGTTGCTGGCCCATACTTTAAGCGTTATAACGTTAGTGCCGAAATGCAGGGTAAAAAAGGCATTTTCTCCTACGGTGCTAAGCTTGCTTACACTGAAGCGTACTACAGGAATTTGGCCTATCCGCGTTTACATGGTACAGGTAATGAGATTGTTGACTTGGTTTCGGCTATCCCTACTATGCCGGTATATGATCCATCACGCGCAGGTGGTTTTGGCGGGGTTGATCAAAATACACAGCGTGCCATATCGCTAAATATCATCGGGGTAAATAACCTGATCACTAACGAGAGCCAGCACAACAGGTTCTTAGGATCGGCATGGGGCGAATTAGAGATCATCAAAAACCTGAAATATAAGATCAGTGTTAGTTATGACAGAACTGATTACCGTAACTTTTATTTTGAACCTACTTATGATTTGGGTTGGTTTTACCCAAGCATATCTGCTTATTACAGCGATGCAAGAGGCGAGCCTTTTACCTCATTGATTGAAAATACTTTAAGCTATAAGTTTTCTGTTAAAAAGCACAGTGTTGAGCTATTGGCCGGTACAGCTTACCAAAAAGACAGTAACAATACCATTTTTGGATCGGCTACTAATTTAACCCAGCCTTATCTGCTGTCGTTTGATAATGTGAGCGATCCAACCAATAAATTGTTATTTGGTAACAGTGGCACCCGCTATTTTTACTCGCCGATATTTGGCCGTGTTAACTACAACTATGATGACCGTTACTTAATAACAGGTAACTACCGTCGGGATGGTACCTCACAACTGCCCGCAGCAAATCGTTACGGTGATTTTGCAGGGGCATCGGTTGGGTGGAATATCAGCAAAGAACATTTTATTCACCTGCCGGATATTATTACTAACCTGAAACTGCGTGCAGGTTACGGTAAACAAGGTAATGTTGAAGCTTTGGGATACTATGATTACCAAACGGTTGTTAACTCAAACGCCAGTTACGTATTTGGAAATACCCTTGCCAGCGGAACCAGCCAAACTCAGGTATTTGCCCAAAACAACAAATGGGAGCAAAAACAAACCAAAAATATCGGGCTTGACCTGAGCATGCTGAATGACCATTTATCATTCACTGCTGAGTACTACGATAACAAAATTGACGGGATTCTTTTAGCCGTACCTATTCCTGCTTCGGTAGGTGCAACCAATACGCCGGTTGTAAATGCGGCATCGTTTACCAATAAGGGGCTTGAGTTTACAGTTACTTACCATAGCCAGTCGCAAGGTAATTTCCGTTATGACATCAGCGCTAATGCATCAACACTTAAAAATAAAGTATTATCGTTAGGTAACGGTAATAACCCTATCTATGGCGCGTACAGCAAAACAGCTGTAGGGCACGAGGTAGGTGAATTGTATGGTTATGTAACACAGGGTATTTTCCAAACTGCATCAGATTTAACCAACCATGCTACACAAATAGGTGCCAAAGTAGGTGATATTAAATTTAAGGATATAAACGGCGATGGTATAATTACCGATGCCGATCAAACTTACCTGGGTTCAGCCATCCCTAAATTATACTTTGGTTTAAACCTTAATGCTTATTACAAAGCTTTTGATGCATCGGTATTTATACAGGGCAACACAGGCAGCAAAATAGCCAACGGTATTTACCAAACTTTAATGCAGGGCCAGTATGTAAATGCATCAACTGATGAATTAAATTTCTGGACGCCTACCAACACTAATACCAATGTGCCGCGCCCGGTAATTGGCGACCCGAACGGTAATGGAAGAAACTCAGACAGGTTTATTCAGAATGGTTCATACGCACGTATCCAAACTGCGCAAATTGGTTATACCATACCATCATCAATATTAAACAAAACACATGCCTTTAAAAGCTTCAGGGTATATGTATCAGGCCAAAATCTGTACACCCTTACCAAATACAAAGGTTATGACCCTGATTTTATAAATGATGGAACTATTAACAGGGGCTTTGATTATGGATCGTTCCCTAATCCGCGTACCGTATTATTAGGCGTACAAGTAGGTTTATAACTATTTAATATTCAATAGAGATGAAAAAGATTTTTAATATAAATATATATTCGGCAGCATTAACCGTAGCATTGTTTTGCTCGGTGAGCTGCAAAAAAAGTGCATTGAATACCGTAAACCCCAATTCACAAACTACTGAAACCTTCTGGAAAACATCGAGTGATGCTGTTGAGGGGATCAATGCAGTTTACGGCAGTTTAATTATTGATGGCTCATACATGCGTTTTTCGCCGGTGATTGAAAACACCCGCGGCGATGATATGACCAGCAACAGCCCCTGGGATCAGATCTATAACTGTGGTAAATTTAACCTGGCATCAAGCGGGTTTACCTCATCAATTGCATGGACGGCCTATTACCAGGGTATATTAAGGGCCAACGAAGTTTTAAAATATGTACCTGCCATTACTATGGATGCTGCATTGAAAAACAGAATTTTAGGGCAGGCTTATTTTTTAAGGGCTCTTTACTATTTTCACTTAGCCGATTTTTATAAAAATGTGCCCATGCCTTTAACCCCTGCCGAATCAAGCAGTGATTATACGGTTAAACAACAGCCACAAGCCGTAGTTTGGCAACAGGTTATTTCTGATTTTCAAAAAGCGGCAGATCTTTTACCAACAAGCTATACCAATCTAAGCAGTGTTGATAATCAGGTAGGGCGCGCTACAAAGGGTGCGGCATTAGCGTTTTTAGGTAAAACTTACCTGTTCACCAAAAACTATACGGCAGCAGCTGCCGAATTTAAAGCGGTAATTGATATGGGTATCTATAGCTTGATGCCTAATTACTACGATAATTTTTTCCTGAATGCTGAAAACAATGCTGAATCAATATTTGAAGTTCAGTTTTCAAGAGATGCCGGGGGTACTGACTTAGGCTGGGGTGGCGAGCCATCATCAGGATGGGGACGTACATCAGCAAGGGCAGTAACATTTGGCGCGGCCAGCTTTGGCTTTGGCGACGTACAACCAAGTGCCGCACTTTATAATGAGTATTTACAGGAAGCAACAACTACCGGCGCTGTTGATCCGCGCCTAGATGTAACCATGTACTACAATAAACCTGGCGAAAAGCTTTACGGCGTTAACTTTGCCACAGCTTATGCAGGCAGCTCATCATTAAATGCATTATGGTGCCACAAATATGAAAATGGCGACATTGGCCAGGCTAATGAATACGACTGGCGCTCAGGTATTAACGAACGACTGATGCGTTATGCCGATGTATTGTTAATGTATGCCGAATGTTTGAATGAGCAGGGTAGTACTGCCGCAGCTTATCCATACATACAAATGGTAAGGAGCAGGGTTCAATTACCTGACCTGGCTACCACAAAGCCAAATATGACACAGGCGCAAATGCGTGATCAGCTTGGTCATGAGCGCTTCCTGGAGCTTTCGCTGGAAGGTCATCGTTTTGATGATATCCTGCGATGGGGATGGCTGGCCGATCCGGCAAAGCTTGCCTGGTTAAAAAGCCGCGATCCGGAGTTTAACACTTACGTTGCAGGCCGTGAATATTTGCCTATCCCGCTTAACGAAATTCAAACCAACCCGGGAGTGGTTCAAAATACAAGTTATTAATATCCAATCAGGAGCTGTACTGTTTAGTGGTGCAGCTCCTTTTTAATACAAGCAATGTTGAAGATTTATAATGATAACCGATCTGTGCTTTAACCGGACTAAAAATCAGCATTAAAATATACTGCCATGATAACCAATAAATACCTATACAATAGCCTGGTGATAATAGCTTTATTATCAGCATGTAAAAAAAGTGATCCTGCTAAAACCAGCACCAACACTACTGATACTACTAAAGTAGTGACTGCTGCATTTGATGTAAGCACCATTACTGATACCTATGCCGATATTTCGCCATTTATTTATTACCCTAAATGGACTGTTTATAACGTACATGATCCATCTATCAAAAAATTCGGCGATTATTATTATTGCTACAGTACCGATGTTGGTTATGGCATAACCGTAAGATCGGGCATCCAGATCAGGAGATCAAAAGACCTGGTGCAATGGGAATATGTGGGTTGGGTTTTCTCATCCTTACCAAGTCTTGGCTCGCAATACATCACCTCAAAAGGAGGTACCCCTTACGATGCCTTATGGGCACCTTACGTATTAAAATACGGCAGCGAATACCGCTTATATTATTCGCTATCATCGGCAGTGGCGCGCTTAAGCGTTATTGGCATGGCAACTGCATCATCGCCCGAAGGTCCGTGGACTGAAAAGGGCGTTGTAGAAACATCAGCAAATGATAATTCTATCCAAACAAATTCGATTGATCCTACCGTTGTTACCACAACAGCGGGCGAGCAGTATATGTATTACGGCTCTGCCTGGGACGGTATCTATATATTAAAGCTTAACCCGGCCACGGGGCTTGCCAATACATCGGGCGATAAAGGTGTGCGGATAGCCAACAGGGGCTTTACCAATGGTAAATACAATGGTAACATTGAAGGTGCCGAGATCATCTATAATCCAACGTTGAATAAATATTTCCTGTTCATATCCTACGATTGGCTGCAAACAAAATACAATGTAAGGGTTGGCCGTGCCGACAATCCGCAGGGGCCGTTTCTTGATTATAACGGTGTTGACTTAAATACCAATGTAGATCATGGCCCTATGATAGTTGCACCATACCAATTTACAGGGCATGGTGGCTGGCAGGGCACCGCACATTGTGGTGTGTTTGATGATGGTAACGGGCAATATTTTATGGCGCACAATGCAAGGCCGAGCATAAATTCCTACTTTATGGATCTGCATATCCGTAAAATATCATGGACGGCTGATGGATGGCCCGTGGTATCCCCGGAACGCTATGCCAATGTAACACAAACCGCTGTTGCCGCCGCTGATTTAGCCGGAACATGGGAACGGATTGAGTTAGATTACCAGGTAGTGCCCGGTTACTCGGCAGAGCAGGTATCTCCTGATTTGCAGGTAGCTGCAAATATTACCATTGCCGCGGGTGGCACAGTTACAGGAACAGGTACCACCACTACCGGAACGTGGACCTATACCAGCCCTATGCTGCAAATAAAATGGAGCAACGGTACTACTGAAAACCTGAAGGTTGAACGCGAAAGGGACTGGGAAAACAACGTAAAAAGTACGCTGATATTTACCGGCCTAAACAATACTGGTATTGCAGTTTGGGGTAAAAAGAGATAATTAATATAGCTTTATATAAAATAAAAGATAATCTGTAGTAAAGGAATGAAGAAATACTTTTTAATGCTTTTTGCTGCCGCTTGGTGCCTGCCCGGTATGTGCCAAATGGAAAAGGTTTATACGGTTCAGGCTGATAAAATAAAGGCACATATTGAGCCCACCATGTACGGGATATTTTTTGAAGATATTAATATGGGGGCCGATGGTGGTGTATATGCCGAATTGGTAAAGAACCGGTCGTTTGAGTTTAAGATGCCTTTAATGGGATGGAAAGAGTTAAAACAGGATGGGGCAGAGGGTAGTATTTTGGTGTTGAATGGAGGCAAAGCCAATGAGGATAATCCAAGGTTTATCCATGTAACATCAAAATCAGCAGGGGGTTATGGTTTGAGTAACGAGGGCTTTCATGGCATGGGTATAAAAAAGGGTGATCAGTACAATTTTTCTGTCTTGGCTAAACTTGCCACCCCGGGTGTAAGCCTGCAAATTGAACTGATCAACTCAAAAGGTGAGGTTATGGGCAGTACAAGTGTTATACCTGCATCAAAAGAGTGGAAAAAATATGAGGCCAACTTTAAAGCATCAGCAACTGATCCTAAAGCAAGCCTTAAGGTATTGCTAAAAGGAAAGGGGGCCATTGACCTGGATATGATCTCACTTTTTCCGCAGGATACCTGGAAACAGCGCCCAGGTGGTTTACGTGCAGACTTAGTACAGAAATTAGCCGATATGAAACCCGGATTTTTACGTTTCCCCGGCGGCTGTATTGTTGAAGGTCGCGAGCTGGATACCCGCTATCAATGGAAAAGAACCATTGGGGATGTGGCCAACCGCCGCATGATCATTAACCGCTGGAACACTGAGTTTGCACACCGACCAACGCCTGATTATTACCAGACATTTGGCCTGGGCTTTTTAGAATATTTTGAGATTGCCGAAGATATTGGCGCTGCGCCGCTGCCGATAATAAATTGCGGTATGGCCTGCCAGTTTAATACCTGCGAGCTTGTACCTATAGATCAGTTAGGCCCTTATGTGCAGGATGCGCTTGACCTGATTGAGTTTGCAAACGGATCGGTTGATACCAAATGGGGTAAAAAACGTGCTGCGCTTGGGCACCCTAAACCATTCAATTTAAAAATGATGGGCGTAGGTAATGAGCAATGGGGCGAGCAGTATATTGAAAGGTTCAAAATCTTTGAAAAGGCCATCCATACCAAATACCCTGATGTTAAATTGGTAAGCAGCCTTGGCCCCAATCCGGATGGTGAAGTTTTTGATTACCTGAACACTACCTTCCGCAAGCTGAAGGCTAATATTTTAGATGAACATTACTACCGTGCTCCCGAATGGTTTTTACAAAATGCCAACCGTTATGATAATTACGACCGTAACGGCCCTAAAATATTTGCAGGCGAATATGCTGCTCAAAGTGTAGCTATAGGTAGTCCAGAAAATAAAAATAACTGGGAATGTGCATTGGCCGAAGCGGCTTTTATGACAGGGCTTGAGCGCAATGCCGATGTAGTGCACATGGCATCGTACGCACCATTATTTGCGCATGTTGAAGGCTGGCAGTGGACGCCCGACCTGATCTGGTTTGATAACCTGAACTCGTACGGTACCCCTAACTACTATGTACAGCAATTATTCTCGCTAAATAAGGGTACGGATGTAGTACCACTTCTGTTAGATAATAAAGCGGTAGAAGGCAAGGATGGCTGTTATGCAACGGCAAGCATTGATAAAACCACCCACGAACTGATCATTAAGTTTGTTAACAGCACGGCTACTACTCAAAATATCAGTTTTAATATTGAAGGTGCTGCGGGTTATCAAAAACTTGCAAAGGTTACCACTTTACGCAGCGATAAAAAGGATGCTGAAAACTCTTTAACTAATCCAAAAGCAGTGATCCCTGTACAATCAGAGATGGAAGTGAATGGTAAATTGGTTAAAACTGCTGTTGAGCCTTATACATTTAAAATTATCAGGTTAAAAAATCTTTAAGATCAGAATTTGAAAAAGTTTTTTTTATTGTTAACTATTCTGTTCCTGGGCATTATCACCAATGCCCAGGAATTAAGAACTGATATATCGGTACATGATCCTGTAATGATTAAGCAGGACAGTACCTATTATATTTTTTGTACCGGCCGAGGCATAGCCGAATGGTCATCAACCGATATGTTGCATTGGAAAGCCGAAAAACCTGTTTTTGAAACCGCTCCCCAATGGGCTGTTGATTCAATTTCCGGTTTTAAAAACCATGTGTGGGCACCAGATATTTCTTATTATAATGGCTTGTATTATTTGTATTATGCGGTATCGGCCTTTGGTAAAAACACTTCGGCAATAGGTTTAGCCACCAGCCCTACATTACATACTGGTGCTGCTGATTATCATTGGACGGATCATGGAATGATCATTCAATCCATCCCCGGCAAAACAAACTGGAACGCCATTGACCCTAACCTGATAACCGATAAAGATGGTAAACCATATCTTGCCTTCGGTTCATTTTGGGAGGGTTTAAAAATTGTTAAGCTGACTAAAGACAGGATGCATATTGATGGCTCCATCAATAACTTACCTACCATAGCCAGTCGGCTAAAAAATAAAGCTGCAAATTTACCGGCGGTTGATGGTAACCCGCCCGATGCAGGCGGTAATGCAATTGAAGCACCCTTTATCTATAAAAAAGGTAAATATTTTTATCTTTTTGCATCGATAGATTATTGCTGCAAAGGGCCAAAAAGCACTTATAAAATGATCATTGGTCGCTCAAAAAAACTAACCGGGCCTTACCTGGACGAAAAAGGCACCCCAATGAATGAAGGCGGCGGCACCATACTTTTAGCCGGTGATAAAGATTGGTACGGAGTAGGGCATAACGCCGTATGTAATTTTAACGGGGTTGATTATATTATATTTCATGGTTATGATGCAAAAGATCATGGTATCTCCAAACTTCGGATAGAAAAATTAAATTGGGAAGATCAATGGCCGGTTGTAGTTCTTAACCATCCGGATAATAAATAAAATACAATGTTTAAACCAAAATATTTGCCTGTAGCGCTGTTATCTGCTGCTATTCTATTAAGTATGAGTGCTGTAAAGGCAGCAAATTTTGTTGCCGATACTATTATACATTCATCGGGAAATCCAATAATAAGACATGAGTTTACAGCTGATCCGGCTGCTATGGTTTATAAAGATCAGGTTTACTTATATACCGGGCACGATGAAGCACCCAAAGGGCGAAACGGCTATGTTATGCATAACTGGACATGCTTCTCATCACCGGATATGGTTACCTGGACGGAGCATCAATCGCCATTAAATGTTAAAGATTTTACCTGGGCTAAGGATGATGCCTGGGCATCGCAGGTAATTGAGCGCGATGGCAAGTTTTACTGGTATGTTGCTGTTGAACACGCTGCAATACCGGGTAAGGCAATAGGCGTTGCTGTTGCTGATAGCCCGACAGGGCCCTTTAAGGATGCCCGCGGATCGGCATTGGTAACTAATGATATGACCAAAGCAGCTACGCACCCCTGGGATGATATTGACCCAACCGTTATGATTGATGATGACGGGCAGGGTTGGTTATTTTGGGGTAACGGCATTTGCTATTACGCAAAACTGAAAAAGAATATGATTGAACTGGATGGCCCTATAAAAAATATCATACTGCCGCACTATACCGAAGCACCTTGGATTCATAAAAGGAACGGCTGGTATTATTTATCATATGCCTATGAGTTTCCGGAGAAGATTGCCTATGCCATGAGCCGCAATATAAACGGCCCCTGGGTTTATAAAGGAATTATTAACGAGCTGGCAGGTAATAGTAATACCAACCACCAGGCTATTATTGATTTTAAAGGCAAAAGCTATTTTATTTATCATAATGGCGCTTTAGCAGCCGATGCCGGGAGTTTTCACCGCTCAGTATGTATCGATTATCTTTATTATAATAAAGACGGAACCATAAAGCGCGTAGTTATGACCAGCGAAGGTGTTAAAGCGGTTAAATAATACTATAGGCCTGTCAAATCTGCCAGGTGTTTGTAGTTTGCTTTTACGGTATCCAATACCTCATCAAACTTACCGCCAAGCATTAGTTTTGTCATGGATAGGGCCATGCCCGCTGCCATCTTTAACTCAACTTTTGGAGGCATAGCCAACGCGTTAGGATCGGTCATTACATTTACCAGTATAGGGCCGTTATACGCAAATGCCTCGCTTAACTGGTTTTCTAAATTATCAGGATCATTTATGGTGATGCCTTTAATACCCATAGCCTGCGCTATTAAAGCAAAATCAGGGTTTACCATATCTGTTTCAGAATCAGGCAGACCGGCTACTTCCATTTCTAATTTAACCATTCCTAATGCCCTGTTGTTAAACACCACAATTTTTATAGGCAGGTTATATTGTTTAATGGTAGCTAAATCGCCAAGCATCATAGAGATGCCGCCATCGCCGCATAAAGCAATTATTTGTTTACCGGGGCTGGCAAAGGCTGCACCAATGGCATGCGGCATGGCATTAGCCATTGAGCCATGTGTAAAGGAACCAAGTAGCTTTCTCTTGCCGGTTGCATGTATATACCGCGATCCCCATACACAGCACATACCCGTATCGAGCGTAAATATGGCATCCTCTGTAGCTAATTTGTTTAACTCGGCGGCAACGGCTTCGGGATGTATATTATCTATTTTTCCTTTATCGGTTACGTAAATATTTAAGTGTTCTTTTACCTTTTCATAAATATGTAACTGGGCCTTTAAAAAGCTATCGTCTTCTTTTGGTTTTAATAAAGGTATCAGGTCTTTTAAAGTATGCTTAATATCGCCATGTAAACCCATATTGAGTTTAGCGCGGCGGCCAAGTCTTTCGGGCTGGGTATCAATCTGAATTATTTTTTTATCTGTCGGGATAAACGGTGTATACGGGAAATCAGTACCCAAAAGCAGGATCAGGTCGCTCTCGTGCATGCTATGGTAAGCTGATGGCAGTCCCAATAAACCAGTCATCCCAACCTCATAAGGATTATCGTACTGCATCCCCATTTTACCACGGAAAGAATAACCTATAGGGGCTTTTAATATGCCGGCAAGTTCAACAACCTCGTCATGTGCTTCGGCTGCGCCAACACCGCAAAAAATACAGATCTTATGGTTGCCGTTAATTAATTCGGCTAATTCGGCCAGGTCAGCTGCTGATGGTTTTACCACAGCTTTCGAAAAATAGTTTTTATCGGCAGTGATGTTCTCCACCGCAGTCATGGCCGATAGATCGCCGGGTAAACCAAGCACCGAAACACCTTTACGCTGAACCGCATATTGAATAGCAGCCTGTGTCATCCTGGGTAATTGCGCAGGGGTAGTGGCTATCTGGTTATAGTGGCTGCAATCATCAAATAGTTTTATGGTATTTGTTTCCTGGAAATAGCCGCTCCCAAACTCAACAGTAGCACAAGTTGATGCAATGGCCAAAACCGGAGCACCGGAGCGGTGCGCATCGTACAATCCATTTATAAGATGAATATGACCCGGGCCGCTGCTGCCTGCGCAACAGGCAATTCCATTTAGTTCAGCTTCGGCCGCTGCTGCATAAGCGCCGGCCTCTTCATGCCTTACATGTACCCAATGTATATCAGGGTTTCGCCTTACCGCATCATTTAACTCGTTAAGGCTATCGCCTGTAACTGCATAAACTCTTTTAATACCTGCGTTAACCAGCATTTCTACCAGTTGTTCTGCTACTTTTTTTGACATGGGGATAAATTAAAAACTAAGCTAATTTCCTGAATACTGAACATTCAATTAACCAGCAAGTTTTTAATTTGTTCGCTATGGATAGAGAAATAAATAGAGAAAAACACATGAGTGCTGAACCATAAATTATTATGGATAGCAATAAAATTTAAAAGGCCGTTCAATACTAAGTTTTACACTTTGTGTTGATCGGCCTTTGATAGAATTTTTAAACTAATTCAGCATTGTTTGATAAACATTGCTGAACCGTATGGATCACCACATCAATATCAAATGGCTTGGCAATAAAGCCATCAGAGCCGTAATTGCCTAAAGATTCCAATACCCTTGGGAAGCCCGAAAGCATTATTACCGGCAGTTTTGCAGTTGCTGCAGTGGTTTTAATCTCGTGGCATAACTCGCCGCCGTTAATGCCGGGTATTAAAAAATCAAGCATTACCAGGTCGGGTTTATGCTCATTTATACTGTTGGTTATTGAATGGGTATGGTCAAGTCCTGCAACTTCATAACCTTCCTGATTCAACACATCCGTTAAAAGGCTGAGAATATCGTGGTCATCTTCTACAATTAGGATTCTTTTAGACATAAAATTTATAATTGGTAGGGTAATAACAATCAAAATGGTTTAATTGTTTATCCTTAACGCTAACAAAATTAAAATTGTTGTTTGTTAAAAATGTTAAGCCAATATTATGCTTATGTCTGCCTTGTTTGCTATTCTTTTATAACCCGGCTTCCGTAAAGCGGCCCGGCACTGTTACCTGTTTTCGGAAGTAATTTGATGGATATTTTATGTTTTCCTTTAGTACGTTCAATCGGTATAATGTAAGTGATATCATAAAACTTACTTTCCTTATATTGGTTCAAATCTTCAGTAGTTAGTTTTATGCCGTCAACAAAAATATCAAAAATCCTTCCGCGGTTATCCATTCCCCAGTAGGTGTTTATCAAGGAGTTTTGCTTGTCGGGATCAACCTTCATATCGTAAGCAAAATAGCCGCCATTATCCGTAGCCCGCCATTTTTTCTGGTGATCTTCGCCGGTAATAATATTCTCGCCTGTAAAGTTATGGTCGCGCTCGGGCTGCATTTCCCCTACACGCAGTATATCTGTGGTGCGGGCTTCCAACTCCTGCTGCTTCCGTTTTTGCTGGTCATAAGCTTTTTGCTGCACAGCCCATGCCGATGGGTTAAATACATCCCAATAAACGGTGTAGTATTCATTTTGGGTACGGTTAAACGGGATCAGTTTTATATCGCCGGGCTGTGAGGCGTTTGTTGTGGTAAAGCTCAATTGCCTGGCATCAACCATTTTTAACCATTTAGCCGGATCTGTTTCGCTGGTAACAAATACCGGGACACCTTTAACCGGATCTGGCTCTGTGTTGCCTAATACACCAGCCAGCAATACCGGGCCATAAAAAACGGCGCGTCGGTTAACATTATCGGGCATGGCTTCGGTATATAAGTTTTCTTTTGCCGTTAACTCAACCACATCATTGTTTTTCCATTTGCGGTTCAATACCAAATAGCCTTCAGCATCTGGCAATATAGATTGTACCACCCCGTTTATTTTTATAGTGGCTGATGATGCCCATTTTGGCTTGCGGATGCGTAACGCAAATAGTGTTGGTTTGGTGACTGCTACATTCAGGCTTATCTGGTCATTTTCGGGCAGGTTGCTATGCTGGGTAATAGTGATCCCTTTTTCTTTCCATTTTAATATGGATGGAATAAACAGGTTAACATACACACTGCCGTCAGCTCCGCGGAAGTAAATGCTTTCGTTATACTTTACATGGTTTTCCATGCCCGAACCTACACAGCAGGTAAATGTAGTAAAAGGGGTACTGTATTCTTTTTTACCACCCATCCGCAATGGAACAAAATAGCACATCATCCCATCCTGATGGTTTTGCGATGCCAGGATATGGTTGTATAGTGCTTTTTCGTAGTAATCCATCAACGTGCCAGATGGCTGTACGGCAAATAAATGGCGGGTTAACTTTAACATGTTATAAGTATTACATGTTTCGGTAGTGTTTTCAGTTAGCTTATCATTCAGTTTATCAGGGTCGCTCAAATATTCATAATTGCTGTTGCCGCCTGTAGCGTAGGAGTGATCGTTAACTATGGTAGCCCAAAAGAAACGGGAAATATCTTGGTCTTTTTTATCCCCGGTTAACTCATACCGGCGTGCGCTGGCAATTATTTTAGGTATCTGGGTGTTTGAGTGTTTGCCCGGTAAAACATCCTGCTTGTTAGCAAGCGGGTCAAGGATCCGTTTGTCATAAAACTTGTAGGAGAGGGCCAGGTACTTTTTATCCCCGGTTAGGGCATAAATATTAGCAAGGGTTTCGGCCATGCCGCCATATTCGCAAAACAGCATTTGCTGTAGTTTGGCATCATCCAACCCATTAATGGTTTGGCCGGTCCAGTCGGCTAATTTTACAGCTATTTGCAATGCCTTTGTGTTATTGGCATATAAATAAGCATCCAGCAAACCAGCCATTACTTTATGAACCGTATACCAGGGCGACCATCCTCCGTTTAAATCAAACCCGCGCGAGCGGATATTTCCTTTTGCTACTTCGGCCCAGATAGAATCTTCTTTTGGTATCGCACCAATATAGCCCGTTTTGCGGGCCTGTTGGCACTGGGCCAGTTCATCAACTATATAATTTATTCGTTTTAAAAATTCAGGATCGTTAGTTGAGGCATAGTTCATGGATATGGCCGAAAGGTAATGTCCCAACGTATGGCCTGCCAGTCCTGATGATTCCCAGCCTTCGTACAATTCGCCTTTTGCTTTTAAGCCCGAGTGCGAACGGAAACCTGATAATAACCTGTCCGCATCAATTGATAGCAAGTATTTTTCATCGGCTATCATGGCATCCTTAAAAGGTCCGTTTAACAAGCTTACCTGGTTTAAATCAAAGCTGTATGCCTTAACGCCTACCTGTGGCTTAATCTTAATACGTGGGTCGTTCCACTCGGGTACGTATGATTGTGCGTAAATATTTTTAACGCTAACCAATCCTAAAATCAAAAACGATACAAATAATGCAGGCTTATTTAACAGCATAGTATATGATCAAAACAAAACTTAAATAATACAATAAAGGTACAGGAACGCAACCTGATATACAGGCTGAAATATGGCAGATATTACCTGTATTTTAACCTCATTAGCAAAATAATTAATAATGATTTATCAGGTGCAGATTAACAATAATTCAACAGGTTGTATAAAGTATTGGCTTTGTGTTAAATAAGGGTGTTTTTTATTGATAAATTTTAAAAATAAGTGTTAATAAAACACGATAAAACTGTTACACATTACTTTAATGTAACAATTGAGTTAAAATATTGTAATAGTTGGCAAAATTCGTTAAAGAAAACGGGGCTTCTGGTAGATAGTTTTACGGCATCTGATCATTCAGTGTAAACTATTTAAAACTAAAACTATTGTTTATGAAGCTCAAACGTGTACTTAAAAAGCTGTTCTTTTCTTGTTTATGCATAATGGCAGTTCACTCCATTGCTTATGCGCAAGGCACAACCCTAAAGGGCAAGGTATCAGATGAAAAGGGCCTGTCTGTACCCAGCGCCGTTGTCAGGATCAAGGGGACAACAAAAGCAACCACAACGGATATACTGGGTAATTTTACCATCAGTTATCAGGGTGCATCAACCCTTGTAATTACATCTTTAGGTTATAATACCAAAGAGATTAATTTAACAGGCCAAACCACTATTGAAATTACACTAACCGAAAACAACCAGCAGTTGGATGAAGTGGTTGTAACGGCTTTGGGCGTTAAACGATCAAAAAAGATACTTACCTACAGCAGCCAGGAAATTAAAGGCGACGAACTGGTAGCTGCCAAAGATCCCAACCTGGTTAATGATATTGACGGAAAAGTTTCGGGTGTGCAGGTAACCAGTTCATCAGGCTCGCCGGGTAGCTCGGCACGTATTGTTGTGCGTGGTGTTTCTTCATTTTATGGCGATAACAATGCTTTGATGGTTATTGACGGGATCCCGGTAGATAACAGCGAAACCGGAAACCTTAACTCTGGCCCGGGTACTAACAGGATTGCTGATATTGACCCATCAATAGTTGAAAGTATCAACGTTTTAAAGGGAGCTGCTGCAACCGCCCTATATGGTTCGGCTGGTGCCAATGGTGTTATCATCATTACCACAAAAACCGGGAAAACCGGGCAGAAGCCTACCATTAATTTCTCGTCTGATTTTTCCTTCGAAAAAGCACTGCTTCCGCAAATTCAGGATAAGTATTCGCAAGGTTCATTAGGTGTATATTATGATGGGGATACCCGTAAAACAAGCACATCCTGGGGCGCTTTGATGGATACCTTAAAAATAAACGGGCAACCGGCTAAAAAATATAACCAGGCAGATCTGTTCTTTAAAACCGGCCATACGTACACCAATACCTTTAGTATTAATGGCGGCGGCACCAACTCAAACTACTTTATATCCTACTCAAACTTTGATCAAAAAGGAACTGTGCCTACAACCGCTTTTGTACGCAACACGCTTTTTGCCAAGTATAGTGCACAGGTTTATAAAAACTTGACTACCACTTTTCAGTTAAACTACTCAAATTCACAAAACGACCGCTTACCTGAAGGTTATGCTTTAGAAAGCCCTGTTTGGACGATTTTTACTGCCCCTATCTCATATAACCTGCTGCCATATCAAAATGCAGATGGTACCCAGCGTTTATACCGTTATTCAAGAAACAACCCTTATTGGGTATTGAATAATATATCAAACACATCGGGTGTTAACCGTTTTTTACCAACATTTACAGCGGATTACAAACCATTAAAATGGCTGACAGTTACTGAGCGTTTTGGTGCCGATGTTTATACCGAACAGGATAATTATCATGAATCGGCCCAGTCTGTATCTAATCCAAACGGACGTATTGTGGTTAACAATGCTAATTTCAGACAGCTGAACAATGATTTGATTATTAGTGCAAGCCATAAATTCGGAGATTTTAATATCGACGGTTTAATTGGTAACAACATATTTTCATCTTATTCTGAAGACTCTTACGCCAATGGCTTAGGCCTTTCAGTAGCCAGTCTGGATAACATCAGCTCAGCATCAACCGTAAGTTATTCAGAAAGCCATTCTCTTCAGCGCAAAGTTGGTTTTTATGCACAAACTAATATCGACTATAAAAGATTCCTGATTCTGTCATTAACCGGCCGGGAAGACGGAAGCTCTGTATTATCAACAGCGCACAGCTTTTATCCGTATGGATCTGCTGCTACCAGCTTTATATTTTCAGAGTTCTTCTCTAAAGATTTGCAGGACATCATGAACCTGGGCAAACTAAGGGTATCGTACGCAACTGTAGGTAGCTCAAACGTTGGCCCATATTCGCTTACCACTCCTTACTACAGCCAAACCATCCGCAACATTACTTTCCCTTACCAGGGCGAATCGGGCTTTTTGCTAAGCTCAACTTTGGGTAACCCATTATTGAAAAACGAAAGGGTTAACGAGTTTGAATTAGGTTTGGAAACTGGATTTTTTAACAACAGGATTGGTTTAGAGGCATCTTACTTCGCTAAAAAAACAACTGATGGGATTATTCCGGGTGTAAGTATTGCACCATCAACCGGCTATAGCGGAACTACTGTTAACACAGGGATAATGCAAAACAGGGGAGTAGAAGTATTATTGACGGTAGTACCTGTAAAATCAAAAGACTTTACCTGGAACATGACCATCAACTATACCCGTGTACGTAATAAGGTGTTGAGCATTGATGGCGATCTGCAACAGATTGGTAACGGCTTCACCACAATTATAGTAGGCCAGCCTTATGGTACCATTTACGGAACGCAATATGCCCGTAATGCACAAGGTAAATTATTGATTGATGCCAGCGGATTGCCTTATGCAGCTGCATCGCAAGGGATTATTGGTAACACCAACCCTAACTGGACAGGCGGATGGAGTAATAATTTTAAATATAAAAGGTTAAGCTTCAGCTTCTTTTTTGATGTTAAAAGAGGTGGCGATATTCAAAACAATGTTGATGGGTACGGCTACTTTTACGGAACACCTAAAGTTACCGAAAACAGGGCACCAAGGGTTGTTGATGGTATAAGTGCTGCAACAGGTTTGCCAAATACTATATCGGTAACCGGCCAAAGCTATTACCAGCGTTTAAACGGAATAACCGAATCTGTAATACAGGATGGCTCATACATTAAATTACGAAATGCGAGCATTGGTTATACTTTAACACCGCTTTGGTTAAAAGGCACGCCATTTAAAGCGGTTAACGTAAGCGTTACAGGCCGTAACTTATGGATCTATGCACCTCACTTTACCGGTGGCGATCCTGAAGTAAGCTCATTTGGTTCATCAAATGGTTCACAGGGTATTTATTCATTCTCGGTACCTACATCAAGGTCTATTGATTTTAACATAAAACTTACCCTGTAACCAGCATTTATCATTATTAAAAATTAATAACCATGAAAAAAGTATATATTATTTTACTGTCATGTATCCTGGTAAGTGTTACGGGATGTAAGAAGTTTATTGACGTAAATAAAAACCCAAATCAACCCATAGACGTTGCCGAGGCACAGATTTTAGCCCCTGTTGAGTTAGCTATAGCATCAAATTTATATGCAGGCGGCGGCGTAGCAGTAAACGTGCAGGAATACATGCAGGTAGCTGCACTAAACCAGGTAGCGCCCAATGCAGGTACTTATTTAATGTACAATACAGATATGGACGGCGATTGGACAAACCTTTATGTTACCTGCTTAAATAACCTGGTAACATTAAACCAAAAAGCGGTAGCCGATGGTAAAACCAATTATTCGGGCGTAGCAAAAATTCTAACTGCTTATTGCCTGGGTACCGGAACTGATCTTTGGGGCGATATCCCGTATTCAAATGCATTTAAGGGCACTGCCGTACTAACACCAGCCTATGATTCCCAAAAAACCATTTACGCTGATATTCAGACCTTGTTAGATGGAGGTATTGCTGATATTGCTAAAAACAGTACGGTAACACCGGGTGGGGATGACCTGATATACGGGGGCAACATGAGTAAATGGACAAAGCTGGCATACACCCTAAAGGCCCGCTATTATATGCACCTAACAAAGGCACCGGGCTATACTGCTGCTGCACAGGCACAGTTAGCATTAACGGCTTTAAACAATGCAATGGCATCAAACGATGATGATTTTAAAATGGCCTACTCAGGTGCTGCTGGTGGCGAAAACCCGTGGCAGCAGGATTTTATATCTGCAAGTACTGTTGTATTGGGTGATACCTTTGTTAACGGTTTCACTACCCGCAGCGATCCGCGTTTAACGGTAATGGTTGCGCCTGCTACCGCCACAGGTTTATATACCGGGCTTGGCCAGGGGCTTACCACCATTGGATCGTTAGAGAACTATTCCCGTCCAGGTGATTTTTATGGAGCAACAGGTGCTTATAACTACATTGTAAACTACTCTGAAGTATTGTTCCTGAAAGCTGAAGCTACATTGATCACTTCAGGATATACAAGTGCGCAGCCCATTTACCAAAGTGCCATACAATCGCACATGGCTAAATTGGGCATAAGCACAACCAGTGCCAACAGCTATATTGCTTCAAGAGCATTAACCAGCAGCAATGCCGAGCAATTAATCATTGAGGAAAAAAACCTGGCTAACTTCCTGTCGCTTGAAAACTTTAACGACTACAGGCGTACAGGCTACCCTGTTTTACCTGCGGTACCAGGTGCGTTGTTAGCAGTTCCGCGCAGGGTTCTTTATCCGGAGGTGGAGATCATTTCAAATCCACAACCACAGCAGTCTGCTACGTTAAGCGACAGGCTTTGGTGGGATAGTAAATAAAAAAGGATAAATATTTAAATAAGCTGGCACTCCAAAATCAGGTGAGAAATGATTGGATTATTGGTTAATTTCAAGGGGTGTCAGCTTATTTAATTTCACAATATTGTTTTATAATAAATATTGAAAATATTAGCATGTCTAAACAGCAAAGCGCAGAACATTGTTCTGCGCTTTGCTGTTTTATAGCATTTAAATCTCCCTAAGCTTGCTGAATTGTTTGATTAATTGCGTGAAATTATCTTTTAATAACGGGATATTACCCTGTTTAATATTATTATTCAATTAATCAAGTTAATATATTAAATTCATATCGGATAAAAAATTACAGATATGAAGGTGTTACAATTTACTATCCCGGTTGGCGGCGAAAAAAGCGTTATCAGTGAGCAGTTTGATCTTCCGTTTTTTTACCCTTATCTGCACAGGCACCAGGAAGCGCAATTAACCTGGATACAGCAGGGCGAGGGTACCCTTATTACGGGTAACAGTATGCACAGCTTTAAATCGGGCGAGATCTATTTATTGGGGGCTAATTTGCCGCATCTTTTTAAAAGTGATCCTGAATATTTTGTAGCAGGCAATAATAAAAGCATTAAAGCGATCACTATTTTCTTTAACCCGAATGGGAAGCTTTCATCCTTGTTTGAGCTCGAGGAGATGAATACCCTTAAAAATTTTATACAACAAAGCCAGCAAGGGTTTAAACTGCCTGATAATCATGTAAAGCTTGTATCAAGAATGATGCTGAGGGTTGAAAGAACCACAGGATCAGAGAAATTGCTGATCTTTTTCCAGCTCCTTAATTACCTCAATAATGTAAAGGATCAAAAGAAAGCACTGTCGTCATTTGGTGATGTGAATGGCTTTGCCGAAAATGAAGGGCTGCGCTTAAACAATATCTATACTTATATCACACAGCATTATAACAAACCCATTACGCTTGATGATGTTGCCGAAGCCGCTTGTATGACCCCGCAGGCCTTTTGCCGCTACTTTAAAAAACATACGGGCCATACCTATATATCCTTTTTAAATGAAGTAAGGATAAATGAGGCCCGTAAAAGATTGATAACCAATAAATTTGAGAGTATCTCAACCGTGGCTTATAAGTGCGGGTTTAATACCATTACAAATTTTAACAGGGTATTTAAATGCATAACAGGTACATCGCCCAAAGGTTACCTTGATAGTTATTTTAATAATGTGGGCACTACGCTTTAAAGCCGGATTTTAAAAATAGCACGCATTTTCAATCAAATGTGCAATTAAGTTGTTGAGTTACTGCACCTGGTTTTTTTGAACTGAAATTTGCGGTATGCTATGCTTATATTGGCAGCAGGAAAAGTTTGGTGCGTGCTACCCACATGAATAAGATAACCGATAAATATCATCAGGCCATTCAGCCAGAAAGTAAGCACCTCAATCCGCTTTTTGATATTAAGGAGGTACCTAAAAGAACTTACCAGCTTGGGCTTGCAGCCATGTTTACCGGAATCGGGCTTTCAGTTTATGATGCGGGTATCGGCATGTATGTTTCATCGTTTCTGGTGGCTTGCTTTTGCTTTTCTATTTTAATGTTTATGCTATTAAAGTATAATGGCGACATTAAGGATCTGACCATCTCTATCATTTCCATGATCTGCGCGCTGCTGGTGTTTTCGGCCATGCTTGAAGGATTGCAATCAGACCAATACCTGTATTTTTTCCCGGTGCTTATTGCAGTTCCGCTCATTGTCGATCTTAAACAAACCAAGTACCGTAAGTCGCTCACCTTTGTTTCCATTATTATTTTTTCCTTTATCCTGTGCATTTGCATAGGCAGGTATGTAAAACCAATGGAAAGTTTTACGCTAAGCCAGATCAGTAAATTAGCACTGATCAACAGGATAGTGGCGATTTTAACAACCATAGTGCTCGCTGCATTGTATACCTTTTTCGAAAAAAAATACATTGATGAGCTGGTAGAACAAAGTTTAAAGGTAATTGATACCAAAACACAGTTTTTGGCCACTATGGGCCATGAATTGCGCACACCGCTCAATGGAATTATTGGAGTTGTTAACTTACTTAAGGAAGAAACAGATGCAGCGAAAAAGGAAGAATATATAAAGATACTGCAATACTGCTCAGACAATATGCTGCAGCAGGTTAATGATATACTCGACTTTAATAAAATTGAAGCGGGTAAATTAGAAGTAAACCAAACAGAAGTAAATCTTTATAAACTAATTAACAATGCAGCCTTGCCTTTTAATGCCTTAGCCGATGATAAAGGGATTGATATTATTATGGATATTGATTCGGCTTTAGACACCTGGGTATTGGCCGATAACCAGATCTTGATCCAGGTTTTTAGTAACTTGTTTACTAATGCGTTGAAATTTACCAGCAAGGGTTTTATCAGGCTTGAAGCTATCTGCAATAAACAAACTGACGATGCAATTACCGTTTCTTTCAGCATAAAAGATACCGGGGCAGGGATAGATGAGGCAGACCAGGCTAAAATATTTGAAAGCTTTTGGCAGGTATACGACGAAAATACGAAGGAGCTAACCGGTACCGGATTAGGACTAACCATTAGTATGCGCTTGCTTAAATTAATAGGAGGGAACCTTGTTTTAGATAGCGTAAAGGGCGCAGGCAGTACTTTTAGCTTTAGCCTGACTTTTGCTCGTACGGCACAACCCTTAATTGTAAAAGCCGACCCCCCGCGTGATTTATCGGGCATAAATGTATTGCTGGTTGAGGATAACCAGATCAATATGATGGTTGCCAAAAAGATCCTGTCGGGCTTTAAGGCAATTGTAAGCACCGTTACTGATGGTAAGCAGGCATTAGAAGTACTTGCAGGCGGCGCTCATTTTGATATAGTTTTAATGGACCTTGAAATGCCCGTAATGAACGGCTATGAAGCCATATATAAGGTGAAAGAGCCATACCCACAGCTTCCTGTGCTTGCTTTAACCGCATCGCTGGTTGATGAGCAGATGCTAAAAGATCTGATAGCAAGCGGCTTTAGCGATTGTATGCTAAAGCCTTTTGAACCACAGCAGCTGCTAACTATGATCAGGAAGTATCTGTAATGTAGTTTAGATACTTTAACCCTGAATAAAAGATCAGGCACAGTTCAGAGTTATCACTGTAATTTCTGGCCATATACCAAGTCTGCCTTTAAAGCCCAGAAACCCGAAGCCGCGGTTTACATAAAGGTATTTTTCGCCCTTTTTATAAAGCCCGGCCCATTGCGGGTAAACATACTTTACAGGGCTCCACTGGAAGCCAAAAAGCTCAATACCGAATTGCATACCATGTGTATGACCGGCTAATGCCAGATCAATATGCTTTTCATGATCAAGCGTTTTTGCTTCCCAATGTGATGGATCGTGCGACATAAGGATCTTAAACTGGCTATCAGGTACGCCTGCTGTGGCTAAAGCTAAATCACCATATTTATGGAACCCGCCTTTGCCCCAGTTCTCAACACCTATCAGGGCAATTGATTCACCATCTTTTTTAATACTCAGCGCTTCATTCAGCAACAGTTTAAAACCAATTTCTTTATGTACTTGCTTTAGGCGTATAAGGTTCGCCGCTTGTGCGGTTTCGCTTTCCCATTTCATGTAATCGCCATAATCATGGTTACCCAAAACCGAATATTTACCAAAGGGAGCTTTCAATTTAGCGAACGACGGAATCCATGCATCCATTTCGGTAGCCTGGTTGTTTACCAAATCGCCGGTAAAAAGGATAAGGTCGCTGTTCTGTTTATTTACCAGTGCAATGCCCTTTTCAACACCGCTTTTACTGGTAAAGCTGCCTGCATGTATATCTGATAACTGGGTTATCGTAAAACCGTCAAAAGCCTTTGGCAGATCTTTAAATTTAAGGCTTACGCGGTGCACCTTGTAGCGGTGACGCCCACCTGTCATCCCATAGATCAAACTAAAAAATGGAATAGCAGCAATTAACATGGCCAGTTCACTAACCCATATACTCCGGGGTGGAAAATGCGTAAATACCCGGTAAACATCTTCCAAAAGCAATAGCGGGAAAGCAAATATTTTAGGAATAATGGTTAACAATGCCAGCGCCATTAACCACGACATAAACTGTGCAGGTGGGTTTTTTGCCCGACGGAGCCAGAAAAGAGAAACAAAACCAACTGCTAAGAGTACATCTATCAGGCGGTAGCCTGTTAGTATCCAATCATTTGTAGTAAGCGTTTCAACCGCGTCGAAAAAATAAATATCGGCAAATATCCATGCCAGTAGTATAAGAGGAAGTCTGTATTTCATTTGCTGCTTTGTTTTTAATCTGCAAAGCCGTTAACTGGTAGACGATCATGCAGCAAAAACATTTTAAATAATAATAAAAGATTTACGATTTATTATTTATCGGCCAATTCTATCCATACCGGGCAATGATCGCTTGATTTTTCCCAGCCCCGTACATGGCGGTCAACCTGGGCGCTTATTAAACGGTCACTGAGTTGTGGGTTAAGCAAAAAATGGTCAATACGTAAACCGGCATCGCGGCCATAAGCATCGCGAAAGTAATCGTAAAAAGTATAGATCTTTTCGTTAGGGTGAAGTTTACGGATGGCATCTGTCCATCCCTGGTCAACCAAGGTTTTAAATGCCTGTCTTGTTTCTGGCCTGAAGAGGGCATCATCAACCCAGCGCTCGGGTTTGTAAACATCAATCTCTGTGGGCATCACATTGTAATCGCCTGTTAACACTACGGGAATATCGTGTTTGAGCAGACCTGCGGCGTGTTGGGTTAAACGTTCAAACCAGTTTAGTTTATAGTCAAATTTGGGGCCGGGGGCCGGGTTACCATTGGGCAGGTATAAGCAGCCAATAACAATGCCGCCAACTAAGGCCTCAATATAGCGGCTATGCGTATCATCCGGATCACCGGGCAAGCCGCGCCTTAATTCTTTCAAATCCGCATTGCGCGATAGGATAGCTACCCCGTTATAGCTTTTTTGCCCATGCCATATTGCATGGTAACCTGCATCAAGGATAGCCTGTTCCGGGAATTTTTCGTCGGGGGCTTTGAGTTCCTGCAGGCAAGCCACATCGGGTTTGGTTTCTTCGAGCCAGCGCAGTAAAACCGGTAGGCGGCCGTTTACGCCATTAACATTATAAGTAGCTATCTTCATGTTGCTTAATTAGGTTATTGATCAGTAACAATATTTGCAAAATTAAGTTTAAGAATTGACAGCCCGGCTAATAAATACTTCAACAAACTGTTCAAATATTTTTTCTTCGGAAAATGGTTTGCTTGGATCATGACTAATAGTAAACCTTAAAATGCAAAAAAAATATTCAGAATAATTTGCGCAGTTAATTGGTTGCGCATATATTTGCAGTCAATCAACTGCATATTAAATGAGACGAGATGTTTTTCATGCCATTGCTGATCCTACACGCCGCGCCATTTTAGTTTTACTGGCGATGGGAGCTATGACGCCCAATGCTGTTGCAGCACACTTTGATTCTACCAGGCAGACTATTTCAAAGCATATACAAATCCTGACCGAATGCGAAGTGCTGATACAAAAAAAAACCGGCAGAGAAATATATTACCACTTTAACCCCGAAAAGATGAAAGAGATTGACATTTGGCTCGAACGTTTCCGCAAGATGTGGGAAGATCGTTTTGATCAGTTAGATAATTTGTTAAATGACCTGTAAACTAAAATAATTATGACAAACAATTTTGTGTTCGAAAAAGACCTTGCTGCCAAAAAAATTCACGTAGTACGTGAGTTTAATGCGCCGATTGAGAAAGTATGGAAAGCCTGGACAGAGCCTGCCCTGCTACAAAAATGGTGGGGCCCTAAACCATGGGTTGCTATAACTAAATCAATGGATTTTACGGTAGGCGGCGTTTGGCTGTACTCAATGGAAGGGCCGGAGGGGCAGAAACATTGGAGCCATGTAAAATTTACCGCTATTGAAAATGGCAGCCGTTTCGCGGCTGATACTGTGTTTTCTGACGAGCATGGTTTCGTAGCACCCGGCGCATCGTTAAGTCATTGGGATAATAAATTTGTAGCCCTTGGCGATAAAACCAAAGTGGTAATTGATATTAACTTTGATGATGAAGCAACCATAAAAATGATGGTAGAGATGGGCTTTCAGGGTGGTTTCACTATGGGCCTAAATCAATTAGACGAATTGCTGGCTTCAGAATAGAGCTGATTTTACAAAAAAGCTTTAATTTAAATAAGCTAAATAAACCGCTTCTAAATGGATTAGAAGCGGTTTTTTTCCAAAGCAACTTGGCTGAATTATTTAGTTTTACAACAAAAGATAAAACAACGAGGAATCAGGTTATGATTTTTTTATTAGTTGGTCGATTATAGAAGATATTTTATTTTCAAAACCATCCGGATATCCATTTATTACACTCGCTATCTTGCCTTCCTGATCAACGACGTAAAAAGTAGGAGCCGAGGTTATATGGTATAATTTGGCAACATCACCGCCATTAGGCAGCATCTGATTTTTTATACGTTGACTTTTTTTAAATGCCATTACTAACTTTTTACTATCTCTGTCGCTGATGCTCAGGATTACAAAATTTTTATCTTTATATCTTTCCTGAAGTTTATCCAACGGTGCTAAGCTATTCATACAAGGTACACAGCCAACAAAGAAAAAATCCAGTAATACAATTTTGCCTTTCAATTGTGATAATGATATTTTTTTATCATCAGTATCATATAAGGTCCAATCAGGAGCTATCTTGCCTGGTGTTAATAAAGCAGTTTCCTCTTTAGATTTTTCTTTGGCCGGATGAAATCCTTCGGGAATAGCAAAATAAGTTGTGTTGATGCTATCCTGATTAATCTTGTAATTGAAATAGATTTGTTCTGTATAATAGTCTGTTATTTCTTTTCCTAAATCAGCAGTCCTTGCGCGGACTAATTTACCAGTAGGCAACCCCGTAATCTTATCAATAAACAGATGTATTCGTGTATACAGGTGATTTTTGTTTATAGTGGTATCTTTAGTATTTAGAATTAAGTGATAACTATTGATTGAATTAATAATGGTATCACCTACCTGTGTAATTTTAGTTGGGTTTTTATTTGAAAAGGTTTTTATCCAGCTTAATTCACCAGGTAATGATCCGCTAAAAGTTATTGCTTGTGAATTTCTGGTATTATAAGTACTATCGTCAGGATTTAATGAAATTAAGTTTTCTCCATGGTATAGATCTGTCGATGGAACTTTCATATCGCCGTATTTAAGCTCATATCTAAAAAAATAACCAATCTCTTTATTTTCTGGTGTCTTTAATAAGGTGTATTTATTGTTTGTTATTAAGGTATCACTAAACACCTCCTTCTGTTTATAAACATATTGATAGCTGAAATTTTTATAGCTCTCAATTTTATCAATAGTATTTTGAAGTATAGCAACCTGGGCGTTTGTATTTAAACCTGCTAAAATTAGTGGCAAGCAAATCAACTGCTTAATTACTATCTTATTGATCATCATATTATTTTAAGTGTTAAGATATCACTAAATTAAAGAGAGTTAATTACAAAATGCTAATTAAGGTTAATTATAAAAACACAATATTAAAAAGCACTAAAAAACAAAAAACCGCTCCTAAATAAATTAGAAGCGGTTTTTTGCATTTTAGTGACCCCGCTGAGGCTCGAACTCAGGACCCACAGATTAAGAGTCTGTTGCTCTACCAACTGAGCTACAAAGTCAGGTGTTTTTGATTGGGATGCAAATAAACGAATTTTTTTTGAAGTGAGAAAACCTTTTGTTTATCTTAAGTAAGAAATTAAGTTAATCAAAAAGGTTTCTTGTGTATTTTTCAGTTAAACTGCAGCGTACAATTCATCACGCTGTTTTTGAACCACATCGCTGTTAATGTATTCGTCGTAGCTCATTAGTTTGTCAATAGTACCACCCGGGGTGATCTCTATGATACGGTTAGCCACGGTTTGTACCAGCTCATGGTCACGTGTGGTGAACAGCATGGTGCCTCTAAAATCCTTCATGCCGTTGTTAAGAGCGGTAATTGATTCCAGGTCGAGGTGATTGGTAGGCTCGTCAAACATCAAAAGATTGGCTGATTGCAGCATCATCCGGCTAAACATGCAGCGCATTTTTTCACCTCCCGATAGTACATTGCTTTTCTTCAATACTTCTTCGCCCGAGAATAACATCCGGCCCAAAAATCCGCGGATAAACTGATCGTCCTTTTCTCCCGGCGAGTATTCGCGCAGCCAGTCAATAAGGTTATCGTTTTTACCTTTAAAATAATCGGAGTTGTCAATAGGTATATCGGCAGCATTAATGGTTACTCCCCACTTAAATTCGCCTTTATAATCTTTATCCCTGCCGGTTAATATATTGTAAAAAGCAGTGGTAGCTAAGCTGTTTTGCGATATAACCGCAATTTTATCGCCTTTATTCACCATCAGGCGAATATTGCTGAACAGCAGTTCGCCGTTTAATGATTTGCTCAGGTTTTCAATCTGTAATATCTGGTCGCCCGCCTCACGGCCCTGGTTATTAAATATAATACCGGGGTATTTACGGTTTGATGGCTGTATTTCGTCGATATTGATTTTATCCAACGCTTTTTTACGACTGGTAGCCTGTTTTGATTTAGATGCGTTGGCGCTAAAACGGCGGATAAATTCCTGGAGCTCTTTTACGCGCTCTTCCGTCTTTTTATTCTGATCAGATCTTTGTTTTAATGCCAGCTGACTTGATTCATACCAAAAGGTATAGTTACCGGTATAGATGGTCATTTTTGCAAAGTCAATATCTACCACGTGGGTACAAACGGTATCTAAAAAGTGCCTGTCGTGCGATACTACCAGTACAATGGCTTCGTATCCGGCTAAAAAGTCTTCCAGCCAGCCTACGGTATGTATATCCAAATCATTGGTAGGCTCATCTAATAACAGAATATCGGGCTTGCCAAAAAGTGCCTGTGCTAATAATACACGTACTTTTTGTGTATTATCTAAATCCTTTACCAACTGGTAATGAAACTCTTCTTTAATACCTAAGTTACTCAGTAGGGTAGCGGCATTGCTTTCCGCATTCCAACCATCCATTTCGGCAAAAAGGTTTTCCAATTCTCCGGCACGTTCGCCATCGGCATCAGTAAAATCCTCTTTAAGGTAAATGGCATCCTTTTCTTTCATTATGGCATACATTTCCTTATGCCCCATCATTACCGTTTCTAATACGGTAAAATCATCAAAAGCATAATGGTTTTGGCTCAGAACGGCCATACGCTCGCCCGGCGAAAAGCTATACGATCCGCTTGAAGGGTCAATTTCGCCTGATAATATCTTTAAAAATGTTGATTTCCCCGCACCATTGGCACCAATAATGCCATAGCAATTGCCTTGCGTAAATTTAAGGTTAACATCCTCAAATAATGTGCGTTTACCGTAACGTAAAGATAAATTAGATACCGTGATCATTCTGCTCCTATACTTTTAGCTGCAAAAGTACGTTAATTACTTATAAAAATAACCATTTATACCTTAATTAGCTGATTGTGGCACTGTTTTGGTTTTAATAAGTGCAAATTATTTAGCAGTAGCAAGCCCCGGTTTACTGTAAATATTTTAATAGGAAATAATTGCCAATTATAATTAATAGTTAAAACCGTGCAATAAAAATCTACGTAATTATTTTAAGTCCAATTTTTTCCAATTAATAAACCGTAATGGCACTATTAATTATTTCGTTAATTATAGTAAACGTATTTACTATTTTAAAACGGTCGCAAAGCAGCGAGTATTGATCCTGTTGGTTTTAGTATTAAATTACTAATAAGTATAAGCTTTGTGTTTGGTGATTAGCAAGTTTTTGCAGCGGGCCTGATGCCATCATTTTGAGCATCAAGTTAAGATCGGCTGCTATAGTGAACAGCACTTCGGTGCTATCATTCTTAGCTGATAAAGACCACTTTAACTCCATATCAAATGGTGGTTTTTCGGCAGGGATAATTACGATCTCAGTATTCTCAATCCTGCTTTCAATTTTAAGGCTCAGCTTAGCCATGTTTTGTATGTTAAACTTAGCCGTATCTGCTGTTGATACCCAGTCAACAATACTATCGGGCATTAATTTTTGATGATTATTAAAATCAGCCAAAAAGCTGTAAACTTTACTTATGGGCTGGTTGATAGTTACGTTGCTTTCAAAGGTGGTCATGCTGTTTGTTTGGCTGTAAGCAATAAGGATGGATGTTTGGTTGAGCCATGAGCCGGAAGCTAATGCACACCGGCTCAAGTTAATAATATCTTATTTTCCCCATTCGGAGGGATTCTCGCGCCAGTTTTTCAATACTTCAATATCATTGGTTGAGATATACTGATTTTCGCCCGCATATTTGATCAGGGCGTTATAGTTTGATAGGGTAACAAACGGGCAGTTGGCCTGTTTAAAGTTATCGGCAGCAACATCAAACCCATAACTAAATATAGCGGCCAGGCCGGCTACATCATAACCGGCTGCACGCAGGGCCTCTACCGCCTGTAAGCTGCTTTTGCCTGTTGAAATTAAATCTTCAATAACCACAACCCTTTTGCCGGTTAATGAAGCATCGCCTTCAATTAAACTGCCGGTGCCATGTTCTTTTGCTTTTGAGCGTACATAAATAAACGGCAAACCTAAATCCTGTGCAACTAAAGCACCTTGTGGTATACCTGCGGTTGCTACGCCTGCAATACAGCCTACTGAGCCAAATTTTTCTTGTATAGCTAAAGTTAACTGCTGCCTGATGTAGGTACGGATGGTAGGATGTGATAGGGTTATGCGGTTATCACAATAAATTGGAGATTTCCAGCCCGATGCCCATGTAAAAGGGTTGTTAGGTTGTAATTTTATTGCTTTAATTTGCAGCAAAAATTCAGCAACTTGCTGCTCTATCTCAGAATTATTAAACATGGCCCAAAAATACAGAATTTATATTAACGAAAAAGTTATTCTGCTAACAGAATCAATCCCTAAAAAGGCAGAGGATTATGAAAAGATTGATGTTGAGGCATTTGATCTTAAAATAATTTATACCTGGGTTTTAAACCATCAGCGTAAACACTTTTATGTTTTATGTACTGATGCTAAGGCCTTTTTAAAAACAGTTACCAAGAGCGTTACCCTTATAAAAGCCGCCGGCGGACTGGTTAAAAATGAATTTAACGAGTTTTTATTTATTTACCGGAACGATAAATGGGACCTGCCCAAAGGCAAAATTGAAAAACAGGAAGGTACCAAAGCTGCCGCAGTACGCGAGGTTGAAGAGGAGTGCGGTATAAAAGTGAACAAGCTTGAGGAGAAGATCTGCAAAACTTATCACGTTTATATTTATAAAGGCAACGTGGTTTTAAAGAAAACCTACTGGTTTAACATGCGGTGCAAAGGGCAAAATAATTTGAAGCCACAAAAGGAAGAGGGAATAACTGATGTACGCTGGTTTAAAAAAGGCCATGTTGACCTCATTGTTGAAAATACTTTTCCGTCTATAATGGATGTATTGCTGAAAGAAGAATTAGTTACAGATAAGCTAATGCCTCTTTAGGAATAAATTGGCTCACATCACCATTGTACCGCATAATTTCGCGTACAATGCTGGAGCTGATGGAGGAGTAGCCGGGTTTGCTCACTATAAAAATACTCTCAATTTCGGGTACTAAGGAGTGGTTCATCTGGGCTATTGCTTTTTCGTACTCAAAATCTGATACGGTACGGATACCTCTTATCATATATTCAGCGCCAATACTTTTACAAAAGTTAACGGTTAGCCCTTCGTAAGCAACAATATGTATCCTTGGATCGGCTTCAAAAACTGCGCGCAGCATCTGTTCTCTTTTTTCAATACTTAACAGGCCCGCCTTTGTGCTGTTAACACCAATGCCTATATAAACCTTATCAAACAAGCTTACAGATCGTTTTACAATATCTACGTGCGCTTTGGTAACCGGATCGAACGAGCCTGGGAAAAGAGCTATTTTCATATTTTTGATAGTCAGCTTATAAACACAAATCTATAAATCATTAGTCAATTTAGCTTAATTATTTAATTACATATATTAAGTAATAAAATTATATAGTACAGCAAATAGGGCTTTATCCGCAACCTTATCCATTCAGGTTCGTAATAGCCTTAGTTCATTGCTGATGAAATATTATATAAAGCTGTTGCGCCCAAAAGATTGGGCAAAGAATTTTTTTATTTTTGTGCCTTCATTTTTTGCGAGGCACATTTTTATTGCCGAAAAAATTGAACATCTTTTGGCCGGCTTTGTTGCGTTTTGCTGTATTGCCAGTAGTATTTATATTATTAATGATTACCGGGATATTGATGACGATCGCAAGCACCCCTTAAAATCAAAACGCCCGCTGGCATCGGGCAAGGTTAAGCCATCGTACGCTATTATTATCTGCATTGTACTTATTATTTTGGGCAGTGCGCTTGCAGTGCTGGCCAATCCAAATTGTCACTTCCTGTTTATTTTAGTGGTTTATTTTTTCCTGAACCTGGCATATTCTTTTGGCTTAAAAAACATAGCCATACTTGATATGCTGATACTTGCCACCGGCTTTGTATTAAGGGTAAAAGGTGGAGCTATTATTACGCATGTTGACAGTTCCGACTGGTTAATTATCATGACTTTTCTATTAGCCCTTTTTATGGCAATAGGAAAACGCCGGGACGATCTGCTTTTAAAAGCAAGCTCAGGTACCGAAATGCGAAAATCAGTTAGTGGTTATAACCTTGAATTTTTAAATACTATGTTAGGGCTTTTCGGGGCTATAATAATTGTAGCTTATATAAGCTATACCGTTTCGCCGCGTACAATTGTAAGGTTAGGCACTTACAGGTTATATTACTCAAGTCTTTTTGTAATTGCGGGTATAATGCGCTATATGCAAGTGGTTTTTGTTACACAAAGATCAGGCTCACCAACAGACATACTTTATAAAGACCGCTTTATACAGATAACCATTTTTTTATGGATACTGAGTGTTTTTATACTGCTATATTTACCTAACTCACCTATTTTTAATTAATGAAAAAGCGGCTTGCGGGTTGGGGTAATTACCCGGTTATTGATAGTAAGGAGGATAGCTTTGTTTTTAAGGATCAGCTGGATACGCTGCTACAAAATAAACAATCATTTATTCCCCGTGGCAATGGCCGCAGTTATGGCGATTCGTCGCTTGCCGATAATGCAATATGTACTTTAAAGTATGATAACATTCTTTCGTTTGATGTTACCAACGGTATTTTTGAGTGTCAGCCAGGTATTACGCTACAGCAAGTATTGCAGGTAATTGTTCCGCAAGGTTGGTTTTTACAGGTCACCCCAGGTACGCAGTTAATTACCATTGGGGGTGCCGTAGCCAGTAATGTACATGGCAAAAACCATAAGGCTGACGGCTCATTTTCAAAGCATATTATTGATATGGATGTTGTACTGGCATCCGGAAGTACGCTTACTTGTTCGGCTGTGCAAAATGCCGATCTGTTTGAAGCCACTTGTGGTGGAATGGGATTAACCGGCCTTATAAGTCGTGTAAAATTCAGCCTTAAAAAAATTGAAACCGCCTTTATGAGGCAAAAGCAGGTGAAGGCCGAAAATTTTGACGAGCTGTTTAACCTGTTTGAAAAATATAAAGACTTTACCTACGCCGTTGTTTGGGTTGATTGCCTTAAAAAGGGTAAAAATTTTGGCCGTAGTATTTTAACTGTTGGCGAACATGCTGTTTTAGCTGATCTGAACGAAAATCAACGTAAAGCACCTTTACAGTTATCAGCAAAAAAGAGTATCAATTTCCCTTTCAGCCTGCCATCGTGGGTGCTGAATACATTTACGGTAAAAGCATTTAATTTTTTGTTTTACACCAAGAATTTTAATAAGGAAATAGACGCAATAGTATCCTACGAACCATTTTTTTATCCCCTGGATGCCATCCTTAACTGGAACCGCATGTATGGAAAAAATGGGTTTGTACAATATCAGTTTGTAATGCCGCTGCAAGCCAAACAAGGTTTAGTTGAGATAATGAACCGCTTAAGCGAAAAGGGTTTAGGTTCATTCTTAACTGTATTAAAAGTATTGGGCAAGCAGGAAAGCATGATCTCATTTTGCCGCGAAGGGTATACGCTGGCACTTGATTTTCCGCTTAAAAACGGAATACTCGAATTTTTAGATGAACTGGACGAGATTGTGCTGAAATACGGCGGACGATTATACATAACCAAAGATGCCCGGATGAAACAAGGGATGCTTGCCGGTTATCCTGAATTAGAGAAATTTAAAACCATTATAAAAAAATACGATCCGGATAGTAGGCTTAGGTCGTTACAATCTGATCGTTTATTACTAACACCCCATACTAATTAATGAAAACCGTACTAATACTTGGTGCTACATCTGATATAGGAATTGCTATAGCAAAGAAATTTGCTGCTGAAAGATATGATATTCAATTAGCGGCACGCCAGCCCGAACTGCTTGAGGCCGTAAAATCAGATATTGAGATCCGGTCGCAGGTTTCTTGTTCCTTACATGCTTTTGATGCACTTCAATACGGTACACATAAAGCCTTTTTTGATAGCCTGGATCCCAAACCCGGTACCACCATTTCCATATTTGGAACGATGTACGAGGAGGACGAGGCCTTTAGCGATTGGGAACTGTCCCAAAGAATGATCAATACCAATTACACTGGCGTAGTTTCTATATTAAATATTGCTGCCAATTATTACATCGCGCGGCAAAAGGGATCTATTATCGGTATCAGTTCAGTTGCAGGTGACAGGGGGAGGGCAAGTAAATTAATTTATGGTAGCTCAAAGGCAGCATTAAGCGCTTACCTGGATGGGTTAAGAAACAAATGCTTTAAAGATAATGTTCACGTAATGACAGTTAAACCCGGTTTTGTTTATACCCGGATGACTGAAAACATGCAACTCCCTAAAGCATTAACTTCAACACCAACAGAGGTTGCGGATATTGTTTACAGTGCTTATGCTAAAAAGAAAAATACCATTTATGTGAAATGGTTTTGGAGATACATTATGCTGATCATCAAAAATATTCCGGAGTTTCAATTTAAAAAGATGAAGCTGTGAGTAAAATTGCCTTTTTTGATTTCGATGGGACTATTACCACCAAGGATACACTGCTTGAGGTTATTAAAGCTCAAAAAGGTAAAGCTGCATTTTATACGGGCTTTATAATAAATGCGCCGGTACTTATAGGGTTTAAATTAAAGCTGATCAGTAACCAGGTGGCTAAGGAGCGCATGCTCAAGTATTTTTTTGGTGGGGATAGTATTTCTTCATTTCAACAAGGTTGTGATGCTTTTATTGACAGGCAATTGCCTCTAATTATTCGTCCGCAGGCTTTGGCCGAGATTGAAATGTTAAAAGCTGCAGGATTTAAAATAGTAATAGTATCGGCTTCGCCTCAAAACTGGATAAAAAGATGGAGCGATAGCATGGGCTTAGGGCTGATTGCCACACAGCTTGAAGTCGCCGGTGATAGACTTACCGGTTTTATAAAAGGTAAAAACTGCAATGCCGAAGAAAAAGTTATCCGCATAAAAGCAGAATTTGATCTTTCAGCCTATAAAGAGATCTATTGCTACGGCGATTCAAACGGCGATAAGGCTATGCTTGCGCTGGCTACCAAAGCATTTTATAAACCATTCAGAACAGTTAGCTAAAATTTGATTGCTTAATGCTGCGCCAGATTTATTTTAAATAGGGTGAATTTAGCATTGGTAAATAGTACATCGTTTGTTGCAAAAGGCTGCAATTTATACTTTTGGTACTCGCTGTTGGGTAATACCACCATCCCTACATTATATTCGTGAAATAGTTTAACGGCACTTAATGGTTTGGCCGTAGTTAAATAGCTAAGCATATCATTCCTGTCACTTTCGCGCTTTTCATAACTCACATACGGGTTTGAAAAATAGGTTTCAACCGATACCATCTTAATCCCTGTTGGCATAACAGGGAATAACGACATATCGTGGTTGCAAAGCAAAACAGTATTGAGCGGTACGTTATCAACAATAAAGTTATATACCTCAATCCTTTCAGTTTCTTTTGACTTATCAAGCGCCTGTTGCCTTAACAACGAAAAATCAACCCGGTTAAAGTAAATGGGTGAGTAAACAATGGTGTATAATAATACTGCCCCTATCATTATGTTATTTGATAGTGCCGGGCTAAATTTCTTGTTGTTCCTGGTTTGTAACCAGGTGGTTAACTTGTTGATGATAAATACAAAGCCTAAGCCGAAAAGAATTGATTGTGCCGCCTTTAAATAGAAAAAATAGTGGAAGGCTGGTATCGTATCGGGCAGGTTAACGTTGTAGATCCTGTTCACAGTAGGTACTACAGATTCGTATAAGTACATCACTACGGTTATAAGCAACCAGCTGGTAATTATTTTACGTACCAATGAGTTTGCATAGTTCCGGTAGAACCAGATGAGCCCGATTATGGCGATCAATAAACTAAAGGTGATGTTAGCTTTGACCAGATCGACAGAGTTGCGCCTTTCAAATATGCCGGGGGCACATTCTAAAATGGCATGGTTTAAAAAATGGAAATGATATTTACCCCAAACGTAATAAAGGAAAGGGAAGGCAAATATGATAAACGGGATAAATGTAAAAAGGCCCTGTAGTAAATAGGTTGTAATAGCAGGGTAGGTTTTATTTTTTATGGCTTTAAAAACCTGTTGAACCTGTAAAAAGATTAGTATCAGGATGATTAGGATAGCGGGTGCCGAATGGCCTAAAAATGTAACCCCGATAGATGCACCAAGCACTGCAAACCAAAGCATTTTTTGTGTAGTGAATGCCTTATAACAAAAAATAACGTTGATATAAAACAGGAATTGCACAAAGGTGTCAGAAATTAACCAGGGCGAGTAGGTTGCGCCACCCCAGCAGGGTAAATCGCCGGATGCTAAAAACAGGAAGGAGAGCAGGGCGGCTAATGCTATGCGGCTATCAAAAAGCTTTAGCACCATTATGAAAAATAGCACAGGGTTAATCAGGTTTAAAAATGCACCTGCACGAGCTACAACAACATTAATGGGGAGGCCGGTAAGTTTTACTGCCAATGTTTCAAACAAAAAAAGCATGGGGTTATACCACATATATTGCCCGGCATAGTTAGGGTCTTGCCCGTAATGGCCGTTTAGTGTACTGCGGATATAAGCAATATCGCGGTCAAAATCCGGCTCGTAAGCCCAGTGAAGATCATGTATGGTTCTGTAGCATTGTATAAATGCTAAAAGTATCATTGCTGCACAGGCTAACACATACTTTTTATTGTCGTTTTTTACCTGCATAAAAAGGTAAAGAAAAGGTCTTTAATCATTAGGGGGTATGATCTGGGTTAGTTAAGTACTAAAGATATAAATTATTATGATTTAAAATAAAAAATCGTGAGCTAATTATTTACTTTTAATTAATATTGAAATTAACTTAACTGAAAGTTTTCAAATTATTTTATGAGAGGATATTATTAATTTGTGCGTATTGCAAAAGCATAATTGTTTTGGCATCCTTGATCTCGCCGGTATTTATTTTACCCAATGCTTCGGCAAATGGAAGTTCAAGTACCTCAATATTTTCATGCTCATCATGGGCGCCTCCGCCTTCGCTTACTTTCATTTCTTTGGTATATTCTGCAATAAAAAAGTATAATATCTCTGTAACCGAGCCCGGCGACATGTAGGCTTCAAATACCTTTTTAACATCACTTATGTGGTAGCCTGTTTCTTCTTCTGTTTCTCTTTTTATGCAGTCTTCAGGGTTGTCTTTATCCAGCAAGCCGGCACAGCACTCAATAAGGAACCCGGTTGTGTTGCCATTGAGATAGGTAGGCATACGGAACTGTCGGGTGAGGATTACCGTTTTGTTTATTTTATTATAAAGCAATATGGTAGCGCCGTTGCCACGGTCGTAAGCCTCGCGCGACAGATCTTCCCAAATCCCGTTTTTGTTTTGATATTGATACTTTATTTTTTTAAGGGTATACCAGTTATCTGATAGTATTTCGGTTTCAATATTGCGTACTTTAGGGTTCGGCATATTTTATGGGGATAAGCGGATAGTTTATGATAATGACTGCTCCGGATTTTTAAAGAATGAGAACGATGAGTGCCCGTATGTACGATGTTCAACAAAAGCCGGGTGATTGCTCAGGTTTTGTAAAGATTGGTGTTCAACAATCAGTAGGCCACCGGGAGCTACCAGGTTTTTCTCAAAAATGATCTTCGGAATCTCAGGGATCTTACTCAGATCGTAGGGAGGATCAGCAAATACCACGTCAAATGGTTCTGTTTCTAACTGCAGGTATTTAAAAACATCATCCTTAAAAGCCTTAATGTTCTCTAATTTATGCTGACGGGCAGTATCCTTTAAATAATGCACACATTGCACACTACGATCAACCGAGGTTACCAGTTTAGCACCCCGCGAAGCAAACTCCATTGATATATTACCCGTGCCGCTAAAAAGATCGAGCACAGTAATATCTTCAAATTCTATCTGGTTTTGCAGAATATTAAACAGGGCTTCTTTAGCCATGTCAGTAGTAGGGCGTACCGGTAAATTATTTGGCGGATTAAGCCTTAACCCCTTTAAAACACCCCCTATGATCCGCATAGCGATAATGCGGCAAGTGCCAGTATGGTATGTGAAGGTATTTGACCGGGTAGGTCAAGTACTTTAAACTGGTTTATTTCAATTTTTGGATAGAAATCAGCCAGGCGGCTTAAGTTACCGTCACCTGTATTAACATCGCCGCTTACTACAAGAGTAATATACTGCGGTTTTAAATTAAGTTCGGTAGTAACAAACGATGTAAAATAGGCCAGCTCATCTTCATCTTTAAACTCAAAAGTGTTATAAAAACGTAACCCGCCCGAAAAGTACAGGAACTGTACCGTATCGTTACCAATCTCAAGATATAGGTTATTGCTGGCAGGATTGTTTTTGGCAATAACTTTTATCCAGCCCTGCGCCGTGTAAACCACATTTTGCAAGCCAAAATTTTGAATAGCCGATACCAGTGCCTCATTTGTTTTATAAACGATTGCATTAACCTCGTCTAATTTTTGGGCAAAAACCTTCTCGTTATTTTTTACATCCAAAAAGCGGGCAAAACCTGCAACCTGTTCTTCTTTAAAAAGAATGTTTGGTATTAATGTTAAGCCATTTGCAGGCAGGCCAATAATCACTTTTTTATAAGTAGCCGTTAACAGATCGGCTAATTTATCAGGATGGGCAAGCTCACTTAACGCGCAGTTTTGAGCCGATACCAGCAATTGGTTTTGGTCAATAATGGCAAAACTGAATGAATTTGCAGCCACCTGTATCAACAGGGTGTAACTGTAAGCCTGGTACAGGTTAAAGTTATTATCGGTATAATGGTTAATATCGCTCATGCAGGTTAACAAAAGTAATTATTTTTTATTATTTGCTATCCTCATTATCAACTATAGGTTTACTGGCATTAAATTCTTTTACCAATTTTATGGCTGCATCAATATTTTCACTGCTTACAAAAACCTTTATAGCGTTTGAGCCACCTGCTTCAACCAGGTAAGGGGCAATAACGCCAAGCAATTCATCCCGTAAAAAAGCCGGGATATTATTATCGTCCAAAGCATTCTTCAGCATAGTAGCTTCCCAAAGTTGTCCTTCAAATACTTCTACTGGCTTAATTTCATCTTTCATGGTTGGTGTGTTTATTCAAATGTATAAAAATAAGATGCCGTTGGCCGTTTTTGTTTCTTAAATATGCTATTTATTAGCAGGCACACAATATCAGCCTCAAAATAAAGTTTTTTTATTCGTCAACAATAATACACCCCTGCCTGCGCATTAACAATGAAAAAAATACACGAAAGTACCAGGCGCGCCATTCTGCAACTGATAGATCTGTTTTATCCCTTATTCAGAAGATGGTTTTCCCTGCAAACATTTCGTTATGCCGCCTGCGGAGGTATTAACACCGTGTTGGATATTGGGCTTTTCTCGGTCAGTTATAACCTGATCCTCAAAAAACGCATGCTTAATTTGGGTGTTTTTACGCTTAGTCCGCATATTGCAGCCATGTTAATGGCATTGTGCGTGTCATTACCAACCGGGTTTTATTTAAACCGGTATGTTGTTTTCCAGCAATCGGGTTTAAAGGGGCATAGCCAGCTGATGCGGTACATTTTAGTTGTTGCCATTTGTATAGTGCTCAACTTTATATTTCTTAAACTATTTGTTGATTATTTGGGTTGGTACCCAACCCCTTCAAAAATTGCAACCACGGCGGTAGTGGTAATATTTAGCTATGTAAGCCAAACTTTTTATTTTTTTAAGGCGAAGAAGGTATAACTGTGCAGACCTAATCATTAAAATAAATACAGTATTCTATTTCAATAAAACCCCAACAATAGTTGCCTCGTTTTGTTAAACTGAGAGTTAATCAATTAAACAAAAACGAGAAATGAAAGCACTCATTATCAATTGCTCCCTTAAGCCATCGCCAGCATTTTCAAATACGGGTGCGCTCATTAATAAAGCAAAAATTCAATTAGAAGAAAAAGGTATAACCACCGAAGTTATACGCCTTGCTGATCATAATATTAAAAGCGGTAATGAAACCAACCTTGGCGACGATGATGAATGGCCGGTCATACTGGATAAAATAAAGGAGTGTGATATATTTATCCTTGGGGCACCCATCTGGATGGGGCACCTGGCTTCAACAGCTCAAAAGGTAATTGAACGATTAGACGCTGTTTTTCACGAAGATGGTTTTACGGATGAAAAAACAGGGCAGTATTTTACTTACAATAAAGTGGCCGGCTGCCTTATAACCGGCAATGAGGATGGAGCGCACTCCTGTGCCGCACAAATGCTATGGTCAATGCAGGAGTTAGGCTTTACCATACCGCCAAATGTAAATGCTTACTGGGTAGGCCTGGCCGGGGCAGGTAAAGATTATGTGGAAGCCGGTGGCGAAAAGTATTTTTATACTAATTACACGCTGCGCTGGATGATAGCCAACTTGGTTTGGTTTGCCCAATTATTAAAAGATAATCCGATAGCTACCAATATTAATGAAATTGAAAAATTAGCTAAAGCGGAGAGCGAAAAAGAAGAAGAATAATAACAAGCAAAAGGGCCATTATTGATCTAATTCAATAATGGCCCTTTAATATTATATCCGGTTATCTTACTGGTTTGATGTCAGCTTGATCAGCGTGGCATTTTCAACCAATGCAGTTGATACGGTGGTGCTGCCTTCAACCATGTTTAGCAATATACCGGTGCCTGCATCTTTTGACACACCTGCTTTGGTGCTTGCTACAGCGGTGTCAAAATACACCTCGCCAAATTTGGCAAGATTTGAAGTGCTGCCGCCAATGCCCGGGCGCTCAACAATCCACTCGGCAGTGTTGCCTATTAGTGTGGTGCCCGCAGGTGCATTAAAAGTAAAGCCTGCATGAGTGCCTGTAGTTTCATTAACCATGTTAAATCCAGCCTGTGTTGGAGAATTGATGCAAAGCAGTGCATACACGGTATCGCCAAAGTTTATCGGGAAGTTGGCTATGCCTACCCATGATAGCGGATACCACTCTGTCCACGCATAGCAGCTTTTGGTAAGGGTGCCATTGGCTGCAACAGATACCGCTTGTACTGTACCTATCTGACAAACATCATTATTGCCATAACCATCAATGCCTATCCACGATACCATCCAATAAGTGCCTGCAGTGCTGCTTGGCGGCATTACATCCGGCACGTTAAACAAACCTGCTATTGATTTAAAAGGATCAGTTGCCGGTGATAATACCACACTGCCCGACCATATAGAATTGTTGCTGTTGGCTGTATTGATAGGGCCATGAGTTTTGGTAATACCCGGGATCAGGCTTTCCATAGTTACAAACTGCGGGGTAATATAAGTTAGTTTTTTTGAGAATACTTTATCCCAGTGCTCGGCTAACTTAGGTGATTTTGCAGCATCAGGGCGTTTAGGGATCCCGTAGTTTTTAAGGGTGGCATCAGTTGCTGTACGCGGATCAAATTCAGCAGGTGGCAGCGGATGCGTTTTTAAGTTTGACAATGTTTGGGTACCGCTTTTTTCAAGTGGCTCAAGTGTTGCACTTTCGGGGTTGTTTTGTGAAGAGCTCATAGATTTGGTTTTTGTTGCTTACTCTTTGACCGGATTTTCGGCATACTCCGTAATATGGAAACGCAGGACTATTCCCGGTTTCACGAAGTAAAATTATCCCCCAAAAGGGGCGGAGCAATCAGTAAAACCACTTGATTTACAGGCGTACCAGTACGTGATTTTTTATAGTTAAATTACTGGTGGATATGCCGTTGGTCATTCGGTATTAATCGTTGGTTGAGTTGTTATTATTTACTGTGCATTTAACAAGCAGCATACTTAACTTATAATGATTAAATTTGCCGGGTAAAAATTATAACATGGACGAATTTAATAAAGAGATAGAGCTGATTGAAAAGAAAAACCCAAGTGAGGTTAACGGCCCTTTAAGCAGTTATTTTACGGTTACGCAAAGAGAGAACGGCAGCTACAGGTTAACCTGGGAAAAGAATGTATCAACTCACATCCGCCATAAGGTTGCTGCATTGGTTAAAAAACACTACGTAGCTACTACTTTGTAATAAAATGTCTTAAGTCCTGTGCATTAGTTAGAATTGTTTAAGCCTGGTTCAATGCTTTGGATTTAAGACGCTTAGTATCCCGCTTATTTCGCCACAGGTTCAATAAAAATTTGTTTCATGCGCGGAAACTCGGCCTTTATACTTGCCGAGATCCTTTCAATAGCATCTGTTATCTGCCGGGTGGTAAGGTCATCCTTAAATACAGTATTAAGCTGTAATAGTATATCATCGGGCGCCATGTAAGTGCTAAAATGCTTTTTTACTTTTATCACCGCTTCATCGGCCTGCGCCAGGGCAACTACTTTTCGCAAAGTTTTACGGCTGGTAGTCTCGCCAAGCAGCAGGCTCTTACTTTCGCGCACCAATATGCCCGATATGGCTATCATTATCAAACCTATCAGCATAGAAGCTATACTATCATAATAAGGGTTATTTAGCAAATGGCCTAAAAATACACCTGCAAAGGCTACAACTAAGCCAAGTATATCACCCACATCACCCAGCATTACAATAAGTGTTGAAGGGTCTTTAGTCAGCCTGATTGCCTTCCAGAATGAAATATTGCCGCGTTGTTTGTTAAAGGCTTTTAAGGCGGAGTATAAGGATATGGTGGTAAATACAAAGGCGATGGCTAAAACGCTGTAATCCCAGGCTGCATTACTATCGGCAATTGGGTGCTGCAAGCGCATAAGGCCCTGATAAAAGGATACGCACCCACCCAAAACAAATATCATTAAAGATACAATGAACGACCAGAAATATAATTCTTTACCATACCCGAACGGGCGTTTCAGGTCGGGTTTTTGTGCGCTGGTTTTTACGCCCCATATCAACAGTATCTGGCTTGCCGCATCAATCAGCGAGTGAATACCCTCTGATATCATAGACGAACTGCCCGTAAACGCCGCAGCCGTAAATTTTGATAATGCAATAAGCAGATCAACCGCTAAAGAAATATAAATGAATAACCTTGATTTCATGTTTTTAACTTGTTGTTTTCACAACTCCAGTCATTACAACACGTTTTACCCCAATAAGTTAGTAATTATTTTGTGACGAGGTTTTTTGCTTTATTCATCCTGGGCTCCGCCAACAAAAAACTGTTTATTAAAGTTTACCAAAAACAGTTCGCTGGTGGCGCGGGTGCAGGCGGTATAAAACCAGCGTAAAAAATCGGTGTTCACCATTTCGTCCGTAAGATAACCCTGGTCTACAAAAACAGCATCCCACTGGCCACCCTGCGCTTTGTGGCAGGTAATGGCGTAGGCAAACTTTATCTGCAAGGCATTATAATAGGGATTTAGCTTCAGCTCATTCCACTTAGCCCGTTTATTGGGAATATGGTCGTAATCCTTCATTACCTCCAGGTAAAACCGTTTCTGGTCATCAGTAGGCAGGGCAGGGGCCTCGGTATACAAAGTGTCCATCAGTATTTTACAATCAATAATGGGGTCTTCCGCATAATCAATAAATTCCAGCTGCACATCTGCAAAGCGGAAACCGTACATCTCCTCAAAACGGCGTACCTTTTTTATGCGGGCAATATCGCCATTGGCAATAAAGCCGGTGCTGCCTTCTTCCTGTTCCTGCATCCAGAAATAGTTGTTTTTAACCACCATTACCTGGTCGCCGCCGGTAAGTTCCTCTTCCCGGTAAAGTATGCGGCCCCTTATCTGCCGGTTATAGGCATTGGCATTTTTGTTCGAACGACAAATTATCAGCGTATTATCGTTACCATATTTACTGTACGCATAATTAAGCCCTTCTTCCAGCATATCGCCGCCCATACGGTACATGTCCTTATAGCCTTTGGTAACTATCTGGGGCATTTTTTCTTTTTTTCTGCGGATGATGTCCCTCACCTTGGTCACATTAAACAATATCCCCGAGTCCTTTTGCTGGCGAAGCACATCGGTAAGTTCAAAGCTATGCACATCAAGCCCAAATTTGTTTTTCATCAGGGCAATATCTAAGGCAGGGCTGTCTACACTACCTACAGGCGGCAGCTGGGCAGTATCGCCAACTAACATCAGCTTGCAGTTTTTGGTGTTATAAACGTAATTTATCAGGTCGTAAAGCAGGGAAGCACGGTGATTAATGCCGACCTCGTCCGAGATCATGGAGGCCTCATCTACAATAAACAGCGTGTTTTCGGCAAGGTTATCGCCAATTAAAAAGCCTTCATCAACATTAACCGCCGATTTTTTACGGTATATTTTTTTGTGGATAGTAAAAGCCTTACGGCCCGAATATGCCGTTATTACCTTGGCCGCCCGCCCGGTTGGTGCCAGCAGCACATATTTAAAATTATAGGCCCTTAAGGCTTTAACCAAAGCGCCAACAATGGTGGTTTTACCAGTACCGGCGTACCCTTTTAATATAAAACATTCATCACCGCCGCCACTTACCAAAAACTCATGCACGCGTGCAAACAGATCCAGCTGTTGTGGTGTAGGTTCGTGCGGGAATGCTTTTTGAAGATGATCTGCCGGCAATGTATTTTACTGTTTAACTGTAATTTTAACCATTTATATAAGTTAATACAAATTTAAACTAAATAATTTAGCAAAATATTGGGCATTGTGTACTTTGGCAATGTATCATTAGTCGGTTATTTTTTTGAGTAGAGGCACAATACTTTGTGCCTTCAAAGCCTGCAGAGATAATCATGATAAGAGACACAAGGTATTGTGTCTCTACTAAACAAAAATCATGACATAATGATCAATGACGCTAATCGAAATCCCTACTGTCATTTTTCCATTTCAAAGCCCCAGTCTTTACCTTTATCAACTGCGGGTACGCCTTTGGCCAGCCAAACCGGCATTGGTGCACCTTTTAAAAAGTGATCAAAAAATTGCTGCTCGCGGATAGATATATCTTTTCGGTTTTGGCGCAGCACCAGGTTATGCGCTTCGCCGTTGTATTGCAGCAGCCAAACGGGTTTACCCAGCCTGCGCAGGGCGGTAAACATTTCAATGCCCTGGTACCATGGCACTGCCCCGTCAGCATCGTTACTCATAATCATTACCGGGGTATTTACTTTAGGTAGCTGGAACAAAGGCGAATTTTCAATATATAGCTCCGGTTTTTCCCAAAGGGTGGCGCCGATGCGGCTTTGTGTTTTTTCGTACTGAAACTGCCTGTTAACGCCTGTTTCCCAGCGGATACCACCATAAGCAGATGCCATGTTGGCAACCGGCGCACCTGCCCATGCAGCAGCGTACATATTAGTTTGGGTAATAAGATAAGCCACCTGGTAACCGCCCCAGCTTTGGCCTTGTATACCAATATGGGCAGCATCCACCCAGGCATTTTTCTTTAATGCTTCAACCCCCGAGTTTACAAACTCAACTGCCGATGCACCGGGATGGCCGGTTTCATAGCTGATATCGGGCGCAAAAACCAGGTAGCCATTGCTTACAAAAAACGAAATAGGCAGCCGTGATGGTGTAGGGGCAGGCTCTATATAATTGTATAAGCCTTCTGATAGCTTCTCGTAAAAGTAGGCTATCATCGGGTATTTTTTGTTTGGGTCAAAGTCTTCGGGTTTGTACAAAATGCCTTTTGCATGGTAGCCTTTGGGTGTGGTCCACTCAACCAGCCCGGCAGTGCCCCAGTTATACTGGCTTTGCTGTGGATTGATGGCGCTGAGCTTTGTTTCCTTTTTAAGATCAGCAGAAACATACAGATCGGGCGAATGCTCATAGCTGAATTTGGTGTAGATAAACAGATCAGCATTTTTTGCTTTTTGTAAGGTACTGTAGCCATTAGGCGCCATAACAACCTTTTCGGGAGCTGTGGGGCTGCCTAATTCTTTTTTATAATAACCCCATTGTTTGTTGCCTTCGTTTTGGGCAATAAGCCAGAGTATTTTTTTTGTGGCGATAAATTTCTCCTCCGGGTCGCGTATCTCATACCGGAAGATGATCTTGTTTTTGCGGCCTAAACCATTGGTAAGATTAACAGCATTCCCGGTGGCCGGATCAATGCTCCAAATGTCGTAACGGTCATAGATCAATATATTGCGGTCGTTTTGTTCCCAACTGCAAATACCATAGGGGTTAGGGTCATCGGGCACATCATTATCCTCGGCACCCATTTTAACACCTGTGGCAGCTGTTAGGTTAACCTTTTTGCCTGTGGCAACTGAGTAACTGTGCCAGTTTTGATCTTTATTATCAAACCAAACCACATACCTGCCATCGGCCGAGATACTGTAACGGGCCTTTAATCGGCTATTAATGCGTACCCGCCCACCTGTGCGGGTATTAATAAGATAAGCTTCCTGGTTACTGCCGCCCTCCCATTGGCTCTGCACGCGGGCCCCGGTATCGGTAAGGCCTAAAACAAACATGGCATCGGTATTATCAGCCACTGAAATGTCCCTCATATCTAAATCAGCTAATTGCACCAGCTTTTTATCGCCCATATGGGGGCGGATAATGGCCAGATAACTGCGTTTGAGCTCACGCTGCAGGTTTTTTAATTGCTGTGGCTGCAGGTAATCATCTTTATAGTTCCATATATCAAGTTTGGCAACTTCAAAATCAACAATGGTGGTATCGGCCGGTTTGGGTATAGGTGCCGTACCAAAATACAGGCTGCCACCGCTTTTACTGAAATACACCCTGCCATCGCCGCTAACCGCCCATTTATCAGGCATGCCTGCCGAGTTAGGCGCTGCAATAATATCAGCCGTATCTTTTGTGGTGTTGTAATAGTAAAGTTTAAATGGTTTAACCTGGGCTTTCTCCGGGTTTTTTTCGGCGGTAAAGGCTAATTGTTTGCCCATATCATCAAACACCAGGTTACGGTAATTGCCACGCCCGGTGCTGATCATTTTTAAGCTGTCGCTGTCTATATCATAAACATACAATCCTGATTTGGCAGATTTTGATTTTTTTGGTGCGGTAACGGCAAACGCTAAAAGCTTCCCGTTTTTGGTAAGCTGATACTCGGTTACATATTCAAAATGGTGGGTTTTACCGCTGTTTAGCTGTTGCAGGGTAAGTTCGGCACCATCGCGGGTTGGCGGGGCTATGGTGTTGGCAATTGCTTTTTTTGAGGTATCGGATGCAGCAGGTTTTTTTACCGTATCGGCAGGCGAAAGGTAAGCCACAACCGAAGCTTTGTCGGCAATTTTGAATGATCGTATGGCGGGTATTTTTTCAACCTTATCTTTTCCCAACTTCACAATGCCCAATGTATCTTTCGGAAATTCGGACGGTTTCTTTTTCTTGATCTTGGCCTGCCTTATATCTTTAAAAAAAGGTTTGATAAGCATCACGGCAAACCTGGAATCGGCTGTTATGCGGGCAGTGTCTGCCCTCGGGATATGGAACTTACTACTGTTTTTACTATCGGTTATTATTAGGTCGGCATCACCTTCCTGCGGTTTTACTACATACAGTATCCATTTACCGTCGTTACTGATATGCTGGTTCTCGACCGACTGCCAGCCGTCATAAACTGATTGATCAATCGGTTTTTTACTGATCTTTTGAGCCGATGCCCCGGCAATAATAAATAAGGAAAATAAAGCGGGTAAAATTTTCTTCATAGCTGCTGATTAAGCACCTACAATATGGTGAAATTTATTGCCCCAAATTAAATTGACACTGAAAAGTTACATGGCAGAGATGGCCTTAACAAAAAACACCCATCCGTTTTATGGCAATGGGTGTTAAATGGTTTCTTTAAAAATATATCAACCTATTACCTGGCACAAGGTAAGTTTTGAACTTATTTTGAATTAAAAAATTCGCCAAAGTGCCAAAGTATGCCGGATGGATCGTGCAAAAAACATTCTTTACCCCAATCCTCTACTTTAATTGGCGAAAGTTTTACGCCTGTATATTTACCCTGTAGATTTAAGGCTACCAATTCGTTCCAATAAAGGTCAACATCCTCAACTTCTAAAAATAGCATAGTGTTATCTACCCAATCCTTCACATAGCCATTTTGCAAATAAAACCCCAAATGCTGAATTTTAAATAGCGACATGTTAGGGGTCAAAACAATTTCCTCAAAACCTAAATCGCGATAAAAGCTTTTAGAAAGCTCAAAGTTTTGTGCCCCGATGAATGGCCTTATTGATACCGCCCTGTTTTCCATAAGTTGGTTGAATTGGTTTTTACTTTAATCAAAACAAAAATAGGAAATGGCTTCAGTTTAGCAAACAGGATTAATTTACATAATAGGCATTGGTTATTAAGCCAGCGGTTAGCTTATCTAAATCGTTGGTTGGCGTAGCTAAGCCACGCAGCCATACGGTATAAATAAAGCCTGCGCTAAGCGTTACATTATTAAGGGTTGCCAATACGGTGGTGGTACCAGCCTGCCTGATCTCGAACGAATAGGTTTGACCAGGAATAGGTGCAAATAACGAATATCCTTTAAATGCTTTATTTGGTACCACAACAGCGCCGCCTTTTATAGCCAGGTCAACCGCAGGTGCATCAGGGCTAACATTTACAAAACGGATGCTGGCATTACCCGAAGTTGGTTTGCTGATGGAATCATTAAGGAAAAGTATTTGCGGGCTGCTTACCTTATTAACCAGGAACAGGGAATAGGCGCCGTTCTGTTTAAGGGTAACCGTATCAGATGCAACCTTGGTTGATGTGCTGGCCTGGGTAAACAAACCTACTCTTGTGCCTACGTAAGCTTTAAAATAATCAATATCGTCAGCATAGTTGATTGAGCCTACATTAACCTTGCTGGTGTTTAAGTAAAAATCCAGTGGTACCTGGTCTGGTGAGGCCTGAATAACGGTCATTAACGCCGTTGGCGGATAATAATTGGTTTCCGAATTTTTGGCACACGATGATAACATTACGGATAGTAAGCCAACAGCACTTATCCCCACTAACAATCTTTTTGAAATGTTTTTAAAGTTTTTCATAAAATGAGTATTTGTATAACTAATAATTAACATTACGGACGCAGTACATCAAGTGCTACATCCGTAATGAAAAAAATTATACGGGAATTATTTAGTAGGGTGCTAAGCTCAGGGATTATAAATTATCCTTCAATGTAGGATTTAAGTTCTTCCTGTAACTGGCGTTCGCCAACCTGCTGGCGCCACATGGCGTAATACAGGCCACGTTGCTGCAAAAGCTCCTCATGATTACCGCTTTCAACTATATATCCGTTTTCGAGTACATAAATTCGGTTTGAATGCATTATGGTTGATAACCGGTGAGCAATGATCAGGGTAATGTGGTCCTTAAGGTCAGACAGGTTACGCACCGTTTTGGTGATCTCCTCCTCGGTAAGTGAATCAAGCGATGAGGTAGCCTCATCAAACAATAATATGTTTGGATGGCGCAATAGGGCACGGGCTATAGAAAGGCGTTGTTTTTCGCCACCCGATACCTTTACACCGCCCTCGCCAAGTAAGGTATCAAGCCCGTCTTCGGCTCTTGAAAGCAGCGACTGGCAGGCGGCTTTGTTAAGGGCTTCATAACATTCTTCGTCGGTAGCATTTGGTTTTACAAAGCGCAGGTTATCGCGGATATTCCCGGTAAACAGTTGTGTATCCTGCGTTACAAAGCCAATTTTTCGCCTTAACTCGTCGAGGTGAATATCCTTTGTTGATGTTTGATTATAGTAGATCTCACCCTCGCTCGGAACGTATAAGCCAACCAGCAATTTGATCATGGTGGTTTTGCCTGATCCTGAAGGGCCTACAAAGGCAACTGTTTCTCCTTTTTCGGCATGGAAGGATACGCCATTAAGCGCCTTCCTGTTACTCTGTTTATACTTAAAGTGAACATTATCAAACGCAATATGTACCACGCGGTTAAGCTCGGTTGGGTCATCAGGGATCACTTCAATAGGTGTTTCCATTATCCGTTTAAAGTTACCTAATGAGATCTGTGCTTCGCGCCAGGTTAGGGCCATGTGGCCAAACTCCTGTAAAGGCCCGAATAAAAAGTAGGAGTACAGCAAAAAGCTAAAATACTGACCGGCAGATATTTCTTTATCAAATATCAGCATCAGTAATACCACCACCATTACACTGCGTACAATGTTTACGGTACTGCCTTGTATAAAGCTTAAAAAGCGCAGGATGCGGGTCTTTACAATTTCGAGCCCTAAAATTTTATGGGTGGCTTTGTTAAGGCGCTCAATTTCCTGATCGCCGAGGCCATGACTTTTTACCAGTTCAATATTTCTTAATGATTCGGTGGTACGCCCGGCCAAAACAGAAGTTTTTAAAATAATGGCCCTGTGAATTACTTTGACTTTTTTTGATAATACCCAGCTCAGGTAAGTTATGATCGGTACCGAAAACACAAAAACGACAGTTACTTTATAGCTGATTAAGAAGGAATAGGCCGAAACAAAGATGATCCCGAAGAATGCCATAAAAGTAACATTGATGGATGCTTTTATAAAATTTTCAGAGTCGCTGCGTACACGTTGTAAAATACCAAGCTTTTCTCCGCTACGCTGATCCTGAAATTCGTAAAAGGGCATTGCCAGTGATCGTTTCATGCCATCGGCATACATTTCGGCCCCGGTTCGTTGGGCAACGGTTATAGTAAAGTAATCCTGAAAGTTGTTTGCTATACGCGATAAAAAGGCTGCGCCAACGGCTAAGGCTATTAAAGTGAATATACCTGTAAAGTATTCGTGCCGGGTAAACATATCCCGTTTAACAATATAGTTGTCAACAATTTTACCGGTAATTAAGGGGTCAACCAGCGAAAATGTTTGATTTATAGCAGTCATCAGCAAGGCGAGCAGCACAATCCATTTGTATTTTTTGAGATAACTCAATAATATTTTCATAAGCTTCAGCTTTGTTACATTGTAATAGTTTTAATGACCTAACCCCAAAAGTGTGATTTTGATTGAAGAAATTGCGTTTTTACCATTTTCGTAAAAAGCAAACCCAAAATGGTTTTATTGTTGAAATTTTGATAAAAGTGCCTTTTTTAAGGTTTTTAAGAAAGAATTCGTTAAATACTTCTTTATTATCAGTTAGTTAATAAAGTAAAAAAAAGCATTATTAAACAGAAAAGCTCGGCATTTAATAAACCGGGCTTATTATTGAACTTTTATTGAGATTATTTATTTAATAAGCCATCACGGCGACACTTTTTTGCTTTTTGATCAACAACCAGGCAAACAATGTTCCTGTTAATGCCATTACAGCACCCACCATTGATGGCGAATTATAACCTAAGCCCGCAGCAATAGGTAAACCGCCAAAAAATGCACCTAATGCATTGCCGACGTTAAAGGCTGCTTGTGTAGCAGCTGCACCTAACATTTCGGCCTCGCGGGCCGTGCGGATCATTAATATCTGGATAGGGGTGGCCAATGCAATGCTTAAGGCTCCCGCTATAAACGTTAAGGTAAGCGATACCACCTGGATCCCCGAAAAGCTGTAGATAAGCACCAGTGTTGCGGCCATAGCAAAAAGCAGGATGATACAAGCTTTTGCAGGTTCCATTTTATCGGCTAACTTACCGCCAATAACATTGCCTACCACCATCCCCAAGCCTGCTAATATCATAATATACGATACCATATTGGCCGAAAAATGCGAAACATCTGTCATTAAAGGCGCTATATAGCTGATCCATGCAAATAAACCGCCAGTGCCAATGGCCGTAATAAGGATGATGAGCCAGGCTTCGGTACGTTTAAATAAGGCAAGTTCTGATTTGATATTACCTGCCCGGCTGATGGGTAGTTTAGGCAGCCATAACTGCAGACAAATAACCGTAATGATACCAATAAGGGTAACAATACCAAAAGTATACCGCCACGAGTAATGATGACCAACAAACGTACCTATGGGCACCACTAATAAGTTGGCAATGGTGAGCCCGGCAAACATTAAAGAAATAGCCTGTGCCTGCTTACCTTTTTCGGCAAGCCGGCTTGCAACAACAGATCCTACTCCAAAAAAGGCGCCATGTGGCAAGCCTGAGAGTAAACGGGCAATTAATAAAGCCGTATTGGTAGGCGCAAAAGCCGAAAAGCCATTAAAAATAGTAAACATGGCCATTAATGCGATCAGTACTTTTTTAGGCTCAAAATTACTACTGATAATTACCAATAGCGGTGCCCCAATTACCACACCTAAGGCATAAGATGAGATTAAATGCCCGGCTACCGGAATGCTGATATTAAAATCCTTAGCAATATCAGGCAAAAGGCCCATCATCACAAATTCAGTTGTGCCTATGCCAAGGCCGCCCAGGGCAAGTGGTATTAAATTTTTCTTCAAGCGTTGTTTTTGATGCAGAATTGTGTGCTGCTATTCACTGCAAAAATACAGCTTTAAGCCGGTAATCAGGTTGTATAAAACGTTGTTATTGCTAATGATTTGTCATTATAATTTAAATATTTATAACAAAATGGATAATTTGTTGATTGATTTTAATTAAAATAGCTTTTTATTTAATACGCCTATACTATTGGTAATGAGCTATTAGGTTGCAGGTAGTTAAATTATTTTATTAATTAACCCTTTATTTAACCTACCATGAAAACCTCAAACCGTAGAAAATTTATAGCAACCAGCGCCACATTAGCCGCGGGTGCAGCAGTATCAGCAAGCCCGTTTAAAAAAGTAGGTAACAAGTACCCGGTAGTACACCATGTGTTTTTCTGGCTCAAAAATCCGGCATCAATCCAAGATCGTGATCAATTGGTTGCAGGAGTAAAAACCTTATCAAAAATTGAAACCGTGCGTGAACTGCGTGTAGGTGTAGTTGCCGCAACCGAAAAGCGCGACGTGGTTGATAACAGTTGGGCCGTATCTGAATTGATGTTTTTTAGCGACCTGGCGGGGCAGGCCATTTACCAAACACACCCGGTACATTTGGAGTTTATAAAAAACTGCAGCCACCTTTGGGAAAAGGTTATTGTTTATGATGCTGTTGATGCTTAATTTTTTGGCTTGCCTTAATTAAATACTATACAAGCGGTTAATAGCCGCTTGTATAGTATTTAAGTTTATAGTTAAAAAAATTATTATTGAATGTTCATCCCCGCAAGCCTGATCTCGGAATTACCCAATTCTTCAAAAAACGATTTTAACATTTCAGAGGTTTGGCCCGGTAATTCATTAAATAGCTGTTTGTAGTAAGTGATACCTTCCTGCAGTTGAAATTTGAACTTATCCAGATGTTTTCTTTTTTTATCGTTCAAATTCTTCATGTTTTTTTCAAGGTCTGACTGTAAATAATCTATGTATAAGTTCAATTCCTTGATAAATAAGTTGGGCCGTTTAATGTTTTCCAGCAGGTTAAGCCTTCCGTAAATGTGACTAACCATTTCGTCTAACGAATATATCCTTGAAAAATAAGCCAGATTAGGGCCCGGGCAAATGGAAACTGCTGTGTTTTCTTTAGGCTTGCTGATATTATATTTTAGGTAAGTGGCAGTGCACAACCCTTCACAAAGGCAAATTTTATCCGTTACTAAATTAACCTGTTCCTGGTAATCTTCTTCGGGTAATGCCAGTGTTTTAAGCTGATTGATCTTTAAGTTCTGATACTCGCGCGAAGCCGTGCAAATCGGTTTTTCGGTAAACTCTGTATTGGTGCATAAGTACTTCTTAGTGCATGGACTGCCGGGCCGGCCCTTTTCCAAACGTTCAACCCTTAGTTTTTCCATACTGGCAGGTTTAAAGTTGTTGAACAGTATGCCAAGGGGAGAAGAATCGCTGATATAGAAATCAGCTTCGCCGGCACCTGATAATTGAGTAAGTGTATTATCATCAACATTAGTAACCTCGGGCACCAGTAAAAACGGGCTTCCCCAGCCGGTTGCATCAAGTTCATAATAGTTAAGTAAAAACTCGTTTTCCTCAGCAGTTCCAATCCCACCCTGTACGCTTAAACGCTGCAGTGGTATAGCATCGCACTCTATTTGTTTGTTGAGCAATGCGCTTAAATAAAGCGGATAGAGCTCATCAAGCATTTCCTGCCTTTTTTGTTTAAACTCCTCTAATATTGGCCCCAGCAAAAAACCATCTGTAGCAAAGGCATGGCCGCCACAGTTTAGTCCTGATTCAACCCTAAACTCAGATACCCAGATCCCTTTTTTTGCCAGGAATTTAGCTTGTATAAATGCCGACCTGAAATCGCTTACCTTTAAAATTACCTTTTTACGTAATTTGCCGTCATTATCCGGATAAAATTCAGAGAACGATTCCAGGTAACTATATAACCTGGGGTTCATCCCCGCAGATAATATAATCGATGATTCGAGGTTGCTCTCCACAAATCCACGTAAGGCAGCAAGTGCATCTGTATTTTCATTGCCTGTGTATTCACCGTCGGCACTAAAATTCATCTTATCTATTTTCGACATGATGTTAACATCAATTGTCCCCTTTGTCATGCGCTGGCGAAGGATGTTTTGAAAAATAGTTTTCCTTTCATTATCCGGGTATTCCATCATCAAATCATACCCTTGTCTTAGTAATGCCTTTTCGGGCAATAGTTCAAAGTAGCGGCACAGGTCGCTTCCTGCTTCAAAAATACCTGCTTTTAATTGTTCAAATTGCTCATTAACCATATCGCTTAACAGGTTAAGATAAGCGGTAACACGCCTGGCCCTGCTATCGGGAGCTGATTTGGCAATGGGTATATAGTCTTTATCGACCTCTTTTAAATGGTATTCCCGCATCCGCTCAATCAGTTCATCATCTACAATTGACAGAACAGAGGGGATACCATAACGTGCAACTTTTAGTGGGGTATCAATAGAATAACCCAATCCTAAAACGGGAATATGAAAGGTGTGGCTCATGGTTTTTAATTTATAGGTCAAAACTATTAACTGGATTGTGCTCAAAAACTGATGAACGTCACATATAAAATAGTTTGTGGTCATTTTTTTAGCGCAAGGATGTTGGCAGTTTTGGAATTTAAGATTTAGCAAATGACCCGGAGCAATATCCTTGAAAATACCACCTGCTACCATTGCGGAGATGATTGTAAAACAGAAGCCATTACTATTGATGAAAAACACTTTTGCTGCACTGGGTGTAAAAGCGTTTACCAGGTGCTGGCGCAAAACAAGCTCTGCAATTATTACAACTATAATGATCATCCGGGTACCACCCGCGATCATACTGACAAACGTTTTGCTTATTTGAGCCAACCCGCTATTATCAGCGAATTGATAGATTACACGGATCAGCAAAAAACCATCGTTACTTTTTATATCCCGCAGATCCATTGTAGCTCATGCCTTTGGCTGCTGGAGCAGCTTCATAAAATAAATCCGGCCGTTTACTATTGCAGGGTTGATTTTTTAAAAAAACAGCTGAACATTAAGTTTGATCATAACCAGATCAGCCTGCAGCAGTTAGTTGAATTATTGGATGATATTGGTTACGAACCATTGATTAGCCTGCAGGATATTATAAAAAAGCAAAACTCGGCTACTAAGGATAACCTGGTTACCAAAATTGCGGTTGCTGGTTTCTGTTTTGGCAACGTAATGCTGCTGAGTTTTCCTGAATACTTTGGGATGACTGTTGCCGAGCAATCATTTAAAAACTTTTTTGGCCTGCTCAACCTCCTGTTTATTTTACCGGTTGTGTTTTACAGCGGCAGCGGTTACTTTATTGCTGCCTGGCAAAACCTGCGCAATAAGGTTTTAAATATTGATTTTCCTTTGTCTTTAGGCATTGCGGTGTTGTTTATTCGTTCGGTTACCGAGATTGTAACCAGGAGCGGCGCCGGGTTTGCTGATACGCTATGCGGACTGGTATTTTTTTTATTGGTGGGCAAGTTTGTACAGAAAAAAACCTATCACCATATTTCATTTGAGCGGGATTACCGTTCATTTTTCCCTGTGGCGGTACAAGTTATTGTAGATAAGGAAGAAGTGCCTGTTTCGCTTGCCGACCTAACAACAGGGCACCGCATAGTGATCCGGAATAATGAGATCATTCCTGCTGATGCCATTTTACTAAAAGGAGAGGCATTGGTTGACTTTAGTTTTGTTACCGGCGAAGCCATCCCAATAAGTAAAACACTTGGAGAAATCATTTACGCAGGCGGCCGCCAAACCGGGCAGGCCATAGAGTTAGAAGTTATTAAACCTGTATCGCAAAGCTACCTCACCCAGCTATGGAACAATGAAGCTTTTACGCGCAAACAGGACAACCGGATGCAAACCTTTAATGAGCAGGTAAGCAAATATTTCACAGTCATTTTATTGATCATAGCGTTTGCTTCCTTTTTTTTCTGGCTACAAACAGATTTTAAACGTGGTTTAGCCGCTTTTACTGCGGTATTGATAGTAGCATGCCCTTGTGCATTGGCACTAAGTACACCGTTTACCATGTCGGCTGCTTTGGGCGTATTTGACCGTAATCGGTTTTATTTAAAAAACACAGCCGTTGTAGAGCAGCTTGCCGCTATTGATGCTATTGTATTGGATAAAACGGGCACAATCACTAATGGTAAAAGCAACCAAATAGAACTAAACGCCAGGCTTACAAAGGGGCAACGGCAAATGATCTATACCCTATGCATGAATTCGGGCCACCCTCTTAGCCGAATGATCTGTATTTATTTAGGCAATCAGCAGCGGCTAATGGTTAGTAACTATCAGGAGATAGCGGGCAAAGGTATTTCGGCAGAGATCAACGGTTTAAACATCAGGATAGGCGCTGAAGTATTTGTTAGAGGGATTGCATTGAACCCATTACCCTTAACACAGGTGCACCTGCTGATAGGTGGTCAATACCTTGGTTATTTTTCTTTTATGCAGCAGTATCGTAAAGGCTTAAGCAACATTGCTGATCTGCGGCGTAATTATCAGCTACATCTGCTTTCGGGCGATCAGGATCAGGAAACCGTGGCATTGCTTCCTTTTTTCGGTACTACGGCTAATATGCATTTTGATCACTCGCCGCAGCAAAAGCTTGATTTTATTAAAGCCCTGCAACAAAAAGGAAAACGCGTAATGATGATTGGCGATGGCCTGAATGATTCGGGCGCCCTTAAACAAAGCGACCTGGGGATTGCAGTAACTGATAATGTAAATAATTTTTCGCCGGGGAGCGATGCCATTCTTGATGGCACCTCATTTGATAAGCTTCCCGCCTTTTTCAGGTTTTCGAAAGATACGGTCAAGATCATTCATTTTTCCTTTTTTATATCGCTTACCTATAACCTGATTGGGCTCAGCTATGCTATAACGGGTAAATTATCGCCCCTTACAGCTGCCATTCTGATGCCCGTAAGCACGGTAACTATCATAGCATTTACCAGCCTTGCCACACACTTTGCTGCAAAACGGAGAAAGTTAATATGAACATTCTTTATTTCCTGATAGGCTGCAGCATGCTGCTGGCACTGGTTTTTTTAGGCGCTTTTTTCTGGGCGCAAAAAAGCGGGCAGAACGATGACCTGTACACGCCCGGCATGAGAATGCTGCTGGATGATGAGGATAAAGATGAGCTGTCCAAAAAATGACAAACATCATTTTTTAAGCTAACAGGCATCATTCCTCCAAAAAAACCGACGGACTAATTTTACAACCACAAACGAAACACTTTATGCAGCCCGAAAAATTTTACTATGATAACAAGATCGTCCGGAACTTTGGTATAGCAACCGTGATATGGGGCATTGCCGGTATGAGCATAGGCCTCCTTATTGCTATACAGCTTTACTATCCGGGTGCAAATATGCATAACCAATACACCACCTTTGGCCGGATAAGGCCATTACATACCAATGCTGTGATTTTTGCATTTGTGGGTAACGCCATTTTTATGGGGGTTTATTATTCACTGCAACGCCTGCTCAAGGCCAGAATGTTCAGCGATAAGCTAAGTGCTATCCATTTTTGGGGATGGCAGTTAATTATTGTAAGCGCCCTTATCACCTTGCCATTAGGTTTCACCACATCGCATGAATATGCCGAGCTTGAATGGCCCATTGATATTGCAATTACCATAATATGGGTGGTTTTTGGGTGGAACATGTTTGGTACCATATTTAAACGCCGCGAACGGCATTTGTATGTGGCTATCTGGTTTTACATAGCCACATTTGTAACCATAGCGGTGCTGCATATTGTTAACTCGGTTGAAATTCCGGTAACCTTTTGGAAAAGCTATATGGTTTATGCCGGAGTACAGGATGCTTTGGTTCAATGGTGGTACGGCCATAATGCGGTAGCGTTTTTCCTTACTACGCCTTATTTGGGTATGATGTATTATTTTCTGCCCAAAATGGCTAACCGGCCAATCTATTCTTATAAACTAAGTATCCTGCACTTCTGGGCGCTCATCTTCATTTATATTTGGGCAGGGCCACACCACTTGTTATATACTACTTTACCGGGTTGGGCGCAATCATTAGGCGTTGCCTTTTCAATTATGCTGATAGCACCAAGCTGGGGCGGCATGATCAACGGACTACTGACACTTCGCGGTGCCTGGGATAAGGTGCGTGATGATGTGGTATTGAAATTTATGGTGGTTGGCTTAACCGCTTACGGTATGGCTACTTTTGAGGGCCCCATGCTGGCGCTGAAACAGATCAACGCAATTGCACACTTTTCTGACTGGATCATAGCACACGTACACGTAGGCGCTTTAGGCTGGAACGGCTTTTTAACCTTTGCCATATTGTATTGGTTAATCCCGCGTATTTACAGAACTGAACTTTACTCAAAAAAACTGGCCTCGTTCCACTTTTGGATAGGCACCTTAGGCATCCTGTTTTATGTAATACCGCTTTACTGGGCCGGCTTTACACAAGGATTAATGCTAAAGGAGTTTACACCCGAAGGCATCCTTAAATACAATTTTTTAGAAACCGTATTGCGTATTGTACCTATGTGGGTTACCCGTTCATTAGGCGGGGGCATGTACCTTACCGGTGTAATTGTAATGGCTTACAATTTAACCCGTACCGCTTTACAGGGTAAGTTACTGGCCGATGAGCCTGCACAGGCTATGGCTCTTGAACCTTTAAACACAATGATAAGGGAAAAAACATGGCACCGCAGGTTAGAACGCAGGCCAATCCAATTTATGATTTTTGCGCTGGTAGTTATCCTGATAGGCTCATTTATTGAAATTATGCCTACGCTTACCATATCATCAAATATCCCGACCATAGCAAGTGTTAAACCTTATACGCCCTTGGAATTACAGGGACGTGATCTTTATATCCGCGAAGGTTGTTCTAACTGCCACTCCCAAACGGTAAGGCCGTTCAGGTCAGAAACTGAACGCTATGGTGAGTACAGCAAAGCCGGGGAATTTGTATACGATCACCCATTTTTATGGGGGTCGGAACGAAAAGGGCCTGACCTTGCAAGGATAGGTAGCAAGTACCCCAATGCATGGCACTATAATCACCTGATGGATCCGCGCTTAATGTCGCCGGGTAGTATAATGCCTGATTACGACTGGCTGATCTCGCAGGATCTTGATACAACTACAACCGTAGCCAAAATAAACGCCATGCGAAAAATAGGTGTGCCTTATCCTTTAGGTTATGAATTAAGAGCTAACAGCGATTTGGATAAACAGGCCAAAGGCATTGCCGCCAATCTGGCTACCGATCACATAAAGGTTTCGGACAGGAAAGAGATCATTGCCATTACTGCTTACCTGCAACGGTTAGGAATGGATATTAAAGCAAATAAAACAACCACCAAATAGTTATTACCATGTTTGATCAATTTGTAAAAGATGTTTCGGGGAAGGATATGTACCTGATCTTCTCACTATGGATATTCCTTGTATTTTTTGTTGTGGTCAGTATCCTGCTTTTTATCACCAAAAAACAGCATATAGATTACATGAGTGATCTTCCATTGGAAGACGGAACACCTAACTCCCCTCAATCTCTACCCTTATGAAATACTTTGATGCCATATTATTAACCGGCCTATGTATGGGTATACAACCTGCATTAGCACAGGACGATCATAGCCTGCTATCCGGTGATGTAGAAAACTATATTGGTTATGGCGCCATAATGGCTGTGCTGGTATTGTTTTTAATAGCAATGCTGGTATTGCTGCGCACCTTTAAGGTACTAACCCGTGTTATTTTAAAATCTGATGGGTATACCAGGGAGCAGATTGAAGCAGAAATGAATCCCGTGAAACTTAAAAAGGATAAGAGCGAAGTTTGGAATAAACTGCTTTCTTTAAGGCCATTATCCGAAGAAAAAGAGTTACTTATAGCCCACGATTATGATGGGATACAGGAGCTTGATAACCCCATACCCGCCTGGTTTATGTGGCTGTTTTACGGTACTATAATTTTTGCAGTGGGATACCTGCTTAATTATCATGTTTTTCATACCGGCCAGCTGCAGTACGACGAATATAAAACCGAGATGGCCCAGGCAGATATTGCTAAAAAAATATACTTAAGCAAGGCAGCCAACCAGGTTGATGAAAATACGGTGAAGTTAGTTCATGATCCGGCTGTTATAGCTGCCGGTCAGGCCATATTTAAGCAAAATTGTGTAGCCTGCCATGGCCCCAACGCCCAGGGGAATGTAGGCCCCAACCTAACTGATGATTATTGGCTGCACGGCGGCAAAATAAACGATTTGTTTAAAACGGTTAAGTATGGGGTTTTAACAAAAGGAATGCCTACCTGGGAAAAGGTATTATCGCCCAAACAGATCTCGGATGTGGTAAATTTTGTGAAATCGCTTAATGGATCTAATCCGCCAAATCCAAAGGCGCCGCAAGGTACAAAGGAATTGGAAACTGAATCTAAGCTTGCTTCAAATTAATAACAATGGACTCATTACTGGATGCGCGGGAGGATGGAGAGCGGAAATGGATGTATCCATTATTACGTAAAGGCAGGTATTACAAGTGGCGAAGCTGGTTAAGTTATGTTTACCTTATCCTATTTTTTACCGGGCCTTTTCTGCGCATTAACGGGCAGCCGTTTTTGATGCTCAATGTTATTGACAGGCAGTTTGTATTACTTGGTCAGGTTTTTTGGCCGCAGGATATTTTCCTGTTTATGCTGGCTTCGTTGGTATTTGTGGTTTGTGTGGTGCTGTTCACTATAGCTTTTGGCCGTATTTTTTGTGGCTGGATATGCCCGCAAACCATATTTATGGAGATGGTTTTCCGCAAAATAGAGATCTGGATTGAAGGGGATGCCGGTAAAAGAAAAAAATTGGATACAGCTCCCTGGACCAAGGATAAAATAGGAAAGAAAACATTGAAACACTTCCTGTTCCTGATCGTGTCCTTTTTAATTGCCAATACGTTTTTGGCCTATATTATTGGGAGCGAGGGCCTGATCAATATAATTACACAGCCTGTTAACCTGCATTGGGTGGGGTTTTTCAGTATATGGGTATTTACCATTGTTTTTTACCTGGTTTACAGCCAGGTGCGCGAATTGGTTTGTACGGTAATTTGTCCGTATGGCAGGTTGCAGGGTGTTTTAATGGATGAAAATACATTGGTGGTTGCTTATAACGAAGTTAGGGGAGAGCCCCGTGGCAAATTAGATAAAACCGCGGCCTCATTAAAAGGCGATTGTGTGGATTGTGGCTTGTGCGTAGCCGTTTGCCCAACCGGGATTGATATTCGTAATGGAACGCAGATGGAATGTATAAACTGCACCGCGTGTATTGATGTTTGCGATGAAGTGATGGATAAGATAAATAAGCCGCGCAACCTGGTTGGCTATTTCTCTGAAAGTATGATCCGCACGCAGCAAAAGCCAACCTTTAATGGCAGGATGAAAGGTTACAGCGTTGTTATAACTGCTTTAATGGTGGTATTGGGCTATTTTATTTTTAACCGTACTGATATGGATATAACGGTTATGCGGGGTGCGGGCATGCTTTACCAGGAACAGCCCGGTGGTTATATCAGCAATATTTATAATGCTGATATAACTAATAAATCCAACAATAGTCGGAACATTATTTTAAAGCCTGAAGACAAGTATGTAAAAATAAAATATATCCAGGCGCCGGGCATAGCCGGAAAGGGGAGCGAGGTAAAAACCGTGTTCTTTATACTTATCCCGGCGGCTAAAATAAACGCACTTAAAACAGATGTACGCTTACAGCTTATATCAGGCAATAAAATAATCCAAACCGTTACCACCACTTTTGTTGGTCCGTTAAATAATTAAAGTTATGAACTGGGGGAAAGCAACCGTATTAATTCTGATCGTATTTGTACTGTTTATAGGCAGTATGAGCTTCTATATGTTTATCTCACCTAAAGATGAATACGATCATCAGTATTATGAGGATGGTATAAATTTCGATCATGATTATAACCGTGAGGCGCAGGTAACCAAGGATCATGCACAGCCTGAAATAAAAATTACTGCAGATTCAATTCTGATCACATTTCCGCAGGCAGTGGCAGGGAACCTAAAGCTGATGAGGCCATCAAGCGATGCGCCGGATAAAAACTACCAGTTAGCAGGTAATGTCACTGCAATCCCAATAGCGCAAATGGTTAAAGGTAAATGGCAATTGATATTTGACTGGCAAAGCAACCATAAGGCATACCTTTATCACCAGGAAATTTATATAAAATGAGCAGTAATGAGATCGCTTTTTTTATTGGCTTATTTGGCAGCGTACATTGTGTAGGTATGTGCGGGCCACTTGCCCTTGTCGTGCCTTCTTTTCAAAATAAATGGTGGCTCATTATTGCAGATAAATTACTGTACAATTTTGGCCGCATTATTACCTACACCTTTTTAGGCTTCCTGATTGGCTTTGCTGGTAAACAGCTTTGGCTTTCGGGCTTGCAGCAATGGGTAAGCGTAGTAAGTGGGATATTGATATTGTTGGCAGCCCTATCACGATTATTTAAATTTCACCTAACTGGCAGTAAACTATTATTATCGGTAAACCGCCTGTTAAACTATGCCCTTCGGCACAAAGCAGGGCACCTGGTAGTAGGTATGTTAAATGGATTTTTACCCTGTGGCTTTGTATACCTTGCGCTTATTGGTGCTATAAATACAACATCGCCATTTGCGGCTTCGGCCTATATGTTTTGGTTTGGCATGGGTACTTTTCCGTTAATGCTATTGGCAATGGTAAGTGGCGGGTTTGTGGGGCCGGTAATTCGCAAACGAATTAATAAAACAATGCCATACCTGATGATTTGTTTAGGTATCTGGTTCATTTTAAGGGGGATGGATTTAAATATTCCATACCTTAGTCCGCAAAGGCAATCCTCGGGCATCGGTGTATGCCATTAATTAAATCAGCATGTTAAGACATCTGGGTACCAAACGAACTTACAGGCATAACGTTAGGTTAGCTTCCTTATTGGGGATGACTGCCGGGTTTGTAAATGCAGCCGGATTTTTAGGCTTTGCGGTACTTACTACCAACGTAACAGGGCATGCCGCCTTATTTGCAGAACGCATTGCAATGGAAGACTGGAAAACAGCACGTGTTGTGGCCCTGTGGATGTTTCTGTTCCTTGCCGGTGCTTTTGTATCAGGCCTTATAGTTTCAAGGATAGGGCGAAACCAGCGCTTTTCGTACGTGATTCCCATATTAATAGAAATAGTTATCCTGTTGGCTGTTAGTTTTTTTGGTTATAGGTATGACCATAGCCTGGTTGCAAAAGAAGTTTTTGCCGGGAGTTTACTATTTGCAATGGGCCTGCAAAACTCGCTGGTTTCGCTGGTATCGGGCTCCGTTGTCAGAACTACGCATTTAACCGGAACATTCACTGATCTGGGTATTGAACTGGCCCAGGTATTACAAAAAAACCGGGAGGATAAAGCCGCCCTAAAATCAAGGATCAGGCTTCGTTCGGCCATTATTTTCTTTTTTATGGCGGGTGCTGTGGGCGGGGCATATCTTTACCGCCGCCTTGCTTTTCATGCGTTTCTTATCCCTGTGTTATTGTTGTTGCTTACGCTTATTTATGATGTTTTAAGGATCACCGTGCGCCGTTATTACCAGCATCTTCATATCAGGCCAAACAACATTGAAAAATGATTACTGTCATTTTTTAGGGAGATAGTGATCATGGTACAGCCTTTTTTAATGGGCCATATTTGTATCAACAAAAACATACTAACATGGCAACAATTAAATTAAACGCTGCTGAAAACTGGAGCGTACCAACAACAGCCCGGGAACAAAATATTTCAATAGGGACTAAATTAATGAGCTTGGCAGATAGCCAGGCCGATCATAAAACTTTGTGGTTTATGGTTTCACTAATTGTACAGGGGGTATTATTCCTGCCCATACCGGCCGCACTTATCTATTATTTTAATGCACCGGTATTGATAGTGGCTATAACGCTTACTCTATTTTTTGCTAACGTAATTGCCGGCATGGGCGGCGCAGGCATCAGGACATTGCTTGCTTTCTTTTTTGGGAGCGTGCTTATCCACCTGTTGATGCTTGCAATATTTATCCTCTAATTAAATAAATTAAAAAGACATAAAAAAGGGGTTTAGCATTAAAGCTAAGCCCCTTTTTATTATTATAAGCTCATGCTAAATTGCTGGCTCTCTGGTTGTGCTTTCCATAAGCGTTCATCCAGCGCCATGCAAATGTTCCTTAAAAAATTCCTGCCTTGTTTAGTTACCTCAAGCCCTGATACATGCAGCTTGATCAGTCCATCGGCAGCAAGCGGCTCTAACCGTTCAATTGCAGTTAAAATAAAGGTTTCTACAGTCGTATCCCAGGTGGTAATGCCGCGACACATGATATTCAGAATATGCCTGCGAATGATCATATCCTCGCCGGTTAATAAATGTCCCTTTAATATCGGCAGCTTGTTTTCATCAATCAAACGCAGGTAATCATCAACAACTTTAACATTTTGTGAAAACGCAGTTCCGGCATCGCTAATGGACGATACACCCAACCCGATAAGTAATTGCGTATGATGATGGGTATAGCCCATAAAGTTGCGGTGTAGCTTTCCTGATCTTTCAGCATTAAAAAGTGTATCATCAGGTAAAGCAAAATGATCCATCCCAACCTCCAGGTACCCATGGTTTTTTAATAGCTCCCGTCCTGTTTCGTATAGCAATGATTTGGCCGCTGCATCGGGCAGGTCGTGCTCGGTAAAACGGCGCTTGCCCGGTTTTAGCCAAGGCACGTGCGCATAACTGTAAAATGCTATACGTTCGGGCTTAAGCTCAGCAACTAATTTAAGGGTTTGGGTTAATCCCGCAAACGTTTGCAGGGGTAGCCCGTATATCAGATCGTAATTGATAGATGTATAACCAATGCGCCGGGCTTGCTGCGTTATTACCTGTACCTTTTCAAAGCTTTGCTGCCTATTAATGATGAATTGCACTTTGGGGTCAAAATCCTGTATACCCAGGCTTAATCTTTTAAACCCGAGATCATAAAGCGTTTCTAAATGGTCAATGGTTGTATTATCCGGATGGGCTTCAAAACTAAATTCAGCCTGCGGATGAATGGCTGCACCATTTAATATACCCTGTATCAGTAATTGCAAATTATCGGCACTAAAAAAAGTGGGTGTGCCGCCCCCTAAATGCATCTCACGTATAACAGGAGTTTCATCCATTAGCTCCTTATACATTTTCCATTCTTTAAGTATCGCATTAATATAAGGCACTTCAACGCGGTGGTTTTTGGTGATGCGCGTATTGCAGCCGCAATAAGTACACAAATTTTCGCAAAAGGGAAGGTGAATATACAAACTGATGCCACCTGCACGGTTGGTTAACTCAAAAGTTTGCGTAACAGCCTGTTCCCAATCAAATATGTTAAAGTTAGCAGTATCCCAATAGGGCATGGTAGGATAGCTGGTGTAACGCGGCGCGGCCACATTATATTTCTCGGTAAGATTTGCAGGATTCATAACACAAACCTATCCCAAACCCCCTGCTTTTAAAATGAGCAGGATCAGGCGTAAAAGTGATTGCTGTCATTAAAAATTTGTTATATATGGCTGACCTTTAGCCTATTAAATATTAAACTATGGAAAGCTGTTTTATACTTAACTGCATAACAAAAAAGGTAGCTGTTTTATGCTGCCTGTTGCTTTTATCACTTAGTAGTATGGCAGCACAAGTTGCCGATACCTCTGTTGCCGCAGCAATAAAAGCGCAGCTATCAGCCAGTAAATTTAAACTTTATTACCCCAATGCTGTAGTAAATTTCTATAAGCAAACGGGTTATAATTTAGCATGGGTTGCACCCGATACAGTTAAAACCAATGCCTGGGAAGCTATGCTTTTATTGGATTGTGTGATCCAGTATGGTTTAAACCACGTAGATTACCACCCGAAGCAACTTGGGTATGATGAACTTCATGCAATAAGCAATCACTTTAATGGCGTTGGCAATGCCGAAAAGGCCTGTTATGATATACTGCTAACCGATGCCCTGATCGCTTTGATGAATAACCTACATTATGGCAAACTGAACCCCGATTATCCGGCAAACAAAATTGATGCAGAAAATAGTTTGGGTTTTCAGGCAGGAGCAGTACTCATCAGATCTATAAGCAGCAGGGATTTTATGAGCACCGTGATCAGCGTTCAACCTCAAATAAAACAATACAAAACGCTGCAATACCACATGCACCTTGCTACCGGATTATATACCGGCGACTGCTACGAAACCCCCGAAGAAGATATAAGGCGAATGGCCATTAATCTGGAACGATTGCGCTGGATGAATAGTACCGATAGTGTTTATATCCAGATCAATATCCCGTCATATACCTTGTATTTCCACCAGCCGGACACCACCTACCAGTTTAAAGTGATAGTAGGGAAACCTGCAACACCATCGCCAACATTGCAAAGCGCCATTACTTATTTTACAACAGCACCCGAATGGAAGGTGCCAGCTTCTTTATTTAAAAAGGAGCTGTTGCCAAAAGCATTGAAGGACACCGCATATCTCGAAAATAATCACTTTGCGATATATGACTATAAAGGAAATTATATAACGGCCAGCATCCAGAAATTAACTGAGATACGGCAACACCCGGCAAATTATTATGTAAGGCAATCATCAGGATGTGATAATTCTTTGGGGCTCATTGTTTTCAGGTTCCCTAATGTTTTTGATGTTTACCTGCACGATACACCAGAACAACAGCTTTTTGGCAAACCTGAACGGGCCTACAGCCACGGCTGTATCCGGGTGGAGCATGCCGGGAAACTTGCCGCACTTTTGTTGAAAAACGATGGCTCTGCCGGGCAGATAGCAGCAATGAACAAGGATATGAATACCTACCGTACCAAAAATTTCTCCTTAAAAAAGGCAGTCCCCATCAAAGTAACTTACCTAACCTGCGAGGTAAAGGATGGCCTATTGATCAGTTATAAAGACATTTATAAACTTGATAAAAGCCTTGAAATGGCTTTATATAATAAAGAACAATCATTCGCAATTCATTTAAAACCATGAAAACTATACTTGTACTAACTGATTTTTCAATCAATGCAACCTATACGGCTCAATATGCACTGGAGCTTGCACAAAAAACAAAGGCTAACCTGTTGTTCTGCAATGTTTATACTATACCTGCTAATGAACGCCCTGATGAACCCAAAGCCTGGCCGATAGCTGAAGCAGAAGAAAGCAGTATCCAGGATTTAAGTGCGATGGTTTACCAGCTAAAAGATGAGTTGGATAAAGAAGAAGATACCCAGTGCTTCAGGCCCGATATTGAGCAATATAATGGTGAGGGCAGCATTGCCGACCGCATAAAAGATATTAGTAACAAATACCAGGTTATCCTGGTGATAATAAGTAAACATAGCACCATACATACAAGCGCTTTGTTTGCTAATAACCATGCCCGGGCTATTATTGAAAGCGCAGGTTTCCCGGTATTGGTAATTCCATACCAGGTGCGTTTTAAGCCTTATAAAACCATTGCTTTTGCAACAGCCATGAACTACAGCGATATTGATGTATTGCAATCCCTATGCGGATTAGCTGAACATAGCAAATCTAAAATCCTGATCACACATATTGTTTCCCGAAATACTGAAAATGAATCTACGGTAAAAAAATTCTTTTCGCAGATACCAATGAAAATTAACTATCCGGGTATAATTTACAGGGTAATAAAAAGCAATAGTGTGATAGATAGCCTTAAACAGCTGATGTTGAATACTGAAATTGATCTGCTGGTGATGGTACATTGTAAAACTACCTTTTTAAGGCGTTTATTTAACAGCAGCATAGCACAGCGGCTTGCACTTTATTCGGGTAAACCCTTACTTATTTTCCCTTGTGCACAAGTGCGGCAGGTATTACCTGTTTTTTAAGCAAAGGATAACAGTAATGCCCATCGCCACTTAAGTGACGATGGGCATTTTCTTTTCTAAATATAACGCTTAAGGGTCACTTTACTTACCAACCACCATCATTTTTATAGGCTGTTGCTGGCCATACATTTGTCAGTAAATCAACCATATAGATATGAAAAAATTAAACAAGTATAAAGTGATCGTCCCGGCGATGGTGGCTTTAATTACCATCTTAACAGTGCCAACATCATTAAAGGCACAAGGCAATTATAAACTGGCAGAAGGTACGGCTGCATCGGTTAAAGTATTGGGTTCATCAAACGTTCACGACTGGACAATGACCGCAACCGCGATGGAAAGCCAGGGCGACTTTAAGTTGGAAGGAAATGAACTTAAAGGGCTTTCAGCACTAAGTTTCAGCGTGGCTTTTAAAAGCCTTAAAAGTGAGCATGAATCAATGGATAGCAGGACTTACAAATCTGTAAATGCTTCAAAATATCCCAATGTTGCTTATAAGCTTAATTCTGCAATGGTAACCGCTACTGAGAAAAATAAGTACCTGATCAAAACAAAAGGCGAATTAACCATATCCGGCATTACCCAATCCATTACTATGGATGTAACGGCGGTAATTAACGCGGATAATACCATTACCTGCACCGGGGCTGAAAAAATAAAGCTAACCGATTATGGAATTAAACCACCAAGCTTTATGCTGGGTGCCATGAAGGTAGCTAATGACCTTACCATACAATTTACACTCATTTACAAAAAATATTAAACACAATTTCATTAATCAAATTACCATGAAAACAACATATACAAGTTTATTGCGCACACTATTTATTGCTGCGCTAAGCATTTCCCCTTTTTGCTTAAGGGCGCAACAATCCAGCCTGCAGTTTTTCAGGCCTAACGATCAGCGGGGCATCAATATATTTGAAACCGGCAAGCAGGATACCGTAGCTTTTACGGGCTTAAAAGTAAAAATAGGCGGAAACTTTGAATTGAGTTTTCAAACACTTAGGGATCAAAACACAGCAATCTACGCAACAAAAACAGGTTTTAGCGGCAATGTAAACAGCCTGATAAAACTTACAGATGGTTTTAACCTGCCAATGGCCAACCTTAATGTTGATGTACAGTTAGCAGATGGAATAAGGCTTAACCTTACCTCGTACCTGGCCACAAGGCACCATGAGGATACTTGGGTTAAGGGTGGTTATATACAGTTTGATAAGCTGACCTTCTTACATAGCGATTTGATTGACCAGATCATGAAGAGTTTTACGGTTAAGATAGGGCAAAATGATGTTGATTATGGTGATCAGCATTTCAGAAGATCAGACGGTGGCAATACCATTTATAACCCCTTTGTAGAAAACTATATAATGGATGAGTTTGCTACCGAAACAGGTGCCGAAGTTTATTATCACCATCCATCTGGCTTATTCCTGATGGGCGGCGTAACCAATGGCGAACTAAATGAAACAGTTGTTGCCCCTGTAAAAATTGATTCAGCTACAAAAAAGGTTAATCAATATGCGCCTGCTTTTCACGGAAAGATTGGGTTTGATAAACAGCTTAATGCCGATACAAGGATCAGGCTTTCAGGCTCATTTTACAGCGTAAGCAGCGCTAACAGCAGTACCTTATTTGGCGGCGACAGAACTGGCTCACATTATTATTATGTAATGGAAAACCAAAATGTTGCCAACGGAACTACGCTCTCAAATGCGGTTGACTACAGTCCATTTTCTGGAAGGTTTAACCCGGGTTTCAGCGAAGAGGTACATACTTATATGGGTAACCTGTTTTTGAAATACAAGGGGCTTGAATTTTTTGGCACCTATGAAAATGCCAAGGGAAGGTCAATTACAGAATCAACCAATCGCCGGGCAACCCAATATGCGGCAGATGTGATTTACAGGTTTCCTGAAAACAAAGAGAACTTTTGGTTAGGCGTAAGGTACAATACTGTTACCGCTGCATTGCAGGGCATTACTCCCGATGTAACTATCAACCGTACAGTTGGCTCAGCAGGCTGGTTCATGACCAAAAATATTATGATGAAGGTTGAGTATGTGAACCAGGTTTACAAAAATTATCCAGATACCAATATTCTTAACGGCGGTAAGTTTGACGGCGTAATGCTTGAAGCTGCAATTGCATTTTAAAGCATGAAATACCAAGTAGTACTGATGATCCTATTCTCCTTAATTGACAGTATGTCCCAGGCTCAAACTAATAAATGGGTGGTTATGGAAAACAGCACACTTAGTGTTAACGGTAGTACCAACGTTAATAAGTTTGCCTGTGATGTTTTGAAATGCGATAAGGCAGATACGCTGACCATTTATAAAAGCAAAAAAGAAATAACACTAAGCGGTTGTGTAAGCCTTAAGGTATTAAGTTTTGATTGCCATAAGGATATGATGACCCACGATCTGCGTAAAACACTTAAAGCAAACCAGTTTCCATATTTACAGATCAGGTTTTTATCTATCATAACGCAGCCTCAACTTACTGAAAAGCCCTCGACAGTAACAGGCATGGTAGAAATAGAAATTGCAGGGGTGAGGAAGCGTTTTGATGTTAATTATCAAATAGCAATTGATGCCGAGGGGGTTATCTGCCTGATGGGTTCAAATCCTGTTAAGTTTTCAGATTTTGACCTGGTACCTCCCAAAAAGCTGGGTGGCCTGGTTAAAGCAAAAGATCAGCTTTCCGTTGCTTTTGAACTACGGATGAAAGCTATTATGTAAACAAATTTAAATCGACCATAAAATGATACCAAAAAAAATGAAAGCCGCTGTGATCCATGAATTTGGCGGCCAGTTACATATTGAAGAAATGCCGGTTAAAGAACCAGATGAAAATCAAATATTAGTAAAGGTAATAGCCTGCGGCGTATGCCATACAGACCTGCACGCCTGCCAGGGCGATTGGCCAGCCAAACCTAAAATGCCATTAATTCCGGGTCACGAGGCATTGGGTTATGTAGTGGCTTTGGGGCATGGGGTAAAAAATGTAAAAGAAGGCGATGTAGTGGGTGTGCCTTGGTTATATAGCGCCTGCGGGTGCTGTGATTACTGTTATACAGGCTGGGAAACACTTTGCGAAACTCAGCAAAATGGCGGCTACAGTGTTGATGGTGGCTTTGCCGAATATGTAGTAGCTGATTCGCGCTATGTAGCACATTTTCCACCAAATATTGATTTTACGGCAATGGCACCAATTATTTGCGCAGGGGTAACCGTGTATAAAGGGTTAAAAGAAACAGAAGCTAAACCCGGAGAATGGGTTGCAATCTCGGGCATTGGTGGCCTGGGGCATCTCGCGGTTCAGTATGCCAAAGCAATGGGGCTGCATGTAGCTGCTATTGATATTGCCGACGATAAATTAAAATTGGCAACCAAATTAGGTGCCGACCTGGTTGTAAATGCCACAGAGCAGGACCCGGGTGCATTTTTGAAAAAAGAAACAGGCGGTATGCACGGTGTGTTGGTTACTGCTCCATCGCCTATAGCATTTAAACAAGGGATCTCTGCCTTGCGCAGAAAAGGAACCATTGCGTTAAATGGCTTACCGGCAGGCAGCTTTGACCTGCCAATTTTTGAAACCGTAATTAACCGCTATACAGTTCGGGGTTCAATAGTAGGTACCAGGAAAGATATGGAAGAGGCCATATCCTTTGCACTTGAGGGCAAGGTAAAAGCAACGGTGAGGCCAACCAAACTCGAGAACATTAACGAGGTTTTTGACGAAATGAAAAAAGGGGAGATTGAAGGCCGTATCGTGCTTGAAATAGCAAAGCCCTGAGCACGGTTTCAACATCATATAATTTGATGACGATTGTCATTATTCAGGTGGCTCGCAATTGCCACCTTTACAGCAGGTTATAATAAACGCAATGAAAAAATTTCTCTTTCCAACCGATTTTTCAGCCAACGCCATGCATGCGGCGGTATATGGATACAGCCTGGCACGCCAGGTAAAGGCCAACATTATTTTGTGTAATGCGGTTATAGTGCCGGCAGAAATACCACAGGCTGGTATGGTTGCCTGGCCTATGGAAGAATCAGACCTGCTGCTTAAAGATAGTAGCAGCGAACTTAAAAGCCTAAAATCACATTTAGAGCCAGTTTCTGGCGGCGAAGGTTTTAAACCGGGCATCAGCTATCTTAATGGATCAGGGACGGTGGTTAATGTGATTAATCACATTGTTGAGAGCCAGGAAATTGACCTGGTAATTATGGGCACGCATGGTAGCAGTGGTTTAACAACATTGCTACTGGGCAACCATAGCCGCGAAATGATTGATAATATTGCTGCGCCGTTATTACTGGTGCCACCTAACGCCACAATATCAGCCATAAAAAAAATAGCTTTCGCTACTGATTTTACGCGACCGCAGGATGACCTTGAGTGCATTTACAAATTAATTACTCTGGCCCGGCCACTTAATGCTGAAATATTGCTTACACATATTTATGATGAAAAAAGCCAATCGCCTGAATTTAAGAAATGGGTGGCAGACTTTATTACTGAACTATCCAATAAAGCCAATTACCCTAATATTTATTACAGGTTTGTTAAAAGCCGGGATACTAAACCCGGGTTAGACTGGCTTTGTGAGCATGGCGATATTAATATGCTGGCTATGGTACATCGGTCGCATAGTTTTATGGATAGCCTATTCAGGGGAAGTCAAACTCAAAAAATGGCTGCTCACATACCTGTTCCATTATTGGTATTCCCGGTAAAGGCGGTGTAAATTATTGATGTAAAACTATCCGGATATGATCTGCATCATTATTTAATCCATTAAGAAAGTGCAACTTCGGGTCTTGATAAATGCTAAATATTGAATGAAAAATAATAGTGAATTAAATAATGAATTTAATGGTGTGCGCAGTTTAGATTTTGCAATTATAGGTTTAGATGCCTGCCAGGCAAGTAAAACAAACGATGAGGAAATTGCTGCTAAAATAATTGAGTTGCTGAATAAAAATTGGATCCCTGCCTTAAAATTAAATATTATGGTTAAGGATGGGTGGGTTAATATAGATGGCGAATTAAGATGGAACTTTCAAAATGATGCTGTGAAAAAAATAATATGCAGCATAGCAGCCGTAAAAGGTGTAACCAATAATATCACTGTTACAGTATAAAGGTTTGAGTTTAACAGGATTCCAATACCCCGGTATTAATTAGTTTTTCATTTTACCAAGGCTTACTAAGTTAAGCAGGGTAATAATACTGGCCTTTTTATCAATCAGGCCTTCTTCTTTAAAATCTGATAAGGTACGGCTAACTGTTTCAGTAGCCATGCCTGCCATAGCAGCCAGATCTTCCCTGCTGATGCGGATATTTGGATTATTATCTGCTTGATGACTGTAAAGCCGGAGCAAGGCAACTGCCATTTTTTTCCGGACAGACTGATAGGCCAGCTGCAATAACTGCTCTTCTTTTTCCCTTACATTATTGGCTAAAAGTTTAATAAACTCCCGGGCAACATTAGGGTATAAGTTTATCAGCTGTTCAATCTGATCTTTGGGTATCAGGCATAGCAAGCTATCTTCCAATGCGGTTGCAGTATCAGTGTAGGCTTCGTTAGATAGGATAACATTTACCCCCAGGTAATCTTCGGCCTTGTACATACCTGTCATTAACTCGCGGCCATCTTCTGATAGTTTGATGGTTTTTATTTTACCATTTATAACCAGATACAGGCCATTCCCTGTGTCACCTTCACTATAAATAATCTGGTTCTTTTTAAATTGCTTGGTTCTGCGCTCCTGAATTATCTTTTTCAGTACGGCTAAACCATCATTTTTTGAAACTATTGTATTTAAGTTATCAAGCGACTTGCTGTAAAAACTCAGCTGTGTTTCTTTTTTCTTTAACCTGCTTTCAATGGCATTCAATAGCTCCATATCATCAAAAGGCTTGGTCAGGTAATCGTCTGCACCCATTTCCATGCCTTTACGCATATCAATGCGTTCGGCCTTTGCAGTTAAAAATATAAAAGGTATAGCATTTGTTTCCGGGTTTTTATTCAGCATGTATAACACACCATAACCATCAAGTTCGGGCATCATAATGTCGCACAGTATAATGTCAGGTATATGTTTAGTGGCCATTTCAACACCTGCTTTTCCATTTTTAGCGCTCTGTACTATGTAGCCTGCTAACTCTAATATTTCAACAATGTTATCTCTAATATCATCATTGTCTTCAATAATCAGTACTTTTTTGCTCATGATTTTGGAAATGTAATGGTGAATAAAGTTCCCTGATTAATGCTGCTCTTAAAATTAATTGTTCCGTTCATCAGTTCGGTATAACGGGCAACAATATTTAGCCCCAGGCCAGTCCCCGGGATGGTACCGGTATTATGTGCGCGGAAAAATGCTTCGAACAAATGTTTCTGATCAGTTTCAGGGATACCAATTCCGTTGTCTTTTACGGTAATATGGAAATGGTCCTTATTGATCTCTGTATTAAAGGCGATCAGCGTGTTTTCGCCCGAATATTTGATGGCATTGGTGATCAGGTTATTGATACAGTTTTTGAGCAGATTTTGATCTGAGTTGATAATTTTCTCTGCCCCGGTATGGTGGTAAACAATATTCTGGTCCTGCTTGGCCAGCAGCTGCATTTCCTGCGTGATCTCTTCTGAAAATTTAACTAAATCGAAATTGCTGTAGTTAGCTTCCTCTTTACCTGATTCAATTTTTTCGAGCGACAGGAAGTCATTCAAAATTGAGGTGAGGTTCAATACTGCGACCTTTATTTTATTAACATGCTTTGAAATATTTGATGAGTTAAATGATTCTGCATATTTTTCAATTAGCGACGCCGATAACACAACAGAAGTTAAAGGCGTACGAAACTCGTGCGATGCAATGGATACAAACCGACTTTTAAGCAGGCCAAGTTCTTTTTCTTTTTCTAAAGTAACGCTGATCTCTTCCTTTGCATTGCGCAGTGCCCTTACGGTTTCTTTTAACGATAGGGTGCGCTCTTCCACCAATTCTTCCAGGTGCAGGGCATAATCTTTCAGCCGTTCTTCAGCTTCTTTTTCTTTGCTCAAATCATGTATAAAGCCGGTATAGATCTTTCTGCCAGAGTATTGCACTTCGCTCAATCCTAACCTGAATGGAAATATAACGCCATCTTTCCGTAAGCCCTTTACCTCACGGCCTATGCCGATAATGTGCGCTTGCCCGGTGCGTTTGTACCTTTCCAAATATTCGTCATGCACTTCCTTATCAGGCGGGGGCATCAGGATAGATATGTTTTTGCCGATCACCTCTTCGGGCGTATAACCAAATAACTTACATGCTGATGGATTGATCAGCTCTATTTTTCCGCGGTCATCAATAGTGATGATCCCGTCTATAGCATTTTGGATGATAGCAATTAGCAGATTAGCATTTTCCATAAAGGGGAGGCTATTATAAAAAATAGATAAATGCAATATTAACAAAGCAAACGGGATAATGAATGATTAAGTTAAGGTTAAAATTAATAACGCTTTAAACGCGGGCAGATAAACTATTTACCGGTTTTCAAATCTCCCGGTTTTACGGCTGATGATTATCTTGTATAAGATCAACTCTAATGAGGTGCCCACTTCACTTTCTCGTGATACAAAGCCATGCGATGGTGGTGTAAACTCATCGCCGATAAGGGGCATTATCTTATTACTTATCTTTTGCATTACATCCTGTTTTTCACCCATTTCAGTAATTTCTTCAAATCTTCCCCAGGCTATAACACTCTGCCAGCTGGTCATGCTTAAAATCTCATCTGCTTCAAAACATACTTCCGGGTTTTTACGCATCATATCAATTTTCATCCCTTTGGCAGAGTGGGCGTAAATGCATTCTCCATCATAAATATAATTAACCGGAACCACATAAGTTAACCCATCAAAGTGGCAGCCTATACGGCCAATCACTTGTTCTTTTAACAGGGTTTCCATTTCAGAGTTGTTTAGTTCGCCTAACATTTTGCAGTGATTTTAAATAAATCATTTATTGTATAGGCAAAGTTCAGGTATCATTAATCCAATCCTAATGATGTTAAACAGCGAAAAATATGATATTGGTCACTTATTAGAGAAAATGATAATGAAAACGTTAAAAAAACAAGTTTCCCTGTTCAGTTTCCGGGCCTTGCAGTTCCTGCTGATAAGTGCGGATCAGTAAAATAAGCTCCGAACCATATTGCGTAGTTTTCTGTGGACCTACACCTTTAATTGCACTTAAAGCTTTTAGGGTGGCAGGTAGCTTTTCGGCAATTGTGGCGGCTGTTTTTTCTGATAATACCATGTTGGGCATTAGTTTTTCATTTTGGGCTGTTTGCTGCCGCCACTCAAGGATCTGCTCATAAAGTTTCTCGTTGGGTTTGGCATTTAATGCCTTAACATAAGATCTGGATTGATCTGCATTGGCTTTGGCCAGCGCGTTTTTTTTGGCATTAAGATAAACATCAACCCCGAATGGATCATTAGCAAAATGCTCCATTAAGCCGATCCTTACAATCAGCCAATATAAAAGCTGATCGGCTTTTGCGGCCCCTTCTTTGGATTGGCCGATCAGGGAAGGGATTTGCGCATACAGGCTTGCTACCGCTTCACTTAAAACGGTTAAAAAATATGCTGACGCTTTTTGAATGCGGGCAGGATCATTGATTTTGAGCTGCCGGGTAGATTTTTCTGCTACGCTGAGTACCTTAGTTTGAAGATCAGGCAGCAGGTTTTCAAACTCGCTGATCCGGCTTTTTAATCCAGTAAAATTAAATAGTTCGGTTAACAGGAACTGCGCGTATAATTGCCTGTCAGCTTCCAGTCTTTCTCTATCAGCTTTCAAGTGCTGTGCCTGTTCATTAAAGCGGATAACGGCTGGGTCGCCAATGATGTTTTGTGGTGCTATCGGATTGCGAAGCACCATGCCCGATAGTGTACGGCAGCGGCTCAATGCTACATAGGCCTGCCCGTGGGCAAAAGCCTCGCTTACATCAATAATGGCATTATCAAAACTTAGGCCCTGGCTTTTATGAATAGTAATGGCCCATGCCAGCTTTAAAGGGAGTTGAGCAAAACTACCCGCATTAGTTTCGCTGATCTGCTCATCTTCCAGTTTGTATTTGATATTGCTCCACTCCAGTGCTTCAACAGCTAATTCTTTACTATCAGGGCCGCATTGTACAAATACCGTATCGCCGGCTATACGGGTAATGCTTCCTATCTTCCCGTTGTAAAACAACTTTTCGGCCGAGCTGTCATTTTTAACAAACATCACCTGTGCACCGTTTTTAAGCTTTAAATCGGTTTCAGTAGGGTAGGCATCTTTAGGGAAATCTCCGCGTATCTTAGCCTTAAATTCAAATTCCTGCCCTGCAAGCGCTTCTAAAAATTCGCCGTTTATCTGCTGGGCAATACTGTTATGCGTGGTTAGCGTAATATAAGGTTCTGCTGTATCTGGCTTAAAATTTGGTTGGTAACGGGCATTTAATATTTCTAAATTTTCGGGGCTTACTGCCTGGTTACGTACCTCGTTCAAAATATCAACAAAGGCCTGCTCTTTTTGGCGGAAAACATGATCCAGCTCAATGCGTATATAAGGCGTTTTTTGCAGCACAAGGCTGCTGAAAAAATATGGGCTGGCATAATAACGGTTCAGCATAGCCCATTCCTCCTCGCGGATAATAGGGCTTAACTGCGACAGATCCCCTATCAGCAGAAGCTGCACTCCGCCAAATGGTTCAACTGATTCCTTTATATTTCTTAATACCAAGTCGATATGATCCAGTACATCGGGCCTAACCATACTCACCTCGTCAATAATCAGCAGTTCTAAATTATATAGCAGTTCTTTTTTATCGGGGCTGTAATGCGCTTCGGGGCGGGTATTCCCACCAGGGATAATGGGCCCAAAAGGAATTTGGAAAAAAGAATGTATAGTCATCCCACCTGCGTTGATTGCTGCAACACCTGTGGGTGCAATTACTGCTAATTTTTTCCTGGCTTCCTGCTTTATTTGCTGCAAAAATGTGGTTTTGCCGGTGCCTGCTTTTCCCGTTAAAAAAACTGAAGTATTAGTGAACTCTACATAATCAAAGGCCAATTGCATCAACGGGTTCATGCTGCAATTTTAATCATTTAAAAATCTTTGATATTAAAATATCTTATTTTTTACTTCTTTTATATCGGGTTATGTACAGCTGAAAAAATATAAATAAACAATCAAATAAATCCATTCAATTGCTTAGTTAAAGGGTAATAATGAAAACATTAAGGTTAAATACTTTGTTAAATGTTTAAACTCATAAAAATATGAAAGCGATAGAATTTACCGCCTTTGGCGATTCAAGTGTTATCAAGTTGAACGACGTTGAGCAACCTATTCCCAAAGCCAATGAAATATTAATAAAAGTAGCCGCCACTACGGTTAACCCAATAGATATGAAAGTACGCTCAGGAGCTATGCAGCAGCAGATGCCGGTAAAATTACCCTATATTCCCGGATCTGATGTTGCAGGAACAATAGCCGCCGTTGGACCGGGTGTAGAACGCTTAAAAGTTGGCGACCGCGTTTTTGCCAGCACTTTTGGTGGTACTTATGCAGTTTATGTTGTATTAAAAGAAGAGCAGGCTGCTATAATTCCTGATGGTATAAGTTTTAATGAAGCCGCTGCCTTGGCCGTTCCGCTGGTTACCTCTTATTCTTTTTTGGTAGAAGGCGGCGAATTAAAGGTTGGCCAGCATGTTTTAATACATGGGGCTGCTGGTGGCGTTGGTGGTGTTATGGTTCAAATGGCTAAAGCGTTGGGTGCCTATGTAATAGGTACAGCATCGGGCCAGGGGCTTGAATTGGCCAGTTCTTTTGGTGCCGATGAAGTGATTGATTATAAAAAGCAAGACTTTACCCAACTTGTAAAAGATGCTGACCTGGTAATTGACCTTGCCGGTGGCGAAACGCTGGCTAAATCATTTGCTGTAATTAAAAAGGGTGGTAAGTTACTAAGTGCTGTTATGCCACCATCAGAGGATTTGGCTAAACAATATAACGTTACGGCAGCGTTCATATCCTCAGCCCCTTCCCACAAAAAATTAGAATATGGCGCTAAAATGGTTGAAGAAGGAAAGATTAAAATACAGATTGCCAAAGTATTTAAGCTGGAAGATGCCGCAAAAGCACAGGATCTGCTTTCGGCAGGGGGCTTAAATGGCAAGGTAGTGCTCGAAGTTAATGAGTAATGCAAAAAGTGTTTAAATACACCGCTGTTTTAACCAGGATATTTATACGGTAGTTTAATTACTACCGTATATTTACCACACAATGGTGAAGCCAATTTTAATTAAAGCCTTTTTGCAATTGAAAGCCGATATTGCATTGCTTGATGTGCGCACACCTGCCGAATTTGAGCATGGCCATATTCCCGGCGCACATAACCTCCCTTTATTTAGTAATGACGAACGGGTTAAGGTAGGCACAACCTATAAACAGGTGGGCCGCGAAGAAGCAATACTTTTAGGGTTTGATCTTACGGGTTCAAAGTGGTCGGGTTTTATTAAAGATGCTTTACTTATAGCCCCCAATAAAAAGATAGCCGTACATTGCTGGCGCGGCGGTATGCGCAGCGGTGCAATGGCCTGGGCGCTTGATTTATATGGATTTGAGGTTTATGTTATTCAGGGTGGATATAAAAAGTACAGGGCTTGGGTACATCAGCAATTTGAAGCAAAATATAAGCTGAAGGTTTTAGGTGGGATGACCGGATCAGGCAAAACAAAAATACTGCATCAGCTTAAAGCTATTGGCGAACAAATGATTGACCTGGAAGACCTTGCCCAGCACCAGGGTTCATCTTATGGCACCATGAATAAAATGACGCAGCCGAGCCAGGAACAGTTTGAAAATAATTTAGCCAATGAGTTAATGGCATTGGATGCTGCACAGTCAATATGGGTAGAAGATGAAAGCCTGACCATCGGTAAGCGTTCTATCCCTAATTCGTTCTGGTACCAGATGCGCGAAGCTGCGTTGATTGATTTGAAAGTTGATCTGGAGCATCGTGTAATATCATTGGCTGCTGAATACGGTAGCCTGGATAAAGATTTTCTTGCCGATTGTACCGAACGAATCCGCAAACGCCTCGGCCCGGAGCAAACTAAAAATGCGATCATAGCCATTAGGGAAAACCGGATGGAAGATTTTATCCGCATAGTTTTGGTGTACTATGATAAAACTTATCGTACCGGTTTAAGCAAACGCAATGCAGACCGTGTGTTTTCATTGGCTATTAAAGGTACCGATCATGCAAGTCATGCAAATCAAATTTTGTCTTTTACATCAACTATTCCCTCGCCTCAACAGGCTTTATCATAATGGAAACAGCAATAAAACTTACTCAATATTCACACGGTGCGGGTTGCGGATGCAAAATTAGTCCGGCTATTTTAGACAAGATCTTACACAGCCCTATAGCTGCAATACCCGACCCACGCCTGCTTGTAGGGAACGATAAACGTGATGACGCGGCGGTTTTAGATTTGGGCAACGGTACAGCACTCATCTCCACAACAGATTTTTTTATGCCTATTGTGGATGATGCTTATGATTTCGGCCGGATTGCATCGGCTAATGCCATCAGTGATGTATATGCAATGGGGGGTAAGCCAGTATTGGCAATTGCCATATTAGGCTGGCCCATTGATAAGCTTCCACCCGAGGTAGCGCAAAAAGTATTGGAAGGTTCAAGGGCAGTTTGTGCAGAAGCAGGCATTACTTTAGCCGGCGGGCATAGCATTGACTGCCCCGAACCGGTATTTGGTTTGGCAGTTAACGGAATAGTAAATATTGCACAGCTTAAGCAAAATTCAACAGCAAAGGCAGGTTGCCGGCTTTATCTTACCAAAGCATTGGGGGTTGGCATCTTATCTACTGCTCAAAAGCGCGGTGTATTACTGCCTGAAGATGCAGCTATAGCTTTAAAAAGCATGACCACCCTTAATAAGTTAGGCGAAGCATTCGGACAGATGGATTATGTAAAAGCCATGACAGATGTTACCGGGTTTGGTTTATTAGGTCACCTATCTGAAATGTGCGAAGGGAGCGGCCTGTCGGCAGTAATTGAGTTTGATAAAGTACCAGTTATACCTTCCCTTAAATACTATCTTGATAAAAAGTGCTTGCCGGGCGGTACACAGCGCAACTGGAACAGCTATGGAGATAAGATAGGTGCGATTTCCGAAGAGCAAAAGTATATTTTGGCCGATCCGCAAACCAGTGGTGGGTTATTAGTAGCTGTAGAAGAAGCAAGTGCCCATGAGTTTGAATCATCAATGATAAAAATGGGCCATCAGTTAAAACCGATAGGCTGGTTAAAATCAAAATACGAACCGCAGTTGATCACTGTGATATAAGGAGTTTTTAAGTAATCGAATTTGCTTAAGGATTAAAGATGCAAAGCGTGTTTTACACTACTGTTGCTATTTTAAATGGTATCCTTTTTTTATTATAGCCCATTCATTATGTGCCTGCTGTAGCACAGTAATTTATCTGTTTGTATTCTTTTATATGGATTTTAATGTGCTTTGCAGGTGGATTAAATTTATTAACCGTTAAACGGATTTACTATAATATAAAAGGAGTGGATCAGCCATTATTAAACTTATTATTTTAATGTAAAACTATATTGAAAGTAAAAATATACTTTATTAAAATATATTCCTTTTGTAGTTTTTACCTTTGAAACATTACTGATCCCTTCAATTGACGGGAGTTTGATTATGTTTTCGAATACATGTTTAAAAAGTTACTTATAAAACCCAGGTTATACCTGAGCGAAATTACTGGTGTACTGTTACTAATCCTTGCAATTTATTTTATCCGCAGCCAGGGAGAGGAACTTAAAAATGTAGGTAATTACCTGCGTTCGGGTAATCCCTTGTGGATTATTGCAGGCGTTATATTTACAGTAGTATACATTGGTTTACAAGCCCTTATGTACCAGGCAAGTTTCAGGGCACTTCAGTTAAAATTAAGCCTCTGGAAATCAAGTGTACTTTTCTTAAAAAGAAACCTTATCAGCATCTTTTTGCCGGGTGGTAGCATAACCTCATTAGCTTTTTTTACAAAAGATATTCAAAAAGAAACCAGCGAAGAAAATCGCAACCGGATTCATTTTGCAAGTTCTATTTATGGTTTTACGGGCATTGTATCCATAATTATTATTTCAATACCGGTTTTAACCTATTTAACCTTAAGTGGCGATAGCTGGAAAAATGCCAACCAGGCGGTAGCTATTGTTATTTTCTTACTGATATTAATGCTGTACGCTTTAACTTCTTTTTTCAGGAAGGGCTGGGTGTATCGCTTGCTAAACAGGTTCATACCTAAAATAAACACTGAGTTTAAAGATCACCCTGATTTTAAGTTATGGTTTTCGCTGGTAAACGTTTACGCAGTATTGATAGATCTTGCAGGAGTGGCACACCTGTACATTGCAATGCTGGTTATGGGAGCCGATGCCAGCTGGAAAATAGCTTTGATAGGGTATGTGATAGCTACTTTAATATTGGTAGTATCTCCATTTTTAAGGGGGATAGGTGCCATTGAGTTTTCGCTTACGGTAATATTAAAGCATTATGGATATTCAACTTCTGAGGCGGTAGCCATAACACTTATATACCGCTTGTTTGAGTTTTGGCTCCCGGTATTTGCAGGCATTGTAAGTTTTGTGCTCAGGAAAGGTAACATGGTGCTCCGGGTTATACCTGCCCTTATGCTTTTAGGATTAGGGCTCATCAATATTATTTCGGTATTAACACCATCGTTAGGCTATAGGGTTAGGTTATTAAAAACCTTTTTACCTGATGGTACCATCTCCGTATCCAATTACCTGGTATTAATAATTGGCTTACTTCTTATTATTACATCCACCTTTCTTTTTAAAGGCTTAAAAAATGCATGGCGGTTTGCCATGTTATTATGTGTTTTGTCCTTAATAGGAAATATAACCAAGGCAATTGATTATGAGGAAGGCCTACTGGCGCTTATTGTACTTTTAGTACTTTGGTTTACCAAAAAACAATATTACATAAAGCATAACATACGCCTGCAAACCATTGGTATTGAAACTTCCCTGTTAATTTTCAGCGGGATTATTATTTATGGTGTTACAGGCTTTTATTTTTTGGATAAAAGGCACTTTGGTATTGATTTTCACTTTCTTGATTCTGTTAAGCATACCTTTTATAATTTTATTTTGCTGGATGTTAAGGACCTAACTCCACGAACAAAATTTGCCTCTGTTTTTTTAAACACCATTCGCATCAGCGGTACATTATCAGTCGGCCTTGTTTTTTTTACTTTGCTGAAACCTTACTTTATCAGCATTAATCATGATAAAGAAGATTTTATTAAAGCCGGTGATCTGATTAAAAAATTAGGTTCCTCGCCGGTTGATTATTTCAAAACCTACGAGGATAAATTACTCTATTTTGGTAAGCGGCGCGAAGGCCTAATCTCTTACCGCATGGCAGGTAGTTTCGCTGTGGTGTTGGAGCAACCGGTTTGTGCAAACCGGCAGGACGAAATGGCGTTACTTGAAGAGTTTGAGGAGTTTTGCATGGAATCGGGTTTACGATCAGCCTATTATCGTGTAGAAGAGGAAAGTCTTCATCTTTTTCAATTGCTCGGTAAAAAATCGCTCATTATAGGGCAGGAAGCTATAATTGATCTGGAAAAATTCAGCCTGGAAGGAAAGAATAAAAAATCTATGCGAAATGGATTAAACAGCCTTCAAAAAAATGGATTCAAAACAAATATTTACCATGCGCCCATAAAGGATGGCTTACTGCAAAAGCTTGAATATGTATCAAACGATTGGCTTAAAAGCACCAACCGCGAAGAGATTGTATTTACACAAGGTATGTTTGACTGGGAAAAGCTAAAAAATCAAACCATTATTACGGTTGAAAATGAGGATGAACAGGTTTTTGGCTTTTTAAATATCATCCCTGATTTTGCACCGGACGAAGCAACTTACGACCTGATAAGAAAAAGCAGCGAAGCACCGGGTGGCGTTAACGATGCGCTTATTGTAGCCTTAATAAACTACTGTAAGTTAAATAATTATAAATACCTAAATTTAGGTTTAGCGCCTTTATCAGGAATTGACCAGGCAAAAGATCTGCCCGAAAAAACTTTAAAGTTTGCGTACGAAAAGCTTCAGCAGTTTAGGCATTACAGGGGACTCAGGGATTTTAAAGAAAAGTTTTTACCTGCGTGGCAAAATAAGTATCTGATCTACGAGAACCATTACGATCTTATCAGTTTACCAAATGTGCTTAATAAAGTAATGAAACCCTGATCTTCCATGAAAAGTTTTAAACTTATCATACTGCTATTATGCATAACATTAATTGCAGCCAGTGTTAATGCAAATATCCCTCACTCCAAAAGGGCAATTTTTAATGCCGACCTGCCGGTTATTATTACTAAAGCTAAAATTGATAAGGAGGATAAACTTATTCTTTTTATATCGGGAGATGGCGGGTGGAACAGCTTTAGTCAAAAACTTGTGGATTGTTATGCAGCAAATGGCTTTAACGTTGTAGGGTTTAATAGTTTAAAATATTTCTGGAAAAAGAAAACACCACAGGAAACAGCCAATGATATTGCTGCACTTTTGAATAAATACAGCACCGAGTGGCATAAAAAGAAGATCATCATCTGTGGTTTTTCATTTGGTGCCGATGTAGCGCCATTTATTTACAGGCGATTGCCGGATGATTTAAAAAGCAGGGTAAGTTTAGTTCAATTGATCTCGCCATCTTCCTTTACCGATTTTGAGATCCATGTGATGGATTTGCTTGGCTCAGGCAATGCCGTACGATCAATGAATATTGCTGCGGAGGTTAAATTAATGGATGTTCCTGTTATTTGTTACTATGGTGAGCAGGAGAAAGAAAAATCGCTAAGTGAAATTAAAACCACGGGTTTTAAAATTATTATTCTAAATGGCGACCATCATTATGCAAAAAGCTATCCCGAAATAGCAAAAATAAACCTATTATTATAGATGCTTTTGCTTGGTATGGATAACCCATTTAAAAATAGGCTGACGGGACTTTTTATTTGCTTGTATATCCTGTTTTTTTTTAGCAGCTGCGGCCTATTGCTAAAGAAAAGAACAGTTGCAAACAGGGGGATTGAAACCGAAGAGCTGGGACTACCCTTAATTGTCTATCATCCTTCAAACCCAACTACTTCAAAAATGATCGTTTTGCTTTCGGGCGATGGGGGATGGCTTGGTTTTAATGATACCCTGGCTGTGCAATTTGCTAAAAGAGGTTATCATGTTTTAGGGTTCAACTCACGGACCTATTTCTGGCATCAAAAAACGCCGGAGCAAACGGCAAATGATTTTATCAGGATGATCAGAAAATACAGCGGGGAGTGGAAGTCAACTCGGATTGTTTTGAGCGGTTATTCTTTTGGTGCAGATGTTGTTCCGTTTATATACAACCGCCTCCCTGATGATTTAAAGGCCAGGGTCAGCAAGCTGGAGTTATTGTCACCCTATCTATCATCCGACTTTAAAGTGCGCTTAACAGACCTGATCAGCACCGGGGATGATGACAGGACTTATAAAGTAAAGGACGAAGTAGAGAAAATAAGTATCCCTGTATATTGTTTTTATGGAGAGGCCGAAACCCCCAAACCGCTTGCTGACCTGGTGATGAAAAACTTTTTTGTTAAATTATTACCCGGCGATCATCATTACCTGCATAGCTACACCCAAATTGTATCATCAATGCGTGCAGATAGAAGGCTGGTAATTAAATAAACACTTATTGCAGATTTACCTTTAAACCAAGCCGGTAAGCTAAGCCCCGCGGGTTTACGTCATTGTTATTAAAAGACATGTGTACCCCGGTAAAGCCCATGTTGGTAAAAAATGATGCCCTGTTATTCAGCTTTGCTAACACCCCAAACCCGCCAAATGTATACAAGCCCTTATCAGTAACATTTTTTGTGGGCTCAATATGCGCAGGATCCTCCTGCTGATATTTTATAAAGGTTGAGTATCCAACATCTGCAATTGCAAAGGGCGATACCGCCCATTGAGGAAAAGGTAAATACCTGAAATCTGCAAGTACCGGTAATATCTTCATGTGCCTCAGGTTATAACCATTGTCAATATGTAGTTTGCTGTAATCATAAGCTACACCAAGCCCCATTGAAAAGTGTGCTGTTGCATTATAAGTTACAAATACATAACCGCCATTAAAAACGCTATGATGCACTGTTTTAAAATACTGGTATTCGGTAATAATAGCAAGCTTTTTGTACCAGGCCGAATCTGTTTTGGTGCTGTCGGTAAACCGCTCCTTAACAGGAGAGGCCAAACAATTAAATGAGCTTAAAAAAAATATTAATAAAAGTGTTGCTTTAAAGCAAAGTTGTAAATGCTTAATCATGTTGTTGTTTTTTATTCTTGTCATTATTTAGGGGATTTATATTGTTTTAAAAGATCAGAATACTTCGTTTAGCCCTATAAAAAGGCCCTTTGCGCCATAATTGCCTACCCCATAATCCATACAAATATTGGAGCGTGTATATTTATTAAATAGCAGGCGAAGGCCTGCACCTTCTCCGCTGTTCCATCGTTCAAATAAATGTATATTTTGCCCGTTGCTGCCGGTTTGTATATTTATAAATGCTATACCGCTGAGTAACTTGTTTTCAGTAATAGGGTAACGGTATTCCATTTCATTAAAATAAAAGGATGTCCCTTTAAATCGTCCAATGGTGTAAGGGCGTCCGCTTCTTTCTTCGGCATCAGTACCTGTACCCGGTAGTTCCAGATAGGGCAGGGAACCTTTTAATAAATAATTGCCCCATAACCAAAAAGCTAAAACATGCTCCGGATTGGTGCTTGATAACGACCAGTATTTTTTTAACTCCGTTTTTAATTGAGTAGCGCCGTGTTCGCTTCCTAATTCCTCAGCATTTACGCGCAGAACAACATCAGCATATATACCCTTATAGGGCCTGTTAGGATGATCGCGGGAATTGTATTGTAAATTAAATAATACGCCATTTGCCCAGTATCCGTTTGATGGATAATCGTTCCTGGCACTGTACCAGGTATTGTAGCTGCGTCGTCTTAAAGTTCCTTTCCGCTGGTTGTCAATGTTTTGATAACCGTCAACTATAAGCCCCATGCCTGCATAAAAATTATCAAACAGTTTGCGATATACCTTTTCATACAATTTCAGATAGTTAAACTTAATCTGCATCACATTTGGGTTATTGGCGAGCGGTACCCCGTTTAGTACAAAAACATCAGTTTGATGCGAATGCCCGGTCCCTAATCCATAATCTAAAGCAATGGTTCTGCCCACCTGATAACCACCCTGAAAGTTCCACCGGTTGTGGCTGCTAAAAGCGTTGTGTTTCAATTCGGCCGAAGAAAGTCCGTTTGATGATATAAAAACATTGGTATTAAATATAGAAAAGGTTGTATTGGCCGGGTCGCCAAAGTTTTTACCTCCCGATAGTATGATCCCAAATTCTAATCCATAACTGGGGCTGTACCCAATGGATGGTAAAAGCGACAAGTTAGAATGTGATTTGCTGGTATCGCTATAGCTGTCTGTTTTCAGAATGGCCCTGATAACGTCCTGTATATCTTTTGTTTTATATAATGAATCAACCGGGTGCGATTTGGCTCCGGCAGCAAATGCCTGGATCAATAAATAAAAAAGCAGCAGGGGTTTTCTGCAAAAATACATACAAGGATCAGATATAATGGGCGCGAAGATAAAGACACTATTAATAGCTTCTTTAAAAATATTAAGCGCCGCTGTTACTTCAGTTATAGCTGTTTTTGTTTTTTTTTACAGTTTTTAAAATTTAAAAAGCTGTAAATCTTATTGTTAACTCGTATCAAAAATAAAAAAAATGAATTATAGCTATAGGTTGTGTGGGCTTAGCCGCTTAAAAAATTACTGGGGAATGATACAGTAGCCGGGTTAAATTAAAGTTTTGGGATTTTTTTAAAGATTGAGGTTTCGTTTAATAAGTTTGTTTGCTACATAGGTTTAAATTGAGGACTAAAGTGAGCGAAGCTGAGAAAAGTTGACACTAAGTTTTTTTATCGATATGTTTTTTACGTACTTACTTCACCTAATATATAATGATGGTCTTTAAACATATAATATTGCTTAGCATTAACATGGCATGGTAAATTCAGTTACAATTATTTTCCCTCACCAATTATTTCAAAACCACCCGGCTTTACAAAAAGATCGCGCGGTTTACCTTGTAGAAGAAGGGCTGTTTTACCGTCAGTACAACTTTCACCGGCAAAAATTAATATTGCACAGGGCAAGCATGAAATTTTATGAAAGCCATCTGCAACAAAATAATTATACCGTTAACTATATTGAAACCGGCGCTATAGAGAATGATTGCAGGCAATTGGTAGCCAGCCTGGCTGCTCAACAAATAGCTTATATTCATATTGCAGCTGTGGCTGATGATTGGTTGCTGAAAAGAATGCAACAAGCCTGTAAAAAGCATAACATAGCACTACACATTTACGATAGCCCCAATTTTTTAAATACAACTGAAAATACAGATCAATATTTCAGTAAAAAGAAAGGCTATTTTCAAACTGATTTTTATACCTGGCAGCGGCAGCAAAGGAATACTTTGTTGGAAGATAATGGCAAACCGCTTGGAGGTAAATGGACATTTGATGCGGATAACAGGCAAAAGTTCCCCAAAAAGGAAAAAGTACCTGTGCTTGAATTACCAAAAGAGAATCAATATATTATTGAAGCTAAACAATATATCCAGCAGCATTTTCCTGAAAATTATGGCGATTTAAACAGCCCCTGTTTGTTTGTGGTAACATTTGAAGATGCTGAAAATTGGTTGAACGATTTTTTGAAAAACAGGTTCGAAAAATTTGGCATTTATGAGGATGCCATTGTAGCCAATGAAGCTGTGCTCCACCATTCTGTATTAACCCCGATACTGAATACCGGGCTGCTGCAACCCCAGCAAATTATTGACAACGCAATTGCTGTGGCTGAAGAATATCAAATCCCATTAAACTCATTAGAAGGTTTTATAAGGCAGGTATTAGGTTGGCGGGAGTTTATTCACCTGATATATGAACGCGAAGGCAGTAAACAACGTACCACTAACTATTGGAAATTTAAAAGGAAAATTCCGCAGAGTTTTTGGACGGGCGAAACAGGCATTGCGCCCATTGATGTAACCATTAAAAAGATTTTAAAAACAGGGTATTGCCACCATATTGAAAGATTAATGGTATTGGGGAATTTTATGCAGTTGTGCGAATTTGATCCGGACGAGGTATACCGTTGGTTTATGGAAATGTTTATAGATGCCTATGATTGGGTAATGGTACCTAATGTTTATGGTATGGCGCTATTTGCCGATGGCGGCCTGATGGCTACAAAGCCGTACATAAGCGGCAGTAACTATTTAATGAAAATGAGTGATTACGAAAAAGGGGAGTGGCAGCCCTTATGGGATGGACTGTTTTGGCGGTTTATGCACGTACACCGCAGTTTCTTTTTGAAAAACCCACGTTTAGGGATGCTGGTAAATACCTTTGATAAAATGGCAACAGAAAAGCAGCAAACTCATTTAACCAATGCCGAAAAGTTTTTAAAACAGTTAGACAGCCACTATTAACATGAAGGATGTAAAAAAACAAAACCTGCCCGCCAAAATTTGTATTGTTTGCAACAGGCCATTCAGCTGGCGTAAAAAGTGGGAAAAGGTTTGGGACGAGGTAAAATATTGCAGCGATAAATGCAGGAAAAATAAATGATTACCCCGCTTTAAATAGAAAAATCACATGCTCGGTAAGGCGTATCTAACTGGTAATAAATACTTTAAAAGCCACAGCAGTTAAAGTAAATCTTCAGTTTAGATAAAGGGATTTATATTGAGTTTGCCAACCTATTAATCAGTTTTTAGTGTGATTCTGTATGTTTTTTGAAGTTATTAAGTATTGCCTGCCAGCCATTTTTTTGCATTTCAGGGGAGTTTTGCTCTTCTGCGTCAAAGGTGACAATAACATCAGTTTGATTTCCATTTTCATTAAATAAAACAGTTACCTGCCTGCCGTTTGGCATACCGTATGTGAATTTTTTTCCTTCAACAATCTCATCATAAATAGCTTCAAAATCAAAACCAAAACTGCCATCTTTGGCTTCCATTCTTGCTGAATATTTTCCACCTACCCGCATATCATTTGATGCAGCAGGACATTGCCATGAGGGATCGGCAAAGTTCCATTTGGTAATGTGTTCAGGGTTTGTATAATAGTTCCAAACTTTCTGTGCATTTGCATTAATGGTTGCTGATACTGTGATTTTATTACTCATGGTGTTATTTATTTATAATTTTTAATCTTCTATAACCCTGTGTTTAAGTTATTTATTTAAAGCAGCGCGTTCATGCTTAATAAAAAGTGCTCAATAGCTAATGTAAGGTTTTTTGTGAGGCTGAAAAAATAGAAGTTAAAATCCAACAACCACCGTGATAAACTATCTTTTGATTTACTTAAATAATTGTAAAGATTGCGCCAATAAATATCTATCTGAACTACTTAAAAATCTTCTGCTACTTCAAAGCTGAGTTTTTGTTTAGTAAGGGGATGTATAAACTCAAGATAGGCAGCGTGGAGGTATAGTCTATCAGCCAGTGTTCCATACAGGTCATCCCCAACAATAGGTGCATTAAGTCCCTGCTCATGGGCCGAATGCACGCGCAATTGATGCGTTCGCCCGCTAAGCGGCCAAAAATGTACTTTGGTGCTTGTCCCGTTAGTTGAAATAACTTTCCACCTTGTGATACTTTTTTTTCCAAACTCAAAGCAGACTAATTGCCTGGGTCTGTTGTATAAGTCGCCGCGCAAGGGGAGTACGATCTCACCTTCCGAAGAAGGTATTACTTTTGAAAGTAGGGCCGTGTACCTTTTGTTTACCGTTCGTTTAAGAAACTGCCGCTGAATAAATTGATGTGCCTCTTTAGTTTTTGCAACAACCAACAGTCCGGAAGTTGCCATATCCAGACGGTGGATCATTAAAGGTTCAATATTTACAAATACTGATTTAAGCCGTGTATAAACTGAGTCTTTGATGTTGATTCCCGGAACGGAAAGTAAATCTGCTGGTTTATTAACGATTACAAAGGCCTCATCCTGGTAAACAATTGAAAGTTCGCGGTTTTCGCCCGGATTTTTTATAAGCGGATCTTCTTCTAAGGTTATTCCTTCCAGCATATGCTTAAGGATGGGTTTACACTTCCCCGTGCAGGCCGGGTAAAACTGTTGATGTTTCCTGATTTCGGACTTTGGCGAAGCCCCCCACCAAAACTCAGCCATTGCAATTGGCGTGTATCCGTTTAAGAAAGCAAACTGTAATAGTTTGGGTGTGGCACATTCCCCGGCAGCTGATGGTGGTTTTCCAAAAACGGTATCGCTAAAAATAGCTTGCAGGCTTTTCTTATCACCATATTTATTCAAAAATTCATATTGCTCAAATAGCTGCCTTTGTAAAGCAGCAGATCTTTCCCTGCGTTCGTTTTTCAACAACTCGATCTTAGCTTCGGGTATTTCTATGCCCGATTTTATCTCATTTAAAAGCAGGTTCCAATTATTCAATAATACATTAAGCAAGTGCTTATCGCGTAAACTTTGTTTAATTAAATCTGCTTCAAAATCAATGTAAACATCTTCGCTTAAAATGTTTTTTTGCTCTTCCCTGAGTTTCTTGCGGGCGGCTTTATTGATCTTTATTTGTTTTTTAAAGTCAGCTATTTCCTGAATTAATAATGTATTTGAACGTTCAAATGCCAGCTTTGAGTTTTTGTAATCATCACCCGACTCTATTTCCTTAATCTGCATATTTATAGAGTGAATGATCTCTTGCTCTTTTAAAAAAAAGCTGTTTTCGATCAGCATATCAAAAACAGGCGGTACAAATCTGCTATGATCATTTGAGCCGGCCAGTTTCCCCGAAAATGCTGATAAATAACCTAACCTTCCTTCTTTGTCCTTAACCACTAAAACGCCAAACATTTTTCCAATAACCGGCCCCTGCTTGTCATCGGTAATACCAAAATTATGATCCAGGTCTACATTGGTTTCCAGATAATATTGAAGTTCGGTAGCTGCTATTTTTGCAAGCGGATGCGCTTCATAATAAAAAGGAAAAGTGAAGCGTTCAGGTAACTCAATGCCCTTGATAGCATCAGCAGAAAAGTAGATAATATGATTGGGAGAGCTGTTTTCCAAGTGCTTTTAGTTCGTTTTTATTTGCAGTTTTATTGCCCAAAACTACGGTAATAGTAAAACAAAGTATAAATTATCCCTGAAATTAATAAAATGATTGAGTGGACAGCGCAACGCTAAATAAACCTTGCATTGACGTTGTATTGTCAAATAAATTTGGTATTCATTGAAACCGCCCGGAATGTTCAAAGAGATCGTATATTAGTGCAGTTGGAAAATTAAAAAAGTGGCATAATGTACAGTAAAGCAGTGTTCGATGCAAAAGTCAAAACCTGGCTTAACGAGCAGATCCGGAAAAGTGTAGTAAAAGAAGTTACAGAATGCTATGACTTAGTTGACAAAGACAATGCAAATCGCTGGAATATTTTTAGGATCTGTAAAAAGCAATTAAATGATGTACGTTCAAAAATTGTTTTGAGTTATGTTAAGGTCCTTGAATTAGTGATGCTTATTTATAAATAATATTTATACCAGTTTAAGCATACTTCATTTAATGACGAATAATTAAAAAGCCCTCAGATAAATCTAAGGGCTTTTTTGTGGAGCCGGAGGGAGTTTTTTTAAACTTGCAACGACTTGATATATAGTGTATTACACTAACGATATTTTACAGGTCTCTGAATAGGTCTCTCAATAAAAAGAAGCCAAAAACGCTATGCTTTATAGTACAAATATAAGCAATTGAGAGATATAATAACTTTTAAGTAAAAAGTATTATTTCAAACATATCTGGCACCTTTAATTGGTAGTTAACTCATAGCTGATTGAGGCAGCCAATCTTTAATTCCATAGTGATGCTAATTGAGTTTGTCACAGAATTAGGGTAAATTTTCCAATTTTTTGGCACAGAATTATGGTGAATTTCATAAATTTTTGGCACAGAATTAGGGTAGAATTCTCATTGCTTGATAATTTCGATATGAGTAGATTATTTTCCTATCAATTCGTGACTCAATGCGTCACGAATTGATAGGCTTAATTTCAGCTTCCATTTGAGACGAGCTTAATGAACAACCCAACCCATATTTAACGCTTGAGCAACCATCTTTGCGAGCCTGGTAAATAGTCAAGGCCGGGCCACCGATAAAAACAAAACATATTGGCCCGCTCCGCATGGCCTTTACTTTTTACCCGGCGGTGGGCTATCTTCGCGGGTGTGGTGAATATGGTGAAGAATTCAACGTGATGTTTTTACCTCTTTTTTGTAATTACGAAATAAAAATTTACAATAGTACCTACGTTGATAAAAACGACATGAATCAAAATAGAAGCATTTATACAAAAAATAATTTTTCCAAATGTGGTGGTCAGAGGAAAAAAGAAAGGGAAGAATAAGTTAGAAATTAACAATACGCTCTCAGTTATAATTATATAAATTAAACTCAGCATTAATTCTTCAAAAAGATATACCGGCTTATTATATAGGAGTTTTCCGGTTTTCTCTTGTTTTATGGCTTCTACATTTGGATTAGAAGTAGTATTTAACAATGTGAATACGGATATCGAAAAGCCGACTAATAAACTTAATACACTTGCAGAACTACTTAGTACGCTTTGAGCGAGTGTTACAAATGAGTCCTTACAAGAGAAAAAATATATAGCAATACCCAATACTACGGAAATAATAATATTCCACAGAAAAGAAGATTTTCTAGAAGTGACAAAAAATTCGAAAACAACTAAAAAATATTCCATTGCTATTTATAATCTATTAACAATCCTTTTAATCCACTAAGTATCTCTGTAGTAACTATTTCACCAGTTTCTGGGTTAATTGAAATATCCAGATGATCAACTTTTTCTATCATTGCCGTGTCTAGCATAACATTGGTGTTATTTTCGTCAACCCCATATATTCTTACTTTTGATATACCTGAACTAGCATTATTAGAAAAGGAGTTGTAAAAATCGATGGCTGTTTCTGTGATAGATTCCCTCGGCTCTGCTGTCGCTGTTACGATTACGTCTCTTTTAAGAGATATTGTTCTGTTCGAAAAATTTAATGCGGCGCTACCTAATAAAGATTTATTCATAAATACTTCAGCAACTTTTGTCCTTTTTAATTTTTTTAATGTATCTAAAAAGTCTTCTTTGCACAGCTTCGTATAAATTATTGAGAAATTTTTCTTTTTCTGTTTAGAAATTAAATATTCTCTTAAACTATTTGAGAAATAGCCGATTATTTGGTTAATAGACAAACCATTTCCATTTAGTTCCAGTGCATAGAATACTTCATCAGCTCCAATCTTAATAACAAAATGTGTTTTTTCAATATCTCCTTCTGACAGTTTTTTAGGACTCTTCCTTTCTTCACCAGTTTTTTTATCAATTAAATTTGGCCTAAAATCATTTCGAGCACTTTTAAAATAACCTGATATTATCTTTATTCCTACGTCATCCGTTTCTATTGCTGCGTTGTCGATGAAACAAAACTTTGAATCTTTTAAGTCAAATTGCCGGTCTAATTTTTTTAATTTCAGATTGTGTTTGATGACTTCCACAATGAGCGAGAAAGGTGTTTCTTCGTGAGTTTTATATGCTCTTGAAATTAATGTACCAAATGAAATTTTTCGTTCTTTTTCGGTTGCCATATTTATATGATAAGTTTTAGAGTAAATAAAAGTACAATTATTTTACGGCGTACGTTGTAGAGATTATGTCAAGGTATATCAGCAATTAATTGAAAACAATCTGCAGGGTCATCCAAGCATTCTTCATGGAATCATGCTTCGTTTATCTTACCTCATTCTTTATTTTTATTAGGATTTATTTTTTTAATTTCTTTGTCAAAGTCACTTTCAAAATTTTGATCCTGAATCACCCTGAATTTATCATATTCCTTTTCGGCTAACCTTATTGCTACTTCGTGGCTCACTTTTCCTGCATCCTTTAATATTTGATATTCGTTGAATTGTAGGAAAGCATCTAAACGACTTATCCAGTCACCCATCTTCATAGGTATCTGCCTGGATGCCTGTAATTCTGCAAAGTCGAGATACATGGTAACAACCCGTTCAAGTTCTTTGATCTCCTTTTCAATCAGGTAGTTTTTAGCTACACCTATATCACCCTTTAATACTTTGCCGCTAGGTGCATTTTTGAAGGTTTGTAAACCCATATTTGGCTTATCAGCACTTGCTCGTTCTGCAATAATTTGTGCGGCGGTTTTACCAGAAATTGCAAAGTGGAGTTTATTTTGAACCGTTTTAAAGAACTTTTGGGTTATATCAGCATCCTTATTGTAATCAACGCTACACTGTTCATATATATCCGTAATTTTAAGATAGAAACGTCTCTCGCTGGCGCGGATCTCTCTAATTCGCTCTAAAAGCTCGTCAAAATAATCTTTGCCAAAGCGTTTACCCTGTTTTAATCGTGCATCATCTAACACAAAGCCTTTAATTATATACTCTCTTAGAGTTTTAGTTGCCCAGACTCGAAACTGTGTAGCTTGGTAACTATTTACCCGATAACCTACGGCTATGATGGCATCAAGATTGTAAAACTCTAATTTTCGCTTAACACTTTTACCGCCTTCTTGTTGAACTGTTTCCAAAATGGAAACAGTTGCTTCTTTTTCCAATTCGCCAGTATCAAAGATATTGGCTAAATGTTTACTAATCGCTGGAACCTCAACCCCAAAAAGTTCTGCTAAACGCTTTTGGGTTAGCCAAAAGGTTTCATCATTAAATATCACTTCAATTTTCACATCACCTGTGGGGGTGTTGTAAAATATAATATCGTTGGATTGCGGTTGCTCACTCATTTTGAATAATGCTAATTGGGTATTTTATAGCTGTTTGTGTGTTATTTCTCCCATTTTTGCAGTGTGAGGATAAACTTATTACAAATATCACGTTCTAAAAAGGTCTTTTTATCCGAGATATTTAATTTCTTCTAAAATACACCATAAACACTTGATCCTCCACCAAAATATTTGTAACGAAGATGTTCATAAATCATGTTTGTTTTGACATCAATATCATTTGTTTGATATGTTGGATAAGGTAGTGCTTCAAACAGGGTGTTACTTACCATATTAAAAACCGCAGCCGCAGTTTCAGATTTGTCCGACCATAGATCGATCTTCAACTTCTCCTTTTTGAGTTCGTTTAATAGTTCTACAGCTATTTCTTTGACTTTATTTTTTTCTACTATTGAAAGATTAGGTTTTCGGAGAATGTCAAAAACCGCCTTTTGCTCTTCGGTTAACCCCTCTCGTTTAGTGTCGGCTTCTTCTTCAGTTAGTGTATTTATGAATTCTATAAGCTTTTTAAACGTCTCTTCAATTATTACCGAATCTTTACCGCGATTGTATTCGTCAATGATCTCCTGATAACGAAGATAAAAATCAACACGCAGAGGATTTTTGTCAACCATTTGTTTCATTTGCCTCTCAACTTTATCTTTAAGTGATTGAACTATAGTGTTTTTATTTTTTGCGTTTAAAAAATACTTTTCCAATATCTCAAAATTCAATCCGCTCAGATCAATGATTTTATCATTATCGAAGTTTGGTTCGGCAACGACGGTTAAGATCGATTCGTCTACAATGTTTTGTATTTTCTTCATGAGCTCAGCCACATCGGCACTCTCAATATTGTTTTCAATAGCGCTGTAAATAACATCTATAGCATTTTTTCTTGCAGCGTATTCATTCAATACTTTGTCTGGCTGTAGTGCCTTATATTTCTTAAAAACCTCTCTCGCTAAAATTTGAAATTTACGCTTGGTTTCATCGTTGGTATAAACAGCATTAACGCCCCTTTCCATCGCTGCTAATTTTTCTAAACCGAAAGCCATTACTAATTCGTGCAAATTGAAGTCAACTTCATCAGCTAAAAACGCCTCTGTACTTAAAAGTGCCTCTGTTAATTGCCGAATTAGTTCTTCTTTAGGTTTAACCGGAGGCTCCACTTTTTCCCCACCTTCGCCATTCCCATTTTTGCCACTTGAACCATATATTGCCAATGCATCAAGTAGTGCTGTATAAGTTTCTATGTAATCAACTATCAATCCGTTGTTTTTACCCTCACTTATACGGTTGGCCCTGGCAATAGCTTGCATTAACGTATGAGATTTTAAAGGCTTATCCAAATACATAGTTGAAAGGGTTGGGACATCAAAGCCAGTAATCCACATAGCACAAACAATTACAAAACGGAAAGAATCATTTTCATCTTTAAATCTTGTCTCAATGTCTTGTGTGTTCATTTTTTCACGGTGAGGTTCTATATCTAAATCCCACTTTTGAAATTTTTGAATTTCATTTTGTTCGGAACTTACAACTACGCAAATTTCCGTTTCCTTTATCCATCGTAATTCTCGGCTTTTTTCCAAAACCTCTTGATCGCCATATTTGCCCTTTATAATCTCTTTTTCTATCTGTTTAATATATTGCTGCCAATGGTTAGTAATTAAGTTGTACATTTTTACGGCTGTAAGCTTATCTAATGCGACAAACATTGCCTTACCTTTATACCCGCGGTTGCAAAAATGCCAAACCACATCTTTAGCTATTGCATCTAACCTTTTGTGAGAGGTAAGTATTGGATATTCTCTTGCAATTAGGCGTTCTATCTTGCTTATTTGGTCACTGTCTGAGTCCTCGCTTTCAGCATCTATTGCAGCTCTTATATGTTCGTTGATAATAGGGTTTTGTAAACCGAGATATTCTCCTCTATTTTCATAGTACAGCGGAACTGTAGCTCCATCGTCAACGCTTCTCTTAAAATCATATTTAGAGACATAATCGCCAAAAATTCTTCGTGTTAGCTCATCATCTTTAAAAAGAGGTGTTCCGGTAAAGCCGATAAAAGAAGCATTTGGCAGCGCATTTCTTAAATTCATCGCCAGCTGTCCCCCTTGTGTTCGATGTGCTTCGTCGGAGATTACAATGATATTATCTCGTTTTGTGATTTCTTCTTCAAAATTAAATTTATGAATCAAGCTGAATAAATATCTGTGATCTGAGCTTAAAAGGTCCTTTAGATGTTTACCTGAATTTGCTTTTAGAGAATCCTTCGCGCCCGCCTTAATTTGGGGGACGGCACCAACGCTGCCAAAGGTTCCATAAATCTGTGTGTCTAATTCATTGCGATCTGTAACGATGAGGAAGGTATAACTACCTTGAAATTTTTGATGTATTTTCTGGCAAAAAAACACCATGGAATATGATTTTCCACTTCCCTGGGTATGCCAGAACACCCCAAGTTTTTGCTTTTCCTCTAAACTAATTTGCCCCGCCTTGTAAAGTTGATCTTTATATTTAATGTTCTCTATTGCTTTGTTAACTCCTATAAATTGGTGATTTCGAGCCACCAGTTTAACCACATTTCCTAAAGAGTTATCAAAAAGGATGAAGTTTTCAAAAAGATCCATCAATCGCTCCTTTTGACAAACGCCAACAATTATCCTATCTAAAGCAACAATTCCGTCTTCCTCCTCAGTAATTCGTTTCCACTCGTGAAAATGTTGGTATTTGCCTGTAATACTTCCTATTCTACTTTCTATCCCATTGCTTAAGATAACGAATGCATTGTAATAAAAAAGCTTTGGAATTACGTCTTTATAGTCAATAAAATTATGGTTGTAGGCGTTTTCTAACTTACGATGGGCTGCTTTCAACTCGATAAAAAGCAGGGGAATACCGTTAACAAAACCAATAATATCGGGTCTGCGTTCGCGATTGCTCTTCCCCTGTACCCATAACTGTCTAACAGCCAAAAAATCATTGTTCTTAGGTTCCACAAAATCAAAAACCTTAAGTTTCTTATTTTTAACGTGTTCCCCTTTTTCATTAATAAAATCAACAGGGATACCATCTCTTACTAAATGGTGTTTTTCTAAATTAATCTCAGCTAAAGATTTAGTGATACTTTCTTCTGTTAACTTTTGATAGGCTTCTTCATAGGCCTTTGCTGGCAGTTTGGGATTAAACTCTTTTAGTTTTTCAATGAAATTTCTCTTTAATATAACCTCCTTCTTGTTCAATCTCCCTAAAGTACTGCCCTCGCCAAAGCTTTCCTTATTATAAGCTAATTGTGTATCCCAGCCCAATTGATTAAAAAATAAATCAATTGCCGTTTGTTCTATAAGATTATCTTCGGAGTACTCGTAGCTCATACTATTTCTTTTTAATAGGTAGGTTAAACCAACTTTCAAATTCGTCGTAGATATCTTTTTGCCATTTTTTTATTATTGGTTCGACCGACAAAGAAATAACACTGCATTCCTTGTCAATCTCGACACCTGTTTTGGGGTCTAAATAGGTTCCTTTTAAATTAGAAAATTCCGTTCCTGGGTATACCAAGGCTACGCGCCTGGCGTTATAATATTCGTGGTAAACATACATCTGCCGTAAATCATCAGGAGAAGGATTGTATCCATTTAAATTTTTCCATTTTGTATCTATCACAACACAATTCATCTTATCTTTATTTACAACTATATCTGGTTTAATTTTAGAGCGATATCCAAATTCTGGCCTCCAAAAATATTTTGATGTTTGGCCGGTAATGGTTGTGGCAGAATCTTTATGCTTTCTTAAACTTACATAAACAAATTGTTCCCAAAGTATATTCATATCGAACATAAGCGCCAATACATTAATTCTTCCTTTGCTCAGGTCGGGGTGGTACTGTAAAAGGAGTAGACGCGCAATTTCAATCGATTTCGTATAAGATTGCGTTTTACGATTATAAACGATTTTGTCAAAAGTATTTTCAGAAACTTTTATGTCCGGCATTTCTGGAAAATTAAGCAACAACGCGCCTATTCTACTTTGGAGAGCCGAATTAGTATTTATTTTTTTTAGTAAGCGCAGCGTTTTATAAATTATTAAATGGAGTTTGTGTTCTACATCATATGTTGTATATGTCACATAAAACCTTTCCTGATGCACAAGATTTTGTTGGATGTGCTTTCCAAACTGTAAACTTCCTTTTAAAGCTGTAACATTGCCCTCCTTTTTGCGATATTGTTTTACTAATCCGCTATGCAGCAAATATTCTATTTGGGTAACAAACAGCTTAAAATACAAATCCAGTATAGAGTTAGACTTTAATTTTAAATCGCTGCTGCTTTTAGCATGTATATCAAATACACCGACAGACAAAAGCATATCTATTAAAATATCTCGCCAGTGCTTCTTTTCATCTTTTCCGCTAAAGGCATTGTCTGCCTTCGGCAAAACTTCAATAACCATATCACCAACCTGAATTACCCCAACGTATTCGTTAAAGCGTACACCATTGTGTATTAAGGAATAATAGGGGACACCATTTACACCATAATAGCTTTGTAAGGCTTTAAGGCACGGTTCATCAAACTTAATTCCATCAATTTCATCATTGAGCTTAATAGCCCGATGCTCGAATGTTGTGATATGTTTTCCGGAGGCTGCCAAGTTATTTTTTCAACAATAAATTAATTGCCGTTTTAAATGTATCATCCTGCATTTTGGAAATATCACATAAGCAGTAGACTGGCTTTTCTGCAAAAACTGAAGGATCGTAGTCATCAAATTTTGCAAATATGTCGTCCTTTTGCTCTTCGATTGGCTGGAAAAAGCCCTTCCCAATTACCAATCCTATTTTGCCGTAATCACCGAAAAAATACTCTTGTAATAACGGTATGATTTTGTTGTGGAAAGCAATTTTCAGATCCGCAAAATTAGCAACTAACATGAAATAACTGTGGCCAATTAAATGGTCTTTATCTAACAGCTTTTCTATCCTCTTATTAATCGTATTAAGTAAAAGAGGTAAATCTAAATCTCCCAAAAAGCCTTCATTATCTTTAAGTTTGCCATCTGTAGCGACTAATTTGGAATTCGGTGGCATTTCTTCAAAGCTGAATCTTCTACGCAATGCGTTATCTAATGCTTCAACGCTGCGGTCAGCAGTGTTCATAGTGCCAATAATATATAAATTGGGCGGCACTCCAAATTTCTCTTTGCTGTAAGGCAGTGTTGTTTCCAGGGCTTCCTCATTACCCAAACGCTTATCGTCCTCAATCAATGTAATAAGTTCGCCAAATATTTGAGACACATTGCCTCGATTTATTTCATCGATTATTAGTACAAATGGTTTCGCCCCATGATTTTTATAGTCTGCTTTTTGGAAAGAAGCTACAACCTCTTTTTTTTCATCAATCGTATAAATCCTAATTTCATTTTTTACCGTTTTCGTTTGTTTTTGCTTACGTATGGCATTTAAAACAGACCAGTAAGCCGACGAATTCATCCCTTTAATTATCTCTCTAAATTGGTCATTTATATTATTAACATCGTCGAGATCTTTAATAACTGACTGCAATTTTGTTAACCTATTTTTAGAAACGGTGTAGCTCCTGGTGCCATCAATATGTTTGATTACTATATTCCCTTTTTGAGAAACACCCTCGACAAGAACCTTGCCGCCAGTTTTTGTTTCCAATTCAACTTTTTTTCCATTCAATAAATTTTCTTCGACATCTTCAGAAAACTTGTCATATAAAATCGAAAAGTCTAACACCTCCTCGGTTGTCTTATTCTCCCTGGTTTGTGCAATGGCGAATGAGGCCTCAATACAAAGGTTTCTAAAAACTCCATATTCAATCCTGTAAATAACCGGGTCGCCCTCTTTTTCAGGCTCAACGGGTTTTATACCTTCAATAAAGTCTTCGTAGCTCATACTTTGATGAAAAGTAGTAAAGACAATTTTTCCTTGTGATAAGTAAGTATCAAATCGGTCTTTTAACCCTTGCCGTGATTCTAAATTTATTTCTTCTTCATTTTTGTCCTCAATTATAGCTATTGCTTTATTGATTGTGTTGTATGTTTTGCCTGTTCCGGGTGGGCCAAACAGGATCTGATTTAGGGGTTTTTTCATGATAGAAGCTGAAGTGGTTTCAATCGGTAATTTTTTTTCGTATTCAAATGTTGTGTTAAAGAATGGCACAAAAAGTATTTTATTTGCATAGTCAATCTCGTGCTGAGGAACTGCGATACAGGTTGAATTGTCATTGGGAGCCCACCATTTTTTTTCATCCTGGTATGATTCATCGCTAATGGCTTCTGAAATAATTTCGTATGGCCTTTGAAGCCACCCTTCATCTTCAAAATCCTCATAAGTGCATTTACTGGCATCGCCCGTTATTCTCCCTATAACTTCAACGTGACTATTACTCCGGCACAAATAAAAGTAATCGCCTATTTTCATCTGTTTAGAAAAAGTATCCCCCTGCGTTTGGTATGAGGTTCCTTTTGCTTTGGTAGCGCCATGAACTACAACTAAATTATTTTCGTTAAAATATTTAAAATACTCTTCGCGTATCTCACCACTACCCATTGAAACTTTAAAAACCGTTTCTGCCTGTTTCAGTATTATTTTTAAAATAGAACTTGAAGCTGTAGTGCTTTCTCCGTAAACTCTTTTATTGTAAAGGGCATCATAATAAGAGAAAAATGTATTGAATTTATATAGCCCGGTTTTCCCAATTGTTGCCTTGATATTCTCAATCCGGGTGACATTGTTTGATTTTAAGCTTTTGCGCTTTATGCTTTTATTAATTTTAAGCATTTCGTCAAGCGTCACTCCATCGACACTGGTACTGATGTTTAACGCTTCGGGAAAGTCAATTAGCCCACTATTTGAATGAAGTTTTACATTTTGAAGCTTCTTGTCTGGTCCTACTAATATTATCCGGTCGTTAATCTTAAAGGTTTCTGCTAATTCATTATATTTTGGAACACCTGATAAAATGTAATAACTTACAAAACGTTTATTATTTGCATCATCAATAAGTTGTTTAATATTAATTTCCTGTGGATGAATGAATGGCGGAAAGTTGGCTTTTACCCTCGAAATAAGCTCTGGATAAATCTCATGGAGTTGTAGAAACTGATCATTTGAACATGAAACCTCAATAATGTTGTTGCATGCGATGCTCTTTCGGTCATTTATATTTTCTATTACCCCTACAAGTAATTTGTTCCCTGCTATAAAGATCGTATTATCGTTTATTTTTAGTTGTCCATAAACACCGAGCCAGCGAGGTTCTGTCGAGTCTTCCCACAAAATTGTTTTGCTTGAATTATCATATTGCTCAAGTCTGCTTATTCGAGTTATTAGCGTTTTTGTCATTATATGTAAATTTTAAACGGCAAGTTCCCCGTTCATTAGCTTGGGTAATATAATATCTCTGGCCTCCTTTAACTTTGCATTCTGCTGACCCAACACACTAATAAGATTAAATATAGGTGCTACTTGTTCCGTAAATGACCTTAATTCATTTTCTTTAGGTAATGTAATTTTTTGCTCTCGAATAAATTCCTCAAATCCGTAATTCACAATATTACTAGCGCTATGCTTTTCATATCGCGATATTATACCATTTTCTCGACTAGCTAATAAATATAAATAGAAGAATTCTGGTGAAGCATTTGTGTTGACCCGGAGCATTTTACAAAAACTAGCACAGATTACAGGGCTTCCGAAGTGATCTGTATTTTTTTCAGTGATTAAAGTACTTCTGCCTATAGGTTGTCCTTTGCTTCCACCAGATACTTCAAATACGATGTCGCCTGGTTGCATTTGTCGTGATGCTAGATTTGATTCCTTATGATAACGGAATGGAATATCGGTAATCTGTCCTTTTTTAATGAACGGAATGTCAGTACCCCTAATAACATATGCAGGTTTTGTGAAAGTATCACTATATTCCTCTTCACCCCAGCCACCACCAATATAAAAAGACAGGCAATCTTTCAAATATTCTTCTCTTTCGGTCTTATTGAAACTGATGTCTTGTACTAATTCTTTGTAGTGTAATTGCGCTTTCTCCTCCAATAATTTTATTCGTTTTTGATTGTTTTTAATCAAGTCGTCATAGGCTGACAATATTGATGCTACTTTGAATTGTTTTAAGAGCGACGGCAATTTCATCTCAACTCCTTCAACATCTCTTGGGCTAATATTAGCTTGATTTGCACCTCCTTGTGCTTTTAGCGCGATTCTTGTTAAGGTTTCCTTTTGTAATAAGAAATAATACAAATAGTCATCTATACAGCGACTCTTATCTATATTAATAAACTTCCCTGCCCTTTGGTTGAGATAAGAAATTGTTTCATGGCGGTATCTAGCTACTCTCCCAACAACCGATGATGGCAGTGTTATATGCGACCCTGTAAGTGAGATCAAAATATCGCCATCATTTAGATGAAACCTCGATTGAACCTCGATATTGGAATCCACACAGTCACCTTCATCGATATTTACATTTTCATCTTTAATATTTTTTATTTTTATAACAGGAACCCCACTTTGTTTAAAATCGTTAGACTTAAAGGCGAATCCCGAAATTACTTTAGCAATATCTCCTATCTCAACCTTATCCCATTTCATATCGCTAACTCATTAAAGTTTTCAGAAATGATTTTTGCAAAAGAGGCTGCCTCTTCATTTAAACTTTCTAATTCAATATGAATTTCTTTTAAACGGGCTTCGTAATCAAAATCATTTTCAGCAATAGTGCTTACCCCAACATATCGGCCCGGGCTTAGACTCCAATCTTTAGCTGCAATTTCTGATTGATTTACAACTTTACATAAACCTTCCACATTGTCATATCTACCATTAGGAAAGCGGCTTTGAAGCCAATGTGCTTGTTTCCAAAATATTCGGTTTCATGAAGGAGGCCAGGTTCGTCTTCGTTCAAGTTACCGTTGGCTTGTATTTGGAGATATTTTAACTGATCGAATTGATCTTTTAGATTAAGGCTTTTCCAGTCTTTGTTTTTGTTTAACTGGTATTCTTTTGTAGCCCAATTGGTAACTTCAACCAAGTCTTTTATTAATTTATCTTGTGGCTTGCGTATGGTTTTGCATAAATGGGCAATGTGTTGTAATGCCTCCAAATCTGCGGTAACCTTTGTTTCAGCCGCTATAAATTCACCCTGTTGTTTATAAACCGTATCAACTTCATCAAAAGCTAAGGCATCTAAAAAAGATTGGGCATCTTTATTTTCAATTAAATAGGCATGCGCAAAGCTTTTAATTGTGTTAATTAAATTTCGAAGCAGTTTGTTTAGGTCGCCAATGACTGAGCCTGATTGTTGAGCTAACTGTTTAGCGGTTTCAAGGTATCCGGTTACCGTCTCTTTAAGCTTATTGTTGTTACCCCGGTATAAATTAACTATGCAAATAATATTTTGAAGCTGCTCTGGAGTAAAGTCATTTACTTTTGAAGTTACTTTTCTATATATCTTGCGAGCGTCTAACATAAGCACTTTGTCCTTCTGCTCGATATTAGTTTCCTTGGCCCTATCAAAAAACCATAGCGTACAAGGCAGTGACCTGGTATAAAAAAAATTATTTCCAATAGCCACCATGACGTCTACGGCGCCCGTTGTCACTAATTTCTCGCGAATATCTTTTTCGCTGTGGCCTGCATCACTTGCAGAAGAAGCCATAACAAAACCGGCCCTACCTGTCGGCTTAAGATAATTATAGAAGTATTGAATCCATAAGTAATTAGCATTGTCATTTTTAGGCAGGTTTACCTTGCCTTCTAACAAAAGGCGGCGGTCTTTTTTAACTGCATCTTTACCCTTGTCTACGCCATCAACATTAAAAGGAGGGTTAGCCATCACAAAATCACATTCCCCCACAAGGTTGTGCCGATCTTCATAAAAAGTGTTACCTTCTTGAATATTACCCTCCAATCCATGGACAGCTAAATTCATCTTTGCGAGCTTAGTGTTTAGTTCGGCCTTTTCCTGCCCATAAAACGTAACTTTTTCAGCCGGGCGTAAACCTTCACTTTCAATAAAATATCCTGTTTGAACAAACATTCCCGCTGAACCACACGCCGGATCGAATACAATACCATGATCAGGTTCGATAATGTTTACAATGGTTTGAACCAAACTCATTGGCGTAAAAAATTCGCCACCTTCCTGAGCGCCGGTCATCGCGAATTTATTTAAGAAATATTCATAAATTTTCCCGAACAAATCCCCCTCTGCTTTTTGTAACACCTCCTTATTGAAAATCCGGAGCAGTTCCTTTAATAAGTCTTTACTGAAAATTGAATAGTTTTTCGGTAATACGCCTTTTAAATTATCGTATTCCTCCTCTATCAATTTCATTGCATTATCAATAGCTTCGCCAACATCTTCACTTTCAGGCAGATTTACCAAATAATCAAATTGGGCATAATCCGGCAGAAACATCGAGTTTTTTTCTTCGAAATCTTTTTTGGTTAATGGTCGCTTGCCTCGTTGAGGATGCGACGGAAGATCTTTCTCAACTTCAATTTTAACTTTTTGAAAACGGTTATAAGCATGCCGTAAAAATATAAGGCCAAGTACCGGCATTGAGTATTCGGATGCAGTCAACTTGCTATTGGCCCTTAATTGGTCGGCGGCCCGCCAAAGTTCATTTTCTAACTTCTTAAGTTGTATTCCTTGCATTATATATGGTAATCCTAATAAGGTTTAATTATCAAATTTAATATTCTTATTGGTTTACAAAGAACCAATAAATTATGGGGTTAAAGCAGGTATGCTATCGTAATAGCAATTTTCATAGCCCTCACCTGAAAATAATAGCTTTAGCTCACAGGCAAAGAGGAGATCTGGAAAAAAATCAAAAGCAGCTATATCGCTATCGAAAAGGGTATATAAATAAGTGTTAAATTAATCGGAAGATTCCGATAAAACATCTATTGACTTTTCCAATAGCCAAGAATATCCGATTTTGCTTCTTAGTTTATTTGCAAAGCCGTTTTCAACTGCTAGATCAAGCCAAATTTCTACCTGTTTTGAAGCCATTTCAAATCTTTCCGCAACCTCGTTCTTATTAACCGGAGCTTGGCCAAAGCAATTGTGCCACTTATATATGAAAAATTCAAAGTTACTCATTGCGCTTATTTTTAGCGACAGCTGATTGTTCTGATTAATTAAAGGCACATTAGGCGCGGTTGGTTCCTGAGATGCGGTAAATAAGTCATCTTTTACTTTAATAGCAGCAGGTGAAATCAATGACCTAAAACTGTCATTTAAGTTATCCGGTAACCACTTTCCACCCAATTTGACAATCTCCTGATTGCCCTTTTCATTCGACGGACAAACCCAGAGCGGAGTCCAGTGGTTTTTGACATTTTCCTTTGCACCTTCCCATGTTCCTCCTTTAGTGTCCGATATGACCACGATTGAAGTCTCCGCCAAAGCGTAGATCAGCTTATTGCGGCTCATAGCGTTTCCTGCGTTAAAGCCAGCTTCCGGGTTCACGTGGGTAAGCAACGCTAATTTATTTTTAATAATAAAATTACGAAATACCGGACTAGTTGACTTTTTGATCAATGAATCTGCTAAAAAACCCACACATGAACCGCCTGCTTCAAGCGCACCGATCATAGCGGCTTCATCAATTCCTTTTGCACCGCCAGAAACAATTCCAAGATTCTCTTTGGTAACTTTCTGGCCAATCGCTTTAGCTGCATTTAAATCTTTTTCTGAAGCATTTCTTGAACCAATCACTCCGACATAGGATTGATTAAGTAGCTGCTTATCTCCAATGCCAAACAGTATATTAGGTGCCGCACCCTTTAATTTCTCTTTTAGCATTTTGGGGTAAACCTGATCTGCCCGGCTTATAACCCAGACACCTGCCTTTGTCCATTTATCTAAAGCTATTGCTAACGCTGTTTTTCTTTCTAATAAGATGTATAACCGATTTCGGCTGATTAATTGATCATTCCATGAATTAAGCAACATTTCAGACTCTTCAGATAAAAATGCTTCCGGAAAAGCATCTTTTGACTGTAGCCATCTCACCAGCTTATTCCATTCAATTAGTGACAACGGTTTATGCTGTCTATCTGTATCTTTTGAAAGATAAGAGGTAAATAATAATATCGCTTTAGTTCTTTCTGTTATCATATTCAATTTACTGATGTGGATGTAAGTGCAACAGGATAAACTGGACCGCTGCCGGCTTGACGTAATAAAGCAGCAATGATAGTAAAAGTCCAACGTGAATCAACTGCATCATCTACTAATATTAAAGGTGCGGACGAAACATCACCATTTATACTAAACACACCATCGAGATTCCTGCATTGAAAAAAATTATTTTCCTGCTCTTTTTGAGCATTAGCTTCTTTAGTTTTTATCACAACTGGAATGTAAGGAATTCCTAATTTTTCTCCTAATCGTTTTGCAAAATCAGGCACCAATTTAGGGTGACGATTGGATGGAACGCATGTAATCCAGGCCGGGCTTGGCATTGGATCCCATCTTAATTTTATCATATCCGCAATTGCTTCCACAAGTTCATCTCGAAAATATCCGGCGTGTTTATCAAGTGCAACCATTCCACCCCAACCTGCATCTTCCCATTGCGATAATACTCTTCCGGTTTCTGCTCGCAGGTGAGTGGGCAAATTCCTTGTCCAACCGTATTCGGGCATTCCACCAGTAACAAATTGCGCACGCGGTTCTATTGGAAATTCTGAATTCTTTAAAAATATTCCTGCATCAAGAATATAGTCTCTTAATGGTTCGGCTCTAAACACTGGAGCACCTAAGCAGGCGCTACATTTACCACAGGGTTCCTGAGTAGGATCATCCAACGCCCCCTGCAAATAATTCATCAAACATCCTCCATGCTCGATATATTGCTGAACTTGCTGCCACTCTACTTCCTTTTGGTTCGTTAGTCGAGTGATTTTTTCCTTGTCCATTTCGTAAGAGACAGCTGTCCTATACCATTTAGAATCTATTTTTATCACAGGAGAGGGATCTTCTACACTTATATATTTTAACACCTGATCGATCTGTCCTTGGCGAAGATTAAGTTTACTCAATATATCGGGAACGGAAATACCGTTAGCATTTTCAAGTACGTTTAAAATAGCATCCACCCGAGCTTGTGCCGGGAAAGCAGTGGTTTTGAAGTAATGATGAATATCCTCGTCTTCTTTTCCCGAAAGCAATATTCCATATGCTTTGTCTATACCACGTCCCGCGCGACCAACTTGTTGGTAATATGCGATTATAGAACCAGGAGCCTGATAGTGTACAACAAAACCTAGATCGGGTTTATCATAGCCCATACCAAGTGCTGAAGTTGAAACCAATGCTTTAATCTTATTGTTATACAATGCTGTTTCCAAGTGTTGCCTATATTCATCGGAGTCTGCGAAGCCGTCTTGGGAAACACTGCCGTAGTAGGCGGCCACGTTAATTCCATGGCCATTAAGGTAATCTGCAACATGTCTCGCATCCCGGATAGTTAAGGTGTAAATTATTCCGCTACCGGGAAGTTTTGGTATATTCTCTCTAAGCCAGGCTAATCTGGCTGCTTGGTCTTTTAGTTTGATATTTTGTAACGTAAGGCTATCTCTTACCAACGAACCACGAATAATTTCGATATCTCCAAGCTGCCCTACAATATCGTTAATAACGCGATCATTGGCTGTCGCAGTAGTACCTAATATCGGCATCCCGTCGGGCATGAATTTCAAAATACTGGTTATTCTCCGATAATCAGTCCTAAAGTCATGGCCCCAATCGGAAATACAATGTGCTTCATCAACCACAAACAATCCGATTTTATGCGCTATTGGCCTGAGAACAGATTCCATAAAATTGTCATTGGCTAATCTTTCCGGTGAGATAAGGAGTGCATCAACTTCATTAGCCAATACCTGTCTTTTCACCTCTGACCAATCATCTTGATTGGTTGAATTCATAGTAACCGCCTTTATCCCTAACCGTTCTGCTGCCTCAATCTGGTTTCTCATTAATGCCAATAAGGGAGAGATTATGATCGTCGGACCCTTGCCTTGGTTTCTGAGTATCCTGGTACTGATAAAATAAACGGAGCTTTTTCCCCAACCCGTTCGTTCGACCACTAGCAATTTTTTACTGTGGTTCACCAATTGATCTATGGCTTCCCATTGATTATCTCTAAAATCAGTTTCAGGGTTGTTAAGTGCGGTTCGTAATATATTTAGGGCGGAAGCTCTGTCCATTGTTGTGATATTAGGTTTGCTAATATAACCATAGCCAATTAAAACACTTGTACTTCCATGCGATCTGTCTTTTAAATTAATTCATTTGGGATAGTAAGCGTTCGTAATACAATGAAATAAATGCCGTGAGATCTTCGCCTTGATTTTTTTGATCATTGGCTATATCCCATTATTTAACCGACGTTTCTTCTTCCTAATCTGCCTAAACTGATTCAGCGCAGTTTGATCCATATTATCAGCATTGTTATCAACGCCGAGCAAATCCCCGACAAGATCGCCACCAGGTATAGTCGAATTACCCATCTGCTGCCAACCCGATTGTTTGATTGATAGATCTGCTCCGCGCTCGCTACGATACTTTTTATTTGAAATGATAGGTTTGCCGCTGTGCTCTCCAACTGATTGAGCCGCCTTGCTGTTATTTCTATTTGCTTTTCCGATTTGATCCTGTAATTTTCCAGTGCCCTGCTGTACATCATTTCTATTTCCGGCAGTAACTTTTGTATCTGCGATAGCTCGGTCGGTTGCTCTGGTTGAGGCTGACTGTTCGCTTCTTTCAGGCTGGTCGGCTCTTGTCCTAACATTTGCCTGGTATATTGCTGTGCGATCTCTTTCTTGTTCATAATCGATAGAATTTTTAACAGCCTGCCATTTGTAAGCGTTCCCTAAATGAGCGCCTTTAAATTGCATCCCGTCGTAACCGTAAGAAATACCACTTACGAACCCTGTGCTGGCCTGGTTAAATAGAATATTAATACCCTGTGCTTCTAAGTGCTTAATAAATTGCTCTGCGGTTGGCTTTTGACTTAGTATGTTTTTTATAGTGACCTGCAACTTCATTTTTACAGATGGTTCGTCCGTTCGCTTCATCATTTCCAACTCATTCTTGGTCATCGCTCGTTCTTTTGCCTGGCGACTGGAGATTACTTCGGTTAGTCCGTATTGCTTTTCTAACTTCCTAAGTATTTGTTCGCTCCGCTGATAGTCTTTACTATCGGAAAGCACTGTGCCATCGTAACCAATACGGTTAACCAAAATGTGCATGTGGGGATGTTCTGCATCAAAGTGACGAAAGATTGCATATTGGTGTTGGTCAAATCCCATTGCCTCCAAATAATCTTTAGCAATGGTTACCATTTTCTCATCTTTCAAATTTTCATGTGGAGGGAAGTTAACCGACGTATGATAAAAGTATTTTGCCAAGTTGGGCCTTAATACTCGTATCATTTTTACTTCATCTATAATTGTCCGCTCGTTGTGTTGCGCAAATGAAGTATCAAGCCACTTTGCTACACCCTTATTTACTTTTTCAAGGTTATAATTAAGTGCTCCTCTAAAACCCTTCCCTTTAACCTGATCCGCTGTCATTTCAATAAACAGTTTAAAATATCCTTCTGCGTTTTTATTAACCCTAAAAGGATAGAGAGATAGGCCGGTGATAATTTGCCCGCATGTAGTTGCTTTACCGCTTGATTGAGATTTACGCCGACTTTGTGCAGTTCACGGTAAAGCGAGGCATTTACTGGCGATAACTTTATGGTTGGAAATCTGCCGGTAAATGCTTTCTGCCTAATCCAGTTCGCTGGTGTCATTCCCGATGCTTCGGCGTAATTTAAGACGGTATCATTTTCATCTTTTGTCAGCCGGATGTTCACTTGTATGATCCTTTTTTCCTCTTCTTGTAATGTTGGCCTTCCCATGATCTTAGATTTTAAACAAAGTGCAAAATCAACTTAACTCCGAAGGAGCAAGCCGTTTAAGCGTAGCGAAAACATGGCTTGCTCCTAACAGATGAACACACATTTATTTACTGAAGCTAATACGTTTGGATTTTACTTCCCCTTTCAAAACTTTCATAATATCCTCGTAATTGTAATAAAGGATGCCACCTATTTTGGTGAATGGTATAGTTCCATTCTGCCGTAAGTTTTGCAAGGTATTGTCTGAGATTTTCAGAAGGTTCTTAACCTGGTAACTCTTTAAAAACTTTTTCTGTTCCTCTGTTGATCCGCCGCCCAACAAAGCTTTCATTTGATTTAACAATCGTTCTCCGAACTCTTGCAAATCCTCTCTGGTGATAATTTCTGCTGCCATAATAAATATTCGTTTTTATTTGTTAAAACTTAAACCTATTGTGATATAAGGTATTGGACAAGTCCAACTTTCGGCTGTACCCTTGGCGCAAAGTTGGACTCTTTGTTTGAATAAAATTCACCACCTGTACCTAACTGATGTGTTTTTTTTTCAAAGTATTTTTGACCTTCAACATCATGCTATAGCACAAAAGTGAAAGTATAACTTCGAAAAACTTCACACCTCATGTAGGAGGTAGGTGTTTTTTAAACAAAAATGAGTGAAGTGAATGGGAAATTACTCCGAGATTATCCGAGTCGGACTTAACATTTTTAAAAAAGCAAGATTGAGCTTGCCCATTCTAAACAACTTGATGTTCCAATTTGGAACATCAAGTTGTTGATTTAATAACCATTACTGATTGGTGACTTTCTTAAGGACGGCAGATTTTTTGGCTTCCATCTTACCTCTAAGCATATCCATATCCCGGCTAACTGTACTATCTAAAATTTTTGCATAATGCTGGGTAGTACGAATATTCTTATGTCCCAACATTTTTGAAACGCTTTCTATAGATACCCCGTTGGCAAGCGTAACCGTAGTGGCGAACGTATGCCTGGCGATATGAAATGTCAATTCCTTTTCAATGCCGCACACATCAGCAATCTCTTTTAAATAAGCATTCATTTTTTGATTGCTTAAAACTGGTAGCAATTTCCCTTCATTAATACACGCCGGATAATCCTCATACTTTTTCAATAAGTCAAGGGCCACGGGCAGCAATGGGATGCGAGAAGCGGTGTCAGTTTTTTGCCTTGTGGTAAAGATCCACTTTTGGCTATCAATGCCGGTGCTTATCTCGGAACGTTTCAATTTATTTACGTCGGCGTAAGCCAGGCCGGTATAACAACTAAATAAAAATACATCACGAACTTGATTCAATCTTTCTGAAACAAAACGCTTTTCACTAATCGAATCCAGTTCCTCACTTGATAAGAAATCTCTAATTACTTCTTTAATCTTCGTCTTATAGTTAATGAAAGGACTACGTACAAGCCAATTATTAGCCACGCAGATATGGATAATCTTTTTTAGGTTCTTAATGTACTTAACGGCTGAGTTGTTATTGCAATGCCTTACTGTTCTAAGATAAAATTCAAGGGATGTTACAAACTCATGGTCTAAATCCTGAATATTGATATCGGAGACTTTATACTTCCACTTTAAAAAGTTTTTCACATGTTTAATCGTGGTCTGATAACGAATGGCAGTAGCAGGTGCATACTCTTTTCCAATCAGCGCCTCTACCTGCCTGTTATGATCTTCAAAGATTGGGATCAACATACGGCAAACAACTTCCTCTTCAATGCCATTCATACGGTCTTTAAAGGTTTGCGCGGTAATGGGGATTTTCCGTTCGATCATTTCCCGATAAACTTCATAGGCTTTTTGTTCAACCGTTTTTAAATGGTTGTTGACGGATTTGGCTTCGTCGGTGTTTCCCATTACTTTTTGGGCGATAGTATTCCATTTATCAGGAGGGGCATTTCGCTTAGTTGCGATCTCAACTCGCTCACTATCAATAGTTATCCGTAGATAAATAGGGGCGTTTCCATTGGGTAACGCCTTGGTTCGTTTCATCTGAAACAAAAGGGCAAAAGATTTAGTCATTTTTAGTGCTATTAAAGGTTAAAAAATTAGTCCTTTACACTGCTGATTTTAATGAGTTGGTCTTGAATAACGCATTGAAATACAGAAGCTTCCAGCATTTCCAGAGACCTAAGGTAAGAAACCTTTCGAGGTCTCCGAATAGGTCTCCAGAACGTTGAGCATTTTTGACTTCTTTTGAGGTATAATTCATAAAAAAAACGCTATAAAACCGGGTTTTATAGCGTTTTGGCCTGTTTTGAGGCTGTAAAAGTGGAGCCGGAGGGATTCGAACCCTCGTCCAAACATGGTATAAGGTAAGCTTTCTACATGCTTAGCTTCTGTTTAATTGTAGGGAAGTGGAAGGCCAGTTGCTTGCCTGTACCGTCTTCCTTAGGTGCTTTATCTCGCCCGCTATGCACACCTTAAGCAGGCCAGTTCCATCTTTCGATGCCCCTGATGCCGATCCGATGAAACGGAAAAACGGCGGGACAAAAGCTTGCTAAATTCTAAATTAAGCAGCTAAGGCGTAGTTATTTTCGCCATTTGTAAGTTTGAGCGTTCTGATTTAAGCGCTAATTCACCCAACGCGCTGCATGCTTACTTACTTATCTCCATCCTGTCAATTCCGGTCGACCCCATTTTTTTGTGGTACTTCTTAGTTGCGGTAGCAGATAAGGCTACAAATATACGTTATTGTGCTCAATGCTGAAAGGATAAAGCTAAACACAAACTACTTTTAGCTTTATCCTTGTGGTTTTATTTTACCTTTCGGCTTTGGCTTCTTCTAAACTAACCGTTCTTCCCGGGTATACTTTCAGTGCCTCATCTAAACATATCATGGCTTTTTTAAGGTCATCATTGTTTAAAACATAAGCCATGCGCACCTCGTTTGTACCGGCACCTGGCGTACTGTAAAAACCTGTTGCAGGGGCCATCATAACGGTTTCGTTATTATAGGTAAAGGTTTCCAACATCCATTGGCAAAACTTGTCTGCATTGTCAATTGGTAGTTTAGCAACTACATAAAATGCACCACCCGGATTAGGGCAATAAACACCCTCCATTTTGTTTAATGCACTCACTATGGTATTACGGCGGTTGGTATATTCTTTATTTACCGTTTCAAAGTATTCATCAGGGGTATCAACTGCTGCTTCGCCGGCAATTTGTTCAACTAAGCCGGGGCTTAACCTTGCCTGCGCAAACTTTAATGCAGCAGTTATAACAGTTTTGTTTTTAGTGATCAGGCAGCCTAAACGCGCACCGCAGGCGCTGTAACGTTTGCTCACGGTATCCATCACAATTACGTTTTCGTCTAAACCATCAAGGTGCATGGGCGAAATAAATTTCTTTCCCTCATAACAAAACTCGCGGTAAGCCTCGTCCGAAAACAAATACAGGTCATATTTCAACGCCAATGCCTTAAGGGCTTCTAACTCCTCCATCGAATATAAATACCCGGTTGGATTATTAGGGTTGCAAATTATAATAGCCTTTGTTTTAGGCGTTATCAGCTTTTCAAACTCATCGATAGGGGGCAGGGCAAAACCATTATCAATATAGGATAATATAGGTTTTACCACAATATCGCTCTGGCAGGCAAAGCCATTGTAGTTAGCGTAAAATGGTTCAGGAATAATAACCTCATCGCCCGGGTCAAGGCAGGTCATCATTGATATGGTTATCGCTTCTGAGCCGCCTACCGTTACAATTATATTTTCCGGCGTAATATTATAACCTAATTTGTTATAATATTCCGTCAACTTCTTACGGTATGATAATGTTCCTTCTGATGCCGTGTAAGCCCATACTTTAAACGGGATATTTTTAATGGCATTTAACATACCCTCCGGCGTTTCAATATCCGGCTGGCCAATGTTTAAATGATAAACCTTTTTACCATCAACCTTAGCTTTATCGGCAAACGGAGTTAATTTACGAATAGGTGATGCAGGCATTTGCTGCCCTTTGTGCGATATTTTTGGCATGCTGCAAAATTAGTAATTTTAATATAGACAGAAAGTGAGAAAAACCTAAAAGAAAAAAGTAAAGAAATTAATACTGAAGGTTTTTTGAGGATAGACGATCAAAATTAATCAAACAAAAAAAGACACGGTTAACCGTGTCTTTTAAAATATTGTATTGCTCTCCTTTTAAAAAGGATTATTGAAGGTTTATTTAGTGCTGGTAACCGGTTTAGCTATTACCTCGCCAACTATATTCAAGTTTTTTTGCGGGGTTTTTGCGTTTGATGTTACCACAATCACCTTATTAAAAGGTGCTGCAACGGCAGCGTTATAAGTGATCTTGATTGATCCTTTGTCACCTTTTTTTACCGGTGTTTTAGTAAAATCAGCAATGGTACAGCCGCATGTAGGCCTAACATCGGTTAAAATAAGGGGTTCGGTGCCAATATTGGTAAACTCAAATACGGTAGTAACAGGTGTACCCTGCGGAATTTTACCGAAATCGTGTTTTTCTTCGTTGAATTTAAATTCAGCTTTTTCGCTATCTTGTGCCGATGCAGTAAATGCAAAACCCAAAATTACTGCGCAAACTAATAAAATCTTTTTCATTTAAGTATTTGTTTTGATGATAATGAAGCTGTTATCTGGCTGTTTAATAATATTATTATAAGCTCAAAACCGTTTCATATTATGGATTTGATTAACACAAATATAAAAGGTTTAATGCAATTAAAAAACTATTCTTAAAACTGCATGTTTTATATGTTATAATACCAATTACAAAATAGAATTTTATAATTTTACCGTCTAAACAAAATTTTATATGCCCGAAACTGCAATTAACGCTACTGGCAAGTCTAATACCGCAGAGCTCAGTTTTGATGATTTCAAGAAGATCGTGATCAGCGATTATCGTGTGGGCTATGAGAGCCGGCAGGCAAGTTTGATCGGTCGGAGGGAAGTGCTCACAGGTAAGGCTAAGTTTGGAATATTTGGCGATGGTAAAGAAGTTGCCCAATTAGCTATGGCCAAGGCTTTTCGCAAAGGCGACTGGCGGGCGGGCTATTACCGAGACCAAACATTTATGTTTGCTACAGGTATGAGCAATTTGAGTGAGTTTTTTGCCCAGTTGTATGCTTATCCTGATACTGATAAAGATCCGGCCTCGGCAGGCAGGCAGATGAACTGCCATTACGCTACACGTTTTGTAAACGAAGATGGTACATGGGTTAACCAGGCCGAAACGATGAACTGCAGTTCAGATATATCAACCACTGGCGGTCACATGCCGCGCCTGCTGGGTTTGGCCTATGCTTCAAAGCTGTATCGTCAAAATAAGGAGCTTGAATATTTAAATAAATTTTCGGTAAATGGGAATGAGGTGGCTTTTGGTACCATCGGTAACGGATCAACATCCGAGGGTTTATTTTTCGAAACCCTTAACGCTGCCGGCGTTTTACAGGTGCCTATGGCTATTTCTGTTTGGGATGATGCCTATGCCATTTCTGTTCCGGCTAAACTGCAAACTACAAAAGAGGATATATCCGAAATATTAAAGGGCTTTCAGCGCGAAAAAGGGACAAACGGTTACGAGATATTTAAAGTTCGTGGTTGGGATTATGTAGCCCTTTGTGAAACTTATGAGCGTGCAATAAATGTTTGCCGTACCGAGCATGTGCCTGTTTTAATACACGTTACCGAAATGACACAGCCGCAGGGCCACTCCACTTCGGGATCGCATGAACGTTATAAATCAAAAGACCGTTTAACCTGGGAAGAAGAGCACGACTGCCTGCTGCAAATGCGCAAATGGATGATTGCATCGGCCATAGCTACTGAGGCCGAAATTGATGAGATTGAAGCAACTGCAAAAAAGTATGTACGTGAATGCCAGCGCAAGGTTTGGAATGAACTGAGCGAAGAGATCCGTTTAGAGCTTAATGAAGCAGCAAGATTAATTGAAAAACTGGCGCTTGAGGTTTTTGAGCGCGATGCATTAATGGAGGTTGCTGTTGAGCTTGGCGAAACCGTTGACCCCGGCCGTAAAGATATGGTAGCGGCTATCCGCAAAGCGTTACGTATTGTGGTTAAAAATAATACCGCTCCAAAACAACCCTTGATTGACTGGCTTGCTGCCGAGGATATTAAAAGTAAAGACCGTTATAACTCAAAGCTTTTTTCAGGTACGCAGTTTTCGCCCCTGAATGTTGAAAACGTACCGGTAAGGTATTTGGAAGACTCGAAATATATTGATGGCCGCGAGGTTTTAAATGCCTGCTTTGATGCCAACTTTGAGCGTGATAAAACCATTGTAGCCTTTGGCGAAGATGTAGGCGCCATTGGTGATGTAAATCAGGGCTTTGCAGGGTTGCAAAATAAATATGGCGATCTGCGCTTAACCGATACCGGTATCCGCGAGGCTACCATAATAGGGCAGGGCATGGGTTTGGCTATGCGTGGTTTAAAGCCAATTGCCGAAATTCAATATGTTGATTATCTGCTGTATTCCATCAATGTTTTAAGTGATGATTTGGCAAGTTTAAGCTATCGTACTAAAGGCGGCCAAAAAGCCCCTTTAATTGTACGTACGCGCGGCCACAGGTTAGAAGGAATCTGGCATTCAGGCTCGCCATTAGGTTTAATATTAAACTCAATGCGTGGCTTGCATATATGCGTACCACGCGATATGACACAGGCTGCAGGTATGTATAACGTGCTTTTGCGCGGCGATGAACCGGCACTGGTAATTGAGTGTTTAAATGGCTATCGCTTAAAAGAAAGACTCCCTGCTAATATAGGCGAGTTTACCGTACAATTAGGCAAAGCCGAGATATTGAAAGAGGGTAGCGACATTACCGTTATCTCGTACGGTTCAACCTTACGAATAGTACGCGAAGCCGCCATTGAACTGGATAAAATGGGTATTAGCATTGAAGTGATTGACCCGCAAACACTTTATCCGTTTGATATTGATAACGTTTGTGGTAACTCCCTGCGTAAAACCAGTAAGCTGCTCATTGTTGACGAGGATCTGCCGGGAGCAGCTTCGGCTTATATCCTGCAAAAAGTACTGGAGGCCCAAAAAGGTTATTATTCACTGGATGCACAGCCGCGTACGCTGAGTGCTAAGGAGCACAGGCCGCCTTATGGGTCTGATGGTGATTACTTCAGCAAGCCATCTGTAGATGATATTATCGAGACGGTTTACAGCATGATGAACGAAACTGATCCGCATAAATATCCTGCTATCTATTAGCCAGATAAAAGAACATCCCTCATTTTGACTTTAAGGTCATGATTTTTAAGTTATTTTTGCGTCCCGGTGTTTACCGGGACGTTTTATTTTTAATACCTATGGATACTACATTTTCAGCAATAGCAAATAATATAAAAAACCGCCGCAGTGTTAAGCCTGCTGCTATGAATGGTAACAAAATACCTAATGGCCATATAGCTGCCATTTTGGAACTTGCCAACTGGGCACCTACCCATGCCCTTACCGAGCCCTGGCACTTTATAGTTTATGAAAACCCTGCCGAGTTTTGTAAACAACACGCCGAACTTTACGAGGCAAACAGCCTGGGTGATAATTTTAACCCCACCGTTTTTACTAATTTAACCCACCAGGGCGATAAAGCTTCGCATGTAATTATTGCGGTTATGAAACGCGGTAACCTGCCTAAGATCCCTCAGTTTGAGGAAATAGCAGCGGCATCATGTGCTGTACAAAATCTTCTGTTGGGTGCAACATCGCTTAATATTGCCTCGTTCTGGAGTACTGGCGGGATGGCTTTAAGACCGGCATTTAAAGAATTTTTTAAGTTTGGCGAGGAAGATGCCATAATGGGCGTTTTGTATTTAGGCTATGCCGACCAATATCCCGAGGGTAAAAGAAACACCCCGGTTGAAGAAAAAATTACCTGGATAAAATAATAATCAGTGGTTTTATCAGTTTATTGATATAGTTTGTTTAATTAAATTTAATTAAAACGTAAGTAAATATTAATTAAACAGATAGTAATTATATTTGATAGTAATATTTTAATTATTAAATATATTTACTTTTGCGATAAATTTATAATTTTGGTGAAAAAACTAAACCCTAATTTAGTTTTTTACGTAGAAAAGGCCACTAATTAATTGTTGATATAACCCCAGGTGAAGAATGAAAAAACGTTTAGGCGGAGTAGTATGCACTTTATTGATCCTTTCGATAACTACAATAAGCTGGAAACCAGCAAATATAAACAAACACAGCAGCAGCTTTAAAAAACCTTTCTCGGCAAGGGCATTGCTCGAAAAATATATCAGTAATATTTATGAATCTGCGCACTTACAGGAATCAGGTTTAGATCTCGATGTATTTGAAAAAGCCATGACGGGTTTTATCGATCTTAAAGTAGCCAATAAATTACCGCAGAGCACCGCAGTACTAACGGTTGTTGATCTGACCAAATCAAGTCACGAAAAACGCATGTGGATTGTAGATGTGATTAACAAAGAATTGGTGCTAAATACCTGGGTAGCCCATGGCCACGGTAGTGGTGATGATATGGCCACCCGTTTTTCTGATAAAGAAGATTCGCACCAGAGCAGTTTAGGCTTTTATATTACCGATGATGTTTATTTCGGTAAAAATGGCCGTTCGCTTAGGTTAGATGGGATGGATGCAGGTTTTAATGCGCATGCCCGCGAACGTGCAATAGTGGTGCATGGTGCTGATTATGTTGGCCCCAATGCTATTGATGAATTAGGACGCCTTGGTCGCAGTTATGGCTGCCCTGCGGTAGCCCGCGAAGTATCTGACCAGGTAATTGATGCTATAAAAGACAAAACAGTTTTGTTTATTAACGGACATGCCGGCCGTCATCAATACCAATCAAAATACCTGAATGAAGATATGGCCGCTAATTACCTCGCGACTGATAGTGGTAACAGCTATTTAGCAAATCTGTAGCTCGCAAGGATGCATTACTACGTAGAGACACTATACTTTGTCTCTTTTCTATTTATAGGATTTATTTTGAATAAATTTTAATTCAAAGGATGTACAAGCCTCATTAAATGATCATACAGCACAATATCTAAGCCGTAAACATCATTTCTGAACTGCAGGTTACCATCCTCATCATTCCAGCAGGTAACGTAATTAATGTAAACAGGTACTCTTTTAGGCAGATAAATAGAGGTAGGGTTAGGGTTATCCTCATTCATGTCTTTTGAAATCTCATCATATTTATCGCCTGGTCCAAAAAGGTTTAATGCAAGGCCCTGTGGGTCGCCTAAGCGTACGCAGCCGTGGCTTACGGCGCGCATCTTCTTATAAAAAGCATACTTGGCAGGTGTATCATGTAAATAAACACTGCTTTTGTTATTGAACATGAATTTTATCTTACCTAATGAATTATCAGCACCGGGTTTCTGCTTGAAATCATATTCAGAATTTTGTTTGGTAACCTTTGTCCAGTCAATATCTTCCGGATCTTCAACCAACTTATCGTCTTTATAAACATCAATGTTTTTGTTGGACAGATAAAAACGGTCTTTTGCCGCCTCAACCAATATCTCCTTATTGGCAATACTGCGTGGAATGTTCCATATCGGGTTTACATCAACGCTGTGTATCAGGCTGTTTAATATCGGTGTTTCGTGCTCATACGGCTTATCATCCTTTGCGGTATCGTTATAAGCTACAATGGTATTGGCATTGTCCATATTACGGCCCTGGCCCACACAAACCTTCATTTTTAATACTGACCGGCCGCTATCCACCACATTCAGCATAAAATCAGGAATGTTTACAATCACATACTTGTTCTCAAAGGGTTTGTTCCTCCACCTGAAACGCTCCAGGTTAACCAATAAAATACGTTTGGTTTCTTCAAGAGATCTTCCTGGGGCAACATAGCCGCTAAGCAATGCCTTTTGCATAGCAAGGTATTGCGGAGATTTTGGTTGTATACTATCTAAAAAAGCCTGTACATTAGTTAAATGAAAAACATGCAGCATACTTAAGCTATCGGGCCTTTTGGTAGCCATAAAGTAGCGTTCAAAAATGCTTTTTGGATTAATAACCCCAAATTGCAGCGCATTTGAGTAATTGATGAGCGAGTTGGCTGATGTTATTTCTAACTCAGCAATTTCATGGTAAATTTCATCAAGTGATTTTACCTTGCCTTTTTGATTAAACTCATAGATCAGGGTGCGCAGTTTATCAGCATCAAACATGCCGGCATCAAGGCCATGTTCATTGGCTTTAAAGTAATAGTTGGTTATGGTAAGTAAATCATTATTAAATAAATGATCCATCACCAGTTCGGGCTTGTAATGATTTTTACTGTAATGATCTAAAATAAAATCGGAGTGGTGCAGGCTTGAGCGCTTGTTGTTCAATACCTTTTTAAATACCCGGGCAAAATCATCAGTATTATAATCCTGGTAAACTTTATTGTGGGTTTTTTTGAAAAAAAAGTCGGCCGTTTCAGAACGTTTTTTTTTACAGCCTTGAAAGGTTAGGATAAAAACTGGAAGAATAAGTAAAAAAACAACAGGTCTTTTTACAAAAGCAAAATTAATCATAGTATCAAACGCCTCAAATATAAGCCTTTATTAGCAAAGGCCGCGCCATAACTTGATAATAGATTTTTGTTATTTTTGAAACAACTGTTGATAATTAACTTTAACAGCCTCATTTTTAATTACAAGCAAAGTATGCGTATTACAAAATCACTGTTCTGTTTTATAATGATTGCTTTCGGTTTTACAACTAAAGCGCAAATATTTCAGCCTGTAAATCCAAAAGCTACTGCTGGTGTAAAACATACACTTGGTTTACTGTATGCTATTAAGGGCAAATACATTATGTCGGGGCAGCAAAATTACAACAACGACCGCAACATATTTTCGGATAGTGCTAAGGCCATCACCGGGAAATACCCGGCAATATGGGGCAGTGATTTTATAAATTGGGGCGATAAGGACCTGGGCCCGCAGATAGTTGAAGAGTCGATAAAAAAATCGCGCGAGGGTTACCTCATTACTTTAATGTGGCACGAAGGTAAGCCAACGGATAATCCGCCTTATGAGTTTTCAAAAAATGTAATTGCCAAAATGAGCGATGCTGATTGGAATGAACTAGTTACGCCGGGCAGCGCGCTCAATAAAAAGTGGCTGGCGCAGATAGATGTTATTGCCGGTTACTTAAAACAACTACAGGATGCAGGCGTTACCGTTTTATGGCGTCCCTATCACGAAATGAACGGCGTTTGGTTTTGGTGGGGAAACAGAAAGGGTGAAAACGGCATCACCAAATTATGGAAAATGATGTACGACAGGTATACCAATTACCATCACCTTAATAACCTGTTATGGGTTTGGGGGGCCAATGGTTTAAGGGACATTCCATTTGATGAGGCTTACGATTACAAAGATTACTATCCCGGCGCTAATTATGTAGATATTTTAGGAGCCGATATTTACCATTTTGATTACGAGCAAAAGGATTATGAAGCTTTACTAAAGGTAGCCAACGGTAAACCCATTGCATTAACTGAAACCGGCGAATTACCTAAACCCGAAATATTAAAGGTACAACCCCAATGGGTATGGTTTATGGTGTGGACAAGCTGGCTTTGGACAGATAATACACACAGCAGGGTTAAGGACGTTTATGGTTTGCCTCAAACCTTAAACCATGAGGAGGTTAAAGCAAAATTAGATTCATTAAAATAAATACCATGAGCAATATACCTGAAGTTTGGCTCCGCGGGCCCTTGAATGATATGCCGGTTTTAGTACAACCCGTAGCACATGCTTTGCTACAGGCACGCGAAGAGATCAATACCCTGATGCAGGGTTTTCCGGAAGGTTTATTGTGGGAAAAGGTAGCAGGGATGGCTTCGCCGGGGTTTCATTTACAACATTTGGCAGGTGTAATAAACAGGCTTTTTACGTATGCAAAAGGCGAACAGCTTAGCAGGCAGCAATTGCTGCTATTAGCTGCCGAAGGCAAACCACCTGTTGATGAATACAATATAGATACCGTATTACAGGTATTTAATGAGCAGGTTGATGATGCATTACTACAGTTGCGCAGTGTTGATGAAACCGGTCTTAAAACAACAAGAGGGGTAGGGCGTGATAAATTACCATCAACCGTTATTGGTTTGTATGTGCATGCTGCCGAGCATACCATGCGCCATACAGGCCAGTTATTGGTTACTGTAAAAGTTTTGAGCGATAAATTTAGCGACGATACCGATTCCCGGCTGATAACTTAGCCATCATTAGTCATTTTTATCAATTGCAAAACAAGTTCAATGGCATTTTTCTCAATGCATCAATTACAATAATTTTAATTGATAAAAATAATCAGCCGGATTACAATTAGCTGTTAACTATATTAACAATCGTTACAGAACTGCTTTTTACAGGTTGTAATGCAAGCTCATATTGTGGTCTTTTAAACCATAAGTTAAATTTACCCGGCTTTAATTTATGGTGAAATCTTTTATACAAATAGGCTGATAATAGTATTAGCATAATATTTAATTTAGTTGTTTACCAATAAAATGTAGCAGTAATTATTGCCAGCCAATACATTAGGTATTGCTTTTAAATAGCTTACTTTTTACAACAGAGCGCATAATATCAAACATGGCCGCTACTGTTGATGCTACTTCCTTTCCGTAGCTTTGCTTATAAATAAATTTATCGCAGATGCTTTCGTCCCAGGGTTTAATAAAATGGTTTAAGTAATAAGGGTCAGTTGGGTTTACCAATATCTCTATATTGTCCTGCCACTCGTAATTTACGGTTAAAATACTGGCATGTGTACGTTCCAGGATTTTAAAACCGATGGATGTTTTTGGCAGATAATACAAAAATACTTCGCCGAAATCCTGCCAGGTATGAAAGTTTATTTCTTTCTTATCATACATAACAATTTTGTCGTCAATATCCTGAATGATCCACCTGTGCGATTGTTTGGGCGCCATATATTCGCCTAAAAGCGATGGGGTTTCCATGTAGCCCATTTTAGCAACACGTGCCTGTTCTTTTACAAATTTTATAGGGTCGTCAACATGCTCTAATACGTGGCGGCAAATAACATAGTCAAACTCCTGGTCTTTAAACGGAAGGTCTTCACCGTCTGCTTGCAAAAATATTTGATTTTTTAGTACTTTCAGGTTTCCGCTTCGGTGTGTGTTATCTTCAACATACTTATCTACCACGGTGTGCGCCCGTTTGTCCGGGTGGTTACCTCCACCAACTTCCAAAACATTATACTTCCTTTTTATCAGGAGGTCATCCATCGTTTTTGGGCTTCGTATCTTCATAGATTTAAATTTCTAATTTTTAAGGGGGTTATTGATTAGAATTAACTTTAATGTATAACATTACTTAACCCCTAATTTATACGCTAACTTTATAAATAAGATGCGTAAATTATAGCTTATTTCAACTTTGTTACACAAATAGATGCCAAAAGAAGCCACCGCCGATTTAATAAAGTTTATAATTCCTTACCCGGATAGCGTTAAAATTGCCGCATTGTGGCTGCGCAGTTTTATATGGGATTTGTATCCACAGGCTAATGAACTTATATATGATAATTATAATGCGGTTGCTGTAGGCTGGTCGCCAACAGATAAGGCTGGCGATGTATTTTGCAGTATAGCCATATTTAATACGCACGTAAATTTCGGCTTTAACCGCGGGGTTGAAATTCCCGATCCGCAAAAAATATTATTAGGCAACGGCAGCCTGTACAGGCACATCAGGGTTAAAGACAGGGAAGATTTTCCTGAAGAGTATATGAAACAATTGATGCTGGCGGCTTATGAGAATTCCCTTTCACGATTAAAACCCGTAAAAAAAGAAATTATGGGTCAAACCATAGTAAAATCAATATCCCCTGTTAAAAAGAGGCCGGTTTAGAGGAAAGTCTGAAAGTAAACTAATGGCTTTCAAACTTTCCGTCTTTGCTGATTATGAGATTATTCTACACTGGTAATAGTCCAAAAGTCATCGGCTAAATTGGCATTGGTAATATAGGCGTAAGGCATATAAAAATAACCCTGCAGTCCCCAGCCATTTCCCCAGCTGTTGCGTACAATAAAGGCGCTTTTAGCATCATCATACCCTACAGCCATTACGGCGTGGCCACCTAAAACACTTTCGTTTGGTGCAGGCATAGGCATTATGCCGGTTTTTGCTACAACATCACTTTCAAAACTTTGGTAAACCGTAAACCCAAACACAAAGGGGCTACCGGCTGCAAGGCATGATTTTAGCTCGTTTATAACTGTATTATTTAAACGGGTATATTGTAACGCCAAATTCTTTAAGGCAGCTGTGTATAATGCTTTTGCAGGTTTTACTGCAAATTTGGTAATAATATATGGCCAGGCAGTTTCGTTACAAACACCCTGGGTGGCTACTGATTTAATGCCATCACGTATCTGGGCGCCGCTATCTGTTTTTGGGTGGCCTTCCATTACACGTTCGTTATAATAAATAAACAACCTTGATGGGTTAAACGAAGGCAGGCTTTGTTTAATGAGTTCGAACTGAAAAGCACCGGCAATTGCATTTGCGGTACATGATCCTAACTGCCCCTGGTCATAAACTGGCGGGCACTTGGCACGCAGATCAACTGATGGTGGTAACGGAGTTGCTAATGCATCAGGACGTACAACTGCATATTGCATATCCCTGTTGTCTGGCAGGTCTGGATTCCAGCCATAGTGTTTGGTTTGCTGTATCATAATAAGGATTTTTAATAAATGTATAATAAAGGTAAGTGCTTAAGGATAAGCTGTAAACAGTAATTTTACGTAAAGTGGTAGGGTGTTATTACTGTATTTTGAAATTTACTTTTGCTTTTATTCAGGGAGATAATGATTGCTTATTAGTAAACAGGGTACCATTCGCTCCAAAACAAAATCGGCTTCAAATAACTTTTACTGCTCAATTTTGCCTAAAATTACATTTCCTATAAAAACCAATTATGGATATCCAGTTTAACAAGAATGAAGATATAAATAAACAGCTTGTTTATGAGCTGAACACCAGGCTTAAAAAGGTATACCTGGGCGGTGGCGAAAAGGCTGCCGCTAAACAAAAAGAAAAAGGTAAAATGCTTGCCCGCGAGCGTGTAGCCTACCTGATTGATAAGGATAAACCCTGGCTTGAAATTGGTGCCTTTGTTGGCGAAGGTATGTATGCCGAGCATGGCGGCTGCCCATCGGGCGGGGTGGTGTGCGGTATAGGTTATGTATCGGGCAGGCAATGTGTGGTTGTTGCTAATGATGCTACTGTTAAGGCGGGTGCATGGTTCCCTATCACCGCCAAAAAGAATTTACGTGCGCAGGAAATTGCGATGGAAAACCGCCTGCCCATTATTTACCTGGTTGATTCGGCAGGGGTGTATTTGCCTTTGCAGGATGAGATTTTTCCTGATAAGGAACATTTTGGCCGCATTTTTCGCAATAATGCCATAATGAGCAGCATGGGTATCATCCAGATCTCGGCTATTATGGGCTCATGTGTTGCAGGCGGGGCTTATCTGCCTATCATGAGTGATGAAGCCATGATAGTTGAAGGTACCGGGTCTGTTTTTTTAGCGGGATCATACCTGGTAAAATCGGCTATTGGCGAAGATGTGGATAATGAAACTTTAGGTGGCGCCACTACGCAATGCGAAATATCGGGCGTTACTGATTATAAGCACCCTAATGATCAGGCTTGTCTGGATTCTATCCGTAATATTATGAGCATGGTCGGCGATTTTACCAAAGCCGGTTTCGACAGGATAAAAGCTTTAGCGCCAAAACTCGATCCAAAGGATATTTATGGCATATTGCCCGAAACCAGGGACGCAGCTTATGATATGAACGACATCATTAAACGGTTGCTGGATGATTCGGCCTTTGAGGAATATAAGGAGGGTTACGGGCAGTCTATCATTTGTGGTTTAGGCCGTATTGATGGCTGGGCAGTTGGGATAGTGGCCAACCAGCGCAAAGTGATCAAATCAAAAAAAGGCGAAATGCAGTTTGGCGGGGTGATCTATTCAGATTCGGCCGATAAAGCCACACGTTTTATCATGAACTGTAATCAAAAAAAGATTCCGCTGGTATTTTTGCAGGATGTTACCGGCTTTATGGTGGGCAGCCGTGCCGAGCATGGCGGTATAATTAAGGATGGTGCCAAAATGGTTAATGCAGTTGCTAATTCGGTAGTTCCCAAATTTACCATTGTAATAGGTAACTCTTATGGTGCAGGTAATTATGCCATGTGCGGTAAGGCTTATGATCCGCGGCTGATATATGCCTGGCCAACCGCTAAAATTGCGGTTATGGGTGGCGCATCGGCAGCAAAAACATTAGTACAAATGCAGGCAGCAGGTTTAAAGGCCAAAGGCGAAGAAATTGATGCGCAAAAAGAAGCCGACCTTTTAAAGCAAACTACAGATAGGTATAATGCGCAAACCACCCCTTATTATGCATCAGCAAGGCTTTGGGTTGATGGGATTATTGACCCTTTAGAAACCCGTAAAGTAATTTCGATGGGTATTGAGGCAGCCAACCATGCACCTATAGAAAAAGCTTTTAATGTGGGGATAATACAGACCTAATTCAAGGAAGATGATAAGTGGGACTATTCTCAATTCGTCCTTACGATGAAGGAACGATCCCGAAGTACAAGGCTGCTGAGCATGTTCGATCTGCATAGTTTTGCGATTGCTTCTCCGTGCTTCATCGCAATGACGGTAATGGATTTCAAGCCGCGCGTCCTTGCGAGCGATAGCGAAGCAATACCCGACTGTACAGAGCCGCTGAGCATATTCGATTTGCATAGTTTGCGATTACTTGTTTCTTCGACATCGCAATTACATGATGTATTAAGTAGAACAAAGTATACTGTATCTGCAATTTTTCTTATCTTCCAGCATGAAAAAACTGCTGCTGCCCTTCCTGCTATTACTGCTTAACCAGGCTTATTGTCAAACCGCTATGCAGATCCATCAAAAAGCGATTTTGGTTGATACGCATAACGACATCCTATCCAATATTTTAATAACCAAACAGGATGTTGGCCAACTGCAAAGCACAGGTAATTTTGATTTGGTGCGTGCAAAACAAGGGGGGCTTGACGGACAAATGTTTTCCATTTGGTGCGGCGAGGAATATTGCAAGGGTGCAGCCTTTGCATTTGCCAATCGTGAAATCGACTCCTTGTATGCGCTTATTGCCCGCTATCCGGATAAAATAACACTGGTGCGCAATAGTAAGGAGCTTGAAAAAGCAGTTAAACAGCAAAAAATGGCAGCCATGATTGGTGTTGAAGGCGGCCACATGATTGAAGACAGGATGGATTATATGGATAGCCTTGCCAAACGCGGCATGCGCTATTTAACCTTGACATGGAACAACAGTACCTCGTGGGCTACCTCTGCACGGGATGAGGTCACTAAAAAAGATTCATTGAAACATTTAGGCTTAACCGATTATGGTAAGCAAATAGTAAAACACCTCAACGGTCTGGGTGTAATGGTTGATGTATCGCACGTTGGCGAACGTACCTTTTATGATGTGCTGGCAACCACTACAAAGCCAGTTATAGCATCGCACAGTTGTGCTTACAGCATTGACCCTAACCGCCGTAATTTAAAGGATGATCAGTTGCGTGCGCTTGCTAAAAACGGGGGAGTTGTTTGCGTTAATTTTTACAGTGGCTTTGTTGATAGTACCTACTCGGCAAAAGTGGCCGTATTTCTGCATCAGCACAAGGCCGAATTGGATTCGCTGACTCAAATTTATCATGATGGCGATTTGGCAAATATCAGGCTTAATGCTATTTATAAAACCGAATCGGATAAAATAAGGCCACCATTAAGCCTGCTGATTAAACATATCGACTACATAGCCAAACTGATAGGCGTTGAACACGTAGGCATAGGCTCAGACTTTGATGGCGCTGAATCATACCCGCTTGGTATGGATAGCGTTGCCGATTACCCTAAAATAACTGCTGAACTGCTAAAGCTTGGTTACACAGAAAAAGATGTTGATAAAATCCTCGGCGGTAACTTTTTACGTGTTTTTAAAGCGAACACAGGTAAATAGGATATATTTGCTTACCGATAACTTATCATTAATGAAATTCTGTTTTATATTAACTGCAACTCTGTTTTTTACTTTAGGTGTCTTTGCGCAGGTAAGTAAAATTTATGTTAACGCTGATGGGAAATTTACCACAAACTCTAAGCATGCTGTTTCTTATGATCTGATTGAAAAACTTTCAGATACTGCCTACCATGTTTTAACCTATGATATGAAAGATACTATCCTTACAGAGGGTACTTATAAAGATGAACTTCTTTCTATTCCAAATGGAAAATTCAAATATTATATGAATAGAATTAACCCTGCAGGGTTAGATAGTGCTCTGCTTACTGAAACAGGTAACTATGTTTATAGAGTTGGCTATTTTTTAAATGGAGTTAAAACAGGGATGTGGGTTGACTATTGGAAAAAAGGGGTTAAAAAGTATTCATTCGTTTTTAAAGAATCTAAACTAAATGGTAGGTATAGGTGCTATGATTATCATTATAATAATTACGTAACGGAAGAGGGTAATTATATTGATAATAAAAAAGATGGTGAATGGAATACATTTGGCTTCGATACACTTAATGTTCCTTTTACCACAAATACTTATTTGAATAATAAACTGGTTAAAAAGGTTGTTCATTTTCAACCGCTCTTTTTTTCTATTATGGATTTAAAAGATGATTTATTTCAAAAAATACTTCCTTATAAGCAACAATTAAATGGATATGTGAGTGTGAGATTCATAGTAGGTGCTAAAGGAAATATAATAAATCCTACTATTATTAAATCATATTCTCCGGAAATAGATAGCATTATATTAGAGGTTTTAAAGGACATGAAAAAAGTTAAACCGCAAAGCTATGATGGAGTTCCATGTATTATAGATTACGTTATGAAAATTTCTATTGATAAAAATACTATAAATAATGGATGGCTCAGCTTAAGTTTTTATCATGAAAGACAACTAAATTTTAAAAACACATTAGACGTAGGGCCTTAATTCATATTAAGTTTACTACCTTCTGACCAATAAAATCTTCTTTTTTCTTACTTTTGTACATCAATTTTAAAAATTCCAATGTCTCAAAATATCGAACATGTTAAATGCCTTATCATAGGCTCTGGTCCGGCGGGTTATACTGCTGCAATTTATGCTTCACGTGCTGATCTTAAACCGGTTATGTATACTGGTTTGCTTGCAGGTGGCCAGCTTACACAAACAACTGATGTTGAGAACTATCCGGGTTACCCTAATGGTATAATGGGCCCCGAAATGATGGAAGATTTCCGCAAACAGGCTGAGCGTTTAGGCGCAGAGATTCGTTTCGGTTATGTAAGCTCGGTTGATTTTTCGAGCCTGCCGCATAAAGTGGTGGTTGATGATGTAAAAACCATAACTGCCGATACTGTTATTATTTCAACAGGTGCATCAGCAAAATGGCTGGGCCTGGAGTCTGAACAAAAATATAGTGGCTTTGGTGTTTCGGCATGTGCTGTATGCGATGGTTTCTTTTTTAAGGGACAGGATGTTGCCATAGTAGGAGCAGGTGATACGGCTGCCGAAGAAGCAACCTATTTGGCCAAGCTTTGCCGCAAGGTATACATGATAGTTAGGCGCGATGAGTTCAGGGCTTCAAAAGCTATGGCAAGCCGCGTATTGAACACGCCAAATATTGAGTTGCTATACAATACCGAAACCAAAGAGATTATTGGCGACGGACAAGCCGTAACTGGTGTAACCGTAATTAACAACATTACAAACGAAGAAAAAACTTTAGATGTAACCGGATTTTTTGTGGCAATAGGTCATCATCCTAATACAGATATTTTTAAAGGCTGGATCCACATGGACGAAACCGGGTATATCAAAACCACACCGGGATCAACCACCACTAACGTTGAAGGTGTGTTTTGCTGCGGCGATGCACAGGATCATATTTACCGCCAGGCTGTAACTGCTGCGGGCAGTGGTTGTATGGCGGCTATTGATGCCGAACGCTACCTTGCTGCTAAACAGCATGTTGTTACTGCATAAGTTTAATGAAGTGCTTGAATTAGCTTGACAGGAGTTTGAAACTCATTGATTCTGAAATTCTGATTCACATTTAATTAACATATTGTAAACAATCAGCCCGGCAGGCGGTTATATTTATTGTAATATTGATAAACACATCAAAACCAATAAATAACATGGGAAAAGGCGATAAAAAAACGCGCAAGGGCAAAATTGCAATGGGCTCATACGGTAAAACCCGTCCACACAATCCAAGTAAAACAGTAACCACTCCGGTTGCCGCAACCGAAGAAAAGAAATAATACAAAGTCATCCCGTAAAACCGGGGTGACTTTTTTATTTAGATACAGATTTTTTACATCTGTACAGGGATGTTTTTTTCCAAAATCTGCTATCTTCACCATCTCATAATTATCTGAACTAAATTTCTTTATGCTAAAAAAAGCCTTTCTATCGCTGTGTATCTGCACGGCTTTTGCTACCGGTTTGGTAAACGCACAAGATACTGATCCCAATATGGGTATCATCCCGGCCCCGGTTTCTGTTAAAAAAGCAAGTGGTGAGTTTATCCTCAGCCAGGAAACTACCATACGTGCCGACAGTTTAAATAATAAAGCCGTGCTTTTTTTGACGGATTATCTGCAAAATAAAGCTATGCTGCATGTTCAGCTTAAAGCAAATACAGGCGCAAGCACACCAAATACTATAGTGTTAACTTCCGCTGGTACCGATGGCTTGCCAGCCGAAGGTTATCGTTTAACCATTACCCCGCAGCAGGTAATTATTGCAGGTAAAGGCGCAGGTTTGTTTTATGGCATTCAAACCCTCATTCAACTGATCCCTGCCGAACGTACGGCTGTAGCTAAGCTGCCTGCCTTGCAAATAGAGGATTATCCGCGTTTTGGTTACAGGGGTATGATGCTTGATGTTAGCCGTCATTTTTTCTCGGTTGAGTTTGTTAAAAAATATATCGACCTGATGGCAGCCTATAAGCTCAATAACTTTCACTGGCATTTAACCGACGACCAGGGCTGGCGCATCGAAATAAAAAAATACCCAAAACTAACCCAGGTAAGCAGCCAGCGCGCGCAAACGGTTATTGGTAACTACCATGACCGTACCCCGCAGCAGTTTGATAATACGCCTTATGGCGGTTATTACACACAGGATCAGATTAGGGAGGTGGTAAAATATGCGGCAGAAAGGTATATCAACATTGTGCCCGAAATTGAAATGCCGGGCCACTCAGAAGCTGTGTTAGCAGCCTATCCCGAATTAGGTTGTGATCCATCACTGCCTTACAAGGTTGCCGAAACCTGGGGCGTTTTCCATAATATCTATAGCCCGTCTGATCAAACCTTTAATTTCCTTCAGGATGTTTTAACCGAGGTGATGGCCTTGTTCCCGGGTAAGTACATACATGTGGGTGGTGATGAAGTGCCAAAAGATGCCTGGAAAAAATCGCCATTTTGCCAGCAACTGATCAAAAAATTAAAGTTGGATAAAGGGGGTGATAAAGAAAGTCCTGAAGATAAGCTGCAAAGCTATTTTATACAGCGTATTGAAAAGTTTGTGAACTCAAAAGGCCGAAGCATTATAGGCTGGGACGAGATTTTGGAAGGTGGCTTGTCGCCCAATGCAACCGTAATGAGCTGGCGGGGCGAGGCTGGCGGTATTGCGGCAGCACAGCAAAGCCATAACGTGGTGATGACGCCCGGCAGCGGTGGTTTATATATAGATCAGCAGCAGGGTAAATCAAACCTGGAGCCTTTAAGCATAGGCGGCTTTGATCCCCTAAGCAGGATCTACAGCTACAATCCAACACCTGCAGTTTTAACCGCAGATCAGCAAAAGTTTATTTTGGGTGTACAGGCCAATTTATGGACGGAATATATCCCAACCGAAAACAAAGCCGATTACATGATACTGCCAAGGCTTTTTGCGCTTGCTGAAGTAGCATGGACGCCTTTAGCTAATAAAAACTACACCAACTTTGCAAATGAGCGTGTACCCGCGCAATTAGCCCTTTTAGACAAAAAGCCATTCAACTACCGTGTGCCTGAAACAATTGGCGTAAAGGATACTATCATATTCGGTAACCAGTTAGTAGTTAACCTAAAGCCATCGGTAAAGGGAGCTAAGGTTTATTATACCATTGATGGTTACAAACCAGATGCAACCGGTATTGAATACACCATGCCCATGACCTACAATGTACCTGCCGACCAGTACCGCGAACTAAAAACCGTAGTAATAACTCAAACAGGTAAAGTGGGCCAGGCAACACGCCAGGTTGTTTATAACAAAACAGCATTGCCTGCTACCAATTATACAGGTACTGCTAAGGGCCTCAAATACCAGTTATTTACAGGTGAGTTTACCACTTTAGCCCAGTTAAAAAGTGCTGCCGTTATTGACACAGGCATTGCCCCAAGCTTTAGTACATCAGTGTTTAAGAAAAATATGAAAGGCTTTGGTGTAATATATTCGGGCTTTATCCGTATTGATAGTGATGGTTTATATGGCTTCTCGGTAGCATCAGCAAATGGTTCATCGTTAGCTATTGATGATATTCCGGTGATTGATAATGATGGTAAACACAGCGTTTACGATCAGGGTGGCGCAGTACCTTTATTAAAAGGTTATCATAAAATAACTATCAAATATTTTGATGCCGGCAGCGCAGGTACTTTAAAGGTATTTATGACCAATCCTGATAAACCTAAGGCTGAGCTGTCTGCTGATATATTGTTTAATTAAAGCACTTTATGAATTTTAAATATAGTTTTTATTTATTTACAATGATGGGTTGTATCCTTATTGCAGGTTGCAGTAATGATACTAAAACAACTACACCAACTGTTACCACGGTGAAAAAACCGGTGGTGATGGAGCCCTTTCGTTACCATAAATTAATAGAAGTTTCGCCGGGGCAGGATTATGATGTATTGAGCTGGGGCCGTGGTTCAACCAAAACAGGGGCCTTTGAAATCTTACATTCCGATTCGGCAGGTGCTAAGTTTACTACCACTACGGGAGATTTAGTTGGCAATATTGTTGACGTTTACAATTCGGATATGGACCTTGACGGCAACCCTGAAATACTGATACAGGCTACAGGCAAGGATACTATTAACTATACCAATATTTATGCTTTTGAGTTTGGCAACAGTAAGGTTAACAAGCTTGATTTTCCGAAACTGAATAAATCACAAAGAGCCGGATACCGGGGCGATGATAACTTTTATATAAAAGATGGTGCGTTGATCCGTGAGTTCCCTATTTACGACGGAACAGGAAAAACAGCCAAACCAACAGGGCAGAAACGCCAGCTTCAATATGGTTTAAGGGATAATGAGTTTACCGTAAAGCAGCTGAGTAAAGATTCAACCAGCACTAAGAAACCCATTGCTGATAAAGTAGTTAAGGCTTCAACTACAACTAAGTCGGAGTCAACTCCCAAAAAAACCAAAAAACACCACGAAGAAAAGCATAAAAAGAAACATCGTAAACACCGTCGCCATAGTGATGAGGACGAGGGATAACAATCGGTGCTAATTAAATCATTCCCATCATGTCTTTTGCGTTTGCAATTGCCACGGCATCATAGTCGTTATTGAAATAACACCAGGCTTCTTTTGTGTGGATATTATCTTTTATAGCATTTACAATCTGCTGCAAAAAATCATGTGAATAGGGCGACCGGTAAAGAGTAGGCACACCATGAAAACGGTAGTAAACAGTGTCTGTGTTCTGAATAACTGCATCTGGCAGTGTAGGGTGGCTCATGCCACAAAAAGTGATGTTATGCTTCGCTAGTTTTTCATAAACCTCATTGCACCACCAACTTGCATGCCTTAATTCTACCACATTTTTAAAGGATGGATTCAGGCTGTTGATGATTTTTTCAAGTTTTTCCTCATCATAATGAAAGCTGGGCGGCAACTGGAAAAGTACCGGGCCTAATTTTTCCTGCAGGCCATTGTTAATGATATCATAAAAACTGGTTATCAGATCAGCAGTATCATTGAACTTTTTATAATGGGTAATGGCTCTTGGCGCTTTAACAGAAAAGCGAAAATCGGGCGGACTTTTCTGATACCAGTTTTGAAGAAACGACAATTGCGGAAAACGATAAAAAGTTACATTAAGCTCAAGCGTTTTAAAATGTTCGCAGTAGTAATCAAACCATTTGCGCTGCGGCAATCCTTCGGGGTAAAACCTGCCTTTCCAATCTCCATAATGAAATCCCGAACAGCCTATATGCCAGTTTACCATGTGTGTTTTGTTTCCATAACAAATAAACAAGCTTAAAAAAAGTTTTTGAAAGCTGCATTTGGGGCTATTTTTCCTAAGTTTGTATAGTGCCCATCCAGCACCAAACTATGCATTTTTTATATCCTGCCTTTCTTTTTGCATTGCTTACACTGGCTATACCCATACTTGTACACTTGTTCAATTTTCGCAGGTATCAAAAGGTATTTTTCAGCAATGTGCAATTTTTAAGGGAGGTTCAGGAGCAACAATCATCCCGCAAAAACTTAAAAGAAAGATTGATTTTAGCTTCGCGATTGCTTGCATTGGCATTTTTGGTTTTTGCCTTTGCCAAGCCCTATATCCCCGGTCAAAATGCAGCAAATTCGGGTAAGCAGCAGTCGGTTAGTATTTTTGTTGATAATTCATACTCCATGCAAACCCTTAACCGCGAGGGTACATTGCTTGACGAAGCTAAGCGCCGCGCCAAAGAAATTGCAGCAGCCTATACCATTAACGGCAGGTTTCAACTGCTTACACAGGATTTTGAAGGCAAACATCAGCGTTTATTAAGCCGCGATGAGTTTAACGATGCTGTTGATGCCGTACAAATAAGTGCGCAAAGCCGCACCCTACAACAAATTATATCCCGACAGCAAAGCCTGCTAAATATGCAAAAGGGGAGCAGCAATTCGGCTTACATCATCTCTGATTTTCAAAAAAATATGGATAGCCCGCAGCCGGTTAAGGCTGATACAGGGATCAGCATAAATCTTATTCAGCTTAAAGCAAATACGCTGCCTAACGTGGCTGTTGATTCTGTTTCCCTGCTGAGTGCCATACACCGCCCCGGCGAAAGCGAAAAGTTAGTGATAAGAATTCATAACTACGCCGACCAAAAAGCCGATAAAATTCCCTTAAAGCTGCTGATTAACTGGCAACAAAAGGCATTAGGCAGTTATACGGTTAATGCAAGGGCGGTACAATATGATACGCTTACTTTTTCGGGTTTGCAGGCAGGCTGGCAGCGCGCGGAGATAACCTTGCAGGATAATCCGGTTACGTTTGATAACCAGTTTTATTTTACCTTTAATGTAAAGCAGCAAATGCCTGTTTTACTGTTAGATGGTGGTATACCCAACCCATACCTCAAAGCTGTTTTTGCGGCTGATCCTTTTTTTGCAGCTAAGCGCGTGCCTGATGGCAATGTGGATTATGCGGCCTTAAGCAGTTACCCTATTATTATTTTGAGCGATATTAATGCCATTTCAACGGGCTTATCGCAACAGCTAAAAACTTATGTTAACAAGGGGGGGATGTTAGTTGTTTTCCCGGCTGCCGATGCTGATCTGAATACTTACCAAGCCTTGTTAAAACCCCTTAATGCTCCCTGGCCCGAAAAGCTGTTAACCGGGGATATAAAAGTAACAGGCATCAACCTGCAAAGCAGCGTTTTTAAAAATATCTTTGAAAATTTTCCGCAAAATCCTGATCTGCCATTGGTGAAAAAGTATTACCAGTTCAGCACATCCGCAAATAACCATACCGAAAACCTGATGACCTTGCCCGGTAATAAGCCATTTTGGGCAGGTTACACCAGTGGTAAAGGCAAGGTGTATGTAGCGGCAGTTGCATTGAACGAAGATTTTAGCAACCTGCCCCGCCACGCGCTGTTTGTACCCATCATGTTCAGGATAGCATTGCTAAGCGGACATGATGCACCTTTGTTTTACACTTTAGGTAAGGACGAAACCATTGAAACATCATCCATTCAAACTAACGAAAAGCAATTGCTTAAACTCGTGAAGGGTAGCCAAAGCATCATTCCGGATACCCGACAGCAGGAGGGTAGTACGCTGCTTTATATATCAGACCAATTGCAGCAAACAGGGATCTATGAGCTTAAAAAACAGGATAGTACGGTTGCTGCGATTGCCTTTAATGATAATCGAAGCGAGTCTGATCTTACTTACTTAACCAGTGCGCAGCTTACTAAAACTATACCGCAGGCAAAAGCAGTATTGGAAGGCGGCAAGGCCTCATTACAGGCCGCCATAACAGAAACAAATTTCGGCGTACAATTATGGAAACTTTGTATAATTTTGGCATTGATTTTTCTGGGGGCCGAAATACTGCTGGTAAGGTTTTATAAAACCCAAAAGCAAGCCATAAAGCAACCGGTTTAAACTGACACAAACCCACCTTTTAAAGCAGCGTAAATGAATTTGCTTATTAAATCCGCAACAATTATTGATCCTAACTCGCCCTTTAATAAAAAAACTGCCGATGTTTTAATAGAAAAGGGAATTATAACTAAAATAGCCACCGATATTGATGCTAATGCCGAAGTTATTGATGCCGAAGGCCAGTACTTATCTCCCGGTTTTTTTGACCTGAACTGTAATATCGGCGAGTTAGGACTTGAAACCAAGGAAGATCTGCAATCAGGTACGGCTGCTGCCGCTGCAGGGGGCTTTACTGGTATCGCGCTAATGCCAAACACCATCCCGCCAGTACATTCAAAAGCCGAAATTGAATATTTAACCAACCGTGCTAAAAAGAATTTGGTGGATGTATATCCGCTGGGAGCCATATCGCACAAGCGGGAGGGTAAGGACCTTGCCGAAATGTATGATATGTTTTTAAGCGGTGCCAAGGCATTTACCGATGGTAACAGGCCGGTACAGGACGCAGGGTTGATGGAGCGCGCCCTGCTGTATGCACAGGGTTTTGATGCACTGATATTCTCGTACCCGGAAGATACCGCCATTGCCGGGAAAGCCAAGGTTAATGAGGGCGAGATAAGCACGCTGTTAGGCATGAAGGGTATCCCATCATTAGCCGAGGAACTGATGATAGCACGCGACCTTTACCTTGCCGAATACACCATTTCAAAAATACATTTCAGTACCATATCAACCACGCGATCTGTCGAGCTGATTCGTGAGGCCAAACGTAAAGGGATTGAAGTTACCTGTGATGTTGCCGCCCATCACCTGGTGTTAACAGATGAGGCCCTTACGGGCTTTGACAGCCAGTATAAAGTTAAGCCACCCTTGCGTACCCGGGACGATGTGAACGCGCTTATAGCAGGCTTAAAAGATGGCACAATTGATGCCATTGTATCACAGCATACCCCGCACGAGATTGAATTTAAAGATGTGGAGTTTGAAGTTGCTGAATATGGTATGACGGGTTTGCAAACAGCCTTTTCACTGGCTGTAAAAGCAGGTTTGGATATGGATACTATTGTACAAAAGCTTTCAATAAATCCACGCAGCATATTAAATGTTGATGCCGCTGTAATTGCCGAAGGGCAGGAAGCCAACCTGGTACTGCTTGATGCTGATGCCGAATGGGAGTATAGCCGTAAAGTAAATAAATCAAAATCATACAATTCCCCATTTATGGGGCATAACCTTAAAGGAAAAGTAGTGTTAACCACTAATAATAATTACCTGTTTAAATAACAAAACTATGATCGACAAAAAAGTAGATTCAGCCATTAAAGCAGCTTTAAAGGCTTTTTCGCAATATAGCAGCTTTGATGCAACGCCGTTTATTGGTGTGTTTGAAGAGGTATTTGCATCCGAAGAGGATTTTTTATCAAAAGTTGATTTGCTTGACGAAGCATTTGACGATTATCCGCAGATGGAATCACTGCGCGAGATCTTTTTTGACCTTTTGATGGTGAATTTTTTCAGTGCCGACGTTAAAAAGCTGGAAGAAGATTACCTGGATACCCCGGAGTGGGAAGCCATTGAAGAGGAAACACTTGACCGTGGTACCGAACTGTTAAACCTGCTGCTGTATTTGAACGAATGCGAGGACGAAGATATTGAGCCGGAATTAGAAGATTACCTGAAAGAGTTTTTATTGGTAGACGAAGATGAGTTTCAGGACGAGTACCGCATTTACGAACCCGTTATAGCGCACCAGATACTGATGGAAAGCCCGCCGGTTGAGATCAACAAGGTAGCTGCCAAACTGCCTGAGGATTCTGAATTAAAAGAGTTGTTTTACCCGATGATGTGCTTTTTTCAAAATACAACCCCAACAGCCGATGTAAAAGCTGCAATTGCAACATCAGCAGTTGATAAAGCATTTGATATGGCTGTGTTGGATATACTGATCAGTTTTAACTAACGCAATGACCTTAGATCAAAAAATACGGAAGAACGGTATTATAGGCGGCCTGCTCTTAGGAGCGGGGCTGTTAACTTTAAGTATCTTCTCGTTTTATTTAATAACCTCCATTACAGAGTCGGTAACGGTGTTTATTATCAGCCCTACGCTTTTCTCCTTTATTTTGCCCATTATTATGGTGGTGGTATTTTGCTATGTATCGCGCAAAAAAATAGGAGGGTACTGGTCTTTCAGGCAGGCAACTACGGGCATATTTATTATGTTTATTATAGCCTATGTTTTCCAGGTAATTGGGCGCGATTTAATTTTTGCTAAGCTGATTGAACCCAAAATGGTCGAAAAAACAGAAGCTGCATTTATCCGCGAATCTGATATAATGAAAACCACACCAGGCGCTAATAAAAAGCAGATTGATGATAACATTAACGGTATTAAACAAAACCTTGCACAGCAAAAAAATATAACTGTTGGGCAGGTAATATCAGGTACGGGTATTAATATCGTATTGATATTTGTGGTTGCCCTTATTTTCGGAACCCTGTTTAAAAAGGACCCGCCTGTTTATTACTCGGCCGAAGAAAAAATTTAGTATTGAATAATTGAAATTTCAAAGCACCTGTATTAGTAAAGCAGGTGCTTTTTTTGTAACAAAATATTAACAAAAATATCTTAGTTATATATATTGATTACATTTAAATTAATTATCAAAAAATCACTTTAAACCTTTTTCATGGAAACTTCAAAACCAGGCTCAGTTAATTTAGCTTTTAAATGGGCTGTTATTTACGCTGTTATAAGCATTGTATTAACCTATGTATATCAATTTTTAAATATTGATATGAACTCCGCAGTAAAATACATAGGTTATCTTCCTTTTATTGGCTTGCTGTTGCTAACCCAAAAGGAGTACAGGGACAAGCTTGGCGGATTTATGACTTTTGGCGAAGGCTTTTTACCCGGCTTTTTATATTCAGTTTTTGCAGGGGTAATATTGGCTGTTTTTATGTACCTGTACTTTTCGTTTTTGAGCCCACAGGTATGGGCGCAAACATTGGCAACCACCCGCGAAACAATGGTACAGCAAGGTACACTATCATCCGATCAGGTAGATAAAGCTATGGAAATGACCACTAAATACGGTGTGATATTTGTAGTATTTGGTGTTATAATCGGTACCCCAATTATGGGTGCTATTGTTGCCTTAATTGGTGCAGCCATCTTTAAAAAAGAACGCACTTTAAGAGATATTGAACAAGCTGATTCAACTACATTGGTATAGTTAAACTTCATATCATATAACTGCCTCATCATTGTGCTTTAAATCATAAAGCTTAATGATGGGGCTTTTTTTATTTAATGATCTGGTTAAACTCCAGGATCTCATTATCCGGCCCTGTTATATTAAAGTACTTGCAGCCATTTTTCCAGAAGGGTAAAAATACCGGGCTGTCCTCAATTATATTGAATCCTTCATTTTTAAGGGTTTCAAAAACAGCTTCCACATCATCTACATCAAAAGCAATATGATCAATGTGCCCGTTTTTGCGTGTCTTAATTTCTTCAAGCTGTTTGGCGGGCAATTGGTAAAGCTCAATTATAATTTCATTAAGCTGCATCATTACGCAGGTACCTGTTTGCCCCTCAACCGTAAAGGGAGATCGCATTGCTTCAGCAAATCCTAATTGCTGGTAAAATGCCTTTGAAGTTTCAACATTGGTAACCGGGATACCTACATGCTGTAATTTATTAATGGTGATGGCTAATTGATTTTCCATAATGCGGTAAATTTAAATTTATATCAAAACAAACAAGCCTTTTCAAATTTTGAAAAGGCTTGTTAATGTTTTTTTTTGCTGATTCAGGACAACTTATTTCTTTACAAATATTTTTACAATATCGTTTCCAAATACAAATACCATAAGGGTAACCAATATTACAAAACCTACTATTTGTGAGCGTTCTAAAAATTTATCACTCAGTGGTTTTCCTTTTATCATCTCAATTATCAGGAATAAAGAGTGACCGCCATCAAGCGCAGGGATAGGCAACAGGTTAGTTAAGGCTAATACCATTGACAGGAAGCCCACCAGGCTCCAGAAACGGATCCAGTCAATGTGGCTGCCAAACATGGTTGCAATGGCTACAGGGCCGCTTACTGCTTTATTAAACTTAACTTCGCCTTTAAATACCTTACCAAGGCCTTTGGCATTATCAGTAAACGTTCCGATAGCTTTGTTGGCACCAATAGGCAATGAACCAAAGAAACCATATTTTAATACTTTTTCTTTCGGCTGGGTAAATTTGGCTGCTATACCTGTGCGGCCATCTTTAAAACCAAGTGTACCTTCGCTGTTAACATTGGTGGTTAACTGGGTAACTGTGTTATGGCGTTTTACTTCTAAGACAGCCTCTTTGCCAGCGTATTTTTTTAATTCGGACTGCAGCTGATCAAAGAACTGGATCTTAACCCCATCCACAGCAGTAATGCTGTCGCCTTTAATTATACCTGCTGCATTTGCGTAGCTGTTCGGCACTACTGAGTCAATTACAAATTTAGAGCGCGGGATACGGCTGATAAACTGGTCGATGCCCATATCAGACAGATCATTTATTAAATTGCCCGGTACTTTAACATGTACAGTCTGGTCGCCACGTAAAACGGTCAGATCGGTATTACCCAATATTACCTCGGTACTGGTCAGTTCCTCAAAACGAACCACCTCTTTGCCGTTTATAGCGGTAATCTTATCGCCGGGTTCCAGTCCAATTTTCAGGCCGATCTTGCCGGGTACAATACCGTATTTAGCCTCTCCGTTTGGTATATAAGTTTCGCCATAGCGAATGGTTAATACCCAAAATATAAATATGCCTAATACAATGTTAACGATGATACCCCCAAGCATTACAATTAAGCGCTGCCATGCCGGTTTTGAACGGAACTCCCAGGGCTGTGGCGGGCCTGCCAACTGATCGGTATCCATTGATTCATCAATCATACCGGCAATTTTAACATAGCCGCCAAGCGGAAGCCAGCCTATACCGTATTCAACACCCTTATAATTAAACTTAAATAAGCTAAAGTTCCAGGCATCAAAAAAAAGATAGAATTTTTCAACCTTGATCCCGAATGCACGGGCTGCTAAAAAATGTCCAAGTTCATGCAGAATTACTAAAATTGAAAGGCCCAGTATAAGCTGGCCCACCATAATAACTATACTCATTCGTTATATTAAAGTTGCAATGCCTTTAACGGCATTTGGTGTATTAAATTTTGCGCAAAGATGCGCGTTTCTTTATCAGTATTCAAATAGTCGTCCAAATCAGGACTTGCCTTAAAGACAATATGTTGCATGCATTGTTCAATAACCGTACTCATGGCTAAAAAACCAATGCTTTTGCTTAAAAATCCGGCAACGGCTATCTCATTTGCTGCATTAATAATACAAGGCATGTTGCCACCTTGTTTTAAAGCCTCAAACGCTAATGCAAGATTACGAAAAGTTACAGTGTCCGGTTTTTCGAACGTCAGATTTGGGTAGTTCACAAAATCAAAACGTTTAAAATCGTTTTTTATCCTTGCGGGATAGGACAGGGCATACTGGATAGGCAGTTTCATATCCGGCAAACCCATTTGCGCCTTGATGGAGCCATCCTGAAACTGTACCATAGAGTGGATGATTGACTGCGGGTGCACAATAACATCAATCTGACCGGCATCCAAATCAAACAGCCATTTGGCTTCAATAACCTCAAGCCCCTTGTTCATTAACGATGCCGAGTCGATAGTTATTTTGGCGCCCATTACCCAGTTAGGATGCTTAAGGGCATCCTCGCGGGTAACACCTTCCAGGTAGGCTAATGACCTGTTCCTGAATGGGCCGCCTGATGCTGTAAGGATAATCTTTTCAATCTTGTTATCAGCTTCGCCGGTAAGGCATTGAAATATGGCCGAGTGCTCAGAATCAACTGGTAAAATATTAACATTATGCTTTTTGGCAAGTGAAGTGATCAGTTCGCCGGCTACAACAAGGGTTTCTTTATTAGCTAAAGCAATGTCTTTACCTGCTTTTATAGAGGCAATTGTAGGCTGTAAACCTGCAAAGCCCACCATTGCTGTAAGTACAATATTTATATCGGGGTGGGTAACGGCTTCAATTATAGCTTCAATCCCTGCCGATACCTGTACCGTTGTATTGGCAAGTGCATCCTTTACATATTGGTATTTACTTTCATCGCAAACAATAACATGTGCAGGATTAAACTGCATGGCCTGCGCTATCAGCAAATCGGCATTGCTATTGGCAGTTAATAGCCAGGGCCTGAAAAGCCCCGGGTTATTTCCAATAACCTCTAATGTTTGTGTGCCTATGCTCCCGGTTGAGCCAAGTATGGCAATATTTTTTATAGTGTCGGTCAATTTTATTTGTATACTAATTCACTTGCTTTTGAATACTTTGTAACCAATTCACCCGGCACCGCATTTTGCTTTGCAAGGGTAAGTTTGTTATTCATTAAACTTAAATTTTACTCAAAATATAATTGGTTAAGCCATCGGCAATTTTGCGGTCGTTAGCTAAACGTGGCACCTTGTTCTGGCCGCCAAGTTTCCCTTCAGATCGCATATAATTTATAAAGGTATCCTTTTTAAGTGATTGGATAACCAAAGGCTGCAAAATGTTACCCTCAATAAGGTCAAAATAGTAAATATTTTTTTGTTGTAATACCTTATCAACTGCTAACGAAAAGGTTTTCAGGTCTTTAGGTTCTTTTCCAAATTCAATAAACCACTCGTGGTAGGGCAGGCCGCCCGTTTGTGGGTTTACCTGCGGGGCAACCGTAAATTCAATTACATCAACCCCCTGCTCATTGGCAACGCTCATCAGTGCTTGTTCTACCTCTTCGCCTATTACATGTTCACCAAATGCCGATATATAATGCTTAATACGCCCGGTAACCACAATTTTATAAGGATCTTTTGATACAAACTTAATGGTATCGCCAAGACTGTAGCCCCATAAACCGGCGCTGGTATTTAGTATCAAAGCATAGTTTTTATCAAGTTCAATGTCTTTCAGGCTGATGCGGGTGGGGGCGTCGTTAAAAAACTCTTCGGCGGGTACAAACTCATAAAATATGCCCGAGTCTACCATCAGTAACAATCCCTTTTCCTTTTGGGAATCCTGGAAGGCAATAAAACCTTCGGAAGCCGGGTAAGTTTCTATCGAATCAATAGGGAAGCCAATACTTTCTTCCATACGGGCGCGGTAAGGTTCAAAATTAACGCCGCCGTGTACAAACAGCTTAAAGTTTGGGAAAATGTCTTTTATTTTTTTACCGCCCGAAACCGTGGATAGCCTGTCGAAATACATTTGGCACCAGGGTGGTATGCCTGATATAAGGCGCATATCCTCGTTTTTAGTTTCGGCAACAATGGCATCAACCTTTAGTTCCCAATCGTCCATACAGTTAACTTCGTAGCTCGGCAGGCGGTTTTTTTGCAGGTAGGCAGGCACATGGTGGGCAACAATGCCCGACAAACGCCCTACTGAAATACCGGCCTTTACATCAAGCACAGGGCTGCCTTGCAGAAATATCATTTTGCCATCAACAAAATCAGCATTGCCGGTTTCGTGCACATAACTTAATAAGGCATTACGCGCAGCCTTAGTATGCTGGGGCATGCTCTCTTTTGATATAGGGATATATTTTACACCCGATGTGGTTCCTGATGTTTTAGCCAGATAGGCGGGCTTACCTGGCCATAAAACGTTTTCTTCGCCATGGGTAACACGGTCAATATAGGGGCGAAGGTCTTCGTAATCATATACGGGTACGCTCTTTTTAAAATCATCATAAGTTTTGATCAGGTCAAAACGGTGGGTTTTGCCAAACGATGTATTTTTACCCTGGCTAACCAGGTATTCAAAAGTTTTTTGCTGAAGATCAACTGCGTTTTTGCGTAGCTTGTTTAACTGGCTGTTTACAATAGCGGCAAAAGGTTTGCTTAATGCTGCCTTTAGTCCCATAAATTATAGCGTTTCGGTAATGTCATCATCCACGTCAAGGTGGCTGTAAACCAATTTACGGTAAGCCACAACTAACAGGATGTTTACAAATGGCACTACAAATATCATCCCGATACGGGTAATTGAACCTACAAGCACCATGCCTTCAATAAGGAGAAATAGTAAGAAATATTTAACAAAATTACCCTTTATAAGGCTGAAGCTTTGCACAACAGACTCAAACGGGCCCGACTGATCATCAACAATAAAGCAGGCACAGATAGGAAAATAGAAAAGGAAAAAGAACTGGATAAACAAAAATATACAGATGCCTAAAATGCTTTGTACAATGCCATCGCCCAGCAGTTTAATGCCATTGGTCATGATCACGGCAAGCGTACTCACAATTACCAGCAAAATAAGGTAGCTCATCAGCATTTTTACTTTGGGAACAATATCATTAAAGCCAAAGTCGTAAAACTCTTTATCAATAAGCTGAAAAATTAATTTGATAAAGCCTAAAAATATAAAGCTTATGCCTACTAACAGCAATACAATGCCAATAGAGGTCAGGATCTCATCATTCAGCAGATCATAAATAACAAAGCCCGCACCTATAACAATAACAAAGGCAATAAGCGAATACACGGCAATGGTGGCAATATTCCTTTTTAAAATATGCCACGCAATACTTATTGTTTCTGTTATAGAAAAAGGGTGAAACATAGATAGTTACGATAGTTTAAATATAATTCGCTTGCAAAAATCCTGCATAAAACCAAGGCCATAAGCTACAAGTTGGATGAAGGATGCTATTAAGCTCAAAAATGCGATTTTTGCCGACTTGTTTTTACTCCACGAATGAAAAAATATCAACAAAATTATAAGTGCTAAAACAAAATTACATAATTGTGCAATTTGCCAGCCAAAAATATTTGAAATTGCTGTAAATAAGAGGGATAGCGTAAAAGCTGCCGGGAAAAAATGTACCAGTTTTAACTCGCCGGGAAAGAACTTATAAACATTAATACGGGCGCGGCCGAAAAAATGGATCTGTTTATAAAATTGTAAAAAGTTTGTGCGGCGTTTATGATAAACTTTTGCCTCGGGTATCAACCCTATTTTAAAACCCATTGAATGAATACGGATGCTGTATTCAATATCCTCGCCAGAGCGTGTAATAATAAAACCTCCTGCCTTTTCCCATACCTGCCGGGATATACCCATATTAAAGCTGCGCGGATGAAACTGGCCTATGCCTTTTTTATTTCCCCTGATGCCACCCGTTGTAAAAGGCGAAGTCATGGAGTAGCTTATGGCTTTTTGAACCGGGGTAAATGAAGGGTGAGAAGCATCGGGGCCGCCGTAGGCATCCAGGTAATTATTTGTTAAGGCATCATTTACTATCTGCAAATAGTTTTCGGGGATAAGGCAGTCAGAATCATAAATAATAAAATAATCGCCTTTTGCCCGTTCAAAACCGTAATTACGGGTAAAACCCTGACCTTCATTTGGTTTTACAAAGTATCGCAGATCAAGCTTATCAGTAAAGCTGTTCACCACATTTGCGGCATCATTAACCGAACCATCCTCAATAACCAAAACCTCAAACTGCTTATAAGTTTGCAGGGTAAGGGTTTCCAGCAGTTCTTTTATTTCCTGCGGGCGGTTGTATAAAGGTATAATGATGGAAAAAAACATGTATCAGTAAGTAGTTGATCGCAGATGATTAATTGGGCAATTTTTTTGTTGACTGCCCGGTATGATTTAATTAATAATCAACAAATTAAATAACTTCCTCTATCTGGTATTTATTGCGCTCGCTGGCACTGCGTGATACCAATTCGGCCACAAACCCTGTAAGGAAAAGCTGCGAACCTAATATTACGGCCACAAGCGCTATATAAAACAAGGTTTGTTCGGTAATATTGCGATAATGCTCACCTTTGGCTATAGAATGCAGTTTCTCGGCAATCATCCAGATGGTAATAATTGTACCAGCCAAAAAGCTCAATACACCCATAGTACCAAAAAAGTGCATCGGCCTTTTACCAAACTTACCCACAAAAAATATAGACATAAGGTCAAGCAGTCCGTTTACAAAACGGCTCATTCCGAATTTGGTTTTACCGTATTTGCGGGCGCGGTGTTCAACTACCTGTTCGCCAATTTTTACAAAGCCTGCCCATTTTGCAATAACAGGAATGTAGCGGTGCATTTCGCCGTAAACCTCAATGTTTTTAACTACTGCCTTGCGGTAAGCTTTAAGGCCGCAGTTAAAATCGTGCAGGTTATTAATGCCCGACATGCGGCGGGTTGCGGCATTAAATAATTTTGTTGGGATGGTTTTACTTAAAGGATCGTGCCTTTTAGCTTTCCAGCCCGATATAAGGTCGTATTTTTCTTCAACTATACGGCGGTAAAGTTCGGGGATCTCATCGGGACTGTCTTGCAGGTCGGCATCCATTGTTATAATAACATTTCCTTGCGCGGCCTCAAAACCAGTATTTAAGGCAGCCGATTTACCATAATTACGCCTGAACTTAATGCCTTTTATAAAAGGGTTATTGGTACTCAGCTTACGGATCATCTCCCAGGAGCCGTCGCTGCTGCCATCGTCAACCAAAATAACCTCGTAGGTAAATCGGTTATCGTCCATTACGCGGCTTATCCATGAGGTAAGCTCGGGTAATGATTCTATTTCGTCGTAAAGTGGTACTACTACTGATATATCCATTTATAAGGAATGCGAACGGGGTTAAGGTATACTAACGTCCGTTCATCTGCAAAAATATAAAAAAGAGTTTAATCTGCACCAAGTGTTTAAAGGGTAGGCAATAATCTGCCCTTTTTTGATTTTTATAATTATCTCCCTATCTTTGCAAAAAAATAAAATAATGCTGCGTATCAATTTCTTCTGCAAAAAAAGCTTTAAGCGGCCTATGGGTTCGTGGCAGAAGAGCTATGCAGCTAAATAGCACACACTCTTCTGCTGCCCTGGCTAAGGGGCATTAATCAAAACTATTTATTACTGAATTTAAGGCTTTACTTAAGGGTAGGCCAATATATATCATTGAAATTTTATGAACACTTATTATACTGTTGAAGAAAAGTATTTACAAGCTATTGATAAGTTGGGTTTCGGTAGAACGCCAAAAGCATTGCAATTACTTAACGAAATTGTTAGTAACGACCCACTGTATGCGCGTGCGCATTTCCAGTTGGGTAATATTTATTATTACGAGATAAATGATTACCAAACGGCGGGTTATCATTTTAAAACCTGTATGGAGTTAGAGCCGGGTTTCCCGGATAATTATTTCCATTATCTGAAACTGGTTGTTTTTTTAAATATGGAGAAGCAGGTACATGCCATTGCACAACAAGCTTTAAATACTGCCGGGGTTAATACGGCATCTATTTATGATCTGTTAGGTTTGTTTTACGAAAAGAACAAGAATTGGACAAAGGCATTAAAGGCCTACCAGGATGCTTTTATTGAAGCTACCAAAAAGGTACAGCGTGAAACCATTGAAGAGAGTATTGAGCGGGTGCAGGCAAAAATACAGCACAGTAATGCTTACCAATACCATATTACAGAATAACATGATAAACCCTTACCGGAGCCTTTAAGAACCGGTAAGGGTTATCCTTAGTTTTATTTAGCAATGTTAGTTGCTCTAACCTTTTTTACTTCGGCTGCAGTTACGCTGCTGGCTTTATTACCAAAGCTTTTACGCACGTAAGTTAATACATCGGCAATTTGCTGATCTTTCAGGTCGTTATGCGGGGTCATCGCGTTTGAATACGTTTGCCCGTTTATTTCAACATCTTCATTAAAGCCATTCAGCACAATTTTTATTAGCTTGGTTTTATCGCCCAAAACATAACTTGTATTAATAAGCGGTGGATTCATCATAGGTACACCGCCGCCGTTCGCCATGTGGCAGCTGAGGCAAATTTTGGTATAAACTACTTTGCCCCTGGCAAGGGATGATCCTGAACTGCTATGCCTGCTTACGTGCTTAACTTGCGCGTGTAAATGCGGAGCGATTAATAACAGGTATAATGCCAGGTATGCTGATATAAATTTCATTATTATTTTTTATAGGTGATTTTATAAAGCGTTCCTTTTTGATCGTCGGTTACATATAACGAACCATCAGGGCCCTGCGCCAGGCCGCATGGGCGGTGCATTGCTCCACCCGGTGATTTATCCGCGCCAGCAAAACCATCTGCAAATACTTCATACTTGCCGTCGGGTTTTCCATTCTTAAACGGTTGAAAAACCACGCAATAACCTTCCTGTGGTAGCGGAGCCCTGTTCCATGAACCATGAAAGGCTATAAATGCACCATTCTTGTATTTTTCAGGGAATTGATTGCCTGTGTAAAATAACAAACCATCGGGTGCGAAGTGACCGGGATAAGCAGCAACCGGATCAATGTACTTATTGTCTGCTTCTTTTTTACCATCGCCGCCGTACTCAGGGCCAACAATTTTTTTATGCTGAATCCAGTCGTAATACAAATATGGCCAGCCGGCATTGTCACCTTTTTTTAAGGCGAACATACACTCAGCAGGCAGGTCGGCTGATTGTTTTTCTGTGTAAAGGTTAGGGTACAGATCATGCAGAGCATCACGGCCATGCTGCATTACAAAAAGCTGGTTATCCTGCTGGTTCCAGTCTAAGCCAACAACATTGCGTAAGCCTGTGGCATAACGAACACCATCGCTGTAATGCTGATTTAATTTATCAGCCTTAAACTGCCAGATACCGGCAGCCGAATCTAAAACCGAACAACCTTTTTTATCTTTATCATAATCACTGCATATATTTGAATAGGCACCAATATTAACATAAAGGTTGCCATCATTATCAAGCATTATAGCTTTAGGCTGATGCATGCGGCGGCTAATCAAGCCGGTAACAATTGTTTCAGGTTTGGCCGGGTCAATTACCTCGTTATTATCATTCAGCTTATACCTATAAACGTCAGTGTTTGATGCAGCATACAGGTAACCATTTTTAATATAGATACCCGTACCGCCATAATTAGCAAAGCTGGTTTTAACGGTAGCCTTATCGCCACTTTGTTGTAGTACAACAATGCCATTTCCGTTACGGGCGTTTGCAAGGTGTATGTAAATTTCGTTTTGCGGGGTTACCACTAAATGCCTTGGGCTACTTAAATGTTCGGCAATGGCAGCGGCGTTAAATCCTTCGGGTAATGTTAAGCCAGCGTTTTCGGCAGGTGGCGTTTTGCTATCGCCGCCACTTTTACAGGCGTTAAATAGTATAAACCCTATTACTGCAAATACGGGAAGCAATGAGATAATTAATTTTTTGGTTTTCATAAGTTGCGGTTGTTTGGTTACCAAAGTTAATTAAACAACTGAAAATTAGGTATTCTGTTTTGTAGAATTAGTGTGACAGCGACAGTTTTTTAACAAAATATGCTATGCCGCTTAACTGATAAAAGTGCTTTTGTACATATTTATGAGCCGGTTAATAATAATTATAGGTGCTAATCAGAAGTTATCTTTAAATTATTCAATAAATAATTTATTCTGAAAAAATTAAATAATAAACAGGCATATAATATATTGTTTTATAATAAGAGTAATTGAGGTTTTGAAACATAATTTTAATTTAATGAATAATTACAAAATTAAATTCTGTTAATATACTGTAATGTAATATAATTGCTATGTATGATTAAACCTTGGGCTGATATTACTGTCCTAACTATATAAAATTTAACAATATGAAAAAGTTAGCAATATTATCAGCAATAGCATTAAGCGGTTTAATTTATAACACTGCCGATGCACAGATTAGGATACATTTAGGTTTTCATTTTGGTGCCCGCCCGGTTGTTTATCAACCCGCTCCGGTAGTTTACCAGGAACCGGTTTATCAGGAACAGCAACAACCTGTTTATGATGACAGTAATGATGATGATTACTACTATCTGCCAGATGTTGATGCTTATTACGATGTAAATCAACAGTGTTACTATTATAATAATGGCGGTAACTGGATCTCTGCTGCTTACCTGCCAGGTGCATACCGTGATTATGACTGGAGAAGCGGACGCAGGTTTGAGATACGTGAACACCGCCCGTTTATACATAATGATATGTACCGGTCAAGATATAATGGTCGTGAAGTAGCCGAATGGCAGCACTTTAACCATGATAACCGTTTCGGTGGTGGTTATGCCGGCAGATACGATCATAATGCTTACAGGGGAGGTGATCATTTTGATAACAAACAACAAGGTCAGCAATTTGACCGCAGGGGCGATGATCGTCATTTTGATAACAGAGGCCAGGGTTACGGTCAGCCCAACCAAAACTACAACCGGGGTAATGATAACCGTGGTGGAAGGGAAGGTGGCTTTAGCCAGCCCAACCAAAACTACAACCGTGGTAATGATAACCGTGGTGGCAGGGAAGGTGGCTTTAGCCAGCCATCAAACCAAAACCATAGCGGACAAGATCGCGGTGGTAACAGGGGAGGTGAGGAACACTTTGCTCAAAATAACCAACAAGGTGGTTTTGGCCACAGCAGACCAAGGTTTTAATATAAGCTCCACAACATATATAATTGGAAAGGCCACCTTGAGGTGGCCTTTTTTTGTTTTCCCGATCAGTAACTGCTGGCACTATTCAGCAAATCTATCGCATCACTTTTTAAGTTAAGCGATGTTGATTTTGTAATATCATTTAATTGCTCAATAGTGGTTGCACTGGCAATAGGTGCTGTTATACCAGGGCGTGCTATTACCCATGCCAGGGCAACTTCGGCTGGTGTTGCATCATATTCCGCAGCTACCTTGTCCAATGCTGCCAAAATTTTATAACCACGGGGTTCCAGGTATTTTTTTATGCCACCACCACGGCTGCTTTTATTCAAATCATTTTCAGAGCGGTATTTACCCGTTAAAAAACCGCTCGCTAACGAAAAGTAAGAGATTACACCAATATTCCTTTCACGGCATACCGTTTCAAGTTCCTTTTCATAATATTCGCGGGTATAAAGGTTATATTCGGGCTGCAGGCATTCATAAGCAGCCAGGTTATTATCCTTGCTTACCTGTAAAGCCTCTTTAAGCCTGATGCCATCGTAATTTGATGCGCCAATGGCTCTTACCTTGCCTTGTTTTATCAGGTCGGTATAAGTTTCAAGTGTTTCTAACAGTGGGGTATCTTTATCATCATCGTGCGATTGATAAAGATCTATATAATCTGTTTGCAGCCTTTTTAATGAATCTTCAACAGCTTGTGTAATGTATTTGCGCGAGAGTCCTTTTTTACCATCGCCCATGGGCTTGCCAACCTTTGTGGCTATAACCAGGCTGTTTCGTTTGCCTGATTTTTTGAGCCAGTTACCAATAATGGTTTCTGATTCGCCGCCCGTATGGCCCGGTACCCAGGTAGAATACATATCGGCAGTATCAATAAAATCAAGCCCTGCATCAACAAAACCGTCTAATATTTTAAATGATTGTTTTTCATCTATAGTCCATCCAAAAACATTGCCACCAAAGGCAAAAGGATAAACCTTGATTCCTGAATTACCTATTTCCCTTTTTTCCATAAGTTGTAATTTAAACTATCTGCTGAACTAATTCATCAACCCAACCTGATAAATAAGGTTCGGTACTTGCCAGGCGCACCCATTTACCATCTTCGTTTTTAGCTATTATCAGGTGCAGGTTATTATCAATCGATTCAAATTCATAGGCATTTTCATAGCCTTCAAAAGTTATTTTACTAACTACACCATCAACAGTTGCATCTGATCCGGTTAGCATTGCTTCAAATTGTTGTTTCATGTTTAGTTTATAAGTGTAAAGTTATAACGCTGATTATTGCTTAGTGTTTGCGTTTTATATCTTACTTATGTAACGTTTTAGTTTAATGCACCTGTAAACAGTTACTGATCTTTATATCTTTACCATGTGGAAAACATGCAGCCCGACCCTAAGATACTGATAGATGTTGTAAAAACGCGGATGCCTTTTGGCAAATACAAGGGTACGCTTATAAGTGATATACCTGTGTCATACCTTGAGTGGATGCACAACAAGGGTTTCCCGCCGGGTAAATTAGGTATGATGCTTGCAAGTGTTTATGAAATAAAAATCAACGGACTAACATCTATACTTACTATGGTTAAACGGTCGCTCGGCCAATAATTCTTCATGTTAAAATAAATTTGTAAGGATTTAAAGATACTCACGACTAAGCCCATGAAACCTTTAATGCAGGAATTAGTTACTTAGTAATGACCATCCAACAAAAGGTTATCAACGTATATTTACTTACAAACTTTAAAATTGTATGAAACAAGTTATGTTATATGTTGCCGGAATATTATTGCTGGCAAGCTGTGTTAACGCCCAACCCGGTGGTAATGATTTTGCTGCCTTACCTAAGCCTAAGGCAGGGCAGGAAGTTGCCACTTTTGGCGGCGGCTGTTTTTGGAGTATGAGCGAAGCCATGTCTGAGCTGAAGGGTGTTGATAAAGTTATATCCGGTTATGCTGGCGGTACTACTAAAAATCCGTCGTACGAGGATGTAAGCACGCGTACTACCGGCCATGCCGAATGTGTACAGGTTTATTATGATCCTAAAGTTATAAGCTATGCTACTTTAGCAAATGCTTTCTTTTTTGCACATGACCCTACAGAGCTTGACCGCCAGGGCCCTGATGAAGGTAACGATTACCGTTCAATAGCTTTTTATCGTACACCCGAAGAAAAAGCAACCTTGATGGAAACCATAAAAAAAATAAATGCAAGCAAGCATTATCCCGAAGCTATAGTTACGCAGGTAGTGCCTTATAAAGTGTTTTACCCTGCCGAAAAATATCACCAGGGATATTACAGGCTTAATGGTGATAACCCTTACATTCAGGGTGTATCAGTACCTAAAGTAATGAAGTTTAGAAAGGCAGAAAAAGCGGAGTTAAAACCTGAGTTTCAGAAATAAGATTTTACTTGTTATACTGATCTTTATATAAGGGCAGCGGTTTATTAGCGCTGCTTTTTTTATGCTTTAAATTTTATCCGGAATGTTGTGCTTACAAATAAAGTTGCACCATTTGTTTCCAGTAGCGCGGATTGTGTGCATAGTTATTCCATATATATAATTGGTTAGCTACGCCTTTGCTCCACAGCAGTTCGCTAAATTCCTGGTTGTTGGATAAAAAAGGATCTGTTTGACCTATGGCAAGAATAATATTTATATGGCGGATAGCATTCAAAATGTGATCATCGTAAAGGTTGGCAACAAACTGCCGGGGCATATTAAAATAAACATCCTCATTATGGAAGCCATCAAAAAGATCTTTATAATCATTTACCTGCCTGGTTAAATCATATCTGCCGCTCATGCACACAACCTTTTTAAACAAAAGTGGATGTTTCATGGCCAAATTTATGGCGTGGTAAGCACCCATACTGCAACCGGCCACTTCAAAATCATCGCCGCTGTTTTTGGTGCGCATAAATGGCATTACCTCGCTTAAAATATACTGCTCATATTGTAAATGCCGGCTGATGCGTGTTGCCGGGTGAACCATATGGTTGTAAAAACTTTCGCCATCAATACTATCAACACAAAAAAGTTGCAGTTCGCCGTTTTCAATACGATGTTGCAGGGCGGCAACTATACCCCAATTTTCATAATCATAAAAACGGGCCATACGGGTAGGGAAAAATAACACAGCCCTGCCACCATACCCGAAAACCAGCAACTCCATATCACGCTGCAATGTTTCACTATACCACTTATGATATCCCCTGTTCATTACGGCATAGCTTTACGGCTGGAAATATCCGCACCTGTTATTACCTTAAAATAAATTAATGATTAACGTTAATATGATCCCAAACTATCTCTTTCCACAAGCTGTATCCACTTTCGCTCAGGTGCAGGCCGTCACTCAAAAAGTATTCCTTTTTTAAGTTACCTGCTGCATCAATCATTTCCTTAAAAATATCAATAAAATGCCAGTTATTGTCATGTTTAACAATTTCGCTTTCAATTAAATTATTGGTGTATTTAAATTTATCAATTATGGGCCAGCGGACAACACTTGGTTTCAGCGAGATGAAATAGCAAGGTATATCGCCAAAACGTTTAGTAGCCAATACTACTAATTGCTGAAAAAAAATAAATACCTCCTCAGGATTCCGGCCATCGCCAAGGTCGTTGTCACCTGCATAAAAAAGTAGCCTTTTAGGTTGATAGGGTGTCATAACCCTATCAAAAAACCAAACGCAGGCAGCTAATGTTGATCCTCCGAAGCCAAGGTTAACAGGTTTTAAATCCTTAAAATCGTTGTAAAGACTTCCCCACATACGAATGGATGAACTGCCATAAAAAATGGTTTCGGGAGCATATCCTAATTTCAGACTGTCTTTCTCAACCCGTTTAACTTCATCTTCGTACCAATACATCCGGTTATGTTAAATGCAAAACTTTTTAAGTGCCTGTCGGCAACGCTGCCAAACGTAAATAATCTTGAGCTAATCTTTATAAACTTCGGTCTATTTTTTGAATTTAAACAAATGGTGCAAATAAATTTGGGATAATATTTAGGCAATATTAAATTCACGTTAGCATACAATTAAATAATAAATACTAATCCTATAGATATTATAGGATTTATTATATTTGCTGAACATTCAACTTAACCATGCGTAATAATTTATTAAGCACCGCCATTATCGGCATTAGTATTTTAGCAAATAATGCCAATGCTTCATCAAAAAAACCTGAACCAGGTAATGTAATTGTTCAATGGAACCTTATAACTGTTAAGGCAACCAAGGTTGCCAAGCAAAACAGCAATACAGGCAGCCGTACAGAAGCAATTGAAGCCATTGCTGTTTATGATGCTGTAAACTCTATTAAACATATTGGTAAGCCTTATCATTATTACCAGGCGCCTGATGGCCCGGCTTCGGCAAAGGCAGCCGCCGCACAGGCGGCACATGATGTACTTGTTAACTACTTCCCGGCTCAAAAAACATCGCTTGATTCGGCATTGACAAGCAGTTTAGCCGCTGTAAATGATGGACCGGTTGATAAAGGCCAAAAAGTTGGCGCAGCCGCAGCTGCAGATATTATTGCTTTAAGGGCCAATGATGGCTCAAGTCCGCTTACTACTTATGCCGGGCCTGATAAACCTGCTGTTGGCGCATACCGCCCAACCCCAGGTAAATTTGCACCCGGAGTTGATGTAGAGTGGGGGAATGTAAAACCTTTTTTATTAACAAGCAGCAAACAATTTTTGCCTGATGCGCCACCCGCAATTGGCAGCGATGAATATAAAAAAGCGTTGAACGAAGTTGCCGAAATAGGCGCTGATAAAAGTACAAAACGCACTGAAGACCAAACCCACATAGCCCAGTTTTACAAACAGGATGCTGAACTAACCGTAAATGAGGCAGCACGGGAACTGGCCGAAAGCCATAATACATCACTTGAAAAAACTGCCCTTATTTTTGTTTTGGTTGATATTGCCGAAGCTGATGCACGAATTGTGATATGGGGAACCAAATACAAATATTTAGCATGGCGACCGGTAACGGCTTTAAACGCAGAAGCTGATGGATCGGTAAAGGATTATACCAAATGGACACCTTTAATCAATACCCCCCCGCATCCAAGCTACCCAAGCGGCCACAGTGCGACCATTACCGCCGGTTACGAAGTGCTGAAAAGTTTTTACGGAGATAAAAACCACCTTGAACTGCATACTACCACCGCAGGCGAGCCGGCACGTGTACTTGAATCATTAAGCACAGTTGAATGGGAAAATGGCTACAGCCGTATTTACGGAGGTATTCACTATGCGTTTGAAAATACATCGGCCCAAAACATCGGCAAAAAAGTTGCTGCATTTGTATTGGCAAATGGCCCGCAGGCAAGTAAAAAATAAGTTTTAAATATAAAAGGGCATCTTTTTCAGATGCCCTTTTATATTTAAAACTTTGACACATGTTGTGTCTTAATCATCAGTTTTAATAGTATTATTCAACTATTATCTCATCTGCAAAAATGTATGATAGGCCTCCTTTTGCTACATGCCATTCGGGTAATGGGCCGTATTGCTTAGCTACTACTTTAATATAACGGGTATTGGTATTTAGCAGGCCTGTATAGTCCTGCGTTTTTACATTCATATCTTTTATATCAATTTTTGAACTAACAGATGTTGTTAGTTTATAATTTACGCCATCATCAGATGTCCAGTACTCAACCTCTTTCGGGAAAACTATCCATGATTGTGTATCCTGCAAAGCACCTATGGTTACCTGTTTAACCGGCTTTACCGCGCCCATATCAACAATAGCAATCAGGTCATTACCCTGGTAACCCTGCCAGTTGCCAATGCGCCAGTTTGCCTTACCGCGGATGCCGTTTATCAGCGTATTATCGCCCTGATCGGCATAGTTTGGCAGGTATTTATTTACCAGGGTTAATTTAATATCGTTCCTTATTTTGGTAAAGGTGGCTTCGGCAACAAAGCTGGTTTTACCGGCTGCATCTACAGCAATGGCTTTAATTGTTTTGGTTGATGAAACATCAAGCGCAGCAGTATACAAAGCTGAGCTTGCAGTAGGGGTTGAGCCATCAGTAGTGAAGTATATTTTTGTGCCGGCACCATAAGCATTTATAGTAACAGTAATATGATCCTTAAATGTTTTTTGCCCGGTTATATACGGATCGGCAGTAATCAGATTCTCGGTGATCTTTGACGTTGGTTTTTCTAAGCCCTGTACAAATATTTTGTTGGGTAGTTTACCGGTAAATACTTCAAAATTTCCCCCATTGGCAATGTCTGCATAGTCAATAAATATTTTGTTGTAAGCCTTTTTATTAAGATTCATGCCTTGCAGGTAAATATTGGCAGTACCTACACTTGCACCCGGGTTAATGATAATGAATTTTTTGCCGTTTTCAAGATTGATCACTGCCTTATCAAACTGTGGGATCCCGATCTGGAATTGTTGCTGCCCTGGTGCAATATCATAAATACCTAAAGAGCTGATCACGTACCAGGCCGACATCTGCCCGCAATCTTCATTGCCTGATAAGCCATCAGGGTTATTGCTGTACTCTTCGTGAAGGATCTTGTTGATATAATACTGCGTTTTATCAGGCGAATCTGTAAAGTTATACAGATAGGCCATATGGTGGCTTGGCTCATTTCCATGTGCGTACTGGCCAATTAAGCCTGCAACATCCGGCTGGTCTTTTCCGCTAAGTTTTGAATCGGTAGTAAACAATTCATCTAACTTGGTTTCAAAAGCTGCCTTACCACCCATGCGTGCCATTAGCCCCTCAACATCCTGTGGTACTAAAAATGAGTATTGCCACGAGTTACCTTCGGTGTAGTTATTATTGATCTCGGTAGGCTCAAAAGGGCTGTACCAGCCGCCATTGGCACGGGCCTGCATAAAGCTGTTTTGATCGTTATAGCTGTTTTTCCAATATTGGGCGCGCTGTATAAATGTTTTATAATCATCGGGTTTGTTCAGCATTTTTGCCATTTGGGCTATACACCAGTCGTCAAAAGCATATTCCAATGTTTTTGAAACCGACTCAGCCTCATCATCTGATAGTACAACCCCATTTTTTCGGTATGAATCCAGGCCGAACTGGTTGCGGTTAACAGCTGCTTTCATGGCGGTAAAGGCTTCCTCGGCATTAAAATCGCGGATACCTTTTGCATAAGCATCCACAATTACCGGGATGGAGTGGTTACCCACCATACAAAAGGTTTCATTTGATGCCAGGGGCCATATAGGTAATAAGCCGCCCTGCTCATACATCGCCATAAATGATTTGACGAAGTCGAGCGTGCGTTTTCGATCTATCAGGTTAAGCAATGGGTCTTCTGCACGGTAGGTATCCCATAGTGAAAACACGGTGTAGTAGTTAAATCCTTCGGCCTTGTGGATTTTTTGATCCATCCCACGGTACTGCCCATCAACATCATTATAAATATTAGGGGCCAGCATAGCGTGGTAAAGCGCGGTATAAAAAATGGTCTGCTTGGTTTTTGCATAGTCAACAGCCGGCGTTTTCTTTTTTGATGATGACTTGTTTGTACCAGCCTGCAGATTATTGCCCTGTGTTTCCCGTTGTGCAGATGCACTTGGTCCACCGCCCTCAACTTCTATTTTTGATAGCTCATTGATCCATAATGTTTTGGCAGCTCTTTGAACTTTTTTAAAGTCGAAGTCGGGTACCTCTGTATCCAGATTTTTTAAAGCACCTTCAGCGCTAACGGATGAGATGCCTACTTTTGATATCACCTCACCCGGGTTATCAAAACGGATATACATTTTTATGTTGGTGCCTTGTACTTTGTTTTTACCTTGTTGCAATTGGTCGTTAGCAGCAATGCCGTAGGTTTTAAATGGTTTTGAAAACTTGGCGTAGAAATATACAGATTGATCTGCAGCCCATGAGCTTGAGCGGCGGTAACCGCGTATCTCGTGGTCGTTTACCACTTCAATCCATGAATCAAGCACCTTATCTCGGTGTTGCAGATCGATAATAATATTGGCCTCATCCGTTTTAGGGAAAGTGTATTTATGTACCCCAACACGGGTGCTGGCAGTTAGCTCAACATCTATATCATATTTATCAAGGTGGGTTCTATAATAGCCGGGTGTTGCCATCTCATTCTTCTTTTTAAAGCCCGAGAGGTATTCCGTGTTTTTAAATTTAGCTTCGCCTGTAGTAGGCATAAATAAAACATCGCAATAATCTTCAATGCCCGTACCACTTAAATGCGTATGTGAAAAGCCATAAACGGTGGTATCGGTATAATAATAGCCCGAGCAGCCATCCCAGCCTGTTAGGCGGGTATCAGGACTAAGCTGTACCATCCCAAAGGGTACTACTGCACCCGGGTAAGTATGCCCGTGGCCTCCGGTACCAATAAATGGGTTAACCAAAGGCGTGTAATCCTTTTTCTTTTGGGCCGATGATGATAAAGCAAAAAATAAAATAAAACAGGATGGCAGGATGCTGCGGGATAGAAGCCTCATTGAATTAAGTTGATGTTTTGTATGGGGTAAAAATAATCAGAAATTGCACATTTTTAGAATTTTGTTTAATCGTTTTAGCTTCTCTGTCTGAATCAGAATTTCCCGGATTTTAGAATTTACTGGATTAATGCTTTTCAAATCTATAAAATTGTATTCATGCCCGGCTCTTACCGGGTGACGATTTTCTAATCGGCGTCTCGCCGACCATCAGTAAAGTAATTTAAGTGTACATCAGCCGGAGGCCTGAATATAGTCGTCACCCGGCAGGAGCCAAGCGACTGTGGTGCGAGAGCATTATTCTGAAAATTCTGAAATTCAGTAAATCCTGATTCAGACAATTTCAAAATTATCCATATCCTTTAAAAAAGGCAGGGCGCGGCGGGTCTTTTTTACTTCGTCTGCCATTATAGGGAAAGTGTACAGGTCTTCCTCATCGCGTTTGTAATAAACCACGTTACCCACAGGGTCAATACAGGTAGAATCACCGGAATGATAAACTTCATTACCATCGTGCCCAACACGGTTAACACCAATAACATAAGCCTGGTTTTCAATAGCACGTGCCGGGATCAATGAACGCCAGTGCAGGGCGCGGCGCTCGGGCCAGTTGGCAACAATGATCATTAAATCATATTCGGCATCAACATTACGCATCCAAACCGGGAAACGGAGGTCGTAACAGATCATCGGGCAAATTTTCCAGCCGTTAAGTTCAACTATGAGTTTTTTATCACCGGCAGTATATGTTTGGTGCTCTTTCCCCAAAGCAAAAAGATGGCGCTTATCATAGCATTCATAAGTGCCATCAGGGCGCATCCAAATCAGGCGGTTATAGTATTTGTCGTTTTCTTTTATAATAATGCTCCCTGTTATAACACACTCATATTTATGAGCCGTTTGCTTCATCCAGGTCATGGTTTTGCCGTTCATGGGTTCGGCAAGTGTTTCGGCATTCATGGAAAAACCTGTATTAAACATTTCCGGCAAAATGATCAGGTTCGTTTTTTCACGGATGCCCGATAAACGCAGCGAAATGTTCTGCAGGTTTTTATCAATATTCTCCCAGAAAAGGTATCCCTGGAACACGGTAATTTTAAGATTATCCATAATTTCTTGATTCATGGTTAATATTTTAGTCCTTGTAAAATGATCAGCTGGCCATCGTTAACAAAAGAAATCTTACCGTAGTTAAAGGACTACCAACTACAGGCAAATTATATTTTAATCAATCTATCAACGGCTTTATCTAAAGTTTCTTGCCTTTTAGCAAAACAAAAACGTAAAACATGGTGGTCTGTACCCTTTGTGTAGAACACGGAATTAGGTATGGATGCTACCCCGATTTCCTTTGTTAAACGCAGTGCAAAGTCGCTGTCTTTCTCGTCTGTAATGTTGTTATAGGTTACGGATTGAAAATAAGTACCAAAGCAAGGCAATAGTTCAAACTTGCTTTCCATCAGTCCATTACGGAAGTGATCGCGCTTTTGCTGGAAAAATTCGGGCAGGCTTAAATAATGATTTTCGTTTTTCAGGTATTCGGTAATTGCATATTGTATCGGTGTGTTAACACTGAAAACTAAAAACTGGTGTACTTTTCTAAACTCCTGCATTAAAAAAGCAGGGGCCATGCAATATCCAACCTTCCAGCCGGTAGCATGAAACGGCTTACCGAATGATGCTACAATAAAGCTGCGCTGCTGTAATTCGGCATAACGGGCCATGCTATGATGGGTTTCACCATCGTATATTAAATGCTCATAAACCTCATCGCTTAAGATCAGTATATCCTGATTTTTTACAATGGCACATAACTCGTCAATATCCTCCTGGTGCAAAATGGTAGCGGTAGGGTTATGCGGCGAATTAAGGATGATCATCCTTGTTTTATTATTGATAAGCCTTTTTACCATGTCCCAGGCTATGCGATAGTTGGGTGGTTCCAGCTCTAATGATTTTACAATACCGCCCATCAGTTTTATGGCAGGGGCATAGCAGTCAAAAGCTGGCTCAAAAATAATTACCTCATCGTTAGGGTTAATAACAGCGGTTATTGCTGTAAATATGGCTTGTGTACCCCCGGCAGTAATGGTGATCTCTGTTTCGGGGTTATAAACCGCGCCGTAAAGCCTTTCCGTTTTTTGTGCAATTTGTTCGCGCAGGGCCATAACGCCAGGCATAGGGGCATATTGATTATGACCATTTTTCATGGCCTTATCAACAAGTTCAATCAGTTCGGGCGAAGTTTCGTAGTCAGGAAAGCCCTGCGATAAATTTATCGCACCAACTTCATTTGCCAAAGCAGACATTACCGTAAATATGGTAGTGCCGGTTTGAGGTAGTTTAGATATAACAGGTGTCATGCAGTGGCTAAAATACGTAAAATTGTGCTACTTGGTACAAGGTGGGTAGCAAAGCTCCCTAATTAGTATATTTAAAAGATTTTATTTTGATGTAATTTACTGAAAAACAGATTTTTATATTTTAATAATTGTACATTTTGACCTCGACTCATTATTAGCTGCAATTAGTGCTCTTTGGGCCAAAATTGGTTATACCATTTATCTCCGGATTGTTAAATGGTCACAATCTTGTAAAACCGTAAAAAATGGCTTTCTACACCTTCAAATTATTTAACTTAGGGGCATGAAGTATATGAAGCTTTCTTTTCTGGCTTTACTTATAGTTGCCATTGTTTCCTGTCACTCAAAAAATAAAGATTCAAAGCCGGTTGTTGGTTTTGTAGATGCCTTTCAGGATGCATCTATAGCCCCCGCAAAAACGGGCTTTATTGATGCCTTGAAGAAAAACGGTTTCGAGGATGGTAAAAATGTTGAGATCCAATACCGCAATGCGCAAGGTAGCATCCCAACGCTTACGCAAATTGTAAACTACTTTGTTTCAAAAAAGGTTGATCTGTTGGCTACCTGTACTACACTTTCGTCAATCACTGCTGCACAAAAAACTAAAACTATCCCTATTTTCATGATGGTATCTCCAATTGTTAAGCTCATGAAATTAGAAGATGCCAACGGCAAAGCACCTGCAAACCTGTTTGGCGCGGTAGAGGATTTAAATTATATCGATACTTCTTTTTCAAATATCCCCAAATTTTTAAAGCCTAAAGGCAGTAAGTTAGTTGTTGGTATGATCTATAACCAAAGCGAACCGCAATCTGTTGATGCCAAAAAGCGAATTGAAACATTAGCCGAAAAATTAAACATTACGCTGGTAGCCCTTCCGTTAAATTCATCTGCCGATGCGCAGTTGGTTACGCAATCCTTGCTCGGTAAAAATATTGATGCCTTTTTTGCCAATCCGGATAATAGTGTATTTGCAGCATTTGAAACTATACTTAAAGGCTGCGACCAAAAAAATGTACCCATATTTACCAGCGAAGCCGGTTTGGTACAACGCGGGGCTGTAGCAGCCTTTGGCGCCGATATTTATCAATGGGGATACCAGGCAGGCGAACAGGCTGCTCAATATTTAAAAACACATAGCACCGCCGGTTTACAACCCGAAATGGTGAAGATCAGGCGCAGGGTATATAACCCGGCGGCTGCCAAAAAGTATCATATTACCGTACCTGCAAACTTCGAAGCTGTTAAATAGATGGATTTTTACCTTACCGCTATATTACAAGGCCTATGTTTTTCAGGTATTGCTTTCGGGATCTATATCTCGATGAAGATCTTTAATATTCCGGATATTACTACCGATGGCAGTTATACGCTCGGTGGTGTGGTAACGGCCATTTTGCTTACCAATCACTTACCTTCGTACCTGATTTTACCTGCTGTTATTATTGCCGGGGCGCTTGCCGGGGCATTAACAGGTTTGATACATACCAAGCTGAAAATAAATGCGCTGCTGGCAGGTATATTGGTAATGACGGCCCTTTATTCGGTGAACTTATCTATTATGCGGACCTCAAACTTACCGCTTAATAGCATCCCTACCTTATTTAATATCCTGAGCATCTGTTCCGATCCAAATCAAAATACATTTTGCATCTTATTCGTTTTTGTGATCATCATAACGGTTATTATCGGTTTCTTGCTTAAAACCGATTTTGGGATTGCAATGCGGGCTACCGGTAACAGCGAATCAATGATCCGGTCGTTAGGTGTAAATACCGACCGGATGAAAATAACAGGGCTTGCACTGGCCAATGCCTTAACCGCGCTTAGTGGGTACCTTATCAGCCAGTATCAGGGCTTTACGGATATTAACATGGGGATAGGAGCAGTTATTATAGGTTTGGGTTCAGTAATTATAGCCGAAACGCTGATCAACTGGTTCAGGATTACATCTGTGTGGATCAGTTTAATATTGGTGCTTTTAGGGGCTATTATATTTCAATTGGTATTAGCCGTAACACTTGATATTGGGGTTGATGCCAACCTGCTTAAGTTAGTTACTGCCGTATTTGTATTATTAATAGTGAGTTTACCGAGGTTGAATTTTAGAAACGCAAAGTAATTATGATTGAAATTAATAACGTTCATAAAATTTTTAACTCCGGTAAAGCTAACCAGGTAGATGCTGTACGTGGCATCAACCTAAAAATAAATACACAGGAATTTTTGGTGATAGTGGGCGCTAACGGCTCGGGTAAAACTACACTGCTTGATATGGTTGCCGGCAGTGTTTTTCCAACATTAGGCAATATTATTATTGATGACCAGGATGTTACCAAACTGCCTGATTATAAACGAAGCAAGTGGATTGCCCGTGTTTTTCAGAACCCATCGAGCGGCACAGCGTCTGATCTCAGTATTTTAGATAATTTCAGGCTGGCGGCTATCCGCACCAAATCAAAAGGCCTTTCTGTCGGCATTAATGAAACCTTTAAGAACCAGGTGCGCGAAAAAATAAGTACCCTTGGCATGGGGCTCGAAAATAAGATAGAGCAGCAAATGGGCACCCTCTCCGGCGGCCAAAGGCAGGCATTAACCTTGTTGATGAGTGTAATGGACAGCTGTAAAGTTTTATTGTTAGATGAACCAACAGCCGCACTCGATCCACGCTCTGCAGATATTGTTATGCGCACTGCCGATGAGCTGATAAAAGATTACCGGCTAACCTCAATCCTGATCACCCATAACCTGAAGGATGCCTATAAATATGGCAACCGTATTATTTTAATGGGCGAGGGGCAGGTTGTAAAAGATTTGGATGAAAATAATAAGGCTGCCCTAAAGCAAAACGATCTGTTTGACTGGTTTGGATAATGGAGGAGCAGCCATTTAAGCTGGTAACTAAATCCTTACTTTTGGTAGAAACTATGTTTTCCAGTTAAACGGCTTTTATTGCTAACTTATTTTTTAGCCGGTATAAATATTTTTATATATTGCCTTAAAATCATAAATTTTCTAAATATGAAATATCCTAAACTTAGCATGCTTTTATTGCTTTGTGGTTGTGCCTTATCAAGCCATGCCCAAAAAGCAGCCGAAGCACCATCTAATTACGATCAGCACAAGGTATTTAACCCGCTGTTTTACTTTGGTAAAGGCGACGAATACAGAACAGCAGCCGGTACCCCCGGTGCCAAATACTGGCAAAACCGGGCAGATTATAAATTGAATGTTACCCTTGATACTGCCAAACACAGTGTAAGTGGTACTACCGTAATTACCTACACCAACAACAGCCCCGACCCGCTGGCATTTTTATGGCTGCAGGTTGATCAGAATATTTACAAAAAAGATTCGCGCGGGCAGGCTACAAGCCCGGTTACCGGTGGTAGGTTTTCAACACAGACATTTACCAACGGCGATGAGATAAAAGGCGTTTATGTTATAAAAAATGGCAAAGCCGAAAAGGTTGACTACCTGGTAACCGATACCCGCATGCAAATAAAACTGAACGATACCTTAAGATCAGGCGGTAGTAAATTGCAGATAAAGATTGATTACCAGTTTGCAGTACCTGAATATGGTACCGACAGGATGGGCCGTGTGCTTACCAAAAATGGCTGGATCTATGAAATAGCCCAATGGTACCCCCGCATGGAAGTGTATGATGATGTTACCGGTTGGAACGTAATCCCGTACATGGGTGCATCAGAGTTTTACCTGGAGTATGGTAATTTTGATTTTACCATCACTGCACCAAGTAATTTAGTGGTAGTAGGCTCGGGCGAGTTATTGAACCCTGCCGAAGTTTACACTCCTAAAATAATGAGCCGTTTAGCTGTTGCCAAAGGCAGCGATAAAACGGTAATGATCAAGGATTCGATTGATATTAAAGATAAAAGTTCTTATCCTGCTAAACCAACGCTTACCTGGCACTTTTTCTGCAAAAACTCGCGCGATGTATCGTGGGCTGCTTCAAAGGCCTTTTTGTGGGATGCCGCAAGGATCAATTTGCCAAGTGGCAAAAAAGCATTGGCCCAATCAGTTTACCCTATTGAAAGCAAGGGCATGAAAGCCTGGAGCCGATCAACCGAGTATGTTAAAAACTGTATTGAGCTATACTCAACCGAGTGGTACGAATATACTTACCCGGTTGCTACCAATGTTGGTGGTATAGTAGGTGGTATGGAATACCCGGGTATTGTATTTTGTAGTTCACAAAGCCAGGGTGGTGGTTTATGGGAAGTAACCAACCACGAGTTTGGCCATAACTGGTTCCCGATGATCGTTGGCTCAAACGAGCGTAAATACGCCTGGATGGACGAAGGTTTTAACACCTTTATCAATAAGGTTGATACTAAGGTGTTTAACAATGGCGAGTATTTTGAATCAGAAGATATAGAAAAAGGTGCTAAAGGTATGTTTAGTCCTGAAGCTGATCCTATTATGAGCACGCCTGATGTTATTCAGCCTGATTATTTAGGCTATGCAGCTTATGAAAAACCTGCATTGGGTTTAACTATTTTGCGCGAGCAGATATTGGGCGAAAAGCGTTTCGATTACGCTTTCAGAACGTATATTAAACGCTGGGCATTTAAACACCCAACGCCATTTGATTTTTTCCACTCAATGGATAATGCAGCAGGCGAGGACCTGAGCTGGTTTTGGAACGAGTGGTTCACTACCACCTGGAAATTGGATCAGTCGTTAAAATCAATTGATTATATTGATAATGATCCTTCAAAAGGTTCATTGATCACGATTGAAAATAAGGAAGCTATGGCCCTGCCGGTAACCATTGCTATAAAGGAAGAGAATGGTAAAACAGATACTGTTAAACTTCCTGCCGAAATATGGCAACGCGGCGGTACCTGGACTTTCGCCTACAAATCAACCTCAAAAATTACCTACGCAACTATTGACCCTGATCATATCCTGCCAGATATTAACCCCGAAAATAATTCTTTGAGCGGTATCGGCATGGCTAAGGGTACAAGCCCGGCAAGTGTTGTTAAAGCTTACTTAGATGCTATTGGCGGCGAAATAAGGGTTAAGGATATAAAAGACCTAAGTACCGTAGCCGAAGGGCACGTGCAGGGTTATACCTTTGTAAGGGTTAACAAATTTAAAACACCTGATAAATTTTTCCAGGATATTACCGTACCGGCTTATAATAACTTTAACCTGTCGCATATTGTGATTGATGGTGATAGTATAAAACTTGCAATGAACGGAAGGCCATCTACCTTTAGCGGCCCTACTGAAAAGCATTCAGTTAAAGCAAGGTACAAACTGTTCCCGGAGCTTGATTTTATGAAGGATGGCTACACCGCAAAATTAGATGCTGATCTTAAAGTAGTAAACGGGCAGTTGGCCTACCTGTTAGTGGTAACATCGCCCGATAATATCAGTGTGAAATATTTTTACGATATAAAGACAGGCTTAAAGGTGAAACAATACACCGATGTGCCAAACTCAACCGTAATGGAATTTACCGATTACCGCGATATAAATACCGGTGTTAAAATACCATTTAGTGATTTAAACAGCGTTAACGGGCAGCCAATAACCTTTAAATTACAAAGCGCAACAGCAAATACAGGTTTAACTAACGAAACTTTTAAATAGGGAAGTATTAGTTTATTGAGTCTTTTACAAAAAGTCCCGGATTGTAAGCTGCACAGCTTTTAATCCGGGACTTTTTTAATTAAGCCTCAGCTAAATACTCTTCAAAAGAAAGCACTTGAAGAGCAAAGTTCAAAACACCCAGAGTATTATCCTTCCCGAAGGCAATAAAATATTATATTCGTACTTACTTTATAATATGCCTAAACTAATACCTGTTTTATTAATAAGTCTGTTTTTATATACCGCAGTTCATGCCCAAACGGGTGGCATTATTTATTATCTCAAAAATTCCGGAAAATTGGTTTCAAAGGATAGTGCTGATTATTCTATGGCTGTTTTACCGCCAGATACCAGTATTGATGCAAAATTATATAGAGTGAGCGAATATTATCCAAATGGGAAACCCAGATTAATAACAAGCTCAAAAACAAATGATATTAATCTTTTGTATCAGGGCCGCTATATAGCCTATTTCCCAAACGGCAAAAAAAGAAAAATAGGTAACTATGAAAATGGCGAACCGTTAGGGCATGAGGTTGATTATTATCCAAATGGTCGTTTTTATAGTTCAAAAGATTATATCGATGCTAAAAAAGTTTTGCTTAAGGATTGCAGGGATTCAACAGGTAATATACTTGCCGAAAATGGTAATGGAAAATGGATTCAATATAACGAAGATTTTGATGGCATAGATTCACAAGGAAATATAAGGGAAGGATTAAAAGATAGTATATGGCATGAAAATGTGTTTGGTAACGATCTCATTATTGACAATTTAAATGGTGTATTAATATCATCAAAAGAGGCTGATACTATAAAGAAATTAAAAGATATAAAGGTAGATAAGATTCCACTGTTTCTTGGAGGTGCTGAATCATTTGGTCGATACCTTGCGCTTACTATGCACTATCCAAGATCAGCATTAATAAACCATGTTCAGGGCCGGATAAATATTGGATTTATTGTGGAAAGGAATGGAACTTTAACAAATATTAGTGTTTTTAAAGGAGTGGATGCGGATTTGGGTAAAGAGGCCTTAAGAGTTATAACTATTTCACCACCTTGGACGCCTGCAATGCAAAATGGGCATGCTGTACGCGTATTTTATACTGTCCCTATTCAATTTACCTTGAGTGAATAATTTACAAACAAGCTTAAACATGTATAAAAAAATATTTATCACTTTATTAGGTCTATCCCTTTTTACCGCAGCTAATGCCCAAAGCGGCGGGCTCATCTATTACCTTAAAAATTCCGGTAAATTAGTTTCAAAAGATAGTGCTGATTATACAATGGTTGTTTTTCCGCCCGATACCAGTGGTGATACAAAATTATTCAGAGTGAGTGAATATTACCCAAATGGTAAGCCTCGATTGATAACCGGTTCAAAAACAAATGATATTAGACTACGCTACCAAGGGCACTATATAGCCTATTTCCCAAACGGTAAAAAAAGAAAGATCGGTAACTATGAAGACGGCGAACCGGTAGGGCATGAGGTTGATTATTACCCCAATGGTCATTTTTATAGTTCAAAAGATTATATCGATGCTAAAAAAGTTTTGCTTAAGGATTGCAGGGATTCAACAGGTAATGTGCTTGCCGAAAATGGTAATGGTAAATGGATTCAATTTGAGCAGGATTTTAAAAATATTGATTCATGGGGAGTGATCAAGGAAGGTTTAAAAGTAGGACGATGGCATGGTACTGTATATGAGTATGAAACAATTAGTGAATATATAAATGGCGAACTAAATTCATTAGATATTATCAGTAAGTTAAATGGTGAGTTAATTGATATAAATAAAGAGCCAGAATATCCTGGAGGAAAAGAAGCTTTAGTTAAATTTATATGGCTTAATACAAATTATCCGTTATTGGCAAGAGAACAGGGAATTAAGGGGATTGTTACTATAAGTTTTATGGTCGAAATAGATGGTACGTTAACGGATTTTATTGTTACGAAAGGGGTTGCTGATATTTTGAATTATGAGTGTTTGAGAGTTATCAAACTATCCCCACCGTGGATACCTGGATTTAAGAATGGACATGCTATTCGTTTAATTCATAGCCTTCCTATTGCATTTAGCTTAAGTGAATAATTTACAAACAAGCTTAAACATGTATAAAAAAATACTTTTCACTTTATTAGGTCTATCCCTTTTTACCGCAGCTTCAGCTCAAAGCGGCGGGCTCATCTATTACCTGAACAATTCTGGCAAATTGGTTTCAAAGGATAGTGCTGATTATTCTGTGGCTGTTTTTCCGCCTGATAGCAGCGTTGATAAAAATTTGTTTGTTGTTTATGAATATTACCAAAATGGTAAGCCAAAATTGATAACCGGTTCAAAAACAAATGGAGCTAACCTGCGCTATCAGGGGCACTATATTGCATATTTCCCAAACGGGCATAAAAAAGCTATGGGAAGCTTTGATAATGGAAAGCAGGTTGGGCACGAAACAAGGTATTTTCCTAATAATAAATTCAATCTCTCAAAAGACTATCTGCCTGACGGGAAAATACGATATGGCGATTGCAGGGATTCTACAGGTAAGGTGTTAGTTGAAAATGGTTCAGGTAACTGGCTTGAGCTTGATGATGATTTAACTAATATACAAGCGGAAGGTAAATTAACCGCAGGTAAACAAGAAGGTTTATGGCATATAAAAAAGAATGACACCACTAACATTGAAAATGAATATAAAAATGGTGAGCTAAAAATATCAGAATATAAATATAAGTCTGGGAATAGTTTTTTTGCCTTAGTAGATGTTTTACCTGAATTTCCTGGAGGGCTTAAGGGATTTTCTGCGTTCCTCGCAAGAAGTATTCGTTATCCGGCAGTGGCAAGAGAATATGGTACGCAAGGCAGAGTAATTATCAGTTTTTATTGTGAAAGCAATGGCACCATAACACATGTTTCGGTTGCGCGCGGAATTGGAGATGGCTGCGATGAAGAGGCACAAAGGGTTGTAAAATTGTCGCCGGAATGGAAACCAGGTTATGTGCATGGGAAACCGGTTAGGGTAGCATTTAGTGTTCCTATTGCATTTTCATTAACAGATAATCACCCGCAAAAAGAAATTTAATAATAAAAGAGAAAGGCTTTCACCAAACGATGAAAGCCTTTCTCTTTTATTATATAAAGCAATTATTAAATAATACCGGTATCAACCAAAACCTGGTTCATGTTACGTACGGCATCAGCGCTTTTGTTAAATTCAGCTTGTTCAGCATCGCTTAATTTAAAATCAAGGATCTTCTCGAAACCGTTTTTACCTAAAATAACAGGCACTACTAATGATATATCTTTTTGCCCGTATTCGCCATCTAAAGCAACACCGCACGAGATCAGTTTTTTCTCATCGCGTACAATGCTTTCAACCATAGCAGCAGTACCTGCACCTGGTGCGTACCATGCAGATGTACCAATAAGTTTGGTTAATGTAGCACCACCAACCATTGTAGCAGCAACCACTTTATCCTGTTGCTCTTTGCTCAATAACTGGGTAACCGGGATACTGTTCCAGGTAGCATGGTTAATTAAAGGGATCATGGTGGTATCACCGTGGCCGCCAATAACAACTGCGTTTAAGTCAGCAGGAGAACAGCCTAATTCCTGGCTCAGGTAAAATTTAAACCTTGCCGAATCCAAAGCACCACCCATACCTAAAATACGGTTTTTTGGTAAGCCCGAAGTTTTAAGGGTTAAATAGTTCATGGTATCCATTGGGTTAGATACTACGATGATGATGGTATTAGGAGAATATTTTAAAATATTTTCAGTAACGCTTTTTACAATGTTAGCGTTGGTGCCAATCAGCTCTTCGCGGGTCATACCCGGTTTGCGCGGCAAACCTGATGTAATAACAACAACTTCCGAGTCGGCTGTAGCTGCATAATCATTGGTAACACCTTTAACTTTGGTATCAAACCCTAACAGGGCCGATGTTTGCATCATATCAATAGCCTTGCCTTCAGCAAAACCTTCTCTGATGTCTAACAAAATAAGTTCTTCAGCCAACTCTTTTCTGGCGATATTATCCGCGCAGGTAGCACCTACGGCTCCGGCACCAACAACAGTTATTTTCATATTATTATTTGATTTGCAGATGGAAAATTAAATTGGCCGAAGATAGAGATTTATATTTTTCTATATGTAAAAAATATGCAATAAGTAGCGTGGTATTACTGGCAGGCAGCATGATAATTAAAATAAGCGCTTGCACTAAACAGTAGCGTAACCTGTATTATAAAGGATGCCGTATTATATTAAGCATCATTATTTTAACTGTTTAATAATATACCGGCAAAAGCCTTTTGCTTTTTAACACTAATAATTAAGCATTAGTTACGATGTTGATACGTGTTTATAGTTTTTTTACCCAATTTGATACTGTAAACCTGTGTTTTTAAAAATAATTCTAATTTTTTTAACATTTTATGATAAAATTTATAAAAATAAATTAAATTCGCCTCAATAATCGTACATAACGTTACAAATAATACGATTTCAACCCTATATTATAAAATCATTAAACAATGGCAACTAAACTCGAGTACATTTGGCTTGATGGCTACAAACCAACACAAAGCCTGCGCAGTAAAACAAAAATTGAAAAAGATTTCAGTGGTAAGTTAGAAGATTGTCCGAATTGGAGCTTTGACGGTTCATCAACCGAGCAGGCACCAGGTGGTTCTTCTGATTGTGTTTTGAAGCCAGTTTTTATTTGTAAAGATCCGGGAAGGCTTGATGCTTACCTTGTAATGTGCGAAGTACTTGATTCAACAGGTGCCCCTCACGAATCAAATGGCCGTGCCTTGATCCAGGATGATGATAATGATTTCTGGTTCGGTTTTGAGCAGGAATATTTTTTATGGGATCCTGAAACTAACAAACCGCTTGGTTTCCCGGCTGGTGGTTACCCGGGTCCGCAAGGTCCTTATTACTGTTCAGTAGGTGCTAACAATGCTTACGGCAGAGATATTGTTGAAGAGCATTTAGACATTTGCCTTGAAGCAGGCTTAAACGTTGAAGGTATCAACGCTGAGGTTGCTGCAGGTCAGTGGGAATTCCAAATCTTTGCTAAAGGTGCTAAAGAAGCTGGTGACCAGATTTGGGTTGCCCGTTACTTATTAGAAAGAATTGGTGAATCACATGGTGTATCTATCAACTGGCATTGCAAACCATTAGGTGCTTTAGACTGGAATGGTTCAGGTATGCATGCTAACTTCTCAAACACAACTTTAAGAACTTGTGGCAGCAAAGATGTTTACGACAAAATTTGCGAAGCGTTCCGTCCGGCTGTTGCTGAGTGTATTGCTGTTTATGGCGCTGATAACGAATTACGTTTAACCGGTAAACACGAAACTGCTTCTATCCACGATTATAGCTATGGTGTATCTGACCGTGGTGCATCTATCCGTATTCCATTGTACACAGTTCAAAAAGGCTGGAATGGTTACCTGGAAGATCGTCGCCCTAATTCAGCTGCAGATCCATATAAAGTAGCTGCTGTTATTATTAAAACAGTAAAATCTGCTAAAATTTAATTTCCTAACTAACTAACAAATATGTTCTCATCTCCTGGTAGTAAAATACCAGGAGATTTTTTTTTGATCAGATTTTAGTTAATACTGGCTGTTTCGGCCGGTGCTGATATATTGCGCGTAACTACCCGTTGTAATTTGTACAAAATCATTAACCGGCCAATTGTATAAATAAACCCAGCATTCAAGTGGGCCGGAGTTGGTTTCAATTTGCATTAAATTGCGGATAAAAAGGTTGGGCTGTATTTCCCCTGGTCCGTAGCCTTCGTACTCATCTAATTGTTTAAATACCTCATCTGTATTGTGTACTGAAAATATTTTGCCATAAACTTTACTGTTACTGCCGGGCATAGCAACAGCCCCCGGATATTCGCCCGTATCATATAGCTCGCCGCTAAAATTTCCATCAGCATAAAAAATACAATTTGCACTTAAATACGCTCCAAATTGGTTTCGCTGATCAAGCAGGGTGCCGTAAACAAATAAATAGCTGATGTTATCTATCACTAAATTAAATCATTACTAAAACAAAGGTACTTGCTATGCCGTATATGCAGTTATAAATACTACAGTATTATTATAAGCTGTTAATATTATTGTTTTATGCTTTACATTTATGTTGCTTAACTTGCCGCCGAAAATTATTCTGAACCTTATGAATGAAGATCAAATTATAACCTACCTCAAAGAAAACGACATCAAAAAAATAAAATTCGCCTTCGCCGATATTGATGGCGTTTTGCGCGGAAAGGTGATCCACCAAAAAAAGTTTGTGGACGGCCTGCAGGATGGTTTTGGCTTTTGCGATGTAGTATTTGGGTGGGATAGCAGCGATGCCTGTTACGATGATAATATAAAGTTAACAGGCTGGCAAACAGGTTATCCGGATAAGTTATGCCGTATTGATCTATCAACTTTCAGAACCATCCCCTGGCAGGATAATATTCCTTTCTTTTTGGGTGATTTTAGTAAAGCCGATGGTAATGACCTGTCTGCATGCAGCCGCAGCTTGTTAAAAAGGATAGCGAAGCAATGCGAGGATATGGGTTATCACCCGGAGTTTGCCCAGGAGTTTGAATGGTTCAATTTTAAAGAAACACCGCAAAGCCTGCAGGATAAGAGCTTTACCAATTTGGAAAGCCTTACGCCTGGTATGTTTGGTTATTCTATTTTACGCACATCGTTAAATGATGATTTTAACAAAGACCTGTTCGATCTGTTATTGCAGTTCAATGTGCCTTTAGAGGGGCTACATACAGAAACCGGCCCGGGGGTGTATGAGGCTGCCATCCTGCATGATCATGTATTGGAAGCAGCTGATAAAGCTGCCCTGTTTAAAACTGCTGTAAAAGAAATTGCTTACAAGCACGGCATAATGGCCACCTTTATGGCCAAGTGGAATGAGGACCTGCCGGGTTGCAGCGGACATATTCACCAAAGCCTGTGGGAAATGGATAAATCAAAAAACCTTTTTTACAGTGCCGATGATGAGTTTAACATGAGCGATCTGCATAAGCATTACCTGGCTGGCCAGCTACATTGTTTGCCTTATATATTACCTATGTATGCCCCAACTATAAACAGCTATAAGCGCCTGGTTGAAGGTGCTTGGGCACCCACCACCGTTACCTGGGGAATTGATAACCGCACCACCGCTTTGCGGGTGATACATACATCAGAAAATTATACGCGTTTGGAAACCCGTATCCCGGGCTCTGATACCAATCCTTATTTAGCTATGGCTGCTTCATTAGCATCGGGCTTATATGGCATAAAACATAAACTGCCTTTAAATATACCGGTTACTACGGGTAATGGTTACCAGGATAAAAGGAATGGCAGCCTGTCATCAAACTTATTTGATGCCGCTAACCTGATGAAAGATTCATCCATCGCTAAAGAACTATTCGGCGATGCATTTGTTGATCACTTTACACAAACCCGCCTATGGGAATGCCGTCAGTTTGGTAAAAGCGTAACGGACTGGGAGTTGAAGCGGTATTTTGAAATTATTTAACCTCATTTATGAGCAGTATACATATTGCAGAGTTAGAGCAAACTGCAAAGTCGGCAGCAAAGGCACTTACAAAAATTGATTATACCTTTATATTAAAAAAGGCGTGGGAAGGATACGACGCCTCAAAATCTATCAGGGAGATTGAGGATATCAGTGCAATGGTATCAACAAACCATGTTTTCCGCATCACTTTTCATGATGATGATATAATTATAGCCAAGCTATCATACTTTGGTAAATACGAGCATTTTAAGGAGGATCACCGCATTATCCATAGCCTATCAAATAACCTGCTTTACCCGTTTGAAAATTTGCTGGCAAAATCACTACTTAAAAATAACAGGGTTTATATTTACAGACATAAGCAAGGCAAAACGGATGCATGGGTAGTGTTCTATAACCCAACCCGCATTCTTGACCGCTTACCACGCCGGCTGGACGATCACCATATCCGCAAGCTGGGGCAACAGGTGGGTAAGTTTCATAAAGCCTGTTCGAGGGTTAAAAATGTGCTGCCAAAATCATCTAAAACGTTACGGACCGATATTTTTTCGTTACAGCAACAACTTGAAAAGGATGAGAAAAAGTTTGGCTCGGCTATGCAGGCCGATTTTTTGAAATATCATTGCGATATGTTCCTCAAAAACAGGTCTAAATACAACATGAGCTCGTTCGAGATCATCCCGGTATTTATTGACTGGAACATCGGTAACTTCTCAGTAACCCCTGACTTAGACCTATACTCCCGCTGGGATTATGACTGGTTCAGGATGAGTTACCGGATCCTTGATTTTTATTTCTTTAGCCGGGTAGTATCAGACAGGGGCGACCGTACCGTATTCAGTTACGTGATCACCACCATGATGGAAGACAGGTTTATCCTTTTCCTGAAAGAATACCACAAAATAAACCCAATAACTGCCGACGAGATCAGGTTTTTAAAAGAGGCCTACCGGTTTTTTATACTCAACTATGTGATAAAAGATGGTAAGCACTTTTTTAATGAGCAATATGCCAGCAAGCTACAGGCTGAAGCATTTGAAATCTATCTTCCTTCCGTTGATCGTGATTTTGACGCTGAAAAAATAATCAGGGCATTAAATTTAAAATAGGAGACACTGTGTATTAAAGCGGGAGCATAGCATAATCAGAGAATTTATACTCTATTGAGTTTACTATATTTTTGATGGTGTCATCAAGCTCATTAACCGTTTTTTCCATTAGTATTAAACACTTTTTGCTTGATTTGTAATTGTTATCTTTTATAATGTTCATTAAGCCAAGTATGGTAGCCACAGGTTTACGGTACTCGTGCGATTGAATGTAGGCAATTCTTAAAAGCAGTCTGTTTTGATCTTTTATCTCCATCAGTTGTTGCTTTTGATCGTTAATATCTGTTGCACTGTTAGCTACGCTTATAATATTTCCCTTTTCATCTTTAATGGGTTCAAAAGATATATTCCACCAATCAGATTTTTTTCCAAAGTCCAGTAATATTTCTTTATGGGTGCTTCTGCCTGCAAAGGCACTTTTAATATACTTTATAAAATCGCTTTTATAGGAGGTATTTACATATTGCAATATGTTCTTTCCTGCTTCTATTTTTTTATGATAAAGCTTTTTGATGTGCACGGCTGTGGCGTTATTAAAATCAAGAATATTCATTCCTTTATCTATCAGCGTATGGCAGGTGGCCGAACTGTTAAAAAATGCCCTTAATTTATGTTCTGAATTAACCGTTTTTTCTTTCTCGGTATTCATTTCTGAATTGTGCTGCTCAATTATCTGTATGCTGAGCTGTAATTCCATAATGGAAGATACCTGCCTGGCCAAAATAGCAAGCAGCTTTTTTTGCTTGTACGAAAACAACCTTGGCTTTTTATCAATAACACAAATAGAGCCTATATGATACCCGGAAGCATTAATTAAAGGGGCACCGGCATAAAAACGTACAGCCATTTCGCCCGTAACAGCAGGATTGTTTACAAAACGTTCATCGTTTAATGTATCGGGCACCACCATAACTTTGGTTGTATTTATTAAATACTTACAAAAAGAGTTTTCACGGCTGTTTTCTTCAATGTCAATGCCCGATCGCCACTTTATCCATTGTGTATCGGCACCCATTAATGATATAAATGCAATTGGCGCATCACTTATTTCAATTGCAAGCGTAACAAGATCATTTAATTCTTTATTGCTATTTAAATTAAGTGTTTCATAATGATTTACTATTTCGAGTCTTTTAGTTTCTGAATTTTTCATACTATAAAGATTAATATACATCAGCTAAGAGTTTAGTAAACTTAAAGGGCCGCAATTACCAGTCCACTTACTCAAATAGACCCTGAAGTGCTTGAAACCTATTTTTGGCTTTTTTCAGGATAAATAGATATGAATAGTTTTAAGGTCAAAAATTACTGTAAATCAGTAATTTAAGATATTTCTTGGACAATTTCCGGCCAACAGATGCATTCAAAATAAACCATAAAGCCAAAAAACCTTATATTCGGACTCGCCCTTTTATCAACAGCTAATAATGAAACGCATTGAAAACTTTAAGTCGATCATTGATAAATACGAAGTGGTGTTTTTTGATGCGTTTGGAGTAATTAAAACATACCAGGGCTTGGTACCGGGTATAGAGGATACTTTTGCCTACCTTGAAGCTACTAAAAAGGAATACTATATAGTTACCAATGATGCCTCGCGCAGCCCTGTACAGTTGGCCGAGAGCTATCACCGTGCAGGATTAACAGCCATAACGCCCGACCGGGTCATTTCATCGGGCATGCTTACCAAAGAGTATCTTGATTTGAAAGTAGATGATGGGATAGTTGCTTACTTAGGTACCGAAGATTCTGCCCATTATATTGATTCATCGGGTTTGCATACGCTGCCGGTAAGCCAGATCAATATTACTAACCTTGATAAAGTAAATGCCCTTATATTTTTAGATGATGAAGGTTTTGACTGGTGCGATGATTTGAATAAAACGGTAAACATCCTGCGTAAAAGAACTATCCCCGTTATTGTAGCCAATACCGACCATGCTTACCCGCGTTCGGTTAGTGATGTAGCTATTGCCATAGGCGGTATAGCCTCAATGGTTGAAAATATTGTTGGCAAACAGTTTATCCGTTTCGGTAAGCCCGACTCGCAGATGTTTATGTTTGCTTATGACATGATCCGTAATTACAGGCCCATCAGCAAAAAGGAAATTGTAATGGTAGGGGATACCCTGCAAACAGATATTTTAGGTGGCAATAAATTTGGGTTAGATACAGTTTTAGTATTATCAGGCAATACTTTGCCTAATGATGCCGAAGCCCGTATAACAGCCACTGGTATTGTGCCAACCTATATTTGTGATAATGCAGTAGTTAAAACAGGTGGTTTTGATTTTTGAAAATAACCTGATAAATTTTTATTTTTAAGTGTTGTTTTTACAATTATTTTTTTCACTTTTGAGATAGCCAAATTAAACCTCTTTATTGTTCACCAATTATTATGAGCGTTAAAAATTCATTTTTATTAACTTTTTTTCTTGTCCTGCTGACATTTGCAGCTTTGGCACAAAGTAAAAAGAGCAGTAACTCATCGCCTAAAATATGGTCGGCAGCCAGGGCCAATAGCTGGTATGCAAGGCATAAATGGATAAACGGTTCAAATTTTATACCGAGTACGGCCATAAATCAATTAGAGATGTGGCAGGCAGATACCTTCGACCCAGAAACTATTGACCGCGAGCTTGCCTATGCCGAAGGAATTGGATTTAACGCCATGCGTGTGTTTTTACATAGCGTTGTTTGGAAAGAAGACCCTAAAGGCTTTAAAAACCGCATCAATAAATACCTAACCATAGCCAATAAGCATCATATACAAACCATTTTTGTGTTTTTTGATGATTGTTGGAACCCCAATGCAAAACCGGGCAAACAACCTGATCCTAAACCCGGTATCCACAATTCTGGCTGGATGCAGGATCCGGGGAAGCCATTAACAAGCCCGGCAGACTTTGCAGCATTAAAAGCTTATGTGGACGATATACTGACTACCTTTAAGCACGATGACCGTATTTTGCTTTGGGATTTATATAATGAGCCGGGTAATGGCAACAAGAATTTTAAATCGGCAGTTTTACTTAATAAAGTATTTGCGTGGGCGCATGCTGTTGCTCCCGACCAGCCGGTTAGCGCGGGTATGTGGGATTGGAGCTTGGTGGAGCTGAATAAGATACAGCTTCAAAACTCCGATGTTATAACTTACCATTGCTATGAAGTACCTGAAATGCATCAAAGGATTGTACAGCTGTTAAAAATAAATAACCGCCCGGTAATATGTACCGAGTATATGGCACGTACACGCAACAGCACTTTTGAAAATACCATGCCCATGCTGAAACAGGAAAATGTAGGCGCGATTAACTGGGGCTTTGTAAGCGGAAAAACAAACACCATTTATGCCTGGGATAAGCCAATGCCCGATGGCAGCGAACCAAAAGTATGGTTTCATGATGTTTTCAGGAAAGATGGGACACCGTTTAGCCAGCAGGAAACAGACCTGATAAAAAAACTAAACGGTAAATAACCCATTATAAAACCAATCAATACTAAACTAAATACCAATGAGATCAAATTTTAAAAACCTTTTACCAGTAATTTTACCAGCCTGCATCATGTATTTTGCAGCCTGTAATCAACCAGCAAAAACCACGACCACCACAACAACTATGACTGACAGCACTTCGCAGGCAACTTTACCGCCAGCCAAAGGATTTGAAAAAACATTAGATGGCAAACAAGGCCATTTATACCTGCTTAAAAATAAAAATGGGGTACAGGCAGCTATCGCTAATTACGGGGCTCACCTGGTTGGCCTTTTAATACCAGATAAAGCCGGAAAACTAACCGATGTTGCCATCGGCTTTGATGATATTGACAGTTATAAAAAAGCACTTTCAAACTATTATGGTGCAACTATTGGCCGCTATGGCAACCGTATTGCCAAAGGCCATTTCACTTTAGAAGGTAAAGCATATACGCTTTTCATAAATAATAAACCAAACTCATTACATGGGGGCAAGGTTGGTTTTAATGATGTAATGTGGGATGCCAAACAAATTGATGACCATACCATTACGCTTACCTATCTATCAAAAGATATGGAAGAAGGTTATCCAGGTAACCTGCAATGTAAAGTAACGTATGAGCTTACTGACGATAATGCGGTTAAGATTAGCTACGAAGCTACTACAGATAAAACTACTGTTGTAAACTTAACTAACCACTCATACTTTAACCTTAACGGTGCTGGTAGCGGGACTATATTAAACCATACTGTCCAGTTTAAGGCAGCTAACTTTACCCCGGTAGATTCTACACTTATCCCTACAGGGAAAATTGTACCTGTTGCAGGCACACCGTTTGATTTTAGTACCGCAACCACCATTGGTGCCCGTATCGAAACAAAAGATGAGCAGCTAAAAAATGGTAAAGGTTATGATCATAACTATGTGTTAGACAAACACGATATTACAACCCCGGTTGCAACCGTTATTGGCGACCTGAGTGGTATTAAAATGGAGATTTTTACCGAGGAGCCAGGACTGCAATTTTACAGCGGTAATTTTATGGATGGTTCAAATACCATCTGGGGCGGAAAAAAGGATGAACACCGCACTGGTTTTGCAATGGAAACCCAGCATTTCCCTGATTCACCTAATCAGCCGCAATTCCCTACCACTACTTTAAAACCGGGTCAAACTTATAAAACAGTAACTATCTATAAGTTCTCAGTTAACAAATAAAATAATTTTTATTTCACATATAGAAAATGCCCTTTGAACTTTTAGTTTAGAGGGCTTTTTTGTTGAGTTCATCAACATCTTTCAAGGTATCAATATCTATGCTTCCCAGGGGGAATGGAATTGTATTTACTGTATCAGCATATTTAAGTAAAAGCTTTTTAGCTCCTTCGCTGCCTTTTAGTTTAAGTAATTCATCAAAATAGTATTTATCAAAAATAGCCGGTGGCCTTGTTGTATCATTATAAGCTGATGCAGTGATTCCATTTTCCTGATGATTGGTAATAAGCAGATTAATAAGTTCGATATCTGCAAAGGGTTGATCGCACAGCATTAAAAGTACAGCTGATTTATCAGGGCTTGTATTTCGTAATTCATTAAGTCCTGAGCGGATAGATGATGCCATCCCTTGCTGCCAATCCTCATTGTAAACTATGGTTATAGGCAGATGCTCAATTGTTGGTTTAATTACATGGCTGTTTGCGCCTAATACTACTATCACCGGATTGCCTGCTACTGCAAGTGCGGTTTCTATTGTTTTTTGGAGCAGGGTTTTATCCTGGTAAACTATATTTTGCTTGGGTTTACCCAACCTGCTTGATGAGCCTGCTGCAAGGATAATTATACCTGTCATATTTTCAATTATCGCTCACCGGTAATTCTTGCTGAATCAGGTTCTCAATATTACGGTCGTGCACAAGTATTTTGTAACGTAAGGAATTACCCGTTCTTTTATTTAACACAGCCTGCATTTCTGAAATGATAGATAAAGCGATCTCATCCGAATTTTCCGATCCTATATCTAATCCCGCAGGGCCATAAATGCTATTCAGTTGTGCTGAAGTTACACTTATGCCTTCATCATTTAATTCGTCCAGCATCCGGCTTAAACGTTTTTTTGGCCCCAGGGCAGCCACATAAGTTAGTTGTAGCGGTAACAATTGGCGCAGCATAGCTATATCATAGTTATAATTATGGGTCATCAACACAACTACGGTGCGGTCGTCCAGTACAATTTGTGGTAGAACCTGCTCCGGTTTAGCAATAACTATTTTTTTTACCTGCGGGAATCTTTCACGTACAGCATAGTTTGCCCGACCATCAACCAAGGTAATATGCCAGCCTAAAACTGCAGCAAACTGCACCAGCGGGATGGCATCATTACCCGCACCAAATATCACCAGCGAAACCGCGGGCCTCATCAACTCAATAAAACAGGTAAAGCCATTGCCATAAACATAAGTTTTAGTTACCGAGTTGCCATTTTTAAGTACGTTTTTGGCATCCGCAAGCAAGGCGTCCCTTATATCATCGTCGGGAATGTTACCAATGGTATGCTCATCGGCAGTTAATAATAAACAGGTACCGGGCTGGGCAGCCTGCCTGTTATTTAATGAAAATAGTGTTATTAGTACTACAGGCTCCCGTTTACTTAAAAAATGCTTAAAAAGGTTAATGGGGTTATCTGTACGTTCCGGAAAAAGTGGCTCAATCAATATATGGATTATTCCGTTACAGCCCAGGCCAACACCAAATTTGGCATCATCATCGTCGGTAGTATCATAAGTAACCAGCATAGGCTTGTTTTTGGCCATTGCCAAACGAGCCTTGCGCAGGGCATCGCCCTCTAAACAGCCGCCGCTTATGGCTCCTGTTAACTGCCCGTCGTCGGTAACCAGCATCCGCGCGCCCGCCCTGCGGTAGGAGGAACCTTCCACCAGCACCACGGTTGCCAAAGCGGTTTGTTTGCCATTTTTGGCAGCCTGTTCAAATGCGTTTACTATGTCTTGCAGTTCCTTCATACAGGCGGGTGGTTAAAATAACAAATATAGTTCAATAGGTAATAAAATTCAGCACTATAATCATACCCTGTTGCAGCAGCATGATTGTAATATTTATGACATAAAAGTACATTCAAAAAACATTGAACTAATTTGTAATATTTACTTTTACGTAGCTAAGGCAATTAACAGTTAATAGCCATGGTTTTGTTTTAATTTTTTAGGGGGCAGATAATTGTTATTAGATAATCACGGACGGAAAATAAATTACCTGCGGCTTGCAGTTACAGACAGATGTAACCTGCGGTGCTTTTATTGCATGCCCGAGGAGGGTTTGGATTGGTTATCCCGCAAGGAACTGATGACCTATGAAGAAATGCTGCAAAGCTGTACACTACTGGTAAAAATGGGTATCGAAAAGATCCGGATTACAGGAGGAGAGCCTTTTGTACGTAAGGATATTATGCAGTTTCTAACTGCCCTTTCAGAGCTTGAGGGACTAAAGGAACTTACCATTACCACCAATGGCGTTTTAACAGCCCCGCATGTGGCCGAATTAAAAAGAATAGGCGTAACCTCGGTTAATTTAAGCCTGGATACTTTGGATGCAGGCCGTTTTTTTGCAATCACCAAGCGCGATGAATTTGCCGATGTGATGGATACCCTGCACCAATTATTAAAGCATGATATTGAAGTAAAGATAAATGCCGTAGTAATGGATGGCAAAAACATACAGGATATTATTCCGCTGGTGCAATTGACCAGGGATCTGCCTGTAAGTGTGCGCTTTATTGAGGAAATGCCTTTTAACGGCGATGGACATATTTACGATGGTTTAAAATGGGATCATATCCGGATTTTGGAAGAAATAAAGAGCAAATATCCTGATCTTCAAAAAATCACTGATCCGCTATATTCAACAGCATATAATTACCAGGTGCCTGGGCATAAGGGGAGTGTAGGTATTATTGCTGCTTATTCGCGTACATTTTGCGGCTCCTGCAACCGCATCCGTATCACACCTGAAGGTACTTTGAAAACCTGTTTATATGACGATGGCGCATTAAATATTAAAAACCTGATGCGCGATGGTGTTAACGAGCAGGATATGAAAGCTATATTATTAAATGCCTTTAATAACAAAGCAAAAGATGGCTGGGAGGCCGAACAACTGCGTGTTGTACGCACAGGTGTACATGAATCAATGGCTACCATTGGTGGATAAAATTTATAAATTATAAAATACCGGTTATATGATTACTGTTGAGGAAGCCGAAAAAATAATATTACAACAGGCTACAGAATACGGTGCAGAAATTGTTCCTTTTGATACCGCAGTAGGCCGCGTACTGGCCGAGAATATTAAAGCCGACAGAGATTTTCCACCCTTTAACAGGGTTACAATGGATGGTGTGGCTGTTAATTATAATGCTATTGAAAATGGTATCAGCACGTTTCGCATCAAAGCAACACAGGCTGCCGGTGATGTGCCAACAGGTATAGATGAGCATACCGAATGTATTGAAATAATGACAGGAGCCATGCTGCCGCCATCGGTTGATACAGTGATCAGGTATGAGAATCTTGAGTTAAGGGCCGGTTTAGCAACACTGGTAACTGATGATATAAAAAGAGGCCAGAATATTCATTACCAGGGTAAGGATAAAAGGAAGGATGATCTGGTTGCTCATATTGGCCAGGTAATAACCCCGGCCATCATTAGTTTGGTAGCATCGGTAGGTGAGTCTGAGTTAAGGGTGAAGAAATTACCCCGAGTAGTTATCCTATCCTCGGGCGATGAACTGGTTGATGTGGCAGAAACGCCTACGCAATACCAGATCCGCCGCTCAAACAATTATACGGTTAAAGCTGTATTACAACAACATGGTTTGGAAGCGGGCATGCTACACTTACCTGATGATCCCGAAATAATAAAAAAGCAGTTAAAAACCTGCCTTGAAAATTATGATGTATTGCTTTTAAGCGGCGGCATATCAATGGGTAAGTTTGATTATATACCACAAGCCCTGGCTGATTTACAGGTTGAGCAACTTTTTCATAAAGTTCAGCAACGGCCGGGTAAACCATTTTGGTTTGGTAAGCATGGTAATGGTCAGTTAGTATTTGCATTTCCGGGTAACCCGGTTGCAACGTTTATGTGCCTGCACAGGTACTTTTTACCGTGGTTACAGGCATCGTTGGGTGTTGAGCCAAAACCACCTGTTTATGCAGTATTGAATAGCCGTTTAAGCTTTCCGCATCAGTTAACTTATTTTTTGCAGGTAAAGCTTCACCAAAATGAAAATTGCCAGCTAATGGCTGACCCTGTTGAAGGTAACGGATCAGGTGATTTTGCGAACCTGGCTGATACAGATGCCTTTATGGAGTTACCATTAGATAAGAATGAATTTGAAAAGGGCGAAATTTATAAGATATTACCTTTTTGAGCATAAAAATCAGTGAAATCAAATAATAAATCAGTAAAAATCTGTGATCACCCACTTAGATAAACAAGGCAACCCTGCAATGGTTGATGTAAGCGAAAAGCAGGTAACAAAGCGTACTGCTGTTGCGCAAAGTATAGTTGTGCTGCCTGAGGAAGTGTTGCAACACTTAACTGATGGCGACCTGCAAACAAAAAAGGGCTCTGTATTTCAGATCGCTATTATTGCTGGTATTATGGCGGCCAAAAAAACTGGGGAGCTGATCCCGCTTTGTCACCCGCTGGGTTTAGATAATTGTAAGGTTACCATAGCCCTTAACCACAAACATGAAGTTGTTATTGAATGTACTGCCACCATAACCGCTAAAACAGGTGTTGAAATGGAGGCTTTGGTGGGTGCATCAATAGCAGCATTAACCGTTTATGATATGTGTAAAGCTATGAGCCATGATATAGTTATCAGTGAAACAAGGCTGTTGGAGAAAACTGGGGGAAAACGCGATGTCAAAAGAGCATAAAAAACATACAGCATTAACAAGGCCTGCATTTTGTGCTTTTAACCGGAATGAGTGGGCAATTGTTGGTGGCACCTGTACGGCTATCAAACTCCTTGCAGATCAAATCATCAGCGCGCTATCTGCCGATCATAAATGTGCTTATGTTGATACTACGCATAACGATGATATAGAATTATTACCCGGCCGCTTATCAAATGGTGCTGCTTTGGAATATATCGACAAAGTAAATTACCGGCAGCTTAACTATCAAGCTGCATTTAATTCTTTTAAATTTAAGGATACTTTTTCACAGGCTGATCTGGTGATAGCCAATGGCAACCACCACCAGGCAAAGGCACAGGTAGTTATCATTTACAACAATAAAAGGGCTTCCCTTCAAAAACGTGTAGAACAGCTAACCAATGTGCAAATGATTTTGCTGGCTGATACGGATGAGATATTTGATTTTATAAAAGATGCCGTGCCCAACTGGCAGCAATTACCTGTTTATCGTTTGGACGAGACAGACAGGATCATTGCTTTTTTTAAATCAAAAATGGAGCAGGCAAAGCCTGTTTTAAACGGATTGGTATTAGCTGGTGGTAAAAGCCAGCGCATGGGATTTGACAAAGGTGCGGTTAACTGGCACGGTAAAGAACAGCGCTACCATATTGCCGATATACTGAAGCCTTTTTGTAAAGATGTTTTTATATCATGCAGGGCCGATCAGCAAAAGGAGATAGACCCAGTCTATCCGAATATTCCGGATACCTTTACCGGCTTAGGTCCGTTTGGGGCAATTCTTTCGGCATTCAGGGAGCAGCCGGATAGTGCCTGGCTGATTGTTGCCTGCGACTTGCCGCTGATTAATGCAGAAACGCTGCGATACCTAACAGATAACCGGAATACAGCTTCCATAGCCACGGCTTATCAAAGTACTTTTAATGATTTCCCGGAGCCGTTAATTACCATTTGGGAACCTAAAAGCTACACGGTTCTGTTATCGTTTTTAGCACAGGGCTATTCGTGCCCGCGCAAAGTTTTAATAAACAGCGATGTGCATATATTAAATGCAAAAGCCCCGGCAGATTTAACCAATGTGAATACCCCAGAAGAACTGGACAGAATAAAACGCGAACTACATCAAAAAACAGCTACCCAATGAATCCCGAATTTTTAAGATATAGTTGCCAGATTGCTTTACCCGGTTTTAGCGAGTACACCCAGCAGTTACTGCAAAATGCAAGGGTGCTGATAGTGGGTGCAGGTGGCTTGGGCTGCCCCGCAGCTCAATATTTAACTGCGGCCGGGATTGGTACTTTGGCAATAGCCGATAATGATATTGTTTCAGTAAGTAATCTGCATAGGCAGGTATTATATACGCCTGCTGATGCCGGGAAAAACAAAGCAATTATTGCCTGTGAACGGCTGCAAAAGCAAAACCCGGGTATAAAATTAGTGCCGCTTGATGTGCGCATCACATCACATAATGTGATGGAGATGATAAGCGGTTATGACATCATTTTAGATGGTACCGACAATTTTGATACCCGCTATTTATTAAATGATGCCGCAGCCATTAAAGGTAAACCTGTTGTTTATGGTGCTATTTACCAGTACGAAGGCCAGGTGGCCGTATGGAATGTAGAGAACGAAGCAGGTAAAAGGACCCCCAACTACCGTGATCTTTTCACAAAGGTTGATGCCTCGCAAATCCCTAATTGTGCCGAAGGTGGTGTAATACCAACGCTTGCAGGGATAATTGGCTGCATGCAGGCTAATGAGGTTATTAAATACATCACCAAAACAGGCGACTTGCTTGCAGGTAAAATGCTGGTATTTGATGCTCAAACCATGCAAAGCCGGGTAATAAAAATTGGCGATAAAACACATTCCCGCATTACCAAACTCGTTGAAACGATAGATATTCCCACCATATCAGTTGCCGATCTTAAAAATTCGCTTCTTCAAAATACTGTTGAACTGGTTGATGTACGCACCGCTGAAGAAAGAGCCGCATTTGATATTGGCGGTATGCATATCCCGCTAAGCGATCTGGAAGTAAATGATTTTGAAATGGATGCTGCTGATCGTATTGTATTTTATTGTGCATCAGGTAAGCGAAGCGCCGAAGCAGTTAAGATCGTTAAAAAGAAATATCCTGATGCCCATATTTTCTCATTAGAAGGCGGCTTGAAAGCCTGGAACGAATCAGCAGGGTAATTATATGGTCAGGGGTGTGCAGCTACCCAAATCTCCCCGTCTTCAAATATTTCCTTTTTCCAGATGGGTACAGTTTGCTTTAGGGTATCAATAATATACCGACAGGCATCAAAAGCTGCGGCGCGGTGTGCGGCCGATACCGCAATAATTACCGGGATTTCACCCACCTCCAACACACCGGTACGGTGATGGATCAGTATTTTTTGAACGGGCCATTGCTCAAATGCCTGTTTGGCAATCTTTTCCATTTCGGCAATAGCCATAGGTTCATAAGCCTCAAATTCAAGGCGTAAAACGGCCTTTCCTTTTGTAGCATTACGTACGGTGCCAATAAACACATCTATACCACCAGAATCGGGCGACATGATCTGATCTATTGCTGATTGTGTATTTAATTCGGTTGCCGAAATTAATATATCTGTATTCAATTTTCTCTCCTTATCCGCCGCTAACCGGTGGAATTATCGCTATCTCGTCCCGCTCGTGCAGGTTATCTTCCAACAAAGCGTATTCGTTATTTACGGCAATCATGTACGATGCCAGTTGTTTAAGCGGCGGGTATTGATGCTCTAACAGGTATTTTAAATTTGATACCGTTGCATCATTCGTCAGTTCCAGATCAACTGACGACCTCCCGAAAATATCCTTTGCAATGCCAAATGCCAGTACCTTAATTCTCATTATTCAAAAATATGGCAAAATCCTTATATCAGGTCAACATAAAAGTAAAATTTCCGAATAAACAATATTTAAATACCAGAACAAACCCTTGTCAGATTTGTATATTTGATTATGGGTGCCAGTTCAATCAAAAAAGTAAGCATTGTAAGGGTTAAGGATGATGGAGGAACAACTACTTCTGATTCGCTCGCTATTGAGGAGCCATTGGAGATCCGGCTGCAATATAATCCTGGTGGCGAACAAAAAATGCACAATGTATCAGTCACCATGCGTACGCCAGGCAATGATGCCGAGTTGGCTACCGGTTTTTTATTTACCGAAGGTATTATAAAAGGTAAAGCTGATTTAGACGAGATAAACCATCATTTTATTGCCTGCGCCGAAAATAAGGAAAACGTAATTGTAGTTAAACTAAAAGACGGTACTACACCACACCTGCAAAACACTGAGCGTAATTTTTATACAACATCAAGTTGTGGCATTTGTGGTAAAGGTTCAATCAGTGCTATCCGTACAGTAAGTGCCTTTTTGCAGCAAGATGATGATAGCGTAACTGTGAACAGCGAATTGCTTTATGAGCTACCCGGTATTTTACAAAAGCACCAGGAAGTTTTTGCAGATACGGGTGGGCTCCATGCTTCGGCATTGTTTAATGCTGATGGCAAATTGCTATTGGTACGTGAGGATGTTGGCCGCCATAATGCATTGGATAAGCTGATAGGGGCTGCCTTAAATAAAAATTGGTTACCGCTTAACAAATCCATCTTATTATTAAGTGGCAGGGCAAGTTTTGAATTGGTTCAAAAAGCGACTATGGCCGGTATCAATATTATAGCATCAGTAGGAGCACCGTCAAGCCTGGCTGTTGAGCTGGCAGCAGAATTTAACATCACATTAGCTGGTTTTTTACGAAACCAGCGTTTTAATATTTACACAGCGGCACACCGCATATTACTACCCGTACATGAAGATCAGAATTAAAAGTAACGCCATAAGATACAGGCTTACCCGTACAGATGTTGCACAACTTGCCGGTAAGGGCTACCTGGAAGAAAAGGTGGATTTTACCGGGCAGCCACTTGTTTATGCTATACAACTTACGGACGACTCCGCTTTATCATCAGCATTTAAAAATAATGCCATCACGCTTTTTGTGCCCCGGTTTATGGTCAGTGAGTTAACTGATACTGACAAAGTTGGGTTTGAAAATAGTGCCGGGCAATTGCACCTGTTAGTTGAAAAAGATTTTACCTGTTTAGATAATGTTGCTGAAGACCAAAGTGATAATTATCCTAATCCATTACTTCAAAAAACAATATGAGCAGCCATATAAAACAACCTGAAGCCGAGAATCCTGAAAAATTGATGGATTTAAAACTGACCGAGCCAAAAAAATGGGCGGCAGGGATTCCGGCAGTTTACATAGCGGGGAAAGATGTTATTGAAGAAGCGGGCTTTATCCGCGGGATGGATGGGCTTTTCCATATGAATAAAAAGGGTGGTTTTGATTGTTCAGGCTGTGCCTGGCCAGATCCGGATGATGACCGATCGCCGGTTGCCGAGTATTGTGAAAATGGTGCGAAGGCCTTTGCAGAAGAAGCTACGACCAAAAAACTTACTGCCGAATTTTTTGCTCAAAACGCTGTGGCTGATCTGTCATTACTAAACGATTTTGAGATCGGTAAAAAAGGACGTATAGCCCAACCTGTTTACTTACCAAAGGGAGCTACCCATTATCAGCCAATTAGCTGGGATGATGCTTTTAAAAAGATAGCGCAAAAGCTTAACGGTCTTAAATCGCCGGATGAGGCAGCATTTTATACTTCGGGCAGAACCAGCAACGAGGCTTCATTTATGTACCAGTTATTTGTACGCGAATATGGAACCAATAACATGCCCGATTGCTCAAACATGTGTCACGAATCAACCAGTGTGGCATTGGCCGAAGCCATTGGGATAGGTAAGGGTACAGTTACGCTTGATGATTTTTACCATACCGATATAATTATAATAATGGGGCAAAACCCCGGCACAAACCATCCGCGGATGCTTTCGGCACTTGAAAAAGCTAAAAAGAACGGGGCGAAAATAATTGCAGTAAATCCATTGCATGAGGCCGGCCTTATGGCATTTAAAGATCCTCAAAAAGTAAAAGGGGTATTAGGTTTTAGTGTGCAGCTGGCCGATCTGTATCTGCAGGTTAAAATAAATGGTGATATGGCCTTGTTAAAGGGGATTGAAAAACTGCTTTATGATGCTGAACAGCTAACGCCGGGAAAAGTATTTGATAAGGATTTTATCAAAGATAAAACAGTAGGGTATAAGGAACTCATCAGTCATATTAAAAATTACGATGTAGATGTACTGTCCAAAGCCTGTGGTATTTCAACCAGCCAGATGCAGGAAGCGGCAGACATTTTAAAGCATAAAAGCAAGATCATTATTTGCTGGGCAATGGGTGTTACACAACAGGTTAACGGTGTTGACACCATAAAAGAAATTTTGAACCTTGCCCTACTAAAAGGGAGCATTGGTAAACCCGCCGCGGGCTTATGCCCTGTGCGTGGGCATAGCAACGTGCAGGGTAACCGCACCATGATGATTTGGGAAAACCCGAAGCCGGAGCAGTTGGATAAATTAAAAGAGGTTTTTGGATTTGAACCACCGCGCGAAAAGGGGCTTGATGTGGTGAAATCAATAAAAGCCATGCAGGCAGGAAAGTTGAAAGTGTTTTTTGCAATGGGAGGGAACTTTCTTTCGGCTACGCCGGATACCGTTTACACTGCCGAAGCCATGCGTAAACTAAAACTTAGTGTGCATGTATCCACAAAGCTAAACCGCAGCCATTTGGTACATGGGGAGGAGGCTCTTATTCTGCCAACTTTATCACGCAGTGATAAGGATGTGCTAAACGGCGAAACGCAGTTCATCAGCTGTGAAAATTCTATGGGAGTGGTACAGCTGTCAAAAGGAATCCTGGAACCAATTTCTAAGGATCTTTTAAGCGAAAATCAGATAGTTTGTAAGTTAGCTAAGGCTACTTTGGGCGATAAATCGGTAATTGACTGGGATAAATATGCCAATAGTTATGATGAGGTGAGGGATATTATTGCCAAAGTAATACCCGGCTGTGATGATTATAATCAAAAAGTACGCAAGCCGGGTGGTTTTTACCTGCCCAATGCCGCTCGCGATGGTAAATTTGAGGGGCCTGAATTTAATGGTAAAGCACCTTTTACCGTTACAGAACTACCTGTACATAAAATAGCTGATGATGAGTATATGCTGACTACCATCCGCAGCCATGATCAGTTCAATACTACAATTTATGGTTTAAACGACCGTTACCGGGGAGTACATAATGAACGCCGCGTGATTTTTATGAACGAAAAAGACATATTGCTGGCTGGCTTTAAACCCGGTGATAAGGTTGACCTGTTTAACTATTATGGCGATAAGGAACGTGTAGCCCGGTTATTTGTAATTGTAGCTTACAACATCCCGGAAAGAAATACGGCAGCTTATTACCCCGAAACCAATGTTTTGGTACCGATAGACAGCGTGGCCCTTAAAAGTAATACACCAACATCAAAGTTAGTGATCATCAAAATAAAGAAACACGTACCACAATCCTGAATTTAATATGCCCATACTTATGAAAAAATATAGCCACTTTATCCTGTTGTTGTTTATTGTTATCGGGGTTAGTAATTCTGTAAGCTGCCAGCCGGCCAGTCCGTTAAAAATTATAATTATCCGTCATGGCGAAAAATCAGCAAAAGGTGATAACTTAAGCTGCCAGGGGCTTAACCGTGCTATGCAGCTTTCGAAGGTAATTTATTCCAAGTTTGGTATTCCGGCAGATGTATACGTTCCGGAACTTAACCCGGGGAAATCAACTACACATGTGCGTATGTTTCAAACCATATCGCCCTTTGTTATTAAGTATGATCTTTCGGTAAACAGTAATTATGATGTGGATGATACAGATTCTTTAGCGAAAAATCTACAAAAAAGAACCGGCACCGTATTGGTGGTTTGGGAGCACAAGGCTTTAAATAACATAGCCTGGGCTTTGGGGGTAAAAGACAAAAATCTGAAATGGCCCGCTGATGATTATGACAGCATCTGGATAGTGACCTATAAAAATGGAAATGCCGTATTAACAAAAGATAAAGAGGGCATAGCGCCAACCTCTAACTGTTCTTTTTAAGTGATGCCTTGAGTTGTGTATTAAAATTCTGATTACATTTATTGATGGAATTAATGATCAGGATTTTAGTAGCATTTATAGCACTGATACACAGCTATATTTTATGGCTCGAAATGTTTCAATGGACTATAAGAGGGCCTAAAGTATTTACTAAATTTCCTGTCGCCTTGTTTGCAGCAACCAAATCAATGGCTGCCAACCAGGGTTTATACAATGGTTTTTTAGCAGCCGGGTTAATATGGTCGTTTTTTATTGATGACATTTATTGGCAAAATAATGTTTCCTTATTCTTTTTAAGTTGTGTGGCTGTTGCCGGCATTTATGGTGCTATAACCGTAACAAAAAGAATTTTTTATATCCAGGCATTACCAGCTCTTATTGCCATAACCTTATTGCTGTTTACTAAATATATGTAATTAGCTGGTTGATAGTAGCTAATCAATACATTTAAAATTGCATCAATTAAAATATATACTGTACAGGATACATTTTAATAATTATCTTAAGGGCGCCAAATTATTAACCAATTAAACGCGCTCTTAAATGCCAAAGAACAAAAATCTTTATGCAATAGGCCTCATCACTTCCTTGTTTTTTTTATGGGGATTTGCTTTAAATCTTAATCCAATACTAATACCCCACCTAAAAAAGGCCTGCCAGCTAACCGATCTGCAATCATCCTATGTTGATTCAGCCTCTTATATTGCTTATTTTTTATTGCCCATCCCTGCCGCACAGTTTATGAAACGGTATGGTTATAAGGGCGGTATACTATTAGGGCTCATTCTTTTTGCAATAGGGGCATTCCTTTTTTATCCTGCGGCGGCTGTACGCAGCTACGTGTTTTTCTTAGCTGCTTTATTTATAATTTTTAGTGGGGCCGCATTTTTAGAAACCGCAGCTAACCCATACATAACTGTTTTGGGCGATCCGGAAGGGGCAACGCAGCGTATCAACTTTTCGCAATCATTTAATGGCCTGGCAGCTTCCTTAGCTCCTTTTTTGGGAGGACGATTCATCTTATCAGGCATAAACCATACCGCTGCCCAGGAAGCCGGGATGACACCTGCCCAAATCAATACCTATCTGAGTAAGGAAGCATCAGCCGTTCAAATTCCTTATTTAATAATTGGGGCAGTGGTTTTAACCGTAGCCATCCTGATATTTAAAACCAAGCTGCCCGAGATTATTGAAAAAGACGATGATTTAAACGGTGATGAAGACCAATCCCTTTTAAAAAAGCTTGGCGGCCTTATCAGGCAAAAACAATTAATGTTAGGCGTTTTAGCCGAATTTTTTTATGTAGGTGCACAGGCAGGTGTATTAAGTTTTTTTATCCGCTTTGCCGAAAGAGTAGCCGGAATGGGCGAAAAATCTGCTGCCGTTTTTTTAACCATTTCTTTAGTCGGTTTTATGTGCGGCAGGTTTATAGGTACCTTCTTGATGCGCTTTATCAACCCTGTAAAACTGCTTGCCTTATATTGTTTAATAAATGTTGGCTTACTAATATTAGCGGTTACGCTTCATGCTAAATTCTCTGTTTATGCTTTAATGGGGGTTGCGTTTTTTATGTCGATCATGTTCCCAACGGTGTTTTCGCTAAGCATCAGGGGATTAGGGTCAAAAACTAAGTTGGGGTCGTCATTAGTTATTATGGGGATTGTCGGCGGGGCTGTAATTCCGCCGATTATGGGCAAGGTATCTGATATGAGTAATATACAAATGGCTTATTTAGTTCCAATTGTGTGTTTTCTTTATATATTTTATTTCGCCTACCGGAATTTGAAGGTGAAGAATATAGAAATGGTTGCAGCGCATTAAACGTGCTGTCAATCTAAAATAAAAGGATAGCTGCAGAACTTGTTGAATAATTTATTAAAAAATTAAAAGATGGATCTGGGATTAACAAACAAGGTAATAATAGTTACCGGTGGTGCAAAGGGAATTGGCGAGGGCATTGTAAAAGCACTGGCAAAAGAAGGTGCTATACCGGTAATTGTAGGCAGGAGCGAGGGTGATAACCTTAAGGTGGTAACAGCAATTGAATCAACAGGCGGCAAAGCCTGTCAGTTTGTTGCCGAACTTACTAATCCTGCCGAGTGTGAAAAAGTAGTAAATAGTGTTTTGCAACAATTAGGCCGGATAGATGGCCTGGTTAATAATGCCGGTGTTAATGATGGTGTAGGTTTAGAAAGCGGTAACTATGAGCAATTTATGGCATCGCTGCATAAAAATGTGGTTCATTATTATTTAATGGCTCATTATGCTTTACCGGCATTAAAGGAATCGAAAGGAGCTATCTTAAACATCACCTCAAAAACGGCAGATACAGGGCAGGGCAATACTTCGGGATATGCGGCTTCAAATGGTGGGCGCAATGCTTTAACCCGCGAATGGGCCGTTGAGCTTTTAAAATATGGCATAAGGGTTAATGCCATAGTAATAGCCGAATGTTTTACACCATTGTATGAAAGCTGGATAAATACACTGCCCAATCCGCAGGAGAAATTGAAAGAGATTGAGGCTAAAATCCCCTTAGGGAACCGGATGACCACTGCCGAGGAAATTGCTGATACAACGTTATTCTTACTATCCGGAAGATCAAGCCATACCACGGGACAGCTTATTTATGTTGACGGTGGATATGTGCACCTTGACAGGGCTTTAGCAAATGCACAAAACCTATTATGTTAAAAATTGACGCACATCAGCACTTTTGGAAATATGATGCGGTTAGGGATAGCTGGATAGATGAATCCATGTATACTATTCGCCGGGATTTTATGCCACGTGATGTAAGCCCACTTTTAACCAAGTACCAGGTAGCCGGATGCGTAGCCATCCAAGCAGATCAATCCGAAACAGAAACAGATTTTTTGCTTTCGCTTGCAGCGGACAATGACTTTATAAAAGGGGTTGTAGGCTGGGTAGATCTGCGGTCACCCAATATCACGGAGCGTTTAGAACACTATAGCACATTTGAAAAGATAAAAGGTTTCCGCCATATTTTGCAGGGCGAGCCAGACAGGGCCCTGATGCTTAACCCGGCTTTTATGAAAGGGATAACTGCATTGAAGAACTATGATTTTACCTATGATATCCTGATAATTCCAGATCAGTTGGGTTTCACCAATCAATTTATAAAGACATTTCCATCACAGCGATTTGTAATTGATCATATAGCAAAGCCTGATATTAAACATAAAAATATGGACAAGTGGGGCAATGCCATTAAGGCTGTTGCAAAACACGAAAACGTATCCTGTAAAATTTCAGGCATGATCACTGAAGCTGACTGGAAAGATTGGACGATGGCCGATATTGAACCGTATTTAGATATTGTGTTTGAGGCATTTGGCTCAAAAAGGGTAATGTTTGGTTCCGACTGGCCGGTTTGCAATCTCGCAGGTGGTTATGACCAGATGATGTTGGTAGTAAAAAATTACGCCTCGAAACTTTCGGCCAACGAGCAGGCTCGCTTTTGGGGACTTAATGCAACAGAATTTTATAAACTTAATTAGAATAGTATGAAAAAGTTAGTACTCATTGTTTTAATGATAGTTTGCGTAACGGGATTTGCTAACGCACAGGAAAAATTTAATGGTATTGATGTTAACCTTGGTAATTTATACCGGATGTCGGATGCTAAAACGAGGTCTATAAGTCCTGAAAACTTTAATGGCGAAAAAGGAAAAGGAGGTATGGCAACAACAGGTACCGGTGCAGGGGCTTCAAAAGAATTAGGGCAAACCTGGAAAGTAAGCCCCAGTGTGGTGATCAAAAAACATACAACATATACCATTGCCGAAATAGATGGCTCGGGTGCTATTCAGCATATCTGGATGACACCCACAGGGAACTGGCGCTTCTCCATAATCCGCTTTTACTGGGATGATGAAACCACACCATCGGTAGAAGCACCCGTTGGCGACTTTTTTTGTATGGGATGGGGAAAATATTCGCCGCTGCAATCATTAGCAGTTGTGGTAAATCCAGGCAGCGCTTTTAATTGCTATTGGCCAATGCCGTTCCGAAAAAAATGCCGCATCACAATGGAGAATATTGACGATGCAGACATGGTGCTCTACTACCAGGTTGATTATTCCCTAACCGACGTATCCAGGGATGCAGGGTATTTCCATGCGCAGTTTCGCAGGGTAAATCCACTGCCGCTAAAAAAGGATTATGTTTTGGTTGATGGTATTGTAGGCAAAGGCCAGTACGTGGGCACTTACCTTGCTTATGGGTCCTTAAAAAATGGGTGGTGGGGCGAGGGCGAGATTAAGTTTTTTATGGATGGCGATACCAAATTCCCAACCATTAACGGAACAGGGACAGAAGATTATTTTTGCGGATCATACGATTTTGATACGCATCATAAAAATAAAGCAGGGGTTGAAAGCAGTGAATATACCGAATTTTGCAGCCCTTATACCGGCTTGCCTCAGGTAATAAGGGGAGATGGGCATTATGAAGTAGCCCAGCGTTTTGGCCTTTACCGCTGGCACATTACTGATCCTATCCGTTTTGACAAGGATCTTAAAGTAACTATACAAGACCTTGGCTGGCATGCTGACGGGCGTTATATGCCTTTGCAGGATGATATTGCATCAGTAGTTTATTGGTACCAAAGTGATCCGCACGGCGCTTTCCCTGTATTCCCGTCAAAAGATCAGTTAGAGGTAAACTGATCTTTATTTAGCTGTTTAAGACGTCAGCGGAATTATGTTATTTATTACAATAGCGTTTTAAAGCATCAACCGCATCTTTTGATCCCAATGCAAGCGCATTGTTTAAATCGGCGCAACCACCGGCTTTATCGCCCTGGCTTTCTTTGTAAAGGCCGCGGCTTAACCAGCTGTCGTAATTCTTTTTATTCAATTCGATGGCTGTATTAAAATCCCTTGATGCGCCGGCGTAGTCTTTTAAATTGACTTTGGCTTTTGCACGTAAAATATAATTATTCTCGTTTTTAGGGCTTAGTTTAATGCCATGATTAAAATCGCTTTGCATACCTGAGGTATCCGGCAAATAGCTTTCAGCCAGGCCACGGTAGGCATAGGTTTTTATATTATCAGGATTGATGAGTAAAACACTGATGTAATCATAAACAGCGCCCTCATAATTTTTTTGGATCATTTTGATATTAGCACGAAAGAAATAGGCTTCATCATTATTCTGATCCCGCTCTATGGCCTTATCAATATCTGCCTCGGCACCCACATAATCCTTAAGGCCTAATTTTGTGTTAGCACGGCCGCTGTAAGCAACAGAAATGGCGTTGGTATCAAGCGCCATCGCTTTATTATATTCTGCAATGGCCCCTTTGGTATCGCCCAATCCGTTCATTGCTTCACCGCGGGCAACTAAAAGTTTTCCGTCTTTATTATTAGGGGTGATCGCTTTGTTTAACAAGGTTAGGGCTTCTGTATAATTTTTATCATCTATCAGTACCTTGCTTAAGCGTAAATAAGCCTGTTGGTTTTTTGGATCAATTTCTATTTGTTTTCTGTAATCGGCAATAGCACCATCTTTATCGCCTATCCTGCTTTTGGATACTCCACGATACTGGTAAGCATCAGCATTCCCCGGGAATACTTCTATAGCCTTAGTAAAGTCGGCTATGGCGCCGTTATAATCAACCAATGCTATTTTTACCATCCCCCTGCCAAAAAAGGCATCGGTGTTTTTAGGATTATTTTTAATGGCCGAGTTAAAATCAGCCATCGCACCTGTGGTATCCTGCAAAGCTGTTTTGGCCTTAGCACGGGTAACATACGCGTAGCCATCGGCATTATTACCAAAGCTTACCGCGTTGTTGGCATCGGCTAATGCACCCTGGTAATCTTTAGTGGAGATTTTCAGGTCGGCACGGTTTTGAAAAGCTTCGGAAAACTGTGGTTTAAGCTCAATAGCTTTATTATAATCGTCCATAGCTGCCTGCTTGTCATCAAGCTTGCTTTTAGCTATACCACGGTATAAATAAAGTTCGGCGTTTGTAGGGTCAAGTGCTATGGCTTTATCAAAATAAACAATAGCTTCTTTAACATCGTTTGTATTGCTTATTGCTTTGGCCAGGTAATAATAAAGGTTTGGCAACTTAGGGTTCATGTTGATGGCTTTTTTATAGTCTTCAATGGCTCCCTTATAGTCCTTTAAATTGGTTTTCATATTGCCCCGGTAAAATACAGCTTCTGCATTACGCGGGTTCATCCTGATGGTTGTATTGTAATCAGCTATAGCACCATCATAATCAGCAATGGTTCCTTTTGAATTTGCACGGTAATAATAAACATCAGCGTTGGCCGGGTTTAATTTTATAGCCATATCATAATCAAGTATGGCACCCTTATTATCGTTCAGATTAGTTTTGGCAACGCCCCTGTATTCATACAATTCGGCATTGCCGGGAGTTATTCCAATTGCAAGGTTAAAATCTTCAATTGCGCCTGTATAATCAGCTGAGTTTACTTTGGCATTAGCGCGGTAATGATAAATATCGGCATTTCGCAAGCCTAAACTAATTGCCTTGGTATAGTCATCAATAGCATTTTTGTAAGCTTTTATATTACTGTTGGCATTGGCTCGATAGTAAAACGCATTGGCATTACCCGGATCAAAGCTTACAACCTTGGTAAAATCAGCAACTGCAGCAGTATAATCATTAATGTTACTGTTAGCGTTACCCCTGTATAGGTAAGCTTTAACATTATTACTGTTTAACTGGATAGATTTAGTAAAATCAACTACTGCACCCTTATAGTTTTTTTGTGCCGATTTCTCGTTACCCATTTTAAGGTATTCATCAGCAGTTTGAGCAAAGGCCAGGTATGGTAAAAAAGAAATTATAATTAATAGTCTTTTCATAATTTTAATAATATCAATTATTGGCAATAAATAAGCCAAATATTTTGAATAATTTAAACACTTGCTTCAATAAATTTTACACAATACCAATTTACACTACCAAGATAGATAAAACCAGTGTAATTTAAATTTATGGCCTAAAATCTATTAAAAAGCACTTTATGTTTCTGTAAAAACAATGGTTTGCCTAATACGCAAATTATAGGCTTATGGTTATTAATTAAAAAACAGGGGATAATAATCCCCAATATGTTTATTTAAATCAGTTGTGTTTGTAATGATCAACTACTATTAACTACCTAAGTTAAGATAGGGTTACGTAGGGTTTATTAAATGATTAATACCTGTGAAGGAGTGAAAATACTTTGTTAAACCTTCAAGTTTTAAATAACAATTAGGGAGATAATGAGTTATCTTAAATACATTGTTGAACGAGTGTAAATTTAATAATCAATTTACATGTTTAAACATCTATTTATTTACCTTTGTATCAATAAAACAATCAAAAATTAAAAAAATCATGGCAATAGCAACAAAATGGTCAATTGACCCAATGCACTCAGAAGTTCAGTTTAAGGTAAAACACCTTGTTATATCAACCGTAAGCGGCTTTTTCAAAAGCTTTGAAGGTTCGTTAGAAACTGAAAGCGAAGACTTTGATGGCGCAAGTATTTCATTTTCATTAAATATTGATAGCATAGATACCAATCAATCACAAAGGGACGAACATTTAAAATCGGCTGAGTTTTTTGACGCAGCTCAATACCCTACAATTGATTTCAAATCAACATCGTTCACAAAAACAGGTGATGATGAATTTGAATTAGTTGGTGATCTTACTGTTAAAGGCATAACTAAATCTGTTAAGTTAGCTGCTGAATATGGTGGCCAAACAAACGATTTTTACGGAAATACCAAAGCTGGCTTTGAAGTTACCGGTAAAATTAACCGTAAAGAGTTTGGTTTAACCTGGGATGGTGTAACCGAAGCAGGCTCGATAGTAGTAGGTGAGGATATTAAATTGCTTATCAACGTACAGTTTGCAAAACAAGCTTAATTTGCCGGCCGGGGCATTATTCCGGTCATTTAACGCCATATAACAATATAAATAGGTAAAACCATTCTTTAAACAGGATGGTTTTATTTTTTAATGGCACTTGCCTCGTATATTTGTATTACATCATGCTTATTAAAATCTACTCTGAAAATCCAAATCCAAAAGCCATAGAACAAGTAGTACAGGTACTGCGCAAAGGAGGGCTCATTATTTATCCTACTGATACTGTATATGGTTTAGGTTGTGACATTACCAATCATAAAGCTATCGAAGCCATCTGCAAGATCAGAAACATCAAACCCGAAAAGGCTAACTTTTCCTTTATCTGTTATGATCTGAGCCATATATCAGATTATATAAAACCTATAGATAATACTACTTTCAGGGTTTTGAAAAAGGCATTGCCTGGGCCGTTCACCTTTATTTTTAATGCCAATCATAATGTGCCCAAGCTGTTAAGCTCCAACAAAAAAACAGTTGGTATAAGGGTGCCCGATAATGATATAGCACGAGAAATTGTTAAAATGCTGGGTAACCCTATCCTTTCGACATCTATAAAGGACGACGACGAAATAATAGAATATTCTACCGACCCGGAACTGATCCACGAAAAGTATGAGAACTTAGTTGACCTGGTGATAGATGGCGGTTATGGCGATAACGTAGCCTCGACGGTTGTCGACTGTACAAATGGCGACTTTGAGGTTATCCGTGAGGGTAAAGGGGAATTGGATCTGTATTTATAAATAGAAGAGCGTCGCCCTTTACCCGATTTTTTACTACGGCCTGATTGACTTTACAAAAGCAGGTATTTTCTCTAAATAATTTTTGGTTCCTAAAAGTTTTACAAATGCGCTGCCTACAATGGCCCCTTGTGCATATTCGCAGGCTTTGTTGAACGATTGATTGTCAGAGATTCCGAAGCCTATTATTGCCGGGTTTTTTAGCTGCATGGCTTTTATGCGCTTGTAATAATCTTCAATATTAAGCGATACCTGTAAATTGCCACCTGTAATTGAGGATGATGAAAGCAGGTAAATAAAACTGTTGCTTAACTCATCAATCTTACGGATCCTATCCTCAGATGTTTGCGGGGTAACCAGGAATATATTGCTCAGGTTATTATAAATAAAGTATTTGGCGTACAACGTTTCGTATTCGTACATAGGCAGGTCAGGTACTATAACACCATCCACACCAACCTCGGCAGCCTTTTTACAAAACCTTTCAACACCATATTGTACCATTGGGTTAACATAGCCCATTAATAATATGGGGATGGTTATACGCTTGCGCAGATCCTTTAACTGCTCAAATAATACATTAAGGTTCATCCCGTTTTCTAATGCCACTTCTGAGCTATGCTGAATGGTTGGCCCATCAGCAACAGGATCAGAGTAGGGGAAACCAACTTCTAAAAAGTCAACACCTGCTTTTTCTAATGCCTCGGCAATGTTAAGTGTATTATTAAGCTCAGGGTACCCTGCGGTGAAATAGATAGATAATAAATTATCCTTTTTTGTATTAAAAAGCTGGTTTAAACGGTTCATTTGTTGTTTGTTTGCCGTGATTGTTAAACCACGGTTTTAACTGTATAATTATATTAATTTAAATAGGGTGGTATTTAAACCTCCCGATAATTAAAAGCCGAAATACTTGATATAGGTATCTAAATCCTTATCGCCACGGCCCGAAATACAGATCACCACATTATCATTTGGCTTAAACTTCATATAGTCCAGGTAGGCCAGTGCATGGGCAGTTTCAATAGCTGGGATAATACCTTCTAACTGCGAACATAACAGGCCTGCCTGCAATGCTTCATCATCAGTAATACTTACATATTGAGCACGCTGAATTTTATATAAATGTGCATGCTGCGGCCCAATACCCGGATAATCCAACCCGGCCGAAATTGAATAGGGTTCAACTACCTGCCCGTCTGCTGTTTGCATTAAAATGGTACGGCTGCCGTGTAAAACACCTTCGCGGCCAAGTGCGGTTGTTGCTGCCGAATGTCCGGTATCAACTCCTTTGCCTGCTGCTTCAACAGCAATTAGTTTAACATCTTCATCATCTAAAAAATGATAGAACATACCCATCGCATTACTGCCGCCGCCAACACAGGCCATTACATATTCAGGTAGTTCTTTACCGGTTTGCTCCAATAATTGCTTTTTAGTTTCGAACGAGATAATAGATTGAAATTTAGCTACCATATCCGGGTAAGGATACGGGCCAACTACCGAACCGATGATGTAATGGGTATCAACCGGATTGCCAATCCAGTCGCGCATGGCTTCGTTGGTAGCATCCTTTAGCGTTTTACTGCCTGAAGTAGCCGGAACAACCTTTGCACCCAGCATTTTCATGCGCGATACGTTGGGTGCCTGGCGGGCCATATCAACTTCGCCCATGTAAACAATACATTCAATCCCCATAAGCGCGCAAACGGTGGCCGTGGCAACGCCATGCTGACCTGCTCCGGTTTCGGCTATAATGCGTTTTTTACCCAGGCGTTTTGCCAAAAGTATTTGGCCAATGGCATTGTTTATTTTGTGCGACCCGGTATGGTTCAGATCCTCGCGCTTAAAAAATATGTTAGCCCCGTATTTTTCCGAATATCTTTTAGCATGATATAGGGGCGAAGGCCGGCCCACATAATCCTTCAATAACTGGTTAAACTCAGCTATAAAATCAGGATCGCTTATAATAGATAAATATTGCAGGCGTAATTCTTCAACGTTAGGATAAAGCATTTCGGGAATATATGCCCCGCCAAAATCTCCGTAATATCCTTGTTCATTAACTCCGTAGTTCATTAGTTTTCTTGTTTAATGATGTCAAATGCTTTTTGTAGTGTATTAATATCCTTAATCCCTGCCGATACCTCAAACTTGCTGTTCAGGTCTACACCGTAAAATTTAGGATGATCAATTTTTTTTACTTCGTCTATATTATCAAGGCTAAGGCCGCCACTTAAAAGGAATGGCACATCCAAAGTGTATTTATCAAGTATGCGCCAGTCGAACGTTTTGCCCGAGCCGCCATGCACCTCTGTTTTGGTATCGAACAGGAATAGATCTACTTTTTTTTTGTAAGCATCTAGCTGATTAAAATCAAAATCAGCATTAAGGCCAAATGCTTTTATCACAATGGCCTTTTCTCTAAGGGCTTTGCAAAAGTTTGGCTGCTCATTACCATGTAGTTGTACAAAATCAAAGTTGTACTTATCAATCAGCTTGCTGATGTTCTCGGCCGTTTCATCCACAAAAATTGCTGTTTTATTGATGTGTGAAGGGATGGCCTCCAATGTTTCAGCCTGCAAATCATCAACAAACCTTGGCGATTTGCTGTAAAATATAAATCCCATATAATCTGGCTCTAAAGCAGCAACAGCTTTAATATTTTCCGGGTCGAATAAGCCGCAAACCTTTATTCTCATGTTAATTAGCTATTAAGGTTTCAAAGCTTTTTAATGCTTTTTTGCCTGATAGGGCAGTTTCAGCCTCGTAGAAACAATCAGCAAAGCTTTTTTCGGTATTTATTGTTTTAATGGCCAGGGCTGCATTGCATAAAACCACGTTGTTTTGTGCTTCGGTTGCTTCGCCTTTTAAAACACTTATAAAAATATCCGCAGATTCTTTGATGCTGTTACCACCCAATATCTGGTTTGGGTTAAGTTTTTCAAAGCCTAATGCTTCAATGCTGTTTATCTTTTCGCCTTCGGCAGAAAATGTTTTGAAATCGCAGGTTAATGAAACTTCATCATAACCTTCCAGCGCATTTACTATGGTGTATTTGGTGGTTGATTTTTGATATAGATAAGCATAAACACGGGCAAGCTCTAAATTAAACACCCCCACCAATTGATTTTTTGGTTTTGCCGGATTCACTAACGGCCCTAACATGTTAAAAAATGTTTTTACCCCAAGCTCCCTGCGGATAGGGGCAACTGTTTTCATGGCTGGATGAAAAAGCGGTGCGTGTAAAAAGCAGATATTAGCTTTTTCAATATTGTTTTTCAGGGTATCTGCATCATTTGTAAAAGTGCTGCCCAGGTATTCCATCACGTTTGATGACCCGCAGCCTGATGAAACACCGTAGTTACCGTGTTTAGCTACTTTATAGCCTGCACCGGCAACAACAAACGATGCTAAGGTTGATATATTGAAAGTATCCTTACCATCGCCGCCTGTACCACAAAGGTCAATAACATTGTCAGTTTCCAGATCGATAGGCAGGCAAAGCTCCAACATGGCATCACGGAAACCCTCCAGCTCACTAACTGTAATGCTGCGCATGCAATAGGCCGTCATAAAGGCTGCCATTTGCGAGTTATTGTATTTTCCCTGTGCAATAGCGGTCAAAATTTCTTTTGATTGCTCGCGGGTAAATGTTTTGTGTTCAAAAAGGTGATTTAAAATCTTTTTCATGTCGGGATATAAAAAAAGGGTTACCAAATATGGCAACCCTTCTGAATATTTTGAAAAAACAAAAATGGAATTGCCTTACGATCTCTCGTTAAGCCACCACCAATTGTTGTTTAATGTTCTCATTATTATTTTATGGTACAAATATGGAAATACTTTTTTCTAAAAGCAAGCAGAATGATATTTTTACAAAAGCATAACGCTTATATCATCTTATTATGAACATACATCAACGTAAAATAAACCCAGAAGATGATTTGGGCTTTGGCCCGCAGCCGGTTATCAAAAACCAGCCGTTGATGAATAAAGATGGATCGCCCAATGTAAAGCGGGTTGGTTTGCCATTTTTTAATACTGCCAATAACTATCATACCCTTATTACCATGAGCTGGGGCAAGTTTTGGTTGTTGGTAGTTAGCTGCTATATGACTATTAACGTGGTGTTTGCTTTTATTTATATGTCATTTGGGCCGAACAGTCTTGATGGTACTTCGGGCAATACGCACTTCAGTCATTTTATGGATGCCTTTTTCTTTTCGGCACAAACCATATCAACAGTGGGGTATGGGCACATCAGCCCGAAGGGTATGGGAACAAACAGTGTAGCGGCATTGGAATCCATGATGGGCTTACTGGCATTTGCGCTTGCAACAGGTTTATTATATGGTCGCTTTTCAAGGCCTTCGGCACAAATAATATTCAGTAAAAACATATTGGTAGCTCCTTATTTAGAAAACGGCCGGGGTGTAATGTTCAGGCTGGCAAATTTACGGAGGAACATGCTGATAGATTTGGAAATTGAGATTATTTTTTCCTATAATGAAACGGTGGATGGTAAAACTACCAGGCGTTTTTATCCGCTGGAGGTAGAACGCAGCAAAGTAAGTGTACTTACCTTAAACTGGACAATTGTACACCCGCTTGATGCTAACAGCCCGCTTTCGGGTATGAGCAAGGAGGATTTAATAGCATCAGAAGCTGGCTTTGCTATATTACTGCGTGCTTTTGACGATACGTTTTCGCAAACGGTCCATTCACGTACGCAGTACCAGGCACATGAAATTTTATGGGGGGCCAAATTTACTCCAGTTTTTGACCGTGATGAAACTGGCCGCATTGTATTGGATTTAAGTAAGATCAGTGATAATGTACCTTTTGAGTTATCAAAAATAGGGGATGGAGTTTAACCTTACTTTAATAATGAGTTACGCTCTTTAGCCATTACGTTATAAACCAGTTTATCCAATAACTTAGGGAAAAATTTACTGAGCAAAACGGTTAGTTTTCCTTGCCCGGTCATAATCAGGGTGCGTTTTCTTTTCTCAACACCGTTAACAATTATCTTTGCCACCTCGGTTGAGGTCATCATTTTTTCTTCGTGCAAAGTACTTTCACGTTGTTCATTTCCATCTTTATCTAAAGCAGTATTACGGATGTTTGATGCGGTAAAGCCCGGGCAGGCTGTTAATATATGAACGCCAGTTTTTAAATTTTCAACCCGTAACGAATCTAAAAAACCATTCATCGCAAATTTTGATGCTGAGTATCCTGAACGGCCAGGTAAGCCTTTATAACCGGCAATTGACGAAACGCCTACTATGCTGCCCTGTGTTTTCAATATTTCGGGCATTGCATATTTAGTACAATATACTGTACCCCAAAAGTTTACATCCATTACTGATTTTAAAACATTAACATCAGCATCATTAAACAATGCCCGCATAGAGATGCCCGCATTATTCACCAATATATCAACCCTGTCAAAAGTAACTAACGCTTGTTTAATTAAAAGCTCGCAATCTGCCTCAATGGTAACATCACACTGAACTGCTACTGCTTTAATACCGTATTGCTGTTCAAGCTGCTGGGTTATAGTACACAGGTTAACAAAATGCCTTGCACCTAAAACAAGGTTTGCACCGCGTTTAGCAAATTCTTCGGCTAATGATTTGCCGATACCTGAAGATGCACCTGTTATAACTACGATTTTATCATTTAACTTCATACGTTGAAGGGAATAGCTGTGGTAGGCCCTCAACCTTAATTTCAGGCACCCTTAGTAAATATTTTGCGGCGAATATAAACATAGCGCCATAAAAATACTTAATATAAGTCCAGCTAAATTTGGAAGCCCTAAGTATCCCGTAGTTAATGATATATGTTTTTGGAAAGTAGTAATTTTTAAAACCAGCAAGCCTTATTCTGTATGACAGGTCAATATCATAACCATATTTAAAGAACCGATCATCAAACATTCCTGATTCATTCAAAACCGATCTGCGCAGCAGCATACATGCGCCATTTAATATGTCGACCTCGGCTATCTGAAATTCCTCTACCCAATCTTTCCTGTTCCTGTCCTGTAAGCGGGTTTTTGAAAGATGTTTTGCAAAGCCGATAAACTTAAAAAATGATGACCATTGTGTGGTTAAACCATGAATAGACTCGGTAAGGAAACGCCCTTGCGGGCTTAGCATCCTGATGCCCAAACCTCCAGCTTCCGTATGCTGATCCATAAAGGCAGTCATCTTTTGTATCGAATCTTTGACGCTTATTGTATCCGCACTGACCAGTAAAATATACTCGCCAATTGATTGTGCTATTGCCTGGTTATTTGCCTTCGCAATGCCCACATCCGTAAGGTTGGCAATCAGCTTTGCCTGGGGGAAATCACTGCCTATCATTGCAATAGAATTATCAGTAGATGCATTATCTACTATAAATAACTCATATTCAATGCCTTTACAAGCATTAATTAAAGAGTTTAGTGCTTGTTTTAGTAATATACAAGCGTTGTTGTTGACAATAATAACGGATAGCTTCATACCTACTTTGACAGTGAATTTATATACGGAACACGTGTAGCGATAGACCGTCCTAAGGTTATTTCGTCCACATACTCCAATTCACCACCAAAAGCTATGCCACGGGCTATAGTTGAGATAGTTATATCAAAAGATTTTAAGCGTTTATGTAAGTAAAACAGGGTAGTATCGCCTTCCATTGTGGCGCTGAGGGCAAAAATTATTTCTTTAACGTCATCGTCTTTTAAGCGATCAATTAATGAGTCAACTTCAAGGTCTGACGGGCCGACGCCATCCATTGGCGATATTAGGCCACCTAACACATGGTACACGCCGTTATACTGATCTGTATTTTCAATCGCCATTACATCGCGTGTATCTTCAACCACACAAATGGTGCTGTGATCCCGTTTGGGAGCAGCGCAGATCTGGCATACCGGGTGATCGGAAATATTGAGGCAGATACGGCAAAACTGGATCTCGTTACGCAGCTTGCTGATGGTAACGCTGAATTTTTCTACATCACTTTTATCCTGGTTAAGTAAATGCAATACCAGGCGTAAAGCAGTTTTTTGACCTACACCCGGCAATTTTGAAAATTCGGCAACGGCATCCTCCAGTAACTTTGATGAAAAGTTCATTGTGCGAAGATAATGAATAGTAGCAAAAATCAGGGATATTGAAAGTCCTAAAATTAAGTCCCGGTAATATTAAGAGTTAACAATACTTGTAATTTGCAACAATTATAATCAACTTTAAAAATCATCGGACCTTCGGACTTAACCGACTTCCGGACTAAAAGAAAAACATGTCTCCCGGAGTATTACTAACATTTATAATAGGCTATTTTTTGGTGCTGATGATCATATCATGGTTAACCTCCAGAAAATCCGCCGATAATGATACTTTCTTTGTAGCTAACCGCAATTCAAAATGGTACCTGGTAGCTTTTGGAATGATTGGTACAGCGCTTAGCGGGGTAACCTTTATCTCGGTACCGGGCAAAGTTGGCGCAGTAACCGGCGATCAGTTTGAGTACTTTCAGTTTGTGTTGGGTAATGCCGCCGGGTTTATAATTATAGCAACAGTTTTACTGCCGCTTTATTACCGCTTGAAACTCACCTCGATATATAGTTATATTGAAGGTGCACTGGGGGCATGGAGTTATAAAACAGCAGCCGGTATATTTTTAATCAGCCGGGTTATCGGTTCATCTTTCAGGCTTTACCTGGTAGTAATTGTGCTGCAAAAATTTATTTTTGATAGCTATCATGTACCCTTTGCTATAACGGGTTTAATCTGTTTAGTGCTGATATGGTCATACACCTTTAAAGGCGGTTTAAAAACAATTATAATTACCGATAGCTTGCAGACTCTTTTTTTAGTATCATCTGTATTCCTGTCTATTTATTTTATTTGCCACAGCCTTAATTATAATATTTTTGAAGCTGCCGAAGCCATAAAGAACAGCAGCTACTCCAAGGTTTTCTTCTTTAATGATTTTATGAGTAGCAAGTTTCATTTCAGCAAGGCATTTATAGGTGGCTTATTCCTTACCGTAGCCATGACCGGGCTTGATCAGGACCTGATGCAGAAAAACCTGAGCCTGAAAAATATCCGCGAAGCAAAAAAGAACATGTTCAGCTTTACGGCTGTTTTTGTGGTGATCAATATCTTTTTTTTAAGTGTAGGTGCGTTACTTTACCTGTATGCCGCCAAATACGGCATCAAAGTAGAAAAGACCGACTACCTTTATCCAACCATAGCGCTTAAATATTTGGGATTAGTGCCAGCTATGGTGTTTATGCTTGGGTTAACGGCTGCAACCTTTGCAACAACAGATTCTGCTTTAACAGCCTTAACCACTTCTTTTTGTGTTGACTTTTTAGGGTTCAACAAAAAGAAGGATGCTAACTCAAAAAAAATGGTGAGCACCCGGCATTATGTACATATTGCATTTTCGGGCCTAATGTTTTTAACCATTATCATTTTTAATTCAATTAATGATGGGGCAGTGGTTAGCGCTATATTCAAGGTGGCATCTTATACCTACGGGCCATTATTAGGCTTATATTCTTTCGGATTATTTGCAGGTAACAGGCAGGTGATGGATAAGCTGGTACCCTTTATCTGCCTCATATCCCCGGCCATATGCTATTATTTAAGTGCCCACTCGGCGGCATTAATGGGCGGGTATGTTTTTGATAACGAATTAATACTGGTGAATGGGCTGATTACCTTTTTTGGTTTGCTGGTTACTTCGAAATCTAAAACAAAATTGGCAACATTGTAATTATATACTACTTTATACGAGATCATGACAGGTGAAGAAAAAATAAGACAGGCATTTGAGAACAAGAACTGGCAGGAAATTAAGGTAACAGACTCATGGCAGATATTTAAAATAATGGCCGAATTTGTTGACGGCTTTGAGAAGTTAGCCAAGATAGGCCCATGTGTTTCCATCTTTGGTTCGGCACGTACCAAAAACGATAATAAGTATTATAAACTTGCCGAGGACGCTGCTCGATTGCTTACAGAACGTGGATATGGCGTTATATCAGGCGGTGGGCCCGGTATTATGGAAGCAGCCAATAAAGGAGCCTATGAGGCCGGTGGTAAATCAGTAGGTTTAAACATTGAGCTGCCTTTTGAGCAGTTTCATAACCGCTACATTGACAGGGATAAAATCCTTGAGTTCGATTACTTTTTTATCCGCAAGGTAATGTTCATGAAATACTCGCAGGGGTTTATTATCCTGCCGGGTGGTTTTGGTACAATGGACGAATCGTTTGAAGCTATTACGCTGATACAAACCGGGAAAATAGCCCGTTTCCCAATTGTTTTTGTTGGCGTTGATTACTGGAAAGGTTTATTTAACTGGGTTGAAGAAAAAATGCTGGAACAGGAGCATAACATTCACCCTGACGACCTGATGCTTTACCGCGTTGTTGATACTGCCGAAGAAGCCGCAGAGCATATATTCCGTTTTTATGATAAGTATGTGCTTAAGCCAAACTTTTAAGCAATTCATTTATATAAAAAGAGCGGCCAGTTTTAAACTGACCGCTCTTTTTTTGTTAGATGGCTTTTTATTTATTTACTCCCGGCTTTTGAACTACCCGCTTTTTGCGCAGCAGCATAACCATCCGGATTATTCGCCATATCAACCATGTTGGTTACTTCGTCAAGCAGTTTTTCGGGGGTGCCCGCGTAGCCGATGTATTTAAAGCGGATATTTCCGGTTTTGTCAATAATAAATTTGGTTGGTATACCGGTTACTTCGTAAGCACTTACCACTTTAGCCTGCCTGCCTTCGCCATTTTTTTCGTCCATTAAAACATGGAAAGTGTATTTATTATCGGCAATGAATTTCTTAACCCCATCAAGGTAACTATCACCATTTTCCCAGGTATCAACAAATAAAAACTTAACGTTAGGATCATCCTTGTATTTATTAACCGCTAACTGCATACCAGGAAAGGATGCTTTGCAGGGGCCGCACCAGGTAGCCCAAAAATCAACAATAACAACTTTTCCTTTTAAATCTTTTAATGATACTATGTTACCATCTAAATCTTTCAAAGCAAACTCGGGAGCAGCCTTGTTGATCATAGTTTTAGCCAGTTCTTCTCTTGCTTTAAGCTTGGCGTTGTTCTCCAAAGCTGCGTAATAAGTATCATAGCCGTTTTCGCTGCCTTTGGTTTTAACGTAAGCCTTTTTCAGGTCTTCTTTTATTGTTGCGGTACCTTGCCCGGCCTTAATGGCAATCTCGCTATATTCTTTTACTTTATCATAATGGCCTAAACCAGCTAATATCATTATATAATGCTCATAAATTTCACCATCTATGGTTTTGGAATGGTCAAGAACAGGTTGTTCGTATTTTAATGCTTCAGCAAATTTATTTTCCTTAATCAGGATATAGGCATAGGTATCAGCATACATATCGTAGCTCATCTCGTTGTTCTTTTTAACCTGCGATGCTGAACTGTAGGGTGCTCCAACCGGGTTGCTTATCTTTTCACTTAAAATATCTAATGATTGTTTGGATAGTTTTTCGGCATCATCCAAATGTTCATCCTTTTCTGCCCAATGATAAGCTGTATTATTTAAGCTCATGGCCAGGTTTGATTTATCTTTTACCTGACTGGCATACTTGTTATAATTAGCAATATCGCCTTTGGTTAAATAGGCAGCTGCCAACTGCAATCTGAAATTTTCCTGTATAGGGTTTTTATCCGTTTTATTTTCAGGGTATTTTGTGATATAAACATTGTAGATAGAATCTTTTTTAGCCAGATCTTTTTCGCGGGAAAAGGACGTGCCTAATTCATTTTTAACGGCAATTCCATCGGGGAATTTGCTTTTGATAATGGTATTTAATGAATCGGCTCCCTTTACATTTTTGCTCATCCATAACAAGCTGGATGCTAATATCAGGTCCTTTTCATCGTTGCTTTTTTCGAGCGTGCCGATTTTTTCATTTACGGTGGCTTTATACTCAGGGGTACGGCTCAACATCATGTAGTAAGCCGACTGGTATTCTTTTTCGCTTTGCGGATATAGCTCAAATTCCTTTTTATAAAGCGCTATGCTTTCGGGTACATCGGTTTTTGTTTTCGCAAAATAGGCACCCATTCCGCTGGATAGCAGGTAGGCTTTAGCAGCATAAGCACCCTCAACAGGCTTTTTGTCTTTATAAACTAAATATATGTAACCTTCTTTGTTGTTATTATCAACTTGCTCATCGGCACTTATTTTAATAAAAAATGCTTTAGCTGTAGCTGGTACGGCTATTTCGCCGTTTAATAATTTACCGCTTGTTTTAAGGCTTATGTCAGCAACCGGAAAATCTTTGTTATCTAAATAATAAACTGCTGCTGCAATATCTTTTTTCCCTTCAACTGCAGTTCCCGCAGGATCATAAGTAAATGTGATTTTTTCGCCGGGTGCCGGGTAAGGGGCTGATAATTTAAGATGAGACTCCGTCTGCGCCTTTGCAATAGTATGGATTGCCAGCAATGCCGGCAGCACCATTAGCATTTTTAAATTTTTCATTGTGCGGTTGTTTTTAAAGGTTAAAGAACTGTATTTATAAATTGATAAACACAATAAGGTTAGGTAGTTGCAGGTCAGTATCTATTGCAACTAATAGTTTAGTTAAAGTTACTAATTGTTTATTTATCTCCAAATTATTATGTGAAAATGTTACATTATATTTTTTATTTTGCAGGCTATGCACAAACCCAAAAAGCAGGCAGCGCTGGGCTTTATTTTTGCCACTTTATTAATTGATGTAATAGGGCTCGGGATAATTATCCCGGTTATCCCTAAGCTGATAGAACACCTTATAAAAGGTGATATTAGCGATGCATCCAGCTATGCGGGCTGGCTTACGGCTGCTTATGCAGGTATGCAGTTTCTTTTTGCTCCTTTAATCGGTAACCTGAGCGATAAATTTGGCCGCAGGCCTGTATTGCTTTTTTCCCTGCTGGGTTTTAGTGTTGATTATTTGTTTTCGGCATTTGCACCCACCATTTGGTGGTTGTTTGTTGGGCGCATCATAGCGGGTATAACCGGGGCCAGCTTTACTACGGCCTCAGCCTATATTGCTGACATTAGCGAACCTGAAAAACGGGCGCAAAATTTCGGGATGATCGGGGTAGCCTTTGGTGTAGGTTTTATAATAGGCCCGGTATTGGGTGGTATACTGGGTAAGTATGATGTTCATTATCCTTTTATAGCAGCAGCCGGCCTGGCATTTATTAACGCAGCTTACGGTTACTTTATTCTGCCGGAATCATTGCCGGTTGAAAACCGCAGACCGCTTGACCTTAAAAGAGCAAATCCGTTTGGATCCGTAATCCAGTTAAAAAAATATAAATCAGTTATTGGTTTGGCTGCCTCCTTATTCCTGGTATATTTTGCGGCACAGGCCGTGCAAAGTGTGTGGACTTTTTACACGATGGATAAATTTCACTGGAACGAAGACTGGGTTGGCTATTCGTTAGGTTTTGTAGGATTGATGGTAGCTATTGTACAGGGCGGATTGATCAGGGTGATACTGCCTAAATTAGGACCCGAACGAAGTATTTGGGTAGGCCTGCTTTTATATGCCGGCGGATTACTGCTTTTCGCTTTTGCCTCAAAGGGATGGATGATGTTTGCCTTCCTGGTTCCGTATTGTTTGGGTGGCATAGCTGGCCCTGCTATACAGGGTTATATGAGCAACAGCGTACCTGCTAATGAACAGGGCGAACTGCAAGGCAGCTTAACCAGTTTAATGAGCATCAGTTCCATATTTGGGCCGCTGGTAATGACGGAGTCTTTTTACTATTTCACCAAGCCTAATTCACTGTTTCAATTTCCGGGTGCACCTTTTGTTATTGGTGCTTTGCTGATGCTTTTAAGTGCTTTACTTGCTGTACGCAGCTTTAAGAAAAATATAATTCCGGCTGTTTAAAACATTTAGCGCCCATCTTTTATTTAAATTTTGAATGGACAAGGAACCTAAACACAAAAAAGCTGCGCTGGGATTTATATTTATAACCATTTTTATTGATGTATTGGGTTTGGGTATCATTATCCCGGTGATGCCTAAATTACTGCAAACCTTAGGGCATATCAATATCAGTGTAGCCTCACAATACAGCGGCTGGTTAACTTTTGTATACGCCTCCATGCAATTGGTATTTGCATCGGTATTGGGTAACCTGAGCGACAGGTACGGCCGCCGCCCGGTTTTGCTGATCTCTTTATTTGGCTTTAGTATTGATTATATGTTTATGGCCTTTGCGCCAACTATAGCCTGGTTATTTGTGGGCAGGTTTATTGCAGGTATATCCGGCGCAAGCAATGCCACCGCCACAGCTTACATTGCCGATGTTAGTACCGGTGACAAAAGGGCGGCTAACTTTGGTTTGGTAGGGGCAGCTTCGGGCTTTGGCTTTATTATAGGGATTGCCTTAGGGGCCTATTTAGGAGCCATCAATATAAAAATACCTTTTATGGCGGCGGCAGGGCTTGCTTTTGCAAATGGCTTATACGGCTTATTTGTTTTACCCGAATCTTTGACCCTTAAAAACCGCAGGAGATTTGAGTGGAAACGTGCTAATCCATTAGGTGCCTTGTTGCGGGTTTTTACCAAACAACCTGCATTAGCCGGCTTATTGGGTGCTATCACCTTGGTATATATCGGCCAGAAAGCGGTGGAGTACCTGTTATCCTTCTTCCTGTTTGAAAAATTTAACTGGACATTGAGCAGTGTAGGTACCCTCGGTATTTTTATAGGAGTGCTTTTAGTGGGGATACAAGGCGGTTTAATACGTTATACCATCCCCAAATTTGGGCAGCAAAAAAATATCATAGCAGGGCTGATATTTTATGCCATAGGCTTAACGCTGATAGCTTTTGCAAACCAAGGCTGGATGATGTACCTGTTTATGATCCCTTATTGTTTGGGCGGCATATCTGGCCCGGCTTTACAGGCCCTTGTTACAGGCAAGGTAGCGCCGAATGAGCAAGGGGAGTTACAGGGAGCCATCACCATCATCAGCAGTTTAAGTGTAATTATAGGGCCGCTAATTTTCAGCTATATATTTTCCTACTTTACCCATAAAAATTCGTTGGTTTATTTCCCGGGGGCGGCATATCTTTTGGCGGCAGCTTTAATGCTGATCAGTACATTTTTTGCCGTGCGAAGCTTTAAACGGATCTGATCAATGTAAACCGCTTACCCCGCCCGAGATCACGAACTTCATCATGTCGGCAGCGCTTTTGTCTATCGGTTTTACCTTGTCTGCCGATACAATTACCACCTGCCCGGCAAAAGAGTAGGACAGGGGGAAGTAAACCGCGACCTCGCCCGGCAGGTTTAAAGCCGAAAGATCTTTCTGAACCATGAAGCCTATTTTTTTTAGTCCAAATTCATTGATCTCCACCAATACAGGCTCATTGAATTTCTTTTCCTCACCCACAAAGGCTTCGGTAAGATCTTTAATGGATGAATACAGGAATTTGAACAACGGCAACCTGTTGAGCCATCGGTTAAACCAGCGTTTAATAGGATCGGTAACTACGTTGGTAACCAGTATACCCGCTATCAGGATAACTACAATAACGTTAACAATACCCAGGCCCGGTATGTAAATAGGCTTCCCGGCTTTATCAGTCCATATCTCGGCACTCAGGTTCAGTGCGTTATCAATACTGCGTACCGCCCAAAATATCAGCAAAAAGGCAGCACCTAAAGGCACTACGATCAGTAGCCCCTTTACAAAATAATTTAATAATGCCCTGAATATCCTTTTCATCTTGCTATTGCCTTCAATTCAAAAGTACATTCTTTTAGATTGGTAAAAAAAATTAAATAAAAGACCATTTTTAGAATTAAAAAGAACTTATGACCTATATTTCCTTTTCGCTTTAAGTTTCTCCCTCTGTTGCATAGTTAAATCAATATCCATTTCAACATTCAGCAGGTAAGTTTTATAGAATGTTTCAATGTTTGGGTAACCAAGCTTTTGTACTTCAGTATCATATTCTCTGTTAAGATGACTATTTGTTTTAGATAATAGAATTGCCTGCTTAATATCTTCAATCGCTCCCTCAATATCGCCTATTTTACTTTTTGATAGATGCCTGCCGAAAAATATATTTGAATCTTTTGGTGAATTACTGATTGCTTTTGTAAAAGCTTCAATAGCTTCAAAATCATAATCAAGCTTTTGTAAAATAAATGCTTGTGGGCTTAAAGCCCTGTTTAATCCTCCATTTATTGCTATATCATAATATTTAAGAGCTTCTTCCATATTCTCTTCCAATTCAAGTTTCCGGGCAGTTTCAAACGTGTCATATCCTTCTAACAATAATATAGCTTCGGAGCTTTCTTCCTTGCGACCTGCTGAAAATAGCTGTTTGAAAAAATTCACCATGGGAGTTATTTATTTTGAATTGTCTGAATATTATTTAAAAGCTATAACTTAAAACGAAACATATCCAAATTAATCCTTAATACAGCAGGCGCGTTTAAGGTTGAGGTTACATATAATATAATACTTGGAATGCAAAAATTTAGTTAATTATTTAGTGATTATCTCTTTTACAACGTAGGTGACAGTGAAGCTAAAAGGTAGCAATTCGTCGATTCCATAAACATTTGTTCCGTAGTCCATCCAGTCAACATCCGTTTTGTTTTTAAATGAAGTTCTAATCCCTGTAATCTCAAAATGTTTATCGGTAAAATGAAATTTGTCGCCGATGTTTAGTGACGTAGTGTATTCATCGTCATTGCTTTTTTTGACATTAACTTTCAATGACTCTAATTCAAACATATAGTTTATTCGGTTGCCATTTTCTTCAACTAATTGTATCCGTGTAACTATGCCATTGTATTGTTCTAAAAATCTCTTATTATCCATTGTTTTCTGTTGATTTTTTAATGCTAAGTATAAAGTTAATTAAAAGCTCTATCCCCAACCCATTCTTGTATTTAAAGTATAGATTTCTTTTATTGAAAATTATAGATCTTAATGAAGACAAAAATCTATCCTACCACAACCTTCTACTCATAAAAATACACCCTTTTTACCCTTTGCGATACATTGGTCAAAATCTCGTAGGGGATAGTGCCAATCTGTATGGCAAGTTCTTCAATGCGGTGCTGGTCGTTAAATATAATCACTTCATCGCCTTCCTGTGCGTCGGTGCCGCTTACATCAATCATACACATATCCATAGTGATATTGCCAACGGTTGGCGCCATAACACCCCTAACCATCATTTTACCTTTGCCGTTACCAAAGGCACGTAAATATCCATCGGCATAGCCAATGCGTACGGTGGCTATTTTACCGTCTTTAACCAGGCTGCCGCTGCGGCTGTAACTGATGGTTTCGTTAGCTTTAACCTTTTTTACCTGGGCTATGCTGGTTTTTAAACTGGCTATGGGCTGCAGTCCGGTATCATCAGCTGTTGCCAGATCTACCCCGTATAAGCCTATGCCCAGCCTTACCATATCATAATGGGCATTTGGCCAGCGTGTAATGCCCGATGTATTACAGATGTGCCTGGTTACCTTATAGCCCAAGGTTTTCTCTACCTGTTTAAATGCTTTTTCAAAATTGGCTATCTGTTTTAAAGTAAAGTCATCATGCTGTTTAGCCTCGCTGGCTACCAGGTGCGAGAATATAGACTGCACGTGCACATACCGGTTTCTCTCCAACAGGTCGCACAGGGTTTCTATCTCAAAATCTTCAAAACCCAGGCGGTGCATACCCGTATCAATTTTAAGGTGAACAGGGTAGTTGAGCACATTTTTGGCCTGTGCATATTTTATAAAATCGTCAAACAGGCCAAAACTGTAAATAACAGGTTCCAGTTTATACTCGGTTAATTTATCAAACGCCGATGCCTCGGGGTTTAAGATCATGATGGGCAGGGTGATGCCGGTATTGCGCAGGGCAACACCTTCGTCAATATAGGCTACGGCCAAATAGTCTACCTTGTTGTATTGTAAGATGTTAGCCACCTCAAAAGTGCCGCTACCGTACGAGAATGCTTTTACCATTGCCATCACTTTAACCCCAGGTTTTAATTTTGAACGGTAAAAATTAAGGTTATTGAGCAGCGCATTAAGGTTTATCTCCATTACCGTTTCGTGGGCCTTTTGCACCAGTACGCGGCTGATGCGTTCAAACTCAAAGCTGCGCGAACCTTTTATCAGGATGGTTTCTTCCTTAAAATTAAGGGCCCGCAGGTGTTGCAGCATTATGGAGGTATCCGGGTAAAAGTATTTTTCGGCTACCTCAAAGTAGTCCTGGTATTTATTTAAGGCTTCGCCCACACCGATAAACTTATCCACCTTTTTTATGCGGATCATATCGGCCACCTGTTGATACAAAACATCGGGTTGCAAGCCAGACTGGAATATATCCGACAGGATCAAGGTCTTTTTGTTATGCTGATTTTGCTGATTTAAAAAGTTGAGTGCTATCTCTAACGACTGAATATCTGAATTGTATGAATCATCAATAACCGAACAATCATTGACGCCTGTTTTAAGCTCCAGGCGCATGCTTACGGCACTTAACCGCTCTATCCGTTTATCAGCTTCGGCAGGGCTGTAGCCCATTGCCAGCATAAATGCCCAGCAAACTATAGCATTCTCGATAGATGCTTCATCCAAAAAGGGGATAAGGCACTCAATCTCGTTGCCTTTATATTTGGCTCTTAAATAAAAGTTTTTGGAGATCACCGTTTCGCTGAACACGTACAGATCAGCCTGCTTGAATTTTGTACTCCAGGTAAAACAGTTTTTAACCGCAATTTCGTCTTGCAGGTCTATAAGCTCGTCGTAATTATGTATAAGCAGCCGACAATTTTTAAACAGCGTAAGTTTTTCGGCTACTTTTTGTCTGCGGTTTTTAAAGCCCTCATCGTGTGCGGGGCCAATATGGGTAAGCACGCCGATGGTGGGCTTTATAATAGCCTCCAGCTTACTCATTTCGCCAACGGTAGAGATCCCTGCTTCAAATATGCCCAGATCGTTTTGCTCGCTGATCTGCCATACAGAAAGGGGTACCCCAATTTGTGAGTTATAACTTTTTGGGTTGCGAACTATGTTTTTATCGGCGGCCAATAACTGGTAAAGCCACTCCTTAACAATGGTTTTGCCGTTGCTGCCGGTTATGCCTATTACATCTAAATCAAAACGGCTGCGGTGATAGGCCGCTAAGGTTTGCAATGCCTCAAGTACATCCTCAACAATTAAAAAATTAGCTTCGGGTACCTTTATTTCGGGGCCTTGCTTTACTACAAAGTTACGTACGCCTGCGGCATAGGCTTCGGCAATAAACTCATGGCCGTTCCTTCGGCCGCTTAGGGCGAAAAACAGGGCTTCTGTTGGGTTATTTATACGGCGGCTATCAGTTAACAGGGTACTGATGGGTTGATCCTTTACAATTGATCCGCCGGCATTGATGATCTGCTGAATTGATGTTATAGTGTATTGATAGCTGAGCATGGCACGAAATTGCTTATATTTCTGTCAATAGAAGAATTTTTAACGATTTTTGGCTTTTAAATGGATCAACCCAAAGTAAATAAAATAACTGACGAAAAGGTTGCCCTGGCAAAAGCTGAACATTATTGTGCTTACCAGGACCGCTCACAACAGGAGGTTAGGGATAAGCTGTATGAATGGGGGTTATGGACAAGCGCGGTTGAAAATATTATCAGTTTACTGATAAGCGATAATTTTTTAAATGAAGAACGGTTTGCAAAAGCGTATGCCATAGGAAAGTTCAGGCAGAAGGGCTGGGGCAAGATCAAGATAAAACAGGGCCTTAAATTTAAAAAAGTACCCGATGTTTTGATAAAAAAAGCGCTGATGACCATACCCGATGACGACTATTTACAGATGCTGCAAAAGATTTTGACCAAAAAAGCAGCTACTGTAACCGAAAAGGATGCCTACAAACGGAAATATAAGCTGCAATTGTATGCTTTGGGCCGGGGATATGAGAGTGATTTGATTTTATTTGTTTTGAAAGACAGCGACTTATTAAAAAAATGAAAAAAAATACAATCTACCCCTTGCGGAATATGCTTTTCTGTCTATATTTGCACTCCGCAATCGCAAGAGGTACACGGTTAACGAATACCAAAGGAAAACGGAAAAAATAACCAACGCGAAAGTAGCTCAGTTGGTAGAGCACGACCTTGCCAAGGTCGGGGTCGCGAGTTCGAATCTCGTCTTTCGCTCAAATCCCTTCCACAAGAAGGGATTTATTGTTAAAAGGTTTATACGCCTGCTCAGATGGTGGAACTGGTAGACACGCAGGACTTAAAATCCTGTTCCCGTAAACGGAGTGCGGGTTCGATTCCCGCTCTGAGTACTTAGAAAACAAAATCGACACAAAGCCTGGTATGAAAATACCAGGCTTTGTTGTTTTATGACCTTTTATAGCTTTGGGGACTTATATCTATTTCTTATCTGCTGGCACACTAATCATTCAATCCCTTACCATTCAGAATTTGTGGGATACATTTCTCAACCCTTGCTTCGCGGGTTTTGGCTTGTTTGGGTGCTGAAAAATAAAGGTTATAAGCGTTTTGTCGCCCGGGGGTTAAGGCATCAAAAGCAGCTCGCAGAGCCGGGTTATCATTTAATTTACTTTCAAATTCTTCGGGGATGGTAAATTCTGCTGCCTTCTTAAAATTAACTTTCAAGCCGGCTTTTTCTACCTCAATAGCTTCAAAAATATAAGCTTTCAACAAGGCTTCATTCTCAACTATCTCTTCAACGTTAGTGAACCTGATCTGCCGGGCCGACTGTACATTCTCCGTTTGCTGTATCAGCATACCATTGGCATCATTTAGCAAAACCCCTTTAAAAAACAAAAACGCACAGTAGTCTTTAAATTCGTGTATTAAAACGATGTTGCTTTTATTTAAAGTATAACAAGCAACACCCCACTTCAATTCCTCCGTCAGTCCGCAATCAAGGGCGATCCCTCTTAATTTTTCTAATTCTTCCTTCCATCTTTTGGATTTATTGAAAAAGAAATCAACTTTAGGATTCATCGTTAATGGAATTGGTTTAAATGGTTTACCGTGTTATCCAAATATCACTTGTTTAAAGAGTAAAAGCAAATGGGCTTAGGCTAAAATGATAAGAGGTTACGCCCTAAGTTTTTTAAAGTGAAGTTTTAGTACTTGAGGAACTTACAAAGTAAGCCTTGCCAGGTACTGCCCAAACTCATCTTCTAATAATACTTCCATGTTAAACCCGGCTGCTCCGGCGGTTTGCTGCATGGTTTTTTCATCAATATAAAGCCAGGGGAACCATTCTGTTTTTTGCTTTTTATATTCGTACTGGTAGTTGATCTCGCCGTAGTAATTATGCTTCGGTAGTTCTTCTCCCTCGTACAGGTAGGCAATATCCGATGAATCAAAAATAAGCTGCGCACCTTCGTTCATCAAATTTTTAAGGTGGCTCAAAAGCTTTTTCAGGTTCTCTATGTTTCCGGCTAAGCCTATGCCGTTCATCAATAAAAACAGGGTGTCAAACTTCTCAGCCTTGTAAGTAAATATATCGGCTTCAAATGCATTTTTAACGCCCCGGGCTTTCATAATAGCCACAGCCAATGGAGAAATATCAATAGCGGTAACATCCTGCTGCTGTTGCTGTAAAAGCAAGGCTTGGCTGCCTGCACCGGCACCAACATCTAAAATTTTACCTTCGCACTTTTCCATGGCAAGCCACTCAATGTCGGGCATGTCTATTTCTTTTCTGAAATAGGCGGCAACCGGCATTTCTTCTTTTGGGCCGTACTGGTTATGGATCCAAAGTTTGCTTTTTGATAGCTTATGATAATGATCATGCAGGGCTTGTCCTAAAATATCGTTCATTAAAGGCAAATGTATAAAGTAGCTTTATATTTGGCCAACTATTATAGTTGTATGCACACTTTTGATTACCTGGTTTACATTTTTCTGTTAATAGGAGTAGTGCTGAGCATAAAAACCAAAAAGCTTACGGTTAAAGGTGCTTTAACAGGTGGCATAATCGGGGTATTAGTATATGAAGGGGCTGGTTTTTGCGGCATAGCAATGCTTGCGGTATTCTTTTTATCAGGATCAACAGCAACCGGCTGGCAATTAAATAAAAAGCTCCGGATGAATGTGGCCGAAAAACGCAAGGGACAACGTACCGCCGGGCAGGTACTTGCAAATGGGGGTATAGCAGCTATGTGCGGGGCAATTAGCTGGTATAGTAACCAATTAGCCGGATTGATGCAGTTGATGATGGCAGGCAGTCTTGCTGCTGCCATCGCCGATACCTTATCGTCGGAATTAGGTGTAATTTATGGGCGTAATTTTTATGATGTGATCAGTTTTAAAAAAGTGCAGCCCGGGCCCGATGGTGTGATTAGTTTGGAAGGAACTTTAATAGGCATAGCAGGAGCCATTTTGATAGCGACTATTTATGCGCTTGGATTTGGATTTAACATAAGCTTTGTTTTTATTGTGATTGCCGGGGCAATTGGTAATTTATCCGACTCGGTAATAGGTGCAACTTTAGAACGCCGGCAATGGATCGGTAACAATACAGTTAATTTTTTAAATACGTTTGTCGGGGGAATGACTTGTTTCATACTCGGTCTTATTGATAAATAAATTGAAATTATAATTAATGATAGTTAGCATTTTAGGTTGCGGCTGGTATGGTAAGGCTTTAGGGCAGGCATTAGTTAAAAGCGGTTTAACGGTTAAGGGCAGCACAACCTCTGCTGATAAATTTGAACAGCTTTCAGCTTTGGGTATTGACCCTTATGCGGTAAATTTTAGTGCAGAAGGCGAAACTTTTGACGCCGGATTTTTTAAGTGTGATGTATTGGTAGTAAGCATTCCACCTAAAATAAGGCATGGCGAAACGATTGGTTTTATCCCGAAAATGGAAAGGATAGTTCATACTATCGTTAAGCAGGGTATTAAAAAGGTAATCTATATAAGTTCGACAGGGGTATATAAGGATGATAACCGGATAGTGGATGAATTGGATTACCCAACGCCAGACACTGATGCAGGAAGGTTATTATTACAGGCTGAACATCTTTTTCAAGACACGACAGACTTTAGTTCTACAGTAATTCGTTTTGCAGGCTTAGTTGGCCCAGGCAGGCACCCCGGTCGTTTTTTTGCGGGTAAAAAAGATATTCCAAATGGGTTGTCACCTGTTAACCTGATCCACCTTAGTGATTGCGTGGCAATAAGTAATACCCTTATTGAAAAGGATCAGTTTGGTTACGTGATAAATGCCTGCTCGCCGGATCATCCTGCAAAAAAGGATTTTTACACGGCTGCTTCCATAAATGCAGGTTTGCCTGCGCCGGAGTTTATAGATGAGTTAAAGGAATGGAAACAGATTGCTTGTAAGTTTCTGACAGAAACCCTGAATTACCAGTTCAAAGTTCCGCTGTGGAAAGATTGTAAGTTTGATTAATGAGTTAAAAATAGTCTGCTAAAAAGAAACCCCAATTCAAGTAAATGAAATGGGGTTTCTTTTTTTAGTAGGATGGTAATTAGAAGCTATGTCTAACACTGTTGCTAAATGTTTTGGTTGTCCAGTAACCGCTGTCAAGTATACGTCTAACAGTCATTAACGGATCGTTTGCATCGCGTTTATCAGCTAACTGGAAAGCCAGTTTAAAGCCTCTTTTATGTAACTGAGGCAGGTTTTCTGCATTCCATAAGCCAAACGGATAAGCAAAGTATTTAATTGGCTTGCCGGTTATGTCTTCTAATTTTTTGGTTGGTTTATCTAACTGAATTTCCCAATCCTTACCCTGGAATTTTTTGAAGTTATGGTGATCCCAGGTATGGCTTCCAATTACGTTACCCCAGTCAGATAGTTGTTTAACCTGCTCTTTGCTCATGTAGTGCGGTCTGCCTAAAGAAACGGTCATGATAAAATAAACACCTTTAAAACCGTATTTCTTCAGCTCGGGTGCAGCAATAGTGAACTGATCAAGGTCAGTGTCATCAAATGTCAGCATAATAGGTTTGCTGGGCAGGGGAGTACCTTTGGTAAGGTAATCATATAACTGATCTGGCAAAATAGTATGGTAACCGCTATCGGCCAGCATTTTAATGTGTTGCTTAAATGCCGCTATCGGGATAATATAATCTTTAGCTGTTTTTGAATCGGTAGGCTTCCAGTCGCGGATCTGGTGGTAACATACAACCGGAACCTGTTTACGGGCCATTATAGCCGAATTATTTCCTTGCGCAATGGCCGCACAGCTTAAAAAACAAAAAAGTATTGGCGTAATTAAATGCTTTAACATAAGTGAGAGATGATGTATTATTAATGATTTAAAGTGGGCAAAAATAGAATAAATTATCTTTTAATTAACCACCCAACTGATAATTGATAAAGTTAATTACCATTAAAATGTTTGGTTCAATTACCCCGATCTTTAATTAAAAATCAAGGTGAAAATTATAGTACTATCCTTTTACCTTCTTTGATTGATCGTTTTGCAGCATCTAAAATTTCCATCACTATCATGTTATATTTTAAAGATGAACGGTCATCGTCAGCCTTAATGCTTTTGTTTAAAAAGGCATTGTAATACGTTACAGGGTCATCATTTGGTGCTACCAAAGGCGGCACTGTTTTTACACTTTTTATATTCTCGCGCATGCGCATGGTGAGGTTTTTACCATCCAGGGCGTGCAGGTAGCCTGTTTCGCCAAAAACTTCCAGGTCTTTAATGCTGAATGGCCAGCTCCATGATGCTTCAATTTGGCCTGTGGCTGTTTTATATTCAACCAATATGGTTGCATCATCCTCAACCTTGGGGTAAACGTTAGGCTTATAATGTTTGGCTATGGCAGTTACGGCTATGGGTCTTTCGCCATGCATTAACCAGGTCATCAGGTCGGCACCATAACAGCCAAAATCATTAAGTGCACCTGCACCGTTTAAAACAGGATCAGTTAACCAACTTAAAAACTCTTCGCTGCAACCAATTTCGCGCGGCCCCTGGTGTCCGTCATGCACCACCATGCGCCGGATGGCACCAATACTGTCTTTATTAACAATATCATATACCGCCTTGTAGGATGGATACCAGGTAGTTTCGTAATTGGTTAATACGCTTACATTATATTTAACAGACAGCGTCTCTATCCTTTTAGCCTGTACAAGGGTAGCGGCCAAAGGCTTTTCAACCATAACGGGTATACCCAATGGAGCGCATACCTCAACTATATCCACATGGTTAGCTACGGCATTATAGCCTAAAACAATAGCGGGCCTGCGTTTGCTTACCATCGTTTTAAGGTCGTCAAAAAACAAAGAATCAGGGATATGGAACTGTTTGCCATATTTAGCCCATAACTTTCTGTTGGGCTCGGCAATGCCCACAATATTTACACGTCCTTTACTGTAATCGTTCAGGATGTTGTAAATATGATCGTGGTTTAAACCTGCAACCCCAACCCTGGGGCCTTGTGCATGGGCGCTGTAAAACAGGCCGAAAAGCAATACAGCAAGAGATGTTGATCTCTTGCTGTAGCTAATCATAGTTTTTATGATTGAATTATTTTTCATTTGATAACGAATATGGAACATCAGATGCTTTGATACCACGTTGTTTGTTTGGCGTGGCCGACATATTGTAATTGATAACTGCTCCCTTTAATAATGAGCTATGGCTTAACCAGTTAAAATCATAAGGTTTGCCATTTACATTCATGGTGTTTACATAAATGTTCTTGTCGCTGTTATTAGGGGCATTAATTATTACCTGCTTGCCATTCTCTAAATTTAAGGTAAGTTTTTTGAATAATGGTGCGCCTAAAACATATTGGTCACTGGCAGGGGTTACCGGGTAAAAGCCCATTGCCGAAAATACATACCATGCTGAGGTTTGTCCATTATCCTCATCACCGCAATAACCATCAGGTGTTGCCATGTAAAGCTTGTTCATTACATCACGCACATGGAATTGTGTTTTCCACGGCTCACCTGCATAGTTATACAGGTAAAGCATGTGTTGTATTGGCTGGTTACCATGTGCATACTGGCCCATGTTCACGATCTGCATTTCGCGGATCTCGTGGATCACTTCGCCATAATAGCTATCATCAAAAATAGGGGGCAGTGTAAATACAGAATCAAGCTTGGCAATAAATTTCTTTTTGCCGCCCATCAGGTCAACCAAGCCCTGCATATCCTGGAAAACACCCCAGGTATAGTGCCAGCTATTACCTTCGGTAAAGGCATCGCCCCATTTAAACGGATTAAAAGGTGTCTGGAACGAACCATCTTTATTTTTACCGCGCATTAAGCCTGTTGAAGGATCAAACAGGTTGCGGTAATTCATACTGCGTTTTTTATAAATATCAGTTTCTGATGTCGGTTTGCCTAATGCCTTACCTAATTTGTAAATGGCAAAATCATCATAAGCATACTCTAAGGTACGGGCAGCGTTCTCGTCAATTTTAACATCATAAGGCACATAACCTAATTTGTTATAATACTCAACCCCGGTACGGCCTGTTCCGGCAGGGCCTGCGTTGTTGGCACCATGTACCAATGCATCATATAATTTATTGATGTCGTAATTACGGCCACCTTTTAAATAAGCTTCTGATACGATTGAAGCAGAGTTATTACCGATCATCACGTTTGAGTAGCCCGGGCTCGACCATTCTGGCAACCAGCCGCCTTCTTTATAATCGTTAATTAAGCCTTCCTGCATCTCTTTAACTATGCTTGGGTAAACAAGGTTAAGGAAAGGGTAAAGTGCCCTGAAAGTATCCCAAAAGCCTGTACCTGCAAACATATAGCCCGGCATTGTTTTTCCGTTGTAAGGGCTGTAGTGAACCAGTTGGTTCTTGGCATCAATCTCATACAACTTATTCGGGAAAAACAGCATGCGGTATAGGCATGAATAAAAAGTACGGGTTTGATCAATTGAACCGCCTTCAACCTTTAAGTGGTTTAATGTTTTGTTCCAGGTATCTTTAGCTTTTTGTTCAGTTACATCAAAGCTGTCAGTTCCCTGTTCTCTTTTTAAGTTCAGTTCAGCCTGCTCAATGCTGATGAATGATGAACCAACTCTTAAATGAACCTGTTCGCCGTTTAGCGTTTTAAAGCCGATAACCGCCATTGCATGTTTGGCATGTAATGATAAAGAGTCAGTTAAGGTACTGTCGCTGTAGGTTTGAGCCATAACAATAGGCTTATCTACATAAATAACAAAGTAGTCTTTAAAGTTTTTTAGCGGACCGCGGGCATATTTGCTCGAATAACCGATGATCTTATTTTCGCCAGGGATGATCTTTACGTAAGAGCCTCTGTCAAAAGCATCAATAATGATGTATGAACTATCTGTTTTTGGATAAGTAAACCTGAACTGGGCGGTACGCTCGGTAGGGGTCAGCTCGGCAGTTACGTTATGATCGGCCAGGAAAACGCTGTAGTAATAAGGTTTAGCAACCTCAGCCTTGTGCGAAAACCAGCTGGCGCGGCCATACTGCGTTACTTTTAATTTACCCGTAACCGGCATTATGGCAAACTGGCCATAATCATTCATCCACGGGGATGGCTGGTGGGTTTGTTTAAAGCCATTGATCTTATGGGCATCATAGGTGTATTGCCATCCGTCGCCCATGTTACCGGTTTGCGGCGTCCAGAAATTCATACCCCAGGGTAAAGCAATTGCAGGGTAAGTATTACCGTTAGACAGATCGTACTTTGAGTCGGTACCCATCAGCGGGTTGATGTATTCAACGGGGTCAGTAACCTTATTAACTTGCTGCGAAAAGGATTTAGCAGTTATCAATAAGGCAAAAAACAAAAGGATATTTTTCATTAATGGTTCGGGTATTTAGTTAAAAATTTAGTTTTGAATTTGTTAAAATAATGACGGATTACCACCCATTTTTATGCGGCCCAAATGCTTGTAAGCACTTTCCGTAGCTTCGCGGCCACGTGCTGTACGCATTAAAAAGCCTTCCTGTATTAAAAAGGGTTCGTAAACTTCCTCAATAGTGCCTTCATCTTCGCCAACTGCAGTCGCTATAGTTTTTAAGCCAACCGGGCCGCCTTTAAATTTATCAATAATGGTGGTTAGTATCTTGTTATCCATTTCGTCCAAACCATGCTCATCAACATTTAATGCATTCAAAGCATATTTGGCAATTGACGTATCAATATTTCCATCACCTTTTATCTGGGCAAAATCACGTGTGCGACGTAATAAAGCATTGGCAATACGTGGTGTACCACGGCTGCGGCGGGCAATTTCGTAAGCGCCCTCGTCACTTATTGGTGTTTTTAATATGGATGACGACCGCAGTAAAATAGTAGTAAGCAGTTTGGCATCATAATACTCTAACCTTGAGTTGATACCAAACCTTGCACGTAAAGGTGCTGTAAGTAAACCCGACCGGGTAGTAGCCCCAACCAAAGTAAAAGGATTTAGTGAGATCTGCACCGAACGGGCATTAGGGCCGCTCTCCAGCATTATATCTATTTTAAAATCTTCCATTGCCGAGTACAGGTACTCTTCAACCAAAGGGCTAAGCCGGTGGATCTCGTCTATAAAAAGAATATCTCCAGTTTCTAAATTGGTCAATAAACCGGCCAGATCGCCTGGTTTATCTAATACCGGGCCCGAGGTTATTTTAATACCAACCCCCATTTCATTAGCAATAATGTGCGATAGGGTGGTTTTTCCTAATCCCGGGGGGCCATGAAGCAATACATGGTCAAGCGCTTCGCCACGCTGGCGGGCTGCCTGTACAAATATCTTTAAATTAGCTAATAGTTTATCCTGCCCGGTAAAATCCTCAAAAGCCTGTGGCCGCAACACTTTTTCAATGTCATGTTCAGCAGTAGAGAGGCGCTCGCGGTCGGGATCAAGATGCTCGTTCATTCAATGACGAAATTAAATTTTATTTCGGAATATAGGATGTAAAAATGTAATGTCATTTCAACCTTCTACAAAACCTCGCACAAAAAAATTAACGCCATGCCGCATAAACTGCAAAAAGGGAATTATTTATTATACAAGATCTGTGGTCAGTAATAATAACAATACTACTTATTTATCCTTCGGGGTATTTTCTGAAAATGCTGTTTATCCGCATTTGGATCACACCCCAAAATGCTTCCTTGAAAATACTTGTCGACATTTTTGAAGTACCAAGGGTACGGTCGGTAAATATGATAGGGACTTCTTTTAACGTAAAACCATGTTTAACGCTGGTATATTTCATCTCGATCTGGAAGGCGTACCCAACAAACTTTATTTTGTTAAGTTCGATGGTTTCCAAAACAGGGCGTTTATAGCACATAAAACCGGCCGTAAAATCACGGATCTGGATCCGGGTAATAAAGCGCACATATACCGATGCAAAATAACTCATCAGTACGCGGCTCATCGGCCAGTTAACTACGTTTACACCATTAATATATCTTGAGCCAATAGCAGCATCAGCACCATCAACACAAGCCTGTCTTAATTTTAACAGGTCATCCGGATTGTGCGAAAAATCAGCATCCATCTCAAAAATATAGTCGTATTGATGCGCAATTGCCCATTTAAAACCATGTATGTAAGCAGTGCCAAGCCCTTGTTTGCCTGCGCGCTCTTCAATAAAAAGGCGCCCGGCATATTCCGGTTGTAACTGTTTTACAATATTCTGAGTGCCATCGGGCGACCCATCATCAATGATAAGTAAGTGAAAATCATGAGGTAAAGAAAATACTCTGCGAATCATCCGCTCAATATTTTCCTTTTCGTTATAGGTGGGTATAATAACTATGCTATCGGGCACTTCAAAAAATTATGTAAAGCAAGCGGCTAAAATAATTCAATTTTAGCATCATTAAAAATAAAAAGCAGTAAAGTATTTATTACCCTACTGCTTTTTATTTAATCTATTAAATATTACAGGTTAATCGTATCTGAAATTACCTGGTTATCAATGTAAGGGTCAGTTATGTAATTGCGCTCTTTTAAATGTGGCGAAACAATTAAGAAAGCTATAATAAACACGCATATAAACGCTACAAAGAACCATTCGTAATTTGCACCTTTAAGATTTCTTGCCCACCAGCCGCCTTGTTCAATAAAATTGTTAACCAGGGCGGTAATAAGGTTACCAAATGACACTACTAAAAACCAAATACCGGTCATTGTACTCTTCATTGATTTTGGTGAATGCGTATACGCATATTCCAAACCTGTTATTGACACCAATACTTCCGCTGCAGAAAGTATCATGAATGCAAATACCTGCCACCAAATAGATGGTGTGCCGCCGTTAACAATATTGTTGTGCGTTATACCTATTACCACAAATGATAATGCCGTTAAAATTAAGCCTGTGCCCAAACGACGCAAAGGCGTTGTTTTTAACCCGATTTTATCAAACCAAGGATATATTACATAGTTAAATAACGGAATAAATAGCAGCAGGAATACCGTGTTAACGGTTGATAACTGACCAGGCTCTACAGTAAATGAGGTGAAACTAAGGTTAATAACACGATCCATTTTATCTGCATACAAAGTCCATTCAGATAAGCATTGATCCCAAACAGCCCAAAATGCCAGTGCGAAAAAGAATACTGCCATAACACGATAAACCGCTTTAACGCCTTCAACACGTTCAGGATCATAAGGGCCTTTGGCAACATCAAGCAGGGATTGCCCCGGTTTTTTTTGGCTTAAGTGAGTTAAGGCATACCAGGTAATGAAAACGAGATTATTTCTGTTTACGCCTTGCGGCGGAACTTTTACATATCTTTTACGGCCTGAAAAAAAGATGATGGTGGCCAGCGCCATCAGGAAACCCGGAACCCCAAAAGCCCATTTCGGGCCAAAATATTTATAAACCTCCGGAATGGCAACGGTTGAGATCATAGAACCGGCATTAATACTGAAATAGAACCAGCCATATACTTTTGAAAGTAAATCCTGGTTGGTAGCATCAAATTGGTCGCCAACGTTTGCAGATACACATGATTTAATACCACCGGCACCTATAGCAACTACAAGCAAACCTAATTCAAAGCCATTGAGGCCACCGTCAAACATCGCCAATAAAAAATGCCCGAGGCAATAGATCATCGATACATATAAAATAAGCTTGTATTTACCTGTAAACCAGTCGGCTATCATCCCACCTACAAAAGGTAGAGCATATGCTACCATCACAAATAAATGGTGAATCTTATTAGCATGTGCATTAGCTTGATCTGTTAAGGCCGCATTTCCTTTAGGATTAAAAAATTGGTTAACCAAAAAAAGTGTAAGTATAGAACGCATACCATAAAAACTGAAGCGTTCTGCGGCTTCGTTCCCGATAATAAAGGGAACACTTCTGGGGAAACGGGACTTGGAAGGTGCTGTAATAGCAGGGCTTTCTTGCATTTATTTAGTTTAATTTTTCACTAAAGTAATATATTTCCAGTAAATCAGAATTTAATACGGGTTAATGATTTAAATTTTTGTGGATCGGGCTGAATTACAACAACTAAGCTATATAAAATTTCATGTTACAACTTTAATGTGAAGAGAATAATAAAAAACGCGTCATTTTGCTCTTGTTGGTGTTGTCACCAACGCCGCGTGCTTAGTATGCGTAAAGGCTACATTACTTATTGTTTGCAATCGAAATTTATTCTAAATCTTTTAATATGATTCACTGTTAGCAAGTCAGTATTTTTGGATTTCAATATGCTATCACCGGGCTTTACAAATTCATAATACCCACTAGTATCATCAATAAACCGTATCTCTATCAATTTATTATTAGTAGAATACAAAACTGTTTTAAAATTGTGATTTTTCTCATCTAAATATTTATTGATAACAATAGCGTTATAAGTTGAATTAATAAATTCCGATTTGTCACTACAAGGTTTGCTTGGACCAAGGTTACCTATTAATACCAAAGCAATAAATGCAACTATAAACAATGCGGGAAATATATAAGTGAGTTTGTTATTCATAGGTTTTGTGCCCTTATTGGTGTCGTCATCAACAAGCCGCGTGATTAGTAAGGGTAATGTAATAAAACATTTTAATTTAAGCGTAGAATGTTGGTGACAACACTAACAACGGCGGAAAATATATAACAATAATGGTCTGTTATCTCAATTCTCAGCAGGCGGTGGTGGATTAGCTCTGTCTAACTCTGCCTGTTTTTTTGGATCAGTGTACTTTTCGTCCTTATCCTCGGGTACGTTCCGCATGTCCAGGTTTTCAACATAAACCCATCTGCCGTTTTTTAGCTTATAGCCATCATAACTTAAATCAGGCCCATAGGTATCGTGCTGGTTTTTTAATTTAGGATCAGGAGGGGAGAGGTGATCAAAAACGATCAGGTTTTGCTCTGGTACATACCTCAGCAGCATTGATGCCTGGCGGGTATATTCAAAAACTACTCTTTTACGGGTTTTTCCGTTACCGTCAAAAATTGGTAAGCCTAATTCGGGCTTATTATCTTTAAACGAGAGTACATCAATAACTTTTTTGGTTGATTTTACCGTATTGCCTTTCCAGCCAATTAAAACATAATAGAGTTTTGGTGAGTATACGGGGATAATTTTATAATACTGCGCACCGTACCATTTATGGGTACTGGTAACTGAATCTTCAGGGTTTTTTAATAATGGGGAGTAATCCTCGAGCGGATACATTTGCAAATTGCCGCCTGTGTTTATTTGGATGGTTCCATAAAAACGGTTACTGCCATCCTGGTTTACCACGTGCCAGCTCAGTATACGGAACCGGTTATCAGGCGAGTTAATAATACTGATGCTTTTAACCGAATCAAACGGGAAAAGGAATGAGTTAGGAACCTTTAGCGCGCTAACCAGCGTTTTTATAAATGCGTAATTGGCATTTTTTCGTTCCAGGTCGTTTTCATCATTAATAAACTTTTTACCTAAATCGCTTAGCGTATCTTCATACAGGTGCAGTTGTTTAATGCGGCCGCTCTCGTCCGAATGCTGGGCGAATATTAATTGCGGCAGCATAGCCAGTAACAGAAAGGAAAATATGATCGTTTTCATTACCCTAATTAACGAAAATTTTCGATAACCATTGCACTTGCACCCCCGCCGCCATTACAAATTCCTGCTGCGCCGTATTTTCCATTATTCTGCTGTAAAACATGCAGCAAAGTTACAATGATGCGTGCACCCGATGCACCAAGCGGGTGCCCCATAGCAACAGCGCCGCCATTAACGTTTACTTTTTCGGGATCGAGTTTTAAAATTTGGTTGTTGGCTATTGATACTACCGAGAACGCCTCGTTGATCTCGAAGAAATCTATCTCATCGCCTGATAAACCGGCCCTGTGCAATGCCAGCGGAATAGCTTTTGAAGGTGCTGTAGTAAACCACTCGGGTGCCTGCTGCGCATCAGCATAGGATACTATTTTGGCTAATGGCTTTATACACAATTCGTCAGCCTTTTCGCGGCTCATTAATACTAATGCTGCAGCACCATCATTTAAGGTTGAGGCATTGGCTGCGGTTACTGTGCCATCTTTTTTAAATACCGGCTTTAACGATGAGATCTTATCAAACTTAACGGCTTTTGGCTCCTCATCATCGCTAAACAAAGTGATGTCGCCCTTTTTATCTTTTAACTCAACCGGTGTTATTTCCTGCTGAAATTTCCCTGCGGCCTGTGCAGCCTGCGCACGTTTGTATGATTCTACGGCGAAAGCATCCTGATCTTCGCGGCTTATATGGCAATCGGCAGCACATAACTCAGCTGCTGATCCCATGTGGTAATCATTGTATACATCCCAAAGTCCGTCTTTTATCAAGCCATCGGTAATTTGTCCGTTACCTAAACGGTAACCGTTACGTGCCTTGTCTAAGTAATAAGGTACGTTGCTCATACTTTCCATTCCGCCGGCTAAAACAATATCATTTTGCCCTAATGCTATACTTTGGGCGGCCAGCATTATTGCTTTCATGCCAGATGCACATACTTTATTTACTGTAGTGGCTGGCATATAAGGTAGCCCGGCAAATATAGCGGCCTGTGTAGCAGGTGCCTGCCCAATATTGGCCGATAGTACATTACCCATATAAACTTCCTGTAACTGCGCTGGTTTTAAACCGGCTTTTTCAACTGCCGATTTAATTACAATTGCACCTAATTGTGTTGCTGATAAACTGGCAAGGCTGCCGCCAAAGCTACCGATAGGGGTACGGGTTGCTGAAACTATTACTACTTCTCTCATAAAATAAATGGTTGAACTGGGATGCAAATTTAGTATTTTATATTATGCATGCATAGTAAATTATGTGCTTTAGTTTTATACAGATGTTAGCCTATAATGACTAAAAGCTGCGGATAACGGAAACTTATATTAATTTTGAAAGGATATACATATAAATGGCACAATTATCTTCATCACGTCAAAAGGCACTGTTACGCAAATATGCCCGTAATCTTAAGTTTTTAATGATGCTGGTTAGTGTTTGTTTAATTGTTTTTACACTACCTAAGCAGGCAAAATTTAGTTACGATATTGAAAAGGGCCGTATCTGGAACCAAAAGGACCTTATCTCCCCATATAACTTCGCCATACTAAAAACACAGCCTGAGATTGAAAGCGATCAAAAAGTTGCCCTGGCAAGTATAACACCTATATACCAGGCCGATGATGATTTAAGCGTACAGGAGTTGGATGGCCTAAAGAATGATCTGGAAATTAAATGGCACAATGCAGGCATACCTGACCGCCAGAAACCCCGATATATTACCGAAGCCATTAATTTGTTAAGGGATGTTTATGATAAAGGGATTTTATCCCTGAATCCTAAATACCAGCAAAGTGCCGAAAATTATCCCATCACTATTCTTGATAAAAACGTTGCGACCGAGAAAAACACCTCTGATGTTTTTACCAAAGAAAAAGCTTTAAGCTATTGCAACCAGCAACTAAGCGGGCGCAATGATTTAAATAAAGCCTTTTTACTGAACCTAATAAGCGACAGGATTCAGCCTAACCTGGTTTATGATAACAAACTAACCTCAAGGCTTGAAAAAGAAGTTGTTGAAAATTTATCTACCACACGCGGCATGGTGCAAAAAGGGGAGGTAATTGTAGGTAAAGGATCGGTAGTAAGTGATGAGGTTTATCAAAAGCTGCAATCGTACAAAAAGGCTTTTGAGGATAATGCCCGTATCAACGGCGATCACCGTTTGGTATTGCTTGGCCAGTTTTTATTGGTAGGCCTTTCAATTACTTTGTTAATGGTGTTCCTGTACCTTTTCCGTAAAGATATTTATGCTGATAACAGGCTGGTGAGTTTAATATTGCTGGTAGTAACAGGCATGTTGTTTACGCTGTCAATAGCTATAAAACTGCAGCTGCCTAATTTATACTATATACCGTACTGTATTGTACCTATCATTATCCGGATATTATTTGATACCCGCCTGGCTTTAAACATCCATTTATTAGTGGTGCTAATTGCCGGTTTTTTTGTGCCCAATAGTTTTGAGTTTGCCTATTTTGAAATTACGGCAGGGATGGTATCCATCTACAGTATCAAAAACCTGATCCGCCGCGAGCAGTTCCTGCTTTCGGCCCTTATTATCACCATATCTTATTTTATTGCCTTTTTGGGAATCTCTTTTATCCGCGAGGGGAGTATCAAGAGCATTGACGTGATGGATTTTGTTCCATTTGTGGTAAGTGTTTTATTAACGCTGCTGGCCTATCCGCTTATTTATATTTTTGAAAAGGTATTTGCCTTAACATCTGATATTACCCTTATCGAGCTTACCAATACCAATGCGCCCTTACTGCGCGAAATGGCCTTTACTGCACCCGGAACCTTTCAGCATTCGTTACAGGTAGCCAACCTGGCCGAAAACGCGATATACAGTATTGGTGGGAATGCTTTATTAGTTAGAGCCGGGGCATTATACCATGATATTGGTAAAATGGAAAACCCTTTATACTTTATAGAGAACCAGAGTTCGGGCTTTAACCCGCATGATAAGCTGTCGTACCAGGAAAGTGCCCAGATCATTATCAGGCACGTAAGCAAGGGGATTGAAATGGCCCGTAAGGCAAACCTGCCTGAAATTGTGATCGACTTTATCCGTACGCATCATGGTGATACCCGGGTTGATTATTTTTACCAGTCGTCTTTGAAAAATTTCCCCGAAAAATTCATCGATGAGAACACTTTTAGGTACCCCGGCCCGGTGCCTTTCTCAAAAGAAGCCGGAGTTTTGATGCTCGCCGACTCGATTGAGGCTGCTTCGCGGTCGTTAAAGGAGCCTGATGAGATTTCTATCGGAAGTTTGGTAGATCGTATAGTAAAATATAAGCTGGATCAAAACCAGCTGAAAGACAGTAATATAACTTTAAAAGACATTGAAACTATTAAAGCAATTTTTAAAAGAATGCTGATGAGCATTTACCATGTGCGAATAGATTATTAGAAAATGAACTTTTTTTTTGATGGCATGCCCTAATTGCTATATTTGCAATCCCGAAAAACGGGGAATATTATTAAAACAAGGAGAGGTGCCTGAGAGGCCGAAAGGATCAGTTTGCTAAACTGACGTACTGGAAACGGTACCGAGGGTTCGAATCCCTCCTTCTCCGCAAACAAAAAATGCCACTAAATTTTAGTGGCATTTTTTGTTTAAATATTGTACAGTCTGCAAAAGCAATCACAATAATATGAAGTGCAGCTAAACTAATTCATGATTTTTTTAGACATTTAGCCATAGGTTTAAAATCGACATCATGCACAGTTTTTTAATTAAAAGATCAGTATTGGTAATTGTATTTGCGGTAAGCACATTTTCTTTATCGCTTGCAGCAAAAAAGCATTCAGCTATCCGGAATATTAACCTTGCCGGGTTAATTGTTAATGCACAAACATTAGCCCCGGTTGAAGCTGCCGAAATTTATGATGATAGCAATAAACTTTTAGGTGCTACCGATAAAAATGGATATTACAAAGTAGTGATAGCTTATGCCAAAACAGGTGCTATAAAATTCAGCCTAAAAATTAAGAAAAAGGGCTATCAAACATTTTCACAACACGAAAACTGGGCCGATTTTACGGGCGGTGCATCAGCTGCCATGTATTTTGGACTAAGAGAATTAAATAGCAAGGCAAGTTCTTTTACTGACTTTGGTGATAAAAATAATTTGAGTTACGATAACGTGCTGGCCGGTTTTAGTAAGGTGAGCGCTCAAAAAGAGTTTAATGATAAGCTCGCAGCTGCAAAGGCCGGAAATGAAAATGTACTTATCCATATTGATGATAAATATTATGTGGTGGCTAGCAGTGGATGGATCGGTATAAAATCTGATAAGGATACGATAGTGCTGAACGATAAAACAATACTCTTAGCTAATGAGCTTAATTCAGCTGTTAAAAGGAGCAGCATTAAATGGATGACGCCTTTACCTCCAAAAGGCGAAAAAGTTGCCATACATACTAAAAATTGATACAAATGTGAAACGTAGTCTGCTTTAAGTTAAATACTTAAAGTAAATGTGTAAAATATCCTATAATTTAAGCATTTTTAAGGTGTTATAGCTAAGTCATTTCATTAGTTAATACATTAAACTCATTTGCCCAACCTACTTAAACTATCATTTTGAATACAACATCTTATCAGTTAAAAAGAAATAAGCTTGCTACCATAGCCTTAGTAATGCTGACTATCAGCTTCCCTTTTATTGCTAAAAGCGCATCAACCATTGATAGCCAGGAAATGGACAGGCAGCAGGTAAGCGCTATGATAGAACGCTTGCTACCGGGCAAATCAGCATCGTTTATATTGCAAACTATGCCTGTTACAGCTGCAAGGGATAGTTTTTATATAGAAAGCAAGGCAGATAAAATATTTATAAAGGGAACTAATGCCCTGTCAATGGCTAAGGGCTTTAATTACTACCTTAAAAACTATTGCCATATCTCGGTAAGCTGGTACGCGAACGATGCTGTATCGTTAAGATCAGCACAGTTGCCCATAATAACAGCGCCAGTGGGAGAGGCTTGCCGGTTTGATAAACGCTTTTTTCTGAATTATTGCACATTTGGCTATACCACTTTGTGGTGGAAATGGAGAGATTGGGAACGTTTAATTGACTGGATGGCCCTAAATGGCATCAATATGCCTTTAGCTATTACTGGGCAGGAATATATATGGCAGCGTGTTTGGAAAAAGTTTGGTATGACGGATGAGCAAAGCCGCGCATTTTTTACAGGCCCTGCACATCTGCCCTGGCAACGCATGGGCAACCTCGACAGATGGTTAGGCCCTTTGCCGCAAAGCTTTATTGACGGGCAGTTTGCTTTGCAAAAACAAATACTGCAGCGCGAAAGAAGTTTTGGAATGAAACCGATCTTACCGGCCTTTGCAGGGCATGTTCCCAAAGATCTGAAAACAAAATTTCCGGATATTAAGCTAACTGACCTGGGTTCGTATGATACCGGGAGCGAGAACGATGCTTATTTTTTAGACCCCATGGATCCTTTATTTGTAAAGATCCAGAAGGCATATTTAAGTGAACAGCAGAAGTTATTAGGCACAGATCATTACTATGGTGCCGATCCGTTTAATGAAATGGACCCGCCAAGTTGGGAACCTGCTTATTTGGCAAGCGTAGCCAAAACATTGTATGGCGGCATGAAAGCCATTGACCCCAATGCCGTATGGGTACAAATGGGCTGGACTTTTTATTACGACCGTAAACACTGGACAAACCCGCGTTTAGAAGCTATGATAAAAGCAGTGCCTCCAAATAAAATGGTACTCCTTGATTATTTTTGTGAGAACACTGAAATATGGCGCTTAACCGATGGCTTTTTTAACGCGCCTTATATTTGGTGTTACTTGGGTAATTTTGGCGGTAATACACAGCTTGCAGCGCCATTATTAAAAGTGGCCAAAATACTACCGGTTACCGAGGCCGATCCTAATAAAAGGCAAATGGTTGGTATAGGAACCACGCTGGAAGGTTTTGGTATCAATAACTTTATGTTTGAGTGGTTGTTTGATTATGCCTGGAATGCTAGTGCAAAATACACCAACGACTGGATAATTACCTATGCCGACAGCCGGAGCGGTAACAACGACCCCATTATGCAATCCGTTTGGAGAAAACTTTTGCCCGTTGCTTATAACAAGCAGGTTTCTGACGTAGGGTTAGGTAATATTATCCAATCAAAGCCTATGCTCAAAGGTCATGGTGGTTATTCTTCATTAAGTAACTATGATTATAGCGCATTAGCCAATATCCTCCCGGTTTGTTTTTTGGCCGACTCCGTTTCTAAATCTTCGCCTGATTTTAACAGGGATCTTGCAATTTTAGAAAAACAGGTATTGGTAAATCTTGCAGTTTCCTTTCGGGATTCTATCTCCAAAGCATATTATTCCAAAAACGAAATAGCATTTGAAAAATATACTGGCCTGTTTAAAAGTTTATGCGAGGATGTAGATAAGGTTGCGGCTACTCAAAATGAATTATTATTAGGTAACTGGATTACACAGGCACGTGATTTAGGTGTAACTGATGCTGAAAAAAACTACTACGAGCGAAATGCCAGGGTACTGATCACTACCTGGGGTGGCGAGGATAACGGTATTACCGATTATGCAGCAAAGGATTGGTCGGGCTTGATCACCACTTATTATGAAGCACGCTGGGATTTGTTTTTTAAAGAACTACGCAAAACTATAAAAACAGGAGCCGAACCGGATATGGTAGCGTTTAACAAAATAAGGGCGCAGTTTGACTGGCAATGGGCAAATAAAAACCAACACGAACAATCTTTTATAAATAAACCGGTTGGCAATACATTTAATGTATGTGAGGGTGTGTACAAAAAATGGTTGTTGTATTTATAGTTTTATATAAACAAACATTACCTTAATAACACTGTTTTTAATAAGTATATATTTATACAAGCTATCCCCCATAATTTTTGTATATATATGTTAGTTGCTTAAAATGTGATAGTTAAGTATGGTGAATATCATGCTATTGCCATATAGCCAGCAATTAAGTTTACTAAATGTCACAAATTACTTGTAATCAAATATTTAAATAAAAGGGGCGTATATTGCGCACAATTTGAAAGTATTTGGCATAAAGCCCTGGTTTTTGTGCCACAATATTTAAAGAATAACCCGTATATGGAAAAAATATTTACATCTAAACTTTACAAATCTATATTTCAAATCTTTCTTTTTGGAGTATTAGCAATTGGCTGTGAAGCAGCTTATTCCCAACAAAACACCGTAGTTACAGGTACTATAATTGATGCTAAAACTAAAGAAACTATGCCGGCCGTTACCGTTACTTTTGATGGTACAACCATTGGAAGCAGTTCTGATAACGGCGGAAAATACACGGTAAAAACTACAGGTGCTTACACAAAGGTAAGGTTCTCTTTTATTGGCTATAAAACTCTGGTTAAAAACATAGTGCCGGGTAAAGAGCAAGTGCTCAACGTTGTACTTGCCGAAGACGATCACCTACTTAAAGAGGTGGTTATCAGTTCGGGCAAAAAGGTTAAATACCGCAACAAGGATAACCCGGCTGTTGAGCTTATCCGCAAAGTAATTGCGCACAAAAAGCTTAACAGGCTTGAGAATTACAACTACGCCGAATACCATCAGTACGAAAAGATGGCTTTTTACCTGAGCGATCTTTCTGAGAAATTTAAAAGCAAAGGTATCTTCAAAAATTATCAGTTCCTGTTCAGGGAACAGGATTCGACTGAAATAGGGGGTAAAACCTTACTGCCTGTTTATATGGAAGAGAAACTGTCTGATAATTATTTCAGGAAAGATCCTTTCGCTAAAAAACAAATTATACAGGCTAACAAGCAGGTAAAATACGACGAAGGCTTTATTGACAATGAAGGTTTAAAATCATACTTCAACAGGATGTATCAGGATATTAATATCTATGATAACAATATCTCGTTATTGGGTAACCAATTATTAAGCCCTATTGCCGATGCTGCGCCATCATTTTACATGTTTTTTATTACCGATACTATAAAAGACGTAAGCCCGCAATTGATTGAGTTAAGTTTTACGCCGCGTAACAAAACCGATCTGCTGTTTAGCGGAAGGATCTATATCACGATGGATGGTAATTTTGCGGTTGAAAAATCTGTTTTATCTGTAAATAAAAACATCAACCTCAACTTTGTTAGGCAGATGCAGGCTATCCTGTCGTTTGATAAAGATACTTTAGGGAAATATCACTTAAGTGAAAGTGACCTGAAGATGGATTTCGGCCTCAATAAAAAGAAAGGTGGCGGTATATTTGGGGAGCGTGTAGTTATGGTCAATAACTTTATAGTAAATACACCACGCCCACCACAAACTTACTCAGGCCCTGCGGAATCTGTTGCGCCGGATGCAGAAAAAAAAGGTGCCGACTTTTGGCGCCAGAACCGCCTGGATACCCTTAAAAAGAGTGAAGAAAATATTTATTCCAATATAGATAGCCTGCAAACCATCCCATCGTTTAAACGTACCATGCGGATAGCCACCCTTATATTAGCTGGTTATTATGATGTTGGTAAATTTGAAATAGGCCCTACAAACTCCTTTTATAACTTTAACCCGGTTGAAGGTTTCAGACTACGACTTGGTGGCCGTACAACGCCACTACTAAGCAAGCGTTACTATTTTGAAACGTATGGTGCTTACGGATTTAAGGACGATAAGTGGAAATACTTTTTAAGCGGTACTTACTCCTTGAATAATAAATCTATTTACTCGTTCCCGCAGGAGTATCTGCGTGCAAGTTTTCAGCACGATACAAAAATACCGGGGCAGGAATTGCAGTTTGTTGAAGAAGATAACTTCTTTTTATCATTTAAACGCGGTCAAAATACCACCTTACTTTATAATGATATAGCAAGATTTAATTATGTACATGAGTATTTAAACCACTTTTCTTACAAATTCCAATTTCAGGTCTGGAATCAGCACCCTGGCGGAACTTTATATTTCCAGAACGAGATAAACGGCGTTCCTAACAATTTAACAGGTCTTAGAACAACAGAACTATCTGCCGAATTCAGGTACGCACCCGAAGAAAAATTTTACCAGGGTAAATTGTACCGTACCCCTATACCTGATAAATACCCGATTTTTACATTGCGTTATCAGCAGGGCATAAAAGGTGCTTTTAACGGCGAGTATAATTACGAAAACATAACAGGTAATATCACCAAGCGCTTTTATCTTTCGCAGTTAGGATTTGCTGATGTAAGTACCGAAGGCGGTTACATTTTTGGAAAAGTTCCTTTCCCGCTGTTAGATATTCATCATGCTAACCAGAGCTATGCGTTACAGTTACAATCGTACAACTTAATGAACTTTTTAGAGTTTGTAAGTGACCACTACGCAGCTATTAATATCGACCAGAATTTTAATGGTTTTATATTTAACAAAGTACCTGTGTTAAAGAAACTAAAATGGCGCGAGGTAATATCGTTCAAAGCACTTTGGGGTGGTATAAGATCAGAGAATAACCCTGCTAATGATCCTGCACTTTATCAGTTCCCTAAAAACGGTCAGGGTGTAGCAACTACTTATAGCTTAAACAATGGTGCTTATACCGAAGGTAGTATTGGTATAGCCAATATATTTAAACTATTAAGGCTTGATTATGTGGAGCGTTTCAACTACCTGGATCATCCTTATGCGCCAAGGCATGGTATAAGGGCACTGGTTGTTCTCCAGTTTTAAAAAGAAAATACTTTTTTAATCAGTATAAGTAAAGGCCCGCAAGGGCTTTTACTATTTTTTAGTCTCTATTAATGCTTTTAAATTTTTAAAAGTATTAAATGGCCCTGCAGTAGCTAAAAAATTAACTACCCATGCCGGTAATGAACCACCCGGGTCAACACTAAATATATATTCAATCCTGATCTTATTGTTCGGCATGGTTTTAACCGTCCACAGCCCCAACGAGTAGGGTACACGCACCAATTTAGGTTTAGGCGGCATAACGTTAGTAACTGTTTTTACTTCTATCCTGAGAGCTTTATTTACAGTATCCCTGATAAAGCATTGCTGCATAACCAAATCACGGTTACTTACCGGCCAGGGGAGTGAAACCTCTGAATAATAAGTAAGGGTGTCCCTGTTTTTTCTGTTGATGAGGTAGGATACTTTATTGTTGTAGATCCAGTCTTTATTATGATCAACATTCTGCATGATCTTGATCAATTGGGCAATGGTACCTTTAAATTCACAGATCACCTTTATCTCCTTAAATTTTTCGTCCTGTAGTTTTGCGGTGTAAACTGCAATGCCATCCTCGTTTTTTTTTAATTCCCACTTTTGAGCTATACATATAACGGGCAACGCGAGTATCAATATTATTAAATGCAGCTTTTTCATTAGGGTAAAGTATCTATAATTGCAGATGATTTGTTAAATAACGTTAATAAACCATAAAAGTTCAACGAAATATAGTTTTAAGGTAATTTTATTACTTAAAATTTAATATATTTAGCATTTAGTTTTATTTCGTATTACGAATACCTAATTGCATAGCCTTATCTTATCTTTAATTTAACAATGATAATGAAGAAGTTTTTATTTTGGACGATTGTAATTCTTGGTTTAATTTCAACTATTGCCCTTGCAATTATCATCATCAGGTGGTCTGTTAACACCAGTTTGTAAATAATTAACCCTTGCGGTAAAATAATTTATAATCTCTTTTATCAATAAAACAGCAATCAATTTTTTAATGTTTAACAGCAAGTTCCATGTTTAAACAGGTAACCTGTTGATTAATAGAAGCTATAATAATTGGGTTGTATGCCTATTGAAATGTTAGATTTTTATATCATCCTTAAGCACCTTAGAACAAAGAATATTAATTGCAATTTATTTAAAAAAAGATTTGCAGTGGTGGTTTTAAAAGTTACCTTTGCAGACCATTAAGAAACGGGGTGTAGCGTAGCCCGGTATCGCGCCACATTTGGGATGTGGAGGCCGCAGGTTCGAATCCTGCCACCCCGACAACAAGCGATACCAAGTAGTATCAAAACCCTCTAAATTGTATGATTTAGAGGGTTTTTTTATGGATTTTGCAAAATTATAGTTCAAAGTAATCCATATTAATACAAACTTCTACATGCCCTATTTCGCACCCTCTTTTTAATCTGTAAAATTGTTCAATGCGTTTTTACTCGCAACCCGGGGTTGCTTGTAACTGATTTCGTGTTTTAATCCGTTTGTCGTAAAATGTATTTGCGTCGACGGGGATAATATCAAATAAGTAAAACCGCGTATGAAAACAACAAATTCATTCAGTATCCTTTTTTTTCTAAAAAAGGATAAAGCAAGCAAAGGGATCGCCCCCTTGTATGTGCGAATCACCATTAACAAGAAGTTCGTCGACATTTCTTTGAAACGAAGGCTCAAGTTGATATCCTGGGATCATAAATTTCAAAAAGTAATTGGAGCCGATAAGGAATTAAGAGAAGTACAGGAAAAGGTGCGGCAGATGCGCACGGAGATTAATTTAGCTTATGACACCCTGCGTTACAATAAAGAAGTCCTGACTGCTGATAGCATCAAAACTTTTCTGGAAAGCGGTGGCGAGGAAGAGCAAACTACATTGCTTTTCCTAATGAACTATCATAACACGGAGGTCAAAAAGCTTCTGGAGCCAGGCACGATGAAAAACTACTACAGTACCGAGCGGTATGTTAAAGAGTTTTTGGTTAAACGAAAAAAGCGTACGGACATCTTTTTATCCCAGTTAGATTATAAGTTCATAATTGACTTCGAAATTTACTTACGTCAACGTGAACCCGATAAAGGCCAGCGGCCTTGTACGAACAACACCGTGATGAAACACATCGAACGGCTACGTAAGATGATCAACATCGCGCTGAAGAACGACTGGATAGTTAAAGACCCCTTCCTTCGTTTCGAGCGGCACATGATCTACAAGGATAGGCAGTGTTTAGAATTGGAGGAATTGGAAACTATCAAAGCTTTGAATTTCGATATTCATGGACAAGAGATAGTAAGAGACACTTTTGTTTTTAGCTGTTATACAGGCTTGGCTTTTGCCGATGTGTGCAACTTGAATAGTGAACACTTAGTAACCGATATAGAAGGCGAAAAGTGGATCGAAATGGTGAGGCAAAAAACGGCCAATTTTTCCGGCAAGAAATTTTATGTTTTATTGTTGCCTGAAGCCATCGAACTAATCAAAAAATATAGAGGCCATCCAATGGCATCTTATACCGGTACCGTCTTTCCTATCTATTCAAACCAGGCTACCAATCGCTACCTAAAAGTTATCAGCAAAATGGCGAACCTGAACTTCTCTTTAACCTATCACATTGCGAGGCATACGTTTGCAACTACCGTGACTTTGGAGAATGGTGTACCCATGGAAAGTGTATCTAAAATGCTTGGACATTCTAGCATTCGGACAACGCAGATCTATTCTAAGGTCAAGAAAAAGAAGGTTAGTACTGATATGAAAATCTTAAGAGAACGCCTGAAACAGGCATAATCAATAGTAAAGAGCAAGATACTATTATGAAAAGCAAATTTTATTCGACATATTTGAGAAGGGCCTAAAAAAACCTTTTTTGATATACCAAATATCTGTTTGATTTTTGAAGGGCAAGATGTCTTTTTGTCGGACAAAAAGTCTCTTGCCCTGCGGGGCATTTTTCGGAATTTCGCAACTCATTCCTAATGTTGGGCGGAAAAACTGTACTGCCGGAAGATAGAGTCTCAGTTTGAACATGCGTAGGTTTACAAGGCCTACAAATTCGTTCTCAAAGAAGATGGATAATGATTGCTATCGATTTACACTGTGTTTATTACAACTTAGCTAAAATACATAAAACCTTAAAAGTAACTCCAGCAATGGAAGCAGGATTACCAAAGGACGTTATGACTATTGAAGAGATCGTAAAGCTTGCAGATTAAATCTGCTTACTTATTTATAACTTTAAGCCACCTAATAAGTGGCTTTTTTTGCGGGATGGGAACTCATGTGGAATATGATAAAGTTTGCAAACAGGGCGAACAGTATACAATTAACCTTTATTAAAGATGGAAACAACATTTTTAAGATATACCGTCATAAAAAATAAAAGCCAATACGAAGAGTATTGTAACCAATTGGAAGGCTTGCTCTCTGGTGGAATTAATAATGCAATACAGGATGAAGTTGATCTGTTAACGCTATTGATCGAAAAATTCGATGAAGAAAATAACACGTTCAAAGAAAGCGACCCTATTACCTTACTACGTTCCTTTATGCAGGATCATCATTTGAAACCGCAGCATTTAGTTGATATACTGGGCATTAGTAAAGGTTATGTGTCTGATATATTAAACTATAAAAAAGGGCTGTCTAAAGAAGTTATTAGAAAACTGGCTGATTATTTTAAAGTTAGACAGGAAGCTTTTAACAGGCAATATAAGTTGATACCTACTGCTGAAAATTACACTAATCCAAACTTGATAAATACTTCTAAGCAACTTCACACAGCTAAACATTAATTTAAAGCGTTATAGCAAATAATAGTGGACTGCTATAATCGCTGTGGCAGGTTCCTACATTGCACCACGCGCTATCGCACCGGGTTCCATTTCGTCACCAGCCTCGCTTAACAGCGCAGAAATGCCTTCGTACCTCGGCATACCTGCGAAGACTTGGTTAATAAATTTCATCATATTCTCACCGCAACACGCAAAGATATCCTGCACAACGAAAGCATTAAAGGGTATATAAATGAGTGCGCTGTATTTGTTTTTTAGGGCCGGCACTTACCCTTGACAGCTTCCGTTGAAGTCATCTTCAGCAAATTTAGTTTTTATGAGGCAGGCTTATTGAGATACACTAACAATTTCAAGGAGCCATAATCCCACTCCCTCAATTGGCGACTTAATTTTCTTCAAACTTTTCCATGATTTGATCCTGTACTTTGTTTTTAAAACCGTTGTCAAGTTTGGTGGCTTTAGGCGCGTCGAACAAATCATGAACCAATTTATTAATCATTAAACTTTGCTGCTCAAAAATCCTGCAATAGGAGCAACTTGTCAGGTGTATCTTCAATACCAGTTTCTCACCCATATTTATTTTTCGGATCAGCTTTCTCTCAATCAGAAGTGTAGCCTTTTACAGTTCTAAACAATTTCTTTGAATACGCTCCCATCCATTTTCTTTTACTTTTTTCAATTTCGACTTGATTTAAATGTTAATTAACACAAAACAAACCTAAAATAACTCCCGCTTTGCATCGTTGTGACCCTATGTAGCCTCATATTTGGATTACTTTTCGAGCCTATTTGATGAAACGGTGAATTGCTTCATAGGCGTTATCCTGATAGTTAATATTTTTCAGATCAGTGTAAAAAGTACTCTGGTCAACGACATCGCCCGATAACTTGTCTTCTTTACTTGCATAAAAAACGCCGCTTTTATATCTATCTTCCGAAACGCCGTCGGCAAAGCGTTTTACCCCTACTTCTAAACTATGAACCATTTCTCCTAACAATGGAAATACAATAGGCATCATAATATATTTCAACATAAAGCGCATAGGCGCGGGCAAACTATCCGGTGCACCGGTTCCCTTCGTGTTCCCTGGACTCATCACCACAAATTTGAGGTCAGGATATTTTCTGGCCATGGCTAACGTCCACATCGTTCCTGCATATTTAACGTATCCGTATGCTTGCGTTAAATCGAATTTATCGCCAAAATAGGTTCCATTAAGAACCCCGGCAAACTCATCTACTGAAGAAGTCGCCATGGTAACCGGTTTCATCCCGAGGCTCTTTACGCCGGGTACAGCTTCGGCACTCACGAATAGCACTGTTTTTTTTAACAAATCGCGTTTGAGTAATTCCTCTACTAAAATGACATTACCTAGATATTGGTGGCGGCTAATAGATTCATACCAGAACGCGTCATGTTCTCTGCAGTTTTCCCAACCATTCCACCTGCATTTAAAATTGCGGCATCAATAGGTTCTTTTATTTTTTCTACCGCATTTCTTACCGAATTGATGTCTGAAACATCGCCAATTACGATTTCAAAAATCCTTTTTCCCGTTTGGGCCTCAAGGTCTTTTTTTGCTGCCTCGGCTTTTGCTTGGTTCCTGCAGAAAAGAATTACCTTTTTCGTTTCTCTTTTCAATGCTAACTGACGGGCAGCTTCTTTCCCAAGTCCCGCATTTGCTCCGGTGATTAATATACTTTCGTTCATTTTTCTATCCTTTTTTGTTACTAATTGTTGTCCTTATAAGTATTATTTTTTCGCCTCGATTGGCTTAGATCGCTTGAATTACTTGTGGCAAATTGCTCAAAGCCCAAGTGTCTTGAATTTGATTACAACATCTTTGTTTTTTTCAATACTCGATTTATTTACTCACATAGTTGTCCGCTAACAATTCTTTATTGATTTCTACATTTCCGGATTGCCAATACTCTGTGTTGAATTTGATCACGGTCTCTTTGTTTTTCTGCACTTCGGAATTTTTTTCCGCGATTTTTCCTTGTGCATTTACTAAAGATGCCGCAGCCATTAAGAAGGCAAATAGTTTGATTTTCAGCGTCTTCATTTTTTGTTTAGTTTAAGATATTTAATTCGTTTGTGCAATATTACGATTATCGAAGTAATTAGCGAAATGATCTTATATTTTATTTCGATTAGGGAATAGTACGGGTATGGAAATAAATCAGCAAAAAAATTTTAAAGCTGTATTGAACTTGTGAGTTGAGTGAGATTAGCAATAAGTGTTACCTGCTCCACCTCAGTTAAATGGCCTAATACCTTTTTTGCCACGATTTCTCGCCTGTTTTGAAATTCCTTATAAGAGGATTTTCCTTTCCGGTCAAGCTCAACTTTAACAACACGCCGGTCGTCGTTAGAATTATACCGTAATAGGAATTTATTAGTGACGAGTTTGTCAACGATGGTAGTCAATGTACTAAGGGGCGCTTGTATAAAATCAGCTATATCACTCATTTTGACACTTTGTTTCCCCCCGATAAAAGATATAATGAAAAGTTCCTTTTCATTAAGATCACCACAAATTTTACAACAATACTCTGACTCACTTTTTATCGCATTGTTTAAGCTAAACATAACGGATAAGAATTTCTCCTCATTTCCCACTGCTACTTCCATATTTATATTTTTTCTGGACTTTAAAAATTTTTAAAGGAATAATATTCGTTACAAAAATAGACGATTAAAATTAAAAATTTAGTGTCCCTTAATTTAGAGTTGTCTTATTATTTGACGTTATCCATTTTGAGCTTATTGAATTGAAATGGTGTATATATAAACCCGCTTTTTAATTGGAATTTCTCAAAAAAAAAACACCTAAGTTATGTACAAGTGGTGAAAAACTTAAAATGTTCCTTTGCAATTTTGTCGGATAAAATATTGATTATGGATAAAGCTATTTCACATTTCGATGAACAGGGAAAGATGTTTCGTGACCAATTGATAACAGTTGGTGACCTTTTAGAATTTAAAGACCTTTTGCTTTCCGATATTAAATCTGTGCTTAAAGACCAAGTGAGCGGGAAGACCAAAAAATGGTTAAAAGCTATGGAGGTTCGTAAGATGCTTAATATATCGCACGGCAAGCTACAGGCTTTGCGGGATAACGGGAAAATTCCTTTTACAAAATTAGGCAAGGTTACATATTATGACGCCGACAAAATAGAAGGGCTGATGGAGACAGCAGCCGTCATAAAATCCTAAATAATGTTAAAGCGTAGGGCAAAACGGCGAGTTATTCAGCAGCATAAGGTAAACACTGCTTTTGATGACATTTTGGCTGATTCTACCAATCATGGAATGGGCCATCAGTTCCCACCGCTTATCAGCCATGTGGCAATTTATTTCAATCAGCAAAGCATGGCTTTGCCGGATGCCCAAAATTTTTTTCAGCATTATGAAAAAATGAAATGGAAAACCGTAACCGGCAGGCCGCAGAAAAATTGGAAAGTTTTAGCAAAGGACTGGATTTACAATACTATTCAGCAAACAAAATTATTGGAACGTCAGGAAGCAAAACGAATAGCCTTCCCTGATACATAATTATAGATTTCTGTATTTACAGTAATATGCAATTATAGAATTATGTAGGTATAGAAACCTCTAAATGTTGAAATACAGGTTTACAGCAATATGTATTGAAAGACTTCTGCAAATGAAGAAATATGTATTAAAAGATTACAGCATTGTGCATTTACAGCATTATGTATTTATAACAATTTAGAATTACATAACATGGGAAAGATAATCACAGTAGCCCACCAAAAAGGGGGCGTAGGAAAAAGCACATTGGCAATGAATTTAGCAGTGTGTTTTCAGGATCAATTAAACGTTGCTTTGGTTGATACGGATTTGCAGGGCAGCCTTTTTCAAATCAAAGAGGAGTTGCCAGGCCTGGCAGTTGTAGGTAATGACCAATTGCAGGAAATTAAACGTTTGGATTACGACCTCGTTATAGTTGATACCCCACCTTACCTGTCAAACAAACTACCTGAATTATTCAGCCTTTCGGATTTTATATTGATACCCACTAAAGCAGGCTTTTTTGACGTAATGGCTATCCGCTCAACTATCGCTTTATTGAAGGATGCGCAGGTTAAAAAGCCGGACATACAGGCTGGCATTGTAATGAATATGATTAAACCACGCTCAGGTATAACCAAAGAAGTGAGCAATCTTTTGCAAAGCATGGAAACTCCCCTTTTGGCAACCATGATACATGACCGGGTGAGCATTGCAAGGTCGTCAATTACCGCAGGGGTGCTGCAAGGAAGCGATAACAAAGCCATAGAGGAAATAACATCTTTAGCGGAAGAAATCGTTAACCGCATCAGTGCATAATTACTAATTTACATATTTGTGTAATTGTCAAATTCTCTTATGAAATGAGGTAATTAAATAAAGGTTTACAATGACAGATTATAAAGACAAGCTGGGCGGGTTAGCGGACAAACTTAAAAAGGACACTCCCAAAACGCCCATACAGGAAGTCCACCCAATCAGGCAAAGCGCGACAGTGAAAGAGGATGAGGCGCAGTTAAATGTTTGGATTCCAAAGACGCTTTTAAAGCGCATGAAATCTTACGGAATAGAGTATGATGCGTCTTTAAAGGACATTAGCATAGATGCCTTAAAGTTCTTCTTAGAAGCTAAATTAAAGAAGTCAACATAAGGCAGGTCTTAACGGAATGCTGGCAGATTGAAAAAGTCTTGAAGGATGAGATTGCCTCTTAACAGCAATCAGCAAGATAAACGTTTGTCGGACAAACGGATCTTGCCCCTTCCTTCCAAAGTCAGTCGGGGGACATGGAAAAATCCTCCAGGGTCGGATTTTAAAAGATTACAGCAATGGAAAATGAAGAAGAAAACCGATTAAGAAAAGTGACCACGAGGTTCAAACCTAACGAATTTAAGGTGCTTGACACGAAGTTTAAGAAAACGCGCTTCCTTAAATTAAGTGAGTATATCAGATGTGTTTTACTCGAAAAACCAATCAACGTAAATTACCGTGATAAGTCGATGGATGAAATCCTGGAAGAACTCGCCTTACTCCGAAAAGAGTTAAATGCAATCGGCAATAATCTTAATCAGGCGGTCCGGCAAATTAACAGTGCCCATGGACATGGAGATAGTAGAGTATGGCTTAATCTACTTTCGATTATTGGAAGTAAGGTTGATCCGGCAATTACTCAAATCAAAGAGCGGATGCAAAATTTCTCAGAATTATGGTCGCAAAAATTAAAACCGGACGAAGCATCATCGGTGCAATAAACTACAATGAACATAAAGTGAGATTGGGCAAAGCAGAACTGATTTTAGCACAAGGTTATCTTAAAGACCCGCCCGATCTAACATTTAACGACAAGTTGGTAAGGCTGACAGATCTTGCCGAACGTAACCAGCTTACCCTTGTCAACACCTTGCATGTTTCGTTAAATTTTGCAGTTGGTGAAAACTTGGATAATGATATCCTTCAGCAGATTGCAGATGATTACATCGAAGGCTTAGGTTTTGGAAAACAACCTTATTTAGTGTATCAGCATCATGATGCAGGGCATCCTCATTTACATATCGTAACAACTAACATTAAGCCCGATGGTAAACGCATCAGCTTTCATTTGTTGGCTAACAGGGCTTCGGAAACTTCCCGTAAACAAGTTGAATTAAAATACAATCTTATAAAAGCGGAGGATGAGGGAAAACAGCAAAAAATTATTAGCAAGGCATTGGAACAAGTCGATTACGGGAAGTCAGAAATCAAAAGATCGATTACAAATGTCGTAACCGAGGTGGTCAGAGCCTATAAGTTTACCAGCATTCCAGAACTTAATGCCGTACTCAATCAGTACAATATTACCGCAGATCGTGGGTCTAAAGATTCAAGAATGTATGAAAAGAAAGGGCTGGTTTATTGGGCTTTAGACGGAAAAGGTAACAAACTTGGTGTGCCTATTAAGGCGAGCAGCATCTATGGCAAGCCCACATTGAAGACACTTGAAGAGCGTTTTCGGCTAAATGAAATGCTCCGTAAACCTTTAAAAGAGCAGTTAAAAACTAAACTTGATAGAACATTATTAAAACCTCTGTCTAAATCTACTTTTGAAAACCAATTGAAAACGGAAGGTATTCAAGTCATATTCCGGCAAAACGAAGAAGGCCGGTTATATGGAATCACGTTCGTTGACCATAAATCAAAGGTTGTATTTAACGGCAGTGATCTTGGCAAAATCTATAGTGCTGCTTCTCTTACAGGTTGGTTTAAAAACGAAAATACAACCCTGAATCAGACTAACTTAAAAGAGCCAAACAAAGATTTCTCTTCTCACAAATTTACTGACAATATTTCAGGTTCGACCGCATCAAATGCTAATCAAGAATCCTTTATGAATGTGCTATTTAAGGAGGAACAACAGGACATGGCCGCCATCGGCAGGCTTAAACAAAACAAACGGAAGAAAAAAAGAAAAGGTCATTCACTTTAATTTTTAGATTATGCAAACCGGAGAAAATGAACAAGCACTAAGAAAGATCATTGACTTTACTAGGTTGTTGAGTTTAGCAATATTGATCGTGCATTTTTACTTATCATGTTATCCCGCTTTTCAGGAATGGGGTTTAACAAAACCGTTGGTTAATCATGTAGTGTTACCTTTATCCAAAATGGTAATATTTAAAACCGTTTTGTATGCGAAAGCAGCTGCACTGCTATTTTTACTGGCTTCATTAATTGGGAGCAAAGGTAAGAAGGACGAAACGATCAGGATTAAAACAATCATTACTTATTGTATATCAGGATTGATAATTTACTTTATCAGCAATCTCGTATTAAATATAAATTACCCATATAGTGTAATAGCAATCCTCTATATCAGCTTAAGCTCGTTAGGATATATTTTAATGATGTGCGGGGGAGGTCTGCTTTTCAGGATGATCAAATTGAACCTGGGCAAAGACATATTTAACAAAGACAATGAGTCGTTCCCACAGGAAGAGCGCTTAATCGAAAATGAATACTCCATCAATCTACAGGCTATCTATAACCTTAAAGGCAAAAGCCGTAAAAGCTGGATCAATATCATCAATCCGTTTCGGGGCACTTTGATCGGAGGGAGCCCCGGTTCAGGGAAATCTTATTTTGTGATCCGGCATATCATTACCCAGCACATTCAAAAGGGATTTACCATGTTGCTTTATGACTTCAAATATGATGATCTAACTAAAATTGTTTATAATGCCTTACTCAAATATGGTCACTTATATACAGTTAAGCCGGTTCAGTATGTAATTAACCTGGAACAGATCATGCACCGGGCCAATCCACTAGAACCGCATACGATGGTGGATATTACGGATGCGATAGATTCCAGTCGCACCATTATGCTCGGTCTGAACCGGGAATGGATCAAAAAACAAGGGGATTTTTTCGTGGAATCGCCGATCAACTTTATTACTGCTATCATGTGGTTTTTGAAGAAATATGAAAATGGTCGTTATTGTACTTTGCCGCACGTAATCGAACTCGCTCAGGTGGATTATAAAGACCTCTTTCAAGTATTGTTGCAGGAGCCGGAAATTGACGTATTGATCAATCCTTTTGTATCCGCCTGGGAGAACGAAGCATTTGAGCAGCTGGAAGGACAGGTGGCAAGTGCAAAGATCAGCCTAGCCCGTTTATCTTCCCCCCAACTTTATTATGTATTAAGTGGTAACGATTTTTCACTGGACATTAACAATCCGGAGGAGCCTAAAGTTGTCTGCCTGGCTAATAATCCCCAAAAATCGCAGGTTTATGGTGCAGTTTTATCCCTATATATCAACCGTATTAATAAATTGGTTAATCGTAAGAACCAGCATAAATGCAGTATGATATTCGACGAGTTCCCTACCATTTATTTTAATGGCATCGATAACCTCATTGCTACAGCCCGCTCGAACAAAGTAGCCGTTACACTGGCGGTTCAGGATTACAGCCAGTTAAAGAAAGACTATGGCCGTGAGCAGGCGGAGGTGATTTTAAATATAGTGGGTAACGTGATTTTTGGGCAAGTAACCGGCGATACGGCAAAACAATTGTCCGAACGCTTTGGCAAGATCAACCAGGAAAAGGAAAGTGTAACGATGAATAGCCAGGATACTTCCATTAGTAAATCTGTTCAACTGGACTATGCCATACCTGCTTCAAAAATATCAGGACTTTCTTCCGGTGAATTTGTCGGAATGGTAGCAGATGATCCGGATAATAAAATTGAATTAAAAACTTTTCATAGCGAAATTCAAAATAACCACGAAGCTATGAAGGCTGAGGAATTAAATTTTACGCCTATTCCAATTATCCGGCAGATTGATCCAGCCATTATTCAAATAAACTATTACCAGATCAAAGAGGATATTAAAAATATCATCCATAAAAATACGTAAATTTTATGTGCTTAATAGTTAATAAGTTATAATTTTACTAATCAATAGTTAACAAATGTTGTAACATCTTAATTAGGCCGTACGTATTATTAAATACCTTAAGGCCTTACTACTATGCGAACATTTGCCGAACGACTTTTCAGCGCTTTAGAAAATCAATTAAATGAAACCTCTCTCAATGAGCAATCCTTAACAGAACAGTACCGTGCTTCGATCATCCTTTGTAAAAAGGCAATGAGTAAATTAAAGCGTTACGTGTCCAGTTATGCTTTTCAAAATAAGGAGGAAGAAATTCATTTCTTTAAGACGGTTAAGCCACAATTTTACAGTAAGTACATTTACTTTATCAGTGTATACAACTTCATTATCCAGCAGCCGCTTGGTGGTGATGAGATACTTAAGGAATACATCAATTTTCAACTTATTGATATCAAAAGGTATTTCGACCATAACCAGGCATTTTATCAATATTACCGTTCAGGATCTTCACAATTGGATGAGCTATACTTTACCCGTGGCGGGTTTGACGTCCAGGCGGAACTGGAGGATTTTGAAGAAGATGAGCTTTACTCAACGAGTCATGACTACAAGCTTTCCAAAATAATGGCAAATGAGAAATATCAGGACTACCTCAATCTTGAGCTAGCCAAAATCCTCAATAGCAGTATGCCAGTCAGCGAAATGCCTATTGATCTTTCGCTTACCTGGACCGCCAACAAAACAGATCTGGTGGAATTGCTGTATGCATTGGTCGCCTTAGGGGTATTTAACAATGGCAATGTGGAAATTAAGGCAGTGATGTCATTGTTTCAAACGATTTTCCAGGTGGATCTTGGGTCTTATTACCATAAATACGCGGATATTGCCAGGCGCAAGAAAGAACGTACCTCTTTTTTAGACAAATTGAAATTAGCGTTGCTCCGAAAAATTGAAGATAAGTTCGATGTGGAGAATAATCAGCAGCATTCCCTTAAATTTTAGATTTTTTAATACTTTCATTATCAATTAGTTAGAATTAATTGTAATAAATAAAACACCTAACTTAGGTACAAGGTGTGAAAAATTATTTCTGGGGACTTCAATCTTTGCTTTCAGAATCGCCGCATGGGGCGGCGGTTTTTAAACCAAAGCAATATGTTGTCTTCAATCTCCTGGCAGCACTACATAGCAGCCATCATTATCCTGACCGTTTCTTTTTACGGTTATGTAATCCTTCGCTATTATCAGCAAGAAATCTCCAGCCTGCTTAATCGTAAACAGAACTCCCCAAATTTATTTCCAAATGCCCATCCTTTAACGACTAATATAATGGGGCCAGCTAAAATGGATAACGGCGTTTCTTTATCAAAATCCGAAGAATTGTATTTCGCGGATTCGTCAACCGATGAAGCTGAAAGTGTAACTACAATTCAAGATACACCAGTTTCAGATTATCAGAATCACTATTCACCTTCTCAAGAGTTAGAATTTGAAGCGGGAAATCTCATTGCAGCTTTTCAGGATATTGATAATAAGCATGAATTTATTACACTGCTTAGGATTTTAATAGATTCTTACAAAAGGTTTAAGGACGAAATTGATTTGCCGGTTACACTAAACAGGATCGTTGAAATCTCCAAAGAAAGGCTAATGTTCCCGCTACTCTTAACGGACCTGCAGGGAACCTGGGCATAACACCATTTTATTCACACTTAATTTAATCATTATGAATGTTCAAAAATTCAAAAGCCGCATAAACGCGGTAAGTTTTATCAGGCACGTAATGGCTACAATAAGCCTGATCCTAATTAGTCTGTCACTATTTGCACAGGATGGTAATTCGGGGATAACAGCAGCCACAAGCCAGGTCAAAAGTTACTTTTCAACCGGCACAAGTTTAATGTATGCCATTGGCGCAATAATGGGCTTGGTTGGCGCGATCAAAGTATTCAAAAAGTGGAATGATGGCGAACATGACACCGGAAAAGTCGCTTCCAGCTGGTTCGGTAGCTGTATTTTTCTTGTGGTAGTTGCAACTGTCTTAAAATCATTTTTCGGGGTTTAACGGAATTAGTTATGGCACTATATCAAATTAACAAGGGCATTAATAAACCGATTGAATTTAAGGGGCTGAAAGCGCAATACATCGGCTATCTGGCAGGTGGGCTGGTTATCTTATTGGTCGGCTTCGCGATAATTTATTTGCTTGGTGTACCTGTTCATTACTGCATTTTGATCATTGCCGTTTTGGGAAGTGCATTATTTTATCAGGTTTTCAATTTAAGCCACAAATATGGTGAACATGGACTGATGAAAAAAGCAGCTAGACGTTACCTGCCTAACCATTTAAAATTCACGACCCGGAAGGTCTTCCTAAAATTAAAAAAATAGACAATGGCAACACATAGCAAAGCAGAACAGGTTTTTCCTGTATATAAGGTAGAACATCAATGTATGATCTCCGTGCAAGGTGATTTGACCATTGGCTTCAAAGTTAACCTGCCTGAAATATTCACCTTATCCAACGATGAGTACCTGGCATTTCACGAGGTTTTGATCAAAGCTTTGAGGCTATTGCCCAAAAATAGCATATTTCATAAACAGGATTGGTTTATAAATGAGCAGTACGAAGCAGTATTTGCTAAGAATAACGGTGCGAATGTTAAAACGTTTTTGTCACATTCCAGTGAACGTTACTTTCATGAACGGGCTTACCTTCATCATCACTGCCATATTTATTTGACGAAGAAGCCGGATAAATTTAAACAATATTCAAGTGCGACCAGCGTATTAATGCGTAAACGCATCGTACCCGTTCAAACTACCTGCGATGAATTATACCGCGATTTTTTAGACAGCGCAGGGCAATTCGTTCGGGTATTGGAAGACAGTGGTTTAATTTCATTGAAAAGATTGACAGATGATGAATTAACAGGCACCCTTCAAAATCCTGGCATTTTGGAACAATACTGTTTTTTGTTGAATAAAGATGAAGCCCCCGTTTTAAAAGATATTCATATCGAGGACGAGATCAGAATTGGCGACAGTCATTGCCAGCTTTACACCCTTAGCGATGTGGAAGACCTGCCCGCGCTTTGCGGGCCACGGATCACTTACGATAAGTACAGTACAGATAAAACGAAATTCAGTACAGGCTTTGCCACACCAATAGGGACTTTGCTGAAATGTAACCATTTGTATAATCAATACATATTTATCGGGGATAGTCAACAGACCATTAAAAAGCTGGAAGCCAAGAAATTGAGGCTTCAATCTCTCTCAGCCTATTCCCGCGAAAACGCTATTGGTCGCGATGCGACACATGATTTTTTAAATGAAGCGATTAGTCAGCAACGGTTGCCAGTAAAAGCCCACTTTAACATATTGGCATGGACGGATAATGCCGCTGGTTTGAAGGATCTTAAAAATAAGGTAAGTTCATCATTGGCACAGATGGATGCGCAGCCAAAACAGGAAACAGACGGAGCAGCACAAATATGGTGGTCAGGATTACCTGGTAATGAAGCCAGCTTCCCAATGAATGACACATTTGATACGTTCGTCGAGCAAGCTACTTGCTTTTTGAATCTGGAAACAAATTATCAGTCAAGCATAAGCCCCTGCGGTATTCGCCTGGGCGACCGCTTATCGGGCAAGCCGGTACACGTTGATATCAGCGATGACCCGATGAAAAAGGGCATTACTACTAACAGGAACAAATTTATATTAGGTCCGTCGGGCAGCGGTAAATCGTTCTTTACCAATCACATGCTGCGCAGCTACTTTGAACAAGGTTCCCATGTGGTTATCGTTGATGTAGGCCATAGCTACCAGGGCTTATGTGAATTTGTAGGCGGTTATTATTTTACTTATACAGAAGATAAACCGATCAGCTTTAATCCTTTTTACGTTCCTGAAGGTGATAACCTGGACACGGAAAAAAGAGAGAGTATCAAAGCAATGATACTCGCCTTGTGGAAAAAGGAGGATGAGGGTGTGCAACGGTCTGAATACGTCGCCATATCAGACGCTTTATATCACTATTATGAGAAGCTGAAAGTTCAAACCGAAATATTTCCCTGCTTCGATAGCTTCTATGAGTTCCTGTCTAATGAATTTTATGAAACGATGAAGCAATCAAAAGTGAAGGATATTCGTTTTGATATCGATAACATGCTTTTTGTATTGAAACCATATTACAAAGGCGGTGAATATGCCTACCTGCTGAATGCAAAAGAAAATCTTGACTTATTGCAAAAGCGCTTTATTGTCTTTGAATTAGATAACATAAAAGATCATCCTATTTTATTTCCGGTCGTTACTTTAATCATCATGGAAACCTTCGTTTCCAAAATGCGCAAGCTAAGTAAAGACACGCGCAAAATGATACTGATTGAAGAAGCCTGGAAAGCAATTGCGCGGGAAGGAATGGCAGAGTATATTAAATACCTTTTTAAAACCGTCCGTAAATATTTTGGTGAAGCTTTAGTGGTTACGCAGGATATAGAAGATATAATCAGTTCACCAGTGGTTAAACAGGCCATCATTAATAACAGTGATTGCAAAATATTATTTGACCAGCGTAAGTATCAGAACGACTTTCCTAAAATTCAGCAATTGTTAGGGATAACCGATAAGGAAACCGCCTTAATTATGAGCATGAACCGGAATAACGATGAAAATTTAAAATACAAAGAAGTCTTTATTAGTCTTAATGGCCAACTATCTAAGGTTTACCGTACCGAAGTTAGCCGTGAGGAATACTGGACTTATACCACGGAATCAGCGGAGAAAGCTAAAGTCCATGCCTACGCTAAGAAGTATGGCAGTATGCAATTGGGCATAGCCGCAATTGTCAGGGAAGAATTAGAATAAGTAGCATAAACTAAAAACCATAATTATGAAAGCATCAACCATTTTAATCGCTTTAATTACCACTGTTTTTATTGGATGTAGTAATCAAGCAAGTAAAGAAGATTTGTCCGGCACATATACCAATCAGTCAAAAAGCGAGTATAGTTTAGCATCTGATACGTTAATTATTACTGTGATAGATCAATCTAATAATAGTTATCAAATTGAACGAAAAACTGGCTTTCAAAAAATTCGCAATCAGATAACACAACCTAAACAATACAAAAATGAAAAGTGGCAGGCGACTTGGAACGCTGATAAAAAAATTTTATCTGAAACCGATCTTGGTCGGCAAATTAGCTTTGGTAAGGAAAAACATTCTTTGTCTTTGAAAGGCACTCAATACCAAAAGATTAACTAAGCGTCAAACATTTATTTCCAAAATTTAAACTCTCGTTTTGCGAGGGCATGGGAGGATTTTATGAAAAATTTAAAGGTTAAAATCATCTTCGCGATGGCAGTAATCCAGTTGTTTTTAGCTGTGAATAAAGCTAATGCCCAATTTGTAATTGGCGACGTTATCAAGCAAACAGTAACTAAGGTGATAAAAGCAATCGACCTGAAAGTTCAGCGGATGCAGAACAAAACGATCTGGCTTCAAAATGCTCAAAAGGTAATTGAAAACCAAATGTCCAAAACAAAACTGACTGAAATTTCGGGCTGGACGGAACAGCAAAAGCAATTGTATAGCAACTACTATACAGAATTAGGAATGATTAAATCAGCTATTGTAACCTACCAGCGGATCAAAGATATAACCATGAAACAGGCGGCTTTGGTTAGTGAATATAAACAAGCCTGGAGCTTATTCCGGCAGGATAGTCATTTTAACCCGCAGGAGTTAAGTTATATGCAGCAGGTTTATTCAGGAATATTAGATGCCAGCGTCAAAAATTTAGATGAGATCATGCTTGTTGTTAGCCCTGCTAAAACGCAAATGACAGATGAACAGCGTTTGGAGTTAATTAATCATGCAAGTGATCACCTCGACGAGAATTATAACGATCTGCACCAGTTTAATAATCAGGGTATTCAATTAAGCCTCGGGCGCAGCAAGGATTTAAACGATACGCAATCAATCAAAAAGCTTTATGGAATCAATTAATCGCCTGAAAGTTCCGGCGGATGAGATCCGCCGGAAAAGTAAAAAATTACTTGCCTTTGCCATCATGACCGTAACGGCATCAGCATTTGCCACAAAGGTTAAGGCCCAAACATTTGCAGAATGGTTTGACCAGAAGAATACACAGAAAAAGTATTTATTACAGCAAATCGCCGCTTTGCAAGTCTATGCAGCTTATTATAAACTAGGGAACAATATAGCTCATAACGGTTTGGGTTCTATCAATGGCTCACTTACTTCAGAAAATGGGTTGCACACCACTTATTACAATAACCTGCAGCATGTTAGCCCTGTGGTAAAAAACAACAAGCAGGTAAGCGATATCCTGCAATGGCAAAAGGATATCCTTACCCGGATGGGTAACCTGGACAAAACAGCAAATCTAACCGACAATGAAAAAAAGTATGTGGTTCAGGTTAAATCAGCCTTGATTAATGACTGTAACGAGCAAATAACTGAATTGCAAAATGTAGTGACAGATAATAAGCTGCAAATGAGTGATGAGGAGAGATTAAAACATATTGGTGTCATTCATAAAGCCATGCAGGATAATTACCGCTTTGCTTCATCATTCGCAGATCAGGTTAAAGTTTATGCCTTCCAACGAGTACAGGAAAACAACAACGTTATAGCCGAGAAGAAAATTTATGGTATTCAATAATAGCATGATGAAAAAGCATTTAAAATATATTATTACCACGCTGGTGCTTTTAACCTGTCTTGGAAGTGCAAAAAAAAGTAAGGCCCAGGCGCAGGAAATGCAGCAATTGATTTTGGATATAGAAAAGCTGACCCAACTAAAAGGCATCCTTACAGACATGAAAACAGGTTATCAGATTTATACACAGGGTTACGGCACTATATCACAATTATCCAAAGGGAACTTTGACCTGCATAGTGTTTATTTGAATGGTTTATTGTCCATCAGCCCAACGGTTAGAAATTATGGCAGGATCGCAGAAATAACTACCCAACAGGCCAGCTTGGTCATCGAGTATAAAAGTTCTTACAAGCAATTCCGGCAAAGCGGAACGTTTAGCGCAAGTGAATTGAGTTACATGAGTGATGTTTACACACAATTGGTAACCCAGAGTTTGGAGAACCTCAATGAACTAATCAATGTGTTAACGGCGGGTAAATTGCGTATGTCCGACGACGAGCGGATGAAAGCTATTGACCGGATCTACGGCAGCAGTTCCGAAAAGCTTCAGTTCCTACGGCACTTCAACCGGCAAGGCGTCGTACTCAGCCTTCAGCGAAGTAAGGAAATTGGCGACACCCAGACCTTGAAACAGCTTTATGGTATGAATAACTAATCGGAATTTTATGAAACCTCCATTTATGGAAGCTTCATCACCACTTAAAAACAAATAAATACGATGAAAAAGAAGATTTATTTAACCGCAATTCTTGCGGTAACGGGGATAGCTTTTCCTTTATTTTCCAAAGCAGACGGACTTGCAACCGATATTCAGGGCTTGCAAGGCACATTAAACGAGGTGTATAATGATATGCTTCCGATGTGCAGCCAATTGATCGGCGTAGGCCGTGCATTAGCCGGATTTGGTGCGCTTTTTTATATAGGCAGCCGTGTTTGGCGGCAGATAGCCAACGCAGAGCCAATAGATTTTTATCCATTAATGCGCCCTTTTGCGTTGGGTTTATCCATCCTTTTATTCCCCACGGTCATAACAATTATTAACGGGATCATGTCACCTACAGTAAGCGCAACGGGTAGCATGGTTCAAAATTCAGACGCAGCTATTGCAACCTTGTTAAAAGCAAAAGAAGCAGCCGTAGAAAAGACAGACACCTGGCAAATGTACGTGGGAGCAGATGGGGATGGTGACCGGGATAAGTGGTATAAATATACTCATCCGGATGATCCGACTGGCTCTAATGAAGGAATGCTTGCCAGAGTCGGCAACGATATGAAATTTGCCATGTCCAAGGCATCCTATAATTTCCGCAATACCATCAAGGAATGGATGTCAGAAGTATTGCAGGTGCTTTATGAAGCCGCCGCACTATGTATCAATACGATCCGTACTTTCTATTTAATCATCCTCGCCATTTTAGGGCCGATAGTATTTGGGTTAGCCGTATTTGACGGGTTTCAGCATACGCTTACCGTCTGGCTGGCTAAATATATCAATGTATTTCTTTGGCTGCCGGTTGCCAACATATTCGGTGCCATTATAGGAAAGGTGCAGGAGAATATGCTGAAACTGGATATTACACAGGTTCAGAGCGCCGGTGATACATTCTTCAGTTCAACCGATACCGCTTACCTCATCTTCTTAATTATTGGAATTATCGGCTATTTCACCGTACCGAGTGTAGCGAACTACATCGTCAATGCAGGCGGTGGGAATGGTTTGCTGCAAAAAGTCAACAGCCTGGTCAGCAATTCGAGTCAGTCAGTTATGAGTGCGGGTGGTTCCGGCAGCAGTATGCTCGCGGATGCTTTTGGCAACCAACGCTCGAATACCAGTGCAAGTATGGCCGACAGCGCCGTTTCCAAGCCTTATTTCCAGGATAAACAGCAGGGCGCAAACAGTCAGCAAGCCTCAAGAATAAATCCTCAAAAAGCATAATCATTCATCTTTAAATTTTTCCCTTATGTTTTCACAACTCAAAAATATCGATACCGCTTTTAAGCATATCAAGCTGTTCAGCTACCTGCTCATTGCGGCATGTACCATGATTTCCTGCTTCGCGCTTTTTAAAAGCTACCAGGCGGCAAATATTGCAAATAATCATGTTTATATCCTGGCGAATGGCAAGGCGTTGGAAGCTTTTGCTGCAGACCGCAAAGATAATATCCCGGTTGAGGCAAGGGATCATATAAGGATGTTCCACCATTACTTTTTCACCCTTGATCCCGATGAAAAAGTAATTGATGCCAATATGGGTAAAGCGCTTTACCTCGCTGATGAAAGTGCTAAGAACCAGTATAACGACCTCAAGGAAAAGAGCTATTACAATAACCTCATATCTGGCAATATCAGTCAGCAGCTTACAGTGGACAGCATTCAATTGGATATTAACCAATATCCCTACTATTTCAAATGTTATGCGACGGAGAAGTTGATCCGGGCCACATCAACCGTTAACCGCAGCCTGGTAACACAAGGTTATTTAAGAAACGTAACCCGTTCAGATAACAACCCGCATGGTTTTTTGATCCTGCACTGGGAAACTTTAGCTAACAAGGACACCACTTTACAAAATCAATAGCTATGAATTTATTTAAAAGCAAGCAACAGAACCATGCTGTACTAAAAGTAAATGAAAGGTTGGCTGCGATCATTGCAACTAAATTAATCGGGTTTCAATACCGGTTATCGATAATCCTGGGGAAGTGGTTTAATGCGTGCTCCGTTAGACAAAAAAAATGGATGGTCTTAACTGTTGGATTATGTATAACCGCCATTTTGTTATCAGGACTTTGTAATTCACTTTATATGATTCCGCTGCAACCGGTCCAAAACTATTCAGCTGCTCACATTGGTATGCCGTCCGTAATACCGCATCAAAAAATTAATAACAATCAAATAACAGATTCTTTAACCATAAAAATCAGATCATGGAAGCAACAATAACAAGCGGCCAAATGCCGCTGCATTCACCCGAATTTTTGAAGGAGCGAAAATTCTATATGATTATCCCCTTACTTATTCTGCCATTCCTCACCATGGGATTTTGGGCACTGGGCGGAGGCAAACAAAATAATATGGTCTACGATAGAGGTGCAGCCAAAGGGTTAAATGCGAGCCTGCCGCAGGCACAATTCAAAGACCAGAAATCGCCAGATAAAATGGATGTCTATCGAACTCAAAAGCAGGACTCGTCACGTTCGTCGGCTGACGGCGTAAGCCAAAGCTTCGTAAAAGCTATGGGTTTTCAGGATACAAAAGCAAAACATACAGACTCCATGGCTTCAAGTTCTCCTGTTAATTTAACAGGTGCATCGGTAGCAGCCGATGCGAATGAAGCAAAAATTCAGGCCAAGCTGGCGCAGATTAACCGCCAGATCAGTCAGCCCGAAAACCCCGATTATGGCACTCGTTCCGGCCAGGGGGAACAATCGGGAGCAGATGTTAAACGGCTTCAACTCATGATGAAAGCCATGAACGCTGGCGGGGGAAGTGGCAATGATCCTGAATTGAAGCAGCTTACCCAAATGCTGCAACAGATCAATGATATTCAAAACCCAGGCAATGCGAATAGCCGTTCAAGAAGCGAATCGTTGAAGAACCATCAGCGGGTTTATCCCGTTTTGGCTGCCGGTGATGACAACGATGATAACAATTCGAATAGTCAAATGCCGGTGCAGTACGCCGCCTATGATGGTGACGGTAAGCGTAAAAAACATCAATCTGCCGGGAACGGTCAGGTATCAGGCAATACAATTCAGGCCGTCGTACACGAAGATCAAACTTTGGTTAGCGGCGCAGTTATCAAATTAAGGTTGGAAGATGGCATTTATGTCAATGGCCGGATGATTCCCAAAGGAAGTTTTGTTTACGGCACCTGCGCACTCCATGATGAACGCCTGGAAATTAAGATCACCAGTATCCGCTACCTGAATGATATCCTGCCGGTTTCCCTTTCGGTTTATGATCTGGATGGAATAGAAGGTTTATATGTGCCAGGATCTATTGGCCGCGATGCTGCTAAAAACGGTGTGGGCGATGCGGTTCAGTCTATGCAACTCATGTCAATGAATCAATCCGTCGGTACACAGGCGGCCAGCGCAGGGGTGGAAGCCGCTAAGGGATTATTCAACCATAAGGTAAAACAGACCAAAGTTAAAGTTAAAGCAGGTTATGCAGTCCTGCTTAAAGACAGTAACGAAAGGGACAATTAATAAAAATAATACCATGAAAAAGTTAATAATCATTTTAATCCTCGCAGTAACAGTGACGGGCTCCTTTGCGCAGGATACCGCCTATATCAGCCGTGATAAAACAACCGCCTTGTTTTTCAGATCTCCTGTAAAGATCATCAGTAAAAAGCCCGCTGATTTTAGCATTGCGCAGAAAGAGCACGGCCTGATTACTTTAAAGGCTGAAAAGTCAGGGTTCGTTACATCCGTGATAAATGTGCAGGACCTTAGTACGCATAAAGTTTATCCTATAACTGTCGCATATTCTTACGGACGTGCTGGCAGGCGTATCGAGATCGGCGAACAATCCCCGTTGACCGTCACGATGATGAAGGATTCGCAAACCAGCTATGCACTGATAAGTGATCAGCTTGCCGCGGGGAAAAGATCAGCTGTTGTGGACAGGAAGAAAACAGGAGGGGTAAAGGTCTGGATCAATAAACTATCATTAGCAGGCAACCGGGTTTTTTTCAGGCTGGATATTCGCAATCGTTCCAAGCTGTCCCATGAAATAGATTTCGTTCGTTTTTATATCAGGGACTTGAAAACAGTAGCCAGGATGGCAACCCATGAGCAGGAAATTGTCCCGGTGTATGCCACCTTAAACCGGCATACGACTATCCTCGAGCGCCAGGAAACAGCTAAAATATTTGCTTTTCACCGCTTTTCGCTTTCGGAAGACCAGGCACTGAATATAGAACTCTACGAGCGCCACGGCAACCGCCATTTATATCTGCGGGTCAGACAAAAAGACTTCGACAACTTAAAAACAATTAACCCGGCAATGCAGCAGCCGGTAACCCTTGCTGCCCATATATCCAATTAACTGTTTATTTAATTTTTAATCATTAAGTTATGAACACGCAAAATGCTGAATTTTTGAAAAAAAGCTTGCTGAACCTGGGGTTCGGCGAGCAACTGAATGCAGAACTGGACAAACAGATCGCTGCAAACGCTCCTGAATTTAAGTTGAGCCTACAACACGAATTCAACCAGAAAACTATTGATTATACGCTGCATTTTAAAGCAGGCGATAATAAGGACATGTTCTTTTTCAATAAGTACGACGCAACCATTAGCCACAAAGATGATCCTGCAAAGAATATCAATCAAACTTTCTTTATCAATAAGGGCAGCGGTGTCACTGCTAAAGAAGCTTTTAATCTCATGGAGGGACGGGCTGTGCACAAACAATTGTATAACCTGGAAGGACAAAAATACAATGCCTGGCTAACCCTTGACGATAAGAACCTGACCGAAAGTGGTAACAGGAAGATTAATCATTACCATGAGAATTATGGTTATGACATCGATAAGGTGCTTGCTGGTAAAGGCATCAAAGAAATGGAAAATCCTAAAGCTAAAGAAGAACTGATGCGCTCCTTAAAAAAAGGAAATGCGCAGCAGGTCACTGTATCAAAAGACGGCTCTGATAAAAAGTATTTCATATCTGCCAATCCGCAGTTCAAAACAGTTGATCTGTACGATCACCAAATGAAGAAGATCAAACGCGAAGAAGTGTTGGAAGCGGCACAAAAACCTGTAAAAAACCTAAAAGAAAAGGAGCAGCAGAAGGAGGAGCTGCCTGCAAAAAAGCAGTCGCGTAAAAGTAAAATGAGTATTTAAACTACATATAGCAAACGGTTCTTAATCAACCTTGCTACAAAAAGGAAAAAATACTTTTTAAAGCGCACTATAAATGCTAATATATTTAGTATTTATAGTACGCTTTTTTTATATTTGAGTTCAATTTAACTTTATGGTAGATCACCAGACACTTATTTTAATTACCGCGATTTCCAGCCTTGCAGGCGCATTACTAACGCAATTAATGACCGGTTTTTTTAGTTATTTCAATGACCGCAGAAAGTATAAACAGGAATTAAAAAATACCTTCCGGAACCGGAGAACCGAGATCGGGGAGAGCTTTTATTTTATGAATGGGGAAGTAATGACCATCGTGCAAAAAAATATCGCTTACTGGCACAACCTGCATAGGGATAGGAGTGAGGATAGTCTGCAATACCTGCATCGTGAAATGGAGAAACTGACCGCACTGAATCAGAGACTGAATGAGGAGAACTGGAAATATAACCTGGTGGGTATTTATTATGAAGTGCCTTTTCCACTGCATGAAATACTGCAGGAAAATAAGAAAACCCATGCTTTGTGCCTCCGGATACTGGACCTTTCAGCGCAGATCAAAGTTACCCTGCCACAAGAGCAAGTTGATTTATACCGGGAATATAACCTGGTTATATTTGAACTGTGTGCGCAATATGAATCGGTCTACAGCCGGATGCAGGATAACATGACTTGTGTTAAAGCCGCTTTATTAGCAGATTACTTATAAAACACTATGTTTATTTCTACCGGAGGCCTTTATCCTAAAAAAAGCATGATTATCATTTACAGGATCATTCTTCGTTTAGGTTTCACAAATTCCTGCAGATGTTGGCTTTGTTAAATACCGCCTTCACTCTCTCTTTTCCCCATATCTTATTCCCTGCACGCTTTGGGTTTTCCAGAAAATACAGGTTCCGTTTTTGAAAATAACGGTCGATCGCCGCCCTGCATTCTACTACTGAATCGTAATCACTGTTACGGATCACCGATTTGGACATGCCGCTGAAAACGGATTCGATCACGTTCAGGTGTGGGGCGCGGGCAGGGAGCGGGGCAAGTGCAATCAAAGGTGTGTGCTTCTCCTTTCGGTAAGACGGTGCGTTGATCTCCTCCAGGTAATCAAGCAATTGTTTCGAAGCGTGCCAGCTGGCTGCATCCCAGGACAAGAACAGTCTTTTCTGGTTTTGGTACTGCGCCGACAAGACTTCAATGAGTTGGATCATTTCTGCCGTATCTTTCTTCCGGGAATAAAACCAGGTCAATTGGTTGGTCGATAATTCCAGCGCACACGTACAAATGAACCAGCCTTTCCCTTTATCCACTTTTTGATACACTGGTTGCTCCCCGGGCATGGCCAGTCTTCTGCCACCCTTAGGCCGGACCGAGCATGGACCATATTCATCAATAGAAAAGAATTTTTCATTCTTAGCCAGGTTTTCCAACACGTGCTGTATTGCCCGGTATTTCTCCAGAAAAAGCGGATCTGTACTGGCAATTACTTCTCTTGAACGTTTGTAACGGACACCTCTTCTTTTTAAATAGTTGGATACCGTACTTTGACAGATGTAATGTCCCGACTCCCGGCTAAATACCGTAGCCAGATCGGTGATACTCCAGGAGGCACGATCAATTCCGTAATTCTTCGGGCTCTGCCTGACCAGGTGTACCAACTCATCCATTTTTTTTTCGATCTCTGCAGCTCTTTCCGCTTTAATCGGACGTTTTGTCCCCGGCCGGTCCAGCCCCGCAAGTCCCTCTTTGCGATAAATATTAAGCCACCCCCGCAATGTCAAGGGTGTGCAATCGATACGTTGAGCTACTTTGTCCAGGGAATGATAAGTGTAAACAGACATCAAGGCTACTGCCACCTGCCAGCGGTGCCGGTCATTGGACCGGCGCCAGCTTTTTAAAAGTTCGATTTCCTCCTGGGTATATTTTGCCTGGATCTTTGCGGCACAAAGTGCTTCTTTGTTTTCATCGAACCAGCGCCGGAACAAATAATAAAAGCGTGCTTTGCTGTACTCCTGCGGATACCTTAAAGCGTATCTCCGGTAAAGTTTTGCGGCGAACAGCACCGGACCTTCTTCTGCTGCTACCAGTTCAGGCAATAATTCAACCAGGTGATGGTACCACGGTCCAGCCTTTCTCACTTTTTCCTTTCCAAGGAAAAAATTAAAATCCTGCAGCTTATCCGGAAACTCTTTTGCGATTATGTCGAAATCCTTCAGGTAAAAACGGATCGTTTCGGGGCGTAATTCCAAAACCTCCGCCATATGACAGATATTGAGCTGGCCCTCAATATAGTGCCTTCTGATAAAATCTTTTTTGGCCCTGGTAATGTACATCTGCTTAACAATTAGCTGCTACCTATAGACGGTTACTGTTCCTGTTACTAAAATACAAAAAATCTGATTGAAAATATCCAGCTCCTATGAAGTCCTGATTGTAGTAAGTTAATTTTAAGATATAACCGTTACAATTAGGCTGCAAAAGTATAATTTTGGCTATGCTGACTTTATACGAATTTAATGCGATGGATGATAACGGGCAGGCAGAGGCCGTATTTAAGGAAGGGATTTATGTCGATGACCGGGAAGATTCCGGGTTAAAAATTCAGCTGTACCGTTTGAATAGTTTTTATGTGGAAGTATTTTATGATGCCATAGCGAACAGGATCACCAGATACCGATCCTTTAGCGCATTGGCCCAGCTAGCCCCTTATGTAAAACTAACCTAAAGGCAATGCTATCCAGTTCATATATCATGACCGGGATGATAGGAGTGATCCAGCAATATGTCCGATGCTTTTACGAGTCCTGCTCATAATGGAAAGTGAAAGTTTAGATCATCAGTCAAGGCCAGGAGCCAAAAGATCAGGATTTATTGCGCCTCCGTTCGGTCTAGTGATCTTACTTAGATTATAATGCATCAGACCGTCATGTTCGGCACCGGTAAGGTGTCCTTTCTTAAAAAGATCATCCAGTGTAACTTTTACAAATGATCGGCTTTGGTCTGTTCCAAAACCGGGCTCCAGCTTTTCTAATGCTGCAATTACTTGCGTTGCCGTTCCCTCGCCAATCTGCGCAAGGGCAAAGATCATTTTATGAAGCTGGCTATCTGCTGTATCATAATGTGCCGGCACCTGAAGTGGTTTGTATTCCTCCCGGAATTCTGCGTCGGTCATCATAGTTTACCCTCCTTTTTCTTTTTAAAATGAATACGTGCCTGCTTAAGCCCTGTTGCAATGGCTTCACCTTCGTTACCGGTGGTTTTCAATACTTCATTAGCGATCGCTGTCGCTTTATCGCGGATGTTTTTAGGTTGATTTTTGAAAGATGGTGGATAGTTTCCGTCATGCCAGGGCATAGTCTCTACTTTTCTTTAATGAACATATCAATGTTGATTTGGTTTGATTAATCAGCATGCATAATTATGCTGCAACAATAAGACCTTAAAAGACGACCGCGTAACTTCTGAACCGGGTGTTGTCTTAACAGGAAGCTAAGCACTGCTTGCAGTAACTATAACGGGATAAGCTTTCCCCGGGAAAGCATTGTAGAAAGCGCTGGTCCATTTGCATTCCAGTATAACTATCACTAAAATATCTTTAGTTTAATCAATATGAACCTTCCTCTGCAAGAATAGCTGATAGTGCTATTGAAAACTTTAACATCCTAATGTACATCAATTAAAAATGATGGCAAATGTTTAAGAATTATGAACTCTTAAAACTTTTATTCTTAATTCCTCAAACTTTAAAGAGCGAAATTTGTCTTTGCAATATGATCAATCCCATACAGGCCAGTCTGTTACAAGCTGACGGTTCCGAACGTTATGTTATCATTGAACCTATTTTAGACAAAGATGACCGTGGTCAATTGGCTGGCACCGGGCAGTACAAGATCTATAAAGACGCCTTTGGTGATCAAACCTTGTTATTTACAGAACCTAATGAAAGCCTGGCAAAAAATGACCTGCCTGACTCTGCTAATCCGGACTACCTGGGCAGCTTTTCCATAGATGCTGAAACGGGAGAGTTTATCTATGAAGGCATGGTCATACTCACTGACGATGAATTGCAACAGGCCGGAAAATTAATTTTAAATAAGCTGGATTCTGGTACTTCATATAATTCATAGAGGTCAAATAAAGGTCGTTCAATACCGCTGAATCACTTCATATATGCTGATTTTTTAAGGTTATCTAAAATCTTGTCAATTAAGTTATTCGTAGTTCTCTCAGAATTTAATCAAAATTAAATGAGACTCATGGAATTCGGGGACTCCATTATTTACAATAGGACGTATGAGTTAAAACAGTCTTAATAGACATGGGACTAATTTTGATTGACGCAGGCTTCTGCAGTTAGTTTAATTTTTTTTGTTATAATTGTCTATTATTAGCGGGCATTCCTTTGCCTGCATTGTGATAAGGTTTTCTCTAAAAATATAAGCGTTAAAAATTCGTAAGCTAAAAGGATGCTTACAGAAAAATTGCGCAAATAACCAACTAATAAATCAGTCCCTGTCAATTTGCGAATTTTTGTTGAATCGATCGAGAATGTAACCTCTAAATGTTTTCGGCGTCTAATCGTAAAAAACATTTATAAATGATAATAGCTAATCGTCGAACATTTTTTTTAATACTAGTAATCTTTGTTTTTTTGCAATCGCGATTCTTGAAGGCTCAATCTTTGCCTTCTTACAGTCAAAATATTACGGTTAAACCGTTTTCTTTTCCATTACAATTAGAGATGCGTGTGCCTTTTGATCCGACTGCAATTCCAAGTGACCAAAAGTCTTTTTTGATATATGAGTTATACTTAACAAACTTCAATGCGTCTCCTATAAATTTGCGTCGCATTGAATTAATTGATGCAGATAAAAAAGAGAATAATCCGGTTGCAATCTTTGATACCACACAATTGATAACCATGGTACAGCCATTGGGCCGAGCTGTATCTGGTTTAGCTGGTAAACTAACCATTGCCGGTGGCCAGAGCGCAATTGTCTTTTTAGAAGTCATATCAGATCAGCATGTACCTTTTCCCAGTAAAATAATACATCGAGTTGTAACAGATAATGACTCACTAGAGGGGGCAACAATATCTACTCATAACACTATTTTGCAAGTCCTCAGCCCACCATTAGAGGGTGCTAATTGGATAGCAGCCGATGGCCCCAGCAATGACGTCGATAATCATCATCGGCGTGGAGTCATTATTCTGAATGGGCGTGCTGTGGATTCACGCCGATACGCTATTGACTGGAAAAAGGTTAAGGACGGCGCATCTTTTTCGGGCGATCCGCGAAATGTAAATTCCTATCTTTGTTACGGCGAAAAAGTATTAGCCGTTGCGGATGGTCTTATAATCAGAGCAAAAGATGGTTTGCCTGATAACATTCCTGGTCATGGTGAAGCATTTCATCCGGCTGTGCCACTTACATTCGAAACACTTGCCGGTAACAGTATTACAATTGACCTTGGAAACGGACATTTTGCTTATTACATGCATTTAAAGCCTGAAAGTTTACGCGTCAAAGTGGGAGATCGTGTGTACAAAGGCCAGATTTTAGCAAATATTGGCGGGTCAGGTGATGCGCGTGAGCCACATCTTCATTTCGAAGTCACAACTTCTCCTCAATTACTCTTAGGTGAGGGAATACCTTATTTAATAGACAGCTATCGCTTAAATTTTCAAAAAAAAGGCTATCCAGATATTCACCTACATGAATTACCGACTGACAAAGAAATTGTTGACTTTGGAAAAAAAGAGCGTTAAGTAATCAATGAGTAAAGATTAATCATAAAACTGAGTTTAGCCAGATAAATAACTACCGAATAATTATTAAAAAAATAAGTTTCCTCTACGTTCTCATGGAACAAGCCTGGGTGCTATCTAAAGTTTTGGCAGCTTAGGTTTCAGACTCTTTATTCTATTACCTTTTCCGTCCTTTTAGTGTTTAGTCATTATTTGCTTGAGGCCATGATAGCATTGCGTTATGATACAATGCTGCTTTTGACTGCAGGTCAACAAAGTGGGCGATGCCCTTTTCTTTGTAGATATTTAACGTTTCTAATGTGTTATATACGACTTTGAGCAATCTTATAGCGACAGCTACAATTGCTTTTTGCGCCTTCATACGCTTACGTAACTTATCAAATAGCGCATGCCAGTAAGAATCTTTCATACGAACAGCGGCCCAAGCTGCGCCGACTATAGCAACTCTTAAATAGCTGTTGCCCTTTTTAATGGAAGTGTTTTTCCGTTTACCTGCACTCTCATTGTTTCCTGGTGCAATTCCGCACCAGGCTGTAAAATGGTCAGCAGTCAGAAAACGGCTCATATCTTTTCCAGCTTCGCTGATAATGATTTCTGCCGATTTAATGCCTATGCCGCTGATGCTATCGAGGCACTCAAATGCCTGTGCATAATGCCCACTGATTATTTCAGTAATTGATTTATCTAAAAAATCAACTTGCTTTTGTACATGGTCATAGTCTTCTAACAGCATTTGTAGTTGATATGGTGATAACTTTGTAACGTGCCGTCCAGCGCTTTGATTAACTGTTCTTTTTTCGCCTTTACTTTACCTCTCGCACAATTGAGTAATTGTTCATGTTCGGTAACACCTTTTGCCAATAGTCGTATCATATCCATTGCAGATAATGTGTGGATCGAACTTATCACAGAGCACAGTTTGATATTGTTACTTTCTAAGATCTTAAGTAGACGATTCCTAATTCTGTTTAATTGCCATGTATAAAATAAGCGATTTCGGCAATAATCCCTGATTATACGCTGTGTATTATCTGGCATAAAGCTTGGTCGTACTAATCCATGCAGCAATAATGTACACAGCCATTTGGCATCTTTGCGATCAGTCTTGCGCTTTGGCATCTGCTTAATATGAACCGGGTTCGCCACGATAACTTCGATACCAGCTTCGGTAAGTATGGCGTATAAACTCATCCAATAAATACCAGTGCTTTCCATCAGGCAATGATGGATATTGTTTTCCTGTAGCCAATCTCTGATCTCTTTGAGTTCGCAGGTGTAAGTGCCAAATTCCCTGAACTCCTGATTGCTGCCATCTTTACAAGAAATAAAGCCGACGATCTTGTCCTTGTGCATATCCAAACCACAGGCTCTATCTAATTGAGGCATAATGTTCACATCTTCAATTACTTGTTGTTTCATAAATATCCTCCGTTGATTATCTATGATATACATTTTTATGAACCTGGGTGTTTTTCAAATCATAATACTTAGGTTAAAATCCCCAAGCAGCGAGTGTAAAGGGATTTTTATTTTCCCTTTTCACAAAAAATTTGGGGGTTATGGAATGTTAATATTTGTGTTTTGCCTATTGAAAATATTTGAGTCTTATTTATTTGGGACGCCTTGGAAATTGACCTTTGCTAACTAACTATGATAAATTCCAATCCTTTCTTTTCCTTGTTTAATCTTTGGTAACTGTGTCATTATGCCGGTTCGAATCTAAGCTAAATGCACCAGGCTGAATTCTTGCTTTGCAATCTATACCTCCGCTGTGAAGGTTTATGGAATTATACATTTTTGCTTCATCAACGTAAAAATTCTTAATTTTATAGTATATATGGAAAGGCCATTTTATATTGCATACGATGGATTTACTGCAAAAGTTACCGAACACGAGTTGCAGGAAATGCGGGTCTTTCATATAGCCTTTGATGGTACGCGAAAACCGCTGGTTATTACTGTTGCTGAAACCCCGGGTGGTAAGAAATGGTGGACATCGGTCCCACAGGGACGACAAAAAGAGGCGGAGGAAGTTGGCAAGCTTGTTGCTGATTATATCAGGGCGAAAAGAAAAGAAAAAGGTTGATCATGTGTTACTATAACGGACAAAAAGTTACCCGCGCTGAATTTATTCGATTGAAGGGAATAGAAAAAGCGATCAAAAATTTTAACTTCCTGAATGTTGGTGTACATAATGGTTTCAATTATGCGCCCTGTGCGATTTTGATTCCTTCAGCGGATGGTAAAGACTTTGATATTGTCCAGGCAGAATGGGGTTATGTTCCCGGATACGTAAAAACACGCGCTGAGGCCAATATCTTTCGGGCAAAATACACTTCCCTTAATTTTAAATCGGAGCATCTTTTTGTAAAAGAGGACGGCAAGCGGTCCATGTGGGCTGATGCAGCCAAGAATCGCCGTTGCCTGGTACTCTCTACTGGCATAGTGGAATCCCGTCATATCCCTAAAATTGGTAAAAAAGGCCAGCCATTAAAAGAAATGATCAGATATCCTTATCAGGTTAGCTTGAAGGATAAGGAATATTTTTATATGCCAGGCTTATACAACGAGTGGTTAGATCCGGAAACAAGTCAATTTGTAATGACCGTAGCTTTTGGAATCACTGATGCTAATCAGGTTATGTCGCAAATACATAATTCCAAAAAAAGAATGCCTTCCATTTTAACGGACGAACTTGCCTGGGAATGGCTGATGGAAAAACCCGGCGAAGAGCGCCTTTCCCAAATCGCCCGGACACAAATTCCGTCAAGGCTACTGGAGTTTTGTACCATTGACCGGAACTACCGTACTACCCTAGAAGCTACGCCTTTAGATTACCCGGAGTTAGCACCGATTAATATGAGTTTTGTAGATACGGAAGCCTTAGCATTTGATCACTGGCCAGCCAGCATGGAACCTGTATTGCATGAAAAAGAACAGCCGACGATGGTTGAGGCAACGTTCGGGACCTTTTATCCACCAGGAATTAAGAGTCAGGGCAATCTATTTAGCTAAACATTATTTAAAATTCCTTCCCTTATGAATGGCATCTTCCGCCTGCTGACTTTTCAGGGGGTTTTCCATAGGAATAAACGGCGAGGCTTTTTCGTCTGCCCGTGACAACGTTAAGACAGGTTGTTGCTCATTTCGGATGGCCGTCAGATTCCCTAATAGCTTGGTGATATCAGATACCCGCCTAACGATAATGTGGGTAACTTCTGTTTGTTCAACAACCCCTTCTACCATCAGCAGCCGGGCATGAAGGATCTCTTTACGGTATTGATCGAATAGCTTGGGAAAAACCACCAGATTCGTCGTGCCAGTCTCATCCTCCAGCGTGATAAAACACACGCCCTTTGCCGTTCCGGGTCGTTGGCGGATCAAAATCAGGCCGGCGGTTTTGATCATCGTTTTATTTGCGGTTTGAATAGCATCTTTAGCTGTTTTGATGTGCAGCAATTCAAGCGTTTTCCGGATAAAACTTAGTGGGTGGCCCTTAATCGAAAGGCCAGTTGTTGCATAATCCTGCACCACATGCTCTGACATCCGCAGTTCCGGTAAGCTCACCTCAGGCTCGTGAACGCTTTGCGATGGTTGTCCCTGCATCAATTGTACAGGTCGGTCATGAAGCGCGGATACCTCCCAAAGGGCGCGTCTACGGTCCAGGTTCATGGAACGAAAAGCATCGGCATTTGCCAATTGCTCCATCGTGGCAACGCTGACCCCGGCATCACAGATCTGGTGAGGTGCAGTATAAGGACTGGTCCTGCAGCCTACCAGTTTTTCCATTTCTTCCTTTCTAATGCCGTCAATCTCCCTAAACCCTAACCGGTGTGCAAAATATACACCTTGTTTGGTTTCCAGCGTGTTATCCCAATAAGAAAAATTAACATCGATAGGCAGTATTTTAACACCATGCTCACGTGCATTTCTTACGATTTGCGCCGGCTGGTAAAAACCCATTGGCTGACTGTTCAGCAGCGCCGCGCAAAATACTTCGGGGTAATAAAACTTCAGCCAGCAGGAAACATAAACCAATAGGGCGAAACTTGCGGCATGGCTTTCGGGGAATCCGTAACTGCCGAAGCCCTCCAGCTGTTTGAAAATACGGCGGGCATAGGCTTCGGTATAACCGCGGGCGGTCATCCCGCTGATCAGTTTATGCTCAAACTTGCTGACCATCCCGTTGAATTTAAAGGTCGCCATTGTCCGGCGCAGTAAATCCGCTTCGCCGGGTGTAAAGCCAGCAGCCACTATTGCCAGTTCCATCGCTTGTTCCTGGAAAAGCGGAACGCCAAGGGTACGTTCGAGAATTGACCGGATTTCTTCGGAAGGATAATCCACCGCTTCTTCGCCATTTCTTCGCCGGATATAAGGGTGTACCATGTCTCCCTGTATCGGTCCTGGGCGCACAATCGCTACTTCGATCACCAAATCATAAAAACAGGTCGGTTTCATGCGGGGCAGCATGGACATCTGCGCCCGGCTCTCGATCTGGAATACGCCAACCGTATCGGCTGCAGTGATCATTTCATAAACCTTAGGGTCATCCTGCGGAATATTGGCCAGGGTTAATCTTTTGCTGTAATGTTTTTGTACCAGATCAAAGGCTTTCCGGATACAGGTAAGCATACCCAATGCCAAAATATCCACTTTCATAAAACCAAGCGCATCGATGTCGTCTTTATTCCATTCGATGTTGGTACGGTTCTCCATACGGGCGTGGAAGATAGGGCAGAGGTCACTAAGCTTACCATCGGTTATAACAAATCCGCCCGTATGCTGCCCAAGCTGCCGTGGGAAACCGATCAGCAAAGAGGTCAGTTCGATCACTTTCATCAGATGCGGGTCGTTGGGATTTAGTCCCAATGCACCGATTTGCTCCGGGGTGATCTCCTCATCGGAAAGATCACCGTAAGCATTCGATAATTGCTTAACCACATCTGCCGAAAGTCCCATCGCACGGCCCACGTCATTTACCGCGCCTTTGTAATGGAGCATGAAAACCGTTGGCAGGATGGCTGCGCGGTCACGGCCAAAGCGATTATAAACATACTGTATTACTTCTTCGCGGCGCTCATGCTCAAAGTCAACATCAATATCTGGTGGTTCATTACGCTCCTTGGAGAGGAAACGGGCGAACAGTAAATTGGATTTATCAGGTGCAACTGAAGTGATCCCCAACACAAAACATACCGCGGAATTGGCCGCAGAGCCCCGGCCCTGGCAAAGGATATGCTGCCCGCGCGCCCAGGTGACGTAATCTTCGACCGTTAAAAAATAATCAGCAACATCCAGTTCAGCAATGATTCTTAGTTCTTCCTGAATGGCATTGACCACTTTTTCGGGGACTTGGTTCTCGTAATAGGCGTTTGCTCCTTTCCAGGCGAGGTATTCCAATTGCTCCTGGGGCGTACGCCCGGCCGTAGTCAGTTCACTGGGATACTTGTATTTCAAAGATTTCAAATCGAATGTACAGCTGTCCGCAATTATCCGGGCATTGATGATCGCTTCAGGATAATTGCGGAATAAGCGCGTCATTTCAGCCTTTTCTTTCAGATGCCTTTCGGCATTTTGGTGGAGTTTGTAGCCTGCATTAAAAATCGTGCATTTTTCCCGCACGCAGGTCAGGATATCCTGTAGCTCCCTGCGGCTGGGATGGTGGTAATGCACGTCATTGGTCGCTGTTAAAGGGATTTCTAATTCGGCTAACAGGAATAGTCGCTTGGCATCGTCACCCGTATAATATTTGGTGGCGGCAAGGTAGAGATTCGGCAGATTTTGCCGGTAATCTTTGACGTGTTGCGAAAAAACAAGTTCAAACTCAAAGTCCTGCGTGATCTTGTCCGGCGGGATAATGATGAAATAAGAACCTTCGGCATGCTGGTATACATCCCTTTTTGAAATATAACATTTCTCCTTTTCAGCACGAAGATTGCCCAGTGTAAGCAGCGCGGAAAGCCGGCCATAAGCCTCCTTATCGGTTGGATAGGCCAGCAAACTTGGGCCATCAAGCAGGTCCAGGCGGACACCTGGTATCAGCCGGATATTGCGGTCTTTGGCAACCTGGTAGGCGCGGACGATGCCAGCGAAAGTATTGCGGTCCGTGATGCCAATTGCATCATAGCCTAGGTCAGCCGCCTGGTCAACAAGTTCCTCGGGATGACTGCCGCCTCTGCGGAAGCTGAAATTGCTGGTCACCTGTAACTCAACGTAGCTCATGCGAAAAACCCATGTAAATACCAGTGCTGATTGTTTTCTGCTTTGTAGTGGCCGGATCGGAAAAGCCAGTAACGACGCCCGGCTTCGTCTTCGGCGATATAATAATCCCGGTGCTCACCAGGTTCAAGCCACCATTCGCGCTCAATGCGCTCGGGGCCATCTGCACCAACAATGATATGCTGTTCACCTTTCCAGATAAATAATTTAGGGGGATAATCTGGAGTCAGCGCCATCGCCTCAATACGTTCCGGTTGATCCAGTATTTGCATGGGACGCGGTTTATCCGTACGCCATTCGCTTTCGGGTAATTTTTGAATATCACCATTGGCTTCCGGCGTACGTTCCGGCCAGTAATGTTCGCCGGGCAGGTAACGATTGATATGGGCTGTGCCGATCCTGCCCGCTACGCGGTCAAGCAATTCAGCCACCTCTTCACCATCAGCTCCGCCCTTGGCTGACCAGAGTTCACTTTGTTTGTCATTTACCGCTTCGGTCTTCAGCGCATCTAAAACAAACAATTCAATGCCCAGTCCTGGCGCTATCGTTTCCAGTTTAATAAAAAACAGTTTGAATAAGTGCTGTGTCCGGTTACTTGCATGATTTGTGCCAATGGTGATGCTCCCGTTCCTGCCATCAACCCTGTACCAGGTTAACATCGCAGAGCGGATACCAAGCCCTTCACTATAAAGCCTTTTGCAAAGTCGTTCGAGCAGGTCTTTCAAACCAATTTCTATAGCTGGGCGGGTACGAACAGGCTCCAGGCAATCCAGACGTACACTGTAAGGCACCGGTTCTTTAAGCGGAAATAAATATTCTGCCTCCTGACCGAGCGCTTGTTGAAGCCGCAATACCATGTCTTTGCCAAAGCGCCTGCGCAGAACGGCGTTGGGCATATAAATAAAACTATTGATCTGGTACAGGCCCAAATTCCGCAGTTTCAATAGTTGGTTCTCTGGCAGACGAAGCGCAGCAGGAGGTAAAGGCATCAACGCATTCCTATGTTCGCCTTCGGGTACGATAAGGCCGGAGCTTGCCCAACGCGCTACGCCCCAGGCTGTGCCGATCGTATCAGCAATTGCGGGCCGCACATGATAACCTATACCTTTTAAGCGTGACACGATATCCTGTAAAAAAGCTTTTTCACCGCCTTTTAAATGTGTGCAGCCGGTAACGTCCAGTAATAGTCCGTCAGGCGGGTCAAGCTGTACGAGCGGCGTATAACGCAGGCACCACTCCGCGAGGCCGGTTAGTAATTTCAGGTTGCGGCCCGGTTTGCCATCGAAAACCTGGAGATCCGGCGCGATGACCCGTGCATCGGCAACGGTCATGCCTTCCGTTACCCCGTACTTACGGGCTTCATCAGTCAGCGCGGTAATGAGCATGCGGCCATGATCAGGTTCGGCAAAGACGTAGGCTTTCCCTTTCAGCCCGGTTTGGCGGATCGCTTTCCAGTCTGTAAGTAAATGCCGGAACCATATGGACGCAAAACGCTTAGGCATAGCGGCGCATTCCTTCCGTAACCTGGCGTGCAGGGACCGTTTGAAAATTCTGTTTTTTCCATTCTATAGTCCAGTTCCCTGGTCTGCCATTCCTTACTTTCAGCAATTCAACCTGCCAGCGCGGATGGCCGACGCCAGGCATACCTGCTCTTAGTTGACTGCGTACAGGCCGTATCTGCCAGCGCGTAACGCAGGCCGTAGTATTGACTTTTTTGACATCCTTTCGCAAAATAAATCCGGTTACATGGCTTTTCTCAACGGCTAATTGTAATCGCTGGGATTCTGTAAAGCTGAGGTCTTTAGTTTCACATATTACTGTAACAACGCCCTCACATTTCAGCGCTTCCTCGGTAACCCAAAGCACATCCTTTTGTAGCGGCACATCCACAAAAATAACGCGCTCAGGATCAACTCCGAACAGTTTCAATGCTGGCGGATATATGCGGCGGGTATAACTGATCCAGAGACAGGCCCCTCCGCTGCTCAACAGTTTTTGGACAAGTCCGGCAATAAAACCACCGCTGGCAGCGGTGTCTTCCGGACAGCTGCTGATGAACTCATGGGTCGCGCCGGTAGGGAATACGCCGTTGGGAAAAGCAGCGGCTAAAGGCCCAAGGCCGAGATCATTGTCCGCGCAAGCTTGCGGCGGGCGGAAACCCTCCCAGCGGATCATATCCTGCCTGATTTTGCTTATAATTTCTTCTTTCGTAGCAGTCATGGTCATCGTTTAAAAGTCAAAATGCATTTGATCAAAATTCAGCTTCCGGCTGTTGTTATATGCCCGGATAGCTGTGGCGATGGTTATTACTTCATCCGCCAAAAAGACCTCTTCTTCGCTAAAACCTAAAGGTTCTTCAGGGTCCAGCGGATCGTCTTCAATATTCACAGAAATTACTGAATGATGATTGAATGTCCGGATCTGATAGCGCATATAACCCAAATTATCAGAAAGTTGATCCAGCTGCTCAGCGGATAGTGTTATCAGCCGCTCATGGAGCTCGATTTGTAAATTGAATGGTACCATATTTGACTAATTTCAGGACCATAAAGTTATGCTAATATTTTTAGCATTTTACATGGCTTTTTTACAATTTTCTTCACATTTTTTTTAATGAAAGCGAATTTCGGAGCAGAACGCATGCTGATTAGTAAATGGCAGGGTGCATTATACCCGATAAGGTAGGATATGGGTTGTTTGGCTTTTGGAGAAACGGTATACCGGCCGCATTTTAGGGTGCTAAAGGTAACTGGATAAAATGGTCCGTTACTGGTAATGACGGACTGGAAGATGTAATGATTTGGAAAGAATGATCAAATACCCCAAAGATTATACGAATTATACCATTAGCCCAAATTCTTTCACTATGATGATGAACCGAAAAAATCCCGGTATTATAACTAAACTCCTTTGATTATGGGATAACTGGTCACCTGCTTAACCTCGTTCATTACAAAATGACTGGTGAAGTTTTCAATTCCCGGCAGATTGGATAGTTTCTTCAGCAATACCTGGCTGTATTCAGCCATATCATTTATGGCGACCCGCAGTAAAAAATCATAGGCGCCAGTCAAATGATAACAGGCCATGACTTCATCCAGCTTAACCACCTCCTGCATAAAATCAAGCAGGCTTTTTTCGGTATGCTTCTCCAGGCTTACTTCAACGAAGCCGGTCAGCCCGCGCCCGATCTTTTTGTTGTCTACGATTACCGTGAAGCTTTTAATGTAACCATCATCTAACAGCCGTTTGACACGAACGTGCACAGCAGTTACAGACTTATGGACTTTATGGGCGATTTCTTTGTATGAGATGCGGGAGTCACTTTGCAGCAGGTTAAGGATGCGGCGGTCCGTATCGTCCAGTTGATTGTTGATCATAGTTATTAATTTAATCCAGGTAAGACCGGTTAAGCGTCAGGCTTTCTTCGGCCAACATCGCTTCCGCTGCCAGTACCATTTCCGCAGAACCGATAAAAATAGGAGATCGCTGGTGTAGCTTGGATACCTCCAAATCCAATATCCTTTCAGTGCCGTTCGTTGCCCTGCCGCCCGCCTGCTCGATCACCAGGGCCAAAGGATTGCATTCGTAGACCAGCCGCAGCTTGCCATGGGGCGCAATTGCCGTTCCCGGGTAGATAAATATGCCGCCCTTGACCAGATTGCGGTGTATGTCAGCCACCATAGAGCCTATATAGCGCGATGAATAAGGGCGGTTGCTTATATCGTCGTTCACTTGGCAATATTTGATGTACTGTTTAACGCCTTGCGGGAAGTGTACATAGTTTCCTTCATTGACGGAATAAATGCTGCCTTGCTTCGGGATTTGCATGCCAGGATGTGACAAGCAGAATTCACCGATAGCGGGATCAAGTGTAAATCCATTAACGCCCTTGCCGGTCGTATAAACGAGCATGGTCGAAGATCCGTAAAGTATATATCCTGCAGCCACCTGTTCCTTGCCTTTTTGAAGCACATCTCCGAGGACGGCAGACCCTGCCCGGCTCAGTCTCCGGTAGATAGAAAAAATTGTTCCTACCGGTACGTTGACGTCGATATTGGATGAGCCGTCCAGCGGGTCAATGGCAACGGCATATTTGGCGGTTTTTGAAATTAATGAATTGATCGGGATGATGTGCTCATTTTCTTCTGATGCAATAATGCAGCATTCACCGCCGCTCCGAAGTGCGGCTATGAATTGTTCATTGGCATAAATATCCAGTTTTTGCTGGACCTCGCCCTGGATGTTGCTCGTACCCGCTGCTCCGGTGATATTCATCAGTCCGGCCTTGTTCACCTCTCTGCTCACGATTTTGGCGGCAATCCCGATATCGCGCAGCAGGCGTGAAAGTTCACCTTTGGCATAAGGGAAATCGGCCTGTTTTTCAATGATAAATTGCCCCAGTGTTTGAAATTCCGGCATAGGCTTAGTGTATTTTATACGTTTATTTTTGGCTACAATTGATGGACGAATGTAAATACTTTTAACCTAAAAAATAGAATTTAATAATTTATAGATAAATACTAAGTGTACAGAAAGGTGATTTTATCTGTGCTTTTTGGCACTTTTTTCTAAAGCCTGGCTGTAAATGCCGGTAAAATGGTTTTTCAAACCGAAATGATGCAGTTAGTCGGTTTTTTTTTCTAAAGTTGACTGCCCATATAGTTTGTTTTCCATAAAGACCGAACCTTTGCAATAGAAATCAGCGGGCTGCGGCTGCTGCTTAATGAAAACCAAACGGGTATCAACCCGGATAGCAATTATGAAGAAAAAAGAAATTTTGATTATTGGTAATGGTTGCCCGTTTATGAAAAGCCTTTGTGCAGCGTTAAGGAATAAATATGGCCTGTCCGGCGTGGTTACTGCCGGTAAAACCCTTGCTACGGATATTTTACTGGATACTGCTAACCGGCAGGAACTGGAGCAGCTGCTTGGTGCAAATTCAATAAGGCAAATTTATTTCCTGGAAGGCTTAACAATTGAGGGTGAAACGGCTGGTAAAGATCATGCAGGTGAGTTTCCATTCAGAAGCCTGCCTGGTATATTTGAAGCGGCAGTCAAATACCGGGTCGAAAAGGTTTTTTGGGCCGGCAATATTACTCTTTCAATGGACATTGCTTCGGGCACCCTTGCGTATATTGATTATTGGTGCAACTTCTACTTCCAAAAGCTAAGACTAGACATTCGCGGAATACGATTCCCCTTTATTCTTTCACCAGGTTCGGAGGAATGCGGCCCTATGAGTAGCTATGTGGAAACTGCCTGCCGCTATGCTCTCGAAAAAAGAGCCTATACTTGCTTTTTTGCAGAAGATACCTTTCTTCCCTGGATATTTCTTCCGGATGCCCTGCGGGCTGTGCTGGAGTTCATGGATGCGCCGAAAGAACAGCTTAAATTTAGTACAGTTTACGATGTTAACGGAATGGCCTTCGCGCCCTGCGACCTGGCAGATGAAATCTGCAGGCAGCTGCCTGGATTTAACATAACATTTCAACCGGATCGCCGTGACCACCTGGCACGTCAGCTGTCTGCCACACTTAGCTGTGATAATGCCCAGAGAGACTGGGGCTGGAAGCCTGCCTATAACCTGGAGCGCACGGTAGCAGCAATAATAAGGAGTATTGCTCCTGAACCGGGTTTTCCGCTTCCGCCCGGTCAGGCCCGACAATTATATGAATTTTATCCCCACGAAACTTTTTAAGAATGAACATTACCGGATTAACAACTAAAATATTTTATCAGCTGACCCAAGAACAGCTAGTCTTGCAAACGTTGGAAAGAGGAGAGGGGCAGCTGAACGACACCGGCGCAATGGTTATCCGCACAGGTGTCTTTACCGGTCGCAGCCCGGCTGATAAGTTCATCGTCAAAGACAAAATGACCGAAAATACCGTGGACTGGAATAAATTCAATCAACCCCTCGGTGAAGCCTCATTTACCCTGCTCAAGGAAGCTATACTGGATTACCTTAATAAAAAGGCGGCGGTCTGGGTTCGGGATGCTTTTGCCTGTGCAGATCCGGCATACCGCCTGTCCCTGAGGATTATCAATGAACAGCCGTCTGCTAATCACTTTGCAGACAATATGTTTATAGCTCCTGACGCCGGTGAACTTAAAGATTTCCAGCCGGAATGGGTCATTCTTCAGGCACCAGGTTTTCAAGCGGATCCCGAACTGCACGGGACCCGGCAGGCTAATTTTACGATCATTTCCTTCAAGCATAAAACTATACTGATCGGTGGATCTGGTTATACCGGGGAGATCAAAAAAGGGGTATTTTCAGTGCTGAATTTCATCCTGCCACTACAGCATCAAGTACTTAGCATGCACTGTAGTGCCAATGCTGGTGTAAACGGTGATACTGCGTTATTTTTCGGGCTCAGCGGTACCGGCAAAACTACCCTTAGCTCGGATTCCAGCCGGAAACTGATCGGGGACGATGAGCATGGTTGGGATCACAAAGGTGTTTTCAATATCGAAGGCGGTTGTTATGCAAAAGTCATTAATCTCTCCAGAGAACTGGAAACGGCTATTTTTACGGCTATCCGGCCTGGTGCCCTGGTGGAAAATACAAGCTTCCTGCCGAATACGCAGTCCATTGATTTCAGCAGTAAAGTCATTACGGAGAATACGCGTGTAAGTTACCCGCTCGGGTTCATTAAAGACGCGATATTCCCTACGGTATCCGGACATCCGGATCATATTTTCTTTTTGGCCTGTGATGCCTACGGCGTTCTTCCGCCGATCAGCCGCCTTAACCGCGAACAGGCATTATATTATTTCATCAACGGCTATACGGCCAGAATTGCAGGAACGGAGGAAGGCATATTGGAACCACAGGCTACGTTCAGTACCTGCTTCGGTGCGCCTTTTTTGCCCCTGGCACCTGCTTATTATGCTGATCTTCTCCAACAAAAGCTGGAAACATCTGCTGCCGGCGTTTGGCTGGTCAATACGGGTTGGACCGGCGGGGAGTATGGAAAGGGCAGCCGCATCAGCTTACCTTATACGCGCGCCATGATTGCTGCAGTTTTAAATGGAAAACTTGTTGATGTGCTTTATGATGATCACCCCGTATTCGGTGTAGCCATACCCAGGGAATGTCCCGGCATTCCAGCTGAAATGCTTTGTCCATGGAATAGCTGGAAGGATAAAGGAGCCTATTTTATCATGGCCAGAAAGCTACACGAACTGTTTAAAAAGAATTACGAAAGTTTAAAGACTCCTGCTGACAAGGTATAAAAAATCAGTTTCGCAGGAGCCAATTTGATAACAGCGTTTGCCTAAAGCGAAAAACACGTTATAATCGTATTTTGCAGTCGTAAAACAGGTGTCTAATAGGAATCATTAGGGACAATGGAAATGACTGATTATTCATTATTTTGTTCGTAACCCTTAGGACTTTTCTTAAAAGTTGGATATTCGTTCGGCCCTTCATAGGTTAACTGCTCCAGCAGCTTGTCAAGACCACGCCCGTCTTGAATAGTTTTCCCGGATGCCCAGCCTGAATAAGGATAATATTTTATAACGGCAGCTTTATAGGTAAAATTAAGCTCGGTGTTGTTAATGATCTCAGGCCTGAATCCTAAGGCATTCAATGCATTTAAAGCAGTTTTCATGCGTTCAGGCTCGAGTTTGGCTTGCCGTTCTGCATCCAGCCGCGCTGATTGATATCGGCCCTGGGTTTCCAAAAACGCGTTAAAGTCATGCAGGTGTTCATTCACATAGGTTAGTTTAGCGGCATACTCATCCGTTTCCTTATTTTTTTGATGGGTGTAAAATTCTTCGATGATATTTTTGTGGCGTCCGGTGGGCAGATCAAAAATGTTATACGCGCTGATGTGTATGCCCAGCTGCGTTTCAAGATCTTTTATATCGTTTGCTGCGTAACCCATTGTGGAAAGTATTTGCAATATAATGATTATTTTTTTTTCGTTATCAGGAAACATCCGGAAGTTCCCTGGTTCCAGCTTTTTTTTGCTGCTGATTTTATGCCTCTGATGCTTGTTAACCGCTCCTTAACTATTTTCATTCAGGAAACGGGGCCCTGATAAAGTGGTTCCCAACTGCTCGTTCAGTTTTTTGATAAAATAATCACAGGCTTCAGGCACATGCCTCTCATCGTTCTGGTGCATAAAGAACCAGGCCGTTTTTAGTCCCATTGCCTTCCAATGCTTCAGCCGCTCGATCCACTCGTCCATCCGTGTGTAATCGCTTGCTGCCAGGTTATTGCCCACAAAACGGATCATTACTTCGCTTGTTGTGAGTTCCATGTGTAAACCATCTCTTCTTCCTGCGGTATCCGAGATAACTGTTCCTATGTTTAATGCCTGCAGTAATTCAAAAAAATCAGTACGGTTTGACGCAACGGCAAACCAATCCTTATGACGCACTTCTACACTGACTTTAATTGACCTTGGCAGGGATTCCAGGTAAGCTTTGAGCTGCGGAAAGCTTTTAGGTGAAAAATTTTCGCCCAGCTGCAGCAGCAAGTTACCTAAATGGTCACCAAAGCCGTCCAGGCTTTGATAAAACTTAGCCGTTTGTTCTTCTGCATTGGAAAGCCTGCGTATATGCGTAATGGTTTGTGGAAACTTTGGACAAAATTTAAAACCCGGCGAATCTGCTACTTGTTTAACCCATTTGCTTAGTTCATCTGCGCTGTAGATATTGTAAAAAGTGGGACCGAATTCAACTGTATTGAAGTTTTGGCAATAAAGCGGCAGCAAGGCATTGTCCGGGGTTTTTTTAGGATAAATTTTACCCACCCATTTTTTTTCAGCCCATTTTGGTGCGCCTACGTAAACCTGGAGTTCGTCGCCAGGTATGGTTTTTGCCAGTGTGCGCCTGGTCATTTCCGTATCCGGAGGAAGTGAAAAGTTGATATTGTCAATTGGGTCGTAAACGTGTCCGAATTCCATTCTTCAAAAATATATATTATCCGCTTTGCTATACAACAGTTCTTATTTTAAATGTTTTATTTTGTAGAAATGGATGATAGGGAACACCCGGTGATCGGTTTTGGTCTGGATTATGCAGGCCATTTGATCTATTGCGAAGCAGTGATGCAGGACGAGCACCATGACGTGCTTTTTAACGGTAAATGGGTCGCATCCATAGCTCATACCGAGCAATGGGACTGGATACAAGCCTCCGGCGTGATCCTGCCGGATGCGATCATTGCTGAAATAGGTTTAAGAATAGAAAGTAACTATCAATAAATAAAAAAAATCGCTATGCCTGAAATCCCGGATTTGAATATATTCAGCAGTAATCTCGCCAAGCGGCTTGTTGGCAAAACCCTCACCGCCATCCACATTCTTGTTCCAAGGAAACTCAAAACACCGGAAACTGCTTTTGCAGCGGCGCTGGAAGGGCAGCAACTCGTAGCTATCAACCGGGTTGGCAAGCAATTGTACTTCGTCTTTAAGGAAGGCCATGTACTGGGCCTTCATTTAATGCTTTATGGTGCTATGCATTGGTACGAGGGCGAAAACGAAAACAAGTTTACCATAGCAGAGCTGGAGTTTGCAGATGGTACGGGACTGGCCATTACAGACTGGCAGAAATCCGTAATGCTGTCCCTCGATCCGGAAATATCAAAAGTGCCGGACGCTTTAGCGCTTCCGGAAGGCTACCTGGGTACTGCGCTGAAGAAAATTAGCCGCCCTATTAAAACGGTACTGACTGACGGAAAGGTCGTTCAGGGTATCGGCAATGCCTATGTCGACGAGATCCTTTATGCAGCCGGGCTCTCGCCTTTTTCAATAGCTGAAAAGATTCCGAAAAACAAAATTGATGTATTGACCAAAGCGATCAAACAAGTGTTAACAGATGCAGAGGCTCACATTATCAAACATTTCCCGGATACAATTACTGAAAAGGAACGGGATTTTCTGAAGGTACACCTGCCTAAACACAAGCTGACACCCAAGGGCGAAGCTATTCTGGTAACAGAAATTGCTTCACGAAAAACTTACTATACCGAAGGCCAGGAATTATTTGAATGAGTTTGCCGTATTCGCTGCATAGCATGTAAATCCATAGGCACTTTTACGATAATGAATTTTTATACCCCCGTAATCATATTGATCCTATCCTAAAATAAGTCGTATTTCTTGGGATTTTAGGAGTACAGTACAAATGTGGTGATTCCATGCATCCTAGCAGTAAACGCCTGCCCTCGAAGGCAGGCGTTTACACAGCAGGATCAGTGTTTCTTTGGGGTAGCTTTTTTATTGGCTTTATACCTCATATCTGCGGTACCGTCTTTTTTTAGCGGGCCTGCCGGTTTCTTATTGGCTTTGAACCGTTTATCAGGGGTGCCATCTTTCTTCAAATGCTGCGCGGGCTTGGTCTGAAATGGCAACGCATTGACCTGGTTAAAGCTGGCCATACCTAACATCAATACAGTGAGAAATACAAAGATCTTTTTCATTTTTTTAGTTTTTTCCACTAAGCTAATGGGTTATCTATAGAATTGCAAGCCAATTTTTCTATAGTATTTAATTCCTTGCGGCTTGAAGGAATACCTTTTTGTCTTTTTTGTTTGGATATCAGGAATGCCATTATACTTTGAATTCCTGGCAGGATTGCTCTTGAGCAGTGTGCTTCCGATTATTCCAGATCCAATGCATTTTGTAGGACGCTTGCCCAAAGTTGATACCCCTTCCTATTCAGATGGAGCCCATCAGCGGCAAAATAATCGGCGTTAGGTTTTCCTTCATTGTTTAACATGGGTGTAAAAATATCTACCCAACTCCAATCCGGATGCTGACAGACCTCTTTTAATATTAGCTCATTGGTATATTTGAATTGATCGATAAGTCCCCAGCGCGCAATACTTGGTTTTAAGGATATAAAATAACAGGGGATCGTACCGTATTTCTTATTTACAGCTACTATCAATTCTTTAAAAAAGAGACATACCTCCTGAGGATGCCTGCCATCCGCCAAATCATTATCGCCCGCATAAATAATGATTCTGTCAGGCCGGTAACCGGACATTATCCGCTCAAAGAACCAAGCGCAGGCAGCCAGCGTAGAACCACCAAAGCCAAGGTTTACGGTACTTAGATTTTTAAAATCATCAGCGAGGGTCGTCCACTGCCTGATAGATGAGCTTCCGTAAAATAGGGTATCTGGCGTGTAGGTTAGTGCTGCCCGTTCTTTTTCCAAATGCACAATTTCCTCTTCATACCAAAGCATACCATTTCGTTTAAGCTGCCAAACCTAATTAAATGATTCCGGAATAATTATATAAATCCATTCAAAATTAACCCTTATTTGATTTGAATGGATTTAATCAACCAGGCAAAAAAGATGATCACCTTAGGGTTAGTTCTATTTAAATAAGCCCTTCCAACACTTTCTAATTATTTTCTAAACCGTATTAAAAAAGAATTTTTTTTATTATTTTAGAAGTGTCAAAAATCCTTTGGCAAATTCGATACTTTTTCTGGCATTCAGCTATTGGCTATCATTGAATAAATAATAGAAAAATTTTTATCAAAGAACCGCAGGGCAAAAAATGTTTGATGAATGCTGCCTTTTACCTGATGAAAAAAGAATTATCACTGAATAATTCCAGGATGATTTGGCAGACGCAAGTCGCTACTAATTAAACTGGAAGATTTTAAGATCAGTTTAAATAAATCAAACTAATACATCAAATAATAAAACTATTAAAGCAACCAGTAACTAATCACGCAATAAAGTCAAGGCAAGAATACATGAATACGAAAGAGACGGCAGAAGCGGCAAACCTTAATTTTGAATTTGAAGTCTACCAATTTTTAAACAATTGGATTTTTGAACATGAAGATGAAACGTTACTCCGGTTCGATCAATCATTAGCTGAATATTTATCAAATGATGCCTTACGCGATTTTTTCCTGCACTCTGTTCACCCGCTGAAAAAGTTATTGGAACAAAGCGCAATTGCCGGGCATTTGGGAAGAAGCTTAGCTGAGGTCTATTTTGATCCAGCTACGGGGGATCCTTTATTAGCTGCTTTTGAGCAGCGTATTTATAATCTTGCACACAGGATGGATAGCGAAAAAATGCATGTTCCTTTTCGTTCTGTACACCCAAGTAAACAAACCGAAGCAGGCGATAATTCGGATATTAGTACATATCCTGTTGAATCAGAGCAAATTCGTTATAATAGTGGTAATCATTTTGCCAGCCGCCCGGCTAACGGAAATGTATTCGATGAAAACAGTAAACGGTTTTCGGCTAAATCGGAAGGAAATTTAACGGTCATGTTCAAACTGGGATTTCTGGAGGATCGCTTACAGGAAATTAAAGAACAGGTAATCACATTACATGAAGCTGGAGTAAAAGATTTGCAATTCTTTGTCGTATGTAGCCGCCATTCCCCTACAGAGGGCCATTTTGGGACATCCTTAGTTATCATGAACCCATTAAATCCCCATTTTCCGGTACGTGTATTGGTCTGCGATACGCTATTGAAGGAACTTCCCCAGCATCCGCGTTGGTGGCATCACTTTATTGCTGAATATTCCAATGTATTTGGTAACGCCATCGGTGAAATCATGGAAGATCTTTCACTGCCCTTACAAAAAGTGAATATTAAAGGCGATCACCCTTACCGGCATGATTGGGATTGTCCATATTATGTAACCAGTATGACCGATGCTTTGGCTGAACTGATTCTAAGCGATGCGGAATTGGTTTTAAACGGGAGCTTACAGGAGATCCATCATGAAATGAAAAAGTTGATGCAGGATTATTATATGCCCAATCTGCTAATCAAAGACAGGCAAGAGATCAGATCCATAAACAGTTCAAAACGATGGAACAGCGGTCAGTCATTAATTAAGGAATTACTACTTGATATTGCAAAGAACTCATCCTATGAGCTTTAAATGAATTGCTTTGACACGCGGATTTCCAAATTGATCATACCAATCACCGGACGCTGGAATTGAGGATTACTTATTTATTGAAAACAGGCGGGCAAACCAATTGATTTCTTATCATCATTGCTAATTAAAAAACAGTATTTTTTCTTTTATGCTAGAAAGATGAAGCTCTAATTCCAAACTTAATTTTTATAGTATTAATTGCCGGCAGGTTGCAGCAATATTTGGTCATTCTTGGTGATTTCGATCTCAGGTTTGCCTTTATAATTGATCAGTGTGCCCAGCACAATAACAGCCGTTCCCTTAACTTTCAATGGATTGCCTATCGATTGGGCATCACCCTTGAATACGAGTGTTAAGGGACTGTTAGGGTAGGGTTCCCCCAGGTTGATCAGCAGCAGCTGTTCAAACTCTTTGTAACCTGCAACAACTCCTTTGACATTTACCTGCTCCAATATGTTTGCTGACTTCATTCAATTGAACGGGGGGGAAGATATTCCCGGGCCCGCTTTTTACTACCGGCGGCGGGTAAGATTCTTTATAGGGTGATTTTCCGTTGACACCTGTGAATATTTGATTAAGTAAACCTGCTAAGCGGATACCAGCCAATGCGATTCTTTGGTGTACAATGGGAATCTGTTTTTGATAATACGCATCATCCAGTATATTATTTTTTTCTACTGCAATATACAGCTGCGTGCTTAACTGGTAACTTTCCCATGCCCATTGCATCGGTGATTGAATTTGCCACCTTTTTATTTGTTCCGGATTTGCACTATCATATAACTTAGCCATCTGCTCCGTTGTTAAACCTTCCCGGTCAATCAACTTGCTGTCCCATAAACTATGAAGGTTCGTGTCTTTTCCCTCGAACTGAACTTGTATGGTATTGCCTCCTTTATCCTCGGCCCTGCTTACATGAAAGGGTTGATGAATATCCCCAACGAAATGAACTACGAATTTCAATGCTTCTGCTTTTTCATCTTTACTTGCTCCCGTGCTTGTCAGTAAAGCTGCATACTTCATAATAGCGCCGTAGACATTGTTATCTCCCTGTGATTTCACCAGTGCAGCAAACTGTTCATAGTTTAATCCTAATGGCGCATTGATATAATGCATGGAACTGGTTTGCTTATATGCAGCCTGGTTCCTTACCTCATCCGCCCAGGATGCGATTTCAGATATTTTCTGGCCGCCTAATAGGTTGATTATCTCCTCATTGGCTTTTGGCGTCAAATGATCTTCTGCAATTATCGCGACAGTCTGGTGTCCTTTAAAACCCCATGAAACCAAAGTAATGGCAAGCGAAATAAATATGAACAGGGACAGGTATTTCTTCATGAGACAAAGTTAAAACTAACTAATGTTTTTTTAGTCATATTTCTCCGTCGCTGCGGATATGATCGCTCTGCCAGCATATCTAACCTCTGCTTTGGCTAGCGCCAAGGGCTCGTATGCTCATTCGGCGCTGAACATGGCGAAGGGAGCGGCGTCGGGTATTGCGAAGATTACTGGCCCGTATGGACGATAGCGTCCCTTCTTTGTGAAAGCGTGTTGTGTGGTTGCTTGCGATCAGCTGTGAAGGAGGCAAGATACCCTCAGTGAGTCTATGAATGCCCCTCGGCTTCCTCAATCAGAGCCTCTACCTCCCCCTCCGTAAACCGATGCATCAGTTTTCGAGCTTCGGTCGCAATGTCCGGTTTCGAGTATGTATGGTGGATGCGCTGGACATGGACCTAAAACAGATGCTGTCGTTAGGGTCATGGAACTTGGCTGTGAGGTTGTAGACGTACCACAGGCGTATCGAATTCGTAGAGATCCCTCCATTGTTTCTGCCCGGGCTCCATGACGTTGATTTCGTTGTATTCGAACTCCTGGCTCTTTTTCACGTTGGACAAAACCGTCTTCGCCGTCTCGCACAGAGAGCAGTTGGCGCGAGTGAAGAGCGTTATGCGCGCCGTGTGCTGAAGAAGAGTCGGAGAGGGTCTCATTGTTAATTGAAAGCTATCGGCTTAATTGAAAGCTGTCGGCTAGCGGAAAGAGAAGGGGTGTTAGATCAGTCGAACATGAGACGAAATCCCATAAGATGCGTGCGCCATAGATTATATGTCTGCGGTGAAAAGAATCTCGAAGACGCGATCAACTTGCCAAACACTGATTCGGCGCTAGTTCGGCGCTAGTTCGGCCCTATTTCGGCCCTGCAAGTTCTTGCAGCAAAACATCTTCGAAATCGTACGACCACTGCAACGACACCAGCTCTGCCATGTCAACCTCGTCTCAACCCACAGTCGAGCTGCCTTGACGACCGGAAGTGTGGGGAGGTCCTGCCCGATTGAGGAGGATCGTACACGCGTGGCCGCTGGGCCCTTTGAGCGCCGGCACAGGCAAGCTCCTCGATGTCTCTCCAGCCCTACGTCAACAGTACCTCCTCCCCTCACTCCCCTCCCTTTCCTCCCCCGTTCCTGACCCATTTTCCTTACCCTTCCCCTCCCTTTTCTCCCCCATTCCTGACTCATTTTTCCCTTCCCCTTCCCCCCCTTTTCCTCCCCATCCCCCCACAAACTCACCCCCCACCCCCCACCCCCCTCTAGACCCCCAACTAACCCCCTACCCCACCCCCCCAATAGAAAAAGTCCTCATCCTCACAACCGACGGCCGCACCCTCCTCGGAACCCTCCTCTCCACAGACCAACTCACCAACCTCGTCCTCTCCTCCACAATCGAACGGATCATCCGCCCGCCCGACGACGACGAACCCAGCGCAGAAGTGAGCCATGGGCTTTATTTGATACGGGGGGAGAACGTCGCGGTTTGTGGGCTGGTGGATGAGGAGTTGGATGGGAGGATTGATTGGGGGAGGGTTAGAGGGGGGGTAGTGGGGGGGGTGAAGCATTCGTGAGAGAGGCTTGGGGGTGATGGGGGGATATGTGCGGTGGGAGGGATGATTGGGGGGGGTATGGTATGCGTTGGAGATGAGGTGGCGAAGTGGAGGTGGGGGTGGGACGGAGTTGGGATGGGATGAGAGAGGAATGACAAAGTACACAAGCGCAGTGCATGAGGAGAGGACGGGATAGGGCGGCCGGGCCAGAAGGGAGGGGCGCTGCAGAAGCACCTACGTACGAGGCTGGGGTTCGGGCAGTTGTGCTGGCGGGAGGGCACGCTGGCAGCCATAGTTTATTTTCGTATCTTGGCCCATGTACGACGGTCGGGAAGGACAGAAACCCGAATCGCGGCGGCTGCTCGGCTCCGTTGGCACGAGTCACTCGACGCCCAACCTTCGGAGGTCATGCGTGTGTAGATAAGGGATTGGCAGCGATGGTCACAACACCGAGCATGGTGCCATCGGCCGAAAGGCTCGTTTTTGGGATTGGACCGTTGGGTTTTGATATGGCATTCATAGGCCACTGGCAAGCAGACACGACACTTTGAGCTTTGCATGTTCAGCTGCAGTGACATTTCTCTTCGTGATTCCAGCTTTGTAGATTGGCGATGGATTTGGGATCCTCTCCCCTCCCATACCGAGGCCTATCTCGTCTAAAGTCTTCGCCCATGCTAAAGATATTCTTCCCAACTATCTCTTTCAGACACAATCCTCAATGATCGGCCGTGGTTCGTCCTGATGCGCGTCTTCTGGCGGACATGTAAGGAGATGAGAAGGAGTAATTTCCCAGTATCCAGGGGACAGAGGTGTATGCGTCTTCTCAATAGACGCTCAAACTCTGAGTAGCAACATCAGGGTATCTTGATTCACCTCAAACTCCCCCCCCCTCTGGACCCAACCATCGACGCATAGCATCAGCCCCGGTCCTGATCCCTCACAAAAGACACCACCATACCGCCAACCAAACCAGCGCCCATCCTAGCCCTTGGCAGCCACGCCCCCCTCCCTCACCCAATCCGCAAACTCCCTCCTACTAGCCTATATCCCAAACGCATTAGCCCTCATTTCCCAAACCCAAAACCCTCCCTCTCCATCCTTCCCTCCCTCCCATTCACCCCTACCCCTCCCCTTATCCTCCGACAAAAAAAAAACCCCCCTTTCACTCACCCTAACGTCCCAAAACCCCACCCTCCCCTCCAACCCCTCATACGGCCCTCCCGCCCCTCCCACTGTTCCCTTCTCTCTCTCCAACCCCCCAGCCCACACCCGCCAACTTATCGGCTTCAGTCCCTCCGCGCCCCAGACTAAGCCCACGCAGATGACGAGGACGGAGATGATGGTTTCGAGGGTGATGTCTAGGGGGAGGGATGGGCTGCTGGTGCTGCTGGTGGAGGTGGTGGTGAGGGACGGGGAGGATTGGTGTAGAGCGAGGAGGGAGGAGTGTTCGTGCGCGGAGTAGCATCTACGGGAGGGGGCGGGGGGGTGTTAGCTGCGGGGTTGGGGGGAGGGGGGGGGGGGAGGGGGGGATATGGAGATAGGGGAATGGAGAGTTAGAGAATAGAGAGGTATGAGAAGAGGGCGGGAAGGAGAAGAGGAAATGAAAGGGGTGGGGGAGAAGGAAGGGGGGCTTACGCGTGGGCGAGGAAGAGAAGGCCGAGGGCGGTGAGGGATTTTGCTAGGAAGGGCATTGTGGGCGGTGATTGTGTTGATTGTGAAAGATATAGATAAGCGATGATGAGTAGGACGAAGGGGGGGGGGGTGCAAAGTTTAGGGTTTAAATGGAGCGTGGAGTTTACAGGTGGAGTACGGCGGGCGCTGCAGACCTGGAGTGCTATTTCGGTTGAAGGATTGCAGAACCCTAGAGATAGAATCCCTAAAAATAGCCGCTTGCTTCACTGCATACAACATTGGCAAAATCACGAAACACCTCCATCGTTACCGACGCACCCATCCTTGTACCAAGTCATTCCGAAAACATGACATCATCCGGCCTCAAACTCCACCGATCAAAAAATACGCAAACTCCACTCCTCTCTTCGTTCCCGACTCTCGCCGTTACCGTTTCCGCTGCCCCCTACTCGTCCTCCAGTTTCTCCTGTCTGCAATAACCACAATGACGATGCCCACAAGCCGGACAATCCAACGATATCCGTTTCATCGGCGTCCACGCCTTACATTTGCAGCAATAAACGTTGACCCATCCCCTGGGCGCCTCAATGATGGACGGCTGTTCCAGGATGGGTAGCGAAATGGAGTCTGGAGTCATGATTGATGATTTGGGGTGCGGTGAGTGGGAAGGCTAATGCTGCCAGTGACTGTAGAAGAGGGCTGAAGGTCTGATTAAGTGGCCTGATTCTGCTTTAGCTTATGGAGCTTGGCTTTCGAAGGGACGGTCTAACCTTGAGAAGTGGATATTGGGTGTGAACTGAGTGTGGCTTCCTGGAGGTTCCAAATATGGCGTTCGAAGAGTGGTGGACCTCGAGAAGTGGAGGATGGGGTCGTGTCGAGTATGACTCTTTTAGCCAAGGAAGCCAATAAGAATCGGGCTTTGATGTTATGGGATGTTGAGATTGAGAAGTAAGGGAGAGGTAGAAGAAGCGGAAGGAGAATATCCAGCGCCTTTATGAGTTCTCGCAGATGGAGTTACACAGCTATAACGATGGCCTGAGACGGGATGTTTCGGAAGTGATGAGTGAGAGCGGAAAAAGAATCATTCACTTTATATTTGCAAACACGCTAAATGGGTTGTCCTCGTGGCATATGTGAGAGATATAACGATGACCAGAGAAGAAGATGTTTCAAAAGTGGTGAGTGACAACGGAATAAGAGCAACCACTGTGTACTTGCACACACACTTACATGATCTTCCCGATAGTATATACCATAAAATCCCGCAAGAACATCACGAGCATCCAAGCCCACGTAAATCCATGAAACGTCTCTGCCTAGCGAAGCCGAATCTTCACCCTCATCCTA
>NZ_CBDICW010000002.1:0-2346916 GCF_965277465.1 Mucilaginibacter sp.
CTTATCAGAAACAATCCCTCACTAGATGTCCCTTTCTTATTGCAGGTATAGCATATTACATCAGCTAGCATTGGCTTAATTGCTTCTCATGCAACAGCAGTGATTGTGGTGGTTGTCTTCTTTTTAAATTTGAAAGCTGACTGCTTTCTCTGCAGCTTTCACTGGTTCTTTCATTCCTTAGTCCTCTCACCAGCCTTAACAAGACCTCTCACAAACTGTTGAGCCTTCTTACAGTAGGCATCAAATGACATGTCCTTGTCAGCAACATAGATTTTCATTTGAACTTACAGTGAGTCATATAGCTTGTTGTGGACCTCTTTCTTTCACTGATCTGCAGGCATCTTTACTGAGTTTGCTAGTTGTAGAAACTCTGACTGAAACACATTGAAGTCTTTAAGATAAGGCATCTTAAACTTCTTCAGCTGCTCCTGTGCCTTTAGGCACTGATTCAGATCCTCAAAGATGTTCTCAAGACACTGAATAACCTTCTCAACATAGATCTCTCTTCCTGACTGAGCCTCCAGCCATAAATAGAGGTATTCAGCAGCCTTGTCATCAACTCACATCTTGATGTAGGCCACTCTGGTGTGTTCAGCTTCATCTAGGTCTGACTGATCAAACCAATCATCATTAATTCACAGCTTGCTTTTCATCTGATCATTCTATACTTGAAATGTAGACTTAACACCATTGTCAAGAATTGGTGAGTCTGAAAACTTCACTGAGCGCTTCTTTGTTGTGTCACTTATGTTTAATTTGAATGTGCCTTCTCTTGACTGCTCTGACTCTGAGTTGTTAAGATGCCTTGTCATCTTCAATACATTCTGTTTCAGTCCCCATTTCTCATCTAGCAACTCCTCTATCTGAGAGTCCTTCTGGTCATTCTGTTCCTCCAGATCCTGCAGCTGCATCTTATAGATATCTCTCTGATCTAGTGCCTTCAACACTAAACAGCAGGTGTTGTCTGAATTGTGTGTCACCCATCACTGTAGGTTTTCAGGGGTCACATCACCTCAAGGGTTCACCTTTATGATGTCTACTGTTTTCAATCTCTCACAATTGTCTGGCTGTTCTCCAGTCAAGAATAGTCTTCCAGATTGAGGAGAAGTTTCTTCCTCTCAGTATGGTCTAATCATAATTCCTGTGGTACTTCAGACACCTACTTCTAGTGCTGAGATTATTCAATTCAGGTTCTAGCTCTTTCAACTGCCTCTACTGCAGTTGTCTGTGCCTACAAATAGGTCTTCAAGAGTGCCTACACATTGCAGAGCTTTTCACATTTGCTGACTTCTTGATCATTTGTTGCCTACTCCTCACAGGACTTAAGAATTGATTGTTAATAGTTAATGAATGAATCTAGAAAGTTCTAAGAACCTTCTGATCACTCATTGAACTGTGAGTTGAGATGTTTAATGATGTAGATGAGAATTAATTCATCAACACACACATTTGTCTCTGCTGGTATTCTGTCACCTCCAGAGGTTGTAAAGTGTGTAGGTACTTTTCTAATGTTACAGCTAACTATTTCACTTTATAAGCAGGCTGAGAACTGTTGCAAGAGGTGAGTTATTTGAACCTAGAAAAGTACAAAGAAGAAAGCAGTCTTGTAGATGCAGTCATGACATAAATGTCAGGATGCCAAGACACACTAGTTTCAATCTAGTCTAACACCAGATAACCCAATATCTGTCAGTGTCAGTTAATCATGTTATAATAAGTATGTTCTTTCTTAAACATTCTGGTTCTGAGTTGTTAAGATGCTGTGTCATCTTCAACACATTCTGTTTCAGTCCTCACTTCTCATCTAGCAACTTCTCAATCTGAGAGTCCTTCTGAGTGATCTGATCTTTCAGGTTCTGTGTGCAGGCCTTATAGAAATTCTGATTATTTAGAGCTTTCAACACTAAAGTACAAGTGTTCTCTGAGTCATGTGTTACTTATTGCTGTAGGTTTTCAGGGGTTACATCACTTCAAGAGTTCACCTTTGTGATGTCTACTGTTTTCAATCTCTCACAATTGTCTGGCTGGCCTCCAGTCAGAGATAGTCTTTCAGTTTGAGGAGAGGTCTCTTCCTTTTGATGTAGTCTAATTATAATTTCTGCAGTGCTTCAGACACCTACTTCTAGTGCTGAGATTATTCAACTCAGGCTCTAGCTCTTTCAACTGCCTCTACTGCAGTTGTCTGTGTCTATAAATAGATCTTTGAGGGTGCCTGCACATTGCAGGGCTTTTTGTTTACTGACTTCTCACAGCTACCTGTCACTGTGACAGGGTACTTCTTAATTGTTCATTACCTACTCCTTGCAGGACTTAAGAATTGGTTGTTGATAGTTAATTGATGAATTTAGGAAGTTCTAAGAACCTTCTAATCACTCATTAAACTGTGAGTTGAGACGTTTAATGATGTAGATGAAAAAGTAATTCATTAACACATATGTTTGTCTCACTGATATTCTGTTACCTTCAGAGGTTGAAAAGAGTGTAGGTACTTTTCTAATGTTACAGCTAGCTATTTCACTTTATAAGCAGGCCTGAAACTGTTGCAAGAGGTGAGCTATTTGAACCTAGAAAAGTACAAGAAGGGAAGTCAGTACAAAGGCTGCAGTCACAACATAAATATCTAGATGCTCAGACACACTAGTTTCAATCTAGCTTAGCAGTCTAACATCTGTCAGAGCTCATGTTGTAACAATAAACAGCTGTAACAGATTAGAAAACAGCTAAATTAGTCTTTTTCAATTTAATAATCTATAAAATAAACAGTTTAACAATTCAGTCTCTTATAATTATAACTGTATAATTTATAAATGTCAGCATTATAAAACACTGCATTAAGCTAATAAAAGAACTGTATAAAATATAAAAACTCTTATTAACTTTATATTCAGTCTTTATTGCAGTAATAATAATAATCTACTGAATCTATTTAATAAATTACTCACTTTTATATACAGTTTGTTAAAGAGTGAAAATGCTGAGATAAGGCATTTTCAGAAGTATATTTAAGTGTATAATAATATATTAACATTTGCTTTTTGCTGATATATCACTAATGATTAATTTTAAAATTATAGCAGTATTAGATTATTTTAAAGTTAAGAAGAGCTTTATTATTTACAGAGTTTATATTTATAGTAAAATTTAAAAAAATTATAATAAACTAATTCAGTCAATTTTAAGTAAGGTAATTAAAGAATTAAGTGTTTTTATAAGTAAAGAGATAAGAATTAAAGGATTTTTTTTAAATAAGAAATTTAAGTGAGATCTGAAGTAAGAGAAGATGCAAATATTTAGTACTTTTTCAGCTCAGTTAATACTGATTATTAATAACTTTAAACTGAAAAAATAAATGCAGCTGCAGAACTATATCTATTATATACTATCACAAAGTGAAAAAGGGTTCAGCAGTGACACCTCTCATTAATCACTGAAAATGCTGTCCTGTGACCAGAATTAGCTGAGGAACATCACTTTTCAGCCTTCAGCCTCACACAGAAGAAACAGCCTTATTAGACAGTGAGAAAACAATTATATTAGAAGATGAGAAACAGCTTTATTAAAATGATTCACTGTGAGAGGGACCTTTTACTAGGGGCATGAGCTTGCATGACTAAGCAGAAAAGGGGGCAGCGGCAATATAATGGAAATCCTTATATAAAACCCTTATATACAAGTGTATAGATGTTTAGATATGCATTAGATACATAAATACTGTAGCTTAGCATTTAAATTAAATTTTTGATGAATTGTTTTCAATTAACACTAAGCTCAAAGTGGCTAGCTGTCTGAACAGAGTGTTCAATATTCAATGTTTGTTTAAATACATAAGAGAGGGTGAAAGCAGCAGCAACAGACTTAAGAGATCTATAGAAGTTAGTAAAGTGAGTGAAGACTAGAGACACTGCAAGCTAGGCTTTTACCCCAGCTCTATAACAGCTGAATGGAACCTCAGCTACAGAATTAGAGGAAAAAGCTGAACTGCTACATGCAGCTTTCTTTTCAACACCTTCAGAGGTCAACCTCAGCAACATTGAGAACTATAAGTACTCAGAACCTCTGCAGATGCCACTAATTACAGAACAGAAACTTAGCAAAGCTATATTATAAGCCTCAGGCAGTAAGGGCCCCTGAGCTGAAACAGCATACTGAACTGCATACTTCATTTCACCCTTTCTTACATCCTTCCACAAATTCTTCTGCTATACAACTAATGTCTAAAGAGTGAAATCCATCTGGAGGCCTTTAAACACTCTACTACAGTAGTTCTCTGGAAACTAAATAAGGGAGACTACAGACTGGTGAAGATGTACAGATCAGTGGCACTCTTGAACACTCTGAGAAAGGCTATAAAGTCAGTAATGATGAGGAAAATAAGCTGAATGGCAGAGACCTATTAACTGCTGCTGAGAACACTTCTAGAAGGACAAAAAGGGGTATTAACAGAGCATGCAGTACATACTCTTATAGAGGTTATTTAAAGGGTATAAAACTTAGACACATCAGTGACATTACTTCTTATGCTGAATGTCTCTGAAGTTTTTAATAATGTCCTCTCATTAGAGACTTCTGTCAGGATCATGCAGAGCAAGTCATGCAGATATGGTGACAAAAGGACATTAATTGTAAGGAGCCATATGGGCGAGCAAGCAGTCTACTATATAGGGGTGTGTACGAGCTGTGCTAGGCCCAACCAGGCGCTAGTGTGCGCCACTGAATAAACCCTGCCTGAACGCTGTCATGCTTCTAACAACTTCTACACAACCTGAAGAAGTAATGCATATCACTAGAGTTAGTTAGCTGAATAGAGAGCTTTCTCAAGGGCTGAACCTCAACACTAAGACTCCTGAAGTATAAGTTAGAGCCATTCAGCATATACACAGGCATCCCTCAGGGCTCACCTCTTTCATTAATCCTCTACCTCTTTTACAATGTGAACTTCTTGAACATGAGGAGCAGGAGTGACCTAGAGTAACGGTCCTGAGGGATTCGGAGCTACCAGGGCAAAAGAAGGAAAAGCGCAAGCCGGACCGACGGATGTAAAAGTAGTAAAGAGAAACAAAGGGATGCGGTTAACAAAAGAGAGAGGATACTGTATAAAGATATATAATACAGATTCTATTAATTAATAATAGGGTCAGAGAATAAACTAGACATTTTACAATGGAGAGTTTGATCCTGGCTCAGGATGAACGCTAGCGGCAGGCCTAATACATGCAAGTCGGACGGGATTCGGGAGCTTGCTTCCGATGAGAGTGGCGCACGGGTGCGTAACACGTATGTAACCTACCCTTATCAGGGGGATAGCCTCTCGAAAGAGAGATTAAGCCCGCATAATATCACGGGATAGCATTGTTTTGTGATCAAATATTTATAGGATAAGGATGGGCATGCGGAACATTAGCTAGTTGGTAAGGTAATGGCTTACCAAGGCTACGATGTTTAGGGGATCTGAGAGGATGACCCCCCACACTGGTACTGAGACACGGACCAGACTCCTACGGGAGGCAGCAGTAAGGAATATTGGTCAATGGGCGGAAGCCTGAACCAGCCATGCCGCGTGCAGGAAGACGGCCCTACGGGTTGTAAACTGCTTTTGTACCGGAATAAACCTTGATTCGTGAATCAAGCTGAATGTACGGTAAGAATAAGGATCGGCTAACTCCGTGCCAGCAGCCGCGGTAATACGGAGGATCCAAGCGTTATCCGGATTTATTGGGTTTAAAGGGTGCGTAGGCGGCCAGTTAAGTCAGGGGTGAAAGACGGTAGCTCAACTATCGCAGTGCCTTTGATACTGACTGGCTTGAATGTACTTGAGGTAGGCGGAATGTGACAAGTAGCGGTGAAATGCATAGATATGTCACAGAACACCAATTGCGAAGGCAGCTTACTAAAGTATGATTGACGCTGAGGCACGAAAGCGTGGGGATCAAACAGGATTAGATACCCTGGTAGTCCACGCCCTAAACGATGAATACTCGATGTTGGCGATATACAGTCAGCGTCAAAGCGAAAGCGTTAAGTATTCCACCTGGGGAGTACGCCCGCAAGGGTGAAACTCAAAGGAATTGACGGGGGCCCGCACAAGCGGAGGAGCATGTGGTTTAATTCGATGATACGCGAGGAACCTTACCCGGGCTTGAAAGTTAGTGAATTGAGCAGAGACGCTCAAGTCCTTCGGGACACGAAACTAGGTGCTGCATGGCTGTCGTCAGCTCGTGCCGTGAGGTGTTGGGTTAAGTCCCGCAACGAGCGCAACCCCTATGTTTAGTTGCCAGCACGTTAAGGTGGGGACTCTAAACAGACTGCCTATGCAAATAGAGAGGAAGGAGGGGACGACGTCAAGTCATCATGGCCCTTACGTCCGGGGCTACACACGTGCTACAATGGTCAGTACAGAGGGCCGCTACCTGGCAACAGGATGCCAATCTCAAAAAGCTGATCACAGTTCGGATCGGGGTCTGCAACTCGACCCCGTGAAGTTGGATTCGCTAGTAATCGCAGATCAGCAATGCTGCGGTGAATACGTTCCCGGGCCTTGTACACACCGCCCGTCAAGCCATGGAAGCTGGAAGTGCCTGAAGTGCGTCACCGCAAGGAGCGTCCTAGGGTAAAGTCGGTAACTGGGGCTAAGTCGTAACAAGGTAGCCGTACCGGAAGGTGTGGCTGGAATACCTCCTTTCTGGAGCAGTATCCAACAACTCTCAAACACATAACAGCAAAGCTGTTACCTGCATGATTATTTCTTATATTAAAAACAAAAAGAAAAACCCAAAAGATGAAGCCATCAATAGTGACTGACATCTGGGAGGCGAGATTGTAAGAGATTACGGTTTACGATTTACGAATGACGATTTAAGCGGAAACAGGAAAATCAAAAATCGCAGGTCTGAAATCCTAAAAATCAACAGTCCTGTAGCTCAGCCTGGTTAGAGCACTACACTGATAATGTAGGGGTCAGCAGTTCAAATCTGCTCGGGACTACTAAGGTAAGTTGGAAGTGAAGGTAAGCGTCAGCGATTGACGGATGACCGGATACGGAAGACGTAAACATCTTAAGGGGGATTAGCTCAGCTGGCTAGAGCACCTGCCTTGCACGCAGGGGGTCAACGGTTCGAATCCGTTATTCTCCACACACCCTCCGTTTCCTGAAAGGGATAGGATATAGAGCAAGATGACGTAATGTTATCGGGGTAACGTTCTTTGACATATTGGAAGAAGTAATAAAAAGAGAAGACAACAGTATAGAGGACTGTTGAGGCTTTGAAGGATTACGGTAAAGAGGGAAAGTGGGACAATCGTCGCAAGATGATTGGAGAACTGGACTGATGCGCATGTAAGCTGGAGAACGCAACAAGAATCAAAAAGCATACATATCGAGCAAAAGGCGATATAGTAGAAGAAAGTAAGAAAGGGTACACGGGGGATGCCTTGGCTCTCAGAGGCGATGAAGGACGTGATAAGCTGCGATAAGCTCCGGGGATTAGCAAATATAAATTAATCCGGAGATTTCCGAATGGGGAAACCTAACTATTTGAAGAATAGTTGCATAAATGCGCAAACCTGCTGAACTGAAACATCTAAGTAAGCAGAGGAAGAGAAAACAACAGTGATTTCCTGAGTAGTGGCGAGCGAAAGGGAAGAAGCCCAAACCCATTATGTTACGGCATAATGGGGGTTATAGGACCACAACATGAATATTAAAGAAAACCGGAACGGGGTGGGAAACCCGGCCATAGAGCATGAGAGCTGCGTACGGGTAATTGATAATAGGATAGTGGTATCCTGAGTACCGCGAGGTCGGAGACGCCTTGTGGGAATTTGCCGGCACCATCCGGTAAGGCTAAATACTCCTGAGAGACCGATAGTGAACCAGTACCGTGAGGGAAAGGTGAAAAGAACCCCGAACAGGGGAGTGAAATAGAACCTGAAACCGTGTACTTACAAGCGGTCGGAGCAGACAAGTTCTGTGACGGCGTGCCTTTTGCATAATGAGCCTACGAGTTACTCTTTCCTGGCAAGGTTAAGTGTTTAAGACACGGATCCGAAGCGAAAGCGAGTCTGAATAGGGCGTATAGTCAGGGGAGGTAGACGCGAAACCTTGTGATCTACCCATGGACAGGTTGAAGGTGCCGTAACAGGTACTGGAGGACCGAACCGATAAACGTTGAAAAGTTTCCGGATGATTTGTGGGTAGGGGTGAAAGGCTAATCAAACTGGGAAATAGCTCGTACTCCCCGAAATGTTTTTAGGAACAGCCTGGCGGTTGAGTTAATAAGAGGTAGAGCTACTAATTGGGTGCGGGGGAGTCAAATCCTACCAAATCCAGATAAACTCCGAATGCTTATTAATATACGCTGGAGTGAGGCTCTGGGTGCTAAGGTCCAGGGCCGAGAGGGAAAGAACCCAGACCATCAGCTAAGGTCCCCAAATTACCACTAAGTTGAACTAACGAGGTCCGATTGCACAGACAGCTAGGATGTTGGCTTGGAAGCAGCCATTCATTTAAAGAGTGCGTAACAGCTCACTAGTCGAGCGATCGGGCATGGATAATAAACGGGCATCAAGTGGTATACCGAAGCTATGGATTTGCAGCAATGCATCTGGTAGGGGAGCATTCTATCGACCGGTGAAGCAGGAATGTAAATGACTGTGGAGGAAATAGAAAAGCAAATGTAGGCATAAGTAACGATAAGGCGGGAGAGAAACCCGCCCACCGAAAGACTAAGGTTTCCTGATCAACGCTAATCGGATCAGGGTTAGTCGGGGCCTAAGGTGAAGCCGAAGGGCGTAGCCGATGGACAACTGGTTAATATTCCAGTACTTTTTATAACTGCGATGCGGTGACGGAGTAGTGACACTGACGCGAACTGACGGAATAGTTCGTTAAAGGCCGTAGGTATAGGGAAGGTAGTAAAGTACGCCATTCCTGCTGAAAGCTGATAGTACACAGAACCTTCGGGGGATGTGATAGTTCAGGTAATCAGACTTCCAAGAAAACCCGCTAAGCTTCAGGTTATAAAAACCCGTACCGTAAACCGACACAGGTAGTCGAGGAGAGAATCCTAAGGTGCTCGAGTGAATCATGGCTAAGGAACTCGGCAAAATGGCCCTGTAACTTCGGGAGAAGGGGCGCTTCAGCAATGAAGCCGCAGTGAAAAGGCCCAGGCGACTGTTTAACAAAAACACATGGCTATGCAAAATCGAAAGATGACGTATATGGCCTGACACCTGCCCGGTGCCGGAAGGTTAAGAGGGGATGTTAGGAGCAATTCGAAGCATTGAATCGAAGCCCCGGTAAACGGCGGCCGTAACTATAACGGTCCTAAGGTAGCGAAATTCCTTGTCGGGTAAGTTCCGACCTGCACGAATGGTGTAACGATCTGGGCGCTGTCTCAGCCATGAGCTCGGTGAAATTGTGGTATCGGTGAAGACGCCGGTTACCCGCAACGGGACGGAAAGACCCCATGCACCTTCACTACAACTTAACATTGAAATCGGCTACAGGATGTGTAGGATAGGTGGGAGACTGTGATCTGGCTTCGCTAGGAGTCAGTTAGTCAACGTTGAAATACCACCCTTTCTGTATCTGGTGTCTAACCCTGGCAACGGGGGACATTGTTTGGCGGGTAGTTTGACTGGGGTGGTCGCCTCCAAAAAGGTAACGGAGGCTTTCAAAGGTAAGCTCAGTACGCTTGGTAACCGTACGTGGAGTGCAATAGCATAAGCTTGCTTGACTGTGAGGCAGACAAGCCGAGCAGGGTCGAAAGACGGATATAGTGATCCGGTGGTTCTGCATGGAAGGGCCATCGCTCAAAGGATAAAAGGTACGCTGGGGATAACAGGCTGATCTCCCCCAAGAGCTCATATCGACGGGGAGGTTTGGCACCTCGATGTCGGCTCGTCACATCCTGGGGCTGGAGAAGGTCCCAAGGGTTGAGCTGTTCGCTCATTAAAGTGGCACGCGAGCTGGGTTCAGAACGTCGCGAGACAGTTCGGTCCCTATCTGTTGTGGGCGCAGGAAGTTTGAGTGGGGCTGACCTTAGTACGAGAGGACCGGGTTGGACTAACCTCTGGTGAATCTGTTATGGCGCCAGCTGTATTGCAGAGTAGCTACGTTGGGAATAGATAAGCGCTGAAAGCATCTAAGTGCGAAACTAGCCACAAGATGAGACTTCCATTGAGGGTCGTAGCAGACTACTACGTTGATAGGTTACAGGTATAAAGGTGGTGACATCATAGCCAAGTAATACTAATCGCCCGAAGCTTTCTCATAGCAGGTAATAATGGGTCATGTGCTCCGGCATATGACCCGACAAAAACTAATACTGTTGTTTTCTCAATTCATTGCTTCTTTCAATAATATGTCATTGTTTAGTTAATCAGAAACAAATCATCAGTCACTGTACTGAAGATAAGCTCTGATCAGCACAAACAAATAAAATACCGGTCAAAGCAGGTAAGTATACCGTTCATCACAGAATAATGAACAAGTAAACTATCAGCCGATGAACCAAAAGAAATTCAGGTGCCTATATCGGCGGTGTCCACCTCTTCCCATTCCGAACAGAGAAGTTAAGCCCGCCAGAGCCGATGGTACTGCAGTAAAATGTGGGAGAGTAGGTCGGTGCCAAATCTTATAGATAAGCCTTGTATCATAACGATACAAGGCTTTCTTGTTTGATATAGGTCTGTAAGGGGAAAGGAATACCCAGATAGTTTAGCTGAAGTATCTTACTTACGATTTTAACTCAGTAGATCCCTTCTTCTCTTTATGTTTTTCTTTTCGCATTTTCTCCCAGGCCACAAACTGCTGCTTTTGCTCATCGTTCAATACCGATAATACTTGCTTTTGGGTTGCTAACCTGATACTGCGTACTGCCAATTGGTTATCCTTTTTATCAGCAGATGGGTTACTTTTTAAACTATCCATCCGGTTGGCCTGATTGAAGAATATAGTATTAACCTGCGTTGCCTGGTCGGCAGTGAGGTTAAGCTTTTTCTGTAATACTTTGGTAAGGTGGCCGGCACGCTGGTCTGGTGATTTTTTAGTGATCTGGGCATGGGCCAGAACACTTAATCCTGTTATAAAGGATACTACTAAAATTAACTTTTTCATAATTGCTTCTTTAATATTTATGGGTATGACTTTAACATCCCCCTAAAGTTTAATTGGCAATAGTTTATGTCGGTTTAGTAAACACTATCGATAATAAAAAAATGTATTCATCCGGCAAAATAGCTTCTGCCCGTGATAGTTAAGGTAACAGATAGGAACCTTAAAGATATTAGCCTAAGGCTTGGTAAATTTCAGCCGTAAGCAGGCCGCTGCCACCACCATAATGCTGTACAATTTTAATAATAGGGTTGATGGATCTAAAGGCTCTGCAAAGTGTTTCTTCACTTTCGGGCTCAATACCTCCGCCTAAAAGCACCAGTTTAAAAGCTGTTGTGTTAAATGTTGCTAATGCTTCTTCATCACTAACGGTTCCGGTTGCATGCCATTCGGGGTTGTTATTTACAAGGCGTACTACGGTTTGCAGTATTTCTGGGTGCCTGCCAATAACTAATATTTCTATTTTGTCCATTTTGTAAGGTGTATTAGCAGAAAGGAAAAAGTTAAATAGCTTTAACCTTTTCCTTTCTGCTTTATATTAAAACTCCATCGGTACTTCCATCAATAAAAATTCGGCATCCGTTTCCGCTGTAATGGTAAACTTGTCCGTGTCCCAAATACCGTAGCCATCGCGGGTGCTCAGCAATTGGTCGTTCACCTTAATATCGCCGCTCAATACAAAAACATAAACGCCGTTGCCTTTTGCTTTTATAGTATAATCAGCATTTACATCTTTGTCAAACTTACCCAAATGAAACCAGGCATTCTGATGGATCCACACACCTGCATCATCAGCATTGGATGATAATACCTGTTGTAATTTGTTATGCCTGTCTTCAAGGTTTAAAGTTACCTGGTCATATCGCGGTTCAACGTTCTTTTTGTTTGGATAGATCCAGATCTGCAAAAACTTAACACGCTGCTCCCTGTCGTTATTATATTCACTATGATAAATCCCTGTACCGGCGCTCATGGCCTGTATATCGCCGTTTTTTATAACGGCAACATTGTTCATGCTGTCCTTATGTTCTAAATCGCCCTCAAGCGGGATGGATATGATCTCCATATTATCATGAGGGTGCTTACCAAAACCCATGCCGGCATCAACGGTATCATCATTTAACACCCTTAATGCGCCAAAATTCATCCGTTGCGGATTGTAATAGCTTGAGAAACTAAAAGAATGATAACTGTTAAGCCAACCATGGCTTGCATGCCCACGGGTTTCGGCTTTATGTAATACTGTTTGTGCCATGATGCTTTTTTATTTATACCTCAAAGGTACGCTGTGATTTACCGGGGAAACATGATGTACATTAAGAAAGTAAAGTATCACATAAATTATTTCACTATTTGATGTCTTTAAAATATTTCTAATTATTTTTTCCTGGTCATTTCGCTGCGCATACGGCTAAAAAACTCTGGGGTTACGCCAACGTACGATGCAATTTGTTTTTGGGGCAGGTGATCAATAAGGGTGGGGTAACGTTTACAGAATATGCTGTAACGCTCTTCGGCTGTAAGGCTCATATTATCAACTATGCGCTGCTGGTTTGCAACCAATGATTTTTCGGTAAGGATGCGGAAAAAGCGCTCAAATTTTGGGATCTCATGATATAGCTTTTCCTGGTTTACTTTTGACAGGATGATGGCTTCCGTATCTTCTAACGCTTCAATATTTAATATGCCCGGTTTTTGGGAGATGAGGCTGTACATATCCGCTATCCACCAATCGGGCGGGGCAAAGCTCAGCACATGTTCAATACCATTCTTATCAACGGTAAATCCGCGTAAACAACCCGAAGTTACAAAGACTGAATGTTTACAGATCTCGCCATCATTAAGCGTAAACTGCTTGCGTTTAATTGTTTTTGGCTGCAGATGAGCAAGGAAGATCTCTTTTTCATCTGCGGTTAGATTGATGTATTTAGATATGTTTGACAGGATAAGCTCAAATGCCATAAAGTAAAGATCACCATTAAGAATGATAAATTGAAGCTTACGGCTATGCAAAATAGCCAATGCAGTTTATAGTAATTATTGCTCCGATCAAGTCTTTAATGTTTTTTGCTCGTTTTGCAGCATAATCAGGGCCTTAGCTGCACGTACGTGGCGGGTATCTTGCTGCTTGGCCGAGCCTACCCAATCACAATAACCCTGTTTGTATGATTTTGATAAGCCTTCAAAAAAAGCCTTGGCCTTTTCATCTGTAGCCAATAATACCGCTAACTCGGCAGGGGTGCCTTCAATATGTTCGCCTTTTTTTAACATGATCCTTATGTTTAACCGGTTATAAAAAAAACCGGGGTTTTTAGCCTCCGGTTTTAACATAAATATAGGTGATAAGGTTTAGATTGAAAATTTTAAATAGAAAAAGCCTTTAAATAGGTTTGCCCCCAGGTACCCCAATCTTTCATGGCGCCATCAAGCGTTTTGCGTAATTCCTTTTTATTGGTAGCCTTACCCTTTTTAGGCGGGACTAATGCTTTGTTATCAACAGGCATTTCGGTTACTTTGGTAGCAAACCAGGTAATGTTTTCATGCGGCAGGGCCACGCCTAATATCATACCCGGCAGGCCGGTAAATGATTCAGGGCCGCCAGATATCGGAATCTTCTCGGTATAAAAAGCTACCACGTAAACAGAATCTAATATAATAGCGTTAGCACGCCGGCAAACATAACCGGCAATCTCGCGGGTTTCGTCGGTAATTTTCCAGCTTATTTTACGGGTGCTATCTTTTACCAAAAAGGTTTCTTCAAATACTTTTTTCTCTGCAATAAAGGTGTTGGTTTGCAAATCGGTAAAGGTGGTGTTGTTTTGGTTTACCATAGCGTTATCGCTCAGATAATTTCTTTCAATATTTTCAGGCTCTATGGGAACAAACTCCGTTTTGTTATCGCTAAAGCTTAAAGTGCTTTTCAGCTTTTTAAACTGCGGCTGGTTTTTTTTGTACGACTCATAAGCGGGCTGTAAAAAAGCTTCGTTATCTTTATTGATTTCCCTTTTTATCAGGGCAAACATGTTTACTGATTTTTCGTACTCAATAACGCCCGATGTGGTGAAATGTGCGTTTTGTGCAAATAGATCGCCGCCTAACAATATAAAGCCTGCGATAAGTGTTATAATGGTTTTCATAGGTTGATTATTTTTTTGGTGCGCCGCCGCCTACTTTGTTAAAATCCCATATAAGTGATAGCATAAAGTACCTTTTTATGGTAGTGTAATTGTTTTGCGAAATGTAGTTACCGCTCACACTCCGGCTAAAGCCTACATTTTGGTTCAGCAGGTCATTACCGGCAATTGATGCTTTTAAGTTATTTGCTTTCAAAAATGTTTTGCTGATGTTGGCATTCCACAGGGTGCGTTTAAAATCCTGGTTAAAGGTTTCTGTTTTTGCGGTGAACTGGTAGCTCACGTCAGACCCAATCTGGAATTTACCCGGTAAATAGATATTAAAGCTATCGTTTGAGGTAAAGCCCCTGCCGTTATTATTGATCTGGCTTTGTAACGATGAACCGCTAACCGTATAGTTTGGCCCGAACGAAGCAGAAAAATCATACTTGTTTTCCTTGTATTTTGATAACCTTAACTGCACCGCATAGTTGTTATATTTTGTTCTGTTAAGGTCATTGTTTGATAAACTGTAGCTGGTGCTTCCGCTTACATCACCGCTCAAACCTACATTAATGCCAAACTTGCTTACCTTTTTTTCAAAATATGCACTCAGGTAATAGTTAATGGGTTTTTTATTGAGGTTGATATAACGGTTGGTTGTTTTACCGGCCGAATCAATGGTTAAACTGCTTACTATCGGGTTTGAGGTAAAGGAATAGTTACCATAAAAGCTGATGAACTGATCGGTTAAAACTTTGTAGGAGTTATAGTTAATATTGAAACGGTTGGCAAATGATGGGCGCAGATCCTGGTTACCTAAAACGGTATTCAGCGGATCGGTGTTTACAATTACCGGCTGGATCTGATCAATGGTAGGTTGCGTGGTGTTACCATAATAACTTATCCGGAATGATTTACGCTGCGAAAACTGATATTGAAAGGTAGCCTGCGGGTTCCAGTTAATAAAGCTTCTTTTAAATGGCATATCAGTAAACTCGTTCATCTGGTCGTAGTGCACGTCAGATACTTTTGTGCCTAAATTGATGGTTGTTTTCTTTTTCTTGTAGTTAAATATGGCACCAACCTGGTTTGATAGTTCGTTCAATTTGTAGCTGTTGCTCAATGAATCTACCTGTATGTTATAGTTACCGGGGGTTGACTGATCAAATGAGCGCCTTACTGATGTACCATTGTTAATGCCTAAACCATAATTAAAAACAACGGTAAGGCTTTTTGCAAGCGGCTCGGTATAAGCAATATTTGTATTGAAGATATTGCTGTTGGTAATACTGGTTTTGTATTGATCAACCTTTTGTGTGCTGTCCTGTTTTCCTTTATCATCAAAAAAGTCGGCTTCTGATTTCAGGTAACCTTTGGCGGTTGTTTTGTTATTTGACTCGCTTACGGTTAATGAAATTGTACGGCCTTTTTTCTTGAATTTTTTGGTATAAAAGGCAGTCATATCAAAAAGCTGCCCGGTAGTATTATTAAGCACGTTACGATCGCTGGTGTTTTGTAAAATGCCATTGCCACGCGTGTTTGACGATGTATAGTTACTGCGTGTTTGCCCGTTTTTTAGCGTTCCGTCAACACTGATCTTTAAGTTTGAGGTAGTATCAAGCTTAATGGTATAGGTAGCATCCATTTTTTGACGGAACAGGTAGTTATGATATACCTGGTCGGTTGCGCCATTTATAGCACCTTCAGCCGTGTTGTTTTGCGTTAATGATGTATTGGTACCATCAACGGTTAATGAACCTATTTTATAGTTACCGTTTATTGATTCCTTATCGCCGTTCCATTTGGTATCATAATGTACACCGCCCGTACGCGCAATAGGGATACCCTGTCCGCTGTACTGCCCGTCGAACGAATCTAATTCATCCCTGCTACCGCTGAACGATATAAAAATGCCGCCATCATCGCCAAACTGCACATTACTGTCTGATCCGTATTTTTGGCTATCCTGCCAGCCCAACCCGGTTTTACCATCGTTACCAACGGTACCATATACCGAAAACTTTTGTTTGGCCTTAAATTTATTGAAAAGCACCTGCCCTTCGTAGTAACCATCGGTGCCTATGCCGGCATCAACCTTACCAAAGTAGCCGTTCTTTTTATCTTCTTTTAGTTTGATGTTGATGGTTTTGGTCTTTTGTCCGTCATCAACCCCGGTAAAGGTAGCCTGGTCACTTTTTTTATCATATAGCTGTACCTTATCAACCATGTCGGCTCTCAGGTTTTTGGTAACAAGGGTGGGGTCGTCCCAAAAAACTCTTCGCCATCAACCAATACTTTACTAATGGTTTGGCCCTGTGCTGTAATTTTACCATCCTTATCAACCTGTATGCCGGGCAGCTGCTTTAACAGATCCTCAACCTTTGCATTAGGTTGTATGCTGTAAGCCCTGGGATCAAACTCCGTGGTATCACCTTTTATTTTTATAGCGGCACGTGTGCCTTTAACTATAACATCGGCCAAAAGCTTGGCTTTCAGAAAAAGATTGATCTTGCCAAAATCGCGGGTTGTTTTTGTAGAGTCGAGGGTGAAATGCTCAACATAATCAGCATAACCGGGGTAAGTAACCAATAATATTAATTTCCCTTTTTTTAAACCTTCAATATTAAAAATACCACCCGGGCCTGTACGGATAAAGGTGCGCATTATTGAATCTTTGGCATTTAATACCAGTACTGATGCATTAACAAGTTTGGCATTGGAAGAGGTATCAACTATGGCGCCTTTGATAGAATAAGTACTTTGCGCCGACGAAGAAAAAGTACATAACACGAGGGAAAGTAAAAGTAAAATTACAAGTTTCATACATAAGGTTTGTTAAGCCTAATGTATAACTAAATTTTTAGTATTCAGATATAATTAACACTAATTAACATTTTTAATCAAAACATTATCATAATTATTAGCTGATGCAGGGCATATCAAGGTACAAGTAACTTCTTAAATTCGGTACTATCGCCGTTAAATACATCAAAATCAGTGACATGGTTAATGCCATCAATTTTTGCTTTATCAGAGTGCTGCCAGAATTTCCAGTTAGTTGCGCTGCTTATTTTTAATTCGGGCTGATAGTAGTGTGCTATCCATAAGGTGTAATTATCAAAATACCCGGCTAAATTGTCCTGGTAAAAAGTTAAACCCGAGTAGATCATCGGTTTAATTTTGGTACGGCTTTGTATGTAAGTTAAAAACTCCTGTAATTCAATACGCATTTTTGCGGGTGGTACGCCATCAAGTTCTTCTACATCAACCACCATCGGCAGGTCGCCTTTTTCGGTACGGGCATTCTGTAAAAAGAACCGGGCCTGCCACTTACCGCTTACCTTCGGCCTGAAATAATGATAGGCCCCGCAAATGATCCCGGCCTTTGGGGCCTCGCGCCAGTTGCGCTTAAAATAGGGGTCAACGGTCAGTATACCCTCGGTAGCTTTAATAAAGGCAAAGCTTACATGCACCTCATCCTCTTCCATTGCTTTTACGCGGTGCCAGTCTATCTTACCCTGGTAATATGATACATCAATACCATGAATGCTATATTTATCAGGGATGCGTATGTTAAAGCTTTTATAAGTGCGGTAATGCGGATCCTGCCCTATGTCCCTTATCCAGCGCCAGGTTGAAGTAATGCTTTTTAAAACATAGCCATAATATAAAGGCGAGAACAGGATTAACAGCAACCCCACTAAAGCTATTTTCCATTGAATGGAAAAGTTGCTTTTGGCTTTTCTTTTTACAAGCGGCTTTTTCCGCGGGGTAATACTTTTACTTACTGGGGTTCTTTTAACCGGGGCAGGTTTTTTAGCAGGACTGGGCACATCGGCAAAAATACAAAAACAGCTTGTCTGTTTTTAAAAGGATGTAATTTAACTTTTTTATAAACCCAACCCAGCCTAATTATGCCAGGTGCATTACCGCATATAATGCAGCGGTTGAAATAACTATCCATAACACTACTCCCTGCAGTAATGGCTTGAACCCAACAGAAGCCAATACTTTGCGGGATAAACCAGCACCTATCAGGAATAAGGTAAGGGTTAAACCTGCTTTGGCTATGCCTGTTAAATACGGACTTACAATTGAGATTGCAGGGATATAAGTATTAGCAATCATGGCCAGTATAAATAAACCGATAAAATAAGGGATGCTCACTTTTTTTGATTGATTTTTAAACAGGTAAGTAGCCATAAAAGTAACCGGGATTATCCATAAGGCACGGGCAAGTTTTACTGTTGTGGCAACCTCTAAAGCATGCGGGCCATATTTACTGGCTGCGCCAATTACCGAGCTGGTATCATGTATGGCAATGGCGCACCATAAACCAAATTGCGTTTGTGACATATTTAAATGATGACCTATTAGCGGGAAAATAAACAACGCAACTGAGTTAAGTACAAACACACAACCCAGGGCAACGGAGATCTGTTTTTCTTCGGCTTTAATAACCGGGGATATTGCGGCTATAGCGCTACCCCCGCAAATGGCTGTGCCTGATGAGATCAGGAAGGAGGTTTTCTTTTCGATATTTAACCACCGGCCCATAAAATAACCAAATATTAAAGTACCGCTGATGGATGCGATGGTAAATAGTATGCTTTCCTTACCGGCCTGCATGGCGCTGTGCACATTCATCCCGAAACCAAGGCCCACAACTGATACCTGTAATAAAAGGTGCGTAGCCTTATGATTTAAATGTAGATAAGGATGCCCCGTAAACTGCGCAATAACCAGACCTAATAGTAATGCAATAGCGGGGCTTGCAAAAGGGCTGATACAAAAGGCGATACAAATTATAAAAATGGCCTTGCGGCCATTGTCATTAATATTGATGAGTAAGCCGTTTGTATTTGTTATAGGTTGCGTTTGCATAACATTAAATTATTTTGTTATGCAAATGTGCAAGCTAAATTTAGTCTTTTTATATCATAAAAGGCAATCCTCCATAACCAAATGTTATGACTTGCTAATTATTTACCACTTGGTAGATTCTATAATATCGCCGCTATCAACCCGGCTTCTTTTAATGTTAACGGTAACATCGCCGCGATATAGTTTATAATCGTTAAAGTAGTTTGGGATACCTTCTGATGCCATTTCCTTGTACGCGCTGATCACGCTGTAATGCAGGTGCGGATAAATAGCTTCGCTACCCGAAAAGCCTACCGTTCCAATTTGCTGCCCTGCCTTTACCCAATCGCCGGGTTTAACGCTGATGCTGCCCATTCCCATATGTAGCAGCTCGCTACATTCACCATTACTGTGTTGTATAATAATGTAATTGCCCATTCCGTAAGGATCGGTATTGGGTGGCAATACAGGAGTTTTTACGGTTTTGCCAATAAATTCATTATCGGGGATATTGGTTTGTACTTTTATCACCTTTCCATCTGATGGTACATAAACGGGGCGGCCAAAACCAAACCAGTTTTGTTTTTTAAATGGTGTACCGCTGTAAAGGCTGCCTGCTGCGTCAACACACATCAGGTCGTAAGCGTATCGGCTGGCATTGGCGTTCAGGTCTTTTACCTTCACGTCAACCACATCTTTAGCCGACCGGCGGTTATGCGAGTAAAAATCATGCCCGTCCCAAACAATTATTTTGCCTTTAAGGGGTAGGTAATATTCATTGCGGGCAATATATACCTGTGGGGTTATTGCCTTTACAACTAACTCATCAAAATCAACCGGAAGCCTTTGCTTGTTATTGTCTTTTTGAGCTTGTGTATCGGCATAATTAAAAAAGAAACCATATTTTAAGGAAGCAATGGTCATGTCCGGCGGGAAAGTATGAAAAGGATTGAATATACTCACCTTTTCGCCGGGTTTAATAATGGTATAAACCAACAGGTCAATCCCCGGGGTTTTGCCATCGCTGTTCATGAATTTTCTTAATACTAACTTTCCCTTGTTATCAACAACAGATGCCTCTACCGAACTGAGTTCAATAGTATGCTTGCTCTTGTTTTCAATGGTAATATCAAAGTTTAAGTAATAACCATAAATATCTTTTTCAATCAATGGTTTTTCTGGCGAGATCTTAATGGATGCTAATTTTGAGGTATCGGCAGATGGAATGCTGTGCGCATTAGCGTTGCTATTTATAAATCCGTTTATTAAAAGCACCGAGCAGGTAAGTACAAGATTTTTCAACATAAATATTTTTATCAAATCAATAGATATTATTTTTCTTTAACAGTTATATAGCGATATAGCTTGTTGCGCTAAAGATGAGCCTCATACGCTAAAGAGCTTTAAGTTGTTACACCTGTAAATGGTAATTGATATTAAATACATATTATTATAACTGAGCGGAAATAGTATGCGTTTGAATTAACTATTGGTTATAAATAAAATTTTGAAAAGTGATAAATAAATCACACTTTTAACTAACCAATTATATCCGCTAAACATTGAAAAAGCTTATTGCTGTATTGATGCTATCAACTTACCTGCTTAATATAGTTGGCCAGCTTGCTGTATATGAGTATATGGTTTATAAATCTGACACGCTTTACAACCAGCAAACCAAGGTGGGCCGCTATAATATTAATGATTTAACAGAGATAAAAATACCTGCCGATATGCATGGCATAAGCGATTGGACGGCCTATGAAAATGTAAGTGGCCAGGTTAAATTTGCTTACGCAAGTTATAACTACGTAAAAATGAAGGTAACGCATGATGCTATTTACCTGATGTGCGTACCCAATTACGAAACCACCCATTTAACAGCGCAAAATATTATCCATGCCGAGCATATTAAGGATATTCCGGTATCAAAAAAGCAGCATGTACCTTATGGTAAAACCATATTGTTTGGTAAATCAGAATTTGCATTTGTGAATTTTGAATTTAATGCCCCATTTAAAAATGTAAAGACAACTGTTGCCAATCCTGTTCAGCAGTTAATCAGCCACAATGTTGGCATCCCCGAGCAGCCCCCGCGGCTTTTAGCTTAACCTCTATCTTTTTTACAGCTTAGTATTTAAAACTATTTGTTATCAGGCATAAAATGCATTGATCAATTATGTTTTATGGTATTGATGGTTTTTAACCTGTCGTTTTATTAGCTGTATCTCTTACCGTTAACCACAGTTTTTATTGGTTAACCGCTTACAAACTTTTTATAAAATTTAACCTCTTTTTAAATAATCAATATGCCACATATTAATTTACCAGCGGAATTTCCGGGGATCAGGAGCCTGTTTATGTTCAGGCCAGAAACTGCTGCCCCGCTTAATGCACTTGTACAAACATTATTACACAATCCGCATCCAACCCTTAGCGCCGGAGAGCGCGAACTGATAGCCACTTATGTATCAGGTTTAAACACCTGCAAGTATTGCTGCAGCATACACGGCGCTATAGCACAACACCAGTTAGGTAATAATGCATTGCTGGTTAAACATGTATTGGCAAACCCCGAAACGGCGCCCATCAGCAATAAGTTGAAGGCTTTATTAAAAATTGCCGCTAAGGTGCAAACGGGTGGTAAAAATGTTACGGATGCCGATATTCAACTGGCAAAAAACGAAGGTGCTACCGATATAGAGATCCACGATACTGTTTTAATAGCGGCAGCATTTTGCATGTATAACCGCTATGTTGATGGCCTTGCAACCTGGCAGCCCGATAATGATGAGCTGTATGATAAAATGGGTGAGCAGCGCGCACGCGAAGGTTATTTTACCGCACCTTTTAAAGTAGACAGAATCGAACAACAATTGCAAAACTCCTGATCCTAAAAAACATGGCACATATAAAATTACCAAATGAAGAATTACCGGGCATAATTGGTTTATTAAATTATCGCCCCGAAACAGCAAAACCATTGCTTGACCTTGCCGAAACCTTGCTAAGGGGCCCTTCGAGTTTAAGCAGCGGCGAAAGGGAGATCATTGCAGCATCCGTATCCTACTGGAACGAATGCCATTTTTGCCATACCTCGCATGCGGCAGCCGCTGCAGCCCATTTAAAAAGCGACATCAGTTTAATTGACGATATTAAAGCCGGCCTACCCAAAACTCCCGTATCAGACAAGTTAAGAGAGCTGCTGCATATTGCCCACCAGGTACAGCGCGGCGGCAAAAATGTTACCGACGAAGATATTGCAGCGGCAAAGGATCAAGGCGCAACCGACAATGAGATCCATGATACTGTACTTATAGCGGCATCCTTTTGCATGTTTAACCGCTATGTTGATGGCTTGGGCACATGGGCGCCCGGCCCTAATGAAGCATATACCGAAATGGGTGAGCGGATGGCTCATGTTGGCTACGGCAAGTTTTAAATAATCAATAACCCAAACCTTATCACAATTTTAAACCATCTACCTGGTAAATAAGCGCAAACAGGCGCTCAAACATAAAAAGTCATGATCAAAAGAATAATTTTTGCAGTAGTTATCTTGTTGCTGGCATTAACGGCAATAAGTTTTTACAGCAGGTCGTCATCATCTCATTTAAAAATGATCGGCATCCTTAGTGAACTCAATAACCGTAATAACAGCACATCAAACCCCTTTAGTCCCGAAGTGAAATATGCACACTGCGATTCGCTGCTTAAAACGGCCACCGGCTATCAGCGCACTTCATTAATGCTTTCTGAAGCTTCACTTGGCCTTAAGGTTGGGCAGGAGCAACGGTCGGTACAGATCTATGAAGACATGTTGAAAAACATGGATTTTATGGATATAAACAATATTATGCCCGATGTGGCCATGGCCTATATGCGTGTTGGGGAGCGTACAAACTGCATGCTTAACCATAATGGCTCGTCGTGCGTGTTCCCGATTAAGGACGAAGGCATCCATCGCATAAAAACCGGCTCGCAAAAGGCAATTGAAACTTATAAGGCTATTTTAACCAATAACCCTGCCGATCTGGAATCAAAATGGTTGCTCAATATAGCGTATATGACATTAGGCGAATATCCTAAGAATGTACCGCCGCAGTTTTTAATCCCCGGCCTTGATGCCGATACTGCCTATAAAGTAAAGCAATTTACAGATATGGCTGCCGACCTGGGCCTTAACATTAATGGCAGGGCGGGCGGTATCATTGTGGATGATTTTAATAATGATGGCTACCTGGATATTGTAACATCCGGCTGGGGCCTTGATGACCCGATGCATTATTTTCAGAACAATAAGGACGGCACTTTCAGTGATCTTACCGCCCAAAGCGGCTTAAAGGGCATTACGGGTGGTTTAAACATTCAACAAACTGATTATAACAACGATGGCAATACCGATATTTTTGTTTTGCGCGGCGCCTGGAACACGCAGGGTTATGGAAACCAACCCAGCTCCCTGCTGCGCAACAATGGCGACGGTACCTTTACAGATGTTACCATACCCAGCGGCTTGCTCTTTTTTCATCCTACGCAGGCTGCTGTATGGGCTGATTTTAATAACGATGGCTGGCTGGATGTATTTATTGGTGCTGAAAACTCAGGTGTGATGGATATGGGCGGAACGCATCCCTGTATGCTGTACATCAATAACCACGATGGTACGTTTACCAATGTGGCGCAAAATGCGCATTGCGCCATTGCATCTTACGTAAAAGGGGTAACATCGGCTGATTTTAATAACGACGGCTGGCCCGATATATTCATATCCACTATGGATGGCAAAAAGTATCTGTTAAAAAATAAATGCAAAAAGGGCAAAGGGGTTGATTTTGAAGATGTAACAGCCAGCTCGGGCATTGATAAAAATAAGGCAAGTACATTTACCACCTGGTTTTATGATTATAATAATGATGGCTGGCCTGATATCATGGTAGCCGATTACCATTTTAATAAAAGCCTTGGCTATTATTCTGCAGCCGAAGCCCTGGGTAAGCCCGTACCCGATGCCGGCAATATCTATCTGTACAAAAATAATCACGACGGTACCTTTACCGATGTTACCCGCCAAACCGGGCTTAACAAGGTGGTTTTTAGCATGGGTGCCAACTTTGGCGATATTGATAACGACGGTTATCCGGATATGTATTTTGGTACTGGTAATCCTGATTTTAAATCGCTTGTGCCAAATAAATTGTTTAAAAATATTGGGGGCGAAAAGTTTGTTGATGTAACCATATCGGCGCGGGTAGGTAACCTGCAAAAGGGGCATGGCGTTGCATTTGCCGATTTCAGGAATGATGGTAACCAGGATATTTTTATTGAAATGGGAGGTGCATTTAAAGGCGACTCCTACACCAGCTCATTATACGTAAACCCGGGCCAGGGAAACAACAACTGGATAGGCCTAAAGCTTGAAGGCGTAAAAGCAAACCGGGCAGCCATTGGCAGCCACATTAAATTAACCTTTACCGAGAATGGTATAAAACGCAGTGTATATAAAGATGTAAACTCGGGCGGTAGCTTTGGCTCATCGCCACTAAGGCAGGAGATGGGCATAGGCCAGGCAAAAGTAATTGATGATATTGAAATAACCTGGGCAGGCACCCAAACCGTGCAGCACTTTAAAAATATTAAACCCAACCAGTTTTTGCACATAACCGAGGGCAATAATACAACCGAAGTTATTAAATTAGCCAAGCTTAATTTTAAGTATAATGCAAAGGTGCCGTATTGCATGCCTATGGTAAGTAGTTTAAAATAAGGGGGCTATAAGCTGTAATTTATTTGCAGGGAAAAAGAATTTCCTGTTTTGGCAATCAAATATTATCTCTTTTTGTTATAAAAAATATAAACTATCTTTATTTAAAATAATATAATAACCAAACCAAATTATGAAAAGAATTTTGTTAATCTGCTGCTTGTTTATTGGGGTAACAACTGCAAGCCGTGCGCAGGCTCCGCATACAGGTACAACAGATCCGGCTGAAAAAGCTAAAGGCTTACAAAAGCAATTAAAGCTTACTAATAAGCAAACAGAAAAAATTACAATGATCTATAAAGAGTCTGCCGAAAAGTTTGATAAAATTAAGGCAGATGAGCATGGCAACACCAATAAAATGCTGAGCTCTGTAAGTACCTTACGTGCAGCTACTATTAAAAAAATTAAAACGGTATTAACCCCAACCCAGGTTGCCAAGTACGATAAACTGGTTAAAGAAACCAGTCAGTCGGGTAATAACGGCTGGAGCGATGGCTGGAGTTCAACCTCCGGAAGTTAAGCTATTGTTTATAAACTAAAAAAGCGGCCTTAATTTAAGGCCGCTTTTTTTATGCTTTTAATGTTTATAGGTTTATTATCAGCTTAGCTGCTTTGCCCCTTAGCTAATATGGATAATTTCAGGTAGCCCAGGTTCATTTTATCTTCCTGCATGCCTGGGGCCGGGAGCAGCTCAATCCGGTATTTTTGTTTTTGTATGGGAGATAAGATCTCCTCAATCTGGTACAGATCATCTACATCAATGCCGTATTTATCATCAATATGCGAGGTTGCCCTTTCAAAGTGATTATGCTGGTAAAATAAGGTTTGCTTGGCTTCTTTATAAGCTGCCAAGCGGGTATCTTTTACGGTAAGTACGGTATAATGCTGCTCCTCAAATTTGTTTTCCTGGTATCCGCCTAAGTTGATGAAGAACAATTTTTTCTGCCCGGCAATGGGTTCATCGGCTTCATCAGTTTTGAGTGATATTTTAAGTTGATAACCATCCACAACATTTACCTCTCGCCAGGCATCAATATGAATGTTATCGGCAGCTTCACGCCAAAAAGCCCTCATTTCGGGAATAAGATCTTTTAATGACGCTGCGATACCAAAAAAAATATCGTGCTGTTCCACATGCCTGCCCTTCGGCCTGCAGCCAATTAATATCATATAAAGTTTAAGCTCCTGCATTAAGGTTGATTTTTAATTATAACAAATATACTTTTAGCCCGGTTGTTTGCAACATTATATGCTGGTTCAACCTGGGGATTTGTCAACCCGGTATCAAATTCCATTAGCTGTTATACCACCGGGCATAGTAACACCGTAGTTACTGGTATAAATAAAAATTATTCCCATAATTGCACACATGAAAAAATTAATTGCCCGGTTTCTGTTTTTAATATTAGTTTCCTCTTCTGCAGCAGTATTGGCCAATGGTAGGCATGCAAGCAATATCAGTGTGTCAAAAAAATTAGATACCGCTACCTTTGCCACCGGTTGTTTTTGGTGTACCGAAGCAAAGTTTCAACAATTAAATGGGGTTAAAAAAGTGGTGTCGGGTTTTAGCGGGGGCCATGTGGCCAATCCATCCTACCGGTTGGTTTGTACCGGTACAACCGGGCACGCTGAAGCTTGTAATATTGTTTACGATCCATCAGTAATTACTTACGATGAGCTGTTGGAGGCATTTTTTGTGGCGCATGATCCTACCCAGCTAAACCGCCAGGGTAACGACGAAGGCACGCAATACCGCTCAGCTATTTTTTATCATAACGCAGCTCAAAAAGAAAAAGCGACCTACTACATTACCAAGCTGAACGAACAAAAGGTTTACAAATCAAAAATTGTAACCGAAGTATCGCCTTATAAAGCTTTTTACAAAGCCGAAGATTATCACCAGAATTTTTATAACCAGAACCCTAACCAGGCTTATTGTAAAAATGTGATACAACCGGAACTGGAGAAGTTTAAAAAGGTTTTTAAGGATAAGCTTAAAAAGTAATCCTTTTTAATTACAGTGCTTTATTCTGAATGGACATCAGGTTAAAAATCAATTTTATCTATCTAAAAATTCTATGAGATCAATATTTGTTTTATGTGGCTTGCTGCTGTTTATGGTAACCGGTTATTCACAAAATATAAAATCAGATAAAGGGCATCAAAATAACCCTTACTATTCTAATACCGATACCCGCCATTTAAATGTGACCAATGCCGAGTGGAAAAAGATTTTGCCGCCAGCCTTGTATGCCGTGGCGCGCGAGCAATCAACCGAACAGCCTTTTACGGGCAAGTATTGGGATAAGAATGCCAAGGGCACATATTACTGCGCCGTATGCGGTAATGTGCTTTTTAAATCGGATGCCAAGTTTTCAAGTACTTGTGGCTGGCCCAGCTTTTTTGAGCCGATAAGAAAAAACAGTGTGATCTACAGGTCCGATAATTCGCACAGCATGGAGCGTACCGAAGTGATCTGTGCCCGTTGCGACTCGCACCTGGGCCATATTTTTAATGACGGGCCGCCGCCAACCTACAAGAGGTTTTGCATGAACTCTGTTTCGTTAGATTTTAAACCCGACGGACTATCCAGGTAATTATTTGCCGGCTAAAGCATCATCAACCAATTTCATGAGCGTTACATAGCGCTCATGCCGCCCGGTTGTTTTGATGTATAAGGTCATCATAAAGCCAGCATATTGTTTATCATTACTCACCCAGGGAAAGCTGCCGAACAGCCCCGGGCTGCTTACCGTATTATTGCCTAAGGTCCACTCGCCGTATCCGTAACCAAAATCTCCGGCTTCTTCGGGGGCGTAAGCAATTTTAACATCTTTGGTTTGGCGGTTCACCTGCATAAGGGCTACACTATTTTCGCTGAGTATGCGGGTATTATTCAGCGTGCCTTTATTAAGTATCATCGCCAAAAATTTCAGATAATCATCGGGCGTGCTGAATGCGCCAGCTGCCGGTTGTGCTATTTTACCTTTACCAAAGTCGGTATTGGTCATGTGCAGTGGTTGGGTTATGCGTTCGGCAAATAGTGTTTCAAAACTTTTACCGCTTATTTTTTCCAATACCGATCCGGCAATTTGCATGCCCACGTTGCTGTAATGAAATGTTTTGCCCGGCTCGCCTTCCATTGGCATTGCGGCAATGTTTTCAATTACCTCATCCATCGTGTTAAACGCTTTCATTTCGCTCAGGTTCTCTTTCAATGGCGGCGCCTTGATCCCCGTTAAGTGCGACAGGCACTGACCAATGGTAATATTACCCTTACCATGCTGGGTAAGTACAGGCAGGTATTTGCCTACAGTATCGGTAAGTTTTAACTGGCCCTGGTCAACAAAGGTCATTACCAATGCTGCGCTGTACCATTTGCTGCAACTGGCAACCGGTTGGCGGGTAGCAGGAGTATAATCATCCAGATCGGCGTTTTTACCCTGCCTGCGGGCAATAAACTTATTTACCATTTTTTGCCGGGCACTCAATTGGTTTACGGCATGCGTATAAACCACCTGCCCGTTTTTATACACCATTAAAATAGTGCGGCCACCCATTTCGCTGGCGTTATCAGCCAGCCAGGTATCCACTTTTTTAAAATCATACTGGGCATTTGCTCTGCCGCAAATTAAAAGCAACAAGGCAATGGTGAATATTTTAGGCATGCTAATTATAGTTTATGGTTTAACCTTAACGTATTTTTCAATTATCACCCGGTCAATATTTTCCTTCTCCACTTTTTCAAGGCCTTTCTGAATCAGGGTATCATTTTTTATGCTCACAGTAAAATCAAATGCTTTGCCTTCCCAGTTTTTATCTACATAATAATCCAGGTGCTCGGTGTATTTATCGCCAACCAGAGTATAACTGCCTCCGCCGGCGTCAAACTTATTTGATGAGTCTTTTTGTGTATGCAGGTTATGTTTTAAAAAGGCAAAGTGGGTACCGTTAATAATCTTTATCATGCTTTGATCTTTGGTATAATCGGTAAACACGCTTACACCCTTGGTAATTGTAGTGCCCGATACCAATTGCCAGGTACCATTAAGGCTGATGCCCGCAGTATCATCTTTTTGTGGTTTGGTATTGCAGGATGCAAAAATTGCCGCTGTTAATAAGGCGGTTAAAATTATAGGTTTCATAAAAGGTTTTTAGTTGTACATCAATGATAACGAAAAATTTTTATTGTGCAGAATATGCCTTCATTATTATATAATGTCACTTTTACATATAATTAAGTAGCTTTGATTACTACAAATACCAATTATGATCCCATCCTCTCTCAAAAAAATGGCGTCAGCGCTTTTTGCTTTAACGGCAGGTTTCAGCAGTTATGCACAAACCGCAATTGCAGTTAAGCAGATAGATAATAGTAAGCATAACCGTTATTATACATCAAACAAAGCGCCCTTACAGGCACAGTATTTTATAAAACTACCGGTTACTGCCATAAAGCCCGGCGGATGGCTCAAAAAACAAATGGAGCTGCAGCGCGACGGCCTTACAGGTAACCTGGGCGAGATCAGTGTTTGGCTTTCAAAAACAGATAATGCCTGGCTCAACAAAAGCGGTAAGGGTAAATACGGCTGGGAAGAACTGCCATACTGGTTAAAGGGCTATGGTGATATTGCCTATATGCTTAAAGACCCCAAAATGCTAAAGGAAACCCGGTTTTGGATAGAAGCTGTATTGAAAAATCAGCGGGCCGATGGTGATTTTGGCCCGGCTAACATAACGGCCCCCGGCCGCAGGGATCTGTGGGGTAACATGCCGATGCTGTGGTGCCTGCAATCGTACTATGAATACTCCAACGATCCGCGTGTGCTTACCCTTATGGATAGATATTTTAAATACGAACTCAGTGTGCCCGACAGCCTGTTTTTAAAAGATTACTGGGAAAACAGCCGTGGTGGCGACAATATGATCAGTGTTTACTGGCTGTATAACCGCACCGGCGAAAAATGGCTGCTTGATTTAGCCACTAAAATAGACCGCAATACCGCCAACTGGAAACAGGACAATAATCTGCCCAACTGGCACAACGTGAATGTGGCCGAGTGTTTCCGTGAGCCTGCAACTTATTATATGCAAAGTAAAAATCCTGCTGATCTGCAGGCTACCTATAATGATTTTAGGCTGATCCGCAACATATACGGGCAGGTGCCGGGCGGAATGTTTGGTGCCGATGAAAATGCCCGTAAGGGGTATGACGACCCGCGGCAGGCGGTAGAAACCTGCGGCATGGTGGAGCAAATGACCAGCGACGAGTTTTTACTGCAATACACCGGCGATACCTTTTGGGCCGATAACTGCGAAGATGTGGCCTTTAATACTTTCCCTGCTGCATTTACTGCCGATTACCGGGCGCTACGCTACCTCACCGCACCCAACATGGTAGTAAGTGATAGCAAGAACCATGCGCCGGGCATCAGCAATGATGGGCCGTTTTTAAATATGAACCCTTTCAGCAGCCGCTGCTGCCAGCATAACCACTCGGCAGGCTGGGTTTATTATGCCGAAAACAGCTGGATGGCAACGCCAGATAATGGTTTGGCCGCCCAATTATATTCAGAAGGTACGGTAACGGCTAAAGCCGGGAATGGTAAAGTAGTAAGCATTACTACCACTACCCAATACCCGTTTAATGATGTGGTGAGCTTTAAAGTAAGTACCGCCGGCCCTAATGCTTTCCCTGTTTATTTACGCATACCCGTATGGTGCAGCAATGCCAGTGTAAAGGTTAACAGTAAGCCAATTATAGTTGATGCCGCAGCGGGCGGCTATGTTAAATTAAGCAACACCTGGAAAAACGGAGATAACATAACCCTTGAACTGCCTATGCAAGTAACTACCCGCCAGTGGGTAAAGAACAAGAACAGCGTGAGCATAAATTATGGCCCGCTAACCTTCTCTTTAAAAATTGATGAGCGATATATTAAAAAGCTAAACAGCAAGGATATTGCCGTAAGAGACGCCAAATGGCAGGCAACCGCCGACCCGGCCAAGTGGCCAACTTTCGAGATCTACCCGGCATCTGCCTGGAACTATGGGTTGCTGCTGAACCAACAGGATCCTGCCCAATCATTCACTGTAGAAAAACTGTCCTGGCCAAAAGATAACAACCCCTTTACCAATGCATCGGCACCCATAAGGCTGATAGCAAAAGGCAAACAAATCCCGGGTTGGACTATTGACCAATACGGCCTTTGCGGTTTATTACCCCAAAGCCCCGTAAAAACCCCTGAACCACAAACAACCCTTACACTGGTACCCATGGGTGGTGCACGCCTGCGCATCTCGGCATTCCCGGTAGCAGAATAAATAAGGGATACAGATCATAGTAAAAGCCCTTTGTCTGATTTATTGGATAGAGGGCTTTTTGGATTTGAGATAAATTTCGTCCACCATCGTAGCTTGATTTTTGCACTACCATTAATGCATTAACGGCAACGCATCATGATCATCAAAGTAAAAGATCCCGATTCAAGTCAAATTTTACAGCTTGACGTAAAACCGGTTGATAATATTCCCGAACCCGGCTGGTCGGTAACCCTTAAAGATAACGAATGTGTGCTTATCAATTTAAAAAATGGCACCTGGGAAGCGCACCCTGCTGATATAATCAGCGTCGAATTTACACAGGCCATAGGTTACCAGATCAACCCATCTACCGTCCCTGGTTCTGAGGCTAAAGCGGTTGCCGACCAGGCGCCGAAGGAACGCAGAACCCGCCTCTGATTTTTTTAGCCCTTAATACAAGGCAAAACGCATCATATACCATACAAAGCGGTTTTAACATAAATAGCTGATTATGTGTATTAAGTAATATATCAACAAATCACATGGAAAACATTTTGCAAAAAACCATCGAAGAGAGGGTTTCTTTTATTAAGCACTTTGATATAATTGTAAGTGACAATGCCCGGATAAAGGATAATTACCTGATATCTTTTGCTGATGTCAGCCTGCGTACCGAATTTTATATCACCGACAGGGATAATGTTAAAATTGACCTCATCGCCTTATTAACAAATACGGAGTTAGCAGCCTATATAAAATTAGTAAAGGCCTGGGAAATTAAAAGCTAATACTTTTCTGGGTCTGATAAACAAGATGTGGCTTTTATTAATTAAACCTATTATAAAAAACACAGTTAAATCTGTATGCTTAAATATATGCTAATAGGCCTTTTGGCTACCACTATTTATACCGCTTCGGCACAAAAGGAAGGTAAGACAGAGGAGATCCCGTTATGGCATGGTAACATGCCCGATGGCCCCGGTCCGCAGGGAATTGAGCAGGTTTCGGCAAAAGGCTCGGTAACTAATGTATCACAACCCCGGTTAATTATACACCTGCCGCAGCACCCAAACGGCACCGCTATTTTAGTAATAAGTGGTGGCGGTTATGCCCATATTGAGCAGGGTAACGAGAGCGGCCCGGCAGCAAACTGGTTACAGGCCGAAGGCGTAACTGCTTTTGAACTTATTTACCGTTTACCCGGCGAAGGCTGGGCAAAAAAGACGGTTCCTTTTCAGGATGCACAAAGGGCTATGCGGCTCATCAGGAGCATGGCTGCGAAATATAATTTAAACCCGGACAGGATAGGTATTTTGGGCTTTTCAGCAGGCGGACATTTAGCAGGGATAACCGAAACCATGCCCGGCTGGCAATTTTACCGGGGTACGGATGCTATAGATAATTTATCGGCTCGGCCAGATTTTGCCGCATTAATTTACCCCGTATTAACCATGATGCCGCCTTATAACCAAACCCATTCGCGCAAAGAAATTATAGGGAACAACCCAAGCGAAGCAAAAGAAAAGGAATATTCTGTCGAGTTGCATGTGAATAGTAATACTCCCAAAACCTTTTTGGCGCAGGCAACAGATGATCCTATCTCGTCAGTTAATAATAGCTTGCTGATGGATAGTGCTTTGCATAAAGCAGGCGTGGCTGATGAGCTGCATATTTTTCCATCAGGTGGTCATGGCTGGGGTATGGGTAAGCCGGGCAGCCCGGTTGCCGCATGGCCAGCCCTGTTCAGAAAATGGGCAAAGCAAAACGGTTTTTGGGAGTGATGATTTAAAATCAATGCCCGTTATTCATACTTCTAAATCCTTTCAAATTTCTCCTTAATCTGTATGCTATCCCAAAGGATAGTACTATCCTTAGGGATAGCCGCAGCTATTTTACAGGGCAAGCGGGTAGTTTTGCTGCATAAAATTTAATTCAAAAAATTATGAAAATATTACGTTTAGTGAGCAGCGCGCGTGGCGAAGCATCATTCAGCAAAAAATTAGGGAATGCCATTGTTGAAAAACTACAGGCAGCTAATGCAGGCAGTACCTTAAAGGTTAATGATTTAACCAGCACGCCGTTTCCGCATCTGGAAGAGGTTCATTTACAATCATTTTTTACCCCGGCCGAGGGCAGATCGCCGGAATTGATTGAAGCGGTAAAAAACTCGGACCGTGCAATTGCCGAATTAAAGGATGCCGATGTGATAGTTATTGATGTACCGATGTACAACTTCAGTATCCCATCAACCCTGAAAACCTGGATTGATCATATAGCACGTGCAGGCCAAACATTTTCGTACGGTGCCGGCGGCCCCGAAGGTTTGGTTAAAAACAAAAAAGTATACCTGGCAATTTCATCAGGTGCGGTATACTCTGAAGGGTTTATGAAACCTTATGATTTTACCGAGCCTTACTTACGCTCCTTATTAGGTTTTTTAGGGATGACAGATATTACCACCACCAGGGTTGAAGGGGTATCCATGCCCGATTTGAAGGATAACGCTTTAGCTACCGCTATTGAAGGGATTGTATTATAAGCCCTGCCTGATAATCAAGCTTTCTATTTATCATAAAGCCACCAACAAGGTGGCTTTATGAATTTAAAGGCTGTTTAAAAATACGCTATTATTTAAGGGGTTAACTCATCACATTCCTGTAAGTTTTAATGGGTGTATAAAACTTTCTAGCTGCTGAGGCGTTATTACTTGATGTTAACTAAATAATAATCAAAATTATAAGTTTATGAAGATCCCATTCCGACTTCTATCGCTGCTGATTGTGGCAGTGTTAGCCCAAAGCTGTGTTAGCTCAAAAAAATATAAAGAACTTGATGCCAACTACACGCAGTTACAAAACAGCACCCGCGATTTAAGCGTAAAATACCAAACCAGCGAGCAAAGCCTTGCAGTAGCCAATGGCCGTGTAAAAAGCCTGGAGGAACAGATAGCATCCGAAAGAGCAAATTCGCAATCGTTACAGGCGGCGCTTAACAAATGTTTAAATTCAAGCAACCAGGGTAATGTGAATATTTCTAAACTGGTTGATGAGATCAATAGCTCAAACAAATACATTCAGCAATTGGTAAATGCCAAAAGTAAAAGCGATTCGCTTAATATGGTGTTAACTAATAACCTAACCCGCTCATTAAGCCAGTCGGAAATGCAGGATGTTGATATAAAAGTATTAAAAGGCGTAGTTTATATTTCACTTGCCGATAATCTGCTTTACAAATCAGGAAGCTATGAAATTTCAGACAAGGCCGGCGAAACACTGAGCAAAATTGCCAAGATAATTAAAGACTACAGTACTTATGATGTGCTGATTGAAGGTAATACAGATAATGTGCCTATCTCGCAGAAAAACATCCGTAATAACTGGGATCTGAGTGCTTTAAGAGCAGCATCAGTAGTGATGTCATTACAAAATACTTACGGTGTTGAACCTAAACGTTTAACCGCCGGCGGCCGTGGTGAGTACAACCCTATTGCCGATAACAGTACCGATGCGGGTAAAGCTAAAAACAGGCGTACCCAAATTATTATTACGCCAAAACTTGATCAGTTTATGGATCTGATAGGTAAAGCACCAGATCAGCAACCTGTAAAATAAAAAGTTTTTCGAGTTGAAAAGCAAATGGAAAGCGGCCCTGTCATTAGTTTGACAGGGCCGCTTTTTTTACTCCAGGTAAATTTCTACAGTGTAAAAAGCAGGTTGATCGCAGCCGTATCTATAGCGCAATTAGTAGCCTGCCTAAATAGTTTAATGTTGTTTTAATATTAAATCAGGGTATCATTAATATTGTGAAATATTTTAACAGATAATTGAATTTGAGTAATGTTATGCATTTACGTCCTTATATACAATTGATTATCTATTTTTAAAGTGTGTAAATTTCTTATGCAGATTATTACTATATTGTTACCTTGCAGTAATAAAAATTTAATAAGCAATTTTTGAAAAACCATAAAGCCGATATAACGTCCCTGTGGTCAGGCATCTGTATAGATGATGACCTGAAGGCATTTGAGGTGCTTTTTCATTTACTGCACGTAAAGCTTATTAAGTTTTGTGTTTTTTATATTCACCAGAAAGAACCTGCCGAAGAGATCGTATCTGACGTGTTTGTAAAATGCTGGGAGAGCCGTAAAATCCTGCATCATATTGTAAACCCCGAAACTTACATGTTTGTTGCGGTAAAAAACCAATCGCTCAATTACCTTAAAAAATATTCAAACATTCACATTGTACAGATCGAAAACTCAAACGAGGTTGAGTTTATCAATATCTATGATCCTCAAAAGGAGCTGGAAAAAAAAGAGCTGAATTTTTTAATGGATAAGGCCATTGCTTCACTATCGCCACAGTCGTCTATTATTTTCCGTTTGATAAAAGAGGATGGCATGAAGTACAAAGAGGTGGCCGAAATTTTAAATATCTCGCCCCGTACGGTGCAAACGCAATTATTCAGGGCCATGAAAAAGCTGGCAGTAATACTTATTGCCCATCGTAACTCATCAAAACCCGCCGATAAAAAGGTAGCGGCCGGCCAGCATATTACCGATTTAGGTTTGCTGCTTATTCTTTTAAAAATATTTTTTTAAAGCTTGTAGGCAATTTCAGTAAAACAGCTGTCCTTATGTTATTACTGATCTTGTACCGCTGCAATGTTGAACCAGAGATTTATAGAGTTACTTACAAAGCAACTGTCTTCAGAGATAAATGGAGATGAGTTTGATGAGTTTCAGCAATTATTGGCTGAAAGCGAATCAAACAGGCAGCAGTATGAGCTTTTTAAAAATTACTGGGAACAAAAAGATCAGCCCTATGCAAATAGCGACCTGATGTTTAAAAAAATAAAGAGCAGGCTCACTATTGATCAGCAGGAAGAGAATATAGTTGAACTGCCTGAGCGTAAAAAGCGTTACCTATTTTGGCGCTATGCAGCGGCGGTAATAATTTTAGCCTTTGGCTGCCTGGCTTTGTACAAATGGCAGGTAAATGCTTATGATCGCGTTGCCGAAAATGTAAGCGGCCTTGATAGTACCAGCACTAAACCGCAGTCACGCTCTTATATTACACTTACCGATGGTACAAAAATCACCCTCAATTCAGAAAGTACTTTAAAATATCCGGCTACTTTTACCGGTAAAACCCGCGAGGTATACCTTGTGGGCGAAGCTTTTTTTGATGTACACAAAGATCATCAGCACCCGTTTATTATTCATACCAGTAAAATGAATATCAGGGTATTGGGCACCGCATTTAATGTAAAAGCCTACCCAATGGATATTACCACCGAAACCACATTGATAAGGGGCCGTATAGAAGTAACCATTAATGACAGGCCCGCCGACCGTATTATATTAAAACCCAAAGAAAAACTTATCCTCAAAAATAATGCTGCCTATCAAAGCAAATCTCCGCAGCATACTACAGAAAGTGTTGATACCAATATTGAACCTCAATATACCTTAACCACCCTTACTTATTTCAAAACCCAGGATACTTCGGTTATAGAAACAGCATGGCTTAAAAACAAGCTGTTATTCAGAAACGAAGATTTTGGGACCCTTGCCGAGCGTATGCAACGCTGGTATGGTGTAAACATCATTTTTAACAATGATGATGTTAAACATTATCGCTTTAACGGCATATTTGAAAAAGAAACCATAAGCCAGGCGCTGGATGCACTTCGTATAACAGAAAAATTCCACTATAAAATTGACAAACAAAATGTATTTATCTATTAACTAAAACAAGCCTATGATAAGAAATTAACTTAAAAAGAAACGGGAATTACCAGGAGGCAACTCCCGCCAAAAGATGACTATCGCAAATGTTTTAAAGCAGATTCCCTGGTACGGAGCTCTGCTAATTAATCACCTTTAATTCAGTAAATATATGAAAATTTTTAAACACCCATTTTTGGGTGTAAGAGAGAAGTATTGGTTATTAAAGTCCTTATTAGTAATGAAATTAACATTTATATTAATATTGTTCTTCAATCTCCAGGCAACCGCAACTGTATACTCCCAAACTAAAGTCACTCTAAATTTTAAGTCGGCTGATTTTAAAAGAGTATTGTCGGCAATTGAGCGGCAAAGCAGTTACCATTTTGTTTACAGCGAACGCATACCTAATGGCAAAAAAATAAGTATTAATGCCGATAACGAAGAGGTTACAGCAGTGCTTGATCAAATGCTGTCAAATTCGGGCTTAAAATACAGCGAGTTACAAAACCATTTAGTGGTTATTGTGCCTGTAAATGAAGATTTAAATGCCATAAGTGTAAAAGGTAAAGTTGTTGACGAAACCGGCCAGGTTTTGCCCGGAGCATCAGTAAAGGTAAAAGGATCAAATGCAGGTACAGTAACAGATGTTAACGGTGCTTTCAGCATTGATGTGCCCGATGGCGGTATCCTGGTGGTAAGCTATATCGGTTACAAAACACAGGAGGTAAAGGTAAGCGGTAATGCTCCGCTTGTTATTTCAATGGCACCTTCGGGCGTTTTGAACGAAGTGGTAGTAACCGCACTGGGTATTAAAAAAGAAGAAAAACGTTTAGGCTATTCTATTACACAAGTTAGCGGCGATGAGGTAGCAACAACCCGCGAACCTACATTTGTTAATGCACTTGCAGGTAAGGTGGCAGGTTTGGTAGTACAATCGCCTCCAAACGGGCCGGGTGGCTCATCGCGTGTAATATTGCGCGGTAACTCATCATTTTCGGGCTCAAACCAGCCTTTATATGTAGTTGACGGTATCCCGATCAACAGCACCACCCGCGAAAACACGGATGATGGCGGCAAAGTATACGGAGGATCAGACCCGGGCGATGGTTTATCATCAATAAACCCCGATGATATTGAATCAATCAGTGTGTTAAAAGGCGCATCAGCTGCCGCACTTTATGGTGGTGGCGCACAGGCTGGTGTTATTTTGATCACTACAAAAAAAGGTAAAAAAGGACAAGGCCTGGGTGTTACAGTTAACAGCAATACCGTATTTGAAAAAATGGTGCCTTATGATAACCTGCAATACCAATATGGCCGTGGTTTTTATGGCAGGGCTTACACGCCTGCTGATTATAGCAACCCTATATTTTACGGACAACTGGAAGATAACTCAGGTGATCCGCCGGGATGGTCATGGGGTGCAAAGATACAGGGACAGCCTTTTATTGATATAGATGGTAAAACTAAACCTTATGTAGCACAAACAGCTGCTCAAAATTTCGACAGGTTTTTTAAAACCGGCTTAACCTCAACCAACAGTGTGGCCTTAACAAAGGGTACTGATGATGGTTCGTACCGTATTTCCCTGTCAGATACAAGGGATAATTCACCTACTCCAAACGAGGGTTATGAGCGTTACAATGGCGTGTTTAGGTTAAACCAGGATTTTGGCAAAAGATTACATACCGACTTTAAGGTTGATCTATCCAGAACATTACGCTTAAATGCACCACTTTTACGTGGCGACGGACGTGGCTCTTTTGGCTTAAGCTACCCGCGTATTGCCAATACTACCGATATAAGGCTATTGGATGCAAAGGATGCCGATGGTAATTTCCTGTCAACCTATAATGCAAACCCTTATGTACAGATTGAAAAGGTAAAGAACGATCAAACGCAGGATAGGGTACTGTCATCAGGCAATATTACCTATGATATTACCAGCCACCTGCATGCAAATGTTATTGGTGGTATTGATTATTTAAACACCAATGCACTATTTGTAGTTTATCCTAATAACGTGATCAATACCGGTGGGGTATACAGAACAACCAACATCCAGCAGCAAAAAACCGACTTACGCGGAATGCTGAGCTACGATAATAAATTTAAAAAGTTTACCGTGAGCGCTTTTGCAGGCGCCGAGCTGCAGGATGCTACACAATACTCGCTTGATCTTTATTCTTATAACTTTATCGATCCTACGCTACTTAACTTTAATAACAGTAAAAACATAAACCCGCCAACAGAGGCACATACCCCACGCAGCAAAACCAATGCAGTATTTGCTTCGGCACAGTTTGGGTATGATAACTACTTGTTTTTAGAAGTAACCGGCCGTAATGACTGGTACTCTGCTTTGGCATCAACAGTTCCGGGTTTCAAAATCAACCTGTTTTATCCATCAGCTAACTTAAGCTATGTGTTTACAGATGCTTTGCATATTGATTCAAAAGTATTGTCGTTTGGTAAAATAAGGGCATCAATAGGGCAAACCGGTAGTAACCCTATCCCTAACTTAACCAACCTTACGTTTACCTTGCAGCCAACATTAAATGGCATAACCAATGCCGAGCTAACTGGTTCAACCGTGCCGCCGGCAAGTTTAAAGCCTGAGACAACTACAGAAACAGAGATTGGTACCGAGCTAAGGTTTTTTAACGACCGCATATCGCTAGATGTGGCTTACTACTACAAAAAATCTGATAACTTTTTGTTGCAATCAACCATTAGTAATGCATCTACCTTTAATTCGCTGTATTTTAATGCCGGCTCAATGTATAACAAAGGGCTCGAGCTGCTAATATCAGGCAGCCCTGTAAAAACCAAGGCCTTTACCTGGAATGTAAGCTTAAATGCGGCTAAAAATAAAAATATGGTAACCGCGCTGGCACCATCAATAGGTGCTAACGGGATTGATTTTTATTACAATATAAAAGCAAAAGTGGGCTACCCGCTTGGTTCAATCTTCGGCTCATCGTACCAAAGAGCGCCTGACGGGCAGATAGTTTACCAAACAGAGAACTCACAGTTAGGCGATAGCGGTACACCAAACTCGGTTATCATTGCCAAAAACTCAAACGAAACCTATTTAGGCAGTGCAAATCCTGATTGGTCTGGCGGTATAACCAACACGTTCACCTATAAAAACTTTTCTTTCAGCTTCCTGATAGACGGGCAATTTGGCGGACAGGTTTATGAAGCAGGTGCCACCTGGACTAATTACTTTGGTAACTCAAAAGCGTCGTTATTGGGGCGCGATGGTAATTATATTCCTAACGGGGTAGTTAATACAGGTACAGCAACCGCACCGGTGTATGTTAAAAATACCCTTCCTTACAGCCCTTATATCCAGTATAATGATAATGGAAATGCCGATAAGATCATTGATCAGTCAAACATCTTCAGTCGTACATTTATTAAGTTCCGCCAGATTTCTTTAGCTTATAGCTTACCGAAAAACCTGTTGGTTAAAACCCCTGTCAGAAGCGCAACCTTCTCACTAATTGCCCGTAACCTTTTCTTTATCAGGAAAGATCTGCCAACTTTTGATCCGGAAGCATCAGACAGTATTGGCCAGGGCTTTGGTTATGACAGCGGCGGCCTGCCAACCAGCAGAACCTATGGCTTTAATTTGAATGTTAGCTTTTAATCTTATCTGAAAGGGAAAAAATCATGAAAAAATTAGCATACAACATATTGGCCTTACTTTTTACGGCAACCACTATAACCAGCTGTACCAAAGATTTTGCCAAATACAACCTTAACCCGGATGCAGTAACATCAATAGACCCGGGCGCACTACTCTCTGATGCCCTGGTAAAAACATCCGACCAGGATATGGAGCCCCGTACCAATTATTGCCATGCATTTATGCAATACGGCTATACTTCGTTTTGGTCGGGTACCACTTATGTCGAGTCTGATGGTATTGGTTCACGGTACTGGAACAATTTTTACAGGCCGGTGCTCAACAACCTTGAGTACGTAATACCGGTATTAAAAACGCAGCCTAACCTGGCCAGCACCTATGCCGCAGCACGGATATGGCGTGTTTATGTATACCAAAAGCTTACCGATTTTTATGGTGATATTCCGTATAGCCAGGCAGGTAAAGCATTAACAGAGCATATTTATACGCCAGCTTATGATCCGCAACAGCAGATCTATACCGATCTGATCAAGGAGCTGCGCGAATCCATCACCCTGTTAGGTGCAAACAGTACCCAAACTGTAAAAGGTGATCAGTTTTATGCGGGCAATGCCTTGCAATGGAAAAAACTGGCGGCTTCGCTTTTGTTGCGTGTGGGTATGCGTTTAATAAAAGTAGACCCAACCCAAGCGGCTACCCTGGCTAAAGAAGCTGTTGCCGATGGCTTAATGACCAGCAATAGCGATATGCCGGTATTAAAACACAGCATAGCCCTACCAAACGGGTTTAACTTTTTGCTGAACGATGGGGTTGAACACTTCTTTCTGCATAAAACATTGGTTACTCACATGCAAAACAGCGGCGATCCGCGGTTACAATATTACGGGGCTATTTACGATAAGCAGATTTCGAGCGGCGGAACTATTACATCAAATACAACCAGCGACTATATAGGCTATAGCTTTACCGCTACAGACCCTGCACCCAATGTAAGGATCAGGTATGATGTTTTTGGTACCGAGGCTACCCCGTTTTTTGATTTCCCGTATGCCGAAGTGGAGTTTTTACAAGCTGAGGCCGTATTACGCGGCTACATTACCGGCGATGCAAACGCACTTTACCAGGCTGGTATTACTGCGCACATGCAATCCTTAAGCCTGTTGCCAACCAGCCCTACCATTACATCGGCACAAATATCGGCTTACCTGCTTCAAAACCCGCTTAGTGGTACCACCGAGCAGCAAATAGCACAGGTAAATACAGAGTTTTGGGTTGCCGGTTTCGCGTTTGATGGGGATGAGGTATGGGCCAACTGGCGCCGTACAGGTTACCCGGCACTGGTACCTAATCCAACCAGTATCTCTCAAACTATTCCGCGCAAAATGCCATATCCGCAAAGCGAGTTTACTTTAAATGGTGCAAATGTTAATGCTGCGGTTGCTAATTATGGCGGCCAAAACACATTTAACCCTAAAGCCCGCGTTTGGTGGGACAAATAATTTATTGAGGTTGATTTATTTAAGAGCCGTTCCGGATTTTCCGGAGCGGTTTTTTTTAACGGATTACGTTTTAAAAGGATAGGTTTGTAAGGTATGAAATCACTGTTAAAAGTTATTTTATGGATTTTATTATTAACTGTTGCCTGCAGTTTTGGGTACGCCCAGCAAAGCGGCATCCGTAATAATTATACAATCCAAAACGGCCTTACGCATTTAAAAATTGAGCGGAGCATAATTTATTCGCCGGTAAAAGGTTGGCTTTATAACCACCATGCGGCTATTGCTGTATTTAAAGGGAAGCTGATAGCTATATGGTCAAACGGCTTGATTGATGAGGATTCGCCAGGGCAGCGGGTGGTGTTCTCTGTTTCAAAAGATTTTAAACAATGGCCGGCACCACAAGTATTGGCCCAGCCATCAAAAGCTGTAAATGGTATCCAAAATATACTCACAGCAGCAGGCTTTTACCAGTTTAAAGATACCCTGGTTGCTTATTACGGCGAATATGAAAAAGACCGTACACATACCCATCTTTGGGCCAAAACTACTACTGATGGGCTGCATTGGAGCAAGCCAATAGATCTGCATCTCCCGCTCATTCCAAATCATGGACCCGAGGCTATTAAAAACGGAAGGCTCATTATCAGTGGTAATTTTAGTTTTCCTTATACCGATGACCGGTCGGGTTTAGCAGGCTGGAAAATGAGCAGCTTTTACCCCGATTCTTTATATACCCAGGATAATTCAGCAACTTTTTATAAACCGGCAGAAAAGCTTGGCCTGCCACCGCTTTGTGAAGGTTCATTCTTTCAAACAGATGATGCGGTGCTCCACATGCTTTTAAGGGTTACCGGCAAGGGCTGGAAAGGGAAGCTTTGGCTTACCGAAAGCAGGGATAATGGCAGCATATGGTCAAAACCAAACGAAACCAATTTTAGCGATAACGACAGTAAGTTTCACTTTGGCAGGCTGCCAGATAAACGGTATTATTATGTAGGCATACCTGACACACTGCATCATTATGACCGCAATCCATTGGTTTTAGCTATAGCTGCCGATGGTAAGTATTTTAACAAGCAATACATTATAGCTGATGAGCTTTATCAGCTTAAACAAAAAGGCTTATGGAAAGGCGGCCAGTACGGTTATCCGCATACAACTATCAGTAATGGATATATGTATGTGATCATCTCCCGGCAAAAGGAATCAATAGAGGTGATTCGTTTTAAACTTAATCAATTACCTTAAATCTACTTTAAAAAACAACTAAGAAGTATAGCTATGGTGAACTACAGAATTACAGCGCTCATTTTTTTGTTTACAGCGCTGCTAAATGTTAATGGTATCGCGCAGCGAAAAAATGTACGGTACCCCATCATCCCATACCCGGCCTCGCTTACTGCAATGGATGGCAATTTTATAATTACCCCGGCCACTGCTATAGTTTTGCCCGATAAAGGTTTGTTTAAAAATGAGGCAGATATACTTGGTCAGTATTTTGCAAACAGCCTGGGAAAACCACTTAAACAAGTTACTGGTGACCTAACGAAGCATAACATCAGTTTAATATACGATGCCACTATAGCAGCCCCCGAGGGTTATAGTATCCGCATTACGCCCGGTCAAATTATCCTTTCGGCTAAAACCAAACAGGGTATGTTTATGGCGGTGCAAAGCATAAGGCAATTATTGCCGCCAGCTGTTGAGCAGGCTGGTATTATTACGCTTAAAAGTTTGGCGCTGCCAGCCGTGCGTATTGATGATTGGCCCGCTTATGAGTGGCGAGGTATGCATCTGGATGTATCGCGGCACTTTTTTTCAATAGCTTATATAAAAAAGTTTATTAATGTAATGGCGCTTTACAAAATGAATAAGCTGCACCTGCATTTAACCGACGACCAGGGCTGGCGCATAGAAATAAAAAAATATCCGAAGCTAACCGAACAGGGTGCATGGCGCACTTTCAATAATCAGGATTCGGCCTGTATGAAACGTGCTGTTGATAACCCTGATTTTAATATAGACCCTGAACATATTATCCATAAGGATGGTAAAACCCTTTACGGTGGTTTTTACACGCAGGTGCAAATGAAGGCATTGGTATCTTATGCACTAAGCAGGCATATTGATATCATACCCGAAATTGATATGCCCGGACACATGATGGCTGCTATAAACGCCTATCCGTTTTTAACCTGCAATGGCGAAAACAAATGGGGCACGTTATTTACCAAACCTATTTGCCCCTGTAACGAAAGCACCTTTGAGTTTGCCGAAAACGTGTTTACAGAGATCATGGATATTTTCCCATCCCAATACATTCATATTGGCGGTGATGAGGTTGACCGCAGCGACTGGGCTAAATCTGACGCTTGCAAAGAGTTGATGAAGCGTGAGGGGATCAAAGACCTGCCTGCCTTGCAAAGCTATTTCATTAACCGGATGGAAAAGTTCTTTAACTCAAAGGGCCGTAAAATGATTGGCTGGGACGAGATTATTGAGGGTGGTGTAAGCCCTTCGGCTATTGTAATGTACTGGCGCACCTGGGTGCCCAAAGCCCCTGTTGAAGCTGCAAAAAATGGCAATAAAGTAATTATGACGCCGGGCAGCCCTTTATATTTTGATGCCGCTCCGGATAAAAATTCAATTGCTGCGGTTTACAATTTTGCAGTCGTCCCAAAAGGATTAACAGATATAGAAGCAAAGAATATTATTGGCGCACAGGCAAACATATGGACAGAAGGGATCCCGTCTGAAAAACGGGCCGATTATATGTATATGCCAAGGATGACTGCCCTTGCCGAAGTACTGTGGACCAATCACCCTGATTATAAATTTTACCTGCAACGCCTTAATGAGCAATACACCCGGCTTGATAAGCTGAATGTACATTACAGGCTGCCGGATTTGTCAGGTTTTTTAGAATCAAATGTATTTACTGATAAGGATACTTTGGCCATTGAAAAGCCATTACCGGGTTTAACTATCAGGTACACGCTGAATGGTACTTTACCACAAAGTAATTCGGCTGTTTTAAGTAAGCCACTGGTAATTGAGCAATCGCAGCAGATCAAAGTGGCCGCATTTAAATCTGACGGTAGTCATGGCGATATTTATGATGTTAAATATCAAAAGCAAAGTTATGCATTGCCAGAAACGGCAGCCCATATCAGTAATGGCTTGATTTGTAAAGCATATCAGCAGTTTTATAAACTGGCTTCGCTGATACCTGATACCAAGCCCGACGGTGTTTTTACAGTTTACAGCATTGTTGTACCCAAGGCAGCCGAAGCGCCAAGTTTCGGACTAAAATACAGGGGCTATCTTGAAATACCGCAGGATGGTGTTTACAGTTTTTACCTTACCTGCGATGATGGGGGGGCCTTGAAAATTGCAGGCCGCGAAGTGGTTAACAATGATGGCCTGCATTCGGCTATTGAAAAAAGCGGGCAGGTAGCATTAAAAAAAGGTTTACACAATATCGCCCTTGATTTTATTGAAGGCGGCGGTGGTTACACATTAAAATTAAAGTACAGTTTAAACGGATCAGAGCCGCAGGATATTCCATCGGCCTGGTTAAAAAATTAAGCGAATAAATGAAAAAATTAATATTGCTCGGCCTCTTATCGGCAAGCCTGCTAACAGCTTTTGCACAGGCGCCACCAAAACCTTATGGTGTGTTGCCGGCACCACGCCAGCTAAACTGGCAGGAAACGGATATGTATTGTATTATCCATTTCAGCGTGGCTACCTATACCGATAAAGAGTGGGGTTATGGCGATGAAGATCCGCAGATTTTTAACCCTAAGCATTTCAGCGCCATGCAAATAGTAGGTGCTGCCAAAAGCGGCGGCTTTAAAGGAATAGTGGTTGTAGCCAAGCACCATGATGGCTTTTGCCTTTGGCCCACAAAAACTACAGAACATAACATCAGCAAAAGCCCCTGGAAAAATGGTAAGGGTGATGTGCTGAAGGAGTATCAGCTGGCCTGCCAAAAGTTAGGAATGAAAATGGGTGTTTACTGCTCGCCCTGGGACAGGAATAATCCCTTATACGGAAAGCCGGAATACGTAACCGATATATACCGGAAACAACTAAAAGAATTATATGCTAATTATGGAAAGCTGTTTATGTCGTGGCATGATGGAGCAAACGGGGGCGACGGCTATTATGGCGGTGCCAGGGCAGTGCGCACAATTAACCGCTCAGATTATTATGGCTGGGATACCACCTGGGCTATAACCCGTAAAATGCAACCCGGTGCCAGTATTTTTGGTGACGTTGGTCCGGATGTTAGATGGGTGGGTAACGAGGAGGGCCATGCCGGCGAAACATATTGGGCTACCTATACACCCAAAGCCCCTGATAAAGGCAAAAAGCCAGCCAACGGCTATTCGCTTTATGAAGAGGCTACAGAAGGTACCCGTAATGGTGATTACTGGATCCCTGCAGAATGTGATGTGCCTTTACGAAATGGCTGGTTCTATCACCAGTCGCAGGATGGGCAAACAAAATCTGCGTACAATTTATTTGATCTTTATTATAAAAGTGTGGGTCGTGGTGCCTGCCTTGATCTTGGCCTATCACCTAATAAAGATGGAGTACTGAGCAATGAAGATGTAGCTGTATTAAAACAATTTGGCCAACTTATTAAACAAACCTTTGCCAATAACCTGGCTAAGGGTGCTGCTTTAAAAGCCAGCAATATACGCGGGGGCAATGCCGCTAAATACGGGCCTGCATTTTTGCTGGATAATAACCGATATTCGTACTGGGCTACCGATGATAGGATCACCAAACCGGAGCTGGTAATTGATCTTCATCAGCCAAAAACATTTAACGTTATCCGCCTGCGCGAAAACATTAAGTTAGGGCAGCGTATTGAAGGTGCTGCTTTTGATGCCTTGCTAAACGGTAACTGGCAGCAGATAGCAACGGTTACCAGTATTGGTGCAAACAGGCTGATCCGCCTGCCAAACAATATTACTGCAAGCAAAGTAAGGCTGCGCATTACGGCATCGCCGGTTTGTATTGCATTGAGCGATTTTGGTCTTTTTAAAGAGCCTGTACATTTATCGGCACCAATAATTAAGCGCGATTTAAATGGTTCGGTTAGTATTATAAGCGATGCACCTGTAAGCAGTATTCATTACACTACGAACGGGATGGAGCCAACCCTGAAATCACCATTATATAAAGCACCTTTTCAATTAACTAACGGCGGTATTGTTAAGGCACGAAGTTTTTATGCTGATAATACAACAGGAGTGCTGGGTACACAAAAATTTGACCTTTCAAAATCGGGTTGGAAAGTAATGGGCAAAATATCCCGAGGCGATAACAATGTATCATCCAGCATTGATGAGAATGCGGCTACTTTCTGGAGTACGCTTAGTAATGATTCGACTAAAAGTATTCAGTATCCGCAGGAGATCAGTATTGATATGGGAAGTGTACAAAACATAAAGGCATTTACTTATTTGCCACGGCAGGATAAAGAAAAAGCAGGCATAGCAGATAAATATGCTTTTTATACCAGTAATGATGGTGTAAAATGGGAGGAGGCAGCTACAGGCGAATTCTCGAACATTAAATCAAATCCTGTTGAGCAGGTTGTACAGCTGGTTAAGCCGGTTAGCCGCCGCTATTTTAAATTTGCTGTATTACATGTGGTTAGCGGTAACGGCATTGCTGTTGCAGAATTAGGCGTTAAAATAAATCAGAGCAATAAGCAGCATTAAGGCAGCTGCTTAAAAATTAATTATCCAATAATTATGAACGATAACAGAAGAGATTTCCTGAAAAAAATATCGCTGGCTGGCGCAGCCGCTATCACTTTGCCGGGCATATTGCCTGCTATGGCTGGGGATAGGCCATTGGATTCCCCAGTGTCAAAAACGTTTTTGTTTCAGGGGGATTCTATTACTGATGGCGGGCGTAGCAATAACATGGACTGGAACCATCTGTTCGGGCAGGATTATGCTTATCTGATTGCCAGCCGACTTAATTATGAATACCCGGACCGGGATTATAAATTTTTTAACAGGGGTATTAGTGGTAACACCGTAAATAACCTTGCCGAACGCTGGCAGCAGGATGCGCTGGATATTAAGCCCGACCTGTTAAGTATTTTGGTTGGTATTAATGATGTATTTGCCGTAGTGGTAAAAGGCGAAAAAATAACTGCCGATGATTTTGGCCATACCTACGATGCTTTACTGGCAAAAACTATTAGTGCTTTACCGGGCGTTGAATTAGTTATATGCGAGCCATTTATTTTACCGGTTGGCATGGTGAAAAAAAACCTTACCAACTGGACTACCGAGGTACAAAAGCGGCAGCCCATTGTAAAAGCAATAGCTGTGAAATATAATGCAGTTTATGTGCCTTTACAGGCCGCTTTTGATAAGGCAACCCTAAAAGCACCTGCCGAGCACTGGATATGGGATGGCGTACACCCTATGCCTGCCGGGCATGAACTGATTGCACGCGAATGGCTTAAAACAGTTAATAAACGCTATAAAATACTTTAAGCTATAAGCCGTTTGCCCTAACAGTTATCTCGGCAATATCCAAAACCTGTATCTCTTGTTCTTTATTGCCGTGTTTAATGCCATCGCTCAGCATTGTCATACAAAACGGACAGGCGGCTGCAACTACCTGTGCCTTTGATTCTGTAATATCGTTCATACGTTCAAGGTTAATGTCTTTTATACCTTTTTCAGGCTCTTTAAACATTTGTCCGCCACCGGCACCACAGCATAAACCGTTTGATTTGCATCGTTTTAATTCAACAAGTTCGGCATCCAAAATCTCTAAGGCTTTGCGCGGGGCTTCGTAAACGTTATTACCACGGCCCAGGTAACAAGGGTCGTGGTAGGTAATGCGTTTGCCTTTAAAGCTTTCTCCGCCTTCAGCCTTAAGCTTACCCTCGTCAATTAATTGCTGGATAAGCTGGGAGTGATGGATTACTTCGTAATTACCACCCAAACCGGGGTACTCGTTTTTAATGGTATTAAAGCAGTGCGGGCAGCCGGTTACTATCTTTTTAATTTGATAGGCATCCAGCACCTGTATATTGGCAATGGCTTGCATCTGGAACAAAAACTCGTTCCCCGCCCGTTTAGCCGGATCACCGGTACAGCTTTCCTCTGTGCCTAAAACAGCAAAGCTGATCCCAACATGGTTCAGGATCTTACAAATATCGCGGGTTATTTTCTGTGCACGTTCGTCAAAGCTACCTGCGCACCCTACCCAAAACAATATTTCGGGTTGTTTTCCATTTGCAGCCATTTCGGCCATAGTGGGTACCGCCTCACCCCGGCTCTCTCCGGAGGAAATGGGGCTATTAGTATTTTGTATATTATCGTCCATTATAACCTATTCATTTTATGGGAAATTTTTATAAGTCCTCTCCTTTGGGGGAGGATTTAGGTAGGGCTATTCCAGTTAAACCTGTCTGCATTACTATATTTCCAGGGTGCGCCGTTGTTCTCCATATTACCAAACATATTGTTTAGGCTTGCCGGGGCCTGTGATTCTTCCATTACAATATACCTTCGCATTTCGGTAATGATCTCCAGCGGGTTAATATTAACCGGGCAGGCATCGGTACAGGCATTGCAGCTGGTACAGGCCCATAACTCTTCGCGGGTGATATAATCATCAAGCAAGGTTTTATTATCTGTATGGTCCTTACCATGTTTATCTATGTTGTTGCCCACTTCGGTTATCCTGTCGCGCGTATCCATCATTATTTTACGGGGCGATAGTAGTTTGCCCGTAATATTTGCCGGGCAAACGCTGGTGCACCGGCCGCACTCGGTACAGGTATAGGCTTCCATCAGGTTTTTCCAGGTAAGGTCGGTTACATCCTTTGCGCCGAATCTTGCCACGTCGCCAGTACTATCGGGTACAAAGGATGGATCGAGCATAGCCTTTACCTCGTTGGTAACCGATGCCATATTGGTAAACTGCCCCTTAGGGTGCAGGTTTGAATAATAGGTGTTTGGAAAAGCCAGCAGGATATGAAAATGCTTTGAATAAGGCAGGTAATTTAAAAATGCCAGTATGCCTACAATGTGGAACCACCAGCAGCCACGTTCTATTAATTCGAGCGAATGCGTATTGTTTGGCAAAATGCCATTTAAAAGACCGCTTACCGGGAAACTGCCTGCCTTAAGGTAATGGCCGAAATTAAGCAGCTGTAATTTATGGTCTGCAGCGTTCATGGTTAAAAATGCGCTCATCAGCAAGATCTCGATGATGAGGATATAGTTCGCATCAGATTTTGGCCATTCGGTCATCTCCACGCCGCTAAAGCGCTTTAAGCGGGCAATATTGCGCCTTGCCAGGAAAACTACGCAGGCTGCTAATACCAAAAGGGCCAGGACCTCAAAGCTGCCGATCAGCAGGTCGTATAATCCGCCTAAGGGTTTTGAAAAGATGCGATGCGAGCCAAATACGCCATCGATCATGATCTCTAACACCTCTAAGTTGATGATCACAAAACCCACATAGATGAAAAAGTGCATTACAGCGGCCAGCGGCCTTTTTACCATTTTACTTTGCCCGAGGGCTACTTTTGCCATCGTTTTCCAGCGGAGTGCCGGGTTGTCTGACCGGTCGGTATCTTTTCCTAATAATATATTACGCCTTATTTTACCTGCGTTTTTTGTAAACAGGTAAACTGCCGCTGCCAGTATGATGATGAATAAAATTTGTGCAATCATTATCAATATGTTTTTTACCGGTTACTTGCCCCCTGCAGACCGGGTTAATTGTTCAATACCATCCCACATATCATTGGTTATCATCTCCAGGCCGTTAAACTGGCCTGCACCCTGCAGCCATTCGCCGCCATCAATGGTAATCACATCGCCATTAATATATCCCGAATAATCGGAGATAAGATAAGCGGCCAGGTTCGCAATTTCCTGGTGTTTGCCTACCCTTTTTAATGGTACCCTGTTTTTAAAATCAAACTTTTCGGCCATTTCTCCAGGTAGCAGGCGTTCCCATGCACCTTTGGTAGGGAATGGCCCCGGGGCAATAGCATTTGTGCGGATCTGGTGCCTGCCCCATTCGGCTGCTAATGAACGCGTCATGGCCAGCACACCACCCTTTGCACATGCCGAAGGTACTACATAAGCCGAACCTGTGAAGGCATAAGTGGTAATAATATTTAAAATATTGCCCGGCATATTCTCCCTGATCCAGTATTTACCAATTGCAAGCGAGCAATTTACCGAGCCCTTAAGCACAATATCAATAATGGTTGAAAACGCATTGGCCGAAAGCCTTTCGGTAGGTGATATAAAATTACCTGCCGCATTGTTTACTATGGCATTTACACTGCCAAAGGTTTCAATAGCTTTATTAAGCACGTTTTCAACTTCGGGATAATTGCGTACGTCGCAGGACAGGGCCAATACCTTGCCGCCTGTTTCGGCTTCCATTTCGGCAGCAGTTTTTTGCAGCACATCCAACTTGCGGCTGGTAATTATCAGGTTGGCACCTAACTTTAAAAAGTAAGTACCCATAGCTTTTCCAAGCCCTGTGCCACCGCCTGTTACAATAATGGTTTTACCCTTAAAAGCATCGGGCCTGAGCATTCCATTATCGGCATCGTTATTTATATCAGGTATTTGCATGGGTTTATCTGGTAACTGGTTTGGTCAATTTTTCAATCACTTTTTGCAGGGATAGGCGTGTTTCGGGCGCCCACCATTGCTGCAGCATTTTATCTAATAAGGCACTGTTATCTGCCTGCATTTTGGCCGACAGCTCTTTTCGCAAATTAACTTTGCTCTGGCTCCAGGTTGCGGCGTTCAGTTTCATGTAAGAGCGGATCTTTTTCTCTGCTGAAGCCAATACATCCCCTGCTTCGCAAACCTCGTCAATCAACCCATCTTTAAGGGCCTCATCAACAGTAAGCAATTTACCCTCTAACAGGTATTGATAAGCCTTGCGGCTGCCTAACCAAAACGAATACAAGCTAAATACACTGTCAGGCACTATAATCCCAACAGGAATTTCATTAAGCCCGATGATATACTGCCCGGCAGCCATAACCCGGTAATCGCTGCAAATGGGTATAATGCAGCCACCCGCCGGGCTGTGCCCGGTTATTGCGGTAACAAAGGGCTTTTTAAAGCTGGCCAATACTGTTTGCATTAACAGAAAATTAGTCCAAAAGTTCTTGCTTTCGGCTTCGTTATAGTTATAAACCTCTATGAGGTCTATCCCTGCCGAAAAAAATCCTTCCTTCCCGGTGATGATCAGCCCGCCGATAGTGTCATCGGCCTCTATATCTTTTACCGTACTTATCAGCTCGGCAAGCATCTCCATATTAATAGGGTTTGAGCGCCCCCTGTTTAAGGTAATAATAGCAAGCTTATCCTCAACGTTTATCTGGATGGTATTCATAGGTATTATTATTGGGATAGGAAGTGAAATTAATGGGTTAGCGCAGCGTTGCCAATATCGCTGGTATACATTTTTTCTATTTCGTTTTTATATTTTTCTAAAATAGTACGGCGTTTCATTTTACCGGTAGGGGTTAGTTCGCCTCCGTCAATGGTCCACTCATGCTCAAGCAGCCTGAACTTTTTAACCTGTTCAACATGGTTAAATTCAATGTTTAAGGTTTCTATAATGGATTGAAACAATGCAATTACTGCTGCATCGTTTACAATCTCCTTATTTGAATTAAAGCTGAGTTTATTTTGTGTGCACCATAGTTTAAGGTTAGGGTACGATGGTACGATCAGGGCCGATGTGAATTTTCTTTCGGCGCCAACAACCATCATCTGCTCAATAAAAGGATTTTCTTTCATCCGGTTTTCAATAGGGCCGGGAGCCACATATTTACCGCCCGATGTTTTAAAGATCTCTTTCTTCCGGTCTGTTATTTTCAGGAATCCATCTGTATCAAGCTCGCCAATGTCCCCGGTATGGAACCAGCCATCTTCCAACACTTCAGCTGTAAGCTCTGGGTTTTTATAATAGCCCACCATAACGCTTGGGCCTTTGGTTAATATCTCGCCATCGGCAGCAATTTTAACCTGTACATCTTTTATTAAATGGCCAACGGTGCCGAACTTTCTGTAATTAGGATCAAACTGGTTAACTGATATTACCGGGGATGTTTCTGTAAGGCCATAGCCTTCCAGCACAACCATTTTGGCTGCGGTAAAAATCCGGGCTAATCTAACCGGGCATGCCGAACTGCCTACCACAATGGCCTTAACATTACCGCCTATGGCATTGCGCCACTTGCTGTAAACAAGTTTATCGGCCAGGGCCAATTTTAAATTGAACCAAGGGCTGTTGCCGGTATTTTCAAACTGCTCGGCAACTTCAATCGACCATAAAAAGATCTTTCTTTTTACCCCGGTAAGTTTTTGCCCCTCTATCATTATTTTTTCAAACACCTTCTCCAATAAACGCGGAACGGCGGTGAAAATATAAGGCTTAACCTCTTTCATATTTAAGCCGATGGTATCCATGCTTTCGGCGTAATAAATGGAGAAACCATAAAAGAGATAGATGTACGTACACATTTTTTCAAAAATGTGGTTAAGCGGTAAAAAGCTTAAGGCGCGTTTATCGGCAATCGGGATCTGCTTCAATACCTCGCCCGACCCTATTACGTTGCTAACAATATTTTTGTGGGTAAGCATTACGCCCTTTGGCCTGCCGGTAGTGCCCGATGTGAAAATAATGGTAGTTACATCATCTTCGCTAATTTTAGCAATACTTGTTTTTATTTTATCACGATCAGCATCTGTAATGGGCTTAAATAACTGTTTCCAATTTTTGCAGCTCTCAATCTCATCAAACGAGAAAATAGATTTAAGCGAAGGCACGTGTACACTAACTGCATTGATCTTACCGCACAGATCGGCATCGCTTACAAAAATGCATTTAACCTCGGCCTCCACTAATATTTGCTCAATTTCTTTTAAGCTGGTATTGGGATAAAGTGGCACCAATATGGCCCCGGTTAGCTGAACTGCCAAATCAACTATCAGCCACTCGGGCCTGCCATTGCTGATCAGCCCCACTTTATCCCGGCCAATGGTTGTGCCATCACCCCCCGAGATCCCCATTTCAAGAAGTGCAGCAGCCAACTGGTAAATTTTTTCATGTACCTCAACTGTACTGAATGACTTCCATACGCCGTTCACTTTGGCATTCAGCAGATCAGCCCTTGGATTAAGGGCCTGATCGCTGATACAATCAAATAATCTTGTTGCATTTATCATGTGAACAATAGTTTATAGGTCTGTAAATGAAGATCGGTTTGGTTTAGAAGCAGTATTTATTTTGTTCAATCAGTTTTGCTGCAATGCGCCTGCGTGCTGCGGTAGTGTTGAAGTCTTCGGTTTTGGTATAACGTTTTAAGCCGGTCATCATCATTCTGCGTTCGTCCCCTTCGGCAAAAGAGTTTAAGGCTTCTTTACCTGCTTTAAAAATTTTATCGGCGGCATCCCTTATGTAAACCTGCATTATATCAATCTGATCTTTTACGGCTTCGTCGCCACGCTGCCCGGCTAATTTTTCAACCCTTAATTGTAGTGATTCGCTTACGTAGGTTTCAATCAGCATATCGGCCAGGTACATCAATACTTCCTGCTCTTTGGCCAGGTTAGCCATTAGCTTTTGCACGGCTGCACCGGCGACTAATAAAACGGCCTTTTTAAAGTTGGATATGTATTTTTTCTCTTTGGTGAAGAGATCTTCTTCGGCTGTATTGAAATCAGGAATGCTCATTAATTCGGCTGCCACGCTTTGAGCAGGGCCCATCAGGTCAAGCTCGCCCTTCATCGCACGTTTCAGGATCATATCCACCGTTAGTATACGGTTAATCTCGTTAGTGCCTTCAAATATGCGGTTAATACGGCTATCACGATAAGCACGGTCCATCGGTGCCTCGGCACTGTAACCCATTCCTCCATAAATCTGTACACCTTCATCAACAATATAATCCAACGCCTCTGATGCATGCACCTTTATAATGGCAGCTTCAATAGCAAACAGCTCGGTACCTTTAAGCTTTGCCTTTGATGCTTCCATGCCACCTTCAATCAGGTTGTGAATAGCATCCTCAATGTTTTGGCTGGCGCGGTACATGGCAGCTTCGGCAGCATAAGCACGGATCACCTGCTCGCCTAATTTATAACGGATGGCACCATATTTTGCAATAGGGCGGCCAAACTGCTCCCGCTCATTAGCGTAACGTACCGCATTGGTAATTACCGATTTTGAAGCACCTAATGCAGCGCCGCCTAATTTTATACGACCTAAATTCAGGATGTTAACGGCTATTTTAAAGCCATTGCCACGTTCCGAAAGCAGGTTTTCAACAGGAACCTTACAATCATTAAAGAACACCTGGCGGGTAGAGCTCCCTTTTATACCCATCTTGTGTTCTTCCGGGTTGAGTGACAGGCCTTCGTAACCTTTTTCAACAATAAAGGCACTCAGGTTTTCGTCGTTATCTATTTTGGCAAAAACGGTGAACACATCAGCAAAACCTGCATTGGTGATCCACATTTTTTGACCGTTGATGATATAATGCTTGCCATCCGCTGATAGCGTTGCACGGGTTTTGCCCGAGTTTGCATCTGAGCCTGCTCCCGGCTCGGTAAGGCAATAAGCACCTTTCCACTCACCGCTGCCCAGCTTGGGGATGTATTTGTTTTTTTGCTCATCATTACCATAATAAAGTATCGGCAGTGTGCCAATACCGGTATGTGCCATTACAGCCACAGAGAATGATGCACCCGGCCCGGTTTTTTCACTGATCAGCATGGCAGTGGTAAAATCCTTACCAAAACCACCATATTCCTCGGGGATTGATACGCTCAGGATCCCTAACTCACCCGCCTCATTAATTAAACTAACCATCAGGCCTTCTTCCGCGGCATCAATACGGTCTAAAACCGGAACCACCTTTTGTTCAACAAAGTCCTGGCAGGTTTGGGCTATCATCAGCTGTTCTTCGTCCCAGTTTTCAGGGATAAAAACATCTCCGGCTAAAGTTTCTTTTATGAGGAACTCGCCTCCCTTTAAATGCTTGTTTTCTATTGCGGTACTCATGATATATCGTTTTAATATGTTGATGTTTAATTTAATAGTTCGAATATGCCTGCTGCACCTTGCCCGGCACCTACGCACATGGTAACCATGCCGTATTTCTGTTTCCGCTGTTTAAGCTCGTCAAACAGCTGTACCGATAGTTTGGCACCGCTGCAACCCAGCGGATGGCCCAATGCAATGGCACCGCCATTTACATTGATCAGATCGGGGTTAAGGCCCAGGCCTTTTATTACCGCTAATGATTGTGATGCAAAGGCCTCATTCAATTCAAACAGTTCAATATCGTCCTGTTTCAGGCCTGCTCTTTTTAATACTTCGGGAATGGCGTAAAGCGGACCTATACCCATAATACGCGGCGGCACACCTACTACCGAATAGTTAACCAAACGGGCAATAGGCGTAAGGTTATTGGCTTTCATAAAGCGCTCGCTAACTACCATTACAAAAGCTGCACCATCGCTTGTTTGTGAGGAGTTGCCTGCAGTTACCAATCCGCGGGCATCAAACACAGGTTTTAGTTTTGCTAAAGCCTCCATTGAGGTATCTGCACGCGGACCTTCGTCTGTATCTACAATAAATTCTCTTGTTTTTCTTTTGCCGCTTTCGTCAACATAAGTTTCTTTCACGTTAACGGGTACAATCTGGTCCTTAAACCTGCCTGCTGCTATTGCGCTAATTGCTTTTTGGTGCGATTGATAGGCAAACTGGTCCTGCTCTTCGCGGCCAATTTTATATTCGCGGGCAACGGCTTCAGCTGTTAAGCCCATTCCCCAATAATAATCAGGATGAGTTAAAGCTACATCAGCATTGGGTACTATACGCCAGCCACCCATTGGCAGCAGGCTCATGCTTTCAACACCACCGGCAATAATGCAGTCGGCAATACCGCTGTGTATTTTGGCTGATGCAATGGCAATGGTTTCAAGTCCCGAAGCGCAATAACGGTTCACGGTCATTCCGGGTACTTTATCCGTATCCAGCGCCATTAGCGAGATCAGGCGGCCAACGTTCAGCCCCTGCTCGGCCTCGGGGGTGGCGTTGCCAACAATCACATCTTCAATCCGCTCTTTATCCACATTGGGTACGCTTACCATCAGGTGTTTGATCACATCGGCGGCAAGGGTATCGGGCCTTGTAAACCTAAAACCGCCCCGGTTTGCTTTTCCAACAGCACTGCGGCAGGCTGCAACTATATATGCGTTCATGTCTTTTCTTTCTTTAATTAGTTTCTTAATACTTTTCCGCCCTTTAAAATAGATTGGATGCGTTCAAGGGTTTTGCGTTCAGCACAAAGCGAAACAAATGCTTCGCGCTCCAGGTTCAGTAAATATTCTTCGCTTACCTGGGTAGGCTGCGACAGGTCGGCCCCGGCAAGCACATAGGCCAGCTTTTGGGAGATCTTAACATCGTGCTCGCTGATATAATTACCGCTGAACATGGTATTGGCACCAATATAACCCAGGCCAAGTGCCTGTTTACCCAGCACCCTGATGTCAGTACGCTGAACAGGTTGTACATAACCCTCTTCTGCCAATTGCAGGCATTGCTGTTTTGCTTCGGATAGTAACCTGTTGCGTGATAAAACAACCTGGTCGCGGCCTTTTTTAAGGTAGCCTAATTCAAACGCCTCATAGGCAGAGGTTGATACCTTAGCCTGGCCAATGGTCAAAAACCTGTCGCGGAAGTTATTCAGCTCTACATCGCCATCCTGCAATTCATCGCTTAAGCGGAGTGCAAACTCCTTGGTGCCGCCACCGCCGGGAATAAGCCCCACGCCAAACTCAACCAAACCCATATATAATTCTGCATGGGCAACCACTTTATCAGCATGCAGGCACAGTTCACAGCCGCCGCCCAACGCCATCTGGTGTGGTGCCGCAACAACAGGTATTGATGAGTAACGGATACGCATCATGGTATTTTGAAATGCCTTGATCACCATGTTCAGCTCGTCAAACTCCTGCTCAACGGCCATCATAAATATCATACCTACGTTAGCGCCGGCACTAAAATTAGCACCCTCGTTACTGATCACTAAACCTTTGTAGCTGGTTTCGGCAAGAGTGATGGCTTTATTAATACCTTCAATCACTTCGCCGCCAATGGTGTTCATTTTGGTGTGAAACTCCAGGTTGATAATACCATCGCCAATATCGGTAATGGTAGTGCCGCTGTTTTTCCATAAAGTATGGGTAGTACGGATATTATCCAGCAGGATAAAGTTTTCTGTACCCGGTATCAGCTTATAGCTTTTTGATGCAATATCATAAAACAGGCGTTTGCCATCTTCGATCTTGTAAAAGCTTGCAGCGCCTGCGGCTATCATATCGTAAACCCAGGCAGCGGGTTTATTACCTGCTGCTTCCATTTCTTTAACCGTATTGGCTACGCCTAAGGCGTCCCATTTTTCAAAGGGGCCCATTTCCCAGCCGAAGCCGGCATTCATGGCATCATCTATTTTATAAAACTCTTCGGTGATTTCGGGGATACGGTTACTGGCGTAAGCAAAAAGCTGGTAAAAGGTCGACCGGTAAAAATCTCCGGCTTTATCTTTCGCCGCAAACAGAATTTTAAGCCTGTCTTTCAAGCTGTCAACCGTTTTAGTAGTTTCTAAAGACGGGAACTTAACTTTTTGCGATGGTTTGTATTCCAGTGTTTTCAGGTCGAGGGCAAAAAACTGGTTAGTGCCTCCTGTTTTTTCCTTTTTATAAAAGCCCTGGTTGGTTTTGCTGCCCAGCCAGTTGTTTTTAACCATCCCGTTAACAAATTCAGGCAGCTGAAATAAATCGCGGGCCTCATCACCGGGTACGTTTGCATATAAGCCATTGGCAACATGTACCATGGTATCCAAACCCACCACATCGGTAGTACGGAAAGTGGCCGATTTTGGATGACCGATCACCGGGCCGGTAAGCTTGTCAACCTCTTCAACCGTCATGCCTGTTTTTTCAACATAGTGCAGTACACTCATAATGCTGAAAACGCCAATCCTGTTGCCTATAAACGCAGGGGTATCTTTTGCAAGCACCGTAGTTTTGCCTAAATACTTTTCGCCGTAGGCCATTAAAAAATCTACAACGGCAGGTAAAGTATCTTTTGTGGGAATGATCTCCAGTAGTTTTAAATACCTCGGCGGGTTAAAAAAGTGGGTGCCGCAAAAATGCTGCTTAAAATCATCGCTCCGGCCTTCAGTCATTAAATGGATGGGGATACCAGAAGTGTTCGAGGTAATAAGCGTACCCGGTTTCCTGTATTTTTCTACCGATTCAAATACTTTTTGTTTAATATCCAAACGCTCAACAACTACTTCGATCACCCAATCGCAATCGGCAATTTTTGACAGATCATCATCAAAGTTCCCGGTGGTAATGCGTTTGGCAAATGCTTTAAAATAAATAGGCGATGGGTTTGATTTTAGTGCAAAATCAAGCGCATCGTTCACAATTTTATTTCTTGCCTTTTTATCACCGGCAGGGGCATCTTTTGGTACAATATCAAGCAGCAGCACTTGCAGGCCGATGTTTGCAAAATGACAGGCAATGCGGCTGCCCATCACACCAGACCCAAGCACGGCAACCTTTCTTATAATTCGTTTAGCATCCATTAGTATGAGCTTATATTAAATTTTTAGATTTTATAAATTATTCAACCCTGCTCCAGGTTGTTGTTCGCCCAAAAAGCGAAATACCTACATAGCCCCGGATAGCAAGGGTTTTACCTTTATAGGTTATATGGCAATCATAAGTTTTTCCATTGTTAGGATCGTAAATAGTGCCGTCGGTATATTTCTCATCGCTATCTTTAACAAAACCTGCTAATACTAACAGGCCCAGGCGAGGTCTGCTGCGTAGTTTTGGGTCGGTATTTAATTCATCGACCTTAGGCTTACCGTTTTTTAAAGGTTCCTTTAGCCATACTACCTTGCCGTAAAATTTACCATCGGTATACCGGGTTATTTGTATTTTGGCACTCTTTATATCGTTATACCACAGGCCCTCTATTTTATCAGTTTGGGCGCGGGCAATGGAGCTTACAAATACCATTGCGAGCATTACGAATACTAACCTGATGAATTGTGATTTACTTACAGACATGGCTTTACAGTTTTGGTTATTGGTTAATTATTTTAAAAACAGTTGCGCGTTAAAAGCATTGCATGCATTTGAACACAACAATTTAAGGCTTTAAAAAAAATAAATAACCGTTTTACCGGTAAATAATTAGGTATTGGTTTACTATAACAAATATCCTATAAAACAAGGCAATATATAGGGCTGTAAGGCGGAAACATTTGTCAAAATTTCGGTATTAGCAGGTTAACTGGGCTATTTTGGCTGATAGCCCTGAATATTACCCCGCCAGCTTATTAACCAGGTCAATATATTGCTGCATAGCGTCGGCTGTTGAAACGCCTTTTAGCTTTAACCATGCATCATATTTTGCCTGTGCCACAAAATCAAACATAGCCGGTTTGGGCGAAGTTATATCGCCCTCGGTAGCCTGTTTGTATAAGCTATACAGGTTTAACAATACCTCATTATTAGGGCGAACGGGTAGTTCCTTACTATCTGTAACTGCCTTTTCAAATACTTCTTTCAGATCCATATCAATTGTTGATTTTAAAACTTATGCCTTATTGGCTTCTTCTACATAATCAGCGCTGCGGGGTGTGGTCAGGAACAAGCGGCTCAATTCTTCGGGTAATACGGTTAACCTGCGTTTGGTCATATCAATCCAGGCGCCATCTACGTTAATTATGGCTGCTTTAATACCATCACCACGAAACAGCTCATGCCTTATTGACCAGCGGGAACCATCCTTACGCGATTTTGTTAACTCGCAGCTCACTTTAATATGATCATTAATGCCCACCTCGCGCAGGTAAAACAATTCTTCCCTGAATAGTACCGGGCCTATATTTAATTCAAAAAGATCAGCAGGTTTTAAACCAAGGCTCTCTAACAAGGTGAGCCTGGCCTGTGCTGCAAAATCAGCATAGGCAGAATGCCGCATGTGCTGGTTAGCATCAATATGCGCCCACAATACCTGTCCCTCATAAAAAATATTCATGGTGCAATTATTTATGTAGCTTAAATTTCTTAACCGCTTCGGTAAGCATTGGCAAAACCTTCATGGCATCGCCCACAACGCCGTAGTTTGCGGCCTTAAAAAACGGTGCCTCGGGGTCGGTATTAATTACGACGATTGTTTTTGAGCCATTAACCCCGGCCAGGTGCTGTATGGCACCTGATATGCCCACGGCAATATAAAGATCGGGGCGGATAGAGCCGCCCGTTTGGCCCACATGCTCGTGGTGCGGGCGCCAGTGCGCATCGGCAACCGGGCGCGAACATGCGGTTGCAGCACCCAGCTCTTTGGCCAGGTCTTCAATCAGTCCCCAGTTTTCCGGGCCTTTCATACCCCTGCCACCCGATACTACAAGGGTAGCATCGGCCAGGGAAATCTCGCCGGTTACTTTATTTACGGATGTTACTTTTATCCCGAAATCTTTTTCGGTAAAACTTACTTCCTGCGTTTCAATAGTTGCCTTTCCATCGGTTTTAGTCAACGGGAAGGTATTAGGCATCAGCATAATTACTTTAATATCGCTCAGCAGGTTAACCCAGGCAAATGCCTTGCCCGAAAACACCGCTTTTTTAATAGCGAAACCTTTAGCGGTATCAGGATAAGATAGTGCGCCTGCAAGTAAACCTGCCTTTAACTGTACGGCAACCCTGGGCGCAACGGCCCGGCCATTAATATCATAAAGGGTTATAATAATTTTACTGCCTTCGGCCTTTGCAATATTTACCAGCGCGGTAGCGTAGGCCCTTGCATGTAGCTCATCCAAGCGTTTATCGGCAATATGGATCACCTTGTTTGCGCCATAGTTGCCCAAAGCTTCCATTTCGGCATCGGCTATAGTACCCAATACAACAGCGGTGGCGGTTGTTCCGGTGTTTTTAGCTATCTGGGCAGCATATTGAACTGCTTCAAAACTTTTCTTTTTTATATTTCCTTCGGTATGTTCTACCAATACTAATACTGACATTTTTTTATTGATTAGATGTAACGTTATCCCGCTTTGGCAGAATTATATAACCTTTGCCTCGCTGTGCAGCAAAGCAACTAATGCGTCCATATCATCGGCGCTTACTAATTTTACACCCGCTTTAGCCGGCGGTAATTCATAGGACAGGATTGCCGTTAAAGGTTCAGCCGCCGCTGGTGCAACCACTTTTAACAGCTTGGTACGCGCTGCCATAATACCACGCATGTTTGGGATGCGCGCTTCGGCAACACCTTTTTGGCAGGATATAACCAAAGGCAGGTTACTGCTATCGGTTTCTTCGCCGCCTTCAATCTCGCGATTCACTATGGCCGTGCTGCCCTCAATTTTAATGCTGGTTGCAAAGCCTATATAATCAACAGCCAATAATTCGGCAAGCATAACGCCTGTGGTACCGTTGTTATAGTCAATGGTTTCTTTACCGCAAAGCACCAGGTCGTAACCAACGGTTTGGGCGTAATCGGCTATATAAACGGCGGTTTGATAAGGGTCATTGCTATCGGCATCAATGCGGATGGCCTCATCTCCACCCAGGGCAAGTGCCTTGCGGATAATAGGCTCAGCATCGGCCCGGCCAACAGTTATCAGGTGAACTTCGGTAGCGGTCCCGCTTTCTTTTAATTCAATAGCGCGGATCAGGGCATACCATTCATCGTAAGGGTTAACGATATAAGTAGTACCCTGGCTATTGATAGTGGTATCGTTATCCTTTAAAATTATTTTAGTGGTGGTATCCGGCACCTGGCTAATGCACACTAATATTTTCATATAATTTGGTTCTATTTTACCCGGTTAGAAGCCCGGACGGTATTGGTTGTATAATCAATTGTAAAATTATACGGGATGCCTGCCCCCTAAAAGGGCAGCAATGCGGAGATATTAGTCAAAAAGTCGGAAAGGGGAAAAACGGGCCAAATTGCGAAACTTTTAACGCGGGATGGCCATCCGGTAATCGGAGGGTGACAGGCCTGTTTGCTTTTTAAAGTATTTACCGAAGGAGGACTGATCAGGAAAATGAATGGCGAGCGCTACGTTTGAGATGCTGATCTCCTGGTTGCGCAACAACACCTTAGCCTCTAATATTACGGCATCATCAATCCATTCGCCGGCTGTACGGCCGGTTACATCCTTTATAGTTTCAGTAAGGTGCTTGGGTGATACAAATAACAGGTCGGCATAATATTGTACGTTGCGGTGTTCTTTATAATGGTGAAAAACAAGTTCCTGGAAAAGTATGTTCAGTTCCTGCTTGCGGTTTAATTTACCTTTAATTATAACATGCTGCTTTTCGTAAATGGAGCCTACCTCATACAATAAGGTAATGAGCATACTGCGCGAGATCTCCATGCGGTAGGGGTGAGCCTGCCTGTCGAGCTTTTGCTGCAGCAGCGCATAAATTTCAAGCAGCATTTTAGCATCTTCATGGTCGGTATAAATGACCGGCAGGGAGGCGCTTTTAAAATAGCTGAATGATTCTAAAAAATGGCTGTTCACATTGTTTTCGGTTAAAAAGGCCTTTGAAAAAACAATGAATCGGCATAAAAAATCAGGACTGCTGTTATAGATCCGCAATACATGGAAGGGGGTAGCTAACAGCATGGCATCGGGCCGGGCCTCGTAAACCTGCAGGTTTACCTCAACCTGTGCGGTGCCGCGGGTGCAGATCCCTATTATATAGCCATCAGAGCGATAAGGGTATTCGCTTAAGGTGAGCAGTTGCTTTTCGTTGGTGATAAAAAAATCCGGACCGATCAGCTTGTCAGCATAAAGGTCAGCAAATTTTGATAAGCTAAGTTGTGCTATTTTCTTCATTTACAGCTTGAAAAGGCTTAAGTATACCATAACCGACTTTTTGACTAATATCTCCGCATTATAGCCCTTTTTTTCATTGTTTTACGCAGTAATTTTATTTTTTATAAACAAAAGGTACAATCCCAACTGTTACCTTGTTAATTATACCAATTATATTATGAGAAAATTATTACTCTTAGCGTTCGCGTTATTGCCTGTACTCGGATTTTCGCAAGGATTTCAGGTTAATCTTGAGGGCGAAAAACAAATCGGCATGGGGCATACCGGTACAGGTGTGCTATTGGATGGTGCATCCGTATTCTTTAATCCCGGCGCGGTTGTTATGCTGCCACAAAATTACATCCAGGCGGGTATAAGTCCGCTGGTATTTCAATCCGTATTTAATCCAAGCGGAAACAATGCACAATATCACACTGCCAACAAGGTTGCCACACCGTTTAGTTTTTATGCAGCGGTAGGGCCAAAATCATCATGGTGGAAATTGGGGCTGGCCGTTTATACGCCATTTGGCGGGTTAACCGACTGGGGAAACAGCTGGGCCGGAAAGTACTCGTTAGAGAGCCTTGACCTTAAAGCCTTTTATTTTCAGCCAACGCTGAGTGTAAAGCTGGCCAGTAATTTAAGTATAGGCGCAGGCTTTGTTTATAACCGCGGTACGGTTGATCTGAAACAGGCTATCCCTATTTCGGGTGCAAACGGGCAGGACGGGCAGGCCGACCTTAAAGGTGCAGGCAATGGTTACGGCTATAATGCCGGTATCTATTACAAGCCATCGCCAATGTTTAGTGCGGGTTTAACTTACCGCTCAAAGGTTAACACCACCATTAATAACGGTAATGCAATTTTTGATGTACCCTCATCGCTGCAAAGCAGTTTTCCGCAGCCAAATACTTTTAATGCATCCATCCCTTTGCCGGCAACTACCTCATTGGGTTTAGGGTTTTATCCAACAAACAAGCTAACACTTGCACTTGATGTTAACCTGGTTAACTGGAGCGTTTACAAGCAGCTTGCTTTTGATTATAAGTACAATACCCCTGCATTGCAGGATACCTACTCGCAGCGCGACTATAAAAATGCATTTACCCTGCGTGCCGGCGGCCAGTATAAAGCCACTAACAAGTTAGATGTGCGTGCAGGTGGTGGTTATGCCAGCACGGCAGTACGTGATGGCTATGTTACCCCCGAAGCACCAGATGCCAACAGGGTATATTTAACAGGAGGTTTGGGTTACCATGCCGACCGCCATTTGGATATTGACTTTAGCTTTGAGTACGAGCACCTGATGTCGCGCACGCAAACCAATATCCAAACGCAGCTATCAGGCACGTTTAAAACCAATGTATACATCCCGGGCATTTCTCTTGCTTATCACTGGTAAACCCTAAACACAAAAACAGATGAAGACTTTTAAACAACATAGTTACCGTTACCTATTTTTCCTGGGCCTTTTGGCTATTGCAGCCTGTAAGCCGGAAGTAAGCACATTCAAGGCATCCAAAGGCACCGCAAATTTTTCGCGCTATATTGCCGTTGGTAATTCATTAACCGCGGGATATGCCGATGGCGGTTTGTACCGCGACGGGCAGCTAAACTCCTACCCAAGCATTATTGCCAAACAAATGGAATCAGTAGGCGGGGGCACATTTACTCAGCCGCTTTTCACTACCGACCAGGCAAACGGCTCGGGCTATTTAAAGCTAAGCGGTTTTAATGCCGATGGCACGCCAATTACAACTACTGTTACCAATAACCTGGCTATCCGCGGTATTTTACCTGTACCAGGTTTTGGTAATGTTACCTTATATACCAAATACACCGGCGATATTAACAACTATGGTGTACCGGGTATTAAATTACTAAATATCACTTACGCCCCTTATGGTAACCTGAATGGTTATTTTGAACGCCTTTTGCCGGGTGATGCGCCAACAAACAGTACCGATTATTTGGATTTTGTTACTGCAAAGCCTTTTACATTTTTCTCTAACTGGCTGGGTAATAATGATGCGCTGGCCTACGCAACATCAGGCGGTGCAGGCGATGTACTTACTGATAAAAGTACCTTTGCAGCATTATACAATGTGCTGATCACCAGGCTTACCGCATCAGGCGCAAAAGGAGTAGTTGCAACCATACCCGATGTAACCGCTATACCTTATTTTAATACGGTAACAGTAAATGCAATTGTGGCGGCTGTGCAAAAGGCAAATCCAACAGTTAAGGGTATTTATATCAATGCACTGGTTTCAGGTACTACTTATGCCCCAAGGGTTGCCACCTCGGCAGATCTGATTGTGCTTACCTTCCCAACCAGCAAAATCGGGCAAATGGTGTCTACGCCTTATGGTAACCTGCCTTATGGTTTAACGCCTTACACACCTGTTGATAATCAATATGTGCTGGATCAAAACGAAGTTACCATGACTTTGGATTATATCAACTCTTACAATACCACCATCAAATCAATGGCCGCTGCAAAAGGTTTGGCTGTTTTTGATGCCTATACTTTTTTAGATAATGTAAAAACACAGGGCTTATTAATTAATGGGGTAAGCCTTAATTCAAATTATATAAGTGGCGGTATATTTTCGTTAGACGGCGTGCATTTAACCCCGCGTGGTTATGCCGTTGTAGCTAATGAGTTTATTAAAGCCATTAACAAGCAATACAATGCATCTATACCAACTACAGATGTAAGCGCTTACAGTGGGGTTAAATTTCCGTAATTGTATACTCAAGTCATACAACAGAAAAGCCACCTTTCAGGTGGCTTTTCTGTTGTATGATAATATTTATAATAACTGATTATTTAGAGTTTGCCTTAAGCATTACCCTGCCCTTTTTTGTTAACACACAGGCCGGCGATCTTTCATTTTCTTCGCCTTTTGCAATTTCAATCAGGTTATATGTTTTCAGGTCTTGCAAATCATCCTTGCTTATATTAATTGCCAGTCCTTTTTCGGCAATTACTTTTATGGCCGCAACCACATCGTCGTGTTTCATGATATTCTATTTATCGTTTGCAGGTAACAGGCTATTAACCTTTATTGGCAAATATCGGACTATTTATGGACGACTAAGTTAAAAATCAAATATTTCTATACTCATCAATATAAGGGTTTGATTTGATATGTCTTTATGTGCAGTTATTAAACTATCACCATGCACAACCACGAGTTTCAAACTCGCGGGAGCCAGTAGCCCCCTGATAGCCTGCTAATAGTCAAATTCATCTTTATGCTTTTCAATAAAATCGGGCCACCTTACAGGTTGTCTCCCGGTAATTTCAGGAAAGTTATCAAACGTGTCATCAGCCCCGGGAATTGTGCCTGCTGCATAGCGTTTCCAATGGTCGTAAACGCAGCCCATATAGGCCATTTCTGCACCTGCATTGATCATCGACTGTAAAAACATATCGGGCGATAGCGGCTCATAACGGAATGGTTTACCAATAATCCGGCTCATCATAGCGGCCATTTCATCAAAAGTAATGGCATCATAGCCTAATCTGTAGGTTTTTCCGCCATGTATTTCGGGATGTGCCAAAGCTAAGGCGGCTACCTGTGCCACATCATCCACATCAACCCAGCTAAGGCGCGCACCGGCTACATAAGCATGAATGATCCCGTTCTCAATTGCTTTTTTACCGCCGTAACTCAATACGTTTTGCATAAAAGTTTCGGGCCTTAAATGCGTGTACGAAAAACCCGACCATTCAATATATCTTTCGATTAACTGGTGCCATGCCCAATGTGCAACGGTGGTGTCATCACGTCCGCAAGCGCCTAAATGAACCACATGCTTTACCCCGGCTTTTTTGGCGCTGTCTAAAAGTGCCTTGCTTTGCCTTAGCATATCAACAGTATAACCTGTAACTATTAAAATACGGTCGATGCCTTTAAGTGCAGGCAGGTACGTGCTTTCATCATCAAAATCTAGCAAAACGGTTGCTATGCCTTTAGCTGTAAAGGGAGCTGCTTTATCGGGAGCCCGTACGGCAGCCACCAATTCTATATCTTTATTTGAAAGTAAAAAGTCGATGGTTTTGCCGCCTACCTGCCCGGTTGCACCGGTGATAAGTATTTTGGGATGTGTTGTATTTGCCATATAACAAAGGTACCCACGCTAAAAACAAAGGCTCTTGATCTAAATCAAAAAAGAGGCTTGATGCAAATCAATCAAATCATTTACGGAGCGCAATGTTTTTTCTGATACGGCTTAGTGTTTCGGGCGCAAGCCCCAGGTAGGATGCAATGAGATTTTGAGGCACCCGCTGAATTAGTTTTGGGTTGCTTTCGGCAAGTTTGGTATATTTTTCTTCGGCAGAATGGGTAACAGCGCTGATCAACCTTCGCTCTTTGGTCACCAGGCTGTTCTGAAAAAGAATGCGGAAGTAACGATCCATTTTGGGGACTTTGAGCGTCATCTCTTCAAAAGCTGCCGCATTGATCGTTAAAAATTCAGTATCCTCTATCGCATCTATATTGATAACTGCCTTTTCGCCCGAAAAAAAGCTGTACATGTCTGATGTCCACCAGCCTTCCCATGCAAACATATTCATGTGTTCTTCACCCTTTTCGTCTACGTTATAAGACCGGAGCAGCCCCTTTTCAACAAAGCATAAGTATTTGCAAACATTGCCTTCCTGCAACAGGTATTGTTTTTTACGAAGTTTTTTTGGGCTGAAGAAAGTTTTGATCATATCCTTTTCCTCATCGGTAAGCGAAACCTTTTCTGTTACGTGGGTAAACAGCACTTCAAACATTTTTTAATTATTTAGATGGAAAATGACCCGGCTCTCAAATATAAAAGCTTTTAATTATACTAATGTTTCAGCGGCTTAAAACTAAAAGACCTCCCGGTAAATTCCGAAAGATCTTTTAATGATGACAGGAGAGCTGTTTTTAACTTTCAAAGTAGTGGCCCTGATCCAGATCTTCCATTAAACCGGGATGCGTTGGCCGCCATCCCAGGCGTTCAAAGGTTAATTTAGCAGATGCCGGAATATCAGAACCAAAGAAACCGGCAAACCAGCCAAAATGAGCGGCTGCTTCTTCGGGCGAAATACTTACAGCACGAATATTTAAATGTTTGCCAATCATTTCTGCAATTTGGCGGGTAGGGATGCCTGCATCGCCAACGGCATGGTAAGTGCCTGCAACACCATTCTCTAAAATCAGCCTGTAAAGCAGAGCCGCATCCAGGCGGTGCACTGCTGGCCAGCGGTTAGCGCCATCGCCTATGTAGGCCGAAATTCCTTTTTGGCGGGCAATGCCAATAAGAATCGGGACAAAGCCGTGATCGCCTTTGTCATGTACCGAAGGCGGCAGGCGCATAATGGATACATTTACGCCTTTTGCTGCAATAGTGGCAGCAGCTTCTTCCGAGGCTACACGAGGGTGGTGGGTAGTTTTGGATGTTGCTACATTCCCTTCAACGGCTATTTCGCCGTTAGCATAGCTGCCTAAACCGGTACCTGAGGTAACTACCAGCGGGCGGTTTGAGCCTGCAAGAATATCCCCGATGGCCCCGATAACCTGTCTGTCAGTTTCACAATTTTGCTGAAACTTTGAAAAATCGTGGATAAAGGCAGTATGGATAACACCATCGCATTCGGCAGCACCGCTGCGCAGGCTATCCAAATCTTCCAGAGTGCCACGGTGTACTTCGGCACCTGCGGCTATCAGGGCATTTGCGCCCTCATCAGAGCGCGTTAGGCCGAGCACCTGGTGGCCTGCTCCAATTAATTCTTTTACAATGGCCGAGCCTATAAAGCCCGTAGCGCCGGTAACAAATACACGCATGTTTTAAATTTTTTAGTAAATGGATTGATCGGTTATTGACCTTGTTTAACAATACAAAGTTGGATAATACTTTAGCCCTAAACGAGGACATAGGTCACCATTTTACTTATTGTTTAACCTGTGCATGCCGGATACGGCTCAATGTTTCGCGCGATAGGCCAAGAAAAGAAGCCACCATGTGCAGGGGCACGCGTGCTAAAATGTCGGGGTAGGTTTTAATAAAATCGTCGTATTTTTCTTCGGCAGTTGAGCTGAGGGCGTTAAAAACCCGTTGCCGGGTTCGGTAAAGATTCCTGGAGATCAGCGCTTCGGAATAAGTTTTTAATGCCGGGATATTTTCAAACAAAGCGTTAAAATCTTTTTTGGTCCACATCAATACCTCGCTCTGCTCAAGCGCATCAATGTTATAACACGATGGGGTAAGGTTATCATAGCTCTCCGGGTCGGTGGTCCAGGAATTTTCGGGCGAAAACTGCATAATATGTTCGCTGCCATTATCGGTAGTGCGGTAGGTGCGTAAAAGCCCTTTAGAAACAAATATTTTATAACGGCAGATCTCGCCCTGCTGTAACAGGAAATCTTTACGGCGCAGGGTTTTCTCAACGGCTGTATCACGAAAAAGCTTGATGTTCACATCCGACAGCCCCGCTTGCGCTTTTATATACCTTTCAAATTCGGTAAACATATATCTCAAAAATAGGGAAAATATATCAGCGCCTGCAAATGTGGGTTGTTGATTTAGGGGTGATTTATAATTGAAATGGAGATCTTTTACGTTGTTGTTGCAAACTGAAGGCGTGTAAAAGCATGATTGTAAACAAAGGGGATGGTTGAACTTTTTTTGTTATTAACCTTTTGATACTGTTGGGCTGATATTCAGTAATTTATTTTTTATAGCTATGTCATATTGCTTTTTAGTTAGGTAAATGACCATATCTTCATGTAGAAGCATATAGAAATTACCCGGTAAATTATTTTCCTTACCTAAGCGTTTCATAAATACCGGAAAATTAACATCCAGCCATACGTTTGCTGTTTTGAACATAAATGAATGAAATTTACCGTTGGAGAAATATTGCAGTTTTACATTTCCATTTGCTTTTTTTTGGGTGATTTTTGTTGGATTAAATACGCCGCGCGAAATTTTGGCAAGATGATTTAAAAGATTAGCATAAGTATAGTTAGAAATTAATGCAGAATCTAAAGAATAAATTACTCTTGGAAAATTGACCAGCAATTGTCCGGTTGAAAACCGATCGCTCGCTTCAGTATCATCTATGGCTTTGCTTATTTCTGTATTTGAAAGATGTGCAAATAGACCAATATTTCTCCATTCAGCAATGGTGCTATCTATCTTTGCTGATGTTAGAGTCTTATTATACCGATCCAAGCTTACAGTCATATAATGAAAGGTGGGCTGATTCATGAATGCTTCGGCTTGTCTTTCTTTTAAAGCGATAAGGGCAAAGTGGCGTAAATAGTTTTCAGTGGCGCTTTCAGCACTAAACATTGTACTATGCAACTGGTATGTTGAGTGTTGATCGATTAAAATCTTATTAAAAATACGATAAAAGTCTTCAACATAAATATCCTTAGCGCTTATCTTTTTCCGTGTGCTTCTATAATTATTGAATGTGAGGCTGGTATGTGTATAAGTACGACCACTGCAAACTAAGCTTACCTTGAACCGTATTCCGGGTATGGAAAATGAAGTGTCCGGAATCGTAGTATAGCTAAAATTAGTAAAGGTTAAACCGGGTAGCATTGATGCTATATCACGATGTATCTGCTCCAGCCAAATATCAGGGTCGTCCGGATATTTGGCTAAATCAAATACCCTGTCCAATTGGCAATAGTCGTTCAACTGGAATGAAGACTCTATTTTGTTGTTCTTGGTATCGTTTTCCAACTGTAAAAATGAAGAATCATTAATGATCTCATTTTTATGAAGCTGTTCTGCAACCGGCAATAATTTATTTGGCGCCAGCCGCTCCAGTCGAGAGCTCATCTCGGCCATGCTAATTATTAATTGTAGTTCAGCTACGTAACGTCCAGTATCTATGCCTTTTTGAGTATAGGTGTAAACCCTGTCTGTTAGTAATCCAGCCTTCTTAATCTTCTCCAACAAAATACATAGTGATATATTAATGCTATCCTGACTTTTTTTATTAAGGTGACCAGGACCATAAGAAAGCATAACGCCAGTTCTATGTGGATCTAAATGGAATGTTTTTTTTAGCATGAGGTATTCAAGCCCTCCAAGGATCTTAACTTTATAAGAAGTATGCTCCTTATCTTTAATTTCCTTTTCCAGCACCGGCTTTTCATTGGGTGTTATGATTCGATATTTAACCAGACTATCAATAGCTGCAGATTGTGACTGCCCCAAAGCCCTGCAAAAAAAACTTGAAAAAAAGGTAAGGAGAATAAGGCCACGTTTCATAGTAACCATGAAGATAGACATTGCTTTGTACTTTATCAATTAGTAGGCGACTTAGAAATTGAATTTGAAAACTAATATCTATAAAACATGAGTTGAAAACTTGCAGGAGCTTGAATACATAAAATTCAATAGTCATTATTAAAAGCTACTTACAATATGTTTTTTTCTTAAAAAGATTTAAATTTTCATCTAAGTAAACAAATTGATTTTGTTGCCTGTTTAAAATACAAACAAAATCTATTCTATCTATGAAATTTATTAAGTCAAAAAATCAGGATGGTTCAGAAGTGAACCTGTATTATGAAGATCTTGGAACGGGAACTCCTGTTGTATTGGTGCATGGCTGGCCCCTTGACCATCAGATGTGGGATTACCAGACTGCTGCTTTAACCGATGCCGGCTATCGTGTAATTGCCTACGACAGGAGAGGTTTCGGAAAATCAGACAAGCCATTAACAGGTTATGATTACGATACACTTGCCGGCGATCTTAAGGCTCTGTTTGATCAGTTACAATTGGAAAATGCCGTATTGGTAGGCTTTTCAATGGCTAGCGGCGAAGTGGTTAAATATTTTAGCAACTACGGTGGTAAAGGCGTTTCAAAAGTGGTTTTGATCAGCTCGATTGCGCCTTACATGCTTCAAACTGAAGATAACCCGGATGGGGTACCACAGGAAGTGATTGATGATATAGGGGCAAATATCCAAAAGGAAAGAGCTGCTTTTTTAGGTGAATTTGGTAAACAATTTTATGGTGTTGGTTTATTGAGCAACCCGGTAAGTGAGCAGCAGTTAACCTGGGATTTGACCGTTGCGATGCAGGCTACATTAAAGTCTACCCTGGCCTGCGCTGTTTCATTTTCCAGCACTGATTTGCGTGGCGATATATCAGCTATTAACGTACCTGCTTTGGTTATTCATGGCGATAATGACCAAACCGTACCAATCAAAGCAACTGGCGAGCAGGCTGCACAAATGATTGCCGGTGCTGAGTACATTGTTTATGAAGGTGAGCCGCATGGTTTATTCCTTACCTCAAAAGACAGGTTGAATGAAGACCTGATCAACTTTATTGGTAAATAAAGAAGTTTAAGGATCTGTCACAAAAAATTGATAAGGCCAAATCAACAGCCTTCATAAATATTTGCTTAAAAAAAAACAGGCAGATGGTTATGCCATCTGCCTGTTTAAATTGGCTTTATATCAATTAGTTAATGTCGAAACGATCAAGGTTCATTACTTTGTTCCATGCGGCAACAAAGTCTTTCACAAATTTACCCTGACTGCTTGATGTGCCATAGATCTCGGCAATGGCCCTTAGCTCTGCATGCGAACCAAATACAAGGTCGGCACGGGTTGCTTTCCATTTTAATTCGCCGGTTTTGCGGTCACGGCCCTCAAATAGCTCTTTATTTTCACCAGATGATTTCCAGGCGGTGCCCATATCAAGCAGGTTAACAAAGAAATCGTTTGTAAGCTGCCCTACATGTTTGGTTAAAATACCATTTGCAGATCCATCGTAATTAGCATTCAATGCACGCAGGCCTCCAATTAATACGGTTAATTCTGGTGCGGTAAGCGTTAACAATTGTGCCTTATCAATCAAATATTCTTCTGTAGATACTTTACCTGTTGATTTGCGGTAATTGCGGAAACCATCAACCACGGGCTCTAAATATTTAAATGACTCCACATCGGTTTGATCCTGCGAAGCATCGGTACGGCCGGGCGTAAACGGAACAGTGATATTTTGGCCTGCATCATAAGCGGCTTTTTCTACTGCGGCGCAGCCGGCAAGTACAATCAGGTCGGCAATGGAAACTTTTTTACCATCGGCTTGAGCACCATTAAATTCCTGCTGAATGCCTTCAAGTGTAGATAGCACTTTATCTAATTGTGCTGGGTTATTAACTGCCCATTGCCTTTGCGGCGCTAAACGGATGCGCGCGCCATTGGCACCGCCACGTTTATCGCCACCACGGAAGGTAGAAGCAGAAGCCCATGCGGTTGATACTAATTGCGAAACTGTTAAACCAGAGCTTAGTATTTTTGCTTTCAACGCTGCGCTGTCGTTCTCGTCGATCAGCGGATGATCTACGGTAGGCACAGGGTCTTGCCAAATTAATACTTCGGCGGGTACGTCAGCACCTAAGTAGCGTTCGCGCGGGCCCATATCACGGTGGGTAAGTTTGTACCATGCGCGTGCAAAAGCATCTGCAAACTGATCAGGGTTTTCATGAAAACGCCTTGATACTTTTTCATATTCCGGATCAAACCTTAACGAAAGATCGGTAGTAAGCATGGTTGGCAAATGTTTCTTTGTACTGTCAAAGGCATCGGGTATAATGCTCTCTGCATTTTTGGCAACCCATTGGTGTGCGCCTGCAGGGCTTTTGGTCAGTTCCCACTCAAAACCAAAGAGGTGATCAAAATAATCGTTACTCCATTGGGTAGGGGTTGTGGTCCAGGTTACTTCCAGTCCGCTGGTTATGGCATCAGCGCCTTTGCCGCTTCCATAGCTGTTTATCCAGCCTAAGCCCTGTTCTTCCAAATCAACGGCTTCGGGTTCTTTACCAACATTATCTGAAGAGGCGGCACCATGTGTTTTACCAAAGGTATGCCCGCCTGCAATTAGTGCCACGGTTTCTTCATCGTTCATGGCCATGCGTTCAAAAGTATCCCTAATGTCTTTAGCTGCAGCAACCGGATCAGGGTTTCCGTCAGGCCCTTCAGGATTTACGTATATTAAACCCATCTGTACAGCGGCAAGCGGCTTTTCAAGGTTACGGGAGTGGATGTCGCCATCGGCATCATCATCTGTTACCAATACCCCATTACTCTCTGATACACCCGGCGAACCATGCGCATAACGCAGATCGCCACCCAGCCAGGTAGTTTCAGATCCCCAGTAAACGGCCTCGTCAGCTTCCCACACATCCTCGCGGCCCCCAGCAAAACCAAATGTTTTAAAGCCCATTGATTCAAGGGCGATATTACCGGTAAGAATGATCAGATCGGCCCATGAAATACTGTTGCCGTATTTTTGTTTGATAGGCCATAGCAAACGCCGTGCTTTATCTAAACTCACGTTATCTGGCCAGCTATTAAGCGGGGCAAAACGCTGTAAGCCCTGCCCGGCGCCGCCGCGGCCATCGGTAATGCGGTAAGTACCGGCACTGTGCCAGGCCATACGGATAAAAAGACCACCATAATGACCAAAATCAGCCGGCCACCAGTCTTGCGAATCGGTCATTAGCGCATGCAGATCACTCTTTACAGCCTCTAAATCAAGGCTCTTAAATGCTTCGGCATAATTAAAGTCTTTATCCATTGGGTTTGATAAAGAGGAGTACTGTCGTAATATATTTAACTTAAGCTGCTTAGGCCACCAATCGTTGTTTTTAGTGCCGCCTTGCCCGGCATTATTTTTCATACTGCCGTTATGAAACGGGCATTTGCTGATGTCGTTTGAATTGTTTTCCATTATGTTTATTATTTGAAGTAGGTCGTTGATTACTTTAACGCTTACAGATTTATAACATTGCTAAATATATTCAATTTTGTAATTTACCAGATAGCAAATTGTTAAAATTATTATGCTGTTAATGGTAATTATACATTTAGATTATAATTAAAGTATAGTTATATAGCTGGCAGGAATATAGTAACGAAGAGCGAAAACTTAGCGAAGTAAACCAAACATCTACAACAAAAAATATAATATAATTTGTTTCACAACAGGTGGGGCGCCTGAATTTCCCCGTTGTTAAACTCTACCACCATATCCGGAATTATTTACCCTCAGGTTTATCATTTACATAGTTCCATTTTCCTGTTTTAACATCAATTGTCCAAGCCTTAGGTTCGGGTAGCCAAAGCTTACCGTCGCCAATCTGCACAGGGATCCAGATGTAGCGCGAATCCGATAGTTGCGATGGTTTCCAGCGGTCGCCCATAAAAATCACCGTGGTGTCTTTTGATCCGGCAACCTTAATAAACATGGTTGATTGTGAACTGTACGTTTTTGTTTCTGGCGGTGCTATGTTCTCGAAGCTGCTCCAGGGGCCATATATAGAGGCCGACGTTGCCACCTTATTGGGGTTGGGCGACCAGCCAGATAATGCCGAGCCAACCACATAATACAAACCTTTGTAATGCACAATTGCCCCGCCCTCTAACGGGGCATGAATAAATGAAACCTCTTTATCCACGGTCAAATAATCGGCTGATAGCTTTGCAATGTAAAAACCATCTGTTGGCCGGCATTCAAAAATCAGGTAGGCGGTTCCATCATCATCAATAAACTGGCCTATATCCCGGCTCTCCTTATCCAGCGGCCTGAATGCTTTAAGGTATTTGAACGGGCCGGTAGCTTTATCGCTTATGGCAACGCCAACCCGCGCGTAATCATAAGCCCATTTTGATTTCGAAATGCCTTTTATGCCGCCATCAATATGCATATACATCACATATTTTTTGGTTGCGTTATTATAATATACCTTGGGCCGTTCCAGTACCCAGTTATTGGTTAATATGGAATCGGGCCTTTTCAGCTTAATAGCATAACCCCTGAATTTCCAGTTCATCAAATCGTTCGATGAATAGCAGCTCACGTAACGGTAGCCTGTATCAAGCCCCGGCCTGCGCTCCTCGCCGTACCAGTAATATACTTTACCTATTTTAACAATGCCTCCGCCGTGTGCCTGTATATGGTCGCCATTGTTATCCGGCCAAACTTCGCCTGGCTTTATGGCATTTTGCTTTTGTGCAAATGCAGTTGAAAGTATTGTTAAAAAGAATAAAGTAAGTAGTTGCCTTTTCATAGCTTTTTTTGTTGTTTTGATTGCCTTAACTTATTAAAAACCTTACCTTTTGACAGCTGGGCCGTTACTTTATGTGTTTTTAATAAACTGACGTTTGATAAACGCAATCAAATATATTAATTGTTAATTTTACACCAATAAATACTGAAAAATGTCTATCACTACCGAAAACGAAAGAATAGGAATGCAGCAGGCAAGTGATGCTGTTGCCATAACGCTTAAAAAAATGCGTGATTTTGCTAAGCCGGGCATTTCAACCAAAGAGCTTGACGATTACGGCGGCGAATTACTGGCACAAATGGGCGCAAACTCGGCACCCAAGCTAACCTATAATTTCCCGGGATATACCTGTATCAGTATCAATGAGGAAGCTGCGCATGGCATACCATCGGCAGATAAAATTTTAAAAGAGGGCGACCTGGTAAATATCGATGTATCGGCAGAATTAAATGGCTTTTGGGCCGATAATGGCGGTTCGTTTGTATTGGGCGAGGATATTCACGGGCATGGAAAACTGGTAGCAGCATCTAAAGAGATCTTAAGAAAAGCGATCAGTAATATTAAAGGTGGCGTTAAAATATCGGAGATTGGCAGGTTGATTGAAACGGAAGCCAAAAAAGCCGGCTACACGGTAATTAAAAACCTGACCGGGCATGGTGTTGGCCGCAGCCTGCACGAAGAACCGCACGAGATAGCCAACTATTACGATAAGTATAATACCGAACGTTTCAGAAAGAACTCGGTAGTAGCGATAGAAACTTTTATAGCTACCAAATCAACAATTGCAGATACCCAGGCCGATGGCTGGACCTTATTAGGAAATAAAGGTGGTTTTATTGCCCAGCACGAACATACTATTATGGTTACCAACGGCCAGCCGGAAATACTTACCGCGCAGAACGGGATTTGGGATTAGTGAGTATTGGTGAGTGATTAGGTTTACCAATGTTTTTTATTTGCCTAAAACCTGATTTTTTATAGTTTTAGTAACTAAAGGAATTAAATAAAATTAAACATTGTTTACAGCAGCTTTTTTCACAATGTGGTTAAGGCTTCCATCTACAGCACTAAGTGGCACTTGTCTATTTTAAACTTTATATATCGGGAGTGATCTTCCCGATGTTTCCCCGGTTGCCGATGGTTGCCCCGGTACTTGCTATCACCACCAGGATCACTGCGGCATATTCCTGCAAGGAAAGGTATTCGTTTAGGAATATCAGCCCACAGAGCGCCCCAACAGCGGGTTCCATGCTCATCAATATGCTGAACGTTTTGGTAGGCATATACTTTAGCGCATACATCTCTAACGAGAACGGAATGGCGCTGCAAAATAATGCCAGGCCTACGGCGGGTATGATCATGCCGCTTTTAAAGTTTAAATGAATTCCGTTTGTGAAAGCAAAGGGAAGGGCCACAATCAGGGCAAACAGCATCCCTATAGAAACCGCCTGCCCGCCATCTATAACAGCAGAAACCCTTCGGCCTAAAACAATATAACCGGCCCAAAAAGCACCGGCCAGCAACGCCATCCCCGCGCCAAATAGATCAATATTGGTATTGTTCCACGGCGTCATCAAAGCAATGCCAGCTGTGGCCAGCAATACCCACAAAAACTCGATGAGCCGTTTTGAACTGAATACTACGAGTAATAAGGGGCCTATAAATTCAAGCGTAACTGCGATGCCCAGCGGGATACGCGACAGCGCGAGGTAGTAGATTAAATTCATGCCGCCAAGACATAAGCCATAGGGAATCACAGCCTTCCATTGCACGCGGGTTAATGTTTTTAATCCCGGCCTGTTAACGGCCAGCAATATCAGGGCAGATAAACCTATCCTAACCGTAGCAGTAACAACCGCACCCAGCGCAGGGAAAAGTTCTTTAGCAATAGTAGCACCAATTTGAACGCTTAAGATGGAGCCTAAAACAGCTAATAAGGGGCGTAAGGGGATCTTATTTTTTTGCATCAGCGCATACCGGTAGTGGCGCTAAATGTATGAAGATTTTGAATAAGGTTTTAGTTGAAATATTAAGCATTCCCTAACCACCAGTTGCAAACCCGCGGGAGCAAAAAAAGAAGAGAACAAGGTATATTATAAAAAAAAGAAGGATGTATCAAAGGTAAAATCACAAAGGGTAAGCCGAATAATATTTGCAATCGACAATCTCCGTGTTTCTTTGCGCCTTTCTTAGAGCACTCTGTGGTTAATTTCACCACGGAGAGCACTAAGACACAGAGATCTCAAAGACAGTATTATTTGGCGACCTTTTGATTTTACCTTTGATATAGCCCGATCTGAATAAGCAGTTTTACAGAATAATTCCTGCACTAATCATGCAATTCTAATTTGCTTTTACCCAAACATCTTGCCCAAAGGCCAAAACCTGGGTTATGTTGCCGGCATTATCACTTGTAAATTGGAGCGTAAAGCCAGGCTGGTTTTTTGAAAAAAAGTCTAACTTATCTGTAGCTACAAAATCAATTTGATGATCATCCCATAATTGTTTTAAAACTAAGCCGCTATCGGTAGCGCTAATTTGTATAAATTGTCCTTTTTCGTTCTTAAACTCATACTTGCCCTCCAGTTTTTTAAGGTCCGGTGCAGATAATTTTATTTCCACCGGGGCATGATAGTTATCATTTCTTATCCAAACATCTTTACCAAAGGCTAAAACCTGGGTAATATTGCCGGCATTATCAGCGGTAAAGTCAAGGGTAAACTGCGGGTTCTCTTCTGCCAAAAAATTTAAGGCGCTTGTGGCTTTAAAAGCAACTTCCCTGTTGTCCCATAATTGTTTTAAAACTAAACCATTGCCAACAGCGCTAATTTGTAAAAACTGTCCTTTTCTGTCTTTAAACTCATAATAGCCCTCAAATTTTTTAAGATCCTGTATAGCTAATTTTATTCTTACAGGCGGTTGGTAGCTGTCAACTTTATTCCATTCATCCTTATTTAAGGTACTGAATTTTGTAGCAGTACCCTCGTCATTTTTGCTGAAATTAACGATCCTGAGATAGCCGACGTGAACAAGAAACGAAACATCCGATTGGGCCGACATTGTTGTTTCTTTGCCATCCCAAAGTTGTTTAGCAATCAATTTGTTTTGTTTTGCAATAATCTGTACGTAAACCGCCTTATTCGCTGCTTTTTGATAAATCCCCTCCAGGGCCTTAAGCTGCTGTGTATTAAGTGCAGGGTCCTTTAGGTCGCCATCGTTTGCTTTCAGCCAAACGTCATGGTTAAAAGCCAGTAATTGCGTCGCATTTCCATCTTTGTCTTTGGTAAACTTAAACGGTGCGCCGCCATCGGTGATAAAGTTAAGTTCACTTTTTTGTTTTAATGAAAATTTGTCCCCGTCCCATAATTGTTTAACCACTAAAACGTGGTTTACTTCGGATAATTGGAGATAGGCACTTTTATCTGGCATCCGGTATAAACCCTCAATAGCTTTTAAGGGATCGGCATTAGAAGTCGTGCTTTTTCCGCTCACGGTTTTTTGGAGCGCACTTACACTTAATGGGTTAATTAAGAAATAACTGGCTGTAACCAGTAACAATACAAATGCATACTTGTATACATTGGCGCTTGGCGATTTTTTTAAATTCATCATTTTAATACGAAGTTTGATTTTTGAAGAATTATAGAGGTTAATTAATGGGTAGCCTTGCAGTAGTTTAAGTGAACTATGCAGAATGCTGAGTTGGTAGTCCTTTTTATTAAAGCCGCTGTTTATTACTTCGCCATCTGCAATGTATTCGTGGTTAAGCCTGATGTAGCGTTTAAAATATATCATAAGCGGGTTAATCCATAATATAGCATGCACAAGTTCAGCAAAAAGTATATCTATGCTATGCCACTGCCGTATATGTACCTTTTCGTGCGAAATGATTTGCTGCGATTCGCGGTCATTATAAAGCTGTTTGTTGATAAACAGGTAGTTGAAAAATGAAAACGGGGCCGTGCCATCAAAAGTACAATAGTAAATACCGTGTTTAAATTCTTTGTCTGTCCTTTTGATCAGGATGCTGAGCCTCATCAATTTTATAATCAATCTGATCAATAAAACCAGGCTTACCAATAGGTAGGCACCCACCAAGATTTGCATTAACGAGGGCGGTGTAAAGCCTTGTTTATCGGCAATATAAGTAGTGTTAATGTGCGTGTTAACTGCCTGCGAATGGCCAATAGTTGTATATAGGTTATTTAAAGGATTAACCGTTATTAACTGGCGCTGAATGGTAGCTAAATGAGTAAAACTCAATTCGGGCAGAAAGGGTAAAAGCGGGGATAACAATAAACTGAAAAGCAGGTAGAACCTGTTTTGCCAAAATGATTTATCGTTTTTGAGCATCAATAAATAAAACAGGAACAGTATGGAAATAACCACATTGGTTTTTAGCAGGTATATTATTAATGGTTGCATTGCACTAAGTTTATTTGTTCTTATCTTCTATCATTTTGATGATCTCTTTCAGCTCATCCAAGGATACTTCGTCCTCTTCGGCAAAAAATGACACTACATTTTTCATGGAGTTACCAAATAGCCCCGCTAAAAGCGGCCTTACAAATTTGCGGGTGTATTCCATTTTTGATATGGCGGGAGCGTACCTGTAGGTACTGCCAAAATCTTCATACTTTAAAAAGCCCTTGTCTGCCAGGCGGCGCATCATGGTTGCCACGGTATTGATATGGGGTTTAGGGTCGGGCAGTTCATCGCGCACTTCCTTAACAAAGGCTTTCTTTAACCGCCAAATCGCTTGCATCAGGGATTCTTCCTTTTCGCTCAATCGTTTCATATACAATTATAAAACTATTATTGTAATTACACAACTACAATTGTAGTTTTTATGAAACTATTTTATTTCGTGTGAAATGGATTAGGATTTTGCCTGTTTGGTAGTGGTTATCAACAATATGACCTAAAATGTAAAAAGCCTCAAATCTTTCGATTTAAGGCTTTTATTTCACAGGACAAAATTCAAACTTTGATAATGATATTAAGCTGTTGTAAAATCAGGAAGTTCGATTTCGTCTTTTGCTGTATCCTTATTTTTACTGCTAAACAATTTACCAACCTTTTTAATAAATTGGCTTGCCAATATCCCGGCGACGGTGTTAACTACAGCAACGCCGAATTTAGATTTTGGATGCGCAAGCCATGGAACGCCCGGCGGCAGGCGTTGAACATTTTTAACAAAGGGGCGCATACGTTTTTCATAAGCTGTAAATGCGTCTTTATACTTATAATGGCGTGACAGTTCGCCAGCCAGCAGGTACGCGCCTACGATAGCCAACGTGGTGCCCATACCAGTTAGGGGAGTGGGGCAATAAGCTGCGTCGCCAATCATTCCTGTACGGCCATTGAACCATCTGGGTGCATGCACCTGGCTTATGCCATCAAAATATACATCATTATTTTTTTCAATTTCTTTGGCTAAACGATCTTCCTCCCATCCGGCGCCTGATAGTTTTTCTTTTAAGATCTTTTTCTGTTCGCTGTTTGATAGCTTCTGTATGCTTGTGTCATTTGAAAGGAAGCTGAATGATGCCCTAACGGTACCATGATTATCTGGCCTGATCAGCATTACCCTTGATCCGGTTGCCGTGTACCAGCGCGCCCATTGGGTGTCCGTTGCTTTTTTAGGAATGGTGTACCAGGCGTTATATAACCCAACAAATTTAATTTCCGGCTCATCGCCAAAAATCAAATACCTGGTGGTTGACCGTACACCGTCAGCAGCTATCAGTAAATCATATACCTCTTTGTCGCCATCGCTGAAGGTTACTTCAACGTTGTCATCATGCTGATCTATTGCTGTTATATATTTACCAAAAACATACTTTACATCGTCTTTAGTTTTGTTGTATAATATATTAACAAGGTCGCCCCGCAAAATTTCTGCTTCGCTTGTAAAGCTGCCGGCACCATCGCTCGGGAAGGCAGCCTTAACATTATTGTCTTTGTCTACAAACTGAAGGCCTATTTCCCCGGTATTCGCAGCCAGAATCTCTTCTTCTATACCCATCATCTTTGTAATAGCACGACCGGCACCCCTCACATCAAGGTTTTGTCCCCCTAATCTTAATGATTTTGAACGTTCTACAATAGTTACATCAAAACCGTATTTAGCCAGCCAAAATGCCAGCGTTGGGCCTGCAATGCTGGCGCCAGAAACTAATACCCTTTTATCACCCCGCATTATATATTGATGTTTATATATTTTATTAGTTAGGTTATCTATAAATGACTGATAATTATACCTTTTTCAAAACAATCTATTTTAGGAATATTAAAGAAACTTTTAATTCTTTAAGCCGCTTGCTTCAAATTTGTTCCGGTTGCTTCCACGCTCAAGATACGAAGTTCAATTCAGTTATGATCAGATAAAATAAGCAGACTTGAGCAGTATATTAAAGGACTAATAATGGATACTCATAAGACTGAGTACGAATCGGCGACTCTCTTACCCGCAGCCAGAAGTTTGTAAATGGGGCGCTATGCAAAAAGGCCACTCTTTTTGAGTGACCTTCTGCCAAAGTTTTGAGAATGTGCTAATTGTACAAGCTATTGATGATTTAAAATTGATAGATAGTAATTACAACGCCCTAACATAATCAAAAAGGACACTATTAATTATTGCTTTTCAGCTCATCAATATTCACCGTCGGTGCAAGCGCCTTGTGATCTTTCTCTACTATAATGGTTTTAACAAGTTTAAATGATTTGGCCAGCTTAATATTTTCGCTTGAAGCGCCGATTGTAACTTTGTATTCGCCTGCATCTGCAACCCATGCAGATTGGGCTGTATTAAAGGAAGCCAAAGCTTTTGCATCCAGTGTAAAGGTCAGCGTTTGCGACTCACCTGGTTTCAGCAATTTAGTTTTTGCAAATCCTTTCAATTCTTCGGATGGTTTATCCAATTTTCCTTTCGGTGCTGATAAGTATAGTTCAGCAACCTCTTTGCCGGCCTTGCTGCCAATATTGGTTATGGTAACCGAAACTGTTAATTTCTCACTGAAAGCAGGGCTGCTTAAAGTTAATTTTGAATATGAAAAATTAGTGTACGAAAGGCCGTAACCAAATTCGTAAGCTGGTTTTACTTTAAAGGTGTTATAATAACGATAGCCTACGTAAATTCCTTCCTGGTAAGTTACTTCGGCCGGTACTGATCTTCCAATCATGCTCATGGTTGCTTTCTCAGGAAATTCCTTACCCGGGAAGTTTTTAGCCGACGGCACATCGCTGTAGGCTGCCGGGAAAGTTGTTGCCAGTTTGCCCGAAGGGTTCACTTTTCCGCTCAGCACATCGGTAATGGCATTGCCACCTTCTTCGCCCGGTTCCCAGGCCAGCAATATTGCATCAACTTTATCACGGAAGGTGGTAACATCAATCACCCCGCCAATATTCAGCACCGCTATAACCGGTTTGTGTTTAGCGTGGAAAGCTTCGGTAACCTGGTTTATCATGTCTGTTTCCTGGGCCGTTAATTCGTAGTCGCCATCCATTTTACGGTCGTTTCCTTCACCTGCATTTCTGCCTATATACACAATTGCAACATCCGTAGCATCTGCCTTTTGCGCGGCACTTCCACCGTCAACTTTATATTCGGGGGCAAATGGTGTAGGGTTCATTATTTCCTGTAACATCGCTTTTTTTGGATGCTTTGCAGCATAATCTTTCAGGTAATCCCTGTAACTATTTTCAAGTAGCTTATCAACTTTATATCCGGCATGCGCAAGGCCTTCGGCAAGTGATATAGCGTAAGGTTTATTTACGTCGCCGCTGCCTGTGCCGCCAGTAATAAGATCGTAACCATGCGTGCCAAACAAGGCAACCGATACTTCGCTTTGCATAGGTAATGTATTGCCCGCGTTTTTTAATAGAACCATACTCTCTGCTGCTGCAGTTCTTGCTACTTCAGCATGTGCTTTAAGATCGGCTTTGTCAGGATAATCGTAGCCTTTGCCGGTAAGCGTTTTAAGCAGCACATTTAAAATACCTTCTACATTTTTATCAAGTACAGCTTCCGAAAGTTTTCCGCTTTTAACCGCTTCCGTTATTGCTTTGATTTGTGCAGGCGAACCAGGCATAAGCAGGTTGTTACCTGCCTGCAGTTGTGCCACGGCATCTTTGCCGCCAAACCAGTCTGTCATCACAAAACCTTTAAAACCCCAATCATCGCGCAGTATTTTTGTGATCAGATCGTTACTCTCGGAAGTATAAGTTCCGTTGATCAAATTGTACGAACTCATAATTGTCCAGGGCTGCGACCTTTTTACCGCAATCTCAAAGTTGCGCAGGTAAATCTCGCGCAAAGCACGTTCGCTTATTATTTCGTTTACCGAATTACGATTGGTTTCCTGGTTATTGGCTGCAAAGTGCTTTAAGGTAGCACCCACACCCTGTGATTGTATGCCATTGATAATTGCTGCTGCCGATGACCCTGATATTAATGGATCTTCGGAGTAATATTCAAAGTTGCGGCCACCAAGCGGGTTACGGTGTATGTTGGCACCCGGCCCCAATATAAAGTCAATACCATAAGCTTTAATCTCTTCACCGAATGCAACGCCTACTCTTCTGATTAAAGTAGTATCCCAGCTCGAAGCCAGCAATGTGCCCACCGGCCATGCGGTAGAATAAGCATTGTTTGCTGAGTCTTTAGCAGTCATGGCCCATCTGTGAATGCCCGAAGGGCCATCAGCCATACTTACCGACGGAATGCCAAACCTTGCGATAGGAATAGTATGACCCGAAACGGCGAAAATTTTATCAGGAGTTTTATCGTTCGATCCCATGTCGAGGCCGGGTAATGAAAAGCCCTTTCCAACAACTATTTTTACCTTGTCTTCAAGGGTCATGTGCTTTATAATGTCTTTGATAGGGTCCTTACCAAATTGAGGTAAGTTGCCCTGTGCAAAAACAGATTGCCCGATAAAAAGCAATGCCGCCGCTGCAAGCGGTACGAAAACTAATTTTTTCATTTCTTTTATGTAGGTTATTTACTTGGTTTCTTTTATACGCACACCTTTGGCCTCATATGCCCCAATCAGGCTGCCTTTAACATGGTCGTCATCGATGGGGTCTAACGTAAGCGTAACATCGTAGCTTTGAATGTTGAAAGCAGCCGTTATTGATTTGGCGTTCTCGTCAATCTGTGTAATTTTGGCTAATTCCTTACCTGTTGTATCCCTTACTGCGCCTGTCAATTTGCCATCTTTCCGTTCAAAAACAAAAATCATTTTTGAATCGCCATTAGGTGTACCCATAACGGTTACCGCCCATTTACCCGGGAAATAATTAGCTGTTGACTGTGCCCTGGCACCAACACTAATAAACAGGCCCAGCACTAACACTAAAATTAAGTTTAATTTTTTCATAAAATTGGTTTTAAAATTTGGTTTTTAATTGGAATATGGCAAAACCATTTTTAATGGTATCCATTACGTATATTCGACGGAATAAAAATAGCGTTGTTACACTTAACTTCCAAATTTCATTGTGTTTATTTTACGCAATGAAGTTTAAGTAGTTTTGCAGGCAGTAAAAAAGGTAATATTGAACACCAGGAAACGTTTTTAAAAGCAATGATTCAGGAAGAGGTACTTGATTTTTTTAAAAATTCGGATAGTTATTTACATAACGTATCGGTAGATAATGTGATTTTTGGTTATCACGAAAAAGAACTTAAAGTACTGCTTCAGCAGCCTTTTTCGTTAGATAAATGGACGGTAACCGGTGGCTATATCATGAAAACAGAATCGATTGAAGAAGCCGCTGTTAGGATAGCATTTGCCCGGACAGGGTTAAGAGACCTGTTTTTTGAGCAATTCCGTTCTTTCGGCACCCCCCAACGGTCGGTCGACAGCGGTTTTAGTGCCGCGCACTTAACAGCATTAAGCGGAATGGAGGTGCCTGCAAATTCGTGGATATTTGAATACTTTGTTTCTGTAGGTTTTTACACTTTGACAGAGTTTTCGAAGGTAGAAATAAGGAAAGGCGATTTAGAAGCTGCCTGCCAGTGGTGGCCGATAAACGACTTACCACCTATGATGTTTGATCATAAAGACATTATTGCTGCGGCTTTAAAAGCGCTGCGCTTACATATTGCACATTACCCTATTGGTTATGAGCTGCTTTCTGAAAAATTTACCCTGCCCGAAATTCACAGCCTTTATGAAACCATTTTAGGCAAATCGCTCGATGACAGAAACTTTACCAAACGGCTGCTGGCAACAGGGATAATCATCAAACTCAACGAAACAAAAAAAATTGGCGCCCATCGTTCGCCGTTCCTTTATAAGTTTGATAAAGAGAAATATGCCGAAGGTTTAAAAAGCGGCGTGGAGCTGGCTTTTTAATATCAAGCTAATTGATTATAGCTTTTATACTAATTTAATGACCGGTATTCATTCGGTGTATAACCTACCCTTTGCTTAAAAACCCTTGTAAAATGTTGCGGATACTTAAAGCCTAATTCATAAGCGATCTCGCTCACCGATTTATTCTTGTCAAATATTTTTTCTTTAGCTACATCCATCAATTTTAGTTGAATATATTCCTGGGCAGATTTTCCTGTTTCTTTCTTGATAAGGTCACCAAAGTAGTTGGTTGAAAGGTTTAAGTGTTCGGCACAATAGGTAACCGATGGCAACCCTAAATCCTGCGGTTTTTCTGTTTTAAAATATTCGGTCAGTAAATCCTCAAAACGTTGTAAAATACCTTTATGCGCTGTTTCTCGGGTAATGAATTGACGGTCGTAAAACCGGACACAATAGTTAAGAAACAATTCAATATTAGAAACGATCAGGGTTTTGCTGTGTTTATCAATAGCATGTTCCAGCTCAAACTTAATTTTTGCAATGCAGTCAAAAATGATCTTTCGTTCACTCTCAGATAAATGAAGGGCCTCGTGTATATCGTAAGAAAAGAAAGAATAGTCCTGGATATGCTTTGCAAGTGCTGTTCCTTTGATCAGGTCGGGATGAAATATTAGGGCTGTGCCATGAGGCTGAAAGTATTCGCCGTTATTCTCAATTCCTATCACCTGCCCGGGGCCAATAAAAACCAAAGTACCTTCTTCATAATCATAATAGTTACAACCGTATTTTATATTTCCGCATTTAATCTCCTTTAAAAAAACAGTATAAAATCCAAAATTCTGCCGTGCATTATGCCTCCTGCTTGATTTGGAAAGGTCAATCACACTTACCAGCGGGTGCAGCGTCTCATTGTTGTTAAATGCGTTATATTGCCCAACGGTGTCAAATTTTATTACGTCTTCCATCTTTTTATTCTTTAACTCATTCAAAGTTAACGCTTCATTTAATGTTTGCCTTATGCCGGATGGCCAATCAGTGATATTGGTAGGTAATACAGTGATTTGTATAACAATCAGCAAAATAATAGGTCGCACTTTTGTACTATGCCAAAGCAATCATCAATCAATACCTAATAAAGATATAAATGAAAAATGTAAATGTTGTAATCGGAGCCGGATCAATCGGTCAGGCTATAGTTAGGCGGGTTAGCGCCGGAAAGCATGTGTTGCTGGCTGATATACGGCAGGAAAATGCGGATGCTGCAGCAAAAACATTAAGCGACGCAGGTTTTACCGTAACTACAACTACCGTAGATGTAACCTCGCGCGCTTCGGTTCATACGCTTGTTGAACTGGCAATGACACTCGGAGATATTACCGGTGTAATACATGCGGCAGGCGTTTCTCCATCGCAGGCACCGCCGGAGGTTATATTGCATGTTGATCTTTATGGAACTGCATTGGTACTGGAAGAATTTGGCAATGTTATAGCAGCAGGTGGTTCAGCAGTTGTTATTGCTTCACAATCCGGGCACCGTTTGCCGGCACTTTCAGCAGCTCAAAATTCAGCATTAGCATTAACGCCTGTTGATGAGCTGCTTCAACTTCCTTTTCTTCGGCCCGGTCAGGTAACCGATCCGCTGAATGCTTATCAGATCTCCAAACGGGGCAATTCGCTGCGTGTAATGGCAGAAGCTGTTCGCTGGGGAAAACGTGGTGCACGGGTAAATACCATTAGTCCCGGTATCATTATTACCCCGTTGGCGAACGATGAGTTGAAAGGACCCCGTGGCGATGGCTACAGGCGAATGCTGGAAATATCGCCGGCAGGGCGGGCCGGAACGCCTGACGAGGTAGGCACTGTTGGTGCATTATTGATGGGGCCGGATGGCGCATTTATTACCGGCAGCGATTTTTTGATGGATGGCGGGGTAACAGCTGCTTACTGGTACGGCGAGCTTGCTCCAAATAAATAAAAGGTATACATACAGTGATATTGGTAGGTAAACCAGTGATCTGTATAACATCAGGATGGAGATCAAAACAGACCTTTGCATCTATACAATATCAATAAAATTATGAGCACTGAAGCTGAGATCCTGCAATTATCATTAGAAAAGTTTCGCTGGAAAACAGAGGGGGAAATTGACCGGATTGCTGACTTGTTTGATGATGACCTGGTATTTATTCATATTACCGGCCATCAAACCACAAAAACTGAATGGATCAGCCAACTACGGTCAAAGCATTTTGTTTATAACCGAATTAATCAGCGCGAAGCAAAGGTTAAGGCTTATGGCGATACAGCTGTACTTGTAGGAAAAGCCGACTTTAGGGTTAACGGCGGCAGCCTTTATAAACTCATTTATACAGAAGTATATACCAAAAAGAAAAACCAGTGGAAACTGGTGAATTTGCATACCACATCTACTTACTGATAAATATAACAAACATGGAAAAGAGAAAATTAGGAAACAGCGGATTGGAAGTATCTGCATTAGGCTTAGGCTGTATGGGATTAAGTTTTGGTTACGGCCCTGCTGCTAAAACAAAGGATGCCATTAAATTAATACATGCCGCTGTAGAAAAAGGCGTTACCTTTTTTGATACAGCCGAGGCTTATGGCCCGTTTAAAAATGAAGAGCTATTAGGTGAAGCGCTTGCTCCTTATCGTAATCAAATTGTTATTGCTACCAAATTTGGCTTTAAAGAGGGTGATTCATCAAAAGGTGTGGATAGTAATCCAAAACGCATCCGCCAGGTTGCCGAAGAATCTTTAACACGTTTAAAAACAGACCGGATTGATCTTTTCTACCAGCACCGGGTTGACCCGAACGTGCCGATGGAAGATGTGGCAGGTACGGTTAAAGAGCTGATACAGGAAGGTAAAGCAAAACATTTTGGCATGTCTGAAGCTGGCGTAACATCTATCCGTAAAGCGCATGCCGTTCAACCTGTTGCCGCTTTGCAAAGCGAATATTCTTTATGGTGGCGCGAGCCCGAGAACGAAATTTTGCCAACGCTGGAAGAATTAGGGATAGGCTTTGTACCATTTAGCCCCTTGGGTAAAGGCTTTTTAACCGGCGCTATTAATGCAGCTACCACTTTTGATAAAACAGACTTTAGGAACATCGTACCGCGTTTTTCAACAGATGCCAGAGTGGCTAACCAGGCAATGGTGAATCTGCTAACTAAAATAGCACTTGAAAAAGAGGCTACACCGGCGCAAATTGCATTAGCATGGTTGCTGGCGCAAAAGCCATGGATAGTACCTATCCCCGGAACAACCAAAATACACCGCCTCGAAGAAAATTTAGGTGGAGCTGAGATTGAGTTGACTACGGAAGATCTGAAACAAATTGAAGATGCAGCCTCACAAATTAAGATTGAAGGCGCGCGCTACCCCGAACATTTACAAAAAAGGGTAGGTAATTAATAGTAGAAAAATACGGAATGAAATACAGAAAATTGGGAACGGCGGACTTTAAGTATCCGCATTAGGAATGGGTTGTATGAACCTGAGCTTGCTATTGATCTGGAATTAACGACGGAAGATTTGAAAGAGATCGACAGCGAACTTGCTAAAATTAATGTGCAGGGCGACAGGTTAGATGCCGGCCTGCTAAGTATGTGAATAATCATTTAAAAACAATACCATGAATACTGAACAAAACGAAATTTTCCAAAGAGGGGATCAAGGCTCGGCAGATTACTTTAACGGTACTGCCTGGGTTAAAATATTAGTACCAAAAGACCAGACAGGCACTTATGGTGTAGGTAACGTAGTTTTTGAACCGGGCTGCCGCAATAACTGGCATACCCACGCTACCGGGCAGATCTTATTGATTACTGATGGTAAAGGCTGGTACCAGGAAAAAGGGCAAGCCGCAAGGCCATTAACCAAAGGTGATGTAGTTGTAATACCAGTTGATGTGGTCCATTGGCATGGTGCCGCCAAAGACAGCAGCTTTACCCACATCGTTATAACCAATAACTCGCCCGAAGGCCCGGTAAAATGGATGGAACGGGTTTCGGATGAGGAATATAATTCACTTGGATAAGCAATATTATCATAATAAAACTAACTGCAGCTGCCATCAGGCTTTTTTTATCTGCAAATTTCAGTTCTCAATTATGATAATTCCTTAACAGGACGATGACATGTTTTTTGACTATACAAAGCTGCCGGGCGACGATATTTTTACATTATAAAAGGTTATCAGTTAAAATGGAATTTCCCGGCAGCATGATGTTTTTTAAATTATTTGATTTTTTTTGACAGGTTAAGCATCCTGCATTAGATATTCTCTGTTAGTTCGATCACATTACCAAATAAGTCGGCGATAAAGCCACAGCGTTTGCCAATTGCCGCTACAGGAAAAGGTTCTCTTAAAACAGTTACGTTGTTTTCGCGCAGCGCAGCGATTGTTTCATCAAGATTTTCAACTTCAAAACATAGGTGCTGAAAACCCGAAATTATAGGTTGCGACGAATCTTGGCTTGATCCACTGATTCCGCCGTTCAGTATCTCCAGCCAAAAGTTATCATCGTTGGCAGGAGCCAGGAAAGCCATATTAAGTTCTCCTACTGACCATTTTTTGAGTAGCCTGAAACCCAGTTTTTCAATATACCAACTGATAGATCCATCAAAATCTGTAGTCCTTAACCCTATGTGGGCGGCCCGCATTTTACCGTAAACGCCCTCCGTATTTTTGACCGGAATCTCAATCATTTTATTTTCCATTGTAAGCTATTAATAAGTAATTCGATGTTTTGTTTAAACATTCAAAATTAGTATAAAGCGGAATACAAGCAGAAAGTGTTCTATGGTGTTTCCTTATGAATTGATAGGACTATTCGCTGATTTCATTGCGATAATCAAGCGGAGTGACCGAAGTGATCCTTTTAAAGAACCTATTGAAATATGAAGTATCCTTAAATCCCAGATTAAAAGCTATTTCTTTAACGGACATCGAAGTATTATATAGTAGTCTTTTTGCCTCCAGGATCTGCCGGTCATGAACATGCATCATAACGGTTTTCCCGCTTTGTTCTTTGATAAGGGCATTCAAATGACTTACAGAAATATTTAGCATTGTTGCATATGTTTTCACCTCGGAAATACTTTTGTAATGGTTTTCTATTTCAGCCTGAAATCTGCGGTAAAGTTCGTGCCGTTGTAAAGGGCCGGTATTTTTATGTTGTTTGTTGTAAATACGAGCAAGATAAATGAACAATATACGGATATAAGCATACAGCATTTCATCCTGTAAATCTTCCGTATGCTCATATTCGGTAACAATATGCTGCATAAGCTCTGAAATTGATTTTTTTTCATCTTTTTCAAGGATGATTTCATTGCCGAAATTCATATTTTGCATAAATGGGAGCAGCAGCAGATCAGCGTTTTGTTTGAGCTGGAAATAATCGCTGGTGATGCATATAGCTGTACCGGAAGTTCTTACATCATCTTTGGCGTGCACCTGTTCTGGTGTCGAAAAGAAAACGGCCTCAGATTTGAATTCGTAAGGTACCATATCAACCCAGTGACGGCCGCTGCCGGTTTTAATAAACATCAGCAGATAGTAGGCTTTCCGGTGAGGAGATAACCATATTTTTTTCTGCGGCAGCAATTCATCATTATGACGAACGGTAACAAGCCTCATTCTTTCGCCGGGCTCCCGGAAGATATTGTACACAGGTATTGCACGAGCAGGTGTATTAACCATGGCGTTTTAGCGGTGTATTTATGAACACAATAATAAAGATTAATAAAATGTTTGTCTGCTGTCTGAAGTGCCCCACTTCGGACGAATATGCATGTAGATTGCATCAACAGCCCAACAAAAAAGCCGCCTTACTTTCGTAAAGCGGCTTTGTAGCGGGGAGCAGGATCGAACTGCCGACCTTAGGGTTATGAATCCTACGCTCTAACCATCTGAGCTACCCCGCCGTTTGTTTTATTTAATACAGAAAGTGCCTCGCGCTTAAATATTTGGTTATGAAATTTAAACCGCACACCCCGTTTAAAAAGGTTTGCAAATATAGCAGAAATTCGTTTTCTTTAGAAAAAATGTTAACATTTACAGCTAACGCGTTTTCTAAAGTATAAACCCACATGTCCGAAAAGAAAAAATTTAACTTAGAGTATGAAATAAAATCATCTCCGCGCATACTGTATACCTTTCTAAATGAGTCTAATGGGTTATCACAATGGTTTGCCGACGAGGTAAATGTAAGGGACCAGGTTTATACATTTACATGGGATGGCGAGCAGCAAAAAGCAAAGCTGATGGCCATAAAAGAGAACAAATTAGTTCGTTTTAAGTGGGTTGATGATGAGCCGCAGTTCTTTTTTGAGATGGAAATCATCCAGGATGAGCTTACTAATGATGTTGCTTTGAGCATTACCGACTTTGCTACTGATGAAACTTTAAGTGAGCGTAAACTGATTTGGGACAACCAGATTAAGTACCTTATAAGTACGCTTGGCGCCTAAAAAAATTTAATTATACCTATTTTTGTATGTTTAAATCATAATGCACGTTATTAGGTATCAATAATTGCGCGTTATAGCCTTTTGCTGCTGTTTTGCAGGTTAAAGGTGCATGCAACCAGGTTATCCCAGATGAAGAAAATACATCTTTTACTACTTAAATCATTTATACGGCCTTTCCTTGTCACTTTCATGATAGTGATGTTTGTGCTGCTGATGCTGTTTTTATTTAAATACATCGATGATTTGATTGGTAAAGGCTTTGAGTGGTATGTTATACTTCAGTTAATGATGTATGCATCGGCCACCAACGTACAAATGGCACTTCCGCTCTCGGTACTGCTATCCTCCATCATGACTTATGGCAGCCTCGGCGAAAACTATGAATTAGTAGCCATAAAATCGGCTGGGATTTCCCTGCGCCGGGCGCTGTACCCCATGTTAGTGGTGGTAGCTTTATTAAGTGTTGGGGCCTTCCTGTTTTCGGATTATATGCTGCCCAAGGCCAACCTTAAATATTATTCACTGCTGTACGATGCCCGTCAGCAAAAATCTGCCAACTTTTTACCCGAGGGTGTTTTCAGTACCAGTTTTCCGGGATATGTGATCCGTGTAAAAAGAAAAGGTAAGGATGGGCAAACGCTTTACGGGATTATGATCTACGTAAAAAACCTGGCCGAAAATAATACCGACGTTTTACTTGCCCGTGAAGGAAAAATGTACCGTACACCCAACGGCGATTTCCTGATCCTTAAACTTAAGGATGGTGTAAAATATTCAGAAACACATGGCCGGTCAAACTTTAATAACCGCCAGATATTGACCCGCTATCGTTTTAAGGAAACTGAACAAAAGTTTGATATATCGGGCCTTAAAATGCACCGGACCGCCGAAAGTGAGTTTAAGTCGGCCTTTCAAATGATGGACTTGAAGCTGTTAAAAGACAACCAGGAGTTTACCCAGCGCCAGGTTGATAGCGGTATATCTGTAAATTTTAAACTGATTACGGCTTATATTAAATATTTTACAATCCCCAACAAACCCGATTCTGTTAAAAAGCATCCGGATAAAGATAGGGCTACGCTTGGCGGCTTAAAGCTAAACGACCAGATAAACGCCGTTGTTAATGCAACCAGCGAAGCCCGTTCCATACAGGATCTGATCAAAAACAGGGCTGAGCGAAACAGCGAGCTGAACAAAACTATCCGGAGGGCTGTACTTGAGTATCAGAAAAAGTTCACGCTCTCGGCAGCTTGTATTGCCTTGTTTTTAATAGGTGCGCCGCTTGGGGCTATTATACGCAAGGGGGGGCTGGGTTTGCCTGTGGTAGTATCGGTGATTTTTTTCCTGATCTACTACATCATTTCAACCATTGGCGAAAAATCAGTTAAGGATGGTGATCTGTCGCCGGTTATTGGTTCATGGGTGGCCATTTTAATTATAACGCCAATAGGGCTTTTTCTATCCTACAAAGCGGCTACCGACTCAGCATTATTTGATATGGATCTATACAAACGCTTTTTTAACAAGCTGTTTAAGCGCCGTTCAAATGTGCCAGCCGATACCCGTAAATAGCATGTAGAGGCAACCCTGTACCTGATAAACCCCGTACTAATTTACACAGTACCGACCTTAATGATCTTATTATCATTTAAATTTGCGTGAAAGTTCAAAAATAGGTGTGAACCGGCCTAAACTGCTTAATCATACCCAAACACCTGTATAATGTTAAATACAATAGAAGAAGCAATAGAAGCCATAAAAAGTGGCAAAACAATTATAGTAGTTGATGATGAGGACCGTGAAAACGAGGGTGATTTTTTAACCGCAGCCCGCAACGCTACACCCGAAACTATAAACTTTATGGTACGCCACGGCCGTGGCCTGGTTTGTGCCCCAATTACTTTGCAGCGCGCCCAGGAACTTGATCTTGCACCTATGGTTAGCCGCAATACCACCTCGCACGAAACTAATTTTACGGTTTCGATTGATTTGTTAGAGGGCTGTACTACTGGTATCTCGGCTTCTGACCGTTCAAAAACTACCTTAGCTTTGATCGATCCGGCTATTAAGCCGCATGATTTAGGCCGCCCGGGTCATATATTCCCGCTGATAGCAAAAGATGGTGGCGTACTGCGCAGAACAGGCCATACCGAAGCTGCTATTGATTTAGCCGTATTGGCCGGATTTGAGCCTGCAGGGGTAATCTGTGAGATAATGAAGGAAGATGGCGATATGGCCCGCTTACCCGATCTATTGCTGATTGCTAAGGAGTTTGACCTGAAGATAATTTCAATAAAAGACCTGATCGCTTACCGCCTGGCAACCGAGTCATTGGTGCATAAAGATATATCAGTAAAAATGCCTACTAAATGGGGCGATTTTGAGATGGTTGCCTATACACAGGCTGATACTGGCGAAAACCATGTTGCTTTGGTAAAAGGCAGCTGGGAACCTGATGAAGCTATATTGGTGCGTGTACACAGTTCATGCGTAACCGGCGATATTTTTGGCTCATGCCGTTGTGATTGCGGGCCGCAGTTGCACCGTGCTATGGAAATGATAAACAAAGAAGGCAAAGGCGTTATTGTTTACATGAACCAGGAAGGGCGGGGTATAGGCCTTATCAACAAACTTAAGGCTTACCATTTGCAGGAAAACGGTATGGATACTGTTGAGGCAAATATTGCATTAGGTTTTAAAGGCGATGAACGCGACTATGGCGTTGGTGCGCAAATATTGCGCAGCCTGGGCGTATCAAAAATGCGTTTAATGTCAAACAATCCTACCAAACGTGCAGGCTTAATTGGCTACGGACTTGAGGTGGTTGAAAACGTGCCGATTGAGATAGCATCAAACCCGCACAACGAAGTTTACCTACGCACCAAGAGAGATAAAATGGATCATGCAATTATGCGCGATCATTGATCTTCATCGTCGGGTTTAGGGGTTAGCGTACCTGTTGTTGGTGGTATTGGTGCCGGGATTATAGGTTTCTTTTTAGGACTCTGTTTCCTGAAGATGTTCTTGATGAACTCTGCAAAAGTATCAAAGTCCTGCTGGTAAACTAATCCCAATCCATTTACATACTGGTCGCTCAACTGGCCGCTCAATGTATTAAGGGTGGTACTGTTTAAAACCCTGTATGAGTAACGTGCGCTCAGGTTACCATCCTTACGGATCAGGTACTGCGCTTCAAAATCCTTGGTTAACTGGCTAAAGTTTGAATTAAACAAGCTGGTATTGTTTTGAAACAGATCACTTCCTCCGGATACGTTGGAGTTAAATAAGCTCCCGGTAAGCGTTAAACGGTTTTTAAACCTGTAGGATAAGCTTGCATCATTGAACGAGCGGATGTTAAGATCCACATTTTTAATGTTTGACTGCGAAATAAAGCTGTTTAATTTATTAAACGCAAACTCACTTACAGCCTCAGTAGCTGTACCCACCACCTGGTTAGTTAAATTATTATTGGCACCGTTTGAAAAATTGCGCCTTACAATTATACTCAGCGCCTGCTGGCTGCGGTTATTATTATCAGAAAGATAAGTGCTCAGGTCGTCTTTTATTGAGGGATCGAGCGGGAAGTTAAAGTCGAAATCAATAGTTGGCTGTAATAATGTTTTAGTGAGTATCAGTTCGGCCTGTACAAGCGCCAGTGATCTGCCTTTTGGTGAGGATGATCCCGCTGCCTGGTAAAGCGGAGATATGTCTGTACGCACCTCGTAAATAGCATTCAGATTAATGGTGGCATTTGATGGGTTGCCCGTCCAGTGGATGGTACCGCCCTGGTTAACGGTAAAGTTTTTACTGATAAAATTCTTTGCCGTAAATTCAAACTTACCTGATGTGATCAAAAAGTCGCCGAACATATCAAAATCGCCCAGGCTGTTAATATTAAGCTTTAATCCTTTTGCCTGCCCGTTGCCTTCAAGCACACCATAATCGGTAGTGATCTTAATGGTTGTTTTCTCATCAACGGTAAGGTCAAAGTTAAGGGTTACGCCGCCAAATGCCCTATCGTGCGGGGCCAGCTTGGTGGTGTCATTATGGCTAACAAACTTTATAAAATCATAATCGCCAACGGTTGATGAGGTATTAAGGGGTATGTTAAATATAGTACCGGCTTCTGTACTGGCCTTAATATCAATCTTCATGTTATCAACAGGGCCGTTAAAGCTAAACCGCCCTGTTCCGTAAGCCGTACCGTAATAAACGTGATTATCTTTAAACGTGGTATTCAAAGCCATCAGGTTTTTAGCTACAAGCACTGCTTCAATATCAGGGTTCGACAGATCAGTCAAATCAACCGTTCCGTTAACCACGCCGGTGCCCTTTTTAACATCGCGTAGCACCATGTTATTGATCTTGATTAAACTATTGGCAACCTCAAGCGTATCATTAGCAGTTAAGGCCGTTTTTAAATAATTAATAGTTACGCCTGTATTATTTAAAATTACGTTACCGTTTAACTGGGGTTTTGAGGTAGGGCCCGATAACTTTAAATTGGTAGATACTGTTCCCTTGATGTTTGATACCAGGTCTTTTATAAAAGGTTCAAAAATAATGGCCTCGGTATGGTCCATTTTTACATCAAAGTCAAGGTTGTCTTCTGTATCATGGCCCAGGTTATAAACCCCGGCAATATTCATGGTTTCCAGCCCCTGGTTATTGATATTAACCTTTACGTTAGCCTGTTTGCGGTCGTTGCCAAGGTTTGATTCTATTTTTACATTACCCACCAGCGTTTTATTCATCACCAAGGTATCAATGTTTAGTTTGGCATCAACGCCCGGCGATTTAATGATAGATGTAAACTTAACATCGCCATTAAGCGATCCCTTTAAACGGATCCCCGTTGATTTGGTAAGCTGATTTAAAGTAGCCATACTGAATTGCTGGAACGAGAGCTTCAGCTCATCCGCCGGATTGTCAGAAATAAAACCATCAATCTTTACCTTTTGCCTGCCGTTTGAAAGCTCAAAGCCCGATACCTGGGTTTTGCCATTCAAAAATTTGATCCTCACCTTATTCTGGATCTTCCAGTATTCATGCTCCAATATCACATCCGATGGCAGCAGTTGCAGCTTAGCCGTAGTATCGCGCCCAAAATTAACCAGCCCGTAAAGGTCTAACTGGTTCACGGCATCTTTATCTGATAGCTTGATGTTAAAGTTCAGGCTGTCCTTCTTTAAAAAATTGGTTACGGTAATGTTTTTGATAAACAGGCTATCGGTAATATTGATCTTACTTAATGATACGTTGAGCCCTAAAAAGTCATCGTTGGTGCTTTCGTCAATAATAAAATCATGAAAAACTGTTTTACCTAACTGTATGGTTTTAATGTAGGCGTTTAGCGTAGCTGTTTTTGTTTCCGAATTAAACTCTCCAATAAAAGTACCCTGATCCGGCATTTTAAGATCGGGCACAAAAATGGCAATCAGCGGGTCAATATTCTTTAGCGTAAGGTTGAACGAAAAATCCTGTGGCTTGGGCGTTACAATAGTTGTTTTTAATGAGGGGATGTACTTTTTAACTATAGTTTTAAAGTACGACGGCAGGGTTTCCAGGTCATAGCTGCCTTTAATATAACCATCTGCAAAATCTGATTTTAGGTTGATGGCTCTGGCGTTACCTGTTCCGTTGGCTGTTAAAAGTAAAGAGTCGGCGGTGTAGTTGTTTCTTGGGTCAACAATCCGCATTCTTCTCAGTTCCACTTTCCCGGTAATATTGTTCAGGCTGTTGCCGGCAAAGTTTGTTTTTATCTGCGTGGTAAAGGTAATGGTATCAGCAAGTAGGTTTAATGCATGCAGCTGGGCGTTGTCAATATTTGCATTAAAGGTATACGCCGGTAAGGCAGGGTTAAGGTCGGCGCTGCCGCTGCCACTCATTTTTATCTTTTTATCGTTAATAGTTAAATTAACATTGGCTATTTTTTTATTGAATGTACCATTCAAGGTAAGGTTGTGATAATTATAACCCTTAAAATCAAGCGCGCTAATTTTAGCATCAAGGGTTTCATTCAGGTTTTTAAGGGCATCACCGCTGCCTTTTATATTGGCTGATAGCGTGGCGCGGCCCAGGGTTTCTTCATCAAGCAACGCGCCAATATCAAATGCATAAGTATCCAGCTTTCCGCTGTATGATGGAATGCCTTTTTTGTTGATCTTTAAGTTAATGTCTGAATCAAACCGGCCCAATTTGGTTTTAAAAGTACCGTAAGCCACAAAATCATTTTGCAAGCCGGTAAATCGCCCGGCGAAGTTCACATTGCCAAATTTGCCTATAATATCAGGTACCGTAGCATTTTTGGTGCCTGTAAAATTGCTGTACAGGTAATCAAGGTCGGCTTTGTTGGTGGCTATCTGGTCAAATTTCAGCTCTAAAAAAGTATTGTCCCAATCCGGTAATCCGCGCAGGTTAAAGTCGCCTTTTATATAGGTAGCCTTGCCGCCTGTTATCGTCAGGTTTTTGGCTTTCAGGTTATTTACATAGCCTCTTATGCGCCCGTCAACACCTAAATCAAACTTAACATGCTCAAGCCCTGTAGTAAAAAAGGCAATATCTGATGATGCTATTTTTGAGCTCTTGAAATCGCCATCCATATAAACCCGGTCTTCAATATGGCTGCTTACATCGCTGAATGATTTAAACTTCATCCTGAAATAGTTTTTCAGATCTGAGTGATCGGTTACCACTAACAGGTTTTGTGCCAGTATCTGGTTGGTATCGATAGTAGCTAAAGCATGGAATTTTTTGAGATAGAAACCGCTTTTTTCGCGCAGGGTAAGGCTACGTACATCACCTTTAAAAAGGTGGTTAACAATATCCATATTATTGATAACGGCACTAAAACGCGTAACATCCAGGTCATCAAAATTTATTTCTTTTATTACAGTATCTATCAGCTTGTTCTTGTACCTGAAATGGAAGTTATTGATTGTTATTTTTTCAAATATGGTTTTCCAGGGTTTGGATGGCGTTTTGCTGGTATCCGGCGAACTGAAATAATCTGTAATAAATTTAAGGTTTGATGTGCTGTCCTTTTGTGTTTTAAGATAAACAGAGCCATTATCAAGCTTTATCTCCTTAAAATCAATCACCCTTTTTTTAATACTGCTGAAAATTGAGAAGCCATTTAGCTCAACCTCCAGCTTCGGGGTGCTTAGCAAAGTATCCTTTTGCTTATCCAATACATATAAACCCTCCAGCACTACTGATGAAAATGGTTTTATGTACAGGCTTTTAATATCAATTTTTGTTTGAAGTTTTTCTGACAGGTAACCCGCCGCCTTTTTTGCCGCCCAGGTTTGTACTGGTTTATACTGGAACACCAGTAATAGTATGCTAACTACCAATAGGATGACCAATACTATACTTAACGCTATTTTGAGTAGTTTTTTAATAACTTTGCAGCTTAAATTAGTTAGCGATTTATTGGGCTATTTAATAATTGATTGTTAAACACCGTTTGCAAGTTAAAGTTTAGCATCGGGTTATGTAAATCAAAAATTAATTCAGTTAGCAAATTCAATAAATCAATAAATTACAAATTCAAATAGTTGTGCCTGTAATATTAGCAATCGAATCTTCATGTGATGAAACCTCGGCCTCGGTATGTGTTGATGGTGAGATATTAAGCAACGTTATTGCCAATCAAACCATTCACGAAGCTTACGGAGGCGTTGTCCCTGAGCTTGCCTCAAGGGTTCATCAGCAAAATATTGTTCCTGCTGTGCAACAAGCACTATTAAACGCAAAAGTAAGCAAAAATGACATTGATGCGGTAGCTTTTACGCGCGGACCCGGACTTTTAGGCTCCCTGCTTGTTGGCGTATCGTTTGCAAAGGCCTTTGCACTTGCTAAAAATATCCCGCTTATTGATATAAACCACATGCAGGCGCATGTGCTTGCTCACTTTATCGGCGATCATAAACCATCGTTCCCGTTTTTATGCCTTACCGTATCGGGCGGGCATACGCAGATAGTTTTGATAAAAGATTATTTTGATATGGAAGTGATAGGCGAAACGCTGGATGATGCCGCTGGCGAGGCTATGGATAAAACCAGTAAAATATTGGGCTTGCCTTACCCGGGTGGGCCACTGATTGATAAATATGCACGTTTAGGTAACCCTGATGCTTATAAATTCCCGGAGCCGCAGATCCCGGGATTCAATTTCAGCTTTAGTGGTTTAAAAACCTCCATCCTTTATTTTATAAGGGATAATGTGGCCAAAGACCCTGATTTTGTGCAAAAGAACCTGAATGACATTTGTGCCTCGGTTGAAAAACGGATAGCCACCATACTGCTGAACAAGCTAAGCAAAGCAGCTCAAGAATATGGTATTAAAGATATTGCTTTAGCAGGAGGTGTATCGGCGAATACGGGTTTACGGGAAGGTTTACGGGTTTTGTGCGATAAAAACGGCTGGAACTGTTTTATACCCAAACTGGAATATTGCACAGATAATGCCGCCATGATTGCCATAGCCGGTTATCACAAATATTTAAAAGGCGAATTTGTGGGGCAGGAAGTAACGCCACTGGCCCGCATGCCATTGTAATAAACAGGCTCCCGGAAGGACAGTCGTTTAAATTCAGAGATTTTAACAGGCCTTCTTGGCTTTAACATAAAGATAATTATAAACCCATTAAGGGTTTAGGGGGTAAAAATGAACATTCCATCACTTATATTCTGGGCAGTATTTGTATTGCCGCTGGTTGTATTTTTAATTTGGCTAATGCGCCAGGACAAACGCAAAGGTGCAACAGGGCTGGTTGTATTAGCTATAATGGTTATTGGTGGTATTATATACATGTATGTAAAAACCAAAGGGCAGTAATTGCCTTAATGGCAGTGTGTTTATAGCGTAAATCCTGTAACATTGTCGATAAAAACCCGTTGATTAATAGCTTTTTGATAACTTGTGAGTTGTTAGTACAAACCACAATTAATTATCCCGTAAAGCATGATCAAAATTTACAAGCTATTATTTATCCTGCCTTTTATAGCGGTTGCTTTTTCGGCAAGCGCACAGCAAATAAAATTAAGTAAAGAGGTTACCCAAGCCTTAAACGTGGTTGATACCGCGCAGATAAAGGCCGATATTTCCTACCTGGCCGATGATAAACTTAAAGGCCGCGCCCCCGGAACTGAAGGCTATCAAATGGCTGTTGATTATGTGATCAGCCGTTTAAAATCCCTCAATGTAAAACCTGCCGGCGAAAATGGTACCTGGTTGCAGGAGGTAAGGTTCCGCAAGGCGTTTACAAAAACTGCCGAGCTTTCTTTAAAGGCATCGTCGGGCGATGATGTTAAACAAGCAGTTTCCGATTATTCTATTCAGCCTAATCCTGCACTTCCGCAGGTTAGCTTAAGCGCTCCGCTGGTATTTGCCGGTTATGGTGTTAGTGAGCCTACCCTTGGTTATGATGATTATGCCGGGCTTAATGTAAAAGGTAAAATTGTAATAGTAACCCGTGGTGCCCCCGAAAAATTCTCGTCATCGGTATCAGCGCATACCATGAACTCCACACAGATATTAAAAGTTGCAGCCGAACATGGTGCAGTAGGTGTTATAATGGCTACGGTAGATTCTGCCTCCCGTTTTAATGGCGGTAGTGGGCCGGGAAGAGGCGTTTACAGTGTTATGGGTAAAGATGGTGCTGTAGTTATTTCCCGGATCTATTATTCAGATCAGGTAAAGGTGTTCGGTGCTTTTGGATATAAATTAATCAGTTCACTTTTTCAACAGGCTGCAAAGTCGTTGCCTGCAGTCTTAGCATCGCTTAAAGCTGGAACACCAAACTCTTTCCAGATCCAGGCAAGCGCATATATTGCCTATACCTCAACCTACCAGGATATTGTGAGCTATAATGTTGTTGGTAAAATTGAAGGTTCGGACCCTAAATTAAAAAATGAATATATAGTGCATAGCGCCCACCTTGACCATTTAGGAATTGGCAGACCGGTTGAAGGTGATTCGATCTATAACGGCGCACATGATAATGCATCGGGTGTAGCCAGTGTTTTGGGGATAGCCCAGATTTATAACAACATCAAGCTAAAACCTAAGCGCTCTATTTTAACCGTACTGTTAACCGGCGAAGAATTGGGCGACCTCGGTTCTGGATATTTTGCTAAAAATCCACCCGTTCCGGTTAAAAGCATAGTGGCCGATGTTAACACCGATATGCCAACCATTATTGCACCGCTGTTGTCGGTTACCGCTTTAGGAGCCGAACATTCTTCGCTGGCTAAACAGGTAGATGAGGCCGCAGGTTATTTAGGACTAAGCGTTGAACCCGACCCTGAACCCAAGCAGGCACGCTTTACCCGCAGCGATCAGTATAGCTTTGTGTTACAGGGCATCCCGGCCCTGCATATTAAATATGGCAGCAAAACGGCCGATGGCAAAAATAACCTGAACGATTTTGTTGCTAAATGGCGTGCTAAGTATTACCACAAACCGCAGGATGATATTAACGGAATATTTGATTTTGCTGCCGGGAAAAAATATGCGCAGCTCAACTTTTTAATAGGATATTTTGTGGCGCAGGATACCGCAAGGCCAACCTGGAACGTTGGCGATATATTTGCAACTAACTAAAACAGGTACCAGCGCTTTCAATTAGTAATAAAAGATCAATGATTAGTGATATTGAAGTAGTAGGAACAGGTTCTTTATTAACTCATTTGCAATGCCCTGAGTGCGGCACCATTCATAATGCAGCAGCAATTAATACGGTTTGTGTTAATGATAGTTGCCGCTCCTCATTATTAGCGGTATATAATTTATCAGGGGGCTTAAAAAAGTCAATGTTGCAGGGCAAGCCTGCCTCCATGTGGCGGTATAAGAAGTTTTTGCCTGTTATTAATGAGAAGAATATTGTTACCCTGGGCGAAGGTTTTACACCTATCATCCCGGTTGAAAACCTGAAACAGTTTATTAGCGATAACGAAGTTTTTTGGAAGGATGAGGCCGGTAACCCCACCGGATCATTTAAAGCGCGAGGCATAAGTGCCGCCGTATCAAAAGCAAAGGAATTAGGAGTACAAGCAATAGCCACACCAACTGCCGGGAACGCCGGCGGGGCATTAGCCGCCTATGCCGCGCGTGCGGGTATGCAGGCCATTGTATATATGCCGAAACAAACCCCAAAGGTTTTTAAGGATGAATGCCGCCTTTATGGTGCGCAGTTGGTTGAGATTGATGGTAACATCAGTGATTGTGGTAAACTGGTTAATGAGCATGCCCTTATCAATAACTGGTTCCAGGTATCAACCTTAAAAGAACCTTACCGCCTTGAAGGTAAAAAAACAATGGGTTATGAAATTGCCGAGCAGTCTAACTGGACTTTACCCGATGTAATTATATACCCCACCGGTGGCGGAACAGGCTTGATAGGTATGTGGAAAGCCTTTGACGAATTACAGCAATTAGGCTGGATAGGGAGCAAGCGCCCCCGTATGGTAGCCGTACAATCAGAAAGCTGCAACGGTATTGTTAATGCCTTTAATGGTGGCCATGCAGTTTCTGAATTTGCAGATGGCGGCTTCACCATAGCCAATGGATTGCGTGTACCCAAACCTTACGCCGACAGGCTAATATTAAAGGTGCTGCGCGATAGCAATGGCACTGCATTAACCATCAGCGATGATGAAATGAGCAGCGCAATAAAAGAAATTGCCCGCCACGAAGGAATGCTGATAGCACCCGAAGGCGCCGCCCTTTGGCAGGCCTATAAAAAATTAAAAGCATCCAAATGGATAAACCCCGGCGAACAAGTTTTGATGATAAACACCGGCAGTGGCTATAAGTATTTGGAAAATATTGAGATTTAGGGGACTAAGTCTTTTGCATAACGCAGAATAACCCTCTCCTGCCACTTCACAGCCAAGAGCACCCCCTTCAATGAGGAGAACTAAAAAAACAAAAAAGGCTGATCTATATACCAGATCAGCCTTTTTTATTAGCCTATAAATAATTGCTTATTTGCTTCCTGAAGCCTGCATCGGGTTTACGCCTGATGACTGGCCACGTACTGCGGCTGCGTTTGCTTTTTGCTTAAATATGGCAAATTTTGATAGCTCCGGCATTTTACCCCAGTAGTTATTGCTTTCGTCAATATCGGCGGTTTCGCGCATCGGATCTAACTTGATGGAGCTAACTTCTTTGTCTTCTACATAAAATTTAGATACATGTTTCTCGTTAAGCCTCCAGATCTGTGCAGGGATACGGTCAATTGATTTGGTTCCGTCTGCAAAAGTAAACTCAACTATAATAGGCATTACCAAACCGCCTTTATTGCTAAAGTTAAGTTCGTAAAAGTATTTGCCTGCATATTTTGTTCTGTCATCATCAGTAAAGGCCTCGGCTGCTGCGCTGCGTTGTGGCGGCATGGCTGCTTTTGTCATTCCGCTGAATTTTGCAGTATCAACATTGGCTAAGCCCCTGTCGTATTTATAATAAAAATCATGTACAGCGGTATCACGGTCTACATAAAATTTAATTTTCTTGTCTTCGCGGTTCCTTATTTTCGAGATGTCATCAAACCCATTAACCGAAGGGGCATCTACTTTAGGTGTAAACGGTCTTCTGGCTGGCATTAATTTAGACATGTCAGCATTCAGGTCGGCCTTTGCAGCTTTAACCGAATCGAGCGAAATATCGCAAGGCTCTGTTCCATAAAACCATCCTCTCCAAAACCAATCAAGGCTCTCGCCGCTGGCATCTTCCATCGTTCTGAAAAAATCGGCAGGTGTAGGGTGTTTAAACTCCCAACGCCTGGCGTATTCTTTAAAGGCATAGTCAAATAGTTCACGGCCCATAATGGTTTCGCGCAAAATATTTAAGCCTGTTGCAGGTTTGGTATAAGCGTTAGGACCAAATCTTACAATGTTTTCAGAGTTGGTCATGATTGGCTCTAATTCATTTTTAGGTAGCTTCATGTAATCAACAATGGTGTAAGCTGCGCCTTTTTTGCTTGGATATTTGTTATCCCAAAGCTCCTCGGTAAGGTATTCAACAAATGAGTTTAAGCCTTCGTCCATCCAGGTCCACTGGCGCTCATCGCTGTTTACAATCATCGGGAAAAAGTTGTGACCAACCTCGTGTATAATTACACCTATCATCCCATTTTTGGTGCTTTCGCTGTAAGTACCGTCTTTTTCGGTACGGCCATAGTTAAAGCAGATCATCGGGTACTCCATACCGTTTGCTGCCTCAACACTCTGCGCAACCGGATAAGGGAAAGGGAATGTAAAGCTTGAATAGCTTTTTACAGTGTGTGCAACCAATTTGGTTGAGAATTTACGGTATAAAGCGTAAGCCTCTTTACCATAATAGCTCATACACATAACAGTTTTTCCTTCAACATTCTGGCCCATACCATCCCAGATGAATTTTCTGGATGATCCCCATGCAAAATCACGTACGTTATTTGCTTGAAAAACCCATGTTTTGGTAGCTGTGCTTGGAGCAGTTTCTCTTTTCTTGGCTTCGTCCAAAGTAACAATCTCAACAGGCTCGGCTGATGTTTTTGCTTTGTTATAACGGGCCAGCTGTGCAGGTGTTAATACGGCAGCATAGTTAATACATTCGCCGGTAGCACCAATCACGTGATCGGCAGGAACGGTCATCTGTACTTTAAAGTTACCAAAGGTTAAAGCAAATTCACCGCGACCGGTAAACTGGTGGTTTTGCCAGCCTTGGAAATCGCTGTAAACGCAAAGACGCGGGTACCACTGTGTCATGGTGAACAGGTAATTGCCATCGCCCGGGAAGTATTCATAACCACCGCGGCCGCCAAGGCTCATCCTGTCAGATATTTTGTAGTTCCATTTTACGGTAAAAGCCATACGCTGGCCGGGTTTTAAAGCGGCAGGCAGGTCAATACGCATCATGGTTTTATTTATTACGTAAGGCAGGCTTTTGCCCAACGCATCGGTAATGCTTTCTATTTTATCTCCATAGCCGTTATCGCCAGTAACTTTTTCGGCCCTGTCTAACGTGATCGTACCAGCACCGCGTGGCATGGTTGAGCTTTGCTGATAGTTTGCATTATCGTTATTGTTGTGCTGGTTCTCATCTAACTGCAGCCAGATATAATCCAAAGGATCGGGCGAGTTATTGAAGTAGGTAATGGTTTCGGTACCGGTAAGTTTCAGGTTCTTTTCGTCCAGGTTACATTTAATATCGTAATCTGCACGTTGCTGCCAGTACTTTGCACCGGGTGCACCGCTGGCGGTACGCTGCTCATTGGGCGTATTTAAAATAGTGCCCAGTTGCTCAAACTTATTGCCGTGGTTACTGCCCGGGTTATTCTGAATATCCTGTGCAGAAACAACACCCGCAATACTAAAAGTAAGAAGGAGTGAAGTAAAAACTTTTTTCATTGAGTTAATTATTATTTTTTATAAGATCAGTTTCAATTTTCAAGTCCGGATCTGTTGGGGTATTAAGAGTTCCTTATTTGCCCGTTGCCCGGTATTCAATAATTATCGCCAAACTAAATTAAGGCCTCTCCTTTTTAGGAGATTTAGGTATGGCTTAAAACGGCAGCCTTTCCAAAGCCATTTTTAGCGAGAGTGCAAATACACCCGATGAAAGGAAAAAAATCCAGTCGCGCCTTTTTACTTTAAATCCGTTTAAAAACAGCAGCCCCACAATTAATATAATGGCAACTACAAAAATCTGCCCGGCCTCTAAACCAATATTAAAACCGAACAAACCCCAGCCGATGGTTTGATCCTGTGCCAGCATAATTCGGATAGCATTTGCAAAACCCATCCCGTGGATCAATCCAAAACACAACGCAAGATAATAATTTATCCTTGCACTTTTTCCTTTGCTGTCAACCTGGAAAATATTATTCAATGCGGTAATAAAAATAGTGCAGGGGATCAAAAATTCAACCCATTTGCTCGAGAACCTGATCACATCATAAACACTTAGGGCCAGCGTTAACGAGTGGCCCAAAGTAAATGCAGTAACCAATATCAGTACTCTTTTAATATCCTGTAAGCTATACACACAAGCCAGTGCCAAAATAAATAGCTGATGATCCAGGGCATCGGCGCTGATAATGTGCTGCCAGCCCATTTTAAAATAAAAAGCAAAGTCTGACATTGCGAACTAACCGTTTTAAGCACTAAATTTAAGGCGTTTTTTCAACTATAAAAATCCGGGTACCTTATGTGGGCTTTAATTTCCAAACCGCTATTATATTGTTACATTATAGGCAATGCTTTGCTGCCTGCCAAACACGCTGTTAAGGCGTTTCATCCAATCCATGTAAGTACCACTAACATTGAATACAACAAGCAGGATAGCAAACTTGAGGTGATTTGTACAATTTTTACCGATGATTTTGAGGCAGCCTTAGTAAAGCAATATCACTCAAAAACCGATTTGAACAAAGCCGATATGCACGCCGCAATGGATGCATTGGTTAAAAAGTACGTTGCCGAGCATTTACAAATAAAAGCCGGAACAGTAGTAAGCCTTAATTACCTCGGTTTTGAAATAAACCGCGAGGCTACTGATATTTACCTGGAATCGGCCGATAAACTACCAGCGGTTAAAAAGGTTGATGTTGATGTGAGCCTGCTGCATAACCTGTTTGATGATCAGATAAATATTGTGCACATCACAGTTAACGGGGTTAGGAAAAGTGAAAAACTTGATTATCCGGATAAGCGCGTGAGTCAGGTGTTTTAAACAGTTTTGGGATTGCGAGCTTTGGTTAAACTGTGTTAAAAAATGATGGGAAACTATTTGGCTACCTTAATGTTAAGACTTATTGCTGTGCTTAACATAATGATAATATTGAATTAACTGCTTGGTAACGTAACTTCGCGGTAATCCATAAAAAAAATGAAAAACAATAACCTTAAATCACTGGTTAAATCGGCCAGGAAGGCAGCCACTGTAAAAATTGAAGAAAGCCTGATAGCAGCTCTTAAAGATGCAGCCATCAAACTTGGACAGGATTCTAAAAAATTCACAAAAGAAATAGAAAAAAGTTCAAAACGTTTTGCCAAAAAACTTTCAAAAGAACTGGAGTTTGATAAAGAAGCGATATTAAAAGCAGGTGCCCCTAACCCGGTTGAAAAACCAGCAGTGAGCACTAAAAGCAAAACTAAGGAAGCGGTAAAAGAAGAAGCTGCACCTGAAGTTAAAGCCGAAAAACCGGCAAAAGCAAAACCTGTTAAAAAAGCAACAGAAAAACCTGAAGCCAAAAGCTAAAGTTTAAATATGACCTTAACTGGTTGTTTTAATGATATTAGACAGGATCATCTTAAATAGTATTTAAGGTGATTTTGTTTTTTGGGAAAGCCAGTGCTTAGTTGGATTACTTTGCCGTGTTATTTTATTTTAGCCGATGTATGCAAGGTTGCCTGCCCGTCTTTAACGCCAACTTTAAAAAGATCCATAGCTATATGGCCCGCAAACATGGCTATTACTATAATTAATATCCTGCGTTTTAATTGGGATTTGTTTTGCATCCTGTTTGTTTATGAGGTGAATATAAATAAAAATTAATAACTGGCTTAAGCAGCTACCTCATTTATTTTTTTCACATACAGCTCATCAACCAAAATAATAATAATAGCTAATAGGGGCACTGCTAATATAATGCCCAAAGCACCTGATAGTGTACCCATAATTAACTGGCTGATCAAGGTAAGTGCGGGCGGCAGGTTGATCATCTTTTTCTGGATGAGCGGCGTTACTATGTTTGATACAATGGTTTGCGATACTATATAAAGTATGGCAACTATTATTGCGGTATTGGTACTTATGGTAAGCGCCAGCAAAACACCTGGTATCATGGCTATCAGCGAGCCAATGTTAGGGATAATTTTAAGCATACCTGCAATAAGGGCCAGGATCAGTGCAACAGGGATGCCGATGATGCTCAGGCCGGCTGCTAATAAAATTATGATAAGCACTATTGACAGTAGCATACCCTTTAACCAGCCTTTAAGCGAGTGGCTGATACGATCGAGCACATGATGGCCCAGGCGTTTTTTATGTTTTGGTAAAAGTAAAATAATACCGTCCTTATATAAATTAGGGCTTGCCGTTAAAAATATCCCCAAAAATAAAATAATATACATATCGCCCAGTACCCCAAAGCCGGTGCTGAAAAATGATTTGGCGGTAGTCATCATCTGGTCGCTGTTATCGCTCGAAACGCTGTCTAATATCGCCTGGCCTATGGATGTTTCTGATAGTTTTGCTTTGGCATTGCTGATGGTATGCGGCAGGCTGTTACTTAATGCTTTTACCTGGTGCTGTATCTCGTTGCCCATAAACCATAGCAGAGTGCCCAGTAACACAAATGACCCCGCAACAGAAATAGTCATGGCAAGCTTGCGGTTTAGCTTTGTTTTTCGCTGGATAATATCGCCCAGCCCATGGAAGTAGGTTGAAATTAATGTTCCGGCTAAAACCATCAGTACCACATTAAAGGCAACGCGGGCTATAAGTATGGTAACGACGAGTAGCGCAACTATGGCTACCGTTTGCCATACCTTTTCAATATAGGTCAGCTCTTTTTTTGTTGTAGTGGATATAGGTTTTTGATCAGGTGCCATTGTGTAAGAAAGTATCTTACTACCACTATTGTTTTAAAGATTAAATATTAATTGAAGATTATTTAATTATTACTTTTTTATGCCCGTTACATTTAAAAGTACAATGCTGCTATGTGCAATGCCTAAAGTTTTACCAGCCTTTACATTAAGGTAAAGTTTAAGGTAACCGTCAGTAATACCTTTCATGGTACTGGTGATTGATTCTTTAAATTCGGGGAACGTGAATTGGTTAGGTTTGCGGAAAATAAGGTTGCCCTTTTCATCAACATATACCGAAAACAGGTAGTTGAAGTTATCATAAGCCTTATGGATCACAATATTGTAAGTAGGCAAAAGATACTCATCGTATGATTTCCCCCCGTTAACATCATCAACAGGGATGGTTTCTTTAACAATGCTTAACAGCGGGCTTTTAGCAGTAAGCGATGCCGGTTCTGTGCCGGCAAAGGCACTGTCAAGTACCTTGTTGGCCAGGGCTGCTTTTGCTTTTATATACAGGGTATCCTTACGGCTTGGCTTCCAAATATTGCTGGTATCTTTATGCAAAACATTTTTGATGTAGTTGTTGGAGTAAAAAGACATAAACACATGTACTTTTTCGTCGTCAATAACTTTATCAGTAACGTGCAGCACCTGGAATTGCAGGCTGTCTTTAGTCAGGTACTTTAATTTGAGCCAGGCCCAGGCCACATTAAAAATAGAATCGTGGTCAAACACAACCGGGGCATTCAAAAACTTGCCCTTACGCGGGCTGTAAATATTTACCGAATCGCCCGATGGAAAGGAGATGCGCCATTCGGGTACTAACTGGTAACCTACGGGGCTAAATGAAAGGCCGTTGTCAAACTTGCGGCTCACTTCGGTGTATTTGATGCCCTGTATAGTTTTTATCAGGTTCTTTGTTCTTGTTTCCGCAGCTGCTGTTTTTGCTTTTTCATCCTGTATGGCACGTAACCCGCGGTTACACCTGCCGGCAAATAATAAAATGAATGCAAATACAACTATTAAGCTTCTGGATATATATTGGTATGCGGATTTGTTCATGTTAAAAATTTGCGGCAAATGCTTTTAAAGGCGCTAAAATAATAAAATACAGCTATGCTTGTTTAAAAACCGCGGTTATGGCATATTGTTTAATTGGGGCTTAGGCCTTTTAGGCATCGGGTGTTAAAGTGTTATTCTTTTTATAAGTGCCGATGTAATAAATAGCAAGCCCAACTAAGTAAGTAGCCAGGCAAATGAGCGCGGCATAAGGGTTCTCTTTAAAGGTGATAAATATATTAATGGTTACAAACCAGTAAGATATAATAAATATAACCGGCACCAGCGGAAACCATTTAATAGTGTAAATGCCCGTACCATCAAGTTCTTTTGTTTTTTTGCGGAGGATAAAAATGGCCAGGGCCGCCAATGATAAGCCTATCGTTTCAAAAAACATTACATATTTAAGCATATCGCCAAAGCGGGCCACAAAAAACAGGATGATGATAATTGCAGCTACAAAAAAGCTCATGCCAAATTCCTGTACCTGAGTTTTGGGGTTAACCTTTTTAAATATGGGTGGCAAAATACCATCTTCGGCCATGGCATAATAAACCCGGGGATTGGCTAACACATTTACGTTTACATAGGCCATTACCGATAAAAATATCATGATGGAGGTTATTTTGTACCCAGTAGCCCCAAACCAAACACCCACCATTTTTGCTGCTAACGATGGTGTTTGCTGCAAGCCGCCAATGCCCAAAACATGAAAATATGCATAGTTTATAAACAGGTAAAGCACCAGTATAACACTTATGCCTGCACCTATAGCTTTAGGGATATTGCGCTTGGCGTTAATTATATCGCCACCGAAATTGATTGTTTGCTGGTAACCGGTATAAGTAAAAAAAACAGCAACCAAACTTAAGCCAAATGCGGTAATTACGCTGCCTGTATGGGGTATTATGGTTACCGTTACCGGCACTGCATCGCTTTTAAATACGGTTGAGCAAATAAGCAATATCATGCCCACTTTAAATATAATGAGCACGGTTTGTGTGCGGGCGCTCATTTTTATTCCTAAAAAGTTAATAATGTATAATATTAAAACCGAAGTTATGGTGATGATTTTTGTCCCCAGATCGTTTTGTAAGCTGGCGGGTAATAAAAAAGGCCTGATATAATCAGACCCGATCAAAGCCACCGCTGCTACTGATGCCGCATTGCTGATAACCAATACCCAATTGATCATGAAGGCAAATGCCGGGTGGTAACAATAGGAAAATACTTTGTAAAAGCCACCGGTATTAGGGTAGCGCGCACCTATCTCGGCAAAAGTAAGTGCCCCGCAAAGGCTCACCAGTCCGCCGAAGATCCACGCAGCAAAAAATATCCATGCGCTTCCGGCTTTAATGGCAACCTCGCTGGGTGTTGCAAATATCCCCATGCCTATTACCAAGCTTATCACAATCATGGTTAGGTCAAAACGGTTCAATTTAGGTTTAATGCTCATTTATTAATCTAATTGTTTACTTTTTAAATTTATATTTTAATTTTGATAGCAATTAACCCCTGTTAATTGTAAATCAATACTATTGTTTGCGCCATGGTGGAACGTATTTTGAAGCAAAATAAGCAAATATTAGTTGTCATTTTGCTTATGCTTATTATTCAGCCAATAATAGCACAGGTAAAGCCTCCCATTGTTCAAAAACCAGTTCACGCACCCCAGAGCGTGCAGTTAGCTACATTTTTCCGTTTAGCGGCACAAGCTAATGTTAAGTTTAATTATCCAAAGGGTTTCAGGGAAATTAAAGCGGTAAATGACGAAGATTTTTCTTTTGATTATGCGCTTGATCTGCCCGGTAAGGATTTTGAGATCTGGTTCCAGGTAAAATCCGAAAAAGAGAACTGGACAAGCTATGAGCATTCTCAAAACACACCCAACTCACAATTGGCAAATCCTGATTCCTTGTACGCATCAACCGGGGCTGCGCAAGCCAGTGCCTTAACCGGCGATACCAAGTATTATGTACGCAATATACCGCCATCGGTATTAAAGCGTTATAATGCCGATGCTGGTAAATCTTTCCTGTTAACATTGCTTGATATGCCCGCAACCAAGCATTATAAATATGCGCTGCTTATCACACTGCAAAAAAATCATACCGGGCGTATATTAGCCGTATGTTTTACTAATGAAAAGGGCCCCGAGTTTTATAAAAATATCGACAGGGCAAGTAACTGCCTCAAGTTCAAAACTTCTCCTCAATAATGTTAATAAGTTAGGACATTTGAATGCGGAGTTCAGTGTCTAAATATTATTTTTGCCAGCATAGGGCAGCTATGGCTTTATATTGCGGGTTAAACTAAAAAGTTTAATACCAGGTTAAATACAAAAACAGATCACCCTTAATAAAAATACCAGATTAAATGGCAGAAGCTGTAAATTATAGTGATGATAGTATCCGTTCGCTGGATTGGAAAGAGCATATCCGCTTACGGCCAGGGATGTATATTGGTAAGCTGGGCGATGGTTCGGCTTATGACGATGGGGTATATGTTTTACTGAAAGAGATCATTGATAACTCTATTGATGAGTTTGTAATGGGCGCCGGCAGAACCATTGAAGTATCTATGAGCGATCATAAAGTTTCTGTGCGCGATTATGGCCGTGGTATCCCATTGGGTAAGGTTATTGATTGCGTATCCAAAATAAATACAGGCGGTAAATACGATAGCAAGGCCTTTCAAAAATCGGTAGGGTTAAATGGGGTGGGTACAAAGGCGGTAAATGCACTTTCAAACTCATTTATTGTACAATCATACCGAGATGGCCGTACCAAACTGGCCGAGTTTGAAAAGGGCGAGCTGATAAGGGACGAACCTGAAAAAGATACCACGCAGCGTAACGGTACCGCCATCAATTTTATTCCGGATGATACCATTTTCAGGCATTACCGTTTTATCCCGGAGTTTGTTGATAGTATGATCTGGAACTATGTGTTCCTAAACTCTGGCCTTACTTTAAACTTTAACGGACAAAAATATTTTTCGGAACGTGGCCTTTATGACCTGCTTACAAAAAATACCGATGCCGAAAATATCCGCTATCCCATTATCCACCTGAAGGGGGAGGATATTGAAATAGCCATGACGCACGGCCAGCAATATGGCGAAGAATATTATTCGTTTGTAAACGGACAAAATACTACGCAGGGTGGTACGCACCAGGCTGCATTCCGCGAGTCGGTTGTAAAAACCATCCGCGAGTTTTATAAAAAAGAATTTGATGCTTCTGATATCCGGTCGTCAATAGTTGCGGCTATCGCCATAAAAGTACAGGAGCCTGTATTTGAATCGCAAACCAAAACAAAGTTAGGCTCACAAAACATTGGTCCGGATGGGCCGTCCGTACGTGGCTTTATTAATGATTTTATAAAAAAGGAATTAGACAATTACCTGCATAAAAACCCTGCTGTTGCCGATGCTTTGTTAAAGCGGATCTTACAATCGGAGCGTGAACGTAAGGACATTGCGGGTATTAAAAAATTAGCTAACGAGCGTGCCAAAAAAGCATCGCTTCATAACCGTAAACTGCGCGACTGCAAGGTGCATTTTGACGAGAACCACGAACGCAAGCAGGAAACAACCTTGTTTATTACCGAGGGAGATTCGGCCAGCGGATCGATCACCAAATCGCGTGATGTGATGACACAGGCGGTGTTCAGCTTAAAGGGGAAACCGCTTAATTGCTTCGGGCTTACCAAAAAGGTGGTGTACGAGAACGAAGAGTTTAACCTGCTGCAGCACGCTTTAAATATTGAAGATGGGCTGGACGATCTGCGGTATAACAACATAGTGGTGGCTACTGATGCCGATGTGGATGGTATGCACATCAGGTTACTGCTCATGACGTTCTTCCTTCAGTTCTTTCCCGACCTGGTGAAGGCCGGGCATGTGTTTATCCTGCAAACGCCACTGTTCCGTGTCCGCAATAAAAAGGAAACTATTTATTGCTACAGCGACGAAGAACGCCGCAACGCCATAACCAAATTAGGTGTTAAGCCGGAAATAACCCGGTTTAAAGGTTTGGGCGAAATTTCGCCGGATGAATTTGGTTTGTTTATCGGTAAGGACATTCGCCTTGATCCGGTTATTTTAAAGGATGCCAATATCAAAGCCCTGCTTGAATATTTTATGGGCAAAAATACACCGGCCCGCCAAATGCATATTGTAAATAACCTGCGGGTTGAAAAAGATGATGAAACCGTTAACCCGGTTATAGCCGAAGATAAGGACACTATAGCCTTACCTGTGGCTGTATAATTAAACGATGATTCTTATAAGTACAGGATAAGGATCATCGTTTATCAAAAATTCCGTATATTGTATGCCCCTGTTTTTTAAAGGGAAATACAAATGACAGACCACGAATTAAAAATAAACTTTAAAGAGTACGACACTTTAAAAGAACTATCCGCAAAAGACCATTCACTTTGCCAGGAGGCTGTAAAAGCAATGGCAAATTCACATTCGCCTTATTCCAAATTCAGGGTGGGCGCAGCACTGCGTTTACAGAGTGGTAAAATAATACACGGCAGCAATCAGGAAAACGTTGCCTATCCATCAGGCCTTTGTGCCGAGCGGGTTGCGTTATTTTACTGGGGGGCTAATCATCCGGATGACCCGATTGAGGCCATAGCAGTAACCGCCCATACTGATGATTTTGAAATTCTGCAACCGGTAACCCCTTGCGGTTCCTGTTTGCAGGTATTGGCCGAATATGAAAAAAAACAAAACAAGCCGGTTGATATTTTATTGTTTTGTAACAACGGCCCTGTTTGGGTTATGAACAGTGTTGAATCATTTTTACCATTTTTGTTTTTTGAAAACAGGTTAATCTTATGAAAATCAAATTCGTCTTCGTCCTATTTTTAGCAATTGCTTTTGGTAAGCAGGTAAGCGCCCAGCAGGGTTTTCCGTTTGATAACGAAATTCGTGAGTTTAAGCATCAGGATAGCCTGCGCTTTCCGCCAAAAAACGGCATCTTGTTTATTGGCAGTTCATCTATCCGCAAATGGACTGATCTTGAACAGCGCTTTGCCGGTAAACCTATCATCAGGCGCGGGGTTGGCGGCTGCGAGCTTTGGCAGATAGTTGATTACTATACGCCTTATATTTTATTCCCGTATCAGCCACGTAAAATTTTTATTTATGCAGGCGAAAATGACATAGCAGGCGGTAAAAGCGGCAAATTTGTTTTTGCAGAATTTCAAAAGCTGTATGAAATGATCAACAAAAAACTTCCGGAGGCAACCGTTTATTTTATGTCGGTAAAGCAAAGCCCAAGCCGGGCAAAGTATTACGGTGAAGTGATTATAGCTAATAACCTGATAAAAAATTATCTTAATAATAAACCTAACACTGCATTTATTGATGTAAACACGGTGATATTAAAAGCAAACCCGGCAATACCAGATTCATCCCTTTTTGGTCCCGATTACCTGCACCTTAACAATAAAGGTTACGATAAGTGGCAGCAGGTGCTTGAGCCTTATGTAAAATAAAAGAGCCCCGCTTAGCGGGGCTCTCTGCATTCACAAACTATTTAAAAACTAACCCTTTTATTTAAAAGTACTGTACACGTTGGTGATTTTCCAGCCATCGCCGGTGTTGGCAACGGTTACATAATTGCTGCGTACAAAATCACTGTATTTCATATCAACCTTAACAATGGCCACATTGGCATTGCTTTCAATAATTGATGTGCTTGTGGTACAGGTTTGCTCAATGTTTTTGTTGCTTTCAAAATAATCAAGCATTTCTTTTTTACCGCAACTTAATACCGTTTTTCCGCGCAGCAGGCTAAACTCTGCAGTTTTGTCTAAAACACTTTTAAGTCCCTGTAGTTTACCACGGGTCATGGCATCAACATAAGTATTAATTGCATGGTTAGGGCTTAATTTATCATCGTCGTTTTTGTCTTTTGCCTTTGCGGCTCCGCATACTGCTAAAAGAACTAATCCCAGCATAATTGATTTTAAAGTTTTCATATTATTGTAATTAAGTAATAGATTAATTTATAGTAATAAGACACGGGCTTGTTTTAATTAGTTACAGTGTAAAGGCTTAAAATGAACGATTTAACAAACATTTAACACATTAAATAATTACTTAACAGTTTATCATAAATAGGGCTAATTTTGATTGTTATGATTGAGTTTAATGCCATTATATTGCAATTTGATGAACAAGGCGAAAAAACCGGGTGGAGCTATATTGATATTCCTGCCCATTTGGCCGCGCAATTAAAGCCAGGAAATAAAAAAACATTCAGGGTAAGGGGTATGCTGGATGGTTTAGCGGTAAGTGGTATGGCATTAATGCCTATGGGTAATGGCAATTTTATAATGGCGCTCAAAGCAGATGTGCGTAAAGGCATCCATAAAAATAAAGGGGCTATGGTGCAGGTAAAAATTGAGGAGGATACCGACTATAAAGTTGAGATACCCGATGACCTGCTTGAATGTTTTGAATTTGAACCGGAAGCACTTGTGTTTTTTAATGGCCTTACAAAATCACACCGCAGTTATTTTATTAAATGGATTGAAAGCGCTAAAACCAAAGAAACAAGGGCAAAGCGAATCATCAATACCGTAAACGCCATGCTCCGTAAGTGGGATTACGGGCAAATGATAAGGGCAATGAAGAAAGATTAATGTTTAAATTTCCGCTATAGCAATATGCACATTATATTATCTTTACAGTTGAATTAATATTAACCGAAAAGGCCGCTAAGAAATCACAAAGTTCACAGAGTTAAATGCAAGTTGAGAATGAGTTAGCAACGGAGGTTATAGGTGCTTCCATAATTGTTCGTAGAGCTCTTGGTCCGGGATTATTAGAATCTGCATATAAGGAATGCCTTTATTACGAATTGGTAAAGAAAGGATTTTATGTAGAAAAGGAAAAACCTTTACCTTTAGTTTACGAAGAAGTTAAATTGGATTGCGGTTACAGATTAGATTTATTAGTTGAAAATAAACTAATAATAGAAATAAAAGCAGTTGAAGTGTTAAATGATATTCATTTAGCTCAAGTTTTAACATATCTCAAGATCTCGGGTTGCAGACTTGGGTTATTAATAAATTTCAATGTATTAAAAGTAAAAGACGGTATTCGTCGAATAATTAAAACTTAGCGCACTCTGTGCCTTCTTTGCATCTCTGTGGTAAAATGTCAGATATATCAAATAACGAAGAAAAATTACATAATATTATTTCACTCGATGGGTTGTATGAGAACTGGTTCCTTGATTATGCCTCTTATGTAATCCTTGACCGTGCTGTTCCGCATATCAATGATGGTTTAAAGCCTGTACAGCGCCGTATCCTCCACTCGTTAAAGGAAATGGACGACGGGCGTTTTAACAAAGCCGCCAACGTAATTGGTAACACTATGAAGTATCACCCGCATGGTGACGCTTCTATTGGTGATGCTATGGTACAGATAGGACAAAAGAACCTGCTGATTGATTGCCAAGGAAACTGGGGCGATCCGGTTACAGGCGACTCGGCAGCTGCGCCGCGTTATATTGAGGCCCGCCTGTCAAAATTTGCACTCGAAGTAGTTTTTAATCCGGATACTACCGATTGGCAGGCCAGTTATGATGGCCGTAACCGCGAGCCGATCACGCTGCCGGTTAAGTTCCCGCTGTTGCTTGCACAGGGAGCAGAGGGCATTGCCGTTGGTTTGGCTACAAAAATATTACCGCACAATTTTATTGAACTGATAGATGCCTCTATCGAGGTGCTCAAAGGCAATACGCCTAACCTGCTGCCCGATTTTCCTACGGGGGGGATGGCTGATGCATCGGCTTATAATGATGGACAGCGCGGCGGCAAGGTGCGGATCCGTGCTAAGATTGTTGAGCGAGATAAAAAAACACTGGCCATTACCGAAATTCCGTTCAGTACCACAACTGGTGGCCTGATGGAAAGCATTGTGGCAGCCAATGAAAAAGGAAAGATCAAGATCAAAAAGATAGAGGATAATACCTCGAGCAGTGTAGAGATCGTAGTGCACCTGGCACCGGGTATCTCGCCTGATGTTACTATCGATGCACTGTATGCCTTTACCGATTGTGAGGTTTCTATATCACCCAATACCTGCGTGATACAGGATGATAAGCCGCGCTTTATGAGTGTTAATTTAATGCTTACCGAAAGCACGCATTACACCCGCCAGTTGCTTAAAATGGAACTGGAGATCAGGCTACAAGAACTGATGGAGAAGATCTTTTTCAGCTCCCTGCTTAAGATCTTTATCCAGGAAGGGATGTACAAGCATCCTGATTATGAAACTTCCACAAACTTTGAAATGGTGCTGGTGGTTTTAAACCGTTTGTTTGAACCGTTTTTGCCACAGCTTTACCGCACTATTTTAGCCGAAGATTACAGAAAGCTGATTGATAAACCAATGAGCAGCATTACCCGTTTTGATGTTAAAAAAACGGATGAGCAGATAAAAGGCCTGGAGGCCGAAATTAAAGAAGTAAAACAACACCTTAAGCACCTTACCGACTATACCATTGCCTGGTTCCAGAAACTAAAGGATAAATATGGCAAAGGACGCGAACGCAAAACCGAGCTGCGCACGTTTGACAGGGTAGAGGCTGCACAGGTGGCCTTAGCCAACGTTAAGCTGTATGTAAACCGTGTTGATGGTTTTATAGGCACGGGCTTAAAGAAAGACGAGTTTGTTTGCGATTGCTCGGACATTGACGAGATCATCGTTTTCCGTGCGGATGGGCGCTGTATCATTACCAAGGTGCAGGACAAGATATTTGTAGGTAAGGAGATTGAACATGTGGCCGTATTTAAAAAGAACGATGAGCGTACGGTTTATAACATGATCTACAAAGATGGGCAAAGCGGTGTGAGCTATGTTAAACGTTTTTCGGTTGTGGGCGTTACCCGCGATAAGGAATACGATTTAACCAAGGGCACAAAGGGCAGCCGGATGTTGTATTTTTCGGCCAATCCAAATGGCGAGGCCGAAATTGTTACCGTGCAGCTTAAGCCGCATAGCAAGCTTAAAAAACTTACTTTTGATGAGGATTTTGCGGCACTGGCTATTAAGGGCCGTAACTCAATGGGTAATATAATTACCAAGTACCCCGTTAAAAAGATATTGTTAAAAAGTAAGGGCAAATCAACCCTGGCTGGCCGCAAGATCTGGTATGATGATACGCTGAAAAGGCTTAATGCAGACGGCCGTGGTAAATACCTGGGTGAGTTTGATGGCGACGATAAGATCCTGACTGTTTTAAGCAGCGGGATCACTGAACTTACCAGCTTTGACCTGAACAATCATTTTGATGATAAAATGATTGTGATTGAAAAATATGATCCTGCAAAAATTTATTCAGTTGTGCATATCGATGGCAAATCAAAAAACTATATGGTTAAAAGGTTTGTGTTTGAAAATATTGCTACCGGCAAACAAACCAGCATCATCAGCGATGAAAACGGCTCAAAATTAGTGCTCATTTCGGGCGCATCGCAGCCAATTGTAAAGGTTGATCAGCTTAAAGGAAAAGAACAAACGCCTGAGTCTATTGAGGTAGACCTGTCAACTGCAATAGATGTGAAGGGAATGAAAGCAATGGGCAACCGTTTGTCGCAGCAAACCATCAAAGCCGTTGTACTGATAGCTGAAAACAATGCGGAGGAAGAAGAGGTAACGGAAGAAGCTGAAATTGATGAGCCAACGGAAACTGAATCCGACGACACAGAAAACATTACAGCTGAAACAGAAGATGAGCCGGAAGAAATTGAAGCTAAACAAATAACCGAAGAAAAACCCAAAATAAAGGAACCTGTCCCGGTAAAGGAAAAAGCCCCTGAGCCAGTAAACAAGCCCGTTGAAAAACCGGAAATTCCGCAGCCGAAACCAGCAGCACCTCCGGTTAAAAAAATAGATTTAGAGATCACCAACCCTGATGATATAGATATTGACGATAAGGGACAGTTAGGGTTGTTTTAGTAGCGTTAGTATCCGGTAAGGTTAATTACCCGCCGGATGCCTTAATACCGTTGAAACTATTTCCCTACCCGGTATTTGCTGAATTTTTGGTGCAGATAACCCCTGCGTTTACTTGCATCAGCTAAAGAGGTATCCTCCGTTAAATACGCGTCAAATACTTTGGGTACAGCAATCTGCTGCGAACTGTAAATGCCTGAGTGCCCGCTAAAAAAATAAGCGGTAAAACAAGCCACTGCAAAAAACAGGGCATATTCGCCGCCAAATAATTCTATCCCCATAAATGTACATGCTAATGGTGTGTTGGTAGCCCCGGCAAAAACAGCAATAAAGCCCAATGCCGCAAAAAGGCTTACAGGTGCGTTTAACAGGGTCGATAATGTATTGCCCAAAGTAGCGCCAATGTAAAACAACGGGGTCACCTCGCCGCCTTTAAAGCCTGTTCCTAAGGTTATGGTAGTGTATATGGTTTTCCAGAGCCAGCTCCAGGTTTCTGATCCGCCTGCATTAAAAGCTGATGGTATGGTAACCGCCCCCGGGTGCTCGGCATCTATGCCAAGGCTCAGGTAATCCGGCTTGCCAATCATCAGGGTAAGGCCGATAATAACCAATCCGCCAAAAACAGGAATCATCCATTTTGATTTAAAAAGTTTAAGGCAGGCACTTTTTATCTCATGCACCATCCCCGCAAAAAGAAAACTTGCCAGCCCGAATATGGCCGAAGCAAAGATCACTTTACCCAACAGCAAAATATCCAGGTGAAAAAAGTTGAATACAGCATCGGTGCTTACCGGCGCAGGGTCAATATGATAATGGGTGTGGGCTATATGCCATGCGGCTACCGTTAAATCGCCAATAATTGATGCTATTATAGCGGGCAATATGGCACTATATTTTATACTGCCTATAGCCAAAACTTCAACGGCAAAAATTGCCCCGGTAACGGGCGTGCCAAATACAGCACCAAAACCAGCTGCCACGCCTGCGGTAAGCAGCATGCCCATGTCTTGTCCGCTTAGTTTAAACCATTTGCCAAACATGGCTGCAATACTGCCGCCAATTTGTACGGCTGTACCCTCACGACCAGCCGATCCGCCAAATAAATGGGTGATAACGGTAGTGATCAGGATGATAGGTGCCATGCGTTTAGGGATGCCCCCGCCTTCGGTATGAATTTGCTCAATGATCAGGTTGTTCCCCTTTTCTGACGATTTACCCACCCATTGATATATAAAATGGATAAGCAAACCCGCTAAGGGCAGCAGGTATAATAACCAGGTATGGCTAAACCTGAAATGTATTGCAGCAGTTAGGAGCCAAAGAAAAAAGGCTACTACACTACCTATAACTATAGCAACCGGAACCGCTAAGATAGTCCACCGGATAAGGTATTTAATAATCCTGTAATGTTCTTTAAATGCAAAAGGGGTGTTGTTGTTCATCATGTTGTAAAATGGTTAATGGATGATGAGCTATAAGCGCAGGCAATTGTTAAAATGAGTGGTTCTCTTTTTAGCAACTGTTTAATAAATGAGTAATTTAATTTTTTCACCTACAAATAAATAGCCCAACAGATTTTATTACCTGTTGATATTTTTGTAGGCGCCATCAGCGAATGCGGTTTTTTGAAGGAAGACACCATTTCCTACTGCAAGGTAGCATTTATTTTTTATTTTCAAAAATCAAACGTTTGCGTAGTATTTGGCATTTAATGTTTTTGCGACATTTATTAAAAAACACTAATTTGTGAGCCTGCAACAATAAAATTGTCCCTTATGAAAAAAATATTCCTCCTCTTTTTCCTGTTAGCTGTACTTTCAAAAGCAGGTGTCGCTCAAAAAGCTACGCATACTTTTGCCTTTGGCGATTCAACCTTTATGCTTGATAACAAGCCACTGCAATTAATATCGGGCGAGATGCATTGCACCCGTATTCCGCGTGCTTACTGGCGCGACAGGATGAGGATGGCTAAAGCAATGGGCTTAAATACCATTGGCACCTATGTGTTTTGGAATGCGCAGGAGCCCGAAGAAGGGAAATTTGATTTTACCGGAAACAATGACATTGCCGAATTTGTACGCATAGCTAAAGAGGAAGGCCTTTGGGTTGTTTTGCGCCCCAGTCCTTATGCCTGTGCCGAATGGGAGTTTGGCGGCTACCCTTATTGGCTGCTTAAGGATAACGACCTTAAAGTGCGCAGTAAAGACCCTAAGTTTTTAAAATATTACCACGATTATATTATGCAGCTTGGTAAGCAACTGTCGCCATTATTGGTAACCAATGGCGGTAATATTTTAATGGTGCAGATTGAGAACGAATACGGATCATACAGTAATGATAAAGAGTACCTGGACATTAACCGTAAGATCTTCCGCGAAGGTGGTTTCAGTGGTTTGCTGTTTACCTGCGATGGGCCTTCGCAATTACCAGCGGGTTATTTGCCGGGCTATTTACCTGCGGTAAACGGATTAGATAACCCTAAAGAAGTAAAAGCGTTGATCAATAAATATCATGATGGCAAAGGCCCGTATTATATAGCCGAATGGTACCCAGGCTGGTTTGATAGCTGGGGAAGCCCGCACCAGGGCAGCAATGCTGATGAGGATGCTAAAAAGTTAGACGAAGTATTATCGGCTGGCATCTCCATCAACCTGTATATGTTTCATGGTGGTACCACCCGGGGCTTCATGAACGGCGCTAACATGAGCCGTAAAGAACCGTATTCGCCGCAAACATCAAGTTATGATTATGATGCCCCGCTTGATGAATCGGGGAATCCTACAGCAAAGTTCTATAAATTTCGCGAGGTGATCCAGAAACACCTGCCTGCCGGCGAAACATTGCCAGCGGTACCTGCAAAACATAAAACTATTGCCATCAGCAATATTAAACTTTCACAAAAAGCATCTTTGTTTAGCAACTTGGGCAAGCCGGTAATTGCAGCGCATCCTTTATGTTTTGAAGATTTAAACCAGGGTTATGGTTTTGTATTGTACCGAACCACGCTTAAAAAAGCAGTAAATGGTTTATTGAAAATAAAGCAGATGCGTGATTTTGCCACCATTTACCTGAACGGGAAACAAATAAACGTATTAGACAGAAGGTTACGCCAGGATTCGGCACAGATCAGCAGTACAGCACCCAATGCCGTATTGGATATTTTGGTGGAAAATAACGGCCGCATTAACTATGGCCCGTACCTGACCGATAACCGCCAGGGTATTACCGAAAAAGTTACCCTGAACGGCGAAGAACTAACCGGCTGGAAGATGTATAAATTCCCTTTTACAAACATAGCAGGGTTTAAATACGTTGCAAATAAAAACACTACCGATTTAAAGGCCGCTTTATACGCCGGTACATTTAACTTGTCAGCAGTTAGTGATACCTATTTAGATCTGCGCGGCTTTGGTAAAGGCTTTGTTTTTGTTAACGGTATCAATATAGGCAAGTACTGGAAAATTGGTCCGCAGCAAACTTTGTATATCCCGGCATCTTGGCTTAAAAAAGGCGTAAACAAAATTGTAGTGTTTGATGAACTGAAAGGCGGCCATACGCAGATCAGCGCTTTAGATCACCCTGTTTTAAATGAAGTAGTAAAAGATTGAATTAAGTAAAAACTCCGTGTTTCTTTGTGGTTAGTTTTACCACAAAGAGCACGGAGTTAAAACACAGAGCACACAAAAGCGAATATTATTTAGCTGCCCTTTTTTAAACTTTACCAAAATAGATCTCGGTTTCGTAATGGAAGCTCACTTTTCCATCAGTATTGTATTTATCAAAAATAGCTTTTAATAACGTGCGGAAATTTTTGCCGCTCTCGGAATTTTGCGCCGGAACGTATGAGGATGAAAATGCCCTGCCCATTAATCCATCCTCGTCAAATACCTGCGAGTTAGGGTATTTTGCAATTTGGTATTCGCCATTTTTAAAAAAGGCTTTAAAGTTTATCTCGGTAATGTTACGGTGATTTACTTTGTCGTAATCAACCATATCGTGCTTCAACAACTTTTCATAAGCCATTGAGAAAGCATCAGCCGTGGTTGATCTGTTATTCCATATCAGGGCAACATGCCCGTCATCGTGTAATATTCTTTTAAATTCAAAACGAGCCCTGTCGGCATTAAACCAATGGAAGGCCTGTGCACAGGTAACCAGGTCAATGCTTTTGGTAGGCAGGGTTGTGGCTTCGGCAATGGCATCAATGGCGGTGTATTTTTTATTGGCACCGAGCCATTGTTTTGCTTCCTGCTGCATGGCCTGGTTCGGCTCAACTGCAAAAACGGTATAGCCGTGGTTGAGTAACAGGTTTGAAAATATCCCGGTTCCGGCACCTATATCAGCAATGGCGGCATCATCACTAAGCTTGCCTGCCTTTTTAAGAAACTGAATTACTTCATCAGGATAGGTTGGCCGGTACTTTGCATAATTAGCTACCCGGTCGGTAAATCTTTTAGTTGGATCGGTAATCATACAAACAGTTTTAATTTGGGGGTATAATAATTAACCGGTTAATATCATTCACCTAATTTACCTTTAAAAAAAGGCAGTTCCAAAAAAAATGCCTGCTGATAAATATCGGCAGGCATTTTTCTTTATAGTTCTGAAATAACTTACAGAATAAGTATCAATACTAATATAATGATGATAATGGCACCTACTGAAAGATAAATTCCACCGCCACCCATAGCATTAGCTTCGTGTTTTAAGCTTTTAAGCTCTGTACGTAATTCTTTACGGTCAGCCTTAGTAAGCTGTGATTTATCCATTGCCTTGATCTCATTAACCCTTTCTTTAATTTCTTCAATGCGGGCTTGTTTCTGCTCAGTGGTCATGTTGGCAATGGCCTCTTTGTTTACTGTGTTTTTGTTATCAGTAACTGTAGCAGCATGGCTGCTGAAAGCTGCTAACGTAAGCATCATAGTAACAGCAAATAGATAGATTTTCTTTTTCATAGTTTTTAAATTTGTGATGATTTGTTTCTCAATAATAATAATAACCTATGTTTTGTTTTAATAATGTAAAAATTATTTATGGCTAAATACTGATGAAGTATGCGGCCTCAAAAACATGCCCTGGTTTTAAGCTTTGAATGTCTTCTTTTTGGCTGATGTCCACATGCTTGCCTTCGGTGTCTGCGCAACCTAACCAGGGCTCAATACAAACAAAATCGGCCCCGCTTTTAGCCCAGATGCCCAGGTAATTAAAATGCGGAAACTCAACCGAAAGGGAATGTTCGTGCTTATCACTTTTTATGCTTACCGCCCTTGATTTTATATTTTTAAATACCAGTGCATCCGAGTCGAACAAGTCATGCGTTAGGTATAGCCTGTTTTTAGGGGTAGGCACAGGGTGCGTTTCTCCACTAAAAAAACCATCTTTTGATAGCAGGTGTGTTACTAATTTCTCTTCAGTTTCAAATTCAAGGTAATAGTCCTCATAGTTTTCGCCGGGGCCAAAAGGAACATTAAATGCCGGATGGCCGCCAACAGAAAAAGAGATAGTTTTTTTATCGTGATTGATAAGCTTGTAAGTAAGCCTTATTGCGTTATCAATTAAGGTGTACAAAATCTGGAAATCAAATTTATAAGGGTATACCTGTAATGTTTTTTCGCTGTTAGGGAGCGAAAAGGAAGCATGTACCTCGTCATTCTCCAGTAAAACAAATTCCGATTGCCTTGCAAAACCATGCCGCGCCATGTGGTAGCTCTTACCATCAACCAATAAAGTATCATTAATTAAGCCGCCCACAACCGGGAACAGGTTAGGTGCATGCCAGGGCCATACGTTTGCATCGGCCTGCCAAAGTTGCTCGGTTTGGGTTGCTTTATTGTAGATGGAGGTAAGCTGTGCTCCTTTTGCGTTTATTTCAACTTTTAAAAAGTCGTTTTCTAATATGGCCATAGGCTTTAATATATAGGTTGTAAAACTTTCTAAATTATGAATTTGTTTTTAAAATCAGGATTAAGCATTTACTGGATGGCGCTAAAGGAAAAAAGCCTACCCTCTTTTCCGCGGGGATAAAGAAGGTAAGCTTTTTTGTTGTTTGCCTTTCAGGTTGTTATGTTAGGCAGTTGAAAACTGCCGGCATAGTTTACCACGGGTTACGCTGCGCTAAACCCGCGGCAGCAATACAGCAGTATTTTATGCTTCATCAATCATCATCGTCTTTCTTTTTCTTTTCTAATATTACAAAGGCACTGCGTTTGGGGGCAGGCATTACTGCGCTTTCGCCTTTAACATATTTCCATATTACCTCGTTAAGTATGAGGTCGGGTACTGCATCCTCTTTTGCCAGGTTAAATGATTGCGAGCGTTTGCTGCTTTCGTTCACAGCTATATTGCGCTGCTCCAGGTTAACCTGTGCCGCTTTTGCCACGTATGGCGAAAAATCGGGTTTGTTGGTAAAACATTCATATAAAGGAACGGCTGCGGCATCATACTGGCTCATTGGCGGTAAGTCTAATATCAGCTCAATAGTGCGCAGTACGCCCGATGTTGAATACATGTCATGGATCACTGCATTACGTTTAACGTAAGGCCCGGCTATCAGAACAGGCGAACGGTGTGCGTCCACATGGTCGGGGCCGTTTTGGGCATCATCCTCCAAAATAAATACTACCGACTCTTTCCACGCAGCACTTTTTGAAAGATGTTCAATAAACCGGCCTATTGCCAGGTCATTATCACCAACTGCCGCAATAGGCGAAATAGCTCCCTTATGCTGCCCGCTGGTATGATCGTTACAGATCCTAATGGTATTAAATTGCGGTACCGCGTTTACGGCTAATAAGGAGTCAAAATCATGCTCCCATATCTCCTCGCGTTTTAAATCTTTTATATTTAAATCAAACCCTGGCGATGCCGGGCATAAATGGCCCTGTAATGATTTAATGTTGGCTTTGCCATTCTCAGCAAATTCGCCATAAGTGCGGTAGCTTACACCCGCCCGTTTACAATAGTCCCATATGTAGCCATCTTTTGGGTCGCCGGCTTTGCGGGTTCCTTCCGAGTCATAATCGCCGCCGCGGCCGCCATAGCTGGTTGGCCATGTTTTTTCAATAAAGTCAGTAGCATACGCGGCTGTGCTCCAGTTATGCCCGTCGGCGCTCACTTCGGCATCTACATAAAAATTATCCAGCAGTGCAAATTCAGTAGCAATAGCATGGTGGTTTGGCGTAACCTTATGGCCAAATATGCAAAGCGAGCTATCTCCGTTACCTTGCGGTAGATCGCCCAAAACCTGGTCGTAAGTGCGGTTCTCCTTAATAATATAAAACACATGCTTAATAGGTGATTTCTCTCCTCTTTTACGCGGAATAGGGTTACCCTCTTCGCCAGCTGCCAGGGCAGTTACCTTATTGTTAAAAGGTGTGTTGGCATATACCTGTTTGGTATAAACCTTTAGTTGCTCGGGCTTTGGCGCATCAATAAATGAGAGCGTACCTTTAAATAAACCGCCAATATATTGCTCTTTGCTGTTTGTTGCCCCTTTCTGGTAGCCGCTGTTATCGGCTTTTTTTACTGGTTGCGGCCCACGTGGGTTAGCCATTGAAGTAAAGCCCTTGCCATTGGCAATCAATATTTTATTATCTAATGTTTTTACATTGGTAGGATACCAGCCAACAGGGATAAAACCCATACTTTGGCTGCTGCCGGGTTTGGTAACATCAAACACAGCCAGGCAATTGTTATCGGCATTGGCTATATAAAGTGTTTTTTCGTTAGGCGATAGTGCCAGTCCGTTGGTTGTCGACCCGGTTAGTTTGGTAGGGTACAGTGTGGTTGAAAAAACTTCAATTGTTTTGCGGGTAATGGTATTAATAACCGAAACCGAATTATCATTCGCGTTAGCCACAAATAAGTATGTGCCTTTTTTGTTCAGCAATAACTCGTTTGGGTGGCTGCCCGTTTTTATACTGCTTATAGCTCCTGTTGTGGTATTGTAACAGCTTACTTCTTCGCCGCCCCATATAGATATGTATAACGTTTTTTCATCCGGCGACAGAATACAGCTATATGCCTCGGCAGCTAACTTAACCTGTTTTATCACTTTGCGGTTAATTGGGTCAATAATATACAAGGCACTATCTTCCTTGGTAACCGTGTATAAACGCGTATTACTTTTGTTTACCGCAATACCGGTTGGGCAAATTTTATTTTTTGGCCAGGGGCTGCCTAATTTAATAGTATCGGCCTTGCCAATTTTATCATCCTGGATTTGAAAAGACACAATCCAGTTGTCGTTACCGCCCGATGCATAAAGCATTTTTTCATCATGGCTAAAAGCCAAACCATACCAGGCTTTACCTACAATTTTTTCGTCAATCTGCTTTTGGCTCTTGGGGTCAATCAGCTGTATGGATTGCGTGCTTTGCCCGTTGTTGGTAACCGCCAGCAACCTGCCCGAAGTGGAAAGCTGCATGTTTAAAGGCAGATCGCCAAGGGGTAATGCCGTGCCTGCCGGACTAAGCTTCCATCCGTTGGGCAGTAACACCTGCCCGGTATGTTCAATTTTTCCGGGTGTTTGAGCCCATAACTTTACGGTTAAGAATAGCAGGCCGATCAGCAATTTTGTTTTCATGGCTAAATAATAAAGTTCAAAAATACATATTGCCACTGATGGTTTTTAGGGCTTAACATAAACTTAATGTGGGCGTTGCCTGCGGTCCGGGCTGTTCACTCATACACCTGTAAGGCCTTAGGCACAAAGGCCGGTATCCGTTGCCATCCCTAACATAGTGCTTTGGGGTATTAGCTACAGTTGAAAACTGCCGGCATATTTAGTCACGGGTTACGCTGCGCTAAACCCGCGGCAGCATTAGCATCACTAATACATATTTGCATATTCATCCGTCAATCCGCACATTTGCATAGCTGCACCATTGCACGCTTTTTATTATGCTCCAGATCCAGGAAAACGTATCCCTTAAAAATTTTAACACATTTGGCGTTGAAGCCAGCGCCCGGTATTTTGTTGAAATAAACCATAAGGACGATCTGGTTGAACTTTTTATGGATCCGCAATGGATGCAAACCCCCATGCTGGTTTTGGGCGGCGGCAGCAATATGCTTTTGCTAAATGATTTTGCCGGCCTGGTAATCCGTATCAATATTCGTGGTATAGAGCACCGCATCAGCCATAACGAAGTGTTTGTTGAGGCGGGGGCAGGAGAGGTTTGGAACGATCTGGTTAACTTTTGCGTTATCCGTGGTTTTGCAGGTATGGAAAACCTGAGCCTTATTCCCGGCTCGGTTGGTGCATCACCCATTCAAAACATTGGGGCTTACGGCGTAGAGCTGAAAGATGTTTTTTATAGCTGCATTGCTTTTGAACTGGCAACAGGTGCATTTAAAACTTTTACAAAGGATGAATGCCAATTTGATTACCGGGAGAGTATTTTTAAAAGCGAATTAAAGGGACAGTACATTATTGTGTCGGTAAAATTCAGGCTATCATTAATACCCAGCTTTAATTTAAAATACGGCGCCATTGAGCAGGAATTAAATAACCGCGGCATTCATCAGCCCACCATTGCCGATGTATCAAAAGTTGTTGCCAGCATAAGGGTATCTAAACTGCCCGATCCGTCAACCATTGGTAATGCGGGGAGCTTCTTTAAAAATCCCGTGATCAGCATGAATGAGTTTCTGCCTTTACAAACAAAATTCCCGGAGATTGTAAACTACCCCGGTGCTAATAATATGGTAAAGTTAGCTGCCGGCTGGCTGATTGAACAATGCGGCTGGAAAGGAAAAGTGGTTGGAAATACCGGAACATGGAAGAACCAGGCATTGGTATTAGTGAACCACGGAGATGCCACCGGTGCTGAAGTGTATACATTTTCGTCGCAAATCATAGACAGTGTGTACACTAAATTTGGCGTTATGCTACAACGCGAGGTGAATATTATTAGTTAATTTTTTTTATTAGGAATAAAAAAACGATGCTCATTCTGCATTTTCCGGCGTTAATAAATTTCATCTGTTTTTCATTTTACGATCTTTTAAATAATCGTTTTATTGTGTTTAAATAGCTGTTTTTTAGCATCTTGCTAATTTTATGGTGTATTTATTACACTATTGTGATAATGCATGTTTCTTTAAAGTACATACCCTTATTTTAATGCTTTAAAGTTTTTTAATGGTATCATGTTTGCCTAACTGTTAACACAAAACATTAACAGAATGACAAAGATTGAGTTTAACACCCTAGTACTACGTCAGGCAACCTCGCTAAGGTCTTATGCCTTACACTTTACCCACGACGCAGATGATGCTAACGACCTTGTTCAGGACACAATGTTGAAAGCCATAACTTATTACAATAAGTTTAAAGAAGGAACAAATTTAAAAGGGTGGTTATACACTATCATGAAAAATACTTTCATAAATAACTACCGTCGCTTTATAAAGATGAACACTTTTGTTACCAAATCTGATGAGATAAGCTCACCTAACCTGGTATTTAGTTCAACAAAAAATCAAGGCGAAGCCAAATTTGTAATGGACGACCTTAAAAAGGCTTTAGATAGATTACCTGCTGATTATTATGTGCCATTTACTATGTATTTTGAAGGCCATAAATATCACGAAATTGCCGATCACCTTGAGATTCCTATCGGTACAGTGAAAACCCGTATACATGTTGCCCGTAAGCTGTTAAAGAAAAGCTTAAAGGCGTATGATAATGGTGTAGCAAAACCTGTTTACGCAGAAAACTAAACTATACTTTAATATATAATGAAATCTCTCTGCCAAAAGCAGCGGGATTTTTTTTTGCCTGCTAATTGGTAGCATAATTGTTAATTTGCTTTTATATTTAATTAAGCAAATCCAAAAAATATAAATGACTGAACTACCTGTGTACACCCGGTCGCAGCTTGCGTTGCGTAACGGGCAGGATAAACCCGAAGTGTGGGTAGCTTACAAAGGGTTGATATACGACGTTACATGCAGCCGTTTATGGCGTAATGGCAAACATTATGAGCACTGGGCAGGGCAGGATCTTACGGCCGAACTTGCCGATGCCCCGCATGATGATTGGGTGTTCCAGAATTTTGACCCGGTAGGTAAACTGACCACTGTTTGATCTCCCAATTAAAAGGATCGTAAACAGCGGTCAGTTTATATAGGTCTTCTTAAAAGAAGAAAAATGTTAGGCAAACGTTATATCTCAAATTTCGCCAGGTTCACAAACTCTTCTATACGGGCAGTTATTTCGGCCTGACTAAGATTCCTTATTTTTTCAGTGCCGAATTTCTCAACACAGAATGAAGCTAATGCTGATCCGAAGATGATGGCATTTTTCATGTTGTTAAAATTAACCGTGCCAACTTTAGCCATATAGCCAATAAAACCTCCGGCAAAGGTGTCGCCTGCGCCTGTTGGGTCAAATACATCAGCAAGCGGAAGGGCAGGGGCAGCAAATATGTGATCCTCGTTAAATAACAGAGCGCCATGCTCTCCTTTTTTAATGATCAGGTATTTAGGGCCCATTGTTAATATTTTGCGCGCAGCTTTAACCAATGAGTATTCGCCTGATAGTTGACGGGCCTCAGCATCATTAATAGTCAATACATCAACCATTTTAATGGTTTCCAGCAAATCGTCCAGTGCAATATCCATCCAAAAGTTCATGGTATCCATTACAATAAGCTTAGGGCGGTTTTTTAGGCGCTTGATGACTGTTTGCTGTACCTGTGGCGTAAGGTTGCCCAGCATCAGGTAATCACAGTCCTGGTACGATTCTGGGATGATAGGGTCAAAATCAGCCAAAACATTAAGTTCGGTAATTAAAGTATCGCGGCTGTTCATGTCATTATGATACTTGCCGGCCCAAAAAAATGATTTTTCGCCAGCTTTAACCTGTAAGCCTTCGGTGCTTATGTTGTGTTTATTAAGGTCTTCAATTTCGCTTTGCGGGAAGTCGTCACCCACAACGGCAACAATTTTTACCTTATCATAAAAGTAGGCAGCAGCCAAACTTGCGTAAGTTGCGGCCCCACCAACAATTTTATCTGTCTTTCCAAAGGGTGTTTCAATGGCGTCAAATGCCACAGTACCAATCACTAATAAACTCATGAAATTTTATTTGAATTTTATTTTAATTTTTTTTTGACAAATATTGTGAAATTAACCGGGAAATCATACTTTTGCACTCTCCTAAACGGGAAACGATTCCTGAGTAGCTCAGCTGGTTAGAGCATCTGACTGTTAATCAGAGGGTCCCTGGTTCGAGTCCAGGCTCAGGAGCCATAATGGGCAAGCACGAAAAATCGGTCGCTTGCCCTTCTTTTTTTCTCTCTACCCCATCTGTAATCTTTATTACAAGGATATATCCACTCCCAAAAAGCGACTTAATATTGTAATCTTCAAATACCAACTTTTAGGATATATCAAATCAGTTAATTCTCCTTTGTAGTAAGTTGCTGATTAGAAGACTAAGACAGTCAATAAAACTTCCCGTCAGCCTAATTTGGAAAAATAATTTAAAATAAATTTGCGCAACTTAAAAGTTGCATATATATTTGCAACCTTTAGGTTGCTTAATTAGCTATTCAAAATGAATAAAGATATATTCCAGGCTATTGCCGACCCTACGCGCAGGGCTATTTTAACTTTAATTGCTATACAGGCTTTAACGCCAAATGTAATGGCAGAAAAATTTGATATGAGCCGGCAGGCAGTATCGAAACACATTAAAGTATTACAAGAATGCGAATTGATTAAACCCAAGCAGAGCGGCAGGGAAATTTATTATCACTTTAATGCAAAAAAAATGCAGGAATTTGACAACTGGTTGGCCCAATTCAGGCAAAACTGGGAAACTCAATTTAACCAACTTGACCAATTATTAACAACAATTAAAGAACAGAAATAATGAACAACGATTTGCTATTTGATTTTAATGTTGACAAAGCAGCTAAGACGGTTTATATAACCAGGGAATTTAATGCCGCACATACTTTAGTATGGGATGCTTTTACCAAAGCCGAACTGCTGGACCAATGGGGGGCGCCTGCACCTATGCGTGCCAAAACCAAGTATATGAATTTTGAAGTTGGCGGGCGGCGATTTTACGCAATGATAAGCCCCGACGGACTGGAACGTTGGGCGGTGCAGGAATTTACATCGATTACCCCGAAAACCAATTTTAAGATGTACAACGCGTTTGCAGATGAAAACGAAAACCGCGAATTGCCGGGGTCTGACTGGGACTACACCTTCAGCGAGCAAAATGGTATAACCAAAGTGGACATTATCATTTATAATGAATCGTTTGAGCGATTGGAGAAATTATTGGAAGGCTTCAAAATAGGCTTCACAATGACCTTAAAAAATCTGGAAGAACTTTTGGCTACTTTATCATAGACAACCTAAAAGAAAATTTACAATCACTTTAAGAATTAAAAATTATGAGAACAATCAATCCCTGGATCAACTTCAATGGCAATGCCGAAGAAGCGTTTACTTTTTACAAATCAGTTTTTGGCGGAGAATTTACAAAGATCATCCGTTTCAAAGATCTATCAAGCGCCGAGTTTCCGATGGCAGCCGATGCTGAAGAGGCAAACAAAATAATGTACATTGCATTACCTATTGGTAAAAACAATGTTCTAATAGCCAATGACGTTCCGGCATTTTTGGGTCGGGTAAGCGAAAGCGAAAACAGATCTAAAATTGTAGTTAGCGCCGAAAGCCGTGAAGAAGCAGACAAAATATTTAGCGGATTGTCAGCAGGCGGGGATATTGAAGGACCGATCGGCGATAGCCCCTGGGGTACATACGCCGGAATGTTCAGGGATAAATATGGCATTGAATGGATTGTGGAATTTGATCCCAGCTATAACGGATAAATTTTAACCGGACACTCTGAAGAGCACAAGCCCCGCACGTCTGCCGGGCTTTTTTTTATGCTTTTTATTTTTTGGTTGCTTTATAGCTTTTTTGAAGATCCGCAAATGCTACCTTCTGCATATTACATACGGCTAACGGATAAGTATTATTACTTCTGTTTCTGTGCAAAAAGCCAGGGTAATAGATCCGGTGTTTTAATAACATTTTCCCAGATGTTGTGTGCTCCATCAACATATTCTGTATATATGGGGTATCCTCCGGCCTTTTTAATTGCTGCAATCATATCCCGCGTACCGCTGACTGGTACATTTTTGTCTTCGGCGCCATGAAACGCCCATATTGGCATATTAACAATTTTTGATGCAAGGTCAGGGTCGCCTGCTCCACTTACAGGTATGGCTGCAGCAAACATATCAGGATGCGTACAGATAAATTCCCATGTTCCATATCCCCCGCGTGACACTCCTGTTACGTAACGTCTTTTTATATCTATTCCAGGCTCATTTAGTTTATTAATGGTTTCATAAACCATTGTTTCCAGCGAAGCGTTCCCTGCAATACCTCCCCATCCTTCACCCTCGGGGCAAAAGGGTACCAAAATAAATGCGCGGTAGGTGTATCTGTTAAAATCAGTCGACAGGAATTCAGCCCCTCCGGCTTCGTAACCTCCATAAGGCAGGCACACAACTAAAGGGTACTTCTTTTTTTTATCGTAATTCATCGGTTTTATTAAAAGATAATGCAGGCTGTCTCCATCCTTGTCAACATAGGTTTTAGCTCCCCCTGCTAATCCAACCAACTGCTGTGCCTCTACAGCATTGAATTGCCGCCAATCAACATGTGCATCGCGCTCTGTAATTAATGATCCTCCTGTTTTTATTGTTAGTGCTATGGCCACTATTGCAACCAGGCCAAATACTACTGCTAAAAACTGTTGCCTGGTGGCCTTTACAGTTTCAGTTTTTAGCGCCCTCATCTCTCCCAATAAATTCATAATAAACAATACATTAACCAGGTTCCAGGCAAGCGGGCTCCATTGGGTAATTTTTCCTAATAAGGCAACAAATGCGGCATCTTTGGTGTAAACCCGGCCAATAAGTGCCAGCATCACAACCAGGCCTGTTAACAAGCCGCAGACGCCTGCCAGCTTTAGCCAGAACCTTGTTCGTGTGCCTGAAAATATAAGGCCCAAAGCATATACAATATTGGAAAGCAAGCTCAGCAGGATTGCAGGCAGATAATAGCTTTCCAGTTCTCCTGTCGTTAACATAATATAAACAAGAACTATAAAGACGAGATTTATTATTACGCTAATAATTCCTGTATAAAAGGCAAAGCGGTAGTTTTGATCATAATAATATTTCAACAAAATTATGGATGCTGTAAAGGCAATTATATTCCCCAATATAAACCAGGAGATGAACGACCCAAGCTTATAAATTTCGGCTCCCATTTGCAACCCGAATACAAAGCTCCATATACCCGATACGGTGGTTAAACCCAAAAAAACAATTAAAATAATGTAAAGGCTCCTATTCATCTCTATATTGGTTTGATGCTTATTTGTATGCCACAGTAAACGATATATTGCTGGCAATATTATCTGCCCTGATTTTGAGTTTAGCCGTTGATATATAGGCAATTTACAAATCTTAAATAAATTACGGTAATGGTTAAAAGTAGTGGATCACAGGGTATTCTTTTTTATATAACAGCTAATTGAAAAGCGTGGTTTAGGTCATTAAATCTACCTCCATATTTAGAATTTAACTAATTTAGTTGCACTATGACAGCTGAGGAAAAAATGCTAAAAAATCAAGCTTTAATTAAAAGTGCTTATGCTGCTTTTAATGCCCGGGATATTGACGCAATACTAATGGTAATGCACCCCGAAGTTAAATGGTCAAGGGCCTGGGAGGGTGACTATGCCATCGGGCATGATGATGTGAGAGCTTATTGGGAAAGGCAGTGGAAAGAGATTGACCCAAAAGTAACGCCGGTTGGTTTCCGTGAGCGAGAAGACGGAACATTAGAGGTTGAAGTTGACCAACTGGTAAAAGATTTTGATGGCAATATTTTATTTGATGGAAAAGTAAAGCATGTATATATAATTAGTGATGGTTTGTTGCAGCAAATGAATATCGACTTGAGCTAAATTGGGTAACCTGCTATTGTGTTTCTTTGTAATAGTTAACTTATGTTAAAGTTATAGATCTAATTGCTTCATTATTTAACTTGCGGTTGCACTTAAACTTATCAAAGGCTGATGACTAAACTTTTTTTGTTATTGATGCCCATGCTTTTATGCACGGTTGTTAACGGACAGGTAAAATTTAATGGGAATTTTGAAAAGATAGATAGTAAAGGCAACCCGGTAGGTTGGGACCTTACTTTTGATGGCCATAATACTTACGAAATTAAGGTTGATAGCCTGGTGAAAAGACAAGGTAAGTACTCCGTTTCTATTACCCCCGGCAATAGTAAAAACGGGTTTGGCGCAATTAATTTCCCTATAAACAAATCTTTTCACGGCAAGAACCTGATCCTGATTGCAAGTATAAAAACTGAAAATGTAACCGGAGGCTGGGCTGGTATCTGGCTGCGCGTTGATGACAAGGATAAAAAAACGCTTGGCTTTGATAATATGCAGAACAATGGCATTACCGGAACAAACGACTGGAAAGAATATATGATCCAGGTTCCTTATGATGAAACCGAAGGTGTAACTATCAATATGGGGGCTTTGCTGGCCGGTAAGGGAAAAATGTGGGTAGACAGCCTCCGTTTATATTTAGACGAAGTTCCGATTGAAAAGGTAAAGGTAGTTCAGCGGCATGTGTACGGTGCTGTAAAGGATTCAGCCTTCGCAAAAAGATCAGGGATTGATACCGTTTTATTGAAGGGAAAAAATACGGCTTATTTAACATTATTGGGGCAACTATGGGGGCTGTTAAAATACTATCATCCGGCGGTTGCAAGCGGCGAACATAATTGGGATGCTGAGCTTTTTAGGGTGATGCCGGCAGTGCTGAAAAGTAAATCTGATAAGCAGCTTTCAATCGTATTAGAGCATTGGGTTGATAGATTAGGAAAACCTTCGGCTTGCAAAAACTGTACAGATATTAATAAAATTAAAGATCTGTACAACAAGCCTGATTATGGCACCTTATATACCAACCACATATTTAGTAAAACGCTTGTTGCAAAATTGCGCTATATTATTGCCAATAGGAATACCGGGAGCAACTACTATGTAAATTTAGATACTACAGCCGCCAATAACCCGGAGTTTCATCATGAAGAGGGATATGTAAAAATGCTTTATCCCGATGCCGGATACCGGCTTTTAGCCCTTTACCGTTATTGGAGTATGATTAATTATTTCTGCCCAAACCGTAATTCGATAGCGGGCGGATGGAATAATATATTAAGCGAGTATATCCCCAAATTTATTGCTATCAGGAATAAAACCGACTATGCCAAAACAATGGTTGAACTGATAGCCCGTATTAACGATACGCACGCTTTTATACAAAACGATGTGTTTGAAGCCCATAAAGGTACTTATCGTTTGCCGTTTCAGGCCAGGTTTATTGAAAACAAGCTGGTTGTTACCGGTTACTATAAGGATACGCTAAATGTAAAAGATCAGTTTAAGATAGGCGATGTTATTACCGAAATTAACGGAAGTACAATTGCCGGGCTGTTAAAAAAATACCTGCCAATAGTACCTGCCTCAAATTATGAGGGTAAACTCAGAGATGTTACCGGTAATTTTTTGCTGCGGAGTCAAAACCCTGCTTTTATATTTAAACTGATCCGCAATGATCAGCAGGTGCAAGTAAAATGCAGGGCAATAGAAATGGCTAATGTTAATTTTTACGCGCTCGATTTTAATGCTGATCCTTCAAAGCCGGCTTATTATATGTTGAATGAAAAAATCGGGTGCTTTTTTCCGGGTACCTATAAAAGAGCTATGCTTGATGATATTGAAAAGAAGTTTTCATCAACCAAAGGCATCATCATTGATCTGCGTTGTTATCCTTCAGACGATGTGATCAATACATTAGGTAAGTACCTGAAAACTGATTCATCAGTATTTGCCAAGTTTACAGCGGGCTCGGTTGCGTATCCCGGCATGTTTTACACCACTACAGCAAGCTATGGCGGCAATAAAACAGGCGAACATTATAAGGGTAAAATTGTAATTTTAGTAAATGCGATAACCCAAAGTAATGCCGAATTTGTGACGATGGCACTGCAAACCATCCCCAATGTTAAGGTGATTGGCAGCACCAGCGCAGGGGCCGACGGCAATATTTCACAAATTAACCTGCCGGGAAATTTCACTACTTATATATCCGGCCTTGGCGTTTATTATCCCGACGGTACTTGCGCGCAACATACAGGTGTGAAAATTGATTATGTAGTTAAGCCTACCATACAAGGACTAAAAGCCGGTCGCGATGAAGTATTGGAAAAAGCTACCGATTTAATTGATCGGGATTAATTACAATATTGTAAATCAGGCGTAATTGTCCATTAAGTTTATTGTCCTGTAGCTGATGTGCGGAATACCTATTATCAATACCTACACCTTTATATCTTTAACTTCAGTAGCTTGTCTGCATTGCCATGTGCAAGTTGTGCTATTTGCTCGGCAGGGAGTTCAATGGCATTCAAAAATTCAATTCCCATTTCGTTTGTACTAAACGGATAATCAACCGAAAACATAATGTTATCAATACCAAAAGTATCCAGAGCAATTTTTAACGGTGGCTGGGTGAAAAAGCCACTGGTAGTAATATGAAGCTGATCCCTAAAAGTATCGGTAAGCGTGCGCTGGTTGGCGCCACCATTACCCGGTTTTAATGCTTTTTCTGATCGGGCCATCATCATGGGCAGCATTTCTCCCATGTGGCCGATGATGAGTTTCAGTTTAGGATATTGATCAAATATGCCTGAAAACAGCAGGCGCAGCACATGTAGTGCAGTTTCTGAATGCCATCCCCAGCCGTAACAGGCCAAAGCTTCGGCCATGCCCGAATAATTAGGCAGGCCACTATAATAAATATCGGCTACCCCCTTTGGCGGCAAGCCGGGGTGCAGATAAATGGGTACGTCAAGTTTCTCGGCCCGTTCAAATATGGGTGCAAATTCGGGTTGATCTAAAAACTTTTCTTGCGTTAGTCCCCTTATCATTGCACCGCAAAAGTTGTGTTGTTTAACTGCGCGTTCTAACTCGTCGGCAGCGGCAACTGGTGCTGTCATCGGCAGCAGCGCAAAACCTGTAAAGCGGTTCTCAAACCCTTTAATCCTTTCCGCAATCAGGTCGTTATATTGCATGGCAAAGTCAGGGCCATCCTGAGTATTTAACAAATTGGCGCCCGAACTATCTACCGACAGCACTTGCATCGAAATGCCATTATCATCCATTGATTGTAAACGTTCCCCGGTTATATCAGCCAGCTTTGGGGCCATCCTTTGCATAGCTACTGACTGGCCAAAGCCACCTAAAGCCTCTTTAGGTATTTTACTGGTCATTTCCGGAAAAGAAATATGTTCTTCAAGTGTTACTATTCGCATGGTAAATTGATGTTTAAATGTTTTGTACGGATATGATCGTACATAAAATATACAATACAAATAAACGTGCCAGATTTATAAAACGCAATGCATTATCAGTGGTAGTTATAGGATTATTCGCGGTTAATTAAAAAGCTACCGGTGCAGGTTGATTCTTATTGATTTTTATTGCAGTGCTGCCTACAGATGGAAAAAGTGCAATTCAGGATTATCCTAACCAGCAGCCAGCTCATTCCGGCCATGTTTAATGGTCATGTTAAAAAACAACTGCTTTATTAATTTTTAACTTATTAAGCATTAGCCTTTATCAGCGGTATAACTTTTTTACCAATTAATTCTATCGAACTCATTAGTTGCGAATGGGTAAGCCCGGCATTATCCATCTGGAAAGTAAACCGGTCAACGCCGCCCAGGGCCTGGCTGTGGCGTAATAGTTTTTCTGCCACCTGCTCCGGTCCGCCAACAACAAGTACGCCTCTTGGCGCAATTAATGAATCGAACTGGCTTTTGGTAACTGGTGGCCATCCGCGTTCCCTGCCTAATTTTGTCCAAAGCTCTGCATAACCCGGATAATAATCGGCTGTTGCCTGTTCATTGCTTGCCGCCACATAGCCGGGTGAATGCAAACCCACTTTTAATTGCTCCGGCTTAAATCCTGCTCTTTGTCCGGCTTCACGATAAAGATCAATCAGTGGGCGAAAACGGTGTGTTTCGCCGCCAATAACAGCTACCATTAGGGGCAATCCCAATGTGCCTGCTCTTACAAACGACTCAGGTGTGCCGCCAACGCCAAGCCATACGGGCAGTTTTTCCTGCAAGGGTCTTGGGTAAACAGGCAGATTATCCAACGGCGCCCTGAATTTACCCGACCAGCTTACAAACTCATGGTCGCGTATTTTAAGTAACAGATCAAGTTTTTCTTTAAACAAGGCGTCGTAATCGTTCAGGCTAAAGCCAAATAAAGGATACGCCTCTATAGACGAACCACGGCCAACTACTAACTCGGCCCTGCCTTTTGAGATCAGGTCAAGCGTGGCAAAGCTTTGGAATACACGGACAGGGTCGGCAGCACTCAGCACGGTGACCGCACTGGTTAAGCGGATGCGTTTGGTGCGGGCGGCTGCTGCAGCCAGGATCACTGCGGTAGCAGAATCTAAAAACTCTTTTTTATGGTGTTCGCCAATGCCAAAAACATCTAAACCAACCTCATCGGCAAATGCTATCCTGTCAAGCAATTGTTCCATTGCATCCACACTGCTCAATGCATTGCGGCCATACATGGCCGATGCAAAACTATCAACACCTATTTCCATGCTAAAAATCTTTCTAAATTATCCGTTCACAAAAGTAAGGTGATCTGTGCCTTATTTTGTTATAAATCCGTTTAATTTAACAGGGTAAAAAAGTTATTACAGCCATGCTTTAATTGGCGCAAAGCGATAATGCGCCATGTATTTTATTCAGCATAATTTATAGATTAGCTTAAGCTTGTTTTAAAATAATGAAACGGATTTCACAGCAACTCCCGGTTCTATTAAACCAGTGTTTACTTGAAGTAAATGGCCCTAAACAAATCAAAATAATAAAGAAAGGTTAAACTCCTACATCTGTAAACTCAATAATTGTCTTAATTAAATGCCTGTCTGAATGCTAAGGGTGAAAGATTGGTTTTTGCTTTAAATAACTTGCTGAAAGATTGCATATGCTCAAACCCTAATTCGTAAGCAATTTCACTTACCGATAAACCGGTGGTTGATAATTGCTCCTTGGCTTTTTCAATCAGCTTGTTATGGATATGCTGCTGGGTGCTTTGCCCTGTTATTGCTTTAAGTAATTCGCTCAAATAACCGGGCGATAAATTTAATTCGCCTGCAATATAGGCTACGGTAGGCAAACCATGTTTGGTTAAAGCCCCGCTGTTAAAATATTGGGTCACTATATCGTCTACCCGGTTAACTATCTGATGGCTGGAGATTTTACGGGTGATGAACTGGCGCTGATAGAAACGGTCGGCATAGGTCAGTATTACCTCCAGCTGGGCTATAATTACATTCTGGCTAAATTTGTCAATATTGGCGTGATATTCCTGCTCAATATATTGTACTATCCCGGTAATCAGGTTTTCTTCTTTTTCAGAAAGATATAAGGCTTCATTAACCGAATAACCAAAATACTCATATTGTTTGATAGACTTTGCCAACGGGGTGTTCCATAAAAAATCAGGATGGATCAATATCATCCACCCCGATGGTTTTTGTGTAGATTCCTTTTCAAACTCCAGTCCCCAAACCTGTCCCGGCGCCATACAAAACATTACACCTTCATCAAAATCACAAGTTTGCTGTCCGTATTTTATCCGGGCATTTAAATCTCTTTTCAGGGAGATGGTATAAAAATCAAAAATTAAACTAATGGGGCCCTCAATAACCGGGGGTTTAAAGGTTGCAATGTCAATCACCGTGATCAAAGGATGTTCGGGCTTTGGAAGCCCGACTAAACGGTGATATTCAGTGATCGTTTTTATCCGGTATGGTTGATTGCTTGACATATTACAATATATGGTTTACTGGTTATAAACTGCGGCAAATTCTTTAGCAAAATCTTTCATCTTTATTTTGCCCATTACCTTTGGTTTGTTTTTATAATAATCTTCATTTACCAGGCCATTATGCATACCGGCATTCATATCAACAACGCCCTGAGCCCTCGACTCCGGCATTTTAAACATTTTTAAACCACCCAGCATGTCTTTGTCAGACATTAATGCCCATTTTAACCAGGGTTTGCCAATGGCTGTGCCAATAATTTTTGCAATTTCATTGCAGGTTAGCTCTTCGCTGGCAATATACTGAAACATCCTTTCAACAAATGGTGTGGTAAGGAGTTGAGCAATACTCGCTGCAATATCAACCGGCGAAACCCAGGGCATTTTATCATCAGCACCATAGTTTGCGGCTATAACGCCTTTTTTACCGGTTATTAAACTCCATAAGCCATTAAACCTGACTGTTAAAAAGATGCCAAGAAATCCTTTTGCTTCAATAGAGGTTTTAAAATCATACATATTGGTATAAAAACCTACAGGCCGGGCATGCTTTATTATAACATCCGAAGGCAGTTCTTTAAACAAACGCTCGGCAAGGTGATGAAAAGCAAGTAAGCCATTGCCTTTATCTGTATGTGCACCTATGCTGCTTAAATGCACTACGTTTTTAACCCCCGATGCAAGGATGGCTGCACAATAGTTGCCAATCTGCCTGCGGGTAGTTGCCATGATGTCCAGATTAGGATCGAAATAGTCAAACGGTGGCAGCATACAATACACGGCATCGGCACCGGTAAAAGTGTTGGTCAAAAACGTTACGTCTTCAATTGAACCTATAGCGGCTGTTGCACCTAATAACTCAATGGCAGACTGTTTTTCGGACTTGCTGCTGATCACAGTAACTAAATGCCCTTTGTGTACTAACTCTTTGGTTAGCGGCTTACTGATGTTCCCTAACGAACCTGTAATTATAATTTTCATGTTGCTATCTTTTTGTTGATACAAAGGTGCTTAGCAATAACGACGGGGATTTAGCCGAATATAGGTTTATTGTAGCCGAAACAGGGTTTAGTTAAAAAGGAGGGAAATAACCTGTTTTTTATTGATAATTGAGCCTTACTATTAGCGCCTACATAACCTTATCAGGCAGTACAGCATAGCCGTACTGCCATCAAAAGCATTAATAAAAGTTAGGGGTATTAATTATCTTGTTAAAAAACTATAATTCATTAAGTTGTTGTTGTATCTGTTTTTCTGTATGCCCAGCCAAAAATGAGCGGGAACACCCACAGGCTAAACAGCATTGCGCATAGTATACCGCCAATTACTACCCTTGCCAGCGGCCTTGAACTTTCTGAACCGATACCATGTGAAATTGCCGCCGGGAAAAGGCCGATAGCTGCCATTAATGCCGTCATCATTACTGGCCTGATCCGGGAGTTTACGCCAAGCTTAATAGCGGTATAAAGGGTAAGCCTTTCGCCTTGAATAATATCCAGGTTTTGTTTAAATACCGTGATGAGCAATACACCATCCTGTATACATATCCCAAACAGCGCTATAAAACCTATACCTGCTGATATACTGAAGTTTGTACCTGTAATAAGTAATGCAGCTATACCGCCAACTATTGCAAACGGCACGTTGAGGAATACGAGCGAGGCATCCTTAAAATTACCGAACATGATAAACAGTAATAAAAAGATAAGCGCTAAGCTGATAGGTACAACCTGTGTAAGCCGTTTTTCGGCACGCTGCTGGTTTTCAAAATCGCCCTGCCAGGCCATGTGGTAGCCCTTTTTTACCTTTATTTTGGCATTTACTTTTTCCTGTGCCTCTTTAATGGTGCTGCCCATATCGCGACCACGAACCGAGAATTTAAGGGTTGCAAAACGTTCGTTCTCGTCCCTAAAAATTAAACAGGGGCCAGTTTTTTGACTGATAACAGCTATTTCTTTAACAGGGACACGTGAGCCATTTAGCGTGGGGACAAGCAGGTTGCCAATATCTTCGGGTGTTTTACGGAATGCTTCGGGGAAACGTACACGGATGTCAAATGTGCGTACGCCTTCGTATAATGTTGATGCTGCTGTACCGCCTATGGCCATAGCTATAACGGAGTTTGCATCGGCTGCCGATACACCGTACTGCGCCATTTTTTGCTGATCGAGGTTAATATCCAGCTCGGGCAGGCCTATGCTTTTTAATACGCCTAAATCTTCAATACCTCTAACCCCTTTTAGTACCTGGTAAACCTCGTCAGTTTTTTTTTCCATGTAGTTTAATGAGTCGCCGTAAACCTTTACAACAATGGAGCCCTTAACACCTGATACGGCTTCTTCCACGTTATCACTGATCGGCTGCGAAAAATTAAGATCGGCACCGGGCAGCACGCTGAGCTTTTTATTCATTTGTGTAATCAGCTCCTCTTTGGATATTTTAGGTTTCCAATCATCCTCAGGGTACATTACCACATCAAACTCATTATTATAAAAGCCAGCTACATCGGTACCATCATCGGGCCGGCCGGTTTGCGAGGCTACGTATTGCACCTGCGGAAAAGTCATTAATATACTGCGCACCTGTTTGGATGTTTCAACCGATTTTTCGAGGGATACGCTGTAAGGCAATTGTACCCTTAGCCAAATTGAACCTTCATTTAACTCGGGTAAAAATTCGCTTCCCAAAAGTTTGAATGCCAGTAAGCCTATTACCATTACAATAAGCGAAGTGGTAACTACAAGCTTTTTATATTTAAAGGCCTTAGTAAACCCAAACAGCATAAAGCCCGATAGCTTGTGCACAAAGGGGTTGTGTTTTTCGTGCACGTTTTTTGAAAGCAGCAGATTGATAAGTACCGGCACCAGCGTAAGTGTGGTAATAAGTGCCCCGAACAAGGCAAAGCCAAGCGTATATGCCAGCGGCGAAAATAATTTACCCTCGACCTTTTGAAAAGCAAAAATTGGGAGCAGGCCGGTTATGATAATAAGTTTCGCAAAAAATATAGCCTTACCAAGCTCGGCACCCTTATTTTTAATGAGGCCCATTTTAGCTAATTTGTTAAAGCGCTCCATGCCTACCTGTACCGCCTTATGATCGAGTATTACAAACATACCCTCAACCATAACCACAGCGCCATCAATTATGATCCCGAAATCAACTGCACCTAAGGATAGCAGGTTTGCCGACATGCCCATTAAGTGCAGGCATATAAATGCAAACAACAGCGCCATTGGTATAATAATGGAAACTATTAATGTGGTGCGCCAGTTAAACATAAACAACGATACCAGGAAGGTTACCAGCAGTATACCCTCAATAAGGTTATGCAATACCGTATGTGTGGCATACCCGATAAGGTTTGAACGATCGTAATATGGGACTATCTTGGTATCGGCAGGCAGTATATCATCATTTAGCTTTTTTATTTCGGCTTTAACCGCATTGAGCACTAACGATGGGTTTTCCCCTTTACGCATTACTATTATTGCCTCAACAGCATCTTCATCATCAATAACTGTTCGTTTTCCATCCTTATCAATAATAGCATCGCTGCGGCCAACCCAACCCAAACGCGGCAGGTTTGATATGCTTACGGTAGCCACATCATTTACCAGTATGGGCGCCCCGTTATTGTTACTTATTATAATGTTACGAATTTGGCTGATGTCTTTTAGTAAGCCAATCCCGCGGACGGCGAAGGCCTGGTTGTTTTGTACAATCATATCGCCGCCAACATTAATATTTGTTTTTTGGATGGCTGTAAATACATCAAGCGGCGTAATGTTTAACGAGGCCAGTTTTTTAGGGTCGACTGTGATTTCAAAAGTTTTTGTTTTGCCGCCAAAGCTGTTTACATCACCAACACCTGGTATAGCTTTTAAACGGCGGTCAATTACCCAATCCTGCAAGGTTTTAAGCTCGCGAACATCCCTTACCTTGCTGCGCAGCGTGTACCTGAATATCTCGCCGGTGGGGCCGGTGGGTGGTTGTACCGATGGCGTAATACCATTTGGCAGGGTGGCGTTGGTTAGTAAATTAAACACCTGTTGCCTTGCCTCGGGGTCCTTTACATCATCATCAAAAATAACTTTAACATAGCTCAGGCCAAATATGGTGGTTGAGCGCAGACTCACCTTTTTTTGCACCGGGTTTAATGCTATCTCAATAGGGATGGTAACCAGTTTTTCAACCTCTTCGGCACTTTGACCCGGCCATTGGGTTATTATATCAATTTCGGTATTGGTAACATCCGGGAAAGCCTCAATAGGCATCTGCATAAAGGTAAATACCCCGGAAATAACCAATAAAACAGCAGCACTAATAACCAGGTATTTGTTTTTAAGCGAAAACCCAATTATACTTCTAAGTATCTTTATCATTATCTATTTATATGGTGTTGATAATTAGCTGTTTAATGAACCGTAAATAAGCAATGCTTGTGAGCCTATCAGGTGCTCGCCCGTGGCTACTCCGCTTTTTATATAGGCTGTTTTTCCATTTATGCTGATAAGATCAACCGGAGTTATCTGTAGGTTCTTCTTGCCTTTTACAGTAATAACATAGTACTGGCTGTTATCATAAATAAGTGCGCTGCTGGCAATAGCTGTTGCCTGCTGGTGCGTGGTAGTATTTATGGCTACCGTGGTAAACATTTGCGGTTTTAAAACAAAACCGGGGTTATTTAAAACCACGCGCATTTTCATCACCTTGGTTGTAGGGTCAAGCACGTTCATTATTTTATCAACGCGGCCTTTAAAAACCTTATCGGGATATGATATGGTAGTAACATCGGCCTCATCGCCTTCATGTACCTTGTCAATATTTTGTTCGTATACGTTGGCTTGTACCCAAACATCTTTTAAATCAGATATGGTGAACAACCCGGCATTATTATCGGTACGGATGGATGTACCGTTAGTAACATTTTTTTGTACAATGAAACCATCAATAGGCGCTTTTATAAAGTATTCGCCATTTTTATTGTTACCGTTAATACTCAGTATTTTTTCGGCAGCTATTTTGGCAGCTACAGCCTGCTCGTAATTTGATTCGGCATTGGTAATATCAACCTGCGATGCCAGCCCACTTTTAAACAGGTCTTTTTGCTGGCTTAATTGTTTTGCCGTTAAGCGGACATTAGCTTCGGCATTAATAAGGGCGGCGTTATAGTTGGCAACTTCGGCACTTTTTACCACCCCTAATACCTGGCCCGCTTTTACATAGTCGCCGGGCATTACTTTTACATCTTCTAAATTCCCGCTCACTAAGGGGAAAACGTTAACCACCTTATCAGTATTAAAATCAACTATGCCGTTAAATTTTATAGCATCCTGTACGTTTGATGTTTTTACAGTATCAATTACTAATGTGCGCAGCAATGAATCGGGTATAACATACGGTAGCCTGGTATCATCGGCAGTGTTGTTTGAACTGCATGATACAATGCTGAATAACATGCAGCAACCTGTTAAAATACTTATGCCCGGGCTTATTAGTTTATTACTCATGGGTATATTGATATAAGAATATTTGTATGGTTTACTGATTAAAAAAGGAAGTACCGGTAACGTAGTTCAATTGCTCTAACGATGTGATGCGGTTAAGCTGCAGGGTATTTAATTGCAGGGTATTGGTTTTGTACGAATCATAAAAATCCAAAAACTCCAGTAAGTTGATGTTCCGTTTTTCGTAGTTCTTAAAAACTTCCTGTATCAGGTGGTTAAAATCATCTTTAAAATGCGGGTCAAAGCTGTTATACAATTTCTCGAGCCTTAAAGCCCCTTTGTAATTGGTTGCTACATCACTTTCAACCTGGTTTTGCTGGCTTTGAAGCTGTACTTTGCTTTGATCGATAGCAATACGGGCCTGTTTAATACCGCCCTGGTTGCGGTTAAAAAATGGCAGGCTAAATCCTACCCCGGCACTTATAAAATTGTTACCATAGGAGCCCAGTTTATCATAGTTGAGTGACAAAGAAATATCAGGTACTGCATTTGCTTTTTGCAGGGCAAGGTTGGCATTGTTATAGTCTACCGTTATTTTAGCAAGCTTTAAATCATAACGGTTTAAATAGGCCGAATCTAATAAACGCTGGTAAGGCGTGGCGCTTACCACTTCCTTTCCATCCAGGTCATAATTAGCTACAGTCTTAATAATAACATCCGTATTTGTTTTGGTAAGGAGCCTTAATTCGCTTTGTACGGTATCTATCCCAACCTGCAGGTTGTTGTATTCGGCTTGTAAGGAGTAAAGCTGTGATTGGATCCGTAATACTTCTTTTTCGGCAATATTGCCTTTGGTGTATTGCTCTTTAAAAGCAACCAGTATTTTTGAAAGCGAACTGATCTCTTCGTTATAAACCCTGGCAGATTCTTCCTGGAAGTAGATCGTATAAAAATCATTTCTAAGGGTAAACTTCAGCGTCCGCAGTAAATCAAAAAACTGAAATTTTGCCTGGTCAACACCTATTTTAGCTAATTGAATGCCCTTATTACGCTTGCCTGCCGTAGTAAATAGCTGCGAAATATTTACCGATTGTTCGCTGAAAGCATTAGGAACTCCCGATGCATGGATACCATTGGCAAACCCAAAATCAGGATTTGGGAACAGCCTTGCGGTTATGATCTGTGCACTGGCATTATCAATATTATAACGCTGGATGATGAGCTGAAGATTGTTTTTTATAAAAAGATCTTCGGCTTGTTTAACAGTTAGTTTTAAAGTATCGGCTGCTGCATTTGCAGCAAAACCGGTTAAACAAAAAACAGGTATCAGTATAAAAGTACGTGCAAATTTTTGGAACATAAGCTATGTTTACCAATAGTGCACTTAACAAAATTCAAACACTATTGATACTTACAAAAATAAATACACGCTATTAGGGGATACTTAATCTGTTATTAAGGGGAGATTAGTTGTTCATTAAAATTTTCTAATGTCAACTGTGATTTTTGATAGCCTATTATTGATAGGCAGGTAAAACAATAAGGAATTGGGTGCCCTTATTAATTACTGATTTAACTTCAATGGTTCCGTTATGGAGTTTTATGATGTTCTCGGTTAATGATAAACCAATACCATAGCCAACAAAACTCAGGGCATTGCTTGAGCGGAAGAATGGCTGGAATATTTTATTTAAATCCTTTTGTTCAATGCCGATACCATGATCGGTAATAAGGATATTGATACCACGATGATCGCAGAAGATCTCGCACTCAACCGATTGCTCCGAAAATTTCAGGGCATTTTTCATGATGTTGCTGATAGCGATAAAAAGTAATTGCCTGTTACCGGCCAGTGTATATTTTGCAGGGTTATAGGGCAGGTTATATTTTAATTCGATGCGGCTTTCGGCTCCTTTAATCATCAGCTCATCCTTTGTTTCCCACAAAAGCTCATCCATCCTTATCGTTTGGAAATCGTGATTCTCCACATTGGTTTGAATCAGCTCCATCAAGCTGTTAATAATATAATTAAGCCTCTCAGTTTCCTTAATAATATTAGCAAGCGTTAACTGGTACTCGGCAACTGATCGTTGTTGCATTAGGGTGATTTCAGCTTCGCCAAGTATGGTGGTAATGGGGGTGCGCAATTCGTGGGATGCGTGGGCAATAAATGATTTTTGTCCTTCAAACGATTGTTCCAGGTGCTCAAGCAATTGGTTGATGGTGAACGATAGACTGTCAATCTCGTCGGTTCTTCTTTGCCCCATAGGCAGTCGCAAATCTAAACTTGACGCCCTTATGCGGTTTAAATTAGACGTTATTTTAACAATAGGAAGTAAAGCAATGCGCGAAAATGCCCTGCCCATAAAAAAGGTAATGATTAACGAGGCTAGGAAAAAGAAAAACATGATGAGGCCTAAATCATGCATATCATGGAAGCCATTATGATCTACTGCCGATACCATGATGATAAAATTGCCCGAGTTATCAGCATAATAAATACCAAATACCTGGCTTTTTCCTTGCGAAAACTGGACCTGCTTTTGCGCAACCACGGTTTTTAAAATGGCCGTATCCCAGTGTACCAAATCTTCCTTAATAAACTGCGGTTTGTATTGCTGGTTATAGATCCTTATAGTTTCGTCAGACAGTGACTGCGGAAATTTTTTGAGTACGCTTTTAAAGTTTTCTTTTGATAGATTATCTTCTGCCAGGTAAAACTGGGCAACTGTTATAGCCCGGTCATTAAGCTTACCAAAAAAAGTTTTAACACGGTTATGCTCAACAAATAAGTATATACCTGTTAGTACCAGCAGTAATAACACGGCAAACAAAAAAGTAAACTGAAGCGATAAACGGTCTTTAACTTTCAATGTGCTGCTTTATTAATCCCTGATGATATAACCCATACCTATAACGGTATGTATTAACTGTTTTGGGTAGCCTTTATCAACCTTGCTGCGTAAATAATTAATATATACATCAATTAAATTAGTGCCCCGGTTAAAGTTTATACCCCAAACAGATTCGGCAATGTAAACCCTTGATAGCACCCGGTTTTTATTGTACATCAATACCTCAAGCAGGGTAAACTCCTTGACGGTTAATAATATGATATTGCCATTGCGGGTAACGGTTTTGCGGAAACAATCCATTTGTAAATCGCCTACCTGGTAAACCGTACCTGGTAGTACCATTGAGCGGCGACGATCAAGCGCCTTGATGCGGGCCAAAAGCTCTTCAAAGTGAAACGGTTTAGTTAAATAATCGTCGGCGCCGTTTTCAAGACCCTGTACCTTATCGCTCACTGTGCCTAAGGCGCTCAGCATTAAAATAGGGAGCTCTTTTTTAAACTTGCGTATCTGCTTACAAACTTCAAAACCGTTAATATGTGGTAAAACAACATCTAATATAACTAATTCAAAATCCTGTTCTAAGGCAAGCTTGCAACCCATACTGCCATCGTAAACGGGGGTAACATGATGAAATTGTTCTTCCAGTCCTTTTTTTATAAAGGCAGCAACCTTTGGTTCATCTTCGATCAGTAAAATATTCATTTGGCTGCGTAAAAAATTTCACAAAGATAAACAGGCCCAAACGCATTGTATTGGATATTAGAACATTCTAATACAGATTAAAAAAATCTAATGTCAAAAAAAGACTTTAGTTTTTGTATAAGCGCTAATTTTTATTGCTGATTATAATATCGCAGAATGCTGATTTTGGAACGTTATTTATTGATAAACTGCCATTTATATCACTTTTTAAAGCTTTAACAATTTTGCCGTTAACCGTTAACGAATAAGTAGTATTTGGCGTTAATTGGTGCAAAGTATAAGTAACCTCTTTTGCTGCTTTTTGCTGCCATTCCATTTTATTAGCGGCCCAGTTTTTTATAGCGATAATTAGCTCACTTGCGGCTGTTGCCTGCAAAGATACCGACGTGCTGTTTCCATTAAAATAGAATAGCTGGTTGTTAGTTGTATAAAAGCCAAAGCTTTTGCTATCCGTTAATCTAAACATTTTATCAGCTACCGAATAACTGTTATTATTAAGGGATATGGTCAGCTTTTTATTCCTGAATTTGTATTTTAATTCGGTGCCCGTAAGCTCAGGCGTAATATGTGGGTTAAGGTACAAGCGGTTATACATTGGGTTTATGCCATAAATTGCCTGGTAAAGCCCAACAATAGCAAGGCTGTTGCCCGATAATATATCATCGCCAAGGCCATCTTGCTTTACCCTGCCGTAGCGCTGAAATGCAAGCCCGTCTTTACTGTATTGGTCTAATACATTTTTTACATATTTAACAGCAAGCGCCGGGTTATATTCGGCATAAGCTTTTACTGCTATTGATCCCCATGATAAAAACAGGTCGCCGTTCTCATAAGATGGAAAAGGGTATTGAGATCTTTTAGCTTCGCCGGGTGCGTAAGGATACATGGCTAATGGCCAGAAAAACAAATTTTCCTTCTGCATTTGCGCCTCAATATTATCCAGTATGATTTTTTTACGCGCATCATTATCACAAATACCATAGGCAATTGCCATAAAGTTTACCGGGGTAACCATGTTGCGTCCATGTACGGTTTTGTCTTTATCAATCCAGTAATCATAGCAACCTTTTTCCTCGTCCCAAAAACCACCGTCTTTAGTTGGTTTATTAAAGCTTGCTTTTAGTTTGGCTGCAAAGGCCGCATAATAATTTGCTTTGCTGTTATTATTTAGCTGCTGCTCAATTGCTGCCCATTTTACAAGGGCGTGGTATAGCTTAGCGTTTACAAAAGCGTTTTCGTACGATGCCCATACAATGTCAATCCAGTCGCTGCTATGTTTTTCACTTTCATTGTTGGTCATCATTTCAACAAGCCCGTTTCCGTTACTATCTCTTTTAAGAATCCAATCAAGCACCTTCTCGCACGATAGCTGGTGTGTTTTTACCCAGGTTTTATCACCATTCATATCATACAGCTCAGCAATATTGGTCACCAGGTCAGGGTTTGAATCCATCAATATGCCCCATTGGGCTTCATAAAAACCATCTTTATTAAATTGTCCGGGTGCAGCATCTTCATTGGTATAGGCCCAACGTGGATAAACCCTGCCGTCGGCTTTTATGGCATGGTCGCGGTAATAATCAAGGCAGCTTTGGTCGCCTTTTAAATAATCAGGATCATTTATGGCCAGGCCAAGCTGGGCAATATACTGTTCGTGCAAGCAGATGGGGCCATAAGGCGTATGCCAGCTGTTGCCGCCAAAATGCAGTGAATCAATAACACCAATGCGTGCAATGGTATTTAATACCGCGCTTACCTTAGTGCCGTCAATGCCTTTAAATTTTCCACGGCCATATTGTTCATTAAAGTCAAAATAACTTAGGGTAATGCTTTGCTTGCTGCTTGCAGCAGGTAAAGCAAATGGTGCCCAAACATCAGTTGCACCCCTTATAAACCTGCGCCTGTTGGTGCCGCTGTCGGCTTTTGGCAATAGTTCCTTACCTGATACGCTGATGGTATAGGCCAGCTTATCATCATTGGTGCGGGTATATTTCATGGCAACATTTTTACCCGGGGCGCTTACGGTTATATTTAGCCCGTTACCGGTTTTGCTGTTCCAGAAATTTGACGACCGGGTATGCACGCCATAAGTACACAGTTTTTCGTTAAAAAGATAAAACCAGGCAAGGCCACCATATCCCTGATATGCACCTTCCCAGGTATTGATACTATCAAAATTAAATACCGGCATAGCCGCTTCATCGGCCTTTATGGGTTTGGTCGAACTTCTTTCAATGGTCCATTTTATTGATTTATTGCTGATGGCAAACACCCAGTTTTCTTTAATAGTAAGGTTGTTATCGCCATAATCAATACCGCTTATCCTGATTATGTTCCCTGTCTTTATTAAAACAGGAGATTGTTTTAAATGCAGGGAAGAGTAAGTTTTACCATCCACACTTACCGATGTAAAAATGCCATCGGCACTGCCAATAACTTTTTGTCCGTTAATTATAAGCGAAGTAATGCTTGCTTTTTCGCCATAGTTAAGCACCAGGGTTATCTTCGGGTTGCTGATCATAATTTCTTTAGAAACAGCTATAGCCGGTACAAATAGAATTACTAAGTAAACTAAACAGGTATAAATTTTTTTGGCCAACATAAGATGCTTTATGAATTAGTAATTGCAGACAAGCCGAAGCTAATGGCTATTAATTCCTCAAAAAAACACAAAAATCATTTATAACTATCAATCTATTTTAAAGCGCGTTATAAATGTTACCGTTTAGATTAGCAAGACGGGACGGTACAGGATGCCTAAACTTAACAGTTACTTATATTTGTCTGCGGCATATCAGCCCGCTTTTATACGCCATTTATAAAACTTAATGAAAAGTAAAATCAGCCTGAAGCTTTTAGTGTGTATTATAGGTAGCATTATCAGTCTTACAACACTTAGTTCATTCTATATTTTAAAAAAGGATCGTGCGGCTTCAAAAAATAGTACTGCTCATCCGCGGATAGTAAACATTGTAAACTTTATCCGTTTGCTGGAGCCAAGAGATTCGAGCATTACCGAGGATGTGCTTTATCAAACCGTAGTAAAACAGGTTGCCATAATGAAAAAGTACAAATTGGGCGGTACTTTTTTATTACAGTATGATGCCCTGATTGATCCCCGTTATCAGAAGCTGTTGAAAACCCTGCCTCGCGATTCGTTTGAAATTGGCGCATGGTGGGAGATCCCCCAACCGCTTGTTGAAAAGGCCGGACTGAAATGGCGTGGTAAATACCCCTGGGACTGGCGCGCAAACATTGGCTTCTCAACAGGTTACACACCTGCCGAACGTGAAAAACTGGCCGATGTTTACATGATAGATTTTAAAAAGATCTTTGGCTATTACCCAAAATCGGTTGCATCATGGTTTATTGATGCGCATACGCTCAATTATCTGTATCAAAAATATAAAATAGTGGCCTCGGCTAACTGCAAAGATCAATATGGTACCGATGGTTATACCCTTTGGGGCGGATACTGGAACCAGGCCTATTATCCGAGTAAAATAAATTCCTACATGCCGGCGCAACATGCAGCCAATCAAATCCCTGTGCCAATTTTCAGGATGTTGGGGAGCGATCCTGTGCGGCAATATGACAACGGTTTGGGAACAAGCAGGCAGGGCGTAGTTACACTTGAGCCTGTTTATAAATTTGGTGGCGGCGATTCTACCTGGGTAAGCTGGTTTTTTAAAGAGTTTGTTAAGGGCGAGCCGATGGAATTTGCCTATACACAGGCAGGGCAGGAAAATTCATTTACCTGGGATGCTATGGCAAAGGGTTTTGAGCTGCAAATGCCTTTAATTGCTTCCCTGCGGGATGCGCATAAAATCAAAGTAGAAACTTTAGCAGCATCCGGCGAATGGTTTAAGGCGCATTATAAAGTAACCCCGGCAACATCCGTCACCATCAATAATGATATACCCGGCAGCGATAGAAAAACCATGTGGTTTAACAGCCGTTTTTACCGCACAAATTTACTGTGGGAAAAAGGGACGTTAAGATTCAGGGATATTCATCTGTTTAATGAAAAGTTCCCGTCGGTTTATGAAACAAAAAAAGCGACCAGTAACGAGTGTTCGTTTTTTACGCTTCCGGTTGTGGATGGCTATATATGGAGCAATGCCCGGCAAATGGCAGGGCTTAGGTTTAAGGCCAATATAAATGGGAGCGAGGTTGATTTAGAGGGTGGCAACCCGGTGATTACAAGCCCCGTACCCGGTAAGCTGCAAATTGTATGGCCATTAAAATCAGGCTATGGAACATTGGTTGTTGATATGGATGAGCGCGAAATTAAAATGAAGGTAACAGGTGCAAAACAGGTTGACTGGTTTTTAGATCTGGCGGTGGCCGATAAAGCGAAACTTCCTTTTACCAAAATAAATCGCAAACAGGTAATTTGTAGTTTTGAGGGGATGAACTATTTCCTGAAAGCATCAACAGGCTATTTTGAAAAACAAGGTGCTGGCAGTGTTTTCAAAATCTATCCTGAAAAGGGTACGCTTACTTTAAACTTAGCAGATACTAATAGCCTGAAATAGAATCTCATCATTACAAAGATTTTGTGATTGGTACATTAATTTAACCACATAAGCCGCTAAGGAATCGCAAAGTTCACAGAGGACTTATACAGGTGTATTTGATAAAAGAGGTTTATGTTTCTTTGTGAATTTTCTCCATGCACTTTGCGGTTAAATCAACTACAGAGGCACGGAGAAAAGCACAGCTCTTCAGGTTTAAAAAACATTAACGACCAATTGCAGTGCCCCGGTTTTATGCTCGGGACTAAACATAGCCGTTGCTGCAATAGGCATGTGGTAGTTGAAAAGTACCAGATCCTTATTTAGTGTTAAGCCCGTATTTACAATATTGGGTTTGGAGCCATAAAAGTTTTGATCGCGGCCAAATGCAAAACCACCGCCTGTAAAAACGTGGAGGTTTGACGTGCCCTGTTTCCACAAACGATAATCAAGTACTACGTAGTTTGAGTAGGCATTTGCCAGGTCGCCATTGCTTTTTACATAAGTATCGCGCCCCTGCACAATAGTGCTCCAGTTAATACTTAACGGAAACGAATTGCCAAACTGGTAGCCGGCTGTTACATCAATAAAGTGCGATGTGCTGGCCGGGTTATAGTTAAACAGGTTGGCGTTTGGATAGTCGGTGAAATTGTTAATATCCCAAACCGAAAAATTAAAACCCTTTTTGGTATAACTTACATAGTAATCAAACTCCTTGTACTCACCGTTAAAGCCTTCGCCTCCCCATACGCCAATGGCAAGGCTTCCATCGCGGGTGGAATAATGCATATCCACATCGGCAATCGGGCTGTTTGATACCCTGAACCCGCGCCATATATAAAGGTTGCGCAACTGCAGGTTTATATCAAACGGCTTATATTTTTTGATGGAGGTAGTATCTTTTTTTCGTGCGGTAGTATCCTGGGCATGGCCATAAAGACAAAGGCATAGCCCAAGTATAGCCATAAGGCTACCTTTATAAATGGTTTTCATATAAAGATGGGGTTAAATAATAATTGGTTTATTTATCCATGTAACTGGTTGTATAAAAGTGCTGCTATTACCGAGCCTATTATGGGCCCGGCCACCGGGATCCAGGAGTAAGCCCAGTCACTGCCGCCTTTGCCCTTAATAGGCAATAGGGCATGTACTATACGCGGGCCCAGATCACGTACCGGATTAATGGCATAGCCTGTTGTACCACCTAACGAAAGTCCAATTACCCAAACCAAAAATGCCACGGGCAAAGCGCCGACAGAACCAAGCCCTATTGGTGTTTTTGAGGGCGTTATTTCGGCTCCGCTGATGTAAAATATCACAAATATGAGCACAAAGGCACCAATAATTTCACTTGCAATATTTGATTTATAGTTACGTAAAGCCGGGCCTGTACAAAAAACTGCTAATATAGAGGCTGGCTCATTAACACGGTTAAAATGATCGTAATACATTAACCAAACCAAAAATGCGCCTAAAAATGCGCCTAAAAACTGAGCAATTATATAAGGTATAACCTGTGCCCATGCAAATTTACCGGCAATGGCAAGGCCAATGGTAACTGCGGGGTTTAAATGCGCGCCGCTGTATGGCCCCGCAACAATAACGGCTACAAAAACAGCCAGACCCCATGCGGTGGTAATAACCATCCAGCCGCTGTTGTTTCCTTTGGTATCTTTTAAAAGTACGTTGGCAACCACGCCATCGCCTAAGAGTATCATCAGCATTGTGCCAATTAGCTCAGCTATAAATGGAGACATCTTTTTTGAGTTTTAAGGTTGATAACTAAACCAGTTCATCTTCGGTAACTTCTTCAACAGAGCATTGCGCAGTATGGATAGCTTTTTTCCACCCGTGGATTCCTTTTTTAATAATTGCAGAATCGCCATTGGCTGTAAACTCTTTCTCTGATTTCCAAAGCTGTTGTATCTCTTCAACGTTTTTCCAGTAACCAACTGCTAAGCCTGCCAGGTATGCTGCACCTAATGCTGTTGTTTCGACTATGGTAGGCCTTATTACTTTACAGTTCAGCAAATCAGACTGAAACTGCATCAGCAGATCATTTGCTGTTGCGCCGCCATCAACCCTTAACTCTTTTATCTCCATGCCCGAATCTGCCTCCATCGCTTTCAATACATCCATAGTTTGGTAGGCAATTGATTCAATAGCCGCACGGGCAATGTGCCCGGCATTGGTACCACGGCTAAGGCCAACAATAGTTCCCCTAACATCGGGTTTCCAGTAAGGTGCCCCAAGTCCGGCAAAGGCAGGCACAAAAAATACCCCTTGCGTATCGGGTACGCTTAAGGCCAGTTTTTCAACATCTGCAGATTTTTGAATAATCCCCAGGCCATCGCGCAGCCATTGTACCACTGCGCCGCCAATAAATATACTGCCCTCAAAGGCATATTGAATTTGGCCGTTAATTTTCCAGGCTACGGTTGTAAGCAGGTTGTTTTTTGATTCAATAAACTCGTTGCCAATGTTCATCAGCATAAAGCAGCCTGTTCCATACGTGTTTTTAACCATTGCTTTTTCAATACACATCTGGCCAAACAGTGCGGCATGCTGATCGCCGGCTATACCGGCTATAGGTATTTTTGAAGCAAATATGGTGGTCGCGGTTTCACCATAGATCTCGCTTGATTGTTTTACCTCGGGCAGCATGCTTTTGGGGATATCTAAAAGGGCCAGTAACTCATCATCCCATTGCTGGGTGCGGATGTTGAAAAGCATGGTACGGCTGGCGTTGGTAATATCGGTAACGTGTACATGCCCCCGGGTAAACTTCCATACCAGCCAGCTATCTACAGTACCAAAAGCAAGTTCGCCGGCATTTGCTTTTTCACGTGCGCCTGCTACGTTATCTAATATCCATTTTATTTTAGTGCCTGAAAAGTAGGAGTCTATCACCAACCCGGTTTTTGAGCGGATCATATCTGTTTTTCCTTCTTTTTTTAGCTGATCGCAAAACTCAGCGGTACGCCTGTCCTGCCAAACTATGGCATTGTAAACAGGTTCGCCGGTATTGCGGTTCCACACTATGGTTGTTTCGCGCTGATTGGTAATGCCTATAGCTTTTATATTGGTTCCGTTAATGCCCATCTTAACGGTAGCCTCTGCTGCTACACCTGCCTGCGTTGACCAGATCTCATTGGGATCGTGCTCTACCCATCCCGACTGTGGAAAGATCTGTTTAAATTCTTTTTGTGCAACAGATCTGATCTTCCCATCATGATCAAAAATAATGGCCCTTGAACTGGTAGTTCCCTGGTCTAATGCTAAAATGTACTCTTCCATAACAATATAGTTTATCTTCGGTATATATGTAAAAAACTGGTTTATTGGTTTATGCTTTTGGCAGGTATGGCTCAAGCAAATAGCTCTGCGCCAGTTTGGTAAATGCTGCTACCTGCTCTTTTTCCCATAAGGTGTCTTTATTAAGCTCGGCCGCTAATAGTTTTGCTACAGCAGGGGCCATATCAATAGCTGCGCGGGCATCTAAAAACAAAGCCCTTACACGGCGTGCCAGCACATCTTCAATATTGCGGGCCATTTCGTTTCGTACGGCCCAAATAACTTCGGCTTTAATGTAGGGCAGGCGTGTGTGCAGCTTTTCTTTCCATTCGGCATTTTCATTGCTTAGAGCCAGTAAGGCGGCCTGGTCGCTCCCGTAAACGTATAAATGATCGTTGCGGTCAACATCGGTTTTGCTGCCGTGTATAGTCAATGTTTTGGTTTTGTTGGCTTTGGGTACTAAGCCCCCCACGGTAATGGCCTTATCAATGGTGTCTTCGCCCATGCGGCGGTAGGTGGTCCATTTACCTCCGATTATAGTGATCAACCCCGAGTCTGAAACGATCAGTTTATGGCTGCGCGATATTTCTTTTGTTTTTGATGAACCGCTTTCGGGGGCGGCTAAGGGGCGCAAGCCTGCAAATACACTCAATACATCTTTAGCGGTAGGCGCTTTTGTTAAATATTTAGTGGCTGTGCGCATAATAAAATCAATCTCCTCCTGTAAAGCCACAGGTTCAAGGCTATGCTCATTTATTGGGGTATCGGTAGTGCCTACTACCAGCTTATCATGCCATGGCACCGCAAAAAGCACACGCCCGTCATCTGTTTTAGGAATCATCAGCGCATCCTCGCCAGGCATAAACGAACGGCTGAGTACAAGGTGTACACCCTGGCTTGGCCTTACCATCGGCTTCCTTTCGGGCTTATCCATATTTAAAATATCATCAACAAATACGCCAGTAGCATTGATTACTGTTTTGCCTTTCAGCGTATAGGTTATGCCTGTTTCAATATCGGTGGCTATAACCCCGGTTATTTTAGCTGCTGTGTTTTTGTTTAGGTTAACCACCTTAAAGTAGTTAAGTATGGTAGCGCCTTGTTCCAAACCTGTTTGTACAAGGTTTATGGCAAGCCTTGCATCATCAAACTGGCCATCGTGATAAACAACACCACCATATAAGCCTTTTTGCTGGATAGTGCTTAATTTACTGATCACTTGTTTTTTTGAAATATGCTTAGCCCTGCCGAAACCTAATTTGCCAGCCAGCAGATCGTAAATTGATAAACCAATAGTATAATAAGCACCGCCCCACCATTCGTAATTGGGAATAATGAACGATTCGTTTTTTACCAGGTGTGCTGCATTTTTTAGCAGCAGGCCCCTTTCATACAGCGCCTCCCTTACCAGTGCAATATCTCCCTGGGCAAGGTAGCGCACGCCGCCATGTACCAGCTTGGTACTGCGGCTTGATGTGCCCTTGGCAAAATCGGCTTGTTCCAATAAAAGAGTTTGATAACCGCGCGATGCAGCATCAACCGCTGCACCCAATCCGGTAGCGCCGCCACCTATTATAATTACATCCCATATTTTTTCGGGGTTGTTAATGGCTGCTGCAATTTTATTTCTTTCGGTGCTGATCATGATTCTATCCAATTTAATAATAAAGCTATTTGCTTCGTTTAATAATTCAAAATTACAAATCGAAACATATCGAAACAATTATTTAACATTTAGAAAGCAATTTTTATAAAAAATGCAGTTTTTTAGCCTTTCTGTTAACCTGAAGTAGGTTTGGACACGCTTAAATTGATGGATAAAGAAATAAAACGAAAGCTTTATTGCGCTGCTGATAAGGCTTTTTTAACAGATGTGTGCAATTTTGTTACGCTTATTGTTACTTTTGGGTAAACACGGGGCATGAAAAGTATAACCGAAAGGCATCAGTACATTTTAAAGAAGCTTAATGATGCGGGTTATGTAAACGTGCAGGACCTGAGTATTGAAATGAAGGTTTCGCATGTAACTATCCGTAAAGATCTGCGTTTGCTGGAGGATAAGAACCTGCTTTTCCGTACCCACGGCGGCGGCTCAAAAAATAACCCCTACACCAGCGACAGGCCCGTTGAGGAAAAAGAGCAGCTTTACGCCAATGAAAAACAACTGATTGCCAAAGCCGCAGCAAAAATGATAGGGCATAATGATTCTATTATTATAGCATCGGGTACAACCATGCTGGCACTTGCCCGGTCAATTAATCCGGAAACACATTTAACCGTTATAACTTCTGCTTTAAACGTTGCATTGGCTTTATCCCATCATCCGCAGGTGGATGTATTGCAGCTTGGGGGCCAGTTAAGGCCCAACTCATCATCCGTTATGGGCCCTTATGCCGATCAGATATTGGATGATGTTGCCTGTAGTATCCTTTTTTTAGGGGTTGATGGGATAGATATAGAAATGGGCCTAACCACTACCAGCTTAATGGAAGCCCACCTGAATCAGCGGATGATAGAGGCTGCCCAGATCACCATTGTATTGGCTGACAGTTCAAAGATGGGCAGGCGGGGATTGGGCAGGATATGCCCGCTTGACCAGGTGCAGCATATTATTACCGATGATGGTGTTAATCCATCAACCATAAGGCTGTTAGAAGACAAGGGTATTAAAGTTACCGTTGTGCCAACCGGCAAAAAATAAGAGCCCCCGTCTGTTTTATCAGCCTTGTGTTTTGTGACTGTTGCGGGTGCCAAGTATTTAATAATATAGCTATATTACCAACAGAAACCATTACATGGATCACTGGATAAAAAACTACAAGGGAATTATTTGGCTGTTAACCGGTATTATTATTGGCAGCATTGCCGGGATACTATTTGGTAAGCAGGCCGAAATACTTAAACCTATTGGTGATATATTTTTAAACCTGCTGTTTGTTGCGGTCATTCCATTGGTGTTTTTTGCCATCTCATCGGCCATTGCCAACCTGCATGGCGAGCAAAAGCTAAGCCGCATAATGACTATTATGACCGGCGTCTTTTTATTCACCGTAATTATTGCTGCCCTGGTAACCATTGCAGCAGTATGGCTTTTCCCGCTGCATCAGCAGTCAGTAGTTTTAGCAGGTGCAGCTAACCAGCAAACGGGTAAAAATCTATCCGGCGACGAAATCACCCAATTATTTACCACCAGCGAATTTTATAAGTTGCTATCCAGGCAAAACATGCTGGCCATGATCATTTTTGCCCTTTTAACCGGGTTTGGTACTTTACGGGCAGGCGAAAAGGGAATGGCTTTCAGCCATTTTTTAAACGCAGGTAACGAAGTGTTTAAAAATGTGTTTGTCATCATCATGAAACTTGGCCCAGTAGGCTTAGGGGCATACTTTGCTTACCAGGTTTCTGTGTTTGGGCCATCGCTGTTTGGTACTTACGCGCATACATTGGGGATAGGATATGGGGTAAGCATTTTTTACTATGCTGTATTTTATAGTATTTATGCCTTTATAGCCGGCGGCGTTAGGGGGGTAAAAAAATACTGGAAAAACAACATCATCCCATCGGTAACGGCTGTGGGTACCTGCAGCAGTATAGCTACTATACCTGCCAATCTTGAGGCTGCAAAAAAAATGGGTGTTTCGGCAACTATAGCCGGTATAACCATCCCGCTTGGTGGCACGCTGCATAAGGATGGGTCGAGCGTTTCGTCTATTTTAAAAATGGCGGTGGTGTTTGCCATGTTTGGGAAGAGTTTTAACAGCCCCGAAGTTATTTTGCTGGCCTTAGGGATGACGGTATTGGTAAGTATAGTTGAGGGCGGCATACCCAACGGTGGCTATGTTGGCGAATTACTTTTTATATCCGCTTATGGTTTCCCTCCGGAGGCCCTGCCGCCGGCCATAATTATAGGTACCCTGATTGATCCCGTTGCAACACTGCTGAACGCCACAGGCGATACCGTTGCGGCCATGTTGATTAACCGCTTTGTTGATAAAGAACAATGGGCTATCCAAAATAATTAAGCAGATTAATTATGGGCCTGATACTCAAATTGCTAATGCTGTGCGATGAATGCTTTTAAAGTATTTAAGATGAGCCGGGCTTTTACCAATACTTATTTAGTTAAAAAGATTTCTAAATTTAGCTTTTTATAGACCAACACATCAACAGCCAGGGGACGTATGACTAAGCTAATTAAATTATCAGTTTTAATTAACCTGTGCTTATGCTTTGATTTTACTACCCGGGCGCAGTCAACCACCGATAGTTTACTGAACGAGCTGAATATCGCCCTTGCCAATAAGGATGTTTACGTAAAAAAGAAGCTGGATCAGATCCGCTTATTAGACCATCAGTTAGCATCCGTTAAATCGCCCCAGGAAAAATATACTGTATATGAGTCGCTTTATGAGCAGTATAAATCATTCAGTTATGATTCATCCTACTATTATGCTAAAAAACTCCAGCTAACCTCCCTTACTCTGAAAAACCCGGTGCTGATTGCATCGGCTAAAATGAAACTGGCCTTTACACTGCTTTCGTCGGGTTTGTTTAAGGAAACGCTGGAGGTGTTGAACAGTACAGATCTGAGCCCGCTATCGGCACAGGATAAAGTAGATTATTATTTTTTAAAAGCAAGAAGCTATTTTGACCTGTCGGACTATAACCGCAGCCCTGATTACAATGCAATATATGACCCGAAAGGGATAGCTTGTATTGATTCGGCCCTTGTGTTATCAAAACCGGGAACATTCAGCTACTTAGAATTAAAAGGCCTTAAAGACCTGCGGAATGCAAATAATGTAGACGGGCTGAAAACGTATGTAGCATTGTTAAACTTCCACGATTTAACCCCGCATCAGTTTGCAGTTAACGCCTGCTGCCTGAGTTATATTTACGAGGTAAAGGGTATGCAGGAACAATCGGTCAATTTACTGATCAGGGCTGCAATATCAGACATCCAATCGGCCACCAAAGAAACCGTTGCCAGTTATAAGCTGGCAGATATCCTTTATAAAAAGGGCGATATTAAAAATGCTTATGTATTTATAAAGCAAGCTATGGACGAGGCTACCTTTTATGGTGCCCTGCACAGGCAGGTAAAGATCAGCAGTATTTTACCCATTATTGAAGCCCAGTGGATAAACCAAATAGAACATCAAAAAAAGTTGCTGTACACCTATTCGTTTATCATTACGCTGTTAGTTGTATTTGTGGTGGTGTTTGCAGTGATCATTTTCAGGCAGTTGAAAAAGCTGCGCATAGCCGATAACCTGATCAGGGAAGCTAATGTATCCCTGAAGGAAAGTAACAGTGCGCTTGAAGAGCTGAACCGCAATTTAAGCACCGCCAATAAGATCAAGAACGAATACATTGGCTATTATTTTAACATCAACTCCATCTACATTGAAAAATTGGAGAGCTTTCAAAAATCGATAGATAAAAAATTAAGCAGTAAACGTTATGAGGATGCGCAGGCAGCAGTCAAAAACCTGAACCTTGAAAACGAAAGGCTGCAACTTTTCCATACGTTTGATAAGATCTTCCTTGGCTTGTTTCCTGATTTCATCCACAAATTTGATTCCCTGTTTAATAAAGGCGAAGAGATCATTATACCCGATGGGCAATTGATGAGTACCGAGCATCGCATATTTGCACTGATCAGGATGGGCATTCATGATAACGACCGGATTGCTAAATTACTGGGCTATTCTGTAAATACAATTTACTCCTACAAAAACCGTATAAAAAACAGATCCTTTATCGCTAACGATGAGTTTGAAGATAAGATAATGGAGATAGAAGCGGTTTAAAAATCATATTCTTCGTAATTTTAAATCTATATTGGTCGCAGCTTTTTTTGTTATAAGTTATTTATAATCAAGTCATTATAAATATAAACTGCCGATATTTTCTATATTGGGCATAGCGGGTATTGTCTTTACATTTTCGTCTGCTTTCCTTTGATTCGGATTTGGCATCTATACCAGGTCACGTAAACCAATTTTTAAACCTAACGAATTAATGAAAAAGATTTACTTTTTAAGGTACAGTTTTCTGTTGCTTTTTATTTGTATCTCCAGCCTGGCAATTGCTCAAACTGGTACAATAACAGGCCGGATAATTGACGACACCAATGAGCCGCTTCCGTCGGCGACCATTGTTCTAAAAGGCACCTCGCTAAGTGCCGCAGCAGATGTAAACGGTTATTTTAAAATAAGCAATGCGCCTAATGGAGCGCAGGTGCTTGTAGTAACATTTTTGGGTTTTCAAACGGTGGAACAACCCGTTACCATTAATGGAGCCGTTACTGTTAACGTGCAACTAAAGCCATCATCAGTATTGCTTAACCAGGTAGCCGTAATTGGTTACGGCTCGGTACGTAAAAGCGATGCTACAGGTGCTGTTGATGTGGTTACCGCCAAGGATTTTAACAGGGGCGCGGTAAACTCCATTCAGGATGCCGTATCAGGAAAGCTGCCTGGTGTTGTGATAACTTCAAACAGCGGTGCGCCGGGTAACACGTCAACTATTCGTATCAGGGGTACAACTTCCATCAATGCAAGCAGCGATCCGCTTATTGTTATTGATGGTGTGCCTATCAGTAACGTTACAGCCGGTGGTACTGCCAATATTTTAACCACCATTAACCCTAATGATGTTGAAAATATTACGGTATTGAAAGATGCTTCGGCTACTGCTATTTACGGTTCAAGGGGATCGAGCGGTGTGATTTTGATCACCACCAAACGTGGTACAAAAAGCCTGAGCATAAATTATAATGCCCTGGGTTCATTATCAGTAATACCTAAAGAAGTACCGGTTTACACAGGCGATGAGTTTCGCGCGCTGGTTAACCAGGTTTATGGCGGGCAAACTGCCGTTACCTCGTTACTTGGCAAAGCCAATACTAACTGGCAGGATCAGATCTATAAAAAAGCTTTTGGCGAAGATCATAACCTGAGCGTTGCCGGTACAGCTAAAAATATGCCTTACCGGGTATCATTAGGGTATAATAACTCTGACGGGATACTGAAAACCTATAACTACTCGCGTACTACGCTTGCGGTAGGCCTTGATCCAAGCTTGCTTAATCATACTTTAAATATCCATATCAACTTAAAGGGTTTATATAACACCAATAACTTTGCCGATCAAACAGCTATTGCAAATGCCGTAAACTATGATCCTACCCAGCCTGTTTATAATGGGAACACACGCTGGAGAGGTTATACAACCTGGACAACCAATGGCAATACCAACATTAACGGCGCACCGGTTACTTTGGCAACTGCCAACCCGCTTGCCCGTTTAAATGAAACCGATAATACTTCAACATCAAGAAGAAGCATCGGTAACATACAATTTGACTATAAAATACCGGGGATTGACGGGCTGCATGCCAACGCCAACCTTGGTTATGATTACGCCATTGCTTTTGGGCACAACAACGTGCGCGACAGTACACAATGGGTGTATTTGCCGGTTGCATCAGGCGGTCAAAAGGCATCATACAATACGGTTAACCGCAACCAGTTAGCTGAGTTTTATCTGAATTATAAAAGAAATCTTAAATCAATAAACAGTGTGGTTGATGTAACCGGCGGTTACTCTTTCTCTCATTTTTATACAGAAGGTAATGCTTTCTCTTCGGATTATGCCCAAACTACCTTTAACCCGGCTTCGCCATATAGAACTGAGTATTATTTAGCTTCGTTTTTTGGCAGGGTAAACTATACTTATAACAATAAATATATACTTACTGCTACAGTAAGGGATGATGGTACTTCAAAATTCTCTCCTAAAAACAGGTGGGGTGTTTTCCCGGCAGGTGCACTGGCATGGAGAATTAAAGAAGAAGACTTTTTGAAAGGCAGCACTGTGCTTTCAGATTTAAAGATCCGTGTGGGTTATGGTAAAACCGGTCAGCAGGATTTAAACAACAATAACAATTACCCTTATCAGGCACGTTTTACGCAAGGTGATAACTCATCAAGATACGAATTGGGGAATACCTACTACAATACACTTCGCCCGGAAGGTTATGTGGCCGACATTAAATGGGAATCAACAGCAACTACCAATGCCGGTATTGATTTCGGTTTCCTGAATAACAGGTTAACCGGTAGTGTTGATGCTTATTATAAAAACACAACCAATATTTTAAACATAGTTAACAACGCAGCTTTAACCAACTTTTCATCAACATCGCTTAAAAACATAGGTAGCATGGTGAACAGGGGTTTTGAGTTTGCACTTAGCGCTATTGCAATTGATCAAAAAGACCTGCACTGGCAAATTGGATATAACTTAACTTTCAATAAAAACAAGGTAACCAGCCTTATTGGTGCCGACAATCCTGATTATATTTTACAAAATCAATACGCAGGTATAGCCGGGGCAACATCAGGAGTTATACAGGCTGATAAAGTTGGCTACCCAATCAATTCATTCTACGTATTTCAACAGATATATGATAAGAACGGTAAACCGATTGAAGATGGTTTTGTAGACAGAAATCACGATGGCCAAATAAACAGCAGCGACTTATACCTGTACAAAAAGCCGGATGCTACGGTATTGATGGGTATCAACTCAGACATTGCTTACAAACGCTTTGATTTTAGCTTTTCGGGCAGGTTAAGTTTAGGCAATTATGATTATAACAATGCTGCTTCGGGCAGTACTTACCGTGGATTGTATTCTTCGCTTGGTTATTTAAGCAACCAAACCACAGCAGCCAGCGATACAAAGTTTACTACTGCATTAATGACAAATCAATCTGACTACTATATCCAGAATGCATCATTCTTCAGGATGGATAATATGAACGTTGGTTACACTTTTCCTGCTTTTGTAAATAACAAACTAAAGCTGCGTGTTAATGCGGGTGTACAAAATGTATTCGTGATCACATCATACAAAGGTTTAGATCCTGAAATAAGCGGCGGGTTAGATAATAACTTCTTCCCGAGGGCACGCATTTATCAACTGGGTTTAAATGCAAGTTTTTAAGATAAAAATATTATGAAAACATATAAAATATTTTCAATTGTAGTGGTCATGATAGTCATGTTTACCACTTCATGTACTAAGGATCTGAACACAAAGCCCATTGACCCTTTGGTTACTACCTCGGCCGATGTGTTTGATAATCCTGCGGCTTACAAGCAGTTTTTAGCCAAGCTATACGCTTCATTAGCGGTTACCGGCCAAAAGGGTGGAGCAGGGGCTCCTGAAATACAGGCACCGGATGAGGGCACCACCGCATTTATCCGCGAGTATTGGGCAGCAGAAGAAGTAACTACCGACGAGTGTATCAACGCTTGGGGCGATGGTGGGCTGGTTGAATATCACGGTGGCGTATGGTCAGACAATAACGCATACGTGCAGTTAATGTATGAACGTTTTTTCATCAACATAGCTTACACTAACGAATACATAAGGGATGTAAATGCAAAACTGCCTTCACTTACCGGGCAGCTAAAAACCGATGCCACCCTTTACGTAGCCGAAGCCCGCTTTTTAAGAGCTTACTTTTATTATTGTGCTATGGATATGTTTGGTAATGTACCTTTTGCAACAGAAACTGATTTGCCGGGAACATTTACACCAAAACAAATTGCCCGGGCCGATCTTTTTAAATACATTGAATCAGAACTGATGGCTATTCAGCCGATACTGCCTGAGAAAAATGAATATGCACGTGCCAGTAAATATGCCGACTATGCTTTATTAAGCAGGATGTATTTAAATGCCAAGGTATACACAGGTACAGACAGAAGCACCGATTGTATCACTTACAGCAATAAGATCATCAATGCGGGTATTTACTCATTACATAACAAATACGCTGAACTGTTTTTGGCCGATAACAACCTGCGCACCGACGAAATAATTATGCCGGTTGCCGAGGATGGCGTTAACACACAGGATTATGGTGATGTAACCTTTATTATCCATGCTGCGGTAGGTGGGTCAGAGGATGCAACCAACCAGTTTGGTATTGCAACAGGTGGCTGGGCAGGTAACCGTTTAACCACCACTTTTGTTAATAAAATGTTTGCTGATCCGTCAGGAAATACCGATTCGCGAGCCATATTTTATACCAACGGGCAAACGCTAAACATAAGTAGCCCAACCATTTTTACGCAAGGTTATTTATGTGCCAAGTTTAAAAATGTGACTTCGGGAGGTGCGCCGGGTTCAAACAACAATTTTGTTGACACTGATTTTCCTCTGTTCCGCTATGCCGAAGTTTACCTGAACTATGCTGAAGCTGTTTTACGCGGCGGATCTGGCGGTGATACCGGTACTGCACTTAAATACATCAATGCATTGAGAGAAAGAGCTTATGGCAGTACCGCAGGTGATATAACTGCCGGGCAGCTTGATCTTAATTTTATGATCAATGAGCGTGGGCGCGAACTGTATTGGGAAATGTTCAGAAGAACTGATCTGATCAGGTTTGGCTTATTTACAGGGGGGAGTTATCTATGGGATTTTAAAGGAAATGTACAGGCCGGTACTGCTACCGATGCACATTTAAACCTGTTCCCTATCCCGGCATCAGACAGGTTGCTTAACAAAAACTTAGTACAAAACCCAGGCTATTAATTAAATTCAACATGAAAAAAATATTATTAATATTAATGGGATTAACATTGGTAGTGCTATCTGCTTGTAAAAAAGATCATTTAGCCACAGTTACTTCCAGCATTGCGGCACCGGTAATATCAAACCCTGCCGATGGCTCCACTATAAATGTAACCGTTGCAGATTCTGCCCAGGTATTGAAAATTACCTGGGCAAAGCCGGATTATGGTGTTGATGCCGTTGTGAGTTATTTTGTTCAGGCTGGTGTAACAGGCAATAACTTTGCAAGTGCTTATGCCCTGGCTAACTTAACGTCGGCAAATTCAATGTCTATTAGTTATAACAGCTTAAACAGCAGGTTAATAAGCGGGTTAAATCTTCCGCCAAATGCAACCTCATCTATCCAGATCCGTGTAGGAACCGCTATTTACGGTAAGGATACCGTATACTCAAAACCGGTTAAAATAGCATTCACCACGCTTGCCCTTAACCAGTTATGGTTACCGGGGTCGTACGAGGGATATAACCCGGCGGGTGCGCCAACCATACCAAATGTTACCACAACGACTTACGAAGGGTACGCCTTTTTCAGCGCTCCGGGTAACTTTAAGTTTACTTCGGCACCTGATTATAACCATACCAACTATGGCGATGCAGGCAACGGCAAGTTAACCATTGATGGTAATGCAGGCGGTATAGGCTATGCTAACGCAGGGGTTTATAAGTTAAACGCAGATATTACCAATCTTACTTATTCGGCAGTATATATCCAGTCGTTTGGTATAATTGGTACAGCTACCCCACAAGGGTGGAATGCATCAACTGCTATGACCTATAACCAGGCAAACGGTACATGGTCAATCAAATTAAACCTTGTTGCGGGAGCATTAAAATTCAGGGCTAATGATGCCTGGGATATTAATTATGGCCCGGCAGATACCAATGCCTTAACCGGTACGCTTATTCAAACCAATGATGCAATAACTATCCCGGCAGATGGTAATTATACGGTTACTATTGATATGAGCCAATCTGTACAAAAGAAATATCTTTACACAGTAACAAAAAACTAATACTTTATAAAAAAAGCAGGGCAGCCTGAACGCTGCCCTGCTTTTTACAGATAATGATCTACATGACAAAAAAATATCCTGTTCTTTTTCTGCTTCTTTTACTGTTTGGGGTACAAACAAGTTTTGGCCAGCACAGCCAGGTAACCAATATGGGTAATGTTGTTTCTGTTAAAACAGATCAGCAAAAAATTACCCTGAAAACGGAGAATGCTTATGCTGACATTACCGTTTATACACCATCGGTTATCCGTGTCAGGATTGATAATAAACCATTTCAGCCCGATTTTTCTTATGCGGTAGTTGGTAAGGTAATGCCTTCAAAGGTCAGTATCAGCCAAAATGATAATACCATTGATGTATTGACCGATTCATTGCGGATGGTTATCCACAAAAAACCATTTTCAGTTGCCTTTTACACCACCGGGGGTAAACTGATAAACGAAGATGAAACCGGTTTAACAACATCATGGGTAAACCAGGCGGTTACTACCTATAAAAAAATGCAGGATGGCGAACACTTTGTTGGCTTAGGCGAAAAAACAGGCAACCTTGACAGAAAAGGACAGGGCTATACCAACTGGAACTCGGATGTATATGCTTATAACACCGCGATGGATCCTTTATATTCAACCATCCCGTTTTATATTGGTATCCATCATGATGTTAACTACGGCATCTTTTTAGATAATACCTATCAATCAGATTTTAATTTTGGTGCCAGCAATAACCGCTTTTCATCATTTGGTGCACGTGGCGGCGAGATGAATTATTATTTTATTTATCACAAGCGCCTGGCCGATATTATTACCTCATACACCTATTTAACGGGCCGTATGCCATTGCCGCCAATGTGGGCGCTGGGTTACCAGCAAAACAGGTATAGCTATTATCCCGAAACTGAGGTAATGCGTATTGCACATACCATGCGCGAAAATCATATCCCTGCCGATGGTATTACCCTTGATATTCATTACATGGACCGTTACCAGCTGTTTACCTGGAACAAAAGCCGTTTCCCTGACCCGGCCGGTATGAATGCCGAGCTGCGGAAGTTGGGTTTCAGAACAACGGTGATTGTTGACCCCGGTATTAAAGTTGAAAAAGGTGCACCGGCTTACGAAAGTGGATTAAAAGAAGGCATATATATTAAATACCCCGACGGGCAGCCTTATACCGGCGAAGTATGGCCGGGCTGGTGTAATTTCCCTGATTTTACCAGCGTTAAGGGCCGCGAGTGGTGGCACAAGCAAGTTGATTTTTTCGCCAAATCGGGCGTTAGCGGGATTTGGAATGATATGAACGAGTTTTCCACCTGGGGGCAAAAGGCACCTGATAATATATTGTTTGATTATGATGGCAGGCAAACCACGCATCTTGAGGCGCATAATGTATTCGGAATGCAAATGGTGCGCGCAAGCTACGAGGGTGCGAAAGAGAAATTTGGCGAACGTCCTTTTATATTATCACGATCTGGCTATGCAGGTTTGCAAAGATATTCGGCCATCTGGACAGGTGATAACCGTGCCGAAGATGACCACATGCTGTTAGGCGTACGTTTATTAAACAGCCTTGGCTTAAGCGGTGTATCATTTACCGCTATGGATATTGGTGGTTTTGTAGGTAGCCCAAGCATACCTTTATATACCCGCTGGATGCAGATAGGGGCGTTTATCCCATATTTCAGGAATCATAGCGCCAGCGACACCAAATCGGCCGAGCCGTGGACGTTTGGTAAAGATGCATTGGATGTTACCCGCAGTTATATCAACCTGCGTTACCAGTTGCTGCCTTATTTATATTCTACTTTTTATGAGTCGTCGGCCAATGGGATCCCGGTAATGCGGTCTTTGGCCATCAATTATACGTTTGACCCCAAAGTATTAACCGCGGCGTTCCAGAACCAGTACCAGTTTGGCAGCGCCTTTATGGTAACACCATTTGAAAGCACCCGCGATTTTGGAAAGATCTACCTGCCCGAAGGAACCTGGTACGATCTGTACACCGGCGCACAGGAGCAAGGTAAACAGGAAAAAATAATTCCCTTAACCATTAATAAACTGCCTATTTATGTAAAAGGCGGCAGCATCATCCCAATGCAATCATTAATACAAACCACAGCCGAGCAGCCAACAGATACACTGGCTATTCATGTTTATAATGGCAACAGCGCTAATACGTTTGTTTATTATGAGGATGATGGCAAAACCTTTAATTATCAAAAAGGTGATTTTTATAAAAGGTTAATTATGTTTGATCCTGTAAAGCATACGCTTACATTTGATAAGGCCGAAGGCAGTTATAAATCACACTTTAAATACATCAAACTAATCATGCACGGCTTTGAACAGTCGGCATCATTACAGGCGGGTAACGATAAGTTTCAGCTACAGGACGGGCAGTTTGCTTTTCTTGGTACAGCCGCCGCCGATAGTCCTTACCCTACAGAAAACTGTGTGGTTAAGTACACTACCATAAGCAACAATACAGAACGCATTCAATTAAATTATTAAATAAAAAGAAGAAAAGGTGGATATGATTAGCAGGAAAAATTTTAAAATGAACAGTTTATTATTACTTATCACGCTTGCAGCATCGTTAATGGGCTGCAGCAAAAAAGCGGTAACACCCGTAACGCCGCCACCGGTGGTGGTTACGCCCCCAAATACTTATCAGGATCCGGCCCAATACGGTACACCTTTTACCGGCGTACCGGCTACCAAGGATATGGTAATGTACGAGGTAAATATGCAAACCTACACGCCTGCAACCTTTAGCGGTGTAACAGCAAGGCTTGATTCTATTAAAGCATTAGGGGTTAATGTAATTTGGCTAATGCCAACCTACCCGATAGGTGTGCTTAAAGCAATAGGTTCGCCTTATGCAGTTAAGGATTATACAGGTGTTAATGCCAATTTTGGTACTATCGATGATCTGCGGAACTTAGTTGCGCAGGCCCACAGCCGTAACATGGCCGTTATTTTTGATTGGGTTGCCGATCATACCTCGTGGGATAACGCCTGGATCACCAATAAATCATGGTATCAGCAGGATGCATCAGGAAATATAATTATCCCTCCCGGCACTACTTATACCGATGTTGCTGCATTGAACTTTAACAATACAGATATGCGTACCGCTATGATCCGTGCCATGAAATACTGGGTTTATACGGCCAATATTGATGGTTACCGTTGCGACTTTGCCGATAATGTGCCATCAAACTTTTGGACACAGGCATTAGATACATTGAACACCATAAAAACGCATAAGCTGATCTATTTGGCCGAGGGTACCACCAGTGCCGAAATATCTTCAGGCTTTCAGTTGGATTATGGGTTTAGTTATTACAGTACGCTGAAAGGAATTTTTGCAGGCACACAAAGCCCAAGTACTATTTTTACTACCAATAGTAATGAAATTGCTTCCATCCCATCTACAGGCACTAAGTTAAGATACACCACCAATCACGATGATGCATCGTCTGATGGCAGCACACTTAAAGTTTATAATAGCAAGCAAGGTGCATTAGCTGCATTTGTTTTAGCAGCCTATATGGATGGCGTGCCTTTAATATATGATAGCCAGGAAGTTGGTTACCCGGGCAGCATCAGCATATTTACCAATGTGCCAGTTGATTATACTGCCAACCCTGACCTGGTAGCTGGTTATAAACAGATCATCGCGTTCCGCGCGGCACATGAGGCTATTAAAACAGGTACCTTAACGGCCTATAACAATGCTGATGTGATTGCTTTCGAGAAAAAATCAGGTACTGATGATGTGCTTATCCTGGTAAATGCCCGCAACAGTGTGGTCAACTTCAGCATCCCGGCAGGTTTGCAAAATTCAACCTGGACAAATGGCTTTACCAATGCAAGTGTAAGTTTAAATACGCAATATACTTTTCAACCCTATACATACCTGGTGTTGAAAAAATAAACAGCTCTTTATACAATTGGTTTAATAAAGAAAAACCCGGCCGCAAGGCAAATGGGGGGAAGCGGACAACTGAGAATGTCCGCTTTTTTTATGCCTGTTAATTATCCCTGGTAAATAAATAGTTTTGCCCGTTTTGTGCAAGGTTAAATGTTTTTTTAGCAGGATCAAACAGCATAACTATATTGGCCGCCCTGAAAATGAATTTGTTGGTATCAGTAGCTTCCAGTTCAAGCGGCCCCTGCCCGGTGGCTTGTGCAATTAAAGTAGTATTGTTTTTGGTTACCGCAATTTTTAAAGGGATCTGGCTGCTTGAATAGTTGCCGAGGTATTTATCCAGATCTTCTGTTTTTAGCTGGATGTTTTTAAATTCAGGAATATTATACGGCATGTTAAAGTAAATAGTCAGCGCACCTATCAATACATCATTTGTTGAAAACGTGCGTCCGTTTGATAAATACGATATCGCTATCTTATCCTCCGGAAAATAAATTAACAATGAGGAGAACGCATCAATACCACCGTTATGTCCAAATCCTTTTTTAGCATAAAATGGTATTGCAAATATGGCTTTACCATAACCATCCTTTATGGTTTTCATGCTGTCAAGGCTGCTTTTGCTTATCAGCTTGCCGGCAAAAAGGGCTTCAATAAAATGATCAAGATCTGCCGGTGTCGAAACGATGGCTCCTGCGCCGCCGGGTATGCTCATATCAGTTTCTGGCTCAGCCTTCCATAATTCTTTAAAAGTAAAAGAGCGCGCCTCGTTTTTGGCAATGTTTGCCGGCCCACCATAATAGGTATCTCTTAAGCCAATTTTTGAAGTGATGCGTTTTTTTAATTCTTCGGCATAAGGCTTCCCTGTTATTTTTTCAACAATATAGCCCAGCAAAACAAAATTGGTATTGCTGTATTCAGCTTTGGTGCCAGGCTCAAAATCCGAATGTTGTTTTTCAATAATGGCAAGCATTTCGGCCTCGGTTTTAGGCTGGCCCTTATAGGTGTTGTACTTAAAATCGCTTGTAAAGTTATGTAGCCCACTGCGGTGGTGCAGCATTTGCCCAATAGTAATTTTTGCAGCATTAGGCACCTGCGGATAATAAGTTGATAGCGGCGTGGTAAAATTAAGCTTACCTTCCTCAATCAACTCAAATATCATGGTGCCGGTAAACATTTTGGTAATTGAGCCTATGCGGTATTTGGTTTTTATGGTTGATGGTGTTTTTACATCTCCATTAATACCACTATAGCCAATTGCTTTTTGATATACCAGTACCCCATTGCTTGATATAGCAATGCTACCCATACTTTTATTGTTGGTGCTTAGGGCATAAAAAAAGCTGTCTAATTTGGCTTTGTTTAATTGCTGGGCGTTTGCTGCATAGCTAAGGCTTATAGCAAGCAATAAAGCAATGGCTGTTCTTTTTATCATGGTGGTTTTAAGTTGGTGATATAAAGATAAGCTTATCAGGCTAATTATCAGCAGCGATCAAGCCAGCACAAAATTACGACCAAAATCCCTGCGCCTTTATCTGACCCGATGCATAGCCCTGCTGCCGCAGCATTTTACGCAGCTGTATAACCATGGTATCATTACCGGTTACATAAAAAACAGTATTGTCTAAGGTGTATTGCTGCTCAATAACCCATTGTATCAGGCTGTGGTGCCCATAAATATCATTACGCGCAATGGCCTGCAATGGCGAACGGAAGTATTCGCGGAATAAGCCCCGGTGCTGTTCATCAGCCATTAATATAGCGCCCGAAAAACGGGTTGCGGGTAATACCATTTGCTGTAAGGCCAGTAAGTGCCCAAGGCTGCTCTCATCGCCAAGGGCAATAATGGCGGGTGTACCAACGGGTGCCTGGTGCGTGGGTTTAATTTTAAGGTAGTTAATAGCATCGCCTTTTTTAAGCTGCTGTGCCCATTCGCTACCGGGGCCTTTGTGTGCGGCATCAATAAATAAACTACAGGTACGTGTTTCAGCATCCCAGCACGATGGGGTGTAATCGCGGTAGGTAAAGTCGTTAACTTTAATTTTTATGTAAGGTACATCCGTCCATTGCGCTATATCGGCAAAAGGCAGGTGCAGGTCTATTTCAATCATGGTGCAAGGCTCCCATTTGCGCACCTCCAATACGCTGCCGCTAAGCAGCAGCTGGTTTTCAAACAGGCGGGAGGCTTTCTTTTTTATTTTATCAATAGTGGATGTTTCCATGTGATATGTTTTGATACTACAAAGAAACGGGCCTAAACAAGCTTTTGAAATGGCTGCTTTGGGGTAATGATTGGACTATTTACGGTAATTGCCCCGGAATATTAAAGGTGTTGTGCCTGTAGACTTTTTAAATAAACGCGAAAAATAAGCATGATCTGTGTAACCTAAATCGTGCGCAATTTCCTTTACATTCAGCAGGCTGTAATACAACAGCCGCTTAGCTTCCAGCATAACTTCATGTAATATCCAGTAGCTTACTGAAAAGCCTGTTACTTTTTTAAGCGCCTCGTTCAGATAAGATTCTGATACATTTAATTTTTCGGCGTATGCCGATGGGCTTTTCAGCGTGCGTACATTCTCTACCAATAGTTTTTTAAACTCCTGCGAAAGCTGTGCAGGGCGGGATGCCTGCTGATTTGATTTATAAACCTGGCTATAACAGCCTGCCACCATCCCTAAAAATGATTGCAGCAGGGAATGAACAATCTGGATAAAAAAGGGACTCAACTCGTCCTCAGTATATTTTTCCCGGAGCAGGTTAAGTGTGGTTTGGCACTGTGCTAATTGTGTAGCCGATAGATAATAGGGTTGCTGCAATAAAAGATGGTTCTCAAATATGTTTCGGTAAGCGGGTGCTACCAGCATGGTATCTACCGCTAAAAACCAACCTCCCGAGCCTTCGTTACGGATACGGTGGTGTACCTGGCCCGGCAGTATATAATAAAGCACATTGCTGTTAAATATCACCTCCCTGAAATCGATCATCAGCGAGGCTGTTCCTTCTTCCATTAAAAAAAACAGGTAATGGTCATCGCGGTGTGCGCCAAGTGTTTCAATATCCTTTGGGGTTTCGCCCTGCACGAATTGTTTTATTTCAAGACCCAACTTTTGCCTGTCTCTTAACTGGTGAACCGGAATATCCTTCATATTTACAGGCTAAATTAAAAGATGAGGGATTTAACGATCATCTGTTTTTAAATTTTCACGGTAAAGCAAAACAAAAAAATCAATTTTATCCACACATAAATGTTAAATTAAGGTTCAGCTATTATGCAGCAAATTTTATTTTTTGGCGATAGCCTTACCGCCGGTTACGGACTAAGGAACACCGCGGCAGAATCTTTCCCGGCACTAATCGGTCAAAAAATAACTGATGAAAAACTAAATTATAGTATTATTAACGCAGGCTTAAGTGGCGATACTTCAGCCGGGGGCTTAAGGCGGATAGATTATTGGCTAAGCCAGCCCATCAGCATATTTGTGCTGGAGTTGGGTATTAATGATATTATCCGCGGTATTGCGCCGCAAACAACGCTTAACAATTTGCAGGCAATAATTGATAAGGTAAAGGCAAAGTATCCGGGAGTAAAATTTGCCCTGATGGGGATGCAGATACCTGCCTTTATAAATGCCACTGCAGCCAAACAGTTTGGTGATATTTATACCACGCTGGCAAATAATAACCAAATGGCGCTGGTCCCATTCTTTTTAGATGGGGTAGCCGGAAAGCCTCATCTTAATCTTCCCGACAAACTGCACCCATCTGCCGAAGGCTATAAAATAATAGCGGCTAATGTATGGCCTGTTATCCAAAAGTTAATAAGCAATAACTAATTAATTAGCTGTTAATAAAATTCAATATTCCCACAGGGTGTTTTTCACCCAAAAAAAGGGTGTTTTAACGGTTTGCTTTTTTAAATTTTATTATTATTATTGTGTAATGCTTTATCTGGGGCATACAATTTTGGCAGTTTGCTAATTAATTATAGATTAAAACAACCGGTTAACCGATTGGTTGTGCGATAAGTTTAAGAGTCAGGGCGTTCATGTTTTATTTACTCTCAAATAAGTTTGAGGGTTAATTATTTGGTATGCGTATATCTGAAAATTATTTATTGCAGACTGATCTACAAGCAGGTTACTGGGAGTGGGACATGAAAGGAGAAATACCTTTCAATGATCCCGGCCTTGTTGAAAGATTAGGGTATGACGAGCAGGATTTAAATGGAGGCAATGGCTTGCACAGTAAAATACCTGCCGATGGACTTGAATTGCTGCGCAGCCAGATAAAACGCCATATTGAAAGCCATGCAGAAATACCATTTGCACAGGAGATATGGCTGCTTGACGATAACAGCGATCCGCAATGTTATTTGTTTACCGGAAAAATACTGCAGTGGGGTTTAAACAACGAGCCTCTGTTAATGATGGGTAATTACGTAAACATTACCCGGCAACGTGAATTATTAGGTGAGCTTACCCGCATAAAAGGCTTTTTAAATAAAACCAATCAGGCCGCAATGATTGGATCCTGGGAAATTGATATGGATACCCAAAAAGTGAACTGGACAGCGATTACCAGGAGTATTTTTGGCGTTCCACCTGATTTTGAACCCGAGCGAGGCAACTTTATCCATTTTTTTAAAGAAGAAGATCAGCCTAAGTTACAGGAAGCATTTCATTTAGCGTATACAGAGGGTAAGCCTTATGACCTGGAACTAAAGGTGGTTAATGCCCTCGGCGAAGAGCTTTGGACCCGCACCATTGGGCAGCCGGAGTTTGAGAACGGGCAGTGCAAGCGGGTTTACGGTATATTTCAGGATATTAGCAAGCAGAAGCGTACGGAAGAAAAGCTGCGCATGAAACAGGCCCAGTTAGAAGCTTTTATTGGTGCTGCGCCAGCTGCACTTGCCATGCTCGACAGATCATTTAATTATATAGCCGCCAGCAAGATCTGGATGCGATCATACAATATTGATGTAGCAACCATTATAGGTAAAAATCATCTTGAAGTTTTTCATGAAATATCCGAAGAGTGGAAAGACTATATGAGGCGTTGCCTCAACGGCGAATCATTTAAAATGGAGGAAGACCCTTTTACCAGGCGCGATGGTAAAATAGAATGGCTGCGCTGGGAGATAAAACCCTGGTACGAGGCACCGGGGCAGGTTGGCGGGATAATTTTATTTACTGACCTTATTACCGAAAAGATAATGGCCCGCAAGGAGCTGATAAAGGCAAAAGAAGATGCAGAGATTGCCCTGCTTGCCAAATCAAGATTTTTATCGGTAATGAGCCACGAGATTCGCACGCCGATGAATGCGGTAATTGGCTTTTGTAATCTGCTGATGGAAAACCCGCGCGAGGATCAGCAGGAATATCTGCGGCTGTTAAAGTTTTCGGCAGATAACCTGATGGTCATTATCAATGATATTTTAAACCTCAGCAAAATTGAGGAGGGGATGGTTAATTTAGAATCTGTTGATTTTAATCTGAAGGAACTGCTTGAAAATATTTATACCATCAACAAGCAGGTGGTTAATGATAAAAAAATAGGCCTAACACTCAACTATGCACCATCATTACCACTATTTATAAAAGGCGATGTTGTGAGGCTTGGGCAGATTATTACCAATTTGGTTAATAATGCCATTAAGTTTACTTCGGCAGGTGGGGTTACCATAAGTATAGATGAGGCCGGGCAGGATGCGGATAACGTTAGTATTAAGTTTGAAATAAAAGATACAGGAATAGGTATCCCTGCAGATAAGCAGGATTATGTTTTTGAAATATTTACCCAGGCAAGCTCAGAAACCACCCGCAAATTTGGCGGTATAGGCTTAGGGCTGGCCATTTGCCGCAAGCTGGTTAATTTAATGGGTGGAAAGATCAATATTGAAAGCCGGGAGTGGGAAGGATCGGCGTTTTCTTTTATTTTAAAATTTAAAAAAGGTAACATCAAACAAGTGGATACATCAGGGAAACTGGATTACAAAACTTCAACGGCACTAAACGGAGTAAGGCTTTTATTGGCCGAAGATAACCCTGTAAACGTATTAGTTGTTAAGCGTTATTTACAGCAATGGGGAGTAGAATGCGATGTAGCAGAAAATGGCGAAATGGCCCTGCAAATGTTTCCATCAAAAAAATATGATATGGTGTTGATGGATCTGCAGATGCCGGTAATGGATGGTTATGAGGCATCGAAAAAAATAAGGCTTATGCCCGGTAATGAGCAGGCCATGATCCCTATTGTTGCCATAACAGCATCATTGGTGGGTGATATTTGGGAATCAATAGTTGAAAGCGGCATGAATGATTACCTGTGCAAGCCCTTTAAACCCAGCGAACTACACGATATTATAAAAAAATATACAATAGACAGCGTGTTGGGGTAATTGCCCGGGGTTAAACTATTTGCTGATTATCCTGAAAGTTAAATTAACCCGCTCTTTTAATTGTTTGGTTGATTTTGCTACCCGGTGCTCCCAGTTATGCTGCAAATCGCCTTTCATTAACAGCAGCGAGCCGTTTTCCAGCTCAACCGAATATTTACTTTGATGGTCCGCCTTTTTCCGAACATCAAAGCGGCGGGTTTGGCCAAAGCTAACCGATGCTATGATAGGCTTTATTCCTAATTCGTATTCATCATCACTATGCCAGGCAACCGAGTCGTTACCATCGCGATAATAGTTTAATAGTACACTGTTAAACCGGGTAGCTGCAACTTTTTCAACAGTTTCTTTAATTTCTAATAATTCATCTGTCCACGGTATAGGGTCAAATTTAGTTCCCGAAAATGTGTAATCGCTCCCCTTATCGCCATACCATGCTGTTAGCCTTGGCGTTGCCACCTGTTTACCATACATGCTGATTATTTGCTGCTGCCAGGGTACAGTGGTTATAAATGTTTTCATCAGCGCAATACTTTGCTTTGCGTCAAATACAGCAGCGTAATAGGTAAGCAGGTCGGCAGGTAATGCTGGCGGTATAGTGTTGCCAAAAAGGTTTAACTGGTCCATTAATGTTTTTTATTGATTACAGTTATATGCTAAACTTGTTTTTCATTGAGCCTGTTTGGTAAAAATACTTTCAATATTCTAATTTGGTTAAAGGATTAGGCCGCTTATTTTTTTGTTAAGGAGAATAATTTAAAGCAAGCAATATTTTTTATTCTTTTTAGAAATCAGACAACCGTAAGTAAAATTTTATCGTAAGTACATTATGGATAAACCATACCTTAGGTGTAAAAAATGCGGTGCAATATTTCACTTCCCCATTAAATCGGGCTGGTTTTTTGGCGGCGTATTATCCTTTTTGCCAATAAAAATATACTTCTGCGCTAAGTGCAACAAATCACGCTATTTATGGCTCACTGATGATGAAGCCGAAAAATATGACCGCGTTTAACTCCGCATGCTATCTTTTACAAATAATTCCAATTGCCTTGCTGCAATTATTATTAAAAAATTCCGGATAGTATAATATCCGTTTTTTGAAATTGAGGCTATTGATTATTAAATGCTGCCTTAATTTTAAAATGATGCTTAAACGCATCAAAAGTAAAACTTGAAATTTATTAAGTATACCGAATAGGTTGATAATGAGATTTATTGATCAGTAGTTTATTGGTATTAAAGCGTATCATTTAATTAGCAAGCAGTTAAAAATCAATTATTTAATAAGCTGCAGGTGTTTAAAATCTGATTATCTTTAATAGATTTGGCTATTATAAACCAGCCATAAGCACCAATAATATATTTATTAAATTAATTATGAAAATAAGATCAATTTCTACGCGCCTTATTTTTGCTGCAATTATTCTTTTTGCCGTTAAAAATGCGGATGCTCAAAAGGCTGCCCCATACTCGGCAGCAAATAAAACGGTAAAAGTATATGTTACCGCCAAAAACACCGAGAATAAGCTAACACAAACAGAAACACTTAAGTTTACTGACCATCCGCAGCCTGTTGAAACCGAACTATCGGTTTTTGTTGATCCTTCAAAAACCTTTCAAACCATGTTAGGTATAGGTGCCGCCCTTACCGATGCATCTGCCGAAACTTTTTATAAGCTGCCAAAGGATAAGCAAAAGGAATTTATGACCGCCTATTTTGATAAGGATAAAGGCATTGGTTATACACTGGCCCGTACCCATATCCAGAGCTGCGATTTTTCGAGCGCCAGCTATAGTTACGTTAAGGATGGCGATATGGCCCTTAAAACTTTTGATGTTAGCCACGATAAAAAATACCGCATCCCATTTATAAAAGAAGCAATGGCAACAGCAGGCGGCAAACTAACGTTGTTTGTTACCCCCTGGAGCCCGCCGGGATGGATGAAAACCAATGGCGATGTATTGCATGGTGGTAAACTTAAACATGAGTACGATCAAAGCTGGGCAAACTTTTATGTTAAGTTTATAAAAACCTACGAGAAATTAGGCATGCCTATCTGGGGCTTATCGGTACAGAATGAACCAATGGCCACCCAATCATGGGAATCATGCCTGTATACTGCTGAGGATGAACGCGATTTTATCAAAAACTTTTTAGGTCCCACATTATACAAATCAGGCCTGTCGGGCAAAAAGCTATTTGTTTGGGATCATAACCGCGATTTAATTTATCAGCGTGCCAGCACCATTTTAGAAGATCCGGAAGCTGCCAAATATGTTTGGGGTGTAGGTTTCCACTGGTACGAAACCTGGACTGGTGCCGGAATGGATTTTGAAAGCACCAGGCGCGTTGCCGAAGCTTTCCCGGGTAAGCACCTGATATTTACCGAAGGCTGTGTAGAGAAATTTGATTTCGACAAACTGCATGACTGGGCTTTGGGAGAAAGATATGGTCTTTCAATGATCAATGATTTTAATGCAGGCACCGTTGGCTGGACCGACTGGAACATCCTGCTTGATGAAAAAGGCGGTCCAAACCACGTAGGCAACTTTTGCTTTGCACCCGTACATGCCGATTTAAGGAACGGTACACTGATTTATACCAACTCATACTATTACCTTGGGCATTTCTCAAAATTTATACAGCCCGGTGCTAAACGTATAGCCTGTGTAGCCAGTCGTGATAAGTTATTAACTACCGCATATATCAACCCAAATGGCCAACTTGCCGTTGTAGTAATGAATAAAACCGACGATAATATTGATTATAGTTTATGGATAAAAGGTAAAGCTGCCAAAACAACCAGCCTGGCCCACTCAATAGCTACTTTGGTAGTTGAGTAATAACTATTGATGATACTTAGGCCCTGTAAAGTATACTTGCTTTACAGGGCTTTTTTGTTTTTTATGGTAAATGATCCGGTTGGCCTGTCATGCTGAGGCTCTCGAAGCATACGGGCAAAGGCCTCTGTGCTTATCCTTTTCGTCAGGAAGGGAAGTGTTGTATAGGTTGTCATGGTTCGAGTACCAAGATGACAGCAATCTTAAAAACAAGAAATCATTTTCAAACGAAACATGTAGTATCTTAAATATAAAATATACAATGCCTCAAACTAATTCCCGAATGATTTAAAGTGATAGATATAAGTTAACAGGAAGTAGCGTTTTAATAGCTGGTTCTGAATATCATTAACCGTGTTCTCTGATGCGTAATGGTAGGAGCTTACACTTTGATTTAGCAGATCGTAACAGCTAAGCCTGAGTTCGCCTTTGTCTTTACTTTGTATGCGCCGGGTTATTGAAAGGCTTAATATGTTCGAGTTTTTTTGGAAACCCGGCGCCACCAGTGGGTTGTACTTATACGCATAATCAATATCCCAAACAAACTTTTGCGGTAAAAACAGGTCAACGCCAAGCTCTGCTTTTTGGCTGGTATAGCTGGTGCTTTTATAGTCAACCTGCTGATATTTGGTAATAGCCGTATTAATGCTGTACCCGGGTCTTAGCTCAAATATATCATTCCAGTTGGCTGTAAAATATTCTGATAGCGTTAAAGCCTTGGTATTCTGATAGCCGCTTTGCTGGTTCACCTCAAAAAAATTATGCCCCATTATCGCATTAACATAGCTTTGGGTTGAGATCTGCCATTTATTTTGCTTTTTAAATGTTTTACCAATATTGCCGTTCACGCTGGCGGTAAAGCGCCCGTTACGGTTTATCGGGGTAGTAACCTCGGCACCTTCGGCAGTAACCATTCGCTCCCTCACTACGGTATTACTTTCAATCGTAACAACCGACGAGAAATTCATATATAACTGGTTTTGAAATATGTAGTTATTGTAATTTATCCCGAAATTTTGCAGTCTGGTGGGTTTAAGGTTAGGATTGCCAATAAAACTAAACAGCGGGCTGTAAACTATGGTAATGGGTTGCAGATCATTAATACCGGGTTGCCTAACATCGGCGCTATAGCTAAGGTTTACTTTTGATAGGTGCAGCTCGGCAGTAGGTAGCAGGTAAACAAAGTGCTGATTTAAATCATTAGTATAGCTGTTAAAGTGGTTACTGATCTGTTGCAGTTGTGTGGCTAAACCTAATTTAAAAGAAATTTTATCTGTAAAATCATACTTTAATTCGGGCTGAATGGTTTGCTGCCATTGGTCGCGGATCAGGTTGCTGCTTTGATCCTGCAAATAAATGGTGTATAAACCTGTTTTGGGGTCTTGGTCGTAAGTAAGCAGGTCGCCGGCATTACGGTCGTGCAGGCCGGTAACCGTAAAATTTGCTGATAGCTTTTTGGTGATGGGCAGGTGATAACCCACACTCAAATTTACGCTGGTTTGCCTGTTGGTGTTTTTTGATGACCGCCTTAACGTATCAGACTGTAGCGCTGCTACGTAGGATAGCAGATCGTTAGCACTAATATCATGGCTGTTTTCCGGGTGAACGGATAATACGTTGGTGATATTCAGCGATGCGCCATCCTTAGTTAACCTGCGGTAATAATTTAAATTATGTTGGTACTGGAAGCTGTTGCTATTGCCATGGTCGGCATTTACAGCTGTATTTAACAGTGGTACAAAGGTATTTGAGCTGATGCTGCTGCCTGTGTTTTGATTGCTGTTATAGCTATAACTAAGATCGGGGTTAAATTTAAGCGTAGTAACCGAGTCAATTTTCCACTCTGTTTGTATATGCATGCCCTGGTTATTTGAGCTTTGGTGCTGTATACTGGTTGAGAAGGTATTAAAAGTAGTATCACTTATAAATTGCTGCCTTTTTGAGGTCGAATTGTTATTGGTAACATTGTCATTAAACTCATAGTTGATGTTTAGTTTTATTTTTTTGCCCAGGTTTTTGTTAAAATTAAGTGAGCCGATGGTCATAGTACTGATCCCGCTGCCCCCGCCAAAACCAGACATGCGGACACCGGAGTTTACAAAATCCGTTCCGCTTAAATTATTGCTGTTTATGTTGCCACTTATCTGCAGATCATCCTGAAACTTGCTGAAGAATCCCCTTGCATCGTACCTGTCCTGCGTGCCTGCGCCTGCACCAACGTTGCTTAAAATGCTCTTTTTAAAGGCCTTTTTAAACTTCAGGTTAATGATCTTTTTAACCTCGTAGTCGGGCACCAAATGGTCGGGGTCATTTTCACGGTCATCATAAACCTGCACTTTTGCTATCATATCAGCATCCAGGTTTTTGGTAGCTATTTTGGGGTCATTAATAAAAAAGTCTTTCCCATCAACCTTTATCTTTGATATATCTTTTCCGTTAACGGTGATATGCCCATCAAGGTCAATCTGTACGCCGGGCAGTTTTTTTAACAGATCCTCAACCACGGCATTGGGCCGGGTTTTAAAAGCTTCGGCATCAAACTCAATCGTATCTTTTTTTATGATGACGGGCACGCGCTCGCCTTTTACAATCACTTCCTTCAGCAGCTTTGCCGAAAGATACAGGTTGCCCAGGTCAATAACCGGGTTCTTTTTAAAGTTAAGGGTAATGCGTAAATTTTGATAGGCAACATGCGAGATCAGTAACCGTGAGGGTTCCTCGTGCAGGTTTCGTAAGGTAAATGCCCCGTTCTTATCTGTAATGGTATAAGAAACCAATGCAGAATCCCTTAGTTTTAAAACGGATATGGTGGCAAAGGGGATAGGTTTTTTATCTAATGAATCTAAAAGAACAGCTTTTACAACGCCATGATTTTGCGCTTTAGCGGTAATGAAAAAAGCCGTAAGCAGTATTAACAGGTATATACGTCGCATTCAAAAAGGTTAGGTGCTTTTGAAACGACAATGTAGCAATATTATTTTCTTGAACTAAACATTTCGTTATTGCAATAGAAAAATTACATAGGAGCTTTACCCGACCTGTTTAGTACTTGTTTTTACAAAAACCACATCTGCATAGTGTGGTTATATTTTTAATTGTTTCCTTTGGGGAAATAAATATTAACCTGCAATTTAGTTAAGAATATTTTATGCTGAAACTATTCCCATTATTAGCACTCCTGATTTTTTCTGTAAATGTTAAGGCGCAAAAGCCGGATAGCGTGGTTATAAAAAAATCAACTGTAAAAACGTTAACCGACGAGCAGTATACTGCCCTTTTTAATGGCGAGGATACCTATGGCATGGCTAAAGCAGCAGAATTAAACCATTACCCGCTGCCTCAAAAGGCCCTTAAATACAAAAAGGAACTGGATCTTAGCCCTATCCAGGTGGCTAAATTAACGGCTTTGGAAAAGGAATTTGAGCGTAAAAAATTAGAAATGGGCCAAACCATAATCCATAATGAACGGACGCTTGATAGTATTTTTAAGTATAATAGAGTTGATAACGGTTCGCTTATATTTTATACAAACCGCTACGGTTTATACCAGGGCGAACTTAGAAACACCATTTTACAAGCCTGTTTTGCTACTAAATACCTGTTAACACCGCAGCAGGTAAAGAAGATATGGGCATTAGAAAAGGTAATTAACAAAATACCATTTCATTTATTTAATTTAGCGGCCCCTAATTGCGTGTAAAAGCCATTGTTGCGTTTAACATAAATTGGGTTTGAAATTTGATCTATATAAAAGTTCATCTTCACTAACTAAATAGAATTATTTAATGAAAATTACTTTTGATTTTGAAAAGCCGCTTGCCGAGCTGCAATTGCAGATAGACAAGGTGAAGCAGGTTGAAGACAAAAACAAGCTGGATATGTCTGCAACAGTTGCCGAACTGGAGAGCAAGCTGGAAGCAGCCAAACGCGAGATTTATTCCAACCTTACCGGCTGGCAGAAAGTTCAGATCTCCCGCCATCCCGAAAGACCATATTCTTTACAATACCTTGAGCTGATGTGCGATGATTTTATCGAACTGCACGGCGACAGGACAGTTGGTGATGATAAAGCAATAATAGGCGGTTTTGGAACCATAGGCGGCCAAACGGCTATGTTTATTGGCCATCAAAAGGGTCGTAATACCAAGGAGCGTCAATACCGTAATTTTGGTATGCCAAACCCCGAGGGCTACCGCAAAGCCTTAAGGCTGATGAAGCTTGCCGAAAAATTTAACAAACCGGTTATCACGCTGATTGATACCCCAGGAGCATTCCCAGGCCTTGAAGCCGAAGAACGCGGCCAGGGAGAGGCCATTGCCCGTAACCTGTTAGAGATGTCGATACTTAAGGTTCCGGTTATTTGTATTGTGATAGGTGAGGGTGCATCAGGCGGTGCTTTGGGTATTGCCATCGGCGATAAAGTGAGCATGCTTGAAAATTCATGGTATTCGGTTATTTCGCCCGAAAACTGTTCAACTATTCTTTTTAAAACATGGGAGCATAAGGAGCGCGCAGCAGAAATGCTTAAACTAACCTCAACTGATATGTTTAAGAATAAGCTGATAGATGGTGTTATAAAAGAACCACTGGGCGGTGCACATCAGGATCCGGTTGCTATGGCTGCAACGCTTAAAAAGTATCTTTTAAAAGAGCTTAAAGTATTAAAAGAACGCAATATTGATGAGCTGGTTACAGATCGCATCAATAAATTTTGCTCAATGGGTGTTGTGATTGAAGACTAATCACCTATAAATGAGGGCTTATTTTTATTAAAAGTGGGTTAATTCAACTTTTTTAAAAATAGGTTTTGAGAACAAAAAAATCGTCTTATATTTGCATTCCTTTTTGGAATGGATAACAAACCATAGGAGATTGCCTGATAGTATAATGGTAGTACGACGGTTTTTGGTACCGTTTGTCTAGGTTCGAATCCTGGTCGGGCAACAAAATTTTGATTTCGGATTTCAAATGTTCGATTTTGGGTTTATTCCAAAATAAGCTACTGAAATCCGAAATTGTTTTTTTTAAGCTTGCTGGATACTAATAGTGGTTTGTAAATGCGGAAAAAATCCGAAATAACAAGCCCGACTTCCGAAATCAAAAAATGCCATTACAATTTAACCCGGTTAAGTTATTTGCAGGTTCAGGTACTACGGTACTGGCAGCAAATATCGCTGCATCATACGGCCGTGCTTTAGGCGATGTAGCTATTTCGCGTTTCAGCGATGGCGAGTTTCAACCTCACTTTAATGAGTCCGTACGTGGTTGCGATGTTTTTTTGATCCAAAGCACCAATCCGCCAACAGATAACCTGATGGAACTGTTAATGATGACCGATGCCGCACGCCGTGCATCAGCCCATTATGTTACCGCAGTTATCCCGTATTTTGGATTGGCCCGCCAGGACAGGAAAGATAAACCCCGCGTAGCTATCGGTGCTAAAATGGTTGCCAATATTTTGGTAGCTGCAGGTATTAACCGAATCATGACGATGGATTTGCACGCAGCGCAGATACAGGGCTTTTTTGATATCCCGGTTGATCACCTTGATGCATCCATCATATTTGTACCTTATATAAAAAGCCTTAAGCTGGGCAACCTTACCGTTGCATCGCCGGATATGGGCGGCTCATACAGGGCACGCACTTTTGCAAAGTTTTTTAATGCCGAAGTAGTGATTTGCGATAAGCGCCGTAAACGTGCCAATGAAATTGAGGCTATGACACTGATAGGTGATGTAACCGACCAGGATATTGTGCTGATAGATGATATTTGCGATACCGCAGGCACACTGGCAAAAGCAGCAGGCTTAATTATGGAGCGTGGTGCCCGCAGCGTACGTGCTGTTTGTACACATGCACTATTATCAGGCAAGGCGTATGAAACTATCGAAAATTCAGTTTTAACTGAACTGATAGTTACAGATACCATACCGCTTAAACACCAAAGCAGTAAGATAAGGGTGTTAAGCACTGCCGAGCTGTTTGCAAAAGCAATAATGAACGTAAACGAACATGGCTCAATTAGCCAGTTGTTTAAGGTTGATTAAAAAACCTTAAAACAGGTTTAGTAAAATAGAATAAAGATCTCCTTATTTTTTCTTCTCCACTTTGGAGGATGCTTAATGAGGCTAATAATTAAATAAATATATTAAAAATGAAATCAATTGCTATTAGCGGTTCTCCAAGAGAGAACGTAGGGAAAAGAGACGCTAAAGAACTGCGTTACCAAAGCCTGGTACCAGCAGTACTTTACGGTGGGCCAACCCAAACCCACTTTTCAGTGTCCGCAAGTGATTTGAAAGCTGTAGTTTATACTCCGGTTGTTCATTTCATCAACTTAGATATCGCTGGTGTTAAATCACAGGCTATCATTAAAGATCTTCAGTTTCACCCATTAACTGAGCAGATCATTCACGTTGACTTTTTATTGTTAGACGAGAAAAAACCTATCACTATCGAGATCCCGGTTAAATTAACAGGAACTTCTCCAGGTGTTAAAACAGGTGGTAAACTTGTACAAAAATTAAGAAAGTTACGTATCAAAGCTTTACCTAAAGATCATTTAGATGCTATTGAAGTATCTATCGCTACTTTAGAAGTTGGTAAATCAGTTAAGGTATCTGACCTTAATTTTGATAAATTAACTATCACCAATGCTAAAGAAGATACAATTGTTTCTGTAACTACCTCACGTGCATTACGTCAGGCTGAGCAAGAAGCTGCTTCTGGCAAAAAATAATTAAGGTGCTGCCGTTCATTCGGTAATACCAATTATAAAAACAGCGATGAGTTTAGGCTTATCGCTGTTTTTTGTTTACTTTGAAAAATATAATAAGCCCACCGTTAGCCATACTAATGAGATTATTGAATAACAAGGGCTAAAATACTGCGGTTAAAAAAAATGAAATATCTGATAGTTGGTTTAGGAAACATTGGGCCCGAGTATGCCGATACCAGGCATAATATTGGTTTTATGATATTGGATGAATTGGCCAAACAGGAAAACGCCAAGTTCTACAATATGCGCCTGGCCTACTATACCGAAGTTACCCATAAAGCCCGTACACTGTATCTCATAAAGCCAACTACCTATATGAACCTTAGCGGTAAGGCCCTCAACCATTGGATGAAGGAGCTGAAGATCCCTATTGAAAATGTGCTGGTAATAGTTGATGATATTGCGCTGCCCTTCGGTACACTGCGTTTAAAGCCTAAGGGCAGCGCAGCCGGCCACAATGGTTTAAAACATATTGAAGCCACTTTAGGCGATAATAACTATGCCCGTTTACGTTTTGGCGTTGGCGATAACTACCCCAAGGGACGTCAGGTTGATTATGTGCTGGATGGCTTTGATAAAGATGAACTGCCCGAACTCCCCGCCCTTATTGACCGCGCTATTGAGATGGTGAAAAGTTTTGCTGCCATTGGCACCGAACTAACCATGACGCGATTTAATAAGTAAAATACGTGTTACAAAACTAACTATTTAGTTAATTTCAGTTAAATCCTGCCTTTTCTGTGCAACAGGTTTATACCTTCGCGCGTCAATTACCAAAAACTTTATGAGACTACTTTTACTGATAGCTTTTTGCTGTTATTTTCCTGCCGCATTATTGGCCCAAACCACCCCGCAAACGCTAACAGTTAAAGGAATCGCCATTGATTCTGCAACAAATAAACCTTTAGGTTATGCTACCGCAGCCCTTCAGGATGCTAAAACCCAACAATCGGTAAGATCTGGCCTTACCAAAGATGATGGTACCTTTGAGCTGAAAGGTTCATTAGGTAAAACTTACCAGCTAACCATTGCATCAGTGGGTTATAAAAATAAAACTGTAAAAATAACCGGAACAGGCACTGAAATAGATTTGGGCCGCATTATTGTTTCATCATCAAATCATTCGTTAAAAGAAGTTTCCATAACTGCTGTAAGGCCGGTTATGAAACAGGAAGTTGACCGCATTAGCTATGATGTTCAGGCTGACCCGGAGAGCAAGGCATTAACAGCACTGGATATGATGCGTAAAGTTCCATTATTAGCTGTTGATGCTGATGATAACATTAAGCTGAAAGGCAGCGGTAACTATAAGATCCTGATCAACGGAAAAGAGTCTGCACTGGTGGCTAAAAACCCATCGGATGTTTTAAGGGCTATGCCTGCAACCAATATCGAAAAGATTGAGGTGATCACTACGCCACCGGCAAAATATGATGCCGAAGGTTTAGCGGGCATCATCAATATTATCACTAAAAAGAATGCCGACCAGGGTTATAATGCCAATATCAATGGCCGGTATAACAGCATCTGGGGCCCGGGTATCAATGTAAGCTTAAATGTAAAGCAGGGTAAATTCGGCTTGTCTACCTTTATCGGTGGCAATAAGCGAAACACCCACGATTCTAATTTTGAAAACGCGCAAACGTTTAATAACGGAAACTCCATCCTGCAAAATGGCACCGATTTTAACAGAGGTAGTAACTTTTACACCTTTACAGAGCTTAGCTACGAGATTGACAGTTTGAATTTGCTTACAGGTGGTTTCGGTACCTATAAGGGCCATAACGGGCAGGATAATGATCAGTTCTCAAGGTCATTAAACAGTGATGGTTCCATATCGCAGCAATATCGCCAGGCAGCTACGGGTTATAACAACTTTGTAGGGTACGATGCATCGGTTAATTACCAAATGGGCTTTAAAAACAAAAAAGAACGTTTGCTAACCTTGTCCTACAAGTACAACTATTCGCCAAACTCACAGTTAAATGATAATGTGTATTCAGACAGGGTATTTGCTTACCAATCGTCTCTTCCCGATTTTAACCAGTACAACAGCTCGGGCGATAAGGAACACACCATTCAGTTAGATTATACCGAGCCATTTAAAAATATAACCGTTGAGGCCGGGGGTAAAGCCATCATCAGGAATGATTTTAGTAATTTTCAACGCTCAGACCGCGATTCGGCAACTAATGAGTACAATTTAAATCCATTATACACCGATAACTTCAACTATCACCAGGATGTTTACAGCCTGTACAACTCCTACCAGTTAAAGTTTGATAAATGGACAGCCAAAGCAGGTTTACGCCTGGAGCATACCACCATCAATGCCGATTTTACTTCGGCCAATACAAAGGTTCACCAGGATTATAACAACCTTATCCCATCGGTATCCATCCAGCGTACGTTTAAAACCAGCAGCTTTAATTTCGGTTTTACCCAGCGCATTCAGCGCCCGGGCATTACGCAGTTAAACCCTTTTATTGATGATTCTGAACCTAAGTACATTACCACGGGTAACCCTAATTTAAGGCCGGAGCTAAATAACTCTTTTGAGTTTACTTACAGTAATTTTGCAAAAAGCTCATTTAATACAGGGCTTAGCTATGCGTTTTCAAACAACTCTATCCAAAATGTAACCAACCTTGTTGTTAACAGCGCGCAGGATACCTTAACCAAAACAACCTATCAAAATTTAGGGAGCAACCGCACTTTAGGGCTTAACTTTAACACCAATTTTTCAATAACCAAACAAATGACGCTGAGCCTTAACGGGCAGGTATCGCACATTTGGTTAAGGGGAACTTATAACGGCGAGTTCTATAAAAACCAGGGTTACTTAGGTAATGCATTTGGTAGCCTGGGCTATAAGTTTAATAATGGCTACCGCCTGGGCCTTGATGCCGGCTTTTTTAGCGGCGATGTTACCCTGCAAGGTAAATCAAGCAATTTTATATTTAACTCATACGTGCTTACTAAAGAGCTGCTGAGCAAAAAAGCAACCCTATCATTAGTATTAAACAATCCTTACAGCAAATATCACAGCAGTACATCAACTACAAGTACGCCGCAGTTTTACAGGTCATCCATAAATGATAATCCTTACCGCAGTTTTGCTGTTAGATTCAGTTACAGGTTTGGTAAGCTGAACAGCGAGATCAAGAAAAATAAACGCGGCATTAGTAACGATGATACCAAAGGCGGCACCAACAACTCAGGGGGAAATTAATAACTTTACCGCATGAAAGTATACGGAATACCTAATTGCAATACAGTAAAAAAAGCAACCGACTGGCTTAAGGCTAATAATGTGGCTTATGAATTTCAGGATTTTAAAAGGCTTGGTGTAAGCGAAACGAAATTAGAAGAGTGGGATGCTAAAGCCGGGTACGAAAAATTTTGGAACAAGCAGGGCCTTACCTGGAAACAGCTGGACCCTGAAGTTAAAGAAAGTATAAAAACCAAAGCTGATACGCTGAAGCTGCTGCAACAAAAAACCAGCATGATCAAGCGCCCGGTTATTGAGGATGGCGATTTCCTCTTCTTCGGGTTTGATGAAAATGTTTATAAAGAAAATTTAATTAAATAAGCTTTTATCCGACTGATTAATTTGATGAAGGCCATTTTGGCATCTGTTAAATTAATCAGCCTTTATATTTGTTTAATAACCTACGCGTAACAATCGTTTTACCTAAAAAGGCAATTGCTTAATTTATAGTATACTTGCCCTAAATTACTCTAACTGACTTCAAAATGAAATTAAACCTGATAGCCGGTATCACACTGGCTTTTATGGCGGCAACTAATTTTAGCCAGGCGCAACAAACGCCACCGGCTACCGCGCCAGCCACCAATTATGATTATCATGAAACTTTCGGCCCATTATTTTACAATAAGAATGGTAACGAATTTCGTGCAGCCGATGGGCAGCCAGGTTCAAAATACTGGCAAAACCGTGCCGATTACCAGTTGGCCGCAACCTTAAACGATCAAACCAACCAGATCACCGGATCAGAAGTATTAACCTATACCAATAACAGCCCGCAAAAGCTTGATTATTTATGGATGAACCTTGAGCAAAATCTTTTTAAGTTAGATTCAAGGGGAACTGCTATTGTGCCATTGGCAGGTAGCCGTAACTGGGGCCGCGGTCAGGATTTTGACGCTGGTTACAAGATCAAATCAATAAAAGTGATTGGAGAAAAAGGTGGAGAAACTGAAGTTAAGTTCCTGATATCAGATACCCGCATGCAGGTCTTTTTACCAAAAGAAATTAGCCCTGCCGGCGGAAAAGTTAAACTGAAAATTGAATATTCATTTATAGCACCCAATTATGGTTCAGACCGTATGGGAATCCAGGAAACCAAGAATGGAAAAATTTTCCAGATTGCCCAGTGGTACCCGCGCATGTGCGTTTATGACGATATATACGGATGGAACACCATTCCTTACACCGGCCCTGGAGAGTTTTACCTGGAGTATGGTGATTTTGACCTGAGCATCACTGCCCCGGCTAACCATATTGTATTAGCATCGGGCGAGTTATTGAACCCGCAGGATGTGTACACCCCTGAGCAGTTAAAACGCTGGGCCGAAGCTGAAAAGAGCGAGAAAACAGTAGTTATCCGTTCGGCAAGCGAGGTTACTGACCCTGCATCGCGCCCTGCTGGTAAAAAAGAATTAACCTGGCACTTTAAAATCAAAAATGCGCGTGATGCTTCATGGGGATCATCAGCTGCATTTATTATTGATGCTGCCAAAATGGATTTGCCAAGCGGTAAAAAATCAATCGCCATATCAGCCTACCCGGTTGAGAGTGATGGTAACAATGCATGGGGCCGTTCAACCGAATATGTAAAAAAATCTATCGAGTATAACTCGTCCAAATGGTTTGAGTTTCCTTATCCTGCTGCTACTGCTGTTGCAGGTATTGTGGGTGGTATGGAGTACCCGGGTATTGTTTTCTGCGGATACAAAGCAACCCGGGGTAACTTATGGGGCGTTAATGACCATGAATTTGGCCATACCTGGTTCCCGATGATTGTTGGTTCAAACGAGCGTTTGTACGGTTGGATGGACGAAGGTTTTAATACTTTTATCAATACACTTTCAACCGCTGATTTTAATAATGGCGAGTACAAAAGCAAAAGGCAACCGGATATGCACCGTGTAGCACCTTTCTTTACGGGCCAGGGTTTGGAGCCGGTAATGAGCCAGCCAGCTAACCTTAGAGAAAGAAATACAGGTACTTTATTGTACTCAAAACCAAGTGCAGGCCTTGTTTTATTGCGCGAGCAGATCTTAGGCCCTGAGCGGTTTGATTTTGCCTTTAAAACCTATATTGAAAAATGGGCATTTAAACATCCTACACCTGATGACTTTTTTCGCACGATTGAAAACGCAGCAGGCGAAAACCTGCAATGGTTTTGGAGAGGCTGGTTCTTGAACAACTGGCGTTTGGATGTTGCCGTACGCGAGGTTAAATACGTGAATGATGATCCGTCAAAAGGTGCATTGATCACTATTGATAATTTAGAGAAAATGGCTATGCCTGTTATACTCGAAATTAAAACCGTTAGCGGTAAAACTGCCCGCGTTAATCTACCGGTTGAAATATGGGAGCGTAACAGCACCTGGACATTTAAATACCCTTCAACCGAGGCTATTGAGTCGGTAACTTATGATCCTGATAAAGTATTGCCTGATTTTAATCCGGATAATAACGTTTGGAAAAAATAAGCTGCAGATCAGTCTGTTATTTAAACAAACAAGCCCGGTATTGCCGGGCTTGTTTGTTTAAAGGCATATTCTTATTCAGGAGTTTGTAAAAAAGTTGTAATACAAAACCATTACTGCTTTAATTAGGTTAACTTGACAGTATAATTCATCTACCATGAAAAATAAGTATTTTTTAATTGCCCTGTTCATATTTATAACGGGTTCAGCAAGCGCACAACAGTTATTAAAAGGTACTGTGTTTGAAAGTGGCAGCAGTGCCAAACTATCCAACGTTTTTATCAGGGATAGCAATACCAAACAACTTACCCTTACCGATAAAGACGGTAATTTTTCCATTAAAACAGAAACCGGCCATTTGCTGATCTTTGATTCGCCGGGCTATGGTTCTGATACGCTCTATGTAGTTGACCTGACCCCTAAGAAGATCATCTTAACGTTAAAAACCATTGCCCTGCGTGAGGTTAACATCAATTCAAAAAGGCCAACTTTTGATCCGCATACTGAGTACCCGGATGTTTATCAAAAGAGCAAGGTTTATGTGCTGTCGCCAACTACTTGGTTCAGTAAAGAGGGTAAGGATGCCCGCCGACTTAAACGCTATTTTAAACGAGAGCAGGAAGAGCGCCATGTTGATGAAGTATTTACTCGTGCCTATGTAGGCAGCATCATTCCGTTAAAGGGCCAGCAGTTAGAAGATTTTATGTCACTTTACCGTCCAACGTATGCCTTTATCAAAAACAATAATGGCGAATCGTTAGCGGTTTATATAAATGATAGTTACAAAAAATACAAAACCCTGCCACCAGATAAACGTGGGTTGCAGACACTACCCGGGCAGTAACTTTATATTCAAAATTGAATAAGTAAAATAATTATATTTGTGTTGCCACAGTTATTATGGATAATTCACTGAAGTATAAAATAGTTGAAAAGATCATTCAAAGTAATGATGATGATTTACTTAACGAGATCAAATCCCTGGTTGGGTTATCTGAAAATGACTTTTGGAATGATATTCCATCCGAAATGAAAGAGGCTATTGATAGTGCAAAGGCTGAACTTGACAGGGGTGAGGGCATGCCTCACGAGCAGGTAATGGCCGATATAAAAAGCCATTTTCTATCCCGGTAAATGGTGTCAAATACGGTTATATGGTCGCCAAAAGCAAGACTGACCTATTATGAAATCCTTGAATATCTTGCTGAAAAATGGTCAATAAAAGAAATAGAAACTTTTATTGATCGTACAGAAGAAGTAATAAATCACATCTGTACAAACCCATTACTATATCCCTATTCGGAAAAAAGCGACATTCATAAATGTGTTTTAGTAAAACAAATCAGCTTGTTTTACCGGGTACGTGCATCAAATGTAGAGCTTCTTGTGTTTTGGGATAATCGTCAAAATCCAATAAAGCTTCGGTTTTAGCCGATTACATCACATCACCCCAGGTGCTTTTATCTTTCAGCATTATTTCGCGAAGTAGCCTGATCTGTGGCATGCCATGGTTGAGCACTTCATCATGAAACTTTTTGAGCGAAAATTTTGCGCCCTCCTGTTTCTGGTAATCGGCTCTGAGCTTCAAAATTTCCAGTTTACCAATCGTATAAAATAAATAACCGGGATCAAATGTACCACGCAGCGCTTCCTGGCGCGATGGTTTATCACCCTGGTACCAGTTAGCCATAAAAAATTTGGTGGCATCATCTATCTGCATGCCGTGGCAGTGGGTTTGGATAGAAACACACAAGCGGCATAAACGCAGCAGCGCATCGCCCGATTGTGCCAGGCGGTATTTGGCAGCTTTTACAGTATCGCCATTATGGCCATAACCTTCATCGGCCATCATTTTTTCGCAGTAGTGCGCCCAGCCTTCAACAAAAGCGTAGCTATTAAATATCTTTTCGACCCGTGTTGCCGATGAAGCATTCAGGTGTAAAAATTGCGTGTAATGCCCTGGATAAACCTCGTGGATGGTAATGTTATCCGTAGTATAATAATCAAATTGGGCCAGCCAGTCTTCTTTTTGTTTAGCGGTCCATTTTGGGTCAACAGGGGTAATGTAATAATAAGCCTCGGTTGCTTTGGTTTCAAAAGGGCCGGGGGTATCCATTGATGCCGTGCTGGTTGCACGGGCATATTGTGGTGTTTCGGTAATATTAACCCTGATGGATGAGGGCATAGTCACAATGTTTTTATCGATCAAAAACTGGCGGATAGCCTCCAGATTTTTCTTAGCCTCCGGGATCAGATTTTCGGCGGTAGGGTGTTCCTTTTGCAGGTCATGGTAAACATCAATCGGTTTTTTATTTGGGTTGATAGTTTTTGCTGCTGCATTAAATGCATCCTGTTCAATTTTCAGGTCTTTTAGCCCTATTTCCAATATTTTATCAGGCGATAAGGTAAGGCCTTCGCTGTAAAGCAGCATCTTTTTATAACTCTCAACGCCAATAGCATAGTTGTTTGTAGCTTTTGGCAGTTTTTCTTTTTCAAGCCAGGTGGCAAAGCCTTTTATGACATTAATAGCGGTTTGGTTTACGGTATTAAAGGCCATCATTAACGAATCATTTTTAACACCTTTTAAGGCTACCTTAAGGTCGCCGTCTAAAAAATCGGCTGAACCGTTGGCAACTTCAATAGCTGTTTCAATATAAGGTTTAGCCAATGAGTCTTTTAAATTAATCTTCGCGGCAGCAAAAATCATTGGTGCAGCTTTTTCAATCGCGATGATCGATTTTATCCGGTCTTCAATAGGTGCAAAATTCCTTTTGATATAAATGCTTACGTCAACGGCCCCGGCATAGGTCATGGGGTTTTTATCGTAAGTGCCCATATCTTCAAAATTAAAGATCTCGTTTTTTATGGCCGATCTTAAAATTCGGAAATCATAAAACATTTTTGGGCTTAGCGAGGCCGTATCTGTTGCACTAAGTTTTTGGTCAAAATCCTTTAAGCGTCCAAGCTCCTTGCCCAATGATTCCTTGCTGAGATCGGTTACCTTGCCATCATATTGATGATAGCCCAATGCAACGCCATTGCCCGGGCGCCATGTCAGGAAACCATTGATATAATCATCACTTAGTTTTTGAAATGCAGCGTCGCCGGATACAGCATCAACAGCAGGAGAGGTTTTTTGATTGCAGCTGAATAAAACTGCAATGGGAACAAGCAACAGGAATTTCTTCATGTATTACAGGAGTTTATAGATTCGAAGTTAATAATTATTATGGATAGGGCAAAAGGGGGGGCATGGTCATGGGTTGATTTATTTCATTGGTTAGTGTAAAGGGTACTTCTGTTAAATTAATGATTAATTAATAATTAGTTAATGTGCTTCGGGCTAATTTTGAGGCTTTTAAATAGTACCCCTTTGTATGTCAGTCAATAAGCTTAATATCTGTTTTAAAAAATCTATTTATACAAGTGTTTTTTTATTGATGGTACTAAGCTTTATTTGTCCGCTGCATACTTTCGGGCAGCGTGGTAAACCATCGCCGGTTATCAATATGGTTTATTCATCTGATGCGCATTACGGTATTAGCCGTAAAACTTTCAAGGGCGATACCAACGTTGCCGCATACCGCGTAAATGCCGCCATGATTGCGCAGATAAATACCCTCCCTTATTTAACATGGCCTGCCGATAACGGTGTTAAAGCCGGGAAAAGAATTGGCTGGGTTGATTATGTAGTACAAACCGGCGATATATGTAACCGTATGGAAATTCCTATTCAAAGTGCAGCCGCATCATGGGCACAGTTTGATAAAGATTATATACATGGTATTAGTTTGAAAGGCAGTAATGGCAAACCTGCCAGGCTGCTGTTAGCGCCGGGTAATCATGATATATCAAACGCAATAGGCTATGCAAAGCCAATGGTGCCGCTTACCGATCCAACGGCAATGGTTAAAATTTATAACCTGATGCTAAAACCTGAGCACCCCTTAACTAACCAGGGTTATAATTATGCTACAGAGAAGGTAAATTATTCGCTTAATGTAAAAGGCATCCACCTGATGTTTATTACCCTTTGGCCTGATTCGGCCGAACGGATCTGGATGCAAAGGGATTTGGAAACGGTAAATGAAAAAACACCGGTCATTATTTTTACGCACGACCAGCCAACCTGCGAGGCCAAACACTTTACAAACCCGCTGCCCCCTCATAACATGACGGTACAAAACAAGTTTCAGAACCTGACAGCCGAAAATTATAAAGAAGGCCTTACTGCCGATAAAGGTGAGGATGCAACTGCGATAGAGCAACGCGGCTGGGTTAAATTTTTAAAAGCCCATCCAAATATAAAAGCTTACTTTCATGGTAACAGTAACTATAACCAGTTTTATACTTATACAGGGCCTGATAATGATGTAAAGCTTAATACCTTCAGGGTAGATTCGCCAATGAAGGGTGACGTATCATCAAAGGATGAAAGCAAATTATCTTTTCAGCTTATTTCGCTCGATACCAAACACCAAACCCTTACCGTACGCGAATGTTTGTGGAATGCTGAGCCATCAGTGAAAACTCCAAAAGTAATATTCGGCCAAAGTAAAACTGTATCGCTTAAAGTTGAGGAACTGCCTGGCGCCGCTTTTGTGAGCCAGCACAGTTTCAATAAAAAGCAACAGCATGCTCTACTGTAAAGTAATTTACATTCCCGGTTAATCCTTTTATGTAAAAAACTATCCAATAATTAAACACCCGTAGTTTGGATGTTGAAATTAAATTTTACAGCCATGAAAAAGAAATTTGTTGGATTTGCATTAATAATAGCCGCTTTTGTATCAATAACTTCCGGATGCTACGTTGAAGGTGGCGGTTATCACCATTATCACCACGACCACTATTACAGGGGTTATTAATAAGATATTTTTAGATAGGTGATTGCGTGAAGAGGGAGAGTCCCGGTTTTAACCGGGGCTCTTTTTTTGTTAATAATATTAACCCGTAATTAATGATGTTTAAAATTCCATCATTCGGGAAATAAAAACGCATATTTTTAGTGTGAAAAGCAAGTTTTTTTAATCTTTTAGCTAAACATTCAGGGATTATTGCCCGTAAAAGGGAATGAGGCCGAATCATGAAAAAACTAATACTAACGTTTACTGTATCATTATTTATGCTGATCATCCTTACAAGTTCATGCAGGCTTGATGGGGATGCGCCACTGCCGGCAGGCTTTAAATCGGCAAGTTATATGGTGGGCAGCACGGCTGTTACTGTTACCTCATCATACGATGGCATTTTTGTAAATAATAGTATAACCGCTAACAGTGTAATATTGATAGGTAAGGATGGTTCGCAAATTACCTTCCAGTTTGATGGTACTACAGCGGGCTTTTACCCATTAACTGCATATCCGGATGCTGTGTATAAAAGCCCCTCATCAAAATTATATAATTCGGTAAGCGGCTCATTAAATATTACCAGTTACAAGGTTGATGGTGCTACCAACACTTTTTCGGCCACGTTTAGTTTTGTTGCGGCATCTGTAACCAACCCGCTTGATACTATCGTTATAAACAATGGAGTAATAACCAATTGCTCAAACAGCTTGTAATAAGCTGCTGCCTTCTTCACTTTATTTTATAGCTTATAATTGATGTGCTGAAACTTTGAGGTACGTTGTGCTTTTATTTCAGCGCAAAACCTTTAGCTGCAAACCCCAAACCTGATTGTATTTGCACATTCAACCGCAACATTTTAGCCATCAAACGTTTCTGTAAATTATGGCTCAAAAACTTTTTCACTCAACTACTTGAAAATCAAAAAATAAGTCCCTACCTTTGCAGTCCTTAAAATAAGGATAAAACTGTAAATACAAAAAAGGAAAAATGCCTACTATTCAACAATTAGTTAGAAAAGGTAGAGTAGCTCTGGTTGACAAGAGTAAGTCGCCAGCGTTGGACAGCTGTCCACAGCGAAGAGGAGTATGTACCCGTGTATATACCACTACCCCTAAAAAACCAAACTCAGCAATGCGTAAAGTGGCCCGTGTGCGCTTAACCAACGGAAAAGAAGTGAATGCTTACATCCCAGGTGAAGGACACAACCTACAGGAACACTCTATTGTTTTAATCCGTGGCGGACGTGTTAAGGATTTACCAGGTGTACGTTACCACATCATCCGTGGTGCGTTAGATACATCAGGTGTTGCAGGCCGTAACCAACGTCGTTCAAAATATGGAACAAAACGCCCTAAACCAGGTCAGGCAGCAGCCCCGGCAGGAAAAGGTGCACCAGCTAAGAAAAAGAAATAATTAAGGAGGATAGTAAACAATGAGAAAGTCAAAACCAAAAAAGAGAATTCTCCTTCCTGATCCAAAATTCAATGATATTTTGGTAACCAGGTTTGTAAATAATATGATGTACGATGGTAAAAAATCTACAGCATATGCTATATTTTATAATGCCGTTGAAATTGTTGAGAAAAAAACTAACGAAAGCGGTTTAGATACATGGAAAAAAGCATTGAACAATGTAATGCCAGCTGTTGAAGTAAAGAGCCGTCGTGTTGGTGGTGCTAACTTCCAGGTGCCTACAGAGGTTCGTCCGGAGCGTAAAGTAGCTTTAGGTATGAAATGGCTGATCAGCTATGCTCGTCGTCGTGGTGAAAAAACCATGATGGAGAAATTAGCAGGCGAAATCATCTCTGCTGCTAAAGGTGAAGGTGCTGCTGTGAAGAAGAAAGAAGATACGCACAAAATGGCTGAAGCCAACAAAGCGTTCTCACACTTTAGGTTCTAAATTAAAAGGATTACACCGATTTAATATTGTGTTATAACCGGTCTTGCTATAATTGCATTACCGGTTTAATCATTAAATAATCAAGAAATCAAATAAAACAGATGTCAAGAGATCTTAGATATACAAGAAACATAGGTATTGCCGCTCACATTGATGCAGGTAAAACTACCACTACCGAGCGTATTTTGTACTACTCGGGCTTTAGCCACAAAATTGGCGAAGTACACGAAGGTGCAGCTACAATGGACTGGATGGCACAGGAGCAGGAACGTGGTATTACCATTACCTCTGCTGCTACTACTATTGATTGGAAATACCGTGGCCACCAATACCACATTAACATTATTGATACACCAGGACACGTGGATTTTACTGTTGAAGTAAACCGCTCGTTACGTGTATTAGATGGTTTAGTATTCCTTTTTAGTGCTGTTGATGGTGTTGAGCCGCAATCAGAAACTAACTGGAGACTTGCCAACAACTATAACGTTGCCCGTATAGGTTTCGTAAATAAAATGGACCGTAGCGGTGCCGACTTTTTAAATGTTGTAAAACAGGTAAAAAGCATGTTAGGCAGCAACGCAGTACCATTGCAATTACCAATAGGCAGCGAAGAAAACTTTAAAGGTGTTGTTGATTTAATTAACTGGAAAGGTATTGTTTGGAATGAGCACGATAAAGGGATGACCTTTACCGAAGTGCCTATCCCTGAGGATATGATTGAAGAAGCTACCGAGTGGAGAGAAAAACTTCTTGAATCTGTAGCTGATTATGATGAGAGTCTGATGGAGAAATTCTTCGACGCTCCTGAAACAATTACTGAACGCGAAGTGCTTGACGCTTTACGTAAAGCCGTTTTAGATGCTAAGATCGTTCCTATGGTTTGTGGATCATCATTCAAAAACAAGGGTGTACAAACCATGCTTGATTATGTGATGGAATTATTGCCTTCACCTATGGATGTTGAAGGTATTGTTGGTACTGATCCAAACACAGGAGCAGAAATTATACGCCAGCCATCAGAAAAAGAGCCATTTGCAGCTTTAGCATTTAAAATTGCAACTGACCCTTTTGTAGGCCGCTTATGCTTTATCCGTGTTTACTCGGGTAACTTAGAAGCAGGTTCGTATGTGCATAACATGCGTTCTGACAATAAAGAGCGTATCTCACGTATATTCCAGATGCATGCTAACAAGCAAAACCCTATACCTAACGTAGGTGCAGGTGATATTGCTGCGGTAGTAGGCTTTAAGGATATTAAAACAGGTGATACACTTTGTGATGAGAAACACCCGATCATCCTTGAATCAATGAATTTCCCTGAGCCGGTTATCGGTTTAGCTATTGAGCCTAAAACACAGGCCGACGTAGATAAATTGGGTATGGCTTTAGGTAAACTTTCTGAAGAGGATCCTACCTTCCACGTAAGATCAGACGAAGAAACCGGCCAAACTGTAATTTCAGGTATGGGCGAGCTTCACCTTGATATTATCATGGACCGTTTGAAACGTGAGTTCAAGGTTGAAGTTAACCAGGGAGCTCCGCAGGTTGCTTATAAAGAATCAATTACCGGTACTGTACAACACCGCGAAACCTACAAGAAACAGACTGGTGGTCGTGGTAAGTTTGCTGATATTCAGGTTATCCTTTCGCCTAACGACGAAGGTAAAGAAGGCTTACAATTTGTTAACGAGATCAGCGGTGGTTCAATCCCCCGTGAGTTTATCCCATCTGTTGAAAAAGGCTTTGCAGCTTCAATGGCAAATGGTGTATTAGCAGGTTATCCTTTAACAAGCTTAAAAGTACGTTTAATTGATGGTTCATTCCACGCAGTCGATTCAGATGCGTTATCTTTTGAGATAGCTGCAAAATCTGCATACCGCGAGGCATTGCCAAAATGTAAACCAGTATTGCTTGAGCCAATCATGAAGATCGAGATCTTAACCCCTGAAGAAAACATGGGTGATGTTATCGGTGATATGAACCGTCGTCGTGGCCAGCTGTTAGGTATGGACTCACGTGCAGGTGCACAGGTAATTAAAGCTACTGTACCACTTTCTGAAATGTTTGGTTATGTAACCCAGTTACGTACTATCACTTCGGGCCGTGCTACTTCAACCATGGAGTTTGATCACTATGCTGAAGCGCCACGTGCAGTACAGGAAGAAGTAGTTGCTAAAGCAAGAGGTAAAAGAGCTGCTGCTAACGCATAAATAACTTAGGCTGATCGGGTTAAAAATTTAACCTGATCAGCTTATTAAAATAATAAACAACCAATTGCCCTAATAAATAGCTCTTAGGGTAGTTAAAAAACAAACAAAATGAGCCAAAGAATCAGGATCAAATTAAAATCTTACGATTACAATCTGGTTGATAAATCAGCTGAAAAGATCGTTAAAACAGTAAAGCCTACAGGCGCTGTAGTAAGCGGACCACTTCCCTTACCAACTGAAAAGAAAATTTTCACAGTTTTGCGTTCACCGCACGTAAACAAAAAAGCTCGTGAGCAATTCCAATTATGCTCTTACAAGCGTTTGTTAGACATCTACAGTTCAAATTCAAAAACTGTTGATGCTTTAATGAAACTTGAATTGCCAAGTGGAGTTGAAGTTGAGATCAAAGTGTGATAGTACCGGAAGATCTAAACAATATTAAAAAGCCATCCAATAATCCGGATGGCTTTTTTTGTGAGCAAAACTATTTGCCAGCTTTAGCAGCATAGGCGGTATTTCTTGTATCTTAACACATTGATCATACATTTCGGCTATAAAAACACTTGAAGTATTTAACGCAGCTTAAGGAAAAACTATTTGCACCAATAAGCACTGTGCCTGCAATTGTACAGGGGACTTATTATCCATCCTTAAACGGGCTAAGGGGCATTGCCATCCTGATGGTAATAGGTTATCACTTTGGGGTAAACTACTTTTTACGCAGCACCCCATTGCTTGTTAATGGTGACATAGGCGTCAATGTCTTTTTTGTTATCAGCGGTTTTCTGATCACCACTTTATTACTAAAAGAACAGGTGAAATACGGGAGCATCGATTTAAATCAATTTTACCTGAAACGGGTACTTCGCATTGTCCCGGTTGCATACCTTTTTTTATTGGTGTTAATAGTCCTAAACCAGGTTTATAAATTTCACGTTGTGGAATCAAGCTTCGTGTCCTCGTTACTGTTTTATAAAAACCTGCCTTACCAGCAGGAGCCATTTATGGGCCATTTCTGGACTTTAGCCGCCGAGATGCAATTTTATCTGATATTCCCTTTGTTGTTGGTCTTAAATATTAACCGGTATTTGATGCTGGTGCTTTCAATTGTAATTATTGTTCCTGTTATATCTGTTTTGGGGTATTACCATGTTGGTTTTATGGATTCAGATCCGGTTATCCGCATGGTCACAAAGATCACTAAGTATACCTTTTGGAATGGGCCATTCATCATTCTGATTGGTTCATTGGCCGCAGTTTTTTTATTTAAGGGGATAATCAGGATAGAAAAAGTGAAGGATAATTACTTTTTAAGTTTCCTCATCCTGCTTGTTGCTGTTATTATTAGCACCCGGTCTTTTCTGTTTTATAGTAAGTACGTGTCTGAATATTTGTCGGCTATACTTGTTGCATGGGTTATACTGCTCAATTTAAAAAGCAGGAACTTTTTGTCGGCAATATTATCTAACCCTGTTTTGGTTAAGGTGGGGGTTATATCGTATAGTTTATATATTTGGCAGCAGCTGTTTTGGGCAATAAAGCATGGCAACCCTGGCTTAAGCCTTTTCATTCTTATTCTTATGGGGCATTTTTTATTTTAAAGCTAATTTTGCTTTTTACAGTTGCCTTTACCTCATACTATATTTTTGAAAGGCAGTTTTTAAAGATCAGGGATAAGGTAAAAGATCAACGCAAACGTACCTGAGGTTTTCGCTACGATTTACTAAAATCAAAGACTTAATAATGATTGCATATTAAAACAGGTAGCTGCTAACCTATGATCTGCCCATCAACTCATCCAGCTTATTGCGTTCGGTCTGTAATTCGCGGGCAAGTTTCTTTTCCTTTTCGTTTGCTTTGGCTTTGTAAGTTTTAAACTCTTCTTCCAGTTCATTGTAAAGATTAATACGGTATTTAGCTTCGCGGCTGTGGCTTCCCGAGCGGGCTAACACAATGGCAGCAGTAGCACCGAATATAATTACAAGGCCACACATAATCAGGTTATAAACAGATTTTTGGATCGGGATACCTAACAGACTCACCGCATTTACCCTTGAATTTGCTGCTGCCAGGTTTTGGTCTTTAGTTGTGGCGGCTGCGTTTAAGCTATCAATGGTTTTATTTTGGGCTGCTAATTTGCCAACGGCATCTTTCAGCTTATGCCTGCTATCTCTTAAAGTATCATTTATATTGCGCCATAGGTCAGCAATAGGTGCCTGCTGGTAATGGTAAACCTTGGTCAGTAAAAACTGGTACTGGCCGTTAAGGCTTTTATCAACGGGTGCCTGAGGCACTACTGGTGCAGGTACTTGCTTTACAGGGGCAGCAGTTGGTACAACAGGTACAGCGGTTTTTGCAGCTGCGTATTTTACCGGCGGATATTTATAGGCTTTATATTTAGCAGCAGCAGGCTTTACGGTATTAACCTTTTTTACACTGTCTTGCGCATAGCTAATTGATGTTATACTGCAAAAAATAAATAGGGCTATAAGGGTTATCCGAAGCATAGAAAATATATTAACTAATGCTAAATTAGTATTTTGATGTGATAAATGAGAATTTTTGAGCATAGTTTAGTTTTTGTATGGCCGTCACAAAGCGCAATCACACCTGGCAAAAGCAGATAAACGCATTAACTAAGCCTTAATCAGTAAACGCTAATCTGCATACTAAATAATATATTAGCGGCATGAATATTGGCATTATTGGCTTGGGTGATATGGGGCGTTTATACGCCAAAGCTTTTGCAGATGCAGGTTACACCGTTTGCGGCTGCGACCTGCCCCAAAACAGGGAACGCCTGGAGGCCGACCTGGCACCTTACCACATAAAAATAATGGATAGCGGGATGGATGTATCCCGTACCTGCGATTTGATCATCTACTCGGTTGAGGCAGATAGCATGGCTAAGGTGGTGGCCGAATGCGGCTCATCAACCAAGTTTGGTGCCATTGTTGCAGGGCAAACCTCTGTTAAAACTCCCGAGATAGAAGTATTTGAAAAATACCTGCCTGCCGATGCACAGATCATTACTTTTCATGGCATGCATGGCCCGGGCTTTAACCCTAAGGGGCAAAAACTGATCTTGGTGCGCCACCGTGCTAATGATGAAGCTTATCAGCGTATGCTCGATCTTTTTACGGCGATAGGATCAGACATTGTTGAAATGGCTAACTACCACGATCATGATAAAATAGTAGCCGATACACAGGCTGTTACCCACGTTGGTTTTGAAAGTATGGGCACTGCCTGGAAAGAAGCCGGTTTTTTTCCCTGGGAAAATGCATCGTACATAGGGGGTATTGATAATGTAAAGATACTTACCACACTGCGTATTTTTAGTTATAAGGCCCACGTTTATGCCGGCTTAGCCATACTAAACCCGTATGCAAGGCACCAGGTAAAGCGGTATGCTATATCAGAATCAGAATTATTTAAGCTGATGATAAAAGAGGAGGCTGCCAATTTCAGGGCAAGGATCTATCGGGCGCGTGATTTTGTATTTCATGAAAGCCGTAAGCCAATTATGCTGAATGATACGGTAATGAAGGAGTTCTCGCTCTCAAAAAATGCTGAAAAACGGATGCCTAATTCGCACCTGAGCCTTTTGAGCATGGTTGATGCCTGGTACCATTTGGGGGTAAATCCTTATGATAACCTGATCTGCCAGACCCCGCCCTTCCGCCTGCGGCTCGGTATTGCCGAATACCTGTTTAAAAATGAAGAATTGTTAGAAGAATCAATAGAAACCGCCCTTTATGATAAAACCATCCGCGGCGATGATTTGGAATTTCATTCGGCCGTAAGGGAATGGTCGTCAATTATTGGGTATGGTGATATGGAAGGTTACAAAAAACACTTTAACGAAGTGCAATCCTTTTTTCAGGGGAGGTTAGAAGAAGGCAACAAACAAAGCGCTGAGCTGATAAGAAGACTGATGATGGAATAATTACTAATTTAGAATTAACAGAATTTCAAGGTTTTTAAAATTCTGTTAATTCTAAAATTCAGCTATTTAGTTTGCTGAGAACAAAGTCCAGGGGTAGGCTTTCATATCTCTTAAATATTTACCCTGGGTTTTAAAATATTCGGGGTGTTTTTTAAAGAAAGGGGCCGCCAAAAAGTCGGCACCACCCGGGTGACCCATGTGTGCCCAAAGCTGCATGTTTTTAGCTAAAGCCGCGCTTGATACCTTGCCCTGTACAGCTCCCATCGGGAAGAAGGGGCCTTCGCTCCATTCCTTGCAGCCTAAGGGATCTTCTTCCACATGGCCGTCAATTACACAACGGTTGTAAGCGTTTTTACCATTCAGTGCATCATAAGTATCACCTTCAATAACTTTACCGTTGGCCTCGTCAAGCTTGCCTTTATAATCTACCGCAACTAATTTTTCCATCCGCAGCCTGCGCGCATTTGGCGAACTTGTTTTGTTGTTTACATCAAATGTGGTTTCCTCTTTTATCAGCTTAGGGTCGCTCGGAAAGTTTGATCCTATTATAGCTGTATCCTTTGATCGCCATACTTTATAATCTTTCAGCCCTAACTCCAATTTAGCCACTTCGTTGGTTTTGGTATCACCAATCAGCCAATCGTTAGCATAACCGCCATTGTTATCGGTGGTCATAATTTTTACTACATCATCAATGCTGTTAGCATATTGGGCCGCTTTGCGGGCACGCACAAACTCGGGTGTGCGGGTGGTATCAAAGCCCTTAAAGCCGGTAATGGTGGTTTCGGTGATCAGTATACCGCTTTTGCTTACCACAAAATCATCACCGCTATGTATAAAGCCGGGGGCGCAGTCCATCAATATGTGGTTCCCTTTTTCGGGCCTGATGTCGGCAATCACATTCCAGCGCTCACCTTCAATATAATCGGTCCAGTTATTATGGCCAATAACTATTTTATGATCTTTAGTAAAGCTGCCGGTAGCAATAAATGCGCTGCAATTACCGGGGGCCTTATTATCGCCACTGCCCGGTTTTGCTTTATTATCAAGCGCGGCAACGTAGTATTGCGATAGTTCGATATTGGCATTCAGCGCGGTAATATCCAGGGTGTCGTATTTTAAGCCGCGGGCCTGCAAGCCCTCTGCAATTCCTTTTATTTCATCCTGGTATTCCTTATTAATCTTTTTCCATAAAAATCTTTGCGAGGCGGCACGGTAAAAGGCCCAGTCTTTACCACTGGCCGATGGCAGGTAGTACTGCATCACTTTTATTAAGGTGTCAATCTCTTTTGCAACCAGGTAACCATGCTGATAACCAATATCAGCTGGTGAACCTGCTAAATGCACGTAGATCCAGCCGTTCTTATCCTCGCGGGTGGCCTTGCCAAGGCGGTCGGTTTTTTCGGGTTTGGATTTACAGCCAAAAAACAGGGCGGCGGTACAGGCACATAATAAAAGGGTAGTTTTTATTTTCATGTCGATTTAAATATTAATAAGTAAACTTCTTTTTTACCGGTGATTTTAAATTTTTGTGTGTTATTATAATTGTAAAAAGGTTGGGCAATTTCTACCTGGTCGGATTCAAAGGATTTGCCAAGAATGGCTGCGGCCTCGTCAATAGTATACAAATTGCCTTTTATATTAAATATAAAACCATAGTCTGATTTTCTTAACTCTTTAATGGCGACACTCTTTTTATCAACCCAAAAGTTTATCGGAATAGTGAATTTTACCCTTACAGGCCGGCCGTTCTGTATCCCCGGAATCCAGGGTATTGAAGCTTCTAAAACCTTTACGGCTTCTGCCTCGCAACCCGCACCGATACAGTTTGTAGGGGTAGCATCTTTAATAAACCCATGTTCGTCAACTACGAAAGAAACCCGTAGCATTCCGTTGATCCCGATCAATCTGGCAATCTCTGGGTATTGCATTTTTTTACTGATATATCTTTTAAAGCTTTCCTCGCCTCCTGGGAACTCAGGAATTTTCTCAACAGAGGTAAAAGCGGTATGGTTGTTTTGCCTTTTAATAGTATCGGTATCCTGCGCATGTGCCAGGCAAGTAGTAATTAAAGCGATAAACAGGGGATATAAACGTTTCATTAAATTATTATTTGATCAGCCTGCGCCCGGCAATACTCAGCCCAGCTTTAATGATTGCTGAATATAGGAAAAATTAGTGATAAAATTAAACGCTGGCTTGAACCCTCAACTGAAGGCCTTCATGTTTTGTATAAGCTGGGCTAATAACCATTATTGCCATCATCTAATTTGCCCCATTCGCAGCGCAGTTGGTTAATGTTATCGGTCAGCTTATTAATTGCCGGGCGGTATTTGATGTTGTCCTGGTCGTGGGCCTCTTTATAAAGCAGGTTAAACATCATACATTCCTGCAATAATATTTTGGAGTGGAATTTGGCTATCTGCGTTTGCTTATCAGGTAGGGGAACCTGCGTAAGTTTTTGGGCAATATCTTTAAGGGTTTTTAATCGGGGCAGGGCACGGTGTTCCAGAATAGAGATCCTGTCAGCATGGCTTAATGCTGAATTTTGCTGGCCATAAAAATTATCGTTCAGGCTGTCTAACTCCACCCGCTCTTTAACTAACAGGCGATTTAATTCTTTAAAATTGTAAGTATGCGCATACCGCAGGCACAAACCCATAAAAAGAACCGTAATTGCCAGCGTACTTACGCTGATAAGGCTTTGTTTATTATACTTAATACCCAGGTAAGCAATCCAGCCCATTATGTAACCTGCTATAAGACCTCCAAAGTGAGCAGCATCATCAATATGTTTGCCAAAAGGTATAATATTAAAGCCAACAAAAATTGCCGTGCTGATCAGGAGGGCCCGGCGGGCATTGCGCTCATAAAAGTTGGTGCTAAGCAGTGCCAGCAAAATTCCAAATAAGCCGAATATTGGACCCGAGGCTCCGCCCGATATCATATGGGTGTTCCATATAACCGAAGTAAGGCTGGCGCATACACCAGCAAAAAGATAAAGAAACAGGTAGTTCCACTTGCCTAATTTACATTCAAGCATTGAGCCTATATATATAAGCACAATCATGTTGCCTGTTAAATGTAAAAGAGAGAAATGCAGAAAAGTATTGGTAAGCAAACGCCATACCTGCCCATTTAGCACCTGCGTACGGTCACTGAAGCCAAGGGAAAGATATACACCCTCTATACTTTGTGAAGCATCACCATTATGCTTTGCTAACACAATGGCCATCATAATCCAAAGCAGCAGCATGGTTACCATAAACACGGCAATGTTTACAAATACCAGTAAGGGGGTTATGAGATAGTTTTTTGTAGGGATAAAAGGCGAAAAAAAGGTATGCAGTGTTTCCTTGGCACCCATTGGCGGGTTTGCCAAAGTTAAAAACTGGTTTTCGGGTATTGAATCTATCAGTTGCTGTGTTGTTTGCTCCAGGTTTAGCTGTAAATGATATTCAACGTAAGGTATTTCATTATAAAGCAAGTCAAGGTTCTTTTGGTTTTTACCGTAATCATAAAAAAAGAACTGGTAGCCTATACATTCACTTTTAATGATCACCTCGTTATTCACAATCCTTACAGAAACTTCTTCGGCGTAGGATGCCCATGATATATTGGTGTAGGCAATAATACCTTCGCGGTCAAAGTAACCGGTGTGCCAGCCAAGGTTTGCAAAAGCGTGGTATAATAAGGTAAGGTAGTGGTCGGCATTATAATCGCCCAGGGGTATAACTGCAGTTTTATAAGGAGAAATGCCCCAGGCCATATAATTAAAATTTCAGGTATTGATTTGTGATAAAGCCCGGTAATTAAATAACCGGATTAGTAAAAGTAAATATACAGCGCAGTTTTTAATACGCAACTAAGTGCCGGAGTATATTGTAGTTCCCTGTTTTTAGACAGCTTTTTAATTTTTTTAAGCATGATGTTTTAAAAATTATGGGTTAAGGCGGGTATTATTATTGACGGATTATTTGGTGCTAACTGGTTAAAATGCATGTGAGTCAATAATTTTATGAATAATGAAGATAATGAACCCTTCACTAAACCAACTATTTGACACTCAAAATAATTTATAAAAAAATAACTTGCTAAGTATTTGACAATTAATCTAAAATTCCTATCTTTGCCGTCCCTTAACGGGGAATAATATGTCTTGAACGAAGCCCTACTGCTTCGATGGGCACAAAAAAATAAAGAAAATGTCAGGAATAATTGGTAAAAAGGTAGGAATGACCAGCATTTTCGATGAAGCAGGAAAAAACATTCCCTGCACAGTAATCGAAGCTGGCCCTTGTGTTGTAACGCAGATCAGGTCTGTTGATACAGATGGTTATGCAGCTATTCAGCTTGCATACGGTGAGAAAAAAGAAAAACACACTTCAGGTCCTCTAAAAGGTCACTTCCAAAAAGCTGGTGTTACGCCAAAACGTAAGCTGGTTGAATTTAAAAGTTTCGAAGACGAAAAATCATTAGGTGACACTGTTACCGTTGAGATTTTCACTGCCGGAGACTTTGTTGATGTAGTTGGAACCTCAAAAGGTAAAGGCTTTCAAGGTGTTGTAAAACGTCACGGATTTGGTGGTGTGGGTATGCAAACTCACGGTCAGCATAACCGCTTACGTGCACCGGGTTCGTTAGGAGCCTCATCATGGCCTTCACGTGTATTTAAAGGTATGCGTATGGCGGGCCAAATGGGTAATGAGCGTGTAAAAGTTCAAAACTTACAGGTTGTGAAGGTGTTTGCAGAGCAGAATCTGTTGGTTGTTAAAGGTTCCATCCCAGGAGCTAAGGGTTCATTCGTAATAGTGGATAAATAAGATGGAAGTTAACGTAGTAAATGTATCAGGTAAAGAAACAGGTGCCAAGGTGCAACTTTCTGATTCCGTATTCGGTATTGAACCAAACGATCACGCGATTTATCTTGATGTTAAGCAATATTTAGCTAACCAGCGTCAAGGTACACACAAATCAAAACAGCGTAACGAAATTGCAGGTTCAACCCGCAAATTATATAAACAAAAAGGTACCGGTGGTGCCCGCGCAGGTAGTGTTAAATCACCATTGTTTAATGGTGGTGGCCGTGTATTCGGTCCTCAGCCCCGCGACTATAGTTTCAAGTTAAACAAGAAACTTAAATCACTGGCACGTAAATCAGCTTTATCATACAAAGCAAAAGACAGCAACATTGTTGTAGTAGAAGATTTTGTTTTTGACTCAGTTAAAACCAAAAGCTACATACAGCTTACCGCAGATCTTAATGTTAGTGACGTAAAAACACTTTTAGTATTAGGCGCTGCAAATAACAATGTTTATTTATCAAGCAGAAACCTGAAGCAAACTAAGGTTATCCTTGCTGAGCAGTTAAACACATACGATGTGTTAAACGCAGGCAAGCTAATTTTAACCACAGGCGCTCTTAAAACTTTGGAGGAAGCATTAGCTAAGTAATTATGGAAATTTTAAAACAACCCTTACTTACTGAAAAAATAACTCAATTAACCGAGAAGCTTAATCGTTATGCTTTCAAGGTTGATCCAAGAGCTAATAAAATTCAGATCAAAGGAGCAATTGAGGCTATGTATGGTGTTAACGTTAAGGCTGTAAACACTATGAAATACGTTGGTAAACTAAAAACTCGCAATACTAAGGCAGGCGCCGTTAGCGGCCGTGCTGCAACTTACAAAAAAGCGATTGTTACTTTAGGCAGCGGAGAGGTAATAGATTTTTATAGCGGTATATAAATAAAGAGATGGCAGTTAAAAGATTTAAACCGGTTACTCCGGGTACCCGCTTCAGAGTTGGTGCCGATTATTCGGATGTTACTACAAATGTTCCTGAAAAAACATTGGTTGTGGCTCACAAAAAATCAGGCGGACGTAACAACAGCGGTAAAATGACTATGCGCTACATGGGTGGTGGTCATAAACAATCATACAGGTTAATTGACTTCAAACGTAATAAGTTTGATATCCCTGCAAAAGTTGCAACAATTGAATATGATCCAAATCGTTCAGCACGTATAGCATTGCTACACTTTGTTGATGGCGAGAAAAGATACATGATAGCTCCAACCGGCTTAAAAGTTGGGATGACCGTTGTATCTGGCGAGAGTGCAGCTCCTGAAGTTGGTAATACTTTACCACTAAAGAGCATCCCACTTGGTTCAATCATTCACAATATTGAATTAAACCCGGGCCAGGGTGGTACCATTGCACGTAGTGCAGGTACTTATGCCCAGCTATCGGCTCGTGATGGTAAATATGCCATCATCAAGTTGCCATCAGGCGAAACCCGTATGATACTGGCAACATGCCTTGCAACTATTGGTTCAGTTTCAAATGCTGAAAAAGCCAATGAGGTTTTAGGTAAAGCTGGTAGAAAACGCTGGTTGGGCCGCAGGCCAAGAGTTCGTGGTGTTGCCATGAACCCGGTAGATCACCCTATGGGTGGTGGTGAGGGAAGAGCCTCAGGTGGTCATCCACGTTCACGTAAAGGTTTATTAGCTAAAGGCTACAAAACTCGTGACAAAAAGAAAACATCGGATCGTTATATCATTGAAAGAAGGAAAAAATAATGGCTCGTTCAATTAAAAAAGGACCTTACATCGATCATAACTTAGACAAGAAAGTTATGGTGCTGAATGATTCAAATAAAAAATCAGTTGTAAAAACATGGTCAAGGCGTTCCATGATCTCTCCTGATTTCGTTGGTCATACATTCGCAGTACACAACGGTAATAAATTTATCCCTGTGTACGTAACAGAAAACATGGTTGGACACAAGCTGGGAGAGTTTGCACCAACCCGTACATTCCGTGGTCACGCAGAAAAGAAAAAATAACAGGCAATGGAAGCAACAACAAAAATTAAAAAGTCTGTATTGATCAGACAACGCAAAGAGCAGGAAAAAGCTCAGCAAGGCGGCGCTTCTGTTGCCAAACTGCAAAACTGCCCTACATCACCACGTAAAATGCGTTTGGTGGTTGACCTGATCCGCGGTGTAAACGTTGAGAAAGCGTTATATACACTAAAGTTCTTAAATAAGGAAGCAGCAATACGTGTAGAGAAGCTTTTGTTATCAGCTATTAAAAACTGGGAAGCAAAAAACGAAGACAAACGTGTTGAAGATAGCAACCTTTATGTTAAAGAGGTTTCAGTAGGCGGTGGTCGTCAGTTAAAAAGGTTACGCCCTGCTCCGCAAGGAAGAGGATACCGTATCCGCAAACGTTCAAACCACGTACACCTGATCGTAGATAGTAAAAACGACAACAATTAATTTGAAATGGGACAGAAAGCACATCCAATAGGTAACAGATTAGGAATCATCAGAGGTTGGGATTCTAATTGGTTCGGTGGCAATCATTATGCCGACAAATTAGTTGAAGACGAAAAAATCCGTAAATATCTATCAGCACGTATCTCAAAAGGTGGTGTATCAAAGGTAGTTATTGAACGTACACTAAAACGCATCACTGTAACTATACACACTGCCCGTCCGGGTATTGTTATAGGAAAAGGCGGCGCCGAGGTTGATAAGATAAAAGAAGAGTTAAAGAAACTAACTAAAAAGGAAGTTCAGATCAATATATTTGAGATCAAACGCCCTGAGCTTGATGCACAATTAGTTGCTGAAGGTATAGCAAAACAACTTGAAGCTCGTATCTCATTCCGTCGTGCAATGAAAACCACAATTGCTTCAACCATGAGAATGGGTGCTGAAGGAATTAAGGTTATGACATCAGGCCGTTTAGGCGGTGCTGAGATGGCACGTTCTGAACAATATAAAGAAGGAAGAATTCCGCTACATACTTTCCGTGCAGACATTGACTATGCATTAGCTGAAGCATTAACTACCTATGGTAAAATAGGTGTTAAGGTTTGGATTTGCAAAGGCGAGGTTTACGGCAAACGCGATCTATCACCAAACATTGGCGGTACAAGCAGCAGCAGCGGTAAAGGCGGACGCCCTGAAGGCGGCGCGGCAGGCTTCGGCGGTCGTGGCGGCAATGAAAGAGGCGGCGAACGTGGTGGCGAACGCAGAGGCGACAGAAAACCTGCCGGTGGTGCAAATGACCGCAGAGGTGGCGCAGCTGGAAACAGCCGCCCAGGTGGCCCAGGAAGCCGTCCAGGTGGACCGGGTGCCGGTGGTAGCCGTCCAGGCGGAAATCGTCCAGGTGGACCAGGAAAGAGATAATAATTAAAGTAGAAAAATATATCGTTAAGATATAAAAGCTTAAGAAAATGCTACAGCCAAAAAGAACGAAGTTCAGAAAGATGCAAAAAGGCAAAATGAAGGGAAACGCCAGTCGTGGCGCTGAACTTTCATTCGGATCTTTCGGTATAAAATCACTCGAGCCGGCCTGGATCACCAGCCGCCAGATCGAAGCTGCACGTATAGCTGTAACACGTTTTATGAAACGTGAAGGCCAGGTGTGGATCAGGATATTTCCTGACAAGCCCGTAACCAAAAAACCAGCAGAGGTACGTATGGGTAAAGGTAAAGGTGCTCCAGAATACTGGGTAGCGGTAGTACGCCCCGGAAGGATCATTTTTGAAGCAGAAGGTGTACCTTTGGAAACTGCAAAAGAGGCATTACGCCTTGCAGCACAAAAGTTACCTGTGCAAACACGGTTTATAGTACGTAGAGATTACGTAGAAGCATAAATAAAAAAGTTAGCAGTTTGAGTTCGCAGTATCCGGTTGAAAGATATTTGAGCTTGAAACTAAAAACTCAAAAAAACTAATAAAATAAAATGAAGAACTCAGAAATTTTGGAGTTGTCAACTGAAGAATTGGTTGCCAGGATCAGCGAAGAGAGAACAACGCTCACTAAACTGAAATTTGCACATGCGGTTTCTGCTATTGAAAACCCTACCCGTATCACAAAGGTACGAAAGGACATCGCTCGTTTAAATACTGAAATAACAAAGCGCAAAGCGGCGTCAGCTTCTGAATAATTTTTAAGCGTCGAGAAAAATGGAAAGAAATTTAAGAAAAACACGTACCGGTTTGGTAGTAAGCAACAAGATGGAGAAATCCATAGTTGTGTCTGTAGAAAGGAAAGTGAAACACCCTATCTATGGTAAATTCGTTAAGAAAACCACCAAATTTATGGCTCATGACGAAGCTAATACCTGTGGTATAGGCGATACCGTATTGATTATGGAAACCCGCCCGCTGAGCAAAAACAAAAACTGGAGATTAGTTCAAATTTTAGAAAGGGCTAAATAAGATGGTACAACAGGAATCAAGATTAAACGTAGCTGACAACAGCGGTGCTAAAGAAGTTTTAGTGATCCGTGTGTTGGGTGGTACCGGTAAACGGTATGCATCAATCGGCGATAAGATAGTAGTTACCGTAAAAAGCGCATTACCATCAGGTAACGTGAAAAAAGGTACCGTTTCAAAAGCCGTTGTGGTTAGAACTAAAAAAGAGATCCGTAGAAAAGATGGTTCTTATATCCGTTTTGATGACAATGCCGCAGTTTTGTTAAACAACCAGGATGAGCCAAGAGGAACACGTATTTTTGGCCCGGTAGCAAGAGAGTTACGTGAGAAACAATTTATGAAAATTGTATCATTAGCACCCGAGGTATTGTAATCATGGAAAAGAAACAACATATACAACCTACCAAACTAAAGATCAAAAAAGGTGATCTGGTAAAGGTTATAGCCGGCGATTCAAAAGGATCAGAAGGTAAAATATTAGAGGTAATATTAGAAAAAGGCAGAGCCATTGTTGAAGGCGCTAATATGGTATCAAAACATACCAAACCTAACGCAGCAAAACCTAACGGCGGAATTGTTAAGCAGGAAGCTGCTATAGCTGTTTCAAACCTGATGCTGATTGATCCTAAATCTGGCAAACCAACACGTGTTGGCCGTAAAAGGAACGAAGCCGGCAAATTAGTTAGAGTTGCAAAAATATCTGGAGAGGAAATTAAGTAATGGAATACGTACCAAGATTAAAAACAAAGTATAAGGACGAGATTCGTACTGCACTGAAAGACAAATTTCAGTACAAAAGCGTAATGCAGGTTCCTAAGCTTGAAAAAATCGCTATCAACCAGGGTGTTGGTGGTGCTACTACTGATAAAAAACTTATCGAAAGTACAATTACTGAATTGACAACCATTACAGGTCAGCAAGCAGTTTCTTCAAAATCTAAGAAAGATATCTCAAACTTTAAATTACGTAAAAACATGCCTATCGGCGTACGTGTTACCTTACGTGACAATACAATGTATGAGTTTTTAGATCGTTTGATCGCTGTGGCTTTACCACGTATCCGTGATTTCAAGGGTATTAATGATAAAGGTTTTGACGGTCGCGGTAACTATACTTTAGGAGTTTCTGAGCAAATTATATTTCCTGAGATAAATATTGACAAGATCAATAAAATCCAGGGTATGGATATTACCTTTGTAACCTCCGCAACAAACGATGTTGAAGCATTGGAGTTGTTGAAACAATTTGGATTACCATTTAAAAATCAAAATAACAATGGCTAAAGAAGGTGTAAAGGCACGTGAAGTTAAACGTGCTAAATTAGTAGCTAAATACGCTGAAAAAAGAGCGGCCCTTAAAGCCGAAGGTGATTATGCAGCATTAGATGCATTGCCAAAAGGATCATCTCCTGTAAAATTGCACAACCGTTGCAAATTAACAGGTCGTCCTCGTGGTTATATGCGCCAATTTGGTATCTCACGTGTAACTTTCCGTGATATGGCCTTAGCTGGTAAAATACCAGGAGTAAAGAAAGCAAGCTGGTAATTTAAGCTTGGAAAGCTTTAGGCCTAACCGCTTATTGCTTTACGCATAAAAGAAGAATTTAAACGATAGAAGGTCGCTCCGGATGTTACGGAGAGGGAAACCGCTATCATAACACAATAAAATGAATACAGATCCAATCGCAGATTATCTTACAAGAGTAAGGAATGCTATTAAAGCCAACCACCGGGTTGTTGAAATTCCTGCATCAAATCTGAAAAAGGAAATCACTAAGGTGCTTTTCGACAAAGGTTACATTGCCAACTTCAAGTTTGAAGACAATACCGTACAAGGCACTATCAAAGTGGCTTTAAAGTATCACCCGATAACTAAAATTTCTGCAATCCGCAGCATTTCGCGCATCAGTAAACCAGGTTTGAGAAAATACGCAGGCATGGACAATATGCCAAGAGTATTAAATGGTTTAGGTATCGCCATCCTGTCAACTTCAAAAGGTGTAATGACCGATAAAGAAGCCCGTCAGTTAAACGTTGGTGGCGAAGTTTTATGCTACGTATATTAATAGGAGGAAATTAAGCAATGTCAAGAGTAGGAAAATCACCTATAGCACTACCTCAGGGAGTTACAATTACAGTATCAGCAGATAATGTTGTTAGTGTAAAAGGCCCAAAAGGTGAGTTGCATCAGGCTGTTGACAGTGATATCACTGTTGAACAGGAAGAAGGAAATTTAGTTGTAAAACGCCCTTCAGATCAAAAACGCCACAAAGCATTACATGGTTTATACCGTGCATTGATAAACAATATGGTTACAGGCGTAACCGAAGGTTATAAAGTACAACAGGAATTAGTAGGTGTGGGTTACCGCGCAACTAATACCGGTAATACATTAGATCTTGTATTGGGATACTCTCACCACTATGTGTTTGAGTTACCAACAGAAATTAAAGTTACAACCACTGCTGAAAAGGGTAAGAACCCAACAATTATTCTGGAGTCAATTGATAAACAACTTATTGGTCAGGTAGCTGCGAAAATACGCTCACTACGTACACCAGAGCCTTACAAGGGTAAAGGTATCAAGTTTGTTGGCGAGATATTGAGAAGAAAAGCAGGTAAATCAGCATCTAAAAAATAATCGTCATGGGAGCTAAATTATCAAGAAGAGACAGAATTAAGAAGGGGATCAGAAAGCGCCTTTCAGGTTCAACTGAACGTCCACGTTTGTCAGTATACAGAAGTAACAAAGGTATTTACGCGCAGATCATTGACGATGTTACCGGCAAGACACTTGTGTCTGCTTCATCATTGTCAAAAGATTTCAACGCAGAAAAAGGCCCTAAAATTGATCAGTCAGTTGCCGTAGGTAGACTGGTTGCTGAAAAAGCTATTGCTGCAGGTATAATAGACGTGGTTTTCGACAGGAACGGTTATTTGTATCATGGTCGTGTTAAATCACTGGCTGATGGTGCACGTGAAGGTGGTTTAAACTTTTAATCGAAAAGAGAAATGTCAACAATCAACATAAAAAGAGTAAAAACAAGCGAGATCGAATTAAAAGACCGCTTGGTAAGCATACAGCGTGTAGCCAAAGTAACCAAAGGTGGCCGTACATTCAGTTTCTCTGCCATTGTAGTGGTAGGTGATGAAAACGGTGTTGTAGGTTACGGTTTGGGTAAAGCTAAAGAGGTTACAGAAGCAATTGCAAAAGGTATTGATGATGCTAAAAAGAACTTAGTTAAAGTTCCGATCATTAACAACACTATACCTCACGAACAAATTGGTAAATTTTCAGGCGGTTTTGTATTTTTGAAACCAGCTGCTAATGGTACCGGTGTTATTGCTGGTGGTGCAATGCGTGCTGTATTAGAGTCGGCAGGTATTCACAATGTATTGGCTAAATCAAAAGGTTCATCTAACCCGCACAACGTGGTTAAGGCAACTGTATCAGCATTATCACAATTACGTGATGCTTATACTGTAGCTCAACAACGCGGCGTTAGTTTAGGTAAAGTATTTAACGGATAATCAGTCATGGCAAAAATCAAAATAACTCAGATTAAAAGCGTGATCGATAGAAGTGAGCGCCAAAAAAGAACAGTTGAAGCCCTGGGCTTAAAAAAGATCAACCACAGCGTGGAAGTTGAAGCTACTGCGGCTATCATCGGTATGGTTAAGAAAGTAAATCACCTGGTAGCGGTAGAAAATATTTAATATCATGAATTTAAGTAATCTTAAACCTGCAGAAGGTTCTACTAAAAATAGAAAAAGAATTGGCCGTGGTACAGGTTCTGGCCGTGGCGGAACATCAACCCGTGGCCATAAAGGTGCAGGCTCACGTTCAGGTACCAGCGCTAAAGTTGGTTTTGAAGGTGGTCAGATGCCTTTACAACGCCGTGTGCCTAAGGTAGGATTTAAAAATCCTAACCGTGTTGAATACACTGGCGTTAATTTAGATGTACTTCAGGAATTAGTTTCAAAATACTCGCTTGCAGTAGTTGATTTTGATATCCTTAAAGAACATGGTTTGGCTTCACGTAACGACCTGGTTAAGATCCTTGGCCGTGGCGAGTTAACTGCCAAATTAGAAGTTAAAGCACATGCATTTACTGCTACCGCTCAAAAAGCTATTGAAGCAGCGGGTGGTACCATAGTTAAGCTATAATTTTTCGATGAAGAAATTTTTCACCACAATATCCAATATTTGGAAAATCGATGATCTAAGAGTGCGTATTACTAACACACTCTTATTTCTTTTAATATATCGTGTAGGCTCATTCGTTGTACTTCCGGGTGTAAACGCGGCTTCGCTGAACAATCAGCAAGCTAAGGAAGGGCTTACTGGCTTACTGAATATGTTTGCAGGAGGATCGTTTGCACGTGCCTCTATTTTTGCATTGGGTGTAATGCCATATATTTCGGCTTCTATCGTGGTGCAATTATTAGGTATTGCTGTTCCTTACTTCGCTAAACTTCAAAAAGAAGGCGAAAGCGGCCGTAACAAGCTAAATCAATGGACGCGCTACCTAACCATCATCATTACTTTTTTACAGGCATTTGCTTATTTACATTCGCAGATCACTGTTGATCAGATGAACCTACCTAACCCATATTTTACAGTTTTAAATATGTGTGTGTTAACGGCAGGTACCATGTTTATTATGTGGTTGGGCGAAAAAATAACTGATAAAGGTATTGGTAACGGTATATCACTGATCATTATGGTTGGTATAATAGCCGCATTGCCAGGTGCACTTATCACAGAGTTCCAGTCGCGTAATGCAGGTGCAGGTGGTTTGGTTACCTTTATAGTTGAAATTGTAGCCCTTATCCTTGTGGTAATGTTTACTATATTAATTGTACAGGGTACCCGCAAAATTGCAGTACAGTATGCAAAGCGTATAGTTGGTAACAAACAGTATGGCGGCGTTCGTCAGTATATTCCTTTAAAGGTTAATGCTGCCGGTGTAATGCCTATCATATTTGCGCAGGCATTGATGTTTATACCTGCAACTGTTGCTCAGTTTTTTCCTAATGCAGCTTCAAACGGTATATTGATGGCTTTGTCTGATTATACTTCATTATGGCATAACTTATTGTTCGCAATATTAATTATCCTTTTCACTTACTTCTATACCGCTATCACAGTTAATCCTAACCAGATGGCTGAGGATATGAAAAAGAACGGTGGCTTTGTACCGGGTGTTAAACCAGGTAAAACCACTGCCGACTTTATTGACGGTGTAATTTCAAGGATTACTTTACCAGGATCCATTTTCCTGGCCATAATAGCTATTATACCTGCGCTGGCAAGTTTAGTACACGTAAGCAGTGCATTTGCACGTTTCTTTGGTGGTACTTCACTGATCATCCTTGTAGGAGTTGTTTTGGATACATTGCAGCAAATTGAAAGCCACTTGTTGATGCGTCATTATGATGGCTTGATGAAAACAGGAAGAATTAAAGGGCGTACGGCTATTCCATCAGCGGATGGAGCAAGTCAGCCTGTTATCTGATCATACAAACATGTCAAAGATTCATTATAAGTCTGTCGAAGAGATAGAACTGATAAGAGAAAGTTCTTTACTTGTTTCCAAAACACTTGGGGAGATTGCCAAGGTGATAGGCCCCGGTGTTAAAACCATAGATCTTGATAAACTTGCAGAAACATTTATCCGTGACAACGGCGGTGTTCCTGCATTTTTAAACTATCATGGGTTCCCTTTTTCGCTTTGTATATCACTTAACGATCAGGTGGTGCATGGTTTCCCCGGAAAGCATGTGTTAGTTGAAGGTGACCTGGTATCTGTTGATTGTGGGGTTATACTGAATAAGTACTTTGGCGATTCGGCCTATACCTTTGCCATTGGCGAGGTTAGTGAAACCGCTAAAAAACTGATGCGGGTTACCCAGGAGTGCCTTGAATTAGGTGTTCAGAAAGCAATTGTAGGTAACCGTGTTGGTGATATAGGTTATGCCGTTCAGGAACATGCCGAAAAGCATGGCTATGGTGTAGTGAAAGAACTGGTTGGCCACGGTGTAGGTTTAGAACTGCACGAAAAGCCAGAGGTACCAAACTATGGTAAGCGCGGATCAGGTATAAAATTAGAGGAAGGGATGGTTATTGCTATTGAACCAATGATAAACGCTGGTAAGGCCCGTGTTAAGTTTTGGGACGATGGATGGACCGTATCAACGGTTGATGGCAAGCCATCTGCTCACTATGAGCATACGGTAGCTGTGAGCAAGGGGAAACCCGACATTCTTTCTACATTTACATATGTAGATAATGTTTTAAAAGAAAAAAATAATAATTAAAATATTTTTATTAATTTTGCAACCCGGTTTTAGGGCGGATAATTAAGTAATAATCAGTAAAATATGGCTAAACAATCTTCGATTGAACAAGACGGAACAATTCGGGAAGCATTATCTAATGCAATGTTCAGGGTTGAACTGGAAAATGGTCACGAGATTATTGCGCACATTTCTGGGAAAATGCGTATGCACTACATCAAAATTTTACCTGGAGACAGGGTTAAACTGGAGATGAGTCCGTATGATTTAACAAAAGGTAGAATAACCTATAGATATAAATAAGAAAGAGATGAAAGTTAGAGCATCCATTAAAAAACGCAGTGTTGATTGTAAGATCATCCGCCGCAACGGGAAACTTTATGTTATTAACAAGAAGAATCCTAAGTACAAACAACGCCAGGGCTAAAAATAATTTTGGATGATGGGGTCTTTTAGCAGTGATGTTAATATAACGGCCAGGTAGTCCAGACAATCAATAAATAAAAAATATGGCAAGGATATCAGGTATTGATTTACCAAAAAATAAAAGAGGAGAGATCGGACTTACTTACATTTTCGGGATCGGCCGCTCAACAGCTCAAAAGATTTTGACTGAAGCAGGTATTGATTTCAATACGAAAGTACAGGACTGGAATGATGATCAATTAGCTACTATCCGTGGTATAATTAACGATCAGATCAAGGTTGAAGGTTCTCTGCGTTCAGAAGTTCAGCTTAATATTAAGCGTTTAATGGATATAGGTTGCTACCGTGGTACACGTCACCGTAAGGGTTTACCTTTACGTGGTCAGCGTACTAAAAACAACTCACGTACCCGTAAAGGAAAACGTAAAACAGTTGCTAACAAAAAGAAAGCTACTAAATAGTAAGTGATGAACAATTGGTGTGCATGTATAATGCATATTGATTGTTTGGAATAAAGAATTATAACTAACAGTTATACGGGTCCGGATTATTCATTAATCCAATAATCCGGTAACTCAATAATTAAAAAAATGGCTAAGAGCAAAAAAGTAACCAAAAAGCGTATTGTAATTGTTGAGCCTGTAGGCGAGGCACATATCAATGCTACTTTTAACAACATCATCATCACCCTTACCAATAAAACCGGCCAGGCTATTTCATGGTCATCAGCTGGTAAAATGGGCTTTAAAGGTTCAAAAAAGAATACTCCTTACGCCGCTGGACAAGCTGCCGGCGATTGCGGTAAAGTAGCCTACGATTTAGGCTTACGCAAAGTTGAAGTATTTGTTAAAGGCCCGGGCGCTGGTCGTGAATCAGCTATCCGTACTTTGCAAACTGCAGGTATTGAAGTAACCACAATAAAAGATATTACACCGCTTCCGCACAACGGTTGCCGTCCCTCAAAGAGGAGAAGAGTTTAATTAACAAATTTTTTTAAAGCTAAGATTCGATAGCAAAAGGCTATTTGATACTTTAAGAACCACAAAACAATGGCAAGATATACAGGACCAAAATCCAAAATTGCGCGCCGTTTCCGTGAGCCCATTTTCGGCCCGGATAAAGCGTTAGAAAGAAAAAATTATCCACCCGGAATGCACGGCGCTTCTAAAAGAAGAGGAAAGCAATCTGAGTACTCAACCCAGTTAATGGAGAAACAAAAGGTTAAATACACTTACGGTGTATTAGAGCGTCAGTTCGAAAACCTGTTTCACCGTGCCTCTGCTAAAGAAGGTATTACTGGCGAAAACTTACTTAAATTTTTAGAGGCCCGTTTGGACAATGCAGTATACCGTTTAGGTATTTCTCCAACCCGTTCAGGTGCCCGCCAATTAGTTGGTCACAAACATATCACCGTTAATGGTGAAGTTGTAAACATTGCTTCTTATACATTAAGAGCTGGTGATGTTATTGCAGTTCGCGAAAAATCTAAATCGCTTGAGGCAATTGCAAACTCAGTAGCTGGTAGAAGAATTAACAAATACAGCTGGCTTGAGTGGGATGCTGCTAATTTAACAGGCAAATTCCTTAATTATCCAAACCGCGATGAGATCCCTGAGAATATCAAGGAAAACCTTATCGTCGAGTTATACTCAAAATAATAACGATACTTATCCGCATCATGATTGGCACATTCTGTCAATCATTTTGTGGTTTAAATCAATTGAATTCGTAAACAATAAATAAAGGATATAAATGGCAATTTTAGCATTTCAAAAACCAGATAAGGTTATCATGCAGAAATCAACTGATTTTGATGGCACGTTTGAGTTTCGTCCGTTAGAACCAGGCTTCGGTGTAACCATTGGTAATGCTCTGCGTCGTATCTTACTTTCATCACTTGAAGGTTATGCGATCACTTCCGTTCGTTTTTCAGGAGTGATGCATGAGTTTTCAACCATCAAAGGTGTTGTTGAAGATGTAACTGAAATTATATTGAACCTGAAACAAGTAAGGTTTAAAAAATCAGGTGAATCTGGCGACAGCGAGAAAATATTTGTGATCATTAATGGACAGGATGCTTTCAAAGCAGGCGATATCAGCAAGTTTTCAAACAACTTCTCTGTATTGAACCCTGATTTGGTTATTTGCAACATGGACTCATCTGTAACGCTTGAAATTGAGCTTACAGTTAGTAAAGGCCGTGGTTATGTAGCCAGCGAAGAAAATAAAAATCCTGACGCTAATGTAGGTGTAATAGCTATCGACTCTATTTATACACCTATCAAAAACGTAAAATATACCATCGAGAACTATCGTGTGGAACAAAAAACAGACTATGAAAAATTAGTTCTGGATATTACCACTGATGGCTCAATTCATCCTGAAGATGCATTAAAAGAAGCTGCTAAGATCCTTATCCAGCACTTTATGTTGTTCAGCGATGAGAATATGATGCTTGAAGCACAGGCTAAAGAAGAAACTAAAGAAGTTGACGAGGAAATTTTACACATGCGTAAGATCCTTAAAACTGAATTAGTTGATCTTGATCTATCTGTACGTGCCCTAAACTGCCTTAAAGCTGCTGATATCCGTAGCCTGGCTGATTTAGTGTCATACGATGTTGCTGATATGCTTAAGTTCAGAAACTTTGGTAAAAAATCATTAACTGAAATTCAGGACCTGGTTAAATCAAAAGGTTTATCTTTTGGTATGAATTTGTCTAAGTTTAAATTAGACGAAGAATAATAAATAAGCGAGCGCATAATTCCGCGGGCTTGAGCTGATCGCCCAACGGTATGCACGTGCAAAAATTAAAAAACAATGAGACACGGAAAAAAATTAAACCACTTAGGCCGTACTAACAGTCACCGTAAGGCGATGATGAGTAACATGGCTACTTCGCTTATCTTACACAAGCGTATTACTACTACATTAGCAAAAGCAAAGGCTTTACGCGGTTATGTAGAACCTATTCTTACAAAATCAAAGAACGATACTACGCACTCACGCCGTACAGTATTTAGTTACTTACAGGATAAAGATGCTACAAACATCTTATTCCGCGAGATTGCTGAGAAAATAGCTAACCGCCCGGGTGGTTACACTCGTATCATCAAAATGGAAAACCGTTTAGGTGACAACGCCGAAATGGCAATGATCGAGTTAGTTGATTACAATACAGTTTATGGTACTGATGTAGCTAAAACTGAAAAGAAATCAACCCGTCGTCGTGGTGGTGCTGCAAAAACTAAAACTGCTGAAACTGCTCCGGTAGCTGCAGAAGCTGTTAAAGCTGAACCAGTAGCTGAAGCTCCGGCTGTTGAAACTCCTGAAGCACCAGCTGCTAACGAAGAAAACGCAGAAAAAGGCGAATAATTAATTCACCTTTAGTATATTAAAAAAAGCCCTGTCCAATTTGGACGGGGCTTTTTTGTATTTTATACTTGCCTGTAAATTAATTAAAATTGTTGTTTAATTTAAATTTGGTAACCTGAAAATTATAATTAACTTGCAATTAAGGTAGTGAGCCTTGTACCTAACCTAAACCTGGGCCAAAACTAAATTATGAAGAACATGTCAACTAATTTTGGAAAACCTCTTACCAAAAAAGAAATGAAAGAAATTCAGGGTGGTAAACTACCTGGTTGTGGCTCATTAGGCCAAAACGGTGTTTCTTATTCGCAAGGATGCTGTACAGGCCTTAGCCAATGCCCTGGAACACACTTGTGCGAGTACCCAAGTAATTCATGTTTCGGAGTTGCGTAAAGTATTAAATAACCAGGGTAGCCCGGTTATTATACCAGGGCCACCCTGGTTATGACAAAATATCATCCTGCACTTATCTGCTAAAAATAATCAGTTATAAATTAAAACTATCCCCATTAGTTATATATCATTAAAACTGCAAGTTTTTTTATATTCTAACTTCCTATATTGCACCAGTTGTCATATTACTGCCTTTAGTGTCTGCCTTTTAAGTACTTCATAGTTCTGCCAACCTGTCACCAGTGTGTGCAATATGCTGCCTTATTTATAATTATCCCGACATTGTTAAACTATATTTTCTGCCAAAGCAATATTGGCACAACCCTTGATAAATAGGTGTTATAGTAAAACAATCAATCAAGAAAATATATTCAAATGGCTAAAATAATTGGAATCGACTTAGGAACAACTAACTCCTGCGTTGCAGTAATGGAAGGTAATGAACCCGTAGTTATTGCTAACAGCGAGGGTAAACGTACTACGCCGTCTGTAGTAGCTTTTGTTGACAATGGCGAGCGTAAAGTTGGTGATCCGGCTAAACGTCAGGCAATCACAAACCCAACAAAAACTATTTATTCTATAAAACGCTTTATGGGTAACCAGTTTAACGAGGTTACTAAAGAAGCATCACGTGTACCTTACAAAGTGGTTAAAGGCGATAACAACACTCCGCGTGTTGAAATTGGCGACCGTATGTATACCCCGCAAGAAATTTCAGCGATCATTCTTCAAAAAATGAAAAAAACTGCTGAAGACTTTTTAGGTACCGAAGTTACTGAAGCAGTTATTACTGTACCGGCTTATTTTAACGATGCACAGCGCCAGGCTACTAAAGAAGCCGGTGAAATTGCTGGTTTAAAAGTACGTCGTATTATAAACGAACCTACTGCTGCTGCATTGGCTTATGGCCTTGATAAAGCACACAAGGATATGAAAATTGCTGTGTTTGACTGCGGTGGCGGTACACATGACGTTTCTGTACTTGAATTAGGTGATGGTGTATTTGAAGTTAAAGCAACGGATGGTGATACACACTTAGGTGGTGATGACTTTGACCAGGTAATTATTGACTGGTTAGCTGACGAATTTAAAAACGACGAAGGTATTGATCTGCGTAAAGATCCAATGGCTTTACAACGTTTAAAAGAATCTTCAGAAAAAGCTAAGATAGAATTATCAAGCACTGCACAAACTGAAATTAACTTACCATACATTACTGCTGTTGACGGTATGCCTAAGCACTTGGTTAAAACTTTAACCAAAGCTAAATTTGAGCAATTAGCCGATAGCTTAATTAAACGTACAATTGAGCCTTGCCGTTCAGCATTGAAAAATGCAGGCTTAACAACTGCTGATATTGACGAGATCATTTTAGTAGGTGGTTCAACCCGTATCCCTGCTATTCAGGAAGCTGTTGAAAAATTCTTCGGCAAAGCACCTTCAAAAGGTGTTAACCCTGATGAAGTAGTTGCTATTGGTGCAGCTATACAAGGTGGTGTATTAACAGGTGAAGTTAAGGATGTATTGTTGTTAGATGTTACCCCGCTTTCATTAGGTATTGAAACTATGGGCGGTGTAATGACTAAGCTTATCGAAGCTAACACTACTATCCCTACCAAAAAATCTGAAGTGTTCTCAACTGCGTCTGATAGCCAGCCATCAGTAGAGATCCACATATTACAGGGTGAGCGCCCTATTGCTTCGGGTAACCGTACAATTGGCCGTTTCCACTTAGATGGTATACCTCCTGCACCTCGTGGCGTGCCACAGGTTGAAGTAACGTTTGACATTGACGCTAACGGTATATTAAACGTAGCTGCAAAAGATAAAGCAACAGGTAAAGAGCAAAAGATCCGTATTGAAGCATCATCAGGCTTATCAGATGCTGACATCAAACGTATGAAAGAAGAAGCTGAAGCAAACGCAGATTCAGACAAAAAGGCTAAAGAAGAAGTTGAAAAACTTAACGCTGCCGATGGTCTGATCTTCTCAACCGAAAAACAATTGAAAGAGTATGGCGATAAGATCTCTGCTGATAAAAAAGCACCGATCGAAGCTGGCTTAGCTAAATTGAAAGAAGCTTATGCAGCTAAAGACTTTGGTGCAATTGATACAGCACAGGCTGAATTAAGCAATGCATGGAACGTAGCTTCAGAAGAAATGTACAAAGCAGGTGCTGACGCAGGTCAGGCACAGCCAGGAGCAGGTGATGCAGGTGCACCACATGCCGAAGGTAATGCTGATGCAGTTACTGATGTTGACTTCGAAGAAGTAAAATAATTCGCTCAATTAATTGAGAGGTGATCATATTGAACCCCGGCTATTTTAGCCGGGGTTTTTTTGTTTAAAAAGATCTGTTAAAATTGGATCTGAAACATGAACTGAAACCGGGAAGTTCACATAAGAGTTTTCTTATTTGCGAAATAATAATTACAGATTCGGGCGTTTCCCTGCGGGCCGGGCTATCCGCTCATACTGCACCAGGCCTTAGCCACAGGCCGGTATCCGCTGCCTATCCCTAACGCAAACTATGATTTATCAGGCCTCGTCATGATTGAACATTCGAAGCATTCGGGCAGAGGCCCTGCGCTCATCCTTCGAGTGCCTCAGGATGACAGCCCGAGCCAAATGTTATAATCATTCGTCGTTGCAAGGAGGAACGACGAAGCAATCCTCCGGTTTGAAGAGCCGGTCTGTACAGTCGGTGACTGCTTCGTAGCCTCGTAATGATGCTGGGATAATAGGATGGATTTTTCTATGCTAATCAATAGGCTATTTTTATCCCCTTACTATCGTTATCAAACAAACTATAATCAGTACCATTATCAACATCAGGCCAGATCTTAACTGGTTTGCCGTTTACTTCAAAGGTTTTGATATGGCCTTTAAATCCATGCATCACTAATTTTATTTTGCTGTACTTTGAAGTAAATGACCCTTCAGCAGCCGACAGGCTGATGCTGCTTTTATCAGCATCAAAGCTAATCTCGCGTTTGTAATAAGAACCCTTTTGGTAATCGTAAGATGAGCCATCATCTTCATAATAAACAAAGCTGTTAGCTTCATTGCCGTACCATACGTTTACCTCTAAAATACCATCGCCTTTTTCGGCGGTGCTTTGTATCACATTTTGCATAGGGATAATGCCACCGGCTTTAACAAACACTGGCAGATCTGTTAACGGCGACGGTACATTGACCGATTTACCACCTTCATACTTTTCGCCCGAGCTTAAACGATACCAATCGCCTTTGGGCAGGTAAACATCTTCGGTTAAGCGGGTGCTTTCAACCGGGGCAATTAGCAGGGCATCGCCAAATAAAAACTGGTTCTGGTATTTTTCATTATAAATACTGGTATCCTGTGTGTAGTTGATTGCCAATGTGCGGCTAACCGGGATACCTGTTTTGTGCGACTGGTAATAACTAGAATACAAGTATGGCAGTATGCGGTAACGCTGCTCAATGTCTTTTTTGATGATAGCCTCATTCTCTTTACCCCAGCGCCACGGTTCGCGGTACTTGGTGCCTTTCATGGCATGGTTGCGGAACATCGGTGTATAAACGCCTAAAGAGTTCCAGCGCACCATTAGTTCGGGTGTAGGGTCGCCGGAGAAGCCGCCAATATCAACCCCAACCATTGACATGCCTGTTAAACCCAGGCTGTTCACCAGGCGCTGTCCTAACAGCATATGGGCATCATAGGCAGAGTTATCACCCGTCCACACCGCCGAATAGCGCTGCGTACCTGAATAGGCTGCACGGGTGAGTACAAATGGTCGTGTATTGCCTAATAATTTCTTAGTGCCCTCGTAAGTGGCCCTTGCCATCTCCATGCCGTATACATTACGTATCTCTGGCATATAATAATCGCCGAATTTTACCATCCACGGGATATTTTGTCCCCAGGCGGCAGGTTCGTTCATATCGTTCCAAAAACCGGCAACGCCCGGTTCTGTCAATGCGCTGAATGATGTACCCCACCACTTGCGTACATCTTCCCTGAAAAAATCAGGAAAATGACAGCGACCCGGCCAAACACTGCCTACAAATTTTTCGCCGGTAGGGTAGGTGGCAAAATAGTTTTTGGCAACGCCCTCGTCATACTGCTTATAGCCCGGCTCAACCTTTATGCCCGGGTCAACAATATTAACCAGCTTAAAGTTCATGGCTTTCAGCTTATCAATAAAGCTTTTAGGATCAGGGAAAGTTTCTTTGTTCCAGGTAAAGATCTTGTAATGATCCATGTAATCAATATCACAATACATCACATCCGCCGGGATATTTTGCTTGCGGAATGTTTCGGCAATATCCAATATTTCGGCAGCGCTCATATAACTCCAGCGGCATTGCTGGTAACCCAAAGTCCAGAGTGGGGGCATTTCCATGCGCCCGGTTAGCCAGGTATAGTCCTCAATAATTTTACTTACACTTTGCGCCCCAAAAAAGTAATAGTTCATATCGCCGCCATCGGCACCAAACCAGCTCATCTGTTCATCGGTGGTAGCACCAAAATCAAAATAACTTTTGTGGGTATTATCAAAAAACAGTCCGTAGGTTAGGCCGCTGTGCAGGCCGATAAAGAATGGAAAGGTTTCATACAGCGGATCAGATTTAGGGCCATGATCCGGCGCATCAGTATTCCAGTTTACGTAGGAGCTGCCCCTGCGGTTCAGGTCGCCTGTTTTTTCACCCAAACCGATAAATTTTTCATCCGGGTAAAGTTTGCGGTAGTTAACCACGCGCGATCCCTGCCAGTTGGTACCGAAACGCGGGTCATCCTCGCTTAATACTTTGCCATCAGCTGTATAAAAGTTAAACCGTAACGGCGATTTACCGATACGCAATTTTAATGAAGCGGTTGTGAGCACAATTTCATCTGCCGATTCGGTGTAGTTTAGCTTTTCGCCGGGCTTTTGGATCACCGCGAAGGAAGTATCGGCGCTGTGCTGCTTGCTGATACTAATACGGATAACGCTCGGGCTGTATACCCAGATGCGTGCCTCGGCTTCTTTGGTTTTTATAATTAAGACGTTGCCTTGTTTGGCGGTACTTTCTGTGTTTCCTAAAATCTCTGTTTGCATGTGTTGTTGGGCAATTATCCTTGATGAATAAAGTAACAATAGGATAAGGATTGAACAGTAATAACGTTTCATTAAATTGAAAATTGGTTGGAGTCAAAAGTAAATAAAAATCTCCGGGAACGTTACCGGAGATTTCTTTTCGTGTTAAAATAGGTTAAAATATGTTGAGTGTGTGCCAGTAGTATTAGTTTAGTATAATATGTTTTACAAAGCAATAATTTGTGTGTGTATGTTATTGGCAGCGTGTAGTATAGCCGGTGCGCAAATTATTAAAGTACAGCAAGGCTTATTATTGAAAAGCGGTACAAGCAACAGGCTGGGAGGGGTAAGTATTATAAATAAACGCAGCCAGGCTAAGGCAGTGTCAAATACATTGGGTGTTTTTAGCATCCAGGCTTCGGCAGGGGATACCATTAGCTTTAAGGATGATAATTACTTGGGTGCCGAGTTTGTTATTAAGGATTTTACCGACCAGGTGATATTTCTTGAACCGGCCATTCAGTTAAACGAGGTTATTGTAAAGGAACATTCATTAAATGCTGATATAAAAGAGGTTCAGCGTGGGTACCGGGAAAAGAGTGTTTTTTATACGGGTACGCCTCATTACTACTACCTGATATTAAAACCCATGACCTTTATTTACGAGAACTTTAAAAGTGAAGTAAAGGATGCCCGCCGCTTTAACCGTTATGCCCACCAGGCATTGGCATCAAAAAAAGTTGATGAACGGTTTAATGATTCCGCCATTAAAAAGGTGATCCCGATAGGGGATAATGAGGTGGAAGCATTCAGGCTTGCTTACATTCCCACCCTTAAGCAACTTAATGTATGGAATGATTACGAACTGATTAACTATATAAAAACCTCGTTCGCGAGCTTTAAAAGGAATGAGCATTTATACAGTAAACTAATACTTGGTAATTAAAATTGCTAAAAAAAAAGATCCCGCCGTTGGGCAGGATCTTTTAATATCAAACAGTATAAAGAATTAATCCCAAAGGTTTGCCGGGTAGGTTCCGTTAGCTACCAGTTCTGAAATGCTTTTTTGTACAATTGGTTTATCTTCTTTATAAGTTACACCAAACCATTTTGAATCGGTAGGGATCACCTTAAAGCTGGCCTCGCCGCTTTTTATCAGTTCATCGCCAATAAGCGGTATAAAGAACTCGGCTTTAGGATCGTTTGCATTCTTTTCGGCAAAGGCTTTAAACAATGGTGCTGTTAATTTAAATACAGCTGGTGTAAAGCCCCAAAAGTTCATAGATACAGGCGTGTTTGAAGCCAAAGGATATTCTTTACCATCTTCTTCATAAACAACGCTGCCATCTTTTGCAAAGTAAACTTTCAAGCGCTCGTTAATAGCCACCATGTTACCGTTTTCATCAACCTGGCAAACACCACGTGATACGGTACCATACTCTGATAAAGTTTTATCAACCTGGTAGCCTATAATTGAAAATTTATCGTCAGCCGCTTCGTTATTTAAAAAGTCGGCCATTTTTTTGAAGGCATCATAACCATAATAGTCATCAGCATTAATTACACAAAAAGGCTCATTGATCTGGTTGCGTGCTGACAATACAGCATGGGCAGTACCCCAGGGTTTTGCACGTTCAATCTCTTTATCAATACCAAAAGGTTTAAGGTCAAAGCTTTGAAACACGTAATCAGTTTCAATACGGCCTGCCAGTTTAGGTTCAAAAATAGCTTTAAACGGTTCTGCAAATTCCTCGCGGATTATAAAGCTTACTTTACCAAAGCCGGCTTTAATGGCATCGTAAATAGAGTAATCAATAATAGTTTCGCCGTTAGGGCCAAAACCATCAATTTGTTTCATGCTGCCATAGCGGCTGGCCATTCCTGCGGCCAATATTAGTAAGGTAGGTTTCATAATGTTTTTAAGCGCAATATAATAACTGTAAATTTGACATTTTTATCTTGTTCCTTCCGGATAATAATAATAGTTATTACAGTAAATAGTTTTTATTTGTGTAATATTTATTTAATATATCTAAAATCCTGTCCGGCTTTAATATTTAACAAAGTTTCGTATATCAAACGGATCACATTGTCAACATCTTCTTTGTGTATCATCTCAACCGTTGTGTGCATATACCTTAATGGCAATGATATTAAGGCAGACGGTACACCATCGTTTGAGTAGGCAAATGCATCAGTATCGGTACCTGTTGAGCGTGACGACGCCTGGCGCTGAAACGGAATACCTGCTTTATCTGCCGATTCTATCAGCAATTTGTTCAGGTTGTTTTGCACCGCAGGCGCATAAGATATTACCGGACCACGGCCACAGGCCAGATCGCCCTGGGTTATCTTATTGATCATCGGCGTTTGCGTATCATGCGTAACATCGGTAACAATAGCAACATTAGGTTTAATGTGATGGGCTATCATTTCGGCGCCACGCAGGCCAATTTCTTCCTGTACCGCATTTACTATGTATAAGCCAAAAGGCAGCGTTATGTTATTTTCTTTTAACAGGCGCGCAACTTCGGCAATCATAAAGCCACCAGCACGGTTATCTAATGCGCGGCCAACATAATAGCGGTCGTTTAACACCATAAACTCATCCTCGTAAGTTATTACGCAACCTACATGGATGCCTAATTTTTCAACTTCGTCTTTTGAGGTGCAGCCGCAATCTAAAAAGATATTTTTAAGGGTTGGGGCTTCTTCCTTTTCACCTGCGCCACGGGTGTGGATTGCCGGCCAGCCGAAAACGGCCTTCACAACGCCTTTATCGGTATGGATATTTACCCTTTTTGAAGGAGCTATCTGGTGGTCAGAGCCACCATTACGGATCACATATATCAAACCATCGCTGGTTATATAGTTTACAAACCATGATATTTCATCGGCATGTGCCTCAATAACTACCTTGTAGGGGGCATCTTTATTAATGATACCCACCGCAGTGCCATAGTTATCTACATAATGATCATCAATGTATGGTTTAAGATATTCAAGCCATAACTCCTGGCCTTTCCACTCAAAACCGGTGGGCGATGGGTTGTTTATATATTTTTCGAAAAATGATAGTGATTTATCATTTACAATAGCGATGTGCTTATCAGCTTCGTGTTTTTTTTTAGCCATGTTTTTGTCAAAAGACTCTGGTAGACAAAGGCAAATATAACGATATTGATGATAGGTAGAAATGAAATTGTCTGTTACTGAGAAAAGGATGCCCCTGTAAAGCATAACCCATATTTGTTAATGCCTTAATATCAAATTTACATAACAAGTGTTCCTTTGCGGCGAGTAAATTTCAAATAAGATCAGTTAGTTAGTGGAACCAGCCTGCATAAAAATGGGCTGGTTTTTTCATTTTACTTTCATTATTAAATCATAATTTAGGTTGCACTATTTATCTACACTATGAAATTATTAAAACCAGGTTGCCTTATACTTTTGCTTTTTTTAAGTGCCTGTGGTTTAGCACAATTGGTAACCGTTCCGGTTCCGGTTGATTATACGGCCAAAATAACTTTCAGCCGCGACTCAACCACAATACTCATCATTAACCAGTTTGATAGCAATACGCTAAACATCAGCAATAAGAAAAAGCTTGATGTATTTACAGCCGGTGCCTTTACTGCCGCCCGTACTGCCGAGAATTCTTTTAACACTTTAAGGCATGTTAAGGTCATTAACATGGTTGATTCGGTTGCGTTTAAGGTTAACCCTGATTCGGTAAAAACACTGGCGCTTAAATATCATGCCGACTATGTTTTGGTTTTGAAAAACTTTGCTGCCAAAATTGGCTTAACTGAGGTAGCTGGCGGTACAGCTTATTATGATATTAATGCCGAGGTAGACTTTATGCTGTACGAAAGTAATGGCTTATTTTACAAAAAATTAAAAGGTACGGTTGATGATCCGCAGTCTGACAGGCCGGATGTTGGTTTATTAGGTAACCTGCTTATCCACCCTACTGTGAAGGGTAATAAATCGGCCTTTACCAGTGCCGCCACACATGCAGCCCAAAATGCATTGCAGGATTATTTTCCCTACACCATTACGCACGACAGGCCGCTTTATAACGACGATTATTTGAAACCTGCCGTAAAACAAATTTTAGCTGGAAATTTAAACAAGGCAGACAGCCTGCTTACGCCATTAACGCATGATGTAAACCCGGAGATAGCCGGAAAATCGGCCTATAACTTGGCGGTAGTTTACGAAGCGAAGGGAAATATTGAAGGTGCTATTGATATGGCCCAGCAATCATCAGATAAAAAGAAGAGTGATTATGCCACCGCTATTTTAGCGGATCTGAAACAGGAATAACGGCCTTTTCCATGATCACATAATCCAAACCGTTTTTAGTGAAGGCTTCACCGGTTTGAATGTAACCCAATTTATGATAAAAGCCAATGGCATTGGTACGGGCATTGCACCAAATGCGGGTGCCGCCGTTTTCCGCTATATAATTAGTGATGTAATTTAAAATATTACGGCCTATCCCGTTGTTTTGCAGGCTTACATCAACAGCTAATTTTCTGAACTGAAATTCAGTGCTCTGCTGAAATACTGAAACTACGCCCACCAGTTTATCATCCTTATAAGCACCAAAGTGGATGCCTTCGCTGTCAACCTCCATTTCCATCTGGTGCTTCATCATACCCGGATATAAAACATCGCGTCGCAGTTTCCAGGTAAGCTCGGGAGGTATTTGTTCTATAATCATTACTATTTAAGTCCAGTTAGGGAGGTAAAAGGCTAAAGGTTTTGCTAAGTCTGATAATTCTATAGCACGATCAAGTGTTCACGCTTGATCGTGCCTTTCGCCTTTTGCCTACAATGGAATGTTCCCGTGTTTCTTTTTAGGATTATTAACTACTTTATTCTCTAACATTTTAAAGGCACGGATCAGTTTTAAGCGGGTTTCGGCAGGTTCTATTACCTCGTCAATAAAGCCACGTTCGGCGGCGCGGTAAGGGTTGGCAAATATGTCCGAATAGGTAAGTTCCATTTCTTTCCATTTGGCTTCCTTGTCTTCGGCTGCATTTATCTCACGCTTAAAAATAATTTCGGCTGCACCCTTAGCACCCATTACCGCAATCTCTGCCGATGGCCATGCATAGTTCATATCCGCACCAATATGTTTGGAGTTCATTACATCGTAAGCACCACCATAAGCCTTGCGGGTTATTACAGTAATACGGGGCACAGTGGCTTCGCAAAATGCATAAAGCAATTTGGCGCCGTTGGTGATAATGGCATTCCATTCCTGGTCGGTACCCGGCAAAAAGCCCGGTACATCTTCCAAAACCAATAAGGGGATATTAAAGCTATCGCAAAAGCGCACAAAACGCGCACCCTTGGTTGATGAGTTAATATCTAACACACCCGCTAAAAATGCGGGCTGGTTGGCTATAATGCCAATACTGCGCCCTGCCAAACGGGCAAAGCCTACTACAATGTTCTCTGCAAAATCTTTATGCACTTCTAAAAACGAACCTGCATCAATAATATGGTCAATAACTTCCCTTATATCATAAGGTTGTGAGGCTATTTCAGGGAGTATGGTATTCAGTTCTTCTCTTATCTCGTTCTTAGTTTCGTAAGGCAGGGCCGGGGCTGTATCTTCACAATTTTGCGGCATGTAACTCAATAGTTTTTTTACATGCTGAATGGCTTCTATCTCATTGGCGCAGGCAAAATGCGTTACGCCCGATTTGGTGGCATGGGCATTTGCCCCGCCCAGCTCTTCGGATGTTACTACCTCGTGAGTTACCGTTTTTACTACGTTTGGCCCGGTAACAAACATATAGCTGGTATTTTCAACCATTAAAATAAAATCAGTAATGGCTGGTGAGTAAACCGCTCCGCCGGCACATGGGCCCATAATGGCCGAGATCTGTGGCACAACGCCCGATGCCATTGTGTTTTTATAAAATATATCGGCATAGCCGCCTAATGATACCACACCCTCTTGTATCCGTGCACCGCCCGAATCATTGAGCCCTACAACCGGGGCGCCATTTTTCATGGCGAGGTCCATTATCTTGCAGATCTTTTCGGCATGCGTTTCTGATAGGGAGCCACCAAAAACGGTAAAGTCCTGCGAAAAAACATAGATCAGCCGGCCATTTACGGTGCCATAACCAGTTATCACACCATCACCGGGATATTTCTCTTTTTCCATCCCAAAATCGGTAGACCGGTGCGAAACCAGCATCCCGATCTCCTGGAACGAGCCCTCGTCCATCAAAAAATGTAGGCGCTCACGTGCGGTAAGTTTTCCTTTTTTATGCTGACTTTCAATGCGTGCCTTACCGCCACCTAAAAGGGCCTCGTCACGTTTTTGCTTTAATAACTTTATCTTATTATTCACAGTTCGGGTTTATAATTGCAAGATGGTAATTTTAGCTGAAAGATGGAACGCCCCGGCGATAGAAATTAAGCAGCATAGTGCCTGCACCAACTATATTAGCGCAATTAAGCTAAAGAGCAAGCCGGATTTTGTAAATTCGTATGTCTTATAATATTTCTTAAAAAATAACATTGGTAACCTATCACATCATATCTGTACTTGTATTTTTAACAGCCGTTTTTGCCTATGTAAACGACCGCTGGATAAAATGGCCACCTACCATAGGTATCATGGTAATTGCTTTGCTATCCTCTATAGTGTTGGCGGTATTAGGTAATTTAATACCGGGCATTTCATCAAAAGCATTGCTGCTGGTTTCAAATATTAACTTTGAGCAGGTATTAATGAAGATAATGCTTAGCTTTTTGCTGTTTGCAGGATCGTTACATATTGATGCCCATAAACTGAAAAAGGAGATCTGGCCGGTAATGCTGCTGGCTACCATCGGTACGTTTTTATCTACCTTTATAGTAAGTGTTTTGGCCTATTTCCTGTTCCAGGTTTTCGGCATCAATATCCCTTATATCTACTGCCTGTTGTTCGGCGCCTTAATATCACCAACAGACCCGATTGCTGTAATGGGCATACTAAAACAGGCCGGCATCCCAAAATCCCTCGAACTAAAAATAGCAGGCGAATCGCTTTTTAATGATGGGGTAGGTGTGGTTGTTTTTTTAACCATTTATGAGATTGCCGTAAACGGGATGGATAAGTTTTCCGTTGGTAATACGGCGCTGCTTTTTTTAAAGGAGGCAGGCGGCGGTATTTTATTTGGTGCGCTATTGGGTTATGTGGCCCACCTGTTTATCAAATCAATTGATAATTACAGGGTGGAGGTTTTAATTACCCTAACGGTTGTAATGTGCGGGTATTCGCTGGCCGATTATTTCCATTTGTCGGGGCCGCTTGCCATAATTATTGCGGGTATTATAATGGGTACCAAAGGCAAGGGAGATGACCTTTCTCCCGAATCCCGCGATTACCTCAGTAAATTCTGGGATTTGACTGACGAGATCTTTAACGCCGTTTTATTTTTGCTGATAGGCCTGGAAATGCTGGTTATAAAAATAAACCCTACCATTATGCTGATAGGTGGTATAATGATCCTATTGGTATTACTCGCCCGGTATTTTTCTGTTTCGTTCCCGATAATGTTTTTAAAACTTTGGATAAAGTTTGAGAAAAATGCCATTTTAATATTAACCTGGGGTGGCTTGCGCGGAGGCATTTCTGTTGCGCTGGCACTATCACTACCCGAGAGTATGCACCGGGATGAATTTGTACTGATCACCTATATGATTGTTGTTTTCTCCATAATTGTACAGGGGCTTACCGTTGGTAAATTAGCAAAGATGGCCTAATCCCTCAATGTGATATTTAGGCTGAATATAAAAAAAGGGAATTATCGAAAACCATTATTGAACTGAGTGCTTTTATATAGATAAATAAAAGGATCAGTATGAACACGTATCAGCAAAAATGGATAGAAGTTTTAACCAATGCCTATATACCGGGATGGAAAATTGAAGCACAGGGAGAAGATATACATATTGATATGCCCAACATAACCGACCTGAAACTGATCAGGGATAATTTACCTGCCACAATTGGGGCCATGGCTTTAGATATAGAAGTACCTAAAGAAAGGCTAAAGTTTATTTTTCATAATGGCTACGAAAACTTTGAATACCTGATAAACCCCAATGATCAGGATTTAAATAAGGAATAAAGGTTGGGATCAAATGAATCCAACTAAAGGAATGCCAATGATTAACTATCCAGCTTAGCCCTGGTTGAAAGTATTACAACACTGGTACCCATAATGGCTATAAATGCAAATGATGCCCTTAAGGTGGCCAACCCTGCTATAAAACCAATTACGGGTGGCCCAACCAAAAACCCAATAAAACCTATGGTTGATACGGCTGCAAGTGCAACGCCCGGAGTTAATGTTTTTGATTTGCCTGCTGCGCTATAAACCATTGGCACTACCGACGATACCCCGGCACCAACAAATAAAAAGCCGATCATCGCGGTATAAAAGTAAGGGAATATCAATGCGATCAGCAAGCCTATAGTGGTTAAGCTGCCGCTAACCTGTAAGGTACGTTTTAAACCAAAGCGGTGCGCAAACCAATCGGCTATAAAGCGGCCACCGGCCATGGTGAGCATAAAGGCAGTAAAGCCGGCACCTTGTAAAGCAATAGGGGCAGCTACTACTTTTTTAAAGTAGATCACGCTCCAGTCAAACATGGCACCCTCGCAGATCATCGAACAAAAAGCAATACTACCCAGCGTCAATAACGGAACAATCAGGCTTAAGCGTTTGCGAAGCGGGATTGCTTCTTCTTTCCCGGTTTTTACAACACCGGCATCATTATGCAAATATTTGGAAGCGGCAATAACGCCTATTACCAATATAATTAAAACGATAACAAAATGGTGGAAAGGATCAACACCATGCCCTATCATAAATGTGCCTATGCCTGCCCCGGTAAACCCGGCAAGGCTCCACAAACCATGAAAAGATGCCATAATAGGTTTATTGTATAAACCCTCGGCAGTTACGGCCTGTGTATTAACAGAGATATTAACCGCATTGCTCGAAAAGCCGAACACCACCAGGCAAATAATAAGCTGGAAGGTATTTTGCGCCAAACCCAAACTAAGCAAAGTAATACCATAGGCAATTATGGCCCCAAGCAATAGCTTTTTACTCCCTATTTTGGTGATAACCCAGCCAGAAAAAGGTAATGACAGCATTAACCCTACAGGAAGCGAAAAAAGCACCGCACCTAAACCAGCATCCGAAAGCCCCATTTTTGTTTGTACCGTTGCAATACGCGATGCCCAGCTTGCAAAGCACAGACCGGCCATAAAAAACAGGATCCCAACAGCAATGCGGAGCATTCTTTTTGAGGTGGATGGTTTAAGAATAGTAGAATCTGCCATTAATAATGCCTTAACAGTAAGTGTAAATAGCACACTTTAAGTACTGGCTGCAAAGGTATTTGAATTTATCGGGAGTTAAAAAAGATAGTTGCCTTCTTTATTATATGGGTATAAAAAACCCGGGACTATACTTTTAAGCATGCGTCCCGGGTTTATATATGTTTTAAATCTTTTTATCAGCCTTTTTCCTGGTTATAAAAAAGGTAGCCGCCGCGCATCCTATACCCGCAATAACAGCCATAACAACATTTTGAATGCCGTTATCCTGAAAAATATATTTCATCACCATTAAATAGGTAAGTGATGTTAGTATAAAGGCAAGCCCGAGTGCTTTAAATGCTGGCATATCAATTACATTTTTATGTTAAACGATCCCAGTACATGTGGGAAGGGGTTATTTTGATCATCAACCATATCAACACTAAATGTACCTTGTAAAGTACCTTTAAGGTTGGCGTAGGTTAACAATGTTATTTTTGTTTTTCCGGTACCTAACTGGTCATTTGAATACTTTCCGGCTATTACCCCCACCAGGTCGTATGTTCCAACTTTTGAGCCAAAGAACGAAAGTGTGAATATATCAGTTTGAGTTGATCCAAAGCCTATTATGGTTGTTTGCCCCTCTGTAGGCGATAAAATAGCCTCAGGAGAACCCGGGAAATAGGTGATAAATGAATCGTTTGTTTTATAGGTAATGGTTTTACCATTTATTAGTAATACAATGGTATTTACAGCACCAAGCGGTAAGCCGTTTCCATCATTAACAGTTGAACCCGTTCCGGTGCCAGTACCTGTTCCTGTGCCAGTACCCGTTCCGGTGCCAGTACCTGTTCCTGTGCCAGTACCCATTCCGGTGCCAGTACCTGTCCCGGTTCCAGTACCTGTGCCGGTACCAGTACCCGTTCCAGTACCAGTACCGGTACCTGTTCCTGTTCCAGTACCCGTTCCTGTGCTTGTTCCAGTACCCGTTCCTGTGGTAGTTCCGGTTCCCGTTGTCGTTCCCGTTGGGTATATAGGTGCGTCTAATTTACAACCAGCTATGGAGCCAATTGCAAGTAACGCTATCATGATTTTATAGTAAAGTTTTCTCATCTCGTCGCTCTGATAAAGTATTAGTAAAGGCTTATAAAAGTAACACAAATTATTTATTTTAACGCCTGTTAATAAACAATTTATAAAATTTATAGTAATTCATTCAGGGAATAATTTTCCTGATAAACGATAGAGATATAAAGCTAAAGCTGTTCTTAAACTCAGATTTTAGTTTTGCAATTGATTAGCGCAGGAGGCTATTTCTCATTCATTACCAAAGTATAAATAGCCCTCGGCTGTATGTTTAGCGGGCTGCTACTGCTAACAATTTTCAATGGTTTCATATCATCGGCTATTGCAGCTGTAGTTATGTATGGCTGGATACTTTTACTGAATTTACCTGCAGGGATATTAAGCTTTATTTGTTTGGCGCCGGTGCCATTATTTATAATAACCAGCACTAATTTTTTATCGCCGTAATAAGCGCTTATCAGCAAATCCTTATCAGCCGTATCCGGCAATTGTATACGTGCCATGCCTGGGCGTATAAACCGGCTGTAATGGCCCAATGCCCAAAGGTTTTTAGTAACCTGAAAATTACCCGACTTAAAATCCTTATTCGGATCAAGGGCTAAAAGGTAATAACGGGTGTTAAAGTCGGCTTTGCCTGGTTCCCATGAGTTCCAGAACTGCCATGCCGAAGCATTTCCATCTGCCAGGTCATGGTGTATCAGCTTTGCTAAAAATATAGCGCAATCTATAGCGCTCCGTTTATCTTTTGATCCTTCTTTAAATCCATCAGCTAACATTGAATATTCCGATTGCCAGTAAGCTACCTTGTATTTGCCGGCGGTATCGGCAAGTTGTTGTCTTATGTTAATGGTGTTCTGTACGCCATCTTCGGTAAAATAACCGTGCCCGGCAGCATACCTGCCCAGGTGTTTTAAATCACCCAAATAAAGCGGACTCCCGATTTGCCAAAACTGCTGTATCTGGTTGCCTGTTTCGCTGTTTTTTGGGTTATTGTATAAATAGGTTAGCATCCCCGCTTCGGGGATCAGGATCTGGGTTGATAGTTTTTTTGCAGTTAAGGCCTCATCCAATGTTTTAACAACATGATAAATTTCTTTATTGGTGTAAGGGCTGCCTTCCTGGCTGGCCTCACCATATTTATCATACCATTCCCACTGTGGCTCATTTACAGGGCTGATTAAGTTAAAGCGGATATTTTCATGGTTAAAATGTGCCAATACTTCGGCTAAGAAGTTTGCATAGGCCTCGTATTTATCAGCCTTAAGGTTGGCATTTTTACTTTTAGTGGTTTTATAACCCAGGCCATTTTGTGTATAATAAACGGGAGGGCTATTTACAAAAGCTATCAGGTTTTCAACGCCATAATCCCGGGCTTTTTTAATGAACCATAAATAGCCCTGTTCTTTGCTCCAGTTATAAGTACCGTCGGCATTTAAAAAACACTCAACCCTGCGGTTGGGGTCTTTAATACCGCTGCTGTCGCCTTGCTCTGCTGTGCCTGCGCCAATGTTAAATCGCCACGCCGAAAGGCCTATCCCTTCTAAATTTCCTTTTTTATCGATGCCCTTACTGAACAATAGCTTCGCCATGTGCTCCTTAGTGCTATCCGCCCAATATTTACCCACCGGATCGCTGAACCAGCAACCCGAAGCACCAAAATTTTGTATGGTTTGTGCTTTTTGTTTGATATTGACTGTTACTGTAACCGGGTTTTGTGCCCGTAAGCCTAAGCTTGTTAGCAGGATAAGGGCAGAAAGGATATGGCGTTTAGCATTCACAAGCAAATGTTGATGCCGTAAAAATAGCATATCGCCAATATTATATGTCAATTATACAATAAAAAAAGCCCCTTTTCAGGAGCTTTTGTATCGCTTTAATATTTTATCAGCAATTGCCTTCGGGTCCGCAGGTATCACCTTCAATAATTTTAAAATCAGGTTTAGGGTTTTCCTGCTGCCATTCGCCAAAGGCTTTAGCTAAAGTTTGCTCAAACACGGGCACAGCCTGCGCGCCTGATATGGCGTATTTATTATTCATCACAAAAAAGGGTACGCCCTGTATGCCCAGGTATTGCGCGGTATCAATATCGTGCTTTACATCCTCGGCAAAGGTATCGCTTTCTAAAGTTTGTTTAACCTCGGCAGCATCTAAACCTATGGCCCGGCCTAAGTCAATCAGTACATCGTTATCGTCAATATTTTTGCTGTCGGTAAAATAGGCTTTAAATAATTGTTCTTCGGCCTCAACGCCTAAACCATGTTTTTTAGCAAGGTGGCTAAAGCGGTGGGCCTTAAAGCTATTGGCAACTACGGCTTTATCCATATTATAAGTTAACCCAGCCTCGGCAGCCATTTTGGTTACATGGGCATTCATTTGCTGTGCATGCTCCAATGTCCAGCCTTTTTTGTCGGCAAGGTATTCATCTATACTAACGCTGGTATCTGTTTCCATGTCAGGGTTGAGCTGAAAGCTGCGCCATTCAATTTCAACATCGTCTTTATGTTCAAATTGCTGTAAAGCGTCTTCAAACCTGCGTTTGCCGATATAGCAAAACGGGCACATCACATCCGACCATATTTCAACTTTCATAACTCTCCTTTTTACTATACCAAAGATAATTTACTACCTTAACATCACCGTAAGCTGAAAGTAAAACTTTACCTGTCATCACCCCAAAAATCTGCAATGAAAACTATTTTCAAAAGCCTATCCATCAGTATTCTGCTTGTCTTTAACCTGCATGTTAGCACCACTGCGCAAACCAATGCAAACACAACCAGTGGCAATTTATTTAGTGCCGGGTATGCTGCCGGGTTTATTGGTGGTTTGTACGATGCCTACTATCCTTATAAACAGCTAAAAGAACATGGTAATTTTGGCCTTGGCGCCCCTGCCAAATTAGATGGTGAACTGCTAATACTGAACGGCAAACTTTACCAAACCCAAAGCACCGGTAAAACCACTTTAATGAGCGATACCGGGAAAACGCCTTACGCTATCGTCTGCTTTTTTCATGCAGATAAAGTTTATAAACCGGGCATGGTGTTGACCAAAGCAGCCCTGTTCCACTACCTGGATAGTGTGCTTACCAATATAAACGGTATCTACGCTATCCATATTAAGGGGAGTTTTAATTATGTTAAAACAAGGGCTTTCCCGCCGGTTGAGCAAAAGCCTTACCTTCCATTGGCTGCTATGCTAAACAAGCAGCATTTTTTTGAGTTTAAAAACATTAGCGGCGATCTGGTTGGCTATAAGTTACCTGCATTTATGGAAGGCGCACATATCAGCGGTTATCATTTTCATTTTTTGGCAGATAATAAAGAAGCTGGCGGCCATATGATAGACTTTATTGCCAGTGATATTACGATTGAGGTACATACCCTGAACAGCTATACGATGGATCTGCCACAAAACGACGACTTCAAAAACTTCGACTTTAAAAAGGACAGGAAAGAAGAGATTAAGAGCGTGGAGAATGGAAAGAAACAATAACAACGGGTGTTTTTAGTTTTAGATACAAGGATTTTAATTGATGACCATGCGGTTCACCCTGATATTTACCTGTTTTTTAATGCTGATGGTTTGTAGTATATCGGCACAAAATACTTTTACCAATCCATTGTTGCCTGTTGGTCCTGATCCCTGGGTGGTATACCATAACGGATATTACTACTACACAAATTCAATGGGCAACCGGCTTGAGCTTTGGAAAACCAAAAGCATGGCCAATTTGGGTAAAGCCCAACATAAAGCAGTATGGCTGCCGCCTGTAAATAAGCCTTATTCTAAAGAATTATGGGCTCCTGAAATGCATTTTTTACGGGGTAAATGGTATATGTATTTTGCTGCTGATGATGGCGATAACCAGCATCACCGCTTGTATGTACTCGAAAATTCATCAGCCGACCCAATGGAAGGTGAATGGGTATTTAAAGGACAGATTGCCGATGATACCAATAAATGGGCCATTGATGCTTCGGTATTTGAAAACAAGGGGCAGTTATACATGATCTGGTCGGGCTGGGAAGGGGATGTTAATGGGGAGCAGAATATTTATATCGCTAAAATGGCAAATCCTTATACCATCAGCAGTAAAAGGGTCAGAGTATCAAGCGCCATATATGATTGGGAAAAACACGGCGACCTGAGCGATGCTCCTCACCATGTAAATGTTAACGAAGGCCCCGAAATGCTTAAGCATGGTAATAAATTGTTCCTCGTTTATTCGGCCAGTGGCTGTTGGACGGATCATTATGCTTTGGGGATGTTAACCGCATCAGCCGATGCCGACCTGCTTGATGCCGCATCCTGGATAAAATCAAAACAACCTGTATTTAAAGAAAGTGTTGAAAACAGCGTGTATGCGCCGGGCCATAACGGCTTCTTTAAATCGCCAAACGGGAAGGAAGACTGGATAATATACCATGCTAACCCAAAGCCCGGTTGCGGCTGTGACGGGCAACGATCGCCCCGCATACAAAAATTTACCTGGAACCCGGATGGCTCACCAAATTTTGGCATACCGGTTAAAACAGGCGACGCTTTGGCTGCGCCGGGGGAATGATATGGGGTATATTGAACTAATATATTTGAATTAAAACTTGTGCCGGAATGTGGAGTACCTCATTCAACTTGCGTATCATATTCAGGCTTAGTTTTCTTTTGCCCGAAAGGATCTCCGATTTTCGGGAACGATAACCAAGAATTTGTCCTAATTCTTTTTCGGACAGTCCCATCTGGTCTAATCGGAATTTTATTGCCTCTAATGGATTTGGCGATGGTACAGGGTAGTGTACAGTTTCATATTCTTTTACCAGAATACTTAACACTTCCAATTCATCAGACTCAACTGAATCTACTTTAATGTCAATTTGCATTAACTCATAAACACGGGCTAATGAATTGTTATATTGTTCTTCTGTTTTAATCGGCTTTAACATAACTTATTATTTTAGCATCAATGTTATCATATTGTTTATATGTTCCAAACCAAACAACAAAAACAATCTTTAAGCGGTATTCAATATCAACTATAAGGCGATAGCTATTTCCATGAATATTAAATACTACCCTTTTATTATTAAGTATCGAGGCATTTCTATATTGTGCCTTTAGCTCGCCTGAATTGTTCCATTCTGCGGTGTTTACTTCATCATACCAGCTAAACAACGCTTGTTCGGCCAAATGGAAATCCTTTGCATATTCCTTTAAAGTTTTAACAGCTATAATACGCATATCTAAATACAAATATACAATTATGTTACCAAAATGGGAACAAATCATTAATTAGTCTTCAGGGCTATTATTTGCCCCACAAAAAAAGAGCTCACCACCGGGCAAGCTCTTTTCTTTTTTCTTAATACACTACTGTTATTTAAAATCATCGGCAGTAACGCCTTGGTTTATTTTAACATCAGTAACAGTCATAACAAAAGTTTGTGCCTGTCCGCCGGCCGATTGTGTTATGGTTTGTTTATAAGGCAGCATTACATTGCCTATTTTGCGGTAATCAGCAAGTTCAAGGGTTTGTAAAATACTGGTAGCACCTGTTACCGTAGTGCTTTCGTTTTTAACCAATAGCTTACTTTTTACATCGTAATACTCACTATTTGTTTTTCCGGTTGGGTCTGTTACATCAATTTGATAGGCATCATTACCGTCAACTTTCTGGATGCCCTTAACCACTAACTTAAATGCAGGGTTAGTAAGGTAATCTATTTGCTCGGTTAAGGATGTAAATACCTTTTTCTGTGCTATCTCTTCGGCAGTAAGGTCTTTTTTGTTAGGTCCCTGCTGCTGGTAACCTTTATCGCCATCAAAAGCTTCTTTCATAACTACGTTACCGCCCATTGTTACGGTCATAGTTTCCTTGTTAGGGACCATTTTTTTCTGGGTAACATTCAGGTTCATGCCCTGCATTGACATGGTTAGCGTTGCCGAAACAGAGGTAACCTTCTTTAATTCGGCTGTGCCGCCAACAGCATCAATATAGCTTTTAATTATATCGGTAGCTTTAACATCAGGTACAGCGGCTGACGCAGCCCCTTCAACTATCGGGTTAGCATAAGTATCGTACAACTTAACAGGGTAGCCGCTCTTCTTAAGCCCATCAAGCATTTGTGCGGTATTACCTACCACTACCACACGGGCATTATCATAGCTAAAGTATTTTTTAGCAACGCGCTCAATATCATCGGCAGTAACTGCGTTAACTTTTTGCAGGTAGGTAGAATAAAAATCAGCAGGCAGGTTATAGATCAGCCTGTTCCGGGCAAATGTTGCCGTACGTGCCGGATCTTCGAGCCCAAGCGCGAACGAACCATTATAAAGCGCTTTAGCATTCTTAAGTTCCTCATCGGTTACCTTTGTGGTGCTGATGCGTTTTACCTCGTTTAAAAATTCAGTAACTGCACTGTCAACCTTAGCATTCCTTACAGATCCCTGTGCCGAAAATACACTCTGGTATCTTTCTGTTCCTATTGAGGAGTAAGCGCCATAGGTAAAGCCATGTTTTTCGCGCAGGTTCATAAATAAACGACTTTCGGCGCCGCCGCCTAAAATATAATTGGCCAGTATGGCTGCAAAATAATCAGGATCGTTTTTCTTCAGGTCAACCAGGTTCATTACGTGGATCTCAGATTGAACCGCACTTGGCACGTTCACCACATCAATTTCAGTTTTAGCAGGATTAGACACCACCGGAATTTTAAGCAATGCCAAAGGCGCGCCTTTCCATGCACCGAAAACTTCGTTAGCTAAAAGCTTTGCATCGGCAGGTGTTATATCACCAATAAAAGTTAAATAAACCCTTGATGTGGTGATGTATTTGCTGTAAGTATCCTTAATATCCTGTAAAGTGATACTGTTAATGCTTTCTTCAGTTTCATACTCGCCAAGCGGATGGGTTTTGCCGTAGACAAGGGCATTATCAACCCGGCTTGCAATTGCAGGTGCACTTTTAGCCTGCGATTTAATACCGGTGATAGACTGGCTCTTTAATTTATCAAAAGATTCCTGCGTAAAAGCGGGTTCTTTTAAAGCCTGGCCCATCAGGGTAAAAGCACTTTTAAAATAACGGGTAAGCGAGCCAACGCTACCACCCGATGCGCTCAGCTCCACATTGGCGCCTAATTTTTCAACAGCGTTATCAAACGTTGCTTTGGGCATAGTTTTGGTGCCCTCGTTTAGCATTGCACCCATCAGGTTGCCAACGCCAGCTTTGCTGCCTTCAATGGTAGGCCCGGCATCAATAAAATATGTGGCCGATACCTTTGGCAGGCGATGATCCTCAACAACCAAAACCGTGATACCGTTTGGCATTTTGTAAATAACCGGATCTTTAATGGTTAAAACCGGGGCAGGGCCGGCTGCGGGCTGTTTGCTGCGGTCAATAGTTATTTGTGCCTGTGCAAATTGCATCAATAATGCGCCGGCAGCTATCAATATGTATTTCTTCATGATGTTTTTTCGTGATATAATTAATTATTGAGCTTTGCCTTTTCCGGGCAGATAATACAATACCAGGCGCTGGTTATTATTCAGATATTTGCGTGCGGCATCCCTTATCTCTTCGCGGGTTATTGACCTTATCAGTTTCAACTCTTCATTAATATTGTTGGTATCCTTATGATCAAAAGTGTAGCCATTGGCAAGGTTTTCGGCTATGCCTAACATGCGGGTATTGGTGCTCACAAAGTTATTTTCAAACTGGTTTTGCAGCTTCTCATAATCATCAGGAGTGATTAAATCTTTTTGCAGTTTAACTATCTCTTCGTCCATGTCAGTTAGCAAGCCGGCAGGTGCTGCGCCATTGTTGGGCAACGCACCTATTATGTACATGCCATAATCTTCGAGCGGGTAATTAAAGGCAATAACCTGTAAGGCATCCTTTTTTTCATCAACCATTTTTTTATACATGCGTGAGCTTGCCCCGCCAGACAGAATAGAAGAGATCATTTGCATCACTTTTGAATCGCGGCTGTCCCTGCCCGGTACCCGGTAGGCAGCAATCATAAACGGAATTTGGATGTTGGCATCATAAGCCGTATCAACAATAGTTTTGGTGATAGGCGCTTCCTCCACCTTTTTGTAAACAACATCTGCACCGCGTGGCACAGGGCCAAAATAGGCGGCTACCAATTCTTTGGTTTTAGCTATATCAATATCGCCTGCAATAGTTAATACAGCATTATTGGGCACGTAAAACTGTTTAAAAAACTCTTTGAACTCATCCAGCTTGGCTGCGTCTAAATCCTTCATTGATCCGATAACGCCATTACCGTAAGGGTGGGTAGGGAAAAGGTCGTGGCCGATGTCATTAATTAAATTACCATAAGGGCGGTTATCAAAGCTTAAACGTTTTTCTTCCTTTACAACTTCATTTTGCGTTTTTACGCCTATTTCATTTATTACAGGATGCATCATCCGCTCGCTCTCCAGCCACAAGCCTGTTTGCAGCTGGTTTGATGGGAATACCTCGTAATAAAAAGTTCTGTCTTGTGTAGTGTTGGCATTGTTCTGACCGCCATTGGCTGATACTATCTTCATGAACTCGCCGCGTTTAATGTTCTCGCTGCCCTCAAAAAGCAAGTGTTCAAAAAAGTGCGCGAAGCCTGTGCGGCCTGCAACCTCATTTTTTGAGCCTACGTGATACATAACTGACACCGCCACTACGGGCGCGTGATGGTCATCGTGAAGAATAACGTGCAGGCCGTTCGGCAGGTCGTATTCTGTAAATTCTACTTTTTGTGCTTTAGCCTGAAAACCCAAAAGGGCCACTGCTGATAGGGCACAAAAAACGTTTTTCCTTATTTGCATATTGTGAATTTGATTTATGGCTAAAAATATTAATTTATTCTTAGCTGGCTTAGTAAATAATGTTAATTATTACTAAATAATACAAATTACACCGGGATAATACGCTGTGCTATAAGGGTAAGGATACAATAAATGATATTGCCTGTTTGGGATAGTTACAATATAATATTTAAAATGAAGTGTAAAAAATGTTCGCCCGGCGGGTATTAAACTTTCGGGCGAACATTTGGGCTGCATTATTTTACTGCCGGTAAGGTTTCTTTTACCTTACTGCAATTGGACATGCCCATATAAGGGTCCTTACCTTTTTCGGTTTCGCTGATAAAGTATTGCTGTTTCATTTCGCAATACTGGTGATAAAGGGGTGCTTTGTTCAGCTTCAGATCTTTTAATACGGTATAAAGGTTATTTGATAAACTGGCAAAGTGTTCGCGCTGGTGATGCAGCATATCAACCTCGCTGATGTGCCTGCTATCAAACTGAAGCTTTGCCGAGTAGTTGGTCCACATAGCAAGCTGGCTTTTATTCATGCTTTTTACGGGTACACTGTTTATGGCAGATAAAAGAGTTTTAGCATCACTTTTTGCCAGGCTTGCATCGCCTGCTGCCAAAGCATTTTTAAGGGCGATGTAGTTATCAATAACTGCATTTATGGGTTTGCTTAAAGCTGCATCCTGTGCATTTGACCGGGTTGTAACTATTAAAGCTATTATAATTGAAAGACTGAATATTTTTAATGATCTCATGTTGTTTAATTTATGTGGTTATATTAAAGTTGAAAAATGGTTCCCTGCAGTTACCTGCAGGGAACACATAAGTTTATGTATTTGTTAGCTGCCTAAAAAAATACGGCTATCCTTAGCTTGGCAAAAAATGGGGTACCGGCGGTAAAGCTCATTTGGTCAACCGGGGCGGCTTCACCTTTTAGCCTGCTTACTTCTTCGGCCTCAAACTCGTTCCATTTAGTATTCAGCAGGTTTTCTATGCTGATGCCGAACTCATACCTTTTTTGGGTGTAGTTTAACTTAAGGTCGGTTACAAAATAGCCGTCGGCTCTTAGGGTGTTGGTGTTGTTGCCAGGTCTGCTGTGCAGGTAGCGGTAGCTAAGGCCACCGTTTATGCCGTTATTGAGCTTAAAATCCAGTCCGCCGGTACTGGTAAATGTAGGGGCAAGGGCAAGGTAACCTGTATTTTTGGCACTATCAGCCAGGCGGGGCCTGGCAAGGTTCACGTTAAGATCAGCAAACAGCCAGTTAGCCAACTGGTACCTTACCGATACATCAACACCCATCCGGCGGGTTCTGCCGCCGGGTGCAATATCGCCATCATCGGTATAAACAAACTCCTGCTGCAGGTATAAATACCACAGCGCAGCATTGATGTATAAACGCGGAACAGGTTTCCAGTTAAGCCCCAGATCGGCACCGTAAGCGGCAGGCAGCACATCCAGCCCATTGTTGCCAATAACCGCAATGGCATTGTTTGAATGAAAACCCTTGCCAGCCTTTAAGTACAATTGCAAAGCAGCATTGGCCGTGTATTGGATATTAACCTTAGGGCTAACAACTGTTTTGTTTTTGGCCGAATCCTGAAAGTTAAAGTGGAAATAATCAAGCCTTGAACCTACGTTGAAAAGCCATTTACCACTCTCTAAAGTTTCATCCAAATAAACGCCGGTATTGTTTTGTTTAATGTCGCCGCGGGTAATATCATCCAAAAACTGGTATTGTTCGGTAACATGGCTGTAAGCCGTGCCATAAGTTTGATCAAACCTTGAACTTAAGCCAATTGACGACGTAAGTACAGCATTACCCAGATAATTTTTTTTGGTAAGCTTGCCGTTATAACCAAACATATCGCGCTCCTCGTGCTGCTGCCTTTCATCGCCGTTCAGGCTGTCTTCAGCAAAAAAGGTTGAGTTTACATGCAGATCGAATGTGTAATGGGTATAGTAAAGTTGGTTTTCGAGGGTAAGGTTGTTTTTTAAATCAGATGTTAGTTTTACAATGGCATTGGTGCGCGTGCTGCGGCCGCCCTGTGCGCTGTCGATAGTAGCAAAGCGGCCTATCTTTATTGGCGACTGTACCTGGTAGGGGTTGCCATTATCATCAATGGCATTGGTGCCGCTGGCAACTGCGCGCTCAGGAATCTCGCCCGAGGCTCTCCAGCTGGTTTTAAAGGTTGATGCGGTAACGCTGAGCTTATTATTAGCGCCTAACATGGTAGTAAATTTACCGAACAGGTTAAAGCGTTTATACCGTTCGCCAAAATCAAAAGGGCCATTGGTGTAATTATATTCGCCGGCTATGTAGGCATTGGTGCCGTTTTGTTTGGCTTTGGTGCTCAGCAGATCTATCATACCCATAATCCGGGCGGTTTTAAACTGGCCTGCTTCCAGGCTGATCATGCTTTTATCCAATGCATCCTTAGTGGTATAGTTAAGGTAGCCGGCTGTGGTGAAATCGCCTTTTTCGGTATAGTAAGGGCCTTTCCCGAAATCATAGGTCGATACGGTTTCAGGGATGAGGAAGTGCAGGTCCGCATAACCCTGCCCGTGGATGTGTGACGCCATATTAACCGGCAATCCATCTACCGAAACATTAAGATCAGTACCATGATCTGCATCAAAGCCGCGGATAAAGATCTGCTCGGCCTTGCCGCCACCCATGTGCTGGGCAATAAACAAGCCGGGAACCAGTCGCATCAGATCCTGGGATGAATTTACCGGGCGCAGGTTCAGATCGAGCGCACTCAGGGTATGGAACGAGCCGCTGTTTAGCGTAGGTGCTATGCGCACTTCCTGCAGGTTAATAGCCCCGCGGTCAAGTGTGATTAAGGTGCGTTTAATATTGCTTTCAACACGCAATTGTTTATCGGTATAGCCCATATAAGTTATGAGTAAGGTAGCGGTATCAACAGGTAATGAAAGCTGAAAGTTGCCGTACTTATCAGTCACGGTAGCTTTGTTAGCTATATGGGTACGGATGTTGGCATATTCAACAGGCTGGCGGGTAATGGCATCAATAACCTTACCCTTGTATATTTTTTGTGCGTAGCCGGCAGTTATCCCCAAAGTAAAAAGGATAAACATACCAGCAGCTTTTTTAAGCAGAGAATGCATTTTTATATGTTTTGCGTTCCGGTTTTTATAACCGGAACGATGTAAATAGAATAGTTTATGGTGTGGCGGTTTATTTATTGCTGTCGGTTTTATGGCGTAGAACCCACCCCTGCCACTACACGGGCTTGCTCGCGCTCCCTCCAGGGAGGGGAATTAACTAATGCTTATGGCCTTTAACAGAGCAAACGATAAAGTGCAATAAGAATCAGATGCTGTAATTAAACAGCAATAAAATTTTAAACAGCAAAAAATAAAATGGGTTATAACTATCCGAGCCGGGGCGGCTGGAAAATAGGGAGGTAAACCTTAGGCAAGGTAATGCGGCGTTCAGGTACCTGAATTACCTGCAATACCTGCGAGTAAAAACCTACTTCGGGCTTTTGTGTAAATAAAGCCTCCTGGAAAAGGTTTTTTTGCGATTGGCGCTCGTCGCTTCTCTCTTTTTCTTCTGCCTGTTTTATCTTCTTCATAAAATAACATTTGCCGTTACAGTGCAGCCAGGGTTTATTCCGGTTTTCACAAAGTTTGGTGGCAATGTAGTTTCGGTTGAGTTCAAAACCAGCATAAATAAACAGGCGCGAGAAGTTAGCAGAGACAATTGAAGCGATCAATAGCAGAACTGTGAACCTTTTGAGCATAATTGGTGCAAATGTAAAAACTGTTAATGGAGTTACAACAGTACTTACCACCGATTTTTAAAAAAGGTTGCTTTTAATAAGCTTGCGTTTTAAACAAAAAGGGCGTTTTATACATGATGCAGCCTGTATTGCTCATCGTATAAAACGCCCTTGATATCTTTAAATTAAATATTATTGATTGCTGCGCTTAAGCGTAAAATGCATTTTAGTGCCGTTAAAATCAACATTCATCCCGATAGAATCGGCAGCAGGGTAGTATTTACCAGTATGCGGAATGTCCTGCCCGTTTGATGAAACTTTAAAGCTCAGGTCATTACCGGTTAGCTTTCCATCAGTAATGTCTGCGGCACCTTGCGGCGAATCTGCCGAGCCTGTTATTTTATCACCATCAATTTTAAGGTTATAAGTTACCGGGATCTCATTACCATCGGGGGTTTTTAATGATCCGGTCCATTTGCCGGTTAAGTCGGCCACTACAGCCATGCAAACCATAAAGCAGCATACCAATGCCGTAGTTGTTAAGATTTTGATTTTCATTGTTTAGTTTTTTATAAGATATAGTAATTATACAAGTGTTACAACAAGCTTAAAATTAAGCTAAAAAACCCTGCCTTTATGGGGCAGGGTAATCGGTTTGGGTGGTATAGTGTTTTTAAATTATTTGGCTCTTTTAAGTACGGTATGTGTTTTTTGCCCACCAAAATCCACATCCATAGCTATTGAGTCCGCATAAACCTTACCTGTATGCGGGTAGTCATTGCCCTGTACCGTCACTTTAAAAGAGAAGGTATCATCTTTTATTTTACCATCATCAACGGTAACTGTTCCGCCGGGTGATGTAGCTTCGCCGGTAAGTTTTTCACCGTCAACTTTAAAGGTGTAAGAAACAGGCAGATCCTGCCCGTCGGGCGTGGTAATGCTTCCACTCCATTTACCAGTAATATCTGCTATAACAGCAAAACAAACCACAAAGCAGCACAGCAGTGCCGTAGTTGTAAAAAATCTTTTTTTCATAATTGGTGATCTTAATTCCCTAAAAATAAAGTTTTTATTAAATAAAAGTACTGTAGAGAATAAAATATTTTTTAAGCGGACAATTTGTTCATTAACCCTGCTCTTATATCCCGGTAGCGGGTGTTTTTCTATGGTATCCGGGTTAACGTAGCGTGCGATTTAATATCGCCCATACTAATATCAACCCCAACCGAATCGCCATAAAACTTACCGCTATGGTCAATTTCCATGTTATTTATCATCACATTAAAAGTAAAAGTGCTGCCTGTTATTTTACCGTCGTTAATGGGCAGTTCGCCTTTTGGTGTTTTTGCCGTGCCTGATAGCTCTGCGCCATTGATCTTAAAATGATAAAGCAGCGGATATTCATCACCCTGGTCGGTTTTAAGCGTGCCTGTCCACTTGCCGTTCAAATTTTCAACAGTTGCAAAGCCGGTTAAAAAGCAGCATAATAAAATTACGGTGGTAATAATTTTTGGAGTTTTCATAACTCAGATTTTTTATTTAAATTGATAACTTATGATGTTGTTACCTGTTGTTTTTCAATCATTAAAGGTAGAATTGGTATTAAATTTTATCATAAACAATATGTTAAGTTTGTTACCAATGCTTAATGGCGGCTTGTGTTTCTATTAACATAGCCGCCTTTACTAACATTTATATACCAATTATAATTTTATGTATTCAGTTACCCGTTACCTGTTGGTTTTTTGCTGCCTTTGTGCCTTTGGTACCTTACATGCCCAAACTTTTAACATAAAAGATTACGGCGCTGTAAACGATGGTAAAACAGTAAGCACCGCCGCTATTCAAAAAGCCGTTGATGCCTGTAACCAAAATGGCGGCGGCAGGGTATATGTGCCGGCGGGCGTATTTGTAACAGGTACCTTCCATTTAAAAAGCAATGTAAACCTGTACCTTGAAAGCGGCGCAGTATTACAGGGCAGTGCCGAGCTGAAAGATTATGAAAGCTATACCAAAGAAGGTTACGGCATTAATTACTACGGCATATTATATACCCTGAATGCCGAAAACGTTTCCATAACCGGGCCCGGAACAATTGACGGTAATAACAAAGTTTTTTTTGAGTTTGATAAGGCGAAGAAAATTGATGCCAACAGCGCCCGTTTTACCCGGCAAAAAGATAATTACCGTAAAGTAGATAACGGCATTGGCGATGGCCCGGTGGTGCCTAAAGACCGCCCAAGGCAAATGGTAATTTTTAGTAATTGTAAGCATGTACAGCTACGCGATATTTCTTTGTTAAACTCACCGTTCTGGACGCTGCACTTTGCCGATTGTGATGATGTAAGCGTTAACGGCATCTGTTTATGGAGCGGTTTATTGGTACCCAATGCCGATGGTATTGATGTAACCAGCTGCACCAATGTGATGATCACTAACTCCGATATTCGTGCTGGTGATGATGCGCTGGCCATTGTGGGTTATGACCATCATTTTGAGATCCCGGGGTTTAATGGCTTAAAGCATGTTTCAGAAAATATTATTGTTAGCAATTGTAACCTGCAATCGTACTCAAGCGGTATCCGCATTGGTTTTTTAGATCAGAACACGGTTCGCAACATCCACGTAAGTCATTGTAATATTACCAACTCAAGCAGGGGTATTGGCATTTTTTTGCGGGATGTGGGTTCGTTAGAGAATATCACCTTCAGCGATATGACCATTGAAACCAAATACCATACCGGCGATTGGTGGGGTAATGGCGAGCCTATCCATATTTCGGCTGTGAGGGGTAAAGCAGATGTAACGCTTGGCGTTATAAAAAATGTGGAGTTCAATAACATTACCTGTAAAGGCGAGAACGGTATTTTACTTTACGGATCAGACCAAAGCATTATCCGGGATGTGCGTTTTAACCATGTATCAATGGAGTTTACCAATAGCAAACTGAACGATGTTATGGGTGGCAATATTGACCTGCGTGGTTGTTTGGATGAGCGCGAACAATTGTTTGCTCATGATATTTCGGGCCTTTATGCGCACTATGTAAATGGCTTAACCCTTAATGATTTTAAACTAACCTGGGATAATACCATCAGCCAGCCATATATTACCAATGGCATAACGGTTGATAATTTCAAGAACCTTAAAATTGTAGATTACGAAGGAACGGCAGCACCTGCGAGTAAAAACGGTTATGCCATTATACTAAAAAATGGCGACGGTGTTAAAACCAACAGCAAGGCTACCATAAGTAAAGAGCAGGTTGAGGGGTTTGAGCGTTTTAAATAAACTTCACACTGGCAGTCCGGTTAAAGAGAACGACTGTCATCCTGAGGTGCTCTAAGGGTAAGTGCAGCGGGCTTTGCCCGCATGTTGGATATGTATTTCTTACACTATTCTACCCAATTAAAATCACCATTGCTGTTTAATAAGTTAAAATACAGTTAAAATTGGGTAATTATCCTTTATTATAAATTTTTATAGAACCGTACTTTTGATATACAGTAAGTTTACAATAAACAAGCTTGTTTTTAGGATTGCGATATACTTATAAAGGGGATATGATAAAGAACATCTTTTTACTGGCTATTACTTTTTGCAGTCTTTCTGCTTTTGCACAAAAGCAGGATTATCCTATTCAGCCCGTACCTTTTACCAGTGTAAAATTAACCGATCAGTTTTGGACCTCAAGGATCGAAACTAACCGTACTGCAACCATCCCGGCATCATTTGCCCGTTGCGAAAGTACAGGCCGTGTAAAAAACTTTACCATGGCCGCCGAGCATAAGGGTAAATTCTGCACCACCTATCCTTTTGACGATACCGATATTTATAAAACCATTGAGGGTGCTTCTTATTCATTAGCCGTACATCCTGATGCTAAATTATCAGCCTATATTGATTCACTGATCACTATTGTAGGTAAGGCGCAGGAGCCCGATGGTTATTTATACACCGCCCGCAGTATTGATCCTATTCACCCGCAATCATGGGCCGGCCCCGAGCGTTGGGTTAACGAATCAAAAATGAGTCACGAGCTTTACAATTGCGGCCATATGTACGAGGCTGCTGTTGCCCATTATATGGCAACAGGCAAACGCAATTTTCTTAATATCGCCATAAAAAATGCCGATCTGTTGGTGCGCACCTTTGGCCCGGCTAAAAGGCATGTTGCCCCCGGCCACGAAATTGTAGAGATGGGCCTGGTTAGGTTATACCGCGTTACCGGCAAAGCCGATTACCTGAGCCTGGCTAAATTTTTTATAGATCAGCGCGGCATTAAAAAGTATGATGCCAAAAGCAAAAACGTTTATGAGAATGGCACCTATTTTCAGGATAATATCCCGGTTATTGACCAGGACGAAGCCGAGGGCCATGCCGTACGCGCCATGTATCTTTATTCGGGGATGACAGATGTTGCGGCGCTTACAGGCGATACCGCTTACATAGCAGCTATTGATAAGATCTGGAACAATATGGTTACCAAAAAAATGTATGTGCAGGGCAGCATTGGTGCCGTTGGCGATGGTGAACGTTTCGGTGATAATTATGAGCTGCCAAATGCTACTGCTTATAATGAAACCTGCGCAGCTATAGGCAGCGTTTTCTGGAACCAGCGTATGTTTTTGCTGCATGGTGATGCTAAGTACATCGATGTAATGGAAAAAACCTTATACAATGGTTTAATATCGGGCGTGGCTTTAGATGGTAAGTCGTTTTTCTATACTAATGCCATGCAGGTAAGCAACAGCTTTTCGCACCCTGATCTTGAGCGCGGCCGTTCGGGTTGGTTTGAGTGTTCATGCTGCCCCACCAATGTGGCAAGGTTGCTGCCATCAATTCCCGGTTATATCTATGCGCAAAATGGCAATGATGTTTATATCAACCTGTTTATCAGTGGTACCGGAAATTTAATGGTGAATAAAAAAGCGCTTAAAATAACCCAGCAAAATAATTACCCCTGGGATGGCGGATTGACATTTACTATTGATCCCGCTTCGGCAATGGATATGAACCTGAAGATTCGCATCCCTGGATGGGCAAAAGATCAGGCTATCCCCTCAAACCTGTACAGCTATGAACAATCATCGGCACAAAAAATAACGATAAAAGTTAACGGCAAAGCTGTTGACTACCAAACGAAGAACGGTTATGCCGTTATCAGCAAAAAATGGAAAAAGAATGATAAGGTTGAGCTTACCCTGCCAATGGATGTGCAAAGGGTAGTTGCCAATACCAGCCTTGCTGATGATAATGGCAAAGTTGCCCTGCAGCGCGGCCCTATAATGTATTGCGCCGAGTGGGCCGATAACAATGGTATGGCTACCAATTTAATTGTGCCGAAGGGTACCGTTTTTACAACAACTTATGAGCCCGCATTGTTAAATGGTATAACAGTTTTAAAAGCTGAGGTAAAAAGTGTTAATATTGATGAAGCAGCACAAACCATAACCACCGAAAACAAAACAATGACTGCCATTCCTTATTATTCGTGGGCCAACCGCGGTAAGGGCGAAATGACGGTTTGGTTTCCGGAACAGGTTAAGTATGTGGAATTATTAACCAAATAACCATTTAACCAATGAAGAAGATTTTAATACTGACCTCCTTCGCTGCGGCCCTGTTTTGCAGGGCTTCGGCGCAGGAAATTACTATCAACAAAGGATGGAAGTTTTCTACCGGAGATTCAACGCAATGGGCATCACCAACTTATAACGATCACAACTGGAAACCTATTGATTTATCCTATAACTGGGAACGGCAGGGTTACCCCAGCTATGATGGCTTTGGCTGGTATAGGCTGCATGTGGTTATCCCATCATCATTAAAAGAAAAATCATTTCTGAAAGATAGCATCCGGATAGATCTGCACAATATTGATGATAACGATGAGCTTTATTTAAACGGAAAGCTGATTGCCAGATACGGCGGTAAAGGCGGTGATATTAAACAATCAAACTATGGCCCGCGCAGCTATGTAATAGCAGCCAATAACCCCGCCATTTTATGGGATAGAGAAAATGTACTGGCCGTACGCGTATTTGATACCGGCGGCGATGGCGGTATGTATGGCGATAAGTTCCAGATCAGCATGGCCGATATTATGGATCATGTAAACATCAATACCGATGCTGATTTTAGTTATGGCGATAATAACAGCCTGAATAAATCAATCAAACTATCGGCAGCGGGCAGCTATGATTATAAGGGTAAATTATCATTCACGGTAACTGATCCTGAAAACGGCACCGTGCTTTATGAAAAAACAAATGATGCTGATTTTTCAACAGGCAAACCGTTTACCTATACCTTCAATATAGCCAGGCTCGAAAAAAAATCATATAACATCAGCTATAAGTTTACAGAAGAAAAATCAGGAAGATCTGTCAGCAAATCAGAGGGTACACCTTATGTGCTTACGCCTTACCCAAGCCCTAAACCACGTATAAACGGGCCCGATGTTTATGGCGCGCGCCCCGGTCATCCGTTCTTATACTTAATCCCGGCTACGGGTAAAAAGCCGCTTACTTATTCGGCTGCGGGCTTGCCTGCCGGTTTAACGGTTGATGCAGGTACGGGTATTATTTCGGGTGTGGTAAGTCAAAAGGGAGAATATCCGGTAGTAATTACCGTACATAACAGCCTTGCTACTAAAACTAAAAAATTCACCATCAGCATAGGCGACAATATTGGTTTAACACCTGCATTAGGCTGGAACAGCTGGAACGCATGGGGCCTTACCGTTAACGATCAAAAGGTACGCACATCAGCCAAGGCATTTGCCGATAAACTGAGCGCACACGGCTGGAACTATATTAACATTGATGATGGATGGGAGGCAGCACAGCGCCAGCCAAACGGCGAGATAACGCCTAATGAGAAGTTTCCGGATATGAAGGGGCTTACTGATTATATCCACAGTATCGGTTTAAAAATGGGTATTTATTCATCGCCCGGCCCGCGTACCTGCGGCGGCTATTTAGGCAGCTGGCAGCACGAGGATCAGGATGCTAAAACGTATGGCGACTGGGGTATTGATTACTTAAAATACGACTGGTGTTCATACAGCGAGGTTACCGTTAAAACTCCTGCACTGGCCGACCTTAAAAAACCTTACGAAGTAATGCGTGCTTCGCTGGATAAAATTCCGCGCGATATTATGTTTAGCCTGTGTCAGTATGGCTGGGGCGATGTATGGAACTGGGGAGCCGAAGTTGGTGGTAACAGCTGGCGTACAACCGGCGATATTGAGGATACCTGGAAAAGTATGTCGGGCATTGGTTTTCACCAGATAGCCGAGGGGCCTCACGCACAACCCGGGCATTTTAATGATCCGGATATGTTGGTGGTTGGCAAAGTAGGCTGGGGCGATAACCAGCACAACAGCCGTTTAAGCCCTGATGAGCAATATACCCACATCAGCCTTTGGAGCTTATTATCAGCACCGCTATTAATTGGTTGCGATTTGGGCAAGCTGGACAGGTTTACTTTAGGTTTGCTTACCAATGATGAGGTTTTGGCCATAGATCAGGATGCTTTAGGCAAAGAAGCACGCCAGGCCGTTAAAAAAGACGAATACCAGGTTTGGATAAAAGATCTTGCCGACGGCGGCAAAGCTGTGGGCTTGTTCAATACATCAGATAAATACCAAACCATCACTCTTAACCGCGATGAAGATGGTTTAAAAGGCCTTACCAAAATCAGGGATGTATGGCAGCAAAAATATTTAATAACCAGTGGTAATACATACACCGTTAAAGTAGCGCCTCATGGGGTTATGTTAGTAAGGCTGAGTAAATAAAACCCGGCCTGTATAAAGAGAATTAAAAAGGATAAAAGGAATAAAAAACAACAATATGAGCGTAATTTGGAAAGGGGTTTTCCCGGCAGTAACCACAAAATTCAATGATAACGATGAAATGGATTTTGAAGCATTCGATAAAAATATCGAAGCACAATTAGAAGCAGGTGCCAAAGGTATCATCATCGGCGGTTCATTAGGCGAAGCCAGTGTATTAACTGAAGAGGAGAAGATTGAGCTGTTAAAACAAACAGTTAAAACAGTAAACAAGCGTGCTTACGTAATTTTTAACATCGCGGAGCAAACTACAAAAGGAGCCTTATTTTTTGCAGACTGTGCACTAAAATATGGTGCCGATGGCTTAATGATGCTGCCGCCTTTACGTTACCTTGCCGATAAGGACGAAACCATACAATACTTTGCTACAGTTGCAAAAAGTACACCGCTTCCTATCATGATCTACAATAACCCGCACGATTACAAAATCGAGGTTACGTTAGATATGTTTGAAGAACTTTCAAAATATGATAACATCCAGGCGGTAAAAGAATCAACCCGCGATGTAAGCAACGTAACCCGTATGATCAACCGTTTTGGCGACAGGTTTAAGCTTTTATGTGGTGTGGACACCCTGGCTTTAGAGAGCATATTTATGGGTGCCGATGGTTGGGTAGCCGGTTTGGTTGATGCTTTCCCACGGGAAACTGTAGCCATCTTTAACCTGGCTAAACAAGGCCGCCACCAGGAAGCTTTGACTATTTACCGTTGGTTTTTACCTGTGCTTGAGCTGGATATTCATCCTAAATTGGTACAGTACATAAAACTGGCCGAGGTTGCTACTGGCTTAGGTACCGAAAACGTAAGGCAGCCACGTTTACCATTGGTAGGCGAGGAGCGCAAAAGAGTTTTAGCTATCATTAATAATGCCGTAGCTAACCGCCCCGAACTGCCTGCCGGTAGCTGGGGTATTGAAGCAGAAGTAGCTGTTAATTAGTAATAAGCTATTGTTACTTTGACTGATGGGATTTGCAATCCAATTGCAGGGCGCTTAATATTTCCATATCAGCCAAAGTTATTACGGGCGGCAGTGCAATAACACTACCGCCCGTTAAGGCGTTAATGCCTGAACAAAAAATGTAGGCTCAAAGGCTTATATTAAAACATTAGGAGCATATTGATCAGTAAATATGAACACAAGAAATTTAATAGGGTACAGTTATTTGCCCGAATTAGGCAATAAATTTAATGCCGTTGATCCTGCCTTGGGCGTTGATCTTCCCGGCGATTTTTATGCCGCCAGTTTATCCGAAGCGGATGCAGCAGTTAACCTTGCTGATAAAGCTTTTGCCGTTTACCGCAATATTGGTAAAACTAAAAAAGCAGCCTTTTTGCGCAGCATAGCCGATGAGATAATTGCCATTGGCGATACCCTGATTGAGCGAGCTATGAGCGAAAGCGGCCTGCCGGCACCCCGCCTGCAGGGCGAACGCGGACGTACAACCAACCAGCTTTATATGTTTGCCGATCTGTTGGACGAAGGATCATGGGTTGAGGCAATTGTTGATACCGCAATGCCTGATCGTAAACCTTTACCAAGGGCCGATATTCGTAAAATGATGGTACCGATTGGTCCGGCTGTAGTTTTTGGTGCAAGCAACTTCCCAATGGCATTTTCTGTGGCTGGCGGCGATACTGCTGCGGCCCTTGCTTCCGGTTGCCCGGTTATTGTTAAAGCGCATCCCGCACATCCGGGTACCAGCGCTTTGGTAGCCGAAGCCATTAAAAAAGCTGCTGAAAAAAATGATATTCCCGAAGGTGTTTTTTCTATTTTGTACGATAACGGCTATGCCGTCGGCGAAGCATTGGTTAAGCATCCCAAAACCAAAATAGTAACTTTTACAGGGTCGCTAAAAGGTGGTATGGCGCTGCTGAAAATGGCGCGCGAGCGTGATGAACCTATCCCGGTATTTGCCGAAATGGGCAGCATTAACCCGGTATTATTAATGCCACAGGCATTAGAGAACCGTGCCGAAGAACTGGCCAAAACCTATACCGATTCCATCACCATGAGTGCTGGTCAGTTTTGTACCAATCCAGGGTTATTATTAGCAGTAAAAAGCGCCGGTTTAGATAGATTTAAGCAAACACTTGCCGAGGGTATTGCCAATATAAACTCTGCCACTATGCTTACACCGGGCATCTGTGCCAACTTTGATAAATTATCAAAAGGTATGCTTGCATCTCCCAATGTTTCTATAATAGGTCATTCTGATAAATTGAATGCCGAAAAAGTAAACCAGGGTGTGGCCATAGTAACAGAAATTACGGCAGCGGCATTTTTAGCTGACGAAAAATATAAAGAAGAAGTATTTGGTCCGTACTCAATGTTAGTTGTTGCCGATGATATGGCGCAATTAGAACAGGTAATTGATTCACTACATGGTCAGTTAACGGCAACTGTAATGGCCGAAAAGGAAGAACTTGCGGCTTATAAAAACATTACCGATAAGCTGGCTAATTTAGCTGGCAGGGTAATATTAAATAACCCGCCAACAGGTGTTGAAGTTGGTAATGCCATACAACATGGCGGCCCTTTCCCTTCAACATCCGATAGCCGTTTTACATCAGTAGGTACCTCATCAATCAAACGTTTTGTAAGGCCTGTTTGCTGGCAAAACTGGAGCGATGATTTATTGCCTGATGAATTGAAAACCGGCAACCCGCTAAATATATGGCGCTTGTTTAATAATGAATGGACTAAATAGACATTGGTTATTGGGCATTTTAAATATTAAATGCCCAATCCCTAATGTCATAATGACTAAAAAATCCAATGACAAAAACTTTTTTCTGCATAGATGCGCATACCTGCGGCAACCCGGTTAGGTTGGTAGCCGGTGGCGGCCCAAACCTGGAGGGGAATAACATGAGCGAGAAGCGCCAGCATTTTCTGAAAGAATATGACTGGATCCGCAAGGGGTTGATGTTTGAGCCACGCGGGCACGATATGATGTCGGGCAGTATCCTTTATCCGCCTCATGATCCGGCAAATGACGTAGCTGTTTTGTTTATTGAAACCAGCGGTTGCCTGCCAATGTGCGGGCACGGAACCATAGGCACCATTACCATTGCTGTTGAAGAAGGCCTGATCATCCCAAAAACTCCGGGCATTATCCGCATGGAAGCCCCTGCCGGTTTAGTACTGATTGAATATAAACAGGAGGGAAGCAAAGTTAAATCGGTAAAGCTTACCAACGTTGCCTCATACCTTGCTGCCGAAAATTTAGAGGTTGAATGCCCCGACCTGGGGATGTTAACCATTGATGTAAGCTATGGCGGTAACTATTATGCCATTGTTGATCCGCAGCCAAACTTTAAAGGCCTGGAAAATTACACTGCCGATCAGCTGATTTCATGGAGCCGTGTTTTAAGGCAAAGGATAAATGAGAAATATACCTTTGTTCATCCGCAAAATCCAACCATTAATGGCTGCTCGCATATTTTATGGGCAGGTAAAACCATATCGCCCGAAGCTACTGCCCGCAACGCAGTTTTTTATGGCGATAAAGCAATTGACCGTTCACCATGCGGTACCGGTACATCGGCCCGTATGGCGCAGTGGCATGCAAAAGGCAAACTGAAAAAAGGCGATAAGTTTATCCACGAAAGTATCATTGGCAGCCAGTTTATTGGTACTGTTGAAGACGAAGTGATGATAGGCGACCAGCCGGCTATAATACCCGGTATTGAAGGCTGGGCAAGGGTTTATGGTTACAATACCATCAAAATAGATGATGAGGATCCGTATGCTTATGGTTTCCAGGTAATATAAAAAAATGAACCTCCTTTTTGGAGCTATTGAAATTAGATAATGAGTAAAGCAATTATAATTGGCGGTGGTGTTATAGGTTTGTTTTCGGCCTACTACCTGCATAAATCAGGTTGGGAAGTTGATATACTGGAGCAAGGCGATCTGGCCGATAATTGCTCGTATGGTAATTTAGGTATGGTTACGCCAAGCCACTTTGTACCGCTGGCATCGCCGGGTATTATTGAGCAGGGTATCCGCTGGATGTTTGATAGTAAAAGCCCCTTTTATGTAAAACCATCATTAAGTAAAGACTTAATTGGCTGGGGGTTAAAATTTATGAAAAGCGCCACCAAAAAGCATGTAGAGCGCTCCGCCGGAGGCTTAGCGGATATATCGTTATTCAGCAAAAGCTTGTACCACGAGTTTGAAAAAGAATCGGGGATTGATTTTGGCTTACAGGATAAAGGGATCCTGATGCTGTTTAAATCGCCGCATGTGGAGGAAGAGGAAATTCACATGGCCGAAAAAGCCGCTACTCTCGGATTAGATGCCCAATACCTGAGCCCTGCGGAAACCCGCAAACTGCAACCGGATATAGAACTGGATATTTTAGGGTCGGTACATTATCGTTGTGATTCGCACATGTCGCCCAATAAACTGATGGCGGGCTTAATAAAATACCTTGAAACGGCGGGTGTTAAAATTCACCGCAATACAGAGGTGCTTAAGATCAATCAAAACGGCGGTAAGGTAACTTCGGTAAGTACGAAAGATAAAGAGTATACAGGCGATACCTATTTAATAGCGGGGGGCTCATGGTCGCCGGCTATAGCTAAAATGGTTGGCTTAAATGTGCCGTTGATGCCGGGTAAAGGTTATTCATTTATGGTAAATGATCCTGCTAAGCCGATGACGGTTCCATCTATACTTTGCGAAGCAAGGGTTGCCATTACCCCCATGAATGACGGAATCCGCTTTGGTGGCACGATGGAGATCGGCAAGATCAATAAACAGGTAAACATGAACCGGGTTAAAGGTATTGTTGAATCGGTACCCAAATATTTCCCTGATTTTAAGTTGCCATTACCCGCACAAAAAGATGTATGGTTCGGCTTTCGCCCATGCTCGCCGGATGGTTTGCCTTATATTGGTTTAACTGGTAAGTATAAAAACCTGGCCATTGCAACCGGTCATGCTATGATAGGCCTGGGACTTGGCCCTGCAACAGGCAAACTGATAGCTGATGCCTTTAACGGCGAAAAACCTGCTATTGAAGCCAGCTTATTTGCGGCAGACAGGTATCAATAAAATATTGCTGTTTTATACAAAGCAATCTTATAAATTATATGGCAGGCTATTAAGTTTGTGTAATATGTTTAATGGTTGCTTTGTTTGTTTTAATTGTTTTTGATTGATGCCGATGGTTGATCCCCTTTCAACCCTGTTAACAAGTTTCTGCGTAGCTAACTCAATCAACCAAAATTCATTATAATTGCTTTATGAAAGTACTGCCTTTTACCATTCCTGTACCACATGATCATTCAATCATTGTGCAGGAAGAAGTATTGCCGCACTTTTATACTTATCTGCACCGCCATGCCGAGATCCAGATCACCTGGATAAAAACAGGCGAGGGGACATTATTAGCAGGCAACAGCATGCACGCTTTTAGGGATGGTGAAATTTATGTGCTGGGTGCTAACCTGCCCCACCTGTTTAAAAGCGACCCGGTATACTTTCAGCAGGATAATGATAAGGATGTGCAAACGGTTACTATATTTTTTAACCCGACTGGTAAATTATCCGCCCTGTTTGGCCTGCCCGAGATGAAAACCGTTAGTGCCTTTATTACCCAGATGCAAAGCGGGTTTAAAATACCTGATAGCCTGTACCTGGATATTGTGAAACGTATAGAAACCATACAGCAAGCCAGCGGTGCAGAGCAGCTTTATACTTTTATTGAGCTGCTTAACGTAATGAGCAGCAATAATGAGCTGCAGCCATTATCATCAGGCAGCTATGCGTTTTCTATGACCGACCCTGAAGGGATGCGTATAGCCAATGTATATAACTATATAATGCAGAACTACAGCAGCGCTCTTACGCTTGATGATGTAGCCATGCAGGCGCACCTTACTCCAACCGCTTTTTGCCGTTATTTTAAAAAGCACACCCGGCATACCTTTGTTAATTTTGTGAATAAGGTGCGCGTAAATGAAGCCTGCAAAATGCTGGTGAATGGTTCGGCAAAAAGTATAGCTACCATTGCTTACAGCTGCGGCTTTAACAGCATTACCAATTTTAATTACGTGTTTAAAAGCATAACAGGCGTTTCCCCGCGCGATTATGTGAACAGTTATTCAAACACGATCGAATAGATAAGCAGTAATACATTGCCACGTATAGGCATCCCTCTATCAGGGAATTTTATAATAATATATCGGTGCAAAAACACCCTCGCTGGTGGTATAGTAGCCTGTTCCATCTGGCGTAAATCCTATGGCTTCGCCTTGTTTTTCTTGCAGATAAGGGAGTTCTTTTGGTGTATTTAACATAGTTTTCCAAACAGGCTCATTACCTTCACGTTTCCAGTAATAAACCTTGGTATAGCTTTTTAATAGTACCTGCCGGCCATCTTTTGATATATCGCCTGCGGTTATCCATTTAAATAACTTGTACCCTTTAAAAAACAGCTTGCAGCGTTTGGTCATTACAACGGTGTCGTTCGTTTTATAATCCAAAGGTGATGTATATACGGTTACGGAATCCTGCCTTTTACTTACAACATATAAAAGCCTTTCAATAGTGTCAAGCATTAGGGTTTCGGCATCTCTTGGCCCGTCAGGATATTTTAAGTGTATAGGTGCGGCCTCAGCTTTTGATAACGGTGTGTTTGCCCAATCCGTTTTTTCTTCCATACGGTAAACCGTTAAATACGGTCTGTCGGCAGCATTATCGCCAATGTCGCCCAAATACACATAGCTTTTTGAATTAACAGGGCCCGGTCCAACGGCAATGTCTTCACAATCGTGTACGCCCAGTTTTTCCTTTTTGTCACCCTTAAAATAGATGGTTGATTTTAAGGTACCGTCAGGTGTTATCGCAAAAAAGCGACTTGTATCGCCGCTGTCATTATGTACATAGTATAAGTCGTTGTTAATGCCCGACGCCGCAATTCCTGAAATTTCATTCATTTGCTTAGTGCTCAGCATGCCCACTTTATCAAACTCCTTGCTCAGCATCCTGTGGCGGCCATAAGCACCCACAAACAGGATCACCACTAACGGTACCAGTATCTTTATTTTTGCAGCGCGGCTCATAGCTAATTATACGTAAACAGCATTATAATGTTAATAACGCAAAGAAACGTTTTTAGTGTGAAGATTTTATTAAGGATGACTTTGCACCACAGTTAAAATAAAATCAGAAAGAAATTAGCTTGAATTAATCTTTCCAGAAGAGCGTGTTTGGGTGAAAATGTTTCCAGGAGTGCCAGTATTCCTGGTAGGCCTGGATCTTATTAAGCTGGCTGCCCTTTAGTGTACCGGCTGTTGAAAGGCCATCCCAGTTCCATACCGAGGCTGTTTCCTGGTCGGTAATAGTGCCGGCGGTATCTAACTTAAAGTGTAATGCTTTACCTTTTACTGTGCTGTTAAAAGCATGGTAAGTAAGGCTGTCATGTTCTAAGGCAATTAATAGCGGGGTATGGTTTACCTGGTCATTTACCAGTCGTTTTTTATCAAGCTGCCTCCAGTCGTAAGCCTTTGCCTGCCCGTTAATTATTATACCAACCATCCAGCTTTTTCTAACCAGCGAATCTTTGTTCTTTAAAACGCTGTCTTTATCTACCGATTGCAAGCGGTCGTAATTTTTAAGGTCATTATAATCGCTTAAATAATGCACATCCGGCTGTAAAATAAGCGATGCCGGGTGTTTGTTTAGCCATGCACCCAAAGTTGATTGTTCATAAGGCAGCTCGGCTAAATGTTCGCCTTTAAGTTCGCCAACGGCGGCATTGCCAGTGGCCTGGTACCACCATGTTTTTGTGGCGGCATCTTCTATAATAGCATTGTAGTGCCTGGCACCCACCAGCCTGAAGTTTTGCCTTTTTCCATTTACCACCGGGCTGTAAACCCTACCCGTACGGCACATGGTGCAATAAGTTACCAATACTGGTTCATTACCCACGTTGTCCTGTATTTTATGGTGATAGCCTAAGTATACAAGCGGGTAAGCCTTGGCAATACCATTATTTACAACGCCGATAACCACCATGCTTTCGGGCACTTTATTGTAAATAGCATTGCTGAATTTTATGGTTTGCGGCTCTTCAAACATGCTTTCGGCTTTAAACATCACATCAGTAAAGTAAAAGCTTACCAGGCAAAGCACAAATACCAATAGCTTGGCTATTTTGCCAGTAATTGAATTTTTGAGCAGATATTTAAAAAAGTAATAAATAACTATAATAGCACCAATTATACGTAAAGGCATCACCAATTTTTCAAGATAGTAACATACCGTGATGGCATTAAGATCCTGGCTACCTGGAAAAGGCATCAGCAGGTAAGCATGGATCAAGCCAGGAACAACTAACAAAAAAATACCCGCCCAAAATATGGAAGGTTTGGTTTGTGCCTTCATTTAATTTAGAATGTAAAAATTGGTTATAAAAGGTTTTAATCTATTAAAAATTAAATATAGGTAATAGCACTGATAATTTCCTATTCAGATAAATTGTATTTAAAGCTATTATAAGATAGAGGGGAAGTAGGGCTATCCTTTTTAGGTAGAAAAGAAGGGATATAAAAGCAAAATAGTTTAGCACATAATTGTAAAAACAACCTGATGCTAAACTATATTAAAGTATTTTGAAGCGGAACGTAACCGGATTAATGGATGCCCTTACGAACTAATTTTTGAAAAGGTACCCTGATTATATTCACAAATCTGCCGTTAACGTTTTCGTCCATATGGGTATCAATACCAAATACGGTTTCCTCACGGTCAAGCTCACAAAAGGTGCCAAACAGCCTGTCCCAAACGCTTAATACGTCGCCATAATTACAATCGGTATAAGGTAACTGGTAGTGGTGATGTACATGATGCAGGTTTGGTGTAATAAATAACCAGCCCAGTATTTTATTTGCCCGTGGCGATAGCCTGAACTCGGTATGTGCAGATATATTGGCAATTGTTTGAAAAGTTTGCCTTAATATAAGCACGCCGATTGCAGGGCCCAATAAAAACGTCCAAAGCATTAAGCAACATGTACGTACACAGGTTTCGCCCGGATGCTCCCTTACTGTAGTTGATACATCAACTTTCAGGTCGCTGTGGTGCACCAGGTGAAATTTCCAAAGCGGATCGATTTTGTGCATGGTTACATGGTAAGCATATTCGCAAAAATCAAGCAGGAAAAACAAGCTGATGTAATAAACCCAGGGATTGGTATGGTACGGGATAAAGTAAATTAACCCCCAATGATGTGCATTGGCCCATATTGAAATAACTACTATAAAACCGGTTAAAAATAGCTGGATAGGCAGGGCTGTAAAAATAAACATTGCATTAACTGCTGTATGTTTCCATTTGTTTTTTACACCATTAAGCGAAACCATAGTTTCAGCAAACCATAAAGATGCAATTACTCCGGCGTATAAAATTAGCTGGGTTACATCCTCATGCTTAGAAAAAAAATCACGCAATTCTGACATAGGGGAGTTACTTAAAATTTGATCAGTTAACGTAAATATTATTTGTTGTTTTAAATATAATACTGTTTTTAAACTTTTGCAAGTTCCATTTCCACATCGGGTTTTGAAACATCGGTAAGGGCAACTTTACCACGTTCTTTCCTTAATATCCTGTTAAACAGTGATATTTCGCGGTCAAAAAGAAATTGAAAAAACAACTTGGTCCATGAGGTATGATAGTAAAGTGTATCATAATACTCGGGTGCAGTTTTTCTTATTAATGGTAATTTATTCCATGGGATAGACGGGAAATCATGGTGCTCATTATGAAAGCCCACATTAAACGCAACTGTGTTTAAAGGGCCATAATAGCTGTAAGTTTCCTGTTCAACACTGTGGGTAAGGTAATGCTCCTGTATCCAACGGGCGCCAAGCGGATGTAAGCCAACCGAAAAAGAGAAGCTTAACAATAAAAATGTTACGGAATGCCATCCCATAAAGTACCATATTGCAGTGGTAAAGGCGGCCTGCAGCAAAAAGTTAGTGATGATCCAGCCATCAATAGGGTGGATCTCTTTTAATCTTGATAAACGGAAGATCTGAAATACCGGGAAGAATAATAACCACAGTGCTTTTCCGAAAAATGAATTGCTGATCAGTTTTGCTTCCCATTTGTTGGGTAAATCAGCATCAAGCTCATGCACACCTTGAAACGAGTGGTGCTTAATATGATATTTTTCAAATGATATAGCGCTTGGCAATATTTGCGGCAGGTTGGCAAACATGGATGCCCAGCGGTTAGCATTACGATTTTTGAATAATAACTGGTGCGTACACTCGTGTATCATTACAAATAAAGCATGATCGGCAAAGGCACCTAAAAGGTAGGCTGCTCCCACAACATACCACCATGATTGATCGGCTAAAAACCAGGCCAAAACTACCTGAAATGATACCAAACCAATAATAGCAAATATGGTTAACGGGTTTTTCCCAATTAATTGTCTTAACTGAGGGAATTGTTTGAGGATTTTTTTGGTCCTTATCCGGTGAGGCTCAGACTCTTGCGAATAAACGAAATCGGTTCTTTTTATCATTAGTTTGCATTAGGTGCATCAATGGGTAAATATAACGATATGATGCTTAAATATAATTTTATTGTAAATTTTAATTCAGTAAAATGTAAATATTACATTCTGAACTACATAAACTCTACTTAACGCTAAATTATTATCATTAAAGTAAATTATAAAACAGCTTCGCAGAGCTGATAGGAATAAAATTTTACCTCAATGTATTGAATTGTTTGTTGTGTAAATATCTGTTCTAATTCTGAGGAAAATTTGATTATTTGGGCTGCTCGGTAACCGGATGACTGTTTTCAGGAAATTTACCGGCTTTGTAAAAAATGCGCATCATACTTGGCAGTACAATGAGCAACAGGGGCAAAGCCACCAAAAAGCCACCGATAACAGCTATTGCCAATGGCTGATGCAGTTGTGCACCTGCACCAATCCCCAGTGCAAGCGGCATCAGCGCTATAATAGCCCCTAATGCAGTCATCAGTTTAGGCCTTAACCTTGTAGATATGGAATATACTACTGCTTCATCAATACTGTTTTCAACGCCTTTGTTTAAATTATCCAATGCCCTTTGTTTAAACTGTAAAAAGGTGAATATGGCATTTTCGCCAATGATGCCTACTATCATAATAAGCCCGGTATAACTACCCACATTTAACGGGGTATTGGTAATAAGCAATGCCAAAAAGCTGCCCGATATACCCAATACGCCAATGATCAATATTAAAACGGCTATCCGGAATTGTTTGAACAGGAAAAGGATCACCGCAAATACCAGCAGGCTCGAAGTTATCAGAATGATCAGCAACTCCTTAAATGATTGTTGCTGTTGCGCATAATCGCCGCCATACTCCACATGATAACCTAATGGGAGGCTTATTTTTTGTGCTATAATTTTCTGTATGGCAGGGATAACCGTACCCAGATCGCTTCCCTCTAAGCGCGCGCTTACTATACCTATTGATTGCAGGTTTTCGCGGTTCACTTCGGCATCGCCGGCTCTAAGTTTTACCATCGCCAGTTCGCTGATAGGCACCAGCTTGCCGCTTGGTACAAAAACTAATTGGTTTTGTATACCCAGTACATTTAAAGCACGGTTACCGGGGTAAACCATGCGGATAGGCGACAGTTGTTCGCGCTCCAGCATGTTACCTATAATATTCCCCTCTAATGCGGTTTGTATCTGGAACTGTAAGTTAGCCGGGGTAATATTATACTGGGCCAGCTTGCTGTAATAAGGGTCAATACTAACGGTTGGGCCTGCAATAACTATCCCGTTAAATACATCGGCGGTGCCTTTTATAGTGCTAACCACATCGGCAGTTTGTTTTGACAGGCTTTGCAGCTTTAACGGATCATCACCAAATATTTTGATCTCAATGGGCTTGGCCGATGTGGTAAGGTCATCGAGCATATCGGTAATTACCTGCCCAAAATCAATTACCAATGCGGGCTGGTTGGCCGCTATTTTTTTACGCAGATCGCTTATTACTTCCTCGGTGCTTTTATCCCTTTTCTTTTTAAGCTGGATCAGGTAATCGCCGGTATTAGGCTCCGTGATAAAGAAACCCATTTGCGTACCAGTACGTCGCGAATAAGCTTCTACTTCAGGCTGTTTGGTAATTATTTTTTCAACCTCGCGCAGCATTCGGTCAGTTTCATCTAACGATGTTCCCGGTGGCGAGGTATAATCCAATACAATACTGCCTTCGTCCATCTCTGGTAAAAAGCCGGTTGCTAATAAGGGTGGTACAATTACAATGGCAACCACCAAACCCGCAACTATCAGCAAGCTAACATAGGGGCGCAGTATAAACCATTTAACCCAGCGTTGTTTTTTAACATGATGTATTTCTTCCTGCTTAGCCTGTATGGTGTTTACACTTTTGTGGCGGCTCAATAAAATATAAATCACCGGTAGCCCTATCCATGTAACAAAAAACGAGCATACCAGCGTAATAATCATGGTATTGGTAAGTACATGAAAATACGCGCCCGCAACGCCCGTCATCAGCATAAAAGGAATAAATATTACAATAGTACTTACCGATGAACCCAGCATAGCCGGGAACAAATAATCAATAGCCGTTTTTATCAGTTTAAGCGGATGCTCAAGCGGGTGCTCCTCGTGCGTGCGGTGAATTTGCTCAACCACCACAATGGCATCATCAATAATTAAACCCAGGGCTGCAGCAATGGCACCCAGCGTCATGATGTTTAAGGTATAACCTATTGCGTACAGCACAGCAATACTTAGGCAAAGCGTTACCGGGATGGTGATCAATATAACCGCACTCGCTTTTATCGACCGCAGAAAAATAATTGCTACAATTATGGCCAGTAACAAGCCTATCCATAAGCTATCGCTTACGCTTTGGATAGAATCTTTTACAAAGTCAGCCTGCTCATAGTAGGGCCTAATGGTAACATCCTTCGGCAATATTTTTTGCAGCTGGGTAACCTTATCGTCCATATCAGCCGACAGGGATACCAAATTGGCATTGGGTTGTTTTATTACAGCTATCAAAACACCTTCGTGCCCGTTGGCATTAATGCGGGTGTATTCTATCCCTTCCTGTATGGCTATCTCAGCAAAATCTTTTAGCCTTACCACCCGCTTTTTATTATTGCTGATCACCAGGTTTTCTAACTGGTCTTTTGCGTTAATGGTTGCATCTGTTACGGTGAGGTACAGCATTTTATAATCAGACAAATACCCTTCTGATTTTACAAAGTTGGTAGTGCTTAGCGTAGTGCTTATAATATCGGGCGTTAAGCCAAGCGAACTCATTTTTTGGCGGTTAAGGGTTAGCCAGTATTCCTTGGCCTTACCACCAATAACCCTGATCTCAGATACCCCGTCAACCTGCGATAAAAAGGGCTTAACAGTATAAGTTGCCAGTTGCCTTAATTCAATAGGGCTACGGCTATGGCTCTCCAGCGTATATCCGCTTACAGGCAATATCGAGGGGTTCATTTTTTGTACCGATATATTAACATCGGCAGGCAGGTCATTCTTTATCTGGTCAATGCTTGATTGGATGCGCTGCTGGCTCAGGTCAATATCAGCCCCCCAGTTCATATAGGCCGAGATCTCGCAGCTGCCGCGGCTGGTAGTACTGCGTACCAATTGCAGATCGGGCACTTGTTTAATGGCGTTTTCGAGCGGTTTGGTAACCGTAACCATCATTTTATTTACCGGTTGTAAACCCTCATCGGCAATGATCTTTATTTTGGGGAAGGTGATTTCCGGAAACAGGGAGGTTTGCAGTTTTGAATAAGCAAACAGCCCGCCCATAATAATAATGGCCAATACCAGGCTGATGGGCTTTTTATGCGTAATAAAAGTATCCTTTATGGGCGTCATGGTGTTACTATTTTAACTTTGGCCGTATCCGGCAATCCATAATTACCACTGATGATAATTTTATCCTGCGGCGAGAATTTTGGTGATAATATTTCGATCCTATCGCCCGCCTGGATGCCTTCTTTAACCGGTACTTTTATGGCTGTAGTTGCATTTATAAGTTTCATTACCCAAAACTCCGTTTGCGTTTCGTTAGCTAAAACAGCCGATTTTGGCAGTGAATTGGTATTGCTTTTTGTCGATTTGATTATGCGTGCCTTAGCAATTAAATTTTCGGGGATCTGTTGGCTGTTGTTGATCTTTAATACTACACCCTGGGTTTGTGAAACGGTATCAACCGTTGGCATAAATGAGCTTACAGTGCCGCCAACTTTTATACCGCCGGGTAGGGTAAGGTCAACATTTTGCCCGATTTTTACATATTGTTTAAGCTCATAAGGCAGCTGCATTAAAAATACAAAGCTTGCGCGGTCGCTTATTACAGCCAATGGTTCGCCATCAGCTACATAATCGCCTTTTTGGTGGCTCAACTGTGATATGTATCCCTGCGATGCCGCCTTTATCCGGTTAACGCCGCTAAATTTAAAAGTAGTATCTAAAATATTAATACTGTTGCCAATGCTTTGCGCCTCTTTGGTTTTAATGGTGAACAGGAACTGGCCCTTGCTTACGTTTTGGCCCAATTGGGTGTTAACCTGTTCCACATAACCGTTTGCGTTTGATTTAACGTAGTTTTTTTGCAGCGTGGTTGATGTTGCACTCAGGTTAATATAATCAGTTAGCGTACTGTCATTAACGGTTGTAACCGTAACCGGGGTTTGTGATTCAACTTTGGCATCGGCACCATCATCAGCAGCTTTATCCTTGCTTTGGCAGGAAAATAACATCAGGGAAATTCCCGCAACAAAACATATTTGCCTGGTGAGGGGGTATTGGAGTATAAATGTTTTCATGTTATCGGTTCCAGTAATTTAACTGATTGATGAGCTGTAGTTTATTAATAGTGGTTGTGGTACGCAGGTTTTTTATTGTTAGATAGTTGTTAACCGCCAGTATCAGATCGGCTATCCGCAGATCACCGGTTTGTAAAAGCTGGGTATCAACCTTTATCAGGCTTTCGGTATATTTTATCTGCTCGTCTATCTGTACTAAAAGGTTTTCGTTCTCGCTTATCTGCTGCCTTATCTGCGCTATTTGCTGGCGGTACTGCACATTAAAAAAGGCCTTATAGCTTTGGCGTGTTTCTTCCTGTAAGAATAGTTTGCGGTATTGCATTTTTCGCTGGCCACCATCGTAAATAGGCATGGTGAAAGTAAAGCCCGCGCTAACGCCAAAGTTTTTATAGGCCTGCCCCATAAAATCAGAATTGTAGCCACCATCGGCCAACAAGCTCACTTTGGGTTTGTAGCTAAAATCAATAAGCTGGTGGCTGTTGATAAGCTTTAGGCTATCAATTTTATATTGCCTGAAAAATATGCTGTTGCCTGCATCCGGAAGCATGGCTTGCTGAATGTTAGGCTCCTGTAGTTCTATCAGGGTAGTATCGGCTATTCCTGTCAGGTAATTAAGCGTGGTATAGTCGTTTTTATATTGCAGGCGCGATTGCAGCAGCTGCAATTGCTGCTGTTTTAAGGTGACTAAAAAAGTAAGGTAATCACTTTGGCGGTAAACGTTTGACCGGGTTAGCTTTTTTAGCAGTTCTTCTTCCTTTGTTAGCAGCTCAATAACTTCGCGGTTAAATTTAAACTGTTGCAAGCTGCCGAAGGCCGTAATATATTGGGCAGTTATAGCCTTTTTTAAATCCTGCTCAGATATTTTGCTGGCATTACCAACCGATTGCGAGATGAGGTTAAGTGCTTCCACCTGCGCGTTGATATTATTTTTACCTACAATGGCCTGGTTAACCCCCATTAAAGCATTAAATGTATGCTCGTTTGTTATGGCTCCGGCATAGCCATAACCATCAATGGTTGGTGCATACAGGCCACCGCTGTTTAAATTTATCTGCGGCTTAAGGCCTGCACGTAAACGCAGGCTATCCATTTGGTTCAAGGCCACCTGGTTGCGCAGATCTTTTAAAAGCGGGCTGTTATTTTTGGCAGTTTCGAGGTAATGATCAAGCGAATAAGTTTGCGCTAAAGAAACAGAACAGGTAAATGCGCACAATATAATGCTGAAGAGCAATTTCATTCAATTATCAGTAAGGATATTTATAAGCTAAACTATTATATAATTCTGGATTAATTTAGGACGGGCAATAATGTTACATACGCTTTCCTACCCGGTATTTAGTGTTTGTTATCGTTAAAATCAATAATAAAAGTATGGTATTTATCTATAAATGAGTATTTAAGCGAAAATTTAAAATTCTCACAGATCTGTTTAGAAATAGTTAAACCCAAACCACTACCCTCCGAGCCTGATGATTTATGGAAACGGGTAAATATTTTTTCGTCGGGTAGTGCTTCACTATTCCCGGTGTTTTGGATAATGAATCTACCGGCATCCAGGTTAATAATTATCTCCCCGTTTTTATGATTATGCCTTATGGCGTTACTTATCAGGTTGCTTAACAGTATTTCTGCTAAATACTTGCTGGCATAAATTTCTTTAGGCGCTAATTTATAGGTAAGCTTTATGCCTTTATCCTGAAAAATCTCTTCAAACTGCACTATCATTTCCTCGGCCAGTTCGTGCAGTTTAATTTGTTGCTGTTCGTGCAGCAGGCGGTTCTCAATTTTCACCAATAGTAATAAAGATTGGTTTAAGCGGTTCAGCCGGGATGCTGCGCTGTAAAGATCATTCAATAACTTACTCTGCCTTTCGCTGAAATTCTCCGTTTGTATCAGGGTATCCAGCTTTGAGTTGATAACTGCAATTGGGGTCAGTAACTCGTGTGATGCATTTTCAGTAAATATCTTGAGGTCTTTATATTCATGTTTTGCCTTTGCAGCCATATCGGCTACTGCATCATTCAGCTCCTTAAATTCTTCAATAGAGGTATTTAACTGCGGGATCTCGTGTGTATCGGCAATATTAAAAAGCCTTAGCTCCTTCATAATGCTGTAAAATGGCTGCCATATCCTGTTTAATATTAGTCGGTTGATAACCAACAAAACAAAAAGTAACAGCAGGATCACGCCAATAGTAATAGCAAATATCAGGCGGATCAGATCCTCAGTTTCTACCTTCGATTCAATGATCTGGATCTTATAATATTTATCGCCAACGGTAATTGAACTGATTAACCCACGGCCAGATTCGTACTCGCCTTGCTGTTCTTTATGATGCCGGTGCTTTCTGTGGATCTCTTCTTCGCTCCATTTTTCAAAATACTCGGTATTGATAAACTCGCGGGTTACCGAGCCCGGCTGCACCTGCTGAAAAGTGATCTGCTGATCGTTTGATTGAAAGGTTTGCGGTAATTGGTGGTTTAATTTTACGTAATCAAATATCTCCTGCTCTTCCACCATCAGGTCGCGATCCTTTTGATTGGTGAGTATCAGGCTGATTGCCTGGTAATAAATTATACCCGTTATCAGCATCACTACTATTGTAGTAATAAGGTTTACGCGGTTGTAACGGGCTAAAAGTTTCATTGGTCGGTAAACTTATAACCCATACCATAGGCGGCCTGTATATAATCGTTACAGCCTGCCTCCATTAATTTTTTACGGATGTTTTTGATGTGCGAATAGATAAAATCAAAATTATTGGCCATATCAATACCATCGCCCCATAAATGTTCGGCAATGGCATTTTTTGATACCACTTTACCTTTGTTGGCAATAAAGTAAAGCAATAGCGCATATTCCTTACGTGTAAGTTTAACCGCTGATTTATCAACCTTAACATCTTTGGCTAAAAGATCAATAGTGATTTCGTTAAAAATTAATTGGTTGCTGCCATTGTATGATTTACGGCGAATTATGGCCGAAACGCGTGCCTTTAATTCGGACAGGTGGAAAGGTTTTACCAGGTAATCATCGGCTCCAATGTTCAATCCTTCCAGGCGGTCGTCTAATGAGTTCTTTGCGGATATGATGAGCACACCGTCGGCATGCCCGTTATCTTTTAAACTTCTTAAAATATTGAGGCCGTTACCACCGGGCAGCGTAATATCAAGCAGGATACAATCATACCTGTACAGGTTTACCTTGGTCATAGCATTGGCATAACTGTCTGCAGTTTCGCAAATATTGCCTGCTTCGGTAAAATATTCTTCAATACTTTCGCGCAGGCCTTCCTCATCTTCAATGATCAATATCTTCAAAGTATTTTTTTGTTAAATGTACAAACTCAATTTTGTAAAGATTTTGGATTATGCAAAATCAATAAGCCCGGCAAACAGTTTTAATACAGCTTTTACAGTTAACTTAGCCTTCATTTACCTTAAAAATAATTAATTATGTGGTGGATCTACGCATTACTATCGGCCCTGTTTGCAGCCCTAACTGCAATATTTGCAAAAATCGGAATTAAAGGTGTAGATACCGATCTGGCAACAGCTATCCGCACCGTAGTTATTTTATTGCTGGCCTGGGCCATAGCCATTTTTAAGGGCAGTACCGAAACTATTGGAGGCTTAACGCGCATTAACTGGATCTTCCTGGTGCTCTCAGGCTGTGCAACAGGCCTGTCGTGGATCTGCTATTTTAAGGCCCTGCAACTGGGTAAGGTATCGCAGGTAGCGCCTATTGATAAGCTTAGCGTGGCACTGGCCATTATTTTGGCGGTGGTGTTTTTAAAAGAATCGCTTAATGTAAAGCAAATAGTGGGGGCTTTAATGATAATAGGGGGCAGTGTTGTGCTGATATTTGCCTGATTTATTGCTTTGTGTAACAAAAATACTGCTGTATTTTAAAATTCAGTTTTAATCCAGAGTTATCATTCAAATTTGAAGGATAGATTACTTGGGATAATACATGAGGAATATTTGCATTCTGTTTTTTTTAGTCATTATATCATTGGGTGCTAACGCGCAGGGTAATAATGATAAAGGTAAAATAAGCGGTAAGGTAACAGATGCTGTTACCAAATTACCGGTTGATTATGCCACCGTAAGCGTTTACAAACAGGGCAGCACTTCGCCGTTTAATGGTGCCAGCACTGATCCGAAGGGGAACTTTAAAATTGATAATATATCGGCTGGCGAATACAGCATAACAGTTGATTTTTTGGGCTATAAGCGCCAAACTATTGATCATGTAAGCATCAGCAGTACAGCTAAAAATATTGTATTAGCTGCTATTTTATTGGCACCTGTTCAAAACCAGTTAAAGGGGGTGGTTATAACGGCCAGCGCCCCAACGGTTGAAAACAAGATTGATAAATTAGTTTATAACCCCGCTAATGACCTTACCGCACAGGGCGGCGTTGCATTGGATGTTTTAAAGAAAGTACCAATGATCACGGTTGATATTGATGGTAATGTTGAGCTGATGGGTAATGCCAATGTACGCTTTTTAATAAACGGTAAACCATCGAGCATTTTTGGGGCAAGCCTTGCAGATGCACTGCAATCCATACCTGCCAGCCAGATAAAGAGTATTGAGGTGATTACCAGCCCTGGCGCAAAATACGATGCCGAAGGTACCGGTGGTATAGTTAACATTGTTTTAAAGGATAGTAAGATACAAGGCATAAACGGCAGTGTTAACCTATCGGCAGGTACAAGGTTAGAGAACGGATCATTTAACCTGAATGCCCGTAAAGGGAACTTTGGCGTTAATGCATTTTTTAGCGGAAATGAGCAGTTAAACAGTACGGCAATTAATACTACCAACCGCACATCGTACAGCAAAACAAGGGATACCGTTACCCAGCTGTATCAAAAGGGGAGCAGTGCTTTTAAAAGAAGCGGTTACCAATCAGGCTTTAGTTTAAACTGGAGCATCACCCCAAAGGATGAACTAACGGCAGCTATTAACTTTAATCATTTTGGTAATCATGGTGGTGGTATAACCAACCAAAATCAAAGTACCTATTCGTCATTAAATAATACCACGTTAGATACGCTAAGCTTGGCAAATTCAAACAGCCGTTTCAGTGCAAACTCAACCGATTGGAGCGTGGCCTATAAAAAAACATTTGCTAAGGAAGGGCAGGAGCTTAATGTACTGTTTAACTCCAGCTACGGTACAAACAATAATGATTACAGCTTACAGCAGGATTATATTACCGCAGGCCTGCCTGCAACAGGCTCCGTAAGCAGCAACCCCGGTAAAGACAGGGAAACAGATATTTCTGTGGACTATGCACAGCCGATAGCTAAAGATTTTACTATTGAAACAGGTGCCAAGGCTGTAATTGAAAACCTGAATAATACGGTATTGAGCCAAAAGCTTAGCAATGGCAATTATGTGCCCGATCCTTTTCAAACGTATTCATTTAATTACAAGCGCGATATTTTTGCCTATTACCTTTCATCGTCATTTTCATTGTTTAAAAACTTTATTGATGGTAAGGCAGGGTTAAGGTACGAGCATACCAGCACTACTTCTGATTTTCCCGGAACTAATATCCCGTCGTACGGCATTTTTGCACCATCGTTTGTGATTTCGCATAAGTTAGATAAAACGCAGACCATCAAATTCAGCTATAGTTACCGTTTAGAGCGGCCCGATTACCGCTCACTTAACCCTTTCTATAACATCAGCGATCCGCACAATATCAGTACCGGTAATCCGGATCTGAAACCTGAGTTGGGGCATAATTTTGAGCTGGGGTACAATAAGTCATTCAGCAAGGGGGCAAATATTTACATAGCGGCATTTTACAGGTATAACACTAATGATATACAATCATTCACCACATTTTATTCGAGCTTAAAAGTAGGCGATTCAACCTATTCCAATGTTTCGCTTAACCAGCGTTATAATATTGGCAAGGAAACAACAACGGGCATAAACTTATATGGATCATTACCGGTAACCAGCAAACTTAGCTTACGCTCTAACATGTTTTTTGCCGATAGGATAACCGATAATCCGGGCAGCCCGCAGGTTAGCGGCTTTGCTTACCGCATTAACCTAAACGGCAGCTACGATTTTGGTAACAACCTGGCCGCTGAGCTTTTTGTAAATTACCGTTCATCGCAAAAGGGCATACAAGGTACAAACCCGGCATTTGCATTCTATAACATTGCCGTGCGCAAGCAGATAATGAATAAAAAGGCAAGTATTGGCTTAACTGCTGCTAATCCTTTCAATCAGTATGTAAACCAAAAATCAACAACATTTGGTTCAAACTTCGATCAGACCAATATCAGGCAGCTGCCATTCCGTTCGTTTGGTATCAGCTTAAGCTATAAATTTGGCAAGCTTGAGTTTAAAAAAGATAAGGAACGCGATGATAACGGACAGGCACCAAGCGATAATAACGGCGGATAAATAAAATATATACCAATTATTAATTCACAATATTTATACAACCATATAAAACCTCAATTATGAAACTTTCATCAAAACCACTTTTTGCAGCTTTAGCAGGTATAGCTTTAGCCTTGCCTGTAAGTTTATCTGCACAAACAAAAACAGGCTTTAAAGTATTAACCACCTTCCCTATTAAAAGTAGTGGCGGCTGGGATTATATAACCGTTGATGGTGCAAGCAAACGCATCTACGCATCGCACGGTATGCAGGTTAATATATTGGATGTAGCAACCGGCGATTCGGTAGGCATTATCCCTGATACTAAAGGCGTACATGGTATTGCATTGGCACCGGGCCTTAATAAAGGCTATACCAGTAATGGCCGTGCAAATAATGTTACCGTGTTTGATTTAAAAACAAACCAGGTGATAAAACAGGTGGCTGCGGGTACAAACCCTGATGCTATTTTTTATGATGAGTTTTCGAAAAAAGTTTATGCCTTTAATGGCCGCAGTAAAGATGCTACCGTAATTGATGCCGTAACCGATCAAGTAGTTGCAAACATACCTTTGGGCGGCAAGCCCGAAACCGGCGTATCTGACGGTAAAGGAAAAGTATATGTTAATATTGAAGATACCAACGAAGAGGTTGAGATAGACGCCGCCACATTTAAAGTATTGAACAGGTGGAAGCTGGAAGGCGGCGAAGAACCTTCGGGCCTGGCAATTGATACTAAAACAAAGCGTTTATTTATTGGCTGCGGCGGTAATAAAACCATGATTGTTTTAAATGCAACCAATGGTAAAATAGTAGGCAAGTTCCCTATTGGTGATTGTGACGGTGTTGCTTTTGATCCTGAATTAAAACAGGCTTACAGCTCAAATAACGAAGGCACAATTTCGGTGATCCGTGAATTAAGTGCTGATAAATTTGAGTTTGTTGAGAATATTAAAAGTGAAAAAGGTGCCAGGACCATAGGTATTGATACCCTTACCCATAAACTTTATTTACCTACCGCACAATTAAAACCGGTTGAGCCAACTGCCGAAAATGCACACCCGCGCCCGCAACAAATTCCGGGTACTTTTCATGTAGTTGTGGTTGGGAAATAAGCAGCTTAAGATTTCCTATTCTACTCGTCCTTGCGAGCGATAGCGAAGCAATCCCCGACTAACAGAACCGCCAATCATGGTTGATCTGCACAGTAGGTGATTGCTTCTTCGTACCTCATCGCAATGACGTTCCGTAGTTCAAACGCGTCCTTGCGAGTTACGAAGCAATCCCAAACAATAAAAAAATAAAGCCGTCATTTCCCTTAAATAGGATAGCAGGCAATTATGCTTGTTTTCTGCATAAATTTCAATTAGAAATACTTTATTTTAAATTTTTGATAATTTATTGCCTTAATTAAATAATTTTAATAAATTGCCCCTCGTAGATGAGGAAAAATTTATCAACCCTAATTATCCTTTTGTGTTTGGCTGCGGTATCGTTTAGTGCGGTATGCGCCAAAAAAACTAACAGGAATTTTATAGCAAGACCAACAAACATGGTCTTAAGTGCTGATAGCGTATCTGCTGAAAGCATTCTGAATTTTGCTCAAAATTTAATAGGGATCCATTACCGCTCTGCCTGTTCTGATCCGCTTCGCGGTTTTGATTGTTCGGGCTTTGTGAGTTATGTTTTTAAAAGCTTTAATTTCGTTGTTCCCCGCTCATCATACGAATTTATTGGTATCGGCCAAAAAGTGAAATTTGAAGATGCTAAACCAGGTGATATTATATTATTTACCGGCACAAAAAAACATACCCGCAGAATTGGCCACGTTGGCATCGTATTCAGTAATGTTGGCGATGACTTTAAGTTTATCCACTCAACATCGGGCAAAGAGCATGGTGTTACCATAACCAATATGGATAAAACCTACCGCCGCCGTTTTGTACAAATTATACGCGTGCTTAAACAAAATGATAATTTGCTGGTAGTGCAGGCCAGTTTATAAGTTTCTTTTCAATTTTAGTTTAACTTGTATTTAGTCCCGCAAATATTGTGGACGAAACAGCCATCAACATAAAAACCCCCAGGCAGCTAAGAATAGGAACCGCCATATTCTATTTCGTGTCTGGCTTTGGTTTTGCAACCTGGGCCTCACGTATCCCTACCATTAAACACCAGCTCCATTTAAACGATGCCCAGTTAGGCACAGTTTTATTTGCCATCCCCATAGGGCTAATGTTTACCATGCCCATCACCAACAAATTGTTAAACCGTTATAGCAGCCGCAGTATTATATTGTTTGGCACCATGCTTTTATGTACCATACTGGTATTTATAGGGTTTTCAAACAGTATGTGGCAGTTAATGGGGGCTTTGTTCTTTTTCGGGTGCGCCCGTAATTTGCAAACGCTCTCCATAAATACGCAGGCGGTTGCGGTGCAGGGTTTGTACAGTAAATCAATAATGGCAACGTTTCACGGTATATGGAGCATGGCTGGCTTTGCAGGGGCAGCAGTGGGATTAGTAATGGTATACTTTAATGTTGCCACCGCCTGGCACTTTATTTTTGTAAGTATATCGTTAGCAGTATGTACGCTGTTTTTTATTAAAACCACGCTTTATATCAAACCGGTAAAGCAGGTGCGTAAACCTATGTTTTCGCTGCCTGATAAATCGCTTCTCAAATTTTCATTTATCTGCTTTGCCAGTATGGCCTGCGAAAATACCATGTACGACTGGAGTGCCCTCTACTTTCAAAAACAGGTATATGATAATAAAACCATCGCCACGGCAGCTTTTGTTATCTACCTGATAGCCATGACTACGGGACGTTTTTTTGGTGATAAAGTGGTAACCAAATTTGGTATAAATAAAGTACTAAAGGTTAGCGGGGTATTTATTTTGTGCGGCTTATTACTGGCTGTGGCTTTACCTTATCTGGTAACTGTAGGCTTAGGTTTTATATTAGTGGGCTTCGGCGTATCCTGCATTGTGCCAATGATATTTAGTTTGGCTGGCAAATCAAAAACCATGAGCAGTGCATCGGCTTTGGCATCTATTTCAACTGTGGGCTATCTTGGTTTTGTATTGGTGCCTCCCTTTGTAGGGTTTGTGGCGCAGGCAGCCAGTTTACGGTTGTCGTTTGCTATAATAGCCTTGTTGGGTGGCTTAATCGTTTACCTGGTATCAAATATTCAGGAGGAGCAGGATCAGCCGGAAGTAATGGTAATTACTGATATGGAATAATTAATTCACTTGCCCAACAAGTTATTTACAATAAATGCGTTATGTGAACTTATGCGCACCCTTAAACTTATCACAAGGTTTTACAGCGGATTTTTTATAGCCAACTTGCTCATCACCTTTTGTTGTGTAGCATTGCTGCGCTATTACAACTCACACGCTATGGAAATAATAGGTGTGTTGTTTTGGTTTAAAGTGATCACTATGGGAGTAATATGTTACTCATCCATCTATTCAAGAAAGAAGGAGTTGTATTATTACCAAAACCTCGGGGTTTCTAAAGTTTTACTGATCGTTTCCACATCAGTTTTTGATTTTTTGCTTTGGCTTATCTTAATTATAATAGCACATTAACTGCGCATGATACACACCCTTGAGGCAGATGGCATACAACTTGATTTTGGCCTGCGCAGCATATTATCAGATGTTTATATAAAATGCGAAACCGGGAAAATAACCGGGCTGCTGGGTCGTAACGGCCAGGGTAAAACCTGCTTAATGAATGTTATATTAGGTACTTTAAATTCATCAATTAATTCGGTAAGGTTTGATGGTAACATGGTGCGCAATGCCAGCAAGCGGCCCGATTTGCTGCTTTACCTGCCGCAGTTTAATTTTATCCCCAAAACGCTTACCGTAAAAAAGGTAATGGATGATTTTCAATTATCCCCTACTGAATTTGAACGGCGCTTTCCTGAATTTAATTCGCGGTACGATCTGAAAGTTAACCAGCTTTCGGGCGGCCAGTGGCGAACGCTGGAACTGTATATTATTGTTAAAACACCATCGCTGTTTGCCATGCTCGATGAGCCGTTTACCCATCTTAATCCCATTCAGATTGATAATATAAAAGAGTTTTTGGTAGAGGAAAAAGCAAATAAGGGCATGCTGATAACAGATCACATGTACAGCCATTTGTTAGACATCAGCGATAGCGTTTACCTGTTAAAGGATGGCAAAACACACCAGGCAAAAACACTGGATGATCTGGATAGGCTCGGTTATGTACGCTTAGATGCCGGCAGGTAATTAAATAGTTAATTAAACATTAACACATTTTTATTATGCCGATATAATTAACAAAAAAGTAATTTATAATTTACAATAGCTTAATGTAGCTTTGCGCCATGCGTAAAAGCAATTTGCCAACCTATGCTATTGTTGAATTACTGATCAGGTTAGAGCCCCTTGATCCTTCCATCGGTAATTACAAAGACCATAGTTTTAGTACTAACGAAGTAATGGTTAAAACCCAGCAGGGTACTATCCGTTTTTCAAATCCACTTGTTCAGCAGCAGTTTGAAGCCCCTGAGCTTATAAATAATGAGCAGCTTTTGTTGGCTGCTGCCTCTTTCAGGCCTTTCAGATAAGGTATCCTGTCCCCGTTAATATTATTCAAAAAATATATTTTTTCTTTTCTAAAAGATGGGTACATTTAAACAGCCAATTATAAACCATCAATAATATTTGTTTTAACGCCTTCTTTTATACCTGTTTAGCCGTAGATCTTATTAGGGCAAATTAAGTATTGACGTTTATAAGTATTGTATTTATTGAAAACTTAACCTGTTTCGCTATGAAAAAAATACTTTTTACTGTTGCATTGTTTGTTTCGTTCCAAACAATTGCTTTTTGCCAAACCGATAGCGCGGTATTAAAGAATGCTATATCAAAAGTAAGGAACCTGATCACTGATCACATTATCGAAAAAGCATACCTGCACTTTGACAGGCCTTATCCTTACTATGTGGCGGGCGATGCCGTGTATTTTAAAGCGTATGTTACCATGGGCGAACGCCATGAACCAACCAAGATCAGCGGTATTTTGCATGTTGACCTGATCGATAAAAATGATGTGCTGATGAAGTCATTAGCCATACAGTTGGTTGGCGGTACGGGCTGGGGTGATTTTAGTTTGCCCGATACCTTACGCAAAGGCAGCTACCGCATACGGGCCTACACCCAGTGGATGCGGAACGATACACACCCTTACTATTTTGACCAGTATATTTCTGTAAGTTCCATCAACAATGTGGATAGGGTTGCCGAAACGGCTAAACAATCCGCCCATCCTGATCTCCAATTCTTTCCGGAGGGAGGTAACCTTGTAGTTGATATTCATTCAAAAGTAGCCTTCAAAGCTTTGGGGACCGATGGTTTGGGCGTGAATGTTAAGGGTGTTGTGCTTGATAATGATAATAAAGAGGTAGCAAAAATTGCCGCTACACATTTGGGTATGGGCATGTTTGATTTTATCCCCGAAGAGGGCCGTACTTATAAAGCAAAAATCACTTATGGCGATGGTTCGCAAGCCACGGTTAACCTGCCTGCCGTTGAGGCAAAAGGAATTACACTGGCAGTAAACAGTGATAACCCCAATAAACTATCCATAGAAATAAAAGCTAACCGCGCTTATTATAAAGAGAACCTGAATAAGGACCTGAATATGCTGATCTATTGGGCGGGTGCGGTACGCACCGTTAAAACCAAGCTTGATAACGAGATATTGGGCCTTGATATACCAACCAGTAATTTCCGGACAGGTATTTTACAGGTAACCTTGTTTTCGCAAACGGGTGAGCCTTTGAATGAGCGTTTGGTGTTTATACAGAATCCTGATCTGCTTAAGCTCTCGCTTAATACTAATAAATCTGCTTTTGCCAAGCGCGAAAACGTGCAGTTAACCTTTAATGCTAAAAATAAGGATGGTAACCCGGTAAACGGCTCTTTCTCTGTTTCGGTAGTTGATGAAAGTAAAATATTGGTTGATGAAAATGCAGAAAATACCATATTGACCAACCTTTTATTAACCTCGGATTTAAAAGGGTATGTTGAAAAACCCAATTACTATTTCGCCAATATAAATAAAGATACCCGTGCCGATCTGGATGTGCTGATGCTTACCCAGGGCTATCGCAGGTTTGTTTGGAAACAGTTGCTGAATGATAACGCCAGCACTACGGCCGGAACCTATAAGCCAGAGCAATATATGGATATAGCAGGGACTGTAAAAACCAAAGCGGGCGTACCTTTAGCCAATACACAGGTTACACTGATACCCGATGCAGGCGCGGCACTAAGGGTTGAACAAACTGACGCGCAGGGAAAATTCAGGTTTGCCAATATGATATTTGAAACAGGCTCGCACTTTATCCTGAAAACAAAATCAGCCTCCGGTAAAAATGCAACGGTGGTTACTTTTGACCCTCCTATGGCCGGCCCGGAGATAAGCACAGCCAATGCAACAGAGGCTAAATATAATTCAAATGCCGACATCCTGGCATCGCTGCAAGGCAACCAAGCAAGTGGTGCTATGACTGCCAGCCGCGAATCAAATAAAGCGGCGCTTGGAGCCGATAAAAGTGCAGGCTCAAATAGAAAGGATAACTACAGGTCATCAAACTTAGGTGGCCCTGGCCATGCAGACCAGGTTATTTTGGGTGATGATATTAAAAATTCGCCTACTTTATCAACCGCACTAAATGGGATAGCCCGGGGGATTGATTTTCAGGGGGGAGTACCCTATTTAAAAACGTCGCTGGTAGTAAGCCTGAATGCTTCTTTAAGCGAGCCAATGGGTTTGGTTATTGATGGTGAATTAACTTCCGGTAGTGTTGATGTGGTAAACCCCAATGCTGTTGAAACGGTTGAAGTTTTGAAAGGCCCTAATGCATCTATTTATGGTGTAGCGGGTGGTGCGGGTATTTTGGTGATCACTACCCGGCAGGGATCTTCTTCCTCATCGGCAGTAAGTACAGAAATGTCGCCGGGGGTATTTTCTGTGTCGCCTAATGGTTTTTATAAAGCAAGGGAGTTTTATACCCCTCATTATAATGCCGGGCAGCAAAATAGCAAGCTGGCAGACCCGCGCACCACCATTTTCTGGAAACCGGATGTTACTACCGATGCTGATGGCAACGCCACCTTCAGTTTCTTTAATGCGGATGGTACAGGTACCTACAGGGTAGTAGTTGAAGGTTTTGACAGTAAGGGCAATTTAGGCAGGCAGGTTTATAAATATAAGGTTGAATAAAACGTAATTTACGGGGATGAATTTATGAGAAGGTCAGCTTTTATTTTTTCATTCTTTTTAAGTTTGTGCAGTTCAGTTGGCTTTGGGCAGGTCAGTAACCCTGTTGTAAGCGATATAATTGCAAAGCTGGAAGCCTTTACGACTGCACACGCTTTAGAAAAAAGCTACCTGCATTTTGATAAACCTTATTATGCAGCCGGCGATACCATTTACTTTAAAGCTTATGTTGTAATGGGCGAACGGCATGTGCCATCGTCAATAAGCCGGGTATTGCATGTGGACCTTATCAACACTAAAAGTAATACAGATCAGTCAATAAAACTCCAGCTAATTAATGGATTAGCCTCCGGTGATTTTGCCCTGCCCGATTCATTACCAAAAGGCACTTACCGCATCCGGGCGTATACCCAGTGGATGCTGAATGATAAGGATCAAGGCTATTTTGAACAAAGCATCCCGGTAGGGTCAATACTTAATAGTAAAATTTCAGAAAGTGGCACAAGGCAAATGCCTGTGGCTGATAAAAAGACCGATGTTCAGTTTTTTCCCGAAGGTGGTGGGCTGGTTGCAGGCATCCAATCAAAAATTGCTTTTAAAGCGATAGGAGCCAATGGATTGGGTACAGAGTTAAAGGGCATAGTTGTCGATAACGACGGCAAACAAATAGCTGAATTTGCATCGGCGCATTTGGGAATGGGCTTTTTTAATTTAACACCCGAATATGGGAAAACGTACCAGGCAAAAATAACCTGCCCAAACGGTAAACAGGATATTTTGGAGATGCCCAAAGCGGGGGATGAAGGGCTGGTGCTAAAGATAAGTAATGATAGCTTGGATAAAGCCCGTATAAGCATTGTAACTAACAAGGCTTACCTAACAAGGCATTATAACAAACCGCTGTATTTATTCATTTATTCGGGCGGTGTGGTTACAACGATTACCTGTAAGCTTGATACAGCCTTGATTGATCTGGCTTTGCTTAAACGGCATTTACATAAAGGCATCACAAAGGTTACCGTATTTTCAGAAACAGGGGAGCCACTTGCCGAGCGGCTTTTGTTTATACAAAATCCCGATCAGCTAAAACTGAGCCTTAACAGCGATAAACAAGTTTATGCCATACGCCAAAAGGTGCACATTAACCTTGGTGCAGTTACCCGCGATGACTCAGCCACTATGGGGAATTTTTCCGTTTCGGTGACTGATGAGAGCAAAGTTACCGTTGATGAAAATGCTGAACTAACCATTATCAATAACCTGCTGCTTACATCCGATCTGAAAGGATACATTGAGCAGCCCAATTATTACTTTACCAATATCAACGCTAAAAGTATAGCCGACCTTGACCTGGTAATGCTTACCCACGGATACCGCCGTTTTGAATGGACCAAAGTTTTAAATAATTCCTATTCGCCTGTAGCTTATCAGCCCGAAAAAGGTTTAGCAATTGAAGGGTTGGCAAAAGGGGCTTTCGGCGGCAAGTTAGTTAACGGAACGGTGTCATTAATATCAATGCATGGCGGGCCGTATGCAAGTACCGTTACCGATAGTAAAGGCAGTTTCAGGTTCAGTAATCTTGCGTTTGCTGATACGGGTAAGTTTATGCTGCAGGCGGTAAACGCAAGGGGAAAAAACAAAACCGAATTGGTTTATATCAAAGAAACTGAACCTGCTGTTACGCCTGCACAAAACAACGGTCAGGATGTTGACCAGTTGATGCAGGCCTATCTGGAAAATACCAAAAAGCAATTGAATGAGTATAGCAAATACGGTTCGCCAAAGGGCATAATGCTTAAAGAGGTTAAGGTAAAGGATATAAAACCTAAGGATAATTACCGCTCCTCAAGCTTAAATGGCCCCGGGCACGCCGACCAGGTTTTAACCAGTGCCGATATTGGTAACCAGGGGGGGATGTTAAGCGATATACTAACCGGAAGGCTACATGGAATACAGTTTGTTGGCCGGCACATTGGAAACAGTAAAATACCTGTATCAACTATATTTGGCCCGTTAATGGTATTTGTTGATGGGGTAAAAGGAGTAAAGATTGATGATGTTAACCCGAACGATGTTGAAACGGTTGAAGTTTTATTTGGCGCTAATGCCAGTATTTATGGTATGGATGGTGGTAACGGCGTTATTGTAATTACCACCAAGCAAGGTAAAGGCATGGATGCAAAAGACATTCCCTCAATTGGCGTTCTCCCGGTTATGGTAAGGGGATTTTACAAAGCGCGTGAGTTTTATTCGCCAAAGTACGGGCATCCTGAAGAACAAACAGTTAAAAAAGATTTGCGGACTACCGTTTATTGGAACCCAGGCCTGATAACTGATCAAAACGGCAATACCTCGTTCGAATATTTTAATACAGATAATGCCGGCACCTACCGCGTTGTGGTTGAGGGTATAGATAGCAAAGGCAATTTAGGGCGGCAGGTATACAGTTATAAAGTGGAGTAATATTGTTATTTACTGATCAGGTAAACATGATCAAGCACTTCGTTCCGGGTGGTTTTATCTATAAACTTTGGCAAAATGTTTTCCTGCGGATAGTTTATAAATGAGCGTATCACCCTAAAGTCTATATGGTTCTGCAATAAATAATCCAATGATTTTTGGCTGGCATAAAATACAGCCAATCCGTTTGGTTTAAACTTCCCGAAATCGGCTATCGGTACAAGGTCAACTGGCCTTTTGCAATAAAACTGGAAGATGTTGTTCTCGGCCTTTAAGCTGTACACGTGCACCTTGTTAAACGGCTTTTGGTTAATATAGGCAGCAGCTGTAATCTGCCCCCGGTAGGATACTATCTCCTTATAAAAAACGGTGTTCAAATAAAAGCCAACAAACAATGCCGAAGTGGAGCATATAAAGAAGGCCTTTTTATGGCCTTCCTTAATCTTTATTAAGATGAGCAAAATAAGCAGCGCGAAGCAAATACAGTCTGCAATAAAAAATACCTTATTTACAGGGGCTAATAAATTATTGATCATTATTACCGCAACAAACAAAAGTACAGCAAATATCCATAGCGCTATTACTCTGAATTTGCTACCAGCCCTGCTTAGCTGTTCCAGGCAAAAGGGCGCTGTAATAACCGCAAACAGTGGGAATACTGCATTGGTATAAAAAGGCAGCTGAAACCCCGAAAGTGAAAATAGCAGCAGTAAAAACAAGCCGCCGCTAAAAGCATAATATTCTTTTAATTTACTGCGGCGGATAAGGGCTTTAATGTTTTTAAAAATGGCATAATAAAATAGCAAACACCAGGGTGCAAAGGCCCATAATAAGGTATGCAAGTAAAAAAATATGCTGCCCGATGCCTGGCGGTTAATAGGCCCGCTGTTTACAAAACGGCCAAACTGGCTATCCCACAAAAACCATTTAATGCCCGAGACATGGTTAGTATCAAAAACTGTTTTTTCGGGGTGCAGGTCAAACTGAATGTACAATGCATAAAACTCCGGCAGGATGAATATAAAGGTAAGCCCGAATAGCACCATCCACTTTAGCTGGAAAATACTTTTAAACTTTTTTTGAAACAGCAGCTGCCCCAATAACGCACCGTATATGGCTGCAATAACAAATATTCCTTTGGTCATGATGGCAAAGGCGGTTAATAAGGCTGCCAGCAAAAGGTCGGTAAGTGAATAGCGTTCTTCAAGCCGGGCAATATGATAAATGCTACCCATTATAAAAGCCATCAGGTAAGGCTCGGCCCTCACATCAGTGTTTGACAGCAAAATGTTCAATGCCGTCATGGTAATTAATACAGCCGTGGCTGCAGTTTCCCAACCGTAATATCGGCGCGTAAAAAGCCAGGTATACAGCAGGCTGATAGCAAAACAGATTAACGCAGGCAAGCGATAGGCCCATACACTTATACCAAATAGCTTAAAGCTGAGCAAGGCTGCCCAAAATGGCAGGTGTGGTTTATCAAGCCAGTCGGTATTATAAGTAAAAAGGTTAAAAAGGTCTTTTTTATAAAGCAGGTTTTTGGCTATGGAAGCATAAAGCCCGGGGTCGTCGGTAAAAAACTTTACGTTTATCCCCGCAAAATTAACGGCGAGCGCCAATACAAAAAGTAAAAGGTATAATGTTTTATTCGTATCCTTCATTTAGTATAGGTGCGGCCGTTTGTCTTTATAAATATAAGAGCAAATATAACTTATGCTACTAAATATTGGCGGCTTTTAGGCAACAGCCTTACAGGTATAAATAAAAACCCCATGCCTTGTAGGGCATAGGGCCAAAAATCACAACAATTGTTTAACCTTTCGGTCTATTCCTAACTGCAATATGATTCTGATTATTAAAACGTTATAGTATTGCTTTTGTTTTATGAATTATACGTTCACTAACAAAATATTTTTGCGTGTGTATCCAAATTTCAGGTTACCTTTAAACCATAAATTATAACCAATAAATACATCATGAAAACATCATTTCAAATTAAATTATTATCGTTTTTTTTATGTGCTTTTTTAATCTCGTCAGTAGCGATGGCACAAAAGAAAGCAAGCGGCCCAATACCCAGCCCGCGCGATAGCGTTAGCGGTGTTATTAAAGGTGCCCATATTAAAATTTGGTATGGCAGCCCATCAGTAAAAGGCCGTAAAATATTCGGCGGACTTGAGCCTTATGGCAAGGTATACCGCGCCGGTGCAAACGAGGCTACTATTTTTACTACCGATAAAGATATTACTGTTGAAGGGCAACCTTTACCGGCAGGCAGCTATGCATTTTTTGTTATCCCGGTTGCAACCGGTAAATGGACCGTTATTTTTAACAAAACTGCCGTACAATGGGGTGCGTTTAAATATGACCAGGCACAAGATCAGTTACGCGTAATGGTTACGCCTAAAAAGGTGAAACTGACCGAAAGATTAGTTTACAAGATCACAAAAAGCGGCTTCAGCATGAACTGGGATAAAACAAGCGTTCCGGTTTTAGTTAAATAAACTGCAACATCACATAAATCAAAGCCTTCCGGGTAACCGGGAGGCTTTTTTTGTTTGGATACTTAATATCTTTAAAAATGTAGACTATCAGGCTATTATATAAGGATAGTTTTATGGCCAATGCATAAGTATTATATTTACATGGCCTATGTTAAATACACCACAAAAAAAGCAGTTAAAAGTAAAAGCAATTGTCATTGCAGCACTGGCAGTTGCCATTTTATTGCTGAGCATTATAGCAGGCTACCCGGCATTTGTTGAGCGCTATTACTCCGAAGGTTTGTACCCTGTTATATGCCATATACTGCACCCCGTTTTAAATATTTTTCCTTTTAGCGTTGGCGATATTTTGTACCTGTTTGTGATAGGCTGGCTGGTTTATTCATTTTTCAGGTTGATAAAACTTGCCTTCAAAAAGGAGTTTATCCGGGCAGGCATACTTTTAATGGGTATAGTTATTGGCGTGCAGGCAGGCATATTTATATTTTACTTTTTTTGGGGGATGAACTATTTCAGGCCATCAGCCGGAGCAAGGTTAAACCTGCGCGATACTACCTACAGCACTGCCGATCTTACTGCCGTAACCACTATGCTTATTGATAGCGCCAATGCCTGCCGCGCCCGTGTTACATCAGCTGATCTGGCGCAGGGTAACGGCGCTATATACCAAACAGCTGTTCAGGCTGTCACTAAATTATCTGCCGATTCGGTTAACTTCCGCACCTATAGCCCGGGTATTAAACCATCCCTATTAACACCGTTGCTTAATTATATCGGCACATCGGGTTATTATAACCCTTTTACCAGCGAGGCGCAGATCAATTACCAGATGCCGGTTTTTGATAGGCCGTTGGTGGCCTGCCACGAAATGTCGCACCAGATGGGCTACGGTGCCGAGGATGAGGCTAACTTTGCAGGTTTTTTAGCGGGGATAGGCTCACACGACAGGCTGCTGCGCTACTCTGCCTATCATTTAGCAGTTGATGAGTTTATGCATGCCATGCGCTACCGGGATAGCAGCGCCAATAAAGCGCTAAAGCCAAGGGTATCAAAAGCAGTGCACAATGATTTTGTTTTGGAGCGTGCTTACTGGCGTTTGTACCAAAGCAAAATTGATGTGATAACCGGTGTTTTTTATGATAAATTTTTGAAAGCCAATAACCAGCCCCAGGGCATTGAAACCTACAACAGAATGGTATTACTGGTTATGGCTCTTTACAAGCAAAAGCTGGCTGATGGTATGCCGCTTACTGGTCCGTAGGCTATAATCAATAGTTTATCAAAACAAAATCGGTGCTTCGATCTGCTATTGATTATGGTCTGCAGAAAATAAAATCCTATTAAAGCACTACACCTTCTGATGTAAATCTTAAGCCATCGTGCCCAACCATTGCCGATGTAGCATAGCCATTGTTATTAATAAACAGCTTCTCGTTTTCGGCTCTTATATGCAGGCCGTCAACTATAAATTCGCCGGTGATACGTATAACTACAACCGGCGATTGTACTTCCAGTTCGGCAGTTATATTATGCTCAAGGCTCATAGCCGAATCTTCATCTAACTGGTGCACATTAATAACGGTTGATCCGTCAATCCGCAATACTTTTATGCTGTCGCGTTCTTGTTTAATTGTATATGGAGCGCCGGTTACAGGCTTATTGGCCAGTATCACAATTGCTGTGCCATCGGTATCTTTTATGTCAAGATCTATTTCCAGATGCGAATTTTCAGATCCCGGAATATCATGGTAAATAGCATTTACTCTTAAAAAATGTTTTCCATTATCGCCGTAGTTTATTGAGTTGCGGGGAACAATAAAGGCGTTTGAGCCTATTACAAATGCATACTTCATAATTTTTTGGTTTTAGTATTAGGATAATACAATTTGTGGCAAAAATGTTTCTTTTATTTTTTTTTGGGAAGGATAGTGGCAGTAAGCTGACAAATAAAAAGGGGTCACAAAAAATAAGGACAAAAAAATGCGTTCCGTATCTCACCCCGGAACGCACACAACATCATTTCTCAAATAACGTTGATCAACTAAATCTCAGATAACATGTTTAATCATCATCCAAGCTCTTTATTTATTGCTGGTTTTCAGGCCAGTACGATAAAAATTCAATTGTAATGTCACCCTTAACAAAGGCTGTACCCCAATTATGCCATTCAACTATAACAGGGGGTAACGTATAGCGAACGGATAAAATTTATATATATTATTTAGAACTGTAAAATTAACACTAATTCTAAATATTGTATAATAAAGGCCCTTTCGGTTCTGAATATTTAGCAAAACTGCTATTATTATGACAAACAGATCGTTATTGGGCTTATAAAAAGTATATGTTATATCGGGAAATGAATTTTGTGCTGTTGTGGAAATTGATGCCCGAATTAAGGCATCGATAATTTAAAAATGGTGTTTATGGTTCAATCCGGCCTTAAATTAATACAAAGTTAAGCTGGCATGTATATTGAAGAATATATTATGGTTATTGTTGGCTGTAATAAATAATGATTTACATAGCCCAATACCTGTAAAACCGAAACTTGAATTAATATTTAAAAAAAGTATATTTGAAAGTTGCACAGCGATAATAAGTGCCATTAAAATATAGTTACCAAACCTGTACGCTGATGAATAAATACCTGCTCTTTTTGCCTTTGTTGCTTTTGTGCAGCTTAACCATGTACGGGCAAAGCGTAAAGTTTAATGATCTGGTTTATTTTACAAGCCTTAGCAACAGGGAGGTTTATGATAACCTTAAGCAAGGCAACATGTTCAGGCAGGATTATATGGAAACGGTTAACGGCCAGGAACTGGAATATTTTAAAAATATAGGCGCTAAACCCAACACCGAAAAAATTACTGTAGGTGCTTACACCAAACTTTATGATGGTACGGTATTGCGTACGGTTAATTATAATTCAACCGATGTGCAGAACATCATTAACATGATAAGCCAGGCAAAACGCTATGGTTTGGATCTTAAATTTCGCGGGGCAGACGATGCTAACAATATTTACCTGTTTGATAATAATTTTTACCACGTAAGCATTTACCTGCGCCGCGATCAAACTGCTGGCCTGGTTGAAATTAAACAAAAGGAATATTTAGGTTTAGAATAACAACCTACTAAACTTTACTTCTTTTTTTTAGATGCCTTAGCCTGCGGATTAAAATCCAGCGCTAACTTTATCCAGTTATCAAAGTCCCTTTTGTGTAAATAGGCTTCTTCGCCAACAAAAACATAATCTTTCATCACCCGGCCATTATTTATCATCTGGCGCACCCCATTTTGCTCAATTGCTGTTTCAACTGCTTCGGCGCCTATGCGGCCCAGTATTTCATCGCCGCTAACGCAAATACACATTTTCCCACCAACCATAAAACATACCCCTCTAAACATTTCTTTTTCTTCTACATCAGGCAGGTGTACTAATGCTTCTCTTATTTTGTCGGCAAGTTTGGTATTGTAGGCCATTGGCGTTCATGATTAATTAATTTAATATTAAATGGCGATACGGTAAATATAAAAAGTGTTTCAGTTTCCCGCTATGCCCCGGTTATCTTCGTCCGTAACTCCTTCCCAATCCCAATAAAACTACGGTGATTAAGCGGGAACTCCAATATTACATGTGCCAGGCTAAGTATAAACAGCCATTTAATGCCTAAGCGGTAATTAAAAAAGTATAAAGTTACTGATGCTATCCATATCAGGCCAATAACAGCAGCCCTGGTAACCGTAATACGGTGCCAGTTAATTACCCTTGTTTTAGTAAACCAGTTTATATAATGGTAGGTGTAGGCAAAGGCTATTAACCGGGTTAATATAACGCTGGCCTGGTTGGTATAAATATTTATGTTTTGATTGCGCAGCGTAGTGGTATTAAGGCTTGCAAAATGTTTGTAATTGCTAACGGCCCAGTCGCTGGGTTGGTTATGTAGATCAGTAAACAGCAGGCATAATAAAACAGGGCAAAGTAAAAAAATTGAAAAAGCCAGGTAGCCTGAAACATTACGGTCTTTTAACGCTCCAAACAATAAAAAGGCACCGGTAAAAATATAAACGTGGATAAGTGTAGGCACATAAAGGCCAAAAATTGTACGCAGCAGGTTATGTGTAAGCAAAAAGTAGCCGGCAGCAACCAAAACTATAAAAGCGAGCAGCCTGCCAACCGAACTTTTTATCGTTAATAATATAAACGACAGGCCAAAGGCATAAAAAATAACATTGGCATAAGGTAGTTTAAGTAGCAGTGATATAATTACCACGGCTAAAATAAGCAGCAGATCGTACTTTTTTAGGGTGAAGAACTGCTTGCCTTTAAGCCAGGAAATTTCGGTTAAATAATGGGCCGGGCCAAGTATAGCGTATGATAACAGCACCAGCTCAAAAGGAATAAACAAAGCCAGGCATGATGCCGCAAGCATAGCCAGTATGTTATAATAGTTAATCCGGTTTATGTTGGGTATCATTTATAAAAATAGTGCTGGTGCAATTTAAGCTAATCAACCTGATATGGATCAATAAATAAAAGAATGCTGGGCACAATTAGCCCAATACATTAAATAAGCAGCCATTTTAAGGCTGCTGATAAAAAAGTAAAAAAATTTAAAATGTATTCATTTCATAATCGTCTTTATATTTAAACAACTAATACATTGATAACAGCCATAATGCCCGAAGAAAAAAACAACACTATCATACAAGCCATTGGTGCGTATGGTAAAAATTTGTTGGGCTTTATCAGGCGCAGGGTAAATAATGATGCCGATGCCGAAGACATTCTGCAGGATGTATGGTACCAGTTTAGCTCCGTAATAAATTCAGAGCCTATTGAACAAACCGGTGCATGGCTTTATAAGGTGGCCCGTAATAAAATACTGGATAAACATAAAAAGCATACCGAAACCTTGCTGGATGATATGCTGCCGGATACGGATGACGATGAAGCGCCGGACTTTAAAGCCATCCTGATGACGGAGGCTAAAACCCCGGAAACGGAATATATCCGCAATCTTTTTTGGGAACAACTGTTTTTGGCGCTGGATGAACTGCCCGAAGTACAACGGCAGGTATTTATCTGGAACGAACTGGAAGATATTTCATTTGCTGAGATTGCCGATACTACCGGCGTAAAGGTACAAACCCTGGTATCGCGCAAGCGGTATGCCGTGCTGCACCTGCGCAAACGGCTTAAACAATTGTATGAGGAAATTACAGAATATTAAAAATTAAAGAAATGAGAAGAAGATTTTATAGAGGCAGATTCATATTAATTCCGCTGGCAGCGGTGGCCTTTATGGCCCTTACCGGTTTTGTGGTGATGAACTTGTGGAATGCATTATTGCCCGCCATAATACATGTTGGCGCTATAACCTTTTGGCAGGCCATTGGCATATTTGTTTTATGCAAAATATTGTTTGGCTTTGGTAAAGGCGGAGGCCATAGGATGGGTGGCGGTGCACCCTGGATGCGCCGCAAAATGGAAGAGCGCTTTAAACATATGAGCCCCGAAGAAAAAGAAATGTTTAAAGCCCGCATGAAAGATAACATGTGTAACCCACGCGGATGGGGCAGGCATGGGCGCGATAAGTTTGAAAGCTATTGGGATAATCCAAAACCCGAAGCTGAAAAAGCCGCCGAGTAATTTTAATTGGAAGTCAAACAGTACTGGATCAATCTGAATTTGATCCGGTACTTAGCCTAAAAAACACCTATTTAAGACTGGAAAAAAATGGATGTACTGATATTTACCACAAGTGTTGAAAAACCTGAACAGGTTACCGAAATACGCCCCCTGCTGGTTGCTGACCCGGCTATAACAGACTGGAATTTTGACCTGGAAGATTGCGATAATATTTTAAGGATAGAATCGGTCAATATCTCGCCACGGTATATCGAATCCCTGCTGCAAACAGCGGGATATGATTGTCGCGAATTAGAATATTAGGATCAATTCAGTAAATCCTCTTATTACACATATTGCTGTATGATCTGCTGTAGTTGTGCAGCCTGCAAAACACCACTTTGCCTCCATTTGGTTTCGCTGTTTTTAAATATCATCAGCGTGGGTACACTTTGTACATGGTAAGCACTGGCTGCCGATGGATTTTTATCAATATCTATCTTAATAATAGTCACCTTATCGCCAAAGACATCTTTTACCTGTTTCAATATGGGCGGCATCATTTTACATGGCCCGCACCACTCTGCCGAAAAATCAACCAGCACTGGTATCTCTGATGCTATTATATCTTTAAAATTTGCCATAACTATTTAGCTTTATAACAAGTTAACGCTTTTAAGACAAATATGGTTTACCAGTTATTTAAAATTACAAGCAGTACACAATGGGTGCAGGGTTTAATGCATTACTTTTGGCCTAACGCCGCTGATGGACTGCATTATGTTGTTATCCTCCAGCCAGTCGGCCAGGCGCTGCGGCCATGTATTTATAGATCTTAACTTTGATCGCTGGCCCATATTGAAGCCATGCGCACCCTGCGTAAATAAATGGGCCTCAACAGGCACCTTGGCATCGCGGTAACGTTGCAGCAGTTTCATTACCGAAATAGAACAGCAGGGATCATCATTAGCCGCCAGCAAAAATGCAGGTGGTGCATCGGCAGGTATAACATCAGGTATATACAGCGGCCCCGGATATATCTGGATCATAAAGTTAGGTTTGGCACTCAAACGGTCAATAGGGTCGGCAGCATCGGGCTGCTCATTATTGGGGCCAAAGGTTACCATATCAACCACCTCGCCACCTGCCGAAAATCCCATCAAACCTACCCGGTTAGGATCTATACCAAATTCGACGGCCCGACTGCGCACCAGGCGCATAGCGCGTAAACCATCCTCGCGGGCATGTACCTCAATTTTATAGGGCGATAAGGTATCGCGCCCCAAACGGTATTTCAATACAAATACAGTAATACCCAAACTATTTAAAAACTTAGCCGGATCAATCCCCTCGGCAGTATAAACCAATAAACGGTGCCCGCCACCAGGGCAAACTACTACAGCCGTACCATTCGCTTTATCTTTAGCGGGAAAAAAAACGGTAAGGGATGGGTTATGGATATTTTTCACCCAATACTCTTTAGCCTGTTCGGGTTCGTTGCGGCGGCTCTCAAACCCCGGCGCGCCTTTGGCCCATAATGGGATAACCGTTGACCCGGTTTGTGCCCATAAAGCCGCAGGCAGCAGCAAAAGGCCTATAAATGCTTTTAAGTATTTGTACATTATGGGTGAGGTTTATAACAATTTAAAGATAGGATAAATTTAAATCGTTATAAACCATTATATGTCCATCTATAATTTGTTTTTATGTAGTAAGTTCTTCATAAGCAGCGGTAATGCCGCGTTGTATGCCATCGCCCTGCCATTCGGTTATACCCGGTATGGAGGTTGCCTGTAGCAGCTCATCTTTGGTTTTACCTGCTTTTATGCCGCCGGCTACATAGTCTTCCAGTTTTTCCATGAAGTTTTGCATGGCAATCACATCATCCATAGTACCGGTAACCTTTTGCGGATCAAAAGCATGGCCGAAAACAAAAAGCGTATTTTTATCAAACTTTTTACGGGCCTGTTCCAGGGCTAATGGCCAGTGCTTAACGGATGCACCCGCGCTGTTATCAACAAAAGGGTAGCGGCGGTTAAAAACCAAATCGCCGGTGTGTACAATGTTGGCATTTTCAAAATGGATCATAGCATCGCCATTAGTATGGCCCCGGCCAAAGTAATGCGCGGTAATATGCTCGTCACCAACTTTTATTTTCCAGTTATCAGCAAAGGTAGTATCGGGGTAAAGCTGCTTATCTTCATTATTATTTTTTTGGGCAACTGTTTTTTGGTTGATGAGCGAATTTTGGTGCGCGGCCACATTTTTAACAATCCCTTTAAAGGAGATATTGCCGCTGGTATGGTCGCCATGGTGATGGGTATTGATCAGCCATTCAAAAGGCAGGTCTGATTGTTTTTTTAGCTCCGCGATCAAATGGGTTGCCGGGTCCGGAAATTCTGCATCAACTACCACAATGCCTTCCTTGTTTATCATCCAGGCAATGGTGCCGCCTTGTTCGGCAAACATGCCCACGTTGTTGCGCAAAGGTTTAAACTGATAAGCCGGATCGGTTAATAATGCAGCAAAGCTTTTATTTCCCAGCAGCGCAAGCGAGCCTGCCGTAAGCGCAGTGTTCCTTAAAAATTGACGACGTTCCATAGGTAGATTGTTTGATTGGTTTGTTAAATACTAAGTTATGAATTTGTTGGTAATCACGGTAATTGTAACATATAGGTTGCCTTTGTATTAAAATATCCTAATCTTCAATAAACCTTTAAATCCCAAAATGTGTTTACCTTTAGCACATCTACAATGAACAGGAAACAAACCGCTATACTCAACAAATGGCTTTACCTTTTTATAGGGATAGCTGTTTTAATAAACTTTAGCGCACTGTTTATCCCCATTACCGGCCCCGATGGCGCCTTGTATGCGCTGATTGCCAAAACAATGGTGCAGCGTAATGATTTTGTACAGCTGTTTTACCACGGTACCGATTGGCTGGATAAACCCCACTTTCCGTTTTGGATAACTGCAATCTCTTTTAGAATATTAGGCTTTACTACCTGGGCCTATAAGCTGCCCGGTATTTTATTTTTGATGATGGGGGCGGGGTACACTTACTTGTTTGCCAAAAGCCTTTACAATAAACAAATTGCCTTGTGGAGCGTGCTTATATTATTAACCGCGCAGCATATCGTCCTGTCAAATAACGATGTACGGGCCGAGCCTTATTTAACAGGGTTAATTATAGCGGCAGTTTATCATCTTTATAAAGCAAAAATAAATAACAGTAACTGGCAATTGCTATGGGGCTGCATTTTTACCGCCTGCGCTATCATGACTAAAGGGATGTTTGCCGTTGTACCCATCGGCGGGGCAATTGTTGGTCAGTTAGTCATTACCAGGCAGTGGAAACAGTTATTTAACATCCGCTGGTTAGCGGCTATTGTATTAATACTCATCTTTATACTACCCGAATTATGGTGCCTGTACCAGCAGTTTGATCTGCATCCCGAAAAGGTGATCTATGGGCAAACCAATGTATCGGGCATTAAATTCTTTTTTTGGGATAGCCAGTTTGGCCGTTTTTTTAATACGGGCCCTATTAAGGGCGGAGGCGATCCTTTCTTTTTTGTGCATACTGCTTTATGGGCATTTTTACCCTGGTCGCTCCTGATGTTTGCAGCTGTTTTTCAATTGATAAAAAAGGGAATAAAATATCCACAGGGCAAAGAGTGGTATTGCATTAGCGCGGCGTTGCTCACCTTCCTGCTATTTTCGGCATCAAAGTTTCAACTGCCGCATTATTTAAACATCGTATTCCCGTTTTTTGCAATTATAACAGCGCAGTACCTTTACTATATCACCACCGAAAAAACGATCCGGGGAATAGGTATCACCCAAACAGTAGTTATCGTTCTGTTACTGGTATTGATTAGTGCTTTACAATACTATTTCAGACCGGCGGTATTAAGCTTATACACCATAGTAACACTCATCCTCCTATTTTTATTGCTGATTGTTTTGCCGGGCGTAGCTGCTCAAAACGGGTTTCAAAAAATTGCTTTCCGCACGGCATTGGTATCTTTTATCGTTAATATTTATTTAAACCTGGCATTTTATCCATCGCTGATGCAATACCAGGCTACCAGCGAAGCCGCTGTTTGGATCAATACCCATAATCCAAAAAATCTGCCGGTAGCGGAACTTGGTGATGATAATACCGCGCCATTTGAGTTTTATATCAATAAGCCATTAACTACTGTAAGTTTGGGAGGTAAAGGCTCGTTACCTGCCAGGCCATTTTTAATGTATGCTGGGGCCGATGATTTAAAAAGTTTAGAATCTAAAGGCTGGCATACACAAACGCTTAAAACCTTTCAGCGCTATTGGGTAACAAGGCTAAGCCCGTCGTTCATCAATCAAAAAACGAGGGATCAGGAGTTGAGTACTGCGGTAGTTGTTGAGGTGCATTGATAGTGCTTTGATTTTGCTGATAGATACAGTAGTGGGTTTATTTTTCAATATTTTATGAACATGTGTATCGTTTTAATAAATGCCTGCGTAATGCTATTAACCAGGTGAAAATAAATTAGTTGATTGATCTCATGTTTATGGAAAAACACAAAACTCCGCTGTTGATTTTAAGTTTTTTGCTAACTGCCTTCGCTTCCTGCAATAAGAGCAGTGTAGTTCCGGATAAGGGTAAGAGCCTGGTACTTACTGCCGAAGAACAGCAAAAAGTAACAGCAGACAATGTGTTTTCCCTGAAACTTTTCAGAAAACTGGATAGCGCAAACACCGCCGGGGTAAATCTTTTTGCGTCGCCGCTAAGTGTAAGCTTTGCCATCGGCATGACCAGTAATGGCAGCAGCGGTGCCACGCTTGATGCCATCAGGAACGCGATGGATTTCACCGCCTTTACCCAGGCACAGGTAAACAGCTATTACAATAAAATTATTACCCAGCTTCCACAGCTCGATCCGGCAAATACAACTTTAAGCATAGCCAACTCCATTTGGTACAGGCAGGATTTTAGCGTGCTGCCCCAATTTTTACAAACCAACACCAGCTACTACAATGCAAAGGTACAGGCGCTTGATTTTAACAGCCCGGCATCAGTAAATACCATTAATAATTGGGTAAGCAGTGCTACCAAAGGTAAAATACCAACCATTGTTGATCAGCTTGTACCAAACGATATGATGTACCTAATTAACGCCATTTACTTTAAAAGTAGCTGGAACATGAAGTTCAACATAGCCAATACCCGCCTTGATAGTTTTTACCTGGGCGATAACAGTACCGTACAGGCCAGTTTTATGAATGGTACCGTTAACTTTAATTACAGTACCGATGGTACGGTAGCCGTGTTTGAACTGCCGTATGTTAATAGCAGGTTCAGCATGGTTATAGTGATGCCAATAAAAAGTACTACCTCATTAAATACGGTAATAAGTGGTTTAACCCCCGATAAGTGGGCTGCCTTGACGGCCAGCATGGAGCAGTTTAACGGCCAGTTTAAAATGCCGAAGTTTAAATTTGGCTATAGTATTTTGCTCAATAATGCACTGAGCGATTTGGGTATGGGCAATGCATTCTCTGACAATGCCGACTTTTCTTTAATTAATGCGACGGCGCACCTGCAAATAAGCAAGGTGCAGCATAAAGCTGTTGTTGAGGTTAATGAGGATGGCACAACAGCTGCGGCTGTAACCTCTGTATCAATAATTGCAACGGCAACTGCGCAACCTAATGCGGTAATTGATCATCCTTTTATATTTGCTATCCGCGAAAAAAGCAGCGGTCTTATCCTGTTTACTGGCCGGGTAAATAACCCTTTATTGGCAGGCGATTAATTAATTACTCACCATAATTTACTCTGTGATAGATAAATTTAAAAGGCTACTCTGTACGCAAACTCTTAACCGGTTTACTTAGTGCTGCTTTAATAGTTTGCAGCGCAATCAGCGAAATCGTTAACACTGTAAGCAGCAATACCGAGGCAATAAAAGGCAGCGAAGTAATACTGATGCGGTATGCATAGCCCTTAAGCCAGTTGTGCATAATAAGATAAGCCACCGGGCAGGCCACCAATCCGGCTATCCATACAACGCTCAAAAACTCTTTAACAAACAAGTTGATAATACCGGCTACTGATGCCCCTAACACCTTGCGGATCCCAATTTCGCGGGTGCGTTTTTGAACGCTCAGCGATATTAAACCCAATACACCCAGTAGCACAATAGTTATTGCCAATACTGTTGCCATGTACGATGCCTTTTTTAATTGCAGTTCTGTAGCGTAGAGTTTTGCTAAGGCATCATCAATAAAATGATATTCGAAAGGTACATCGGGGAAGGATAGGCTCCATTGTTTTTGCAGTGCTGCTAAGCTTGCTTGCATATTACCAGGTTTTAGCTTGATAGAAAAACTACGGTAATAATGCGTAAAGTTCACGTTGATAATACTAAGCGGGTTAATATTCCACTGCATAGAGCCCAAATGAAAATCGGCTACCACGCCACTAATGGTCATGGGCGAGGTTGAGCCCGGAACGTTTACCAACTGGCCAATTGCATCTTTAGGGTTGCGCCACCCAAGTGCTTTTGATGCCGCTTCATTGATCACAATTTTTGATGAATCGCCGGGTGTATACTGTGGGGTAAAAAACTCACCTGCTTTAAGCGGATGCTATAGGTTGCGGCATACTGGTTATCTGTAGCAATACCATCAGTTGTTATTGCTTTTTTAGGATCGGTGCCCTGCCTGTAAAGCGCCATTGAACCCCCGCTGCCGCCGTCGGGAATCTCCCATGATAAGGATACGCTGCTTACCTGTGGCAATTGCGCCAGCTGGTAACGGATATCTTCTGCCTTTTTCACGCCTTTCTCTGTCCAGTCGCGCGGTATTTCGGCATAAACAACATAATCCTTTTTAAAACCAAGGTCGCCATTAAAAAACAAGGCTACCTGCTGCGAAATAATGATGGCTACAATAAAAACCAATGCTGCCGTACCAAACTGAAAGCCAACTAATATTTTACGGAAAAGCACACTTTCTTTTACCGAACTTAACTTACCCTTTAGTGAGTCGACCGATTTTAGGGATGATAGCACCAAGGCCGGGTAAATGCCTGCCAGCAAGCCAACAAAAAGCGCAAATAATACCGGTACAAAATATAAATACCACGGAAAAGCGAACAGGCTCATGATATCCTTACCCAATACATCGCCAAAATACTGCCGCCCTAAAACATAAATTACCATGGCCAATATAGTTGCCAGCGTTACCAAAACGGTTGATTCTGTTAAAAACTGCCACATCAGCTGTTTCTTCATTCCACCTAAAACCTTGCGGATGCCCATCTCCTTCATACGGGATGATGACCTGCCGATACAGATATTTACAAAGTTAATGATCGCCATCAGCAGGATAAACAGGGAGATAAAAGAGAGTGTGTAAAGCATCTTTTTCACCAAGCCATCATTGGCATCTATATAGTATGTTTTTAGGGGTAGCAGTAGAGGGGTAAGATTATCGCTGACCTGCCGGGAGGCATTTTCTTTGATTAAATGCCGCATGGGCTGTTCCAGATCCTTCGGGGTAACCCCTTTTTTAAGTTCGATATAACCAACTAAGGTATTGTTATTCCATCCCTCTAACGACCGGCCTAAAAAAACAGCGGCTTTGGCAGTTAAAAAAATATCAGTTTTGTTATAATCGTTAATATGGGTTACCGAATTGCGCGTCATGTTTTTCAATACGCCCGATATAGTAAATGCATGCTTTAGACCCATAAAGCTTTCAACAGTAAGTGTTTGGCCAATAACATCGGTGCTGCCAAAATATTTATTGGCCAGCTTTTCAGTTATCACTGCCGAAAACGGATCAAGGAGCGCTTTTTCAGCATCGCCATGTAATAAGGCAAAGCCATACATGCTAAGCAGGGTAGTATCCCCAATCTGAATAGTTTCGCGAAAATGCTTATCACCCTTTGATACATTAGAGGTAACGCCATCCCAATGGTAATAATTGGCTACCAGATTTGGATATAGTTCCTTTAATGTTTTTGGCAGTTGTGCAATGGTAGTAAAAGCAGGCCCCATGTTTGGGTCTTTCCATTTACTTTGAATAATGTATTGGTTATCTGCATCTTTAAGATCGTGGTTTACCTGTAATTCGCCCCAGATATAAGCCCCGGTGAGCAGGGTAAAGGCAATGCCTGCCGAAAGGCCTAAAATATTGATGAGTGAAAATACTTTGTTTTTCCAAAGACTTCGCCAGGCTACAATAAAGTAATTTTTCAGCATAAAGGTTGTGTTAGAGGTTATATAATTTAAAATTAAGTATATAAAACAGTATGACAGACAGCCTTAACAGTTTTTAACGTAATTTAACAATGGACGATTAACTCGTACAATCATTCATTTATCCTTAAATTGCAGTCCCGATAAAAACCATAAAGTATGGAACAGCACTTGACCGAACTTTTTGAACGTGACCTTTTAAAACTAAAGGACGAAATAAGGAATTTTAAGGACGAAGAAAATATCTGGCATAAACCCGAAGGTGTAAGCAACAGCGCAGGTACTTTGGTGCTGCACCTGGTTGGCAGTATAAGCTATAATATTGGTACCCTGATAGGCAATACAGGCTACGTGCGCGACAGAGTGCAGGAGTTTGCATTAAGCGATGTACCGCGCGATAAGCTGATTGTTGCCATTGAAACGGTAATTGACATGCTTAAAACCGTTTTGCCAAAATTAGATGAGCAGCAGCTAAAAGCATTATACCCGCTTGAAATTATTGGGCAAAGAAGCATTGCCTTTTACCTTACCTATTTTTACGGGCATCTAAATTATCACCTGGGGCAGGTAAACTATTTAAGGCGGATTTTAGAATAGGGATTTTTTTGATAAACAGATTGTTATTGCTGGTGGGCAGCAATAACAATCTGTTGTTCTTTTTTATACCATGCCCATGTATGGGTCGCTGTAGCTTGGTCTGCCTGTTTCAACACGGCCTGCATAGCGTTTTTCAAAACTATTGGCACCGCTTACTTTTATGCTGAAATCGTACCAGCCGTGGCTATTGGCTAAGTTTAATGCCAGGTTTGATTTTACCGCTGGCTTAAGCGTTAGCTTATGGTTATTGGTTTTATAAGCATGATCGGTAATTTCAACTATATGCTGGCCGTTGCTCAGGTTATGCAGTTGCAGCTCAATGTTCCCGGTAAGTTTTTTGCTATCGGTTAAGCTATGCTGGTAATTACAGGCAACAGATAAAGCAGGATCGGCAGCATTACCCTTAAACTCGCGGAAAAACCCGTTAGGGCCATAAACACGCAGGTGGTAGTTATCATTCTCAAACTCATGTAAAGGCCATTCGTCTGCCAGGGTATCACCAGCTTTTGCTGTGTATGCCCAGGTACGCACATCCTCATTCAGGTATTTGCCCGGTGCATAAACATTAAACGGCGAGCCTGATGCCTTTTCCCCAAACACCTTATCGGCAGCCGTAAACCTAATGCCGAATGATCTTTTATCGGTACTCAATTCGCCATCAACAAATAGTTCATAAGGCAAGGCCGATGAAGGTTTAATGCCTTTTTCCTGCTTAGGCAGGTATGGCGATAAATGCGGCGTTTGGTTGGCCTGCGCTATTTCATCAGCAGTAAGCAGCTTATAAGCATCAGGCAGCTTTTTGAATTTTGCTTTGTGAATGCTTTCAACAAATTCTTTTTTCGGCACAAATTCAGGTTGTGGAATCTGTTCGCCATTATACGGGCGAAATACCGAAGTCAGATCACCACAAACGGTACGGCGCCAATCGCTGATGTTGGTTTCCTTTATGTTTTTACCTGTTTTTTTATTTAAAAAAGTTTCAAGGAATTGCAGGGTTGAGGTATGGTCAAATACTTCGGAGTTTACCCAGCCGCCCTTGCTCCACGGTGATGCAATTATAAGCGGAACGCGATAACCCAAACCAATGGCGCTTTCCTTATTATATCTTTCAGGAAAATCCTTGCGGGCAAGTTCCTGCTCTAAGGTTACAAACTCAACCCGGGTATCAATCCCATCAGATACCTTGCCGGTACCTGTTTTATGCGAGTGTGGCGCAGTAAATGGCGGTACGTGGTCAAAATAACCATCGTTTTCGTCGTAGGCTAAAATAAAAATGGTTTTTTTCCAAACCTCGGGGTTTTGGGTAAGTATATCCATCACTTCGGATACATACCAGGCGCCAAACCATGCAGCGGTAGGATGATCAGAAAAGTTTTCGGGAGCGGTAACCCACGATACTGTGGGCAGCTTACCATTCTTTACATCATCCCTAAACTGGTGCAGTACATCTCCCTTTGGTACTAAAAGTTCACGCTCGGTACCATCATCGTTATATTTCAAGCTTTCCAGCGTACGGAAATGCGGGTCGTTCCTGTTGGTGTCAAATGCTTTTTTATGCAGGCTTTTTTCTTTGTCTGATAGTTTATCAAACATGCCTGATGTATAGGTTTCACGTTCTTTGTTAACATCAGCAAGGTAACCTTGCATTTCTTTCAGTTGCTTTTTAAGGTGACTGTTGTGCGCATCATCAGCCGGTAAGGCAGCAATTTGTTTTTGCAGTTCATCAATCTTAGCCGGAAGCTCGGCAGACCGTTTTTCCATAGCGATGATATGCGGTTCGTGCAAATGGATATTGTACTGTGCAAAAAACTCTAATGGGTTATCCTGAAAGTTTGATAACCAGGGATCTTCTTCGCCTTCAAAACCAGTATCAATGGCAACCTCGTTCTGGTAACATTTCCAGCTGATGCCGTTATCTTCCAGGCGTTCAGGGAAAGTGGTCCATTTAAGGGTGCCATAATCCATATCCTCGTTCCAAACATGGGCCCGTGCATCTTCATTTTGCTCTTCGCGGATGGTGCCGCTCCAATAATATAAACGGTTAGGGTTGGTGCCGGTTAAAGCCGAGCAAAAGTTTTGATCGCAAATTGTAAATGAATCGGCAAGGGCATAATAAAAAGGAATATCCTCGCGGGTATGGTAGCCTAAGGTTAAAGGCATGCTGGCATACTCCTTAATGCTGTTGCGCTTGTTATCCAGCCATTTATCAAATCTGCCTTCGTTACGGGCGTTTACCTGGTTGCGCCACGAGTGTGGTAAGGAATGCATCCAGGTAGCTTTGGTATTTTTTATATCCAGTCGGAAAGGCGCGTAGGTTTCGCCCTTAGCATTTGATTGCAGCCAAACCTTATTTTTATTGGGCAGATCAATGGCCCGGGGATCATTATACCCCCTGACGCCTTTAAGCATTCCAAAACAATGGTCAAATGACCGGTTTTCCTGCATCAGGATCACCACATGCTCGGCATCCATAAAAGTACTTCCCGGCGCCGGGTTTATAGCCATTGCCTTTTGAATAGATGCAGGCAAAAAGTTGGCTACACCTGCTGCACCGGTTAATAAGGCTGCTTTTTTTATAAAATCTCTTCTGGTATCCATGTTTTATAAAGTTTTATTGCAGATTGTTATTCCTTTTTATAACTGCAATAGTTAATGCCCCAAAGCATTATAGTAAATATACGCTGATTTATTTTTTAGTTAAAAGGCCGGATATTATCCAACCCTTTTCCCTATATATTCTTCACATAAGCCAAATGATAAAGTCATCCCGTTACCGCCAACGCCGTTTATAACGGTTACACCGGGTGCAATATCAACTATAAGCTCGGTAGCGCCATTGGTCATTTTTGGGTATATACCATGCCATGACTGCAGCATTTTCCAATCCTTAAAGTTGGCAAATGTTTGTAAGTAAGAAGTTATCATATCATTAATAAACGACTTATCGAAAGGGTCATGCACCAACCCATATTCGTGCGAATCACCGATAGTTAATTCGCCGCTGCCGTTTTGCGATACCATAACATGGATGCCCCATTTCAGGTATTCGGCATATTGTTCCTCATAACGTTTGCGCAAGGCAGGTAACGAGGCTGCTGCCTGGAAACCCGGGTAATGGATCATAGATAAACCACCGCATAACGATGGGCCTATCCGCCATTCATCAGGCTGGCTCACCAGGCGCATCATTTGCAGTTTGCATTTGGTTATTTGTGTTTCTAAAAACAGGTCGGGGTACAGGGTTTCAAAATCAGCCCCGCTGCAAACAAAAATCTCATCGGCTTCCCAACTGCGGTTGCCTGCTGTTACTTTAGGGTAATTAATTTGACTGATTGCCGTGTTCCAGTAAAACTCAACACCATACTTTTCTGCCAGGTAGTTGGCCACCTGCCCAACCGCAACCCTCGATTCTACAATCATTTCTTCACCGCTCCACAACGCACCCTTTAACCCATCAGGATTAACAGCCGGCGATTTTTGTAAAGCCTGTTCAGGGCTCAGTAATCCACAATCGCGGTATTTCCGGTTAACCTCAACATATTCGTTGATTACCTGTAGCTCATCATCGTGATAAGCCAAATGCAGTGAGCCAACTTCGTTATGCCAGATGTTTGCCTCCAGGCAAATTTCTTTCCAGATGCTGCGTGATAGCATGGCCCTCTCAAAAAGCGGGCCTGTTGCCTGCCCAATGGGCCATATCATTCCAAAATTACGGATGGATGCGCCAACGGCACGTTCGTTACGTTCAAATATGGTTACTTTATAACCACGCAATGCCAGCGCCCTTGCTGTTGCAAGGCCAACTATACCGGCACCAATTATTATTGCACTCTTTTTTGCTGATGAAGATTTCATGCAGGTTGTATGTTTAATTGATTGCCGCTTTCGCTTTGCGGCTGTTCAGTTTCATCTTTTTTGCGGGCTTTTTGTAAAAAGTAAAAGAGCGATAATAGGGCACAAACACCGCCAATTATAGCTACAAAAACCACACCCTCTTTAAAAAATTGCCCCCAGCTTATATTAGGGCGGCCAAATTCTTTTACCATTAGTAAGCCTACGCTGCCTAAATAGCCTAATGAATCGGCCACGTAAATTAAAAAGCCAACATTACTTTTGTAATGGAAGGTAGCAATCATCCGCTCAAAAAATATGGCATTGTAAGGCACATACCCTAAATATAGGCCCAGGCCTGCCATTGTCATCCAGGTGGTTGGGTTAATCATTTTTAAACTGAACAGGATGGTTGATGCGCCTATTAATACACAGCCACCTATGATCATTATATGGATAATGCTAAAGGCCCTTAAATTTTTGCGTACCAATATCAGTAAGCTGATCACGATGAGTACAATTACCGATATTTTGGTATCGGTGCTGGTATAGATCATGCTGCTTTTTACCCCAAGGCTGGCCCATATCTCTACCTCAAAATTGTCACGTACATCCCGCATAACGGTAAGCAGCACATAAATAATAAGGGTTAAAATTATGCCGGGTAAAAAGCGCTGCAAAAATTGCTTGCGTTCGGTGGCATTCATGGTGGTACGTTTAGTACGCAGCTTTATGTCTTCGGCAGTTGGCGGGGGCACTAATTCTAAAAAGAAAACAAATAATACCAGTGGAATTACAAATACCGCCCCGGTTAAAAAAGGCATCTGGAAATCGCTAATAGGCAGTATGTGTAAAAGCGTCCGGCCTATGGTTTTTACAAATCCCGATGCAAATATTAAACTGATGGATAATACCGCTGCCATAAACTCAGTGGAGCGGCGGCCTTCAAGGTAGCTAAAAACCAATCCCCATATTAACCCTAAGGGGAAACCGTTAATAAATAAAAATATAATATTATATGGCGCAGGTACAACGGCAAAGCCTAAAAGGGCCAGCCATGCAATGCCTATCAGCATTAAAATAGTAATGCCGCGTTTGTTACCTTTTATTTCGGCAATAAAACGGATACCGTAAAATTTGCTTAGGGTATAACCAATTATTTGCGCTATAACCAGCCAAACCTTATAATCAACATGGAAATATTGCTGCCCGGTAAATGTCCCGGCGGCAAAAGCCTTACGGAAAGCATACATACAAGTATAGGCACCAAACGAAGCAACAGCCGCAGTTACCGACAGCAATGCATAAGGCCATCGGGCAACTTTAGCACGCAGGTTGTCCATTGCTTTCATGGCTACTTGTTTATAATATCAATTACCTGTGCTATATCGTCAATTATGTGTGTAGGGTTGTATGTTTCAAGTTCCTGGCGGGTAAATATACCTGTGGTAATACCAATAACATATTTACAACCTGCATTTTGCCCTTCGCGTACATCAACCTCGGTATCGCCAACTTTAGCTACTTCTCTTGGGCGTTCAATGTTACCATCCAGCATCATCTTCTGGATCATGAACGGGTGCGGGCGGCCCAGCTCAACCTCGTCAGATCCTACCAGGTGATTTATTAAGCCTTTTTCAAACCAGTGTAAACGCTTAACAATGGTATCGGCAATATCTTTTGAAAAGCCCGTGTTAATACCCACCTGTATGCCTTGCGTACGTAATGCGGCAAATGTTTCCTCAACATTTGGCAACGGCTCAATGCCGGGAGCAGTGGCATAATGGTTTATCATCTGCTCAACAAATTCGTGATGTATTTTGGTTACCAGTTCGGTAGTTATTTTGGCATCGTTATGCTCATGCAGGCGCAGTATCTGCCTAATGGCTAAATTTTTCTCATAACCCATTAAAGGGTTGATAAGTTCCAACGGAACCTCATAATTTGATTTTAATAATGCAGCCTGAAAAGCTTTGCTTACGTCATGATCGTCCTTAACCGTGGTGCCGGCTATATCGAATACTACTAATTTTATAGACATATTGTTAACTAATGAATGTTGAGCAATACTAAACTTTGTTTATTAATATCAAACTAAATTAATATTAATTTATGATTAAGTTGTTTGATCAAGGATCATTAAGTTGTCATAGCCATTAAGAGGATAAATAACCTAATAGCAAATGAATCAATGCCTAAGCTATTTTTTTTCTTCAAAAAAGTAGATCACCAGCATAATTGCGGTGGTAGTACTCAGGTTTTTTGGGGTGTGGGGGATGCGGCCATCAAATAACATGGAATCTCCCTGGCTTAGCCTGATCTTATCTTCGTTAAACTGGTACTCTACTTCGCCGGCTAATATGTATTTATATTCAAAGGCATCGGTTTCAACTAAGGGGCGGGAGGCATTGGGTTCTAACTCCAATATAACTATATCAATAGTGCTTGGGTTAACAGCCTGTGTAAATATACGCTGGTAGTGAAAACCAATGGCATGTTCTTTTTCAAAATGCTGGTATTCGCTTTTGCGTTTAACCAATATGGGCAGTTCGGCAGTTTTTGATCGGATGTCCTTAAAAAATTCGTTAAGGTCAATCTCAAGGGCTTTGATAATATCTATCAATACCATTAATGAGGGGATGGTGCGGCTGTTCTCAATCTGCGATATTAGGCCTTTGCTCACATTGGCCCTTACGGCAAGCTCCTGTACGGTAATGTTTTTTTCGCGGCGGCGTTCTTTAATTCTATTGCTGATCTGGATCAGGATATCCTCTTCCATTAAATGATAATTAATTTAGGGCGCAAAGTAAGTAATTAAGCAAATCGGGTGAAATAATATTTATGTTAATAAAAGTTAAATAAGGGTATGGTGCCTTACTGAAGTAAAACGCCGGCAAAATTGCTTAGCGATTTATCCTGATACCGGCTTACTTTTGTAATACCGAAATGCTGATTTAACCTTTGCCCGCGTTTTAACACATCCTTAATAATAACCTAATATGCTATATCTTTATTTGTGAGATATACTTTTCGCTAAAAATGAGACCATCAGCAAATAACAACCAGGCTATTGTGAACGAAGTTTTTTCGCTGTACGAAAAATACGGTGATGAAGATTATATAGGTGAACCAGTTTCGCAATTGGAGCACATGTCGCAGGCAGCTATGCTTGCCGAAGAGGAGGGGTATGATGATGAGGTTATATTAGCTGCATTTTTTCATGATATAGGCCACCTTTGTGCGGATGCCGGTGAAACCGAAAGTATGGATGGCATGGGCAATGTTGACCATGAAAAATTAGGTGCTGATTATTTGCTTGAGCGTGGGTTTTCTGAAAGGCTCGCCGGGCTGGTACAAGGCCACGTTATAGCCAAGCGATACCTTACTTATAAATACCCTGAATATTATAATAAGCTATCGGCAGCAAGTAAGGTAACACTTGATTTTCAGGGTGGGGTAATGAGCCCGGCAGAAGCTGCTGAATTTGAACTTAACCCCGATGCCGAATTAATTATCCGCCTGCGCTACTGGGATGATAAAGCCAAAGAAATGAATATACCTGTTAACAACATGGCCCATTTAAAGCAAATGGCCATAAAGCATTTGGGCGAAAGAAATTAAGCTCCAGCTTTGAAAATCTGAAATAGTTTTTATTGAATAGTATTTTAAGCACGTTATAAAATTAATGCGGGTTATTTAGGCGCTGCGGTATTATTCAGGCGATAGACAGCTCCAATATTAAATATTTGTAATTAATAAGTAACGCCTCTGTTACAGAAAACGGCATCCTTAACGTTTTCTATACCTATTGTTAAGTATAGCTTAATATTAAATTAGTTTACCAATAATAAACAAAGTTTAGTATTGCTGCATGAAAACTTCCACCCCTTCACTATTAAAAATTAACAGATGAAACAGATCTACATGCAATTAAAAACCGTGTTAACGGTATTGTTATTCTGTGTTTCTCCGGTATTATTATTCGGGCAAACAAAAATCGGCGGTACGGTAACCGATCAGAAAAAACAGCCTTTACCGGGCGTTAGTGTATCTATAAAAGGTACAACAAAAGGTACAGTTACTGATATTAACGGTAGCTTTTTATTTACGGTTGAAAAAGGCCAGGTGCTAACCATTAAATTTTTGGGTTTCGTATCCCAGGATATTACCATTGGCGACCAAACCAACTACAACATTGCCCTTGCCGAAGATACCCGTACCCTAAACGAGGTAGTGGTAACTGCTTTGGGTGTTAAGAAAGAAACCCGCCGTATAGGTTACTCTATACAAACCGTAAACGGCGATGCTTTAACCACCGCACGCGACCCAAACCCTATCAATGGTTTAATTGGTAAGGTGGCAGGTTTATCAGTTGGTGCAACATCCGAAATTTTGGGTGTACCTAACGTAACTATCCGTGGTAATACGGTATCACTTTATGTTGTTGATGGTTTACCAATCAACTCGGATACTTTTGATTTAAGCCCGGATGATATTGAAACCTACACTGTATTAAAAGGCCCTGCGGCTGCGGCACTTTACGGTAACCGCGCAGCAAACGGCGCTATTTTAATCACTACCAAAAAAGGTAGCGGTAACAAAAAAGGACTTACTGTTGATATAAACAGCAGTACAGTAATCAACAAAGGCTTTACAGCATTTCCGCGCGTGCAGCACTCATACGGACCAGGTGAAAATACCTTTTATGAGTTTGTTGATGGTAAAGGTGGTGCACCAGGTGGTGTAGATAGCGATTATGATGTTTGGGGCCCTTACTTTGCAGGCCAGTTGATACCACAATATGATAGCCCGGTAGTTAATGGTGTTCGCCAGGGTACGCCATGGGTTGCACGTGGTGCAAACAACTTAGCTAACTTTTTGGTAACTGGTTACCAAACCAATAACAATATTGCTTTAACAGCAAATGGCGATACTTATACCACAAGGTTATCAGTATCACAACAACATCAGTCGAGCTATATCCCTTCACAATACCTGGATATTGCCAATGTTAACTTTTATGCTTCATTTAACCCAACCCCGCGTTTAAAATTTGAAGCCAACGTTGATTTTAACAGACAGAGCACTGATGATTATCCGGATGTTCAATACGGGCCAAACAGTATCATCTATAACTTAGCTATCTGGACAGGTGCCGACTGGAGCGTGAACTCTCCGGATATCAAAGCTATCTGGCAGCCGGGTAAAGTAGGTGTACAATCAGAATTTGAGGAGTATACCCGTTACCACAACCCATATTTCCTGACCAAGATCTGGACCCGTGGTCATTACAAAAATGATACCTATGGTTATGTATCAGGTAACTACAAAATTGATAACCACTTAAACGTTGGTTTAAAATCACAGATTGATACCTACAACTTATTACACACCGAAGATCTTCCTTACTCGGCCCACCCCTATGGCCGCGAAGGTAACCAGGGTGATTACCGCGAAGACCGCCGTGATTTGTTTGAGAACAACACCGAAGTAAAATTAAACTTTGATTACACGGTTCATAAATTTTTAAACATTAACGGTTTAGTGGGTGGTAACTTACGCAGCTTTAAATATAACTCAAGCTGGGTATCAACAGATTACTTGAACGTACCGGGCGATTACTCATTCAGTAACTCAAAAAACCCGATACAGGCAACCAGCTTTGAATCGCAGTTAAGAACCCTAAGCGGTTACTACTCTGTGGATTTAACATTCGGTAAATACTTTACTTTGTCAAGCACAGGCCGTGTTGATAAATCATCAGCATTCCAAAACGTAACTACTTATTATTACCCAAGCTTATCAGGCGCTACAGTAATCTCTGATTATGTTAAATTGCCTGAGTTTATCTCATTCTTAAAAGCAAGAGCTTCGTACTCAAACGTACGTTCAGACGATACCAGCCCAACCATTGGCCCTGCACCGTTTAACTCTATATCAGCCTACGGCGGTTCAACAGTTAGCAACAGCCCGGGTAGCAATCCATTGTTTTTAAACCCGCTGGGTTACGGTGTAACTTATAATTCACCATATAACGGTCCGGCTTATTCACTTAACCCGTCGTATTCAATCAGCAAGCCATACAATAACCAGGCTGCAGCCTATGCATCAAACTACCTGTATCAAAATGGTATCAAAACATCAACCCGCGTTAACTACGAAGAAGGTTTTGATATTAAATTTTTACAGAACCGTTTAGGTTTAAGCGGTACAGCTTTCCAGTACATTGATGGTCCGCGTATCCTTGACAACGTAATATCAACCGCTACTGGTTATACCGATGAGTTTTTGAATGCTTTAAAAACCAAGAAAACTGGTTATGAAGTTTCAATACAAGGTACACCAATAAAAGATTTAGGTGGTTTTGGCTGGGACGTTTTAGTAAACTGGTCTACTTTTAAAGAAGTTTATGAAAAATTACCTCCGGGACAATCAGTTTACAATACCTTCTTTAAACAAGGCGACCGTACTGATAAATTCTACGGAACTGCATTTGTAAGAACTCCGCAGGGACAGATCATCAATGGTTCAAACGGTGAGCCTTTGGTAAACCCGGTGCCACAGTATTTAGGTCACCTTAATGCTGATTATTCATGGTCAATCAGCAATAATCTTCATTACAAAAGCTGGAATTTAGGTTTTCAGTTTGATGGATCAGTTGGTGGTGTAACTACCGATTATGTACACAACAAAACAGTACGTGGTGGTAGCAATGCTTTAACTGCCGAAGGTGCTTTGGGTGATGCCCGTTACCAGGATTGGTTAAACTTTGGTAAAGCCGGTTACACAGGCTCGTACGTTGGCCAGGGTGTAGTTATATCAAACAAAACAGCGCCTAACTACGATTCACAAACAGGTGCGGTATTAAACTACGGTAGCTTACAGTATGCACAAAATACTACCAAGGCCTTTGTACAGGAGTATGCAAGCGAGTACTACAACGTTAACGAAGCTAACTTAATGAGTAAAACTTATGCTAAACTGCGTGAGGTAACCATTGGTTATAATTTCCCTAAAAAATGGTTGCAAAAATCATTCATCTCAAAAGCTTCAGCATCAATTTACGGTCGCAACTTATTATACTTCTACAAAAATCCTGAGTTTAAAGATGTTGATCTTGATCAGTATAGCAACTCTGCTACTGCTGTTACAGGCTTGCAGTCGCCATCAGTTCGCAGCTATGGTCTTAACATAAAATTATCATTCTAATTAAAATCAGAAAAACGATCATGAAAAAGATATTTAGAATTTATTTACTGCCGGTACTTATGGTATTGACGGTAAGCAGTTGTAAAAAGAGTTTTGAAGACCTCACCAAAAACAATAACGTTCCAAACAGTGTACCTGCTTCGCTATTGTTTACCGGCGTGCTGAACAACATGGTAGATCTGCCCGACGGACAGAGCGAGATCTACGATCAGTACTATATCTACAACTACAACTACTACGGTAATAATACCTATGATTTTGGTAGCGGTACAGATTATTATACCACACTTAAAAACGTTGTAATAATGGAAAACCAGGCTGCTGCATCAGGCGGTGCCGCGGTTAACCCTTACGAGGCTTTGGGTAAATTTTTCAGGGCTTATTTTTTCAGTAAAATGAGTTTGGAAAGAGGTGATATACCAATGACACAGGCTTTACAGGGCTTAAGCAACCTGACACCAAAGTACGATACGCAAAAAGCGGTAATGACACAATCATTAGCTTGGCTTGAAAGTGCCAATGCCGATTTAACACAGCTAATTGCTAATCCAAGTACAGGTGGCAGTGGTTTAGGTGCAACATTAGGCGGCGATATATTTTATAACAACAGTCTTGTTGAGTGGCAAAAAGCTGTTAATGCTTTGCACATCAGGTTACTTTTGCAATTAAGCAAAAAAGCAACTTCTGATCCGGATATGAACATCCCGGCACAGTTTGCTGCAATGGTTGGCAACCCAACAAAATACCCAATGATGAGCAGTTCTGCCGATAACTTACAGTATGTATTTATTTCGCCAACAAACTACTATCCGCAAAATCCTGACAACTTTGGTCAGAACGGGTCAAGACAAAATTCATCACAAACTTATATCAGCCTGCTTACCAGCTTACAGGATCCGCGTGTTTATGTAACTGCCGAGCCTGCACGTTATAATGTTGATGTGCTGAAACAAAGTCCTACTGCCTTTTCATCATTTATAGGTGCTGATCCGGGATTAGATTTGGGTACTATGTACAATAATGCAGGTTTACAGAAATATTCGTTCATTAACCGTAAGCATTACTACTCAACCTATACAGGCGAGCCAAGCATCCAGATAGGTTACCCTGAGCTGATGTTTAACATAGCCGAAGGTATAAACCGCGGCTGGGCAACTGGTGTAAATGCCGAAACTTATTATGTTGCAGGTATACAGGCATCAATGGCTTATTACAATGTACCAACAACAGGCGTATTTACAGCTTATTTTTACCGTCCGGGATCAACAACTGGTGTTCAGGATAATTCAAATTATGATACCTACACTATTACCACCAACTGGACCAACTATTACAGCCAGGCTGGTGTTAAATATGTGGCAGGTGCAACCGGGTTAACTGAAATTTTACAGCAAAAATACCTTGCCTTGTTCCGTCACTCAGGTTTAGAATCGTATTTTACTTACCGCAGAACATTGGTGCCAAACTTTACAACCGGCCCGGGTACTGATAACGGTCAGCGTATAGCCATGCGTTTCCAATACCCATCAACCGAGCGTTCGGCAAATACAGCCAATTATTTAGCTGCATTAGCCAGCCAATACGGTGGTAATGACGATATTAATGCTATAATGTGGATACTTAAATAATAAATCAAAAAACAGAGAGCCATCCGCCATAACCGGGTGGCTTTTCTGTTTATAATCATTTTGCTTTATGAAAAAGATAATTTTATTACTACTTACAACAGCCATTGTGGCCCAGCTAAATGCACAAAGCACTAAAACCAAAAATGTAGTTATTGTTACGCTCGATGGTTTTCGCTGGCAGGAACTTTACCGTGGTGCTGATTCAACATTGGTACATTCAAAATTTACCGATGATTCTGCAGCGGCTATTAAAAAATTCTGGGCACCAACCGCGCAGGATCGCCGTAAACGCTTAATGCCATTTTTGTGGTCGGTAATGGTGCAAAAAGGGCAGCTTTATGGCGACAGGGATTTAGGGAACAAGGACGAAGTAGCCAATCAATACCATTTCTCTTATCCCGGGTACAATGAAATATTTACAGGCTTCCCTGATGTAAGGATGAATACCAACGATGGTATAACCAACCCTAACATGAATATGCTGGAGTTTTTAAATAAACAAAAAGGGTTTGAGAACCAGGTTGCTGTTTTTTCATCGTGGGAGCGTTTTCCGCAGATATTAAATGTAAAGCGTTCGGGCCTGCTGGTTAATTCAGGGTATATGGATTTTACAGATCCAAAGGCTAATGATCGCTTAAAATTCCTGAATAAGATTCAGCACGAGGCACCACATTATTTAGGCGACTCCACCCGTATTGATTTTTTAACTTACGAGTTTGGGAAAGAGTATTTAAAGCAATATAAGCCTAAAGTACTATACATTGCTTTTGATGAAACTGATGATATGGCACATGCCGGTAACTATAATTTTTATTTAGACAGGGCAAATCAAGAGGATGGTTTTATAAAAGAATTGTGGCAATACCTGCAAACAGATCCTCAGTACAAAGATAAAACTACCCTTATAATTACCTGCGACCACGGTCGTGGTGATGTGCCGCTTGAAAAATGGCGCGATCATGGGTCGGATATTAAGAACTCCGAACAAACATGGTTTGCTGTAATTGGTCCGGATACCCCGGCGTCGGGCATTATAAAAACCCAAACTACAACCTACCACAAGCAATTGGCGCAAACTATTGCCACTTTGTTAGGCTATGATTTTAAAGCCGCAGCAGGGCATGAGGTTGGCCAGGCAATAAGCACTGTAATGGGTAAATAACTGGTAAAAATTAAAACTGCGTACCATGAAATTTATATTCATTATTCCTTTTTTATACCTGCTTTTTCCGCAAGGCGATTATCAGCCTAACCCTGTTCCAAAGGCAAGGCATAAATTTATAGTGATTGCCCACCGTGGCGATCATACCATTTATCCGGAAAATACTTTAGAAGGGTATGCACAGGCCATTAAGAATGGTGCTGATTATATTGAGATAGACCTGCGCACCACCAGCGACGGTAAATTAGTAAGCATGCATGATGCCAGCGTGAACCGCATGACCAACGGTAAGGGACAAATTAAGGACCTGACCTTTGAACAAGTAGAAAACCTAAAGATCAGTAATAAACACAAAGCAGATTCATCGGCTACCTATCATGTACCGACATTTGAACAGATCTTAACGTTGTGTAAGGGAAAAATTTATATCTACATAGATTTTAAAGAGGCCGATGCAACAGCCACCTATACCATGCTTAAACAATACCACATGGAAAATGAGGTGCTGGTTTATATTAACAAAGCATCGCAAATTACCGATTGGCGCAAAACCTACCCAAAAATGCCGCTAATGCTGAGCTTGCCTGATAGTGTTAAAAGCGTTGAGACCATGCATGCTTTTATTAATACCTATCATCCCGATGTGCTTGATGGAGGCTATAAAGAATATGATAGCAAAATGGTTGCATTTGCGCATACCATTAATATGCCTGTATGGCCCGATGTACAGGGCCCGCAGGAAAGTCCGCAAGTGTGGGATACCGCAATTGCATTAGGGCTTAAAGGGATGCAAACCGATAACCCGCCTGTATTGGTAAAGTACCTGGCGCAAAAAGGGTTGCGGTAGCCCGAATCTTCCTTTTATAAGGCAAATGTTTACGCTGGTTAAAACTGCGTAAACATTTGCTTTTTTAACGATTTTTATATTTTGTTTTGCGGATACTTTTATTGTAACTTTATTGTTATAATACTAATAAAGGCTGGTTATCTCAAAGCCCCCCTTTATAACAAAACCAATAAATAAATCTAAAAAAGGAGGTTGTATGAACCTGGTTCACAAAATTGAAAATTGGGGAGATAGCCATCATCCCTGGTTCCTTGATATTGTCCGTATTTCCCTTGGTATATTTTTGCTTTTAAAGGGTATTAATTTTATGGATAATACCGCTTACCTGCGTGGTATGATTGAAGATCAGTCGGCAGTTCAAATTTCTTCGGGCATGTTAATGGTAATAGTCTACTATGTCACGTTTGCGCACATGGTTGGCGGTATATTAATAGCTTTAGGAACCTTAACCAGGCTTGCATCAATTATACAGATCCCTATTGTATTGGGTGCCGTATTTTTAACCGGTATTTTTCAGGATCCTATCAACTCAATGGTATGGCCATCAGTAACCGCATTGGTTTTGTTGGTTATATTTACCATAATTGGCTCAGGCCCATTATCGCTCGATAAATATTTTGCAGAAGAATAGTTTTTTTTATAAAAAGTGAGTAGTTAACAGCCTGCAGTTTTTGCTGCAGGCTGTTTTTATTATCAGGCTTATTAATATTCGGCCATTTCCTCATCCACATAGCACCATAACCAGCGTTCGCCGGGTTCGGCAGATATGGCTACCGGGTGCCCTTCAGCATGCGAGTGCTTGCTCATGTGCATATTTGGCGAGCTATCGCAACACAAAGTAGCGCCACAGGTTTGGCAGGTACGCAGGTGCATCCAGCTATCATGGGTTTTTATGCACTCTTCACAAATGTAATCTTTAGGATGCTTTATGCTTTTAATTGCGGCAAGGTGTTTGCAAACTTCGTCTTCCATAGTATTTTATGTTGTTTAATTTTAAAAGTACTATACCTCGGCAAGGTACTTGTGCACAAAACTAATAGCCATTGAACCCTCCCCAACGGCCGATGCTACCCGGTTCATGGCACCTGCACGTACATCGCCTGCGGCAAAAATACCGGTACAGCTGGTTTCTAACAAAAAGGGATCGCGTTTTTGCTTCCATATTTTGCTAAATTCAGCATATCTTCTTAATTCGCGGCCGGTTTCAATAAAGCCTTTTTCATCTTTCAAAATATCAAGCTTCAGCCAGTCGGTATAAGGTTTGGCACCAATAAAAATATAAAGGGCAGCCGCCGGTTTAACAACGGTTTCTTTTGTTTTTACGTTGATGAGCGTTAGTTTCTCCAGGCAATTGTTACCCTGAGCTTCCACAATTTCTGTATCTGCCAAAACATGAATATTGGGCAGGTTGGCAATTTGCTGTATCAGGTAGGCCGACATGGTATAACTCAGGCTATCCCTGCGGATAATGATATATACGTTGGCTGCAAATTTTGAAAGGTATACCGCTGCCTGCCCCGCCGAGTTTCCGCCGCCGATAACATATACCTCCTGGCCCTTGCAGGCAGTGGCTTCGGTAGTTGCAGCGCCGTAATAAATACCTGCGCCGGTATAATTTTCAACCCCTTTAACGTCAAGTTTGCGGTAATCAACACCTGTAGTAATTACTACGGTGCGGCTCACTATTTCGGGCCCGTCATCAAGTATAATGGTTTTATAACCGTCCTTTTGTTTGATATCATTTACGGCTTGCGGCGATAAAAATTCGGCACCTAAACGCATAGCCTGGCTAATGGCACGCCTTGTCAGGTCGGCACCGCTCAGGCCTGCCGGGAAACCCAGGTAATTCTCAATTCTTGAGCTGGTGCCTGCCTGCCCACCCGGAGCCTTGCGCTCAATCAACAGCGTTTTTAAACCTTCTGATGCGCCATAAACCGCTGCTGCCAATCCTGCCGGGCCGGCGCCAATTATCACCACATCATAAATATCATTCGTGATCTGCGGGTTGGTGCCTGTTTTTTCGGCTATAGCTTTAATAGTAGGTTTGGTTAACGTAGTACCATCGTTAAAAACCATAAAGGGCAATTGATCGCGGGTAACGTTATTGAGCTCCAAAACGCCTTTGGCATCCGGATTTTTTTCAATATCCAGCCACCAGTAAGGGATCAGGTTGCTGGCCAGGTAATCCTTAACGGTATGTGATTCGGGCGAGAATTGGTAGCCCACTACTTTTATGCCTTTAAAGTCGGGGATATAATCATTCTGCCAGTCATCTAACAGGTCATTTAATACCGGGTAAAGTTTTTCCTCGGGCGGATCCCAGGGTTTCATCAGGTAATAATCAAGCTGTACATCATTGATAGCTTTAATGGCAGCTTCGGTATCAGAATATGCAGTAAGTAAAACTCTTTTAGCTTTCGGAAATATCTTTATTGCTTTCTCTAAAAAGGCAACGCCTTCCATTTCGGGCATGCGCTGGTCGCAAACAAACATGGCAACCACGTCCGAACTATTTTTCAGATCGGTAAGGCCCTCCAGCGCTTCAATTGCTGATGTGGTATTGATGATCCTGTACTCCTTGCCATACATTGTTTTAAGGTCGCGGCTTATTGCACGCAACACTTGCGGATCATCATCAATTGTAAATATTATGGGTTTTTCCATGGTGTAGGTAGTATGGCTTAGTTAACAGTGTAAAAATAAAAAGGATTTAACCATTAATAAGGAAACAAACAATAAATTCTGTGTGTCCCGGCACAGATTTTACCTTTATTGAGCCCTTGTGCTGCTTAACAATTCGATGAACAACCTCAAGGCCCATCCCGGTTCCTTTTCCTATTTCCTTAGTTGTAAAAAACGGGTCAAAGATCCTCGAAATTATATCAGCAGCTATACCCGGCCCATCGTCCATAATGGTTACCTGTACAAATTCGCGGTCGCGCTCAGTTTTTATGGTAAGTGTCCCTTTTTTATTAGGCTCCATAGCATCAAGCGCGTTATCAATCAAATTGGTCCATACCTGGTTAAGTTCGCCAATAAGCGCTTTTACCGGTGGCAGTGTGCTGTCAAACTCTTCAACCAATGTAATATTGCCCTTTTTTAATTTATAGCCCAGCATAGTAATGGTATTACGTATGCCTATGTGGATATCGGCAAACTGCTTATCAGCTCCGCGGTCCATGTGGGTAAAGGTTTTAACAGATTTTACCAGATCGGCAATGCGGCGGGATGACTCCTGGATATCCTCTACCATTTTTTCGGTCACTAAAAGGCTGCTTACCCAATTTATAACCGGCGATAAATAAACTGCCGGGATATTTTTTTTAAAGGTTTCAAAATTTTCAATGCCAAAGTTAAAGTCAACAAAGGTTTCGGCTATGTCATAGCATCCTTCAACATTGTTTGCTTCCAGCCAGTCGGTAATTTCACTTTCAAACCTGGTTTTCTCTTTAAGTGTTAGGTGGGGCCTGTCCTTTGCCAGTAAAACCTTAAACAGCTCATCGTTTATCAGGTCAACCTGTGCTTCATCCATTTTTATGGCAATCACCTTTTTAAAGGTTTGCGGTTCCAGGCGTAAATGCTCACGCAAGGATACCGAGTCGCGTACAATGGCTGATGCCGGGTTGTTCAGCTCATGCGTAAGGCCTGCTGATAGTTTACCCAATGCCATCATCTTTTCGTTTTGCTGCTGCAAGGCGGTAAACTCACGCACCCTGTTGCTCATTACATGTACCAGGGCCTGGGTAAGTTCAAACTGGTCCCTTATCATTACCCTGATCTTTTCGGTTGGATAAGTTAAAATCTGCACATCACTCTTCGCCTTCATGTATACAGTAGCATATTTACCCCGCGAAAAAGGCAGATAGCCTGTTATTTCGCCGGTGCTGAATTCACCCAGCTCGCGTTTGCTGCCGTTCATTACAATATAGGCCATCAATAAACCATCAATAATAAAGTGCGGGCCCGACATTGGCAGCTCGGGCGAAACAAATAATGTTCCTTCGGCTATAACACGTTCTTCGCTATTGTCAATCAGCCATTGCAGCTGTTCGTCCGGAACATTTTTCAGCGCCTCAAAGGTTTTTAATATGGAAACGTTAACTGGTTGCATATATTTAAATGTAACTATTATTCTTTACTTTTAAGCAAGATTAAGGGGCCGCAGGTTATATTACTGCCATAAAACAGCTAATTCTCTATTGCTCAATGGTTCAATGAAATCAGTATAAAAATGCAAGTTAAAAATCAAAACGACGGTAAGAAGGGCGTCTTTTTTATGGAAGATGACAATAAAGAGATAGCATTGATGCATTATGTAATGGCAGGGCCCGCTAAAATGGTAATTGACCATACAGAGGTTAATGAGGCCTACGGCGGCAGGGGCTTAGGCAAGCAATTGGTTAAAACCGGGGTTGAATATGCCCGCGAGCACCAGCTAAAAATTTTACCGCTTTGCCCTTTTGCCAAAAAGATGTTTGATACCACCCCCGAATTTGCCGACGTGCTTTTTTAAACTAAAACATTATGGAATATTTATTACAGCAGCCTGTAAAGGCTTTTATTGGTACCGAAAAGTATAAATGTACTGTTGAGTGGCGCAATGGTAAATTTATTAGCGATGAACCCGAAGTTTTGGGTGGTAAAGACCTTGGTCCTGATCCTTACACCTTGTTCATCTCTTCGTTAGCGGCTTGTACACTGGCAACCCTGCGTATGTATATTGACCGCAAGGGCTGGGATATACCCAATATAGCAATAGCAGTTAACCTTTATTTTAAGTTAGAAGAGGATAAAAAGATAACCGTTATTGACCGCGACCTTAATTTTTTGTCGCCGGTAACAGATGAGCAGCGCGAGCGCCTGATCCAGATTGCCCAGGCCTGCCCCATATCAAAAATAATGGAGGGCGAAATACAGATCCGCACCTTTGCCTACAGTAATAGCGGCCAGGAGAATACGCATACTTATAAAAATAATGGTATTAGCGTGCTTTGGAAGCCGGAGCTTTGCCGGCATGCGGCACGTTGCGCCACGCAATTGCCAACGGTATTTAACCCAGCTGCAAAGCCATGGGTAAATATGGAGGGAGCAACAAGTAAAGAGATAACCGAACAGGTAGCCCGGTGCCCAACCGGCGCTTTAAGTATAGCTAAATAACAAAAAAAGGGAAGCCCAAAGCATCCCTTTTTTAATTTCCTAACTGTGTATATTACCGGTAATTAGATAGCTCTCTTTTTTGAAGGAACTAAAGGTAAAATAATAGCGGCTAATAATAATGCAAATTCTGCTACAACTAACATGTCTTTGTGATTTAAGTGATTGTTATTTAATATTTTTTGTGAGATTCACTATCCTAATTGCTTACTGACAGCACTCTTTCTCACAGGCTTATCGTCACAAAATATGCCAGTGTTGTAAAATACTTTTTAGCGCAAAAAGCTCAAAAAGATAAAATCATTAATTTTTTCAATTCACTTAAAAATTCGGTCTAAACTTAAAAAACAGGGTGTTTTTTAAGTTTGAAACCAAAAATTATATGCTTTTATTGAATTTTACCCCTTAATTTTTTTGGAAAACAGTTTAAGCCCTCAAAAAAGCATGACAAATTGCACTTTGATCGTTTGGGTTAAAAAAAAGTAAACCTGATTAATGGACATTATCTGTTGCCACAATTAATATACACCAATTTCCCTTTATATGTAAAAAATAAAGTTGTTTTTGGTTTTTGAAATTGAATTAGCCTTTAAATGTTTAAAATTGCCAATTTGGCACATAGTATGACAATCGGTTGTTTTGGCAGTAAAATCAATAGCGTAAAAGCTGACAATGTTTATAATATGGCGTAATCACAGGCACTTTAAATAATTAGTGCTAAAAAAACAGGTATGCCAAAATATTTAGTGGTCGTTATGAATATCCTGAAATCTTAATTAAAAATAAAGCTTCTTCAAACTTATTGATAAGTTCATCCTACGTTAATTATTTAACGTATATATAAGGTATTATTACTATATTTAAGAACTACGATAAATTATTATAAAATATTAACAGAGGAGAAATTACCAATCAATTTTTATAGTAAAACGGTGGGATAGGCAAACTTAAACTTTATACAGCATGGGTACAGATAAAGGAGCTAAAGAACTGCTGCTCGCAAATAAGCAGCTTGTTTTTCAAAATGAAGTTAAAGAGAAGCGGGCCGCCGAATTGCTTACAGTAAATAAAGAATTGATTTTTCAGAATAAGGAAAGGGCAGACCGCGCCGCCGAACTGATAGTAGCCAACTTAGAACTCGAATTTCAAAACAAAGAAAAGGAAAAGCGCGCTGCCGAACTGAAAGTTGCTAATGTTGAACTGGCTTATCAGAACAAAGAAAAAGAAAAAAGAGCATCTGAGTTAATTGTAGCCAATAAAGAGCTCATCTTTCAAAACGGGGAAAAGGAAAAACGCGCTGCCGAACTAATAGTTGCTAACGATGAACTTGCTTATCAAAACAAAGAAAAGGAAAAGCGTGCCGCTGAATTAGCAATAGCTAATGTTGAGCTTGCTTTTCAAAATAAAGAGAAAGAAAAACGTGCCGCTGAATTGGCAACAGCAAACGTTGAGCTTTTATTTCAAAATAAAGAGAAGGAAAAACGCGCCGCCGAATTAGCAACAGCAAACGTTGAGCTTGCTTATCAAAACGATGAAAAACAAAAGCATAAGGAAAAGTTAACCCAGGCTTATGATGAGCTGAAAAAAACCCAGACGTTTTTGAAGGAGCATATTAAGGAGTTGGAGGAGATGATGTTTATCACTTCGCATAAAGTAAGGCAGCCTGTAGCCAATATTCTGGGCCTTACCGGTATCCTTACAGATTTTATACACTCGCCGCTGCAACTTAAAAGATTAGTAGGCTACCTGAAAGTATCGGCTATTTCATTAGATGACTTTACCAAGGAGCTAACCACTTTTATCGGCAATCTTGAACAAAAAGCCAAAAACAAAATAATATCCGGTGATAAAGATCCCTCGCAGGGTTAATTAAATTGTTTTTACCGCTCCAACAGCCATTACCACGGCAATAAATATAATAAGTATTTGCAACCATGTTCTTTGAGTTGCAGGTTGTGCTATCCGCAGGCTAATAATCAGGGCTCCAACTATCGGGATACCGCCCCTAACAAATAAATGATGCGTTATAAAACCTAATCCCCCTAAAATAAAGCACAACATGAGCGCAATGCATACAATTTTATAAGCAATGTTGTTTAGCCTGTTTAAATCCATAGCGGGGTTAAGTTTAAATGCAGGCTAATATACGTTATTGCGGTTGTGCTTTCGTCCGTCAAAACCCTGCTTTTGTCTGTATATTCTCATTCCTTATCTATTATTGTTTTTAGTTATTATTTATATATTTACTTTTAATTGTGTCAAACAAACACAATGGTTTAATCACCATATTCTCTATAATAAACCTATAAACGGCTCTGTTCTGTTTAAAAAACTTACTGTACTTATAATTATGAAGAAAAACTTAAATGTTAACACTATCCTGTGTTTGTCAGGGGCATCGTTCCTTGTGGTAATGCTGGCATCCATGTCGGCAGGTACAGGAATCAAATCATCAAAACGTTGGGCTGCTGTAAGTGCCGATAGCACCGGCATCACGTTAGTAAAAAATACTAACGGGCCAACCCTTGGTTATTCGGCAAGCTCGGGCGTTAAAATATTAACGGTTGATGGTTTGGCATTTAAGGATCTGAATAAAAACGGTAAGCTGGATAAATACGAAGACTGGCGCCTGCCGGTTGATGAGCGTGCAAAAGACCTGGCATCAAAAATGTCGGTTGATCAGATTGCCGGCTTAATGCTGTACAGTATTCACCAGGCCATCCCGGGTTTAGCCGGGCCATTTGGCAAGGGAACTTATAACGGTAAGTTTTTTAAAGATGGCGGGATTGATCCATCATGGGTAACAGACCAGCAAAAGGATTTTTTAATTAAAGATAATTTACGGCACGTTTTAGTTACTACGGTTCAAAGCCCGGAGGTAGCTGCTAAGTGGAACAATAATGTACAGGCACTGGTTGAAGGTGCAGGTCTGGGTATCCCGGCTAACAATAGTTCTGATCCGCGCCACAGTGCATTTTCGGGCGTGGAATACACCGCAGGTGCAGGCGGTAAAATTTCGCAATGGCCAGATCAGTTGGGCCTTGCCGCTACGTTTGATCCTGATGTTATACAACAGTTTGGATCAATCGCGGCCATGGAATACCGGGCCCTGGGCATCACCACAGCCTTATCACCACAAATAGATTTAGGATCAGAACCACGCTGGGTACGTATAAACGGTACTTTTGGCGATGACCCGCAGTTAGATGCCGATATGGCCCGTGCCTACATTGATGGCTTTCAAACCTCAACAGGCAGCAGCGAAATTACAGAAGGCTGGGGTTATCACAGTGTTAACGCCATGATGAAACACTGGCCGGGCGGCGGCCCCGAAGAGGGTGGGCGCGATGCGCATTATGCCTACGGTAAATACGCCGTATACCCGGGCAATAACTTTGATGAGCATTTGGTATCGTTTGTTGATGGTGGCTTAAAACTATCGGGCAAAACAAAAATGGTATCGGCAGTAATGCCATATTATACCATATCATACGGCAGGGATGTAAAAAATAAAGAGAACGATGGCAACAGCTACAGCAAATATTTAATAACCGATTTGCTGCGTAAAAAATATGGTTTTGACGGTGTGGTTTGTACCGATTGGCTGGTAACTGCCGATGAAGCTAAAACACCCGATGTTTTTTTAGGTGGAAAATCATGGGGAATGGAGGATAAGACCATTGCCGAACGCCATTATAAAATACTGATGGCCGGGGTTGACCAGTTTGGGGGCAATAACGATGCCGCCCCGGTTATGGAAGCTTATAAAATGGGCATCAAAGAGCATGGCGAAGCATTTATGCGTGCCCGGTTTGAGCAATCGGCAGTGCGGTTGTTAAAAAATATTTTCAGGGTTGGTTTATTTGAGAATCCTTATTTAGATGTTGAAGTGTCTAAACAAACCGTGGGTAATCCCGGGTTTATGACAGCCGGTTACAATGCACAGCTAAAATCAATAGTGATGCTAAAAAACCAGGCTAATGTGCTGCCGCTGCAAAAAGGAAAAACAGTTTATGTGCCTAAAAAATATACCCCAGCCAGCAAAAGCATTTTTGGCGATGTATCGGCCGAGAAGTATGAGGATGCAGTTAACCCCGAACTGCTGAAAAAGTATTTTACGGTTACGGATGATCCATCAAAGGCTGATTATGCCATTGTATTTGTAAGCAGTCCTAACGGCGGCGCAGGTTTTGACCTTGACGAAACTAAAAAAGGCGGTAACGGTTATCAGCCAATAACCTTACAATATGATACCTACACGGCTACCGAGGCAAGGCCGCACAGTATTGCAGCGGGCGACCCAACCGAACCGGGCGTAACCAACCGTACCTATAAAGATAAAAGCATCAGGGCATCAAACTACCAGGATCTTAAAACCATCCGCGAAACCAAGGCGGCCATGAAGGGTAAGCCCGTTATTGTTGCCATGTCCCTTTCAAAGCCTGCTGTACCTGCCGAGTTTGAAAAGGATGCCAATGCCATTATAACCAGCTTTGGTGTGCAAAACCAGGCCATATTGGATATTTTAACCGGTGTGGCTGAGCCATCAGGTTTATTGCCATTCCAGATGCCTGCCAATATGCAAACGGTTGAACTGCAGGATGAGGATATTTCGCATGATATGCTTTGTTATACCGATGCTGCTGGGCATACCTATGATTTTGGTTTCGGCATGAACTGGAAAGGGGTGATACACGATACCCGTACCGAAAAATATGCAGACCGGATTGCAAAGCCTATCATCAGCATAAACGGGAATACGGCTACTATTACAAGCCCTACGGCAGGTACCAAAGTATACTACACAACAAATGGCGTAACACCTGCGTTTGTTGATGAAAATGAATATTCAAAGCCATTTACCATAAGCAAAGGCATAACTATAAAGGCCATTGCCAAAAAATATGGGGTTGATAACAGCAGTATTGTTTACTACGAGGTTAGGAAGTAAAGCCTCTGTTTATTAATCGAAACATAAAAGTATGATTAAAGCATTTGTAACGTGCCTGCTTTTAGCAGCAACAACCAACACCACTTTTGCCCAAAGTGATATAGGGCATTGGCAGCTTGTTAAAACAAAAAACAAAATAGGTGCCCGCAGCGAGTGCAGCCTGGTTGCTGTTGAAGGTAAGCTATACCTTATAGGTGGCGATGGCCCGGCAGAACCCGTAGACGTTTATGACCCCAAAACTTTAACCTGGACAAAAAAAGCGATGGCTCCTGTTGTTATGCACCATTTGCAAGCCGTTGGGCTTGACAATAAGGTTTATGTGCTTGATGCCTTTTTTGATGGAAACTTTCCATCGCAAACGCCTATGCCCAATGTTTACAGTTATGATACCAAACTGGATACATGGAATAAGTTAGCCGAAATACCTGCCGACCGCAGGCGGGCCGGGGCTGGCGAAGCGGTTTATAATGGCAAGTTGTATTTGGTTTGTGGTATTACGCATGGCCATAGCAGTGGTACCAACAGTATGTTTGATGAATATGACCCTGCAACCAATACCTGGACCTCGTTGCCTGATGCACCGCACATTCGTGATCATAGCATGGCGGTGGTGGTTGGAGATAAGCTTTACTCAGTTGGTGGTCGTAATACCAGTTACCGCGATCCAAACAACGTGATCCCGTTTTTCAGGCAGGTAATGCTCGATGTGGATTGCTATGATTTTAAAACCGGTAAATGGAGCACCCTTGCAGCCAAATTACCTATGGGTACCGGCGGCGGAACAGCTGTTAACTTAGATAACAAGATCTATTACATAGGTGGCGAAAGGGCTACCGATACTACACCCAACGGCCCGCAAAAAGATGTTTATTATTTAGACCCTGCTAAGGATAACGAATGGACCAAAGCTGCTGATTTAAATATCGCCCGTAATGGTGTTGGCGGTACGGTGCTTGATCATAAAATATATATTGCCGGGGGTGCTGGTGGTGGCCAGGGTGGTCCGCCGCCAAATGGTAAACCAGGTATGCAGGGCCCGCCTCCGGGTGGTAACCCGCCTAATGGAGGTGCTCTAAACGGTGGCACGCCAATGGGTCCTCCGCCAGGGCAAAGGCCGGGCGGCAACGGCGGCGGTGACATTTCGCTCGAAGTATTTATCTTAAAGTAACAGATTTATAGTTCAACAAAAAACCCGTCAGGATTTTCCGCCGGGTTTTTTGTTGAACTATAAATACCGCTTATTGCTGTATTGGTTTACCACCGTACGTGGCTGATTTTAATATCTTTTCGGCAATGGTAACTGCTGCAGGCGATAGCGGTGCATAGTTTAAGTCATTACAGAATTTCTGGCCTTGGTGAGTGTTCCACCAAAGCAGTTTAATTACTTTTTGAGCTCTGTCCAATGTTCTGCCATTGTAGTTTTGCTCTTTATAGATCAAAGCCCAGGTAAAGCCGCTGATAGGGTAACCGTCTTTAGCATCGGTATTACTTAATGATACCTTGGCATCATCAGGCATAGTGATATTTCCTGCTGCGCTTGTTGATGCAACCGAAGGTGTGATGTAATTACCGCTCTTGTTTTTCAGATCGGCAAAGGTCATTTTATTTTGAATAGCGTATGATAGCTCAATGTAGCCAATAGCGCCAGGCGTTTGTTTAATTAAACCAGCAACACCCTCGTTACCTTTGCCACCTAAACCAACCGGCCAGTTAACTGCCGAACCTTTACCCGGTTTGGTGTTCCAGTCGCTGCTAACCTTTGAAAGGTAGGTAGTAAAAATATTGGTTGTTCCGCTGCCGTCTGATCGGTGTGCTATAAAAATAGCAGTTTCAGGTAATTTAATACCTGCGTTTATTTTCGCGATCTGCGGATCGTTCCATTTAGTGATCTTACCTAAAAATATATTAGCCAATACTTCTGGGTCAAGCTTTAAAGTACCTTTTACTTCGGGCAGGTTATAGCTGATAACTACCGCACCTGAACACATTGGGATGTGCAATACATCGGCACCCATTTTTTTTGCCTGATCATCGTTCAATGGCGCATCCGAATCACCAAAATCAATGGTTTTATTCGTAAGCTGTAATATACCGCCACCTGAACCGATTGACTGGTAATTAACTTTAATACCTGTTTGAGTATTGTATGCTGCAAACAGTTTTGAAAAAAGCGGGTAAACAAAAGTACTGCCTGCACCTAATAGTGTATTGGCATCACCGCCGGTTGTTGTTGGGGTAGTTTTGCTGGTGCTATCGCCGGTTGATTTTGAACCGCTGCCACCACAGCTTACAAGAGCTGATGTTGCTATCATTATGGCTGTGATAGCTAAGTGATTGATATTTAAAAATTTAAATTTCATTGTTGATGTTTTAAAATTCAACAACAAATAGACTGTTTAGTGTTGTCTTTAATATTATTATATTGTTAATAAATTGTAAAGTGACGTTACAAATAATTAACATGCCCCATTTTTACGCAGAAAAATAGACACAAGGGCTTTAATTTTGTCCTTTTCAGTAAAATATTAAATAATAAAAATTTTATCAAACTGATAAATTGCTTATCAATATGATAGCAATAACTTATTATTAAAATAAATTTCACGATGGTAATAATGCTTTATTGATAATTTGTAAGTAATATTTTGCCAGTATGAAATATTTTGGCATTGATTTAGCTTTGTATACGCTTGTAGCAGTGCGCCTTAATGCAAAACCGGGTAATATGATTTACCGTAGTTACCCGGTGTAGGCTTTGTTATAAGTTTATTTAGTACAAAAGTTATGGTAATTGATCTATTAAAAATCAGCGCCCTGATGGGCACAATTGTATTGCCTTTGTTTTTTCCAATGGAGAAAAAAATTAAGGCTATTAAAATACCTAAAAATCACAACGATACTTCCGAAGCTCATTATGCAATAAATGCACACGGTTATCTTGAAGAGATCCAGCATGACAGGCTATCCAGCCATGCTAACTAACAGGTAAAAAATACAGCCCTCCGCCAAAACGGGGGGCTTTTTGATTTTAAAAAGTATAGTTTTTACATAGAGTATATAACTCCCGTTGGCTAAGTGTTAAGGTTGTGTTTATAATCCTTTATTTGCTATAGCAATGTAAAATAGCCTTTACCGGCAACAATTATAGCATAAGCGTGTTTAAATGTTATAGTAATTGCCGCTACTTTTATATAAAACATAAACCACTATGAAAAATAAGGAATTAAGAAAAACGGCCAAAGCCCTTATGGCTGGCGATAAAGGTTTACTGGCTATGGACGAAAGTACCGAAACCTGTAACAAACGTTTTATTGCTGCCGGTATACCTACTACTATTGAATACCGCCGTGCATACCGCGAACTGATAGTTACTACTCCCGATTTAGGTAAATGCCTTAGCGGCGCCATTTTGTTTGATGAAACCATTTACCAGGCAACCAAGGATGGTGTTTTGTTTATTGATATTTTAAAAGATGCCGGTATTATACCGGGTATAAAGGTTGATGAAGGCACGGTTGATCTGGCTAACTTTCCCGGCGAAAAGGTAACGCTTGGTTTGGATAACCTGCGCGCCCGTTTAACTAAATATTACGAATTAGGTGCCCGCTTTGCCAAGTGGAGAGCGGTTATTAAAATAGATAAAGGCATCCCTACCAGGGGCAGCATTGAAACCAACATGCAGGATCTGGCTCGTTACGCTGCCTTATGCCAGGAAGCGGGTATAGTACCAATTGTGGAGCCCGAAGTATTGATGGATGGCGATCACAGCATAAAAAAATGCTTTAAAGTAACCGAAAAGGTATTACACACACTTTTTAAACAACTGGCCCTGCAACGGGTTGACCTGCGCGGGCTGATATTAAAGCCAAACATGGTATTGCCCGGTAACGAAAGTGAAAAGCAAGTGAGCGTTGATAAAGTGGCTAAGGCTACCGTAACCTGCCTGCTTAAAACCGTACCGGCAACCGTACCCGGAATAGCGTTTTTATCAGGCGGCCAATCGCCGGAGCTGGCTACGGCGCATTTAAATGCCATGCATGTTAAGTACGATAAAAAAATGCCCTGGGCGCTTACTTTCTCTTTTTCAAGAGCGATACAGCAACCAGCACTCGACATTTGGAAAGGTAAGGATGAAAATGTAAAAGCAGCCCAGAAACTTCTTTTTGAAAGAGCCAGTCTGGATAATATTGCCCGCAGGGGTAAGTATACTACTGATATGGAGAAAGAAGTAACCGCTTCCTGAAGTTAAAAAGCCGAAAGCCTTGAGCCTTACGGGATAGCCTGCGCGCATCCTGTTAAGGCTTATGGCCGTTGGCTTAAATTCAATATAAACCTGCCAAATGGATAATACACAACTGTACCCCTTAAAGTTTGAACCTATTTATCAATACCGTATATGGGGCGGACGCAGGCTTAATAACCTTTTAGATAAACCGCTGCCTCCGCATGATCCGATTGGCGAAGCCTGGATTTTGAGCGATAGGGACGATCATCCCAGCAAAGTAACCAACGGTAAGCTTAAAGGAAAAACCATAACTGAACTTTTTGCGCTATCTCCCGAAAAAATGATGGGTAAACATTCCGCTAAGTTTAAGCGTTTTCCTTTACTGCTTAAGTTTTTGGATTGCCAGCAAGTATTATCTGTACAGGTGCATCCATCTGATGGGTTGAAGAAATACATCCCCAAAGGCGAAAATGGTAAAACCGAAGCCTGGGTTGTGCTGGAAACCGGCCGTGATGCAAAAATATATGCCGGGCTAAAACCAGGTACTACCAAACAAAGTTTAAAAGCGGCACTGGATAAAAATGAGGTGGCCGATGACCTGGCCAGTTTTAAACCTAAAGTTGGCGACAGCGTATTGATAGAAGCCGGAACGGTACATACATTGGGCGATGTAGTAGTTTTTGAGGTGCAGGAAAACAGCGATGTTACTTACCGCCTTTATGACTGGGACCGCATTGACGAAAAAACGGGCAAACCCCGCGATTTGCAGGTACCGGAAGCGCTGGCCTGTATTGATTTTGATAAGGTAGATATTGGCCCGGTTATTCCCGTGGTAAAAAGCAATGAGCCTGTACTGCGCGAGCTTGTTATTGAAAATGAACATTTTTGCTTGTGGCGCTTAACCGGCGAATATCCATTTATGGTGGGCAAAGACAAAACCCCAAGGGTGTTGGTTTGTATAGATGGCGAAGGAGAAGTTGAATACAACAGCGAATTATATCACCTGGCTAAAGGCGAGGTAATGCTGCTGCCTGCAACAACCGGTGCATGCCCTTTTGTGCCGATAGGGGAGGTTATACTATTAGAGCTTGCCCTGCCCGAAATGTAAAAATGTTATAGAGTATTGTGTCATTTTCAATTGAGAAAAGAACAATTTGTGGTTTGCGGCTGTATAGATAGGAGCATATCCTGATTAAGGGCATAACGCTGAAAACTTAAATTACGATTACCCCCATACCGTAAAATGAAAAAACTTATTGTATTTGATCTTGACGGTACCCTTGCCGAAAGTAAGGCTGCCATTGATAAAGATATGGCTACCCGTTTAGCTGCATTGCTAACGGTGGCAAAAGTGGCCATAATATCAGGCGGCGACTGGCCGCAGTTTCAAAAACAGGTGCTGGCAAATTTGCCAAAAGGAAAAAAGCTGCAAAACCTGTTTATCCTGCCCACTTGCGGTACTAAATTCTATCAGTATAAAACAGGCTGGAAACAGCTGTATGCCGAAAACTTTACCGATGCACAAAAAAAGAAGATCATTGCATCATTAAACGAAGCGGTTGATGCATCGGGCTATAAGGCAAAAAAAACCTGGGGCGAAACCATTGAGGACAGGGGCAGCCAGGTAACTTACTCGGCACTGGGCCAGCAGGCACCCTTGGATGAAAAGAAAAAGTACGACCCCGACTTTAAAAAACGGGATAAAATAAAAAAACACCTGGATAAGCTGATCCCTGAGTTTGCCGTGAACTTAGGCGGGGCAACCTCTGTTGATATTACCAAAAAAGGGATCGATAAAAAGTATGGCATCCATAAGCTGCGCGATATACTGGATATAAAGATCAGCGAGATGATATTTATTGGCGATGCGCTGTTTCCGGGTGGTAATGATTATCCAGCTAAACAGGCAGGTGCGTTCTCGGTCCGCGTAAGTGATCCAAACGAAACAAAAAGGGTAGTTGAAGGTATTATTGGCTGCCTTGACGAAAGCGGGCATTTTAAAAAAGGATTTTAATTGATCTGGCAAACAGAAAGTTGATAAAGTTATGGTTGATGTAAGAAAAGACGGCGTAATATTAAGAACGACAGCGCTTGAGTTTGAAAATGAAGGTGTTTTGAACCCTGCTGTTATTAAAGAAGGGAGTGCCATTCACTTATTTTACCGGGCGGTAAAAAAAGGTAATTTTTCGTCCATAGGTTACTGCAAGCTTGATGGCCCTCTGTCGGTTATTGAGCGCAATAAAAGCCCGCTGCTATCACCCGAGTTTGATTACGAAAAGCATGGGATGGAAGACCCACGTATTGTTAAAATAGATGATACCTATTACCTTACTTATATTGCCTTTGATGACGTGAATGCGCTTGGCGCGGTGGCCACATCTACAGATTTAGTCAACTTTAAAAAGCAGGGTATAATAGTGCCTAAAATTAGTTTTGAAGATTTTGACCGCCATACCAAAAATAATTCCGCTTTAAACGAAAAATACCTGCGTTATAACAGGGATGCTAATTTTTTAGCTGACAAGGATGTTGTTTTTTTTCCAAGACGAATTAATGGCAAGCTGACTTTTCTGCACAGGATTAAGCCAGATATACAGGTAGTTTCGGTTGATAGTCTTGACGATCTTACGGCTACATTTTGGGAAAATTATTTTTCGCACTTTGCCGATCATATTTTACTGACACCCAAATACCCGCACGAGGTAAGCTACGTTGGGGGCGGATGCCCACCCGTAGAAACAGAACATGGCTGGCTGATGATATACCACGGCGTAAAGGATATGGTAAAGGGGTATGAATATTCGTGCTGTGTTGCATTGCTTGATCTGGATGACCCCCGCAAAGAAATAGCACGCTTACCTTACCCCTTATTTAGCCCAGAGCTTGATTATGAACTTAAAGGCGATGTGGATGATGTATGTTTCCCAACCGGTACCGCATTGGTTGGCGATATTTTATACATCTATTACGGTGCCGCCGACGAACTGATAGCCTGTGCCTGTGTAAGCATTACCGCTTTAGTTAATGAACTGCTTACCATAGCCAAAGCCGGGCCGTTAGCAAGTATTGGTTAAACCAATACTGCCCCGCCATCTATAATAATATTTTGGCCCGTTCCGTACTGTTGTTTCATCAGGTACAAAAAGGTAAGGGCTATATCTTCGGCTTCGCCAACACGTTTTAAAAGCAGGGCTTCGGCTTGCGCCGCGTATAGGTTTTCGCGGTCAGCTTCAGCCATACTTCCCCATAAATTGGTTTTAATAACTCCCGGCACCACACTGTTTACACGGATGGGGGCAAGTTCAACAGCCATTGCCCGCACAAAGCCTTCCATTGCGCCGCAAATACTGGATGCTATTGACCAGCCCGCACCCGGCCTTGCACTGGCAGTGCCACTGGTTAATGATATGGAGCCACCTTTATTAATATGAGGTGCACCATATTTAACGGCAGCTAAGGCTCCCCAGTAACGCAGGTTGAAAAAACTACGGGCTCCATCAATTTCTGTTTCGCTGATGGTGTTGAGTTTAAGGTTTTCTCCGGCGGTGTAAACCAGGTGATCAAAGCTGCCAATGCTGTTGAAAAAAGCTTTGATGTTAGCCTCATGACTTAGGTCTAGAGCAAAACCTGTGTTGCCATCGGGCAATTCTTTTAACGCATTATCAATACGCTGTTGATTGCCAGATACGATAACCACGTTTGCACCTTCGGCTGCTGCCGCTTTAGCAGTTGCAAAGCCTAAGCCCGAGCTGCCACCTAATATAATTACCCTTTTACCTTTTAATACTGAACTGATTTTTATTTGAGCTTCCATTTGTCTTATTGTTTTTAATAACACAAAGGTCTGTTGTTTTAAATAGGTGGCACTTAACAAATGGTAAATTCGATAAGGGGGATAGCTCTTTTTATCAGCTTTAAAAGTTATTCGGGCCTAACCTGCTTAATCACAGCAATAATATCCTCATTACCCAGGGTAGCTTCAGCCTGCTGGTAGGTTTCAAAAGCGGCATCGCCAAGCGGGCTTGCCATACCAATATCTTTTGCCAGGCGCAAATCCTTTGCTATATGTTTAAGGGCAAAAACAGCCTTATAGTTATCATTAATTATAGCATCACCTTTTATTTTAATAAAGGGGCTGGCCAATGCACTGTTATTTACAAGGGTTAATAAGTCAGTAGCTTTAAGCCCGTTCTGTTGTGCAAAAACAATGGCCTCTGCCAATGCCTGCGCATGGATACTTAACAGGGTATTGATCACTAATTTTGCAGTGTTACCGGTACCGGTATCACCAATATGCATTACTAATTTACCCATTTTTTCTAAAACGGGCTTGGCTTGTTCAAAAGCTTTTTCGTTACCGCCGGCCATAATAACCAGCAGGCCATCCTCGGCTTGCTTCACACTGCCTGAAACGGGTGCATCTAAGTAAAAATTACCCTGCTGTTCACACAGTTGAGCCATTTTTTTGCTGATAGCCGGCGATACCGTACTCATATTAATAATGAGCTTGCCGTTGGTTTTGGCGCTTAGCAAACCATCATTACTGTTAAAAACAGCATCGATGGCGTCATCGTCCGATACCATGATGATCACTATATCTACCTGTTGTATCAGCATTGCGGGGCTTGCTGCTGTTGTTGCACCAGCCGATATTAATGGCGCTTCTTTTTCTTTATTGCGGTTATAAACGCTTAAGGTATATCCTGCCTTTATTAATTGCTGCGACATGGGGATTCCCATATTACCCAGCCCTATCCAGCCTATTTTTGTTGTGCTCATTATGTTATGTTCTATAATATTGAATTGCTAAGTTGAGCAATAATATTGCCGGGTTGTTTATCAAATGGTAAAATTGGTAATTTAATTATCACAGCTTGCGGTACATAATATAGGCATTGGTAAGCCCATACTGCTGGTGGTTAAAAGCATCCGGAATTTCGCCAATAATACGGAAGCCTAATTTTTCCCAAAGGCGTACGGCTCTATCATTGCTTTTAATAACAAAATTAAATTGCATGGCCGTGTAGCCAAGCCGTTTAGCTTCTTCCATAGAAAACTCGCACATGATTTTGCCTATACCCATACCCGTAGCATTGGGTGCGGTCATATAACCTGCATTGGCAATGTGGGCGCCCAGGTCGGGCTGGTTATCTTTTAAAACAAATGTGCCAACTATCCGGCCCGCAATGGTAGCCACATAGGTATGCTTTTCAGGGTCGCACCAGTAAGCAAGCATTTTTTCTTTGGGCGATGCAGGGTCAAAAACATAGGTATCGCCTTTGGCAATTACTACTTTAATAATATCCCATATCTGGTTTTCATCTTCGTGTGTTGCTTTCCTGATGGTTATCATAATCGTCGGCTATTAATTTTTTTTACGGATCCGGCTAAGGGATTGTGGAGTAATACCCAGGTAAGATGCAATATCTTTTAAGGGTACACGTGGTGCAATATCAGGGTTTTGCTTAATAAACAGCTTGTACTGGTTTTCTGCATCCTCCCCAAGGTAAGTATTCCTTACGTTTACTTTTTCAATCAGCCTTAAATTATTTTGCTCATAAATAATCTCTTTTATATAGGGAAGTTGCTCATATAGCTCCAGTAAGCGTTTTTTAGTTATTACCAATACTTCGGCGTTGCAGCAGGCCTGTATGGCCCCGGTTGATGGTACTTCGTCATTAAAGCTCTGCAGTATGGTGCAAAGCTGGTTCTCTTTATAAAAGTAGTGCGTTAGCTCAATCCCCTTTTCATTAACTGATACTATGCGCAATACCCCCTTGCAAACAAAGTATAACTCGCGGCATACCCGGCCTTCACCCTTAAAAAGATACTCACCTTCTTTAAATGCCTTTTTTTCAAAATATAAAGAAATGATTGCTTCATCTGCGGCAGGTATTTGCCTTAACAATTTCAGGTAAGCAATAAGTGGGTTAACCATACAGCAAATATTGAATTAATATGAGTAATTTGAAATATTAGCCGGATATTCAGCATAGATTTATAATCCTCTCCTTATGACCTCCCGGGTCGATGACCGGCAGAATAGTACATGGTTTTCGGGCCACCTGCGTATGCCCTTTTTGTGATTTTACGGTTTTTGGTAATAAAAAGCCCATTTGAAGCTAAAAACTGGCCTCCATGACTTTACATTAACAGTATTTTGACAATTAAATGAATACGCTTGGTAATTTATCGCTGTATATTTGCCTAACGGTGTTAAATTATTTAATGCCTAATTGAAATGGCAAGCAAAGACAGGATATTACGTTTGAAAGAAGAAACCAGGTGCAACATACTGGATGCTGCTCTTCAAATTGTTAAGGAAGAAGGATGGCAGGCTTTAAGCATGCGCAAAATTGCCGATGTTATTGAATACACAGCTCCTATTATATATGAGTACTTTTCGAATAAGGATGCCATTTTGATGGAGCTTACCCGCAAAGGCTATTTAATATTATCAAAAGAGCTGCAGGATGCAAAGGATAAACACCGTTTACCAGCCAAGCAATTAGAAGCCATGTGGCTTGCTTACTGGAACTTTGCCTTTGCAAATAAAGAACTTTACCAGGTTATGTTTGGCATACAGATGAACTGTTGCTGTGACCTTGTAAAAACATTACCCGAGGCACAGGCCCCGGCACTTTTATTTAGCACCGTAATAGGTGAACTAATGGGTGTTGATGATTTAGAAGCCGATACTATTTGCACAAAGTACTATACCTTTTGGTCAATAGTACATGGTTTAATATCTATCAATATAGTAAGCAGAGGCTCATCTGACGAGATTAACAGACAGGTTTTAAAAGATGCCATTGGCGGCCTGATCCACTCCATGAAAAAATAGTTTTTTGATTGGATATCTACACTGTTAAATATTAACAGCGCTAAAAAATAATAATAAACAGAACTATTAACAATTCAAATACATAAGCTATGGAAACATCAAAACTAAACCCGTCACAATTATTTAACACTGTTAAACAGTTTAACACCAATAGATCAGCTTCATTATGCTGTTTGAATTTTTAGATTAATTACCAAATAATAAAACAAATAACTCCATATATAATAAGCCAAAAGGCAACCCTAATGCAATCATTAATATTAAAAAATAACCCAACCATGAAAAGTATCTATTTAGCACTCATAGTGCTTACACTATACAGCTGCTCAAAACCACAAGCGCAATTAGCGCCGCCGCCACCCTCGTTACCAGTGGCAACTATAACAGCAGGTAATGACACTACTTACCAGGAATACCCGGCATCAATTGAAGGTGTGGTTAATGTTGAAGTGCGCCCGCAGGTAAGCGGCACGCTTGATAAAGTATTTGTTGACGAAGGTGCTTTTGTAAGTGCAGGCCAGCCAATATTTAAAATTAACGAGCAGCCTTACCGCGCATCATTAAACAATGCATTAGCAAGTTTACATGCTGCCGAAGCCGCACAGATCAACGCACAAATTGAGGTTGATAAATTAACTCCGCTGGTACAAAACAAAGTAGTTTCTGAATACCAGTTAAAAACCGCCAAAGCAGCTTATGATGTTGCCAAAGCAAACATTGAACAGGCTAAAGCAAATGTATCAACCGCGCAAATTAACATTGGTTATACTTTAATAAAAGCACCTGTAAGCGGTTACATTGGCCGTTTAGTTAAAAAACAAGGTAGCCTGGTTACCCCGGCTGATGTTGAGGCACTAACCCAATTATCAGACGTGCACGATGTACATGTTTATTTTGCCCTTGGCGAACAGGATTTCATCAACTTTAAAGAACAATACCCGGGCGCAACTTTAAAAGATAAATTAAAGCAACTGCCTTCAGTTTCATTATTGCTTGCTGACAATACACAATACGCCCGTTTAGGTAAAATTGACATGATTGATGGTCAGTTTGATAAAAATACAGGCGCTATTACAGTAAGGGCCAGCTTTGCTAATCCGCAGGGTTTATTACGCTCAGGTAATACCGGAAAGATCCGCTTAAGCCTGCAACACAGCAACTCTTTAATAGTACCGCAATCCGCCACTGTTGAAATGCAGGATAAGGTGTTTGTATTTACCGTTGGCGATAGCAGTAAAGTAAAAAAACAAGCAATTGATATTATTGGTAAAAGCGGTGCCAATTACCTGGTTAAAAGTGGTGTAAAAACCGGCGACCAGATAGTACTAAGCGGTATGGACCATTTGCAGGAAGGTACTGTGATACACCCTGAAAAAGCTACAGATAAGATAGCTAAAAACTAATATCACCCTTAAACTTTAAAATCATGTTTCAGAAATTTATAGAACGACCAGTACTTTCAACAGTTATCTCCATTTTATTGGTGATAGTGGGTGTACTTGGTTTAACCAAACTGCCCTTAGAGCGGTTCCCTAATATTGCCCCTCCGGCAGTATTGGTATCTGCTGTTTATCCGGGCGCAAATGCCGAGACTATTTTACGTTCCGTAACGCCTTCGTTAGAAGAAGCCATTAATGGTGTGGAAAATATGACTTATATGACCTCTACCGCCAGTAATGATGGTACTTTGGCTATCACTGTTTACTTTAAACAGGGTACAGATCCGGATCAGGCCGCGGTAAACGTTCAAAATCGTGTATCACAGGCAACCAGCCAGTTACCAGCCGAGGTTGTTCAATACGGTATAACTACTACTAAGCAACAGAACAGCTTCATTGGTGCAATGGCTATCTATTCGGATGATCCTAAAAAATATGATCAAACCTTTGTAGCCAACTACGCGCAGATTAACATTGTACCCGAAATGAAACGTATCCAGGGTGTAGGATCTGCCAGTATTTTTGGTGGTGTTAAGGATTATTCAATGCGTGTTTGGCTTAATCCAAGTCAAATGGCAACCTATAAAGTTACCCCTGCCGAAGTGATGGCCGCCATACAGGACAAAAACCTGGAAGCCGCACCTGGTAAATTTGGAGAGCGCAGTGATGAGGCTTTTGAATATGTAATTAAATACAAAGGTAAACTTACCAAACCCGAAGAATATCAAAACATTGCCATCCGTGCAAATGCTGATGGTTCTGTATTACATTTAAAGGATGTAGCCCGTGTTGAACTGGGTGCTTATTCTTATAATAGTGTAAGTAATCTGAACGGACACGATGGTATCATTATCGGTATTATCCAGCTATCGGGTTCAAATGCCAATGAAATCCAGATTAATATTGATAAGCTGATGGAAAAATTATCGAAAGATTTCCCGGCTGGTATCAAATACAATCAGTTCTACCGTACCAAAACCGACCTTGATGAGTCAATTACCCAGGTTGAGCATACCTTGGTGGAAGCCTTTGTACTGGTATTTATTGTAGTATTCTTATTCCTTCAGGATTTCAGGTCTACATTGATCCCGGCTATTGCGGTACCGGTGGCTATTATAGGTACCTTTTTCTTCATGAACCTGTTTGGCTTCTCGGTTAACCTTTTAACACTGTTTGCACTGGTACTTGCCATAGGTATTGTGGTGGATGATGCCATTGTGGTGGTGGAGGCGGTACATGCCAAAATGGAGCATGACCCTAGCCTTACCCCAAAAGAGGCAACTACTGAAGCGATGCATGAAATTACGGGTGCTATCATATCTATAACCCTGGTTATGGCAGCTGTATTTTTACCGGTTAGCTTTATGACAGGCTCAACAGGTATATTTTACCGCCAGTTTGCGTTAACCATGGCTATAGCCATTATTATATCGGCTGTAAACGCTTTAACTTTAAGTCCGGCATTGGCTGCTTTGTTCTTAAAGAACAAACATAGCGTAGATGGGCACAATGCACCTAAAAAGGGCTTTGTAGATAAGTTTTACGCCGGCTTTAATGGTAGTTTTAATTACATGACCAACAGGTATGTTGGCGGTTTAAAAATCCTGATCCGTAATAAATGGATTAGTATGATTGGCCTGGCTCTTATAGTTGCAGCAACGGTTTTTATGGTAAACAGAACCAAAACCGGCTTTATTCCTACCGAGGATCAGGGCTTCGTGGCTATCGCCGTTAATACGCCTTCAGGTACATCATTAAGCGGAACTAATAAAACGTTTAAACAGGCCGAAGATGCACTGAAAACTTTACCATCAGCAAGGTTTGTTACGGCCTTATCAGGTTTTAACTTCTTAACGCAATCAAGCAGTCCATCAGCTGGTGTAATCTTCCTGTTGTTAAAACCTAACGAAGAAAGGGGCGCTGTTAAAAATATCGACGATATTCAAAATATAGTAAGAGGAAAATTAGGCGCTATACCTGGTGGTACTTTCTTCGTGTTCAGCTTTCCCACTGTTCCGGGCTTTAGTAACGTAGAGGCTATGGATGTGGTATTGCAGGATAAAACAAACGGCAGGCTGGATAAATTTAGCGGAGTCGCCAATAACTTTATTGGCAAGCTAATGCAGAAACCTGCTATTGCCTTTGCCTTTACATCATATAAAGCAGATTATCCTCAATTGCAATTAGAAGTTGACGACGAAAAGGCCAATCAATTGGGTGTAAATGTTAAAGACATTTTATCAACTATGCAGGCTTACTTTGGTACTGCCCAGGCATCAGATTTTAACCGTTTTGGGAAATACTATCGCGTTATTGTTCAGGCCGACATTGCCGACAGAACAGATCCATCGGCAATTGACCGTGTGTTTGTTAAAAACAAAACAGGCGAAAATGTACCTATCAATACCCTGGTTAAATTAACCCGTGTTTATGGTTCAGAAACGGCCTCACGTTATAACCTGTTTAATTCTATCGAAGTAAATGCAATCCCTAAACCGGGTTACAGTTCAGGTGATGCGATAAAGGCTATCCAGGAAACGGCTAAAGAGCAATTACCGGCTGGTTTTGCTTATGAGTTCTCGGGCCAAACCCGCGAAGAAATTTCTTCAGGCGGGCAATCAGCAGTGATATTTATGCTTTGTTTGATATTTGTATATTTCTTATTATCAGCACAATATGAAAGCTATATATTGCCATTGGCTGTAATACTTTCAATACCTACAGGTTTATTTGGGGTGTTCGTTGTATTAGGTTTAACAGGTATCGAAAACAACATTTACGTACAGGTGGCCTTGATAATGCTCATCGGGCTGTTGGCTAAAAACGCCATTTTGATTGTGGAGTTTGCAGTACAACGCCGAAAGGCCGGGCATGGCCTGGTTCAGTCGGCAATTGAGGCGGCACAACTCAGGATTCGTCCAATTGTCATGACGTCACTGGCATTTGTATTCGGTTTATTCCCGATGAGTATTGCAACCGGTCCGTCGGCACAAGGTAACCACTCTATAAGTATTGGTGCCGCAGGCGGGATGGTTTCAGGCGTATTGTTAGGACTGTTTATTATACCTGTACTTTTTGTGATATTTCAGGGACTACAGGAAAGGCTAACCGGCATACCCGTAGCTTTATTAATGGATGGAAAAGATCCTGATGCAGTAAATGGTAAGCATGTTAAAAAGCTGCAAGGCGAATTACTATAATTTAAGAATCATTTCGATCATGAAAAAATATATAACCGGGTTTGCCTTAGTGCTGGTAATACTAAGCGCCTGTAAAGTTTCAAAAGATATTGAAACACCCAAGCCTGCGCTTCCTGCTACTTTCAGGAATGCCGCAGCAACTACAGCTGATACCAGCAGCATTGCAGATATACAATGGAAAAGCTTTTTTACCGAAGCTACGCTGCAAAAACTGATTGACAGCGCTATCATTAAAAATTATGATATGCAGATAGCTGTTAAAAACATTGAGGCTGCGCAGTTACAGTTTAAACAAGTGAAGTGGAACAATGTGCCGGAGATAGGTTTAAATGTAACTGCCAACTCTCAACGCCCGTCAGACAATAGCCTTACCGGTTTGAGCCTGAGTCAGTACAATATCGGTTCAAAACATATTGAGGACTACTCTGCCAATCTTGGCCTTTCATGGGAAGCCGATATTTGGGGAAAGATCCGTAGCCAGCAAAAAGCTGCATTAGCTACTTACCTGCAAACTAACGAGGCCCGGAAAGCTATCCAGACAAACATTGTAGCCAGTGTATCGCAAGGTTATTATAACCTGCTGATGCTGGATGCACAGTTAGATATTGCCCAAAAGAATGTGAGGCTTAATGACAGCACCCTGCGTATTGTTAAACTGCAGTATGATGCAGGGCAGGTAACCTCATTAGCCGTACAGCAAACTGAGGCGCAACGCTTAACAGCGGCCGAACTTGTACCGCAATTTGAGCAGAACATTGCCATACAGGAAAATGCCCTGCGTATTTTAACCGGCGAACTTCCGGATAAAATTGGCCGTACAGCCAGCCTTGACCAGCTGAGCATTCCTGATAACCTGGCAACCGGTGTGCCATCAAACATGGTTAGCCGCAGGCCCGATGTTAAAAGTGCCGAGTTAGCTTTAAATATTGCCAACGCAAACGTAGGTATTACCAAAGCACAGCTGTACCCATCATTAACTATTACAGCAAGTGGTGGCTTAAATTCATTTAAGGCAAGTAACTGGTTCAATATCCCGGCATCCTTATTTGGTATGGTAGCCGGTGGTATTGCGCAACCAATATTTCAGCATAAAGAATTAAGAACGCAATACGAAGTTGCCAAGGTTGACCGCGAAAAAACAGTTTTACAATTCCGCCAGTCTGTATTAAACGCCGTTGGCGAGGTATCTGATGCGCTGGTTAAAATTGAAAAACTTAAATCGCAGCAGGCCATTGCCACTACCAGGGTAAACACTTTGCAACAGGCTACCAGCAATGCAAACTTGCTGTTTAAAAACGGTATGGCAACTTATTTAGAGGTAATAACCGCCCAAAGTAATGTATTGCAAGGCGAGTTAGAGCTGGCATCCATAAAAAGAGATCAATTAAGTGCCGTATCTGAACTTTACCGTTCGTTAGGTGGCGGCTGGAAACAATAAAACCAGTAATTATGAAAGACTGTTTAAACCCTAAATGGAAAGTGATGTTTTACCTGTTGAGCGAATGGCGCGCAACACTAATAGTATGGCTTTCTATAGTACTTGTTGAAATACTGATGAACATGTAATTTCATCTGTGTAAGCACAAACAATCAGTTTTCAATTATAACAAAGGCCCCTTCATCATAAAAGGGGCCTTTGCCGTTAAAAACACATTGTGATGTATGTCAGTATAAAAAGTCATCAATAATATACCCTTTCGCAAATGTTTAACCATTCCGAAACAGTACTTATTTATAGAACTGATTAAAAGTATTCCTTAACAAGCTGATGGTCCATGACTACTCCCAAAAGGGTACCTGTTTACACGGCCATGCGAATGATCGCAAAATGTGTGGTCCCGGTGTAGTTTTTGAACGATGACCTGGCGGGTTAATAATTCGGGCTTGGTAGTTTCAGTCTTATCAGGCTGATTAACTGTAGTAGTTTTTTTCTTCATGATGACTTCTCCTTAAATTTATAATTGGTATACTAAAGTTAAATACTAAACAGCTCATTTCCAATAGATTTATAAAGAAAAATTTAAATAGGGCAAAGGTATTTATGCCGATAATATTTGTAAAAATATTTGAGTGATTTTGATGATAATAAGGTAAAAACATGCAAGTGATGATAAGGTATCAAATATTGGGTGCTTTGAAAATGTCAATAAAACATTTATATAGCTTGTTTAAATAATAGCAATGCCCTATACTTGTTTATCCATCAGTCCTTTTTATACAAAAGATGATGGCATAGCCAGATATAACCATCCTTTAATAGGGCCATTTACATTAATTATGTTTAAACCAACAGCCATAGCCGCATGTATAGCAGTTTTTGTATTGCCTGCCATCAGCAGCAAAACTATTGCACAGGTAATTACCATCCCGGTAGAAACACAGCACAATGCGCTGATACTGCAAACCGATGCTGAAAAAAACCTGAAAATGGTATACTTCGGCACAAAACTTAATAACACGGCCGAATACGAGCAGATCAAAAAAATGTATCGCCAGGATGATGATTCAGGAGTGCTTGATGATGCTTATACACCGTCGGGCTCAACCAACCTGGCCGAACCCGCCATCAGCGTTACCCATGTTGATGGTAATAAATCACTGAATCTTGTTTATGTAAGCCACGAGCTGCGTAAAATAGATGATGATGTTTCGTTGCTTACCGTTACGCTAAAAGATCCGGTTTATGCCTTTGAGGTAAAGCTGTTTTACAAAACCTATTTTAAAGAGGATGTTACCGAGCAGTGGTCTGTAATTAAACACCGGGAAAAAGGGATAGTAACGCTTAATAAGTTTGCGTCGGCTAACCTTAATTTAAAAGGAGCGGGCTTTTGGTTAAAGCAGTATCATGGCAACTGGGCTTTAGAAATGCAGCCCGAAGAAGCCAAACTTACACATGGTATCAAAACAATCGATACCAAATTAGGCACAAGGGCTAACTTGTATGAGCCATCAATGTTTATGGTATCAATTGATAAGCCGGCTACCGAAGATGAGGGAAAGGTTTTGTTTGGTGCAATGGAGTGGACCGGCAACTTTAAGGAAGACCTGGAGTTTGACCCTGCCAATAACCTGCGGATAATTGCCGGTATAAACAATTACGCATCCGATTATCATTTAAAACCAAACGAAGAATTTACCACACCGCCGTTTCTTTATACCTACAGCGATCATGGGAAAGGCGATGCCAGCCGCAAGCTGCAAAGCTGGGCCCGCAAGTATAAAATTGTAAATGGAGAAGGCTCAAGGCTAATCCTGCTCAATAATTGGGAATCAACCTATTTTGATTTTAACGAAACCAAGCTTGCGCAACTATTAAAGGATACTAAAAATTTAGGCGTTGATCTGTTTTTGCTGGATGATGGCTGGTTTGGCAATAAATACCCACGTAATAGTGATAATGCCGGTTTGGGCGACTGGCAGGAAAATAAACAAAAACTGCCCGATGGCATTAGCTCGCTGGTTAAAGGGGCTACAGACAATGGGGTTAAATTCGGTATCTGGATTGAGCCCGAGATGGTGAACCCGGCCAGCGAATTATATAGCAAGCACCCTGACTGGGTAATTAAACAACCCAACCGCCCTGAAAAGTATTTCAGGAATCAATTGGTTTTAGATCTGTCGAACCCCGAGGTGCAGAACTTTGTTTATGGCATTGTTGATAACCTGTTCACCAAAAACCCGGGTCTGGCCTATATTAAGTGGGATTGTAATGCGGTAATCTACAATGCTTACTCGGCCTATTTAAAAAAGGACCAGTCAAACTTGTATGTTGATTATGTGCAGGGCTTGTATAATGTATTGAAACGCATCCGTGCTAAATATCCCAACGTACCTTTAATGCTTTGTTCGGGCGGTGGTGGCCGGGTTGATTATGGCGCCCTGCAGTTTTTTACTGAGTACTGGCCAAGCGATGATACCGAACCGCTTGAAAGGGTATTTATACAGTGGGAATATTCTTATTTTTTCCCGGCACTGGCCAGCTCAAACCATGTTACTAACTGGGGTAAGGAACCTTTAAAATACAGGGTTGATGTTGCCATGATGGGTAAGCTTGGTTTTGATATTGTAGTAAGTAAATTAACAGCTGCCGAGCTTGATTTTTGCCACCAGGCATTAAAAAACTATGATAACCTTAAGGATGTAATTTGGCACGGCGACCAATACCGCCTGCAAAGCCCCTGGGATAATGATGCAGCAGCCTTAATGTCTGTTGATGCGGCACAAACAAAAGCAGTAGTTTTTAATTATTTAGTTAATAACAGGTATGGGTCAGGGACAAAAACCCCTATCCGTTTAAAGGGGCTTGATCCGGTAAAAAAATACAAGGTAAGCGAGATCAACCTTTATGGTGCAGCCAAATCAGCCATAGATAATAACCTGGTACTTACCGGCGATTTTTTGATGACCGTTGGTATAAACCCCAATGTAAACTCAAACCGCAGCAGTGTTGTTTTGCAGCTGGATGAAGTGAAATAGACGTAAACCATCGCCAATAAATAAAAGCGTTCCCGGATATTTCAGGAGCGCTTTTTTGTTTATGGTTAGCTGTAATATAATAAGTAGCTATTTTAAAAAAAATGGTTTATTATATAAGCGTTTAACCGGTTTTACAAAGCTTATATAAATTTGCTATACTACATTAATGTAGTACTTTTGCAACCGATATGGTAAAACAAATTATAATGTTTTACGTTTCTCGTTTGTTTCTACCTCCATTATGGCATATTTTAAACCTATACTTTTAATATTATTATTTTTAACATTAAGTGTGGTATGCATTTCTGTATCAGCACAAAGCACCCAAAATTTCTCAAGTGTTAATGTTAATGACCTTTCTGATGCTCAAATTCAGCAAATAATTCAACAGGCGCAGGCAAGTGGTTTAACTGATGCGCAGCTTTTGCAGCAGGCGCAAAACAGGGGCATGTCTGCCGATCAGGCACAACTGTTACAAAAACGAATTGCTACCTTAAGAGCAACCTCCGGGGCTGTATCAAGCGGAAGCGATACTGCGCAAAGCCAGTCGCGCGTATTGAATTATCAAACCGATAAAAATAATAATACCAGCAGAGCCGATACCGCTAAAGTAAAAATTTTTGGTGCCGACCTTTTCAGGAACAGCAACCTTACTTTTGAGCCTAATCTTAAATTGGCTACCCCGGTTAATTATATTCTTGGACCCGATGATCAGCTTAATGTAAGCGTTTACGGAAACTCGCTTGCTAACTGGAAACTAAATGTATCGCCCGATGGGAATATCAATATCCCGGGTGTTGGCTTATTAAATGTGGCGGGTAAAACAATTGAACAGGCAACAGCAGCCATAAAGGGTAAACTTTTAGCCAACAACTACGCCATAGGCCGCGGTACAAATCTGCAGGTTAATCTGGGTAATATCAGGAGTATTAAAGTTATCATAGCAGGCGAGGTTGTTAAGCCGGGCACTTATACGCTGCCGTCTTTGGCAACCGTATTTAATGCATTATATGCTGCAGGCGGGCCGGGCAATAACGGCTCTTTCAGGGAGATTGATGTAATAAGGAATAACCATATTATCCGCAAGCTGGATATTTATGATTTTTTGGTAAAAGGCGAGCAAAAGAATAACATCACCCTGCAGGATCAGGACGTTATACGCGTGCCAACTTACCGCATAAGAGTACAGTTAACCGGCGAAGTAAAAGTGCCAGCCCTTTTTGAAGTTTTGCCCGGTGAAACGCTTGCCGACCTGTTAACTTTTGCCGGTGGCTTTACCGATCAGGCTTATACCTCGCTTATCAAAGTATCGCAGGTGAGCGATCAGCAGCGCAGGCTTACCGATGTTGCAGAAGCCGATTACAAAAACTATATCCCGCTTCGCGGAGATACTTATACTGTTGACAAAATACTTAACAGGTATGAGAACAGGGTTAAAATAAATGGTGCCGTTTTCAGGCCGGGGGAGTACCAGCTTGATAAAGGTTTAACGTTATTGCAACTGATACAAAAAGCTGCGGGTTTAAAAGAAGATGCGTTTACAGGCTCAGCAAGTATTGTGCGCCTTAAGGCTGATAATACTACCGAGTTTATATCCTTTAACCTTAAAAATATTATTAATAAAACAGCACCTGATATAACATTACAGCGTGAGGATGTAGTGGATATTTCTTCGATATTTCAGCTGCGTAATAATTATACGGTTACCATAAAGGGTGATATCAGGCAGGGCGGGCAGTTTGCTTATGCCGATAGCATGAGTGTAGCCGATTTGATTATTAAAGCCGGAGGTTTCTCTGAGGGGGCAAGTGCAAAACGCATTGAAGTAGCAAGGCGTATTAATGATAGCGACCCTGCTTTAAAAAATAGCAAGGTAGCCAATGTATTTAGTGTTAATGTGGATGCGCTGTTAACCAACCAAAGTGCTGGTTTTAAATTGCAGCCTTATGATATTGTATCGGTGTACAGCTTGCCTGGTTACGAGGTGCAAAAAATAGTTAAAGTTGAAGGAGAGGTTTTATACCCGGGCTATTATACTATTGAAAAAAAGAACGAAAAAATATCCGACATTGTAGCACGTGCAGGTGGCCTTTCAGCTTCGGCAGATGCGGATGGGGGTACATTAAAGCGTAACAATATAGCCATACTTGGCGTTGATAAATCAGGTACCGATACCGCTGCCTTAGTTCAGGAACGGAGGGACCAGTTAAACCGTTTGAAACAATCCTACAAGGATTCGACCAGCGATGTAAACGCACAGCTCAGAAACAACTATGTGGGTATTGATTTAACCAGTATATTAAAAACTCCCGGTACCAGCATTGATCTTATTGTAGAGGATGGGGATGTTTTAAGGATCCCTAAACAACAGCAAATTGTGCGCGTAAACGGCAATGTACTATACCCAAGTGCAGTGGTGTATGATAAAAATAAAACCTTTAAGGGCTATGTATTAAATGCAGGTGGCTTTGCGCCTGATGCGCTTAAATCGGGAGCTTATATAGTGTATCCTAACGGTACAGTAAAGGGAACGCGTAAGTTTTTGTTTTTTAACAGCCACCCAAGTGTTAAGCCCGGAAGTGAAATATATGTACCCAAAAAACCCGTACGCAGAGGAGTATCGCCTGCCGAAATTATTGGTTTAACATCGGGCCTGGCATCTATCGCTGCGGTTATATTAGGAATAATAAGTTTGCATAAGTAATCCATAATTTTAAGCCTCGTTGTATACAGATATAACGATTATAAATTTTTCTCAGCACATGCCCAGCTCTACTACTAATAAGCAAAATAATTCTGACGCCATTTCGCTTGATCAGTTAATGCACCGCCTGCGGTTATCCCTGGGGTACATTAAATCAAAATTGCTTGTTATTTTTTTTATAGCCATTATTGGTGCCATAATTGGATTGTGTTACGTAAGCTTTAAAAAAAATACGTATTCGGCAGTTTGTTCATTTGTGCTTGATGCCGGTAATAAAGAAGGTGGTTTAGGGCAATACGCTGGTTTGGCCTCATTAGCCGGTGTTAGCTTGGATAATGGCGGCGGCTTGTTTGAAGGCGATAATATCCTTGAATTATATAAGTCGCGCACAATGATTGAAAAAACATTGTTGAGCACCGCTACCTTTAATGGTAAAAGTGAGCTTTTGATTGAGCGTTATATAACTGCCTATAATCTGCGCGAAAGGTGGCGGGATAAAGACGGGATCAAGGATATTAATTTCAATGGCGACCCCGGAAAATTTAACCGTACACAGGATAGTATCATTACTGATATTACTAAACAGGTTAACAAAAAGTACCTGAATGTTAGCAAGCCCGATAAAAAGCTGAGCATTATTTTGGTTGAGGTAAAATCAAACGATGAGCTTTTTGCCAAAGAATTTGCCAATAAGATAGTTGAAAATGTAAACACATTTTACGTACAAACCAAAACCAAAAAATCAACCCAGAACGTTCAGATCCTTACCCGCCAGGCCGATAGTGTGCGCAGGGTTTTAAATTCATCCATAAGTGGTGTAGCTGATGCGCTTGATGCGGCCCCTAATGCCAATCCTCAATTATTATCATTAAGGGTACCATCGCAAAAAAAACAGGTAGATGTACAGGCCAGCACTGCAGTATATAGCGAAATAGTCAAAAACCTGGAGATCTCAAAGATTTCACTAAGCAAAGAAACACCGCTGATACAGCTAATTGATACACCCGTATTACCCTTAGATAATAATAAGATCACTAAACTGGTTGGTGCAGCAGGCGGATTTATTTTATTTGCCTTTTTGGGACTGCTGTTGTTTTTTACCATGAGTTTTAGAAATAAAACCAGTTTAAAGTAACCATGAAAAGCCTTAGCAAATTACAGGAGTTAAAAACCGAAATTTTCAGGAAAAAGGATGCTAACGATTTGCATCTAATTGATGGTAAAAAACGGAATATCAGGCTTCTTTTACAACTCTTGTTATCTTTTGGTTATAAAGGCCTTTCAATGATATTGAGCTTTGCCATTGTGCCGCTTTCCATTAATCTTTTGGGTGCCAACGAGTACGGCTTATGGTTAACCATATTCTCATTTGTTAATTTTTTCCTGTTCTTTGATCTGGGACTTGGAAACGGCCTCAAAAATAAAATAACAATCTCCCTTGCCAATAATGATATTAAAAGTACAAGGGCATACATAAGTACGGGCTATTTTGTGTTTGCTGCCTTATCATTAGTGCTCATACTTTTGCTCATATCGGTAATCAGCGTTATTGACATGAACTCCTTTCTCAATACTTCGGGCATTAGCGGGCCTAAAGTAAAACAAGCCATGTTGATAGTAGGTATTACCATCATTACTTCGTTCACGCTTAATTTTGTTTATAATATATCTGCTGCGCAGCAAAAAATATCATTTGCAAACTTAGGCATGGTACTTAATAATGGTATTGCAGTTTTAGTGCTTATCTATCTTAATATTTCAAAAACGCCAATATCTATTACGGTAATGGCAATTATTACGGCCTCGGCACTTATATTGAGCATGCTGATCACTAATGTTGCCTTTTTTAGGCGTAATCCGGGCCTTATCCCATCGGTAAAGGATTTTAGGTCTGATCTGCTAAAAAGCACCCTTAAGCTCAGCACCGGTTTTTTTATAGTTCAGATACAGGTAATCATTATATCGTTTACTGATACCATTATTATTAATAAATACCTGGGTAATTACGAAGTTACCCGCTACAACCTGGTATATAAACTTTTTAACGCCGTTATTATTTTATTAAGCCTGGTATCAATGCCATTGTGGACTGTCTTTACCGAAGCCTTTGAAAAAAAGGACAACCTGTGGATTAAAAATGTATTTAAGCGTTTTAACTACACCATACTTATAGCAACGGTTGTGTTTATATTATTAGGTGTGTTTATTAACCCTGTATTATATATCTGGACGCATCATAACTACCAGATACCCGCACTGCTTATTACTGGAATGATCATTTACCATGTTGCTTACGCCTGGAATTATAATTACTCGGTTTTTTTAAACAGCATTTCGGCTATTAAAGTGCAGTTGCCCTATCTTATTATCACCAGTATTTTAAACATACCCTTGTGTATTTATTTTATACATTTAGGTTTAGGTTCGGCAGGGGTTGTAATAGCTTCTGCTATTTGTGTGCTTCCGTTTTCAATTTTTGGGCCTTATGTGGCTTATAAAAGGGTTAATGCAAATATTTAACAATGGGATTTTTCAGCTATTTATTCCAGGATTGGAAAGCCAATAAGCGCAATATAAAAGGGCAGTATATTTTATTGATGTATCGTTTTGCACAGCAGGTACGCAAAAACAAAATAATGCTGGTTTTCTTTTTCTGGTTTTTGATCATATACACTATTTGGATTGAGTGGATACTTTGCTGCGAGTTATCATGGCATACCAAAGCCGGCCAAAATTTACAGCTGCACCATGGGCATTCGCTGGTGATTAACAGGGGGGTTGTTATTGGCAACAATTGCGTTTTAAGGCAATGTACCACTATTGGTAATAAAGGCGATAAAGATGATCGGTCGCCTGTTATAGGTAATAACGTAAACATTGGGTCAAATACCTGTATAATAGGCAATATTACCATTGGCGATAATGTGATTATAGGAGCCGGCTCAGTAGTGGTAAAAAGTGTGGCGGCTAATTGTGTAGTAGCCGGTAACCCGGCAAAAGTTATCAGGCAGTTATAATATCCGGATATGTTGAATGTTTTGTATGTTTTTGGTGGCGAAAAGGCATCGGGCGCCGAAAAGGTGATCCAGCGCCTGGTAGTGCAAAATATAAACGGGGTAAATGCCCACCTTTTTATTTCGCCGGGCGGTTTTGCACAATCCCTGATCGATGATCCTGATACAGCATTTTCAAAAATTACTTTACTTAACCAGCTAAAAAAACTTAACAGGAGCAGTACCAGCAAACTCAGGTTTTACCTGTTGGGTTTAAGTAATTACTTTTCGGTATCATTTATAGTGCTGCGTTATATCAGCAAGCATAAAATAAATGTTGTGCATGCTAATACCATTGTACCCGCATCGTACTTGTTACCCGCTATATGGTTTTCAAAAATATGCTACCCAAAAGTAAAATGGGTGTGGAGCGATCACGACCTGAAATATTTTTCATCTCTTGATCATAAAATATCATCCCTTTGTGTAAAAGCGTACGATCTGACACTTGCGGTATCTAACGCAGTTAAAAAAAAGTATCAAACACAAAATACCAAGGTTGTAGTATTATATAATGGTTTAAACTTAAATGAGTTTAAAAAGGATGATATACTGCGCGAAAACTTCAGGAATAATTTAGCGGTTAGCGGACAAACCATAGTTATTGGCCTTGCAGGTACCATTGAACCGCGAAAGGGACAATTGGCACTGATAAAAGCTTTTGAAGCTATAAACAGAGAGTTTACTGATTGCAGGCTTTTACTGGCTGGTGTACCATCGGCAGATCATCCTGCTTACATGGATGAGGTTTTGAACTATGCCGGTAAAAATAAGCCAGTAACCTATATTGGTAAAATTAATGATATGCCTGCTTTTTATAATGCCTGCGATATTTTGATAAACAATAGCAACAGCGATGGTAGTGAGCCCCTGGGTACCACCATTTATGAGGCTATGGCCTGCGAAAAAATAGTAGCTGCATCAAACACAGGCGGTACAGCCGAAATTATTGATGATAAGGTAAACGGTTACCTTTTTGAGCCAGATAATGAAGCCAGTATTTATCAAACCTTAAAATATATCATAACACACATTAACGATCAGCAAAAGGTAACAACAAAGGCAAGAGAAAAAGTGGCGGGCAGGTTTAATATTGCAAGTATGGCGGCCAACTATAATTTATTTTTCACCTCAAATAAAAACTAACCGGTGGAACGCAAAGGGCTGGTATTTTATAAATCGGAATTATGGCTAATTGCCATCTGCACGTTTTGCCTGCAAATGCCCGATCTTAAAGTAAGCAGCATAAAAATCTCGGAGTTGTTAATGCTGATGTTGCTGCCCTTCTACATAAAAGAAACCTTTAAAAGCAAAACACTGATTTTATTTTTTGCCTTTTACGTGTTGTTCCTGTTTAAAACTTTTGCAACAAATACCATAGCCCAGTTTTTTATCAACGAGGATTTACCGCTGTTAAAACATCCTTACTTTATCAGCCTTTCGCGCTTTGTGGAGATGCTTGCCTGTATCATATTTTGCGTGTTTATTTTAAATGCCTTAAAGCTTGCCAGGGATCCGCTGCTGCTTATTAAAAAATTCCTCTTTGTTCAGATATTCTGTTTCGGGCTGCTATACATCTTCATTTTTGCTTTATACAAGGCGCATTTGTTACATACCAGTGCTTATGATAACCTTATTGTTTATGATACCAGCGAGGGCGATTTGCTTTACCGGCTTAGAGGTTTTTATGTAGAAGGTGGGCCATTTGGGTTATTCTATGCCTTTTTACTTAGCGTTTGTGTAGGTTTTTACAAAAAGCTTGCGTTAAATAAATGGTATATAATTATTTGTATAATACTTGTGTTAATGGCCAGCTCCAAAGCCGGCTACATGATGGTGGTCCTTACGTTTTTTGTTTTTTTTACCATTAAAATAAAGCACCTTTTTAAAAGTGCGGTTGCAAAAGTTAGCCTGTTTATTGTTGCAGGGGTAGCCACTGTTTATATAAGTACGTTGGTTTTTGACAATTATATTCAGAACCTGGCTGATGTGGAACAGCGTACGGCAAACTTTGCTCCAGGTGAGCTTGACCCCAATTTTATGCTTGGCCGTATTTCGGCGACTGTTATAGTACCCAATATGCTTAAAAATAAATGGGTAACAGGAATAGGCTGGGGGAATTATCCGCTGGTAAGGAACAACCCGCAATACCGTACCTTTATGCCCGAAGTACCAGTAAGTATGTGGGATGCAACAGGCTTCGGCGGTATGCTGGATTTGTTGCTGGAAGCCGGTGTGGTTTTGTTTTTGGTTTACCTGTTTTTGTATTTTAGGGTATCAAAACTTATAAGTAAACACTTTGATCAATCGCCTTACATTATATTATCATACATAGCACCTTTATTGTTAGGCGTTTCTATCTACTTTTTTTACACTTGGTTTTTGCTGGGTATTATACTTTTCTTTTCGCAAAAAACAAAAACTGATATAAACAGTATTGATAGTGAAAAAGGATTATTGACAGAATAGTTAGTTAAATATATATGCCACCCAAATATAGTTTATGTGTTGATGCGCGGATGTACAACCATTCGGGAATTGGAAAGTACCTGCAAATGCTGTTACCATACCTTTGTAAGGCTTATGATACCACGCTTTTAGGCGATGCAGAAACATTATCGTCCTTATCATCCATAGCGCAGGTAATCCCTTTTAATTCGCCTATATATTCAATTGATGAGCAGCGTAAATATAAAAAGGCTGCTAAACCTGCCGACTTATTTTGGTCGCCGCATTATAACGTGCCTTTAATGTGGGTAAAAAGCAAAAGGCGCATTGCTACCATACATGATGTTTATCATTTGGCCTTTTATAAGGAGCTATCTTTTAAACAAAAATTGTATGCCAAAGTGGTTATCAATGCGGCTGTTAAATTAAGCGATGAGGTTATAACTGTATCTGGTTTTTCAAAAGGTGAAATTATAAAGTATACCGGCTGCGCAACACAAAAAGTAAATGTTGTATATAATGGAGTTAGCCAGGCTGCAAGTTATAACAATACCCAAAACGTAAGGGACAAATATAGCCTGCCCGCAAATTATATACTGTTTGTTGGCAATGTAAAACCACACAAAAATTTAAAAACATTGTTAAAAGCATACTTGCTTTTGAGCAGTGAATTAAAGCAGCAGTACAAAGTGGTAATAGTGGGTAAAAGAGATGGATTTTTAACCGGGGATGAGGAACTTACCCATTGGATAAAAAGCCAGCCGGAGGTACAACAAGCTATACTGTTTACAGGGTATGTTGCTAACGAGGATATGGATACCATATACAAAAATGCATCATTATTTGTATTCCCTTCTGTTTATGAAGGGTTTGGTTTGCCTCCTTTAGAGGCCATGCTGAATAGTTGCCCGGTAATTGCAGCAGCAACCAGCAGCCTTCCTGAAGTTTGTGGCGATGCGGCTTTATATTTTAACCCCCGTAATGAAATAGAATTAACCAATAAAATGACCGAAGTACTAACGCAAAAAAGTGTGAGCGATGGCCTTTTAACAAATGGCCTGCAAAGGATAAAGCAATTTACCTGGGATGATTGCGCTGCTAAACATATTGAAATTTTTAACCGGGTAATTAAAAGCGTATGAAAGTTGCATTAATACAGGATTGGCTAACCGTTATTGGCGGCTCGGAATATGTGTTTAAGGAAATAGCTTCGTTGTATCCTGATGCTGATATATACACTTTAGTAGCACGCGACGAAACCATAAAAACTTTAGGCTTAAGCGGGCACAAGGTTACCACGTCATTTATCCAGAACCTGCCCTTCGCTAAAACAAAGTACAGGAATTACCTGCCTCTTTTCCCTTTGGCCATTGAGCAGTTTGATCTGTCATCGTACGATCTTATTATTTCTTCGTCGCATGCTGTTGCAAAGGGCGTGTTAACACATTCGGGGCAGGTGCATGTATGCTATTGCCATTCGCCAATGCGTTACGCCTGGGATCTTTATCACCAGTATATAAAAGAATCAGGACTTAATAAAGGCATCAAGGGTTTTATAGCAAAAGTGGTATTGCACTGTATCAGGCAATGGGATTTTATCAGCGCCAACCGTGTTGATCATTTTATCGCCAACTCCAACTATATTGGCAAGCGCATAAAAAAGGTGTATAACCGCGATAGTGTAACCATATACCCAAATGTTGCCGTACAGGATTTTGAGGTAAGCCATGAGCGCGAGGATTTTTACTTTACCTGTTCGCGCATGGTACCATACAAAAAAATGGATTTGATTGTTGAGGCTTTTAATAAAATGCCCGATAAAAAATTAATAGTTATAGGCGATGGCCCTGATTATAAAAAGATAAGTAAGCTTGCAGGCCCAAATATTGTTTTAATGGGTTACCAACCTTTTGATGTGCTTAAGCATTATTTATCAAAATGTAAGGCTTTTGTTTTTGCCGCAGAAGAAGATTTTGGTATGTTACCTGTAGAAGCGCAGGCCTGCGGTACTCCGGTTATAGCTTACGGTAAAGGCGGTGTATTGGAAACTGTACTGGAAAATATAACAGGTGTTTACTTTAATGAACAAAACACAGCTTCAATCATTGAAGCAGTGAAATTGTTTGAATCAAACAGCTCAAAATTTAATTTTACAGAAATAGCAAATCATGCTGCTATATTCTCCACTAATAACTTTCGGCAGTCTTTAAAATTGTATATAAATAAAGTTCTGCAAAAAAAATAATCTATCTACTTATAAATAGTTTGGTGCAAAATTTGAGTTATAACCCATAATAATAATTAATAAAATACTTAAAAAAAGAATTTTCTTAATTCCAAGTTAGTTAAGTTATATTTGCGGCACTAAATCTTATGTCAAAACGTTACTCAAAATATCTTCCTTTATCCATTTTTTTATCGGATCTGGCTGTACTGAATATTGCTTTCTATAGTGCACATTACCTGGTATTTAATACTGTTTATATGCAATTTCCATCAATTGCATTTTTACTATTAGTTAATATTACTTGGGTTATCATGTCACTGTTCACCAAGAACTTTGAGGTACATCGCCCTTTGGTTTTAACCAATAGTATTAATAAATTTCTGGTTACGCTTTCCTATCATCTTTTGTTTTTTTTCAGCATTGTATACTTTGCAAAAATAGCTGATATATCACGGGCGGAGGTGGTTTTTTGTTACGCAATCTATATTATATTAATGATCTTTCAGCGGTCATTGTTGTTCTTTTTACTTGATTACTTCCGCAAAAACGGTTACAATCATCGCGAGATTATGATTATTGGTGATGAAAAAATTGGTAAAAGGTTGATCAAGTCATTTTCAAAACATCCTGAATATGGTTATGACCTGCTGGAATTTATTACAGATGTGCAGGTTTCAAACCTGTCTGAAAAAGCATTGATCAATAAGATAACATCAAAAAGGCCAGATGAGATATTTCTTTGCTATAAGCATATAGAGGTAGAATTAATAGGATTGTTTATAGCAATAGGTGAGGAAAACCATATTAAGATAAAGGTAGTTTCAGATCTTATTCTTGAAAACAACCATGCTAAGTTATTGGATTATCACAACCTTCCTGTAATTCAATTAAGCTCAAACCCGGAATTAAGTTTAAAGATCAGGATTTTAAAAAGAAGCTTTGATCTGCTGTTTTCTTCAGCAGTAATGTCCGCTGGTTTGCCGGTATTTGCCATGTTATATGTAATAACTAAAGTAACCTCAAAAGGGCCTGCCTTTTATAAGCAGGAGCGGATTGGGAAAAATGGAAAACCATTTTATATATACAAATTTAGAAGTATGCATGTAAATGCAGAACAGGCCGGACCGCAGCTTTCAAAAGACAGGGACCCGCGTATTACCAAATGGGGCGTTATAATCAGAAAGACAAGGCTTGATGAGTTACCTCAGTTTTGGAACGTAATGAAGGGGGAGATGTCAGTTGTTGGTCCCCGTCCCGAAAGGCAATATTTTATTGAGCAAATTGTTGAAAGAACCCCGAATTATAAAAAGTTGCTGAGTTTAAAACCCGGTATCACTTCTATAGGTCAGGTACATTATGGCTATGCCGAAAACATAGATGAGATGTGTAACCGTACAAGGTATGATCTTTTATACCTGCAAAACATTAACCTGAATGCTGATGTGAGTATTATTTTAAAAACAGTTAAAGTTATGATTCAGCGTAAAGGAAAATAATAAAAATATAACCATAAAACAAAACAGGTTAACAGATCAATAAATCTGTTAGCCTGTTTTGTTTTAAGCCTTGTGCGTATCAACTAATAGTATTTTATAATTAGTAACTCTCTTTTAATTGGTAAAAACAGACCCTGTTAAGTACCGCATTAAAGGGCTGGACTTAACGCTCAGATTCCGGGTAATCCGCGTTAATTGTTTTCTCTTTCAGGGATTCAAAATTGGACTTTAAAATATCCAGTTTTTCTATTGCCAGGTTGTAAGCCATTTCGCCTAACAGCAAGCGCAATTGAGGGGTATCTGATTCTACTGCATCAATTATCGCCTGGCATCCGCGTACAGGGTCACCAGCTTGTTTGCCGCTGCCTTGCAGGCTAACATCCATACGTTTGCCAACGGTTTCCTTATAATCATCTAATTTTGTTTCTGTACGCGCGGTAGATCTGCCTGCCCAATCAGTACGGAAGGGCCCCGGTTCAACTAAAAGTACCTTTATACCCAACGGCGCTACCTCTTGCGATAGCGATTCTGACAGGCCCTCCACAGCAAATTTTGTTGCGTGGTAAAAGCCTGTGGCTGTAAAGGCCCTGATACCGCCAATGGACGAAAAGTTAATAATGTGTCCGCTTTTATTTTTACGCATACCGGGTAATACTGCCTGGGTCATGTTAACCAACCCGAAAAAATTGGTTTCAAACTGTGCTCTTATTTTATCTTCCTCGCCTTCCTCAATGCTGGTAAAATAGCCGTAACCGGCATTGTTCACCAATACATCTATTTTGCCAAACTTTGCTTCGGCTGCGGCTACTGCTTTGGCTATTTGATCTTTATCTGTAACATCAAGCGTTAAAAGTAACGAGGTGCTTTCATAACCTTTTACAAGGTATTCAACCTGTTCCGGCTTCCTGGCGGTAATTACGGCATTCCAGCCTTTTTCTAATATCATTTTTGCCAGTTCCCGGCCAAACCCTGTTGAGCAGCCGGTTATAAACCAAACTGGATTTTTTGTATTTCCCATAATTGTATAACAGCTTTTTTGCTGATTGTGTTTAGTGAAATTAGGGATTTTAAAAAGAGCGGGTGATTATTTAATTGTCATTTTATAGGTAAATGAAAATAAAACGAATAAATAATCTATTAAATCTACCTTTTTAGTAGTAATTAAAAATTATTTATATATTTGCGCCGTAGAATAAACGAATGAAAGCTTTTTTACAATTTAAAATCAACACACTAAAGTATTCATGTACTATCCCGGTACAGCGAATGTGTTGTGCCCATTGTTGTTGCTAAAGGCAATACTCCACCAAATTATAGAAAATGTATGATGCTTAGGAAGGGCTATGCCTGTTTCAAGTGCACCTGCATAAAATCACCACACAAACAACCCCGAACATGAACTGCTAACAATAACCCACATAAAAAACAAACCGGCAAGGAAGCCTTGCCGGTTAATTACATGATGGATCAGCCACGACTGCGAATCAACAACTGATCATCAAAGCTTTACGAATGAATTAAATCATTAACATAAAACATTTAAATATATGGAAATATATATCCATGCAAAATATCTGCCCTATAAGTTTCTCAGTGCCTTTTTATTTTTAATTATACCCTTCACTGCCCTTGCGCAGCAAAAAGATATACCTGTAATTAACTCCCATATTGAAGGTATAGTAGTTGATAGCTTAACCAAACAACCTATTGCCGGGGTTACCCTGCGTATTAAAAACGTAACCCACGAAGTAAACACAGGTGCTGATGGCCGCTTTGTTTTTATTACAGGACAAAAACTTCCGTATACCTTGGTAGTAAGCTATATTGGTTATAAAACTAAAGAGGTTGTTGCCACAGGTACGCCTGTTAACATCCAACTGGCCGAGAATATTACCCAGTTAAATGATGTGGTTATAGTTGGCTATGGCACACAAAAGAAAAGTGACCTGACAGGCTCAATTGCCTCAGTGCCTAAAAATTTATTAAACCAGCCCGCCGCATCATTTGATAATTTGCTGCAAGGCTCGGTTTCGGGCGTGGCGGTTACTCAAAACTCGGGGCAACCTGGTAGTACAGCTACCATAAGGGTGCGCGGTGGTAATTCCATATCGTTTGGTAACGCGCCATTATATGTAATAGATGGATTTATTATCTACAATGATAATGATTATACCAACGTAGGATCGAACGGTACAAGCGTTAATGCACTTTCAACCATTAACCCCAGTGATATTGAATCAATTGAAGTTTTGAAGGATGCTTCTGCTACTGCTATATATGGTTCGCATGGGGCCAATGGCGTGGTTATTATCACTACAAAAAAAGGGAAAAAGGGCACTAACAACGTTAATTTCAGTTCATATTATGGCACACAAACCATCGCGAAAAAGCTCAATCTGCTCAACGCGCAGCAATGGGGATCATTAGTTAATGATATTAATACAAGCGATGGCGTTGCGCAAACTTATACCGCCGCCCAGCTTGCCGCTTTAGGAACAGGATCAAACTGGGAAAATGCTGCCTTGAAAAATGCGCCGGAGTTCAATAGTGAATTGTCTGTTTCGGGTGGTGATGAGAAATCAAGATATCTTATTTCAGGTAACTACTTTAACCAGCAGGGTACTATTTTAAATACCGGGTTTAAAAGATATTCGGCACGTGTTAATTACGAGAAAAATGTAACCAGCAAGTTTAAGGTATCAACCAATATTACAGGCAGCCAGTCTATCGAAAATAAATTGGTGGGCAGTACTTATGGAAGCAACAACTTCAGTAATGCTTTCTCAAGTTTGTTGCTAACATCGCCTGTTCCGCCTATTTATAATGCTAATGGTAGTTATTATACCAACAGCCCGTATATAGCAACACCCACCAACCCACTGCAGGATATTACAGCAACAACCAATACCACTACTTTAACCAGGTTTTTAGGAAATGTGGCTGCTGAGTATAAGCTTTTACCTGACCTTACCTTAAAGGTTACTGCCGGTGCTGATATATTAAATACCCAGCAGGATTATTACGCACCATCAAATACATCCGGGGGGTATGCGGTAAGCGGTTTTGCCTCAATAGGTTCAGGAAATTCATTGAGCTGGTTAAATGAAAACACGCTTACGTACAAGCACGCTTTTAACGATAAACATTTTTTCGATGTGCTGGCAGGCTACACTACACAATATACCCGTTTCTCATCGGTAATAGCATCTGCTCAAAAGTTTCCAAACGATCTTACTACCTATAATAACCTTTCATACGCAGGGGTCGCCAATTTGCCGACTTCCACTTTTGCCAGCCAGGCTTTGGATTCGTACCTGGCAAGGATTAACTACTCCTTTGAGCATAAATACAATTTAACGGTTTCAGGCCGTGCCGATGGTTCATCAAAACTGGGCGCCAACAACAAATGGGGGTATTTCCCTTCTGCCGGGTTTTCATGGAATGCTGATAAGGAGGATTTTTTTAAACCGCTTGAGCAAACCATTAACAGCCTGAAGATAAGATTAAGCGCAGGGCAAACCGGTAACTCAGAAGTGCCACCTTACAGTTCATTAGCCTCGCTTGCGCCAACAAATTATTATTTCGGTAGCAAGCTGGTTACGGGTATAGCCCCTTTACAGATAGATAATCCAAACCTTAAATGGGAAACCACCACGCAATATGATGGCGGCTTTGATATAGGCCTTTTTAACAACCGCATTAACTTAACTTTTGATGCGTATTATAAAAAAACTTCAGATCTGCTGCTTAATGTGCCATTGCCATTATACTCAGGCTACGCAAGTGAACTGGAAAACGTGGGCAGCGTTGAAAACAAGGGTATTGAGTTAGGGATTAACACCGACAACATCAAAACGGATCGTTTTAGCTGGAAAACCAACATTGTATTTGCCGAAAACAGGAACAAGATATTGAGTTTGGGTCCGGGTGTAAGCAGCTACTTCCCCTTAGCGCCAACCGGGCAGGTTTCGCCGGTTATTGTTAAGGTAGGTTTGCCGGTGGGTACATTTTGGGGGTATTCTACCCAGGGTTTATTAACCGCGGCCGATATAGCCAAAGGGGTACCGCTATTAAATGGTGTACCACAAAAGGCAGGCGATACTAAATATGTTGATTACAACCATGATGGGGTAATAACTACCAATGATAAACATAGCCTGGGCAGTGCGCAGCCAAAGTTTACGGGTAGTATAACCAATACATTTACCTACGGGCAATTTGATCTGTCGGTGTTCTTTACCGGCTCGTATGGTAATAAAATATTCAACTTGTTAGAGCAGAGTTTGGAACGCCCCACGCTTACCCAAAATGCATCGGCAGCTTTGTTGAACAGGTGGAGCCCTTCAAACCCGGGCGGTACTGTAGCCAGGGCAACCAATTCGCCAGTGCCGCAGGTAACCGACAGGTTTATAGAGAATGGCTCATACCTTAAACTAAAAACTGCTTCCCTGGGCTATACCTTCACCAATAGCATCGCTTCAAAAATTGGTGCTAAACAGCTCAGGATATACGTATCAGGGCAAAACCTGTTAACTGTTACCAAGTATACGGGCCTTGATCCCGAAGTGAATTTTTATGATAACGACAATACCAAACAAGGAATTGATTATGGAACCTATCCTGCTGTCCGCACCTTTTTGGCAGGTATCAATGTCACATTTTAATCTGATAACAAATGAAAAATCTATCCACATATAAAATTATCTTATTAGCGGCAGGTCTGATAATCAGTATCACATCCTGCAATAAACTAAGCGAAAATCCAAAATCGGTCATTGAATCAGCTCAATTTTACAAAACCACCTCAGATGCTACAGCAGCTGTAAATGCAATTTACGGCACATTGAACAGCGACCCGGCGGGCGATTTTCCGCTATATGGCAGGCAACTGAACTTGTTGGTTGAAAATGCAAGCGATAACCAGCTGTACAGCCCCAGCAATACCAACCCCGATGTTAGGGCATTGGGTACCGAGAGTTATATAACATCAAACAGCCGGGTGCAAAAAGTATGGCAGCAGCTGTACTATGGTATAAACAGGGCCAACATTGCTATTGATAATATACCGGCTATATCAATGGATACCACGCTTCGTGCAAGGCTGATCAGGGAGTCTAAATTTATCAGGGCGCTGCTTTATTTTAACCTGGTTCGTTTATATGGTGATGTGCCGTTGGTATTACATAACCCCAACAGCACAAATATCGAAGACCTGTTTATTGCCCGTACACCTCAGGATGCTGTTTACACACAAATTATTGCTGACCTAAAGGATGCTACTAACCTGCCTAAAGGTTACAGCACTACCGATTTAGGAAGAGCTACCGGGGGCGCCGCACATGCATTATTGGCAAAAGTGTATTTAACCCGCCAGGATTGGAATAATTCTCTGGCGCAAATAAACTTGGTTGTAAACGGAGGCTATGGTTATGCACTTTTCCCCAACTATTATGATGCTTTTCAGAAAGCTACCAAAAATGGGCCGGAGCATATTTTCTCTGTACAATACGAAACCAATTTAGGTGAGGCAAATAGCATAAATGATCTTAGCCAAAGCTTTACCTCTTTCAATACAGGTACCTTCCCGATTGATATACCTGTTGACAATAGCTTATTCAAACTATTTAGCGCTAATGATACCAGGCGGGCCGTTACTTTTTATGATTCGGTTTATAATGCAGCAACGGGTAAGTATGTGGTATTTCATAATGCCTACACCCCTTATTTTAACAAGTTTGTTGATTACAGCCTTTCACCACTATCATCACAAACGCTTAGCGCTGTAAATTATCCTGTATTGCGCTACGCGGATGTATTATTGATGAAGGCCGAGGCTTTGAATGAAATAAGCGGCGGCCCCACAAGTGATGCTTATACAGCCATTAACCAGGTTAGAACAAGGGCACACATTGCTAATCTTACGCCGGGATTAGGCCAGGCTGATTTCAGAGATTCTGTTTTTCTGGAACGAAGAAAAGAGTTTATACAGGAAGGCCACCGCTGGTTTGATCTGGTGCGGCAGGGAGGTACTGTTTTGGTTGATGCCCTGCATAAAATACCTGCAAAATCTGCCGCGAGCTCTAAAAACACCTTGTTCCCTATACCGCTTATTGAAATACAGCAAAACCCCAAGCTAAAACAAAACCCGGGTTATAATTAAATCATAAACAATTAAATCAAACAGATATGACACTATCAGATGTATCCCTTATTGGTAAAAAGATATTGGTTGGCGTGGTTATCACCCTGATACCTTTTATCATTATTGCCGGGGGCCTTTGGGCTACCCAAAAGTTGCTGAGCGATAAACAGGTGGCAAAAGCACCAATTGTAAAACAGTTAAAATGACGTATCATGAAAATTGAAAAAGAAACCAAACAGCAAATAGTGCGCAATGCATTACTGAGCCTGTTTTTGTACATACTACCCATTGCGCTCATGTTTATCACGTTTGCCATAACCGGCGAGCGCCCTTGGGAAAAAAAGCCGGCAAAAAAAGAAATAACCAAATCAATTAACACCAAAAACACTTTGAATAATGGAAGCAACGATTAATTTCTTCAAACACCTGATAGATAACCTTAACGGTTTCGGGTTCCCTTTCCTGGTATTTTTCCTGGGCGTACTTGAATTTTCATTTGGCCTATACAAAAATAAGTGGCCTAAAAACGAAAGATGGGTGGATATTGCCTGCTTTACACTACCACGTTTGGTAGTACAGCCAGCCGTTGCTTATTACAGTTTGCATTTTTTACCCTATTTATTCCCCGAAGCAAAAAATGTATTTAGCTGGGTGCCATTTTTGTGGGGATTTGCAATCATTGCGGTAGCTGATGATCTAACCCAATACTGGTATCATCGCCTGCACCACCAAATACCGTGGTTATGGCGTTTTCACCGTACCCACCATTCGGCCTCTTACATGGGTATGGCAATGGCCAGCAGGCAAAATGTTATTTATACCATCTTTTTCTCTCAGATCTATTTAACTGCTGCGTTGGTTTACTTGGGTTTAGGTATCCCTGCTATTGCCGTAAGGATCGTTAAATCAACCATTACAACCCTTGCACATTCAAGTATTCCGTGGGATAAGCCTTTGTATAAATACAAAATTCTGCACCCTATAGCCTGGGTTTTGGAACGTTTAATTTCTACCCCGGCAACTCACCATGCGCACCATGCTGCCACTACCGATGATGGCGTAGGCTATTACAAAGGCAACTTTGGTAACATGTTCTTTTTGTGGGATATTATTTTTGGTACAGCCTTAATTTCACGCCAGTACCCTAAAGCGTATGGTATATCACATTATGAAGGCGATTCATGGTACTCGCAGTTAATGTGGCCAATTTTTAAATCAAATGTGGAAGGGAGTGAGCTTGCTGCCGATGGCCCAGTGGTTCGTACCGATGTTGATAAAGAACCCCATGTAACCGAAAAATCAAAACCCAAAGTGGCTGTTTTGCAAACTTCTTATTCTGGTAATTAAAATGAAATACTTTAAAATTAAGCATGTATTAACGGTTGCGGGTATACTGGTTATTAACCATGCAAGTGCACAAAGTTTTGAGCAGCAGCAACAGCCTTTTAAAGGGGTGATAGGTAAAACCATTGCCGACTCAAAAGAAGCATGGGTACCCAATACTAAAGCACCCAAAGGTGCTCCCAACGTAGTTTGGATATTATTGGATGATGTTGGCTACGGCGCATCATCAACCTTTGGGGGCGTAATAAAAACCCCCAATTTTGATACCCTTGCCAACCTGGGTTTGCGCTATACCAACTTCCATACGGCAGGTATCTGCGCGCCAACCCGCGCGGCATTATTAACCGGGCGTAATCATCATTATGTGCACATGGGTGGTTTTGCCCATACGGTAATGTCAGCCGGTTTTCCAGGTTATGACGGGCGCATCCCGGCAGACAAGGGTACCATCGCCGAGATCTTACGGGAGAATGGATATAATACTTTTGCCGTTGGTAAATACGGGCTAACTCCCGATGAGGATGCTACAGATGCCGGCCCTTTCGATCGCTGGCCGTTGGGAAAAGGGTTTGACCATTTCTTCGGATTTTTAGGCTCACAAACTGATCAGTACACCCCCGACCTGGTTGAGGATAACGCCCACGCCAAAACTGATGGCCGTAACCTGAATGAGCAAATTACCGACAAGGCCATTTTTTACCTGGGCAGGCAGCAAAAAGTAGCACCTGATAAGCCTTTCTTTTTATATTATGCACCCGCAGCTACCCATGCGCCTCACCAGGTAAGTCATGAATGGAGCGATCTATACAAAGGCCAATTCGATGGCGGCTGGGATGTATTCAGGGAAAAGGTATTTGAAAATCAGAAAAAACTGGGCATTATACCCGCTAACGCAATTTTACCTGCGCGCAACCCGAATATAAAAGCATGGAATACCTTATCGCCTGATGAAAAGAAACTGTATGCCCGATTTATGGAAGTTTATGCCGGTTATTTAACGTATGCCGATGCACAGGTAGGCCGCCTGATAACTTATCTTAAACAAAGTAAGCAATTAGATAATACGCTTGTTTTTGTAGTTATCGGCGATAACGGCGCGAGTAAGGAAGGTACACCAAACGGTGATATTGACCGCCAGATATTTTCAAAACCTGCAAATGAGCAGGAGAACATTCAGCACAATCTCGATAAAATTGGTGAGATTGGCACGCCCGAAGCTAAGCAAACTAATTACCCTTTAGGTTGGGCACAAGCTGCAAATACGCCGTTTAAATACTGGAAACAGGATGCAAATGCCGAAGGCGGTACCCGCAACCCGCTTATCATCTATTATCCAAAAGGTATAAAGGATGCAGGCACTATCCGCACACAATATGGGCATGTAATAGATCTGCTGCCCACCACTTTGGAATACCTTGGCATTAAGGCACCCGAGTCTATCCGTGGTATAAAACAGGATACTTTGCAGGGAACATCCCTAGTATATTCGTTCAATGATGCTAAAGTGCCGGCCAAACACCATATACAGCATTATTATATTTTTGGATCGAGGTCTATCTATAAAGATGGCTGGAAGGCTGAAGTATATCATCATCCTGATTTTACCGACTATGCCCGTATCTTGAACAACCCCAAGGCAGATACGGTTAATAATTTTGATAAGGATGTTTGGGAGCTATATGACCTGAATACTGATTTTAATGAGCGGATTGATCTTGCCGCTAAATACCCAAAAAAACTGAATGAGTTAAAAGCTTTGTTTGAGGAACAGGCTCAAAAGAACAATCTTTACCCTTTTATTGATTGGGAAGATGTACTTAAAGGCAGAATCCATCGCACCGCTCATAAGCCACTAAATCCGGGTAACTAATCATCTTTATAAATGACCAGGTATCTCCTATTATTCTTTTTGCTTGCAACTGTTTTTAATGGTTGCAAGCAAAATAACCATTCGGTTACTGCTAATTCAAAAGCGTCTGCACCTGTTGCGGGCAATACGAAAAAGTTACTATGCTGTGAGTCAAATATTCCAAAAAGATTCGCGGCTTTGGCAAGCAGCAGTGCGTTAATGCCTGATCTGAAAAGTAGCACCAATCACAAAGGTATGGTATGGATAAAGCCGGGCGCTTTTTTGATGGGCGGCGATAACAACCAGGCAGCAGCAGATGAATACCCTAAGCACAAAGTTATTGTTGACGGTTTTTGGATGGATACAACCGCGGTAACCAATAAGCAGTTTGCCGCTTTTGTAAAAGCAACAGGCTATATAACAACAGCCGAACGAAAGCCTGATTGGAATGAGTTAAAAAAGCAACTGCCACAGGGAACGCCAAAACCTGATGATAGCTTGCTTGTTGCGGCATCATTGGTCTTCGACCCGCCAAAACATGCTGTTGACCTCAACGATTACACACAATGGTGGGCGTGGAAAAAAGGAGCCAGCTGGAAACACCCGCACGGACCAGGCAGCAGCATTAAAGGAAAAGATAATTACCCGGTGGTTCATGTTTCATGGTACGATGCCGTTGCTTATTGTAAATGGGCCGGTAAAAGATTGCCAACCGAAGCTGAGTGGGAGTGGGCCGCCCGTGGTGGTTTACAAAACAAGGTATATCCCTGGGGTAATGAACCAGTGGATGCCGGCAAACCTAAGGCCAATACCTGGCAAGGGCACTTCCCTGATAATAATACCGTGAAAGATAAATTTTACGGACTTGCCCCGGTTTCCTCATTTGCACCCAATGGTTATGGATTATATGATATGGCCGGCAATGTTTGGGAATGGTGCGCTGATTATTATAATAATACCTATTATAAAACCGTAAGCAGGCCTGGTGGCGTTACAAATCCTAAAGGATCTTTAACCAGTTATGATCCTGATGAACCTTACACCAAAAAACGTGTGATACGCGGCGGCTCGTTTTTATGTAATGAAAGTTATTGTACCGGCTACAGGGTAGCACGCCGGATGAAAAGCAGCGAAGACAGCGGAATGGAACATTTAGGTTTCAGATGCGTGCAGAATTAGCGGCCCAACTCAGGCAATAAAGGTTGCCGATTTACTTACTTTTAATTGTTTGAATGTATTTCTATAAATAGTTTGCAAATACATTATTTCTAATTTAGGAATTCACACTTTTTATAAAACGTGAACACTTTAATTTTTTATTCTTTTAAAAGATAATCCTTCGTAATAAGGGTCTGTACCTCCAAATGAGAAAGAGGAGACTACATTTTTATAATCAATTTTAAATATCACTATAGCATAAGAATCAAGATCTGGATTTTGCCATCTAACATAGAAAGTGTTTTGTCCTAAAGGTTGTAAAGTACCTCGTAGCTGGGGTGACCGCTCAGAAGCAAACCACAAAGATTTTTTATGAAGACTGATTTTTATGTTACCAAACCATTTATCTTTATATGTTCCGATGTAGCTCTTTTTATTAGAAGGTGCGCTGATTGGATACTTGTTTAGTTGTGAGAGTATTTTAATCTTTTCCTGATATGCGGATTGCTCACCTGATCTTAATCTATTCAGTGAACTTTTAGATTCATCAACTCCTTTAATATCGAGGTAGCTATCTAATATTTGATAAGTAATAGCATCTATTGCATTGCTCTCATTATTGGTTAAGACAACTATCCCCAATTCCAATTCCGGTATCATTGCTACTTCTGATACCATACCAACATCCTCACCTGTATGCACGACCTGTTTATATCCTTTTACATCCAGAAGGAACCAGCCTAAACCATAAGCAGTGAAATGTGTGTGGTAAACTCCCCTATTACCAGTAGGTATTATTGTTTGCGGTGAAAAAAGTTCGTTTACTGTCTGTTCAGTAAGAAGCTGATGTTCTAAATTAAGACCATATTTTCCATGATCTAACAGCATCAGCATCCATTTGCTCATGTCTTCTACATTAGAATAAATACCGCCTGCGGCATCATCCTTTTCAGATGTATACCGGGTAACTACTTTAATTGAATCGTTTATTTTCTTATGTGCATCGATAATATTGAGGCTTTGTTTGCAATCATTATAAGATGCTGCGCTGTTAACCATACCTAATGGCTTCAAAATTTGCTGTTCGACAAAATCCTCCCAACGCATTTTTGAAACTCTTGCAATAACTTCTCCTGCTACAAGGTAAAGATTGTTATCATATGCAAATTTATTTCTGAATGAATATGAAGGTTTTATGTAACGCAAATTGTAAATAATATCTTTTACCGTAAAATTCGTAGAGTCCGGATCGTGCATCAGATCCCCGGCACCTGTTGCCAGCCCGCTTCGGTGACAAAGGAGGTCTCTTATAGTGATCTCCCTTGTTGCCAGATTATCGTAAAGACGAAATTCCGGAATATAATGAGTAACCTTATCATCCCAATGAATTTTGCCTTGGTCAACCAAAATACCAAGTGCAGCAGCGGTAAAAGCCTTAGTATTAGAGGCTATACCAAAAAGCGTTCTGGGATCTACCGTTTGACCAGAATTTAACGAACGCACGCCAAATCCTTTACTATAAATTAGTTTGCCGCCCTTGATTATTCCAATTTCGAGGCCAGGAACTTGAAACAGCTGTATAGTCCTTTTAGCTAAACTATCAATTTGTTTCTCATTCAAGCCCTGGGAGAGTGCCGGATTTGAATTTATAAAAATGAGGTTAATTATAATTACATTTAAAATAGTAATAAACCAACGTGCCCGCATGATAAACTTTTTATGCAATATAAAGAACTAATCATTTTAATTTAAAAAATGATTAGCTAAAAAGCGGCAATTACAAATGTTATTTTCTATCTACTCATATACCTTTAGTTTAATTATTGAAATTTTCTATATATGAATTAGCATAATTCTTATTGGGTCGCAACTTTATTTTGTGAAGAAATCAATTACCGTTAAAAAAACACTACCTCATACATTACGTGTGAAAAATCTATTTCTTCCTTTTCAATTTTGTCTGATTAAATATTGGTTATAAAAAAAGCTATTTCACATTTTTGAGAATATGGAAGGATATTCCTCGATCAACTGATTACAGTAGGCTACTTTTTATAATTTAAAGACCCGGGATAATGGATTTTTATTAATGCAAAAAAGCCTCGGATTTCTCTGAGGCTTTTTGTGATCCCGCTGGGATTATATTTTGAAAGCGTAATACCTCTGAATATTAATGAGTTACATCTATCTAAAAGTAATAGGTTACCTAAAAGGTTACCGATTTACTTTGTACTTACTTGTACTTGTTTGATGTAGTTTAAAGAACTAAATTAACTGTACAAATATAATGAAAACAAATGCACAATACAATGTTTTGAACTCCATTGCTCTTAAATCGAGTGAACGCTAATCTGCAAATTATGTATTTAAAAAACTTTAAATATATTCTATATGTCTTTACTTACAGGCTCCGGCTGTTTCGGTTTACCTGCGGTAATTTGAAGGTTCCAAACCAACTGTATTTTAAAGCGCATACCAGTTTATTACCCCATCATGTATAACATGATTTTAGTGGCAGGTAATCTATGACTTAAACTTTAAGATTCTCTGTATTCCTTTATCACAATCGTATTGACCATCCTACCATTTAATCCGTCAATTACCTCACTGCATTTCGTTAACCAATCAACCACCCCCTGGCCGAACCTTTATCATTAAAAAATGCCACCGCATCATAGGAGGTAGGCAAGCTTACATTGGCCGCGATACGGCTAAATGTACTGGGAGAGTAAACCCAGGCAAATTTTTGGAGGCCCGCTTTCGACATAGCAGGAAACCATACTTCGGCACCCCAATCAGATGCCTCCGACCAATTTCCTTTAACCTCCGTATTGTCATTGAGTACCTTGTTACAGTTATTTTTTTGAATCAGGTCGAGGATGATGCCACATCCTTTAACTACAGACTCATAATTCTGATACCCTGTCCAATTTACATCCAGGTAATTACCTTCGGCCAGGTAACGGATAGTGACAAAATTAGCTTCGTAAAAACTTTGACCGTCCCCGGCGATATCGCTGAATTCCTGTTTGCCGCTTAACGGAAGTAGGAAATAAAATGTCGAGCCGACGCCTGGCTCGCTTTAAATCCAAAAACTACCGCCGTGACGTTTAACTATCTCTGCTGATATAAACAAGCCCAAGCCCATTCCCTGGAAACGCGCAGATGAATTATCGACCCGGTAAAAACGGTCAAATAAGCCTTTAAGATGCTCTTCAGGGATACCGATGCCAAAATCGTGTACAGAAACAATTAGATTTTGCTGTACCAGTTCACAATTAATGATTACCTGTTTTGCGTCGGGGGAATACTTGATAGCGTTGCTCAGCAAGTTGGTGATTACCTGCTCTATCCGATGCCTGTCGCCATGGTATATAGTGCCGCAGTTTTCATTGATCTCAATTTGGTGACTAACGGAGGTTTGCTGTATACTCTCTACGGTATCTGCCAATAATTTCCCGAAATCAAAATCTTCCATATTGTAGGTCATCTTGCCGGCATTGATTTTGGATACGTCCAAAAGATCATCGATCAGGCGGCCAAGACGCGATAATTGCTTTTCCGCTTTGGTAACGAATTGACCCAGCAATTTTTCCTCGCCGGCTTCTCGCTTGGCGAGTTGAAAAAAAGCTTTAATAGTGGTGAGCGGAGTTTTTAGCTCGTGGCTGGCAATACTGATGAATTCGTCCTTTTTATACTCGTTTGTTTTTTGCTCGTGAATATTAGTATTCGTACCTAACCATAAGGTGGTTTTACCTTCTTCTATCAAGGGGACAGCGCGTGCCAGGTGCCAATAATATTTTCCGTCGGCAAATTTAAGGCGAAACTCCGTGAGGTACTCACGCCCGCTTTGCAGGGCACGGATCCATTTATCCAAAGCAGGCGGCAGATCTTCCGGATGAACGAATTCCTGCCAGCCATGCCCCACAACAGATTCGATAGTATGTCCAAAATCCACACTTACAACTTGGTTCACATAGTTTAGAGCACCATCTGCTGTAGCGGTCCATACTTGCTGCGGAATGGCGTTAAGTAAAAATTTGAAGCGCGCTTCGCTTTTTTCCATTTCTCGTTTGGCCGTCACCTGGCTTGTCACATCCTGGCAAAGTATCATCACTCCCGAAATACTGCCATTCGCTTCCCGATAGGGCTGGTAGATAAGGTTCAAAAAGCCTTCGATCGCTGCGCCATCCTTATAAACTAGATAAGGCTGATCATATAAATACAGCGGTTTACCGCTATCCCGTACGCGTTCAATCACGGGACGGAAAACAGCTTCCGCTTCCGGGATCACATCGAACAAGCGGCGGCTATCAAGTTCTGAAGCAGTTCGCCCGATAAGTGCTCCATAGACGTCGTTAACGATAGACACGTGCAGGTCAGTACCTGTCAGCAATACAATACCAACCGTAGCATCACGTACCAGGTTACGGAAACGCTGCTCACTTTCCGTAAGTCCATTTAATGTCAGTTGAAGCACTCGCTGTGTCTCGTTGAGTTCTTCGTTTGTCGCGGCCAATTCTTCGTTAGCAGCAGCCATTTCTTCGTTGGCAGCGCCGATCTCTTCATTCAATACCTGCTGTTCCTCAAACATTTCTTCGAGTTCGCGGGTCCTCTCAGTTATTTTCAATTCCAGATCTTTGTTCAAAACATTTAATTCATTCTGTGCTTGCACCAGTTGTTCGTTGCTCGCTATCAGTTCTTCGCTGGCAGAATGCAATTCTTCGTGAAGCGCCTGTAAATCTTCAAGAGCTTTGTTCAAATTTTCGTTAGCCACAACCAGGCCACGCGCGGTAATTTCCAAAGCTTTCCTTGCAGCTACATGGGTAGTGACCTCATACTTAAAGCTTAATATGGCATAAACGTCACCCGATTGATCAAATAATGGTTGATAAACGAGGTTAAAATAATGATCCTCCACTGCTTCATCCTTGTGTGGTGCCAACGGGATGAGCATTTCGTTTTGGATGTGTGGTTGACCCGTTGAGTATACGGTTTGCAAAACATCCCAGATCGGCTGGCCTTCGACCTCAGGCAACGCCGTTAACAGCGGCATTCCGAGTACTTCGCGGCCGGGAAAGAGTTCACGCTGATATTGCGGATTAATATAATCATACACTAGTTCAGGGCCACGCACAATAGCGATTTGAGCTGGGATATCATGGAAGAGACTTGCCATTTGTTCTGCCTGAAGCCGTGCTAATGCCTCGTCGTTTTGCGCAGTCTTTAGTTCCTCTTGTACCTGATCTTCTTTCACGATTCCAGCAGCAACTTCAAGAATTTGGTGAATGATATAACGCAATTGCCCATTATTTTTTACTGGCTTATGAACAATTTTCCAATAACGCTGCTGCATTCCAATGCCTTCTTCATTTGTATCAAAGCAGATTTCGGATAACTCGTCTTTAGTGCCATTTTGCTTAACTCTGTCCAATGATTCAGCAATGACAGCGTTTTGTTCAGATGACCAAAGATTAGCTTCAGCTAAGAAACTAAACAAGAAACCCCCATTTAAATTATCCCTGGTTTTATTTAATAGCTCTAGGTAGCTATCACTAGCCGCCAATATTTGAAAGTTCGGTGAAAGCAGGAGGAAATTTCCAGGTAAAGATTCAAAAATTTGTAGGTCTAAAGCTTCCGGCCCGTTCTGTTCAATAATTGACATGTGATCTCAAGGGTAATTACACAAATATACAACCAGTTGAGTTATTGACAAAGCATTTAAATAACCCAATATTGCGTTCATGCCCTTCTTCATATTATCTTATTTATTACCCCATAAATTAAATTCCGAGCATTACAAAAGTACATCAACCATTTCTTTTGTACTAGTATGAAAAGCCCATTTTAACTTGCCTGAAAAGCCCAATTTTATTTTTTAAGAAAATAAAAAAACACCTAAGTTAGGTACGAGTGGTGAAAAACTTAAAATCTTCCTTTTCAATTTTGTCGGATAAAATATTGATTATGGAAAAAGCTATTTCACATTTCGATAAACAGGGAAAGATGTTTCGCGACCAACTGATTACAGTTGGCGACCTTTTAGAATTTAAAGACCTTTTGCTATCCGATATTAAATCTATGCTTAAAGACCAGGTGAGCGGGAAAACCAAAAAATGGTTGAAAGCTATAGAGGTTCGCAAGATGCTCAACATATCGCATGGTAAGCTCCAGGCTTTGCGGGATAACGGCAAAATCCCTTTTACAAAATTGGGCAAGGTGACTTATTACGATGCTGACAAAATAGAGGGGCTGATGGAAACAGCAACTATTGTTAAGTTCTAATTTATGTTAAAGCGCAGGGCTAAACGGCGAGTTAATTATCAACAGGAATTGAATGCAGTTCTTGATGACATTTTGGCTGATTCTACAAATCAGGGAATGGGTCACCAAATGCCGCCACTTATCGGCCATGTGGCAATTTATTTCTATCAGCAAAGCATGGCTTTGCCGGATGCCCTAAACTTTTTTCAGCATTACGAAAAAATGGAATGGAAAACCGTAACCGGCAGGCCGCAAAAAAATTGGAAAGTTTTAGCAAAGGAATGGATTTACAATACTATTCAACAAACAAAATTATTGGAACGTCAGGAAGCAAAACGAATAGCCTTCCCTGATACATAATTATAGATTTCTGTATTTACAGTTATATGTAATTATAGAATCATGTAAGTATAGAAACCTGTAGTTGTTGAAATACAGGTTTACAGCAATATGTATTTGCAGACTTATGCAAATGAAGAAATATGTATTTAAAGATTTACAGCATTATGCAATTACAGCATTATGTATTTATAACAATTTAGAATTATATAAAATGGGAAAGATCATCACAGTAGCACACCAAAAAGGGGGCGTAGGAAAAAGCACACTCGCAATGAATTTAGCAGTGTGTTTTCAGGATCAGCTAAACGTTGCTTTGGTTGACACGGATTTGCAGGGCAGTCTCTTTCAAATCAAAGAGGAACTGCCTGGATTTGCAGTTGTAGGTAACGATCAGTTGCAGGAAATCAAAAAGTTGGATTACGACCTGATTATAGTTGATACCCCGCCTTATTTGTCTAATAAATTGCCGGAACTATTCAGCCTTTCAGATTTTATATTGATACCAACCAAAGCCGGTTTTTTTGATGTAATGGCTATTCGCTCAACCATCGCATTAGTAAAGGATGCCCAGGTGAAAAAGCCGGACATACAGGCCGGTATCGTAATGAATATGATCAAACCCCGCTCAGGTATAACAAAAGAAGTGATAGGCCTTTTAGAAAGTATGGAAACCCCTGTTTTGGCGACGATGATACATGACCGTGTAAGCATTGCAAGATCATCAATAACCGCAGGGGTTTTGCAAGGAAGCGATAACAAAGCGATAGATGAAATAACATCATTAGCCGAGGAGATTGTAAATCGCATCAGTGCATAATTACATAAATACAAATTTATGTAATTGTCAAATTCTCTTATGAAACGGGGTAATTAAATAAAGGTTTACAATGACAGATTATAAAGACAAGTTGGGCGGGTTAGCAGACAAACTTAAAAAGGATGTTCCCAAAACACCCATACAGGAAGTCCACCCAATCAGGCAAAGCGCCGCAGTGAAAGAGGACGAGGCGCAATTGAATGTGTGGATTCCAAAGGCACTTTTGAAGCGGGTGAAATCCTATGGAGTGGAATATGATGCTTCTTTAAAGGATATCAGTATCGATGCTTTAAAGTTCTTCTTAGATACCAAATTGAAGAAGTCAACATGATGAAGATCTTAATGGAATGCAGACAGGTTGAAGAAATCTTAAAGAAGGAGATTGCCTCTTTATAGCAATCAGCAAGATAAACGTTTGTCGGACAAACGGATCTTGCCCCTGCCTTCCAAAGTCAGTCGGGGGGATTGCTAAAATCCTCCGGGGTCGGATTTTTTAAAGATTACAGGAATGGAAAATGAAGAAGAAAACAGGGAACGCAAAGTAACCACAAGGTTTAAACCCAACGAATTTAAAGTGCTTGATACCCGTTTTAAGAAAACAAGGTTTTTAAAAATGAGTGAGTACATCAGGTGTGTTCTACTTGAAAAACCGATCACGGTAAATTACCGTGACAAGTCGATGGATGAAATGCTTGAAGAATTGGCACTACTCCGAAAAGAGCTGAATGCTATCGGCAATAATCTTAATCAGGCGGTTCGTCAAATTAACAGCGCACACGGAAATGCGGATAACCGGTTATGGTTAAATCTGCTTTCCATCATTGGAAGCAAAGTCGATCCGGCAATCGGGCAAATCAAGGAACGTATGCAAAGTTTTTCAGAATTATGGTCGCAAAAATTAAAACCGGGAGAAGTCTCAGCGGTGCAATAAATTACAATGAACATAAAGTAAAACTGGGTAGAGCGGAACTAATTTCAGCCCAAGGCTACCTGAAAGATCCGGTCAATTTGACGTTCACTGATAAGCTGCGAAGGTTAACTGATTTAACCAATCGGAATGAGCGAACGCTCGTAAATGCGTTGCACGTTTCGTTAAATTTTGCAGTCAGCGAAAACCTGAAGAAAGATATACTACAGCAAATTGCCGATGACTACATGGAGGGATTAGGTTTTGGTAAACAGCCTTATTTGGTTTACCAGCATCGTGATGCCGGACACCCCCACCTGCATATTGTAACCACTAATATTGAACCGGACGGTAAACGTATCAGCTTTCATTTACTCGCAAACAGGGCTTCTGAAAGTGCGAGAAAACAGGTCGAATTAACTTACAACTTGGTTAAGGCAGAAGATCAGGGTAAACAGCAAAACGTAATTAATAAGCCATTGGACCAGGTGGATTATGGCAAATCTGAAATTAAAAGATCAATCACGAATGTTGTGAATCAAGTAGTAAAAACATACAAGTTTACCAGTATTCCTGAACTGAATGCTGTACTAAATCAATACAATATCACCGCTGATCGTGGGTCTAAGAATTCAAGAATGTATGAAAAAAATGGGTTGGTTTATTGGGTACTTGATGCAAAAGGAAACAAACTTGGGGTGCCAATTAAGGCAAGCAGCATCTACGGAAAGCCAACTTTGAAGGCGCTCGAAGACCGGTTTCGGTTGAATGAGGTATTGCGTAAACCGCTGAAAGACCAGGTAAAATCGAAGGTTGACAAAGCGTTATTAACACCAATTTCAAAAACCGATTTTCAAAAAAAATTAAAAGCAGACGGAATTCAAGTCATTTTCAGGCAGAATGAAGAAGGCCGTTTATACGGTATTACTTTTATAGATCACGGGTCGAAAGCGGTGTTTAACGGTAGCGATTTAGGCAAGACTTACAGTGCGGCAGCATTGATAAATTGGTTTAAAAAAGACGGAATAAATCACAATCAACCAATATTCAAGAAAGAATATAGCGATACCAGCGCACCAAAATTCACTGACAATATTTCAGGCTCAAACGCGACCGGTAGCGACGGTGATTCATTGCTAAACATCTTATTCAAAGAAGAACAACAGGGTATGGCCGCTATCGGCAGGCTGCAGCAAAATAAACGTAAGAAGAAAAGAAAAGGCCACTCACTTTAAAATATACCATTATGCAAACAGGTGAAAACGAACAAGCCTTAAGAAAGATAATTGACTTTACCAGGCTTTTAAGTATTGCTATTTTGATAGTACATTTTTATCTAAGCTGTTATCCGGCTTTTCAAATTTTAGGCTTGACCAATCCTATTGTAAATCATATTTTATTGCCACTATCAAAGATGATAGTATTCGCCAAAGTGCTGTATGCGAAATTGGCGGCACTCATTCTTTTAATGATTTCACTCGTGGGAAGTAAAGGGAAAAAGGATGAATTCATAAAAGGAAGCAGGATTTTCGTTTATTGTTTTACAGGTTTATTATTGTACTTTATCAGTACCCTATAGATGTTCCGTCCTACCCGAAAACATCCGGTTCTACCGGGATGCACATTTATATTCCGCTCGAAGGCAAATACACTTATCAGCAAAGCCAGCTTTTCGCTAATATTATCGTCAAACTTGTTCATAAACAAATTCCAGATTATACAAGTTTAGAGCGTAGCATTGCTGCCCGTAAGGGTAAAATGTACCTCGACTTTTTACAAAACCGTCCGGGTGCTACTATTGCCGGGCCTTATTCTTTACGCCCAAAGCCCGGCGCAACGGTATCTACCCCGCTAAGCTGGGATGAGGTTAAGCCTGGTTTAACGATACAGCATTTTAATATTCATAATGCGCTGGACCGATTTAGAGAAACAGGTGATTTGTTTTAAGGTGTGTTAGGAGAAGGAATTGATTTGGCTGCGACCCTAAAAAAATCACAAAGTGTGTTTAAATAGTTAAAGGGCAAGAAGGCAAGGTCCTTTTTCATAGGTGTGAACAGGCGTTAGTGCAATAAAATAACCCACTGGTTATTGTCATTAAGCGCGTAGGTCAGCCCGTCGCTCATATCAAAAACTTCCCGCCCATGCTTTTCGCTATGATAGCTTTTTACCTCCCGTACCGGGCCGCCGTTTTCACGACGCAGGTAAAGTAACAAGGCACTTAAAGTGGGCGTGACATCCCGTAAGTGCTGGTATTCTCATTCCCTAACAAATGCTGAACTCATGTTATTTATTAAATCAATGGATAGTAAAAACCAATAGGGCCAAAAAATGTTATGTTTGGATAAATAAAAAATCAAAGATGGTCACCAGCAGAATAAAAATTGAAAGCAGTTTGGTAAACCAATTAACCCTTACCGCTGATGATGCCGCGAAATGATCTAACCAAAAATAAGGCTATCCAGTTCTTAAACGGTGGTGGGGAAATGGGTGAATTGACCCGGTACTTTGATTGGGCGGGTCATACTTTAGGACCTCCCGAAACCTGGCCACAGAGCCTGAAAACCACCCTTAGTATTATCTTGAATTCCCGGTTCCCGATGTTCCTGTTCTGGGGGCAGGATTCCATCTGTTTTTATAATGATGCTTACCGGCCAAGCTTGGGCAATAACGGTAAGCACCCGGCCATCGGGCAACCCGGCGCGGTGATCTGGCCGGAGATATGGACGACAATCAGCCCGCTGATCGAGCAGGTAATGAACGGCGGTGAAGCCAGTTGGAACGAAGACCTTTTGCTGCCGATATACCGCAATGGGAATGTAGAAGATGTTTATTGGACCTTTAGTTATAGCCCGGTTAAGGATGAAACGGGCCAGCCAGCAGGGGTGTTTGTGACTTGTACGGAAACTACGGAGAAGGTAAAGGTGATTGCGAAACTACGGCAGTCTGACCAGCGTTTTCAAAATCTGGTCAGAGAAGCCACCGTAGGAATTATTGTGCTGATCGGCCCCGAAATGAACGTCGGTATTGTGAACGAAGGTTATGCCCGGCTGATCGGTCGTCGTGTAGATGAGTTGATCGACCACCCCTTGTTTGAGATCATCCCGGAAACGGAGGCGGTGTTCCGGCCTATTATTGAACAAGTCAGGGTTAGCGGTGAGCCGTTGCATTTATACGCGCAGCCTTATTTTATAGCACATGCCGAAGGGGCGATTAACGGTTTTCTAAACCTTGTCTACCAGCCGTATAAGGAAGCGGATGGTGAGATCACTGGCGTGATGGTACTTTGCCAGGAGGTGACGGAACTGGTTAATGCTAAATTAAATACCGAGGAAGCAGAAGAAAGGGCGCGGTTGGCGGTGGAAGCAGCCGCTTTAGGGACTTTCGACCTGAACCTGCAAACGGATGCCCTGATCACTTCGCCACGGTTGGACGAAATTATGGGAATCGATCCTTCCTCGAACCATACTACTTATTTTTCCGCAATCCACCCGGATGATCTTATGATCCGGCACCGAGCGCTGGAGACTGCTTTTGAAACAGGGAAATTGCATTATATCGTTCGCATTATTAAAGAGGGAGATATCCGCTGGATTCAAACCGAAGGCAAGGTTTATTACGATAAGGAGGGTAAACCACTGCGCTTATTAGGCAGCATGTTGGACATTACTGATAAAAAGCTGGATGATTTGCGAAAAAATGACTTCATCGCAATGGTTAGCCATGAGTTAAAAACGCCACTTACTTCTTTACAGGCTTATATCCAGGTGTTAAACGGAAAGGCGCAAAAAAGCGAGGATAGCTTTGAGAAGAACCTGTTGGGGAAAGCGGATTTACAGGTCAGGAAAATGGGTAATATGATTAATGGGTTTCTAAACCTTTCCCGGTTGGAATCTGGTAAACTTCCGCTGGCCAAAACACAATTCGACCTTGACGAACTTTTGTCTCAAATCATTGATAATATTAATACCACTATAAACAGCCATGAGATCAGGTTTGAGCCCTGTCCTCCGGTTACAGTTTTTGCGGATCAGGAAAAAATAGGTTCGGTGCTGACCAACTTATTGCATAATGCCATTAAGTATTCCCCAAAAGGTAAATTGGTGGAAGTGAAGTGTGAATTGCTTGAAAATGGTGCCCAAGTGAGTGTGAAAGACGAAGGTATGGGCATTAAGCCGGCTGATCTTCCTTATCTATTTGACCGTTATTACCGGGTGGAAAGTAAACATACAGCGCATATTTCTGGCTTTGGGATAGGGCTTTACCTAAGCGCTGAGATTGTTAACCAGCATAATGGAAAAATATGGGCTGAAAGCGAAATTGGTATTGGATCTACTTTTTACTTTAGTTTGCCACTTTAATTGGTTAGCAAAATCGTATTTAATCTCATCGCTACCAGTTTTTTCTAGTAACCGATGTTAAGCGTATGTTCGATAATCGCCTGTAAATCTTCAAGATTAAAGGGTTTAGCAAGGTAGTTATCAGCGCCTGCCTGTTTAGACAACTGTTGTATATCGCTGTTTGCAGAAAAATAAATCACGGGAATTTTTTTCAGTGATTCGTTCTTTTTAAGTCGTTGCGTAGCTTTAATGCCTCCTTCATCAGGAATCCAATTATCCATCAATATTACGTCTGGAAGAATAGCCGCAACCTTTACTTCAATGTCAATGCAATCGATGAAACAGTGAACAATAAATCCCATTTCCTCCAAAATGTAAGAGCAAATAGATAAGATATCCGGGTCATCATCAAAAATGACTATTTGTTTTAAAATGGCATTCATTTGTCTAAGGTATAGCTGTTTATAATAAACGAAAGCTTTTGTAAATGTAATATTTTAGTATTTTATTCCAACTAAACAGTTGATATTTAAACAAAAAATATTTATTTTGCTTTACATAAATTCGGTTTCATAGTATTCTATCCCAACAGTATATAATCCAATGGCTTTAAACGACACTTTCAACTTTTTAGATGGCGGCGGTGAGATGGGAGAAATGATAAGATCAACAGATTGGTCTTTGACACCAATAGGTGATGTTAGCGGGTGGCCAATAAGTTTAAGGATATCGGTAGGTAATATGTTATCCACTCCTTTTCCTACATATATTGCCTGGGGAAAGGAATATATTCAATTGTACAATGATGGTTACAGGCCAATTTTAGGTTCATTGAAACACCCCGCGGCTGTTGGGATAAGTACACGTGAAACCTTTAGCGAGATATGGCATATTATAGGTCCCATGTTCGATGGCGTTATGAAAGGTAATGCTGTTGGCTTTCCTAATTTTATGTTGCCTTTAAATAGAAACGGATTTGTCGAGGAGTGCTTCTTCGATTTTTCATACAGTCCTATAAAAGACGAATCAGGCGTGATTGGCGGGGTTTTAGTAACCGTAATCGAGATCACTGAAAAAGTCAATGCCCTTAAGGATTTAAATGATTTAAAAAATAAATTAGAACAGTCGGCAGCCCAACTATCATTTGAGCGAAATATGTTAGATGATCTTTTTGAGCAGGTGCCTGCGGGGATATGTATTCTTGGAGGTCCCGATCTAGTTTATGAATTTATAAATCCCTTTTACCAGCAATTTTTCCCCGACCGGGAGCTATTAGGCAAACCTTTGTACGAGGCAATTCCGGAGATTAAAAATCAGCCGATATCAGATATCATAGAGGAAGTATATGCAACAGGGGAAACTTTTGAAGGACATGAATTACTGATCCCGTTAGCGAAAACCAGTCAATCGCCAATTGAAGATCGCTATTTTGATTTTATCTATAGAGCGCGAAAAAAATTGAACGGCGAGATTGACGGCATTTTTGTATTCGTGATAGAAGTAACTGAATCGGTTAAGGCCAAAGAAAGATCGAAAACCCGGGAAAAGCTATTGGAAGAGCTAATAATGAATGCAAAATATGGCCTACTTATCCTGAGGGGTGAGCAATGGATATGCGAAATTGCAAATCAGCCTATTGCAGAGATGTGGCGCAAGGACCTTACCCAGATTATTGGAAATCCTTTGCTTGAGGTGTTACCTGAAATAAAAGACCAGCCGTTTCCTGAATTATTAAGGCGGGTTTTTGAAACCGGACAACCTTACAGGGAGGAAGAAGAGGTTTTTTTACTCGATACTAATGAAGGACCCGTAAAAAAATATGTGAACTTTGCTTACGATCCGATTATCGATAATGTTGGTAAAGTATCGGCTATCATAGTCTCTGCGAACGATATTACTGACAAGGTAAAAGAAAGAGGAAAGCTGGAAGAAAGTTATACTAAAGAACTTAAACTTAACGAGCAATTATCAATTGCTAATGCAGATCTGGTCAATGCTAATATTAAACTTGCGGAAGCCCAGGAAAGCCTAAAACATCTGTTAAAAAACATCGCCGACAGCGAGTCTAAGTTCCGAAATATCATTAAGCAAGCACCCGTTGCAATTGGCATTTATACAGGTCTGGATTTGATCATCGATATTTATAATGATAAGATACTGGAGTTTTGGGGAAGAACTGCTAATCAGGTTAAAAACAAACCGCTTTTTGAGGCAATACCAGAAGCCAGGGGACAAGGGTATGAGCAATTGCTCTTGAATGTTTTTAAAACCGGGAAGCGATTTATTGCAAATGAATTGCCCGTAACATTAATGCGAAACGGAGTTTTGGAAGAGGTTTGGATTAATTTCATCTACGACCCAGTGAAGGATTTAAATGGATCAATAACGGGAGTGATTGCAGTTTCGAACGAAGTTACCGACCAGGTAAATTCCAGAAAAGAGCTGCAACGGGCATTGGAACAAATACGTCTTTCTAAAGAGGCTGCTCAGCTCGGTACCTTTGATATGGACATGGAGAAAGGAACGATGCATTGGGACGATAGATGTCGAACTCTTTTTGGTATAAGCCACAATGGCAAAGTCAGTTATGAACTTGATTTCATCAACGGATTGCATCCCGATGACCGTGATAGGGTTTTAAAAGTCATAGAAAATGTTTTTAAAAAGGAAGTAAGTGACGGTGATTACGATGTAGAATACAGAACTGTTGGATTCGAAGATCAGAAACTTAGGTGGGTGCGAGCTAAGGGTAAAGCTTATTTTAATTTACAAAACGAACCTGTTCGGTTTATAGGATCAGTCCTTGACATTACTGAGCAGAAACTTGACGAATTACGTAAGAATGATTTTATAGGCATGGTAAGCCACGAGTTAAAGACCCCATTAACTACGCTTACCGCAGTCGTACAGGTAACGAAAAGTAAATTAAAAAACGCTGACGACCCGTTTCTAAAAACCGCGATGCAAACGGCCGATTCTCAGGTTCGAAAAATGGGAAATTTGATTACCGGATTTTTGAACGTTTCGAAGCTGGATGCCGGAAAGATTTTGATAACTAAGCAGGATTTTCTAATTGATCGGCTAATTCAGGAAATTATCGAGGAAAGCAGGCTTACTTCTACAACTCATTCTATCCATATTTCTCCATGTGATCCGGTTAATGTTTACGCAGACCGTGATAAGATCGGTTCTGTAATATCAAACCTGATCAACAATGCCATTAAATACTCGCCAAAAGGAAACAATATCCATGTCAAATGTGAATTAATTGCTAATAACGTTCAGGTAAGTGTTGAGGATGAAGGGATGGGGATTAAACCGAAAGATATTAATCATTTATTTGATCGGTATTATCGGGTAGAAAGCAAGCATACCGCTCATATATCAGGATTCGGCATAGGGTTGTATTTGAGTTCTGAAATTATTAAGCAGCATCATGGTAAAATTTGGGTTGAAAGTGAAATTGGTATCGGATCAACATTTTACTTTACTATCCCAATTAATAAATAATAACACTTTTGCATAAAAAGTATTTTATTAAAAAAAGTCTACGATGGTGTCTTGTAATATGATCAATAATTAAAAAGGCCGCATAAAGCGGCCTTCCTGTTTAATCTATTTGACTATTCGTTTATTCAACTTCTGCCGCAGCAGCTTCGTTTACGTAATTTTCAGCTACTTGTGTTAATAAAGAATCGGCGTTCTTTTCTTCAGCTAAAGTCTCATCTAACAGTCCTTGTGCTTCACCGTAGCCCAGAGTGCCGGCTAAAGTACGCAAAGTGCCATAAGACGCGATCTCATAATGTTCTACTTTTTGAGCAGCTGAAATAATCGCCACATCGCGGACCTCTGTACCTTTTTCGGTATCTGATAACAATTCGGTAGCCTCTTTCAATAAGCCTTCCATTGCGAGACACTTTTTAGCGACGGCTTTTTCACCGATGGAAGCGAACACACTTTCCAAACGGGTAATTTGGTTTTTGGTTTCTTCCAGGTGGGTAGTAATCGTTTGTTTCAGATCTTCCGAAGTAGCGCCCTTGATCATTTTAGGCAAGGCTGCCGCTAAATGTTTTTCCGCCCAATAAATATCTTTGATCTCGTCAACAAATAATTCTTTTAAAGCGCTTTCTGCTTCTGGTGTACGGCTTGCAGCTGCTGCAACCGCCTTTTTAGTTGTTTTAGTAGCCATTTTTTTTTTATATTATTTATATACTGCATTAATTAATTCGTAAGATTAAATACAATTTCCATTCCAAAATTTGTGTCAATCAACGCGTTTTTCCTTCCATCGCTTAGTATTTGAACAACATATTTTCGGAAAAAAGTTTTCTTTTAATCTAATAATCAATTTTTTTCAAGTCGCGATAATTATCGGTCCAATTCGTTCCATAAAGCCGGGTTATCCCGTACATCACTCAAGTGCTCAATGAGTTCGGTCGCTTCGTCTGAGGTTAATTCCTGCTGGCCGTCAGCTGTGTAACTGAACATACTGCCAGGCCTCTCGAAGGTGATGAACCCGTAATAGCTGGGGTCTTCAATTTTTTCCAGGTGTAAAGTGCTCTCTTTGCTCCTGGCGATCAGTGGATTTCCCATTCCCGTATCCTCGAAAACACTGTAGGTATGGGTGATGATCGTGTGACCATCCAGGTGAGCCTCTGTGTCTGGTATAACCATGATCTTCAGGTGATTTGCTAATGTGAAATATAATGTCTTCATGACTTCCAGTTGAGTTTGATTTTTTGGCCGCCATTGACCGTGTATTCGATATGCCCATCCTTTCGGATTTTGCCGTGTAATTCGCCGGCTTCACCCTCTACGGTAATAGCAGTTAAGGCTTTTTTATCTTTTTTAATGACCAGCATCCGGCAGCTTAGGCGCTTATCTCCCTTGACTTTAAAGCTGAGTTTACCCTTGCGTTGTTGGTGGGCTGCGGTGGGATAATCGAGATAGATCATAAAGTCTTCGCCATGTAGTTTATAGAAGTGGCGCGGGATGATACCAAAAGCCACCCCGGCACCATAAACTTCCTGTCCGACTGTGCCGGATTGCTCCCAGCCGTCATGAATATCCTCGATAGCGATCCAAAGTTTATGATCGACCTGCCCGGTTTTAATTTCGTCGGAAAGCATTTCCTTTGGCAAGTTCGGCGGATAATAATACGGCGCCCGATGTAAAATATATTTCATGAACTCGGGTAGTAATAAATTAACCGATGGCAGAATTTCTTCATCTTCCGCGTACCGCAGGAAATTATGGAGGGCTGCAAAAACTTCCTGCTCTTCATAGGCAGCAGTATATGGCGCATCGTTCAATGGAAATAGGGCGAAGAACGTCGGATAATCCTTTGCATAACCGTAATTACAATCCCAAAGCTGAAAGTTCTTAAAAATGTTTGCCAGGCATAAATAAGCCAGATCCAAGTACACATTTTCCTTTGTTTCTTTGTATAACCATAGCATGGCATTGGCGCCGAAAGCTGTATTATTAGCCTGGTAAAAAAGTTCAAAGCCTTTACCTTGCAAAGTTTTAGCCGCTTTTTTGGCTTCCAAAAGGTATTTGCTTTCTTTGGTCAACTGCCAGGCATGAAGCATTACCAAAGCATACAAACCCGCCACGTCTTTTTCGCCACCTTTACCAGGCTGAGTTTCCGCTTTAACTACTTCAAGCGTTTCCATATTATACATGACCGGCCATTCATAATTAAAATGGCGGGCGACTTTAATTGTAAAATCCAGGGAATCTAAAAAGAGTTTTTTTCCTTGATTATCCCCGCGTATGGCCAACCTGCCCAGATTTAATAAAGGGTGGTGCAAGTACCAGGAGTCCATCACGTTGGGATGTAACTGCTCCTCATCACCGCTCAAATCTTTCGCCAGAGCGGGCAGGAAACGCATTACGGTTTTCAAATCTTTACTGTAGAATGCATCCAATCCGTTTTGAATCTTTTTAATTGCCGGCAGGTCGGTTTGACACCAATCATAATAGTCAGTTAATGGCATTAAAACGGCAAGTTGCACCATCAATTCCGGCGGCGTTTGGTAATCAGCTACATAAGCATTCAGGTAATCCTGCTCCGCCCCATGCGACCAGCAGCCGTGGCTAAATTCCATGTCATGCAGTCCTTTATCCACCATATCCGGCCAGTTGTAATACTCGGTAGTTGGCTTCGGCATCAACAAATAGATGTCTGCCAATAAATTAAGGAACTGTTTGGACAGATCCATTTCATTTTTTGGTTGGTCAGGACTGAACGCAATAAAGGCATCAGAAAGTACCAGTTCCTGTTGCGCGGGTATGGGTTTGTCTTTCAGCGTCGGCGGCAACGCAAAGCCTAGTTCCGGCCAGTTACCGCCAACAACATTTCCGAGTGATGTTTCGGTCGCCTGCGCGTAATCGTTCAAAGCGGTGAGGTTTTGAAAATATAGCAAAGTGCCTGATTTTGGCTGATCTAAACTGATATATTGTAATCCCGAACGTGTCCCGACCTGACTGACGTGAATCGTGCCTTTTGGCTTTATATTGCTTTCAGCCGGCCAGGTGATGACCAGGTCCCGCGGCCAGAAGGGCACTAGCAAGGGATCATTCGCTTTAAAAGTTGTCGTATACCGGATCAAGGGCTTGGACTTATCCGGAAATTGCAGCGTGACCCGGTAATCCCCGATGGTAGCCGAAAGATGAATTATGATACCGTCCTCCTGACGAGTTGTTTTCCCTAATTGTAACTGATCGTTAGGTGCGTAAGCCGGGCGCAGCACAACCTGCGTTCCTTTGGGACAGGTCACGGCAATCCAAAGCGAGTTGTTCAAAGTATGAACTTTAACCGTGTATCCTACTATCTCTTCCGTAAATAAGGCTGGCTGGTCATGCCCGCGAAATAAGCTCCTGACCGCTGCGGCCCAGGGTGATAATGCATCCATTGTAAAAAGATTATCGTCAAACAAAAATTCCCTACACCGGGAACCCATCGGATAGTGCCATTAAAAAAACGTAAGACATTAACTATGCTGATTATTAATTGTTTCAACTTTCTTAAAAAATTATTTATTTAATTCAAAGCATGGTTTTGGTCTAAAAATTGCATTGGCAAAAGTTCACCATTTAAAATTTACTACTATGTTTCACCATGTAAAAGACTTACAGTTCAATGCCAGGGTATCCCGCCCTGATCCGCGCTTTGCCAATTTGTTATTAGAGCAATTCGGCGGCGAAAACGGCGAATTGGCTGCTGCGATGCAGTATTTTACACAGGCTTTCGGGGCCAAGCAGCCACACCCGGACAAATACGATATGCTGATGGATATCGCTACCGAGGAATTCAGCCACCTGGAGATTGTTGGTGCTACTATTCAGATGCTGCTTAAAGGGGTGAATGGCGACCTCAAAGACGCAGCTGAACAAAGCGAGATCATGGTCGCCATGAACGGCAAAGCGGCGAAAGAAAACGTGATCCATGCGGCACTGTCCGCCAACCCTCAATTTCCCATAATTACAGGCGGTGGTCCGACACCGCGGAACAGCCAGGGCATTCCATGGTGCGCGTCCTATATAAACTCCAATGGTGACCTAACCGTTGACCTGCGTACTAACCTGGCTTCTGAGTCGCGGGCGAAACTGGTTTATGAGCACCTGATGAAATTTACAGATGATCCGTATATACACGAAACCTTATCGTTTTTGATGACCCGTGAGGTAACCCATTATAAGATGTTCGAGGCTGCATTGAACAGCATTCAACCAAATTTCCCTCCAGGAGTATTAGCTGCCGACCCTCGTTACCTGCAAAATGTTTATAACCTGTCAGACGGAACGGTTCGTGGCCCCTGGAATGAAGGCGAGATCAAAGGAATGGGCAAAGACTTTAATTATGTAGAAAGCCCTTTACAACAAGTAAAGGAAACAGAAGGCCAAACCAAGCTACCGGAAGATTTCAGCAAAGAGTTGAAAGCCACCGAGAAACTGGACAAAGATATGAGCGCGATTAAAAGCGAAGAAGTGAAACAAGCCGAGCCGAAAGGCGTGGCGCAATGGAGTACCTATTAAACAAATGAATTACGGACAACGCATCACTTCGCCAGAAGGATCAGGTGAGGTGTTAACCACTTTTGGCGATAAAGTAGTACTTAAACTGGATAATGGTGAAACGACAACTTTTCCCGCTGACCAGGTACAGATAGAATGCGTAACCGACCTGAGCAATGAATCGCCCATTTTAGCGGAAGCACGGGCCGAGCATGCAGCACAGATCGTCGACAAACTGAATCATTCAAACGAACCACAACAAAATCAAATACCTATGGAAATCTCTGAAAAAGCAATCGATGTGATCAACGATCTGATCAAGATCAACAATGACCGCGTAGCGGGATTCGAAAAAGCAGGCACTGACCTGGAAGGCGACGACAATGGATTGATCGCCGTATTTAATAAATTGGCCGGCGAAAGTCAGCAGTATGTAGTCGAACTAACCGATATCGCGCAGCAGTACGGCGGCGAGCCTGCCGATGGCACCAGCACTTCAGGTGACCTGCACCGTGCCTGGATCGATATCAAAGCGACGTTTACCGGCAGCGATCTTTTGGCCATATTAAACGAATGCGAACGCGGCGAGGATGCTGCGAAAGCTGCTTACCGTGATGCCCTTGACCCGGAGAATGAATTAAATCCGGAACTGGTACAGGTTTTACAAATCCAACAACAAGGTATTACCGAGGGCCATGATCTGATCAAGTCACTACGTGATCAGGCGAAAACCTCGGATGATAACTATGATAATGAAGAAAAGGTAGATTCAACCGAACCGGCTTACCAGGAACAACAAGAACAATTTACAGCGCAACCATCCTATGAGGGTGCGGCTGGTGAATTCGGATCACAAACTGCTTATGCGCCAGAACCTGAAAGTATTGAGCAGGAAGAAGAATGGCAAGAGGAACAAGCCGCATCAAACGGTAATTCTAAATTAATGGAATTTTTTGTGGACGAGCTAAAAGACTTGCTATGGGCTGAAAGAGAATTGGTGGATACTTTGCCCGATATGGCAGAAGCTGCTACTTCACCGGAACTGAAAACTGCTTTTACCGATCACCTGGCTCAAACGGAAACCCACGTGAGCAGATTGGAACAGATCTTTGGTATCCTGGGTTTAGAACCCGAAACTACTAAGTGCGATGCCATGTCGGGCATTGTTGACGAAGGCGATGAGATCATCAGTAATACTGAAGAAGGCACCGCCCAACGTGATGTTGGTTTGATATTCGCGGGGCAAAAAGCCGAGCACTACGAGATCGCTTCTTATGGTGGCATGATCAGCCTGGCCAAAACATTGGGCTATTACGAGATTGCCGAATTGTTGGTAATGACTATTGACGAAGAGAAAACCGCTGATGCATTACTGACCCAAATAGCGGAGAATCATGTGAATTATGAAGCCAGCACAGAACGCGCTGAGGATTAAAAAAGTTTGAGCAACCGTCGTTTCGATGCCGGTTGCTCAAACCAATATCTTGTTTTAATTGTTAAATAAAAAAATCAATTACAAATGAAAAAATTCAACGTACTTTTTGTTACGCTTGCAGCCGCGGGTCTGCTGCAAGCTTGTTCAGGGACCAAGAGTTCTTCCAGTTCTGATAGCACGGCTACCAAAACAGATAGCAGCACTGTGACTACCGTTAAAACCGATTCATCATCGATGGTGATGGCAGACACCACCTTTGCGGCTAAAGCCGCTGTTGGCGGTATGGCGGAAGTAGCCTTGGGTAAAATGGCAGCTTCCAAAGCCACTGACAGCCAGGTCAAAGATTTCGGCAACATGATGGTCATGGATCATGGTAAAGCTAATACGGAACTGATGAGCATTGCTAAAGCAAAGAACATCATGCTGCCGGCTGGTTTAGATGCCGAACACCAGGCAAAAAGCGACAGCCTGAGCAAATTAAGTGGTAAAGAGTTCGACAGAGGTTATGTAGCAGTAATGGTCGAAGGCCATAAAAAGACATTGGCGCTCATGCAATCAGAAGCATCAAACGGCAAAGACTCCGATCTGAAAGCTTTTGCCGCCAAAACTGCGCCGGTAGTCAAGCACCACTTAGACGAGATCTTGAAAATTCAAAGCAGCCTGAAATAATTTATTGTGATAGTTTTGATGAAAGCCGCTTTTTTTTAAGCGGCTTTCTTTTTGAATAACCAGCGTTTTTCGCTAACCGATGCGCTGCGAAAAGAAGCGCGGAATTCTGCCTCGTCTTTAAAGGCTAATTGTGGAATCAACCGGGTCTCAAAATAAAGCTCGAATTGATTTGTTTCAAATGGCCAGGGATCGATGGTTAACGTATCGGAGTCCGCTTGCATTAACCGATATTCTTTTTCGTCCGGGCCGTTGCTGATTTCGATGGCACGACCTTCGGGCTGGTTCTCATGCTGGCACAGTAACAGTGATAAAGCATCGCACCACTCCAGCAGCCGGTAGTCCCGCTGCGCTTCGGCAATCGTCAATTTTAATTCTTTTCTCCAGTGTTTTTGCAGCAACTTTTGTTCCCTCATGAATTGAGCGGCTTTTGGATTTTCTTCACATGCTGCGCCATAAACAAATTCGAGATGCATGGAACAAAGTAAAGCGACATAGCGGCTTTTGGACAAAGCGAAATCCATGGTTTGTGTGCAATGACGCTCTTCAAATACTTTCATTTTAAAATTGACAGGTCCGCCCTGGGGTGTCAGCAGATTATCCCGTTCCAATTCTATCTGCGCATCATCATGTTCGGCAATGGCCAGCAATGTTTCTATCCAGCGTTCAGTCCTAACCGAATGTTGCCATTGCATAGCGATCTGTGCCGCGAGTAACCCGTGTGCCCTTTGCGCAATGACTTCCCAGCCTTCTTCTGTATAGTTAACGATCATTTCATTTCAATTAAAGGGTAAGTAGTTCTGCAGTGACGTCGATAGTTTAAACTTGTTTCCATAGCTTATAATTTTTGCAAAGCGTTAAGTATTTCCCGGATGGAAAAATGCGCGCCGCACACAAACTCATCCGCCGCGCCATAGTAAATGGTCAGGGTGTCGCCATCTACCACATGCCCGTTTGTAAATACTACGTAACCGAAAAAACCGCTCAATTCATAAGCTTCAGTTGGTACCATGATCGGTTCTGTGGTGCGCGCTAAAACTTTAGATGGATCTTTGATATCCATTAAAAAAGCGCCCAGGCAATATTGGTGGTCATTGTTAGCTCCGTGATAGATTTCCAGCCAACCCTCTTCTGTGCGAATGGGTGCAGCGCCTGCGCCTACACGGGCATTGTCCCATAAACCTGGGCGGGTTTTGACCAGACATTGGTGATTACCCCATTGTTTACCGTCCGATGATTCAGCCAGCCAAATATAGTTGCCGCCAATCTCTTTACTGCTGGGTCGGTGCAGACAGTAATATTTACCGTTGATCTTTTCTTCGAAAATCGCGCAGTCTTTGTTATGTGGAGGAAGGATCATTCCACCGCTTTCAAAATACTGCCAGTCTTGGGTGGTTAGTAAACCCACGCCGACACCGCTGTCTGAAACAGCTGTATAGGTCAGATAATAGGTATCGCCGATTTGGCTTACCCTGCAATCTTCGATCCCGAACCTTTCTAAATATCCCTTTCCAAATAAAGACGAGTGGTTTGCGGGCTCTGTAAAGTGAATGCCATCATCGCTGGATAGTAAACGGAGGTGAGAGATCGTGGTCAGATAATCCAGTCCTTTATAATTAATTACGCGCGCATCAACAGCGATCAGGTCAGGGTCGTTCAGCGGCACTTCAATAATCTCTGTATTCCCGGTAGCATTCAATGCAGGAAAAAAGATAACCCCTTCTTTTTGCGAAACACCTTCGGCTACACGAACAAGAAGCCATGTTTTTTCCTCAAAACGGAATACACCTGGATTGAGCAAACTGATGATCTGCAAGCCATCACCGCTTGGATTTAAATCCTTCGGCAGTAATAGCGGATTTTCCGGGAAACGTCGCGCGAGATCTTTCATATTTATCTTTTATCAACATTAAAGCAGCGCCACGGTTTTAAAAATTGCTAAAACTATCGCTAAAGCTCATCGTTTATAGGTTATGGAGAAGACACCGAAAAAACAGGACAGACAGCCGGGGATAGAAGCCAAAATGGATCCCGCACCACAATATATAAAACCTGGTTATCAAGGTTACGGAAAACTGCTGAATAAAGTCGCTTTGATAACCGGCGGCGACAGCGGTATTGGCCGTGCGGTCAGTGTTCATTTCGCCCGGGAGGGTGCGGATATTGCTATTGTCTATCTTGACGAAGATATCGATGCGGAGGAAACGAAAAAGCTGGTTGAAGCCGAAGGGAAAAAATGTATTTTATTTAAAGGTGATGTCAAAAAAAGCACCTTCTGCAAAAAGGCCGTGCAGCAGACTGTTAAAAAGCTGGGTAAGCTAAATATACTCGTCAACAACGCCGGAATGCAGATGCCGCAGAAAGACCCAAAGGCCATTGATGAAAAACAATTGGACGATACATTTCGTACGAACATTTTCTCCTACTTTCACTTCGCTAATGAAGCCTTGGAATATATGAAAGCCGGGGATAGCATCATTAATACGACCTCGGTAACCGCCTACCGTTCCTCGCCGAACCTTGTTGATTACTCATTACCAAAGGCGCAATTACTTCGTTTACCCGATCACTGGCAACAAACATTGTAAAGAAAAAGATCAGGGTTAACGCCGTCGCCCCCGGACCAGTCTGGACGCCACTGATAGTCGCAACTTTTGATCAGGAAAAGATCAGTTCTTTTGGTTCTGAAACGGCCATGAAAAGAGCCGGTCAGCCCTCCGAACTTGGTCCTGCCTATGTTTTCCTTGCATCGGATGATGCGTCTTTCATCACCGGACAGGTAATTCATGTCAACGGAGGAGAAGTTGTTAACGGGTAATTACTTTTTTGAACTCTATTTTGACAATAAATGGCTAGGCCGATGAAGTCCTCCTGTGCCTGCTGTACACATTAACAGCGATAGATAGCGAAGCATCTACTTATTTTTTAACGATACGATATCCGATATGACAGAATTTTAGACACATCGACTATTTCCTTGAATGGACGTAAACAATATTCATACTACAATATGCTTATTCCTTTTGCTTATCGTTAAAATCAATTTTTGCAAGTGAAAAAGTGGCCGGGCCGGTCAACACCTGTCCATGGACATCATAGCGAGCGCCATGGCAAGGGCAGTCCCAACTTTTCTCCTCGCCGTTCCAGTTGACGATACAACCGGCATGGGTACAAACAGGGTTGAGCGCAAATATTTCCCCCTGATCATCACGGTAAGCCGCGATTTTTTTTCCATCTATCTCTAATAACTTTCCCGTGCCAGGCTGCATTCTTTTAAGGGAATCTGTTTCATGAATGCCGAACCTGTCCGCTACAAAATGATAGGCGACATCTGCATTCTCCTGAACAAAAGCTTTAAAACCTGCAGCAGGCTTTAACCTTGAAGGACTGAATACTTTTTCATATTTACTGGCTTCCCCTTGAACCAGATCAGATAATATTTTACCGGCGATACTACCCAGCATCATCCCATTGCCGTTATACCCTGTGGCGCAATAAATACCTTCTGAGGCTTCTGGCATTTCCCCGATATAAGGGAAACCGTCAACAGGTACATAATACTGGCTCGACCACTGATATTTAATGGATGAAACATTGTAGTTTTTACGAACGTATTTTTCCAGGTCTGCAAACGCTTTCTCCGGATCATCATGGCCGGTTTTGTGATCGTTTCCTCCGGCGATCAATAATTTTTCACCATCAATCTCGTGTGTCCGGAAATAATGATAAGGCTCCTGCATGTCGTAGATCAGCGCATCCGGGTAAGTATCTGTTCTCAGCTTAACACCCAGAACATAACTACGATAAGGCGCGCAGCGCAGGCTATAAGAATTAATACCGGGCGGAATATGCGTCGCGTAGATCACCTTTTTCGCTTTGATCTTTAAATCGCCGGATATGCCTACATGGTTCTCATCTTCCTTTTCTACGCGCTCTATATTAGTATGCTCTAATATAATACCACCGGCATCGGTAAAGGCTTTTGCCAAAGCAAGGGCATATTTAATCGGGTGAAATTGCGCCTGCCCCTCAAATTCCAGCGCGGCCTCGAAACTTAGCGGGGTTGGTACTTTGGTCGTGTAATTTACAGAAACACCGACTGCTTTAGCCCCGGAAAATATATCATCGAGTTGGTCGGCCTGTTTTTCATCTTCTGCATATAAAAAACCGGTTTTTGTCTCATAATCACATTCGATCCGGTAATTTTTAATATTAGACCTGATCAGTTCAAAACCTTCATTGATCGCATCTGCAAAAAGTTGTGCACCTTCTTTGCCAAAAGCGCTTTCCGCTTCCTTATAAGTGGTATCTGCGAAGGTATTAATATGCGCACTTGTTCCACCGGTAGTTCCGAATCCAATCGTGTGCGCCTCAGCCAGCAGGATATTACGCCCGGAAATCTGCAATAATATTGCAGCTGTCAGTCCGGTTATACCGCCACCTATAACGATAGCATCATAAACGGTCTTCTGCCCCATGGTCGCATTCGTATTTACAGTTGGTAAAACACTTTGCCAAGGGCTTTGCTGCGCTCCGTCGCGGGTGGTAATAGATTCTTTTTTCGTTGCCATATTTCTATTACAAAATCCTTAATAATCTGTTTGAGATTATTTTAAATATTCTTAAACAAATAAATTTCCTTCCAGTTAATAATAAACATCAAAAACCAAAATATTTATGAAAGCAGCAGTATTCCACAAACCCGGTGATATTCGTTATGATACCGTCGAGGATCCGCGTTTGGAACAGGACACGGATGTTATATTAAAAGTCACTTCAACCGCGATCTGTGGTTCCGACCTGCATATCCTTAGCGGCGGCGTGCCGCAACCCAAACCCATGGTGATGGGCCATGAATTCATGGGCATCGTCGAAGAAGTCGGCAAAGGAGTGAAGAATCTAAAAAAAGGCGACCGCGTGGTCGTACCCTTTCCAATCTCCTGCGGCCACTGCTTCTTTTGTCAACATGATGCCTCACCCGCTTGTGAAAATTCCAACTATAAGCATTACGGCCCTAACGGCGATATGGCCGACCAAAAGGGCGCAGCCCTATTTGGTTATACTGACCTATACGGGGGTTATTCCGGTGGCCAAGCGGAATATGTACGTGTGCCTTATGCCGATATCAGCCCGCGGGTAGTGCCCGACAATATGAGCGATGAGCAAGTGCTTTTCCTTACCGATATCTTCCCAACCGGCTGGTCGGCGATCGACTGGGCGCAGCTGAAAGGCGGAGAAGTCGTAGCCATTTTCGGTTCGGGTCCGGTAGGACTAATGGCGCAGAAGGCCGCCTGGATTAACGGCGCGAGCCGCGTGATAGCCATCGACCCCCTAAATTATCGTTTGGAAAAAGCCAGGGCGGTTAATAAAGTCGATACCCTAAACCCGCATGAAGTCGACGTGGTCGAAGCCATTCGTGAAATGACTGGCGGTCGTGGTGCCGACGTCTGCGTAGATGCCGTCGGCTTTGAACCCGAACGCGACCTGATGGATAAAGCCAAGGCCCTGTTTAATTTCGAGGTAGGTAGCATGAAAGTGCTGGATATGGCCTTTAAGGCCGTAAGAAGAATGGGCACCGTTTCCATTATGGGCGTGTATGGTTCCACCTATGATAACTTCCCGCTGCACCGCGTATTCGATAAAGGCATCACCCTTAAAATGGGCCAGGCACCCGTACTTAATTATATCGATCACCTGATCGAACTTGTAAAAACCGAGAAAGTGGTGCTGGACGATATCATTACCCACACCTTGCCTTTAAGCGAAGTTACCCACGGTTACGAGATCTTCGACAAGAAAGAAGAAGACTGCGTGAAGGTGGTATTGAAGCCCTGGGAGCATCGCAAGGAAACCGAGAACACCGAACCTGTTAAGATCGAAAACTAAATTTATGGAATTCGGTCTGCTAATGACGCTGCAATTGCGTGAAATAGTATTTTAATGATTGTAAACCTATCTGTTAAACCTTTGTAAAGAATTTAAAAAAGGAGGAACCATGCCATGGCATAACGGAGATTACCCGCCATCTTATAAGAATCAACCCAAAAAGATTCGCGAAAAGCGACTGAAATCGCCAATGAAGTACTAAAGACGACCGGTAATGAAGGCGAGGCTATCGCCACTGGTTTGAAACAGGCGCGTGTGCATTTTGCCAAAGAAAAGAAAGAGAAAAGCTAAGGCCTTAAGTAGGTCGTTTCGAGCTTACCCGAATGGGTTAGGTTATGATATGAGATATGGCCGGGCAGGCAAGCTAACTGAAACCGACGGAAATGGCGCTAATATATCCTCACCAACTACCGACCCGTTGAAAAGCAAAATGGTGAATTACCCTGCGGCAGTAGACAGATTAATTAGCCGCAGGGTTTCCCAATCTTTAATACTGTTGAAGTATTTTGTCAAAACTTGCGTAAATACAGGATCAGTGTCGGGTAAAGCCGCGAATAAGGTCATCGAAGATTTAAGCTTTAAATCATCCGGGCTTCCAAAAATGCGAGTTGCGTGGTTATCTTCGAGTTCTAACAAAGCTTTGGATATTTCAATAAGGCGGGTCCCGAGTATGGGATGGAGCAAATAAGCTTCGGCTTCCGCCTGGTCTTTGATGGCGTAAAATTTACTGGTGTCACTAAGACCGAGGCCCGCAATCTGCGGAAAAATATACCACATCCAATGACTGCGCTTACGGCCATTTTTGATTTCTGCCAACGCCGTTTCGTAATCCCTTTCCTGGGCTGTTAAAAATCTATTCAAGTCCATATTTCTAAACAACAATTTAAAGGATCGTTCTCGATATTTTGCTAAAATGGTTTTGATAGTCAAAATTTACGCTATAAACCTTGAAGCTATAAAAATTGTTTAAAATTCCGAAATTTCAATCCATACCGGCGCATGGTCGCTGGAATGTTCCCAGCCCCGCACTTTTTTATCTACCGAAGCCGATAACAGCCGTGAACGTAAAGCATCGTTCAGCAGGAAATGGTCCAGCCTTAAACCTGCGTCCCGTCCGTAAGCGTTGCGCAAGTAATCCCAAAAAGTGTAGAAGCGCATGTCAGGGTATAATTCCCGGATTGCATCCGTCCAACCGGCATTAACCAGTTCCCGCCAAAGCTTGCGCACTTCCGGCCTGAACAATGCATTGTCAACATACTTCTCTGGCTTATAAGTATCCTGTTCGGTAGGCATAATATTATAATCTCCGACCAGCGCGACCGGTAGGCCAAACGACAATAATTTGTGTGCATGTAACTGCAAACGGTTGATCCACCTCAACTTGTAATCAAACTTAGGCCCGGGGAACGGGTTGCCATTCGGCAAATACAAACAGCCAATCACTATTCCGTTAATAAAGGCTTCGATATAACGACTATGCGTATCTTCCGGCTCGCCGTCTAATCCTTTTCGTGTTTCCTTAATTTCGCCGTACCGGGAGAGAATTGCCACGCCATTCCAGCTTTTTTGTCCATGCCAGATGGCATGGTAGCCGATGCCGAGCAGCGCATGTTCTGGAAATTTATGGGTTTCACACTTGAGTTCCTGTAGACAAACGACATCAGGTTTTGTTTCGGCCAGCCAGCGCAGCAGGTTAGGTAATCTGCCATTGATGCCGTTGATGTTATAAGTTGCGATCTTCATCGTTATGCTGGGCGATTGCTTAGACAAAAAGTTCCTGGGCATCAGTATAATAGGTAGTTCGTCCGCCAATCTTTTCCGTTTTGATGATTTCGCCCTTTGCAGTGGTTTTTAATTGCGGACTATGAATATTCATAAAGTCTTTTAATTCCCCGGTGAGTTTGTCGCCATTGGCTTCGGCAATATCATGAATGGCTTTTTCCAATACGGTCCGGATACTGTTGTAAATTTTGGTGACCTGTTTTGAAGGAATTGCCTTGGCAATAGAAAATGGCGATACCCCGGCATCATAAAGGATCTCATCCGCATAGGAATTGCCGATACCTCTCAGGGCCTTTTGGTCCATTAACAAGGTTTTGATCACAGTTCGTTTTTTTGCGAGTAAGGCGGTGAAATAACTTTTGTCGAGATCAAGCGCGTCGGGCGCAGCCACTGGTTCCGGCTGAAGTGTTGGAGTTGCTTGTTTTTGCAGATCGATAACAGCGAAGCCTCCAGCATTTTTAAAATGAAAGGCCAGGATCTGGAACCTGGGCGTTTCATCATCATTCAGGTCAACCAGTTCCCCTCGCAACATGAGGTGAAGTCCCAGTATCTGATTATCCGAAAAGTGTAACTGCAGAGTCTTGCCTTCCCGTCTTACGCTACTCAGTTCATGTCCCTCTAAGGCAGATTTTAGATCACCAACAGTGCCATTCAGCTTTTTGGCAACAGTCACTTCAAGTTTATCCAACTCTTTCCCTTTAAATTTACGGGAGAGTATCTGCGCGAAAACGGTTAAGTCAGGTAGTTCAGCCATTTTATTGTTATTTGCTATCGAGATTTTCGTGTTCCAAAAGCCTGTAGGTTATCGTAGCTCCAACAGCAAATACGACGTGGGCCGGAATACGTTGCAAATAATAATGGTCGAAATTGATCCAGGGTGGTAAGGGATGTATCTTAAATGTTGCTTTCCATATCAAAAATCCCAGTACTCCACTGATCAATCCAAGAAGCAATCCATTTCTTAGATTATGTTTGATTTTTTTAGACTCCCACAATTCTACGTAAACGGAAGCGAAGACAAAACCCATGGCGAAATGCGCCCCCCAGCCGGCCAGTACTTTAGCCCTTTTGGACAAATGGGGTGCCAGACGTCCAATCAATACTTCCAGGTGTTCCGGCTCTCTGAAATTTTCATCTGCAAGCAGGGACATCAGGTAACTTGAAGCGGTCATGACCGTTGTTCCCCCAATCCCGGAAAGCGCAGCTTGCTCAATCTGATTCATCAGGCTCCTTTTTTAGCGGTTAAACTGCTCATCAATTGGTCGTAAAGGTCATCACCTTTTGCTTTAGCGGGTTTCAGCTTCTTGATCGTTGGGCGCTTGCCTTTAGCTTTTTGTTCGATAATTTTCAGTAGTTCATTATGGTATTCGTCCTTATATTTCGCCAGATCCATTGGTTCCGTATATTGATCAATTAGCGCCAGCCCCATTTTCAGTTCTTTATCGCTTACTTCCACCTTCTCATCCAGTTCCAGGTCTTCCTGTTCTCTGATCTGCTGGGCAAAACGAATACGCGTCACTACCAATGCGTTGTCGACCGGGTGTACAACGCACAAACTTTCCGTGCTGCGTAATACAAAACGCGCCAAACCTGCTTTCCCTGATTTTTTCAGCGCTGAAAGCAACAAGGCATAAGCTTTGTTTTTCTTTGTGGCCGGGGCTGTATAATAAGAAGTTTCGTAATACATCGGGTTGACCGCCGCGACATCGACGAAGTTCTCGATTTCGATGACCTTGGTTTTTTCCGGTGCTGCCGCCTCAAAATCTGCATCTTCAATAATTACATATTCATCATCGTATTTGTATCCCTTGACGATCTTATCGTAAGGCACTTCTTTTTTCGTGTCCTCATTAACGCGCTGGAACTTGATATGGGCGTGGTCACGGCTGTCAAGCATGTCCAGATCAAGCCTCGTTTCCTGAACCGCAGAATACAATTTAATGGGGATGCTTACTAGGCCAAAGCCGATTGATCCTGTCCAGATACTTCTCATAACTTTAATTTTCTAATGTTATCATTGATGTCCATCGGGTGGTGCGCCTCGATCTGGTCCGCCAGCAAATGCAGCAGTTCCTCATCTAAACCGCCCGGATTCTGACAGATATGCAAAAAGTCATGTTCATCCGGCGTGAAACTGGCTACGTACGCGCCGTTTTCAAATACTCGGTATTTGCATTTATCGTCGTCATGGTGCACATATTCACCAACCTCGAAGTGGTGCAACTCCTTATCTTGACTGATCGTGATCGGGTAATTTTCCATATGCTTGTTTAAACAAATTCAATACCAATTTTTAGCGGAGATATTCCGCTAACTTGCTCCACACAAGTCCCGGATAGCGTTCATTGTCTAATACCTCGTTATGCGCACTAAACATCGAGTGCATATACTGACTTTGCTGCCATTTAGCATACAGTTCGTTTTCGCCCTCGGGATGAGCCGCACGTTCGATTTTGTTATAAGCATCCAGGTCTGCTAGTGTGCCACGATCTTTTAATTCGTAACCGCTGGCCGCCGCCATTTCCTTCGCGCTGACCTGAAAACTGGCAATGCGTAAAAACCTTGGCGCATCGTCATCCAGCGCAGCCATCGCCGTAAAAGCGGCGGTGTCATTCATACTGGTAAAATCCACTCTCCAGTCCGATTTTTCCCAATAGGCAACCGTTTTGTTTTTATGATCGAGGAAAGGAATATTATAGTTTAGCAATTCAGAAAAAGCGCCATTAAATATAGAGGTCGCTTTGATGTCAGCCTCGTCTAACATGCGCATGAATTCCTTACGTAGGTCAAAATTGCGGTTCTCACCCTCCGGCAATTGCGTAAAATCGGTGGAATAATCAGAAGGGATAAAACGCGGGATACCTGCAGCTACCGCCGCATCCAATAGTAAACTCTGGGTATCTACGATCACTTCCCGCAATCCTGCCAGCGCGGAAACCAAACAGCTTGCCCCCGCACACGCAGCGACCAGCGCCTCTTTATCCTTCAGTTTTGCTTCCACGATTTTGGCACCCGATGACCGCAACAGCTCTACGACCACCGGGTCAGCACCGGGGCGGACCAATGCACGGACGCTGGCTCCGTTTTTCATTAATGCCTTGATGATCCGGCCGCCCAGATCACCGGTACCGCCCGCAACTAAGATTTCTTTTTCCATCATCACTTAACCATCAGCTCAGCATTTTGTTCGTGCTTTTCAGTGTCCGTTTTTTTAACCAGCAATCCAAGATTTTACTACAATAAAATCATTGAAAGGGCGCTGTCAAACAAACTGACACGCTGGTATAGCAATTGTAAGTAAAAGACATCTGCTTACATTTAAAACATCAAGACATGAGATCATTATTGTACATCATCGCTGTTATCCTAATCATTGGTTGGGCTATCGGAACATTTGCTTATGCCGCAAGCGGCTTGATCCATATTTTATTGGTGATCGCGGTTATTTCCCTAATCCTGGGTTTCCTGCGCAGGGATACCGTCGTTTGATCCAATAGGAATTAACAAAAGCCCGGCTAACATTCAGCCGGGCTTACTACCAATAACCATGCTGCATAACCCATTTTTTATCGAGGTCAGCCAGCCTACCGGCAGGTACCGAACTTTGGAATTGATTCCCGTTTACCGGGAAAACGCAGGTGAATTTGTGGCCACGCGCAACTACCGGATCTATGCTGGTTATATACCTGAACCCGGCGACGAAACCGACGGTGATTCGCTGCGGCAACAATATTTGGATAACCAGGAGATCATGGGAGATGATAACCCTTGTTATTTAGGTGAACTGCGGTTCGAAGGGTTCGCCTTTTTCGAATGGCGATACCTGGGTCAACAGCTCAACCCGAACGAGGTTTGGCAAATCGTCGACCTTTTGCAAAACTGCGTGAGAACCTATATTTAAAAGCCTGATGAAACCGGAAGAAGAATTGCATAGCTTTCCCTACAGCGAGACTGTAGATGGAGTAGAACACAACTACCGCATTACCCAAAATATGGACAGATATGGCGTAGAAAAGGACGGCGTGGTTATCGCGGAACTCAGCCATGACGATGGGTGGAAACAACTATCAGGTGAAAAGCTCAGCAAAGAACGCTTTGAAAGCATCTGTAACCATATTGAATCTCACTTCGATTAAACAGGTCAGAGCAATTCAAAACGATAACAAGAAGGTTGCAGGGATCTACTGTCTTCGGATTTGGCCGGATGGGTTTCTGATTAATCTTTCAAGTCTCCGGATTTGAGCGCGTAATTATCAGAGATAAGCATAAATAGTTTATCATTATCTATGGCTTCATCCATGTTTTCTGTTAATAAAATTTTGGCACTGTCATAATTCAATTTATTTGCTGAGATAACAAGCGTTCTATAGCCTGCAACTTCAATATGTTTGATAACATGCATATAAAATATTATAGCCAAATCACGTTCAAATGATTTTTTTTCAGTTTTCCCAATTGCCAAAAGCGTTTCTTCCATGATAGCTTTTACGCCTAAGCACGACTTTTCTGTTATGGTCATTTTAAAAGTTTCAGCTATTTTTTCAATACGAACCAGTTGCTTAAAAGTGTCTTCCTGCGTTTCTTCTAACGCGAACCTTAAATCCGAAAACGATGTCAATAATGATAAAGATTCAATGTTCGAAGATAAATGAGTTAACGCACAGTGCATCGTTCCTAACTGATCAAGAAAAATATTTTTAAACGCCGTTTCGTTTAAGAAATTTTTTGGAAATATTTTTAAACGTTTTGACATATAGGTATTTATGATAGGTTTAAAACAATATTGCAAGTTAAACTAATAACGTCGGTTCACCAAGCATTTTGGCAGTAAAGCTTCTCATACACATATGATTTTTGTTTTTATCAAACAATCGGAATTTGACGGTTTTTGCAGCATACAAATGTGTAAATTCTAATATAATTAAATGGGAAGTCATCATTGATCCAACATGATAACCATTGGTGTTATCCTTATATTCTCAAACTTGTTTAACGGCAATTAATTTTGGCTGCCCCTTCGGCCAGGCTTTATACTATATCTTTTCCATGAAAAGGATACCGCTTCAATCCTTGACAGTGTGATTGCTTTAATATCCATTGCGATAACATCCGCTACTGCATTTTCGTCTGCGCCTCAAAAGCATTCGCCTATTACCCTAATTGCTTCCAGTTCCTATTAAGAGCATCTTTCAGGACTTCACTCGTTTACCCGCGATGCCGGGAAAAGCTTCGCTTGCCTTCACTCTGCACTTAAGTTCCTGCTAAAATATCAGATGCTTTCAAGGTGCTATTTTCCAAAGAAAACGGACAAAAGAGGCGTCAAGATCGGTCAGCCCGGTCGTACGAACGCATAATGTCCTCCGCTGCGCTGCGGCCACCCTTCGGGACTTATAGTTCTCCCGCCCAGGCTTTTCGACCGCCTTTTTGACTTTCTTTTTTACCGTTTTTTCTTTTGAAAAATAGCTTTTTAGGAAAAGTCTTCGGGAAAAGAGGGAAACAAAAAAACAAATTTTTAACCCTTTTAAATCATTTAAAAAATGAAAACAGCAGAAAAAAATGCGAACGGTGTACAAGGTACAGCAGCAAAAAACAACCAAACCGCAAACAGAGTTGAAAACCGCCCAAGCTTAACAGGAAAGGAAGCCAAAGAAGATGAAATCGCTAAAGATCAAACACCTGCCCAAACTCCGCAAGTTGAGGCAACCAAAGCAGCCGAGGTTAAGACAAGTAGCCCCGCTACAGTGGATAACCAACCCGCTAACATTGCGCCTTACACCACAGGACAGGGATTAGACGAAGCACCGAAAGCCGAGCCGGCAAAAGGGGAAGAAGCTAAAGCAGAACCCGCCAAAGTGGAAGAAGTTAAAGCAGAGCCTAAAAAATTCGCTTTGAATTTAGAGCAAACTTTAAAATCGGTGGAGGGCTTACATCGCCTAAGCATTCAGCGCATTACCCTCTTATCCCGCATTAAATTACTGGAAGATTTTGAGGTGAAACTGATTGAAGAAAACGACGAACTGGAAAATAACCCTTATCAGGGTTGCAAGCTGATTATCAAAGATGATAAAGGACGGGAGTTTGTTACCAACACGCCGAACCTTATCCGCATGGTTTCCCAATTCATTTTCGATGCATGCCATGAAAAACTGGCCGAAATCGAAGCAAACATCATTTTCCCAAATGCTTAAACAAATTATGCTCCCGGCATATAGTCGGGGGCATTTTTTATGGTTTCACAAAAAACAGCAATTCCTATGTACGAGCAATTTATAGAACTGACCAACCAAATATTTTGGGAAGGTTACGCCGAAACTTTGGCGCAGGAAAACCCCGCACGGTTTCAGTTAGAGTTAAGCGATTTTTTGAACACCTACCAATCTTAAGCGAATGGAAGATAAAATCTTTTTACTGGTGAAAGTCACCATCAAAACCACGCATAGCAGCATAAACGATGCTATAACGGAACTGCAAACCGAAACGGTTTTACAGGTGAGCAGTACGCCGAATGTGGAAGTATTACAAACAAAAATTATTGAACTAAATACAAAAAATTAAAGTCATGGCACATCAAATAAATTTCAATCAGAAAACAGGCAAAAACAGCTTTATGAGCGTAAAGGAAAAGGCCTGGCACGGGTTAGGACAGATCATAGACCGCTATCCCACCAGTAGCGAAGCGATACAGCACGCAGGACTGGATTATATTGTAGAAAAACGCCCTTTATTTACTTATGATACCGCAAACCATTTAGGCGAGGGAAGCGACGATATTATGATTCCTGAAATTTCAGTCCCAAATTTCTTTGCAACCGTTCGGGCAGATACCGAGCAGGTTTTAGGGGTAGTCGGTAATGATTACGAAGTAGTGCAAAACCGTGATGCGTTTTCTTTCTTTGATGCCATCGTAGGCGGTGGTGATGGTATTTTATACGAAACGGCGGGGGCATTGGGTAACGGTGAGCGGGTTTTTATAACCGCTAAATTGCCGGATTATATTCGGGTAGGTGTTAAGGACTGGATAGAACAATACTTGTTTTTAACCACCACGCACGATGGTTTAGGAAGCATTACCGCAGCCTTCACGCCTATCAGGATTGTTTGCAATAACACACTTAACGCAGCTATGAATAATCATTCAGGTGCGATTAAAATCCGTCACACCGCATCTGCTACCGAGCGATTAAAACAGGCACATACGTTAATGGGTATCAGCAAAACTTTAGGTGGTGAATTTGAGGGCTTATTTAACCAGTGGGCAAAGGTGCGTATCACAGATGCGGAGGTTAAAAAGTTGATAAAAATTGCAATGGCACCAAATAAGGAAGTTTTGGAAAATTTAGCCGAGGGCAAATTAGACCTTTTATCTACACACTACACCAATATTGTAAATAACGTTTATGAGTATGCTTTAGGAAGTCAGACCCAGCAAATGGACACTACAGCCGGAACGGTATTTGGCGCATACAACAGCGTTACGGGCTATTTTCAAAATGTACGCAGTTTTAAAAGTGATGAAGCTAAGTTTAAATCTATTATGGACGGCACAGCCAAGCAAAGAGCGCAAACCGCTTTTAAACTTTGCCGTGATTTTGCCACGCAGGGAAGTGATGCGCTGATTTACAACTAATTGCATTTAAGGGGGAGCAATCCCCCTTATTTTTGAAATTCCCCGGCGGCGGGCTATCGCCCGCCCGAAGAACGCCCCCTGTTTTCATAGTGTTTAATGATTTTTGGTGAAAACAGGGGCCGGTTTAGTACTGGATATTTGTAAAACCCGTACTTAGATAATAGCAGACGCTACTTTTGATTATAGATTCAAACATAGATAATGTTCAGTTATCCTTTATTCGGCCTACTGCATAGCCATCGCTCAGCCCATTCGAGGATGTTTTTCCGTGAGGATATTTTTCTGCTTTTCAAGATTGACATATGTGTAGATTTGGGTGGTCATGATTAAACTATGGCCGAAACCTATAAAATTTATAAGTAGCCGAAGTTTTGTTAAAACAAGCGGCAAGTAAATTAACATAAATTTCTCTGTGGCCGGGCAGGTTCATCATGATGCTTATTATTTCAGGCCTTCCCTGATAGCCCGGACGATATTAGCGTCTAGGAAACGTTTGACAGATTTAGGGTTGCTTTTTGAGGCGGCCTGAGCTCGGCCTTCCCATGGCATATCCGGAAAATATTGCTGAATATGTAACCTGGACAAGAAGCCGGGAGGCAAATTCTTTATCAATCCATATTCTTTGATCAGATCGATGGCTGTATTAGGGCTGGCGTTTTCCCTGATGTAATTGCGCCAGCGCCGGCCGATAGAAAAACTATTCAGGAACAAGATGGCCATTTCATAGTTACTCAATTGCCCGCGCAGCCTTTTGACGTAAAAGCGCTTTTGTTCCTCGTTTAGTTCTTTTAAGTCATGAATGTAGGTGACCGTATGAAAAAAATGGCGGAAATAATTGCCAAGTTCGGACTGCATGCCGGCTTCTTTGATATCCAATAGTTTGCAAAGACGGATAACGAAAAGATAGAACCTGCGACGACCGTCGATCATAACTTCGTCAAAATGTTCGAGTGTTTCTTTTAAAATCTCTTCCGCCTCTGAACCTGATGTGCCATAAAACAATAAGGCATAAGTAACCTCGATTTTTTCCTCGACAGTCAATTTTCGGTTAAACTGGCCCTCGGTGTGAGCGACATCAAGATATTTGTCCAAATTATTAAAATTCGGGCGAAAGAGCTCAACTGCCTTGACGAATAATCCCTTACCCAATATTTTGGCGTCATAAGACATCCCGGCCACATTATCGCGGTGTATTTGCAGGAAAAGAAAAAAACGTTGTTCGATCACATCGCTTTTATTTTTTTCATCTGATTTGACCATTTGGGTCTTGAGCGTTGCTAGTTGTTCCTGTTGGTTGCGGAAGGTGACCACGATCAGGATGATCGTAATGACCGGGGCGATACTGTTGACAATATTATAGATTGAAATTAACCTTCCGGCTTCGGCTGGAGCGAACCGAAAGCAGATAACCATGAATGCGATAAAGATCAGGCATATCAATAAGATAATGATAACCTTAACTTGTTTGATTAAATTGATCATGATAATATAGGTCCCCTAAATTATCATTTATTATTTAATATACTTTATAATCGCTGGATATCAATTTAGATCAATAGTCTCATAATAAGTATCCGTCTCACGCTCTTTAGCATAAGTTGACGCTTTCTGGTTGACCTGCATTTTGTATACATAAGCCATCTTCATGCCCAAAGTCTTCAATACTTCATTCAGGTATTGCTTATTGATCGAAATATAGCTACCGGATGGAATTACATCACCCGTGTGCATTTCATCCCGGACGCCCATGGCGAAATCTAAGCGGCTGATCTTAACCTTGTCAGCTTCCTGATAGACGAGCCGGTCATCCTTGGCCTTGAAGTCCAGTGTTCCTTGTAATTGCGGGACAGGGAGCACGGGTTGATGGGCCATGCGGTAGTATTGCCAAAAATGGATAGTGTCTAAACTGATGCGCCCCAACAGGTTCATCAATTGAAGATCCTTCAACTGAACCGTGCGGTTTTGCCTTGCTCCTTCAAAAATGACCGGGTGGTTAAAGAACCCAAAATCATCAAATGATTTGGTTGCCGAATACCAAATCCCTAAGTTATCCTGAAGCGCATCATAGATCATTTTTGCTGAAGGAATAGCTTTCCCGGTGGTCTTATAGGCAAAAGGAACAACATGGATTTCACCTTGCCGGGTGCTCTGGTAATACCGTTCCCCATTGCTTATCGCACCGTGTAATTGCAATTCTTTTGAGATTCTGATGAACCAGACCACCTGATTCCGGGGCAAGATCCCAGGAGGAAAATAAATGAAAATCTTAGCTATCAGAATAAAAAACCTTGCTTCTTTGGAAGGGATCAGTGAAATAGATTTTACAGAAGACCCTTTATGTTCCGCCGGTATATTTGCGATAACCGGGCCAACGGGATCTGGTAAATCTACCATCCTGGATGCAATTTGCCTTGCTTTGTATGGTAAAACACCAAGGTATATTCAAGCCAAAGAAACAGGTATAGAGATTCAGGATACACCTGGCTCACGTATATCGCAAGGTGATGTTAAAGGAATTCTGAGAGATGGAACAGGCGAAGGATTTGCCGAAGTAGATTTTGTCGGGGTGGATGGCAATAAGTACAAAGCCAGTTGGCAGGTTAAAAGAGCTTATGGTAAAATAGAGGGAGCGCTCCAAGGTGAAGTGATTGTGCTGACTAACCTAAATACGAATGTCGTGGTGCCGGGAAAAAAAACCGAGACACTACAGCAGATCGAAAGACTGGTAGGTTTGAATTTTGAGCAGTTTACCCGCTCTGTGCTTTTAGCTCAGGGAGACTTCACCGCTTTTCTAAAGGCAAATAAAGACGAAAAGGCATCGTTACTGGAAAAACTTACCGGGAACTTTATCTATTCAGAAATATCAAAATTGATTTTCGAAAAGTGTAGAAAAGCAGAACAGGATTTACGCGAACTTAATTTACAAAAAGAGGGTATCGCAATATATGCCGATGAGGAAATTGTAATAATTGAGAATCATCAGGTGGAACTTGCAGGTCAAATTGAGCGTTTGAACAAAATTACTAAATCCGCTTCTGAAGCCAGATCTACGCTGGTACAACGGGTAAGTGAAGTTCAGTCCACAAGAACATTAGTGGACGCAAGATCTCAGGGATTGACCCAATATAAAGAAGTAACCGATGAACTTAGCGTTACAGATCATAATATTAAGGAGTTAACAAAATCACAAACCGGGTACAAAGATCAGCTACAGGTAGTTGAAAAAACTTTAGCTAATGCGAAAAGGTTAAAATCGGAGGCTTACCCTTTAATTGAAAACGCCAAAAAGCTTGATGTGGTGATCAATGAAAAGCGAGGTCAGGTTTCTGTCGCAGAAAAGGCTATTGACGATGTGAGCAAAGAAATGGAATTGCATAATTCCCAGGTACAAACAAAGCAAGAAGAGGCGGCTTCTTTAAAACAAAAAATAGATAATCTTGAATTGTGGAAAGCTGAAAACATTCACAGGCAGCCTATAGCAACAAACATCGTTTTAATTTCTTCCAAATTAACCGATGCCGCTAATATCCTGGCGTCCAAACTGAAGGCAAAGGGAGATTTAGAGCTTAATAATCAGAATGAACTTGTTTTTACTGACGAGTTGAAAATCCTTGAAAACAACGTTTTAGGAAAGAACTCGGAAATACAGCTAAAAATCGCGTCCGTCAAAACCGATCAAACAACCCTTGCCGGTATCGATATTGATAAAATCAAAAAGGACAAGCAGGCATGCGATGCAGAAATTGAGGATATTATTTTGGGGTCAGCTCAGTGGAATTTATACTACCAGGCTTTAACAGATCAGCGGTCAACGGTAAATAGTCTAAAGAACAATCAAACTGCCTTAATTGAAAAGAGAGCGTTGTTATTGTTGGCTCAAAATAAATTAACGGAGATCAAAACCATTAAAGATACCTCCGGGAAAATATTAAGTGATGCCCAATTAAGGATCGCAGAAAATGTAGAGCATTTACGTACAAACCTAATAGATGACGAACCATGCCCTGTATGTGGAAGTACAGAGCACCCCTACAAAGAGCATTCACCCGTTTTAAACCAAGTTATTTCCGGGCTTGAACACGAGCACCGCCAAAATGAAACAATTTACGAAGAATGTCTTGAAAAATATACTGGTTTAACACAAACTTGCGAGGGTTTGGAGCACCAGATAAAACTGGATAACGATCAACTTGAGAGTAGAAAAATAGCCGCTGGCCAGTTAGCGGAAAAATGGAAATCTTTTAAAATCCAAAAACAATGCGAGATTATAGATGAAGATAAAAAAGCTGTTTGGCTACGGGATAAAACAGCAGCATTAAAATCTGACCAAACTTTGTTGGATGGCAATATTATCAGCTATACTAATTTAAAACAGGCCGTAGAAAATATTCAGCTTGAAATTGAAAAAGTCAAATCGGAGTTAATTAAATTAACTGATGATGTTAAAGACAAAACCCATAAAAAACAATTATTGACCGAACTTTCCAAGGGCCTCACGCAACAGGAAGCGAAGTGCGAAACCGACCTTAAGATTTTGCATGATGAATTGTCGCCGTATTTCGAAAATAAAGATTGGTTTACCCACTGGCAAGACAATGCGCCGCAATTTATAAAGCGAATAAAGGATTTTGCTGATCTGTGGGGCCAAAAAATAGGAGACCTTGAAAACGATAAAAAAAGGGAAGGTATATGTCTTACTGAATTGCAGGGACTTGCCGGACGAACAAAAGATTTCGGATCATCTCTTAGTAAACAGAAGGAAATTCATTTAAACCGAAAAAGTGAATTGGAAGTGGTTGTCAAAGAAAGAAAGGAACTATTTAGTGGTGAAGACGTGATAACTGTTGAACAACGCTTCGAAAACAATATTGTAAATGCAGAACAAAATGTTAAAACGACAATCGGTGAACTGCAAAAAACTGAGGCACTTCTTATTACGGCGAATACCCAAAAATCACAGCTAACAAAAGATACAGAACGGCTGACAAAACTGATTAACAGTAATTCATCCAAAATAAGGGAATGGCTTGGTAATTATCAATTAAAGCATGATGTCGAATTGACGGAAGAAGAACTCGCTAGTCTGTTGCAATATACCCATGATTGGATTGAACAGGAACGAGAAGCATTGAAAGTCATTGATGATGCCGTCACTACTGGTTTATCAATACGCTTGGAGAGAAAGGGCCAATTGGAAGATCACATAAAAAAACAACTTTCAACAAGGACATCACAAGAAACAGAAGAGCTGTTAGTGGAAAATAAACTGAATCTTGACGCTTCCATACAGACAAGAAATGAGAATACATTTAAATTACAGCAGGACATTATTAACAAACAGAAATCAAGCGACCTATTGGGGAAAATCCGGGATAAAGAAGTAGTTGCCGAGAACTGGGGCAAATTAAATGAGATGATAGGGTCCGCTGATGGAAAAAAATTCCGCCAGATAGCGCAAGAGTTTACCCTCGATGTCCTGTTAGGGTATGCAAATATCCATATGCAAATGCTCAGTAGGAGATATTCTATCCAACGGATTAGTAATACATTGGGTTTACAGGTTGTTGACAAAGACATGGGAGACGAAGTGCGGACGATCTATTCGCTTTCCGGAGGTGAATCATTTCTCGTATCTCTTGCGTTGGCACTTGGCTTAGCGGAACTCTCATCAAGCAAAATGAATGTTGAGTCGTTATTCATAGATGAAGGGTTCGGCTCCTTAGACCCGGTAACATTAACTGTTGCTATGGGAGCTTTAGAAGGCCTTCATAATCAAGGCCGGAAAGTTGGTGTAATATCACACGTTCAGGAAATGACCGAAAGGATTCCAGCTCAAATCAGAGTAAGAAAGTGTGCCAGTGGTAAAAGTGAAATAACAATTGCCGTTTTATAATTAAGTTGTAATTATTAAATATCAATGATACAACCGCACATCTCGGTACACTAATTTAACTGCGAAATCGAGCGGATCTACAAAAACGAACTTTTCAAAGTCCTCGACAATGGCTCTGTATTCAGAGACCACCGTCTTAGCGGTCTGGAGGAAGATTCCATATCAATCCACTCTTTGACAGAGTCAGCTTTCTTTTATCGAATAGTTCGTTCATGATCATCCATACCTGGTCGGTTAGCGGGAAGGATCTTTTGGAACTTAAATCTTTTTTTTCATAGAATCCAGTGATTGATATTTTTTCGATAACAATTTCGTCGTTCTGTTGCTTCCAGAATAAAGTGCGGGTGAGCGGATAGGCTATGGTAATATTTTTCAATAGATCCCCGCGTCTTTGTACTTCTTCAGAAAATGCTTTCATAAATTCACTAAACGCTATGGCCCTGCCATCTACATCCTGCAATTTGACATACCACATGCCCATGATTTCGTCTTCACCGGCAATCGTTCGGCTGCCCAAATCGATGCTGGTTACTTTTCCACGGGAGCGGATTACCTTAAAGTTGAAATCAATGAGTCCAATCTCCACTATTTTTTGGAAATCTGCATCATTTTCCCCGGCTTCGCTCAGTTCGACCAATTTTATCCCTTTGTGCTGCGCATAGGTTAGCGTATCCTTGGTAAATCCACTCTTACAGACGATGATGCCGCTCGCGATATCCGCATCCAGCATGATCTCGGAAAGTTTCATTACGACCTCTTTGTCTACTTTTTTATTCCAGTACTTGCATTCGATCGCGGTGAGCAATTGCCGGTCATCTTCGAACTGTTCGGTCAGCACGTCTATCTGATGCTCAACTGTGGATTTTCCTTTGATCTTGCAATTAGGTCCATAACCCTTGACCTTGGCGCCATCTTGCGCACCTAGAGCCCCATAAATGTATTGTGTGATGGCTTCATATTCCTTCCAGTCAAGCTCGTTTTTATCGGACATAATTTTCAGGTTGATCTTTCAGATTATTGCCAGCCCAAAAGGTGAATATTCTACAAGGGCTTCTGCAATTTGATCCTATCATAAAGCTAAACATTTCAAAAATAATTTCGCAATCCATTAGGTTTCCGAAATGCCCATAATTCCTTTCCCATTATTACAATACCCCGGATTGGATCATTAATGGCAATGGTACTTTGGAGGCACCCTGTTTAGTCGACCGCAGCAAATCAGTTCGTTTTTCAACAATAGATAACTATTTATTATCAGTTATTCGTGGAGACAAAAAAACTCTCATCATTGATGAGAGTTTTAAATTATAAGGAAAATAAATAATAATGGTCGTTTAAGTCTTTAAAGAGGTTTGATCACAAATCATCTGATTTGAATCCAATCCTTTTTCGTGGCTTAGGATTATTTTTAACTTCAATAAGTTCATCAAGATAACGAAATACTATTTCCAAATTTTTATCCTGATTATCTAACTTACTTTTTATTTTTTCTATTTCTAACCGTAGTTCTGTATTATCAATAAACATTTGCCGTATTCTTATGAAAATCCTCATAATTTGAATGTTAACAGCTATCGCTCGGTCGCTATTTAAAATTCCTGAAAGCATTGCTACCCCTTGCTCAGTAAATGCATATGGCAAACTTCTGCGACCACCCCAACTTGAGGTCACAATTTGTGATTTCAAGTTTGACCATTCTTGATCAGTGAGCTGAAACATAAAGTCAGATGGAAACCGTTTAATATTTCTTTGTACGGCTTGATTTAGGACGCCAGTGGTGACTTGATATAGTTCGGCAAGTTCTTTATCCAACATTACCTTCTGATTTCTTACAAAGTAGATTTGATTCATTACAATCTCATCAGGTACTATAATCGCTTTTTCCATAATATTAAGTTTTATAATTTACAAATGACTTGATATCACAAATTGTGATATCAAGATGAATACTACGATATTTTTAATAACCCATGTTCGCTAAAAATTTTACCTTCCAATACTTTCATATTGTTGCTAATTTTACGTTTAGTGATCTTCGCATAAATTTGGGTTGATCGTAAATCTTTGTGGCCTAATAACTTTCCGACAGTTTCTATAGGAACATCATTTTCAAGAAGAACCGTGGTCGCAAAAGTGTGCCTTGCTGTATGAGTGGTGAGTTCTTTTTTAATTCCGCAAATAGTTGCGACTTCTTTGATATAGGCATTATATCTGACGTTGCTATTAACAGGTAGTAGCTTGTTTTCTTCAACACAGTAAGGATGATTTTTATACTTTTCAATTATTGCCAGGGCAATAGGCAATAACGGCACAGTTTCTTCAACACCAGTCTTCTGCCTGTCTTTAGTGATCCACAACTTGCCATCAAGTCCTTTGAAAATATTTGTCGGTTCAAGATTGTAAACAGTTTCGTAGGCATAGCCAGTAAAGCAGCAAAACACATATACATCTCGTACTTCAGCTAAACGTTCAACTGCAATTTCTTTTTCATACATTCCAACCAGCTCGTGCATTTCAAGCGTTTCTCTATCTGGATCAACATATGTGCATTTGAAGCCTGAGATAGTATTGTGCTTGATCCAACCTTCATCAATAGCCCGTTCAATGATCTGCTTTAGGGTCTTTACATATTTCATCGCGGTATTATCACCAATATTATCCATTGTTAGAAAATGAAAGAAATTAACTGCGAAAGCCATTTCAATATCTTCTAAGGCTATATCGCCCAGTTTTAATTTTTTTCTTAAATAGTTCTGTACTTTATCTTTCAGGCGCTCATAACGGACTAAAGTACCCTTGCTTCCTTTGTTTTTACTGACCCGCTCTGCAAACTCTTCGTTGTGAAGTTTAAATGCGTGCATCAGGGTTTTTTGTAAAACCTGTTTTGGCATGTAGGCATCTTTAACCATTGTCGCCGTTACTCTTTTGTTTACTGCTACAAGTTGATTGTAGTGCTTTTCTAATTCCACCCTTGTTTTCGCTACGTAGCTATTTATTAGTTTATAATCTGGGCAATTCATTCCTGCGATGGCCGCCTTTTCGTCCCAGGTGTCTGGATGGATTTTTTTACCTGACGAAAAGCCATCACGCTTTCCGTTAATGGTAATTCTTACCCAAATTGGCACTAAACCATCTTTGGAAGCTTTTTGACGGTTTAGCCAAAAAAGGATTGATAGATCTTCATTTACTTTCATGAGATTTTTGTTTAAAAATGAAACGATTTGTTTTTAAACTGAAAATCAAACTGATACAAGGCACCAGTATTAATTCGGTAACCTAATTTCGGAAGAATGTATAGGTTACCGAATAGGTTACCGATTACTTTGAATTAGATTGAACTAACCTGCATTAAAATTCTTGAGAAAAGTAGAGGGAGAGATTTCGAAAAAGTTGGTTTTTAAGCTAAAAACCGCGTTTAAACAAAAAAGAGCCTCTTTTTCAAGAGGCTCTTACTTCAAAAACCGAAACGGATGGGTTAACTACTGTGGTAGTTTGTGATCCCGCTGGGATTCGAACCCAGGACCCCAACATTAAAAGTGTTATGCTCTACCAGCTGAGCTACGGAATCGTACTTTAAACCGCTTCGTTTTAAAGTGGTGCAAATATAGGGCTATTTACCATTGCGTGCAAGCCTTATTGTAATTTATTTTAAAGTATTTTTAATGACTTCATTGCCAGTGTTCTACATTTTTAAAATTGCTATTTTACCTCCGTTGCCTGCAAGTAATACCATTTTTCCGTGTTTTGCTTTACGGCAAACATTAAAGCTGGTATCGTCTATTTTTGTCCATGTTTTGCCGCCATCTATAGTAATATTGGTACCGGGAGTGCCAGTTGCGAGGAATGTATCATCCTTTATAAATTCAACACACGACTGAAAACCAGCAGGTTCCTTTTCTGCAGCCTTAAAAGATGTGGGCTTTTGCAATGCATAATTTACCGCTACTGAGTCTGTTTTTTTATCGTTCTCGTAATCGCCGCCTACTAATATGCCTACATTTTTCCCAATTGCTAATGAAAACGAACCCTGGCTTGCTTTGCCATGCGTAATAGGTAAATTAACGTAATCCCAAACTTCTTTGTCTGCATGGTAAGTAATCAATCTGGCGTTTGTACCACCCGATGCTATGTATATTTTGCCATCAATGGTTCTTAAACAAGTGCCGCTTGCTGCAAAGGCAGCCTCACCCGGGATAGCATAAGGCTCATTTTTAAAAGGGTTCCAAGTTTCACCGCCGTCGTTGGTTTCAAGAAGCATAAATTTGTTATTTATAGGATCTCCTGATATAATACCTTGGTGTGGATTGTCAAAGTCCATCGCATCTAAAAAATAAGTAGTATCGGTGTTTTTATATTTTACCTGCCAGTTAGCACCACCATCTATAGTTTTTAAAACCAAAGCAGGTGTACCAGAGCTCATGATAACTGCTTCGCTGGCCGAGAACGCTTCAATATCTCTGAACTCTGCTTTTTCAAAACCTTTAACCTGTTGCCATGCCCAGTTTTTACCGCCATCGGTTGTAATGGCGATATAGCCTTTGCTGCCGCTTATCCAGGCAATATTATCATCTACAACCGATAAGCCACGAATGCTGGTGGGCTTGCCCTGTTGTAGGTGAATAATACTTTGTGCTTTTAAAAAGGAACTAAAAAGTAAAAAGATTAAAAGCAGGTTTATTGACTTGATATAGGTGGTTTTCATTTTTTGCATTGTTAAAAATTACAGATAGTTCACCACTAAATTAATTTTTACCGCATGATGTTGCAACCTATTATCAATTTTTATATTTATTAAGCGGCTTTTTATACTAAACGATTATATTTGCAGCCTTGTTATAAGTTTTTGTTTGTTAATTGACCGGCTTTTAACAGTACAATGCCCGGATGGCGAAATTGGTAAACGTTGCGGTCTCAGAAGCCGTTGAGAATTGTCTCTTGAGAGTTCGAGTCTCTCTTCGGGCACATCTATCTTAGAATCAAAGTCTTAGGTTTAAAGTACGCGGTTAGATTTAGGGCCTGAAACTGAAAACTTAAGACTTTGTACTATTAAAAAGCCCAGGTGGCGAAATTGGTAGACGCACCATCTTGAGGGGGTGGCATTCGTAAGGATGTGGCGGTTCGAATCCGCTCCTGGGCACAATCTCTTTATATCTCCCTTTTATCGGTATTTCCTGATAAGCCTTAGCAATGGTTTTTCGATAACCAGATGGCATCCTATCGAGGCAATGATCAGTACTATCAACGATAAATAAAATAGCGGTGTATTCCCCCAATTAAATTTTCGATTTAAAATAATCAAAAGTGAAAAAACAGGGTACTGCAAAATATAGATGTCATAGCTGATATTCCCAAAAAACACAAGTGGTTTTGCCGCTAAAAGTTTAGTGAGCTTATTCTTGGATAACGAGAGCCATAAAATAAAGGGGCCAAAAAATAGTACAAATAAGCCGTTATGAAAATTAACCTCAAGAGATTGCCTGAGGTTAGGATATAAAACCAGCAGAGAGATAACTGTGCACATCAGTATCAAAGCAATATTTTTTACCCTATTTATTGAGCTAAAGCCATTCTTTTTTATTAAACAGATAAACAATAAACCTAAAGCATTACCTGCCAAAAACTCATTTAAGTGAAACAATGGAAAATAGTGAATGAAATTGCTTTCGAGATTAACTGGGAAAGGAAAATCAAAAAGTGTATTGCTTATTAAATAAATACATACCTGCGATATAAGGAAAAACGCCAGGATAGCAAGTATGATGTTATTAAACCTGAACTTATTATACACATAATTATAGAGCAGCGGGAATAATAAATAAAAAAATGCTTCTACTGATAGAGACCATCCCGGGTAATTATAAACCATCGTGTATCTGGGTACCCAAGATTGTAAAAGAAGCACATGCAGCGAAGTGCCGGTAAGATCAAAACGCCAGCCGTTGTTAATTACAATAGTTAATACCAGCGCAATAAAATATACTGGATAGATCCGTGAAAACCTGTTTATATAATATTCTTTTAAATTTAGTTTTTTTAGGTGATGATATGCCACTACCATTATAAAGCCTGATAGAACAAAAAAGAAACTTACACAAACATTAGCATTGCTAAACACATTTGATAAAATGCTTTTATTAAACGGGGTGGCAAGTTTTCCGTAATGAAAAACAACAATAAACAAAGCGGCTAAAAAACGGGTAAAGGTTAGCTGGTTAATTTTTATTACATCATTTACCATATTGCACCAGCTAATATATGGCTATTGGATTTATAATGAGTCCAATAATTTATTAGTTGGTTGCTTTATACTGATGTTGATAGTACCACTCCAGTATTAAAACCCCATCGCTCCATGATAACTTACCATCGGCAGCTACCTGGGCCACAAAAATTGAAAGGCTATGCAAAAATGCATTTTTAACATCGCCATCTAAACCCTGTAAAACTTTTACTGCACATTTGGTTATTTCTTGTGGGTCTGTTAGTTCTTTGCAGCTATCAGCCAGTTTTAATTCAGTTAAAATGGAAGGTAATTTAGCTCGCAACCATGTTTTAATCTCATCATCAATATCGCCAGGAATAATGGCAGTTAATATATCTGCCATGGGCGAATCGACAAAAGTTTTAACGTTTTCGGTTAGTACAACACCAATGTGGATTGCATTTTTTAATTCGGCAGGTATACCATCAAACAAGGCTTTAATATCGCCCCATACTTTATTCAGAAAGGTTTTTAAACTCATTTTTTAATTATAAATAGTTATTTATCTTTTTTAACAGCACTCAATAAAACCTGAGAATTTATCTTAGGCGCTATTTGCCTTTGAAGGTCAGGCGTTTCTGTTTGCGTGAATTTAATTTCATTTACTTCTTTTTGTAGTAGCACAACTTCATCTTCAAGCACTTTTATGCGGATATTATTTATCCGCGTTTCAGTTTCTTGTGTAGTTTTGATGCTGTTTATATCGCTTTTTAACCCGAAATAGGTGGTCATTACTGATGCTACTATACTTGGCAGTGCCTCCGTTACCATTAGCTTTTTTATTTCGGTACAAAATTCATCGGCCTCATATTCATTATACAGCTTGCCTGTTACCCTGCAAAAAAAATAATGGGCCAGTACCTGGCAACATGCTTTTAATGATGGATTAAAGTTTTGCTGCCAGTTTTGCTCGCCATATTGTTTAATGTGGGCGTTTATTTCATCGGCAATAATATCTCGCGCAGCCATAAATGCCCCGGCAGGCTCAACAGATAAATTTTTAATTACACTTACCGTTTTAACCTCATCGTTTAAATAAAAAGTTATTTTCTGCGGAATGTTGTTGTTATCATAAAGCAAGCTGATTTGCTGCGATAGGTCAATTACGTGCAGGGTAAATACCTCAAAATCCTGCATGTTTATCACATTTTGCAAATCGTTAACGGCAATGCCTGATAATATGCTGATGGCTTCCAGGTCATTAAGATCAGGCTTTTCCTGCATAGCCATTAATTGCCCTAAGGTGACCTCTTTTAGCTGGGTAGGGATGCTTACCCGCAACCAGCCTTGCGTTGTTTTTAGTGTTTTTTCTATCATGGATTATTAAAAAATTTAATGGTTAGCCAAGGGCGATTTAATGCCACTTATGGTCATGAATTGCTTTTTGTATAATTTTATCATGGACTATTACGGCAGCTGAATAGTACTACTTCAATAAATTAGCTGCTGCAAAATCAATGTCATTAGACTCTGCTTGTGGTAAATAGCTTTTTGTCCTTTTTGATCTTTCGGCTGCTTTTAATTTGTTCAATGCTACATAGCGCAGTGGATCAATGAGGTGATTAAATGAATCAACAGGCTCATTTAGCGTTTTGCCAAGCCGGTCGGTTTTCCATTTGTAGCGAGCCAGCTCATTGCGCAGGTTAACGCTTCGGCGGGTTATATTTATAGTATACCGCTTTAAAATATCAATACTATGGTTAACACTATCGGCCCCTTTTTTGGCACCGGTAATGCGCCATCCCAGGCGGCGTAATTCTTCAATTGATTTTGGTTCGGCACTATCAGCCACTATAGGGGTGCTTTTGCTGATGCCTGCCGTAATCATTCTGGCCGATATATCGGTATTGGTAAGGCCTGTTTCGTACAGTACCTCATCAACCCAAAGCTCGCCGTTTTGCTTGTACACCAGTACAAGTCCGGTTTCATCATTGGTAAAGCCAAAATCGAGCCCGGCAGCTATGGGTTTTGCATGTTGGGGTATAGCATCGCACAGTTGCCAGTTGCTGAAAATGATGCCAGTGATTTTTCCGGTTAGTCCACGTGCATAAACACGCCATAGCTGCAGGTCTTCGGTTTTCAGGCTTTCAATTTTATTTTTGGTTTGTGTCGATAAAAAAGGGTTGTGCCTGTGATCAGAAATAATTACCTGTACACCGGGCCTGCCCATGAGGTTATCGTGTACCCAAAAAGCGCTGTTGGGGTTATAATCAATAAATATTTTTTGTTTGGTACGCAGGGCCAACTCCGTATATACATCCCACGCAATGCCATTGGCTTCATTAATGAAAAGATAATCGCGCTTGCCCGACTTTGCATCCTGCGCATCATTATAACTTTTAAACTCTATTAATGTGCCATTGTAAAACTCAAAGATCCTGTCGGTTTTATTATAACTTTTTATCATGGCCTTTAGCATTGGTAATGATTGGTAGATATTGCCGGCATCGCGCAGGGCACCTGCTTTAAGGTTTGGTATATCCTGCCCAACAACCGTTATAACCAAATTTTCAGTAGCGCAGGCCAGGCAAAAAAGTACCTGTATAATGGCAAACGTTTTGCCCGAGCTTGTGCCGCCCTGGTTAATAACCACATGGCTATCAGTATGATAATTGAGTCCGAATAATACTGAAGCCTTTTGCGCATTCATGTTTCTTATTTAAAATTAATTTATATTTGTTTTGATAAACCACGCTACAACCAAGCCATGCGTAATCTTTACTATTTGTTTACTGCTGTAATTATGTGCTGCTTGTATGCCTGCGCAAAAGATAACAGCGCAAAAACCCAGCAAGCTATGCTGATAGGTAAATGGACGCTACAGCATGAAAACTATCAGCTAACTATCAGCGGGGTACAAAAAATCGATACCATTATAACAGCATCTGCCAATAACTATAGCAGTGTACAGTTTAATAAAGCAGGTACTTTTGCAGGTGCAAGTTTTGCACTTACAGGTAATACTGGTAGTTTATCGGGTGGTTTGCAGGCACAAAGTGATAGCCTAAGCGGTACCTATAGTTTTACGGGTACCCTATTTAATGCATCTAATACAATAACCGGCTTTATAATAAACACACCAGTGTTTTTTACAAGTGGCGGCTTAAATTTAGCCTTAACAAATACGCAGGCATCTCAGTCGGTGCAAATAAACCAGTTAAAAACTACTGCTTTAACATTGCATACCCAAATTACTTATAAAGTTATTGCAGATACTTTTAAAATTGATCAGTACCTGTATTATACTCGGTAGCTGGTCATTAACTCTATTGATATGAAAAGATATGTGCTGTTAGTGATTCCTGTTATATTATTCTGTTTTAGCGCTTGTAAAAAAGATGCCGCACAACCGCAAGCTACGGTTACCCTTGTTGGTAAATGGTATTTAACACAGCACAATCTTACGCTAATCAGTAACGGGGTGCAGGTAGGTTCATCATCAAAAACCAGCTATACAACTAACGATTATGCACAGTATTTTAATGATGGCACGGGCATATTATCGGCCAACAGCTCATCATCGGCACCAAGCCTAAGTACATTTAGGTATACGCTTAATGGCACTACCATAATACAAACCAGCAGTAACCAGGTAAATGTAACCGAAACTATTACCAAATTAACGGCAACTGCGCTTTCCATTCATTATGAAACACTAATAGGCGATCCGGTTAATTCCAGCCAGATTGATACCGAAATTGATGATTATGATTTTAAACGCTAAGGAGTTATAAAACTACTTCCTTTTCGGTTGCTGCAGGGGCAGGGCCCGTTTCAATAATTTCAATCTGTATGGTTTTGGGCAATAGCTCAGCAGTTGATATAGTATCTGTCCTTTCGTTCCAGCCCATGCTTTTAAGGGCAAATATGGCTCCAGTCGATGATTGATTATGCAACTTTCGCTCGTACGATGCCTCAATGCGCAGTTTTGCACGTTTAAGCAGGTGGGCATAAGCGCCGTTTTGTTCATAATCATCAAATTCCTGCCTGCTGTTAAAGCCTAAATACAAAGTTAAACCTGCAAATGTTGCGGGTTCGGGCTCGCGGTCCCACACTTTGATTGTCACTGATGCATCTGCCTTGCCTTCTTTGCCCGGTTTGTTTTCCAAGTGATACTCGCCTTCAATATAATTGAAATAAGCATCAATGTGTTTAGCAGTAGCTGCAGCAGTAGTAAAACCAGGTGGGCGCATTATAATAACGGTGGAATTTTAAAGGATTCAGATATTATGTTAAATATGCTGTTTGGCATATAGCATATGTAAAGGTAGAACAATTAAAATAAAAATGCAAATATTTTTAGCAAAACACTACAGATTAACTACAGAAAGTTTGGTGATACTTGAATCAATTATCTGCCATATATGCAGCCAGGCAATTATTATAATAACATATTTGTTTGCCCTGTAGTGTTTTAGAATATTACTTTTACAGCTCAATATTTTATATGAACCGGTTTTTGATCCTAAGCCTTTTATTCGTCTTCGGTTTGTATTTACCTGGTTTAGTATATGCGCAGGAACAAAAATTCATTCCGCTTAGTAAGCATCCAAAAAACGATACCATAACTGTAATAACGCCCGATACCGTTAAGCAGCTTGATATGTATGATGTTATTGCCAAATTGTTCCATAAAAAAAATGAACAGGGTGGCGATTCAGTAGGAGTAAAGCCGGTATTTTCAATAGTGCCAGCCTTGGGTTATACGCTGCAATCAAAACTGGCATTAACGCTGGCTGGTAATGTAGCTTTCAGGCTTACGCCGGGGTCAAAAATATCAACCATCACCATAAATACGGCTTATACCCAAACCAAGCAGATAATTATCCCCATACAATCAAGCATCTGGACAAACGATAACGAGTACAATTTTGTAGGCGATATACGTTACTACCGTTATCCGCAAAGCAGCTATGGCCTGGGTAGCAATTCAAACATTGCCAATGAGCAGCCTATGCGCTATTCATTTTTCCGCTTTAACGAAACTGTTTTAAAAAGGTTGCTGCCAAATTTATATGCCGGGGCAGGATATATTTTAGATGATCATTGGCACATAACCCACAAAAAGGTAATAGACGGTGCCCCGTCAGATTATGAAGCGTATGGGGCCACCCGCAGCTCGCGTTCATCGGGCATTACCCTCAATATGCTGTTTGATAGTCGCGATAACTCCATCAACGCAGAAAAAGGCTTTTATGGAGCAGTGCAATACAGGGATAACGAAAAGGTATTGGGCAGCAACGGCAGGTGGCAATCATTAGTGATTGACGTGCGTAAATATATCCGTTTCCCCGAAGGTACTGATAACGTGCTGGCACTATGGTCATACAATTGGCTGGTACTTGGCGGCAGGCCACCATACCTTGATCTGCCCGCCAATACCTGGGATCCGTACAGCGGTACGGGGCGTGGGTATATACAAGGACGGTTTAGGGGTGCGCAAATGGTTTATGCCGAAAGTGAGTACCGATTTAATATAACGCGCAACAGGCTATTAGGAGGCGTTGTATTTGTAAACGCCGAATCATTTTCGGCAGCGCCGGGTACGGCATTGCAAAGTGTACAGCCCGCTTTTGGCCCAGGTTTAAGGCTTAAACTTAACAAAGTTTCAAAAACCAGCATAGCCGTTGATTATGGCATAGGCAGGCAAGGATCTCGAGGGGTGTTTATAAATGTTGGCGAGATATTTTAAAGATATTTGATCGGCTTTTATTATTCGATTATGTTCCTGTAGCAAAGCATTTACAGTATCCCAACGCGTATTATGATTATGCCATTTTGATGGGGTAGAATAAATATCTACCTTTAGCAAACCTTTTATACAACCAATACGTTTATTAGTTAAAATATGTTAAATATTTAATTTGAATTAATATTTGAGGCAACTTTAGGTGTTTTATAATCGTTAATTGTTTTGTAGATTGGGGTACAATAAACATGCGTAACATTTACCTGCTTTTTTCTGTATTCATAGCACTTTTGGTGACAATCTCGTCGTGCCAGAAGGATAGCGGTGACGTTAAGGAAAACACAGCCGCACAAAGTAACCTGATCACTGATAGCGCAACGGTATCATCTCCCGCAAATATCCTTGCTACTACCGGTACACTTACTGTAAAAATCAAAGATTCAACCTACACTTTTGATGCTTCAAAAGATTCAATTGCTTTTATTAATGTACATAACGACGATGATAACACCCGTTACTTCGGTATAACTGCCATTAATAAAGAACATACCATGAGTTTTGGTGTAAGTTCATCGGGCTATGTACATAGCGCTAAAAGCAGCGGGATAGCTGGCAGCCAGTTTTTAATTAATCCTGCAAGTTTAAGCGGAAACCTTCAGTATTCATTGAGCCGTTATAACGGTCAAAAAGATTTCGGTAATATCAATATTGAAAAGTATAATCAGGACAGTGTACTTGCCAAAGGCACGTTCCATACTTTTTTAGCTAAAGATGATAAAGCAAACTCGGCCGTTTATAAGGTTGAAGGTACTTTTAATTTAAAGCTGAAGTAAATAAAGCGTTTCTATAAACTCTTAGCAACGCACAATCCATTTGATTAGCAATATTCAGTTAAAAACGGGGTGGTCATCTTGCGGTAGGCAATTGATTAGCGCAGAAGCCTTTGCCTACATGGTTAGAGTGCCTCACTATAGCAATTACTGTTAAACGGTGAGGCTGTCATCCTAAATGTCTTTTTGCTTTTTAATTAACTATCAACTTCATCCACAAACAAAAGCAGATCCTGGTGAAAGGTATCGCGCTTAAAGCCATCGCCTGCAAAAAACACCACGTTTACATATTCGTCGCTTTCGGTAAGCTCTCCGGGTTTGTCCTCATTAATCAGGTAGCCTTCAACTGCCATTTTTGGGCCATCTGCAATCATTACAACTACATCGCCTAATATAAATTTCTTATCCATGCTCTTAATTATTATCGTTCTATTTTAACAAGTTCTTCAGCCTGTTTAACCAGTTCTTCAACTGCACTTTCTTCTTCGGCAACGGCAGTGTTATATTGCAGCTTGCGGAAACGCCATTGCGCAAAAGCAGGCTCCTGGAAACGGTTGATAAGTTTAAAAAATTTAGGAAAATTATGTACCTCATCAAGCAGTAAACCAGTAACAATGCCGTTGTTATCCAATATATCGCGAATGGTATATTCCTTATCGCGGGTTATCCAGATCTCAAAATCGCGCCTTATCTCTTCACTTTTGTCGGCGTCAATCTTATCGTTGATACAAATTACTTTATCTCCGGGTTTCATACTGCAAATTTAAGGAGTTAAACGCTAAATTGTTTGAGCGGGAGGTCATTTTTATAGTGATTAGCTGGCTAGCGCCAAAAATTAAAAACATAAATTATCAGTCAAAATCACAAAGCCAACCCGCTACACTATTTTTAACTGGTATTTACTTAATAGCCCATGTATGCCGGTAGCCGAAAAACTTGCCTTTTTAATGAGATTTATTTCGGGGTCAATATCATAGTTGTAGGCAGTAATAAAGTTAGCGCCTGTAAGATCGGTGCGGTTAAAAACAGCGGCATTAAGATCGGTATCGTCAAATACCGAACCTGCAAGGTTTACATTGCTAAAATTCACCTCTTTTAATGATGATTTGATAAACCTGGTTTTAAGCATCTTTTTGCCCATAAATGACGCATAATCAAGCACACAGTTATCAAAGCCAACATCAAATAAAAAATCCTGGCATTCGTGAAAATTTACGCCGAGAATCTTACAGTTTTTAAACCTTACATCGTTCATGGTTGATGTGCTGAATTTTGCAAGCGAAAGGTTGCAGCTATCAAAAACGCATTCAATAAACTTATTTTGGGCAAAGGTGCCGCCACTTAAATCGCAGCGTTTAAAGGTGCAGTTATTAAACTCCCGGCCCCGCACTATCTGTTCGGCATAAGTTACCCCATCAAAGGTTTTATCATCATGCAATAATGCATCCATATTTAATTTTTTGTTTTTGGGTTATAGGGCAAAGATAAAATAAATGAATAAGCCAGGTAGTAATTGTTTAAAATGGCTGAAGGTTTAAACATAAATTTAGGATCGGAATAAATACTTCCTTCAGTCAAAAATGCATAATCCTTGTGGCAGCAGCTATAAGCTTAGGGCCATTATCGGCTGATGAACGAGTTTAGCATGGGCTTACTTAAATAACGCCAGCTTTATATAAACATAAATATTTATAAAAATATTTTTAGCTGTAAGCCTTTTAGTTTTAGCTGTGTTAAAAGTAATCGTAGCGTAATAAAACCTTTTGCACTTAACCATTAGTACCCTTACATCCAAAAAATCCTTATATTTTGCGTACCTTTGTTTAAATTTTAAAACATTGATGAAAGTATTTATTGCCGGCCTGCCATTAGAAGTGGACGAGGCTGAATTGAGTGCTGTTTTTGGTGACTTTGGGCCTGTAAGATCGCTCAGGATAATCAAAGACCGCGAAACAAAAGAGAGTAAGGGTTTTGGTTTTGTTGAAATGGTAAATGAAGACGAGGCTAAGGAAGCAATCAGGTGTATGAATGGCGCAAGCTATTACGGACGCCGTATCACTGTTAACGTTGCCGAGGACAAAGGTCCGGGTTTTAACGCAGGTGGTGCTGGTGGTGCCAACAAAGGCGGTTTTAGACGTAACTAAACATATTATTCTTTTTTATTGGAAAAAGCTCCCCGGTGGTCCGGCGAGCTTTTTTTTGTTTTAAGCAGTTACTGGATAATCTAATCAAGTAAGTGGGCGCAAACAGTATTTGCAAGCTTTTTGCATGTATAATTCAGCAATAATTTAAATCTATTGCAATTTAATAATTATGTATAGTATGCTATTTGGCATATTATAAAACCTGTTAAACCATATCGCTTGCCCTGGTTTCGGTTTCTACCAATTGGGTAAGCAGATACTTAAGGGTGGCGTCGCGCACCCATTGCTGCTCTGTAAGTGTAGCATCGTGTTGGTACCAGGCCAATGGTTCATTGATCTGGATTCGGGTTTTGTATACATAGTTTTTTGTAGGATGTATTTTTGAACCCTCATAGCTGTTAAAGTTTTCGGCTTTGATCAATTTGATAAATTGTTTGGCAGGGATGTCAACCTGTAAGCATTCATCCAGCGTGTTCTTAAAATCGTGCTTGTCTTCCAGCCAAAGGGTAAGGGTATCGCCATTAAAATCATGGTCGGCAATGGTAATGCGGCTATAATCATAATCAACCGAGATCACGAGCCACCACAGTTTGTCTTTTAGTTTTTGGTTTATTTTTATCATTTCTTTTGGTATTTGTTATTGGGTAAATAGTTATTGGCTATTTGGAAGTAGGTATTTGGCAACTGCTTTAATACCCAATCTCCTATGATTTTACTTAAACTCCGGCATCCAGCCGGGCAGGTATTTTTGTATGGCAGCAATTTCGCGGCTGTATTTATTGCAGGTGGTTTGATAGGCCTGGTATCTCAATAAGCGTTCGTTATTTTTCTGCTGGACTTTGTTTGGCGACGGCTTATTAGTTGTGTTAAGAGCAGAGTAAGCGATATGCATAGTATGGTTTAGGTTGTTGTTTTGGTTTGCCTATAATCAATCAGGATATATAAAAGGCTTTTATATAGGAGTAGCCTTTAAGTAGTTTGCTGTATTATTACCCTTTTATGGTGCTCCAATAAAAATAAATAAAAATTCTTTATATTCTTTAGTAGTCATGTTTGTATTTAATAAAAAATGTATTACTTTAGCTGAATACCATGTTACAAATATAAAGAAATATCTTTATTTAATTCAAGAAAAAACTTTAAATAATTATCCACATTATGGAAGATGCAGCAAAGCCCGGTAAAATAAAACTGATAAGGCCCGAAACATTAGAATTTATTATCCTTTATAATCAACTTAGGGGTAAGGCATTTACCGGCAATGCGCAACTTGCCGAGGTGCTCGGGTTTAATAATGCAAGTTCAATTACAGAGATAATAAAGAGCAGGCAGAATATTGACCCAGAAAAATTAAAGATATTTAAGGATAAATACAGTGATTTTTTAAATGGCAAAAAAAATACAGTAATTTCTGAATCTCAACCTCCTGTTAAGGTATTTGAGGGTATCCCGATGTTTGAAATTACGGCAACAGCATCAGGTGTTGAGGTATATAGCGATATTAATGATAAGTATCCAGTTGGGCACATGAACTTTCCAGGAATTGAGGATTGTGATTTTGCTTTGCCGGTTTGGGGGCACTCCATGTACCCTTATCTTGAAAACGGTTGCTGGGTAGCGCTCAAGATCATCCACGATAAAAAAATACTGCCCGGCGAGGTTTACTATATTGAATGGGGCGACTACAGAATGTACAAACGCCTGCTTGTTGGTGATGCAGAAGACGAGGTAATTGCCCATAGTGACAACACCACCGAAATGGTTGGCAACCGCCTTAAATATGCCCCATTTGTGGTTAAAATAAGCGAAATTAAAAAGCTATGTTTGGTAAAGGATATTCACAAAAAGCACAATCATTAATAACGTAGCCTGGGATATTAAGTTTTTGCGCTGAAGTTCAATGTCTGTGTAAATCGGGCAGCTAGGCATGCTGTAAATGGTTCGGTACCATATCAGTTATTTAGTTTTCAGCGGAAACATTTGTGAACAAAAATCCTTCTATCCTATAAAACGACAAAACATGCCAACTCAGTACCCTTACAGTATCAAATACACTATTGCCACATTGGTGTTGTTATTGATTTTTATACTGATGTGCTTAAACAATGTGTTGCGGAGCAATGATACTTTTGGCTGGTTGGTTTTTGGTGTTTGTTTAGGCTTATTTGTATCGGTAGGAGGGTTATTGATTTTTACACGCCTGATACCTGCTTTAAAGGGCCGCATAGCGCTGGAGCTAACAGAAGATTGCCTTATTGATTACATCCGCAATATTACCATTGACTGGCAGGACATCGCCGAGATCAACCTGATCCGGGGCCGTAGTTCGGCAATTATACGGCTTGATTTAAAGTGGGAATCAGATTACGGCGAGCAGATAGCTATACCCCTGCGCTGGGTAAAAGGAAAGGATGCCGAAATTTATGATACGGTAATGGCTTATTTTGAGCAAGCTACCGAAATCAACAAACAGTAGGGGCCACCGATTGAAAATTAAAGAAACCCCTGCATTTGTTTCTACACCTTATCATTATGTTACCTGCTTTTGGGGTGTAAACTTTTCGGGTTTCATAAATAACAATTATTTTTTATCACTTTTGCCCTTATATCATGCAAAAAGATAAGCTGTTAATTATTGACGATGAAGAGCGCCTGCGTAATTTGCTGGCCCGCATCCTGCAACTGGAAGGTTATGATGTGTTGGTAGCATCAACAGGTAAAGAAGGTTTACGCAAACTGCAGCAGGAAGCTATTCCGGTTGTGATCAGTGATGTTAAACTGCCTGACGCTAACGGTATTGAGCTTACTGCCCAGATAAAGATCAACTGGCCCGCCACTGAAATTATTGTATTAACAGCCTTTGGTACTATAAACGATGGGGTAAAAGCCATCAAATCTGGCGCGTTTGATTATATCACCAAGGGTGATGATAATGAAAAGATAATACCGCTCGTAAGCAAAGCTATGGATAAGGCCCTGCTGCAACTGCGTGTGCAGGAGCTTGAACAAAAGCTGAACAGCAAATTTGGTTTTGAAAGGCTGATAGGTAAATCGGCAGCGGTAACTGATGTAATTAAACTGGCGCAAAAAGTAGCTTTAACTGATACAACCGTACTGCTTTTAGGCGAAACAGGTACAGGCAAAGAAATTTTTGCTGAGGCCATTCACCAGGCAAGTACGCGTAATGCGAAATCATTTGTGGCAGTAAACTGTAGCGCCTTTACAAAGGAACTTTTGGAAAGCGAGCTTTTTGGCCATAAATCAGGCGCATTTACCGGGGCCGTAAAAGATAAAAAAGGACTTTTTGAGGAAGCCAACGGCGGCACCATATTTTTGGATGAGATTGGCGAGCTTGACCATGATCTGCAGGCCAAGTTACTGCGGGTACTGGAGTCGCAATCGTTCATAAAAATTGGTGATACCAAACCTACCCAGGTAAACGTTCGCATTTTAGCGGCCACCAACCGTAACCTGCAAAACGAGGTTAATAAGGAAGGTTTCAGGTCTGATCTGTATTACCGCTTATCAGTTTTCACCATTACACTGCCTGCCCTGCGCGACAGAAAAAAAGATATACGCCTGCTGGCCGAATACTTTATGAACTACTTTGGCCTTAAGGTAAAAAAGCAGTTCAATGGCCTAACTGAAAAATTTATTGAAAAGTTAGAAGCCTACGCCTGGCCGGGTAACATCCGCGAGTTAAAAAATATTATAGAACGCGCGGTTATACTTGCCGATGATAATGTACTTGATGAAACCCTGCTGCCTTACGAAATGCAGGAACCACCGCCAGCCAAAGCAGGCAGCCCGCTTTCGGCATTTGACCTTTCATCAATTGAGAAACTGCACATACAGCGTGTACTAAACCATACCCACGGTAACCGTGCCGAAGCTGCGCGCCTGCTTAATATTGGCGTTGCAACGCTTTACCGCAAATTGAAGGATTACGGGATGGAATAAGCATCCCTAAATTATAATTCAAATACCTTCCTTTTATGTAGGAAACACAATGCTTTGTGTTTCCTGCTATGTAAAATAATCTCCTCCGGTTATTTATGAGGCACAATGTATTGTACCTCTACTGGTGATTAGAAATCTCCCTTCATTCCAATTCAAAATGCATTTCTTTTTTGTAGCACCACAATGATTTGTGTTCCCGCTATACAAAACAATTCCCTCTGTTTATTTAACAGGCACAAAGTATTGTGCCTTTACTGTTATTATATCCTTTCTCATAAAATGATAAAACCCTATCAAAATGATAGCTTATTGTCCTCCAAAATCAAACAAAATCATCGAAAATTAATTAACAATATGCTGATATACAGTTGATTGATACAATTCACTATCTTTTGGCACTTACTTGGTATAGCCCCTTGCAAATCACATTAAAATGGATGTTATACTCACTTTCGCTTACTTATTATGTTTCATAATAGTATTCTGGCTCTTGTTCAAATCAGTTAATTACTTCGAAAACATTTAACCCACTATGGTAGCATTATTCATTGTAGCCATCGCCGTATTTGTATATATGGTTTATGTGCTTCTAAAACCCGAAAAATTTTAATCACCAACAAAAAATTCAAACATCATGAACACAGAATACGCAGGTGTAATTTTCATGTACTTAGCAGTTATCGCCTTAGCTATTCCGCTGGGCAGGTATATTGCTAAAGTATTTAAGGGAGAAAAAACCTGGTTAAACTTTATTATGGCCCCGGTTGAGCGGCTTATCTACAAATTCAGTGGTATTGACCCTAACCGGGAAATGAACTGGAAACAACATCTTAAGGCTTTATTAACCATTAACTGCTTATGGTTATTTTACGCTTTCTTTTGTTTACTGAAACAATCACACCTGCCGCTTAATCCTGATGGCAACCCTGATCAAACTCCTGATTTGGCCTTTAATACAGCCATCAGCTTTATAACCAACACCAACCTGCAGGATTACTCGGGCGAATCAGGCGCTACCTATTATACACAGCTATTTGTGTTTACCTTTTTGCACTTTGTAAGTGCTGCAACCGGCTTAGCTGCTATGATGGTGGTATTTAAAGCCATGAAAGATAAGGTGACCGATAAGCTGGGTAACTTTTGGGATAACTTTGTAAAATCAATAACCCGTGTTTTATTACCTATAAGCTTTGTTGTTGCAGTTATATTAGCATTTAACGGCACCCCAACCGGCTTTAAAGGTAAAGATACCGTAATAGGATTACAAGGTGATACCATCCACGTATCGCGCGGACCAGCTGCCGGCATGATTGCCATTAAACAGGTGGGTACCAACGGCGGTGGCTGGTTTGGTGCAAACTCTGCACACCCGCTCGAAAATCCAAATTACCTTACCAATATTGTTGAAAACATCAGCATTATATTAATACCTATAGCATTAGTATTTGCGCTTGGTTTTTATTTGGATAAAAAGAAACTGGCCTGGGTAATATTCGGGGTAATGACAATAGGATTTCTGATTGTTGTTTTTCCATCAATCAGGGCCGAGGTTAATGGTAACCCAGCTATAGCGCACATGGGAATCACCCAGCCTGGCGGCTCAATGGAAGGTAAAGAAGTAAGGTTTGGCCCTGCTGCATCAGCCTTTTGGGGTATATGTACAACGGTAACATCAAATGGTTCGGTAAACGCCATGCACGATAGCATGATGCCGGTATCAGGCCTGGGCCAAATGTTTGATATGATGATCAACGCCTTTTACGGTGGTATTGGCGTAGGCTTTTTAAACTTTTACATATTTATTATTATAGCCGTATTTATATCTGGCTTAATGGTAGGCCGTACACCTGAGTTTATGGGCCGTAAAATTGAGGCCCGCGAAATGAAGATTGCCTCGCTTATAGCATTACTGCACCCTTTTATGATATTGGTGGGCACAGCTATATCAGCCTATGTGGTAGTTCATTTCCCTAACATTGGCTGGGCCGAAAAGCCGTCGGCATGGTTAAACAATCCGGGTTATCATGGTTTTTCTGAAATGTTGTACCAGTTTACCTCAAGCTCGGCCAACAATGGTTCAGGCTACGAAGGTTTGGGCGATAACAGCATATTCTGGAACGTAAGTGCAGGTATAGTAATGTTCATCGGCAGGTTTTTACCAATAATTGGCCCGCTGGCAATTGCAGGTATTTTGGCTAATAAAAAAGCCGTACCAGAATCGGCCGGAACGTTAAAAACTGATACCGCAACATTCGGCATCATGATATTTGCGGTGATATTTATTATTGCTGCCTTATCCTTTTTCCCTGCATTAAGCTTAGGCCCAATTGCAGAACACTTCTCTTTAAAATAATTCAGAAAAACAGATCATGAAAACCGACCAAAATACATTGTTCCAGGGTGATCAGATGAAAGAGGCTTTTAAGCAATCGTTCATTAAGTTAAACCCACGCATATTATTCCGTAACCCGGTAATGTTCACGGTAGAGATTGGCACCGTGGTAATGCTGGTAGTTACTATATTTTCGCTCACTAACCATGAGCAGGGCAGCTTCGGCTATAACTTTACCGTGTTTTTGGTACTGTTGCTAACCGTATTGTTTGCCAACTTTGCCGAGGCTATTGCCGAAGCACGCGGTAAGGCACAAGCCGAAAGCCTGCGCAAAACCCGCGAAGAAACACCGGCCCGCCTTTGGGTTGATGGCAAGGAAAGCACAGTAATGTCATCACAGTTAAAAAAAGGTGATGTATTTATTTGCGAAACCGGGGATAACATCCCAACCGATGGTGAAATTATTGAAGGTATTGCTACCATTGATGAATCGGCCATTACGGGCGAATCTGCACCGGTTATCCGGGAGTCTGGCGGTGATAAATCGTCAGTAACAGGTGGTACCAAAGTATTATCTGACAGGATAAAGGTAATGGTAACTACCCAGCCAGGCGAAAGCTTTTTGGATAAGATGATTGCCCTGGTTGAAGGTGCATCGCGCCAAAAAACCCCTAACGAGATTGCCTTAACTATTTTGTTAGCTGGTTTCACCTTAATATTTGTGATAGTTTGTGTTACCCTTAAACCCTTTGGCGATTATTCAAACACACCCATCACCATTGCAGCATTTATATCATTGTTTGTTTGTTTAATACCTACAACCATTGGTGGCCTGCTATCGGCAATTGGTATTGCCGGGATGGACAGGGCCTTACGTGCAAACGTTATCACTAAATCGGGTAAAGCTGTTGAAACAGCAGGAGATTTAGATGTGTTGCTGCTTGATAAAACAGGTACTATAACTATTGGTAACCGTAAAGCAACCAACTTTTACCCTACAGCAGGCGTTAACGAGCAGGATTTTGTAACAGCATGTGTACTAAGCTCATTAGCTGATGAAACTCCGGAAGGAAAATCAATTGTTGAACTGGCCTTACAGGGCTCAAACAAAATATCGGTAATAGCGCCTAAAGATTCAGTGTTCATTAAGTTCACTGCCGAAACCCGCTCAAGCGGTTTGGATACACCCGATGGTTTACGTATCCGTAAAGGTGCGTTTGATTCTATCCGCAATATAGCCCTTAAAGCCGGTAACCTTTTCCCTGCCGATGTGGAGGAGAATGTGAAAAAGATCTCATCAAACGGTGGTACGCCGCTGGTTGTATCACAAAATGAGAAGATTATGGGTGTTATTGAGCTGCAGGACATTATTAAACCCGGTATTGCCGAGCGCTTTGAGCGCCTGCGTAAAATGGGTGTAAAAACAGTAATGGTAACTGGCGATAACCCTTTAACTGCCAAGTTTATTGCTAACAAAGCAGGTGTTGATGATTTTATTGCCGAGGCTAAGCCCGAAGATAAAATGAACTACATTAAAAAGGAACAGCAAGGTGGTAAACTGGTAGCCATGATGGGTGACGGTACAAACGATGCGCCAGCCCTGGCCCAGGCCGATGTAGGTGTTGCCATGAACAGCGGTACACAAGCTGCCAAAGAAGCCGGTAACATGGTTGATTTGGATAACGACCCTACCAAACTGATTGAGATTGTGGAAATAGGCAAGCAATTACTAATGACCCGCGGTACCCTTACCACTTTTTCAATTGCTAATGATGTGGCTAAGTATTTTGCCATTGTGCCGGCCCTGTTTATGGTATCTATACCAGCCTTAAAGGCGCTTAACATCATGGATCTGCACAGCCCGCAATCGGCCATATTATCGGCAGTAATATTTAATGCCATTATTATACCAATGCTTATACCGTTGGCGCTTAGAGGGGTTGAATACAAGCCTATTGGTGCCAGTGCATTACTGCGCCGCAACCTGTTAATTTATGGCTTAGGCGGTGTTATTGTACCGTTTATAGGTATCAAATTAATTGACCTGGTGATAGCTACAATTCTTTAACCGAACATATTTTAAATCATAATAAAATGAAAATGTATTTAATGCCATCCGTAAAAATAACTATCATACTGATAATTATAGTATCTGGCTTATACCCGCTTGCAATTTCAGCCATCGGAAAATTAACCCCCGGCAATGGCGACGGTGAAACCGTTACCTACAAGGGCCGTGTGGTTGGCTATGCCAATGTGGGTCAAAAATTTACTAAAGACGAATACTTCTGGTCTCGCCCATCAGCTGTTGATTATAAGGCTGATGCATCGGCAGGCTCAAACAAGGGCCCTACAAATCCCGATTATTTAAAAGATGTATCAAAACGTATTGATGACTTTTTAAAGCACAACCCTGATGTAAAACGCTCAGAGATTCCTGCCGAAATGGTTACAGCATCGGGCAGTGGTTTGGATCCGGATATTTCACCGGCAGGTGCAGCTATACAAATACCACGTATTGCTAAAGTACGGGGCATATCGGCCGCACAGGTTGCACAGCTTATAAGCGCACATACGGAGCAGTCTTTATTAGGCGTGTTTGGCCCCGAAAAAATTAACGTATTAAAGCTAAATGTTGCTTTAGACGAATTAAAGAAATAACCAGCTAATTGTTATTGCGGACTATAGCGCGGCAGCTTCGCTTTAATCAGCAGCTTTACAGGTTGTACTATTAATCTGCTTTTTAGCCCGGGGGTTGCTTCGCTCCCCGCAATAACAATAATGGTTATGGGTTGGTGAACCCCTGAAACATCACCATGTAACCCCTTATTTAATAAGTATAAAAATGAAAAAACAATTACTAACAATTGCAGCCCTTGCAATTATTGTATTAAAAGTTGATGGTCAAACTACCAACAATTCGGTAAACGACATGTTCAAAGCCGACGCCGGTAAATTCAAAGCTGATTCAACCCGGAAGGCCGACTCTATTAAAACTGCTAACGCCAACTCGCAACCGTTTTCCTTTGCAGATTTTTCGTGGCTCAATGGAAATAACCGGCAAAGTTCAAAATTATTGGATAATGCTTATTTTACCGGAGACTTCACATTTGATTTGAATTACACCCGTTCAAATAATAACCCTATCGATAATACTGTTGCAGGTTCAACTGCTTTAGCTCGAAACAACGAAATTGATGTTAATTACATTGCTATTGGGGGTGACTTTCACTACGATCACATACGCGGTAGAATCATGACCCAATTTGGAACACGCGCAACTGAAGTGGCACGTAACGACTATAGTGCATACAAAGGGCAGTATGACTTACCCGATGCCTATCGTTACTTAAGTGAGGCATACGCTGGTTATCATTTTGATACCTGGCATGGAATAAATGTCGATATGGGTATTTTTCAGTCGTACATAGGTTTGCTATCATACAATAGCTTCGAAAACTGGAGTTATCAGCCTTCTTATTTATCAGATAATACCCCTTGGTTCTTTAATGGTATACGTATACAGATGTTTCCTTCAGTTAAGACTAAACTTGAGGTTTGGATAATTAACGGTTGGCAATCATACGCAAATTTCAACAAACTGCCTGGCTTAGGTTTTTCATATACTCACAGCCCTAACGGATCTGTTAAGATTGTATCAAATAACTATTTCGGTACTGATGTAGCTGGCGCGCCAGGAGTAAAAAGATATCATACAGACAACTCTGTCCAATATCTGTATTTTGATGCTTTAGATAAAAAAGGATCAGGAATTAAACGTGCAGCGTTTTCTTTAACGGGAGACTTTGGCTTTCAAAATGGTACCGCGCCGGGAGGTGTTGTTTATCAGCCTTTCGGAAAAAATGCATCTAATATGATTGGTTTGATGGCTTACAATAGACTTTGGTATGGAGAGGGTATGAAGTGGGGCACCACAATAGGTGGAGGTTTTATATCTAATCCAAGCAGGTATCTGGCATTGGTGCCGCCGGGATTAGCCACTGACTCGTTTTTGGCAGCTTCAACACCCGGTGCAAAAATGTCCGGATGGGATGCGTCAGCTACTGTGGACTACAGCCCTAATCAGTTCTTAACTCTTCGTATGGAATTTGTGCACCGTTTTATGAATATACCTTATTTTAACGGCCCGGGAGGCGTGAGCGGTCCTACTGGTTACACTGCTAATCCTGCGACATCTTTTAACCCTAACTCGTACATACCGAATCCAGTTAATATTACAAATGCCCAGGGACAGTCGGTGCCTAATCCAAATTTTGTTCCATTTGACTTAGTACATTCCGAAACACGGGTAATACTTGCTTTAATAGCCCGGTTTTAACAAAAAAAATAAAAGTGCCGATGGTATCACCCCGTACGATAACGGTACTAAAAAGACCAGAAATTGGCAGCTATGGATTTAATAATCCGTTTTAAAACGCTAAAAATATAAAGCGGCTGCCACGCGGGCAGCCGTGTTTATAACAACAATAAAAATTAATAAATAGAAAAATGAAAAAGTTAAAACTTCCCCTGACACTTCTTTTCATATTAGCAGCAGTATCAGTACAAAATTCATTTGCCCAAAAACAAACAACAGGTTTATACTTAACCTACAACGATTATCTGCACCATAAATTAAGTTACACATCTGATGAGCCGAAGGGCACTAAATTAGTTATCCACGAATTTATTGGTCAAAAAAACGTTACCATCATTAATAATGGTAAAAAAAAGCAACTGCCAAAAAGCGAGTTATTTGGTTACCACGATGCCAACAATAACGATTACCGCTTTTTTGATAACAAAGCCTACCAGATAGTTGATACTACCGGCTTTTATATTTACGGTTACGACAGGCTGGTACAAGAAGGCAAAGGACCAAAACCATTGCGTACCTATTATTTTAGCACAAAAAGCAACAGTAGCATAATGCCTTTAACACCTGAGAATATTGCGGTGGCTTTCCCCAAAAATCAAAAATTCAGGAATATGATTGAAGTTGAATCAAAAGCCGACATCAGGCTTGATGCTTACGACAATGTATCGGCAGAGTACAAGATAAAAGAAATATATGCCGAAAGCTTAAAATAATATACTGGCCCTTAAAAGCTATTTAAGAAAGTGCGCAGGCTATATTTATAGTTGATTAGTTTGGTTGATTATATTTAGTTTGATTGAAGTTTGCGTATAGAAGGGGGTGTTTGGTGCGCCCCCTTTGCTTGCTTAATTATATTTGCTTAAGCGGAATGAAATAAAAGAAAAAAAATGTCTGACGAAGAAGAAAAGAAGGAGCAGTCGGTTGAGCATTTCCTGGAACTGATCAAACGGTCACGACGGGGGAAGTTCAAGATCTACATAGGCATGAGCGCCGGTGTAGGTAAAACCTACCGCATGCTGCTCGAAACACAAACCCTGCTGCGCAATGGTATTGACGTTAAAATTGGTTATGTAGAAACGCATAAACGAAAAGAAACCGAAGCGCTGATGGATGGCCTGCCTGTTATACCACGCCGTAAACTATTTTACAAAGGCAAGGAGTTGGAGGAGATGGATTTGAAGGCCATTATTAGCCTGCGCCCCGAAGTGGTGGTGGTTGATGAACTGGCCCATACCAATATTGAAGGCAGCCAGAACGAAAAACGCTGGCAGGATGTTGTTGAGATTTTAAATGCAGGCATAAATGTAATAAGCGCCGTAAACATACAGCACATTGAAAGCCTTAATGCCGAAGCCGAAAGCATAACCGGCGTAGCAATTAATGAACGCATACCCGATAAGGTTTTGCAAATGGCCGATGAGGTAGTTAATATTGACCTTACTGCCGATGAGCTGATTGACCGCCTTAAAGAAGGTAAAATATATGATGAAAAGAAGATCCCGCTGGCGCTGAACAACTTTTTTCAGACAGAAAAGATACTGCAGCTTCGGGAGCTCGCCCTGCGAGAAGTAGCCCACCAGGTAAACCGCAAAATTGATGTGGAAGTACCCAAAACCATCAAACTGCGCCCCGAGTTATTTTTAGCCTGCATAAGCACCAACGAAGAATCGGCTAAAATAATAATCCGTAAAACGGCCAGGCTGGCCTCTTATTACCGCTCAAAATGGTATTTGCTTTACGTTCAAACATCAAACGAAAGCAGCGATAAAATAAACCTGGCATCGCAAAGGCACCTGATCAATAATTTAAAGCTGGCTACGCAGTTGGGAGGCAAAGTTTTAAAGATAAAAAGCGATAATATTGCAAAAACAATTTGGGAAACTGCCGAAAAGTACGACATAACAACCATTTGCCTTGGCAAGCCCCATTTTAAGTTTTACCAGCTGGTAATGAAAACAGCTGTATTTACCCAACTGCTTAACAAAATGTCACAAACACACATTGACCTTGTAATACTATCATAATGACAATTAAAAGTAAACTCCGTGCCGGCTTCAGTTTTTTGTTTTTGCTGGCACTATTATGCTGCGGCTTGTCTATCTATTTTCTTAACCGCCTTTCGGCTGATGCAAGGGCCATACTTAAAGACAACTACAAAAGCGTACAATATACCAAAAACATTGGCAGCGCTATTGATGGCAGCACCGGTGCTTTAAACGCAGAGCAAATAACCATAATTAATGATAACCTAGCCAAACAGCAGCATAACATTACAGAACGCGGCGAAGTACAGCTTACCGACTCATTAACCTCAAAATATCAGCAGCTTAAAGCCGCTACCGATGCCAACAGGCAAGCCCTGCTGCGCAGCGATATTAAGCAGCTTATTTACGGTATAATGCAATTGAATATGACGGCCATTGAACGTAAAGATGCCGTAGCATCGGCAACGGCCAGCAAGGCTACTATGCTGGTAGCTTTTGTAGGCTCGTTTTTGTTTTTAGTATCGTTTAGTTTTGTGGTAAACTTTCCGGGGTATATTGCCAACCCTATAAAGGAGCTTACCCACCGTATAAAAGAGGTATCCAAACGCAACTATCACCAGGAACTTAACTTTACATCAAACGATGAATTTGGCGAATTAGGCGAGGCGTTTAATAATATGACCCATAAGCTTGATGAGTACGAGAATAGTAACCTGGCCAGTATCCTTTTTGAAAAGAAACGGATAGAAACCATTATTAACTCCATGCACGATGCTATTTTAGGGCTCGACGAAAAATCATTCATCATTTTTGCCAACGAAGTTGCCTGTACGCTAATTGGCCTGCCAGAACAAAAGCTGACTGGCAAATATGCCCCTGATATTGCACTCGAAAATGACTTGCTGCGCAACCTGCTGGTAAACGAACAGCATAAAATGAAGATATATGCTGATAACCGCGAAAGTTATTACTCAAAAGATGTATTGGCTGTTACCAGTAAAGATAAAGTGATAGGCAGCGTGATCATCCTGAAAAACATAACTGAATTTCAGCAACTCGATGAGGCTAAAACTAATTTCATCGCCACCATATCGCACGAGTTAAAAACACCAATATCATCTATAAAAATGAGTTTAAAACTGTTGGAAGATAGTCGCATTGGGGCAGTTAACAGCGAACAGCGCCAGTTATTGGAGAATATTGATGAGGATGCCAAACGCCTGCTGCAAATAACCGGCGAACTGCTGGATATGGCACAGGTTGAAACGGGGAAGCTACAACTAAACTTTGGCAGTACACACCCAAAAAACATTGTTGACTATACCGTTAAAGCCCTGAAAACAACAGCCGAACAAAAACAGGTTACCATTAACGTTAAGTGCGATGAGAACCTGCCCGAAGTACATGCCGACCTTGATAAAACTACCTGGGTATTAATCAACCTGCTCTCGAATGCTATAAAATACAGTCACGAAAAATCAACGGTTGATCTGGTAGTTAAGAAACAGAAGCCCGATGAAATTGAGTTTTCGGTACAGGATCATGGCCGTGGTATTGATGAGCGTTATTTATCGCGCATATTTGAGCGCTACTTTAAAGTTCCGGGTGCTACGACTGAGCAAACCGGTACGGGCCTTGGCCTTGCCATAGCAAAAGATTTTATTGAAGCACAGGCCGGTAAAATTAGTGTTGAAAGCGAAATGGGCGAGGGCAGCAGGTTTTTCTTTACGCTGAAAAGGGTTTAATCCGGCTGTTTGCAGCTGTAGTATATTTGTTATCTTCTGCTTTAGTCGGGCATTGCTATTAAGGCATTGTTTGGCTAAAGCATTTATTTTTTAGCGGCAATTAGCTGGCCATTACAAATGCGCTGCTATTTTGATGTACCATATTAATAAGTTCATCAAGCTTTTGGTTATAAGCGTCAATTGATATTTGGCCGTTATTGTACTTTGCCGAAAGCAATTTTAATTCCTGCACCTTTGATAAACGCAGGGCTTCGTTCCCATTATTATAAATATCATTCATTGATGCAGAGTGGGCCATATTTTGTGGCACATCGTCAAAACGCATGGCAGCTTTAAGGGTTTGAATTTTTTGCTCTGTTAGTTTAAGCATAAACATTGGCGGCACGCTCCGGCTTTCCCTTAAAACGGTGTTAACCTTTACGGTTTGTTTTTTATCAAACTTTAAAATCAAAACTACTATGGTTACACCAGCCACCAAAAAGAAAAAAAATATGTCCATAACTTTGTGCGTATCAATAAATCAGACTATCCTTAATTACTGCTGTTTACGCTACTATGGTTTAAGGGGTTACGCTTATTTTTAAAAACTTTTAAACTTTAACCGCTTTATTAACAATTGGTTAAAATATCGGCTATAATTAAATAACAGTACAATTTTTTATCCCTTATTATATTACTTAGTGCATGGTCTTAAAACTGGGAGGCTTCAGCTTTATAAATGGCTTATATTTTTAGTTGCTTATATAATAATTATTATAAACTATATATATATTATCAAACAATAGTTAATACGCCAAAAGTTATAGTTAGCTTGCATAGCAATCACATTACATATCCTTTTAGTTTCTTTTCCCTAAAATCCTTACAATTTAATAACCAGCTATTTATAGCTGTAAAGTAATTACACAGCTAACAGCTGATCTGTGTGATTTTTGTATTCGTTGTTTTTAACATATATAACTATGTTTTAAAAACAGGGCTGGCTTTGCTATTAATAATATTTAATAAATATAGATTTTGGTTTGCAGTAAACATTGAATTTTAAAATACAGTACTTATAAAACCTAATATGAATAAAATATCAAAAATTGAATTTGCCATCTTAACGTTGATTATTATAATAATATTCATCTCCGAATATTATTACATCGTTTTAAAAGATCATGAACGGGCCATATTTATAGGGCTATGGCCACCTACTATGGTAGGTTTATTAATTTATTTCAACCTAAAAAAGCAAAACTAATATGGGAAACTTAGATTTAATCATCCTAACCGTTATTGTTACGGTATTATATGTTGGCTTTGCTATTACCTTATTTATGGCTCAAACAGGCCAGCAGCACAAAAAAAAGGCTTAATACCAATAACTTAAACCGGGTTGGATAGCTAAATCATTCAGCCCGGTATTATATACCATGTTTCCTAACATCTTATTAAAACCATAAAAAAATGATCTATATTTCAAATATTGCTCAATTAGTTATAGCACTGTCAATTGTGTATGTATGGGTGCTGCGTTATGATAATATTGTAATAGAATTTAAACAGTATGGTATTTCTGATCTGGTACGCAATATTGTTGGTGCCACAAAAATATCCTTATCAACCCTGTTAGTGGCAGGGATTTGGTACCCGCTACTGGTAATGATACCTGCTTTAATAATGGCTCTTTTAATGGTTTGTGCCCAAATGGCACATGTAAGAGTTAAAAATCCATTACCTAAATTTATACCATCCTTACTGCTTTTAATTTTGTCGCTTTTTGTAGCGGTAGTTCACTCCGGAATTATTAAACCATGACTTTATTAACCACACTCACTTTAATTTCAAGCGCGGCCTTTTTATACTATGGTATAGCTTTTTTAATTGATACATCAATGAAAGCGGAGTTTGAGCGCTTTGGATTAGGAAAATTTAAACCCATTGTAGGCTACCTGCAGCTTTTGGGTGCCGTAGGTTTATTGGTTGGTTTAAAGTATGTGCTTATATTAAGCGTATCGTCAGCCGGGCTATCTCTTTTAATGCTGCTGGGGTTTGGCGTAAGGTTAAAAATGAAAGATGGCTTGTTACAATCTGCCCCTTCTTTTATTTTTATGTTGCTCAACCTTTATATTTTTATTGCCTCATTAGGCGTAAAATTTTAACAGGCTAACAGTAACTATATCTCAATTGCTCCATGACTATTGGCTAATGATTTTTTCATAACAATAGAAACGCATGCCGGGCCTAAAGCCAAGGCCAATTTCGCCGGCAAATACATATCCAAGTTTTGGGAAAAGCTTTTGCGTTGCCTGGTTGCTGCTATTGGTATCAACGCGAAGTATAGCTATACCTTTTTCTATAGCAACTTCCTCGGCTTGTTGCAATAATGCAGCGGCTATGCCCAAACCACGGTACTGTGCACTTACGGCAAGGCGGTGAGTTACTATGGCTGTTTGGTTAATATCCCAGCCCGCTTGTGCATATTCGGGTTCCTGATCGGTAGTAATAGCTGTTACGCCTGCAATGTTTCCATCAACATCAGCTACCCAAAGTTGGTTAAGTTCAATATCGCGCTCAAAAACTTCGGCATTTGGATAAGTATTGTCCCACTGAAAGTTGCCTGACGCTATCATAATGGGCACAACCTCGGCAATCAGCTGCATTATTTGCGGAATATCTTTGAGTGTGGCAAGGCGGATAAGCATACGAAGGATTTTTTGCTAAAATAGGTTTATTTTAAGCAGATGGCAGGGTAAAAGTTGTGCGGCAATCTTTTTAATTTCAGCAGCAGTAACCAATTATGGCTTTCTTAAATAAACACAAAATTCAGATCCCTGGCCCGGTGTGCTTTTTACTTCCAGATGGCCATTATTGGCATCGGCAAACTGTTTAATAAGGGCTAATCCTATGCCTGCACCTGCTTCTTTATTGGTCCCATAGCCCGAAATTTCTCTGCCCGTCACTTTAAAAAGCTTATCCAGTTTTTCGGGTGCAATGCCCGTACCGTTATCTTTTACATGTATTACCTGCCAGCATTCGTCGTTGGTGTAAAATATTTTGATCTCGCCGCCATCTGGTGTGAATTTTATAGCATTACCTATTAAATTCTGCACAATTATTTTTACATGGTCGGCATCAGCATGTACTATTTTAGCGCCGGTATTAATATGCGTAAGGATTATGTTTTTGTTTTTGGCAAGATAGTTACAAACTGAAATAGTTTCGGCAACCAGTGCCGCCGCATCAATATCGGCCATCTCAGTTTTAATACCGGCTTGCTGGCTGCTTGCCCATATCAACAGGTTATTCACCATTATATTTACCAGGCTTACCTGCTGATAAAAGCTATCCAGCAGTATGTCTTGTTCTTCTTTTGATATATCCCCAGCCTTTATCCCATCAATAGCCTGCATAATAGTTGCAAATGGGCTGCGCAGATCATGGCTGATTACCGAGAATAACTGGTTTTTAGTATGGTTAAGTTGCCCCAATGTTTCTTTTTGGGTAAGTATCTCTTCTTTTTGTTCGGCTATATCATTGTTCTGCTTTAGCAATAGTCTGTTTAAAATTGTCTTTTTACGGTTGTTATAAATAATTACCAATACAAATATAATCACCACCCCGGCTATCAGATTCCTGAAAAATAATAGTCGTTTGCTAAAAGCAATACTGTCTTCCCGTTGTTTTAGTTCCTTTTTAAGACGGATATTATCAACCTGCTGATCTTTGAGTTGAAGGTAATTGATCTCTTTTTCTTTTTCATTGTTAAAAAGACTATCGCTTGCTTCTTTTAGCCGCACCTGGTAGTGATAGGCATTTTTATAATCCTTTAGGGATGCATGGCTTTCTGCAAGTATGGCAAGCGCTCTTACCACATCAGATTGAGAATTAACTTTTTTTGATAGCGCAAGACTCAAGCCCGCATTAATAATTGCCTGTTTATACTGCCCCAGCTTTTGATACGTTTGTGCCAGGCCCGAGTAAGCAAAGCCCTGTTCCCACTTATCGGTGAGTTTTGAGCTCAATACCTGCTGGTAAAATGATATGGCTTCCGGGTATTTTTTTAGGTGAAAATAGGTTTCGCCTTTACGGTTAAGGGCCATTGAAAGCAAATCATTATCGTTGGTTTGTTTAGCAAGTTGAAGAGCCTTATCAAGATACAGGAATGCTTTTTGAGGATGGCCGGTTTCATCATAGCTTAAAGCAATATCAAAATATACCTTGCCTGTTTTTGATTTATCGCCAATACTGATAAATATGGCAATGGCCTTATTAAAATTAGCTATAGCTATATCAGTTTTATTTTGGGCAAGGTAAATAAGGCCTATTACCTGGTAGGCCCAGCCAATACCAGGCTGATAGTTTATTTTGTGGCTTAAGGCCATTAGCCGGGTAGCAGCATCAAGCGATAGCATATAGTTACCCATTACATAATAGGTTTTGCTAATGCTGTTGAGCGCCTCCGCCTGTCCTACATTAAGTTTTTGATACTCGGCAAGTTTTAAGGCCTCTTGGGCAAAATATAAAGAACTATCAGCATCATTGTAAAGGTATTGTGTTGAAAGTTGGTTAAGTAACCGTATGTTAGTAGTATCAGAAATATATGTTTTTGCTGTTCGTGCTTGTTGCCATTTGCTTAATAAGCTACTATTTACAGTTTGCGCACAAACTATAAAGCAACAGCAGGTTAACAAAAAAAACAAAAATAGCTTAGGCAAAAATTTGTTCAAAAGCATCTATCAAATCGGTAGTAAAGCTTATAGAAATATATCGGTTGTGAAAATAGCAATTTATTAGGTAATTATCTCTAAATTAACCAAATTTAACTTCCGTAAGTTGCTTGTAGCCTGCCGGGTTTTATCGTTAGGTGGATAGTATTCAAACGCAGCCTGAAAATTGCTTATTTTTTGTTCTTAATTAAAAGTTTATTTATTAACAACCATATCATGAAAAACATTGCCTTAAAAGCTATATCTGTTGCCATTGGCTCATTTTTAAGCATTAGCGTTTATGCGCAGCAGGACATGCCTGATACTGCCGTATTTACACGTATAAAGCACGAAGAATTGAGTAACTCTCATATCCCCGAAATAGCGCATAATCTTACAGATGCGGCTGGCTCAAGGCTTACCAATTCGCCGGGTTTTAAAAGAGCTGGTGACTGGGCCATTACAACAATGAAAAAATGGGGACTTACCAACGCCGCTTTTGAGCCCTGGGGCGAGTTTGGCAAAGGCTGGGAATTGGAGGATTTTAGTATTGTAGTAAACAAACCCTTTACCAAAGTAGTAATAGCCTACCCCGAGCCCTGGACAGGTAATACCAATGGTCCGCAACAAGGCGAAGTAGTACTGGTTGACCAGGCTAATATGTTTAAAGCCAGTTACATTGATAAGCATGCTGCTGAATTTAAAGGCAAAATAATTTTAGTTACCGGCCCTGCTGTTGATTTTAATGTAAACTTTCAGCCTGCTGCAAAACGATATACAGCTGCAGAGCTTGATACCCTGCAGGATAGCTATATGATACCGGTTGCTATGATTGACAGGTATAAAGCCTATTTTAAAGTATTACAGGAAAGCAGTGCCGCGCTAAAAAAAACCGGCGTTTTAGCAGTTATCAGTACAGAGGGGGGCAATAATAATGGGGTTGTTTTTGTACAGGGATATATAGGTTATAAACTTAATGATGCTATTGGCGTACCTAAGGTTAGTATGGGCATAGAAGATGCTTTACAAATAAAACGCATGGTTGAGGGTGGCCAGCATGTTGAGCTCAGCATCAATATAAAAGGCCGGTTTACAACCGATGCACCTACAGCTTACAACGTGGTTGCCGAAATACCGGGAACAGACCCTAAATTAAAAAGCCAGTTAGTAATGCTTGGCGGCCATTTAGATGCCTGGGCATCATCAACAGGGGCAACTGATAATGGTGCCGGCTGCACCGTTATGATGGAGGCTGTAAGGTTAATTCAAACACTTAAACTGCACCCTAAACGCACCATCCGTATAGCTTTATGGAGCGGCGAGGAGCAGGGGGTATTAGGATCATACAATTATGTGAAAAACCATTTCAGGGCGGCTTACCCCGGGGATGCAAAACCCGAGCAGAAATATGTTTCGGCATATTTTAACCTCGACAATGGTACAGGGAAAATAAGAGGTATTTATGCGCAAGGTAATACGGCTGTTAAACCTATTTTTGAACAATGGCTTAAGCCTTTTTATGGCATGGGGGCGCAAACGGTTACCTTGAAAAATACAGGGTCAACAGATCATCTTCCGTTTGATTGGGCCGGTATCCCGGGATTTCAGTTTATCCAGGATCCTATTGATTACGAAACCCGCACACACCATAGCAATATGGATAATTATGATCATTTACAGATGGACGACCTGAAACAGGCGGCTATTATAGTAGCATCATTTGTTTACCAAACCAGCGTTAGGGCAGATATGTTACCACGTAAAGATATGCCTGCCGAAAAGTTTGTTTTTGACGGTTTTTAAAAATGGTTAGTTGTACTAAGTGGCTTTTAATAGCCCCTTCGGGTGGCACGCATTAACTGGCGGTGGCGTTTATCGTCGTAATACTTATTGGTAACCAGTATAGCATGGATAACGCCGGGGATCCAGAAAAATAAGGTCAGAAAAATGTTAAGTATAAAAGCCCCAATCTTTCCGGTAGTTAATATGGCTGCCGGCGGGAACAGAAAGCATAAAAAGTATCTCATGATCAATGGCTGTATTTAAATAGCTAACGTACTGCTTGTTTATAATATGACGAAGACGGGCATGATATGTTACAGCCCAATAATTGAATTTATTGCCCCCTGTTAACCATAAGCCACTTATCCCGTAAAAAGAAATATTAAATTTTAATAATATTTTGTATCATTAGGCTATGATAATTGTAATTCAATGTAAAGACCAGGTGGGGCTGGTTGCGGCTATATCGGCCATTTTGGCTAAGCACCATCTTAACATTGTAAACATGCGTGAGCATGTGGATAGTACTGAAGGACTTTTTTTTATGCGCTTGGATATTGAGGATGGCCACGACGAAGCAAAAATTGAAAAGCAATTCAGAAACCTGCTACCCGAAGGAGCATTGATCTCCATTAACCCAAATCCGGCTAAAAAGGTAATTGTAATGGTTACCAAAGAGTACCATTGCCTGTCTGATATATTGATTCGTAACTATTACAGTACGCTTGGCGCCACCGTGCAATGCGTTATAGGTAACCATACCATACTGCAGGATATTTGTAACCGGTTTGATATACCTTTCTATTTTATATCGCATCTTGAAAAAAGCAAGGATGAGTTTGAAGCGCAGGTAGCGGATGTTGTTGAGCAGTACGCGCCCGATTATATTGTACTTGCCAAATTTATGCGCATCCTGTCACCAATGTTAGTGGCAAAGTTTCCAATGCGAATAGTGAATATACACCACTCGTTTTTACCGGCATTTATAGGGGCCAATCCATACCGACAGGCATTTGAGCGTGGTGTTAAGCTGATAGGCGCCACTGCCCACTTTGTATCAAACGAGTTGGATGAAGGGCCTATTATCGCGCAGCAAATAATACCGGTAAACCATTCCTTTACGGCTGCAGATATGGTGCGGTCAGGTAAAGAGATTGAAACTTCAGTATTAGCCAAAGCACTTAAGCTGGTTTTTGAGGATAGGGTATTTGTTTATAAAAACAAGACCGTTATTTTTGAATAGCAACAAATTAACAGCTAAATGGCTGTTATATGCCGTTTAACAAGGTTTTTTAAAAGCGCTCTTTTTTTATTTTAAGCCGGTCTTTTTCTCTTTTATCTTATTTCTTGACTATTCCGCTACTTTGTTTATTATTGCGCCATAAATGTCTGACGAAGCAATAGTAAAACGGTTAAAGGTTATTGTAAAAGAACATGGCGGGCAGCTTGCCCTTGCCGGCGCAATAGGAGTTGACCAGGGTTTTATCAGTAAGGTAATCAACAAAAAACAGGACGTTAGTTACTACCTTATCCGCAAGCTGTGCTTCCAGCTAAAATACTCGCCCGAGTGGCTCATACTCGGTACCGGCGAAAAAAAGATCAACAAACCCGAATCAGCCAAGCTCATTACCGAGATACAAATGATGCGCACTGAAATGGACATCCTGCATGCCCGCATGCGCGCCTACGAAATGGAACTTAAAGAACTTAAGGAACAAGGATTAGGCGAAAAGAAAAAGGCTGGCTGATTATATAAGGTAAACAACTGTCATCGAGTAATGGCCTTTACCCGCCATGGTTCGAGTACCTCACCATGACACTTCAGTATGTTTTCAAAAGAGCCTGTCATGTCACTCGAAGCATGTGTGCGTAAAACTCAGCGTTTGTTTATTTGGTTATAAAACAGTTATATCTATTATATCCCCGCTACTTATTTATCAAAATAACCTCTACCGTATCGGCAGCGCTTTTGCATTTGTTAACAGTGGTTTCGAGCGAGTGCAGTATCTCCCGGTATTTTATCAGGTTAATAGCATCTTTATCATTCAGAAAAAGGTCGGCAACTGCATGGTAGTAGATCCGGTCGGCCTGGCGTTCAAATCCTTTAATGTCGCGGCATAATTCAAGTATCATACTTGTTTGCCGGTTTAAGCGCAGCAGGTTAACTGCCTTTTCCAAATCAAGAGCTGCATTTAATATAATAGCCGCTATTTGTTTTATGGCGGGTACAAAGTCAATAATATCGTACAGGTACATTTTTCCGCTCGCATCCTTTATATAATCGGCAACATCATCAATTGCTGCGGCAAGTGCGTGTATATCGTTACGGCTAATTGGCGGAAACATTATTTTATTAAGATACAGGTATATTTTGTGGGTCACGTCATCACCAAAGGCTTCCTTCTTATTAATGTGCTTAAATATTATTTCGCGTTCAGCTGCTGTATTTGTATTAACAGCGGTATCAAGCATTGTTGCCATTTCAACAACGTTTTTGGCAGCCTGATCAAAAAGATCGAAAAATATAGCCTTGTTCGATAAAAAATCCTGAAATAAAACCCTCATGCACTGATTATTAATGGGAAACCCAAAAATAACAGCTCAATGTTAACACCATATTAAACAAAAATTGATCAATGTTAAATCTATGTTATCAATTAAAAATTAATTAACCTTTAATTTAAAATACTTGTAATCAACAATTTAACTATTAAAAAGTGAGTAAATAACTGGTTTTTATTGATTTTTTGGCTCAATCTATATAAAGTTAACATTTAAATAATATCACCAAATATTAATCATTCCTTAACATTCACATAATGCTATGTCCGCACTTTTGAAGAAAAATTTATTTAATCCATAATTGATTATGAAAAAAATGTTTACCAGACTTTTTAGTACTGCACTCCTTACAGGTTTAATCCTTGCAGGTGTTACTGTAAAAGCACAAACAACCAGCTTAAATTCAGATGCAGCAACTACTACTACTGCTCCAGAATCTGTAACTGCTGAACAAAAAGCTGAGGCAAAAGCAGAGCAAAAAGCTAAAGCCGAAGACAAAGCCACTGTTAAAAAAGAGAATAAAGCTGCTGAAGATACTTCATGGAAACCTCAAAGAAGAATATGGGGTTACGCATTTGGTGATTTATACTATGATGCCCATGCTGATAAAGGTGGCCGTGGTGGCGAAAGTAACTATGCGGGTGTACCAACCGGCAGAAATGCTTTCCAGCTTCGTCGTGTTTATTTAGGTTATGATTACGAAATAAACAAAAGATTCAAAGCACAGTTATTATTATCAACTGAGCCAACTGCAAACACTTCACCTGCTACACTTACCAGCGTAAGCACTACTACTATTACTGGCGCAGCTGGTGTTACAGGTAAAACAACAACTACAACTACTACAACCATTCCTAACGGTGATAACCTTGCCGATAATAAAATGGCTTTCTTTATCAAAAACATTAACTTAAGATACAGAGACCTTTTTGAAGGAACGGATTTAGTTGTTGGTGAAATGAGCACCCCGGGTTTCGCGTTAAACGAGCCAGGTACAAACGCACCAACTACATTATCAGAAAACGTATGGAGCTACCGCTCAGTTGAAAGAACTATTACTGACTTTCACAAAAACAACTCATACGATTTAGGTGCTGCCTTACAAGGAACATTTGACGTTAAAACCAAAAACTTTGGTTACGTTGCAATGGTAGCAAACAACAGCACTTCAAGCTTATTATCAGCTGCAAATGCTAACACTGGTTTCTACAAAATATTTTACGGAGATCTTTGGGGTAAATTCCTTAACAAAAAATTAGTAGTTGACTTTTATGCAGATTATGCAAAAACAGGTGCTGCTACTTACGCCTTAGGCCCACAGGAGCACAATATGTTTAAAGCATTTGCTGCTTACACTACTCCAAAATTAACAGTAGGTGTTGAAGCTTACACGCAGAAAATTGCTAACGGCATCAGCGATGCAACTACTAAAATTGGCGAAAACGCTACAGTAAATGCATTATCAATTTTTGCAAGAGGCGCAATTGTTAAAGATAAGATCGGTTTCTTCGCTCGTTTTGATACTTACAATCCTGATAAAGATTATAACGGTTCAACCAGCTACACTGTTAACACTAACTACGGTTCATATACCCCGGTTGTTAAAGAGAAATTTTACACTGCTGGTTTAGATTTTACCCCTGCTAAAGGAGTTCACTTTATGCCAAACATCTGGTTAATTGATTTTAAAGATAACAGGGATGCTACAACAGCAGGTTATGTTACCGGCGATCATACCCTTGTTTACAGAGCTACTTTCTACTACGTATTTGGTAAATAATTTTAATACCCCTTTGTTATGCTGAGTGCAATAATGCAACTGCATAGCAAAGGTTTTTATATAAAAAGGATCAAACTAAAACTTACAACAAACAAAATCAAAATGAAAGTAATTAAAAGTTTAAAGTTAGCAGTTGTTGCAGCATTAGCTGCCAGCAGCGTAAGCTTATCGGCTTCAGCTCAGGACAATACTTTGTTAGGTGCGGGCAGTACATTTGTGTACCCGCTTTTTTCAAAAATATTTGCTGAGTATGGCGCTAAAACCAACGTAAAAGTTAACTACCAGTCTATCGGTTCAGGTGGTGGTATATTACAGTTAACCAACAAAACAGTTGACTTTGGTGGCTCTGATGCTCCTTTAAATGCTGAGCAAGCTAAAAAAATCGGTGTGCCGGTTTTACATATCCCAATGGCATCAGGTGCGGTTGTAATTACTTACAATGTACCGGGTGTAGCAACTTTAAAATTAACAGGAAAAGATTTAGCTGATATTTACTTAGGTAAAATAACTAAATGGAACAGTGCTGAAATTGCTGCTTCAAACAAAGGCGTTAAATTGCCTGATCTTCCTATCGTAGTTATCCACCGTTCAGACGGTAGCGGTACCTCTTTCATTTTTACTGATTACTTAACCAAAGTAAATCCTGAGTGGGCTTCAAAAATTGGTAAAGCATCAGCAGTTAACTGGCCAGCTGGTTTAGGTGGCAAAGGTAACGAAGGTGTTGCCGGTTTAGTTAAACAAACTCCCGGAGCTATTGGCTACAATGAGTTAGCTTATGCTATCCAAAACAAAATGGCTTATGCCGATGTACAAAACAAATCAGGTAAATTTATTACACCAACTTTGGCTACTACTACAGCATCAAGCAATGTTGAATTACCTGCAAATGCTGAGGTTTCATTAACCAATACTGATAACCCTAAAGGTTATCCTATTACCAGCTTTACCTGGGCTTTAATTTACAAAGAGCAAAAATACAGCGATCGTAGTGCTGGCAGAGCAAAAGAATTATTAAAACTATTATGGTTCAATATCCACGATGGTCAGAAAAATTGCGAGCCTTTAAATTATGCACCGCTTTCAAAATCTGCCTTAAAAGTTGCTGAAAAACTATTAAAATCAGCTACTTATGATGGTAAAGCGATATTGTAATTAATAACGCAAATAAATAAAAGTGCTAAGAGTCAGGATGCAAGGAAAAGGAGTTATATCTTTATTCTTGCATACTGGCTCTTAACTCTTGAATAAATAATACAAAACCCAAATTTTGTGAAGAATAAAAGATTAGACCTATCGTACACCCAAATGAAATGGGAAACCGTTTTCAGGCGTATACTGGTTATTATGAGTGCGCTGATGCTGCTTATTGTAACCGGCATTTTAATAACCTTAATTTGGCAATCCAGAGAATCCATCAAATCACTTGGTATTGGGTTTTTGTGGGGTAAAGTTTGGGATCCGGTACAAAATATTTATGGTGCTTATCCATTTTTAATAGGTACGTTGCTTACTTCGTTCATAGCACTTATTATTTCCATCCCTTTTTCGTATGCTATTTCAATATATCTTGGCGAGTATAATCCAAAAGGCTGGTTATCAAACCTGTTAAAAAACTCTATCGAACTTATTGCTGCTGTTCCCTCAATCATTTATGGTTTTTGGGGCTTATTTGTTTTAGTACCTATCATCCGCACATTTGAGGCTAAGATAGGTGTTGCCCCTTATGGTATCGGTGTTTTAACATCATCATTAGTGCTGGCTGTTATGATCATTCCTTACGCAGCATCGTTAGGTATCACGCTTATCCGAATGGTGCCATCGCCTTTAAAAGAGGGTGCTTACGCTTTGGGTGCTACCCGTTATGAGGTAATCCGCAGCGTAATTATGCCTTATACAAGCTCAGGTTTATTTGCAGGTGTGCTATTATCATTGGGCCGTGCCCTTGGCGAAACTATGGCTGTTACCATGCTTATTGGTAATACCAGCGCCGTGGCAGGTACGCTAAAGGATGCCATCTTTGGTCCGGGTAATACAATGGCCAGCGTTATAGCCAATGAGTTTACCGAGGCCGATCACAGCGTATATCTTTCGGCATTGATTGAGTTGGGTTTAGTACTGTTTTTTGTAACAGTGATCATTAACCTTATTGGTAAACGGATAATCACAAAATTCACTAATAACTAAGCCGATGGATGCACGTATAGGAATAAGAAATACCAAGAGTATGCTATTTAAAGGGTTTATTGTGTTTTTAGCATTTGTTATAACCCTGCCCCTGATAGTTGTACTGCTTTATATAATAAAACAAGGTGTATTCCAGGTAAACTGGCACTTTTTAACCAATGTACCTGCCCCGGTTGGCGAAACAGGCGGTGGTATAAGTAATGCCTTATTAGGTAGTTTCCTTATTGTGTTAATGTCATCAGTGGTGGCAATACCTGTAGGAATATTCTGCGGCATATACCTTAGCGAAAACCCTCATACTAAACTGGCTTATTACAGCGGTTTATGTGTTGATATTTTGCAGGGTGTACCTTCAATTGTTGTGGGTATAGTGGTATACTTCTGGATAGTGAAACCGCTGGGAACTTTCAGCGCAATATCTGGTAGTATAGCTTTAGCCATAATGATGCTGCCTATTGTAATACGCTCAACCGAGCAAACCCTGCGCTTATTGCCGCCATCACTTAAAGAGGCAGCCTTATCGTTAGGTGTGCCTTACCACAGGGTAATATTAAAAGTAATTGTACCATGTGGGTTTGCGGGTATCTTGTCAGGTATTATGCTTTCAATAGCCCGTATCATTGGCGAAACCGCACCGTTGCTGTTCACTGCTTTTGGTAACCCTTATTTATCAACCGCGGTAACCAAGCCAATGGAAACCCTGCCCCACTTAATTTATACTTATGCTACCAGTCCGTATGATGATTGGCATAACCTTGCCTGGGGAGCATCATTCATATTATTAATGTTTGTACTAATATTAAACATAACTACAAAGCTTATTACAAGAAAATGGAACATACAGTTGTAAGTGCCTCAAAATTTAATGCCTGGTTTGGCGATAACCACGTGGTAAAAGATGTATCCATAGGGATAGAAAAAAATCAGGTTATTGCGGTTATGGGCCCATCAGGCTGTGGTAAAACAACCTTTTTGCGTTGTATAAACCGCATGCACGAATTAATACCCGGTGCTACTGCTAAAGGATCGTTAAAGTTGTACGACGATGAGGTTTATAACATGAACCCTATATACGTAAGGTATAAGATAGGTATGGTTTTTCAAAGGCCAAACCCTTTCCCAAACCTTAGTATTTATGATAACGTTATTGCAGGTTACAAGCTTAACGGGATTAAGATACCCAAGGCTGATTTGGATGTTACAGTGGAAAAATCCCTGACATCAGCCGCTTTGTGGAATGAGGTTAAGGATTCATTACACAAAAAAGGAACCTTCCTGTCAGGCGGGCAGCAGCAGCGTTTGTGTATTGCACGTGCCATTGCCATGGAGCCGGAGGTTATTTTATTTGATGAGCCAACCTCGGCATTAGACCCAATATCAACCTCAAGTGTTGAACAGTTGTTTCACGAGCTTAAAGCTAACTATACCCTTATCATTGTAACACACAATATGCAGCAGGCTGCACGTGTTAGTGATAAAACGGCGTTCTTTTACATGGGCGAATTAGTTGAGTTTGATGATACCAAGCAAATGTTTACAGCACCGGCCGATACACGTACACAAAATTATATTACAGGCAGGTTTAGTTAATAGCCCGGGCCACCCAAAATGGCTTAACGGATAGTTTTAATAAATAATTAGTTAAAAACTTAAAAAAATTCTTCCTACGGGAAGACAGGGGGTAATATGACACCATTAGAAAACGAAATTAGCGCGCTGAAAAAAGAATTGGTTAGCATGTGGATATTGGTCCAGTCGCAACTGAACAAGGCTAAAGAAGCCATGATCCAGTATGATAAAGATCTTGCGCGCGAAGTATTGATAAAAGAAAAAAGAGTTAACTCTTTTGAATTAAAGATTGACAGGGATTGCGAAAACATCTTCGCACTTTATTGCCCTGTGGCTATCGACTTAAGATTTTTATTAGCCGCACTTAAAATAAATACCAATTTAGAGCGTATAGGTGATATAGCTGCCGGTATTGCTAAGTATGTGGTTGATTCGTCTGTAAACTTTGAAGTATCGGCATTAGAGAGTACCTCGTTATTGCGGATGTATGAAGAAGCTATCAATATATTGATAGATACCCGTACCGCTTTTGAAAAAGAAGATACCTCATTAGCCCGCAGCATATTTAAACGCGATGATGTATTAGATGCTATTAATGAAGGTGCACCGGCAACCGTTGCTGAACTTATTAAAGGCGATACGAACGGAATACCTGAGGCGCTGTACATTTTATCAATAATCCGTAAGTTGGAGCGTGTGGGTGATCAGGCAAAAAATATTGCCGAAGAGATCATTTTTTACGTAGAGGCCAAAATTTTAAAACACCTTGAGAGCGGTAACAGAAAGCTTGAAGGCGAAGAATAAGGTTAACAGTTATAAACTGCCATTGTAATTACAAATGGTAGATATAAAGATTTTTAAGAGAATCAAATTAGGTTTAATTGATTGATTAAATGAGGAACAAGGCGGATGTAATATCCGCCTTTGTTGTTTAAGCTTTAATCAACCTTATCAGAAATTTCTCTGATAACTCCGTCTAACTCTTTCGCGCTTGAGATCATCATCTCTATAACGTGCCTGTTATTGATTGTTAACTCCATTGATTCAAGCACATTTGTTAACCCCATAATATTAGCCAGCGGTTTGCGGATAACATGTGATTGTATAAAGCCGATTTCACTCAGCTGATCGTTTTTTACTGCTATTTCTGATTTTGCATTGTCCAAACGGCTACGCGTATCCACGTATTCGGTAATATTATATCCAATACAAAAAATACCTTCCGGTTGTCCTTCTGAATCGAAATAAGCTTTCATTTCCCATTGTGTAATTACAAATCCACCCTTTCCGTCGTGCTTACGCAGCGTAGCCGGCAAAAGTGTTCCTGGTTGCTCAAAACATTTCATACCTACTTCTGCACAAATAGCAATATCATCTGGATGCAGTGTTATTGAAAAATCTTTCCCTAATAAAGATCCGTTAGACTGGTCAAAGTTCTTATTATAATTATTGCTGACATAAGCATATTTACTATCCATACCAATAGCGATGGTATAAAAAAATGAAGAATTAACTAAAAAATCATTGATTTGCTGATGGCGATCCATAAAGCACTAATAGAATTAAATTATATAAACGTTACCCAAAAATTATGAAAATAAACTTTAAACCTGATATAAACGTGCTACAGCTAAAACTTAAAGATAATATTTCTTGATAATTCATTAAATTATTTATTAAAATTATTGCTTCGTTCTATATTAAGGTATATAATATAGGTTAAATTATAGAAATTAATTGGTGGAAATTAACCCGGATTTCGGTAAAATAATAGATAAGTTAATCTGATAATTAAATTATTTTAATGCACTGTAGCGAAAGCTTTTAGTAATGCGTAATGTTAGTATACCCAGCTTGTAAATCATGAAAACCACCATCAAATTACTATTTATTATCGGCCTTATGCTTGCCTTAAACGCGTGTAAAAAGGAGAACACCACTATTGCTGCTATTACCGGGAAATGGAACCTTGTAAGTGATTCAACATACGCAGGGGTAGGTTATAATAACCACCCGGTGAATTATATCGGACAGCCCGGCGATTACTTTAACTTTACTGCCGACGGGCTTGTTTACACTAAGGAGGGCAGCGTTTTGGATACGTTAACTTATAGTATTCAAGCAAATAATCAGCTAAACATAAGCGGCTTTGGCATCATATTAAACGGTGTGCCCGAATTAAGCCAGATCAGCAATTTTACTGCTCATACTTTAAAAATAACTGCGCCACGTGGCATTACTCCTGGTGGCCAGTTTGGCCGCGTGGTAAGTTTAACCCGGTAGGTTATTGATAAATGTTTCGGCGTAAATTTTAATCATATCACGTACATTTCTAAACGCATCAATAATTTGATCATCCGTACCGATGGCTTTTGCCGGGTCTGGAAAATTTTGATGCAAACGGTTAACATTTCCCGGAAAATACGGACAAGCTTCATTCGCATTATCGCAAACTGTAATTACATAATCAAAACTGATCGGGTCATAGTCACTTACTAAATTTGATGTATGCGCGCTAATATCAATACCATCTTCGGCCATTACCTGTACCGCTTTGGGGTTTAAGCCATGCGCCTGTATGCCCGCGCTGTATATAGTTGCTTTATCGCCTGCATAATGCCTTAAATAACCCTCGGCTATCTGGCTGCGGCAGCTGTTTCCGGTACAAAGTACAAGTATGTTCATTTATATAGTATTTGCTGTTGAATAATATTTATTACGGAGCCAAAAGGCCAGGTTAACTAATGCAATTAAAGCAGGTACCTCAATCAGCGGCCCCATAACCCCGGCAAAGGCTTCGCCGCTGTTAATACCAAAAACACCAATTGATACGGCTATAGCCAATTCAAAATTATTGCCTGTAGCGGTAAAAGCAATAGAAGCACTTCTTGAATAATCAGCCCCGAATGATTTACCGATAAAAAAGCTGAGTAAAAACATGATAATAAAGTAAATTACCAGCGGTATGGCGATGCGAACGGCATCCATAGGGATGCGCACAATAAGGCTTCCCTTTAAACTAAACATTACTACTATGGTAAAAAGTAATGCAATAAGCGTAACAGGCGAAATAAACGGAACATATTTATTTTGAAACCATTCTGCACCTTTAATTTTTATGAGTGCATAACGGCTGATTACACCGGCAGCAAACGGGATCCCCAAGTATATCCCTACGCTTTTTGCAATTGCGCTAATGGTGATATTTATTGCCAGGCCTTTTAAGCCAAATAAAGGGGGCAGCACTGTAATAAAAAGATAAGCATAAACGCTGTAAAGTAACACTTGGAAAATGCTGTTCAAGGCTATGAGGCCGGCGGCATATTCACGGTTACCTTCGGCCAGTTCGTTCCATACTACAACCATCGCTATGCAGCGGGCAAGGCCTATCAATATTAAACCAACCATATACGCCGGGTGATCGCGCAATAGCGTAATAGCTAAAACAAACATTAGTATGGGGCCAACTATCCAGTTAAGTATTAAGGATGCGCTTAATACTTTGGTATCTTTAAAAACTTCGCCCATGTTTTCGTACTTAACTTTGGTAAGCGGTGGGTACATCATTAAAATTAAGCCAATTGCCAACGGCGTGTTAGTTGTGCCGCTTGAATAGGAGTTAATAAATGCTGCAGACGATGGTATGAAATAACCAATACCTATCCCAATAGCCATAGCTATAAAGATCCAAAGGGTTAAATAACTATCTAAAAAGTTTAGTTTTTTTCTTTCGGCCGCGGGGGCGCAGTTGTTGGCACTCATTTATTTTATTTAAGAATATTTTTATACATAACAATAGCCGATTGCGGACATGCATAGCTAAACTCCGATGATTGTTGCAGCTCAATTGGTACATTATTTCTGCTTATGGTTTTAAATCCTTTTAAGCGAAAATAATTCTCTGCCGTTTCTGTAAATAGATATATAGTTTTAATGCATTTTTGATGTGCAATATTTTCAATTGCTGAAAGCAAGTGTGCAGCGGCACCATTACCACGAGATTTTTCATCAACCACCAATGATCGGAGCAAACCATATTGGTTATATATCTCAAGGCCGGCTGCGCCAATCAGTTTTTCAGCTTGTTTAATTATAATAAAGTGCTCGAGCCCGGCAGGTAGATCGGCAAAGGGCAACTTATTTTGCTTTAATAAATTAACAATGCTTTCTTTATGCTGATGCGCTTGCTCTGTTTTAAAAACTATCATCATTATTTTGTTATCGTAATATTACGATAGTTTAGTTTAAATTTTTTTAACAGCAATTAGGCTTCATATCGGCTTGGCTAAGAAACCCGTTCAGTTGTGATTTGAGTAAGGCCCATGCTTTAGGTTCAATGCAATAGCAAACGCTTGTTCCTTCAATGGAGCCCTGTATTAAACCAGCCGTCTTTAATTCTTTAAGGTGTTGCGAAATGGTGGCTTGCGCTAATCCAAGCTCATCAGAAAGATCACCGCAAATACAGGCATTAGCTGTCATTATTTGCTGTAAAATGGCAATACGTGCCGGGTGTGCCAGTGCTTTAAGCATATTAGCAAGCCTGTTTTGCTCGTCGGTAAATATTTCTGTTTTAGTTAAACCCATATCCATCGCAATATTACGATGGATAAGTGATATTGCAAAACAAAATCTTATAAAAAATAAAAATGTAGCTTATCCGCAGCAGGAATTACCCATTTGCATTGGAGGACATTTTACGTTACCATAACTACAAAATACACAGCAATGGCCGGCCAGGGGTTTTAAACAGGCGTTGCAGGCTTCACAAATATAAAAGTACAGGCAAGCATCTAACGGCATGGTTTCCTCTTTGCTATGGCTGCAAACAGGGCAGGTAAGGGTTGATTGTAATTGTATTGCTACAGCCATATCAATTTTCTTTTTTATTTTTCTGAAATAGTTGGGCTTTGTTTAATGTGCCAGTTATTTTTTAAGCTATCAATGATAAACTTAGCCACCATTTGCCGGCTAATAAATAAGCCCGGTTTGGGTATGTTATCAAAGCTTACCGTAACTTCTTTTTTGTTCTTTGAATTAGTGAGTATAGATGGTCGCACACAAGTCCAGTTCAATGCTGAGTTTTTTAATAATTGTTCCTGCTTTTCGTGTTCCTGATAACCGTACTTAATATTGCTGTGATCTATCATCCACTTAAACCAAAACGGAAGCTGCGCTTTAGTTTCGGCCACGCCCCAGGCTGATACGGTAATCAGGCGGTTAATATTTTGCTGGTTTGCTATCGCTATAATAACCTTTAAGCTTGCCGAAATGAAATTTTTTGAAGTCCGGAGTTTGGCCCAGGGAAAATCAGATGTACGGGAAATATTAAGAGCGCTTATTATAGCATCACAACCTTGCATGGCCACAGTAACATCACTAATATTAGTTGTTAAGCCTTCGTAAACAGTTACCTCAAGAGCATTGATATGGAAGTTGTTTTTATTGCGAACTAAAACATTTATTTGGTACCCCTGATTAATGGCTTCATTAACTACCAGTTTTCCGGTACGCCCGGTTGCGCCTAAAATAAGTATCCGCATATACTTTTAAGTAACAGTGTTTTAAGGTTATGATTAGCAGGGGAATGTTAAATATAAAACTTTCGTAGCGAATTAATGCCTTAACAGGATTTAAATATTATCCACTATAGTATTCTGATTTAAAGTAGTTTATGTTTTTTGTTTGCTTATGTATACCAATCAATTTGCTTAAATAGCGTTAAAATAAGTTGATTTGTTTGTTAAGATCATCTTATTGTGAAAAGCTAAAAGGTTCTGTATGTGATAAAAACGATATGAAAAAAAGCGGCCCTGTTTTAACAGGGCCGCTTTTTTTATAAGTATGTGTTTGTATTATTGTTGTTGTCTTTGCAAAACAGAACCAAACTTGCTTTCGTAATCTTTTAACTGGTCGCTAAGCTTTTTGCTTAGGGCCGTACGGTGACTTTCGTTAGTGATACTTAACATTCCGTTGATGAATGATACTCCATATTGGATGTCGCGGTAGCTTAACTCGCCCGATTTGCCTTGCAGTATGCTATAGTTATAATCAAGCTGATCAACAATATAATTATCTACACTTGATAATAGTTTATCGCCAAGGGTAGGGTCATTGAGGGTATAAGCGGTTTGTCCCATAAAAATTTTACGGTCGGCAACTTCAAGGCCCGGGTTAATATCAGGCATTACCTCATCATATTTATGCAATGCTTTTAAAGCCAGGTCAGGATGTCCATCTTTTATTAGCCCTTGTGTTAAATCAAGGAAGGTAGTTATCATAACCGGGTAAAACATAGTGGTTGATTCATGATCCAAATACTTGGCGGTTTTAAAGTTGCCGTATTTAAATTTATTCATCATGTTGTTATACATTACCAGGCTATTGGTTTTACCTAACTGATCGTGTGTGCTGGTATCCGGTTTAAACGGAATTAAATGATAAGCAAAACCTTCTTTATAAAGGTATGGCTGTAAACCTATCAGGTTTTCGTTACCTATGGTGGTGGTAAAGCAAATAGGCCTTTTCCAGTTATTGTGTGCCAATATATCCAGCATGGCAAGGTTCTCTTTGGTAATATAGTTCGATGTATATTTCCATTCCATAACCGTAGCCAGTTTATCTTTTTGTTCAGGCGTAATTACGTGGTTCTTTAAAACATCATCAGCGTTAATGGTGATCTTAAAGTTTTTGGTTGGCAGGTAGTTTCCTGATTCGCCGCTTTGGTATTGTACCTGTGTTGATTTATCGTCAGACGATATAAAATCAAAAACGTCTTTTACTTCAACAGATCCCGGAATCTTTTTGTCATCAAAATAAATAACATCACGTACACCTTCCTTGTATTTATCATAAGGCATGGTGATAGGTAGTGGCTCTGATGCATTCATCTTACCCTGCATCTGGCGTATGTACCAATCGCCAGTAAACAAGCTCAGGTTCACTATGCGTACATCAGGGCGGATGCCTTCAACTTCCTGGTCGTACCATAAAGAGTAGGTGTCATTATCACCATAAGTAAATAAGATAGCATTTGGCGGGCACGAAATCAGGTAATTATACGCCATATCATGCGGCGTCATTTTAGTTGAGCGGTCATGTGATTTCCATTCCTTACTCGCCATTAATACCGGTGCTAAAAACAGGCAGATAACAGTAGCCAAAATTCCGGCAGTTTTAGCGTTCAGCTTAAAGCGGATCAGTTCTGCAATGGCTATAACCCCTAAACCTATCCAAATAGCAAAGGCATAAAAGGAGCCTACATACGAGTAATCACGTTCGCGCGGCTGTATGCTTGGTTGGTTAACGTAAAATACGATGGCCAAACCTGTAAAAAAGAATAACAGTAAAACTACCAGCGCATCGCGTTTTTTACGCTGAAAATGGTAGATAGCACCCAACAAGCCGATAATAAATGGCAAGGCATAAAGCGGGGTATAAGCATAGCCTAATTGTAAGCCCTGGCCGGGTATTGGTGTACCACCGCCAACTACTGATTTTGGCAGATGTTTGCCACCATCAAGTATTCCGCTGGTCCAGTTACCGTCAAGCGCTGCAGTGCTCTGCTGCCCATCGGCATCGTTATAGCGGCCAACGTAGTTCCATAAAAAGTAACGCACGTACATCTGGTAAATCTGCCAGCTAAACATCCATTTCATATTGTCGGTAAAGGTTGGCGCCTGCCCATCCGGAATTTGAAGCCACTGATGGTAAAATTGAGGATCCTGCCCTTCGCTGCTATACATACGTGGCAAAAAGGTAGTATGGTCATACACGTAATTGGTTTTTTTACCTGCATTTTCATAGCTGGTTTTACCTTTACGGTATAGGGTGTTGCCTTCGGTTTGGTCAATAACCTTAGCATCAAAATACTGCCCGAACAACAGCGGGTTTTCGCCATACTGAATACGGTTTAAGTAACCGTACAGGGTAAAGGCATTATCAGGGTGTGAGTTATTTAAATCGGGGTTTGCAGTAGCCCTGATGGGGATATAAGCAAATGAGCTGTAACCAAAATAAACAAAGGCTATACATAACAGCGCAAGGTTTAACAAAGGTTTTTTGTATTTAATACTGTAATAAATACCGCCTACAATGGCTGCAACAATTAAAAAGAAAAATACAAATGCACCGCTCCAAAAGCCGGTACCTAATGAGTTTACAAAAAACAGATCAAAGTAAGCAGCTATTTGTATAGTGTAACCCCTTATACCATATTGTACTAAAACCAATATCAGCACACCAATAAAAAAGGTACCTACTGCACCCGTAACATTGATGTTTTTACTGCGGCGGAAATAGTAAACCATTGCAATTGCAGGTATAGTTAGCAAGTTTAGCAGGTGGATACCTATTGAAAGCCCTATGATATAGGCGATAAAAATTATCCATTTATCGGCACCGGCTTCATCAGCATGGGCATCCCATTTAAGTATGGCCCAAAATACAATAGCTGTACATAGTGATGATAGCGCAAACACAATAGTTTCAACAGCTGAAAACCAAAAGGTATCAGTAAAAGTAAATGCAAGCGCACCTACTAAACCTGCACCCATTATCAGTATGGTTTTTGAGTCGTCCTGTGCTTCGCCGGGTTTATTGGCAAGCATTTTTTTGGCGATGGCCGTAATGGTCCAAAACAAGAACATAATGGTTGCACCGCTGGCAATTGCCGACCCCATATTGGTGAAGTACGGAACCTTTGTATTATCACCTAACGATAATAACGAGAACATTTTACCCAGCATGGCAAACAGCGGATAGCCCGGCTGGTGTGCTACTTGTAAGCGGTAGGCACAGGAGATAAACTCGCCGCAATCCCAAAAGCTTACTGATGGCTCTAACGTTAAAATATAGGTAACAGATGCTATGGCAAAACAAAGCCAGCCTAAAAGATTATTTATTTTTTTGTATTGCATGGACTACAAATAATGGTTTATCGCAGGGTAAATATCAGTTTTTTTAACACTTATTTTAAAAAATCAGGTTGGGCTTAACAATTTTTAACATATAAATAAGCTACGCCACCTAAAAGGCTGCAAATATGTGAAAATATAGTGTAATATTTTGAATAAGGCGATACTAAAAGTGGCGCTCAATTTATTTGGCTAAATCATTAGTGCTTAACCTGCAGCACATATAGCTAAAGCGCTTAACCGTTTTGCGCAAATTCTAAATTTATCGGTACATAAGGCCTCTTCATCGGTACATGGCCATGCCTGCATAATTTCAAAATAATTGTGGCGTTGACAATTCAAATAAAGAATTAGCCCCGGTTCTTTTTTAACAATTACCACTTATGATTGTACAACTATGCGGCTTGTCAGGGGCCGGAAAATCAACCATTACCAGTGCAGTTAAAATCAAGCTGCAAAGTAACGGCTACCCAATTGAGGTAATTGACGGCGACGAATACCGGACCGCGCTTTGCCGCGATTTAGGGTTTTCAATGGCCGACAGGCACGAGAATATCCGCCGGCTGGCTTTTGTTGCAGGCAGGTTATCCGCTCATGGTATTATTGTACTCATCAGCGCCATCAATCCTTATCACGAAATAAGGCAGGAAGTAGCAAACACTTACCCCAATGTTAAAACCGTTTTTGTTGATTGCTGTACGGATGTTTTGATACAACGGGATACCAAAGGGCTTTATGCCCGGGCACTTTTACCCGATGGGCATCCCGAAAGGCTTAACAACTTAACCGGCATAAACGATTGTTTTGATGTGCCCCCAAGTCCTGATCTGTATATAAATACCTGTACCCATTCAACCAGGGAGTGCACCGATTCGCTTTATCATTTTGTAACCACCCATTGGGATTTAATAGCATCCAAGTATGATTGAGCAGCCATCAAAAATATTAATCATCGCGGGTATGCACCGGTCGGGCACTTCGGTAGTGAGCAACTGGCTGAATAAGTGTAACCTGAATATTGGCGATAACCTGTTGGGCCCTGATATTGGGAACGTGGAAGGCCATTATGAGGATATGGATTTTTACCGCTACCACGAGGATGTGCTGGAAGATAATCACCAGTCGCGCTTGGGGTACGTTAACAGGCCTATTCAAAACCTGTCTTACTACCAGGAAGAAAAGCTGAAAGCCATTACCGGTTATAAAAGTAAGATCCATGCCGAATGGGGGTGGAAGGAACCCCGCACCTGTTTGTTTTTATCGCATTACCGCAGGCTTATCCCCAATGCCTGTTATATGATTGTGCTGCGCGATTACCGGTCGACAGTAAACTCATTGATCACACGTGATTTTAAATATATAGAAGCCAAATACCTTGCCCGTAATGCTTTTTCAAGGCTGGTATGGAAAATGTTCAGAAGGGAGCGAAGAAGGAGAAAACTTTATAACAACTTGGTTTCCTATTACTTAAATGTTTGGATAGTTTATAACCGCGAGTTGTTAAATCATATGAATATTTTATCTGAGCGAAAGTTTATAGCTGTTGATTATAATTTATTAAACTGTAGCGATAGGGAAACCTTTTCCGTATTGGCTGATGATTGGGGCTTTTCGTTACAATACTTCGATTTTAAAAAAGTATTTAAAGAGACCCTGATTAGTACAGTGGTTGATATTGATGAATTTATTGCTGATAAAACATTACTAACAACCGCTAATGAATTAGAACATCGGCTTAATAAATATGTACAAACAAAAAATAAAAGCAAAGCAGGTTGTAATAGTGATCCCTGTTTATCAGGATCATTTGTCTGATTATGAAAAGATCTCCTTACAGCAATGCATCAATATACTGGGCAATTACAAAATAGTGGTTATAAAACCCCGCTCATTAACCTTAACTATTTTTAATGATTATCCTTTTATTGAATACCGGTCGTTCAATGATAATTGCTTTGTAAATGTTGATGCCTACAGTCGTTTGCTGATGTCGCGGCATTTTTACCGCGAATTCTTAGATTTTACCTACATGCTGATCTATCAGTTAGACGCCTTTGTTTTTAACGATGAACTTTTGGAGTGGTGCAACAAACGGTATGATTATGTAGGTGCGCCCTGGCTTAAGGATAATGAATACACCGATGTATTTCATTACTTAAAATCAAGGCTACGGGTGTTTTTAAACATCCGGTTAAACTTAAAAGAGCCGGGCACTAATACTCCATCAAGGCGGCAGTTTGAAAACCAGGTAGGCAACGGTGGCTTTTCATTGCGTAAAATTGATAGGTTTTATGAGCTTGCCCTTCAATATGCCGATCATTATGAACATAACCATTTAGGGATGGATAACTGGCTGCCCGAGGATGTTTTTTGGAGCATCAGCATCAACAGGTTAAAAACAAACCTTCACATACCCAAATATAGAGAGGCAGTCCGTTTTTCGTTTGAACACGCGCTCGACCGTGCTTTTTCTTTAACCGATAATGTGCTGCCCTTTGGCTGCCATGCCTGGCATCAGCATGTAGCTTTTTGGCGCGATATTTTTGAGCGGGAGGGTTACAGTATCTGAGCCGAAAAACAGTTCATCCATAGGTTACTAATCGCATTGGCCGCTATTATTACTAAATGAAATTTTTATTTCACCATAAATAATACTTATTTTGTTGCGATGCAAAACATTAGCAGCTAACCTATGAGAAAACTACTACTTTTATCTATAATTATATTGTTTTCTGCCAGTATAAGTAAAGCACAATCGGTTTACCTGCCTTACTCTTATCAGCTCGATCAAAAATTTAATTCAAGCATATACTCCATAAACAGTTCGGTACATACAGCGCTTAAACCTTATTTAATTGATAGTACATTAAGGCCAACTTATAATGCCATCATGAATCGCGGGATTGATACCACCCATAAAAAATGGATACTGCGCAAAATATTTAACGAGCATTTGTTTGATGTAAAAACAAAGGAGTATACTTTTTATGCCGATTATTTACCTGATTTGCAGGTAGGGCGCGATTTAACCGGCAAATTAACTACTAATTTAAACACCCGTGGTTTCCAGGTGGGTGGTACAGTAGGTTCTAAATTCTTCTTCTACAGCAGCGGGTATGAAAACTCGGCTAAGTTTCCACAATATCTTAATGATTATATAGGTAAGATAGGCTTTGTACCGGGCCAGGCTTATGACAGGAGTTATAACGGGATCACTGCTGGCACAAAAGATTGGTCGTACGTAACTGCAATATTATCATACACACCAATAAAACAGTTAAACATTACCCTGGGCGAGGATAAGACCTTTATTGGCGATGGTTACCGTTCGCTTTTATTATCAGATTTTGCTGCTAATTATCCATTATTGCGCTTAACAGCCAATGTTGGCAGGGTTCAATATATGTTGCAATGGGCATATATGGAAGATATAAATGCCCCCAAGTTTGATTCATTCGGCAGTAACCGCCGTAAATGGGGTGTTTTCCATTATTTAGACTGGAATGTTACCAATCGCCTGTCGTTAGGGTTCTTCAATGCTTTAATAGCACAGGAAGCCGATGCTAACGGAAAATTCCACGGGTTTGATGCAAACTATATTAATCCACTATTTTTGGCCAGCTCGCTTGGGCCGGGTGGCCAGCCTGATAATGTTATGTCAGGCTTTACAGGTAAGTACAAAATATTTGATAAAACCGCTATTTATGGCCAGTTGCTGTTGGATAGGTTTAAAGCAAGTGATTTCTTTTCAGGAAACAAGAGCGATAATACTAATGGCGTACAGTTAGGTATCCGTGGTGCCGATCTGTTTAAAGTGGGTGGCTTAAACTACTTGCTTGAATACAATACCGTTAAGCCATACACCTACGCAAGCAGCAACCAGCTAACCAGCTATACTGATTATAGCGAACCATTGGGCGACCCGCTTGGTGCAAACTTCAGGGAGTTTATAGGCATTATGAATTATACCTACCGCCGTTTTGATTTTATGGGGCAGATCAACTATGCCAAATATGGCCTTGACCCGGCTGGTTTAAACTATGGTAAAGATGTTAACCAAATATTTAACCCAACTACAAACACATCAGCAAGCGTAGGGCAGGGAATAGCCACAAAGCTGTACTATGCCGAAGGAACCGTATCATACCTTATAAATCCTAAATACAACCTGCGTTTTGAAGCCGGTGCTATGTTTAGGGATGAAAAGAATGATTTAGGAAGTAAAAAAACAACACTGCTTACTTTTGGTCTGCGCAGTACCTTCAGAAGCTTATACCACGATTTTTAGTCGACAGTAATTTTAATAGTATAAAAAAGGCTTAATACTGAAATTTATTTCAGCATTAAGCCTTTTGTTTTTTGTGGATTTTAAGCTTTAAAATTTTAACGATACCCCAGTTTCGAAGTAAAAAACCGAAGGTTTAGTTGATATCCGGGTTGATATGCCTTTAGGTAACTGGTTTTGAACTATGGCATAGGTTGGTGTAAACTGAAATATAAAGTGCCCGCTTTTGTACTCCACCGGGGCCGAAAACTCATAATCAAGCAGTTTGTACTGGCTCAGCATATTGGTGTATTTAGTTATCAGCGCATTTTGCGCAGCAGTACGCTTGGCATTTTTAAATGTTTTTTTGGTTAAATAGGCATCATAAAAATTCTCGGTACCGGTATTGGCAGTAGCCGTTGGCGAAATCAATAAAATATCGGCATCGCCAAAAACGCCGGCTACAATAAAATCATGTGTCAGGCTAAAATTCACAAAAATATCATTGTTTATGCCTTGCTTATTAATATTATAATCAGCACTTATTGATGGGCTTATAATATTACCTATATCATAATTTAAATTCGCGTTAAATGTACTGCTGATAGCTGATGCTATTTGCGTACTGGTTGAGTTATAAAACAGCTTTGAATAAGATGCCCCGCCCGATAGGTCGTCGGTAATATCAAAATCATAACCGGCGGTAAGATCGCCGCCGTCCAGCTTTTTCTTTTTGCGGTTGGGTATTATATCAATACTGCCAGAAAAATAGATGCCCGATTTAAGCGTATATTTTATTTGCGGGATAATAGTAGGGGTTCGTATGGTATCGGTGCGCCCCATAAAAACATTATTGCTGGAGTAATTAATGCCAAATTTGATAGAGGATGTGCCATCCGTGCTTTTATCATCATGTTTAACTTTACCATCAGACCCTGGCAGGTTGCCTGTTTGGCTAAAGGCACTGCCAGCAAAAAATAAAAACAGAATAGTTAAAAGCGAATTAAGTAGGGGTTTTATCATGTTATAAATAATTAGGGGTAAAATTTAATTTTATGATGCGAAAGATACCCAAAGGTTTAATATGTATAAATATTAAAAATATTATTTTTTTTATTAAACCCTTAAATATTATTAAGGTCAATAGCTCATACTTTAAAACAACATTAATAAAAAAGTTATGAAGAAATTAGGTTTAATGAGTGTTATCATGCTGGTTGCAGGTGTAACATTTGCCCAAACAACAACCCCTGCAGCAACACCAGCTGCTACAACCCCTGTTGAAAAAACACAGATGAAAGATCTGCGCAAGGATGTGCGTGCTTATGACAACAAAAAGGCCGAAGCCAAACAAGCTATCAACAAAGGCGAACTTGCTACTGCAAAAGCAGATCTGGCTGCCGCAAAAACTGACAAACAGGATATTAAAGCAGATGCAAAAGTGCTGAAAAGTGAAGGTGTTAATCACCCCGTTAAATTAGCCGAAAAACAAGTGAAAAAGATTGACGAAAAAGATGTTAAAGCTGATATTGCTAACGTAAAAACAGATAAGGTTGCCGAGCAAAAGGCCGTAAAAGCAGGTGATATAACCGCGGCACAGGCCGACCAGAAAGCTTTAAAAACTGATCGTAAAGATTTGAAAAAAGATATTCGCGAGGCCCGCAGAGATGGTGTTAAACATCCGGTTCATCGCGCTAAATAATATATTAGTTTAATAATTTAAAAGGGATGCCATAATTGGTATCCCTTTTTTTGATTTATTTATTTGGCTTTTTTACCTGCACTGGCAAAAGCTACACCTAATGCTAAGCCTATAGCAATCCCTATGGCTATACTTTTAAGGGCAATGCCAACAGCCACGCCTATGGCTATACCAACAGTTAAATATAAAAAGGGCTGTTTTTTCATGTTATGGTTATAGGTTAATAGTGATCAAAGTACCAAATAGATACGGCAATATAATTGTTTCAAATAAAATTAAACCAAAAGCGTTATAAAACCGTCCAATCCGCAAATACGTAACACTAATTACTATTGATATTACCCTTACACAACCCTAATTAATAATTTACTACTATGCTAAAGCGGATATTGGTGCTTGATGATAACCAGGATATACTGGATATTATAAAAGAGGCATTATCATACGAGAAGTTTGAGGTTAACATTACCCAGGATAGTGAAAACATTATGGAAACTATCCAAAGTTACAAGCCTGACTTAATAATGCTGGATTATAAGCTAAGCGGCCCTCACGGCGACGATATTTGCCGGCAGATAAAAGTAAACCCTCATTTTTTTAATACGCCGGTAATTATTTGCTCGGCCTATATCAATCAAAATGCAGGTTTGTCTGCTTGTGGCTGTGATGCCCTTATAGCCAAACCATTCGGGCTTGAGGAGCTGATGGATAAGGTAAATGGGTTGATTACTGCTTAGTGGCCATTGCTTTTCAATGTCACGCTTCATTCCCTCATTTTAGATTGAAGTTAATTTTAATCTCAAAAACATTTTTGTTTTAGGTTTTCCGTAGTTTCTCAACTTTCGGACTAAAAAACCTATTTTTGCGCAAATTTTTAGCGGGATGAGCAAAGTAAAAGTAGGCCTGGTACAAATGACCTGTACCGCCAACAAACAGGAAAATTTAGATAAGGCAATAGTTAAAGTAAGAGAAGCAGCCGAAAAAGGTGCGCAAATAGTTTGCTTACAGGAATTATTTACCTCACTTTATTTTTGTGATGAGGAAGATTACGACAATTTTAAATTGGCCGAAGCTATCCCTGGTCCATCAACCGATGCATTGTCGGCAGTGGCAAAAGAGCTTGGCGTGGTAATAATTGCCTCACTGTTTGAAAAACGTGCACAGGGACTTTACCACAATACCACTGCTGTTTTAGATGCCGATGGGGCTTACCTGGGCAAATACCGCAAAATGCACATCCCGGATGATCCAGGTTTTTACGAGAAATTTTACTTTACCCCCGGGGATCTGGGTTACAAGGTTTTCAAAACCAAATTTGCCACAATTGGAGTATTGATCTGCTGGGATCAATGGTATCCTGAAGCTGCCCGCATCACTGCATTAATGGGTGCTGAAATACTGTTTTATCCAACTGCTATTGGCTGGGCCACCACACAGGATGAGGATACCAATGTGGAGCAATACAATGCATGGCAAACCATACAACGCTCGCACGCGGTGGCCAATGGTGTACACGTAGTGAGTGTTAATCGTGTTGGCGAAGAGGCTGGTGTTAAGTTTTGGGGGGGATCATTCTTTGCCAATCCGTTTGGGACATTGATCCATCAAACATCTGCCGACCAGGAAGAAGTGGTTGTTGAGGAACTGGATCTTAATAAATCCGACTATTACCGCAGTCACTGGCCGTTTATGCGCGACAGGAGGATAGACTCCTATCAGCCCATAACAAAAAGGTACATTGACGAAGATTAAATACTAAAGCAATTTCCCCTGTTATGTTATTGCAGCCTTATTTGCCGCAATAACCTAATGTAAACCAATGAGCATGAGCCATAATACTACTCCTAAACAAAACGGATTTCATTTCCCTGCCGAATGGCATCGTCATACTGCTACATGGCTTAGCTGGCCACATAAGGAGGAATCATGGCCGGGTAAGATAGATCTGATCTATCCAAAATATTGTGAGTTCATTAAAATAATCAGTGAGGATGAGTTGGTGCGCATCAACGTAAAAGATGAGCAAATGGCTGCATTTGCCAAACAGTTGTTGAGCTTTGCAGGCGTCGATCTGAAAAAAATAGAGTTTTATAACTTCCCAACTAATGATGCCTGGTGTAGGGATCATGGCCCGGCATTTTTAATAAACGAGCATACCAAGCAAAAAGCAATTATTGATTGGGGCTATAATGCCTGGGGAGGCAAGTATCCACCTTTTGATCTGGACGATGTTATCCCAACAAAAATAGGCGACCATTTTGGCATGCCGGTTTATAACCCCGGTATTGTAATGGAAGGCGGTTCTGTTGATTTTAATGGCAAGGGCACATTGTTAACCACAACTGCCTGTTTACTGAACAAAAACCGTAACCCTCATTTAGACCAGGAACAAATAGAAGCGTACCTGCAAAACTATTACGGGGTTGAGCAAATTTTATGGCTTGGCGATGGTATTGTTGGTGATGATACCGACGGCCATATTGATGATATTACCCGCTTTACTGATGAAAATACGGTTGTTACCGTTGTTGAAGAAAACAAGAACGACGACAATTACCACTTACTGCAAGAGAACCTTGCCGCACTAAAAACCATGCGCCTGCTAAACGGCAAGCAACTGGATGTTGTTGAGCTGCCAATGCCCGATGCCGTAATTTACGATGGGCAGCGCTTACCGGCATCGTATGCCAATTTTTATATCGCTAATTCGGCGGTGGTAGTACCAACTTACCGCTGCGCTAATGATGACAGGGCCCTGGATATTTTGCAGGGCTGTTTTCCTGAGCATAGAGTAATAGGGATAGACTCGACTGATATTATATGGGGGCTGGGCAGTTTCCACTGTTTAAGCCAGCAGGAACCTGAGATATAGGGTTCTCCCTTTTTAATGGTGTGGTGGGCGGTGTTTTTGGCTCACCCACATTCACCGACATTTTATTAATCCTTACCGACTTCTGTAAATAGCTCGCCAATATTCCGTTGCTGATGCTTTAATACTGCCCTATTTTTGGGTAAGATTTAAAACATAAAACAATGGAAACTACTATAAGTAACCCCAGCAAATACAGCGGTAAAACAATGGCCGGCATTATACTTGTTTTTTTAGGCGGGTTGTTGCTTGTTAACCAGCTTAACCTTTTCTTTATCCCAAACTGGCTGTTTAGCTGGCCTATGTGGATAATTGCCTACGGCCTTTATATGGGTGGTAAATACAACTTCCGTAAGCCAATATGGATCTGGATGGTTGTTTTAGGCACCGCCTTTTTATTTACCGAAAACATTGGCAATGCCGATAGGGTAGTTTGGCCAATAGCAATCATAGGCGTTGGCGCCTGGATGATAACCAAACACAATAAGCCGCAGGAGCAAGCCGAAACTAAACAAAGCAGCTTTAAAGAGCTATAATATAAAGTGGTACAATTAATATAGTGATGGTTTGAAGCCGGGCAGGGAAACTTGCCCGGCTTTGTCTTTATAGAGGTATGCTTACCGCGTTAAGTAATATCGGAGGTGAAATTGCTGCATTTAGTTAAATTGTGATTTCATAAATAAGTGAAAATACATTAATTTACAGGTGTATTCTAACTTATAAACATGAAGAAAAATTTACTTGCTGCTACCTTCCTTATCGTACTGCTGTTATTGGTAAAGCTGTCATCGGCACAAAATAAAATAGTTGTTTTCCAGTCAGATTTTGGACTAAAGGATGGTGCCGTGTCAGCCATGAAAGGCGTTGCGATGGGCGTATCAACCGACTTAAAACTGTATGACCTGACGCACGAAATCCCGGCATACAATATATGGGAAGCATCGTATCGCCTGGAGCAAACCGTAAGATACTGGCCCGCAGGTACCGTATTTGTATCGGTAGTTGACCCGGGTGTGGGTACAGCGCGTAAATCTGTCGTGTTAAAAACAAAATCAGGCCATTACATAGTAACACCCAATAACGGAACGCTTACGCTGATAGCCGCCTCATTAGGAATTGACGAGATCCGTGAAATTGATGAAGCTGTTAACCGCCGTAAGGATTCGCAAAAGTCTTATACCTTTCACGGGCGTGATGTTTATGCCTTTACCGCTGCCCGTTTGGCAGCAGGCGTTATCAGCTTTGAGCAGGTAGGCCCGGTATTGCCAAAGCAGGTGGTGAGTATTCCGTTTCAGCAGGCAGTGTTAACCGGCAAAACTATAAAAGGTAATATCCCGGTGCTTGATGTGCAATACGGTAACGTATGGACAAATATTCCCGACACGTTATTTAAACAGCTTGATCCAAAGGTTGGCGACATGGTGAATGTGACTATATCTTACAAAAACAAACAGGTTTACACAGGCACAATGCCCTACTGTCAAACTTTTGGCGCAGTAGCAGAGGGTAAACCACTGGCTTATTTGAATAGCCTTTTACAAGTATCATTTGCTTTAAACATGGGCGATTTTGCTAAAACCAACAACGTTGCCAGTGGCGGCGACTGGAGCGTAGAAGTGCGTTTGAAATAAAGGGCCTCACCTAAATCCTCTCCAAAGGAGAGGGCTTGAAAAGCTTTGTTCAATAAAACCCAATCAAAAAGGGGGTAAAGGCCTGTCAGAAAAGCGGGCCTGGAGCATGGCTTGCAGCGGGGAAGCTTTTTTCTGACTTGATCTTTGGTTAATTCCATCTAAGGGAAAGTGAAAAGCCCCCGCGGCTATGAGCGGGACGATGATGTCATTTACAACAACGTACTTTTGCAAAGCATAGTAACCCCTACCTCCCCTTCCGCAGGGAAGGAATCGCACAGGGCCGACGCATTAAATTACTCTCAAAAAATACATAAAAATCCAACCCGAATTTTCCCGCAAACTTTTTCACCGACACTTTATAATACCTTACCGATTTGTTTAAATATACTGCCAGTTTTTGTTTGGCTGGCTTATAATGTTACCTTAGTTTTGGATAAGATTTAAAATGCACTAATTATAATGATAAACGATATAGGACAACCCAACAATCCACGCAATGGCAAAGCCCTGGCAGGGATAATTTTACTGGTCATAGGGGCCGTGCTGCTTATCCGGCAGTTTACATTCTTCTTTATCCCGCATTGGTTATTCAGCTGGCCAATGTGGCTTATATTCTGGGGGCTTTTTGTTGGTGCAAAAAGCAATTTTCAAAAACCATCGTCATTTGCCCTTATCTTAATTGGGGTGGTGTTTTTGTTAGATAATAATATCAGCGGTGCCAGTGCAGTGGTTTGGCCAATTGCCATTATTGCTTTTGGTTTATGGATGATATTACGCCGTAACCACCGTTTCGACAAAGGTTTCGTCGATAAAAAATACGGACAGCAGTGGGATTGGAAAAACACCGGCGATAAAGCACCTGCCGAACCTGTGGTTGATTATACAACCTCAAATATACCACCCAAAGATCCGTCACCATCATCTTCTTCTTCTTACTATCCGCCAACAGGCGATGAATACCTGGATACAGTTTCTGTTTTTGGGGGCGTTAAGAAAACCATTCTTTCAAAAGATTTCAGGGGTGGCGATGTGGTAAATATTTTTGGCGGGGCCGAACTTGATTTAACCCAGGCAGATATAAACGGCCGCATAGTAATTGATATCGTACAAATATTTGGCAGCACTAAAATAATTGTGCCCTCAAACTGGCATGTAGTTACTGATATAGCTGCAGTTTTTGCAGGTATTGATGATAAAAGAATGAAGAGCACTGCCGCAGTAGGAAGCGAAAAGATCCTGGTATTAAAAGGTGTTTCAATTTTTGCAGGGGTAGATATAAGGAGTTATTAATAAAACAGTTTAACGGGTTTTAAGCATGCTTAATGCATTGCCATACCCGGTCAGCAATAAAACAAACTTTCCGGCACATTAGGGCTGCTCCTAACTTCCGGACTTAAAGTATGGCACTATCATCATTATCATCTTCAAAACTATATGCGGGTTTTATAATCTGCGGGCTTATTTGGATGGCCCTGCAGGCTTATATCATCCATAGTTTTGGATTTATATGGTATATAGCCCTAACCGACGGGCTAATTTGTTCCATACTATTAGCCGCTGCCTGCTGGTTAATTAATAATAACCTGCGCTACTACCAGCCGGGCAAGGGTAATTACATCAATATATTAATATGGATTGCTGCCCTTGCAGGGATATGCACCTTTGGCAGCCGTTGGATATTGCCGCTTTTGGTTACCGGCGTGGCTTACACTAATTTTTTGATCCAATCATTAATTCTACGTTTTTTCATTGATTTTTTGGCGATAGGATGGATGGCTATGATCAGTATGATCTGGTATTCGCAAATTGACCAAAAGGAAAATGAAAAACGCAAGGCCGAAGCCGAACAACTGGCCCGCGATGCGGAGCTTTATAACCTGCGCCAGCAATTACAGCCGCACTTTTTATTCAATAGCTTAAATTCAATCAATGCTTTAATAGGCTTTAAACCTGATGAAGCCCGCCGGATGATTCACCAGCTTTCAGACTTTTTGCGCGGCACTTTAAAAAAGGACGATCAGCAGCAGGTATCATTAAATGATGAACTGCAGCACCTTAACCTTTACCTTGATATTGAAAAGGTGCGTTTTGGGCACAGGCTGCAAACCGAGGTTAGCTGCGACGAAAAATCGTGCGAGGCTATATTGCCATCAATGTTGCTGCAGCCGATTGTTGAGAATGCCATTAAGTTTGGTTTGTATGATACTACCGAGGATGTGGTAGTGAGCATCCGTGCCGAAATGGAAGGCTCCTATTTGATATTAATGGTACAAAACCCTTACGATCCGCAAACCTCAAGGCCTAAAAAAGGCACCGGTTTTGGCTTACGTGGGGTACAAAGACGTTTATATTTATTATTTGCGCGCAACGATTTGATGGAAACTCATGCAAATGATAATATATTTACAACTATTATTAAAGTACCGCAGCTATAAATATGAAACGCGCCTTAATTATTGACGACGAGCCTTTAGCCCGCATGGTGGTAAAGGAATATTTGCAAAGTTTTGATCAGATAGAAGTAATGCAGGAGTGCGGCGACGGCTTTGAGGGTTTAAAAGCCATTCAAACTCATCAGCCCGATCTGATATTTTTAGATGTGCAGATGCCTAAGATCAATGGCTTTGAAATGCTGGAGTTGGTTGATAATCCCCCCGCCGTAATATTTACTACTGCTTTTGATGAGTATGCGATAAAGGCATTTGAAGCGCACGCGGTTGATTACCTGTTAAAGCCCTTCAATAAAGATCGTTTTAATAAAGCAGTCGAAAAATACCTGGCCCAGGCACCTGTGGCTGCCGCACCTAAAAAAACAGAAGAAATTTTAGAAGCTGCCAACTCGCCGGCACAGCATGAGCGTATTGTGGTTAAAACCGGTACCAAGGTTAAGATCATCCCCGTGCATGATGTGGAGTACTTAGCTGCCGATGATGATTACGTAAGCGTTTTTACTGCCGAAGGCTCTTTCCTGAAAAACAAGACCATGAACTTTTTTGAACAGATGCTTGACCCTAAGTATTTTGTTCGGGTACATCGTTCATACATTATAGCCATACAGCAGATTACCCGTATCGACCCTTACGAAAAGGATGCCCACCTGGCCATCTTAAAATCGGGTGCTAAAATACCGGTGAGCAAAACAGGCTATGTTAAGTTGAAACAGGTTTTAGGTATATAGTTTTACCCGCATTCACTATCAATCTTTTAATTACCAATATTGTTTTCTCAAATAAAACAGCAAGTGTTTTTTGCGCCTGTTCTTTTTGATTTTGTCAGTAAGCTAATCAGTCTATCTGTGTGGTTAGCCATATTTGAAAAATTACTTTCAGGTAATAAAAACTAAATCGCCACTCTACATCTTTACATAAAAAAAGAAAAACTATGCCACATCTGTTTTCACCTATAAAAATAAAAAGTGTTGAGTTCAAAAACCGTTTGGTGGTTTCACCAATGTGCGAATACTCCAGCGAGGATGGTTTTGCCAATAACTGGCACCTGGTACACTTGGGTGCCCGCGCAGTTGGTGGTGCCGGATTAATTAACCGAAGCCAATGCCGTATCGCCTGAGGGCAGGATAAGCCCCGGTGATTTAGGTATCTATAAAGACGAGCATATTGTTAAGCTAAAAGAGATAACCGATTTTTTACACGGACAGGGTGCTGTTGCAGGTACGCAGCTTGCACACGCAGGCAGAAAAGCCAGCCATGCTTTACCCTGGGAAGGTGGTACGCAAATACCAGCCAATAAACCGGAAGGCTGGGAGAGCTTTGGTCCGAGTGCTTTAGCATTTACTCCAAATGAAGAGGCACCTGCCGAATTGGATAAAGCCGGGATTGAAAAAGTTAAAGCTGATTTTAAAGCCGCTGCCTCCCGCGCCCATAAAGCCGGGTTCAAGGTTATTGAGCTGCATGGCGCCCATGGTTACCTGATCCATGAGTTTTTATCGCCATTAAGTAACCAGCGTACTGATGAGTATGGTGGATCGTTCGACAACCGGATCCGTTTGCTTTTAGAAATTGTTGAAAGCGTAAAAGAAACCTGGCCTGCTGATTTGCCAATATTTGTACGCATCTCGGCAAGCGACTGGACCGAAGGCGGCTGGACAGCGGATGATTCTGTTGCCTTAGCAAAAGTATTGATCACTAAAGGCGTTGACCTGGTTGATTGCTCATCGGGTGGTAACGTTGCTACGGCAAAAATTCCTTTAAAGCCGGGTTACCAGGTTGAGTTTGCCGAAAAGGTTAAAAAAGAAAGTGGTGCACTAACAGGTGCTGTGGGTTTAATAACTGAAGCTAAACAGGCTGATGAAATTATCCAGACAGGGCAGGCCGATTTTGTATTTATAGCCCGCGAAATGCTGCGCGATCCGCACTTCCCGCTTAGGGCAGCGTTTGAATTAGGTGTTGAAGTTAAATGGCCTGTTCAATATGAACGTGCCAAATGGCATAAATAACAATAAAAATACCGAAATTTGAAATGTTTTTCGGTGGTGTAATACTGAGGTACTTAAAGTTGAACGCAAAAGCCTTGCAAGTATGCTTCAATTACTTCAGTATTGCGCCCAGTTTATAATTAAAAAATGAAAAAATACCTGTCGTTAGTTACCTTTTCGCATACCATTTTCGCAATGCCTTTTGCCTTTATCGGCTTCTTTTTGGCAGTTACCACCACCAGTCATCCTTTTGAATGGCTAAAATTGGTAATGATGGTGCTGTGTATGGTTTTTGCGCGTAACTCCGCAATGGCATTTAACCGCTACCTCGACAGGAACATCGATTCAAAAAATCCCCGTACCAAACAACGCGACATCCCATCGGGCCGGATAAGCCCCGCATCGGCATTAACATTCACCATTATTAACTGCCTGTTGTTCATAGCTACCACGTGGTTTATAAACAGTTTATGCTTTTATCTATCGCCGGTGGCCTTGTTAGTAGTTTTGGGTTATAGTGCCACCAAACGTTTTACAGCACTTTGCCATTTGGTTTTAGGTTTAGGCCTTTCATTAGCGCCAATTGGTGCTTATTTGGTAATAGCAGGTCAGTTTGCATGGCCCCCGCTATTTTTCTCGTTAGCGGTATTGTGCTGGGTTAGCGGTTTTGATATTATATATGCCTTACAGGATGAGGATTTTGACCGCAGCGAAAACCTGCATTCAATCCCTGCCTACTTAGGTAAGGTAAATGCTTTGCGCCTGTCAACCTTTTTGCATGTATTGTCGGCTGCATTTGTGGTAATGCCGGTGTTTTTTACGCCTGTTAGCTTGTTATATTATGCCGGTATAGTTTTCTTTTGCTGTATGCTTATCTATCAGCATTTGCTGGTAAAACCTAATGATTTGAGCCGGGTAAACTTTGCTTTTATGACTACTAATGGTATTGCCAGTGTGGTTTTCGCAGTTTTCTTTTTGTTAGACAGACTATGGATACACTAAATGCATTATCGGCCTACAGAGAACACATTGAAAAATATGTTGTTTTTAACGAAGCCGAATGGATAGTTTTTACCCAGCACCTAAGTTTCAAAAGCCTGAAAAAGAAACGGAATATTGTTGAGCCAGGGATTGTTTGTACCGATATTGGCTTTATTGTAAAAGGGGCTGTCCGTTATTTTTATATCAAGGATGGTGAAGAAATTACCGGGTATTTTAGTTTCGAGAATGAGTTTACAAGCTCTTACAAAAGCTATCTGACACAACAGGCAGCAGAAAACTATATTCAAACTCTTGAAAATACTGTACTGATCAACATCAGCCATAAAAATATGCAGCTCATGCTGGCAAACCCGCTGTTGGCTTATAAAATGGAACGCTTTGGCAGGTTGGTGGCCGAGCACTATTTGCTCTGCTATGAAGATCGTATGTCATCCTTTATCACCAAAACTCCCGAAGAACGCTATATTGACCTGCTAAACACCGGCCGGGAGGTATTACAACGTATGCCCCAGCATTATATAGCCCACTTTTTAGGTATCACCCCCGTTTCATTATCTCGCATCAGGCGGCGGATATTGGTTAATGTCTGAATTGATTTTTCTTATCTTTTGTTAACGTTTTGAAATTCAATGGCTCTCTATCTTTGAATCAATCAAAACAATAACATTATGCACACTATATTAGGAGCCGGCGGCGCAGTAGCAAATGCACTTACCCACGAATTATTGAACCATAACGAAACCATCCGTTTGGTAAGCCGTAAACCAATTGTAAACGCGGAAAAGAACATCACCTGGCAAAAAGCCGATCTGCTTAACTATTCAGAATTGTTAGATGCCTCGAAGGGATCAACCGTAATTTACCTTACCGCAGGATTGGTTTATGATAAAAATATATGGCAGCAGCAATGGCCCGTGATTATGGACAACTTTATCAGGCTGGGTAAAGAAACAAGCGCCCGCCTTATATTTTTTGATAACGTTTATATGTATGGACTGGTTAAAGGCCCCATGAAAGAGGATACCCCTTATAATCCGATCAGTGCTAAGGGTAAAATAAGGGCAGCCATAGTAACCAAGCTTATGGACGAGGTAAAGGCAGGTAGCATACGTGCCAGTGTTGCCCGCGGTGCTGATTTTTATGGTACCGACACCATGAACAGCTTTTTTGATATGATGGTGCTGAACAAATATGCCAAAAAAGAAAAAGCACAGTGGATAGGCAGCCCAAACAAACTGCATAATTTTAGCTATATACCTGATATGGGTAAAGCAATGTACCTGCTTGGCCAAACCCCCGGAAGTGATAACCAGATATGGCACATGCCTACAGCCGCCCCGTTAACAGGTAAGCAATTTATTGAAATAGCTGCCAGGGTTTATAATGTTGAGCCTAAATACTTTGCCATTAATAAAATGATGCTTTGGCTGGTTGGTCTGTTTCAAAAAGTAGTGATGGGTACTGTTGAAATGTATTACCAGTACAACCACGATTATGTTTTTGATTCCTCAAAATTTATAAAGGCTTTTAACTTTAAGCCAACAAGTTACGAGGATGGGATAAAGCTGATGAGCGAAACTTTATATGCAAAGTAGTTGATAGTTAAGGGGGCGGAGGTATTATAATCTTCTTGTTTCGTCATGGCATCTTAATATTATTTGGTAATTGCTTTGATTATCATCAGCACATCTGCACATTTGCATATCTGCAAATTAGATAACCATGATCCACAAAAAAACAAGAAAATATATACCTGCGGGCTTCGAAATTAATTGGGAAAGCCTGGAACCGCTTTATAAAGAATTATGCGACCGCCCCATAAGTTCGGTTAGCGATCTTGAAAAATGGCTGCACGACCGCAGCGAGGTAGAAGCCGCCCTGGAAGAAGATTTTGCCTGGCGCTATATCCGCATGACCTGCGATACCACCAGCGAAGAACTGCTGCAAAACTTTCAATATTTTGCTACCGAGATAGAACCCAAAATTGCCCCGTACAGTAATGACCTGAATAAAAAATTGGTTAACAGCGAATGGGTTGATCAGCTTGACGGGGAGAAATATTTCATCTACTTGCGTGGCGTTAAAAAATCGCTGGAGCTTTTTAGAGAAGAGAATATCCCTATCCAGACAGAGATACAGGTTGAGCAGCAAAAATACCAGTCAATAACCGGCTCTATGTCTGTCCACATTGGCGAAAAGGAATTTACACTGGAGCAGGCCTCCGTATTTTTAAAGGATACCGACCGCGCTAAAAGGCAAGAGGTTTGGGAAAAAATAACGGGCCGCCGCTTGCAGGACAAGGAGCAGCTTGACCAGTTATTTGACCACCTGCGTGTACTGAGGCATAAAGTGGCCCTTAATGCAGGGTTCGAAAACTTCAGAGATTACATGTTCCAGGCGTTGGGCCGTTTTGATTATACCCCGCAGGATTGTTATGCTTTTCATGAGGCTATTGAAAAGGAGATTGTTCCTATCCTGCGCGAGCAGGCAGATAAGCGCAAAGCAGCTTTAGCTTTAGATGCCCTTAAACCCTGGGATATGGATGTTGATATATCAGGCAAGCCTGCTTTAAAGCCATTTAACAGCGGCGCCGAGTTAATCGAAAAATCAATCCAGTGCTTTACAAATATCAATAGCTATTTGGGCGAGCGATTGGAGATCATGAAAGAAAATAACCTTTTTGACGTGGAAAGCCGCAAGGGTAAAGCCCCGGGTGGTTATAATTATCCGTTATCAGAAACCGGTGCGCCTTTCATTTTTATGAACTCGGCCAACACCTTCCGCGATCTTACTACCATGGTGCATGAGGGTGGCCACGCGGTACATACTTTTTTAACTGCCGATCTGGAGTTGAATGACTTTAAGCATTGCCCAAGCGAGGTGGCCGAACTGGCTTCCATGTCGATGGAGTTAATATCAATGGATAACTGGGATGTTTACTTTGATAATGCCGAGGATTTAAAACGTGCCAAACGCGATCAGCTTTTTGATGTGTTGAAAACCCTGCCCTGGGTAGCCGTGGTTGATCAGTTTCAGCACTGGGTCTACACTAACCCCGATCATACCGATGCTGAGCGTACAGAGGCCTGGATACAGATCTACGAGCCTTTTGGAGCGGGCTTTGTGGATTGGAGCGAGCATCAGGATGCCGAAAATAACCTTTGGCAAAAACAACTGCATATTTTTGAGGTTCCGTTTTACTATATTGAGTACGGTATGGCCCAGTTAGGTGCTATTGCAGTATGGAAAAACTATAAAGAAAACCCTGAGAAGGGTTTGCAACAATATATGGAGGCCTTAAAATTGGGCTATACAAAAACTATTAAAGAGATTTACGAAACAGCAGGCATCAAGTTTGATTTCAGTGCTGCTTACGTTAAAGAACTGGCCGAATTTGTAAAAGGCGAAATGGATAAATTGTAACAGCATAGTATAAATTGAATTATTTTAAAAGCGGATGACCGGAAGGTTGACCGCTTTTTGTTTTGATGAAAAACCAAAACATATATAATTTAACCTGTTGTATATATTGGTGTAAAATAATACGGTTATATTTATAAGAATACCATCTAAAAAAGCATGGAAAATATAAACAACACAGTTACAGCAATTGGAGCCAATGATGGCGATAGCTTATCAGTAGCCGGCGGCAACTACCGCATTTTGATCAGCGGAAAACAAACCGGCGGCGCATTTGCAGTAATTGATATGCTGATACCTCCGGGTAGTGGGCCCGGTCCGCATGCTCATGCAGCATTCCAGGAGTCATTTTTTGTAGTTGATGGCGAGGTTGAGGTTAAAAGCGAGGCCGGAACTTATGTAGCTAAAAAAGGAGCTTTTGTAAGTATCCCTTTAGGCGGAATGGTGCATTGTTTTAAAAATATTTCGGCACAGGCAGCTCATTTACTTTGTACCGTTGTACCATCGGGCCTGGAAGAAATGTTTGAGGAACTGGGAAAACCTGTTTCTCCCGGTGTTTTTTTACCCCCGCCGCCAATGGACGATGCCACCCTAAATAAAATGCGCGAAATAGCCGAAAAGTACGGCCAAAAGTTATATCCGCCCAATTATTTTGATAAATAAAGGTGGAAATATGCACATATTCTTTTATAATATTATTGTAAATTGTTAAAGCTGTAATGCTTACAAATCGCTTAAAATAAGCTATTTGTAATTGTAATATACCTTTAAATACTTCTTAAAGCTCTAATTATTAAAACTTATTGAAGTTTGGCGAGTTTAATTAAGTATGAAAAAGATATTATTAAGTTTAACCCTGGCTTTTTTTGCAATAGCAGGGTTTAGCCAGAAACTTACACCTGTAAAGGTTGACAGCCTGGTTACCGTATCGTTACCATCAACGTTTCAAAAGAAAGATACTTTAGGTCAGCATATTTACCAGGCTAATGGCTTGTATGGTTATATGACAGTTATAGTGGCACCCAATGAAAAAAACAATACGCCGCTAAAACATGAAAAAGACTTGAACAGCGTATTTAAAAATTACATCAAAAATATCCAGGGTCAATCGGGCGATGGTAGTGCACAAAATGTACGTGATACCACCATCGGTACTTTAAAAGCCAAGTTATTTACCTTAAAAAGTGATGATGCTGCTGAAAATGTACAGCTGATAAATTTTATACTGATCTACACACAGGATGCTACCTATACTTTTGAATACGTGTATCCTGAAAGCAGGAAAGAGTTTATAAAGGATGAGTATAAGGCCTATGCCTCATCTATCCATTTATCGCGTGATCTGCAGCGTAATGACCAGTACCTGTTAAGTTCAAATGGGATGTCATCAACCGTTAAGATAGCATTATTTGGTGGCGGCGCACTGGTAATTATCCTGGTGATAGTTGTTTTGGTACGCAGAAAAAAGAAACTGGCCTATTAATTTGGTCCTTGCTTATTAAAGCCATTAGTTATTGTTATTGAAATTTCAATAACAATAACTAATGGCTTTTTTTATAACCCCAATAAATAATGTCTATTTACTTTTCCTTATTAACCCATTACTCCATTGAGGCGAATTAAGGAACTTTTTTTGGCCGATATAGCTGAGCCAGAAAATGGCTATAAATACCCCCACTACTGATCCCGCCATTACGTCCTCAAAAAAGTGCTGGCTCAGATACATGCGCGAATAGCCAATCAGTACAGCCAATATTAACAGCGGCACACTCCAGTTTTTATTTTTTGTGATATAAAGGATAACTATAGCTGCCGAAAATGCAGATACGGTATGCCCCGAAGGAAAGCTGTTATATTTAAGCATATCCACACCGGGTACTAAGTGTATACGGCTAAGCTGGTCCTTAAATAAAAGGGTGGGTCTTGGCTTATCAAAAATAAACTTTAAAACTTGCGCAAATAATGATGTTACCGCATAAGCGGTGGCTAATAAAAACGCCGCCCGGTAATTAAACAGCAGTAATAAAGCGGATAATGCAATGGTGGTCCATCCGTTGCCAATATCGGTTATGTAGGGGGCAATCCAGTCTGCAAATTCACAATTTCTTTCGTTTACAGCAAAGTAAATTTGTTCTTTAGTGTACAGTATTTTGATGATAAAACAGGCGCATAAAAGCAGCAGGTAAAGGATAAAAAACGGCCGTATTCTTTGTAAAATATCTTTTATGCTTATATTCATCGTGCAAAATAAGCATATACTTATTGAATGCAAAAAAATGGTTATGTTTACAATGGTTGATCAAATATTCTGAACTAAATGTCAAAAAGCGTATTCCGTAAAAAAAATATTCATAAAATATTAGCAGATGTAGCAAGTGGTTTTAGCGATGCCGAACATCCCGGAACAGCCTCCTCGCAACTAAAAAAAGAACTTAACGTAAAGGACCTCACCCTGATGGGCATTGCAGCCGTAGTAGGGGCGGGGATATTTTCAACCATCGGTTTAGCCTCGTTTAACGGTGGGCCAGGTGTAACTATTTTGTTTGTAATAACCGCAGTAACCTGCGGTTTTTCGGCATTATGCTATGCCGAATTTGCATCGCGTATACCTGTTGCAGGCAGCGCTTATACTTATGCCTATGCTTCATTTGGAGAATTAATTGCCTGGATTATAGGATGGGATCTGTTAATGGAATATGCCATTGGTAATATTGCTGTTGCCATATCATGGAGCACCTATTTTGTTAACCTGCTGGAAGGCTTTGGTATTCACATACCTGAGTACCTTACTATGGACTATTTTACAGCGTTTAAGGCACATGAACAGGTGCAGCAGCTAACAGCCAGCCATAACCTTGCGGGTATAACAGACGCCTTTAAACAAGGCGCAGCAGCATGGAGCACGGCGCCTGGTATTGGTAATATTAAACTGATAGCCAATATGCCTGCACTACTTATCGTTGTAATAATAACCTACCTGGTTTATATAGGCATCCGCGAAACTAAAAAGGCTACCAACGCGATGGTTTTTTTAAAGATCGCTATTGTATTAGCAGTAATTTGTATCGGCTTTTTTTATGTTACACCGGCCAACTGGCACCCTTTTATGCCAAATGGCTTTCAGGGTGTAATGAAGGGTGTATCGGGCGTGTTTTTTGCATATATCGGGTTTGATGCCATATCAACTACGGCCGAGGAGTGCGAAAACCCGCAACGGGATCTGCCCCGAGGAATGATCTACTCGCTTATTATTTGTACGGTGCTTTATATTTTGATTGCCCTGGTACTTACCGGTATGGTTAGTTATAAAGACCTTGCCGTTGGCGATCCGCTGGCTTATGTGTTTACCAAAGTTGGTTTAACAAAAATAAGCGGTATTATATCGTTCAGTGCAGTTATTGCTACTGCCAGTGTGTTATTGATATTTCAGTTAGGGCAGCCACGTATCTGGATGAGCATGAGCCGCGATGGTTTGTTGCCTAAAGCATTTTCACGCATCCACCCTAAATATCATACACCATCGTTTGCAACCATTGTAACGGGTTTTGTGGTGGCAATTCCGGCTTTGTTCATGAACCTTACCGAGGTTACCGATCTTACCAGTATAGGTACCCTGTTTGCTTTTGTATTGGTTTGCGGCGGTGTACTTTTATTACCGCGCGAAGAAGCTAAAAAAGGCCGTTTCCACTTACCTTATATCAATTCTAAATACATTGTACCTGTAGTTTTTATAGTAGGAATGTATTTTTTCAGACACGATATTTTAACTCTTTTCTCTGGCGCCAATGCGCACGAAAACTTCCCTATCTTTTTATTCATCATCCTGTCGGCAGTGTTAACTGTTTTTGCCTTTGTTAAAAACCTGTCGCTGATACCTGTATTGGGCTTATTGAGTTGTTTTTACTTGATGACAGAGTTAGGTTATACCAACTGGCTGCGTTTTTTAATATGGCTGATAATAGGTTTGGTGATATACTTTACTTACAGCTATAAGCATAGCGTTTTGGGTAAGGACAGAAAACTGAACATTGAGGAATAGTTTTACAATTGCTTAACGCCGGTAAAAGCTTATAAACCAATAAGATTGCGTAAATTGGGGTCGAACAAAAACTACCCCTATATGAATACTGTTACCATTATTGGTTTATTGGCTGCCTTTGGCACCACGGTTTCCTTTTTGCCACAAGCTGTTAAAACTATACACACAAAAGATACTTCGGGGATTTCGTTGTCAATGTACGCGCTGTTTACTGCGGGTACGCTTTTGTGGCTCATCTACGGGCTGATGAGTGGCAGCCTGCCCGTTACTATAGCCAATGCCATTACCTTTGTATTTGCCAGTATTATACTGATCTACAAGATGATCTACAAGTAGAGATAACTGCTTGTAAAGATTAATAGTTACTTACAAATTCATGGCAAAAGATACACCCGGCGCACCATTTTGGTAAATTGGGAGTATCATAGTGCTGCGGCCCTTTTTATCAGTATGGGTAAGCGCATTGCGCAAATAAGGATATATTAAATAGGCTGTTTTGGTTGATAGGATACCCAAACCAGCCCCGGCAACCACATCGCTAAACCAGTGATCGCGGTTATACATCCTGAACACACCGGTTGCAACAGCAAACGAATAGCCCACTATGGTATAAACAGGAGATTTATCGGAGTATTCCTGCGCTAAATATTCGGCACCCATAAATGCGGCTGCTGTATGCCCCGAGGGGAACGATAAATAGTCTTTACCGTTTGGCCTTAGCCTGTGTGTGAGTTTTTTAGTAACCAGTCCGCTTAAACCAACTAAGCCGCCCGATAAGCCAAGCAATGCAGTACGGTCAATAAACCTGTTTTTACCTTCAACACCAATAAGGTTTAAACCATAAACCATTACAATTGGGGTAAACAGAAAATAGCTTTCGGCTCTGGTGTCAAAATTAGGGTCGGTTTTTTTGATTTCGCCGCTAATGTAGTAATCAACGCGGCGTAAAGGGTGAATGGCAAATGATAATGCGCCATAGCCAATTAATGCAGCTGGCGGCACTAAGGTCCATGCCTTGCTATGCAAATGTTTTACAGAATCGGGAGCGGTAAAAAGATCCTTTTTTATCGTATCTCCGAGGTTTTTCTTAGTAGTGGTATCAGTAACCTGGGCCTGAGCCCCTAATGATACGATACAAAACAGCGCAACTATTAACTTTTTCACCGGCAAGTGTTTGATGTTATACAATAGCGGCGTATTTAAAATGCCTAACAAAGTATTGTTACCTTATTATGGTTTTAAAAATACACACCAGCTAAAGTATTATAACAATCTGTATTAATTCTGAATTTACAATTAGTTAATGTAAAATTAAAGCACGCGATGGATTTCTACAGTTTCAGGTGCGGCCAGCATCAATGGTACTTTCTCAACGGTTACAAAGCTCAGATCAAGACCAAAGCCACGTTCTTCCGACAAGCTTATCTTTTTCAGATAAGTATAAAAAGCCATAATAAAGCTCTCGTACAATGAAAGATTATGGGAGCGCGAAAGTACCTTTTCAATCACTACAAACCTGAAGTCGCCTACAATTTTATGCCTGTTTAATGATTTGTAAGTGCTGGTAATATCAACCTCGCCTTTTTTAACCAAATCTTCAACTACGCGCCTAAATAGCAGGTTAATTTGTTGTTCAACCCTAAAGCCAAGCTTAAAATCAATACGGATCAGTTTATTAGGTACTAAAAAGTCAACCTCGTATTCCTTTTTGTAGGGTTCATCAACCACATCAACGTGTACCAGCCAATAAACATCGGCACGTTTAGGTTGTTTTTGCAGAATGGAATAAATAATTTTTGATTCAACCTCCGAATTAAAGTTAGCACTGGTTAAGTAAACTAACTGCGAGGCATATTTAGGTACGGTTTCATCATCGCTTAGTTCTTTTATAATGCTGAAATAATCCTCTATCTCAATAAACTTAACATATCGGTTCCTGATTTTACGGGCTGTATGCCAGGTCCACATAATGGTGAACAATACGAAACCCACTGATAATGTAAACCAGCCGCCGTGCACAAATTTAACCAGGTTACCGGCTAAAAACGTACCTTCAATAAGCAGGTAGGTTATTAAAAATACAATAACAATATAAGTAGGCAGCTTTTTACGTTTCAAAAAGTTGGCCACTAAAATAGTGGTCATTAACATGGCTACGGTAATGCTTAAGCCGTAGGCCGCCTCCATATGTGCCGATTCTTTAAACAATAATACTACGCCAACGCAACCGGCGCAAAGCAGCCAGTTAACACTTGGCACATACAACTGTCCTTTTTGCTCTGATGGATAATTGATGCGCACTTTAGGCCATAAGTTTAAACGTACAGCCTCTGCAATTAAGGTAAATGAACCTGATATAAGCGCCTGGCTGGCAATAATAGCCGCAACGGTTGCTATACCAATTCCGTAAAGCAGGAACCATCCCGGCATTATCTCAAAAAATGGATTGTGCAGATTAAGGTCCATTTTGGTGCCGTTATGCTGTAACAACCAAACGGCCTGGCCCAGGTAATTTACAATTAAACAGGTTTTAACATATATCCAGCTGATCTGTATGTTCTTCCGTCCGCAGTGACCCAGGTCGGAGTATAAAGCCTCTGCACCGGTGGTACATAAAAAAACAGCACCTATAATAACTAATCCGTGCGCGTTTGTTCTGAGCAACAGATAAGCATAGTAAGGGTTTAAAGCCTTAAAAATAGCCGGCGATTGTATTATATAGATAAATCCAAGTACACCCATCATGGTGAACCAGATAAACATCATTGGTCCAAAAGCCTTACCTACCAGGGATGTGCCAAATTGCTGTATAATAAACAACGCAATTATTATAGCTATAACAATGGGTACGGTATGTAACGATGGGTAAAATGTTTGCAAACCTTCAATGGCCGATGATATGGTAATTGGCGGGGTAATAATACCATCGGCTAATAAAGCACAACCGCCAATTACAGCGGGTACAATGAGCCATTTGGCGCGGCGCCTTACTAAGGAGAAAAGAGAAAATATACCACCCTCGCCTTTGTTATCGGCACGCAGTGTTATCACCACATATTTTAAGGTGGTTTGCAGCGTAAGCGTCCAGAATATGAGCGATACGCCGCCAAGAATTAATGTTTCAGAAATATGCTGACCGCCTACAATGGCTTTAAATACGTACAGAGGGGATGTACCTATATCACCGTAAATAATTCCCAAACTTATCAATAACCCCGATAGGGTTAATTTTTGCAGATCTTTATGGTTCGACACTTTAATACTTTCAAAAAGGCAAAAGTATTAAATTTTACAATTTAACTGTTGGTATAATAAATATTAACAAAAGAAAAACTAAATTTATAGCATTATGGGCCATCTTCTGTTAAATTTTGTTAAAAACCTTTTATAAAATGATAAGTATTTAAATTGATGACAGCTTTATTTATACTTTTGTAAACAATATTAAGGATGAGGCGAAAATTTACTTATAAATATTCATGGGGCATGATGCTTGCAATAGCAATAATCATGAGTTTTTCGTTTTCTGATGCGATGAGCTATCAAAAAACGGATACCACGTATCTTCACCTTTTAAAATCAAAAAATTCAAAATCGGGCTCAAAAAATAATTTGCACCTGGTGCTGCCCCCAATGCGCCCTGCGGTAATATCAACCACAAAAGTAATGGTGGCAAAGCCGGATGATAAGCTGCTTAACAATGTACAGGTATATCCAAACCCGGTTACCGATCAGATCAACCTGAAATATGATCTTTCGCGCTACTCAAATGTTAACATAAAAATTATGGATGTTTTGGGTAATGATATTATTACTCTTTTTTCGCAAAGGGTTGAACCGGGCGAAAAAACCTTTAGCTACCCGCTTAATAACAAACTTAACCGCGGCTTTTACTTTGTTAGGGTGGTTGCCGGTACCGAGTCTGTTATTAAAAGGATCTCTGTTTTTTGATTCCGATAGTTTCAGCGAAATCTTTTAACCAAAATAATCTCCTCTTCCCACAATTTCTTTAATTTCGACCCTATGAAGATAATTGCCATAGGCCGTAACTATGCGGAGCATGCTAAGGAGTTAAATAACCCGGTTCCGGGCGTTCCTGTTATATTTATGAAACCGGATACTGCGCTGTTAAAGGATAACAAACCTTTTTATCATCCTGATTTTTCGGAGGATATTCACCACGAGATTGAGATCGTTATCAAGATCAGCAAAGAGGGAAAGCACGTAAACGAAAAGTTTGCGCAGAATTATTTTGAAGAGATTGCCTTAGGGGTTGATTTTACCGCCCGCGACATTCAATCGCGCCACAAAGAAAAAGGCCTGCCCTGGGAACTTGCCAAAGCTTTTGATAATTCGGCTCCGGTAAGTGCTTTTGTGCCCAAAACACAATTTGCAGATCTGAAAAATATCAATTTCAAGCTCGATGTTAACGGCCAAAGCAGGCAGGCAGGCAATACCTCCAATATGCTTTTCTCGTTCGAGTACATCATAGCCTTTGTATCAAAATATATCACCCTTAAAAAAGGCGACCTGATTTACACCGGTACACCACAGGGTGTAGCCAAAGTAAACGTTGGCGATAAATTAGAAGGCTATCTTGAAGATGTTAAAATGCTTGATTTTTACATTAAGTAGTTTATCCCCTATACCGGGTTAAAGCATTAAATACTATTTATCTTAAACTATAATAAACGCTACAGCTAAATATGATTAAAAAAATCATAGGTACCCTTTTAATCATATTTTGTTCCTACATCAGTTTATGTGCACAGGGTATTATACAAACTTATCAGTACCCGCAAAACTTTTTTCGTTACCCGCTTGATCTGCCGCCATCAACAGCCGGTTCATTTGGCGAGCTGCGCGGGGGTCATTTCCACTCGGGGCTTGATTTTAAAACCAACCAGCAAACCGGCTACCCGGTGCATGCCGCTTATGATGGGTATGTATCGCGCCTGCGTATACAGTTTGGCGGTTTTGGCCATGCCATTTATATAACGCACCCAAATGGTTATACCACGGTTTACGGGCACATTAAATCGTTTACCCCGGCTATGGAAAAACTGATACATGATGAGCAGTACAAGCAGCAAAGTTTTGAGGTTGATTTTAAGCTCGACCCATTGCAGATGCTGGTATGCCAGGGCGATGTTATTGCCATATCAGGCAATGAAGGCGCATCAGCAGGGCCGCATTTACATTTCGAGATCAGGGATACCCAAACCGAAGAAACTATTAACCCGCAGTTGTTTGGTTTAACCATCCCCGATAAGGTACCGCCAACCATCAATTTAATAGGCATCTATCATTTGGATGGCAGCCCCTTCAGCGAAAAAACACCGCGGCAGTTTTTTGCAGTTAGCGGCACCAATGGCAACTACCACCTTACTAAACCCGGCGTAATTAATTTAAACGGCGATATTGGCTTTGGTATCACCACTACCGATATGAACAGTGTATCGCCAAACCATAACGGCATCTATTCTATCGAACTTAAGTTAGATGGTAAAACGGTTTACACTTTCGCCGTTGAACGTTTCGCGTTTGATCAAACTCATGCCATTAATGCTTATGTTGATTATCCCGAACTGTTAAAAACACACCGCTGGGTCCAAAAATGTTTTATACTGCCCGGCAGTAAAATATCGCTTTACCCGCAATCAATCAACAGGGGTATAATTAACTTTAATGATGATGCTATACACGATGTGGAATACGTGGTTAAGGATATTGCCGGCAATACATCAACCCTTACCCTCAAAGTAAAATCAAGCCATACGGCTGCTAACCTTACTGTTGTTAAACAGGCAGGTAACATATTCCATTATGATAAACGGAATGAGTTTAGCAATGATAAAATAAAAGTGGTAGTTGAGCCCGGTAATTTGTACGATGATATTGACTTTACCTATTCAACCCTGCCTAAAAAGCCCGGTGCTTTTTCTGAAGTGCACCGTATCCATAACCGTTTTACACCTGTGCACCTTAAGTTTGATCTGTGGATTAAACCGGATAGCAACCTGGGCAAATTTGCTGATAAAGCCGAAATTGTAAGTACCGATGGGGCATGCTACAGCGGCACCTACCAGGATGGTTATATAAAAGCACAGCCAACACTGTTTGGTGATTTTTATATCAGGATAGATACCGTACCACCGGTAGTTGCACCAATAAACATTACCAATAACGCTAATTTATCGGCGGCAAAAAAAATATCGTTCCGCATAGGGGATAATTTGTCGGGTATAAAAAGCTATGCGGGCAAAATTGATGGCAGGTGGATATTGATGGAGTGGGATTATAAAACTAAAATTTTGAGTTATACCTTTAATAACGATATTGCATTAGGGAAACATATATTTGAATTAACTGTTACCGATAATAAAAATAACAGTAAATACTTTACCGCAGCTTTTAATAAATAACATGGCAACACTAAACGAAGGCGACAAAGCACCTGCTTTTACCGCTACAGATCAAAACGGAAAAACCATATCACTGGCTGATTTTGCAGGAAAAAACGTGATCCTTTATTTTTATCCGAAGGATGATACCCCTGGTTGTACTGCCGAGGCCTGTAGCTTTAGGGATAACTATCAAAGCATGTTAGGTAAAGGTTTTGAGGTAATTGGCGTTAGTACCGATGATGAAAAAAGTCATAAAAAGTTTGAAACCAAGTACAGCCTGCCGTTTCCGCTTATTGCCGATACTGATAAAAGCATTAACGAAGCCTATGGTGTTTGGGTAGAGAAAAATATGTACGGCAAAAAATATATGGGTACCGCACGCAAAACATTTTTAATAGGTGCCGACGGAACTATTAATAAAATAATAGATAAGGTTGATACTAAAAACTCATCGCAACAGGTGCTTGATCTGCTGCAATAAGCGGCTTTTTTAGTAATATTAAAAAAATACTGAACTTTACGGAGTTAAAATATTATTATCATAAACAAAAAGCTGCTAATAAGAATTTAAGTTTAATTATTGTTACATGCCAAAAGAGGTTGAAGACGCAGAGATTTTAAGCAAGTTCCAGGACGAAAAGACCCGGAACGAGGCATTTAACATGCTGCTTAAAAAGTATCAGCAAAAAATATACTGGCACATACGCCGTATGGTTATTGACCATGATGACGCGGATGACCTGGTACAGGATGTGTTTGTAAAAGTTTGGAAAAACCTGGCAGGTTTTAGGAGTGATGCGCAGCTTTATACCTGGATGTACCGCATTGCAACCAACGAGTGCATCACCTTTCTGAATAAAAAGAAACAAAAAAATAACATCTCGTTAGATGATGTGGTTTATGAACTGGCCGATACTTTGGCCGATTCGACCTATTTTGATGGCGATAAGGCACAGCGTAAACTGCAGGAAGCGTTATTAACCCTGCCCGAAAAGCAAAAGCTGGTTTTTAACATGAAGTACTATGAGGATATGAAATACGAAGAAATTTCGGAAGTGCTGGGTACAAGCGTGGGTGCATTAAAGGCATCATTTCACTTAGCGGTAAAGAAAATCGAGGCTTATTTACTATCTAAAGATTAATTTAAATAAATTTTAAACCTTTTGACAATTGTTCCATCTATAACTAAGATATGAAGAGTGAAATGGAAAATAAAGATTGGCTTAATGAATATAAGTCACTTAAACAGATCAATCCTGCTGATCCGTTTATTGTGCCAGCCGGTTATTTTGATGACCTCGGAGATCGTATTGTAGCGTTCAGGAATTTTGATGAATTAAGAAGCAAAGGATCTTTTGGAGATTTTACAGTTCCGGAGAATTATTTTGAGGAACTTACCGGTAACATACAAAGCAGGATAGCGATTGAAACCGCTTTAGACAATAAGGGGCCAGGCTTTGCCGTGCCCGAAGGTTATTTTGATAACCTGCATGAACAAATAGAAAGCCGCATTTTTTTTGAGGAAGCGTTAGCTGAACCTGCTGCGGATTTTACCGTACCTGAAGGATATTTTGATAAGCTTAACACAGCTATTTTAAATAAAACGGTTAACCAGGAAGCTGCAAGAAACAGGGGAGTTGTTAGAAAATTATTTGCTACAACTGCCATGAAATATGCTACAGCTGCTTGTTTTGCTTTAGTTATAGGTGGTGGTGTATTGTTAAATGAACTTACCGACCCGGCACATGAGCATAACACCTCGTTTTTACATAAACAGCTGTCAAACGTTCCGGTTGATGATATAAAGGATTATTTGCAGTTAAACCTTGATCCTACCGATACACAGCAAACTGTAGTATCAGAAGGCACCACGGTTAACGATCAGAGTTTAAAAGATGCCTTGCAAAAGGATATTGATAGTGTTCAATAATATACTGAATGAGTAAATTGATTAAATACGTTTTTGGTATATTTTTTATACTTGCCCTTGCTTACACCAGCTTTGCACAGCAACGTGTGCGTGTAGTGCCTGTGCAGCGGTATACTATTGCGCCGCGCAATGCTGTAAGGCCTAATGGCAGTGTGCGTAAAGTGCAGCAGGTAAAAGAAGGCTTTATAAGTCAGCAGTTAAATCTTACACCCAAGGAGTCTAAACAATTTTGGCCGCTTTACCGCCAGTATGAAGAGCAACTTACTGCGGTAAGGATCCTTAAGCGTATAAATAATTCAAACTCAACTACTGATGGCACCGCCCAGATTGACAGGGATTTGGAATATGAAACCCAGCTCGTAGTGATCAAAAAGAAATATAAGGACGAGTTTTTAAAAGTATTGCCACCCGAAAAGGTTAGCGAACTTTATAAAAGCGAACGCCAGTTTAACGATGAAGTACTTAAGCAATTAAGTGAACGCAGCGTTAGGGCAGGTGACTAACCTGTATTCAAAATCTCTTATCCTGATTTTATCCCTCTAAGAATAAAGACATACTTTTGACGGAGAACTTAAGACGAAAGCCTTATTTTTGCAGTATGCCCACCCTGCGTCAACTTTTTTTGGCTAACAATGCCCAAACTACCGATTTCCCGCTGTTGCTTGAATTTGAGAGAGCCGAAGGTGTTTACATGTACGATAAAGAGGGAAAGCCTTTTATTGATCTTATATCGGGCATTGGCGTTAGTAATCTTGGGCATAGCAATCCTTATGTAATTAATGCCATTAAACAGCAGGTGGATAAATATATGCACCTGATGGTTTACGGTGAATATGTGCAAACCCCACAGGTTCGCTTCGCCGAAAAATTAACATCCATATTACCTTCAGGCTTACAATCAGTTTATTTTACAAATTCGGGTTCAGAGGCTGTTGAGGGCGCGTTAAAACTTGCTAAACGTTTTACGGGCAGGCAACAGGTTATTGCGTTTCATAACTCTTACCATGGCAGTACGCATGGCGCATTAAGCGTAATGGGGAACGAGGAGTTTAAACAAGCTTACCGCCCCCTGTTACCGGGTGTAAGTTTTATCAGTTTTAATAAAACAGCAGATCTTAGCTATATAACCAACCAAACAGCCTGTGTTATTGTTGAAACCCTGCAGGGCGAAGCAGGGATAAGGGTGCCGGATAGTGCTTACATGCAGGCTTTGCGTGCACGATGTATTGAAACCGGTACGTTGCTGATATTAGATGAGATCCAGGCTGCATTTGGCCGTACAGGCAAGCTGTTTGCTTTTGAGCATTTTGGCATAGAGCCTGATATTTTGCTGCTGGCAAAAGCATTGGGTGGCGGTATGCCCGTTGGTGCCTTTATCGCATCAAACCAAATTATGTCGGCATTAAAAGAAAATCCTATACTTGGGCACATCACTACCTTTGGTGGCCACCCGGTATGTTGTGCAGCAGGTTTAGCCGCCCTGGAGTTTTTGCTGAATGAAAACCTGATAAACCAGGTTGCTGAAAAGGAAGCCTTGTTTAAAAAACTGCTGGTGCACCCGGCTATAAAGCAGGTGCGCGGCAAAGGACTAATGCTGGCTATGGAGCTTGAAAGCTTTGATCTTAACAAAAAAATAATTGACCGCTGTATTGAAAATGGTGTAATTACCGACTGGTTTTTACATTGCAGCAATTCTATGCGGATAGCCCCGCCTTTAATTATTACCCCTGCCGAAATTGAAAAAGCCTGTAGTGTTATTTTAGAAGCTATTGCACACTACTGTTAATTAAGGTGTTTTGAATTTAGAACATTAGCCTCAATAGGTGCATCTGCACTAAAACCCGTTTTAATAGCGTATCTTGCAATTGATCCATTTAAAAGATGGGTTATCTTCTTCAATTCATTGTCACTGATAGCTGATTTTCAAGCAAATCAAATCTATCATCATTTGATCCGCGTAGAACAAAGTAATAATGTCCCATCATTATTACAATCCTCCAATTATAGTTTGAGTTAAAATGGTATAGTTTATGCCTACTATCAGTTGTGCCATTAAAATAGCCATCTAATGGTCACAAAGATGGTTTAACTGGTCAATACTGCATCCTTTTTGGGTCATGGTATTAAACAATTAATTAAAAAGGGCGTTAATAATAAACATCTTCTATAAACTTATGAAAATAGCATATATATCAACCTATCCTCCCCGTGAATGTGGAATAGCAACATTTAACCAGAATTTAATGCGCGCAATAAACGCAAACTTCCCTGAAAGGAAGAGTTTATTGGATGGCGGTTATGTTGTGGCCCTAAATGATTCAGAGAGCTTGCAGGAGTATGAGTATCCCGAAGAAGTGAAATATGTCATCAGGCAAAATCACCAAAAGGATTATATACGTGCGGCAAATTACATCAATACCAGTATTGCGGATGTTTGCATTATGGAACATGAGTTTGGCATATATGGCGGCGAAAGCGGTATTTATATATTGCCCTTGCTTAACCGTTTAGAAAAACCCTTAATATCAATACTACATACCATACTTAAAGACCCAAGCTATGTACAGCGCATAATTATCCGCGAGATTGCTGAGCAATCATCAAAAATAATTGTGATGAGCAAAAGGGCTGTTGAGTTTTTGATCAATATATATGATATTCCGGCTGAGAAGATCCAGATCATTGAGCATGGCGTACCAGATGTTGAGGCACCAGAAGTTAACCCCGTAAAAAGTTTAACACCGTTTAAAAACCACCGTGCATTATTAACCTTTGGGTTGATAAGCCGTAACAAAGGTTTGGAAACAGTGGTAAAAGCCCTGCCAAAAATAGTAAAGGATCATCCGGATGTGATGTACGTTATATTAGGCAACACCCACCCGGGCGTAATCAAAAACTCGGGCGAGGAGTACAGGGATCATTTAAAAACCCTGGCTGCACAGTTAGGTGTTTCAAAAAATCTCACGTTCATCAATAAGTTTGTATCAGAAGAAGAGCTGGTTAATTACCTTACAGCTGCCGAAGTTTATGTAACCCCTTATTTAAACGAAGCACAGATTACCAGCGGTACACTATCTTACGCAGTAGGTGCAGGCGCTGCCGTGGTATCAACACCATACTGGCACGCTACCGAACTATTGGCCAATAACCGCGGTCGTTTATTCGATTTTAAAAATGCTGATGCATTAGCCGATATTGTTATTGAACTGTTAGATCAGGATCGTGTATTAAAAGAATTAAAAGAGAACGCTTACGAATATGGCCTGCATTTACGCTGGCCGGTAACCGGTGCCGAATTTATTAAGGTAGCCCAGGAAGCCAGTGCCAACCATGATTTTAGCGATAAAATATTAAAGAATAGCATTGTTGATCCGGAGATAATGCCAAAATTCAGCCTTACGCATGTTTTGCGTCTAACTGATGATACCGGGATTGTTCAGCATGCCAAATATGGTATCCCTAATTTAAAAGAGGGTTATTGTTTGGATGATAATGCCCGTGCGTTGATTATGGCACTTATGGCTTATCAGCGCAGTAAAAGCAAAGAAGCCTTTGAGCTTTTGCCTATATACCTGAGCTATATTCACTACATGCAAACGGAAGATGGTAATTTCCGTAACTTTTTAAGCTTTAACCGCCAATACCTGGACGAGGTAGGGTCAGAAGATTCATTCGGCCGTACTATCTGGTCGTTAGGGTATTTGATAGGCTGCTCTGCAAGTAATTCATACCGCGAGTTTGCTACAGAGATCTTCCATAAATCATTCCCGCACTTTAAATCATTAACCCATTTAAGGGGTATGGCCAATACTATTATTGGTATAAGCCTTTACCTGAAAGTTTTCCCGGGTGATGATGGAATGATCAACCAGATGATTGCACTTACACAACCATTGGTTGATGCTTATGAGCGTAATCAATCGGAAGACTGGCAATGGTTTGAAGAAAAAATGACCTATGATAATGCCATATTACCGCTCGCACTGTTACACTCCTGCGAAATTACCGGGAACGAAGAGGTTAAGCAAGTTGCATTAAAAACCATGGCGTTTTTAGATAAGCTTACCCTATCAAACGGATATTTGAGCCCTGTTGGTAACGATGGCTGGTATTATAAAGGTGGTACCTTCCCAACATTTGATCAGCAGGCTATTGAAACAATGGCCATGGTGCTGATGCATTTTCAGGCTTATACCATTTTCCGCAAACCGCAGTATATCGAAAAAATGTTTTTAAGCTACAAGTGGTTCCTTGGCGAAAATACTTTACGGGCACCATTATATGATCACGAAACTAAGGGTTGCTGTGATGGCTTGCTGCCAACCGGTATAAACCGTAACCAGGGAGCTGAAAGTACGCTGGCCTACCTTATAGCGCACTTAACCGTGTTAAAAGCATTTGAGCTAGAGTACGAATATAATAAGATCAGCCAGTATGCAGTTTCGGTTTAAATGAAGGTAGCCATATTAGCACCCGTTGCCTGGCGCACACCGCCCAGGCATTACGGGCCTTGGGAACAAATAGCCTCAAACATTGCCGAAGGACTGATAAAACTTGGTATTGATGTATCCCTTTTTGCTACAGGCGATTCTACAACCGCTGGTAGATTATATTCTGTATGTGATGCAGGGTACGAGGAAGATCGGAGCCAGGATGCCAAAGTGCTGGAATGTTTACACATCAGTAACCTGATGGAAAAAGCCGGAGAGTTTGATATTATCCATAATAACTTCGATTTTTTGCCGCTCACCTATTCGGGCCTAATAGATACACCTGTTATTACTACTATACACGGGTTTTCGTCGCCTAAAATTGTGCCGGTTTATAAAAAGTATAATTCAAGGGGTTATTATGTTTCGATAAGTAATGCCGACCGGAGCTCTGAATTAGATTACCTGGCAACAGTTTATAATGGCTTAAACACCAAGCAATTTGATTTTAATGATGAGCCGGAAGATTACCTGCTTTACTTTGGCCGTATCCACCATGATAAAGGTACAGCCGAAGCTATTGAGATAGCAAAAAGAAGCAACCGAAAATTATTAATAGCCGGGCTTGTGCAGGATGCCAACTATTTTAAGGAGAAGATAGAGCCCCAGCTAAACGAACAAATTCAATACATAGGTAATGCCGAGCCAGCCAAACGTAATAAGCTTTTAGGTAATGCAGCTGCCTTGCTGCACCCCATAAACTTTGCCGAACCTTTTGGTATGAGTGTTGCTGAAGCCATGCTTTGCGGCACGCCAGTAATTGCTTTTAACAAAGGATCAATGCCTGAGCTTATTAAGCACGGCCAAACAGGTTTTTTGGTAAATACTATTGATGAAGCTGTTGAAGCCGTAGATCAGCTTAAAAGTATTAATAGGCGTGATTGTTTTGAATGGTCCACTTCTCAATTCTCCTGCGAGAAAATGGTGGAGGATTATTTAAATCTATATCAGCAGATATTAGGAAAGTGATTTAAGCATTTATGTTACACCAGGTGATTTGATCCTCAATAACAGTAAATCTGATCATGTGGTTTAATTTTGATGGTGTATTGGTATCTGGTTCAAGTACGTACCACCATTCTTTTCCATCCGGCTTTAATGTTATAGCCATTAAATAATACATCTCGCTTAGTTTTTCAATTGTTAATTCTTCTTTTTTGTATTCCTCTTTTAAATGGTTCAATAGAAAAAGTACAATAGCATCGTGCTTTTCAGGAATCGCTTTTATAGCGTTGATCTGTTGTTCACTGGGTTCACAACTGTCTATAGTTTCAATGCTTAGCTCAATAGAATAGCTTGAAGAGTAACATTTAAAATTGCAAAACCAAAATTTCGAGTTAGGCTGAGTCAAAAGGCTAAATTCCCCAATACCTGAAATATTAAATATCGCGGTAGGAGCTTTTTTAGTGATGCCATTAAACATTTAATCTAAGTTACTGTTTTTAGATCAATTAAATTATACCCGCGTAGTCGCTGGACACCAGCGAGAGGCGACTATTATCTCTGGCCGATTCTTCAAATTGTAGTATTAATAGCATTTGCCCAACTAAGTCAGGCAACCGCTATCAATAGAATTTATTTTTCTTCAGCCTTCGCTGATTCAATTGCATCTTCCTTTAGCTTGGCGATCAAATCATCCAAACCAACTTCGGCAAAGGCGGTTGATGAGTCTGATACGCCGTAAGGGATAATAAGCTTACCATTGTGTACAATAGCACCGCAGGAGTATAATACGTTAGGTACATAACCTTCGCGTTCATCACTGTTAGGTATCAATAAAGGCTCTTTTAAGCGGCCAATTTCAACCCCCGGATCATCCAGCTTCAATAAGCTGGCACCCAAAACATAGCGGCGCATAGGGCCTACACCGTGGGTTATCACTATCCAGCCATGTTCCGTTTCAATGGGCGAACCGCAATTACCTATCTGTATAAATTCCCAGCTGAATTTTGGTTTTTGAAACAATATCGGTTTTTCCCAGATATTGATCTTATCCGAATACATGATATAATTATTGCAGCCATCAATACGCGAGATCATTACAAACTTGCCATTAACCTTACGCGGAAACAGCGCCAGGTTTTTATTCTGCGCGCCTGCGCCGTATAAAGGCATTATTTTAAAGTTGATAAAATCATTGGTTTGCAACAGTTTGGGCATTATTAATGAGCCATCATAAGCCGTGTAGGTTGCATAATAAATTGACGATCCATCTTCATCCTTAAATTCAACAAAGCGGGCGTCTTCAATCCCCTTGCGTTCGTATTCAGAAATTGGGAATATTACCCGATCTGATATATCGGTATCCAATGAGAAAACTATCTCATAGTACGAGTCGGCCAGCCATAAGATCTTATCGTACTCCAATTTTTTCATATCGCTTTCCTGCAATTTTTGCGAATCAATGATGATGCGGCGCAGGTTGGCATATTCAAAATGATGGTCGAGCTTGTCTTCAAGCTCATTCAGCACGTCGATGTTTATTTGGGTGATAGCTGCTTTTTCAAAAAAGAGTTTTTTATTGTAAACCGCATTTCTCACAATTTCGGCTTCGTCAATATAACCGCCGGCTGGTAAAACGGTGATGTTATTGTTTTGATCTATCAAAGCACGCCTGAACGTGATGGATGAGATATGGCCTTCGCCAACAGCCCTGAAACTGATGATCACCCTTTTATTACCCTCCTGCAACTCGGTTTGATCCGGATCCTCAATTATCGACGGATTAAAAAATGCTGCCGATTCAATTGAATATTCATGCGTAAAATACGAACCTATAAGGAGTTTACGGTATACGGTAAGCGTATCGTAATCAATTTCAAGTTCGGCAAAAAGTGGTTTTAGTTTACTGCAATGGCGGTTTAGGGCGCGGGTAATATTACGGTGGCGTTTGGAGTACTCCTGTAATAATGGCGAAACTATGCCGAAGGCAACTTCTTCGCTGATACTCATTACACGCTCAATTACTTCTTTAGCTCTGTCGTTCCCATTAAAAAAGAATCTTGCAATTACACGCTTCGGGTCGGGGTTAATTCTTATTGGTTTACGCTCAATGGAAAGTCTCATATAAAAAATTGAATTTTATTCACTAACAGCTATAACGTTAAATTGATTGCTGCAATTTTACAAACCTTTTATTTAATTGAAGTAAGTTAAAAGTTATTTGTTTTAGCTGATAGATTAAAATTATTGATTGTGCCATAATTTAACATTTGAGTGATTAACCGGGCATCAATAAATTCCAGGCTTATCAACTTATACAAATAGCCAACCAATCATCCAAATTTGTAACTTGCCAGCGTATGAACGCACTTATAGTAGAAGACGAGAAAGGACTTGCCCTTGAAATTGATGAGTTTTTAAGTCATGAAGGTTTTACTATTGAACATGCACGCACCAAAAAATCGGCAGAGGAAAAGATCTTTGTAAATAATTACGATTTTATATTGCTTGACCTAAGCCTGCCCGATGGCGATGGTTTCGACCTGCTCAAAATGCTTAAAGGTATTAAGGACCGTGATGACGCCGTAATTATACTTACCGCCCGCGGTGCTGTTGATGACAGGGTTCACGGCCTTGAGCAGGGCGCTGATGATTACCTGGCAAAGCCATTCTCATTAAACGAACTGCTGGCACGTATCCATGCTATAACCAGGCGTAAGCATAAGTTAGAGAGCAACGATATTGCCATTAAGGAGTTTCGTATCAATATACAGAACCGTACGGTGCATTATAAAGTGGATAGGGTTAACCTTACCAAAAAGGAGTTTGAGATATTTAACTATTTAGTGCTGAACAAAAACCGGGTAATATCGCGCACTAATTTAACCGAACATGTTTGGGGAGATGTACTGGAAATAAATTCAGACTCAAACTTTGTGGATGTGCACGTTAAAAATCTGCGTAAAAAGTTATCGTACTTTGAACCTATAGATTGGTTTGAAACCGTTAGGAGCATAGGCTACAGGGTGAATATTTAAAAACTGAAATAATGAAACTGCAATTTAAGCTGGCTTTATACAATACCTTAACCAAGCTGGCTATTATTGTATTTACAGGTTTGTTGATTTTGTTTTCTTTAGAGAATATCACTTACAACCACATAGCCCTGCGGCTAAAAAGCAAAAAGAACGAATTTATCCGCAACCTTTCGGCAAAAGAGATAGGCAGTGTATTTAGCCAGCAGCAAAAGTTTATCAGCTATGATATTTTAAAGGATGAGTATATTTTTTTAAAAACTATACCCTACCAAGCAGGTATGCAGGAGGCTGAAACTTTTGGTACCGCACGCCGCACCATCGAAAAAAGTACAGATACTTACCTGGTGCTTACCTATAAATTTAATTTTGACGGACATAGTTACCTGCTGGAAATAGGGGATACCATGGATACCGTTATCCAGCTTAAGCAAACCATTAAAAAATTTACCTTGCTCATGCTGGTTGTGGCCCTGCTGCTTACCCTGATCATCGACCTTATTTTTACCAAATATTTGCTGGCCCCGTTTTACAAGATCATTGACCGTAAACTGATAAAGGTGAACGACCCCATGAATTTTGATTATGAAAAGGTTAAAACCAGCACACAGGATTTTGAACTGCTTGATGATAGCATAAGCACCCTGATGAAAAAGATCACCGATCTTTTTATACTCGAAAAACAGTTTATCGCCAATGTATCGCACGAGTTACTGACACCTATATCTATCATCAGCTCACGGTTGGAAAATATACTGTTGAATGAGGAATTAAAGGAAGACAGCGAGAACAAAATATTTGCATCGCTTAAAACATTAAACCGTTTAAAATCCATCATCAACAGTTTATTACTCATCTCGCGGGTTGAAAACCTGCAGTTTAATAAAAGTGATGAGGTAAATATTGGCGATACTGTAACCGAAGTTTATAAAGAATTAGAAGACAGGCTGGAGGATAAAGGAATTGCTTTTAGCAACTTAATACACCATGCTTATGTAGCACAAGCCAATCAGAGCCTTATACATACGCTTTTATTTAACCTTATAAACAATGCCATAAAATACAACGTTGCCGATGGCCGTATTATAATTAATGATGAGTTAACGCCCGAAATGTATTTACTTGAAATTACCGATACCGGCATAGGGATGGACGAACAACAGGTTGAACTGGCTTTTAACCGTTTTGAAAAGCTGGATAACGACGAAAAGGAAAGTTATGGTTTGGGGCTTGCCATAGTGAAAAGCATTACGGCCTTTCATGATATTAAAATTCAAATACTATCAGCCCGCGATAAAGGCACCACCATAAAGCTGATATTTAATAAAATGAATAAAAACTTCACTAAAACTTCATAATGGTTGTATTAATTTGAAGTGTAAAGTTTTAGTTCCTTTTTACCCCTTTTAAAGCTGTTTTTGTAAAAGAAAACAGCTTTTTCATTTTATACCATTCTGTTACGTTTAATCAGGTAGCTTTTTAATACCTGGTTATAGCCGTCTTCAATATAAGCATCAACCAAGTCTATATGGTACTGGGCGCATTTCAGTTCCAGCTCGTGGCGATAATTTTGCAGAGCTGATTGATAGGCTTCTCTTATTTTGTTGGGATGCACCCTTAACTGTTCGCCGCTTTCAATATCAATAAAATGATGCGGGCGGTTATCGTAGTTAAAATCAAGCTCTTTTTGTTTATCGCTTACATTAAATATAACAACCTCGTGCTTATTGTATTTTAAATGCTGTATGGCTGCAAATAATGATTGCAGTTTTTCAGGGTTCATACTGTTCTCTAACATATCACTAAAAATAATGATCATTGAGCGCTGGTGTATTTGCCCGGCAACCTGGTGCAATACCTGTGTAATATTGGTATTGGTGTTTATTTTAGGCTGATTATAGGCTTTTTCAAGTTCGGCATACAGGTAAAATAAGTGCGATGTGGTTGATTTTACCTGTGTCATCTGGTCAACCTTATCCGAAAAAAGACAAAGCCCGAAAGCATCACGCTGTTTTTTAAACAGGTACATGAGCGATGCTATGGCATAAATTGAAAATTGTAGTTTATTTAACCCTTTATCCGGAAAGTTCATGGACGATGAAGTATCCAGCAGCAGGTAACAGCGCAGATTGGTTTCTTCCTCAAATTGTTTAACAAACAGCTTGTCGGTACGGGCCAGCAGTTTCCAGTCAATATTTTTTACAGATTCGCCATTGTTATATAAGCGATGCTCCGCAAACTCCACCGAAAAGCCATGAAAGGGGCTTTGGTGCAGGCCCGTAATAAAACCTTCAACAACCTGGCGTGCCAGCAGCTCAAGGTTGGCCAATTGTCTTATATGCTGATCATCGTTTAACTGTGGCATACAATTTTTTGCATTAACCGGGTGGTATAAAACAAGTACACCGATACCACAAATTAGTTATTTATTTGCGATACCGGTGTACTTATAGTTTCTTTATATAACTAATTAAGCTAATTGCTTCATTAATTTTTCTGTTAAAACAGATTTTGGAACTGCGCCAATCTGTTTGTCAACGATCTCGCCGTTTTTGAAGAATAATAAAGCAGGTATGTTACGGATACCGAATTTTACCGATATACCCGGGTTGTTGTCAACGTTAACTTTTCCTACAACCGCTTTGCCTTCATACTCTTTTGCAATTTCTTCAACTACTGGTCCAACCATTCTACATGGTCCGCACCACTCAGCCCAAAAGTCAATTAATACTGGTTTGTCTGATTTTAGGACAAGTTCGTCAAAGTTTGCATCAGTTATTTCTAAAGCCATGATTTCTATTTTTTAAATTTTTCTATTACAAATATATACTATTCAAATAGCTTGCCGCAATTGCCGGCCTGCCAATATGACAATTAAGTTATCCCTAAGCGGAGTTATTGGATTGTTTGAATTTTGCATGACAAAAAAGGAATAGTTGCATTATCAAAATTCAAAATTTATGCACGCTCATTTATTACATATGGTATCTAAAACCTACATTTGAAGCATGAGCATTGTTGTTGAAGCATTAACAAAGGTTTACGGAACGCAAAAGGCAGTTAATGGCATTAGTTTTAGTGCAAAGCCGGGTGTATTGGGCTTTTTAGGGCCCAATGGGGCTGGCAAATCAACCACAATGAAAATACTTACCGGCTTTATTCCGCAAACGGCAGGTAAGGCATCCGTATGCGGTTTTGATGTTGAGCAAAATCCTATTGAGGTAAAACGCAATATTGGCTACCTGCCCGAGAGTAACCCGCTTTACCTGGATATGTATGTAAAAGAATCGCTGGCATTTATTGCAGGTATCCATCAAATAGCATCACCCCTAAAACGCATTGCCGAAGTGATAGAACTAACCGGCCTGGGCCCCGAGCAGCAGAAAAAAATTGGGCAGCTATCAAAGGGTTATCGCCAGCGTGTTGGCCTGGCGCAGGCTATTCTGCATGATCCTAAAGTGCTGATACTGGATGAGCCTACATCAGGGCTCGACCCAAACCAGCTGATCGGGATCCGTCAGCTGATACTTGATTTGGGTAAAACAAAAACGGTTGTGCTATCAACCCATATTATGCAGGAGGTTGAGGCCGTTTGCAACCACGTAATTATTATTAACAAAGGTATAATTGTTGCCGATAACAGCCTTGAAGGCTTAAGGAGCAATAACAAAGGCAAAACGCTGGAGCATATTTTTATTAATCTCACTAATAATTAACATTCAATTCATTAGCGTTCATTATTCATGTTTGTTGGTTACTGAGGTATTAAATATTGTCAGACTTATTGAAATATTTATATTTTTGGCATAATTAATAACTAAAACTTTATCCAACATGAAAAAATTTCTATTAGCATTAGCAGTGTTAGGGGCCACTGCTATCAGCAGTTTCGCACAAACAACATCAGGTACTGGAAAATTTAGCATTGGCGTTGATGCCGCGCTTCCGCTTGGTACAGCGAGCGATGTTTACAGTTCAGGTTTCGGTATTTCGCTTAAATACGAAGTTCCGATAGCCATCAACACTGATGTAACCTTCTCTGGCGGTTATGAGGCCTTTATAGTAAAAAGCGATGTAAAAAATGCGTTTGGTACTAAATCATCTTATGGCTTTGTGCCTATCAAGGCAGGGCTTAAATATTACTTTAACCAGGGCTTTTTTGGTGAAGCACAGTTAGGCGCAGCATTTTCTACCGAAAGTGGCGGCGGAACTGCGTTTGCCTATTCGCCTGGTATAGGTTATACCTTCACCAGCGGTTTTGAAGCCGGTGTACGTTACGAAGGTTGGTCAAAAGATGGAACATTTGACCAGGTAGCTTTACGCTTAGCCTACAGATTTTAACTTTACAGTAATAAAAAGGAAAGGGGCCGGGATTATATTCCGGCCCCTTTTTGGTTAGCCTGGTTTTAAACCATCAATATATTCAAACAAATTATTAAAGTTTTTTACCTTTGGGTTATATCTAAATCAGATCACAACATGAAGAAAATATTACTTGCCCTGTTTATCACTGCCGCTACTGTTTTTTATGCCGCTGCGCAATCTAAAGTTACCCCTCAGTTAAGTTTTGCCTTTGAGGCTGGTTTACCAACAGGGCAGGCCAGTAGTGTTTATAATGCCATTTTTGGTGGTTCGGTAAAAGCAGAGTTCCCTGTTAAAACATCGCAGTTTAGCATAACCGCTACTGCCGGTTACAGCAGTTTTTTAGTTAAAACCATATACAGCGGCTATATCACAAACGGAAACTATGTGCCAATTGAATTAGGAGGTAAATATTTTTTTAGTAAGATAGGTTATGTTGAAGGCGATGCAGGTACCTCAATAAATGTAAACGGTAACTATACAGGTACATCAACTGCATTTATTTATGCACCGTCAGTTGGTGTAGTGGCCCCAACAAAAAACCACAAGGCATCGGTCGATTTAAATATCAGGTACGAAGGCCGTGTTGAAACCGGCGGTACCGTTAGCCAGATAGCCTTACGTATAGCTTACAGGTTTGGCATATAAACTATTTAAACAGCATTAATGGGGCCTGCAATTTTTGCAGGCTCTTTTTGTTTCTGCGTAATTTGCTTTGGGTAACAATAAATGTGCACATAAGCGTTTTGCTTTATATATTATTGTTGTAATTTCGACGCTTAAGACTGAACATCCATCGTGCTTAGTATTCTCAAAAAGGAAATAATTTCTTACCTCAGTTCGCTGGTAGCGTATGTTACCATTGGCGTTTTTTTATTAGTATTAGGGCTGTTTTTATGGGTATTCCCCGAGTCGAGCATATTAGATTATGGCTACGCCGGTTTAGATAGCCTTTTTAGCACAGCGCCTTACCTGTTCATGTTCCTGATACCTGCCATCACCATGCGCTCACTGGCCGAGGAACGTAAAGAAGGTACTTTTGAGCTGCTGTTAACCCGCCCCTTAACCGATTTGCAAATTGTTTTAGGTAAATACCTGGCCAGCATTGTCCTCGTATTCTTTGCTTTGCTGCCAACCGTGGTTTACTATTACTCGGTATATACTTTAGGTACGCCGCGGGGCAATATTGATACAGGCGGGGTCATAGGCTCGTACATAGGTTTGTTTTTATTAGGATCGGGCTTTGCGGCTATAGGCTTATTTGCATCATCTATCAGTAAAAACCAAATCATAGCCTTTACCATTGCGGTATTTTTATGCTTCTTTTTTTATAGTGGTTTTGACTCATTGGGCCAGCTATTATCATTACAGGGGCTTGGGTTGCAGGATTTAGGTATTACCGAACATTACCAATCAGTTAGCCGCGGTGTTTTGGACACGCGCGACCTGGTTTATTTTATCATCCTCATCTGCCTGTTTATTTGCCTTACCTTATTTGTATTAACCAGGCAAAGGCAAAAATCAATTAAGGTAAGGGTGCTTATCACCTCCTTAATTGTATTAATGGTTTTAAGCTTTTTATCAAACCTGCTGTTTACCCGGTTTGATTTTACCAAAGAGAAACGCTTCACCCTATCACCCATCAGTACAAAAATAATGGATACCCTTAAATCTACCGTTAAGGTTACGGTTTATTTAAAGGGCGATAATTTTCCGGGCTGGATGAAAAAGCTGCAAAGGGCAACCCGCGATAAGCTTATCGATCTGCAAGCCTATAGCCATGGCCACCTGCAATTTGATTTTGTTGACCCTATGGCTGATATAAAAGGATTATCAGACGAGGAGCAGAAAAAGGCTTACGACTCCCTGGAAGCTAAAGGGATAGTGGGCGAAAACCATACTATAAAAACAGATAACGGAGTATCGCAAATGCTGATATTTCCTGCTGCATTGGTAACCTACCGGGGGAAAGAAATTGCAGTTAATATATTACAATCGCGCATAGGCTTATCTGATGATGAGGTGGCAAACAATTCAGTGCAAAACCTTGAGTATGCTTTTTCATCGGCCATAAAAAAAATAACAAGCGGGGGTAAACCCATTGTTGCCTTTACCGAAGGTAACCACGAGCTAAGCGACGTACAGCTTAATGATGCCATGAAATCATTATCAGATGGGTATAATGTTGGCCGTATTGATCTGAACACTATTCCGTTTAATATTTTGATGAAAGTAAGGCTGCTTATAATTGACAAGCCCGATACCAAATTTACCGAGGTTGAAAAGTTTAAGGCAGACCAATTTATTATGCGCGGCGGCAGGGTTTTATGGGCCATTGACCAGGTAAATGCCGAGCTGGATAGCTTGCGCGGGCATGGCGGCGAGCAAATGTCGTTCCCTAAACAACTGGATCTGGACGATCAGCTTTTTACTTATGGCGTCCGTATTAATTATGATCTGATTGCTGATATGAGCTGTTCACAAATCCCGGTTAGTACAGGTAGTTTGGGCGGGCAGGCACAAATACAAATGCTTCCCTGGTTATATTACCCGGTTTTTATTCCGGTCTCAAAAAATCCGGTAGTAAAAAACCTGGATGGTATCCGCAGTGAATTTGCGAGCACTATGGATACACTGGTCATCAAGAACGTTAAGAAAACTATCCTGCTAACCTCATCCATCTATAATAAAAAATTAACGGCGCCGCATATACTGTCGTTACAGGCATTGGAGCAGGAGCCCGATACCAAGGATTTTCAGAGCACACCAAAAACGGTGGCTGTTTTACTGGAGGGTAAGTTTACCTCTGATTTTATGAACAGGCCATTGCCCCAGGGCTTAAACGAGCAGGTGGCCATATTGCCGCAAAGCAAGCCAACCAAAATGATAGTGATAAGTGATGGCGATGTGTTTAAAAACCAGGTAGGCAGTGATGGATCGCCATATCCGTTGGGGTATGATCATTACACCCAGCAAACTTTTGGTAATAAAAACCTGCTGCTAAACATTGCCGATTATTTGACCGACGATAGCGGTCTTATTGCCCTGCGTACAAAAGAGATACAGATCAGGCTGCTTAACCGCGCCCGCATCCGCAGCGAAAAAATGTACTGGCAGTTATTAAATACGGTGGTTCCTTTGGGGTTGTTGTTAACATTTGCTATTTTTCAACATTATATCCGCAGGCGGAAGTATGCCCGGTAAATTTTTTACTTTTGATAGATTAATTCTAACCACATGAGATTTATTGTTTCTACTTCAACATTACTCAAGCAACTACAGGCTGTAAGCGGCGCTTTGAGCAATAGCACTGTATTGCCCATACTGGAAAACTTTTTGTTCGAGATAAAAGAAGGGAACTTAACCATTTCGGCTACTGACCTGCAAACCAGTATGACCACCTCTTTAACTGTTGAAGCTAAAGAAAACGGCCGTATTGCCATACCATCGCGTATTTTACTGGAAACCCTAAAATCACTGCCGGAGCAACCGGTAAGTTTTTCGGTTGATGATAAAACCTTTGCCATTGAAATTAATGCCGGCGACGGTAAATATAAGCTGAACGGCGAAAATGGAGAAGACTTCCCGAAGATCCCGGTTGTTGAAAATGCATCATCAGTAAACCTGCCGGCTTCTGTTTTAGCCGAGGCGATTAACAAAACCATATTTGCAGTAAGTAATGACGAACTGCGCCCCGCCATGACAGGGGTTTACTGCCAGCTATCATCACAGCATTTAACCTTTGTAGCTACTGATGCACATAAATTAGTACGTTACCGCCGCAAGGATGCTAAAGCTGCCAGCACAACATCATTTATATTGCCTAAAAAGGCTTTAACGCTTTTAAAATCGTCATTACCATCTGATGATGTGAATGTATCGGTTGAATATAATAACACCAGCGCATTTTTTAAATTTGGTAACATCAACCTTGTTTGCCGTTTGATTGATGAGCGCTACCCTGATTATGAAGCGGTTATTCCGTTAAATAATCCTAATAAACTAAGTATCGACCGTCAGTCGTTTTTAGGTTCATTGAGCCGTGTTGCTATTTACGCTAATAAAACCACGCACCAAGTAAGGTTAAAGATCAACGGCAGCGAGCTGAATATCTCATCAGAGGATATTGACTTTGCTAACGAGGCCCATGAGCGTTTAAGCTGCCAGTACGAAGGCGAGGATATGGAAATAGGTTTTAATGCCCGCTTCCTGATCGAGATGCTTAAAAACCTGAGCTGTGAAGAAGTATCGCTTGAAATGTCGACACCTAACCGTGCCGGCTTATTACTGCCACAAGGCGGTGATGAAAACGAGGATGTACTGATGCTGGTAATGCCGGTAATGCTTAACAGCTATGCATAATGCTGTAAGGCATTTTTAAATTGAATTTATCTTATTCGTGAATATTTTAAATTATAAATCCAAATTGAGGGTCCGGTGTTAAAAACCGGACTTTTTTATTCAGTACGATAACAAAATTTATTATAAGCAGTTATAATAGCATTTACTTTATGAATCTAAGGCTTTCAGTTATACTATTGGTTACCGTTGTAATTGGGTTTGCAGCCTGTAAAAACAATGATAACGTTTTTAAGCCGGTTATTCCATCCTACTTAAATGTTGTAAATGCAACTACCGATACACTCAATATTTTTGTGAATGGTACCCGTCAAAATAATACATCAAGCTTAAACCCGGGCGGCCAATCGTTTTATCTTAATGTTCCCTCTGGTACGCAGAACTACCAGTTTAAAAAAAATCTTAACCCGGTACCTTTATTTAGCCTGCCGCTTAACTTAAAGGATAGTACCAATTACTCCCTTTACGTTTATGGAGAATCGGCAAGCAGTACCTTCAATACCATCGATCTGCTTTACCCGGATACTACCGCTGCTACAAGTACTTCAAGGGCGCAAATTAGGTTTGTAAATGCTTCGCCTGATGCCACTGACGTTAATGTTACCTTTAACGATACGCTGCGTTATACCAGCATCCCCTTTAAGGCAACATCCGGTTTTTTGAAAATAACCAACGGAAAAAAAATTGTTAAAGTTTACCCATCTGGTGCTACAAGCCCTGCGGTAACTGATACACTTACCTTTTTACCGGGATATATTTATACCGTGTTTTCAAGGGGGCTTGTAAAGGGTACAGGCTCAAAGGCAATGAATTTGGGTGTAGTGATTAATTTAAATTAGTACCAGCATGACCTCCACTAATAAAAAAAATATAGCATTATTCATTGGCCTGTTTATAACAGGTGTCTGGGTAATGTCGTTTATCTCATCGTGCGGCAAAACAGCAGCAAGCTCCAGTGGATTAAACGTAAAATATCAGATCATCAACCTAAGCCCTGATCTTAACCCCATTGATCTTTATATTGATTTTAACCGCCAAAATCCAAGCACTAATCCATTTATCTACAGTGTTAGCCACGGGTACTTTTACGTTACATCGCTTGATACCCCTTACCAGATCAGGTCGCACCTGGTAACAGGTACCACCATATTAGCCAGGCATGATATTTTACGCTCAGGAGTTAATTATACCCTGATGATAACCGGCAATGTAAGTAACTCATCAGTAACCTCCATTTTTACGGCCGATACTGCCAGCTCTCCTGCTATTGGCAGGGGTAAAATAAGATTTGTTAATGCATCGCCAACAGGCACCACCGGGCTTGATGTTTATGCCAACGGTACACTTGCATTCAGTAACGTAGTTTACCCCAAAGTAAGCAGCTATATTGAGCTGCCAAACGGAAACTATAACTTTCAATTAAATACTACAGGCGCTTCCGGTATATTAAAAACGCTTACCAATGTTATTATACAGGATGGCCGTTTATATACCCTTTATGCCTATGGTTATACCAGCCGCGCCGATTCGGCTTCGTTTAACGCTGCTGTTATCACCAATAAATAATACAGGCTTGGCTACAGCGGATGCTTAATAAAGCACCCGCGTTTAATTTAATAGGCCAACAATCAAATTATTTAATATTTTTGCCCAAAATTTAAAGCATTGGAAGTAGTTAAAGGCCTGATAGATTTTATTTTACATATTGATAAGCACCTGGCCGATATAATAAGCCAGTACCATGCTTTAACTTACCTTATCCTGTTCGCTATAATTTTTGCCGAAACCGGGTTTGTAGTTACGCCATTTTTACCCGGCGACTCGCTGTTGTTTGCAGCCGGCGCATTAATTGCAGGCGGCGCAACCGGCTTAAATATTTTTATTTTAGGTATTATATTAATAGCAGCGGCATTTACTGGCAATACGGTTAACTATTTGTTGGGCAGTTATTTGGGTCCTAAAGTATTTAAGAATGATAACAAGATCCTAAAGCTTGATTACTACCTGCAAACCAAGGCGTTTTTTGATAAGCATGGTGGCAAGGCTGTAATATTTAGTCGTTTTATGCCCATTATACGCACCATTGCACCCTTTGTAGCAGGTGTGGGCCGTATGCCTTTTTTAAGATATAGCCTTTACAACATAATAGGAGGCTCGGCATGGATCATCCTTTTCCTTTTTGCAGGATACGAGTTAGGCACTGTTCCGTTCTTTAAGGCGCACTTTACACTGATTGGGGTGGCCATTATCCTGATCTCCATAGTTCCGCCAATTTATGCGGCTATAAAAAGCAGTTCGGCTAAAAAACAGGCTGGGCGCTAAGCTGAAGGGATTTTAATATGTCTGTGTGTTATCTTTTAATCAGTTAACACTTTCCCGGCTTTGTAAAAACTTTCTTCTTTTTGTAGTTTGTTTTTTTGATCGCTGTTAAGCGGTTTATCAATCAGTTTATTCAGATCAGGCTGCCCGGCATCAACCCATGCCGAATACCAGAAACTGCCAACGGATAAAATGGCCGACCGCATTCTTCGTTGAACCATTCCTTTAAGCATTTGGTGATAAGCAGCGGCATATTGAACCGAATAATCTTTTACCTGCTTTTTGCCATGTTGTATAAGCTCATATTTTTTGCCGGGATCAAAGGTGCGGTTAAGTATACGCTCGTAACGTAAAACGGTATCCACACTTTTAAACGATGAGTGGCATATTTTAAATGCTTCGGCAAGCGGGTTATCAATATACCGGGCCTTGCCCACGTAATAATTATATTGATTGCCAAATAACTCCGGCAGTCGGCTCTCCCAAAGGGCATGGATGCCGGTTTGTCCGCTAAGTTGCCCGTTATAGTTTTGGGTTAGGTGCAGCGGCACATGGGCATCGGCAATGTAATGGCCTAAGTTGGCCGATGTATTTAATATGGCCGTAGTATCATGTGCCTTAAACGCTTTTACCAGCTTGTAATAATTGTATTGGATGGTCCACGGTACGGTGCCATATTTGTCAAGCGTATCGGCCGAAAATTTAGCAGCGGCATCATACCAGTTCTGCGGAATTTTACCAAAAGGGTTTTTGCCGTAATGATCGGCGTTTAAATAATGCCTGCGCGCCTCTGTGCTATCCACGTAACGGCGTTTATCGGCGCTCACGGCGTGTTCTGTAATAAAATCAATATTACACCTGTAAAAATTGGCCATTGGCTTAGGTAGCGTAAAAACGGCAAGCCTGTTAATGCGGTAGTGTGCAAAAAATCCCCAGGAGCAGCAACCTAATACCAGCACCAGTGCGCATGCAAGCCTCAGAATTTTTTTCATGCGGGTAGTTAAGGTTTTAATACCCGATAAAATTACAATTCTAAGCTGTTTATGCAATATCTATGTTGTATAAGTTGGTTTAAAATTTTGTCTGGCATAATTGTAAAAAACAAAATGAAAAAAGGTATTTGATATTATAAATAATCATCCTATATTTGCAGTCCTTAAAATAAAAGAAAAAGAATAACAAAGCTATACAATGGCAAATCATAAATCATCATTAAAAAGGATCCGTTCAAACGCTGCGAAGCGCTTACGTAACAGGTATCAGGCAAAAACCACCAGGAACGCCATCAAAAAATTAAGAGGCACAACTACAAAAGCTGATGCAGCTGCTCTTTTAACAAAAGTAGTTTCAATGCTTGATCGTTTAGCCAAAAAGAATGTTATTCATAAAAACAAAGCTTCGAACAATAAATCAAAGCTTACAAAATTTGTAAATAACCTTAAATAAGGTATATTATATAACGTATTTAATAGGCCCGTTTCCTGCTAAGGAGATGGGCTTGTTTTTTTATTTAAAAATACTAAAACAAAACACTATACTTTTTTCGTACAAGTGGTTGTAGCACAGGGCGTGTTATCAAAACACTATGGTATTTTAAAAAGTATTGATGAGGATCTTAGTAACCATATCTTTTTTATTTGTTTCAAGTATTGGTTTTGCCTCCATAAACAAAGGGCGGGTTGATAGTTTAAAAACATTAATGGCATCTTCCTTAAAGAGCCAAACCGTTCCGGATACCTTATACATAAACAGGTTAAACAAGCTCGCCGCTAATTATTTCGAATCAAATCCTGATAGCACCCTTTACTATGGTAATAAAAGTGCCGAGCTTGCCCGTAAAATAAATTACAAGGCCGGCATTGGCGATGGTTTGGTACAGGCTGGCCATGCCAATTATTTTAAAGGCAGGTTTGCACTTGCAAAGCAAAATTTTGACGAAGCAATTTTAAATTACAAAAGCGTAAACAATATAAAAGGGCTTGGCTATTGCTACATGCATTATGGTAAAATGTACAATTTGCTGGCTAACTACAAGCTGGCTTTAAATTACCTGAATTTAGCCGTTGTGTATAATAAAAAACTGGACAATGAGTATGATCTGGCTGATTCGTACAAAAATATAGGTATTGTATATTTTAGCGAGGGTCAATTATCAAAAGCGCTTGATTATTATTATAAAGCACTTTACCTGGATATTAAGCTTAGTAATAAGCATGAAATTGCTGCCAATTATAATGATATAGGCGTTGTTTTGCAAAACATGCATGTTTACCCAAAGGCGCTTGAGTATTTTAAAATAGCGCTTAAAATATTCCAGGCCAATAAGGATATGCAGGCAGTTGGTACAGTAAATGAAAACATTGGTGAAATACTTTTGGCACAAAAAAATTACGATCGCGCCATTGTTTACTTAACAAAAGCTATAAAAATTGCTAAAAGGCAGGATGATAAGGATGGTATGATGTCTGTTTATACCGATCTGGGGCTTTGCTATGCCAATAAAAATCAATTTGGCCCAGCAGTAAAATACCTGGATACCGCGCTGGGCATAGCCGATAAATATAAAAACGTTTACAATAAAGCTTATACATTAATTGGTTTTGCAACGGTTTATAATCAGCAAAAAAATTATAAAAGAGCGTATAAATATGCCATTGAGGGGCAACAGCTGGCTGTAAAATTAGGTAACTTGTCTGTACGGTCAACCGCGGCATTGCAGCTAAATATTACCCTGGCAGGTTTAGGTAAATATAACGAGGCTTATGCAATGCTTAATCAATACATTGCTTTGCAGGATAGCCTTAATAATAACGAAAGCATAGAAAAATTAACCTCCAACAATCTTGCACTTGATTTTGGTACCAAGCAGCATCAGCTTGCCGAACAGCAAAAAGAAAAGGATTTGCTGTACCAGCAAAAAATTAAGCAGCAGCGTTTAATCAACGCCATATTTGGTGTCATTATTTTAGGGATGTTAGGCATTTTGATAGTTTACTACAGGCAAAAGCGCAAGCAGCAAAAAATAAATGCAATGCTTGAGGAGAAGAATTACGAGGTATTGCAGCAAAAAACAAATATTGATGATCAGGCTAAAAAACTGAATGATCTGAATGTTTTAAAGGATAGGCTGATCTCGGTACTTGCACATGATCTGCGAGCGCCGCTTAGTACCTTGCGTGGTTTGTTCAGCCTATTACAGGACGAAACTATTTCGCACCAGCAATTGCTTGATATGATACCTAATGTGCTAAAGAAGTTAGAATATACATCTGACTTTTTAGATACGCTACTATTCTGGATCAACAGCCAGATGGAGAATTTTGAAAACTCAACCAAAAGCTTTTATGTGAAGGATATTGTAGCTTACGAAACAGAAAACTACAATGAGCAGGCATCCTTAAAAGGAATTAACCTGATTGACAGTGTTCCGGGTAACATCGTAGCTTCTGCCGATCCTAATTCAATCCGGATAGTTATCCGTAACCTGATCACAAATGCTATAAAGTTTTCGAAAGAGAATGATACTATTGAGATTACGGCCAGCATGCAGGATGATAAAAACTATATTATCTCGGTTAAAGATACCGGTACCGGTATGACCGACGATCAGCTTAATAAACTTTTTAAAAGTAAAGTAAACAGTAAAACAGGTACTAACAATGAATCGGGTACGGGGATGGGGATGTTGTTTTGTAAAGACCTGGTTGAAAAATGCAGCGGTAAAATATGGGTTACCAGTAAACAGGGGCAGGGTACTAATTTTTCCTTCACTGTTCCGGCCGGTGTTTTAAACGAAACAAGCCTTGCAATAGCATAAAAAGAGGCCCGGTTTTGCCGGGCCTTTTTTATAAATAATTAGTTCAATAAACTAATTATGCGTATTGAATATTTAAAGTGATAGGTACGCTTAAAGCTTTTGATATAATACAATTAGCTTTTGCGCCTTCGGCAATCTCTTTAAACTTATCTTCACTTACGCCGTCAATAACAGTTCCTTTTAATTCAAGATGAATGCCTGTAATGCTAAGGGCCTGCATGTCAAGGTCTAAAATAGCATCAGTTGTTAAATCGCCGGGCGTAAAGCCTGCTTGTGTCAGCGCAGCGCCAACAGCCATTGTAAAACAGCCTGCATGTGCAGCAGCAATCAGTTCTTCAGGGTTGGTGCCAACACCTTCCTGAAAACGGGTTTTGAAAGAGTACTGGGTGTTGTTTAGTGTGGTACTTTGGGTAGTAATTTCTCCTTTTCCCTCGGTTAGTGTGCCATTCCAATGGGCATGTGCTGTACGTTTCATGGTTTTGTTTTTTGTTTAGTAATCTAATTCTGGTATAGTAAATTGTTTGTTTATTTCATCAATAAAGCCCAAAATTTCATCGTGCCCTGCATGCGTTTCGGCCGAGGTAATGAAATGTTTAGGAACCTCCTCAAAAGTTTCTAATAGTGCTTTGCGGAACCTGGCTATATTCTGATCTGTTTTTATGCTTGATTGTTTATCGGCCTTAGTAAATACCAACACAAACGACAGGCCTTTTTCGCCAAGCCAATTGCAAAACTCCACATCAATTTTTTGCGGCTCAAGGCGGCTGTCAATCAATACCAAAACGCATTGCAGGCTTTCGCGTTTATCTAAATAAGTATGTATAAATTTATCCCAGTCAGCTTTTTTGCTTTTTGATGCACGGGCATATCCATAGCCGGGTAAATCAACAATGTACCAGTGGTCATTTATCAAAAAATGATTTATCAACTGTGTTTTGCCCGGTGTTTGCGAAGTTTTGGCCAACCCTTTTTTTGCGGTAAGCATGTTTATCAGCGATGATTTACCCACGTTTGAGCGGCCAATAAAAGCATATTCGGCCTTTACTGGTGGGGGTAACTTTGAAATTTGAGTATTGCTGCAAATAAATTCAGCAGTTTTAATGATCATGCCGTAAAGGTAGGGTTTTACAAGTTAAATTTTAGTTAACCAATTTATGGCTTATTTTTAATTGCTTATTTTACAATCGTTAAACAGTGCAAAAGTTAAATTGTTCTTAAATTTGATGTTTAAACATATAATTAAATGGGCGACTATAAAATTCCCGCGCAAACGCGCATAGGCCATGTGCATTTAAAGGTAAGCGATCTGCAAAAGTCGCTTGATTTTTATAGCGGTTTATTGGGTTTCGAAAAAATGATGATGTATGGCGGGCAGGCGGCATTTATATCGGCTGGCGGATACCATCATCATATTGGTTTAAACACATGGCAAAGTAAAGGTGCGCCACCGGCACCTGAGTATGCTCCCGGCTTGTTTCATACCGTAATTTTATATCCTGAACGTAAAGACCTTGCCGCTATATTGCAGCGGTTAATTGATGCTAAATATCCTATTACCGGTGCATCAGATCATGGCGTATCAGAGGCTATTTATTTAGATGACCCTGACGGCAATGGTGTTGAGCTTTACTGGGACAGGCCCCGTGAGCTTTGGCCATTGGATAGCAATGGCGAATTAACCATGTATACCCAAAGGCTGGATATTGAAGGTTTACTGGCAGAACTGAATGGCCAATAAATTGCGTATGTATTGAACTGTGCAATTTATATTTAATCCGGATTACTGAAATCTGCCATCCGGATTTTAAAATCATCAGCATCAGCATAAAAATAAATTATCTTTGCCCCCGATGAGCAAAATCATAACTCCGTACCACGACCAGCAAGGCACCAAGAAAGAGCAGGTTGCCGATATGTTTAATAATATATCAAAAACCTACGACTTTCTGAACCATTTTATGTCATTAGGGATTGACATCATCTGGCGTAAAAAGGCTATTAACGAATTAAAAAAGGATCAGCCTAAATTAATTTTGGACGTAGCTACCGGAACCGGCGATTTTGCTTTTGAAGCGCTAACCATTTTAAAGCCCGAAAAAATTATCGGTGTTGATATTTCGAGAGGGATGCTTGACATTGCCGATCAGAAAATTTTGAAACGTGGTTTAGGCGATAAGTTTGCCGTTAAATTGGGCGATTCGGAAAAATTGCCTTTTGAGGCCGATGAGTTTGATGCCGTAACCGTTGCGTATGGCGTACGTAACTTTGAAAACCTTGAAAAGGGCCTTGCCGATATTTACCGGGTACTTAAACCGGGTGGCAAAACCGTAGTGCTGGAGTTTTCAAAACCTAAGGCATTCCCAATAAAACAACTGTATAACTTCTATTTTAACTATATTACCCCCGGAATTGGTAAATTATTTTCAAAAGATGCAAGGGCCTATACTTATTTGCCTGAGTCTGTAGCTGCGTTTCCTGATGGAAAAACATTTACAGCGCTTATGGATAAAGTGGGCTTTAAAAGTACCAAAAGCAGGCCTTTAGCGTTTGGTATTTGTTCAATTTATACGGGCGTTAAATGATAAAAAACAGGTACCTGGTAGTAATTTTATTGTGTTTATGCAGTAACTTTTTGCTGGCACAAAGCAAGGTACCATCATGGGGCGGCGGGGCCGATGAAAACGACATTAGCTTCGGTTTTAGCTTTGGCTATGTTAACAGCAACTTTAAAATTACTAAAAAACCAGGCTGGCGCAGCCCGTTTTTTGATCAGGGCACCAATAAATACATAACAGATTCATTAAACAGTATCAGCTCAAAAAGGTTACCCGGCTTTGCCATTGGTTTTATAACCCGCTACCGCATTACCGATCATTTAGAGGCCCGGGCAACACCATCCCTGGTATTTGCTGACCGTTCCCTTTATTATACCTATCCAAACTCATCGCAGGATGTTACTAAGCAGGTGCAATCAACAACACTTGATTTTCCATTGCTTTTAAAGCTAAAATCAGACAGGATTGGTGATTTCAGGGCCTATATGCTGGGCGGCCTTAAATATTCAATGGCCATCGGCTCAAAAAGTAATGATGCCAATACCGATCCGCTCGACAGGCTTGTGAGAAACACCAGCGGCTTTGCATCGTACGAGGCAGGCCTGGGATGCGATATTTACTTTGAATTTTTTAAGCTCTCGCCCGAGATCAAAATATCAAATTCATTAGGCAATGTGCTGGTGCCAGAAAATCAGCCTTTCTCAAGCCCTATCAGTAAATTATCATTACATACCATAATGTTCAGCCTGTATTTTGAATAATATTAGCTGTGCTTGCTTTCATTGCCAGTAAATGACAAGTTATTCAACATAAAAAACATAATTTCGCTGCAATAGTTACCTATGTATGTCTAAAATTGCATTAATAACAGGCGCTACTTCAGGAATTGGAGAGGCTTGTGCCCATTTATTCGCCCGCGAAAAATATAACCTGGTACTAACCGGCCGCAGGCTTGACCGCTTGGAGAAATTAGCAAAAAAGCTTAACGACAAGTATAATGTTGAAGTTGCCATATCGCAGTTTGATGTGAGCGATAGCGCCCAGGTAGTAGATAACCTGGAAGCCCTGCCTGCAAAATGGAAAAAGGTAAATGTATTGGTTAACAACGCCGGTTTAAGCCAGGGGCTTGATCCTATTCAAAACGGAAGTTTTAGCGATTGGGATACCATGATTGATACCAATGTGAAAGGCCTGCTGTATGTAAGCAAAGTAGTAGCCAACTGGATGATTACAAATAAATTTGGACATATAGTAAATATTGGCTCAATTGCAGGTAAGGAAGTTTATGCAAACGGGAATGTTTACTGCGCCACCAAACATGCGGTTGATGCTTTAAATAAAGGAATGCGGATTGATTTACTGCCACATGGTATAAAGGTTACTGCTATACATCCCGGCGCGGTTGAAACGGAGTTTTCTGAAGTGCGCTTTAAAGGCGATAAGGAAAGGGCCAAAAAAGTTTACGAAGGCTTTGAGCCTTTAGTGGCCGATGATATTGCCGAAACCATTTGGTTTGTAGTATCGCGCCCGGCACATGTTAACATAAACGATATGGTGGTTATGCCAACCGCACAGGCAACGGCTGGCAATATTTTCCGTAAATAACAGATATAGATAATCTCCCGGATTCCGGATTCAATATAAAAAAGATGTCATTAATTACCCAGATAGATCAGGATATTAAACAGGCCATGCTGGCTAAGCAGGCTGATAAGTTAAGAGGTTTGCGCGCCATAAAATCTGCCTTGCTGATGGCAAAGACAGAAAAAGGGGCAGCCGAAGAATTAACGCAGGAGGCAGAAACTAAGGTTTTACAAAAATTAGTAAAACAACGCAAGGAATCTGCCGAGATCTATAAAACTCAAAACCGCGAAGATCTGTACCAGATAGAAATTGATGAGATGCAGGTAATTGAGCCTTATTTGCCGCAGCAAATGTCGCGGTTTGAAATTGAAGGTTACCTGCAGGAACTGATAAGCCGCTTAGGTGCAACATCAGTAAGTGATATGGGCAGAGTGATGGGTATGGCCAATAAAGAATTAGCTGGCCAGGCCGACGGGCGCACAATATCAGAAGTGGTAAAGCAGCTACTGGGATAATAAATTGCTTTATTTGTTGTAACTAAATTGCAATAAGCTATTTTTATGGCGGGATTTGATAAAGCAATACAATAGCTGAAATTCCGTTTAACGGTTAAAATTTAAACTTTTACAAATTTATATGGATTTCGTGCTTAAAGAGGAACATGGTTTTAGTTACATCGATGAGGGCGAAGGTGAGGTTTTATTACTATTACACGGCTTAATGGGGGCATTGAGCAACTGGGGCGCGGTGGTAGAGGAGTTCAGATCGGAGTACAGGGTAATTATACCTATATTACCTATTTATGATTTGCCTTTGTTAACCACCGGTGTAAAAAGCCTGTCGAAGTTTGTTCATAAATTTATAAAATTTAAGGGGCTTACCAACGTTACACTATTAGGTAATTCGTTGGGTGGGCATGTTGGGTTAATATATGTATTGGCACACCCCGAATATGTAAAGGCAATGGTATTAACAGGTAGCTCAGGCTTGTATGAAAATGCTTTTGGCGGAACGTTCCCGAGGCGTGAAAATTACGAATTTGTGAAGGAAAAGGTTGAATATACATTTTACGACCCTAAAACCGCAACAAAAGAACTGGTTGATGACGTTTACAGAATTATAAACGACAGGCCAAGTGTGATCAGAATATTAGCGATGGCCAAATCAGCCATCAGGCATAATATGAAGAAAGATCTGCACAAAATACATGTCCCGGTATCACTTATATGGGGCCGTGATGACAAGATAACACCGCCTGAAGTGGCCATTGAGTTTAAAGCAGAACTGCCCAATGCAGATTTGCATTGGATTGATAAATGCGGCCACGCTGCCATGATGGAGCAGCCGCAGGAGTTTAATAAGTTACTAAGGCTGTTTTTAGATAAAATAAAAAAATGATATGCTTGCAGTTGAGTTGATATCTGATTCGATACCCCCGGTACATACCTCTGACCCGATACAGAGGGCCTATGACCGTATGGTGGAGTTCCGCATCAGGCATTTACCAATTGTAAACGAAGATCAGTTTTTGGGCCTGCTATCTGAAAATGATTTTATAGCCGAAAGCGATCTGCAAACGCCAATAGGTTCCTTAGCATTATCGCTGGTTAATCCTTATGTACTCGAAGACCAGCATATATATGATGTGATCCGTGTTTTTTATGAGCGCCAGTTAACGGTTGTACCGGTACTTGATGCCAATAAAAACTACAGCGGATTAATAACAATAAACTCCCTTAATGAGTATTTTGCCCGCTTAACTTCTGTTGAGCAACCGGGGGGCATCATTGTGCTGGAGATCAATAACAAGAACAACTCGCTGGCGCACATGGCGCAGATTGTTGAATCAGACAATGCGCAGATCCTGAGCTCTTATGTACGCACCTTTCCGGATTCGACACGTATGGAGGTTACCCTTAAGGTAAACAAGCAGGATATATCAAATATTATAGCCACCTTTTTGCGTTACGAGTATGATATAAAGGCTACCTTTAATCATACCGGCGATAATGATAATTCAAGGGACAGGTATAATTCATTAATGAACTATCTTAATTTGTAATTGGTTATTAGTTCATTTGTTCAGTAGTGTTTTTTATGTTTTATATAGATTATACTATCCGGGTGATTCAACTAATTAACTGATGAACAAGTGAAGCATCAACAAAACAAATGAAAATAGCAATTTACGGCAGGCAGTTTAATGATCCCGTTGTACTTCCATATATCCAGCAGGTATTTGATGTTCTTTCCCGGCATGGTGTAGAAATTTATGTTCATCAGCAGCTTTACGGTTACCTGCGCGAAAATATACATACCGTTAACTACACCGAACTTGAAAACACTGATAAAATAAAAGGCTTTATCGACTTGTTTTTAACTCTTGGCGGTGATGGTACACTGCTTGATATGGTTACCATGATCCGTGATTCGGGAATCCCCGTTATTGGTATAAACTTTGGCCGTTTAGGATTTTTAGCCAGTATCAATAAAAACGATATTGAAGCTGCTATAAATGCTGTTGTAAATAAAGAGTTTACTTTAGACAGCCGTGAACTGATCTCCATCACCTCTGATCTAGAGATATTTGGTGATGATAATTTTGCCCTTAATGATATAACCATCCATAAGCGGGATGATTCGGCAATGATCACCACCCATGTTTTTCTTAACGGCGAGTTCCTGAACTCCTATTGGGGTGATGGGATCATTATATCAACGTCAACGGGTTCAACCGCTTATTCATTAAGCTGTGGCGGCCCAATTATTTTACCCGAATCAAATACCATTGTTTTAACGCCAGTATCACCTCATAATTTAAACGTAAGGCCTATTGTACTGCCCGATACCAGTGTATTATCATTTGATGTGGAGTGCCGCTGTACCAACTACCTGGTATCGTGCGATTCGCGTACGGCGGTAATTGATAAAACCATGCGATTCCAGGTTAAAAAAACAGGGTTCAAACTAAATCTTATCCGTTTAAATAATGAAAGCTATTTATCAACGTTAAGAAATAAATTATTGTGGGGGCTTGATGTCCGCAATTACTAAATTTACCGGATGCCCAAATTTGTACTATTTATAGCTTTGGTTTGTATATCTGTTGGCTCAAGGGCACAAACCTGGGAACTGGGCGGCTCATTGGGCGGTGCTGGTTACATGGGCGATCTGAACCCCAATAACCCTGTAAAAATAAGCGGCCTTGCTATTGGTGGCTTTGTGAAACGTAACTTTAACGGGTATTTGTCTGCAAAGCTTAATCTTAATTTAGGCAAAATAAGTGGTGCCGATAGCACCTCTGGCGATGCGCAATTTCGCCAGCGTAACTTAAGTTTCAATACCTCGTTGCAGGAAGTAAGCCTTACCGGGGAGTTCAATTTTATGCATTATATTCCTGAGGCCGGTAAAAATAAATTTACACCGTACATTTTTTTTGGGGTGGCTGCTGCCAATTATTACCCTTATGTTAATTACAACGGGCATTCATACAGTTTACGTGGGGAAAGAACTGAAGGGCAAAAGAAAAATTATGCAACCACTGCTTTTTCTTTTCCTTACGGGGTGGGGGTTAAGTATAATATTTTAGGCAAGTTTACGCTTGGGGCCGATATTGGGTACAGGAATCCCAATACCGATTACCTGGATGATGTTAGCGGCCTTTACCCCAACAAAGCAGGCATGAGTGGCCTCGCTAAGGCATTGTCAGACCGTTCGGGCGACAAGACCGGGGTTTATATCGGCTCGGCTGGAACACAGCGTGGCGACCTTAACCCGCGCGATACTTACTTTTTTGCACAGTTTACCTTATCATACACCTTTGTTACCCAAAAATGTTATTTTCAATAACGTTTAAAAGCTAACCATTTATCGGGATTTTTAATTGCATCATTGTTGCAATAAGTAATTAATTGCTGCGTTTAGTATTAAAATGATAGTCCTTTATCATTTGGCAACCAATTTATTAACCTTAATCCTTAAAGTCATGGCTGAGTTAAATCAATCCTCCGGAAGATCAGGCAGTAAAAAAACGTTAAAAAAATTGCCTCCTAATGTTGACCTCACCGCAATGGTCGATCTTGCATTTTTACTGATCACATTTTTTATGCTTACCACCTCACTGGCCAAACCGCGCATAATGCCGGTGGTAATGCCAAGTAATGGCCCGTCGGGCGCGGTATCTGAAAAAACAACCATGACTATTTGCCTGGGTAAAAATAACCAGGTGTTGTGGTACCTGGGGATGGCCGGTAAGCCGTTGAACAACCCGCAGGTAACCAGTTATGGCAGTGGGGTACGCTCGGCTATCATCCAAACTAAAATACAGGTACTGGCATCAACAGGCAAGCCCCTTATGGTATTGGTAAAACCATCCGATCATTCAATATATGATAACCTGGTTAATACGCTTGATGAAATTAGCACTACCGAGGTGCCATCGTACGCAATAGCCAAAATAGAACCAAAGGATATTGAACTTTTAAAACAAAAAGGAATTTATTAATTAACAGCATCAGCAAATCAGTGGGTAATATTGTTTGTTAAGGTTTAAATACCGGGAGCTTACATTATTATCTGCTGATTTTTTTAATTAAGTGGCTGGCAAAAGCCATTAGCATTTGCGGGTTCCCTAACCCTTTAACTCAATTGCCAGCTATCCCTGTATAGGGATAAAATTTAGTAACATTTTCTTTTCCATTAGTATACTAAAAAAAATACAATTAAGTTTTACCTTTGTCCCCTGAAAAAATTAGCGAAAGTTGTTGAAAACCGGGCTAAAATATGATCAATTTTGATGATTGATTAGTCAGGGGTATGTATTATAGGGTATGTTTTAGCAATAAATTATACTTTACAAGCCAGATTACGGCTTTTAATAAACGTTATAATGGGATATAAGGATCAGATTGATTTGTTAAAATTGCCGCAGCACATAGCTATTATTATGGATGGTAATGGCAGGTGGGCAAAAGAAAAAGGCAAATTACGAGTATTTGGTCATCATAGTGGGGTGGTTTCTGTTAGGGATGTAGTTGAAGGCGCCACCATACTTAACTTAAAATATTTAACGTTATATACTTTTTCGTCCGAGAATTGGAACAGGCCAAAGCTTGAGGTTATGGCCATTATGGAGCTTATGGTAAGCACCATTCATAAAGAGATTAAAAACTTTATGGAAAAAAACGTGCGTCTGCAGGCCATAGGCGATCTGCAAATGCTGCCACCCAAGGCCCTCAGGGAGTTAAATAATGCCATTGAGCAAACATCAGCAAACACAGGGTTAGTGCTTACACTGGCCTTGAGCTACAGCTCGCGCCGCGAAATTGTAAAGGCTGCCAAAGATATTGCGGCTAAAGTGCAAAGCGGTGAAATGAATATTGAGGATATTAACGAAGAAACTTTTGAAAACAATTTATATACCAGTGGCATGCCAAATCCCGAATTGCTGATCAGAACAAGCGGCGAACACCGCATAAGTAACTATCTGCTTTGGCAAATTGCCTATGCCGAATTATACTTCACGTCAAAGTTATGGCCTGATTTCCGCAAGGAGGATTTATACGAAGCTATACTTGATTATCAGAAACGCGAACGCCGTTTTGGGATGACAAGTGAGCAGGTCAACTAAATTTTTACTTTTAACACTTTTTAACAACTGTATAAATTATTTTTAGCCCACTAAAATATTCGAATGAATAAATTTCTTTTTGCTATACTTTTCCTTGTAATGAGCTCCGCAGCTATGGCTCAGGTAACTGGTCAGCCGAGGTACTCATTATCAAAATCAGCACTTCCGGCCGATAGTTTGAGCTACCTTGATCCCAAAGATTACATTATTGGCGGTATTACAATTACCGGTACTACCTATTTGGATAAGGATGTATTACTTACCATTTCAAAGCTAAACAAGGGCGACCGTATTAATTTACCGGGCGAGGCTAATGCTAACGTAATTAAAAACATGTACGGGCAGGGTTTGTTTGATGATGTGCAATTAAACATCACCAAAATAAACCTGGATACCATTTATCTGGAAATTGCAGTTGTTGAGCGTCCGCGTTTATCACGCCTGCACTTAACCGGGCTTCGTAAGGGCGAGATTGAGGATGTACAGAAAAAGCTATCAGATAAAACGGGCAAAATTGTAAATGAGAACCTTATAAGCACTACTACTGCTATTATTAAAAAGCATTTTAATGAAAAAGGTTTCCTGAATACTACAGTAACCATCAAACAACGCAAGGATCCGGGAGATGCCAACAGCGTAATACTCGATGTTGCGATTGATAAAAAGGAAAAGGTAATGATAACTGAAGTTACCTTTGAGGGTAACAAGGCGTTTTCGAGCAAAAAATTAAGAAAGCTGCTTAAAAAGACACGTACCCGTAAGTTTTACAACATATTTGGATCGCGTAAGTTTAAACAGGATAAATACGACGAGGACAAACAGAACCTGATTGCAAAAGTGCAGGCCAAAGGTTACCGTGATGCCGAAATCCTCAGCGATACCGTATTTAAAACAGGAGCCAACACTGTTGGTATCAAGATAAAAGTATTTGAAGGGCATAAATATTACTTCGGTAACATCAAATGGTCTGGCAATGCAAAATACTCTGCTGATATATTGAACAAGATCTTCCACATTAAAAAAGGAGATGTATTTAGCGAAGAGGAACTGAACAAAAGGCTAACAGGCCCAACACCAAGTAATGATGACGTATCATCATTTTACCTGAATGATGGTTACCTTACCTACAATGCCGATCCGGTACAGGTTAGGATATACAATGATACCGTTGATATGGATATCAGGGTATATGAAGGCCCTCAGTATACTATTAACCGTGTTATACTTAAAGGTAACGATGTAACCAACGATAAGGTGGTTATGCGTGAAATAAGAACCAAACCCGGACAAAAATTTAATAAAGAACTATTAATACGCAGTACCCGTGAAATTGGCCAGTTAGGTAACTTTGATGAGCAAAAAACCGAGCCTAAGCCAACCAACATTAATCCGCAGGATGGTACGGTTGATATTGTTTATAACGTAGTTGAAAAGCCATCAGATCAGATTGAACTATCAGGCGGTTTTGGTGGTGGCCAGTTGGTGGGTACATTGGGTTTAACATTCAATAACTTCTCGCTGCGTAACATCTTCCACCTTAAGGCTTACAAACCGCTGCCAAAAGGCGATGGACAAAAGCTAAGCTTAAGAGGCCAGTCGAGCGGAAGAACCTATCAAAACTTCTCGTTCACGTTCTCTGAGCCTTGGTTAGGTGGTAAAAAACCTATTTACTTTGCAGTGTCGGCTTATACACAGTTAAGTTCAACAGGCCAGTATTATGCAACTACCGATTCGCGTTATAATAAATTAAGAATTAACGGTATTGGTGTTACTTTAGGTAAACGTTTAAACTGGCCGGATAACTACTTCCAGTTAAACTACTCACTTAACTTTGATCACTATAATTTGGATAACTATACCGGTTACCTGTTCCAGAACGGTACATCGTATAACATCAAATTAACGCAGGAGTTAAGCCGTAACTCGATAGATGTACCTATCTATCCAACATCAGGTTCAAACATTAAGCTTACTATACAGGGTACGCCGCCATATTCATTATTTAATAATGTTAACTACAAAATAGCCACGCCAGAGGAACGCTACCATTTTGTTGAGTATTATAAATTTAAGTATGATGCGCAGTGGTTCACCAAAATTACCGGTAAGCTGGTACTGATGTCGCAGGTTAGGTTTGGTTTCTTAGGCCAGTACAATACCGAAGTTGGGCAGTCGCCGTTTGAAAGGTTTAAATTAGGTGGTGATGGTATGCAGAGTTACCAGTTTTTACAGGGTAGTGATATAATTGGCTTAAGGGGTTATCAAAACTTCTCTATCATCCCGGCAGGAACAAATTATACAACTGATACCAACCCGGGTAGCTCAATCTACAATAAATATACCATGGAGCTTCGTCACCCGGTTATCCAGGGGCAGTCTGCAACCATATTTATGTTAGCATTTGCCGAAGGTGGAAATGTTTGGAATTCTTTTGATAAATTCGACCCATTCAACGTTAAACGCTCAGTAGGTATTGGAGCAAGAATATTTTTACCTATTTTTGGTCTGCTTGGATTAGATTATGGTTATGGATTTGATAAGATACCGGGTATACCGGATGCTAACAGAGGCCAGTTCCATTTTTCAATATCACAGAGCTTAAACGGCGGGTTTAATTAATTTGCAAAGCAATTTGATGAGGAAGGCAATTTTAGTAATAGTATTTACGTTTATATCGCTCACCGCTGCATTTGCACAGCGGTTTGCGTATGTAGATTCGGACTATATATTAAAACATATGCCCGAATATGCATCGGCACAAAAACAATTAGAGGCATTATCAGTACAGTGGCAAAAGGAGGTAGATCAGCGTTACCAGGAGATAGACAGGTTGTATAAAGCTTTACAGGCCGATCAGGTTTTGATGACACCTGATATGAAAAAGCGCCGTGAAGCAGAAATTGCCGATAAGGAGCAAACAGCTAAAGATTTTCAGCGTCAAAAATTTGGTCCGGATGGTGAACTTGCAAAACGCAGCACCTCGGCAATAAAACCGGTTCAGGATAAAATGGCCAAAGCCATACAAGCCGTTGCCGAAAGCGATAACCTGGATATGATATTTGACAAAAACAGTGAGGTAATGATGCTGTATGCAAACCCACGATATGATAAAAGTGCAGATGTACTAACACGCCTTGGCTTAAAACCAGGAGTATTTGCAAAATAAATTTTAAAAACTATAATAATCCCCATACTTTTAAACACAGAACAAACAAAAAATGAAAAAATTATTTAAAGTTGCTTTAGTTGCGGTAAGCATGTTATTTGTAAGTAACCTGGCCAGCGCGCAAAGTAAAATTGGCTATATCAATTTTGGTGAAGTTATTCGCGCCCTGCCTGAATTTAAAACCATGCAATCGCAGGTAGAGATCTATCAGAAACAATTTATTGATCAGCTAACTGCTATGAACACTGAATTCCAGACCAAAGGCCAGGATTTTCAAAAAACAAGTGCAACAATGACTGATGCAGTTCGTTCATCAAAACAAACTGAATTACAGGATTTCCAGAAACGCATTCAGGATTATCAAAATGATGCGCAACAAAAAGTTGATGCAAAAAGCAATGAGTTGTCAAAACCATTAATTGATAAAGCCCGTGCTGCTGTTACTGCTGTAGCTAAAGAAAAAGGTTACAATTACGTATTAGACTCAAGCCAGACTACATTTATCGTTTCGCCGGAAGGTGACGACCTGATGGCTTCTGTTAAAGCTAAATTAGGTTTAAAATAACCAGTAATTACTTAAGCATTATAAAGCGCCCTGCAATTGTGGGGCGCTTTTTTTATTTTTGTACAGATGTTAAACAATAAGTCAATAGGGATATTTGATTCGGGCTACGGAGGCCTCACTGTTTTCAGGTCGATTTTTGAACAACTGCCCGAGTATGATTATGTTTATTTAGGTGATACCGCAAGGGCACCCTACGGTAACCGATCGTTTCAAAGTATTCATCAATACACATGGGAGTGTGTGCAATGGCTTTTTGAGCAGGGATGCCAGTTGGTGATACTGGCCTGTAATACAGCATCGGCCAAAGCGCTGCGTAACATACAACAGATAGACCTTAAAAGCCAGGACCCTGCTAAAAGGGTATTGGGCGTTATCAGGCCAACAGCCGAGGTTATTGGTAACTATACCCAAACCAAACATATTGGCGTGTTAGGCACAAAGGGAACGGTACAATCGGGCTCGTATGTAATTGAGATCGGGAACTTTTTTCCGGATGTTAAAGTTTACCAGCAAGCCTGCCCATTATGGGTACCTTTAATTGAAAATGGTGAGTATGATAAACCGGGTGCAGACTATTTTGTAAAAAAATACCTGGATCAAATATTGGCGCAATCGCCGGATATTGATACGCTTTTACTGGCTTGTACACATTACCCGCTGATACAGGCAAAAATTAAAGAGTATCTATCGCCCGGTATAAAAGTGGTGTCGCAGGGTGATATTGTGGCCAAAAGCCTGGTTGATTACCTGCAGCGCCATCCTGAAATGGAAGCCAGTATCAGCAGGAATGCCACACAAAAGTTTTTTACCACAACTGATGACACTGCCGATTTTGATCACTATGCCGAGATCTTTTTTTCGGCAGCTGTAAAATCATCATTTGCCGATGTTAAGTGTTAGGTATAATAGTCTAATCAACTAAATCTACCAACTTACTCAAGTATTAAACCTAATCCAACTCAATCAAGCAAATTTTACTAAGTTTGCAGTTTAAGCAAAAGGGTTGAATTTTTACATCACATATTTTTTAGTAGCAATAGGACTGTTTGGCTTTTCGGCCCTGTTCGCGTTGTTTGGGGTATATGCTGAGCGTAAGGTATCTGCCTTTATACAAGACAGGCTTGGCCCTACCGAAACCGGAAAATACGGCAGCCTGCAAACCTTTGCAGATATTTTAAAAATGCTGCAAAAGGAATTAATAACCCCTGCCGCTGCCGATAAACTGCTGTTTATTTTAGCACCTGCCATTATTTTTATTGCCGTTTACATGGGCTTTGCCGCAATGCCCTGGGCACCGGGTTTGGTACCCTCAAAATTAAATATCGGCGTATACTATGTATTCGCTATTATCTCTATCGAAACTTTGGGCATATTAATGGCCGGTTGGGGATCAAACAATAAATATTCCATTTTGGGGGCTATGCGTTCTGCAGCGCAGATCATTTCCTACGAGATACCGGCGGGTTTTACCCTGGTATCTGTAGTGATGATTGCGCAGACCATGAACCTGCAGGATATTGCTATACAGCAGGGTATCTTATCGCCCGAAACAATAAAATTCTCGGGCTTTTGGGATGTAACCAATATTGGTGGTGTTTTTGCCTGGAACATTTTCAGGGCGCCGCACCTGATCATTGCCTTTGTAATTTACTTTATAGCTTCACTGGCCGAAAGCAACCGCGCGCCATTTGATATACCGGAGGCTGAGTCGGAACTGGTGGCAGGTTTCCATACCGAATATACCGGGTTGCGGTTTGCTATGGTTTTTTTAGCCGAATACTCCATGATGTTTTTGGTATCAATGATCGGGGTTATCTTATTTTTGGGTGCCTGGAACACGCCACTGCCTAACATAGGTTCGGTTCATTTAGCATCTTTGACAACTGGCACTTTGTGGGGGATACTTTGGATAATTATTAAAACGTTTACCCTTATCGGCGTGCAGATGTGGATCAGGTGGACGTTGCCACGTTTCAGGGTTGATCAGCTGATGGACCTGTGCTGGAAGGTATTAACACCACTCGCATTTTTATGTATGCTGATATCTGGCATCTGGCGGTTATTTTTGATGTAATTAGGCAATGATAAAAGGAATTATAAAAGGTTTTACAACTGCGTGGACGGGGGCAAAGATCACCCTGAAGCATCTTTTTGCATCGCATAAACAAAGGGAGCTGCTGCCTGCAAGTGATACTAATTACTTTAAGCAGCTTGAGGGTACAAATACCATTCAATACCCGCATCAAAAATTGGCCATTCCTGAGGTTGGGCGATACCAGCTTGATGTGGAAATGGACGATTGTATTGTTTGTGACCTTTGCGCAAAGGTTTGCCCGGTTAACTGCATTGATATTGAATCTATAAAAGCCACGGAGGCCATTGGCCAAACATCTGATGGTACAACCAAACGCCTTTATGCTGCCAAGTTTGATATTGACATGGCCAAGTGCATGTACTGCGGCTTGTGTACCATTGTTTGCCCTACCGAATGTATTGTAATGACCAACCAATACGATAAAAGTGTTTTTGAACTCAGCCAGCTCACCTACCAGTTTTCGGACATGTCGCCCGAGTTGGCGGCCGAAAAAAGGCAGGAGTTTGACCTGATGCAGGCAGAAAAGCAGGCCGCTAAATTAGCTGCCATGCAGAAAAAGGAGGGGGGTGCATGAATTTAGTACAGGTGCTTTTTTACGTAATGGGTTTTATTGCATTGGCCTCGGCCATATTTGTGGCGGCTACAACAAACCTGGTACGATCAATATTTATGTTTTTTGTTACGCTTTTAGCTTTGGCGGGCTTATACGTGCTTGCCCTGGCTGATTTTGTGGCCATGACACAGATAGTAATTTATGTAGGGGGTATTCTGGTGCTTATCCTGTTCGCATTTATGTTATCAGGTAAAGAGACATTGAATATTATGGCGCAGCAAAGGGGTAAGTTTATCAGCATTAAAAAATTACCGGCCTTATTATTGGCTGCATTTTTTTTGATCGTTATGCTAAACATGATATTTAAGGTAGATGCTGATAATTTAGACTGGGTAAAAAAATCAGTAAGTTATAAAAATGTGGTCTTGCCAACATCGCCAACTACCGAGAACATTGGGGTTAACCTGATGACTAAATATTTACTGCCGTTTGAAGCCATATCTATTTTATTAATGGTAGCCCTGGTAGGTGCAGCACATTTAGCACGAAAGGGGGCTCGGGAATGATCCCGCTAACTGATTTTTTGGTAGTAGGTGCCGTATTGTTTTGTATTGGCTTGTACATGATCGTATCTAAACACAATGCCATCCAGATATTGATAGGCATTGAGCTGATGCTTAATGCTGCCATACTAAACCTGGTAGCCTTTGGCAAATACGACCGCTTTAATAATGCCGGGCAGGTATTTGCTCTTTTTGCCATTGTGCTTGCTGCTGCAACAACAGCAGTAGCCCTTGCCATAATTTTAAACGTTTACAAGCAATATAAAACGATTGATCCGGATAAGATTGATAATTTGAAAGATTAAATAATGGTAAAGCTGATATTTTTAAGTTATTTATGTTTTTTAATTAATGTGGCATTAGCTCAGGATTCCACAAGTTATAAGCTCCTAATTAGAGATGATCTAACCATAAATGCAAGTCATCCCTTGTATGTAATAGATAATGCCATTTCATTAAAAACATTTCAAGATTTAAATCCTAATGATATTCTTAGCGTATCAGTTTTAAAAGATAAAGAAGCCGAAACAATTTACGGATCAAGAGCAACAAACGGAGCGTTGGTTATTACCACTAAAAAATATGCGATAGATAACTATCAAAAGAATTTCAGTAGTCATTCTGCAAAATATAAGAAATACCTTGATGCGCATCATGGTAAAGATAATGATTGCGGGTACGTATTAAACGGTACTTATATTACTGGGAAAGATAGTAGTGAGATTATAACAAAGCTTTATGAGATTTCTTCTGAAAAAATAAGAATGATAAATTTCATTGATAATGACTTTCGCAATGGAAACAAGATAAAGGAACTGGTTATCATAACAACGAAAAAATAACATTGGAGAACTTTTTACAATCCATAGATACCTTAACCGTCCGCTTTGCACTGGCAGCAGTGTTACTGCCTTTGCTTGCCTTTATAATTAATTGCAGCATTCCGGGTAAGCAAAATAAGGTATCAGGCTGGGTTTCGGCTGTGGCTATATTAATAAGCTGTGTTCTGTCGGTCTTTATATTTTCGCGGGTTTGGAACAGCCACCAGGTGCACCAGCAGCAATTGTGGTTTACCATTGGCGATACCAAGGTATACACAGGCATTTTATTGAATAACCTTTCGGTTTTAATGCTGCTGTTAGTAAACCTGATTGCCTTGCCTGTGCATATCTACTCCACCGCCTACATGAAGCACGACGAGCATTACAGCCGTTACTTTGCATACTTAAGTCTGTTTTGCTTTAGCATGCTGGCTTTGGTAGTGGTTGATAATTTAGTATTGTTTTATGCTTTTTGGGAATTAGTGGGCTTTTCATCCTACCTGCTTATCGGCTTTTGGTTTACAAAAGATAAGGCGGTGCAGGCCAATAAAAAAGCATTCATCATGAACCGCATTGGTGATATTGGTTTGCTAACGGCTATCATAATCCTTTTTGTACAGTTCCGCACCTTTGATATTGACCAGCTTTTTGGGGCATCAGGTTTGGTTAAGCAAGCTTTTATTGATGGCGGCTCATGGATTTCGACTGTAAAATCATACCAGCTTAATAGTTTGGGCGGCCTTGATGAGCATGTTGTTTTTTTACCCATAGCCTGGCAATATGTGGCCTTTACCGGAGTCTTTTTGGCGGTGGCGGCTAAGTCGGCACAGTTCCCGCTGCATACCTGGCTGCCTGATGCTATGGAAGGGCCAACATCGGTATCGGCGCTTATCCACGCGGCAACAATGGTTGCAGCAGGGGTGTTCTTGTTAGGCAGGGTTTATCCATTATTTAATGAGGTTGAGTTAAGCACACTTGCCATTGTGGGCTGCTTCACCGCTTTTATGGCAGCAACCATTGCCCTCACCCAAAACGATCTGAAACGCATATTGGCATATTCCACCATATCGCAATTAGGGTATATGGTTATGGCAATGGGCGTCGGCGCCTATACATCATCATTGTTCCATTTGGTTACACATGCCTTTTTCAAGTGCCTGTTATTTTTAGTAGCGGGTATTGTTATCCACCAGATGCAGCATATTAAGGAGGATAACGAGCTTAATATCGATCCTCAAAATATTCAATACATGGGTGGGCTGCGTAAAAAACTGCCTTTCACCTTTGTGGTAGCTGTAATAGCAGCGCTTGCATTAATAGGTTTGCCGTTTACCTCGGGTTATTTATCAAAGGATGGTATATTGATCAAAGCCTTTGAATGGTCGGATGGTAAAAGCATCGCATTTAAACTGATCCCTGTTTTAGCATTGTTCACTACCTGGCTTACGGCTTTTTACGTTATCAGGCTAATAGTAAAAGTATTTTTTGGCGATTTTAGGCTTCTGCAATTAAAACAGGATATTTCGCTCCACATTACAGATGGTGGCTGGACTTATAAACTTCCATTAGGTTTGTTGGCGGTTTGTTGTTTGTTCCCGCTGTTTTCGTTAAATCCATTGGTTTATGAGCATGCCTGGATCTTTGATGGATTACCAGCCGCAGCAACTACCGAAGCAGGAAGCCTGTATCATATTCTTATCCCGGTAGGGGTAAATGTAATAAGCATTTTGGTAATTAGCTGGGCTTATATGATCTACTCAAAACCGAAATCGCCTTTTTCGGAAAGCGGATTTTTATTTAACCTCTCTTTTAACCAATGGTATTTTGATGCCATTTACACCAAATTATTTGTAAAACCCATACTGAGTTTAGGTAATACCCTTTTCTGGTTCGATCGTACGGTTATTGATGGCTTTATCCATTTATTAGCTAAAACGGGTATCGCGTTGGCAAAACTTGCCGACTGGACAGACCGCTACATAATTGACGGTTTTTTAAACCTGATGGTGGCAATGGTACAGGCTATAGGTAATTTTGCACGCAGGTTTCAGGGCGGTAAGGTTCAATATTATTTATTTAGTATGCTGGTAATTATACTGGCTTTGTTTATTTTGAAAATTGTTTTTTAGATCATAATCCAGCAGATGCATATTTTAACCATACTCATATTTATCCCCATCCTGTTTGGTGTTATTATAGCGTTACTGCCATCTGAGTGGCGGGGCACTTTTAAGTATATTACCTTGCTGGCTACCCTGGTACAATTAGGGATGAGTATCTATATCTATTGCAACTTTAAAACCGGAACGGCCTTTACCGGTATAAACTACCAGGATCAGTTTCAGTTTATGCAAAAACTACCCTGGATAAATCTTGACCTGGGTACTATTGGTAAAATGCAGATTGATTATTTTGTTGGGATTGATGGGCTCTCTATCACCCTGCTGATAATGACATCCTTTGTGTTAGTTATTGCGGCGCTGGCATCATGGGAGATCAAAAGTAATTTAAAAGGATTTTTTGTGTTATTCCTGCTGCTGGATATGGCAGTGATGGGTGTATTCTGCTCGTTGGATTTCTTCCTGTTTTATGTGTTTTATGAATTGATGCTGTTACCGCTTTACTTTTTAATAGGTATGTGGGGCGGTGCAAGGCGCGAGTATGCGGCCATAAAGTTTTTCCTCTACACTTTATTCGGATCGGTATTTATGCTGCTGGTAATGATCGGGCTATACCTTTCAGTAAAAGATCCGGTTACGGGCAACCATACCTTTAACATGATACAGATGATGAACCCGGCCAATTATGATCAGGGTTCTGTATTTTCGGTATTGGGTCATCAAACCATATTTGGTATGTCGGCACGGTCTGTTGGCTTTGTGGTATTGTTTATTGCGTTTGCTATTAAAGTACCCGTTGTGCCCTTGCATACCTGGCTGCCCGATGCACACGTTGAGGCGCCAACCCCGGTATCTATCATATTAGCCGGTATCTTATTAAAAATAGGGGGTTACGGCATCATTCGGATCTGTGTGGGCATTTTCCCGGAAATTGCTTATGCCGATGCTTACTGGCTTGGGTTGTTAGGCGTAATCTCCATTTTATACGGTGCGCTTAATGCATTGGCCCAAAACGATCTTAAACGATTGATCGCCTATTCATCAATATCACACATGGGCTTTGTTTTGTTAGGTATTGCTTCGCAAACCAACGAGGGGTTGAGCGGTGCGGTAATGCAAATGGTTAGCCATGGGTTTTTATCAACCATGCTGTTCTTTTTGGCCGGGGTTATTTATAACCGCGTACATGACAGGGGCATTACCCATTTCAGGGGTTTGGCAACGCTGATGCCAAAGTATACCGTGTTTATAATGATCGCTTTTTTTGCCTCATTGGGTTTACCGGGCTTTTCAGCCTTTATAGGCGAGGCATTTTCGCTGATGGGCGCTTTCAGGTCGCCGCTTACTAACGGTCTTATACCTTACTGGATGGCCGCCTGCGGCTCATTGGGTATATTGTTAGGTGCCGTTTATTTTTTGTGGACCTTACAACGCATGTTTTTTGGCCCTGTTAACCTTAAAGGAGGCTCGGTTTGGAAAATTGCTTTAACCGATTTAAACATCCGCGAAAAAATAACCCTGGTGCCTTTGGCAGTTATGGTATTGGTTTTAGGCTTAATGCCATCATTAGTGTTTGATAAGATCAATGATTCAATACTGGGGCTAACGCAATTTGTACAGCTTATGTCTAAATCAATATTGCGGTAGCAGGCCTTTGGGCAGTTCATTTTTATCAGTTAAATAAATATTTGCATTTCGCTTATGGAAAAATGCAGATCACAGCATCTTGTAAATAACCGGCAGCTAAAGCAGCAGCCTGGCAACTAACAGGAAGCATTTATTTAACCTAAAAGATCATGTTTAAAAAAGTATTAATGGCTGTATCTCTATTTTTTATCGCGATAGCAGCAAAGGCCGGTGATGGGCAAAAAATTACGTCAGCAGTTCAAAAAGTAGTGGTGTTTTTAAATGGGGCACAGGTAACACGTACGGCAATGGTAAATGTAAGCGAGGGTACATCGGTATTGGTGTTTGGCGAAATATCGCCGGGCGTTGATGTGCAGAGCATCCAGGTACATGCCAACGGCGAGTTTACCATCCTGTCGGTAAAGCACGAAATGAACTTTTTAGGCGAAGAGGTAAAGCAAAAACAGGTAGATGAGTTACTGGCCCAGCAAAAAATAATTAAGGATAAAATAGACCTGCAAAATAATTTATTAGCAATTTATCAGCAGGAAGAAATAATGCTGGCTAAAAATCAGGTAGTAAAAGCCGATAATACCACGCTCGATATTGTCAAACTAAAACAGGCGCTTGATTTTCAAACCCAACGTTTGATTTTGTTAAAGCAAAAACAACAAGTTGTTAATAATCAAATTGCAGCATTAAATATTGAACTGCAAAAATACGACAAGCAAATAGCCGACATTAACCGCGGGCACAGTACCGCTACCAGTAATATATTGGTAACGGTATCATCAAAAAGAGCTTTACAATCAACTTTTACACTAAGCTATTTGGTGCACAATGCAAGCTGGTACCCCACTTATGATATACGGGCAAAAAATGTGAACAGCCCGGTTAGCATTTCCTATAAAGCTAACGTAACCCAGCGCAGCGGCGAGGATTGGAAAAATATAAAGCTTACCCTATCAACAGGTAACCCTGCAGTTAGCGGCAATAAACAAGAGCTAAACCCATATTACCTCAATTTCGGAATGTATTATGCTGATCCGAATAACAATGTTTCGAGAGTTAACGGCAGCGTGTTTGGCAGCGATGACAGACAGCCTTTGCCCGGTGCATCAATAATGGTAAAGGGTACAACCATAGGTACCGTAAGCGATGCGAATGGTAACTTTTCCTTACAGGTTCCACCGGGTTCGCAAGCTATAACCATAGGCTATATTGGGTATCAGCAAGTGGAAAGGCCGGTTGTCGGTAGCTTTATGACCATTGGCCTGCAACCATCAAAAGCAATGCTGAATGAGGTTGTAGTGATGGGATACAGTAATCAAAAAAATAAAGATGCCGACCCTGAAAGGGAATTATCGGATAAAGTGGCCGGCATTAATGTTGCTAATATTCCTGTTGCCGTAAATCAAACAGAAAATCAAACCAGTGTTGAGTTTAATATTGATAACCCTTACTCTATCCCGAGCGATGGCAAAGCGTATTTGGTTGAGATAAACCAGGTTGAAGTAAAGGCCAGCTACCAGTATTTTGTTGCACCAAAGGTAAATACCGACGTATTTTTAACCGCACAAATAACCGACTGGAATAAATATAACTTTTTATCGGGCGAGGCTAACCTTTATTTTGAGGGTACTTACATTGGTAAATCACTTATTGATACGCATAATGCTACCGATACGCTTAACCTTTCGTTAGGTACTGATAAAAATATTTTGGTAACCCGCACCCTGCAAAAAGACCTTACCGAAAAACAGGTTTTCGGTTCAAATAAAAAGGAAACACGCAATTGGCTTATCGCCGTAAAAAATCATAAAAATCAAAAAGTAAACCTGCTGGTTGAAGACCAGGTGCCAGTATCGCAAAACTCATCAATTGAGGTGGAGCTGCAGGATGCATCGGGTGCAAAACCTGATCCTTTAACAGGCAAGGTTTCATGGAATTTCCTGCTAAATTCGCAGGATGATAAAAAGGTACAATTAAAATACCTGGTTAAATATCCAAAAAGCCAGTCAGTAATAGTTCAATAACATTCAATGCACGATCTGATACCATTTTTACCGGGCTCTATATCCAAAGTTTTGGGCAGCATCCCTTATTTTATGCCCGAATTTTATTTGGCTGTTTTATTTATCCTGGTTTTGGTGACAGACCTGCTATTTGGCCGGAACTCCGAAAAACTATGCCGCATTGTTGCCTGTGCAGGAATTTTGCTGGTGATCCACCGTGATTACCAGCAAATTCAGCTGCTGCTCATCAGCGGGAATGTAAACGGGCATTTCCTGTTCGATGAGATGCTGCTGCTCAATCGTATTGCTATAAACTTTAAATTTATTATTGATACGCTGGCCTTTATCCTGTTGCTTTACTTTAAGTGGGACGACAGGCTGATGAGTCACAAAAAGGGGCTTTCTGATCTTTATACCATTGTTATTGGTTCTGTTTTTGGCCTGCATTTGATGATAATGGCTGTAAACCTGTTGTCTATTTACCTGGCTATTGAGATGGTTTCCATCGCATCATACCTGATGGTGGCTTACCAGTCAGACAATACATTGGGTACAGAAGCCGGTTTAAAATATGTGTTATTCGGCGCTGCATCATCAGCCATGATGCTGTACGGTATATCATTGCTTTACGCGTTTACAGGCTCTATCAATTTATTTACAGGTAATTTATTGCCGGGGCTAATGCAGGCAAACCCAATAGCTGTTTCGTTTGCGTTGATATTGTTGTTGGTAGGGGTAGGGTTTAAATTATCATTTGTGCCTGTCCATTTTTGGGTTCCCGATGTTTATGAAGGTGCGCCCACTCCGGTTACAGCCTGGTTATCAACCCTGCCTAAAATAGCAGCCTTTGCATTGCTGATAAATTTTTTAAGACCTTTTATCTATTTTGCCAAATGGACAGCTTTTGATTTTAAGGTTGCACTATCGGCAATAGGCATCCTGACCATGATAGCCGGGAACTTTGCAGCCGTAATGCAACGCAGCGTTAAAAGGATGCTGGCCTATTCAAGCATTGGGCACACAGGCTTTGCTTTAATGGCTATTGTTACGTTTAGTTCGGCAGGGCTATCGGCTATAACTTATTATCTGGCGGTATATGGCATAGCTAATATTGGCGCCCTGGTGTTAGCCACCCACTTTGCCAATGTTTTAGGGGCCGATGATATGGAAAGCTATAAAGGCATGGGCTATAAATATCCAACGGCTTCGGTTTGCTTTGTAATTGTGCTTATCTCCTTAACCGGCTTGCCGGTAACTGCTGGCTTTACGGGTAAGGTATTTGTGTTTTCGGCGGTGTACGGCATCTATCAGCAAAATAATGATGTATGGTTATTGGCCTTAATGATAACAGGAGCAGTAACCACTGTTGTATCTCTGTTTTACTATATTAAAATTCCGCTTAATTTATTCATTAAAAGGACTGAAACACCGGTAACCCAGGTTTCAAAATCGTATAATGTAATAGGCCTGGCAGTAGTTATTTGCCTGTTTATTGTTTTAGCTGGTGTTTTCCCAAACTTGCTGATGAGGATTTTTTAATAAAGATTAAACGAAATGAATATTACTTCAGCCCGCCGCACCTAACGGCGGGCTTTGTTTTTGTTTGGGAGGTTTAAAGCTTATTATTAAAGGCATGTGATCGCTGTAGGCACTCCAAACTGCATGTTTGCCTACCTGTACAGATTTTATGGCATCCATAATACTTTCAGATGCAAAACAATAATCTAAATGATAGGGCTTGTTTAAGTGTTTGTATAAATAAAAGGTAAAGCTGCGTTCCATGCCCTGTGCTTCTTTAAAATGATTATGGTAGGTGCTATGTATATTCTTTGCCTCGAGGTACTTTACAACGTTTGAATGATTGGCAGGCCGGTGCTTTTTATCCCAGATGGTATTGCTGTTAAAATCTCCGATCAGAATTGCATCCTGCGTTGATAGCAGCGCGTCATAGTAATTGATGGCTTTCCATACCTGCTCAATATATTGGCCGTCTGCATCGGCGGGGTTATGTGCCCAAATAGCAAAAAGATTAAAATGATAGCCCGCAGCCGAAACAGCAACGGGGATCACTAATTTAAAAGCTTCGTTATGATCAGGCAACACACTAATTTTCGTCTTGCCGAATGAAAATATGGCTATTCCTTTATGCGGATTTGTACCGAACCATAAAGCGTTGGTGGCCGGGGGGATTTCAATTTTGTATTTCAATTTCTCCAGCGATTCACACTCCTGTATAATCAATATATCCGGCTTTAGCGCCATAATTAAATGCGCCTTTTTTCTGAAAGCCATATTACAATTCCAGGTAATGATCTTCATAAATCAACTAAAGCCAGGTATGAATTTAGGCGTTTATTTTTGTATTAATTCAATAATCTACTGTTTTCCTAATCAGGATATTTGATAACCATTTTCCGTTTTAGTTCAAAAAGTAAGTTTAAATAGTTTAAAGTTACTTTTTAGCGTATCGGTTCAAAAACCGCTTAAATTATAGTTTTTGAGGGCTTTTTAGTAAATTTGAGAAAACCAATCTATATGTACAACCTGATTGTTTCTCCCGAAAATGTACAGGCTTCATTACAGAAGCATGTATTAGCCGATGGCTTCGACCTGACTTTTGACATGGAAAAAAGTAAGGGCGTTTATATTCACGATGCTAAATATAACCGCAGCCTGCTTGATTTTTTTACCTGCTTTGCATCCGTACCCTTAGGATATAATCACCCTAAAATGGTGAACGATGAAGTGTTTAAAAAAAACCTGATGCTGGCCGCTATGACCAATCCATCAAACTCAGATATTTATACAACGCAGTACGCGCAGTTTGTTGAAACCTTTGCAAGGGTTGGCATACCCGAATACCTGCCGCATGCTTTTTTTATTGCAGGGGGCTCATTAGCTATTGAAAATGCGCTTAAAGTTGCAATGGACTGGAAGGTGCAGAAAAACTTTGCAAAAGGATATACCAAGGAATTAGGTTTTAAGGTGATCCATTTTGAGCGTGCTTTTCATGGCCGTTCGGGTTATACGCTTAGTTTAACCAATACGCAGCCCGTTAAAACCAAATGGTTTGCCAAGTTTGATTGGCCAAGGGTATCAATACCGCAAATAAATTTCCCTTACAGCGATAGCAATCACGATGATTTGGTAAAGCGCGAGGAACTATCTATAGCGCAGATAAAAAAAGCGTTTGAAGAGAATAAGGACGATGTATGCGCCATAATAATTGAGCCCATACAATCAGAGGGTGGGGATAACCACGTGCGGCAGGAGTTTTTAGAGCAATTAAGAAAGCTTGCAGATGAGCATGAAGCCTTGCTGATATATGATGAGATACAAACAGGAGTAGGCCTTACCGGCAAGTTTTGGTGCTATGAACACTTTGGCGACAATGCCCGCCCTGATATTATTGCCTTTGGTAAAAAAATGCAGGTTTGCGGCATACTGGCCAGCCGCCGTGTTGATGAGGTGGAGAACAATGTGTTCAATGTTTCGTCGCGGATAAATTCAACCTGGGGAGGCAGCCTGGTTGATATGGTAAGAGCTGCAAAAATAATGGAGATTATTGAAGAAGATAACCTATGCGATAATGCAGCCAAAATGGGCGATTACCTGCAAAGTGAACTTGTGCGGATTGCAGAGAAATACCCAATCATCAGTAACATAAGGGGTAAGGGGCTGCTGGTTGCGTTTGATTTTCCTGATAAAGCTACCCGCGATAAATTTATTATCAGGGGTATGGAGCATAATGTTATGTTTTTAGGTTGTGGCGATAACAGTATCCGTTTCAGGCCGGCACTTATTATTGAGCAAAAACATATTGATGCTGGCCTCACAATACTTGAAAAAATATCGGCCACATTATAACGTAATTGTAAAACAATTGATACAAAATGCCTGTATAACAACTATACAGGCATTTTTTCGTTACCTTATTTAATTAATGTACAGTTATTACGCTAATTAATATTAGCGGGTAATATTTACTAACTTTTTACCAAAATCGGCAATGTTTTAAATTATTACGCTTGGTAAATTTGTAATAAGAGGATTAAATATAAAAGGGCTAAAAGTATCATGAGCAAATACATTGAAAAATTAAAAAAGCAGTTGGTTGAAATTTCTGAAGTTGTAAACTCTTTCCACTCAGAAGCTGTTCAGGTAAGGGTTGTTGACAGGTTGTTGGATGCCATGATAGAATCTGAAAAGGGCGATGTTGAAGGAGCCGAGATATTTAACAAAAAGGTTTATAAGCACAGAAACGGTAGCGAGCCACATTATGCGACTACTGCCAGAAGTGCCAAAAAACCCGGGGCAACTAAAGTGCTTAACCAGCTTTTATCAACTGAGTTTTTTAGCGTACCACATTCAATATCATCAATTGCCGATTACTGCAAGGATAATTTCGATTCGGAATTTAAAACATCCGAACTATCCGGAATCCTTTTAAAGCTTGCCAACGAAAACAAGCTGCGCCGCGAAAGAAGCAACGAAAATAACCGTTTTGAATACGTTAGGATTTAAATTAAGAAGCCTGAAGTCTTTAACCTAAGTTAATAATTAGTTAAAGACTCCAGACTAAATCTTTTATCGCAGATCGAACAAACTATCAACCCCTAATATTTTCTTAGACGTAAACCCCTCAGCATATTTAACCTGTATGCTTTTGCCAAACTCACGGGCACGGGCTTCTACTATTTGTATAAAATCAGGCGATGAGATATAGGTTTGCGGTTCATCGTTCCAATCAGGGTTAAAAAACTGCGAACCAAATGCGTGTATACTTTCTATCTTTTTGTCCCAGTAGTCAGTAACATCAACCAAAATATCTGGCTTTATATAATTGTCCTGTATAAAATGCAGCAGTTGTTTTGGGCGCCATTCTTTCTGTAGTTCACCATTATCAAAAGTTTCTATCTTTCGTAATCCTGATAAAAATGTAGCAGCCTCAACCAATTGATTAGCACGGCCATGATCAGGGTGCCTGTCGTGGTAAGCATTGGTTAAAATAATTTCGGGCTGATATTTACGGATAGCATCAATTATTTGCAGCTGATACTGTTTGGTGTTTTCAAAAAAGCCATCAGGTATCCCTAAATTTTCGCGGATGGATAAACCCAGTATGCGGGCTGATTCGGCAGCCTCTTTATCGCGGATCTCGGCAGATCCGCGGGTGCCTAACTCACCGCGGGTAAGGTCAACTATGCCTACTTTGTGGCCAAGTGCAATATGTTTTAAAACAGTACCGGCACAACCAAGCTCGGCATCGTCCGGGTGTACGGATAAAACTAAAATATCTAATTTAAGCATAAAACAGCGTTAAGTTTATTTACCTGCCGCTAATAACCGGGCTACCTGTTTCCTTATTTTTGAGGATGTGGGTTTGGTAAAAGGGTAAAAAAAGTCGGTAACTAAGCCAGACTTGTTGATCAAAAATTTATGGAAGTTCCATCTCGGTACGGAGCTTAGCTTACCATTTTCCTTTTTATCCGAAAAAAACTTATACAACGGATCGGCATAAGGCCCACGAACGCGGATCTTATCAAATACGGGGTAAGTTATTTTTTGAATTTCGCAAAATGATTCCAGTCCTTTGCCTTCCAAAGGCTCCTGGCCGCCAAAATCGTTTGACGGAAATGCCAGTATTTCAAAGCCTTGCCCTTCAAACTCAGCTTTAAGGGCATTTAACTCATTAATCTGTGGTGTGAAACCGCATTGAGAAGCGGTGTTAACTATTAAAAGAACTTTATCTTTATATGCAGATAAGTTTATCTCCTCACCGTTTAACTTTTGAACATTAAAGCGGTAAATACTATTGTCGGCCATTATTAATTGTTAGATGAACTATATCCTGCCTGCAGCAATATAGCTTCAATATCCTTTTGTTCATCAGGGTCATAAGTCTCTTTCAAGTCATGCCCAAATATGCGTGCAACTGATTGCAGTAAAAAAGCGTTGAACCCGCCTTTTAATTCTTTAACCATCGCAAAGCTTGTATTGCCTGTTTCGCGGTCAATCAGCTTAATCAAAACCTCACCCTGACTAATTGTCAGATCTTTAACCTCCTTGTTAAATAATCCTTTAATTTCGCTTTCGCAATCGGTTATTAATTGTTTTTGTTTGTGCCTGTCGCCGGTTAAAGCAAGGTCGCGTTGCAGTTTACGGTAACGCTGGCCTGCAAAACGTGCATAAGGCAATACTTTAAGTACGTTGTAACGTAAGCGTCTGTAATTATCAATATCTGCCTGGCTTTTAAAAATACGGGTGTCTGTAATCCTTATGTCAGCTAAAACTATCCAGGGTGTCAACTTTCCGCTATCCAGGGTCAAATAGGTTTTGATGGTATCATTTTTGCCCAGTAGTATGGGTGCAGGTTTGTTGGTTTGGGCATCTGCTGATCCCATTAAGCAACAAAACAACAAAAACAAACCAATTAATTTCATAATTTTACGTAATACAAAAATAATGCAATTTTTTTTGGTATTTGATAATAACCTGCAATTATAATTTTTTTTGCAAGTTTATGATAGTAAGAGTAATAGCGCATACGAATGAAAGACTTAGTGATTGATCTGGAAGCCGAGAAGAATGAGATATTAAAAAGGTATCGTGCTTTATTACGCGCATCAAAATCGACTTTGCAAAAGGGCGATAAAAGGATGATCCGCAAGGCATTTGAGATGGCGTTGGAGAGCCATAAGGATATGCGCCGAAAATCAGGCGAGCCTTATATTTACCATCCTATTGCCGTTGCTCAGATTGCTGCCGAAGAAATTGGATTGGGAACTACCTCCATAGTATGTGCCCTGCTGCATGATGTGGTTGAGGATACCAACATGACGCTTGAGGACATTGAGCGCGAATTTGGTAAAAAGGTAGCCATGATAATTGATGGTTTAACCAAAATATCAGGTGTTTTTGATACCAACAGCTCATTACAGGCCGAAAATTTCCGTAAAATGCTGCTTACCCTTGCTGATGATGTAAGGGTAATACTGATAAAACTTGCCGATAGGTTGCACAACATGCGTACGATGGAGTTTATGCCACGCGATAAGCAGCTTAAACTATCTTCAGAAACGGTTTATTTATACGCTCCTCTTGCTCATAGGCTTGGTTTATATGCTATAAAATCTGAACTGGAAGATCTTTCGATGAAATACATGGAAAGAGAAACCTACCAGTTTATCAAAAATAAACTTAATGAGAAAAAGGCCGAGCGTGAAAAGTTTATCAGGGATTTTATTGAGCCGGTAAAAAAAGTAATATCAGGGCAGGATCTGGAGTCTGACATATTTGGCAGGCCAAAATCAATCCACTCCATCTGGAATAAGATGAAGAAAAAATCTATCCCATTTGAAGAGGTATATGACCTTTTTGCCATCAGGATAATTTTAGATAGTACGCCCGAAAATGAAAAGGCTGATTGCTGGAAAGCATATTCTATAGTAACCGACCTTTACAGGCCGAATCCTGACAGGCTGCGCGACTGGATCTCCTCGCCCAAAGCTAATGGTTACGAATCGTTGCACACTACCGTAATGGGCCCCCGCGGGCAATGGGTTGAAGTGCAGATCCGTACCAAGCGGATGAATGAGATTGCCGAAAAGGGTTTTGCAGCGCACTGGAAATACAAGGAATCATCAACCGATAGCGGGCTCGACCAATGGGTGCAAAAGGTGAGGGATATGCTTAAAAATCCTGACTCAAACGCACTCGACTTTTTGGATGATTTTAAAATGAACCTGTTCTCTGACGAGATCTTCATTTTTACGCCCAAAGGTGCCCTTATCCAACTGCCGCTAAGCGCCACAGCGTTGGATTTTGCTTTCGAGATACATACCGACGTTGGTGCAAGCTGTATTGGTGCAAAGGTTAACCATAAACTGGTACCGCTAAACCACAAGCTGCAAAACGGAGATCAGGTGGAGATCATCACCTCGGGCAAGCAAACGCCTAAGGAGGATTGGCTGAACATTGTGGTAACGGCCAAGGCCAAAGCCAAAATAAAATCGGCCTTAAAAGAAGAAAAACGCAAAATAGCCGAAGACGGTAAAGAGATATTGGAGCGTAAGATGAAATCGTTAAAGATCACTTACAACTCCGAAAATATACACAAGCTGAGTTATTACTTTAAGCTGGGATCAACACAGGATCTTTTTTACAATGTTGCCAAAGGCATTATTGATATGAAGGACCTGAAAGAGTACCAGGTATCAGAAAAAGTAATTGAAAACAAACCGCAGGATAAAATAGAAACCGAGCAGCTGCAAAGTTTTATGCGCAGTGTTAAAGCCAAAGACAGCGATATGCTGCTGATTGGCGAAGACATGCAAAAGATTGACTATAAGCTGGCTAATTGCTGTAACCCCATCCCCGGCGATGATGTTTTTGGTTTTATTACCGTTAGCGATGGTATAAAAATCCATCGTACCAATTGCCCTAATGCAGCCAAGCTAATGGCTAATTATGGCTACCGTATTGTAAAGGCCCGTTGGACTAATCAGCAGGAACTGGCGTTTTTAACTGGCCTGCGCATAACCGGGATTGATGATGTTGGTTTGATCAATAAACTAACCACCGTAATATCAAATGATTTTAAGGTGAACATGCGCTCCATTACGGTTGATAGCGATAATGGGATTTTTGAAGGCTCAATTATGGTTTATGTAAACGATACCGACCATTTGGATAACCTGATTAAAAAATTAAAAACAGTTAAAGGCGTTACCGGCGTAAACCGGTTTGATTCTGTAATTGAAAAAGCATCCTGAAGTTTGGCTGATAAGGTGATTGGCTGATATTTACAGCTCAATAAACTTAACAAACTCCAAACTAAATTAATAACTTTGACGCGTTAATTTAACATCATGTCTCAACAGGAAACCATAGCGATGGTTAAAAAGATTTTCGAGGCCTATCTTGAAAATAAAAACCTCAGGAAAACCCCTGAGCGTTTTGCAATACTCGAAGAAATATATTCACGAAGCGACCATTTTGATGTGGAGTCATTATACATCCACATGAAAAATAAAAAATACCGTGTTAGCAGGGCCACCGTTTACAATACATTGGAGCTGCTGGTATCGTGCGACCTGGTAACCAAGCACCAGTTTGGTAAAAACATGGCCCAGTTCGAAAAATCATACGGCTATAAACAGCACGATCATATTATTTGTATTGATTGCGGTAAGGTAGTTGAGTTTTGCGATCCGCGTATTCAGCAAATTCAAAGCATGATGGGCGGCTTGTTGAAATTTGAGATAAAACACCACTCTTTAAACCTATATGGCAATTGTGAAAAATTGCGTGCAGGCTTTTGCGACAGGAAAGCACAGTAAGCACGAAAGTTTTTCATTTTTTTCAAAATAGATATATTTATGATGATACCTTTGCGCTAACCAAAGGTGTTATCTATTCCTCTGAGAATTTGACAATTATTATAATTAAGATATAAAGAATTAATGGCTGTTGACGTATTATTAGGCCTCCAGTGGGGCGATGAAGGTAAAGGAAAAATTGTTGACGTATTAAGCGCGGGCTATGACCTGATCGCTCGTTTTCAGGGTGGTCCAAATGCAGGCCACACACTTGAGTTTGATGGGAAAAAGTTTGTATTAAACACCATACCATCGGGCATATTTTTTGAAAACACCATGAACCTGATTGGTAATGGGGTAGTAATTGACCCTATCACCCTTAAAAAGGAAATTGATAAATTAAAAGATGCCGGGCACGATCTTTTAGCTAAGGGCAACCTTGTTATTGCTAAAAAGGCGCACCTGATATTGCCTACCCACCAGCTGCTTGATGCAGCATCTGAAAAGAAAATGGGCGAAGGTAAAATAGGATCAACCTTAAAAGGAATTGGCCCTACTTATATGGATAAAACAGGCCGTAATGGTTTACGCGTTGGCGATACCACCCTGCCTGATTTTAAAGAACGCTACCAGAAATTAGTTGATAAGCATGTTTCAATGCTTACCGCTTTATATGGCGAAGTTGCTGATTTTTCGGAACGCGAAAAAGCATTTTTTGAAGCAATTGAACTGATCAATCAATTCCCTTTGGTTGATTCGGAACATTACGTTAATGATTACCTGAAACAAGGAAAAAAGGTTTTGGCCGAAGGCGCACAGGGTACCATGCTTGATATTGATTTTGGCTCGTATCCATTTGTAACCTCATCAAATACCACTACTGCCGGTGCTTGTACCGGTTTAGGTATTGCCCCCAATAAAATTGGCGATGTAATAGGCATATTTAAGGCTTATTGCACCCGTGTTGGTGGTGGTCCGTTCCCAACTGAACTGGATAATGAAATTGGTGAAGAGTTACGCCGCATTGGGCATGAGTTTGGTGCAGTAAGCGGCAGGCCGCGCCGTACCGGTTGGATTGACCTTCCTGCTTTAAAATATGCCATTATGCTGAACGGTGTTACCCAATTGGTAATGACCAAGGCTGATGTTTTGAGTGGTTTTGATAAGATATATGCTTGTACCCACTATAATTATTTAGGCGAAACTATTGATTATATGCCTTATGATATTTGTTCAGTTGATGCTGAACCTGTATTAAAGGAAATTGATGGCTGGAACGAAGATTTGACAGGTATTACTGAAGTATCAGAAATTCCGGCAAGACTTAGTTCGTACATCGCATTTTTAGAAAAAGAATTAGGTGTGCCTGTAAAATACCTATCAGTAGGGCCAGATAGGGTACAAACGCTGGTATTAAATTAATAGATACCTACTATCCTTAATTATACAAAGGCTCCGTTTATCGGGGCCTTTTAATTTTGTATAACTATTTTTGCTTCGTGATCAAATCCATAACCGATCCTGATGATTTTATAGCCAGGGCCTTGCAATGGGCAGCAACATTTAATGTTTGCTGTTACCTTGATGCCAATGGTTTTGCCGATCCATATTCAAAGTTTGATGCATTAATAGCCATAGGAGCAAGTGAGGAGATCGCAGCAAATGCCGGTGATGCTTTTAATGAATTAGCACAGTTCCGTAAAAAAAATACAGGCTGGTTAACTGGTTTTTTTGGGTATGATCTTAAAAACGAGATTGAAAACGTATCATCAAGCCATGCTGATCAATTAGGTTTTCCTGATCTTTATTTTTTTGTGCCGCAGCATTTAATTGTGTTGAGGGGTAATGAAATTGAAATAATATCTGATGATCCGCAGTTTGTTTTGGATAGGATAGGGGAGCAAACAACGGAAGTTCAGACAGGAGTATCTGCAGTAAATATTCAATCCCGTTTTAATAAGGAGGCTTACATTGCCGTAGTTGAAAAGATCAAAGAGCATATCAACCGCGGGGATATTTATGTAACCAATTTTTGCCAGGAATTCTTTGCTGAAAATGCAGTGATTGATCCACTGGCCGTGTTTTTAAAGCTCAATGAAATATCGCCCAACCCGTTTGCTTCCTTCTTTAAGTGGAATGACAACTATATTCTTTGCGCCACCCCCGAACGCTTTTTAGCAAAAAGAGGCAATAAACTAATATCGCAACCGATAAAAGGGACTGCCAGGCGTGGTATAACACCAGCAGAAGATGAGCTGATCATTCAGCAACTAAGAAATCATACCAAAGAATTACAGGAAAATGTAATGGTGGTTGACATGGTGAGGAATGATCTGACCCGGTCTGCCAAACAAGGCAGCGTTAAAACCGAAGAGCTATTCGGCATCTACAGCTTCAGGCATGTACATCAAATGATCTCTACAGTGGTTTGTGAATTACAGGAAGATGTTAGCCCTGTACAGGCTATCAGGAACACGTTCCCTATGGGCAGCATGACAGGTGCACCCAAAATAAGTGCTATGCAGCTGATGGAGCAATATGAGCAAAGCAGGCGAGGGGTTTATTCGGGTGCTATCGGATATTTTAGCCCCGATGATGATTTTGATTTTAATGTAGTTATCCGCACCCTTTTGTATAATCAAGGCAAGGCGTATTTATCGTTCAGCGCTGGGAGTGCCATCACTTACCACGCCAATGCCGAACAGGAATATGAAGAATGCTTGCTTAAGGCCCGTGCTATTTTAGAAGTGCTGGGTCAACCACTATCATCTCCCCAACCCTGATATTAACGTCAGACCCGCTGGCAAAAAACGCCGAAAAAGGTTTGGTTTTTAAAAACGGTTCAAAAGCTTCGCCATACAATTCCTTTACATCAGCTTCAAAAACAGGATCGGTAACTTCGGCTATCTGCCACGAAACATGTTCAACCTGGTACTGCATGGTTTTAACCGCACTCCAGATGTTGTAGCCCCAGTAGTGCTCAAAAATAAATTCTTCGGCGCTTCCTTTTTCTATATTTTTTAAATGGTTACTTACGGTAGCACCTAACTTGTTCCATTTACCTTTCAGTTTCCACTCATATAAAAATTGAGTAGCATTATTTGGTGCCGGTGTTTTTGAATGGCGTGTTGGCAGTGCGCGGTAATGTTCTCTATACAGGTTATTGGCAACAAAGGCAATTATCCCCTTGGGTACAATCTCGCTAACAAATACGGCCCCGCGTTTCCATTCTTTTCCATCAAAATGCTTTACGTAAAAGCGCAGGTTAATTTCCTCAAAGTTTACATGGAAGGGCCATTTTATGCCCAATACTTTGGTATCTAAAAACATAAAGCCTACCATACTTACCAGGGCTTTACCCTGCCATAAATCAAGTATGGTGCCTGCGGGGATATAGGGTTTTAATACATCGGGATCAACCTCGTAATTAAGCATCAACAAATCTTTCCATTGCGCCTGCAAAAATTTTGGCTTACCCATATATACTTTATTGGTTTTGAATATAATTTTAACGAAAGATCAGGATTAATATCCGGATAAGCTATACAGGTTTGGAACCGGGAGTGCCCGGCAGGCTGTTTTTCTTTTTAAACAGGTTAACCCTTGATTCTTTTCCCTTAAGCAGGCGCTCAATGTTTTTTTGATGGGTAACTAATATCAATAAGCAGATACACATCCCAAAAATTACCACCAGGTTATTGGTGTACTTATTAAAAAAAAACGTAACGCCAATTAAATAGGCAAACCCGGCTGTAATTGAACTGAGCGATACATATTTGGTAAGTAAAAGCACAATGATAAATATGGTTACGCAAAACAGGGCAGCATGTAAATTAACTGCCAAAACCATTCCGAATAAGGTAGCTACCCCTTTACCGCCCCTGAAACCTGCAAACACCGGGAACAAATGCCCCATAACGGCAGCTATACCCAAAGCAAGCTGGTAGCTGATATAATTTGAATGCGGCCCACCGGTAGTGGATGCGCCGATAAAGAAAGCCAGGTTAGTAGCCGTCCACCCTTTTAAAATGTCTAAAAGCATTACGGGGATCCCGGCTTTTTTACCCAGCACCCTAAAGGTATTGGTTGCCCCGGCATTACCGCTGCCATACTCCCTTACATCAACACCATAAAAAGCTTGCCCTATCCAAACAGCAGTTGGGATAGATCCGCATAAATAGGCCAGAATAAGCGCTGAAATAGAATAGACAGTTATCATCTCACCGCAATATTAATAAATTGAAAGCTTAATAATACCTTTATCATTATTTAAATTAGAGATAAAAGTTAGTGCATGGCCATAGCTTTAAAAAAGATGCCAAGCCTTATTTTTACTAACTCTTAATGTAATTTTAAAAATTCATCAAATTTTTAACCCCTGCAAATAGCTGTAACTTAAACTGCTTTTAAGCTCAGATCTAAACTTTTAACAGAATGTGTTAATGCACCAACAGAGATATAATCAACCCCGCACTCGGCATACTGGCGAATGTTGTCAATCGTTATACCGCCCGATGCTTCTGTAATATATCTGCCGCCAATAATATTTACCGCTTCGCGCAGGTTATCGTAATTAAAGTTATCCAGCAATATACGATTTATACCGCCTGTTTGCAAAACCTGTTCCAGTTCATCAAGGTTTCTTACTTCAATCTCAATTGCCAGCTTTTTGTTTTGCTTAATGATATATTGTTGCGCTTTTTCTATTGCTTCCCTGATGCCGCCGCTATAATCAACATGATTATCCTTTATCAGTATCATATCATACAACCCAAAACGATGGTTTACACCACCGCCAATGCGTACGGCCCATTTCTCCAGGTAGCGCATGCCCGGTGTGGTTTTGCGGGTATCTAAAACCTGTGTGTTGGTGCCCTGTAAAAGGTCAACAATTTCTTTTGTTTTGGTGGCTATGCCGCTCATGCGCTGCATACAGTTAAGTACCAGGCGCTCGGCAGTTAAAATGCTTCGTGCATCGCCCTCAACCTCAAAGGCAATATCGCCCGGTTTTACTTTGGCACCGTCATTTATATATGTGCTTACCTTCAGGTTAGCATCAACTATACGGAAGATCTCCAGCGATAGTTCAACACCTGCCAAAATACCTGTATCCTTAACTAAAAGCTTTGCCTTGCCGGTAGTACCCGCAGTAATGGTTGCTAATGAGGTATGATCGCCATCGCCAACATCCTCTTTAAGGGAATTTATAATAAACTGATCAATGAGTTCTTTGTCCAAACCTTTGCTTTTTTATAAGCTCAAAAGTAATAACAATTTGGATATTGTTTATACGGGATGCTTAGTTAAGTCGGTCACACATCCGTTACCGGCAGGTAGCTTACTTAACTTTCTCGGTTTCTATCCGCAACTCTATCAATGTAAAGTTGCCGTCGGCTTGCTTTAAGGTATAGGAAATACGGAATGCGCCTTTATCAGTATTGAGTACCAGTACACCAAAAAGATAGTTTGGGTTTGAGTTTACCCGGTGCAGCATTTTAATAGATCGGGGCTTGTTCTGCAAAAAAAACTTGTCTAATATTTGCTCAGTTTGCGCTTTTGAATAAACATTCTCTTCATCCTGCATGGTAAAATCAACAGTTGCAGCAAATGTTTTTGAAAGCTCGCGGGTATTTCCCTGCCGTATTAATTCCGCAATTTTATCTATAGCATCTGCAACAGGGTTTGCAGGAACCATATAAAGTAAAATAAACAATGGCAGGTATAAAAGCTTCATCGTAATTATCAGACAGTAATAAGAAAGGATAGTTGCACTAATGTAGTAAAGTTTACCGGCTTGTATTAAAATTACCGGAATTAGAAGGTGAAACTATGCAGTGAAATGTTTACCAGCATTCGGCTGCTTACCTAATCAACTTAATCAACAATAAATTTATACATATTACAACGTTGCCTTTATATTTGCATTGTGGAAAAACAAAAAAAAGTTGCATTAATTATCCTTGACGGCTGGGGTTACGGCCGAAATGATGCGTCGAACGCTATTGTTGCGGCCCATACGCCGTTTTTTGATTCGTTAATAGCCAATTACCCCCACTCAAAGCTGGAAGCATCAGGCACTGCCGTTGGCTTGCCTGCCGGGCAAATGGGTAACTCCGAAGTTGGCCACATGAATTTAGGTGCAGGCCGTGTTGTTTACCAGGAATTGGGCCGCATTCACAAAGCGGTTGATGATAATGAACTACCCGGTAACCCTGTTTTAAAAGAGGCATTTGAATATGCTAAACAAAATAATAAAAAAGTACACTTGATAGGTTTAGTATCTGATGGTGGTGTACACTCACATATAAGGCACGTAAAAGGTTTATGCGATGCCGCCGCTGTTTATGATTTAGACAAAGTATTTATCCATGCTTTTTTAGATGGCCGTGATACCGACCCTAAATCGGGCTTTAATTTTATTACTGATCTGGAAGATCATATCAAGTATTCGCCTGTAAAAATAGCGTCGTTAATAGGCCGGTATTATGCGATGGACAGGGATAACCGTTGGGAACGTGTTAAGTTAGCTTATGACCTGATGGTTAATGGCGAAGGTACACCTACTCAAAATATAACACAGTCAATCAAAGAATCATATTTAAAAGATATTACCGACGAGTTTATACAGCCAATTGTAAATGTTGATGCGGCCGGTAAACCCTTAGCTGTTATTGAAAGCGGCGATGTGGTTATCTGCTTTAATTTCAGGACTGACCGTGGACGCGAGATCACCATCGCGTTAACTCAAAAGGCATTTCCTGAATATAATATGCACCCGCTCGATCTGAAATATATTACCATGACCCCTTATGATGAAACCTTTAAAAATGTAAAGGTGGTATTTGATAAGGACGATTTAACCCAAACCCTGGGCGAGATATTACAGGATGCAGGTAAGAACCAGATCCGCATTGCCGAAACAGAAAAATACCCGCATGTAACCTTCTTCTTTTCGGGCGGGCGCGAAAAAGAATTTATCAACGAGAAACGTTTATTGGTGCCATCGCCCAAAGTGGCAACCTATGATCTGCAGCCCGAAATGAGTGCCGAAGGTATCCGCGATGCGATCATCCCTGAGCTTCATAGCGGCTGGGCCGATTTTATTGTGCTCAACTTTGCCAATACCGATATGGTTGGCCATACAGGTGTGTTCAGTGCCGTTATAAAAGCTGCGGAAACTGCCGATAGCTGCACCAAAGCAGTAGTTGAAGCCGGTATAGCCAGTGGCTACTCGTTTATTATTATTGCCGACCATGGTAATGCTGATTATATGGTGAACGAAGACGGATCACCAAACACTGCACATACCACTAACTTAGTACCTTGTATTGTGATTGACAGCGATGTTAAAACCGTAAAAGATGGTAAGTTAGGTGATATAGCACCAACGGTATTAAGCATATTAGGCGTTCAGATTCCTGAAAAAATGAGCGGTAATGTATTGGTGTAAATCACATACGTTACCTGTAATAACTTTATTGGTTGGTATATTTTTACTGACCGGATTTTCATCCTGCAAACCGGACCTGAAAGAAACAGGTCCGGATGCAAAGTATTTTGACCTTAAAGGCTATTTTAAGGCTGATACGGCAAGGCTTAACAAGCTCAACCCGTTCGTACTTAAATCCATTGCCCATAATGGTGTTATCGAAAGCAAAAAGGTTAAAATTGCTGATTGGGGTAAAGAGCTTGATCTCTTTATCGGGTCGGACATAAATAAGCCAGCCTGGAAAAACAGTTACGATGTAACAGATAACGACGAGTTTTTGATCTATAAGAGAAAAGACCCCAGCCTTAAAATGTATAAAATGGTTATCCGCAGGGATAAGCAAAAGGTTAGGTGGATACTGATTGAGAATTATACTAAGAACAGCCTTTACGAAACCACCGAAAAACTAAGCTATTTCCCTGATTCGTTATACCTGATTGAAAAAACGCAGAAGGTAAGATTTTTGGGTATTAACAGGTACCGGATACAGGGAGCAATAGTTCATTAAGATTGATCAGGAAAAGGATATTATCCGGTTAGTGGTGACCTGTGGCCTCATCTAATTTTTGTCTGGATAGATCGATCAGTGAGGATATATCCATCCTGCCCGGGTTATCAGCCAAAACCCTTTCTAAATCGGCAATAGAAGCCTTGAGCGAATTTATGCCCCTAACCTTGTCATAAGCATGCCCGTTTGATTGCAGCTTAAAAACGCCGTATTCCCTGTAAGCAATGCCCCGGGTTTGCAGGTATTTGTTTTTCTTATCGTTAGGATCAATGGAGATGGCTTTGGTTAAATCAAATATGGCCCCGTAAAGGTATTTCTCCTTATCCGCAGCCGACATCTGGTTATCTTTACCCAAATAGCTTTTTGCCCTTGCCCTGTAATAATAGGCATTGGCATCAACCGGGTTTATGGCAATTTCCTTATTGTAAGCGGTTATTGATTTTTTGTAGTTTTCGCTATGATAGTAGGAGTAGCCCAGCAACCATAAGGCATTGGCGTTGGTTGAGTCAACAAGGCAGGCTTTTTCAAGCTGTGCTGCTGCAACTTTAAAATCACCGTCCATAAGTGCCTGCTGCCCCAGCTTCACGTATGCGTTTTGCGCAGAAGTGTTTTCAAGCGAAGAAATTATCAGGAAAGAAATTATTACCGAAATCTTCATCTGGGGGTTAAGGGTTCATCAAAACAAGTATACAATAAACTTATATTGTTAGAAATTATTATGCCAATCGTAATATTTTTGTTGAAATATATCAACCTTATCAAATCTGGAATGCGATGTTATGACTTTTTTTCATCTTTATCAATAATTTTTAATTATTTGACTTAATCAGGCATTGTATTGTAATGTGCATGTAGTCAGTGTGTTACAAGTTGCGAGGAATAGTTGGTGAATATTACCCTATATTGGCACATGTCTTGAAACATAGTATTAGCACGGGTATAAACACCATTTAAACTGTGTAAGCTATACCTGTATTTTTACAGGCTGACAATATGACGTTTTTTATTAAACATAAAAGGTAGTTGATGAGTTTTGATCCATTTGATTTTAAAAGTGCTTTACCCGTAATAAACGAAGATTCTGAATTTTTCCCGCTCATGTCATCTGAGGATGAGGAGGAAATGAATAACGAAGCTTTACCCGAGATACTGTCTATATTACCATTGCGTAATACAGTGCTGTTTCCGGGGGTTGTAATTCCTATAACTGTTGGCAGGGATAAATCTATAAAGCTGATCAGGGATGCCAATAAGGGCAACCGCATGATCGGGGTAGTTTCTCAACAGGATGTGGGGATTGAAGACCCATCATTTTCCCAGTTAAACAAAGTTGGCACTATTGCGCTCATCGTAAAGATGCTGCAAATGCCCGATGGTAATACCACGGTAATACTGCAAGGCAAAAAGCGCTTTATTTTAAACGAGGAAGTACAGAGTACGCCATACATAAAGGCTACCATAAGCCCGTTTAAAGAAATAAAACACAAAAACGATAAGGAATTTAAAGCCATGGTATCGTCCATTAAGGATATGGCCATGAGTATTATACAGTTATCGCCAAATATTCCGAGCGAAGCAGGTATCGCTATCCGTAACATTGAAAGCACTTCATTTCTGATCAATTTTATTTCATCAAACATGAATGCCGATATGCTGGCCAAACAGCGTTTGCTTGAAGAGGCCAACCTGCGCAACCGGGCTAACTTAGTGCTTGAGCACTTAACGTTAGATCTGCAGATGCTGGAGCTTAAAAATCAGATTCAAAGTAAAGTACGGGTAGATCTGGATAAGCAGCAGCGTGATTATTTTTTAAACCAGCAATTAAAAACAATCCAGGAAGAATTGGGTGGTAGCTCACCCGATTTAGAAATAGATAGCCTTAAACTGCGGGCTACCAAAAAGAAATGGGCAAAAGAAGTTAAGGATCATTTTAACAAGGAGCTTGAAAAACTGGCCCGTACCAACCCTGCCGCGGCAGACTATTCGGTACAGATCAATTACCTGGAGCTTTTGCTTGATTTGCCCTGGAATGAGTTCACTAAGGATAACTTCGATTTAAAACGTGCCCAAAAGGTTTTGGATAAAGACCATTTTGGCCTTGATAAAGTAAAACAACGCATAATTGAATACCTGGCTGTGCTTAAATTAAAGCACGATATGAAAGCCCCTATACTATGTTTAGTTGGCCCTCCGGGAGTTGGTAAAACATCATTAGGTAAATCAATAGCAAAGGCATTGGGCCGTAAATATGTACGGATGGCTTTGGGCGGTATCCGCGATGAGGCCGAGATAAGAGGACACCGTAAAACCTATATCGGTGCAATGCCGGGCCGTATCATCCAGTCGGTTAAAAAGGCTGGTGCAGCAAACCCGGTATTTATACTGGACGAGATTGATAAAGTAGGTAACGATTTCAGGGGCGACCCGTCTTCGGCGTTATTAGAGGTGCTTGACCCTGAACAGAACAGTACTTTTTATGATCATTATGTGGAGATGGATTTTGACCTGTCGAACGTGATGTTCATCGCGACAGCAAACTCATTGAGCAATATTCAGCCAGCCTTGCTTGACCGTATGGAAATTATAGAGGTTAACGGTTATACCATTGAAGAAAAGGTAGAGATAGCTAAACAGCATTTGGTTCCTAAGCAGCGTGAGGCCCATGGTTTAAAACCAAAGGATGTAGTTGTAAAACCCGAAATTATTGAAAAGGTAGTTGTTGATTATACGCGTGAGTCGGGCGTGCGTGCACTGGAGAAAAAAATAGGTTCACTGATACGTGGCGTGGCAAAAAATATAGCCATGGAAGAGCCTTATAATCCTACCGTTAACAAAGCCGACGTTGAAAAAATATTAGGCGCACCTATATATGATAAAGACTTGTATGAGGGTAATGAGGTTGCCGGTGTAGTTACTGGTTTAGCCTGGACATCAGTAGGCGGGGATATTTTGTTTATTGAGGCCAGTTTAAGCCCCGGTAAAGGACGATTGACCCTTACAGGCAGCCTGGGCGATGTGATGAAAGAATCTGTTACCATAGCCTTAGCTTACCTGCGTGCCCATGCATCATATTTTAATATTGACCCCAAGTTATTTGACCAATGGGATATACATGTACACGTACCGGCAGGCGCTACACCAAAAGATGGTCCTTCGGCAGGTGTTACCATGTTAACTGCGCTTACATCGGCATTTACTCAGCGTAAAATTAAACCGCATTTAGCAATGACCGGCGAGATTACCCTGCGTGGCCGTGTTTTACCGGTTGGCGGCATCAAAGAAAAAATACTGGCAGCCCGCCGGGCCAACATAAAAGAGATAATTTTATGTGCATCAAATAAAAAGGACATCCTTGAAATTAAGGAAGATTATATAAAGGACCTTAAATTTAATTATGTTACCACCATGCGCGAAGTAATTGACCTTGCGCTTTTAAATGAAACGGTTGCTGATGCACTTGATCTTACTGTTAAAGAGGATGTAAAGCATCCGGCAGCATAATATTTTATATCGGGTAATTAATTAGCACGGGCAATTTAAATGGGCAGTTTGCATATAAAGCAGGCTGCCCATTTTGCTTTACGTGCCATAATTAGCTTTAAGAATTAGCTTGGCTGAAACTTTTTAACACTTGTAAGCGTATTACGCACTATCATAATTATAAAATAATTATGGTATTACTTAACAAATCCAAAATCTCTAACAAGTGAAGAAAACTTTTACCTTAAAAGCTATTTTTTTATTAGTCCTTATTACATCGCACTTTTGTTCTAAAGCTCAAAACCTGGAAGAAAACCCAATTAAAAGGGATTCAACCATCACCGAGATTAAAAAACCACAGTCTGTATTTCTTGAAGTAGGCGGTGCGGGCCTTGCCCTTACCGTAAATTACGATACCCGTTTTAAAACCACCCGCGATAAATGGGGGTACAGGGCAGGTATAGGTTATTACAATACAGGTGCAAACTCTGTATTCTCTATCCCGCTACAAGTAAATTACTTGTATGGTATAGGAAAACCGGGAGGCAGCAGCTTTGCCGAATTTGGTGCAGGTACCACCTTTGTTTATTCAAAGGGCAGCACAAACGGTACGTATTTCCAGTTTGATAATATTACCGGGTTTATAGGTACCGCTACTATAGGCTACCGCTACCAGCAGGATAACGGTGGGATAAATTTCCGGATAGCTTTTGTGCCAGTAATATATGATGAGGGATTACTGTATGAAGGCGGTGTAAGCATTGGTTATACCTTTTAATCAATTTTACAGATAAAATATATTTAAAAGCCCCGTATTAGCGGGGCTTTTGTTATTTTCGACTTTTTCAAAACCTGATGAGAATTAAACTATTAACTTTCCTGGTCTGTATGCTTTGTGCTGCAGCTGCTTTTGCACAGTCGCACAGCAATGAAATTGGTATCCAAACAGATAACGACTCTTACCTGCTACAGGGATCGGACAGGTATTATACCGACGGCATCTTCTTTTATTTCCGCCATGCTTTAAAGGTTAAAAGTGGCGATAGCACCAAACTGGCCAATAAAGTATTAGGTTTTGAGCTGGGCCAAAAAATATACAATCCGCAAAGCGGCAGCGTACTTGTGGATGGAGCAGACCAGCCATCCTTGGTTGACAGGCCTTTTGCAGGTTACCTTTACGTGGGCTCAACATTAAACCTGTTATATAAAAACGAAAGCAACTTAAAGTTAAGTGCACAAATAGGTATAGTAGGCCCTGGTGCAAAAGGTATGCAGATACAGGATTTTGTGCACGATAATTTCGGTTTTTACCATCCAAGCGGCTGGGAATACCAGATCCATAACGAGGCGCAACTTAACCTGGCTGCCGAGTACAATAAGCTGCTGGCCCGCAATTCATGGATCGATGTATCTTTAGCCAGTTACGTTGATTTGGGTAATGGCTTTACCGGTGCTGGTGTTGGCCCTTTGGCTAGGCTGGGTTCATTTAACCAGTTATTTAACTCGGTAACTACACAAAGTACTGCCATTAAAAATCAAAGTGTGGCACCATTGCATGCGCACGAAATTTTCTTTTACTATAAACCCCTGTTTAATTATGTAGCCTATGATGCAACCATACAGGGTGGTTTATTTGATAAGCATACCAGCACCAACAGCCTTGAAATAACGCAGGATAAAGAACCTTTTATATTTAGCCAGCAATTTGGCTTAGCATTTACTACCAACCGCTTTGTATTTGATATAGCTGCTATTTTCCACACAAAGGATGATAAGGAGATGGTTCAATCGCACCAATGGGGATCAGTAACCGGCTTGTACAGGTTTAAATAGAAATCTGTTTAATCGTCAAAGTTCTTTTTCCGGCTATCTTTTTTAGCTGATGTTTGCCGCTTTTTTTCAAGGCGAGCCGCTTTAGCTGCTTTGCTTACTTTAGCGGCCTTGCGCACTTTGGGTACATGCAGGGCTTTGGTTAACAATACGCTTAACCTTTCAATGGCTTTCTCTTTGTTTAAGTACTGGCTGCGTTCTTCATCACAAATTACCTGTACCAGACCATCCTTATTAAAACGGTTTTGTAATTTATCGTTTAACAGTAGTTTTTCCTCATCAGTAAATAAAGCCGAATTATCTACCGAAAAAAGCAGTTCAACCTTGCTCGATACCTTGTTAACATTCTGGCCGCCCTTGCCACCGCTTCTGGATGCTTTGTAGGTTGTTTCTTTTTGCAGATCAGCCTTCGTAAAATTCATGGCCAAACATACTCATTTTGTTGCTGTGGTTAATATCGCTAACTGGGCAATTGATGATAAACAGATCAATAGCAGTAAATTACCCAATCCAAAATTGGGCTGATCAATAACCACAAATTTTAGTATTTTAGCTGTCCATGAGTAACCACATCATAGTTGCCATTGATGGCTATTCTTCGTGCGGTAAAAGCACATTAGCTAAGGCCTTAGCCAAAAAACTTCATTTTATATATGTTGATAGTGGTGCAATGTACCGTGCGGTTGCGCTTTATTTTTTGCGGAATAATATCGATCTGAAAGATCATGAGCAGATAATGGACGCGTTGAAGAACATCCACCTCAATTTTCATTCGCGCGATTATGAAACCCATATTACTTTAAACGATGAAGAGGTATCTGACGAGATAAGGCTGATGCCCGTATCAGAAACCGTTAGTGCGGTATCTGCGATACGCGAGGTACGCAAGGAGATGGTGAAGCAGCAACAGCGTATGGGCCGCTCAAAAAGTATTGTAATGGATGGCCGTGATATTGGTACAGCTGTTTTTCCGGATGCCCCGGTTAAAATATTTATGACTGCCGACCCTAAAATCCGGGCAGAGAGGCGTTACAAGGAGCTTTTACCTAAAAACCCGGATATAACCTTAGAAGAAGTTTTTGAGAACATAGCCCACCGTGATTTTCAGGACACCACCCGTACCGAAAGCCCCCTGGTAAGGGCCGAAGATGCTATTATATTAGATAATACCAACCTTACCCCCGAGCAGCAATTACAATTTGCTTTAAGCAAGGTTGAACCGCTGCTGTAAACTATACGCCATCAAACTTTACGGCGCTTACACCAAAGCGGTTTAAAAAATCAACACCTTCATCGCTCACCAGACCTTTGTAAGCAGCGTATGATTTATCGTAATAAACCTGCTTAACCCCCGCCGAAAATATAAGACGCGCGCAGGGCAGGCATGGCGACAGGGTTGTGTAAAGCGTAGCACCTTCTAAATTAGCCCCATTCTTCACGGCGTATAATATGGCATTCTCCTCGGCATGCAAGGCTAACGAGCAGCTTCCTTTTGAGTCGCGCGCGCAGCCGCTTGCCGGCCATTCCTCGTCGCAGTTATGCGTGCCTGCTGGCGGGCCGTTATAACCTATAGAGATAATACGTGTATCCTTAGCCAAAACAGCGCCTACCTGGGCTTTAACGCAGTGTGAGCGCTTAGCCAGATCGGTAGCCAGGTTCATAAAAATATGGTTGAAGCTTAATTTAGTCATTTATTTGGTCATTGGGCAATAGTAATTGATCAGTTGTCATTGTTACCTGTGTTTTTAATGACTGATATTAATCAATGCCTGTTACTTTAAAAAGTATAAAAATATTGTTTTTGAATGATAAAAAGCCCCTGAAGAAAAGCTTAATGCATTTGTGTAATGCTTTGTGCTTTTCTTCAGGGGCTTAGTTTATTTTAGGTAAGCCTTTAATCTATCAGGATTAATGGCCTCCGCTTTTTTCAACCTGTACGTGGTCAATATTGATGCCTTGTTTTATCAGTTCAGATCTTACCTTCCAGGCAAAGAAAACGATATATGCAAAACCGATAACTGGAACAATATAGGATTGGTGTATACCAATGGTATCAGCAAGTAAGCCTTGTACCGGTGGGATGATTGAACCACCTAAGATCATCATAATTAAAAATGCAGAACCTTGTCCGGTATATTTTCCTAACCCTGTAATAGCTAATGAGAAAATAGATGGCCACATAATAGAGCAGCATAAGCCGCCGCTAATAAATGAGAATACTGCTAACATTCCGGTTGAAAATAAACCAACCAGCATAAACAATACGCCAAGGACACCCAAAGTTACCAATGTGCGAACCGGCTTTTGCTGGCCGATAAAAAATGCACCTATCAATATTACTATGCTTACACCATAAATATATAGTGTGCTTACGTCCGCAACTGTTGAGCGGTTTACCATCAAAACAATTCCAAATGCTATAAAAGGAACTACAACTGTCAGTATATTTTTAACCATTTTTGAAAGGTTAAAAGCACCGATAGCTCCAGTAAATCTTCCGATCATTAAACTTCCCCAATAAAGTGATATGAATGGGGCTATTTCTGAGTCCTTGAAATTTCCAAACAATCGTAATTTAAGCAAAGCGCCCATGTTACTTTGTATAGTAACTTCAGTACCCACATAGCAGAAAATGGCAATCATTCCTAATATTAATTGCGGGTACTGCATTGCGCCCCAGCCGGCTTTGTTTTTTTGTGCAGCGAATAAAGAAGATATAAGCGTTAAAATAATAATAAGCAATGCTGAATACACCAAATAAGGTTTTGCTATTCCTGTTAACTTAACCAATGGGTCAATAGCAAGAATTATACAAAAGGCAACAAACATTACAATTAATGGGGTACCTGGTCTGCTTGTTGATTCTACTTTTTCATCACTGCTAACTATAGGTAATTTTGAAAGCCAGAAAAACAGTGCAACAGCAAGTAATAATCCGGCAAAAATGTAATAAAGGTTATCAATAGATGATATTTTAACATCAGCCGCAGCAACATGGCTGTTTGCCGATCCAAATAATAAAATGCTTATAACCGCAGGGCCTAATAAACCGCCAATGTTGTTGATACTACCTGCAAAGTTTAAGCGGTTTGAACCTGTTTCTGGCGGGCCTAATGCCACTACAAATGGGTTTGCTGCAGTTTGCTGTAATGAAAATCCTATAGTGATTACAAATATTGCAGCTAAAACCAAGCCGTATGATCCTGTACCAACTGCAGGGATCATTAGAAGCGCGCCTGCTGCTGATATCACCAATCCTATTATAATACCATTTTTATATCCCATTTTATTCAGGATATCAGTTTTGGTAAGTTGTGATGCAAAATAAAGTATCAGTGAACCAATGAAATAACCTCCGTAAAAAGTAAAGTCAATCAATTGTGATTCAAATTGTGTTAAATGGAAGTGTGTTTTGCAAAAAGGTATAAAAATACCATTTGAGGCTGCTAAAAAGCCCCAGAAAAAGAATACGGTAATGATAGTGTATAACGCGGTGCCATAACTTTTTGAATTTTTTTGTTCCATTGTTTAATTAGGTTTTATACCAAGGATGTAATTGAAGCACTAAACATAACTATTTTTTGCAATTTTGCGATAATTTTAAATTAATAAATCACAATTTTAAGTTTGGTTGTTTACCATATAAAATTGCATATTCGTCCTTCATTTCAGGATTTAGAAGGGAATTAAGCCTAAAATTAATGATAGAAGCTATTATTTCGGGTATTGGGTTTGGATTAGTGCTCACGTTTTTGACTGGCCCTGTATTTTTTGCTTTAATAAAAGTAAGTATTGAGAAGGGTTTTCAGGCCGGGGTAGCATTAGCTTTAGGTGTTGTTTGCAGTGATATGGTATTTGTTGGGGCTATTTTATTTGGCTCGCAATATTTTGATATTACCGCACACGATAAAACATTAGCAGGTATAGTAGGCAGTAGTATATTATTTACTATAGGCATTTATTATATTTTTAAAAAGGCTAAAACCACTTATAAAAGTACGGTGCCAGTGCCTACCAGGCTGCACAGGGCGGGCTATTTCTTAAAAGGTTTCCTGATGTGTATTTTTAATCCAACCATTTTATTCCACTGGACTATTGTAATTGGGGCGGCAAGTACAGTTTATCACCAGGGGGTGCATAACCGGTCGTTAAAAATCGGCATCATGTTCGCTACCATACTTATTGTTCAGTTCGGTTTGGATGCCACCAAGGCTTTTTACGCCGATAAACTCCGCGACAGGATCTCTGAAAAGTTTATTCACCGCCTTAACGAGGTTGCAGGTGTCGCACTGATCATTGCATCGCTTGTATTGCTTGATAAGTTGGTAACTAACTTTGTATTCTCCCAGCCGGGATCATAAAGCATTTTCGAACTTCAGTATTAAACCACTATTCTTATTCAACAAGAAAGAAAATATTCGTTTGCATTACAATGCAGGAGCAGGGCCTGTTGTTTTATGCCAATAAAAAGCCTTAAGCTTATCTATGTTATAAAACATAGGCAAACTTAAGGCTTTGTATTATTAAGGCGTAGGGCCTGTTAAATGTATCCTCTTTGGTTTTTACCTTCCATCCAGTTAGCAAAGGCGCGGTTAACCACTTTGTTACCACCCGGGGTAGGGTAGTTGCCCGAGAAATACCAGTCGCCCGTATGGTCAGGGCAAGCTTTATGTAAATTATCAAGCGTTTGATATATCACTTCAACCTTGCATTTTATACCTTTAGGGGTAATGATCTTAGCTATACGGTCAGATATTTCCTGATCGGTAAAAGGTTCGTATATAGCCTGTACATAGTTGGTTACTTCTTCCTTAGGTAATTTAGCACTGTCTTTACAAAGCTGGTAAACCTTCAGTATAACATCATCCATGTCCCTTTCTTTTAATAAACTGATAGCAGCTTCAAAAGCCACAAACTCACCCATGCGCGACATATCAATACCATAACAATCCGGGTAGCGGATCTGTGGGGCAGATGAAACAACCACTATTTTTTTAGGGCCCAGTCTGTCAAGTATTTTAAGGATACTCTGTTTAAGCGTTGTACCGCGAACGATAGAATCATCCAGCACAACTAAAGTATCGGCATCCTTATTTATAAGCCCGTAGGTGGTATCATAAACGTGTGCAACCATTTCATTACGGTCGGCATCCTGCGTAATAAATGTACGCAGCTTAACATCCTTAATAGCTATTTTTTCAACACGTGGCGCCATTGAAAGCACTTCGGTCAATTCTTCTTCGCTAATTTTATCGGCACGGTTCAATAACTTGTCGCGCTGATATTTTTTAATGTATTTGTGCACCCCTTCAACCATACCATAAAAGGCAACCTCGGCTGTATTGGGGATGTATGAGAATACGGTGTTTTTAACATCGTTATTAACAGCATCCAATATTTGCGGGCAAAGTAAACGGCCAAGCTGTTTACGCTCTTTATAAATAGATGCATCACTACCGCGCGAAAAATAGATGCGCTCAAATGAGCATGCCTTTTTTTCAAGCGGTTCGCTAAACATATTCTCGGTTATAGTGCCGTTCTTTTTAACAATAAGGGCATGACCAGGTTTTATTTCACGAATTTCTTCAATCGGGATATTAAAGGCAGTTTGTATAGCCGGGCGCTCTGATGCGGCAACAACTATCTCATCATTATAATAATAATAAGCAGGGCGTATACCAACAGGATCGCGCATTACAAAGGCATCACCGTGGCCTAATATGCCGGCAATGGTATAACCACCATCCCAGTTTTTGGCGGATTTGCGAAGGATTTTGGCAACGTCCATATCATTGGCAATCAGCTTGCTGATCTCAATGTTATCGTCCAGTCCTTCTCTTTTATACTGATCAAATAACCCTTGATTTTCGGTATCAATAAAGTGGCCTATTTTTTCAAGTACCGTAATGGTGTCGGCTTTTTCTTTAGGGTGCTGGCCAAGGTCGTAAAGCTGTTGTAACAGTTCATCAACATTAGTCATGTTAAAGTTACCTGCTATAACCAGGTTACGCGTCATCCAGTTGTTTTGCCTTAAAAAAGGGTGGCAGTTTTCGATGCTGTTTTTACCGTGTGTACCATAGCGCAGGTGCCCTAAAAGCACTTCGCCGGTAAAGCTCACATGTTCTTTCAGCCATTCGGCATCCGCCATTTTTTCGGGCATTTCCTTTTGTATATCGGCAAACTTCTTTTGGATATATTCAAATATATCTGCAACAGCGTTTGAGGCCATTGAACGGTGCCTGCTTATATAGCGTTTACCAGGTTCAATATCCAGTTTAATGGTAGCAACCCCTGCGCCATCCTGGCCCCGGTTATGCTGTTTTTCCATTAAAAGGTAAAGTTTATTTAGGCCGTAAAGAGCCGTACCGTATTTTTTCTGGTAAAAGGAAAGTGGCTTTAAAAGTCGGATAAAAGCCACACCGCACTCGTGTTTTATTGAATCACTCATGATTGGTATTGAGCGGGCAAAGGTATAATATTAATGTTAAAACTTTTAATTAACAATGTCATTAAATTGCATTAATATTTTAACATTAAAAGTTAATTGTTGATAGTTTTTAGGGACGAATATTAAGGCATCATTAATCAATCGGCACCTTAATCAAAAGATTTTTTTTGCAACAGGCAACGGGTTGATTTATATTTAAAACATTACCTTGAACAACCAATTTTAGGAAACCATGAAGAAATTACAAACAGGCCTTATTTTACTGTGTGCATTTTTAAGCAGCAACTGTTTTGCGCAGGTTCAGCCACTTTTTACGGGTGCCATTGGTATACAGTCATATACTTATCGCAATAGTTATCCTAATGGGGTGGCAGCAGTGCTGGATTCTGTAAAGGCTTTGGGTATAACAGAGATGGAAGGCCCTAACCCTAAAAGCAGCAACGCCGCAGAATTTAAAAAACTGCTGAATGAGCGCAATATCAGCATGCCATCAATAGGGGTTGACTATAATTTAATTATTAAAGATCCGGAAGCGGTGGTAAAGCAGGCCAGGTTTTTTGGAGCCACCTATGTAATGGTAGCCTGGATACCGCATGGTAAAACCTTTACGCTCGACGATGCCAACCGTGCAATTGATGATTTTAACCGCGTTGGGAAAGTGCTTTATGATAATGGGATAACCTTTTGTTACCATAACCACGGTTATGAGTTTGGGAGTTATGGCGATGGTACTTTGTTTGACCATATTGCCGAAAGAACCGACCCTAAATATGTATCGTTTGAGATGGATGTGCTTTGGGCTTTTCATGGCGGGGCCGATCCGGCCAAGTTATTGCATAAATATAAAGACCGCTGGAAACTGATGCATTTAAAGGATATAAGGAAGGGAGTAGCCAATGACCTTACAGGTGGCACTGATACTAAAAACGATGTTGCTTTGGGTACAGGGCAAATAAACCTGCCCGAAGTGTTAAAGGCAGCAAAGGCCGTAGGTATAAAGCATTATTTTATTGAAGATGAAAGCCCTGACCATGCCGCGCAAATCCCGGTAACTATTGCTTACTTAAAAAGCCTGAAAGACTAAATTCAAACAAACAGAAAAGGTCATGCTGATTGGTTTCAGCATGACCTTTTCTGTTTGAAGTAGTTTACTTGCTAAACCCAACCAGGTGGTGCAGCTTTACCGGGTCATAGATCCTGCCGGACTTAATCACTACTGATACTTTACGAATATCGCGGATATTGCTGAGCGGATCACCATCAATAATTACCAGGTCGGCATTTTTACCCATTTCTATTGATCCTGTTTCCTTATCCATTTTCATAACCTGAGCAGGGGTAATAGTAGCTGTTTTAATAGCCTGCATAGGTGTTAAGCCCGCCTGCACATATAGTTCCATTTCGCGGTCAATGCTATAGCCAGGAAACATCTGGTCTGTTCCGGCTACTATGGTAACGCCGTTATCATAAAGCACCTTTACTATTTTTACCATCGCATCGTATATCGGTTTTAACCGGGCAGCCGTGGCCGCATCTTCGCCTGTGTTTTTTAAGATGGATTGCAGGGGCAGCGGGAACGAGTAAAAATTCGGTTCAATAACGGTAATATCATCCTTAACCGGGCGAAAGCTCATTTCAAAAACGCCAAGTGTAGGGTCAATCACCACATTATGATCCTTAATAAACTTAATGGCTTTAATACTGGTGGTATCTTCAAAATTGATGGAACGGTCTTTATTCCGTTTCATAACGGTGTACACGTATTGCACATGGTTCACCATATTCATGCCGGAGTCGACACCCTGCATCAGGGTCATCCCGTTAGGTATGTGCCCTGTTACAGTAAGCCCCACCCGATGCGCTTCATCACAGATAGCTTTAACAATAGCAGGTTTTACGGAGCTGTAGATTTTTATCTGGATAAAACCATTCTCTTTATACCTGTCAACTGCTTTAATGGCTTCCTCTTTGGTATCAGCCTGAATAATTCCTAATGCATAAGGTCCTTTGCCATCAATAATACCAGCTTTCAGTATTTTTGGGCCAATGCCTTTACCATTGTCAATAGCCGATTGTATGGCATTGATGTAGCCAAACTCGTTGCCGCAATCGCGTACGGTAGTAACGCCAACAGCTAAGTAAGCAGGGCCCCATTCGGCCTGCTCAAAGTGGGCATGCATATCCCAAAGGCCGGGTAAAATAGTTTTTCCTTTGGCATCAATAATTTTAGCACCTGCCGGGATCTTTACTTCGCCAGCCTTGCCAACTTTTTTTATAAGCCCGTTTTCAATAACAACCACCGAATTAGGTACGGCAACTGAATTTACCACATCAATTACTGTTCCGCCGGTTATGGCTATTACATTATCGGCAGCAGTTGCTTTCGGGGTAGCTTTCGCAAATATTTGCATACCATAGGTAGCGGCCTTACTAATAAATTCAGGTAACAATGCCTCATATTGTTCGCGCATCATTTCAAGTTTATCGGCTTCGGCATCGTTGGTTATCAGGCATATTAAACGGCCTTCATGATCGGCCCATAATATTTCGTTTCCCCAAATTAATCCGCTGATGGTAAAACGATCAAGCAGTAAAGGTTTACCTTCAAAATTTAAAGCATCATCGCCATCCTTTTTAATTTGAACAGCGCCAAAAGGCAGCGTTGTTATTATGGCTGGCTGTTTATGGTTTTTCCAGTACTGTAACAATACTTGTTGTACGGTACCCGGTGAGTAACCTGCAACCGGGAAGGTAAGCGGTGTTATTTTTTTTGTGTAGACAGAATCGTTCACCCTTATATGCGCCTGGTTGCCCGTAATGCTAACAGAATCATCAATGGTTGATGAGCGGGATGTATTGCCCTTAATAACCAATGCCAATGGCTCAAGTGCAGGGGTTAATTTCAGTGTTGCTTTTAATGGCACCGGCGATCCACGGTCGACAAATTTAAAATCTACCTTATAAGTTATCTCTTTACCGGTTTTGCTGATGTGGTAGGTTTCCTTACCTATATGCTGTTCAAACTTATGAAGGAAGAATGTACCGCTATCGGCTTGTATGGTGTTTTGTTGTGCTTTAGCTGTAAGTGCTAATAATGGGAGGCACAAAAAAAGCAGCTGTTTTTTCATGAGGATAGGTTTAAAGTTTACTGATGCCCTAAGTTATCTATTTTAAGAATAACTAATTAGCAGGAGTTTACTTTAAAATTTATTTTTCATCCCTAATAAACCCCAGATGCCGCCGCTATGGATGGCAAGGATGCTGCTGCCCGGGCTGAAATGGTCTTTAGCTGCAAGATCATAAATGGCGTACAACATTTTTCCGGTGTAAACAGGCTCAATCAATATCCCGGTTTCGGCAACAAACTGTTTTATAAATGCAATCAGTGTTTCGTCGGCTTTGCCATATCCGCCAAAATGATAACCGGAGTGTAAAGCATAATCGGTAGGGGAGGTTAAAAATTGGTTGATCTCATCCCTGATGAAATCGCCATTCTTAAAAACAGGCACTGCGTTAAATTGGGTTTTAAGCTGATGTTGCCGAATACCGTTGATGATACCTGCCGCCGTGGTGCCTGTTCCGCAGGCACAAAATATATGGTCGTAAGTTTGGGTTAACTCATTAATCAATTCGCTGCAGCCTTTGGCGCCATCTATAGATGAACCGCCTTCGTCAATAAAAAATGCATCTGTGTCGTCAGCAAAATATTTTTGAAAGAGGGCTGGCTTATCCCGGTAGCTTTCCCTATCAATATATAATAGCTTCATGCCATGTAAACGGCAAAGAAACAGGGTGTCGTTTTCTACTTCTTCGCCCCGCACAATGCCGGTACACATAAATCCAAATTTTGCTGCCGCCGCAGCCGTTGCCAGCAGGTGGTTAGAATAGGCCCCGCCAAAAGTTACCAGGTGGTTCTTATTTTCGGTTTGTGCCCGCTTTAAAATATATTTGAGCTTGCGCCATTTATTGCCGGATATAATGGGATGTATCAGGTCATCACGTTTAATAAAAACCTTTAGCCCTTTTTCATCAAACAGCTTGTTTTTTATTTGATGGATAGGGCTAAAAATCTCAAGTTCAATACTCATCTGCACAATTAAATACCGAAACCAATACCGCCGTTAACCGACTTGTACTGCGCCTGGCTGTAAGAAGCATAAAAACGGAAGAATCCAAACTCAAGCTGGAAACCAATATCGGCACGTGCGCCGCTTATTACGTTTTCGCTTATGGTAACCGGGTTGGTAAAGGTAGTGTAGGTTGGCGTAATAAAAGTGCCGCCGCTTGTAACCGGGTAATTACCAACTGTTGTAACATTGGCATGGGTTGTATTATAGCCTACGGCTAAAAACGGGGTAAATGACAATAGTTTTTTAGAGATGATTACCTGCCCAATAAAGCTATTAAAATGGCCCGCAATATGCTGATTGCTAAAATCTGTACTTTGCTGGCTGTTTGCCGGTTGGGTGCCCGCATCAGGATTAACAGTTAATGGTTTGTTAAGATTAAGGTGGCTGTAACCAATGGCAACTGCCAAATCAAACGGGATCAGTTCGTCAGCAGTTTTGCCAACAATATCCTGCATAATATCATGCTTTATACCAAAACCAATCATTGAAACGCTGCCCACATTATTCCCCACATTAACAAACGGAATAGCGCGCAGGGTTATATCGGTATTATCAATTATACCTACCGTTGCCTGTATTTGCGGTGCCGGGATAAATGACAACACACCTGATGGGGTATTAAAGCTTCCCACTTTACGGTTGTTATCATCATAAATATCTAAAAGCGGGCCATTGCCATTTTTCTTGCCGGCAAATGTTGGGGCTATGGTTTGGCTGCTGTTATCGGGCCTTATATGGTTTGAAAGGCCAATTTTAGTTACATCAAAGCTTTTATCAGACGAGGAAACAAACGAACCCGATGCCGTAACCCGTACATCAAAGCGGAGCAGCTTTTTTGTTTTGGCTGTATTGTTCCATCCGCTGTTTTCTCCAACCCCTAAGCCTTTAAAAAGCGGCATGCCATAAGCGTTTAATAACTTGGTAGCATCGGCAGGGCTTGATTTGATCAGGCCTGAAAATGAATCCTGTGCATGAGCATCAATTACAGAAAACAGTAAGGAGCTGGCTATTAATGTGGCGTAAAATTTATTCATGGCTTTTTAATGGGGTATATAAAAGTATGTAAAATTAGCATTAATTAATCAAGTTAAAAACGAGTACTTTTGCGCCGATGACTGAAGAAAACGGTTTTATTGAGCAGGAAGAACAGGATCTTTATGAACACCTGCGCATCATTGTAGACAAGGGCCAGTCGTTGCTGCGGATTGATAAATTTTTAATGCACCGCGTTGAAAATGCCTCGCGCAATCGTATACAGAACGCTATTGAGCTTGGAAATGTTTTGGTTAATGACAAGCCAATAAAAGCAAGCTATAAAGTAAAGCCAATGGATGTGATTTCGGTAGTATTACCGCATCCGCCGCGCGATACCGAAGTATATCCGGAAAATATCCCCTTAAATATTATTTACGAGGATAATGATGTTTTGGTGGTAAATAAACCTGCAGGCCTTGTTGTACATCCCGGGTATAACAATTATACAGGTACATTGGTTAACGGTTTGGTTTATCATTTTCAGCAATTGCCAACCTTGCCGGGTAACGATGGCAGGCCTGGCCTGGTACACCGCATAGATAAGGATACCTCCGGATTATTACTCATCAGTAAAAACGAAAGAGCCATGACCTGGCTTGCACGCCAGTTTTTTGAGCATACTATTGCACGTAAATATGTAGCCCTGGTTTGGGGCGATTTGCCGGAGGACGGCACCGTGACCGGTTATATTGGCCGCAGTGTAAACGACAGGCGGGTAATGTCAATTTATGATGACCCTGAAAAAGGCAAATGGTCCGTAACGCATTACAAGGTTTTGGAGCGTATGGATTATGTTACCCTGATTGAGTGTAAGCTTGAAACCGGGCGCACGCACCAGATAAGGGCGCACATGCGGCATATTGGGCACCCTTTGTTTAGCGATGCTACTTATGGTGGCGATAAAATTTTAAAGGGTACTGTTTTTAGTAAATACAAACAATTTGTTGAAAATTGCTTTCAGTTAATGCCAAGGCAGGCATTGCATGCACAATCATTAGGATTTTTACACCCTACGCTTAAAAAGCATATTTACTTTGAAGCACCCATGCCTGATGATTTTGAATCGGTTTTGCAGAAATGGCGAAAGTACACTAAAACAGATGCAGGTACTGAAACGTAGTATTTGAAATTATACAAAGTTTAATTTCATTTTAACATTTCAATACTTGCGGGTTAACATCTAATTTAAATAATATGGTACCGGTTTTCATCAATTTTAACGGAGAGATACTTCCTGCTGATACCAAATTAGTAGCAATAAATAACAGGGCTTTTAAATATGGCGACGGCCTGTTTGAAAGCATGCGCCTGATGAAAGGGCAGGTTAAATTTCCTGAACTGCATGCCGATCGTTTGCAAAGGGGGATGAAGGCCCTTAAAATAGATGGCTATTCGCAGATGGACCCCTGGTTTTTGAAAGAAAAAACGGCTGATCTGGCCCGTCGTAATAAAATAAAGCATGGCCGTTTGCGCTTAACCGTTTACCGCGATGCCGAAGGTTTATATACCCCCACACAAAACAAGATGGGCTATTGCCTGGAGTTGCAATCGTTAGATGAACCCCGATATTTTTTAAACAGCAAAGGTTTGATAATGGATATTTTTACCGAGCTGCCCAAGCCAACCAATTACCTGTCTAACATTAAAACCTGTAATTCATTAACTTATGTAATGGCAGGCTTGTACAAAATGCAAAACAAGCTTGATGAGGTTTTTTTATTAAACCAAAATGGTTTTTTATGCGAAGCATCAAGCGCTAATGTGTTTGTTTACTACCAAAAGCATTTATACACCCCGGCCCTGAGCGAAGGTTGCGTTGAAGGGGTGATGCGCCAGGTGGTAATTGGGCTTGCCAAAAAGAACAATATCCCGGTTACAGAAGCACAGATAAACCCTGAAATTTTGTACGAAGCCGATGAAGTGTTTTTAACTAATGCCAGCAGGGGCATACAAAGTGTTATTGGCTTTGGCGTGCGACGGTATTTTAACGAATTAACTAAATTACTGGCCGAAGAACTTAATAATTTGTAAAAATCAAAACTACCCGGTTACGGATAGTTTTGATTGTATAATATGCGCACTGTCTGAACTGATCAGATCTACCAGGTCAATCTCTAAAATCTCAGCAATTTCAACCAAACGGTTTAAGGTAATGCTGCTGTAGCCCAATTCTATTTTACTATATGCATTTTGCGATATTTCAAGCTTTGCAGCTAAATAATCCTGCGTATAGTTCCTATACTCTCTTATTTTACGAATATTGGACACTACTGCCCTTGTCTTCGCATCACTTAATGATCTCATATGTAATATAATAATAACATACTAACGTAACTAAGTGGCACGCGGTTTTTTAGTGGAGGCAAAAAAGAGAATGGAAATAATTAATACAATTGTTTTGCTCTTTCAAGTTAGTTAATATTCCTGATGCTATTTTTTTGTTAATTTATAGTTAAATAATAGGTGTTGAATAAATGGATGCGGTTTTATTAAACTAAAGGGTATCCGGTTTGCTTTTTGGTTTAATTAAATAGGTTAGTTATCCGCTTTAATGCTCCGTTTTTCGCCCTCATAATTTTTTATTTTTTTTTGCTGAATTTTTCTAATGCGGATAAAACTATTGGGATACACCCATTTAGGTAAATTAATTTAGCTGCATGAAAGGGAATATTTTTTAGGCAATAAAAAAATAGATTTTTAAAATTGCTTTAAATGTTCATAAAAAAAATGCATTTTAGCCTCACAGTTTTTATTCCGAGTATAACTTTATTGTTAATTTAATATTATTTTAGTTCAAATCTGAATATGTTGGACAGTATTCATTTACTTGATGATAACGAGTTAACCTCCTTGCTAAGGGGTGGGGATGAAACAGCATATACAGAAATCTATAACCGGTACTGGGATAAATTATATTTTATTGCGCACAAGCTGCTCAAGGATACCGATGCTGCAGAAGAAATTGTACAGGAAGTGTTTTTAGTGTTATGGAAAAAGAAGGAAGCTTTAAATATCCGGTACTTACCGCAATACCTTGCATCCATAACCCGCTATTCGGTATACCGCTACCTGGCAAAAGAGAAACAATACAAAGCGCAGGAAAATACCTTGGGTATATTGAATGCAGCATCAAGCGTGGAGCTGAATATTGATGATAAAATTTTGCTGGAGTTTATAACCGATCTATCAAACAAACTGCCCGAAAAATGCCGCCTGGTGTTTCAATATAATAAGTTACAGGACCGCTCAATAATTGATATTGCCGAAACTTTAAACATATCGCAAAAAACCGCCGAAGGGCATTTAACCAAAGCTTTGCGCATTATTAGGGCCAACCTGGTTAATTCAATGAACAGTTTCCTGCTGTTTGTAGCGATATACCTGCTTTTTAAACGATAATACCCGCTTCCTCAATCTTTTTTTGTGTTATGTTTCCATAATATCTTCGGTTTTATGCTAAAGTGCTGCTTTTTGAAAAAAAAGTATAAAAATTAATATTCGGAGCAAGGGTAAAGGGGTTAAATTATACTCTATACTATAAAGAGGACTAAATTAAACCCAATGGACAAAACCGAATTGCGGATATTGGCTAAAAAATATTTAAATGGTACAGCCACATCCGAAGAAAAGGAACTGCTGAGCCAATGGTACAATACTATAAATAACGACGAGTTAACCGAACTGGTAACTGTTGATGAAGAAGAAACAGAAAGGGATATAAAAGAACGCATCTTCAGTAATATCCGTAACGTTATTGATCAGGAAAAAAAGGCTCAGATAAAAGTAACTAAAAAGCCTGCCGTGTTGAGGCAAATGATAGTGAGGATCTCGGCAGTAGCCGCTGCTGTTTTAATTTTAGTAACAGGTGTTTGGTATTTTAATACTACCAATAAACAGGCAGCAAAACTTGCGCCTGAATTTGTTAACATCACTGCAAAAAAAGTAACAAAGATCACCCTGCCCGATGGCTCGAGGGTGTGGCTTAATGCAAACAGCGTATTTAAATACCCAACAAATTTTACTGCCAAACTAAGGCAGGTTGAACTGGTAGAAGGCCGGGCATTTTTTGATGTAAAGCACCAGGTAAATCATCCCTTCATCGTAAAAACAAAAAGTTTAAATATTACCGTGTTAGGTACCTCATTTGATGTGCGCACTTACGCACGCGAAGGTACTACCAAGGTAAGCGTTATTACCGGCAAGGTGGGCATTACCCGCCCGGGCCATGTTAATGAGCCTGCTGTATTTTTGTTACCTAAGCAGCAGCTGGTTTTAAATAAGGTTACCAAACAGCTAATTACTGTACCAACGCCTGAGCCTGTGGTAAACCTATGGTGCAAAGCACCTTTGGTATTTGACCAGGAGAACCTTGATAACGTTTTCAAGGCCATTGAAAAGCAATACAACACCCATATAGAAGTTGATGATAAATCACTTTTAGACGAACGCATATCCATTACGCTAAGCAACCAGCGCCTGGATACTATAATGGAAATTTTAAGTTTTACCAAACACTTTAAGTATCAGATAGCCAATGACAATACGGTAATTATTAAGTAATACCCCCGACTTAGCAGCTAAGAAAGGAAAAAAGCCGGAAGCACGGCAAATGCTCCCGGCAATGAGATTCAGCCAGTGTATATATGCTTGAGACCCATATACAGCAGGCTATAGTTTAACTTGAATATTAAACCCATACAAATATGATAAATTTTTACGGCAAAGTATTGCCCATACTCCAAAAATGCATGCGCATTTCTACAATAATTATCGGCATACAAATAAGTTGCACTTCACTACTGATGGCTACCGGCTTACGGGCGCAGGAGATGAATTTAAACGTGGTTAAGGTTAGTGTAAAACAAGTCTTTAAGCGGATTGAGCGACAAGCAAATGTAACCTTCGTTTATGACGATAAGGTTATCAATAACCTGCCTGCTATTACCCTTCATATTAAGGATGCACCACTTGCAGAAGTGATACAGGAATTACAGGATAAAACACAATTACAGTACAAAATGGTAGGTAACTACATTGGTGTGGCTTCGCATTTAAATGAGATCCCCCAGTTAACTGCCGACCCGATAAAAAGCAATAATGCCATTAAAATTACCGGTACAGTAAGGGATGCCAGCGGGCAACTGCTTATTGGGGTAAGTGTTATGCTAAAAGGCAGCAACGGCGGTACACAAACCAATGTTAACGGCCAGTTTACTGTTGATGCCAATATTGGCGATGTACTTGTTTTTAGCTATATCGGGTATCTTAAAAAAGAAGTAACTATCACCTCGCCGCAAATCTCGGTATTACTTAATGAGGATTCAAAACAACTATCAGAAGTTGTGGTAACAGCCCTTGGTATTAAAAAGGAAAGAAAAGCCCTTGGTTACTCCGTATCTGAAATAAAAGGCGAATCACTGACCCAGGCAAGGGAGCCAAACGTAATGAACTCTTTAGAGGGTAAGGTTGCCGGCTTAAATGTTAACCCAACTGCGGGTGGCCCGGGTTCGTCATCAAACGTAATCATTCGTGGGGTTTCAAGTTTAACACAAACTAACCAGCCATTATATGTAATAAACGGTGTGCCAATGGAAAATACACCAAACTCAGCAGCGGGAAGTCAGTACGACAATCAGCCTGATCTTGGTGATGCTATCGGTAACATCAACCCTGATGATATTGAAACTGTTTCGGTATTAAAAGGTGCAGCTGCATCAGCTTTATACGGTTACCGTGGTAAAGCAGGTGTTATATTGATCACTACAAAAAGCGGTAAAGACAGCGGTATTGAGTTTAACTCCAACTACGTTGCCGAAACTGTTGTAAACCCAACCCATTGGCAGTATGTTTATGGCCAGGGTGCAAATAATATTAAACCTACTGATGCAAGTGCAGCTTTTCAATCAGGCCAGTCAAGCTGGGGTGGTAAAATTGATGGCGGCAGCGCAATTCAGTTTGATGGTGTTTTACGTCCGTACGTAGCGCAAAAAAACAACATCAGCGAATTTTACCGCACCGGCGGAACAGCCACAAACACCTTAGCCTTTAACAAAAGCTTTGAAGGTGGTTCCATCCGTTTTTCGGCAAGTGATTTGGCAAACCAGGCCATCACACCAAACTCCGGGTTAGACAGGCAGACTTTTAACCTTGCAGCCAATTACAACGTAACTAAAAACTTAACGCTTGATGTACGTAATAACTACATTTTAGAGCAGGCACACAACCGTCCGTTCTTAAATGATGGTCCGGGTAACTCAAACTTTAACGTTACCTTGTTACCTACTACCGTGGATGTAAGAACATTGAGCAAAGCAGTAAACGCTGATGGCAGCGAATACGGTTACTCGGCCAATGCTTATGCTACCAACCCATATTTTGCTGCTGAAAAATTCATTAACAATACCAGCAGGGAGCGTTTAATATCATCTGCAACGTTAAGGTATAACTTTAACAATGGTTATTTTATACAGGGCCGTGCCGGTCGTGATGCTTATAACGACCGTTATACCTCGGTTGTACCAACCGGAACTGCTTATAGGCCGCTTGGTTCAATATTGGAGTCAACCACTAACTTTTCTGATATAAATACAGATGTTTTAATGGGTAAAACCTTCAAGATCCATGATTTTTCAATCACTCCTAATATCGGCGGTAGCTACAGAAAAACTACTACAGAGTATTTTGGCTTAAATGGTTCAAACTTCATTGTTCCTTATGTATATAATATCTCAAACGTAAGTCAAAACTCAAACCCTATATTTAACCCGTCAGACCAGGTTGTAAAATCAGTTTACGGAACTTTAGAGGTTGATTACAAATCATACTTATATATAACCGGTTCGGTACGTAACGACTGGTATTCAACTTTAGCAACACCGGGTACTACTAACCCATTATACAAAACCTATCCATCAGTAAACGGCTCGTTTGTGTTCTCTGAACTTTGGCACCCTGAGTGGTTAAGCTTTGGTAAACTGCGTGCAGGTTTTGCACAGGTTGGCCAGGCAACTTCGCCATACCAAACCCAGCTTGCCTATAACTTTAACACAGCATCGCTTAATGGCAGCCCGCTTGGTTTAATTGCCAATCTTAATGTGCCAAATAGCAGCTTAATTGCCTCATTGGCATCAGAGTTTGAGATAGGTACCGAACTGCGTTTCTTTAAGGATCGTTTAAGCCTTGATGTAACCTGGTACAACAAAAACTCAAAAGATGAAATAGTAAGTGCCCCGGCATCAGTAACATCAGGATACGGCGGTGCCATATTAAACATTGGTAAACTGCAAAACCGTGGTATCGAAACCTTAATATCAGGTGCTATTTTCAAATCATCGGGTTTTAACTGGACAACTACCTTAAATGCAGCACTTAACAACAATAAAGTAGTAGCATTGGCAGCAGGCCAAACCTCATTGCCTGGCTCAACATCAAGAACCGGTAATGGCTTTACACAGGATATTGTAGGCTTACCTGCAAACCAGGTAATGGCATTTGATTACCAGCGCGATGCAAGCGGCAAAATTGTTTTGGATGCTAACGGTGTGCCTGCACAGGGTGCCCTTAAAGCATACGGATCGGCCTATGGTAAATGGAGCGCTGGTTTAACCAACGAATTCTCATACAAAAGATTCAACATGTCATTCCTGTTAGACGGAAAATTTGGCGGCAAAATATTCTCAGCAACAGACTACTATGGTTATGTATTGGGCTTGCACAAAGCAACCTTAGCTAACCGCGAAACATTAGGAAACACTGCATCAACTTATTACACAACGCTTGCTAATAACGTTTCGAGCCTGTTTGTTCAAAATTCAAGCTTCATCAAATTCCGCCAGGTTATGTTTGGCTATAGTTTCCCAGGTAAAATGTTTAACAATGTAATTAAAGGTGCTACACTTAGTGTAGTTGGCCGCAACTTGTTTTACGTAATGAAGAAAACTGACAATATAGATCCAGAATCTGATTACAGTTATAATGCTCAGGGCCTTGAGTTAGGCGGTGTGCCTCCAACCAGGACCTTCGGTTTAAATCTGAGTGTTAAATTATAGTTATTAACCATTAATCTTATTAAGATGAAAAAGATATTTATATATGTTACTATTCTGTCGGTGGGTTTGATCGTAGCATCGGGATGCAGAAAAGATTTTGAAAAGATCAATACCAACCCGGCTACCTATAACCAGTCGAACTTTGATCCAAATTATGTATTAACCAGTGCGCAGTTAGGCTATTCAGGCAGTTCTGATTTTAGTTACGATACCTGGCGCGCAAACTTAATTTACTGCTCAACAATGATGCAGGGCTTCTCGTCAGTTATTGGTTACTGGGCTGGCGATAAATATTTACTAAACTCAGGCTATACAGCAGCTTACTGGGGTTTTTCGGGCGGTACGGCAACAGGTGGCGATGGTGCCTACCCGGAGCAGGTAAGGCCAATAGTGGATGTGGTACAATCAACCGCAGGTAAACCACAATACAAAAACCTGCACCAGATTGCCCGTATCATGAAAGCGCTGATTTTTGAGCGCATCACTGATCTTTATGGCGATGTGCCATATTTTCAGGCAGGTTTAGGTTATTATGATAAAACCTATTTCCCGGCTTATGATAAGCAACAGGCTATTTATGCCGATCTGTTAAAAGAAGTAAGCGATGCCACCAGCCAGCTTGACCCTAATGGCGATAAACCAGCCGGCGATAGTTATTACAAAGGCGACATTGGCAAATGGAAACGTTTTGGTAATACCTTATTACTGCGCATAGCTATGCGTTTAAGCAAAGTTGACCCTGCAACTGCAAAAACTTACGTTGCAAAAGTAGTTGGCAATACCATGGCTGATAACAGCGATGATGCCTATCTTTTAGGTGATGCAAGCGGCGGCCGTACTACTATTAACAGGAACAGCCAGATTTTATTAGGCGATGGAGGCCAGGAAAACTATTACACCCGCTGGTCTAAAACATTTATTGACTTGCTGAAAAGTACTAACGATCCGCGTTTGGGCGTAGTTGCTGTAACCCAGTTATATCTTACTGATGGTACAAAAACTCAAAACCCTGCTGCAAATGCAAATCCATCGGTACAAAAAGGTATGCCAAACGGTAAAGATCTTAGCGGCATAGCCGGACAAACCATTGGTACTGATCCAAGCTTTACCACTTTCCCTGATTATTCATCACCGGCACCGGCACTGATAAAAAGAAATGGTCCTACGTTTGTTTTAACTTATGCCGAATCAGAATTATTATTGGCTGATGCTGCACAGCGTTTTGGTATAGGTGGCAGTGCTTCACAACACTATCACGATGGTGTAAAAGCAGCTATTACTTACCTAAGCCAGTATGATGCTGCCGCTACAGTAAGCGATGCAACCGCCGAAGCGTATGTAACTGCACACCCTTACAACGTAGCTGATGGTTTAAACCAGATCAATACCCAATACTGGGCGCTTACCAATACCATGCTTGATTTTTATGAGTCGTGGTCAAACTGGAGAAGAACTGGGTATCCTGCTTTAGTTCCGGTTGTGTACCCGGGTAATTCAACTAACGGCACTATACCGCGCCGTTTCCCTTATCCTATTATTGAGGCTGGTACAAACACTGCAAATTATAATGCGGCACACAATTCAGTGCCCGGTGGCGATTTGCTTACCTCGCGCGTTTGGTGGGATGCTAACTAAGCTGATGTAACCAATAAGTAAAAAATAAAAGGGCCGCCTTATAAGCAATTATAAGGCGGCCCTTTTTGTATTATGAAGCGGCCAGATCTTATTTAAAACAAGGATATTTTTAGATAAAATATGGGTGCCAATTATCCTATTAGTTAGGTAGTGTGATTTAATTGATACAAAACCCGGCATAATTGCATAAAGTATTTTTTTTGCTGTAAATTGTGTGTTTTAAGTATAAAGCATACTAAAGCCTTTTAAATAAGCAATGAATAAATTTTTACTTACAGCTACATCTTTTGTGTTTGCATTATCGGCAAGCGCACAGCAAGGCACAGCCCTAACTGCTAAAGATTACGAACATGCAGAGAGCATGATGAGTTACAATACCGAACCATTTATTGACCACGGCAGTTTGCGCCCCAACTGGTTAGCAGGCGATAGCTTTTGGTATCGTACGTTAACACCGCAGGGGAGCGAATTTATACTGGTCAATTCGGCTAAGGGAACAAAAGCGCCGGCGTTTGATCAGCAAAAATTAGCGGCCTCACTTTCGGCAGCAACCGGCGAAAAATATGAGGCATCAATGCTGCCCTTCCAGTTTTTTACTTATTCGGCTGATGGTAAGTCTATCATCTTTTCGGCGGCAGATAAACAATGGAAATGTGACCTGAGCAGTTACCAGGTTACAGCAGACAGCGGCGAAGCAGGCAGTAAAGAACCGGCTATGGGCCGCAGAAGAGGTGGCAGAGGGAACGAGATCATATCGCCCGATGGTAAACTTGCTGCTTTTATAAAAGATTATAACCTATGGGTGCGTGATGTTAAAAGCAATGCGCAAACCCAATTAACCACCGATGGTATTAAAGATTTTGGTTACGCAACAGACAACGCCGGATGGAAATCAGGCGATGGCCCGATAATGCTTTGGTCGCCTGATTCAAAAAAGATAGCCACTTTTAAACAGGATCAGCGTAATGTAAGCGATATGTACCTGGTAACTACAAACGTGGGTAAGCCAACATTAAAAGCCTGGAAATATCCATTGCCCGGCGATAAAGAGATTGCCACCATTCAGCGTGTAATTATTAATGTTGATGCGCCAAAGGTAATTGTGTTGCAAATTCCGGCTGATCCGCACCGCGCTACGTTGAGCGATGATATTGCCAGCAGCGGAACGTTTGATGATGTTGACTGGAACGAAGCAGGTACCAAACTGGCTTTTGTATCTACCTCAAGAGATCACAAACAGGAAAAAGTTCGTATTGCAGATGCTGCAACCGGGGCTGTTCAGGAAGTATTTGAAGAAACCGTACCTACGCAGTATGAATCTGGCTGGGGAAGCATCAACTGGAAATATCTTGCTAAAACCAACGAGATCATCTGGTTTTCTGAAAGGGATAACTGGGGGCACCTGTATTTATATGATGCTTCAACAGGCAAGCTGAAAAATCAGATCACCAAGGGCGATTGGGTAGTTACCCGTTTGCTTAAGGTTGATGAAAAGAAACGCGAGCTGTATTTTATAGCCGACGGCCGCCAGGCTGAAAATCCTTATTTCAGCCAGTTATGTAAAATCGGGTTTGATGGTAAACACTTTGCGGTGTTAACACCTGAGGCAGGCAACCATAACGTTACTTTATCGCCATCAAATACTTATTTTATTGACAGCTATTCAAAACCCGATGTTCCTCCGGTTACCGTATTACGTAATATGGATGGCAAATTGCTGTCGACCTTAGAAAAAACAGATGTTTCGCGTTTGGCAGCTACCGGCTGGAAACCAGTTACCACGTTTTCGGTTAAAGCCCACGATGGCAAAACCGATATATACGGACTGATGTTTACACCTACCAACCTTGACCCTAATAAAAAATACCCGGTAATTGATTATATATACCCGGGTCCGCAGGGCGGAAGCGTTGGCAGCTGGTCGTTTGCGGCTTCAAGAGGCGATAACCAGGCATTAGCAGAGTTAGGCTTTGTGGTGGTTGAAATTGAAGGAACCAGCAACCCGCTGCGCTCAAAAAGCTATCATGATATGAGCTACGGAAACATGGCTGAAAATACCCTGCCTGACCAGGTTACCGGCATCCAGCAACTGGCGCAAAAATATAGCTACATGGATATTAGCCGCGTGGGTATATGGGGCCACTCGGGTGGTGGTTTTGCTACTGCCTGTGCAATGTTCCGTTTCCCCGACTTTTTTAAGGTGGGCATCTCTGAATCAGGTAACCATGAGAACCGTAACTATGAGGATGATTGGGGCGAACGCTATAACGGCCTGGTAGCCAATTCAAACTATGATGCGCAGGCAAACCAAAACTATGCTAAAAACCTGAAAGGTAAACTGATGCTTGCCCACGGTATGCTTGATAATAACGTGCCGCCATACAATACCTTATTAGTGGTTGAGGCATTGGAAAAAGCTAATAAAGATTATGACCTTGTTATATTCCCTAACAGTGCACATGGTTACGGCGCATATTCGCCTTATATGATGCGCCGCCGCTGGGATTACTTTGTGAAAAACCTTTTAGGTATTGATGCGCCTAAAGAATATCAGCTTAAATCAAAACCTGATCCGCGCAACGGCCGATAAGGGTATTAGAATAATATTAAAGGGCTGTTTGGTAAAGCAAACGGCCCTTTAATGCTTAAAGTAATAGGTTACTATTTATAAAAAATAGGATAGTTAATCGATTTATTTTGGGGTAAATGGGTAAAATGGTATTATAGTAAGCCTTATTAAACTTATTATATTGCTTTATATTTGATGAATAAATACTGCCGGTGAAAAAGAAATTATCTATAGTTGATATTGCCAATAGTTTAAACGTATCCAAAACCACTATATCATTTATCCTTAACGGGAGAGCAAAGGAAAAAAGAATAAGCGCCGAACTGGTTGAGCGGGTGCTTAAATATGTAGATGAGGTTGGTTATAAACCAAACTCGTTAGCTAAAAGCCTGCGTACCGGTAAATCAAACATCATTGGTTTAATGGTTGAGGATATATCAAACCCGTTTTTTGCAAGCATAGCACGTTTGATAGAAGACAGGGCCTATAAAAATGGGTACAAAATTATTTATTGCAGCACAGATAACGATACCGAGAAAACGAAAGACCTGATCAGTATGTTTAGGGACAGGCATGTGGATGGTTATATTATTGCCCCGCCCGAAGGGATAGAGGATGACATTGCATCCCTGATAAAAGATGGCTTACCCGTTGTGTTGTTTGACCGTAATTTACCTAAGGTTGAAACTGATTTTGTGGTGGTTGATAACCTGTTTAGTACTTATAATGCAACGCGGCATTTAATTGAGCAGGGATATAAAAATATTGCCCTCATCACGTTTCATTCGCTGCAAACCCAGATGCAGGCACGTGTGGAAGGGTATGCGCAAGCATTAAATGAGCATGCGCTTACGCCCAATATACGGGAGATTGTTTTTAACCCGGATGAAAACATTACCATACAACACGTACAAACCTTTTTAAACGATAACAAGCATATTGATGCCGTTATATGCGGTAATAACCATGTTGGGATGTGCTTACTAAAGGCTATTAATCATTTAGGCTTACAGGTACCGCAAAACCTTGCCATTATTTGCTTTGATGATTATGATGTTTTTGAATTATATTCAACATCGGTAACAGCCATTGCACAGCCTATTGAGGCCATTGCCGATAATGTGATTACGGTTTTGCTTGATAAGCTAAATACAACCAATAACCATTCGGGTTACCAATCCATCACCCTGAAAACAGAACTCAAAATAAGGAACTCGTCTAAATCAAAAGGCTGATAAAAAAAGAAAAGGCCCGGCTATTGTAGCCGGGCCTCTTTCTTTTTGAGCTGTCTAATATCTTAAACGCCTAAATCCTGCATAATGGCAGTAACCTTTGCATCCAGTTGTTTATCAGTTTCGTGGTAGGCTTCCTTGCTTTCAAGCTTCCCGTTAACACTGCAGTAAAATTTGATCTTTGGTTCGGTACCTGATGGGCGGGCTGATATAATGCTGCCATCTGCAGTAATAAACTGCAATACATCAGATGTTGGCAGTTCAATTTGTTTGGCAGTGTTGGTAAGCAGATCAGTTTCTACACCTTTTTCATAATCCTTTAGGGTAGTAACCTTTGAGCCGCCTAACGTAACCGGAGGGTTGGTCCTGAATTTTTCCATCATTTCCTTAATCTCTTCGGCGCCGGTTTTACCTTTTTTGGTGATCGAGATCAGCTTTTCTTTATAAAAGCCATACTCAAGGTAAGTATCAATCAGGGCTTCAAACAGGCTGCTGCCTTTATCCTTGTAGTAAGCCGTCATCTCGGCAATAAACGCGCTTGATACCACTGCATCCTTATCTCTTACCAATTCGCCTACCAGGTAGCCATAGCTTTCTTCGCCACCGCCAATAAAGTACTGCTTGCCTTCGTATTTGGTCATCAGTTCGCCTATATACTTAAAGCCTGTTAAGGTATTGTAAAAGGTTACGTTTTTGGCCTTGGCTATCTGCTCAATAAGGTTGGTGGTAACAATGGTTTTAACAATATATTCTTTACCGGTAAGCTTACCTTTTTCTTCCCAGGCGGTTAGCAGGTAATTGATCAGCATGGCACCAGTTTGGTTACCATTCAGCAATATAAATTCGTTCTCGGTGTTTTTTACGGCTATACCAACACGGTCGGCATCAGGGTCGGTTGCCAAAACAAGGTCGGCATCGGTTTCCTGCGCTTTTTTCAATGCAAGCGTTAACGCTTCTTTTTCTTCGGGATTAGGGTAAACCACGGTTGGAAAATTACCATCGGGTGTGGTTTGTTCATCAACCAAAATCACGTTCTCAAACCCGAAACGTTTCAAAGCCTGTGGCACTAAAGTAATACCGGTACCGTGAATAGGCGAGTAAACAATTTTCAGATCTTTTTGGCGCTTAATCGCTTCCGGCGAAACTGAAAGCTCGGTAATCTTACTCAGGTAAAGCTCATCAATCTCTTCGCCTATCTCCTCAATATTGGCATCAACACGGTTAAATTTTATATCATCAACACTGCTTATTGCCGCTACTTCGTCCATCACCGCTTTATCTTCCGGCGAAACAAACTGACCGCCATCGGCTCCGTAAGCCTTGTAGCCATTATACTCTTTAGGGTTGTGCGATGCAGTAAGCATTACCCCGCTTTTGCAGCCTAAGGTACGTACGGCAAAAGAAAGCTCGGGCGTAGGGCGCAAAGCCTTAAAGAAGTAAACATAAATATCATTTGCCGAAAATACTTCGGCAGTAATGCGCGAAAACAGATCAGCATTGTTACGGCTATCGTGCGCTATGGCCACTTTTATCTTTTCGCCGGGATATGATTTTTTAAGGTGATTGGCCAAACCCTGTGTGGCTGCGCCTATGGTGTATTTATTGATACGATTAGAGCCAGGGCCCATTGTTCCGCGCAAACCGCCGGTACCAAATTCAAGGTCGCGGTAAAATGAATCTGTTAACTCAGTATATGCCTTTTGATCCAGCAAAGTTTGAATTTCCTGTTTAACATCAGCATCATAACTTCCCTGAAGCCATGCGTTTGCTTTTTTAAGAATGGTAGGGTCTAAATCCTGCATAAGTAGTGGTTTATATTCCGGTTTATCGGTAGTATGTTAAAGTTCAAATATGATAAAAAAATATATTTAAACGCTACACGATTTTATAATGACTAATAATAAAAATGGGGATTTTGTTTAATATATTTAAGACCTAAACTTATCTCGAGCCAATGAATTTTCTGGAAATTGTTAAAGATGTGCAATCAACTAAGAAAAGTATTAAACAACGCCTATAAAGGAAGTTGAATATCTTGGTGTTTCAAGAAGAGGATAGAAGCATCTAAAGTATAGGAAACAATCTTAATAATTAATTTAACCAAAATGGAAAGAGAAAATGAACAGCAAGTACATGAAGATTTAATAGGGTATTTAAATAATAAGTTTAAATATGCTGACAGCACTCCTATGTTTCATATAATTCCAGAAACATTAACTACAGACAGATTTACGCAAATAAATAAAAATGATATAAATCAATCTGTAAAAGTGTTAGTTAAGGTCTTGAATTTAAACGGGGGCTCCAATTCAGATGTAGATTTATATGAGTTATTGCAAGTTTATCTACGAAATCCTGTACAGAGACAGAAGATAAATAAGCTTGTTAAGGAGGTCGTTTACAAATAAACTTTATTGAGCGTATGACCAAACTTGATCTCATTTATAAAATACCTGATATTATCCATCATAAGACATGGGGTGATGCAGAATTAGAATTTATCAATTTTTCCAAAGAAATCAACAGAGTTGGGTTGCAATATCGCCATAAAGATAAAAGGGTGAGCTATGGAACTATCAAGCCAATTGGCAAGAAATATATGATGATTTATTTCCACTCTTACTAAAAGATGGGCATTTAGTTAAAGATTAATTATTATCCTATCGTAGGATTCTTGTAATATAAAACGCCAAATAATCGGCGTTTTTATACTATTAACCTTTAAACCATAAAAAAAGCCCCTTAGTAAAACTAAGAGGCTGGGGTTTTCTGTGGTATCAGCTGGGATCGAACCAGCGACACAAGGATTTTCAGTCTTTTTCTTATGCTGTCAGAACCGGCACAAAAACCGCGCTGATTGCTTTCAATTAGCGATTTTACGACTTTTTTTCTTAATACGCAAATGTTTTGTGCCCTTTTTGTGCCCTTTTAGTTGGTCAGGTCATTATCCAGCAAGGTAAAATCAAGATCTTCTGAGAAAGGATATTCCGGGAAATATACCTTTTTAAGCACAGTTCCGCCTTTAAAAACCAAAGTTTTGGAGAGGCGCTCGTGAAGGGCGATTCCATACAATATCCCGGTCAGGATATAATCCTTTTCTATTTGCGTGTCGCGAACACCGTATTTAAATGCTTTTTTATGAATCTCTGCGGGTTTTATCATGTCAGTATGGTCCCCTAATGGTCTCAGCGTCCAGGTTTTCCTTAATGCTCCAGGTGCCGGAGTATTTACCCTCGTTTGGAAGCTCCATATCTAAAGAAACCACTGAATTGGTTTTGATCCGTTGCAATTCTTCACGGATAGGATTTTGAATGCCGAGTAAGTCATGAATGTAACCCAGCCTTTTCAATACTGCCTGAGAATCGAATTGGACACAGTATTTGAGCAGCTTGTTATAATCCAGTTTGTTTTGAGCGGCATGTAGGGCCTTTGCGATCTCCACGATTTCACCGCTATATTCCGGCTTGAACAAGCAGTCTATAAATGTTTTTTCAAGATCTGAACAAAAAACTTTATGATAGGCATCCGACCAGGTTTTCTTTGCCCCGAAAATGTGTTTTTTGTTATGGTAAATAAACTGGAAATCGACATTTTTAACCTTGATGGATGATGGTCTTATCTGTTTGTTTACGACGATCATCTCATGCGGCGATGGCTGGGTAATCAACCCGTGTATTTGCAAGGCAGAATAATAGCCAATATAGTGTTCGGTATCACCGCTCAAGCATGAAGCCAATAAGTGCCAGTTAGGAATAAATTGATCTGCATCTTCTTCGTAAGAAACAATTTAATACACGCCTTTCTTGACGCGCATCAGTAATCCCCGCTTGGTCATATCGCTCAGCAGTTCTCTTACGGCGCTGGCTGAGCGATGGTGTAAAGCGGTCATTGCTTCCTCCAAAGTAAAGTATTGCTTATCCTTGTCGATAAACTTTCTAATCAATAACCCCGATCTGTAAGAGCTAATTTTCATCGTTTTGTATCAGTTACGTCAGGAATAACCTGAATCTGTATTATAAAACATCGAAATTCATTAAGAAGCCAATGTTTTTCCATTTACGCCCTATTACATGACTATTCGCTTCTTTTCAGGCAGGCAAATTAATTTCCAACTGAAAGGTAGCCGGCTTTATGCTACGCAGTGGCTTTTATTTCTTGGTAGGCTTTACGCAATCGTGTGCTATTATGCAGTAAAATAATATAAGATATTATATTATTTTATTTTTGAATAGAAAGACTAAATTAAAAACAGCATGGGATTTATTGTAGCAAAAGAAATAACTGTAGCAACGGCCGACGGTCCAGTGACTATCAAAACGGATGACATCATTCAAATCAAAAAAGAAAAAGACTTAGGCGCCCATGTGACATTTATGAAAGATGGCAAGGAAACACAATATTGACTGTCGAATCATTTTTAAGGGTAATTTGGTATTTTAGTGGTAAACTCTAAACCTTCCCACTCAACTTTATTAAACAGTCATCCTATCAAAACTGTTTTTAATATTGCAATTTCATTTTTGTGGGCCCCAAGCCTGAATTCCTATCAAAGAAACACATTGCCAAACAGGGACGACTATTCTGATGGTTAATAGGTTTTTCAAAATAAATTTGAAAGCGCATCAGAATAATTAGATATTTATGCGGATGAAAACCTATTCGGCCTTGTTACAAAAAAAAGTAAAAGCTTATACACTTACGGAAATACTGGTCGTGCTGATCATTATCGGTATCCTGATCCTGCTGGCCTTGCCGAGGCTGATGCCGCTGATCACACGCGCAAAGAGCATGGAGGCCAAAATGCAGCTGAACCATTTGCAGCTACTAGAGCAGAATTATTTTTTTGAGCATTCGAAATATTCAAAGGACCTGACCGAGATCGGTTTTCAGCAGGAAAAGCTGGTGACCGACGGCAGTGACGGCCGGGCCAATTATAAAATCGAAATCAGCAATGTATCCGGTACAGGATTCACGGCCAAAGCAACTGCGGTGGTGGACTTTAATGGTAACGGAACATTCAATATTTGGGAGATCGACCAGGACAAGAATTTAAGAGAAATAACCCCGGATTAAGTGGAGCTGCTTCTAAGATGCTTAATTGTCCTTGTTTTACTGCTGGTCTTTGTGCAGGATCAGCGGAGCCGTGCCGTGCACTGGTTGCTGTTTCCATTACTGGTGGTTTTGTTCTGGGCATTGAAGGGGTTTAGGTGGGACTGGCAGCCGGTTGCGATCAACCTGGCTTTATTAGCCTTACAGCTTGCCCTGCTTTCGCTTTATTTTTCATTAAGGCATGGCAGATTGGTGAACGTGACCGATGGCATGCTGGGCTGGGGGGATCTGCTTTTTTTAGCTGCTACCGCTTTTTACTTTTCGGTGCTGAACTTTTTGCTTTTTTATATCCTGAGCCTGGTCATTGTGCTTACAGTTTGGCTGCTTTGGAAACCGGCAAGCAAGGAAATTCCGCTGGCGGGGCACCAGGCCCTGCTGCTTGCGGTGCTTTTACTGACTACCTGGTCTATTTGGCGGGTGAATTTAACAGATGACGGCTGGTTGTTAAGCCTAAGCGGAAGATAATGGGAAACGAAGAAATAGTCTTGTTAACTGAAAATATCCATTGGCTCCCCAAGGGCCAGGCATGGCATTACCGTGTGCTGCCCAAGTCGCGTGAGGAAAATTCGGTATTAATCTATTGCGAAGACCTTGCCGATCAAAATGCATTGAAGGAAGAACTGGAGATTCTGTTTAATATCGAAGTGAAGCTGGAGGCAATTCCCGCGGAGCAGATCGCGAGGCTCCTGTCCAAATATTATATCCGGGACCAGGAAGTACGAGGCGCTACTAAACTATTGATAGACAGCCCGGATAATTTCCTCCCCAATTTGATCGGGGAGGCGCGCAACCTGAATAGTAGCGACATACACATCGAGAGTTATGAGCACAAATGCCGCGTGCGGATACGGGTAGACGGGATGATGGTCGAACGCAGGCTGCTAAAGCGCGAAGATTACCCGGCCCTGGTCAACAAGGTTAAGATACTGGCCAACCTGGATATTGCCGAGAAGCGCCTGCCGCAGGATGGCCGTATCAATTTCAAACAAGGCGACCTCCAGTTTGACATCCGTGTATCCGTGCTGCCGACACTTTTCGGGGAAAAGATCGTGCTGCGCCTGCTGAACAATGACGCGACGGACATTGATTTGAACACCCTGGGTTTTTCCAGGTTCGACCTGGAAAATTATCTACAAGGGGTTAAAAAGCCAAACGGGATCGTACTGATCAGCGGCCCTACAGGAAGCGGGAAAACGACCACCTTGTATGCTACCTTGAAATTACTCAACCAGGAAACCCGGAATGTATTGACGATAGAAGACCCGGTCGAGTATACACTGGAAGGTATCAACCAGGTGCAATTAAAGGAATCCATCGGGTTAAACTTTGCTGCAGCCTTAAGGACATTTTTGCGCCAGGATCCGGACGTGATCATGGTCGGCGAGATCAGGGACACCGATACGGCCAATATGGCGATCCGCGCAGCGCTGACCGGGCACCTGGTATTGTCTACGATTCATACCAATTCCGCCTGGGGTACCGTTTCCCGCCTCATAGATATGGGTATTCCGCCATTCCTGGTCGCCAGTACACTTAATACCACTGCAGCACAGCGCCTGGTCAGGCTGCTTTGTACGCATTGCAAGCAGCAGGCTGCATTCCAGGAAACCTTATATCCCCGGCAGTTCCGGCCTTTTACAAACATAGCGCAGCATTTCCTGCCAAAGGGCTGTGAGCATTGTCACTATACCGGGTATAAAGGGAGGAAAGCGGTTTACGAAGTGATCCCAATGGACCAGGAACTGGCCATAGAAATAAAGAACGGAAATATGTATATTCAGGACCTGTTAAAGGAGAGAGGCATCCGTACCTTGGCTGAGAATGCATTTGAATTGTTCAGCGCAGGGCTAACCGGTATCGATGAGATCTATCCTTTACTGCTCAATTACTAAACCTTATATGTATAAAAAATTTACGCTGTATTTGTTGCTTATATTTTTCTTCGGCTGTCCGCTTACACTGCTGGCGCAGCAGGACAGCCGTATCGGTCTGCTGCAGGAGAAACTGGAACGGCTTTCCGCGCAGGTGCCCGGACTGAACAATAAAGTACAGCTGGTCATTACCGGAGTACCTGTTACAGAATACCTTAGCGCACTGGCAAAAAGCAACGACCTGAACATCAGCATTGATCCAAAGATCAATTTTGTGATCAACGATACGTTCAATAACGCGACGGCAGCCAATATTCTTTTGCTCCTGGCCGGTAAGTACAGTCTTGATATCAGCGTGGTAGGTACTATACTCAATATCACCAGCTACCAGGATCCAGGCCAGTTTGCCATTCCCAAGGCCAAGGATATTAAGGCTAAGTATAACCAACTGGATAATACCCTTTCACTGGAACTGGACAACGACAGCCTAACGGCAGTTGCCCATAAGATCACCCTGCTATCCGGCAAGAACGTGGTGGTACCCAATGCGTTGCAAGGCAAAAAGGTGAGCGCTTTTATTGCACCTGCACCATTTGAAACCACGCTGGAAAAGCTGGCCTTTACCAATGAGCTGAAAATGGTCAGGACGAATGATGATTTTTACATGTTCCAGCCATTAGGCGATGGAGAGGAACTCTACGTGAACGGCGACAGGAAAACTTCCATTCGCAAGGCCTTCCGGCCCGTAAGCCAGGGTCCGGGTGGAGGGATGGAATTGTTCAGCCGCCAGGTAAACGGGCAAAAGCTGATCTCTGCAAACGCAGTGAATGTTCCGGTGCTCGACCTGGTGAAACAGGCATCGCAGGAGCTCAATATTGATTATTCAATTTACTCAGAGATCAAGGGGACGATCACCATTCATGTAAAGGACCGTTCCTACGAAAGTTTTCTAGGCCTGTTGTTCAAGGGAACGAATTATACCTTTCACAGTGATAATGGGGTTTACATGATCGGGGAGCGCACCATAGAGGGGCTTAGGACCTATGAAATGATTACCCTCCAGCACCGTTCCATTGATACCGTCATGTCACTGATCCCAACGGATTGGAAAAAGAATCTGGATATCAAAGAATTCCGCGAGCAAAATACGCTGATGGTATCGGGTTCGGCCTCGCAGATCGCCGAAGTAAAGACCTTCGTTAAGCAATTGGATGTATTGGTACCGGTCGTCATGATCGAAGTAACACTGATCGATGTACACAAGTCCCGGACCATTGCAACGGGCATATCTGCCGGTACAAAGGATAGTGTAAAATCCGGTGGGACGGTTCTTTCCGGGCTGAATTACACCTTTAATTCCAAATCCATTAATAGCTTCCTGAACAACATTGGCAAGGTGGTCAACCTCGGGCATGTCACGCCTAATTTTTATGTAACGCTGAGCGCGCTTGAATCCAATAGCAATGTCGATGCCCGGTCCGTTCCCCGGCTGACCGCGCTGAACGGTCATTCCGCAACATTAAGCATCGGAAATTCCGTTTATTATAAAAATTCCACGCAGAACTATATCCCGTCCGTTGCCAGCTCGCAGACGATTCTGACCAATACCTATATTGAAAGTGATGCTAATATGACGATCAGCATCAAGCCGATCGTATCCGGCGATGACCAGGTTACTTTAGGCATCAACGTGGATATTTCCGATTTTACGTCTATTCCGACTGACGGTTCACCGCCACCCAAATCTACCAGTAAATTCCAGAGTAGTATCCGGGTAAACAATGAAGATATGATCGTACTGGGTGGAATCGAAAGAACAGAGCGCGACGAAACGGCTTCAGGCATTCCTTTGCTGTCCAGGATCCCGGTATTAAAGTGGCTGTTCAGCAGCCGGAGCAAGACCAATTCCAAAGTAGTGACCCTCGTATTTATTAAACCGACCATTCTGCGCTGATATGCTGGGAAACTTATACACGATCAACGAGGGCGCGGGTATCAGTATTAACCTGGACAAACAGGGGAATGCAAGGATCATTGCCTGCAAGGTGCTGATCCAAAAGCAGCAGCTTACCTTTGAAAAAAAGATCATTGGCTTATCTTCTTTAGAGGAGTTAAAAGCACAGCTTCCGGCTAAAACGCTAATTGCCCTTAACCTTTCGGGAAAAGGCATCCTGCAAAAACAGGTAGCCAAATTGGAAACGATCGGGCCGCAGGAATTCAGCGAGCTCCTGCCGAATGCAACTCTGGAAGATTTTTATATACAGCACCTAGTATCCGGTAAAACGTCTTTCGTATCCATCATCCGAAGAACAGAAGCCGATAAATGGATCAGCCGTTTAAAGGAATTGGGTTTCGTTCCCCTGATGCTTAGCCTTGGCCCTTTTCCGGTTAACAATATACTGCCGCAGCTAAACCTTTATGGCAATGAATTGGTCTTTGACGGGCACCGGGTCAACAGGAATGAACAGCAGGAATGGACCAGCTATACCTATGAGGAAGAAGCGTCAGCACCTTTCCCCATAAAAGCGGGACTGGAAAGTTTAGACGAAAAATTGCTGACCGCTTATGCTGCAGTCTTTCAGCTTTTGCTTTGTACAAAACTGGATCCCGTTATCGCGGAAGCACCCAACCTGGCAAATGCGTTAAAGGCCACCCTCGAAGACAAAAAATTAAAAGTTCAGGGGTTGTTTATCCTTGGCGTTTTTTTCATTCTTTTACTCGTCAACTTCCTGGTATTTTCCGGACTGAATGCTGCCAATGCCAAACTGGACGAACAGTTGAGCCTGTCCGCCCGGAGCAGTAGCGATCTGCAGCAGGTACAAGTTAATGTGCAGAAAAAAGAAGCGCTAGTCAAGGCGCTCGGCTATGAAGAAGGAATCAACAAAAGTTCGCTGATTGACCAGGTAGCATCCCTGCTGCCGGAAGAGATCAGCTGGCAGCAAGCAGCGATCGATCCGCTTGATCTTAGCGGGAGCCGCAGCCAAAAAGTGCTGGTATTCGCTGAAAGGACCATCCGCATCAACGGGAGCTCGGATAAGATCATCCCAGTCAATGAATGGATCGCCAGGATCAAAACGAAATCCTGGGTGAAAAACGTTCAATTGGACAGTTATACCTTTAACAGCGAACTCAGCACAGGACAGTTTAGCTTAACCATTAATTACTGATATGCTGAAAAAGATTCCCATAAAAAAAGCTTATTTATTAGCAGCCGCAAGTATTTTGTTCCTTGTGGTTAGTTATGAACTGGCTTTCCGGCAAACCATAGCCGCATTCCAGCTACACCAGGAGCTAAAGGCCCAGCTTACGCAGGGCGCTGACCTGAGTATCCAGCCCGCATACCTGCTCCGAAAAGACCATAACCTTAATCAGCTACTTGCTCGATACCGGACCGATACAACTGCTTCCCGGAGCGGGAACCTCGGTACGATCTCCCAGCTAGCCGAAAAGGAGAATGTCAGGCTTAGCGAGGTCCCGCAACAAGACCCGCTTTATGGTACCGCGCAATATTCCCTGCAAAAACTTAGCTTTGAAGGCAGCTTTTTTGCACTCACAACCGTCCTTAGCAAACTACAAAATAGCACAGGTATCGGCATGATCCGCTCCGTCAATTACAAAATTACATTACTAAAGAATAGTTCAGCAACCGAAAAAAAATTAATCCTTGAGCTTTATTTGGAAAACACACAATAAAAAAATGATAGTATTTGTTTATGAGAAAACTTTTAATAAATTAGTAAACCAATTTATTAAAACACTAAACCTTAATTAAAACCACATGCCAAGTATTTTAATACCAAGCAGTTCTTAAATAAGAAGTCTTTATTTTTTTTAAAATATTTTTTTGTCCGCGCAATGGATACAGGAACTCTTATGCCTTGTTTTTACTATTCAATAACCTCTTAACCTTTACGATAATTCTTTTATGAAATTGAAAAGTCTTCTATCCCTGAGTTTTTTTCTATATTTCCTACTGTCATTTTTACATGCAAAAGCGCAGTCACAGAATTATATACCCACCATATTTTCCAAAACGCCTAACTCAGCCGCATTTGCAAAGTATGGGGATTATCCTGTCAATCTTTATAGTGGTCTGCCCGAAATATCCATTCCGCTCTATACAGTTGAAGCTGGCGGACTATCCTTGCCTATTAGTTTATCTTATCATGCTTCAGGGATAAAAGTAGATGAAGCTGCCGGCTGGGTGGGTGCCGGTTGGTCTTTAAACGCAGGGGGAAGTATCACCAGGAACGTGATGGGCGGCAGGCCGGATGATGTGACCGGCTATATCGGTAACTTCCGGGATGCCAGTACGCTTGCGCCAACTTATGTCGATGGAGATGTCGATTATTTATACCGGACCGCCGTTTTAAACGGGAACGATACTCGGCCGGATATATTTTCCTATAATTTGCCAGGCAACACCGGTAAGTTTTTCTTTAATGCAAAAAACGGCTATAAGATAACCATGGTGCCATTTTCACCAGTCTTGATTAAAAATGCAGGGGCGGCGGGAAGCGCCTTGCGGTTCAATTTAACAGATGTGCATGGAAACATCTTCCTCTTAGGAAATAGTGCTTTTGAAACTACTTCGACTTATAGTCAAAGTAGTACAACTTATATAGGTACAACCGCCTGGATGCTGGAAAAGATGATCTCTCAAAACAGGCGGGATACGATTTCTTTTGCTTATTCCCCGCAAAACATCGCAGCACCGGACCAGACCGGGCAGGCTGTGGTGGTCGAGGATCAACAATTTTATCCTGGCGGGCAGGTGTCCGGATGCCCCGTTCCCTATGTCAGCAGCCAGCCAACAACAATTACGACAAACACCAGCTCGTCTTTTTCGGAACAGGATATCCAGCAGATCAACTTTAAAAACGGAAAAGTCGTATTCAAGCGGTCTGCAACTTCCCGGCTTGATATGAATGCCTACCCGCTGGACAGTATGAAGGTTTACAATTATAACTATGGTTCAAAAGCCTTTGAATTGCAGAAAAGTATCGTTTTTTATAAAAGTTATTATACCGGGGTAAACACGGAACAGGGCAGGCTCCGTTTGGATTCGATTCAGATTCTTGACAAGGCGGGCAGCGTGACCCAGCGCTACCGGTTTGTTTATAATACCCAGCATGTACCCGGCTACCTTTCCTATTCTAAGGACTACTGGGGTTATTACAATGCTAAAATGGATAATCAATCCGGAACGGCAAGGACCCTGGTTCCGCACACCGGTATTTCTTTTGCACAAACGCAAAGCACTACTCCTTCCACAATCTATATCGGCAGCAGTGATTCAACCAGTCGCAACCCCGACTCCAACTATATGCAAGCAGGCGTGTTAAAGACTATTTATTTCCCAACCGGAGGACATACCACCTTTGCCTATCAGACTAACCGCTATTTAGACAGCTATAGCGTTATGCACCTGACTGGTGGCTTACGGGTGGATACGATCAGTAGTTATGATAATATCTCCTCAACACCTGTCGTGAAAACCTATCAATATAATACAGCGCGTGCAAATTTCATGACGGCAGGTTTCACAGGGCTGATTAACTACGGATTTTTTCTCCATACCCAGACAGCCCGCTATTTTATAGGAACGCCACAAAATGGCGCATGTGTGACAAAAAGAGTTCGCTCCTATAACTCCGAATCGGCAAGCAGCCTGACGCCTACAGAAGGTAACCCCGTGGCCTACGATGTAGTTACTGAATACACAGGAACGCCGACTGCTAATATTGGTAAATCCGTATACACTTTCAGGGACCAGGCAGACCAATGGTCGGGAAGCGCGGGATCGACCGGCGTTCCGGTTATTCTCGACTATTTTTATGCCCGCGGCCAGTTAGCTGATAAAACCGATTACCTCCGTAAAACAGACGGCACCTACCAGGTTGTAAAAGAGGTTAACAATACCTATACAGCCTTCCCTCAAAAATTGTATGCAGACGTGGGTATGGTTGTTGGGCAGGTGAAATCTACCGAAGGTAACTATACAGAAATTTACGCCAGTACAGGCCCTTCGGGTGATAATGATTCAAATGCCTATCCCTATAATGATTACAGTATTGTCGCAGATGATAACTATTTGACCGCCAGTACAACTACTACCTATGATATGAATGATCCCACCAAATTTGTCAATTCATCAGTTTCGTATGGTTATGGTGACACCATCCATCAGCAGGTAGAAGTTATCACCCATGCAGACAGTAAAGGCAATACCCGAACCACTAATACCAAATACACCTATAATTACCCGGCAGGCAATGTAATTATTGACAGTATGGTCAACCGTCATATGTATGCAGAAGTAATAGAAAAATCTGAATCCTATACTACCACTGCGGGTACCAATACGACTTCTGCATTACTTTACCAGTTCAAAAACGGGAGCATCGTCAATACGATCGTGCCGGATAGGATAAGTTTCTTAAACCTGCCTACACCGGTAAATGACTTTTCACCCTCTACGGTGGTATCCGGTAGTTTGACAAAAGATTCCCGCTACACGCAGATGATCAGTTTTGACAATTATGACACGCAAAACAATATCACCCAATATACACCGCGAAATGCTATACCCGTTTCCATCCTGTGGGATTATCAAAGTGAGCTGCCCGTTGCCCAGGTGAAAAATGCTGTATTAACGACTGTTGCCTATACCAGTTTCGAAACCGGGGGGAAGGGTAATTGGAATTTCAGTGGAGCGCCTGTGAATAATCCTACTGCCCCTACAGGGAACTATGTATACTCGCTGGGCTCCGGAGATGTAACCTCGGGAACCCTGGATAATACCAAAAGCTATATCGTATCCTATTGGAGCAATAATGGCGCAGCCACACTTTCTTACGCGGGGGGTAATGTTCCGGGAACTCCTTTGCGTTCTGCAAACGGCTGGACTTATTATGAACACGTGCTTCCGGCAGGCAGCTCAGGTACCATTGACCTCTACGGTAGCACCAGTATTGATGAGCTGCGTTTGTATCCTGCAAATGCACAAATGTCAACTTATACTTATGACCCTAACGGGATCACGAGAATGGCCGATACCAAGGGCTCTATTGGCAGCTTTGAATACGACTTTTTTCAGCGGCTAAAGAATGTCAAAGATTGGAACGGCAATATTGTTAAAAGTTACGGCTATCATACCTACGACCAGGTTGTCGCCAACGACGCGATAACGGCAACGGCCTTTACCCGGAATAACTGCCCTGCCGGTACATCGCCGCAGTCTACAACTTACGCCATACCGGCAGGTAAATACCTTTCTTTAACAAAAACAGCCGCCAATGCCGATGCCAATTATGACCTGAATACCAATGGTCAAATCAAAGCAAATACCGTTTGCGGCTGCCCGATAAAAACGATATCCTTTACCCTAAGCAATTCTACCGGCCGCAGTGGCTACCAGGCCACCTTCTCCGGCATATCAACGCCTTTTAATTTCCCTTCCAGCGGAAGTACGGTCGTCCAGGTTCCGGCTGGCACCTATTCAACCGTGAGCATTAACCCGGTTGGAACTTTTACGGCAACCTTCACTTTAGGCACGCGAACGCCGGTAAATGCGCACTATGCCAGTTTTAACTCGGTCGTCATTGCCACAGGAAGTTCTGATTCATCTTTATCTATCCAATAACCAGCAGCTATGAAAAAGATGATCAAACTAAACCTCCTGATGTCCATAGCCTCTTTAATACTGACGATTAACAGCGTGAAAGCCCAGACCAATACCAATAATTATGTGGTCACCAAAGTACCTCGTATCAGTGGTATCCTAACGGACAGTGCCTTAAATGCCAACATCACCGATAAAACAAAAGTACAGGTCAGCATCAACTATGTGGATGGTCTTGGCAGGTCCGTACAGACTATCCAGAAACAAGCCTCTCCATTGGGGTATGATGTGGTTCAGCCGCAGGTTTATGATCCCTACGGACGAGAAGCCACAAAATACTTGCCTTATGCGCCGCAAATAGGCACTTCCGGCAGCTATCGCCCTAATGCCATCAGTACAGACCAGGCTGCTTTCTACATATCGCCGCCATCAGGTTCGAATGTAAGCGCTATAACCGATGCCTATGCCCAGACCGCTTTTGACAATTCCGCGCTGAACAGGGCTGTTGAACAAGGTTCACCCGGAGTAGCCTGGCAGCTAACCGGCGTTAGCGGTGGCGGACATACCGTCAAAATGGTGTATACGGTCAACAATGCCATTGCCTGGGGAACCGATTCGGTAAACAGCAGGCAGCTGGCTTTGTATACCACTACCATTGCTTCGGACAATAGCCAGACCCTGAACAGGGTTACTAATTCGGCGATTTATGCTGCGGGAACGCTTACCGTTTCCATAGCTAAAAATGAGAATTGGGTTAGCGGCAGAGGCAGCACTATGGAAGAATATAAAGACATTGATGGTCATATCGTTCTGAAAAGGGTTTATATCTACACAGCCACAGGGTTGCAGCAGCTATCCACTTATTATGTTTATGATGACCTGGGACGCCTTGCCTTCGTGTTGCCACCAGGCGCAACACCCGACGCCACCACAGCCATTACGCAAGCCACACTGGATAACCAGTGTTACCAGTATCAATATGATGGACTTGGGCGCATGGTACAGAAAAAGCTGCCTGGCAAAGGTTGGGAATACCTGGTTTACAATAACTTAGACGAAGCTGTAGCCAGCCAGGATGCGTTGCAACGGGCCAATAACCAATGGCTGTTCACCAAATACGATGCGATGGGCCGTTCTGTTATGAGCGGGATCTGGACGAACGCTGGCGCTTCAATCAGCCGGGCCTCTTTGCAGGGCTTACTTACGGCAGCTACCGGGAACTATTTTGAAGCACAGGCATCTTCAGGGAACGGCTACACCAATGTAGCCTGGCCTATCAGTTCCACCACCGTGCTTAATATCAACTATTATGACAATTATAGCGCAATCTACCCCGCCCTTCCTACCAACTATAACCCACCAGCCGGCGCCGACCTGGGGACAAGGGGGCAATTAACGGCCACAAAAACAGCGGTATTGAATACCCCGGCCAATATGCTCTGGAAGGTAAGTTATTACGATTACCTCGGGCGGAGTTTGAAGGCCTATTCGCAGCATTATCTTGGCGCGACTTTAAATACTGGCAATTATGATGCGATCAGTGTAACTTACGATTTTACCAATAACCCTACTACCACGACGCGGCAGCATTGGAACACGGCCAGCACAACCGTCCCGCTGGTGACCATTGCCAACTCTTATCTCTATGACCAAGTGGGCCGGAAGCTAAAAAGCTGGGAACAAATCACGAATGGCAGCAGTTCGCCAACTACCAGGACACTTGTTTCTAAAACCGATTATAATGAAATAGGCCAAATTTATACCAAACACCTACACAGCACGGACAGTACCACTTTTCTACAAAATATCGCGTACAACTATAATGAAAAGGGCTGGCTGCTGCAAAGCAGCGCGGCTTTATTTCAGCTGCAGCTGCAGTATAATACAGGCAGCAATAAACAGTATAACGGCAATATAGCTTACCAGCTATGGGGCACGAGCGCTGCGCCGAATACGACAACGTATACTTACAGTTATGATCAGCTTAACAGGCTTACAAGCGGGGTATCAACAGATAATTATAAAGAAACAGGGATTGCTTACGATCCGATGGGTAACATTACGGCCCTAAACCGCTACCAGGCAGGCACCCTGATCGACAACCTGACCTATACCTACACTGCCGGGACCAACCAATTGGCAAATATTGCAGATGCGAGCAGCAATACAGGGCTGGTAAGTGGCACGACCACCTATGGCTTTGATGCCAACGGTAATTTGGGCAGCAACAGCAATACAGTAAATACCGGACAAAATAAAAGTTATACCTATAACCTGCTAAACCTGCCATTAGTGGCAACCACAACCGTTGGTAGTGCTACTTTTACTTATGATGCAGGCGGACGGAAACTTCGGAAAGTTGCGGTAGTAAACGGGAATACAACCACAACCGACTACATAGACGGGATCCAATATACCAATAACGCGCTCGACTTTATACAAACAGAAGAAGGCCGCGCTGCAGTGAATGGAACAGGTTATGATTATATTTATTATCTGGGCGATAACCTGGGCAATTCCCGGGTAACTTTTGGCACGAAAACGGGAACTGCTGTAAGTTATCAGAAAGACGATTATTATCCTTTCGGTTTAGAAATAAACAGGAGTGTGCTAACGCCGAAAAATGAATATCTTTACAATAAGAAAGAGCTACAGGAAGAGTTAGGCCAATACGATTACGGTGCGCGTTTCTATGATCCGGTGATCGCCAGATGGAACACGATTGATCCGCTGGCTGAAAAAAGCAGGAGATGGTCGCCTTATAATTATGTAGAAAATAGCCCCATCAGGATGATTGATCCAGATGGAATGAGAACTACGCTTGATAATTATAGCGCAACTATAAGTAAGCCCGAGTACCAGGAGAGCGAAGGGGAAGTTGAATATGATAAACAAAGAGCAGAAGCTGCTGCAAAATTAGGTTCAACACTTAGTGTTGGAACCGCAAGTGAATCTTCTGAAGCGAGTGGAAGTACCTCATCTGAAAGCAGCAGCCCGGACACTCAGGCTGCAGGAGCCGATGGTGGTAAGGTTGGTGGAATTGGTTTGCCTGATAATGGTGTGAGAAATGGCGATAACGCTAATCAAGGGGGTGAAGGGTCGGTACCCTCATTGGAGGATATGAAGAAATATCCTCCAAATGATCCAAGATTTTTGATCCCTAAAGATGGTCCACAATACGATGCTCCCAAGGGCGGTCCTCGAAAAGTGAATCATAATCGTGGAAAGGGATGGCTAGATGACAGGGGCCGTACTTGGATACCTGAGACTCACGATGGGAATGAAGCTCCGCATTGGGATGTACAACCAGAAAAAGGCCGAGGCTATAAAAGAGTATTCCCGAAGAATAATAATGACTTTGAGCCACTTCAAATATCCCCAGCATGGAATCCATCGCCCTTCTCAGTACCAGCAGGAAGACTAAGCCCACAAGCTAAAACTGTTGGAGGGGCAGGTACACTTATGATTATACTTATGATTGTCCTAATTCCTGTTGGGGCATAAATGAATAATTTAAGATAAGAAAATATATGATAAAATTTAACAAACATGTTAATAAAGTACTACCTTATGATAGACGGCAGTATAAAGAATACCTTCTTGGTGAGTTGGATCCGCCTACTAAATGGTATAGAGCGTCATTTCACTTGCTTATAGAAGAAAAGGAAATAAGTTTAATCCAATTTGTGGCTAATTATGAATGTTGGTTTAAAAATATAATATCGAGATTTGATAACAATTCATTTTGGATTGTAAATCATGACAAAACTGACGAAGGTTGGTTTCCTAATAACGAGGATAACTTGACCTGTTTAAGAGCTTTATTTAAACAAAATAATATTCCTAATGAATTTAAAGGCGCTTTAATTTTCTCGAAGGATGAGCTATTTAAATTGTCTAAAGATTTAATATCATACCCGTATGCGGTATTTAATGATGACCATAAATTTTATACAGATTTAGATATTTCACATGGTGAATTGCCATTTGTTATAAAAATACTTGATCATTTGAGTATTCACTTATTGAGTACTGATAAAGATCTTTTAAGAAGGGTTGTAAACGAAAGTTGCCAAGATATATTTATTATAAAACAAGGTAAGAATAAGTGGTAGGGCTACCGCAAGGGTGCCCCCGCATCCCACTTGTTGTAAGTATGCTTGGTACCGACTTATAGGACATGAAAGCCAGATATAAATGGAAAGGCTAGCTAGGTATCCAATGTGTTGCAAGTATCGGCGAAGGTGTGGAAGTACTTGTTCCCACCCCACACGGCGCGAGCATCCGGATAGGACATTAGGTGGGCTAGTCATGCCCCACATGCTAAGTAATGAAATACCCAAAAGAACCAAATATGATTACTGAAAACTATTGCTCATCTCAAACAAAGGAAGATACATCGCAATCAAAATCCCTCCGACAATAAAACCTAGGAAGAGCATAATGATGGGTGCCATCAGGCTGCTGAGTGTGGAAGTTTTGTATTCTACTTCTTCGATATAGTGTTCGGATATCTTTCCGAAAAACACATCGAGCTTATTGGTTTCCTCACCTATTTTGATTAACTGTATCATTTTAGAGGGAAAGACAGGGAATTGCTGGAGGCTTCCATGCAGGGATTTCCCGTTCATAATGTCAGTTTCTACTTTATGCAGGGAAGACTCTATAGGGTAATAACTGATCATCTGGCGGATCAGTGCGATAGCGCGCAGTAAAGGCAGTTTTGCATTGATCAGTAACCGCATAGAATTGCAAAAACGGGCCAAGTATACCTTTTGTACCAAGTTGCCGATCAGCGGGATTCGCAAAACTAAACCGGAAACAACCTGCCTGAATTTGTCAGTCTTCCGTGTAAACCAAACAAATATGCCAACGGTTAACAGGGATAAAATCCCTTGCCAGAAATGGTCGCCGAACGCATTGGATAAGCCCACGATCTTCATCGTGATCCAGGGCAGATGTCCGCCGAAGCGTTTAAAGACATCGGCAAACATCGGTACCACAAACCTGAGCATAAAGAATACCGCCCCCAAAGAAGTGCTTAATACAATGCAGGGGTAGGTAAGCGCAGATACCACCTGCCGGCGTTGTTTGATCTTGTGCTGGTAAAAGCTTGCCAGGTCCTGCAATACTTCTATCTGTTTACCTGTTTCTTCGCCGATCTGCAGGCTGTACACCTCGTAAAGGGAGAATTTGCCACTTTGCTGTAAGGCTTGTGAAAAAGAAGTGCCTGACAGGATAGCTGCCTGGATACCCTTGTAAAGTATTTTGTCTTTTTCCTTTTCCTGGTCAGCAGTGATAAGTTCAAAGCTGTTCTTCAGATCGATCCCGGCCTCAAGTAAAGAGCCGAGTTCCAGGTAGAGGTACTTTTTCTTCTTATCGGGAAGTTCCTTGCTGCCAAAACTAATTTCGCGGTTGAGCAGGTCAATCAGACTGCCTTTGTTTCTGGCTTCACCCTTTTCTTGGCCGCTCTTTTTCTTTTCGTATTGGGTCAGGTCAATTGCCGGCATTGATAGGTTGGTTGATCAGGTTTTCGGAACTATAGGTCTTCTCACAATGATAAGGAATTTCTTGCTTATCAAACAGCACGATAAAATCCAGCGCATCGATCCTAAATGAATGCTCCATATTTTGCGGTTCTTTTTCAAAACTTGTTATCACCTGCCGGGTTTGAACTTTAAATGTATCGTTTTTTAAGGACTTGCGGACGATGAAATCCGGACTAAAAACGTAAATGACATGGCTGCTGTCATGTTGCAGGCTAATTCCGCCGGTATCCGTCCGTAAAGAGTCGGCTTTTTCAAAGTCTCTTTTCAGCACATGATCCAAATCCGCAAGTAAGGCCAGTTCGCTGTTCTTTTTGTTAAATACCTGGTAATTACCAGAAATGAGAGTGAGTGCGGTATAGGTGATCGCAATGACGATTGCGGTTAGCAGCATCGTGATGGTCATTTCCAACAGCGTAAAAGCTTTGACTTTACTTTTCATTGCTCAGGATTTGATGGATTTCTGCTGTCTTTTGCCCGTTTGGGTCATAGGCAGTCATATATATATCTATTAAGGTCGGATCTCTTGGGTAGGGCTTAGTTTCCCGGGTAACCCGAAACTCCTCCATACTAAAAGTACTGTCTTCCGTATCGTCACCGGACTGGCGCAATGCTTTTTCCAGTAATGCGGCAGCTCTTAGTTTCTTGGCAGATAGGGACAGACGCATCACATTGGTGAAGATCGTCATTGCGATTCCAAAAACGACAAGAATGATCACCATAGCCACCAATACTTCCGGAAGGGTAGATGCCCTGAGCCTGTAATTCAGTTTGCTTCCAGCCATTGTAAAACTTTTTTCTTTTTATTGCTCGTAGGTAAAAGTTTGCTGCCCAGATAGTACCGAGAAAGGGCTTTCGAATCGATGGTCGTATTGATCAGGTAGTTTTCATACAGGGTAAAAGGAGTCCGGTACCAGAATCGGCTGGTAAAAACATTGCCATCTATCTCGCAGCCGTCATTGAGCTGCAAGACTCCCTGGGAATAGAGTTGTCCGCTTACCCTGCTGTTTTTGCCAAGAAAAATTAAAGGTTTTAAGGGATTGGCACTTTTTTCATAACTAAAGATGATCCCATTGATATGGCTTTTATCTCCAATTTGTATTTTTTCCTGAGATTTGATCAAATTATCACCTGTTCGGATAATCCCCAATACCGATGGGTAAGCGAATGAACAGTTTTTTCCGATACTGATGGAGTCCCTTGCAAAAAGCTGGCACCTGCCATGAAAGCCGCCCCGTACAACGATAGCTTTTGCAAATACGAGAATGTTATTGAGTGTGGACGTGCTGTCAATGATCAGCGTGGTATCTGATAAAAGGACCATGTTACCGGAAAGGAACTTCTGACTAAGTATGCTGGGATCTTTTTTGAAATTTATATATTGGGAAGGTTTTAAGAAAGAGTTCTTGAGTGAGTCCTTCAGGATAATTTGTGTTCCGCTAACTTGCTTGAAAAAAGCGTCCAGCCCGTTGATCCGGTTTTGGTTAAGGGGCGGCAGTTGTTTATCGCTGTTATGCTTGTTGCCTACGATCAATCTTCTATCCCCAGAATATGCGTGATTATCAATATAGGCCTGCTGTACACCTGCTTTGGGAATCCAGACATTACCCCGGATGCTGGTTTTACCGCTAAGGGAAAAGGGCCTGTCCTCATCGATCAGGTAAAGCGCCGCCCTTTTGTCTGAATCGATCTGATTAGCCAGAGAGAAAGCTTTGTAAAGCGTGTCTTTCTGAATAAAAGCTTTAGCTATCCCTACCTCGTAAAGGCCCCAGTCTGTTTTTTGCAGAGATACAGAATCAGCGTCCCCGCCAAAAAGACTAAACAGTTTTTCCCGTTGATAGGTACTGTCTGTATTGGCTGTTAAAATAACAATCCCGGATTGAAGGTTAGCTGCCAACTGGTCGTACCGGAACTTCTTTTGGTACTGCGCCCTGTAAAAGTAAGCGCTGCCAATCACTGCCGCGCAAAGCAAGCCGATGACGAGCGCGATAATGATCACGATATAAAGGGCAGACGCGCGAATCATTGGGCAGCAATAACAGGCTTGTTTTTTTTCTTTTTAAAGATATTGATCCTTTTCCAGAAGGATGCCGCGGTATCGGCCAGTAAAGTGCCGTTCTTCCAGTTCTTGACATTTATGATCGTACCGTCATCGTTCCAGTCTTTCCAGGGTCCGGTTTTCAATCCCTTGTCAAAGCGGCCTTGTTCTTTCAGGTTCTTATCGGAATAGTATTCCGTGTACAATCCATTGAGCAGCCTGCCGCTAAACCCGCCTTGCGTATAATGAATGGCGTTGGCGCTGTACCAGTAATAAAACAAACCGATCTTTGCAGTTGGTGCAGATCCCGCGGGCAGGGTTTCTGCCTGGATGATCTTGTCAGGCAGAACGATCCTGACCTTGTCGAATCCAAAACCGGGTACCTCTTGTGCAAATAGGTGCCCGGTGACCATTGTTAAAATTATGAGGAGTATTTTTTTCATAGGGGAGATGGCTTAAGCGTTATAAATTTGACTTTCCCGTTGAAGCTTACTTTTATGGAATCATGCAGGTTCCGGATCAGCCGGACCTGGTCCTTGGTTTCACCTTCAGCCAACATTTCGTCGCGGCCGTTGATACTAAGTAACGTGAGCGTTTTCTTGGAAACAGGGTTATGGATATAGCCCGAGTAGCGGATAAAGCTCCAGTTGATTCCTGATTTTACAGGTGCAATCGGATGCGCGAGATGTTTGACCGGAATAATTACCGTGGTGTCTTTGGCTTTGACCAATCCAAAGGGATCGCGATAATTGAGTAACAGTTTGGTCGTGTCCCGGGGGACCGCATAGTCATTGTAGGCCTCCTGCTTTACTGTAGGTGCTGTCATCGGTACGTCAACATTGCCCTTCATGCCCTGTAAAACTGAATAGATGATCAGTCCCCAAACGGCTGCCGTAACCAGCCCCAATATGTATATGGCATTTTTATGCTTTAACATCGCTTACTTCAAAATAAAACTTCTTAAAGAACTGGCTTGCCCTTCATTCCCGGCAGCGTCGATAGCTGTCACCTTCCAATAAACCTTGTCGGCCGAATTGCCAAGCGTGAAGCTGTACGAATTAGTGCTGGTATTAGTTGGGAAAGTACCGTTGTACAAGGAAACCGAATCGCTTTTAAAGACATAGACCTTGTAGCGTACAGCGGAACTAACCGGCATCCAGGACAAGCTAACCGGTAGCGCAACCGTTTGACCATCAAGCGGGCTGGTTAAACTTACCTGTGCAGGAGGCATATGGTCATAAGTGATGCTATTGATCATTGACCATTGCGACTGCGCTGTATCATTCTCTGCTCTCACACGCCACTGGTAGTTCTGGTCTTCAAGAAAGTTAAAGCTGAACTGCTGGCCGGGTACGACCACATTAGAAACCACTGCCGCTTCGTTGACAAAATTGTTGGTATCGAGTTCGAAGCGGTATTTAGTCGCGCCATACAAGTTGCCCCACTGAAAAACAGTGCTGCTTTGGTTGGTTATATCACCGCTGGCAGGCGCGGAAAGCCGTACAGATTGCTGCTTAATGGATGAGGCCAGTACGACGAAGTTTCTAGGGACGCTGTAAGCCGTTTGTGAACTGCCGTTGAGCGCCATTACCCGCCACTGGTAGGAACCTGGTGACAGGTTAATGCTGAATTTATTGCTGCTGATGACCGTATCGAGCACCAGGCTGCCAGGAGCCGTAAAGCTTTGAGAAACTACCTGTAAATGATAGGTCAAGGCATCTGCGACATCGTCCCACCAAAAATTAAGGGTATAACTGCTGCTCTGGTACTGATCAGCAGGCGCCTCCGGAAATACCTGGTATTTCTTAATAGAGGGTTCAATGAACTCCTTACAGGAGCCGAGCAGCAATAGTAAGCCAATAAACGTGATAAAAAGTTCAGGTAATGACCGGGTATTCATACCCAACTAAATTAGGAATTAGTTCCATTATTTTATTATTAGCCTGATAAAATATTAATAATCATAAAAAATCAATTAGAAACACTTCGACTTTTAACGCTGGAAATCTGTATTCTGAGCTACCAGGGAGAACCATTATGCATAGACTCGATAGACTTATCTAATAATCTCAAAATAATCAAATTAAATATTTGATTAATAATTTTAATATTTTATTATTGTTGAATAATAACCCAAACCTTAATACATCACAATTTTGAAACGCACTATCCAAACTATCTTTAAATACTACGCATTGCACCCATCCGTGCCATCGACTCAGTTTTTTCCATACTCCGCACAGGATAAGGAGATCTAATATTATTCTTCCAAAACTACTATATGAGAAAATTGTACCCCGTACGTATTTTGGCCCTGACGGCCTGTTTTTTCTTTTTTGGCAAAATCAACTTAATAGCCCAGATAAACCAGGCAGCAAGTTCCGGAGACATTTATTCCCCGCCGTCTCCGAACGCGTCGGCTCTGCTTAAATATGCCAATGTTCCGGTTGATGAACATGCAGGAATTGCTTCCGTCGTTTTGCCGATTGATAAATTATCCGGAAGGCAATTATCTGTACCTGTCACACTAAGTTATCATGGTTCTGGCAACAAAGTACAAGATTTAGCCAGTAATGTCGGTCTTGGATTTGTCCTGAATTCAGGCGGCGTAATTACACGCGTAATGCGGGGATTGCCGGATGAATCGGCGCATGGATACCAGTATTACGGTACGAAGGTTTCCTCAAATTCTATCGACTCAGCCTATCTGAACGCCACGATGAACAATAACATCGATGGGGAGCCGGATATGTTTTATTTTAATTTCCTCGGACATACCGGTAAAATGGTAATTGATACACTGGGTAATGCACAATACCTGCCAGACCAGGGGATTCGCGTTATCCGCCATCCTATACACAACAATCCTGATTCCACGAACAATAGCTGGGTATTAAAAGACCTATATGGTGTAACCTATGAGTTTGGGAGCGACACTTCCGCCCGTGAAACCACTGTCGTTAATTTAGCCGGAAAGCCATTAAATCAGGCGATTACTTATATATCAAGCTGGTATCTTAAAAAGATAACTACCGCTGATGGCGCTGAAACGATGAATTTTACTTATACATCGGGTCCGAATATGAATTATGAGCAATACAGGAAAGTGTTAACTTATAATATTCATTACTATTGCGTTGACAAGCGTAAAGGTTTATTTTCCAGTGCCATCTCGCATAAGGAAACACTTTCTGTCGTCAATGCAGACACGACGGACATTAGCACCGTCATCGAAGTATTAAGTCCTAAATATTTATCGGGCATCTATAATGATATGGGGTCAATTACTTTTTCTTATTCAGCCCGGCAGGATGTTTCGGGGGGGGAATCCCTCTACCAAATTAAAGTCTTTAATATTTACGACGCTGCTACACCCTTACGAACCTTTACATTCAATGAAAGTTATTTCTTTAGTCCTAACCCTAATAGCGCCACTGACCCTGATTCCCAGCGGCTTCGGCTCGACTGCGTGACCTTACAAGGACGAAGTTCTGAAATTAAGCAACTTTATTCATTTGCCTACAATCTACAAACATTGTTGCCGCCGCGTAATTCAAATGATTTTGATCATTGGGGGTACTACACTACGTTGGATAAACGCGGTGGGGCACCGTCGACGAACGTTACCCAGGATAAATACGGGAACTACGTGGAAGGGTTTGAAATGAGGGTTCCTGATTCCAGCCGGATGCAGGCCTGCATATTAACCAGGGTTAGGAATCTAAATGGCGGATATACTGCTTTTGCTTACGAAGCAAATACCTATAAATATGACGGCGTTTCGTATTTTGGTGGTGGAATTCGCATCAAAACAATCACTGAACTGGACAGCCTTGGCCAGGTTATACCTATCGTTACCAAGTATAGCTATCAGGCTGACAATGGCGAAACAAGTGGTATGATATTTAATCCTAAACCTTATTATATCCAAAACATTACCAACTACCAGGCGGGAACTGTAGTAAAGCCCATACCTAGTTTACTGTCTTACGAAATTAATAATTTAAAAAAACCGTTAACCATTATTTCGACCTCGGCAGAAGTGGCCATTGCGCTGGCGGCTCCCGAACTTGATGTCGCAGGGCTGGTCATCGATTTTGGAATAACCATATTGGCTCCGGCAGTTGCTGACGTATTTCAATTCCTGTTTCACCGTACGCACGTATATCATTATGATAGCCCGCCATTTTCCGTGTCATCAACGCCGTTAAATAACTTGTTTGACATTAATGGTGCAAGTGTCACATACAGTCAGGTTACCAAGACAAACGGGGATGGTGGTTATACAATGAATTACTATACCAGTCAACAGGAATACCCTGACAGTGCCAGTGCCGTGCAGTTAAATATACATGCGGAACAAATCAAAACCAAATTCGGAAATTCCGGATCTTATCCCCCAAATACCTCTTTTGACTTTGAACGCGGATTTCTTAAACAAAGCAAGCTGTTTGACAACAATAATAACCTGGTCAGTCAGGTCACCAACACTTATCAAAAAAGTAAACGGATAAGTGTAGTATCCGGTCAGCGCTCTTCAGTGAGCGGCTACGCGGCACTTGCAAACGGCAATTTCCAGGTTATTACTTATAACGTTGGTATCTACCGGGAAATAGCTGAAAATATTCAACTTGTTAGGAGCACTACACAAATATACGACCAGAATCTCAGTGGAGCGGCAATAACGGCGACTAATTCTTATACCTGGCAGCCCTCTTATCCAACCTTGGTGCATTCACAAAGCACCTTGCGCAGTGATGGGAAAATGCTGGTTGGTTACACATCCTACCCAACGGACTACGCCGCAGGTACGGCTTTTATCGACGATATGGTCAGACATAATATGAATGCCGTGCCGATTGAGTCCGTCCTTACCCTGCAGGATTCAACCGGAAATATTTCTGTTACCAATGCAATGATTCACCATTTTAAAGCCGGTGGCTTAGGCCTGCTGGATACGGTGTATAGCTGGACTACGAGCGTTCCAGTTCCTGTTTCAGGCTTTAAATTTTCTAACCATGCAGCTGGCTCCATAGCCGGCGCATCGACTGTCTTCGGAAAAGACAGTCGCTATATTGCAAAGTCTTTTTACCAGTCCTATGACAGCAAAAATAACCTGGTACAATCACAAAACCTTGGAGAGCCGTCTTCGAGCGTGATCTGGGGATATCATCAGGATCAGCCCATCGCGCAAATCAGTAATGCGATGATCAGCCAGGTTGCTTACACGGGTTTTGAAACAAACGACCAGCGTTTCTGGACATTTGCTGCCGCCGGCAGAGATTCATCAGGGCAGGCAAAAACAGGGAAGATTCGTTACCAACTCGGTAGCGGGCCGGTTAATACTACCGCGCAGCTTCCTGCGGGGACCTATATATTGTCACTTTGGACACAGGGAGCCAAGCCCGGCATTAGCGGAACAACTAACGACGTATCCATTGTCAACGGCGAGAGCGACAGTAATTCCTGGAACTTTTATATGGACAGGATCACCCTGTCGGCCAATGCTACAGTCACGCTTACTGGATCCGGCCTTATTGATGAGGTGCGATTGTATCCGCAGGGAGCGCATATGAGTACAATGGCAATGATCCCACAGGTTGGGGTGTTGACGACAACCTCCAAGGACGATAAAGTAAATAGTTATGAATATGATGCATTGAACAGGTTGGTAACCGAAAGAGATGACCAATACAATATTTTGAAACAGTATAGTTATTCAAATATACCACCTGCACCGTGTGCAACTTCCTCCGATTCCTGGATTGGCGTAAGCCCGGTATGTTTCACTGATCAAACAAATGTTAAACCCACAGTAAGTAATTATAGCTCAACTGCTACCAATAGTTACGGAACAATACTGACAGCATTTAGCAGAACAAAAGCAGAAACCGGCTACCAGGCGAAGATAAATTTCACGGTGAGTTTTTCCGATAATACAACATACAGCAGTTCGGCATCTATTATCAAAAATGGAACAAGTACGGTAATAGGCTTGCCGCTTACTGGCAAGTCTGCAGAATCTGTAACCAATATAGGCATAGATTCAATTATCAATTTAACAGACGATTACGGAGCTGCTTACCAGAAATTCCAAAATAGAGAACGTACTCGCGATAGTTATATTGAATCCAATACTATAACTGGAGGAATCGGTCCCTACATCGCGCCAATCCGTACCAATGGATGCCCAACCGCTTTTACTAACAGAGCCCAAACGGGTTTTGCCAGAAACAATTGCACAACTGGCGGCGGTTCAACGGTATCTTATGTGGTTCCGGCTGGAACCTATTCTGCCTCTACACAGGCGGCAGCTGATTCTCTTGCAATGGTGAACGGTCAGGCTTATGCGAACGCAAATGGAACATGCACGGCATCTGATACATCCTTTATGGGAACGAATGTAACGTGTATAACAGGATCAACAGATTCGGGCACACCAACGCTCAGCGCTTATGCTGTTTTATTTAATTATGTACCGGAAGTCGGTATTGCTGCAGCAACATTAACCAGAACATCAGCTGAGGCAGCCCACGATGCCATCATTACTTATCAAATATCTTTTGCTGACGGTACCTCCGCGACTTATACAGTACCCATGTATAAAAACCAGCTGTCCATTAATCTATCTTTGCCGTTAACAGGTTATGCTATTGCCAGTGTAAAAGGCGTTTCCGTTACCGGTGCAGTTTATAATGGACTGAAGAGACGCTTCTACACGACGCGGGTTCGTTATATAAATGGGGTTGCTGACGGCTACTCAGAACCGAATAGTACCGGTACTTATTATTTGGCAGCTTTAGAGGATCCGGGAGCTTGCAGTACCTGGTATTATAACGTTGCGCAAACAGGCTTCCTTCGCAATAATTGCACGGGCGGTAACCCTGGTTTACCGTTTTCCTACACTGTTGCCGCACACAGCGACAGTTCCATGGTTTCGCAAATGTATGCTGATGCGCTTTCCAGAGCCAGGGGCCAGGCCTATGTAAACGCCGCAGGCTCCTGCTACATCAACTCCGGAGGGTATGCAACAACCTTTGCCGGAAATGGTCAAAGCGGATATATAAACGGTGCACCACATTTTGCTGAATTCAGTCAGCCTCAATTTTGTGCCATAGATTTAAATCAAAATATATACGTGGTCGATGGAATTCATGCCAGTAAGATTAGGAAAGTTACGCCGGACGGGCATGTGTCGACCTTAGCCGGCAGTGATACGGTGGGGATGGTTGACGGCGTAGGTGCGGTAGCAAAGTTTGGTTCTATAAATGGTATGTGTACCGACAGTTACGGGAACATCTACGTTTGTGATACTTATGTGCATACCATCAGAAAAATAACATCCTCGGGGGTAGTGTCGACATTTGATAACAATAGCGGGAAAGGATATTTAAATGTCAACAATGTTAATATCAGCATAGGTTCGTCAAATTCCGGCAACATTTATATATGGGATGTCCACAACAATATTATCCGGCGGATATCTGCGTCCGGAGCAGGTGCAACATTCGCAGGGAACGGAACAAACGGTTACGTAGACGGACCGGTAAATAGTGCGGAATTTAGCAATATATCATCATTTGCTATTGATAATAACGGCACGGTATATATACTTGACAATAACCGCATCCGTAAAATCAGCAACGGCGTAGTATCCACCCTCGCGGGCGATGGGTCCCTTTGGGGCTTCAAGGATGGCCATGGGACGGCAGTGAAATTCGGTCAATTATCTTCAATAACAGTCGATCAATCCGGTTATCTGTATGCGGGAGATATCGGGGACAATTGTATCCGTAAAATTTCACCTTCAGGCGATGTGACGACCATTACCGCATATAATCTGACTTACCAAGGCAATAACCAACCGGTAGACGGGCCTGTATTTAACCCTTCGGTTATTTACCGGGCGTATAGCATAATTATCGATTCTTCCGGGAGCTTGTACTTCATTGATTTTCCTCATCCGGCTTTGCGGAAAATCACCTTTCCATCAAATTAATTAACAGGGCAATATAATCAGGGAACATAAAATAATAAATATGTCGCTTAAACCTTTACCGTCAATGTTTTTAAAAAGAATAAAAAAACAGGCTATTTATTTGGTGTGGCTGATTTCTATTTTTTGCTGTACAAAAAGTTTTGGGCAGACTCCAAATACCAATTACATCCGTATCCGGATGCCTCAAATAGCTGTAAAAGATACCGCAAAACTTGACACGGTACCCGTGCAGCGAATGGCGGTAATGGTTCAGTACCAGGATGCATTGGGACGCGCTTCACAAAAAATTCAGTTGCAGGCATCTCCCAACCAGATGGATGTGATTATACCCTATACCTACGATAATATGGGAAGGTCGGTTAAAGCTTATTTACCCTATGTTGATGAAAGTACAACGAGTACCAAGATCGGTACTTTACGTTCCAATGCTTTTACAAACGCTGTCAGTTTTTACAATCCTGCGGCCCCCGGCGCTCTAAAAATGGCAACCGATTCGGCACCTTATATTCAAACCGTATTTGAACGATCGCCATTAGGAAGGGTAAATGAGCAGGGTGCATTAGGAACCGTCTTTCAACCAGGTACCGGGCATACTGCGCGGACGAGTTATAATATAAATTTAAGTAACGATGGTATCGCGTATTATCCTGTTACAAATGGTACACTTTCAGTAGTCAGCTTATACAATCAAAGTGTCCTTACCAAAACCGTTCTTACTGACGGCAACGGACATCGGACTGCCATATGGAAAGACCTCCAGGGAAAGGAAATTTCGCGTTCGCAGCTCGACGCACCATCTCTCTATTATAGTACCGATTATATTTATAATGATTTAAACCAGTTAATCAATGTCATAACGCCAGCAGGAAAAAAACAATTATCTAATCCAGGTTCATCATTTCAAACTATCCTGGCACAACAATCCTATACGTTTCGTTATGATTCTATAGGCAGATTAGTTGAAAAAAAGATACCCGGTAAAGGCTGGGTATACGCCATTTATAACCATTCTGACCATCAGGTTTTAAGTCAAGATTCAAATATGCGGGCAAAAAATCAATGGTTGTTTACAAAATATGATGCGGAAGGGAGAATGGTGCAGATTGGGCTGTATATCAACACCACAGTGATCTCGCGAAAGAGCATGCAAGCTTTCTGTGATCATAATTTTACAACGTTATGGGAAACGTGGCAACCAGGTGTGGGTTATACAAATAGCGCCTTTCCGCAGCAGAGCGCAATCCCTGCATCAACGCCGTTAATTGTCTATTCCGAGAATTATTATGATGATTATTCATTTACCGCGGCTGATGGAAAGCCTTTCAAGGCCAATCTTTTTAACACTGTCGCTACCCAGCGCACTATGGGCATGCTCACTGGCAGCTCGGTATGCGTTTTAGGCACTTCAAACCAGCGAATGGTAACAGTTAATTATTATGATCAGCAGAACAGGTTGATCCAACAACAGGCGGATAACCATTTAGGTCAAGTGAACATCATCAACAGTCAATACGATTATTTGGGCCGGGTCAAAAGAAGCCAGCGTATTACCACAGCGATAGCAGGCAGCCCGATTACGGTTCGTGATTCTTTCGTTTATGACCACTTTAACCGTTTAACTGACACTTACGAGAGTTTCCAGGGAGGAGCAAAAATTGACATCTCACATAACGTTTATAACGAAATAGGGCAGAAAGTCAGCGAGGGCCTACATTCCACCAATTATACGGGCCCCGGGAGTACGGGATATACTTTTGCTCAAACACAAGAATTTCGTTATAACATAAGGACTGAATTGAGCAGTATAAATAACGGCACACTGACTTATGACAGCGGATTAACGCAAAGTGATCCGAATGCGCTATTTGGGGAGTCCATCAGTTATTCAGGTTCGTCACCCATAAATGCGACACCACAATACAATGGGAATATTTCCGGGGTGATGTGGCGCAATAAAATTGAACAAACTGGGCTGACGGGTTTAACTACCGGCGGGCAGGGCTATGCTTTTACTTATGACAATGTGAACAGGTTAACGCAAAGTAATTATTTTACGCAAGCAGGGTCTAATTCCTTCGCTCAAAGTACCACCGGTGCCTTTACCGAAAAGGTGAAGGCTTATGATGAGCTTGGTAATATAGACACATTGCAACGGAGAGATAAAAACGGCAATTTGCTCAATAATCTGGCCTATAACTATTCAAATGGCAATCAAATTTCTTCAATAAGTGACGTCGGTTCGCAAAACATAGGTGGTACATTTACTTACGATGGAAATGGCAATATGACCAGCGATTCAAGAAAGGGTATTATCTTAACATATAATTTATTCGATCTGGTTGATACGGTTAAACAAGGAAATAATAAACTGATTTTTACCTATGATGGTCATGGTCATAAATTATATAAACAACTTATTTCTTCATCAGGCGGGGTGATCAGCCAACGCCATTATATTGATAAAGTAGAAGTAACGGCATCGAGTTCTATTGCTTTTGACGGGAAAGTGGACAATATTAAAATGGATGAAGGGCGGATCATTAATAACGGCTCAAATAGTTTCCAATATGAGTACTATTTGCAAGACCACCTTTACAGCAACCGGGTCACATTCAGGCCTAATGCAGATGGAACTATAAATCTTGGTTCTGTACAAAATCTATACCCCTTGGGAGCGGATATGGGAGATGCTACCATGAACTATTCTGCGTCACCGCAAAACCTATATATATATGAAGGCAAAGAGGAAAATCCAGAATTGGGTCTGAATAATTATGATTTTGGTGCAAGGAATTATGACCCTATCTTAGGCCGGTGGAATAGTATAGATCCGCTTGCAGAAAATTTCGGTGATCTATCACCTTATAATTATGTTGAAAATAACCCTTTGAACTTGACCGATCCCGACGGTATGCAACCTCTTGGAACTATTCCACAGGTTGATCCCTACGTTTCCGGCGCACAAAAAAGCTCTGGTGTGGTATCCAAAAGCGGTTTTGGATTGAGCGGTTGGGCGGGAGTAGGTAGTTCTGCTGTTTTTCAATTTATTGCTGGTAACAATGCATTCAGTCCAAAAGTTTCTTTTACAGATTGGAACAGACTTTCTTCGGTGGAAAGAATCCGTATTAATGCCAATCAGGGGGGTGACGACCCTTATTTGAGAAGCGTAGCAGCACAAATGACCAGAGAGTGGTATTACGGTACAGGGCCAAGTAATCGTTTATTTTATAATGATGTAGTGGCAAAGGCATTACAATATTCACATGGAGCTAACGCTGCTAGGACATACTTTTATAATAAATATAAAAACACTAAAGACTTATCAAATGCTTCGGTTGTTAACTTTGATGCGAGTTTTGGTATCCACGGATTAGTTAGAGCCGGATTAAATCCCATCCAACAATTTGTCGGTTCTTTCAAAGTGAGCATTTATACGAGTGGAAACAATTTGATGTTTTCCGTATATAATGTTACTTCATGGGAATCTTTTACAGATGGTTTTGGATCAAATTGGGAAAGAACTGAAAACCCTAGGATGGGAAATACATATCAAAATTATATTTGGTTTGAACCAATTAAAGACCATAAATGAAGACAGTAATAAATATTAAGGCAACAATTCTCATACTCGTGATGGTATGCTCGCTTATTTCATGCAATAAATTTTATTCGAATCGAAAATTGATTGGACGTTATTATCTCCAACATAACAAATTTGGAAAATCAATATGTTATAGAGTTGACGATGATGGCAATTGTGTAGAATTGGTTAACGGTGCATTTGGTAAGATTGGTTTCGATGACAATTATATCATAGTTGAGCGTAGTAAAAATGAGTACTTAATTATCATTATATATAAGCAAATCAATTACTTTCCTGAAAAAGGTATATTAGGTCCATTTAATTTAAAAGACTTTAATAAACAAAAGACTACTTTAAACATAAAAGCTGATTTTAATATCGACACTAATTAAACGATCAACGATTAATGGTTAGATTATCACGCGACAATGGTTAAATGTAAGATTAAATTCGAATGATGGTTATGCTAATCAGGGGGGGATCCTCAATTTCCAAGAGGTGCAATGGGTGCAAAAAAAGTTCCATACTATGGTAATTTCTTAGGTCCAGGACCTGACGGTAATCCTTATAACTTAACAGGCTACAATGGAAAACGTTTAAAACCCATAGATATGTTGGATGCCGCAGCACAGCGACATGATTATGCTTATTATAGACATCATACGGGTGGTGTTAGCGGAGCATTATGAGATGATAGTGTTGGCGCTACTGACAGAGAACTTGCATATAATGCTTGGGTAGTTGTTGACATGTATGCAAAGGGACTGAACGATACCATAACTCATCAGCCTATAAGTAAAGCAGAATATGAGTGGGCATCGAGAGTTGAAGAGGCATTTTGTATCTTAGGAAGTTTGAAACTTATCGGAAATATGTTTGGAAGATAACTTCAAACTTTTAACATCAATAGCTTGACTCGTTGATATATAATGTTTTTATAGTCGTTTTTATAGACCTTAACTATTATTCATAAAATGAAGAAGATAATATTAATTACTGTTACATTAGTCTTTATTGGGCTTATTATTGTTTTTATAAGATTTGTAACGGGGGTAACCTCAATTTCTGAACCTATCAGACAATATAAATATTCTGGCAGTCTAAATCAATTAGTATCTTGTATAAAAAAATATACTCTCACCGATCAAAATGTGAGCTTTGAAATTACAGACACTACAGGTAATATTAAAAATGGTTATGCTGTATATATAACTATTTACCTTAAAGATGACCTGCATAATATTGAATATGGTTTGAAATGTAAAGAAAATAATTCTAATAGTGGCTCTATAAATACCATTATTAAACTTGTTAAAGCTTATGATAAATCCAATAACACAGGTGGATATTACATAGATGGCAAAGGAGTTAAACCGTTGGTAAATACCTTTGAGGTTAACTTTTTAGTGCCTTTGCGAAATACTCAAAAATTAAAATCGCGCCTTTATAATAGTTTGAAAGCATACAGCCCGGCCAAACCAGCCGGGCTTTTTTATGCATAATGGTTGCCAGTATAGCTGTTTATACCTCTATAGGTATATCTGTTAATGCGTTTGTTTTTAGGCCTACTACAAGTTGTGTTTTTATGGCACCCAAAAACCTATTCTACTTGGCTTTACCGCCGGTGGCGGTAAGGGGTTAGCAAACCTGCGCGACTTGGTTTGCCTCTTTAGCTACATATACAAGTAGTACTGCGGAAATAGCTATTGAATGATTGTTGGGTAATCTCTAAAATCGCAAGAAAAAAATACTTAATTGGAGATTATGATGAATGAGACCACACCATTTCGGCGCAAGCTGACCCCCTGTTTCAGGGCAAACTGACCCACCAAAACGCGTAGCAAATGCTGTAGAAGTAACCATCTTTTGAGGGCAAAAGACCTGTTCTAAGATGGCCAATTTGACAATCAGCGAGTAAGATTAGAAAGATTTTAAGCATGAACAGCCAGGGGCGCAGCACGCGATTTATAGCTGCCCAGATTGATTCATCCCGGAATACCGTAAGATAGTACATGGCCATCCTTAAGAATAGCGGCTTTACTTTTGAAGAAGTTAATAACCTGAATGATAAGGAACTGGAAGACCTTTTCGGCAAGACCAGGGAAAACAACCAGCCAAGCAGCCGTATGCAATCCATGCAGCGCTGCTTCCCCCACGTCGATAAAGAGCTTAAAAAGACTGGTATGAACCGGCAGATCTTGTGGGAAGCCTATATCAAAGAGTTCCCAGAGGGCTATAAGTATACCCAGTTTTGCACGTATTACAACCAGTGGAAGACCAAGGTCAATCCGACCATGCACATGGATCACAAGGCCGGGGACAAACTGTACGTCGATTTTGCGGGTAAAAAGGTGAGCTATACGGACAAAGAAACCGGTGAAGTCATTGAAGTATAAGTTTTGTGGCAATCTTGTTTATCCTGCCTGATAATGAACTGGATACCGAAAGTGTTAACTTTTTTCATGCCCTTTTTCTCCTTTATTTGATAAAATTAGTTTCAATTTGGTATTGAAACCTTCGATTTTCGGTATCAAAAAGGGGCAAAAAAGACCATAATTTATGGCGTTTTTAGATTTGTAATAACTGTATAACAGTTCGTTAAACCACTTTTCAATACCTCGAAGGTAAAAATTGAAAACAGATTACGGAATAGGTATAGTAAAGCTTGAGAAAGTTTGGTATTATTTGATATGACTAAAAACGTAAAAGTCTGTAAATCAATTAATTTACAGGCTTTTTAAAACTATTTAAGGTGAGTTTTGTGCACCCAACTGGGCAATTCTCGAACCATTTTATTGATGATTTAAAGAAGCTGGCTTCCTTAACATCTTGATGGATACCTTGGCAGGAACTTACTCTTTGGAAAAATTCAACGCTCCGGGTACGATCTAAATTTCAAATCAGATGTCTAACTACGCACTTAGGAATCTAACTTAATGGAAAAGTAGGCAATTAGTGTAAGGTTCTGCTGAAAACAAGGCCATGAACATACCCGTTTCGCGATGTCTTAGCCGGCTAATCATGAATATTTATTACTAAAAATCCGCCCTTCTCTCACCTGGTTCGATATGGCTGCTCAACCGATACTTAATCCAGTACCGCCAGGCTTTCTTTTCTCCGGCAGTGGTTAATTTTCTTCAGGGCAAGCTGATAATCAACTGAAAGAGACTGCCGGGCTTTGGCCATAATACCGAATACCTGGTCTGCCTCGATCTTCTTGATCTTATTTTGAGTCGCGCTGCTGGTAAAAAGGTCCAGCACAGTTGTCATGTAGCAAAGGTAGACATGGAATTCCTGGTTGTTCTTTATGGTTTTTTGCAGTAGATCCAGCGCTTCGGTATCACGGTCAGCCGGCACTGTCCCTAGCAATTGCGTGATCTTCGTCTGCCATGCGTTTCGCTGGGTCGAAAGATGCTGAATGGTTTGTTGGTACGAGGTGATCGTTTGTGCGTTTTCTTTCAGTTGGATCAGGTGGTTCAGTAATTCGTTGTTTTCAGGGGATTCGGGGATATGTTTGATGGTATGGATCATGGCCCTGATCTTCGCTGCAATATCGTCGGACACCATTTGGTCCGTGATCTGCTTGATGGTCTTTTTATGGGTAGAAATACGTACGATCTCCCGGAAATAACGGATGATATCCCGCGGTAACCCGCCGGCAAAACAATAGGCCAGACAGAAGAAGGTCATGGGATTGCCAATAACGCGTCTTTGCAACAAGGTCGTGGTATCTTTCAGAGTGAAATTGTCGACGAATACCACGCTGTCAAAAGAACTGTCGAAAACGTCGCGGAATGGCATACCGCGCCGTTCAAAATTGCTCATCGCGTTTTCAGATACGGAGATCAGAAAAAAACAGTTCGGTACACCGAATACGGATTTAATCTCGTTTAAAAACTCCTGGGCCACTTCGTCGGATTCCAATTTATCCAGTTCATCTATGCCGATGATAATTGGATAGGTCAGCTGCAGACCGGTCAGATAATCCCGGAAAGCTGCGATGATTTCAGGATAGGACATTTGACGTTCGGCAAAGGTCATTGCTTTATTCATTCCACCTTCCAAGGCGAAAGGCAGTTTGAGGGCTCCTGACCAACCAGTGGTAAAAGATTGCTGGAATTTGATCCTTTTCAGCCAGGTGATGGAAGCATTTAGGTTAGGCCTTTCTTCTAAGCGGCGTTTTAAAGCTTCCCGTTTCATCAACCCTTCCTGTTGTAACTTACGTGCCTGTTTTTCCCTACTGGTCAACAACGGGGTTATTAAAGAGGTTCGTTGATAAAACATCATAAAAAACATAATCACGAACAAGCCCGCTGCCCAGGCGAGTAATTTCGCGCCAGTGTCCGCTGACGGGATGATCGCATCCAAGATACGATTTTCCATGCCAGGACTGGAATCAACAATGGTATCTGTTTTTTCTACAGGGGTTATATTTAACGATTTGAGGCTGTCTGGCCTTGCTTTGTTTTTAACTGAAACTTCTTTGACACTATCAATATTTGATTGTTTCTCTGGCACAGGCACTGCAATAGCGTGGGCTTTTCTACCAGGATCAGAGCCCCAAAAAACGCCAACTACTCCCAGGTAGATCAATATCGCGCAGGCAAAAGGCAGCACGCGCCGGATGGTCCTGATCAGCGTGCGTTGATCGACCATGCTTTCGACTACGGCTTCTTCATAAGTCAGTTTTTCAAAGTCGACAAACTCGTTTCCCGCTTCTTCCCGCAACACACTGAAACAGGTGGTTTTGAAGAGATGGAGGATAAAATCCCGTGATTCATATTTAACGGGTGCCACGGCCATGACGGGGATGGCTGCCTTTTGTTTAATCTTGGTTTCGGTACGGTCCTGCCCGCAATAGGACTGTATCAGAGTACTTTTGCCGGCGCCGCGGGAACCGGCAATGCCGATAGCACCACCAGGCATACTGTTTAACAGAAAGTTAAGCTTTTCCTTCGCTTCTGTATTGATCGTGTTGCCAGCGCTCATGACTTCACCCAGCCCGGTCGCTGTAAAACCTTCAAAACGTATGGTATAATTTAGCTTAAGCTGCCCGTTGATCAGGCGGCGGATCAGTTCCTTGATGCCTTTATCCTGCAGGTTCTGGATGATCTGTTTATCCATATTAACCAGCCGTTCTTGCCCGGTTTCATAACTCTGAATGGCACTGGAATCGTGGCTGTTAAAAAAGCGGGTATAGTAACCGGTCAAATACCATTTCCGTATTTTGCCGGTTCCCCAGTATAAGAGAATGAATAATAAAATACTGGTCACAACTGCGACACCCAATTTATACCAGCTATTGCTGAGCATATCGTAGATTATTCCAATTGACCATTTGTGGCCTAAATTACTGATCAGTGGCGGAATCGTGAATGATAAGGCCGCCACAATCTCGCCGAAGGTTAGCCAGTTATTGTCCGGGAATTCGTTTTTACCGAGCAGGGCTGATATGCGGAACATAAGTGGATTGCCCTTTTTGATATCTTCGAGCGTCTTTTCAAGGGTATCATAATCACTGACCAGTGTTGAAACGGTTGAAAACAATTGCTGGCTTTCCGCCAGGATCAATTCCCGCAAGCGTTCTGCCGTGAGGCGGGCTCGCGTGAGATCTGCTGTAAACTCGCTGTCCTTGATGGCAGTTTCGATCTGGGCACTAAATACGCTGACAAAGGGATAAGGCATATAAAAAATTCTGAAAGGTTTGACCAAAGATAATAGTTTAACCATTCAATGAGATGATTTAAATACTTGTGGATCAGGCCGCCATCAATCATTTTTCGATAATTTGTTTCTGAAAATTAGATGCAATCGAAAAAGTATCCGAATAATTTGATTTGCTTAGATTGAGTTTGAAAGAACTTAGACAATTCTTAGATAAATATTGTCCAAACTTCCGTTGGATTCTTCAACTGTTCATCGTAACAAAATTATTATAAGTAAGCTGTTAACGGTAATAAATAGTTATCCTTAGTTGGATGGTAGTGAGATTGACCTAAAAGATTTGCTCCCATTGTTAATAGATTCCCGATATTGCGGTTTATTAAACCTGATTCATTATGCAGTTTTTTCTGGCCGACTATATACATCCGCAAAAGCTAATGGGATATACCACCGAGATTAGCAAGATAGCATCAAATCTCAGTTTGGTCAAACCATTGGCTGACAATGTCAAGGAAAAGGCGGCGACGGGACAACATACGCCGTTTACACAGATGACCGTTTCCGGACGCTGGATTGTCGTATATACGGCTAACGGCGTTAACGATGAGGATACGATGATGTATTTTACGGATTTCCGGGTCGAACTGGACGCCAGTGCCATTTCCCATATGGTTTCTGCAAATTCATTAGGTAACATGAAGGTGTTGCAATTCCGTTACGACGGCGTCTATAAGGATACCATGGATGTTTTTGACATAACCTACTGCAATACCGGGGAAAGGATATTAAAAAGCAATCTGGTGGTTTGCGACTCAGATCAGCAAGTGTTGGATGTGGCGAAGGCCTTAAATGTTTTGCCGATGATTACATCGGTCAAAGACTCGGACAAAATTAAGGTGGTGATGGCCGATGAAAAAATAGAGGATGGCGATATACTGACTGTGAACGCTTTCGCGCTTATTCGTTTTGCGAAAACAGCGACCGAACAAGCAGGTTTTGGCTATTTGAAGCTCTATGATCTGACCAATAACTATGCTCTGATCGATGATTTTGCCAAAGCATTAGAACAGTTGGGGGGCAAATTTGACCGCGCCGTCTTTGTGGAAAAATTCAATCCTGTCCGTTGGAATTAACGAGCAAAAAAATTAAGCGTTGAAGTCGACGGACATTTATAGGTATAGCCTAATAGGCAATGATACTTACATACTGATTGCGTGTAACTTATTTGGAGGTAATTAGTTCTTCTCTTAGCAAATAAGCCAGCGGCGACCCCCAACTAATCAACTTTTCAATTATTGACAAATAAGAAGCTTTTAACTGCTCGTCGGCTTTGATCACCTCCCCTTGGTCGAAAAAGGCTTTTTGAACAAACTTCTCACCGATTTTCAAATCGAGTACCTTATCTGAGAGAAGCATTTGAGCCACCCATTGGATCGATTCGGGCATAAACTGCCGGAAGCCGATACCTGCCAAGAATTTAACGGTCACGTTGATCCGGTTAAACCCGTAATTGAAAATAAATTCTTTATACATGGCCTTTTTGCCATCCAGTACCCACCAATTCTCGGAGTTTTCGGTCCAGTCCAGATCAAGGAACAACAGGTCAAAATATAGGAGGCTTTTGGTTCCTATAGTCCATACGCGCAAGCGATCCCAAAGTTTCCAGAAGCTTTCTATTGTTGTTCCGTCGATGGTTCGTATCATTTGTTTCAAGATGTCAAAAATGTAGCCATTGACCGAATCGCGTTCAAATTTTGCAGCCGTCAGATCAGACCTGCCTAATAATTCATTAAATAATATCAAGGCCCGGTCGGCCGGCTGGTTGAGCAAATACCCTGCATAAAATATCCGCATCGTGATTCTGTTCTGAAAAAACTCATCACGTTGATGATACGTTGGCTGAGCGGAAACAGCGAAATGCTGATCTAAAAGTTGCTTGACGAATTCTTGCTGTCCTGTATCGGCGGTATTTCTTGGGGTGATCTGCAAAGCATCTTTCAGCAGCCATTGTACACCATGGTCAAGTGTGGCGTCAATAAGCTCAGGTGCTTTAATCGTTCCGGCAACAACCTGTTCCAGTACTTCGTTTCTCCAGCTGTCTTGGTCGTCCGGTGGCTCCGGCTCATATATACCAAATTCAAATTCCTCCCGGGCCTGCGCTTCTTTTTGCAAGTCCGATCTTTTATGCCTGATATGTTCCAGGATGCCGTGCCAACAATTCAAAGTCAGGTCGGACCTGTATTCACTCAGGTGGAAGGCGACACCGACCTGCAAATACATTTCTGGTCTTTCTTCCAGGCTGGCGGTCAACATACGGAACAGTAAGGTTTTTGCCTTCAGTTCCATTTCAGGTTCCATTGCTGTTTTAAACAGGAATGAAAAGCCCTCCATTGGGTAATTCTGATCTAAAACATTGGTGCTAAAATCAAGCATATCACGTTTCTTCAGACTCTTTTCCGCGTGTGCGAGTAGCGTGTCCTGGCACCATTTGATTTCTTCCTCATTAAGTTCACTGAGCATGTCACGCAATCCGACCGCAGATAGGGTTCCGGGCGAGGTCATACTTAATATCTCATTACCGGCTGCTGCGAACCCTGACCTCACCTGCCGCCAGATCTCTACGGTTTTTACAACGCCTTCCTTATTCTCAAAAGCCTCTTTAGGCCAAAAGCTGTTTGACGCCGGAACTTCATCAGGGTTAACTTTCCGCATTTCCTGTACCTTCTCGTCATAACCCGGAACAAGTTGCCTGTAATTTTCATAGCCTGGCAAATCCACCGGTTCAAAATTATATTTACGCGCATCCATATCAAACAGGAACTTCTTCCACCAAACATCACGGGAATCTAATGCAGCCCAATACCCATCAAGTATTTCGAAAATCTCCTCATTAAGTTTACCGTAGTAGAAAATATAATGGGCGACGAACCCGATCAGCCCCAAACCATGACGAAGCCTGTGGGGCATTCTGTTGGCAAGTATCCGTTCTTCCTTGCTGACCGGATCGTCTTGATAGGTGTCCCCAGGCATATAGTCGGATGAATGCCGTGACATATCCCATTCCAACAATTTCGGTTCACTGATTAGTCTGACCGATATCTCATCCAACAGGTTCGGATAGGCTTGCAGCACACTGGCTACAACTGCTAATACGCTCACATTATTGGATTCTATAATAAGCCGGTCCAGCGTCTCCTGGCATTGCGCTTGCTTCCCAGATTTCGCCATTTCCAATAAGGCGCGTTCCAAACCCATTAAGATCGAGATAATCAAACGGTTTTGTACGTAGGCACCACGGAACACGCTCCAATAATTGTGCGTGCCATAATAGCTTTTAACCGTCCCCACAAATTGGATTTTGATATTCAAGAGATTCTCACTTTTATTCAGCACCAATTGACGCTGGTTATGAGCGAAGGCTGCATTAAGAAAAGGGAGCACGAAATCCAAGGCTTTTGCCGGGTGGTACCGAAGCATCCAATAAACAAATGTTTGATAGGCACTCGGGGATTCCAATTCGTCTTTCAGGTGATCGTCCAGGCCGAAATCATTCCCATCCGGTTCGTGAATAATCCGCGCGCTCAAGCTGCCAGGAGAATAGGTCTTCGGTTGTGCAGGCCAATCTTCATTGGCGATCTGAATCACGATATCTGGAAAGTATTTTGTCAGCTGATCTGCCGTCAGGCCCTGCGTGGCATAATCGCGAACTGATTCTAAAAGGTCCCTGGCTGTCCAGCGACCTTGATCTTCGTCGGGTTTAAGGGCTGCTTCCAATAGCCTCTGTACCAGCGGCTGTGCCGCTGCTGTCAACTTAAATAATATCCCGGCATATTTCTTCAATAAGGAATCATCGTTTTTTCCTCGTCTGTAAGTACCGAGCTTTTCCTGATAACGGTACAGGAATTCCTCCAGAAGCCAAGCTGCGTCGGCCGCAGCCGGTGGTAGAACGCTGGGATCAAACAGCGGCAGCTGGCTTATCCAGTCCTCTATCACGGCAAGATAACCGAACTCGAAGTTACCCAACGCCAATACTTGTGCGTGGTAGGCGCGAACAAATTGTATGATCTCGTCCCAACCTGAGCCAACCGGCGTAAAGCCGTGGAGATTCTTTTTTTTGAGGTCGAGGTTCTTGCAACTGGTTTTCAGCATTTGGAATACTTTCCGTAATAAAATGCCCTCGTCGGCCAACAGTCGATTATGAAGCGTTTCAATCAACGGTTTAGCATTTGGCGACCTAAGGCTCGCGATTATAACGTCATCCTGCCAATCGGAAGATATCTGGCTATCATCCAAAACCTCCCTGATGAAACCGGCATATTGTATAGGTTCCTGCCGGGCAAGTTCTTCTAACCATAACCTGAAGGCGCGTCTTACGGCAGGGCTTTGCTCCAGTTCCTTTAAAAATTCGCCGGGTGAGCCAGCCTCCTGTCGTTTGAGTTTGATATACCGGATGAGTGCCCAATCTTCTAAAATATCGTGTGTCGGAGCATAACTGTTGGCCAATTCGCCCCTCTCGACCTGAAGAATATGGTCACCGATCAGGCTTTGCAGTATAGGTCTCGTTGCTGTAGAATTGGTGTATAAGGAAAGCTCCTTGGCTCTTTTAAGCGCAAGGTCATAAAACGCCTTTCCTCTTTCTTCGTCGCCGGCTTCTACCACCTGCTCCCACATGATCCTTTTAAAACCTGCTTCATCCAGTTGGTCTACCTGAAGCAGGTGGGGCAATATACGGAGTGCCTTATCCAGGTAGTACGGTGTTCTCAGGAATTCCTGTATCGCGGGGTTCCGGAACAAAACCTCAATAGATGGTTCTTTTTCTCTGACCACCGCCAGTTCGTCATCGGAGAAAGTTTCCAGGCCATGAAACAGATCCCCTTGAGGCAGCTCGAAGTGAAAGTTGATTTTCAGTTTTTGTAATAGATAATCCCTTGTGGTCACAATTAGCGCCAGGCGAGGGTGCTTTTTCATGAGCTGGAGCAAATCATTAAATGCCGCCTTATGCGCCGATTCCAATAGCTTTTCAAAGCTTTCTATCCAAATCACAAGGCGCCCGCCAGTTAACGGGCTATGAAGTAACTGTTCAATAGTAGCCGTATAACCCGCACTGGTAAGTGCCGCGTTAAAGGTCTCCGTGAACAGGTTCTCCGGAGCCAGGGTCAATACCGAACCAAAGCCATCAATCTTCAGCCGGGCGACGAGCTCTTTTGCCATGGCGGATTTACCGACGCCTGGTTTGCCGTGGATCACCACCATGGCATTTTCGGCGAGAATACGGTAAGGAGCCTGAAGGTCACGTGAAATATGAATATCTCCGACGGTCTCGCGGGTCCGGCTGTTGACCTCCTCGCGCTTATTATCCATGGTGCCGAAAGCGCTCAAGATGTCATCATTCAGTTCCGGTCGTACCGGTAAGATGAGCGGAAAACGGTCTGCGGGTATGAGTCTGTTATAGGCCAGCACCTTCGTTGCATTGAAGATATTACCTTCTTCATAACCATGAATGATGCCAACCAGGTAAATATTTCCTTTGGCGTTCACCCATGCGCCGCTACCTGATAAGCCCTCAAGGTTGTCGAGAGCGGCTTGACGAAAGGTATCCAGTTGCTGATTTGAACGCAACAGGAAAAGTCCTTTATCATCTTTTTTATCCTCAATATATTGCAGGTCATATGGCCGGTCATCATTTTGGTCGTTAAAGTCAGCAAATCCCCTAGCGAAATAAGCTTTAAGCGCATCAGCTGTGTCTACAACCGGGCAAAAAAACTCCTTACCCACCAGATCAATGATTCGTTGCTTGGGTAAAACCAGTAAGGCAAGATCGTGTGTATCGTCAGAGACGATGGTAATGTCCGTTTCGGACAATTGGTATTCATGATAGGTTGAGTCATCCGTACGGAATAAACGGTCGATCTTAATATCTTCATTTTTGTAAGTGCCTTTAAGCTCTTTACCCATCAGGCAGTGTTTAGCCGTAAGGACGTATACAACGTCTGCGTTAGGATCCGGGAAGTAGAGTACGCCTGTGCCTACAGCCCCATTACATTCGATTCTTACGGTCGCTAATTGAGAGAACGTTTCATTCATCGGTTAAACTTTCAAAAGGTAAATAATCCAGACTAAGTGGTTCATTTGCGGATCGCGGAAACTCACATTTGAAATTGTATGTTTCCTCCGCATCATGATCGACATCGAACAGCTTAGTAAGCGGCTTGGTATGGTAAGGAAAAACAAAGCTGATCATTTCGTCGCTTGGGGATTCGTTGGTCAGCACCCGTGCCAGGGTTTCTTTATCAGGGTGCGCATTAGCCTCACCATTTCCGGTGACGACGTATTGCGATGTATTAATCAACTGAAGCAATTCCGGGCTTGTGTTAGCCTTACTTCCATGATGCGCTAACTGAACAAATTCAGCGGACAGGGGAAATTTTTCGCTATACCCCAAGTTGCGTAGAGCGGTCACGACATCACCTGGATGACTATCTGCCAATAAAAGAAAATTTAAATTATGATAGGTTACGAGGCAGCTAATGGAGCTACCATTAACGGCATCAGTGTCCTCTGAAAAAGATTTTAATTTTAAGGTTTCAATCGTTTGCTGATAATCGGATTGTGCTGAGGTGCGGCCAAGTTTTCCACCCTTTTCTTCAACTTGCCAAAGCTCCTCGGCGGCCCGGAGTTTGTTTTCGGTTGGCGTTAAAGCTTTGATCTTTAAACCGCTAAGATCGAGTATTCCGGCTTCACCCATGATAGGGGTTTCTGCCAGGAGTCCGTAGGGTTTGAGAAAATCCCTTAATAACACCCCCCGCCGGACTGCCAGTTTTCCATTACCCTCTTTAATAAGTAATGGGGAATGATTGTACCAGAATTTTCTGACTGCGGCAGGCTTATCGATGATCCTTTTGTCAGCGATAAAACCGGTGGTCGCACCGATGTGGTCATCATCAATATGGCTGATCAGCCACAAATCAATACATTCTCCTTCTTTTATAATACTTTTGATTAAAGGTCCGAACGCCATTTTATAGGCGTATCCATAACCTCCATCGATGAGAATATTATGCCACTGTTGATCATTTCCAAAAAAACGTACCCAAATAGCATCTCCTGTACCGACATCAAAGTATTTAAAACTGATCGCATGGTCATTGTTTTCCATAGGCTTGAACTTGGTTCAAATTATCACATCATCAATTGTGCCTATCCTCTGTAAGTGCCATACTGTCAGCGAAATAATGTAAAGCCGCCAACGACGATAGTAATTTCCCAGTCGAGAGGTGTAAAAGATTAGTTTCAATTGCTTTACTCTGGTTGCCAAAGAATGTTATGGCAATGGAGAAGCGCAACGATCAACAAGCCAGTATTTTATTAAAGCCGGTATTACGACGCAACAAGTGCCTTAAAGAAAGTCTGGCAGCCTCGGTTACCTGCCCCGTAAGATGCTTTTATTTATTTTTAGCGATGGAAATATTTCACGTACCCGGCCACATGTCCGCTAACATCTGGTCGATCTTGCCTAACTGTGGCACAATAGGTTTGCCGGGATCTAATGGGGGAAACCTATTTTGCGTGGGGCTAAAAGTAAAATCGGATGCATCGAAGTCCGGGCATTTACTATAGACAGCAAGTTTAACAGGGTCAGTTAATGCATTCAGCAATTTTAATTTTTCCAGTGCCGACCACTTATAAAGAATATCTTCATTTTCCAGCGTCATTATCTGAGGGATAGCGGGATCTGATACCTGAAATGCCCAAGCCACGTATTGGACAGCGTTGAAGATTTTCAAAAAATTAGAAAGGTTGTAATCGACCTGGGATTCGAAACCATGTACGAGTGCATGGCGGTTAAGGTCGTCACTGATTGAGCCCTTCGATGTGTCCATGTATAAATTGTGGCGTAAATAGTCTTCAATCATGCCATACCAGGTTTTTATATATTGGCGTTCGAGGTCAACGAGACGCAAATATTTGCTTTGATCGATATGGCCTGCGTCAAGTTGCGCCTTGAAATCTGGTTCTTTCGTCGCTATATAATCTGCTTCCAGTAGTCCGAAAACTTTGAGCTGATCGCTGGCACGCATGATTTCTCTGTCGGTTTTGCCCCTGATATCGATCATGTATTTCCGGAGGCTACCTTCGATAGCAGGTATCAACAAATGGATGGCGCCTGCGTAGTTATGGGTTACAGCAAGCATGACTGCTTGGTCAATATGAAGTGAAAAGGGTGCTATATAGGTGTTGGTTTTTAGAAGACCATCGATGAAGAACGAGGTTACCCGAAAGTCATAAAATAAATCAGCGAAGATTTGAGTAACGGCAGCTTGTTCGGCCGATGGGTTGTCTGCCAATTTTAACAATCTGTTTAGTTCCGTCATAAACAAATTGGGATGAATGAACATCCAATTGTGAGCCTTCAATTTATCATTGAGGGTTTTAAGTTCCGTGGCTGCGTTTACACGGCCTTGAATTTCGTCTCGTTTCTTTTCGAAATTGATGGGTATGATCATGGGCATATAATTGGATTGCAAATGTCGCGAACTTTTGATTCATTCTGGATCACACCCAATACAACGTTCAACATTATGTTCCTTTTCAGGTTTTGGCTTGCAAGTATTATCTTGTGCCTCAAACGACTAAACTTATCATGACAGGACGTATCGGTATTTTGGCATATGGATCATTGATCGTCGATCCAGGCAATGAAATTGGATCTTTGACGATCGGCAGACTGAACTGTGTTACACCCTTTGCTGTTGAATACGCGCGGCTGAGCAAAAAAAGGGATTACGCGCCAACACTAATACCTGTTGCAACCGGTGGTTGCCCTGTTAATGCAGTGATTTTATTGTTGAAGCCGGAAACTTCGCTTCAAGTTGCGAAAGATATTCTTTGGCGAAGGGAAACCCGTCAGGATGATTTATCCAGGCCTTATCCTGAGCACAAGCCACCAGGTGAAGATAGCGTCAGAGTTGAAGTTATACATAATCTTGCAGGGGTTGAAACTGTGATATACACTTCGATTTCGCGAAATATTTCCGTTGACACGCCAGCTTTCTCGCAGATCAGGCAATCCAATCAATACTTAAACCAGCCGGTGAAAAACAACTCGACGGTGTTCGGTATTTATTGAACGCTAAAAATAGCGGTATAGTAACACCTATGACCTTACCGTACGAGGCGGAAATTCTAAAACGCGCCGGTGCAAAGACGCTGGAGTCGGCGATTAAGATTCTGGAGACCCGGCGTCTTGCGAACCGGGAACTTTGATGTATGCACAAGAATACCTTTGTTTAAGCGAGCGGTCAATTTAATAATCATTAAAGAAGTAGAATTGCGTAATTTTCCGCTTTGCTAATCGAGATACGGTTAACACCATATTTATATTTTTTTCATAACCTAAAAATCTATCATGACTACTGCGGAACGGGTAAAAGCGATGACAGACAGTGCAAAATTTGAAACGCTCGCAGGAGCGGTCATTCGTCAATTATACCCCGAAATGAAACATATGATAATTGGGGGCATCAATGCCAGCGGTGAAACTGTAAAAGGACCGCTAGATGCATTCCTCAAGGTAGCTGACAATCGGTATGTCTTTATAGAATACACTATGGATGACACAGACCTGGAAGGCAAGTGGCTGTTTGATGATTCAGTGCCTACCCGTAAAGGTACGCCACCTAAAAAGCCTAAGGGAGACCTTTTGAAAGCAGTGGAAAATTTCAACACCATTAATAGTACCTACCCAGAGGCTGAGCTTACCGTATATTTAGTTACCAACCAGAGCGTAAGCGCCGCCCTTTGGACCAAAGTAGAATTGAAGGCCGCAGATCTTGATGTTGGTGTTAAACAAGTCGAACTTTCCGTTATCAGTAATTTTCTGGATGGAGAGCCTATCGGCCAGTATCTGCGGGAAGAATTTTTCGGAATAGAAGCCAGGATGATATCCTGGGAGATCATCCAAAAAATTGCGGTAAGCGACTTGAGCCGGTACAAAGCGGATAACTTTCTGGATGATGTACAGGTGAAACGGGAACAAGCCGAGGCGATCAGGGGCCAATTCTTCCTCAAACTGGTTGCCGTTGATTTTATTGTTGCGGAATCAGGAATGGGTAAAACCAGCTTGTGTTATGACCTGATGTCTACTGTTGGCGACGATCAATTGGCTTTTCACATTCAACCGCAATTTATCGAGTCAGCACCTGGAATTCTTGATGCATTGATGTCGCATTTATTACAATATAATTCGGTCATACATCAATCGGTTGATATGCTGTCAAAAGCGCTGGAAAATAAACAGGTATTGTTGATTGTCGACGATGTTAACAGATCCGCTAACGTTCCTCAATTGCTGAGCAGGTTACTAAGCTTTGTGAAGGAGGAAAGTCGTGCGACAAAAAAAGAGAAAGAAAAAGAAAAGTATCACATTCAAATCATATGTCCGCTTTGGACAAGACATTTTCAAAACTTACAGGGTAAAGGTCAAGACAAGGTTGTGTACGGTAAACATTTTATCGGTCATTTTTCAGACGCGGAAGCCCTGGATTATACGAGGATGAAAATGGTCGGGGTTGCATTGAGCTTATCAGATTTGGAGCAAAAAAACATCGCAGCAAATTTAAATAACGACCCTCTGCTCATGGCCTTGTTTTTCCAGGGGCCAACGAGGGACAAATACGCCATCGGTATTGGAATAAACCAGGCTATAGAGATATTTTTCAATGATCAATTAAGCACTCTCGAAAATAAAAAGGGGGTTCCGATCGCCATTCAGCAAAGAGCCATAACCAAGCTTGCATCAGCAATGCTTGTGGAGCGTCAGTTCAATCCCGATTTGCAGTTTATTGAAAAGCACCTTTCTTCAACCGAATTGGGAGATGCGCTCCAGATCGGTGCGGAGAAGCAGCTCTTTTCCTTTGATGAGAAAGGCTTTATTTATTTTCGTCATGACCGGGTTCGTGACTTCATTTTGAGCAATGCGTTGTCCGTCATCATAACTGAGTCAGACCCATCACACATAGAGATTTTATCTGATCCATATTATGCAGAGTTAATAGGGCAAGCTATTGCTTTACATGAGGCGGATGTGCCGAAGCTGGAGCACTTTATTAAAAAATTACCAGTTGCAGTTTACACAAGCCTTTTATTTTTAGATCAAGAGTCTGCCTATTATCAAAGAGTTTTTCAATTACTTAGAAATTGGAATACGAACGGGAATAGTGGATCAATAACTGAATTAGAGCGTTATGAAATCGCCAGAATATTATTAACCCATAGCCTGAAAGGGGCATCAGACCTATGTACTGTCGTCAAAGATCAGCAGGACTTTTCGTTGATAAAATTCAGGAGCGGTGATATTAATGGGGCGTTAGGTTACTTTAAAGTCATGTTCAGTATGGAACCGTACATCGGTTACGATGTTCGTAAACAGATATTTGATCACGTAAATCACCAGCACCGACAAAATATCGAGAATCAATTGGCGAACCTGTTGGGCTCAACGGCCTTAAATGAGTTGACCGTGATAAGCGGTTACCTGCTCGTTGGTTACTTTAAATTTGAAAATCTGCTGGTAAAGGCCTATCAAATTTGGGTAACCGTCCAGGCAAGGCAACTGGAATATTTTTCATTCATGTTTTGGGCAGCTTTGAATTCTTTTACCTTAAAAACCACTAATATTTTGACTGATTTGATTGGTAAGTGGGATGGCTTGCCGAAAGGTTTGGGTTTTAGCGGCTCAAATAAACCAGAGCGTGATGCCGTCTTAGCAAACGTCGGCAATCACAAATGGTCATTTTCAGAAGATCAATTAGATATCCTAATCAGTTTAACTACACCTGCTGAACAACAGATCGTCAACCAGTTATTGGGAGAGTACGATCATCCGAAGGCAATCGGTTATATTGTTGGCCGGCTCGCACATAAAAGGGATCTTGCTGGTAAACGAGGGGCTTTTCAAGATGACCGCTGGAAATTCAGCAAAGCAAAGAGAAGGCTGTCCTCTTCAAGCCAGCACTTTTTAGTTGACCGTTGGAGAAATAAGACACATTCCGATTCAGAACGGATCATTGCATTTAAGTACTGGAACGATAATAATCCAGGGGCTTCCAAACTTAACCTATTAAAGGCAATTGCCATTGACGACTTGCTCTATCCTCAGGCGATTTATGACAGAATGCACGCTGGTGATCAGTCTATATCTGCGGAGATTAGAACTTTAATTCTTAATAAGCCATTCCTGATATGGTATCTTGATCAGATATGGAACGAAGAAAATAAGAAGTTTTTGCTAGATTATTTGAATTCCGTAGATGTTGAGAGAATTGAAAAGGAAGAGATTGGCTACTTGCTACGGGAATTATTAGCTAATATCTCCGGAGAAGATGCCCGGGAACTCCTCAACGCAACCTGGAACAAGTTCATCAACCATCCCGTTATTTTTGAGACCGCTCTGTACATCGGAGATGAAGAGATGCTTAAAAAGGCAGATCAATACTTATTAACCGTCAGCAACAAGGAAGCTTTTTTTGAACACATTACGTCTGTTTTTAAGCTGCATGAAAAAACCGAAACAATTAGTTATAAAAGGTTTCAAGCCCTTGAGCCTTATTTAGCGTTCATGAAAGATAATACGCGTTGGTTTCTGGCGCAGGGCCTTCGCAGAAGTGGTATGGAAGATTTGGCTATTAAAGTGGTTTATCCCGTGCTTAGTGATGAAAAGAAGAAGGATTTTGCGCCAACCAATGACGATTTAGTAAGTGAGTTGCAGGACATTGCTAAAGATCACAATTGGCACATGACACTCGATCATAACTGGATTGACAAACTGCCGGAACGTGGGGTATCTGATGACCGATTGATAGAGGTTCTGATTGAATTTTGCGATGTGGAGCATTCGTTATTTGGGCTATTAGCGTTGGGAAGATGCCTCGAAAAGCGAGGCAAGCGTGCTGATGTACCCCTGCTAGACCTTTATGAAGTGAAACCAAGAACTATTTTAACAGAACCCGAAGATATAATCAATGAATACCGATACAGCATTAAGCGAACTACGTTGCTTTAATGGCGCGCAAGAAAGCAATAATTTTAATTGGAGCCCATCTGAGTAAGTTCGCCAGTGAGCCCATCGGCCGATTTACAAAACTAAATCCAAGTAATAGAAATGTGAAGTATGCGAACGAACTGGGGCTGTATTAGTTGGAAACATAACGAAAGCATACTTGGATTCACTACATTTACAATTGAACATTTCATGGTTTACCTGGCAATTGATACAGACGTATGGCTGCACCTGGCGGCGACGGGCTTTGATAAGGAACAAAACCTTTTCGATGAGCTTTGCTATTGGATCGAAGCGAGCGAAGTCAAGTGTATAGTGCCGGACCAAATCGTAAGGGAATGGCAACGTAACCAAGAAGATAAGATTAAAAGGATTCAAATGGCCATCAACGCTTCTGCGGGCGAACTGCAACAGGTTGTTAGAGATGATCACTTACTGAATAAACTTTTTAGCGCGAGAAACTTTGAGTCGGTGTGCCGTAGCCGGGTAGCACGAATAGAAAAATTGTTTAAAGACCACGTCTTGATCGCCCCGGTAACTGATGAGGTAATGATCGCTGCAGGTCAGCGTACGTTGGAACGGATCGCACCAAGCCACGGAAAAGACAGTTATAGCGATGCCGTAAATATTCTGGCAATCTCAGCATACATTCAGGCGCAGGGTCTTTCCCCGGCTTACTTTAATTCACATAATCACAGCGATTATTCTGCAGTTGGTGATAAGAAGGTTTTACACCCCGACTTGGAGCTACTATTCAGCGATGCCGGGTTGACTTATGTTACAGATGTCAATTATTTATTTTACCAGTTACTAAGGCCACAGTTATCCTCTTTTAGTGAACATTTGGCAGCTCAAAAAAATGCGATAATGGAGCAGCAGGAAATTGTTGCTGAAATGCGCCGGTCGGAATTGGCAAATGCTGATGAAGATTATATTGGCAATGTCGCCATGATGGAGCAGGTGTTGGCTTTGGCCAAACCTACCCAATTTCAGTTCCAGATGATCGGGCAGTTGATCGATAATGATGTCAATTGCCGGAAGTATTTTTTTGGACATGTAGACAAACCTGTATGGCTTCCATTCTTTGAGGAGCGCGGTTTACTAGATCCAGGTCGTCACCCCGTTCCGGGTTCGGATGGACGGATGGCTACTTGGGAGCCCCTGCCTTTTTTGGAGCGTCTATCACAGCAGGTAAAGAGCGGTACCGCGCCAGGAACTATACCCACCTTCTTACTGGCGCAAGTTCGTGCGGTTTCTGCTGCCAGAGTCGATAATGATTACACGTTCTCGGTGCTGATACGGGTGTTGGCAAATCTGCCAAACGATGTGTTGACGGATGAAGTTTTGGACCTCCTTCCGTCTTTGTTTAGTGAACATACTAATCGGATGTTTCCGTCGTCTGCAGTTGGGGAGCACCTGCTTCCTAAATTCATCCGGGAAGACGCGAACGAAGGTGATATTGCCAAAGGCGAACGCATACTGCATTTTTTGCTTGGTTTGAATTTGAAGGGTATGGAATTGGACAATACCGCGGAAAAATCAGAAACGAGTTTTTACGGCAATGCATATCCCTGGCAACTGACTGAAACGCTGATACGCAAGGAATTGATCAAGTTAGTAGCGAAACATTGTTCACCGGACCTATTCCTGTTCTTTGCGCGTAATATCAAGTTGCTGATTCTGGATTATCCTAAAGGGCTACAGATCCCCGTGCAGTTCAAAGGCGCAGAAACGAAAGTTAAGGTCACAGTTGTTTTGCCCTCAGCACATTTCCGGCTGATAGATCCGGTGACGGAGCAGGTTGTTGCTGAGGAAACCTTAATTAACATCGAAGGTTTGTCTCGCGAGGATTTACGTTTGTCAGTAATTGGCTTGCTTGAAAAGTTGGGTTTGACCATTGGTCTGAATGAGGAAGTGGAAAACCGGTTAGCAGGGCTCACATTTGCATTGACGGTGGACCGGCTTTCAACAGCGCACAGTGACGCGATCGCGGAAATGGATATTGATCACTACCACAGTAAACATTTCCGAGGTTTGTATGCAACAATTTTGGTCACTTACCTGGACGAGATTAGTCAGGTATTACCTAGACGCGCGGTGGAATTGAGCCAAAAGCTTTTTTACGATCCTGAATACCGATTACCATTTTTCCGGCGGATGGTCTTGCATAATCTAGGGGCGCATTTTAATACACAGCGTGAACTGCTGCCACTGATCTTTTCGCCGGATGACCCTGAGGGTTTATTCGGAGACCATATTTACCGTGCCGATGTTTTTGGGATGTTGCGAACGATCCAATTTCAGCTAAATGAGGCGGAACGGTCCTTATTGTCGGCGATCCTACAAGCCGGGCCGAAAAACGATGAAAACCGGACTTCAGAATCGGTAGCCTATTGGCAGTTTCGCTGGTATTCTGCATTGGAGCAAACGGATCCTTTTGCCGCGCGGTACAGGGAATTAAGCGAGGAAATGCAAATGGACAGTAGCCAAGTCGACCCAAACCGAGCCATCCGTTTCAGGAGCGGTTCACTGCCGCCCCTTAGTGTAGAAGAGCTACTTGGGATGGACGACCAGGGTATCGCAGATTATTTGTTTGCATTTGAGGTAAAGGACCGCTGGGAAGGGCCAAACATCGAAGGTCTGTCAGATATCTTTAAGCAGGCGGTTTTAGCACAGCCGTTGCGTTTTATCAATTCACTAGATAAATTTATAGTTATCCCTTATATCTATGTGTATCATTTGCTTTATGCACTGTTGGATGTAGGGCGGAAAGATAATGCTGGTTTTGACTGGTGTGTGGTTATTAGGTTTTGCTGGGCTTATGTCAGCCAGGCTGATTTTATGTCGGAATGCCGGAAGTTGCCCGGAGATGGCTGGAAAGCGGATCATTTTTGGGTCATGGGTGTAGTCGCTTATTTGTTGAGTGACTTTTCTAATTCGGATGCGATCGAAGGGAAAGCCGAACTGCTGCCAGTTGTGGAAGCTACGCTGGTCACCATGGACACCCATCATTCGCCATCGCATGGATCCGATATCCACGAGCGGGACTATATTTCTCACTTTTACAATTCAGATAACGGGAAATTCCTACGAGCCTGCATGGACTACTGCCTGTGCAAAAACCGCTTGCTTTCATTGGATGAGCCGGTCTTTGCAGACAGGTTCCGGACTATATTTGATAAATACCTGGACGCGGGCTCGATCGATGCTTTGGCCATCTTCGGGAATTACTGGCAGCAATTTAACTACCTTGACCATACTTGGTTCATGAAGCGGCTGGAGAACACCGAAAATCTTGCAGAGTCTGCCTGGGAGGCTTTTATGGGCGGCTTCTTGTTCGCCCGGGCGCCCAACACAGTAGACATTCTGCTGCTCGTCGCCCCGTCGTATAAACGGGCCATCGATCAGCAATTGTTACAGAAGGCCAGTGGGCACAATGGGTTGGCGGCGCAAATGGCGAGCCTTTACCTATGGGATGTCGTGACATTATCGGAAGAAAGTTTGATGACCCGGTATCTAAACAGGATGTCTGCGGACGGGATCCGGGATCTGCTACATGTGATCTATTTCAGTTCGTCCTACTATGAGGCCTTGAACGAAGATGAGTTTGTTTTTGCAGAGACTAAAGTGCTCGCACTGATCGAGAGGATACAGCAAAGCTATGAGAATGCGGAAGACCCGACATTCCTGGAAATTAGGCGATCTACGGTCAACCTGGTGATGATGGCGCGGAAACTGCATGCGTTGAACACAGCATTGATCGCCGCAGCTGTGCAGTTAGCCTCAAAACAATACCACCATGATGACTTGTTCGAGCCGCTGCGGAAACTGACAGCGCACGGTGAACCATTGGAAACTGCGGCTTATTTAGCGGAGTTACTGCAGCTGATGACTTTCCATAACGGGATATATCTCATTGACCGCGATAAAGAGAATTTAAAGGAAATGATTAAATTTCTTTATGCCAACGATCAAGGCGTTACGGCCAATAAATTGTGTAACCGCCTGATGATCGCTGGTTGCGAGTTTGTTAGGCCCCTGTTTGAAGATTATCATGGTAGGGAAATCGCGAGGTAATTCGGTTTTAGGAATGTTCAGTTAAACCCAAATAAACCTGAACCTGAGAAGAAAGGGAAGTTATTATTCATGTCATGTTTCGTTTACCAGCATGCTAGATGCGTCATTGTTGAGTAAAGAACACTTGCAAATATAGCTTACTGACAATAAAGATTTTAGAGCTTAGATTCTGAATCTTAGCTGTTTGGAACTCTACATTTCTGTTATCAATAAAGGATAACTGAACATTATAAATTGGCGAGTAATGAAAGCCATGTTTTGTCGTACAAAAACGAATTATCACATCGAGCCATCAATCCGTTTAAAGCTTCTTATAGACACTACCAACATATTTAAGTTGTCAAAGAGATAAACTAATCCCATTCATCTTTGCGCCATAAAAGTTTATACTATGGCATCACAAATTGTCCCGGAGAAAAATATTTCTAATCCTTCAACTCTAAAAATAGGAAAGGAAATCAAAGCAAGTGTTACTTCAGCATATTTTCCAAATACCACTTACTTCATAGTCATACCCCATTTGAAGAACTGGTGCGTTCAGCACCAGTTCTCAATGAATAAGTTCTCAATGAATAAGTTCTCAATGAATAAGTTCTCAATGAATAAGTTCTCAATGAATAAGTTCTCATTGAATAAGCGCTCACTGAATAAGTTCTCATTGAACAAGTTCTCACTAAATGAGTGCATAGGGAATAAGTTCACTCCGAATAGGTTCTCATCGAATGAGTTGACAGCGAATAAGTTCATAGCGAACTGGCTGTCGATTCAATAAATAAAAACACATACCCGCCAGCGAATTAGAGGCGAAAGCCAGTCGAAAAATCACCGGCTAAATGCAAAACGTTTATCAATCGCAGGAAGGAGCAAGTTTGTGTTTTTGCGAAGCAAAAACCTCCCCGGCCTGCGGCACGGGGCAAACTTGCCCTCCGGCTCCCGATGGTCACTGAGGGTAGATAAAAAGATGAAATAATGAAACACGCTACAGATAAAACAATAAAAAATAAAGGCGGCAGACCCGCCTTGAAGATAAAACGCAACACTTCCATCAACGTCAGGCTAACGAGCCTGGAAAGAATTTTGATAGAGGGAAAAGCGAAAAAGGCCAAACTTTCGGCGACAGATTGGTTTAGGAAAGCGGCAAAAAGTGCAAAAGTTCATCCACGCATTACGCCGGAAGACATGAACGTTTTGCACGTATTGGCCGGCATGGCCAATAACCTGAACCAGCTAACTAAACTATCTCACACCTATGGGCTGTTGCGCTTCCAAAAGGATTGCCAAGAATTGATCGCAAGAATTAATGTGGTATTTAACAAATTTAAGGGCGAATGATCGGAAAGGTAATGACCGGTAGAAGCTTTGGCGGAGTTGTTAGATATAACCTGCAAAAGGACGACGCACGTGTACTTTTTGTCCGGGGTACGCGGATGGATAGCATTCAAAGTATCATTGACGACTTTAACCTGCAACGAAAGTTAAATAAAGCTCTAGGTAAAGCCGTCGGTCATATCGCTATAAGTTGGAGCGCATATGACAGAAACAAGCTGACGCCGGAAATCATGGTCGAACGTGCACAGGAGTATATGAGGCTGATGGATATTAAAAATACCCAGTATATCATCGTTCAACATAATGACAAACCGCACCCACATTTACATATTGTATACAACAGAGTAAGTGATAGCGGCAAAACGATAAGCGATCAGTTTCAAAAGCAGCGTAACCACCGCGTAGCTAAAGAATTGACGATTAAGTATGGTTACTTTATAGCGGGCAACAAAAACGAAGTAAACAGGGAGCAACTGAAAGGCGCAGATAGCTTGAAGTATCAGCTGTATGACATGATAACCAACGAACTTAAAGATACCCGCAACTGGCAGCAACTGGAAGTAGCATTGAACGATAAGGGTATTTCCACCATCTATAAGTACAAAAGCGGTTCAACTGAAGTGCAAGGTGTGAGCTTTTCAAAGGATGAAATTCAATTTAAAGGTTCTCAGCTCGACCGTAGCTTAAGTTATGGGAACATCAATAAACACCTGGTAGCTAATAGTCAACAAGAGACATTAGCAGACGCATTACGTAGAAGTGTAGGCGAAAATAGATCACCTGGCACAAACGCCAGTGGTGCAACTGTGGCACAACCAGACACTGTATCATCAGTAAACTCAGGCCATTGGTTGATCGAAGAACTTGGAAATGGCTTTGTCGGTGGTGTCGACACCGATGATGATGTTTATAAAAGGAAAAAGCGGAATAATAATCAGAACGATAATCAAATGGGCAGGTAGTATTATCATTTTTGTATGAGGAAAAGACGTGGGCATTTCGCCATCCGGCGACCCGGCTTCCGCTGTATCTTCTGCCAAGGATGCCGCTGCAATCCGTAATGCTGAATTGGAAATGAATATATTTAATCGTAATTCACATTGGCCTTTTATAAAAACAACATCAGTCCAAAGGAGATATTGCCTATATCCATTTCCTCAGCTTGACGTACTTCTTACGAGTGCGAACATCTAATTTAAAAGGCTGAGTAGCGAATAAAATTATCTCACGATGAATTGAAACCAAAGGTTCATTGGCTTATGAGTATTCATGGTTATTCTGTAGTTATAAGCTTCATTTTCTTATATTTGAGATTCTATAGAACCTTAAACCATGTCTATTTTTACGCGCAAAAAAGCACTTACCGGAGTCTCTGAAGATAACTCGCAGCCATTTCATTCACTGTCGCCTATTGGTGACGCAGAAATTAAACAATATGAAGATGGCTTACTATGGGCGCTACGAAACCGCAAACAAGAGGACATCAAAAACGTAGCACTTACAGGTCCATATGGCTCCGGTAAAAGTAGTATCCTTAAAACTTTTCAAAATAGGTTTGAACCTGAGTTCAAATTTTTGAATTTGTCGCTGGCTACTTTCAAAGAGGAGTTAGAAGCCGGCGATCATGAGGAATCTTCGAAGCAAGGTGTCGGCACAGGAAAGACCGACGATGAAGGCCTCTCTGCTGCGAAGGACAAACCGGGTGATACAGAGGTCCTTCGGTTAATAGAACTTAGCATCCTTCAGCAAATCTTTTATCACGAAGAGGATAAAACGATCCCAGACTCACGTTTTAAAAAGATCCGGAATTTTAAACGGTCAAATTTAATGGCTGTAGCGGGGTGCATGCTTTTGCTGCTTTTATGCGGATTTAATTTATTTGCCCCGGAAAAGTTTAAACAGGAATTCCATCTAAAGCTATCCAGTGGCGTTGATCTCGCCTTTCACATGACCTGTCTCGTTCTCATGCTTACAGGTGCTTATTTTATATTGCTCCGTTCTGTACGTCTGCTTAACAGCATTAAGGTGAGCAAACTAAAAATCCATGACGCCGAAATTGAGGTTGATAAAGGCATAAGCAAATCAATACTTAATAGCCACCTGGACGAAATATTATATTTTTTTGAGGTTACACACTATACAGTTGTCATTATTGAGGATCTTGACCGTTTTCAACAAACTGAAATATTCACAAAACTACGTGAGCTTAATCTGCTAATAAACAACTCTAAAAAAATCAAACGAGATATTGTTTTCATCTATGCAGTCAGAGATGATATGTTTCGGGATAAGGATAGGACTAAGTTTTTCGATTTCATTGTTCCGGTAATACCCGTCATCAATTCTTCCAACTCAAACGATATGCTTCGCGAGGTGATTAAAGCGAACAAATATCCGATTTCAGAGGTGCTGGTGGACGACGTATCTTATTTCATCGATGACATGCGTTTACTTTACAACATTGTCAATGAGTATTATATTTATCATGAACGGCTTGACAAAAAATTACCGCAGGACAAGTTACTAGCTATGATTGTTTACAAGAATATTCATCCGAATGATTTTGTAAGGCTCAGCGAAGATAAAGGGGAACTGTACAAGGTGATCAAAAGCAAAATGACCTACATTAAAACTGTTCAGGAGCGAATTGATAAAGAGATCGCAATGATAAGGGAGCGCTTATTATTACTGGAAGCGAACAAGCTGAAAGAAGTTGCGGAATTGAGGAAAATTTATGTGATGCAATATTTAACAAAGCTGACGAACTTTATGTATTTCAATTCCAGCGCAGGAACTATTACGCTTGAAACTGCGATTAGTGAAGCGAACTTCGCGAAGTTTCAGACCGATGAAATGTTATACACATATCTTTATCACAACCACAGCAACTATTACAGCAGTCAGACTACCAACCTTCCACAGACATTTGTAGAAGTGCAAAAAGCGGTGGATCCCAATCAAACCTATGAAGAACGTCTGAACTTGGTTAGGGACTGGGGAAAAGCCAAATCCGATGCTTTGAAATTAAAGATAGCAACACTCGAATTGGAAAAATCAGCAGCTAGGCACCTTAAACTCACCGACCTAATCAATGCAGGCGATGTTAAACTTTTGCTCGGAGATGCCAAGCAGAACCTATTGATTAATATACTTCTGAGGAACGGATATATCGAAGAAGATTACTCAGAATTCACATCCATATTCTACGAGGGCAGTATCACGAAAGCAGACAGGCAATACCTGCTTAATGTAAAGAGCCAGATGCCATTGGATTTCGATTTTACCCTGAAAAACATCGATAAGCTCATTGAAAAAATTAATCCGGTAGATTTCGGCAAAGATTATATACTCAATTATCAACTGCTTGACTTCCTGCTCGCCTCAAATACATCGGCTTATCAACATCAGCGCACACAGCTTCTCCATTTGCTCGCACTTGAAACAGAGCGTTCGTTATCATTCATAGATGGGTACATCGATAATGGTAAACAAATCGAAAAGTTTATCAAGCTGCTTTATCAACAATGGTCTGGATTCTGGCCCTTTATTTGGGCTAAATCCAACTATATCGATGAGCGAAAGTCGATCTATTTTGAGTTGATTATTGCACATGCGGACAATAAAGACATTATCGCCTCTGCCACTAATAATGGCTTGCTCGCCTGTATCTCTGAATCTTCAAACTTTCTGTCTTTAGCAGTTGATGCGGAAAAACTGAAGAGTCTTATCGCGGGTCTGAAGATCAAATTTACGCAACTAGACTTGGTGCTGCCGCCGAAAGCGTTAGCTGACTACGTCATTGATGGTTACTACTATAAGCTTTCTGCGACTATGCTGTCCGCCGTACTGCGCTATCATGAGAAATATAATCAACCCGTTTTTGAACAGCAAAACTATGACTCCATTCAAGACAGCGGCCTGCCACAATTGATTGCTTATGTACAGGCAAATATGCAGGTTTATATGGATGAAGTCTTTCTTAAGCTTGCGCAGAATAACCTCAATAGTCAGGCCTCGGTTGTCAGCATACTAAACAACGATTCTGTTTCGTCGTCCAGCAAGGAAGCTGTGATCGAACGAATGGCTATACAATTGGATAGCTTACAGGCGGTTGATGCAGAATTCCATTTGCAATTATTGGAGGGTTTTAAGATCAAGCCAACCTGGGAAAACGTCATTTTTTGGTACCATGAAAATGATGATGAACTTTATGATACTGGAGTGAATTTTATAAGCAACGATAATAACATTTCCGCACTTGCTAAGGTAAGGGTCAATATAAAATTACCTGAGGATGAACTGGCTACTGTGAGAAAATTTATAAGGGCTCTACTTGCAGAAGACAGTTTCGAAATGCCAATTTATGAACAGGTTATAAGTAACCTCCCGTTTTCTTACGGCTCGCTGGAACTTGAAGGCGTCAGGCCTGCAAAAGTATCTTTACTGATCGTAAAAAACGTTCTAAACCTTACAGTGGGGAATTTTAATTACTTAAAAGCAAATTTTTCGCCTTTGCATATTGCACTGTTGACGAGAAAGCCCGCGGAGTTTGTCGGTCGCTTGTCGGAATTCGAACTAGATGATAATGATCAGTTGCTGCTATTACAATCTGACAACCTTCCCGCTGGCGATAAAAAGACCATTTACGACAGTATACAACCAGAACGTATTAACGCGCAGTCTCCTTTGGCTAAACCGATTGGCCAGCTGCTCATCCAAAACCCAAACTGGACGATTGGTAATTTACAGTTGATCAACATTCTGCGTTCAGCACTGTCATTAGCAGAAAGTATCAAATTATTTAATATGCGATTCGAAACTTTTGATAAAGACGAAGTTACCCAAATTCTGCAAAGTTGGCCGTCACCATACGCTGAAATTGCTATTAATGGTAAACGTCCATTGCTGGGCCATGGGCAGGAAAATAGCTTTTTTGCGAATAATCTTAAAACGTTAAAATATATATCAAAAGTTGACTCGGAGCGACGTGGAATAAGGATTTCAACATTTTTAAAAAAATAAGGCAACCTTCGTCAAAATATTTGCTTTTTATGAAATCCAATGAACCTATCATAATTGGTAAAGCTTAGCAATTCTCGGTAAGAAGATCTATAGACAATGGCCGAGCTTGAACGAGCAATCTGCGTATTATAGCCGACGATTGCCCAGTCGCTTAAGGCTAACATATTTAAGATAAATAACTACTGCCGCAATTTTACAAGCTACTTGTCGGCTACTTACTTTTGAGCAATTCGTTTTTTTCCTTTTCGGCTTGCAACAGGCGCTCAAGAAGCGCAACCTTTTCATCGTACAACTCAACGATCTTATCTATCGGGTTAAACGTGCAATGCAGGTTTGTTGACGAGAAGAATGCTCCTGCGCCACTGTTATCATTAAAGGTATTAAAGAAATTGACCACAGCCTCATCACTGTAGTTCTTAATCGCTTCTGTTGAAACACCAAGAACACCAGCAATCTTTTCCAATACATCATCTTCGATTGTTTCCGACTGCTCCATGCGCGAAACAGTTTGCTGACTAAGTCCTAATTCGTTCGCAAAGGCTTCTTGCTTGATACCACGCAATTCGCGGATCCTGCTAATTTTTCGTCCGATATGCTGGTTTAACGGCTTTGCTGATGTTTCCATAAATCAAATATAAATATTTGTTCGTTACAACCACAATTACTAAGAGGTATTGATAATTAGCCTGTGAGTAAAATACCCACGTTCATGGGTAATTTACTCATGCTTTGGGTTCGGTACGCATTAGGGCGAATTGAAATTTGTTTTTCGGTCAATTTCGACCGGTCAAATTTCAATGCCATGCGAACCTTAAATTATGCCCCCTGGGAACATTACCCTAAAAACTTACGGCAGCATGAGATAGCTGATCCAATGTCTGTCATCAATGACTTTTTCAACGCAAACACGGTGAAGGGGCATAGGAAAAGATTAAATGAATGGCGGTATTATGTGGTCAATGATGAGCATTTCAAGGATAAAAGGGACGGCCCCGGTACCTTGTTATTCATTTATGATTTGAACGTAAAGCTATTGGAGGCGTTATACTTAAAATTGTATGCGCATAAGGCCTGTTTGTACAAACGCCAATCAGTTGACGAAGCACAGTTAAAACTTGAAAAAGCTAACTGGGCGTATTATCCAAAGAACCTTTCCCGCAAGGAGCAGCTTGACCCCTACAAAGTAATCGGCAAGGCGTTTAAAAAAGTCAAGCCTCAACAGTACCGGGATCATTTGCAGGAATGGCTGGGTTTAGCATTATATACGATCTCCGATCAGGATGTTTTAGATGCGGAAGACATCATCACATTATACGAACAGCTTCTAAAACTATATTCTGCAGCATGGTTGATCTCCCAGCGGGAAGGCGAGCATACGGAATTCAGGTTAAGGAAAATTCAAAACATTCCGGCGGTTTCAAGTAACGATAAGGCATCGATATTCAGCATCAACCCTTATCCCACCGTATCTGAAAAGTTGTCATTGGTCGAATTAAAGAAAACGATACTAAAGCGCTGTCCGACCGTTCAGCTCATTAGTCACTTAGGTGTTCATCCCGAGCCTTTTACTTTTTACCTGCTTATCGTTGTTTCAGACGAGGAAAACAGGCCCGAACATGAGATCAGAAATAAGATAGAGGACAATTGCCGTTACCTTGCTCACGTCCACGCAATTGTTCATAAGATCAATAGCGCAAAGCAGGCACTCACTGCCGGCAACCAATTCTGGTCGAATGTGATGCAAAAGGGTTTTGTCGTTTTCCAGGAATCCCAATTAGGCTTACCTCAAAGTCAGGAAATGTCGAATGAATTGCTAACTGCTAATGCAAAGTCCATCTAGGCAAGGTGGGGAAAACAGGGAAGCGATTTTTTAAAGGGTGCAGAAGCTTACCGAACCAATGGAAACTTAAGGCTGGCAGTATTCCTTTTGCACCAATCGGTGGAAAGTACGTTTTTAGCCATTATTCGGGCGCTACAGGTTACGAGTTGAAGATGCACAATTTGTCAAGGTTATTAGAACTATCCAAGTTAGTTACGGACGGGCTTGCGATTGTCTTGATGAATGAAACCGCAGAGGACAAGCTATTATTCGCGTTGTTGCAGGATGCTTATGCCCAGTCGAGGTACAGCCTTGACTTTGACCCCGAAGAACAACAAGTAACCTTATTGTTCAGCAAGGTTGCCGAATTCAATCGCGTGGGCGAAAATATATATCGTCAGTATTTAGCGGAACTCGGATCAGCTTAGCCAACAATCCCGGCGTTCCGGCAGGCGGCTCATTACATCACGCGTTAGCACGCTATATTCATTCGCCGCCAGCCTCCGCGCCCCCGCAGCAAAACTGTTGCTACGCACAGATTTGCTCTTAGCCCACAAACGATAGGAATACAACCGTTTTACATTATAAGCTACTCGAATTTAATATGACACCAGATGAATTGCTTACCAAAAAAGACCTTGAACTGTTTAAGCAGGAACTTTTTGAATTACTAAAGCCGCTAAAAGATACACAGGCGCTCAATCAACAAAAATGGCTAAAGAGCCAGGACGTTCGCAAGCTGTTAAAGATCTCTTCCGGTACTTTACAGAACCTCCGTATCAATGGTACGCTATCCTACAATAAAGTAGGTAGTATTTTCTTTTACAAGACAGAGGACATTGAAAAAATGCTGGCAGGGGATACAAAAAAAAAGTCCGAAAAAGAAATAATAAGCCCGGCAAAGTCACATACGTTCTCGGTTACCTTCTTACTTAAACCATCTAAAAACAAGGCGCGTGATTTCTACATCATTTATATCAGGCTAACTATTGATTGAGAAAGAGAGGAATGGTCAACCGGCAGGCGTTGCCAAAAGAATGGGATAAGAAAAGCAGCCGTTTGAAAGGTACGCGGGAAATCGCGAGATCGGTGAATGTATGGCTGGACACGCTTTACGCAAGGGCGTACACAAGCAGGCAGGAGCTTTATTCTAACGGCAAGCCAATTACTGCTTTACATGTACGAAAGATGATGCAGGGCGAGGAACTTGAACCACCAAAAATGCTATCCGATGTCTGGACCTACCACACCGATCAAATTGCCGGACTGATCGGAAAGGATTATACTCCGGGCACCCTGGCTAAGTATAAAACGGCTTACAAGGCGCTTAAAAAATATCTCATTCTTAAAAGAAAGATCGACGACTTGGCGCTGAAAGAAATTGACTACCGTTTTGTACGGGATTTTGAATATTATTTAAAAACAGATTACGGCCTTAAAATAAACACCGCTGTTCAAATGGTTAAAAAGTTGCGGACGATCATCAAGATAGCGTATGAAATTGGCTGGATAAACCGTGATCCGTTTATTGCCTATCGTGCACGGCACGAGGAGGTGCATCGTGAATATCTGACCAGCGCGGAGCTTGACTTACTGGCCACAAGGCGCTTCAAAAGAAAGCGCCTGATCGTTGTCAGAGACCTGTTCCTTTTCAGCTGTTACACCGGTTTGTCGTATGCTGATACAGTTAAGCTTAAGCGTTCCGATATCCTAAAAGGTGATGATGGTGGACTATGGATCCAAACTTACAGAATGAAAAATAATAACCGCGTTCGCGTACCGCTCTTAAGTCCCGCACTACGTCTCATAGCACACTACAAAGATTATCCCCGTGTGCTGGACGAAGATTTTGTACTTCCGAAGATCAGCAACCAAAAGGCAAATGCCTATCTCAAGGATATTACCGCCCTGATGGGCTGGACAAAGCGGCTGACATTTCATTGCGCCAGGCACACCTTTGCGACAACAGTTACCTTGACCAACGGCGTACCAATTGAAACGGTCGGCCAAATGCTGGGGCATAAGAGCATTGGCACAACTCAGTTGTACGCAAGAATTACAGATACAAAAGTGAGCCGGGATATGCGGCCTTTAAAAAAAGAAATACAAAGGGCAGGAACTTTCTTTGGTTCCCAACCATTAACAAATAGATTAATCATTTTAATAAATTTACATCCTATGCGTTTGCAGTTTGCATCAGACCTTCATCTTGAATTCCACGAAAACAGGTATTATATCAACGACAATCCTTTGAAAGTCGCTGGCGATATTCTGTTACTCGGGGGAGATATTATTCCGTTAAGAACAATGAGTCGGTATCAGGATTTCTTCGATTTCCTCTCCGATAATTTTGCACACACCTACTGGGTTCCGGGTAACCATGAATACTACGATTTTGATATGGCTAACCATTCCGGCGCTTTTAAAGAATCGATCCGGTCAAACGTCACCTTGCTGAATAATCAAACCGTTCAGATTGACGAAACTCGTCTTCATTTTTCCACCTTATGGTCTCACATTTCGGAATACCGTGCAAGTGAGATCGAGCGAAGCCTCAATGATTACCGCCTGATTCGATATGAAGGCCAGCGTTTGTCGGTAAATAAGGCGAACGAAATGCACACTGATGCGGTAACTTTTTTAGAGAGCGCACTTAAGGATACAGAGCGAGACGGTAAAACTGATGTTGTCATCACACATCACGTGCCTACCTTCCAGCATTATCCGTCACAGTACAAAGACAGCCCGATCAATCAGGCGTTCGCCACAGACCTGGATAATTTGATCGTGGCTGGCAATGCAAAATTTTTGGATTTACGGACACCATCATGCGAATATTGATGACTTTGTACTCGGTAACACAACAATGGTGACAAACCAACTTGGTTACGTCCATGCGAATGAGAATAAAGCATTCAATGATGGACGGTTTATTCTCATTGATTAAAGCGGTTAGCCGAACGCCGTGGCTTTCCTGCCTCCTGATGTTTGAAAATCTCAATGCACCATTTGCAACAAAATTAGCGCCGCCCTGAATCAGTCAAGGCTTTACAAGCAGGCCGTTATTTTATTTTTTGGCAGGCCTGGCCTTGACAATTTAAGGGCTTGCTGCTGCCAGTTGTTTACATAGTACAATGAGGCAGACTGTGCCGTTAGCCTTTTTTATACCAACATTTCATACTTGGCAAATTCCTAATATGTCTTAAGCCAGTTTTGCGAATAAAACGCATAAAAATGGCACGGACTCCCCTGACTGAAAAAAGAAATATAACACCGGAAATGGCTGTTAAAATACTTCAGAAAAGTGGTGTGCATATAGATGAAAAAAAAGCGGCCGAAGTCTTGGATTTGTTATATATTTTAGCTAAATTGACTGTAAATCAGGTACTTAAAGAATACGACAACGAGAATAAACAATGAAAAAAGCTGATTTATACATAAGAGTAAGTACGGACGAGCAAGCAGACAAAGGATATTCACAACGTAATCAAGAAGAAATTTTATTAAGGTTCTGTGAGATCAACAAAATTGAAGTTCGAAAGGTTATTTATGAAGATCACTCCGCCAAAACATTCAACCGCCCCAGATGGCAGGAGCTATTATTTGAGGCTAAAAAAACTAAAGGCCGTCACATTGATTTGATCCTCTTTACAAAATGGGATAGGTTCAGCAGGAATGCTGGAGATGCCTATCAAATGATGAATACCTTGAACGGCCTGGGTATCGAACCGCAGGCAATTGAACAGCCACTTGATCTTAGCATTCCTGAAAACAAGATGATGCTGGCAATTTATTTGGCAGCACCGGAAGTCGAAAATGATCGAAGAGCACTTAATGTATTCCATGGCATGCGCAGAGCGCGAAAGGAAGGGCGCTGGATGGCATCCGCTCCGATAGGATATATTAACCGAACCACAGAGAATGGACGCAAATATATCGCCCCAAAAGAGCCGGAGTGCTCGATTTTGAAATGGAGTTTTGAGAAACTTGCATCTTCAGAATTCTCCTCCGAGCAGATATGGAAAGTGGCCCATCAGAAAGGCTTAAAATGCGCAAAGAATAATTTTCTGATTGCCATTCGTAATCCGGTTTATTATGGGAAGATTACAATACCCAAATACAAAAATGAAGACAGTTATCTAGTGCAGGGTCAACATGAACCTCTTATATCTGAGCGCCTATTTAACGACGTACAAGACGCCCTAGATGGCAGAAAGCGAAAGCCGGGTATAAAGATCATGTCCTTAGATGAATTGCCGCTACGTGGCTATTTATTATGCTCTCGATGTGCAAGGATACTCACAGGGAGCGCCTCAAAAGGTAGAAACCATTATTACTATTATTACCACTGTTCAAGCCAGTGTGGATGCCGCTACAAGGCGGAAGATGTTAATGAAGCACTTTTGACAGAATTAAAAAAATATTCTCTGGCATACGATTATAAAGAACTTTGCACGAAAATTTTAATCAACGTATATAACAATATAACGCATGGCGCAAAAGACGGCAGGAAGAGTGTATTAATGCAAATTGACGAGCAGAACGACAGGTTACGGAAAGCGAGAGAATTGATGCTTACTTCGAAGATCGAGCCTGAGGATTATTCAATAATCAAAAAAGAGACTGAAATTAACTTAAACAAGTTGGAAGCAAAACTGACAGACTTTGCACAGAATCCTATAAAGCTTGATGAACTTCTTGTCAGGGCAGTTGATATATTATGTGGAATCGCAATGTTGTATCAAAATGCTGATAATGAGGGCAAAAGAGCTATCATTGGTTCGATGTTCCCGGAAAAACTGCATTTTGACGGACAACAACACCGAACCACAAGAATCAACGAAGTAGCTCGTTGTATTCAATTGATTTCCAGCAGTTTACAAGGTAAAAAAAGAAGGGCAAGGACTGAAGAATCAGCCTTGCCCACTTGGGTGCGCCCACCTGGGCTCGAACCAGGGACCAAAAGATTATGAGTGGTCTATTTAGCGCGAATATCTTGAGCCAAAAACCGCGTTTTTGACTTGCTGAAGCTAATTTACGACTATATTTTTGTTTTTGCAAATATTTCAATGACGGAATAGTGACGGTTTTTCGTTTACTTCAGCAATTAATGATGCTATTTGAACATCTTTTTTAACGTGCTAAACTAAGTTTTCTCTTATCGTTTTAAAGTTTGACAATGCGCTTTCAATATCTTCGATTATATCATTAATAAGATCGTCAGACTCTGGTAAATTGTCGAAATCAATAAAATTGGTATCCTTTAACCAAGAGATATCTAAATTCGCTTTATCTCTTATTAAAATCTCATCAATAGTAAATTTGCGCCATCTGCTTTCAGGGTTATTTTCACTCCAATTTCTTGGATCTTTGACATTCCGGGAATGGTACAATTCTATAAAACTTTTTAAATTATCTGCATTTAGGGGATTTTTCTTAGGAGTATGGTGAACGTTAGTTCTATAATCATAAAACCAAACAGCTTTTGTAGTAGAATCCTTTACTTTTTTCTCTTTATTAAAAAAGAGCACATTAGCCTTCACACCTTGAGCATAAAATATTCCGGTTGGTAGTCTTAGAATTGTATGCAAGTTAGTTTCACTTAACAACTTGCGACGAATTACTTCTCCTGTCCCTCCTTCAAATAAAACATTATCAGGCAATACCACCGCCGCCCTACCGTCATTAGCTAACATAGAAACAATATGCTGCAAAAAGGCTAACTGCTTATTTCCCGTTGAAATCCAAAAATCTTCGCGTAGGAAGTAGCCATCTTTTTCCGCCAATTTGGGATCTGTCGTTGGTATATCGCTGCTGCTTTTTCCAAACGGGGGATTAGCCAGCACGATTTTCGCTTTCTCATTGGGAATTACCTTAAGACTATCGGTTACATGAATGTCTGGAGTCTTTTTTAGATCACCAATTCCATGTAGAAAAAGGTTCATCAAGCACAATCGGGCTGTCGCCTTTTCGATTTCCCATCCATGGAATGTATCAAATTTTAGAAATTTCGCCTCGCTTTCTGTTGTTTTTGGTTTTTTTTCTAAGTATTCCAATGCACCGAGGAAAAAGCCACCTGTCCCGCAAGATGGATCTGCGATTGTTTCGCCCAATTTAGGCTGAATACATTCTACCATTGCTTTAATGACGGATCGAGGAGTGAAATATTGACCTGCACCACTATTTTCAGCATTTTTTTGCAAAAGTGATTCATAAATTTCACCTTTAATATCGGTGCCAGTCGATGTCCAATTTTCCTCATCTATCAAGTTAATCAACCTTTTTAATTTTACTGAATCATTGATTTTATTTTGGGCAGAAGCAAATATTTTTTCGAGCATTCCACCTGCTTCGGCCAAAGTTTTTAAAATCCGCTCGTATTGATCCAATAAAACACCACCTTTAATCTCTAATAAACTTTGCCAGTCACAAATTTCAGGCAAGTTATATTTATTAGTGTTTTCATCGGACATCTTTAAAAACAGCAAATAAGTAAGCTGTTCTAAATAATCGTTGTAACCTAAGCCATCATCACGAAGAGTATCGCAGAAAGACCATATTTTTTGTACTAATGCATTTGTTGTCATGCTACTTGAATACTTATTTTATTGAATTTATCTTTTATTGAATTATAAAATATCTCATTATTGCAAGTTGATAAATAATCAAATAATGGGCCTTTTATGATATTTGAATGTAAATACCATTTTCTTTTGAAGTTATCCGACATTGATTTTAATTCTGTAGATATAGTATCTGCTATTGTTAAATCCTTCCCTTGTTCAATACAATCTTTAATGAAATCATCTATCCATTCCTCAAAACTTGGTTTCAAGTAATCATCTTTATAGCGGGTTTTTATTCCAAAGATTTCGTTCCAGTTACGTGTTGTTTCGTCATCCGGCAGAATGTTTACGACCCAGTTGCCTAACTGATTATTTATATCTGTTTGTGGTATTATTGTGCCTGTATAGTCAAATGTAATATTTACTTGTTCAGAATATGGATAAATCATTCTCTTGCGAGTCCCATTTGCATTGTTTAATACATCTTGTTCGCCTTTGTTTTTGCTATTACAAGTGTGGCACATAGGTGCCAGGTTCGCCGGATGCACTGCGGCTAAGGGGAAATGTCTTTTTGCCGCCAAATGGTCATAATCTTCACGATATGATTGATGCATAGTCTCCAAACCACAAAATGGACATATTTTATGTGACATCGCTGTATAAATTACTTTATAGTGGCCGTCTATATCAAATGCTTTTAATGTTGTTTTGAATAAATGAGCCATTAAATTTCTCAAAGTTTGGTCACCAAGTATTAGCTCCAACGGTTCTCTTTTAATATCAGAACAATCGAGGCTTGTATCTAAGAAGAACGCTCTAATATTTTGAGATTTTAGCACCAACTGGAAGAATGCTTCTTTTTGAGGGTTTTGAAGTTTTTTATAAGAGTCAAAAAAAGCCTTGAATTTATTATTTAGTTCTTCTGACCTGTTTAATACAATGACGAAATCTGCAGAAAAGTAGTTTTCGATAATGTAGGTCGCATTAGCTGGAACATTTCTAATGTTGGTAAAGAAATTCAATAGATGGGCATTCAGTTGTTCTAATTTATGCCCTTGTGGATAGTTGTAACTGTATAACATAAGCTATCCCTTTTTTAACATATCTAACCTTCTATACAATGTCAATAGTTGAGCTGACTCACCAATTACGTCAATACCATTTTCTATCTCTTGTATGTCATTACTTTTCAAAAGCTTTTCAATAAAGTTGCTACCTTCCTCAGAATTAATCTCATCCATACTGAACGCCATTTTAAGAATGTGGCTAAAAGACGCCCCAAAAGTTTCTTGTGAAGGATTTGTAACTTCCACTTTATCCTTGGAAACTCTATTAAAAATATAAACAGATTCGCGCTTACTATCAGAAACAATAAACGGAGAATGAGAGGTGATAAACAAATCCTGTTTGCGATGTTCCGTTAGGGATTTTAACTTGCTAATAAATAACCGTCTCCATTTTGGATTAAAATGGGTCTCGGGCTCATCCAATAAAAACAAGGAATTTGGCTGATTTACCATTATTATTGTCCCGAATATATTGAAAAACTGATGCTCACCGTCACTTAAATTAAGGTAATCAACCACCTGGTCATTCAATAATTCCAATTTTAATTCTGAATATCTCATTACCTTATCTTTGTCAGGGACTTCAGGCATCTTGCGGCTTAATTTTCTTTGCGTCCTTTGTTTTCGTATTCCTGCCCGTGTGGCTTTATCTATAATTAGATTATTTAGAATCTCGAATTTATATAGTGCGGTATATAACTTATAAGGTGTTTTAAAATAATGCTTTATTGCTTCTCTTGTTGAATCAATATTTAGAAAATCGAATATATATTTTTCGTCCTTTTCGATATAATCATAGCAAGTCGCACATTTTTTTAAGAAGTCTCGCCATTCCAGCAGCTCTTCTGTCAACGCCACGCCGGTTTCCCCTTTATAGGAAACTACGCCCGGTGCCGCTGGCTGCTTAGTCTGTAGGACGATCTGAAAACTTTTAATTTTCTTAATCTTTAATTCAGATGTAATCTCATTTAGTCCCTGAACATTATCAAAGATTAGATTGCTTATGGCTATCCCAAGATTGGTGTTATAATCCATGAAATAAAATCTCGGCTCGTAATCTTTTCCTTTAAGTCCATGTAATGCCTTGTTGGCTACATATCCGGCGTAATGATCGTAATAGGTATGAAAAGGATTGCTAATAGTTTCATTTTCACCTGATGTATATCCAATTACTTTTTGTGGCAAATAATTTTCGACATCGTCGTCAAGCACATCAACAAAATTGCCCTGATCATCGACCACAGTGACTTTTGGCGCTTTACCTTTTTTTATAGTTTGTGAGATTTCAACTTTAAATATTTTATTATTTATAGTTAATGAATAAGTAATTTCAAAAAGAATGGGGGCAATTGAAATTAAATTTCGATTGGTTTCACGATAAAAATTATCCACATAAAGAAAAATTTCAGCAATTGTTTCAAGTAATTGCGACTTTCCGGAGCCATTAATTCCTATAAAGCAATTAGCATTTATAAAATCTGCATTTTGTTCATCAAAATACAGATCCATGCCCTTCATTAAGGGCCGGTGCTCTATTTCATTGATCTTGATATGAAGTATCTTCATTTGATTAATTTTAATATTAACCTACCGGAGTTCTTATCGAAGGTAGAACTAAGTATTTTCTGTGTTTCTAATAGCTTGAAAAGTTGTGTTTTTATATCCTCGTAGGATAAGCCCACAGTTTCTTTCAAATCTTCATATGAAAACTCTTTTTCATTAAAAGTTTCCTGAAGTATTTCAATGAGAGTCTTTTTCATATATTTTTTTTGCGGTGTTTCAGCTTTAATTCTAATTACATTTTGAAGATAATCTTCTTTCTTATTTTTTAATGTTTCTAAAAATTGGGCTGCAGTTTCAACTGTCGAATCGGCTTTAATTAGCTCACCTTCAAAAGCTTTAGTCAATATTATTTGACGATATATTTGTACCTTTTTTAAGTTCTTTAAGATTGTTTCCTCTAAATTTTCAGCTGTCGTAATTCTGTATTCTATTTCTTGAACAATTTGCTTTTGTTCCAAGTCTGACATTACCGGTATGGGAAGATCAGCCAATTGATCGTGCGATACATTGGGGAATGTAGTTCCGGTACCCATATCAAAAATCTTTCGTGTAGAAAAATTGAAATAATGATTTAAAAAGCTTTGTTCCACAGATGTAGCCCTGATAGCTGCAACGCCCCTTCCTAAACAGGCAGTGAACCCGGCGATATTTAAACGGCCAGTTGTGGAACCTCTAACGCAAATCAACAAATCGCCTTTAGTACACATTTTATTAGGTTCCGTTGTCCACTTTTTTAACTGTGTATAAGAGAATGGCGTAGGACCAAATTCAACTGGGCCATTTATTAAAGGGGTTCCATGTCCTTTGTCATTATAGCTTGAACCTTTGGGGCTTTGGCCCATAATAATTAGAGCCACGTTCTTTACCTTTGACCATTGCCAACCGATAGGTAATTGCGATTCCTTCATGGAATTTGATCTTATTTCAGATTGATTAACAAATTGCTCCCGCCATCTATTCGTTAATTTACCGTTAAATGCATCGTTTAAACACTGGTGTTTATACCCTATTAGTCTATTCAGACTGTCATTAAAACTCTTTTCAGCATTTTGCAAATCAGTAAATAACTCTTCAATCTTATTAACTATAGAATTTTGCTGATTTAACGGTGGAATTGGTATACCTTGTTCTAAAATTACATTATTTGTAACAGCGGGATAACTGGTTCCCTTTGCAAATTTGTTAACTTCATCTATGAATTGTTGGCTGGTAACATAATAAAACAGATATTTAGGATTTATGATAAACGGTCTAATAACACAAAATCCGGTTGACGCAATTTGATTATTGTACAAAGCGGGTACCATGGCAATGTTTTTTAAATAAGGTCTAACATTTGCAAACAATATATCATTTGTGAGTACTTTCTGTTGCGCTCTGGAAGGTGCATCATTCCAGGAGTAGGTTTTAAGCTCCTTTATTTCAAACTTCTCATTGTCAATTGCTTCTATGTCGATGTATTTAAAATGTTCACTTGGATTTTCATTATTTTTGTTCGTTTTAGTTACAGGAACGGTTATTTGGCTCAAAGTCGTCCATTCCCATCCCTTTGGAATCTTTTTATTTAGTTTTGGAGTAATCATTATATATTTTCCAATATTTCCGTCTTTATCAATTCATAAGCCATTTCATTATCATATACTACTCCGGGACGCAGTATGACGTGAATATCATTCATAAATTCTTTGTCTTTCATCTTTTCATCCATATTGGCGATAAACATTTTTGCTGTTGGTGGCTGTCCGGCTGAAAGCTCCATGTAGGCTTTATAGCAATAAAGTAGTTTCTTTACATCAATATCATGATTAGTCAATGCCCAGTATAGATCAAATAAATCTCTTCCTTTTCTCCGCTGATAAAGTGCTCTTAATTTAGTGCCTAACAACTCCTCCAAATGATATGTAGTTAGTTTGCATTCCCCATTAAACCAGGAGTTTTCAACTTTAAAGGGAAATGCCTGCAAACCCAGTACGTTAAAATGTTCCCTGCAATTGATCTCAATTTTTAAAGCCATGTTGATGACCGGCGCTATTTCTGATTCAAACCGGTACACAATTGTATTATTATTTGCTTTTTGCTTTACTACTCTTTTAGTTCCTAAAAAATCCAGTCGTTCACGTATCCGTTTTAAGATGGGGTTAATAGGACCTTCTTTTATTTGAACCAGATCAATATCCTCTGAATATCTTACCTGGGGTTTTAAAAAAAGTTTATGAAAAGCGGTACCGCCTCTGAATGCGAGATTCTCACTAATCATTTCATCTGAAAACATTTCCACCAAAGCCCGCTCTATAACTAAATCCTGTTCAACCTGTGAATTGTCAGGCCAGGGAGCAAATTCTTTCCATTCTTCTATATAGCGCCGAGCAATCATAAATCCGATTCCAGTTCAATGTTTTTTATAACCTTCCACTGCTCATTCAATTCGCCATCACGTTGTTTACTTGTTGATAATGGAATCGGTAATACTTTTTTTTCATTAATATATTTTGTTAATGGAGCGGTAAGTTGTGTCAATTTCAACTCATTACATAGTAGGTACCCTAAACGTTGAACTGCTGTGACCTGCGGATATCGCCTGACTGTTTGGTTCAATATCGAAGGTTTCATTTGACTGACCAGCTCTTCCAAAATAGTTAAGGTCCGACTTAAGCCAATACTTTCCTGGTAATAAATTAAATCCAATGCAGTTAGTTCAGGTGTCGATACCCTGATGTCCCCCGCGTCTGTTTTAACTTTCCTGACATCTTCCTGGAACCACTCCTTTTTAACATAAAAATTTATTTTGACTTTTTTATTTCTGATGGGTCGTAAGGCAGGCTTTTCAGTAATAACAAAAAATTCCATAGGTTGCTGGTGTGCGGCGCCATATAATGCAGCGGCCGATAATAAACCAACATAATAGGATTTGCCCAAAGCTTGCATCATATCGTCAATAAATAAAGCGGGGGGAATCATACCTTGTCTTATATATTCCGGTGTAATGATTGCATATATCCCTTTCCTAATTTGAGCAATCCGCTTTTTTGTTTTTAGCCTGTACAATGCCTGATTGACGGCCTTATCGGAAAGATTGTATTTCGATTTAACTTCTTCAAGAGTAAGCACATATCTTCCTTTAGACCTTATCTCCGTGATATAGTCTTCCAAATAGTTATATGATGACCCTTGATTGTCAGATGTTTTTGTTTGCATTTTACTACGGATTGTGTAGTGTTATGCAAATATAGTGTTAACATTAGGATTTGCAATTGATATTTTATATTTGCGAAACACTACGAATTTCGTAGTTTTTCGCAAATAGGTTTATAGTTTAATTTGGGTTGTCCATAGCAAGTAGCCTATAGACTATCATGACAAGCGTTCGGTTTTAAAATCACTTATTTCCAGTATTTTTCATATATCTAATATACGCTATGGAATATATTAGAGAACCAACAAACGTTGGCCTGGTGATGGGGGATCGGTTTTTACTGAGGCTACCAGGCAAACTATTGCGCAATATTAAAAAACGAGTCAAAAAACTTGTTAGTGTAAATTGGCCACGCATATCGGTCATACAAAGACAGCAACCGTCCAGCCGGAACGGGTGTCAAGGAAAGGGATAAATTATAATTTCAGCCTTATAAAATAGCTTGCATAGCACCCTTCCAGGTTAAAATATTGCTTTTAAATTTTTTAGAGTGGAACATTACCGAAGTGGGCCTTAAATTTGTCCCAATTTATAATTGATGGTGATTCTCCAACATTTGTTTCAGGGTTAACATACATAATAAAAGGTTTATTTCCATCCTTATATGTATGAAACGGAAATTGAGAATTGGTTTGAATTTCTTTTTTCAACCCACCCAAAATTTCGGCAATTGTTTCAGCTGTTCTGTTAATCAACCACATGGAAAAGTGAGCTACGGTATAATCCAAATCCTTTTCTCCAAAGTTTTTAAAAGATTTTCTCAGTTTATCAGAGCAGGTAAAGCGCATTGTAAAATCGCCGGTTGATGCCTTAAGATCAAAGGAATATTCATTAGTGTCCCTTGTACGGTGTATAATTTCAGATCTGTAATCATAAAGTTTGATTACAAATTCACGATCAATCTCATCAATCTTAGCGGCGATGTCTTTTTTATTAAAGCTATTATTAATATCTCTGGCAGATTTACTAATAGTCGTCCATTTCGGAGTCTGTTGTTTTTCTTTCGTACATATAAAATTGATCAGAATACCTAAATAATCATAAATAGCAGACAAATGAAACACTACGCTATCAAAGATGGCGGAGATTTCCTTTTCCGCATATTCAAAATTAGGATTCTTCGGGTAAACCCAATTAAGTATCTTCCCAGGATCGTCTTTGTAAATATCCTTTAATCTTCTTTCAATAATTATATGTTGTTGAAGCAATAGCTGACAATGCAATAAGGAACTGAATAATCTGTAAATAACATTATCCCTTAACTCAATTATTCTATGATTACCGCCAAAGATATTCTCAATATGATAGCCGTAATCCAACGCTAAAGCATAAAAACCCTCCTTTAAAGAGTCAAGTCTATCATCTGTTTGTCTAAATGCTTGATTACGATCTCTTATATCGATAATGTCTTTTGCTTGATTTTCCGGCATGGTTAGTATTAGGTTAGAGTAACTAATTTAAACATATTTTATTCAATGGCAAGCCATAACGACTCACGCCATTTAACTACATAATCCATAATTTTAAACAGGTCATAATCTTTATTTAAGATGGTCAAACCCTGGAAAACAGCAGCTTCATCAAGATAAATAACGTCATATCTTAAATTAAAACTTTCAAGTATGGATAAGGTCCCAGAATGTGGTACACCCTCATCCTTGTGTTTGGTATAGTTTGCAAGTGCGGTAATCAATTCAATTGTTGTCCCAGTATAATCTTCGATTGGGTTGTCTTTTTTATAAAAAATGTTTTTATTTTTAGTTGTGCCATCAATATCGCTGATACTCCCATTAATATAGTTTTGCATAGCAATAAAAGCAAGACCATAGATTGTTTCAGTTTCCTCCATTAGCCAGTCACCATCATACCAATGAATATCAGCAACGTTCTTTTCAAGTTCTGAAATGGATTTACTTAGTCCGTCGATAATCATAAATAGACTTTTAAAGCGGTAATCGTGTCGACGCCAACTTGTCTTCTTTTCATTTTCCATACTTTTCTCAAACTTTCCCTAAAACCGACCAACTAAACATTATTTTTTTATTTTAAATAAACTTATTCAAATTAAAACCGCATTTGCGCAACCTATTTGCGCAGTTGAAGAAATCCAAGTAGAAATAGTTAATAGTTATTGGGAATCTGAGGAATAATTAAAATACTTCTCACGCAAATGCTCTGTATCAGCAAGTGTTGGACATTCCATTCTTAAATTATTTGCAACTATAGAATAATAATCAATTACAATGGGATGATTCCTGTGCATATTATGGTCTGCACTAAGGAGTGCCTGGTAAACGACAGGTAAGTTCGCCGAATCAAATCCAAAATTCACGCCAGGGAAATAAGTTTGCCGTTTCCTATACCCATTTATTTTGAACATAAGAAAACTTCCAATACTACTTATTTTTTTGTCCGTAAAATCAAATGACACAATTTCAAGTGTATTAATATCCCTAACTAACAAAAGCCCCCAATAAATCTTTTTTGTGTATGTATGGTTTATCTTGACCACTCCATTTTCATAAATTTCCAGCGGTATATCATATGCAATATCATAAATGCTCGGTTGTGATCTGCCACCTACGAATAATTTATATTTCCCTGAAAAATCTTTTGCCATTTCATTTGATGAACATAAGGATTTGAAATTATTGATTAAGTCAATAAATAAATCATCATTGTCTTCCTCAATATTCAGGATTCTACAAAGGGCATCTAAGGGCTTCTTTTGACAATTATGACCAGTTTTTCTTCCTGCATATATTTCAATTAACCATTTAGGTGTTACCAAGATTCCAGGGTTTTGCTTTTCAATATCATCTATCAAGAAAAAAAAGGTTTCCGGCTTTGCCATTTTAATTTTATTCTTATGTGCGGTGTTCGCCAGCATATAGATGTCGAGAGCTTTTTTAATTTTTTCATATAAGTCCTTGCTTAACTTTTGCGTTGTCGCATCATAATAGGTGGTTTTAGGCATAGTGAAATAGTTTAGATTTTGGATTATAGAAAAATATTCGGTGGATATAAATGCCTAAATATAAGCAATTTGCAATGTTTAAATAAAACAACTCCCAATACCTGGGTGCGATGTAGGTAAGTTATAGATAAAAATACTTTGCAAAATGGCAAGAGAAAAAACATTGGTAGAAGTTGCTGCTGAGGAAACCGGTAGCCTTTTAAAGACAGGCGTGGAAGAAGTTGCAGGTTTTGGTGTGGCTGTCCTTGAGGAAATAGGAGCATTTTTTTATTCTCCGTCAAACAAGGAAGAACCAGAACCAAACAATCACTGCGGTTGTAATCACAAAAAGTAGTTTTTATGCCCTATCAGGGACATCCAAATGCGGAGCCTCACTGATAGGGCTTTTATTTTTTAATATTTAACTCAATTTACAAGATTAAAATATATAATTATGGAAATAAAACTTGACCTCATCCAAAAGATCAATGACTTAGATCTTACTCAAATAGCAGCCCGCCTTGTTAGGAAAAACCGTTGGACTCAAAAAAGAGTTGAAGTAGCGATCATGGAATATAGAAAGTTTCTTTATATCGCAATATTAAGAGGTGCTGTTGAACCATCTAAAGACATAGACGAAGTTTGGCACAATCATATCTTATACACTGAAAAATATGCAAAGGACTGCGCGCATATAGCAGGCAGACTCATTCATCACACACCGTATGATTTAATTGCCGTTAACGGCGCTATCTGCTCAGAAGCATGCGATGCCTGTGCTTGTGAAGATAAACCAGGGTTAAAGGATACTATGCCTTTTCATATCCTACTTAATGAATATTTACCCACCGATAGCGTTAATGATTCATTTAAATCAAATTGACGAATCAAAAGAAAGGCCTGGACATTCCTACCGGGTCTTTGTATTCTCGGCAGCTTCATTGTAATGACTGCTATTTTTTAAGCAAAGCAAGGCACCCCGGCCTAACTAAAGACCGGGGTGTTGCTACTGTTAAAAGCAGTAGGTGGTAAATTAAAATAATAGTTGGCTGTAGTTTTGTGCCAAATGGAAAGGGTAATTTGCGACCAGCATTTCCGTCTTTAACTTTTTATTGCGGTTTTTGGCATTAACCGCAATCGGCTGAATAATGGCAAGTTCTACCCACCCATACTGTTTAACATACTTCGCCAAAATACTGGACGGGTAAGCAGACAGTAGAAATTTACCTTTTATTTTAGCCAGTAAAGAGAGCAGGTTCTCAAAATCCTGCTCGGAATAGCCATCATAATGCCCCATGTCGGAATTAAAATACGGCGGATCGCAGTAGAAAAAACTATTTTCATGATCACGACTTTTGATAATCTTTAAAGCATCCGTACTTTCCAACTGGCAATTTTTCAATCTTTTAACCAGCCTTTTGGTAAAGTTGTCGATCTTGGTTTGTAGCTTACCATTCATGGTATTACCTGTAATATCATACCCCCAGCCACCATCTATCATAGAGGCGAAACTTTGGCAGCATAAAACCCAGGTTGCCCAGGCGCGCTTAACCTCCGAAAACATATCGGTATTGTTATAGATTACCCAGGCGTGGCGGTGCAATTCCCGGCTGTGGAGTGTAGATTTAATTTCCTCATATAAGGCTTCATAATTTTGTTGTGTGACCCGGTAAAGGTTGATTAGTTCACCGTTGGTATCGTTTAACACTTCCACTTCGGAAGGATGTTTTGCAAAAAATATTGGGGCACCACCTGTAAATGGTTCGGCATAAAGCAAGTGCCTTGGGATCATGGTAACAATCTTTTCTGCCAGGTTTTGCTTGCCGCCATAATATGTAACAGGCGTTTTGATTTGGACGTTGCTCATGGAAAAGATTTATGGATTTACAGTACATCGGTTAAAGTGAGGTCGACCACTTTGTCATTGATCAGCACGGATACACGGCACTTCACGCCTGGTGTACCCATACTTTGTACTTTGAAGATTTTGCCATTATGGATGGCATGGGGCGAATCTTCTGGCACTTGAACCAAAGCGGTGCCGCTCGCCCTGATCCGGTCGACCTTAGCAAGAATGTGTTTCATGGTTTAAAAAATTGGTGGGTTGGAAGAAGCCAGGTCTAAGCCGCCCAGCCCGTTTGAGAAAACGGGGTTGGTGAAGGGCGGCTTTGTCCTGGCGCGGGTGCCTGAAGGTGTGCGGGTGTTCCCGTCGCAAGCGATCCCGGCAATAGCGGGTACGCATGCGCAAAGGGTTAGCCCGCATTCCTGCAAGGCATGGGAGAAAACGTTTAAGGAGTTTACTTAACGGCCTATCTTACGGCTATGGTCTTGATTATTTTGGATTTCATTTGCCCTAAACTCATTGTATTTTTTACCTGTGAGATAAGATAAAACCTCCAGTTCGTGCAGGTCTAAGCTTTGAGCAAGAATATGCCGTGTGAGATAGGTTTCCTTTTCGGCGAGTTGTTCCGGATTTTCGGCAGCATTTATAAATGCCCGAAGCAGGTCTGCCTGGGGTGACAAAGGCTGCTGCTGTAAACAAGTATAGGTATAGGTGCCACGATCCTCATAAGGTACACGAAAGTCTATCTTATAGCTGACATCGAATTGCTCGGCTATTTCGCTCAGGCTCCTGATCGGGGGTATCCAGCGTGAGTCAAAATGAAGCGCGTTGTCATAAACCATGATCGAAAGAAAAGGCGGTGTATGTTCCTCCATTTGGTTGAAATGATCTAAGATTGCTTGTTCGTTATCACCAGCAAACACAACCGTGTTCATACAATGGCCGGTAAGACTGCTCATCGTCCTCTTGTTGCGTTATTGGCCTCAGTTTCCGCCTGTTCAAAAGAATTGGAGATATCAGTTTCGGCAGCCTCCTGGCGTTTAATGGTTGTGGTTTTAGTTTGTTCCCCATTGTTGCGCGCTGCTGCTTTTTCCGGCCAAATATCCTCATCCCTGATCTCTTTCATATTTTTATCATAGATATCGACAGATTTCATAACCGGATTAGCTGCAACGATAACCGGAATACTTTTTTTGCCTATCGCCAGTTCTGTATGCCAATAGTTGCCATTTCGCATAGCCTGAAGTCCTTCGGATTTGGCTGTTTCATTATCCAGTCCTTTCAAGGGATACTTTGCGAGGCTATTTTCAAATTGATAACCATATTCCGGCCTTAATACTTTCAAAGGATGATTGCCATAAGCGTCTTTAACATCCATTTGCAACTTAAACCAGGCCTTGATCTTCTCTGATTTTTTCGCATCAGCCTCTGCGCCTTGTGGCCTTACGTAAATATCCTTTTCAAGTGATTGGCCGGATAATAACTTATAAGCCTGTAAAGCCGTAATGCGATGATCCCTTTCGATGTCGAAGGTTTGCTCACGCGGTACAGATTCACCGGTTTTGTGCAGCGTGACATCAATCGTATTTAAAAAATATGCATCGCCATCTTTTTGCTTATTAAAGTTCAGGCAATATTGAATGTAATCGCTTTTTGGAGCGTTTACATCCTTGCTTTCCAACGGCCTGAGAAGATTGCTGATGCCCAGGGTAAATTTGGGCAACTCGCGGCTGATCGCCGATTCCAATACTGCATTTAGCTTTTCGCCGAAACCAAGGCTGGTTTGCAGTTTTTGAAGGTATTCCAGGTTTTTTTCATTCTTTACCATAATAATTAAAATTTAGTGATTAAAAAAGTTTGTATTGATGACCGATGTCCGGAGGTTCATAGCCATTTTCCCTCGCGAAGTGTTCGCCGAATTCTGTAACCAGTTCCGCTATATCCCGATGGGCCGTATCCTCCAATACTTCAGTATGAAAGAAATGTGAACGATAGCCTGTTTCGCTGATAATTGGGCTTTCTGAGCGAAACTCCATGTGGCTGACCAATGGTTCATTTTCCGGATCGGGATGCTTATCCAGCCAATAATAGCGGTAAGCGACCTGTAAATCCTGCCCGTAAACTTTGATTTCCAGGTCGACGTTTTGTTTAAACTGTTCAGGTATCATAGTTGGCAAATTGTAATTCGATAAATGAAGACAGGCCGCGCAGCGGCTTATGCGTTCGCATGCCTGCCCGCAATCCGGTTAGCCGCTCAAATCGACTTAGTGAAAAAACTCCGCTGTCTGCCATAAAAGACTTGTCGCAGTAGGTAATCATTACCTGCTCGTTCATGATTTGGAAAGAAACAGAACGCCCCTTAAACCAGGCGGCTATTGCCGCATCTGCAATGCGGCCAACAAGGTTGGTATCAAAAATCAGGTGCCAGCGCGCCAAAGGAAAGGTAGATTTTAATGCCTCAACCTGCGCCGTAGATGGCAATAACCCTACTGCCGCAAAAGCAAGTTGTTCAGGAAATTTTAATAAAAATGCTCGTTGCGAAATAAAGCAAAGCAGTTCGGCTGCTGAATAACTGATATACAGGTCGCTAATCAGATTTGGATGGTCTGCATTTGCCAGCCAAAATTCCGAGGTGGACGGGACGCGATGCCATTCCGGTGCCCAACTTTCCACGACTTCGTTGCCATATGGAAATATCAACCGGCCGTCGGCATATTGAAAAAATGGAGTGAAAAGCTTTATCACCTCCGGCTTGAGGCCAAACATGGCTTATTAGCGTGCGCGGGTTTTGTTGTAACCTCTTGTTTCCTCAGTTTGCCGATCGGCAGACTTAAACTTCTTGGCAAAGTGTTTTTCCATTTCAGCATATGCCTTTTTGAAAGCTGGTGTTTGCTCGTCGGCTTGTTCCTTTTTATCGCTGTTTAATAGGTGCCTTAGTCCCCTGATCAACAAATAAGAAATTCCGCCGTCAAGCAATACGGATAATATCAAAGCTGCGCGGTCGGCGCGGATGCCTTTGGGGTCGGTTGCCCGGTGCTGCAACTCGGTTCCGTCCGGCAATCGCACATTAAAGCCTTTTTGAAAATCGTCCTTTTGCCAGTCTTTCAGTTTGTAGCCATTAATTTTGTCAGGGGCAACAACCAGGCTGGGATCAAAAGAGATAAATTCCCTCGTATCAGGGTCATATTCAAAAACAACTTCTTTTTTCCCTGGCCCAGGAATGATTTTGTCAATACTTAGGGTTTTGCCAGTAATCAATGCCTGTGCTTCATCTTCGTCCAGTAGTGGTGGAATTAGTGGCTGTTTATAAATAGGGTGCAATTTAAAACTTACCTGACCGTCCGGGTTCCTGTCCAGTGACAATTTAGCATCAAGCTGTTCGATCTGAACGCCGCTTGCATCAAGGTTTTTCAGGCTCATTAAATTCGTTCGCCGACCGGCAAGCAAAGCTTCAACATCATCCGGGCTTAGGATATAATTCCCGGTCTTATCTACCAGGCCGAGGTTTTCCATTTCCTGCTTGGGTAGTTCATTGACATAAAAAGGATTTTTCATAATTCTATTTTTAGCGTTTTAATTGATAATTATTATTGACCTCTATTTCTGAAATTTCGGAGTTGCTCATGTTTAGTGATTCAATGGTTAATACTTCAGGTTTTTGCCGTTTGGCTTCCAGCAGATTTTTGTACAGAAGATCCTCCCGGCTTAAAATAAATTGTTGCCCACTGCCGAGATCTTCCATTTTCAGGCGACCGTTTTTCAGGTTTTCATTTACCTTAAAAATCGTCCCGTTATAACTGATATGATCGTTTTCGTTTAGAAGGTGGTTGGACACCTTTTTATCGTCGGCAAAGGCGGATAACTCCATGTTTCGTTTTCTTTCCAGGTCAAGCAAGTAGGTATAAATCTTCTCCGCATCGGCTGCGGCGCTGTGGATTTCAAAAGGGTGATCTGTTAGAATACTGATCCAGCTATCCACATAAGCCGTGTGCTGGCTGGGGTCATGGCCAATTCGCAATTCATCGCCAATTAGTAGAGACGCAATTTCCGCCCGTAATTCTTCCCGTGCGTAATCTTTAGTGCCAAACTTGTTTAACAGGCTGCGGTCAAGGCGGCTTTCGTGACCAGTCCAATGGCCGAGTTCGTGAAGGGCGGTTGCATAATATTTGCCCGGCTCATCAAACTGCTGTTTAAGGGGTAAAGTGATATTATCCTTAAAGGGGCTGTAAAAAGCGCGATTTCCCGGAATATGCTGAATATCTGCACCAGAACTCTTGATGAGTTGTTCTGCTCTTTGCAGTGGTTCCCAGCCAAGGGAAGAAATATCGGGTATGACCAGTTCGGGGATGCCGTTGACCTGCTCAGCATTAAAAACAGCAAAACTGGTGATGATTGGCCTGTTTAACTTTACGGTAATTTTTACGGGATCACCTTTATCATCCTTAACCACCTTTCCGTTCTCATCCCTTTTCGTTCTTTGCTCGAACAATTTAATAAATTGGATAGCAGTTGATTTCGATCCTTTGTTTACCTGCCAGCCATTATCGTCGGCTTGTTTATAAGTCATCCACCGGGGATCGTTCCTTCCGCTCATGATGAGAGATAAAGTATTGATCCCCTGATAGCGGTTGCCGGTGACGGCGTTGTAAGGCAATTGAAATGCTGGCAGGCCCTTGCTGTTCCATGGCTTTTGCCAGGGTGCGGTACCGGCTTTTAAAGCTTCGATCAGTTTCTCGGCTACTTCCACATGAAGCGCCTTTTTTTCATCGGCCATCTTCAGCCTCCTTTCTTTCGTCGGAGTCATTGGGAAACTCATCAACGTAGTCAACGCCGTAGATCAACGCTTCTTCGGGTGTCAGTTCCAGTTCCTGGCCCTCCGCAATCAGTTGTAATTTTCTTTCCAGCGATCCGAGGTGCCGGTTATGATAATCATAGTTCATGGTGATTTATTTATGGGTTAAGGCGGCCTGGCTAACAAGCCGCATAAAAAAGCCAGCGGGGATAATTCCTGGCCATGATATTTAATGGAAAAATGCAGGTGTTCTCCAGTTACCCTGCCTGTCGCGCCGGTGATCCCTATAGCCTGACCTGCCACTATTTCTTCGTTCGGCAAAACGGAGATTACAGATAGATGCCCATAAATGCTCTCCACGTCGCCGCTATGTGTGATGATGATATAGTTTCCGATGTAGGCGTTGTAGCCAATAATCTCGACAATGCCATTGAGTATGCAGAAAACGGTATCGTGGCGGGCGGCAAGGTCAACGCCTTGGTGAAATTGAATTTTGCCGGTTATGGGATGTATCCGCCAGCCAAACCTGGAGGTCATGCGCAAGCTTTTTAGTGGGAAGCTAAAGTTCAATTGGTCACTATCCATTTGGGGCCGTGCTTTTGTTGCTGTTAAAAGCAATAGAAAAATCAGGCAGGTGTTTCTTTTTAAAACCATAGCCCTATAATTAGCGCCCCTGTCCGGGTTTATAGTCCGGATCAAGGTCGCGATGCACATCAATATAATCTTGTACACTGACCACGGTAGCAAACATCAAATTCGCCCTGCTCATAGCTAATTCCAAGGCTTCTTTTCGGTGGTTCAGTTCACCTGTTGCATCCAAAAGATATAATCCTAAAATATCAATCACATCCTGTCCATCAATTTCCTCGTGTAAATGGGCGCGCAATTTGTCAAGTATTTCTTGGCCAGGCACCAGCATTAGCAGGGCATCGGTACTATACAGGCCAATCATCTGATTTTTAAATTTGACCAGCACCTCGTCTTTTTCTACATCCAAATTGTATATGGTACCCATGTGGCCTTGCATGTGAACCGGGTCATGAGTGAGGGTTGGGTGAACCATGACCACTTTATCAAGTAGTTCATACATAATCTTAATTTATTGTTAAGTAATTAATGTTTGTGAGCAGGCCTCATGGTGCCTTTTGCTATACCCGCTGGTTGTTGTGGCGGTATTTTCCGGAAGGTCATGGTCAAGGCTTGCACTTCATTCGTGATCCTCAAGTAATTGCTCCGCAGTATTTCGTCCTTTTTTCCATTGAAGTCATAGAATAGCGGTAAGTCCTGGTAGGCTTTTTCCTCCGCTTTTATGGCATCCAGGTCGAGGTTAATGCGGCAATTGATAGCGGAAGTTTCGTATTTTCCGGTATATTTTTCTACCGCATCCGATGCTAAAAGCCCTACCATTTCTCCGGCTTTTAAGGAAGCTATTTTACCGGCTGGGATCAGCGGTTCGAGTTTCTCATTTAAGGATAGCGATGTTTTATTGCGGTCAATACTCAGGCTTTCGCCGGTTTGTTTAACCTTACCAAATAAGCGTTCCAGCCATTCCAGCGTATCCTTACTTCGCACTGATCCTGACAATACATTGCCCATGACCGAGGTAATGGTTTCCGCTGTTTCTTTACCATATTGCTGCCTCAGCATAGGCAACTCCTGCATTCCCAAAAGGACAGATACGCGATTACTACGTGCCTGGGAAACGCATACATCCACACGGTGGCAGTATAAACTTGGGCTTTCGTCGACCACAATCCCGACTGGGATATTACCTTTAGAATTGACTTCGCGCAGGATGCAGTTCATCACTACAGAATAGCAGGCGGAATTGATACTTTGGGTACTTGGGTCGTTGGCCAGCACCAAAATTCCGGGATGTTTAGGGTCGCTTATTTTTAGGTCAAAATCATCACCGGAGAATACCCAAAAAGTTTCTTTTGTCGCCATACGGCTAATAAAGATCTTCAAGGTGCCGACCTGTCCCTCCAACTGCTCAAAGGCTTTTGCCCGGTAAGCAGTTACGAATGGCGATAGTAATGAGGCCAGTTCCGGCTCTGAAAAGAGCGTGGTAAACACTTCCTCGTAGGGCAGGTTTAAAAAAGCCAGCACATGGGGTAAAGTGGAATATTTACCATCCTCATATTTACTAAAGAAGTAAATGCAGGCCGCTAAAAAATTGACAGCACTTTGGGTAAAAAATTGGTCGCTGCCGCCGCTCTTATCGCCTTTTTTCAATGCTTCTACAAGTGCTTCGGCATTTTCGGAAGCATCAGCAAGGGTTTTGAGATACTTCTTGTTAAAAGGGTTAACCCGCCTGCTTTTCTCCGGGTCATTCAGGTTCACCACATGAAAGGTGTAGCCTTTGCATTTCTCGTTTTGTTTAGCAAGCAGGTAATGGTAGTAAACTATCTTACCCAAATCCGGAAACTTAAGGTCGTAAACGCAAAGTGTGAACTCGTTGGCAATCATCTGCCGGATAACCGGCATTACAATCCCAAAACTTTTACCGCTTCCCGGAACTCCTAACAGCAAAATTCCTCTGTACAAATTCTCTAAAACGAGGTAACCTTTCCGGACTTTATTTTTGAAATAGAACAGGGTCGGAATGTTCACGGCATTTGTTGCCAGCAGTGGCTCAGTTCGCTGCATAAAAGATTCTTCCTCTACATTCCACCGGTCTTTGCCAATCCTGGCACTGATCATTTTGGAAACGTTATCCATTGAAGTGTGGATCAGAATAGTTCCGGCAAACGCGGAAACGATGTACGCAATCTCATACCAGTTTAAGCCATAAAAAACAGGCAAGCCGGGATGTCCGTAAAACCATAAGCCTCCGAAAAACAATAGTAAACCTGAACTCAGAGGATAAGCGACCGAATTTTTAGGATTAAAATCCTGTTGCTTTTTGCTGAGTGTGCCGACAGATACCAGGCAGATCAGGATCAGGGTAAAAAGCTTGCTGTATATCGGTTGCTGGTAAATCTTCAGGCGATGCAGCCGGTCAATAAAAAAAGCCAGGCCTTTGTAGGCATGGCCTTGTAATAATTGAGGGCCGTAGATAAAGCAAAATATTTCGAGTGCTACGGACAAATAAATGGCGGCCTGCAAAAACCTATGCTGGCTTTGCTGCTCCTTAGATTCTTCCATAAAAAAGAGGATAAATGGGATGTAATTAATATTTTTATAAATCGAACCTTAATCCGCTCTCCCATGAAAATGCAATCCGATAACAGCTATCTTACCGCCAATAGATTGGCCGATATTATTAGATTAATAATAGTTTTGGCCGTTGACAAAACTAATTTCCGCACTGAAAAAGGTTTACATGATGCTTTACAAGATGATCCTAAATCTTCCGATAGCTGGTTAGCATTAGCAAAAGAACACCCTGAATTCTTTAGGTTTAATAAAGAAGATACATCGGTAATTTTGCTTATGCGATTTATTATGAAAAGGGATGTGCAAGAAGTGGAATTAAGGCCGCCGTTAACCGTCGATCAGACCCAAAAGTTGATTGATCAGGCGATAGCCTTACATGATAAACAATTAGCAAGGTATCAACGGGATTCATCGAAAACAGCAATAACGGCTGCTTATGTTGCTGCTGGAGCGACAATTATCGCGGGGTTAATAAGTTATCTGATTGCAATTAGCACTAACAATGATATTAAGGCGGATTTAACCATAATAAAATATCAAATTGAACAACTTACGCCCCACAAAGACAACTCCACGATAAAAAAATAAACGTCATAAGTTATCGGCCTTTAAAAGATCTCCGTATTTGATTTGCAGCGTTAATGTTCTGCCGGAAACCTGCTTTTCGGATAGTTCCACATTTAGGATTTTATTATCCGGGAACGTGACCTTTTTGAATACATAAATATTATGGTACTCTTTTTTAAAGGAGGGCTGCTGGTAAAGCTGCCATTCCGGTTTTATTTCCAAAGATTGTACGTTAGTCGCCTTCGTGATTTTTTTATCCTCGATCTTAAACCGCAGTTCGTCAATGTCATAAGCAAGGTTGGTTTTGTTCTGAAATGACACATCTAAAAAAACGTGGTCGCCGACCGTATAAACATGATTGAGGATCGCAGTTAGCCCGTACGCATTAGCATTCCGGATGTTAGATTTTTTACCCCTACGTAAAATATCCATCGCATAGGATTTCATTTCGGGTGTAGTCAGCGTTATGCCAGGAAAATCGAGCGGTCGGCATTGTTCAGGCTGTATCGCAATAGCTGTGGGTAATCGTTGGCCGGTTGATGTGGTAAACACCAAATGATATTGCGCAATAAAGCTTTCGCCTACAATAGTGATCACGCCGAGGCTGGTGCAATCAGTTTGCAGGTGCCGTAAGGAATCCGGCACCAGTTTTATGCGTAGCAAGTTTTTAACGGGCATATCGCCGGTAATACTATGGCTGGAAATGTCTGCATACTGGATGGGTTCAGGCGATAAAAAATGAATGTCTGCCTGGCTGCTGATCTCAATTTGCGGCAGCGAATCAATATTAGTTCTACCAGGGCTTTGAGCAAAAAGAAAGTGTGCCGCGCCTAAAAGGGCGGTTAACAACAAGAATACTTTTTTCATAAATGTTATTTTTTATTGGTGGTTACGGAGGGTTTCGGGATCAATCAGGTAAACGAGCGTATTGTATTTCAATTTGGCTTTATTCTGGCGTATTAGCTTGCTTACGGCGGTGGTTGTCGATTCAAACATGCGCGAAACGACGCTCATCACCATCTGATTATTGTTATCAGCGGATTGCTGTAAGGTCAGGCCCTGGCTGGCATCGCTGCCGAGATCTTTTGTAAAATCCCGAAATGCGGATGCCGGAATATACAAGCCGGGCAAACCATCATTATCGTATATAGATAATTTGACAGGCAGCAACTGGTCGTCCTCCATAATGGATTTAATGGTTAATAATACCCTTTGCCCGGTAAAGCCGGATATTTCGGCATAGAGATAAGTACCCTGCTTAACCAGGAAATGTCCGGCCATCATATCTTCCAATAGCCGGATGCGCAAACGTGACCCTGCATAACCTGTAATATTCTGATCGACAATGGCGCGGATGAGCCCGTTATGCTGTTCCGGCATGATGGTATTAAAGGCAGCTGTTGAATTGCTGGCTTTAGTTACCGGCAGCGTTTTTTCCTGTGGTGTTGCCGCTGTCAGTTTTTCCGCTAAAGCTTTTTTCTGCTGCGCCTTATAGTCCGGGTCATGTGATTTGTCCATGCTATCTATGAGCGCCATTTGCTGGCGGAATAATTGCATAGGATCGGCATTCTGCGGGTTGCCGCTATTGGTGTTTTGCCTGGGCTGGCTGCGCATTCGGTTAAGCGCCTCCGCCAAGGCTTGATCTGATTGGTTGTGTTTTGCGGGCTTAGGTGGAACCGCCGATGCATCAGGAAAACCGGAATAATTAGGCGATAATGACCGCGATCTGTTGCCTTTATACTTGGCGGCAACTGCTTTTTTCAAGGAGTCAAGTTTCCTTTTCTCGGCATCGTTATAGAGATTTGGCGCTGCCGAGGCAGTCGTCGTATCATCCTGTAACTGGTTGATAGCGGTGTAGCCATCCGCTTTTTTGTACTGGTCGCGGTAAGCATCCAGTTTGTCGGATAAGGTGCTTTTCTTAACTTGGTCGGAAACATCGGCCACGTTATCCTGTAGGGTATCCTTTCCTTTGGCAACCGCTTTTGGCTTGCCGAAGCTGCTTTTATAAGTATAAAAAAGTAGCAGGAAGAAAGGCAGCAGGATAAGCGGCAGGACGTACCTGGGGCTTTTAAAATTTACTTTCATGGTTTAATGATTTGAGTTATTAATGGTTGGGCGGGACTTTTGAATTAGCGCCCGGAGGCTTTCCATTTGCGTTAGCGCATGGTTCAATGTCAGGCTGTCGGCATGGGTAAGCGTATCCTTTTTTAACAGCAGGTCGACCTGCTGCTGGGTAGCCCATAAAGCTTGCAGGGCATTGGCGGTTCCGATGATTTGCCCAAACCCGGAAGCTGTGCTTTGAGGCGCGTTCTTTACCTTTAAGATCGGCTTTTGCTGTTGGCGCATAACTGTAAAAGCCAGAACCCCGGAGAATAGCATGGCAATCACCATGAGCGCAAAAACCTGGCGGGGATATTTCTCTAACAGATGGCGGCTTTTCTTACCTCCACGTTCGAAATAAATACCAAATTCCCTTTTCAGTTCGCTCCCCAATGTTTTACCGGGGTCACGGTTGGAAGTTATTTTTCTGAACATTTTCGAGGTCTTTGTTTTCAAGGGTTTTCCATTGGGTGATCAGTACGGCATTGGGGTTATTATCCGAGCGCACGTCAAGGTCTTTGAGGTAACCCTCCGTGACCAGCGAACGTGTTAATGTGCTGCTGCGCCGGTCTATCTTTTGCTTGCCGTAATACCTGAAATACTTATGCGGCATATCCAGATAAACCGAGTCGGTGGTGATGGTCAGCACAGCGCTGGAGGATAAAATGGAATTAAAAAATCCTTTTTCTTTCAGGTTATTGTATTGCAAAGCACCACTTTCATCAACCAGGTACATGGCCTGTTTCATCTGGTATTCGATGTATTTGTCATCCGGGGTGAGGGTAAAAAACAACGTATGAAACCGGATAATATCGGAGCGGTACTCGGCTGCGCGGTTCATCTGTACATCTGTTTGCCTTGCCAGTACCGGGGTGCTGTTGGCATCTAAAACATACACGCTTTTCCGTGCAATAGCAACCTGTTTATAGGCAAAAAAGCTGACTACCCCCACCATTGCCAGGGCACATAAAAAGCTTCCTATGGATAAAAAAGTAGCCAGCCTGATCTTTGATTCAATGTTTTTTATAATCATAATGGGCTTGGAGATAAAAAAAGCCGCCTTGTTGGGGCAGCTTTTAATGGTTAATAAAGAGGTTATTAAATCTTAGCAATCATGCGTGTAACCGTTGCGCCGAGGCTGGAAGCACCGCGCCCCATTGTTGAAGCTGCCGAGGTGATGCCTGATGTCGACACAATCCAGGTGGATATGCTTGGTACTGTCAACATAGTTAAGCCGCCTATTAAAAAGGTAATAATGACCATTCCAAAGGATAAAATCCCGTTAGAGGCAAACCAGCTTAGCTTTTCCATCGTGTTACCCGAAGTATCCAGTAACTGCTGGAAACGGGTAATCTCGGCTTCCATTGCAAATTGCTGGAATTGTGTTGCAATATAGAGGACGAGATAGGCTATCCCGCTGTAAAGGTTAACGGATATAAACCGCGCCACCCAGGTGGTAAAGGAATCCCGGAAAGCTGGCAGGATACTGACGGCTACCGAAAACGGCCCCAATATGATAAGTATCGTGGAAAATATGATCTGCACAAAAAATATGATGTAGACACATATCCGTAATATCCAGATAGCAAGGGTTTCGAGCAGCGAAGTGGCGAGTAACTGCAAACCAACCTGCAGCCGGTTCCTGAGTTCAATTATCGGGTTCCAAATTTGTGCAAAACCATCCTTCACTGCGGAGGTGACTGACTCCCACGCCTTGCCGTACCATGTAGTGGCTTCGTTACTGGCAACTTCCGTTTGCGCCTGCATACTCATTAATGAGTCGGCGACCGTGACCATCAGTTGCGCCCTTTGTACCCGTAAGTCGTTTAACTGCGTTTCGCTGCCGTTAAAAAGGGCGTTGGTTTTGCTTTCAATGATGTCTGTCGGGAATGCAACGACTTTTGTAAACGTTCCCCACCAGAGGATGACCATCACTAATCCGAATGGCCTTAGCAGCGGCATGACCTCCAGTTGTTTATCACCCGACATCATTTCGTATGCTTTCAGGGAAAAAAAGATGATCATAAAAATAGCGGACAGCGCCTGTGCATCCGCAATGAAGGTGTCATACTGTCCCCAAATGCTGGCTTTCATGGCCTGGAGAAAGTGCATCATGCCATCCTCATAAACACCGTTCCCCTGTAAAAAATTAAAAGTGTCCTTAAACGAATCAGATACGCTGACCGGCTGGACTTGTAATAATATACCGAGCATAAATAAGCGTTTAAAGTTTGTAATTAGCTAATATTTCGTCCGCAATCTGCTGGTCTGATTTATAACCGGACGGGATGGTGACGGGTGTTGTGGCAGGTGATTTTAAACTATTAGCCTTTTCGCTTAACGCGAGGAAAGTGCCAGCCTGCTGTTTTTTAGTCGCCCAAGCGGCATTCAGTCGCCGGTATTCCGCCAGCAAACGGTAATAGGTTAATATCCGTGAACCCCGGTCGAGGGTTGTCGTTCGCGCCGTGTTGAGCCTTTCGGCAAGGATGTGCGATTGTTCGAGGTACCAGCTGTAAGTTCCGCTGCTGACGAGGTAACTTTGCACTTTGGCGGATACGCCGCCTAACAACTGGCTATCCTGCTGGTTGAGCAAATCCTTAAATTCCTTGCTGTAATATAAAATCCATAAGGGATCAGCCGACGAAATAAGGCCAGAGTAGTTGACCGCCTCGGAAACAGCAGTATTACGCAGTGTATCGGACTGTAATTTATAAGCATTGTCCGTGTTCTGCATGGCGGCAGCAAGCGCCAGCCGCTGGGTTTGCGGGCCTGATGGACCGAGCGGGCGCAGGTCGGTTTTATGGTAATTGGGAAACCAGGCCCAGGTCAACCAGTATAACGGATTGAGCCACAGGAAACCATGTGTCGGCGTAAAATCATTTTGGTTCCATTGTTTAAATACCATACGTTCCTGCTGGTATCTGACCGACTGATCGTTGACATACATTTGGGCAAAACTGTATTTGCCCAGGCATAGCAAGAGCGTTGCTATGATCGCAATTCTTTTAATCATAAGCTTATTGTTTTAATAGTTGATAACGAAGTAACAGCTGGTCAGCCAGGTGGGTGTCCTGATTGATAAAACTCTGGAATGGGTCAGCTGATTTGATTACGCCATTCAGTTTCGCGAAATACATGGTTTTGTAAATACTGTAAGAAAGCGCCCGCATGACCTGTAAATCAAGGATTACTTTGCGCAGTAAAAAATCCCGTTTTTCATAATCCATCAACACGTTATCGCCCTCTTTTAAAATGAAAGACGATACTTCGGATACGAGGTTGATACCCCGTGTTTTCATTTGCTCCGCATTCTGCTGGGCGAATAATAACAGTAAGGGATCGCCTTTGGCGAGGTCTGTGATCTGATTGCACTGGGAAGTAATATCGCTGATGATTTTGGCGACCTGCTTAACGGCCAGCCCGTCTTTCAACGTTCCATCAACGGTGACAAGAGCCTGGTGGATCATATCCTGTACCAGTACAACTGAACTGACGTTAAGATTAATATTGTCCAAATCCTGCTTGATTTTACTCAGCGAATTTTGGTGCGTATTTTCTGCGGCTTCTCTTGTCAGGCCATTCTCGTTGACAATTGTAAAATGTTGGGGATCAAAAATGATGGTTTGAGCGTAGATTTTCAGGCTGCCTGTAATAAACAGGGTTAAGCCCATCAATAAAAGTTTTTTCATGGGTTTTCATTTAAGGGCTTTAGCGTTCCGCATAATGTCATCAACCAGATTTTTATCCTGGTTGATAAAACTGCTGAACGGGTTGCCCGATTTGGAATGGAGTTGGTTGTTAAAATTGGTAATGGCAGTTAGTAATCCGCGTGAAGCACCGTCTATACGCCGTAATTCACTGACTACATAACTGAAAAGCATTTTGCGGTCACTGGCCTTCATTTGGTTTACGTCGCCAATACTTAAAATCAGCCCGGCGCAATATTCCGTTAAAAGGGTTGCCTGATCAGCAAGGTCAGTTTCAGAATTAACGGCCAGCAGGATCAAAATGGGATTGCCCTCGCATTGCGCTACAATCAGTTTTTGCTGACTGACAATTTCATTAACGAGCGGCATGGCTTCAAGCCCGATCTCACCCGCATCAATCACCAGGCCGAGCGTATGAAAGCGGCTTTGGATATTACGGTAGGTCGTTTTCAGGGTGGTCATTTGTGATTTGTTCACGTCCTCATTCGCTGTTACCGTTGCCTGGTTTGTTCGTGCGGTTGTTTGGCGGTCGTGTTCTGACTGGCTTTCGGTAACCAGCTGGTCAAGTAGTTCAACATTGGTTTGGGCGTAACCCATTTTTACCAGCAGCAACAGACCGAGGCTTAAATAAACCAGCTTTTTCATTGCTTCAGGGTTTTGGAGTTTTGAATAATGTTATCGCCAATCTGCCGGTCAATATTGATAAAGCCGGAGTATGGATTCAGCGATTTCAGGATACCGCGCATTTTGGCATAATACATTGTTCGGTACATGCCGTAGGCCACACCTCTTATAATAGATAATTCGCTGACAATGCGGTTCAGCAGCTTGGCCCTTTCACCGCTATCCATTAAATTGCTCTGTCCACCCTGTAATATGAAGGTGCTTACCTCAGCTGATAGCGCTGTAGCCCTGGTTTTAAATTCAGTTGCACCCTGCTGGGCAAACAGCAATAACACCGGATCACTTTGCGCAAGGGTAGCCGCTTTATTGACGTCGGTTACAATATCACTGCTGATCTCGGCAATATCTTTAATAGCCAAAAGGTTTGACATGATAGAGGATACCTGACTTAACCCTTTATAAATATCCTTTTGTAAGGAATTAACAGCGGTTAACTGGCCTGTAACGGCAAGCTGGCCGGTTTGGATTAGCGTTAGTTTGTTATTAGTAGTATTCAACTGCCCATTGATGATGCCCGAATGCACAGCCATTGCCGCTGCCGTGGTTGGGTCGACGTAGACTGCCTGGGCTGAAACTTTCGCGGCGCTAATTGCCGCAAGGATGATTACGAAAAATAAAGATTTCATAGTTTTGAGTTTAATGGTTAAGCCGCATTTTGAGATAGCGGCCCATGCTTATTCACTTGTTTCACAAAAGCTTCCAGCTTTAGACCTGATGTTTGCAGGTCATTTACAAAGGCGGTTAATGCTGCGGGATAATCATGGAAAAGAGCTACGTATTTTTCTACAGCACTTTTCTCCGGCTTTTCTGTTGTGTATGTCAGATACTGAAAGATGGATACCTCTACGCCATAAACCTCGCCTGTATTTCCCCTGCGGATATAAACCTCTTTGAATTTTCCCCGGCCATCCTTGTTATCCAGTTGGTTGATGGTGAAGATTTTCTTTTGCTCGGTTTCAGAAAGGGATAAAAGCTTGGCAATTTCCTGGTAGTTATCCTTGAACCGTGATTGGTCAAGCAACATGATGGTATCTGAATTACTTAAAATACTATCCTTTACGACCGCGTTCCCTAAAATGTCACCGAGTTCCTGGGTAACCACAATTGCTTCGCCCCAAAACTTGCGAACAGTCTTGTACAAGTACAATAAATAACCTGCCATTAAGGGTGATGCAATCGCTTTCCATGCTTCTTCCACGATCAGGCACTTGCGGTGATCAGAACGGTATCGCATTTTCTGGATGAACACATCCATAATAATGAGCGTGACAATAGGGAATAAAATGCGGTTTTCTTTAATCGAATCTATTTCGAACACTATGAACCGCTCGGTAAACAATGATTCGTCTGCTGCTTCATTCAGAATGCTTTGGAATTCGCCGCCGAGGAAAAACTTTTTTAATACATAACGAAATTCGTCCACATCAAAGGGTATACGTTCTTCCTGCTTGATCTGTGGTATTTTTTTAAGAGCGAATTCATAAAATGTGTTAAAGCAAAATGGGTAATCTTCTTCTTCAAAAGCATAATTATAGTAAGCACTGATCACGTTGGAGATTACATCCCTTTCCACTGCGGTGACAATACCTTCGGCTCCTTTCCAAAGCAAACTGACCAGTGTAACCAAAAAGTCCTTTTTCTCGATATTGTATTCCGCTTCCGTGATCTGGAAGGGATTCATTGTGATAGGCTTTTTGTCAGTATAAGTAATGTATTTGCCGTTGTAATAACTGCAAAGTCCGGAATAAGAATGTCCGGTGTCTACGATTACCACATCCATGTTATACAGGAGGTATTGCTCAGTCAGGGAATTGATGAAGTAAGATTTACCCGAGCCGCTGGGGCCTAAACAAAATCGGTTTCTTGCGCTGATCCTGTTTTGCCGCATTGGCAGATCTGAGGGGTCAATTGCTACCGGAATGCCCTGCCGGTCAGTGAACCTTATCAAAAAGTCGGACGGGTCATCGGTCAGCAGGGCTTCCTTGAAAAAAAAGCAAAGGGCTGCATCAGAGGTGGTCAGGAACCAGTCGTATTTCTGTAATTCGACCGCGTTGCCCGGTAATACAGAGCGGTAAAGTTCCATTTGGTTATAGGCGTTTTTGGAGGGGATAATTCCTTGCTGGAACAGGGCGGCCTCTATATAATTGGCTGCCCGGCTTATCCGGTCATCCTGGGCGCAGACCATAATATTAAAATGTGCATTGACCAGTAACTGGTTATCCCTGGCTACATCGGCCAATAACTGATCGATGTCTTCAACGCATAAATTATTCGCCGGATCGGGTACACCGGAATGACGTTTGCGTTTCAGTTCGAGTTTATTCAGCGTTACCCTTTGCTGCGGAATTTCCAGCACCTGGTTAAAGATGATGCAGTCATAACCAGGCACCGTATGCAGGAAACTAAAATTATCTACCGGCAGCGTACTTTTGGTTTGGCCTTCCTGCTTTTCGGTATAGGTAGCAACTTGCTCAGGCAAATCTATCAGGTCGGTATCGATCAGGCTGATGCTGCGGATCGTGCGGCCACCCATTTTGAGTTCCTGGTCAAGCGAAAGTAAGTTATCCAGGGTGATCAGGTCACTGGAAAACGACATACCCAATATCCGTTTGACATATTGCTGAATGTCTTTTTCTTCTAACAGGGTTGGCTGCAGGCCAGCGCCGGACAACAGGTCGTGTGTTTTAAGCACCGACTGTTTGAATTCATTAAGTGCTTTTAGATCGAAAACATAAAAAGCATTGCGTTTAATCTGCCGGGTAATGACGAGGTAAGTATAAATAGCTGTGTATTCCCTTCCCTCAAAGTGCTGGTGATATTTCTCCTGCAAAAATTCGGCAGCGGGTTTCCCTTTGTATTGTTTCCGGCAAAAAACATCCTGCTTTTGGATGATATGACCTTCGCCTAATATTTTAACGAGATTAAGCAGCAGGCTATGATAACTGTTGTAGCCGTCCGGGTCAGCAGCATATTGCAGTACCGGATTGTGAATTTTAAAAATAACCGAGTAATCGCCGCGCAAGCCGTATAACAAGCTTAACCCGTTATGTTGGTCTATACCCGCATACGGCAGTTCAAAGGAGTTTTTCTGATGGGATGCCATGGGATTGAAAATTGACGGGGTGAACAAAAACGCCCTTATGGCGTGACTTGGAGTGTAGGCCGCCTTTCTGTTTCTGGAAAGTGTAAAACAGTCCGCCAGTAATGGTGATGATGGTAACAGCACCGCCTAAATACATGCTTGTTAGTGCGCCGGTTATGCCTCCTGAAACCAGTCCGATAACCAGCGAACTGATTCCCCAGGCAATGAATTTGCCTTTAAAGCCTCGATAAATAAGGGGCTTTTGAAGCCCCTTATAAATTGCGTACTTGCGCATCATACCCCGAAAAAGGCCTTGATGACTACAGAAACCAAAACCAGGAAAAGGCAGGAACCTCCCCAGCCCATGATCTCCTTGTTGATGTCCTGATCCCCTGAGTTCCACTTGATGTAAACCCGGACGCCGCCGATAATACCGACCACGGCACCGATGGCAAGGCAAAGTGTCGAAACGGGGTCTACATAACTGGTAAGGGAGGAAGTGGCGGCATTAATGCCTGTTGTACCGCCTCCGGTTTGCGCGAATGCGCCTTGTGCCGCCAAAGTTACGGACGCAGCTACTGCTAACAGTTTCTTGTTTTTTACTGTCATAAAACTTAAAAAATAAAAGGGTGAATAAAAAAATGATGGATTGTTAAATCCCGTAAAGGGCTTTGATGAAGATGCCTGCGAGTATCAGGAACAGGCAGGAACCGAACCAGCCGATAACCTGGGCATCAATCGGGTGATGGTGCCGGTGGCCTCTAATCTGCCAGTTGGTGTAGACCCGCAAACCGCCGATGATACCAGTTAGCGCGCCGATAACCAGCACGAGATCGGACAGGCTGAAATACACGCTGTGCATTTGCTGTGTAGCCTGATTAAAATCATCTATGCCGGGCGGGTCCTGGGCGAAAGCCGGGAAATTAAAGGCAAAAAAAAAGACGGCGAGGGCCGTCTTTAAAATCAATGATTGGTGTTTCATCTCAATAGGGTATAGATTTGGTGTATTGCAGCAAGCCTGCCTGAGCAACCCGCATCAGCCCTTTTAAAGTGACCGCGCCGGTTGATTCCAATACCGGGGATGGATAAGCCTGTGCCGGTTCCTGTGCTGGAGAATCCTGCCCTGATGCGGGTGCTGCGTTTACCGCCTGTTCCGGCCCGTCATCGTAAATAATGATCTCCGGTTGTGCGTCTTCGGAAAAAAACAGGACTTCCTGATCCGATTCTTCGCCGGGCGGTTTCTTTTTCAGGTACAGGTCAGCTAAAATGTTTATGGCGTAGTAGCCCAGATAAATGCCGGTAAGCAATAGTATAAAATGATTCCAGTTCATAATTCAATGGTTTGCAGGGATGCTTTGATGTAATTAATTAATTCGGGCCGTTCTTTAAAAAAGGCTTCGATGCTGTAGGCGATCAGCTTGTTCATATCGATGCCTTTCATGACTTTAAGTTGCTTGAGCATAAATACAGTGCGGCTATCCAGCCGGATCAGCAGTTTCTCGTTTCCGGTCAGTTCATACGCAAGCAGGTCAGCCAATAAGGATTCCAGTTCAGGGGGTGGTTGTTCGGGGGGCGGTTTACCCGCCTTCTTTTTACTGGCTTTTTTACTGATGCTGTCATTCGCGGGAGCTGTGATTTCCGGTTCACCATTTTCAGTTTCGCTTGTCTGCTGACGCATTTTTTCCCTAAGCTCATCTGCCAGAGATCGTATCGCTGTCATTTGGCCTCCTATTTAAACAGGTATTGTTCATAAAGCAATTTGAGTGTAGGTAAGATGACCGGATAAAGGATAAGCGGGGTTTGAAACGTACTTACCCGCTGAAAGTCGATGCGGTCAGGAATGGCAGGAATGATGACACCGAATTCGCGGATCACCTTTTCAACTTCAGTCTGTGTTTCATATTTGACCGTTTGTTTGATACGGTTTGGAATGAAGATTAACGGTGCCCTGTTATTGATCTGCCGGACGACCATGGCAAATAAAAGCGTAGAATCCACGGTAAATTCATCATAGGCAAAAGGACAAAGGACAATATCAGCTGCCCCTAATGCCGGTATCAGGCCATCGTCATCCATTTTGCCCGGCATATCCAGAATGGCAATATCCTGCTTGTTGTTAAGGATAACATGGAGTAAATCGGGAAATTGGCTCAGGTCGACTGGTACTACTTCGTAAAGGGGTTCATTCTCGAGTATTTTAGCTTTTTCCGCTTTGGCCGCAATGGATTGCTGGTAATCCATATCAAGGATAGTCACTTTATGCTGATGTACCGTAGTGAGGTAATTCGCCAGCAGCAGGGTAAGCGTACTTTTTCCCGCTCCGCCCTTTTGGTTGCCGATAAGTATGATCATAATGAAGTTTAAATGATTTTTAAGGTGTTGTTAGTTTTGAAAAGCAATGGACAGATGGCCGCGTTTTTTTACCTGGTATTGGTTCTTGATTTGCGTTTTCTTCGCCGGTTGCGGCCATTGATCTGTTCGTCATCAATATCATCCGCAATGTCAATACGTAAGGGAGGCACATAAACGCCGGTAGGGTCATATCCGGTAAATCCGCTTTGGTAAGTTCCGGCATCGTCGAAAGCCACATATTCGTCAGGTGCATCCATCAAAATTTGCGTTGTGTCGAAATCCCCGGATTCCGGAAATAGAGGCATTGCAATTACATCCGGTACAGGTGACTTAGTGTTCTGTGTCTGCGACGGTTTGATAAATTCGGCCAAAGGCATCAGGTCGCTTCCCTTGTAAACTGTCTTTTTTGAATGGTCTATTACTGTATAGCCATAAGGCGGCTTAGTGCCTTTTGCATGAAAAAAGATTTGCAGGCCAAAGTCGTTTTGCAGCATATCCGTTAGTTTGGAATGATAGCCAGTTGTTTTCCCCTCAGCACCACCTGCCAGTTTACTTTTTTCAGGATAAAGATCAGGATCATATTCGGGGCGGTATTTTTCGACAATCGCCCGCAACTGCTGCAAGCGCTCTTTATTTTGCTGGTAACCTGCGATACGCCTGTCAACCTTTTCGACAGGCAAACTGTCCTGTATTTTGCCAAATTTGGAAATTTGAAATTGTCCGTCATTCAGCGTTAAAGTGTAACCCTTTACTTCGAGCAGCATCATTAATTGCGCCCTTGAACTGAAATGGTAACCTAACGCCTGGTTTATATCTTTTACTACCTGCGCTGATTCATTAAGTCCCATTACCCGGTTCAAAACCTGATAACCTTTGATATGCTCGTAACTATCTTTCACCTTTTTGCCGTCCTTTCCGACCCGGGTTGAAACGATATGTACGTGGTTGTTTTTGGTGTCCTTATGGAAAACTATTAAATAAGGATGGCTGCCATAACCCATTCCTGTCAACCATTTTTCGGCAATATCCGTAAGTTCCTGTTTGCTGTGATCCTGGCCTTTTGTAGATAGGGCGACGTGCAATTGCGGATAAACGATACGTTTGCTTTGCCGGGTAACGGCTTCGAGGTAATTGACATAATCTTCCGGTCGTGGGTTGGACAGGCCTTCCAGCGCATGGAAGTTACCGACCTTCATGAGTTCCCCTTTATCCAGAAGCATTTTAGCAAAGCTGTAGCCAACGCCCTTAAATGTCGTAGCTGGTCTTAAAAATTTGACGATCATTTCAGCCTTTGATTAAGCGGATAATTTGCCCCAGCGTTTTTTCAGTATCGCCTCTAATGCGGATATAATCCTGGAAGAGTTTATTAAATTCAATGACTACGCTTTCGGTTAACAGCCCGTGATTATGCAGGACATTGGCATGCCGGGCAAGCTGATTGATATTATTTCCGCTTCGGCCCATTTCACCACCGAGCTGGTCAAGCTGTTTTAACAAGGTGCTGCTGTTAACCAGAACCTTTTGAGATTGGTGCAAAACCCTTGTCCGGATGAGTTCCATGCGGTTAATCCCTAAAGTTTTTTCTATAATCAGCAACTGGTTAAATTCATCTTCAGTCAGTTTGGCTTTAATGATCTTCGTTCGTTTGCCGGTCAGCTTTTCCGGTCTTCCTGGTTTATTTGGGGATTTTGCCATTTGGTTAAATGAGCTTGCTGTTAAGAGGAAAACCAAGTTGCGCAGGTATTCCCATCCCATGCCGCCTTGCGGCAATGGGCAAGTAAGTTTTTGGGGTACCCAAAAACACAACTTGCCGATGGGAAAACAAACCGGCGGCGGTATATACAGCTAAGTGTATATGCAACTAAGTTTATGTTCAGGAAATAAAAAAGCCCTGTAAATAGGGCCGGGTTAACTCATAAAATTTGAGGCCGATTTAATCGCTTGAGTTGTATTTAGAATCCCGCTTTACCCGGCGAAAGAGGCAACAGAAAAAATCAAGCTTTAAAATAATTGCGAATTGGCTTAGGCTTGCAAAAAGAAAACAAAATCGGGAATCAATCCAGCTATTGGTCTTCCAATGACCTGAGCTTTGCATAGGTAACGCTGTACTTTTCCTTGACTTCAGCAATCTGCTTGCGATATTTTTCACATCTAATCTTGTATTTATGTGAACCATGAATGTAACCCATATTCCAGCCTTTTTCATAAGAGGATGTTTCATAAAACTCTGTAGGGTCAAAGGGGAATGGACATCCCGTATAATATTTCAGAAAACTAAAATATAAGTACCGGCCTGAAAAATAGCTAATGGTAAGGACAATGATCTTTGTCCATGTGATTGTAATTTCCATACGTTGAATAATTATATAAATAAATGGTTATTTAGAAAGCTGTATATGTACCTATACTCATATTTCACTATCTGATTAGTCAGATATACCTATAGTTAATTAGCTGCCTATGGGTATAGATGATTAGTTGATTAGCCAAATAGTTTTATGTTTAAATAAGCAGATAGCTGATTATTTGAATAAATACCTAAACAGTTATTCCTATAGCGGTATAAACGACTAAGCGTTTATGTAACTAATTGCCTATCCAAATAGATGAATAGCGGGATATTAGTATATATGGCTATACGGGAGTTACCGGCGAATACCAGCTTTAAAACGGTTGTCGTTGCTGGCGACCGGAAGACGGTACAGGTTGTCCAGTTCAGAAACCAGTCTTTGATTGTAATCCTTAAAACCGGTATAAGAAGATGCGCCGTTTTGTGTCAGCGGATAGGCTTTTTGAAAAGTTCTGCTTGCATCTTCCCCAGCTTCATCGTTATCAAAAAAGATAGTTCTATTATTGAAGTTGGCAGTCCGTTTGATGGCTGCCTCGATAAATGTTACTCCGTTCAATAATATCACTGTTTCGCCATCGTCTTGTTGTTCAAACTTCCAGCTGAGGTAATCTGTCATTCCCTCAAACAATGCGACACGATCCGAGTCACCTGAAATAATGGTTAATCCCTTGGGGCCGAGGCATCCTTTAAAATATGGATTGCTGACCTCCCAGCCACCATTTTCGTTTTTCCAGCCTGCGGAAAAAAAGTGCTTTCGGAGTTTTTTCTCATCCTCGATGTAGTAATAAACTTCCTTCAAATGCTGATGTGCAACCGGCCATATACCTCTGGTTTGCAAATATGTTGTAATTGCCGGGTTGTTTCCGAGTTCCTTGATCTCCAAAATCTTATAATTTGGAATTTTAGTTGCTTTTCGTGGCCTTATATGTTCCCGGCTGACTGTCTGCATTATGCCAGGCTCTATATTGCATACCTCGTTAATCTTCTCTAAAACATCCTTAAAGCCAAGTGGATACCAATAAGCCAAAGCAAGATCGATAACATTTCCTCCCTTGATCCCGGAGGAATTCGCGCCACCCCAGTCGTACCAAACGCCGAGTTTATCGTCCACACAAAAAGATGGTGTGCTTTCTTCCCGAAGCATGCTTAAGTAAAATAACTCTTTCCCGGATTTATAAGCCGGATAATAGCCCAGCCGCGATAAAAAATCAACAGGAGACACCTGTTCTTTAATTTCCTGGGCATTGTAGTTAATTAATGTATTCATCTGATTTTCAATTTTAATATTGCCTATACTTTACAGGAAGCGTAGGAGTTCAATGGAATTGACGATGGCTTCGACTTCCATTCGATCAATACGCCAGCCGGCAGAGTTGCCACCGTCTTTGCGGATCGTGATTAAACCTGTTAGCGCCCAATTTTCAATATTGGCGCGACCGTATTTGCGAAATGCTTCCGATTTCTTTAAATACGGTTTTAATTTTCCGGCTTTGGTTAAGGCCTGTATTGCGCCCATTTCAGCAGCTTTTTGGACGATTAGTTTAAGATGGTGAGGCGAAATTTGAATATCCATTTTGTTGTTTTGAATGAATTTTTGTTCCAATAAAAAAGGGGCTTACGCCCCTTTAAAAACCTTTAGTATATATATATACTTAGGTTTTTCTATTTTCGAGATTACTCACGTCATATCCTACGATACGGGCCGTCGCCTGCCCAGGCGTTTTCACTTTTGATACGATCTCCGCTTCGCCTGATTCCCTGTGTTTAACAGGGTAATGCTTCATCTCTATATGTCAAACAACGTCCAGTTGCCAATGCTTTTGGCAGTTGATCACCGCTCTGCCACAGGCAGATAAGTGCCCCGATTGCTGGTTGCTGCAATAGCTTCCAGTTTGTTTCGGTCGATACCTGAAGAGGAAATGAAGATTTGGCCTTTGAGAGGTTTGAATAACCCCTCGGCAATCCAGCGGTCAACCTGGCTACGGCCATATAGGCGATAGGCTTCAGATTTACTGACCCGCTCTTTTTGAATAGTTGAATCGGAAAGAACTTTGGCAGTTCCGTCGTTAACAGCTTCAAGTAAAATACGGGCCAGTCGTGCTGGTTCTGTTGTCATCCCATTGGTAATCATGGATGCAAATCAAACGGGATTTGGGAGGGTCAAAAAGTTCAACTTTTTCTTGTACCCGAATTGTACCCCTTGTACCCAATTGATAATCAGATAAATACAAAATTAAAAAAAATAAAGTTTTTCGCCAGGGGCAAAAAAAAAGCCCCTGGATCAGGGGCTTTTTTTCATAGATAGTTGGTTACCTATCAATAGTGTTTAATTTTATCAATCAATTTCTCCAAAATTGCAACTGCGATGTCTTTATCGCTTTGTTCAATTTGATAAGTACTTTTTCGCATGCTGTTCCAAGAGATTTTTGTTTTTTTCTCTGTTGCCAAAAATGGAACGATTCGCCGGAATATTATACTGATAGAACTTGCTATTATGAGTTTTGCATCGTCAGCTGCGCGAAATATGATTGCAAGTTGATCTACACTTAAACGGCAAATTAATTTAGGTGTATTTTCATTACCAGCATTTTCTAAAGGAGGGGTAATTTCGTCTTTTAAATAAATACCATACCTCAACTTAAATGCACTCTCAATATCTTGCAGATATTGCAGCAAATTTTCGCCGGTGTAGATTATAGGATGGTCAGATGGATAAGCTTCTAAATTGGCCAGCGCTTGCCGCTGAAGAAAACATAGCGCCTGATAATATTGAATTACTATTGCTTTTACCTTTTTTGAAGAAAAAACATAAAAAGTATTAGCTTTTAACATTTTTAAAACTTCCCCTAATTCGCTGTTAAATTTATTTTCAATAAACTTCAACTGTTGGGACTCGATGGCTGACAGATTTGTCTTACTCGGATTTAATGTTACTTCTATTATTTCATCCAGCCATGCATATGGATAACCTTTTGTTTCTATAGTACGCATATAAACATTACACAAATAATTACCAATCAGTTAATTAAAATAGTCTGCGTGAAAATATTGTCTAAATTGCCCTCACAAAAATCATTGAAACTAACGTAAGAGAGGCAGACTTTGATCGGAAAAGCGCGGGCAAGGACAGGTTTTGTAACTGAGGCACTGGTATACCCAAAAAGTCAGAACAAGCCAAGCCCGCGCTTTTACGGGCATCCACTTGCTTTTCGACTTTTTTAAAAATTACCAGTTTTCAGTTAGCGATGAGCGTCGTGTATGGGGAATTCGGTTAAATGTGTATGTTAACTATCGCAATTTCGTAAAGTATTAAGTTGCTGTAAAGTTAATATTTTACTCTCTACAGTTTTAAAAAACAGTTCATTGATCGTCGAATCGTTAGAATTTCCTGACATTGTAATTTGCTTTTTCATTTCTTTGACATTCATGTTTGTGTTAAAGATTAATTAATAAGCAAAAATCTAACGCCCGATTTTATTTAAAAATAGGGATTTTAACCTAAATTTTAAAATAGGGAATTATACCTATACATATAATTGCGTTTTCAATCAAATAATTTATGAATAAGTGCCATACGGCTATTTACTTCGGTTTTGTCGTAAATATTTTGGACGTGATTGCCTACCGTCTTTGATGATATAAATAGTTTAGCAGCTATTTCATTGTATGTTAATCCTTTTCGGAACAATATCGCTATCTCTATTTCCCGCTTTGTTAACTTGTAATGGGTGCTATTGATCTCAAAATTACCAGGTGTAAAACTTAGGTTTTTTGCCAAAAGCTCTAACTGTTCTATTCGTGCTTTCCTAATAGACTGAGCCAAGAAAATTATCGTAATAAATACTATTCCTGTATTAGTACATAGAACTTCAATTAGTTGACTTGCCTCAACAACACCAAAAAATGTAAGTGCCGCCCAGGGACTGACTGCAAGATACATAGCTACCTCTTCCAAATACTCTTTTTTATTTCTGTTAGCATGATACTTGGCCCTAATGCTTCGAAACATAACATAAAGTAAGACCACAGCATAGAGAAAAGGAACAATCATACCGTACTTTAAGTCGGCATCTAAATTTCCATTTATTGCATAAACGATGACAAAGAAAATAAAATAGGGCAATATCAAAAACAACGGCACGCCGTAGTACGCATGCCATCTAAGTTTTGGTAACTCCATTACTTTATAAAAAAATAATGGAAAAAATGATGCCATAAAAAAGCCGCTCCCGTAGGCAATCATCATCTGAATTGAAATTGATAATGACATTGTGCCGTCTGGGAAAAGCCCACCAGTAATGTTATAAAAAAGTAATAATACCAGTAATAGCAAGTAGTAGTTTCTATGTTTGTCTTGAGGTCGGTAACAAAATCTGGCCAATTGAAAAATTAGCATGCAAAACTCCAATACGACGAATACAAAAGTCACTATATGCATTTCTGTTCCAAAAACCAGCATAGTGATGTTCAGTCGCTCCTAACGACGTAAAAAATATAACGTATATGTTAAATCAAGTTTGTTATAAATCTGAAAGCCTAACTTTTCATACCAAGGTAGATTTTCCAAAGTAGAAGTTTCAAGATATATCGGCAGATTTTTCGCTTCAGATTGTTGAATAACCTCCTGCAATAATTTTGTACCTAAACCATGGTGTTGATTATCAGGATCTACACCGATAAACCATAAATAGGTCATGTCAATCTTAGGCTGTATTTTTTTTATTGCCGATTCCCGGCCCAAAGCTGTATTAATCCTGGACAATCCAATTGTAGAGATTACTAGCTTTATATCAAGCCATATAGCTCTAATATTAAACTTCTTTTTTTGCGGATATAATATAAGTGCGCATGCACCTTTATCGTTCGATAAATACACTTGGCCGAATAGAAGGCAGACATCAAATGAATATTCCATTAATGCCATTATCTCCTTTATATTATTTTCATGCTGCACAATGAAATTCACACTTTTATTGTTGACAAAAGCTTTTGTCAACAAATCAACTACTATGTTTCCATCCTCATTTGTTGCTATAACCATAATATTTATATTAATTATTAGACATAATTTAAAATTGTAGGGCTGTTCCCTTACTTTAATTATTAATTAATTAAAAAAAGTAAAAAATAGCCCATTTATAACCCTAAATGGATTATTTAAGAGTTTATTATTGCCTATAACGAAAATAAATGATATAGAATTACAGTAAGAGTTACTGATTTACTTTTCTATGACTGAAAAATAATAGATTTTATAAAGTATTTTTAGGGGAACGTTTCGGAGTCTCGACGTTTTCATCCTTGAGTTCGACGTATTGTTGAAAGTCTTCTATAAAACTCCTGGTAAATTTCGCAGCGTCTGAATTACCGGCTAATGGATCATCTTCACCTAAATCGGCGTTATTCCCGTATATAGCTTTTTTTAATTCCATTCTTTGAAGCTGATCGTTAAGTTTAGGCCGTACTTTTTCGATTAAGCTATAATCTGGAGTCCCATTATTTTGAAGATCAGAAAAATCTTTATACGGGTATAAATTGATATTACAGATTTTCATCATTACGCCTGCTAATTGCTCAGCTGATGCTGATGAAGCATCGTTTTCACGGCCCTTGGCTTCCATTTCTAACATCATCGCCAAAAACATTTCTGGTGAGCCATTCCAGGTTCTTTTGCGAGAGAATATCATCTTTAATATTTTAAAAAACATAATTTGTTAGTTAAAATAAACTTGTGAATACTTTTTTTTAAAAGGAAATTGAAATTCCGATTAGTTGTTTTTTTTAATGATGTCTTTTAAAAGTTCATTTTTGTCTTGTTCGCTCTTTAAAAGACGTTCATAAAGCTTTTTGTTTTCCTCAATAACTTCAACCCATTTTTCTATTGGATTAAAATTATATTGATAATTAGCACCCTTATTATGGGAATTTTCATAATTGTTCTGAATGTTAAAGATGGCTTTCTCCTCGTCAAAGTTTTTAATTGCTTCAACCGGTACTTTTAAAATCTCGGCTACTTGATTTAATATTTCGTCGTCGATAACTTCCTTTGATTCCATAAGAGATATCCTTTTTTGACTCCATTCCTCGCCAAGAGCTATGGCCAATGCCTCTTGTTTAAGTCCCAGCATTTCACGGAAACGTTTCACGTTGCTGCCCTGATGTATATTCTTTGGTTTATCGGTAGTGTTCATATGCAAGTATATAGGGTTAGGTCAAAATTAATAAAAATAATAACAAGCATGGTTCAATCCAATGTAGAAATAATATCCGGTAAATTATGATTGCTGTGGGTATTATTTAGACAGTTAATGAATAGTTTAGCATCGCTTTCTAGGCGATATTTGTGCCACCTGTAAATAATTACTGGTTTTTTTAGGATTAAATGAAAGTTTTAAAATCTTATTCATGAGAAAATCGGCCTAAGAACCTTGAAGATGGGGAAATACAGTATCCATTTACAGTACTGTGTAATTATTACGAAGAATGGTCGAATCAATATGAAGATGATTTAGAGTCATGGGAATACTCAGTAATAGCTTATGACTGTTTTAGAGAAGGTGCTTTGGGGTCAGGGGAAGATTTATTATATATGTACAATGCGGTTTTAAAACTGAGCGAGGCATTATTTGTGATAAACGACTTAATTGAGATCGGACATCTTTTTCCAAAAATCAGTGCTGAACATGTCGCTTTGGAAAAACGTAAATCTCGTTGGTTCCCAAAAAATCTTACCAAGAAAGAACGATTGAAGCCATATAATGCAATAAAAAAGGTCTTCCAAAACATCGAATTGCAAAGAATAAGGGATTACTTGTGGGAATTCTTACGATATGGCTTATCGCGGGGCTCTTGCGACGATATGTTCGATTTTGAACAGGTGAATATTGTTTTTAAGCAAATTGACAAATTGGTGTCTATAGCCTATTTGCTTGCTAATCGAGATTATTTGAATCTAACGGAAGATAAGGTTTAATTTCAATGTATTAATATCACTTTCAGGAAGCCAAGGAATTAAGGGCGGTGATTGTAGGCATTCATCCTGGTTCCAAATCCTACCTTACAACGGCCTGAAAAACTCTTATAACTCTACATAAATGATAACGACAAGTAGTATATGGATTGAAAGCCAGATAGGCCGTGGCGAAAGCCCGGCCTATTTTATTAGTGATGTTTTTCCTTTTATTTCGGAGATCCGCATTGTATGGTCGGTTAATTCAGTTAATAAAATATGGTGCTGCTGAGCATACGATAGAAAACCACAGAATAGTTTAGCATTTTTTTGTTCTCGAGATTTGTACTGTCGGCCAATGAAGACCGGCTTAAAGCAATTGACAATGTATTGCGGTAAATATGCTCCATGGGAACACTACCCTAAAAATCTTCGTTTTTCTGAGGTACAATATCCGTTAACGGTTGTAAGGCATTTTTTCGATCTCGATTGGCCCAAAGGACATTTTGAACAACTTAAAACATGGAGATATTACGTGGTTAATTATGAAAGTTTTAATCACGAAAGATTCGGACCGGGTAAAGTATTCGATACTTACGAAGCTACACTGAAACTGCTTGAAGCACTGCATTTATTATATCACGAAAAGCAGGATAATAACCGGGCGATTGTAACCAGCAAAAAACAAGTAAACGAAGAAAAACAGTTATGGTACTGGTTTCCCGAAAATCTGTCAGCAGAGGAGATAACGAATCCTTACTTAGCAATAAAGCGGGTTTTTAAAGAAATTAAGCCGCAGCAATTCAGAGATTATTTGAATGAATGGATACATTTTGCACTGTCCACTTATGCCGTTGATGAGAGTATGACTGCGAATGAACTACTGCTCGTTTACAAATCTGTCAAAAAACTTTATTCCGCCGCGTGGATTATCCGGCAACGCGAAAGCAACAAACCCACATTGAAGAAAGGGCCAGTTGAAGAAAGAAACATACGTGAGCGTGAGTTAATCGACATGACAGTATATAAAAAAAGTGACGAGGCAATTTCCAGAATAGAACAAACAACGGCGGAAAAGCTGGCCTTGAATGAGGTAGCTGATACAATAATTAAAGCAGATCCATCCGTTAAGGCTGTTATTCATATAAACAGCTTTAAGAACCCTGACACATTTATGCTTTACCTTTTGTTTGATGATTATGCAAACCCAATTAACGAAGAACTTAGTAAAGCGATAGAAAAAGTTGTTGAACCCCTAATTCGTATTCTCACTGTAATTGAAAGTGAAACAATTTTACAAGCAAAAAACGACGACAACAGAGCCTTTTTAAGATATGTATTGGCTAAAGGGATTATTGTTTATGAAGGTGAAGGTGTCAATTTGAAAGAACATTCATCTGTAAAGATTAAGCAAAATGATGAAGAAGGCACACCTTATCATGAACAAAAATTAGCAGAGTCAAAAATGGCTTATGATAAAATCGATAATGAAATCGAGGCGGAGAATTTATACGAGGCTGTCAGGTTAATAGTCCGTTCATTAACTGCAATACTTCAGGCGTTGTTATTCTACAAGACAGGATACAAAACGGGAAATCCAGATATTGATCGCTTATCCTGGTTAACCCAACTTTTTACAAATGAAATTGAAAGGCGCTTTGATCACCTGGCTAACGTCGAACCTGAACTGTATGAGCTGTTAATAAGTACCCAACCAGATTATACGGGAGCGCCACCTGATACGAATCTCGGGGAGGTTCTTAAGCTAAAAATTGAACTGGTCAACCAACGTATGATCGTTCGCAGCCTCATGGCGGCCGGTAATACAACAAACGAAAGATTGGAAAAAAGTAAATGATTGTGAAGATGAATTCCAGGCAAATCAAACTCACTGAGATACAGCATAAAGAATTGCAGGAGATAGCTAAAGCACTAACTCATCAATATAAAATTGAAAAGATCATTTGCTTTGCTGCCATAAACAGATTAAGCAACGAGAACACCGTTTTTGCTGCTACTAAAGTTGTTTCTACAAGTAACTACTACTTACTAATAATGACAACCGAAATTACCCGTATAGAGCACGCGATGCAGGATTATATTGGCAAGTTATTCCCAGGCACATTTGTGATTGCACATGGACTTGAGACAGTGATGAATCTGGTTCATAATTACGATACCTTCTTTTTGAATGCCTGGTTGAATGGGGCTCTGATCTATACAGCTGATGGCTTTGCAATGATACCTGAGTTTGAATTAGAAAAGTCAGAAAAGGCATTTTTAAAGGACAGAGAAGCATTTGACCGGATTTACAATCTTGCATCTGGCTTTTTAGAAAGTGCATTTATCTGCTACGAGAACGATTTTCATAACAATGTTACATTCCTGCTTCATCAATCCGTAGAACAGGCGTGCCGCGCTTTAATCAGGCTATTTACAGGCTATCGCTCGGACATTCACAACCTTGACCGCTTGCTCCAGTTCTGCAATTGCTTTTCGGAGGAGCCAGCTCGGCTATTCAGACGACATTTTAAAAATGAACAGCGGTTGTTCAGGATACTAACTTCAGCTTATTCAGAAGCAAGATATAAGGATAACTATCAAATAGTAGACATAGACGCTGACCAGCTATGTACACAGGTAAAAGCTTTCCTTGATCTGGTAGCAGAACTTGCTAAAAAAGAACCGCACAGGGGCACCGCTAGGAACACAGAGGAAGCACAAGCAGCGGCCGTGGATTATTCCCCGGCGCTGCCAGCCTCCCTGTGAGATTAGCAACCTATTAAATACTATAAATGACAGCCAGGGGCCGATAAAATTTTTCGGCTCCCTGTCAATCTACATAGCCTCATATTATAACAATTATCAAAACAGAATACGTATTGTGGCGAAACAGCACCATGGGAAAATCAACCTAAAAATTTAAGAATAAGCAAATTTCTTAATCCCTTACAGGTTGTAATAGAGTTTTTTAGTACAGGGTTGCCCAAAGAACAACTAAAAAAACTCGAAGAATGGCGGTCATTTGTGGTGGTGGAGGATTTTTATAACGAATTACAACTTGGACCTGGAAGGTTGTTATTGACTTATGACTTACAATTGTGGCTTATGGAAGCTTCGTATATTTTATTATTGAAGTATAAGGATAGTAACTCAGTGTCAAAACGAGTATCAACAGAACAGCTGAAAGCTGAAGTTATGAACTGGTTATATTTCACGGCAGATTTTCCGGACGACGAATTAGCGAACCCCTATATAGCACTTGACAGATGCTTTATTGAATATCCAACTCAAGCATATCGCGATAATTTACACGCCTGGTTACATGTTGCGCTTTCTAACCATACCGATTTCGAAACTTTGGTACCTGGCGAGATTATTAACTTTTGGGAAAATATGCGGCGCGTTTGTAACGCTGCTTGGTTGATAAGGCAACGGGAGGATATTCATCATGCCGATTGAGAACTACCCATAATCCTTTCTATAACGTTATGAATGGAGAAAACAAATGCAGCAAAATGGCAGACGGTTCGGGTTCTCAGGCCGTCTCGCCTTGCTGCAAAACATGATAGATTTTTGTCTTATCAATTTAATTAGCATCTTTGAGTTAAAACAGAGTCATCCTGACTCTATTGTGATAAGGTTTAGGTTTAAAGTCCCGGCGGCAAGCGCTTAGGGACTTTTATTTTAACCTATCTTTTTCCCATTTTTTTGACAAAATAAATAAGGAACAAAATCCAGACTCCAAAGCCTACTATAAATGATGGTAATTTATTTTGCGCTGATAGGGCAGACAAAAATGCTCCTGTTCCAACAATACAGGTAAGGCATAATAAAATGAATGTTCTCATAATCGCTAATATTATGCGCTTACAAGGCGCATGGTTTTACGGTGTTCTATCGGGTCACTTAATTCCTTATTTTTAGTTTTTTGAGGCTTGGATGGTTTCGGTTTATTCAATCCTCTGAAAAACTTCATTACAGCTGCCTGTACTTTATCAACGATACTCCAGTCTTTTTCGATATAAATGTCCGTGATTTTGTGATCACCGCCTACATGGTTTAAGGCTTCAGCAATACTATCTTTATCCATTTGGCATTTATTTCTTGCAATGGTTGCAAAGGTATGCCGCGCCCAATAAAAGGTAATATCTGGAACGCCGGTAATCGTACGCAATTGTTGCATTCCCTTGCTCAAAGTGGATATTCTGCGAGGCTTGACCAAGCGATTCCGTGCGCTTTGAAGCATCGAGTTGCGTAGGCGACCAGGAAAAGTCATAAGTGAAAATCAATAAATTAATATGGTCAAAGTGTTACGGAATCAACTGTTGGCTATTCCGTAACAGGGTTGTCAATGGCCACGGAATGTCCACTCAAATAGGCAATCGCTTTATTTATCCTACCTTAATTCAAGATAGCCCCGGACTGTCGGGGGCTATAATTTCATATTAATTACCACCGTTTATCAGGCGCAAAAAGCCTAAAATTTCAGCGCGGCCCTGCCGGGCATTAAGGTTCTAAAATCAATTATAGTACGCCAGGTTCCATTATTTATTGGCTTGTTAACTCTTAGTGTAACTAGAACACTAAATGACATGACATAAATGTGCTTCAGCCAATAAGTCAGTAAAAATATATAATAATACGAGTGGTATAAGTATTGTAAGTTGATTATCAAATATTTAACTTATGGGAACAAAGCTACTTAGATATAAAGTTATAAATTTCAGATCCATTGAAGAAAGTGATTGGATTAAAGCAGGGGATAATACTTGTTTGGTAGGCACTAATGAAGCTGGAAAAACAAATTTGCTTATTGCTTTATGGAAATTACGTCCTGCAAATAATGAACCTATAGTTCCTTTATCAGATTACCCTAGACATCTTTACAGTAATTTTAAAGCCGGAAATCACGAAAAAGACGTATTTATAGAGGCTGATTTCGAACTTGATGAAACTGTTAGTAGTAAAGTTGCCATTGATAGTGGTTGCGACATTGAGCAAGTCCGCACTGTGTTGGTAAAAAGGGCATTCGACGGCCTGTACTATATATCCTTACCCTATTCCAAAATACAATCTTACAACGAGTCCCGGGTTAAAACATTAATAGATGGTTTTAAAGTTAAACTTAGTAATTCTGAGGCCTTTACCAAAGAGCCAGAACTTTTACAAACTAAAATCACAGAAGCGCTAAATTTCTTATTGCCAAATAATGATTCAGGAATCTTGAATTTAATTGAGTTAACGGCAATAAAAGAGAAAATAAATGGCCTGGTTGGAGAATTTGGTAAAAAGCAAAATTTGCCTGAATTATTTAATACACATTTACTGAAGCCGATCTTGAAGATTATTAATTCATTTAATGGCCAGGCAATCGTTACTACTGAAGAAACACGGAAATATATATTAACAAAACTTCCAAAGTTTGTTTACTACTCAGATTACGGAAACCTTGATAGCGAAATTTATCTACCTCGTGTTATTGAGGATATGGAACGTACCGACCTTACCGAATCAGCTCGCGCAAAAGCCAGAACATTAGATGTATTATTTCAATATGTGAACCTTTCTGCTCAGGAGATTTATGATCTTGGAAACGACCGTAAAACTATCATTAAAAAACATGACGCCTACGACAGAGAGATAAGTTCAGTCGAGCAAAATTTGTCAGCTGAAGAAGTTACCGACTGGGCGGAAAAGAAAAAAGAACGTGGTGTCTTGTTAAGATCAGCCGCTGGCGAACTGACAAAAAGTTTTAAAAAATGGTGGCAGCAGGGTAACTATATTTTTTCTTTTGAAGCCGATGGTAGTCATTTTAGAATAAACGTGGCCGATGAGTTAAGGCCGGAACCGATAGAATTGGAAGGTAGAAGCCGAGGTCTGCAATGGTTTTTTAGTTTCTTTTTGGTGTTTCTTGTAGAAACTAAACAGGAACATACGAACGCAATTCTTTTATTAGATGAACCAGGGTTGTCACTTCATCCGTTAGCACAATATGATTTAGCAACGTTTTTTAAAAGACTTTCCGAGGATAATCAATTAATCTATACGTCACATTCACCATTTTTGGTTGACATGGATAACTTGGCGAATGTGATGGCTGTTTATGTTGATAAAAGTACGGGGCGTACAAAGGTATCTGCCAACTTACGTTACAACGAAAGTGATTCTGAAAAATCAATCTATCCAATTCACGCAGCATTAGGTTTGACAGTTTCCGATACTTTGCTGCTTGGTTGTCTTGCTGTACTTGTTGAAGGTCCGAGTGATCAGATTTATTTGAGTATGATAAAGAGGTACTTGGTGGGTAGAGGTAAGTTTTTAAATAGTAAGGAGGTCGTCTTTATTCCAACAGGTGGCGTCAAGGGGATGGCAGCAGTAACAAAACTAGTATCGTCTAGGGATAATGTGTTACCTTTTGTATTGCTGGATTCTGATAAAGTAGGTAAAGACTATGCAAAGCAATTAAAAACGTCAACATATAAGGATCAGCCAGATAAAATATTGGAGGTTGCCACATTTTTAGATGAAAAATCATTTGAAATTGAAGATTTAATGCCCGTTCAGCAACTCATTGATATCATTGACCGAAAATACCGTTCGGATAATTATTTTAATGATAGTTATGTAAAAGATGAGCCCATAGTTGATCAAATTGAACTTTGGGCTGGCAAGAATAATATTGAACTGGAAAAGGGCTGGAAAGTAGAATTAGCGAAAAGCGTAATTAAGCAATTCGATCGCGTTATGGGCGGGGTGTCGTAGGAATTAGAAGCAAAGTGGGTCGCCCTATATGAAACATTTTCAAAAAAATAAATTATCGAATAAATGAAAACTATAAATATCCGAACAGACGCGGCTTAACACTAAACATGAGTTTGTATCTAAAATAATATATTTGTTTTAAACGGGGTATATAATTTAATCTAATGAAACGAATTAATTGGCTACATCTTACTGATTTACATTACGGTCAGAAAAATCAAAATATATTACTACCCCGATTAAAAAAAGAACTATTTAAGGATATTGAACTTCTAAAGGATGATATCGGAAAAATTGATGTGGTTTTTTTTACCGGTGATCTGACGTTTTCTGGTAAAAAAGAAGAATTTGAAGCCCTTACTGTTTTTTTGAAAGAGTTATGGACTGTTTTTGACAAATTGGGCTGCCAACCATACTTAATTGCTATACCGGGAAATCATGATTTATTAAGGCCTGATTTAAGAGATCCGGTTGTTAAAGTCCTTCGACGTTATCATGAAGACAAAGATACAAGAGAAGAGTTCTGGAACGATTTTGTAACAACAGACTATTACAAGCTAATTCAAGGATGTTTCAATAATTTCAAGAATTGGTACAAAGAAATCGCTTTACCAAAGCCTACAATTATAGAAGGGCTGATTCCAGGTGACATTTCTAGTGTCTTTACCGTTGACGGAGCTGTCATGAAAGTAGTAGGGTTGAATACAGCTTTTTTAGAACTTTCCAGTGATGATTACTTAGGGAAATTAGCTATCCATCCCCTGCAATTGCAAGCCATTACGGACAAAGATCCGTTTAAGTGGATTGAAGATGCAGATATCTCACTATTGCTTACACATCATGATTCAAAGTGGTACGATTCCAATTCTTTAAATTATTATGATGCAGATATCAATCCTCCGTCAACCTTTTTCAATCATTTATGTGGTCATTTGCATGAACCATCTTTAGAAGAATATGGATTAATTGGATCGGCAAAGAGAAGATTGCAACTTGCTCCATCTTTATTTGGACTTGAAAAAATAAATGATGTCGAGTCAAGAATTCATGGATATATAGCAGGTTCGTACATCATTAAAGATTCTGAGATTATTGAAAATATCTATCCCAGAATAGCCATGAAACTTAGAGGAGGTGGAAATTATCAAATTGCTCCTGATTATACCTTTCCGTTGAATGGAAAAGCATATATCGAAGTTTCCCATGTGCCTGCCAACAGTAAAAATCCAACACAAGATGAAACTCCATCGACAGAAACTAAGAATATAGAGGAAACCACGTGGCCTTTAAATGATGAACAAACAAATATTCTCAGCCTTGACAAAAAGGATTACGAGAGCGATCTGGAACAGGTTCCAAGGGCGATTTATGTGCAGCTACCACAGCATTCTAGCATTCGCTTAGTTGAGCAAAAGGATTTTATCAAGCATATGACCAAAGGTCATTATTGCTGGTTAATCACAGACTGGAGTTTAAGCGAAGAGGAATTTATCGGTAGCGTTTCCGGAAGACTCAAAATTGACAATAAAAATAATTTTCTGATTAATTGTGAGGATTTGGCCAATGATGAAGACTTATTCGAGGCGTTTAAAGAACAGACCGGTATAGCTTTTCCTAATTTTTGCAATATGATGAATATCTTAGAGCCTCATTTCTTAGTGCTCAATCAGGTACATTCGCGTTTATATAGGAACCCAAATACTTACAGGAAATTTATGATGATAATCAAATCTATCATTGATTTCTGTCCAAATACTTTTATTATTCTGATTGCCAGGCAAATTCCAGACGAACGGCTCGACAATTCAATAGTAAAACTAAGTGCATTAGATGCAACGCAAATTAAGTCTTATATGGTTAGTCATCCTAACTCTGAAGATTATTTAACAAGCCCCGAAAACCTAGATAAAATTACAAACCGAACAGGTGGACTACCCAACCGGATTGATAAATTCATGAATAATCTGAAATATGCTTCATTTCAGGAACTTTTAGAATTGGACAGTTCGGGATCAAACGATTGGGTCGATATTGACACAATCCCAAAATCACTCCAGGAAACCCTAAGTTATTTTTCCGACACTACAAACAAAATAAAATTAAGGAGTTTCAAATTGCTGAAGATTTTGACCATTTTAAGTTATGGAGAAACTTACAACAATCTTAAGCGATTCATTAGCACTGAACCTATAAGTTTAGACCAAATTGTTGAATTGGAAAAGTCATCGTTAATTGAAGTTGTTACCAAAAATAGTGTTCTTTCTAATGTTGATGATCCGGATGACAGCCACCAAATAAAATTGTTCAGAGTGCCTAAACAAATTAGGGATTTTATTAGCACAATGATAACAGAAAATGAGAAGGATGAAATACTTAAAAACGGCTGTACATTGTATTTTGGTAATAAGTGGCGTGAAGGGAACATAAAAAATATCAAATCTACTTCTTTTAAAAGCTATTCGAAATTTTTAAACTTTGACAACTGTCAATTGATTGTAAAGAGCTTACTTTCTGAAGCTATTAACAATGAAATTGATTTTGAAATTGAGAGATCTGCGAGCTTAGCAGTTAATTATTGCGAACATATTTTTGAAATTAAAGACTATAAGAATGCTCAGACAACAGCCGAAGAAATTTATAATCTTTTAAAAAGCACCTCCTTGGTTCGGTATAAAGCATTGATTACAAAAATACTAGGGAAGTCATTAAGAATGAGTGGTATGAGAGAAAGAGCCATTCAAATACTTCAGGAAGCTATGGATATTGAAGGTCATGATTTTTCAAATGATGATAAAAACTCAATACTAATTGCCCAAGGGTACGCTTACCTACAAATGGATCAATATGATAAAGCTATTGCTTGTGGAAGACAGATTGAGAAAACAAGCACTCCGGCCAGCTCAAATGGAGTGACCGCAAAGTATATTATTGCCCAGGCTACTTTAAAAGGTGATGAACTACTTAGCAAATTACGAACTTTAGAACGCGCAGCTGTACGAGCAAAATCTAAGATTTTGGCTAACAATATATCAATTGACATTGCTAATAACTTTTCTGATCAACAGGATAGAGATAGAAGATTTTCGAAAGTCGTTGAGGATGGCGAGGATGAATATAATACTGTTAGAGCTGTTATAAATAAAGCGTTAGACACATTAGAAAATGGTAGTGGTGAAATAACACACGAAGATCTTCAGTTGCTTAATCTGTCATATTCTTATTTGTACGGGCAGCGTATGAGTTCTTTGTTTGATAATTGCCACAAAGCTCTATGGCTATTTTGTGTGAGAAATAGATTTTTCCCAGAGCTTTTAAATTTATTTCGGCATAGCTCCTTTTTCTGGAGAATTTCAGATCAGGAAAGTAAAGAAAAAATCTACTTTGATAAAATCATAGGTTTTGAGCATGAACTCACTGCCATAGGTACATCATATCAAAATCAATTAAGCATATCTTATTTAACTCGGAGAAAGTTGGAAATGGAAGGTCCAAAGCTTTTGAATTGATAAAACTCATTGCTTTTATTATTACATTTTCGGAAATAATCTGGATTTTGTAAAAACGGATATCAGTAGTAATGAAATCCAAACTTCATTACTACTGATATATTATTGCATGCTTTTATTGTATATCAAATCGTCCATTTTAGGCTTTTCCCATTTCATTATATTCTTTCAATCTTTCAGGAAAATCGGCCAACCACTTCAAATAAGCGATAAATCTCGAAGTAATTTGTACCGATAAGCACCCAAGTCGATCATGGGGCTCGAACCAGTAAAAAAAATTGAGCAGCAATCTTTTAAATGTATTTTGGATAAATTCTACACTCCCTACAATGGCTAAAGACCTATCAAAGTCAAAGCAAGCCATGTTTTCGCCCTGCGAAAACGAGCTTGCCAGGAAACCCGGACCCGGAAATGCTTCACTTTGTTCTGCATGTTCAATAACTACTTTGAATTTTAAAAGGTAATCTCTACCTTTATAACAACGAGTTAACCGCCATTGCTCTAACCATCACTTTCCATAAGAGCGCACAAACTGAGCTCGCTATTCATTCATTTTCTTGAAATCAATTAATTATGAAAAGAACTCATTTCGTTTATTTACTGCTGTCGTATGGTCCAGATTTTAACACTTCAAACGCTGACTGATGGCAAGACCGGCACTACCAAATTCGCAGCGGAGGGTGATCAACTTCACCATCCGGCTGACTATGGAGGAACTGGAAACCTTGAATTCCTGGGCTGAGCTGTGCGGCAAAACTGCCAGCGAGCTGGTTAGCGAAAAAATCTTTACCGGTCACTTTCCCCGGCCTAAAACGGCCAGGATCGAGGTGCAAACCTTTCTGGAACTAAAAAAGATAGGTGTCAACATCAACCAGCAGACCAGGCTGTTGAATTCTGGCAGGCTGCCTTAAGGACTGCTCAATGTCCTGAATGAACTTAAGCAAAATGAAGAAAGAATTATCAGGGAGTTAATGTATTATCGCTAGCCAGAAAATAGGTAGGAGCTTTATAGGAGCTTTAAACTACAATTTAAAGAAACTTTACCATCCCGACCCAGCTTTACGTGCAGAACTGCTGGATACCAACTTTACCTCGCTGGATATCCGGCAGATTAAAAAAGAAGTGGATTGGCTTCGCAGCCTAAAACCGAACCTGAACAAGTATGTGTACCACACGAGCCTAAACTTCCCAAAAGAAGATCAGTTTGATAACCATAAACTTATGGCTATTGCACATGATTACCTGAATGCAAGCGGGTACAGCAATAACCAATATTTCATCTTCCGGCACCACGATGCTGATCATCCGCATCTACACCTGTTAGTGAACCGGATAAGCTTTGTTGAGGCGTCGTGTCGGATAGCAACAATTATAAGAAAAGCGAGGCCTTGCTCAGAAAGCTAGAGTTGCAATATGGATTAACAGCTGTACAGCAAAGCAGCTATACAGCTACGCAGCGAAGTAGCTATACCGCTAATGAGCAGCATAGCAAAACAGCAAAACAACCCTACACCAAAACAGCTATAACATCAAGGAGCGGTATAACGGAACAGCTACATAGCCCGGCAGCTATACCGCTAGACAGCCAAATAACTATACAGCGCGGCAGTTATGTATCACAACGGCCACCAACGAAAGGCGAACTGGAAATGGTGCTTCGAAGGCATGCCGTCCCATAAAATGATCTTGCAGGAATTGATGAATGGCTTGTTAGCCGGAAAATTCCAGCAGTATACCAGAACTTATCAAACATGGTGAACAGTTAGGCATTAACTTTTTATTCAACCAGGCGACTACCGGGAGGGTTACCGGAATAACTTATTTCTATGATGGCTTTAAAATTAAAGGACAGGCCCTGGGCAACCGCTTCAAGTGGGCAGAGATCATTAAACTCATTAATTATGGACAAGACAGAGACCGCGAGACTATTAGCAAGGCAAACGGTAGAACAACAGCAAAGTACCCGAAAGGACCAGCCGCAGAACGGGCCAATCTCAAAGCAGCAACCGGACAAGGACGAAGCGAGCGAGCGAGAACTGCTCATACAGAACTTGTATCAGGCACAACTGAACAACAACGCAGCTTCGGAATTCATCCGCCGGACAGCGGAACAGCAGCAGCTTTTTTCACAACAAATGACAAAGATGGAAGCCATGATGGCCGGTCAGCAGAAAGATCAATGGAAGCAGAACAGGATGCTCATCTGGTGGATAGCGATGGTCGCGATCAGCGAGATCATTATATTGGTACTATTCGTATCGAGATAGCTGATGATGAAGACGATGCGCTGAAAGACGAAGAAAGAGAAGATAACGATAAAAAGCCGGGTTGCCCCGGCTTTTTTTAAGCCACCTGGTATAGCTTTCTTGCTACAGCCAGGTCAAAGTCAGTTTGTAACCCTATCCAAAACTCAGCACTCACACCCAGCACCTTTTCCAGTTTGACAGCTGTTAATGCGGTTATCGTGCGCTTACCTTTAAAAAGCTCGCTAAGATGTCCCGGTAACATTTGCAATTCTGCTGCTACTGCTGATTTCTTGAGTTCCCTGGCTTCAATCTCGTCTAACAAGACCTCGCCCGGATGGAGAAGGAAATCAGTTTTTATTTCTTCTCCGTTTTTGGAATAAACTTGATTTACCATGTTCTACCCATTGTAGAGTGTTCAGTAAATATAATTTTAAGAGTAATAAGTATCTATGAATAATGGTTACTCAGGTCTTCGATAAAGATGATCTCTACCCGCACATTATTCCCATCTGGCTCCATTCTAAAGATAATACGATATGCATTATTGATTCTCACGGAGTACTTGCCATTAAGATTTCCGGAAAGCTTTTCAAAATGTAACGACTTCAAATTTCTTAAGTCATTGCTATTTGAGGCATTTTTCATCAAGGCTACTTTTTTTCTAAATCCCCTGATGATGTCTTCGCCAAATTTAGGCTTTCCTTTCACCTCGACACCTGCATAAAGATCTTTCAGGTAGTCGCCCTCTATTATTACATTCATTAATCACGCATCATTAATTTCTTTTAGTTTTCATTCTTGTTAATTATTACCAAAAATAGGTAAAAGAAATCAAATTACCAAATTTTGGTAAAAGAATATGAAATATGATTAATGAATGAGGGTTAAGCCCCGCAAAACGTATATTTTGAACCAGATATTTCTACTATCCTCTGGTCGGGTGATCCTATAGTAAAAATTGTGTTAATTCCGATGGTTTATACTATGAAGAATTAATAGTAGACGTACAAATCAATGGCAGGCTAAATGAATTTAATAATAAAGGTTTACGTTTTCAAAGCAAACAGTGCATTTTGCCTTTACTATTCAAGCTTTCGTATTCGTCGACTATTATAGCATTTCGAGGGAGGATATCAAATTACTTAATAGCGAACAAAAGTTGATGCTTTTATTTCATAAAAATTACGAAAAAGAAATTGATCGGCTGGGTGTAAAAATGCTATTCGAAAATACGTATTGCGGAGATGAAGCTTTTACTTTTTTTACACGAATTTGGAAGTTAGTGGATACTTCCAACGCCACACAAGTTTCTGACTCAAGTCATGATTATTTTGATGAATTCGTTGAATGTCATAGAAACATTCTTTATAGTGTAGGGATGTCCAATGTATGGGGCCGATATACAACTGATTATACTGCTAACTCATATAACTTTCAGGGCACAAAAATATATCCCGTCAATCTAAATTACAGGGATAACAGGTTCATATTTTACCTTGAAAATGCAATTGAAGAAATTTATACCTTTTATGAAAGGATCGCTTACCTGCTTTATCTCTTTTTGCAACCCATCCAACTGACGACATCAGGATTATCCTTTAATAAGCTGTTTGAAAGGAAAGTTAAAGAGGAATTGAAAATGAAATTTCCGCAATTATCGAAAGACCTAAATTACCAATGGTTCGAAAAAAGATTTGGCAAGGAACATAAATTATTATCAGGATTTCGGCATCCTTTAATTCATTATCAAACTGCCAACAGTTTTATTAAGGGCGGGTACAATGCATCATTAAAAAGGATATGGTTAGCAAATGCAAGTGGTGGTGAACAAGAACTATTAAAGCTTTCGGATGATATTAAAAACATACATCGTTTTGTAAACGAAGAATTAGTAAAATGTAAGACTTCAATTGAAAGCAGTCTTGTTAATAGAAAATTTGAACATTTCACCTATTAATCCTTCGAATTAAGGCGGTCCTTAAACTTCTTACCCCTTATTTCCGTCTGATTTTGATGAATTGGTTTTATCGTCAGTTCCGGGTTTGGGTTTAAATTCGACGACAGGCCCTGAGCTTCCTGGTTGAGGAAATGCCCATACTTCGAATCCTTGATAAAATTTCATCATTAGTATCTGATCATGAATATCCTGAGAGTCATCCAAATTGAATGCGTATTGAAATATTTTAGGATTGCTACCTTTATATACAGGAGGGGGGTTCAATAATTTTTTCCCTTCCCGGATCAATTCACCCAACATATCAGGATGAAAATCATCATAGGTAAAATGTTCAGTTCCAATTTTCAATTCTCTATTCCATGGTATACCATATTCATGAAAAAAAAGACCATAACTAACCTTTCGCATAACTTCATCAATCCGGTCACGTTCTATCTTTATCTTAAGTGCCGGTTCAAGTTTGGCATCGGGCTTGCTTTCATCTTTGATATAAACATTTTTGACATTCCGCGCCAGGCGTATGGCCAAGCCCCGCTGTTTTTTTAGCCCGCGAAGGGGTTTGTCAGGGAAATACTTTTTTGCTTCATCGTTATTTACAACCAATGATACAATGACAGTACGAGCGTATTCATCCTCCATCGAAGTAGCCTCGTTATGTTCCTCACAGGATGGCACGGTAATCAGTTGGTTACGGAATTGAGTTGGGAAAAATCCTTTCCCTGGTGAATGTTCAACAGAGGTGGACTCTTTACCACAGATATAACATTTCATGTTTGTGCTTTTTCAAATGCAAAATTCGGTTCTTTCGGATGACTATTAATTTGTCAATTTGGTTAAATTAACTATGGTGCTGAAATATAGTGTTTATTTACCTTGTTGAAGGGCGGCGATTAAATAGCATAAACTTATCTCGTAAGGCCAGACGTAATTGAGTTTTCCTTTCTAATCTCCAAAATTTTGAAATACTGAGAATTTGTCTCATCGTTAACAAAATCGCATAAGCGATACAATACTTCCATTGTTTGGTCATTTGTCTCGCTTGAGCGATGAAAACCGATAATCCTTTTATTTTCCTCTGGACCGATAATAAAAGCGATTGCCTTTAAATCGCTAAATGCCTCCTCTTTTAATATGCCATTCATCATTAGTTTTTTATCAAGATTAGGCAGGCCGGAAAACTCGACCCAATTCCAGACAGGATCGCCTATTTCTCCAAATACGGCATTCCATAAAATACCGCTATTCAGCTCTTCGTAAACATAACCATGATGAACGGGTAGTCCAATTTCCAGAAAAGGGGGCAAAGAAAGGTTGACTGTATCAATCAAACAAATACCTTCGCTACCTTCATAATTGACCTGATCTAATTTTATGAGGCTACGTACCTTTTTGATAAGTTCCTGAATAATATATTGAACATTCCGATGCTCTCCATTGTTTCCTTTTTTAAATGGTGCAATAGTGATCGCATCACTGGTAATAAATGGACTATCACGTTTTTTGATGGCTTTGTCAAATTTGATTTTTGAACGGGCGCTTTGTTCCTGGATTTCGATATAATTCAGATTACCGTTCAAAAAGTGTATAGTTTTTAAATCCGAATAACAATGATATTCATCAAATGAAAGGCGATAATCAGGTGTTTTGATGTTTTTTACTTCAGCGATAAAAGTAGTTTCTAAGCGGCCTCTAAGCAGTTCATAAACTACCAATTCGTTGTAGGCATCAAACGCCCGGTTGTATTTTTCGTTATGTAGATAGTCCATGTCCCGAAGACATGCAGCTATATTTTTTAATTTCTTGTGATAATTACCGTCTGCCTTTGAAGTCTCTTCAAACGAAATGAGCTTTTGAATATCAATACCATCCAGCAAAGGGTTTGTTGTAATTTGACCTGTTTCGCGCTTCAGGCGAAGGACAAGCTCGGATATTTTTTCTGACAATGTTTAAGTTTTATTCTTTTAATATTTAACGATGCACAATATACAGCTTTGATAATATCAATAATTTTCCTTTTGCCGGCTATCTGCCATTTTCACTCAAATATAGCCCCTTAGTTTTATCTTTACCGATATAAAAAACCTACCTTAATTAATAATAATATGATTGAATCGAAAGTTGGGGGCGAAATCACTTATACCTTTGCAAATCACCTTAGTGACATCATTGATAATGACATTTTTGAAAAGTTACGATACCTCGAAGAACCTGACCGCTTTTATTATACCGTATTACATAAGTTAAGAAACATCCTTGATGGAGTCAGCTTTTTTGTCACGAACATGGATGAAAAGCCGCATTATTATGACTCTATTTTTCTTCTGCTCCGGACTTGTTTATTCGATAGTGTAAATTTATATTACGTAATGGATGCTGAAACCAACCAGGAGCTACAGAAGGAACGAATTGGAAGGTTCATGATTGACCACGTTGACTCTATTTGGAAGGCTGCTGTAGATGATGAGGAAGAAAGAAAGCTAGTGATACAAAAATTCCCGGATTATTTTGAAAATGGGATATTCGAAAAGGGCCATAAGAAAGTTAATATTATAACCATGTACAGGGATATAGAAATTAAAGGAATGAAGGATGAAGTGCTGAATGGGTTAAGGCTTTATAACTTGTTTTCAAAGGTTGAACACAACGGAATTTTATCATTTAACTTACTACACTCCCATTATGAGTCAAAAGGCGCAGAAAGTTCAAAATATAAGGTATACTTATCTCTAAAAAACATCATGATGGTAACAACCTTACTCATTAGGCATGCTTGGAATATATCAGATGATGATAAAAGATTTAAAGAAATGGTCCGGCTAAATAATTTGTTAGTGCTATAATATTTTTCAAAACCAAAAGGCTCTATAAAGTATCTACTGTTATATGTTATCATTTGATTAAAAATTCAAAATTTCGTATATTCGTATAATGTACGAAGATTCAGTTTATCACCTTAATTTAGTAATTGATGACCTCACTAACAGTATTCGCCAGGTAGATAGTGGAGAAAGTTTTGAAACAGAGGTATTACCTGTTACGGATGAAGATATTAAAATTGCAACTTAAAAAAACGGTGGCATTTTACATGGAAAACTGAGTATAATCAGGATGATCGATCTGTTTTCAAATTGATAAAGTCTGATGAACCCGATATTATTCAGGGACTATTAAGTTTGAGTGATTTGGAGGGATATGTTTATGTTCATTTGGCAGAGAGTGCACCGATAAACTTTGGTACGGATAAATTGCATGAGGGTGTTGGTGGTAATCTGTTTGCTTATGCATGCAAAAGATCCTGGGATGATGGCAATGAAGGGTTTGTTTCATTTCAGGCTAAGACTAAACTGATAACCCGTTATGAGAAAGTTCTGGGAGCAGTACACACTGGAGGTCACAATATGATTATTTATCCGCAAGAGGCATTATTTTTGATTAAACAATACTATAAAGTTTAGAAAATGGGATATATCAGAGAACCAAAAAATGTTGACTTGGTAATAGGCCCGTCAATTTTAACAGAGGATACAAAAAAACACATTGCTCATGCTATTGCCCAGTATCATAAAACTGGTCGAAAACCTGTCAGCGTTGAAATAATCACCCAAACGGCAGGAAGTGCCAGCCGGGCCAAATCAACCAAATCAAGGGCACAGCAGGCAATGCGGAGAAAAGCAAAAATATAAAAAGGTTGTGCTAAATTTTGCGCACAGCAAAGCACCCCGAACCGTATTGGTTCGGGGTTTCTTTTTACCGGAAAAAGGAATATCCGGTAAAAAATAAACTTTTAAAAACGTTTCCAGGACATTAACCATTGGGGCGATTACATCATTTGAAATCAACATAATGAATCATACTGAGTGTTTGTAAGCGCTTTAAGCTAATTCTGTCTATCTTTACTTGACCAGCCTAATACCCTACATGACTGAACCAAAAACTTTTTGTTATACCTCGCCCAGGAATTTTCGTTACCTGTTCTTAGTAGATGACCAAGTAACTAAAGAATTGGTTTGTAAAATCATCTTGACAAATTACCGTTATTGGGGTGGCAGATATAACCCGATTATCCCAACACAGCATAACGAGATCGACCCTGCATATATCAATTTGATACAGCACCAAGACCCGGATTATGTATTTTATGCACCCGGAATCGATCTTGCGGTAATAAAAGGCTATTGGTTTCTCAATCCGCGAAAGTATATCGAGATAAATGAACGCGTAGGAAACGATATGGAAGGTGTGGAAGCTAACCAATTACTCCAGGAGGATGTAATCAATAATTTTGGTACGAGCAGTAACCGGACATTAATATATATAAATGAAGGAGTATCGTTTCCAACAAAACAATTTTACCAGTTAAATTTTGGTGTTACGCCGTTTTACATGGGTGAAGACCGTTACACCAAAAATTTTGTAATTATTAAGATAACCCAGGAGAATTTCGGTGAGATCAATAAGTACCTGCATGAAGAAAAACCTTTCTTTAAGTCTCATTTATCTGAATTAAATGCCAATGCCACAACCGTCCGTGCAAAAAATGAATGGGCAACCAAACAGTTGGAATTCATTATTTATGATGATGAAAATTCTGTAAATGACTTGTTATATTTTTGGAACCGGCAATTATACCAGCAGCCGGATAACCGTATCAAACAATTGATTGCGAGCAGAAATGAATTTGAACAATTACTCCTTGATCGTTCATTCGAAGGTTTTTTATACGAGATGCTATATGGTGCTTCGGTTTATGTCGTTTCAAAAAGTATACCCGATGGTGAGTTGAATTTGCTAATCGGAAAAATTCAGGAACAATATAAGTTTGTGAATTTTTTACCAGTACAGGAGAAAACTTTTCCTTACCCATTTTTTCAAACGATCATGATCGGGGCTATCCATCCTATTAAGAATTTATTACTCGGTACACAGGATTATTTAAAACTACCAAAGCCTGTCATTGGTGATACAACTACAATTTCCGGCAATTATGTTTTCGATATTGAATTAGTGAAAGAAACCAACCGCAAAAGCAACAGGATCAAGTTTCCTAACTTTACGGAGTTTTTTCATATGGTTTGTCAGCAGGAAGGACGAATTAATCGAAACAACAATATTTGCTTATTTCTGGGCGACGCTTATATAGGCATCGATGCTAAGGTGCCATCCGCTTTGGAGATTATCCGAATGCGGCTAATGGTTCGGAATGAAGGTCAGGAAAGGGTACAACTTCCGATTACTTATCCTGTTTTGAGTAATGCAGGGCAGCGTCTTTCTGCCTTTATAAAACTATTTGAGAATAACTGGCAGTTGATCGACGATTTCACTGGTGATAAATTCTGGCTCGATCTTTTTATGGGTAATTCTGAATTTAAAGATGGAGTGATCGTAGCGGAAAAAGTATCAACCACATCAAATGAATCCGAATCAGTAGCGTTACCAGTTCCGGTCGATAAAAAAGAAGAAGTACTACCGATAAAAAATAGGCACGAGTTTGAGGCAAGCAAATATCCCGGAAATAAAGGAATATTCAGTTACAAGGACCTTTTGCATGAAAGAACGCTAATTTATTTTCATCATCGAGAAGATATCAAGAATCTCTTTAAGAGAGAATCTGCGGATTTTGAGGTCGATGAGGATTATCTGGACGATTTTATCCGTCGTAACATTACTGAAGATTTAAAAACGCACATCGACGGCGACCTTCAATACTTGGTTGAACGGGATGCCATGTTCATCGGTATGAAGGTTAAGTGCTTTCAGTGTGGCAGCAATAGCTGGTACTCACTGAATGAATTGCAAAACAAAATGAATTGTAAAGGTTGTTTAAATCAAGTTATTCCGAAGTTCAACAGTCACCTTTATTACAAATTAAACGATGTACTCATCAACAATTTGGTAGAAGCTTCATCAAACGCACGTCGTAAACCGTATCATGGCAATTACGTAGTTTTAAGAACGTTGGCATGGCTAAAAAACGATTCCAGGAATTGTCACGATAGTTTTTTATATGCACCATGCCTCGAATTTGAAGTTAGGGAAGCGAATGAAGAACCATGGACTACCGATATCGACATATTAGCTATCCAAGATGGTAAATTGATCATTGGTGAAGCCAAAAGCAATGCCAAGCAGTTTAACACTGAAGTGATGAAACAATTGGCTTGGTTTGGCAATAATATCCGTCCTGACATGCTGATCTTAGCTTATGATGGTGGAACGATTGATGCGGGAAAGCTGGATAAGCTGCGAAAGGCCGTGACTTATGAACACTGCAAAATAGTTACGCACCAAGTTGGTCAACCTTGGTATCGCTCCGGAAGGATATTTGGATTGCCACATAAAATGGAGGGTATGGAATGAGTTGTATATTTTGCGATAACCCTAAACCCGGTAAATCAATTGAACATATTGTTTCTGAATCATTTGGTAACAAACGCTACGTACTCGATAAGGGTGAAGTGTGTGACCCGTGTAACAACCGCTTTTCGGGATTTGAAGGAGTGTCCTTAAGCAATACTATTTTTGGCATGGAAAGGGCAATAGCTGCAACAGTTACCAAAAAAGGTAACGCGGTAAAAAGCAGGATCGGCGGTATGACCATCGAAGGCAGTAAGAATTTCACCAAAGGACTAATAACCTTAAAAAATTTAAATGAAGTTAATATAACCGACTTTGATGCTGCGTCAGGGACATTTAAACTGGTCGTTCCTGCTTTTGAGAAAACAGAGGTGCCCACTTCAAAGTTGTTGTTGAAAATGGGACTGGAATCATTGTTTAAGTCAAAGCCTGAAATTTACCACAAGTATGATTTTACAGACCTCCGGCAATACCTGACTGTAGTCACAAATACGGATTGGCCATTTGTGATGAGTAAATTTGAACATGATAAGTTTACCAGTATTCCTGCTTTTCTCGATAAATTTTTACTAAAAAAGGAACGGCTCGAACTGCTCTATTCCGAAGTTGATGCTCAAACGCTGTTGTTTAAGTTTAGGTTCAGGGCAATATCCATGATTGTCAACTTGGTCAACCGCAATCTGCATTGGGTCGCTTTTTACGAAAAAAACAGCGGGAATCGCTTTCTTTATCCAGAACATTTTAATAAAAAATATCAGCGCCTGATGATTAAAAAAGAAAATGATGAAAAATAAAACAGCTTATCCGCTTTCCTTATCAAAGGCCATCGCAGTGTTACGAGAGAAATTTCGTTCGCTGACCTTTCAAAATAATGACATCATCGCCGAAGTGGAAAATCCTAATGATGTGCTGAATTTGCGGTACCTGGAAGATGAGAACTTTTATTTCATGATAACAAACCCATCACTTACCGGAGATTTTCGCCCCTTTTTCAACTTTAAATATTTTCCTGAGAATGAAAACAATTCAACGAACACCGGCTATAACAATGAATTGCCGGTAATCTTGGAGCACTTTGAAAATTGGATCACACTCCTTCGTGCCTATCAGGATCTTACCTGGGATGAAGAAACCGCATTCACCAAAGCTTATGAAGAAGAGTTTTTTACTGACTTTGAAATACTGGATGACGATGCTGCTACTGCACCGTTTGACCATCAGCGACAAGTACTTATTTTTGAACTGTTAGATTATGTTATAAAGAAACTGAATGAAAATAAAATAGAGGATACGGATATCAGTGTAATTATAACTGATTCTTACGAGCTCCGTGACAACATACAAAATCTAAGCAAACAGAACGCCGTAAGGAAATTATCTTCAATTTTTGCCAAAATAAAAAAGAAAGGTCTCGCCTTGCTGCTGGAAATAATTAATGAAGCAAAAAAGGAAATGATTAAACGGGCACTGACAGGGGGTATTGACGATCTCATCAGCTTTGTTCACCGACTAAAATAGCTTTATTGCACTTTACCTCTATAATGTAATCAAGAGTAAACGAATAAAGGTCTAATGCAAAGGTATATGAAATTGATTTTGAAGAGGAAATTCAAATAAAAAAGCCCTAACAAATAGTGGCAGTTTGTTTGAGGAATTAGTGGCCGCAAGAAACGCACAGGTTCCAACTCTAGAAGTTAGACATAACAAAATGAACGTTCTCATAATTTTATAATGTTTATGTGCCGACAATACGCATCGTTTTACGTAATTCAATTGTGCTGGTAATTTTTTTTATTTTATGCTCATTAGGTTCGCTTAGTAACGCGATGACATTTGACTGTACTTCATCGACAATACTCCAATCTTTTTCGATATATATATCGGTGGTTTTGTTTCCCTGATCCATGTGATTAAGCGCTAACCCAACATCGTCTTTGCTCATACGGCACTTGTTGCGGCCGAGGTTGGCGAACGTGTGCCGCGCCCAATAAAAAGTTATCCCTGATAATTTTGCCTTTTCATTGACAGACTTCATTCCCTCATTGATAGCTCTATCCAAATTTTCAAAGCTATTATAACGGGTATGTAGTTTTTCAAGATACTTATTCAAAAGTGGTTTCGCCTCTTTTACCAATTTTATGCTTATAAATGCTTTATCCGATCTTCGGATAGTCTTGCTTCTGTTATAATCTACTCGGCCTTTCTTGATATTGCATGCCCTTAAATTGTATAAATCAACTGCGTTCATCCCACATAAGTAAAAAGATAACATAAAAAGGTCTTGCGCTAATTCGGCCCTGCTGTCATCTGGCACCTTGCAATCACGGATCGTTTTAAGTTGCTCAATAGTCAGATTTCGTTTCTTGGTCTCCGGCGCGTCAACTATTTTGTAATTATCAAATGGGCAATAGGGTATCTTGATTTCGCCAATTTGCGGTTTGTTATAGAATTTCATAGCGGCTTTAAACAATATCCGCAAGTCTCTAAAATGATTGTGAACCGCAGCATCGCACATTCCCTTTACTGTCCGGGTGATCAGTCTACCCTGATTTAAGCGTTCAAATTTTCTTTCAGCCCTTAAATATTTTTCATAAGCATTAAGCATCCATTCGTTGATTTCTAAAGGTGATATAGAATTACCTTTAAAATAATCTTGCAGACTAAGCAAAACAGTATTCAACGTCCCTGCCGATCCTTTTCGCCCTTGTTTTTTTAGACCTTCTATATGGTCATTACAGAACTTGAAAAAATCCATTGGCTCATTCTTGTCCCTTAAATGGTTTCTTAAATCTTCAGGATTAAAGAGTTCCAATTTCGGCCCTAGGTTACTGATCGTAACCCGGTAATCATCCAATGTCTTGTTGATGATCTGCTTTAAGATCGCATCCTTTAAGATAAATTTTGCGGTAAGCTGCTTGTCAACAACAAAGTGAGGAGTATCGATGTACTTTTTTTCTCCTTTGTGTGCTACCCTGATTTTTACGTTGTAAGTTCCGTCTGCTTTTTTGTGGTGTTTGTGAATTTTAATACCTACAGTTGCCATGACATAATTGTTAGGCATAAAAAGTCCAAATAGTTTTGTGCCCTATTTGTGCCCTTTTTACGATGGGTTAAACAAAAAATTATGTAAAAGCTATCGGAACGGATCGTTCCTGACAGATGGCGTATGCCTTAGAAAGTGCCCAAACATACGAAAAAAGGCCTTTTTCTGCTGAAAAAGACCTTTTTTAATTCTGTGGTATCAGCTGGGATCGAACCAGCGACACAAGGATTTTCAGTCCTTTGCTCTACCGACTGAGCTATGATACCGACCGTTTAAGGAATGCAAATGTAGCCTTTTTTTTGTGTTCTGGTAGTTTTTTTTGAAAAAAGTCACATCGTGCTGAATATGAGTGTATTTTATTTCCTCTGATTAATCAGTCACTAAATTATTGGCTTTAGCAGATAATTAAACGGGTTACTTTTTTTTCAATTTAGCTCGAAAACTAATTTTAAAAAAGCGTTTTATACGCATTGATCCTAAAAGATTCAATTCAAAAAGAATAAAAGCCTGTTTAGTGCTGGCGTAAAAATCTTAAAGTCCTTTTGTTTTAAAGTAATTAAAGGCCATGCGCAGGCTATCCAGGCGTTCAGGTTCCATGTTTCTTACCGGGATGTTTAATACAGTGGTCATGGAGTCAACATCTCCTTTGCGGTCGTTATAGGTTTGCACAATAATATCGTCGGCCATTGTTTTTAATTCAAGGGTGCCAACATTGGTGTTGCCTATATAATCCATATCATTAAAATTATGGAGGTTAAAGGAGAAGTATTCCTGTTTGCCTTTGGCATAAGTTTTACGCAGGCGGATAAAAGAATCGCCGGTGACCAAAAAATCCCACTTTTTAAGCTTGGTATCGGCCGATGGGTCGTAGGCTTGAGAGAGGCAATGGTTGGTCCATATCAGCCAGTCCTGGCTGTTCATGCTATATTTAAAACTGTAGTTAAGCGTTAGGGCAATCATTATCGCCACAGCAAACAACAGGTTTTTAATTCCGGGCACAACTGATCTAAACATGACAACAAAATTAAACCCGAAGTTAATAAAATGCATAGCTTTGTATATGCATTTTTCAGAAAATTCACGGGTTTGGGTATATCAGTCGGATAGAGAACTTACCGGAAGCGAAGTACAGCAGATCCAAAACCAGCTCGATAGCTTTACAACTGGCTGGACAGCCCATAATAACCAGCTAAAGGCTAAAGCCGAAGTGAGGTATAACCGTTTTTTGATACTGATAGTTGACGAGAATCAGGCAGGGGCAAGCGGCTGCTCAATTGATAAGTCGGTTAACTTTATGAAACAGATAGAGGCGCAGTATAATATCAACCTGCTCGATCGTTTTAACCTGGCCTACCGCGAAGGGGAGAAGGTGCTATCGGCTCCGCGCAGCGAGTTTGAAGCCTTGTTAAAGCAGGGCAGTATTAACACAAATACCATTGTGTTTAATAACATGGTACAAAACCTAACCGAACTGCAAAACAAGTGGGAAGTGCCTTTTAAGGATAGCTGGCATATCCAGCTGTTTGGTAATCTGGTTTCGTAAGCAGCATTATTATCGGCTCATTTTAAATTTGAAAAATTTATCTGATATTTAGGTAGGCATAGCGTGGCTTTGCCTGCCTGTGGTTAAACCAAATATCAAACAGATGGAACAATATGATAGCCGGGTAGATGCTTATATCGAGAAGTCTGCCGAATTTGCAAAGCCTGTGTTGCAATATATTAGGCAGGTGGTACATGAAGCTTCGCCTTTAATTTCAGAAACCATTAAATGGGGGTTTCCCTTTTTCGAATACAAGGGCACTATTTGCCAGATGGCCGCATTTAAGGAGCATTGTGCCTTTGGTTTCTGGAAGGCATCTTTATTGAACGATCCTGAAAAGGTTTTAAAAATTGGCGATCAAACCGCCGGAAGCTTTAGTAAAATCACCCGCATTGAAGACCTGCCTTCAAAAAACATCCTGACTGATTTTATATTGCAGGCTATTGCTATGAACAGCGAAAAGAGTGTAAAGGCCCCTGTAAAAAAAGTAAAGGAACCTTTAGAAAAGGCATCGCTGGCTATTCCTGATTATTTTATTGACTTTTTGGTTGATCATCCAAAAGCTATGGAGGTGTTTGAAAAATTCAGCTACTCCCATAAAAAAGAGTATGTAGTATGGATTACCGAAGCTAAGACCGACGCCACACGCTTAAAACGCATGGAAACCGCCGTAGAATGGATGACGGAGGGGAAGTCAAGACATTGGAAGTATCAAACAAAATAAAGCTGTAAAGTGCATTTATAAGTTAAAACTCCAAAGGCCCCAGCCTTCGCATATTTTTCATAATCAGGTATTGCCTGTGCTTTAAATAACGCGTAGGGTTGGTTGCCGACCATTTAAGCGGACTTGGGAATATCACCGCAATTGCAGCTGCTTCGTGATTGGTAAGCTCGGATGCAGGCTTATGGAAATAAGCTTGTGATGCTGCTTCGGCCCCGTAAATGCCGTCGCCCATTTCAATTACATTAAGGTAAACCTCCATAATGCGTTTTTTACTCCAAAAGATCTCCATCAGCATGGTAAAATAAGCTTCAAAGCCTTTGCGCACAAAGGAACGCCCTGGCCATAAAAAAACGTTTTTAGCTGTTTGTTGTGATATGGTACTGCCGCCAATTAGTTTTTTACTGTTGGCGTTTTTCTTTATCGCTTTTTCAATAGCCCTGAAATCAAACCCGTGGTTCTCTAAAAAACTCTGGTCTTCGGCCGCTACTGCTGCGCGTTTCATGGAGGGGGCAATCTCGTCAAAGCTTTTCCATTGCTTATCTATTTTCCAGGGTTTGCCATCTGCCTTTTGTTCAAAGCCGCGTTCAATCATCAGCAGGGTAAACGGCGGGTTAACAAAGCGGAATAATACGACTAAAAAGATGCTGGCTATAAAAAAAACAATAACTACTAACTTAATTACCCTTAAAATAAGCCGGATGAGGCCGCCTCTAAACATGCTTTTTGATTTGCCGGGAGTTGCTTTATTATTCCCGATTGTTTTTTTATTGCTGATGGTTTTCACTAATAATAAGGGCTTTGTGGTTGAAGGTTAACATCAACGCATAATAACGTAAAAAAGGTGTTCTGCAATTGCAAAACACCTTTAAATATAGTGCTAATTCTGAAAACCGGGACAACCGCTATCAGAAATTAATTACTCAGCTACAACTGAAAAAGGTACCTGAACTTTTACTTCTTTGTGCAGGTTTACATTTGCAATGTAATCGCCTACAAATTTAGGCTCCTGATCAAAAGTAATACGACGGCGATCTACTTCAAAGCCTTCTTTCTTCAATGCATCAGCAACCTGTATTGTGTTGATAGCACCAAATATTTTACCGCTTTCGCCAGCTTTAGCGCCGATAGTAAGTTTAACACCTTCTAAACGTGCTGCAATAGCATCAGCATCCTTGCGGATTTTTTCTTGTTTAAACTGAGCCTGTTTAAGGTTTTCAGCTAAAACTTTACGAGCAGATACGGTAGCCTGTATAGCATAACCCTTAGGGATAAGGAAGTTACGGCCATAACCAGGTTTTACTTTTACTACATCGTCTTTATCACCTAAGTGCTTAACGTCTTGTTTTAAAATAAGTTCCATTTCTTTTACCTCCTGATTATTTTAATGAGTCTGTAACATAAGGTAATAAACCGATGTGACGTGCACGCTTAACAGCCTGGGCCACTTTACGCTGAAACTTTAATGAAGTACCAGTTAAACGGCGGGGTAATACTTTACCCTGATCGTTAACAAACTTTAATAAAAAGTTAGCGTCTTTGTAATCGATATACTTAATTCCGTTCTTTTTGAAACGGCAGTATTTTTTACGTGTATCCTCCACCTTAGGAGCGGTAACGTATTTAATTTGTTCGTTAGCCATTAGTTTGCTGCCTCCTCTGCTTTAGCGGGTTTTTTGTTGAAAGCACCGCTGCGTTTTTTGTCATTGTAAGCTATGGCATGTTTGTCCAAAGCAATGGTTAGGAAACGTAAAACACGCTCATCACGCCTTAATTCAATTTCCAGTTTATTAATTAAATCACCCGGAGCCTTAAATTCGGTTAAGTGATAGTATCCTGTAGTTTTCTTTTGGATAGGATACGCTAATTTTCTCAAACCCCAATTATCCTCCTGGACAATTTCGGCTCCGTTATCAGTAAGAACTTTGCTGTATTTGGCAATAGCCTCTGCAGCAACTTCAACTGACAACAACGGGGTTAGAACGATCACAATTTCGTACTGTTGCATTGTTATACTTTGATTTTTAATAAATTACCCGCTATTACGGGGCTGCAAATGTAGTAAGAATTTTAGATTTATCAAATAGATAATATTGTATATTTAACGCCATTAATGCATTTATTACTAATCTTATAACACGCCTAAATGAAAATCACGGTTTTATCACTCTTTTGTTTCTTTTTAACACAGTTAGCATTTGCACAAACTACCACACCAGGCCCTGCCGAAATAAAAATTACAGATAGCATTTGCAATTGTATCAGCAGGGTTGATATGTCTAAGATCCAAAATAAAAAAGAGGCTTACGCCGTGTTTACCGATTGCTTTACACAGCATTCGGCCTTATTGATAGAGGTAGCCGAAGAACGAAAGATCTCCATTAGCGATGATGCGGAGATGAATAAATTAGGTACAGAGATTGGTACCAACCTGCTAAAGCAAAATTGTTCTGCAGCTTTAAAATTAGGGATGAAAATGTCAGACGATAAAAGTGGTGAAGCAACTGAAAGCAGTACCCAGGGTGTTGTTAAGCGTATTGATCTTAAAGGGTTTAATTATATTGTAATAACAGAAAACGGGGCCGAAAAATCATTTTTATGGTTAAGGCAGTTTACAGGCTCAGAAGAATGGATGAACGGTACTGCTAAACTCATCGGTAAAAAGGTGAAAATAACCTGGCAGGAAATTGAAGTTTATCTGCCGCAGGCAAAAGGTTATTATAAGGTAAAGGAAATAACCGCCATAACTATACTATAGCATACACTCAATAATGTTTATGGTAGCCCATGCCAAATACAAGCCCCATAGCCAGGTAACTGCGTTGCGATACGTTGCCTGCCAGCTTTAAGCCAATGCTGCCACCAAAAGCGGTTGGTTTGCCAACCGGTATAATATCATAAATTCGGATCCGTTGCCGCGTAGGTTTAAACAGCAGGAAGTTGGCTTCAAACGGGATACCTGCGTAGCGGCTTTCGGTGCTATGGCTTTGGTTATGATCATCTTTATAATTGATGATCCTGTTATTGGTGGAGATCCCTGCCGAAAAGCTAAAGGAGTGCCCACCGTTAATAAGCCTCAACCCATACATTAGTGCATATTCATCAAGGCTGCCATTGTTTCTGATCCCGGGCAAAAACACCACCGGTGCAAGTGGTAATACCGTAATGCTCAAATCCTGCAGCCTTATATAACGTAATGTAAACAAGCCTTTATTGAGCTGGTAATTTAACCCGAGCCCAAATTGAAACCCTTGTACACCAGCAAGGCCCGCTCCAATACTGGTTTCGGCATAAATAATAGGATTAGTAGTAATGGGTTTAGTTTTCTTTAACGTATCCTGGGCAAATGTATTTGCGAGGTAAAAAAACAAAAGTCCCGGCAAAAGGATCAAAAATTTCATGAAAAGGACTTAGATTTATTGGCTTGCTATAAAGATATAAATATTACTATCATTGCCTTCATAAATTAGCATGCTTTAAAGGCAATTTAATTCGAACATACTATGTTGCTATCAGATATTGAACTACCAAACACAAATGTTATCTATCCGGAAAAAACTGCAATTGTAGCGCTATCGCCCGATGGCGACGACGACGATGACGAACAGGATGATGACTGGACAGATATTGACGATGAGGATTTTGAGGATATGGCTGCCGATATGGACGATGTTCACGAAATGAAGATAGAGAACAACATCCTGGATGAGGACGATGACGACCACCTGCCCGATGATGATTTTTAGCCCTCGTTATAATTAAATAAAGCTATTTTAACTAAGCCATAATGTTATTACCTTAGTAGCTGTGGATAATTTTATTGTTTCGGCACGCAAATACCGCCCTGCTACTTTTGAAAGTGTTGTAGGTCAGCAGCATATAACTAATACGTTAAAAAACGCTATTAAGAATAATCAGCTGGCGCAGGCATTTTTATTCTGCGGGCCGCGTGGTGTGGGTAAAACTACCTGTGCGCGTATCCTTGCCAAAACCATTAATTGCGAAAATTTACAGCCTAATGGCGAAGCCTGTGGTGTTTGTAACTCCTGCCTGTCGTTCCAAAACGGAAACTCTTTTAACGTTCACGAACTTGATGCAGCCTCCAATAATTCGGTTGACGATATCCGCAGCCTTATTGAGCAGGTGCGCATACCGCCACAAGCCGTAAGGTATAAGATCTATATTATTGATGAGGTGCACATGCTATCGCAGGCGGCTTTTAACGCTTTCCTGAAAACGCTGGAAGAACCGCCTCATTATGCCATTTTTATATTAGCCACTACCGAAAAGCATAAGATACTGCCAACCATACTTTCCCGTTGCCAGATTTTTGATTTTAACCGAATCAGGGTTGATGATATGGCTGCGCACCTGGCCTCTATCGCACAAAAGGAAAACATCAGCTATGAAACCGATGGCTTGCACATTATTGCCCAAAAGGCTGATGGCGGCTTGCGCGATGCTTTATCGATGTTTGATCAGATTGTTAGCTTTTCGGGCAGTAATGTAACTTACCGTGCTGTAATTGATAACCTGAACATACTTGATTACGATTACTATTTTAATATTACCGACCGGCTGTTAAACGGCGACAATGCCAAAACCCTGCTGCTGTTTGATGAAATATTGAACCGTGGGTTTGATGGCGCGCATTTTATATCAGGCCTGTCTGAACATTTTCGTAACCTGCTGGTAGGTAAGGATCAGGCAACTTTAAAATTGCTCGAGGTTAGTGAGGGTATAAAAAGTAAATATTTGCAGCAATCGCAGGCGGCAACGGTTTCGTTCCTGTTGTCATCCATGAATATTGCTAATATTTGTGATCTTAATTACAAGCTGAGCAAAAATCAGCGCTTGCAGGTTGAGCTGGCTTTACTCAAAATGTGTAACCTGCTATCGGTCTTTAACCTGGCCGCTACGCCGCTTACCGCAATGCCATCAACAGATGAGCAATTAAAAAAAAAACCTGATTCCGCAGCAATAACGCCCCTAGCAGACAATAAACCGGCGCCCGAAGTATCAATTGTAAGTGAGAATCCTGTTAATTATCAGGTAAATAAGCCACAGCCTGTTGTACCGGCTCCGCCGCCTCCTGTACCCGCGGTAAAGCAGGAAGCACCCGCCGAAAGGCCGAAAATATCGATGCCTAATTTAAATGGGGCATCAGCATCTGTAAAAATCCCTTCATTAAAGGATATGGGCAAAACCCAGGAAGCCTTGCTGGAAGAGGAAGATCCTTACATAAAGGGAGATGCCCGCGATAGCTATACACCCGACCAGTTTTTTAAATGCTGGAGCGATTTTGCTGCCCGCATGAAAACCGAAGGCAAAAAGAATTTACTGACCATCTTTATATCTAATCCGCCTAAATTAGTGGGGCCCGATAGCTACGAGGTTATTGTGGAGAATAAGGTACAGGAAAATTTGTTCCGCGATGAAAGGCCCAATATGCTTAACTTTTTGCGTACTGCCTTACGCAACTTTAATATAGAAATAAGCGTACGTGTTGATGAAAAAGCCGTGGTGAAAAAGCCTTATACCGCATCAGAAAAATTTCAGCACATGGCCGCAAAAAACCCTGCCCTTGCCGAATTAAGAACCAAGTTTAACCTTGATTTTGATTAGGCGGCAAGCCATCAAATTAAACAAACTGGTTTAAAACCAGTACCCCTGCTAAGCCAATAACCGATACCAGCGATTCCATAACTGACCATGAACGGAAAGTATCCTTTATGGATAAATTAAAATACTCCTTAAACAGCCAGAAGCCGGAATCATTAACGTGCGAAAATGCAAGGCTGCCCGCACCTATTGAAAGTACCATTAAGTTAGGGTTAACATGCCCGCTCAATACCAGGGGCGCAACTATCCCCGCTGCGGTAAGCCCTGCCACAGTAGCCGAGCCAAGGCTAACCCTGATGATGGCAGCAATCAGCCAGCCTAATATCAGCGGTTGTAAGTTGAGGCTTTGCTGTAAAGCACTGGCAATTTGTCCGCTTACGCCACTAACGGTCAGTACCTCTTTAAATGCGCCAGAACCACCTATAATTAACAGGATCAAGGCAATGTCTTTAATCGCATCGCTATAGCTAACAGCTAATTTACCCAGGGTATTACCCTGTTTTATACCTAAAGCATAAGTGCCCCAAATAAGGGCTATCAGCATAACAATGGGTGGATCACCAATAAAGGCGGCAAGTTTTAATATGTGTGCATTGTGGATGTGCAGGTAAGGGAATGCTGCGGTTATCATCAACAGCAAAACAGGTAACAGCGCGGCAAAAAAACTGTTAAACGCCCCCGGAAGCTTATCCTGCGGAATTTCTTCGGCCCTGAAAGTCGCCAATGGCTCTGATGGTATCTTTTTCAGGGTAGATGCAAAAACCGGTCCGGCCAAAATAATGGCAGGTACGGCAATTATAAACCCATAAATAAAAGTGGTAGGCATACTTGCATGAAACATGGTGATCAGCGCAGTAGGTGATGGATGCGGCGGTAAAAAACCATGCGTTACCGATAAGGAGGCCAGCATAGGCAAACCAATATAAACCGCTGGTAGTTTATATTTATAAACTACCGAAAATATAAGCGGAACCATCAGCACAAAGCCAATGCCGTAAAACAAAGGGATGCCTATGATAAAGCCTGCTGCCACTAATGCCCATTGTATATATTTTTCGCCGAAGGCTTTTACCAGCATTTCGGCAATTTTTTGGGCCGCGCCGCTAACTGCAACCAATTTGCCTAACATGGCACCCAATACTATGATAATAACTAACTGCCCCAATATATCGCCTATGCCTTTTTGTACGGCTGCGGTTACCTTATTTATGGGGATACCTAAAAACAAACCTGCTGCAATAGATACGATAAGAAATGCAAGGAAAGGATTCACCTTAGCCCAGCTAACTAACAGCACGAGCAGGATAATGCAAAATAGGATGGTTAATAAGGCCATTATGAATTAATTGGTTTATGGTTAGCAAATAGGTGAATACAATTGCTAAAACCTGATTGACTAAAGTAACAACAATAATCGGTTTTGAAATTCAACGCGTAAAAAATCTTCTTATTTTTATCTTAAAAAACAGTTGTGAAACTTACCAATTAATTAAAATTTCAGGGTAACTGAGAGGAAGATCGGAATGTGTAAATAATATAACAAATAAGAAATATGGATAAACAGGGCAACTCCGTATGATTATGGTAAATTTGCCCACATCATTGATCCCGGAGGCAAGGGTATTGAACTTAGGATGAAATGATGATCACAATAAATAAGGTGTACATAACAAAGTATAATTGCCTGTTGCCATCCACAAAAAAATAATGACTAAACAACGATACTTTTTTCTTGTACTGATATTAGGGGGGCTTACCGCCTTAGGGCCATTTTCTATTGATATGTATTTGCCCGGTTTTCCGGCAATTGCAAAATCATTGCATACTACAACCGCGCAGGTATCCTTATCCCTATCCGGCTTTTTTATAGGCATTTCTGTAGGGCAACTTTTATATGGCCCGCTTTTAGATAGGTTTGGCCGTAAAAATCCCCTTTATGTGGGCCTGGTGCTTTATATTATGGCATCATTAGGTTGTTTTTTTGTTACCTCGATAGAGCAGCTGATCGTTTTGCGTTTTATCCAGGCGGTGGGCAGCTGTGCTGCGGCCGTGGCCTCAATGGCTATGGTACGTGACCTGTTCCCGGTTAAGGATAATGCCAAGGTTTTTGCCATGCTTATACTCATTTTGGGGGTATCACCAATGCTGGCTCCAACGGTTGGTGGGTACGTAACCGCTTTTATTGGCTGGCAGGCTATATTTGTTATACTGGCTACCATAGCTACAATTATACTGGTAGTAGTTATCTTCTTTTTACCCGAAAGCTATCAGCCCGATCCTACTTACTCCTTAAAACCTAAGCCTATACTTAACAGCTTTTGGTCGGTATTGAAGCATCCGCAGTTTTACACGTATGCCGTTTGCGGGGCCATAGGTTTTTCGGGCCTGTTTGCTTACCTGGCAGCATCGCCATTTGTTTTTATGGATGTATATGGGGTAAGCACTAAAGTTTATGGCTGGATTTTCGCTCTTTTATCAGTCGGCTTTATTGGCTCAAGCCAGCTTAACGGCTTGCTCAATAAAAAGTTTAAAAGCGAGCAGATAGTTAATGTATCCCTGCTCTGTATGGTAGTTGTTGCCATAATCTTTCTGGTAGGTTCTATAAACGGCTGGTTCGGCCTGGTTGGAACCATTGCCATGTTGTTTGCTTTTTTATGCTGTGTAGGTATTATTTATCCAAATACCTCGGCACTTTCATTAGCCCCGTTTGCCAAAAATGCTGGCACAGCTGCGGCATTGTTAGGCGCAATCCAAATGGCTGTAGGTACGTTTATATCTATCGAGGTGAGTTTGTTTAAAAGCCGCAGTGCCATACCTATGGCAGGTTTAATGGCAGCAACAGCTATAATTGCTTTAGTTATCCTGTTAATCGGTAAAAGAACAATAGTTACAGAAGTTGAAGTGCCTGCCGGCGATGATGCAAGTGTTTTAATGCATTAATTACCTATTGCTTTAGCGCGGTAACCTTTGATCCTTCTTCGCCTTTTGTTTCAAAAATAATCTCTGTGCCGGTTAATTCAGATACCCAAAATGGAAATGCCCTTGTAGTACCATCCGGCAGATCTTCTGTGATCTGAATGTTCATGCCATTTACAGCGAATTTTCCATGCGATAATACTTTACCACCCCAGTTTATTAAATATTGATTGCTTTTTAAAAACTCGATAGATGGTGTCTGGCTTTGCAGTTCTGCACTGCTTAAACTATCCGGCGGGTTAGCGCTGGGGTGCTCAACCTTTATATATTTCCATTTACCATACAGAACAGCTGTTTTAATGGCCGATTTACATGAGGCTAAAAGTAAAAGCAATACAGGTAACAGGGAGATGCAGGTTTTTTTCATGGGATTATAATTAAACAAAATTAGCTTATTAAGGATAATCATTTTAGGCGGTTCAATAAAAATGAACGATTTTTATTGGAATATGCTCCACTTTGAAAATTCTTTATAAATTTAACAATTGTTATTTTAACACTTATTAATTAAACATGATCTTCAAAAAACACATCAGCTTAATCCTTGTTTTTGCAGGATTAAATTTTGCAGCTTCTGCGCAAAATACGGCAAGCTTATCTGTCAGCAATGATTCAAAGCTTGTTATCAGTAAATACATTTATGGCCAGTTTGCCGAACATTTGGGGCATGGTGTATATGGTGGTTTTTGGGTTGATAAATCATTGCCTGTTGCAAAACAGGACAGGATAAGGTTAGATGTAGTAAATGCACTGAAAAAAATTAAGATTCCAAGTTTGCGCTGGCCGGGTGGCTGCTTTGCTGATGAATACCACTGGCGCGACGGGATTGGCCCGCGTGAGCAAAGACCTAAAATGGTAAATACCAATTGGGGTGGCACAACAGAGGATAATAGCTTTGGCACGCACGAGTTTTTAGAGCTTTGCAGCCTTTTGGGCTGTGAGCCTTATATGGCGGCCAATGTTGGCAGCGGCACTGTTGAAGAAATGTCAAAATGGATTGAATACGTAAACTCAAACAGTACAAGCACCGTTGCCGAAATGCGCAGAAAAAACGGGCATCCTGATCCCTACAAAGTTACTTTTTGGGGTATAGGTAATGAAAGCTGGGGCTGCGGTGGTAACATGACACCGGAGTACTATGCCGATATGTACAAAAGGTACGCATCCTTCGCTAAAAACTACCCTGGTGCGCCGCTTAAAAAAATTGCCAGCGGGCCTAATGTTGATGATTACAACTGGACAGAAGTGATCATGAAAAACATACCTGATTGGTTTATGTGGGGTATCTCGTTACATTACTATACCGTGCCAACCGGTAACTGGGGGCATAAAGGCTCGGCAACAGCTTTTAACGAAAGCGAGTACTTTGAAACAATGGTTAAATGCCTTAAAATGGAAGAACTGGTTACCAAGCATGCTGCCATTATGGATAAATACGATCCGGAAAAGCATGTGGCTTTGGTAGTTGATGAGTGGGGGATATGGACAGATGTTGAACCAGGTACCAACCCGGGCTTTTTATACCAGCAAAACAGCCTGCGCGATGCTTTGATAGCTGCAACCAACCTTAATATTTTCAATAACCATTGTGATAGGGTTAGGGGAGCTGCATTGGCACAAACTATCAACGTATTGCAATCGCTTATCCTTACCGATAAAGAAAAAATGCTGCTTACGCCAACCTACCATATATTTGATATGTACAAAGTGCACCAGGATGCTAAATTCCTGCCGCTACAATTGATCTCACCAGATTATGTGGTTGATGGTAAGAGGATAAAAGCAATAAATGCATCTGCTTCGCAGGATGCTGCGGGCAAGGTGCATATCTCATTGGTAAATCTTGATCTTCATAATGATATTACCATCAGCACAAGCCTGGGTGCTATTAAATGGAAAACAGTAAGCGGGCAGATCCTTACATCAGCAAACATCACTGATATAAATACTTTTCAGCAGCCAGACAAATTACGCCTTGCTGATTTTAAAGGTGCTAAAAAAGATGGTGATAACTTAGTGGTTGTGCTGCCAGCAAAATCGGCAGTAACATTAGAGTTAGAATAATATATAGATATAATAAAGTACAGGTAGCGGTGCAAGTAATTGTACCGCTATTTTTTTGCTTTTCTCATCTTCTCTTCCGCTTGTTTCACTTCGTCTTTCTCGCTTAGCGGTATATCTGTTTTAATTTCAGCCGGCTTATTTAAGTGTTCGCTTTTAGGTTTTGATGCGGCTGAGCCTTCTTTTACCTTTTTATCAGTCGTTAAGTTTTTCATGGCGATGAGGGGTTTATTATTAAGCTAACCTGTCTGCCTGAAAAAAAGTTTAAAATGTTTACTATTATTTATGCGTGCTTATTAAATACTGCCTATAAAGATTATATTTAGATACTAAATTTTATCATAATTTTTGTAACAACACCTAAGCCTTGTTATCTAATAATTACTATACAGCCAAGGTACTACGGATTAAAGCTGTAAGTTCTCGTAAAGGCCCGCACCTTCAGGGCTCCGGAATTAATTTTCTAAATTTTCAATCTAAAAAAAAAATGAATAACTTAATTATTTCACTATGGTGGGTATTGCCCGTTGTAGTTGTTTTGGTGATGTACAAATTTGTGCTGCGCGTTTTCTTTGGTATGGTTATCGTACCCGACGACCGTATTGGCCTTGTGGTGAAAAAGTATGCTCTTTCGGGAGCAAAAAGATTGCCCGACGGGCGCATCATAGCCATAAATGGCGAAGCTGGTATGCAGGCCAAAGCGCTTGCCCCGGGTTTATACTGGCGCATGTGGCCATGGCAATATACCATTGCCATGGAGGCTTTTACCATTATTGAACAAGGTAAACTTGGGCTGGTAAAAGCAAAAGATGGGTCGCCAATGGATACGGGCCGTGTGTTGGGTAAACCGGTTAACTGCGATAAGTTTCAGGATGCGATAGCATTTTTGGATAACAAGGGTCAAAAAGGCCCGCAGGCTGCATTTTTAACGCCGGGTAGTTACCGTATCAATACTTTCCTGTTCGAGATTGTGATGGTACCTATTACCCAGATTCATGAGAATAAAGTGGGGATTATTACCACCCTTGATGGTGAGCCGCTTGAAAAAGGCGAGATAGCAGGTGTATCAGTTGCCGGCCATAAAAACTACCAGGATCCAATGGCATTTATTAATGCCGGCGGTATGAAAGGTTTGCAGGAAGATGTGATACTTGCCGGTACCTATTACCTTAACCCCTGGTTTGTACTTGTTGAGCAGGTTGATATGGTTTATATCCCCATTGGTTATGTAGGTGTGGTAAACTCCTTTGTTGGGCCCGAAGGTAAGGATACCAGCGGCGATAGCTTTAAACATGGTAACATTGTAAAGCGCAACGAAAAAGGGGTATGGGATCAGCCGCTTGACCCAGGTAAGCACCCGGTAAATATTTATACCCATGCGGTTGAGGTTGTACCAACAACCAATATTGTACTAAACTGGGCCGATAGCCGTACCGAGGCGCATGAGCTGGATAAAAACCTGTGTACCATAACTGTACGTTCATCAGATGGTTTTACCTTTAACCTGGATGTGTCACAGATCATCCACATACCCAGAAACGAAGCACCAAAAGTGATTGCCCGTTTTGGTAATATGAAAAACCTGGTATCGCAGGTATTGGAGCCAACCATTGCCAACTACTTCCGTAACTCGGCACAAAAAAGTGATGTGATTGAGTTTTTGGCCAACCGTATCCAAAGGCAGGATGATGCAAAAATGCACATCAGCAAGGTACTGCACGATTATAATGTAGTTGGTGTGGATACACTTATAGGCGATATTGTGCCGCCTGCCGCACTGATGAAAACGCTGACAGACCGTAAAATAGCTGAGCAGGAAAAGATCACTTACGAGATACAGCGTAATGCGCAGGTTGAGCGTAAGGAGTTTGAAAGTGCTAAAGCCGGTGCCGATATGCAGCCCGAGGTGGTAAAATCAACCCGCCAGGTGGAGATCAATACCCAAATGGCAGCTTCAAAAGTAGCTGCATCAAGGGGTGAGGCCGAAGCCAAAACCATTAATGCCAAGGCTGATGCCGAGGTTAGGATAACCATTGCTAAAGCTGATGCCGAATCAAAAACGGTAAATGCCAAAGCCGATGCAAATGCCACCGAAGTAAATGGTAGTGCTGAAGCATCCAAGATAAAGGCCATAGGTTTAGCCGAAGCTGAGGTTACCAAACAAAAAACGGAAGCTATGGGTACCGAGCAATATGCTATTGTTCGTGTAGCCGAAGCACTGGCCAGCAATGGTATTAAATTAGTGCCCGAAATATTGGTAAACGGCAAAGATGGCGGTGGTAACGGAATGATAGATGCGCTTATTGGCACTGAGATGCTTAAAAAGCTGCAAAAAGCTAATGAGGAAGCAACCTCAAAGCCCGATACTGCCAATAAAACAGTACCTAACAAAGAATAAACCGGAACATTCATTTGTTTGAATGGCGTGCCACACTCGGTGCGCCATTTTTGTTTAACCCCTATTTACCGGGGCTAAATGTTAAAAAATGTTATTTCTGCAAACATTGAACGGGCTTAAATTATCTTTACTTATCCGGAACTTGTCATAAACGCTGTATCTTACAGATACAGGAGTGTAACTATACATTTTAACATATATTTATCAGTGCTTAAATACTTACTCTTAATATCCTGCTGCTTTTTTAGTGTTATTGCGGTACGCGGACAATCAGTTTTTAGTGGCCGTGTATTAGAAGATAAAACCCGGATCACGCTTCATGGCGTTCGGGTCGAAAACCTAAGCAATAAATTGGTTGCGCTAACGGATAAAGACGGGAGTTTTAGTATAGGCGCCAAAGCAGGCGATCTGATCGTTTTTAAATTCTTTTCTTACCAGCCTGATACCTTATTACTAACTGATCTGCATGATAAAGAGGTTTTCATGGTATCGCAGGCAACTATGCTGAAACAGGTAACCATTACCGATACCAGCGGCCGTGCCTTTGCCAACAAAAATGCCGTTCAAAAGTACGACCCGGAATTTCATAACCAAACCGTAGTTTATCAAAGAGACGAGAAGGGAAACTATAAAGGTGGAATAGCGCTACGGCTGCATTACTGGAAAAAGGATGAGCATAAAAAGCAAAAGCAGGCACAAACGGAAAAAGACCAGGCAATGAGCGAACATATCAGCACTGTTTTTACGGCAGAGGCTATTGCCCAGTATGTGCCTTTAAAAGGGAAGGATATGGATAACTTTATCCTGTTATACATTCCAGATGTTAAAACTTATACCAGTAAAAGCTTTAACCTTTTATCCTACCTTAATGCCTGTTATAAAGAATGGCTTACACTAACACCCGAGCAACAAAAAGCCGGGCATCTGTTTGAAAAGGAGTAGTTTATAACTATCTGCCTAAAAAACTATTTAGCCTTCTTTAAACTATCCGCCTTAGCCTTCTCTTTTTTCTTGAAGAAACCACGAAGCAAAAAGTTGTGCTGTGCAGCATCCAATGTTTCGTTTAGTTTAACCGAGCTCTGTTGCAGGTTATTTAAGGCAGATTGTACCTGTACGGCACCCTTCGGATCATTTAATAAAACACCTATTGCGTTATCGGTAGTATTTAACTTGTTGCTGGCTTTGTTCAAATTCTCAGTTAATACATTGGCATTGGCTGCTGCCTGCTGCAATTGTGTAGCCGATGCTTTGATGCGGTTAAAGGTTACCGTATCGGTTAGTATTTTATCAGCAAAACCACCTTTGGTGTTCATTTTGGTGCTGAAGGTATTTAATTGTACCGCTAAAAGGGCAGCGCTATTAGTTGCAGCCTGTAAATTACTCATTGATTTACGCAACTGTTCGCCCATTAAGCTGTCGGCTAATAAGGTGCCAACGGTTCCTTTGCCTTGCAGTATTTTATGGCTCAATAATTTAAAATCAGTAGTGATCGATAATAAGTTCTTGTTATTTTCCTGTAAGGTTTTCAGCATATCATCGGTTGATACTAATTTTTCGGCCTGTAAAATATCGCCGTCCTGAACCTCAGGCGCCTGTGGGCTGCCACCGTCAATTACAATGATCTTGTTACCTATCAACCCGTCCGAACTGATACGCACACCTGCATTGCGGTGTATGTATTGCTGGGTGGCCTGGTCAACCTTCATCCTAACATCAACCTGTGAGGTACCCACAAAGCGGATGCTCAGGATATTACCCACCTTAACGCCCGAAAACCAAACGTCGTTACCTTTCTTTAGCCCGGCAACATCATCAAAAACAGCGCTGATGTGTATGCTTTTGGCAAAGCTTTTTTGTTGCCCACCCAGGGTAAATACCCCAAGGATAAAAATAAGCAGTCCGAGTGCTAAAAATACACCAACTGTTATTGCTTTTTTATTTTCTGTAGTAGCCATAGTGCTATATGTTCTATTGTATAAAGTTGTAGTCAAAAAATGGTTTTACCCTTGCATCTGTTGTATCAAATACCTCGTCAAAAGTTCCAACGCGCTGAAATTGGCCGTCAAGCAGCATGGCTATACGGTCGCCGGTTTCTTTGGCGCAGGTTAAATCGTGCGTTATAATAATTGATGAGGTGTTATATTCTTGCTGAACCTGGTTAATCAGGTCGTTGATCTCAATACAGGTAATAGGGTCAAGGCCGGCTGTAGGCTCATCATACAGCATAATTTCAGGGTTTAAAATCAACGTGCGCGCTATGCCTATCCTTTTGCGCTGCCCACCCGAAAGCTCTGCCGGCATCTGGTTTATAGTTTGTGATAAACCCACAGAAGCCAATACAGATTCCACCGCCTTATCAATCTCTGCCCGGGTAATCCCTTTGCGGTTACGCACCAGCGGAAACTCAAGGTTTTTACGTACGGTCATACTATCGTACAGCGCACTGTTCTGGAAAGAAAACCCTATCCTGATACGTAGTTCCTGTAATTCTTTATCTGTAATGTTGGTTACTTCCTGCCCTAATACTTCAATAGTACCCGTATCCGGTTTTAACAAACCCGAGATCAGTTTGATCAATACCGATTTACCTGTACCTGAACGGCCCAGTACCACTAAGTTTTCGCCCTGGTAAAGGTCAAGGTCAATGCCGCGCAATACCGAATAATCTTCAAAAGCTTTGGCAACCCCCCTTATCTTGATAACCGGGTTATTATAATCTATATGTGCTTTTTCTTTTTCCATAATTGTTTTCCCTTACCGGAAATTGCTGGTTATCTGCACAATAATAATTTCTTCAATAAACACTAAAAACATGGCCGTTACCACTGCGCCGTTTGCCGCCTTGCCAACACCTTCGGTACCTTTGGTTGAGTTATAGCCCTGATAGCAACCCACAATACCAATGGTAAAGCCAAACACAATTGATTTGATCAGCGAAGCCACAAAATCAATATAAGTAAGCGGTTGAAAAACCTGCTGCATATAAGTGGTATAGCTGGTACCCTCGTTTTGTGCCACGTTCAAGTATCCGCCTAACAGGCCAATAAAACCAGTGTAGGTAGCTAAAATAGGAATGGTTAACGTAGTAGCAATTACACGTGTACAAACCAAAAATTTAAAGGGTTTGGTTCCCGATACTTCCATGGCATCAATTTGCTCGGTAACGCGCATAGAGCCAAGCTCGGCACCTATGCTTGAACCAACCTTGCCCGATGCGATAAGCGCGGTTACCAATGGTGCCAATGCCCGCATAATAGCAATAGAAACCAATGAAGGCAGCCACGAGGTTGCACCGAACTCTAAAAGTGAAGGGCGCGACTGCTTGGTGAATATTAGCCCTACTATAAAACCGGTAACGGTTATCAGGGTAAATGATCGTACACCTACCTCATAACATTGCTTAATTATCTCCTTAAATTCAAAAGGGGGCACAAAAGCTTCACGGAAAAATCTGAGTATAAAAAGGTGAATATTATATACGCTGGTAAAAAAGTCGGCCAGTTGCTGGCCAAATTTTGATCTGGATTTTTGTTTAGGCGGTGATGTACTGCTTACTGGGTCCATTAATAGTGATGAATATTAATATAAAACATAACGATGGTAACTACAAACAACTTAATCACTTGTTTGAAAATGCCCGTTATATTGTACTGAATTTTTTAAAAAAAATACTGCAAACTTTTTAAACTGTTTTATAACTATCAAAAAACACGTTGCAAAATGTAATAAAAGTATTATGCCGGTGAAATTTGTTTTGTTGAATTATATGTAATTTAGACAAGTTTGTGATAAACAAGGGTTAATTTTAAATTAAGAAATGTAAAAATAATATTATCTCTTACTTCTTAATTGCAGTTACTTTTGATGAACGATCAACTATAAACAAATAATTCATTAATAACACTTTAACAACAATAGCTATATAGCTCATTGCGTTATTTGCAAATGCCCCAGGTATTAAATTAACGCTTGCGGCTATATTAATGCTGTTAGTTAAATGCCGGTCAATAATTAATGCACCAAATATTTGCTGGTGCAAACGTAAGTTTATTGATCCAAATAAAATGATATGCGCCTGAAAATTACATCTATTAAATGTAAAATTTTGCTGTTGAGCCTGTTGCTGATACTATCGGGAGGGGTTTTACGTGCGCAAAACAATCAATTTCAATTCTCGCACCTTGATATTAATAACGGCTTATCACATAATGATGTAACCAGCATATTAAAAGATAACAAAGGATTTATGTGGTTTGGTACACTATCGGGCCTAAACAGGTACGATGGGTATAAATTTAAAGTGTTTAAACACTCCACCAGTGATAGCACCAGCCTTGATGACGATTATATAGTAAGTATCACCACCGGTCCCAATAATAAACTTTGGGTTGAAACGCGAAATGGCTTTAATATTTACGACCCGGCTACGGAGAAATTTACCCATGATATTAAAGGATACCTGCAATCCATCGCTATCCCCGATTTTCGTATCGTATCATTAAAGCAGGATGCCTCGGGTAATTTCTGGTTCCTGCATTTAACACAAGGTATTTATAAATATAATTCCCAAACAAAAATAACAACGCATATCATGCATTCGGCTACGGATGCATCGTCCATCAGTTCCGATTCGGTGTCTGACCTGGCACATGATTCAAAGGGGAATTTATGGCTGGTTTATCGAAGCGGTACGCTGGAAAGAATGGATGCCAAAACCAACCGTGTTACTTACCGCTCGCGGATGTTTAATAAAACGCCTGCGGGGTTAAATACATCGTACAAAATATATATTGATAAACAGGACGATATCTGGGCATTTGTGCCGACCTATTCGGCAGGTGTTTATTATGTAAATGTTGAAAAAGGAATTTTCAGGCATATTGATAAGGGGAACGATCAGTACCATTTAAATACCGACGTAGTATCGAGCGTGATACAGGATGATAAGGGCAGGATCTGGATTGCTACCGATCATGGCGGGGTGAATTTATTGAACAAGCAGGACCTTAAAATTCAATACCTGCTAAACCGCGAGGACGATAGCAAAACCATTGGCCAAAACAGCATTACGCTAATGTATAAGGACAATACCGGTATTATATGGATAGGTACCTATAAAAAGGGCGTTGGTTATTACCATGAGAGTATTATCAAGTTTCCGCTTTTTACCCATCATTTGTCTGATCCGCTTTCGAACCCTAAAAGTTTAAGCTTTAGTGATATTAACAGCTTTGCCGAAGATAAAACGGGCAATATTTGGATAGGCACTAACGGTGGCGGCCTTATTTATTATGACCGTAGCAAGGGTACATTTAAAAATTACCTGCACAATGCCGGCAATACAAACAGCCTTACCAATAATGTAATTGTGTGCATGTATATTGATCATGCACAAAAACTATGGATAGGCACTTATTTTGGTGGATTGGATTGTTTTGATGGTACCACCTTTAAACACTATAAGCACAATGAAGCCTTACCCGGAAGCATATCCGACGACCGCATCTGCGCCATTACCGAAAATAGCCGTCATCAGTTATTAGTAGGTACATTATCGGCCGGGTTTAATGTTTTTGATGATAAAACACAAACCTTTGCACATTACACCTATAACTCGCGCGAGAATGCCATACACTCCAGTTATATAAGTAAAATGCTCGAAGACAGGCATCAAAACCTATGGGTAGTAACCGCTTACGGGGTTGATGTTTTGATGAAAAAAACGGGGCAGTTTGTGCACTATGTGCATGATGAAAAGAATAAGAACAGTCTGATCAATAACAATACAAACAATATTTTAGAGGATAGCGAAGGCCTGATATGGATAAGCACCCGCGAGGGAATCAGTATTTTTGATGGTAAAACACAAAAATTCACCAATATAACCCGCTTGGATGGCCTGCCCGATAATACGGTTATTGACATGCAGCAGTACGACAAAAACAATATATGGGTAAGTACCACCAACGGCTTATCAAACATCATTGTTGACCGCTCATTAAATCAGCTTAAGTTTCATTTTGTGAACTATAACGAAACCGAGGGCTTACAGGGTCGGGAGTTTACGGAAAACTCATCATTTAAAACCAGGGAGGGTGAACTTTTATTTGGTGGCGGTAATGGCTTTAATATTTTTAAACCTTCAAATATTCTCATTAATAAAAATAGTCCGAACCTTGTATTTACTGATCTGCAGGTGTTTAACCAAAGCCTTAACGTTGGCGAAAAGGTGAACGGCAGGGTAATACTGTCCGAATCAATAACCGGGCTTAAAACACTGGATTTGAAATATAACGACAATGTGTTTGCCATTGAATTTGCTGCGCTTAATTACTTTAATCCTGATAAGGTGAAGTACCAGTACCGGATGGATGGTTTTGATAACGACTGGATAAACGCCGATAATAAAATAAGGAAGGCAACCTATACCAACTTAGATGCCGGTGATTATACTTTCAGGGTGCGGGCAACCAATAATGATAAATGGAACGATAAAGAACTAACCCTTAATATCAGGATACTACCACCCTTTTGGAAAACTACCTGGGCCTACATATTGTATGCTTTAGTATTTGCAGCCTCGCTGTTTTATTTACGCCGAAGGGGAATTGAAAAACTACGCTCACAATTCTCTATCGAAAAGGAGCGCGAAGAGGCACAGCGCATGCACGAGCTTGATTTAATGAAGATCAAGTTCTTTACCAATGTGAGCCACGAGTTCAGGACGCCTTTGTCGCTGATTATGGCTCCGGTTGATAAGATCCTTAAACAGATCAGCGAGCCCGAGATACAGCGCCAGCTTTTGCTGGTAAACAGGAATGCCAAGCGCTTGCTTAACCTGGTAAATCAACTGCTTGATTTCAGGAAGATGGAATACCAGGAATTAAAACTGCATGAGCGCAACGGGGATATTGTTGGTTTTATAAAAGATCTGTCGTACGCCTTTACTGATGTTGCCGATCAAAAGAACATTCAGTTTGTGTTTGATACGGAGATAGCGTCATTTTATACCAGCTTTGATCACGATAAAATAGAAAGGATTTTATTTAACCTGTTATCAAACGCCTATAAATTTACCCACGAGGGCGGGCAGGTAAGTGTTTTACTTAACCTGATAGATAAAAAAGAAAACAGCGGACAGCATTTAGAGATAAGAGTTATAGATACAGGCATAGGCATAGCCAATGATAAATTAGACCGGATCTTTGACCCGTTTTTTCAAAATGATATTCCGGGATCAATGCTTAATCAGGGCAGCGGGATAGGTTTATCAATAACTAAGGAGTTTGTTAAGCTGCATCATGGGGAAATTTTTGTTGAAAGCGAATTTAACCAAGGCAGCTGTTTTACCGTTTTACTGCCGGTTAGGGAGCTGGATAAAAATTTATTTACAGATACCCCAATGCTTTTAGAACATTCAGAAGCATTTTTACCGGAAGCGACTTCGCAAAAAAACGGGGTTCATAAAGATAACCGGGATGGGAAAAAGCCTACTGTTTTATTAGTTGAGGATAATGAGGACTTCAGGTTTTACATTAAAGACAATTTAAAGTCGGCATTTAATATTATTGAAGCCGAGAACGGTAAAAAGGGATGGCAAAAAACGCTGGCACAGCACCCTAACCTAATTGTGAGTGATATAAGCATGCCCGAAATGACCGGCATTGATCTTTGTATGAAAATAAGGAATGATAAGCGCACCTCGCATATCCCGGTTATATTGCTTACTGCTTTAATGGGTGAGGATCAGCAGCTTAAAGGGCTTGAAATAGGGGCCACTGATTACATGACCAAGCCGTTTAACTTTGAGATACTGCAATCAAAGATCAAGAATATATTGAGCCAGCAGGAGTATATGCGTAAAACCTACCAAAAGCAGGTTGATGTAAGCCCTACCGAAATGCAGGTAGATTCGCCCGATGAACTGTTTATAAAAAAGGTGCTTTTACTGATAGATAATAATATCTCAAATCCCAATTTTTCGGTAGAGGAACTAAGCAGCGATGTTTTTGTAAGCCGTTATACACTCTATAAAAAGATCCTGGCTATGACGGGTAAAACACCGAATGAGTTGGTGCGCTCCATGCGCCTTAAGCGTGCTGCGCAGTTGCTGGAAACAGGCCATCTAACCATTTCGCAGATATGCCACAAAGTAGGTTTCAAGAGCCAGAAATACTTTGTTAAAACCTTTAAATCCGAATACAATACCATCCCTTCAAAGTATTTGGAAAGCATGGGCGAGGAAATAGAAGAATAGCAAGCTATCCTGTTAACCGAAAATCAACCCATCGTAACATCCCCCTAAATATAATATTCCGTGACTATTAAATCAGAGGCAGGCCTGCACCATAGCATCTGTGTCTTATAACCGTATTTTCTTGTCAGGCTAATTAACTGCTCCAGTACTAACAGGAATATACCCTACATCTTGTATTAAGTAAATATTGCCACAAGCTACCCCGCATTTGTAGTACTATATTCGCACTTTAAAAAGTATTTATAAGGTTGATAGGGACTCATTTGTCAATATTTTGCTGTATTAAAGTGCTTTTTTTAATAATATTTTTATTTAATTATATGATAATCAGTATTTTAAATCAGGTTGACATTTGTGCCCCCATTTATCCACAACGAGGGATTAATTCCCATATAATTTTACCATCAGTATAATGAATATTCAGCAGCTGAACATATATCAGCGCGCTGAAAATTAAACCTAAGTAATTCGTTTACAAATTTTAGTGGAAGATGCCTGCAACATTTAAATGTTTGTTTGGCTAACTGTATAGGCTCAATTTGCCTGCTATAGTTTAATGCTGTGATTTGTTTTGCACTTGAAAAGGCCTTTATACCAATTAATAAGCACAACCAATATCTAAATAAACAACATCAATTAACAAATCATTATGGGAAAAATTCTACGAATAGCATTGCTGTTTTTATCCTTGTTAATGTGTGCCAGGGTTATGGCGCAAAACCAGGGGACAGTAATCAAAGGTACAGTAACTGACGACAAAGGTGTCACACTTCCGGGTGTTACAGTTACTGTTAAGGATACTAAATTAAATGCCATTACCGACTTAAACGGTATCTACAGCATTACGGTACCCGCAACCGGGAAAGCGCTTGTTTTTACATTCATCGGGATGGAAAGGCAGGAAGTTTTGATCGGCACTAAAACAACAATCAATGTTTCGCTTAAATTATCATCAACAGCATTGTCTGATGTGGTAGTAATCGGTTACGGTACGCAAAAACGTGGCGATGTTAACGGTGCAATATCTTCAGTAACATCAAAAGATCTGGCCAACATACCACAACCAAGTGTTGATCAGATGCTGCAGGGTAAAGCTTCGGGTGTAACCATTACGCAAAACTCAGGTGGGCCTGGTAGTGCAACTTCGGTACACATAAGGGGTATTACATCATTTACACAAAGCGAGCCCTTATATGTAATTGACGGTGTGCCTGTACAGGGCGATGCCGGAAATTCAGGTACAAGCGGCCAGTCGGTACAGTTAACGCGCACAGGTGGTGGTCAGGAAGAAACAGGCGTAAGTCCGCTTTCACTTATCAACCCTAATGATATTGAATCAATAGATGTGTTAAAGGATGCATCAGCCACTGCTATTTATGGTAGCCGTGGTGCCAATGGTGTTATTATCATTACTACTAAGAAGGGTAAAAACGGTAGTGCCAGGATCAATTACGATGCATTTTACGGTAACCAGCAACAAGGCAAACTAATTAAAATGATGGATTTGCAACAATATGCAAATCTTGAAAACGTATTGGCTGATGCTTTTGGAACAACCAGGAGAAGCGAATTTGCTGACCCAAGCTTATTAGGCCCGGGTACCAACTGGCAAAAAGCGATTTTCAGGAATGCGCCTGAGCAAAGCCACACCCTTTCTATCTCTGGTGGAAAAGAAGGCGTTGACTATTACGTATCCGGTGGTTACTTTAAACAGGATGGTACCATCATCGGCAGTAATTTTGACCGTTACTCATTCCGCTCAACTGTTAATGCGCAGGTTAAGGATTGGTTTAAATTAGGTGCTACCTTATCTGCCAGCCGTAGTAATCAAAATGTTGGCTTAGGCGAAAATGGCGGTATAGTTTATTACGCCTTGTTAAGTGCGCCTGATAGCCCGGTATATAATGCTGATGGTACCTTTGCAGGCCCGTCTGTTACACCCGGTGGTTTAGTACAGGGACAGGTTAACCCGGTTCAGCAGGCTTTAAGCCTTACCAATACATTGTTACGTAACAATGTGCAGGGTAGTGTTTATAACGACCTTAGATTTTTTAAGGATTTGAGCTTAAGATCAGAAGTGAACGGAAACTTTGACTGGACCAAAGCAAAAACTTTCCAGCCAACTTACGCTTATGGTTCTACAGGTTCGGGCACTGCATTTACCAATGCAACAGCACGTTTAAATGAGTACAATACTGATGATACTTATTACGACTGGAAAGAGTTTTTAAACTACACGCACACCTTTAATCACAAACATGATTTAACCGTATTGGCTGGTCATGAGGTTTGGGAATCAAACTACGATGGTATTTCGGCTGCAATATCTGGCTTTACTGCCGGTAACACCTTACAAACATTGGGTTTAGGTACGCAATCATCAGATTTGATTGGCGAAACCAAAGGCTCAACCGTAATGGAATCATGGATAGGCCGTGCTATTTATACCTATAACAATAAGTACAGCATGACGGCTTCTATCCGTAGCGATAGGTCTTCAAACTTTGCTCCCGGGCATCAAACAGGCTACTTTCCTGGGGTTGCTGTATCATGGAGATTATCTGACGAGCCATTTATGGCCGGTATAAAAAGCTTTGCCGATAACTTAAAGGTAAGGGTAGGATACGGTACAACAGGTAACTCAAACATACCGGGCTACCGTTATGGCTCTGCAATTACACCGGTAAGTACAGGTTTTGGAACAGGATTTATTGTTGGTAACATTGCCAACCCTAACCTTACCTGGGAAACCGCCATTCAAAAAAATGCGGGTATTGATTTCAGTATTATTAATAACCGCATTGATGGTTCATTTGATGTGTACGAAAAAACTTCAAAGAACTTCCTTTTCCAGCAGCCGTTACCTGCTTATTTGGTGGGTGGTACTGCTGAATACTCTGGTGCTGCGGTTTTACAGCCACCTTATAAAAATGCTGGCGAGATCCAGAACAAAGGTTTTGAGTTCACCATCAACAGCAGAAACATTCAATCAAAGGATTTTAAATGGAGTACCACTTTAATCTTCTCGCGTTATACCAATAAGGTATTGTCATTAAATGGTTATCCATCATTGATCGGCAGCGAAAACAGCAGCTATATCAGCCTGCCGGTTACCAATACAGTAGTTGGTGGTCCAATTGGTGAGTTTTATGGTTACAAAGTACAGGGTGTAATTAAAACCTCGGCACAGTTAGCCTACCTGTCAACCCATCCTCAAAATGTAACAGGCGGTACATCTCCGGCCGTTGTAACTAACGACCGTACGGTAGCAAACTCTATCTGGTTAGGCGATTTACAATACCAGGATACTAACCACGATGGTAAAGTTGATGCAAAGGATCAGGTAGCGTTGGGTAATCCAAATCCTGATTTTACTTACAGCATCACCAACAACTTCTCGTACAAGGATTTTGATCTTTCTATTTTCCTTAACGGATCGTACGGTGGTAAAATATTAAATGCTTTACGTTACGAAACCGAAGGTTTATCAAGTTTATACCAAAATCAAACTGCTGCTTCAGCAAATTTCTGGACACCGAGCAATCCAAATTCAAACATCCCGGCACCAAGGGCTGGTATTGCCAATAACAACCTGGTAATGTCTGATCGTTTTTTAGAAAGCGCATCATTCCTGCGTATTCAGAATGTAAGATTAGGCTATAATTTACCAACCCGCTGGGCACGTTATGCAAAGCTTAGCCATCTAAAAGTATACGTAAGCGGCCAAAACTTGTATGTATTTACTAAATACACAGGTTTAGACCCCGAAATAGGATCATTAAACCAGAGCCCTATATTACAGAATATAGATAATGGCCGTTACCCTATTCCACGTACTATCATATTTGGAGTTAACGCTGAGTTTTAACTTTTAAAAGGAAATTAACATGAAAAAACATATAAAATATATTATAAGTATGGCAGCGGTAGCAAGTGTAGTAGCTACTGGTTGTAAAAAAGATTTTTTTAACCGCCCGCCCGAAAGTCAGACTACCGTAGGTAGCTACTATCAAACAACGGCGCAGGTACAAGCGAGTACAAATGCATTGTATGCAGCACCCTGGTTTGGTTTTAATACAAAAGTTGGCTGGTCAATAAGTGAGCTGGCCAGCGGGAATGGCCGTACCGGATCATCAGATGTAATTGCTTTTGGAAACTTCTCTGTATCAAACGGAAACTTTGAAATAAGCGCCGCCTGGAACTCTTTATTTACAGTTGTTGCACAGGCAAACGCGCTGATAAATAATTTGCCGGCAAACGTACCTGCCTCGGTACCAGCTAATGTGGTAAACAATGCCTTAGGCGAAGCCAGGCTGATGCGCGGATTAGCTTACTTTTATTTAGTAAGGATATTTGGAAACGTACCATTGGTTGAAAATCCTTTAACCGAGGTAAGTAACTTTCAAAATGTGAATACCAACCCGGTAGCTGATGTTTATAAATTTATCATCAGGGATTTAAAATTTGCCGAAGCTAATTGTACACCTAATGTTGCAGGTACAGGCCACGTATCAAGTGGTTCGGCATCAGCTTTATTAGCTAAGGTATACCTTTATAGCCAGGATTATGCTAACGCACATTTAGAAGCCGAAAAAGTAATAAACAGTGGTGAGTTTGGTTTATTTGGAGTTGATATTGCAGGTAAAACCTTTGAGGATCTGTTTAAAATAGCAAACAATAACAACAAAGAATCAATCATTGCACTGCAGTGGCTGGCCAATGCCGGTTACGGTTTTGGTAACGGTGTACAGGCATCATTTGCCTACAGCAGTGCTATTACACAAACAGGTGATGGTTACGGTGTATTGGCACCAAGCTTTGATTTGATTGACGCTTATGCCGCTAATCCTGGAGATTTACGCAGAAAAGGTACCATTATGCTGCCTGGTGATTATTATTCATACCTTGACCAGGCCGAAGGTGGTTACACCTTACCTGCAAATGCAAGTTCACAGGGTACGCATGCACAGATCAAGAAATACGTTGTAGGATCTCCGGCTGATAATAACGGGGCCAGTGCGTTCCAGTCTACCGGGATGAATACCTACATCATGCGTTTATCTGATGTTTACCTGATTGATGCCGAAGCAATATTGGGCCAGTCGGCTAACCCGGGCGTAGGGCATGGGCTTGACACCGGCGCTACCACCACAGATGCAACTGCTTTAAAATACTTTAACCTGGTTAGACAAAGGGCCGGCGTACAGCAATTAACAAAAATCTCTTTCAGGGATATTATCAAGGAACGCCGTTTGGAGTTTGCCATTGAAGGCGATTACTGGTATGACCTTTGCCGCCTTGATGGTTTCAACTCAGCCGTTCACCCGGTAGCTATTTCAATCATCAGCAAGCAGGATAGGGGCGATTCAAGTACAGATAACCCGCCGGTGCGTTACCACGACGCTACTTATACCCCAACCGATCTGGACTTTTTGTTCCCGGTGCCGGCTACAGAAGTTGCAGCAGATCCTAACTTAACAAAAGCACCTGTTCCATACGTATTCAAATAATCATAGATATGAAAAAGGAAATTTTAAAATCAAAAAAACTTTACTGCGTACTATCGGCATTGATAGTATTCGGTTTCGCTGCCTGTAAAAAGGAGCACAGCAACCTTGTTGGCGGCACAGGCGCTCCTGTAATTACATCAGTAGCAACAGCAGGCAAATCAAAAACAGATACACTGGTAACCACCGTTACCACTTATGATGCTAATGGCGTTGCTACCACGGTAATTGACAGCAACAAAACGCACAATTCAGTTATCCCTTTTGATTCAACTACAACCGAGGGTAAAAAGCAAAACCAGTATGTAATTAAAGGTAAAAATTTAGGTAGTGTAACAGGGGTATCATTTAATGGTGTATCGGCTTATTTTAACCCGGCATTGGTTTCTGATAATACCATCATTGTCAGCATTCCTCAAAATATACCAACAGGTGCAAGCGTATCAAACAAATTGGTAGTAACTACCTTGCATGGTTCCGCATCATTTAATTTTACGGTGCTAACACCGCCGCCAACCATATCAAAGGTGTCTGACTATTCCTTTACTGCAGGTTCGCAAATCACCCTGTCGGGTGTAAGCTTTGCTACAGTAACTTCAGTTGGCTTAAAAGGCAGTACTGCAACCGCTACTATTGTAAGCCAGGTTGATACGCAGATGGTAATAAAAATGCCTACGGCTGCTATAAGCAGGGCAAACCTGGTATTTACTTATGCATCAGGTACAGCAACCTCAACACAGGAGTTTATTGACCTTGATAACAGCTACCAGATTTTTGTTAATAATAATTACGAAAATGGCTGGTTTGATAACTCATGGGCACACCCATCAGGTATTTCAACCACTACCTCGCATTCAGGTACTTCATCCATCGAGGCATTTTATCCTGCCGGAGGATGGCAGGTTGAAGGTATGGCCGATTGGAATACCCCGGGCAAGTTTGCCTACAATGCCGATTATAAATACTTTACTTTTTGGGTAAAGGGTGGTACCGTTAACCATACCCTTGTTTTAGTTGGCGACCAAATGGTTGGCGGCTATGGGCAGGTTCAAAATGCAAATGCCTATGCTGCGCAGTTAATATCTGTACCTGCAAAGGTTTGGACATTTTATAAAATCCCGTTGGGTGCACCATCATCAACAAATCCAAACCTGCTTAACTTTTGGGCCAATGGCACACCTGCACAGCAGTTAGGTTTCTTCCTGCAAGGCCAAAGCGGCGATGTGGACGAGGCCATCTATTTTGATGAAATGGCATTTGTAAAATAACAAGCATAATGCATTCACATAAATTATAATATGAGAGTTATAATAGTTGATTAATTTATAAGCCATCTGCAGTTACACACTTTGATAAACTGCAGGTGGCTTTTTTTAAATTCTGCTTAAAGCTTAAACAGTGAAAAGTTATATCCTGATAATATGTATAAGCATGTCTTTGCTGTTGAGCAATGCATCGGCACAAAAAAACCTGGTTACCAACGGCGGTTTTGAAGATGACTTATATGGATGGAACAACAATGGTGCAAGGCTAACACCCTGGGATTTAAAAAGCGGTAAAAACAGCTGCGCCATAGTAACGGCCAATACCGATAACTGGGTAGGGATAGATCAAACCATTCGAATACCTAAAAAGGCTCACGATATTGAATTTAGCGCCTGGTTAAAAGCTATAAATGTAGTTAAGGGCAAAAACGATTGGGATGGCGCCATATTTACCGTGGTTTTTTTAGATAGCCAGGAAAAAGAGTTAGGATCAGGTTTAAACATTGCCCGGATCACCGGCGACCAGGCATGGAAGCTGGAACAGGCAAAAATTAAAATGCCCGATAATGCCATGAGCTTTAAAATTTTAATTGCGATGGGCAATGCTGCAGGTACATTGATTATAGACGATGTTGCCGCAAAGGTTATTGATTAAGCAGGGCTGGTTATAGATGGGAGCAATAACCGTGTAAATCATGATGCTATGTTCAATAAATCAATAATTTATCAACTTTATTGTTAAATTCGTATTAGTATATTGAATTTTTTTGTACACTAAAATTATTTATGATGACAAGCAATGTAATGCGTGAAATTACCCCGCTGACACCAAGCGATTGCTTTACCATTTTTTCGAGGGTTAAAAAGAAATTTGACTTCCCGCTTCATTATCATGATGAGTATGAACTTAACCTGATATTGAACGCTAAGGGCGCAAAACGTGTGGTAGGCGGGCATATTGAAGTAATTGATGAACTGGAACTGGCGCTGGTAGGGCCAAACCTTTATCATGCCTGGTTTACAAACCAATGCCAAAGCGAGGCTATTACCGAGGTTACCATCCAGTTTCATAAGGATCTTTTTGATGAGCGTTTTTTGAAAAGAAACCAGCTGAGTTTTTTAAAAAGCATGCTGGAACGGTCACAACGCGGAATAACTTTTGCTCCAGAAACCATAGTGGCGTTGAAAGACAGGCTATTGGCGCTTGATAAAAAAAATGGTTTTGATTCGGTTTTGGAGTTACTGTCAATCCTGCATGATCTCTCTATATCCCGCAATATGAAGACGTTATCAGATCCGAGCTTTACCAACGAAAAATTTTATTACAACAGTCGCCGCATTGAGAAGGTGTTTGAACATATGAACACCAATTACAACAAGCAGGTAACCCTGGCCGAAGTATCGCGGATAGCAAACATGCCCGAAGCATCTTTTAGTCGCTTTATAAAAAAGCGTACCGGCAAAACCTTTATTGATAGCCTGAACGAAATAAGGCTTGGCCATGCCTCCAGGATGCTGATTGATTCGACCACTACCGTGGCCGAGATTGCTTACAAATGCGGGTTCAATAATATCTCCAATTTCAACCGCATCTTTAAGCGTAAAAAGCTTTGCATCCCTAAAGAGTTCAGGGAAACCTATACTGGTAACCGGGTCTTTATTTAATGATCAGATAGGCTTCGTTATGGTTAAAATAGTTAAACAGAATAACTAGAGGGAATTTAAGGTTAAAAAAGTATTATATTTTTGTTGTTAATAAATCTACTTTCGGCAATACCAATTATGAGGTAATTTGATCAGCAATTTTCAAATTAACAGGTGTTCAGATTTGCGTCCTTTGCAAGTTTTGAATCCCGGCAATTAACCAATTTAAACAAATGAAGCTTCACCTTATTGATATTGTCATTATTACGCTATACCTGTTAAGCACTGTACTTATAGGCTTATGGTATCGTAAAAAGGCTAAAGAAAATAAGGAGAGTTATATGCTGGGCGGCAGGTCGCTGCCCTGGTATAAGCTGGGTTTAAGTGATGCCTCTGATATGTTCGACATCAGCGGAACCATGTGGATGGTGAGCCTTTGTTTTGTTTACGGCATGAAAAGCATCTGGATCCCCTGGCTGTGGCCGGTATTTAACCAGGTGTTTTTAATGATGTACCTGTCGCGCTGGTTGCGCCGCTCCAATGCATCAACCGGTGCCGAATGGCTGGCAACCCGGTTTGGCAAAACAGGGCCGGGCGTTAATAATTCGCACAAAGTTGTTGTCGCCTTTGCACTGCTCAGCTGCTTTGGCTTTTTGGCCTACGGCTTTATAGGCCTGGGTAAGTTTATAGAGATCTTTGTACCCTGGGACCTGGTGAAAGCCTACGTTCCTTTTAATGTTGCCCCCCGGTACGTACCCGAGTTATACGGCTTTGTATTTACACTCTTCGCCATGTTTTATTCTATTATAGGCGGTATGCACAGTATTGTACTTGGCGATATGATCAAGTATGGTATTATGTCGGTAGCCTGTATCTGGATAGCGATCATAACAGCCATGAAGTTGCAGGGCAACCATATCAATGTGCCGGTAGGCTGGTATAGCCCATTTTTCGGTACGCATTTAAATATGAGCTGGTCGGGTATTATTAACGAGGTCAACCAAAAAATAAAGGACGACGGCTACTCACTGTTCGGTCTGTTTTTTATGATGATGACCTTCAAGGGGTTCTTCGCGGCCCTGGCCGGCCCGGCGCCGAATTACGATATGCAAAAGATCTTATCAACCCGCTCGCCCGAGGAGGCCAGTAAAATGAGTGGTTTTGTAAATATCATTTTGCTGCCTGTAAGGTACGCGCTTATCATCAGCCTAACCATATTGGGTTTGCTGTATTATCATCAAATGAATTTGAAGGATGCCAATGGCGTTGTTGATTTTGAAAGGATACTGCCTGCCGTTATCAATAACTTTTTACCTGTTGGCTTAGTAGGCTTATTGCTTGCCGGTTTGCTGGGCGCTTTCATGAGCACGTTTAGCGGTACGCTGAATGCAGCACAGGCTTATATAGTGAATGATATTTATGTAAAATATGTTGACCCTGAGGCATCTACCAAAAAAATCATCAACATGAATTATTTGGTGGGCATCATCGTGGTGGCTATAGGTGTGGTGTTGGGCTTTTTTGTGAAAAACATTAACGAGGTATTGCAGTTCATCGTATCCGCCTTGTATGGTGGTTATATAGCATCCAATGTATTGAAATGGCATTGGTGGCGCTTTAATGCCAATGGCTTTTTTTGGGGGATGTTAACAGGAATTATTACCGCTATGGTACTGGCCTGGAATGTGGATGCAGGGCATATCCTGTACTGGTTCCCGGTATTATTTTTTGTATCGATGGCGGGTTCAATTATTGGGTCTTATGCCTCGCCGCCGACAGACATTGCCGTTTTGCGCGCCTTTTATACAAATGTACGCCCCTGGGGTTTTTGGGAGCCCGTTAAAAAGCTGGTAATGGCCGATGATCCGGCTTTTGTACCCAATAAAAACTTTAAGTTAAATATGTTCAACGTGGTAATTGGCACCATAGCCCAGCTATGCCTAACTATTTTGCCCATGTATTTAATACTGATGCAAAAGCTGCCTTTACTGGTAACCATTGCCATACTAGCCGTAATTATTTTTATACTGAAAAAAACGTGGTGGAATAAATTAAAAGACTATTAATTATACAATGATACAGCAATTTAAAAAGCGTTTGAGCCAGTTAGAAACGGCCTTTAATGAATTAATAGCTAAACCAAATGAAATAGCGGGGATTGGTAACGGCATTTTTGACCGGTATACAAACCCGGTGCTTACCGCTGCACATGCACCGCTTAACTGGCGGTATGACCTTAACCCCGAAACCAACCCCTACCTGATGGAGCGTTTCGGTATTAATGCTGCCTTTAATGCCGGCGCTATAAAGTTTAACGGTAAATACTTAATGGTAGCCAGGGTAGAAGGGGCCGACCGCAAATCATTTTTTGCAGTTGCCGAAAGCCCTGACGGCATAAGCAATTTTACCTTTTGGGAATACCCCGTTGAACTGCCGCAAACTGCTGAGCCTGATACCAACGTGTATGATATGCGTTTAACAGCCCATGAAGACGGCTGGATCTATGGTTTGTTTTGTACCGAAAGACGTGACCCCGAAGCCCCGGCACATGATCAGTCGATGGCGGTTGCAGCTTGCGGTATTGCCCGCACTAAGGATCTGATTAAGTGGGAACGCCTGCCCGATTTGATAACCAATTCTCCGCAGCAGCGTAACGTTGTATTGCATCCTGAATTTGTTGAGGGTAAATACGCCCTGTACACACGCCCGCAGGATGGGTTTATCAGTGCAGGTAAAGGTGGCGGCATAGGTTTCGGCTTAACCGAAACAATGGAAAATGCCACTGTTGACCACGAAACCATTATCGACAATAAAAATTACCATACCGTTTATGAGGCCAAGAACGGACAAGGCCCGGCACCCATAAAAACAGATAAGGGCTGGCTGCACCTGGCACATGGCGTACGTAATACGGCTGCAGGTTTGCGTTATGTGTTATATATGTTTATGACAGATCTGCACGATCTGACTAAAGTAACACATAAACCGGCAGGCTATTTCTTAGCGCCCGAAGGTGAAGAAAGGGTAGGAGATGTATCAAACGTGGTGTTTTGCAATGGCTGGATAAAAGATGATAACGGTGATGTTTACATCTACTATGCATCCTCCGATACCCGGATGCATGTGGCTACCAGCACTGTAGATAAATTGGTTGATTATGTGATCAATACCCCGGCTGATGGCTTGCGTTCAGCTTTATCGGTCAATTCTATTTATCAAATAATTGACAGTAACAAAGCACTGTTAAAATCATAGCTTTTAGTTTGAGTTTTATGCTCCTTTTTAAATGGGCGTAGCGCACTAAACCTGAATGCTAAAACTGTTAAAATGACATTATAAAATCATAAAAAAGTATCATACCATAATGCTTACAGATACCAGCACCAAACTCGATATTTTAAAAACGGAACTGAGTGATGAACTAAACAACATCATGCGGTTTTGGGCCGATATTACGCCCGACGAGGTTAACAGTGGCTTTTATGGTAAAATAGATAATGATAACCAGGCTACTGCCAATGCGCCAAAAGGATCGGTGCTCAACGCTCGTATCCTGTGGAGTTTTGCGGCAGCTTATAATCATACGGGGGATGAAAATTATTTAAATGTGGCTACCAGGGCCTATGAATATATTAATGCGCATTTTATTGATGCTGAACAAGGCGGCGTTTACTGGTCTGTTGATTACAAGGGAAATGCTTTAGATACTAAGAAACAGGTTTATGCTATAGCCTTCACCATTTATGCTTTAAGTGAATTTTACAGCGCCTCGGGTATAATGGCGGCCAAGCAAAAGGCGGTTGATCTTTATCGCCTATTGGTTGAAAAATCCTACGACCATGTAAAGACGGGTTATTTTGAAGCCTTTACAAAAAACTGGCAGCCTATAGATGATTTGCGCCTGAGCGCAAAGGATGCCAACGAGAAAAAGACCATGAACACGCACCTGCATGTTTTAGAAGGTTATATCAACTTGTTCCGCATCTGGCCCGATCAAGGTTTAAAGCAGCAGATCGAAACCCTGCTCAATAACTTCTTTGATCATTTTATAGATCAGCAAACCAATCATCTCTCCTTATTTTTTGACGAGGACTGGAAAAGCAAATCAGATCTGATCTCCTACGGGCACGATATTGAAGCTACCTGGCTTTTGCTGGAAGCTGCCGAAGCAATAGGCGATGCCTATATGATTGAAAAGATAAAGCAAATAAGTATCCCCATAGCAAATGCTACCATAAAGGGTTTGGATACTGATGGCGGCTTATGGTACGAATATGAACCAGCCGAGGATCACCTGATAAAAGAAAAACACTGGTGGGTACAGGCCGAAGCGATGGTAGGTTTTTTTAATACCTGGCAAATAGCCGGCGATGAAAAATACCTGGATATTGCCATTAAAAACTGGGACTTTGTAAAACATAAAATATTGGATAAAACCAAAGGCGAATGGTTTTGGGGGATTGAAGGTGATGGCGGCTTAATGGAAAATCAGGATAAGGCTGGGCTATGGAAATGTCCGTACCACAATAGCCGGGCTTGTATGGAGATTATTAAACGAATAACCAAATTATGAAAAATATTAAAATAACAATCACTGCAATTATGCTTGCAGGCGCGGTATTGCAATCGTGCAAAAAAGATTCATCAACCAATACCCCGGGTGGTGCTGGCGGCACTACCGATAATGGAACCATAGTGGTTGGTACAGACCCGGCTGTTGCCAGTACGCAGGGCTTTTTTTTAGATAACTGGGCCGCTAAAACATTTACCGCACCCAGCACGCAGGATGCTACCAAGCCATCGGCAAGCGGCGGCGTTAATGTAAGTGTTGATCTGAGCCAGATAACTACCAAAGTATCAAAATACCTGTTTGGTAATAATACCAACCCGTACATGGGGCAGTTTGTAACCGAGCCCGCTCTAATGAGTAATTTAACCAGCCTTTCGCCCAATATACTGAGGGCGCCGGGTGGTAGCTTGTCTGATGTTTATTTCTGGAATGGTAATGGCACAATCGCCAGCCCACCAGCTGATGCCCCGGCTAATTTGCTCGATAATACCGGCGCTTCATCAGCCGCTTATTACTGGTATGGCAACAATGCTAAAAGCAATTCAATAACCTTAGATAATTATTACAGCGTATTGCAGCAAACCAGCAGCACCGGTTTAATAACTGTTAACTATGGCTATGCGCGCTACGGTACAAGTGCCCATCCTGATCAAACTGCAGCACATTTGGCTGCCAACTGGGTGCGTTATGATAAAGGTCGCACGCAGTTTTGGGAAGTTGGTAATGAATGTTACGGAAACTGGGAAGCCGGGTACAGAATTGATCCGGCTTTAAATAAGGATGGGCAGCCTGCAATATTAACAGGTACCGTATACGGTACACACTTTAAAGTTTTTGCCGATTCGATGCGCAAAGCAGCAGCCGAAGTTGGTAACACCAATATAAAAATAGGTGCTGTATTAACAGGTGATAATGATGTTAACAACAATGCAGGGGTGAAAAACTGGAACGCAACCGTTTTAGCAGCAGCCGGTAATAGCCCTGATTTTTTTGTGGTGCACAATTATTACACGCCATATGCCCAAAATTCAACTGCCGATGTGATCTTCTCTAATACGGCAACCGAAACCGCATCTATGATGAACTGGGTAAAAACTTCGGCCCAAACAGCAGGCGTTACCCAAAAACCTGTAGCGTTGGATGAGTGGAATATCCAGGCAATCGGTTCAAAACAAAATGTTTCAAATATTGCAGGCGTACATGCCGTGATGATATTAGGCGAGGTTTTAAAAAATCAGTTCAGTATGGCCAGCCGCTGGGATCTGGCAAACGGTTGGGGCAATGGTGATGACCAGGGCCTGTTTAATATTGGCGATGAGCCCGATGGTGTAGCCAAATGGAATGCAAGGCCCGCGTTTTACTACATGTACTTTTTCCAAAAATACTTTGGCGATCGTATGGTTAGCTCAACCGTTAGCGGCAGTAATGATATTGTGAGCTATGGCTCCTCATTTACATCGGGCCAGGCCGGGGTTGTTTTGGTAAACAAAAGCAATACCGATCATGTGGTTAACGTAAGCTTTAAAAACTTTGCGGCAGGCAGTAAATACTACTTTTATGTGCTTAATGGCGGAACGGACAACACCCCATTTTCGCGCAAGGTTTACATTAACGGGGTAGGCCCGGCAAACGGTGTTGCGGGTGGTCCGGATACTTATGCTACGCTTGTTGCCAATACCGCTGGTATATCTGGTGGTATTACACTTTCGGTGCCTAAATACGGGGTGGTTTTTTTAGTGGCCGATAAAAAGTAAATTAGTTTATAGTATGGTTAAATTTGATTTTGATCAGTTATGAAAACAACCTGTAAAACCGTCAAATTATTGCTGATGATACTAATAGTATCGTCAAAGTTGGCTTTAGCAATAAATACCCATAATCCGGGCAGCTATAATATAAAAGATTATGGCGCCATTGGTGATGGTGTTAATTTAGATAGCAAGGCCATCAATAAAGCCATTGATGCTGTAGCAATGGCGGGCGGAGGTACGGTTTATATTCCGGCAGGTAATTATTTATCAGGATCTATTCACCTGAAAAGTAATATTTCCCTGTTTATTGACCAGGGGGCTACCATTATTGCCGCCCCGGTAAGTGCCGCAAATGGGTACGACGAGGAGGAAATGAGCGTTAATACATCCTACCAGGACTCGGGCCATAGCCATTGGCACAACAGCCTGATATGGGGCGATAACCTGCATGATGTATCTATACTTGGCCAGGGAACCATTTGGGGCAAAGGATTATATAAAGATTATGTTAAAGGCAAACAAACCAGTAATAAAGCTATTGCGCTTTATTTATGCCGCAATGTAAATATCAGTGATGTATCTATACTGCATGGCGGCTGGTTCGCTATTTTAGCAACGGGGGTTGATAACTTGACTATTAATAATGTAAAGTTGGATACCAACCGCGATGGGATGGATATTGACTGCTGCCGCAACGTACACGTATCCAACTGCAGCGTAAACTCGCCTTATGACGATGGCATCTGCCTGAAAAGTACTTTTGGTTTGGGCTTTGCCCGCGCAACCGAAAATGTGACCATTACCAATTGTGAAGTGAGTGGTTTTGATGAAGGCTCTTTTTTAGACGGAACCTATAAACGTACTAAAAACAGCGAATACGGCACCAGCCCAACCGGGCGCATAAAATTAGGGACAGAATCAAACGGGGGCTTTAAGAACATCACCATATCAAACTGCGTATTTAATTATTGCCGCGGCCTTGCGCTCGAAACAGTGGATGGTGGTTTATTAGAGGATGTAACCATCAGCAATATAACCATGCGCGATATTGTAAATGCGCCTATCTTTTTACGACTGGCTTCCCGTATGCGCGGCCCGGCAGATGTGCCTGTTGGTGAATTGCGCAGGGTTATCATCAGCAATGTTGTTGCGTATAATGTAGAGCCGGGTCAGGGCGTTTTAATTAGCGGCATTCCCGGGCATCCTATAAAAGACATCGCCCTTAAAGACATTAAAATTTATTATAAAGGAACAGGCACCGCCGAGCAGGCCAGGCGTGAAGTACCGGAATTAGAAAAAGGCTATCCGGAACCGGGTAGCTTTGGCGTGCTGCCTGCATACGGCTTTTTTGCAAGACATGTGGAAGGACTGAGGATAGATAACGTAGCGCTGAATTTATTGAATGATGACCAGCGCTCTGCATTTATATTTGATGAGGTAAAAGCTGTTGAACTGCATTTTGTAAAAGCACAGGTATCAAATGGGGTAGCACCTGTCAGCTTGAAAGGAATGGCAGATGTTACCCTGTTCCAATCCTTGAACCTGCCCGATGGTAAGTTGAAAAATTAGAAGTATCAATAAAGTTAAGTAATGAATATAAGAACTATAAAAAAATTCCTGCTGGCATCGTTTATCGGGGCATTGGCAAGCACGGCGGCATCGGCTCAAAAGTTTGAAGAGCTAGCGCAAACACCGCCGATGGGCTGGAACAGCTGGAACACTTTTCAAACCAATATTGATGAGCCTTTATTAAAGGGGATGGTTGATACCTATGTATCGTCGGGTATGAAAGATGCAGGCTATAACTATTTTGTTTTGGATGATGGCTGGATGTCGATGGATAGGGACAAGGATGGTAACCTTGTTGCCGACCCCAAAAAGTTCCCTAACGGGATGAAGGCCTTTGCCGATTATGTACACTCTAAAGGGTTAAAGTTTGGTATTTACAATTGTGCAGGTACTAAAACCTGTGCAGGTTACCCGGGCACACGTGGTTATGAATACCAGGATGCCCGCTTATATGCATCGTGGGGTGTTGATTACCTGAAGTTTGACTGGTGTAATACGGATGGTATAAATGCTAAAGAAGCTTATACCACCATGAGCAATGCCATAAAAGCAGCGGGCAGGCCAATGATATTCAGCCTGTGCGAATGGGGGCAGCATCAGCCCTGGCTATGGGCCAAGGATGTAGGGCAGCTTTGGCGCAGCACCGGCGATATATGGGCCGGGTTCGATAAAAATTTGAGCAAAGGCAGCTGGACAGCTTTGAGCGTGCTTACCATTTTAGATAAGCAGGATAGCATAAGGCAATACGCCGGGCCGGGCCATTGGAACGATCCTGATATGCTGGAGGTTGGCAACGGGATGAAATATAACGAGGATAAAGCTCACTTTTCATTGTGGTGTATGTTAGCTGCGCCTTTAATGGCCGGTAACGATCTGCGTAAAATGAGCGATCAAACCAAAACCATATTAACCAATAAGGATGCCATAGCTATTGATCAGGATGCTTTGGGCATTGAAGGCTTTAAGTATTATGCCTTTGATGGCTTGGAGCTTTTTGTAAAACCATTGGCTAACAATGAGCTTGCGGTTTGTTTTTTAAACCGTTCATCGCGCCCGCAAAATGTGAGTTATGATTGGAAAGAGCATTTAATAAGTGACGCAATCTCAAAAACTAATGTCGATTTTAACAAAGCAAATTATAAGCTGCACGATGTTTGGTCCAAAAAAGATATTGGCACAACCGATAAAACTTTTAAACAAACCATAGGCGTAAACGATGTGGTACTTTTAAGGCTTACAAAACAATAATTCAATCACATCTAAACAGTACATTGGCGCTCCGCAATAAAGAGCCTTCAGATGTACCAGATCATAAAAATGAAAAGAACTTATATCTTATTATTTATCATATTATTAAGCTCTTGCGTGAGTGCCCAACTATATAACCCAAGCGATAAGCATGCCACTGCCGAAACCCGGGCACTTTACAGCAGTATGCAAAGGCTGATTGGTGCCGGAGTTATCTTCGGGCACCATGATGATACGGCTTATGGGGTTGAGTGGAAATTTGATAACGACAGCTCGGATGTTAAAAATGTAACCGGTACTTACCCTGCAATGTACGGCTGGGACCTGGCAAAAATTGAACACGACAGTACTAAGGATATTAACCGTATCCCGTTCGATCTGCAAAAGAAATTAGTTAAAGAGGCCTATCAGCGTGGCGGCATTAATACCTTTTGCTGGCACATGGATAACCCCACCAACGGTAAATCGGCATGGGATACCACAAGGCGTACCGTTGCCGATATTATCCCCGGCGGGGCATTTAATGGTGTTTACACTGATTACCTCGACCGTGCGGCAAAATACCTGGCAGAGTTAAAGGGTAAAGACGGCGAGCCTATTCCTATCCTGTTCAGGCCATTTCATGAGCTTACAGGCACCTGGTTCTGGTGGTGTAAAAACACAAGCTCGCCCGATGAATTTAAAGCCCTTTGGCAGTTTACTGTTGATTACCTGCGCAACAAAAAGAAATTGCATAATTTACTGATCGTTTATTCTGTTGCTGATTTTGATTCGGAAGCAGAGTTTTTGGAACGGTACCCGGGAGATAATTATGCCGACATTATTGGCTTTGACAACTACTGCCGCAACAGTATTCCTGATTTTACAAACAAGTTAGATAAGCGTTTAGCTTTGTTGGATGTGATTGCCGCCAGGCACCATAAACTGGCCTGCCTTGCAGAAACCGGTTATTTAAATATCCCGCAGGCAGATTGGTGGACGAAGGTTTTATTACCCGTATTATCAAAATATAAAACATCCTACGTACTGGCCTGGCGCAATGCAGATACACGGCAATATTTTGCCCCATACCCCGGCCAGGTGAGTGCTGATGATTTTAAAAAGTTTGCCCAAAGCGGCCAAACTATTTTTCAAAACAGGTTAACACCATTATCAGTTTACGGGAAGCCATTATAGAAAACTTAATGCCTGTGGTCCTGGCTTTAGCTGGCTTTGGCAGCTTAACTATAATTTATACTACTTTTATAACGTTTGTTATAACAAATAAACAGAGTGTATAATTTATGCTGAGAGAATCTAAAGGAAACAGATCGTTAAAAGAGAACCTGATGCTGGCATCATCAACCGCATTTGTATCAGGGATGATCAATGTGGCAGGGATGATAGCCTTTTTTGCTTTTACATCAAACATTACAGGGCATGTGGCCAACCTGGCCCGGCACATTGTTGATCAGAATTTTAGGGAGATCATCGTTTTTGCCATCTGGCTGCTGCTGTTTTTTGCAGGTGCATTTTTATCCAGCTTTATTGTACGCTCGTTAAGTCATACCAGCTATTACAGGGCGCATGCAGTACCTGTGGTTATTGAGATTATTATTTTACTGTTTGTAGCCGTATACGGGCAATCGTTTTACAACGAAACCAAGCTGGAGCGGGAAGTGGTGATAGGGGGGATTATATTTTCAATGGGGCTTCAAAACAGTTTAGTATCTACCATATCGGGCGGGTTGATCAAATCATCGCATTTAACCGGGTTGTTTACAGATTTAGGCGGCGACGTTGCCGAATGGTTGCATCCCCGCGAAGAAAAAACAAACGCAGTAAGGAACCGAATTTATATCAGGCTTACCATTCTTTGTTTTTATTTGATAGGGGCTGTAATTGGCGGCTATTTATTCAACATGTTTGACCTGGCCATATTTTACTTTATCCCCTTTATTTTGCTTACAATATTGTATTATGATTTGTCGCCATTGGCCTTGCATAAACTAACCCGTTTATTTTCACCAACGGTTAAAAATAATTAATGCCATTAACATCATTTTGTAAATACGGTGATGATCCATTATGATTTTTAGCTTTTATATTTATCTTGCCGATTAAATAATTAATTCCCTTGAATGTTATGAGCACCAAAATTGAAAAAGATACTCAGCACTCCACCGCCGAATTATACGCGAGCCTGCTTGATGGTAACAAGCAATTTGTAGCCAATACCTTAAAAATTGACCCTGAATACTTTATAAACCTGGCTAAGGGGCAATCACCGCCAGTATTATGGATTGGCTGTGCCGATAGCCGTGTTCCGGCCAACCAGATCACCAATACCGCACCGGGCGAAATATTTGTACACCGCAATATTGCCAACATGGTAGTGCATTCAGACATGAATATGCTATCGGTATTGGATTATGCCGTTAACGTATTAAAAGTAAAACACGTTATTGTTACCGGCCATTATGGTTGCGGGGGCGTATTAGCAGCTATGGGCAACCACGAGTTTGGCTTAATAGATAACTGGTTAAGGCACATAAAAGATGTTTACCGCCTGCATGCCACTGCGCTTGAACAAATTGAAGACCCCACTGAACGCTCCGATCGCTTTGTAGAGTTTAACGTAATTGAAAATGTGTACAACTTATGTAAAACATCCATTGTGCAAAATGCCTGGAAAAGCGGGCAGGAGTTAGGCGTACATGGCTGGGTTTATAGCCTTTCAACAGGTATAATTACCGATATGAAGGTTAGCGCCTACGATAACGCCAATATGGAAGATGTATTTAAGTTTAAATAAAACCTTCTCCAGCTAAAGGAGATCGTAAATTTATTATAAAAGCAGAAAGCCGGATAATTATCCGGCTTTCTGCTTTTATATATTATAGTCTTAAACTTCTTTAGTTAAAAACGGATACCTGTAATCCGTAGGCGGATCAAAGGTTTCCTTTATGGTACGCGGAGAAACCCAGCGCAGCAGGTTGATCATTGAACCTGCTTTATCATTAGTTCCTGAACCCCTGGCACCGCCAAATGGCTGCTGGCCAACAACTGCACCGGTTGGTTTATCATTAATATAAAAGTTACCGGCTGCATTACGTAAATGGTAAGTAGCCTTGGCAATGGCATAACGATCCTGTGAGATGATAGAGCCCGTTAGCGCGTAGATGGATGTTTTATCTACAATGTCCAGCACTTCGTCAAACTTATCGTCCTCGTACACATAAATGGTTAATACGGGGCCAAAAAGCTCTTCGCACATGGTAACATAAAAAGGATCCTCAACCTTTAAAACAGTTGGCGCAACAAACCAGCCTTTTGATTTATCATAGCTGCCACCTGCAACCAGCTCAACACTATCGTCGGCCTTAGCGGCATCAATGTATTTAGCCAATTTATCAAAGGATACTTCGGTAATAACGGCGTTAATGAAGTTTTCAAAATCTTCAACAGGGCCTATTTTAAACGAAGTTATATCGCGCTGTACGTTTTCCTTTACGGCAGGCCATAACGAAGCTGGGATGTAAGCACGTGAGGCCGCAGAACATTTTTGTCCCTGGTACTCAAATGCACCGCGAACAAGGGCTGTACTTACCACATCGGCATTAGCGCTTGGGTGTGCTAAAACAAAATCCTTACCGCCGGTTTCGCCAACTATGCGCGGGTATGTTTTGTATTTATGAATATTGGTACCTATAGTTTGCCAGATGTTTTGGAAAACCTTGGTCGATCCGGTAAAGTGGATACCCGCAAAATCAGGATGATTAAATATAACCTCGCCGGCAACCGGGCCATCAACGTAAATTAAGTTGATCACCCCATCAGGTACGCCTGCTTCTTTAAATACCTCCATTAATACATTTGCAGCAAAAATTTGAGGGTAAGCAGGTTTCCATACCACTACGTTTCCCATCATAGCTGCCGAAGCAGGCAGGTTACCCGCAATAGCTGTAAAGTTAAACGGCGTTAAAGCAAATATAAAACCTTCTAAAGGACGTTGTTCAACACGGTTCCAAACACCTTTACCCGATACCGGGGGTTGTTGTTTGTAAATCTCGGTCATATACTCTACATTAAAACGCAGAAAGTCAATCAGCTCACAGGCGGCATCAATTTCGGCCTGGTAAGCATTTTTTGACTGGCCAAGCATAGTTGCAGCATTAACCTTGTAGCGGTACGGGCCTGCAATCAGGTCGGCAGCTTTTAAAAATATGGCAGCGCGCTGTTCCCAGGGTAGTTCTTCCCAGTTGCTTTTTGCTGCTAAGGCTGCATCAATAGCCGCAGTAACATGGCTTGCATCACCTTCAGAAAAAGTGGCCAGTAAATGTTTGTGATCATGCGGCGGACGAAGTTCCAGCTTTTTGCCGGTGCGAACTTCTTTGCCGCCGATATACATCGGGATGTCAATTTGTTGTGAACGGGCTTCGTCCAAAGCAGCTTTAAGCGCTGCACGTTCCACACTTCGCGGACCGTAGTTTAACACCGGTTCGTTTTGCGGTGGGGGTACGTTAAAAAATCCTTTAAGCATTATATTATTTATTTAGCTACTAACACCACAAATATAGGAATTTGAGGGGGATGATTGAGCGGCAGATTGTCAAAATATAGATAGGTGTAAAAACAAAACACCCACCCATGTAAATGAGCGGGTGTTTAAATATTTAAGGATAACTATCTGTCGTTTTTTGGGTAACCCTCTTCATCCAGGTCGTCGCGGTCATCTTCGGGCGTGTGGCCAAGGGCTTTGTCTGTTGGGTCAAGCTCAACTATTTCGCCATCATCAATGTGCATGGCCAGTTTATCAACGTCGGTTTCTAATGATTCATTCGGAATATATTCGTCGCCTGCGTCGTAAGGATTGGCCTCATCATAAGTGGAGTTCATATCCTCGCCATTTTTTACCGAAGTATTGTATGGATCGGGATGTACATAATCAGGATCATCGCTTTTTACATCATATTCAAAGCTGTCATCCTCGGCGTTGTAACTAAGGTTTTCTTTATCAATTGTTTCGCCTAATTCGTCTTTTAAAGTTCTGTCCCTGTCGTCTTGTTCATTATCATCGGCAGGGTAAAATGTATCTTTACTCATAAGTTTATAATTAATTATTTACAGATAAAAATTCCGGCAATGGTTAAACTGCCAGCTATTAAAATTGATTAATCAACTATTTACTTAACCGTATTAATAAGTAATTTGTTTTCGGTAAGATATATCGCCCGATCCGAGTGCAAACTTAACGCCTAAGGCAAATTGTGTAAACACATCATTTTTAGCACCCGCGGTAAAACCATCAAGATTATCGCTTAGTACTAAATTGTAGCCGTAAGCCAGATCTATTTTTACACTGGGCTGCTGGTAGCGGTTAAATAATTTAAATTCATAACCTATGCGCAGGGGGATAAAAGGTTCTTTGCTGTTATTTATTCCCGGGGTATAATAGCCAGGATCGAGGATGGAATACCTGTTGATCTGCGTAATATGGTTTACTACAAAACCAATACCTGCCGATACATACAGGTTTTTAATTGCGTTGTTAAACTGGCTGTTTGAGTAATCTAATATTTCGCCCATTTGCAATTGCCCCCTGAAAATAAAGGCGCTGAAATCATTATTAAAATACCTGCCCGATTTTGTTTTTAACGAATCGCCGCCCCTTAGTTTACCTAACTGTGCTTCAAAAACAAAGTTTACATAAGGCGTTGCATTGTACGAAAAATTGAGGTGCACGGCCTGTGTAGTGGTTAATGTTTCGGCATCGCCGTAAACCTTATCCAGGCCGATACCGAAACCAATATCATATGGCGAATAGTTATAGCCCAATTGCGCTTTAGCAATAAACGTGGTGCAGCAAAGTATTAAAATAATAAGCGTTGTTTTGGATATTAGTTTCATCATAATTTATCGGCAGCGCTTTTTTGTTAACAAGTTTAACTAAAGTTTGATTGATATATTTTATAAAAGTAGCATCTAAGTTCATAAAAACAGCATCCATTGTAAATAATTGTTCAATAAAATGCTGAATTATAAGGCAGATAATAGCAAATTGCACAACCATTTTAATTCATACAAACACTACATCAATTTAATTAAAATGATAAACTCAATTTTATATATTTGAAGCCATTAAAAAAAATAGTATCAAAAGATGTCGAAAATTAAAGTAGAAAATCCGGTGGTAGAACTGGATGGCGATGAAATGACCCGTATTATCTGGAAATTTATCAAGGATAAACTGATATTCCCCTATCTGGATCTTGATATTAAATACTATGATCTGGGTATTGAGTATCGTGATGAAACCAATGACCAGGTTACCATTGACGCTGCAAACGCAATTAAACAATATGGAGTTGGTATTAAATGTGCCACTATAACACCTGATGAAGAGCGTGTAAAAGAATTTGGGTTGAAACAAATGTGGAAATCGCCAAATGGTACTATCCGTAATATTTTGGATGGAACTGTTTTCCGTGAGCCTATTGTTATGGCAAACGTACCGCGTTTGGTACCCAACTGGACTGCACCTATCTGCATTGGCCGTCATGCTTTTGGCGATCAGTACCGTGCTACCGACTTTTTAACCAAAGGAAAAGGTAAGCTTACTATAACTTTCACTCCCGAAGATGGTGGCGCCGAGCAATCATTTGAAGTATTTAACTTTAAGGGTGATGGCGTTGCTTTGGCTATGTACAATACCGACGAATCAATCAAAGGCTTTGCCCGTGCTTGTTTTAACCAGGCTTTATTAAAAAAATGGCCTTTATATCTGTCAACCAAAAATACCATCCTTAAAAAATACGATGGTCGTTTTAAAGATATTTTCCAGGAGATATACGAGCAGGAATTTAAAACTGAATTTGAAGCTAACCAGTTAACTTACGAGCACCGCTTAATTGATGACATGGTTGCATCTGCCTTAAAATGGCATGGTAACTTTGTTTGGGCTTGTAAAAACTATGATGGCGACGTGCAGTCTGACACGGTTGCGCAGGGTTTTGGTTCATTAGGTTTAATGACCTCAACTTTAGTTACACCTGATGGTACTGTGATGGAAGCTGAAGCTGCACACGGTACAGTGACCCGTCACTACCGCGAGCACCAGGCAGGCAAACCAACTTCAACCAACCCAATTGCATCAATTTTTGCGTGGACACGTGGTTTAGAGTTCCGTGGTTTGTTAGATAAAAACCAGGAGCTGATCAAATTCTGCAAAACTTTAGAAGAGGTTTGTATTGAAACTGTTGAAAGCGGTAAAATGACCAAGGATTTGGCTATCACCATTAAACCTAAGGTTGAACATGGTAAAGACTTTTTATATACCGAAGAGTTTTTAGCTGCTATTGACGAAAATTTAAAAGCTAAATTGGGTAAATAATATACCCCGTGAATTATACGAGCCCATTCTGTTTAGCAGGATGGGCTTTTTTGTTTAATTTGTTTACGTAAGGTTAAAACTTTTAAAAAATATTTTCATTTCTTTTTTAACTGATAACTTAGCGCATCAAAAAAAATCTACAACATGTCGGCATTATATCCATTAAAATTCAAAACCATTTATAAAGACAAGATCTGGGGCGGTCATAAAATAAATACCTATCTACATAAAGACTTTGGCGCATTACCAAACTGCGGCGAAACCTGGGAGATCTCGGGCGTAAAATCAGACGTGTCTGTCGTTGCCGACGGTGCGCTGGCAGGCGAATCATTAGCCGACCTGCTGGAGCAGTTTAAAGGCGAATTAGTTGGCGAAAAGGTATATGCCCACTTTGGCAACATATTCCCTTTGCTTATAAAGTTTATTGATGCCAACGAGGATCTTTCCATCCAGGTTCACCCGGATGATGAGCTGGCTAAAAAACGCCATAACTCATTCGGTAAAACCGAAATGTGGTATGTGATTGAAGCAGACCCGGGTTCAACCTTAATTGCGGGCTTTAACCAGGAGCTTACCGAGCAAACTTATTTAGATAAATTTAACAGCGGCCATTTAACCGATGTTTTAAACAAGGAAGATGTTAAAGCCGGTGATGTATTCTTTTTACCTGCGGGCAGGGTACACACCATAGGTAAAGGACTGCTGATTGCCGAAATACAGCAAACATCAGATATTACCTACAGGATTTATGATTTTGATCGCGTTGACGATAAAGGCAACAAACGTGAGCTGCATACCCAGGAAGCCCTTGCCGCTATTGATTACAAGCATTACCCGGAATATAAAACCAGGTATGAGCCAATTAAGGACGAAACTGTAAAATTGGTAAGCTGCCCATACTTTACCACCAATTTGTTAGATTTTACGCATGGTACGGCAAAGGATTACAGCAACCTCGATTCGTTTGTAATATACGTTTGTGTTGAGGGCGAATTTACCGTGAAGCATAATGAGGATGCATACATCGTAAAAATGGGCGATTGTATACTGTTGCCTAAAAGCATTAACAAGGTACAGTTGGAAACAACCAAAGGCTTTAAAGTATTAGAAAGCTATATTGAATAATGTGATTGGAATTTAGAGATTAGGTGTATTGGCATTAAAGACCCATTTCATCCTAATCTCTAATTCCGTATTGTCACCACTGAGATGGTGCCCTTCCTTATTAATAATTATCAAAAAAATCTTTCTTAAAATTCAGTGCAATGGTTTGTGCTAAACCAGCCTGATGGTAAACTTGGTACCAACATTTACGGTACTATCTACTTTGATTGAGCCGCCTAATGATTCAATCTGATTGCGGGTAATAAACAGGCCTATACCTTTAGCATCCGTATTTTGGTGGAAGGTTTTATACATACCAAATACCTTATCGCCATAGCGGTCCATATCAATACCTATTCCGTTATCTTCAAATAGCATATAAATATGGTTATGATCTTTCACTGTGCGGCAGGTAATTAACGGCTGTTTATCCATACTGCGGTATTTTAAGGAGTTGGTAAGCAGGTTTTGAAATATGCTCTCCATATATGCCGGAATATAGTTTATTACAGGGCACTTGGTAAAGTCGTATTCTATTTTGGCATCGTTTGATTCGATGTTGCTTTGCAGTGCCGACAGCACGTTTTTAAACACATCTTCAAACGCAATTACTTTTCTTTCTTTATCAATATCGGTATGGATCTTAACAATCTCGTTAAGATGCTCAATGGTCATACTTAGGCTGTTGCTTATTGATTTGATGTGCGAAAATACTTCGGCACGGTCATCGGCAGATTCACTTTCACCATGTAAATTAACCATAAACTGCAGATTGCCCGTGTGCGAGCGAAGGTTATGTGATACGATGTAGGCAAAATTTTGCAGGCGCTTGTTTTGATCGTTCAGTAAATTGATTGACGATTGCAGGGCAATGCCTTTCTTTTTAATGCTGTCAATATCTTGTAATATACCGCGTATGGTTATGCATTTGCCATAATCATCAATAATAGGTACGCCTTTTGCCCTTACCCATATTACATTGTTCTTAGCGGTTCTGAACAGCAGCTCCAGATCATAAGGCTTACAAAACCTGATAGATTTGTCTATAGCTTCGCTGATTAACGGGCGGTATTGTGGCTCAAAAAAGCTTACCGCTTCTTCAATACTTAGTTTTATCTGGTCGTTAAGCTCGTAAATATCAAAAGCTTCTTTTGAGAGCCACAGGCTCATGGTGGGTACATTAATTTCAAAGCCGCTCAGCTTGGCAATAGTACCTGTTTCATTAAACAGGAAATCGTTTTGTGCTGACCGTAAACTTAAAAGCTTGCTTTGATTGATGTTGATTAACGAGCCGGTAAATTTAGGTTCGCCGTTATCATCCCATTTTTGAGTGGTACTTTCAAACCACTGGTAGCCTGAATTTTTTGTTAGCAGCCTGATATGAACAACATTGGTAGTGCTTTGATCTGTACCGCGCGAGTTAATTGCTTTAAGAAAAACGTTTTTATCGTGATGGTAAAGCAGGTTTTCTAAAAAAAAGTTATAGGAACACTCTATCTCTTCGGGTTTATAACCTAAAATAGTATAAAACCCCAAAGACCATTTAACATCTTTTGTATTGATATTAAACTCCCAGATACCCGCATTTATGTGGTCAATTATTTGAGCAAGATGAGATGCGTCATCAGAATAAAAGTCGTTCCTATCCGCAATACTCATGTTAATATTTGATTCATAGTCAGTTTAATCAAAAGCTCCCACCATATATATAGAAAAATCTATGCCAAAAATTAAAGTTTGACAAGAGGTAAGCCAGCCTATTACGAAAACCATTTAAATTGGTTGGCAATTATATTGAAAATGTTGAATTATGGGAATTTTTGGTTAATAATATGACGCTTCTTAATTATTAGTTACCAACTGTTTGCCCTTTGGTTTAATTTGAGCATTAAGATTTTGCAATAGAGTTTTATGGAATTTGCAATGGCTCGTATAATTATTTTTACGGCACTAATTATGGATTTTTTACTGGACAATAGTTGCAACGGGTATTTATGCAATGGCTAAAACTCAGTGTGAATAAGTTTTTAGTTTTCAACAACACAAGTGCCTAAGCTGCGGTAGTTTTTAAGCTATCTGTGATCTTCCTCAATTCGGGGACGGGGATACCCAACACCTGTTCGTTTTTAATCCCTCGTGGGGGAGCCTGGCTGATTGCCCGCGATTGATCTTGAAAAATCAAAAGCCGGGAATTTACCCGGCTTTTGATTGTATTAAATAAAAGATCTTATAAAGTAGAAAGTTTGAAACGGTAACACTTTACATCAGTGTAAATTATAAGTTTCCTCTTAATTCCTGCTCGCGCTCAATAGCCTCAAAAAGCGCCTTGAAGTTACCGGCACCAAAAGATTTTGCACCCTTACGCTGAATGATCTCGAAAAACAAAGTAGGCCTGTCTTCAACAGGTTTGGTAAAGATCTGTAACAGGTAACCTTCATCGTCGCGGTCAACCAATATGCCCAGTTTTTTCAATGGCTCAAGGTCCTCGTCAATGTGGCCTACACGTTCAGTAAGTTCATCATAATAAGTTGTGGGTACGGTTAAAAACTCAATGCCACGGCTTTGCAGATCGGTAACTGTTTTTACAATATTATCAGTAGCTAAGGCTAAATGCTGTACACCTTCGCCTTCATAAAATTCAAGGTATTCTTCAATTTGCGATTTTCTTTTACCCTCGGCAGGCTCATTGATAGGGAATTTTACATAACCATTGCCATTGCTCATTACCTTACTCATCAAGGCAGAGTACTCGGTCGAGATCATTTTATCATCAAAGGTTAATATGTTTTTAAAGCCCATTATGTCTTCATAAAAATTAACCCATTCGTTCATTTTGTGCCAACCTACGTTGCCTACGCAGTGGTCAATATGTAACAAACCCGTTACCGGTGGCTGGTAGGTGCTTTCCATTTCGCGGTAACAAGGTAAAAACGCCCCGGTGTAGTTTTTACGTTCCACAAAAAGGTGAACCGTTTCCCCATACAATTTTATACCGCTTATGCGTACTTCGCCATGCTCATCGCTTATGGTTGTGGGCTCCTGGTAAGGGATAGCGCCACGGCTGGTAGTTTGCTCAAAAGCATCGTAAGCATCATCAACCGACAGGGCTAAAACCTTTACACCATCGCCATGCTTTTTAATATGCTCCGCTATCGGATCGTTTGATTTTAGGGGAGTAGTTAGCACTAAGCGAATTTTGCCCTGCTGTAAAACATAAGATACTTTGTCGCGCACGCCTGTTTCCGGCCCTGCATAAGCAAGGTCCTGAAAGCCGAAAGCGGTTTTGTAATAAAAGGCTGCCTGTTTGGCATTGCCTACATAAAATTCAACATGATCTGTACCATTAAGCGGTAAAAAATCAGTGGTTTTTGATGCTTTATTTATGGTTAATGTTTCCATTTTTTTTTGTTTTTAGATACCTTCCTTTTAGGGAGGGCTTTAATGGGTTACTTAGCTTATCCAGCTTTTATAATAATTTTCGTCTTCAATTTTAATGGCGTCCTCGGTTAGCATCAGCGGCTTAAATGGATCTATCATTACCGCTAATTCATCGGTGGCTTCCTTGCCTATTGATTTCTCAACTGACCCGGGGTGCGGCCCATGCGGGATACCACCGGGGTGCAGGGTTATTTGCCCTTTAACCACGCTTTTGCGGCTCATAAAATCACCATCAACATAATATAACAGCTCGTCGCTATCTACATTGCTGTGGTTATATGGTGCCGGTATTGACAGCGGGTGATAATCAAACTTGCGCGGTACAAATGAGCAGATCACAAAGTTATGCCCCTCAAATGTTTGATGCACCGGTGGTGGCTGGTGCAGGCGCCCGGTTATCGGTTCAAAATCATGGATAGAAAATGCCCAGGGATAATGAAAGCCGTCCCAGCCAATAAAATCAAAAGGATGCGTGCCGTATATATACGGATATATCAGACCCTGCTTTTTGATCAGGATCTTGAAATCGCCTTTTTCATCGTGCGTTTCAAGGTTGGTTGGCCGCTTTATATCCCTTTCGCAGTAAGGTGCTTGTTCGGTTAGCTGCCCGTAGGCATTGGTATAGCGTTTAGGTACCCTGATAGGGCTAAAACTTTCTACAATAAACAACCTGTTATCGGGCGTGTCAAACTCCATCTGGTAAATAGTTCCGCGCGGAATGATCAGATAGTCGCCATAAGCAAACTTAATGCTGCCATAGCCTGTTTTAAGCGTTCCTGTGCCCTCGTGGATAAACACAACCTCATCGGCCTGGCTATTTTTATAAAAATAGTCGGTCATTGATTTGCGTGGTGCTGCCAATGAGATATGCAGGTCGCTGTTTACCAATACCGGTTTACGGCTTTTCAGGTAATCATCCTCAGGTTCAATTTTAAAACCTATCAGGCTGGCATGCTTTAAATGCTTTTCGCGGGCTATTTTTGGTTCAACAGAATAAGGTTCGCCTAATTCCTTTACAAGGGTAGGGGGATAGGCATGATATACCAGCGAATACAAACTGCTGAAACCCTCGGTTGATACCAGCTCTTCGGCATATAAAGTACCATCGGGTTTACGGAATTGGGTATGCCGCTTAGGCGGGATAGCTCCTAATGTATGATAAACAGGCATGATTTATAATTTGGTTAAATCAGAAACGTTTAAAAAGATGTAATGGTTTGAAACAGATACTGGTTATTGCCAACGTTTGCAGTTAAAGGGGTAAGCCTATAACTGCAGCATTTTCAATAATTAAAACCGTATAGTAAAATTAGTATTGGGCCAGTACGCTTTTAGCGAGCACAGCATCCCTGAAAGAAGAAGCATCACTCATTGAAGTGAGGCCCAGGGAAAAAAGAAAATGCTTTTGTATGCTCATAATTAGTTATACGAAGTTAGGCTGAATAAATTTAATATGCAAGCATATTAAATTGGGGCACTGGCTTAGTTTGAAATTTATTTTAAGAGTTTTTAGCTTAAACTGAAAGGGAAGAATACTTTAATTTTCAATAATACATATTAAATAACCTTGTGCCATAGCAAAGCAATTGACATAAATATTAATGCCGGTAAAAAGATATATAGGATAGCAATCCATTTTTCTTTTGTTCTATGATTACCATCTTCAACTTTATATTTCTCATAGATTTTTTCATATTTCTTATCCTTTATAAATCCAAAATAGTGAGTATAAAATAGAAAAACACATGTTATAGGTACCTCAACGATTGAAGCAGTGGGTGTGTTTCGATTTAGTATGTAAAAATAAAATACCTCACTAATGATTGATAACCAAAGAAAGCTTCCACCCATCATCATTCCTAAAGCATCGAACCATGGGGTTTTATTTACTTTATTTTTCCCATCTAAATATTGTGTATTATAAATACAGTAAAATATATATCTCATTAATACTTTTAAATATAAGCCCCAAATAAGTTTAAAATAAAAAGGGCACTTTTAATTGGCTTAAATATATGATTAAGTTGGCTTTTTAATATTATAGCTTTACAATATCCTAAACGCTTGTAGCGTCTTTCATTAGCTTCGATTCCAGTGCATTGGTTACTCTTAAATTTTATTAGTAAATACATTTTGATTTGATGGTGACGATGTAAAATGTTTAAGTTTGATTACCAATCCAATATAAACCTATGAAATTAGTATCCTACAAAACAGAAGATAACGAGCATCTGGGCATTTTTATAAACGGACATATTTATAACCTGCACTCCTGCGATAAGCTGATCCCCAATAATATGAACGAGTTTTTATGGGGTGGCGATGAGCTGATGGAGCGTGCGCAGCGCATTAATGCAGCCATTATTTCAGGGAAGCTGGAGGCTAAAGAGGAGTTGTTTTTTGAGATGATGGCACCGGTTCCGCACCCAACATCGTGCAGGGACGCGTATGCCTTCAGGCAGCATGTTGAAACGGCGCGCCGTAACCGCAACGTGCCCATGATACCGGAGTTTGATCAGTACCCTATATTTTATTTTACCAATCATAATGCCATACAGGGTTCAGGCGAAATTGCCTGTATGCCCGATCATTTTCAAAAGCTTGATTTTGAGCTGGAAGTTGCCGTTGTGCTGAACAAAAAGGCCCGCAACATTAAAGCTGCCGATGCCGACAGCCTGATTGCCGGCTTTATGATCATGAATGATATGAGCGCACGCACCCTGCAAATGGAGGAAATGCTGTTGAACCTTGGGCCTGCAAAAGGAAAGGATTTTTGTACCGTAATTGGCCCCTGGCTGGTTACGCCCGATGAATTTGAAGCTTATAAAACGGCACCTAAGGCTGGCCATACCGGGAATGCCTATAATTTAGAGATGAAATGCGTGGTGAATGGCAAACAGGTATCAAAGGGTAATATGGCCGATATGGAATGGACATTTGCCGAAATTATTGAGCGCTGTGCCTACGGCTGCGATGTATTGCCCGGCGATGTAATAGGCTCGGGCACGGTGGGCACCGGGTGCTTCCTGGAACTCAATGGTACAGGTTTATTGAATGATCCGGATTATAAAGCCCAGTGGCTGCAACCCGGTGACTTGGTTGAAATGGAAGTTACCGGGCTTGGCATGTTGGGCAACATTATTGAAAAAGCCGGCAGCGATTTTTCAATTTTGGCATTAAAGAAATAGATACAATTACACCGGAGTTTATAAAACGTTTAGCTCAATTAACTTTTCTCTCAATACATCGGCAGATGTAAAATGGATGGATTGGATGCCCAATTTTTCGGCTGCCAGTATATTGCGGTAATTATCATCGATAAATAAAGCTTCTTCGGGATTTATAACATGCCTGTCGAGCAGGATCTGGTAAAAGGCCGGTGCAGGTTTCCGCATTTTTTCGGCACCTGATACAACGATGCCATCAAACCAGTGCAGAAAATCAAAACGCTCCAAAGCAACCGGAAAGGTTTCTGCCGACCAGTTGGTGAGTGCATAAATTTTATACTTGCCGCTTTCTTTTAATTCTTTAAAAACCGCTACGGTATCTTCAAAAGCATCACCTAACATCTCTTCCCAGCGGGTATAAAATGCGCGGATATTGGCTTCATGTTCCGGGAATTGTTTAACTAATATTTCTGTGCCGTCCTGTAGTGAGCGACCTGCATCCTGTTCTTCGTTCCAGTCTGATGTGCAAACGGTGGCTAAAAAATTTTTCATTTCCTCTTCGTCCGTAAACAGGGTTTTGTACATGTAGTGCGGGTTCCAGTCAATCAAAACTGCGCCAAGGTCAAATATAATGGTGTTTATCATTTGGTTTTTAATGTTTGGTGGATAGCTGCAAGTTGCTGTTCAATCATTTTCGTTATAGATCCTGGTATAGTCAGCAAAGGCCGTGTCTTTCAAATCCTGTTCAATAATGTGTTTGGCAATATCAAAATCAACAACGAGGCAACAGACTTCCATCGTACCGCTGCCTATGCTGCCGCCATCGCAATGGCCAAGGCCTGTCCAGCCTAATGTTTGGTTCATCCTTATTTGCAGCTGTGTTCTTTTATCTAAAGCTTCGGGTGTATCAATGCCCTCTAATTTGTATTCTATCAATAAAGTGAAATGGTCGTCCACATCAACCTGCTGGTAGCCTTTGGATAGCTGTCTGTCAATTTCTTTTTGAACAATTTTTTTAAAGCTTGAAAATATGCCGGAGTACACTTCTCTCTGCGTGCCTTTTTCACCAACTATCCCCCAGTGAATAACACCGGTTTTTGCATCCTTTTCCCAGGTTTCCCAGTAATGGATCTCGTTATCAACCTGTTTATAAAGCTTTAACATTTGGAATTATAGATTAATTGTTCTCCAGCAAATATCTTTTAAAGCCATTAAAATCTTTACCTAAGGCAGTGGCATGTTTTTCTTTTTTCTCTAACTCTTCCACCTGCTCCGGTACATCAATTTTATCAGCAATGTTTTTCGGGAACACATCCGGAAACTTGCAGGGGTGCGCAGTTGATAAAAATACACCTGCCGTATCAGCCTGTAAATTATCCTGTTGCCAGTCCTTTAATGCCTGCCAGGCAATGGCTGTATGCGGGCAAGCCACATAGTTATAATCATCATTAATAAACTTAATGGCCTTTAGAGTTTCATCATCATCATAACGGTAACCGGTAACCAGGTTTTTCAGGTCGTCCATATCATTCTTAAACAAATCAGCTATGCGCACCCAGTTGCTTGGGTCGCCAACGTCCATTGCATTACTCAGGGTAGCTACAGATGGTTTTGGCTGATATATTCCCGATTTTAAATATTCGGGCACTGCATCGTTTGCATTGGTGGCCGCTATAAAATGCTCAACAGGCAAACCCATTTTCCAGGCTAATAAACCTGCCCCGATGTTGCCGAAATTACCGCTCGGAACCGAAAATATCACCTTGCTTATACCGCGCTTTAACAGCTGGGCATAAGCATTAAAATAGTAGAACGTTTGCGGAATAAGCCGCGCAATGTTGATGGAGTTTGCTGATGTAAGCCTGAATTTTGCTTTTAATTCATCATCGGTAAAGGCTTGTTTAACCAGGGCCTGGCAATCATCAAAAGTACCGTCAACCTCAACCGCCCGAATGTTTTGGCCGTTGGTGGTTAACTGTAGTTCCTGTATATCGCTTACTTTATTCTTCGGATATAAAATGGTTACGCGGGTATTGGGCACACCCAAAAAACCTAATGCAACGGCACCGCCTGTATCGCCTGATGTTGCTACCAAAACGTCAAGCTGTTTTTCGCCCTGCTCTAAAAAATAACTCATTACCCGGCTCATAAAGCGGGCGCCGAAATCCTTAAAAGCCAGCGAGGGGCCGTGCCATAGTTCCAGCACATACACATTGTCTTCCAGCTTAACAACGGGGGCCAAAAAGCTGATGGCATCGTTTATAATAGCTTTAAGGTCATTGTCGGGTATGTCATCACCTATCAGGTTCTTAGCTACATGGAAAGCTATTTCGGGCAGGGTGTATCCATCCAGGTTGTTTAAAAATTTATCATCCAAACGCGGAATATTCACCGGCATATATAAGCCTTTATCCTGCGGCATGCTGTTAAAAACCGCTTCTTTAAAAGATACGCGGGTGGATGTGTTTTTGGTACTGTATAGTTGCATTTTATATTTTTCTGTTGCCATTGCTGCTTGCGCGGTATGGACGTTGTCTTTTAATTATCCAAGTATGCTTGGTCCTTTATCATTAATGGTGGATACGTAGCCGTTTGATCCGATTTGGATGCCGGTTAAATGCTGCTGTAGCTTTTTAGTGATGCGTTTGGCTGTTTCTTCATCGCGTGTAAAGGCGAATACCGATGGGCCCGAACCCGAGATGCCAAAGCTTATTGCACCTAATTCCATAGCCATTTCGCGCATTTTGTAAAAATCGGGGATTAGCATGGAGCGTACAGGCTCAACCAAAATATCTTTCATGCTGCGGCCTATCAGGTCCATATCATTCATAAACAAACCGCTCACAAGCCCTGCTATGTTTCCCCATTGGGTAACAGCATCCTTCATTTGTATGTTTTTGCGGATAATCTGCCTGGCCTCGCGGGTGGGCACATCCACATCCGGGAATACAATGGCGCAATGCAAGCCGGCCGGGTGGGGCAGACGAACAACATCAAGCGGTTCATAACTGCGGATCAGTACAAAGCCGCCAAAAAGGGCAGGGGCAACGTTATCTGCATGGCCATGACCACACGCCATTTCTTCACCCTTCATGGCAAAAGGTAATATTTTAGCCGGATCTGCATCATCGCCCAAAAGGGTTTTTATGGCAAATAAACCAGCCACCGTGCTTGCAGAGCTTGAACCCAAACCGCTGCCTATTGGCATTTTTTTATGCAGCTCAATATCAAGCCCCAGATCATTGCGGCCCACACTGTTTAAATAATGCTGTACGCTTACACTCACCGTGTTTTTAGCCGGATCGAGCGGTAAGCGGCCATCATCGCCGGTAATTTTGCTTATGGTGATGCCGGGTTTATTGGTTATTCGCATTATCACCTCGTCGCCGGGTTCATTTACGGCAAAGCCCAGTACATCAAAGCCGCAAACAACATTTGCTACAGTAGCCGGCGCAAAAACATGAATGCTTTGGCTGCCTGCCGTGCTGTTTAGTGTAGCCGGAGCGTTTATTTCTTGTATGTTATTATCTTCCATATAATTATCAAACTATTCTTCACCTACAGGTAAAGACTTATGCACCTACGTTTATTAAATCGGCAAATACACCCGCCGCAGTTACCTCTGCACCTGCACCGGGGCCCTTTACTACCAATGGACGCTCTTTATACCTGTCGGTAGTAAAGGATATGATATTATCACTGCCCGACAGGGTAAAGAACGGGTGACTTTCATCAACCATTTGCAGGGTTATTTCGGCTTTGCCGTTTTCTAACTTACCTATATAACGCAATACTTTATTACCTGCTGCGGCTTCGGCCTTTAAGTTGCTGAAAAACGCATCCTCGGTTTTTAGTGCTGCGTAAAACTCCTCAACGGTTTGCGCTTCAAGGCAGGCTTTGGGTAAAACACTTTCAATCTGCACGTCAGCTTCTTCCATAGGGTAACCTGCATCGCGGGCAAGGATCAGCATCTTGCGCATAAAATCTTTACCGCTCAAATCATCACGCGGGTCAGGTTCTGTATAACCTTTTTCCTGTGCCTCTTTTACCACATCATGAAAATTGGCATCACCTTTAAAATTATTAAATATAAAAGATATAGTGCCCGATAGGATGGCTTCAATGCGCATAATCCTGTCGCCGCTGTTCATCAGGTCTTTTAAGGTGCGGATGATGGGTAAACCTGCCCCCACGTTGGTTTCGTAAAAGAAATCAACACCGTGGCGCAGCGCAGTATCATGAAAGGTTTTATACTGGCTGTAAGAAGCCGAATTACCGATCTTATTACACGTAATAACAGATATGTTTGATTTAAAAACCTGCTCATAAACCTCAATAGGTTTTGGGCTTGCCGTGTTATCAATAAACACGCAGTTGGGCAGGTTCATGCTTTTCATTTTGGCAACAAATTGTTGCAGGTCTGCCGGCTCGTCCGATGCCTCTAACTCCTGCTGCCAGTTATCTAAGGAGATCCCGTCGGTATTAAAGATCATTTTACGGGTATTACTGATACCTGCAATTTTAACCTGGATGCCATTGTGCTCCTGCAAATAAGCGGTATGCGCATTTAGTTGCTTAAACAACGTTTGGCCTATGTTGCCTGTGCCTAAACAAAAGGCATGCAGGGTTTTGGTAAGCTGTGTAAAAAAGCCATCGTGAACGGCGTTTAATGCTTTAGCTAAATCCCGTGAGGAGATGATCACCGAGATATTATACTCTGATGATCCCTGGGCAATAGCCCTCACATTTACCCCGTTACGGCCAAGCGCATGAAATAACTTGCCCGATACACCAGGTGTTTGTTTCATATTTTCGCCAACTATGGCAATAATGGCAAGGTTTTGCTCTATTACTAAATGCTCTAATTTTTTAGCAAGCAGTTCAAGCTCAAATTCCTGCTCAATCAGTTGTTTTGCTTTTTCGGTATCGTCAGGCTGTACTGCAAAGGTGATGCTATGTTCTGATGATGACTGGGTGATCAGGATCACATTGATCTGTTCGCGGGCCAGTAATGAAAACAGCCTGCCGCTAAAGCCCGATTTACCAACCATACCGCTGCCTTCTAAATTAAGGATGCTGATATTATTGATAGATGAGATTCCTTTTATAGGCAGGTTTGATGGTTTGCAATCATGGCGGATCACGGTGCCTTCAAACTCAGGCTCAAAAGTGTTTTTTATTACGATAGGGATCTTCTTTAAAAAGGCCGGGATCATGGTTGGCGGGTAGATCACCTTGGCACCAAAGTAAGAGAGTTCCATAGCTTCAGTATAAGTAAGCTCGGGTAACGAAAACGCCTTTTTAACCATCCTCGGGTCGGCAGTCATCATACCGTTAACATCAGTCCAGATCTGGATCTCTTTTGCATTTAATGCCGAACCAAATATAGCAGCAGTATAATCGCTGCCACCGCGGCCCAGTGTAGTAACCTGCCCGGCATCATTAGCGGCTATAAATCCGGTTACAAATAATACCTTATCGCTGTTTTCCTGCTGAAAGCTTTTGATCAATAATTCGGTTAGCTCAGTATTTACCTTTGCCTGCCCGAATGAACTGTCGGTTTTGATCAGCTCCGATGCATCAACACATATCGCTTCCGGAAAATGCTGTGCCGCTATCTTACAGATCATTAAGGTTGAGCAACGCTCGCCAAAGCTTAAAACCTGGTCGCGTGTTTTTGGGGTTAGTTCTCTTAAAGTTAATACGCCCTGTAAAAGGTCCTCTAACTGGTTAAAGTAAATTTTAAGGCGGGTAAAAGCAGGGTTTTGGTTTTGTACGGTTAACAGGCTTTTTACTACATCAAAATGGCGTTTTTCAAGTTCGGCCAGTTGCGCTGTAAATTCAATGCCATTAGCAGCGCCCTCGGCCATTGATACTAAAAGGTTGGTTACCCCGCTCATGGCCGAGAGTACTACAATAGGTTTTTCCTTATTATCAACTTCGTTTTTTACAATGTTTAATAAGGTTTGGATACTTTGAACTGATCCTACGGACGTGCCGCCAAATTTTAAGATTTTCATTACTGCGTTTAATATTAAACAAAAACGCCTTCCTCTTTTCGGAGGAAGGCGCTCATTTGGTTTTTATGTTTTTACACCATACGATTATCTTCCCCGTGTTTTAAGCCGGTGGTAATAATTGTTGTAATAATGGTGCTGTTGATTATCATATATATTATGTCCGTAAAGTAAGTAGATATTTTTTTAATAAACAATATTTATTTTTCTTTTTATAGGATAGTATACTGAACCTCAATATCGGCAGATAAAAACAGCTCATTAATCAGGTCACCTTTATTATTAAAGCACTATTGGTTTACCATGCATGGTTAAATAAAACAATCAAATTAATAAGCTATGTAATTTAATTACTTTTGACGCTTGTTAATATGCAGGGACTAATTACAAAATCAACCGGAAGCTGGTACCAGGTGCGACTACCTGACGGGAAACGAATAGATTGCCGTATAAAGGGAAAGTTTAGAACGAAGGGGATAACTACAACCAATCCGCTGGCTGTGGGCGATATTGTTGATTTTGATATGGAGCCCGAGCAGGAAACCGGGGTGATCACTACGCTGCAACAGCGTAAAAATTACATCATCCGTAAATCCATCAACCTTTCAAAACAAGGGCAGATCATCGCTGCCAACCTCGACCAGGCTTTGTTAGTGGTTACGCTGGCTTCTCCGCGAACCTCTTTGGGGTTTATTGATCGTTTTTTGGTAACTGCCGAAGCTTATAGTATCCCCGCAAAACTGATCTATAACAAAGTTGACCTGTTTAGCGAGGAAGGTCTGGAGATATTAGCTGAATATAAAGCCGTTTACGAAAAAATAGGTTACCCCTGTTATGAAGTATCTGCATTGGCCGGCACCAATATTGGCCAGGTACAGGCACTGTTAAAAGATAAGGTCACTTTATTTTCCGGCCACTCCGGTGTAGGAAAATCAAGCCTGATAAATGCATTACTGCCTGATCTTGATCTGCGTACGCACCAGGTATCTGACTGGAGCGATAAGGGTATGCACACCACCACCTTTGCCGAAATGTTTGAGCTGCCGCAGGGCGGTTTTATTATTGATACCCCCGGTATTCGCGAATTAGGGGTTATCGACATTGAGAAACAGGAACTGAGCCACTTTTTCCCAGAGATGCGCGAGCGGATGCATGATTGCCGTTTCCACAACTGCCGCCATATAAATGAGCCGGGTTGTGCCATACTGGAAGCTTTGGAAAATGGCGAGATTGAACTATCGCGCTATGAAAGCTACCTGAGTATTTACAATGGAAATGATACCAGGGGGTAGATAACTGCCTTCAACTAAATTTGAAGACAGATATCATAGCGCTTATTTTTATGCCAATGCTGTCTTGAAATCCTGCAGCAGGTCATCTAAATCTTCAATACCTATTGACAGCCTGATCATGGAATCAGAAATTCCCATTTCGGCACGTTTTTCGGCACCTAATTCATTAAATATGGTATGGGCAACCGGGATAGCCAGCGTTCGGGTATCACCCAGGTTGCTTGATTTTACAACTAATTTCAGCTTATTTAAAAAGGCGAAGCAATCAACGCTTTCATCAAGCTCAATGCTCATTAAGCCACCATATTTTAAAAACAAGCGGCTGGCCATTTCATGCTGCGGGTGCGATTCCAAACCTGGGTAATATACCTTTTTGATCATCGGGTGGCCTTCAAAAAATGTAGCCAGCGCAAACGCATTGGTACAGGCGCGCTCCATGCGCAGGGCCAGTGTTTCTGAACCTACTGAAAGAGAATGAGCAGCCTCCGGCGATAATGTTCCGCCTGCATCACGCAAGCCTTTCTTGCGGATCTGCGTCAGCCCTAAAACCTCGGGTTTAACCTGTTTTTTAAAGCCTTCAAAAATATTGGCATAATTGGTCCAGTTAAATAAACCGGTATCGGTAACACTGCCGCCCAATGCATTGCCATGGCCGCCAATATATTTGGTTAGGGAGTTAATAACCAGGCTGGCCTTTACATTTACAGGGTTAAACAGGTAGGGCGATGTCATGGTGTTATCAACCATATAAATAATACCTTTTTTCTGGCACAGGTCACCTATCTTTTCAAGGTCAGCAATCTGTGTGGCCGGGTTGGCAACGGTTTCCACAAAAACCATCTTGGTATTTTCTTTTATCTCGTTGCGTATATTATCAACAGCGGTGGCATCAACAAAAGTAATGTTTAGCCCCATATCCATATACGACTGGAATATGCTGCGGGTATTACCAAACAGGTAAGAGCTTGCTATAATATGATCACCATGTTTAATCAGTGCCAAAACAGATGCCGAAATTGCTGCCATGCCTGTTGAAAAAGCAATAGTTGCAAGCCCGTTCTCCATCTGTGTTACCTTACTTTCCAAGGCAGAAACAGTGGGGTTACCCTGACGCGAGTAGGCGTAGCCTTTTTTCTTGTTCTGAAAAATATCAACCAAATCCTGCACATCATCATAACCATAAGTTACCGAAGTATGAATAGGTTTGTGTAATGCACCATGTTCTGGTTTGCCTAAACGGTCTGAGTGTAATATGGTAGTGGTAAAGCCCCTTTTAGTAGTCATTGTATGTCAATTCAATATAAACGCAAAATAGTTTGCGAACTTAATTGTTTTTGCCCATAATCAGAAGCAAGAATTATAATGATGACAGCAAGATGCAGGAACAGCTTATAAATTCTTATTTCTGTTAATGGGTAGGTGCAGCTTCTTTAAATTTCTCTTTATCTTGCCTGCTAATTCTTAAATCTTTAATCAAACGGATGAGGGCTGTAATACAACGAGTTTCTGAGGCACACTGTAAAGTTAACGGGGCAATAACCGGGGCTATAAATAACGGTTTTTTGGTTTTATTAGGTATTGAAGATGCTGATACCGATGACGACCTGCAATGGCTGGCCCAAAAAATAACAGGCCTGCGTGTTTTTAGTGATGAAAACGGTTTGATGAACAAGGGCCTTGCTGATATTGATGGGGGCATTTTATTAATATCGCAGTTTACGCTGTTTGCTCAAACTAAAAAGGGAAATCGCCCGTCGTTTATAAGGGCGGCAAAGCCGGATAAGGCTATTCCGCTTTATGAGCAAATGATCAAAACATTGGCTTTACTCACCGGTAAAAAAATAGAAACAGGGATTTTTGGTGCAGATATGAAGATCAGCTTATTGAACGATGGCCCTGTAACCATTGTTATGGATACTAAGGATAAAGACAATCATTAACCTATTTGAATGTAATCTATGGAGATAAAAGAAGCGCAGCAGTTAGTTGATAAATGGATCAGTACCACGGGCATCAGGTACTTTAACGAATTAACCAACACCGCCATTTTAATGGAAGAAGTAGGTGAGGTGGCACGAATTATGGCCCGGCAATATGGCGAGCAATCGTTCAAAAAATCAGACCTTGAAGTTAACCTGGCCGACGAAATGGCCGATGTGTTGTTTGTTTTGATCTGCCTGGCAAATCAAACAGGGATTGACCTTACCGATGCTTTGGAAAAAAATATGGAAAAAAAGAGCATCAGAGATGCCGACAGGCACAAGAATAACGAGAAACTAAAATAAAACTGCTTATATCTGTAGCCCTTAAACCAGCTTAACTAATTTATCACCATCAAGTATAGGTATAGCGGTGGTAATATCAATTTGCAGGCAAAACTCAATATCCTTTTCAATGCCAAGCTTTTTAAGGCGTTCGCCGTGGGATGTTTTTTTAAGGTATTGGTTAATGTCGTTCTTCCCAGCCTGGTAAATATCATTGGCTGCAATGGCAGCATCATCAAGCTTAAGGCCCGTTGTTTTTAATTGTTCAACAACCGCTCCTGCAAAAAGAGTATCCTCAAGGTTAAAGTTGTTTTTCCAACCGGCGCAAACTAACAGGATATTTTCATCCTGGGTTTTTAACCAGTTACATAAGGCCGTAAGGTTTAAAAACGACCCGATGGCTATCTTTTTCGCTTTGCGTGATAAATGCAATGCCTGCGTGCCGTTGGTAGTGGTTAGCACCACTGTTTTGCCCGCTACCTTTTGTTTGGTGTATGAAAACGGCGAGTTGCCAAAATCAAACCCTGCTACAACCTCACCATTACGTTCGGCAGCTAATAAATAATCAAGGCCCTGTTCGCGATAAGCCTCGCACTCCTCAACTTCTGATACCGGGATTATGGCCTCGGCACCGTTCTCAATTCCATAACAGATGGAAGAAGTGGCCCTGAAAATATCAATGATCACCACAACGTGATCCTCAACATTATAAAGCGGGATAAGTACGGGGGTAAGGCAAACGTTTAGCTCTTTGGTCATTTGGTAGTAGTAGGGTCAGTCGTTATAAAAGGTGATGCTCAGTGTTTTAAGCTACATGTTCTTTGCGGTAAAATTAACCGCAAAGAACATGTAGCGGCACAAAGAAACACTAAGATTTCTTTCGCAAAATTACTTTTATACGGCCTTGTTATTTATTGAAAGGCGGTTTAACAATTTTTGCCTTTATTTTATTATCTCTGATGCTGATATAAATTTCGGTGCCTTCTTTAGCAAATTCAGTTTTTACATAACCCATTCCAATTGCTTTTTGTAACGATGGCGATTGCGTTCCGGAAGTTACTTTGCCAATCACATTGCCTTCGGCATCAACAATAGGGTAATCATGGCGCGGAATGCCACGGTCTATCATTTCAAAACCAACTAATTTGCGTTTTACACCCTCTGCTTTTTGCTGCTGCAATGCTGCTGAATTGGTAAACTCCTTGCTGAATTTGGTTACCCAGCCCAAGCCAGCCTCTAAAGGCGAAGTTGCATCATCAATATCATTACCGTAAAGGCAAAAGCCCATTTCTAAACGCAGGGTATCGCGCGCACCTAAACCAATTGGCTTAATGCCGAATGCTTTGCCTGCCTCAAAAATGGCTGTCCATATTTTTTCTGCATTCTCGTTATCAAAGTAAATTTCAAAACCACCGGCACCGGTATAACCCGTTGCCGATACCACTACATTATCAACACCGGCAAATACACCCTTTTTAAAGGTATAGTACTCCATTGATGCTAAGTCAATATCAGTCAGGCTTTGTAAAGCTTCTGCTGCCTTTGGCCCTTGAATGGCAAGCAGCGAGGTACGGTCAGAAATATTTTTCATATCCACACCAAAGGTGTTAAAGCCTGCAATCCAGTTCCAGTCTTTTTCAATGTTTGATGCATTAACCACTAACATATAAGTTTTATCGTCCATACGATAAACCAGCAGATCGTCAACTATACCGCCATCTTTGTTGGGTAAGCAGGAGTATTGCACTTTACCATCATAAAGCTTTGAAGCATCGTTACTGGTAACCTGCTGAATAAGGTCAAGCGCTTTATCACCTTTTAAAATAAATTCGCCCATGTGGCTTACGTCAAACACGCCAACGCCATTACGTACGGTTTCGTGTTCGGCATTAATGCCTGCATATTGTACAGGCATATTGTAACCTGCAAATGGAACCATTTTGGCGCCTTCTTTTATATGGATGTCGGTTAAAGCGGTATTCTTCATGTGTGATTAATAGGCCGCAAAAGTAGTAATTTTACATGAGTGCCAAAGGCGGAAAGCCCGGAAAATCTAAAAGATGTTATGGCTGCATCTTAAATACGGAAGGTGGGTGTGTTTTAAAAGAACATCAATGAGTGGCGACATTAAAGCCCCGCGGGATCAATGCTCAATTACCGATGTGTAGAAATCGATAAAGTTTTTGGTTACCTTGTTAATGTCGTGCTGGTCTTCCATTAGTTTGCGGGCATTGGCGCCTATCCGCATGCAGTATTCTTCATCGCCTATGCAATGCAATATGGCATCATAAAACTCATCATAATCATTAGCTATAATTATATTGGTGCCATTGGTATAGTTAATGCCCTCGGCCCCTAATGATGTGGAGATAATGCATTTCTGCATGGCCATGCCTTCAACAATTTTTACGCGCATCCCGCCACCCGATAACAGGGGAACTATCATTATTGCTTTACTGTTCACAAACTCAAGCGCATCATCAACCTCGCCCTGGATAAATATTTTACCCATCACATCGTAATCATCAAAGCGCTCTGGGATGTCATTACCGGCTACGTAAAAACGTACACGCAGCTCACCATCGGTTATTTCTTTATTAAAATTATCCAGGAACCATTCAATCCCCTCACGGTTAGGCAGCCAATCCAGCGAGCCTAAAAAAAACAAGCTCGGGAACTCTGTTTTACTTACGTCGGGTTTATAATGATCAAGATTTATGCCCACCGGTAATATCTCAATGGGTATTTTGGTGCCGTACTCCAGCATGGTGCTTTTATCCTGCTCGGTAAATACGGCTATGGCATCAAAGTTATTAAGCTGATCGAGCTCATAGTTTTTTATCCGCTTGGCGTGCATCTTGAGGTACGACTTTTTGAACGGATCACTTTTTTGTTCCGATAACCTTTGCCATATCTGGTTCTCGATATTATGCGCCCGGTAAATCAGTTTTGCCTTTGAGTTTTTGCGGACTGCCAATAGATAAAGCGATACCAGTAAACCTTCAAACTGGATAACATCATACGATGTGTTTCTTAACTCACGCACCAGCAGCCTTTCAAACTCAGCATCGTAATACTTATCAATATTAAATGATGTACTGCTGAAAAGATTAATAGCCACATCAATAACCGATACGTTTATGTTGATGTTATAAGCCCTGTAGTTTATTTTACTAAGCAGATCATTATCATCAGCACTGTTTTCGTGATGATTTAATTTAGCATTGAGCGATACCAGCGAAACCTCGTGCCCTAAATTAACCAACCCCCTGATGGTATTGCAAACCACAATGGGATAGCCCCCATTTTGCGGAAATGGTACACGGTGGGTTAAAATAAGGATCTTCAATTGGTTATTGGTTTTCAACAAAAATAATAATTTAACGTAACTGGCAAAATGCGCTGTAATTATTACTCCCCGGTTATTTAAAATATTACAATAAAACCATTTAAAGGTGATTCAATGCACCTGCGTTATGACAGGCCGTTAAAAGATCTCCAACTGCGGGTCGGTTACCCTGAATGTACGGCGGTGGTAAGGTGTAAAACCTATTTTTAAAACGGTTTCGCGGTGTTTTATGGTTGGGTAGCCCTTGTTTTTATGCCAATCGTACTCCGGGTGCTCGGCGGCTATTTGCAGCATGTGATCGTCGCGGTAGGTTTTTGCTAATATAGATGCCGCCGCTATGCTGAAATATTTAGAGTCACCTTTTACAATACATTTATGGGGCATGCTTTGGTATTTGTTAAAGCGGTTACCATCAATAATTAAAAACTGCGGGGTTAAATGCAGTTTGGCAATGGCCCTGTGCATAGCTAAAAACGAGGCATTTAAAATATTGATCTTATCAATCTCCAAATTATCAACGGAGGCTACCGCATAAGCAATGGCATGTTGTTCTATTTCAATGCGTAGCTGGTACCTTACCTCTTCGCTTAATTGTTTTGAATCATTAAGCAGTGAGTGTTCAAAATCATCGGGCAATATAACTGCTGCTGCAAAAACAGGCCCCGCCAAACAACCGCGCCCGGCTTCGTCGCATCCGGCTTCAATAAATTCGTGCTGATAACGGGAGAGTAACATGGCTGATTATTTGCAATAGGTAACGTAAAGTTGGTGATTTTTATTTTGAAGCAAAGTATGTTGTCAGAATGATCTCAAACTATAAGCAACGGGAAAGTTTAGTTTAAATGAGTTGTAGGACAACTTGCTGATTAAAAAATTCTTAAAGTTAGGAGGGTAACATCATCAATAGGTTTACCCTTTATTACCTGGTCAATATGATTCATCAGTAATTGGTTAAAGCTGTCTGGAATAAGTTCTCCGTTTTCTTTCACAAAATCAATCAGGTTATCTTCTTCCCAGTTTTTCTTGCTTTGATGCTCATGGTCCATTAAACCATCGGTATAGTTAACTATAAAGCTGCCCGGTTCAATGTCAACTTCGCCCTGGTTCAAAAAAGGGAGCTCATCAAAAACACCTATCATGGTGGTGCCAAGTTTAAGTGTTATAGCTTCGCCCTGCGAGTAAAGGATGGTGGCATTATGCCCGGCATTTATATAATTGAGCTTACGTGTATATTCGTTATACTTGGCAATAAACAAAGTAATAAATCTTTCGCCTTTGGTATTGGTGATCACTATTTTGTTTAGGCGGTCAACAATATTGGTCAGGTCGTCTTCCACTGCCGACCACGCACGCAAACTTGCCTGGAAATTTGCCATCAGCAAAGCAGCCGAAATTCCTTTGCCCGATACATCAGCAATGCACCATAAAAATTCATGGTCGTTAAGGCGGATAAAATCAAAGTAATCGCCGCCAATATTTTGATGGGGGATATAGCGTGCACTCACTTCAACCCGGTCGTCCTTATAAGCCTTTATCGGGATCAGCATGTTCTGCACCTCAACGGCTAACTCCATCTCGCGCTGAAAACGCTCAGATAATATCCGCTCGCGGAAAAGCTTTTTGTTTTCGAGCGCTACTACAATAACGTTTATTACTGTTTGAATAAAGTTAAGGTCGTTATTCAGTAATTCGCCCGATGTATTGAAATCGCCTATCAGGGCAAAAGCAAGGGCTTTCTTTTTATGATAGATGGGAATAAAATAATCGTACTTTTTAAGGAGGGGATCTTCATGGGTAGCCACCGGGGTAGGCCACTTTATTTTGTTTAATTTAAGGCAGGCTTTGTGTAAAACACCAACCGGTTCAATATCGCCGCCGTATTTGGAGAGCAGTATATAACTGCCTTCCTTTTCAATCAAAAACCTCAGCTTGCCAACCTGCAGGTAACTTTTTAAAATAACCTGCAGCATCTGGATCAAAACAGGGGTACTGGTATCCTTGTTAATAGCCTGGGTTACTTCAAGTAAGGCGTTTAATTCAGTCTGCCTTTTAAGCAACAATCGTATTAATTCGTCTTCGGCGGAGAATTCGTCAATATTCTGCATCAGTTATTTGGAAAGGCTGCCCAAAATAATTATATTTTTTTTAAAAACGGGTACTTTGTGATTTTATATCAAATGCATCTCTTAGCCCCACTGTAACCAGGTTAAAGGCATAAACCAACAGCATAATAGCCATTCCCGGTATCACTGCAAGATAAGCAGAATCCATCACAATATAGCCATAATGTTCTTTTATCATACTTCCCCAGGTTGGCATGGGCGGCTGGGCTCCAAAACCAAGAAAGCTTAAACCCGCCTCGAGCAGTATGGCTGAAGCAAAGTTTGACGATGCCAGCACCAAAATAGGCCCGATTATATTGGGTAAAATATGCCTGCTGATGATGCGCGTATTATTGAAACCTAAAGAACGCGCGGCCTCAATATATTCAACCTGTTTAAGGCTTAAAACCTGGCCGCGTACAAGGCGGGCAACCTCAACCCACATAGAAAGGCCAACGGCAATAAATATTTGCCAAAGCCCCTTGCCTAAAGCAAAGGATATGGCCAGTACCAATAATAAAGCAGGCAGCGCCCATAATATATTCATGAGCCAGCTTAGCGCAGCATCAATCCAGCCGCCAAAGTAACCGGCAACAGCGCCTATGCTAACACCCAGCAGCATGCTGATAATTACCGACATTAAGCCTACAGATAAAGATACCCTTGTACCCAATATTAACCTGCTCAGTAAATCGCGGCCATAAATATCGGTACCCAATAAATAAGTTTTATGGGCGATAATTGCCGATGAACCATTGTTTGGCGCGGGGATCTTGTACACTTTGGCTTCGGGTTTATCCTCGGCGCCAATGTATTCATTCACATAAATAGAATCCTTTGTAAAACGATAGGCCGTGATGGGTATATCCCTGTAAAATGATGGCTGGCCAAAAAGCATTTTTGAAAAAACATTAACCGTATCAACAGGCTCGGACTTGCGCAGGCGCAGCATCATAAATTCAGCCCCGGGCTTTTTGATGCTGAGCTGAATGGTCATGTTATTAGCCAGCGGGGTTGAATCGGGCATAATCAGGTAACCAAGTATGGCTACCAGTATGGTAAGGATAATAAATACCATGCCGCCAACAGCAATTTTATTGCGTTTAAATATTTTCCAGGTACGGTTGGATGGGCTGAGATCAGTCAATGGCTATTTTATTCCTTTTGGCTAAAGATAACAAGTTGCTGATTAAATTGACCGGGCAGGTAGTTAATAAAGCCGATAATGATTGAATTTGATAATCTGATGAATAATATCGGCTCAATTAAATCCGGATACTTTGAGTTACCTTACCTCGCGGCCTTTCCAAATGTATTTTCCTTTGTTGCCTATCATCCCGATATAAACAAAATAAATAATATATAGGGGGATTGAAATGATAAGAAGCTGCAATAATTTGGTGCGCTTAAAAAATGAGGTTACGGGATATAATAGCAGCAGCTCGAATAAAAATATCAATAAAAACTGAATGGCAAAAACCCCAAAAAAGTGCACACTAAAAAAGCCTGCCAAAACATTCAGCACCATTGATACATTGAAAAGCCAAAGCCCAACAACCAGGGCAACCACTTTTTTATCCTTATACTTTACTGATTTTGAAGCCCAGCGGCGCCTTTGCTGTAAAAACTCTTTAAGGTTTGGCTTGGCATGTGTAAATACCACGGCATCGTATAGTTTTAAGAAGCCGATTTTTTTAGGGAAACGTTCTGCTACTTTTTGCAGCAGTAATTCATCATCGCCCGATGCCAGGTCATCTATACCTTTAAAGCCGCCCACCTGGTAAAATACATCTTTACGGTAAGCCAAATTTGCGCCATTGCAGGTTGACGCATGCCCGTTACCTATAAATGCCCCACCTGTTGCAATAAGCGAATAAAACTCCAGGGTTTGCATCCGCTCAAACATTGATTTTTCCTCAAAATAACTTACCGGCGATGAGATCATTACCGGGTTATGCATTTCATAATAGCCAACCACGGTGGATAGCCAATGCGGGCCCATGCGGCAATCGGCATCAGTAGCTACCATTAAATCGCCGGTTGAAAGGCTGATAGCTTCGGCTATGGCTTTTTTCTTGTAGGAATTTAGCGGCTTGTCTTCATTCATTTGTAACAGCTTAACCCCACGGCCGGCATAGCTGCTGATGATCTGCGAGGTACGGTCGGTTGAGTGATCGTCAACAATAATAATTTCTGTAAGATGTTTGGGATAGTTCTGTGCTAATATATCTTCAATGGTAAGGTGGATCTTTTCTTCCTCATTGCGTGCCGCTATCAGTACCGTTACTTTGGTGTTAAAGCCCGATGTTTTAATTTGCGGGCGTTTTACGGCATGCCAGCCTTTGATAAGGAAGATACATACGCACAGGAACAGCCCTGTAAGCAAAAGCGAGATTATACTAAGCAGTGCGATCAAAGAATTTTAGTTTAAAAACGAATACCGAGCCTAAAATAGCCGGAATAATCAGGTTTATGATATATATAAGCGAAATAGATACCACAACGGCAATATGCTGATCGGTAACGTAGCTGAAAAGCTTATCGGCAGTGATGCTTCTTACACCGATGTCAAGCACATCCAACGATGGGATGGCCGATTGGATAAAGAAGAAAACAAACATCAGCAAGCTCATTTCAAGCAGCGGGATCTGCGGTATCAGTAAATGGATAATAAGGTAATATTGAAATGTAAATACAAAAAAGCGGGCCAGGCAAAACCACATAATGCTCAACAGTTCGGCGGTTTTATAATTGCCCATAATATCAAAAAAGCGGTGATATTTTTTAAGGAACTTGATACGGTTAAGCAAGGATACCATCCACTGGATGTTGAAGTAAAAGGTAAGCATTATAGCCATAAATACAGCCGCAACAACGGTGATGCCCAGCATCAGCCAATCATTAAGATGCATAAATGAAAATAAGAACCAAACCACTGCCGCAGCACCTAATACATTGGTTATAACATTTTGCCCAAACGAGCCTACTGCCATTGCAAACACGCCATGTATGCGTTTGCGGTTGGGTAAAAACATTACGCGGCCACCGTACTCGCCAATTCTGTTAGGGGTAAATACGGCCCAGGTTAAGCCGCAAAAAACAGATTCAATAGCCCGCCATACCGACATTGGCGCAAGCTGCCTGGTTAAATGCCACCATTTTAATGATTCAAGCACCCAGTTAATGATCATTAACAGCACCACGCAAACCATTGTAATAACCACTTTATTATAGGTGATATTGGCTACAAGTGTTTCAAACTTGTGCATGTTATCATTGTTCCGGAGTATGCGGTGGTAAATAAACCAGAACGCGAGAACAAGTATGCCGAGTTTTAGCAGGTAGGAGAATAGTTTTTTAGCGCGGGCGGTCAAAGGCAGAAATATTTGTGCAATGTTACAAAAAAGGACGATAGTTTATCGTCCTTTCCGATAGATCATACTAAGGCTATCTTGTTATTTCAACCTTGCTTTAAAAAAGGCAATGGTGTATTTATAGGCCTCGGCAGTGGCTTCGCTGTTATGGGCCGGGTTGCTGGGGTTAGCAAAACCGTGATCGGCATCGTATTGATGCAGGTAAAGTTTTTTGCCTGCTGTTTTCATATCAGCCTCAAATTTGGTAACTAATTTTACGTTTATCCACTGGTCTTTATTGGCAAAGTTGCCTAAGACATCAGCATGCAGTGTTTTTAAACGGTTAACATCCTGCTCGGGCATGCCATAATACATTACACAGCCAACCGCCTGTTTGCCTGCCAACAGGGTGGTTTGTAAACTCCAGCCACCGCCAAAACACCAGCCTATGGTTGCAATATGTGCTTTTGGCCCAACATAAGCTATGGCGCCGTTAATAATTGCTTTTGCACGGTCGTCATTTACACCTTGCATCAGTTTGCCGGCTTCTGCCGGGGTGGTGGCAACTTTACCATCGTAAAGGTCAAGATCAATGATGTTTACGTTACCCAGATCGTTATAAATATTTTCAGATTCCTTTTTAACAAAATCATTAAGGCCCCACCACTCATGTATTACTAAAATATAATTATTAGTTGGTGTTTTTGCTTTAAACTCGTAGGCAGCGGCCTCTTTACCATCGGTAGTTTTGTAGGTGATTGCTTTGCCAATGCTGCTTTGAAAATGATATTTTAAAGGTGTTTTGTGCGATAAAACAAATTTTTGGCTGGAAGCCAGCATAGCAAATTGCTGCGTTGCCGATGGCCTGGCGCAGCAAGCCATTTTGCTTTGGCTAAAAGCTGAAAAACTGCAAAAAACAAGGGTTGCTAAAAGTAAAATACGTTTCATAAGTATAATTTTGGTTTAAAGTTATAAGTATTTATGAAGTGTTTGAATAACCAACATTAATATAATTTGTTTGGGTTGATAATTAATAAAAATCCGGTGGGTTTTGCTAATTTGCAAGCATTGTTATAGCGCTAACCATATATGAAACCTGAATTTATCACCTACAAGAAATTTAACGATATAGCATTAGCAAATCAACTTTCAGAACTGCTTGAAAAGCATAACGTAGCATTTTTTGTTGAGGAGGAAGCGCTGTCGTTTGACCCAACTTTTGCCTATAATGATACCCGGCAATATGCTGTTAAAATTAGCAGTAATGATTTTGAAACAGTAAATGAACTTTTGTTGCATGAAGCAAATGAAGATATTACTGAAGCCGATAAAGATTATTACCTGTTTAGTTTTACTGATAGTGAGTTGTTGGATGTAATAACCAAAGCAGACGAATGGAATGCATACGATGTGCAGCTTGCCCGTAAATTGCTTGCAGCAAGAGGTAAAACTATTAGCGATGAAGAACTGAACGCAATAGAAGAAAAAAGAATTGAGGAATTAAAAGAGCCGGAAGCATCGCAATCAACGTGGATAATTATTGGATACATATTTGCTTTAGGCGGTGGTATTTTAGGTTGTTTTATAGGGTGGCATCTTTGGAGTTATAAAAAAACCTTACCCAATGGGGAAAGGCTTTTTAATTATTCTGAAAAAGATAGAAATCAAGGTAAAATTATTTTCTATTTATCTTTAGTATGCTTTGCCCTTTGGCTTGTGTATAAATTTACACCATTATTTACAGGTGATAATTAATTTTACCTGAATCATTAATCTATTTTTTTGATGATTGGTTAGTAACTGAAATGATGTTTTAGCTATCCGCCTAACCTAAAATCTCCTTAATATCATCTGCCGAAAGCGATTTGATAAAACTATCCTCGGTTGTAATTAATGCACGGGCAACGCTCAGCTTGCGTTGCTGCAGCGCCAGAATCTTTTCTTCGACAGAGTCCTTGGTGATAAATTTATAGATGAACACATTTTTGGTTTGACCTATGCGGTGTGTACGGTCAATGGCCTGTTGCTCAACAGCCGGGTTCCACCAGGGGTCGAGGATAAAAACATAATCGGCTTCGGTTAAGTTAAGGCCAACGCCGCCGGCTTTTATCGAGATCAGGAACACGCGTGTTTTTTCATCTTCCTGAAACTGCTTCACTACATCACCCCGGTTTTGGGTGCTGCCATCAAGGTACACATAAGGGATCTTTTCGGTATCAAAGTGAGTACGGTAAATGTTTAGCTGCTTTACAAATTGCGAAAATATCAAAACCTTGTGTCCGCCATCGAGCACATTGGCGAGCGTATGGATCACGTTTTCAAATTTGCCGGAGTCGCCTTCATAATCCTTATCAATCATGATAGGGTGGTTGGCAATCTGCCTTAATTTGATCAGCCCCTGTAATACCTGAATCTGCGTTTTGGCAAACGTGCCATCCTCCAGGCTCTTCAGCAACTCGTTGCGGTATTCTGATTTTACCTTTTCATAAACTGCCGATTGCTCCTCGCTCATCTGGCAGTAAAACAGGTTCTCGGTTTTTGGCGGCAGTTCGGTTGCTACCTGCTCTTTGGTGCGGCGCAAAACAAAAGGTTTTATTAAGGCCTGTAATTTGCGGGCTTTGTCCTCGTCCTTTTTCTTTTCTATGGGGGTAACAAATTCGTTCTGGAAAAACTGCTGGGCACCTAACAGGCCGGGGTTAATGAACGACATCTGCGTCCACAGGTCATTAACCGAGTTTTCTACAGGCGTACCGCTCAGTATCAGTTTAAAGCGCGATTTTAAAAGCTTTACCGATTGGAACGATTTTGACGATGGGTTTTTTATGTTCTGGCTTTCATCCAATATCACATAATCAAAAAAGTAAGCTTTAAGCAGGTCAATATCAATGCGGCTAATGCCATAGGTAGTAATTACCACATCGTAATTGGCAAACACCTCCGGCGATTTATAGCGGAACGTACCTGTATGCACCATCAGCCTTAATTGCGGTGTAAATTTCTTAGCCTCGTTAAGCCAGTTATAAATAAGCGATGTTGGCATAATCACCAGTGAGGTGCTTTTCCCGCCTGCTGCTTCGGTGTCTTCCTTGTGCTTTTGGAGCAGGGCAAGGGTTTGTATGGTTTTACCTAAACCCATATCATCGGCAAGGCAGCCACCAAAATGATAGCTTTTTAAAAAATGGAACCAGTTATAACCTGCTTTTTGGTAGTGGCGTAAGCTGCCTTCAAAATGCTGGGGCATGCAAATATCTTCTAACTCCTCAAAATCGAGCAGTTTTTGCAGCTTGCGGTTCATGGTAACGCTGGCCATTTCGCCTTCGGCCAGGTCGTTCACCAGGCCTAAATGGTGCCTGCGCAGTTTCAGCTCATTACCGCCCTCGGTAAAGTGCAGCAGGTTACCGTATTGCGAAAACCATTTTTCAGGAATAATGGCAATCTCGCCCGATGGCAGCAGGAACTCTTTTTTACGGTTGAGGATATGATTTTTAAGCTGAATAAAAGGGATGCGGTACGAGCCGAAATAAACAATGGCATAAATATCAAACCAATCGTTGTTTTCTTTTACTTCAAGGTCTATTTTGCTGCTGCCAAATACATAGCGTTTTTGCCCGCCCGAATCCGGTTGCTCTATTTCAAAACCCTGTGCTATCAGCTCATCATAATGCTGGTTGATCCATTCAAATACGGAGAACGAATGATCGGCTTCTTCATCTGTAATATCTACCTCTAAGTTTTTGAAAAGGGAAGAAGCCGCTTTAAGCCCTAAGGATATGAGATGGTCGAACTTGTTTTTTTCCCAGGTTACGGAGCGTTTAATGCGGTGAAAGGTGTAATCATCGCCATTAACTTCCATCCTTACAGAAATATGCCGCTCATCCCCGAAAGGAAAAATATAACCTGCATATTTAAAACTAAGCTGTAATTGCGAAGTGCCGCCCTCTACATATATCGGTTTGATAACCGGACGGGCATCGTATTTTTCAGTATTAATGGTAAAGCCTTCGGCATATACGTGGTGCTTTTCAATAAGCGGCGCCACAAATTTTTCAAAGTACGGTAGTTCGGAAGAGCGGGGTATGGCTATAAAACGTTTGTTAAGAAAAGGGAAAAGCTTTTTCCCTTCAATCTCCTTATCAAAATAATAAAGGGTATCATCCAGCAGCATCCAGGCCGGGTGGTTACAAATGATCTCGGCATTTTTAAACATAAACTCAATGCGCATTCCCTGGTATTTAATGGTAGGGAAATACCTGATCTCTTCCTCATTTCTGCGGAAATGGAACAGTACGGATGCAGGCTCATCGGCTATTTGCAGTTTACGTTCGGCAGGGTAGCCCTCTTTACTCATTTGGTAAAGAGGTTTATTTTTAAGCAGTATCAAAGCTTCGGCCATCCGCTTTTCCATTTTTGGGCGGATGGTATCAAAAAACTGTTCGTTAAATATCTTGGTAAAAAACTCAAACGGACGAATAGGCTTCTTGTAGAATTTTTTGATCAGGTTACCCTGCTCAATCTCTTCCAGTATCTTCACTAACTTAATATCGGTTTCATCAAGATAGTTGGTAAACTCTTTTGCTGTGTTTGAAAATAAACGCTGGTGTGTTAATGAAAATTCGCCGTTTGGATTTAACTGAACTATGTGTGGCTCAATCAGGTACGACAGGAATTCGTGCCGGGCAATGGCATAAATTATCTGGCAAGGTTTACTGCTGTCGACACGTAACATAGTTCTATAAATAAAAAATTTAAAGAAGTTACATCAACAAAAAATTCAAACGTAAACAGAATTTGCAGTAAGTAAAAATGTTTTGAATTAAATAATTGTTAACACTGCCATGTTAAGTACAACAATCGTATTGATTTATGGGCAACCCTGTTGACTAACAGGCTATAATCCACAGCACCAATAAAAAAAATAGCTACAATGTTATTTCGCCATCAAAAACCTTTACGGCGGGGCCCTCTAAAAAAATGCCGGTGTATTTATGGCCGTCATAATCAAAGCGGATGTTCATATTGCCACCTAAAACCTTTATAGGGGTGTTTATATGGCCGGTTTGCTGGTTGTGTTTAGCCATAGCAAGGGCAACGGCGGTTACGCCGGTTCCGCAGGCAAAGGTTTCGTCTTCAACACCGCGTTCATAGGTGCGTACAAAATAGCCATCGGCATCAGGCTCAACAAAGTTTATATTGATGCCTTTTTCTCTATAGGTATTATTATTGCGGATGGCATAACCATCGGTATAAACATCTTTATCCTTCAGGCCATCAACCAATTTAATGTAGTGCGGCGATCCTGTATCTAATACATACGCATCGTTATCGGTAGTTATGGTATCTACATCAATCATCTGCAGGCTCACCCAATCGCCCGATGCTGAAATTTTGGCATAATGCGGGCCGTCAACTGCCAAAAAGTTTGTTTCGGTATTTATTATACCCAAATATTTGGCAAAGGCAACTATGCACCTGCCGCCATTGCCGCACATGCTGCTTGGCTGGCCGTCGGCATTATAATAAACCATTTTAAAATCATAACCTGCCTCATTTTCAAGGCACATTAAGCCATCGCCACCAATGCCGAAACGACGGTTGCACAGCTGTGAAATTAATTGGGGATTATGGTGATTGATAACATTTTGGCGGTTATCTATCATCACAAAGTCATTACCGGCTCCCTGGTATTTATAAAAATGTATACTCACAATATCTTAAAATAATATTTAGCACCTTTAACATTAAATACAACAGGATGAAACGGTTGTAAAAATGCCGCGATGTTAATTTTAACAAATTTTAACAAAAATACGAATAACTTAATATTGATTATGCCGTCTATATGGTATTAAATTTGATTTAATAAAATTAAACGTAAAAGAAAAGTGAGAAATAATATGAAAAAGTTTGGTTTAACATTATTAACGGCCTTTGCAGGCGGTGCTATGGCGTTAGGTACTTACAAAATTATTGAGAGTAAGTATGCCGACAACATGAGCTTTGAGGATAAGCAAAAAGTATATTTCACAAGTAATCACCTAACGCCGCCGGTATCTAACTTATCATCGGCAGGGCAGGTTGATTTTACGGAGGCTGCTGCTGCGGTAACGCCGGCTGTTGTTTATATCCGTACCACTTATGCCGCACAGGCCGATAACGACCAGCAAAGCCAGATGCAGAAAATGTTTGGCGATATGTTTGGGCAGCGCATGCGCCCATCAGGCCCGCAGATGGCTTCTGGATCGGGAGTAATTATTTCTCCGGATGGTTACATTGTTACCAATAACCACGTGGTTGAAAAGGCAGATAAAATTGAGGTGGTACTAAACGACCACCGCCCATACAAGGCTAAGGTAATAGGTACCGACCCTAATACCGACCTGGCACTGATAAAAATTGACGGCAACAATTTACCAATTGTAAAATTAGGAAACTCTGATGCGGTAAAAGTAGGCGAGTGGGTATTGGCAGTAGGTAATCCGTTCAAGTTAACATCAACCGTTACTGCGGGTATTGTAAGTGCCAAGGGCCGTGGTTTAGGCTTAATAGGCAGCGAAGATAACCAGGATCAGGGTAACCCGTTTGAGCGTACACAGGCGCAGAGCCAACCGAAACTGAACAGGGCCATTGAATCGTTCATCCAAACAGATGCGGCCATTAACCCTGGTAACAGCGGTGGCGCGTTGGTTAATACCAATGGCGAACTGATCGGTATCAACTCGGCCATTGCATCGCATACAGGCTCGTACGAGGGTTATGGCTTTGCCATCCCTATTAACCTTGCCAAAAAGGTATTGGACGATATTCAAAAATACGGCGCGGTTAAGCGTGGTTTTGTAGGTGTAAGCTTCAGGGAGCTTAACCAGGATGTTGCTGATGAACTGCACGTTGATAAAACAGTTGGTTTATACGTTAACCAGGTAATACCGGGAAGCGGTGCTGCACAGGCAGGCATCCAAACCGGCGATATTATCAGCAAGGTTGAAGGTAATCCGGTTTATGAATCGTCAGACTTGCAGGAACGTGTAGGCCGCTTAGGCCCGGGCGATAAAATTCACCTGACTGTTTTACGTGGTAATGACGAAAAGAACTTTACCGTAACCCTTAAGGCAGATGCGCCATCAGTAGCAAAAGCAACGGTAAGTAAATCGGCAGAGGAACTGTTCAATAAAATAGGTGCCAGCTTTATGCCGGTAAATGCAGCGCAGAAGGCTAAATTCAATGTGGTACATGGCGTTGTGGTAACACAGGTTAGAGAAGGTGGTTTCTTTGATTATACCGAAGTTCCGGTTGGGTCAGTGATCACCGATATTAACAAACAGCCAATTGCCAACATTGCCGATATGGATAAAGCATTAGGCAACTTACGGAATGGTGTAATTGTAATAACAGGCTTTTATCCGGATGGATCTAAATTGAAGATCCCGATCCAGGTACAGTAATATTTAAAAAAGGAATAAACAAAAAACCCGGTATTAAGCCGGGTTTTTTGTTTTGAGAGGAGATAATATAGCATAAAAGGGTGTCTTTTTCTGCTGATTATAAGATAAAATGAAAAGTAAAATAATCATACTAATGTTAAGCTTAGCCTTTATGGGGGCTAAATGTATGGGGCAACAAACTCCTTTTATACAAGGAATAACTGCTACTATACCAGCCGATGCTGTTAAACTTAACAAGGAACAATTGCTTGCTTTTGCAAGTGAAAAGAAATACGATAAACCTTTTGCCTATTTCAACTTTAAAAATATATACAGATTGAACAACATGATTTTAGCTTTTTATGATTTGAAAGGCCATTTTCAAGGTTTGGACGAAGACAAGAGGGGACTTGAAAGTATGTATCGAAAAACAGCCCCCGGTTTGAATTTTCATGCAACCATGCAAAAAATAAATGGTATTCGGATATTAACAACCAGTTATGTAGATAAGGATGTTATTGTCTATTATTTTCATAGCTCAAATAATACCAATACATTAGGGTTAAATGGCAGTATTCAGTGTGGTACAGTTGATAAAGCGGAAGCCGAGGCCGTTTTAGATAAAATTATAAAAAGCATAAGGTTAGAGGAATAAACAAAAAAACCGGTATTAAGCCGGGTTTTTTGTTTTGAGAGGAGACTATATACGTGTTAGACCAAATGCGATAAAAAAATTACTTAACAGATATATATTTTGAAAATTCATGCCCGTTTGGGCATTTATAGTGAACCACTGAATTTTTACCATCCTTTTGTACTGGCGGCACGAAGTCAGCCATAGCCCCACATTTTGGGCATTCTTCAGGAACAAACTTATCTTGCTTAACGCTTGCTTTCATAATGCTATGAAAGATGTTTGATGCTTCTTTGTGGGTTTTCTTATCGTCTGCCATAGTGCTATTTGAAAATATTATTGTATAATTTGGTTATTTTCCTTCTTTGACTTTGTTCTAAATCTTTTGGAAAAACAATGTGTTTGAACGGCGTGAATGATATATCAATATCAACGTTTAGCATTTTTTTAATTGTTTCGACAAAATCTTGTTCCTTAGATTTCATTATCCTATGTGTTTTTCAAATATAACGATTTTATAATATACCCATTTTTTGTAACTTTACATAACAGGAAACCCCCGTAAATCACTTGCGCCTAATGAGAGACAACTCATGGGATGGCTGATTTACGAGGTTCTAAGCGGATACATCTTCACTTATATTTACCTGCGTCTGCACGACTATCTTTAGGGGCTTATTGCCCCTTTATTATTTCAAATCTAATCTCAACGTGTCGCCTTGTTTAGGGGGTTCTGGAAACTTTGGAAATGCCCTATCAACTAATTTTAAAAAAACAGTCCAATTATATCCCGATGCCCTACCCAAAGCTATTAGAGAGGCCAAATGCTCCTTTAGTTTGGGGTGTCCAAAATCAGTTGTTATAAATTGAGGATAATTGCCCTTTCTGTTGCCTTTTTCATTTTTAGGATTTCTAATTCTCAATTCAGATAGCACATTCGGGCCTATTCTCGAATAGACCAAATCATTAATGTAATGGCCAACAACGGATGGTCTTTTAACAGATGCTTCTTTCCACGTCCATCCCTTCATTTTAAAAATCATTTCAAAAAATTCATTGTCAAACGTTGGTATCCATTTTGACATTTCATTATTTAAAAAAGTGTCTAAAAACTTTTGAAGAGCATCTTTTTCTTTTTCTTTTTCATGCCCTGTAACCTCGTCTACCAATGCAATTATACCAACACGAGATAGTGATCTAATAAGTATTTCAGCGGCTAATACATTAGGCATTTGCTTAGAGGTTAATACTCCTCTTCCATCGGGTCTTTTATAATCTCTGGCATCTAAATAAACATCACAAATTAATGGCAAAACGGTAGCATCATGCCCTATCGAAATACGATCATTTTTATCGGTATAATTTATCGGTTTGATCACCGATATTAACTCACTGGAAATGAATTGTTTAAGGTTGTTCGCATCTATTAATCCGGGTAGTTTTGGGCTATCTTGATCACCCTTCGCTCGTGACCCCCTCGCTGGCCTACCAAATGCCTCAAAAAGAGCGTTTTGGGTGATTATTCGCCTACCATCGTTTAGTACAGCCACTGGTAACTCTTTACCATTTATTTTAAGAGTTCCTTCATGTGTTGCCTGTAATTCCCTTGCCATAACGTTATTTCATTAATTGTGAAATTTTATAAATTAGTTCGTTCTTGCCGATTTCACCAACAATCGTTTTAATCATTCTCCACGCGGTATCTTTTGTGACATTTATTTCGTCGGCAAGTCCCCTGTCGGTAATTTTCCTATCAGTATTTAATAGCTGATCAATAACATAAAACCATTTTTGCAGGTCGGCTCTTGTTTTGTGAAAAATAGTTCGAACTGTGACGCTAAAAGACACATTGCAAATATTACAATGGTATCTGTTTTCATTTTTAATTGGTGAGTATTTTTCGTAACCACAATGGGGGCAAGTCGGAGTGTTATTCCAAATTAGCTTCTCAAGCAGGTTTGTACAGTCGCTTTGTGTAGGGTACTTATTATAAACTTCTTGCAGTTTCATGTCATAGCTGATTGCAGAAACAAATATATGGAATTAAATTTGGTTTTATCAAATTAATAATCTACCTTTAACTATGACAAACAACTATAGCAAATGAAAACATTCAAAAATATATTCGACTTTCAGGCACACTTCAATACAGAAGAAATGTATAGATAACCAAAATCCGATAAATAATAAAAAGCATAAGGTTAGAGGAATAGCTTGTATGATTTGCCAGGTGATTTTATTGGTTTAATAAACACACTGTTACACACCATGCGGATTATGCTAAGACCGGTTTTGTTAAATGTAATAAATAGCTGGTTGGCATATTTGAAAGCTTTGCTACTTTTGCGTTGATGAATACGGGTACCGCTGTTGATTTTACGTTGTTGGGTCAGGATCTTTTATTATTGCCGCAAAAAGCCATTTACTGGAAACAGGAAAAAGCCTTGATTGCTGCCGACGTGCATTTAGGTAAGGTAGGGCATTTTCGCAAAGCGGGTATTGCCATTCCGCGGGATATGGAGCAGAATGACCTGGCCGTACTGTCCGACCTGATATACCAGCATCAGCCCGAAAAAATAATATTTCTTGGTGATTTTTTTCACAGCGATATGAATACCGATTGGGATTGGTTCATCTTGTGGCGAAGCCAGTTCCCCAAGCTCGAAATTATCCTGATCCGTGGTAACCATGATATTATTGCCGACAGGCATTACCTTAAATTAAACATCCAGCTGCATCACGAATTGCTGGTAGGCCCTTTCCTGATGCTGCACCACCCCCAAACAGATGCTGATCTGCAACAGGCCGCCGGCTACGTTTTCTGTGGCCATATCCACCCCGGTGTAAGGCTGGTGGGTAAGGGCAGGCAGCAAATAACATTGCCCTGCTTTGCTTTTGCTGCAAAGCAGGTTGTGCTGCCATCCTTTGGTAAGTTTACGGGCAAGGTGGCTATCCGTAGTAATAAAACCGACCGTATATTTGCCGTACTGCAGGATAAAGTATTAGCTATTGATTAGCGGTGCTTTTTAAGGTAATCGCTTATTTCAAGGCCAACGCTGGCTATCTCAATATTGGGCTGAATGATGGTCCAGTTATTATCCAACAAATAATAAGTGGGTATTTTGGTGATGCTCCAATTAACAGCATTTGGCGAATCATCACCCTTAAGGTCTGATACCTGTGTCCAGGATAAATGATCATCCTTAATGGCAGTGGTCCACCAATCAGGTTTTGAATCAAGCGAAACACTCACTATGGCTATCTTATCCTTGTTATCGCCCTCGGCTAAAAGCTGTATCAGCTGCTGGTGGTTCTGGCGGCTAAAATCATTGCCTGCTCGCCAAAAATCAATAACTATCAGTTTTTTATTGATCGTTTTTGGGTCAAATGGTTTACCATCGGGTGTTTTACCTTGTATGGCCGGTGCTTTAATCCCTGCTACCAGTTTAATTAAGTGGCTAAGTTTGTCGCCTATCTCTTTACCTTCGTCGGTGTTTTTTGCAGCGGGGGTAAGGGTTTGGTAAATGGCATAATAACTAACCGGATCATCCTCATAATTTAATTTCGACATTAAGTGCGTGCTGATTTCGCTTTGCGGGTATTGCTTTAAAAAAGCTTTAAATGCATTTACATTATTATCGTGCATTTTTTTCTCGGTTTCGCTAACCTTATAAAGCAGGTTGTTAAATGCCTCGGTTGATAGCCTTGCGCTTTGCGTTTTTATCTGCTTATGCAGTTCCATTGCTTCCTGCTCAGTAGCCAGGCTCATTTTATCAGATAGGGTATAAAATGCAGATAGCTGTTCCTGTATTTTTGATGGCGAGGTTATTTTAGGATATTGATACAGCTTACCAGCTTCGGTTTCAATGGTATATTTCCCGGGTTCAAGATAAACCTCAAACGGATCGTGTTTATCGGTGGTATCGCTGGTGCTCACATCAAGTTTATAATAACCGGGTTCGCTCAGCTGCTTAGGCTCAAGTGCAAATTTCTCATTTTTAATGTTTGCACCGTATATGGTACTATCTGTAAGTGTTTTAACGGTAAAAACACCTTCTTTAACGCCGGGTGTGCTGCCGGTAAATTCAATTTTCCCTTTTCGGTTGCAACTGCAAAACAATACGGCTATTAAGGCTATGTAAGTATATTTCATTTTGTAATAAGGTGTTTATTTGCCTCTAATATATAGGATATGCGCCGTTATCCGCAAAAAAATAAAACGCTTCGTTTTTAGATTGTTTCTAAATAACCAAATCATACTTATTAAGCCGACTCCATTTATATCTTTTGGTATTTAATAAATACTTTTGCCAAAATAAATCTAATATTATAATGAGTGAATTTAAACAAACCTTTAACTCATCGTTAGGCAAAAAGCTCATAATGGCTTTAACGGGCTTGTTTTTGTGTACGTTTTTAATAGTACACCTTGGCGGTAACCTGTTGCTTTTTAGTAATGATGATGGTTACGGATTTAACATGTATGCCAACTTCTTAACGCATTTTCCGCCGATTGAAGTTATTGCCTACCTGCTTTACATTTCTATTTTGGTGCATGCGGTGTATGCATTGGTATTAACTATTCAAAACCGCAAGGCTCGCCCGGTATCGTATGCAACTGTAAATAAGTCGCCTGCTTCCTGGTCGTCAAAAAATATGGGCCTGTTGGGTTCTATTTTATTGCTGTTTATAGTGATACACATGAGTGATTTTTGGTTTGCTTACAAGTACAGCCACAAAATACCTTATAAAGAATACCGTACTGATCTGTCAACAGATAAAACAACCTCGGTTGATTATGTGCCTGTAACCCCTGATTTTGAGAAATCAGTATCAGTAGTAAACAATGTAGAGATTGTAAGGGTAAAGGATATTCATGCACGTGTGTCATCAAGCTTCAGCAATTTGCTTTATGTGATATTTTATGTAATAGCCATGTTTGCCGTATCGTTTCACCTGCTGCATGGTTTTCAAAGTGCATTCCGTACGCTGGGATGGGTTCACCGTAAGTACACACCTGTGGTTTATGCCATTGGTACCTGGCTGTTCGCGGTAATTATCCCGATAGGTTTTGCGGCAATGCCGATAGTTTATTACATACAAAGTTTAAGTAAATAAGCATTTTACGCTTTAAATAAAATATATACAAATGAGTTTAGATGCTAAAATTCCGCAGGGCCCATTAGCCGAAAAATGGAGCAAGCATAAATTTAACTTAAAGCTGGTTAACCCGGCCAACAAGCGTAAGTACGATGTTATAGTTGTAGGTACAGGTTTGGCAGGTGCATCGGCTGCGGCATCACTGGCCGAGTTAGGTTATAATGTAAAGGCATTTTGTTTTCAGGATAGCCCGCGCCGTGCGCATTCAATTGCTGCACAGGGTGGTATAAATGCTGCAAAAAATTATCAGAACGATGGCGATAGCGTTTACCGCTTATTTTACGATACCATAAAAGGGGGTGATTACCGTGCCCGCGAAGGTAACGTATACCGCCTTGCCGAAGTATCGGTAAATATTATTGACCAATGCGTTGCACAGGGTGTTCCTTTTGCACGCGAGTATGGTGGCTTGCTTGATAACCGCTCGTTCGGTGGTTCGCAGGTATCACGTACATTTTATGCCAGGGGGCAGACAGGACAGCAGCTTTTATTAGGTGCTTATTCGGCCCTTAACCGCCAGATCCATTTAGGTAAGGTTAAAATGTACACCCGTACCGAAATGCTTGATGTGGTTACCATTGATGGCGAAGCTAAAGGTATTGTTACCCGTAACTTAATAAACGGAACAATTGAAACACATGCAGGCCATGCTGTATTACTTTGTACCGGTGGTTATGGTAACGTTTTTTACCTGTCAACCAATGCAATGGGTTCAAACGTAACCGCTGCCTGGAGAGCCCACAAACGTGGTGCTTTCTTTGCAAACCCATGTTATACACAAATACACCCAACCTGTATCCCGGTAACCGGCGATCATCAGTCAAAATTAACGCTGATGTCTGAGTCGTTACGTAACGACGGACGTGTTTGGGCACCAAAAACTAAAGAAATAGCGCAAAAGCTAAGGAAAAAGGAAATTACTGCCGACCAGGTAAAAGAGGACGACCGCGATTACTTTTTGGAACGTAAATATCCATCATTCGGTAACCTTGTTCCGCGCGATGTAGCCTCACGTAACGCCAAGGAAATGGCCGACGAAGGCCGCGGAGTTGGCGCATCGGGTTTTGCTGTATTCCTTGACTTTGCCGATGCTATCCACCGCTTAGGTAAGGATGCTGTGGCTGCCAAATACGGTAACTTGTTTGATATGTACTATCAGATAACAGACGAAGACCCGTACAAACAACCAATGCGTATTTACCCTGCCGTACACTATACAATGGGTGGCCTTTGGGTTGATTATAACCTGAGCACTAACGTACCCGGATTATATGCCTTAGGCGAATGTAATTTTAGCGATCACGGTGCAAACCGCTTAGGTGCTTCGGCATTAATGCAGGGGCTTGCCGATGGTTATTTTGTTATTCCTTATACATTAGGGGATTACCTGGCTACAATCGGTCCAAAACCTGTTGATATCAAACACCCTGCTTTTGAAAAAACAAAACAGGAAGTGATTGAAAAGATCAACAAACTGCTTTCATTAAAAGGTACTAAAACAGTTGATGATTATCACCGTCATTTAGGCCACATTATGTGGGAGTATTGCGGTATGGCACGTACTGAAGAAGGCCTGACCAAAGCAAAAGGATTGATCAGGGATTTAAAAGCTGATTTCTGGAAAAACGTTATTGTGGTAGGTGAAAACGAAGAAGTTAATTCGTCGCTCGAAAAGGCTGGCCGTGTGGCTGACTTTATTGAACTTGGCGAACTGATGGTTGATGATGCACTTGCACGCAGGGAGTCATGCGGTGGTCACTTCCGTTTGGAATCACAAACGCCGGAAGGTGAAGCCCTGCGCGATGATGAGAACTTTGCTTATGTTGCCGCATGGGAATACACAGGCGATAACCAGCCAGAAAAACTAAATAAAGAGGTTTTGGACTTTGAATTTGTTCATTTAACACAAAGATCTTATAAATAAGCCTTAAGTCTGACCCCTGGGTTTTTAAACTGCCCCGGATTTGGACTTTAGACTCAAGACTTAAAAACATGAGTAACGGAAATATGAACCTGACGCTGAAAGTATGGCGCCAAAAGAACGCAGAAACAAAGGGATCATTTGTAACTTATAAGGCCGAATCAATTTCGCCTGATATGTCATTCCTTGAAATGCTTGATGTGGTAAATGAAAGCCTGATCCTTAAAGGAGATGAGCCTATCAATTTTGATCATGACTGCCGCGAAGGTATTTGCGGTATGTGCTCGTTATATATCAATGGTCAGCCGCATGGCCCTAAAAATGCCATCACTACCTGCCAGCTGCACATGCGTACCTTTCACGATGGCGAGATCATTGTGATTGAACCATGGCGTGCAGCAGCATTCCCGGTGGTAAAGGATTTAGCGGTTGATCGTTCAGCCTTTGACAGGATCCAGCATGCAGGCGGGTTTGTTTCGGTTAATACCGGCGTAACCATTGATGCCAATGCCATTCCTATCCCAAAGGTAATTGCCGATGAGGCCTTTAATTCTGCTACCTGTATTGGTTGCGGTGCCTGTGTTGCCGCTTGCAAAAATGCATCGGCAATGTTGTTTGTATCAGCTAAAGTAACCCAGTTAGGTATGTTACCGCAGGGCCAGCCAGAGCGTTACAGCCGCGTACAGGCAATGGTTGCCCAAATGGACGAGGAAGGTTTTGGTAACTGTACCAATACCGGTGCCTGCGAGGCCGAATGCCCTAAAGAGATTAAAATGACTAATATTTCCCGCATGAATAATGACTACTTCAGTGCAAAATTATTCAGGGAAGAAGCCACGCACGAACACGCATCCGGCGAATAAAGAGAAAAATTGTTTAATCTGTAAAGGGCCTGGAAAGAAATTTTCAGGCCCTTTTTTTATTGCTGAAAACCAGGTTTGTTTATAAAGATTTTTATTAATTAAAAGTTAAAAATAGCTTTGCTTTAAATGAAACATAGTATTAATCGTCAGCGTATAAGATAATAATTGAAGCCTAAATTTTATCAGCCTTAAAAATCTAATAATTATGACTATGTGGGTTGTAATGAATAGATTTTTTTATTAATGTGGGGCGTTTGACTTGATGAAATAACCATAACAAAAATTATTCATAATAGTTAATTCTATTAAGTTGAAAAATAGACTAAATAATTTAATCACGAGGCTCGGATTATTAAAGAAACGGCGAGCGCTTGTTTTGCTATTAATAGTGGTATTTGCATCTGCCATTATCATAGTGATGAATTATTATACCATCAGGATACTGTCGGCAACACGATCCTACATCAATGGCGAATCACAATACTCGAAAGGCCAAAAGGATGCTTCCGCATACCTCATCAATTATATTTATTTAGAAAACGAAGCGGATTATATTGCTTTTAAACGGAGCATCAGCATACCCGAGGGTGATCATATTGCCAGGATAGCTTTGTCTGCAGGTTCGCTGCCCGATAATAAAAAAATAGCCGCCAGGGGATTTTTGCAGGGAAAAAATCATCCTGAAGATATTGATGACCTGATATGGCTTTTCAGCAGCTTTCAGCACTTGAGCATGCTCGAAAAAGTAATAGGGATCTGGAAATCGGGCGATGATGGTATCAATAACCTGCACCAGCTGGGCGTACTGGCCCGGCAAAAAATTACGGCGGGTAAGATCTCAGCCGATGAAAAGAAAGCTTTGATTTTAGCTATCAGTGATATTTCTGCCGATCTGACCATCAAAGAGCAGGCATTTTCGGATTCGCTGGGCGTTATTTGCCGGGAAATTAACCTGTACATTTTTATTGCCAACGTTTTAATAATTTTGGTGATTGTGGTCAGCTCATTAGCTTACGCGGTTATCATGATCACGAACCTGGCTAACTCCAAAAAGAAAATAGTTGAACAAAACGACAGCCTGCAAGCCATAAATGCCGGGCTCGATAAATTTGTATTTAACCTTACCCACGATCTCCGTTCGCCCTTGGTGTCGCTTGTTGGTTTGATTGATGTGATAGTGGAAGAAACCGATGTGGAACAGATTAAAACCTATACTTTATTAATGAAGGATAGCCTGGTAAAGCAAGACCTGTTTATTAACGAAATGATGGCATTTATAAAAAGCAAAGATCTGGGCTTTATTAAAAAGGAGTGCAGTCTGGCTGTTATTGTTGATAATGTGATAACACAAAATCATTACAGGAACGACGGGAAAAAAATTCAGTTTTATAAAGAGGTTGAACTAAATAATATTGATGGCGATGCACTTAAATTACAGGTGGTATTAAATAACCTGGTATCAAACTCCATAAAATACAGCGATGCTAAAAAGGAAAGCCAGTGGGTTAAAGTAAAAACCTACCAGCTTAAAAACGATGCCGTAATTGAGGTTGAAGATAATGGCTTAGGGATCCGCCAAAAAGATCAGGAACGTATTTTTGATAAGTTTTACCTGTCGGGTAATAATAAGCGCAGCTCCGGTATCGGCCTTTATCTGGTTAAGGATGCCGTAACACAGATGAGCGGGCGTATAGAGGTAAACTCCGAGTTAGGTTTGTACAGCAAATTTATCATAAGCATACCTATTTAATGGGCTTGCTTACAACTGTTAAACTATCCCATCAGCATCAATAAAAAACCCCGGCCCCAATAAAGGGAACCGGGGCCTACTTATGAAAACAACAGATTTTTAGTGAACAACAATTGCTTTAATAAAAGCTCCGGTAGCGCTAAATTCAATTACATATTTTGTGCTGTTTGCCGTAATTAATACTGCATAGCCCTGTACAGTACTGCTAAAGCTTAATGAATAAGCCTTATCAAACACATAAGCCGGGTAAGTAGCAGTTAAATAGGTTGATATAGCAGCTAACAGGTTAGCCTGTGTTACAGCAGTTACCGTTCCGCCATGCTGTTCTAACTGGTTGCGTTTAATTAATTTACCTTTAGCAGTAATAGCTGTGGCGTACAATACTTTGTTCTTGCTGATCAACACGTAGGTTGAGTCGGGCGTTATGGAAGCATGCAGCAAGGTGTCGGTAGGATAAGCGGTACTGAAAAATGTGGTAACAGCAGCTGGAAGCGCAGTTAGTGCAACGGTATCTTTATGCATACCACCACGGTCGTTAAAAGGGCCGCCCGGGTGCCAGCCTCTTCCGTCCAGATCAGCGCCAGCCCTTTGCTCTAATACACTTACAAATACACCGGCAGCTGTAAATTTGAGGCCAATGAAGTTGCTGTTGTATTTAATAATCACAATATAATTGGTAACTACATTAACACTATCGGTTATTTTTTAAGCTTTTGCAAAAGTATAGCCTGCATAGTTAGCAGTTAAATAAGTGCCGATAGCAGTAGGCAAAGCATTTGACGCAACCGTATCCTTTTTTGAATGCCTGGAAAAGCAGTTAACCATGTATAGGGTATCTTTGCTGCTGGTTGAGGTAGATGCAAGTGTGGTAATGGCAATGGTTCCTGTTGAGGCCAGGGTAGCTGTAGTGGTGGTTTTAGAACTTGTTGAGGCAGCATCCTTTTTACATGAGGTAAAGATGCTGATCAGCAGGAGTAAAGCCAGTGAGGGGTAAATAACTTTCATTTTCATTTTCTTTTAATTTAGTTGGTTACAGAACATTTTAGCATTATGCTATTATAAATGTAGCGCTGTATCCAATAAAGGAAAATGATGTATCGATGAATGGTGCTGATTTGCCGATTAACCTTTAACTTTTATTGCTGTTGAGCCATAAACTGCATGACATCATCAGCTGTGCCGCTAAAAGGACCCGGCGAAGCTGTTTTAAGGCCAGCCATAGCCGCCGCAAATTCGCCCGATCGCTGAATGTTCGCGCCTTTAATCCGCTGGTATAGATAGCCTGCCATATAAGTATCGCCGCAACCGGTTGCATCCACAATAACAGCAGGGCTGTAAGCCGGGATAGTGTAAAAAATATTGTCGCAGTAAATTAATGAGCCCTTACTGCCATTGGTTATCACCACTTCTTTCACACCCCAGCTTGTTAAAAGTTTGGCACCTTGTTTTATATCACTTAACCCGGTTAGGGCTTGCAGTTCGGCCTCATCAGCCTTTACAATATCAATATATTGCAGGGCTTCCTGTTTGGCTGGCCAGTCGGTTGGGTAAACCTTTTGATTTTCGAGCTTGCGTAAATAACCCTGTACATCTAAACTAATGCGCCCTTTTTTTGATAAGGATCTGATCAAGTCTTTCGAAATATCATCGGCTAACAGTGGCCCCAGGTGAAATATTTTTGCATCCACATCAAGCAATTGCTCCATAGTAAAAGCATCTGCCTTAGCCAAAACGTTCTGTGTGCGATGGTCCTGGTCCTCAGCATAAATATTCTCAAAGTAAACGGTATGGGCACTTGGCTGTACTTTTACGCTGATGCCTTTGTTTTGCAGGTCGGCCACATAATTCATCTCGGAGGCTGCAAGCGCAGTAACCAAAAGATAATCAACATCCAACCCGCTAACCGCGTACGAAAAATAATACGCCGTGCCACCCGCCATGTGCATAACCGCATGGGTAGTTACTACTTTATCAGATGTGATGTGACCTATGCAACAAATATCAACCATGTTTAATAATAAAAGCAGCAAGATAAGGATTTGGGGGTTATTGCTTGGTGGAAAAAAGTTTTTTAAGCGCTGGCCCAGTGCGATTTCTTTCCTCGGGAAGGTGAAGGTAGGGGTTCTATTTAATATACTTTGCAGTAACTGACATCATCGTTCCGCTCATAGCCGCGGGGGCTTAGTCACTTTTTCCTTAGATGAAAAAGTAACCAACGAAATCAAGTCAGAAAAAAGCCTCCCCGCTGCAAGCCATACTCCCAGGCCCGCTCTTTCTGACAGGCCTTTGCCCGCTTTTTATTTGTGATTAAGTTTGTTTTTAAAGTCCTCTCCTTTGGAGAGGATTTAGGTGAGGCCTTTCAAAAGCACGGCCTTGTGCGATTTCTTTCCTCGGGAAAGTGAAGGTAGGGGTTCTATTGAATATACGTTGCAGTAACTGACATCATCGTCCCGCTCATAGCCGCGGAGGCTTAGTTACTTTCCCTTAGATGGAAAGTAACCAAAGATCAAGTCAGAAAAAAGCTTCCCCGCTGCAGGCCGTACGCCCTGGCCCGCTTTTCTGACAGGCCTTTGCCCGCTTTTTATTTGATTGGTTTAATTAAGTTTTGTGCTTATTTTCAAAAGCATTGGGTTGGGGGTATCCAACATGGTTTTCAAGTCCTCTCCTTTGGAGAGGATTTAGGTGAGGCTTTTTCTTCAGCAGATCAGCTTCAGCCGAAATCAGGCAAAAAATGAAGGCCTTGAGGGGAGGCGGAGGCATATTAAATTCCGTTCATAATCTCGTAAACAATTAATCTCATGATTCGTCTCTTATTAGGCGTAATTCTTATAGTGGCTTTCTCGTTTACACAAAGTGACGAATTATTGATTAAAATCATAATATTGTATATTAGCTAAAAAGTAAAGTAGAAGAAATGCTGACAACAGTTTCTTCTTAAATTGTAACTTAATATTATAGCAGAACGAAAAGAACCCTAAAGAAGCATCAACCATCTTTCAAAGCATATGAAAGCCAGGGTTAGTAAAACAGTCACTGAGAAGGAAAAATAGAAAAAAAAGAAAGAAGCGAAACCAAAACCTAAAAAATGAAATTGGCCAACCACAAAACTATAATATATATGGTTTACGCTATATTAACCGTATTAATCTTAAACACAAAAAGCATGGCACAGGATAGTAAAGTTTACAGAATTGCCAAAATACAGGTTGATTCTATGCAATTAGATAAATACAAAACTGCATTAAACGAACAAATGAGCACGGCTATTGCGGTTGAACCGGGAGTGTTAAGCTATTATGCTGTGTCTGATAAAAAGGTACCATCACATATAACTATATTTGAGATTTATGCCAGTAACGCTGCGTATAATTATCATATACAAACCGCTCATTTTAAAAAGTATAAAGAAACCGTTAAAAACATGGTTAAATCATTACAACTCGAAGACGTTAACATAATACTATCTTCAAAAAAACCGGGTTTGTAATTACCCTTAATTGTCTACATTTATATAGTCTACTATCAAGACAAAAAGTGCCCCCTCCCCGCGGCACGTGAGCGGTACGATGCTCTTTATTTAGACTTCGCTACTTCACCCAAACAATGCTTAAATTTGTTAAAGCACTTTCAAATCGGAGTTTACTATTCATACTGATTTTTAAATTTCAACGGATTATTAATGGTTGTAATTATGATTTTTAACATTAACGTTACTTTGTATTAAAAAATCATCAAAATAATTGCACAATAATTCGCTTTTATATAAAAACACTTCATAAATTACGGTTTTTAAAAGTAACTGGTTATCATATTTTTATTTAGGGTTCAATATTATGCAGGAATCAGCTTATTTTGATAAATACAGCCCAATTAGCGGCGTTTGGGATGAAATGTATGGCCAAAATGCCGACGTTAGAGAGCATTATCGTAAAGTAATAGAATATATTTCGAGAGAATCGCCAGATGATCTCAATAAAAAAGAAGAATTGGCAAAGCGCCTTTTCATGAGCCAGGGTATCACCTTTACCGTATACAACAGCGGCGAGGGCATTGAAAAGATCTTCCCGTTTGATATTATTCCCCGTATTATTACTGCCGATGAATGGGCATTTGTGGAGAAAGGTATCAAGCAGCGGTTAACAGCACTAAACCTTTTTTTAAAGGATGTTTATCATAACCAGTTTATTATTAAGGATGGTATTGTACCGATAGATATTATCTATTCGTGCCCGCATTTTTTACGCGAGATGTACCAGTTACAGGTACCGTATGATATTTACGTACACATTTCGGGGATCGACCTGATCCGCGATTTTGATGGTACTTTTTATGTGCTGGAGGATAACCTGCGTACCCCATCGGGCGTAAGCTATATGCTCGAGAACCGCGAAATAACCAAACGCCTGTTTCCTGATCTGCTGCCGCAATGCGGAGTGCGTAGTGTTACAGAGTATCCTAATATTTTATATAAAAACTTACTGGCTATATCGCCAAGGCAAATCAATAACCCAACAATCGTACTGCTTAGTCCGGGTATATATAATTCGGCTTATTTTGAGCATACTACACTTGCCCGCCTTATGGGGGTTGAGCTTGTTGAGGGGCGCGACTTGGTGGTTAATAACCATAAGGTTTATATGAAAACCACTACAGGCTTGCAGCAGGTAGATGTGATCTATCGCCGGGTTGATGATGAGTACCTTGATCCGCTGGTTTTCAATCCATCGAGTATGTTAGGTGTGGCCGGTATAATGGGTGCTTACCGTAAAGGCAACGTAGCCATAGTAAATGCCATTGGTACAGGTGTTGCAGATGATAAGGCTGTTTATGTTTACGTGCCGGATATGATCCGCTATTATTTAAACGAGGAGCCGATACTTAAAAATGTACCTACCATGCAGTTGGGTAACCCTGATGAGCGTGCGCATGTTTTTGAGAACATTAATAAAATGGTGATCAAAAAAACCAATGGCAGCGGCGGCTACGGAATGCTGATGGGGCATGCTGCAACAGAAAAAGAAATTGAAGATTACAAGATTGAAATATTAAAAGATCCGCGTAATTTTATTGCACAACCCACCATAAGCCTTTCGGCTGCTCCGTGTTATATGCAGGGCGCCTTACAGCCCCGCCGTATTGATCTGCGGCCATACGCTTTGTATGGGCCAGGAGGGATAGAAATAGTTCCTGGCGGCTTAACACGGGTTGCACTTAAAGATGGTTCGCTGGTGGTTAACAGTTCGCAGGGTGGAGGTAGTAAAGATACCTGGGTACTGGCATAAGGGATATTAGAAATAAGAATCGGTAACTATGGACCCGGAGGTATTGTAAAATACATCCGTGGTCAGAAATCTAAAATCCTAAATAAAAAGGAAATATGTTAAGCAGGGTAGCAGCAAGTTTTTATTGGTTAAGCAGGTATATTGAGCGTAGCGATGGTATGCTGCGCATGCTGAAAATTAATTATGCCTCATCGCAGGATACGGTACAGGAGTTTACCTGGGAACCGGTAGTTAGGATCTTCGCCGGATCAGACGAGGAAGAAACCGAGAAGCTGGATAACGATAGCCGTGCTGTTTTAAAGCACATGGTTACCGGGAAAAACAATGCCAATTCTATTTTAAACATTATTACCCTTGCCCGAGAAAACGCAAGGGGCGTACAGGAGCATATCCCCAAAGATCTTTGGCAATGCCTTAATGAGTATTACCATACCGTAAAAGATCCACGCCTTGAAAAGGCCCTGCAGCGTGAAGACCCTATAAGCGTGCTTGATGTTTTAATAAAGCAGGTAATGCTTTACTACGGCACCAGCGAGATAACAATGGAGCGTGGCGAAGGGCGCAGCTTTATGAATATTGGTAAATACCTGGAAAGAGCTATCCAGTCGGTTGATATATTGGATACCAAGTTTGGTTCGGTTGATGATAACCCCGATCTGCTAACCGATACCAGCTATTGGAAACACCTGCTGCTATCGTTAGGCGGATATGAGCTTTATCTTAAAACTTACCGAGAGGGTTTTGAGGCCTCAAATATATTGGAGCAGGTGGTTTTAAACAATGATTTCCCGCGCTCGGTTATCTACTCGGTAAACAATATACAGCGGTATTTTGACAGGCTGAAAAGCAACAGCAACCTGGAAGATTTCAGGGAGCTCTCATTTCAGATTGGGCGTTTGCAAAGCCGCATTAAGTACAGTTCGGTTAAAAGTATTGAGCAGGATGGCCTGCATTTATACCTGACACAGATACGGAATGAGCTTTATGGCATAGCCAACGCACTAAATGAGCATTACTTTGCAAATTCATAATTGAGCCGGAATACCAAACAGAACGATTGAGGAAGCTGTTTATACCGGGGATTAATTTTACTTTAATACAATACAATGCCAGAATTTGAAATTCAACATATTACCAGGTACATTTATGAGGGCCCTGCCCGCGATAGTGCCAACCAGATAATTCTATTTCCTATAAAGGATCAGTATCAGGATGTGGTAAAGCAGGAGCTAACCATTACAGGCAATCCGCAGGTTGATATTCACGTTGATTATTATGGTAACGAGGTAGGTAGCTTTACTTACAGCGTTCCGCATACGGTATTAACCATTAACTCAAAACTATGGGTAACAACCAGGCACCGCCCGCTGCCGGTTAGTGATATATTTCCGGAGCAGCAATGGGAAGACCTCAAAAACCTTCAGTTTATAGTGCCTTATATCGACTTTTTAAAGCAGGAGTATTTTGAAGGTATTGATGAATTAAGGGCAGTTGTTCAACAAGAGCGTTTAAAAGACAATACCCCATACCATGTTGCCGTGCGCTTTTGCCAGTATGTATATGATAACTTTACCTACATAAAGGGTGTTACTACTGTTGAAACAAAACTGGATGAGATCTGGAAGCTAAAGGCTGGCGTTTGCCAGGATTTTGCCCATATCTTAATGGAAATGCTGCGCATGGTACAAATACCTGCCCGCTATGTGAGCGGTTACATTTGCACCAGCAAAAACGATATGCGTGGCGAGGGTGCCACCCATGCCTGGACAGAAGCATTTATTCCTGATTTTGGCTGGCTGGGAATTGATCCAACCAATAACTGTATAGCTAACGAAACCCACGTGCGTTTGGCTGTTGGGCGTAATTTTTCTGATTGCTCACCTGTTAAAGGCGTTTATAAAGGCTCATCAAACCACCGGTTAGAAGTTGCAGTATCTGTTGATGACGATAACGTTTTAAACAATAACGATACAACCATTAGCGACGCCCCTTTAGTAAACGTAATTACTGATTCCACTAAAAACAGTTATCAGCGTTATATGGCAATAGTTCAGCAACAACAACAGCAGCAACAATAGTCATTTCCTAATGCATAATCAGTTCCCCCGGGTTTCCAGCTCGTTGTAAACATCGCCCAAGCTTTCAGCTTAACTGAAATATCAGCATAAAAAAAAGACCCGCTAAATCAGCAGGTCTTTTTTCATTTATAGGTAGATGGTGTTTATTATCCTTTAGGTTTTGCACCTGGCTGCACGCCCGCGCCGCCCCCGGTTTGGCCGCCTTGCAAGCCGCCGCCATCATCAGGGCTGCCATTATCCTGATCCTGCTGGTCTTTATTCTTGCTCTTGGCCTTTTGTCCAAATCCGTTATTACCAAAACGGTATGATAGAGTAAGCAAAGCCGTACGTGTAGCAAACCGGCGTTGAGATACCTGGGTTGAGGTAAAGTAAGGTGTTGAGTAGCTAATGTCAGACTCATACTTGCGGGTATTAAAAATATCGCGTACGTTGCCGCTGATATTAAGCGTTTTGGTAATATCATATTTTACACCACCATCAACCCCGTACATGGCCTTCATTTTTCCCTGCGGAATTACCTGCGGACCTGAATAATCTCCTCTGATCTGGAAGCCTAATTTTTTGGCAGGTTTAATGTTTGCCGTTAGGTTACCATTCCAGGCATAGCCCGATGTGGTTGCCAGGTTAAAGGCAGCATCACCATCAATATGACGGTAGTAGATATTTACGTTTGCGGTAAAATCAACCATAGGGGTAGGGCTTACCTTGGCAATCAACTCGTAACCCGCGTTTGAAGCGCTCTTGATATTCTGAAACTGGGTTAAAGTAGTGTCCAGGTTGGTGGGTGTAAGCGGGGTGGTAATTTGCTGTATATTTTGATTGGTTAACCTGTAGTAAATTGATGAGGTTAAGGTAACCGTTTTCCAGTAATTAATATAGCTCAGCTCAAAAGAGTGGGTATCCTCAGGTTTCAGGTCCGGGTTACCTTGCGAGTAGTTAAGCTTGTTGCTTTCGTCAATAAAAGGTGATAGCTGCCTGTCTCGCGGGCGGGTTACCCTGCGGCTATAGCTCAATTGCAGGGTTTGATTCTCTGATAGTTTCTCGGTTAAAAAAACACTTGGGTAAACCCTGAAATAATCCTGTTTATGAGGGGTGGTAACACTATCAACCAAAGATGTACGTATGTGCGCATCTTCCAGCCTTAACCCAGCCTGTATACCAAATTTGCCAAACTGGTGCTGGTAATTGGTATATAACGCATTCACATTTTCTTTATAAATAAAACGGTTCGACAGGAAGGGATTAAAATCAAAATTACCATCGCCGCTATTAAGCGTATCAACTACGTAGTTGTTATCGCTGTTGTTAATGGTGCTTCTAAAACCCATTTCTAATTTGCCATCTTTTAAAGGTTTGGTATAATCAGCCTGAAAGTTCCAGTTATGGTTACGGCCCACGGTAGTATTGTTTTGTACCGAGTTTACATAAAGTGGCAGGCTGTAATAATAGTAGGCGTTATTTAAATCGTCAAAGTTATGGTTCTTGTCAATGCTGTAGCCTACGTTAGCAGTCAGCTCTTCGCCTTTGGTTTTAAATTTATGGTCGAAATCTAAATTAAAATCAAGGTTGGTACCGCTTCCGGTCGAAATGTTATTTTGATCAATCCGTTGTAGCAGGCTCCCATTTTGATTAATAAGGGTTGATCCGGTCTGGTCACGGTCGCGGTCGCGGATATTGATGTTGTTTGAGAAACCGATGGTGGTTTTAGGACTGATATTAAAATCAATACCACTGCGGATATTTTGACCGGTAAAGGTAAATTTTTGATCAGCCAACTGGTTTTGGGTTTGATCGGTACCATCTGTTGCATCGGTAGTTTTATCAGTAAAGCCATTGCCAATACGTGTGCCTTTGCGGTAGCTGTAGTTGGAGTAAACGTTTATTTTACTGTTCTGATAAGCCAAACTAAAGTTGCCATTATAGGTATTTTGAGTACCCACAGATGCCGAAGCCGAGCCTGTAAAGCCTTTTTGTACATTCTTTTTCAGTACGATGTTGATAATGCCCGACTGACCCTCGGCATCGTATTTTGAGGATGGGTTGGTAATAACCTCAATGGTTTCGATAGAGCTGGCAGGGATAGACTGCAAAATATCGGTAATGTTACCGCCTGTTAATGCCGATGGCTTGCCATTAATTAACACCCTTACATTGCTTGAGCCACGCAGGCTAAGGTTACCGTCCACATCCACTTGTACTGATGGAACGTTGCTTAACAAGTCGGTAGCGGAGCCACCCTGGCTCACCAAGCTTTGGTCAACATTAAATGATTTTTTATCAATACCTAACTGGATCTGGCTTTTTTGTGCTGTAATAACCACCTCTTTCAACAAACCCTTACCCTGGCGAAGTTTAATATTGCCCAGGTTTATGGTTTTTTTAGTTGAGGTAATGTTCAGGGTATCCTTTATATAAGTTAAATAGCTTACATAAGTAGCGCGCAAAATATAGGTGCCATTTTCAATGCCGGTAAGTTTAAAATTACCCTGCAAATCGGTTTGCAGGCTGGTAACGGGTTTATTATCGGCTTTTTTTACTAATGATATAGTGGCCAGCTCAATAGGCTGGTTGTTTGCGGCATCAACTAATTTACCGGTAATGGTACCACCCGAAGGCGCTTGTTGTGCGTTAACGTTTAGAAATGAGAGGAAAACAATCGAAAAAAAGAGTGCTTTTGTTAAAGTAGACTTCATGCCGCAAAAATCACCTTTTTTGATTTTATACGGCACAAAGCCTTGTAACTTTGTTGATAAGGAAGACCCCTATTTTGGTAATTTTTCTATTACGTACTATAATTTTTTAATCTCGGCAACCAATTCTTCCGGTTTTGGAGGAGTAGTGTAATAGTGTACCGGCTTGCCAATTTTATCATAAATAGCAATATATGGCGTAGTGGCTATGTGGTAATATTGCTGTACATTGTACGTATAACCTTCGGTACCCACTGTCCAGTTAGGATATTTTTTAAGTTCAAAATCGCGGTAAAAAACCTGCGAAGCTTTTAAAGGTTCGGCAAAAGTTACCATTATTACCTGTATGTTTTTAAACGATTTCATATAAGGTTTTAATTCATACATCAGGTGCTGGCAATGGCTGCAATCCGGCGAAAAATAGATGATCATCACCGCTTTATCCTTTTTAAGGTTAGCAGGGGTCATGTATACACTATCGGTAGTTAATATTTTAAAAGGTGCTATGGCAGGTTTTGGCGTAAAAGTTTGGGCATGTATACAACCCGATGCGATGATCAGGCTAAAGAAAAACAATAATTTTTTCATGGTTTTTAATTGCAGATTTAACAATGGCATAGTTACGTTATTTTTATTTTTCAAGCAATTCCAATTGCCAGGCAACATGCTCTTCCGTTACCGGGTATAACGCATTATTGCGGATGGTATGATACACAGCATCAAATATACCATTGTAATTACCTTTTGGTGGCGTTATCCACTCAATATTCTTTTTATTATCAAGGCCCATAAGCACCAGCTTGCCTTCACTTCCTTCGGGTTCAATGCCGTAAGCGGCATCGGTTGGCGGCATGCCGCTATCTAACTGGGCTTCCTGTACATCGCTGCGCTCTTTCACAAAGCTGCCTAAAGTGCCATGCACCACAAAGCCTGGCAAGGCTTCGGCAATGAGCAGGCACGATGTTAAATAAACATTTAACTGGTTGGGATAGCTCAGGTGGTAGTTAAAATAATCGGCCACTTCCGATCCTTCTCTATGGATGGCCGTTGTTTTGCTGAATTTTAACGGCTTGCCAAATAACGCAATGATATTATCAATCAGGTGCGGGCCCAGGTCATATACCAAACCGTTTGCAGGCGTGCTTTTGGTTTCTTTAAATACTTTAGGGCTTAATGTTGTCTTATACCTGTCAAACCGCATGTGTATTTCTATCAGCTCGCCAAGGCGGCCGCTTTCAATAATGTCTTTTACTAACAAAAAGCCACTATCATACCGGCGGTTTTGATAAAGCATCAGGTGCAGGTTTTTCTGCGAAGCCAGATCGAACATTGTTTTTACTTCGGCGCTGGTAGCAGCGGCAGGTTTTTCGAGCAGTACGTGTTTGCCGGCATTAAGTGCCCGTATGGTAAAATCAAAGTGGGTGTTATTGGGCGTGTTGATAATAACCAACTCGATTTCATCATCATTTAATAACTCATCAATTGAATTATAGCTGATTACATCCGGGTAGCGTAACGCAGCTTTTTTTTCTTTACGCTCAACCACGGCTTTAAATTTAAAACCGGGATTGGTGGTTAAAAACGGCGCATGAAATATCCTTCCCGACATTCCGTAGGCCATTAAACCTGTTATAATTGGAGTTGACATAAATTTTTATTATATAAATAGCTAATTACCTATCGGGCTGCCATCGGGCATATCCAATATGGCTGCAGGTTTAAATTTCCCGGGGTTCTTTTCAAATTCATTGATCTGCGACAACCCGAATAAAATATTGGCCTTTTGGTTAGCTGTTGTTTTAGTAACGGTGATGCTCATCCATTTTTTAAGGTCGCTTACTTCCAGCAAAACAATACCCCTTACACTTTCAGGTGCCTGCTCATTGGCAGCCAGGGTTAACAAATGCTTTAAGGTTAAATTGTTCATCAGGCGTTGTAATTCGCCTTTGTAACCGGCTTGCTGCGGGGCTTTCCAGGTTTGGGCTATCAGCTTATCCAGCACAGGGATCAATCCCGGTTGGCTGTTATCTCTTGATTGATATTCAACCAGCCTTGCCGTACGCGCCGGGTTCAGCATAAATTCAAGCGTCGTACCCGCGGCAGATTCGGCAGCAGCCATTGGATCAAAAGTTAAACCGGTGCGCGATTTAAACAGCTCCCTGGTAAGCGGGTAACCATCAGGGCGCGGCGGGATTTTTTCAAGCAGTTTTTCGGGCAAAGCCAGCGTAGCCGGGCTAATGGTTAACATCAGCGCATTAAAAGCTTTCCATTGCTCAGCCGGGGGTATAAACCGGGTAACAGGCTGTCCGTCGTTTTTTATAGCGTAGGTATAATATAAGCCACCTAACATTTTTGAGGCAGCCTCAACCTGGTAACGGTGCAGCAGGTATATGGGTACCAAAGCTTCTTCAATAGTAGCCATTGGTGCATCCTGCCTTATTGCTTTTTCCGAGAAGTTATCCAGCAAATGCCTGCGGATGTCCAGCAGCCTGTTTAGTTCGTCAGCGGCATTATTGCCGCTATCCCAAAGGTGTGCAAGTGGATGTGCGCCGCTTGCCGGGCGGGCATCCTCGTCGGTAATAAAAACCTGCCCTTGTTTTAGCGTTTCGGTAAGGATGCCTTTCAGGGCCTGGTCTTCATTTGTTCCTGCCGGGAAATCCTGGTAGCCAAATAATATGGCGCGTTTATCCCAGGTGCCAATTTCAGTAGTATAGGCATCGCTGATATCAATGCTGCCATCAGTTTTCATGCTGAATGATGGTGGCGGATAATCCATTACGGATGCGCGGTTATTGGTACTGGCCGCAAAATTATGCTGCAGGCCTAAGGTGTGCCCAACCTCGTGTGCGGCAAGCTGATGCAAACGCGCAAGGGCAAGTTTCAGCATTTTATCGCTGGTGGGTTTTCCATCTTCGTAAGGTTGTAAAAGGCCTTCGGCAATTAAAAAGTCCTGCCTGTCGCGTAACGAACCTAATGATACCTGGCCCTTAATGATCTCACCGGTACGCGGATCATTGATCGATGCCCCGTAAGACCATCCCCGGGTTGAACGGTGCACCCATTGGATAATGTTATAACGAATATCCATCGGGTCGGCATCCTCGGGCAATAACTTTACCTGGAAAGCATTTTTATAACCAGCAGCTTCAAATGCCTGGTTCCACCATGCGGCACCCTCCATCAGCGCGGTACGCACAGGTTCAGGAGCGCCACGGTCTACATAATATACAATGGGTTTAACCGCTTCGCTCATTGCAGCATTAGGATCTTTTTTTTGCAGGCGATGCCGGGTAATCAAACGCTTTACAATGGGCTGATCAATAGGCGTGGCATAATCCATAAAATCAAGATCATAAAATCCCGAACGCGGATCAAATTTGCGCGGCTTATAATTATCATCGGGCAGCTTAATAAATGATTGGTGCATCCGGACCGTCACCGCATTCGGATCAGGCGTAACGGAACTGATCTCGGCACCTTTTGCCTTACCGGCTAAAGTTATGGTAGCCTCAAACTCCGAATTTTCGGGAAAGCTTTTGGTATTTGGCAGGTATACAGCCGAACGTGATTCATCTAAATTAAAATTACCCTGGTCGTTGCTGCCCAGTCGGTCGGCAAGGTGATGGCTGTCGTGCAATAAAAAAGGAGTAAGGTCAATCAAAATCCTGTCACCTTCCTGTGCCTCGGCCTTAAAACCCCAAATAACCGATTGGGCAAAGGCTTCCTCTACAGATTTGCGCTCGTCGGCATTATCGCTTACTGCCCGGTAAGCATAATTGGGCTGCATTAAAAGTATTTTAGGGCCGCTTTTAATAAACTTTACAATGCGGCTGTCGCCAATTTGGCCGCGGTCTAAACCCAGGTCGTTTGAACCAACGCCGGCAGGCAGGGAGTTAACATACAAAAATTCGGTATTGAGCTTGTCTACTTCTAAAAGTACGCGCCCGGTTTTTTCATCCCAGTAAAAATTAAAATAACCCGTGTATTTGGTAAAGCCTTGTGTTTTTGATTCAATCTCGCCAGCCTTTTGAGCTTTTAGGGTGAGCGATATATTAAGTAACATTAAAAACAGCAGGTAAATTTTTTTCATGTGGGATTTTTGGAATGTTCAGCCTAAAATATTACTTTTAATCAATATTAACCAATTAAATGAGGGTTGGACTAATATTCCTCATTAGCAACACCTTCTATTTTTAGCCAATTCTTTTTAATTTATTCTCGAAAGGTGTAAAACCTTTTTAATTTTTGTTCCGTATAAGGCATATCATAAATTATATATATGAATTTTAATAGCAGATCCGTTAGTGTATTACTTGTTGATGATGATGAAATAAACAACTTCATTTCCATCAAATTAATAAAGAAAGCTTTATTGAACACTGAGATCATGGCTTGCCTTAACGGTAAGTTTGCTATTGATCAACTGGTTGAAATACAGCGTAAAGACCCCGCCAAACTGCCCGATTATATATTGTTGGACATTAATATGCCCATTATGAACGGCTGGGAGTTTTTAGACGAATACAAGCGCCTTAACATTGACCCGCTGGGTAAATGTAAGATCTATATTATCTCATCATCTGTATTCAGTAACGATATTAACAAAGCACGCTCATACCCGCTGGTTAAGGATTTTATCTCAAAACCACTTAACGTTGAAAAAATTGTTGAACTTTTCAGGGTTGAAGATACTGCTTAAACAGGCAGCACCTGGAAATGATCATCGTGGTAAGTTACCTTACCTACACTCATAGTTTTAGCATGGTAAAATAAGCTGGTCCAACTTTGGTTTGCTGCTATTTTACCATACTTTTCCCTTAGCTGCATAGCTTTGCGGCCATCAAAATCATACTTAGCTACAAACTTTCTGATCAGTTGTTCTGGTTCTGGCAGTTCATCGCCGCCAAAAAAACATCTTTCGCCGCCGCTTTCAATCCAAATCACCTGGTGATAAGGCGAGTGCCCGCCTGAATGTTCATACCTGATACCCGGCTTAAATTCGCCGCTGCCCTCAACAAAAGTAATATTGATATTATGCTGCAAGGCCTCAAAAATTTCTTTATGATAGGATGATGAAGCGCCGGATATGGCAGTTTCCCATTCGTTTTTTTGAATAACATGCTCCGCCAGCGGAAAGCTGGGTATTAATTTACCATTGCGCTCAACCACCAACCCGCCCGAATGGTCATAATGCAGGTGCGACATTATCACTAAACTAACCTCATCAGGATCAAAGCCCGCATTGCGAATATGCTGGTGGATGAACAATTCGTCGCGGGTATCTTTATAGCCAAGCCCGGTATCCAGCAAAATAAGGTCGGTATCCGTTTGTACTAAAAAGGGGTTAACGTGGATAAATAAAGATGCAGGCCTGTCTTTAGGGCTATCTGTCTCAGGGTTAAAGGGAATGAATTTTTTGGTGGCATCAACAGAATAAGATCCCTCTCCCAAAGCAAAAATTTTCATTTATATTTACTTTTTTAAGCTGCAAAGATATGAATAAACGGTGGGCAATAAGAGATAATGCTGACGATGAGCAAGTACAAAAATTAGCCGCCGAATTAAGTATTGATGCCGTTTTAAGTACCCTGCTGATAAACAGGGGCATCAAAAATTTTGATGATGCCCGCCTGTTTTTCAGGCCCGATGTATTGCACCTGCACGATCCCTTTTTAATGCAGGATATGGAAAAAGCCATATTACGGATTGAAGCCGCGATGGAAGCAGGCGAAAAGATTATGGTTTATGGCGATTATGATGTAGATGGTACAACGGCAGTATCGGTTGTTTATGGCTTTTTTAGTAAAATATATGACCGGTTGGAATATTATATTCCTGACAGGTATAAAGAGGGTTACGGCATCTCTACCCAAGGGATTGATTATGCTGCCGAGAATGGCTTTAAGCTGATCATAGCGCTTGATTGCGGTATAAAATCGGTTGATAAAATTGCTTACGCAAATACCAGGGGTGTTGATTTTATTATTTGCGATCACCACTTACCCGGCGATGAGCTGCCCGCCGCCGTTGCTATACTTGACCCCAAACGCAACGACTGCGAATATCCTTACAAAGAATTATCGGGTTGTGGGATTGGGTTTAAACTGATACAGGCCTATGCCGAAAAAAATGATATTCCGTTTGAAGAAATTACATGCTACCTTGATTTGGTTGCCATAAGCATAGCCTGCGATATTGTACATATAACCGGCGAAAACCGGGTGCTTGCCCATTTAGGCCTTCAAAAAATAAATACAGATCCATGTATCGGCGTTAAAACGCTGATGGAGGTAGCAGGGAGAGGAACTTATTATACCATATCCGACGTGGTGTTTTTATTGGGCCCCCGTATAAATGCTGCCGGGCGTATTGATGATGCCAAGCATGCTGTTGAATTGCTGACCGCAACCAGCGAAGAAGTAGCCAAAGAAAAAAGCCTGCTCATCAACGTAAAAAATACCGAACGCAAAGGGCACGATCTGTCAATTACCGACGAAGCCTTAGGCATGATTGATAATGATGAGGTGCTGATAGGTAAAAAATCAACAGTGGTATTTAATGAGGGCTGGCATAAAGGTGTAATAGGCATTGTAGCATCACGGCTAACTGAAAAGTATTACCGGCCTACTATTGTGCTAACTCGCTCAAACGGGCATGTGGCAGGTTCTGCACGGTCTGTTTTGGGTTATGATTTGTACGAGGCGCTTTGCGGCTGCAGCGATCTGTTAATTCAGTTCGGCGGGCATAAGTATGCCGCCGGGCTTACCATGCACCCCGAAAATGTAGAGGCATTTGCAAACCGCTTTGAAGAAGTAGTAAGCGCAACCATAAAGCCAGAACAATTAATACAGCAGATACAGATTGACGCAGAATTACGTTTAAGGCAGATAGAACCAAAGTTTTTCAGGATATTGAACCAGTTTGCACCTTTTGGGCCAGAGAATATGTCGCCCGTTTTCATAAGTAAAAATGTGTATGTTAGCGGTAATGCGGGTTTAGTTGGCGGCAATCACGTTAAAATGACGGTAATGCAGCCAGATTCGCCGATGTTTGATTGCATTGCATTTAATCATGGCGAATATTTGTCGCAATTAAAAAAAGATGTTCCCTTTGATATTTGTTATTCAATTGAAGAGAACGTGTGGCGCGAAAGGCGAACCATACAGTTAAACATAAAAGGAATAAGGTTTGTTGAATAGGCAGAGCTGAAACAAACGGCGGTCTTCAAATCAATATAATTAGCGGTTAATGAATTTAAGAGCAGAAAATCTATTAAAAAAATATAAGCAGCGTACCGTTGTAAACGATGTATCGTTCAATGTTTCGCAGGGCGAGATTGTTGGATTGCTTGGCCCTAACGGAGCAGGTAAAACAACATCTTTTTACATGATAGTAGGTTTAATAAAACCTAATGAAGGCAAGATATTTTTAGATGATAAGGATATAACTACCGATCCTATGTACCGCCGCGCACAAAAGGGAGTAGGTTACCTGGCGCAGGAAGCCTCTATATTTCGTAAGCTTACTGTTGAGGATAATATTAAGGCTGTTTTAGAAATGGGCACCATGCCTAAAGATCGCCAGAAGGATAAGCTGGAAGAACTGATTGATGAGTTTAGCCTGCACAAAGTACGCAGAAACCGTGGTGACCTGCTATCCGGCGGTGAGCGTAGGCGTACCGAAATAGCAAGGGCGCTGGCAGCCGAGCCTAATTTTATTTTGCTGGATGAGCCCTTTGCCGGGGTTGACCCTATTGCCGTTGAAGAGATACAGGCAATGGTAGCCAAACTAAAACACCGTAATATTGGTATATTGATAACCGACCACAATGTGCAGGAAACCCTTTCAATTACTGACAGGGCTTACTTACTTTTTGAAGGAAAGATATTAGAATCGGGCGTGCCGGAGGTACTGGCAGCCAACGAGCTGGTACGTAAGGTTTATTTAGGGGCCAATTTTGTTTTAAAAAGAAAAGTATTCCCGGTTAGCTAAAACCAATTATAACCTGATAGTGTATGACCATTTTTAATTCTGTTTTTACCTGGTTCATGAAAAAGCGTATCCACCAGATAGAGCTTTTTATGAAATATCCTAATGAAGTGCAGGAAGAATGGTTTGAACAATTAATATCAGCAGCAGAAAATACCGAGTGGGGCCGAAAGTATGGTTATAAATCCATCACCCACCTGTCGCAGTTTAAACAGCGCGTGCCCATACAAACTTATGATACCCTAAAGCCTTATATTGAACGGATGCTGCTGGGTGAGCAAAATGTGCTCTGGCCATCCGAGATCAGATGGTTTGCAAAATCATCAGGTACCACCAACGATCGCAGCAAGTTTATCCCAGTAAGCGAGGAAGCATTGGAGGAATGTCACTTTAAGGGCGGCAAAGACCTGCTGACCATATACTTCAACAACAACCCCAATGCCCGTATGTTTACGGGGAAAATCCTTACCCTTGGAGGCAGCTACCAGGTGAGCCAGCTAAGCGCGGATACTTCTTTCGGTGATCTATCGGCCGTATTGATGAAAAACCTGCCCATGTGGGCGGAGTTTCACCGTACACCCCACATGGATATAGCCCTGCTGGAAGATTTTGAAGAAAAGATTGAAAAAATGGCCTACGCCACCAAGGATGTTAATGTTACCAGCCTGAGCGGTGTACCTACCTGGAACATCCTCTTGTTTAAAAGGATATTAGAGATAACTGGCAAAAACAATCTTTTGGAAGTTTGGCCAAACCTTGAAATGTATTTTCACGGGGCGGTGAATTTTACGCCTTACCGCGAACAGTTTAAAAAACTGATCCCCACGGATGATATGTATTACCTGGAAAACTACAATGCATCCGAAGGTTTCTTCGGCATACAGGATACCCGCGAACCAGGCGAAATGTTGCTGATGCTTGATTATGGTATATTCTATGAGTTTTTACCGATAGAGGATCTGCATAAAGAAAACCCGGATACTTTAACGCTCGATGAAGTTGAGCTGTTTAAAAACTATGCACTGATAATAAGTACCAATGCCGGCCTTTGGCGCTATATGATAGGCGATACCGTAAGGTTTACCTCCTTATCACCATTCCGTATACAGGTTACCGGGCGTACCAAACACTTTATTAATGCTTTTGGCGAAGAACTGATCATTGATAATGCAGAGCGTGCGCTTGATGAAGCCTGCCAGCAAACGGGTGCCATCATTCGTGATTATACTGCAGCGCCCGTTTATTTCAGTGGTGATGAATGCGGGGCACATGAATGGATAATTGAGTTTGAAAAGCAACCTGCCGAGTTTGAACGTTTTGTTGATCTGCTCGATGAAACCCTGCGCCGCATTAACTCTGATTATGATGCCAAGCGGTTTAAAGATATGGCGCTGCGCCGCCCGGTAGTGCGCCGCGCCCCGGAAGGAACTTTCTTTAACTGGATGAAGGAAAAGGGTAAACTCGGCGGGCAGCATAAAGTGCCGCGTTTGGCCAACGACCGTGAATATGTTGACGGCATTTTAAAAATGATGGAATTGGTAGGGTAGTACGGCAGGCCAGAGGCCTGTTAATATATGTCACTCGGCCGGAGCCGAGCAGCTGCATGTTGGTGTGCATGTGGTACATTTATAAGAAAAGTAAACAATACCAAAACCTAAACAAAAGAAAACGCAGTCGCTCTGTTCCAGCCGAGTGACAACTATTTTTCCGGCGTCCCGCCGCAATCAAACAATATGTCAGAATTACGAAAAGCCAGCACCGACCGCCCGTTTTTTATAACACTCAGCATAGTTGGCTGGATCGATGTATTTATACGAAACGATTATTGCGAAGAGTTTATCAATAACCTGGAATACTGCCGTAAACATAAAAGCCTAAAAGTATTTGCCTATTGCATAATGAGCAGCCATATCCATTTAATAGTAGCGAGCGATGATTCAAATTTATCTGCAATTATTCGTGATCTGAAAAGCTTTACGGCAAAACGGGTCATAACCATGATTGCTGAAAACCCACAGGAAAGCAGAAAAGAATGGCTTTTGTATTTGTTTAAATTCTTTGCAAAATACCATCACCAAAATAAGGAATATCAGTTTTGGCAAAAGACAAATCATCCGATAGAACTAATCAGCGCAAGCGTTTTTGATCAAAAGGTTGATTATATACATAATAACCCGGTAAAGGCTATGTTAGTTAACGAAGCAACTGCTTATGTATATAGCAGCGCCAATCCTGATTCGCCATTGAAAGTGGATGAAAGTTAGGGTAGGCCAGGGGCCTGTTTATAGTCGTCACTCGGCTGGAGCCGAGCGACTGCATACGGGTTGGGCTATACGAGTGATATATTTTATATTAATTAAAAAAATAAAATCAAACACGCAGTCGCTTGGCTCCAGCCGAGTGACCGATATTTCCCCGGCGTCCCGCCGAAATTAGAATAAGAGTTAGGGTAGGCCAGAAACCTATACCACAGCGTCCCGCCGAAATCAAACAAACAGCAACTACCTACAGGCTTCCCAAATTTTCACAGCTTCAACAGCTTCCTTAACATCGTGCACTCTTAAAATATCTGCGCCTTTCATTAATGCGATGGTATTTAAAGCAGTAGTGCCATTTAAGGCTTCGGCAGCGGTTTCACCAAGCAGGCCATAGATCATTTTTTTTCGCGAAATACCAACAAGCAATGGTAGCTGCAACACATTAAAATCCTGTAATCTTTTCATCAGCTCATAGCTTTGTTCGGCTTTTTTAGCAAAACCGAAGCCGGGATCAAGAATCACATCATGTACCCCCAATTGCTTTAACTGGTGGTATTTGTTTGCAAAGTAATCATATACTTCAATAAAAATATTTTCATAATCAGTATGTTGCTGCATGGTTTGGGGCGAGCCTTTCATGTGCATTAAAATATAAGGCACTTGCAGGCGGGCAACGGTTGCAAACATATCGGCATCTAACTCACCGCCCGATATATCATTGATAATATGTGCCCCGGCTTTAACAGCAGCTTCTGCAACCTGCGATCTGAAGGTATCTATGGATAAAACAGCATCAGGGTATCGTTTAACAATGGCCTCCACAGCGGGGAGCAGCCGGTCTGTTTCTTCCTGTACCGAAATATCTGCCGCGCCCGGGCGCGATGAATAAGCGCCTAAATCTAAAAAAGTTGCGCCATCGTTCAGCATCTTTCCGGCTTGTAAAACGGCTGCTTCCATATCTTGCTTACGGCTATCGGCAAAAAAAGAATCAGGGGTAAGGTTAATAATTCCCATTACTTTGGGGCTGCTTAAATCAATAAGCTTACCGCCCGCATTTAGGGTTACCTTTTTCTGAAAAAATGTATCTTTAGCCATTCTAAGTTGCAAAAGTTGTAAAAATTACGAATGGTTAAAATTGGTTAACCTTTTCAACAACTACAACTATTACAGCATTTAATAACAAATGGAAAAAGTTATCTATAAATCAACCGCATGGTGGGTGTGGGCAGCAAGAATATTGGTTGGCTTGCTTTTTATCTTTTCGGGTTTAGTTAAAATAAACGATCCCCTCGGCTTCTCGTACAAACTTGAAGAATATTTCGAGGTTTTCCATATCGGCTTTTTAAATAGTCTGGCGCTTAGCTTAGCTATTATCCTTTGCTCGCTCGAAATTATTTTGGGCTTCGCTTTATTGATAGGCGTCCGCGCCATATCCGTTGCCTGGGGATTACTGTTGCTCATCATATTTTTTGCCTTTTTAACTTTTTACTCTGCCTTTTTTAATGTGGTACAAACCTGTGGCTGCTTTGGCGATGCCATCCCTTTAACGCCCTGGCAGTCGTTCAGTAAAGACATGGTGTTACTGCTGCTGATCATCGTTTTGTTTAAAGACAGAAGAAACATCAGGCCCTTATTTAATGCTAAAACCTGCGATCAGTTATTAATCGCTTCGGCTGTAATTTCTGTGGGTTTCGGGCTCTTTACCTATAACTTTTCGCCGGTTATTGATTTTTTACCCTATAAAGTTGGTGCAAATATCCTGGATGAAATGAAAACGCCGCCTGGTGCGCAGCCAGACGAATATGAGCTGACCTACAACCTGAAAAACAAAAAAACAGGCGCAACCAAAACAATGACCAATACCGAGTATCTGAAAACCAATATCTGGAAAGACAATAACTGGGAGATCATCGGTCAGCCGGAAAGCAGGTTGGTTAAAAGAGGATTTACTCCCAAAATCCGCGACCTTGCCATACAAGATGCCCAGGGTAATGATTATACAAAGGAGCTTTTATCAAACCCGTTTAATAACCTGGTAATTGTTGCCTACGATATAAATAAAGCTGATGGCGATGCCATTGACCGCTTAAATGCCCTGGCAATAAACCTGTCGCAAAACTTTAATACTCGCATGGTTATGCTTACCTCTAACTCTGCACAGTTTACGCAGGCTTACAGCAAGCAGCATAAATTAATGTTCGAGATTTTTTATGCGGATGAAGTGCCTCTGAAAACAATGGTACGCTCAAACCCCGGCATATTGCTAATTAAAAACGGCACCGTGATCAATAAATGGCATTACCACTCCATCCCTAAGTACGATGAGCTGGTGAAACAATATTTTCAGCAATAAGCTTATGATCAGCTACCTCATTCGCAAATTGGTTTATGGGCTGGCGGTGATGCTGGGCATTGTGGTAGTGGTGTTTTTTTTGTTCAATGTATTGCCTGTAGACCCGGCCCGGATGACACAGGGGCAAAGGGCCGATGTGCAGTCGTTGCAGGCCATCCGCAAGGAGTTTGGTTTGGATAAGCCTGTGCCCGTTCAGTTTGTTTATTATATCAATGATCTTTCGCCCGTAGGTATTCACCTCAACACAAAAGAGGAGCAGCAGCGGTATCATTATTTAAAATTGTTCCCGGTATCGGCAACCAAGGTGATTGCTTTAAAATGGCCCTACCTGCGCCGTTCTTATCAAACGCATAAGGAGGTGGCCACCCTGCTGCTCGAAGTTATTCCGAATACATTAGTGCTGGCTGCAACCGCCATGCTATTTGCCATTATAATAGGTGTTTTTTTAGGGGTGATATGTGCTGTAAACCAAAATACCTGGATAGATAAGCTGGCCATTGGTTTCTCAACATTAGGGGTATCGGCCCCTTCGTTTTTTGCAGGCATAATTATAGCCTGGATCTTTGGGTTTGAGCTGAGCAAATACACGGGCTTGAATATGTCTGGCAGTTTATACAGTTACGATCCCTTTAAAGGCGAAGTAATTACATGGCGTAACCTGATACTGCCAATGGTAACTTTAGGCTTACGGCCCTTAGCTATTATTGTACAGCTAACCCGCAATGCCATGCTTGATGTTTTGGGGCAGGATTATATCCGTACTGCAAAAGCAAAGGGCCTGAGCAATAATGCCATCATTTACCGCCATGCTTTAAAAAATGCCATGAACCCGGTTATTACCGCTATTGCAAATTGGTTTGCATCCCTGTTAGCAGGTTCGTTTTTTGTGGAATATGTATTTGGCTATAATGGCTTAGGGAAAACTACGGTTGATGCTTTGGAAATGTCTGATTTCCCCGTTGTGATGGGTTCCATTCTTTTTATTGCTTTTATATTTGTGGTGATTAATATTTTGGTTGATGTGCTATATGTTTGGGTTGACCCAAGGGTAAAGCTTACCTAAAACCAAAATCAAGTGTTTATAATAATGAGTGGAGCTGAAAATATTTTACCTGCAAATAATAATTTAAACATTGCCGAGGGCGGATTAGGCCTTATCTTCCTGATTGGTTTTATGGGTTGCGGCAAAACTACGCTTGGCCGTAAATTAGCTAACCGGTTGGGTTATCCGTTTATGGATCTCGACCATGTTTTGGAAGAACAGGCAGGCATGAGCATAGCCGATTATTTTTCCAATTTTGGCGAAGATGCTTTCCGTAAGCTCGAATCAGAAGTATTGAAACAGACCGTTTATCCCGAACATGCAGTGATATCAACAGGTGGTGGCTTGCCCTGTTTTTTTGATAATATAGATTGGATTAATGCGCATGGAAAGTCGGTTTACATTAAGCTATCATCCAAAACCCTGGCCGACAGACTGGAGCATGAAAAAACAAAACGCCCCTTGTTACGCGAAAAGCATGGTGATACCCTGATTGCTTTTATTGATGAGAAATTGGCGGAACGGGAAGGGTTTTATAATAAAGCAACCGTTGTTACCGATGGTTTAGGCTTAACGGCTATGAAGGTAGAAGCGCTTTTAAAATTATAGCGTATTTAAAAATCTACTATCGTAAATAAACCCCATCCTCAACACCCTCTTCATCCAGTACTACATCAACAAACTCCTTTAATACGGTTGATAAAGCTATCCCGGCGAAATCGGTTGTCATTGGGAACTTTTTGTGGTTACGGTCTATCAAAACTGCTGTGCGTAGCTTTTTAAGTGGCACATCGCGGAAAACGCCGAAGCCGTAAGCCAATGTCTTGCCGCTGTTCAGCACATCATCTACTAAAATAACCACCTTATTGCTGCAATCTTTTACATCAAAATTTATGTTGGCCTTAAGGCTCGTGCTTTGCTTATCCAGCTCAATCCCAATAAATTTGCTTTTAAAAGGTGCAATTTCATCCAATATGCCAATTATTCTGCGGGCAATTTTATCGCCGCTTGGTAAAATTCCGGCAATCAGAATCTCTTCCTCATCAAAATTATCTTCTAATATCTGGTAAGCAATACGGTCTATCTTTTGCTGAATTTGCTGATGATTTAATATAAGAAGCTGTTTATCTGGCATGGCTGTTATTGTTATGATAAAGATATAAGCAAATTACAACATTTGCACTTTTCAATTTAAAACAAAGAGATTATTCTTTTACGTAAGGATAGTAAACAAAATTGGCGCCTTCGGGCACTATCACAAATACGCACATGTAATCGTTTGGATTTTTGTAGCTGGTAATAAAGCGTTCTTTCAGTATTTCTTTAATAATGCCTTTTTCTACAAATTCCTCTAAGGTGGATGCATGGATGCTCCATTCTGTGTTCAGGTCGTGCCTGTCCAGGATAACCTCTCCCAGGTTCAGATCATGCTGATGCGCTATGAAAATTGGGTAGTTGGTAAGCCCTTCTACCATAATTTCAACCGCCACTTCGTGAATCGATTCATTAAAAAACTTTAAATCCTTCTCCAAACTCAGCAGCGGACTTTCCTTTTTCGATTCTTCGCTATGTCTGTCTTCGTTTAACAGTTCTTCCGGTTCCATATTAATCTCTTATTATATTATGTAATGCACCAAATCAGGTGCGCTACATTATTCGTTAACTCTTAATACCAATAATACTACGTTTTCCACATGCTGCGTATGCGGGAACATATCAACCGGCTGAATTTTTACGGTATCATACTTCTCCTTTAATACCAGCATGTCACGGGCCTGTGTGGCTGCATTACAGCTCACGTACACAATTTTAGGGGCCTCAATCTCCATTAACCTTTCAACCACGTCTGCGTGCATGCCTGCGCGTGGCGGATCGGTGATGATCACATCCGGCTTGCCATGCTCCGCTACAAAATCAGCAGCCAAAACATCTTTCATATCACCGGCAAAAAATTTAGTATTGGTGATATTATTAATGGCCGAATTGATCTTAGCATCCTCAGTTGCCGATGGCACATATTCAATGCCCACAACCTCTTTTACGCTGCCAGCAATAAAGTTGGCAATGGTGCCTGCGCCGGTGTAAAGGTCATACACTAATTCATCACCTTTAAAGTCGGCAAAGTCGCGGGCTATTTCATACAGGCGTAGGGCCTGTATCGAGTTGGTTTGATAAAATGATTTAGGCCCGATTCGGAAACGGATGCCATTCATCTCTTCGTGAATGTAGGCTTCACCTTTATATACTTCTACTTCCTGGTCAAAAATAGTATCGTTCTTTTTTTGGTTGATGATATAAAGGAGGGACGTTATCTCGGGAAATTTACCATCAATAAATGCCATCAGCTTATTCACTTCGTCTTCATCCACGTATGCAAAAACCACAATTACCATTACCTCGCCAGTTGATGATGTACGAACAATAAGGTTACGCAAGGAGCCGGTGTGGCCTTTAATATCATAAAAGCTGTAGCCGTTCTCAATCACAAAATCTCGGATACTGTTACGCAGCGTATTTGATGGCTCGGCCTGCAGCCAGCAATGGTTTACGTTCAGTATTTTATCAAACCTGCCGGGGATATGAAAGCCCAGTGCATTCATGTTCAGGGTTTCATCCTCACGGCTTTCGCCATCGTATAACCAGCGTTTGTTTGAAAAGGTATACTCTAATTTGTTGCGGTAATATTTATCGGCAGGAGAGGGCACAATAGGCGATATGCCCGATACATCTATTTTGCCCAAACGGGTCAAAGCGTCAACTACCGATTTTTGTTTGAATTTTAATTGCGCATCATAAGTCATGTGTTGCCATTTGCAGCCGCCGCAGGTGCCAAAGTGTTCGCAAAAAGGCTCGGTACGGTATTCGGATGGTTTTTTAAGCTGAACTATTTTGGCTTCGCCAAAGTTCTTTTTGCTGCGGTACACCTGCACATCGGCAATATCGCCGGGTATGGCTTTGTCAACAAACAGTACAAAATCATCGGCTTTACCTACGCCTTTGCCTTCTTCGGCAATGTCAATAATGGTAACATCTTCAAAAAACTTATTTTTAGCAGCTTTATTCATCAGGCTGCAAAGTTAATTGTATTTATTTAATGTGAAACTTACCGAAGGCGCAAAACAAGCACAATCACCCTTAAAGGATGTTAAAATTACTGCCGATAAGCTATTAAATAAACAGATTTACCAATTGTTCCCAAAAATTATCCGGCTCCGCGTCTGCTATGTCAAATTGCTCATCTATCATATCTGAAAACTCAATCAGCTCTCTGCTCATGATAAAATGCTTTTTTATTACAAATAAAACTATTTATATACCAAAAACCAAATTGGTATTGTGAAATAATTGTTAAATTTTGGGTTGATATAATGTATTTGTATTATAAAATAGATTAATCAGTTTAATCGAGCCTGTAAAACCATATCCCCCAACCAATACAAAAGGAATTGCAAAAAGGCAGATAAAAAAAAGGATCATCATATTTAAATTCAATGGGAAACCCGATCAGTAAAAATGTTGCAAAAGTTAATATGATACCGGCTGCAAATAGGAGCCATATTCGTAAAGGATGTTTTAAACATAAGCCTACAATAATATAAACAAGAATGGTAAATGCCACCCAGGTTAAAAATGAAAGGATCAGTTCTAAAAAAGTGAAAAAGAAGTAATTGGATAAAGGCGAAAGTGTAGAGTCTGCAATGTCCTGTGTATGAATTGGCCGGACGTAATATTGTATGATCAGATAAAAAAATGGTGCGACCACCACACTGCTTAACCAAACTTTAAGGCTGTATAAAAATGGATTAACATTCATGTTTTAATATGCTAATAGTTTAGAAGAATGAGGCAGGGTGTAGGCTGCCCCATTTTGATTAGTCTAATTTCTGTATTCATTTCAGGCTATTTGGAAAGTATATGGCTTTGTGATTTTTTTAATGGTTTTTGAATATTTGAGTTCCATCTTATTCATATAACACTCAAAAGTATTATCACCGGCTTTAAACAAACGCTTGTTTGCAAACCATACCAATAGCGATGTACCTATAAAAAAGTATTTATAAACTATTTTACGCCAGGATTTAGCGTAGGCTGATTTACTGTGATATATTGCCGCAAGCCTTTCGGTTTGAAAAGTAATGTGATGGGCTTCATCAATCAAAATATCTGTACAGATTTCCTTTAAAAGACCGCATTCCGTTGCGTCTTTAAGTGATTGATAAAATATCTGTGCGGTACTTTCAACCACAATAACAGCTATCGTCCATGATTCCATGCTGGTATTTAAATGCCTGACTTTTCTAAATAAGGTATCCCCCCAGTTTTGTTTAATTCTTTCTTTCCCGATATTATCCAGGTAAGCGCCTAAATTATTGCCATGTTTTTGCTCTTCTTTTATAAATAGCCTAATAGCTTCAACATATTCAGGTTCTTCAATTTTAGCCGCATATTTTTCAGCTGCGGCAATTAATTGCTTTCCTTCGGATGTTTCTCCTAACTGCCATGCTTGTAACGAATGCAAAATAGTTTCAATTTCATCAGTAGAGATGTTGGGTTCCTGGGCCCAGTTGATTCTTTTTTGGAGTGCATTTGCCTTGAAATGCTTAATCCAGTAGTTGCTTGAATGCATGATTGTTTATTTTAAAAGTACTTTGTATTTCAAAGCAAATGGGTAAAAAAAATTATTTTAGTTTTTGCTGTTTAATTAATTGCTCTAAAGCATCCAAATGCTGTTTAAAGGCAGTTTTTCCTTTTGGGGTGCGTTCATAAGTGGTATTAGGTTTGCGGCCTAAAAATGATTTATGTACCACAATGTACTCCTCTTTCTCAAGCGCTTTAAGGTGCGATGCCAGGTTACCGTCGGTGGTATCCAGCAGTTCTTTAAGCGAGTTAAAGTCATAGCGGTCATTAACCACCAGCACGCTCATGATCTGTAACCGCAGCCGGTTCTCAAATGCTTTGTCTAATTTTTCAAAGGGGACTTTCACCTATCGTATTTTAAGTACATCATGCTGCCGTATATAATATGCAGCACTCCAAAACCAATGGCCCAAAATAGTAATCCATATCCGGGTAGGCAAGCGGCAATAAGGCCTAATATTATTTCGCTTAGCCCTAAATATTTAATAAGGGTGTAGGTGAAATTGCTTGCACTCACCAATGATAGTCCGTAAAAAATAAGGGAGGCCGATGCTACAATACCATAGTGGCCTTGTATAATTAATATCAGGATAAAAATTCCGCCTGTTACCAGCGGGGTAGCCATGTGGAATAATAAAGAGCGGCTTGTTTGCCCCCACAAGGGCTGCCTTTTTTGTTTGGCTTTGCGGTACGATAATATAAAACCTGTAATAACTGATGCAATTAATACCAACAGTGCAATTGACAATAGCAGGTAGCTGCGCGATGTTATTTTGCCGGCGTCGGCATCGTCGCCAATGGTAAAGTTGCGGGTAAAGGCATCGGTATACAAAATATTAAAGGCTGCGGCAGCTCCAATCAGTGCATAAATACCTGCCAATATCCCTGAGAGGCCGCTGAGGGATATAAATTTTGAGGATCGCTCCATCAGGCTGCGGATGGAGGTAAGCTCGTCCTGTATTTCTTTTTCTTCCACTTAAAAGTACTTTGTTTTTCAAAGTAAATAATAAAAAATTGATTGTGCAAATTATAATTCACTTTTATGAATCATAATTTGACTGTTTTTAAATTATTAAGGTCTTTCAAGCTTTGTTTTGAGGAATGAGGGGCTGATATTTAATCCGGATCACTTAAATAGTGATCGCCGCCTTTACCAAGTAGGGCAGGATCTCTTTTTGAAACGAAACAAAGTTTTTGCGCACATCCGAATCACTTACCGATGTAAATGCAAAGCTGAACACAATGCTTTTGCTGCACTTAATTAAAAAGCGGATGCGCTGCAGGTAGTTTTCCTGCTTGCGTAATTCGGTAAGCTGTGAAAAGGCGCTGACCAGCATTTCTTCCAGCTCGTTCGACAGGTTCTTTAAAAAATCCTGGGAGTTTGTTGATTCGCGGATAAAATCCCAGCCTATAAACTCATTGCAAACGGTATAGCTAAGCCTGCATGTTTTCATTATCAGGATGTTTAAGTGCGCTTCCTCATCCATATCGGGGGTGTTATGGTTAATCAGGTCGTCAACACTCAACTTAATATAATCCATCAGCAGGGAGTGTAAAACATCCTCCTTGCTCTGAAAATACTTGTATATAGTGGCCTTGGCTATCTTAGCCTTTTTTGCAATCTCGTTAACACTGGTTTTATGATAACCGAATTTCCGGAACAGGTCTTGCGCTGCCCGCTTAATGCTTTCTTTTATTTTATCCGGTTCCATGTATCAATTAGATACAAATATCTCAAAATTACTCACATTTATAGTATATGATTTGAGCGATCTTGTAGCGGGTGCTTTTACAGGCGTACCATCAGCTAATGAAAATTTTGAACCACTGCAGGGATCAGTAACCGTAAAGCCCGAAGCATCTAAGGTTACAGCGCAATGGTTTTGAGGCTGATAGCTGCTGCAACGGTCATAAGCAGCATAGCTGCCATCGGTTTCGCGGTACAGTATGATACCCGCCACACCACCACCTATAAAGGCTGAGCCGCCTGCTACATTTAATGCGCTTACACGCGGGTCGGTAAGGGCTATCTGTATGTTTACCGAAACATTGGGTACTACATCGCCGCTTTTACCGCACGAAATAAAGGCTAATGAAAGGGTGATTAGTAAAAAGATTTTCCTCATATGATCTCTGTTTGAAATTGCTTCAGAAAACGAACATCGTTCTCAGAGAATAAACGCAGATCACGTATCACATATTTTAAATTGGCAATTCTTTCTATCCCCATCCCAAAGGCAAAGCCGGTAAACTTGGTGCTGTCAATACCGCAGTTTTCCAAAACGTTTGGATCAACCATGCCGCAGCCTAAAATTTCAACCCAGCCGGTGTATTTACACATGTTACAGCCGCTTCCCTTGCAAATGGTGCATGAAATATCCATCTCGGCCGATGGCTCGGTAAAAGGGAAATACGATGGCCTGAAACGTACCTTGGTACCATCGCCATAAAGCTCCTGCACAAAGTGGTAAAGCGTTTGTTTCAGATCAGAGAACGAAACATTCTCATCAATATATAAACCTTCAACCTGGTGAAAAAAGCAGTGTGCGCGTGCCGATATAGCCTCATTACGGTAAACCCTGCCCGGCATAATAGCACGGAAAGGTGGTTTACCATTCTCCATCATCCGCACCTGTACCGATGAGGTATGCGTACGCAGGGCAATATCATCAATACCGCTGTTCTTCTTGATGAAAAAGGTATCCTGCATATCCCTGGCAGGGTGTTCCTGCGGAAAGTTCAATGCCGAAAAGTTATGCCAGTCATCCTCAATTTCTGGGCCTTCGGCAACCACAAAGCCCAGGCGCTTAAAAATATCAATGATCTCGGTACGGATCAGGGATAGCGGGTGGCGCGAGCCGATAGCAAAGCCATCACCGGGCAGGGTTAAGTCGAGCCCTAAATCCTGGGATTTATCGCCTGCGTCAAATGATTCTTTAAGCTCATTGTATTTTGCTTCGGCTAATTGCTTAAACTGGTTAAGTACTTTGCCAAAGGTGCGTTTTTCTTCAGGACCTACATTTTTAAACTGCTCAAACAGGTCTTTTATAATTCCTTTGGTACCTAAAAATTTTATACGGAACGTTTCTAATTCATCAGCATTAGCTGGTAAAAAAGCATTGATCTCGGTAGTATATTGATCTATTTGAGCTTGCATTGTAGTGTGTTGTGTAGTAATCCTTTTGTTTTTTATGCTGACAGGTGTTTATTTGATAACGGCTAATTCCTTGCCCACTTTGGTAAACGCAGCAATGGCCTTATCCAAATGCTCCCTGTTGTGCCCGGCTGAGATCTGCACACGGATGCGTGCTTTTCCCTGTGGCACTACCGGGTAATAAAAGCCTATTACATAAATGCCTTCCTGCAGCATTTTGGCGGCAAATTCCTGCGCCAGTTTTGCATCATATAGCATAACCGGAACTATTGGGTGTACACCCGCCTTAATATCAAAGCCTGCTTCGGTCATTTTAGTACGGAAATATTGGGTATTGCTTTCAAGCTTATCGCGCAGATCGGTGGTTTCGCTCAGCATATCCAATACCGCTATTGAGGCCCCGGTAATTGATGGTGCAAGCGTATTTGAAAACAGGTATGGGCGCGAGCGCTGGCGCAGCATATCAATGATCTCTTTACGGCCTGATGTAAAACCACCCGAAGCACCACCTAATGCTTTACCTAATGTACCTGTAATAATATCTATTTTGCCCATAACACCATGATGTTCATGTGTGCCACGGCCTGTTTTGCCCATAAATCCCGAACAATGGCTTTCGTCAATCATTACCAAAGCGTTATATTGCTCGGCTAACGTGCAAATTTTATCTAACTGGGCAATGGTGCCATCCATGCTGAATGCACCATCGGTAACTATAATACGGTGGCGGCAGGTGGCTGTTGCCTTTAGTTTTTCCTCTAAATCGGCCATGTCATCGTGTTTATAACGCTGACGCTGTGCCTTGCATAAGCGCACACCATCAATAATTGAGGCATGGTTTAACTCGTCGGATATGATGGCATCCTGGTCATTAAATAAAGGCTCAAATACACCGCCGTTAGCATCAAAGGCAGCTGCATATAATATAGTATCCTCGGTTCCTAAAAAGTCGGCTATCTTTTTTTCCAGCTTTTTGTGAATATCCTGCGTACCGCAAATAAAACGAACAGACGAAAGGCCATAACCATGCGTATCCATTGCATCTTTTGCAGCTGCAATAACCTGCGGGTTATTTGACAGGCCTAAATAGTTGTTAGCACAAAAATTTATTACTTCCTGCCCGCCTTGTACCTCAATATCAGCACCCTGTGCCGATGTGATGATGCGTTCTTTTTTAAATAGACCTGCATTTTCAATTTCGGCAAGCTCTTGCTGTAAAACAGGCTGTAGTGTATTATACATATATGTTTATTGTTAGAGGCTGCAAAATTAAACATTCTATTTGATTTAAAATAGCAGTTTAAGCCTCTTTACCGCTTGCGTTAGGGTGAGCTTAAAAAGCTAATGAATCTGCATAGGCTGCGCTATCGGTGCCCAATATTGGTAGAAAGCTATCCATCCGATAGGCGTAAACAACGGCTTTTACATATCCATTAAAATTGTTAATTTTGCAGCTCATTTAACACTGTTTGCAGCAGTATCGATGATTTTATGGCAAAATATAATACACTACTATACTATTGTTATTCAACAATAGCCGATGCGGAGCAATTTGCTGCCGATCATTTAATCTTCTGTAAAAGTTTAAACCTGGCAGGCCGTATTATTGTGGCTACCGAGGGGTTGAACGGCACCGTTTCAGGCACCCCTGAATCTTGCAGAACATATATGGAAACGCTTCATGCCGACCCAAGATTTGCCGGTATTGATTTTAAAGTTGATGAGGTAGATACCCCTTCGTTCGTTAAAATGCATGTGCGTTATAAATCCGAGATCGTTCATTCGGGTCTGCGCGATCCGGAAATGATCAATCCGCAGGAAAAAACAGGAAAGCACCTGGAGCCGAAAGACTTTTTGGCCATGAAGGATGATGAAGATGTTGTTATACTGGATGTACGCTCAAACTACGAGCATAATTTAGGCAAATTTAAAAATGCCATTACGCTCGATATCGAGAATTTCAGGGATTTTCCGGCCATGATCAATGAGCTATCGCAATACAAAGACAAAAAAGTTATTACCTATTGCACCGGCGGCATAAAGTGCGAAAAAGCATCGGCCCTGTTACTGCACGAAGGGTTTAGCGATGTTTACCAGCTGCATGGCGGCATTATAAAATATGGTAAGGAAGCCGGCGGAGAAGATTTTGACGGTAAATGCTATGTATTTGATAACCGCCTTTCGGTTGATGTGAACAGTGTTAACCCTGTAGTTATATCAACCTGCTTTAATTGCGGCAAGGTAACCCCAAAAATGATCAACTGCGCTAACCCCGAGTGTAATGAGCATTTTACCCAATGCGATGATTGCGGTACGGCTATGGATGGTTGCTGCAGCGATGCCTGTAAGGCTCATCCGCGTAAAAGGATCTATGATGGTACGGGATACTATGTAAAAGTTCCGCAGCCGGTAAACGTGAGCAAAAAAGGCAAAGTTCAGTTAGCTGATTAAGCCATTAAACAGGCGCAAGTATTGAGCCTTTATATTTTAAAGAGATTTTCAATTTCAAACCGTATTTTCGTAGAGATGCAAAGTTTTGCATCTCTATTTTTTGTTATAGACCTATGCGTAAGGCAATTCTATTTTTTGCATATATCCTGTTAAATGTATGGGGCGCTCACAGTGCCGATATAAAAAGCGTTGGTGTACCCTATGTGCAAAACTATACCAAGGCGCAGTACCAGTCGGGTAATCAAAACTGGTCTGTTACGCGCGATGAACATGGCATTATGTATTTTGGTAATGCCGAAGGTTTACTGGCTTTTGATGGTAAATACTGGCAGCTTTACCACATGCCTAACGGGCTTATAGTTCGTTCAGTAGCGGCTGATGGTAAAGGCAAAATATATGCAGGCGGGTTCGGCGAGTTTGGTTATTGGGAAAATAACAAGGCCGGCTTTTTGAAATATAACTCCCTTATCCATTTAATCCCCAAAGGTTATTTGCCAAACGAGGAGATTTGGAAGATCTATGTTGATGGCGATAGGGTGATCTTCCAGTCATTCGGCTCCATTTTTATTTACTCAAAAGGGAAAATTAATATTGTAAAAGCTCCAAACCCATTTCTTTTTTTATTTAAAACCGGGAGCCGGTACCTGGTTGAAGAAGTTTCGCAGGGTTTATTCGAACTAAAAAATAATCACCTTGAATTTATTGAAGGCAGTAAGGTATTAGGTAGCAGCGGTGTACTGTCTATATTGCCGTTTCAAAAAAATAAATACCTTATAGGCACAGGTAATAACGGCTTGTTTATATACGATGGTAAACAGATAAAGCCCTGGGCCAACCAGGCCAATGATTTTTTAAAAGCATACCAATTAAATAACGGTGCAGTAATACCGGGTAAGTATTTTGCCTTTGGCACTATTTTAAACGGTATTGTAATTATTGATACTGCCGGTAACGTGGTGCAGCACATCAATAAATCAAGCGGGTTGCAAAATAACACCGTGTTAAGTATTTATACCGATAGGGAACAAAACCTTTGGGCCGGCCTTGATAACGGGATCGACCGCATTGAGGTAAACTCGCCGCTATACTTTTACTTTGATAAAACAGGCAAATTCGGCACGGTATATTCCAGCACCATTTTTAATAAAAAGATTTACTTAGGTACTAATCAAGGGCTTTTTTATAGCGATTGGATACCGGGATCCAATAACCTGTTATCGCAATCTTTTGATTTTAAGCTGATCCCGGGTTCGCAGGGGCAGGTGTGGGATTTGTCTATACAGGGAGGGCGCTTGCTTTGCGGGCATAATGATGGTACTTACCAGGTAAACGGGAGTAGTATCAATAAAATATCGACCGTTAACGGAGGCTGGACGGTTAAAAAGCTAAACGATAACCTGCTGATACAGGGAACTTATATAGGCTTGGTAATTTATCGCAAGGATAGTAACGGCAACTGGGTATTTGACCATAAGGTGGCAGGCTTTGTAGAGCCTTCACGATATGTGGAGCAGGATAGCAAGGGGCAAATATGGGTGAGCCATGCTTACAAAGGGATTTATAAAATAAACCTGAGCAGCGATCTGAAAAAGGCAACATCCGTAAAATATTACGATAAGCATTATGGGCTGCCCGACAGCTATAATGTAAATGTATTTAACTTAGATAACCGCATCGTGTTCTCGTCCGATTCTGGTTTTTGTGTTTATGATGATATTACCGACCGTTTTTTTAAATACCAGCAGCTTAACCGTAAGCTGGGCACGTTTGCATCGTCAAACAAAATAATTGCCGCGGCGGGTAAAAAATACTGGTTCATTAACCACGGCAGGGTAGCATTGGCTGATCTTTCGGTACCCGGCAAGCTTACTATAGATTCAAACAGGTTCAATAGCCTTAACGGGCAAATGGTTCAGCATTACGAAAATATCAACCTGATTAATAATTCGATCTATTTGATCAGCGTTGATGATGGCTTTGTGATTTTGAATGATGATGATGCTCTTTTATCAAACAAAATACAATTGCCCGATGTGCTGATCCGTAAGGTGGAGAACATTACGGATAAGGTATCAGCAATAACCGAAAGCAGCAATACGCTTAATGATATTGAGATCCCTTACTCGCAAAACAACATCCGTATTTCTTATTCGTTGCCCTATTATAAGCAGGCAAAAGTAAAATATCAGTACTACCTTGATGGCTATTCACGGCAATGGAGCGATTGGACTACCCAAAGCCAAAAGGAATTTACCAATTTAAGCCAGGGTGCATACAGCTTTAAGGTTGTTGCCAAAATAAATGATCAGGCTGTTTCACCCATAACCGTATTTACCTTTAGGGTATTACCGCCCTGGTACGCATCAAAAATTGCTATCGTGTTTTATTTAATGCTGATGATACTACTGTATTATATCATCAGGCATTATTATCATCTAAAATTAAAACGGCATCAGCATTATATTCACGAAAAACTGCACAATGAAAAAGAAGAGTTTTTAAAGCAGGAAGCCATTGTAAACGAGCAGCAGATAGTGAAGATAAAGAATGAGCAGCTACAGGCCGACCTGGCCAGCAAAAGCCGCGAGTTAGCAAACTCGGCAATGAACATTGTTTACAAGAACGAACTGCTGCAAAAGATAAGCGAAGAAATAACCCATTTAAAAGACAGTGCTGGCAAGCAGCTCGCCGACGATCAGTTACGGAAGATTCAAAAGGTAATTGACGAGGGCATGAGCGATGAGCGCGACTGGAATATTTTTGAAAGCAGTTTTAATGAGGCGCATGAAAACTTTTTCAAAAAGTTAAAGGCAGAACATCCCGACCTTGTGCCTAATGATCTTAAGCTTTGTGCCTACCTGCGCATGAACATGAGCAGTAAAGAAATGGCATCATTGTTAAACATTTCTTTACGCGGAGTTGAAATCAGGCGTTACAGGCTACGTAAAAAGCTGGATTTGGCGCATGATAAAAACCTTGTGGAGTTTCTCATCGAGCTTTAATACTACATCATTACCTCTCATAACTCATTTTTATTGTTGTAGTATCAATATAGCATTTGTAGTATGTATATATTACACTATGTTGATGTTAAGTATTTGATTGTCATTTATTTATAAAAAACATTATAATTGAGTGTGAAAGTGTTTTTAGGCATGATGTATTAATGTAGAGTAATATAATTTGTTAAAATTGTATTATCTGTCCAATTTCGACCTACGAAAAAACCAATTTTTTAAAACCTACTTTCCAAATTTTAATTAACCACTATGAAGAGAATTTTTACAATCTCAGGGTTAGTACTTTTGTTGTCTTTTTTTATTACTGCTGCGTTTGCACAAAATGTTACCGTAAAAGGTAAGGTTACAGATGCTACTACAGGCGAAACGCTTATTGGCGTAAGCATAGCAGTTAAAGGGACACAAACCGGTACTCAAACCGATGCAAATGGTGCCTACACAATTGCTGCACCATCAGCCGCCACTTTAACATTTACCTACATTGGATACTCCACCCGCGAAGTAGCAGTAAATGGTAGCACAAATATTGATGTTAAATTACTTGCTCAAGCCAGCGAGCTGCAGCAGGTTGTAGTTATAGGTTACGGTACACAGCGTAAAATTGATAACACAGGTTCAACTGCATCAGTAAAGGGTGTTGAAATTGCCAAACAGGCATCAACTAATCCATTAAGCTCATTACAGGGTAAAGTTGCCGGTGTTAACATTATCAACAGCGGTTCGCCAGGTTCATCACCACAGGTTAGCATACGCGGTTTAGGTACGGTGTATGGTAATGTTAGTCCGCTTTTTGTGGTTGATGGTGTTTGGTACAGCGATATTAGCTTTTTAAATAATAACGATATTGAAAACGTTACTATATTAAAAGATGCATCAAGCACAGCTATCTACGGTATCCGTGCAGCAAATGGTGTGGTATTGATAACCACCAAGCATGGCGTAAAAGGTAAACCGGTTGTTAACTATAATGGTTATGTAGGCTGGCAGGCTGTAACCAACCAGGTTAAAATGGCCAATGCATCTGAGTATGCAACAGGCGTTAATGAGCTTTCGGCAATTAACGGTGGTAACCCGGTTTTCAGTAACCCGGCCGGCTATGGCAAAGGGACTGACTGGTACGGACAGATCCTGCGCAACGCACTGGTAACAAACCACCAGGTTTCAGTTAGCGGCGGTACAGAAAAATCAACTTACGATTATTCATTCGGTTACCTTGATCAGGATGGTTTGGTCCGGAATAATAACTACCAGCGCTATACCCTGCACATCGCTAATGAATTTAAACCTATCAAAATATTATCATTAGGCTTTAGCGCAAACGGACTTTACAGTAAATCAATTGATCCTCCGGGCGCAATCTTCCACCAGTTATTTACCGCTGCCCCAACTTTACCGGTAAGGTATAAGGATGGTGCTTACGGCGATCCGGCTGACTACCACACCGGTGATGGTAACAACTTTAACCCCGAAGCTACACTTGATTATTTTAACCAAAAATCAGTAAATCACCGCTTAACTGGTGATGTACATGCCGAGTTATCTATTTTAAAGAACCTGAAATTCAGGACAAGCTTTGGTGGTGATATTGGCCAGGCAGAAGCCAGGGGATATACCCCGGTTTATTCGGCAACAGTTGCGCAAACTGTTAATACATCAGATTTAGATGTTAACCATACTGAAACCCACAACTGGATCTGGGAAAATACATTGACCTACGATTATAAATACAAGGATCATAAATTTACCGCTTTAGCAGGTTACTCGGCGCAAAATAACAGGTCGTTTGAATTGGATGCTTCTGCTAAAAATGTTCCTTATGCAGCTTCAGGTAATTTACATAACTCGTTCCCTGATACTACTAAGGCTAATTACTACGCCGATCCGTCACAGCAGATCCACAACCGCGCATTGTCGCAGTTTGGCCGTATCAACTATTCGTTTCAGGATAAGTATTTGTTAAATGCTTCTATCCGTCATGACGGTGCCTCACAGTTTTTCCCTAACGCTTACGGATGGTTCCCATCTATTGGTGGTGGTTGGGTAATAACCAATGAGTCGTTCATGAAAAATCAGCACATATTTGATAACCTGAAACTTCGCGGAAGCTGGGGTAAGGTAGGTAACTCTGTTGTACCTATTAACCCGTCGGTACAAACTGTATCGGCCGATCCGTACCTGACTGCTATTTTCGGTAACCCGCAGGTAGCCAGCCAGGGTGCAAGTATCAATACCATTGTACCACCGGTTATTGTTTGGGAAAAAGCAGTAGCTACTGATTTTGGTATTGAAGGTGCATTTTTAAACAATAAACTATCATTTGAAGCTGATTATTATAACAGGAAAACTGAGGATGCTATTTTTGCCATCCCGGTACTTGAATCAATCGGTACAAACAGCGGTAGCCTGATAGGTAACCAGGCCAGTATCAGCAATAAAGGTTTTGAATTTTTATTAAGCTGGAGAGATCAGCCTACTAAAGATTTTTCATACGCTATCAGCGGTAATATTGGTATCAACAATAACAAAGTATTATCAGTAATTAGCGGTAAAAACCCTATTTATAGTGGTGGTAACGGTATTGCCAATGGCAACTTAGCTACCCGTACTGTTGTAGGTGAGCCTATTGGCGAGTTTTATGGCTACAAGGTTACCGGTGTTTTCCAAACTGCTGCACAAATTGCTGCATCAAAACAAACGGATGCTAAGCCAGGTGATTTTATTTACCAGGATACAGACGGCGATGGCGCAATTACCAGCAAGGATCGTGTAGTGTTAGGTAACCCTAACCCTAAGATCAGCTATGGTTTTAATACTTCATTTACCTACAAAGAGTTTGATTTAGCGATCGATCTTCAGGGTGTTACCGATGTTAGCGTTTATAATGCCAACCTTGGTTACCGTTTTGGTAATGAAAACTTCACCCAGGATTTTTACGAACATCGCTGGCATGGAGCAGGTACCTCTGATACCTATCCGTCAGTAAATATTGGGTCAAACAATAACTCAAAACCAAACTCTTTCTTTGTTGAAAGCGGTGCTTACTTCCGTGTAAGGAATGCACAGTTAGGTTATACCTTACCGGGTACAGCTTTAAGAAGATTTGGTGTACATAAAATCAGGTTCTATGCCAACGCCCAAAATGCCATAAACATTTTTGGTTACAAAGGATTTACGCCTGAGTTAGGTGGAGCAGTAGGTAACATGGGCATTGATGCAAGCGTTTACCCGCTTTATGCAACCTATAATTTTGGTGTTAACGTTACTTTTTAATTTGAATAATGATGAAGAACAGGAAAAAATTATTGCAAGGAGCGTTCGGGATAAGCTTTATTGCATCACTTATAATGTTCCAGAGCTGTAAAAAGAGCTTTCTGGATGTAAATCCCGCTGGTAATGTGGCAGCATCACAATTTTGGAAAACACAGGCTGATGCTACATCGGCAGTTAATGCCATGTATGCTAACTTACACGAGTGGACAAATATTGCTTTTGCACCTATAGCGGTTGAAAGCATGGGATCAGACGATGTTGAAAAGGGAAGTACCCCGTCTGACGCATCGTTCATGAACGACTTTCACAATTTTACAGCTAACTCCGGCGAAGGCCAGATAGATGATTTTTGGGGTGGCGAATACAAGACCATCAACTTTGCTAACCAAATACTGGATAACGTACCGGGTATAACTATGGATGGAAGCTTAAAAGCAAGATATCTTGCCGAAGCTAAATTTATCCGTGCCTGGGCATATTTCAGATTGGTAAGGGCATTTGGCGATGTGCCATTGCGTTTACACGTACCTAAAGCTGCATCAGAGTATAATATTCCGCGTACACCAAAGGCACAGGTATGGGCAGCAATTGAAACTGATTTAACCGATGCAGCAGCTGTATTGCCTCAAAGCTACAGCTCGGCAGATATTGGTCACGTAACTAAAGGCGCTGCTTTAACCTTACATGCCAAAGCAGCTATGTACCAGAAAAAATGGAGCGATGTATTGAGCTATACCAACCAGGTAATGGCATTGGGTTATACATTATATCCTAATTATGAGCAAATGTTCAGAACTACGCATAAAAATAATTCTGAATCCATATTTGAAATACAGAACATGCTGATCGCTAATAACCCTGCTGCCTCAAACTCACAGTATTCACAGGTACAGGGTGTGCGTGGCGTAACAGGTGGCGGCTGGGGCTTTAACGTTCCAAGTGCTGATTTGGCCGCAGCTTATGAAGCAGGCGACCCGCGCCGCGATGCCACCATCATTTTCAGAGGTGAAACTACACCCGAAGGTGATGTAATAGATGCATCGGGCGATAACCCAATGTATAACCAAAAATCGTATGTGCCATTCAGTCTTTACGTTTCAGGTTTTAACGAAGGTTGCCAGCAGGATAAGATCTGTTTACGTTATGCCGATGTATTATTAATGAATGCCGAAGCTAATAACGAGTTAGGCAGTTCAGCAGCAGCATTGGTTCCGTTAGAAGCAGTAAGGGCACGTGCAAGGGGTGGTAACAACGCTATATTGCCACCAGTTACAACAACAGACCAGGCTGCCTTACGCACTGCAATTTATAACGAGCGCAGGGTTGAGTTAGCAATGGAGTTTGACCGCTATTTTGATGTGATCCGCCAGGGCAGGGGTACAGCAGTATTTGGTTCGCGCGGCTGGAAAGCTGGCAAGAACGAAGTATGGCCGCTTCCACAAAACGAAATAGATTTAAGTGCAGGTCTGTTAACACAAAACCCGGGTTATTAATTCAGCTATTAAAATCAAAAAAGATGAAAACATTTAAAAATATAATTACAGCCGGATTATTATCAGGTGTGGTGATGGCTTTCACGCTGTCATCATGCCAGAAAGGCTTTGATGCAAATACTTATAAACCATCAAAACCCCTGCCAACCTATGGTGGTTTCAGTAACTCAAAAGATATTGAACCGGCAAATTTGGTAGCCTACTGGCCATTTAACGGCAGTTTGGTTGATAGTATTTCGCAAACAGCAGCAGTTGGAACGGGTACAAGTTTTTCAACAGGCGTAAAAGGCAAAGGCTTACAGGGCTCAACTACGGGTTATGCAGTAACCAATACACCGGCAGCGGTAAAAAGCCTGCATAGCTTTACCATAAGCACATGGGTAAATATGCCTTTAAACACAGGGGCTACCGGTATAGTGAGCGTAGCACACAGCCAAAATTTTTGGGGCAACTTTGATATATTTTTTGATAACGGCGGCACTGCAACAACAGGGGTATTAAAAGTACACGTATACAACAATGCAGCTGTTACAACCGGAGTTGACGCCTGGGAAGGTGGTTACACCGTAGCCAACCCATGGAACAAGTGGACAAACATTATTGTAACTTATGATGATGTGGCATCTACCGTAACTGTTTATTACAACGGTGCACAGGCTGGTACCAATACTGTACCAACCTTTACACCGCTCGATTGGTCAAAAGCCAATCAAATGGTTTTTGGAACGCTGCAGTTTCAAACCAACCCATCGCTTACTACAAATACAGGTTCACAGGGCTGGGCTGCTAACGTTAACGGTGTAATTGACCAGGTACGGGTATACAGTACAGTGCTCAATGCATCAGAAATTACAGGTTTATATAACCTTGAAAAAGCAGGAAGATAAAAGTTGATTGATTATGAGGTTGTCAGGAAATCCGGGCAGCCTCTTTTTTTTACTTGTAGAGTGGCCATTCTGCATCTTTAATAAAGGCATGAGATATTTAAAAAATTATTGGGTTTTATTATTGGTGCTGCTAATAGCTGCCTGTGGTAAAGAAAAAACGGTAACACCCGTTACCCCGGTTACCCCATCATCATTTAGCTTTAATGCTTTAAAAGTAAATGGTATTTATAATGGGTTTACCTATTACAATGTAAATAACGCACCGGTTATTAAAATTTCATTTTCGGCAGCTGTAAACCATGCTTCGGTAAGCAGCAGTGTCAGCCTTAAAAATAAATCGGGTGCCACAGTTGGTTACAGTGCGGCTTATTTAAATAACGATAGCACCATTGTTATTACCCCATCGGCATTATTGCCTATCACGCAATATACACTTGCCGTATCTACAGATCTTAAATCCTCTAAAAACGGTGCACTGGTATCGGCAGTAAATGTACAGTTAACTACTGCCATTGATTCAACCAACAAATTCCCGGTAATAACAGACGATCAGTTGCTTGACCTGGTACAGAAACAAACCCTGAAGTATTTTTATGATTTCGGCCACCCAACAAGCGGCCTCGCCCGCGAGCGCAACTCATCAGGCGATGTAGTAACCACAGGCGGATCGGGCTTTGGTATAATGGCTTTGGTTACCGGTGTAAGCAGGCAGTTTTTAAGCAGGGCCGATGGCTTGGCAAGGATGCAGAAGATAGTAGGCTTCCTTAAAAATAATGCACAAACCTTTCACGGAGCTTTTCCGCACTGGATGAACGGGGCTACCGGGGCTGTAATTCCTTTCAGCGCACAGGATGACGGTGCCGACTTAGTTGAAACCGCTTACCTGATGCAGGGCCTGTTAACTGCACGCCAGTTTTTTAATGGCACAGGTACTGATGAAATCGGTTTACGTACCGATATTAATACGCTTTATAACAATGTAGAGTGGGACTGGTTTAAGCAAGGTAATCAGAATACCTTATTCTGGCATTGGAGCCCTAACTACGCATGGTCAACCAATATGCAGGTAAACGGATGGGACGAAGCGCTGATCACTTATGTAATGGGTGCATCATCAACCACACATGCCATTCCTAAAGCAGTTTATGATAATGGCTGGGCACTTAATGGCGCAATGAAAAACGGAAATACCTTTTTGGGGGTACAATTGCCGCTTGGCCCGGCTTATGGTGGTCCGCTGTTCTTTTCCCAATATTCTTTTTTGGGGATAGATCCTAACGGCCTGTCTGATGCTTATGCCAGCTACGATGTGCAGAACAAGGCGCATGCTACCATTAATTATAACTACTGTGTGGCTAACCCTAAGGCTTATAACGGCTATAGTGCAAACTGCTGGGGCCTAACTGCCAGCGATATTGAAAATGGTTATACCGCAAGCTCCCCAACTAACGATGTTGGCGTAATTGCCCCAACGGCGGCTATAGCATCTTTACCCTACACGCCAACACAATCAATGGCGGCATTAAGATTTTTCTATTATAAATTAGGGGATAAAATGTGGGGCGATTATGGCTTTTACGATTCATTTAACCTTACTGATACCTGGTTTGCAAATTCAACACTGGCAATTGACCAGGGGCCTATAATAGTAATGATTGAGAACTATCGCAGCGGCCTGCTCTGGAACTTATTTATGAGCTGCCCCGAAGTAAAAACAGGGATGAAGAGCCTTGGCTTTTCAAGTCCTAAATTATAATAATGCTCCGTACAACATTACGTGAAACAAAGCAATCCACGGTTTGCACTATGCAAATACATGATGGCTTTGTTTTTACGATAAGTGGGCGGATAAACTAATACAACTAATGAAAAAATTAATACTTCCCTTTTTAATTACCATAGCCAGCTGCTGCATGGCCCAAAAAGCCGAAAAACCAACAGATGGAATTAAGCCCGTTGGCATAATTAAAAACCTGACGGATAGCGCCCTGCTTGATGTAGTACAGCGCCAAACGTTCCGTTATTTTTGGGATTTTGGCCACCCGGTTAGCGGCCTTGCCCGCGAGCGCAGCAATGTAGCTTATGATTATGGTAACGAGGTAGTAACCATAGGTGGCTCAGGCTTCGGTATTATGGCACTTATAGTCGCCGATCACCGTAAATTTATCACCCACGAACAAGCGGTTGACAGGATGCTGAAAATGGTATCCTTTTTATATAAGGCCGATGCCTTTCATGGTGTATTTCCGCATTGGTTAAACGGTACAACAGGTAAGATTATTCCTTTTGGCCGTAAAGACGATGGTGGCGATTTGGTTGAAACCTCTTACCTTTTTGAAGGCCTGCTTTGTGCCAGGCAATATTTTAATGCTGATAATCAAAAAGAGAACCGCATCCGCGGTATGATAAACGGGCTTTGGAACGATGTTGAATGGAGCTGGTACACCCGCGATGGCAGGGATAACCTGTACTGGCACTGGTCGCCCAACAATGGCTGGGCCATGAATTTCCCGATCCGGGGCTTTAACGAATGTTTAATTACTTATATACTTGCTGAATCGGCAGAGAGATACCCTGTATCGGCTGATATTTACCACCGCGGCTGGGCACAAAGCGACTTTTTTAAAAATGGGAATACTTACTACGGATATAAGCTGCCTTTGGGTTTCCCTTATGGTGGTCCACTGTTCTTCTCCCAATATTCTTTCCAGGGATTAAATCCAAAAGGATTAAAGGATCAATATGCTGATTACTGGGAACAAAACTTAAACCATACCTTAATAAACCGCGCCTACTGCCTGGATAATCCTAAAAAGTTTAAAGGTTATGGCGAAAACTGCTGGGGACTTACTGCCAGTGATAACTTTGAGGGCTATAATGCACATTCGCCCACAAACGATCTTGGCGTAATAACACCTACTGCGGCCTTATCGGCATTCCCTTATACACCACAATATTCTATGCAGGCGTTGCGCCATTTTTATTATGATCTGGGTGATAAGATCTGGGGCGAATATGGTTTTACCGATGCTTTTAGCGAGTCGCATAACTGGTATGCAAAATCGTACCTTGCTATTGACCAGGGGCCCGAGGTTGTAATGATTGAGAACTACCGCAGCGGGTTGATGTGGAACTTATTTATGAGCTGTCCCGAAATACAGCAGGGCCTTAAAAAACTTGATTTTCAAAGCCCGGCTATAAAATAGTTTGTGTTTACAAAATTGCTTTAAATGAGTAAAAGATCATCTCTTGTTGTATTAATTACTGGTTGCCTGCTGCTATGTTCAGGCTTGGTAAAGGCGCAGCAAAAACAGCTAACCTACTGTAATCCTATAAATATAGATTACGGGTATACGCCCATCCCTGATTTTGCAACAGAAGGCAAGCACCGTGCAACAGCCGACCCGGTAATTACGATGTATAAGGGTGATTATTACCTTTTCTCAACCAATCAATGGGGATATTGGTGGAGCCATGATATGTACCATTGGAATTTTGTATCCCGCCATTTTTTAAGGCCCGAGCATCATGTATACGATGATCTTTGTGCCCCTGCTGTTTGGGTGCAGGGCGATACGCTGATGGTTTTCGGCTCAACATACTCGGCAAACTTCCCGATATGGATGAGTACCAACCCCAAAGCAAACGAATGGAAAGAAGCTATCCATGAGTTTGAGCCAGGTGGCTGGGATCCTGATTTTTTCAGGGATGATGATGGCAAATTGTATATGTACAATGGCAGCAGTAATAGCTATCCCGTGTATGGCGCAGAAGTTGATCCTAAAACGTTCCACCTTAAGGGTTACCGTAAAGAAATGTATTTACTGCAGCCTTACCGTTATGGCTGGCAGCGCTTTGGCGAGTATTTGGATGATACCTTTTTAGATCCCTTTATTGAGGGATCGTGGATGACGAAGCATAACAATAAATATTACCTGCAATATGGCGCACCCGGTACCGAGTTTAGCGGTTATGCTGATGGGGTAGTGGTTGGCGATAACCCCTTAGGGCCATTTACCCCGCAATCAATGCCATTTAGCTATAAACCCGGTGGCTTTGCCAGGGGAGCAGGGCATGGCAGCACCTATACCGACACCTGGGGCAATTACTGGCATATCTCAACAATGGTAATCGGTGTAAAAAATAGTTTTGAACGCAGGTTAGGCATTTGGCCGGCCGGCTTTGATAAGGATGATGTACTGTATTGCAACACCGCATTTGGCGATTATCCTACCTATTTGCCCGATGGCAAAGCCGATCATTTACAAAGCCGCTTTACCGGCTGGATGTTGCTGAATTATAATAAATCTGTAACCGTATCATCAACCTTAGGGGGCTATACGGCCAATAATGCGGTAGACGAGAATATAAAAACCTACTGGAGTGCAGCAACCGCCAATGCAGGCGAGTGGATACAAACAGATTTAGGTAATGAAAGTACGGTAAACGCCGTACAAATAAACTATGCCGATCAGGATGCTACTATATTGGGTAAATCAACAACAACGTATACACAGTATAGGCTGTACTATTCGTCTGATGCTAAAATGTGGCATCTCATGGCTGATAAAAGCCAAAATAAAACTGATGTGCCGCATGACTATGTTGAACTGAACAAGCCTGTAAAAGCCCGCTATATTAAACTTGAAAACGTGCACATGCCAACAGGCAAGTTTGCTATAAGCGGTTTGCGTGTGTTTGGTAACGGCGGCGGCAGCAAGCCTGATACTGTAAAAGGTTTTATTGTTTTACGTACCGAAAAGGATAAACGCAGCGCCTGGATAAAATGGCAAACAGTTGATAATGCTTTTGCTTATAATATTTACACAGGTACAGCACCCGATAAACTATACAATTGTATAATGGTGCATACCGCTAACGAATATTATTTTAAGGCGATGGATAACAAAATGCCCTATTACTTCCAGATAGAGGCCATTAATGAAAACGGTGTTTCGCAGCGCACAAAAGTTATCAGGGTTGATTGAAGGCTGATCTGTTAAATTTATTGATTATCTGCTACAACTTTAGGGCATATACACTAAATTTATCCAAACAGAGTTTAATAAGCTTACTCATCACATCTATATGGTAAAAACTAAAATACTATCAGCAATATTATTTGTGTGCCTTTTAGTACCGTTATTGGTCAATGCACAAGGCCATCCTTCATTTGATCGTGGTTCATTCATTTCAACCAAGGGCGATACCTTGCCCTACCGTATTTTATTCCCGGTTAATTTCGATCCAACAAAAAAATATCCGTTAATATTGGTGCTGCACGGTGCAGGCGAGCGAGGTAACAATAACGAATCACAATTGATATACGGTACCCAGTTGTTTATGACTGATACCATTCGCCAAAAATATGCGGCAATAGTAATTTACCCGCAATGCCCTGCTAACAGCTATTGGAGCAATGTTAAAATTGAGCCCGATTCGGCCACTAAAAAATTAAAGTTCATTTTTCAAAAGGATGGCCCGCCAACAGCAGCTATGCGTGGTTTATTGGGTTTGGTTGATGAGTTTTTAGATAAACCTTATGTAAACAAGCATAAGGTATATGTTGGTGGTTTATCAATGGGAGGGATGGGCACATTTGAGCTAATTGGCCGTAAGCCTAATGTGTTTGCAGCGGCATTTGCCATTTGCGGCGGCGACAATACATTGAATGCTAAAAAGTATGCTAAGAAAGTGCCGGTATGGGTGTTTCACGGGCAGAAAGACAGTGTAGTGCCGTATGAACATTCGGAATCAATAGTTGCAGCAATAAAAGAAGCAGGTGGTACGCCCAAATATACCCTATATCCAAACGACGACCACAACAGTTGGAACGATGCATTTAAAGAACCGGATCTAATTCCCTGGTTATTTACGCATACTAAATAATAATAAGTAATTATTCTTCCGTTTTTGGCGGGATGTTTTTCATATTAAAGCGGGGCTTGTAAACAGGCTTCGCTTCTTTGTTTTCAGCAGGTGCAGGTTCCGGATTTATTGAAGGGGGCTCCACAGACTTTTCTTCAGGGGCAATACTTTCTTCCGCCTTAGGCTTCATTTTAAAGCGGGGCTGGTAAGCGGCGGGCTTTGCTTCTAAAGTTTCAATTGGTGATTCTCCTGTCTTATTTGTGGCTGGTGTAGTTTCTTCTGCTTCTACCTTGGGCTTCATCTTAAAGCGGGGCTGGTAAGCAGCTGGTTTGGCTTCAATTTTTTCAGCAGGCACTTCTTCAGTTTTATCCGCAGCAGGTGTAATTTCTTCCGCTTCTATCTTTGGCTTCATTTTAAAGCGGGGCTGATAAGCTGCTGGTTTTGCTCCGGTAGTTTCAGGAGGGTTGGCTTGTGCGGTATTTTCGGAAGTAATTATTGGCTCTTCTTTTTTATCCTCCACATTCGCAGCAGGCTTTGGTATACTACCCGCCCTGAATTTTGGTGCGAAACCTAATTTTGGCGCCGGGGCAGTAGTTTCACTCAGACTTTCGGTAATGGTTTGCTCTGCAAGCGGGTTAGCAATATGCGCTTTTTCGGTTTTAACTTCGGCAGCTAATGGGAATTTGCGCCTTGTTTTATTAAACCAGTATTTTTTGGTATGATCGAAGCTTTTTTCGCCCATTTGCTCGTAATGGGTTTTAAATTCAGAAAACAGCGCCGGTTCTGCCTTTTCTAAGGCAATCAGGTCAACTCTTTTCTTTTTAAAAAACTCATCAAAAGTCAACATCCAGGTCTAATTTATTATAATGTATGCCTTTGGCGGTTTGTGCCCAGTCTTCGCGTTCCTCATCGGTTGCATTCAGCAGTTTGGGGAACCATTCCAAAGGGAAAGCCTGTTGTTTGCCATCGGGTTTTTCAACAAACAGCAAGCCGTTGCTAAAGGTAACTTTAACTTTTTTTTCTTGCTTACGTGCGGTGAAAAGTGGCATAATGTTATTTTATCAGTAGCTAAATTTAAGAGGATGTCATGCTGAGGCACTCGAAGCATGGCGGGTAAGGCCTCTGTGCTCACCCTTCGAGCGCCTCAGGGTGACAGCCTCTTTTAACCCTGCTTATTCTTATTATATTGTTTTATCGCGTGGTGTCATAGGCACTCGAAGCATGGCGGGCAAGGCCTCTGTGCTTACCCTTCGGGTGCCTCAGGGTGATATACCCCATCCCTTAGTGCAATCGTATTTACTCAGCCATGTTATGGTAAACTGCCTGCACGTCGTCATCCTCTTCCAGGCGGTCAATTAACTTCATAATATCAACTACCTGCTCTTCGGTAACTTCGTGAAACGATTGTGCAACACGCTCCAACTTGGCTGATTTTACTTCAATACCAATTGATTCCAGCATTTTTTGCATTTTACCAAAATCTTCAAAAGCAGCATGGATCACGGCTACATCATTGCCATTTTCATCTGCCTCAACAAAAAGATCCTCTAATCCGGCATCTATCAGTTCAAATTCAAGTTCTTCCAGGTCACGGTCGCCCGGCTCAAATGTAAATACAGATTTACGGCTGAAAATAAAATCAAGCGACCCGGTTTTACCCAGTGCGCCATTATACTTGGTAAAATAGCTGCGTACATTGGCTACCGTACGGTTAATGTTATCGGTAGCGGTTTCAACCAATATGGCAACGCCATAAGGTGCATAACCTTCGTACACTATTTCTTCGTAGTCTTTTTCATCACGGCTGATGGCTCTTTTTATAGCTGCATCAACGCGGTCTTTAGGCATGTTAACGGCCTTTGAGTTTTGTACAGCAGTACGCAGGCGCGAGTTTGTATTTACATCGCCGCCGCCGGCTTTTACAGCCATTACAATTTCTTTCCCTAAACGGGTAAACTGCACGGCCATTTTAGACCAGCGCTTAAGTTTTCTTTCTTTACGGAATTCGAATGCTCTTCCCATATTTAGCCTCCTGTCCCCTTAAAAAGGCAGGTTATTTTTAAATTTAATAGTTATAATATGCTCCTTGCTCCCTTTCGGTAAACAGAGGGCCTAAATTACATTTTTTAAGTTAATTAACATATCTGCCACCATTTTAGGCAGATCATATTCTAACTGCCAGCCCCAGTCTTTATGGGCATAGCTGTCATCAATTGATTTTGGCCAGCTATCGGCAATTGCCTGGCGCGGGTCTTTATCGCTATAGCTTATTTCAAAAGCAGGGATGTGTTTTTTAATTTCCGCAGCCAGCTCATCGGGCGTAAAGCTAAAGCCAGCTAAGTTATAGGATGAACGGATGCTTAATTCATTGGCCGGGGCATTCATTAATGATATGGTGGCCCTGATGGCATCATCCATATACATCATAGGCAAAGCCGTATTGGCCGATAGAAAACTTTGGTACTTGCCATTTTTTAAGGCCTCATGAAAAATATGTACTGCATAATCGGTAGTGCCGCCACCCGGGTTTGCACGCCAGCCTATCAGCCCGGGGTAACGCAGGCTGCGTACATCAAGGCCATACTTTTCAAAATAGTATTCGCACCAGCGTTCGCCTGCAAGTTTGCTGAAACCATAAACAGTGTTAGGGTCCATTACACAATACTGCGGTGTTTGCTGCTGCGGCGAATGCGGCCCGAAAACGGCTATTGAGCTTGGCCAAAATACTTTAGCTACTTTAAACTCAACCGCAAAATCAAGCACGTGCAGCAGGCCGGTCATGTTAAGGTCCCATGCCATTTTTGGTTTTTGTTCGCCTACGGCAGATAGGATGGCTGCCAGCAAATAAACCTGCGTGGGGCGGTGTTTTTCAAAAATATGGTGCAGGTTATCCTTATCAAGCACGTTGGCAAACTCATAAGGCCCGCTGTTGCGGATCGCATAAGCCGGATCGTTAATGTCTGATGCTATTACTGCCTCTGCCCCGTGTATGTTTCTTAAAGCATTCACCAGTTCGGTACCTATTTGCCCGTTAGCACCAATAATCAAAATCTTTTCGCTCATACAATTTTGTATTAAGCGGTAAAGTTAAATATTTGCTTCAATTTAGCGGCTGTTTATGTTGCTTTAGTAAGCGGTTTGGCGCTTTGTATTAGTATAATGTTACATTAAATGGTGTTAGTGTTCAGCCCGGTAAGCCTGTTTATAATATACTAAATTGGTAGGGCAACGGGGTATTACTTCAAAAAAATTTCGCATATTTGGAGCAAAATTTATTATACATAACAATTTAAAACAATGAAAGTCGCAGTAGTAGGTGCTACAGGATTAGTAGGCACCAAAATGTTGCAGGTTCTTGAAGAACGCAACTTCCCCGTTACAGAATTAATTCCGGTAGCTTCAGAAAAAAGTGTTGGTAAACAGATCACTTTTAAGGGTAAGCAGTACAAGGTAGTTTCTGTTGAGGATGCGATAAAACAGAAGCCCGATGTTGCCATATTTTCGGCAGGGGGCAGTACTTCATTAAGCCAGGCGCCGCTTTTTGCAGCAGCAGGCACAACTGTTATTGATAATTCATCAGCATGGCGCATGGATCCTACAAAAAAATTAGTAGTGCCTGAGGTTAACGCCCATGTTTTAACTGCCGATGATAAGATCATTGCCAACCCAAACTGCTCAACCATACAAATGGTAGTGGCCTTAAAACCACTGCACGATAAATATAAAATTAAAAGAGTAGTAGTATCAACCTATCAATCGGTAACTGGTACTGGTGTTAAGGCCGTAGAGCAATTATTTAACGAACGTAAAGGTATTGACGGCCCTAAGGTTTATCCTTACACTATCGACCTTAACGTGATCCCTCAGATTGATGTATTTACCGAAAACGGTTATACCAAAGAGGAAATGAAAATGATACTGGAAACCCAGAAGATAATGGGCGATAACAGCATCAAGGTAACGGCTACAACTGTACGTATCCCGGTTATGGGTGGGCACTCTGAGTCTGTTAATGTTGAATTTGTTAATGATTTTGATTTAACCGAGGTGAGGGAACTATTAGCAAAATCGCCAGGTGTTGTGGTGGTTGATGATACGGCTAACTTAAAATACCCGATGCCGCTTGATGCGCACGATAAGGATGATGTTTTTGTTGGCCGCATCCGCAGGGACGAAAGCCAGGAAAACACCCTGAACTGCTGGATAGTATCAGATAACCTACGTAAGGGAGCTGCTACTAATGCCGTACAGATTGCAGAATATTTAGCTGAAAAGCATTTGATAGGTCAGGCTGTTGAGGCGTAAGCTTTATACATAATTTTATTATATGATGGGGATGATCTGCTGATTATCCCTATTTTTATTTTAATACAACCGATCTGATGAAAACTTTTAAGCTATTACTTATTCTAAGTTGTTTTGTTCCTTTTCTATCCATTGCACAAAATCCTAAATCTGTTGAATTAGACTTGTTGAAAGCATTTAAAAAGATAGATTATGCTAATTCTGATAATTCAGAATCAAATGATGCATTCGCGAAAAAATTATGTGATTATACAAGAAAATATCCATTTACTATTAGTCAGCCATTTAATTTATTAAAAGCAGAACACCTGGATGTTTTAAGTTCTTCGGATGGTTTGTTCAGAATATATTCCTGGGATACATGGACAGGTGGAACTATGCATTTTTTTGAAAATGTATTTCAGTATAAATTAGCTGCAAAGACTTTTTCTATTCTTGATACACCTAAACAGGAAGGGGATAGCAGGCCTAATTATCATACTATTTACAAATTTAAAGTTGGTGATAAAACGTATTATTTATGCGTTTACCTAACAATTGGTTCATCTAAAGATGCTGGTCAGGGTATACAAATCTTTACTATTGATAGAGGTAAGCTAAATGAAGACACGAAGATTATTAAAACAAAAACAGGCTTGCATAGTCAGCTATATTATGACTATGATTTTTTCTCTGTTGTTGATTGGAAAGTAAGACCCACTATATATTTTGATGAAAAATTAAAGACTATTTTTATTCCTTATGTGGAAAGCAGCGGTAAGGTGACCCATAAATATATCACCTATAAATTCATTGGGCCGTATTTTGAAAAGGTGATAAATTAAATAGCAATACGTGACAGTCACTTTGTAAACGTAATTACGCTGAAACTTAAACAATGACAAAACTAAAAATAGTATTACCCATAATTGCTGCGTTATCATTCGGTTACTATTACGAATTTATTAAAGGAAAGCCAATTATAGATGCCAAACAGGTATCCATTTGTATTACGGATAATCATTTACAGGTTGAAGTAGCCGAGGCAGTTAAGTATTTTTCATCGGTAAAAACAATTACATTAAATGATACTTTACATGTGAAAGTAAAAGAAACGACCATCTTTAATATCTTTTCCAATAAAAAAATCAGCGCAATATTTATACTGCCATCAAATATAAAATACATTACAATTTGCAACAAAACGACACCTGTTTTGCTGCTTGAACATTGTAGATTTTAGCTGCTTATAAAAAAGGATTAAATTATATCAAAGCTTCATTATAACTATAATTTATACTGTTTAACTATCTTTGAAACCTTATGATTTCTTTCGCTCACCGTGTTTTTATGGAAGTTGCTGCCAACCTTAGTTTTAGTAAGGCTGCGCAAATATTGTTTGTTACGCAGCCTGCCATCAGCAAGCATATCAAGGCGCTCGAAGATCAGTACAAGGTGCCTTTGTTTGAGCGCAAAGGCAACAGCATCCTGTTAACCGAGGCAGGAACCAAACTGAACGAATACCTTTTACAAGCCACTGAGATTGAGCGCAAGGTGGAGTATGATCTTTCGGTTTTAAGCAGCCTTTCGCAGGCCTCGGGGCATTTGCGTTTGGGTGCCAGCACAACTATTGCCTTATATATATTGCCATCCATACTCTCCGGTTTTCAGCGCGAATATGCCAATGTGGATATTCAACTGGTTAACCGCAACTCTGAATATATTTTAAATGCCCTGCTTAATCACGAGGTTGATCTTGGGATCATTGAGGTTGATAATAAACTTACCACGGTATCCTACAAACCCTTTATGAGCGATGAGGTGATCCCGGTATGCTCGGCTAAAAGCCCGCTGGCGGGTAAATCATTATCCCTGAAACAGTTTGTTAAAACACCGCTTGCACTGCGTGAGCGTGGATCGGGCACGTTAAATGCTTTATTGAAATCATTATCGGGCCTGCATATTAAACCGGCTGATCTTTCGGTAAAGATCAGGTTAGGCGGTACCGAGGCTTTGAAGAACTTTTTACTGGCCGATCAATGCTTGGGGTTTATGCCGCGGCCATCCATTATCCGCGAACTTGCAGAGGGGGATTTGGTTGAAGTACCCATCGAAGGTTTAAAAATTACCCGCGATTTCTTTTTTATCCGTCGTAAGGGTACCGAAGATTTTGGCCTCACCAGCAATTTTATCAATTATGCACTTCAGCATATTTCTGCTCCATTATTGTATTAATTTCAAAAAATTAAGCTGATCCTTAAGGATTAATTAATTCTTAAATCCCTCAAAACTATAGATAAACTATGGTTGTATTTATATACAGATTAAATTTTAACAACTTTTAAATAATAAATCTGAAGTATTTATGGCAATCTTAAGTAATCATAAAGTGGCGATTCTGACTGAGGAGGGATTTGAACAAGTAGAATTAACCAGCCCTAAAGCGGCTTTAGAGGCTGCCGGTGCTACCGTACATGTAATATCGCCCCAAAGCGGCAAGATAAAAGCATGGGACAAAACCAACTGGGGTATTGAAATAACCGTTGATAAGCAATTAAGTGAGGTAAGCCCCGAAGATTATGACGCGCTGGTATTACCGGGCGGTGTGCTTAATCCGGATAAGTTAAGGCAAAACAAGGATGCAGTTGCCTTTGTAGCTGCATTTTTAGACGAAGGGAAGCCAGTTGCAGCTATATGCCACGGTCCGCAAGTACTGATTGAAACCGGCTTAATCAATGGCCGTACGCTAACCTCTTATCCATCATTACAAACAGACCTTAAAAATGCCGGTGCAAATTGGATTGACCAGGAAGTAGTGGCCGACAGGGGATTAGTAACAAGCCGTACGCCTGCTGATTTAGATGCTTTTAACAAAAAGGCAATTGAAGAAATTGCAGAGGGTATACATGAGGAGTATCAATAACCAATTGTTATTGAATTTTTTTCAGGATACCTGTGCCTACTGCATCCGTACTTTCAAATGCGTTTGAGAGTACGATAACGGCCGTGTTTTTTTCGGGGTTAAAAGCCAGGAAGCAATTGCTGCCATAGGTGCCGCCATTGTGAAAGTAATAGTTAATACCATTAACAACAATAATGTGCCATGCCATACCAATCTTTACATCTTTAGTGTAGGTTGGCTTATGGGTTAGCTGCATAGCTTTTGAAAGGGAATCAGTACCGGCCTGCATATTTGCTTTGGTGTATAGCAGCATATCATTCATGGTTGATCTTAGCGATCCGCTTGGGGCTAATACATCAAAGTCCCAGGCGTAGGTAATATCGCCAACTGCGTTGTAAACTGATACAAAGCGTTGCGAGTTAAGCGGGTTTAAATACTGGCCGGTGCTCAGCATACCCAGCGGTTTGCATATAACTTCGTTAACCATGCGCTCAAACGTTTGGCCGCTTATGTACTGTAAAATAGTACCTAATAAACCTACACCTAAGTTTGAGTATGCATATTGCTCGCCGGGTTTGCTATTTAGTTTACAGGTTTTTAAATAGCTGTATAATAGCGGTTTGTTATAATTTTTATACGGATTAAATGCATCGGTCATGTTATCCTTCAGGTTATCAGGCAGGTTTGCCAGTCCCGAAGTATGGTTGCAGAGCATTAATAAAGTAATTTTTTGAAGCGCCTGGTTGCTTGAAACAGAATCGGGTAGGTACTTGGTAATAGGGTCGGTCAGCTTAACATCGCCTTTATCGGCAAAATAAGCCAATAGGGTTGCAGTAAATGTTTTGGTGATCGATCCTATCTCAAAAAAATTATCAGCATTAGGAATTTTGCCATTGCCTTTCTTTGTATCACCATATCCATAAGTGGTTACCTGGCCGTCCTTTATTATCCCAATACACAGGCCAACTGTATTTGCCTTTTGAATGTATTGCCGGGCAACGGTATCAACCTTTTTATCCATTTCAGTTCGTAATGTATTTGAGGTAGGCACCAGTGCAGTTTTATTACTTATGGGGTCTTTATAGGGTTGAAACAACAGGGTTTCTACTTTGTAGTGCGTATCAAGGCTAATGGCTACCTGAAGCAGCGTATTGGCACCGAGTTTTACTTTGTAAGTAGCGAGGTTATTGTTCACAAAGCTGATCAATGATGATTGGGTGATCTTTCCTAAAACAAACAGCCGCTGGTTGGCAACCGTGTTAAATGTATCAATGCTCAGTTCTTTTTGAAAGCCATTGCCGGTAAGGTTATAAATGGCATCGGCATTTTTAAGGTTGAAATATTTTTTAACCAATACAAACACCGAATCTACCTTTAACTGCTTTTGGCTTTGTGCGGATGTATTGGCTGCCATGATGCAAATTAAGAAAATTACAAATACCGATCTCATATTTAAAAGCTACGGATAATAACGTAAGTACCGGTAATTAATGTACAATGGCTAACAGCAAATTATTACGGTGTTTGGCCCGCCAATAAAAATAGCACCGCCATACGGATGGCTACACCGTTTTCAACCTGGTCTAAAATAATAGATTGCTTGCTGTCGGCAACATCGCTGGTAATTTCAACGCCGCGGTTAATAGGGCCGGGGTGCATCACAATGATCTCTTTATCTAACGAGTCGAGGATCTGTTTATTTAAGCCATACAGCATGGTATACTCACGCAGCGACGGGAAGTATTTTATATCCTGGCGCTCTAACTGGATGCGCAGCATATTGGCTACATCGCACCAGTTAAGTGCCTTTAACAGGTTATGTTCAACCTTTACACCTAATGAGCCAATGTATTTAGGGATCAGCGTTGTTGGTCCGCAAACCATAACTTCGGCACCTAAATGCTTAAGGCAAAGTATGTTTGATAATGCCACGCGCGAATGCAGAATATCACCCACAATCACTACCTTTTTACCGGCTACATCGCCAAGCTTTTCGCGGATTGAAAAAGCATCAAGCAGGGCCTGGGTAGGGTGTTCATGCGCGCCATCGCCGGCATTTACAATCTGTGCTTTAACGTGTTTTGATAAAAATACACCTGCACCGGCATACGGGTGGCGCATTACCACCATATCAACCTTCATGGCCAGTATGTTATTTACGGTATCAATCAGGGTTTCGCCTTTGCTTACCGATGATGATGATGCCGCAAAATTTACCACATCGGCCGAGAGGCGCTTTTCGGCCAGCTCAAATGATAGGCGTGTACGTGTAGAGTTTTCAAAAAATATATTAGCAATAGTTACATCGCGCAGGGAAGGAACTTTTTTTATCGGTCTGTTTAAAACCGTTTTAAAATTATCGGCAGTTTCAAATATTAACTGAATATCTGCCGGGTTTAAGTCCTTAATTCCTAAAAGATGTCTTGTGCTAAGTCCTGCCATGTTGTTTGTATTTCGGAATTCCGAGTTAGGATTTTATTTTTATGCTTTTCTCCTTGCGTTTTGCTTATTGGTTCGCAATACCGCACGGTTAAAATTGTTATTATTTAGCTTCAGATATTAACGTTATTCTATCCTCTCCATCTGTTTCTTTCCAGCTAACCACTACTTTTTGCGATGCGATAGAATCAACCTCTATGCCGACATAATCGGCTTCTACCGGGATGTGGCGCGAGTAACGGCGGTCAACAAAAGCCAATAGTTCAATCTTTTCGGGGCGGCCAAAGGCTTGCAGTGCGTCCATAGCTGCACGGATGGTGCGGCCCGTCCAAAGTACATCATCCATCATGATCACACTTTTGTTCTCGATGATAAAGTCTATTTTGGTTTGATTAGGCACTAATTGATCGCGGCGGCGGAAGTCGTCCCGATAAAAAGTAATATCGAGGTCGCCTTGCAGAATGGTTTTGCCGGGTAATATTTTTCGGAGTTCTTCTGCAATTCGTTTGGCCAGGTAAATACCGCGGGGCTGTATGCCTATAAGTACAGATTCAGAAAAATCATTATGATTTTCTATTAACTGACGACATAAACGCTGTAAAGTGATTTGAAATTTTGGACCGTCGAGCAGTGTAAGATTTTGCATCGTTTGGGTGGATTTGGGCAAAGGTAATAATTTTTTAGTGATTAGGTAATTGAGATTGCTTTGAATGCTAAAGGATTTTAAAACTGCCTGCCTTGCTAACGCCGGGTAAGGCTATTGCTTTTTTTTGAATGTTGATATTATGTGTATATTAAACAAGTTTTTGACCCTATTGCAATTTTATCAAACCATGAAATTTTTTAACAAAAGCTTATTTGTAGCCGCAATATTATGCAGTGCTGCTGTACAGTGTTTTTCGCAAGCTGAAAATATTGATGCCACGCTTCCTCAGGATTATCTGAGCCCGGCTTTTCATGCAGGCCGCAGGCAGGCGCTTCGTGATATGATGCCCGCAAATTCGGTTGCGGTAATATTTGCTTATCCCGAGCGTGTATTCTCTAAAGATGTTAACTACGTTTATCATGCAAATCCTGATCTTTATTATTTCTCGGGCTATAAAGAGCCTGATGCGGTATTGCTGGTATTTAAGGATATGCAGGCCGATGGCGACAGCAGTTATAATGAACTGTTCTTCGTGCGGCACAAAGACCCGGCACGCGAGCAGTGGACAGGCAGGCGCCTGGGTGTTGATGGGGTTAAAAATAAACTTGGATTTAAACGGGTTTACAACAGTGAAGCATTTGCAAAGTTCCCTGTCGATTTTAAAAAGTTCAGTGTAGTGGTATATGATAATTTGCCTGATGACATTAGCGCAGATGGTGCAAAGGGCAGTTTGAATGATTTGGTTACCGCTTTTAAGCTTAAAGCAGATATAAAGAAAAGCAATGCCGCTATTGAGAGCGACCTGAACCTGATAAACCAATATGCTACGCCTAAAAACATGGATCGTATAATGGCTTATTTAAAACCTAAATTGGGTTTGGACGACTATAAGAACAACTCCATTATCCAGGAATTAGTTAACAAGCCTGATTCAGTTACGTTGGTTGATGTGAAGGCTAAAATAAATGCCAATCCATCGGGTACCTTTCTGTTTTCAAACTATACCACCGATTTAAGGGGTGTAAAAACACCCCAAGAATTGGTGCTGCTTAAAAAATCGGTACAGATCTCGAGCCTGGCCCATGCCGAAGCTATGCGGGCTGTGAAACCGCAAATGTCTGAAAGGGAATTAGAAGGTATTATGCTGTATGTACATAAAAAATATGGTGCCGAAGATGAAGGTTACCCGCCAATTGTAGGTGCAGGTGCTAACGGTTGTATTTTGCATTATGAAGAAAACAGCGCAATGGAATTAAAAAACCAATTGGTGCTGATGGATGTAGGGGCAGAGCTTCATGGTTATTCGGCAGATGTAACCCGCACCTTCCCGGCCAACGGAAAATTTACCGAAGAGCAAAAGGCTATTTACCAGATTGTATATGATGCGCAGGAAGAAGTATTTAAACTGTGTAAAGAGGGTGTGCCATATAGCAGCCTTGAAGTTAAAACCCGCGAAATACTTTCGGCCCGATTGATCAAGTTAGGGATTATAAAAGATGCAAAAGAAGTAAGTACTTATTACCCTCACGGGGTATCGCATCACTTAGGGCTTGATGTGCACGATAAGGGCCAGTACAGGGGCAATTTAAAAGCAGGAATGGTAATTACTGTGGAGCCGGGTATTTATATCCCTGCGGGCAGCCCATGCGATAAAAAATGGTGGAATATAGGTGTAAGAATTGAGGATGACGTTTTAATTGGTAAAACAGCAGGAACGGTACTATCAATTGATGCGCCACGCAAATGGCAGGACGTTGAAAAAACCGCCGCCGAAAAAAGTATTTTTGATATGGGTAAATTCCCGGAGTTGAAATAGGTGTTAAAGGTTTACGAAGCCTTATTTATAGATCACTGCAAAAAACAATATAGAAATTAATATCATAATGCTCAAAATCAATAGTTTTAGGGCATTGTATATTTTTAGTAACGTTGAGTGGCCTTTCCAAGAATAAATATACCACAGTACAAAGCCTAAATAGCTCAACACTTCAACTATTGAGAGCAATATAAGTATTGAAAAAAATAATTTGTTGGGTATAACCGATGAAATAAAATCGATGCCAAACATAAAGAAAGTTGCAAAAACAGATATAATGATAAGGTTAACGCAACGCCTGGGTGTGAAAATCTTTATAATTCGATCTTTCATTTCAAACATATATAACAAACCTATTTAATAAATATCAGAGTCCACAATAATTTAAAGGTTATCTGCGGATAACTGCTTAAGTACATCGATAGCCATGTCCGCATCTTTTTGATCAACAAAAATATGATCGTGATAGTAACCTGCTATTACATTGCAGCTGATAGCTTGTTTTGCAAGCGCGGCGGCAAATGCAGCCGTAAGCCCCACTGCTTCAAGGGACGAATGTACAGTAAGCGTGATCCAGGCGGCAACATAGGTGTAAGGGTAGGTGAGCTTGTCGGCTAATTCTTTACTCAAAATTACCGTCCACCCTTCCTCTTCCCTGAATGATCCGATAATCGATGAGGCATCAATAGCACTGATGGTACCTATCGTACAAAAAACATACCCTCCCGCGTTAAGCTTTGGGCTCATGGTTTTTAAAAGGGCCTTAATATCGGTTTCTCCGCTCATAGTAAATGGAGCTGTTAGTTGGTTCAAATATACAATCCCGAAGATAGGAAAGCATCGGGCATAAAAAAGCCCTGTGTTTTGCAACACAGGGCTTAAAGGATAATTTTATTTAAAGCTTATTGTGCTTCTTCTTCAGATTCTGGTTTCTTAGTAGCTTTACGGGCTTTGCTTTCAGCGCCTTCCATTTGCTCCTTAAGTTGAGCTAAAACGCTCAGGTCACCTAAAGTTGATTTTTCAACAGATTCTTTAACTTTCTTCACTGCATTGCTGGCAGATTTTGCTTCTTTTTTACGAGACTCAAATTCCTGTACTCTTTGCTCTGCACGGGCTTCTTCCCAAATGCGTGAGTGAGAGATAACAATACGTTTGTTTTCTTTGTTAAATTCAATGATCTTAAATTCAGCTACTTCATCAGCTTTTACGCTCTTGCCGTCTTCTTTAACCAGGTGTTTGGTTGGCGCAAAGCCTTCAACACCGTAAGGTAAAGCAACAATTGCACCTTTTTCAGTTACTTTTAACACAGTACCTTCATGTATTGAATCAATAGTGAAGATGGTTTCAAAAGTATCCCAAGGGTTTTCTTCAAGCTGTTTGTGGCCTAAACTTAATTTACGGTTCTCAACATCAAGCTCAAGTACAATCACGTCTAATTTTTCACCAACTTTAGTGAATTCATTAGGGTGATTAACTTTCTTAGACCATGAAAGGTCAGAGATGTGGATCAATCCGTCAATACCGTCTTCAAGTTCAACAAACACACCAAAGTTGGTCATGTTTTTAACTGTAGCAATGTGCTGAGTACCAACTGCGTAGCGCTCAGCAGCATTTTGCCATGGATCAGGAGTTAATTGCTTAATACCTAATGACATTTTGCGTTCGTCGCGGTCAAGTGTTAACACTTGTGCTTCAACTTCGTCGCTAACTTTCAGGAATTCCTGAGGGTTACGTAAGTTTTGTGACCATGACATTTCTGATACGTGGATCAAACCTTCAACACCAGGGATGATTTCAAGGAATGCTCCGTAATCAGCCACGGTAACAATTTTACCTTTAACCTTTGAACCAACCTGAATATCTTCAGAAAGGCTTTGCCAAGGGTGTGGAGTTAATTGTTTTAAGCCTAAAGCGATACGTTTTTTCTCATCATCAAAATCAAGCACAACAACGTTGATCTTTTGATCCAATGATAAAACTTCACGTGGATGCTCAATACGGCCCCATGAAATATCAGTAATGTGTAATAAACCGTCAACACCACCAAGGTCAATAAATACACCAAAGTCAGTAATGTTTTTAACGGTACCTTCAAGTACCTGTCCTTTTTCAAGGCGGGCAACAATCTCGGTTTTTTGGTTTTCTAAATCGTCTTCAATCAGCACTTTGTGCGATACCACTACGTTCTTAAACTCGTGGTTGATCTTAACAACTTTGAACTCCATTGTTTTGCCCACATAAACGTCATAATCCCTGATAGGTTTAATGTCGATCTGTGAACCTGGTAAAAAGGCTTCAACGCCCATTATATCTACAATCAAACCACCCTTAGTTCTGCTCTTAACAAAACCAGTGATGATTTCATCATTGTCTAATGCAGAATTAATACGCTCCCATGATTTTTGAGTTTTTGCGCGTTTACGTGAAAGTACTAACTGACCGTTAGCATCTTCTTGTGACTCAACAAATACTTCAACTGTATCACCGATCTTCAAATCAGGTGTATCACGGAATTCAGATACTGATACCAAACCGTCAGATTTAAATCCGATGTTTAATACCACATCTTTGTTGTTAACATTTACAACTGTACCAGTGATAATTTCGCCTTTGGTGATTGAACTGAAAGTCCCATCATACATTTTCTCTAATTTCTCACGGTCGCTATCGCTGTAATTGCCAAATTTTTTCTCATCAGCATCCCAATCGAAATCTTCGTGTGCTGCTGTGATCTTAGATTTGATCTCCTCGATAGAGATAGAATCAGCTTCTGATTCAATAGTTTCTTTTTCTTCAGTTGCTGTAACTACATCGAGTTCAGCTTCTTTAGCTTTAAGTTCTTTTTCTGCTTCCTGTTTTTTTGCCATTAAATAAATTTTCTCCTTTTCCCAATTTGTTAATTGGGACTGCAAAGGTAGGGATATAATTTTATTCTGAAAAAAATATTTTAATGTTAAAATAGCTTATTTGCTTGATTTTGAACAGAAAAGCAAATGTTTAGGTAATAATCACAGGCAATGGCTGCATTTTATGACTATTGTATGCATTGATTAATGCTCAGGCTGCTGTTAGTTTTGCACCTATCTCATTAAATATCACCATAAAGTCATCCAAAATACTTAGCCTGTAGGCAAATACAATTTCGGTTATCATGGCCTCATTTTCGGCAGTGAAGGGATCTTTCCATACCCGCATACAGATCCTTTTTAAGGCGTACGCAATTTCTTTGGTGTTTGAATAGCTGTACAGGTACCTGCTTTTTTTAAAATCTTCGTAAAACTTAAAGAAAATGGTGGTGTCTTTTAAACCTGCAAAGGTCAAAAATTCGTTCACGGTATCCTTTTGGCAGCCATCCAAATGATCGTAGAAACCATCAGCCGTAACTTTTTGTGTGGTGAGCAGCAGGTTATCCAATATCAGCTCGATAGCAATATGCCCCAGAAAGAAGGGCTTGACAGGCGAGCCTACCATTGCGGGCAATAATTGTTTTTTCAGCAGGTGCGAGTGCTCAATAAAAAATCCTGACGAATGAAAATAGCGGTCAACTTCCAGGTGTTTGTTCCAACCGGTGATAATGGCATTTACATCGGGGTTATGGTGTTGCAGTTTTTCGGGATGCAGGATAATGGTTTTATCAGCATTTTTTAAAAGATCGGGTAATATGGTACCTAATATAAGGTAACAATTATCAGAGTCCCGGTCGAAATAAAAATGAGATAAAAAATTCATAGTAGCGCCTTTACAATATCCTCGTCACCCCAAAATACAAATAATTATGTTACAACGCTGATATTTTAAAACATAATTAAGCTTAGTAGGGGCATCACATCAGCATTCAGCGGCTTGCGCAGTAAATTATTCTGCTATATTTGCCGTTTTTGAAACGCAATATACGATGAACTTTGTTGAAGAATTACGCTGGCGCGGCATGCTGCATGATATTATGCCCGGTACTGAAGACCTTTTAAATAAAGGGATGGTTTCTGGTTATATAGGTTTTGATCCTACTGCCGATTCGTTGCATGTAGGCAGCCTGGCTCAGATAATGACCATGATACACTTTCAAAGGGCAGGGCATAAGCCATTTGCGCTGGTTGGCGGGGCAACAGGTATGGTTGGTGACCCGTCTGGTAAATCGGCCGAACGTAATTTATTGTCGGAGGAGGTGTTACAACATAATCTTCAAGGCATAAAAAGTCAGCTCGAAAAATTTATGGACTTTGATTGTGGCGCCAACAGTGCCCAAATGGTAAATAATTACGATTGGTTTAAGGATTTTACTTTTCTTGATTTTATCCGGGAGGTAGGCAAGCACATCACCGTTAATTACATGATGGCTAAAGATTCGGTTAAAAAACGACTGGATGGCGAAACTGGGATGTCGTTTACTGAATTTACTTACCAGTTAGTACAAGGCTATGATTTTTACTATTTGTGGAAAAATCATAACTGTATTTTACAGATGGGAGGGTCAGACCAATGGGGAAACATTGTTACTGGTACAGAGTTGGTTCGCCGTAAAGGTGCCGGTGAGGCTTTTGCCTTAACTACCCAACTCATTAAAAAAAGTGATGGTACCAAGTTTGGTAAAACCGAAGGCGGTAACATTTGGCTTGATGCCGAAAAAACATCGCCTTATAAATTTTACCAGTTTTGGTTAAATACCAGCGATGAGGATGCCAGGGCATACATCCGCATATTTACGTTATTTGAAAAAGAAGTAATTGAAAGCCTGGAGGCCGAGCAAAATGCTGCCCCGCATTTAAGGGTTTTACAAAAAGCATTGGCTAAAGATATTACTATCAGGGTGCATGGCGAGGCGGCGTTAAAATTAATTGAAATTACAGTTGATTTTACCTTTAGTAATAAATTTCAATGGGAAGATTTATTTAATTACTCAGAGAAAGAATTTTTGTTAATTTTTCAAAGTACGACGACATTTTTTATCGCATCGCACTCTTTCATCAATGTCATTGTGGAAGATAATATTTTAAATTTTCTTGCAGAAATAAGAAGGTTTGATGAAGATGGAAACTCAAAAGGTTTATTCGAGTCAAAAACAGAAGCAAAAAAACTTATTTTAAATGGAGGGGTTTATATTAATAAGTCTAAGGTATTAATAGATCAAAGATTTTCGGATTTTAAGCCATTTGAAAAAAATAATAATAAATATTTTTTTGTACAAAAAGGAAAGAAAAATTCAGCATTAGTTGTTCTTTGTGATAATGTGTCGCTTGAAATGAACAGGCTGAAAAGTATTTTAGAGTTACAAGATTAAAAAAATTATTTTTTAATTATTGCTGAATAATTTCCGAATACGACAAAAAGTAATTATTTTTGACTTAATGTCGTACGAGGAAAAACATATTAAAGCAAGTGAGGTTAATGAACCAATGGTAGCTTACGTTACAGGTGGTTCATTAACCCCATTTTATAACTTATTGGGCGGGTCAAAATCAGTAAAACTCTCTAATGATTTTGATATTATCAACCTTGCCCGCAAGGGTTTCCCAAAGCGGGTTTTACTTACTCTTGCAAAAAAAATATCTTTAAACATCCAGGAGTTAGCCAACATCCTGCACATCTCTGAACGTACTTTACAGCGTTATGATGATGATGCAATTATAAAAACTGAATACGCCGAAAAAGCTGTTGAGCTCGCCCGCCTTTATACCCGTGGCGAAGAAGTATTTGGTTCAATGGATAAGTTTAAGCTCTGGATAAAAACATCAAGCCATATTTTTAAGGGGGAAGCCCCGGTTTCTATCCTGGATACTTCAGCAGGTTTTGATATGGTTTTTAAAGAGCTTGGCCGTATTGAGCATGGTATTTTTGCCTGATGATACTTTACCGTATTGTTAAGTGCAGCTATGCCAATGACCTGAGTGGTACAGGTGCGCGCCTTTATGGTGGCCGCTGGAACAGTGAAGGTAAACCAGCCTTATACCTGGCTTCCTCATGTGCTTTGGCAGTTTTAGAGGTATTGGTACATTTACCACCCTTATTGATCCCCAATGATTATTGCCTGGTTGAAATTGAAGTGCCTGGCGACAGTATCACCACTATAGCCCTTGAACATCTGCCGCCCAACTGGCAGGATATATCGCCACCCGTAGCATTAAAATACATTGGCGATGCTTTTTTAAAACAGAAGGATCATTTATTGATGAAAGTTCCCTCCACTATTGTGCCGATGGAATATAATTACCTGCTTAACGTGCAGCACAAAGCAACAAAAAAAGTAAAAGTGTTAAAGACGCAGCCCTTTAATTTTGATGAGCGGCTGGTGTAGTTTAGTCTTTTTTTAATTGGTCATTAAGTCATTTAATGAGCGCATCAAACAACTTAACAACCAACGATTCTTTATAAATCACTTAACAGATCCAGTTTCTTGTTATTATATTCTTCCTGCGAGATCAGGCCGTTATCAAACAGCATTCGTAATTTTTTTAGTTTTTCGGTAAGTTCATCAGGCTTTGGTGCTTCGTGAACTATAGGGGCTGGTGCAGGAGCTGGTTCCGGAATATGAACAGGTTCTGACTCAGGCGTAGCTACAACAGGGGTTACCGGTTGCTGTGACGACATGCGGGCTGCATTCTCAAACTGTATAGCGCCTGATTCTGCACGTTTTTCTTCTAAATCGCGTAAGCGGCGTGCTTCACGTTCAGATTCTTTACGTTCCTGTGCATACTGGTATAGTTTGCGAGCCTGTATCTTTGGTAGATAATCAACGCCCATCTCGGCACCATTAGTTGTTTTTACGCTGAATATGGCCCCAATAATTTCTTCTTTGGTGTAAACATCAATAATATCTTTCCAAACAAAATCAATAAACTTTATGGTTAAGCCAAGGTTGGCAGGCGTAAAAAACAAGATCCTTTTGTTGGTAAGCGCAACACAATCAGGAAACAGGTTCACTATCGGTTTTTTTTGAACCGCTATGTATAATATTTCTTCGCCAGTAGTAAGCAGATCTGCCAAACGCAGGTATATTTTTTCAACAGCCTTTGGGTCCTGTTCTTCGTTCAAAAATTTCTCGATCATGATATTGCGTTGTATAACAGTGCAAAAATAATAATATTATGTTAGTAGCAAGTTAAGTTTTAAGCGATCAGCAAATTACAGCCTCTTATATCCGAATTATCAAAGCGGCCTAACACCTCGAATGACCTGTCCGCATAAACCTTGCCCAAATCCTGTGTAGCAATAAATGAGCACGAGTTTATATTTGCCAGATCTATCACGTTTATTCCGCCTGCTTTTTCATCTTTAATCATACTCATCGGGTCGTTAGTATCGCGGGTTATGATCTTCATCCAGGGCGGGCAATAAAATATCCCATTGCCGTTTGAATAAGCCTGTGATAACAGCTCCGTCATCCCATATTCCGAATGTATAGCATCAACCCCAAAACCTTTACAAAGCTGTTCATGTAACTCCTCGCGGATCATTTCTTTTCTCCGTCCCTTCATTCCCCCGGTTTCCATCACAATCAGTTCCGGGAAATTTATCTGGTAGTTATCAGTTAAATCCAGCAATGCAAAAGTTACGCCTATTAACAACGTAGGTTTTTGGCCTTCCTGCTGCTTTTTTAATTGGGTATAAAGCTTATCATGGTCGTACAAAAAAAAGCCGCTATCAGGGTTATTTGATTGTTTGATCAGGTCGTCGGCCATGTAAATCAGTGATGAACCTTCGCGCTCCAGGTAAGAGGGGAGCAGTGCAAGCACCGTGTAGTTTTTTATATCGCCGTAAAATAGCTCAAACGCTTTCCGAAAGCTTTCGGTATACCAGCTTTTATCGGTAACAAAATGGCTGCTGGTAGTTATCCCGGTAGTGCCCGAGCTGGTAAAAGTAACCTCGGCAGGGGCACTGGAACTTAATACCCGGTGCGATTTAAAGAACTCTATAGGTAAAAATGGAATTTGCTGTATGGTTTTGATATTTGCCGGGTCGATATGCAGGCCGGCAATAAAATCATGGTAAACAGGGCAGCTTTTTGCCTGGTGCTTAAACACCTTTAAGGCAACATCATGAAATTGCTGCTCATTATTTATGGTGAATACCTGGTGCTTGTTCATTAATTACAAAGATAGGAGCAGAAGCTACAGAATTAAATAATTAACAGAATTTAGATAGCGATATAAGGTAAACCTAAGGTTCTTTTTATTAAATATTACTAAAAAAATACAAACAAGGTATTGTTTTTAGGGTTGTTAAATTGACATTTATATTTTTTAATTAACACAACAATCCTATGAAAACACTAAAATTTATGATGCTCCCTGTAATGATGAGCCTCTTTTTTATCCTGGTATCTGCCACTACGGAGGACGGGAGCAAACAAACAGAAAAACTACACAGCGCATCAAACGTGCTGAAGGATTTCGGCAAGATGAAAGAAAGTATCCCGCATGATCTGTTAGAAGGCTGCCAGGGAATAGTAATTATTCCTAAGCTTATAAACGCTGGTTTTGGTATTGGTGGTAAACGCGGTAAAGGTATTGCAATGGTAAAGCTGGAAAACGGCAAATGGAGTGATCCTGTTTTTGTTACCATGACTGGCGGTAGCTTCGGTTTGCAGATTGGTGTACAATCAGTTGATCTGGTTTTGGTTTTCCGCCACAAAGGTGTGCTTACCAAAGTTAAAAACGGCGACTTTACCATTGGTGGTGATGCAGCAGCAGCGGCCGGTCCGGTTGGTAGAAGCGCATCAGCTAATACCGATTATAAGTTAGAGGCCGAAGTTTATTCATATTCACGCAGCCGTGGTTTATTTGCCGGTATTACTATAAACGGATCAAACCTTGCTATTGATAAGAGTGCTAACGCTGCTTATTATGGCCCGGCCATGAGCTCGCACGATATATTTGAAACTTCTAAAAGCAATACAGTAGCGGTTAAGGAAGTAAAAGAAAGCCTAAGGGCATTGTAAGTAAATTCAGCTAATAAAATAAAAATGTCCCGGTAGTTGTACCGGGACATTTTTTATTGGGGTAAACCCGAATATAAGCTACGAAGCTTTAAAAGCCCTGCGAAGTAAAACGCCCGAAAGGGCTGCCATCCCGCCAATAACTCCGCCGATAATTGCAGTAATTAAAAGCAATAATATCCAGTTTGGTAGTTGAAACAGGGTAGCTACTTTTTTAGCCAGCATGTGGTCATTCGGGATGCTTTTAAATAGTGCAAGCACTGTCCACCCAATAAATACGGCGCTAAAGCCCGACAAAAATGATTGTCCGGATGTTTTGCCAATAATAAATGCTGATAAAAATGCAGCAATAGCCACTACCCACCAGGGTAAAAAATATCCGCTTGCAAACGATAGGATAAGGATGATCAGGAAAAGCATACGCCCTCCTTTAATTTCTTAGCGATAGCTGTTAATAAGGTTTTATATAAAGTCATTTTGATGATCAATTAGTTAGCGTTAAAGTTGTTTTTACCCTGTTTGAGTTTTCTGCTGCCGAGTTTAAAAACAGCATTTCGTTCAGTTTACCATCTTTCCAGGTCTGGAACATATCGCGATAATAAAAACTGCCCGGGTTGCCTGATTCCCCGCCAGGGAAAATACCATAACCTTTTACAGTTGGCCCCATTTGTACCACCATTCGCCATGATGGGCCGTCATTTTCGCGGAGCGCATTAATTACGCCACCACGGCCACCGGCAGCAAAGTTGCCAGTGCCAAAGCCCTGCAGGTTAGCTAAGTGGTTAATATAAGTTTCCTTTACCTGTCCCCATTGCCATTTTTGGCCGGGCTGTCCATGTTTGCGTGTTAAATCATCTACAGCATTATAAAACGCATGGTTAACTATATCCGTTGCAGTTTCTTTTACCGGGGTATAAGTATTGTCATACCATTTAGAGGCAGGTTCGGTCAGCAGTAATTTTTCGGTACGATCGTAAGATGGGTATTTAAGGTAGATACCTTTAACCTTAAACTTATCGTCCCAAACTAATTTATAAAAATTATACCACCAGCTATCAAAAATACTGGCTCCTATGGAGTTGGCATCGTAGTGCTTATCCCATTTTTTAATAAGGTTAAATGCCTTCAGCTGCGTTTCGTCCATTTTTGAAGGATCAAGATATTTAAGCAGGGTAGGCAAAACATCCTGCGCCAAAATGCTGTAATTATCGCTTTGCATAATGCGCATGCTATCAACAGTTGCTTTTTGCATTACGCTTAGCCTGTCGTTTATGCGTTTACCTCTATAATATTGCTCATAGCGCCAGTTAATGTAATAGGGGTAAGTAGGATCAGTTGATGACTGATTAGCCGAACTTACAAAACCACGCGGCGGATTTTTAACCGTTGGGTTTTGTCCGGCGGGGATCCACCCATGCCAATCATTAGCGGTATCGCTGCCATCTAATATATATTTACCCTGTTCCTTATATTTGAGCGGGAACTTACCGTTAGGGGTAATGGCTATATCCTTATCATTACTTGCAAAAATAAAGTTTTGCGCAGGCGCGGTAAAGTGGGTAAGTGCATTGCGGTAATCGGCATAGTTTTTACTTCGGTTAAGCAGGTAAAAACAATATATATCGTTCGACTCATCGTGCGCTATCCATCGTAAAGCATCCCCAACCGGAATGTTCTCTATACCGCTCTTTGGTTTTTTACCGATGGTTTCATAAACTACCGGGCCGTGGTGGGTATAAAGTACCGTATCGCTGATTGATTTTTGGCCGCGGATGTTGATTACCTCAATGCGTTTTTTTACTTTGTTCCATTGGTTATTGTACCAGTATTCGCTTTTGGTGTTATCCTTAAATTTAACCTGGTACCAGTTCAGTACATCCGCATCAACATTGGTAACGCCCCAGCTTACTTTTTGGTTGTAGCCTATAATAATACACGGTGCACCTGGTAGCGATACCCCGTTTACATTTACCGTTGGCGATGACAGTTGCATTTGGTACCAGATAGAGGGGAAAGTTAAATTAAGGTGCGGATCATTGGCTAAAATAGGATAGCCGGATGCCGACTTGCTGCCGCTGATGGCCCAGTTATTACTGCCGATACCCGGTTTAATTTCTTTTGTCTGTATGTTCTCGGTCATCTGTGCCAGGTAACTGGCAGATGGTTTGGGGATGGGCAGCGGTTTGAAATCCCATTTGGTACCAACCGGGATAATTGGCGACTCGTTAAACGGATAGTCAGGAAAAAGGTCATTTACATCTTTAGCACCAAACTGCTTTAAATTATTGGTCATGGCAAACTGGTCAGATCCGCCCGCTAAAGTTTCGGACATTAGCTTTAGCAGAAAAATACAGTTTATCGGTTTCCAGTCCTCAGGCGCATAATCCAGCAGTTTAAATTCCAGGGGGTAATCCTTTGGTGCAAGCTGGTGTATATAGGTATTAACACCATCGGTATAAGCATTGGCCATTAAAGCAGTTGCCGGGTTTGCCATCATACCTTTTAAACCTTTTTCGGCACCGTAAACCATCCCCATGCGGCGATGGTAGCGGTCAATATCTAAAGCTTTAGGGCCTATGATCTCGGCTAACCTGCCCGATGCGCTGCGGGTTTGAATATCCATTTGCCACAGGCGGTCGCGGGCGGTAATATATCCCTGAGCATAGTAAAGATCATGGTCGTTCTCGGCAAAAATATGCGGAATCCTGTTCTCATCATACTTAACGGTAACCTTGCCAATTAAGCCGCTAAGCTTTAAATGCTCGGCCGGCAGTATGTTTTTACTTTCGGCATTTTGCCAAAAACCGGTAGATGGGTTAAGAAATACACCAATAGCGGGTATGTCGCCAAATTTTGTTTCTAAAGCCCAGATCATTACAATAGTAATGGCTAAAGAAAAGAAAGCTTTAACAAACTTCATTTCGGGGTATAATTTTTAAGGCAAGATAAGCAAAAGGGATTTAAGTATAAATTATATTCGGTTGATATAAATAATATAATCAAACTAAATCATGCAGCCTTTCTAATCTGAAAACTATATCTTTAGTTTTTATACCGATATGAAACCACAATTGATAATAGCACTCATTTTTTTAGGCTTTAGTTATACGCTTTCGGCCCAATCAATTAAAAAGGATACCGTATTAATGCGCAGGCTTGATACCATGTTTAAGTATGATCAGTTTTGGCGCAAAGAGTATGCTAAGGTGATGAGAAAAGAAAAATCAGCCTATGATGAAGACAGCGTTCAAAAAAACTGGGCAACAGCCGATAGTTTAAATGAGATAGAGGCCAAAAAAATCCTTAAAGCATATGGCTACCCGGGGTACGATTTGGTTAATGAAAAGGGGAGTGAACAGTTTTGGGCCATAGCACAGCATTGTGATGATGATGTGGCTTTTCAGGATCGGGTGCTTAAGCTGATGAAAGTGCAGGTAGCAAAAAATAATGCCAATAAAGAGAACTACGCTTTACTGGTTGATAGGGTGTTGGTAAACAAACATCAAAAGCAAATTTACGGTACGCAGGTACACGTTGACCCAAAAACGCATAAGGCAACGCCGCTGCCTTTAAAATATCCCAAATCAGTCAATAAACTGCGCAGGCAGGTGGGGATGGAACCGCTTGAAAAGTACCTGAAAAGTTTTGAGTAGACAGCTTGTTCTATCCGTTCAACTAATATTTCAAATTTTCATACAACAAATCATTTTTATTTTAAATTTGAAACGCGGTTTGTTAGAAGAGCATTACGCCGCCCAATTATATTCCGGACAATCCTGATATGAAAAAAACTTTATTTTTAACAGCCTGCTGCCTTGTTTGGGCATTGGGTTTATGGGCACAAATACCTGCCCTGGAGCGCGTAGAACCCATGTTTTGGTGGGTTGGTATGCATAATCCCGACCTGCAACTGATAGTGCATGGCGACAATATTGCAGCACGCAAAGTGGAGCTGAGCTACCCCGGTGTGAAGCTGGTTGCGGTGCATAAGGTTGAAAATCCTAACTATTTATTCATCGATCTGCGCATTTTATCAGGCACAGTACCGGGAACGTTCCCGATAAAATTTACTAAAGCTGGCGAAAAGCCATTATTATATAGTTATGAACTAAAGCAGCGCGACCAATCAGCAGGCCGCGCGCAGGGTGTAACCAATAAGGATCTGATCTACCTGATAATGCCCGACAGGTTCTCGAACGGTGACCCGGCTAATGACTCGTTTACAAACCTGCGTGAGAAAGGTGTACACCGCGACTCTATTTTCAGCCGTCATGGCGGCGATTTGCAAGGGATAATGAACCATTTGGATTACCTGAAAGATTTAGGCGTTACAGCCATTTGGCTAACCCCCGAAATTGAGAACGATGAGCCGCATGCATCGTACCATGGTTATGCCGTAACCGATTATTATAAGATAGACCCGCGGTACGGTACCAATGAGCTTTATAAAAAGTTTGTTGAAAAATGTCATAGCATGGGCCTTAAGGTTATTAAGGACCTGGTACATAACCACGCAGGAACCGAAGGTTATACCATTAGCGATATGCCGATGAAAGATTGGGTGCACCAGTGGCCAACTTATACCAAATCAAACTTCCGCGATATGGCGGTGATGGATCCGCATGCTTCACCGGCCGACCGCAAGCAAATGCTGGATGGCTGGTTTGACCACCGCATGGCCGATATGAATGAGAACAACCCTTATGTTCAGAATTTTTTAACCCAAAACCATATCTGGTGGGTAGAATATACCGGCCTCGATGGTTTTCGTTTGGATACCTATCCATATAACGACCCGGAATATATGGCTAAATGGGCTACCGATGTAAAGGCCCAGTTTCCGCATTTTTCCATATTTGGCGAAACGCTGGTATGGTCGGCAGCAGATCAGGCTTATTTTACGCAGGGCAATACCGTTAACCGTGGCTTTGATACCCAGTTACCCGGTGTAACCGATGGTGTGGTAAAAGATGCCATTTACGAAGCACTGAATGGTAACGAAGGCTGGACCGACGGCGTAAATCGTTTATATGCCGTTTTAGCGCAGGATTTTTTATACCAGGATGCTACCCGCAACACCATATTTTTAGATAACCATGATATGAGCCGCATCCTATCGGTGGTGGGCGAAAATATCAGCAAATATAAATCGGCTATGGCTATGCTGCTTACCCTGCGTGGTGTGCCGCAAATGTATTATGGCGATGAGATATTGATGAAGAATTTCTCAAACCCTGATGGTTTGGTCCGCGCTGATTTCCCGGGTGGATGGGATGGCGATAAAAGCAACAAGTTTGTTGTCGCAGGCCGTAACCCTGCCGAAAACGATGCATTTGATTATGTGCGCAAACTGGCTAACTACCGTAAAAATACTACCGCTTTACAAACCGGTAAAATGATGCAGTTCATCCCGGAAAACGGGGTTTACGTGTACTTTAGGTATGATGATCATAAAACAGTGATGGTAGTGTATAACAGCCGCGATAATGATCAAACCATATCAACAAGTCGTTATTTTGAGCGGATAAAAAATGCTAAAACAGCCAAAAACGTAATTACAGACGAAGTGATCGACCTGTCGAAATTAACCGTTGGCAATAAATCAACATTAGTTTTGGAGTTGGTTGATAATCAATAAGAAATATTCAATTTTAGGATTTAATAATTAAAGCACAATATTTGGATGATTAATTAGGGAATTATTAAAAATGATAGCCACAGGGCAATTTATAATCAACTAAGCCCTAATTAATTAAATTTGCGATACGAAAAAAATGAGTACTATAAAAGCCTGTATTTTTGATCTGGACGGTGTTATTGTTGATACCGCTGTTTACCACTATAAAGCCTGGAAACGTTTGGCTAACGAGTTAGGGTTTGATTTTACCGAAGAGGATAACGAAAAGCTAAAAGGCGTGAGCCGTGTGCGATCGCTCGAAATTATATTAGCGATAGGCGGGGTTACCAAAACACCTGCCGAACAGGCCGAGTTAGCAGCCCGCAAAAACGAATGGTATGTTGATATGATAAGCCACATGACACCTGCCGAAATTTTGCCCGGCGCCAAAGCATTTTTAGAAACCTGCCGTGCAGAAGGTATTAAAACAGCTTTAGGATCGGCCAGTAAAAACTCTATGACCATTTTGAACAAAATTGGCCTGGCACATTTATTTGATGCCATTGTTGATGGTAACCATGTGAGCAAAGCAAAACCAGATCCGGAAGTGTTTTTAAAAGGGGCGCAAGCCGTTGGCGTAACACCAGCCGAATGTGTAGTATTTGAAGATGCCATTGCGGGTGTACAGGCAGCAATAAACGGTGGTATGAAGGTAGTGGGCATAGGTTTGCCAAGCGTATTGGCTGAAGCTAATATTGTGGTTAGCGGGCTGGATAAAATTACTTTAGCAGAAATAGAAAAGTTATAGCCAAACCTATCCTCTATATAGAAGGAAAACTAAAAGTAGCTATAAACCCTCTCCTTTGGAGAGGGCAGGGTGAGGCAAAATATAAGATACTGATACATTATTACAATAGAGAATGAAGGACTACATTGAAGTTGATGAGTGGAAGATAATAGAAGAGGGCTTTAATCCGCATCACAATAAAATATCCGAAAGTATTTTTAGTTTGGGCAATGGCCGCATGGGTCAGCGTGCAAACTTTGAAGAAGCCTACAGCGGCGAAACTTTGCAGGGTAACTATATTGCCGGTGTTTATTATCCTGATAAAACCCGCGTTGGCTGGTGGAAAAATGGTTATCCCGAATATTTTGCCAAAGTATTGAATGCCGCAAACTGGGTGGGTATTGATATTTTAATTGATGGCGAACAGCTCGACCTGGCTAAATGCACCGTAAGCAAATTCCGCCGAGAGCTGAATATGAAGGATGGCTATTTGAAAAGAAACTTCAGCGCTACAACTGCCAGTGGTAAAATTATTGAGGTAGAGGCTATCCGCTTTTGCAGCATTGCCGAGGATGAATCGGGCGCTATAAAATATACCATCACACCACAAAACTTCAGTGGCCTGCTAACCATTACACCCTTTATTGATGGCGATGTAGTTAACAAGGACTCCAACTACGACGAAAAATTTTGGGACGAAGTAAAAAAGGAAACCTGGGCAACTGGCGGTTACCTGCAAATGCGAACCAAAAAAACCGGTTTTGAAGTTGCAACAGGCATGGAGATCAGCTTTGTACAAAATGACGAAGTTATCAGTCCCGTACTGAAACCGGTAGAAAAAGAAAAATACATTGCTGCCCAAACAGAGGTGCAGGTAAAAGAGGGGCAAAGCACAACCATTATAAAATATGCGGCTAACCTATCTTCACAAAATTATGATGCTGCCCAGCTGGCGGTTAAAGTAAAAGAAACTTTATCCCGCATCAGCAAAAAAGGTTTTGAAGCCTTACTTGCCGAACAAGCCGAAGCATGGGCGGCCAAATGGAAACTAAACGATATTATTATTGAGGGCGATGCCTCTGCGCAGCAGGCTATCCGCTTTAATATTTTTCAGCTTAACCAAACCTACACAGGTGAGGATGACCGCCTGAACATTGGCCCTAAAGGATTTACCGGCGAAAAATACGGCGGCTCAACCTATTGGGATACCGAGGCTTATTGTGTGCCATTTTATCTTTCAACAGCCGATCAGAAAGTTACCCGCAACCTGTTGCTATACCGTTACAAGCAATTAGGCAAGGCCATTGATAATGCAAAAATGCTTGGTTTTAAAAATGGTGCTGCCTTATATCCAATGGTGACTATGGATGGTACCGAATGCCATAATGAGTGGGAGATCACTTTCGAAGAGATCCATCGTAACGGCGCTATTGCTTACGCTATATTTAATTACGTACGCTATACTGCCGATGAGGCTTACCTGGCCGATTATGGCCTGGAGGTACTGATAGCTATATCCCGTTTCTGGTCGCAAAGGGTTAATTGGTCTGCCGATAAACAGCAATATGTGATGTTAGGTGTAACCGGGCCAAACGAATACGAAAATAACATCAACAATAACTGGTATACCAGTACACTGGCTACCTGGTGCATGAAATATACAAAAGAGGTTATTGAAAAGGTAAAAGCAGCCGAACCTGAAAAATATGCAGCATTAGCCTCAAAGATCAGCTTTAACGAAGCCGAAGAAACTGCAAAGTTCAGCCACATAATTGAAAACATGTATTACCCTTATGATGCACAGCAGCAGGTGTTTTTACAGCAGGATGGTTACTTAGATAAAGAACAGATCCTGGTTAAGGACTTGCCGGCAGAAGATCGCCCTATTAATCAAAAATGGAGCTGGGACAGGATCTTACGGTCGTGCTACATCAAGCAGGCTGATGTTTTACAGGGCATCTACTTTTTTGAGGATGATTACGATTTGGATACCATTCGCCGTAATTTTGATTTTTATGAGCCGCGCACGGTTCATGAATCATCATTATCACCTTGTGTGCATTCTATTTTAGCAGCCAAATTAGGCGATGAAGCCCGTGCCTATGAGTTTTATCTGCGCACAGCCCGTTTGGATTTAGACGATTATAATAACGATACCGAGGATGGCTGCCACATTACCTCAATGGCAGGCACATGGATGGCCGTTGTTGAAGGCTTCGGCGGTATGCGCGTAAGGGATGGTAAATTATCATTCAAACCATTTTTACCAGGTAAATGGAGCTCATTCTCGTTCCATATTAATTTCCGTGGTTCGGTGTTCAATATAAAAGTGAGCAAAGGCGGCGTGCAAATTAAAAACCTGTCGGGTATTGAAACCACCGTTTTGGTTTACGATAAAGAGCAGTTGGTAAAAGCCAATGATGAGTTACTGGTTGAAGCATAACAGCAAAAAGCATGTTTAAAAAGCGGATAATGGCTGTTTTTGGGATGCTGTTAGTAGCATCCGGCGCATTTTCGCAGGTAAAACATCCGGTTAAAAACAAAAAAATGGAACAAACTTCGGCCGATACCAAACTGATCATATACCAGCTATTGCCCCGTTTATTTGGCAACACCAAAACATTAAATAAGCCAAACGGCTCAATTGATGAAAACGGAGCAGGTAAGTTTAACGATATTACCGATAAGGCTTTACAGGAAATAAAAAACATGGGTTTTACCCATGTTTGGTTTACCGGGGTTATTGAGCATGCTACCATGACTGATTACTCGGCCTTTGGCATAAAAGCGGATGATCCGGATATTGTGAAGGGCCGGGCAGGTTCGCCCTATGCCATTAAGGATTATTACGATACTGACCCCGACCTTGCTGTTGATGTAAAGAACCGCATGGGCGAGTATGAGGCGCTGATAAAGCGTACCCATGCCAATGGCCTTAAAGTGATTATGGATTGCATACCTAACCATGTTGCGCGTACCTATGCATCAGATGTGAAACCCGCAGGTGTACATGATTTTGGGCAGGATGATGACAAGACCAAAGCATTCGACCCTAAAAATGATTTTTATTATACCCCCGGGCAAGCATTTGTTGTACCACAAGGTTATAACCCCGGCGGTAATGAATTTACCAGCCCGCTAAAGGATGGTAAGTTTGATGAAAACCCGGCCAAGGCAACCGGAAATGATGTTTTTAGTGCCACACCATCAATAAATGATTGGTTTGAAACCATGAAGCTTAATTATGGAGTTGATTATCAAAATGGTCATTCGCTGCATTTTGATCCCATACCCCCGCTTTGGAACAAGATGTTTGACATCCTGCATTTCTGGAGCATGAAAGGCGTTGATGCCTTTCGCTGCGACATGGTGGAGATGGTGCCCATTGAGTTTTGGGGCTGGGTGATCCCTAAGTTAAAGGCCGAACACCCGGGCTTAATCTTTATCGGCGAAGCCTATAATTCGGGCTTATACAGCAAATATATTTTTACCGGCAAATTTGATTACCTGTACGATAAGGTAGGTTTGTACGATGCCATAAAACGCCTTACCCGTAACGAGGGCAATGCTACCACCTGGGATATTAACCGCGTGTGGAACCACGATTGTCAGGGAATTGACCAGCACATGCTGCGCTTTATGGAAAACCATGATGAGCAGCGTATAGCATCCAATGATTTTGCAGGCAACCCTTGGCTGGCCGTGCCGGGAATGATTGTGTCTGCAACCCTTTCAACAGGGCCGGTGATGGTTTATTCCGGGCAGGAAGTTGGCGAGCCGGCAAAAGGTACAGAAGGTTTCAGCGGCGAAGATGGCCGAACCACCATATTTGATTACTGGGGCGTGCCCGAGCATCAAAAATGGGTAAACAACGGCCAGTTTGATGGCGGGCAATTATCTGCTGATCAAAAGAGCCTGCGGAATTTTTACAGCGGTTTATTAAATACCGTACATAACAGCGAGGCCTTAAAAACTGGTAAGTTTTATGAGCTGATGATAGCTAACGAGCATCAGAATGGCTTTAACCAGCGGCTTTATATTTTTGTACGATATACTGATAATCAGCGTATATTAGTGATAACCAATTTTAACCGTAACGACAGCAATATACAGGTTAAACTACCCGATGATCTGCTTAAACAATTCAATTTAAGCGGCAAAAAGGAGTTTACTGATCTGCTTAGCGGCAAAAAATATAATACTGATGATATTGCAGCAGGCGTAAATATAACGCTCCCGCCTACAAGCGGTATGCTTTTGGAATTTTGATCAGGATTTACAGGATTTTAGAATTTTCAGAATAAGTATGCATTTAAAATTCGATCAGAATTTACAGTGCTAATTCTTTTGGAGATTCTGTTAATTCTAAAATCTTGTAAATTCTGATTCAAACAGACATTAAATTATTGAACCTAATATAAATTATGGCAAAACGCAGCATTGTTCAAAAACCCAAAATGAGTTTTTGGCAAATTTTTCACATGAGCTTTGGCTTTTTAGGGATACAATTTGGCTTTGCCCTGCAAACGGGTAATGCCAGTCGCATTCTGCAAACTTTTGGGGCCGATGTGGAACATTTATCCTGGTTTTGGCTTGCTGCACCTATAACCGGTATGATTGTTCAGCCCATAATAGGGCATTATAGCGATCGTACCTGGACAAGGCTCGGCCGCCGCCGCCCGTATTTTTTAACCGGAGCTATATTATCAGGACTGGCTTTATTCTTTATGCCAAATTCGTCCATGTTAGCAGCTATAATACCGCCGATTGTAGTAGGAGCGGGCATGCTGATGATTATGGATGCATCATTCAACGTGGCTATGGAGCCTTTCAGGGCCCTGGTTGCTGATAACCTGCCCGATGAGCAGCACGATGCGGGTTTCTCTATGCAAACCTGCCTGATAGGCGTGGGTGCAGTGGTAGGCTCTTGGTTGCCTTACGTATTTGCCAATTGGTTAGGCATTGCTAAAACGGCACCTGCCGGGTATGTACCTAATAATTTATTGTACTCATTTTACGCAGGTGGTATTGTTTTAATAGCCAGTATATTATGGACCGTTTTTAAAACCAAGGAATATCCCCCGGCCGAATACGCCAGCTTTCACGAAGAAGAAAAAAAGGGCGAAAAGAAAAGCGGTATCAGCGAAATCCTGTCCGACCTGGCACACATGCCAAAAACTATGCGGCAGTTGGGTGTTGTTCAGTTTTTTTCGTGGTTCGCACTGTTTTCAATGTGGGTGTTTACAACCCCTGCCATTGTTGATCATGTTTACCATATTAAAGCAAGCGATACCACCTCCGAAGCTTATAACAACGCAGGTAACTGGGTAGGGGTGCTGTTTGGTATTTACAATGCAGTTTCGGCAGTGTACGCTTTGCTGCTGCCCAAAATAGTACGTAAAACCAGCCGTAAAAAAACACATGCTTTCTCGCTGGCTATGGGCGGGCTGGGCCTTATCTCCATATTTTTTATTCAAAACGATTACTTGCTTATTTTACCTATGATAGGTATCGGCTTAGCCTGGGGGAGTATTTTAGCTATGCCTTATGCTATATTGGCAAGCTCTATCCCGGCAACAAAAATTGGGGTGTATATGGGTATTTTTAACTTTTTTATCACGCTGCCACAAATTATAAATGGTATTATAGGCGGGCCAATTGTTAAGTATTTATATAATAACCATGCAATTTATGCACTGGTTATGGCCGGTGTATTTATGTTTTTAGCGGCTATATCCGTTTTGTTTGTAAGCGATGGCCGTGATATTCAAATAATTGAAACAGCGTAAATAATTAAGGTGCTTTTATATGCATTGCCCAACAATTGCATCTTGTTTTTTCGTATAAGTTATTGGTCAATAATTATAAATTTAATTAACCGGCTCTGGTAATTAATTGGTGCGGTTATGGGTTTATATAAATTTGATTATTGTATATTGCGTAATAGATACACAATGTATTTTTTTTGAAGTGACTTATATTTTTGATGGAAGAAAACATACAGAACCAGGAGCTATTAGCTAAAAAATCAATTGAAGAGGAAGAAGAAGAATTTCATCACCTCAATAACCCCGCCGAGGGTATAAAACCCATCATAAAGAAATATCTTGGCGTGCCAAATCACGCAGATCAGGTGGGGAATAAATTCTACTTTACAGATGGCGATGCCAAAGTGGAGATAGTTGTTGTTACCGATCAGATCATCCGCGTAAGGTTAGCCCCCCACGGTGTTTTCTTAGAAGATTTTTCGTATGCGGTACCAAAGCTTGAACAGAAAGCCATCTTTTTTACTTTATTTGAAGATGAGAACGAGTTTAAAGTATCAACCAGTGTTGTAAACTGCCATATCCGTAAAAAGGATTTCTTTATATCATTTTCTGATAGCCAGGATCACATTACCAGTTCAGATGCAGTACCAATGCACTGGGAAGAGAATGTTAAATTTGGCGGGTACTATGTTTTTTGTACCAAAACCTGCGCTAACGAAGAAAGCTTTTTTGGCCTGGGCGATAAACCTACCGAGCTTAACCTGCGCGGTAAAAGGTTAAAGAACTGGAATACCGATGCCTACTCATTTGCCTGGAACCAGGATCCGCTTTACCGCAGCATCCCTTTTTACATTAGTGTTAGTGAGGGCATTGCGCACGGTATTTTCTTTGATAATACATTTAAGGCACAATTTGATTTTGGTGCCGAAGATCCCACAAAAACCAGTTTCTGGGCTGATGGCGGCGAACTTCAATACTATTATATCCACGGCCCACACATGATGGATGTGGTAAAAAGCTACCATTTGTTAACCGGTACGCATCCAATGCCGCCACTGTGGGCACTTGGATACCACCAATGCCGCTGGAGCTATTATCCCGAAGCAAAAGTTAAAAAAATAGCCAACGGTTTCCGCGAAAATAAAATCCCATGCGACGGTATCTATCTGGATATTGATTATATGGATGGCTACCGCTGCTTTACCTGGAACCGTAAATACTTCCCTGATCCTAAAAAAATGATCAAGGATTTAGCTGCTGACGGGTTTAAAACAGTGGTGATTATTGACCCGGGTATCCGTGTGGATGATAATTATTCTGTTTTTAAAGAGGGTAAAGAGAACCGCTACTTTTGCCGCCGCAGTGACGACTACTTTATGGAGGGCCACGTATGGCCGGGCCGCTGCCAGTTCCCTGATTTTACCAATCCCGAGGTACGTACCTGGTGGGGTGGGTTATTTGATGAGCTGGTACAGTTAGGCGTTGCCGGTGTTTGGAACGATATGAATGAGCCAGCCGTATTTGGAGCGGGTACATTCCCTGATGATGTAAGGCACCAGTACGATGGTTTCCGCGGGTCCCACCGCAAGGCACATAACATTTACGGTATGCAAATGGTACGTTCAACGTACGAGGGCCTGCGTAAATTAATGAAAAACAAACGCCCCTTTACCATCACAAGGGCAGGTTACTCAGGCGTACAGCGTTATTCGTCTGTATGGACGGGAGATAACGTGGCATCATGGGAACACCTTAAATTAGGTAATATCCAGTGCCAGCGCCTGTCAGTATCCGGGATCTCATTTTGCGGAACAGATATTGGCGGCTTTAGCGGCGAACCTGACGGCGAACTGTTTACCCGCTGGATCCAGATGGGTACCTTCTCGCCATTTATGCGTGCACATTCTGCCGGCGATACCAAAGAGCGCGAGCCCTGGAGCTTCGGCGAGCCATTTACAGCTATAAACCGTAAGTTTATAAATTTACGCTACCGTTTGCTGCCATATTTATACTCTACCTTTTGGGAGCATCACCGTTATGGTTTCCCTATATTAAGGCCGGTAGTAATGCAGGAGCAGGAAGAAATAAGCAATCATTTCCGCCAGGATGAGTTTACTTACGGCGATAAAATATTGATCTGCCCAATACTTGGTCCGGGTCAAACCAGCAGAATGGTTTATCTGCCTAAGGGTAACTGGTACAACTTCTGGAACTTTGAATTGGTTGAAGGTGGTAAAGAAGTTGATGTTGAGGCACCTTTGGATATTATCCCCGTATTTATAAAAGCCGGTTCGGTTATCCCGGAATACCCGGTAATGCAATACGTTGGCGAAAAAGAAATTGAAGAAGTAAAGCTGAATATTTATTACAGCGATTACGAGGTTAACTCTTTCCTGTTTGAAGATTATGGCGAAACCTTTGCCTACGAGCAGGATATTTATCTCGAAAAGAAATTTGTGGTAAATGGTAAGGCTTCGCTGCTAACCATTCAGCAATCAATGGAAGGGCTTTATACTCCGCGGTATGAAAGCTATCATTTTAATGTTATTGGCCTGCCTTTTGCGCCAACTAAAATATTAGCCGATGGTAAAGACGTTCCGTTCAGTATTGACGACGATAAATGTGTTGAGTTTAAATTCACCAAGAATTTTAAACAGATAGAAATTGTTAAATAGCTATAGTTTTAAAGAGGTTATGAGCATGCCATAATAATTGCTGTTTATAGCCTCTTTTCTTTTTATTCCTCACTTTCAATACTTTCGAAATAAAGGCAAAACAATATTGATATATTTGATTGTTATAAACCCAGTCGCTACGGCTAATTCAATTAATCTAACTAACCCTTAATCGGGGTCTATCCATACTATGGCAAAAAAAATCAGTAAACCCGAACCTGCAATAACCGAGGCCAAAGCTACCCCGGTAAAAAAAGCAGCTAAGCCTAAAGCAGCACCTGTTGATAAGGAGCCTGCAGCCAGTAAGCCAAAAGTAGTTAAAGCTAAAAAGGCGGAAACTGTTATTACTGAACTACGGGCTGTTGAACCTTACAGCCGCTTTACAGATTTTGATATAGCGTTGTTTAAATCGGGTAAGCATTATAAGCTTTATGAAAAATTTGGTTCGCACGTTATTGAGTTTAATGGTGTTGTGGGTACTTATTTTGCAGTATGGGCACCAAATGCACAGCATGTTGCGCTTATAGCTAATTTTAACGGCTGGAACCGCGAAAGCCATTCGTTATTTGTCCGCTGGGATGGTTCAGGTATCTGGGAGGGGTTTATTCCTAATATTGGTAATGGCGAAACCTATAAATATTATATCAAATCATCAACCGGCGAAGACCTGGAAAAAAGTGATCCTTTTGCCCTGCGCTGGGAAGTTGCCCCGCTTACGGCATCAATAGTTGCCGATACTTATTATGAGTGGAAAGATAACGACTGGATGGCAACCCGTTATGGCCATAATGGCTTAAACAGGCCCTACTCAGTTTATGAAATGCACCTGGGCTCATGGGCACGCAGCCCCGAAAGCCCCGATGAATTTTTAACATACGATCAGCTTGCCGGTAAATTAGTGCCATACATACAGGAAATGGGCTTTACACATGTAGAGTTTATGCCTATTATGGAGCATCCTTATTACCCAAGCTGGGGCTACCAGATAACCGGATTTTTTGCAGCATCGTCACGATACGGAACACCGCAGCAACTGATGTACCTGATTGAAGAACTGCACAAGGCAGGCATAGGTGTAATACTGGATTGGGTGCCTTCGCACTTCCCCGGTGATGCACACGCTTTGTATAAGTTTGATGGTACACATTTATATGAGCATGCCGATCCCCGTAAAGGGTTTCACCCGGATTGGAAATCGTACATATTCAATTACGGCCGCAACGAGATCCGTTCATTTTTAATCAGTAATGCTATTTTTTGGTTAGAAAGGTACCATGCCGATGGCCTGCGTGTGGATGCGGTAGCTTCAATGCTGTACCTTGATTATTCGCGTAACCACGGCGAGTGGGAAACTAATATGTATGGCGGTAACGAAAATTTAGAGGCCATATCATTCCTGAAAGAATTTAATGAAGCTGTTTACAGCCATTTTCCTGATGTGCAAACCATTGCCGAAGAATCAACTTCGTTTACAGGTGTTAGCCGCCCGGTATATACCGGTGGCTTAGGCTTCGGGATGAAGTGGATGATGGGCTGGATGCACGATTCCATCAAGTATTTTTCAACTGATCCGTTGTTCCGTAAGTATCGCCACAACCAGATCACCTTTAGTTTGATATATGCCTTTACAGAAAACTTTATGCTGCCTTTCTCGCACGATGAAGTGGTATATGGCAAAGGTTCAATGTTACGCAAAATGCCTGGCGATGAATGGCAGCAGTTTGCCAATTTAAGGCTATTATACAGCTATATGTTTACCCACCCGGGTACTAAGCTATTGTTTATGGGTGCCGAGTTTGGCCAGGGTAATGAGTGGAATTTCCAAAACTCGTTAGATTGGCATGTGCTTGAATATCCCAATCACCAGGGTATTAAAGAGGTGGTTAAAGCACTTAATAAATTATATCGCGATGAACCGGCACTTTACGAAAAAGGCTTTGACGGTACCAGCTTTGAATGGGTTGATGGCGGTAACGCAAATGATTCCATCCTGGTATATAACCGCAAAGGGCACGATGCCGAAAACGATTTGATAGTTGTTTTAAACATGACGCCAAATCCGCATTATAATTACCGCGTAGGCGTACCATCAAAAGGTAAATGGACAGAGATCTTTAACTCAGATGCTTCAGCCTTTTGGGGCAGCGGCATAGCAAATGCCAAACCATTGAGCAGCGAAACGGTAAACTGGCACGGGCGCGAAAACTCCATCAATATTACGGTACCACCTTTAGGTGCTGCTGTATTTAAAAAGGGCAAAAACGTACCTCCTAAATACGAGTTAAAATAAACTACGATATAAATAAAAAAAATCGCCTCAAACTATTACGGGGCGATTTTTTTGTTTTCAGAACCTTTTGTTATTCAATACCGTAGAAGTAGTATGCCGTTTAATAATGTTCAATTTAACAACATGAATCCCAAATTTAGAAACCTCTATCTGTTTTTAGGCTTTATTGGCTTAGCATTTTTAGCTTACGAATTGGTAGATACCTACGCTGATATTAATCCGCTTAGTATTTTGCTGATCTCATTACCTGATATGGTTTTCTTTTATCTTGCTTACAAAACGTATCCGGCCGAGGATAACGAAAGCAGCAGGGTAAGTATATAGCCATTTATTCCTGATCTCATTTAAAAATAAGTTTATAAAGCTTTATTTTAATCAATAACCTTATTGGAGATGGTGTAATATTTACTTTCCTTTGTTTTTACAGAACATTAAGGAAGTGTTTTGGTTGTTACTGAACCATTATTATTAAACCATGAACCCCAAATACCTCGTACTTTATTTAATTGCTGCAACACTGGCGCTTGGCCTGGTAATTTATCAGTCAATTACAACCTATCCGGTTTTAAACTATAGCCGCATCGCGCTTAACTTAGTTATATCGTTTTCCTTTTATTACCTGGCATACAAAACTTACCACGAAAAAAAGGATAGGGAACTGATGTAAGCTGATCCTTTATTTGATTTTGTGCGTATAGCTGTCTATTAATTTCCAGGTACTGCTGTCCGAATCAAATACAGAATTTAGTCCTTGTTCTTCGCCACCCGGGTCGCCCATAAATTCATCGCCATTTTTCCAGAAAACCTGCCCTGATTTAGGTCTTGCAATACCTCCGAATGCCCAAAAGTTACAGCCTGCTATACCAGGGTTTTTCATCACTGTATTAAAAACAAAATGGTAAAACTTGTCGCGGTTAAAGGTTGGTGCGTTAATACTGTAGGAGTGCATATCCCGCGGCAGGCCAAACTCTTCAATCACCAAGGGTTTATTAAGTTGCTGTGCCACTTTTAAATGGCGGTTAAAGTAAGCGCCTGCACTATCAATAATGGTATTGTAGCTAACTGCTATGGCCGTATCTTTAAACCAGCCCCAGTTTTTTGGCCAGGTATGTATGGTAAGGTAATCAATATTTTTATCGGCATGGATGGTTTTAAATATGCTCATATTATAAAATGAAGCTATCTGGCCTTCGCTGCCTGTAGTTAGTAAATGGTTTTTATCAATTGATTTTACCAGGGCCGATACATGCTGCATCCAGGCTTCAAAAGCGGGTACGGCAGCCTGTTCCATTGGCCGCGGCTCATTGATGATCTCCCAGGCCATAACAGCATCATCATTAGTGTATTTTTTACCGTTGATGCTGTTTGTACGGTGCAAAACATATTTAATATAGGTGTCTAACTCATCCATACATTTTTGGCAGGTATAAAACTGGCTTACGTAGTGCTGGTTCTTATCCCAGGTGTAACCGCCGTACTTTGAAAAGGGTTGCTCCCCAAAGCCGTTCCATTGTAAGTACTGGCCCAGGCCGCCGCTCCAGTCCCAGGTATTGGTAAAGTGCAGTACGGCTTTCATGTTGCGTTTGCTTAGTTCGTTAAGCAGGTAATCAAGCCCGGCCATAATATGCTCGTCAAACTGACCGGGTTGCGGCTGCATGGACTTTTCGCTCGGTGTTCTGTAAGGGTAGGTGGTAAGTCCTTCGGCGCCCACCATAACGCGCAGGTTGGTAACGCCATGCTGCTTTAAAAAATCAAGCTCGGTTTTAAGCCTTTGTTTGCCTTTATCGCCATTGGTGGCTAACAGGCCGCCGTACCAATAGTTAGCGCCTATATAGCGGTAAGGCTTACCATTTATGGTAAAGTGTGTACCCTTAACCTTAACAAATGCCTGCTGGGCAAAGCACGATGCACTTAGCAGCAGGGCAACAAATAAAAGTTTTATATTTTTTTTCAAAACAGCTGTATTGTTTTATAAAAATATAAAACAAGGGGTGCAGTAATTAATATTGTTTTAACAATTGATTGCCTAAACAGCGTCGGTTTTTAACAAATGCAAAAGGGGCTTATCCGGCGTTATCCTTTTTTAATTGTTTCAACCGTTTTAAACGCCGCTCATTTTCGGGGTCAACCTTAAAATTCATTTGCGCTATTGTTTTGATGTAAGCATCGGGCAAGCCGGCATTTTTGGCTAATTGTATTACCTTTTGATGATACCAGTCGTAAGGTAAAAGGTGCAGGTTAACGGCATGCGGCTGTGCAACAAAAGCTTCGGCATGATGAATTTCGTCATTAACATCCAGGCAGCTAACAGAATGCAGCCTGAAATCAATACTAAAGGTTTCTTCGTTGTAAAAATTAGCCTTTTCGTCATCATTGATCTGGATCAGCACTCCCCATACCATATCGGTAGGGTCATCTGATAAAGCAATATTAGCTTTTGATGATCCATCCTCTGCCGTTTTATTAAACACGAACTTGTATCCCGGCAGCTTGGCCACACTTATTTTTTTTGCGGATGGAACAGTTTTGGAGAATTGCCCAACATCCATATTTCCTGCGAAAGCAAATAATATCATACTTAATAAATTAAGACAGGCCTAATTTGTTTTAACGTTTAAATTAAAACATAAGTATAAAAAAAGCCGGCTTTATGAGCCGGCTTCATATAATAGGATGCTAAGTTTAAAATTAAACCTTAGCTAATTCCTGTACAAGGTCAATCAGTTTGTTTGAGTAACCCCACTCGTTATCGTACCATGATACAACTTTTACAAAGTTATCATTCAAAGCAATACCCGCTTTAGCATCAAAAATTGATGTGCGTGCATCACCTTTAAAATCTTCAGATACTACGTCATCTTCAGTATAACCTAAAATTCCTTTAAGGTCGCCTTCTGATGCTGTTTTCATTGCAGCTTTGATCTCTTCGTAAGTAGCACCTTTCTTAAGTCGAACAGTTAAATCAACTACAGAAACGTCAGCAACCGGAACGCGGAATGACATCCCTGTTAATTTACCCTTAAGCTCAGGGATAACCAAAGTTACCGCCTTGGCAGCACCTGTTGATGAAGGGATGATGTTTTGGTAAGCACCACGGCCACCTCTCCAGTCTTTAGCTGATGGGCTGTCAACTGTTTTTTGAGTAGCTGTAACAGCGTGTACTGTGCTCATTAAGCCTTCTTCAATACCAAAGCTATCATTCAATACCTTAGCTATAGGAGCAAGGCAGTTGGTAGTACATGATGCGTTTGATACGATGGTATGCTCAGCAGTTAATTTTTTGTGATTAACACCCATTACAAAAGTAGGGGTATCATCCTTAGCTGGTGCGCTCATTACCACTTTTTTAGCGCCGGCATCAATATGTTTTTGAGCAGATTCCTGAGTTAAGAATAAGCCAGTTGATTCAATAATAACTTCAGCACCTATTTCGCCCCATTTTAAGTTTGATGGGTCTTTTTCAGCAGTTACACGGATAGTTTTACCGTTTACTACCAAATGACCACCTTCAACAGCAATAGTCCCTTTGAAAGGACCGTGAGTTGAATCGTATTTTAACATGTAAGCCATGTAATCAGGCTCAACAAGATCATTAATACCAACAACTTCAATGTCTGATCTTTCAATTGCAGCCCTAAATGCAAGGCGGCCAATACGGCCGAAACCGTTAATTCCTATTTTCATGATTTTTAATTTTTACTTGAATAGTAAGTTAATAAATTGTTTATGGGTTCTTTTATGATATTTGCAATTTTTAGATTTGCATCGGCCGCGGCTTCATATAAATGGTTTTGAAAGCCTGCCGCTATAGAGCCTGCAAAGTACAACAAAGCTTCGGGATGTTCATCATGCAAGGGTAATAAATATGTGGCAATCAGTTTATCAAACCCGCTTTTAACTATCCCTTTTATATAATTATCCTCTTTATTATCTACATAAAACTCTGTAAATGAGTTTAAAAATATGGCCGGTTGTTTTTGCCGGTATATTTTTTCGAGCAGGGTTTTACGGTCGGGGTCATACCGCTGCACAAATTTTTTCCTGATGTTTTCGGGCAGGGTTTCGTTCATGTATCCCTTTAATAGCTGGCGCCCCAGCCAGTTGCCTGAGCCTTCGTCTGCCAGTATATAGCCAAGCCCAAAGTTATTTGGTTTTACTCTTTTACCATCGTACCAGGCTGCGTTTGATCCGCTGCCGCAAATACTTACAATACCCGGCGAGTTTTTGCAGCAGGAAATAGCTGCCCCGGCAATATCATGCTCAACGCTTACCTTACCAAACTTAAAAAAGGTGGATAGGGCATTATGAACAATAGCTTTAAGCTGGGGTGATGATGAACCGGCACCGAAAAAATAAATACGTTTTATCTCTTCGGCATGGTGTATAAGGTTAATGTTTTTGCTTAGCAGTTGTATAATGTGTTTTTCATCGTTAAAATAGGGATTTATGCCACTGGTTTTAAAAGAGGCTATAGTTCTGTCCTTATCGGCAAGCCTCCAGTCGGCAAAGTTTGATCCGCTATATACAACTGCAATCATTTATTTAGATAGAAAGTATTTCAGCCATCTGCATCAAATCTTCTTCCAGTTTAAACTCGTGTTGATTAAGTGCTTCTTCAAGGCTTGTTAATTTAATGTGATTGGCTTCGAGCCCAACCATCATTTGCGATTCGCCTTTTATTAAGGCGTTTACCGCTGCATAACCCAAACGGCTGCCCAGCACCCTATCGAATGCTGATGGGCTGCCCCCACGTTGCAAGTGGCCTAATATAGTAACTTTTACATCGTAAAACTTTACTTCTTTTTGTACCTTTTTGGCTATATCATAAGCACCGCCGTTTTTATCTCCTTCGGCAACAATCACAATGCTCGATGATTTTTTATTGCTCGATCCGTTTCTTAAATTCTCAATCAGGTCGTCAATGGCGGTAGCTTTCTCCGGCAGTAAAATAGCCTCGGCACCGCATGATATACCTGCACGCAGGGCAATGGCGCCCGAGTCGCGGCCCATAACCTCAATAAAAAAGAGGCGGTCGTGCGCATCAGCTGTATCGCGTATCTTATCAATAGCTTCAACAACGGTATTAGTTGCTGTATCAAAACCAAGGGTATAGGTTGATCCGTAAAGGTCATTATCAATAGTTCCGGGAACGCCCAAAACTGATATATCAGGGTATTTTTTTGAAAAACGCAGTGCACCGGTAAAGGTACCATCGCCTCCAATAACTACTATAGCATCAACACCGCGCTTTTTTAAATTCTGATAAGCAATTTCCATTCCCTCGTCAGTACGGAAGGGCAGGCAGCGTGCTGTTTTTAAAATAGTACCGCCTAAATTTAAAATGTTACTAACAGAGCGGGTTTCCATATCAAACATATCATCTTCGATAAGTCCCTGGTAACCTCGTCTTATACCAACTACATTTAGGCCATTATATATAGCTGTTCGTACAACGGCCCTGATGCAGGGATTCATTCCCGGGGCATCACCGCCTGATGTTAAAACAGCTAATTTTGAAATTTTTTGCATTTTTAATCTGCTAATTTGTAGCCACGAAGATACTGTGTGAAATTTACACCATTAAATTTAATTTATTTTTTTTTACATTAGCGCTTAACCATATAACTATAAAATTATTAACCTAAAATCTATCAGAGTTTGGAAGTAAAACTACCCACATTTGATTCGGTATTTTCGATCGACTGTGTAATATTTGGGTTTGAAGCCGGCGAGCTAAAAATACTGCTCATTGAAAGAAACCAGGAGCCTTACAAGGACTGGCTTGCACTGCCCGGCTATATTGTTGAGCAGGATGAGAGTATTGACGATGCAGCCGAACGTATACTGTATGAGCTTACCGGCTTGCGCGATCTGCACATGCAGCAATTTCATACATTTGGCGAAGTAAACAGGCACCCGCAGGGCCGTGTAATAACGGTTGCTTATTATGCGCTGATCCGTATAAACGGGCAAAAGGAGTTAAGGCCCGTTTCACAGTATGCCCGCAAAGCCTTTTGGCACCCGGTTAATGAACTGCCCAAGCTGGCATTTGACCACTCTGAGATATTTGATACCGGCTTTAATAAGATCCGCCGCCGTTTAAATTATCAGCCTATTGCTTTTGAGCTGCTGCCCGAAAAATTTACGCTAACGCAGCTGCAATCATTGTACGAAGCCATTTTGAGTAAAAAGATGGATAAAAGGAACTTTCGTAAAAAAATGCTGAGCTACGGATTTTTGAAGGAACTTGACGAAAAGCAAAAAGGGGTATCGTACCGTGCTGCCAAGCTGTATAAGTTTGACAGACGCAAGTATGCCAAGATATTTAATAATGAACTGAACCTTGATAAACCCTGATTCGGGATTTAAAAAGCTTTAACCGACATAAAGCAAAAGAGCCGGAAATGTGATCACACAATTCCGGCTCTTTTAATTTTATAGCTTTCTGATTTTAGATCTGTGATGGTGAAAGCTCCAAATGGAATTTCACTAAGTTATCTATAGGTGAGCGGATGATGTTACCAACAACCATTCCGTTTTCGGCAACAACCTCTTCCAACACATTGCGGAAATTGTAACCTACCGAACCTATACAGTTAAAAGTGTATTTCTGATAATCAGGGTAGTGGGTAACCAGGTTACGGAAAAAGTCTTCAAACGAGGTGCGTACCAGGTTTCTTGAATATTCTATATGAACATTATTATCGTAAACAAACTTGCTGAAGCTTGCACAAAAACGGTTTGCACGGGGTTGGGTGTAAACCTGCTCGTTTATATCATCGGGTGTAAGTTTAAAGGTTTCCCAAAAAAGTTTACGTACCGGCTCAGGCATGTATCCGCGTAAATAATCAGTCAGCAATTTTTTGCCGATGTAGCAACCGCTACCTTCATCACCTAAAATATAGGCTCCTGAATCTATATTGTTTACAACATCTTTACCATCATATATACAGGTGTTTGTTCCTGTACCCAATATGGCAGCAAAACCTTCTGTGTTTCCTAATAGCGCCCTGGCAGCGGCAAGCAGATCATGACCTATGTAAACTTTAGAGTTGCTGAAAACAACTTTCATTGCATCTTCAACAATCTTACGCATCTCGGGTGTTGAACATCCTGCGCCGTAATAGTTTACTTCGGTAATAACATCCTTCTCAAGGTCGGTTGGTAAACTTTCCTTTAACGACTGGATGATATACTCGGTGCTTGAAAAATAAGGGTTGTACCCTTCAGTGTTAAAATACACTTTTTTACCTTCTTCGGTAACCAGACACCAGTTTGTTTTAGTTGAGCCACCGTCAGCAATAATGATCATAAATGAGTTTATTTTAAAAAAATCTGATAAAAGTATGATTTACTTATTGTAAAAAAAACACTTTGTATTTTTAAAAAGTAAAAATCTACCTTGTTAAATTAATATTGTTTCAATTTAGCAGCTAATTAGTACTTACAGCAACCGCATTCTATCTGATTAGAAATACACCCGTATGTTAACTAACTGTTTATTTAAAATATAAATTTACTTGCTTTATGAAGCAATTGGTTTATAATTGTTTGCAATAATATGTATAATTTAACAAATATTAGTCTGCATAGTTTGATTATTTAAGTAAAGGATAAATCCTTTTAATTTCATGGTTTTTGCACGCCTTTTTTAGCTGCAAAAAACAGGGCCTTTAAAAAGATATTAAACAAAAAATGTTAAACAGACAGGTGTTTTTCATTAACCTGGCTACGCATACTCAGGTCTGCGTTTTTCCCTAAATTAAAAATCGTTATTTTGTTTAAATAATGATAATTATATTTGAAACGCGTATGCTTTGGTTTTTAAGGAAGCATAATTTGAACCGCCCGATCAGTAAATGACCAATACACCACATCTTTTCTCTGATAGGGAATTACTCGGAATTTTGTCTGTTTCGCCCAACGCGACTGCTATTTATACTACTGAACAAATCATTATCCAAACGGCCAATGATGCCATGATCAATTTGTGGGGGAAAGACCGCAGCGTTATCGGCCGGCCTATGCTGGATGTTATCCCTGAGCTTAGCGATCAGCCTTTTATTGAGATATTAAAAAATGTTTGGAACACCGGTATCACCTACCAGGCAAAAGATACCCCCGCCAAGCTAATGGTTAATGGCAAGCTGCAGCAGTTTTATTTTGATTTTATTTACCACGCCATCAAAAACGATGATGGCAGCGTTTATTGCATTTTACATACCGCTGTTGATGTAACGCAGCAAAACCTGAACCGGATGGCTTTAGAAGAGAGCCAGGAAAAAGAACAAAAACTATTTGAGGAGTTGGCCGCTATTAACGAAGAGTTAGAAGCATCGAACGAAGAACTGATCTCAACCAACAAAGAGTTGCAGCAATCGGGCAATGATCTTCAACGGCTTGTTGATCAGCTGGCGGTAAGCGAAGCGGGTTTCAGGAACATGATAATGCAGGCACCTGTTGCCATAAGTGTGCTTGCCGGGCCTAATCTTATCATACAAACCGCAAATGATAACATTCTGAAAGTTTGGGGTAAAAACCGTTCGGTAATTAATAAACCCTTACATATTGCCCTGCCCGAATTGCTTGGGCAGCCATTTTTAAAGATACTTGAAAAAGTTTATACCGGCGGCGAACCTTTTTATGGCAATGCCGCCAAGGTATTTTTAGAGCGCGATGGCGTGCTGGAAGAAGCCTATTTTAACTTTGTATATCAGCCATTAAAAGATACTGCCGGCATTACCCACAGCATAATGGTGGTTGCCAGCGAAGTAACCGAGCAAATAAACTCCAGGAAGCAGATTGAGATAAGCGAGCACCGTTTAAACCGAATGGTGATGACGGCACCCATAGGGATGACCGTTTTACGGGGCCCTGAGCTTATCATTGATATTGCCAACAAAAATATGCTCAGTATCTGGAACCGCAAGGCTGATCAGGTTGTTGGCAAAGCCCTGTTACGTGCATTTCCTGAATTAATAGGGCAGCCTTTTCCCGAAATGCTGCAGGAGGTTTATACCAGTGGTCTTCCCTTAGCTATTGATGAAATTGGGGTTGATATAGCCTCGCCTGATGGTGGTATGACCCGGCATTACGTAAATTTCAGTTATGATCCTTTGTTTGATAAGGAGGGTAATGTAGAAGCTATTTTAGCCACGGTTATTAATATTACAGAGCAGGTTGAAGCGCGCGAAGAACTGCACCAACTACAGGAACGCGGGCGCTTGGCCGTAAATGCCGCCCGCCTGGGTACATTTGATATGGACCTTACCCGCAAAAATAACCTGGAGTGGGATGAGCGCTGCCGGCACCTGTTTGGCGTTGATCATAACGACCCTGTGGTTTATGACAGGGACTTTGTGATGGGCCTGCATCCCGAAGACCGTGAACGCGTTTTAAAAGTGATTGAGGCATCAATGAACAAAGCGGTAAGCGAAGGCGAATACGATGTTGAGTACCGTACCGTTGGTGCAGCCGATAAAAAAATAAGGTGGGTTAGGGCAAAGGGTAAAGTGTTTTTTGATGACAGGGATACCCCCGTACGCTTTGTAGGTGCTGTTTTGGATATTACCGCTCAAAAACAGGATGAACAGCGCAAAAATGATTTTATTGCCATGGTAAGCCATGAGCTTAAAACACCGCTAACATCGTTAAAGGCCTATGTGCAAATGCTGATGGCAAAGGCAAGGGATAGCGAAGATAACTTTACCACCACTGCACTGGATAAGGTTGATAAGCAGATTAAAAAAATGACGGTGATGATCAACGGGTTTTTAAACGTATCGCGTTTAGAGGCCGGGCAGATCTACCTGGAAGAAAAGGCCTTTGATATTAACGAGCTGATTAAACAAACCGTTGAGGAGGTGAGCTTAACCACACAAAGCCATAATATTTATTACCTGGCCCGCGGTCCGCAGATGATTAATGCCGACCATGATAAAATAGGGCAGGTGATCAACAATTTTTTAAGCAATGCCGTAAAGTACTCGGCAAAGGGGAAAGAGGTAGAGGTTAATTACCAGGTATTGGGCAATACCGTGCAGGTAAGCGTAAAAGACGAAGGCATTGGCATAAACACCCACGACCAGGAAAAACTGTTTGACCGTTTTTACCGGGTAAACAACCACGATACCAAAACAATATCGGGCTTTGGGATAGGCCTATACCTCTGTGCCGAGATCATCAGGCGGCACGATGGCCGCATTTGGGTAGAGAGCCAGATGGGTAAAGGCTCAACCTTTTATTTTAGTTTGCCCATACATTAGGGCTTAACGGCCTATAATACAGTTGTTTTGGCTGTATTGTATTTGTTTTGACAATTTAAGGAGATTTTTGCATCTTTGCACCGCGAAAATATCGCAGATGGTCCCATAGCTCAGCTGGATAGAGCAACTGATTTCTAATCAGTAGGTCTCAGGTTCGAATCCTGATGGGATCACTTGACTCTTTATAACGCCTTGTAAATTAATTATTTATGAGGCGTTTTTGTTTTTACTGTCAGTGGCACTGTCAATAAAATTAAGTAAAATAATATATAAATCAACAAAGTTTTTATTCTATATAATGTCTGAGGGAAGATTTACTTAGTCAAAATTGCAATCTAAACAGGTTGTAACCCTCCCTTATTTCAGACAGTTTTTTAATGGACTAAATAAATTAAAAATTTGGTTTATAAACATATTACATTTCACTTTATTAGTTATTCTTTAGCTTAAGCCATATTTCATACCACTTTGTTTTAGGCTTGGTTATGTGCAAAAGATGTTCGGTATTATTTGGTGATTCCAGATATACTGCATTATCATTTATAGTGATGCTTGATTGTTTTTCAAAGAGAATTTTATTGCATTCTTCTTGATACCATTCTTCTCTTGTTGATGACCAATTTGCTTTTTCTACAGAGTGTCTTTTTCCCATTACTTATTGTTTAATTGCCTGTACGAGCTTGGCGTTGTACTACCCAATGCTTCATGTGGCCTATTGTAGTTGTAATCTTCCATCCATTCATCGGCTAAAGTAGCCCAACGAAAGAATTTGTTATTATAAGTACTAAAATAAGGCAATCTAGAACATTGAATATAGATTCCCTATGGGCTATTAAAAACATCAATTTACCCTTGTAAGTCAAGAAATTACAAGGGTTTTTATTTTTACTATTAGTTAAACTGTCAGTAAAAGAAGGTATAATTCAGACTAATACATTAACTAATTACCCTAAATTGATATTCTGGCACTCCAGAATAAGATTCTCGTGTTTATAGGATTCTATTATTGCTTTATAAAAAGCAATAATTCTATCGGGATCGCTAAAAAAGTCTTCGGCATCAGTATCGCTCACTTTTAATAGCTTGGTGTAAAGTTCAATTTTTCCTGAATCCGCGTTTTCCTGAAACCAATTATAAGCATCTGGATATGCTGCAAAAACATCATTTGTTTTATATTTTATAGATTTAATTTCTTCTTATATTAAGGCTTTCTTTAAATTCTGCTGTAAAAGTTGATCACTTCGCAAAGGCTTCAATTTATTAATCCGGCTTGAATATAGGGTCTATATGTTCAACTCTTGCCTTAATTAAAGCATCCGCCAATTGGATGTCGTCAAAAGTTATATCTAGATTTTGAACTCGAATATCAATTGACTCCGACAACATAGCCGAGGGAATTTCGAACCAAGCGGATGCATTTAAAGCCGTTTCTATTTGTGGATAAAGCAATAAAACATTTTTGCAATTCCTCCTAATTGCATAACTAACCATTTGATATAAGTCATTCTGACTTACTCCGGACTTCAACCCATCATTAGTAGATCTATATTTATACTTCGTGTCAATGATGATTTTGTTGTCAATGTAAATATCATTCCTAATTCGAAAAACGGGTTTACCGTAATTTAACGCCAAATAATCCGAACTTTGGCTTTTAAAATTTAAAGTGGGCCACTTTTCAGCTATAAAGCCAAAAACAAAGTCTTCAAAAACATATTCCATGGGCACTAGAAAACAGAAATTTCTACTGTTATCAGAGTCCATGTCAATGACCTGATTGGATAAATACAGCTTACATAGTGCTAGGATATGCTTATGATCTTCATATAACGGATTTAGTTTAACCTTTTCGCAATCTTCTGCTGAACAGCGTATATCGGAAACATCGTGTAGTAAAAATAGAATTTCATTCAACTTCTCTTTATTCCGATAGTTTTCGCTAATCGCGGACAGTCTACGTGTCACATATTTAATAATTTGATTAAAACGGTTATCGTAAACAAATGGTTCATGAGTGCAAAAAAAGTTTTGCCATTTACCTGTTGTTAGATTATGTTTGGTATAATTATCAAATGATAAACGGCCTTTTAGAAATGTTGTTTCTTCATCTACACTTTGATAAGCCTGAAATGGTTGTCTGGAAATAATTTCCTCAGTGTAATTTGAAAATACGTAAATCAGTAGCTCTAGGAAATCATCAAAAATTAAATTCGAAACATCTGCAAACGAAAATGGAAATTTTATTTTACGACAATAAGTAAGCCAATAGAATAAATTCATTTGCCATTTCTTACTATCACCAGTTTTATCATGTGCAAATATTTTAGGATAAACTTCTACCCTAATATCTTCATATTGAACTACTCCAACATAGTTTCTTGCAGATACTTTGCCATCTATAGTAAAATCAAAAAAACGCTGTTTCTGTATTTTTCGCTCTTGTTGTTCTTCCTCTGAAATGTCTTCTGACAACTCTATAAATCGGTTTCGATTCTCCCAAACGGTTGATAGATAACTAACAAAGCCAGCTACCTTATTTTGAGGCTGCTTTAAAGAATCACTCATCCATTCAAATAACCTCACAAAGCAATAATTTGATAATTTTCTTTAATAGTTGTTGGACTGATTTGAATACCTGCGTCCAATAATATTTTTTTTACTGCTTCCGTATTACTTTGACAGTACTCGTATAGGAGAGGAATAATTTTTGAATTTAAAATTCCAATCTTTTCCCCTTCTGGTTTATTGATAAAAAAGGCGTGACCGATAAAAAAGTCAGGATTTTTTTTCCAACTGTAAATAGCTTGGTTCAATGCCTCGAGTAGCGGCGCCCACCACTGAGATTCCATATAAATTGGATATAGAGCCTTAAATTCGAAACGTCTTCTCAGCGCAATGTCTAACAAAGCGATTGATCTGTCTGCGGTATTCATAGTACCTATGATGTAAAGGTTTGCCGGAACACAAAATTTTTCATTAGAATATGGCAATTCTAACCAAATTTCATTTTCTCCGCCTATTCTTTTATCCTCTTCCAATAATGTGATTAACTCACCAAAAACCGCCGAAATATTTGCTCTATTAATTTCATCGATAAATAATGCAAACTGTTTTGATGGCTTGCCTTTTGCTTCAGTAAATTTTGCAATTCGGTTTTCAATTGAATCATTGTAACATTCTTCAAAAGAATTGTAACCGACCAATTTTAATGCTTCAATACAACTGTTGTAAAATATCCCCTTCTTTAATTCAAATTGTAAGTCACCGGCCTTTTCTTCCTCTGAATTATCCTTTAATAATGGCTTAATTCCTTCAATGAAATCCTCGTAGCTATATTTTTGATGAAAAGTTATGAAATTAAATCGGGTTTTTATAGTTACGCCTTGAGCTGTTCTAATAAAAGGATTTTGTGCAATCTCTAATAGCTCTTTGTCAATTATGTTTGGTATTTCTATTTGCTTATCCGCTATTATCGACCATTCACTCTTCTCATTTTTATGAAACAATTCTAAGGGGCCTCTATATTTTTCGCTCATTTGAGAGGACTCCTGATCAGCATAAGATTGTAATATCCTCCAAATTGTATTTTGAGGCGTTTTTGCAGCATCGCTTATTTTGGCTTTGACAATAGGGTTAGCCATTATGTCAGAAACTAAAATGGGTTTATCGTAATCGCTCAAAACAGCAGCAAATATTTTCCAAAATGGATAGGCAGATATTTTTTCTTTAAGTAACTCTTCTGAAGATTTAGTAACACCCCTGTCAGTAAAGTATTTCTCTTTATACTCATTCAGTTTATACGTTTTACCTGTACCAGGAGGACCGTACAATATTTCATTCAATGGTAGCATAAAATTCAAATTTATTATATCAGTGTTCAGTGTTGAATACTGCTGTAAAAAATCATTGTAAGTCTTAATTGCAGCGGAGTAAAAACCATTATTTCCATAAGATTTTGCGGCCTCATTATAATATTTACCTCCCTCTGTTTTTTGTTCTTTTAATAAGTCGTCATATAATGATTTTAGCTTATTAAGGTCGTCAACTTCAAATACATTCCAGTTAATCAACTTAGACAGTAACTCAATCGCTCGGACATATGAGTTCTTTACTCCGCTTTCCTTCTTAAAAATAGCATCCAGCCATTTGATATAGGCTTTTTTATAATTCTTAATTCCCGATTCACTATTTCCTAAACTTTCGAATGCTTTATTAAATAACTGATCACTGTACGTTTTATCAAATACTGCTTTTTCAAAAATCTCATTATTTGATTTTCGAAATCCTGAAGATTGAGTACGCCTTAACTCTTTTTCAGACGCTTTTCCGATTTCACTTATACGGCTTCGCAGGTCATCTGAACTTTTACAACTATAGTAGTAGGCTTCAGGACTTCCTTGAAATTGGCTGACTTTTAGATATTTTTCGGGAATAGTTTTAGCTCCGTCGATAAAATACCACGGATAGTCTTCGTTTAGCTTTAGAACTAAGCAGTGCCGTTGCCCTAATGTTATAGAAAATTGGTTACTTGCTGAAGTGCCATACGTTATTCTTTCATCATCTTGCTTAATATTGAGTTTGTTTAACAACTCCCTGGCTGCCATAAAAAAAGCAGTAGCATTTGTTCTGCCAGCTTTTTTAATTATTTCAACAAAATCAACTTCTTTTTTTGTTTCTAATTTTTTTTTTTGAATTATAAACCCATTTTTCACTAGTATCTTAAATGCAGGTGTATCTAATCCACCATCGAAAGATCTTCGATCTAATTCTAATCCATTGGCAAATATATTGGCATAGGAAATAATTAGTTTTGGAGGGTATAACTTAGAGTTGTAAACTACATCATATTGCTGTGAATCTGCGCGTTTAGGAATACCCTCAAAATTAATTTTTTCAATCGCCTTTAAAAGATGCTCCTTATCGATATTTTCGGGTATATCCATAATTTATTTAGTTGTTGTTTAACATTGGATTTATGGCGAACTTGATAATTATAATGGCAAATTCACACTCCAATTGAAAATTTTAATTGTGATTTTACACTTTGCTCAACATGAATGAAGAAGCTTTTTTTAATCGCTTTTTTTTGCTCAAATTTTACGGTAATTGGAGCTTATGTATGATTTAATTATTTTAAGATTATACTTACTTTTTCTAAAAAACATTCAAAAATTAACAGAATGGCCATTTGCAATTTACTAAGATGGTATTTCATCAGTTTTACTACGATAAGGTTAATTTTCTAAGTTAGATATTCCTTGCAGAATTTCATCTGCTTTTTTAATTTCTAAGGTAAAATGAAAGAATTATTCTAAAACGTCTTAAAAAATCAAATTTGATTATTGTTTTTTTTTAAGCCAATAATGACTTATCTAAAATAGTCAGGAACAATGTGAGGCTTTATAATAAGTTTTCATTAAAATTATCGCTCTATAGATTGAGAAGAATTAAACATATTTTGTATAGTTGAACATCTATAACCTTAATTACAATAATGAGCTTTTTTTCTATTCTTAAAGCGGGCATCACAGCTATGATTGATGATGCTCAAAAACCTGAATCGCATAAAATCGGCGATGCTTTTGAAAAATATGTCAGGGAGTTTTTATTTATTCAAGACTACTATACCCTTCTTGAAAAAACTCACGATTATCAGACAAATAAAGGTGATTATGTTCAATCATCCTTAAAACCAGATTATACATTTCAAGATCATTACACTAATGGAGTCTTTTTTGTTGAAGCGAAATTCCGAACAGACTTATACATTGATAAATATGTATGGTGCAATCAAAATCAACTTGCAAGATATAATGAGTGCAATAAGCATTACCCGGTATTTATTATTCTTGGCTTTGGAGATGATCCATCAAGTCCCGATGCGCTCGCGCTATTACCCCTTTCTAAAGCGAAATATACAGGGTTATATCCTAGCTACCTTGAACGATTTAAAATAGAACTTGATCGGCCTATAACTTCTAAAATTTTATGGAATAGGTAATTATTTCGATAAACTTGATTTATTATAATAGATCCATTACTACATTTACCTATACCATTCATCAAAAACTCCTGCTATTCTTTTGCATGCTTTCTAAGGACATTTCTTTTTGTGGGTGGCAGTCGTGTAACGGGTGGCTCCGAGCTCTTAATGGACTTCTCTTAGCATAGCCCTAATAGCTCGTTTTTGTTAACTATTTTATCTTCAGTGAGTATTTGTATTACTTAACATTTAGAGTTGTTGTATTGCCTCTGAACATCGTTTATACTCGTTTTTGAATTTGATTACTTCGCATTCCTTGCGCAGTAATCACTTATATTTACGGTATGGTTAAACTTTTATTCTCAATACTTACTTTTTTAATAATTTCTATTTCGGCATTTTGCCAAACTGATACTACAAGAGCGTTTAGTTATTTTCAAAAAGGCTACCATCAACAGGTATTACGCAATTATCAGGAATCACTTAAAGATTATGATACTACTGTATTTATTAATCCTGACTATAATCGCGTATATTTCTTTCGCGCATTAGATAGGTATTACCTGCACGATTTCAAAGGCTCTATAGAAGATTACACCACTTTCATCAAGTCAAATCCGAATTCGTCGAGCGCATTTGATAACAGAGGATATTCAAACTACCTATTAGGAAACAATGAGGATGCTCTAAAGGATTATAACCGAGCAATTGAGCTTAATCCAAAAGTTGTTAAAGCATATTTAAATCGTGGAGGTGTTAATAATCGCTTAAACAGGTTCAATGAAGCGTTATCAGATTTCAATCATGCGTTAATATTGAATTCCAATAATCCTGATATATACTTCAACATAGGAATGACAAAAAATGTACTTAATGACTATAAAGGCGCGATAGACGCGTTTAGTATTGTTTTGAAACTTCAAGCTAATAACGATAAAGCTTTATTATATCGTGCTACGGCAAAAGTGCTTTTGAAGGATTACAAAGGAGCACTTGATGATTTGAATCATTGCCTTATAATTAATCCCAATAATAGCGAAGCCTATTTAAATCGAGGCGCGATAAAACTTGAGCAGTATGACAAACAAAGTGCTTGCGCGGACTTTCAGAAAGCATTAGCTCTTGGCAACACCAACGCAGCTGATGTAATTAAAGAAAATTGTTCAAATTGATCTGCGTCTGTATTTGATTTAATAATGTTCCATGTCTGTAACACGGAACATATACTCCCATCGACGGGAATCTTTATACTTTTTTTATCGCTAATTTGACTTACGCATTAATAACAAAAAACCCCATGATTACATGGGGTCAATTACTTTTTTATTCATCCATCCGGTTTTCCCACTGTTTTGAAAAACCGAATTTAGCCATAGACTTTCTTACTTCCTCCTCCGTAAAATATCTGTTCTTGCCAAACTTTTTACCGACTATACTTCCTTTGTTTTTCCAGTTATGTACAGTTGCTTTAGTGACTTGAAATTTACGTGCTATATCTTCAATGGTTAGCAGTGGCGACTTGTTTTCTTCGGCCTCTTTCTGCTCTTTTATAAACTCGGTTAAAGCTTCCTTGATATAGTCTTTAATTATTTCTTCTAAATACCTGAATTTAACGTCTGCTCTTAATTCTTTAATGTTTTGTGCTTGTTGGTTGTTAAATGATAACATTTTTATTATGTAAAAAAATCACGCAATTACTCATGCGTTTTTGAGTGTTGATAATGCGCACAACAATAGCAAAAGATAACAGAACCAAACAATCCGTTTCTAAAAAAATGGGTGCCATATTAGTTTAGTTGGCAGGCAACAGGCTACGCTGTGCAATTGGCGAACGATCAGGCATTGCTGATTTTTTAAGTCGCTCACAAAAATAAATTCCGGGAATTATTTTTTCAAATTTTATTTTATTTTTTTCAAGTTGGTATAACCCATACCGAAATAGGGGCTAAACTATTTTTATGCAACGTGCATCTTAGGCGACCAAATATTATTCATTTCAGCAAGCTTAACTTTATCAGTCAGCTTAATATACTTCTTAAAAGTTTTATAGTCCTTATGTCCTGTTATGCTCATAACGGTCTCCGGCCTCATTCCTTTTTCAAGTGATATAGTTACAAATGTTCTTCTCGCTGTATGCGTACTAATAAAGTTGTGTTTAGGTTCTAAAAACTCAACTTTCTCAACACCTCTGTATTTAACAATATGTATAGGCTCGTTTATTTCAGCAACTTTTCCCAGGTCTTTCAAATAGTCGTTAGTCTTTTGGTTTGAGAATAATTTAGGTAGGAATCCGTTGTTTTTAGCCAGTAATTGTTTAGCATATATATTTAGCGGAATCTTCAAAAAATCCCTCGTCTTTTCTGTTTTAATCTCTATATAATCATCCTTTATGTTTTCCTTTTTTAGCTTGGTTATATCCGAATACCTTAACCCGGTAAAACAGGCAAAGCAAAAGTTATCCCTGACTATACTCAGTTTCGCGCTGGTCAATTTTAAGTGGAATAGTTTTAATAATTCTTCCTCTGATAGATAAATTAACTCTGAATCCTCTTTAAACACCTTAAACTTCTTAAAATCGTTCCCTGATTTATTATAGCCCATATCAGTAGCGAAATTCATAAAGGCTTTAACCATTTTTACATAATTCCCGGTTGTATTGTTCAGTATTTTGCAGTCATCGGTTAGATAGGAGACAAACTGTTTATAAAACTGGCCATTGATCCTTTCAAAGGTTAGTTCATATTTCTTTGCTGTTCTGAAATTTGTTAAGTGGTTTAAACAAGTTTTGTACCTGCTAATAGTTGATTCTTTCAGCTTCCCTTTTGCGGCTTCCATATACTCATTAAAATATCCGAAAAATGTTTTCTTATCGTCCCTCTTATCCAATGCATCGTTGAAACGTTGTTTAACGAATGAGAAATTAATACTGTTATTAACCAATAACGATTCCTTTTCTGCTTTCCTGATAATGTCCTCAATTGAGTTTAAATGACTGTTGACAAATTCATCATCAGTTTGTTTAACACGTACCCGCTGTTTACTCACTAGCCATTGAGTAGGGGTCAATTTATACTTAATAGAATGCCTGAATTTTTGACCGTTAGCTAAGTAGGTCATTTGAATGAATGAACGGCCGTTCTTGTCGGCTTTGTCGAGATAAAAATTTAGAGTTGCCATTAATTTTAATTTGTAGTTACTGTCAATATTGCTGTCAATTTGTGTTTTACTTAACTAGTTCAAAGTTGCGTACACTTGACAGTAAAAACAATATAAAATACTGATAGTCAATTATTTAATAACAAGTTTAATCAAATTGAATAAAACTCGTATTAACATAGATTAATCCTGATGGGATCACAGAATAGAAGCCTTTCAAAGAAATTTGAGAGGCTTTTTTATTTTATGTTGTTGAATTTGTGGTCGGTTAGTTTTAATGAATAAAATCGCTGCCCGTACTTTCCAAAACACTAACAACCCTTCAATGCCCGTCCGTCCGTTTCAAATACCGGACGTAAACGGACGGACGGACAAAAGCCCTGCTCCCGCGAGTTTAGCGCAGCGTAACTCGTGGTAACGGCTTTTATCTGCGAGTGATAGGATTGAACGGGGTTGATATTAGCTATTGAAAGATGAGCGAAGTTGCTTTTTAAACGTAAATAATGAATAAATATCAATAGTACCATATTGTACTTTAATTATAAAATTAGTTCAATATTGTTATAATTTTACAATTCTTTTACAATTTATTTTAACAGTTAAGGAAAATCTTTTCTACGTTTGGTTTATATAGTGATGGACAATCCTCCTGCTATCATTAACCAATTTTCCTAACTTAAAATTATTACTATGTATTCCAAACTATTAGCGATCGTCCCGATCGCCAGCACAAACTATGTTGCTTTTACTTTTTTTGTGGGTTGCATGGCCATGCTTGCCGCATCAGTTTTTTTCTTTTTCGAGGTTTCAAACACTGATAAAAAGTGGCGAATATCGATTCTTGTTTCGGGCCTCATTACGTTTATTGCGGCGGTTCACTATTATTACATGAGAGATTATTTTCTGGCAACCAACCAATCCCCAACCTTCTTCCGCTATGTAGATTGGTTGTTAACCGTACCCTTAATGTGTGTTGAATTTTATTTGATAACCAAAAAGGCAGGCGGAAAAATTGGATTGCTTTGGAAACTTATTGCAGCATCAGTTTTTATGCTGGTAACAGGTTATATAGGCGAAGCAATTTATGGCACCGAGCAACAAAGCTGGATTTGGGGCTTCGTGAGCAGTATTGGGTACTTTTACATTGTTTACCTAATATGGTTTGGGGAAGTGGCTAAGCTTGCAAACGATGCAGGGCCGGCTGTTGCAAAAGCTACCAAATCATTAGCCTGGTTTGTTTTGGTTGGTTGGGCTATTTACCCTATAGGTTATATTGCAGGTACCACAGGCGGTTTATTTGGCATTAATGTATTACATGGCCTATCGCTTGATGTGGTTTACAATATTGGTGATGCTATTAATAAAATCGGTTTCGGATTGGTTATTTATACGCTCGCCCAATCTGAAAAAGTATCTGATAAAGTTGCCATTGCGTAACTGTTTTTTATTAGTTGCCTCAAATCTGGCAATACCGGTCCAATTAATCTATCTATGCCGGGCTGCTTTGATTTGAGGCAACTTTAATTATTTTTCAAAAATGCCAGTCTGATCAGATGATGAAAAAATCCCTTTTTCTATTAGGTGTGCTACTGCTGGTCAATCAAACTTATGTATATCCTTTAACCTTACAAGTACAAACCTACCTCTTTATATCCGGCATCATTATAGTTGGAATTCCGCATGGAGCGGCAGATCTCATGATTGCTGCAAAAGAAACGAATGACAGGGGTTATGCTTTTTCATATCTTAAGTTCTTTTATAGATACCTGGGCCGATTATTAGCGTTTTTGGCTTTGATCCTATTTCTACCTGCTGTTGGGGTTATATTATTTATCCTGATTGCGTCGTTTCATTTTGGCGAAACAGATTTGAATAAATTTGATACCGGTTCAAATACGGGTAAGCTTTTTTCATTTAGTTACGGTTTAGTTATAACAAGCGTAATTATATTAAGTCACTTTGACGATGTTAAAACGCTTTTGTTTCTTTTCCAGTCCGGAAAAAGCCATTATCAATTGATAAATTGGGTTGGCCAATACAAAAATATGTTGCTTTCTGTTGCTTTAGTGTTTTTCTTTTGTACTGTTTTTATCTATTTTTTGGGTAATAAAAATAGCGCTGAAATAGGGGGTGAGTTTTTATTAACTTTTTCAATACTTGTTTTTATCACCTATAGTTTGCCGATGCTTTTAGGTTTAACATTTTATTTTATTTTTTGGCATTCAATTTTGTCTTTAAAAAATATTGTAGACTATTTAACTACAGATCGCCGATTTTCTTTTTTTGTTATTATCACCCAAATAAGCTTTTACAGCTTTTTAGCTATATTTGGTATTTTTTTATTCGGAATTGCTGGGATTATGTTTTTAAACAGAAGTACACTGGTTATTTACGTGATTTTAGGGCTTGCTGTACTCACAGCACCACACATAAATATTATGCATATCATGTATAAAAATATTCGCCTTAAAAGGCAGGAGGGCTGAAAATATTAAACCCCCTGCTCACGCGAGTTTAGCGCAGCGTAACTTTTTACAGGGCAAGTGTCCGTCCGTCCGCTTATGTCCGGTACCTGGAAAAGGACGGACACAACATTAATCAGTATTCAGCGTAAGGGATAGCAGTGGATACCGGCCTGTGGATAAGGCCAGCAGGCGTATAAACGGATAGCCCGGCCCGCAGGGATACGCCCAAACATCTGCTCCCGCCAGTTTAGCGCAGCGTAACCCGTGGTAACAGCTTAACCTCCAGAAGCTTTATATTATATCAAATTATTGCTTACCGCTATTTTAATCAGTGCGGCGGTATTTTTCACCTTATATTTCGACAGCATATTTTTCCGGTGAAAATCTATCGTGGTAACGTCAACAAATAGCCATTCGGCTATCTGGGGGTTGGTATAACCGTCGGCTATCAGTTCCAAAACCTCGCGTTCGCGCCGGGTAAGGGGCGGTAGATCAACCGCATCAGGGCGGCGCAGGGCTGCCGATACCGAACGGCTGTAATAATTTTTGCCTTTGGCTACCATGCGGATTGCTTCGAGGATCTCTGACCGGGAAGCATCTTTTAATACATAGCCCATTGCGCCGCTTTCGGTCATTTTGCGGATAATGCCGGGCTGATTATTAATGCTCAGCGCCAGCACTACAACGCCGGGGTACTTATCCTTTACTTCTTTGCAAAGCTCAATGCCGGTGGTGTCGGGCAGGTTTACGTCCATTAAAATTAAATCGGGCTGTTGGCATTTTAATACCTGCAACAGGTTTTCGCCCGATATGCAGGTGGCCATAAACTCCATATCCGGTTCGGCAGTGATAAAGGTTTTTACGCCTTCTATTACCAGGCTGTGGTCCTCAACTTGAATAATTTTTATCATAATTAAACAGGTAATTGAATAAATACTGAAGTTCCGCTGCCTGGTTCCGATTTTACATCAATGTTGCCCTTCAAAAAGTCAACCCGGCTCTTTAAATTTTTATAACCCATCCCTGCGGCAAAACTCAAATTTGCCAGCTTAAATCCTTTACCGTCATCTTCAACGGTTATACCCAAAGTTGCTTCCTTACGCGTTATTTGTACAATTGCAGTTTGTGCCGAAGCATGTTTTACCACGTTGTTGATCAGCTCCTGTACAATGCGGTACACGGCAATTTTCACGGCTTCGTCTACCAGCAGGTTATCAATCCCAAAGCTTTGATAGGTAACCTTAAGGGCACCGCTGGTGGTAATTTGCATGCAGTAATCGTCAAGGGCATCGTTAAGGCTTAGTTTAAGCAGGCTTTCGGGCATCATGTTATGGGCAACGCGCCGCAGCTCGGAGATAGACTGATCGAGCATGTTCATGGTTTTTTCAAAAGCGGCAGCGTTCTCCGCACTGATTATCATGTCTTGTTTCATACTGCTTAAAGAATATTTAGTGCCGGTTAATATGCCGCCAAGCCCATCGTGCAGATCCTTTGCTAAGCGGCTGCGCTCAGCCTCCTGGCCATCCATCAGCGCCTGGGTGGTAAGTAATTCCTTTTCTTTTTCAAGGATCTGGATTTGCTGCTCTTTTACCTCCCGTTCAGATATCAGCAGCTTTTCTTTACGGATGCTATTATTGCGCACCAGCCAGCCCACAATAAGCAGCACGCACAAAGCACAGGTAAGAATTACGATGTATATGGTTCGTTTTTGCAGCGTAAGCGCCTGGATTTGCTTTTCTTTATGGAGCGTTAGGATGGCGGCTTCCTTTTTGGCTACATTATATTTGGTTTCCAGTTCCTGTGTGTTGATCAGGATCTGATCTAAGTGCAGTTTGGTGCGGATGGAATCTTCCTGGTTATTATAATCGTGATATTTTGATACGTTGCCCCCTAACAGTTCAATATCGGCCAGCTCATTATCGGCCTGTTGTTCAATCAGCGGCTCATCATACTTGCGGGCAAGGGCAAGGGCAGTAATAAAATGCTGTTTGGCTGCCTCATAGTTTTTGGCATCAAAATACGCCAGGCCATCAAAATATTCTGCGTTAACCATGCCGCGTTTGTTATCGGTTAGGCGGCTCAGCTCCCTTATCTCGCTATTATTACGCCCCAACTGGGCGTATTTGCGCTGGGTTACAAGGGTGTTATTGTACATCACCAATTCGTTAATAAGGTAGGTGTAATCCTTCTGCCTGCGGCTTATCAGCATGGCTTCGTTAAGCAGGGTTATGGCTTTGTTGGGCTTGCCCAGGTTCATGTAAACAGTTGCCGTGTTTGAAAGTGCTTCAACCAGCACACTTTCATCGCCAACGGACCGGCTTACCTCAATTGCCTTTAGGCCGTATTCGAGCGCTTTCTCAGGCGAGTGCCCTACCGAAAAGAAAATACCCAATATGTTGGCATAAACCGCGGCCAGGTGTCGCTTATCGTTCAGCCGTTCATAAGCGGATACCGCCTTAAGGTAATATTCGTAAGCTTTTTCAATGTTGGCTGCATCCGAATAACACCCTGCAATATTGTTATATGCTGCGCCTTTAAAATGATCGTTATGGGTACTTTCGGCAAGTGAAACGGCCTGCCTGGCCATATTTATGGCTTCATATTTTTGCGACCGGGCGGCTAAAATATCGCCATAACAGGCGTAGTATTTCATGAGGCCGGTTTTGTTTTTTATCCTTACGGCAATATCATAAGCTTTGCGGTAATAGTAAATGGCCGAGTCGGGCTTGCTGCCGGCATACACATTATAGCCAAGCTCAATAAGCCCGGCCATTTTGGTGCTGTCGTTTTTAGCATTCTTTACTGCATCAAAATATTTCTTCTGCGTTTTGGCAAAATTATCCTGCCCCGTGCCTTTAAAGTGCACGGCAAATAAAACAAACAGTATCAATAAAACACGCCTCATCTATAGCTATATATTATATATATGTTCATTGTAAAAATGTGATTTATTTTTTCATAAAAAAACTCCCTTTTTAGGGAGTATAGCTTTGACCCTCAACAAAATACTTTTGACTTATACCAAGTATTAAAAATAAATTAATAAATATTAAAAACAACCTTAACTATGAAACCACTTAAAATTCTTATCACAGTAATGGTACTCGGCTGCCTGGTAGCGCCGGGATACGCGCAGATACTTAAACCAGGCGAAGTTGCCAAAGATGCAGGCACCAGCCAGGTGAACAGTACAGAAACCAGCACCATAGATAATGGCGTTAATAAAGCCGCCGGAGCGATAAAAGGATTATTTAAAAAGAAAAAGGCAGCACCTGCTGCTACCACCCAACCCGCCGGCCCGGCACAAAACGCGCCTGCCATGCAACCACAAACAGGCATGGCACCGCAGCAAAGCGGCCAGATCAGCGCTTATAATAACTATGACTTTGTTCCCGGCGATCAGATTGTTTTTGATGACAGCTTTGCGGATGATCAAAATGGTGAGTTTCCGGCGCATTGGAACTTAGGAAAAGGCCAGGCAGTAGTAAATACCATAGGCGGCCGCACGGCATTTTTGCTGACAGACGGAAATTATGCCGGCGTTAGCCCCCTTATTAAATCAGCATCTTATTTAGGCGACACATTTACCATAGAGTTTGACGATTACTGCAACGGTGGTTATCTGCCTAAATTATACTTCTATTCAACCACGGCAGAAGCCAGGACTGCATCCAACGAACTTGGTGACGTTTCTTTAGGCACCGATGCCGTTGGCGTAAAAACAGCCGAAATTGACCTGAGCGGCAATTTACCGGCTGCTATAAATGGAGAGAATTACCTGAACAAGTGGCACCACATAGCCATCGCTTTTAAAAACAACCAATTAAAGGTTTATGTAGATCAGTACCGCGTGCTGGTTGTACCTAACCTGGGGGTTAAGCCGCACGCGTTTGATATTGAGGGTATTGGCGATGCCCAGACACCCATCATCATCAGCAATGTGCGCGCAGCCAATGGCGGCGGCATGAATATGTTAGGTAAGAAATTTACGGATGCCAAACTGATTACTCATGGTATCAACTTCGATATAGATAAAGCTACCATCAAACCCGAAAGTATGGGCACGCTGAACATGGTTGCAGGTATTTTGAAGGATAACCCCGATTTAAAATTTGAGATAGACGGCCATACCGACAACAGCGGTACCGCCGCCCACAACGCTACATTATCGCAGCAGCGTGCCGATGCTGTGAAAGCCCAGTTAACTACAATGGGTATTGATGCCGCACGCTTAACTACCAAAGGGTTTGGCGATACCAAGCCTATGAGTGATAACACAACGCCCGAAGGCAAAGCCAATAACCGCCGGGTTGAATTTGTAAAGCAATAAACGAGAGATATAATTTAATAAACCAAAAACAATTATCATGATGAAAAACAAATTAACTTATTTAGTGATGCTGGCCGCGTTAGTGCTTATCGTGTCATGCAGTACTAAGAGCGATCCTACACCTACAACCACCAGTAACAAATTCACGGTACGCGGCGATAGCTATACTGAAGTAAGCGGTGCCGATTCAGTAACTACTTTTAACGGTGTTACCTATAACTCATTAGGCATAACGGGCCAATCAACTGATAAATCGGCACAGGCGGCCCTGATCTTCTTTTGGTCAGGAACAGCCAAGCCTAAAGCCGGAACCTATACCACCGTTTCCGATATCAGCAAACTGACCGCAGGAAAAGTAGCGATCCTGATCATCGAAAAAGTTTCGACCGCAAAGAACGGCCTTTTCGGTACCATCGATGCTGCTACACTTACCGTAGCGGTAAGTTCATCGGGTAAAGTTTCGGTAAGTATTCCATCGGTAGGAATTACAGGATCAAACATTGACAATACCGATCCCAAAAATTCGGTCATAACCACAATCGACGGTACCTTAACGGGTTCGGCCGCTGAACAATAAACTTTCAACCCTAAAAAAATCACGGACCGGCAACCTGTAGCCGGTCCTTTTTAAAACCCTAACCCAATGAAAAAGATCTTTTACCTGGTCAGCACTGGTATGCTGATGTGCTGCAGCCTCTTCGGGCAGCAAACAACCGCTGTAACCGATAAGCAGCCGGTATTTATAGACGGGCTTGAATTAGGTTACAACATTAAATCAACCGAAGTAAAGGCAGTAAGCGGCAAAGGCGACTTTAGCCGTTATTCGGTAAGCTTTTATGTGCGTAACCCTACCGATCAGGCCAAAATTATGCTCTACAAGCAAGGCTGGAACGTGTTGGATAACGTATCGGATCAATTAGCTCAGTTTAAGTGCTTGAATGCCACAGGCGCAAGGCTTACAACAAAAGAGGCCATTATTAATGCCGAGGCCTGCAATGTGCTGGCTAAAGTGAACAACAACTGCGATCCTAAAGCGGCTAAGGCCGAAAAACAGTTTGTGCAAATTGGTTACTGGATAAAACCCGGCCAAACCATTAGCACCAGTGCAATTTTAATTACCCCCCTAAATGAAATGCCTAACATACAGGTAACTTACCTGGCGGCCCAGCTTACGCCTGTGGCATCGGCTATGATTGGCGGGCCGCAAATGGTACCGGTGGCCGGTCAGCAAAATTACCCGCCGCCACCTCCGCCACAGCAGGCAAATGAGATCAACTTTATAAAGCTGAAGAACAACTTTAATAACACTTACCTTAATAATCAGCAAGGCCCGCCGCAAACTTCAAATATTGATGCCGGATGGTGGAGCGCACAATGGCAGGTAGAAGCGGTGCCGAATGGCCGCTATATGACCATAAAAAACCGCTGGAAATCGACCTTTTTATATGTAGATCAGCGTGGCTACGTAACCTTTACTGATAATTATGCCGACAGGGCCTGCTACTGGTCTGTTGAACCGACAAATGATCAGAACGTTTTCCGGTTTAAAAACTTAATGACGGGGGGCTATCTAACCATTGCGGCCAATGGCATGCTCATTCAAACCAAAACACCAATTAATAATTTTGCTTCGGGGTGGCTTTTTGAGCAACCCTGATGCCGGATTGGCTAATCAATTTTAAAACCTACTACCAATTATCCAAATAATGAAAAGGTATTTTTTATGGCTGCTGTTGATGGCAGCACTCAATAGTTTTGCGCAAAAGACGGGATCGTTCAGCTACACTGTTAACGTTACCAGTACAGCCGGCGGCACAATTACTTCAAACCAGCCCCAGCCATATACCAAATACACTAATTACGACGCTTACTGGTTTGTAAAGCCTAATGGCGACCGGTTCCTGTTTATTAACGGGGGTAAAAATTTAGGTATCGTGATTTTGCATAGTCGTGGCAACGATACCACGCTTGCCTACGAAGAAAACTACCGCGGCGATCAGTTTTTATTGCAGGGAAGCTATAATGGGAAAATTGTTAGAGTGCAGCCTGATAAAGAAGGAGTTAAGATTCATTACGATGTATTTACCGCTGGCGAGATTGAATTGCATTTCAGCGGCCCGGTAATGTTTGCCGTAGGTACGAACACCAGCGACCACCTGACAGGCAGTATTAACGGGACCCTTCATTTATACCGAGAACCTTTCTACGAAAAAACAAGCGTGGCGCCAAATTGTAACTGTGATCCCACCATCTATGCTTTTTTCTACGATCAGGAAATTGGCCGTACGCCGTCGGCTTGTGAAAACGCCGTGCTTTGGCGAGTGTATAATGCTTTGCAACCTGCGCTTAGTCCATTATTGTCACTTAATTACACAGGGGGCAGCCCTGCGCCCGTAGGTAGCTTTATATATAGACAAGATCACAGCATGATTGACGTTAGCGAAGCGCCCGAAGCCAACCCCTGTTCGCCGGATTTAAAAAGAAGAGATGTGGTATCGACGAATGCACAGACAAGGATGTTTTCGCAGGACGATTATAGTCTTGGTTTTATTCATACGGTCGATCTGAAACAGTTTGGCGACCCAATGGAGAATGCCAACATGATGAGAGCGTTGGTGCCATACCAGGATTCGTTGATGAAACTGGTTATAGCGAGGAAAATCACAATGGATGATGCCACAAAAAAGATCAACGCAAGGATGACGGCTTTGCAGGGTGGCAAACCTCAAGCGGATATTAAACAGGCGGAAGTTTACAACCACCTGGATGTACTGGCCAAAGTAAATGTTATCGGTGGCGACATCTATCTTGATAAAACTGCTGAGATCCAGCACAACGTGCCCGGTGCAGCTTTCGAGATCTACAAACGGTCGATCAGGTATGACGATGGTACCTGGACCCCGTTTGTGAAATATATTTTCTTCGGTAAGTTCAATATCGTCAGGAATGGTAACACCATAACCGCTGTTACGCCGGTTTACGGAGCCGGCGGTAATAAGCTTACCATTTACAATGCAGTAATCACGGTAAAAGGCGGTAAGGAACTGGTTGACCAGGCCATGAATACCATCAACTTTAGCGCGGTGCCGGCCATGCTTAACAACAATTAAAAATTATTTAAACCTCAGATTATGAAAAAGATATTTTACACCATGGCACTATTAAGCGCAGTAAACGCTGTAAACGCACAAGGCTTTTTAGGCAAGCTGAAAAACAAGGTTACCAACAGCGTGTCGAAACCCGCGCAGCAGGACGTATCAGGACAGGCAAGAGTAGGTAATACCAATGCCACATCGCAAGCTCCGGACGGAAGTGTTATAAAATACACCAACCCTTCGGCTATAGGAACTATGTTGAAAACGTTTACAGAGGCAGAGATCAATGCGCACCCAGATGGCTTTGATATGTGGTTCCCAAACGGGGTTAAAGTAGTGAACAACCAATTAGTGGCCGATGTAGCCGAAAGCAACTCGGCTATGTACAGCCTGAACGGCATTCAGTTTCAAAAAACAGGAGCAACCCCGCCAAGCATGAACGGTCGCGCAGATATCAAAAACGGCAGCGAGATCGAGTTTTTTAGCAAAGACTTTACCCAAACAGATTTTGGCAATGCAATGCTGAAGAAAGGACACAATGTAAGTAGTGGTGCAATTCCTGGCAAACCCGAGCAGGTGTACACGTTTAACGGCAAGGTGATTGGCAGTTTTATGATGGCACAAATTGCGCACAATGCTGATTCTACTGCGGTGGCAATTGCAGGTATGAGTGTTACAGGCGGTGTAAAGTACCACATGACCGGCACTAACGGCATCCCGGTTGACTATCCAAAAGCCGCCGGAGTTTTACCGCTTATTAGCCCGAACGGAAAAGTAACCGCGGCATGGAATACAATTGCCAAACAGGCCTATGTTTGTAACGGAACAACAGTTACCGTTAACGATGTTTCAAACAATAACATCTGGCTGCGTAACAGCGGTAATATATTTTATGTGCCCGTGAGCAGCAATCAAAAATCACTGGAGCGTAACGGACAGCTTTTCATCAATTTCAACAGCCCGGTTGATATGAAACTCGTGTTCATCAGTGCCGATGAAAAAAGCATGGCCTGGGGAGGTTACCGTGGCCTTTATTTTTCTGATGGTACCGTTTACGAAAATGCATCGGCCCCAACAAGGGTGATCATTGATAACAAAGAGGTAATCGTGTTTCTGGATGTTGATACCGGCACCGGTAACCTTTACCTGTGCAAACACGCTTTGTAGGCAATCATCAATCACAAACTATCATCATGAAAATTAAACTCACCATCCTCGCAATCGTGTTAACATCGGCACTGCATGCGCAAATTATTGTTTTGCCGCCGTTTTCGAGATGGGATACCAACAACGCACCCGATTGTCATAATGTGTTTATTGGCCGCGATAGCATGCTGATGGCGGTGAAAAACCCCTGCGTGAGCGAAGGCATCCGTGCCAACTGGCGGCCGCTGGTGGGCATTAGCCAGGGCCTGCATTTTGCGGTTCCCCAGGGTAAAATGGTGCTGCTTACCATCACTTGTAAATTTAAACCAGTTGGCGATGATGTGCTGTCGTTTTATGGCTCGTTTGACCCGCAAAGCGACAATAGCGATATAGCATTTAGCCGAAGCCTGCGTATGAAAGATGGCAGTGAAACTATCCCGGCAGCAGAAGGATACCGGACGGTTACACTGATGGTGAATTTTGTGAACGAAACCGATAACCCGGGTTGGGCCGCGCAAACTGCGTTAAAAGGAACAATGAATTTTACTTTAAGGGTAACCAATGTTAACGGCAATACCCACCAGGGTAGCTATGCGGTTATTAAATCGGCTAAGCTTGAAGTAAAGTAAATAGCGTTTAAGAAACCATAGTTAGGGTTGGCATTGCACTTAGGGGGGCCGGTTTACCAGAACCGGCCCGCAATGTCATTTTTTATCTACATAACTATTAAATAGGTAAACCATGCGTAAATATTTACTATTTATTTTTTTGGTGATGGTTAGCATTGCCGGCTACGGCCAAACCGACGCGGAGTTTAAGCAGATGATGGAGAAATACGAGCAGCGCCTTAAAGCCGTAAAGACCCGGCAGGAAGGTGCTGCAATATTGGCCGAAATGCAGGCCAAGCAGCAGGAATATCTCAAGAAAAAAATAAATAAACAGTACCGATGAAAAATTTACGAGTATTTAAATTATCACTGCTGATTTTGGCTACAGCAGTTATTGCCCATGCGCAAATACCTAAGCCAGCCGAAACACCATCGATGGCCGAGATTCAGAAGCAAATAAAGGCCGCGCAGGACATGGTTAACAAAAGCCTTACTCCGCAACAAAAGGCGGAGATTCAAAAGGGAATGAATTATGCCAAGGAACAGGTGAATAAGCATGGCGTAAAAAATGCCCAGGGAAAGGACGTTACCGACAGCGTATTAAAAGCTATCAAAGTACCCGACCCGGGCCAAATGCTCAACAACATGAGTGCAAATCTGAATGCTAATATGGCTAAGTTAAAAGGTTTACAAACCGCTAATAAGCAGGCGTTAGCCAAAGGTTTACCGCAACCGGGCGCAGCAGCGTTTTCGGCAGTGCCTGATGCACAGCGGGCACAGATTTTGGCTTACGCCCAGGCAATGGTAACCGCCGCTATTCCAAAAATGAATTTGCTTAACCCAATGTTAAAGCGCAGTATTGATGATGTATTGAAAGATAGCACCATTACCGCGCAGGCACAGGGCATGGAAATGTTAGCCACCGGCGCGCCGCTGCCTGTGGTACAATATATGGTGGCAAAGGGAGTGCTCAAACAGCCGTCAAACCCCTGGGCGGCTAATGCTTTAGGCGTAATAATGCGCGCCGACAACCGGTATAAAGAGGCTATTCAATGCTTTAAATATGCCTATTGGATAAACCCCTGTATGCTGATAAAGTGCAACCTGGCATGGGCCATTGCCTATTACGGCGATTTTATAACGGCCAAACGCTACTTTCACGAGGTACTTAACATTGTGCCGCATTACAACAGCGCATGGGAGGGTTTGGGAATGATAGCTTACCAGCAGGGCGATACGGCAACCCTGTTTCAATGCCTTGCCGCGCAATTGAATGTGACGGATTTGGGCGGCCCGGATGATGGCCCGTCTGATAGTTTTGTGAGTTTTTGCGGCGGTGTTAAAATGGACCAGGATATGGCTAACGTAGGAAAATCACAGGATTATAGTACGCCGCCACCCGCAGGCGACGACAATGAAGGCGGCGACGAGGGCAACCAGGATCCGCCGCCAACAGCCGGGTCGGAATATCCGACTTTCCCGTCAATGGGTGGCATTTTTGCGCAGAATATTGAAGATTTGCAGAATAAGCTGAAGGGAGCGGCATCGTTTCGCCAAAGTATCCTGGACGCAAAGAAAAAATCGCAGGATAACGAGAAAGCAGCCTTTAACAACTTGTCGAAAATGGATGAGCGCCCTTATACCGACGACCAGGGTATGAAAGTAACGCCTTTTCATTACAGCAAATTTGTAACCGAGTTTCACGGTGTGCAGGCCGAGTTTGCAGGCCGCGTAGGTTATGTGATGAAGCAATACTATGATAATCAACAAAAACTCATCAATTCCATGGCTGCAAACGGCATCGCGTTTTACAACGACTACATTACGGCAACGAAACAATGCACGGGTAAGGATACGATGTGTGAACACAATATAATATGTGAGTTTAAGCAAAAATCGCGTGCCCTGTTAGGCAGCGAGCTTACCGGCGCATCAACCGGCTTTACCACTGCATTTATGCAGCTGAAAGACCAGATAGATTGGTATATCGATGCCACATCGCCTATCATTAAGCGTATGCACAAACCCGACTGGAACCATTACCTGAATGCCACCCGGCGTGATGATATTAACCAGGCGGTGTTGAATATATATGATAATTGGGTAGTGATTCAGACTGTAATTTGCTCACCGGAGCTGTTGTCGATGATGCATGCTCCCACCGCTTGCATTAGCGAATTGCGCAGCATAAATGATGCCGGTGCCTCGGCACAAGGCCCGAAGCCTACCGAAACTAAGCTGAAAAAATATGAAACCCCTCCAGCCCCTTGCGACAAGATGTTTAACATGGATAAAAATTATACCTATGCAAATATTCACCGTGATTGCGACGGAACAAGGGTTGCTGTGTATCCTATTGTGGCACATGCCGGCGGCAGTGTGGATGCGGGCCCCTTGCATGGAAGTGCAGAGGCTATAGCACGGCTTGGGTTTGTTATGCAAACCATTAATAAAACCGGACAAACAAGGGTAGGAACCACGGGAAATATATCGGCTGAAGTTAGTTTGGGTGTTGGCGTAAAAGACGGCGATCAATTAACACAATCAAACGCAAGCGCCGGTGCCGGCGCATCGGCAAAGGTTGATCTTAACTATGACAGTACAATAGTTATAGGCAACGATGGTTCGATAGTGGGCAGGGCAAAAACGGCCAGCTTTGATGCAGCTATGGAATCTCATGCGGATGCCAGCATCAGCAATCCCTTAGGATCGGTAAGTGCCAAAACCGAATGGAAAGCCGAAGCCAAGGGAATGATAGATGTATCTACGGTGGCCGGAAGTTCTAACACCTACAATATTAACCAGGCAAGTTTTTCGGCCAGCCAAAGCTCCAGTAGCAGTACACATTTGCCGGGGCAGTAAAAATAATTACGTGGTAACTGCACCGGTATAAAATAATCGGTAAATAAATCCTCAACTATGAAAACGTATAAGCTATTACTTTTCATGCTGATACTGGTATTCTGCATTAACAAAAGTTATGCGCAGATCCCCAAAAATCAGGCAGAAGCTGATGCTTTGGCCAGGCGTATCCTCACCATGACACCTGCACAGATGATGAAGTTTCGCGATTCAATGGTGAACGCTGTGAAACAACAGCAGGCGCGTATTATACCCAATGGCAACCAGCTATTGCTGGAGCATCATTACGATACTGCCTATACTACAGTCAGGTTTTATTACAGTAAACAGCAATCTCAGTACACTACTAAATCTGGCGGGCACAGCAACACCTTGATTACTGGCAAATCGGCTAAAGCAATAATGCTTCGCGAGGCCAACGGGCATACGGTTATTTCCTGTTCGCTTAATCCGCCCGGCGCAAATACCACACAGATAGATAAAGGTGTGAATGCCTTAAACAAGAGCTTAAAGTACATGACCCCTGCACAGCAACTGGCGGCTACTAACCTGGGCAGGCAAACAGCGTTTGGTTCGGCTTATATAAATAATAACACGATATCGGGTTCGGCCAGCGAGAACGGGCTTTATTCGGGTGGGGGTGGTAACACCATTATAACAACCAGGCCACCTGTAATAAACATGGCCTTTAGTTTTATTTATGACCCTGTAGAAGGGTTTTCGACAGTAAGCGTTGGCGCAACTTATCACCGCCATACGGAAGGCAGCGATGATAAAGGAAACCATAACTCAAGTGATGACACCCCAAGCGCGGGTATGGGCGGGCAAACAGACCCTCATGAAGCACACCTTACCGGAGCGTCCGCGCCGCAGCAAAGTGACCCTAATGAAGCATATATAAAGGTTGTTAAAACCGCAAGGGGTTTTCATATTGCCTGGACAAAGCTCACCAAATACCCCGATGTTAACGGCAAGGCCCTGGAAACGCTTACTGCTGATATTGGAGAGCCGGATCAGCAGTACGAGGCGATGATACACCCCATGCCCGACAGCAAATATGAACACTGGCTGCCCAAAGGAGCTAAAGTTGATGGAACAGATGATTTGAAAGGCGACGACAGCGCCCGCTTTTATGTGGAGGTGCACGATAAAAATAACCCTGATAAACTGTATCCGGGTTATTACACGGTGAAATACCAGTTAAAGGATATTACACACTATAAAGGCATCACCAGCAACTATCCTACGTTTGCCGCTCATGCTGACCCTGATTTCAAAATCTCAGATTCAATCAAATATTCTTCGCCCGGTACATTCGACCCGGAATCGGTAACAGACAGTACAGCGACCTCGCAACCCAATAAAGGTAATATTGCCATTGTCCGTTTAATGTGCCTTGATTATGGCGCATGGACTAAACTTACCGCCGAGGTTACCCTGGATGACGGCAGCGTAATAAAAGCATGCCCTTACTACGACAAAGGTGAAACCTTTATAACCGTTCCGTACGACAGGGACGAGAATAAAATAGCTGATGCCTGGGAAAAAAGTGAAAAGATATTGGGTAAAGGATACGGGCTGGATTGGGACGAGGATGTTAAGCCGGATAACAATCACCCGGGGGATAATATCCCTTTAATTGATGAGTACCGCGGCTTTTTAATAGAGGATGATAATTACAAGCCGGTGTATAAGCGATTTTCGCCGCAGAATAAAGAACTGTTCACTATTGGTTTGGCAGATTTCGATGCCCTGAATGAGAAATATAAACTGGCCATCAAAGCCGGATCGCAGGGGTATGAGCGGGCATCGGGTGTTAAAACCTATCACTTTACCAATTCAAAATACGGGCAGCATGAACCGGGCGAGCCCGGTGGTGTGATTTTTGGCCGGTGGGTAAATGTCAATTCACCATTGCAAACCTATACGCGGGCCGTTGTGATTAATGTGAACAATGCCGCAAGGGATGCCAATGATAAATCGTCAGCATCTACAGTGCCCATACACGGTGTATCCGAGGGCATAGGCGCGTTATACCCGGAAGATACAGAGGTTGTGAGTATATGGAATCAAAATGTGATCAAAACTTCGTATAAGCCTGAAGAGTACCTGCCTGCAAATGGAAATCCAGGCGACCCGAATGTGATCCGTAAAATGGGTTATATCAGGGCTGCAAATGCTGAATTTCATGTTAATATCGACCCTTTGCATGCCTCAGACCTGGTGAGCCAATATTATACGCAGAACCTTTCGCGCATTATTACCTTCAGCGTTACCCACGAAATTGGCCATGCCACCCACATGCATCATCATCATTTAAGTGAACCTGGCGAAAAAGGCTACTATCACGGAGTTGCCAATTGCCCCATGAGGTATTGGCAAAATAATTTTGAGCCCGTAAACTGCAGCACCTGGGTAGCTATGTTTATAACCGGTAACTGGAACCCGGCAACATTAACAACCCCCTGGGGCATTAACCAGCCTATGCAGTTTTGTAAAACAGATGACAATTGCTTTGGCGGGCTTATGCTGAAGAAGCATTAAGCAACAAAGCAACAATGCGCAAGTATTAGAGGTATAGTACTTTCAAAATTTTAATTCACAAAGGTATTCCATCACATTTATCGCCACTTTCATCACATTTATTTTATAGATGCTTTGCCTTGCCGTATGCTTGTATCATAAATACGGTCATCGCATGAAATATAGTATAATAGAATTTTGGATAGCAACAGCATTTTTTGCGTTGATGCTGTATGTTGGTGTACAAAGTGGTTTCAGCAGTTACGGTGATTCTGTAAACCGGGGGCAAACCGGCATTGCATACTTTGTTGGCTATCTATTACCTAATCTATCTATGGTAGTTGTAACCTATGGGGCTTTCCTGTTATTAAATTATTATGTACTGCCTGATTATTTGTTTCAAAAAAAGCATAGCCATGCATTCACATTAACGCTGCTTACCCTTGCCATAACCGGCACCGTGTTCATGATAGATCAAAGTTATCTGCGCGATTGGATTTATAAAAACTATGGCAACGGTTACAGTGCTAACATGGCGCTGTTTAGTCGCGGGTTCAGCATGGCTTTTGGGTATCTGCTAATCTATGGCATATATGTTTTGGTAAGGGAAGCTATCTTGTACCAGTACAGGCAGTATCTTAAAAATCCAAGTATGTCAGCGCGCATCATAAGGGAGATAAGCCTTGTCTTATCCATCTGGCTGGCCATTTTAATTCCTTTCTGGATACTGCGCTTTACCTGGTTCTTTACAAATTTTGGTCCGCTTTACCTGTTTGTGCTGCCTTTTTGTTTTAGTGTTTATTTCCTTAATATATTCTGGCTTATTCCCCGTTACAAACAAAACACTAACCCCGATCTTGCCAAATATATTTTAAGCATATTGGCTACAGGTATAGTCCTTGGCTTTATTGAAGTGGCTCTTTTATTACAGGTTTCGCACCACTGGTCGTTAATGGGTTACATTATTTTGAGCTGGCTGCCACCGTTTATTATCAGTACCATCATTTCATGGTGGGTTTACCTGGCTAATGAAGAAAAGTACAAACAGATCCGCTTTTTAAAAACTGCACTTGGCGCATCAGATGCTAACCTGCAGTTTTTACGCTCGCAGATCAACCCGCATTTTTTATTCAATGTGTTGAACACACTTTATGGTACCGCCCTATCTGAGAAAGCAGAAAAGACTGGCGAGGGCATCCAGAAATTAGGGGATATGATGCGCTTTATGCTGCATGAGAACACACAGGATAAGATTCTTCTGACCCGGGAAATGGAATACCTGCACAATTACATTAGCTTACAAAACCTTCGGATTGCCCACTCGGATAATATTGCTGTCAACGCAAACATCACAGATAAAAACAATGGGTTTAACATAGCGCCCATGCTACTTATCCCCTTTATAGAGAACGCTTACAAACATGGCATCAGCTTTCAGCATCAATCATGGATCAATATAAGCCTGCAATTAAACGGCAATGTTTTACAGTTAGATGTTGACAATAGCCTGCACGCTGAAAAAGTTAATGACCCGGAACGGCAACGATCAGGCATTGGGCTTGAGAATGTAAAACAGCGTTTGCAATTACTTTATCCAAATAACCATGAGCTGGTGATCCGCCAAAATCAAAGCGAATTTATTATCAAACTAACCCTGCAACTATTATGAAAAAACTATTTACACTCCTGTTACTTATAGGTACAGCCATAAATGCCTCTGCACAATTCAAATTCAGTGGCCACATTGCGGGCATTGCCAAGGCTGATACTTTTTACATCAACATACCCTATGTTTACGGGTTTTATCACGATAATGATGTAGCTATTCCCGTTGATGCCAAAGGTAATTTTAAGATCAATTTGAATTTGCCGCAACAAAAATTTGGCAATATCCGGTTTAACAATAAGGCAGTTTACTTATTGCTAACCCCCGGCAAATCATTGGTGATGAACTACGATCCGGCGGATAGCAGCGCCAGCTTTAATGGTACAGCAGCTGCCGAAAACCGTTTGATAGATAAATTCGACTTAAACGGCATTCCATTCTTTGCGGAGGAGTATAAGAGTAACCCTTACGCCAAATTAGGCCCGGCAGATTTGCAGGAGCAGGTTGTAAAACCATGGATGGCAACGCGCGACAAGAATATAGCGCTGGTTCAATCGTCTATGGTATCCCCAGCTAATAAAAAGTTGATAATTCAGGAGATAGAGGCCAATTATATTTTACAGCTCAATTACTTTGCGCGTGGCATTATGAAAACCGGCAGGGAACAGATTTTTGATTTTGTAGAAACAATTTACAAAGGTGTTCCCCTTGCCCCGCAAGTGTTGCCTGCCGGGCCTATGTATTATCAATTTGCTGATAGCTACATTGGCTACTACGAAATCCTGGCGTTTAAGGGATTGACTTCGGCACAAAAAACTGACCCTAAAACCATGCTTAAATATTACAACATTACGCTGGATAGTGGTAACACGGTATCTAAATTAAAGGGTAAATCATTCATTAACTGGATACTGGTGCGTAATACTTACCCAAAAAACATTGCCGAAACCTGGCTGGCACAAAATATTTTTTACAGGTGTAGCAGTAAAGATTTAGCCTATGCCAAGCCGCTGATGGATGAGATGAAATCGATCTATCCACAGAGTAAATACATCCCGTATCTGCAAACCAAGATCAATACCCTTGAGTTGCTGCTTGCCAAAAATCTGGCTAATAAGGAGATCATCGTTGTTGATGGGTACGATAAAATGAATTCGATATACCAAGCCATCGGCAAACTAAAAGGTAAGGTAGTGTACCTGGATATCTGGGGCACATGGTGCGGCCCATGCAAGGAAGAGTTACGCTACAACCCCGAATTAAAGCAAAAATTTAAGGGTAAAGATGTAGCTTTTGTTTACCTTGATATGGACGACGACATGAAAGACGGCCAATGGCGTGATTTTATAAAAGTTAACGGCATGACCGGACTGCACATCCGTAAGAGCAGTAAAGATATAGAACAATTTTGGGACGAACTGCTACCCAAAGGCGCAGGTACACGTTATTACCCAACTTATTTTATATTTGATAAAAACGGTAAACTGGTGCAGGCAAATGCCAAACGCCCAAGCGATAAAGCCGATCTTTACCAACAGATACAGCAATACTTATAAATGATAAGAGCAATAGCTATTGATGATGAACCTTTTGCGTTAGAGGTGATCCGTTCGCACGCGGATAAGGTGCCGTTCATAGAACTTACCGAATGCTTTACAGATGCTTTTAAAGCGATTGAATACATAGCAAAAGGCTCAGTAGATTTATTGTTCCTGGATATTACAATGCCTGATTTATCAGGCTTGGAATTGATGGAAAGCCTTCAGCAAAAGCCAATGGTGATATTTACTACCGCCTATTCAGAACATGCTGTACAAAGCTACGAGCTTAACGCAGTTGACTACCTGCTGAAACCATTTGCCTTTACCCGGTTTTTGAAAGCTTGCAACAAGGCAAACGAGCAATTGCAGGCCAAACAAAGTTATAAGCCGGCAGCATCCGACAGTATCTTTATTAAATCGGGATATGAGCAGCTAAAGATCAGTTACAATGATATACTTTACCTGGAGAGCGGTGGCAATTACATGAGTTTTATTTTGGCAGACGGGCGCACAATACTCTCACGTCTTACCATGGCCGATACATTGGCACTGTTACCGGCAAATCAATTTTTGAAAGTACATCGGTCATACATTGTAAATAAACTAAAGGTAGACCGAGCCGAACGACACCAACTGCACATCGGGGTGCAAATTGTTCCGGTGGGTGGGGCATTTAATATATCTTCACTTACCCTTTAGTATCAAGAAGTCTATAGGCTTTGTACAAGGTTTTTTTGCAGGCGGTTTAAGCCCATAGTAATATACCCAAAAAGCATTTTAATTGAGGTGTGGCGCAGTTGCAACGGATAACGATCCATTGTATCTTAGCGCAATGGAAAAAGCGCTTAACTGCCTGGTCATTGATGATGATCCTGAAGTAAATGCCTACGTATGCGAAATGGTTGGCCAAACCCCTTTTTTACACCTGGCGGGCTGTTATGACAATGCGCCGGCAGCGTTAAAAAAACTGGAAACCGGTGGTATTGATTTATTGGTGCTTGACATTAATTTGCCCGGCATTGACGGGGTAACCTTCGCCGGAACCCTTAAAGACTTGCCTGTACGGATAGCGCCGCGGGTGATCCTGATCAGCGGATCACGCGAATACGCCGTGGCCGGTTATAAAGTAGATGCTGTAGATTATTTGGTAAAGCCTTTTTCCTATGAAGATTTTTACCGTGCCGCAGCGAAGGTGCGGTCGCTCACCCTTACGCCAGCCAGGCCCACAACGGATGATTTTTTATTTCTGAAGGTAGAACATGACCTGATAAGGGTCAATATCCATGATATCAGTTACCTGGAAAGCTTTAAAGACTATGTAAAAGTATTCACCGGCGATAAGATGATCATTGCCTTATCAACCCTGAAAGCAATGGAGGAGCGCCTTGCCGGATACCGGTTTATGCGTGTACACCGTTCTTTTATTGTAAACCTTGACAAGATCGAGCATATTCAACACCTTACCATCAGGTTCGGTAAAACCATTATCCCGGTTACCGAACAATACCGCGATGCCTTTAAGGCTGAGTTTCGTGAGTGGCTTTAACGCACTGTAGTTGATGTTCGTCCGCTGGTAAAGCGGTATGTTGTTTTCTTCCTCATGAAAAATTTAATGAACATTTATACAAGCAGCAGGTATCATAATTCATGCAGTCAGCTAAATTATATCCATACTGCGGCTATCTAAATCATGTCATCAAACGGCTCAACACACAAATTCGTCGGATGAGGTTTAGTTTTCGTCGATGCGGTTTGTCAATTTTTTTCTACTGACGTTCATTTGAATAAAATTTAGATAAACGACCATGAAAAAAATACTAATGATTGCCCTGATGCTTGGTTTAGGAACCGCCACCCGGGCTGCTGAAAAAAATGATTCTACCAAACGTGATACTGTTAAAATCAATAACCAGGTACGGAAGTTAAATGAAAAGCTGACCGACCTGCAAGCGGAGTTGACCAAGGTTCAGAACCGATTGCCGGATGAGCAGACTGCTGCCGAAGAAGCCGCCAGCAGTTCAAGTAAGGCGCAGGAAAAAAGCCGCAGCCAGGCTGCCTCTGCAGTAGGTGGTGACTCAGGCGATGCCAAAAAGGCAGCTAAAGCAGCAAAGAAAGCCGCCAATGAAACCGGTAATGCCGAAGACGCAAATGATAAAGTAAAAAAAGATCAGAAAAAGATCAAGGATCTGAATAAGGAGATTGATAAGACCAAAGAAAAAATCTCCAAACTGCAACAAAGTGATGTTTAAAAATTTATGCAGCCTTTGATAGTTTAATGTAAATTAGCGTATGGCTACAAAGGCAGGCAATTTTTCGCGTATTATTAACCGTGTTTTTATTATTTTCCTGTTGTTTACTTTTTTGGTAACAACAGGATCTTTTATTTTAAGGCATTCCATCACCGTTAAACTGGATAAACTTAGCGCGCAATTAAAAACGCCATCTTACCGCCAGGGTATCAGTGCCTTGCTGGTAGATCTGGACGTTGCTGAAAATAGCTTTCAGAAAGCAGCAGCGGATGGCAGCCCGGCTGATCTGGCCATCTATCAGCGGAGGCTGGATACGATCTTTCGCGGTATGAATACCATTATTGATCGTTACCGGCAGGGGGGCGATACCTCGCTTCCCGAAAGCCGTAAGCAACTGGAACAAAAGCTGCAGCATAAGCTTGACCTGTCGCGACAATTATTTAGCCTCCGGAAAAACTTCGATTCATTACTCCGGGTCACTACTTTTGATCGTATCCACAACTTAACAAGCCTCACAACCAGGGCTTCCTTAGCGGTACGTACGGATACCGTTGTAACTACTAAAAAAGAAACGACCAAAAACAGTTTGCTGCGCAGGTTAAAGGATGCCTTACACGCCACACAATCTGTAAAAATACTTACCGTACGCCAGCAACAGCGCGAAAAGGCAGGAATTTCTGATGCGGCTGCGAAAAGTTTGCTGGCTCAGCTTGGCTCCCAATATGGCCGGATGGCCTTATCAGGCCAGGCCCTGGTAGCCGCCAATCTTAACCTGTTAACACAGTTGCGGCAACTAACGCGGCAGTTGCAGGATATTGATCAGCTTGCTTATGAACGCAGCCGGGAAGCCACTTTAAAAGCCTATGCCTCGGCAACCCGCGATCTTAATACCTTTACCGGTATTGCTTTGGTAGCCGTATTGGTTTTTATTGTTTTATTAGTGATATATGTACGCCGGGCCGGCTGGGCTGAAAGACGTATCCGGGTTGAAAACGACCGCGCCATCCGGCTGGCTGGTCAAAAGTCAGAGATACTTGCCATCATGAGCCACGAGATCCGCAATAAATTAATGGCAATTAACGGTGCTGTATATACGATGAAAAGGACGCCGTTATCTGAGCAGCAGGAAAAAAAACTGGGAACTATCACCCTGGCTTCGGGCCTGGTATTGGAAACCATCAACAATGTTTTGGATGCCAGTAAATTAGAACAAGGCTATGCCGAAGGCCGTAAAAGCGGGCCCTTTAAGCCCGGCGAGGCAATCAGGGAATCGATAGAGGCCATGCGCTTTATGGCCGAAAATAAAAACCTGCAACTGGAAGTAACATTAAATGAACAGGCCGATGTGGTGGTTGAAGGCGATAGTTTCCGGCTCAAGCAAGTATTGCTTAATTTACTGAGCAACGCCATAAAATATACAGACAGCGGAGGCGTTTTTGTAAAAGGCGAACTTGTGGCGGGTAACACAGGCTATCAGTTAACTGTAAAGGTAAGCGATACCGGTTCGGGTATTCCGAAAAACAGGCAGGGGCAATTGTTTACACCTTATTACCAGGCGGGCGGTCAAAAACCGGGAACAGGTTTGGGGTTATATTTATGCCGCGAACTGATTAACCGCCAGGGTGGTGAGATCACGCTGGAAAGCGACGAAGGTAAGGGAACAATCATATCCTTTCAGGTACCCTATGATCGGTCGTCGTCTGGCCAAATAGATGCCTGAAATCTTTCAAATAATAAACACTAACAACCCTGCAATGCCTGTCCGTCCGTTTCAAATACCGGACGTAAACGGACGGACGGACAAAAGCCTCATTACTTACTCTGCTCCCGCGAGTTTAGCCCAGCGTAAACTCGTGGTTTCCTCTTTTATCTACCCACGTTTAAGAGATAGGCGCTTTATTGGGCGGTGAGATGCTACAGGTGTATTACCTGAACACATTAGTAACGCCAGGCCTAATAGCTTTATAATTGCTACCTTAGTAGTAACCTTAAATACTTATGTATCCTTACAATCCAAAACAAAAGAAAATTAGAGGATGGAAACGCAGAATAAAACAACTTGAGCGATGGGGTGAAAGCATTAAACAGCCATACCTAAAATACTTCTTAACTGAAAGTGGGAGGCATACATATGAACGCTGTTATCTTTCACCTTTCTATAGATTAGACAAACGTCAGCCTCCTCTCTGGTTCTACAAACTTATTGTGGCTAAATTCATACTTGCTTTTAACAAATGGGAGCAAACGTTTAAGGAGTTAAATATACCACATGATCTCCAATTATGGCTTTATGATCCTGCCTATATTAGTTCTGAAATTATTTGTCATAAGATGAAGCAGCCTGGTGAATTTAAGCGTTTCAGTTGTGAGTCGGATATTGAAAGGCAATTCCCTTTTGAGTGGTTTGCCAATGCTAAGTATGATCTTACTCTTTTTGATTGGATACTTGCAGATGATGAGCTTGTTCACTTTGAGAGCGACTTAGAGTATGCTGATTTTTCTGGACAAGACTTATTTGCCGATGGGTATGCTAAGATGGTTCAAGAGGATGGAACAGCCTATTACAATAAACGCATAGGTGACATATGGATAGGCAGAAGAAGAGGTTTAATGAATGAAGATAGCAAGAATGTTATGCAAGAGTATTATCCTGCTACCGCGAGTTTACCGCAGCGTAACTCGCGGGAGCAGCGGCAAATAAAGGGAGAAAAAACAGTACATTTATAATTAATAAACCTTAAAGTAATTGTAACAAAAAAACAAAACATTTGGTTATGATTACCTGGTTGCCAATCAGGGGGGATGGCCATAAAGATTTTTGTAGCAGATGACTCTGGTTTGATAGACGTATGACAGACCGCTATTCATTAAACTCCAATTATGTGTTTGGATATTATCCAACAAGTAGGGATGGTTGCGGATATGGTTCAAAAGATTTAATGTCAAGCAAAGGTAGTGTAAGAGTTTCGACAAGGAACGACTTCAATAGTCACTATGGGCCGAAGGGATATACAGAATACACTTTGAGCATAACTTCCGGACAACTATCTTCTTTACAGAGTTACTTATCAAATAATACTTCAAATCCAGGTAATTATAATTTATTTCTGATGAATTGTATAAGCGTGATAATAAGCGGACTCGAAAACGCAGGGGTGCCATTAAGAATACCTTTAGGCGATTCTATCTCACCTTCTTTAACATCGCCAGCGGTGTTCGGGTCGGAACTCTCGCATCCGGTCTATATACCTGGGTTGGTAACAGGAATGCAACATTATGGAGGAAATTAAACAATGCAACAAATTAATAAAATATTGATCTTAATTCTATTACTGGCCGCTTGTAAGCAAAGTGATAATGACATCGTAAAGTTGCTGCAAAGTAAGAATCTTGAAGATAGAATTAACGGAGCTTACCAAGCTGGTAAATCAGGCAAAAAGGAGTTTATTCCATATTTACTTGAGAATGCCAACGACCCTGCTACGTCTACAAGTTTACATTTCAAAGGTTTTAGTGTCTATCAAGAAAAGATGAATGCGTTAAAAGACATCCTAAAAATTGAGCCGCCATCGAAAATTACAAGGGATCCTGATTCTACGATAATTAGGTTTTATACAAAGCCCGCATCTAAGTACCTTAAACAATAACATTAGTAGCCCGGCCACACCAGCCGGGCTTTTTTGTCTTTTAGGGTTGTCGGCATAGTTGTATATACAACTTCACCGCTCCCGCGAGTTTAGCGTAACGTAACTCGTGGTAATGGCGCATATGCTATATATTATGGCTTGCTTCATAATTGATCATTAAAATTAGCTATTTCAACAGTATCTGCCTTTGGCAACTTCACTTTATATAACCATATCGCTGCTACGGTAACTATAGAATAACCTATTAATTCGGGCAATAGATCAGGAAGATAATTGATGTTGAGTAATTGATTAGTAAGGATCAGCAGAAAAGGTACTATGGACAGAACGACACCGATTAGTGTAAGCAGCAGTTTAAGTTTTACTATGTTGCTGTTAGGTTTCGCCAATACCCAGGTAGCCAATGCAAACAACAGGTAGGAAGGAAAGCAACCCACTAAGCTTACAGGTATGTCATACTTTGCCGTTGCAAATATTTCTGGCCACTGGTTTAATGAAGGATGGTTATCCATACAGATCTTAATAAGCATGGAAAAACGCATCCCGAGGATTGCAGTTGTAAGCCATACATTTACGCTAAATGACAGGGCTTGCTTCATCTTTAATGATTAACGTATTGGCTTTAAATGGTTTGTTTAACCATATACTAAGTATCATAAAAGGTAAGTATATAGCCCCTGCTTGATATCCAGGATAAGCTATTATTATAAGAGGTAGGGAATTTACTGCTATCAATATAAAAGCAACTAAACTCAATAATAATTTCTGCTTCCAGGTTGGAACAATTCCTTTACTAACTGGCTCTAAAAGCAAACTAAATAAAACCCAGGCAGGAATAAACAATAGACTAATAAAACCAAGAACAATTAAGCCGAAGAATGGATCAAGCCACTCTTTAACATGATTCGGCTTGCTAAGTGCATAATAAATAACTGATAGCATGCTAATTACAGCAATTGCAGTAGTTGCCAACCACGCCTTTAAACTATATATAAATGCTTGCTTCATATAATTTCCATAGATGAGGTTTAGCTTCTGCTAATATATAAAACTCATAATTATAAATTTGAGTTTTCAATATTCTACAAACACGCATCCCGCGAGTTTAGCGCAGCGTAACTCGGGAGGCCGGCGAGCGCCGAAGCTCTCTACTATTTGGATTTAAACGATATACGCTTGAACAGGCTTTGGGCCAAATAAAGGGATAAAAACAGTACATTTATATTTAATAACCTTAAAGTAATTGTAACAAAAAAACAAAACCTTTGGTTATGATTACCTGGTTGTTAATGGGGAGAGATTGAATGAAATGGTAGCACCCATCAATTAAATAATATGGACACGCCTTTTTACCTGGAGCTATTTCAAAATGCGGCCAATCAGATTGATAAGAACGTATTAGCTGGGAAACAACTGGAAGTTGCGACTGGATTATACGGAGATTCTGTTTTCTTGAAATTATATAAGAAATCCTGGGCAGGCCCATCTGCTGACCCGCTAACTGCGAAAACCAGAATTTTCTTTTCAATCTGGATCAGTGATTCAGATATAGCGCAACAAAAATTATTTTACAATATACACGCCTTTAAATTGAGGCTTTTGAAAGGGTATAAAATAGAAAGCAGAAAATTTGCAGACAGTTTTAGAGTTAGCTTTTTGGAGTTTGAACGGCAATGGCCTAATGTAAATGTGCATTACGGGCCTTTAACATTAATGCAGGGATGGATAGCATATGATCCGGATAAAATGCAGGAGGAGATCATTAAGCTTTCAAATAATTTTCTTGAATTAGAACCGCTTATCGATCAAACACTTGCTAAATTTAAAGCTTGACAAGCATAGTATGGTCTTATGCTCCAACCGGCAGAATTATCTTAATATTGGCAGAAAGCATTGAGCAGGCTAAAACCTAAAATTTAACTTTAGCCTGCCTAATTTTTAAATATGCTAACCAACTTAACTTTTTACTATATTCCCAATAGATAAAGAGCCTCTGAAGTTATTATTTACGCCAACAATAAGATCTTTAATTTCAAAGTAAGGCACTGCAAAGGTTTTAGATTCTCTTAAATAACCAATCATGTAACCGTACTCCTTTAAGTCGTTAGTTTCAATAATTAAAAAGTCTGAAACGGCAGGATGCGTAAAATCTGAATCATAAAGCTTTACATTGCATGATGAGCTGTATTTTTTTAAAATGGGCTGTAGTTCTTTTTCAACAAACTCATCCCTTTCGGCGCGTGGTAATGATAGCCATTGGTTTGTTGCATTTACTAAAATCAGAATTGTATATTCCATGTGTTTATATGTTAAACACAAAAATACCCACCATCTTTTTTTAAAACATTTACATATGTTGAGGGCGCCAAATTAAATTTCAGCTCTTATGCGTGAAAGCTGAGTGGGGGTAATAGCTAAGTACGAAGCTATCTGATGCTGTTTTAAACGGTTAACTATAGTATTGTTAGTATTAATAAATTCAAGATAACGTTGTTTTGCTGTTTGTTGCTTCAATATAATTTCATCAGGCTCCTTATCAATTACCCAGTTTTTCTCAAGGTATTTGATATAAAGCAACGCTATATCATGATGGCTATAAACAAGTTCCATAAAATCATTAAAATTGAACTGGATAACATGAGTTTCTTCTAACGCTTGTATAGTAAATAAGCTGGTAGTTTTTGTAATTAATGCCGAAGTAGCTGCGGTAAAACTATTTTCAGCAAAAAATCTTTTAATTATTTTGTTTCCATCCCTGTCAGTATAAAAATAAGAAAGTAAACCACTTTTAATGAACGAAAAATATTTAGGGATTTCACCGGTCCTTAAGTAAGTTTGGTCTTTTGCAATCAGTTTTTCGCGGGCAAGGCCGGCTAATAATGTTTTTGATGTATCTGATAGCGAATAATATTTATCTGCAACTGCCCATAAACTTTTCATCTGTCAAAATTATAACTATTATAAAAACCTGGTTAAATTGTGGTAAAATAGTGCGATTTTTCCCGCTCACGCGAGTTTAGCCCAGCGTAAATTTTACAGGGCAAGTGTCCGTCCGTCCGTTTATGTCCGGTACCTGGAAACGGACGGACACTACAATAATCAGTATTCAGCGTAAGGGATAGCAGTGAATACTTGCCTAAGGCAAGTTATACTAATCAGGGAGGCGATGGAGCTATTTACATTTGCCTCTTTTCATTATCCCCTCATTAGGGAATTTTTTAAGATAGGCACTATATCCTCCTAAAACTTTGTCGGGCTGGCTGGTTGTTACTAAAAAAACACAAGCTTCATAATTTTGAATATCTAATCTTATTTGCATTTTATAATCTGCGGCATCTAAGTTATAATCTGCGGCAAAATAATCTCCTCCATCTTTATCTGAATTATTATAAAACGACTCCTCAGAGCTTGATAATTGAGCAACGCCCTCAAATATTTTGTCATCATACTTATGTTGTTTATCATGAAGCAGCAACTTAAATTCAAGTTTTTCGGGTATTTTTAATTTTGCATTCTTACTTATTTCCTTAATACTTAAATTCTGGCATAGGGTATCATTAGAAAAAAAATAATTTATACCTAATAAAGCATCGTCATACTTTTTTGTTTTGGTCGAATCATTACCAAGACTCTCGTTCGCGGGCGTTTGAGTTGGGGTTATTATCTTAGCAATTGAATCCGTTTCTTTTTTTGATGTATCCCTTTTTACATTACTACAGGAGAATAGTACGGAAAGCACAATTAAGATAAATAGTTGATTTCTTTTTTTCATTTTTATTCTCATTTCATTCTAACACCTTTACGTACTGCTCTCATTGATGGCAAAGAATATGAAGGAACAAATCCCTCTTCCGCGAGATTAAAGCAGCGTAACACGTGGTAATAACACCAGGCTAAGTGGACGGGATTCGAACCCGTACCCTCATATTCGTTCAATTCCATTGTATTTAAACCTAAATGTCATACAAATCTAAATTACCCTTTAAAATTAACCAATTTCAAACTTTTTGAAGATTATTGCTCACGCGAGTTTAGCCCAGCGTAACTTTTTGTACGACAAGTGTCCGTCCGTCCGTTTATGTCCGGTACCTGGAAACGGACGGACAAAACAATAATCAGTTCTCAGCGTAAGGGATAGCAGTGGATACCGGCCTGTGTGTAAGGCCAGCAGGCGTATAAACGGATAGCCCGGCCAGCAGGGATACGCCCAAGCCTGCTTACATTAAAATAGGCCTAAAAAAATTAGCTGCATCCAAACTTTTTAAGATTTACTAAGTTGTATAATCTTTTTATCTTGCCCCGAATTTTCTGCCATGAATAAAACAGTACCATTATTAAGTAATGAACAGTTATTAGATGTGTTGTCTTTATCGGAAGATGCCACCGCCATTCATGTTTCTGAGCGCGCCGTAATACAATATGCCAATGATGCCATGATTGCGTTTTGGGGCAAGGGCCGCAGTGTAATTGGCAAGCCGCTTGATGAGGCCCTGCCCGAGTTAAAGGGCCAGCCCTTTATTGAATTATTTGCCCGCGTGTGGAACGAGGGCATTACCATTAAAGGTACCGATACCCCTGCCGACCTTAAGGTTGATGGCATACTGCAAACATTTTATTTTGATTATGAGTACCGTGCCATTAAAAACGAAGCCGGAGAAACCTACTGTATACTGCATATAGCACGCGATGTTACGGAGCGGGTACTATCAAAAGAGCGCGAGCAGGATTTGACAGAGGAACTGCGGGCAGCAAACGAAGAGCTTTTATCGGCCAATGAGGAGATGAAAGCATCAAACGAGGAGCTGAGCGAATCGCGCCATAAACTGCTGGAACTTTATGATAATCTATCCGAAAGCAATACCAGGTTCCGCAATATGGTTAAGCAGGCCCCGGTAGGTATCTGTATCATCAGGAGCGAGGATCTGCTTATCCAGAGCGTTAATGATGCCTACCTTGAATTAGTGGGTAAAAAACGCAGCGAGTTTGAGGATCGTACCATCTGGCAGGCCGTATCGGAAGCTGCCGAGGCTTATGCCCCAATAATGAACAAGGTGATTAGTACAGGCATTCCTTTTGTTGCCAGGGAGCACGAATTAGAAATGATACGCAATGGTAAGCCCGAAACCGTTTTTGTAGATTTTGTTTATGAGCCGATGCGCAATGCCGGTGTCATAAACGCTATAATGATATTAGGGTTTGAAGTATCAGACAAGGTTATGGCAAGGCGGCGGATTGAGGAGGTTGAGGAAAGGGTAAGGCTTGCCGTTGAAGCTGCCGAAATTGGCACCTTTGACCTTGACCTGGTAAATAAAACCATGTTAACCTCCGATAGGTTTAACACCATTTTTGGTTTCGACCATAGTGTATCGTGGGATGCCTTTGCCGGTACTATTCACCCTGATGATAAAGATAGCCGCGAAGCTGCGCACGCTGATGCAATGAATAACGGTAAGCTGTTTTATGAAGCCAGGGTAATACATGCTGATGAATCCATACACTGGATAAGGGTACAGGGAAGTGTTTACTTTGATAAAGCGAATAAACCACTAAGGATATTGGGTACCCTGCTTGATATTACCGAATTTAAACGTTTGGAGCAGCAAAAGGATGATTTTATAAGTATTGCCAGCCATGAGCTTAAAACACCTATTACCACCCTCAAGGCCTCACTGCAATTGCTTGAAAAAGTAAAAAGCGAGCCAAGCTCACAGTTAATACCAAAGCTGATTGATCAATCAATAAAAAGTGTTAAAAAAATAAGTACCCTGGTGGAGGACTTGCTGAACGTGAGCCGCACCCGCGATGCCCGGCTTAAGCTTACCAAAACAACGTTCAATATTGCCGGCCTGTTAAATGCCTGCTGTAACCATATCCGGATAGCCGGAAAATATACCTTAACTGTTCAGGGCGATGAAGAGCTTTTGATTTATGCCGATGAACATGCTATTGACCAGGTAGTGGTAAATTTAGTGAACAACGCAGTTAAGTACGCACCTGATTCGCTCGAGATATTCCTGATCATCGAGAACCTGGGAAACATGGTGAAGCTTTCGGTAAAAGATCATGGCCCAGGTATAGAGCCCGAAAAAATCCCTCACCTGTTCGACAGGTATTACCAGGCCCAGCCTTCGGGTTTTAATAATTCGGGTTTGGGCTTAGGCTTATACATAAGTGCCGAAATTATCAGGAAGCATGGCGGCGAAATTGGGGTCGACAGTACCTTAGGTAAGGGAAGCACCTTTTGGTTCACACTGCCGTTGATGCATAGTTAAACAGGGGAGTGATCTGTGATTTATTGCAGTTCACATCCTGGCTCAAAAGTATAGTACCCAATCGCAGTTTATCAAACGTTTGCGTAACAATAGTTGCCTGTTAGTTGCATTTTTAAGCAATAGTATTCATAAATTCATCAGCAGATGATAAACCATGAATACAAAATAAACAGCAACTTATGGAAAGAAGAGAATTTATCAAGAATGGCGCAATAGCGGCAGCCGGGTTAACCATTTTACCATCGGGTAGTCTTTTTGCAAAAGCAAACGGAAAAGTAAGGTTGGGCTACATAGGCGTGGGCGCCCGTGGCATGAGCCATATATCTGAAGGTGTTTTGCGTGATGATGTGGAGGTTGTAGCCATTTGCGATACGCAGGAAAGATCATTAAAAATATGCCGCGAATACATTGCTAAAAAGGGCCGACCTGCTGCTGCCGAATATACCGGCGGCACCGATGCTTATAAAAAACTGCTTGAACGTAAGGATATTGATGCCGTAATAATTGCTACCCCATGGCAGTTTCATTACCCGCAGGCTATTGATGCCATGAATGCCGGTAAATATGTAGGCTGCGAAGTTATAGCAGGCCTTACCGTAGCTGAACACTGGGATATTGTACACACATCTGAAAAAACCGGCATCCCCTACATGACGCTTGAAAATGTTTGCTACCGCCGCGATGTAATGGCCGCATTAAATATGGCCAGGCAAGGCCTTTTTGGCGAACTGATCCATTTAGAGGGCGGTTATCAGCACAACCTGCGCAATGTTTTATTTAACGATGGTAAGCATTATTATGGCGGCGGTGTTGAGTTTGGGCCCAATGCCCTGAGCGAAGCACAATGGCGCACCCAGTTTAATATTGACCATGACGGTGATCTGTACCCTACGCATGGTGCCGGGCCTTGCATGCAGTATATTGATATTAACAGGGGCAACAGGTTTACCAGCTTATCATCATTCAGCTCAAAAGCACGTGGCCTTGCCGCTTATGTAGAAGAGTTGTCGCCAGGTAATAAAAATGCAAAGATCAACTATAAAAATGGCGATGTTGTTACTACCATGCTCAACTGCGCCAATGGCGAAACCGTATTGCTGAGCCATGACACGCACTTGCCTCGCCCATACTCGTTAGGGTTTAGGGTACAGGGTACTAAAGGTTTGTGGATGGATGTAAACCAGAGTATTTATATCGACCATCAATCTAAGGAAGACGACAGCTGGGATCCTGCACAGCAATGGTTTGATAAGTACGACCACCCGCTTTGGAAAAAGTATGCCGATAAAGCAGTAGGAGCGGGCCATGGCGGTATGGACTGGTTTGTATTTAACGCCTTTGTTGAATCGGTTAAGCAAAAGCGGCAAACACCCATTGATGTGTATGATTCTGTTACCATGAGCGTTATATCATCCCTATCCGAAAAATCGTTAAAAGAAGGCAATGCCCCGCAGGAATTTCCTGATTTTACAAAAGGGAAATGGAAGGAACGTAAAAATAAGTTCGCATTGGATGACAGTGGGTTTTAACGCTTTGGTAATATTAAATTAAGGTATCTGAAAATTGGGTAATATAAAGGCTGCTTTTTCGTTTTTTAATAAAAATATGCATATTAGCATTTATTTACATCCAAACAACAATTGTTTCGTTATCTTTGCACATCATAAAAGCAGGAAATATCGACTACTCTCATACTCGTTGTTTAATTACAAAGCTTTCTTTATATTAACAAATTACTGATACTGATCTGTTGACCGGCATTAGTGAGCAGTTAGTTTATTTATTTTTTTTCTGATGCACCAAGTGAAATTGGTTATTAAAAAATTCGTTAACGATGAGACAACTTAAAATATCCCAATCAATTACCAATCGCGAGTCACAATCGCTTGAGAAATATTTACATGAAATTGGTAAGGTAGATTTAATAACCGCGCAGGAAGAAGTTATTCTTGCACAAAAAATACGTGAAGGTGATCAGGCCGCTTTGGAGCGTTTAACCAAAACCAATTTGCGTTTTGTGGTATCTGTTGCAAAACAATATCAAAACCAGGGCCTTACTTTAGGCGATTTAATAAACGAAGGAAACTTAGGTTTAATAAAAGCTGCTAAACGTTTTGATGAAACCAAGGGATTTAAGTTTATTTCATACGCTGTTTGGTGGATCCGCCAGTCAATTTTATCGGCTGTTGCTGAACAATCAAGGGTGGTACGTTTACCGTTAAACCAAATAGGTTCATTAAGCAAAATTCATAAATCAGCTTCAAAACTGGAGCAGCAGTTTGAGCGCCAGCCAACACCTGAAGAGTTGGCTGAAGATTTGGAAACTACAGTTGATAAAATATCAGATTCGTTATCAAACTCAGGTCGTCAGATCTCTGTTGATGCACCTTTTGTTGCCGGCGAAGAAAATACACTGCTTGATGTTTTACAAAGCTCAGATGCAGGTACCGATAACGACCTGATGATAGATTCATTATCTCAGGAGATCAAACGTTCATTAAATATCCTTGCCGAACGCGACAGGGAAGTTATTGTATTGTTTTTTGGCTTGGGCAGCAACGCCGCTCATTCTTTAGAAGAGATTGGCGAAAAGTTTAACCTTACCCGCGAACGCGTTCGCCAGATAAAGGATAAAGCATTAACCCGCTTAAGGCATAATTCAAAAGCAAGCTTATTGCAATCGTATTTGTAAGCGCAGGTTTTTAACCTGAATAAAATATTTAAAGCGGGCTCTTAAAAAAGAGCCTGCTTTTTTTATGCCTTATCGAGGGGATAAATTTCACTGATAATCAATGAATTGTAAACAAAGTTAATAATAGCTAAATTCTAATTCAATTCTAATATCATTGTGTCAAAATAACACTTATATTTGTGGCTTCATATGGTGGGCTCTCTTGCCCACCCATTGTGATAAGGTTTAGGTTGAGGCCTCCAAACAGCGAGTGTAAGGAGGCCTTATTTTTTAAACAAAATCACAGGTAAACAAATCACCATATATTAATTTAACCTGATGTTATGCATGTAATTCGAAGCATAGCGGGTAAAGGCCTCTGCGCTCATCCTTTGAGTACCTCAGGATGACAGCCATGCTTAAACCAAGCACAACTGGTTCAGTCTTAGCTTTTAACCGGGATTGTTAAGGTGAGGTACTCGAACCAAAGCGGGTAAAGGCCTTTGCGCCCACTTTTAAAGTACCACAATAACAAAGCATTACAAGACTACAAAATCCAAAATTCAAATTATTTAAGGTAATGTGTAACTAACAATGGTTAGCTAAATCAAATATGTATTAAATTACGCCGGGTATTTTAACCTGAACAGCAATAAACAATCAACCTCCAGATGGATAAACAAGAGGCTAATATTTTAAATGTAGAAGGATTAAATGTTAGTTATGGTAAATTCCATGCCGTACAAAACGTTTCGTTCAATGTAAAAAAGGGTGAGATATTTGGTTTGCTCGGGCCAAACGGAGCGGGTAAAACCAGTACACTGAGTGCTATTGAAGGCCTGTTAAAGCCACAATCGGGCGTTATTATGGTTGACGGTAATAACGCAGCCGAAAAACCTTTGCATGCGCGTGCCTCCTTAGGGGTGCAGCTGCAATCAACCAGCTTTCAGCCCGAGCTGCATGTGATCGAGATCTTAAAACTCTACGCAGGTATTTATGGGGTATCAGTAAACAATGATTCGCTTAAGGCGCTTTTAAGGGATATAGGTTTGGAGGACTCGGCAGCGAAAAAATTTGGGCAGCTTTCGGGTGGTCAGCAGCAGCGGGTATCCTTGGTTATTGCCACCATCCATAACCCAAGGCTGGTTTTGTTAGATGAGCCTACAACCGGTCTCGACCCGCAATCGCGCAGGCAGTTATGGGAGCGTATTGAAGCCATCCGCGAGCGGGGCCACGCCGTTTTACTCACCACACACTCTATGGAAGAAGCCGAATCTGTCTGCGACCGTATTGCCATTATTGATCACGGTAAAGTTATAGCCATTGATACCCCGCAGGCCATGATTGATACACACAGCGACGATCCGGAAGTTATAGCCGTATCGCGCAGGGGTAAAATAACACTCGAAGATGTATTTATAGCACTAACCGGTAAAGCCGTACGTGCCTGATAAAATTAAATAAATGGAAACAATTATACCTAAAACGTCTACCGCCCTCGCAACACTTTTACGAGCAGACTTTACCACGCAATGGCGCAACCGCCGTGCGGTGATCCTTACGCTGATAGTCCCGGTAATTATCCTGGTATCATGGAAAGGTTTGATCCCTATTTTTGGCGGGCCATTTGCACTTTCAAACAGTATAACCATTGGCCTGGTAGCATCAGGGTTAATGGGCTATTCAAATTCCATAGCACGGGATCGTGATAAGGGGATATTTCAGCGTTTAAGGGTAGCGCCTGTGCCCTCATGGGCAATAATGGGTAGCCGGCTGCTGGTTCAATTAGCCATGATACTGATGGTGGTAACCGCGGTTTTTATTGTGGGTAACCAATATGATAAAATCACTTTAACACCTGCCGGTTATGTTTTAAGCTACTTTACCGCCATTTTAGGCGGCATGGTTTACCTTAGTCTTGGCCAGATGATTGTAGGCCGGATACAAAACCCCGAAACTGTAAACTCAACCAGCAGGCTTATTTACTTTGTGTTTATTATGGTGGGTATGTTTAGTGAATTAAGCCTTGATAAAATTGGGAAGCAGATTCATGATATTGTGATCTGGTCGCCGTATGGAACGGTTAAAACAATGCTTGCAGCAAGCATGGAGCCCGCAAAGTGGAACAATGATACCACCATGGCGCTTTTAGCTACAGTTTTATACACCATTGTATTTAGCACACTGGGCATTAAATGGTTTAAATGGAATACTAAATAGGGGTAATGGGGTTATTAGTGGATGCTTCTTAACAGGTATTTTTCTAACTGTGGGATAAACTCATCCACCCCGTATGATCCGCTGGCTTCTTCGCGGCCGGCTTTACGAAACTTGAAAAGAATATTGCCGCTTTTAACGCACTCCATCTGAAATTCAAGATCTTCAACACTCCATAATATATAAAGTCCTTCGGTTGAGGTAGGTTCAAAACGCCTTGCTTTTTCAATGTTAATATCGGCCATATAATTCAGTAGTTTTTCGGCATTAAGCAGGGTAATCACATCCGGAATTGGGTGCTCCATATCTACTTTATTTAAAACTGCTTCAATATCAGGATGCATAGTAAGGGGTAATAGATGTTAACTCTCGCTTTTATACGAATGAGGCACTTATTAGTTGCGTTAAAATGGCATGTTTTTGTAATAAAAATAAGGCTTTAAAAAAGTGAAGAATTTATGCTTTTGGCGAATTAAAAAATTCAAAATAATCCTACCTTTACAGCGCTGATCAACATTTTTGTTTGGCGCTATTACCATGAGAAAAATCAGTATATTTCTTTTTATAGTTGGCGTAATTACCACCATAGCTTTAATTATCTATTTTAAAACTGTAGTTAACCCGGTTGACTCTGACTCAATGACTATTGATGGCAGCGGAAACATGATTGCTAAATGGCCTTTGTTTATCGGCATTATCCTGACCTTTGTTGGCGGCGTATTTTTTTATGCCAGCATTGACGAAGAGAATAAAGCTTAATTAAGCTTTATTTACGGTCGGTCATCATTCAGCTCATCATATAAGCACAAATTATTTGTTATTTTTGGTTGATGGAATCAAACATGCAAAGTGATGCTATACTACAAAAACTTGTTGCTAATAAACAGCAATTGGCTTTTTATGGTGTAAATAAAATTGGATTATTTGGTTCATACCTGCGTAACGAAGCTACAGAAAGCAGTGATATTGATCTGCTTGTAGATATTCAAAAGGAAAAAAAAACTTTCAATAATTTTCTTTCATTAAATTATTATCTCGAAGAACTTTTTGGCCGTAAGGTTGAATTGGTAACCATCCAATCCCTTAGCCCCCATATTGGTCCTCATATTTTGAAAACTGCTGTTTATGCGTAATATAACCAGCTCATTCCCCTACCAATAAACCGGGCTGGTTTTTATTGATAGTTTATAAAACCGCAGTACTTCAATACTTGGGAAACCAAAATCCTGGATCACCTTGCCCTGTATCAGGTAACAGCCTTTTCCTTTAAATGGGTAAGCCGGTGTATTATCCGGAAAATGAGTGGTATCAAAAAAATTGCCTTCGGCATCTAAAAACGTTCCGAACCACATCAGCTTATTGTTTTTGGTATGTACCGTTTTTTCGCACACATAATTACCTACTATTTTAATAATGCTGCCTACATACTGCAACAGGTTATTGGTCATTACATCACCGCGGTAATTGGTTTTTAACAGGCCGAACATACTCAGGGTTAATGGGTAGCCTAACAGCTCAAGCTCATGATAAGCATCCTCTAAACGGGTATTTGCCAGGTCGGGCAGCTGAAAGGCTTTGGCAGGCAGGTTAAACAGATCTTTAGCTGGTTTGGGAGCAGGTTTACTGCCGAGGTAATTATGCACTTCCCAAAGTAGTTCCTTTTTACTGCTGCCGGTAAAACGCAGGGCGCCTACCCTTATCAGGTTAGTACATTGCTCCAGGCCTATGCCTGTACGCTTAATAAAATCTTCCAGGTTAAGGAAGGGGCCGTTCATAGTCCGTTCCTGCGGGATGCCTTCTAAGTATTTATTTTCCAGCCCCTGTATGCCTATCAGCCCTAAAAAAGCATCGGTGCCGCTTATACTTACTTTGGCTGTGCTGCGGTTAACGCAGGGCAAATGAACTGTTGCCCCCGTTTTTTGCAGCTCATGCACGTAAAGCCAGCGCGAGTAAAAGCCTCCGTAATTGTTCAGCACGGCCACCATAAACTCCATAGGGTAATAGGTTTTAAGGAAAAGGCTCTGGTAGCTCTCTACCGCAAAACTGGCCGAATGTGCCTTTGAAAAGCTGTACCCCGCAAAGCTGGATACCTGTCGCCATACCTCGGCTATAATATCATCGGGCCTGCCAAGGGCCTTTGCGCCTTCAAAAAACTTATCAACTAATTTGTCAAACTCTACTTTTGAACGATATTTCCCACTCATGCCCCTGCGTAATATATCGGCATCGGCGCCGTCCATCCCTGCAAAATGGATACAGATCTTTATCACATCTTCCTGGTACACCATTACCCCATAGGTTTCCTGTAGCTGTTCTTTCATTACCGGATGCAGGTAAACAACGCTCTCAGGATTATGAAAGCTGCGAATGTATGCCTGCATCATACCAGATTGTGCCACGCCCGGCCTGATGATAGAGCTTGCAGCTACCAGCGTAAGGTAATCCCCGCATTGCAGCTTACGCAGCAGTTGGCGCATAGCCGGCGATTCAATGTAAAAGCAGCCAATACTATCGCTGGTTTTTAGCTGGGTATTAATTATTTCATCATTTTTAAACCGTTTAAAATCATGTACATCAACTTTTACCTGCCGGTTATCGGCAATTAACTGGGCGGCTTCTTTAATGTGCCCTATTCCCCGCTGGCTCAGGATGTCGAATTTTTCAAAGCCGATAGTTTCGGCCTCGTACATATCCCATTGCACGGTAGGCATACCTTTGGGCGGCATATCGAGCGCCGTAAAATAGGTTATTGGTTCTTCCGAGATCAGTACCCCACCTGCGTGGATAGAACGCTGGTTAGGCATATCTTTCATATATCCGTACAGCGCCTGTATCTTTTTATAGGTGGCATTGTTAAGTACCCGCGCATCTTTAGTTCGATCGGTAAAGCTTTCAATTTCTGCGGCCGGCAACCCCATCACCTTACCAATTTCGCGGATAACGGATCTGTCCTTGAAGGTACTCATGGTGCCTAACAGGGCGGTATAATCCTTGCCATAGCGCTTAAAAATATAATTTTGTACATGCTCCCGTTCGTCCCAGCTGTAATCAATATCAAAATCAGGCGGCGAGGTACGCTGTTTGTTCAGGAAACGTTCAAAATACAGATCGAGTGCTAAAGGGTCAACATCGGTAATACGCAGGCAGTAAGCTACCGTACTGTTGGCACCCGATCCCCGGCCCACATGATAAAAGCCTTTACTCATGGAGTACTTGATAATATCATGGGTAATTAAAAAATAAGGTGCAAACCCCTGATCGCGGATCACTATCAGCTCTTCCTCAATCTTTTTTTTAGCTTTCTCATCATCGGCACCAAAACGGTACAGCATGCCTTCCATTGTTAACTCGCGCAGCAGCTCAATATCGCGCTGTATGCTGCCGGTAAAGCTTTTTTTATTCCGCGATTTTTCTTTTAACACAGTTATTGAACAATCCTTCATCAGCTTTTCGGTATTGCTGATGATAAAGGGGTACAGCTCAAAATTAGCCCGCAGCTTGCCGGCGGGTAAAAACATTTCATCGGGCCGGCACTTGTATTTATCGGCTACTTTGGTGAGCAGGGTGCTCAGGTCAATTGCCCGCAGGTATTGGTGCAGGCGGTACTCAATTTTATCGCCAACAGTTACCGGGCTAAGCGCAATAAGCTTTTCCCTGATGCCTGCCAGCGGCTTGCCAAATATAAAGTTGAGCTGATCGTGCCGGATGCCGATGTACTCGTTCTCTTTCAGGCTGATAAGTGTATTGCCCGTAAACGGATAGATAACATACGCATTGGCAAAATGCCAGGGCTTATCGGGCAGTAGCTCATCATTTACGTTATGGAAGGTTAAAAAATCATTCAGTTCCTTAAAGCCTTCACGGTCACGGGCAATACCAATGTATAAAAGCTGCTTATCCCGCCGGAACTCCATACCTGCAATAGGCTGTATCCCCTCACTTTCGGCAATGCGGATAAACTCCATTATGCCTGATGAATTATTAATATCCGTAAGCGCCAGCTGCTCCGCACCGCAGGCTTTAGCATTGTCAACCAGTGTTTTAATATCCATAGTGCCATAGCGCAGGCTAAATTGCGAATGGCTATTCAGGTACATCGGTTTTGTTTTGGGGTTTACATTCAGGCTGAGGCCGGGGCTTAGGGTTGGGTTTAAGGGATGATGCCAGAACTACCGCCTTTTTACCAAACCGGTTGCGGATATTATCCATTGATTGATAAAGGCTATACTGCTCCTGCACGGCGTTGTAAAGATCTATCTGCTCAAAGCCACCCACTAAATGCGAAAAGCGTATACCCACCAGCCGCAGCAGCATGCGGCGGTCGTACGCCTTATTAAACAGGGCCGTTGCCTTTTGGAGAAGGAAAAAATCGAGCGAGGTATAGGCTATTTTCTCCTGCCGGGTAACGGTTTCAAAATTGGCATACCTAATGGTTACGGTGATACAGGCCGTTAGCTTTTGTTGTTTGCGCAGCTCGTAAGCCAGTTCGGTAATCATGGTGGCAAGCAGGGCCTTTATACGCTCAATATCTATTGTTTCGGTTAAAAAATCGCGCTGATCGCTGATAGATTTATTTTCACGGTAGGGCACTACCGGCGCATTATCAATACCATTGCCTTTTTGCCAAAGTGTAATACCACTTTGCCCCATCACCCTGAACATCATTTCGGCAGGGATCTGTATCAGGGTGTATATTTTACGTACCCCCATTTCACTAAGTTTAAGGTAGGTATCATGGCCTATGCCAGGTATTTTTTTGATGGATAGCGGGTTTAAAAACTCCTGTACCTGCGGTAGCATTATCTGCCCTTCGCCATTGGGTTTACTCTCGTTGGTTACTATTTTGCTTACCGTTTTATTTACCGATAAACCAAAGGAAAGGGGCAGCCCAGTTTCGCTGATCACTTTTTGGCGCAGCTCGTGGGCAAATTTCATGGTACCGAAATATTTGTCCATCCCGGTCATGTCTATATAATGCTCGTCAATGGCGGCCTTTTCAACCACGGGCGATAACTCCCTGATAATTTCAGTAACCGTATGCGAGTATTTGCTGTACTCGTCCATATTGCCTTTAACAATATGCAGCTGCGGGCACATTTGCATAGCCACACGGGTGGGCATACCACTGTTGATACCTAACTTTTTTGCCTCATAGCTAACCGAGGTAAGCACACCACGGTCGGCATTACCGCCAACAGCAATGGGCTTGTTTTTAAGGGTACTATCCTTTAAAACCTCAACGGCTGCAAAAAAGCAATCCATATCTGTATGAATGATCTGCCTGTCCATTACATCAGCTAAACAATAGGTTAAAAATACAATTCATCATTAATTGCAACAAATATAATGCTAAAAATATTAGCAATTTATAATTGTTGATAAATGGAATTTGATGGGGAATGAGAAAAGAAAAGGCCCTTTATAAAAGCTTGCAGAAGGGGGCGGAGGGCGCCTTGAGGCACTTGAAGGGCGAGCGCAGAGGCCTTCGCCCGCTATGGTTCGAGTGCCTCACCATGACATCCCGGTTAGTGCTTTTTAAAATAAGACTGTCACCCTGAGGTACTCGAAGGGCGAGCGCAGAGGCCTTCGCCCGCTATGGTTCGAGTGCCTCACCATGACATCCCGGTTAGTGCTTTTTAAAATAAGGCTGTCACCCTGAGGCACTCGAAGGGTAAGCGCAGAAGCCCTTACCCGCTATGGTTCGAGTGCCTCACCATGACACCCGGTTAGTGCTTTTTAAAATAAGGCTGTCACCCTGAGGCACTCGAAGGGTAAGCGCAGAAGCCCTTACCCGCTATGGTTCGAGTGCCTCACCATGACACCCGGTTAGTGCTTTTTAAAATAAGGCTGTCACCCTGAGGCACTCGAAGGGTGAGCGCAGAGGCCTTTACCCGCTATGGTTCGCGGACACTCTGTTATAGATCTAAGCAAATGAGCGTATTACAGGTTATTTATCCAGCCATTCACCAATAGCCTTTACTGTATCGCCATAAAATAACTTGTAGGTATTTTCGGTAACGTAACCTATGTGCGGGGTGGCCAACAGGTTATCTAATTTTCTGAATGGATGATCGGCAGCCATTGGCTCTACATCATAAACATCAATTGCAGCCCCCTTAATTTTATTTTGCTGCAAAACGGCTATTAAGCCGGCCTCATCAACCAGCGGGCCGCGCGATGTATTGATCAGGTAGGCGGTAGGCTTCATTAATTCAAGATCCTGCTGCTTTATTATCCCTCTTGACCTGTCGCTTAAAACCAGGTGAATGGTCACAAAGTCGGCTTCCTTTAGTAAGGTTTGTTTGCTTACTAATTTGGCACCGCCTTCTTCGGCTTTTTCTTCGGTAAGGTTTTCGCTCCAGGCAATCACATTCATCTCAAATACGCGGGCATATTCGGCAATTTTTTTGCCGATGTTACCAAGCCCAATAATGCCAATGGTTTTTCCTTTAAGATCCGTCGCGATAGTGGTTTGCCAGCCTCCCGATTTGATGTTTGCATTTTCTATAGGGATATTTCTTGCGGCTGCCATTAACAGCGCCCAGGTAAATTCAGGGGCACCGCTCCATAAATAGCCGGTGGGTTTTAGGGTGATGTTAAACTCCTCCAATGCTTTTACGTCGATTGATGCATTGCGCATCCCGGTAGATACAACCAATTGCAAGTTTGGTAGCTGCGAAATGATCTGCTTGGTAAGCGGTGTGCGTTCGCGCATTACGCAAACTACTTGAAACGGAAGTAAGCGTTTAACTATTGCGGCCTCATCGGCCAAATGATCATTAAATATGGTTAAATCTATACGGTCTTGTATTGCCGACCAGTCTGCCATGGTGAGTGCTACACCCTGGTAATCGTCAAGTACGGCAACTTTTATTTGGTTACTCATTATTAAATAGGATTAAACCTGTGGTATTTAAAGCCCCCGGCAGGTTTTTATATAGTAAGTTTATAAAATTCAAATATAGAAGTTATCTCCCTTTAGTATAAATAAATAACGGGGCTACTGCATTACTTTACACTTAACTTGTTGTTGAACGAAGGCAGGATATATTTACGGATCAATTCGTCGGATGGGGATTGCGAGTTGTAATTACCACCGGTTACTACGGTAACCATATCAAGGCTTTTCCAAATATATATTTTTTGGCCGCCATTACCTTGTGCACCCGCACCATAATACCTTACCTTATCAGCATCAAGGTATTTTAACCACCATAAATAACCATAATTAACGCCCTGTACAACCGAATGTTTAGTCAGTGACTCCGTAACCCAGCTTTCCGGTACTAATTGCTTTCCGTTCCACTTACCATTATCTAAATACAGCAAGCCAAATTTTGCCATATTACGCGGACTTAGGTATAGCTGGCAAAAATCATCAGCATTTACTTTATTGGGCTTAAAGTTCCATTTGTAGGTTTTTATGCCCATTGGCTTAAACAAATTCTGGTTGGCAAATTGCGGTAAAGGCATTTGTGTAGCTTTTTCAATGATGCGGCCCAGCGTTATTGGGTTCCCTGAATTATACATGCCTTTACCACCGGGGGTATCAATCATCGGCAGATCTAAAGTATATTTTACCCAATCTTCGGCGTTACCCATATTGACTTCATTTCCTATTGATTTTGGATTTGCTGCATCATAGTCAAAACCACTTTGATTGGTCAGCATGTTTTCAATAGTTAGGCGGCTTTTAGCAGCCGACATATTGCTGATATTATATTCGGGGAAATAAGAAAGTACTTTTTCATTTTTACTTTTAATATACCCCTTTTCAATAGCAATGCCGGTTAGGGCAGATATAAAGCTTTTTGAAGCCGACCGTAATTCCTGCAAACTATCCCTGGTATACTCATAAAAATATTCTTCAAATACCAGTTTGCCACCTTTTATAATTAAAACGCTGTGTACGTTAGGGTACTTTCCAGCTGCAATATTGTGCACCATCAGGTTTAATAATGCGGTATCTAAGCCAGCCTTTTCGGCATCGCCGGTTTGCAGGCCGTCGTGCAGGTTTTCAGGTGTCGAAATGCCTTTGTAGGCCCCCAGCCTTGGGTACCACATGGTTCTAGGGAACAAAATATTTTTGGTGAGTAATTTAAAGGTATCCTTACCGGTAATATAAGCTACCACCTTGTTTGATCTGTTCCTGATAAATTCTATCTTATTCTTAAACATATCAAGAAACAGATCTTTATCCTGATAAGTTAGCCGATACTGGCTTTTGTTAATAATGGCAAACAAGGCTGTATCGGCAGGGGATGCTGCTATTTTTAGCGTGATATGATTTTTGTATTCGTAAAGGCCCTCGTATTGTTTTAGCTGGTTATAGCTTAATCCGGGCTTATGTTGCGAGAAGCCAAGGGTTGCTGTGCTTAATAAAATTAAAAACAGGCAGATATTTTTCATAGCAGTTTTAATTACTGGTTTCGGTTTAGTTTCTTACTTGTTATATCCATTTTCAATAAAATGCGTACTCAGTTAGGTACTAATACTAATGTTGTAAGTGGTTTATTGCCAGTAAATTTATTGAATTTTATGGAGAGCGATATTAAACCTACGAAGTTTTTAGTACCCCGTAAGTTTATATAATAAGCAAAATTAAAGATGCGGTAAGGTAAATATTACAGCTTGTTGCCGCGCAAAAACTCTTTAATATCCATTTGTTTTTTACCTTCTAACTGCACTTCGGTTACGCTAACAAAACCATCCGCAGCTGCAAATTTTAAATAGTTTTTATTGTCGGTTAAAAACTCGCCGGGTTTTATATCGGGCTGCGCCAATTCATATTCGGCTTTGTAAAGCTTTAATATTTTATCATTAAGCACGGTATAGGCAGTAGGCACGGGGCTTAACCCGCGGATTTTGTTATAAATGCTTTCGGCTGGCTTGCTCCAGTCAATCAGGCAATCTTCTTTAAATATTTTAGGGGCATGCTTAAGTTCAACACCTGCTAACAGGGCCGATTGCGGATGCTCGTTATAGCGGCCGCTTTCAACACCTTTTACGGTTTTTACCAATAGCCCGGCGCCTTTATACATCAGTCGGTCGTGCAGTTCCCCGGCAGTTTCATGGCCGGTAAGGGTTACTTTTTCGGTAAATAAAATATCGCCGGTATCAATTTCATGTTTCAAAAAAAAGGTAGTAACGCCGCTTTCTTTTTCGCCATTCATCAATACCCAGTTAATAGGGGCAGCGCCGCGGTACTGGGGCAATAAGGAGGCATGCAGATTAATGGTGCCACGGGTGGGCATGCTCCAAACCACTTCGGGCAGCATCCTGAAGGCTACTACCACCTGCAGATCGGCATTGAGGGCCTTTAATGCATCAATAAATGCAGGGTCTTTTAGTTTTTCGGGTTGTAATACTTTAAGGCCGTGGGCTACCGCATATTGTTTAACTGCCGATTCATTGAGCTTTTGGCCGCGCCCGGCGGGTTTATCCGGGGCAGTAACAACGGCTACAATATCGCAGCCCGCCGTAATCAGGGCGTCTAATGATGCTACAGCAAACTGGGGGGTACCCATAAATATTGTTTTCATAAGTAGAAATTCTCGCTTTGTGTTTTAAAGGCCTGGTAGTTGTTTGTAATGTAAAATGTAATTCTTAAACGTTGGTTTAAGAATTAACTATGGGTATAATAAATACTTTGCACGCATGGTTTTGTAATTGCTTAAAGCGGGTTCCCAGCTTGCGCGGATTTCCTGCTCACTTTCACCTGCTTCAATTTGTTTTCGTAGCTGGTCGGTACCGGCAAGTTTTGAAAAATAGGCGTTAAAAAAATGCGCCTTATCCGGAAAAGCCCGGTACAATTCCATCAGCCATGCTAAATTAATTTTTCCGCTTTTGTTAATGCTGGTTGTATTGTAATTTTTAAGATCGATGCCGTAGCAAACCTTGTTTTTTAGCGGCGGCTCATCGCTCATACCCGGCATGCTTACGGGTTTAAACGAATAACTGTATTTGCCTTCCAGCGATGGGTGCCCTATCTGCAAAAAAGGAAACAGCGTACCCCGGCCCAAACTAAGCGTAGTGCCCTCAAATAAACATACCGACGGGTAAAGTAAAATTGACTGCTGCGTATTTAAATTAGGCGACGGGTTTACCGGTAAGGTATAGGCTGATGCATGGGTGTAGTTAGCCACTTTAATTATGCGCAGCTTGCATTGTACTTTGTTTTTAAGCCAGCCCTCGCCGTTCAGCATTTGGGCATATTCGGCAATGGTAAGCCCGTGTGCAATAGGGATGGGGTTTAAACCCACAAACGATTTATAGGCGGTATCTAATATTGGGCCGTCAACCACTGCGCCGTTAGGATTCGGCCTGTCAAATATCATCAGCTCAATATTGTTTTCGGCACAGGCCTCCATTACATATTGCAGGGTTGACAGGTAGGTGTAAAAGCGTGCCCCAACATCCTGAATATCAAATATCATCAGGTCAATCCCTTGCAGATCGGCTGGGGTGGGTTTGTAATGTTTATTACCGTAAAGGGAGATAACAGCAATGCCGCTTTTGGCATCGGTACTGTTGTTAACATCGGCACCATTGCTGGCATTACCCCTGAAACCATGTTCGGGCCCGTAAACTTTTTTTATGCTGATACCAAGCTTTAGCAGGCTATCCAAACTAAGGGTTTGGTTTTTGCCTATTACCGAAGTTTGATTGATCACCATCCCTATATTTTTTCCCTTAAGGTACTCAATATAAAGGGTAGTTTGATCGGCCCCGGTAATTATTTTAGCTTTTTTGGCAGCAGCATCAGCTATATATGGCTTATAGCTGCTTTTTTGTGCCGATACAGCACACGATAGTAAACTGGTTATTATTAAAAATTGTATAAAAAGCTTTATCCTCATCATAAATATATTGCTACAGCAATTTAAAAGCACCAGTTTTAACGGCAAAACCGCATATTTGCGAAGGTACAAAAAATACATATCGCATTGAGTTTCGCCTATTTCATAGCTAACCGCATTACATTTAAGTCTAAACGCACGTTTTCAAAACTGATAGTGCGCATAGCTATTATTGGTATTATGCTCGGTTTGGGAGTTATGATATTATCGCTGGCTATTATTAAAGGGTTTAAACAAGAGATTCGCGAAAAAGTTCGCGGATTTTCGGGCGATTTGGAAGTCGTAAAGTTCGATCTCAATAATTCATACGAAAACTCCCCTTTTCCAGCCGATAATAAGTTTGTACAAAAGGCGCTGGCTACCCACATGGTGAGTAAAGTAATGCCTTTTGCCATGAAACCCGGCATTATTAAAACCCAATCAGAAATTGAGGGGGTGGTAATGAAGGGAGTGGATAAAACATACGACTGGGCATTTTTTCAGAAAAACCTGGTATCGGGCAGCATCATTGATTTTACCGATACCGTAGCATCAAAAAAACAACTGCTGATCTCCCAAACAACGGCCGACAGGCTGCGCCTTAAAGTGGGTGATAAGATACTTATGTACTTTGTACAGGAACCACTGCGCGAGCGTCCGTTTGTTATCCGTGGTATTTACAGCACCGGTATTGATGATGTGGATAAAACCTATGTGGTAGGCGATCTGTCGCTCATCAGCAGGCTTAATAACTGGCAGGCTAATGAAATTGGCGGGTATGAGGTTAAGGTAAATGATTTTGAAAAACTACAAGCCTCGGTTGATGCGGTTGATAATGTATTACCAGCTAAATTAAAGTCATACACGGTAATGGAAAATTACCCCAATATATTTGGCTGGCTCGATCTGCTTGATGGCAACACCAGCGTTGTTTTGGTGCTGATGATATTAGTAGCAGTGATCAACATGATATCGGCCCTGCTGATTATGATATTGGAGCGTACCGCCATGATAGGTATGCTGAAAGCTATGGGCGCCACTAACTGGGCCATACAAAAAGTATTTTTATATAATGCCTTTTACCTGATAGGGCTCGGACTTATTTTGGGTAACATATTTGGTTTGGGTATAGGTTTTATACAGGCACAAACCCATATTTTTAAGCTTGACCAGGCAAGTTATTACATGAGTTTTGTACCCATACAATTTGGCTGGAGCGACATGATATTAGTAAACCTGGGCACACTCATTGTATGCTTTTTGGTGATGTTAGGCCCTTCCATGCTGGTTACCAGGATTACCCCGGTTAAGGCTATCCGCTTTAAATAGGGGAGATGAAGCCAAGCTGCTAATTCAAACCCTTACTGTTTCTTTTGCGGTATAAAGTTAAACTTAAGGTTTATACCACCTGCCCCAAACCTGATGTTTTGGGTGCCCAAGCCATCCAACGGGTATTTTAAAAAGGGCTCAATTACCAGCCTGTTTTTGCCGAATGGATAACCCACCCCAAAAGCCACATTTAAAGTTTTGGCAAAATAAAAGCTGTTAAAACTTTGCCGGGTTGTTTGGTCCATTGTTTTTTGTAACGATGGCGACAGGAAGGCCGGGTAGTTATACTTGTAGGTATATGATTCATCAACAAAGGTCCCCGAGCTTACGCCCGCCAAAATATAAGTATCGCTTTTTTGCGGATTAAACTCATATTTAAGGTTTACAGGTATATCAAGCCCAACCAAACTGGCATCATAGTTTTTAACGCTTGGGGTTGTAAGGGCTGTATACTTGCTTGCAGCTACAGATGTAGCCGGAGTAACTAAACTCTGCGCTGTAGCCAGCGAAACCGGGTCAGTACCGCCATAACTAAGTGAGTTTTGGGCAATGGATACCCCTGTAACCAATTTAAGGTTATTGCTGAGCCTTATATCCGACGAGAAACCTGCCCCAATATTTACCTGGTCCTGGCTGCCTTTAGCATAGTTAAAATAAGTAGCCGCATATACGCTGAAATGAACCCGTTTTGCCTGGATGGGCTCTTCTTTTTTCTGCGTTTTTTGATCGGCATTAAACATATCCATAATGTTTTTTGCGGGTGGTTGTTGTTTAATAACTACTGATGCTACCGGCGCATTTTGCCGCGGGGCTGTTGCTGCGGCAGCAGCATTAGCAGGCTCAGGCTTATTTTGCTTTGCAGCCGCATTACCAGCCAATAGATTAGCCTGGGTTTTATCATCGGCTGTATTTGCTAATGGTGCAGTGGTTGCTAATGGTGTGGCTATTGTTTTATCTGTCGCATTTGCTTGTCTTGTATTAGCCGCTAACTGTGTTTTAAGGGCTGTACGGGCACTATCAATCGTTTGCGTTAACATGGTGCCTTTTTGGGCTACAGTTGCTTTAGGTGATTGATTTTGCGCCAAAGCATTGCCCCGCCCGGCTGCTTCATTATTTGATACAGGAACTTTAGCTGCCAGCTTATTTCGTGCTGTATTATCAGCCGTGTTTTTAGCCAGTGTATTATCGGTAACCGGGTTTGTTTTTTGGCTTGTATCATTACTTGCGGAAGCTTGTGTTTTATTGGCTGCCATACTTTCGCTTTGCGGATGTTTTGCAGGCTTAGCTGTATAATGATCAGGGTTTTTTAATCGGGTTTCATACATCCATAAGCCTATGCCTAAAATCAGCATTAAAATAGCGGCAACAGATCCCCACCAGAGCCACGCAAACGCACGGCGCTTTGATTGCTCCTCGGGGAATTTTTCCCTTAGTTGCAACCAACCGTCTTCGGCGGCAGTGGGGTCTTCAAAATTATCAAACACCTCCCTGATGCGGTTCTTTAAGTCGTTATCCAACTGATCGTCCATCGTTATGTGCTTCTGCTCTTAATATATTTCTTAATTTCTCTTTGGCCCTGCTCAGGTAAACCCTCGACGAGCTTTCGGGCATAGCCAGTAATTTTGCTATCTCATCGTGCCGGTATCCATCAATCTCATATAAGTTAAAAATGGTAAGCTGAATTGCCGGTAATTGCTGCATCAGCCTTAAAATATCCTGTACGTTTAAATTTTCAATAGCACTTGCGCCGGTACTAATTGGCCCGGCATTATCCAACTCAATATTTAACTGAAGTTTAAGGTCTTTACGGCGGCGGTCAATAGCGGTATTAACTATAATGGTGCGCAGCCAGGCTTTAAAAGGCTTATCGCTGTCGAAGTTTTTTATACTATTAAATACCTTTATAAAGGCGTCGTTCACAACCTCTAAGGCATCATCACGGTTTATGCAGTAGCGCAAACCAATACCCATAGCATAGCCATAGAAGTGCTTATACAGCATTTCCTGGTACTTAAGGCTACCATTTTTGCATTGCCTGATCAGTTCGTCCTCAGCAATGCCCCGGGTTTGATGCATTAAATGTATTTAGTTCAGCTCAAATTTATAGCTTTCATATACCAGTACGCAACAGGATATGACAACGCTACAAAAAAATGAAATTTAGTTGGATAGGGTGGTGCTTTGCGACGAATTTGCGTGGGTTGGTATTGAAAATATGCCTATGCTATTTTCGTTTGCGGAAGTTTTTAAGATGTAAGCTTTTAACATAGGCCCACGAGTTACAAACTCGCGGGAGCATTGTCATAACCTAAACTATCTAACCCTTAATTACTTCTTTTTAAGTCGTATTGCAGGGCAAGGGTATCAAGGGGGCCAAATGCCTGCATCTGTAAAACGGTACCATCGTAATAGTAATTATACTGGCCGTTAAGGTGCGTTTTGGTAGGTGTGCCTGTGGTTGGGTATGTTTTATCAACAAAAGTAATGGTATTGCTGCCACTTAAGCCAATAATATAGCTGCCGTAGCTGCCTGCATGTACGGTGGCTGTATCGCCGGTTACTTTAAAGCCTGTAGTTAACGACATGGTAAGCAAAATGTTAGCTTTCAGCGTGTCTTTCGTATTGTCTTTATGGATATGGATCAGCCTGAACTGCCCCGCGTAGGTTCCACTGGGTGATGTCGGGTTAAGATCGGCGGCGGTTTTGCTTTTTGTGCAGGCGGTTGCAAAAACAATTACCAATAGCATTAAATAGGTAAATTTCAATTTCATAATAAAGGGTTTTAATTGGTTACGTTGGTTCTGCTATCAACGCTACAATATATCATCTTATTTTAAATTTTCTTCGCTTCTTCCCAAAATATGTCCATTTCGGCAAGGCTCATGTTTTTCAGCTCTTTGCCGGTTTCAATGGCTTTACTTTCCAGGTACTGAAAACGTTTGATGAACTTACGGTTTGTTTTTTCGAGCGCATCCTCGGGGTTAATATTGATGAACCTCGCGTAGTTAATGAGCGAGAACAGCAAGTCGCCAAATTCGCCTTCGGCTTTTTCATGGTCAATTGTGGTTTCGTCCTCGGCGTTAAACTCGTCTTTAAACTCCTGTAGTTCTTCCTCAACCTTGGCCCAAACCTGGCTTTTCTCCTCCCAGTCAAAACCTACACCGCGGGCCTTCTCCTGTATGCGTGATGCTTTTACCAGTGCAGGTAACGAGGCCGGCACGCCACCCAATACCGATTTGTTGCCTTCTTTTAGTTTTATCTGCTCCCAGTTGCGCTTTACATCGTTTTCGTCCTGTACCTCAACATCGCTGTAAATATGGGGGTGGCGGTTTACTAACTTATCGCAAATGCTGTTTAAAACGTCGGTTATATTAAAATCGTTAGTTTCTGAGGCTATGCGGGCGTAAAAAACCAGGTGCAGCATAATATCGCCCAATTCCTTTTTTATTTCAGACATATCAGCACCCAGTATCGCATCCGAAAGCTCATACGTTTCCTCAATAGTAAGGTGGCGCAGGCTCTCTAAGGTCTGCTTTTTATCCCAGGGACAATTTAAACGCAGATCATCCATAATGGTCAGCAGCCTTTTAAAGGCAGTTTCGGGTGTCGAGGCAGATATTGGGGGTATAAGTGGCATATGGTATGTTTGCTTACAAAAATAGTGTTTTATGCGGGAAAGTGTAAAACAGGTAGTCGTTCGCCAGGAATTTCCTGCGGTCGCTCGCCTCCTGGCGAATGACGACTATCTTCCGGCCTCTGGCCGAATATAATACCAACGGCCAGAGGCCTCGTTAATATTTGTCACCCGGCTGGAGCCGGGCGACTGCGTAGGGTGTTTCTTTAAAGGGTGACAGTTGGTGTTTTAACTGCGCGCAGCATTTCGCGTTTGCCGGGCGCACCTGGTGCTTTTTCTACCTTGCATCCTAAGGCTTTTAATGCTCTTTTCAAGTTCCCGGTAATGGCGTAGGTTACAAATACGCCGCAGGGTTTTAAAAATTGTATGGTATGGGCTATGGCAGTTTCATCCCACATTTCGGGTTGATGTACGGCTGCAAAGGCATCAAAATAAATAACATCATATTGCTCACTGCTTTTAAAATCAAGCAATTTGCAGTTGGCAATTTGTAAGTTAACAGCGGGGGTTATGGTAACGGGCGATGAAAACGCATTCTCGTACTTATCAATAAACGGCTGCCAGGTTTCGGCGGTGACGTATGTATTATAGGCTGTATGGCTAATCATTTCCATGCTTAATGGATAGGCCTCAATGCCGGTATAATTTAGTTTGATGCCTTTTTCAACAGCCTTATCTGCACTTAACAAAAAATTAAGACCGGTTCCAAAACCAACTTCTAATATGGATACTTCAGTTTTTGCTGAAGCGACATACTGGCCCTGCTCCAAAAAATAGCATAAGCCCGAATTTACAAATACGTGCTTACTCTCTTGCAGGGCACCATGTTTGGAGTGGTAGTTTTCGCCAACATGCGGGTTATAAATGGTGTTTGAGCCATCGGCAGTTTTAACCAGCTCAAGCATTGGCAAATTCAGTAACTACTTCGCCCAAATCATAAACAGGTACTTTTGTTATGGTAGCAGCCAAAATACTCACTGCCGCTGCCGACCGGTAACCCGCCGCGCAATGCACCACAATAGGTTTATCGGTAGGTATCTCGCTAACCCTTTCGCGCAGTTCAGGCAAGGGGATGGTGATAGAGCTTGCAAATATCAGCCCGTTAGCTGTTTCGGTATGGTTGCGTACATCCACAATGGTAAAACTATCCGGGTGTGCTATAAAATCATCTAAATCAATGTCTGCTAATTTTGCGCTGGCATTATCAGGTAAGGTAAAGGCCGCTTTAATATATTGCTCATAGCCAATTTTAGCCGTCTTTTTTATCATCCTGTCTAAATCGGCATCTGTTTTGGCAATCAGGTAAAACTCTTCGCCGGGGTTAATAATGGAGCCTAACCAGGTTTCAAACTTTTCGCCATCCTGTAAATTAATAGCACCACTGAGGTGCGCGTACCTGAAATCAAGTTTAGGGCGGGTATCAATGATCAGGATGTTTGGTTGTATCTGATAGCCCTTACCGGGTTTTAAAACTTTGCTAATGCTGTCAATAAAACCGGCTGCGCCTTTTTTATTGATCTCCACATCGCTCCCAAAATATTTAGGCACAAATGGCTGATCGGCAGTAAGTGTTTTAACAAAGGCCAGCTCATCCATTAATTGCAGGGCATAATTTTCGCGGATCTCGCGTCCAATGGTACTGGTTAAATCCGGGCTCATGCTTTTACCGCATAAAGAGCCGGGGCCATGTGCAGGGTAAACCACTACGCTATGCGGCAGTTTCATCAGCTTATTGCGGGTAGAGTGGTACATCTGCCGGGCTAATTCTTCTTTTTTAGCGGTGATATTACCCACGTTTTCGCGCAGATCGGGGCGGCCAACATCGCCTACAAATAAAGTATCGCCTGTAAACAGGGCTGTATCCTTACCGTTCTCGTCCTCAACCAAAATACAGATTGAATCGGGCGAGTGGCCAGGGGTATTTATTGATTTTAGTTTAATATCATTCAGTTGTATAACATCGCCATCATCAAAGCTTTCGTGCGGGTATTCGGCACCGGTAAGCTTGCTAACGTAAATTATCGCGGCTGTTGTTTGGTGTATTTCAAGGTGCGAACTAACAAAATCAGCATGTGGATGCGTTTCTATTACGCCCACAATATCAGCATCGTGTTGTGCGGCAAAATCATAATAAGGCTGCGGATCGCGGGCGGGGTCAATAACAATCATTTTCCCTGTCCTTATCACAGCGTAAGAGCCATGTGCTAAACCTTTATCGTAAAATTGTTGAATTATCATTTGGGGGCAAAGATAACGGAGTTTTTTTATTTAGGATTTTTGATCACCAAAATCCCATTTGTTAGTTAATAAGATGACTTTAAATTCAAAATCATCAATGGGTTTTGTTGAACAGGGTATTATTCGGCATCTCTTTTCACCAGTAAAAATTCCTCGCCATCAATATGCAGGTAGCCGTACTCATAACAAAAGTAGTAGGTTTTGCCATTTTGGGTTTGATAGCTGTGCGTATGGTATTCAAAATCAAATCCTTTTGCTACCAATTTTTTACGTGTTGTTTTTGTTTTGCCTGTTGGGTTCAGCTCTTCCAATATCCGGCGGTTGCGCTTAAGTATATTGTTAATGTTACGCACCAAATTATAACTGCTGCTGTTTAGCTGGTTGTTATAGTTGTTGCGGCACAGATCGTTACAAAACTTTTTATCGGCCCTGCCATGTAATAGGGTGCCGCAGTCGAGGCAATTTCTTTCTGCTGTCATTAATATAAAGGTACGCATAATATTATCCGCTTGCAAACGGTTGCAAATGGATATTGTCGACTATAAGCGCTTATTAACCGGGTAAGAATAGCTGCTGTACCCACCTTTGTATTGTCAACAAATAACAAAAGAAAATTTTAGATAGCTATGAACTCATTAAAAAACAGTGTACGCCTTGTAGGTAACCTGGGCATGGATCCCGAAGTGAAAAGTTTTGATAACAATAAAAAATTGGCCCGCTTATCATTAGCAACTAACGAGAGTTATAAAAATGATAAGGGCGAAAAGATAACAGAAACCCAATGGCATAGCCTTGTATTATGGGGAGCGCAAGCCAAACTTGCCGAGAATTACCTTAAAAAAGGCGATGAAGTTGCCATTGAAGGCAAGCTGGCTAACCGTAATTATACCGATAAAGACGGTATTAAACGCTATGTAAGCGAAGTGGTGGTTAACGAGTTTTTAAAACTCGGCAGTAAAAACTAATAATTGCTTAATTGGGTTGAATCAGGTTGATTAACCTATACCTTATCAAAAACCTAAACCTTATCACTTGGTTTAACCCAATTAGCAATTAGTTCATCATATTAAAACCTAAACCTTATTTATTATATTTGTTATGTATTTAGTAGAAAAAGAAACTGCCGGTTATATAAGCTGCTATCCGATAAATTGGGTAGCGATACCACCGAGGCCATGTTTAAATATATTGATAACAAAACAGAACGATCTGTGGAAGCAACTATCAAAACATTAGCTACAAAAGATGATCTTGTGAATGTTAGGGACGAGATTTCAAATGTTCGCAAGGAAATCAGTGAAGCTAAGGCAGATAATATTAAATGGATGTTTATTTTTTGGGTAGGACAGGTAGGCGCTATGCTCGCTATTGTTCTGCTTTTCTTAAAGAAGTAATAAGCTAATCATTACCCTCCATTCTGAACACGCCACTTTTAAGGTAAACGGTTTTTTCAACAATGGTGTGGATCACGCTATCCAGCTCCCTGGCTGTAAAATCCAGGTGACTAATGATCTCCTTATTCATTGGGTTTTCAATATAATTAAGATCAAATAAATTTACCAGGCCCATAATAGTAGCTACGGGCCGCCTGATCTCGTGCGAGCTTATGGATGCTATTTCCTGCAAACGCATGTTCTGATCGGTAACATGGTCCTGACTGCGTTTATTCTCAATCAAAATACGGATAATGTTTGATGTGCGTTCAATCATCCGCAACTCTTCGGGTTTGGGCTCCCGCCTGGTTTTATAATAAACTGCAAAGGTAGCTAATACCTGCGCGCTATTTGCGCTTATTATAGGGGTAGACCAACATGCTTTTAAACCATAAGGTAAAATCAAATGCCTGTAATTATCCCACAGTGGGTCTGTTTCAATGTCTTTTACCACTATTTGTGTGCGATGGTAGGCAGCAGTACCGCACGAACCGGCTTTAGGCCCTATAGGCGTGCCATCTATAGCCACACAATATTCGTTAGGTAACCTTGGGCCCGAAAGGTGATATACTTTTTCCTGCGCTTCATCAACCTCTAATACAGAGCACACCATATCCGGAAATATAGTTTCAATTCCCGAGATCAGTTCATGTATGGTTTGTGGTAAGGTGTAATTAGCAGATGCATTTAATTCAAGCACATGCTTTTCAAGGGCAAGTATCAACTGCTGTATTTTTAATGCGTTAATATCGCGTACAAATATGGCTACTTCGTTTTTATAAGGATAGGTGTTTACACGCAGCCATCTTTTGGTGTAGCTGTTAAAGTATTGTAACTGGGTTGATCCCGGTTGTTTAAAGGCTGCTTTAAACTGGGCCATAATATCATCAGTTACACCTAAGCTTTCTAAATCCCATAAATTGGTGTTTTTAAGCTGCTCACTTTTTAATCCGGTTATTGCCTGGAAAGCGGGATTAAAGGTGATGATGGTTGATTGATCGTCTATTATTAAAAAGCCCTCGTTAAAGCTTTGTATAATATGATAGATATTATCTGTAGTGTTTTTTTGTACGGCAGTTTCTAAACTATTGGTTAAGTTAATGCCTGTGGTGTAGATAAGTCCGTCCTCAGGATTTAGGATTAACGACCACCTGATGTTGTAGTAAACACCGGCCTTATCCTTTATCCGGCTCTCGCGACCATCGATCTTTTTTAATAAAAAAATGCTTTTGAGTGCTTCTTCGCGGTTCTTAATATCAGCAGGGTGCGACAGGCTGTTGGCTTTTTTACCGTTTAATTCTGCTGCTGTGTAACCTAAAAGTTTTTGCAACGCTGGATTGGTATATACTATTATGCCATTCCTGTCCAATACACAAAAAAAATCGTTTGATTGTTCGAAAAGGAAGGATAGCGTGGAATCCATTATCGTGTGGGATAATATGTACCTATATCATTATACATAAAATTAAAGATATTTTTATAAAAAAACCAAATAATATCATCATTAAGGTGTGCTTACTGCCACCGGTAAAACTTTACCATTAAAAAAACGATGCCCTGTTACCGAAAAATCTGCAATGTATTTCCCCATTTCAAAGGCCATCACCGGTGATTCATAACCCGGGAAAGCTTTTTCCAACATTTCGGTTTGTGCCGAACCGAGCGCAAGGCAGTTAACTTTAATTTCCTGCTCGGCCAATTCAAGTGCAAGGCATTCGGTTAAAGTATGCAGCGCAGACTTGCTTGCTGAGTAAGCAGCTAACCCCGGGAATTTTGCACTGCCCTGAAAAGCACCCATGCTGCCAATATTTAATATGTGCGATCCTTTAGGCATAAGGCCAATTAAAGCCTGTATAATACGCACATGGCCAATAAAATTGCTTTGCAGCATTTCTACAAAATCCAATTCAAGCAACTGGGTAAATGGTTTGTTTATCAATACGCCGGCGTTGTTTATCAGTATATCAACACGGTTATCAAAATTAGTGCTTATAAATTGTTGCAGGCCGGCATAGTCATCATGAATAATGTCAAAAGCTAAAGCAAATATTTCGGCCTCGGGGTTTAAGCCATGTGCTATTTCTAAAAGCCTTTCCAGTTTATCCTGTGAGCGTGCAAGGGCTATCACTTTATGCTTGCCCGATAATATTAATTCTAATACGGCCTCAAAACCAACGCCGCTGCTGGCACCTGTTATAATGATGTTCATAGTTTTACTAAACTACCAATTTTTGCTCAACCGGATGCTTAATTAAATAAAATCCATCGGTTATCAGCTTTTTACATTCGGGGTTGCTGATGGCTTTTTGCTCCAGGAATTTTCTAATTTCCATAGCTAACTGATGCTCAACATCTTCGTGATCCAGTATCTCTAATATTTCAAGCGCACAAAGCCAGTCGTCCTGGTGTTTTCTTTGCAGTATTACCCAAACATTGCCTAAAAAGCCAAAATCGCCGCCGGTATGCCTGCGGTTTCTAACCTGCTGGTATAGCTTATGTAATTCAATGGTATCATCATCATAAACGGTATGATGCGTGCTGGTTACCGATTTATAAACTATCTCCACAAAAGCTTCCTTATCGGCTGCGCCGCAAAAAACAGCCGTTATTTTTTCGCCAACAGCCATATCATACAGGCCCCACGATGGATCAAAGAGTATATTGCCATCCTTATCTGTAACGGTACAATCAGTAAAAGTGATCAATTGCGTTTTTCCGTTTGATGACAGGATGCTTTTTACCAGGCCGTTAACAGTAATACCGCTTTCAAAGTTCAATACTACTGTTTTGCCTTCTTCTATACCAAAGTAATTAAGTTCTGTGACGGCCAGGTTTTCAAGCGGCATTGCATGGCCCTTTAGTTTACCTACAGGCGAACTAAAACCATCTTTATGGTAATCCTTACCATGCCCGTTCAGCTGTTTATTATCAACAGCCAGGGCCGATGGTCCGGTGGTTTTGATGAAAATAAGTTCGCCATCGGCATTTACACGGCTCTCGTTAAAAGTGCCGGAAACCTGTAAGCCAGAGCTGTAAACAGCGGTACAGGTATTTTTACTTTCAATAGCCTTTTGCAGCCCATAAGCGCCTCCTTTGCGGAACGACATGGTGTTGGCAAAGGTTTCCAGCACATCAATCAGGTTTTGAAACGTTGGGGTTACAAAAAGCTGGGGCTGTGTTTTGGTAATATCATAAGTGTAGTTAATAGCATCAATGGTGTAGGGGAGTTTCTTAATATCATCCATCATACAGCTCACACTTTCGCCAATGGACGATAACAGGCCCGCACCATAGATCTTAGGGTTTTCAATCGAGCCGATCAGCCCGTACTCAACCGTCCACCAGTGCAGGCGGCTCAGCAGCGCCATTTCTGACGGCTCACCCATGTTTTCCTGCCGGTAACTAACTAATTCTTCGGCTGCTTTTATGGCTGCTTCATCAGCATCGGGCATTTCTTTTAGTATGGATAGCGCGCGTATAGCTTCATACAGTTCAAAATCCTGTGCCGAAAACATGGCTTTTGCGCCTATAGATCCAAAATAACTCAGATATTCGTGGTAATCCTTATCGGCTATAATTGGCGCATGCCCGGCCGACTCATGGATAATATCCGGAGCGGGGGTATATTCAATATGTTTTAGCTGGCGTATATCTGCCGCAATAACCAAAACGCGGTAAGCCTGGTACTCCATAAATGCGGCAGGCGGTATAAAGCCATCAACAGTTACTGCGCCCCAGCCAATTTTAGCCAGTGCGTTGTTCATTTCCTGTAGGCTTGGTATTTTTTCTATAGATAAACCCGCTTTTTCGAGCCCGGGGATATACGGATAGTAAGCAACATCTTTTAAATAGCTGTAATTCTGGCGCATAACATAGCGCCATACGGCATGATCAATAGGTGTATAGTGTTCGTATTGCTGATCAACAATAAATTGTTTTAAATGCGCGGGTAATGCAGCAACCTGTGGATTGCCGAAATTATTAAACTGGCTCATTAATTACTAACGGTTTATAAGAAAACGTAAAATTAGGTAATTAAGTTTGATCAGAATTTACAGTAATGAAGAAATTTGTCTGAATGAAATTGTCTGAATCAGGATTTACAGAATTAAAGAATGAACAGAATTAATCATACAGAGATTCTGAAAATTTTCTAATTCTGTAAATCCTGATTTTGATTCTGGTTATCTTCCGGTTTTGGTAAACCTTCCTGCAGCCTGCTTGGGCGCAACACATAGTAAAGGCCCGAAAGCGCAACAATAAGTGAGATGAGATAAAAGGAAACACTTAAAAATACGGCAAGCCCTACATCCATATTAAATATACCGGCAAGTATTTTAAATATATACTCACGAGCCCCGGCGCCGCCAACCGTAATTGGTACTACAGCAGCCAAGGCCGATAACAGGAACGATAAAAGGTAGGGTGCAAATTTACCGGTAAAGTTTTGGCCCATCAGCACGCAGATGATACATACAACCTGGCACGATTGTACAATAATGGCCTTTAAATGGCCCTTAAAAAAGTGTTTGGTAAACTCCTTGAAAAATATTTTAACAACCGTGTAATAAACAATACTGCCAACCACAAATATGGTAAGCGGAATAGCTATATGGATCTCTATCTGCGGGATAAAGATTTTTAGCGCTACTACGATGAGCCCGATGGCCCAAAGTCCGCTCAGCCTGTCAAATGCAATGGCCCAGAATACTTTTTTTGCCGGGAACTTATAGGTTTTGTTAAGCAGGTAAATTTTGTAGCCATCGCCGCCTATCCCACCCGGAAGCAACAGGTTATAAAAAATGCCCAGCAAATAAAGGCGGAAGTTAAAGCGTGGATCTAACCTTAAATCAATCGACTTAAAAAAGCTCAGCAAGCGCCATGATGAAGCTACCATTGAAAGAAAGTAGGCCACAACGCCAGCCAACATCCACCAATAGTTTGCATTTACCAGCCTGTTTTTAACCCCGCTAAACGGAACTTTGCTAAACACATAGTAAAGCAGCGTTGAGGTAACGGCTATCTTTAAAATTAACTTAGTAGCGTTCCAAAGCTTTTGCTTTAGCGTTTTGGGCTTAACTTCTTCTTCGGCCTCGTTTACTATGGCTTTATCAATATTAGTCATTTGGCCGCAAAGCTAACAAAAACGCATCATTTGTTAATTATGGATAAGTTAAATGTATGCAATGCAAATAATAACCTATGCCAAAACCTTTTAATCTGCTAATAAATAGAGAGGATGTTTTTAAACCTTTTTATCCATTCTTTGCAGTATATCCAAAATCTTATCCAGCTTGTCAATCTCTATCGAGTTTAATTTCGACAGCAACTCTTCAATCTCTTTTTTAGCCTCAACATTGGTTTTAAAATCCTGTTCGGCATTGGCACGGTCGCGCTCGTTTTGGCGGTTTTGCGCCATCATAATAATAGGAGCCGCGTAAGCAGCCTGTGTAGAAAATAGCAGGTTTAATAAAATATAAGGATAAACATCCCAATGGTAAACAAAGCCAATCACATTCAGGGTCATCCACAACACAACTATAAGTGTTTGAATAATGATGAAGCGCCATGAGCCCATTCCGTTTGCTACGGAGTCGGCTAATTTTTGTCCGAACGCTAATGATTCTTTGTGCTTTTGATGCCAGGTTTTGTCGTTTTCCATAGGGGATTTTGTTTTAAAGTTTATCTGGCTAAATATAAATAAATTAAAATACCAGCATCATATTATCGGGAATAATAAGCTGTTACCTGTTATAAAATCAAGTAGTTTAATGATTAAAGTATAATGGTTTACCAATTATAAGTCGTTTTTATTGATGTGGATATTAATTTATGGTTCAAATTCATTTTCATTTTTAAGATAAACTTTTATAGTTTAGGTTTGGGAATATTTACCCGCTGATAAGGCAGATAAAACTGATTTACAACTTTTGATTTACTAATACAGCGATAAACACAGCTCAGTATGCATAATGAAATGATCCTGGAAACCATATCGGTTACCAAAAACTATTTTGGCGATAAGTCTACAGGTGTTAATAATGTAACCATATTTATTCCGAAAGGAAAAGTAACTGCCATTGTTGGCGAAAGCGGCAGCGGTAAAACCACCTTGCTTAATTTACTTTATGGTTTAATGCAGCCAGACTCGGGCGAGGTGTTTTTTAAGGAAGAACGTATTTTAAAACGCGAAGAAAAATTACAGCCTGCACACGAAGCCATGCGGTTGGTTACCCAAAATAACCAGGACATGGATCTACTGGCTACTGTTTGGGAAAGTGTAAGATCGGGCCTGCGCTTATCTGAGCTGGATACAGCATCCGAAGAGCAAAAGATAACCGATTCATTGAACATGCTGGATATTTTTCCGCTTAAAGATCAGCCATTTGGCAAACTAAGCGGGGGCGAAAAGCAAAGGGTTACCATTGCCAAGGCGTTGATCAGCAAACCCGAAGTGATATTACTGGATGAGCCCTTTAACCAGGTTGATGCCACTTACCGCGAGGGTTTGCAGCACGATATCAGGCATATTGTAAAAGAATGGGGAGTTACCGTGGTATTGGTATCGCACGACCCGGCCGAGATATTATCAATGGCCGATGAACTTATTGTACTAAAGGAAGGTGAAATAGTTGAAAACGGCAGTCCCGAAGAGCTTTATAATACCCCCAAACTGCTTTATACTGCCCAAATATTAGCCAGTAGCAGCCAGTTAACTACCGAAGAAGCCAAAAGCTGCGGTATTAAAAGCAAGCGCGATACCATTGTGGTTTATGCAGAGCATGTTAAAATAGGCAAAGGTTTTGGCAACAAATGGACAGTTAAGCAAGTGCTTTTTAAAGGCTTTTTTGAAGAACTGATTATTGAGCGCAGCGGTGTGGTTTTGCGGGTTAACAATTACTCCAAAGGTAAATACGAAAAGGGCAGCAAGATCAATGTAAGCATTGATGAATACTTTGAGTTTGGTAAATGGGAAGCCAAAGCCAGGTCATTGCCTAAAGGGATTTAAAAAGGAATATATATCAGCTACTTGCAAGTGCCAGCTTCTCCTTACGGTATTTGGCCAGGTTAATAAGTAAAACGCTGCCTAATATTACAAACAGGCCGGCTATCTGCGTAAAAGAAATACTTTCGCCGGCAAATACCACACCTAATATTACGGCAATAACCGGGTTAACATAGGCATAAGTGCTTACCTGCGTTGCCGGGCGCACCTGTAACAACCATACATAGGCACTAAATGCGGCTATGGAGCCAAAAATTATGAGGTATATCAAAGCCACCCAGCCGCTGGTTTTAATGCTATGCACATTAAGCCCCGAATATTCATTATGTAAAAAACTTACCGGGATATAAACAAAACCTGCCCATAACATTTGCCATGCCGTATTAACCGATGCCGAACCTGTTGCAGGTTTATGTTTGGAATACAGTGACCCTGCCGACCATGCCACGGTACCAAAAAGCAATAACAGCATCCAGGGTAATTGTGAATGCGAACTACCGCTGCTAAATACTTTTTCTATCTGCTCGCTGAACAACAATATCACTCCGGCAAACCCAATAAAAAGGCCTGCTATAGTGGCCCGGTGCTTTAAATTTATGGCCCAGTTTGGCTTATCAAGCAGCACAAACCAAATAGGTGCTGATGATACCAGTATGGCTACCATAGCGCTCGGCAGTGTTTGCTCTGACCATATCACTATGCCGTTGGCTACAAATAAAAGTAGTATGCCGCTTACGGCTGCGTGTTTAATATCGTTCCAAACAAAAACCTTTTCGCCTTTTAGTGCACTCCAGGTAATAAGTAACAGCCCAGCAATAGTAAAACGTATGGCACCTAAAATAAACGGGGGCAGTCCGCCTTGTACGGCCATCCTGATAAAAAAATAGGTTGAACCCCAAACAATATAAACCGTTGCAAAAGCAATGATAACCCATAATGGCGAAGCTGATTTTTGTAAAGATTTGGGCATGGGCTATTTATTTTTCGGGTATTACTAATTGTTGCTGTTCTTTAACCGTTTCAAGTACTATGGTAGTACGGGTACTTAAAAGGTTAGGTATTTTGCCAAAGCTGTTCCGCATCAGGTGCATCAGCGAGGCTGAATCATAAGTGCGCACCTTTACCAGGTAGCAATCATCACCGGCAATATGGTGCACTTCCTGCACTTCAGGAATTTTAGCTAATTCTTTCGCTGTATCGTTACAACCAGGGCCGTCGGCGGCTTTCATAAAAACAAAGGCCAGCATTTTTTGCTGTAAAGCATCGGGGTTTATACGAGCCGTATACTGGCGGATCACATTTTTTTGTTCGAGTTTTTTAACGCGCTCTAATATGCCCGATGGGGCCATGCCCAGTTCGCGGGCAAGGTCGGCATTTGAGATGCGGGCATTATCCTGCATCAGGCGCAATATGTGCAGGTCTGTTTTATCAAGTATGATCTCTGTTTCGTTAATCATACTGTAATATTACTATTATTTAGAATTAAATTCAAAATTTAAATAAAAATAATGAATTTAATTCTAAATAATTGCTTGTGTAGAGAGCGTAGGTGTCATCTGCGGTACTCGACGGATAAGCGCAGGGGCCTTTGCCGCATGGTTCGAGAACCTCGCGATAGCAGACCCGTTACAAGCTTTATTATATTTTAATCACCTTATCGTTCTTTTTTCCGGCAGGTTTATTGTCTTCGGGTTTGGGGATATGCTTAACAATAAATATCAATGCATGGGCTATTACCTGCACTGCCTTGATTGAAAAATGTACAAAAGGTTTCATTACCGTCCATGTATCATGCAGGGTATCCATTTTACTGACCGGTTTACTCACCGGGCGTTGTCCTATCTTCTTCGTGTTTTGCTGTGTCATGGGTGTTTTTTCTTTGTTTAGGTTGATAATGCTTAAACCGTGCCAGTTTGTATGGGGAGGCTCACAGGGTATTTGGCAATGGGGCAAATTGTTACAGACGGTTTGTTGCGCAATGCTTAATTTTATCAGCATAAACCATTTGCTATGTCATCAGCCATAATAAAATCCTTTTTTGCTTTTTTATTTGCTTCAATTATTGTTAATAATACGGTCAATGCCCAGGCAACTGACCCGGTTGTTAAAACCAATAAAGGGTATATCCGCGGTGTTATAGAAAATGATATTGCTGTGTTTAAAGGTGTTCCTTACGCCGCTGCTCCGGTTGGGGCATTACGCTTTATGCCTGCTGCTGAGCATACGGTTTGGACAGATACATTATCGACGCAAAACTTTGGCTCAATAGCTACACAGGCATCGTGCAGTAAAGTTTCTGGGACGGAGGATTGCTTGTCTTTAAACTTGTACACACCAAAAGCAGATAATCATAAACGTGCTGTAATGGTATGGGTGCATGGTGGCAGCATGACCAATGGTGCAGGTAAAGGCAATGATGGCCATGCATTTGCCGACAGGGACGATATTGTTGCCGTTACCATTAATTACCGTTTGGGTGCATTTGGTTTTTTATATATGGGCGATGTGGATAAACGCTACGCCGCATCGGGCAATAATGGTTTGCTTGATTGTGTAATGGCGCTAAAATGGATTAAACAAAATATTGCAGCTTTTGGTGGCGACCCTGAAAGAGTAACTATAATGGGCGAATCGGCAGGGGCTAAGCTGATCAGCGCAGTACTGGTATCCCCGGCATCAAAAGGTTTGTTTCAGCAATATATTGCCGAAAGTGGTTCGGTACAATGCATCAGGGATACCGTAACGGCAAAAAACGAGCGGACAATGATCTTAAAGCAAATGGGTTTGGGTCCTAATGATGCCCGTAAACTATTAACGCTCCCCGCAGATTCCATAATGAAGATACAGGGTATAGTTTGTGCAGGTATTGGCGGTAACTCATTCTTTGGCCCGGTGTATGATGGGGTTGTGATTAAAGAGGATGCTTACCACTATGCAAGCGGTAAAGATATACCGCGGATAAAGGCGCTGATTGGTACCAATCAATATGAGGCTGCTTTATTTGTTAGCCAGCAAGCCTGGCAAAATCATCCGGATACCACTATTTTAAAGCCTTTATTTAAGGATAACGAGCCCCTGGTTTATAAAACCTATTTACAGCAGGTTAAAACACTGGCGCCTTATGCCGCAGCTGTAAATGTGTTAACCCAGTACATGTACCAGATGCATTCATATCGTTTTGCTAAAATTTTGGTTAATAATGGCATCCCGGTTTGGATGTACCACTTTGAATATAGTGATGCAAAAGAATACGGTGCCCGCCATGCGGCCGAGCTGCAATACGTATGGAACGACCATAACATGAGTATTACAGGTACCGATGCTGTAAAAAAACAGCTGGCAATTGGTATTCACGGGGCATGGGTAGCCTTTATAAAAACCGGGAACCCGAATGTTACCACTTTACCGCAATGGCCACTTTATAAAAACGATACCCGCCAAGTGATGACCTTTGATACCGTTAGTAAGGTTAATAGTTTAAAAGAGGTTTTTGATGATAAAGCCTTCCCATCGGCAGTGTTTGTAATGAAAAAGTAATGGAGAATTGGACTGTCATGCTGAGGCCCTCGAAGCACGAGTGGGCAAAGGCCTCTGCGCTTATCCTTCGAGTGCCTCAGGATGACACCCATCCGTAAATTAAAATTAACCGTAAACGTGCAAAGGCCACCGCATACGATATAACTTATCAGGCCTTCTTCAAAGTGATCACCGTAACTTCCGGCCAGATGCCTAACCTGCCCGAAAATGCTAAGAAGCCGAAGCCCCGGTTCACATAGAGGTAGCGCTTCTTTTCATTGATCAAACCGGCCCAGTCAAGGTATTTGTATTGCACGGGGCTCCACCTGAAACTATCGGTTTCAACGCCGAACTGTGCGCCATGTGTATGGCCGGCTAAAGTTAAATGGATGTTAGCAGGGTGATACCTCACTTTTTCTTCCCAATGGGTAGGGTCGTGGGATAGGAGGATCTTAAAGGCATCTTTATCAACACCGTTAAGTGCTTTGTCCAGATCGCCAATTTGTATAAAACCCCGGCCCCAGTTTTGCACGCCAATCAGCGAGATCTTTTGTCCGTTTTTTTCTAACTCAATATTTTCATCCAGCAATAAGCGGTAGCCTAATGCTTTGTGATGCTCCTTTAATTTATCAAGATTAGCCGCTTTTTCGGCATCGCTATCCCAATGGATATAATCGCCATAATCGTGGTTACCTAATATAGAAAACTGCCCGAAAGGCGCCCTGAGTGTGCTGAAATTGCTAATATACGGTTCTATCTCCCAGGCGGCATTGTTGACCAGATCTCCTGTGAAAACAAAAAGATCACTTTTTTGCGATTGCGCCAGGTCAATACCCCGCTGTACGGCTGCGGTGTTATCAAAGCTGCCTGAATGAATATCAGATAATTGGGTAATGGTAAAGCCGTCAAATGCTTCGGGCAAATCGTTAAAGTAAATTGTCTGTCGGTGTACCCGATAGTCGTATTTGCCTTTTATCATGGCATAAACAAACCCACTGAATGGTATTGCGGCAACTAATATAGCAGCCTCGGTTATAAACTTACGCCTTGCTGGGAAATAAGGCTTAACAGCGCCTTTTTTTGGTTTGCTGATGTTGTTTATTATCCCATAAAAAAAGCGGCCTGTATCACCCAAAAACAAAACCAGTATGAAAACTAATTTGGTTATTAAAAAGGTGAGGAAAATGCTGAGTATCCATTCGTGGTAAGGCGTCATCCCCTTAGCTGTGCTAAAACTGCCAAAGCCAATAATAAATACAATGGTAACCCCAACAGAAACTATAAGGTATCCCCAGCTAATTATTCGCTGCCTGCGGATGGATCGCCAGTTGGATGTAAAGGTTTGTAAACCTGCAAATACGTACCAATCCATCAGCAAGCTTATTGCTGCAATAAATAAAAATATCTTTATTAAACCGCTTCCGTGCATGTAGCCTCAGTTTTTAAATAATCATCGGTAAAGCTAAAGTTCAAAGCTGTTGCAGCTGCTTTATTTAGCCTCCCAAACATTATCTTCCTTATGCGAATCCGGATCATAAGTGCCGCCTAAAACTAATTTTGTAATTTTCTTTTTTGCAGTTAAGTTAACTGTAAATGTTTTATTGCCCTTGGCCCAGCATGCCACACTTTGGTGATAGGTTTGCGTGCTGCCATCCTTGTAAGTTATGATAAGATCAATAGGTACAGGTTTAGTACCTTCGCTTGTAATAACTATCGTATATTGATTTTTTACATTGCTTACCTTGGTTATCCCTAAATCGGGGATGCCGTTATCAAAGAACCAGCTTTTCCAAAACCAGTTCATGTTGATGCCTGCGCCTGCATTCATACAATTAAAAAAATCATAAGGCATAGGGTGTTTGCCGTGCCATTGTGCAATATAATTGTGCAGTGCTTTGGTAAATAGTTCATCGCCAAGCATATCCCTTACATAAAGGTAGCCCATGCCCGGTTTTGGGTACGAATCGGTAAAGAAGCTGATACCCGCTAACTGCGTTGTAAGAGCCGTAATAGGCTGGTCTTCTTCTTTGCCGGCACTTGTAGCATATTCTTCCACGCCAAAGGTATCTTTAACAGATGGATCAATTATGGGGCTAATCACCCATTCGCCAATGGTTGCCCAGCCTTCATCCATCCAGCCGTATTTAGTTTCGTTTACACCCATGTAAAAAGGGAACATGGTATGAAAAATCTCATGGTCTGTTAATTCAATATCATCATCACTTTTTTCAACCGGGTTATCGTTCACCATCATGGGGTATTCCATTTGATCCAAACCATCAAAAACGGTTTCGTGCGGATAGGGGTAAGGCCATTTTGGAAACTGATAGCTCATTGCCTCAACCGTTTTGCGGGCGTAATTGATCACGTTGAAATACGTTTTATGCTGCGGATTAAACACCGCATCAACGCGGGTACGCCTGCCTGTTTTTGGGTCAACCACCAGGCTGCTGGCTTTCCATATATAATGGTCGCTTGTGGCAAAGGCCATGTCAGTAACGGTATCGGCCTCAAATTTCCAAGTGTTGGTAGGGTTGTTTGGGGTAATGTTGCCGGCCTTTATATCGCTTTCGGCAATAATATCGGTTACCTTATCGCTTAATGCTGCTGCATTTATGCGTTGTACTATTTGTGGGGAATAAACTTCGCTTGTGTTTTTAAGGGTTCCGGTACTCCATACTTTATAGTTGCCCGGTACGGTTACTGCTAAGTTAAAATGGCAAAAATCATTATAAAACTCTTCCGAGCCGCGGTAATGGTTTTGGTTCCAGCCATCAATATCATCATAAACTGCAATCCGCGGGAAAAAGTAGGCTATAAAGAATGAACTTGGGTCAACCTGGCCGGTACGGATATGTGATATTTTATTGATAGTGTAAGCATAAGTAATATCAAAATGGATCTTTTGTTTTGAGGCCAGTGGCGATGATAGTTTCACCGTCATATTGGTGCCGTCAATCGTCCAGGCCGAAGCATCCTGATCCTGTGTATTGATGCTCATTTTTTTAATCTGCACACCATCTGTAATATCGGCTGGTAATACAGGCATGTTCCTGACCGATCCTTTTTTATAAATGTTTGGATAAAGCTTAAAATCAATCTCGCTCAAATCATCCGGGCTGTTATTGGTATAATCAACAGATACGGTGCCTTGCAATAAAAGACTTTGCGGATCAAAATTTACATTAATGGTGTAGTCGGCGTAGTTTTGCCAGTAATTTTTGCCCGGTGCGCCATTGATGGTTCTTGTACCCTTAGTATAAGTGGCTTGCAAATTTACCGGGATGGGCAAAGTGGTTTGGGCATAGCTATTGGCGCCAGCTAAAAGTATCAGTGCTGTTATGAACGAAGAAATAGGTTTCATCAAAAATTTATCTTAAACTGTATGTTAGCGATCGCAAAGCGAACAGGCCAAGTTAAAAAATGTTTTACCAACCTCCCTTAAAGCCTTCGGTTAAGGCCGCCTGGTAATTTTCCAGGTCGAACGAATATAAATACGGTGCTTTATGGGCACCACCTTTACGCAATTTTTCTGATTTGTTTAAAATGCCAAAGCCAAGCATCCGCCGCTGAAAATTCCGCCTGTCCAGCTTTTTATCCAGTATGGTTTCATACAGTTTTTGCAGTTCGGGCATGGTAAATTCTTTTTGCATCAGGTTATAGCCTATCGGCTGATAGTTTAGCTGCAGGCGCAGCGTATCAAGTGCTGTTTTTAATATCAGACCATGATCCAGCTTTAATTTTGGCAGATCATTAAGATCGCACCAGGAGCAGGTTGCCGAAAATACATCAGGGGCCGGGTTAACATCGCAAAAATCAACCAATGCATAATAGCCTATGGTCAAAAAACGGTTTACAAACCAGTTCTCATCATTAGGCAGCATATCGTTATACATCTCAAAATGTTGTTTTGAGCGGTCGGGATCACCAAATACATGAAACTGCTGTAAAAATATCTCATCTAATCCGGTACGTTCCTTTAATATCCGGTCGGCAGCCATTTCAATGGGTTCTTTTTTAAACAGGAAACCGCCTGGCAGGTACCATTCATCCTCATTAGCTACTTTTAGCAGCAATACTTTTAACAAGCCTTCGTGAAAACCAAACACTACACAATCAATAGAAATATGAGGGAGATAGTTTTCCCTGGCATCATCACAATACTCTTTAAGTTCTTTTTTGGTTAACATTTTTGCTATTCTACAAAAATACTTTGATTATTTAAATTATAATATTACTCTTGTGTCAATAATACACTATCGTTTTTAGTGCAGTAAACCAATTATAACTATTATTATTTAAACTTTAGCTTACGTATATCTATTGCTTTGCCCCAAAACAATAAATTATGCGGTGCTATTTCTTAGCCATATTATAAGATGAAAAAATATTTCTCAAAAAAATCTGTCATTAAAGCCATGCTTTGCTTTATTGCTGTATCGCCTGTTTACCATGCATCAGCACAAACAAAAAGCAATGATGCAAAAATGAATGCCTTTGTTGCCGGCCTGATGAGCAAAATGACGCTCGACGAAAAAATAGGCCAGCTTAACTTAGTAACTATGGGCCGGGCTATAACCGGGTCGGTAGTTAATAAAGGTGTTGAAGAAAAAATTGCCAAAGGCGAAATTGGTGGGGTGTTCGGAGTTTACGGAACAGAGTATGTTTCAAAAATCCAGGACCTGGCCGTTAAAAATTCCCGTTTACATATCCCCCTTATTTTTGGGTTAGATGTAATACACGGCCACCGTACTATTTTCCCTATCCCGTTAGGGGTATCGGCAACATGGGATATGGGCCTGATACAACAATCGGCCAAAATAGCGGCTAAGGAAGCAACTGCCGAGGGGCTTAACTGGGTATTTTCGCCAATGGTGGATATTGCCCGCGATGCCCGCTGGGGACGTATCTCTGAAGGATCAGGAGAAGACCCTTGGTACGGCTCGCAGGTTGCAAAAGCAATGGTAAAAGGTTACCAGGGTGCCAGCATGATGGATGCCGATGCTGTAATGGCCTGTGTAAAACACTTTGCATTATACGGCGGTGCCGAAGCCGGACGCGAATATAACACAGTTGATATGAGCCTTATAAAAATGTACCAGGATTATTTGCCGCCCTACAAAGCAGCAGTTGATGCAGGTGCAGGTAGCTTTATGAGTTCGTTCAATACTATTAATGGTATGCCTGCAACCGTTAACCAATGGTTATTGACTGATCTGCTGCGTAAGCAGTGGGGCTTTACCGGGTTTGTAGTTTCAGATTATACTGCGGTAAACGAAGTTACCAACCATGGACTTGGCGATCTGCAAACGGTATCGGCTCTTGCATTAAAAGCAGGCCTGGATATGGATATGGTAGGCGAGGGCTTTTTAACCACCCTTAAAAAATCATTAAAAGAAGGAAAAGTAACCCAGCAGGAAATTGACCTTGCCTGCCGCCGTGTGCTGGAGGCTAAATATAAATTGGGCTTATTTAATAACCCTAATAAATCAATTGATCCGGCAAGGGAACAAAAGGATGTTTTTACGGCCGAAAACCGCAAAGTGGCCAGGGAAGTTGCCGAGCATTCATTTGTGTTGTTAAAAAACCAGGCAGAAACTTTGCCGCTTAAAAAATCGGGCACTATAGCTTTGGTTGGCCCACTGGCTGATAACCATTCGGAAATGTTAGGTACCTGGGTAATTGCCGGCGATCCTAACAAATCAGTAAGTGTGATGGAAGGGATAAAAAATGTGGTTGGCGATAATGTAAAGGTATTATATGCCAAAGGCGCAAACTTTAGTGATGATTCACTTTTAAGCATTCGCGCCTTTGCTTTAACAGGCCCTGAGGCAAAAGATAAACGCAGCCCGCAGGAAATGATTGATGAAGCGGTTGAAACTGCTAAAAAAGCTGATGTTGTGGTTGCTGTTGTTGGCGAATCGTCAAACATGTCGGGCGAGTCATCCAGCAGATCGGATATTAATATTCCTGAAAATCAGAAAGAGCTGCTTAAAGCATTGGCCAAAACCGGCAAGCCGTTGGTTATCGTATTATTTAACGGCAGGCCTTTAACCCTGACCTGGGAAGATAAACACGCCAGTGCTATATTAGATGCATGGGCACCCGGAACCGAAGCCGGTAATGCAATAGCCGATGTGCTTTTTGGTAACTATAACCCTGCCGGAAAAATTACTGCAACGTTTCCGCGCAGCGTAGGGCAGATACCTATATATTATAACCATAAAAATACAGGCCGCCCATACAGTGGCCAGGGCCCTGCTAAATTCAAGTCAGATTACCTTGATATATCAAACGATCCGCTTTATCCGTTTGGTTATGGCTTAAGCTATACCACTTTTGGTTACAGCGATGTTAAGTTGAGCAAAACCAGTTTAAAAGGTAATGAAACGCTTAAAGCTACCGTAACCTTAACCAATACAGGCAAAGTTGCAGGCGAGGAAGTGGTGCAATTATACATCAGTGACCCTGTTGCAAGCATAAGCCGTTCGGTAAAAGAGTTAAAAAACTATCAGAAAGTAATGCTGCAGCCTGGCGAGAGCAAAGAAATCAGTTTTAATGTAACCACTGCCGACCTTAAATTTTACAATAATCAGCTGGTTTATGACTGGGAACCGGGCGAATTTATTGTCCAGATCGGTACAAATTCAACAGATACACATAATGCATCAGTTCAGTGGAATAAATAACACTGAACTATAGGTGTTGCAACTTGTAAAAAAGCGGCCTGACGTTAACGTCAGGCCGCTTTTTTACGTTTTTAAAGGCTGGGGTTTTAAGCAATTTTGTATAGTGTTGTTTTTACATTATGGTAAGGCAAAAAGGCCCTTTAATAAGTGTTACAGTGACATTTTTACCAAAAGATGATGATATTTTAACACTATATTTTGGTTGAAACGGAAGGATTTTATAGGGTTTGAAAATTATTAAAAATCAATACCGGCAATGGCTTTAATCCATAACACGAGGTTAAATGGATACATAACCGGTTGATGGTGTATCATAACAAGAATATTACATTTCTATTTTTTTAATACAAAATAGGTTTTGTTAATAATTTATTAACATTAATGTGATTAATTGAGTTTTTCATCATGCTAAAGCGTTTTTCAATAATTAATTTACAATTCTTATAAACTTACTTGTGTAAACAATACACTCTATTTACATTAGTATCAATGCCAATGTAATCTTTTGTATCACCAACAGATTATACGAAACCTGATATTATTATAACATTTATTGAACAGATGTTTCTTCATTTTGAAGGGCACCTTAAGCTGGGTAACGATAAGTATTTTATTTATTAATGTATTATACATGATAAAACTTTTACACTTCTTCTATTACAAGCGTTTTATACTCTCCGGATCAAATCTCACTGATCCCGGGCTGCTTGTTATGGCTTTTGTGCACGAACGCCCTCCTTCGTAATTTCCAACAGACCAACGCTCTTAAATCAAATAAATTAATCAACTAAATCTCAATCTCATGTTTAAAAGTTTACTCCTAAAGGGAAGAACATTATGTCTGCTACTATGCTGCATGATTTCTTCATTGGTAGTTACAGCCCAAACAAAACACACAGGTAAGGTTATCGGCAGCGATGACAAATTACCTGTTGTAGGTGCGTCCATTAAAATTAAGGGCACCAACACGGGCGCTGTAACTGATGTTAACGGTGACTTCAGCTTAACATTATCAACAGGTAATGTTTTGGTTGTAAGTTACATCGGTTATCAATCAAAAGAGGTTACCGTTCAGGGTGACGGTCCTATTTCAATTTCTCTTACACCTGTAAACAACTCATTAAACGAAGTTGTTGTTACAGGTTACCAAACCCAGCGCAGAAAAGACATTTCTGGTTCGGTTGTTTCTGTAGACATGAGCGCGGCAAAAGTTACCCCGGTAACCAGTGCTGAAAGCTTACTACAAGGACAAGCAGCGGGTGTTAACGTTGTTACACAAGGTTCTCCGGGTTCTGCTGCACAGGTAACTGTACGTGGTATCAGTACTACTGGTAATTCTGCTCCATTATATGTTATTGATGGAATCCAGGAAGGTGGTATGCAAAACGTTAACCCTAACGATATCGAATCAATCACTGTATTGAAAGATGCAGGTTCAACAGCTATATATGGTGTTGGTGGTGGTAACGGTGTAATTGTGGTTACTACTAAAAAAGGTAAAAATGGCAAAACTAAATTTACTTATGATGGCTACTATGGTTCAACAAGCCCTAAAAGCGGAAACGTTTGGAATGTATTAAATGCACCAAACTACGAAGCTTTGGTAAAACAAGTTGACCCACAGAACGCATTATTAGTAAATGGCCAGTTTCAGGATTACGGTTTTCAAAGTGCTACAGTTAAAGGCGTAGGTCCGGGTTCTGATCCGCGTGCTGCAGCTTCAAACTACTTTATTGATCCTTTAAACCCAGGTAATGATTACCTGATCCAAAAGTTTGATAATGCAGTAGGTACTGATTGGTTCCATGCTATTTTCAAAACAGCTCCGCAACAACAGCATACTTTAACTGCAAGTGGTGCAAATGATAAAAACAGCTACTACTTTTCATCATCATATACCGATCAGCGCGGTACATTGGTTGATACTTACTTTAAAAGGTTACAAGCTCGTTTAAATACTACTTTTAGCTTAAACGATCACATCCGTATGGGTGAGAACATGCAGGTTTACTATACTTTAGAGCCTAATGGTCCTCAGTCTTCAGGTGGTATCCCGGGTGGTAACCAAAACGAAGGTAACGCTATATCAATGAGCTACCGTATGCAGCCACAGATCCCTGTGTATGATATTAAAGGTAACTATGGCGGTACTTATGATGGTCCAACTCAGCTAGGTAACGCGGTTAACCCTGTTGCTCAAATGTATGCTACTACTTTACAGCACAGCAGAAACTATGCTATTGAAGGTACTGCTTATGCTGAGGTTGATTTCCTTAAACATTTTACTGCAAAAACAAGCATCAGCTTAAACAACGATAACTATTACTACAATAACATCAACATCAACCCTTACTGGAGTGGTGAAGGTCATGCTGGTTTAAATGGTGCATCTGAAGGTGCTGGTTATAGTACCAACTACAACTGGACTAACACCATCAACTACAGCCAGGCATTTGGTAAAAATCACGTAAAAGCATTTGCTGGTTATGAATCATCAGCTTATACAGGTCGTTACCTTTCAGCTTCTGAAAACAGCTTCTTCTCACTTGACCCTGCTTTCGTAGCAATTGGTAATGGTGATGCAAAAAGTATTTTGGCAAGCAGCGGCCCTAACCAGCCATCAAGCAGGTTGTCTCAATTTGGTCGTATAGATTATGATTTTGATAACAAATACATCATCGCCGGTACTATTCGTCGTGATGGTTCATCAGTGTTTTTCCCAGGCAGACAATATGGTACTTTCCCATCTGTTTCTGCAGCATGGAGAATTTCACAAGAGAGCTTCATGAAAGGTGCAACCTGGTTAAATGACTTAAAGATCAGAGGTAGCTACGGTACATCAGGTACCACAAGTGATGTTGGTGGTGGTAACGCTTACAGCTCATTTGGTCAAAGCATAGGTGGTTCATCATACTCTATCAATGGGGCTTTGAACAGTGCTATTGCTGGTTTCTATGCATCACAATATGGTAACACCAAAACAACATGGGAAACTGATAAAACAGGTAATATCGGTTTTGATGCAACCATGTTTAACAGCCATTTTGAATTAACAGCTGAGTACTACAACAAAAAATCTACAGGTTTATTATTCCGCCCAACTTTACCTGCAACAGTAGGTAGCGGTGCGCCGCCATTTATTAACGTAGGTGATGTTCAAAATACAGGTTTGGATATATCTGCAATGTACCATGCTACTATCGGTTCTGATTTTAAATTGAACCTTGGTGCTAACATCACTTCATACAAAAACAAAATCACCAAGCTTGATGCACAGGGTGGTACAGGTGGTAACTTCTTTACCAATGGTGTACGTAATGGTAACATTACTTACGATCAGGTTGGATCTCCAATCGGTGAGTTTTACGGTTACAAAGTTATTGGTTATTTTAAAGATGCTGCTGATGTTGCTGCTCATCCTACCCAGGCTGATGCTGCTCCGGGTCGTTTCATCTATGCCGATACTAATGGCGATGGTAAAATTACTGATGCTGACCGTACTAACATCGGTAACCCAAATCCTGACTTTACTTATGGTGTTAACATTAATGCCAGCTACAAAAAATGGGATTTTAACATGGTTCTTTACGGATCATACGGTAATAAAGATTATAACCAAATTAAATACTGGACCGACTTTTACAGCACTTTAACAGGTAACAAAAGCAACGATCTGTTATTTAACTCATGGTCACCAACTAACTTAAATCCAAAAACTCCAAAAGCTGAAGCTACAAGTACTTTCAGTACTGACCAAACTATCAACAGCTGGTACGTTGAGAAAGGCTCTTTCTTAAAATGCCGTTCACTGCGTTTAGGTTATACATTTAACAGCAACGATTTGAAAATTGTTGGAGTTGACAGATTACACATTTATGTTCAGGCAACTAACTTGTTCACTATCACCAAATACACTGGCCTTGATCCTGAATTACAGGCAACAGCAAGTAATGGTATAGGTACTGACATTGGTAGCTACCCTAACAATGAGCGTCAAATTATATTTGGAGCAAACTTGTCATTTTAATAATTGAAAAAATAAAAATATTTAGCATTATGAAAAGATTAAACAGTAAATTGTTGATCCCCGGGCTTATGGGAGTGCTTGCATTATCTTACTCATGCAAGAAATTTCTTGACAAAACGCCTACAGGAGCATTAAACACCATCATTCTTGCCAATAAGGCGGGTGTTGATGGGCTATTAATAGGTGCCTACTCATTACTTGATGGTACTTACACAGGCCAGCCAGGAAATACCTGGATGACAGGTACTGATAACTGGATTTACGGTAGTGTTGCTGCTGATGACGCTCACAAGGGTTCAACCCCGGGTGATCAGCCGGATGCTGCTGCCATTGAAAGCTACACAGCATCAGGCAGTAACGGTTACCTTAACCCAAAATGGGTAGTTAACTTTGGTGCTATACAACGTGCAAACGACGTATTAAGAGAACTTCCTTTAGTAAAAGATGGTTCTGTATCACCAGCTTATGCAACTGAAGTAACTGCTGAGGCCCGTTTTTTAAGAGGCTTTTATGAGTCAGAAATGGCTAAATTATGGAGAAACATTCCGTATGCTGACGAAACTGTAACTTACAGTAATGGTAACTATAACATTGGTAACCCTGGCCCTATATGGGACAAGATCGAAGCCGATCTTACCTTTGCTATGAACAACCTGCCAGCTACACAAGCGCAGATTGGCCGTGCAAACAAATACGCTGCTGAAGCATTTTTAGCTAAAGCTTACATGTTTGAGCATAAATATGCTGCTGCACAACCATTGTTAAATGATTTAATTACAAGCGGTAAAACTTCAAGCGGAGTGGCTTATGCTTTGGAGCCTTATGCTAACAACTTTAACCCATCAACTAAAAATGGTCCTGAAGGTGTTTTTGTTATCCAAACATCAGTACATGATGGTTCAAATGGTGACAATGGTAACTCTGGCGAAACATTAAACTTTGCATCAGGTGGCCCTGCTAACTGCTGTGGTTTCTTCCAGCCATCATTCAGCTTTGTAAATGCGTTTAAAGTTGATGCAACAACAGGTTTACCTTTGTTGGATACTTACAACAATTCTGACTTGAAAAATGATCAGAACATTGCTTCAACTACAGCATTTACGCCTACAACAGATGCTATCGATCCACGTTTAGACTGGTCAGTAGGCCGTCGTGGTATTCCTTACCTTGACTGGGGAATTCACCCGGGACAAGACTGGTGCCGTGACCAGGCAGATGGTGGTCCATACAGCCCTATCAAAAACGTATACTACCAGGCTGCACAAGCTACAACCAGCGAAACTTACGAAGGTTGGGCAGTAAACCAGTCAACAGCTAATAGCTACAATGCTATCCGTTTTGCTGACGTTTTACTTTGGGCTGCTGAAGTTGAGATTGAAATAGGTTCATTGGCAACTGCCGAAGGTTATGTAAACAGAGTACGTGCTCGTGCTGCTGATCCAACCAACTGGGTGCATACTTACAAAGATGCAACTAACCCAACAGGTGGTTACACTACAACACCTGCTGCTAACTATAAAGTTGGATTTTACGGTACCTACAATAATGCAAACGGTGTAAGCAATCCTACAATGGGCTTTGCGGCACAAGGAAAAGATTTTGCACGTAAAGCTGTACAGTTTGAGCGCAGGATTGAATTAGGTATGGAAGGTCATCGTTTCTTTGACTTACAACGTTGGGATGGTCTTTATGGCGGTCAAATGGGCAGTGGCTTTATGGCTGGTGTTCTTAACGGCTACTTAGCCCACGAAAATGCTGTTCCTAACTTCCCTGCATTGTTGCTTAAGAGCGCTAAATTTACAGCAGGCAGAAATGAATTATATCCGATCCCTCAAGGTCAGATTGATATAACCCACGGAAATATTAAACAAAACCCAGGTTATTAATTTTAATAATTTCTTTAAAAAAGAGGTGGAGATTGTATCTTCACCTCTTTTTTAATTTATAGATTAGTGTAAATTTAAAAATGAGAATTACAAGGTTTCTTCTACTCTGCTCGCTGCCCGTTTTATTGTTTTCGTGCAAAAAGAAAAGCACTTTGTTCGAAAAAATACCATCCTCGTACTCGGGTATAACTTTCAATAATACAATTGTTGAAAATGACTCTATTAACCCGCTTGATAAGCTGAATATTTATAACGGCGGCGGTGTAGGTATAGGCGATTTTAATAACGATGGCTTGCAGGATGTTTATCTGGTAGGCAACGCCGTGTCAAACAAACTTTACCTTAATAAAGGTAACATGAAGTTTGACGATGTTACTAAAGAGGCGGGCGTTGAAGGCTCAAAAGGCTGGGGCAGGGGCGTTGCTGTTGTTGATATAAACAATGATGGCCTGATGGACATTTATGTTTGCTATACCTTGTTAAACGATTCGGCAAAAAGACGTAACCAGTTGTATGTAAACCAGGGGATTGATAAAAAAGGCGTTCCTCATTTTAAAGAAATGGCTAAAGAGTATGGCTTGGATATTACCTTGCACTCAACAATGGCTACATTTTTTGATTATGATAACGATGGCGACCTGGATATGTACCTTACCGTTAATTCGGCGCAATCAAATGATAATACTTCTACTTTCAGGCCGATATCAACCGATGGCTCAAAGCAAAGCACCGGGAAACTTTACCGTAACGACTGGGACCCTGTATTGAAGCATCCTGTGTATCACGATGTATCAAAGCAGGCCGGGATTTTAATTGAAGGTTACGGGCACGCAACCACAACGGTGGATATTAACCGCGATGGCTGGAAAGATATTTATGTTACCAATGATTTTTTAAGCAACAATATTTTATACATCAATAATCACGACGGTACGTTTACCGATAGATCAAAGGAGTATTTTAAACATACCTCAAACAGTGCAATGGGGCAGGATATTGAGGACATCAATAACGATGGCCTTGCCGATGTTTTTGAACTTGACATGAGCCCGGAGGATAACTACCGCCGCAAAATGTTTATGGGTTCAAATACCTACCAAACCTATCAGAATTTTGATTATTACGGCTACCAATACCAATACAATCGTAATACTTTACAAATAAACCAGGGCCCGCGTTTGGGTCAGAATGATTCAATAGGCGCACCGGTTTTTAGCGAAACATCATTTTTAAGTGGCGTGGCACAAACCGATTGGAGCTGGTGCCCCCTGATTACCGATTTTGATAATGACGGCTTGCGCGATGTGGTGATCACCAACGGTTATCCGCGCGATGTTACCGACCATGATTTTACAACCTTCAGGGCCGAGGCTTATATGGTTGCTTCAAAAAAACAGATCCTTGATCAGATCCCTATTGTTAAAATCCCTAATTATGCTTTTAAAAATGGCGGAGATCTGCAATTTACCGATGTTACCAAAAGCTGGGGCCTTGATGTACCTACGTTTTCAAATGGTGCTGCATACGCCGATCTGGATAACGACGGCGATATGGACCTGGTGATCAATAATATCAATGATGAAGCATTGATCTATAAAAATACATCCAGAGAAAAAGATAAAAACAACAGCCATTACCTGCACGTAAAATTTGAAGGGGGCGCACAAAACAAAAATGGGATAGGTGCCTGGGCCGATATTTATTATTCACATGGCAAACACCAGGTATATGAAAATACGCCGTTCAGGGGATACCTGTCTACCATACAAAATATAGCTCATTTTGGTTTGGGTAAAGATTCAGTGCTTGATTCATTAGTTATAAAATGGCCTAATGGCAAAAAGCAGGTTATTGCAAAGGTTAAGGTTGATAAAGTATTAACCGTAAATATGGCCAATGCAAAAGAGAATTATACGTTTAATACACCTGCAACAAATACCAAATCACTGTTTCATGAAGTAACAAGGTCTGTCGGCGTTACCTATAAACATAAGGAGGACGACCTGATAGATTTTAACGTACAGAAACTTTTACCACATAAATTATCCCAGTATTCACCAGCGGTGGCCGTTGGCGATGTTGACGGAAATGGGTTTGATGACATGGTGGTAGGCGGTACTTCAAAGTACCCGGCGCAATTACTGCTGCAACAGCCCGATGGTAAGTTTATTCAGCGCGATCTGATCCCCAATAGCCAGTCAACCGCCGATCATTTTAAAGATGAAGGCTTGTTACTGTTTGATGCTGATGGCGATGGGCACCTTGACCTTTACGTAGCCAGCGGCGGGTACGGTAACCCGCATGGTTCAAAGTTTTACCAGGATCGCATTTATATTAATGATGGTAAGGGCAACTTTACCTTACAGGCCGATGCATTGCCGCAAAACTATACCAGTAAGCTATGTGTAAAAGCCATTGATTACAATAAGGATGGTAAGCTTGATTTGTTTGTATCAGGCCGGGTTGATCCCTGGAACTACCCTAAGCCGGTATCGAGCATGATATTGCGGAACGACAGTAAAAACGGGCACATCAAATTTACCGATGTTACGCCAACGGTAGCTAAGGAGCTAAAAGATATAGGCTTGGTTTGTGATGCTATTTTTACCGATTTTGACAATGACGGCTGGCCCGACCTGATCCTGACCGGGGAATGGATGCCCGTTACTTTTTTAAAGAACAACCACGGTGTATTTAAAAATGTAACCAGCGGTACAGGCATCGGCGATAAATTTGGCTGGTGGAATAGTATAGCCGCCGGCGATTTTGACCACGATGGTAAAATTGATTACATAGTGGGTAATACCGGTTTAAATACCTTCTTTAAGGCATCAGATAAATATCCGGTATATATTACCGCTAAAGATTTTGACAATAATGGCAGCTATGACGCTTTCCCTTCTGTTTTTCTGAAAGATCAGGATGGCGAGTTAAAGGAGTTTCCGGCTTACACGCGCGATGATATTATTAAGCAGGTGATAGGTATGCGTGTTAAGTTTCAGAACTATAAATCATTTGCCACAGCAACAATGGATTCGGTAATTACGCCGTCTATGCGGGTCGGTGCTATCAGGCTAAAAGCAAATATGCTGCAGTCCTGCTATTTGAAAAATAATGGAAATGGCAAATTCACCATGATCCCTTTACCTATAGAAGCACAAATATCCCAGCTTAACGGTATTGTTGTGGATGATTTTGATGGCGACGGCAACCTTGATATTGCCCTTAATGGTAACGATTATGGAACAGAAGTTTCAACCGGGAGATACGATGCTTTTAACGGCCTGATGCTTAAAGGGGATGGTAAAGGTAATTTTAAATCGTTAACCATACAGCAAAGCGGTATTTATATCCCGGGAGATGGTAAAGCATTGGTGAAACTAAGGGGCGCTAAGGGTAGCTATATGCTTGCCGCTACGCAAAACCGGGCCGAAATGAAAGTTTTTGAACTGCGAAAGCCTGTGCATACGGTTCCATTACTGCCACTGGATATGTTTGCTACCATTAAATATAAAAATGGTAAAACGGGTAAACAGGAGTTTTATAATGGTACATCCTTTTTATCGCAATCAGGCAGATTTTTTAATATAGACCAAACTATGCAATCGGTTACCATTACCGATAGCCAGGGCCGTACCAGGAATATTCCATTAAATTAAATATTGATTTTGCTATGAGATACTTTAAAATATTAGCCGTTCTGTTTTCGCTTTTTTTGTTTGCGGCATGTGCCCATAAAGAAAAAGCCGTGCTTTTGAGCGATACCGAAGTTTTGCATCAAAATGAAGACCAGCTAACACAGGTAATTATTTACGATGTATTTACCCCGCCTGTGGCAAGCCGTATTTATGGTTATACCGCTTTAGCATCATACGAGGCTATGCGCTATGCTGATCCTAAGTATAACTCCATCATTAGCCAGTTAAAGGGCTTTGGTAAAGTGCCTATGCCCGAAAAAGGGAAAAAATATAATTATACCCTTGCTGCAACAAAGGCGTTTTTTACGGTGGCGCATAAAGTTACTTTCTCTATTGATACCCTGAAAAAGTACGAGAATAAAGTTTATAGCATGTATAAGGATAATCTTGACGACTCAACCTATGCCCGCTCAGTTGCCTTTGGCGAAAAGATTGGTAAGCTGATACTAAAACGTGCTTCGGTTGATAATTACCCGCAAACAAGGGGTAAACCTAAATATCTGGGTGAAAACAGTCCGGCTAAATGGCGCCCAACTCCGCCGGATTATATGGACGGTGTTGAGTTTTGCTGGGGCGAGATGAAAGTATTTGCTATCGATTCATCAGCTATGTTTCAGCCGGGTCCGCCGCCTGCATACAGCGAGGATAAGAACAGCGCCTATGTTAAGCAGTATACCGAAGTGTATAACAAAAATAAAAGTTTAACCAAAGAAGAAAAGGAGATTGCTACTTTTTGGGATGATAACCCTTTTGTGATACAGCACAACGGACACCTGATGTTTGCTGATAAAAAAATAACCCCGGGAGGGCACTGGATAGGCATTACCACCATTGCCTGTAAAAAAACACATGCGGATGCCGTTAAAACTGCCGAAGCCTATGCACTTACCTCTATAGCGCTGTATGATGCATTTATATGCTGCTGGGAAGTGAAATATAAATACAGCTACGCAAGGCCGGTAACCAATATTAACGAGAAACTTGACCACACCTGGCTGCCGCTTTTACAAACCCCTCCATTTCCCGAATATACCGCCGGGCACTCAACCATTAGCGCAGCATCAGCTACCGTACTTACCCATTTATTTGGTGATAACTTTGAGTTTCAGGATACCAGCGATCTGCATTATATAGGTATGCAGCGCCATTTTACCTCATTTTTACAAGCATCAGATGAAACAGCGATGAGCCGTTTTTATGGAGGCATCCATTACCTTAACAGCTCACTTGCAGCTGCCGTGCAGGGTAAACAACTGGGTAACTATATCTGGAATAAACTCAAAATAACTAATTAATACAGAACTACTGAACTTTGTTATGAGCCTTAAACGAAACTATTTTTTAACATCATCATTGCTTTTATTTACCGCCATAATATCCTGCAGTGTTATGCTGGATGGTTGCAAAAGCAAGGGTAATAATACTTACACCTTAACGGGCGATACCATTGCCGATGGTAAAAACCTTATACAACTGCATTGCACCAAATGCCACGCTTTAGTTCCGGTTAATTCAATAACTAAAGATGTATGGAAATTTCATACCCTGCCATCAATGGCACATTATTTTGGCATAACGCCTTACCTTGATGGCTATTTTAAAAAGGATAAAGATACTACCACAAAGGCAAGCGACTCTATGACCCTGTTAGAGTGGCAGAGCATCACTACTTACTATCAAAAATTGGCACCGGATACGCTGGCTGCAGCTAAACCACCTGTACAGGCCGTTAATGACTGGGCCGGATTCAGCCTTAAAACACCATCGCCGGTAAGTAATATAGCCTATACAACAATGGCGGTGTTAAATCCATTCAGTCATAAAATCTACACATCTGATGGGGTTGCAAAAACGCTGACTGCCTGGGATAGTAATTTGCAAATGGAAAAAGCAGTCGTATTGCCATCGCCGGCAGTAAATGCAAGCTTTATTAAAGATGCTGCCGGTAATAACCAGGGGTTATTTTCGTGCATTGGGCAGTTACAACCAATTGATTTCCCAAGCGGAAAAGTGATCAGTATCGACTTAAATTCAAAAGCCCCGGTACAAACCGTTTTCGCATCAGAACTGGCACGTCCTGTTCAAACCCTGACAGCCGATTTTAACAAAGATGGCTTAGCCGACTGGGTAGTTTGCGGCCAGGGGCGCTTAAAAGGTGGCGTTTACCTGTTTAAACAAAATAAAGATCATACCTATACCCAAAGTAATATAACTGAGCAGCCCGGTGCAGTGCAGGCAGTTGCGGGAGATTTTAATCACGACGGCTGGCCCGATCTGATGGTTTTATTTGGCAGTGTTGACGAAGGCTTGTGGATGTACCTGAATGATCATAAAGGCGGTTTTACTGCTAAAAACCTGTTGCGTTTTCCGCCGGTATATGGCTCAACCAGTTTTCAGCTGGCTGATATTGACCATGACGGAAACCCTGACCTGATCTATACCTGTGGCTATAACTTCCATGATTCGCGCATTCTTAAGCCTTATCATGGTATGTATATCTTTAAAAATACGGGCAACTGGAACTTTAAACAGCAATGGTTTTACCCAGTAAATGGCTGTACAAAAGCAATAGCTGCTGATTTTGATGGTGACGGCGACCTGGATATTATAACCAGTGCCTTTTTTGCCGACCTTAAAAATAATCCTGCCGAAAGCTGCATTTATTTTGAACAGGATATACCATTCAGCTTTAAACCGCATACCATCCCGGTAAGTAAATATGGCCGCTGGTTCAGCATGGATGTTGGCGATTACAATAACGATGGCAAGCCCGATGTTATATTGGCAAATTATGCCGCCGGCTTTAATATTCAAAACGGGCTAACACCTTTTTGGGCTAAAAGCTTACCTTTTGTAGTGTTGCAGAATAACTTTAAGAAATAAGTTTTACTTTAATAATTACCAATAGCCATAATGAACAGCAAATGTTTGTTATGGCTGTTTTGTTTTACTGATTTTTATTTCGACTGTGCTTTTAAATAAGCCATTACTTTTTGTGTTTCTTCAGTATAGATCCCTATATGATGGGTATGTACTAGCGCACCGGATTGCCCTACAACAATAGTTTTTGAGGTAAATGCCGGCATGTGGCATGATATGCAATTACCCATAAGCAAAGCCGCACTTAGTTTACCCGTCATTTTACATTGAATATGTGAGGTAGCGCTATGGCAGGTCATACATTTGGCGGCGTAAAGAGTAACATTATCCCGGTCGTTAACATGGGTGTTATGGCAGGTAGAGCAATCCATATTGCTGCTCATAAAACACTTGCTGCTGGCCAGCAGGGCTTTTTGGTTGCCGTGCACATCAATGTTTTTATAATCAACTGGCGTAGCAGAAGCACGTGTAGCCATATAGTTCGACAGTGTATCACCGGGTTTAAAGCCAAAGGTTGGTTTTAGCATTCGGCTCGTTGCGCCCGAGTGGCAAACGGCACACATGTTTATCTTTTGCTCGCGGGTTAATGAGTTAAATGCAACCATAAAATGAGGCTTCTTTTCGCCTGGATTTTCTGTGTGGAACTTTACGTGTTCGGCGGCAGGGCCGTGGCAGCGTTCGCAATCAACACTAAAAACTAACGATTGCTTATCGTATCCCTCAATCCCCACATAAAAATTTGGAACTTCGGGTGGTGCCGATTTTGCGTAAGACAAATGGCAATCCAAACAACGTGTACTTACGGCACGCTCAAAAGCAACCCGGTTGGGCTCGTACCCCGGGCTGTTTATCCAGGCATGGTTAGCGGTGTTGTAGGATATGGGTAGTTGAAATAATTCGTTAGTAAACCAATATGCATAGCTTTGTCCTTTTACACCACCAAATACAATATCAAAACGTTGTGCTTGTTCCTTTTTACCATCAGCATAGCTTGTTTGGTAAAGGCCGGTGTCGCGTTTATCCATCACCACTTTTAAATGCGGGTTAAAAACAAACTCATTAGCGCCTTTGGCAAAGCTGCCTTGAACTGTTTTTGCATCGGCTGGGGCCGATGCCATAAAATGTGCGGTATGTAAATAGGAATTGGAAACATCCTTATGGCAACTGATACAGGTAGCCGAACCTGCATAAGCATCGCCCCGCGGATCTTCCTTTTTTTTTGAAGTAAAGCACTGCGAAAAAATGAAGAATAAAGGAATTAAAAATATAGCTAATCGGGTAAGTTTCCTTTTTAACATAGATGTTGGTTATAGCCCAATAAATTCAGGTTAGCAGCAATTGTTGTAAGCAAAATGTTATAAAAGTATTATACCCTTTATCGGGCTAAAATACGCCTGGCTTATTGGTAAGCTAATATAGCTGAAATATTTATAGCATTATAAATTATGCCTTTATCTACTTGTAATATATCTGTTATTGTTTAAACATAGTTTTACTACAGCTATTGCAGGGCCTTAATTGTGGCGATATTAATAGTATATTTACTATTGAAATAAGTATTATTTCAAAATAGTATAACAAAAGGATAAATTAGTACAATTCAGCCAGTGCTTTAGTTAGGTAGATTTACACCTGTATAAAAAGCTTAAAAATCCATCGCCTGCAACGCTATAAACCGGGGCTTTAATGTTGCAATATTTGGGTACCCACGTTTAAAAAACTAACGATGCTAATAAAGAAATTTATCTATCCGGCAACCATTGGCCTTATTGCCAATTGCTTGTTTTCTTTTGGCCTGTTTGCCCAATCGGCAGGCGTAAAACAGGTTAAACTCACTGATTTTGACCTGCAGTCATCTGCCCTTATAAATGCAACCGGTAATGAGCTCTCATCAGTACAATACCATTCGCCGGTTTACTGGTTCCCGGTAAAGGTACCATCAACAGTGCTGACAGGACTGGTTGCCAATCATATTTATGCTGATCCTTACCAGGGGCTTAACAATATGCTGATCCCCGATGCATCAGATCAGTTTAATAAAGAATATAAACTTGAGCAGTACAGCTTTTTGCCAAACGATCCAAATCCATGGAAAAAGCCTTACTGGTACCGTACCACCTTCAAAGTGCCGGCGGCAGATAAAGGCCGTCATTTTCAATTGATATTTAAAGGGATAAATTACCGCGCCGCAGTTTGGGTAAATGGTAAACAAATTGCCGATTCTACCCAGATGGCGGGCATGTTTGCCGATTATAATTTAGATGTTACGGGTGCTATTGAGGCCGGTAAAGAAAATGCCCTTGCTGTAAAAATCTATCCGCTTGATTATCCCGGCTATCCCGCTAAAGAACAACTAGAGGCTTTAGGTCCTTTTTATGAAAATGGCGGCCCGACAGGCGACATTGGCAAAAATGTAACCATGCTTTGCTCTGTAGGGTGGGATTGGATTCCCCCGGTTCGCGATCGTAATATGGGTATTTGGCAGCCGGTTTACCTGCGCACAACTGGCGCTGTAACTATTGGGCACCCCAAATTAGTAACAACCTTGCCTTTGCCTGATACCAGTTCGGCCAAACTATCACTGAACCTCACCCTGTCAAACCATAGCGAAACTGTTCAAAATGGTAAGTTGATAGTGAGTATAAAGCCCGAAAACTTTACGGGGCTGCCAACACAGTTTACACAAAATATTAGTGTGGCTGCAAATGGTGCATCGGTTATTGATTTGAATGCTGATAAAATAAGCCAGTTATTAATTAAGCAGCCACATTTATGGTGGCCCAATGGCTACGGAAAGGCAAACTTGTACCGTATAAGGCTGCAATATGCCGATGCTAATGGCATTGCCGATGATACTACGTTTGTATTCGGGATCCGTGCGGTTAGCTCAAAGGCTACTATGGTAAATGGCTACGCCCGCCGCGAGTTTTTTGTAAACGGCAAACGTGTGCACCTGAACGGCGGCGCCTGGGTACCTGATTTTATGGTGAACCGTGATTCGGCCCGTTACGATTACGAAATGCACCTTTGCCGCAATGCCAATATTAATTTGGTGCGCATTTGGGGCGGCGGCATTACACCGCCTGATGCTTTCTGGAACGCGGCCGATAAATATGGCGAAATGGTATGGTCTGACTTTTGGGTAACAGGAGATACACAGGGAGAGTTTAAAGGATCGCCTGATTGGCCGTTAGAAGGTAATGTATTTATAAAAAATGTGGTAAGTACTATCTTCCGTATCCGTAACCATCCAAGTTTATTGGTTTGGACTGGCGGTAACGAGGGGCATGCCCGCAAGGAGCTATATGATGCCATGCGCAATAACATTATTGATTTAGACGGAACGCGTCCGTTTATTCCAAGTTCATCAGGTTTTGCCAAATTGCCTGCGGGCTGGAAAGGCTCATGGCCGGATGATATGCCATCGGGTGTTTATAGCGGCGGCCCTTATGAGTGGCAGGATCCTAAAGTATATTATAAAAAAGCTGATGCAGGCGGCGACTGGGTATTTAAGGATGAAACCGGGATCCCCTCACAACCACCATATACCACTTTGGCTAAAACTATCCCTAATTTAGTTTGGGATACCAAACTACCTTTCCCGCTTAATAATACCTGGGGATACCATGATGCCGCAACTGGGGCAGGCCGTTATGATAAATATTATACCGAAATGGTTAAAAGATATGGCCAGCCAAACACAATGGTCAACTTTTCGGACAAGATGCAGCTGATGAACTATGTTGGCTACCAGGGCATATTTGAAGCTGCCGGGCATAAGCTGAACGAAACAGGCGGTGTAATGCTATGGAAACTGAATGCCGCGTTGCCAAGTGTAATATGGCAGATTTATGATTGGTACCTTGAACCCAATGCCGGTTATTACGCCATGCAAAATGCAGTTGAACCTTTACATATCCAGTTTAACCAGGATGATTCTACCGCCGCAGTGATCAATAGGATACATGCTGCAACCGGAATATTAACGGCTAAAGCTGATATTTATAATACCGACAGCAAAGTAATGTATTCGGTTAAAATTAATAACATCGGTTTAGCGCAAAGCGGTACGCAGGAAGTTATCAAACTAAAGGAAGCCTTAAAGGATATTAAAGGCGTAAGTTTTGTGGTGCTAAACTTAAGTAATGCAGCCGGCAGAACAATATCACACAACGTTTACTGGATGGCGCCAAATAATGATTTTACCGCCTTTAACAACTTAGATATTACTAAGGTTGATGTAAAAGTATTAAAAGCCGAAAAGGGTGCAAGCGAAAATAAATGGACCCTGCAATTCACCAATAATACCGAGAAGCTGGCATTTTTTGTGCGCCCGCAATTAATGAAGAACGGCGAAGAGGTGATGCCAAGCTACTGGACAGGTAATTACTTTACCCTTGCCCCGCACGAAGCTATAACCGTATCGGTAAGTGCGCCGCTGGCCAAGTTAGGAACAGTACAGCCAACCATATTGGTTGAGGGCTGGAACCTTGAAAAACAGGCAATAATCTTACCTTCAAAATAAGCATTCAATTAAATTAAAATAGGTCAGTTATGCAAAAAGCCTCTCAATTTGGGAGGCTTTTGCTTTTTACGGTTGGGTAGCATTTAGTAATACCTTTAACACTTAACCATTTTCTTTTTTGCAACGGGATTGCCTTTTGCAGTTGCTTTTTTAATATAATCAATAGCCTTGGGTATTTTGCAGGCTGTTCCATTTTTATCTATAACAACGGTTCCTATTCTGTGGGCAGCGGCTATTGTTTCGTCAGCTAAAGGGGCAACATAAGTCCCTAATGCAATAACAAAGCCATTCATGGCTTGGCGCACGCGGTTGGGCGACGAATGGATGGTTTGCTCAATCCTGTTTAACAATGCTTTTAATTTAGCTATATCTAATTCATTATCAGCTTTTAAGGATACGATATTTAATAGGGTAGACCATCCTGCGGCGGCAATACGTTCGTCGTGCTTATCTATCCACTCCAGTGCAAGCTCAAAACCATACGGGCTCCCCGTTGCCACCCACGGAACTATATATTCGCTGATATTATTTGATAGCGCTTCATCTACCCAGGTTTGCAGATCGGCTTTGGTCATTTTTTCATCGTCGGCAATTAGCCCGGCCAGGTACATGGCATCGGCATTGCCGGTAGCAAACAGATCTTTTGCAAGCTGGTAATCCTTTTTTACTTTTTTCTGGATGGTTTTTAAGTATTCAATCTTAACTCCGAAGAATGGTTCTTTAACACCATGTTTAAGCAATATTTTTTTTATGCTTTCGCTGCCATTTGCTTGCAGCTCCTCCATAATTTCTGCTACTTCCATTTTATGTCCTATTAAACAATAAAATTAAAAGATTTTTCAATTGATAAACAGGGAAAGTAACTTTATTTGGGTGATGGATTCCAATAGTTCCCGGTGATGATGATCATATTTAGCAGTTTAATGCTGTTGTCATAATAATCGTAATCCTTCATTTTAAAAGCCGTAAGGTAATCCCAAACATGGTTAAGCCAGGGCTGATCCTTTTGGTCAACCAATGCCGAAACACCAAATGGCGCTATAAAGCTCAAAGCCTCAAAATAACGGCCCTTGATATCATCGCCCGCCAGGGTATAACCTGCCGAAATATTATAAGTGTTGTTATTGGTTGTTTTACGGATCCAGTGGTTTATTTTATCGGCAATAACTTTTGAACGTTTATCGCCTGTTATTAAATAATCGGTAGCTATGCGCCAGGGATCGCGGCAGGCATTGTAGTTGTAATTGCCATCGTATTTTGACTCTAAAAAGTTTGGTGGTGCAGGTTTAGGTTTTTTATTTATGCCGACTATAAAATCAGGGATCAAACCCGCATCAGGGCTGTAAGTATGTTCCAGATTAGCAAACAGCTTGTATTCAGCATCAATAACGTTGTTCCACCTTTTGTCTTTGGTAACTCTTTCAAAAGCTTTGAAATGCGAAGGCATAAAATCAGATGACCGGGTATCAAAGTAATCACCGCTTTCGGCTTCTATTGCGTCGCTCAGCAATACTGTCCATGTTTTATGGTTTATCTCGTGCTCCATAATGGCGGCTATCATCGCTTTGGCTTCGCTCATGTAGTTGATAGTGCCTTTGCTACTCCATTGTCTATCGGCCAATAAAAGTGAATAAGCAATATCCATATCACCGTCTGTTGCTGATGTGCCGTCGGTGCTTTTACCATTGCTGTATTGCGCCCATGCCATTAAATATTTACTTTTAATACTGGGGTGCGCACGGTAATAGCGGTAAAGATTATCAAAGGTGTTTTTTGCCAATGGATCATAACCGGCCATCAGGGCAACAATGATCATTCCGTATCCCTGGCCTTCAGATACGCATTGTTTTTTGCCAACGTTTTCAAACCAAACAAAGCTTTCGGCTTTGCCGGGCGTGTTTTTTATAAACCGCTTTTTCCACTGCGTATAAAAATCACGAACAGAATTATCCAGTTGATTTTGAGTAAGATGATTCGGTTTGATGGTGCCGCTAAAATACTTTTCATGCTGCGGAAATGGCTTTAAAGCTTGCTGCGCAAACAAGGGCATGCTATAGCAACCAATAAAAACATAAAATAGCAAATGCTTTAGCCCCATAATTTATCTTAATAAAGCTGTCTCAAAATTCGTTTTAGCAAAAAGGTTGTCAAATAGTATTTGTCTTTGTATGCTCCGCATCTTAATCTTTGGGTGCTCTATTAAAATATTTAATACTGATAGTTCTTAATATCATCAAATGCATTAAAAGCTACTTCCTTAGTAAATTTTGCTGGTGAAGGTGTTGTTTTTTGGATAGATGCCTGCATTGGTAAAGCAAGATGCTGTTCTGTTTGTAGCACTTCAGGTTCGTCAACACTCATATCGGCACCAGAGAAATACATTTTCAAACACTCTAAAAAATTCTGAATAGCCGGGGTTTGTTTACAGGTTGCAGCAAACCACGCACGTTTTGAAACACTATGATGCAGCGGTTTTGCAACAATATTACGGCCCTTAAGGTATGGTTCAACAATCCAATCGGCCATAACGGTAATTCCTAAGCCAGCGTTTACCATTTCAATAGTGGCATCAGTATAATGTATCCGGTGCAGCGTTTTTGGCTTTACCTGCTGGGCCTGTATAAGTGCTTCAATAACAGGCGTATCCTGGTACGATGGATCATAAAGCGGCAGTATGAGTTCCTGCCCATGAAAATCTGCAATGTCAATTATATCCTTTTTAGCCAGCGGATGATCTTTGCTCAGCACGGCAGTCAGCCTGTCTTCAAAAATAGGTTCGTAGCGTATTTTGGTATTCACCATTTGGGTACGGATAATGCCAATATCCAGGTCGCCGTTCATCAGGTATTCTAAAGGCCTGCGTGTAGCGTCAGATAATATCTGGATATTAATATCTGGCCATTGCTTTTTATAGTATTTAATAATGCCCGGCAGCCAGTGATAAGCCGTATAACATTGCATGCTAATGCTTAGCTTACCTGTTTTACCGCTCTTATAATTGCGAATATCTTCCTCAAGAGATTTGATCTCGGCCAGGATCTTTTCCGAACTGCGCAGAAAGCGGTAACCTTGTTCTGAAAGGTGCAGCCGTTTTCCCTGGCGGGTAAATATCTCAACGTCAAGCTCGCGTTCCAACTCTTTTAACTGATGGCTTAAAGCCGATTGTGTTAAATGCAGCGTAGTTGCAGCTTTGGTTAAAGTACCTTCCTTTGAGATGGTATCAACTAATTTAAAATGATGTATGGCAATATTCATTATTACTTTTTCTAATGATTGTCACAAAATTAATTCATTTTTTTCATATAGAAGAGAATTATATTTTTGCAGTGTCAAAAATACACACATGTTAAACATCTCTTCAAAACAACTCCTCTTAGGTTTTTTGAGTGTTTTATTTGCTTTTACGGCACAAGGCCAAAAAATACTTACTATAAAAGATGCAGAGCAAATAGCTTTGGCCAATTATGGTACTATCAAATCAAAAGCAAATCAACTAAACGCTTCAAAAGCTTACTTATCGGAAACAAAATCGGAATACCTACCCGATGTGAATTTGTCGGCACAACAAGACTATGGAACCGTTAACGGCCAAAACGGTCCGCTGTATGGTTACAAGGGTTTAAGTGTTGCCTCTTCAGGCCCGGCAACTGCCAGCCAAAACTGGAACGCTGCCTTTGGTTCCCTTTATTTAACCAACGTTAGCTGGGACGTTTTTGCTTTCGGCAGGGCAACCGAAAAAGTAAAAGTTCAAAAATCGGCAGTAGCGCGTGATGAAACCGACCTGGTTCAGGAACAGTTTCAGCACGAAATTCGCGTGGCAAGTACTTATTTAAACTTGTTAGCTGCACAACAATTAAGCAAAGCGCAGGAAGATAACCTTAAACGCGCAATGGATCTGCAAAAAGTAGTAGTGGCAAGGGTTAGGAACGGTTTAAACCCCGGTGTTGATTCGTCGCAAGCAAATGCCGAAGTTTCAAACGCAAGGATAGCGCTTACCAATACCCGCCAAACGGTACAGGATCAAAGTAATCAGCTGGCTATTTACATGGGCATTCAGCCGCAGGATTTTCAGTTAGACAGTGCTTTTATCACCAAACCACCTGCAAATGCTGATCCGCTATCGCAGGTCACTATAGAGAATCACCCCTTATTAAAATTCTACCAAAACAGGATTGCCGTAAGTGATGAGCAGGCTAAATATCTTAAAACATTTAACTATCCAACCTTTAGCCTTTTTGGTGTTTACCAGGGCCGGGGATCGGGCTTTAAGGCCGATTACGGTACCAACCCTAATGATTATAGCAGCAGCTATGGCAGCGGTGCCGATCCAACCCGTTACAACTATTTATTAGGTGTAGGTGTGGTTTGGAACTTTACCAGCCTATTCAGGGTGCATTACCAGGTAAAATCGCAGCAATATACATCGGCGCAGTACAAGGATGATTATAACCTGGTAAGCCAGCAATTGATTGCCCAGCAGGCACTGGCCGAAACACGCATCAGCAACGCTCTCAAAAATTATCACGAGGTGCCTGAAGAAGTAAAGGCGGCAAGCGATGCCTATCATCAAAAATTTGCCCTTTACCAAAATGGCTTAGCTAACATTGTTGATTTTACGCAGGCGCTTTACGTGCTTAACCGTGCCGAGGTTGATAAAGATATAGCCCAAAACAATGTATGGCAGGCAATTTTGTTTAAAGCCGCCGCCACCGGCGATTTTGGGATTTTTATAAATAACTTTTAATACAGCATATAATAATGGGAATGATAAAAGGGGCTCTACAAAAGCCGATCACCATACTGGTTATAGTTGCGGGATTATTCTTCTTCGGTATTAATGCAGTGCGAACTATCAAGATTGATATTTTTCCTGACTTAAATTTACCGGTTATCTATATTTCGCACCCATACGGCGGTTATACCCCCGACCAAATGGAAGCCTATTTTGGCAAACAATACGTAAACCTGTTGCTGTTTGTATCGGGCGTAAAAAGTATCGAAACAAAAAATATTCAGGGTTTAACACTTATAAAGGTTACGTTTTACGAGGGCACTAACATGGCCCAGGCCGCGGCGGAGGTCACGGGGTACACCAACCGGGCCCAGGCCGGGTTCCCGCAAGGTTCACAGCCGCCTTTTATATTAAGGTTTGATGCTTCAACACTGCCGGTAGGGCAGTTGGTATTAAGCAGCCCAACCCGCTCAAACAATGAACTGCTCGATTATGCATTGATCTATGTGCGGTCGTCATTTACCTCTGTTCCCGGGTTGGTTGCACCGGCACCGTTTGGGGGTAACCAGCGTACTGTTGTAATAAAGGTTGATCCGGAATTGCTGCGTGCCCATAATTTAACGCCCGACCAGATTGTACAGGCCCTGCGTGATAATAACCAGAGCACACCGGCGGGTAACGTACGTGTAGGTAACTACAATTATTTAACACCAACCAATACCACTATTGCCAAGGTTGCTGATTTTGGTGACATTCCACTATTTAAAAATGGGGTGCAAACCGTTTTTTTACGTGATGTTGCCTCTGTTGAAGATGCTGCCGATATTACCACGGGCTATGCACTTATAAACGGTAAGCGTTCTGTTTACCTGCCAATTACCAAATCGGCATCGGCATCTACCTGGGATGTAGTTCAGAACCTTAAAAAGGCGCTGCCGCGTTTCCAGGCTTTATTACCGGCTGATGTTAAGCTGTCATTCGTGTTCGATCAATCGGTATATGTAATAAACGCCGTTAAGAGTTTGGCCGAAGAAGGCGCCATTGGTGCAGTACTTACCGGGTTAATGGTACTGCTGTTTTTGGGTGATAAAAGAGGGGCGCTGATTGTAATATTAACTATTCCAACCTGTGTTATCTCCGCTATATTTTTCCTTGGCCTGTTTCATCAAACCATAAATATCATGACGCTGAGCGGTCTTTCGCTGGCAATCGGTATCCTGGTGGATGAATCAACGGTAACCATTGAGAATATTCACCAGCATTTTGATATGGGTAAGCCAAAGGCATTAGCCATTTGGGATGCCTGTAAAGAAATAGCGTTCCCTAAATTGCTGATCCTGTTCTGTATCCTTGCCGTATTTGCACCAGCATTTACCATGACCGGTATACCTGGTGCATTGTTCCTGCCGCTTGCACTGGCTATAGGTTTCTCCATGATCATTTCCTACCTGCTTGCCCAAACCTTTGTGCCTATTATGGCCAACTGGGTAATGGTAAACAAGCACGAAGATAAAAGCCACAAAGATGGTTTTGCTTTAGATGATGAAGGCGATGCCTGGGAACAAAAAGAGTTAGCTATTAAACATGCAACAGAACCTAACGAAGCTAAGCTTACCGGTTTTGATAAATTCAGAAAGCGCTATTTGAGCTTGATGGATGGCATGTTTAAAAGGCGTAAGTTAGTGGTATCAATTTATTTGGTGGCAGCCATTGGCCTTGCGCTTTTACTGTTCAGTATAATAGGGCGTGATGTTTTGCCTAAAGTTAACTCGGGTACTTTCCAGGTGCGTTTGCGCGGTGCCGATGGTACCAGGCTTGAACGTACCGAAACCAGCACCATACAGGCCATACATGTTTTGGAAAGCGTTGTTGGTAAAGAAAACATAGCCATTACCTCCACATTGGTTGGTACGCACCCGTCGTCGTTTTCAACAAACCCTATATATATGTTTATGGCCGGCCCGCAGGAAGCCGTAATGCAGGTGAGTTTGGCCGAAGGTTATAAAGTTCATAACCTGGATGATTTGAAGGAAAAATTCAGGATAGCCATGAAAAAGCAACTGCCTGATATTAAAATATCCTTTGAACCTATTGAGCTTACTGATAAAATTTTAAGCCAGGGTTCGCCAACACCAATTGAGGTGGCCGTAAACGGTAAAAACAAAAAGGAAAATGCCGCCTACGCCCAAAAAATTGTTGATAAGCTAAGTACCATTGATTATTTACGCGATGTGCAGATAGCACAATCATTTAAATATCCATCAATTGATATTAATATTGACCGTGTAAGGGCAGCTGAGTTAGGGGTAAGCATCAATGATATATCACGTACGCTTACTGCATCAACCTCATCATCCCGTTTTACCGAGAAAAATAACTGGATTGATCAGAAAGGTAATTACAGTTACCTGGTACAGGTGCAAATTCCTGAGTATCAAATGTCGAGCCTTAATGATATTAATGAGATCCCGGTATTAAGCAATCAGCCGCGTCCGGTTATCAGCGATGTGGCAACCGTAAAACAGTCATTTACTAATGGTGAGGATGATGATATTGGCGCTGTTCCAACCATGTCTGTTACTGCTAATATCAGCAATAAGGATTTAGGTACCGCTACTGATGATGTTGAAAAAGCACTTAAGCAATTAGGCACACCACCACGCGGACTAACCGTACAGTTAAAGGGTATGACCCAAACTTTAACCGAAACGCTGGATAGTTTGCAAACAGGTTTATTGGTAGCCATCCTGGTTATCTTTATGATGCTTGCGGCCAATTTCCAATCGTTTAAAGTATCTTTGGTAGTACTGTCAACCGTGCCTGCTGTATTGTTTGGATCACTGCTGCTTGTTAAAATAACAGGCGCTACGCTTAACCTGCAATCATACATGGGTATGATTATGTCGGTAGGGGTATCCATATCAAACGCAGTACTGTTGGTTACCAATGCCGAAGAGTTAAGAAAGCACAATGGCGATGCGCTGAAATCAGCACGCGAGGCAGTAGCCTTACGTTTGCGCCCCATATTAATGACAAGTTTGGCCATGATTATAGGTATGATACCTATGGCATCGGGTTTAGGCGAGGGTGGTGATCAAACCTCTCCGCTTGGCCGTGCGGTTATTGGCGGCTTGTTTGCATCAACTTTTGCTGCATTATTAATATTACCTCTTGTATTTGCCTGGGTACAAGGCAATGCAACCACTCAATCTGTTTCGTTAGACCCTGAAGATAAAGAAAGTCAATTTTATGTCCCTTTGCATCACAATGAACATCACTAAAAATAAATCAATCGCTGCCATGATCGCTTTGATCGTAGGCGCCAGTTTACTGAGCTCATGCGGCCCGGATAAAAAACAACAAGAAGAACAGGCCGAAACTGTAAAACAGACCGAAGCCGTTGAAAGCCCTACCGTTGTACTTACACCAGTACAAAAGGGTAAACTGAGCTCAACAATTGCTGTACCGGGAGAATTGATCCCTTACCAGGAAGTTGAGCTGTATGCCAAGGTAAATAGTTATGTAAAAAACCTTTTGGTTGATATTGGTTCGCAAGTGCACCAGGGCCAGTTATTGGTAACCTTAGAGGCACCTGAGATAAACAGCCAGTTAGCAGGGGCAAAATCGCGCATTGAGCAGCAACAGGCTATTTATATTGCCAGCAAAGCTACTTACGACCGTTTGCTGAGCACCAGTAAAATTCCGGGTACGGTTTCTGAAAATGACCTGGAACAGGCTGCCGCTAAGAAGAATGCAGACCAGGCAAATGTTGAATCGGCCAAATCAGCTTATAAAGAAGTAGCCGCTAACCTAAATTACCTGGAGATAAGGGCACCATTTGACGGGGTTATAACTGCGCGTAATGTAAACCAGGGTGCTTATGTTGGCCCGGGTGGTAAAGGTACCGATCCGCTGTTTGTATTGCAGGATCAAAAAAGGCTGCGTTTAGTGGTTTCAATCCCTGAAAGCTCAACAGGTGGCTTAAGCAGTAAAGATGAAGTGACCTTTAGTGTACGATCATTACCGAGCCAAAAGTTTACAGCTAAAGTAAAACGACTGGCAGGTGCGCTTGATGTAAAATTACGTTCAGAACGGTTGGAGATGGATGTATACAACAAAAACAATGAGTTGTTACCACACATGTTTGCCGAAGTTGATGTGCCGTTGCCATCGCGCGATAGCACCATCATTTTACCTAAAACAGCCGTGGTAATTTCAACCGAAAAGGTTTTTGTGATCCGTGTTGTTAATCATAAAGCCGAATGGGTGAGTGTGAAAAAAGGGATTCAGGCTGGTGACCAGGTTGAAGTTTATGGTGACTTAAAACCAGGCGAGCAGGTAGTTAAACTGGCATCCGAAGAAATAAGGGACGGAGCAACAGTTAAATACTGATAAAGTAAGCTAATAGAATAAATTTTATTGAGGGGTTAGGTGTTGAAAATTCAGCATAAAGCCCCTTAATAATTTCAATGATATTAAAATATAATTAAGCTATTTACGGAAAAAAAAGGGCAATAAAAAAGCTACTAAAAGATCTATAGGAGCTAAGAGCAATTACAGGTAGAAGATACCTGCTTACAAACATTACAAAGTAAAATGCCTTATTATATATATAATAAGGCATTTTACTTTATTTATATATTACCAACGGCTACCACCGCCGCCACCGCCACGGTTGTTGTCCCTTGAGTAGCCACCGCCACCACCGCCGCCGCTTCCGCCACGGCTACCGCCGCCACCGCCATAGCCACCACCGCCACCGCGGTTGCCACCATAACCGCCGCCGCCGCCACTTCTGCGATCGCTTGGTTTTTTCTCTTCTGCCTGGCTTACTGCAATTGATCTGCCTTTAACATCCGCGCCGTTTAAGCCGGTGATCGCTTTTTGTGCGCTCTCATCGTCTGGCATTTCAACAAAGCCGAAACCCTTGCTTCTACCGGTTTCTCTGTCACTAATTAATTTTACGGTGCTAACTTCACCATAGGCTTCGAAAAGCTCTCTTAAATCGGCTTCCTCTAATGAGAAAGGAAGACTTCCTACAAATATGTTCATCAAAATTTAATTTATAACGGGCAAGTCTACTACGCTTACCTTTTTTTGTTTACATCAAATATAGTAATAGATATTTTATACTTACTGTAACAAATCGTAAATAGAAGCAAGATATTTTAAAAAAAGATCAAATAACCTCTATAATACGGTATGTTTTGTTGTTTAGCCCAAACTCAAAGCCAACTTTTTGGCCCATAAGCCTTAAACCTATTGGCGATGCCGGCGATATGGCAAAATAATTTTCATTATTAACTGTTAATATACCCGCGCTAACTGCTATATAAAAATTACCACTATCAGTTAAAACTACACTTCCTGTTTCGGCTTTATTACTAACACTGGCCGGGTTTATTTTGTTTAAAGAAACTTTTAATTTATTGGCCTCATTCAGCTGCATCATGTTACGGTCGGTTTCTTGCTGCATCATTTCGCGGCCGGTTTCATATTTATCGCCCGCGCTGCTTTTAGTATCATCGGTTGATGCTTTTTGTGCTTCGTTAATGGCCAGTTGTGCAGCGTCCATACGCTTTTGTATATAATCAAGGCATTGGTTATATAGTTCCTGTTTTAGCTCGCTCATTATTTGCCTTTTTGATAAGCAGCGAAGATGATGAAAAGGTTATTAATTATGTAGATGATATTTGAAAATTCGGTAAAAAAAGAAAGCCCCCTTACACTCGCTGTTTGGGGGCTTTCAACCTAAACCTTATCACAATTATAAATGCGAGATGCACTTATATGGTTAACTAACGTAATTAAAAGGCGTTCTGTTTTCTGTAAGCATAAAAAAAGCCTAAACCTTGCAATTATATGATAATTGAATTGCCGGCGTAAAATAGCCACATTAATTTTTACCTGGATTGTAGCATTAGTTATAAAAAGCACGTAATGGTAATTATAAGTAATACTATGAACCGGACTTATAAAATGAAAGCACAGCGGGAATTTAGAAAAACCCTTATCCTGCTGATAATTGTATCTGCAATAATGAGCCTGGTAGTTTTGCTGCCTCAAAAGCAAAACGAAAAGAGCATTAACATACATGTTGCTAAATAGAAGCAGTGTTTATCGTTATATGTTTTCAGTAAAAAATTTAAGCGGGTTTATAATTATATTTTGACCATTACGGCCATTGGTGCCCGCCGGCTAATCACCATTACCATACAATGATTTTATTAGCCTAAAATTAATAGCTGAACAACAATTATATTGGCTTATATTATTCATGCTGGTTGTTTTTATGGTATCTGTAGATAATAATCATAAGTTTTATGGATAAGATGCACCATTTTAACAGTAAATTTTTCATTGTTTCTGGTTTTAACAATGTGTACTTTCAGCATACCAATTGACTTGAATATGAATAGTAAAGCTGTTACCATTACCGCAGTTTTTTTAATCCTGTTGTTTTTTAACGTCAATGCATTTCAGCATAAGCCAATGGTTAACAAGCATCATAATAAACTGCCAGCACAGGAAGAGATCATTTACCACATTTTTCAGCGTAGTTTTTACGATAGTAACGGAGATCATCATGGCGACCTTAACGGCATCCGCCTTAAGTTAGATTATTTGCAGCATTTGGGTGTAACAGCCATTTTGCTTACCCCATTGTACCAGTCAGTTTTTTACCATAATTATTTTTCGGACGATTTTAAAAAGATCGACCCCCAGTATGGTACACTGAAGGATTACCTCGCATTGATTAAAGAACTGCACCGCCGCGGCATGAAGTTTTATATGGATATGGAAACCCAGTATGTTACCGAAGACCATGTATGGTGGAAAGATGGTGTAAACAACCCGGCATCGCCATATAGCGATTATATTTTATATACCGATAATACCCATCAGCAACCACAGGGAATAATTTTTAACCTGAAGGGCTTGCTGGGGTACGATAGCGTTTACCGTAAAATAACCACCGTTAACTTAAACAGCCCCAAAGTGCTTGAATATAATTACCAGCTTTTTAAGTTTTGGACCGACCCTAATAACGATGGGAAGTTTGATGACGGGGTAGATGGTTTTCGCCTTGACCACATGATGGATAACCTGGATGGCAAACCCGAACTGCCGCATTTGTTTACCACCTTTTGGAAACCATTGCTGGGCAGGCTGAAACAAATAAACCCTAAGCTTAGCATAGTTGCAGAGCAAGCCGCATGGGGATCATTAGGGAAGGATTATTTTGACAATGGGGGAGTAGACCGTGTTTTTGCGTTCAGGCTGGCATTTGCTATCCGGTCGTTCAATAAAAAACAATTGGTTGAAACTGCCGATTCGACCTTTTTAATTACCCCGGCCAGTAAACAGCAGGTGGTTTTTATTGAAAACCACGATACGCCGCGTTTTAGCTATGGCGTTAACAGTGATGCTGCCAAATTGAGGGTAGGTGCTGCCTTAAACCTGTTAATTGGCGGTGTACCATCCATTTATTACGGGCAGGAAATAGGGATGAGCGGTACAAATGCGGCACTGGGTGCTACCGATGCCAATGATATACCCAACCGGATGGCTTTTGAATGGTATAAAAGTGATAAAGGAAAGGGCATGGCTAACTGGTATAAATTAAAAGGCCCCTGGAAAGATAAGTTTAATAATGATGTGCCCAATGATGGTATTTCGCTTGAGGAGGAACTGAATCAGCCTAATTCTATCTATAACTTTTACCGCAAAATGATCAGTATCCGCAAGGCCAACCAGGTATTATCAAAAGGGAAATACGAAACTTTAAAAAACCGTAACGACCAGGTGTTTACTTTTATGCGTTACACTGGCGATAAGCGGGTTATAGTTGCCATCAATCTTTCTGACCAACCGGTGGAAGACACCATTGAGCTTGAAGGTAAAAACACGCCGGTAAAGATTATATACGGATCCTCAAAACCTAAATTGATCAATAATATAATCTCGGTTCATATACCCGCTTATGGTATTGAAGTTTGGGGGATGTAGAAGTGCTTCGGCCTGTAACGCACTCGAAGAGACTGTCATCCTGAGGCACTCGAAGGATGAGCGCAGAGGTTTCGCCTGCATGGTTTAAGTTCCTCACCATGACACCACGGTTATAAACTAAGGCATCATGCTACTTTATCCTTCACGTCAAAGCTCTGCATAAATTTTTTGCGGTAGTTAAGCGGACTAAGGTTCATTTTAGTTTTAAACATTTTATAAAAGTGCGATACATCACCAAAACCACTCTCAAACGAGATCTCGGAGATTGGTTTATCTGTTTGCACCAGCTGCTGTATGGCATAGTTAAGGCGGTACTCAATTATGGTTTCCATAAAGGTTTTGCGGGTAATTTTTTTAAAGTACTTGCAAAAAGCGTTGGTGGTCATATTGGCAATACCGGCCGCTGCCTCAAGCGATACCTGCTGCCTGAAATTTTCAACCAGGTAAGCAAAAACGGGATTTATGCGCTCCTGCTCGGTAAGGGAACGTTCGGCAATTACCCGGTTTTGGTCAAGCAGCGAATATTCATTGCTTAACGCCAGCTTTTGAAAAGCCTCCAGCAGATCAATCAAAACCCTAAAATTATTTTCCTCGCCGCTAAGTTTCAACAAACTTTGGTTAACCTTTTTTTGGGTGTCATCATGAAAGCTAATACCACAGCCACTTCTTTGAAAAAGCCTTTTTATAGGCTGCAGCTCATCTTTATTAAAAAAGTCGTCACCCAAAAATGCGCTGTCAAATTGTATAACAATGGCACTGGCTTCGGGCTGTTTGCAGCTGTTATCAAGCTTCCAGCAATGTGGTACGTTGGGGCCTATCATCACCAGGTCGCCCGATGCAAAATCCTCCATGTGGCTACCTACATAGCGTTTGCCGCTCCCTTGTAAAATATAGGTAAGCTCGTACTCGGCATGGAAATGGTACGGCGCATCAAAAGCAATATTGTCAAATTTTCTGAACAAAAATGACTGGCCATTTACTGGTTGAAGTATTTCATAGGATGCCTTTATCATTGCATATTTTGGTAGATTGTGTACGCCTTTATAAACTTAGTGATAATATAAGCCATAATTAAACCATTTCAGTCATTTTTTTTTGGCGAAAGTGTTATTTACTTTGAGTATAATACACAAAATCAATGAGTAATCAATTTGCGCATCTGCCCCCGCTGGATGATTTTAAAACCTTACCGGAAGACAATATAAACGAGTTTCAGGAAAAGGGACATACACTGGTTGAGCAGGTTCTCAATGCCTACGAAATTGCGGCTTACCGGCCCGTAATTGTGCAGGCTGCCGATAAGTATAATACCGAAAAACGTAAAATAGAAGAACGTGATACGTACGGCAAAGCATTTTTACAGATAATGAACCTTTGGCAAGCTGATGAGGCTGCCAAAAAGTTTGTGTTGGCAAAGCGCATGGCCAAAATTGCGGCCGATTTAATGGGGGTAAGAAATGTACGCCTGTATCATGACCAGGCTTTGTTTAAAGAAGCTGGCGGCGGCCCAACACCATGGCACCAGGATCAGTATTATTGGCCCATTGATACCTTTAATACCGTTACCATGTGGATGCCATTGGTTGATATTGATGTAGATATGGGGATGCTCACATTTGCATCGTGCTCATACACAAAAGGGGCGGTATTTAATTTTGAGATCTCGGATGAGTCTGAAAGTGCTTTTGATAACTATGTAAGGGAACAACAGTTCCCGATAAGCCGTGCCAATACTATGAAAGCTGGGGATGCTACATTTCACCGGGGCTTTACCATGCACCATGCCAACGGCAATAATTCAAACAAGATGCGCGAGGTGATGACCATTATTTATGTTGCCGATGGCGCTTATATAACCCCATACAAAAACGAATGGCAAAAAAACGACCATGAAAAATGGCTGATGGGTAAACCAATCGGAGAAACAATAGATTCACCGCTTAATCCAAAACTGCTATAACGCTTAAAGCGGCCGAATTCATAAGAGAAATTCAGCATTGTATATTGTAACCTTCAATCTCAGTGTTTCTTTGTGCCTTTCTCCGAGCTCTTTGTGGTGATTTTAACCACTGAGGGGCGCAAAGACCAAAGCACAGAGTGCTCAGGATAGATTCATATCATTTTAACTTTTCAATTTAAAAAATGCTCCGGTTTGCGCCGCCATCAACCTGTATAGTGGTACCGCTTATGTAGGATGCCTGTGCCGATGCTAAAAAGGTAACCAGGGCGGCTAACTCTTCGGGTTTACCCAAACGGCCCAGGGGAATACTTTTGGTTTTTTCCTTAATGGCCTCTTCAGGGTCCATATCTTTTGGAAGGGTATGTTTTATACGGTCGGTAAGTATTAAGCCGGGTGCAACATTGTTTACGGTTATGTTATAAGGGCCGAACTCATCGGCCATTAATTTGGCCATGCCAACTACCCCCATGCGCATACTGGTTGAAAGTACCGAGCTTGCCAATACTGATTTTACCGAACCGCTGATGATATTAATGATACGGCCACTGCCTGTTTTTTGCATGTACGGTAATACCAGCCTGCTGGTGCGGGCAAAGCTAAGCAGGTTAAGCTCAAAAGCTTTTTGCCAGGCAACATCATCAAAGTTTTCAAATTTATTAAAGGGCGGGCCGCCTGCATTATTAAGTAAAATATCAATGCGCCCAAAGGTATCGGCGGCTTCCTCAATAAAGTTGGTTATTTCATCGCCGTTTGATACATCAACCGGGAGTGCAATAACCTCGTTACCTGTAATTTTTTGTATGGCTTTGGCTGTTTTGCTCAGCTCAACCTCATCGCGCGAGCCTATGATAACCTTGGCACCTTCGGCAGATAAGGCCAGGGCTACCGCTTTACCCAAGCCCTTGCTGGCCGCTAATACTATAGCTACTTTGTTGGTGAGTTTTAAGTCCATAAGGCCAATTAAGTTTTAGTTTACCCAAATTTACTTAATTAACCCCTTAGTTAGTCATAGTTAACTAACAGTCTATATCTTTTTCCTTTTTTCGATGCTTAATAAAAATGCAGGCAGTAAAGTAAGGTTACTGATCATGGCAACCAATAGGGTAACCGACAGTAAAATACCAAGTGCCTGTGTGCTGCCAAAGGTTGATGCTGCAAATATGCCGAAGCCGAAGAACAGTACAATAGCAATATAGATCATGCTTATACCGGTTTCACGAATGGTATCTGAAACTATGGTTGAGATGCTTTTGCTTGTATTTTTAAGTTCCTGCCGGTAGCGGGTAATAAAATAAATGGTTTGATCGGACGAGATGCCCATCGCTATGCTAAATATCAGTATGGTTGATGGTTTTAGCGGAATACCAAAAAAGCCCATAATACCTGCAGTTATTACTAAAGGAATAAGGTTTGGTAAAAGCGAAACGGCAATCATTTTAACCCCCCTGAACAGTATCCACATTACACCGGCTATTAAAAATATAGCCCAGGCAAGGCTTTCGTACAGATTTTTTACCATGTAGTTGGCACCCTTTATAAATATAATGCTCGATCCGGTGAGCTCTACATGGTATTTTTGAGGGTTGAAGATAGAATCAATACGTGGCTGCAGGTTAGTAAGCACAGTATTCATCTTGGCCGATCCTACATCTATCATTTCAAAGGTCACCCTGGTAAAGCGTCGGTTGCTATCCAGGTAGTTGCGCAGCATATCCGTGCTTTTGCCCGAGTTGCCTGCATACTTTAATATAAAGCCTTGCTCTAATCCATCGGGCAGGCGGTAATAATTGCTGCCTCCGCCATAAAATGCCTGTGTTGAAAACTTCAGGCCCTGTATCAGTGATAGCGACCGGCTAAACTCCGGGTACGAAGATATAAGGGTTTCTAACTTTTCAACCTTGCGGATAACGGCCTGGCTCATAACGCCATTTTTGCGTTTGGTATCAATACTCACCTCTAAAGGCAAAACGCCCTTAAAGTTAGTTTGATAAAATTGAAGATCGCCAAGGGTACCGTTGGTTTTTGGCAGATCATCAACCACATAGCTGTTCACATTGATTTTTGTAAGTCCGTAGCCGCAGATAGCTACCAATACTAATGTGGCTATATAAATGGCTTTGCGGTGGTTATGCACCAGGTAATCAAGTTTCTCTAAGGTAATACGGATCAGCTTACGGTCTTTAATACCGCTCTGGCGCGCTTTAGGGTTGGGCAGGTAACTGAAAATGATAGGTACCAATATCAGGCTCAAAGCAAACGTAACCATAATGCTCATGGAGGCTACCAGGCCAAACTGGGTTAGTAATTCGCTGTTGGTAAAGCATAATACTCCAAAACCTATGGCCGTTGTTATATTGGCTATAAAAGTGGTGATACCAACTTTTTCAATAACAATACTAAGCGCCTGTAATTTATTGCCGCTTAAACTAAATTCGTGGTAGTATTTATTCAAGATAAAAACACTATTGGGGATACCTATAATTACCACAAGCGGCGGTACAATGCCTGTAAGTATGGTAATTTCATAATGCATTAAAACCAATATCCCCAAACTCCAGGTTACACCAAGCAGCACTACTATTACCGGAAAAATAACCGGATAACCCGAGCGGAAAATAAGCAGCAGTATAAAGGCAGTTATAATCAACGACAGGCCCAGAAATAGTGTGAACTCATGTTTCATCAGATCACCCGCAACCGTGCGGATGAGCGGCAAACCGGAGTAATGCACCTGGATGCCATGCTTTTGTTCAAAATCTTTACCCTCTTTTAGTATGCTGTTTAAAATGGGTACCCTTTTAGATGTGTTCAGGATCTTACCATCAAAGGTAATGGCCATTAAGGTGGCCTGCCCGTCATCACTTAAAACCAAACCTTTATAAAAGGGTAACGACAGGATCTGCTTTTTTAAGCTGTCGGCAGCCTGGATATTTGCTAACGGGCCATTAATTAAGGGTTTTAAAACAAAACGGTGGTTAAGGGTATCTTTACTAAGGTTGTAAAGGCTGGCTACTGAAATAACGCCCTTTATACCTTTTATCTGCTGTATGCGGTTACCTGCCTGTTTCCAGTCGTTTAAAACATCCTTATCAAATATCTTGTCTGATTTAAAACCGATAACCATTGTACTGGCATCCTGCCCAAACAATCGTTTAAACTCCATGTACCGGATATAAGCCGAATCGGTTACGGGGAGTACTTTACCTCCATTAAAAGTAATGCGTACTTTGCTGGCCTGGTAGCCCATAAAAAGGCTCGACAGTACAATAAGCCCTAAAACAAGCAAACGGTTTTTTAAGATAAGATCAGCTAACTTTTTCCAGCTCATTTATTAATAGCAATAGTTATATACAGGGGACTCAAAACTACGAAAATAGATTAAACCACAGTTTTGCTTAATGATATTGTTGACAATGATTGGTAAATGTGCAGATTTGCATTGAAAAGAGCAGTAATAAACGCAAATTAACCTGCTTATAAACGTGCAGGTACTTTATTATATTTAACAAATGAAAAAACTGTTCCGCAGCTTTGGTTATGCTTTTAAAGGGCTTGCTTATGCCACCAAAAGCCAGCTGAATTTCAGGATTCACTTAGTTGCTACCGTGTTAGCTGTTATATTGGGCTATGTGCTGCATATTTCAATAACCCAATGGCAGTGGATAGCGCTGTGCATTACCTTGGTGTTAGTTACCGAAATATTTAATACGATGGTAGAAACCCTGGTTGACCTGGTATCGCCGGGATATAATGAAAAGGCAGGGCATATTAAGGATATGAGCGCCGGCGCAGTGGTTATAGCAGCTTTATTTGCATTGATAACCGGTATTATAATTTTTTTACCAAAGCTGTTACTGCTTGTTAACCATGCTGCATAAAACCCGCGGGATAGTATTTAAAACTACCGACTATGGCGATACCAGCGTAATTGTACAGGTATTTACTGAAAAATTCGGGCTGCAATCATACATGGTTAACGGTGCCAAAAAACCGAGGGCCAAAATAAGCCGCAACATGCTGCAGCCATTGCATTTGTTAGATATGGTGGTTTATCATAAAAACACGGGTAATGTACAGCGCATAAAAGAGTTGAAGAACAGCCCCCTGCTGCAAACTATCCCTTACGATGTGATAAAAAGCAGCATCGCTATGTTTTTGAACGAAGTGCTGTATAAATCCATCAAACAGCAATCAGCAGATGAGAACTTATTTGATTTTGCTTTTAACGCGATAGAATGGCTGGATCATCAAACGCAGGGCATTGCCAACTTCCACCTGTTGTTTTTGGTGAAAATGACCCGCTACCTCGGCTTTTATCCAGACCGCTACCTTGCAGGCGAAGCCGATTACTTCGACCTGAAAAATGGGGTGTTCAATAAATATAAACCCGATAGCGTTTTGTACCTGTCGCCTCCGCATACGCAAAACTTTACGGCACTGTTAGAGGGGAGCTTTGAAAATATTCATCAGCTTAAGTTAAACAACGACGAACGCCGCTACCTTATTCAAAAGCTATTGGAATACTATGCCCTGCATATTGAAAGCTTTGGCTTTGTACGATCGCACGAGGTGCTGGAAGAGGTTTTAAGCGACAACTAATAATCCGGGATTATAAAGTATTTCGATGTGCTCTTAATTAGTAAAGAAATTTAAAAAGTATGTCATCTTTATAAATTTGTGAAAAGTGTAAAGGGCATAATCAATTAATACCCGCTATCTTTAAAAACAATTTCGTGTAAACCAGCCAATTGTTTAATAATGCTTCAACCCAAGCGCCTGTTATCTATTGATGTATTGCGTGCCGTCAATATGTTCTTCATGATATTTGTGAACGATTTGAGCGGTGTGAGCCATGTACCTAAATGGATAGATCATGTTAAGGCTAATGAGGATGGGATGCACTTTGCCGATACTATTTTTCCGCTCTTTTTATTTATTGCAGGTTTATCTATTCCGCTGGCAATTGGCAGGCGCTTAAGTAAAGGCGAATCATTTACTTCAATAGCAGGTTATATTTTGCTCCGGTCATTTGCTCTTATTGTAATGGGCTTTTTTCATGTAAACATGGAAGAATATAATCCGGCTGCGCTGCTGCCTTATGGCTGGTTTGAACTCTTACTCACGCTCAGTTTCTTTTTAATCTGGCTTGACTATCCCGATACCTTATCCAAAGTAAAAAAATACAGTTTTATAAGTTTTGGGATAGGTATCCTGCTGTTTTTAACCATCATCTATAAAGGAGGATCAACAGCCGAGCCGCACTGGTTACAACCATCTTGGTGGGGTATTTTAGGGATTATCGGCTGGGCCTACCTGGTATGTGCGGGTGTTTATCTTATAGTAAAAGGTAATTTGATATTACTATCTTGTGCGCTTGCAATATTGGTAGGTATCAACCTAAGTATCCACGGTGATTTGTTCGATCTTAAGATTTGGGTAATTAAGGATGGTGCCTCCGCATCCTTAATGATGTTTGGTGTAGTGGCATCCCTGCTTTATGCTAAAATAATTGCCCGGGGTAGCTATAAATGGCTTTGGCCGGTTTTTACTCTGGCCGGATTGATAATGATAGCTTTAGGCTTTTGGGTAAGGCCCTATACCGAGGGCATCTCCAAGATCCATTCAACACCATCGTGGGTATTTATCTGCACGGGTATAGGTATTTTACTACTCGAACTGTTGATATGGCTCATTGATGTTAAAGGCAGGCAAAATTGGTTTAAAATAATAAAACCAGCCGGAACAAGTACCCTTACCTGCTATCTTATACCTTATTTTATGGTAGCCGTATTTACCATTATCCACTTTAACTATCCCGATTTTTTTAATGAAGGCGCCGGCGGTATTATCCGCTCGTTCGCAGTATCATTTATTGTAATACTCATCACCGGTTTTCTGGAAAAGAGAAAACTCCGGCTTAAAATTTAAGCCGATAATTATATACTATCATGAAACACCCCCAATCATTTATAAGCGTTAAAAAACTTGCGGCTTTATCACTCCTTTTAATAGCGGTAATTAATGTAAAGGCGCAGCAAAATAAGGTTATTATAGGCTACGTTGGCGGCTTTAGGGGGCTGGCCAATATGAGTATCATCAAACCTAAAGAGCTTACCCATATTAACTATGCCTTTGTCGACATCCGCAATAACAGGGCCTGGCTGCACCGCGAAGCAACGGATACCATTAATTTCAGGCACCTGAATTTATTGAAAAAGGAAAATCCTGATTTAAAAGTACTGATCTCGATAGGAGGGTGGGCATGGAGCAGCAAATTCTCTGATGCGGTATTAACTGATACTGCAAGGCAGGGCTTTGCAGCAAGCGCCGTAGCCATTATTAAAAAGTACAAGCTTGATGGTATTGATATTGATTGGGAATATCCCGGGCTGCAAGGATTAGAAGGTAACGTATACCGCCCGCAGGATAAGCAAAACTATACCCTGATGTTTAAGGAGCTGCGGAGGCAGCTGGATGTATTGCAACAGCAAACCGGTAAAAAGTACCTGCTTACAACAGCTACAGGTGCTTTTAAAATGTTTGTTGAGCATACCGAAATGGGCATAGCCCAGCAATACCTTGATTATATAAATTTAATGACCTACGATTATTCGGCTGGGAAAATAGCATCGCACCATACCAACCTTTATTCATCAAAAAAATATAAATCAAAGGATAATGCAGATAAGGCCGTTACCTTGTTTATAGAAGCCGGTGTGCCCGCTAATAAGCTGGTTATGGGCATTGCATTTTATGGGCGGGCATCAATACTGGTGCCGGGTTCAGCAGGGCTTGCAGATACGGTAGAAAGCCGCGCAAGAGGTGCCGGGTTCAGCATTATAAAAGATAGTATCCTGAACATACCCGATTATAAGGCCTACCGGGATAAACATGCAAAGGCCCCCTACATTTACAATGCGGTAAATAGAGAGTTTATAACTTACGATGATGAATGGTCGGTTAAAAAGAAGTGTAAGTACGTATTAAAAAATAACCTGGGCGGGGTAATGTTTTGGGAATATGATTCGGACCCAAAGGGGTATCTGTTGGATGAGATAAACAAAGTGCTGCTGAAAAAGAAATAGCTATAAAACAAAAAAAGAGGAAGCGGGAGCTCTCTCTTTTTTGTTAGTAACTGACCTCATTATTTATCATAAAGAACTAATTGGTTAGATCGAAAATAATAATTAAACAAATATATAAACTATAAGCTTAGTAGTCTAACTTTTAACACATTTTTAACAACTTTTTTCTCTAAATGCTCAAAAAAGACCTAAAACTTGCTAACAATTCCACTTTTACTAACAAAATCATATTTTTTGCCCCCTTTAAGCACTGTATTTTTATTTTTTTTGGTTGATAGTAAGGGTTAATTACTTTAAAATAGTGTTAATGCTGGCGATAGCTGCCCTATTTTATTAAATAACAACCCTTTTTTATTGCCAGCTAGCAGGCCGTGGTAAATAAAAAACCGGCTGATATTACCCACGAGCTGGTTTAATAAAATGTAATATCGTGTTTAATATAATACGATGTTATTTGCCGCTTACCTTTTGGCCACCCAGCCATAGCAGTGCATCCAATATCATTTTACTTTCGGTTTCGTTAGCAAAGGTTAGCGACAAGTCCTTATCGGTTTTATGCTCATAGTCAATATCGTTATGGCCCATGTTCATATAAATCATTTTATACTTTTTATTGGTCCATACTACCGGGTAATAACCGCTGTGCCATATCTCGCTTTGTTTTGGTCCGGTTCCCAGGGGGAAACTCGCAGAGTCAATAGACGCCAGGATCTGTATATCCGGGTTTTTGCGCAGGTCGTTCTCCCAGCGGTACCATTCATTAGGGGCCGACTTGAATTTTGAAGGTATATTTTTAGTTGCTGCAAATTGGTTGTCAATATCCAGTATAGCTGCCGATGGCCGCCATATATTACTTACATATTGCCCCGAACCTAAAAACTCGTTGTGGTACCAGTCCCAATCCTGGTTAAAGGCCGATGGGGTTAATGCAAATGCCGAAAAGTGGAATCCCATCCAGGCGCCCCCGTTTTTCATATATTTTTCAAATGCTGCGCGTTGGTCGGGGGCATCGGGCCGGGTATCTAAAAACAGTACCACCTGGTAATGCGATAAAAATTCGGCGTTCATGTTGTTCCAGTTTTTGGTGGAGTCGTAACTGAAATTGTATTTGGCCGCCATCCTGGGGAACCACTTATTAGCTTCATGCACAAAGCTGATATGCGCTTTGTCGTCTTTACCGGTATAAAAGGCTATTACTTTAAATTTAGGTTGTCTGCTTTGCGCCTTGGCATTCTGAAGCCAAATGCAGGTTGCAAAACATATAAGTGTACAGGCAATGATCTTATTAATGCGTAGATAGGTATGCATTTGAATGGGGATTTGTTAATTGGTTTACTAAATTAACAAACCGTAGTGTATATCCGTAGTTTTTAAATAAATAATGGGGATATGAACTGGTGTCGCATAAAATGCAGCATAAAAATAATGAGGCAAAATTATTTTAGATAATGTTGAAAATCAATTAACAGAATACAAATAAAATGGTAACTTTAATTTTAGCTATCCGTTTAATAAGTATGAAAAGAGCCATAAAGATTTTGCTGGGAATGGGATGTTTTCTTCTCTTTTCCCAACTTTCGTTGTATCCCGAAGCATTTTTTGACACCGATTCAGATGTGCTTTACCCAATAGTATCCAGCATTGGATTTGTAATGATGATGGTGACCGGTTTTTATGGCATTTTTAAAATGCTACGCCCGTTTGTGTGCCATAAAGAAGAGCAAGAGGTTGGCCATGCTAATTTTTTAGAAGTATAAGCTTAGCTACAGCCTGGATATTAATTTATCCGGAAACTTAAGGGATATAAAAAACTGCTGAACACCTAAAACAAGCGGTATATTTACGGCATGCTCTACATACTTGTATCTATCCTGGTAATGATAACTTATTACTACAGCCTAAATAAGAATAAGCTGATTGTAGAAAAAATATTACCCGGACAATCAGCCACCATAAAAGCCAAAACACTCAAACAGTTTATAGCTGTAAATAAAGGAACCAGTTTAGAAAACGAAGGCAAACAAGCCCTGCTGTTTTTAAATATATCGCGCTTTTCTATTATCGGTGGTATAGTTGCTTATGTTATATTGATGATGTTGGGGAAATAGGTAAGATTGAATAGTTCTTCTCTGGTTAAAAACAATATAATCTATAAAAACTCCCTTTGATTATTTTACCAGGCTTTTTTTAAAAGAATTGTTTAAAAAATATTGAATCACTCCTTTTTTTATTTGCGTTTAATTACGGATTTGAACCAATAAATTCTACACATAGTATTTGAAATATTATAGCTTTAGCTAATTTGAAATTTAATAACCTACAACATGGGAGATGTAAAAGACAATTTTGAAGAAGCTATTAAAACTTTAAATCTATCCGCAGATATTGTAAATAGGTTAAATAACGAAGCCAATCAAAAATTATATCTCGAATTACTTGATCGTTTCGTGGATGGTGGAGATAGAAGATGGTGGTGGGAAGCATTTAAAACTTCGTTTAGATTTCCAGATTACGACTACCCTGCCGAACATCTTATCAAAATCATACCTGATCTGAAAAAGAAGGTATGGATAATGATTGAGGATGACCAACTGCCATTTTATCCTATTTACGAAATTCAAACATTGTATATACCATTATTAATAGATGAATGCTTTTTTGAATTCGAATATTATGTTATAGATAAGGATATGGAATGGCTTATATGTGTAAACCATCATAATTATTTAATCGGAGTAGGCCATCAATTACAAGCATATAACAAAAATATAATAATCAGTGACGAATGATACATTTCTCCACCGAGCTCATGATATACGGCTGATCTATCGTATATTAGACTTATCAAACCCCCTTTATGAAAACACTTAAGCTAGCTGTTTTACTTTTATGCTTCAGCACACTAGTCAAGGCACAATTAACTAACACTAAATGGTCGGCTATAATGCATGTACCAGGTGATTTACCAGTAGTTTTGGATTTTAAAACGGATACATTGAACCTTGTTGACAAACAGGATGGTAAGGTTTTTGAAAGTATGACTTATAAAATCAGTGGAGATATCATTAGCCTTGTTAAATTAAGTGGCAATAGTCCCTGTGATGTTGGCTTTAAGGCAACGTTAAAATATGCTATAGCAAATAATAAACTTACGATAACAGTTATCACCGGTGATTGTGAAGGTTGGGCCGCCGCATGGCCCGACGAACCATTTAAGAAAGAGTAAACACGGCAGTGCTTTGTAACAAAACGCCAAGCTATTAATTATAGCGTTTGTTATAATGAAACAATGCACAGATAGCTATGTTAGGATGGTATGAGTAAAGAACAACCAACAAAGCCGGAATACAAAGACCCTATAAAAGAAGCCATCAGCCATCCGGATGGTGCAAGTCTTGAAGAAATGATTGACGGGCAGGAAGAAGTAAACAAATACCCTAATCAGAATGAGAAGGATGAAGATGCTGCTGACTCAAACCGTCGTCAAGATAAAGAGTAAGTTTAATTTAAGAAGCTTGCATGAATAGGATCCAAAGATGAACACAGCCAGTTTATTTGACTTAAGTTCGATATCTTTATTACGCGAAGTATATCGCGCTTATTACTTTACTATTTCCTTTCTTTAGTTTGCGAGTATATGCACAAGATCACAAAGTTCTAATTATGAATGCAGCCCAGAAAACGTCTGATGCTTTAGTTGCAGGTGACTATAGTACTGCAATCGATTAATTTTATCCTAAGGTCATTGGATTGCAAGGTGGAAAAGATAGTGTTATAAAGCATTTAAACACATATTTTAAAAGTAAGAATGCTGGTAGTAATGAGTTTAAAATAAAGAGTGTGAGCCTTGGTCAGCCAGGTGAAGGGGTTAAAATGCCTCTGAAAAGAATTTAAAAGTACAAAAACCGCGTTTTTGATACCGTATGGGCTATTTTTTGTGGGAGTTGCTGGGTTCGAACCAGTGACCATCTGCTTGTAAGCTGGAGGTCATTACTGCCTTTTCATCGTTACAAAGCAAATTTAAGCCTTCTATATTTAACTGTGAAATACAACTCAATTGCAGGGTTATTCTTTAATAAGTACATCGTCTTTGATGCTGCATCTATTCGTTCTTTAAATGAGTTTGAAATAACAGATTTAGGCAAAGATGTGTTTACAGTGTAGGTTCGATGGAAGGTATCTTTAAATGCTATTGATAAATATATAATAATCTTTTACCATTGCCCTAACCGTTCTGGCGAGTTGAATGGGGTTTTGGACAAATGTTATTACTGAAACAAGGCTGTATTCTGTTTTAGCCATTTCTTAGTAGCCCACTTAGCATGACGTTCGTCAACCATGTAATACCTCGAATAGTTTGAATGCCAGTAGCCAAACAAAAAGTACTTTCGCCTATAATGCCAACTCTTGGGTGGTCTGTGGTGAACAGTGTCCTGTGGCTCGTACTCTCGGTTTTTTCCATTTTTTATCTCGTACAGCTTGTGCTTTTTTATAAGCAAGCTATCAGCTCTTACACCGGTTGGATGTTCAAAGTACGTGAAACCACTGATTGAAGTATCCTTGGTGAAAGTTAAAAGCAGTGTATCTCTATGTATCGTATAACGTCCGATTGCTTCATCACCCATCAAGTCGTTTGCATATCTAAATTCAAAGGTACCATCAGGCTTAAAGTGTAGATATGTCATAGGGTTAATGCGGTCATCAACATAACGATTGACAAGGATAGATTGGCTCTTAGCACTAAGGATTGCGAATAAAGAAACAATAAGCAAGTACTTCTTCATCTCTGAGATATAGTTGTTCTAAGGTAGTAAATTAAGCCTATGATTATTCGAGTCGTCCAAATTACCGAAGAGAAACACAGGTAGTGCGATCAACGCAATCGGTGTAGTGTGATCGGTCAACTAGCCTGGCCTTTATAGCTTTGTTATAGATAGCTCTTAGGGTTCTAAAGTAGTTACTTATGGTGTTTTGCTTAACTCCATCTTTCATTAGATGCCTTTTAAAGCCTTCAAGGAATGTATAAGTAATCTCATGGAATTTAAGTGCAGATGTAGGGGCATAAGCCATTAATCTGTTTGTTGCAGTCTGGTAAATCACAGCATTTCCAGCTTGGTTAATAGCAAACATATCAGCTATTAGTTGTTTCGAAAATTGGTTAAAATCGCAACCCTTAACTAGTTGAGGTTTTATAGAAGATCTTTTAAGTTTCTGAGTCAAACCTTCTAAACTAAACGCCTGTTCACTTTCCAAATCGATGACAGCCTTTTGTATCCTTAAATACTCCTCTGTAATCTTTTTGTTAAGGATCCCATGATTAGGATGACTTGCGGCAATATTATTTTTTGTTTCGCTCCAGAATTCCCTTAGGACGAAAACGCCCGTGTTAATGGTGCTGCTTTTACGATTAAACGTGATTCTGATGATGACGGAGTAAGTACTGTCCGACTTTGGACGCATAGTGTCTAATAAAACTTTGTAAGTAACCATGTTTTTTGTGTTATGGTTACGCTGTTTGTGCAAACTATGTGCAAACAAGCTATATATAGATTCATGCTCTCCAATGAGAACTAGAAAGTCTACAGCAATAAAAAACCTCTTAGATTATCTCTAAGAGGCTTTTTTTGAGTGGGAGTTACTGGGTTCGAACCAGTGACCCTCTGCTTGTAAGGCAGATGCTCTGAACCAGCTGAGCTAAACTCCCTTTTTGTTTTAAGTAACTATTTGATTAGCTACCTCCGTTTTGGGATTGCAAATATAGGTTCTCTTGGCTATTCTTCAAAAAAATATTTTAAATAATTAATCATCTTGAGGTATATGGCGCTTAATGGTCTTTAAATCAGAAATTTAATTTTTTATTATTTGTTTAATTCGATGCAATAATCATTAACAGGCAGGCTTAATTAAACTTAAATAATCAAATTTGCGTAGTTGCAGGGCTATAGAGATGTAAATTATCAGGTAAAAAATGCATTTCAGAACATCGATAAATTTAAAAATCAGGTTTACCTGGGTTTAAATTATAGCGATATTTGTTTTTGAAGGGCTGATTGGGTTTTAAATCTATTTAATTACATCTTTTACTACCTGTACAAGGCCGTACAGGGCGGCTCCAATTTCTAATACAAAACCAGCTGATTCTAAAATTATATTTATAAGTGGCGGATTAAAGTGAATGCTCCAACTAATACCAATAAGCAAAAGCCCTATAATCATGCAGCTTAAAACAGAAACAGGCTTATTTAATCCTTTCATTCCATGTAAACGCAGTTAATCGTTTAAATGTACTTTATATGCAGATAATAGGCAGTTTTGTATATTATGGAGTAGCAGGCATGAGCCATTTACATGGCTTTATGCTCGCCGGGGCGCGGATCATCAGGTAAAATTTCCATTTCGGGGTAGTCAATATAATCGGCGTACCATTGTATGGCGCCTACAACATCAAGCGCATCATCGGCCTTTATGTTTATTGTTTCAAAAGCATACAGTTTACCATTCCCATAGCCATAAAGCTGGATCTCGTTACTGTCCGGACCGAATTGTTCATTATCAAGGCAAAAAACTCTGATCTTTAAATTGGTATCCCTTGAGTGTATAATATCGCGGCAAGGGTTTTTCGGATCGGTTGCTAATAAATATACATTGTAATCCATAATAAGTATAACAACGCTAATTGTTTATAGTTTACTTTTTGGTGTTATTAATTATATGCTGACATGTAAATTAATATTTTTAATCAGCAGATAGCTGCCACCTGTACATGTTGGTGTCTCAGGATTAAAAATGCTATTGTAATAAAAATGTTACGTGTAAAATACTACCCTTATTGGTGGGAAATTAATTCCCCGGCACTTATCCTGTAGTAAATTAATTGTGCTTTTTACGCTTAAAAAGAAATAAAACGTACTTGGCATTTCTTTTGAATTAAAGTTACTGCCCTTCCAAAAGGGTTGTTTTTCATAGGTAGATGTAGGGCCGAAACACTGCGAGAGTTTTTCGGCCTTTTTTTATTTGCTGAATTTTAAAAGCGCTATCTGCGTTTTTTTTCAAAAATCAATTGCAGCTTATATCCAAAGCTGCCTCCCGTTAAATTTTTTAAGTATTGCAAATAATTGAATGTTAAACCCACCACAATGGTGATTTGATCTACGGCATTTCGGTTGTTTAATTGTTTGCAACTAAGAATATAAATTTAATCTAAAACTGTAGGGAATATTCCTTTACGCTATGTTAATTATATTATCTAATATGAAACAATTGCACTAATTATGAGGTTCTTATGGTAAATCTGGACTCAATTTTTACAATTCTATGAATTAATTGCAAAAGTCAAAAACCAGCATCAAATTTCATTCGTAAATCAACAATATAAACTAAACGCTCTTAACAAAATTAATATTCAATAAATAACTTATGAAAACAGAAACACAAGAAAATGTTGGCAGCGTAAATATGGCCCGCAGGTCATTTTTACGATACGCCGGGGTTGGGGCTGCCGGAGTAGGCTTGTTAGCTACCGCAGCTTGCCACAAAGATCACAAAGTGAACCTTAACACAGGCGTTGATATAGGTTCGGGCGATTATGGTATCCTTAATTATGCTTATGCATTGGAGCAGTTAGAAGCCGCTTTTTATACACAGGTTATTTTAACACCATACTCAGGTATATCTGCCAATGAAAAATCTTTACTTACTTCAATTCGTGATCATGAGGTTTTACACCGCGAGTTTTTTAAAGCAGCTTTAGGCGCAAATGCTATCGGCAGCTTAACTCCTGATTTCAGCTCAATTGATTTTACTAACAGACTGGCTGTACTTGGTGCTGCAAAAGCATTTGAAGATACCGGTGTTAGTGCTTATGATGGTGCCGGTTATTTAATCAAGAATGCTGCTTACCTAACTATTGCCGGTAAAATTGTATCGGTAGAAGCCAGGCATGCTGCATTGATCCGTAACCTGATCACTCCGGGAAGCTTTGCTACCAGCGAGGTTGTTGATACAACAAATAGTTTAAATGTATCACTTGCAATTAAGGATGTGCTTCCTATTGCCAATACTTACTTGAAAACTAAAGTGAGCGCATCTAATTATGGTTACATCGCATCTTAAAACCAAAAAATCATGAATTTATTTAATATCATAGAAGAAATAGAAAAAGTTGATCCGGAAGTTTACGGCAGGCTAAGTGAGCGCCGCGACGTGATCAAAAATATAACCAGCTTTGGTAGCAAAGTAGCAGTAGCTGCTTTACCATTTGCTGTAGGTACAATGTTTCAAAAAGCTTACGCACAAACATCAACAACGCCATCTGTTATTGATATATTAAATTACGCGTTAACGCTTGAGTACCTTGAATCAACATTTTACAATGCAGGTAGCGCACAGGGTACAGCTTTAATACCGGCTGCAGCTGCAAGCTTATACTTTAACCAGGTAACAAAAGATGAGAACAACCACGTTGCCTTTTTAACAGCAGTAATTAAACAATTAGGTGGTACACCTGCAACCAAACCAACTTTTGACCTTACCGCTGGTAATGGTTCAGGTAACGGGCCGTTTGCTAATGTATTAACTAACTACGGCACCTTCCTGGCAGTAGCACAGGCATTTGAAGATACAGGTGTACGTGCTTATAAAGGACAGGCACAATATCTTGTAGGCAACCAGGTAGTATTAACTGCCGCACTGGATATTCACGCAGTTGAAGCACGCCATGCTTCAGCAATCCGCCAGATCCGTGGCCAAACTCCTTGGATAACCAGTACTGCTACCTTGGGTAACGATACCGGTATATCATTGGTAAATGGTAACTATGATGGTGAGCAAAATGTAGTACAGGGTGGGGTTGATGTTACAACTTTAAAAAGTTTGTACGGAACAACTACTACTGTTGATATTGCAACAGCAGCATTTGATGAGCCATTAACTATGGATCAGGTTTATGCCTTATTGGTTGGCAGCTTTATAGTTAAATAAGCTAAAAATATTTGAAATAGGGTGGTTTAGGCCGGACGTCTTAATTGATGTCCGGCCTTTTTTTGATTATTTTTTGGCTAATGCCTGTTTGCCGAAGCGTAGCAGGTCGGCTGCTTTTATAAAACCAACCGAACCTAAAACAGGTTCGCCTTTTGAGTTAAAGATGATGAGGGTAGGATAGGCTTGCAACTGCCACTGCCGTGCAAGTTCAGGGCCCTGTCCTTTTTCCATATCGATAGAGACATTTACAAAATTAGCGTTGAAAAATGCTGCAGCCTCGGCATTATTAAAAGTAGTAGCTTTTAACATTTTGCAGGGGCCGCACCAGCTTGCATAAGCATCCACAAAAATATATTTCTTTTGCAGTGCACCTTGTTTAAGGGCTTCCTTCCACGAGTCTTCAATAAAAACTATATGCGATGGAGCTTTTGTTGCAGCTACCGGTGCAATATGTTTTATTGAAGGATTTATCATCAACCCAAAACCAATCCCCGCAGCAATAAACAGCGTAATGCCGTAATTGTAAAATCCTGATTTAAAAAACCTTCTCATATAAATTAATAAAGCATAAAAATAGCACCTATAATTTTAATAATCATTACAGGTGCTATTTATTATTGATAGTTCAGTTACCGCTTATTGATCGTGCGGTCTTTCTTTTTGTTGTGGCTGTGGCTGCTGCTGTCTTTGTTGTTGCTGACGCTGTTGTTGCGCTTGCTGCTGACGTTGTTGAGCCTGCTGCTGCTGACGCTGTTGAGCCTGTTGTTGCTGTGCTTGCTGTTGCTGACGTTGCTGTGCCTGCTGTTGCTGCTGTGCCTGCTGTTGCTGCTGTGCTTGCTGCTGCTGACGCTGTTGAGCCTGCTGTTGCTGACGTTGTTGGACCTGCTGTTGTTGCGCTTGCTGCTGTTGACGTTGTTGGGCCTGCTGTTGCTGCGCTTGCTGCTGTTGACGTTGTTGGGCCTGCTGTTGCTGCGCTTGCTGCTGCTGACGTTGTTGAGCCTGCTGTTGTTGACGTTGCTGTGCCTGTTGTTGTTGCGCTTGCTGCTGTTGACGCTGCTGCGCTTGCTGTTGTTGGCGCTGCTGATCCTGCTGCTGTTTCTGTTGTACCTGCTGTTGCTGACGTTGTTGAGTCTGCTGCTGCTGGCGCTGCTGATCCTGCTGCTGTTTCTGTTGTACCTGCTGTTGCTGACGTTGTTGAGTCTGCTGCTGCTGGCGCTGCTGATCCTGCTGCTGTTTCTGTTGTACCTGCTGCTGTTTTTGTTGCGCTTGTTGCTGCTGTTGTTGCTGTTGCTGAGCAGGCCGTGTACGGTCTTGCTGTTGTTGCCCCGGTTTTTGCTGGGCAGGTTGTTGTCCGTTTACAGGTTGTCCTGGCCGTGTACGGTCTTGCTGTTGTTGCCCCGGTTTTTGCTGGGCAGGTTGTTGTCCGTTTGCAGGTTGTCCTGGCCGTGTACGGTCTTGCTGTTGTTGCCTTGGTTTTTGCTGGGTAGGTTGCTGTCCGTTTGCAGGTTGTCCTGGTCGACCTCCAGGCCTTTTAGCTACCGGATTTTGGCGCACAAACCTATTGTCGGGCTTTGGTGCCTGGGCTACCTGTGCAAGTCTTGCTGCATTGGTATGGTTATACGCCGGTGCACCACCATTACCACGGTGTGCTGCAATTGCCTGGTTAGGGTTTTGCTGTTTGTATGCAGCGCCGTCAATAACCCTTGCAGGGCGTGCATTTGCTTGCTGCCTAACTGCAGGCCTGTAAATATTTAAGGTATTGTTCTGTATCCTGCTTGAGCCTGGTCTGCTATCGTTGTTTATACGGTAAACATTAACCGGCTGATGGGTGTACTGCCTTATTTCCTGCGGGCGCGGGCCTGCTATATAGGTGCGGTTATTATTTACATAAGTATTATTAATAATAGTTGTATTATGTATAATAGTAATTGACCTTGATGGCGGCGCATAGTAATTATAAATATTTGGCCTGTTTATATAAGCCTGCGGTGCACATACCCAATAATTATCGGGCACACGGTAACCACTTCCAATTGATATACTGATGCTTATTCCCGGTAATAGAGGAGCCCATCCGTAATAACCGCCGCCGTGGCGCCAGCTTACCCAGGCGGGTGCCCATTCGTGGCCGGGTATCCATTCCCATCCGTAATAATCATCGTAGCGCCAGCGGCCGTAGTGAAAAGTTGCCCATCCCCATCGGTAGTCTGATACCCATGTGTTTCCATATTCGGTTACTACCCAATGGCCGCGTGTTGCGTAAGGCCTAAAACCTTCTTCGGCATTGGGTACCCAAACGTTTCCGTATTGCGGGTCGCTTACCCAGGTACCATCGGGCTGCAGGTCGTCATAAAACTCCTGGTCAGATATGTAACCGTCGTCTTGTGCTTTACTTTTGTTGGGAGCCGCAATTACCAGCGAAAAAGCAAGTAAGCCTATGCCCCATATTTTGTTAAACGTTTTCATAAGTTTATAAATAATAATATAACTAACCGTTTGTTAGGTAACAAGTTAAATAAATATATATGTTTTGACTGTGGTTTGCTTTAAAAGTAAAGCCATTTATAATATTTAGTACAAGGTTTTTTTTATACAATTGTTTTACAACTATTTTTAAAATAAATAGTTTTACCAAAATAAAAACAGAAACGATTATGGTGAATATTCTGCGACTTGATCTGAACTCATATATAAATGGCGATGCTGTGCAGCGCAAACAGTTTTCGGATGATATTGGAAAGGCTTTTAATGAAACAGGATTTGTTACCATTACCAACCACGGGCTTGATAAGCAGTTGATAGATAAACTTTACGAAGATGTAAAGTCACTATTTGCCTTGCCCGATGCTATTAAAGAGAAATACGAAAAACCGGAGCTTGCCGGGCAGCGCGGTTATACCAGTAAAGGTAAAGAAACTGCCAAAGGCTTTACAGCGCCTGATTTAAAGGAGTTTTGGCAGATAGGCCAAACAGTTACCGATACCAATGCATTTAAAGATGAGTATCCGGATAATTTGGTAGTTGATGAGCTGCCATCATTTAATTCAACAACGCTGGAGGTTTATAAAAAATTAGAGTCAGCCGGAATTTATTTATTAAGGGCCATAGCTGTTTATCTTGGCTTGCCCGAAAATTATTTTGATGGCGAAGTGCATAACGGTAACTCTATCCTCCGCACCCTGCATTATTTCCCTATAACCAACCCTGATGCTTTGCCTGATGATGCCGTACGTGCCGGAGCGCATGAGGATATTAACCTGATCACCCTTTTAATTGGTGCAAGTGCCGATGGGCTTGAGCTGCTAACGCGCGATGATAAATGGTTTCCGGTAAAAGCTTATGGCGAAGACCTGGTAGTAAACGTTGGCGATATGTTGCAGCGCCTAACCAATAACAAGCTAAAATCAACCACGCACCGTGTGGTTAACCCGCCGCGCGAACTGATGAAATATTCCCGTTATTCGGTGCCTTTCTTTCTACACCCAAAATCGGGGATGGACCTTACCTGTTTGCCATCGTGTATTGATGCTGCGCATCCAAAACATTACACAGATATAACCGCAGGCCAATACCTTGATGAGCGCCTTAGAGAGATAGGTTTAAAGAAATAATTATAAAAGGTTTAGCTAAAGCAAAAAAGGCAGTAGGTCAGCAAATTGTAAATTATAAAAGCTACCTGCTAATAATAGGGTATAAACCTATATCCTTTTCTATTCACCTTTTGCGTTTTACTTTAGCTTTCACCTTAAAACTGTAAGTTTGCCACATGGAACAAAATTTATTTGTTTACAATACTTTATCACGCAAAAAAGAAAAATTTGAACCGTTAAATGCTCCGCATGTGGGTATGTATGTTTGCGGTCCTACTGTTTACAGTGATGTTCACATGGGCAATTGCCGCACTTATATTTCTTTCGATCTGATATTCAGGTATCTTACACACTTAGGTTACAAGGTGCGCTATGTACGCAATGTTACCGATGCCGGCCATTTAGAAGGTGATGCCGGTGATGAGGGTGAAGATAAGATCTCGAAAAAAGCCAAGCTTGCACATTTGGAGCCTATGGAAATAGTACAGAAGTATACTGTAGGCTTTCATGAGGTGATGCAGATATTAAATGTATTGCCGCCAAGCATTGAGCCAACTGCCACAGGCCATATTATTGAGCAGATTGAACTGGTAAAGCTGATACTTGAAAAAGGCTATGCTTATGAGGTCGATGGCTCTGTTTATTTTGATGTTGAAAAATACAACAACAGGCAGGATTATGGCATACTAAGCGGCCGTAACCTTTATGATCTTTTAACCAATACCCGTACACTTGGGGGCCAGGACGAAAAACATGGCAAGCTTGATTTTGCCCTGTGGATAAAAGCTAAGCCCGAGCATTTAATGAAATGGCCTTCGCCATGGGGAGTTGGCTTTCCGGGCTGGCATTTGGAATGTTCGGCCATGAGCAACAAATATTTAGGTGAGCAATTTGACATTCACGGTGGCGGCCTTGATCTGGTGCCTACGCACCACACCAATGAGATTGCCCAAAACGTGGCATCGTGCGGTAAAAACCCGGCAACCTATTGGATCCATACCAATATGCTTACGGTTAACGGGCAAAAAATGTCAAAATCATTAGGGAACAGCTTTTTACCGCACGAATTATTTTCGGGCGATAATGCTATCCTCAATAAAGGCTATAGCCCCATGACGGTGCGGTTTTTTATGCTGCAGGCTAACTACCGCAGCACGCTTGATTTTGGTAACGACGCCATCGAAGCATCAGAAAAAGGCTTTAAAAGACTCATGAACTCATACGGGTTGCTTGAAAATTTAAAACCTTCTGCCACAACTGATGTTGATGTACAGGCATTGCTTGAGCGTTGCTATGCTGCCATGAATGATGACTTTAACAGTCCGGTATTAATTGCCGAACTTTTTGAGGCATCGCGGATCGTTAATTCGGTACAGGATGGTAAGCTGAAAATAGATGCCGGCAACCTGGAACTGTTAAAAAGCCTGATGAATACATTTATTGAGGATGTTTTGGGTTTAAAAAATGAGCAGGCGGCAAATGATGATCTGCCTAAAATATTAAACCTGATTGTTACTTTAAGGAACGAAGCAAAAACAAATCATGATTATGCCACATCTGATAAAATCAGAAATGGGCTTCAACAAATTGGTTTTCAGCTAAACGACAGTAAAGAAGGTACTAACTGGAGTAAAATTTAATTGTTGAAATTACGTTATATAACATCACAAGGTCAAAAAATAATAACATCACTTATTTGAGCCTTCCTTTATCACGCAACGCAAAAAAAATTATTATTAATTTGCCGCGATTATCTATTGAAAAAAAATGAAAAGAATATTACTTGCTGTAGCTGTTTTAATTAGTTTAAACAAAGTAGCACAGGCACAAACGGCACACGCCGACGTAAATACAGTAGTTGAAGCCGAAAAAGACTTTAATAAATTAGTAGAACGTAAAGGAATAAAGGGTGGCTTTTTATCAGTTGCTGATCCGGAAGGGATTGTCTTTAAACCCGATGCTATAAACATTACTCAGTTTTATAATAGTATTGACAGGCAGGCAGGATCATTAAAATGGGTGCCTAATTTTGCACGTATTTCTGTAAACGGCGACCTGGCTTTTACTGCCGGCCCTTATGTATATCAAAATGGTAAAAGCGATACTGATAAGGTATATGGTGATTATGTTTCACTTTGGCGCTTAGATAGCGAAGGCAAGCTTAAATTGCTGATGGACCTTGGTGTACAGCACCCTGAGCCTGAGCAGGAGGCAATAACTGATTTTAAAAACCCGGCGGATACTGCTAAGCAAACAGCTCCCAGCAAAGATCCTTTTAACGGTAAAAAAATTATCCTTACCACTGATGAATTGCTGAATCACTCGTTATCAATCTCAACCATTGCTACTTATAAAGAGTTTTTAAGCCTGGAGGGCAGATACTATTTCCCCGGTTTTGAGCCGATGATAGGGCAGGAGAAGATTATGAAGTTTGTTAGTAACGAAGGCATATCTATTACTGCCGAAACTACTAATGCAGGCCGCTCAACCAGTAACGACCTGGCTTATACTTACGGCAAGGCCAGGATAAAAAAAGGTAACGTGGTAAGCAATTACAACTACGTACGCGTTTGGGAAATTGACGCAACCCATAAATGGAACGTATTGCTTGAAGCGTTTTCGGCCATTGAGAACGAATAAGTTTTAATCATCCCAAATAAAAAATAACATCAGCCGGTATAATATATACCGGCTTTTTTGTGCCTGTTAATTCAACTCAATTGCGCAATTTTTTTTATTTGCCTGTATGTTAATAAAATGATTATTGTTGATAACATTTAAGCAACAGTATACAACCTTTAGCCGTACAAGGGCATACTAAAACCTATTTAATGGCAGATCTGAATAAATTTATAAGGTCAAAAGAAAGAATAGCCGAGCTCCTTAAGCAATTATCGCATAATCAAAAAGGCGATAAATATTCGTCATCCTATATTACTGACCTGGAAAGATCAATTAAAATACTGGATAACAAGATGCAGGAATTTAAGAACAATGAGAACATGAACGACAGGTAACCCCTGGTTGTTATTGATCATTCATTGCCTGTACAGGATAGCCCAATGGGTTGTCAATTGTTAAAATTCCTGTTATTTTAGTTAAAGTATGTTAACAGGTGTTAAATCCCGGCGGGGTTTAAAAAATAACATGGAAATTGTAGTAAAAATTTGAAAAAAACTTTACCTCTCAATTTCCATGCAGTACAAAAAGATCAATAACCTGTTAGGCTGGCTATGTTTTTCAATAGCAACTGTAACCTACATCTTAACCCTCGAACCATCCGTTAGCTTTTGGGATTGCGGCGAATTTATTTCGTGTGCCTACCGTTTACAGGTATCGCACCAGCCGGGTTACCCATTGTTTGCTATGCTGGGCAAAGCATTCTCGCTCTTATCCTTAGGCGACCATACCAAAGTACCTTATTTTACCAATATGATGTCGGCACTGGCAAGTGGTGCAACCATTATGTTCCTTTTCTGGACTATTACAGCATTGGCTAAAAAGCTGCTGGCTAAAAAAGCAGCGGTTTTAGACAATCAGCACATCAGTCTTATTATGGCGGCAGGCCTGGTAGGTGCGCTGGCATTTACCTATACCGATACCTTTTGGTTCTCAGCTGTTGAAACCATTGTATTTGCGCTATCATCATTATGTACGGCGGTGGTGTTTTGGGCCATACTTAAATGGGATGCCCATGCCGATGAAGCTGCTGCCGATAAATGGATTGTATTAATAGCTTATGTGGTGGGTTTATCAATAGGTATTCACCTGTTAAACCTGTTAACCATACCTGCCATTGCTATGGTATATTATTTTCGCAGGTATAAAAATATTACGGTTAAAAATGGAGTTATCGCCTTTTTAAGCAGCCTGGTTATTTTGGGTTTGGTGCAATTTGGTATCAGGGGTTACACCGTTTACTTTGCGGCCTGGGCCGATTTCTTTTTCGTAAACTCCATGGGCATGGGTTTTGGCAGCGGGGCTGCCGTGTTTTTCATGCTATTATTTGGTGGGATAGCTGCAGGCATTTGGTACAGCATCCGCAATAAAAAGCCTTTACTAAACCTGGCACTTTTATGTGTGGCCTTTATTTATTTTGGCTACAGCTCATTTGTTTATATTCCTATCAGGGCATCGGCCAATACCGATCTTAATAATTCGCATCCTGATAATGCCTTTACCCTGTACAGCTATTTAAACCGTATTCAGTATGGCGAAACGCCTCTGCTTTCGGGCCCGTATTTTGATGCCAAAATTGTAGACGAAAAAGAGAAAGGCAATATCTACCAAAAAGGAAAAACCGAATATGAAAAGGCCGGTAAAAAGCTTGATTATATTTATGACCATACCACGCTGCTGCCACGGATGTGGTGCACAGAATCAGACCAGTACTATGCCCAAAACGTTCAGTTTTATAAGCAATGGCTGCAAATGGCCGATGGGCAGGCACCCACCTTTGCCGATAACATGAAATGGATGTTTAGCTGGCAAATATATCAAATGTACATACGTTACTTTTTATGGAACTTTGTTGGCCGTTACAATGAAATGGATGGGCAGCAAAGTACTGCCGACGTTAACGGGAACTGGACGAGCGGCATTTTTGATGGTGGTAAACATCTGCCCAAATCAATACTGAACGGCACTAATTATGCGCCTTTATATGCCTTGCCGTTTGCATTGGGTTTGTTTGGCGCAGTGTATCATTTCAGGCGTAAAAAAAGGGATGCACTGGTTATTGCGCTGCTTTTCTTTTTTACCGGGATAGCCATAGTATTATATGTTAACCAAAATTCTATTCAGCCACGCGAGCGCGATTACTCGTACGTAGGCTCATTTTATGCCTTTGCTATTTGGATAGGGCTGGGGGTAATTGCCATAGCCGAAATTGCCCGCAAATGGGTAACCCTCAGGGTGGCAACAATTGGTTCGTTCGCTTTGTGTATGCTGGCCGTACCGGTGCTTTTAGCTGTTAAAGAATGGAAAGGACATGACCGGTCGACCAAAACCGTAGCCCATGATATGGCTTATAATTACCTGATGTCGTGCCCTAAAAATGCTATCCTGTTCACCAATGCCGATAATGATACTTATTCTTTATGGTATGATCAGGAGGTGGAAGGCATCAGGCCCGATGTACGTATTGTATGTATGAGCCTGTTCAGCGGCGATTGGTATATCCACCAGATGCAGGGAAAAATGAACCAGTCGGCTCCGCTGCCTATAACTTTAGCATACGATAAGTATAAGGCAGGCGTGCGAGATGTAATGTATTATAACGATGCAAAAATACCGGGCTCAGTGGAGATAAAAGATGTGTTTGAATTCCTGACATCAGATAATGAGCAAACCAAAGCGGAGTACCAAAGTGGCGAGAAGCTTAATTACCTGCCAACTAAAAACTTTAAATTAACCGTTAATGCTGATGATGTAGTTAATAACGGCGTAATAAGTGCCGATCAAAAAAGCCGCTTAGCCAGTGCCATGGAATGGAAGTATACCTCTAACTATGTTACCAAAGATAACCTGGCCATGATGGATATACTGGCCCATAACAACTGGAAACGGCCATTATGCTTTACCACCACAATGGGGCAGGAGAGTATGTTCGGCCTGCAATCGTACCTGTACAAGGAAGGCTTTGTTTATCATTTGATCCCTTTTAAAACGGATACTTCTGCAATTGAGCAGGGCTCAAAAACCAATAGCCTGGTAATGTATAACAATGTAGTTAATAAATTTAAGTTCGGTAATTATAAACATGCAAAGTATCTGGACAATGTTGCCAGTACCCAATTTTACCTTAATATGGAAAATACCTTCGGTGATTTAGCACAGGGGCTGATGAAAGACGGGCACCGCGACCTGGCTTTAAAGGCTATTCATAAATTTGATGAGCAAATGCCGGATATTAACCCCGATATTGATACCGCAACCCATAAGTTTTTCCTTGCAGCTACCGCCTACAAACTTGATGATAAAGCTTTAGGAAACAAATATATAAAAAGTTTAGATGGTTTTGTGACTGATCAGCTGGATTATAACTACTACCTGCTTCAAAACAATAAAGATGGGATAGACCTGCGTACCGTGCAAATAGGTGTACAATTATTGAACAGCATGGCCGATACCACAAAAAACAGTGGAGAACCAGCGTTAAGTAACCAATTGCAGGCGCAGCTAAAAGATTATGAGAATAAGTTTGCCGCTTTACAAAGCAGGTAAGGTTTTTTTGTAAAACCCATTTTGATATTTCTTATCAGGTCAGCTTTGAATTTGTTGAAGCTGATCTGATTTAACTAAATACTTTGCCGGAGTAGGCCATAGCTTGCTGAAATTTAGCCAAATTAAGGCCTGTAAGCTCGTTTTGTGATTCAAGGTATCCTATTAAGTTTTCGGTAGCGATGTTGCCTGTAAGCTCATCTGTGGCCATTGGGCAGCCGCCATATCCTTTTATGGCTGTATCAAAACGCTTGCAGCCGCTTTGGTAAGCAGCAGCTATCTTATCCTGCCAGGCATCAGGGGTAGCATGCAGGTGGATCCCGAATTCAGTTTCCGGGTATTCGCGGCAAAGCATGGGGTAAATCTCACTTATTTGGTTTGGTGTAGCAATGCCTATGGTATCGGCCAGGGCAATGGTTTTAATACCTTCTGCTATTAGTTTTTCGGTCCAGTGCTGTATAATATCAACATTCCAGTCATCTCCGTAAGGGTTACCAAAACCCATTGACAGGTATACCAACAGTTGTTTATCACTTTGGCCGCAAAGTGCATTGATCCGCTTTACCGTATCAAATGATTCATCTATCCCTGCGTTTGTATTGCGCTTTTGAAAAGTTTCTGATATGGAGAAGGGGAAACCTAAATAGGTAATCTCCTTGTGTTTGGCAGCATCTTCGGCACCGCGGTAATTGGCTATAATGGCCAATAACTTTGATTGGGTATTACCCATATCCAGCATTTGCAAAACAGCTGCTGTATCCTGCAACTGCGGGATGGCTTTTGCCGAAACAAAACTGCCAAAATCTATGGTATCAAAACCTACCTGTAACAGCAGGTTGATATAAGCAGCCTTTATTTCGGTTGGGATAAACTGGTGCATGCCCTGCATGGCATCACGCGGGCACTCGGTTATTTTTATTGCTGCTGTTGCCATTTTATAAAATCAAATGCGGTACAAACCGGCTCAGGTTATCGGTTATTAAACCATTTGCCTCTCTAATGCCCATCCCTGCCGGCTCCTGTCCAATTACCCAGCTTCCTATCACCGGGAAGTTTCCGTCAAAGTTGGGTAATTTACACAACTCCTGGAATATAAAACCTTCGGCTCCATATTCACCATCCGAGCTGGCAATCAATTTTTCATTTTCGATGATGGTAATGTTCGTTCCCTCACGCGATAGAAAAGGTTTTTTTACATAATCCTTTAAATTGCTGCGGGTAAAATAAGCTGCCAGCAAATTCTTATGATAAGGGAATAACTGCCAAAGTATAGGTAATATAGCCTTGTTACTTAATATCATTTTCCACGATGGTTCAATCCAGCAGGCTTTCAAAGTATCTGTCACTAAGTTTTTGCCGAAAGCTTCGTTCACCATCCACTCATAGGGGTACAGCTTAAAAATATTCTTTATCGGGTTGTTATCAAGGTCCACAAAATAGCCGTTGTTATTATCCCAGCCAATATCTTCAATATAAATAAAGGCTGTTTCAAGGCCGCCCTGCATGGCGCAATCCTGTAAGTAGGCGGTGGTGGTAAAATCTTCCAAAACATCCTTTACACAGGTAAAATACAGCTTGTCAGCATATAAATAATCCTTCAGGTATTTCCAGTAGGCTATCAGTTTTTCATGGATCGAATTAAACTGGTCCTTCGGTTCATCAAAATCCTTTAACCAAAACCATTGCACAATTGATGCTTCGAACAAAGAGGTAGGGGTATCGGCATTAAATTCAAGCAGCTTGGGGTCGGTATGGCCATCATAACAAAAATCAAACCTGCCATATATAGCCGGGGCATCATTATTCCAGGTATCAATTACGTGGGAGGCCATAAACTGCGGGATCCTGAACTGCTCAAAAAGGTTATTGTCTATCACATGCTGTACGGCTTGCAGGCACATATCCCAAAGCTCGGCAGTTGCACTTTCAATCTTTTCAATTTCTTTTATGGTAAAGGAATAATAAGCAGATTCATCCCAGTAAGGCACATCTGCCGTGTGGAAACCAAAGCCCAGGGCTTCAACGGTTTGCTGCCAGTTATTGCGGGCATTTATAGCTATTCTCTGCATAATTTAGGATGATACATGAAATCCTTCTGATCCGCCAAAGCCACCACGGGTTACGCTGGGTTCTGCGGTATGTACAATTGAGTTGGAGTAACCCTGCCGCATATAATAGCCGCCATAAAAGGTGCCATATGGTCTGAAAATATAATAGCCATGATAGCCCGGGGTTGCACGGGTATAATACCCGGACGAATCGGTGCGTAAATACAACCTGTTTTGTTCAGGCTGTTTACGGCCGCAGCCTAAAAGGCCTGTTACCAAAACCAGCGAAATAACTTTTGATTTTTTCATGCTGCTTATTTTACGGTAACATAAAACTCGTATTCCTTTTTTACCTTAACATCCTTGGTATCGCCGTTATCATTCTCACCCTCGGTATAAAGTGAGCCTAATGCCGGAACGGTATCTTTTTTGTTAAACTCGCGCACCTTAACACCTTTGCGCCATACGGTATAGTGAGTGGTTACCTGTTCCTGTAACGAATCAATATGCGCGGTGCTTAAGGATACTTCAATGCTGCCATTTTTGTTCACTTCTTTTGCCTGGTCTTCATTATCGTCACAGGCGGCCAATAGTAAAACAAGTATACATCCAATAGGTAAAAATAATTTCATTGATATGGTTTATTAAAACAGTTTGACTTGGTTTTGCACCAAATGTTACTGCTTGTTGCGATAAGCAAGGGTTTATATTACAAACATACGCCTGTAAATGGGTTTAAACAATATAGTGCAGTTTTAAATTGAGGCTTATATTACGACCCTGAATGGCTGTAATGCCCAAAAAAGCCAAAGCCGCCACGGCGGGCAGTCGGGGGGAAAAAGCCGCCACTACTTACCCTGCGGCCTGATGAGGTATCAAGAGCACTGTAGTAACCTACAGGCTCAATATGGTTACTTTTAAAGGTTTTTTTTACTGTTGATCTGGTATAGAGGCTGTTTAATTTGTGGGCAACATTTGCCTGGCTGGTATTGCCGGCGCCTAATAAGCCGGTAATTAACACCAGCTTAATGGTTTTTGATTTCTTCATGGTTAACTAAGTTAGGGGGTAAATAGTTAATCAATTTTAGCAAAAAAATATGGCTTTGCATTAAACTTTGTCTTTTAGCTCATTTTTATTTTTCGGGGCATCATCTTTTTCAAAACGCTTTATAATCAGCCTGCTGCCGCCGTTAAAACTAATATAACTGGCTATCCAGTTTACAAACACAATGATCTTGTTCCTGAAACCTAAAAGGGAAATAAGGTGTACAAACATCCAAATCAGCCAGGCAAAAAATCCCTGGAACTTTATTTTACCTAAATCAGCCACCGCCTTGTTGCGGCCTATGGTAGCTAACGAGCCTTTATCGTTGTATTTGAATGGTGTGTTGGCTTCGCCGTTAAGTGTTTGTAAAATAGTTTCGCCAACATACTTGCCCTGCTGTATGGCTACCTGTGCCACGCCCGGGTGCCCTTTTGGGGTATCGTCGGTTATCATGGCAGCAACATCGCCTATGGCAAAAATATTTTCACTGCCTTCTATGCGGCAGTTGGCATCAACCTTAATTTTATTACCACGCACAATCAAATCCTTATTAACGCCATCAGGTATAACACCCATTACCCCGGCAGACCAGATCACATTTTTGGTGCGGATACTTTTACCTCCTTCAAATTTTATCTCTTCGCCATCGTAACTGTCAACCTTAACGCCAAGCATTACCTCCACACCCATATCTTTCAGGAAGCGTGTAGCTCCCTTTGAGGCCTCGTCAGACATTGGGCCTAACACCTTTGGCAAAAAATCAACCAGGTAAACCTTCATATCCTCCTTTTTTAATTCAGGATAATCTTTGTGGAGGATATTGTTACGGATCTCGGCCAGTGCCCCTGCAAGCTCAACGCCGGTAGGGCCGGCACCCACCAATACAAATGAAAGGTACGGCTCCCTGTCGTCCTTATTAGGCAGCAGTGTTGCCTGTTCAAGGCTTTGCAAAATACGGTAACGTAAATTCAATGCCTCTGGGACTGATTTCATGGGCAGGGCAAATTTTTCAATCTCCTTATTGCCAAAGAAATTGGTGGTTGAGCCCGTTGCTATCACCAGGTAATCATAAGCAACCTCGCCTATGGTAGTTTCAATGGTATTGTTTTCAGGATTTACCTTTGATACCTCGGCAATTTGAAAGCGGAAGTTTTTTTGACTTGAAAAGTTTTTGCGTAGCGAAAAGCCAATAGATTCGGCCTCAAGGCTCCCGGTTGCTACCTGGTATAAAAGTGGCTGAAAGGTATGGTAATTGTGCTTATCAAGCATCAATACATCTACAGGCTTATCTTTAAGTTTTGCTGCAACCTGTAAGCCGCCAAAGCCGCCGCCTATAATTACAACCTTCGGGAACTTTGCATTATCCTTTACATTCATACAATTGTGCTTAAATCAATTAGCAAACATATTTAAAACAAAAAAGGCCCCAAATGTTCTTTGGGGCCTTTGAAATAATTGAATATTTTTTATTTCAGATCTTTTTTCCCAAAGTCGATAATTACCGGGGTAGCAACGCAAATTGACGAGTATGTGCCAAAACATACACCGATAAGCAATGCGAATGAGAAACCACGGATAACATCACCACCGAAGATGAACAGTACCACCAAGATCAGTAATACAGTTAAAGCTGTGATAATGGTACGGCTTAATGTATTGTTAATGGCATCGTTAATTACTGTTTTAGGATCATCAGTTTTTGCATGGTGCAGGTTAAGGAATTCACGGATACGGTCAAATACAACCACGGTATCATTAATAGAGTAACCTATAACTGTTAATATTGCTGCAATAAATGATTGATCAATATCAAGCGAGAACGGAAGTACATCCTTAAATAAGGTAAAGAATGATAATACCATTAACGCATCGTGCGCAGTTGCAATCATAGCACCTAAGCTGAACTGCCATTTACGGAAACGTATAAAGATGTAAGCAGAGATAATAATGATAGCGAAGATCACTGTTAACCATGCTGATTTTTTTAAGCCGTTAGCGATAGTAGGGTCAACTTTTTGTGAGCTTACTATGTTAGCTTTTGTAATGTGTGTTTCTGGCTTGGTATCTAATGCTTTTATTAAAGCAACCCTTACCTTGTCATCAACATTTGGCGAATTATCATTGATCAGGTATTTGGTAGTGATGCTTAGCTTATCGGTACCAAAGGTTTTAACCTCGTTACCTTCGCCTAAGTTTTTATTAACTATTTCACGTACAAAATCAGGATTAACTTCTTTGCTGTCAAATTTGATAACATACGTATGCCCGCCAACAAAGTCAACACCATAGTTAAAGCCTTGTGTTGCCATTGAAACCAAGCCTGCCAAAATGAACAAGCCCGAGAATATATAGAACTTGAAACGGTTTTTAACAAACGCGTAGTTAGCATTTTTGAAGGTATGTGAGCTCCAGGGATTTGAGAACTTAATATCCCATCCTTTTTCTAACATATATTCAAATATCAACCTCGAGATCAGTAATGAACAGAATAATGAAGTGATGATACCAATCATTAAAGTGATTGCAAAACCTTGGATAGTTCCTGTACCGAAAACAAATAATATTAAACCTGTTAGGAAAGTACTGATGTTTGAATCGAGGATAGATGATAATGCATGATTAAAACCATCGGTAATGGCTATGCGGATAGATTTGCCTAAAGCAAGCTCTTCACGTACACGCTCATAGATCAATACGTTGGCATCAACCGAGATACCGAGCGTGAGCACTATACCTGCAACACCCGGCATGGTTAACACAGCACCAAGGCTGGTTAAAACACCCATCAGGAAGAAGATGTTGATAATAACGGCAACAACAGCTACAGTACCACCGCGGTTGTAATAAGCTATCATAAACACCAATACTACCAATAAACCTACAACGCTTGATATTAAACCTGCGTGGATAGCTTCCTGACCTAATGACGGACCTACAACTGCTTCGGCAACAATGTGAGCCGGAGCCGGTAAACGGCCTGCTTTTAATACGTTGGCTAAATCCTTTGCCTCTTCAACCGTAAAGTTACCTGAGATAGAAGATATACCACCAGAGATCTCGTTTTGAACAGCAGGGGCAGAGTAAACGTTATCATCCAAAACAATAGCGATTGATTGCTTATTGTTAAGATCAGCAGCAGCTGCTGCTGTAACGTTACGCCATTTCTGTGCACCGTCTGAGTTCATCACCATAACAACCTCTGGGCTGCCTTTTTGATCAACATCGTTACGGGCATCAGTTATTACATCACCTGCTAACACAGGGCCGTTTTCGGCACCTGCAAGTTTTATAGCGTATAATTCAAAAATCTTTGTTTTATCCATTGGTTTTACCGACCAAAGGAATCTCATGCTTTGCGGTATTACTGCTTTTACTTCGGGGCTTTGCAGGTATTTGTTAACCATTGCAGTGTCCTTAAGTTCGGCACGGCCTACAATAGGGCCCGGCGCTAATTCACCCTGACCATTTTGGCCTTGATACATCAGTGGTTTTAAAACACTGAATAAAGGGTACTGATCATTAAACTGTGATTTGCCTGCTAACGCTGAGGTATCCTTAGCACCGCTTTTTTGAACTTTATTTAATAACGATAAAGCACCTTTGTTTTTGCTGGTGTCTGCCTTGTCAGCAACAGCAGCAGTTTTATCGGCAGCTTTAACGGTATCCTTTTTGGTTGTTTTTATTTTTGCGGCAATAATTCCGTTAATGTTTGAAAGCAACTGGTAAACCTGGCGATTATCATAAGTTTGATAAAACTCAAGCTTTGCAGTACCCGATAAAAGTTTACGTACGCGTTCCGGCTCTTTTACACCCGGTAACTCAATCAAAATACGGTCAGTTCCTTTTTGTAATTGAATGTTTGCGTTTGCAACACCAAACTGGTCAATACGTGTATTAAGGATAGTGTATGATTGCTGTACAGCTACACTTGCCTGATCTTTCAGATAAGATTCAACTTCGCTGTTGGATGCGTTGAACTTTAAGTGATCCTGGTTATCTTTTGTTGAAAAGATAGCAGCAAGCTTACCTGTAGGGTTAAGCTTTTCGTATTCGTTAACAAATAACGTGATGTAATCAGTCTGGCTGGTTATAGCATCAGTTGATGCAGCAGCAAGTGCCTGGTTAAATACAACATCGTTGTTATTGTTAGCTAACTTTTTTACCAGCTCGTTCAACGAGATCTGCATGGTAACGCTCATTCCACCTTCAAGGTCAAGACCCAAGGCTAACTCTCTTTGTTTAACGTACTGATAATCGTGTTTAAAGATCGGATAGACCGGCAGTGTTGAAACAGAATCCAGATAAACCTTTAATTTCGCAGTATCGCCTTTAGAATGTACCAGCGCATCATTTTCAACTTTATGGGCTACCCATGTAAATGAAAGCTGGTATAAGCATACTATTGCCAGCAATATGGCGAAAAATTTGACAACCCCTTTACCTTGCATTTTGAATTATAATATGTAATTAATTAGTTTATACGCATTTTAAATAAGACGGCAAATCTAATAAAATTTCCTAAGCATGAAATTTTTAATTAAAACAAAATCAAACAGCATTTGTAAACCGCAAACAGCACTGTTTATGCCTGTAATTTGTGAATTTAACTTATTGATATTTAGTTAAATAAATTACGCTTAATATTCTGCTTTTACTGTTCTTTGATAAGTAATAAAGGAGTAAGGTATTGAATTTTTCTCGTCCGGCTCATGATCCTCGCGCAAAACCTCGTTCCATTCCTGCGCGTTAATTTCGGGGAAAAAGGTGTCGGCTTCAAACGTTTTGTGTACTATGGTAAGGTATATCCTGTCTGTCAGGTGCATGGCTTGTTTATAGATCTCCGCACCGCCAACAATAAAGGCTTCTGCTTCATGTTTACACAAAGCAACTGCGGCTTCAATTGAGCTCACTACCTCGCAGCCTTCAATATGGATGTTTTGCCTGGTAACAATGATGTTGCGGCGCTTTGGCAAAGGCTTGCCAACAGATTCGTAGGTTTTGCGGCCCATAATAACGGTATGCCCGCTGGTAATATCTTTAAAGTGTTTAAGATCATTAGGCAGGTACCACAATAATTTATTGTCTTTACCTATGGCGTGGTTCTCTGAAATGGCAACTACTATGGTTAAGGTCATTGGGTTGTTATAAGTTATCTTTTATCCAGCTTTTTATTTCTTCAATTCTATATTCACCTTTACTTGCAGCAATGGTCATGTCGTACTTCTCGTCTTGCGTAGCCGAAATATCATAATCATACTCAAGCAGTGTAATACGCATCAGTAAATAGGCTATACGTTTGTTGCCATCAATAAAAGGGTGGTTTATTATTAAGCTTTCAAAAATTGCTGCTGCTTTTTCAATAGGTGTAGGGTATAGTTCAAGTTGATCAAAAGTTGCAAAAGGTCTGGCAAGTGCTGCAATTAATGCACCTTCATCTCTTAATCCTTTGCTACCACCAAAATTATCTATTAAAATATTGTGGAATTTAATGGCGTTAAGGAAGTCTATCATTGAGCAAGGCGTTCAAAAAGCTCCTTATCCTCTGCCAGTATTTTTTTTAAATTGTTATTAAGTTTTATCTGGTCAGATGACTGGTGCTGAACCTGCTTTAAATAGTTGAGTATTTCGGGTAGTATATTTTCAGGTACTTCATCCAGTACTTTTTGTATCGCAGTCTTTACTTCAATCGCTGTCATACACAAATTTAGTAAATCTTTAAATTATATTAGACAGCCACGGCTCCTTTAATATGCGGCCATGCATCATAGTTTTCCAATGTGAAATCTTCAAACTTAAATTGAAAAATATCTTTTACGTCCGGGTTGATCTTCATGGTTGGCAGCGGGCGTGGTTCGCGGCTTAACTGCAGTGCCGCCTGCTCCAGGTGGTTGTTGTAAATATGGGCATCGCCAAAGGTGTGTATAAAATCGCCATAGTCTAAATCGCAAACCTGCGCCATCATCATGGTGAGCAGTGCATAAGATGCAATGTTAAACGGAACGCCTAAAAATATATCGGCACTGCGCTGGTACAACTGGCACGATAGCTTACCACGTGTTTCGCCCTTTGAGGCATCAGCAGGTGCAACATAAAACTGGAACAGGCTATGGCAGGGCGGCAGCGCCATTTCATTAACATCGGCAACGTTCCATGCCGATACCATCATGCGGCGCGAATCAGGATTGTTTTTGATTTGGTTAACTACCTGGGTTATCTGGTCAATATGGCCGCCATCGGGTTTTGGCCATGATCGCCATTGGTAACCGTAAACGGGGCCAAGGTTGCCATCGGCATCGGCCCACTCGTCCCAGATGCGAACGCCGTTATCTTTTAAATATTTAATGTTGGTATCGCCCGTTAAAAACCAGATCAGCTCGTGGATGATTGATTTAAGGTGCAGCTTTTTGGTGGTCACCATTGGGAAGCCGTCCTGTAGGTTAAAACGCATCTGGTAGCCAAATACACTTATAGTTCCTGTTCCGGTACGGTCATGCTTTTGAGCACCGGTTTCCATTACATGGCGCATTAGGTCGAGATACTGTTTCATTTTTGGGTTGATTGAATTGATAGGGCAGATCAGACTACAGTAAACGCACCTGAGCCCGCACGGTCAGCAAAATATAAGTGCAAATAAAAATAATCTAATTTGTGAAACCTACTGATGTGCAAAAATAGGGCTTTGTTAATGATTCCTAATTATAAAGAACATGATAACTTTACCAGCTATTGTGGCATAAGGCACAATTAACAAACTTGAACGCATGATCATATTTCCAAACGCGAAAATAAATATAGGCCTTAACATAATTGAACGCCGGGATGATGGCTACCATAACCTGGAAACTATTTTTTATCCCATCAAAATAAATGATGCGCTGGAAATTGTTGAAGCTGATAAGCTGAGCTTTGAATCCACAGGGTTAGAAATTCCGGGCAGGGTAGAAGACAACCTTTGCGTTAAAGGCTATCACTTGCTGAAAAAGGATTTTGATATACCGCCGGTAAAAATTCATCTGCATAAAAATATTCCAATCGGCGCAGGGCTTGGCGGCGGCTCTTCAGACGCTGCTTTTTTTATCCGCCTGTTAAATCAGAATTTTGAGTTGGGATTGACCGACGACCAAATGATAAGCTATTGCCGTAAGTTAGGTGCCGACTGTGCATTCTTCATAAAAAATAAACCGGTATTTGCTTTTGAAATGGGCGACGAGTTTGAACCCATCAGGCTCGATCTGTCGAACTATAAAATTGTGCTGGTAATGCCACCTGTACATGTATCAACCGGCGAGGCCTATGGCGGGGTAAAACCAACGCCGGTAAAAGACTCATTAATGGAGCTGATTGATAAACCGGTTACGGAATGGAAGCGATTTATTAAAAATGATTTTGAAGCCTCGGTATTTAGTAACCATCCGTTGATAAGAGGGGTTAAGGCATCGCTTTACGAAGCCGGTGCATTGTACGCCAGCATGAGTGGGAGCGGGGCATCTGTTTTTGGCATATTTGATAAAACACCCGATCTGTCTGCCATAGCAGAAACAAACCAGGTGTTTACAGATCTGTAAATCCGGATAGAATAATTTTTAAACGCCGGCATCTTCCGCAACGCCGCGGGCTACGCCCTCAACCCAGTCACTTTCGCCCCAGCCTTTGGCAACGGCCGTTAATAAGCGGTTGTGAAGCGTTGTTGCAACGGGCATTGGTGTTTCACTCTGTTGCGATAGTTTAAAGGCCAGGCGCGCGTCCTTATATCCTAATTTTGATTTAAAACCTACGGGCTCATATTGCTTGTTGGCAATCAGCTTTCCGTAGTTTTGAAAAATGGGGGCGTTGAATAAAGTGGAGCCAAAAAACTCGGCCACTTGCAGCCTGTCTAATCCATTCTTTTCGGCAAGGGTATAAGCTTCTGCCATTATCTCCATCGATGCCATGATCATAAAATTTCCGGCAACTTTAACAACATTGGCGCCGCCTGCATCTTCGCCAAAATCAACAATGCCCTGGCCCAAATTTTCAAGCACAGGTTTCGCGATTTCTTTAGACTGCGGATCGCCCGAAATACATACCCAAAGCTTCTTTGCGGCCGCAGCTTCCGGCCGGCCAAAAACAGGGGCGGCAAGGTAACTGCTCCCTGCATTCTGGTGGTGCTTAGCCAGCTCCTTTGCAGTGTCAGGAGCGATGGTGCTCATGGAGATGTGCAGGGCGTTTTTGGGTAGCTTTTTAAGGATGCCTTCACAGCCTAAAACTACCTCTCTCAATACCTCGTCATCTGATAGCATGGAGATGATGATCTGCACGCCATCGGCGGCCTCTGCCGGGGTTTTGCATTTGGTTATAGATGCCGGGTTAAGTTCATCGGCCTTGTCTAAACTGCGGTTATAAACCTGTAGATGATAGCCCGCGTTGATCAGGTTTTTTGCAATGGGCATACCCATGTTTCCAAGCCCTATAAATCCTATTGTGTTGTTCATGTTTATTAGTTAATGTATTCTTTGTCTTCGTCACTTAGTGTACTGGAATTTGGGGTGTCTGTATTGCTGTCGGTAAAGTCACCTCCCAGGCGTTTGATCTTTTTAGGGCGGCCAACAAGTACGCCAATAATAAAGGCTACAATGGCCACTAATAAAAGCATCACTAATTTCGACATCCAGAAGGTAGCCCACAAAATCTGGAAATTTACCTTGCCGGTATTTTGCATGAGCACTATGGTGAACAGTACCGTGATCAGTACAATGATGATTGTTTTTATACGCATGATACTTGGGTTAACATTTAATACAATATCCGGTTTTTAAATTGCTAATAAAAGCGCTCCGTAAATTAGGCTGATATTTTTAATGGGCGAGGAGCGGGGTGTCATTAACAATAAAATTCAATTTTAATAAAAGGAGAGCGATCATATTTTAACAGGATATGCTTCATCCAGATTTTGCAGCCCATTTTGAATGGTGATGACGGTCTCCGGATTTTCATTGACTTTATCTTTCTATTTTTTTCTTAAGAATTTCTTCTGATACTTTTTCAGTTTTACGACTTGTTTTTTCCTTCCGTTTTTCAGAAACACCTGTATTATTTCGCCGCTCAGGAGTGCTGAGAATTTTTGATTTTTTAAATCTGGTATACATAAACTCAAAAATGAGCCTTTTTGAAAAAAAAAGAAATTTTATTATCTCTGTACACTTAGTCAGTTTATGCCTCCAAAATGACATATATAGACTTTTTGTTTATTTAATTTAGTTTAAATAGCTGATTATTAGATTATAATAATCATTTAAATGCCTTAATACTTTGAAATGCTAATTTATTTAGTATTTTATGGTTTAATGAAAATAGAAATTGTTAAATTTTTAATTGTTATAAACTTCATATATATCTGATTTATATATAATTATATTTTTTAATTAAAATGATTTATTTATTTATATTTTCAAAATTAGTCTATTTTTTGTTGTGAATCGAGGTATTTGATGCTTGCATCGGGTTTGATTTTCAATACACTTAGTTTAAGTGTTAAAAATCCTCAAATTTCAACGATAAATATTTTTACAGGAAGAAATGCGTCCGGAAATTATAATGGCTTATATGGGCTTAAAATGCAAAATATGCTTGCCGTGTTTTGCCCCTACCCTTATGGGTTTTGGGCTATTATGGGGATGATATTATAGAAATACCGATATTGGTACAGCCTTCAAAAAGGTGTGCAATGTGTGAGATGCTGTTAATATGAATGGAGATTAGCGCTGCATTATGCGCGCTCTTTATGCCTGGCAATTCGCTTTTGGGCAACCGGGAAAAGGAAGATGGTAGACAGGATCAGCAGGGCACCAACCCAGAATCCACCGGTCATTTTATTCATATCACCAAAAAAAACAAAGGACATGATGATACCATAAACAGGTTCTAAATTGGTGATGAGGGCTACCCGGAAGGCAGTAAGTTCGCGCATTACCGATACCCCTGCAACGTAGGCAAGCGAGGTGCAGATGGTGCCCAGGATAAGTAAATAGCCAATGTCGGTACCCTTTAAAATCATGGAGTGGTTAAAGCCATGCGTACACAAAAGGTAAACGGTGGTCCACAAAAATGCTCCTGAAAGTTCGTAAAAAGCTATTACCGGGGCTTCGTTTTTTTGTATGAAGCGTGAGTTTATGATAGAAAAAAGGCTGGCAAATACAGCACTACTTAAGCCGGCTATAATGCCCTTAGTGTATTGTGTTTCGAATTTAAAAATCAAAATTATGCCGGATATGATCAGGGCGCCTACCAATATCTCTAATTTTGAAATTGATTTTTTATTGATCAGCGGTTCAAATATTGCCGTAAATAAAGTGATGGATGAGAGGCATACCAACGTTACTGAAACGGTTGAAAGCTTGATGGCAGCGAAGAATAATATCCAGTGGCCGCCCACCAAAGCGCCTGTAAAAAGCATTTGAAAGAAGGTAACTTTATTAACCCTGAACGCTGTTTTATTGAACTTAAAATAGAGGAATAATGATACCGATGCAATGAGTACACGGTACCAAACAAGGCTTACTGCTGATATGGTTATGAGCTGCCCCAATATGCCTGTAAAGCCCCAGATAAATACCGTGAAATGTAAAATGATCAGGTTTTTATTTAATGCTGAAGGGGCTTTTCCTGGGCTCATTACTTAGGTGCTTTTGACAGTAAATATAGCCCAACTATCCCAAATAAACCATTGGGTAAACAGACCGCTATTAATGGTGAAAGGCTGCCTTTTACCGCAAAAACCAGGGCAAAACGATCAACCACGATGTAGGTAAAACAGAGAAAAATACCTATCCCCAGCGGCAGTCCGATACCCCCGCGCACCTTTCTGGATGAGATTGAAACCCCAATTAAAGTGAGTACGTAGGAGGAGAGCGGGTACACAAAACGCCGGTATTTTTCGTACAGCATTTCCTTTAAAGCACCCGTTCCGCGTATCTCTTCTTTGATGATATTTTTGTTCAAATCGCGGGTTGACATCGCCGTATAAACATTATCGTATACCACAAAGTCGGTTGGGCGCATGTCTAAAACGGTATCTTTTTGTTTATTTGTACTGTCAACCCACTTCTCCCGCAAGCCGTTTACATACTTAATGGTATAGCTTTTTATGGTCCAAACTTTCTTTAATGAGTCGAAAGTAATGGAGTTTGCGTACAGCTTTTCTCTTAGTTTATCGCCATCAAACTTCTCCATAATAAACTGGAAACCGGTGTGGCTGCTGGCCTCAAATGATTGTACATAAACAAACGTGCGCTTATCAAGCTGGATGTGAACTTCGGTTTTTGCCACATCATCGCTGTTAAAAGAGTGCGAGTTTTCGAAGGTTATTTTTAGCTTATTGGTATACGGAATAAGGTAAATATTTGCAAAAAGCGATACCACAAATATCAATGTGGCACAAAGAAAATAGGGCCTTAAAAAACGGTTAAAGCTGGCCTTGCTGCTTAATATCGGTACAATTTCTGTTTGGTTGGCCATCTTGGCCGTGAAGTAAATTACCGCCAGGAAATTAATCAGTGGCGATAATAAATTCATGTAAAAGGGGATAAACCCGGCATAATATTTAAAGGCGATCTCCTCTAAAGTGGAGTGGTTTTTCAGGAAGTTATCAAGGTGTTCTGATATATCAAAAACTACCGTTATTACCACAAAAATACCCAGGGTAAACACAAAGGTGCCCATGTATTTTTTGATGATATACCAGTCAATAGTTTTTAAATACCTGCCTAAAATCGCCTTCATTTACAATCTTTGTCCTAAACGGTTAACCATTATATTTTTCCAGTTATAAAACTCGCCTGTAATTATCTTTTTACGGGCCTCTTTAACCAGCCATAAGTAAAAATGCAGGTTATGTAAGGTAGCTATTTGCGCGCCTAACATCTCGCCCGAATGTATTAAATGGCGCAGATAGGCTTTGGTATACACTTTATCGGCAAACAGGTCGCTGTCGTCCTCAATGGCCGAAAAATCGTTCTTCCACTTTTCATTTTTGATGTTTATAATGCCGTTTTTGGTAAAAAGCATGCCGTTGCGGGCATTACGGGTTGGCATTACACAATCAAACATATCAATCCCCAGGGCTATGTTTTCCAAAAGGTTAATAGGTGTACCTACACCCATTAAATAACGCGGTTTATGCTCTGGTAATATATTACATACCACTTCTGTCATGGCGTACATTTCTTCGGCAGGCTCTCCAACTGATAAACCACCGATTGCATTGCCCTCACGCTCAAAAGAGGCAATTACCTCTGCTGATCTAACTCTGAGGTCTTTATAAACAGAGCCCTGTACAATAGGGAACAGGGTTTGGTTATATCCATATTTAGGCTCCGTAGTGTCAAACCTGTCGCAGCAGCGTTTTAGCCAGCGATGGGTCATTTCAATTGAGCGGCGCGCGTAGTTATATTCGCAGGGGTAGGGGGTACATTCATCAAATGCCATTATAATATCGGCACCTATAACCCGCTGAATATCCATCACATTTTCGGGTGTAAACAAGTGTTTTGATCCATCAATGTGCGAGCGGAAGGTAACGCCTTCCTCCTTTATTTTTCTAACCTCTGATAAGGAATACACCTGGTAGCCACCGCTATCAGTTAATATAGGGCCTTCCCAGCCGTTAAAACGATGCAGGCCGCCGGCGCTTTCAATAGTATTAAGGCCTGGCCTTAAATATAAATGATAGGTATTACCTAAAATTATTTGTGCCTGAACATCATTTTTAAGCTCGTGCTGGTGTACGGCTTTTACCGTTCCAGCGGTACCAACCGGCATAAAAATAGGTGTTTCTATAGTTCCGTGATCCGTAGTGATCTCGCCCGCGCGGGCTTTTGAAAGCGGATCTTGTGCTGTTAAGTTAAATTTCATTATTAAGGATGCAAAATTAACAAATAAAGCGAGTTACTTGTAATAGGTTGCAGTAGTTATATAGTTGTAACAGGTTAAAGTATATGTTAGCCCTTAAACGCTTGATGATACCATTAAATTACTTTGATTAGTTTATAACTATTTAAATAATAAAGCTTTCAATTCCGTTGATTTTTGGCAAATTTGCACGATTATTTAAGCAGGGTTTTGGAAACATACATACAAGAGGCATTATTTATTTTATTTCAGTTTTGTTTTATAACTCAGTTGTATTTCCTGGTAAATAATCAAAGCAGGCTTACCGGCTACAAGCCTGTAAAAACCCTGCCTGATGCAACCGTACCTATCTCTGTCATCATCAGCGCGCGTAATGAGGCCGAGAACCTGCGCCGCTACCTGCCATCAATTTTGGAACAAAATTACCCTGATTTTGAAGTAGTGGTAATAAATGATTGCTCTTACGATTCATCATACGATGTGCTGGAGCAACTCAAGGAAACTTATCCCCATTTAAAAATTGTTACCATAACAGAACATGCAAGGTTTAAAACTGGTAAAAAATTCGCCCTTACTTTGGGTATAAAAGCTGCCAAAAACGAACATCTTTTATTTACCGATGCCGATTGCCAGCCAGCTTCTGATAACTGGATCACCCTGATGGCGGCTAACTTTAACAAGCCGGTTCAAATTATTTTAGGGTATTCACCTTATGCAAAAACCAATAATTTTTTAAACCCCTTTATCCGTTTTGAAACTATTAAAACAGCTATCAATTATTTATCGGCAGCAATAAACGGCGATGCTTATATGGGGATAGGGCGTAACCTGGCCTATACCAAAACCTTGTTTTTTGGTGCCAAAGGTTTTGCTGCACACATGCATGTTTTATCGGGCGATGATGATCTTTTTGTGAACCAAAATGCTACGGCCGAAAATACAGCCATTGAAATTAATGCAGATGCGTTTATGTACACGGATGCAAAAACTACGCTAAAAGCATGGTTCCGCCAAAAAAAGCGCCACATGGGAGTGGGCAAAATATATAAAAAGAGACACCGCCAAATGCTGAGTATTGATGCTGTAAGCGGGTTTATGTTCTATATTTTACTAACACTATGTATAGTTTTCAACTTTGAGCCCTTGTTAGCCATAGGTTTGTTTATGTTTAGATTGATTTTTCAACTAATCATTTACAGCAAGCTGTTTAAGCGCCTGGACGGTAAAGATTTGTTATGGTATTTGCCTTTTTTTGATTTGATTTACTATTTTTACTTAAACATTTTTGGCTTGATCGGCACCTTTATAAAAACCTCGCAATGGAAATAAATTCGAATTTCACCGAAAACGCAAAAAATGATTTTCATCTTGTGGTTAGGGCACGTACCGGTGATCAAAAGGCTTATGCCGATCTGATGCACCGCTATAAAGATTCCATTTATTTTATGGTGCTTAAAATGGTAAACAATAAGGAGGATGCAATGGATTTAACCGTTGAAACCTTTGCCAAAGCATTTGAAAAACTGGAGAAATACCAGCCCGATTATGCCTTTAGTACCTGGCTTTTTCGTGTGGCTACCAATAATTGTATCGATTTTATTCGCAAAAAAAAGCTGAACACCATGTCAATCCACGGTATGATGGATGAAGATGGTGAAGAAAAACAGTTGCAAATAAAGGCCGATGTTTTAAACCCCGAAGAAACATCTATTAAAAAACAGCAAACACAAGAGTTAAAATTACTGATAGAAAGTTTGCCGCCACGCTACCGTAACCTGATTACGCTGCGCTATTTTGACGAACTATCATACGAAGAAATTGCCCAGCAGCTTGATTTGCCTTTGGGTACAGTAAAGGCCCAGCTATTTAGGGCAAGGTACCTGCTTGGAAATATCATTAACCGCTTTAACAGGGATGACATCTGATATTATATTAAAATACTTTCCATCCCTTACTGCTCAACAGTTACAGCAATTTAACGAACTGCCCGAATTATACAATTTCTGGAACAACCAGATCAATGTAATATCGCGTAAGGATATTGACCTGCTTTATGAGCGCCATGTACTACACTCGTTAGGTATTGCCAAAGTGATGACCTTTTTGCCAGGTGAAAATGTGCTGGATGTAGGTACAGGCGGCGGCTTCCCGGGGATCCCATTAGCTATACTTTTTCCCGAAACACAGTTTTACCTGGTTGATTCAATTGGTAAAAAGATCAAGGTAGTACAGGAAGTTTCAAATGCCCTCGGGCTTAAAAATGTACGCTCATCGCATAATCGTGCCGAGCAGATCAATGAGAAATTTGATTTTGTGGTATCAAGGGCGGTTACCCGCTTAAGTGAATTTTATCCCTGGATAAAGGATAAGTTTAGCAAGCATTCAAAAAATACACTGCCAAACGGCACATTATACTTGAAGGGTGGGGATTTAACCGAAGAGATCATCGAATCAGGCTTAAAGGTTAAACAGTATTACCTGAAGGATTATTTTGAAGAAGAGTTTTTTGATACCAAACAGGTTATCTATATAAAAGGATAACACTCAAGCTTTATACAACAAATTGCCGAAGCGGTTTTAGCCGTTCAACAATCCATTGGGAATATATTTAATACCCTCCTGTTTATATTTTCTTATTTAAATTGAATAACCGGTAACAACTATTTCTTCTAACATTAAACCTGTTGTAACGTTGTTAACTTTAACATCTACTATCTGAACCGGCTGATCATTAGCCTTCACCTTGTTTTTATCAGGCGTGTTCTCAACAATTTTTACACCGTTGGTTTGTAAAGTAAACGCAATAGGCAAATCATAAGTAGCAGGTATTGCACCGGCGGGGCCGTTAAAGCTTTTAATCACCTTTACTATTTCGGCATCTATATCAGCATCAAGGCTGCGGAGAACTTTCAGATTCTCAATTTTACCATTCACAATCTTAAACCTAACAATCTCTCTGCCTTCAACATGGTTTTTACGTGAGTTTAATGGGTACCTTATTGTTTTTGCTATATACTTATACAAACTATCAAAAGGATTTACCGGTGGGGGCGGTGGATCAAGTGTTATATATGTAGGTGCCGCATGCGACGGGCCAACATTCATTACTTTTACATTTTTTAAAGATTTTGGCGGTGCAGGTGGCGGTGGTGGCGGGCGCTAATCAATGCTTTGCGGTGCAGCCATTGGTGCAGGTGGCGGCGGCGGCAGTTTAGCATAAATTGCCATTGAGGGAAATTGGTATCCATATTTATTTCGCAATAACTTTATATCGGCAGCAGTGGCAGTGTTTTTAAAATAGGCTTTTTCCTCACCATTTTTTTCGGTGATGATAACCCGGTAATTAGTTTTTCCTTTAATTAAATACCCGGTTTCCTGGTACTTATACCCTTTGGAGGTTGTTCTTGCTGCTGTATCTGCATTTTTAGCTGGCACAATGGCTACATCTGCAATTGGCACATGGCTACTTTGGGTGGTTGTGTGTTTTGGTGCCAGATCAACCCAGCCATAAGTTTTACTGAACCCTAAGGTTGATGCACAAAGCAATGCCCCGCAAATGGGCAAAGCCATAAGGTACTTTAGCCTGGCTAAATTCCCCGAACGTTTTTGGTTTAACATAATGATCCTCTTTTTTAATAGATTATAATTGAAAAATGAATGCGTTATTGGTAAACCATTTAGCCCGTAAGCATTATTAACCAAAAAGGATGAATAAGATAAGGCATCAGGTTCAAGGGCGGCAGTTTGCTCATCGGCAATGTATTCGTGCACGGTTTTCAGGCTCATCTGTAACAGGTATATCAAAGGATTGAACCAGTTAAAGATCTTTATCAGCTCCATAAAAACTATATCAGCCGAATGTTTTTGGCGCATGTGTACCAATTCATGCCTTATAATTATATCGGTACCGGCTGTTTTTGTGCCGATAAACAGGTAATTGAAAAAGGAAAATGCGATATTGGAGTTATCAATACTGATCATTTTGTATTTTCCATCAACCAATTGATTGGTAGTTTTGGTCATTTTTGAAAGCTGGATCAGCCTGAATAAAAGGACAATGGCCGTTACTATTGCCCCCAATAAATAAGCATATAACAACACATCCTGAAAGGTTAAGGGATTTGCAGCTGCATGAACAGGCGTAGCCGCAAATTGATTTACCCCTGTTTTAGGTAGCAGTACCAACGTTATAGCACCAGTATCAGCAGGTTTTAAGGCCCCAATTTGCAGCATGGGCAGCACAAACGAAATGACACAGCTAAACAATAGATACACTCTGTTTAGGGTATAATAGGTTTCCTTATTTAAAAACAGGCAGTACCCGGCATAAAATACGCACAGGTATAAATTTGCTTCGAGGAGGTAATGCAGCCAATTCATTATTTTTTGTTTTTTAGTTGATCAATCAATGTAGTTAATTCGTCCAGCTCTTTTACGTCCAGTTTCTTTTCGTCCACAATAAAAGATACCAGGCTCTGGTACGAATTGCTGAAATAATTTTTCATCATTTTATCAAATGTGAATTTCTTGTAGTCGCTTTCTTCAACCGTAGGGAAGTAAACATGTGAGTTGCCGTAAGCCTTATGATCAATAAATCCCTTGCCTTCCAATACCCGTACCACGGTTGATACCGTGTTGTAAGCAGGCTTAGGATCAGGCATTTCCTCAATAATATCCTTAACTATGGCTTCTTTTAACTGCCATAGTATTTGCATTATCTGTTCTTCGGCTTTGGTGAGTTCTTTAATGTGCATAGCAAACTATTTTTATAGTTAAGTAAAGATGCAACTATTTATATAGTTTGCAAACTATATTTATAGTTTTTTTTATAATGCTAATTATTTTAGGATATTTTATATTTTAGTGCCACCAAAACTATGTCACTATTACACAAGGTTGCCCTAACGTATGTTAAAAATATTGGCCCGTCGCTGGCTAAATCAATGCTCAGCTATTTTGGCGATGCCGAAAGTATTTTTAGCGCATCAAAAGCTAAGCTGCTGAGCGTACCGGGTGTTGGCGAAAAAACATACGCACAGTTAAATTTTACCGAAGCACTGTTAAAGGCAGAAACCGAGCTTAAGTTTATTGAAAAAAACAAGGTTGACGTTATTTTTTATACCGACAGTACCTATCCCAAAAGGTTAAAGAACTGTAATGATTCGCCTGTGTTGCTTTATTCAAAGGGCAATGCCAATTTAAATACGCAGCATGTTATCAGCATTGTGGGTACCCGCAACGCTACCGAATATGGTAAACTGCTTTGCAAGCAATTGATTGAGGAGTTACAACAATACAATATTTTAATAGTTAGCGGTTTAGCATTAGGCATTGATGTGGCTGCCCATAAAGAAAGTATTAAACTCAATGTACCCACTATTGGCGTTCTGGGCCACGGACTGGACAGGATGTACCCTAATCAAAACCGGGCAACTGCCGAAAAGATGTTAGAGAATGGTGGCTTATTAACAGAATATCCATCAGGAACTATCCCTGACAGGGAAAACTTTCCGCAGCGCAACCGGATTGTTGCCGGTATTGCCGATGCGACCATAGTGGTTGAAGCCAGTTTAAAGGGTGGTGCATTGATCACTGCCGAAATTGCTAACTCCTATAACAGGGATGTATTTGCATTTCCGGGTAGGGTTGGGGATGATTTTTCGGAGGGATGTAACTTCCTGATCCGTAATAATAAAGCTCAATTATTAACATGCGCTGCCGATGTGGCTTACAGCCTGGGTTGGGAACTTTCAGATACCTCAAAACCATTGATCGAGCAGTTTACCTTGCCGCTCGAATTATCGACAGATGAACGCCTGATATTTGAAATTATAAAGGCAAACGATGGGCCTTTGGCTATTGACGACATTACCATAAAAGCTAAAATGGCTACCAGTCAGCTGGCCATGAACCTGCTCAATATGGAAATGCAGGGCTATATCCAATCCTTACCGGGTAAAATTTACCGCATCAGTTAGGTTGTTCATTGGGCAATGGTAATAATTAGTCATTAACAAATGGTTATTTTGGCAACGGGATAGTTTTATAGCGGTGCTACTATTAATCTTTAGGAGAGCTGTAATAAGTTAGTTTGCCTAAGCCGCCACTTACAGATGCCCAATCGTCGGTGTCAAAAACAATTACGGCTACTGTGCTGGTATGTACTTCCCTTATCTCGCCAGTAAGGTAATACAATATCATATTTATACCCGGATTATGACCAACCAAGCCTATAGCATCATGCTCATTTGGTAGTTGATTAATTACCTGCAGCAGTGTTTTTTGGCTGGCTTCGTAAATTACCTTGTTAAACCGGGCTGGCGGCAAAGCTAAGTTATCTGTAAATATTTCGGCAGTTGTTTTAGTACGCAGGGCGGGGCTGCTTATTATTATTTCTGGTATTAGCCCAGTTTCTTTTAACTTGTCGGCCATAAAGGCTGCATCTTGTATGCCGGTATACTTTAAAGGCCTGTCAAAATCCTTCCCACCTGTATCTTTTTCGGCCCTGGCATGCCTTATCAATACCAATTTTTTCATAAGCTAAAATAACTAAAAGCAGGGCAATAAACGGTATTTTGTTAAAAAATATTAGGGGGATTTACTGGCTGATGAATTTGCTTAATGCATCAACTATAGTTTGCGGTTCAATATTGTATAAACAAGCATAATCCTTACGGAAGCAGGGCTTATTACCGTATATGGAACATGGACGGCATGCTATATCATCGGCAACTATATTGCTTTCGGATTGGCCGTAGCCTAAAAAACCGGCATAATGATGGGTGGCGCCCCAAACAGAAACTACGGGCACGCCTTCAAGTGATGCCAGGTGCATCCCCGCCGAATCCATACTCATCATTACATCCAGCTGCCTGATTAGTAAAAGTTCCTGCTGCATGTTGATGCGCCTAACCAGCGATATGGTATTTTTATACTTACGCTGCCATTCAAGGCAAATTTCTTCTTCAAGTATGCTGCCACCAAAAAGAAACAGTTTTACGTCCTGATCACTTAGGATGCGGATAATCTCCTCAGTTTTTTCCAGCGGGTAGATCTTTCCTTTATGCTTGGCAAACGGAGCAATACCAATCCATGTTGAAGTTTTCTTGCCTGCGATGCCTTCCAATTCTTCACTAAAAACAATAGGCTGTTTTTGTAGCTGATGATCGAGGATTAACTCAAAACCTAATTTTCTGAATACATCAGCATAACGCTCTGTGGTTAATTTTAGCGGTTTTAATACTTTGTTGGGGAAACGGGTAAGTAACTTTTTCTCATCACGACCTTTATCAATATATGCATATTTGGTGCCTGATAGACCGAAAAAGTTTCGGAGTATTTTTGTCCGCAGGTTATCGTGCAGGTCGGCCAGTGCGTAGTAATTGTTTTCTTTTTTAAGGTGACGGAACAATTTTACTATGCCTCCTAAACCAGTATATAACTGTTTAAGGTCGGCCTCATAAAATGTTAAGCGGGGAATATCACTAAAAAAGCCGGCAAACTCAGGGCGTGAAACATAGGTGATAGTTACATCAGGATGCTGGGCTAAAAGGGCTTTTATAACCGGGACAGTCATTGCCACATCGCCCATAGCCGAGAAACGGGTAACCAATATATGCTTTGTAGCAGGCATTATTTTTTGCTATTATACAAAACAGGGTTCAGCTCCGGGTCGTTGTACATTTTCATTTGGCGGTATACTTTCATGTATTTTTCGCCTTTTTCTATATCAGCCAACAGTTCATCAATAGCTAAGGAAAGGTCGGTACGCTGTTGTAGCAGGATAGATAATTTTGCTTTACGCTGGTTTAAATGTTCCTCATCAACATTGGTACGGATAGTTTCTTCGTACATGTGATAGATCTTTAAAGCTAAAATTGATAGCCTGTCAATGGCCCATGCCGGGCTTTCGGTATTGATCTTTGCCGATGCTGAAACTACGATATCTTTGTATTTATCTAAAAAGTAGCTGTCTATAACTTCCACCAGGTCTGTACGGTCCTGGTTTGAGCTATCTATCCTCCGTTTCCATCTTAAGGCCTCAGCAGGTATAATAGCCGGATCACGAACTTCATCTTCCATGTGCCATTGTGCGGTATCTATCCAACATTTGGCGTAGAGCAAGCTTTCAAAAGTACCTGCATCAAAAGGGTTAGGGCAGGTTTTATCAATTTCATTATACAAATGATAATCCTTTATAACCTGTTCAAATACCTTGTTGCAAAGCTCACTTATCATTTTATAACCTATCTTTCTTTAATTTTATTAATAATTGAGGTTGATGAATATCCCTCAACAAAGTTAATGGTTTTAACTTCACCACCGTTTGCAATTACTTCTTTACCGCCAACAATATTCTCAATGGCATAATCGGCACCTTTTACCAATATATCGGGCAATAAGGATGTGATCAGGTTGAGCGGGGTATCCTCTTCAAAAACAACAATACCATCCACAAAAAATAAGGCGGCTAATAAAATTGCCCTGCTGTTCTGGTCATTTACCGGGCGGCTTTCGCCTTTGATGCGCTTTACAGAACTATCTGCATTAAGGCCGATGATCAGTTTGTGGCCTAATTCGGCTGCTTTTGCCAGGTAGGTTATATGCCCGATATGCAGCAGATCAAACACCCCATTGGTAAACACTACCTTTTTGCCTTCTTTTTGCCATGAATTTACCATGGTCTTAAGCAGGGGCAGGGGCTGTATTTTGGTAAGCAGTGTCTTTTCTATATCGGCTCTCATTGTTTTTTGATTAGAATAAGTTGTCTACCGCCTGGCAAAGGATATGGCCAATCAAAATATGCATTTCCTGGATCCGCGCCGTAGTATCCGAGGGTACTACAATATTCAGCTCACAAAGACCATTCATTTTGCCACCATCACGGCCCGAAAGGCCTAAGGTATGGCATTCGGCATCTTTAGCCGCTAAAAAGGCATTCAATATTCCCTGGCTGTTGCCACTGGTTGAAATACCGATAAAAAGATCGCCGGGTTGTGCCAGGGCTTCAACCTGGCGGGCAAATACATGATCATAACCATAATCATTAGCAATTGCCGTTAATGCCGATGTATCAGTAGTTAAGGCAATACCGGGTAAAGCCCTGCGGTTTTTAACAAAACGGCCGCTTAGCTCTGCTGCTATATGCTGGGCATCGGCAGCGCTGCCGCCATTGCCGGCAAGCAATACCTTTTTACCGTTTTTTATGGTAGTGGTTATCATTTCGCAAGCCTGTTCAATATCGCCTGTAAGCAGGTCAATTACTTTTTTTATCAGCTGCTGATGATCGTTAAGTTCTTCAATAACCATTATTTGGTGATTATAGATTTTTAAATTAAAGGTTGATTAGTAAAGCTAATTCAATGAATTAAGCTTTACTGCCTTCCATATCTTTTATAATTTCGTTAATAGTTGTGGTGGCGCTGCCCACATGCCTTATTACAATTGCAGCAGCATGGTTAGCCAATTCGCATGCTTCATTAACCGAAAAGCCCTGTGCTATAAAATACGCAATGGTAGCTATTACGGTATCGCCTGCGCCGGTAACATCAAAAACCTCGGTTGCTTTAACGGGCAGCAGTTCAGTAGTTTTTTCGGTGATGATGGCCATCCCTTCTTCCGAAAGGGTCACGATTAAATACTGGGTGCCGGTTTGCGCAATGATGGTTTTTGCCGCCGTCTGCAGATCGGTAATGCTATTTATTTTTTCGGCTTTTGCAGCTTCGGCTAATTCCTTGCGGTTGGGTTTTATAAGGTATGCACCCTTATATTTCTCATAATTAAGCCCTTTTGGATCAATGATCACCTTTTTTTTATGATCGTTTGCAACCTTAATGAGCTTTTGTGTTAACCCGGCAGCAAATAAGCCTTTGTTATAATCAGAGAAGATAATAATATCCGCCGAATCAATGATTGAGCTAAGCTTCAGGATCAGTTCTTCTTCTAATTGGGCAGAGATATGATCGGTAACTTCCCTGTCAACCCTTACCAATTGATGGCTGCCCACCAGTACGCGGGTTTTTATAGTAGTAGGCCGCGACGCATCCTTAATTATTGTATTGGTTTTAACACCTTCGTTTTCTAAAATCTGAATCAGCTGCATGCCGTAGGCATCATCGCCAATAATACCTGCTACGGTTACACTGGCACCAAGTGCAACTAAGTTTTGCACCACATTACCGGCACCACCTAAGGTAGTTGATTCACTTTTTACGTTCACAATGGGCACCGGTGCTTCGGGCGATAACCTGGAAGCATTACCTACAATATAATGATCGATCATCAGGTCGCCGATAACCAAAATTGATGGCTTTTTTTGATCTGATGGGATGGAACGTATTTTATCTATTAGCATATTGTCATTGGTCATTAGCCATTCGTCATCACAGGTTTTTACCTATGTTAACTTTCAGACTATCTGGGTCTTCGCGCTATTAACCTCTTTTTTTATCGAAAACTTCTTTAATTTCCTGCAATGATAACGCATTTAAGCATCTTTCCTTATATAAGCCGCCTTTTCGGGCAACTAATACGCCATAATGCATATCTAAAAAGCCTTCCCTGCGGTGCGCATCAGGGTTTATAGACAGCCAAACCCCTTTATCAAGCGCATACTGATGCCAGCGCCAGTCTAAATCTAAACGTAGCGGATTGGCATTTATCTCAATTACTACATTATTTGCAGCGCAGGCATCAATTACCTTTTTATAATCAATAGGATAGCCGTTACGACTTAGCAATAGCCTGCCGGTTGGGTGGCCAAGTATAGTGGTATAAGGGTTTTCAATAGCTTTAATTAAACGCGAGGTCGCTTTTTCTTCGTCCATTTTTAGGATGGAGTGTACCGATGCAACCACAAAATCAAAACGTTTTAAGATCTCGTCTGGGTAGTCCAAACCACCATCATATAAAATATCTGATTCTATTCCCTTAAATATATGAAAACCGTTCAGCTTTTTGTTTAAATGATCAATCTCTTCCTGCTGTTGTAAAACACGCTCAATACTTAAGCCTTTAGCATAAAAGGCACTCTTGCTATGGTCGCACATGCCCAAATATTCAAGCTTTAGCTCATCGCGGCAGTAAAGCGCCATTTCTTCAACCGTGTTGATCCCATCGCTCCAGGTACTGTGGTTATGCAGGGTGCCCTTTAAATCGTAATAGGAAATTAACTTTGGCAGTGCATTTTTAAAGGCTTTGTCAATATAGGCAATCCCTTCACGCAGTTCGGGCTGCATAAATGCTACACCAGCCTTTTCATAGATCAGCTCTTCGCTTGTCGACTGGTCAATCTCATCGGTTATTTTATCAAGAATAGCTTTTACATGCTCATCATCGCCCGTCTGCAAAAATATTTCTTTATAAAAGTAGCGCTTCTCCACACATACAATATCTACCTTCAGGCCGTTTTCAAACTTGCCGGTAATATGATCTGTATTGGTTTCTACACTGGTTAATATTTCCGAATTTAATAAAGAGTTAAAAGCAATTTCCTGGTCGCGGCTACCTAATACAATCACCAGTTGGTTAATGATCTCGCAGCATCTTCTAAATTCGCCAGCATACTGAACCAATGCATCAGGGAAAATGGCCTTTATTAAATCCATCAGCCTTTTTGCTTCCGGTTCCACCTGCGCATATAAGAATTTGCCGTGGCTGGCCATCGTAAACTCAATGGCTTTACGAATATCATCCTGGGTTTTTAAGCCGAAGCCCTTTGCTTCAACCAAACGGTTCTCGTTACAGGCATAATAAAGTTCGCCAAGGTTCTCTATCTCCAGGTCGCGCCAAATGATGGCTACCTTTTTAGGGCCTATACCTTTGATGCCCATCATTTCAATAACGCCGGCAGGTGTTTGGCTAAGCATCTCGTCCAGCTCGGCCATAGTGCCTGTTTGCAGCAATTCGGTAACTTTTGCAACTATACTTTTACCTATACCATCAATTTTTTCAAGTTCTTCTAATGATTTTCCGGCGATAGGGAAAGGCAGCTTATCAACTTTGAGGGCTGCATTGGCGATGGATTTAATCTTAAACGGATTAACATCGTGCAGTTCCATCAGTTGCGATAACAAGCGAAGCTTACGGGCTATGGGTTTATTTTCCATAAAATGATTGAGGGGCAAAAATACGAAAGCCGCCCTAAACAGACGGCTTTCCAATCAAAATATATTTTAAAACTAATTAATCACAATTTCATAAGGCAGGCGGGCCTGCGGGGTACGCATCATTTGGGTTACACCTTTTAGCTGCTGGTAGTATTTGAAGTTTTCGCCAAGCTCTGATTTCATCACGTACGATTTGATCTCAGCATTCATCCCCAGGCCAAACTTGTTTAAAAAGCTCTTTTGCTCCGGGTACGATACCAGGTTATAGTTTTTAAGCTTAGCCATTTTTGCTGCCGAACTTACGGCATCGTTTATGTTTCCAAGCCTGTCAACCAAGCCAATTTTTAAAGCCTGCGATCCTGTCCACACGCGGCCCTGGCCAATACTGTTTATGTAAGCCTGTGTTTTATGGCGGCCATCGGCTACCGCTTTTGTAAAGCTATCATAACCCTGGTTTACCTGGTTTTGCAATATTGCTTTTTCTTCTGGGCTTAATGGCCTGCTAACTTCGCCTAAATCAGCGTATTTTCCGGTTTTTACCCCATCAAAGGTTATCCCAAGCTTATCATTAAAAAACTTTTGCATGTTTGGCAACACCGCAAAAATACCTATAGAGCCCGTAATGGTATTAGGTTCGGCAATGATAGAATCTGCCGCGCAGGAGATATAGTAACCACCTGATGCCGCATAATCACCCATAGAAACAATAATAGGCTTTACCTTTTTGGTAAGCATTACTTCGCGCCAGATCACATCCGACGCCAGTGAACTGCCACCCGGCGAGTTTACCCTTAATACCACCGCTTTCACTTTATTATCTAAACGTACCTGGCGCAATGCTTTTGAAATTCTTTCAGATCCTATGCTGTTATCTTCGCCCTCACCGCCAACAATATCGCCTGATGCATAAACAATGGCAATACGGTTTTTTGATTCTTCTTTTTTATCATCGGCGTTATCTGCATCGGTTTTGCCATAGTCGCTCAGCTCAACACTTTTCAGATCACTTTTTTCATCAACACCTGTACGCTGTTTAAGGTCGTTTAAAATCTCATCTTTATACTTCAGGCCATCAACCAATTTGTATTTAAGCGCATCTTCGGGCAGGCGTATTTTCATTTCATTAGCAATGCTAAATAATGAGTCTTTATTGATCTTACGGCTTTGGCTAATGCCGGTTAAAAAATGATCATATAACGAACCTAAGTAGGAGGTAACCTGTAAACGGTTAGCATCGCTCATCTGGGTTAAAAAGTAAGGTTCAACAGCACTTTTGTAAGTACCTACCTTTATTATCTGTGCTTCAATGCCCAGTTTATCAAGCGCACCTTTCAGGAAGGTTACCTGCTGGCTAAAGCCCTTAAAATCAAAAATTCCTTTTGGGTTGATGTAAACCTTATCGGCAACCGAGGCCAGGTAGTAAGATCCCTGTGTGTAGATCTCTGAGTAAGCTACAATGAATTTGCCCGATTTTTTAAAATCTATCAGTGCGTTACGAATCTCTTCGGATGTTGCTTCGGCAGGGGTAACATCGCTTTCGTCTAAAAATATGCCTTTAATATTGGAGTCGGTTTTGGCTTTTTTAATGTTAGCCAGTATATCGTTAAGCCCAACTGATTTTTCAGATTCGATGCCTAAAAAGCTAAGGCCCGATAACGGATTGTTTGGTGTACGCTCGGTTACCGAATAATTGAAGGCGATCTGCAAAACAGAGTTGGATTCAACCTCGACTGATTTATCATTACCTGAAGCAACCAAACCTGCTATTACCACGAAAATAACAACGAAAATTATGACACTTGTTAGAATAAAACCGACCATAGTGGCCAGGACAAATTTGAAGAATTGTTTCATTAAATGTTATAAATCTTTTATCTATGCAAACTTAGCAATTCGATACCGTATAATATTAAGAGCTTTATACATAATATTTGTTACAACATGATTGATGTTTTTTTATTACTGGGCAGTAACCTTGGCGATAGGCACCTGTTTATGCAACAGGCTATTAAGCTGATTGAAAATGATATTGCGCCGGTTATAAAAACCTCGTCGGTTTATGAAACACAATCATGGGGTAAAACGGATGCGCCCGATTACCTTAACCAGGTAATACTGCTGCAAACCAGTTTGCCGGCACAAATTATCCTGCAAAAAATATTGGCTATTGAAATTGTTTTGGGCCGTAAACGGGAGGAGAAATGGGGATCGCGCACGATAGATATTGATATTTTATTTTACGGCGATGCAGTTATTAATGAAGACAATCTGCAAATTCCTCACCCCGAATTGCATAACCGGAGGTTTACTCTTGAACCATTGGCTGAGATAGCTCCCGCTTTTATTCATCCGGTAATTAATAAAAGTATATTAGGTATAAAAAGTGAACTTAAAGATAATTTGATCGTAAAAAAGTTTTATTTTTGATGGATATAAACTTACATTATGTCGTATACTTTGCCTGACCAGGATCTCGATCTTTCCTTTTTGTATGAAATTGCCGATGGCAGCAATGAGTTTATTGTAGAATCGATCGACATGTTTTTGCACCATACGCCTGAACTTTTACAAACTATTTCGAAAGGAATAGCTGAAAAAGACTGGACTATTGTAGCATCAGCAGCGCATAAGTTAAAGCCTAATCTTGGTTTTTTCGGTATGCCCATAAGCCAGGCTACCGTACAAGAGGTTGAACTAATGGCTAAAGCAGGAGCACCCGAGCCTGAACTGTTAGTATCTAAATTTAACGAGGTACATGCTATCATCGCTAAAAACTTAGATACCCTTGTAACTATTAAGGCAGAAATAGCCGCCACGCTTTAATATCCGCTATAAAAAACAAAGGTTAGAGAATTGTTTACGCAAACAAATCCCTAACCTCAAGTTATATAGTTTCGTTAAGTATTAAACTTCTTCTAATCTAAAAGTATAGCTTTCCATAATTAGGTTTGCCAGCAGGTTTTTACAAGCTGTGTCAACTTTGGTATGGGCAGTTTCGGCACTGTCTGCTTCAAGCTCAAGGGTTATGTGTTTGCCAATACGTATGTTTTGAATTTCGGCTAAACCAAGGTTTTTCATGCTTCCTGTTACTGCTTTTCCTTGCGGGTCAAGTATTTCTTTTTTTGGCATTACGTCAATTTCAGCCTGAAACTTTTTCATTAAAATATTGGTTTTGTGTAATAGTTTGATCTTTAAATGAACTTTCAGATGCTTTCCTTAAAACAGATGATAAAGCTTTTTAATGACTTTATTTTTCTTCTTGCGGGGCGCTCATGATAGGATCATTTGCGAATTTAAATTTGATTATTGATAGGATGATATATATTAATATAACCACCGGTACTGCGGCAAATTTAAAAAATAGTATCAGTATTGCCGCAATCAGCAGTAATAAATAGCGGAAAATATTTTCGTTAAAATCCCTGTTCTTGAATTTTAAGGACATCATTGGCAATTCAAGCACCAGCAATGAGCACATCACCACAATAAAGCACGATAACACAATAGGATTTAACAGGTACGGTGTATAATACTCGTTATTATGGCTGATAGTTATTGGGAACGAGGCGATCAATATGGCGTTGGCTGGTGTGGGCAAACCTATAAAGTTTTCGGCCTGGCGGGTATCTACATTAAACTTTGCCAACCTTAATGCCGAAAATACCGGGATTAAAAATGCAATGAAATTTAACCAGGTGCTTACATTATCAATTTGATGTGCCTGTAAAAGCAATTGATACATAATTACTGCGGGTAATACGCCAAAGCTTACCATATCAGCCAGTGAATCGAGGTCTTTCCCTATGCCCGAAAATGATTTAAGCACACGTGAGGCAAGCCCGTCAAAGAAATCAAAAATTGCCGAAAGGAAGATGGCGTATGCAGCTGCAACAAGTTCTCCTTTAAAAGCCAGCACAATACCTACGCAACCGCTAAAAAGGTTTGCACAGGTAATGGCATTTGGTAAGTGTTTTTTGAGCCGATTCTTCATTCCGGTATGAAGGTATCAAGATTTTGTTAAGTATTTATGAAGTTGTGTATTAACTTTCTGCTAATTATAACTTCATAAATACTAAATTATTACGAATTCATGGAAATCAAAAACTCTTCGTTGGTTTTTGTGCCTTTAATCTGGCCCTGTAAAAACTCCATTGATTCCTGCGAGTTCATGTCTGCCAGGTGGTTACGCAATATCCAGATGCGTTGTAAGGTCTCACGGTCAAGCAACAGATCATCACGACGGGTGCTTGAAGCAGTGATGTCAATAGCAGGGAAAATACGTTTGTTAGATAATTTACGATCCAACTGAAGCTCCATGTTACCGGTACCTTTAAACTCTTCAAAAATAACCTCGTCCATTTTTGATCCGGTTTCGGTTAATGCTGTAGCTATAATAGTTAATGAACCACCATCCTCAATGTTACGGGCAGCACCAAAGAAACGTTTAGGTTTGTGCAATGCGTTAGCATCCACACCTCCCGATAATATTTTACCTGATGCAGGAGCCACTGTATTGTATGCACGGGCAAGGCGGGTGATTGAATCCAGCAGGATCACAACATCGTGGCCGCACTCAACCATTCTTTTTGCTTTTTCTAAAACGATATTTGCAATTTTTACGTGACGCTCAGCAGGCTCATCAAATGTTGATGATACTACTTCGGCACGTACGCTGCGCGACATATCTGTAACCTCCTCAGGGCGCTCATCGATCAATAAAATGATCAGGTAAACTTCCGGGTGGTTTTTAGCAATGGCGTTGGCTACATCCTTTAATAACATGGTTTTACCAGTTTTAGGCTGCGCAACAATTAAACCACGCTGTCCTTTACCAATAGGTGAGAACAAATCCATTATACGGGTTGAATAGTTACCGGCATCGGTAAACAGGTTCAACTTTTCTGATGGGAATAGTGGGGTTAAGTGATCAAAAGGTACGCGGTCACGTACTTCTGCAGGGATGCGGCCGTTAATGGCTTCCACACGTACCAAAGGGAAGTATTTTTCACCTTCTTTCGGCGGACGGATGCTGCCACGTACGGTATCACCTGTTTTAAGACCAAAAAGTTTTATTTGCGACTGTGATACATAAATATCATCAGGCGATGTTAAGTAGTTATAATCAGATGAGCGTAAAAAGCCGTACCCATCGGGCATAATCTCCAACACACCTTCATTAACAATAACATTGTCAAAATCAAGGTTTATAGCAGGTTCCTGGTTTTTTTGCTGGTTATTTTGATTGTTTACCCGGCGCTCAAATTTAGGGTTGCGTCCTTCAACAATCTGGCCTTCGGTTTTGACAGCATTTTCTTCAGCCTGTACAGGCGCGGTAGTTTCACCTATATTGTCGCTTTGGCTTTCTTCTGCGGTTATTGCAGGGGCAGCTTCAGGCTCTTCTGCTGGTGTTTCGTCATCCTGTGCATCAAATAAATTGGTGTCATCTAACGGAACCTCAACACGTGGCGTAGTGCTGCTTTTTATAGTACGAACTCTTTTACGTGTTTTTTCGCTGGCTTCGGCAGGGGTTTCATCAATGGCAGCATAATTACTGTTCACAGTGTTTTGTTGAGCACGGGCTGCTTCAATTAACTGCGATTGTTCTACAATTTTAGTGATAAGTGGCGCTTTTCTAAGTTCATCAGCCTCGGCAATACCCAGGTTTTTAGCAATATCACGCAACTCAGAAACGAGTTTATCGTTCAATTCGTTTGTATCAAACATATTATGAATTATAGTTCAAAAGGATTTTTAATAAGAATAATTTTTTGTAGTGGTATTTATTTTTCAAGTGTACCTAATGGTACCGGCATTTTCACTTACTATTTAGTTGCTTACCCAAAGCAGGGTATTTAATGTGTTTTAGCAAATTCTATTTATAAAATTTTATAAACGGAGATGTTTTTAATGAAATAAATTTGTTATGCAACCTGTTTATGCAACATCTAAACCCATGTAAAAATTTAAAAAAAATAAACGTGGAGTTTTAAATTGTTTCTTTAGTGCAAGAAAAATTCAATGGAAAACATTGCAATTCTACTCATTAAATTTAAATTATCAAACTATTTAAAAAAATATCCTTATTGTGGCTAACTCTTAAGCTAATTTTTAGTTTTTTTGGGCATTCAAAAAAATTAATCTCTTTTCATGATCTCCCGCCAGCAGCTAATTGAGCAAATCAAACTAAAAAAATCTTTCTTATGTGTTGGGCTCGATACCGATATTGAAAAGATCCCGGCTTTTTTAAAGGATTATCCCGACCCGATATTTGAGTTTAACAAGCGCATTATTGATGCTACGCATGATCTTTGTATCTCCTATAAACCTAATGCCGCTTTTTACGAAAAACATGGCGTGCAAGGGTTACAAAGCCTGATAGCTACCTGGAAGTACCTGCCAAAAGAATGTTTGAATATAATAGATGCCAAACGCGGAGATATGGGTAATACATCGGGTATGTATGCCAAGGCTTTTTTTGATGAATCGGCAGGGGGGATGAGTTTTGATGCCATTACATTATCGCCCTATATGGGGCACGATGCGGTATCACCATACCTTGAGTATAAAGATAAATGGGTAATTATACTGGCGCTAACCTCATCGGCAGGGAGTAAGGATTTTCAATACCTGACTACTGAACATGGTTTTTTATACGAGGCAGTAATACAAAAAGCGAATACCTGGGCCAATGCAGATAGGATTATGTATGTGGTAGGTGCAACAAAAAGCACCGAGTTTACTAATATCCGTAAATATGCGCCTGATAACTTTTTATTAGTACCCGGGGTAGGTGCACAGGGCGGTAACCTTGCCGAAGTTTGCCATTATGGGATAACTAAGGATTGCGGCTTAATAGTAAATGCTTCGCGGTCTATTATCTATGCTTCAAACGGTGCTGATTTTGCCGAAGCGGCACGTGATGAAGCTATGAAGATCCAAAAAGAAATGCAGGCTGAGCTTGAAAAGGCAGGCATTATATAAAAAAAAGTTTAGCAGCCTTACAAAGGTTTAAAACGCTGTAAGGCTGCTGATCAATTATACAGAAAGTTTTCCTTCAATTGAATCATCAAGGGTTTTACCAATTGCTGCGCCGGCCAGTTGTTTAATAAACGCAACGGCATTACCGTGTTTGTTATCCCAGTAATAGCCATCAATAGGTTCAACCTTTATAGCCGAGATCCTTGGATCGTCCTCACCTTCGGTAAACCATGTTTTTAGTACCGGCTCCCAAAGTTCATCAATCTTTTTCTTGTCCTCGCTTACTGAAGCAATACCATAGATGTTTAGAAAATCAGAATATTGTGATCCCTGGAATAATAAATGTACAAAAGGATCATGTACTAACTCATCATTTTTGTGGCTGTCATTAGCACTCAGGAACCAAAGATTACCATCTTCGTCAACTTCCTGAACAGACATTGGCCTGGTAGAAAACGGTGCGCCTGTTTTAATGTTGCTGCAAAAAAAGCAGCTTTTTGACTCGGCAAGTTCTTTTAGCTTGCTGATTGCTTCGGGGCCATCCAGATTTTTGAAATTATCTTCGGGCTGTTGTTGGTTAATGCTATCCATAATATAGTTTTAAAAGGTAATGTTTAATAACAACCCACGTATAAAACTATTGTTTATGAAAAATTAACTTGTTTGTTAAAATAATAATCCGAAGGAAAAACCAAGTAGAAAAGTATATTGACAGGGCTTAATCTAACCCGCAAACATCATTTTACGCTCTGGGAACTTAAGTGCATAATTATCAACCATATTGCGGATATAATCATTACCAGGGTACGGTGTAAGATAGTTTTTAAGCTGACCCAGGTTATCGGCATCAAAATAATGAGATATATATCCCATGCCGTAAAACTTGCCTTTTTCAATCAGCAGGCAGCTATGTTCTTCATCATTACGCCCGGCATCCCTGATGGCAAAAGTAGGCAGGGCCTTGTTTAGCTCATCAATAGCTAAGTTTACCCGGCTGTTGTAGGCCTCAACTGTTTCATTACCGTCGCAGGCACATTGCTCTTTATTTGTCCCGGTGCAGGGGCCGGTATTGGTTTGAATAAAGCACAGTTTTGGGCAAAGGCCAAAGGTTTCAATCAATGTATTGAGTACGCTGCGGCCTTCAAATAAGGTGTTGCAGCTATAAAGCGCGCCCATCATTTTACGGTGCTTGTCAACCGCCAGGCGTAGGTAGCCGCGCTGGTCTTCAAACGCATATAAACCGTAGGCATGTTCAAACCGCTTTAACGACCGGTTATATTTTGGCCAAAGGCGCTTGATCTCCACGGCCTCTAATACAAAAGCAACTAATTCAGTACCGCAAAGCTGGAAGGTGATGTTATAAATATTTCGTAAAAACTCCTGCCGCTGCGGGCCGGGGTTGTTGCCGGTAAAATGGCTGGTAACGCGTTTTTTTAAATTTTTTGCTTTCCCCACATAAATTACCTTCCCCTTTTGATCGTGAAAGTAATATACGCCCGGTGATGCTGGCAGCGCCTCCACATCCTTTTTAGGCAGGTTGGCCGGTAATACCTGCTCCTTTGAGTTTTGCTTTAAAGCTGAAGGGATGTGGCTTTGCGTATCACTTTTCAGTAATAATGTAAATAACTGCGAGGTAGCTTCGGCATCGCCGGCGGCACGGTGGCGGCTTTCGTTACTGATGCCTAAATGATTGCAAAGCTTTCCTAAACTATAGGAGGGCAGGCCGGGTAGTATTTTACGGCCCAGCCTTACGGTACACAGCTTATTACATTGCAGATCGTACCCGGCTGCAGCTAAATGATAGCGCACAAACGAGTGATCAAAGTTTACATTATGGGCAACAAATATTTTATTGTTAAGCAGGTGATAAACATCGTGTGCAACATCGGCAAAAGGAGGGGCGTTTTGTACCATCTCGTTGGTGATGCCTGTTAATGCACTGATATATATCGGGATCTCTTTATGCGGATTTACTAAGGTGGAGTAACGCTCAATTACTTTTTTACCATTATGTATGCAAATAGCTATCTCTGTAATACCATTTGCGCTGGCATGCCCACCCGTAGTTTCAATATCAACAATTGCATACATGGTTGTAAATGTAATAAGTTTTTGCTAATATTTTTAGTTCGCGATAAAAAAGTATTTATTTCAGGTTACAATTATTGAAAATATTAGCTGCCAATAAAAAAGCCGGATGCATTGCACCCGGCTTTAAGTTTTACCGATTTCTCGGAAAGTTTATTTCTTTTTTGGAGCGATTGCTGCCTGTTGTTTCTGGCGCATCATTTCTTCCATTTTAGCCTGGAAACCACCGCCGCTTTTCTTTTTCTCATCAGGTTTCTTTTTGTTTTCCTGTATTTGAGCGTGAATCTTCTTGTCATCAACCATAAAACGGATAATGTATTGCTGTAAGAAGGTTAACATGTTAGCCAAAAAGTAGTAATAATTTAAGCCTGATGGATAGCTGTTCAGCGCACCTAAGAAAATGATAGGGGTAATGTATCCTATATATTTCATCTGGCCTGTTGCACCCGATATCTGGTTATTAAAATAAGTATAGATAAGGGTTGAAATAGTCATCAGTAAACACATTAAACTTAAGTGGTTACCAATAAACGGAATATTAGGGAAGGTAATGATCGAGTCGTAGGTCGAAAGATCATGCATCCACAAAAAGCTTTGTCCGCGCAGTTCAAATAAACTCGGGAAGAAGCGGAAGAATGCAAACACGATCGGCATCTGTATCACCAATGGCAAACATCCACCCAATGGGTTTACGCCTGCCTTTTTGTAAAGCTTTAAGTATTCCTGCTGTAAAAGGGTAGGGTTATCTTCGCCAACTTTGGTTTTAATTTCATCCATCTCCGGCTTTAAAACACGCATTTTAGCCATTGATAGGTATGACTTGTAGGTTAGCGGTGATAATACCAATTTAAGGATAATGGTTAAAGCCAAAATGATCAATCCATAGTTACTGGTGAACTTGCTCAGGAAATTAAATACCGGTAATACCGAGAAACGGTTGATATAAGCTAAAAATCCCCAGCCCATGTAAACTTGTTTCTCCAAATGGTAACCCTGAGTTTTCAGGAAATTATATTTATCAGGCCCAAAGTAAAATTCCATTGGGAAGGTTCCGTCGGTGCTTTTGTTTAATATAAGGCCGGCACTCATTTGCTTGCTGTGCGCGGTATCGGTAACATCTGTATTTACAGCCATGTTAACCTTGCTGAAACCTTCTTTAGCGATCAATACACCCGAGAAAAAGTGTGCCTGGAAAGATACCCATTGCATCTTTTTGTCGCTAACTTCTTTCTGGTCGTCTTTATTTTCGCTTAGGTAATCCACTGCATTTTCGGTATCCATGTAATACAGGGTTGAGTACCTGCGTTCCTGGACCAAATCTTTTTCCTGCTTGCGCATGTTGGCAGCCCAGTTAAGGTTTATGGTGCCGCTGTTGGCAATCACCTGGTCTAACCCGGTTGATTTTATGGTTAAGCCAACTTTATAACCTTCGCCTTTTAGCGAGTATATATAATCAATATACTGAGTTGGGCTGTAGCTTAAGCGCATAGTAACAGTGCTTGAATCTTTACCGCTTACCTGTAATTCGTTTGCACTTGGGGTAAAGTATAGTTTATCGGTACTAATGCTGCTGTTACCGGCAGCAAAGCTTGCACTAAAGTGATTGTGCTCGCCATCAAACAATATCAGCGGCTTTTTATCAAAAGTTTTGTAATCCTTCAATTCAACCGAGTAAACGCGGCCACCTTGAGTGGTTAATTTTACACGAATGTTTTTGTTTTCAAGGGTGATGAATTTTTCGGTACCTACGGTGGTAGCGCCAAAAGGAGTTTTTAATAAAGCCGAATCAACGGGTTTATTGGCAAGGGCCTTTGCGCTGTCAACAAATTTTACTGCTGCAGCTTTTGGTCCGGCTATCTGGCCTCTTTTAACAGAGTCAGCATGTGCTTTTATTCTTTCTTTTTTTAGATCAGCTTCTGAAGGCTTCATAAAGAAAAATGAAGCACCCATTATGACCATGATCAGGAACAATCCTGTAAACGTATTTTTATCCATTTCTATATTGCGTACAAATAACTATTGCTTACGGGCATAAGCCATCGAAGCGGCGACAAAGTTAATAAAAAGAGGGTGTGGATTTGCAACTGTTGATTTTAATTCCGGATGAAATTGTGAGCCAACAAAAAACGGGTGGTTTTTAAGTTCAACTATCTCAACCAGGTTGTTCTCAGGGTTTAATCCCGATGGTGTTAAACCTGCTGCTTCATATTGCTTTAAATACTCATTATTAAACTCATAGCGATGCCTGTGGCGTTCGCTGATCCTTGTTTTTCCGTAAAATTTCTCGGCCTTGCTGCCTTTTTTTAAATCGCAGGCATAAGCACCAAGGCGCATGGTACCACCTTTATTTACCACTTTCTTTTGCTCTTCCATCATGCCAATAACCGGATGAGGGGTATCAGGGTTCATTTCGGTGCTGCTGGCTTCTTTTAAACCTAACACATTACGGCCAAATTCAACAACGGCACATTGCATACCCAAACAGATGCCGAAGAACGGAATATTGTTTTCGCGTACATAACGGATGGCTTCAATTTTACCTTCAAAGCCACGTTCGCCAAAGCCCGGTGCTACTAATACACCATGTAAGCCTTTAAGGCGTTCAACAGCGTTGCCCGGCGTTAACATTTCTGATGGGATGTATTCAACCTTAACCTTGCATTCGTTTTTAGCGCCTGCATGTATAAATGATTCAATAATTGATTTATAAGCATCGGGCAGTTCAACATATTTACCTACCAGGCCAATTTTTACTTCGGATGTAGGGTTTTTTAACCTGCCTAAAAAGTCTTTCCAGTTTACCAGCTCAGGCTCTGTTTTATGAGGTAATTTAAGCTTGGTTAATACCGTTTTATCAAGCTGTTCTTTCAGCATCAGCAAAGGCACATCATAAATGGTCGAGGCATCAATTGATTCAATAACCGCGTTGATGTTAACATTACAGAACAGCGCTATTTTTTTACGTATATCGTTATTTAAGTGGTGCTCGGTACGGCAAACTAAAATATCCGGCTGGATACCGTATTCTAACAACATTTTAACAGAGTGCTGGGTTGGCTTAGTCTTTAATTCGCCTGCTGCTGCAAGGAAAGGGATTAGCGTTAAGTGGATAACCAGCGAGTTACCAGAACCTACTTCCCAACGGAATTGCCTAACAGCCTCAATGTAGGGTAACGATTCAATATCGCCCACGGTACCGCCTAATTCGGTTATTACAATATCGTAATCGCCGCTTTCGCCCAGTATGCGGAAATTTCTTTTGATCTCATCAGTAATATGCGGAACTACCTGTACTGTTTTACCTAAAAATGCACCTTCGCGTTCGCGGTTAATTACATTTTGATAAATACGGCCTGTAGTAATGTTATTGGCTTTTGATGTTGGCGTATTTAAAAAACGCTCGTAATGGCCAAGGTCAAGATCGGTTTCGGCTCCGTCCTCGGTAACATAACATTCACCATGCTCGTATGGGTTTAATGTTCCTGGATCGATATTAATATAAGGGTCGAACTTTTGAATGGTTACGGTATAACCACGGGATTGAAGAAGTTTGGCTAAGGAAGCAGATATAATTCCTTTTCCTAACGACGAGGTAACGCCGCCCGTAACAAAGATATATTTAGTCATGATTTTGCTGATCTTGCCCCGGCTTTAGGCCGAAACAAATGTTTGTGTACGGGATGCAAAAGTATGAAAATTTTCAGGATTTGGACTATTTGTTGAGAATTTGATAGGAATACCTCATTGCCCTGAAAATTAAGATGTTCAGCGTTGTGTAAACCGGCCTGCGGTTATATTATCGATAATTTTTCCAGGTCCTCTGGCGTATCAATGGCGTGAGTTTCCAGTTCGGTTTCGGCAACTTTTATGCGGTAGCCGTTTTCTATCCAGCGCAACTGTTCCAAGCTTTCGGCTTTTTCTAATGATGATACGGGCAATTTGGTAATCTGCTGTAAAATGTCGGCACGGTAACCGTAAATACCGATGTGCTTAAAATAGGTAAAATGCTTTAGCCAGTCCTGTTGTTCTTGCCCGCGGATGTGGGGCATGGGCGAGCGTGAAAAGTAAACGGCTTCTGAAAGTTTATTGATCACCACCTTCGGCGAGTTCACGTTCAATAACTCCTGCTCGTTTTGTACCTTTTTTATCAGGGTGGCTATTTGCGTAGCGGCATCATTAAAGCAGGTGGCTAATTTGGTGATCTGTTCGGGGTCTATATAAGGTTCGTCGCCTTGTATGTTGATGATCACCTCGTATTGGGGGTGCTGTGTGGCTACTTCAGCGCAACGGTCGGTGCCGCTTTGATGATCGGCCGATGTCATTACTGCAACGCCGCCAAAGCCGGTTACATGGTCAAAAATGCGCTCATCGTCAGTAGCAACAATAACCTCGGTAAGGTTAGTGCATTTTTTGGCTTGCTCATAAACCCTTTGGATCATGCTTTTTCCGCCAATATCAACCAATGGCTTACCCGGGAAACGGGAAGATGCATAACGGGCCGGAATGATACCGAGAATGTTCATTATTTAAATTAATTTATCAGTTTATTATTAGCAGATCCTGAGTTGAACGAGGGAGGCGATTTTCATTGCACAAGTAAAATCTTACGGAATATTTGCCTTTTAAAAGAAACTCTTTATTTACAAAGCATGTGTAAGTTAATTGTTCATCTGCCAAATGAAGATTCTCCAAATAATAAAAATCAAGCGGTATAAAAACAATTTCCTGATCTTTATAAATAGGTATATCTGGTTCACTATAATTTCGAAATTTTACAAAACAATTAGTAGTTGTGATTGACTTTGGATCTAAGTCAAAATCTTGTGCAATCCTTTGTCCAGCTTTAATTATATCACATTTTTCTGGCGAAATAATTAAAAATGCGTTCTCTATTTTTTTTTTGGATAGCTTATTTATATTACGAACCTCTGTGAAAATTGTATAGTTATTTTCAACCTTTCTAACCTCTACATTGATCAAAAGATATGTTCTAAACTCTTCAGTTATTTTCCAAATCAAGGTTATTAAACCAGCAAAACCACCTATTGTGGTTAGAAATGAGATTATGGACTTCATTAACAGTGTTTTTTAAAACAAACCGTTCAACTCCCGCTCAATCAGTTGAACTATAGTTGCCAGGTCTTCAGTATTGTTGGCAAAATCAATATTGTCTTTATCAATAATCAATAGCTTGCCCAATTTGTAGTTGCCTATCCATTTCTGGTATTTATCGTTCAGTTTTGATAAATAATCAAGCCTGATGCCCGACTCATACTCACGGCCACGGCGCTGGATGTTGTTTACAAGGGTAGGTACAGATGCACGCAGATATATCAGCAAATCGGGTGGTTTAATAAACTCGGTAATGTTATCAAAAATAGCCTGGTAGTTTTCATAATCGCGGGTGGTCATTAAACCCATATCGTGCAGGTTTTCTGCAAAAATATAAGCATCCTCATAAATGGTCCTGTCCTGCAAAATATTATGACCGCTTTTTTGAATATCAATTATCTGGCGGTAACGGGTATTTAAAAAATAGATCTGCAGGTTAAAGCTCCAGCGTTTCATGTCGCTGTAAAAATCTTCCAGGTATGGGTTGTTATCAACCGCTTCAAACAAAGGATCCCAGCCGTAATTTTTAGCTAATAATTCCGTAAGTGTAGTTTTACCGGCTCCTATATTTCCTACTATGGCAATGTGCATGTGATAGTTTAGTTTTTTGTCTGAATCAGAATTTTCACAATTTACAGATTTGCCCGAATTTTAACACCACATTTTACAAATCAATTTAATTATAAATTATCTGCCGGTGAAAATCCAATCAAGGCCAGTAATCTAAATTAAAAGCTCCTGAAACCAATGATCTCTCTAACTTCCTTAAGTGTTCTTGAAGCGCTTTCGCGGGCCTTTATAGCACCATGGCGGGCAACCTGGCGCAGGTAAGGCGCATCATTAGCAATATCATTGATCCGCTCGCGGATAGGGGCTGTTGCTATAATTATATCTTCGGCAAGCTGTTTTTTCAAATCGCCGTAGCGGATCTGGCAGGTATTGTACAGGTTATCAAAATGCTCGTATGTATCGGCAGATGATACCACCTTAATAATATCAAACAGGTTTTGGATCTCAACTGGTTTTTCCTGGTTATCAGCTGTAGGGCCGCCATCGGTAACTGCACGCATTACCTTTTTGCGGATCATCTCCGGCGTGTCAGACAGATAAACGGCATTGCCCTCACCTTCTGATTTTCCCATTTTACCTTTACCATCAAGCCCGGGAATCTTTACCAGGTTCTCGCTAAAATTAAAGGCAAAAGGCTCCGGGAAAAAATCTTTATTATAAAGCCTGTTAAAACGGTTGCCAAAGGTGCGGGCCATTTCAAGGTGCTGCTCCTGGTCTTTACCAACAGGTACTTTTGTAGCTTTATGGATAATAATATCTGCCGCCATTAAAACCGGGTAGGTTAATAAGCCGGCGTTCACATTATCGGGATTGGCACGTACCTTATCTTTAAATGAGGTGCTGCGTTCCAGCTCGCCAAGGTAGGCGTTCATGTTCATGTAAAGGTACAGCTCAGATATTTCGGGCACGTCTGATTGTATGTATATCGTAGCCCTTTCAGGGTCAATACCGGCCGCTAAATACTCCACCAATACCTGTTTTATGTTACCATGCAGGTTGGCGGGGGTAGGGTGCGTAGTTAACGAATGCAGATCGGCTATAAAAAAGTAGCAGTTATATTCATGCTGCATTTTTACGAAGTTCTGTATAGCTCCGTAATAATTTCCTAAGTGTAAGTTTCCGGTTGAACGGATACCACTAACAACAGTTTCCATGTGGCGAAAGTAAGGAAATTTTATATTTTTGATGGTGATGAAATTGTTCCTGAAAAAAATCCACGTTTATCTTTACGTGTTAAGCGTTGCTCTTTCTTACTTTTTATGCTGGCCGTTGTTCTATTATTTTTCGCTTAAGCCGGGCCGTTACCGCAGTATGAATGCTTTGCGCAGCATCTGGGCGCTGGTAAGCTCGGCCCTGGTTGGTTTTTTTTACCGCTTTGAATATGAACAGCCTATTGACTGGAGCAAAACTTATATTATTTGCCCCAACCATACCTCAAACCTTGATATTGCGGCCATGTGTGTACTGGTAAAAAGCAATTATAGCTTTATGGGTAAGGAGGCATTGAAAGATGGGCTGGTAACCGGGTTGTTTTTTCGTTCGGTTGATATACCTGTAAACAGGGATAGCAAAATGTCGTCGTACAGGGCCTTTAAAAAGGCTACTGAAAAGCTGGAAGAAGGTACAACTCTTATCATATTTCCGGAAGGTAAAATAGGCGATGATTACCCGCCAACCCTGCATGAGTTTAAAAACGGCCCTTTTAAGTTAGCTATTGATTATAAGATCCCAATTATCCCCGTTTCATCAGCAAACACCTGGAAAATGCTTTGGGACGATGGTACTAAACATGGTACAAAACCGGGTATCTGTAATTTTTACGTTCATAAACCTATTGATACTACACTACTAACTGATGCTGATGCCCTGCGTGAGCAGGTTTACAGTATTATTAGCGGGAAGTTGGAAAGTGAAAATGTATCGGCCGCCATTTTATAGCTATTGCAGAGAATTTTATTTGAGCGATTAGGAAAATCGCTCTAAAGAGAAAATACCGGGAAAGTTTTATGCAGTGCAGTTAAATGATTACACAGCAGGCCGGGTATTTGTAATATATTTGTAGCTATAAAGATCAGAGAATAATTAAACGAATTGCGATGAGCATGACCATTGACGAAGAAGCAGTTGATATAATAGCACACCTTGCAAGGCTGGAACTTAGCGGTGACGAAAAGCAGGATATGATAAAGGATATGAACAAGATCCTTGATTTTATGGCTAAACTGAATGAAATCAATACTTCGGGCGTTGAGCCATTGGTTTACATGACCGATGAGGTGAATGTTTTGCGCGAGGATGTGGTTAAAGCGGAGATTACCCACCAGGAAGCCTTACAGAATGCACCCAAGCGCGATGATGATTTCTTTTTGGTGCCCAAGGTGATAGATCTTAAATAAGTATTGCTATCATATTAGCGTTTGGCTGTAACAAATTTCTGTTGCTGTAGTCAAAACAGAAAACAAAATGGAGCCACTTATAATCCTTAAAGATATTGGACGTAAATATGTTATCGGTACTGAAATTATTCATGCCCTTAAATCGGTTACGTTAACTATTAATAAAGGAGAGTTTGTTGCGCTGATGGGCCCCTCGGGTTCCGGAAAATCAACCCTGATGAATATTTTAGGCTGTTTGGATACCCCTTCAAAAGGTGAGTACACCCTGAACGGCATCAACGTAAGCCACATGACGGATAATGAACTGGCCGAAGTGAGGAATACCGAAATTGGCTTTGTTTTCCAGACATTTAACCTGCTGCCACGTAATACTGCATTGGATAATGTTGCCCTTCCGCTGGTTTATGCCGGGATAAGTAAGGAGAAAAGACAGGCACGCGCTAAGCTGAGCCTTGAAAATGTTGGCCTTGGTAACCGTATGGATCATAAGCCTAACGAACTATCGGGCGGACAACGCCAGCGTGTAGCCGTGGCCCGCGCACTGATCAATAACCCATCCATTATATTGGCCGATGAGCCTACCGGTAACCTTGATACCAAAACATCTATTGAAATAATGGGATTGATTGAGGATATTCACGCCAAAGGCAATACCATTATATTAGTTACCCACGAGGAAGATATTGCCCTGCATGCTCACCGTATAGTGCGTATGCGCGATGGCCTGGTTGAAAATGATTATGCCAATACCAGCATCCAAACAGTGGATAGGCATAGCGCCATAATGAAAGAAGTTTAGTTGAAAACCTCTCCGCTAATTATTTTATAACTTTTTTTAGCTCATATTTTCTTAATCGCAGGCGGTACAAAGCCTTGATACAAACTCTGCCAGGTAGATTGCCTTTTCGGGCGAGATGGGTTTACTGTTGCCAATAATTAGGGTGTGTTCAACTATTTCTATCACAAAATCATCTTCGCGTACATCCATAACCGCATTTCTAAAATTACGGTCGATGCCTGATACTGCCTTGTAATGGTCATTTACCAGCACATAAAAGGTATCGCTAAAGGCTTTGTCTTCCTCAAAGTCAAGTTCAACGGGGTGTATCAGTTCAATTATTTTATCGGCAAGGGTTTCAGGCCTTATTAAAACGCGGCCAAAATTATGTTTTAAATAAGCCAATGCCCATGTCTGGCACTCGTAACCGGGGCCATTATGCCCATGGGCGTGGTGCTTTAACTGGCTTTCAATAAAAAGGATATAGCTATTATTGTTTTCGTGTTTTATGACATACGAGTCGCGGATATTAATGCCCTGGTAATGTTTAAACACTTCAAAGTTTTCTAACTGAAAATCAATGTGGCCGGTTAGTGCAATATCAAACTTTGTTTTAAGTACATTGTAGGTGTCATGAAACCTGTCAATTTCTTCTGTGCAAAGGCCGGCGGTATTAAAGGGGTAATTTGTATCCATTTATTTTTGCTTTAAAAAACAAGCACACTAAAATACAAATAAAAATAAAGGAAGCAATTAATGCGTAAGGGTTTGCAGTCTTAGGATGAACGCAGAGGCCTTTGCCCTAATGGTTCGAGTACCTCACCATGACACCCCAACTCAATTCTCAATTAGGCTGTCACCCTGAGGCTCTCGAAGGGTGAGCGTAGAGGCCTTTACCCTCATGGTTCGAGTACCTCACCATGACACCCCAACTCAATTCTTCAATTAGGCTGTCAACCTGAGGTTCTCGAAGGGTGAGCACGGGGCGTTTGCCGGCATATTGTCAGCTCTATAAATAAGGCTTCATTTTTCCGCAGGAGCAGGCACAATTGGCATCGCTAACACCCAAATCCTTTAAAAAATACTGGTAAAAACCAATACGGTCGTTCATGCTGTAAATTCCTTCGCCTTTTCCGCATTCAACTGCGCCGTTCACAATATTAATGGTCATCCCGAAGCCCGGGGTACGGCCCGCAGCTTTATCGGCAGCATTGGGCAGCCATTTGCCAATCATTACATCATGTGCCGATGGTTTGAAGGTTTGCGGGGTCATCCAAAAATAAATAGCGGTTTTAAAGGCCACTACCGGATCTGTTTCAACCAATTCCGGGTTATTCAGCAATATCTTTTTATCCCCGAAGATACAATCAGATGCATAACCATAATTACCATTATAGCTGATTTGTAAAGGGCCGCGGCCATAGTATTTTTTACCGGGTACGGCAGGGTAGGTATCATTATCGGAAATATAAGGCAATGAAGTGTTGCTTTCGTGTATAAACATCAGCCCGTCGTTATACTTTCCGTTTTCGCCATGCCTGGTTTCGTGGGCTATATGGGCAAAAAAGGCAGCTAATTCCTTTTTATTGGTCAATAAATCTCTTTCCGAGCAAAAATTACCATAATCAATTAAGTAAGTACTGTCGGGTTTCTTTTTGGCCCATTCCTCGTTCCAGTCTTCATCCTGTCGTATAATGGTTGCCAGGCCGGTACTTTTATCTGTACGGGTAAACTGGTAAACAGATACGGCGCGCCTTGCCACCTTAACTTTAATAAGGCTCATTTCTTTAAGGGCCTTTATAAAAGCGGCATAGGTATAAAACTTATCGCGCTGTGGGAAAAGGGTGTTAAATTGCTTTTCGCTCAAAAAACTGGCTACGGCTATTTTATGTGGGGCATTGTTATCGGTCTTTTTATCTGTGCTGACACATTTTAAGCTCGAAAACAATACGATACACAATAAAAACAATGATTTTATATATGAGGGGTTTTTCACAATGATATGTTTTTCAAATATGAGCTGTAATATTCAGCGTCAAATTTGGTAATAAAATTAATATAACGTTCAAATTGCAATAGTGTTTCTATTATTAGCCTATTAAAACCCCGGCAGGTAGTATGCTCCGGATAATAAATAATGGATTGAACAGTTAAATTTCAAATCAAAACAATACATTCGGATTCAAAGTAAAGCAGCAATTATTAATGAAGATCTATACAAAAACAGGCGATAAGGGTTATACCTCGCTAATTGGTGGTACCCGGGTTGCCAAACACCACATCAGGATTGAGAGCTACGGAACTATTGATGAACTTAACTCATATATTGGTTTAATAGGTGATCAGGATATTACCCTGCATGATAAAGAGGTATTAAAGCAGATACAGGACAGGTTGTTTACCATTGGGTCGTCCTTAGCGGCTGATCCGGAGAAATCAAGGATGGTTATACCCGATCTGCACCTGGCTGATATTGAATTGCTGGAGCAGGAGATGGATAAAATGAATGAGCAATTACCAGAATTAAGACATTTTATTTTACCCGGTGGGAGCAATGCGATTTCTTATTGCCATATTGCGAGATGCGTATGCCGAAGGGCCGAACGCATAACGGTACACCTGGCCGAAGAAAGCACGGTTGACGAAAAAGTGAATATTTATTTGAACAGGCTGAGTGATTATTTATTCACCTTAGCCCGCAAAATTGGGAACGATAATAATATTCCTGAAAATCAATGGATACCGCGAATTTGAAAGGTTTACAAATAGCAAAATTGAATTAATGTATTTAATGATAGTAGCTTAACTGTCATTAAAAAAAACAATTCGCATAAAGGAAAAAAATATTGATAATCAAATTAAAAATATTATACTTTTGCGAAAAAGTAAATTTACCGATAAACAATAATAATTAAAAGAATATGTATTGGACACTTGAACTGGCATCCCACCTGGAAGATGCGCCCTGGCCCGCAACAAAAGATGAACTAATTGATTACGCCATCCGTTCCGGAGCACCTGTTGAGGTTATTGAAAACTTGCAGGCCCTGGAAGATGATGGTGAGCCGTACGAAAATATTGAAGAGATATGGCCTGATTACCCTACAAAAGATGACTTCTTTTTTAACGAAGATGAGTATTAATGTAGCCTCATAAACAAAAAAACCTTGCTTTAGCAGGGTTTTTTTGTTTACACTCCTTTTTGGAATGGTTTTGGTATTGGAGATTTCAACATTATCAACTAAAACTTTATAAAAATGAGAAGCTTATTGTATTTAATCGCAGTTATCCTTGTAATAGGATGGATTTTCGGAGCATTTGTTTATCCTGTTGGCGGTGGTTTGATCCACATCCTATTAGTAATTGCCGTTATAGCCTTACTTTTAGGGATAATCAGAAGGGCATAATTCGTACCGGCTTGTAGTTTATAAGCCGACTGGTCCGTAGCTGATGGTTTAGCTTGTGATTAGGTTGTTAATTCAATCCTGATACGCTAACTATCCGGCTACGGACTTTTTTATGAGCATTTCTGCAATGGCAATATCCTCGGGGAAGGTAATCTTAATATTTTCGTAGTTTCCTTCAATCAGGTTTATAGCTACTCCTGTTTCTTCAACCACGCTGGCATCATCTGTAAATTTGGTGTCAAAGGGTTGCAGGTAAGCTTTTTTTATTTGTGCCGATTGAAAGGTTTGCGGCGTTTGTACCAGGTAGATTTCATCCCGTATTAAGCTCTGCGAAATACCGTTTTTTACTGATCGTACAGAATCGCGACTTTTAACGGCTGTAACAGCATTTCCATGCAAGGCGGCATGTTTGTATGTCTCGTTGATTATCTGCCTGCTGGTAAGCGGCCTTACGGCATCATGCACGGCTATTACTGCATCTGTATCATTGCTGATGCTATCCAATCCGTTTTTTACAGAATGGAAGCGGGTTTGCCCACCGGTAACTAATTGATGTGCTATGGTAAAATGATGATCGGTACAAAGTTTTTGCCAGTAGGCGTGATATTCCGCAGGCAGCACAAGGATTATCCCGGGCTTTGCTGCCGAATTAAAGAAAGCTTCAATAGTGTACATTATAACCGGCTTGCCGCAAAGCAATAAAAACTGTTTAGGCACAGCTGATTGCATCCGTGTACCGGAGCCGCCGGCAACAATAATAGCGTAGTTTTTTGGTAAGGTATCAGAAGCCATGGTCAAAGCTACAAATTGATGCGTATTAAATCAGTAAACATAAAAAAGCCCCTTTAAAATTTTAAAGGGGCTTTGAATATTTTTTTAATATACTAATTATATGATCAGCATGGCATCGCCATAGCTGTAAAAACGATATTTTTCTTTTACGGCAACTTCATAAGCATTCATCACATGCTCATATCCACCAAATGCACAAACCATCATTAACAGTGTAGATTCTGGTGTGTGGAAATTGGTTATCATTGAATTAGCAATGCTGAAATCGTATGGCGGGAAAATGAATTTGCTGGTCCAGTCGTTAGCTGGTTTCAATGTTTTATTTGCAGATACTGCCGATTCAATAGTACGCATTGATGTAGTACCAATTGCACAAACACGGCTTTTACGCTCAATAGCTTTGTTTACAATATTTGCCTGCTTTTCTTCAATAATAAACTGCTCTGAGTCCATTTTGTGTTTGGTTAAATCCTCAACCTCAACCGGGCGAAAAGTACCTAAACCTACGTGCAAAGTTACTTCGGCAAATTCAATACCTTTTAGCTCAAGGCGTTTCATCAGCTCGCGGCTAAAGTGTAAGCCTGCAGTAGGGGCGGCTACTGCACCTTCGTGCTTTGCAAAAATAGTTTGGTAGCGTTCTTTATCTTCGGTAGTTGCTTTGCGTTTAATGTATTTAGGCAGTGGTGTTTCGCCCAAAATCTCAACGTTACGGCGAAACTCTTCGTCGGTACCGTCAAACAAAAAGCGGATAGTACGGCCACGTGATGTAGTATTATCAACAACCTCGGCAATTAAAAGGTCATCATCGCCAAAGTATAACTTGTTACCTACGCGTATTTTACGTGCCGGATCAACCAGCACATCCCATAACCTAAGTTCTTTATTTAATTCTCTTAATAAAAATACTTCAATAGTAGCACCTGTTTTTTCTTTATTGCCATACATACGGGCAGGAAATACTTTGGTGTTGTTAAGGATCATTACATCTTTATCATCAAAATAATCCAACACATCTTTAAATATTTTGTGCTCAATTTTGCCTGAATCGCGGTGTAAAACCATTAAACGTGATTCATCGCGAGTGTTTGCAGGTGTATGAGCAATCAGTGATTCGGGCAGGTTAAATTTAAATTGAGATAATTTCATGCTAAATGATATGAATTTTCAAGGGCGCAAATGTAAGTTTTTTTTACTACTTTTTCGGGATTTTTTTATAGCTCAAGTTTCATTGCTTCCTTTGCACACTTATAACAACAATTATAGTAAATTGTTAAGTGAAAAAATAATGTAACTAAACGGCAGTACCATCGTCTAAAAAATATCAGGTTCTGGTCATCAAAATACCACGCGTTAAATCGAGATTACTTATATGATATTTTTAAAACTTTTAAAGGAAAGCTTTCTGTTTGCTTATGATGCTTTAAGGCAAAATAAGCTGCGTACTTTTCTTTCATTATTAGGTGTTACCATTGGTATCTTCACCATCATATCTGTTTTTTCGGCGGTTGATACGCTTAAAAATAACCTGCAAAAAAGCGTTAATAAATTAGGCAGCAACAGTATCTACATTCAAAAATGGCCATGGGTAAATAACGAGGATTCGCCATGGTGGAAATACCTGCAACGCCCCGACCCTAAGATCCGTGAGTTTGATGAGTTAGTTAGGCGCAGCCAAACCGCGCTGGCCGTATCATACGAGATAAATATTGATAACCGTATTGTAAAGTACCAAAGCAACACGGTTGATGGTGCGCAGATTGATGCGGCATCGCACGATCATGATAAAACATGGAACTTTGATTTTGAAGATGGCCGCTATTTTACCGAAATGGAATCAAGGGCAGGCAGCCCGGTCACCGTTATAGGCCATGATATTGCAAAAGATCTTTTCCCGGATGGGGGAGCAGTTGGCAAGCAGATAAAAATAATGGGCCGTAACATTACGGTAATTGGTGTTTTTAAAAAAGAGGGTAACGATATTTTAGGAATATCTGACGATAAGGAGATCCTGCTGCCCTTAAACTTTGCCAAAAACGTAATTGATGTACAGAACGCCAACTATAACCCACAGATTGTAGTACGCGGCCGAAACGGCATCAGCGATGTGGAAGTTGAAAGCGAAGTTAGAGGTTTGATGCGCTCTATAAGGCGGTTACAGCCGGGGTTGATGATAACTTTGCCTTAAATAAAACCACCCTGCTCTCAAACCAGTTAGATATTGTGTTTTCTGTATTAAAAAAAGTGGGCTTTGTAATAGGGCTGTTCTCCATACTGGTGGGCGGTTTTGGTATAGCAAACATCATGTTTGTTTCGGTTAAGGAACGAACCAATATCATCGGCATCCAAAAATCATTAGGGGCCAAAAACTACTTTATATTGCTGCAGTTTTTGATTGAATCGGTAGTGCTCTGCCTCATGGGGGGCATTATAGGTCTTGGGATGGTATTTGGAGGTACTGCGCTATTAAAGGCAGCTGCGGATATCCAGGTAGTGCTTGATATGTCGAATATTATTTTTGGTATAAGCCTGTCCATTAGTATTGGCATTATATCGGGTATTTTGCCCGCTTATTTTGCTGCCAGGCTTGACCCGGTTGAGGCTATCCGCTCAAACTAACAGGTTCTATAAAATTTCTTTAGGGATAATTTCAATTTCGGCAGGGGTGTAGTGTTTGGCAATTTTTTCAAACAATACATCCGGCACAAAAGGCTTGGTCAAATAATCGCACATGCCGGCAGCGAAGGCTTTGGCGTGTGTTTCGGGCATTGCATCAGCTGTTAGAGCAATAACCGGTATGTAAGGGTTTATATCCCTTATAGCCCTTGTGGTTTCAAAGCCATCCATTTCGGGCATTTGAAGATCCATTATGATCAGGTCGTAAACGTTAATTTTAACCAAACTGATAGCCTGCTCGCCGCTTAGTGCTTCGGTGGTTTCGGCCTGCCATTTCTTCAAAAATTTTGATGCAATAAGCAGGTTCATCTTATTATCATCAACAATCAATATCCGCATTCCTTGTAACGTACGTACCAAAGCAGGTGGCGCCTTGTCTTCATTGGTTTGTTTGGGTGCTATATTGAATATGATAGTGAATGTGAATTGTGTACCCACACCTGATTTGCTGGTTACTGAAATGGCACTTTGATGTAGTTCAACCAGTCGTTTGGTAATGGCAAGGCCAAGGCCCGTGCCGCCATAGTCCTTATCGGCCGTTTGCGACTCCTGCATAAATGGATCAAATATATGGGCCAGGTTATCGGCGCCTATACCTATCCCGGTATCGGTAATGGTAAACTCAACAGCAACCTGATTATTAGTTATGGGCTTGCTGTCAAGCTTTAAGGTAACTTTGCCGGTATGTGTAAATTTAATGGCATTGCTTAACAGGTTATTTAATACCTGGCTCAGGCGTATCTGGTCGCCAATTAAATATTCGGGCAGGTTGTTTAGCAGCAACTCAATTTCCAGGTCTTTCTCTGCCGCCTTAGCATAAAATGATTGCTTTATTTTTTGTGTGAGGCTTACTATATTAAATGGCAGTTTGTTTAGCTCCAGCTTACCGGCTTCTATCTTGTTATAATCAAGGATGTCGTTTATAATAGCTAACAGGTTTTCGCCAGAGAATTTTAGCGTGTTCAGATATTCCAGCTGGTCTGGTTTGGGGTCTTCACTCAATAATAAATTGGTTGTACCTATTACTGCATTCATCGGTGTCCTTATCTCATGGCTCATAATGGATAAAAACTCTGATTTAAAATGCGAAGATTTTTCGGCGTTTTCTTTAGCGGAGATCAACGCCTGGGTAGCTCTTTCCCTGTCGGTAATGTCTTCGCCAATGCCGGTAACCTCTTTTATTTTACCGTTTTCGTCATAGCTAACCGTATTTTGCCAGCTGATAAGGCGCTGCTCGCCATTGCGGCAAATTACAGGGTTAGTAAACTGCGCGTCAAACTTATTGTTTACAAACCAATCCTTTAATTCTTCCCGTATACCATCGGGTATAAAATTATCCAGCCAGTTTACGCCCAGCATTTCATGCTGATCATAGCCCAGCATTTCGGCCATATATTTATTGCAAAAAATAACAATGCCTTTACTATCAACCGATAAAGCAGGCAGCTTAATGGTTTCTAATATCAGCTTGTATTTATTTTCAGTTTGCTGTTGTTCAATTTCGGCTTGTTTACGGTCGGTAACATCCTGCAGGGTGCCGATAATTTTACGTACAGTGCCGTCATCTCGTCTTAATAACTTACCTACAATAATGCTTAAGTGTTTAACATTGCCTTGCGGCGTTATAATGCGGTATTCGTACGATGTATTATTGATGCTGGCAAAGCTTATTAAATGCTTTTTAAGTATTTCACGATCATTAGGGTGGCAATACTTTATCAGCACCTTAACAAAGTTGTTTTCGGTAGCCGCTTTTTGGTCTATCTCAAAAATGTTGTTAATCTCGTCAGACCACGAGAGCTTGTTCATGGTGATATCCCATTTCCAGTTGCCAATTTTAGCAATTATCTGGGCTTCCAATAATTCCGCCTGGCTAACCTTTATTATTTTTTCAGATAAACGGGTTTCTGTAATATCCTGTATAACGCCAACCGCTCTCTTGAGCTCACCTTTTTCGTTAACGGTTGTATCACCTTTTAAAGCCTTTAAGTATTTTAAACTACCATTAGGAGTGATCAGTTTATGTTCAAAATCACTTTTGTTAGGTACATTAATGTTTGAAAAGTATTCGAAAGCATTCTCCCGGTCATCCGGATGGATCAGGCTCAGATAATAATCAAACATTGAGGTATCTTCAGGAATACTATCGACCTCTAAGATGGTATACAGGTTTTTTGACCAAAAGGATTCGCCTTTCTGATGATCGTATGACCAGTTACCAGTTTTTGCTATCGATTGTGCTTCGAGCAATAATATTTCCTGTTCTTTTAAAGCATCAGCATAGTTTTTTTGCTCTGTAATATCAGTAACAGAGGCCGAGATACGGGAAGTATAATTGCCTGCGCTATCATAAACCGGGGCCATTTTTGCTATAAGCCATTTTCCTGTTTCAAAGTCGGAAGGGTACTCAAGCGTAACCGGCTGTTTATTGGCTATGATGGCATCAAAAGCGTCATCAAATTTTTGAGCTTTATCCTGTCCAATTATTTCACTTATCTTTTTGCCAATACATAACCGGGGATCTATAACCCGTTTTATTGATCCGTTAAACCATACATTAAGACAAATTTTATCTTCATCAAACTCAAAAATAATATCATTCAATGAGTTAATAAGCGCTGTAAGGCTATTGCTGCTGGCACGCATTTTCTCCTCGTTGGCTATCAGGGTTTTGTTGAGGTCCACAATACTGCTTACTGCCTTCTTAAACTTTAGGTTATAAGTAACCATTACTAAAAAGGATACATAGGCAATAAAAGTAAAGGTTAGCAATAAAACCACTAATACAACTATTGATATATCGAGCTTTGGTGCTGTAATATAAGCTATTACTGTAGCCAATAAATTAAGTGCACAAATGGCTATAAACTCCCATCGCCTGGTGCAAAAAAGAGTTAATGCTATAAAAACTGTTATCGAACTAAAAAGATATGCATGCTCAAACCCATTTTTACCAAGTAAAAGGCAATTGTTAATTACAAGGAAAGATATGATAGTTAAGTATGATACTATTTTATAATATAATTTATCGGGATAGTATGACAGGCAAAGGGCAGCTAAGCACAAACCGCTGTTAATAAAGCGCAGCCACAAGGGATCAAACGAATTATAGTAGCAGAGATAGTGGAGGGATGGACTTGCAATAAACAGGCCGATCAATAATAGCTGATAGATGGTATTATCGTTTTGCAAGAATAATAGCAGCCTGCTTCTGAAGGACATACTAAAAAGGGTTTTAAAATAAGTTATTGTGAGTTATGTTAAACTAAGGTAAAGGATTCGGCTAAATAAGATATGAAAATTTTACAAATTGTCAATCATCTTAAAGGTTATTAATACGCAGATTTCGTTACATTTGTTGCAGATAAAATATTTTCCTATGTCTGAGACAGCACAATTAAAAATTGGCGATAAAACTTATGATCTTCCCGTAATTGAGGGCACTGAAGGCGAAAAAGCTATTGATATTTCTAAACTACGCGACCTTACCGGTTATGTAACACTTGATATTGGCTACAAAAACACCGGTGCTACTAAAAGTGCAATTACATTTTTAGATGGCGAATTAGGGATACTTAAATACCGCGGTTACCCAATAGAAGAGCTTGCTGAAAAATCAAGTTTTATTGAAGTTGCTTACTTGCTGATACATGGTGAACTACCTACGGAGCAGGAATTAACGAACTTTCAGTACGAAATAAGCCGCCATACACTGGTACATGAGGATATGAAAAAGTTTTTTGATGGGTTCCCGTCAAAATCACATCCCATGGGACAGTTATCATCATTGGTTTGTGCATTATCTGCATTCTATCCTGAATCGTTAAAGTCGCTTCAAACCGAAGAAGAGCTGCATTTAAGCATTATTAAGATGCTTGCTAAAATGGCTACTGTAGTTTCATGGATTTACAAAAAATCATTGGGCCACCCGGTTATTTATCCGCAAAATAAATACGATTATGTAACCAACTTTCTGCACATGACCTTTGGTCAGCGTACAGAACAGATTGAGATTGACCCGGTAATTGTAAGTGCAATGAACACTTTACTGATATTACATGCCGATCATGAGCAAAACTGCTCAACATCTACCGTTCGTATAGTAGGTTCGTCAGAGTCAAATATTTATGCTTCTGTATCTGCCGGTATTTCGGCATTATGGGGCCCGCTGCATGGCGGTGCTAACCAGGCTGTAATTGAAATGCTTGAAAAGATAAAAGAGGATGGGGGTGATACTGATAAGTGGATTGCCAAAGCAAAAGATAAAAATGATCCTTTCCGCTTAATGGGATTTGGACACAGGGTGTATAAAAACTTTGATCCACGTGCTAAGATCATTAAAAAGGCATGTGATGATATTTTGGAGAAACTGGGTATTGACGATGAAGTGCTTGAGATAGCTAAAAAGCTGGAAGAAGTAGCTTTAAAAGATCCTTACTTTGTTGAGCGTAAATTATACCCTAATGTTGACTTTTACTCAGGTATTATTTATCGAGCGTTAGGTTTTCCTACTGATATGTTCACCGTATTATTTGCATTAGGCCGCTTACCGGGATGGATAGCGCAATGGAAAGAAATGAAAGAAAATAAAGAGCCTATTGGCCGTCCGCGCCAGATATATGTAGGTGCAGTTAACCGCGACTATGTTGATATAAAGAACAGGTAACATTACCCTACATCATAGATATTAAAAAAACCCTGATCATTTTGATCAGGGTTTTTTTATGCCTTCAACTTATTATTAAGGTACAATCGTCTTATAAAATACAATAACTATAGTGCACAAAAAAACCCGGTGGTTTTCACCAGCCGGGCTTTTAAATCAAAAAATCAACCCCTGTATTATTGTTTTACTAAAGTGTAAGTGTTAGCAACAGGATCTAATGTAATATTATACATAGCGCCTGCGGGAGTAGTATTAGGTACCGAGATGTTACCACCATTTAGTGTAAGTGTACCATTGCTGCCACCTAAATTAGTAGCCCAGGCATTGTTTAACCTGAATTTTACAGCTTGGCCACCATCGCTAACCAATTTAGCTGTAATGTACCATGTGCCTGTACCTGCATTGTAAAACATATTGGTATCAGCACCCCAGCCGCCTGGTGTAGCATCACCAATAATACTCCATTGAGGTACAAAGGTTATGGTATTAGCATTTAAGTTGACGGTTACTAATAAACCACCATCAGCAGGTGCAAGCAAGTTACCACCAGTAGTACTAACAGTACCAGCTCCTGAACCAGCACCATAGTTAGTACCGTTCCAATCTGCTTCTGATGTAACTTTGAAATTAAGGTCGCTGCCAGTAAAGTTTATAATGCCTGAATAGATATTATTGCTGTTTGGCGAAACTAACGAAGCTGCTGAGCCTGGTGACCATCCCTGGTAAGCACCCGGAACATACAGGTACGATGCTAATGAGAAAGGTGTAACGTTAAGTGTAATTACATTAGAGTAAACAGGAGCAATAGCACTTGAAATGGCTTGCGATACACGTACCTGCACTTGTCCGGCCTGGTTAGGCGTTAGGTGCAATGATAGCATTAATGCATTAAAATCATTTGTTGTGTATTTTTGAGCAAATACGTTTGCACCTAAAATTACTGTTTTAGGATTCTTCCAGTTATCGCCCATTGAGTCAATTTGCAAAGTACTGGTAACGCCGGCACTATAACCATAATTGGCTTTTGAGATATTGAAATGAATCACTGTTGAGGTGTCATTAAGTTTAGTTTTATCTAATACTATTGTATTAGATGATACAACTAAAGTGCCCGCTTTGCCGCCATTGCTGGTTACAAGTGCGCCGTCTTTTTTGCAGGCTGTAAGCATAAGCAAACCTATGCTGCTTAGCGTTAATAGTCTTGTTAATAATTTTTTCATTTTTAATATTTTTTACCTTGTTTCAAATTAAAAGCAAATAAAAGTATGCCTGTTTCCTTGTTTAATTATAACCTGGGTTTTGTTTCAAGGTTGGGTTGTTGATCAAATCAGTTGATGGTATTGGCATTAGGTTAAGGTTTGATGATACACCCTGTCCATTTGCAACGCCACCTTTCCATTCCCATAAGTAACTGGCATCGGTAAATTTCCCAAAACGAATCAAATCTGTTCTTCTTTGCATCTCAAACAATAACTCCCTGCCGCGTTCATCTAAAATGAAAGGCAAGTTTAATTGTGGTGCAGTAATATTGCCACTTAAGCTACCATCATAGGCTCTTGTGCGTATTTTGTTTATATAATTTAAAGCAGTAACCGGATCGCCGCCTGAACCACCGCGTAAAACAGCCTCAGCATATATCAGGTAAACATCTGCCAAACGGAACATCGGGAAATCGGTATCAGGGAAGTTTCCGGTTGGGTCAGTTCCTACGGCACCGGTTGAAGTAACGTTTCTGAATTTCTGGATAGCATATCCATCAGCAAATGTATACTCATCAGTTATTGTTTCTGATTGCCCGTTAGTAAAGAAAAGCGCTCTTTTATCAGTGTTTCCACTGTTGTCCTGAAATAAAGCTACATATTGTTTGGTAGTACGTAATCCAGACCAACCGCCGTTTATACCAAAAGCAGCAGGGTCCATGTTACCACCAACCTGTGCATGTATAAGGTAAGTCATACCACCATATCCTTGTGTGTGAATACCATCAGACTCAATCGGGAAAATAATTTCGTTTGATTTGTTGTTATCAGCAAGGAAAAGGTTTTTGAAATGCGGCTCAAGTGTATAACCAGCGGCTATAACTTTGTTTGCGTAGGTAATAGCATCAGTACTGCGATCAGTACCGGTGTATACTTTGGCATTCAGATACAGTTTGGCTAATAAAGTCCAGGCTGCAGCCTGATCAGCACGGCCATACTCAAAACGTGGTGTTCCCATATCAGCAGGGATAGCTTTTAATTCACTTTCTACATAAGTAAACAAATCAGCACGTGACTTTTGGGCCGGGAAAAACACACCAACATTATCATTTTCAGTTACAAAAGGTACGCTTCCAAAAAGGTCAATAGCATGGTAATAAGCTAATGCTCTTAAAAAGCGGGCTTCTGCACGGTATTGTTTTGCTAATACTAAATTATTACCGGTAATACCGTTTGCGCTTAATTGTGCATCACTTGTTTGGCGGATAAACTCATTATCTAATGATATTTCGTAAAAAATACGATCATACATTGCCCTGATGAATTCATTTTGTGAATTCCAGCTCATGTCATGCAGGTTATGCACTGTTCCGTCATTCCATACAATCTGCGCTTCATCAGTTGTAAGCTCTTCCATGTTAAACAACTCGCGCAGGTAATTTGAAAAACCTTCATCAATACCGGCTACGTCAGGATTTCCTGCCGGGCCTTGCTGGCCGCTCAATGCAAACGCAGTGTATAGTTTTGCTAATACTGGTTTGTAATTGTTAAAATCCTTGTAAACGTTAGCTGTTGTTAACTGACCAATAGGGGTCAGGTTCTTTTTACACGATGATAATGTGACTGATACGCACATTATTGTAATGGCCATCAGCTTAATTAAATTTCTTATTTTCATAATATTTTATATTTTAAATATTTTGCTTAAAAAGTAACATTCAGGCCAAGTGAGTAAACACGTGGGCGCGGATAAATGTTATTGTCAATTCCAGAGCTAACTTCTGGGTCAAGGCCTGTGTATTTGGTTACAACAAATACGTTTTGAACATTAGCAGTAATTCTTAAGTTGCTTGCGCCTGCTATTTTTCCAAAATTGTAAGTGATGTTGGCATTGTCCATACGTAAGAAAGATGCGTTCTCTACGTAATAATCAGAGTATAACTGGTACTGCTGAAAGTTAGTTTTTAATATGCTGTTAGGTATATTGCTCAGGTATCCCTGGAATTTTAACCCTGCATAAGCTGCGTTGCTTGCCTGTACGGCGTTATAAACGTAGTTGTTAAGGTTAGCACGTAAGGTAAAACCAAGGTTCCATTTCTTATAGTTGAAATTTGAATTGAAGCCCATAAATACCGAAGGGTTTGGTTGTTTGTACAGGTATTTATCATCGGTGGTTGTACCATTGCCGTTCCTGTCAACATAAACACCTTCAAGTGGTTTACCATTTGGACCGTAAACCTGTTGGTATACGTAGAATTGGTAAGGAGTATAACCGGCTTTTAAAAGCTGAATAGTGTTACCTACACCGCCCGGGATTCCGCCAACTGCTATTATCTGATTAGGATCACGTGTTGCTGAAATATTGTCAACAGTTATCTTGTTGAAAGAAACGTTGTAACCAAGGGTCCAGTTGATATCTTTTGAAGCTATCGCGTTTACATTAATGTTGAAGTCTAAACCTTTTGTATGCAGGTTACCAATATTTGCGTATACATGGTTAGTTAAATTTGTACCATCGGCAACCGGGGTATCAAATAAAAGATCTTTGGTTTTTTTGTAGTAATACTCAATACTACCGTTGATCCTGTTGTTCAAAAAGCCGTAATCTAAAGCTAAGTTTGATGTCGCTGTTGATTCCCATTTAATTAACGAGTTATAAGCATCAGCACGTAAAGTGTTAATGTATGAGTTACCAAACTGGTATTGTGCAGATATGTTACTTGGGTCATAAACGGCAAGGTATGCAAAGTTTGGACCGATGTCCTGCTGACCGGTAATACCGTAACTTGCTCTCAATTTCAGATCAGAAATTACGTCAACACCTTTAAGAAACGATTCCTGGTTAATTCTCCATGCTAAAGCAAGTGAAGGGAAATAACCATTACGGTTCTTTTCAGAGAATTTTGAAGAACGGTCATCACGGATAGTTGCAGTCAGCAAATATTTATCCATAAAGCTATAGTTCAAACGACCGAATGGTGATTCGATGTAATATTGCCCTGGGAAAATTGAAGGTGCTGCACTGGTTACAGTTGTTTTATCAGCTGCGTATGATGCAAATGGTTTAGTGTAAAAATGGAAGTATTGGTATGAGTAACCAGCCTGTACATCTAAATGGCTATGAATTTCCTTAAAATCTTTTGCGTATTTTAAGTAGTAGTCATTATTGTAGGTGTAGTTTTCTCCAAAATACTGAGCGTATGAACCCTTTTGTGCAAATGATGCAGCAGCAGTAGCCGGAACAAATGTTTGGCCCTGGCCATCAGTAATATCACCACCAAAAGTAGCATTAGCCTGTAATTCTTTCAGGAAAGGGAATACATAGTTTACCGAAAGGCTACCTAAACCTCTTTTTGTAGTTCCCCTGGCATCTTGCTCGTTTAATAAACCTACCGGGTTACGCGGAGCCAATGTGCTTGGGTTGCCATTACCGCTAACATCAAGCCACTCAAAATAACCACCGTATTTACTGTTGCCAGAATATACTGGTTGAGTAGGGTCAAAGCCAACAGCAGCACCAATTGCACTTTGATTAGCAAAATGCCTGTCGGTATAAGTGCCTTTGAAATTGAAATCAATTTTTAAGCTGTTTCTTAAAAAATCATGGTTTAAATTTAATGAAACAGTTGTTCTTTTTAAATTATCCTTTTTTAACACACCGTCCTGGTCTAAATAACCAAAGGCAAGTCTGTATGGTAAACCTTTAACACCACCGCTAAAGCTAATGTTGTTATCAGTTGTAATGGCTTCGCGGTAAATAAGGCTTTGCCAATCGGTATTTGCATTACCCACCAATGCTTGCTGAGCGCTTGTTAAGTTTGCCTGGCTGCTTGAAACCAAGCTTCTGAATTGTGCTGCAGATAATACAGGAACTTCTTTAGTTATTTTTGATAAAGAGTTTAACGTGCTGAAGTTAACAGTGAATTTTTCGCCGCCTTTACCTTTTTTGGTGGTTATAATAATAACACCGTTTGATGCTCTTGAACCGTAAATAGCTGTTGCGGATGCATCTTTCAAAATATTGAATGATTCTATATCATTAGGGTTGATGGTTGCTAAAGCATTATCAATACCCGGAATACCTGAATTACTGATAGGTACACCATCAATTACGATAAGGGGATCATTACTTGCAGAAATTGATGCGCCACCCCTGATGCGGATTGTGCTACCTGCACCCGGAGCACCACTGTTAGAAGTAATCTCAACACCTGAAACTTTACCCGTAATAAGCGCTTCGGGCGTAGTTACCGGTCCTTGATTAAAATCTTTTGCAGTAACAGAGATAACAGATCCTGTTAAATCCTTTTTCTTTTGGGTACCATATCCAATAACTACCACTTCATTCAGGTTTGTGTTTTGTGGTTTCAGACCGAAATCCACAGTTGTACTTACGGAAGAGGTTACGGTTACAGTTTTCTTTAAGGCTACATAGCCTAAAAATGTTGCTGTAACAGTATAGCTACCTGGTTTTAAGCCAGCAATGGTGTAACCACCGTTAGCATCAGTTGTAGAACCAAGGGTGGTTCCATCAACGCTAACGGTTGATCCAGGTAAAGGTAAATTGGTTTCGTCAATTACCTTACCTTTAATACTTCCTGTTTGTGCAAATGCAATGACTGAGATCATCAGAAATGCGCATAGGAGTACATACTTTTTTGAGTAATTTTTTCTCATATACTTATTTGTTTTGTAAATTAATTTGGGCTTATAGCCCCGGGTACAATTGGTTTATTATTTTTGCTGATGTAGCGTGTGACTAATTTACACTTACAAGTAATAAATGCAAATATTATGTATAAGATAATTTTATGAGTATTTATTAACTCAAAATTAACTTATACGAAATATAAAAGGGATAGTATTTATTTTAATAATATTTCAATTTTATGCCTCTATTTTGCAAAAAACGAAGTTTTAAATTTTTGATTGTGTATAAATTACACAATTGGCAATTTTACTAATATGTAACCTTTTCCGGGAACGTTCCCGGAAAATTAACCGTCTTTTTCACATTTAATAATGAAGAAAAAAAAATTTTTCTGCGCGTTTTTCCTTTTTGCCCAAACTTTTTTAGCGTTCGGGCAGCAAAAAGTAGTGTTTAAAACAGGCAAAATACCCGTGTTTAAAAGCACCGGCGAGCACCTTTTTTTAGCCGGTAATTTTAACAATTGGAACCCTGCCGATAAGGGATGGGAACTGCTCCCAAACTCAGCAGGATCATATCAGCTTTTGCGAGATATGCCAAAGGGGATTTACAATTTTAAAGTAACCCATGGCAGCTGGGAAAAAGCTGAATGTACAAGCACAGGCAAGCCCGCTGATAACCGGAGCATCTCCATATTAGGTGACACCACGATCACCTTGGATATTGACGCCTGGCAGGATAATTTTGCGGCTGCGCCAAAAGCCCATACAGCAAGCGCGCAGGTGCATATCATCAGCGAAAAGTTTAACATGCAGCAGCTTGGCCGTGAGCGCCGGGTGTGGATCTACCTGCCAGCCGGCTACGCAAAATCAAAAAAGAAATACCCGGTAATTTATATGCACGACGGGCAAAACCTTTTTGATGCTTATACCTCCGGCTACGGCGAATGGGGTATTGATGAAATATTAGATAAGCTTGCAGCCAAAAAGCAATGTATTATTGTAGGGATTGATCATGGTGGCGATTACAGGATAACCGAGTACGATCCATACGACTCAAAATACGGAAAGGGCAGGGGTAATGATTATGTTGATTTTATGGTGAAAACCCTGAAGCCTTACATTGATACACATTATCGCACTAAAACAAAGGCTGCCAATACTACCATAGCGGGTAGTTCAATGGGCGGTTTAATTTCTATGTATGCCGCGCTTAAATACCCTGGTGTTTTTGGTAATGCAGGTATATTTTCGCCCGCATTTTGGATCGCGCCCGAAATATATAACTATGCACAGCAAGCTAATTTATCCGCTAAAGCAAGGTTTTACTTTGTATGCGGCGATGCCGAAAGCGATATGATGGTTAACGATATGCAAAAAATGGCCGCAATAATTAAGGCTAAAGGTAAAACCGACCAGCAAGCACCGGTTGTAATTATAAAAGGAGCAAGCCATAACGAAAAGCAATGGAACGGCGATTTTCCGGCATTTTATAACTGGCTCATTGCAGGTTATTAGTTACTTATTGTTAATGATCTTAAAAAAGCTGCGGCTAAGGCGTTGTAAAATGGTGGCATCCTGGGTTATGATCTCGGCATCGGCCATCATGCCTGGTTTTAAATGAATAGGTCTTTTTAAATCAGACGAGTTTTTTATTTTAAAATCAACCCTCGAGATAAAAATACTGTCTTTATAGGGCACATCGGCAATGTAAACTATCTTCCCTCTTATCATCCCGTATTCTTCAAAAGGATAGCTTTTAAGTTTTACCAATACCTGCTGGCCTTCCTTAACTTTCCCCATGCTGTTTTGGGGTATGGTCATCTCGCCAAAAAACTGCTCATTACCCGGATTGATGTAAAATACTTCCTGATTGGCCGATAATACCTGGTTTTCCTGGATAATACCTGCATATGATAGCTTTCCGGCTTGTGATGCGCTTAAAACATATTTACTTTTCCAGTCCTCGGCAGTGCTTATTAAGCTGTTAAGTGCCTGCAAAAACTTTGATTTTTCTTCCTGCACCTGGTTATCAAGTTCTAATATCTCTTTTTGTTTGGCGGCATAATTATTATCCCCGGTTATCATGGCCGATTCTGTTTGCAGCAACGGCGATTTTTTAGCCAGGTATTTACTCTCTTCCTGCCGCAGTTCGGCTTTGGTTTCTACTTTTTGCTGCTCTAATTTTTTGTGCATTTCGTATTCATCGCCGGCAAGGCTAAAATCCTTTTGCTCAATAGTTTTTTGTGCAGTAAGCTGCTGTTGCTGTTTGTTCAGATAATCCAGATCTTTTTGCAGATACACTTTCTTCTTCACCAAAAAACCATTGTCAACTGTTGATTTATAGGTTAAATATTCCTGGAAAAATATTTGATAAGCAGCCTGCAGCTCACCAAACTGGGTATTATCTGCCTGGTTTAAAAGGATGTTGTTAAGTGGCTTATTTTGTAATACCTGCTGTTGTAACTGCTTTAAGTTGGTAAGCATGGTTAATACCTTGCTGTGGTTAGCTGTACTTTCAAGGTAGGCAAGTGGCTCATCTACCTTTACGGTTTGGTTTTCTTTAACTAACAGCTGCACTAATTTTCCTGATATTTTGGCTACCACGGGTTTAGGCGAGTTGGGCGAATCAACCTTTAGCTGTGCATTTATAATATCGGGGTACCTGATCAGTGCCGATAAGCTTATTATAAAAAGCAGTACTCCAAAAAATAAGGTAACACCCCAGCGCAACAACCATGGTGGTACTGCGGTTATAATATCCTGCATATCATCGGTGTGGCGAGCTTCTTCGGGGCTATATATGTTTGGCATTTTATTGCGTTTTAATTATCTTGACCATGATTTTAAGGACTCATGGATCTCCTGAATTGTTATTAAGTGTTATAAAAACAATTTAGGTACCTAACTCCAATTGGTTTTTAACTAATTTGTAATAATCGCCCCTTAATGCGGTTAGCTGGTGATGGGTTCCCTGTTCAATTATGCGGCCTTTATCCAGTAAAATAATATTATCGGCATTGCTAACTGTACTTAGCCTGTGTGCTACAATGATCACTGTTCGACCGGTAAAAAATTCAGACAGGTTATCCATAATCACTCTTTCGTTGTTGGAGTCGAGCGCATTGGTGGCCTCATCAAAAAATATGTATTGCGGGTCTTTATAAACGGCCCGTGCTATCAGCATCCGCTGGCGCTGGCCCTGGCTTATCCCGTTCCCTTCCGAACCTATTTTGGTGTTTAGGCCTAATGGTAAGCCATCAATAAAATCCTGTATGTTGGCCACCTTTATGGCATGTTGTAATTTTTTCTTGTCAGGATATTCATCGCCAACCGCAATATTACGTTCAATACTATCCGAAAATATAAAACCATCCTGCATCACTACGCCGCACTGGCCGCGCCAGGTTTTAAAGCCAATATTGTTTATGGGCTGGTCGCCTACTTTTATTTCGCCTTTTTGCGGTTCATAAAAACGGAGCAGCAGCTTTAGTATAGTTGTTTTACCACTGCCGCTCATCCCTACAATGGCGGTTGTTTTTCCCTGTGGTATTTGAAGGTCAATATCTTCTAATACGGGCTCATTACCCGCACCCGGGTAACGAAAGGTTAATTTATTAATGGATAAGCTTTTATTTTCTGGCAGCGAATGGTTCCATTCTTTATCAGCAGGTTCTTCATCCTGCATCTGGTGAATTTCGTTCAACCTTTCTAAACTGATCTTGGCATCCTGAAAGCCTTGTATAAAGCTTAACAACTGTTCAATAGGGCTGCTTAACTGCCCTACAATATATTGCACCGCAACCATAGCACCTAAGGTTAGGTTGCCGTTAATAACCGCCTGTGCGCTTAAAAAAGTGATCAGGATGTTTTTACCCTCATTAATAAAAGTGGCACCGCCCTGCTGATATTGGCTCAGGGCTAATGATTTTACGTTGAATTTGAATAAACGTGCCTGGATATGCTCCCATTCCCAGCGTTTTTGCTGCTCGCAATTGTTCAGTTTAATTTCCTGCATGCCGCCAATCAGCTGTACAATACTACTTTGATTTTTAGCTGAAACCTCAAAACTTTTGTAGTTGAGTGCCCTGCGTCGTTTTAAAAAAAGCACTATCCATGCGGTGTATAAGGCGCTGCTTACGGCAAATACAAAAAATATCCCTGCATTATAGTAGGCTAACACTACCGAAAATACCAACAGGTTAAACATGGAGAATATAGTTGTTAGCGTTGATCCTGTTAAAAAGCTTTGGATATTACGCTGATCGCTCATGCGCTGCATAATATCGCCTGTCATTTTGGTATCAAAAAAACTCATGGGCAGTTTCATCAGTTTGATCAGGAAATCGGTAAGGATAGAGATATTGATGCGGGTACTGATGTGCAGCAGGATCCACGAGCGGATAAACTCCACACTTACCCGCCCAATAATTAAGGCCGTTTGTGCAATAAGAATAATGTATACAAAGTTGAGGTTACGCGTATTGATACCAATATCAACAACAGATTGCGTTAAAAACGGCGTGATGAGCTGTAATAAACTGCCTATCCCCAACCCAAAAAGCAGCTGAATAACTAACTTACGATAAGTGATGAGATACCGCAGCAGGAACGACCAGCGCACTTCGCTGCCCTTTTCATCTTCCTGCTCATAAAAGTGCGGGGTAGGGGTTAATAGCAGCGCTATTCCCTCTGTGGTTTCTTTATCACTATGCCAGTTGCGGTTAAAATCAGCTTCGCTAAGGGTAATGAGCCCGGCGGCAGGATCTGCGAGGTAATAATTGCCGTTTTTAATTTTATAAAGCACCACAAAATGGTTTTGGCGCCAGTGTAAAATGCAGGGCAGCTCGGCCTCTTTTAATTGCGATGAGCTGAGCTTTACACCCAGGGAGCGGAACCCAACCTTTTCGGCAGCATCACTGATGCCTAATAAAGAAACCCCCTCCTTATTAATTTCGCAAAATTGCCGCAGGGTTTGCACCTTAAAATTACGGCCATAGTGCTTAGCTACCATGCGCAGGCAGGTAGGGCCGCAGTCCATTTGATCAGGTTGTTTGTAGTATGGGAAAGCCATAGGTATGTTAATACTCTTAAGAAAGTGTTTAATTTTAATAGGTGATTTCTTTATAATAAGCCATAAGTTCTTTTAAACCATTTTCGCCAATGCCTCTGAAAATAACTTTACCAAATGGATCAATTAATAAACAAGTCGGGAAATCATTTACTTTGTACTGTTCAATTATTCCATCTTTATTGTTTTTATCATCCAAAAGCTGTATCCAGCTCATTTCATTCTTTTTAATCAGATTTTGAACTTTAGAAATATCGGTTAACTTATCGTAAGCGATGCTTACAAATTGTATTTCTTGTTTATGCTTTACCTGTAATTTTTTAACTTCCGGAATAAGCTTAATACATGGTAAACACCATGATCCCCAAAAATCAATAATTGTATATTTTCCACTATTGGGCTTTAAAACGAACGGAATATTTGTTTGAATATCAACCGAACTAATTGGAGGTGCCAAAGTCCCTGTTTCTGCATTTTTATTTGTGCCTTTTCCAATATAATTAATGTGTAATTTGTTATGAAACAAATCTTTAATAGTATATAAGTTGCCTTCTAATGCCAAGGTATCGCTCTGTTTATATCTATAATCATTATTGTTTTTTTTATCGAAAGGTAGTTTTTGTATATTTATTTGGAATGGTGATTTTGGATGAAGCTCATCATAATTAAGAATATTTATTTTAAGCGATTGGTTATTAATTATTGCAGTGCCGGTTTTATTTACGAGCAAAATATTAATCATTACATCCAGTTTTTTGTCAAGTTCAGTATGGTAATAATTATCGGGGAAAAGGGTATGAAAGGCATCAATTTGAATTGGAACCCAAGCATTACGGATTAAGATACCATCGTAATACATAAGGTTAGCTTTCAAAGTTGGCAGGGTTTGAGATTTATCATTAAGCACGTACTCGTGGTCATCGCTAAAATCATGATTGTTGTTTGCATCAATTATCACATGTTTATTTCCATATTGGTCAAGTGCAGTAAACAGATAAATATAATTCCCTGAGATTTTTTGTTTGGTTAAGTATGTTGTATCAAATTCGTACTTTTTTATAAACTCTTTAAAGAGTTTTTTTCTTTCCGGAGTTTCGGGTAGGTTTTCGTAAGTAGCCTGTAAATTATAATAGGCTATTCTCCTTAAACTCCAATTCAAATAGTTTTTTTTGGGAATATGTGCTATAAACGTTGTATCCAAAAATGGTCTGGATGGGATTTTTATAATCGAAGTATCAGTTGCCGCTTTAAGGTTGACTGTTAATGATTGTGCAGCTACACTCAACGTGTATATGTTCAAAATCAATAATAATAAAACAAGATTTTTATAAAGCATGTTTATAACTTCAATATTATTACTCCACTTTATACCTATACACCTGCCTGCCTAAATTACCTTTATCATCCATGCCTTCAATAATCAGGCGATAGTTGCCTGTACCGTCGGCATTATAATATTCAAAGACTGCTTTGCCGTTGGGGTGGGTTACTATTTCAGGGTTCCAATAAATGGTGGTGCGGAGGTCTTTATAATCATTGTTTAATGGAGCGTGTTCATATTTAGGGGCATAAAACTCACGTGCCTTGTAAAAGCCTTTGGCTTTATAAACAATTACGCCCGGTGCTTCACGGTAAAAGTTGTTTATTTTTCTACCTCTTTTTGTGGTTATTATAATAGCCCCGGATGCTGCTTGACTGCCATAGATAGCACCATAATGAGTTCCAATTAATATTTCTATTCCTTCAATTTCATCTGGACGTATTTCATCTAAAGGATGAGTAGTTGGCGCTATTGGGGTGCCATCTATATATACCATCATTGGGTCTGGAAGGATGTTAACACTTTCCATTCTCATTCCTTTTAACCGGTTTACATATACATTGCCACTATGTATTGTTACCCCACTTATTTTTGCAGCCAAACAATCTATAATTTTAGCACAAGGAAGGTTCTCCAAATCTTTAGCTGTGATAACCTGGTCCGCATTACCGGATCCATTTAAGTTGGCAGAATGTGCCACAATCTCCTCTTTTTTCTTTTTTTCTTTTACTACCACCTCTTTCAGCATCAGGTTATGTTTATTAATACCATATTTTTGCTGTTCCTCATAAAACTGCTTGCTGCTTTGCACATAAGCATTCAAAGCATTGTTATTGCTTAGTTCATCATACATGGTTTTATTGCCTGCTACAGGCAAAGCCATCGCCTGGTCGGGTATTACATCCACATCCTTTATTCCCTTGGCGGTACGTGCCTGTATCACAAATTTGGTACTGTCGTTAAACGTTAAGTTGTTAAATATAAACCTGCCGTTACTGTCGGTAACCGTATCCAACATTAAACTCCCTGCCGATTTGGTAAAGAGCTTTACCGTACCGGCCTGCACAGGTTTGTTGTTTGCCTTTACATTACCTGCAACCTGCAATCCTTTTTCGGGCTGATAGTCCATAGGGTTATTTATATTGTTATTGTCCAGTATCTTTTTCCACTCAAAGCTTCGGTAACCGTTGGTGAGCATTATTAGGTCAAGGTCGGCAGTGGTTTTATCGGTAGTATGGGTAAAGTAATAATTTGGCTGTTCAATATATCCTTTCAGCTCCGAGGTTAGTAACAGGTTGTTGATAATGGTTGATTCCTTATTTTCATCAACGGATACTTTGCCCTCGTCAATTACAGCTACCGAGAAATGCCCGCTGTACAGCGAATCCGCAGTGCTTAAGGCATCAAGGCTGATCTTTACTTTTTCCCTTTTGTTATAAACGGCTTTGTCGCTGCTTACGTTCAGCTTTAACAAGTCGTCGTTTTGTACAAATAACAGGCGCTCGCACAAAGGTTCTCCCGCTGCCGAAAACAGGGTAGCCTTAGCAACCCCTGTATGCAGCTGTCTTTTATTAATGTTTAAAGTTACCTCGGGTTTATCCAGCTTACAGCTGATGCTTAAAGGGATGCCGCCAGCATACAGCATCAGGGTAAAAACCTTGTTCCTATTTTGTTCATAATAAAGTTTGCTACTGCTGATCTTTATACTATAGGATCGGCTGATGTCTGTAACCGAAAGGTTGATGCCGTTCTCCTCAATTTTTGGCAGCTCCATTATATCCTGGGTGCCGTTAGCATAGCTTAACCGGGCTTTGTAGGTTTTGCCAGCCTCAGGGTTCATATAAAAATACCCCATGCCCAAATGGGTGGCGGCAAATTCTACCAACTCTTTATTGTTATTATCTAAAAGTACCCCTTTAACTCCTATACCTAACCCGGTTTGATCAATGGCTTTAAACGCTACTTTACAGCGTACGCCGGTTATAAGGCTTCCACCTTCGGGTAAAAAACTCATTACTGGCTTGGCTTTTGTGTGCGGTGGCTGGCTGTTTCCGCTTTCGGGTACTTGCTGGTTTTGTGTAGAACCGATGGGGATGGTTTGATCAAAAAAAGCATCCCCCCCTTTATTGCGCATGTAGCTGGTGTAGGCCCTGATACGGTAGTTGCCCGTTTTTAACGTATCGGCCAATGCAAAATCGCCCCGGGCCATGCCATTGTTTAGTTGCAGTTTGATGGACTGCCCTATATTATTTTTAGGGTCGATAAGGTCTGCATATAATAAGCCACTCAATTGCGATAGCTGGTGCTGGCTGCCATTGGTTACGTAAGCTTTAAAATATATGGTATCGCCTGCTGCATAATAGGGTTTATCAAAATGGAGGTAAGCTTTTTCGGTATTATGGTATGCCTGATACTTTTTTACTTTGGTATCAATGTTGTTAACCAGGTTACTGTCTATCCCTTCGGTTTTGTTAATGGCGGGCTCATAATCAACAGGGAGTAAGCCGGCTACCCGATTCCTGATCCATACGCCATCATACGTTAGACTGCGCGGATTAATTACCGTACCGTTATTATCAAACAAAGCTATTGGGCTGTTAAAGGTAACCAGGGTGCTGGATGTGTTATTAGCATCGGCTAAATGACTGATAGCCCCAGTACTGAAATAGCCATATTTATTATAGGAGATAAACAAGGCATCATTACCACCATTGATGCTTAAGGCAAATAACCCGGGCTGGTTGGTACGTTTAATAATATCTGCTTTATTTAAGGGGGTTGCAATAAGTTTGCTTTGCAGTATGGCAGGTAGTTTAGCCTTTTTTAGCCAATAGGATAAAGAATCTTTATAGTTGTATTTCCCTTTATCATTTTTTAATAAAGTAAAAACCCTGATATTCTCATTGATCACACTATCTGCCGGGCGGAGCGGGTTGCGGGTAATTGCTAAACGCAGCACCCGGAAACCATCCTGATCGATGCGGTTATTTATTGCTGAGCGTAAAAAATGCATCTGCGAGCCTTCGTAAACTTCCTGCCGCCTTGCTTTCCATTGCTGTTCCTCATCGGGCGAGCCTTTCAACGGCTCGAACAGCACAGAGCCGGCATACGAAAAGGTCTTGTCCTTTTCGTCATAATTGTTCAGCACAAAGTCTGATACTAAATATTTGATGCGGTAACCTAAGGCCTTATTTTCAATCACCAAAAAATCTGCAGAAGACGCGGTGAGGATACCTGTTTTTTCATCGTAACTAAGGTCGAGCATTTCGGGGTTAATGATCCTGCACTCTTTAGCCAAATCCGATTTTCCTAAAAACTCATCCTTAAACCAGTCGTAATTGCGCTGGCGGTCGGGGTCGTGGTTTACTTTAACCTTTACCTCGTTAAGAGCAATAGCTTTTGGGTATATGGTAATATCAGGCAAGCTGATGTTGGCCCCAGTTACCACCAAAGTTTGTTTATAGGCATCAAACCCCACCATTGATACTACTAACTCGTATTTGCCCGGTTTAACGTGCGCTAAAGTAAAAGTACCATCGGCAGCGGTTTTATCGCCAATGGTAGCATTGCTGATAAACACGCTGACATTGTCTACAGGTTTGGTATCAACCTGGCTGATCACCCGCCCCTTAATGGTTACCTGGCTAAATACAGCTAAAGGAAACAGGAATACAATAAGGTATAGGGTTTTGATCATATGCTGTATTAATTGTAACAACTATGCTGAATACAAGATAGCAATTACCTTTTGAATTTAATTTATTACTCCGACGTTATATCTGTATACCTGCCGGCCTAAATTACCATCGTATCAATTCCCTCAATAACAATACAGTAAACCCTTCTTGCTCTTGACATTAAAATATTCAACGTAGGTCTTTGTTTTTGATTGCTCTTAAGGTTTTTGTGTTGTGGTTAATAAAACTCCCAGGTTTATCAAGCAATTATTGAAATAAAAAATTTCTCATAGTTACATTATAGAACCGGGATTATTAATAAAGCATTTGTTAAGGTTTAGATAAGACTATTAATCTTACCTAAACCAAAAAGTAGTTTAATATAGCTTATTATATATTACCACATGTACAACTTACAACTTCCCCACCAAATGTACATGCTCCCTCAAAATTTGAAGTACATGCTTGTACATATGTAGTTGTGTAACCATATCGTCCATTTGGATACTGTGGATCTGCACCTTCTAGCTCTGTTTTACATACCATAGTGCATACAGGAAAAACACCTCCCGTTACATTTTTCATTTCTTCTCTGCTAAGTTTTTGAAAATTTGACATAATTTTTTTTTTAATAAAGTTTAGTTATTTACCGGTACTAAGCCCCAGCATTTGTGGCGGCATGTATTGTTAAAGTGCATGCTTCTTTACTTTTGGCCAAAGTATCTGGTGCTTTAATCAAGCATATATTTTAAATCGGGCAGTTGGTACAGGTCGGGTACGCGGTAGCCGTTAAGCAGCATGGTTGGGGTTGCGGTAACTTCGGCCATTCTAACCCAGTTGCTTTGTTTGTCAAGCTTATAAAAGTCGGCCTCGTTTAATTGTACGGGATAGGCTTTTGCCCAGGTAGGGTAGTCCTTTTGTTTTTGTTCGTACCAGTCGTGCAGTGCATTTTGTACAATGGATTTATCTTTTAGCTGGTTAAGGGCCATCAGGTGCCGGCTAACCGGGGTGCGTATGTCATCATCGGTATTGGTGGTGGCAAATACAATGCGTGCCTGTAAATCGCCGCGCTGCTCCATGAGTTCAATTAAAATTTCGTGCATTTTTGAGCAGGGCTGGCAGTAGGGATTGCTTACCATCGTAATAATATTGTTAGCCTCTACATTACCCAAAACAATGCTCCATTCTTCATCAGGAGTAGCATATTTAGGCTGCTCAGTAAGTAGTTTGGTAAATAGTTCGGTATTGTACTTAAACTTGTGGAGTTGTTTTTTTAAAGGGGATAGCTGCTGTGTTTTTAAAAACAAAGGCTTTATCAAAATCCATAGTATAACGGGCAGCAGCAGGCAAATTGCAATTGTGCTTAAAGCGCGGGCAGGGTCATCGCCTAAAGCAATCGGAATATTTTTTACATATAATACTATAGCAATAAACTCCAGCCATAACATAGCCTGCACGGTACAACAGAGTACACACCATTGTTTGGCAACACGGGCCTGGTAATAAATAGAATAAAAGGTATATGGCAAGCTTACTACATTTAAAATAGCTAACGCCCACCATATACTGGCCGAGCCGCCGCCAAATAATACCATTAGCCAGGTACCGGCAAAATAAAAAAAGCCAACTTCGCTCCAGCTAAGGCCGTCAAATACCTTGGCTGCTTTTGATGATAGTATTTCATTACAATTGGTTTTACCACCACCGCCGCCCTGGCAAAGCTTTTGCACCAGGGGGTTATTGCTATCAATTGACTGTACCAGTAGCAAGACGGATGTAATTAAGCCCACGCTTTTAAAAACAGTGAGCAATAAACTTTGCCAGCTTAAATTGGTAAAGTAAGCACTGTGAAAAACAAGCGCCGCTAATAATATTACGCCAAGCCCTATGGCTACAGCAGGTGTTTTTATGGCTGATAGGGTGTCTTTAATTTTAGGGGCTATGGTTGGGCCGTCGCCGGGTTCGGCAGTTAAAACAATGCCTTTAAATATCTTTTTAAATTCTGCGGTATCAAGTTTATGGTTATTCCATTTTTCGCTGGATACAGAAACCTTATCGAGCCCCATTTTGTTTACCACCACAAAATCGCCGCCGTTAATATTGGTGTGGGCAACAAAAGGGCAGGGTACATTAATCAGGTTATCATATTCAATACGGTAGGCTGCATTTTGAATATTTAGCGCTGTTAAAACATCGCTGATTGCCAGCAGGCTGGGATAATCGGGGTGCTTGTCTAATTCGGAACTAACCGTTTCCGGATCAACAGGGATTGAAAGATCCTTTAATAGTTTATTTACAGCAGCATCTGGATTTTGGTGGTTAGAAATAGAAAGCATAAGGATAGGATATAGGCGTGAAAAAATAAACAGGTGATTTAAAGTGAGGCTTACTTATAATGATATGGAGAAAAGGAGCAGGACAGTAAACAGTGTTTTTCCTGGTAGCGCACTAAGTAATATTTCATAGATGTTATAACGTATATAGTTCACAAGATAATAATAAACTTAAGGTTAAAACAACCCGTTAAAACACCGTAAATACACCCCGTTTTTTAACGGTATTTTAATTTACAGGCTAATTATTTAAACTATTTTGTTATAAAACTAAGCATTAAGTGTTTGTAAAATAATATACAGGTGGTTGATGTTAACCACCTGTATAAGCAATACTTAATTAAATATCACAAGGGCAACGGGTTGCATCGCCTGAATAAGCGTATGATACCCATGTGCCGTTATCAGGGCAATGCGGGCAAGGTGCACAAGGGCTTAATACCTGTTGGTTGGTACCATTAATGTCACAAATAACCCAAACCTGGTCAGAACGGATACCACCTGTTACTGCTTTCATTTCGCTTCTGCTTAGCAATGTTTTGTTTTTCATAAAATTGTGTATTTAATAATGTTTTACCGTTACCACGCTCCGGTAATTTAGCGGCATGTATTGAAAAAGTGCATGCTTCTTTACTTTGCAAAGTGTCTTTATAAAAAAATGTGTTGTTATTTAAAACTATTTGATAATTAGATAGATATGTCTAAAAAAGAAATATTTTTATAACTTTAAATTAAAATATCTACTAAAATGGTGTATTTTGTAGGTAATTATCTTGCTGTTTATCATAAATAATTTGGTGGTTGTTTTTTTAAATTTATAATTAATATTGCTAATAAAACAACCCGTGTTTTCACCCTTTTTGTACCCGTATTTTCACGGTATTTTAATTAATGGGTAATATTTATGGTGAAATAATGCTATATATCAGGATATTGAATTGAATACAGCAGATGAGCAATCAATTAACTGGAACAAAAAAAGACCCTCGCGCTGGCGAGGGTCTTTTTATATGATATGAAGTTAAATTATTGACGGATATTAATCACCATCCTGTGTGGTAAACTGGTAGGTTTCGGTATTGCCAACAGGTAGGTTTGATATTTCACCGCGATTTAGCTGCCACCAAAAGCGCAGCCTTGGCTTGTCGCGGTTACCAATCTCGTTCATCGAGTCGGCATCATACAGGCGGCCGTTAACCATTACATATTTTATCTTATCGCTATTGCGGATATCATCCAGCGGGTTATCATTCAATATCACCATATCTGCAAGTTTCCCAACCTCTAACGATCCGATTTCTTTATCCATTCCTAAATACGATGCGCCATTTATAGTAGCGCAGCGCAGCGCTTGCATAGGCGTCATACCACCTTGTGTAAGCATCCATAGTTCCCAGTGGGCGCCAAGTCCTTGTATCTGCCCGTGTGCGCCTAAGTTTACCTTAGTGCCGCCATCGGCAATCTGCTTTACATATTTTGATACTTCGATATGGCCGTAATCGCCATATTCGGAGGTGGTTCTGCGTCTTGAGCGTGCATCAATAATTGATTGCGGCGTAAAACTCAACAAGTGCTCGTTTTTCCATACTTCGGTACGGTCGTACCAAAAGTTTTCACCAAACTGTGTTCCGTAGGCTACTATCAAGGTAGGAGTATAGCCGGTTTTACTATTGTTCCATAAGCTTTTTACATCCTTATAAACAGGCCAAACCGGGATATTGTGCTCAATGCCGGTATGTCCATCCAAAATCATGGTCATGTTGGTAAAATAGGTTGATCCACCTTCGGGTACCACTTCCATCTGTAATTCCCTGGCAGCTTCAATTATTTGCTGGCGCTGCTCGCGGCGGGGCTGGTTATAACTTTTAACCGAAAATGCACCTACAGCCTTTAAGCGGCGCAGGTTTGAGCGCGCATCGTCCAGGCTATTGATAACGGCTTTAAAATCACCATCGGCACCATATAAGATAGTCCCTGTTGAATATACGCGCGGCCCTACCATGTGACCCGATTTGAGCATTTCCGACTGGCTGAAAACCATCTCCGTATTGCTCGACGGATCATGCGAGGTTGTTACCCCAAACGCCAGGTTGGCATAATAGTTCCAGTCTTGCTGCGGACTAATGCCATCAGGGCTGGTATGCAGGTGCCCGTGCACATCAACAATACCCGGCATAATGGTTTTGCCATTAGCATCATAAATTTTTGCATCGGCAGGGATAGGTACATCGGTTGATTTACCTATGGCAGTTATCTTATTCTGATCAATAATAATAGTTGCATCTACCAATACTTCATCACCTTTCATGGTAATGATGCGCGCATTTTTAAAAGCTATCTTCCCGGTGGGTACGTCGGTTTTTAATTTAAGGCCCAGATCAATTCCTGCTGTATCTGCCGCTGGCGTTTTATCAGTAGCATCATCAATAAAAGGGAATGCGCTATGAATATCCCGCACAAAATATTTAGGGCCCAGCGTCCACATTAATTTTTGGCTGTCTTTGCTCCAATGCAGGTAAGTACCGGCATCGCGGGTGAGTTTATTGAGCGGGATAGCTTTATTGCCTGCCGACAGATCCTGCGCTCCTCCGGTGCTGATCATTGGGGTAAGGTAGCAGTTATATAGTTCGGTAAATGCCATCCATTTGCCATCTGGGCTCGGGCTAAACTGGGTTGCATATTTTGAGGTATACAACGTACGCTGATTTGCACCCGTAGTATCCATTACCTTATAAGCTTTCTTATCATCTTCTGAGCTTTGGTAGTAGATCTTTGAGTCATCGGCAGAGAACTGAGGTATTATCCCATTATCGATCACTAATTTAGGGGTTCCGCCTATAGCCGGGATAATATAGATTCCGCCATTCTTGCCAAAAGCAAAGCCTGATGTTTCATTGCCTTCGCCTTTGCGAAAAACAATTTTATCGCCTTTGTTTGAAAACCTTGGCGAGTAGTAAAAACCCTTTTCGGTAGTTAGGCGGGTTACCAGGCAGCTGGTAAGGTCTATTCTGTTTACTGATGCTTTTAGCTCATCGCTCCAGTCAATATAAACCAATGATTTCCCGTCGGGACTAAAGGAAGGCTCATATTCAAAATCATTGGTGGTAGTAATTCTGGTTGGCGTACCGTTAGGTAAGGCCTTGGTATAAATATAGCCGGCAGCATTAAAAGCTACCACCTTGCCATCGGGCGAGGTAGTTAACTGGCGGATCATTTTAACAGGAAATTCATCCTGGAAAACCTTTTGCTGAAAGTGAAGCGCATCCGTAATGGTTTGCTGTGATGTTACTTCAAAAGGGATCTGTGCCGCATTCAGCGTGTTAATGTCTAAGTTCCATATCTTACCTTTTGCGTAAAATATAAGGTTATTGCTGTTTGGCAGCCAGCCAAAGTTGGGGTAAACACCAAAAATAGCCCAGGTTTCCTGCTGATCGTGCGATAAACCGTCATATACGGGCCATTCTTCGCCGGTACTTAAGTTATGAATAAACAGTACCGATTTTAGCCTTACCCGCTTTACAAATGCCATCAACTTACCATCGGGCGATATTTGTGGACGGCATGCACCACCTGATCCGCCGGTTACAGTTTCAATATTGCCGGTAACCCGGTTTAATCTTTTTATAGCGTATATGCCCTGGTTTGGGTCTTTGTTATATTGAAAATTTGGGCCGGGGGTAACATCCTCGCTCCAGTAAACATATTTGCCATCAGGCGATATGATGGGTTCGCCTGCATCTTGCTGATCGTTTTTGCGCTTGGTAAGCTGGATGCCTTCGCCGCCGGTTTTGTGGTAAAGCCACATTTCGCCAGCTCCTAATGAGCGTGTGCCTGTAAAATGCTTGCGCGCCACTAAGTATTGCCCATCCGGAGCCCATGATGCATTGTTCAGCAGCCTGAAGTTCTCTTTGGTGATGGAGTGCTTATTGCCGCCATCGGCATTCATTATCCATATATTATCGCCGCCTTCTTTATCGCTGGTGTAGGATATTGATTTACCATCGGGACTAAAACGGGGTTGTACCTCCCATGCTTTACCACCTGCAAGTAATGTTGCTTTGCCACCGGTAACCGGGAGGCTGTAAATATCGCCTAACAGATCAAACACGATGGTTTTACCATCAGGGCTTACATCTAAATTCATCCAGGTGCCTTCATCGGTAGTAATGCTTACCTTTTTAGCTGGCGAGGGTGGATTTTCTACATTCCATTTTTGGGCATGCAGGCTGATGGTAAGGATTAAAAATATAAGGGTAGCGTAAATTACTTTCATTACATATATGTTTACAGTTGCGAATTTAGAAATAATAAAGTATTTCGGATTTCGAATGTTCGATTTCGGATTTATCTTTACCAAAATCAGAAAATCAAAAATCTGAACCCGAATTAAAGAATGACCATTCAGCAAATCCTACAGCAATACTGGAACCATGATACTTTCCGCCCGATGCAGGAGGAGATCATCAAGTCTGTATTGTTAGGGCACGATACTTTGGCATTGCTGCCAACGGGTGGTGGTAAATCAGTATGTTTCCAGGTGCCCGCATTGGCAAAGGAGGGGATATGCATTGTGGTATCCCCGCTTATAGCCTTGATGAAGGATCAGGTTGAGAACCTGCGGGCTAAGGGCATTGAAGCGGTATCAATCGTATCGGGTATGAGCAAACGCGAGATTGATCTGGCGCTTGATAATTGTATTTACGGCCAGGTAAAGTTCCTGTACCTATCGCCCGAGCGTTTATTGTCTGATCTGGTGCGCGAGCGTATCAAGTACATGAAGGTAAATTTAATAGCGGTTGATGAAGCGCATTGTATCTCGCAGTGGGGCTATGATTTCAGGCCGCCTTACCTGCACATTGCTGATCTGCGCGACCTGCATCCAGATGTAACGGTGCTGGCGCTTACCGCCACTGCCACCGCCGAGGTTAGGGAAGATATACAGCAAAAGCTATTATTTAAAGCACCTAATGTTTTTCAGCAAAGTTTTGAGCGTAAAAACATTAGTTACGTAGTACAAAACGAGGAGAACAAATATAAAAAGCTATTGGATATTGCCCGCGGCGTAAAGGGCAGCGGCATTGTTTATGTGCGCAGCCGTAAAGAAACTACCGAAATTGCCAGGTTTTATAACGATAACGGTTTTAGGGCCGATTTTTACCACGCAGGTTTGGAGGCCGAACTGCGGTCGCATAAACAGGAGAGCTGGAAAAACAACCGCACGCAAATTATTGTGGCTACTAATGCCTTCGGGATGGGCATTGATAAGCCTGATGTCCGATTTGTGATCCACAAGGATATGCCCGAAAGTTTGGAGGCTTATTACCAGGAAGCAGGCAGGGGTGGGCGCGATGAGCAAAAAGCCTACGCAGTTTTACTCTACAATTATACCGACAGGCTTAAACAGGAAAAAAAATTTGAGCTTAGCTTTCCATCCATAGACGAAATAAAACAGGTTTATCATTATTTGGCTAATAACTACAGCTTAGCCTACGAGGCAGGTGAGGGCATCAGCTTTGACCTTGACCTGGGTGAATTTTGCAGTAAGTTTAAGCTTGAGCCAATAAAAACCCTTAATGCGTTAAAGTTTTTGGAACAGGACGAATACCTGTCGTTTAACGAGAGCGTGTTTTTGCCATCGCGTTTCAGGTTTAGTGTAGAGAATGAGCAGTTATATAATTTCCAGATCCAAAACCCCGGCTGGGATCCTTTCATCAAAACCATTTTACGATCTTATGGTGGCTCGTTTGATAATTATGTACGCATAAGGGAGTTTGACCTGGCCCGCCGGGCTAATATGAACGTGCAGCAGGTTATTGAAGGCTTACAAAAATTACAGGAGTTTAAAATACTAAGCTATCTGCAGCAAACAGATAAGCCGCAGGTTACCTATTTAAAACCCCGCCAGCATGCCGATGCGCTTTATATCAACAAACGGCTTATTGACGAACGTAAACAAACCATCAAAAAAAAGATGGAGGCCGTTTTTGCCTATGCCGAACACCGTAAATGCCGCAGCCAGATGCTTTTGTCGTATTTTGATGAGGCCAATGCCGGCAAATGTGGCGTGTGCGATATTTGCCTTGAAGAAAAGCGGCAAAAAAACAGTTCAGAAATTGTTGATGATATTACCAACGAGATCGTACAGCTCCTAAGCATCTCATCGCATGATATTGGATCATTAGTGTCCTCGGTTACTATGGGTACTGAAAAAGAGCGGATAGCAACTATCAGGCTGTTGCTTGATGCCGGGAAGATAAAATTTGCGGGCGATAAGTTGGTTATTGGCTAAATACAACAGGCGTAACCAATTAGCTACGCCTGCGTTAGGGGATTTGTATATTGTCGCGGTGTTATTTCTTTCCCCAGTAATAATTTAAACCGAAAGAGATCTTATCATTCAGCCCGGCATTAAGGGTATGATCTTTTGTTTTATAATCTAAATTATAGCCAATATTACCAAAACCAAGGTTTACACCTAATTTGGGTGTAGCAAAAAACACAAAGTTTGGTGTGCCGCCAATGGTTAATGTTCCATATTTAAAATAGGTTGAGTTGTTTAAAGTACTGATACCTACCTGCGGAAAAAAGCCGAATTTATCAGTGATCATACAGTAATAACGTACATTAATTCCCAAACCAACAGCGCTTGAGTGGTAATTGTCTTTTGAGGTATAATCGTCGGCAACAGCCGTGTTTGAGTAATAATCAGACTCTTCAGTTCCCGAATTGCGTGAATAAGTTGGCTGGATGCCGATTGACCATTTTTTACTGATAAAGTAGCCAAACTCAGGGCTTAGGGTAAATGCAGCAATATTTGTAGTGGTATATATGGTGTAACCTGTACTGTAATTATAGGTGCTTGATGAACCAAAGCTGTTGTAATTATAGCTTAAGCTACCACCCAAATAATAGCCGCCTTTGTCGCCTTGTGCAGCTGCAGAACCAATAAATAATGTAAAAAGAATAGAAAATAGAAGTAATTTTTGTTTCATATAAGTTAATATTTAAAGCAAAAGTAATATTCCTTTGGCCAATAAATATTTAATGTATGGACGAACGAGGGTTTTGTATGGATGAATGCGTTTGCCGCCTATTTAATGGTGTTATTGGAATAAAGCATAAATAGCTTATAAGCCTGTTTAGGCTCGTTTTCATGGGTAAATAGGAGTCTAAATCCTCACTTTGCGGTGTTTGGGACTGTCAACGCTTAAAAAAAACTATCTTTGCGGCATGGGTGTAACTTTCGATGATTTTGATTTTAACCGGCAAATATTAAATGCCATTGCCGATGCCGGTTATACCGAAGCTACGCCTATTCAGCAAAAAGCTATTCCGCCTATCCTTAACGGGCAGGATGTAATGGGCATTGCGCAAACAGGTACAGGTAAAACTGCGGCTTATGTTTTGCCTATATTAATGCGCTTAAAGTATGCACAAGGCGATAATGCCCGTGCGCTTATAATTTCGCCAACACGTGAGCTGGCCATGCAGATTGAAGAAAACGTGAAAACGTTTGCTGCCAATACCGATTTGCGGGTGGTTGTGCTGTATGGTGGTCTTGGTCCTAAAACACAGATAGAACAAATAAATAAAGGAGTTGATATTATTGTAGCTACACCGGGCCGTTTTATGGATTTATACCTGGCCGGGCATATTGTTACCAAAACGCTGCAGGTATTGGTGCTTGACGAGGCCGATAAAATGATGGATATGGGCTTTATGCCGCAGATCAACCGCATTTTGGAGGTTGTTCCGGTAAAAAGGCAGAACCTGCTTTTTTCGGCAACCATGTCTGATAAGATCCATGAGCTTTCCAATAACTTTTTAGAGTTCCCTACCATAATTGAGGTAACCCCACAGGCTACCCCGGCGCAAACAGTTAACCAGCAACTATATTACGTGCCCAATGTTAAAACCAAAATCAACCTGCTTAAAAAGCTGTTGGATATTGAAGGCGACATTAAAAAGCTGATGATATTTTGCAAAACCCGTATCGCTGCCGAAGATGTATATAAGTTTTTGCTGCGTAAATTTGGCGAAAAGGAAGTAAAGGTGCTGCACGCCAATAAGGGGCAAAATACCCGTATCAATGCCATCAATGCTTTTAAAAATGATGAGGTTAAAATATTGGTAGCAACGGATGTGGCATCGCGCGGTATTGATGTGAGCGATGTAAGCCACGTTATAAACTTTGATGTGCCTGTTGTTATTGAAGATTATGTACACCGCATAGGCCGTACCGGTCGGGCTTATCAGCATGGTGAGGCCATCACCTTTTGCGGCCCTGCCGAAGAGTATTATCTGCGTAAAATAGAAAAACTGATCAGGCAAACCATACCGGTATTTACTATCCCCGGCGATGTGTTTATTGAGGAAACACCTTATGACGAACGGCAGGAGCAGGCCAAAGAGATTGACATGCAAAAGCGGCGTGATGATCCGGATTTTAAAGGCGCATTCCACGAGAAGAAGACACTGAACCAGCGCAAAAAGTTTGATGCTGCCAAAGCCAAAGCAACGGGTAACTATAAAGAAAAACGAACGAAATCTCCAAAATCATACAGAAAAAAGCATTAGTACGTATATGAAGTTCAGGATCACTCCACTAAATTTTGCAAGTGCATTCTTTTTAATAGTTGCGGTTTACAGTTGGGTTTATGGCATCCAGGTATCAGGTACCCACATTAAGGGAATGGGTAATACTTTGGGCTGGATATTTTTACTGTTTGCAGTTGTAGTGTCATTTATGGATATTATGTTCCGTAATTTTTTCCCCGAAACCAAAAAAGTATGGATTGTAGAGCTAAGCTTTATAACTTTGGCGGCAATTATATTTTTACTTGTTAAATAACTAAAATGAAAAGAGCGGAAATAAAGCTTACTATAGACCTTGACGATAATAATGTACCCGAAAGCATTTTATGGGAATCAACCGATGCTAAAACAAAAGAGGCATTACCGGTAAAATCAATAATGCTGGCCCTTTGGGATCAGAGCTACAAAAACACATTGCGCATTGACCTTTGGACAAAAGATATGCCTGTTGATGAAATGAAACGCTTTTTTTATGAAACCCTGCAAACTATGGGCGATAGCTTTTTACGCGCAACGGGCGAAACCAATATTGTTGAAGACCTGCGCGATTATTGCGCCCACTTTGCCGATAAAATGGAGATAACTCAAAAATAAAATGCGCCTTAATACCTTATTTTCATTTGCCGGCTTTATTATGCTTGTGGCCGGCACCTATTGCCCCATATTGCGCCCGTTTCACCTGTTTAACTGGGATGTGTACGATGCTAATAAACCCTTTGGCATTGTAATTTTGCTGGTAGCATTAGTAGGTATAATAGGCACCGTATTTAACCAGGTTAAAATAACCCGCCTGTCATCATGGCTTTCATTAGGGCTGGTTATTTTGCTTTTTATTGCAGCATGGCTAAAGGTGCATACCTCGTTCAGTTTTATTCCGTTCCATTCAATTGATGCTTTTTTAACCAGGCAAATCAAATTTAAATGGGGCTGGTATTTGCTGTTTGCAGGGCCGCTGCTGGCATTAGCTGGTGTTCTTTTCAATAAAAAAACTAACTTTAACAGACCCATAGTTTAAAATATTCCCCAACGGAATATTTATTAGTCATTTTCAGCAATGATGGGGGTATACAGCTACGTATTTTAAATAATATAAATTAGCATATTTGTATCAGCTTAAAACAATCTAAATGTTAAGATTTTCCTTTCGCCAGCAGGTGCTCGCTGGTTTTGCCGTATCAGTAATACTGGTATTAATTGTAGGCATATTATCCTATAAAAGCATAAACCAGTTAGAGAGCGACTCTAACATGGTTGAACATACCCAAAAGGTAATAAAAACATCAACCAACCTGCTTCAGTTAATGATTGATGCTGAAACCGGGATGCGCGGATATGTAGCTACCAATAAAGATGTTTTTCTTGATCCGTACAAATCAGCCCTACCCGGAATTAAAAAAGATATTGAACAGTTGCGTGGATTAATCCCCGATAACCCCATCCAGGTAAAAAGGGTTGATTCCTTGTCTGCATTGGTTAATGCCCAGCTAAATATTTTGAAAACCAATATCGAAGTTCGCCCAATCAGGGGTTTGGATTTCATGGTTCAAAACAATATGCTGATCAACGGAAAGCAAAACATGGATAATATCCGCGAGCTGATTGATCATTTAAAGCAAACTGAAAATGATTTGCTGGCTATAAGAAAAGCAAGCTCGGCAGCGGCATCATCAAGGGCGCTTGATACCATTTTAGTGGGTTCAATTGTGTTTTTAGTGATAATTGTAATTCTCTTCTTTTACATACAGGGAACATTTGAAAGACAAAAGAAAACTGAAGCAGAGGTTAAATTTGCCAACATTGAACTTGAAAAAGTATTGGCAGAAAATCGCGCTAAAAACTGGTTGCTTACAGGCACCAGTGCCCTTAACGAAAAAATGCAGGGCCAGCAAAGCGAACGTGAGCTTGCAGGTAACGTGCTTACCGAGATTTGCAAGTACTCGCAGGCTTTAACAGGTACCTTTTATTTGTTTAATGAGGATGAGGAAAGCCTTGAGCTATATGCTTCTTATGCTTTCAGCGATTTAAAAACATTGAAGCAAACCGTAAAACTATCCGAAGGATGGTTAGGCCAGGTAGCAAAAGACGAAAAAGCGGCACTGATTAAAGGTAAATTAAATGATAAGCTGGCTTTAGGGTCGTCCCTTATTCAGCAGGAAATAGTCGACAGCTTTATAGTGCCGTTCTTTTTTGATAAAAAACTGAAGGGTGTTATTGAGATAGCCTTTAATAATGACCTGGCCCAGAGCAGCAATGATTACATCTTAGCGGTAGCAAATGATATTGGCATAGCCGTAAATACAGCGCAGGCACGTACCATAATGCACGAGTTATTATCGCAGGTACAGCAACAGGCCGAGGAGTTGGAGGCACAGCAGGAAGAAATGCGCGTGACCAACGAAGAGCTGATGAGTAAAACCGAAATGCTGCAGGCATCAGAAGAAGAGATGCGCGTACAGCAGGAAGAATTGCGTACCACCAATGCCGAATTAGAAGAGAAGGCCAGCCTGTTAGAGGAAAAGAACCAGGCCATTGAAGAAGCCCGCAAATCCATCAACGTAAAAGTTAAAGAACTTGAAACTACCGGTAAATATAAATCGGAGTTTTTGGCTAACATGAGCCATGAGCTGCGCACACCTTTAAACAGCATATTGGTGCTTGCCCGCATCCTGAAAGATAATAAGCCGCTTAACCTGTCCGAAGATCAGGTAAAATATGCCAGCGTTATATTTAATGCAGGTAATGATCTGCTCACGCTGATCAATGATATTCTTGATCTTTCAAAAATTGAATCGGGTAAACTTGAAATGCAGAATGAGAACGTGAAGATCTCGAACATTTTGCACGATATGGAAATGCTGTTTACCGAGGTAGCCCGCAATAAAAAGATAAAATATACCATTACCACCAATAATAACCTGCCTAAACAGATCTTTACTGATAAGGTAAGGGTTGAGCAGATATTGAAAAACCTGCTTTCGAACGCGTTTAAGTTTACGCCCGAAAATGGCGCTATTGAAATAAACGTTATACCTGGCGAAGAACCTAAAACAGTAAGCTTCTGTATAAAAGATACAGGTATAGGTATCCCGTTGGATAAGCAGAAACTTATTTTTGAAGCATTTCAACAGGCCGATGGTTCAACCAGCCGCAGGTATGGAGGCACAGGTTTGGGCCTCTCAATAAGCCGCGAATTAGTAATACTATTAGGGGGTAAAATAACCTTATCAAGTGAGCCGGGCAAAGGCAGCGAATTTACTTTAACTATCCCATTACAGGCCGAGAATGTTACTAACGAGCAGGAAACTTTACCAACCGTTGAAGATTTTGTGCCCGAATTGCAGTTTTTAAAACCTGCGGTACAAATTGCAAAAAAGAGCGATAAGGAACCATTGGTTGTAATTGTTGAGGATGATAAAAACTTTGCCGATATTTTGCACGATTACTCGCGCGATCATGGTTATAAATCTATCATGGTTTATGAGGGTACCAATGCCGTTCAGCTAATTAAAGAAAACCAGCCCGATGCCGTGATACTGGATATTATGCTGCCGGGTAAAGATGGGTGGCAGATATTAAAAGAACTTAAGCAGGATGTGGCAACTATGCATATTCCGGTACATTTAATGTCAGCCGGTGAGGCTGCCGCCAACCGCGTCAGGCGCGAAGGGGCAATCAGCTTCCTGAAAAAACCAATTGACACAGGCACGCTTGATAAGCTTTTTGGCGATATTATGCTGCAAAGCGGCACCAAGTTTAAGCAGATATTGCTTGTTGAGGATAATCAAACACAAAGCCAGGCATTAAACGATCTGATGCAAAGCCAGGGTATCACGGTTGACCAGGCTTTTGATGGTGCCTCCGCATTCAGAATGCTGCACGAAAACGAATACCAGTGTGTGATACTTGATCTTAACCTGCCGGATATTTCGGGGCTCGACTTTTTAGATAAGATAAAAGAGATTGACCGCTTTAAAGCACTTCCGGTTATTATCAACACCGCTATGGAGCTTGATAAAACATCAGTAAGCCGGCTAATGCATTATGCCAATGCCATGGTGGTAAAAACAACCAAATCTGCCGATAGGCTGATTGATGAGGTTAACCTGTTTTTGAATAAGGTGCGTGAATCGGCGGATCAGCCTGCTGACCTTTCAGCTATCACCAAAAATAAAGTAACCTCACATGGTAAGGATGTAATAAAAGGTAAAAAGGTATTAATTGTTGACGATGATATGCGTAACATATTTGCTCTGAGCAGTGCATTGCAGGGTTATGATATGGTTGTTGAAATAGCTAACGATGGGCAGGAAGCCATTGATAAGCTGGAAGCAATAAAGGATATTGATATGGTGCTGATGGATATAATGATGCCTGTAATGGATGGTTACGAAGCCACAAGATATATCAGAAAACAAAACAAATGGGCCAAGTTACCTGTAATAGCTTTAACAGCCAAGGCCATGATGGATGACCGCGAAAAGTGTATAGCCGCCGGTGCAAATGATTACATTACCAAACCGGTTGATATTGACAGGTTAATATCATTAATGCAGCTATGGCTTACCAGTTAATATGAATGTTATTTTAAAGGGCTTAACAGACGAACAAATTGCAGAACTTATTGACCTTGTAAAGAAGGTTCACGGGTTTGATTTTTCTGATTACTCAAAGGCATCGTTAAAGCGCAGGCTTAACCGGGTAATGATGATCAAAAAGCTTGAGTTTTACGATTTAAAGCATGCGCTTTTAAATGATCCGGGCTTTTTTCAGGATTTTTTAGAGGAGATCACCGTAAACGTTACGGAGATGTTTCGCGATCCATCGTTTTTCAAGGCTGTTAATAACCAGGTTGTGCCATACCTGTCAACGTATCAGCATATAAAAATATGGTCGGCAGGCTGTTCATCGGGCGAGGAGGCTTACTCGTATGCCATATTGATGAACAAATCGGGACTAAAGCATAAATCATTCATTTATGGTACCGATGTAAATACGGTGGTTTTAAAAGAGGCCCGTATGGGTATTTATAGCTTCAGGAATATTAAGAGTTATGCCGAAAACTATCAGCTATCGGGTTTAAGCGGCTCCCTTACCGATCATTTCACTACACTATACGATGCCGCATCTATCCATAGCGAATTAAAAACCAACACTTTATTTTCGGTACATAATTTAATCTCAGATACTGTTTTTAACGAATTTCAGTTAATAAGCTGTAGAAACGTTTTTATCTATTTTGAAACTCAGCTACAGGAAAAAATATTAGAGCTTTTTTACAACAGCCTTTGCCCTCATGGTTTTTTATGCCTTGGCAGTAAAGAAACCATCCGCTCAGATGTTTTCAAGAAAAAGTTTAAGGCAATAAATCAAAAAGAGAACATATACCAGAAAATTGGATCTTGATAAAAATATAGTCCAACGCTGGCACAGCTCTGATATATTGCTGTTAGGAGGCTCTGCGGGCTCTTTTAAGCTGATCTTTAATATTGTAAAAATTCTTCCCCCCACGCTTGATAAAACTGTGATAATTATAATGCACAGAAAAAAGAATTATGTAAGCGAAATAGAAAAACTGTTTGCCGAAAATAGCCGTATATCACTGCGGGAAGTGAGTGATAAGGACAAAATAAGTAAGAATACTATATATATAGCTCCGGCAAATTATCATACACTGATTGAAAAAAGCGGCTGCTTTGGCTTGGATGTATCAGAACCTATGTGGTATTCAAAACCATCAATAGATATTACATTTGAAAGTGCTGCCGAAACATATAAGTCAAAATGCACCGCTATACTGCTCTCCGGAGCAAACCAGGATGGGGCAGAGGGGTTGCTGAAATTACGAAACGCAGGTTCCATGACTATTGTACAACACCCCGAAGATGCTGAAATGCCCGAAATGCCAACAACAGCTTTAAACATAAATGCAGCTGATTACGTATTAAGGACAAATGACATATTTGAACTATTAAAGAATTAAGAAGATTATCCCCCTATTTATTTTTAGATGATCCCCGTTAATATCCTGATTGTAGATGACCGTGAAGAGAATATTATTGCCCTTAAAGCATTGCTTGAGCGTGATGATATACGGATCTTCTCAACCACCTCGCCTAACGAGGGTTTAAAACTGGCTTGGGAAAACCAGATCTCAATAGCATTAGTTGATGTGCAGATGCCCGAAATGGATGGCTTTGAATTTGTAGAAATGCTAAAGTCAAATCCGCGCACTAAAGATATTTTGGTGATTTTTGTAACCGCTATATCAAAAGATGCCAAATATGCGGTTAAAGGCTTTGGCGCAGGTGCTATTGACTATTTGTACAAACCACTTGATCCGTTTATTACCTCGGCAAAGGTTGATTCATTTATTCAGCTTGCCCAGTACCAGGCAGATATTAAACAAAAGAATGAAGAGTTACAGAATTTTGCTGTAGTTGTAAAAAACTCGGCTGATATTATATGTTCAGTTGATGCGCAGGATTTCCGCATAAGAAATATAAACCCGGCTGTCGAAAAAATATTAGGCTTTACGCCCAAAGAGCTAACGGGTAAAAGTATTATTGACTTGGCCGTTGATGAGCAGCAAACTGCCTTCAGGGCAAAACTTGGCGAAATTATTAAAGAAAACCTGAGCTCATCAGTTTTTGAGTTTCAATTTAATACTTTTAGTAAACGGTCTATTTGGGTAGAGTGCCGTGTTGCCTATCAAAACAAAATCCTGTTTTTAAACATCAGCGATATATCGCCTCAAAAAAGCTATCAAAACGAGCTTATCCGCTCAAAAGAAACTGCCGAGCATGGTAAAAAGGTAAAGGAAACTTTTTTGGCAAACATGAGCCATGAGCTGCGTACACCCGTTAACGGTATCATCGGCTTAAGCAACCTGTTGCGCAAAACTGAACTGAACGAACAGCAAAGCAGCATGATCGATCTGCTGGAGATCTCTTCGCAGTCATTATTAGGCGTTATTAATGATGTGCTTGATATTTCAAAAATGGAGGCTGGCAAATTTAATATTGTGCGTTCTGCCAATAATGTACATGATCTGATCAGGGCAGTATATGGCTTGCTTAAATTTAAGGCCGACGAAAACAACATTGAATTTTTACTGGATATTGCACCCGATGTACCTGTACATTTACTGGTTGACTCGCTGCGCTTAAACCAGATACTGATGAACCTGCTGAGCAATGCCATAAAGTTTACCGAACGTGGTTATGTGAAACTGAAGGTATCGGTACAACAAAAACTCAACGACCAGGTAAAAATAAAATTTGCGGTTGAAGATAGCGGGATAGGGATACTTAAAAGTAAACTGTCAACAATTTTTGATTCGTTTGAACAAGCTGATGAAGATACTGCTGCCAAATATGGTGGTACGGGCTTAGGTTTAGCCATAGTAAAAAGATTAGCCGAGCTTAAAGGCGGCGAACTTACGGTTAGCAGCGATGTTGGCAAGGGGAGTGTGTTTAGCTTTATAAATTGGTACACGGTTGTAAGCAAGCCTAAAGAAAAAGTTGTGAGCAAAACCGAGGGCGTATTAGAAGCCTTTGATAATGTAAGTATTTTAGTGGCTGAGGATAACCTGGTAAATCAGTTTATGCTGGCTAAAATGCTTAAAGATTGGGACATTGAGGTTGAAATGGTTGATAATGGCCGCAAGGTAATTGATAAGTTACGCGCAAATAACTACGACCTTATATTGATGGATACGCACATGCCCGAGTTGAACGGTTATGAAACCGCTAAAACCATCCGTATTGATTTTGAAGGTGCTAAAAGAAGTATCCCTATTATCTCCTTATCGGCCGCATCGTTTGATTATGAGCAGCAGGAGGCTATTCTTGCCGGGATGAATGACGTATTATCAAAGCCTTTTCAGCCGCGCGAGCTGCATGCCATGATCAGTAAGTTATTAAAAACTAATAATGTGGTTACAGATCCAGCTTAGCCTGCCCAAAGCCTGATACATTGGCTTCGTGCGCCAAAAGCCATTTTTTGCGCCATACACCGCAGCCAAAACCGGTTAGGCTGCCATCAGACCCTATTACACGATGGCAAGGCACCACAATAATTAAATGATTTTTTCCATTGGCTGATGCTATGGCTCTTATGGCCAATGGATTGTTCATTAATTTAGATTGATGGGCATAGCTGATGGTTTTGCCATATTCTATTTTAAGCAGCTGGTCCCATACCTGTTGTTGAAATACAGATCCGCTTTGTTTTACCGGCAAATCAAAAACTCTTCGTGTGCCTGCAAAATATTCATCTAACTGTTTTATGGCCATTTGTAATAATGGGGTTTCGGCGGGTTCAACTTCAAAGTCTTCGTCAAGCAAATAGATCGAAGTAATAAAATCATCTTCCTCGGTTATGCGGGCAAAACCTATGGGTGTTTTATAATAAGCCAGTGGCATTAATTGGTTTGTGTTTTAAATCTAAAACGTAATACTAATAAATTGATTTAAATAATCAAACCGGGCGTTTATTCAGGCTCAATCAGCAGTATAGCAAATCAACCAAATTACTACCTTTGCGCCATGCAACTCTTTAACCAAACCCTGTATCTTTTAAAAAAAGAAATTATGCTGGAGTGGCGGTCAAAGTATGCCTTTAACGGCGTTTTGCTATACGTGGTATCAACCGTATTTATCTGTTATATCTCCCTTAACTTAAACCCCGGTTTTGCAGGCAGTAAAGGTTACCCCATTGTATGGAATGTTTTATTTTGGATAATTATACTTTTTGCATCGGTAAATGCTATTGCCAAAAGCTTTATGCAGGAGAGTAAGAGCCGGTTATTGTATTATTATTCAATAGCAAGCCCGCACTCCATCATTCTTTCAAAAACCATTTATAATATATTACTGATGTCATTACTCAGCGTTTTGGCATTGGTGGTTTACCTTGTTTTTTTTCCGAATACGGTAGGCGATCCGCTTTATTACTTTTTAACCGTACTGTTAGGCAGCATTAGTTTTTCAACTGTTTTTACCATGATCTCGGCCATTGCCTCTAAGGCGGGTAATAATGGTACCCTGATGGCTATTTTAAGTTTCCCCGTTATTATTCCAGTTATCCTGATGCTTATACGCATTAGTAAAGCCGCAATGGATGGCCTTCAGCGCAGTTTAAGCTACGGCGATGTAGGCGTTTTATTAGCTATTAACGTTATTGTTATAGCAACCGCATTAATTCTTTTTCCCTTTTTGTGGCGTGATTAATCTCCTTTTTTTAGGGAGATGGGATAGTTGTGTATTTTTTGTTTAAGTTTATTTGGATTAAGTCTAAATAAGATGTTTCTTTGCTTCGATTTAAACGTCAGATATGCAAGCAAAAACTTTTACTTTATCAGTTGTTTTTCTTTTTACAGCCGCAACGCTATTTGCTCAAAAAACAACGCCACTTACCACATCCGAAGATTCATTAAATAATAACCTTTCAAAAAGCGCTACCACCATTGGCGGTTATGGCAATGCGTTTTATCAGCGTAATTCAAACCAGGGTACTTCAAAGCTTGATCTGGAAAGATTTGTGCTTTTTACCGGTCATAAATTCAACGACAGGATCTCCGTTTTCTCGGAGTTAGAGGTTGAGGATGCAAAAGTTACCGGCGGCGAATCGGGAGGTGAGGTATCAATTGAACAAGCTTATTTAAAATTTAACCTTAATGCCAACCAATATATAGTTGCCGGTTTGTTTTTACCGCGTATTGGTATCCTGAACGAAAATCACCTGCCTAATACCTTTAACGGTAATGAGCGTAACTATGTAGAAACTTTTATTCTGCCATCAACCTGGCGCGAGTTAGGGGTTGGTTTATATGGGAATTTGAACAACCTGCCCATTAATTACTCGGTAGGTTTAGTTAATGGCTTAAGCGCGGGCATGTTTGATCATGGAACAGGTATCCGCGATGGCCGTTTTGAGGGGCGTAATGCCACCGGCAATAATTTAGCAGTTACAGCTGCCTTACAATACTACCAGGGTAATTTCAAAGCCCAGGTATCGGGTTATTACGGCGGTACGGTTGGGGTTAGCAAACGCAAAGCTGATAGCTTAGGCTTAAGCTCGGGCATATTTGGTACGCCTGTTGCCATTGGCGAGGCTGACATTCAATATGCAAATGGCGGCTTTTCATTAAGGGCTTTAGGAGCATTGGTATCAATACCCGATGCTGCAAACATTAACAGGGCCTATGCCAATAATACCCCAAAAACTGAATATGGCGCTTATGTAGAGGTTGCCTATGATGTGTTACACAATGTACGCACCGCGCACGGGCAGCAATTTATTGTTTTTGTGCGGGATGAAAAGCTCGATATTAACGCAAGCATACCATCAAACGGAATTGTGGATGGTACGCTTGATCAAAACCATGTGGTTGCAGGGTTTACTTACTTACCAATGCGTAACGTAGCCATTAAGGCTGATGTAAGGATAATTCACACGGGCACGCAAAACCCTGAGCTGATCATTAACCCAAACCCGGTTTCTTTACCATACCAGCAAAACAATAACCTGGTTGATCTGGGCCTTGCATTTTCATTTTAAGTATCATGGATAGAAGAAAATTTGTAAAACAATCATGCTCCATTTGCGTGGCCGTAGGTTCGGGTATGCTTATTGGTTCGCTGGCATCCTGCGGTACCGCGTTGCCGGTTTATAAAACCACCACTGTTGATAATAAAATAGAAGTACCGGTATCATTATTTGCAACTACTGATTTTCAGCTTATCCAGCCTAAAAGTTTATACTACAACATCGGTCTTAAAAAAGAAAAAGATGGTACTTATACAGCATTGCTGTTACGTTGTACCCACGCCGATAACCAGCTGATTACAGCAGGAAATGGCTTTAAATGCACCTTACACGGCAGCACCTTTGATAATGAAGGCCATGTTACCAACGGCCCTGCCGAAAAACCACTGAAAAAATATCCAACAGAAATAATATCCGATCAGATCATCATCCATATTTAATAATTACCCTTATGAAAAGTTTTATAATAGCCCTTTTTTGTATTGTAGCAATAGCTGTATACAGCTGTAAAAAAGAAACCACCGGCACTACAAGTACTGATACTACTTTAGAGGGACAGGTTTTAACCGATTTTTCAAATGTGCTGGTTAATCCTGATTACCAGGATATACAAACCAAGGCCGGTATAATGAGAGATGCAGCCGCAACGCTTATTGCCAATACAACAGATGCTAACCTTGCCGAAACCCGTACAGCATGGAAAAATACACGTGGCGCCTGGGAATCATGCGAGGGCTTTTTGTTTGGCCCCGTTGAGGATTTTAACTACGACCCGAACATGGATGACTGGCCGGTTAACAAAGTTGACCTTGACTCATTATTAGCAAGTAATAACTCACTTAGCGTTGAAAATGTTACCAGTTTAGGAACAACGCTTAAAGGTTTCCACGCTATTGAATATATTATATTTGGTGTTGGAAGCACTAAAAAAGCATCGCAGATAACCGCGCGCGAAAAAGTTTACCTGGCCTCATTAACCCAAAGTTTATACAGCACCACTACGCAGCTGCGTAATAGCTGGGACCCTGCGGTAACAGGTAATTTTACATTACAGGTTATCAACGCCGGTAAAGGAAGCGTAACCTTCACCTCCCGAAAGGCTGTGTTTTTAGCGCTGGTAGGCTCAATGGCCGATATTTGTAACGAGGTTGCTAACGAAAAAATGCAAACCCCGCTTGCCGCCCAGGATTCAACATTGGATGAGTCTTCGTTCTCCCACAACTCTGTTACCGATTTTACAAACAATATTACAGGTGTTAAAAATGCGTACTTCAGCAGCTATAACGGCGCCAGCGGCCATAGCTTAAGCGAGCTGGTAAAAGCTAAAAATGCATCGTTGGATAATAAACTGCAATCGCAGATCAGTTCGGCAATTGCCTCATTTAACGGTATTACGGCTACTTACGAAAAAGCCATCTATACCCAGCAAAATCAGATCAAAACTACGCAGGCGGCTATCCGTACGCTAAAAGCAACCATTGAAGGCGACCTTGCTGATTTTATAAACGCAAACATTAAAGACTAAGCTAAGTAAATTGAAACAGTTTAAAATAATAGGTATACTGGTTGTTTTGGTATTGATATTAGTGAAGTGCCAAAAATCGGCAGTGTTTCCGGCAGAGCAGTATAATGATCAGCTTTCAGGTGGCGACGAAACCTCTTTTGATGCCACCTCACAAGCTTTTGGGAGTATGTTCTCAGGCTTAAGCGTTCGTGACGAACACGTACATACCCTGGGTGATTTGGTTTTTAATCAATCATTTGTAACAGCACCTGCCTTAATTCATGGTGGTTTAGGCCCTATCTTTAACAATACATCGTGTACCAACTGCCATCATAATGATGGTATTGGCTTACCAACAGCAGGCGATCTTCAATCATCATTATTGGTACGTATAAGCCTGCCCGGTACTGATGCTAATGGCGGCCCGGTTGCGGTACCCGGCTACGGGCTGCAGTTACAGGATAAAGCAGTGTTTGGCAAGGTGCCTGAGTGTAAGGTAAATATTAATTATGCCTATCAAACCTATTCATTTGCTGATGGTGAAACTTATGAGTTAAGAACGCCAACCTATACACTTTCAAATTTATATATTCCTATATCCGGCGCCTACCAGCTTTCGCCACGTTTAGCTCCGCCGATGTTTGGTTTAGGACTGTTAGAAGCTGTTCCTGAAAGTGAGATTGTTGCATTGGCCGATCCTAATGATGCTAATGGCGATGGAATAAAAGGACATGCCAATTATGTGTGGGATGTTACCACCAAAAGCAAGCAATTGGGCCGTTTTGGCTGGAAAGCAAATACAGCTTCGATCCTGACACAGGTTGCCAGTGCCTTTAACCAGGATATGGGAATAACTACTTCTATACTCCCTGTTGAAAGCAGTTTTGGCCAATCACAATACGATGGTTTAAAAGATGACCCGGAATTGCCGGATAGTTTGCTGAGCGCAGTAAAATATTATGCACAAACATTGCAGGTGCCTGCACGCAGGTTAACTACCGATGCTGTTGCTAAACGCGGCGAACAATTATTTATATTAGCTAAATGCGCTACCTGCCACAAACAAACGCTTACTACAGGTATAAATGTGGCTTTCCCTCAGTTATCAAACCAGGTTATACACCCTTATACCGATATGCTGGTACATGATATGGGCCCGGGCCTTGCTGATAACCGCAGCGATTACCTTGCAGGCGGCCAGGAATGGCGCACGGCAGCTTTATGGGGTGTTGGTTTGTTTGAAACAGTGAACAACCCTGGCTATTACCTGCACGACGGACGCGCACGTACCATTACCGAAGCCATTATGTGGCATGGGGGAGAAGCGGCACCATCAAAGGCCTATTTTTCAAATCTATCTGCAACAGACAGGAATGCAGTGTTAAAATTTCTTAAATCTTTGTAAATACCTAACAATTTAGATACATTTCATTTATAGTTCATATTTATTGTGTTTTTTAGCATCTTGAAATTTAATTGTAATTTTAATTGATGCGATTCCCCTGGCTCATCCTTTTTTACTTATTAGTTCCGTTTGCTACGCTGGCGCAAAACGGAATAATTTCTGGTACTATTGTAAACTCAGAAACAAAAAAGCCCTTACCGCGGGCCAGTGTGTTTCTAAGTAATTCTTCTGTAGGTTCTGCAACGGCCGAAGACGGTAAGTACACCCTTTACGGGGTAAGGCCCGGTCAATATACCCTGGTAGTTACCATTTTAGGGTATGAGCAATACTCAAAAAGTGTATTGGTAGGTAACGAACCCATAAAGCTTAATATTGAATTAGCACCAAAGCCCCTGATGCTGCGTGAGGTAGTTATAGCCTCAAGCGCCGATTGGAAAAAGAACTATGAAGCCTTTCGTAAGGATTTCATAGGTACCGATCTAAATGCCAAAAGCTGCTTCGTGATGAATCCGCATATCCTGAACATCACCTACAATCCAACCAAACAAGTATTGCATGCCGATGCTGATGAGTTTTTAATTGTAGAGAATAAGGCACTGGGCTACAGGGTAAAGTACCTGGTTAATGATTTTAAGGTTGATCATATATCGGGCATCGTATCCCGGGAAGGGCAGCAGGTTTTTGAAGATCTGCCCGGCAGCGAGGCACAGAAAAAGAAGTGGCACCAAAAACGCGAAGAAGCTTATTACGGATCGGCCATGCATTTTTACCGCTCATTATACATGGATAAACTGGCTGAAGATGGTTTTGTGGTATACAAATATACCCGCTACCTTAACCCCGAAAGGCCAAGTGATGATGTGATACGCCGTAAGATCAAAATATTCAGAGATATGGGAAAGGCCGACTCGGGCAATTACTATATCGGGCTGGCAAATATGTCGAAATATTACCACGAAAATGTGCAGAAGCCGCCATACTCGGCATTTGAAATATTTTATAAAAGCGATCAGCCTGGTATTTATGCCATCCATTTTCAAAACTACCTGTATGTTACCTATACCCGCAGGCGCGATGATACTTACGACAGGGATTTGTACCGCCCGCTGGATATGTCAAACTTTGAAACAAGCGTAATCACCTTATCAGCTCCTTACGCACTTTTTGATACCAACGGAATTATTGTAGCCAATTCGCCATTATACGAGGGTGCCTGGGCAAGGGCAAAGGTATCTGACCTGCTGCCGGTTGATTATGTGCCCGATGCTAAGTATTAAGCAGCGGCCAAAGGTTTGATTAAGCGGATTAGTTTTGAATAGGGTTTATAACTTAATCCACCTAAATAAACTGTGTAAACTACTCACTAATCAATAAAACAACTACCTTTGCATGCATAAATAATATGAAATTTATATATCAAACCTGGTGGAAAGTATTGGTGGTGATCCTCATTATTTACACCTTAATTGCAGGGATATTATTTGGCGTACCGCGCCTGGCCATATTGCACGAAACTATACGGAACCTTTATTTCCACGTGCCTATGTGGATGGCAATGCTTACCGTATTTACCATATCGGTTTTTTTTAGTGTGCTTTATTTACGAACGGAAAAAGAAGAGTACGATCTGATTGCTGTTGAGTGTGTAAATACCGGCATGCTGTTTTATTCGCTTGGGCTGTTAACAGGTATGCTTTGGGCTAAATACACCTGGGGCGCATTCTGGAGCGGCGATCCTAAACAGAATAGTGCTGCCATTGCCTTTTTACTTTACTGTGCCTACCTGGTGCTCCGTAACTCGATAGATGAGGAGCAGAAACGCGCCAAAATATCGGCCATCTATAACATCTTTGCTTTCCCGATAATGATTGTGCTGATATTTGTTTTACCACGTTTAACAGGTTCACTGCACCCGGGCAGCGGTGGTAACCCCGGCTTTAACAAGTATGACCTGGATAGCCGTATGCGCGTAGTATTATACCCTGCATTTATTGCATGGAGCTTCTTAGCAATCTGGATAGCATCTATCCGCTACCGCATCCGTTTAATTGAGTATAAAAAGAACGAAATAAGTTAACATGAAGAAAATATTGTTTTTGGCACTTTTGCTGCTGAGTTATGTAACCACTTTTGCACAGCAAACGCAAGACGTTGAAATGGCAGATGTGCTGCGCCGCTCGGGCAAGATCTACGTTGTGATCACTATTATCGTTATAATTTTTGTTGGTTTGGCGATCTATTTGTTCTCAATAGACAGGAGATTAAAAAAAATCGAAAAGGAAAAGTAGTTCAAATGTTTGCCCTATTGGGTTTAAACAAACATATAAGTGTAAGATTAGTGGGCGGGAAGAATTTGTCGATAATTAATTTGCGATATTGATAAAAATTGTACCAAATTTGTGCACTTTTTTAAGGATTTAATAATTATAAACAAAAGTTATGGCTACTAATAATTCGGTTGCTGATCAGGACACTCACTTTTTTGGTGATGTATGTAAGAATTTTGATTACGCCGCGCAATTTACCAAGCATGATACCGGTCTGTTAGATCAGATAAAATCATGTAACAGTGTTTACCGTTTTCGTTTTCCAATCCGTCGCGGAAATGGTTTTGAAGTAATTGATGCCTGGAGGGTTGAACACTCACAGCACCAATCACCAACTAAAGGCGGTATCCGCTACAGCGAAATGGTTAACGAGGACGAAGTGATGGCCCTTGCCGCACTGATGACCTACAAATGTGCTATCGTAAACGTTCCTTTCGGGGGTGCTAAAGGGGGGATCAAAATCAACCCAAAAAACTACACCGTACAGGAGCTTGAAAATATTACCCGCCGTTATACGGTTGAACTGATCAAGAAAAACTTTATTGGCCCCAGCATTGACGTACCTGCACCGGATTATGGATCGGGCGAGCGTGAAATGAGCTGGATTGCCGATACTTATGCTACCATGAACCCGGGCCAGTTAGATGCAATGGGTGCAGTAACAGGCAAACCAATTGCATTACACGGTATTGCAGGCCGCCGCGAGGCTACCGGCAGGGGCGTTGCTATAGCCATACGCGAATGTGTGAGCGTTGGCGAGGATATGCAGAAGATTGGCTTATTGCCCGGCATATCAGGCAAAAAGGTAATTGTACAGGGTTTGGGTAACGTAGGTTACCACTCGGCTAAATTTTTAGCAGAGTTTGGCGGTATAGTTGTTGGCCTTTGCGAATTTGAAGGTGCAATTTATAACGAGGATGGTTTAGATGTGGAGGCTGTATTTCAGCACCGCAAAGCAACCGGTTCAATATTAGGTTACGCAGGTGCTAAAAAAGAGTTTAAAAACTCAATGGAAGGCCTGGAGCAACCTTGTGATATTTTGGTACCGGCTGCATTAGAGAACCAGATAACCGAGGCTAACGTTAATAACATAAAGGCAAAAATTATTGCCGAAGGTGCAAACGGCCCAACCACGCCCGAAGCCGAAACAATATTTTATGCTAACGGCGGTATCATTATCCCGGATATGTATGCTAATGCGGGTGGTGTTACGGTATCGTATTTTGAGTGGCTTAAAAACCTATCGCATGTTGCTTTTGGCCGCATGAACAGGCGCTTTGAAGAAAACACCAACCTTAACCTGGTAAACATGGTTGAAGGTATTACCGGTGTGGCTTTAACGCCAATGCAGCGCTCAACCATTATTAAAGGAGCGTCAGAGCTGGAATTGGTAAACTCAGGTTTGGAAGATACCATGATCCGCTCGTACCACGAGATCCGTGAGATATTGGTGAACAACCCTAAAATTGGTACCCTGCGCAGTGCAGCTATGGTAGGTGCTATCAATAAAATAGCTATATCATACCAAAACCTTGGTATCTGGCCATAAATAATATTGGAGATCCCCAACAGGATTAAAGTATTTAAAGCCCTCTTCAAAAAATTGAAGAGGGCTTTTTGTTTATATTAAAAATGCTGCAAATTATCTTATCAAAGATCTGTAACACTTATGATGCCTAACAGTCTAAATCGTGTTTAATCTAAACTTTTTCATAATAACTTATGAAATTTAAATCCCTCTTCATCTGTTTGAAGAGGGATTGCTTTTTACAGGAAAACGCTCATAATAAATAGCACTCAGGTTTATTCCATGAGATCGTAGAGGAAACTTATTTAACATCAAATATTGTAATGCCTCAACAAATCAACTACAGGAAGTTTTGTTTCAATTTTTATTAGCAAAATCAAGCACTTCATCAGTTGGCGATAGGGGGTTATGACTTATCAGATAATCAGGGATAACTGGATGCTGGTCTTTTGCATTCCCATTTGCTCTTACAAACTGTTTCGTCGATGTCGTAAAATTAAATCCAGTATTTGGAAGTTTAATGACAATAAGTTCACCATAATCGTTAGCCGGTTCACCTGAAGGTTCGCCAATTAGCTTGGCAAGTTTGTAATCCTGAATGGTATTAGCTAACATATTTGCGCTGGAAAAAGTGCGGGGGCCAATTAATACCCAAATTTTACCTTTATACCGAAGTGGATTTGCAATAGGCTTTTGTGCGTTGCTTCCCTTGTTCTCAATTAAAGTTCCATTCTTTGCATTTAAATAGTAGCTCATTCTTTTTGATGTATCCCTTTTAATTCGATCCTTATATTCCTGGCTGACTTTCCATTTAACACCGCCAGTCATACGGAATGGCTTTTCAGTAATGTAGCTTAACAATATTTCTGCCAGTGCAGAATTTCCACCGCCGTTATTTCTCAGATCAATGATCAGTTTATTCGGCGGGCTGTTTTTGATTATGGTAAAGCAAGAGTCAAGGAAATTTTTAAATATCTCTGGCTTAGCAGTTAGTGAATTTAAAGTAAGATTAGCGACGTTATTTTCCGAAATATAAAATGAATGGTCGGCTTTGGGCAAAGATTTCGGCAGCGTTTTGGCTATTTCTGAAACACGGGTAGTAAATGCTGACCAGGTAGAGGAACTCAAAGTGGAATGATAAAGCTTTCCGTCGCGGAGAAAATTAATTTCATATGGACCATCGATATGGTATAGGTATAAATATGCAATAAAATTTCTGCAAACATCTATTGAACGATATTGCTTAAGGCCTCCTGCATAACCACTCAACGTATCAATGAGCTTTGCAGAAGTTATCCCGTTAATACTAACGATCTGATCGCCGGTTTGTAACTTATTTTCTTTTGACGCGTCAGCCCGTACAATAAGGTTTACACCGTTAAACTCCTTTATAATTACCGGGAACAATATACTTTTGCCACTTTTTAATTGATTGCCTATGTCGTCGGGGTAATTAAAAACACTGTGTCCCTCATTTAATATACCAATCAAGCGAGATATAGCGGGCCACGCTTGTTCTCCGGTCATACCATCAAAAAAAGTGTTTCTAACACTATCAGTTATCTTTTGATACTTGCTTTTACTAATAGCATGGTACATATTTGGATGTACATCTGCTACAGTTTTTATCAAATAGGAAACATCGTCATTTAATTGCGCTTTAGAAAAGTGCCTTTCTGTAACAATAGTATCAACGTGGATGGCGTAACACCTTATAGTTACGGATAGTAAAATGACGGTAAAAAGAAAGTATGATCTCATAATTGGGAGACGATTTAAATATCAAAAAGGTTGCATTGAAGCGAATTTAAGAAAGATTATATTGTGTTTTTAGCCAAATGGGCATCTGGATAAACCAAGGGAAATTCGGAATGAAGCCAACAACATTTCTTTTTTTATGAAAGATAATTGTGGCCAGGAGTGTAAAGTAGTATTCACAGGCATGAAGCTTGATTCGCTGGAAAACGCTGCCGGGGTTTAGTTAAAGGGCACATGGAAGGCGACATATTCCATGCATCTTTAATAACAGCGATGGCGAAACCATAATTAGCCCTTATTTCTGTTGCTATTTATAATAGTTCTAAATAAGATTAATGTCTTGTAATAAACATTATTAAGTTAACGTTTTGTATTTTTGTAATCCAGATATAGGAGATAAACCGTTAATGAAAAGAAGTTCGATACTTGGTTTGGTTGTGATTGCTATAGCTATAGCAGTTATAATCTCTACATACTCCAGCTCAAGCACTTATGGTAATTTCAGCGATGCTAAAAAGACCACAAGCGAGCTACATGTGGTGGGTCATTTAGATAAAGGGAAAGAGCTTTACTACGATGCCACCAAGGATGCTAATTACTTCTCTTTTTTTGTGAAAGACAATAGAGGCCAGGAGTGTAAGGTAGTTTTTACAGGTACCAAACCGCAGGACTTTGAAAAGTCTGAACAAATTGTACTTACCGGGCAAATGATAGGCACCGAGTTTCATGCCTCAACCATCCTGATGAAGTGCCCGTCAAAATACACGCAGGATAAATTAGAAGTTACCGAGGCTAAAGCTAAAACAGCCGACATATAAAATCCATTTAATGAATACAGTTTTTCAAGGCGAACATCTGCTACCCGGTCGCCTGGGTCAGATATTTGTTATTATTTCATTCGGCGCGGCATTACTATCAACCATAAGTTATTATTTTGCTACTACCAGCACCAATAAGCTGGATACCTCGTGGCTCAAAATGGGCCGCATTGCGTTTTATATAAACTCGTTGTCAATTTTTGGCGTAGGGGTAGCACTGTTCTACATTATTTACAATCACTATTTTGAATATCATTATGCATGGGCCTATACTTCAAGGTCCTTGCCGGTTTATTATATAGTTTCTGGTTTCTGGAACGGGCAGGAGGGTGGCTTTTTGCTTTGGACCTTCTGGCAGGCTGTTTTAGGTAACATCCTGATCTGGAAATCAAAATCGTGGGAAAAGCCGGTAATGACCGTTGTTTCCTTCTCTCAGGTGTTTTTAGCATCTATGCTGTTAGGTATTGAGTTTTTTGGCGCAAGGATAGGCAGCTCGCCCTTCCTTTTGTTAAGAAACGCGGTTGAAGGCCCGATTTTTGCCCGTGCCGATTATCTTTCATTTATTAAGGACGGCCAGGGCATGAATCCCTTGCTGCAAAACTACTGGATGGTGATACACCCGCCAACCTTGTTTTTAGGTTTGGCATCGGTGGTTGTTCCGTTTGCTTATGCCATTGCCGGCTTATGGCAAAAACGCTATAAAGAATGGGTTGCCCCAGCCATATCATACGGATTATTTGCCGCCATGATATTGGGTACAGGCGTTATTATGGGTTCATTATGGGCTTATGAATCTTTAAACTTTGGCGGCTTCTGGGCCTGGGATCCGGTTGAAAATGCTTCCATATTCCCGTGGTTAACTTTGGTTGGCGCTTTACACGTATTAATTGTTTATAAAAATACAGGGCATTCATACTTTACGGCTACCTTTTTGGTGCTTATTAGTTTTGTAATGGTGTTGTATTCGTCGTTCCTGGCAAGGAGCGGTGTGCTTGGCGATACCTCCGTACACTCCTTTACCGATTTGGGGATGTTTTGGCACCTTATTACCTTCATACTGGTATTCCTGGTGTTGTCCATCTACTTTTTGGTGGTACGATTTAAAGAAATGCCGATCACCAAAAAGGATGAAGATACCTACTCGCGCGAGTTCTGGATGTTTGTGGGTTCTATCTTTCTTGGCTTATCATGCTTTCACCTTATACTGGTAACCTCTATCCCTGTTTGGAACAAGATGTTCGGTACCAACATTGCCCCGCCAATTGATTTGGTTGGCCATTACAATGTGATACAGGCATCATTTGCAATGGTTATTGCTTTATTAACAGGCTTTACCCAGTTTTTAAAATATAAAAAGACTGATATTACCCGGTTTTTTATCACCACCCTGCTTTATCTGGTATTTGCTGCATTAATTACCGCATTAATAGTTTATGCAAGCGGCTTATATAAACTGCATTTTGTATTCATTGTGTTGATGCTCGGTTCGGTATACTCTATACTGGCAAACGCCAAGGTATTAGCTGATGCGCTTAAGGGTAAGTTTAAATTAGCAGGATCGGCCGTGGCGCACATTGGTTTTGCGCTGATGTTAGTAGGTGCCCTGATTGCTGCCGGAACAAGAAAGGTAGTTTCAAAAAACGAATCAGGTTCATTGAACATTGTTAACGGTTTTGATAAGGCGGCCGGTGATGCGCACGAAAATATTGTGGTTTACAAAAATGAGCCTCTTAAAATGGGACCTTACACGGTAACATACGTTGGCGACTCGGTTTCTGAACCCAACCATTATTATAAAATAGACTATAAACGCTATGATGCTGCCGGTAAAATAACCGAAGAGTTTATGTTGAGGCCAAATGTGCAGATCAATCCGCAGATGGGGTTAACTGTAAACCCGGATACCAAGCATTACCTGTTTCATGATCTGTACACACATATCACCGCTATTCCTCCATTAAATGAAAAACCGGCCGGTGATGCGCAATCAGCAGCAGCGCATGGCGAAGAGGATGATAAAAACTATGATGCACCTATTTTGCATGAGGTTGCCGTAGGCGATACCATCCGATACCGCGATGGATATATGGTGTTAAAATCATTAAACAAAGAAGTACAGGTACAAAATATACCGCTTACGGATAGTGATGTTGCCATTGGTGCAAAAATTGAGATAGTAGCTCATGGTAAAACGTACGATACCGAGCCGGTTTACATGATAAAAAATAAAAGCGTGTTTGACTTTGCCCGCAAGGTAGAAGATGCAGGTTTAAAGCTGCGCCTTTCAAAGATCATTCCTGATAAAAGCAAGGTTGAGATCACCGTTTATCAGCAGCCACAAAGCAAAAAGCCTTGGATAGTAATGCGTGCGCTTGATTTCCCGTATATTAATTTCCTTTGGGCTGGTACGGTTATCATGATCATTGGTTTCTTACTTTCCATTTCAAGAAGAAATAAGGAATTAAAAATCACCAAAGCAGGGAAAGCTGCGTAAGTATTGTAATGGATGCTTTAAACATTCATCAGCAGGAAATAACTTCAAATGGATATACCATTTTAGAAGATATTTATACAGATGATGAAGTAGCCTCTATAATTGCTGCAATTGATGGGGCTGATCAGTCAGGGTCAACTTTTCGTATAACTGATGATCTTTTTGCCATAAGGCGATTTTTAAAGGGTGTACCTGATGTAAAGGGTTTACTATTTAATGAAAAGCTGAAAGCAATTATTGAAAACCTTTTCGGCAATGGGTATTTGATCGTTAAAGCTATCTATTTTGATAAACCTGAAAAATCAAACTGGTTTGTTGCCTGGCATCAGGACTTGACAATAGCTGTTGATAAAAAAGCAGAGTTACCTGGTTATGGCCCGTGGACTACCAAGTTAGATCAGTTTGCTGTACAGCCTCCGATTGAAATACTTCAAAATAATTTTACTATCCGGATTCATTTGGATGATACTGATGAGGGTAACGGTGCGCTGAAGGTTATTCCCGGCTCTCATCTTAAAGCCATATACCGGCCTGAAAATATCGATTGGCAAACTGAACGGGAAGTTTCGTGCAATGTTAAGACAGGTGGTGTTATGATCATGAGGCCGCTTTTAATGCATGCTTCAAATAGAACCACAACAAATCGTAAAAGGAGGGTTGCCCACATAGAATTTAGCAAAGCCGATTTACCTCATGAAATTAACTGGGCTGAAAAGGATACCATCTAAATAAATACCAACTCTATATCTTTAAAAAATCTGCAATTTTCGCGTTTACCTTATCAGGCTGTTCAATAAATGGCAGGTGGGCTGCATCATCCACCGGAAAAAAATCAACCTTTAAAACACTGCGTACCGAATCGCTGTAAGTAAACGGAACGGTATGGTCTTCTTTACCCCATATTAACAATACGGGTTTATGTACACTGTTTAGGCAGCTAAGGCTCTCTTTGGCTATATAATTATAATTAAACATAGTTGAGATCAATGCATTCCTGAAGCCTTCGTATTGCATTTGCACCAAATATTGGTTTACCCAATCCGGATGACGCTTAGGGTATTTAAAATCGCTCAGCTGGCCATTAGCACGTTCGTCACCATGTGTAGCTTCGTAATAATGCAGGTAAAATGTAGGCGCGGCTGGTTTCATGTTTAAATAAATAGGATCAATCATTATAGCTTTGCTCACTAAGTCGGGATGCTTGCAGGTAAAGTTAACCACCACGCCACCGCCAAATGATACCCCGGCAATACTAACGGGTGTTTTTAAATGCAGCTGTTTAATAAGCTCTAAAAGCTGATTGTTATATAAATCCTGATTGTAAACCACATCGGGCCGGTCAGAGTACCCACGGCCATACATATCATATCTTAAAACTTTAAATCCCTTTTTTACAAGGTACTCGTAAGTGCCATCCCAAATAAAATAGGGTACACTAAAGCCATGTATCAATATAACCACTTTGCCGGTATCGGGGCCTGTTAGCTGATAGTGGGTTATTCCCTGGCTTAATTTAATGTATTGGCCTGTGGTTGCTTTTCTTTCTTTGTCGGTTAAATCCTTTTTTTCCTTATCCTTGCCCTTATAAACAACGGTTAAAACTATTGCGGCAGCGGCTAATAAAAATAAAAGGGTAATAAAACTTAGTTTAAGTATTTTCATGGCAGATTAAGGTAGGTAAGATGCTATGTTTGCTAAACACTAAAATAAAATAAATATTTAGCTTATTATCAGATATCTAAATTTAATGATAGATGCGTATTAGTATAATTGGTTCGGGAAATGTTGCCACACACCTGGCGGCGGCGTTTAAAAATGCCGGGCACCGCATTATCCAGGTATATAGCAGGGACATGTATAATGCCGCATTGCTGGCTTACCATGTGGGTGCAGAGGCTATTGATAACCTGGATTTAATTAACCCTGAAACCGATATTTTCATAATAGCCGTAAAAGACGATGCCATTTTAACGATTGCGGTTGCATTGATTCAATTCCAAAAACTAATAGTACATACATCTGGTGCTACGCATATTGAAGCATTGCTGGCGCTTACTGAAAATGCAGGCGTATTTTATCCGCTGCAAACGTTTAGTAAAACCAAAGAGGTTGATTTTTTAACCGTTCCGCTGTGTATTGAAGGGGGAAGCGAGCAAATAACCCGGCACCTGGAAGAATTGGCCCGCACGGTGAGTAATAAGGTTTACCGTATCAATTCGTCGCAGCGCAAAACGCTGCATTTGGCTGCCGTATTTGCCTGCAATTTCCCTAATTATCTATACAGTATTGCACAGCAGCTTTTGGCAGATAATAACATGGGGTTTGAAATGCTGCGTCCGCTGATATTAGAAACTGCCCAAAAAGTTCAAAATCACTTGCCCGTAGCTGTGCAGACAGGGCCCGCGGTACGCAACGACGAAAGTACAATGGCCACGCACCTGCAAATGTTGAACGACGAATCATTTAAAACGCTATATAGTCTATTAAGTCAGGGGATTATCAAAAACAATAAAGCTGGCTAAGTACACGGGTAATTTTGTTACTTTTGCGGAAATGAACATTTTTAAAGTAAAGGTAAACTTTGAGGCGAAAGGGCTTGAAAGCATTGAATTACCAATTGCCGAGGGCGAATCTGTATTAGATGTTTGCCTGGAGAACGGCATTGAATTGCAGCATAATTGTGGTGGTGTTTGCGGTTGCAGTACCTGCCATGTATATGTAAATAAGGGGATGGATAATATCCAGGAGATATCTGACAAGGAAGAAGATTTTATTGACCGTGCGGTAAACCCGCGCATCAATTCGCGCCTGGGTTGCCAGTGTATTATAGTTGACGGCGATATTGAAGTAACTTTGCCCGATCAGTCTAATTTTTTAGGCCACTAACAGCTTACCGCAACCACCAAACGTATTTAGTACAAAACAAAATGACCGATAATAAATTCTCATTACCTATCCACTGGAACGACCACGAAGATATTGCCATTGAACTTTACGAAAAGTTTGGTGATGATTTTGACGAATCAAAAATATACCGCATCCGTTTTACTGATCTATTAGAATGGATCCTTAGCCTGCCGAATTTTGCAGATACCCGCGAGCAATCAACTGAAGGCCATTTGGAGCAAATCCAATCAGCCTGGGTTTACGAGTGGCGCGATAATCAATAGTTTCCGATCCCTGTAAGTAAATCAATTAGTCAATCAGTAAAAAAATTTAACATTTCAGTGGAATCATTCCTAAACAAGCTTAAAGAAATAACCACGTTGGTTTTTGATGTGGATGGTGTACTAACCGATGGATCTGTTTTTGTAACCGAAGAGGGGCTGCAAAGCCGCGCATTTAACATAAAGGATGGTTATGCTTTGCAGTTAGCCGTTAAGTGCGGTTATAATGTATGCTCGGTATCGGGCAGCAGATCAAAAAGTGCATTGTACCGATTAAACAGCTTAGGCATTAAGGATGTTTACATGGGGATTCATACCAAAATTGAAAAGCTGAAGATCTACCTGGAAGAAAAAAGTATCAGCCCTGAAAATGTGTTGTACATGGGTGATGATATTCCTGATTTAGAGGTAATGAAATACGTAGGCCTGCCGGTTTGCCCGGCTGATGCTGTAGAAGAAATCAGGGCGGTAAGCAAATACATTTCTCACTTACCGGGTGGAAAGGGCTGTGCCCGTGATGTAATTGAAAAAGTGCTGAAGATACAGGGCAAATGGATGAAGGAAGAAGCTTACAGCTGGTAGGTTAAATTACTCAGACAAAGACTAACTTATGAACAAGATCATCCTCGCATCAAAATCTCCACGCCGGCAGGAACTGCTAAAGCTGATGGATATTGAGTTCCGCATTGTATTAAAAGATGTGGATGAATCATACCCTGCTGATTTAAAGCCCGAGGAAATTGCTGTTTACATTGCCGAGAAAAAAGCAAAAGCATTTGACGAAACCGTAGGAGAGGAGATAGTACTCACTGCCGATACCATTGTTTGTATTGACGACCAGATATTAGGCAAACCAGAAAATGCCGAACATGCGGTGCAAATGCTGCAGCTATTATCAGGCAGAATGCACAGGGTGATAACCGGTGTTTGCCTGTTTTATAACCAACAATACCATAGTTTTTATGATGTTTCGGAAGTATATTTTGGTAAACTATCTGATGATGAGATCAAAAATTATGTTGACAAATATAAGCCCTTCGACAAAGCCGGCTCATACGGCATACAGGAACGGATCGGCTTGATCGGTATTGAAAAGATCAACGGCTCCTACACCAACGTAGTGGGTTTACCTACCGAAAAATTATACAGAGAATTAGCAAAGCTCTAAGCCTGATTTCTTAAATCAAATAATCCCTACGAAGATAGGGTAGCCCTTACATGGCATAGGCACTCTTTTAATTCATTTCTACAAATGGGTAGCCTCTACGAGGTATTAATAAAAGCTTTAAAGGATTTATTAGTAAGCAGATCTGCCCCCGTAGGAGTTGCCTATTTTTAGAAAAAGCCCCAATAAAAGCCTTGCCCTGTAAGGGCTACCCTTAACACACATTTTTCAATGGGGTAAAAAAGCATTAAATTTTTTAATAAGCTATTGTTTAACTAAATAATTAGTTGTAAATTAATCCTGCCAATACCTAATACCTATTAATCTAAATGTTATGAAAATTGCTGTTGTCATATTATTTATACTCCTGTTTTTTTACAAGTGCCAAAATAAATGCACAAAAGGCTAATGTAAATATTATAACTACCGGCTACCAAGGTAATGTTGATGTATTTGATCCCGCCGTAAATTACAACCCCAAGGATTTTATCTCCATTATACCTGTGGATAAAAACGGAAAAGCGGTTTATACCACAGATGTATCCAGCCCAAGGTACATCGTCATCTATTTTAATTTACCGGGTAATATGCAGATCCCATATTGCTTGTTTTTATCCACGGGGAATGACCTATCGTTTAAAATTTTGTTTACCAATAACATTCCTAAAATAAGCGTATCAGGAAAAGGCAGCAATAATAATCAGCCTGAAATATTTGCGCTAACCAATCCCGATCTGACAAAATTTAAGGGCGATGTATTACCCAACCGTGTAATAGCTTATATAAAAACTCAGGAAGGGCAGAATAAAATTATCTTAAAGCAATACATCAAAAAATACAAACCTTCGGCAGCATTTATAAAAAATGCGCTAATAAATAACCAATATTTTGCACTGAATAATTATTACGAGTTCTATCATTATAAATACCTTCCTTTTACAAATAACCCGGAGCATGACCAGTGGCAAAGGGTTGAGGATAGTTTGCTGGCCAAGCATAAACTTAATAACGATGATGCTTTAACCGCATACAATTACGATCATTTTATCGGAAATTTCCTGATCCAGGAAGGGCCGATTTTAAGAAGTGAGGAGCTGCAGCAACCCGCCAAGTTCTACAGGGATTTTTACCAAACTACGGTTAAAAAAGGCAGGGTAATATATGCGGCCGAAAGTAGAAACCTTTTCTTTGAAAGTATTATAAATAAATATTTTACCGGTAAAACCCGCGAACGCGTATATGCGCAAATGCTTAGGTTTCACCTGCGTTTTAACCATTATGAAGATCTTGAACTGGTATACAGGCATTTTAAAAGTAAATATCCTTCAAGCAGCTACATTCCCATATTTAGCAGCGCTATTGCTGAAATAGTTACCAAAGAAAAACAAACACTAAACAGTAATATGGTATTTGTTACTGACAATGGAACTAAGTTAAATACACTGGAAGATGTAGTACACCTGATGAAGGGAAGAACAACTTTTGTTGATATGTGGGGCACATGGTGCGGCCCATGCCGGATTGAACTTGAAAAGTTTACGCCGCAAATAAGGGAACATTTTAAAGGTAAGGGTATTGCTTTCTTATATATCGCTAATAATGATAGTGACCATAAAGAGCAATGGAAAAAAGTAATAGAGTTTTATAAAATAGAAGGCATACATATATTAGCCAACGAACACCTTAATAATGATATTATGACAAAGATAAAATGTACTGGCTACCCCTCGCATTTTATCATTAAAAAAGATGGATCGATCCTGAAAACCAAAATACAGGATGAGGCCCAAACGCAAGAATTGATCAAAGAAATAGAGGCATCGCTGTAAGCAATAAACCCTTACAAAAGTTTAATCCTTCGTAAGGGTTTATTGCTATTATTTTAGCATGATCGTATTGTTTTTCCTGTTAATATCCGGTAGGGAATTGTCCGGGTCAACGGTTACACTTTCTACTTCGGTTGTGGTTGGCAGGGTATAGGTTATGGCCTTGTTTTGCAGCCATGTTTCAACCGGGAAATAAGTGCGTTGCTTGCTGCCGTCTTTCAATTTAACTTCAACGGTAAACGGAAATACCATTTGCTCTTTGTTGGCAACGGTTATTCTTAAACCATTTTTAGGGTCGTTGTTTATATATTTAGCGTCAATCAGGGCTAAATCAAATGTCCAGTTATTATAGAACCAGCCTTTCCAGAACCACGACAGATCTTCGCCACCACCATTTTCCATCGCCCTGAAAAAGTCATCAGGCTGCGGGTGCTTGTAGGCCCATTTATGGATGTAGTTTTTAAACGCATAATCAAACCGGTCTTTCCCCAATATTTGCTCACGCAGTAATACCAGGCCAAATGCAGGTTTAAAATAAGTTAAAGGATGGCGGTATTTTTCGCCGGTAGCATCGGCGGCCGTCATAATTGATGGTGCATCTTTATCAGTAATAATAGGGATGATCTCATCGGCAGGATTGCCGCCACCCGGCGCATATTCACTATCGCGTTTAGGGGCGTACTCGCCGTGGTTAAATTCATCCGATGCATAAACATCAATAAATGTATTAAAGCCTTCGTCCATCCAGCCAAAGCGGCGCTCATCGCTCCCCACAATCATCGGGAACCAGTTATGACCTATCTCGTGCGCGGTAACCCAGTAAAGCTCTTTGCCTTTGTCTGTAATGCCATCAAAAACAATTCCGGGGTATTCCATACCACCGGCTATACCGGCCTCGTTAATGGCAACAGGCCAGGGGTAAACAAACCATTTGGCCGAAAAATATTCTATCGATTTCTTTAAATACTCCGTAGCTCTGCCCCAGGCCTCGTTGCCTGCGCTTTCAACCGGGTAAACAGACATGGAGAGCGACTTTTTACCGCCCGGCAGGTTGACTCTTGCCGCATCCCATACGTAGGCCTTTGAAGCGCCAAAGGCTACATCGCGGGTGTTTAGCATTTTAAAGTGCCAGGTTAACGTACCCTTATTTGTTGGGCGCGATGATGGATTGGTTACCTCCTCAACACTCCTGATCATTATGGTTTTATCGCTGTTGCGGGCAGCATTAAGGCGGCTTACCTGTTGTGCGGTCAGTACCTCCTTAGGGTTAAGCAACTCACCCGATCCTGCAACTATCATATCAGCGGGCACGGTTACCTGGTAATCAATATCGCCATACTCTAAATAAAACTCGCCGCTGCCTAAAAACGGTAAGGTATCCCATCCTCGCGAATCATCATAAACACACACTCGGGGAAACCATTGCGCTATTTCATAGATCTTGCCATTTCTGGTATCCACGTAATCTGTGCGGTTACCAAAGTTGCCGGGGATGGTGTATTTGTATTTAATAATTAGGTTTATTGTACCTCCGTTTGGCAAAACAGCCTTTGGCAAACGGATCTGCATGCGGGTATCGGTAACAATAAATTCTGCCTTTGTGGATACATTGCCACTGCTGATAGAAATGGATTCTATCTGGTATCCATCAGTATGCTGGTTTGGCCCGGGCGTAAAGCCGGTAACAAAGTTTGACCGTGCTGTTTTTTTATAGGTATTCTGATCTAATTGCAGCCATAAAAACTGCAAAGCATCGGGGCTGTTGTTGGTATAGGTAAGTTTTTCGGTAGCGGTAAGTGTTTTGGCGGTGGTATCTAAAACTGCGTTTAGAGTATAATCAACGCGGTTTTGCCAGTATTTAAGCCCCGGTTCGCCATTTGCGGCATGTACTTCGTTCCCTTTCTGGCTGTAAAATAATGGAGAGAACGCTGCCGATGGCTCATAATTGGTAGTTATGGTATCGTTGGTGTTTGTGCGGCGCCGTCTTTGTGCCTGTGTAATGGTAGCTATAAACAAAAGCAGGCCCAAGCCTATAAATTTCAATTTCATAATATAATGCCAGTTAATAGCCAGCAATATACAAATGATGCCTTGAAATTTTGATTTGCTTTTAAAATGATACAAATTAGCCCAGCAGATCGGCCATGATACCTTCTTTTAAAGAGTTTGTTGACATGGCTATTTTATTGATGTCTAATTTCTCGATGATAAACCTCGTCAATATCGAAGCCGTAACTATCATATCAACCCTTACAGGGATAATTGCCTTATTACCCAAACGTTGCTGGTGCGATGACAGAATAATACTTTCTATCAATGTTAAAAGCTGGTCCTTTTCAAAAAGGTAATAAGGTGTTTTTTTCAGATCGAAAAGCTTACCCTTGTTTATCTCAATGATACCGGCATAGCTTTCAAATACGCCCGATGAACCTATAATATGAGCAATAGTATAGTTTTTAGCCGCTGCAAAAAATGGGGTAAGTCTATCCTGCAAATAAAGCTGTAAGGCAGTAATAGATTCGGGTGGGATAGGGTCATTCTTATGGAACATATCCATCAGCCGGGCTGCGCCAATTTCAAAGCTTTGTTTCCATTTAATTTCATCCTGGTTGCAGATGATAAATTCAACGCTGCCGCCGCCAATATCAACTATCAGGCTGTTTTTATCTGTTAAGCAGTCCGCAGCTTTAACACCTTTGTAAATATAGGCCGCTTCCTCATCGCCATTAATAATTTCTATGTTGATGTTTGCTTTGGCTTTAACCTCGTTAATAAAATCCTGCCCGTTGGCGGCACCCCGCAATGCCGACGTAGCTATGGCTTTTACCTTTTCTGCGCCGTTTGCTGCAATGTGTGCCGCAAAGTTTTGCATGGCAATAATTCCCCGCTCAAAAGCTGCCGGTTGTATCAGGCCCTTATTGATGCCGCCTTCGCCCAGTTTAACAGCATCCTGCAGGTGCAAAATTTCTTTATAATCAGCACCTTTGCCTTCAGCTATCAGCAGGTGAAAGGTATTGGTACCAAGATCCATTACGGCAACGGGCTTATTCATGTATCTAAAATAAAGAATCCCTTAAATTGTTTAGAATTTAAGGGATTTAAATATATGTTTCAAACTTTGGCTCTGATATTACTCAAAGTATTCCTTCATCCGTTCAAAAAAGCTTTTTTCGTTTTTACCCGGGTTTGGTTTAAAGTTTGGTGAGTTCTGTAGTTTTTCTAACAGGTCGCGCTCTTCGCGGCTTACTGCTTTTGGTGTCCATATGTTGATATGCACCAACTGGTCGCCACGGTGATAAGAGTTTACCTCTGGTACGCCTTTGCCTTTAAGGCGCAGGATTTTACCGCCCTGTGTGCCGGCATCAATCTTTATTTTAACCTTGCCGTCAATGGTAGGTACTTCAACACTGGTACCTAAGGTAGCATCAACAAAGTTTACATGTAAATCATAGATCACGTTGTTACCATCGCGTTTTAACGTTTCGTGCGGGATCTCTTCAATCAGGATGATCAGATCGCCGGGAACACCGCCGCGTGGGGCAGCATTGCCTTTACCGCTCATGCTTAACTGCATACCTTCGCTTACACCTGCCGGGATATTGATGCTGATAGTTTCTTCGCCACGAACAACACCATCACCATGACATACGGTGCATTTTGACAGTATGGTTGCGCCTTCGCCATTACAGGTAGGGCAGGTGCTGGTAGTTTGCATCTGGCCCAATATAGTATTGGTTACCCTGCGTACAGCGCCTGAGCCGCCACAGGTTTTACAGGTTTGGAACGATGCCTTATCTTTTGCACCCGATCCGTCGCATGTTTTACAAACTATCTGTTTGTTAACTTTTATTTTCTTTTCGGCGCCGTTAGCAATTTCTTCAAGTGTTAACCTTACTTTGATGCGCAGGTTGGTACCACGGGTAACCCTGCGACCGCTTGCGCCACCACCACCCTGACGGCCACCGCCAAAAAAGCCTTCAAAAGGACTGCCCCCGCCAAAAATATCACCAAACTGGCTAAATATGTCGTTCATATCCATACCGCCACCGCCATAGCCGCCACCATTGGCAGATTGTGCGTTGGCTGCATGGCCAAACTGATCATAGCGCTGGCGTTTTTCAGTATTACTTAATACCTCGTAAGCTTCGGCTGCTTCCTTAAACTTATCTTCAGCCGCTTTATCGCCCTCGTTTTTGTCGGGGTGATATTTAATGGCCATTTTGCGATAAGCTTTTTTGATCTCATCAGCATTGGCACCTTTTGCTACGCCCAATATATCGTAGTAATCTCTCTTAGCCATCTTATTATTTTATTTCGGGATACCGGGAGTTTAATAGCCAGCCGGAATTTAATGTTCAATTAATTAGGGTATGATATTTTGGGGCAGATAACTGCAACCTTACATCCCTTAATCTGTTACAGATTATGCGCCTACAATTACCTTGGCAAAACGCACTACCTTATCATTAAGGTAATAGCCTTTTTCCATCTCATCAATCACTTTTCCTTTCCATTCATCGGTAGGGGCAGGGATATTGGTAATAGCTTCGTGCAGTTCGGCATCAAACGGATTACCTATTGATTCCATTGCTTTTAAGCCTTTTTGTGATAGCAAGCCTTTTATTTTATTCTGAACTAATATTACACCTTCTTTAACCGGGGCAACATCTGTAGCGCCTTCCATTGCTCTAAGGGCACGTTCAAAATCGTCAAGCACGGGTAGTAAAGAAACAATTACATCTTTGCCTTCCATTTTGCGGGCATCTTCACGTTCTTTAGTAGTACGTCTTCTGAAATTATCAAATTCGGCGTATAAACGCAGGTACTTATCGTTAGCGAGTGCCAATTCTTCTTTAAGTGTATCAACCGGCGATGGTGTGTTATCAACTACATCGGCAGATTGCTGCTCTTGTTCTTGTTCGTTCTCGTTAGTCATATCGTTTATATCTCCAGTGTTAACTGAATCCTCTTTCTTTTTTTTCTTCAACATGTCGTTAAAATTCATAGCTAAATAGTGCCAATCAAGTATCCTGCCATAGGCTTAAAGCCGACAAGCTGTCAGTAATAATTGGCGGGAACTGATTTGTTTGCAGATGGCAGTGTTCAGTTGGCAGATATTAAGCAATTGGCAGTTATGCCTGCTGTCTTACCAATTGCCGGTAACCAACCTTAAAATATTTAGGAGATTGTCACATCTTCCAGTACCTTGCCGTTTTCGCACTTAATAATGCGGGATGGGAATGTGCGGATAATATGATAATCGTGCGTAGCAATAAGTACTGCCGTGCCTGATTGGCTGATCTGTTTAAGCAGCATCACAATCTCTTCGGATGTTTCCGGGTCAAGGTTTCCGGTTGGCTCATCGGCCAGTATAATTTCAGGATCATTAAGCAAGGCACGGGCAATTACCACACGCTGCTGCTCGCCACCTGATAGTTCATGCGGCATTTTTTTTAGTTTCGACCTTAGGCCAACTTTTTCCAATACATCAAGCGCTTTATCGGCAATTAGTTTTTTATCGGTCCAGCCGGTTGCGCGCATAACAAACTGCAGGTTTTGTTCTACAGAACGATCGGTAAGCAACTGGAAATCCTGGAAAACAATACCAAGCTTACGGCGCAGAAAAGGGATGTCATTACTTCTGATCTGTTTTAGCTCATAACCGCAGGCATGGCCCTCGCCGGTTGTGATGTTAAGATCGCCATAAATAACTTTCAGCAAGCTGCTTTTTCCGGAGCCTGTTTGTCCAATCAGCCAAACAAAATCGCCTTTATCAATATGCAGATTAACATTTGACAGCACCAAATGGGCCTGCTGAAATATATCAACGTTTTGCAGCTTTATAATTGAGTTCCCGATCATATTATTAAGTTCATTAATTACTGGGCATTGGTTAGCTGTGAATGTCTTCGTTGTTAAACTAATAACAATAACTGCTAACTAACGATCAATAATTTTAAAGCTCTAATTTTAAGATCTGCCCAAAGGGCAGATCTTTTATAATATTCATTATGTATTCTGCCTGGTCGTGCAGGCCAACTTTATCTAATGATTTTTCGGGCCTGTCAACCCTGAAATAAGCAAGCAGTGTAAACTTCTCATCCCTTAGCTGTACGTAATCAGGTATTTTGGCAACGCCTTTAACTTTAATTATATACATTCTTTATGGTCATTAGTCATTCTGTCATTAGCCATTACATCTGTTATAGATTGGCTTTCACCAATAATTACGCAATGTCTAATAGAATTAGCAATTAAAGTGCTAATACTTCTTTAACTCTTTCGGCAGCTTCTTTCAGCAATATTGCCGAGAAAACTTTTAGCCCTGAGTCATCAATCAGTTTTTTGGCTTCAACAGCGTTGGTGCCTTGTAAACGAACGATGATAGGTACCGGGATGTCGCCAATTTCATGGTAAGCATCAATAACACCTTGTGCAACACGGTCGCAACGAACTATACCACCAAAAATATTGATCAGGATAGCCTTAACATGCGGGTCTTTTAAAATGATATTGAAAGCAGCTTTTACAGTTTCGGCATTAGCGGTACCGCCAACATCCAAAAAGTTAGCAGGCTCGCCACCGGCAATTTTAATAATATCCATTGTTGCCATAGCTAAACCTGCCCCGTTAACCATACAGCCAACGTTACCATCAAGCTTAACAAAGTTCAGGTTTGATTTGCTTGCTTCAAATTCCATCGGGTCTTCCTCGTTGGTATCGCGCAGGGCAGCATAATCCGGGTGACGGAACAATGCATTATCATCAATGTTAACCTTAGCATCAACTGCTAATATTTTATTATCAGAGGTTTTTAAAACCGGGTTGATTTCAAATTGTGACGAATCGGTAGCATCATAAGCCTTGTATAAAGCGGTAATGAATTTAACCATATCCTTAAATGCATCACCGGAAAGCCCCAGGTTAAAGGCAATTTTACGCGCCTGGAAACCTTGTAAACCAACCTTAGGGTCAATTTCTTCCTTGTGGATCAGTTCGGGAGTTGAGTGCGCTACTTCTTCAATATCCATACCACCTTCGGTTGAATACATGATGATGTTGCGGCCTTTGGCACGATCAAGCAAAACGCTGATGTAAAACTCTTTGGTTTCGCTTTCGCCCGGATAATAAACATCCTGTGCTACTAAAATTTTACGTACCAGTTTACCCTCAGGGCCAGTTTGCGGGGTTACTAACTGCATACCTAATATACTTGCGGCTCTTTCTTTAACCTCATCTATATTTTTAGCTAATTTAACACCACCACCTTTTCCGCGGCCACCGGCATGGATCTGAGCTTTAATTACTACCCAGCTCGATCCGTAGTCTTCTTTCATTTTTTGAGCGGCTTCAACAGCTTGTTCAACGCTGTCGGCAACTATGCCTTCCTGAACCCTAACGCCAAAGCTTTTTAATATGGCTTTACCTTGATATTCGTGAATATTCATGTTTTTTGAAGAATTTGCGGTAAAGCTACTATTTTGTTTGAGAAATAGTGACCCCACTTTGGAGTTTAAGGATTACTTTTTACTTTAATATGGGCTTTTAATTTTGCAGGCCTGTTAAGGCCGGTAAATTTATCTCATCTGCGGTAAGCCGGGGCTAATCACCAATACAAAAAACCATTACATTTGCTTTATGCTCAAAGCCCATAATATCCATAAATCATACGGACAGCTCCAAATACTTAAGGGGGTTGACTTTGAAGTTAATAAAGGCGAAATTGTGACCATTGTAGGTGCCTCGGGCGCCGGTAAAAGTACCCTGCTGAATATATTAGGGACTTTAGACAGGCCAGACTCGGGCCAGCTTTTTATTGATAATGTTGAAGTAAGCGGGCTTAATAATAAAAACCTGAGCACCTTCCGCAACCAGCGCATTGGCTTTATTTTTCAGTTCCACCACCTGTTGGGCGAGTTTGATGCCATTGAAAATGTTTGTATACCGGCATTTATTGCAGGTACCGCACGCAAGGAAGCCGAAGCAAGGGCTACCGAATTATTAAAATTATTAGGTCTTGGCCACAGGCTTAACCATAAACCTAACGAACTATCGGGCGGGGAGCAGCAGCGGGTAGCGGTGGCGCGGGCGCTTATCAATAAGCCATCAATTATATTTGCCGATGAACCTTCCGGAAATTTAGATTCGGCCAATACGATGGAGCTGCACCAGCTTTTTATAAAGCTAAGGGATGAGTTTGAGCAAACCTTTGTGATAGTTACCCACAATCAGGACCTGGCCGATCTGTCTGATCGTACGGTTATAATGAAAGATGGTTTAATAGTTGATCAATTAACTACCAGGTGAATACGTTAATAACAGCAGCAAGCTCGGCAAAGGCGCATCAGCTTAAAAATAAATTGGGTACAGAAAGTATTATCCTGGGCGATTTTATGGACCTGCCTGCCTTTATGCTAAAGCAAACAGGCATGGTTAAACTGCCCGGCCCGCAATCAGTTGCCTATACCCACGAGATGCTTACTTTATGCCTTGATAAGGGTATAAACAAAGTATATACATTAACCCAGGATGAGTTTGACACCCTTAACAAGGCTGCTCAATTGTTTAATGAATATGGCATTGAGATAGTTAACGGACTATTGGCTATTGATTAACCGCATAAAAAATGGAACTACATACTATAGATACCGGGTTTTTTAAATTAGATGGTGGCGCTATGTTTGGCGTGGTGCCTAAAGCTATATGGAATAAAAGCAACCCTGCCGACCAAAATAATTTATGTACCTGGGCCATGCGCTGCCTGCTTATTGAGGGTGGCGATAAACTCATATTGGTTGATACCGGGATAGGGAATAAGCAGGATGAAAAGTTTTTTAGTCATTATTATTTACATGGCGATGCCACGCTTGATAGCTCACTGGCTGCAAAAGGCTTTAACAGAAACGATATTACCGATGTGTTTTTAACCCACCTGCATTTTGACCACGTTGGCGGTGCCGTTGAAAGGAGCGGGGATAAGCTGCTGCCCGCATTTAAAAATGCAACTTACTGGAGCAACCCCCAGCATTGGGAATGGGCAGTTAACCCTAATGAACGTGAAAAGGCATCGTTTTTAAAAGATAATATATTACCCATACAGCAAAGCGGCCAGCTTAAATTTGTTGCTGCCGAAGATGGTGTTCAATTTAGCAAGGATATGAGCATCCGTTTTGTTTACGGGCACACTGATGCCATGATGCTGCCTTTAATTAATTACAAGGGCAGGTCTGTGTTGTACATGGCCGATCTGCTGCCATCAACCGGGCATATTCCGTTGCCGTATGTAATGGCTTATGATATGTTCCCGCTTAAAACACTTACCGAAAAAAAGATCTTCCTGAATGAGGCCGTTGAAAAAGAATTAGTGCTGTTTTTAGAGCACGACCCCATAAATGAGTGCTGTACCTTGCAGCAAACCGAAAAGGGAATACGTTTAAAGGATGCTTTTAAACTAAGTGACCTGTAATACTATTAATGGTAGGCCAGCAATACAAAAACGCTGTTTATTAAGGAGTGCAATACAATTCCCCATATAAAACCATTTTTAAAACGCATGTAGGTTAATCCCCAGCCCATAACTAATTGTGGGATTACATACAAAGGATAGATCCATAATAAAGTAATATCAATTGGGTGAAAGTTTAAAATATGCATCAACCCGAATAAACAGATGGACGCAATGATCCATCTTTTTTTGTTTTTGGCCGAAACTGCTAAATCTTCATTGGGTATAAGCAGTAAACACACTACATAAATTACGGCTGCAATAGCAATTTCAATTGCCACCCGTAACATTATATCTTTAGGGTGAAAAAATGATCCGCTAAAATAAATCAGCGCAATAAAAAAGGCTATAACCACATGCTGCTTTTTAAAGGAGAGCGGCAGCCTGAAAATACTCTCTTCAAAAAAAGGCGCAAAAACTGCTGCAAAAATGTACGACCATAAAAAGCCCAGCTTATGGAACATAGCCTGAAACGTTTGCTTGTTTTGATTGCTCAGGCTTTTATGATGCAGCACGTTAACTACAAATTTATCGGCCAATAAAATAATGGGTGCTGCAACAAATATGGCCGCCACTAAAATTGCATAGGTTTTTAAAACCGAGGTTACCTTGCGTATAAATACATGGTTTTGATCAAGGCTGGGGAAGCGTTCAATAGCAAAAAGTTCTTCTAACATGGGTGGTTATATTGATTAGGGATAGGTTGTTAATTTGCATACTCCAAAAGGTCGCCGGGCTGGCAATCCAATGCTTTGCAAATAGCTTCGAGGGTTTCAATCCGTATGGCCTTTGCTTTCCCGGTTTTTAATATGGATAAATTACTGATGGTAATGCCAACCTTATCGCTCAGCTCATTGAGCGACATTTTTCTTTTGGCCATCATCACATCAAGATTAATAATAATTGGCATGGTTTATATGGTTAGTTCCTGTTCTTCCTTTAACTGGGCGCCTTGTTTAAATGCTTCGGCAACTATCAGCACCAATAAACCGCACATCAGTATTTCAAAGCTAAAGGCAGCATTATTTAATATAATTACCGGCGAATTTACCAAGCTTTTATAACAGATCAGGCTTTCCTGCTGGTAGGCATAATCAACTAATGAAAAGGCTATCATTAATATCCCCGCCTGCCTGATAAGCTTTAATGGCCTGCTTTCAAAAATAGAACCTTCGTAAATATGATAGATAATTTTGTTAATAACATAGGCTATCCTTATCAGTAGTAAAAGCAGCGCCAATACAAAAAAGCCATTTAAGAATGAGAGCCAGAATGGTGTGTTTAGCATTTTTGAATTTACCCTGATGTCGGCACTCATCTTTATATCTTCTAATTTATAATCCGGGTTTAGCAGCATTTCGTTGTTTTTAACAATGCTGATCAGGCTCGGATCAATGCTTGCTTCGGGGATAACCGTAGTTTCTGTATTGTTTTTATTTTCATGGCCCATACCAGCGTTATAGCCTTCCCTGAAACCTTTGTAAAACCCTGCTGCGGCATCCTGAAAAAATAATGCTGCAAACACCAAGTAAACAGCAATTTGTAATAGCCTGACTTTTTTCATTATGATAATTTAAGTATACAAATAAAGTGCTTAATTTATTACAAAACAAAATATATTTATTGATTTACAATAAATATTAATCGCTTATCAGTTTTTTAGCTAAAGTGGGGATAATTAGTGTTAAAACTTTTTTTTGATGAAATGGTTGAGGATAAATATATTTTGTATATTCAACTCGACGCTTAAAAAGGTGGTGCGAATGAGAGAAAAGCGATACTTTATAAAAGGAAAATTATTATAAATAACCGATAGTAATGAAGAGGTGGCGACACCACAAAAACCGTGCAATAAATGTCATATAATCAATAAAATATAGCAATATTTTTTAGTAAAAGATAATAAATAAATCACACAATTGCATAGTTTTGCACGTTCAATTTCAAAAAGTAAAAATCGAGGTTTTAATAAATGAGACAACTCAAAATAACCCAATCCATTACCAACCGTGAGTCGCAATCACTTGACAAATACTTACACGAAATTGGTAAGGTTGACCTGATAACAGCCGAAGAAGAAGTAATATTAGCCCAAAAAATACGCGAAGGTGATCAGGCTGCTTTAGAGCGCCTGACAAAAACCAACCTTCGTTTTGTTGTTTCTGTTGCTAAACAATATCAAAACCAGGGTTTAACACTTGGTGATTTAATAAATGAAGGTAACCTTGGTTTAATTAAAGCTGCAAAGCGCTTTGACGAAACCAAAGGTTTTAAATTTATATCATACGCCGTATGGTGGATCCGTCAATCCATATTGCAGGCCATTGCCGAACAATCACGTATTGTACGTTTACCATTAAACCAGGTAGGCTCATTAAGTAAGATAAGTAAAGCATTTTCAAAACTTGAGCAGGAATTTGAGCGCGAACCATCGCCGGAGGAGCTTGCAGATATGCTTGAAACCACTGTTGATAAGATCTCTGATACCTTAAGTAACTCGGGCCGCCATGTATCTATGGATGCGCCGTTTGTACAGGGTGAAGAAAATACACTGCTTGATGTATTGGAAAACCAGGAGCCGAATACGGATTCAATCCTGATCAATGAATCATTATCTGAAGAAATTAAACGCTCTCTTTCAACTTTAACCGAACGCGAGCGCGAGATCATTGTGTTGTTTTTCGGTTTAGGGTCAAATCATCCCTTATCATTAGAAGAAATAGGTGAAAAGTTTAACCTTACCCGTGAGCGTGTAAGACAGATTAAAGATAAGGCTTTACAACGCCTGCGTCATACTTCCCGCAGCAAGATCCTGAAATCATATTTAGGATAAGAGCTTAAAAGCATTTAAAGGCCGGGTTTCATTTTTGAAAACCCGGCCTTTTTTGTTTTATATCCTGGTGTTTTAAATGAACACTCATTGCTTTTTTGTGTTGATTACAAATGGATCCATCCGCTTATGAAAGTTTAACAGCAGAACAGGCAATAGCCTATCAGCATCAGCTGCGTAAGCAAATTGAAATAAAACCGCTTAATACACCCATTAAAATAATTGGTGGGGCCGACATCTCCTTTAATAAATTTTCCGAAATAGTTTACGCAGGCATCGTGCTGTTCAAGTACCCGGAGCTTACTTTAATTAACCAGGTAACCGCTATCTGCAAAACAAAGTTTCCATATATCTCAGGTCTCCTGGCCTTTCGTGAAGTGCCCGCATTACTGCAAGCCTGGGAAAAACTACCGGTAAAACCTGATGTGATGGTGCTGGACGGGCAAGGCATAGCGCATGAGCGCCGTACCGGCATAGCAACACACTTTGGCGTGTTAACCAATACGCCTTCAATAGGGTGTGCTAAAAGTCGTTTAGCAGGCAGGTACACTGAGCCGGGGAATGAATTGTTTGACCAAAGCCCCATATATGATAAAGGTGAGCTGATAGGCATTGCCCTGCGCAGTAAAAAAAATTGTAATCCCATTTACGTTTCGCCGGGGCACCATATCAGTATGGAACAAAGTGTTGAGGTAATTAAAAATTGTATCCGTGGTTACCGCATACCCGAGCCAACCCGGCAGGCACACTTATTAGTAAATAAAATAAGAATTGCCGATGGCGAAAATTTAAACCCACAAATCAGTTTATTTGATCAATAATGTTTGTTAAGTAACTATATCCTCTTGATGAATTAATTACTTAAGTATACATTAGTGGTTTAAAACGATTGTATGAATATTCCTATATACCAGGCTGATGCCTTTACTGATACGTTATTTGGGGGTAATCCCGCTGCAATTTGTCCGCTTAAAGAATGGCTGCCCGATGCCGTTATGCAAAAAATTGCCATAGAAAATAACCTTGCCGAAACTGCTTTTTTTGTTAAAAATGATACCGGCTATAAACTAAGGTGGTTTACACCCGAATACGAGATAGATCTTTGCGGCCATGCCACGCTGGCATCGGCACATATACTTTTTACCGAGCTTGGACATAAGGAAGACGAGATTCATTTTGAAACCGTAAAGGCCGGCGTACTTACTGTTAAAAGAGATGATGATAAATACACGATGGATTTTCCGTCACGTCCACCGATCCATATTGAGGCGCCAAACGGTTTGGAAGCTGCACTTACCGAAAAGGAACCTGTTGAGGTTTTAAGATCAAGGGATTACTTTTTGGTTTATGAAACAGAGGATGATGTGCGCGATATATCTCCTGATTTTTTCGCCCTGTCAAAAATGGACACCGTTGGCGTAATTGTAACTGCACCCGGTAAAGATGTTGATTTTGTATCCCGCTTTTTTGCACCCGGCGCGGGTATTCCTGAAGACCCGGTAACTGGGTCGGCACATTGCAACCTGATCCCTTACTGGGCCGATAAATTAGGCAAAACCAAACTGCATGCTTTGCAGCTATCCGACCGTAAAGGTGAGATATGGTGCGAACTGAAAGGCGACCGCGTGCTGATGACCGGTAAAGCAGTTACTTATTTAAAAGGCGAGATATTTGTTTAGTTGGAAGTAGTTGAAGGCTAAAGGTAAAGGGTGAAAGGTATCGATATAAAGGTGTACGGTTGGCTTGGTAATTGAGCTTTCTTTGCAGCTGGTTTAACCTTTCTTTCCTGTGTTTTTGGCTCATCTGTCTCAATTAAAATATCGCATATAAAATCAATATTTATAGCTACTTTAAAAGTTCTGAATTTTAAGGATCATTATTGGATAAATGCAGCTTACTAAGTTAGAAATCAAGGGATTTAAGAGCTTTGGCGATAAGATCACCATTAATTTTAATGAGGGAGTAACTGCAATTGTGGGGCCCAATGGCTGCGGTAAATCAAACGTGGTCGATTCTATCCGCTGGGTATTGGGCGAGCAAAGCACCCGTACACTCCGTTCGGAGAAAATGGATAATGTGATATTTAACGGTACCAAAAGCCGTAAGGCCGCCAATCTTGCCGAGGTATCGCTCACTTTCGATAACACCAAAAATATTCTTCCTACTGATTTTTCGCAGGTAACCTTAACACGCAGGCTTTACCGCAGCGGCGAAAGCGAATACCGCTTAAACGATGTGCAGTGCCGCTTAAAGGATATTACCGATCTGTTTTTAGATACCGGTATCGGTGCTGATTCTTATTCTATCATCGAGTTAAAAATGATCGATGAGATCATCACCAACAAAGAAGGTTCGCGCCGTAATTTGTTTGAGGAAGCATCGGGCATTTCAAAATATAAACTCCGAAAAAAGCAAACCTTCAATAAGCTAAAGGATACGGAAACCGACCTGGAAAGGGTGGAGGACCTGCTTTTCGAAATAGAAAAAAACCTTAAGACACTCGAGAACCAGGCAAAAAAAACCGAACGCTATTACCGATTAAAGGAACAGTATAAATCGCTCAGCGTAATGCTGGCCTCGTTCCGGATCGTATCATTCAGCGAATCACTTAGTAAGATAGAAGATCAGGAGCAAAAACACCGGGTTGAAAAATCGGGCATCGTATCGCTGATTGATGGCTTTGAAGCCCGGTTACAGCAGCAAAAGTTAGATAGCGTTATCAAGGAGAAAAATCTTTCGGTGCAGCAAAAGGCCACTAACGAATATGTGTCGAAGATAAGGGCTTACGAGAGCGAAAAAAAGATCAAAAACGAGCAGCTTAAGTTTCAGCAGGATAAAGAATCGCGCTTGACTGAGGAGTTGGATAAAGATAAAACCCAGCTTAATCACGTATTTTATAATATAAAAAGGCTCTCGGAAGAAAAAGCGCAGGAAGATGAGAACCTGGAAGCCGTAAAGTTAAAGGTGGCCGACTTAAAAGAAGCGGTGGACGAGTTAAGGGCGCAGCAGCAATCGGCGCGGAACGAAATTACCGAGCTTACTAATATAAACACCCGTATACAGAACCAGGCCTATAAAACAGAGAAGGATCTGGATATTCTGCAAATTCAGCAGCAGGCTTTGGAGCAGGAAAGCCAGCGCAATATGGAAGATGCCACCAATAAGGAGGTAGAACTTTCGCATTTTAACCAGGTGGTTGAAGGGCTGGAAAACCGCGTTGAGGCTGCCGAAAAAGATTATAACGCAGTTGTTGAGTTTGAAAATGATCTGCAGCAGCAAATAACAAAAACTGCAGCCGAGGTAAGTACGGTACAGGAAGGGATCATCCGCGAGGGGCGTAAGTTAGATGCCAAGCAGAACGAATATAACCTTACCAAAAGTATGGTTGATAACCTGGAAGGTTTCCCGGAGTCGATCCGTTTTTTAAAGAAGAATACCGAGTGGTCAAAGAACGCGCCGCTATTTAGTGATATATTGTTTTGCCGCGAGGAGTATCGTATAGCTATTGAAAACTACCTGGAGCCATTAATGAACCACTATGTGGTTGATACATATGGCGAAGCTATAAAAGCCATCAATTTATTGAGTAATGCATCACAGGGGCGGGCGCAGTTCTTTGTGCTTAAAAATTATTCGGCGCAACCACCCCAAACAGTGGTTGATATAGAGGGAGCTATCCCTGCATTAAATGTGATTGAGGTTGATAAGCATTACCAGCCGCTTTGTGATCACCTGCTAAGCAATGTATATCTTGTTAATGACGAGAGCGAGCAGGCGCTTAATACAGCCGATCTGCCTGATGGGGTAGTGCTGATAGGCAAGAGCGGTAAATTCAATAAATCAAAATATGCTATGGCCGGTGGCTCTGTAGGTTTATTTGAGGGTAAACGCATTGGCCGCGCAAAAAACTTGGAAGCTTTATTAAAAGTTATTAAGCTGATTGATGTTGAGCTTTCTGATCTGAAAAGCAAGTTCGAATCCTTACAGAATAAGCTGTCTGCATTAAAAGCATCAGGCAAGGCAGCCGAGATCAAACAAAAGCAACAGGATCTTAACCTGTTAAATACCGAGCTGGTTACCGTGAAAACCCGGCAGGAACAATATCAAACCTTTATTGAAAACAGCCTTAACCGCAAGGATGATATTGCCCGTAAAATAACCAGCATAAAAGAAGAAATGCTTAGCCTGCAGCCAATGCTGGAGGATTTAAAAGGTCAGAAACAAACCCAGGCTGATTTGCTGGCTGAAAAGCAAATGGCATTTAATGAGCTTAACGAGTATGTTTCGGTGCAGTCAAATGCTTATAACCAGGAAAACATCCGGTTCCATCAGCAACAAAACAAGGTATCGGGTTTAATAAAAGATCTGGATTACCGCGAGGTACAAAAGGAAAGCCTGGAAGGCCGTATTAAACAAAACAATACCGAACTTGAAAAGGTAAAACTGGCCATACAAGAAAACCTGCAGCAGGCCGATAACTCGGATGATGACCTGTTAGGTATGTATGAGCAAAAGGAAGCATTAGAAAAAGCAACCCAGCAAGCCGAGCAGGAATATTATGCCTGGAAAGGGCAGATCTCTGAAACAGAAAATGAGATAACGGCCTTAAGGCGTAAAAAAGACAATGCCGAAATTATTGAGAACGAGCTTAAAGACGAACGCAATAACCTTAAGCTGGAACTCAATGCCTTGAAAGAACGCTTATCGGTTGAGTTTAATATTGATATAAATGAGCTGCCCGAAACAGAAATGGCAGAAGGCGAGAGTGAGCAGGAAATTAGGGAGAAGACCGAAAAGCTTAAAAAGCAGCTTGACGATTTTGGCGCCATTAACCCGCTTGCCGTTGAGGCTTATACCGAAATGAATGAGCGGTATACATTTATACAGGCTCAAAAAAAGGATTTGAGTGATGCTAAGGCATCGCTGTTAGCCACCATACAGGAGATTGATGATACGGCTAAAGAGAAATTCATGTCCTCGTTTATTTTGGTGCGGGAGAACTTTATAAAGGTATTCCGCTCCCTGTTTAACGAGGAAGATTCCTGCGATTTGGTGCTGACCGATCCATCGCGCCCGCTTGAGTCTGATATTGATATTATAGCCAAACCAAAAGGCAAGCGGCCATTATCAATTAACCAGCTCTCGGGCGGCGAAAAAACATTAACGGCCACTGCTATATTGTTTTCGCTTTACCTGTTAAAGCCTGCACCATTCTGTATTTTTGATGAGGTAGATGCCCCGCTTGATGATACCAATATTGATAAGTTTAACAATATCATCAGGACTTTTTCTAAAGAATCGCAATTCATTATTATCTCGCACAATAAACGCACCATAGCCAGTACCGATATTATTTACGGTGTAACTATGGTTGAGCAGGGTATCTCGCGCGTTGTTCCGGTTGATCTGCGCGAACTTGTAGATTAAAACACCAATCTTTAAAAAAAGTATTAAACAAAAAAGCGAAAGGTTGAAGCTGTATAAACTTCAACCTTTCACATTTAATATTTTGGCGTTTGTTATTTTTTATGAATTGTATTGGCCGTAACCCTTTTGTTAAATACCATGCCGTTAAAATGTGGCTTTGTAGCCCTGAATGTTTTGGCATTTGAATGCTGCAAAGCAAGCGGCTGGTTACTTTCAACCAGGTTTTGAACAACTTTGGTTGATGTGCTGTAAGTGCTTTTTTGTATGTAGTTTATAACATGGCTCAGCAATACTTCGCTTGGGTCGCCAAAATCTTTGGTATAATCATCATAAACTTCATAGCCGTTATAACCACCTGTTCCTGGTGTCATCCCTGCAAAATAACCACCTTGGTTGGCAGAGTTTACGGTAGCAAACTCAGGTGTATACATTACATATTTGTTGATATTTAGGCCGAAAAAGCCAACAGGTTTTCCGTAGGTAGTATCACCCACTAACTGTACATCCATTTTGGGGCGCAGGTTATTGATGGTTAATTCACTTGCCGAAGCTGTACCACCGGTTACAATAAAAAATACCCTGTTGGCAGCTAAGTTTCCTTTTTTAACAAAGTTTACGGTGTTGTTGGCAACTAACTGGCTAATTACATCAGCAAGGGTGTATAAACCGTTTGAATCGCTGTAAACCTGGTTTTTCAACAGTACATCTTTACCGCTTGTTAAAGTACTGTTGTAAGTTGTGCTGTACATTAATGAATTATTGCCCGATGCAGGTACAATCAGGTTATCCAAATATTCGGCAGTTGAAACATAACCACCACCATTATAACGCAGATCCACAGCAACATCAGTTACACCGGCAGTTGAAAAACTGGTAAAGGCTGCATCCAATTTTGAGTCTGCATTATCATCAGATGTAAAGCTGTTGAAAACAATATAGCCTAATTTGTGGCCGCTGCCCAAATCAAGTACCGTATCCTTTAATACCGGGTTTACAGTATATGATGCGGTAGAGATGGTAACATTGGCGCTGGTGCCATTAAGCTTTGTAACCGTCATGGTTAATGTGCTGGCATTAAAAATGGCATTATAAACCAGGTTATTATGCGCATTGGAACCCGTTCCGTATCCGGAGCCGTCGTATGATATGTTAGAGTTATTATTTACGCTGGTAATTTGGCAGCCACGTGTAAGGCCCGCGTTTGCCGCAGGTGATCCAGGGTAAACATACTCAATACGGATATCATTAACTCCCTGGTAGTTGTAATCAAAACCAAAATCGCCTTTTACACCGTTTAAGGCAGATGTTTCGGTTCCGTCATCAACAAATGAATATTTGGCCTGACCGGGGCTGTAGCTCACATATTCGTAAGGTTTACCCGTATTTGGGTTAATGGCATATTGCGATAAGGCATCCATCTCTTTCGATAATGCCAAAAAATCTGTTGATGCAGTAAATGCCCGCGGGTTAAACGTTGCGTATGATGGCAACTGATCAAACCACAGGTAATCTTCCTTAGTATAAAGGTAAACCGAATCCTTTATTAAATCCAGCGTGGTGCCGTTTTTAGTGGCAACGTTGGTATTGGTCTTTTTGTCTTTTTTACAAGCAGCAAATATGCCCGTTAAAAGTATAAGCGATAAGTAAAATATTTTTTTCATATAATGGGGTTTTAAATAGCTGCTGAATAGATTATTAAACGAAATATCGGCTGGTATGTTATTGTCCGAAGCTATAAAAAATCGGTTACATTCAAATAATCAATTCCTATTGATCCTGCGCAAAGCTGGTCGGTATCGGTGCCGCCTATCATTACCAAATCTCTTCTTTGTAAATCGTGTTCTTTCATTAACAGTTCAATAACATTTGTTTCAGGTTTGGGGGTGCTTTCGTCAGCAAAATAGGCAATTAAATATTGCTCGAGCCCGTGCCATTCGGTTTGTTTTATTTTGTTAAGCTGCTGTTCCGGGTTGCCGTTAGTAACAATGAATATCTTTTTCCGGTCTATAACGATCTCTTGCAGTAGATCGAGCATGTTTTTATAAAGCAGTAGTTTTAAGGGCAGCTTGGCTGTTTGTAAAAGATGCTGCAGGTTGTGCCTGAATCGTTCATCAATATGGAGCTTTTCTTTCAGGCGGTCAAATGCAAGTTCTTTACCATCCTCGTTATGTGCTTTAACCAACAGTTCTGTAATTTGATGGCTGCTCAGTAATTCGGTATATTCCATTAAGCTTGCAAACAGGTAATAAACCTGGTACAGGTAGTCCTTTTCCGGATAAAGCACATTATCCAGCTCGAAAATAAATGCCTTTTTACGGCCGTCAATATCACTGTATTTCATTGGTATTTGTTGATGCTGAAGCGTGCGATAAAAGATAATTTAAATCAGCACTTTGTTTCAGGCGGATAGCTGCAAACTTATTATTATTGTTGTAAATTTCGTGAGTTTTGTCTGCCTAAACTTTAATAAACCAAACAATGAGCATAATTGCAAAAAAACTACAGATCAAACCCGGCAAACGCTGGCTTTTTTATAGTGCGCCTGATAATTACCTGGCTGCCTTAGAACCTTTACCCGAGGGCGTAACTACCGACTTTTATATTGAAGATGAGCACGATGGGATACAATTATTTGTGATAAACCGTGATGAATTGAGTACCAGCTTAGGTATGATAGCCCGGGTATTAAAGCCGGATACTATTTTTTGGATCACTTATCCTAAAAAAAGTTCGGGCAGTAATTCTGATCTGCAAATAATGGGTAATTGGGATAGCCTGGATAAATATGGGTTGCAGGTTGTTGCCGCAATATCCATTGATCATTTCTGGACCGCATTGCGTATCAAACCAAAAGGATTATCGAAACTATCAGACAGCCGCAACGATGCCATAAAGCAAAACGAATATGCCAATTATATTGATGTAGATAATAAGCTGATCAGTTTGCCGGAAGCTATGCAGGCCGTATTGGCGCAATCGCCAAATGCAATGGCTTTTTATGAGTCATTATCCTACAGTAATAAAAAGGAATATGTTATATGGATCTTATCTGCAAAGCAGGAGAGTACCAAGCAGGAACGCCTTGTTAAGCTGGTTGAAAAATTATTAGACCAAAAGAAGAATCCATCAGAAAAGTAATGATGTATAGGAGGCACAAAGTATTGTGCCTCCTATACACAACTGTATTTCTTATATTTTGTAAATTTGCCGTATATGCAACAATCCAAAGATCCTCTTCACGGTAAAACTTTAGAAATGGTACTCAATGGCCTGGTTGCTCATTATGGCTGGCCTGAATTGGGCGAACGCATCCGTATCAATTGTTTTATATCCGAACCAAGCATTAAATCGAGCCTGAAGTTTTTACGCAAAACCGAATGGGCCCGAAAAAAGGTTGAAGACCTGTATGTAAGCACCCCATCAATTTATAGCGCAATTGATTAAAAAAAGGATTGCTGAACTTTCACTCTTAACCTTTTATCCTTCGCCTTTTAGCTTTAGCCTTTCCCTTATCCGTGTTTCTTTTTATTGTTCATCTTGGCCTTCTGTCCTGAACTGTAGTTATAGGTTTTAGAGTTTTCGGGCTTTTTTTGATGAAATGCTTCGCCGACTATTGGAGCAACTACTTTGTTTTTAGCCGGCTTTTTCTCTTCGGCTTCAATAGCCTTTTTATCTTTATCAATTACCAGGTTTTCGGGCAGTTCTTCAATAGGGAGTTTTTTACCTATAGCCTGCTCAATCCGCTTTACCATTGTAAGCTCTATATCGGTAGTAAAGGTTATAGCCAGGGTATCTTCTGCATTTTCACTCGAGCTGTAGGTTATGCGCTCAATAAAAGTTTCTTTTTCTTCAGGCAGCTCAAAGTGGATAATGAAAGGGACGCCTGTAATATCTGCCGCTTCACTTTCACCATTCACCATTATCAATACTTTTGCCTGTGCCGATAGTTTAAAATCTTCAATAGCCGCAAGGTTATTAAACTCAACCGACCATGAGTTTAGCAACGCTACCGAAGTTTTTTGACGGTTTTGTAACGTTCTGTAAATTTTTTCGGCTGTTTGGCGGGTATTTACAAAAACTATGGTTTTGGTAAACATCTCATCATCCTGCATAAATAAATTAAGCAGGTTTAGTTTTGTACCAAAATTAGGTACATGGTATAACATCTGCGGATAGGTATCAATACTGGTTTCTGTAAGTTCTTCAACCTCCACAATTGTTGCCGACCCCATAAACGGATCGATCATTTTATCAAGCTTATCATGCAATACCTCGGTAAAAACCAGGCGCTGGGCTTTGCCAATACTGTTGGCAAGCTCCACAACCGGTAGTTGCAAGCCTTGTTTAACAATCAGTTCAGCATCGTCAACAATAAAAAGTTCAACCTTGTTAAGGTTAAGGCCAAGCTTTAAATAAATGGCGCGGGCCCTGTCGGGTGTTGCAACCACAATATCGGCACCGTCGGCTAAGGCATTCATCTGGGTTTCAATACCCGGTGCAGCGTACAGGCCAACAATTAATACCGGCTTATTTTTATTAAGTAGCTCAAAACGTTCAATCACTTCCAGCACACGTTCTTTATCGGCCACCAATATCAATACACGCGGTACACCCTCTGATGAGTATTTTAAACGGTTTGAAACAGCTATAACATAGGTAGCAGTTTTACCGCTGCCTTCGGGCCCAACGGCAATAACATCCTGCCCGCCAAAAATGCGGGATAATGTTTTTTGCTGCATATCTTTTGGAGAATGATATCCCGCATCTGTTAACGATCGTATTAACTGTTTATTAAGCTTTAATTTTTCTGACCACGCCATCCGTTTATTATAAATATTTTAAGGGAGGGCAAAATTACCCATTTTACAGCTAAGTTTCAGATAATTAGTGCAATTGCTTATAAAATAGAACTATACAGGCTGCCAGGTGGCTGTTGTGATGCGCTGGAGGCTATCAGAAAAGCTTGTTGCCACCGGCAGATTGAGGTATGGATAGGTTACTTTTGACAGGTAAAGCCCTTGCGGATGCGCCGGAATAATGATCTTTGGCGTTTGTTTATTGATAAGGTAATACTCAAACTCATCAACGCTCATAGTGCCGCGGCCAATCTCAAGCAGGCGCCCAACTATTATTCTGACCATCCTGCTTAAAAAACGGTTAGCCGTTATCTGAAACCTTAACTTATCGCCGCTGCCATCAGTAAATAAACCTGCTGATGAAACATTGCAAATGGTATGGTCATTCTTATCGGGGCTTTTACAGAAACCCCTGTAATCGCTGTATTGGGGTAACAGGGCTACGGCAGCACTCATTTTAGCTACATCCAATTCTGGCTCAGCATAAAGCGAACTGAAACGACTTAAGAATGGATCCTTATAAGTATGGATAAAATAATCGTAAGTGCGCTGTACAGCATCAAATCTTGCATGGGGGAGGCCTTGCATCGGGATAATATCAAAAATGGCTATATCATCAGGCAGTACTTTATTGAGGCGAAAAAACAGGTCGAAATCCCATTCATTTTCAATATCAGTATGAAAAAAAAACTGGCTGGCATGCACATGTGCATCCGTACGGCCACAGCCATTAATGGTAATAGTTGTTTTTAATAGCTTGCCAAGCGCAGTTTCCAATACCTGCTGCACGTTTAAAAATCCGGGATGTTTTTGCCAGCCGCTGTAACGGGTACCATGATAAGCTATGTGAAAAAAGTATCGCAATTGCAGATGTTTTGAGGGCGTAAAATTAGCTATAATTTTTGACTGGCAATCTGACAGTCGGTTGCTTTCAGGCGAGTGAAAAATATCTCCCCGGCCTGCGGCCGCTAAAAACAAAAAAAGGCCATTCCGCGGAATGACCTTTTTTATAGAATGCTAAACAATTACTCAGCCTTGCTGGCCGATAGTGCTGTAAAGTGTTTATGGAAAAGCGGTATGGTTTCTATCCCCTTATAATAATTAAAAATATCATACTTCTCATTTGGCGAATGCAGTGCATCACTATCAAGCCCGAAACCCATTAATACGGTTTTAAGGCCTAATTCGGCTTCAAACAATGCTACAATAGGGATACTGCCACCACCACGGGTTGGTATAGCTTCTTTACCGAACGATTCGGAAATGGCCATTTGCGCCGCTTTGTAGGCAATACTGTCGGTAGGGGTAACAGCAGGTTCGCCACCATGATGCGGGGTTACCTTAACCTTAACAGATTTTGGTGCTATGCTTTCAAAATGATCAGTAAACAGTTTAGTTATTTCTTCGGATGTTTGATTGGGAACCAGCCTCATTGATATTTTGGCAAATGCTTTTGATGGCAGTACGGTCTTAGCGCCTTCGCCAATATAGCCGCCCCAAATGCCATTTACCTCAAGGGTAGGGCGGGTGCCGGTACGCTCAAAGGTGGTATAACCTTTTTCGCCCCAAAGCTCGGCAACATCCAGATCTTTTTTGTATTCCGTTTCATCGTAAGGGGCGTTGTTCAAGGCCTTGCGTTCCGCATCGGTCAAATCAACCACCTTATTGTAAAAACCGGGGATGGTAATGTGGTTATTCTCATCATGCATAGAGGCTATCATTTTTGCCAGTATGGTGGCAGGGTTAGCCACGGCGCCACCATATACACCTGAGTGCAGATCGCGATTTGGTCCAACCACTTCAACCTCAAGATATGATAAACCACGCAGACCGGTTTCGAGTGATGGGTTTTCCATGCTGATCATGGAGGTATCAGATATAAGCACCACATCAGCCTTCAGGCGAATTTTGTTTTGTTTTACAAATATGCCCAGGTTGTTTGATCCTACCTCTTCTTCGCCCTCAATCATAAATTTGATGTTGCAGGGCAGGCTATTGGTTTGCATCATCAGTTCAAATGCCTTTATGTGCATATAAAACTGACCTTTATCGTCACATGCGCCACGGGCATATATTTTACCATCGCGAATGGTGGGTTCAAAGGGTGGGGTTTTCCAAAGTTCTAAAGGATCGGGTGGTTGCACATCATAATGGCCATATACCAAAACGGTAGGTTTTGATGCGTCAATTATTTTTTCGCCATATACAATAGGGTATCCGGCAGTTTGGCAAACTTCTACATTGTCGGCACCTGCGCTGCGAAGCTTATCGGCTACAAATTCGGCAGTTTTTAGTACTTCTGGTTTGTATTTTGGATCAGCACTAACTGATGGGAAACGCAGCAGATCAAACAATTCATCTAACAGACGTTGTTTGTGCTGCTCAACATACTCTTTTATAAGCTGCATATTTATCAATTTGAAGCAAATATAGAGTTTGTTTCGGGAGATGGAAGAATACAAGGTCCCATAAACAAAAAGCCCGGACAATGCCCAGGCTTTAAAGTATTTTAAAAGGATTACTATGAAATAAGATTAGTTCAAATCAGCAGTACCGATATCTTTTTTGTCATTCAGGTCAGCAGTACCGATATCTTTCTTATCATTCAGGTCAGCAGTACCGATATCTTTCTTATCATTCAGGTCAGCAGTACCAATGTCTTTTTTGTCGTTCAGATCAGCAGTACCGATGTCTTTTTTGTCATTCAGGTCAGCAGTACCGATGTCTTTCTTATCGTTTAAGTCAGCAGTACCGATGTCTTTCTTATCGTTTAAGTCAGCAGTACCAATATCTTTTTTATCATTTAAGTCAGCAGTGCCAATATCTTTCTTGTCGTTCAAATCAGCAGTACCAATATCTTTCTTGTCATTTAAGTCAGCAGTGCCAATATCTTTCTTGTCATTCAGGTCAGCAGTACCAATATCTTTCTTGTCATTTAAGTCAGCAGTGCCAATATCTTTCTTATCATTAAGGTCAGCAGTACCAATATCTTTCTTGTCATTTAAGTCAGCAGTGCCAATATCTTTCTTATCATTAAGGTCAGCAGTACCAATATCTTTCTTATCGTTCAAATCAGCAGTACCAATATCTTTCTTATCGTTCAAGTCAGCAGTACCAATATCTTTTTTATCATTTAAGTCAGCAGTGCCAATATCTTTCTTGTCGTTCAAATCAGCAGTACCAATATCTTTCTTGTCATTTAAGTCAGCAGTGCCAATATCTTTCTTGTCATTCAGGTCAGCAGTACCAATATCTTTCTTGTCATTTAAGTCAGCAGTGCCAATATCTTTCTTATCATTAAGGTCAGCAGTACCAATATCTTTCTTGTCATTTAAGTCAGCAGTGCCAATATCTTTCTTATCATTAAGGTCAGCAGTACCAATATCTTTCTTATCGTTCAAATCAGCAGTACCAATATCTTTCTTATCGTTCAGGTCAGCAGTGCCAATGTCTTTCTTATCATTCAGGTCAGCAGTACCGATGTCTTTTTTGTCATTCAGGTCAGCAGTACCAATGTCTTTTTTGTCATTGATGCTAACTGTGTAAGATGGTGTAAGGGCTTTTGAACGGATAGTTTGTGCAGATGATAAAAATGCAACTGAATTTAATATGATAATTGAAGAGAAGATTAATTTTTTCATGATGTTGTTGTGTAAGTATTATATGTTGTGTATGTGTTATCAATTGTTTGTTGTTTATTATTTTTTAATAATTAGTCGGCACTACCAATATCTTTTTTAGCTGATGCAGGGCTTGCATAAAAGGCAGTAGAGATTTTTAAGTCTGTTTGTTTACTGCATGATGCTAATAGGCCCATCCCTGAAATTACTGCGGCTATTAATAATATTTTTTTCATTGTTATATATTCAAGTAGTATATGCTTAACTAATAATTTATTCCTTAATCGGCGCTGCCAACATCTTTTCTGTTGTCGAGCAATGACGATTGTATAGTCAGATTTTTCAAATTCTGCGCGTTTTGGTGTTTTATGCCCGGAAACGCTATAACTGTTGAGCAAATTATTACCGCTGTTATAAGTATTTTTTTCATGTTGTTTAATTAAAAAACGTTAATAAAATTAATCAGCGCTACCTATATCTTTTTTAATATTACTTACGTATAAGGACGTGTTAAGGCCGTTAGTAAGCTTTACATCATTTTGAAAAGTAGTTGATGAAACTACCGCTATAGTGTAAATAACTACAGCAATGGCGATAAATTTTTTCATATTGATTAAAATTAATTGTAAATGTAACGATAAGTTAAATTAAAAACCTATCGTTATTGTTATGTATTTGTTAATTTTTACCGGAAAGTTAATTGTAGTTATTTAGTGTTCCTTCAGTTTAGAGCAACGAAAATCAGCTAGCCATAGCTGCCGATTGAACAATAAAATCACTTGAATATTAACTTACTGGTTGTCAATAATTTATCAGACACAAATATAGTATAGTTTTTTAACTGACAAAATAAATTATAAAATAATTTAATAAGCCATTTTAACCTTATATTAAGGTATATTATAATAAATCTATAACTTTCCATGCAAATGAACGTAATAGTGTTCTGATGAAGAGATTTTTCATATTTATATACGTTGTATCGCTTTTGTTCTCAGTAAAATTATACGGGAGAGATGAGGCTATTGATCAGGATACCGCGGAAGTTAAGAAGCTGAATGCTGATGCATATTTAACCAGGTTAACTAATCCGGCGCAAACAGTAATTGGAGCAACCCGTGCACTTGCCCTGGCCCAAAAAATGGGGTATTCAAATGGCATTGGCGAGGCTTACCGTGTAAAAGGTATTGGAAATTATTATTTAAACCGTCCTGAAACCGCCATTGACGATTATTTAAATGCACTTGCAGCATTCTCAAAAACAAATAGTTTAAAAGACGAGGCTAAGGTTTACAACAATATAGGTAACCTTTACCTGGATAATGATTATGATCAATCATTAGAGTTTTACCAGAAATCATTAGATATTGCCAAAAAGCTTGCTAATAAAGAGCTTATCGCTTCCTTGTACCTTAACCTGGGTAATGTAAATTACCGCAAAATGAGTTATTACCAGGCCCTAAGCTATTATGATAAAAGCAAGGAGATATTTACCGAATTAAAAGATTCAACCAACCTGATCCGTATTTTGCAAAACAGGGGGGTTATTTATTTTAAACTTAACCAGCTTGATAAAGCCCAGCAGCTTTTAACGGCCGCTAACCAGCAGGCTAAGGAACGTGACCTTAACGAACCCGTTGCCAGTATTGATCTTACATTGGCCTCCTTATACATAGTTCAAAATAAATTTGATGATGCCCAGCAAATAGTATCCGAAGGTTTAAACTATGCCCGCATTGTTAAAGACCAGAAACTGGAGCACGATTTTAACTACACAAATTATGAGCTGGAACTTAAACGCAAAAACTATCAGCAGGCTTTAATTTATCTGCGCGATATATACAGGCAGGATAGCTCAACCTTTAAAACAAACGTTTCATCGCAATTAGGATTACTGGATGTTAAACACAAACAGGAAGCCAAAGACAGGGAGAACCAGCTGATTATTCAGCGCCAGCAGTATGACCGGGTAAGATTTTGGGCCGTAACAATTGTTGCAGGCCTTTTGCTTGTTTTAGTAGGTTTACTGGTAAGCAATGTGAAACGCAAGGCAAAAACCAATGTACAGCTTACTAATCTTAATGCCGAAGTTTCAAGGCAAAAGGATAACCTTGACCGTATTAATCATCACTTAGAAGAGATCATTGACGAAAGAACCAAGGATCTCCAGGTGAAAAACAGGAAGCTTTCTGATTATTCTTCATACCTGTCGCACCAGATACGCGGCCCCATTGCTACACTTAAAGGTTTAATGAACCTTGAAAAAGAAGGGCTTGTTGATGAGGCCGAATGTATTAGAATGATGAATAAATGTGTTGGAGAAATTGATGATAAAATAATTGAAATGAGCGATATGCTTCATGATCCGGTACGATCAGAAGTATAAAACCAGTTTTAACCCCATATTTTAATAAAGTGTTATATAGCCAGCGGCCAGTTGGTATGAATCTGCGCCTCAATTAAACCCAGATAGATGCAATACCAGGAGATCATGTGCAGGATTAACAGCTCGCGATGCTTCTTGTAGCCTTTTGTTTCAAATGCGAGTGTTTCCTTACCGGCGGTTACAAAAAATCTTACCTCACCCTTACTTGGGATAAATTTCGATTTTACCATATCAATTGCTTTAACCTTCAATTTACTGTTGGGGTCATGAATGGTACCGTCATTTACAGCTTCGCCTTTTGAAATAGATATAAGATAGTTTGACATTGCAGATAGTTTTGTACGCTATCTGTTTTGCAATTTCTAATCCAAAGGACCAATAAATGTAAAGAAAAATGCTTTTTAAGTATAATTAGGAGGGATAATATATAATTAAAAAAAATGGGCAAATAACACCCCAATGCCTAAACGCCTTAATGTTTAGACAGGAGTGTCATTTATATTGAACATAATTTAATATTAAGCCATTGATGGCACTTTATTGCGCAATTCTTCATAAAGTAAAATAACTTTACGTTGCAAATTGGCAATTTCAGCTTCGCGGTCAATGATTTTCTTTTGGGCGATAGTTAAGTTTGATATTTGCGGCTCCATCTCTTCGGCATCAAGCGCTAATAAATTGATCACGTTAACCTCATAGATATTTGCTATCTGCTCAAGGCGTGATAAATTGATGTCGGTAACACCTGTTTCAATTTTTGAAAAGGCCGGAATTGAGATCCCTAAACGGTTTGCAACATCTTCCTGGCTCCAACCGCGCTGGTGGCGTAGAGTCCTGATGTTTTTACCAACAGACTTGTTGGTCTTTTTCTTCAAGTTTTCAGTCATAAAATTACTCAACAGTTTTTAAGAAATTATTAGGGTACTGAAAACAAGTCAAACTCTATGCCATGTTTAATTATAGGGAAATAAGCATTTACTATTCACTTAATAAATGTTATACCCGGAAATGTGGGGAATATTTTCTACTGCAATGTTATCGTTGCTTTTCTTAATTGTTAATTATACGCAGTTTGGCAAATTTAAGCAACAATTGCTTTTGTCCAATTTCTTTAAAAAAGATAGTTGCTTTTATATCTGGTTTGTTTCCTTCAAGGCTAATTACCTTGCCAAAGCCAAAGCGCTCATGCTCTACCTCCATACCCACCTGCAGGTTTGATGTATCAGACGGTGCAAAGCCCGCCGATGGCACATGTGCCTTAGCTAATATGGATGTTGTTTTTATAACAGCTGCTTTTGGTTTTGAAAAAGTATCGCCACCACTGCCAGCGTTTGTACTGCGGGTGTTGCCCCAAGAGCTGCGTTCATCATCAAATGATGGTTTGCTTGCCGTTGTTTTGGCGGTAAAATCAAGCTCCAGGTATTGCGGGTCAATCTCATCTAAAAAACGACTGGGTTCGCAGCTTATTAGGGTGCCAAATTTAAAGCGAGATGTTGCATAGCTAATGGTTAGCTTGCTTTCGGCCCGGGTGGTGGCAACATAAAATAAACGGCGCTCCTCTTCCAGGTCGCTGCGAGAATTGAGCGACATTTGCGAGGGGAACAAATTCTCCTCGAGCCCAACAACATATACCTGCGGAAACTCCAGGCCTTTTGAGGAGTGAATAGTCATTAACGAAACGGTATCGGCATCTTTGTTTTTATCGTTATCGTCGTTTGTTAACAGGGCAATATCCTGCATAAAAACATCCAGCCCTTTTTCTTCAATATCTTCCCTTTCAGAAAACTCCTTGATACCGTTCAATAACTCCTGTATGTTTTCGTAACGGTTTAAACCCTCAACAGATTTATCCTCATACAGGTCCTTCAACAAACCTGAATGCTGCGCAATATGTAAGGCAGCCTCATAAGCGGTAAGCGATTTGGTGATCACCTGGAAGCTTTGGATCATCATGGAGAAATTACCTACTGATGCCGATGTGCGGCCATCCAGGTATTTTGCCGGGTTAATGATCACCTCAAAAGGAGTGATCTCATTTTGCGAGGCACTTACAATAATACGGTCAATAGTAGTATCTCCAATACCACGGCGCGGATAGTTTATTACGCGTTTAAGCGCTTCCTCATCATTAGGGTTAAAGGTGAGCCTGAAATAGGCTATCAGATCCTTGATCTCTTTACGCTGGTAAAAGGACAGGCCACCATATATTTTATAAGGCGTGCCCATTTTACGCAAGGCCTCTTCCATCGAACGCGATTGTGCATTGGTACGGTAAAGAATGGCAAAATCATGCCACCTCATGCCTTTGGTGGTTCTTTCGTGCATAATGGCTTCGGCAACTAACTTGCCTTCCTCATTATCACTAAAAGCACGCATTACCTTTATTTTATCGCCCACCTCTTTTTCAGAGAAAACACGCTTTTTTAACTGATCCTTATTGTTGGCAATAATGCTGTTGGCAATATTTACAATATTTTGGGTAGAGCGGTAGTTTTGCTCTAACTTAAAAACTTTAAGATCCGGGTAATCCTTTTCAAAATTCAGGATGTTTTGGATATTGGCCCCGCGGAAAGCGTAGATACTTTGCGCATCGTCACCCACCACACAAATATTTTCATTAACGGCTGCTAATTTTTTCACAATCAGGTATTGCGAAAAGTTGGTATCCTGGTACTCATCAACCATCAGGTATTTGAATTTTTGCTGATACTTGTTCAGTACTTCCGGGTGCAGTTTTAACAGTTCGTTGGTTTTATAAAGCAAGTCATCAAAATCCATAGCCCCGGCGCGGTAGCAGCGGGTTGCATAGTTTTGGTAAATGATGCCTATCTGCCCCCGGCCCGACGAAAAATCATCGGCCTGGATCTGCTCATTCTTCTGGTATTCCATCCACGATACCAGGTTGTTTTTTGCTGCCGAAATACGGTTAAGCACAAAATTTACATTATACAGCTTATCATCAAGGCTCATTTCTTTTATAATGGCCCGCAATACGCTTTTGCTATCGTCAGTATCGTAAATTGTAAAGTTACTTGGGTAGCCAATTTTATCAGCCTCAACCCTTAGCAGTTTTGCAAATACAGAGTGGAAGGTACCCATCCAGATATTTTTGGCTTCGGCACCGGCAACCTTGGTAATACGATCGCGCATTTCGCGCGCCGCTTTGTTGGTAAATGTTAGTACAAGTATGTTAAATGAGTCGACCCCGCTGCGGATCAGGTGCGCCACACGATAGGTAATTACCCGTGTTTTGCCTGATCCGGCACCGGCAACAATCATTACCGGCCCCCTTAATTGTTCAACCGCTGCTCTTTGTTCGGGGTTTAATCCTTCTAAATAATCCAAATTCTTTTCCTCTTTTCTGCTCTGCGAAATTAGGCTTTTGCCACGAAAGCGGAAAGCTATTTTGGAGATTTGTAAAGTGTAAGCTTACAGCCTGACACAAAAAAAGACCCGCCTTTTTCAAAACGGGTCTTTTTATAAAATTTATGGAATCAATTAGTTTCCTTTATAAACGTTGTTCTTTCTGTCAACATCAGGTAACTGCCTGTCGGGGTCAATTTCCATAGCTTGTATGGTTGAGGTTGATGGATAAATAAATGTCCATACCGCATCACGTTGCCAAATATTTACAGGCAGGTGCAAAATTTCGGTTTTGCCATTGCTTTGGGTAATTTTAAGATCAACTGGCATTGCCATTTTTTCTTTGTTAACTAAAGTAATATAAGCACCGTTCTTGGCGTCGCCGTTAACATATTTAACTGATTGGATAGCCTGGTCAATTTTATCAGTGGTAAAGAACCACGGTTTAAAGAACCAGTTAAGATCCTCGCCTGCGGCATCATTCATCGCACGGAAAAAATCATAAGGCAACGGGTGTTTAAATGCCCAGTGTTTAATGTATTCGTGAAATGCGTAATCAAAACGATCTGGTCCTAAAACTACGTTGCGCAGCATATCTAAACCTAACGAGGTTTTGTTATAATACTGTCCGTAATCGTTAAGGCCCATAGATTCTGGAGCAACCATCAGCGGGTCTTTTGCATTGGTCATAAAGCGGGCAATACCCCTTGATGGCCTTACTTTGCTGTCAAAATACTCGCCGTTGTTAAATTTCTCTGTTGAGTACTGGTTAATAAAGGTGTTAAAACCTTCGTCCATCCACATATACTTGCGCTCGTTTGAGCCAACGATCATTGGGAACCAGTTATGGCCTATCTCGTGTGTAATATCACCCCAAAGGCTGCCGTTCTTCAAATCACTTAAGCAGAAGATGATACCCGGATACTCCATACCCAATGCAACACCTGATACGTTTACTGCCGAGTTCCACGGATATTCAAAATATTTGGCCGAGTAAATTTCCATACTGTTCTTCAGATACTCGGTTGAGCGTCCCCATGAATTATTACCTGAACTTTCAACAGGATAAGCACTCATAGCTATACCCTTGCGGCCCGATGGGAAGTTAACTTTAGCACCGTCTAAAATAAATGCGGTAGATGCTGCCCATGATACATCGCGGGTGTTCAGCATTTTAAAGTGCCAGGTTAAGTTGCCTTTAAAAGGATGGGTGGCAGTCTCGCCAACTTCTTCCGGCTTAATGATCATTACAGTTTTATCGCTTCCTTTAGCTTCGGCCAGGCGGCTTTGCTGGGTAGCGCTTAATACCTGTGCAGAGTTAAGCATATCGCCCGATCCTACAACTGTCATGTTAGCGGGTGCAGTTATGTAATAATCATAATCGCCGTAATCGCAATAAAACTCACCTAAACCCATGTATGGTAAAGTGTTCCAGCCTTCAACATCGTCATAAACGCACATGCGGGGGTACCATTGTGCAATTTCATATACATAACCCTGTTTGAATTTTTTACGACCCATACGATCTGCGCCATAAAAAGGGATAGAAAAGCTGTAGTTAATTTTTACCTGGATCTTTTCGCCTTTTGGCCCCATAGGCGAGGTTAACCTAACCTGCATACGTGCATCGGTAATTACGGGCTCAACTTTATAAGTTTGACCCTTGTAGATAACCGAAACCGATTCAATATGGTAACCGCCACGGCTAAAGCCTTTAACATCAAAACGGTCGCCGCCAAGCGGGGTAGTAGCACCACCGCGGGAATCGGGCTTAAATAAGTTCTGATCTAATTGTAACCATAAATGATCAAGGTTATCAGGGCTGTTGTTGGTATAGGATATAGTTACTTCACCGGTAATGGTGGTATCCTGTGGTGTTTCGTTAAGAGTAGCCTTTATCAGGTAGTCGGCACGGTTTTGCCAGTAATGCTCGCCGGGCTGGCCGCTTGCAGAGCGTGTACCACCGCCAGTAACCGGCCAGGTAATAGGCCCGAATACATCCTGGTGGTTGTATTTTATAGAGTCGGGCTGTGATTGCGCCGACGCTGTTACTGCGCTAATGAGCAAACCCACAGCACTTAGTAAATAATTTAGTTTTGAATTACGCATTTTTAATAGTTAATAATTTTGTGGGCAAATTAACCAAATAAAATGCGGAATTGATAATTGTAAGTGGGATGATACAAAGGAGTTGAAAAAATGATTTTAATAAATAATTAAACTGTAGTTACATTTAGCTGTTTGAAAATGAATTTAAAGAAAAGCATTTTCTCAATAGATAATCAGCATACTCAAAAGCTTTTTTAACCACCCCCATCTACCTTTAAACTATTCTTTCCTGTTTGTAAAACTTTTATCAATTGCCGCTGGTTTAAATTATTTGAAGATAATATTTGCATTTTAGCCGACCATACATAAAACTATGAACCATCTTGCCAATTCAACTTCGCCCTACTTATTACAGCATGCCAATAATCCTGTTAATTGGTACCCCTGGGGAACAGCGGCTCTGCAAAAAGCAAAGGATGAAAATAAACTGATATTGGTAAGTATTGGCTATTCGGCCTGCCATTGGTGCCACGTAATGGAGCACGAAAGCTTTGAAGATGAGCAAGTGGCAGCCGTAATGAACGAGTATTTTGTTTGTATAAAGGTTGACCGTGAGGAACGCCCGGATGTTGACCAGGTGTACATGAGTGCTATACAACTTATGAGCGGCAGGGGCGGCTGGCCGCTAAACTGTATCTGCCTGCCCGATCAACGGCCCATTTATGGGGGTACTTATTTCCGCAAAAACGATTGGACGAGCCTGCTATTTAACCTTGCCGATTTTTATAAGCAAAAACCCGAAGAGGCAGAAGAATACGCTGCCCGCCTAACCGAAGGCATTCAGCAATATGAGTCTGTAGCTTTTGTAAAAGAGCAGCCGGCATATACCAAAGCCGACCTGGAACTGATTATAACCAACTGGAAAAAGTATTTTGATAAGGTTGAGGGAGGAATGGGCTCCTCACCTAAATTCCCGATGCCCAATAACTGGCAGTGCTTAATGCGCTATGCCCATTTAACAGGTGATGATGAGATTATTGAAACGGTAAAGCTAACGCTTAAAAAAATGGCCTTCGGTGGGATATATGACCATGTTGGGGGCGGTTTTTCACGCTACGCGGTTGATGACCACTGGCATGTGCCTCACTTTGAAAAAATGCTGTACGACAATGCACAGCTCATTAGCCTGTATGCCGAAGCCTATACCTGGAACCCTGATGCATTGTACCCTAAAATAGCCGATGAGATTATACACTTTACTTTAAATGAACTGACATCGCCTGAATATGGCTTTTACTCTGCCCTGGATGCGGACAGCGAGGGTAAGGAGGGTAAATTTTATATTTTCACTAAGGATGAGATTGATGAAATATTAGGTGCAGATGCCGATATTTTCTGTATTTACTTTAATATAACTGCAGGCGGTAACTGGGCCGAAGAACATTCGAATGTATTTTTCAGGAACGAAACTGATGAAGCACTTGCAGCTAAATTAGGTTTAACGGTTGAGGAGTTGATAACAAAAATAACATCGGCCAAACAAAAGATGCTGGAAGCTCGCAGCCACAGGATTAGGCCGGGATTGGATAACAAGATCCTTGCATCGTGGAACGGACTTATGCTTAAAGGGCTATGTGAAGCTTACCGTGCTTTTAATAAGCCGGAATATTTAGACACTGCCCTGAAAAACGCTGAGTTTATTTTAGATAATCTTTTAAATGATGCTGACAGGTTGTCACGCGTGTATAAAAAAGGAGAAAAAAACAGCGTAGCTTTTCTTGACGACTACGCTAATATAATTGATGCATTTATTGCCTTGTACGAGGTTACTTTTGATGAACAGTGGCTAACCTGTTCAAAAAAACTGGCAGACCAGGCCATAAAACATTATTACGATACCGAAAAAGGGATTTTTCATTACACGTCTGCTGATGATGAAGAGCTGATAGCCCGTAAATCTGAAATTATGGATGGGGTTATCCCTTCGTCAAATTCAACAATGGCGCGTAACTTAAAAAAACTTGGCTTGTTATTTGACAATGATCAATATCAGGAGATCTCGGCACAGCTGTTAAGGAACATTGTTCCGCATTTAGCCCGCTACGGTTCTTCCTACTCTAACTGGATCATGTTATTGATGGAAGAAATATTTGGCCTTTTTGAAGTAGCTGTAACCGGTGATGATTTTGAGCGCATCAGGCAGGAAATTGAAAATAATTACATCCCCAACAAAATTATATTGGGCGGTAATAAAGGAAGTTTACCTTTGCTGCAGGATAAGTTTGGTGTTGTTACACAAATATTTATTTGTAAAGATAAAACCTGCGGATTGCCTGCAAGTAATACGGCTGATGCTTTAAAACAAATGCAAGCCGTCTGATTCAGCCTAAATTAAGAGCTGATGAAGACAAATAATTAAAAACGAAAAATACTTTTACAATGAAGATTAACCCACAACACGTAGTGTCATTAACTTACGATCTGTATGTTGACCAGGATGGTACCGAAGTTTTACAGGAAAGCGCTACTGAAGAGCAGCCGTTAACCTTTTTATTTGGCGCAGGCCAGATGCTTCCAAAATTTGAGGAAAATTTAAGTGCCCTTTCAACAGGTGATGCTTATGAGTTCCGTTTAGCAGCAGAAGATGCCTATGGCGTTTATGATGAAGAAGCTGTAGCTAATTTGCCGAAAGAAATGTTTAACGGAACTGATGTACCTGAAATAGGCAGCATACTTCCTTTACAGGATAACAATGGTAACCGTTTTCAGGGCCAGGTAGTATCGGTAGCAGAAGATTCAATAATTGTTGACTTGAACCACCCAATGGCTGGTCAGGAACTGCACTTTAAGGGTAATATATTAAATGTACGCCCTGCAACTCCCGAAGAATTATCACACGGCCACTCACATGGTGAAGATGGTCATCACGCTCACTAATTTTTTGAGCTTATAAATATTGGCATAATATTTATGCCGCTATTTTAAACCAGAACTAATATAAAATGGAGGTGCAACAAAATGCACCTCCATTTTTTTTTGCAGCTGCAATTAACTGGTTGGGTTTTGAATTAACAGTTTGGTATGGTTCGAGTGTCTCAGGATAACAGCCTTTACCTGCTGCTTGATCCCCTCACAATAAGCTCCGGTTGTATGCTGATAACTTTGGGTTTTATTAGTACTTCTTTGTTCTCCATTTCATCGAAATACAGGTTTGCTACTGTTTTGCCCATATCAATGCTGAACTGATCTATTGTGGTAATTGAAGGGCTGGTTATCTCGGTAAAAGCCTCGTTTGAGTAACCGCAGATGCCTAATTGGGCCGGCACTTTTATCCGCAGGTCATTAGCAACCTCCAAAACTCCCAAAGCCGAAAAATCAGACGTTGAAGCAAATATGGCATCCGGTGGCTGGGATAAATTCAATAGCTTCCTGGTAGCTTGCGCACCTAACTCTTTTGTCCAGGCGTTTTCAACAACAAAAGCTGTAGTTACGGCAATATTGTATTTTGCCAGGGCTTTTAAATAACCGCTTTTTCTTTGTGTGAAAATGCTGAGGTTTTGCGGGCCCTCCAATAATGCAATTTGTTTATATCCCTGTTCAATTAAATGGCACACCGCCTCAAACGATGCCTGTTCATTATCATTGATCACTTTCAGGGTTTCCAGTTCTTCGGCAACACGGTCAAATTGTATCAGTTGTATGCCCTGGTCGATCACATTTTGCAGGTGAGCATAATTACTCCCATCTGCCGAAACTGAGATCACAATACAATCAACATGCTGGTTAATCAGGGTATTGATACATTTAACCTCCTTATCGTGCTGCTCATCCGACTGGCAGATCACTAAGCTATAACCCTTTTGATAAGTTACCTCCTCAATGCCCGCTATCACATTCGAGAAAAAATTCTGGTTAATACGGGGCACAACAACGCCAATGGTTTTTGAATGCCCTTTGCGCAGGTTTGATGCAAGGGTATTGGGTTTGTAGTTAAGCTCTGCAGCAGTTTGCAGGATGAGTTTTTTGGTCGCCTCATTTACATAATTGCTGTTGTTGAGCGCCCTTGATACGGATGATGCCGTTATATTCAGCTTCGCGGCAATGTCATAAATAGTGGTCCGTTTCTTTGGCTTCATAGCTTTTGTAAAGATGCAGAAATATTTTTCTGCAATCGATTGCATATTGAAAAATTAATTTAAATTCGTTGCGTTTAAATACAATTATAAACAGCCTGCCAAAAGGTTAAATAAACAAAATCATGTTATTATTAGGGATAGATATAGGTACCTCGTCTGTAAAAGTTTCTGTTGTTGATGCAGCTTCGCAAAAGGTGATCAGCTCGGCACAATACCCCGATACAGAATCGCCGATAATAGCTTTGCAACCCGGCTGGGCTGAGCAATCGCCCGATATGTGGTGGCAGCATGCCCAAAATGCTATTGCGCTTTGTAATAAAACAGCGCTTTATGATCCCGCAGATATTGCGGCCATTGGGATAGCTTACCAGATGCATGGGTTGGTTTTGGTTGATAAAGACCAGCAGGTATTGCGCAATAGTATTATTTGGTGCGATAGCCGCGCCGTTGAGATAGGGGATAAGGCATTTGCCGCCATAGGCGAAGAAAAATGCCTGTCGCACCTGCTCAATTCACCCGGAAACTTTACGGCTTCAAAATTAGCCTGGGTAAAGCAGAACGAACCTGCTATTTATGATCAGATAGATAAGATCATGCTTCCCGGTGATTTTATTGCCATGAAACTTACAGGGGATATTACCACATCGGTATCTGCATTATCCGAAGGGGTATTCTTTGACTTTAAAAATGATGAACTTTCTGCTGATGTTATGAATTACTTCGGCTTTAGCCAAAGCCTGATCCCGGAAGTTAAGCCTGTGTTTTCATCGCATGGCGGCTTGCTGGCATCCGTAGCACAAAAGCTTCAGTTAAAAGCGGGGATCCCGGTAACTTATAAAGCAGGCGATCAGCCAAATAATGCACTCTCCCTTAATGTGTTGAACCCCGGTGAGGTTGCTGCTACGGCGGGTACCTCGGGCGTTATTTATGGAGTGAGCGATCAGCTGGCTTACGACCAGCAATCGCGCGTTAATACCTTTGCCCATGTTAATTATACCGAACAGCAAAAGCGTCTCGGCGTATTGCTTTGTATCAATGGCGTAGGCAGCCTTTACCGCTGGACAAAGACTGTTTTTGGCGGCAATGAAAGCTACCTGCAAATGAATGATCTGGCAGCACAAGCGCCATCGGGCAGCGAGGGTTTACGGGTTTTGCCTTTTGGCAACGGTGCCGAGCGGATGCTGAACAATAAAATGATTGGCGCACATTTTAATAATATCGATTTAAATATTCACTCGCAGGCACATGTGATACGTGCCGTGCAGGAGGGGATAGCCTTTGCTTTCCGCTATGGATTAGATATTATGCGCGGCAATGGTATCAACCCAACCGTAATAAGGGCAGGTAAAAACAACCTGTTTTTAAGCAGCCTGTTTACCGAAACCTTTGTAAATATAACCGGCATACCGGTTGAGCTTTACAAAAATGATGGCAGCGCTGGTGCTGCCTTAGGTGCAGGGATAGGTGCGCAGATATTTTCATCGCCTAAGCAGGCATTTGAGCACATGCACCCGGTGCAATTGGTGCAGCCATCGGCCCCAAGGCTTGAAACCGCTTACCAGGAATGGAAAGCTTTACTTGAAAAACAATTAGCAAATCAATAACACTATTAAAATAAATACCCATGAGCATAGTAACAGGAGAAAAGGAATTTTTTAAAGGCATTGCCCAGATTAAATTTGAAGGCCAGGGAACAGATAACCCATTAGCATACCGCTGGTACGATGAGCACAGACAGGTGGCCGGTAAAAGCATGAAGGATCATTTACGCTTTGCCTGTGCTTACTGGCACTCGTTCTGCGGTAATGGAGCAGATCCTTTTGGAGAGCCAACCCATTTGTTTGCCTGGAACGAAGAGACCGACGCCGTTGAACGCGCTAAGGATAAAATGGATGCCGCATTTGAGTTTATCACCAAAATGGGCTTGGGCTATTACTGTTTCCATGATGTTGACGTGGTTGATTATACCAATGATATAAATGAGAACGACAGGCGTTTACAGGCCCTTGTTGAGTATGCCAAACAAAAACAGGCCGCCAGCGGTGTAAAATTGCTTTGGGGTACCTCAAACCTGTTCAGCAACCGCAGGTATATGAACGGTGCATCAACCAATCCGGATTTTCATGTGCTGAGCCATGCGGGCGCGCAGGTTAAGGCCGCTATTGATGCTACCATTGCTTTGGGTGGCGAAAACTACGTGTTTTGGGGTGGCCGCGAAGGTTACATGACCCTATTGAACACCAACATGAAACGCGAGCAGGAACATTTTGCAAAGTTTTTGCACACCGCTAAAGATTATGCCCGCAAGCAAGGTTTTAAAGGCACTTTCTTCATCGAGCCAAAACCTTGCGAACCAACAAAGCACCAATATGATTATGATGCAGCTACTGTTTTAGGCTTTTTGCAGAAATACGACCTATTGAATGATTTTAAACTGAACCTTGAAGTTAACCATGCTACCCTTGCCGGCCATACTTTTCAGCACGAGCTGCAGGTTGCTGCCGATGCAGGTTTGTTAGGATCGATTGATGCTAACCGCGGTGATTACCAGAACGGCTGGGATACCGACCAGTTTCCGAATGATATTAACGAGGTTACCGAAATTATGATGATCATATTAGAGGCCGGTGGACTTCAGGGTGGAGGTATCAACTTTGATGCTAAGATCCGCCGTAACTCAACTGATCCGGCCGATCTTTTTTATGCGCATATTGGCGGTATGGATGTTTTTGCACGTGCATTGATCACTGCCGATACTATTCTGCAAAAATCAGAATACAAAAAAATAAGAGCCGACAGGTACGCCTCATTTGATGCCGGAAAAGGAAAAGAATTTGAAGAAGGAAAACTATCTTTGGAAGACCTTAGGGCCTACGCTATTGACAATGGCGAACCAAAAACCATTAGCGGTAAACAAGAATATCTTGAAAATTTGATAAATAGATATTTATAGTTTATAATTGTCAAACCAACATATAAAAACCTAATATAACCAACTAATGAATTTGAAAACTCTTTCGTATGGCGATTATGCTGTATTTTTAATCTACTTTGTTATAGTTTCCAGCTATGGCTGGTGGGTTTACAAACGCAAGCATAATGCTAATGCCACATCGAAAGATTATTTCTTAGCCGAAGGTTCACTTACCTGGTGGGCAATCGGAGCTTCATTAATTGCATCAAACATATCAGCCGAGCAGTTTATCGGTACCAGTGGTTCAGCATTTAAAATGGGTTTGGCCATCTCCACTTACGAGTGGATGGCAGCCATCACCCTGATCATTGTGGCGGTGTTTTTTATACCGGTTTATCTTAAAAATAAGATCTTCACCATGCCGCAGTTCCTGCACCAGCGCTATAATGGCACGGTAGCAATGATCATGGCTATATTTTGGCTGTTGCTTTACATTGTGGTTAACTTAATGTCTATCTTATACTTAGGCGCACTGGCAATCAGCGGTATCTCAGGGCTTGATATTCACTTGTGTATCTGGTTATTGGCTGCATTCTCGGTGTTTATAACCTTGGGTGGTATGAAGGTAATCGGCTATACCGATGTTATACAGGTGGCCGTGCTTATTTTGGGCGGTTTAATGGCTACCTACCTTGCACTAACCCTGTTAAGCGAAAAAGAAGGTACTACAGGCTTACTGAACGGTTTCAAAATTCTGCATTCAGAGGCTGCTGATCATTTCCACATGATCTTCAAAAAGGATAACCCTAACTATATGGATCTACCGGGATTGTCTGTATTAATCGGCGGTATGTGGATCACTAACCTTAACTATTGGGGTTGTAACCAGTACATTACACAAAGGGCATTGGGAGCAAACCTTAAAACTGCGCGTGGCGGTATCTTGTTTGCAGCTTTCCTTAAATTGCTGATGCCTGTTATTGTGGTATTGCCGGGTATTGCTGCCTACCTGCTTTATCAAAAAGGAATGTTCCATCACGAAATGATGAGCTCATCGGGCGTTTTGGATCCTAATAAAGCATATCCGTCTTTACTAAACTTATTGCCTACAGGCTTAAAAGGTTTATCATTCGCTGCTTTAACAGCTGCAATAGTAGCATCATTAGCGGGTAAGGCAAATAGTATAGCCACTATTTTTACACTGGATATTTACAAAAAAGCTATCAACCCCGAAGCGTCTGATAAAAAGTTAGTTAACCTGGGTAAGATCTCTGTAGTTGTTGCTATGGTATTGGGTATTGTTTTGTCCGAACTGATAGGTAAAACTTTGATGGGCGAGGGTAAACAGGGCTTCCAGTACATACAGGAATATACAGGCTTTGTATCTCCGGGTATCTTTGCCATGTTTATCTTAGGTTTCTTCTGGAAAAAGGCTACCTCAAATGCGGCAATGTTTGCTACTATTGGTGGGTTTATATTCTCTTGTTTCTTTAAATTATTACCCCGCTTTGCCGATCTGAGCTTCCTGTCGCCTTATGGTTTTTCAAAACTTGCGTTGCAGGATGATAAGGTAACCAAGCTTTACGAAATCCCGTTCCTTGACCGTATGGGCTTTGTATTTATTATCTGCGTAGTGGGTATGTTTATTATTTCAAAAATTGAAACCGCTAAGGGTGTTGTTACTAACGGACTTGAAATTGATGCATCCATGTTTAAAACCTCAAAAGGATTTTTAGCAGGCTCGTTGATCATTGTTGGTATAGTGGTAGCGCTTTACTCTGTTTTCTGGTAGTAGTAATTAAAGTTTAGCTATTAAAATACAAGAGCCATGAGTATACATCATTGCTCTTTTTATTTATGCTGATTCTTAGCCCCGGGCTCTTGACTGTTAAGGGCTGATTCTTGTATCTTCGCTAATAAAAACAAATAACATGTTCAGTAATTTAGAACAAACCTTTCGCTGGTACGGCCCGGCTGATCCTGTTACGCTGCAAGCCGTAAGGCAAACAGGGGCCACAGGCGTAGTAAATGCACTGCACCATATTGCAAGCGGCGAGGTTTGGACTTTAGATGAAATACAAAAGCGCAAACAGCTTATTGAAGCCGCAGGGCTAACATGGGCCGTTGTTGAAAGTGTGAACGTGCACGAAAGTATTAAAACTGCAAGCCCCCAGCGAGATACTTATATTGAAAAATATATTGCATCCTTAAGTAATTTGAGCAAAGCAGGTATCAAAACGGTATGCTATAATTTTATGCCTGTTTTGGATTGGACCCGTACTGATATTGATTTCCGGTTACCTAACGGTGCATCGGCGCTCAGGTTTCATACCCCGGCACTGGCCGCCTTTGATCTTTATATCCTGGAACGCGAAGCCGCACAAAATGAATATACCCCGCAGCAGCAAACGGCAGCTAAACAATATTTAGACGGATTAAATGCCAACGAAAAAAGCAAACTTATTACCAATGTTATGGCCGGTTTGCCGGGCACAAAAGATGTTTTAAGTATTGATGAGTTTAAGGCACATCTGGAAAAATATAAAGAGGTAGATGCAGCTGCCTTAAAGCAGAACATGGCTTACTTTTTAAAAGCAATAATTCCTGATGCGGAAAAGCTGGGAATCAAAATGTGTATTCACCCGGATGATCCGCCGTTCCCGATATTTGGCTTGCCGAGGGTGATCTCTACGGAGGCAGACCTTGAGTTTGTTGTGAACTCCAGTCCGTCTGATAGCAACGGGCTTACTTTTTGTACCGGATCATTAGGGGCAAGGGCCGATAATGATTTGCCGGCGATGATCAGCAGGTTAGGCAGGCATATTCATTTCCTGCACCTGCGCAATGTACAGCGCGAACATGATGGCAGCTTTTACGAAGCCGACCACCTGGGTGGTAGCACCGATATGTATGCCGTAATGAAAGCCGTAATACTTGAACAAAAACGCAGGGCCGAAAGTGGCAGCGAAAATGCAGCCATCCCTATGCGCCCCGATCATGGCCATAAACTATTAGATGATTTTAACTATGATACCTTTCCAGGCTATTCAGCCATAGGTAGGTTAAAAGGCCTTGCCGAATTAAGAGGTTTGGAAATGGGGATCAAAAGAAGTATCTGAGCAGTATAATATCATCCTAAAAAAAATCAAGACTGCCATCTTCATTTACCGCGCATTTGATAAAGATCCTGGCCAAAATTGGCTCGTGGTTTAAGGTGGCGGGTACAAAGGTTTTATCCTCTTCACTAAAAAGACTTACCGCCATATTGATGGTTTGTTTATACTGGTACGCTCTTGAAAACAGGTGAACCTTATAATCAGCCAACCTGCCGCCCGGGCTTACCAGCAGTTCAACCGTAGCATCAAAAAAACGGGTGTTTACATCCGTTAAATCAAACGGTAAACGGAAAATACTTAAATAGGGGATAAAGCCATAATAAGCCCCGCCAACTTTTAAGGGGCGCGTTACCCTGTCGCCTTGTTTTATTTTAGCATCAAAAGCAAAACTGATATTGGTTGATGTATCTAAAGGGGCCTCAAAAATATAATCGTTCTTATCGTAATCAAAGGTTTCAGACAGTTTACCATTTTCATCGTAAAAATACCAGATACCTGTTTTTACTCCTTTGGTATAATTACCTGCTGCAATTATATTCCGGCGCCTGTAAAAAGCGCGGTATGGTCCAACTTTTGTTTCGGGCGCGGTTTTAAGTACTTTAAATCTTTCAATAACATCATCGGTCAGCCGGTTTTTCCGTTCAATGGTATCCTGGGCGAAACAAGTATGGGTTATAAAAAGCAGGTTTATAATTACTAATGCACAATATCTCACAAGCTGTAAAGGTTTTCGCCAATATAAACATTGCAGCTAAAATTCAAAAATAATTACATGCATTACTTAACCCTGTCCTCGCCTTCCGCCGCCTCCACCACCACCAAAGCCGCCTCTTTTACCGCCGCCCCGTCCCTGGCCGCCGGCAAATTTTTGCAGGCGCAGGGTAAATGTCAGCATAAAATACCTGCCTAAACGGTTGGTACGGGTATCAATGATCTGGTTACCGCTTACTGTACGTGATACCCCGGTGTTTTCGTTAAACAAATCAAACGCCTGGAAACGGAACGATGCAATGTTCTTTTTCAGAAACTGGTATTCAACATAAGAGCTAAGCAGGGTAGGGTTAACCTTTACCGTGCTGCTAAAACCCTCGTTTATGGTTTGGGTAAGGTTGTAGCCCAGCACCCAGTTATAAAAAAAGTAATTGCGGCCATCTAATCCAATAGTCCAGGTTTTGGCGTTGGTATTTATGGACGATGGCAGGCTGTATTTAGTAGTATTGATACTGTAGTTGCCGCTTATTTCGGTATCCATTACGCTGTCAATATCGGTACGTAATTTTAAACCCTGGCTAAGCACCCAGTTTTTCCCCAGGTTGCGTTCATCCTCAATGTAAGATATATTGTTGTTAAAAGCAGCACTACCGCTGTAGGTAACCGTGAACTTGCGGTTATCAAAAGGTTTTGAAAAGGCATAATTTCCATTCATGGAATAATAGCCATTGGTATTTAGGTAATGTGTTTCCTGCTTGGTACTGGTAGCAAGGGTGCCTGTTGAGGTGCTTGAAACAACGGGTTGCGTATTGGCCACAATCTGATCTTCTACAGTATTGAATGATAAATTGGTGAACAGTGAATTTCCACTGGATATATCAAACCGGTTATACCTGAAATTGATGGTATTGCTGAACGATGGTTTCAGATCAGGATTACCATACACTACATTCTGCGGGTTCGAGTAATCAGGCTTTATCTGCAATTGCGTAAAACTGGGCTGGCTGCTGTTCCCACTGTAATTAATAGTTAGCGAGTGGTTGCGTTCAAAGTTATATACAAACCGGGCAGTGGGCACAAAGTTAAAAGTATTGGTAGTAGTGCGGAAACCGCCCGATTCGCCGGTTAAGGTAGCGGGCTGTGCTGCTAAACCAACGGTATAATTATATTTTGCTTTTATGCCGCGCAGGTTAAGCCCAAACCTGTTGGTAATAAACTGGTAATTGTAAATAGTACTTAATGAATCTACATAGGTTTGTGCGCCTGTATTTGGATCAATGCGATAGTTATAGCGGTTATTATCGGTATTGCTGTAACTGTACGAATAATTGGCCTCCAGGTAAGTTGTTTTTCCTATAGGTTCAAGATAGGAGAAGTGCAGGCTGAACTTATTCGAGCTGCTGTTGGTATTGATCTGCTGGTATAAGGGGTTAACTATACTATCCTGCACGGTGGTATACTCATCATGGAAGCCCTGGTCGCTTTTTGAGTAGCTGTAACTACCGTTTATGCTCAGGTTGCGGCCTTTTTTATGAAATTTATGGTTATACAATATAGATGCCCCGCCGCTTGGTGCCGATGTATTGGTTAAGGCATATTCGTGTCCGTTAACCGTAGCGCCGTTACGCATATTGCTGAAAATGTCGGTATTATCATCATTTGATTTACCGTACGAAAAATTTGGGTTTATTTTCAGGTAGTTCAGCGTATCAATCTTATACTCCATATTAAAATCAAAACGGTGGTTAATACTGTGATTTTGATCGGTAGTATTATCATTGTTGATCAATGAGCCCGACTGAAATACATCCTGCTGTAAAGAGGTGCTGGTAGTGCGGGTATCCTTATCGGCAAAGCTGTAACTGCCATAAACCGTTATTTTTTTACCCCAGGAGTCGCGGTAATTAAACCCCAGCGATTTATTATCGGTGATGCCGTTAGCTGTACTCACGCCGCTGCCGCCACCACCGCCACCACCTGATCTGCCCGACCGGCCACCGCTGCCGCCAGCCTGGCTCAGGTTAAATACATTTGTATTGGTATTGTTCAGGGTACCTAATAAAGAGATCTGCTGATCATTATTAAAACTATTGGCCGATAGTTTGGCAACATAACGCCCGTCGTTACCTTTACCAACTGTTCCCTGCCCAAAGCGGCCTTTCTTTTTTCCTTTCTGTATGGTAATGTTCAATATCTTTTCAGGATCACCGGTTTTAATACCTGTTAAATTGGCCTGGTCGCCGTAGTCGTCAATCACTTGTATGGTTTCAACAATATCGGCGGGCAGGTTTTGGGTAGCTGTTTGCACATCGCCTGTAAAATAATCCTTACCGTCAACCCTTACTTTGGTAACCTGCTTGCCATGTGCCGTAACGTTGCCGTTTGCATCTACGCTAACACCCGGCAGTTTTTTCAGCAAATCTTCAACCGGCGATCCTTCGCGTACTTTATAGGCGCTGGCCTTGTACTCAATAGTATCCTCTTTAATGGTTATGGGTATTACGCCATTTACCGTAACGGTATTTAGCATATTAGTTTGTACCTTAAGCTTAATAGGGTCAAGCTTAACGGGTTTGGTGCTATTATCCATTACATAGCGGCGGGTAAATGGCTGGTAACCAATACCGGTAACAACTATTTTAAAGTTTTTTGCGGTGATGATAGGAAAATCATAAACACCTTTTAAGTTGGTTACCACTACAAAGCTGTCTTTAGCTGATACCAGCTTAACATTAACGGCAGGTACCACGCCAACGCTGTCAACAATGGTTCCGAACACCTCCCGCGATGCCGGTTTGGGTGTTTGCTGGGCATAAACAACGTTTAAAAAAATAAATAATAGCAGTACAGAAAGTAGGGGAGTTTTCATAGTGTAAGGCAATTAATGTGAGCTATTGCCTATGAAGATAGATTGATGGTTTAATAATTTTATACCCTGTCATACAAATGTTGCAGTAATAGCATCATGTCATGTAATTGTTGCACTAATTGGCTTTTTATAAGTAAGTTATAGGGGGTAAGGGTTTATTTTAATAAAATATTGTTCGTTTTTAACCAGTATTGAAGGCTGCTTTTATAGGTTGGTTTTTTGGGATGAACGGGCGCAATCAATTTTTAAAAAATGAAACCATTTATACCCCCTTTTTCGTATTAGTGTTAATGAAGTTCTCTGTACTACTTTTATTATCATTTTTAATATTCAAAGTATCCTTTGCTCAAAAGGAAGTAAGGGGGAATTCTTCATCAACCATTTCAGCATCATTAAAAGCAAATATTGATAACCTGAATACCATTGCTCACGATGTTTACCTCACCCTGCCCGATTCTGCACGTAAAATAGCCGAAAATGCGCTGATGCTTTCGCAGCAATCAAACTATTCATTAGGCAAGGGGCGCAGCTTTTATAATATAGGGCAGATCTACTGGTCGCAATCTTATTATACCATTAGTCTTTTTTACCTTAATTCGGCAATTGATTATTTGCCCGAAAGTAACCCGCTTGATCTATCAGACTGTTACAACTCCTTAGGCCGTACGTATGCCGACCTGGAAAATTATACTTTGGCATTGGCCAATCTTGATAAATCATTATACTTTGCCGGGGCTGATACCGGCCGCAAAGCCGAAGCCTATAGTGAACGTGCTTATGTTTACTGCAAGCTTAAAAACTATGATAAGGCCATACAGGCAGCGCAATACGCATTAAAGCTTAACCTGGCCATTAATGCTACAGGCAACATCGCAGTAATTTATGCACGTTTAGGTATTATATACCGTTTAAAAAGCGATTACCATACAGCATTGAGTTATGATGATATTGCACTTAGTATGAGTAAAAAAACCTTTAACAAACGTTTAAGGGCCAAACTTTACAGCGAATATGCTTTAATAAACAATGCACAGCATAATTACGAAGCTGCTATTGATTATGCAAACAAAGGCGTTGCCCTGGCCGATAGCATAGGAGTTATTGATGCGCAAACCAATGCCTATAAAGCACTGGTTGAAACTTATGAGTTAAAGAATGATCCCAAACAGGCGCTTGTATATCAAAAAAAATATAATTCAATAAAAGATAGTGTAAATGCAGCAGCAAGGTTAAAAACCATTAAGCTGATCCAGAATTATTATGCATTAAATTCAAGGCTCAATAGTATTGCCTTGATGGAGGCTAATGGTAATGCAAGCAAGGCTAAGATCAAATTTCAGGATAAGCTTATATTGGTGCTTTCCTTATCCTTATTAGTACTGATCTCTGTATTGTCAATTACCTATTATCTGTATAAAGAAAAGAAACATTTAAGCAGCCAGTTAGAGCAGCAGCACAATGAACTCTCCGATCAAAAGGATGTTATTGTATTGCAGGCGGCTAACCTGCAATCGGTAAATGGGCTTAAAGATAAATTGCTGGCCGTAATAGGGCACGATCTGCGTACCCCGGTGGCTAACCTGAGCAGTATTGTTGAAATGTTTAGCGATGGTTACCTTACTGTTGATGAGGTTAACGACCTGATGAAAAATATGAACCCTATAGTAAAAGGCGCCGAACTAACTCTCTCCAATTTAACAGAGTGGGCGGGCAGCCAAATAAAGGGCCGTAATATTACCCTAACCAATGTTGATATATTTTTGTTAGGGGTTGAAATGGAGCAAACGTTTTTGCACCCGCTTCAATTAAAAAATATAGAATTTAATAACCTGGCTTACCCGGGTCAGGGAGTACTTGCAGACGAAAATCATTTAAAAGTGATACTGCGCAACCTAATTAGTAATGCCATTAAATTTACCCATTATAATGGTGTGGTAACATTGAGCACTATTATCGAAAAAGACCAGCTGATTATAAGTTTAAAGGATAGCGGTAAAGGATTAACCCCCGATGAAATAAAGAAACTATTTTATTTAGATACTCACTTCTCTTACTCTGGTACCTCGGGCGAAACCGGTACAGGTATTGGCCTGCTGTTGTGCAAAGAGTTGGTTGAACTTAACGGCGGCAAATTAAATGTACGGTCAGAAATTGGCCGTGGCAGTACATTTTACTTCAATTTGCCTTTGATAAGGGCATATGCATAGGCGCTTACAGCTAATTATTCCTTAATGCTCTAATCAAATAAATTACTTATTTAATATGTCATAAATAAGTAATTTATTTTACCTTTAAGCGTTATAAATATCGATAATAATAAACACACTCGCTCCCCTCGAAACTAATTTAAACTAATTAATGACTTTTTTAAAAAACGTGCTCGAACCGCCTACGTACGGTTGGAGAAATGATGATGGTGATCTGATAAAACCAAGTGTAAGTAGTATTTTAAAGGAGTTCTTTAATCGGTTAAACGTGTTCAAAAATAAAAAGAACTGGCTATCTTTTACAAGCTGGTTCTTGGTATTGTGCCTGGCGCCTTTTCTATTCCTCTTTATTTTTAAATATTTTAGCATAGCAGGCTTAGTTGCTGCATTTGTTTACAGCATGATAGTGATGGGTACCCACGGTACCATTTGGCACCATAGGTATTGTACGCACCGTGCCTATAAGTTCAGTAATAATTTCTGGAGGTTTTTTACCCAAAACCTGACGTTGAAGATCATCCCCGAAGAGATCTATGCAGTTTCGCACCATGTGCACCATGCGTTATCTGACCAGCCCGGCGATCCATATAATGCACAGGGCGGTTTCTGGTATTGTTTTTTGGCCGATGTTAATCACCAGCCTATAGCCCGCAATTTGAGCGAAAAGGATTACAACAAATGCACCAGTTTAATGAGTCATACAGGTGTTACACCTAATACGTATGCACAGTATAAAAAATGGGGTACTATTGCTAACCCTGCACGTACCATTATTGGTATAATTTTAAACTGGGGTTTTTGGTTTGCTGCTTTTTACTTGATAGGCGGCTTTGCCTTAGTTTGTGCACTTTTTGGCGCAGCAGGTTTTTGGGCTGTAGGCGTACGTACCTTTAATTACGAAGGGCATGGCAAAGGCAAGGACATGCGTAAGGATGGGGTTGATTACAACCGCGACGATATGTCAATAAACCAGGTTTGGCCCGGTATAGTGGCTGGCGAGTGGCATAACAATCACCATTTATTCCCTAAAAGTGCACGTTCAGGCTTTAAGCCTTACCAGGTTGATATGGCTTGGTACTATATTAAATTTTTAAGCATTATAGGGGCAGTAAGCTCCTACCACGATTCAAAAAAACAGTTCTATCTTGAATATTGCGATGCACCGCTTAAGTGCGAGGATGTTTTGATAGTTGACAAAGATGTTGTCCTTGTACCAGAATTAGTTAAAGTATAATCAGGATAAAATACTATTGGAAAGCCCCATTTATGGGGCTTTTTTGTTTTAAAAAATGCTGATAATGTTAAAAAAGTACTATTCTATTATAAATGGATTTTTTAACTTAGTAAACCAATTATTAGTGCCTAACACCAATACTCTATGAGCCTGAGAATATTTAACCAGTGTTTTTTAATGCTTGCTGCTGTTTTGTTTTTTCAAAAAGCATCGGCACAAAGCAACCCATTAGGCCTGTTCGACGGGCAAACCGATGTAGGGATTGTTAAACATAAGGGCAGTGGCACTTATAATGATAAGCTGCAGCAATACCAGCTATCCGGCTCGGGCACAAACATCTGGACAACGCACGATGAGTTCCATTTTGTTTGGAAAAAAATGAAGGGCGACTTTATTTTACGCACTAATGCCGCTTTTATAGGCAAGGGCGTTGAGCAGCACCGCAAAATAGGGTGGATGGTACGCACCTCGCTCGATTCTAACTCCAAACATATCAATGCTGTTGTACATGGCGATGGATTAACCTCCCTTCAATTCCGCAAAACGGTTGGTGGTATTACGGAAGAAAAGAAATCATCAGTTACCGGGGCCGAAGTGATTCAGTTAGAAAGAAAAGGGAATGTATACACCATGTCCGTAGCCCGCAAAGGTGATCTGTTCATTACCGAAGAGGTGAGTGATGTTGATTTGGGCGATGAGGTATATGTTGGCCTGTTTATATGCGCACATAACCCTGATGTTATTGAAAAAGGTACCTTTAATAATGTAAGGATAGTGGTACCTGCCCCGGCAGATCTGGTTACTTATAAGCAATATTTAGGCAGTGCCATTGAGGTGCTTAACCTGGAAGATCAAAACAGCACTATCATTTATCAGTCGCCAAAATCATTACAGGCACCTAACTGGATGAAGGATGGCAAACACCTGCTATACAATAGCGAAGGCCTTTTATATACTTTCGATCTGAAAACAAATACACCCGCTGTGCTTAATACAGGCTCGGCTAAAAACAACAACAACGATCATGTTATTTCATTTGATGGTAAATGGCTGGCCATAAGCAGCAGCGATAAAACCGGGAACTCTATAGGTTGGGTTTTACCCATAACTGGCGGCGAGCCACGCCGGATGAACCCGATTGGCCCATCGTATATGCACGGCTGGTCGCCAGATGGTAAGTTTTTGGTTTTCTGCGGATCGCGCGATAAGGAATACGATGTTTACCGTATCCCCGCAGAAGGCGGCCCGGAAGTAAGGCTTACCAATAGCCCCGGATTAGATGATGGCCCCGAGTATTCGCCAGATGGTAAATACATCTACTTTAATTCTGTTCGCAGCGGCCTGATGCAGGTTTGGCGCATGAAAGCCGATGGCAGCGAGCAAACACAGCTTACCAATGATGATTATAACAACTGGTTTCCGCATGTATCGCCCGATGGTAAATGGATCGAATACATCACCTTCCTTAAAAATGAAGTAGCCCCCGGCGATCATCCTTTTTACAAACACGTTTACTTAAGAGTAATGCCGGTTGGCGGTGGTCCGTCAAAAGTTATTGCTTACCTGTATGGCGGCCAGGGTACTATTAATACCCCGTCATGGTCGCCTGATAGCAAGCACCTGGCATTTGTAAGTAATTCATCATTATTGTTCCCTGTTTTCCCAATTGCAACTAACTAAATAAGCACATGGATAATTCACGCCGCATATTTATAAAAAACAGCGCACTGGTTATTGCCGGTGCAGCCATATTACCCGGAGATTTATTTGCCGCAACAAAAAAGATTGGCCGTTTAGGCACCCAGCTTTACAGCGTAAGGGATGCAATGGCTAAAGATCCAGCAGGCACGCTAAAAAAATTAAGCGAGGGCGAGGTAAAGCATGTAGAGCATGCCAACTACGTTAACCGCAAGTTTTACGGCTACACGGCAAAGGAATTTAAAAAATTACTGAATGACCTGGATATGCAGATGCCAAGCGGGCATACCGTTATGACCGCGCAAGACTGGGATATATCAAAAGGGGACTTTACAGATAAGTGGAAACTAACTATTGCGGATGCTGCCGAGGTTGGACAACGTTATGTAATTAGCCCTTGGCTGGATGAAAGTTTACGTACAGATAAAGAAGGCTTAAAGCGCTTTATGGAGCAGTTTAATAAATGTGGTGAACTTTGTAAGGCACATGATATGACTTTTGGTTACCATAACCACGATTTTGAATTTAGTACCATGGTAGGTAATATAACCTTGTACGATTTTATCCTTCAAAATACAGAGCAATCATTAGTAGCACAGCAACTGGATATTGGAAACATGTATGGTACAGTGGGCGATCCGCTGGCGCTGATTGCCAAATACCCGGGCAGGTTTGAACTAATGCATGTTAAGGACGAAATAAAAAGTGCCACTAAAGGCGAAATGGGCCTTGGTTTTGAAAGCACAGTGCTTGGCGAGGGTATAATGCCGGTTAAAGAAATACTAAAAGCAGCCCGAAAAAAGGGTGGTACATCGCAATTTATCATTGAGCAGGAGTCGTACCAGGGCAAAGATCCGGTTGCTTGTGTAAAAATTGACTTACAAATCATGAAAAAGTGGGGATATTAATAGTATTATTTTAACTTACATCACCATTTGAAGCTTTTCCCCCTAAATAAGAAGTTCAAAGAAATTATAAATTTAAGCACCCTTTAAGCCGGTTGTCATCAACTTTTAAGTGTTTAAAATAAGCCAATATTAATTAAGTGTTACTGTAGTGTTTTTTTGCTAAAACAATTTAACTATCAATGAACAGACGAACCGTTATAAAAAATCTGGCACTGGTATTAGGAAGTGCAGCCTTATTGCCATCGTGCTTGCATAATAAGCCAGTTACAGCTGTAGCCCTGAAACACATCCCTTTAGATGCAGACCAGCAAGCATTAATAGCCGATATGTGCGAAACCATTATCCCAAAAACCACTACTCCGGGTGCAAAGGATCTGAACCTGCATTTGTTTACTTTAAAGATGCTTGATGATTGCTATAATAAAAAGGATCAGCAGGCTATAGTAACCGGACTTGCTGACTTTAACGACTTGGTGAAAAAGAAGTACAACCAATCATTCAGTGAGCTTTCGGTTAAGGACAGGGAAGCCGTATTGAACGGTATTGAAGCCAGTGCAAAAGATCAGTCAAAAAATGCCAAACCGCAGGGCCGCAATGCCAAGCCACAAAAAAATATAGATGCATCGCCAATTAATACATTTTACTGGGCGGTAAAACAACAAACATTGTTCGGGTACACCACCTCGCAATATTTCATGACCAAACAAATTGTTTATGAGCTTATTCCCGGCAGGTATAATGCACATTACCCGGTTAGTAAATTAAAGACAGCTTAAAACAACATGGCTAACTTAAATATAGACAGCGTTAAAGAACGTACTTTTGATGCCATTGTAATAGGATCGGGCATGAGTGGCGGCTGGGCGGCTAAAGAGCTTACGGGCAAAGGACTAAAAACCCTGATGCTGGAGCGTGGCCGCGATGTAAAGCATAACAAAGATTACCCCACAACAAACTTATATCCCTGGGAGTTTCCGCATCACGGGCAGTTGCCTAATGATGTGCAGGAGGCAAACCCTATTGTTAACAGGTGTTATGCCTTTGGCGAGGATGCCGCTCACTTTTTTGTAAAAGATAAGGAGCATCCTTATATACAGGAGAAACCGTTTGACTGGATCCGCGGGTACCAGGTTGGTGGTAAATCATTACTTTGGGCAAGGCAAACCCAGCGCTGGAGTGATTTTGACTTTGAAGGCCCTGCCCGCGATGGTTTTGCGGTTGACTGGCCCATTCGCTATAAAGATATTGCGCCCTGGTATAGCTATGTTGAAAAATTTGCAGGCATATCAGGCAATAAAGATGGCTTAGCTGAACTGCCCGATGGCGAGTTTTTACCCGCTTACCCACTAAACGATGTGGAAGATTATTTTAGCAAACACGTAAAAAGTACTTATAAAAACAGGCATGTAATAAGCGCGCGTTGTGCGCATTTGTCAAAACCCAACCAAATCCATTTGGATCAGGGGCGGTCGCAGTGCCAAAGCCGTACGCTGTGCCAGCGGGGGTGCCCTTTCGGGGGATATTTTAGTGCCAATTCATCCACTATTCCCTGGGCATTAAGATCTGGTCATCTAACGCTGAGGCCATTCTCGGTTGTTGAGTCAATTATCTATGATGAAAAATTGGGCAAGGCAACAGGCGTTCGTGTGATAGATACCAACACCAAAGAAAGCATAGATTATTTTGCCCGCATCATTTTTGTAAATGCGGCAGCTATAAATACCAACCTGGTATTGCTTAACTCCACATCGCACCGTTTCCCTAATGGGTTGGGTAATGATAGCGGGGTATTAGGTAAATATGTGGCCTTCCACAACTATTCGGCACATATTGGTGCGGAGTATGATGGGTTTAAGGATTGGACAACCGACGGGCGCAACCCGGCAGGGGGTGGCTATATCCCACGTTTCCGCAATGTTTATAAACAGGAAACTGATTTTCTGCGCGGCTATGCTTCGGGCTTTAGTGCTTACCGATACCAGGAACATAAATATGATGGCGTTGGCGCCGGCTTAAAGGAAAATATGGTGAAGGGTGATATAAGCCCATGGCATGTTGGATCGCACATGATGGGCGAAACCATCCCTAAAGAAAGCAACTTTGTAAGCCTCGACCCCAAACAAAAAGACGAATGGGGAATGCCGCTTCTCCGCATCTCGGTTGATTATGATGATAACGACGAAAAGATGAAGAAGGATTATATAGAGCAGCTTACAGAAATGTTTACAACGGCGGGCTTTAAAAATATAAAGGCATCAAGCAATCACCAGGCACCGGGTTTGGATATACACGAAATGGGAGGCGCCCGCATGGGTAATGATCCTAAAACATCCATCCTTAATAAATGGAACCAGGTGCATGCTTGTAAAAATGTTTTTGTTACCGATGGCGCAAGCATGACCTCAACCTCGTGCCAAAACCCATCATTAACCTATATGGCATTTACCGCCCGTGCAGTTGATTATGCCGTAAGCGAAATGAATAAAGGAAATGTATAACCATTTTAAACGCTGTTATTTAAATAGGCTTGGGTACTAAATTCAATGTGTGAAAAAAACACAATGAAAATATTTGTTCAATAATTTTTTGTTCATACATTAGACGAAGTAACCGATTGTATAAATTTATAAACCCTTTTATTAATTAATTATATGTCTGCAAACACTTATGACGCCATAGTCATTGGTTCAGGAATTTCGGGCGGATGGGCTGCAAAAGAACTTACCGAAAAAGGTTTGAAAACCATCATGTTAGAGCGTGGCCGGAACATTGAGCACATCAAAGATTATGTTAACGCAACAAAAGATCCCTGGGAGTTTCCGCACAGGGGTGGGCGTACGCAAAAAATGATCGAGGATTACCCGGTTTTAAAACGCGATTATCCGCTTAACGAAACTAACCTTGATTACTGGGCCAGTGATAAGGACAGCCCTTACACCGAAATTAAACGTTTCGACTGGTTTAGAGGATACCATGTAGGTGGCCGCTCATTAATGTGGGGCAGGCAATCATACCGTTGGGCCGATGTTGATTTTGAAGCCAATGCCAAAGATGGTATAGGTGTTGACTGGCCTATCCGTTATAAGGATCTGCACGACTGGTATGGTTATGTAGAGCGCTTTGCAGGTATATCTGGTAATAAAGATGGTTTGGCCATTCTTCCTGATGGTGACTTTATGCCGCCAATGGAAATGAACGTTGTTGAAAAAGACGTTGCCAAACGCTTAAAAGATCATTATAAAGAAGCACGCGACATGATCATTGGCCGTACGGCTAATATCACTGTTCCGCATAATAACCGTACCAACTGCCAGTACCGTAATAAATGCTGGTTAGGTTGTCCGTTTGGTGCTTACTTCAGTACACAGTCAGCTACTTTACCTGCGGCTATGGCTACGGGTAATTTAACGGTTCGTCCGTGGTCAATTGTAACCAAAATTCTATATGATAAGGATACTAAAAAGGCTAAAGGCGTAGAGATATTAGATGCTGAAACCAACCAAACGTACGAGTATTTTGCAAAGGTTATTTTCCTTAACGCATCAACCTTAAACAGTGCATGGGTTTTAATGAACTCTGCAACTGATGTATGGCAGGATGGTTTGGGCAGCAGCAGCGGCGAATTAGGCCACAACGTAATGGATCACCACTTAGGTGTAGGTGCATCAGGCACGGTTGATGGGTACGATGATAAATATTATTTTGGCCGCAGGGCAAACGGTATTTATATACCACGCTACAGGAACCTTAACGGCGAAAAACGCGATTACATCCGTGGCTTTGGCTACCAGGGTGGTGCGGGCCGCGAAAACTGGAGCAGGGATATTGCTGAAATGAATATTGGCGGTGCATTTAAAGATGCCTTAACCGAACCGGGTACCTGGACAATGGGTATGGGTGGTTTTGGTGAAACACTGCCATACCATGATAATAAAATAACCCTTGATAAAACCAAAAAAGATAAGTGGGGATTGCCAATTTTAGCATTTGATGTTGAAATTAAAGATAACGAACGCAAAATGCGTGTTGATATGGCAAACGATGCTGTTGAAATGCTGGAAGCTGCCGGTGTAAAAAATGTACATTCATACACCAGCGAAGGCGTTTTGGGAAGAGGTATTCATGAAATGGGTACTGCACGGATGGGCCGCGATCCTAAAACATCAGTATTGAATGAGTGGAACCAGGTATGGGATGCTAAGAACGTATTTGTAACAGATGGAGCAGCAATGGCCTCAACAGCCTGCCAAAACCCGTCACTTACTTATATGGCGCTTACAGCACGTGCCGCCAATCATGCAGTTGAGGAGTTGAAAAAGAACAATATCTAACCTTTTGAAATTATAAACCATGACCGAAGAAAAAGATACCGATAAAACATCAAACCCCTCGCGCAGGGACTTCCTAAAAACCAGTACCATTGCTGCCGCAGGCTTCATGATCGTTCCGCGATTTGTGCTGGGTGGTAAAGGTTATACCGCACCAAGCGACCGTTTAATTATTGCCAGCGTTGGTGTGGGCGGAAAAGGTGAAAGCGATATTGCTAATTTCAGCAAAACAGGTAAAGCCGACATTGCTTATTTATGCGATGTTGACGATGCCCGTGCTGCAGGTACAGTTAAAAGATTTCCGAAAGCAAAGTTTTATAAAGACTGGCGCGAGATGTTTGAAAAAGAATCAAAGCATTTCGATGCTGTATCAGTTTCAACCCCCGATCATACTCACGCTATAGTTGCTTACCATGCTATGCAGTTGGGCAAGCACGTATATGTACAAAAGCCATTAACGCACGATATTTATGAAGCCCGCCTGTTAACAGAGGCTGCCAAAAAATATAAGGTGGTTACACAAATGGGTAACCAAGGTGCATCAAACCCGGGTACACGCCAGCTGGCTGAATGGTACGATGCCGATATTATTGGCGATGTGCACACCGTTTACTGTTGGACAAATCGCCCCGTGTGGCCGCAAGGCATTGCATGGCCGTCAAAAACTGCCGAGATCCCAACAACTTTAGATTGGGACCTTTGGTTAGGTACTGCCCCTAAAAAGAACTTTGTTGAAAACCTGGTTCCTTTTAACTGGCGCGGCTGGTGGGATTACGGAACCGGTGCATTAGGCGATATGGGTTGCCACCTTGTTGAGGCTCCTTTCAGGGTATTGGGTTTACAATATGCTAAGGATGTACAGGCAAGCGTAGGTTCGGTTTATGTGGGTGAGTTTACACAGGGCCATTTCCCTGAAAGCTGCCCTCCGTCAAGCCATATTACTTTAACATTCCCTAAAACCCATAAAACAAAAGGCGATGTTACCGTACACTGGATGGACGGCGGTATCCAACCCGAAAGACCAGAGGAATTAGGCCCTAACGAACGTTTTGGCGATGATGGTAACGGTACTTTATTTATCGGTACAAAAGGTAAAATGATTGCCAGTACTTATTCTGATAATCCTTTATTGTTGCCAACATCACGTACAAAAGAGGTTAATGTTAAACAAACAATAGCACGTGTACCAGGTGGTACCGATGGCCATTACGGCCAATGGGTTGAAGGTTGTATTGCCGGTTATGGTAAAACAGAGTTAAGTTCACCCTTTTCAGTTGCTGGTCCGTTAACTGAGGCGTTATTAATGGCAAACCTTGCAGTAAGGGGCCATGAGCTTAAGGGCGGCCACATTAAAATGATTTGGGACAATGACAATATGAAGATAACCAACTTTGATGCCGTTAACCAATACGTTAAACGCGAGTACAGAGAAGGCTGGACGATATAATAATTCATTAATTCAATTAATAAAACAATTAAAATGAATAGAAGAGACGCCATAGGGAGAGTTGCCCTCTTAATGGGAGGTGCCGTAATAGGTGCCGAATTTTTTATTTCGGGATGTAAAACCAATTCGACGCAGGTTGCCGACCTGTTTACTACCGATCATGTAGCCTTTTTAAACGAAGTTGCGGATACCATTTTGCCAACAACAAGCTCGCCAGGTGCAAAAGCCGCCAATGTGGGTCAGTTTATGGCTGTAATGGTTAGGGATTGCTATACACCAGATGATCAGAAGATCTTTTTAGAAGGTGTTACCAAGCTTGATGAGGCCAGCCAGAAGAAATTTAGTGCCAAGTTTTTAGATATTACAGCAAAACAGCGTACAGATCTTTTGGTTGATTTAGATAAAGAGCAAAAGGAATACACCGCCAAGAAAAATAAAGATGCCGATGCCGATAAGCTGCAGCATAAAGGTGATACAAAATACAAGGGACTGGAAGTACCTAACCATTATTTCAGGATGATAAAAGAACTTACTTTGTTGGGTTACTTTACATCAGAAGTTGGTGCTACCAAGGCATTGCGCTACATAGCCGTACCGGGACATTACGATGGTAATGTGCCTTACAAAAAAGGCGACAAGGCCTGGGCTACCTAAAAAATAATTAATGATTTAATGTTCTGTTGAATTTGGTGATGAATATGAACCAATTCGGCAGAACATTATTTCTATAATTGCAATTCATATACTCATTTACCAATAATTATAACAAATGGCTCACAGAAAACTCCGCATGGGGATGATAGGCGGGGGGAAAGATGCTTTTATAGGCGCTATTCACAGGATAGCTGCTAATATGGATGGTTTGATAGAACTGACCTGTGGTGCTTTAAGCATGCACAAGGATGTTGCTATTGAAAGCGGCCATATACTTTTTTTACCTGAAGACAGGATTTACACCAGTAACGAAGAAATGATAGCGGCAGAAGCTAAGCTTCCTGCTGATGTACGCATGGATTTTGTAACCATTGTTACCCCAAACTTTGCACACTTTGCCCCGGCAATGTTAGCGCTGGAGAATGGTTTTAACGTGGTTATTGAAAAACCAATAACTTTTACACTTGATGAGGCTAAACAGCTAAAGAAAAAGCTGGACGAAACAGGCTTAATGCTGCTGCTTACCCATACCTACTCGGGCTACCCGATGGTGAAGGAAGCAAAGCAGATCGTTAAGTCGGGCTCATTAGGCAAGGTCAGGAAAATTTATGTTGAATACATACAAGGCTGGCTGAGCAAATTATCTGAAAGAGAAGGAAACGCACAGGCCGCATGGCGTACCGACCCGTCAAAATCGGGAAAAAGCGGTTGCATGGGCGATATAGGCACACACGCCGCCCACCTGGCCGAATATATATCTGGATTAAAAATAACCCAGTTAAATGCCTCTCTAAATATTGTTGTTGATGGCCGTATGCTTGATGACGACGGCGCGATTTTATTGCGTTTTGAGGATAAGGCGACAGGCGTGCTGACGGCATCGCAGGTTGCAGCAGGCGAGGAAAATGCACTAAAGATTCGTGTTTATGGCGAAAATGGCAGCCTTGAATGGGCGCAGATGGAACCAAACACGCTTACCCTTAAATGGCTGGATAAGCCGGCTCAAACCATAAGGGCGGGCAGTGGCTATACAGACAGGGAATCAATTTATGCTACGCACAATACCCGCACACCCGGCGGGCATCCCGAAGGTTACCTGGAAGCATTTGGTAATCTTTACCGCAACTTCGCACTATCGCTTATGGCAAAACTAAATAACGAAGAAGCAAAACCCGAGTGGCTTGACTTTCCCGGAATTGAAGATGGAATAAGAGGTATGGCCTTTATTGAAAACGTGGTAAATTCAAACCACAGCGATGAAAAGTGGACAGATTACGTGATCTGATAAATGATTTGATAATTGGCGTATGATAATTGCCAATGACGCAATGACCAATGATAAACTAATATGACTACTATAAAAGGACCCGCAATATTTTTAGCACAGTTTATAGGCGACCAGGAACCGTTTAACACCCTGGAAGGTATTTGTAACTGGGCCAAAAATTTAGGATATAAAGGGGTACAGCTACCCACACTTGATGCACGGTTTATTGACCTGCAAAAAGCAGCAGAAAGCAAAACTTATGCTGACGAACTGAAAGGCCGCGTTAACGCCTGCGGTTTAGAAATAACCGAACTATCAACCCACTTACAGGGACAGTTGGTTGCCGTAAACCCGGTTTACGATCAGCTGTTTGATGGCTTTGCACCCGAGGCTTATCGTAATAATCCAAAAGCAAGGCAGGAGTGGGCCGTTCAGCAACTAAAATATGCGGCAAAGGCTTCACAAAACTTAGGTTTGGCTGCATCTGTTACTTTTAGCGGTGCATTGCTTTGGCCTATGGTTTACCCATGGCCGCAAAGGCCGGCAGGAATTGTTGAAACTGCATTTGACGAATTAGCAAAACGCTGGGAACCGATACTAAATGTTTATGATGAACATGGTATTGACCTTTGCTATGAAATCCATCCCGGCGAAGACCTGCACGACGGGATAACTTACGAGATGTTTTTGGATAAAGTGAACAACCATGCCCGCGCATGCCTGCTTTATGATCCATCGCATTTTGTTTTGCAGTGCCTTAACTACCTGGAGTATATTGATCTGTATCACGAGCGTATAAAAATGTTCCACGTTAAGGATGCCGAGTTTAACCCTACAGGTAAACAAGGTGTATACGGCGGCTACCAGAACTGGATAGACCGTGCCGGACGTTTCCGCTCATTAGGCGATGGCCAGGTTGATTTTAAGAGCATTTTCAGCAAAATGGCACAGTACGATTATAAAGGCTGGGCAGTATTGGAATGGGAGTGTGCACTTAAACACCCGGAAGATGGCGCCCGCGAAGGAGCAGAATTTATTAAAAACCATATTATAAGAGTAACAGATAAAGCTTTTGATGATTTTGCTTCATCCGGATCTGACGATGCCTTTAACAGGAAAACCTTAGGCATTTGATTGATTTGCAGCAGCACTTATTTAAATCAAATATTTAGTTATTTTTAGCCTTAATTATTCAATTTTCAATCTCATATTAACAATCCATCATGAAAAAGATTTTTATCGTTCTTGCTATATGCGCAGTTATTACTGCTTGTGGCGGAAGCTCAAAACCGGGTGACGGCGATAGCACTACAGCAGCCAATCAAACCGCAAAATCGGCCGAAACAAATGCTGATACCAATGCAACAAAAACAGGAACTGAAAAAGATGCGGGTGCATTAGCTCCCGGTGCCAAATTAATGGCAGCAGCTGATTGCAATACCTGCCATAAAGAAGATGTAAAAGTAGTTGGCCCTGCACTTAAGGATATTGCCGCTAAATACCCGGCAACTGATGAAAATATTACAACACTGGCAAATAAAGTTATAGCAGGTGGTAAAGGTAACTGGGGCGATATTCCGATGTCTGCTCACCCTTCACTTTCTGTAAGCGATGCCAAAACAATGGTTACTTATATCTTATCGCTTAAGAAATAAGCCAAACCAAAAACCTTAAAACCAATTTAAACACTATAAAATGACCGCAGCTATCAGGGGTAAATTATCTGTAATGATGTTTCTCGAATTCTTTATTTGGGGGGCATGGTTTGTAACATTAGGTCCGTTTTTGGGCAATAGCCTTCACGCCACTGGTGCGCAAACAGGCGCAGTATTCTCTACCCAATCATGGGGTGCCATAATAGCTCCGTTCATAATAGGTTTAATTGCCGACAGGTATTTTAATGCGGAACGTATATTGGGTGTATTACATTTATTAGGTGCTGTTTTAATGTACCAGATGTATAATGCAACCGATGTATCTGTATTTTATCCTTACGTTTTGGGTTACATGATATTATACATGCCAACATTGGCATTGGTAAATTCGGTTTCATTTAACCAGATGACAGATCCTGAAAAAGAGTTTTCAAGCATCCGTGTTTGGGGAACTATCGGCTGGATCTTAGCCGGCTTGGCCATCAGCTATTTATTTCATTGGGATTCACCGGATGGCGTAAAGAGCGGATTTTTAAAGAATACGTTTTTAATGGGTGGTATTGCTTCGCTGGTATTAGGCTTGTTCAGCTTTACCTTGCCGGCTACCCCTCCAAAAACGCCAACAGGCGAAAAGGTAAGCATCTCGCAATTGCTTGGCTTAGATGCGTTAAAACTGTTAAAAGACAAAAACTTTGCGGTTTTCTTTATCGCGTCTATATTGATCTGTATCCCATTGGCTTTTTATTACCAAAATGCGAGCAACTTTTTAACCGATATTAAGGTTGCCAACCCAACCGGTAAAATGACCATTGGCCAGGCATCAGAAGTATTGTTCTTGCTTTGTTTACCTATCTTCTTTAAAAAGTTTGGCTTTAAGTGGACTATTTTAGTAGGTATGCTGGCCTGGGCCGTAAGGTATGTGATGTTTGCTTATGGCAACGCAGGCGAATTAAGCTTTATGCTGATCATAGGTATCGCATTGCATGGTGTTTGTTACGATTTCTTCTTTGTATCAGGGCAAATCTATACCGATTCAAAAGCCGGGCCGCAATACAAAAGTGCAGCACAGGGAATGATCACTTTAGCTACCTATGGTATAGGTATGCTGATAGGTTTCTTTGTAGCCGGGCTTATTTCAGATAGTTACAACACATCATCAGGCCATAACTGGCAAATGATATGGGTTATACCAGCCAGCATTGCAGCCTTTGTGTTCCTGATCTTCTTTATATTTTTTAAAGATACCAACCCGATACAAACCAAATCTGCATCAATAGAAGCATAAACTATTAACCTATGGCAACTAACCAAAACAGACGATCGGCAATAAAAAATATAGTTGCCGGTACTGCTGCTATAACTGCTACCGGAATGTTATCATCATTTACAAAAGCTGAGGATAAACCAACTGTATTAGGTAAACTGAAAGGTAATATCAACCACTCGGTTTCGCCCTGGTGTTACAGCGAGCTAACGCTCGATCAGTTATGTGTGGTATCTAAAGAAATGGGTATTACAGGTATTGATCTTTGCGGCCCGAAGGATTGGCCTACGCTGCAAAAGCATGGCATGTATTCGCCTATGTGTAATGGTGCCGAGATTAACCTGACCAATGGTTTTGGTGATACCGAGTTTCATGAAACGCTGATAAAGAATTATACAGAAATGATTCCGTTGGTTGCCAAAAACGGCTATACCAATTTAATTTGTTTCAGCGGTAGTAAAAGGGGGAAAGATGATGAAACAGGCTGGAAAAATTGCGTAGAAGGTTTAAGCAAGCTGCTTCCGCTTGCCGAAAAGCATAAGGTTGTACTGTGTATGGAATTGCTGAACAGCAAAATTGACCATAAAGATTACCAGTGCAATACATCGGCATGGGGGGCAGAACTGGCAAAAAGGTTAGGGTCAGAAAACTTTAAACTGCTTTTTGACATTTACCACATGCAGATAAACGAAGGCGATATTATCCGTAACATAACCGATCATCACCAGTATATTGCACATTTCCACACCGGGGGCATACCTGGAAGACACGAAATTGATGACACCCAGGAACTTTACTATCCGGCAGTGATGAAAGCCATTGCCGCCACAGGCTTTAAAGGCTATGTAGGGCAGGAGTTTGTTCCTAAACGGGCCGATAAGATCGCCTCGCTAAGGCAGGCTATCCAGATCTGTGATGTTTAGTGCCAATTGAACTTTAATACAAATACCATCTACTAAAACACAATACCTATGACTACCAGAAGAAAATTTTTAAAACAAGCGGGCCTTATATCGGCTGGCGCAATGATTGCTCCCAATTTGCTTTCGGCAAAGGCGGGCAAGGTTGTTGGCTTACAGCTCTACAGCCTTCGCGATCAATTACCAAAAGATCCTAAGGGCGTAATAGCAAAGGTTGCTGCAGCCGGATATAAAGAGGTTGAACCTTTTGGCTACTCCAAACAAAATGGTTTTTGGGGTATGGATGCAAAAGCCTTTAGCGGTTTGTTAAAAGATAATGGCCTTACTACACCAAGCGCTCACTTTGGTATGGACGAGTATTTTGTTCATGGTAAAACAGGTGAACTGGAAACTTATATTGACGCTGCAAACATTACCGGCATGACCTATGTGGTAGTACCTTCAATTAATGGCGAGGTTTTAAAAAGTAAGGATCAGTTTAAAATGGTTGCCGAAAAAATGAACAAGGCAGCCGAGTTATGTAAAAAATCAGGCTTAAAATTAGGCTACCATAACCATAACTTTGAGTGGAAACCTATTGACGGTACTACTTTTTATGATACCATATTAAATGAAACCGACCCCGCTTTGGTACACATGGAAATGGATATTTTTTGGGTGGTACGTGCCGGGCAGGATCCGGTTAAGTTATTTGAAACCCACCCGGGCAGGTTTGCCTTATGCCATATAAAAGACAGGGATAAAACACAAACTGACTTAAATACCGAAATAGGTAAAGGCAGCATCAACTTTAAAGGCATACTGAGCCATGCAAAATTAGCAGGCTTAAAGCATTACATTGTTGAGCAGGAAAACTATATCAATATTGATCCGTTTGTAAGTATTGCAGAAAGTGCTGCATACGTTAAAAATACTTTACACGTTTAATATAACCAATGATTTATTGCTGGGCTTGATTTTAATTTATTAAGCTGCACCTATGCGCTAAATCATTTAACTAATGAACCAATAAAACTTATAAAATGAAATATTCAATTTTATTAACCGCGTTACTGGCAGGCAGCTGCTTTATAGCGAAAGCGCAGGAAGCAAAACCTGAGGATACAGAAATTTGGGAACCAATACCTAAGGTAGTTACACCGGGTAAAACCTTTAGGGATGCACCATCTGATGCTATCATATTGTTTGATGGTAAGGGTTTGGATAAATGGGAACAGGCCGATGATGATTCGCCGGCAAAATGGGATATAAACGGCGATATATTAACCGTAAATAAAAAATACGGAAATATTAAAACCAAGCAATCATTTACCAATTACCAGTTACATATTGAATGGCGCGTACCTGCATCTATTACAGGCACAGGGCAGGCAAGGGGTAACAGCGGTATATTTTTAGCATCATTAGGCAAAGGTGATGCAGGTTATGAGCTACAGGTTTTAGATTCATACAACAACAAAACCTATGTTAACGGCATGGCCGGAAGTCTTTACAAGCAAGTGATCCCATTAGCTAACCCAGGCAGAAAACCCGGCGAATGGCAAACTTATGATGTGGTATGGACTGCACCAACCTTTAACGAGGATGGTTCAATGAAAACCCCTGCAAAAGCAACTGTTTTCTTTAATGGCGTTATTGTCGAAAATAACTTTGAGCTGTTAGGCCCTACACAATACATTGGCAAACCTCATTACCAAAAACATGGTCCGGCACCAATAAAATTGCAGGCTCATGGTGATAAAAGCGAACCTTTAAGCTACCGCAACATCTGGATTCGCGAATTATAAAATTGTTTTGTAGTTAATGGTTCATAGTTAATAGTTTATGAATTTGAAAAATATTGATGAGCCATTAACTATGAACCTTATATCTGCAAAATATGAAAAACAAACTCCTAACTATACTCATTTTATCAGCCTTTACTACTAATTTGGTTAAGGCGCAGGTTAAAAAAGCACCTGCATATCCATTAATCACACACAATTCTTATTTCAGTATCTGGTCTTTTGGCGACACGCTGAATGCGCATACTACCAAACACTGGACAGGTAAAGACCAACCCCTTTTAGGCCTGATAAAAGTTGACGGTACCACCTACCGTTTTTTAGGTAAGGAATCGCCGGTTTACAAAACTATTTTACCGGCTGCCGATGAGCAGGCTTATCAATGCAAATACACTGAAACAGAACCTTCCGGAAGCTGGGAAAGCATCAAGTTTGATGACAGCAAATGGAGCACGGGCACAGCCCCATTCTCTGACGATAAAGAAAAAGCTAAAACTGTATGGGCAAGCAAAAATATTTGGGTTAGGCGCAGTTTTACGCTTAACGACATTGATATTGACAGGCTGATGCTCAAGCTTTATCACGATGATAATATCGAGGTTTATTTAAATGGCGAAAAAGTTTATAGCTACACCGGCTGGACAAATGATTATAAGCTGATCCCGCTTAAAGATAAATTCAAGGAGAATTTACGCAAGGGCGAAAATGTATTGGCCATACATTGTGCAAATACAGTCGGCGGTGCCTGGCTTGATGCCGGTTTGGTTGATGAAATTAAGCCAAAAACAAATCCTGTACTGCTTGCTAAGCAAAAAAGTGTGGAGGTTGATGCCACCCAAACCATTTACAATTTTGAATGTGTGGGCGTTGATTTGAAAGTTACTTTCACATCGCCATTGCTGATGAATGATCTGGCATTGTTTTCAAGGCCGGTATCTTATATCTCTTACAGCGTAAAATCAAATGATGGTAAAGATCATAATGTAAAAGTGCTGTTCGGTGCATCTTCATCTATAGCTGTTGATCAACCTTCGCAGCAGGTGGCGGCACAAAAATATGCAACGCCCACCTTATCAGTTTTAAAAGCTGGTACTATAGCACAACCTGTTTTGCAGAAAAAAGGGGATGACCTTCGGATTGACTGGGGTTACATGTACGTAGCCGCCCAAAAATCAAATAACGAACTGCAATACATAACTGAGCAGGATGCATCTGTAAGCTCGTTTGTAAACGGTAAAATTGTATCTACCACCAAACCAGGTAAACAGCTGGTGTTAAATACCGTGTTGAATTTTGGTACAGTAGGTAAAACAGCCAAAGAAAACTTTGTTGAATTAGGGTATGATGATCTGTACTCGGTACAATACTTTAAACAAAATTTAAAACCCTGGTGGAAAAACGGTGGCGCAACTATTGAGGGCCAGTTAAATACCGCGGCTGTACAATATGCCCAGGTAATGCAAAAATGCGATGCCTTTAACAAAAGTATGTATGCTGCGGCTCTGAAAGCAGGTGGTAAAAACTATGCCGATCTATGTGTATTAGGTTACCGCCAAAGCATCGCAGCGCATCAGTTGCTGAAAAGTCCGCAGGGAACTATCTTATTTTTATCGAAGGAGAACTTTAGCAATGGATCGATCAATACGGTTGATGTAACCTATCCGTCGGCACCATTGTATCTTATCTATAACCCTAAGCTGCTGGAAGGTATGCTTAACGGCATTTTTTATTATTGCGACAGCAAAGCATGGGGGCATGATTTTGCAGCGCATGATTTAGGTACCTACCCTATAGCCAACGGGCAAACTTATGGTGAAAATATGCCGGTTGAAGAATCAGGAAATGTGATCATCCTTACTGCTGCAATTGCTAAGGCCGAAGGTAATGCCGATTTTGCCAAAAAGCACTGGAAAACACTAAGCATCTGGGCTAAATATTTAAGCGAGAACGGACTTGACCCGGGCAACCAGTTATGTACGGATGATTTTGCAGGCCATTTGGCGCATAATTCAAATTTATCCATAAAGGCTATTGTTGCTTTAGGCGGCTATGCAAATCTTGCAGCCCAATTAGGCCAAAAGGCTGTTGCCGCCAAATACAGGGCAATTGCAGCAGGCATGGCTGTTAAGTGGGTGAAAATGGCCGATGCTGGTGATCATTACTCATTAGTGTTTGGAAGTAAGGACACTTGGAGCCAAAAATACAACCTGGTTTGGGATAAGGTTTTGGGTTTGAATTTGTTCCCTGCGCAGGTTTACAAAAAGGAAATAAACTTTTATCTAACCAAACAAAATAAATTTGGTTTGCCTTTGGATAGCCGTAAAACCTATACAAAATCTGACTGGATTGTGTGGACCGCTACCCTGGCCGATAACCAAAAGGATTTTAAAGCATTAATTGATCCGGTTTATAAATATACTACTGAAACCCCATCGCGCGTACCGCTAAGCGACTGGCATGAAACTACTGATGGTAAAATGGTAGGCTTTCAAGCCCGCAGCGTGGTAGGCGGATATTTTATGAAAGAACTTGAAACCAGGTGGGTGGAGAAATAAAATTGTAGACTGAATTATCCACGATAAAAAAGGGATTAAAAAAGCTATTCAATAGTTTTTTTAATCCCTTTTTTTTGGAATATATTCAAACAATTGAAGCTTTCATCCGTATACCCAGTACAATAAACCAGTTGAGCATTACCAAAGCTTAATTTATTAATTTTCCTCTTAAAGTATTATTTTTGTAATTAAACCTATTCACTTATATTGATTATTTGCCGATACCTCATATTATTACTTGCGCTGTTTATTGTCGCACCCAGCTTTGCCAAGGCTCAAATATTTAATTTTGAGCATATTGTCGGAGCAGAAGGTTTGTCGCGATTAAACTTTACTACTACAAGGCAGTGTAATAGTTTGGAAATGGGTTTACCTTTTAAATTCAATATAAAAATTGCTACGGTGCAGCCATTTTGGCTTACCGGGTGGTTTGAAATTTTAGTAATCCTCTTTATTGTTTTTGGTGTCTACATATTTTTTAAAGTGCGTATTCAGGTAATTAAAAAGCAAAAGCACCTGCTTGAAAAACTGGTTGAAGAACGCACCGAAAAGCTTGAAAAGATGACCATTAATGAGCGTGCATCCCGACAAGCTGCTGAAAGGGCGCGCGAAGATGCAGAGAACGCCAATAAAGCCAAAAGTATATTTTTAGCCATGATGAGCCACGAGATCCGTACGCCAATGAACGGCGTTATAGGTATGGCGGGCTTATTATCGGGTACTAAACTTAGTGCCGAGCAGGAAGAATATACCGAAACCATTAAAGCCTGCGGCGATGCCTTATTATCCGTTATAAACGATGTACTTGATTTCTCAAAAATAGAATCGGGGAGCATGGAAATGGAAGAGCAGGATTTTAACCTGCACGATTGCGTGGAAGGCGTGCTTGATGTTTTTGCCGATAAGGTATCGCAAATTGATCTTGTTTACCAGATAGATCATAACGTGCCATCGCAAATAATAGGAGATGGCTTGCGCCTGCGGCAAATATTGATCAACCTGGTGAGCAACGCTATGAAATTTACCAGTAAAGGTGAAGTGTTTATAGGGGTAAAGCTTGATAGTACAGAAGGTGATGAACTGGTATTAAAATTCAGTGTGCGTGATACTGGTATAGGCATCCCGGCTGATAAGCTGCATAAGCTGTTTAAAGCATTTTCGCAGGTTGACTCCAGCACCACACGCAAATATGGCGGCAGCGGCCTTGGCCTGGCCATAAGCGAAAAATTAGTACACCTGATGGGTGGAGAAATAGAAGTAGAAAGTAAAGTAGGTGTAGGCACAACGTTTTCGTTTACCATTAAATCAAAAGCAGGCAGCAATGCTTTGCGCACTTATGTGCAACAGGGTACTGCCGGGATAAGTGATAAAAATATACTGGTTATTGATGATAACGGTACTAACAGGGATATTTTAAAAGGCCAGCTTACCGAATGGGGTTACATACCTATTATGACTGAATCTGGCCCGGAGGCCTTAAAAATATTGGCATCAAACCAGCAGGTTGACCTCATTATATCAGATATGAACATGCCTGAAATGGACGGCGTACAGCTGGCAAAAAAGGTAAGGAAAAAATGGCCCGAAATACCTATTATATTGCTCAGCTCAATGGGTAATAAGCAAAGCCAGAATGAATCGTACCTGTTTAATGCCATATTAACAAAACCCACCAAACACCAGGTGTTATTTAAACATATTGCCGAGCAGTTAAAGGTTGCCTCAGTAGGCAGCAAAGAGGTGAAGCCTAAAAAGATCTATTTTTCGGATGGATTTGCAGAGTTGTACCCAATGGAAATTTTAATAGTGGATGATAACGCAGTAAACCAAAAATTAGCCTCAAGGATTTTAACAAAAATGGGTTATCATCCCAATAGTGTTATAAACGGGCACGCCGCTTTAAATGCCATTATCATAAAAAAATACGACTTGGTTTTAATGGATGTGCAGATGCCTGAAATGGATGGGATGGAAGCAACCCGTTATATTCGTGAGCATATTGAGCGCCAGCCCATAATTATAGCCATGACGGCCAATGCCATGCCCGAAGACAAGGAGGAATGTTTAAATGCAGGCATGAATGATTACATGAGTAAACCCATGAAGATTGCCGATATTATGGCGATGCTTGAAAAATGGGGAAAGCATATTGCCAATCAATATAGTGCTTAAAATATCAGCATAAAGAGGTAAATTCACCCTGTTATTAACCTTAAATTTTATGATGTCGATCTTTAAATCCTGTAAACACTATTTCTTTAGTTTTTTCCTGATCCTGCTCTGCCTTGGCACTGCAAAATATGCCAGCGCAGCCGATGGTTATTATTACCAGCTAAAGGTTTATCACCTTAAAACATCAGCCCAGGAAGATCGCCTAGATAGCTATCTTAAAAATGCTTACCTGCCTGCGCTGCACCGCATGGGTATAAAAAATATCGGTGTGTTTAAAGCTATTGCTGCCGATACATCGGGCAAAAGGATCTATGTGCTGATCCCGTACCGCAACTGGAGCCAGCTGGAAAAATCAGACAAAAAATTAATGGACGACCAGCAATACCTTACCGATGGTAAGGATTATCTGGATGCTGTTTACACAGCACCGGTTTACAACCGCATGGAAACTATCGTGCTGGGTGCGTTCCCTAAAATGCCGGAACCTGCCGTGCCTGAGTTGACCGCTAATAAAACCGACAGGGTTTACGAGCTGCGTAGTTATGAAAGCCCGACTGAAAAATATAACGTGAACAAAGTACAGATGTTTAATGATGGTAATGAGGTGGCGCTGTTTAAACGCCTTAATTTTAATGCGGTATTTTACGCCAATGTTATTGCCGGCAGCCACATGCCTAACCTGATGTACATGATCAGCTTTGAAAATATGGAGGAGCATGACAAACACTGGAAAGCATTTGGCAGCGATCCGTATTGGAAACAACTATCGGCCAAAGCCGAATACCAGAACAATGTATCGCATATTGATGCCATATTTCTTCATCCGGCAGCCTATTCTGATTTTTAATGCAGCTCGAAAAGCGTGACTATAATGCGGTTATTGTAGGCTCAGGCCCTAATGGCCTGGCTGCTGCAATTTTAATGCAGCAGCAGGGCCTGTCTGTTTTACTGATTGAAGGTAAACCCACTATTGGTGGCGGCCTACGTACAGCCGAATTAACCCTGCCGGGCTATTTGCATGATATATGTTCGGCAGTGCATCCGCTCGCTGTAGCATCACCGTTTTTTGAAACGCTCCCTTTGCAAGATCATGGCCTCGAATATATTTTCCCAGAGGTTGCAGCTGCACATCCATTTGATAATGGTACAGCGGCTTTACTAAAAGGTTCGGTAGCTGATACTGCAGCCCTTTTAGGTGCTGATGAGCAAGCTTACCTTAAATTAATGCAGCCAATTGTTAACAACTGGCCATCTATTGCGCCTGATGTTTTGGCACCGCTGCATTTTCCTAAATATCCTGTAGCGATGGCACAGTTTGGGCTATCGGCCTTAACGGCTGCTACCCATTTGGCTAAGCGTTTTAAAACCGCGGAGGCCAAAGGGCTGTTAGCGGGTATGGCGGCTCATTCCATTCAGCCATTAAGTAATTTAGCTACATCGGCGGTTGCTTTGGTATTGATGACTGCCGGAAATTTAAAAGGCTGGCCCATTCCAAAAGGCGGTTCAAATCAAATAGCCAATGCGCTGGCATCCTACTTTGTATCCATAGGCGGTAAAATTGAAACCAACTTTTACGTTACTGCATTAGATCAGCTGCCATCGGCAAACGCTGTTTTGTTTGATGTTACACCGAAGCAGTTATTGAAAATAGCGGGACACCGTTTTTCATCCATTTATAAATGGCAAATGGAGCGTTACCGGTACGGTGCGGGTGTTTATAAAATTGATTGGGCGCTTGATGCCCCGATACCCTTTACTGCCGATGGATGCAGAAAAGCAGGAACGCTTCACCTTGGCAATACATTGGAAGAAATAACCCTCGGCGAGCAGCAGATCTGGGAAGGGAAGCATCCCGAAAAGCCTTACGTACTGCTTGCCCAGCCAAGTATTCTCGATGCATCAAGAGCTCCCGAAGGTAAACATACTGCATGGGCTTATTGCCATGTGCCCAATGGATCTGAAAAGGACATGACCGCCATTATTGAAAACCAGGTAGAACGTTTTGCCCCCGGTTTTAAGGCTACCATATTAGCCAGACACACCATGAACTGTGGGCAAATGGAGGAGTATAACCCCAACTATATTGGTGGCGATATAAATGGTGGCGTTATTGATATAGGCCAGCTGTTTACCCGCCCGGTATTGCGGGCATCGCCTTATAAAACATCTGCCAGGGGGCTTTATATCTGCTCTTCATCTACGCCGCCCGGCGGTGGTGTACATGGTATGTGCGGTTACTATGCTGCTAAAAGAGCGCTGCGTGATATTTTTGATCACAGATTTAATTGATTTTTATGATTAACCTGATTTTATTACTCTGTAAATTATCTCATTCTATCGCTCTCAACTAATTCATTTAAAAATCATCACAATCTGTTCAATCATTTAAATCTGTGATCATGTGCGTTATCGGCTTTTTTGTCCGTTATCGATCACTTTTTTAAAATGAAAAATATGTAATTATCTGATATTTAGTTATTTGTGTTTGGTATAGCGATTGCAAAACCTTTAGCAAAAAAGATAGCTAAATGGACAAAGAAATTACCCGGGAAGTTTCATTACGTAACAGGAAAAAAATAATAATTATTACTGTAGCGGTTATCGCTATTCTTATTATCTGCAGCTGGTTACTGCGGTTTACTTTTAAATCATCCATAAAAGCTTCAGAGATTACAACCGCTAAGGTTGAAACCGGGAACATTGAAAACACCATCAATGCCACAGGCGAAGTTTTACCTGAGTTTGAAGAGATATTGACCAGCCCTATCAACGCTTCAATAAAAAATGTGATTATGGATGCCGGTAATAAGGTAAAACCTGGCCAGTCTATTTTAACCCTCGATAAATCGGCCACCCAAACTGATTATGAAAAACTAAAATTTCAGCTGGAATCAAAACAAAATGAGATCAGGAAACTAAAGCTCGACCTTAACAAAAGTTTCTACGACATCCAATCAAACAATGATATTAAGCAACTGCACATTGGCAACCTTGCCGATGCCGTTGAAAATGCTAAGCGCCTGTACAATGCAGGCGGCGGTACCCGCGAAGGTATTGAACAGGCCGAACTGAACTTAAAGGTGGCCCAGCTTGAAAAAAAGCAATTAGAGAATGAAATAAAGAACAAGCAGCAAACCATGCAGATTGAAATTAAGGAGGCCGAAATAGCAGCCGATATTTTGGTTAACGATCTGAATGCCTTGCAGCGTAAGTTAAACCTGGCCAATGTTATTGCCACACGCGCCGGGGTGGTTACTTATGTAAATAAAAACATTGGCGCCAATGTTAAAGAAGGCGAAGCCCTGGCCCGCATAGCTGATCTCGGTAGTTTTAAAGTACAGGGCAGTATCTCGGATAATTCTTTAGATCAGTTACACGCCGGGATACCTGTCATTGTGCTGATAAATGATGTGCAGCTGCGCGGGCATGTGGTTAACGTATCGCCCTCTATCCAAAATAGTATTATTTCGTTTGATATTCAGTTGGATGAGCGCAATAATAAACTGTTTCGCCCTAATATGAAGGTGGATGTTTACCTGATAACTGCCACGCATAGTCATATTATGCGGGTTGCTAATGGCCCGGCATTTAAGGGCCCAGCTATACAGGATATTTTTGTGATCAGCAATGGCAAAGCCGAAAAACGTACGGTACATATTGGCCCTACCAATTTTGATTATGTAGAAATTGAAGACGGCGTGAAACCGGGCGATGTGGTAATCACGTCGGACATGAGTGAATTCAAAAATTCAAAGCAAGTAACCATTAATAATTAGCCGATGAAACTATTATACACTATCCTGTTTCTAAGCATCAGTTCGGCAGCAATTTGCAAAGCCGGGGGCGATACCACCCGGCTTACTTTAAAAGAAGTTGTGGCAATGGCTAAGGATAACTCAATAGCCGCCAAACAAGCCGGTACCACCCGCGAAACAAAGTATTGGGAGTGGCGTACCTTTAAATCAAACTATCAGCCGCAGTTATCGCTTACAGGTAATTTACCGGGCTATAGCAAAACCAATATCCAGGTATTACAGCCTAATGGAACTATCCTTTTTCAGCCGGTTCATAATGATAACTCGTCGGTTACTTTAAATTTTAGCCAAACCGTAACCGCTACCGGCGCAACAATTTATGGCACTACCCAGTTACAGCGCTTTGACGATTTCGACAGGCATAATATTTTATACAATGGCGTACCTTATGCGTTTGGTTTTAGCCAGCCATTGGGCCAGTATAACAGTTTAAAGTGGGATAAAAAGATCCAGCCGCTATTGTTTAATGAAAGTAAACAAGCGTATATTGAAGCGCAGGAACAGATCTCAATAACTGTAACCGGTTACTTTTTTGATTTGCTGCTTGCCCAGGTAAACCTTGAAACTGCCGAGGCAAACCTAACCAACACACAAAAAATATTGAAAATAGCCAACCTGAAATTTGACCTGGGTAAAGTATCAAAAAACGAAATATTGCAATTGCAACTGGAGCAGCTTAACGCAAAAAAGGCAGTGGGCACCGCCAAACGCGATATGGAAATAGCAACCTTGAACCTGCGCAGCTTTACCGGGCAGGAGGGAAGCCAGAAGATAGTTTTACAGGTGCCCGAAACCATCAGCCAGATGTCGGTAACAGCCGACAGGGTCTTGGCCGAGGCTTTTGCAAACCGGTCTGACGCTATTGCGTTTGTGAGGCGTATTGCCGAAGCCAAACGCGATGTGGCATTGGCAAAGGGGCAAACCGGCTTAACGGCTACATTAACGGCAAATATGGGTTTCTCCAATTCGGCGGGGAGTGTGTTAGGGGTTTATCGTTCGCCGCAAAACCAGCAATTATTAGAACTGCAGTTTTCTATCCCTGTGCTGGACTGGGGAAGGTCAAAATCAAAAATTAAAACTGCCGAAGCCAATCAAAAATTTACCGAATACTCTGTTGAACAGGATAAACAAACCTTTAAACAGCAAATAGTAACCCAGGTTTCCCTGTTTAATGTGATGAAGGAGCAATTGGTTTTTACTGCCGAGGCGGACAGCATTGCATCCGAAAAATACAAGATAGCCCGGGAACGCTACGTGTTAGGCGATTTAAGTATCACCGACCTGAGTATTGCGTTCCAGGAAAATGACCAGGCCAAACGCGACTATGTGCAATCGCTCCGCGATTTTTGGAGCGCCTATTACCAATTGCGCTACCTGTCATTGTTCGACTTTGAAAAGAATGAAAAAATAACCTATAAATAATCACTAACCTAAAAATCAACAAGCATTATGATACGTTTACAAAACATTGAAAAAGTATACCGCACCAGTACTGTAGAAACCCTGGCGCTAAACAGCATCAGTCTTGATGTTGCCAAAGGCGAGTTCCTGTCTATCATGGGCCCATCGGGCTGCGGCAAAAGTACCCTGCTTAATATTATGGGTTTGCTGGATATGCCATCAAAAGGAGATATTAAGATAGATGATCAAAAAACCGATAACCTCTCGGATAAGCAATTAGCGCATTTCCGCAATCAAAAGCTTGGTTTTATATTCCAGAGCTATCATTTAATTAATGATCTGCAGGTGCTGGATAATGTGGAACTGCCATTATTATACCGCGATATATCAGCCAAAGAAAGAAGACGGCTTGCTACTGAAGCTTTGGAAAAAGTTGGCCTGGCTAACCGGGTAAAACACTTCCCTAACCAGTTATCGGGCGGGCAAAAACAGCGTGTAGCCATTGCAAGGGCTATTGTAGGGCGCCCCGAAATTATTTTGGCCGATGAGCCTACCGGTAACCTTGACAGCGCAATGGGTAACGAAATTATGGACATACTGATGAAACTGAACCAGGAAGATGGTACCACCATTGTAATGGTTACACACGATGAAAACATGGCCCACAAAACCCACCGGCTGGTGCGCTTATTTGATGGTTCGCAGGTTCAGTAATTTATCAGCCTAAAAATTAATATCATGCTTAAAAATTATTTCAAAATAGCCATAGCCGTTTTAAGGCGCAGAAAATTCTTCACGTTCATCAGCCTGTTCGGTATCAGCTTTACCCTTACCATTTTGCTGGTGCTTACTTCTTTTATTGAAAAAGTGGTGGGCGATAATTATCCCGACAGGAAACGTGACCGATCATTATACATTAACCGTTTGGAGGAAAATGGAAAGGATAATATGAATTCGAGTGGGTTATCCTACTATTTTTTGGATCATTACGCCCGCAGCATGAAAACTCCTGCAAAAATGAGCATCTTCTCGGGGTATAGTGGTACCAATACCTATATCAACAATAAAAAAATAGCGGTTGATTATAAATATACCGATGCTGCTTACTGGGAAATAATGGACTATGATTTTATTGAAGGTAAGCCTTTTAATGATAAGCAGGTAAGTAATGCCAATAGGGTAGCCGTAATATCCGAAGATATAAAAAACGAATATTTTGGTGATTTACCTTCGGTTATCGGTAAGTATATTGAGGCTGATAATGTAAGATACCTGGTAGTTGGTGTGGTAAAAAATGTGCCGATAACCAGCTACATGACCTATAGCCAAATTTACCTGCCTTACACGGTATCAAAAACAAACTATAAGGACAAAGGATATTTAGGCGGTTACAATGCTGTTTTGCTTGCCAATTCATCGGCCGATCTGCCAAAAATGAAGGCAGAATACGATCAGATTATAAGCCGTGTACCTATGGAAAGCAAAGAATACACCAGTTTACACAGCCATGCTGAAACCTATATAGCAAGCTACGTGGCTACAGGGAATGAGAGCCAATCGGGTGTAACGCTGGTAATTACTGTTTTAAGTGTGTTTGTTTTCTTGTTTATGCTGCTGCCAACTTTAAACCTTGTTAATATTAACATCACCCGTATTATGGAGCGCTCGTCAGAAATTGGGGTGCGTAAGGCATTCGGTGCATCATCAAAAACGTTGGTTTACCAGTTTATTGTCGAAAATTTGATCCTTACCCTGTTAGGGGGCTTAATTGGTCTGGTACTTTCTTTCATCGCCATTGAGGTTATTAACAGTGCTAACCTGATAGCTAATTTGGAGCTTACCATCAACTTTACCGTATTATTGGTGGGCTTGCTCATCTGCCTTGTTTTCGGGCTGGTATCGGGCGTTTACCCGGCCTGGCGCATGTCAAAGCTAAACGTGGTTACCGCTTTAAAGGCCCAATAATTAATAATCTTTTAATCAAAATATTATGTTCAAGCATTTATTTAAACTCATCTGGAATAAAAAGAAACAGAACTTTTTATTGATGTCAGAGATACTGATCTCCTTCATGGTGCTATTTGCCATCTTCTCGCTCATGGTTTATTATTATAATAATTATAAAAAGCCAATGGGTATTGTTTACGAGGATGTATGGATAGCTAATTATAACAATTCAAACCCTACAAAAAACACCGACTCGCTTAACGCTTATTATGAAACCTTAAGGCAAACCATAAAGGCATTGCCACAGGTAAAAGGTGTAAGTTTTGCCAGCGATAATCTTCCGTTTACTGACTATACTAACCAAACGGCAATTACCTTTAATAAAAAGCGTACAACCAGCATTAATACCTATAGTGTTGATGATACCTATCACAGTGTTTTGGGGATGCAGATATTGGAAGGGCGGTGGTTTAATAAAGGCGATGCTGTTGGTAAGGATAAAGCAATTGTTATTAATAGTGGCTTAAAAGAGGAACTATTTGGCGCAGGCCCTGCAATAGGAAAACTATTAGGTGATTATGATGATAAAAAGAAAATGAGAATAGTAGGTGTAGTACAGGGCATCAAAATAAAAGGCGATTATTCAGCTTCTGGAATGGGCCTGTACAGGTTGATAGATACCGGATCGTACCGTTGGCTCAGCCGTATTTTAATAAAGGTAGCACCCGGTTCCGATGCTGCTTTTGAGGGCCGTTTATATAAGATTTTGGCCAATTATATGAAAAACTCTGATGTTGAAATTGAGCACTTAGCCAAAAAACGCATCAGTATTAATTATTTTAGTGTAATACCTATCATCGTGCTGTCAATTGTAGGCTGTTTCCTTATCATTAATGTGGCTTTAGGTTTATTTGGCGTGCTTTGGTATAACATTAACAAGCGCCGTGGCGAAATAGGTTTACGCAGGGCCGTAGGGGCAACTGGCAAGTCGGTATCCTTACAGCTGATAATGGAATCCATGATATTGGCAACGCTGTCATTAATCATCGGGACGTTTTTTGCTATACAGTTCCCGCTATTAAATGTGTTTAACATTGAGGCAAGTATTTATATAGTAGCGCTGTTACTGGCCATTATATTTATTTACCTGTTGGTTTTTGTTTGTTCGCTTTATCCCGGCAAACAGGCGGCCGCTATTTACCCGGCTGTGGCTTTGCACGAAGAATAGGGCTTGCCATAAATTAAGTTTTCTACTTTGATGAGGATTTATTGAGGTTTGTTCCATTTGCTTATACTTGTATACTAAATATGATATTGATAATTGACGACGATATTGCTGTAAGAACATCCCTGCTTTTGCTGATGAAAGCAGAGGGTTATGAAGTAGCTGACTGTGCCGATCCTGTTGAAGCAATAAAAGCCGTTAAAAAGACCGAGCCTGAACTGATCATATTGGATCTTAATTTTTCTAATGATACCTCCGGGAAAGAGGGGATGGACCTATTGGGTAAAATAAAGCAGATCAATGCCGCTATCCCTATTATATTGATCACCGGCTGGGCCAGTATTGAGCTGGCAGTGCAGGGTATGAAAGGCGGCGCCAATGATTTTATCAATAAACCCTGGGATAACGATCATTTGCTGCGATCTGTTAAAACACTGCTCGATCTGAAAGAGAAAAAAACGGAGCACCATACCCGCAAACAGCTTGATAAAACCTACAACTTTCAGCATATAATTGGCGAGGATGCCAAAATGCTGAATATATTGGAAACTATTGGCCGTGTAGCTGGTACGGATGCATCCATACTGATAATGGGCGAAAGCGGCACTGGAAAGGAACTTATTGCCGAAGCTATTCACCAAAATAGCAACCGCCGCAACAAGCCATTTATTAAAGTGAATTTGGGCGGTATTTCCACCTCATTGTTTGAAAGTGAAATGTTTGGACATGTGCGGGGTGCTTTTACCGATGCCCGCTTTGACAGGACCGGCCGTTTTGAAATGGCCAACAAGGGAACTATTTTTTTAGATGAGATAGGCGACCTTGATGCCGGCAGCCAGGTAAAGCTTTTGCGCGTATTGCAGGACAGGACCTACGAGGTATTGGGCAGCAGCCGCACCAAAACAGTTGATATAAGGGTAGTTTGCGCCACCAATAAAAACCTGAACGATATGGTGAGCAAAACCACCTTTCGCGAAGATTTGTTGTACCGCATCAACCTGATCACGGTTTATTTGCCCGCACTGCGCGACAGGCCCGGGGATATTCTGCTGTTGGTTAATCACTTTATCAATAACTTGAAGGAGATTTACGGCAGGCCCTCATTATCGATAGCAAACAGCGCCATTAAATGGTTACAGCAGTTGCCTTTGCCCGGTAACATCCGGCAGTTGAAAAACCTGGTGGAGCGAACCATTTTGGTAAGCAAAAATGATGAGTTGAATATTGAAGATTTCAAATCGCAGTTAGAACTTTCCCCGGTAAAAAAAGGCAACATCCAGTTACCCGGCATAGGTACTTTAACTTTAGAGGAAGTAGAGGTAGAAATGATTAAGCGCGCAATGGAATATCACAAGAACAAAATATCGCGCGCTGCTATATCTTTGGGGCTTACCAGGAGTGCTTTATACCGCCGCCTGGATAAATATCAGATACCCTACGATGAAACTGAGGACTAAGTATATTCTGTTTGTAGTTATTGTGCACTTAACGGCACTGGTGCTTACCTATTTTATTTTTAATAATAACAAGGTTTACTTCATGCTATCAGAGGTAGTTGTTATTGTATCAATAGTTTTTGCCTGGCGCCTTTATATCCAGTTAATACAACCCTTAAAAACCCTGATGCAGGGTGTTGATGCTATTAAAGACCGTGATTTTAATGTGAAGTTTCTAACCACCGGGAAGCATGAAATGGATCAGTTAATAGATGTTTATAACCAAATGATGGACGAGCTGAGAATTGAACGTACCCGGCAGGAACAACAGCACTTTTTTTTAGAAAAACTGATCTTCACTTCGCCAACTGGTATTGTAGTTTTAGACTTTGACGATAATGTACAGCAGATAAACCCTAAAGCAGCGCAAATTTTGGGGGTTGAGGAAAGCCAGTTGCTTAAACAACCGGTTGATAATTTACAGCACCCGCTGCTCACATTCATTAAACAACTCAGATCAGGCGAAAATATAGTGGTTAAACCCGATGGGATCAATACCTATAAACTTCAGAAATCACACTTTATCGACCGTGGTTTTTCGAGGAATTTTATAATGATAGAGGATTTGACAGCCGAAATTGTGGCAGCCGAAAAGAATGTTTACGGTAAAGTGATCCGGATGATGGCCCACGAGGTCAATAATACCGTTGGCCCGGTTAACTCCATCATGCAATCGGCCTTAAAAACTGATCAGCTTTGGGAAGGGCATAAATTTAATACGTTGAAAGATGCTTTGCAGGTGGCAATGGACCGTAACCAAAACCTCAACTTTTTTATGCGCAACTTTGCCGAGTTAGTAAAGCTGCCGCCGGCTAACAAAAAGCAGGTTGATGTAAACCAGCTTACCAATTCGGTAACCAAGTTGATGGGCCTTAAAGCGCAGGAAAAAGCAATAGTTTTTGAGTTTGATTTAGCTCCGGGCCCATTCTATATTCTTGCCGATGAGCAGCAAATGGAGCAGGCCATAATCAATATTGTAAAAAATGCCATCGAGGCAATTAATGATGATAATGGTGTTATTACATTTACTACCGTAAGCAACAGGCTCACTATATCAGATACCGGCTCGGGCATCAGCGCCGAGCAAAGTTCTAATCTGTTTTCGCCTTTCTTCAGTACCAAAAAAGACGGACAGGGGATAGGTCTTACCTTGGTTAGGGAAATCCTTGTAAATCATGGTTTTGAGTTCTCGTTAAAAACAATAACTCCTAAGAAAACCAGTTTTACCATAATGTTTGGTTAGCATTTTTTTTAATATCCTTAGCTCCTAATTTATAATTAGTTATATATATTTATTTGATTATTAAACCTTAATCATTGATAAATTATGGAAACTAAACCCCTAACCAAGTATGTTGCTGAGTTAATCGGCACGTTTTGTCTTGTTCTTTTTGGCTGCGGATCCGCGGTAATTGCAGGTTCAAATGCTGATGGTATTCCGCCTTCGGGTATCGGCCTTTTAGGTATTTCAATTGCATTTGGTGTTAGTGTTGTAGTAATGGCGTACGCAATCGGGCCTATTTCCGGTTGCCATATCAACCCGGCAATTTCAATATCTATGCTGGCGGCAGGTAAATTGAGTTTTAAAGATACTGTTGGCTATGTTATATCGCAATGTATTGGTGCTGTTGCAGCATCAGGCGTTTTATATCTCATACTATCGGGTAAGCCCGGCTTCACCCTGGGCGAATATGCACTCGGTGCAAATGGATGGGGTGCTGCTTATTTAGGCAAATACTCCACGCAATCCGCTTTTATTGCCGAAACAGTATTTACATTCATTTTCCTGATAGTTATTTATGGTACTACGGCCAAACGTGCTAATCCCGCTATGGCTGGTCTTGCTATTGGTTTATCACTTACGCTCATCCATTTGGTAGTTATTCCTATTACCGGTACATCTGTAAACCCGGCCCGCAGCCTGGGCCCAGCATTGTTTGCAGGTGGCAAGGCACTGAGCCAGTTATGGCTGTTTATTGTTGCCCCTGTTTTGGGCGGCTTGATAGCAGCCGGTTTCTGGAAAATAGTTATGGAACAAGAAGAAACCATTACCAAAAAAGTGGTGGAAGTGCACGAAGATATATCGATCAACAGGGTATAAGATGCTTGTTTAAAACATTTAAAAGCCGCCTCAAAAGGGTGGCTTTTTTTGTTGGATGGTTGGCAGGCAACCTTTAACCATAGCACTGCGTAATTGTAATAAATCGCAAAACATTAATTGATGGATAAACCAACAGGCCAGGAGTTTGACCATATTATTCCGGATATACCTGCCAAACCCTGGCAAGGGAATGAGATGCCTAAACGCATCCTGATTATCCGCCTCCAGGCAACCGGCGATCTGGTTGCAGCTTTGCCCTATGTTCAGTTTTTAAAGCGGAGCCTGCCTGAGGCCGTTAAGATCGACCTGCTCACCCGCGAAGAAGTTGAAGCTATTCCCCGCCATATCGAATTGTTTAACAGCATATATGCTATTGGTGGTAAAAGGAGTTTTAAAAAGCAGTTCTTATACGCCTTTTTATTGCTGCCGCGATTGTTACTACAACGTTACGATGTGGTGATAGATATGCAGAACAACCAGATCAGCAGCATGGTTAGGCGGGTGATCAGCCCCAAAGCATGGTCGGCATTTGATCGTTTTTCGGCAATGCCCGGCGGGTTAAGGTACCAGCTTACTATTGAGGCAGTAGGGCTTGGGCCTAACGCCGCAGATAACAGGTTTATTTTAAAACCAGTAGGCGGTATCGATCATCTATTAAAACAAAATGGCTGGGATGGAAAAAACAAATTGGTGATCATTAATCCGGCCGGTGCATTTAACACCCGCAACTGGCCGCTGGAAAATTACGTGCAGTTTATGCAGCTGTGGTTACAGCAATCACCAGCCACGCAGTTTTTAGTTTTAGGGGTTGATGCCATTGCCCAAAAAGCAGATCATTTAAAAAATTCATTAGGCCATAACCTGATAAACCTGGTAAATAAAACCACTACCGAGCAGGCATTCGCCATCGTACTAAGGGCAGGTTTTGTACTGTCGGAAGATTCGGGCCTTATGCACATGGCATGGGCATCGGGAGTGCCCATTTTGGCCTTGTTTGGGGCTACCAGGAGCGATTGGGCCCGGCCATTGGGCAAGCATACTGCTTTTGTTGACTCGGCAGACCTAAGCTGCGGAAACTGTATGCTGGCCGCTTGCCAGCATGGCGATAACCGCTGCATAACCCGTTATACACCCGCATTTATATTTGATAAAGCAAACGCGCTATTAAATTCATTGCTTCATACAGAATTAGCGTAAACACCTGGGCGGTAAGGCAACCATTAACCATATCAGGCCGTAGTTACATAAAAGGGCTACCGGTATAAGTGATTCTTCGGCCTTATTATTAACTGCATTCCAATTTAATACTTTGAACGCTATTGTATCCGGTATTTTGGCAATCCTTAACAAGGCTGAAAAGATCAAGCTATTCAGGCTGATTTTTTTTGATTTTGTCATCGGCCTGCTTGATATTGTTTTTTTAGGTTTTCTATTATTAGTTATCAATTTTTATACGCAAAACAAAAGTAACCCATACCTTAAATTTTTACCGGCTGCCTTAACCAATCAAAATTCAATGCTGCTTTTATTGGTGTTTTTAATTCTTTTCGGCGTTAAAAATTGGTTGGGCTTTGTTCAGATCCGGTCGCAGCACCATTTCTTTTATAATATAGCAGCAAGGTTATCCAAACAAAATATCCGTAATTATTTAAATGGCAGCTATCAGGATTTTATTGAGGTTGATTCATCCACCCACATCCGGAAGATCAGTTATCAGCCTGTTGAATTTAGTCACCACGTGCTTACCAGCCTGCAGCAAATCATTTCGCAGGCAATTCTTATTTTTTTTACTACCTGTGCTATAATCGCCTATCATCCTTCATTGTTTTTACTCCTGCTGCTGTTATTACTGCCGCCCGTAATGCTGTTGTCTGTTTTTATCCGCAAAAAGCTAAAAAGTGTAAGGGGCACCATCGTGTCATCCGGCGAAAAAAGTCTACAACGCCTGCAAGAATCATTATCCGGTTTTGTCGAAAGTAATATCTATCATAAAAACGAGGTATTCACCGGGCGCTATTTTGCTTATCAGCAGCAATTAAATAACAATATAGCAACACAGCAAACCTTACAGGCGCTGCCGCCAAGGCTTATTGAGGTTTTTGCGGTAATGGGCTTTTTTATTCTGGTGCTGATCAACAAGCTATCAACCCATACGCCTGCTGTTGATGTTTTAACTATCGGCATTTTTATGGCTGCCGCCTACAAGATCATTCCGGGTATGGTGAAAATAATGAATAGCGCCGGGCAGATAAAAACCTACCAGTTTACCATTACTGATCTGCAAAATGATTCAGTTATAAAAGAAACAGCGCCAACCGAAACTGTGCAAGGTATTAGTTCCATAGCGTTTACCAATATCTCCTTCAAATACAACAGCTATCAGGTTTTAAGCAATATCAGTTTTGAGCTAAATAAAGGCGACTTCGCGGCTATTACCGGGAGCTCGGGCAAAGGGAAAACTACTGTGTTGAATGTGTTATTGGGCTTTTTAAAGCCTGATAATGGGGTAATTACAATTAATGGGCAGGTTTTAAATATTGACGATTTAAAAAACTACCGGCGTAAAATCTCGTATGTAAAGCAGCAGACATTTTTTACCGGCGATTCTGTTTTACAAAACATTACGCTTGCTGATCCCGAACCAGATCAGGATAAACTAAAAAAAGTAATTTCTTTTTGTGGGATTGATGAAATGCTGAGCTGTTACCCCGAAGGTATTGATAAAGCCATAAGGGAGAACGGGAAAAATATAAGCGGCGGCCAGCGCCAAAGAATTATGCTGGCACGTGCCCTGTACCATGATTTTGATGTGTTGATTATTGACGAACCATTTAGCGAGTTGGATGATGCGGCCGAAACTGCTATCCTTTTTAAATTAAAACAGTTGGCCCGGCAGGGAAAAATAATAATATTCATAACGCATAATAAAGCCAGTTTATCATTCTGCAATAAAATTATAGCATTGGATGAAGTGTAGTCAGGAAACGTTGGTTATTCTTACACCCGGCTTCCCTAAGGATGAGGCCGATACCACTTGTGTGCCCCCGCAGCAAATATTTGTAAGGGCACTGAAACAGGTATGCCCGGGTCTTAATGTAATTGTTTTAACGTTTGAATATCCTTTTCACACTGCCGAGTATGAATGGCATGGCATCAGGGTTATCCCGATAGGCGGAAGGGATAAGGGGCGATTGTTCCGCCTGCGTACCTGGCAAAAGGCATGGCTCATATTGAGTAAGCTCAACAAAGAAAACCAGCTGTTAGGTTTGTTAAGTTTTTGGATGGGCGAATGTGCTCTTGTGGGTGATAAGTTTGCCAAACAAAAAAAACTGACCCACTACACCTGGCTTTTGGGGCAGGATGCTAAAAAAGGCAACAAATATTTTAAATGGATAAAACCCAAAGGCGATTCGCTGATAGCTTTATCTGATTTTTTAGCAAGAGAGATTAAGCAAAACTATAAAATAACACCTGCACACATCATCCCGGTTGGGGTAGACAGGGCCATGTTTGGTACCGCGCCTGTAAAGCGGGATATTGATATTTTGGGTGCAGGCTCTTTGATCCCGCTAAAGCAATACCATCTTTTTGTTGAAGCCATTGCTTTATTAAAAGAGATCTTCCCTAATATTAAAGCGGTTATATGTGGTAAAGGTCCTGAAATGCAGCAACTGCAGACCATGACAATGGAAAAAGGGCTGTCGGCTAATCTGTTATTCGTTGGCGAAGTTGCCCATACCGAAGTATTGGCATTGATGCAGCGCTCCAAAATATTTTTGCACCCTTCAAATTATGAGGGTTTTGGCGCTGTTTTATCCGAGGCCTTTTATGCCGGGGCTCAGGTTGTTTCTTTGACTAAACCAATGAATAAGGATTACAGGCACCACTACGTAGTAAAGGATATGGACGAGATGATAACCATTATTTTGTCTATCCTTCGCAGCAAAAAAATAGACCATGAACCTGTTTTGATATGCCCTGTAGAGCAGATCGCTAAAAATATGATAAGCCTTTTTGTTGACTGAGGTGTATTAATCCCTCAAAAAGTATCAATATCGGCAGCTGTAAATTTGATGTTACCGGTAACTGTATCGCCTGCCAGGTTCTTAAAAATTACGGGGAACGATGGGATGGGATTGAAGCGCCCGGCAAATAAATTATGCAGGGTGGTACCGCTGCTTGTATGAAAATGTATTTCCTTAAGGCCCAATTTGCGGGCAAGTTTTATTAGTTGATCCATCAGTATATAAAAATCAGCAGGGATCACGGAAAGATCCCCGATCAGCAGTGTATGACTGATCTTAATCCATAAAATTGATTGCCCTATCCGGATCAATTGGGTTTTTGTATAGGTTTTGTATTGCAGGTAGTGATGATCCCGGTAAACTCCGGCAAAGCCATCTTTTAATACAGCGTTTTCCATTCCGTTTTGCGGCAGCAGGTAAGGTTTGAGTATGAGGTGCTGGTAGTTTTCAAACAACCTTTTAGTTAACGAAAACTTTCTGAAAAAGCGTCCCCATGAAAAAGTACCTGTTGGGATAATAAAAAGATCAAGGTGTTCCGTTTTTTTCCAGCCCAATTTATTCACAAAGCCCGGCAATGAGTTTTGATTGGGGAACCCGAAAATCAACTCAATACCACATTCGCGGCAAAGCTGATAAGTATGCAAAGCTAATTCAACAAACAAACCCTGGTTTCGGTAGTCGGGATGGGTCATGGTATCGGCAGACTGTGCCGAAAGGATGATCCTATCGCCTAAATCAATAAAACAGGGGATAACGCCGTAAAATGCGATGGGTGTTTGGTCAGTATTATAAGCAATAAAACCCGTGTATTCAACCCCGGTAAAAGCAGTATTATATTTTTGAGCAAAAAAGCCATTAACAGGCGTTTTATTATAAACAGCTGTATATAAACATTCCATATCAGGTAAGCTATGGGCACTTAATCTTTCAATAGTATAGTCTTTTTTCCTGCTGTTACTCATACTTGTGCTTTATGGTGGCATACATTTGATTAATAACCGATATAAATGGGTTAACAGTAAAGCGTTCTCGCAGGTAACTATTAGTATGATCGCTTGCTGATAAAAAATCGGTAGCTAATAGCTGCTTGTACCCTGTTTGTTTGGCAGCAGCAATTACTTCATCAGAATAGCTTCCATAAGGAAATGCAAGGCTGTTAACTTCTTTACCAGTAAGGTTTTCAAGATATTGTTTGGAAAATGACATTTCTTCGGCAGCATCCTGGATGCCGATCTTCGCCAGGTCATTATGGTAATAGCCATGTGCGCCAATGGTTAGAAAAGGCGAGGCCGATAGCTCCCTGATCTGCTCCGTTGTCATTTGCAGCCAGTAATCGTCTAATTGTTTATTGGTTTTAAAATTTGCTGTGGGGGATAACAGCGCCATCATTTCGGCCTTTTTATCAAACCCGCATGCCCGTAGCTGGTCTGCCAAACTTATCCCGTTTACGGTTGAGAGGAATTTATTATGCCGATCCTTATAGTAATTCTCACCATTTAAGTTGATGTTTTGTGGCCCGGTTTTACTGCTGATGCTTAAAAAATCGTTCCATAATATATCATAGCCAGCAGCCCTGATAGCAGTAATAAAAAAGGTGGCAGGTATTTTATACTGCGCTAAAAGTGGTAACACGTATTTATGATTATTCGTAAAGCCATCGTCAAAGGTTAGGCAAATATTAAACTTATTGTCACTGAACTTTTGCTGGTAATAATCGGCTAAGGAAACTACGTTGAAATGCTTTTTATAGAATTTAAGGTGTGCCTCAAATGTTTTTTGAGTCAAAAAAAGGGTGTTGAACCGGGTAGGGTTTTGCTGGCAAATGCCATGATAAACCATGATCCTGCTTCCGCGTGCCTGTTTGTAAAAGTTATGATAAAGACCAAGCGTGTGGTAAATATCCCTGCTTAAGTATTTAGCTTCCCGGTAAAGCCTTGCACATATTTTTTGAATAATGGCCATAAGCTAATCCGGTTGATTATTTACAGGGAAATTAACCGATGGCTGATATTGCCTTATCTTCTCCATCAGTTCCGGCAAATCACCCTGAATATACCTGCAAATACCATTCATATAAACCTTGCTGAAGATAGAAAGGTCTATTTCGTTTAATTGTGGCAGTATAGATTCATCAAAAAGACGGATATTCCCTTTATGGATCACCATTAGTAGGTCCTCTGGTTCAGTCGCGAAAAAGTTTTTGTATCCATTCTCGTTCTGTTTTATTCGGGCGATAACCATATCTGCATCCTTGCCTTCGGCAATCTCCCCGGTGTTTAACTTCCAGATCTTTGCCGGGTTTAGGGTTAGTGTATCATAAAGTTCTTTATCATTCAACAACTTGGTTTTTTTGGCTAATTTTAGGTGTTCCCAAATATTCCATGATCCTGTTAAGGTGGAGTCGGTGCCGAATAATAGAGTGCTGTAATTCTTTAAAGTATCTACACGCGCTGTTTTATTCAGCAGGAAATAATTAGATTCCGGACACCAAACCAATGCCTCAAATTTTTTAGCCTGATCTTCGGCCATAGCTACGGCATGGATACCTATCAGTTTCTTTTTTAGCAGATTATACCTGATGAGCTGGTTAATTTCCTCGAATGCCAACCAATCGCTTCCCTCTCCAACATGGATGGTAACCGGCAGTTTTTTTAGCGGATTATTGAGTTTGATTTTCCAGTGTTTTTCAAACATTACGGAATGCAGGCTTTGGGTATCCTCAAAAATAGAGATCAAATCGCTGGTGAGCCTTGAGGATTCACCATGATTTATAACCGTAGTTACCCCGCAAAGCAGGTTTTTAAATACGCCCCATTCTGATCGCAGCAAAACAGGGATGTTTAATACTCCCGCTATTTCTGTTTTATAATGATGATGGATGTATTTGCCCCATTCGGTGTAATTGTTATAAGTTTTATCACCTAATTGAGGGAACAAGTTAAAGTCCAAATGATCGTGCGAATTGATCAACCCAGGGAAAATGATGGCATCCTTAAACGTTATGTTTAAAGGGTTGGCAGTCCTGATAAAAGCAGTGTTCGCTATCTGCGCTATTTTTCCATTCGCAACCCTTACGTTAACGGGTTCATGCTCACCAATCATTTTTACATTATTCAGGATCATCACCTCCTCCTTAAATGCATCCCATAAATAATAGGGTAGCCTTTAAATTTTTCATAAACATGCAATGCATTCTGTTCCTGGTAATAATGCTTCACCGTTTCATCAACTGATTTTTCAACCAGGTTTACCAATAGCAATTGATGCTTTTTAAAGATCTCCCTAATTGCCTCGGTAGTATGCACAAAATTCCTGACTGCAATTTGCGATTGCCCATGCTTAAAGGTTCTTTTCCCTCCTGATGCCAGCGCATTCGGGTGGAAATCGGTAATGATAAGATCTCCCTTTGTTTTTAATATCCTGCTCCAGGCATTGGCAGCTGTCTCAAAATTTTCAATATGTGCAACCGTTAGGGTAGATACGATCATATCAAAAGTTTGATCGGCAATCGCAGTAAAATTATCGTCAGTAATAATCTGGGTTACGGCAGATGGAAACTTAGCTTTTAATTTACCCAGCATCCCCGGCGATACATCAAAGCCGGTTAAATTGGCTGGCTGCGCGGCATAAATTTCGGGCCAGTGTCTGCCTGTACCGCAACCAATATCGGCTATGGTTTTACTTTTTAGTTTAATAGTGTTCAGCAATTGGGTAAATACTATTTCATCTAAATCAAGCATCAGGTTACCTGGCTGTGCATCATAATTATCTGCCCAAATATTGTACGCTTCAACAACGCCTTTTTCCTTTACCGGGGCACTGAATATGTTTTTACGGATGTATTTTTTTAGCGTTTGTATCAAGGCCGTATGCTGTTAGTAAGTGAATAAACCGTGCTTATATCAGCAAATACGTGTTATTATTTATTGGGGTTGCCCTGGGCTATTTTTATTTATTAAAGCAGGCAACCATAGCTTTTTATGGCGCGTAACTATAGTAGTATAGTTTATTAATTAGGGTTAAATGGGTTTGTTGTGATTGTTGTCCCCGTTTAGTTTGGGTGAATACCGGTGGGCTCAACCCCACCGGTATTACGGGGATAGCGCACATTATTAAAACATATTGCATATAAAAGATGAATAAGATATTACTGTTTAATCCAAAAAGTGCCAATAATAAATATCGCATTCCCAATTCTATTTTAAACATAGCCGCCTCGGTTAATGGTAAGTATGATTGGGTAATTGTTGAAGGGAATTGCGAGGCCGATCCGGTAAAAAAAATAGAATCGTATTTAAATACAGGCGAGTTCAAATATCTTGGTTTTACGGTAATGCCTGGTCCGCAGCTAAGGCAGGCCATTATTGCAGCAAAGCTGATCAAAGAGCGTTTTCCCAATACCAAAATGATATGGGGTGGGTACTTTCCATCCAATCAGCCAAATTCTGTGTTGTACTCGGGCTATGTTGATTTTATTATCAACGGTCCTGGCGATAATGCTTTCCCCAACCTCATTGATGCTTTGGAGCGCAATCAACCTTTTGAGTTTATCAAAAACCTGATTTATAAAGCGCCGGATGGCCATATTGCTAAAACCGCAAAAGAAGACCTGATAGATCAGGATTCATTACCACCATTGCCTTATGATAAACTGAATACTTTTTACCCTATCCCTAAATTTTTAGGCAAAACCTATTTAGGTGAACGAACGCTTGCCTATCATTCAAGTATAGGTTGCCCTTTTACCTGTTCGTTTTGCGCGGTGGTGCCCATTTATGAGGCCCGGTGGAAGGGCAAATCGGCACAGAACATGTATAAGGATTTAAAATATATCAAGGATAAATGGGGCGCAGATGCCATTGAGTTTCACGATAATAACTTTTTTGTATCAGAAAAACGGGCTGTTGAATTTTCAAGACTGATTAAGGATGACAACATGACCTGGTGGGGTATGGCCCGGATTGATACCATGAGTAAATTCAAAGACTCATCATTAGCCGCCATTCGCGAGGCGGGGTGCAAGATCATTTTTTTTGGTGCCGAAAGTGGTAATAACGAAGTGCTGGCCCAAATGGATAAAGGCGGCACACAAACCGGCAACCAGATCATTGAATTTGCCGAGCGCCTTAAAAAGTTCGACATTATCCCTGAATATTCGTTTGTTTTAGGTACGCCCGCGCCAACACCCGAAAAGGTACAGGCGCAGATAGATTTCGAGATAGATTTCATAAAAAAAGTAAAAGCTGTAAACCCACGCACCGAGATCATTATTTATACCTATAGCCCTGTACCAACCGAAGGATCGGAAATGTACAAGCAGGTGCTGGCAAGCGGGTTCAGGTTTCCGCAAACGCTGGAAGACTGGATAAGCCCGGCATGGGAGAGTTTCGACCTCAGGAAAAATCCGCTTACACCTTGGTTAACACCCGAGATGATTGATAAGATCAGGAATTTTGAAGTGGTATTGAACGGCGTTTATCCAACGGTAACTGATATTCGACTCAATATGCTGAAAAGAAAAGCGATACAGGTAATCGCAGGCCTGCGCTATAAAGCAAACCTGTACCAATACCCTTATGAAATAAAGCTGCTGCAAAAAATATGGCGATACCGCCAACCCGAAATTCAGGGATTTTAGCTGCTGCTTATAAACTGATATGATGCCCGTTAAAGAGCTATATAATACTTACAAGCGTTACAGAACCTTGCAAACGCATAAAATAAGCGCATTGCCTATTGTTATACTTATGCCGCATAGCGCCTGTAACTGCCGCTGCGTAATGTGCGATATATGGAAAGATAACAAAAACCTGAAACAGTTAACCGAACAGGATATAACGGGCTTGCTTACGTCCTTAAAACAGTTTGGTACACAACAGGTATTGATGTCCGGCGGGGAGGCTTTGCTCAATACCAACTTTTTCAAGCTCTGTCAGATCCTGAAAAATCAAAATATTAAAGTTACCCTGCTTACCACCGGCCTCACCATAAAAAAAAATGCACAGCAGATATTGGATTTAGTGGATGACGTGATTGTTTCTATTGATGGTGATGAGCCATTGCATGATGCCATCAGGAATATTCCGGGGGCGTTCGGTAAATTAAAGGAGGGTGTGCAGTATTTGAAATTATTAAACCCCGGTTACCGGGTAACGGCGCGCACGGTAATTCATCGCCTTAATTTCAGAAACTGGGAAGCTATCATCAGGGAAGCAAAGGCAATGGGTATTGACCAGGTAAGCTTTTTGCCTGCTGATGTAAGCAGCCATGCCTTTAACCGCCAAATGGCCTGGACAGAACCTAAACAAAACGAGATATTAATAGCTGAACATGAGCTGCCTGAATTGCAGGAAATGATAAGCCGGCTAAACGGTAACAATAACGGCGCTGATTTTAAAACAAGGTTTATAGCCGAATCAGCCGAGAAGATACAGGACATTTATCGTTATTACGCGGCTTTTTATGAGTTAAACCCGTTCCCCTTTAAAAAATGCAATGCGCCCTGGGTATCAACCGTAATTGAGGCTGATGGAAATGTTCGCCCTTGTTTTTTTCATGATACGATTGGTAACATTCGTGATGCATCATTAACCGAGATCTTGAATAGTGAGGATGCTATCAGCTTCAGAAGAAATTTAGATATAGCTAAAAACCTGGTATGTGTAAAGTGCGTGTGCTCATTAAACTTATCGCCACTGGCAAAAATTGCTTAAAAAAGTTATGAAAAGTATATTATTTACCCACTCTTACTTTTTGCGTTTTGACCCTAAACAATGGCAGTTAGGGCAGCCTTATCCGCCATTGGGTACTATTTATGCCGCGGCTTTAATGCGGCAGCATAATTACCGGGTATCTCTATTTGATACCATGTTCGAGAGTGATCCGGAAGCGGTTACCATAGCCATAAATAACATTAAGCCCGATTTTTTTGTGATCTATGATGATGGTTTTAATTACCTGACCAAAATGTGCCTCACCAACATGCGCGAGGCGGCTTTCAGCATGAGCAAGATAGCAAAGGCAAACGGGTGTACTGTGATTGTTTCCAGTTCAGATTCGACAGACCGTTATGAAGAGTATTTAAATGAAGGTGCAGATTTTGTAATAATTGGCGAAGCAGAGCATACTCTATTAGCGCTAACCAGTCATATCGATGCTGGTTTAAATAACTATGATACCATTAATGGGCTGGCTTTTCGTGATAATGGCAAAACCATTAAAACAGCAGGTCGCCCGGTTTTAAAGGATTTGGACAGCCTGCCATTACCCGCCTGGGATTTGGTGGATATGGATGCCTACCGCCATACCTGGCTTAAACATGCAGGCTACTTTTCATTGAATATGAGCACCACCAGGGGATGCCCTTTTAAATGCAACTGGTGCGCCAAGCCAATTTATGGCAACCGCTATAATTCGCGCACTGCCGGAAATGTAGTTGCCGAGATAAAGCTGTTGAAGGATCAATACCAAATAGACCATATTTGGTTTTGTGATGATATTTTTGGTTTAAAACCCGGCTGGGTACAGGAGTTTGCCCTGCTTTTGCAACAGGAGGCGATCAGTATCAGGTTCAAGATCCAGTCGCGGGCCGACCTGTTGGTACAAGAGGATAACGTAAAAGCCTTAGCTGCATCAGGCTGCGAAAATGTTTGGATAGGGGCAGAGAGCGGATCGCAAAAGATACTGGATGCAATGGACAAGGGGATAATGGTTGAACAGATCCATGATGCCACCCTGCTTATGAAGCAGTATGGTATCAAACCTTCCTTTTTTATCCAGTTTGGTTACCCTGGTGAGTTAAGGGAAGATATTCAGCTCACTATTAATATGATCAATGAGCTTTTACCTTTCGAGATCGGGATTTCGGTATCATACCCCTTACCCGGCACCTCTTTTTATGATAAGGTAAAAGCTGATCTGAAGAAAAAAACAAACTGGACGGATTCCGACGAGATGGCGCTCCTATTCACCAACACTTTCCCACCATCATACTATAAACAGTTGCACAGGTACGTACATCAAAATTATCATAAGCACCTGGCTAAAAATAGTATGGTTAAACTGATTAAAAATCCCTTGAGTGCAAATACAAAAAGCCTGCGTAAAGCGATATCCGTATTGTACCATGCTCCCGCAACCTTAATAGCAGGCTTTAAACTTAAACAGCTGGAGGAAGCCTAAATATGGATGCCATTACAATAAATACCATTGAACAACAAGCCGAGCGGGCCTTTAGCAGCCAGTCGGTTATTTTTGATGAACTGTACTCCGGCAATACCATTGTTAGCTATAAAAGAGAGCGGGTGCGCAGCCATGTTTTAAAATACATTGCCCCTGGCGGTTCAATCCTGGAGCTGAACAGCGGGACTGGGGATGATGCCTTGTTTTTTGCCAGTCAAGGGCATAAGGTACACGCAACAGACCTGTCAGCCGGGATGCAGCAGGAGTTAGTGCATAAAGTAAAGGTATGCAGGATGCAAGGCATGATTAGTAATGAATTATGTTCATATACTATGTTGCACCAGTTGCAAAATAAGGGGCCATTTAACCATATCTTCTCCAATTTTGCAGGCTTAAACTGTACCAATGAATTGGATAAGGTACTGGCATCATTTAATGATCTCTTACTGCCGAACGGGATAGTCACGCTCGTGATCCTTCCCAGATTTTGCTTGTGGGAAACGCTGCTTGTGTTTAAAGGTAAGTTTAAAACTGCTTTCCGCAGATTTTTTAGTGGCAATGGTAGCAAGGCCCATATTGAGGGGGTGCATTTTAAATGCTGGTATTATAATCCATCCTACATCAAAAATCACTTAAAGCCTGAGTTTGATGTTTTAAGTGTTGAGGGTTTATGCACCATTGTGCCGCCCTCATACATAGATGGATTTGCAGAGAAATACTCCAGCCTTTATAATTTCCTGAAAAGAAAAGAAGACCGGCTAAAATCCAAATGGCCTTTTAATGTTATCGGCGATTATTATATTATCTCTCTCAAAAAGAAAGCCTGAAAGGAAATATCAATTATAAGCGCAGTGCTTAGAGTAAATTTAACCGCAAAGGGCACTAAGAAAGGCACAGAGAAACGCCGAGTTGAGGGGGTGCAAGGTATTGCACTCTTGTGTGGTAAACGTATAATTAATTCGAGAGGCTATTTTCGTACTCATTTAAAATATAAGCTATTCTGCGCTCATAGCGGGCCAACAGTTTGCTTTGAAAATTTGTTGGTTCGGGTTTGGCAAAGTGCTTACCGGTATCCATCGCCATAATTATGCCGTGGCTATTCAGTCTTTTTTGCCGGGTTTTTTTCAACCAGCGGCTGGCGGTAATTTTCATCAGTTTATTATCAAGGGCATTGCCGGCCTTATTGTTAAACAGCAGTTCGTAAAGGTTCTTGAAAAAACGGTTTCTAACTGGCTTAGCTGATGAAATGCGCATGTTTTTATTGGGTAAAAAATCACGTGTCCAGGAGTTGGCCGCATAAAATTTTTCAAATACGGTATCGCCCTGTAAAGGTATCAGCGTGCATACTTCAATGGCGGTATATATGTTTTGTTCGGCTATTTGTAATTGTTGTTCATCTATATAATAATTCATACAAAACAGGTGCTCTTTGTTAACCAAAAAGGTTAGTTTTTTAAAGCAGTGCATTATGGTACGGGCTATCCAAAGCTTATTTTTTGCGGTAATGATAAACAAATCAATATCAGAGTTATCATCGGCAAAGTTTTTTGACAGAGAACCTGATATAGCAATCCCCCGAACAAAAGGGAAACGGATCAGCATGTTGCCAACCTTTTCGGCAACCTTAGTTAATTCGGCCGCTTTTTTGTTTCCTTCGTTTCTTCTAACCGCTAAATGATGGTCGTTTTTCAACGTATAAAACTTATCAAACTGGTGGATCACGCCATTATCAAGCAGGCGTTGCAGGGCATTGTCAAACACCTCGAAACTATGTTTTTGCTGCAGAAACAGGTAGAGCTCGGCACGTGTTAAGGGATAGTCAAACATGTCGAAATAGGCCAGTGTTTCTAAAATATTTTCCTTGATTACCGACAAGTTCTTACTGATTAATGGATATGGGCTATTTAGCATTTATCTGTTTGTAATTGATTGATATACAAAATAAACTATATAATTATGACGGTATGAACAAGCCTTTGGTTGCCAGTGCTGTTAAATATTTATGCTGATTTTACAGGTATTGAAACCAGCTTTGCAGGTAGATTGGAGAACACGAAAAACGAAAAGAAAAAAGCGTAGAAAAATACTCCCTTATCTACATCCAAAATATTTTCAGATAATGAAACAAGGGTGATGATGGACATAAACGTAAAAAATAGCAGGTCCCTTTGCTGGATGGATATTTTGAATCCAAATACTAAAGTGGTTATATAGATGAGCAGGCCAATCGCCCCCGACTTTATTAAAAAGCTTAAATACTGGTTATGTGAGTTGAGTTTATGTAAGTAGGAGCTGTACAGCTTTTTATTAAAGAAACTATCCTGTAAAAGGCCAACCTCTGAGCCAGCCCCGTAGCCAATTACGGGCGATTTTCTAATCAGCTCAACTGCAATACCCCAGCGCTCCAACCGTGGATCAAGCGTTTCGCCGGGCTGGGCTTTGGTAAGGTCGCTTTTAAATTCAATAATATAGCGTTCGTGAAGCGTACCCGATAGAAATATAGCAGCTATCAGCAATACGCTGAACGATACCGTAACCCCTGCTAATATCCAACGCCTTTTCCCTTGTAGTAAAAAGTAGGGGATGGCCATATTTATAATTAAAACAAGCGTTATGAAAATTGATTTTGAGCTAAGCTGCATAATCCCGGCAGTTAAAATACAGGCACATACTAAATGAAAAACCCTGTAATAAAACCGGGTTTCTTTGATCAGCATTGATAATAAAAAGATCAGACTAATAGCTAACTGCATTGAAAAAAAGGTAGCATGCATATCAATCGGTTCCGAAAAATTATGATTAGTAAATGCGCTTGAAAAAAGTGCGTTATAAGGGAGCTGGTAATGCCTGATGGTTAGCAGCGCATCAGCATATAAATAAATAACCGTAACGGTACAAACCAAAGCAAATGAATGCAATAAAGGCGACCGGTATTTTTTAAGATCGAGCGGATTAAGGCAAAAAATGACCGGGATTATTAATATGGCAATACGCTCACCCCATTCGTTAAAAGCCTCTGCTTTATTCAGGGTATAAATAGTGCTCAGTACTGTAATATAAAATACAGACTGTAGCACAAGGGTACGCCAGGTAAACAAGTATTTCAGATCCTTTTTGTTAAGCTGGATAAGGGTATGCAGGGCAAGGCTTATCAGTATAAGGTGGCTATAAAACCTGTCGAACGGTAAGCTTGCCATTAACAACAGCAGGTGATAATAACTGATTTGATTGGCAAGGTTATCCTTTATGCTAAACAATGCGTTCATATTTTGCGTTGCGGTGGCACTCTAAAATATAGGCCTCGTACTGGTCAATTATCTTTTCCCAGTTAAACTGGTATTTAATTTTGTGCAGGTTATTACTCACCATGGTTTTTTCAGGCTCGGTACGTTGCACGGTTTCAACCAGGTTTCGTACCTCTTTAGCGTTGGAAAAATAAAACGCATCTGAGCTTAATACAGATTTATTAAAAGGGTTATTATGCGCAGCTATCAGCGCCTCGCTGGCCATTGCTTCTAACAGGGAAGGGTTAGTGCCACCAACACTATGCCCATGAAAATACAGGTAAGAGTTATTTTGTAAGGACCGTACTTTAGCCGTATCAAAAATTGACCCTTTAAACTCAATCCGGTCATCATTTTTAAATTTATCGGTAATAAATTTTCCAAAGCGGTTGCTGGTATCGCCCAAAACCTTAAATGTTCTGTGCGAACTGCTGTTGTTAAAGCCCTCTAATATGGTTTCAATATTATTTTCGGGCTCCATCCTTGCCATTAGTAAAAAATAGTCTTCCTTAAGGGCCTCACTGCTATCTATGTGCTCCCGTTCCTCTTCTGAAAACAGATCGGCCCCGTAAGGAATATATTTGCTGTTAACATCGTACTTTTCGCTCAGGTATGATTTAATCACCAGCGAATCAGATATGTAATACCGGCTATGCTTTACCGCTAATTTTTCGGCATATTTTAAAAACTTTTGTACGGTGGGCGAGTATTTTGACCGCTTCCATTCAAGCCCGTCCATATTGGTAATGATGGTGCTTTTTGACGGATACAATTTGCCCCAAACCGAGCTGCTGGTATAGCCCATTATTAAAACCACATCAAACTTTTTTTTACGTGCATCAAGCAGGCAATTCAAATCATAAATAAACTGCCCGGCAGTACCCACTAAATATTCCGGGTCGTAACAATGCTGTATGTGCACACCGTTCCATGAATCTTCTTTATAAGGGTGATTATGGGAATTGTAGACGGTAACAGAGTGTCCTCTTTTTACCAATCCCTCCGATACATACTCTGAGATGTGCTCAAAGCCCCCGTAATAATTGGGGATGCCCCTTGTACCTAATATTGCGACTCTTAATTTCATGCGATGGCTGCTAATTGATATGCTTTTAAAGTTTGTATGGCTGCCTGTTGCCAGGTGTGTTTTTCAATTATCTTATTGCGTAATGTTTCAGTAAAGGGCGATGCTGCTGCTTTTTCAACTGCGGTAAGTATGCTTTCGGGTACAGCTGGGTCGCAGTAAAAAGCATCGTCGCCAAAATATTCACGGGTATCACCTTTGTCGGTTATTACAATGTTGCAGCGCATGCAGGCCGCTTCTATTGAGCTTAGCCCGGTAGTTTCAAACCAGCTGGGCAGTATATGTACCTTGGCGCGGCTGTAATATTCAAGCAGCTCATCCTGCGGTATGCGGTCAACAAAATGGATATTATCTGCTGCTATACTCCGGCACTGATAATAATAACCTCCTTGGTTTGGTGCATGTGCGCCAATAATTACCAGCGTATATTTGGTGTTATTTAAAGCCTTGATCAGGTTGATATGGTTTTTTCGTCCCTCAATACGGGCAACACAAATAACCAGATTAGCATCTTTTGCTATTAATTGGTTTGACGGGAACTTTGCCGGGTTAATACCATTGGTAATTACCTTATGCCTAACCTTACAGGGATAAGCCTGCTGCACCCGCTCATATTCAGATTCGGAATTTGGCAGTATCATTTGGGTACGGCCCAATATTTCAATAATACTTTTGCGCTGTCCTTTCCATAAATAATCAATACTGGCTAAATGATCTTTGCGCAATAACCAGCGGGCAATGGTTTTAACGTATTCAATGCCATCGCCGGGTAGCCAGCTTAATAAGGCGCCAATGCCTTTGCGGTGATGTTTATCATATTCACTGTAACTGCAAAGTATAGTTGAAACCACAAACGGCTTTTTAGCCTTTTTATAATGATAAAGGATATCAGCCGGCCTGATGATATTAAAAAAATGAAGCAGGTCATACCGCTCGTAAGCTATAACAGCATTTGATAACAAAATTTCAACACCAATGCCCATACCATTAAGCTGCCGGGCAGTTTGCACCACCTGCACAGTATCCCCACCAGGAACGGTGTATAATGTTGACCGGGTTATGAAAGCTACCTTCATCATTTTTGATACTTTTTTTAGGAGGTTACTTTATGCAGCCAGTTAATAAATCTTTCGGGGCAATAGCTTACCAGGTACAGCAGGTAATTATCCAACCGTAAAGGATGCAGGTTTATGGCCATAACCATATTGATGCGGGCTCTTTCTGGTTGGTAATTATTAAGCAGGTACTTTTTAGCGCATAGCGCATAGTAGGCTCCTTCTTTTATTTTTGGCGAATATTGCTTGCCACCTATCTGGTATAGCTCATCGCCTTCGGCAGCGGTAATTACTCTGTTTTTTAAGGTGTTGTATTTGATGGAGCGGAATTTGCGGGTACGCCATTTTTCATCGATGGTAATCGATTCAGGATTTAGCCTAACCCTGATGAGCGTTTGCGAAAGATTGCAGGCCTTTTCGTTTTTCAGGATATTCACCCATAAAAAATGGTCCTCATAAGTATAAGCATGCTCGTTATAGCCTCCATTATTTAAAACCACTTCCTTTTTATAAAATACGCTGGAGTGTATAAACGGGCACACCGAATATTTTAACTGCTGGATCTCCTCGTTTAAATGTCCTTCGGGATGATGGGTAAAAATGAAATGACCGTCAGCATCCATATAATCAACCGCCGAACCAATAATGCTGTATTCAGGATAGGCTGTTATAAAATGATATTGTATTTTGAGGCGATTTGGCAGGCATATATCATCAGCATCAAATCTGGCTATGTAAGGTGCCCTTGCGTGTGCCAGGCCAAAATTAAGTGCAGCAGCTATCCCTTTATTTTCCTGGTCGATCAATACAATCCGCGGATCATTAAATGAACGGATCACTTTTTCCGTATCATCGGTTGAGCCATCGTTCACTATTAAGAGCTCAAAATTTGCAAATGATTGTTCCAGTACAGATGCTATGGCCTCACCTATATATTTAGCCGCATTATAAGCAGGCATTAAAACAGTAACCTTTGGATCATTAGTGTGCATAATTCAATGGTGTTTTTTCTGTATGCTCTTTTATGTTGAGGAATAGCAGCAATTCAAATAATACAACTACCGATAATTGCTCAAACCAGTAATCAATAAAAAAAACAGAGCTCATTATAAACAGCAGCGGTAAACCGTATGTAAGTATTTTATAATGCCTGGCAAAAAAGCCTAAATAATAAACAAAAAACGCAATTATGCCAATCAGCCCGTACTCGGCAATTAACTGGTCGTAAACAGAATACGGACTGTTGGTTAATGAATGGTTGCCCGCCCTTTTGCTGAAAAAATCGAGGTATATATCCAGGTGATTGGTCAAAAAATCAGGGTTTATGTAAACATGCCTGGCCGGGTAACCACCTGCAAAGCCAAACCCAGTGGCCCTGAATGCGAGCTTTGACGAAAAGTTTCCTATACCATCGCCCGTAATTATTTTAGCCGGGTGTAGCATCAAAAATTTAGCGGTTTGTACTATCCCCATAGCCTTGCCTGGTAAGGCAAGCAGGAATGTTTTTTTTGACGATAACGGCAAACTTGACCGGTGCGCATCAATAAACGACAATAGCTGCTGCTGATCGGGCGTGGTATCCGTGGCCGATTGAAAGGGCAGGGCATTAATATCGGCCTGGGTTATCAATATCCTTCCGTTATCGGTTTTAGGTAATAAGGCCCGGGATGTTTGTGCCTTGTTGACTTTTTTTACTTGTTCAGCTGTTTTTGAGATGCTATCTAAGTAACGTTTGGCTATATCCTGCTTTACTTCATCCGGGCTGGCTATAATAGCAACTTGTTTAGAAGTGTTTAGCGGTGCAACGCTTGGTTGCGGGTGCCTGATGATATTTACAAAAGTTTCGGCAGTGTACTTGTTGTTTTGCGGCGAGATCTTCCCCATAAAAACTACCAACAGCATCAGACAAAGGGCTATCAGGCTTTTTTGATCTTTACTGCTATTGAAAATGAACAGCAGTGCCAAAACAAAAACCAATGTTATGTTGGTGAAATTGCTGCCTGTTAACAGCAGGATTGCCATACAGGCCAGTACCATAACCGGGCTTTTTCTCACCAAAAAATAAACTACGCCGAAAGCATTAATGACGGCATTGGTGGTTGAGGTATCAAATGCCAGTCCGCGGATATAATCGCCGGTGCTGATAAAATATTTCTGGCGTTCGCCCTGGTAGCGGTAAGGATTAATTACCCCCGTTTTGTATATAATATGTGCAATATTGTAAAAGGAAAAGACTGCATTTGTAATGAAAAAAACCAGAATAGTTTGGTGAATAACAGCGGTATTATTCCTTTCAACCGAAAGCTTAATTTGGTGGGTTGCCAATATACAGAGCAGCCAAAACCCTAAGCCTGTAAAAAAAACTATCAGGTAATTGAAGCTGCTATATTGCCTGTTGATAATTAAGCCTACAAAAGGAATTACAAGGATTAGTAAATAAAAAAGCGGAATCCTTGAGCTTTTAAGGCTGAAACCAAACTTGAAATCAAACTGCAATAAATAAATAACAACAATCGCAGCAATTTTTACGGCCAGCTTTACATCCAAAAAAAGCAGCAAGAACAGCAGGAGCTTCCAGTCCACGCTGTTCAGTGTTTTTTTTAAATTAAAAGGGGCAATGCTGTAAGTCATTGTTCAAAGCTTTAAAACCTTTATGTTTTGATAGTAGTTACGACTTGAAAATTGAAAGGGTTGCCTGCCGTCTGTTCAAAATATTACGGCAGCTAAAAGGGCTCAGTACTCCACTACAAAGGCATCCTTAACGGGCTGGTTTTTATGCTGTCCGTTTTCCATCTGGCTCAGCAACTGGTATTTGCGCCGGGTATTTTTAATAGTGATTTTGGCAATGCGCCATCCGTCGTGCCCATCCAAAAAACCTAAATAAATAATGTAGCTTTTTATAAAGCCAAAAACAGGGGATAGGTATAGCTTAACAAAACCTGCCCGTTTCCCGCTACGGAAATATTTTTTGGCGCTAAGCTTAGCATAGTAATCTCCCTTGCTGTTAAACTGGTCGGCATCCTTAGCCGAATAATGGTGAATGCAGCCTTCAAGCTTTTTAACCTGTATATAAGCAGGTATCATCAGCGTTTCGTGTACCACGGCTTCGCTCCATTTTACCTTGCTGCGGTTAAAAAGCCTGATGTGATGGTCCCTGCCCCAGCTACCCCATTTAATAAGCTTATACCCAAAGTACGATCGGAATTTTATGTCATATACTATAGCAGGGTTGTTATATTCAACAGTGTTAAGGGCGGCTATCAGGGTATCATCGGGTATTTCATCAGCATCAATGCTTAATATCCAGTTATATTTAGCGGCCTCAATTCCTTTGTTTTTGTTAGCACTGTAACCGTCCCATTGCTTTTTGTAGATCCTACAGCCATCGGTAGTTGCATCATCGGCTTCACCATTATAAATTATTATAATATCGTCTGTTATCTGCCGGGCCTTATCTATGCAGCCATTAATAATATCAGCAGTGTTTTTAGTAATAATTACAACAGATACAGGAACCATTTATTGATAATTTGCGGCCTTTAAAACCAGGTGTATGCTCATAATACCGCCCGATTGGGTTAAAGGGTTGCCTGTTGTTATTAATTTTTTAGTAAATTTCCTTTGGATAAGGCTGTAATAGGATACTTATAACTTTTGTATTTTTAATTGCTTGGTAAACAGTATTTTAAAAGAGTGCTGTGATTTTTTTTTATAGCGAAGCAACCTTTAACCAATTATTACCGTGATGTAGTAAATAAGGTGCAATTAATTAGCTAACAGAACATAACCCGTATGGGAGAAGAAGATTTACATCAACTGATCAGGGGCTGTATTAAACAGGATAGAAAATGCCAGAAAATGCTGTATAAAGCTTTCTACGGCTTCTCTATGGGGATATGTTTGCGCTATACCGGCAACCGCGATGAAGCAGCCGAAGTAATGAACCAGGGTTTTTTAAAGGTATTTACCCATATTGACAGTTTTGATACCAGCCGCCCCTTTAAGGCCTGGCTTGGCCGTATCATGATGAATGTATCTATTGATCATTACAGGGCCAACCTCAAAATGGCTTATACCGAAGACCTGGACAATGCCGAGCACATCAGCGATGGCGACCTGGCGGATAAAAACCTTAACTATAACGATCTTTTGGCAATGGTACAGAAACTGCCGCAGGCTTACAGAACTGTATTTAACCTGTTTGCCATTGATGGTTATTCGCACGAGGAAATTGGAGTAATGCTTAATATAAACGCCGGTACATCAAAGTCAAACTTACACAAGGCCCGGCAAAAGCTTAAGCAAATGATATTTAAGGCAGATTTGCCTGCCAATGGTGCCAATTATAACAGCGGCATGGACTATACCCCTATAGTGGCTATCAAGGCGATAAACATGAACGGGGTATTTTTAAATAAAGGTATTAGAGAATGAACACGGACAAGGAAAAAAGATTAGACGATCTTTTTAAAAAGAAGCTGGATGACCCGGTCGATGAGATCAGGTACGAGGAGGGGGATTGGGATTCGCTTGAACAAATGATGGAGAAACCCAAAAGGAGAGCTATTGTCTATTGGTTACCAATTTTAAGCAGTGTTGCCGCATTATTGCTATTGTTTTTAGGCTGGTGGACATTTAAACCGCAAACAATAACAAAGCCGATAAAAAATCAATTACAGGCGGTTCAAACCCATAAAAATATTGATAGCATAACAGCACTTAAAGCAACACAGCAGCAGGCGTCGCCGATTCAAAAGGTACAGTCCACCATAAATTATGCGGCAACTGCCGGTAGGGTAAAACGTGTTAAAGTGAATAACGGAGGGGCATTAAATACCTCACCGGTTAATAATGGCCATATTGTCGCTGTTCCAAATAATCAGCAGGCTAATAACCAACTTGGTAGTGATCCTGATAAAATGCTGGTAGCGGTTAAGCCCGAACCTGTTTATAGAGTAAGTGGTATCGATGCCAAATCAATAAGCCTGGTTAGTTTAAAAAGGCCGGTATATAATTCAGGCTCCTTACTTTCAAAAGGAAAAAATGGTTTAAAGGTAAAACCGCCTTATCATTCACAGTACGCTTTAAGTGTTTTGGCTGCGCCAGATGTTAATGGAGTAGGTTCATCTTTTACACAGGGGAAGGTTGGTACCAATATAGGCCTCATGTTCTCTGCTGGGATAGCACGAAAACTTACTATTAGTACCGGAGCGCTATATTCGGTTAAGCCATACAGCACCAGTTTTGGTAACTACCATACGCCATACCAGTTTAAGGTTGACCCAACAAGTGTTATGGCCGATTGCCGGATGCTCGATATTCCAATCAATATTGGGTACCAGGTATATAACAAACATCAAAATAAAATATCAGTGGGCACTGGCCTGTCATCATACATTATGCTGCACGAAAATTATAAGTTTAATTACGAGTACGCCAATACTACCGGGCCCGTAAACTATATAGTGCCCAACAGCAATAAGTACTTTTTTGGGGTGCTCAATCTTAATGCTACTTATCAGCACCAGGTTAATTCAAAGGTGGGTATCAGTATCCAGCCTTATGTAAAACTTCCCCTAACAAATATCGGCTACAGCCAGGTAAAACTTCAAACTACAGGGGTAGCCATCGGGCTCACCTGGAACTTAAACTCGCTAACAAAACCTTAGAAAAATGAAACATATCAGTATTATTTTACTTGCCTGGATGAGCATCTTCCAGACAGGGCAGGATCTCTATGTCTGTAAAAATGCCAGCGTAAGCCTTTATTCAAGTGCCCCTATTGAGGATATTAAGGCTGCCACCAATACAGCAGCATCCGTATTTAATGCCACCACAGGCGAACTTAACTTTAGCGTGGCTATCCGTTCCTTTAAGTTTGATAAATCATTAATGCAGGAGCATTTTAATGAAAACTACATGGAAAGTGATAAATACCCGCAAGCCACATTTAAAGGCAAGCTGCAAGCGCCTGTTGATGTTACCCGGGATGGCACTTTCCCCATTACAGTTGCTGGCGAGCTAACCGTTCATGGTGTAAAACAAACCCGGACAATCCCCGGAAACCTGGTTATAAAGGGTGGGGTAATTACCATGACATCGGAGTTTATGGTGAAATGTGCCGACCACCATATCGATATTCCGCAGTTGGTATTCCACAACATTGCCGAAAGTATTAAAATGAATGTATCGGCCACTTACGCGCCATATAAAAGCAATCCAACCAAATAATTAACCGCTATGAAGAAATACTTAATCCTTTTAAGCTGTATAGTTACCAGCTTTAACTTGGCCGCTCAAAAAACTCATCAGGCCAATAAGCCAAGCGCTACCGATTCATTAATGAATGCCATGAGCGGTGCTAACGATACCAAAACAGATCCGGTTATTGCTACCTTTAAATCAACCAGGCTTATCCTGTCCGAAACATCAGAAACCGTAAAAAAGAACAACCTGAATTTTGTGGTGATACACCGCTTTGGCGATATTGGCGGTGTTGCAGGCGGCGGCAAAACCTTTTGGGGGCTTGATAACTCAAGCGATATTTATATCGGTTTTGAATATGGGATTACCAATAACCTTGATATTGATTTTGGCCGAAGTAAATTTGAGCAGCAGATTGATCTGGGTCTTAAATATGCCATATTACATCAAACCGCAAATGATGCCACGCCATTTGCCATAACGCTATTGGGTAAAGCCGGGCTTAAGCCCTACGCCAACGATGGTTCATTCAATACCTATGCTGATCGTTTTACTTATATAGCGCAGGCTATAATTGCCCGTAAGTTTTCGCCCAAATTTTCAATGCAGCTAACGCCGACTTTCGTTAGGGATAATTCGGTATATCCATACCTGCCCGGTAACGAGAACCAGTTTTTTGCTTTAGGCATAGCAGGCAGGTTAAAGGTTACCAAACGTTTAGGCATTATATTAGATTATGCGCACCCTTTCTCATCATTCAGGCAGCATGCAACGGGTGATAACGCCTTTTACGATCCGTTGGGTGTAGGTATTGAGATTGAAACCGGCGGCCACGTATTTACCATCAATTTCTCAAATGCCAAAGCCATTTCCGAAAGCAGTTATTTAAGTGATACCCAGTCTAAGTGGACAAAGGGCCAGTTCAGGTTGGGCTTTACCATCAGCAGGATCTTTGACCTTAACTCCAAACACAAAAACAATTTCAAATAACATAAACAATTTTGTTTTCGGTATAATGTGATTAGCTTTAAATCAATAAACCGATTTAAAGCTAATCCATTTTATGAGGTATAAATGTTCTGCATTGCTGTTGTTTGCAATAGCAGCGGTTGTTTCCTGTAAAAATTCATCTTCCCTATCAGCTGATAATGGCTGGAGTACGTACGCAGGCTCAAAAGAAGGAAACAGGTATGCAGCAAACGGGCAGATTACCCTCAAAAATGTTGCTCAGCTTAAAGTAGCGTGGACCTATAGCTCAAACGATAAGGATACCGGCAACCGGAGCCAGAACCAATGTAACCCCATCGTTATAAACAATATACTTTACGGCACCAGCCCCAAGCTGAAACTGTTTGCTTTGGATGCCATTACGGGTGTACAAAAATGGTCATTCGACCCGGCGGCTGCTGACAGCTCAAAAAAGGAAGACGCTTTAGCTTATTATAAAGTTTGTCGCGGCGTAGTTTATTGGGCAGATGAGAAAAGCGAAAACAAGCGCATTTTTTACAGCGTAGGTTCCAAAACCTATGCTATTGATGCAGAAACAGGTAATGTGATCAAAGACTTTGGTAAAGGCGGCTATTTAGACCTGACCGAAGATTTTGGCCGTAAAACTGAATCGTTTGTATCGGGCACCACGCCCGGGATTATTTATAAAAATCTGTTAATTATTGGTACCCGTGTTGCCGAATCAGAGGATGCGGCTCCCGGCCATATCCGCGCTTATAACGTACTTACCGGGAAACTGCAATGGATTTTTCACACCATTCCGCATCCCGGAGAAAAGGGATTTGAAACCTGGCCGGATAGCACCGCGTGGAAACGTTTAGGGGGTGCCAATAACTGGTCGGGCATGGCGCTGGATGAGAAACGGGGGATTGTTTATGTCCCGACAGGCTCCATTGGCGGAGATTTTTATGGCGGTAACCGTAAGGGTACTGATCTGTATGCAAACTCGCTTGTTGCGCTTGATGCGGCAACAGGTAAATACATCTGGCATTACCAGGTGGTTCACCATGATCTTTGGGATCGTGACCTGCCGGCCAACCCCAACCTGCTAACCTTAAAACACAACGGGAAAATAATTGATGCCGTGGCACAAATAACCAAGCATGGCTACATTTTTATGTTCGACAGGACTAACGGCCAGCCTGTTTTCCCCATCAATGAAACGCCTGTGCCACAAAATGCTTTACCCGGCGAGCAGCCATGGCCAACACAGCCCATCCCAACTTTACCGCAGGCATTTGCCCGCCAGCATTTTGGCCCCGAAGATGTAACTGATCTATCGCCCGAAAAACATAAGGATATGCTGGAAAAATATAATAGGGTAAAAAATCGCGTCATGTTTTCGCCGCCCAGCAAAGATGGCGGCTGGATCTTTCCCGGCTTTGATGGCGGTGGCGAGTGGGGCGGGGCAGCCTTAGATCCTGAAACAAAGGTTATGTACATCAGCAATACCGAGCTGCCCTGGGCGCAGGTAATGATAGATGTGCCTAAAAATACCAACGACCATACTTTACAGGGCGAGGGGCATGCTATTTATAATAAGTATTGCATATCGTGCCACGGGCCTGAGCTAAAAGGGAACGGGACTGCTTATCCCTCGCTGGTTAACATCAATAAAAAATACACTATTGAACAGGTAAGTAAAATTGTGGAGAACGGCCGCAATATGATGCCATCTTTTAAGCAGATCCCGGCAGCAGATAAAAAAGCATTGTTAGCATTTATTTTAAAACTACCCGAAGTTAAAGGAGCAGCGGGCAGTGATGTGCCAAAAGAGCCTTTTTCTGTAGCAAAGCCTACTTATCAAGTCCCGTACACCATGAATGGTTATAATAGGTTTTTAGATAAGGATGGTTACCCGGGTATAAAACCACCCTGGGGCAGCCTGAATGCTATCGACCTAACTTCAGGAAAGATATTATGGAAAGTTCCTTTGGGCGAATACCCGGAGCTTACAAAACAGGGAATCCCGGTTACCGGGACAGAGTTATATGGCGGCCCGCTGGTTACAAAGGGCGGCCTTGTGTTTATAGCCGCCACTAAAGACGAAATGATACGCGCGTTTGATAAAGCTACCGGCAAGCAGGTTTGGCAGGCCAAATTACCAGCAGCAGGCTATGCAACCCCGGCGGCTTATACCATAAATGGTAAACAGTATATTGTTATTGCCTGTGGCGGGGGTAAGGTGGGCAGTAAATCGGGCGATAGTTATGTTTGCTTCGCACTGCCCGATAAATAGCATAGTAAGTTGATTTTTTGATATTATTAACTATTTTGTTGGCTGATAATAAAATGGTTTATGGATAAAGGAAGATTAGAGGCATTTAGCGATGGGGTAATTGCCATTATTATAACAATAATGGTGTTAGAGTTAAAAATACCTCACGGTGCTGATATTGACTCATTATTGCCCTTGCTTCCTGTTTTTGTGAGCTATGTACTCAGCTTTATTTATGTAGGTATTTACTGGAACAACCATCACCATACCATGCAGCTGGTACAATCGGTAAACGGAGCTATCCTTTGGGCCAATATGAACCTGCTTTTTTGGCTCTCACTGGTTCCTTTTGTTACCGCCTGGATGGGCGAAAATCACTTTGCACACTGGCCTGTTTCCTGCTATGGCGTAGTTTTAATTATGTGTTCTCTTTCTTATGCTTTGTTTATCATGGTACTGATAAGGCATCATGGCAAAAACTCGGAATTGGCCAAAGCAATAGGAAAAGGAAGTAAGGGTGCTATATCATCCATTATTTATGCAGTAGCAATAGCTGCTTCATTCTTTAACTCGAAAATTGGATTTGCTTTTTATATAGTTGTGGCCTGCATCTGGTTTATCCCCGATAAAAGGATAGAGAAAAGAATAATAACCGAAGAACCTCCCTGTACCGATAAATAGGTGATACTTTTATCAAGTAAAAGCAGCCACGTTAAAAGTAAAATCAAAAATTGTATGCAGACTAATTGTTTGTAACATACAATCTCCGTGTTTCTCTGTGCTTTCTTAGTATTCTTTGTAGTCATTTACCACAGAGAACACTAAGATTAAAACGCAGAGAACACTAAGAAATATTTTAACTGTTTTTAAAGAAATTGACTTTTGACGGAGGCCCTTACATAATTTGTTTGGCGTATTAATTTAAACAACCTGCAATGTTCTGCTTGCTTTTGAATTATTTGTTTCTATTCCCGTTACCAGCCAAAGGGCAAGTATGCAACCATAGCTTCCGCCACGCTCAACCCATTCAAGCATCTCGTAATGCGGGTAAAATAACTCGCTGGCTATCTTCCATATCAAAAAGACAAATATTACCGGGCGTATAGGTTTTATTAATACCGTTATAGCCGCTGCAATTTCAAGTGCGCCTATTAATTGGGCGGTACCTTGTGGATTAGTAAAACCAAGCATGGTATATTGACTAATTAGCCCTTTCTTTTCAATCAGGTTAAGCCAGCCATGCCCTGCCAACAATAAAAACACCACCACTTTAAGGCAGTTGATAACGTTTACCAATGCTTTTGGGTCGATTGCCGTATCAGGGTCAATCCTGGAAAACAGACTTTTGATATTTAATTTGATCCCGCCCGACATTAACAATAGCGCTAAGGGAGCACCAAAGTTACCTGCCCGTTCAATAAACTCGGCAAAAGGCTCGCCTGACAGGGGGCGCATCAATGCTGTTGCAATTCCCCATACCACCAGCCAAAAAGGGATTATCCTTAACGGAAATACCAGCATAAGTATGCCGCATAGTATATCAAATGTGCCAACTATTGGCATTAAATGGTAGGCCATAACTTTGCCAATACCAAATACGGCAAAGTAGTTACACCAAATAGGTTTGGTTATTATTCCGAATGAACCATGCCCTATAAAACACATGGCAACGGCAAAGCGAAGCGTATAATGAAGTTTTTGTTGAATATTACTCATCTATATAAAAGAAAGCTGATCTCCCTTAAAAAGGCAGATCAACGGGTTTACAATAATGTTAATTAAAAGGGTTAACATATTGCTTTTGGAGGCTGATGAAAAATAGGCAGATAGCTGTTAATGGGTTTTACATGTAAACAGCTCATGCTTGCTTTAAGCAGCACAACCGGCGATGAAAACCTGTAAAGCACTATTGGAAAACTATAATTCCCAAGGTTTATAAGCTTGCCAAAAGGTACATGATCTTTCTTATTGATGGGTATATCGGCAATATCCCTGGCATTGATGATGTTTTGATTGAAGAGCCTTGTTTTTTCGTAATTGGGTACGCACATCAGGAAAATAGTATCTGATGTCAGCTTTATTTTTACGTAGTTATAGCAGGTGTTTTTAAACTGGATCTGCCCGTTAATTTTTTCATAACCAGTCCAGCTTTGAACAGATGGAGTATGTACGGGAACCTTGATCTCAACCAGGTCGTTTACGTTATACCTGTTTTTACTTATCTGCTCGTTAAACAACTTATCAGATCGGTAAACAAAATATTTGTACAGCAAAATATGCCCGCAAATGCTAAACATTTGCACACTCAAAAAAACTATGGCAATCAGCTTTTTCAATCAGTTGTAGTTTTAATAACGGTCTTTATAAAAGTATTAGAAATATACTATCAGTAAAAGTTTTTTTTAAAATTATTATGAAGTAAATAAATTGGAAGCTCCGTCATCCTAAAACAAAAAAAGCAGCCTTTTTATAGGCTGCTTTTGTATATGTAGTGACAGTTTTAAACTTCTTAAATGAAATTAGAAATTGAATGAAATTTCAAGATTGGTTTGCAATACCGTGATAGGTTGTTTGGTAACCAGGCGGCTTCCATTAATTAACTGGTCGGTATCGCCGGTGTTTTTCACTTTTACACCTTTCGAATCAATGTAATTAGCTTTTAAACCAAGGTCCCAACCTTCAGCAAAAGTCCAGCGAAGGCCTGCGCTACCGCCGTATGCAAGTGCTGTACCTGTTGAGCTAAGCTGATTGATTGTTTTTTCGGAGCTGGTTGAACTATCAAATATAATGGTAAGGGCGGGTGTTGAAGCACTTTTTACGATACCTGCCGATGCTCTTAGATCAAGTATGAATTTACCACGTGTAAATGAATATTGGGGCCCTATCATAAAGTTGTAATTATGATAACGGTTAACACCTTGTACCAGTGTGGCATATTTATTAAGCTGTGAATTATAGCCATCAGCAAGAGTTTGTGCATTATTGGTAGTTAGTTCGCCCTGATCCTGAAAAGTAAACATTCCACCTATGGCCAGGTTTTTATAAACATAAACCGCACCATCTAAACCAACAGTTGCGCCTCTTTTGGCAAAACCAGAACCATTAGCATAATCATAACGGGCAAAATCTCCAAGCGGGCTTGATAGACCTGCTGTTAAACCCATGTAGCTTTTAACATATTCTTTAATATCCTGTGCTTTGGCATAAAAAGAGAAGAGCGAAATTATTGATAGTAGTGTAAACGTTTTTTTCATTTTATTATATAGGGAATTTATTTAATTTTTTTGATGCGCTTAATATTTTGCCAAATATAGATATACATCGGTTATGCAAACGAATAAAGGAATGCAATAGTATCCATATTAATTCTTAAAAAATGTTAAATTATGGGTGTTGCAATGATATAGTAACCCATTTTAACCATTTGGATGTATTACATTGTTAATTTAGCACCCGGCAAAACTAAGGCAAAGCTCCCGGGTTTTAGCTCGCACTTAAATTTGAGCTGTAAAATACCTGGGTAATTAAAGCAGTATATTAAACTTTTATATTAGCAACCAGCACCTCAAAATCATAGCCGATAAACAAGCCGCTATCAATTACGCCTGTAATTGATTTAATGGCTTTTTCCATTTCTTTGTGAATATCCTTAAAATGAGCGTCCAGCAAAAAATTGCCGTTCTCGGTAATGATTGGTCCGTCCTTACCTTTGGCAGGCCTTAAGGATAGGTCTGTAACGCCTAATTTTAGTAATTCAGTTTCCACATAAGTAATGGCCCCCGGAAAAATCTCAATAGGCACCGGGAATTTTTGACCAAGTTTGGTAACCAATTTGCTATCGTCAACAATAATATAGCTTTTAGGGCTCGATCTTATTAAAAGCTTTTCTTTAAATAAAGCACCTCCGCGGCCCTTTATTAAGCTTTGGTCGGGGTCAACCTCATCAGCACCATCAAAAAGCCAGTCGGGCTTATCGGTTATTAAATTAGTTAGCGGAATGCCCAAAGTAGTACAGGTCATCATAATTTCTAACGAAGTTGGGATGGCCTTGATCTTTAAATTTTCGTTCTTTATCCGTTGCGCAATAGCAAATAACGCCAAATAAACGGTAGAGCCCGAGCCTACGCCCAATACGTCACCATCTTTAACCTTTGCCGCAATTTTGTCGGCTACAATCTGCTTGCCTTCGCGGTTTACTATATTATCAGACCAGCCCGTATTTGCTAATAATTGACTATTCCAGTTCATTTCAGATGTTTTTTAACAGGTATTATCCTGCAAACAAAGCTAATTGTTTTTTCATATAGTGTTTACGATCCCCACTACTATAAATATTATGAAATGTAAAACTGACAATTTTTATATAAATCAGGCTGTTTTATAGCTAAACAGGCGCTATATCAGGCTGTAATTTATATATTTGGTTTAAACACCCGTAGCATGACCCATTTATCATCCATCAAAAATAAGTCGAAAGCTTTTTTTAATTTTTTGGCGGCATCCATATCTTTTTGCCTGTTAATTAACTCTCCGGCATTTGCGCAGCAAGCCAATCAGCAATGGCATTATGCTATCACATTGGATCCGGGCTCAAAAATTATCCATGTCAGTTTAAAACTAAGCGGTAATAAGGCTGATACCATCCCCTTTAAAATACCGGCATGGACAACCGGCTACTACCAGTTTATGAACTTTGATAAAAACCTTTCGGCTTTTAGCGCTACAGATGGGGCAGGGAAACCATTGGCCTTTACACAGTCAACACCGGGAACATGGAAGGTAGCTGCTAAGCATGCCAAAGTTTTAATGCTGCAATATGATATAAAGGCAAACCGGAATTTTGTAGCCGGAAATTTTTTGGATGAAAACCATGCATTTATATCACCCGCAGGTGTGTTTTTATATGCAGCAGGAAACATCAAACAGCCCGTAACCCTAACCATTAAACAATTTGAAGGATGGAACCGAATTGCAACAGGCATGGATCATGTAGCCGGCGATATCGCTACCTACTATGCACCTGATTTTGATATTTTATATGATAGCCCCATATTGATGGGCAAGTTGGAAGCGCTGCCCGCTTTTAAGGTAAATGGCATTCAGCATGATTTTATTGGCTACAAAATGGGATCGTTTGATAAGCAGCAGTTTATGGACGATATGAAGAAGATAGTTGAAAATGGCTCAGCTATTATCGGCGATATTCCATACAATCATTATACCTTTTTAGCAATTGGCCCCGGTGGGGGTGGTATAGAGCACTTAAACTCAGCCGCGGTTGCATTTGATGGCAATGTGTTGAATACGGCAGCTGGTCGTATAAAATTATACAGCTTTTTGGCGCATGAGTATTTCCATAATTATAATGTTAAACGTATCCGCCCAATAGAACTGGGTCCGTTCGATTATGAAAATGGCAGCAAAACCGAAATGCTCTGGGTATCGGAGGGGTTTACAGTGTATTATGAATATATGATATTGCGCCGTGCAGGGCTTACCACGTCTGCCGAGCTGATCAGCCAGTTACGAACCAATTTGCTTAATTACGAAGCCAAACCGGGGCATTTATATCAATCAGCTACGCAATCAAGCACAGATACTTGGTCTGACGGGCCTTTTGGCCGTACAGGCGATGAGGTAAATAAAACTATATCTTACTACGACAAAGGCCCGTTGTTAGGCCTAATGATAGATTTAAAGATCAGGCACGAAACCCAAAATAAGAAAAGTCTTGATGATGTAATGCGCACGCTTTACCACCAGTATTACCAAAAGCTTAAACGCGGTTTTACTCCGCAGGAGTTTAAACAGGTTTGTGAGCAAACAGCAGGTGTTCCGTTGACCGAGCTTTTTGAATATGCATCAACCGTTAAGGAAGTTAATTACCACAAATACTTTGCCTATGCCGGTTTAAGTATTGATGATACCGTAAAAACACAACCCGGCGCATGGCTGGGCATCACCGCACAAAACCGGAAAGATACCCTTACCGTGACCGATGTTGACTGGCAATCACCAGCATGGAATGCCGGGATCCGGAATAAATGCAAAATTATGATGGTGGATGGCAAACCTGCAACTGCTGATGATTTAAAATTACTTTCAACCAATAAAAAAGCTGGTGATGTAGTAACCGTTGACATTATTAAAAATGGAAAACCCGAGCAGGTGAAATTGGTATTGGGAGTACATAATGCAAAAAGCTTTGAGATAAGCCCTGTTCTGCACCCCGATCAGTTACAGCAGGAGATTTATAAAAGTGTTTTTGACGGAGGGCATTAATGATTTTTAAAAGCCTCACCTAAATCTTCTCCAAAGGAGAGGACTTGAAAAACATGTTGTTTAAACCTTGACCTATCCTTTAACAGGGAAGGAATCGCAAAGGGGCCAACGCTTTTTTTAAAATACACCTAAGAGAACTCAAATCAAAAAGCGGGCAAAGGCCTGTCAGAAAAGCGGGCCTGGGAGTATGGCCTCCGGGGGGGAAGCTTTTTTCTGACTTGATCTTTGGTTAATTCCATCTAAGGGAAAGTGACTAAGACTCAGCGGCTATGAGCGGCACTGTGATTCCATTTACTACAAAGTACCTTTATTAAGCATAAAACCCCTACCTGCCCTTCCCCAGGGAAGGAATCGCACAGGGCCAATGCTTTTAAAAGCCTTATATGAATTTCCTTCAAAGAAAGGAAACGCAGAAATTCGGTTTGATCAGTAAATTAATCCTCAAAAAAAGAGACAGGTTCCAGTTCCTTTAATTCATCATCAGTAAATAACCGGGAGTGAATCATAAAACGGAATCCGGTTGGGATCTCAATAGAAAAACTCGACCCACGTCCTTTAGTTATCGTAACGGTAAGTTGCGTATGCTGCCAGTATTCAAACTGATCCTTACTCATCCAAAATTCGCAGTTATCAATTTCGCCTAATTTAATATCGCTGCCGCCCAGCTTAAATTCGCCTTTTTCAAAACACATGGGCGATGAGCCATCACAACAGCCACCACTTTGGTGAAACATCAGCGGGCCAAAACGGTCTTTTAATTCCTGAATTAAGCCCGATGCTTCGGGCGTTACCAATACTCTTTTTACCATTTTGCTGTTTTACTAAATGTAAAAGCACATACGCAAGGTAGCTATATACCTTTACGCATGTGCTTAATAAAATCAATTAATCAGTTACTAAAAAAAGCCCAGTTTATTTTTGTTGTATGAAATTAGCATGTTTTTGGTTTGGCGGTAGTAGCCCAGCATCATTTTATGATTTTCGCGGCCAAAACCCGATTTTTTGTAGCCGCCAAACGGTGCGTGTGCAGGGTAGGCATGGTAGTTATTTACCCAAACGCGGCCTGCTAATATAGCACGGGGTACCTGGTAAATTTCATGGGCATCACGTGTCCAAACTCCGGCACCCAGGCCATAAAGGGTATCGTTGGCAATTTCAATGGCTTCTTCGGTAGTTTTAAAAGTGGTAACGCATGCTACGGGGCCAAATATCTCTTCCTGAAAAATGCGCATTTTATTATGCCCTTTAAATAAGGTGGGCTGGATATAATATCCACCGGCTAATTCGCCGTCTAACTTTTTAATTTCGCCGCCGCATAATACTTCGGCACCTTCTTCTTTACCAATTTTAAGGTACGACTGGATCTTTTCGTACTGATCATTTGAGGCCTGCGCACCCATCATGGTAGTACCATCCAAAGGGCTACCCATTACTATGGCATTTGTGCGCTCAATAACACGGGCAATAAATTTATCATAAATGTTTTCGTGTACCAGGATACGCGATGGGCAGGTACATACTTCGCCCTGGTTCAGGGCAAACATTACGGCACCTTCAACTGCCTTATCAAAAAATTCATCGTCGGCATCGCCAACAGATTCAAGAAATATATTTGGCGATTTACCGCCTAACTCCATCGTAACCGGGATCAGATTTTCGGATGCATATTGCATAATCAAGCGCCCGGTAGTGGTTTCGCCTGTGAATGATACCTTGGCAATGCGTGGCGATGAGGCCAGCGGTTTACCAGCTTCGGGGCCAAAACCCGTAACAATATTTAATACACCCGGAGGCAAAATATCACCTATCAGCTCCATCAAAACCATAATAGAAGTTGGGGTTTGTTCTGCTGGTTTTACCACGCAGCAATTACCTGCTGCAAGGGCAGGGGCAATTTTCCAGGTCGCCATTAACAGCGGAAAGTTCCAGGGGATGATCTGACCTACAACGCCCAAAGGCTCATGCAGGCAAATGCTTACGGTAAATTCATCATGCTCTGATATGCCGCCTTCTTCGGCGCGGATAACACCTGCAAAATAACGGAAATGATCTATAACCAAAGGCAGATCTGCTGCGCGGCATTCGCGGATGGCTTTGCCGTTGTCAATACATTCTACTACTGCAAGATATTCAAGGTTGGCTTCAATAACATCAGCAATTTTATTTAAGATACCTGCCCTGTAAGCAGCTGATGATTTACCCCACGTAGCATAAGCCTTATGTGCGGCATCTAAAGCTAATTCAATATCTTCCTTGCCTGAGCGGGCTGCTTTTGTAAAGACTTTACCATCAATAGGAGAAATGTTATCAAAATATTCGCCTTTAACGGGTGCAACAAATTTGCCGCCAATAAAATTGTCGTACTTCTCCTTAAAGGAGGGTTTTGAAATAATACTCATGTTTTTTAGTTTTAATTGGTACAACTAAGTTAGGGTAATGGTTAGCTGCGCAGTTGCACAATGGTGTCAAATAATAGCACTATCGTGTCATTTTATATAAGTAGTTGTAAATGCTGTTAACTATATCTAAATTGTACCTAATTAGGCAGCAGCCATGACCAATAAAAACCTGGTTTCCCCATTAAGCTTATCAAGCGGGAAAGAAATTAAAACACTGGTAGAGCACCGAAAGGCTTATACCCTAAACCACTGTGAGCTTAATATTTTTGAAACCTACCAGCGTAGTGAACTTGTACCCTTAACCTTTAGCGACCTGGTTATTACCAGTATGCTGCGGGGCAAAAAAGTTATGCACCTTTTTGATCAGCCGGGGTTTGATTATTTGCCCGGTGAAACCGTTATTGTGCCGCCAAATATTACCATGACCATCGATTTCCCGGAAGCATCTGCCAGCCAGCCATCGCAGTGTACTGCATTGGCTATTAACCACCTGGAGATTATGAACACGCTGGATTTTTTGAACGAGAATTACCCCCGGGAAGATAACCGCATCTGGAAGCTGAACTATAACCAGTTTCACTTTTTTAATAATTATGAGCTGGCCCAGCTTATTAATAAGCTGATCCGCATTAGTACAGGGGATGCTTTAACCAAAGATGTGCTGGCAAACCTAACGCTAAAAGAACTACTGATCCGCATAATGCAGATGCAGAATTTGCACGATGTAAGTGATCACATGCACGAGCTATCAAGCGGTAGCCGGTTTGCTTTTGTGTTAGAATATATAAAAGTGCACCTTACAGATAAGCTGAATATTGATTCGCTTAGCCAAATGGCATTTATGAGTAAGGCCAGTTTTTTCAGGGCCTTTAAATATGAATTAGGGATCTCTCCGGTCGACTATATTATCAGGGAGAGGGTGCAATTAGCTAAACAGCTGATGAATAATCCTTACAACAGTATATCCGAAGCTTGTTTTAAGGCTGGCTTTAATAACCTCAATTACTTTAGCAGGGCATTTAAAAAAACCGAAGGCATTACTCCGAGCCTTTATCGTATGCGGTTAAAAACTAACCTTTAATCAGGTCAATTGAACCAAATCTTTTATTCCGGCTTTTTATATTCAAATAGCATTAGCTGTTTAGCTGAATACGTTATTCTGTCAATATTGCTGAAAAGGATTGGCCATACCCGCCACGCCTATATTATTAGCTGTATTGAAGATAAAGCATAACACAATATTTAAGTTGCTATTATATATAAGTTACGCTTTTTGCCTATTTTGTGATGCTTAAATTATCTGGTTGATTTTTAGTATCTCAACCATTTAAAACGTATATATATTAGCCTCTATGAGTGTATTTACCAGGTATTTAAATATTTTAAAGGTAACAATAATAGTTTTTTTAAGCTTTATTGCTGGCAGTAGTTTTGCCCAAACATTGTTGCAGCAGGATAGTATTAAGATAGCAATTGAACCTGAATATAATAAAGTTGGCAGTACACACCGGTTTTTATTCGGCGAAAATTACAGAAACTTATGGTCGGCTCCGGTTAAAATGAAGATATTTTATTTAAATACGGAAAAGGGAGGCCTTAAAATATTACAGCGTGGCGGTGGTATGCAAACCAAATCGCTCCGGTTGGAAGACCCTAACGGTAAGGAGTGGGTATTAAGAACCATTCAGAAATATCCCGAAAAAGTATTGCCACCTGGCCTGCGTGAAAGTATTGCAAAAGATATTATTCAGGATCAGATTTCGGCCGAGCATCCGTTTGCTGCCCTAACTGTGCCGCCATTAGCTGAAGCTTTAGATATTGCACATGCGCACCCGCAGGTAGTTTATGTACCAGATGACCCTGCCCTGGGCGAATACAGGAAGGATTTTGCCAACCAGGTTTTTTTATTGGAAGAGCGAGAACCCTTAGATGTTGATAAGACAGATAATGTAACTAAGGTTCAAGGTAAAATACAGGATGATAACGATAACCGGGTTGATGAAAAAAAGGTTTTAAGGGCCCGTTTGCTGGATATGCTTTTAGGCGACTGGGACAGGCATGAAGACCAATGGCGCTTTGAGCGTATAAAAGACAGTATTGGAACTTTATATGAACCCGTTCCGCGCGATCGTGACCAGGTTTATAATAATGGTTATGGTGTTTTCCCGTGGTTAGTTTCAAGGCACTTACTGATGGCTAAGTTTCAAAACTATGGCGATCATATCCGGTCTATAAAACGGTGGAACCTTAATGCCCGTTATTTTGACCGCTATTTTTTAAACGGACTAAATGAGCAGGACTGGAAAACCGAAATAACTTACGTACAAAGCAAACTGACGGATAAGGTTATTACTGATGCCATTAAATTAATGCCCGATACCATTTATAAGCTCAGCGGTGCGGAGATCATTCACAAGCTTATTTCCCGCCGAAACGTGCTGATGGAACAGGCTATGAAGTATTATCGTTTTATATCAAGCACGGTTGAGATCCCTGCATCTGATAAGCGCGAAAAATTCAATATAATAAATGAGCAGGATGGCAGTGTAACGGTAACCGTTAAAAAGTTAAAGAAGGATGAATCGGTTGGCCGCACCATTTATCAGCGCACGTTTGATCCGGCTGTAACTGATGAGATTAGGCTTTACGGCATGGGCGGTAAAGACTTGTTTGCTGTATCAGGAAAAAATTCGTCGCCAATTACTATACGGATGATAGGCGGCGATGATAAAGATACTTTTTTGATCGACAGCACCATTCAGGGTAAAGGTAATAGGTATGTTTATGACCGGTCTGACGAGAAAAATAACTTCCCCAAGGCATCGCAGGTGCACTTAAGGCTGGGTACTGATACCAGTGTAAACGCTTATCATAAGTTTAGCTTTAAGTATGATTTTTTACAACCCTTACTTTTGGCAAGCTATAACAAGGATTATGGTGTACAATTTATCGGCGATTTTATTTATCAGAAACAGGGTTTCAGAAAAGACCCTTATGCTTTCAGGCAAAGCCTGATGGTTAATTATGGCTTTGGGGCACATTCACTGTTGTTGAATTATAATGGCGATTTTGTAAAAGCCGTAGGTAATAATGATTTAGTAGTTGATGTTTTATCAAAGGGGCCAAACTATCAAAGCTATTTTTTTGGTATAGGTAATGAAACCCAGTATGTTGACAGGGGCGATAAGGAAAGACAATATTACCGTAATGTTTACAACTATCTTAATATTGATGTTAGGCTCAGGCACCGTTACAACAAATGGACTGCAAGCGCAGGCATTATAGCCCAGTATTATAATGGTGATAAGGATGGTAACCACGGCAGGTTTTTGAATGATTATAACCAGTTGTATCCTGATAAAAATGTGTTTGGCTCTCAGGGTAATGCAGGTTTAATTGCCGGGCTTATTTTAGATACCCGCGACAAGAGTATTATACCACATAACGGTGTTTTGTGGAACACTACACTTTCGGGTTTAAAGGGCCTTAATTCCAGTTCAAACAGTTACGGACACTTAACCACTCAATTTAGTTTTTATTTAAATCCCGATAAGGATTCAGTATTTGTAATTGCCAACCGTGTGGGTGGTGGTACAACTTTTGGTAATGCTGCATTTTACCAGCAATTACAGTTGGGTGGCAATGAAAGCCTAAGGGGATATTACATAGGCCGTTTTACAGGTAAAAGTATGGCCTATGATAATTTTGAGGTACGCCTTAAATTATTGGACGTAGCATCGTACCTGTTACCGGGTACATTAGGGGTTGTTGGTTTTAATGATATTGGGCGCGTTTGGACACCCGGCGAATCATCAAACCAATGGCACGATGGTTATGGCGGTGGCATTTATTACTTACCCGGCCAGTTATTTTTGGTACAGGCAGTTGTTGGTTTTTCAAAAGAAGGCGCGTACCCTTATATCTCTGCCGGTTTCAGGTTTTAATTTGTTTTATATCAGAAGTTAATAGATCAGTCTATTAATTCCTGGTATAAGGTTTCATAGGCAAAAAGCTGGTCTATAGGTTGTTTTTGGTTATGTAATACACTAACCCTTAACGCCTTTAAGCCCGATACTCCCTGCAAATCTTCCACATCAAATTTTTCAATTTCGGCGCCAAGTATTCCTTTTGCCTGCAGCAGGTTAATATAGTTCAGGTAGTTTTCTTCTTCCTCCATCGTTGATAAAATGATGGTGATCTTATTTTGCTGGGTTATCCGCTCTTTGGTGCCTTTTATAAAAGCTTTATCAATGCGTTTTTTAATAACCTCGTAGCGTATGTTATAAGCCCCATCAATATCAAAATGCTTTTCATCCATCCTGAACCGGATAGATATTACATTACTGAAAACTAAAACCAGTGAAGTAACCCCTAATGGATAAGGCAATGTTTGTTTAAGATGATATTGTTCAATGCCCATTTCGCAAAGTACCAGTAGCTGCCAAAACTGCAAATGGTGCAGGTGTGTTGCCTCAAAAGGCTGATCGGGGTTTATGGATGAGCCTGCATAAAGACTATGCTCAACACCATCCGTTTTAAATCTTTCAAAATAATGCGGATAATGGGCCTGCGCTTCGGTTTGCCTGTTATCTAATATGGCTATCAGCCTTTCGTTGATAAGAGATAGCGTAGTTTCGTAATTGCGCCGGTTAATATAAAAATCGCCGGTCAGCTTGTCCGTTTCCCTGAAATAAGCTTTAACCTTTTCGGCAATTGCCGGATCAAAATTTTCAGATTGGTTAAGCAAGGGATAAATATTGGTTTCCAGGTAATGCTGAATGTGTTGTTCCGTATCGGCTTTTACACCATTTTCCAAATCATCTACAAAGCTTTTAACATCAGCAGCTATCTGTTCGGCAATAATAATATAACTTCCCTGGTAAAGCTGATTCAGTAATAAAATAAGTTGCTCTAATTGTTTGCTCAGGTCGTTTTTAACACTCAGGTTACGGGTTATTGACGAGTCTTTTATGTCGATCTGTCCGTATAAAGGGTATACATCATTAAACACAATTTCTTTTAAATGATAAGTTTTACCGGCATTTTTGTTGCGGATATATTTTAACGCTTCGTTTCTGAATTTCCAGTTAACGCTGGGGTGCAGCGCAGTGTAGTTTTTTTGAATTACAGCCTGAATCCTGTTTTGCAGATCATTTATATTGCGACTTATGGTATCCACAATAAAAGGCATTACAATATCAAGCTTTTGGGTGTTAACGCTGTTAAGCTCTCTTTTTCTTTGCGAAACCAATTCTAAAATACCAAGCAGTTTATCATCCTTAACAATAGGGGCAAGGATAAAACTTTTAATGCCCTGGGCCGAAAAGTGTTTGGCCACATAACTATCAGGATTTAGGGCGGCAAATTCTGATACATCAGAAACAGAGAGTGGCTGATGTTTTTTAACTAAATTTTTGTACGAGCCGCTTTTTAATATGTTTTTGCAATCGGTTTCGGCTTGCTCCTGTAACAGAAAGCTTTGTACTTTTTTGCCGAAAGATGTATTGGTAAACCTGTCGTTTTCCTTGTCAAAGGCGGTAAACCCAATCTTAAGATCTGGTATCTTATATATTGATCTGAAAATTGACTCAAGGTTCTGCTGTAAATCAGGTTCGTTGGCATTGCCTAACAAGCTGCCTTTTAATGATGATACCGCGTTTTCGGTAGTAGCATCAAATAAGGTCATTATACCAAAGCCTTTTAATATCCAGCTGTTTGGCGGAAATTTAGCCTTCCAAAGGTCAAGATCATCGAAATTATCCATCAACAGGTTTATATCGGCCTGGTTTAGCTCAACTGATTTTTCGGTAGGGATGATCTCTAAAAAATCGGCATTGTACAAAATCCGGTAGTGCCGTGCTATGCCATCCGCAGTTGGTATATCATAAAACAGGGGCTTGCCAAAATCAAGGTGTGTGCCGTAATAGGAGTTGAGGATAATGCAGCTGGTCATGATATAAAACTGGTGTTCATCAAAATCGCGGATATTGAATGCGAAAGACGTACCTGCTGCATTTAAAATATTCAAAAACCGCTCAGTATAATTAAAAGTTAAGCCTAAAAATGGGATGCTTACCGCTTTTATCTCGTTTAAACTAAGTGCCGGGGGAAAAAGGTCTGCTAATAATTCTGAAATTATCGCACTTTTATTATCTATAAGTGCGGTATCAGTTATGCCGTCCCTCAGTTCGGGGTAAGGCTCAATTTTGGCTAATAATAGTTTAGCGCGTTCAGCATCAGGACCTTTTGCTTCGGCGGCAATTTTTTCAAACCTTTCAATAACCTTATGAAAGGAAAGCTTGATGATAAAGGGGTTATCAGAAAATTGCGGAAGCATCATTGCGGGGTAATATTTATTTTGAACAAATTTATTAAAAATATAAAGTGGAGATAATTACACACCAAATAGTTACACTCAGATAGTTGTTTTTTTACTTTGCTTACACTATTAAGTATAGCAAACTAAAAAGGAGCAATTTAGTTTATCTTTTTAAAAACATAAGCGATGTTGCAGTGCCTGCACCCAGTACAATGCCGGCTGCCACATCGGTAGGGTAATGAACGCCTAAGTACATGCGCGAATAACTAACCGTACCTGCCCATAAAAAGGCAGGGGTTATGATATACCATTTGGGGTAGGCCATTGATAATGCGGTTGCCGTGGCAAAGGTTGATGCTGCATGCCCCGAAGGGAATGAGGTGCTGCCCGCCCTGTAAACCGGCACTATATTTATATTTTGAATAAATGGCCGCCGGCGCTTTACAACGTGTTTAATAAGTGTCATTAACCCGTAGGATATGGCCGTGCTGCTTGCCACAAATAATGAGTTTTGCCGCAAGGCCTCGTTATGATAGGCTATACCGCCAACAAGCATTGCTGCAGGGATTCCAATATCGCCATATCTGTATGTGTTTGACATGAAGAGCAAAAAACCTGTTTTTTCGGGTGTGCGGGTGTTTTGAATATCAATCATTATACGATCATCAAACTGTTGTATGGGCGATTGTGCATACAGCTTACCCGGCAAAAAACAAGAGATCAGTACGGAAATGAATATTACAAAAAAAAGACGTTTATTTAGTATTCTATGCATGCAATGCTTTTAAATGGCAAAAAAATGAAGTTTGATTCCTTACTTTTACATTAAACAACAAGGTACAAACTTTAAAGCATTCATAACAAAAACCATTAGTTATACCCAACAAACAACCTCTGAATATGAATTACCAGCATTTACTTGAATATGCGCAGGATTATGTTTTAACTTATTATAAAACGCACGATACCACCAGCCTGCTTTATCATAATCAGCAGCATACAGAGGAGGTTGTTGAAGCTGCCATAAAAATTGCCAACCATTATCAGTTAAACGACCACGACTTTTTTATTGTGATGGCATCTGCATGGTTTCATGACCTTGGTTATATGGAAGATATAAATAACCACGAGGAGCACAGCGTTAAAATAGCCCTTGCCTTTTTTGAGCAGCATAAACTGCATAAGGATGACGAAGATTTAATTAAAGGCTGCATCATGGCCACAAAAATGCCGCAGGCGCCAAATACATTGCTCGAAGAAATTTTGTGCGATGCAGATCTGTTCCATTTAGGGCTGAATGATTTTTTTAAAAAAGATAAGCTTTTATTTAAGGAGATCAATATTCTGCATCATGCTGATATGAGCAAACTGGAATGGCGCGAAAAAAGCGTTAAGTTTTTAGAAGCACATACCTACCATACCGATTACTGCAGGCTTTTATTAAATGGCGATAAACAGAAAAATATTGAAGAGCTAAAAAATAAAGTAGAAAAAGAGGAGAAGGAAGAAGAAAAAGAGAACGACAAAGCTGCCAGGAAAGAAGAAAAAAAACATGCTGAAATGGTTGCCATAAGCGAAGGTATCCCGCTTGAAGTAACAGCGGAGCCGGAGCAAAAAAAGAAAAAGAAAAAAGATAAAGAGGAAAAGCCTGAAAAGGGAATTGAAACCATGTTCAGGATCAGCTCAAGCAATCACCAGCGACTGAGCGACATGGCCGATAAAAAAGCACATATCATGATCACGGTTAACTCCATCATCATGTCGGCCATTATAAGTTTGGTATTGCGCCGGTTAAATGAATATGGGTACCTCATCATCCCATCGTTTATATTGCTTACGGTTAGCCTGCTGGCCATGACTTTCTCCATCTTATCAACCCGCCCTTCCATCCCCAATGGTACCTTTACTCCCGAAGATCTTGAGGATAAAAAGGTTAACCTGTTGTTTTTCGGTAACTTTTATAAAATGAAATTAGAGGAGTTTAACAACGGCATGCAGATGATGATGGAGGATAAAGACTTTTTGTATGGCAGCCTGATCAAAGATCTGTACGCGCAGGGAGTTGTCCTTGGCAAAAAATATCATTTACTCCGCATAGCTTATAACATATTTATGTTTGGATTAATTGTGGCTGTAATAGCTTTTATCATCGCATCTGCATTTTTTAGCCACAATCCATCAGTATAATAAATGGAACACCGTTTTTATAACCGTGATTTAAGCTGGCTATCTTTTAACCAGCGTGTAATGGAAGAGGCTGGCAATAACAAGGTGCCATTGCTGGAGCGAATTAGGTTTTTGAGCATTTTTTCGTCAAACCTGGATGAATTTTACCGGGTACGTATGCCTGTGCTGCATGCCCTTAAAAAGATAGGCGAAAAGGATGATACCCCTATTAATGCCGATGAACAAGCAGGGATACTTAAACAGGCCATAGCTATGGTTAATGCCCAGCAAAACAGGTTTGGTCAAATATTAAAAGAACAGCTTATCCCTTTATTAAAGGCTGCTAAGGTTAATCTTTTATACAATGATCCTTTTCCCGCTGAGGTTGCCGGGGCCGCTACCGAATATTTTTTTGCGGAAGTACTGGCATTTTTGCAACCCGTCGAAATAAATGATACCAAATCGTTTTTCCCGGGGAATAACTGTCTGTATTTTGTTGTTCATTTGTTGGATGGCGTTGGTAAAGAAAAATTAGTACTGCTCAACATCCCGTCAGATGAGTTGCCGCGATTTTTTACAGTTAAAAGTGATGGTAAAACCTATATTGCTTTTTTAGATGATATTATCAGGTACAACCTTGATAAGGTATTTAAAAATGAGCAGATACAAGGTTGCTACAGTATCAAAATAACCCGCGATGCAGAACTCGACTTACAGGATGAATACCCCGGCGATCTTTCTGTAGAGATTGAAAAGCAGCTTAAAAAAAGAGATTTTGGTTTGGCTACCCGCTTTTTGCACCAGGCAGGTATTCCGCTGCGAATCCTTCAGTCGGTAATCCAGCAATTTGATCTTCAAAACTCAAACATAACCGAAGGCGGGCAATACCATAACCTTAAAGATTTTTATTCGCTGCCGGTAAACATACCGGGTACTTTGTTTGATAGCTGGCCAGCTATTAGCCCGGCAGAAATAGAGGCCGCGCCTGATCTGTTATCACTTATCGTAAAAAAAGACCTGCTCATCAGCACTCCCTATCAAAGTTATCACCCGGTTTTGAGGTTTTTTAATGAGGCGGCAATTAATCCCGATGTTCAGGAAATTTATGTTACCCTTTACCGTGTTGCCAGCAACTCAAGGATAGTTAATGCTTTAATAAGTGCCGCTAAAAATGGTAAAACGGTGAAGGTAATGGTTGAACTAAAGGCCCGCTTTGACGAAGCCAACAACCTTAAGTGGGCAAAAAAAATGAAGGATGCCGGTGTTAGGATCATTTATAGCATAACATCGCTTAAGGTACATGCCAAGGTTGCCCTGGTAAAAACCAAAAAGGATAACCGCATGGTTTATACAGGTTTATTAGCTACGGGTAATTTTAATGAGTCGACCGCTAAGTTTTATACTGATCATATCCTGTTTACCGCCAACCCCAACTTGTTGCGCGAAATGGAGCTGCTGTTTATATTTTTAAGCAAACGTGAAAAGCCATCGCTGGAAAAACAAGTAAAATTTAATCATTTGCTGGTAGCCCAGTTTAACCTGCAAAGTAAGTTTATTGAGCTGATTGACCTTGAAATTGAATTTGCAAAACAAGGATTGCCTGCCAGTATCACCCTAAAAATGAATAACCTGGAGGAGCAGGTGCTGATCAGTAAATTATACGAAGCATCGCAGGCTGGGGTTAGTATATCGCTGATAGTCCGCAGTGTTTGCTGTTTAATCCCCGGCATTAAAGGCATGAGCGAAAATATTATAGTAAGGCGTATTGTTGACCGTTACCTGGAACATGGCAGGGTATTTATTTTTAATAATAACGGCAATACCGAAGTTTTTTTAGGCTCGGCCGATTGGATGAACCGCAATATTTATCATAGGATAGAGGTTTGTTTCCCGGTTTATGACCAGGATATAAAAGCAAGCCTGCTTAAAATAATAGCGCTGCAATTAAGCGATAATGTACAGGCGGTGATGCTTGATAAAAATATACAAAATATCCCGGTGCATGCTGATATTCCCCCAATACAGGCACAACAAGAAATATACAGGCTGCTTTTAAATAAAGCATAGTACACTGTAAGTCTTTACATTATGTCGTCAGTAAGCTTTTTTATTCTTATTGACGACATCTTTCCTCCATTTGCTATTACTATAAAAACTTGCAGATTTTAAATACATCGATTTGAAAAATTATTAGATTGCGGGTAGAAGTTACTATACCCCCAATGCACTTAGATCTGTATCAAATGTTGTTGAATAATGATGAGGCTGCTTATAGCATGATCTATAAGGCGCACTATGCCATTATTAAACAATACATTTTAAAAAACAATGGTTCAGAAGATGATGTGAAGGATCTTTTTCAGGAAGGAATTATCGCGCTTTGGGATAATATCCAATCTGAAAAATATGCACATACTAATGATAGTATGTTGCACGGCTATTTCCGTACTATTTGCAAATACAAATGGATGGAAATAATCAGAAACAGAAGTAAAACGGTGATTATTCAGGCAGATGAGAATTTAGACCTGCAAAGTGATGAGCTGGTATTGAACAGCATGATTAAAAGAGAAGAGATACAGGCCTTTACCGATGTGTTTGCTGGTTTGAGCGACAAATGCCGCCAAATATTGTCATTATTTTATTATGATAAAAAAACAATGAAACAGATTAGTGTAATTACTGGTTATGAAATAAGTTCAATGCGTAACGAAAAATATAAATGCATTGAAAAGCTAAGGCAGCTTTACTTTAACAAGCAGCCAAAAAAGTAACAAAATGGATAATGAATATACCGTTCAGGATATTATAAACTTTATTAATGGTAAAATGGATAGTACCGCCGCCGCTGATTTTAGTGCCGCTGTTAAGCAAAATACAAAACTTGCCAGTGAAGTTACTGAACAAAAGCAATTAGCACGCCTGGTGCAAATAGCTGCTATTAAAGGTAAGCTTGATGTTATACAACAACCCTTTGTTTCGAGCGAAGCAGATGTAGTTGAGTTTAAACCAAAGGCTAAGCAACCGCTTGTTTGGTTGTTTTTAGCTGTAGCTGCTACTATTGCCGGTATGGCGTTTTTTTTATTTTTTTACAATAGCAGCCAAGACACAAGCCAAAAAATCTTTGCTCAATACTTTCAGGACGATAACGGTTTACCATCATTAATGGGGGCAAATGCTACAGCAATGGATGAGGCTATGGTTTACTATAAAGCCGGCGATCATCAAACAGCGACTGCAAAATTTGATGCCCTGCTCGCTTCCGATCCAAAAAATGATACGGTAAGGTATTACGATGCCCTATGCAAGGTTCGCCTTAAAAATGAAAACGATGCTATAAAATTGCTGTCATCCATAAATTCACAAAATAAGGATGGCCTGCTTTATACAAAAGTAAGGTGGTATACCGCTTTAGTGCTTATTCACCAGGAAAAAATACCCGCCGCTGTGGTTATATTAAAGCAAATTGCAGCTGCTGATGCCCCCGACTATAAGCAGCAGGCAGCAGATATATTGGCAAAATTGAAGTACGACTAAACCGATCTGTTTATCTCTTCCACTTTTTAAAGCCTACGGCGCCAATTGTTAAAACGCCAATTGCCCCAAATATCAGGCTATAAGTAGCAGGTGTGTTATTCTGTTCAAGGTGTATTTTTTCGTTGTTGCCAAGCAGTACCAGGCCACTCCAGTAAAAAGGATCAGATAGTTCAGCATCGGCTTTTTTCAGGAAATCCTTTTTAGCATTATATAAAGCGTCTGCTGTGGTTTGTCCTTCGCCTAAATGTTTATAAAACAATTCAGTTATGGTTGATGCTGTTTTTTCATCTATGGGCCATAAACTCATAATAGCACTTTTGCAGCCCGCGTAAGCAAAGCCGTACGATAATGACATCATCCCTTCACCTTCTTTATACTTGCCTGCACCTGTTTCGCAAGCGGTAAGGATCACCAGGTCCGCATTCAGCTTCTGGTTATAGATCTCTGACGAATACAGATACCCGTCATTGGCCTTATTATCGGTTGATAATTCCTTCGCAAATACCAGGCATGATTTCATCGGGTCAATATCATTTAACAAAGCATGCGATCCTATCTGTAAAATATTGTTACCGGGTGCTTTTTGTTTAAAGTCTGATTCTGTAGCATCATTGCCTACCTTTTTAGTAACGTTCCATGAGCTTGATAATGCATTACCCAATTTAATCATAAAAGGCTGGTAAAGGTATAACAGGTAATCCTTGTCGACAGGTAATTGGTTATCAGCCGCAAACTGTTTGTAATCACTTTTTAAATGATCATCAAAACCCGGAGCAGCATAATAGGCTTTTTTATTAGTTTGGGATAAATGCTCTTTATCAAAAGGGTTAAGTAATGAAAACGCAGAAATGGCATAGCTGAAATTGTACTTGTTGATCAAAAAATCAGCTTTATTAAATTGATTATTGGGGGCGGCAGGCTTGGTAACCAAAGCCTCAAAACTTAAGGCAGACAGGGGGCCATCGGCACTGATAATGATCTTGTTGCCGGGTTTAACATACTGCTCAAGTGGTTTTACAAGCTCCTTGTATACGTTATAAGCTTTTTTGTAATAAGTTTTGGCATCGTAATTTTTAAGTAAAAGGCTTAAATCGCCAATCTGTGCCAACACTTCATCTTTTTTTTCGAGTTTTATAATGGATGCATGTTGCTTACCGATCAGCATTATATAGACCTGTTTTTTGCTGATCAGGTATTCGGCAAATACGGTATTCGTATCAGGCAGCCATTGTTGTACGTCGCGTTCATTTAAAACGTAGGGTAAATATTTTAAACGGTAATAATTGTTATAGTGACTGGACAGATAGCTTAAAAACTGTTCGTAAACTTTATTGATACTGTCTTTTTTGCTAACCGCCACACTTCTGTCTGCCGCGGCGGTAACTTCATTGCGTATAGCTGTTTCTCTTTGAATAACCGCAGCTGGCACCCCCGAAAACTGTACCGTTTTGGAGCTTAAAACAGTACTCCGTAAAAATGCGCCGCGTTTATTTTCGGCATAATTTAAAATACTGTTGCGGTACTTTTCATCGCCGGTAAGTTCAAAAAGCTCGTACGATATATCGGCTGATATTTTATAGTAATCATACATCCGCTGGTATAAACCCGCCACGCTCTCCGGCGAATCAAAATGTGTGGCATAAGCCTGTATAAACTTATTCGTAGCATTACATAAACGGTAAGCTTCCTTTAAGTACTGCGTTTTTTGCTTCCTGTCTGTTGTGTTTTCAGCGCGGTTAAAAAAAATATCAACCCTGCTGGTCATATAATCTGGTATGTAAATATCAAAGGGGATAGCTGCCGTATGGTCAATAGCACTGGTATCTGTTGCCATATTGGGTATAAACATGCCCAGCGCTTTATTGCTGTATTGTATGGCCTTATCGTATTGCCTCAATAAACCATACGAATCGGCTTCGGCATCATAACCCCAGGCTACGTAACTGTGTTTAGGCCCATATTTTTTCAGGTACATCTCTTCAACAGCAATTTGCAGGGGCAGGGCCAATTTTGGCTTATCCATATTGTTATAGGTACGGGCCATGTCATCCATACAAAAGGCTATGGCAATGTTGTCTTTTGTGTAGATATTTTTTTCAAGCGCCAATACTTTGCCATAGTAATATAGAACAGAATCATAGCGCTCCTGGTACGAGTACAGGTTGGCCATGTTTGAATAGAAGTTGATAAACTCCTCGCTGTTTTTACCGAAGATGCTGCCGTTAAGCTTTATATTCCTTAAAAAGTAATACTTGGCCTTGCCATAATCGTGGGTGTTGGTAAAAAGCCGGCCATAGCAATTATTCACCAGGCTTGATTGTAAACTTTTTGCCGGGAATGTAATGCGAGCCTGGTGGTCCATACTATCGGTAAAAGCAAGGGCATTTTTAAAGTCGGTATTATAAAAATAGGCCTGCTGCATATCATGGTCGGCATTAAAAAGCAGGATGGGGTTATTGCTTGCCAGGGCAAAGCTCCTTTCTTTTTTTGCATACTTTATGGATGCTGCGTAATCCATGTTATTGATGCTAACTCCTGCTAACGCATGGTTAACCAGGATATGCAGGTAACTGTTGTTAGGGAACGAGCGGTCAATTTGAACAGCATATTTATTAATCATTGATAAAGCAGTATCCGCATTGCCGTTTTTATTAACAAACAGCACCCGGTTTAACAGCGCCAGGTTATAGTAAAAAACAGGATAGCCCTTACTGCCTGCTAAGTCCTTAATGCTTTGCTGACTTAAAGAGTCGGCAGTATTGGTTTGCTGCAAATGCTCAAAGTACGGCAGCTGGCCTAAATCAAGCCTCGCCCTTAAAAAAGTATTTTTAGCCTTACCCGTCCCGATTATTTTACGGGCCTTATTAAAGTTGTAAGCGGCAGAATCAGTTGCTAAGCCGGCAATATATAATTCGCCCTTTAACGTATAAAAAGTAGCATAAAGTGAATCGTTTTGAGCTTTGTTAATCAAAGGCCCGGCTTTTTTTAAATATTTAAAAGATATGGTGTATGCCGATTGATTTTTTTTAATAGCGGCCATCCATAATAAAGCCTCTGCCTGGTGTTTTATATCATTTTTATCCCTGTAAAATTGCAGCGCATTGGCAGCTATATCAAAAGCCTTGTTGAAATTACCATAAGTATAATAAGCATTTTCAATAGCAGGGATAGTAGCAGTTACAACGTGCTTATTTTTTTGGGCAGGCTTTGAACAGCCGGTCAGGAATATTAAAAAGAGCAGCAATGCAAATACATTATTTAAGCCATAAGGAATTTTCATTTCATTAACTGCATTACCTCAAAGCTAATCTAACTAAATCTTTTTATTTGTTGGATAGCATCCTTACAACTACAGGGAGTTAAATATCTATTAACCAAAAAATTAATTCTTTTTTTTGACGACATATTTTGCCCCCTTGCTATTTGTTTAAAAAACCTTAATTGGTTTTCAATAGGTTTTTTTAATTCACATTCATAGATCACTGCTCTTCAAACTCTTCAATTGTTCTTTATAGATCAGTTATTATTAGGGCAAAAGCACCCGTGAAGAGGGGGCTTTTATAATTTTTCAGTAAAAATTAAGATGGTGTTAAATTCAAAATTCAGGTACTTGTATATTTTTATAGGCCTTGCAGGGCTTGGGTTAATGGTTTATATTGTAGTTGATTCCTATCCTTTTGTAAACCCCGGATATATTTTATTAACCGCCACCATTGATATGGTGTTTTTTTTCCTGGCCTATAAAACCTATCCCGAATAATCTGTAATTATTTTACTTTAAGGCTTTTAAGCGTTACCCCAAAATATGATGATGCCTAATGGTATTTAATTGGCACGGCTCCCAGCTGTTACGCCTGCTTGTTTTCTGAGCAGCTACCATGTTCAGGATATTGATTTGTTTCATTTTGTAGTTGATGTGCCCTTTTATTTAGGGCTGGTATGGTGTTTATTGTTAATTTTAACAAAATTTAACATTTATACTTCACTTTTTCTTGGCAAAAAAATGATCATCTTTTTAAGTTTGCCTACCGAAAAATAAAAATGCTTTAATGGAAGAATTAAATAGTAATACCGGGCAGCTTTCGTCTGATGCTGTAACAGGTAGTTCATCGTATTCAACAGATATAAGGGCGCTTAATGAGATGATCCAAAGGGAAAGCGCCTTTATTGATCTTCTTAAAATGGAGATGGATAAAGTAATTGTCGGTCAAAAATATATGGTCGACCGCTTGCTGATCGGTTTATTGGCCGATGGGCACATCCTGTTAGAAGGTGTACCCGGGCTGGCTAAAACTTTAGCTATCAATACCCTGTCAAAAGCTATCCAGGCCGATTTTAGCCGTATCCAGTTTACGCCCGATCTGTTACCCGCCGATTTGCTGGGTACCATGATCTATAATCAGAAAAAAGAAGAGTTTATTGTACGTAAGGGCCCTTTGTTCAGCAATTTTATATTGGCCGATGAGATAAACCGTGCACCCGCAAAAGTGCAAAGTGCTTTATTGGAGGCCATGCAGGAAAGACAGGTAACCATTGGCGATACCACCTATCCACTGCCTACGCCGTTTTTGGTATTGGCAACGCAAAACCCTATTGAGCAGGAGGGAACCTATCCTTTACCTGAAGCGCAGGTTGACCGATTTATGCTGAAGGTTGTTATTGGCTATCCAAACAAGGAAGACGAAAAAAGGATTGTACGCGCCAATATTGCACCGCAGGGCATGTTAAAGCCCAATGCAATAATTAAGCCCGAAGATATTATCAGGGCGCGTAAAGTGGTTAGGGAAGTTTACATGGACGAAAAAATAGAGCAATACATTATTGATATTGTTTTTGCTACCCGTTACCCTGAACAATATAAGCTATCTAACTATAAAAACCTGATCACTTACGGGGCTTCGCCAAGGGCAAGTATAAATTTGGCGCTGGCATCAAAGGCGTATGCCTTTATTAAGCGCAGGGGCTATGTAATTCCGGAAGATGTAAGGGCTGTTTGCCATGATGTTTTAAGGCATCGTATCGGCTTGAGCTATGAGGCAGAGGCCGAGAATATGACATCCGAAGATATTATAACAGGCATCCTGAACGCAGTAGAAGTACCTTAACAAACACTGCTATAATTATGGCAAGGGACACCAAAGAACTGCTAAAAAAAGTACGGAAGATTGAGATAAAAACCCGCGGGCTAAGTAACCACGTGTTTTCGGGCGAATACCATTCTGCCTTTAAGGGGCGTGGCATGGCCTTTAGTGAGGTGCGCGAATACCAGGTTGGCGACGAGATCAGAACCATTGACTGGAACGTTACGGCACGTTTTAATCACCCGTATGTAAAGGTGTTTGACGAGGAGCGCGAGCTTACCGTAATGGTGCTGATGGATGTGAGCGGATCTGAAAACTTTGGTACCCTAAACCAGCAAAAGCAGGATTTAGCTACCGAGCTGTGTGCTGTATTAGCATTTTCGGCCATACAGAACAATGATAAGGTGGGGGTGATATTTTTTAGCGATAAAATTGAAAAGTTTATCCCGCCAAAAAAAGGACGAAGCCATATTTTAATGATCATCAGGGAGCTGATTGATTTTAAACCCGAAAATAAAGGCACTGATGTTGCCGGGGCATTGAAATACTTTACCAGTGCCATCAAAAAGAAATGTACCGCCTTTATCATCTCGGATTTTATGAGCGCAACATTTGAAAATCAACTTAAAATAGCCAATAAAAAGCATGATATTATTGCTTTAAGGCTTTATGATAAACACGAAGAGGAGTTTCCTGACCTGGGTTTAATCCCTGTTAAGGACGAAGAAACCGGGCAGTTAGTTTGGGTAAACACCAGCGATAAAGAGGTGAGGAAAGCCTTTAAGGTAGATGCCTTGAGGCGGAATGCGCAGCTGCTGGATGTTTTTAAAAAATCGGGCGTGGATGCAACGGATATAGGTACGCATGAATCGTATGTAAAACCTTTAATGACTTTGTTTAAAAGGCGGGAAAGAAGAAGGTAATGAACAAGCAGTTTTTTTATAATATACTTTTTATAATATCCCTTTTATCAGGCTACAGCATCAGCACATCAGCACAAAGTGTGCAGGTTGAAGCTAAGGTAGACCAGGGGACTATCCGCATTGGCGATCAAACCAAGCTGCGGTTAATTGTGCATCAACCGGCAAAAGAGCATATCAATTTTCCTGTTTTAACCGATACCCTAACCGGGAAGGTACAGGTAATTGGCAGCGTTAAGGCAGATACGGTGGTTGATCAGAAAGATCATAACCAGCTAACCGTTATACAAAGTTATACCATTACCTGTTTTGATGCCGGTACTTATACCATCCCGGCATATTCGTTTGGATCGGCCACCGGTGCAGTCAAAAGCAACGAGGTAACATTGCAGGTGCAAACCGTACAGGTTGATACCACCAAATCTATTTATGATATAAAACAGCCAATGGCGGTTTCCTACACCTTTTTTGATTGGTTAAGGGACAATTGGCTTTGGGTAGCTTTGCCGCTGCTTATTGTATTATTGATAATTGGCACAATTTGGTATCTGCGCAAACGTCCGAAAAAAGAAAAGGTGGTTGAAGAAATAAAACCAGCTGTTCCGGCGCACGTAATAGCATTGGGTAAGCTGCAGCAGCTTCGGGATAAGAAGCTATGGCAGCAGGATAGCGTAAAAGAATACCACAGCGAGCTAAGCGATATTATCCGTGAATACCTGGAGAACCGCTATGCCATAAAAACGCACGAAAAAACTACCGAAGAGATTTTTGCCGGCTTAAAATACATTGATCTTGCTGAACCCAACAGGAACAAATTAAGGCAAATACTACTCCTGGCAGACCTGGTAAAATTTGCAAAAGCAAAACCATTGCCTGCTGATAACGAAGAAAGTATGGAGAATGCCATTAGCCTGGTTACCCAAACCCAATTGGTTATTGAAAAGCCACGCACAGAAGGAGGTGCAAATACCCATGTTTAAAGGTATTGAATTTGCACATCCCGGTTTCTTTTGGCTGTTTATCCTCATCCCGGTAATGGTGGCCTATTATATATGGCGCGAGCGAAAGCTTTACGGCTATTTAAGCGTATCGGCGGTTAAAGGATTCAGTCTGCCTAAAAAAAGCCTGATCCCTATGTTCAGGCACTCGGGTATTGTGTTGCGGTGTTTGGCTTTGTCGGCACTGATAGTTGCATTGGCCCGTCCGCAATCATCGTTGAGCTGGCAAAATACCACTACTGAGGGAATAGATATTATCATCGCATCAGATATTTCGGGCAGTATGCTTGCCGAGGATTTTCATCCCAATCGCTTGGAGGCCGGTAAAAATATCGCCATTGATTTTATCAAGAACCGCCCTGACGACCGTATTGGCCTGGTGATATTCAGCGGTGAAAGCTTTACCCAATGCCCGCTTACTATAGATCATGACGTACTGATCAATCTGTACAAAGACATCAAGAACGGCATGATTGACGATGGTACAGCCATCGGCATGGGCTTAGCCACAGCAGTAAACAGGCTGAAAGATAGCGAGGCCAAAAGTAAGGTGGTGATATTGCTGACAGATGGTTCAAACAATATGGGTTCTATCCCGCCAATAACAGCGGCAGAGATTGCCAAACAATTTAATGTGAGGGTTTACACCGTGGGTATAGGTACCAAAGGTTTTGCACCTTATCCGGTTCAAACGCCTTTCGGTATTCAGTACCAGCGTATGCCAGTTGATGTTGACGAGGGCACACTTACAAAAATTGCCAATATAACCGGCGGTAAATATTTCAGGGCTACTGATAATGAAACCCTGAAAGATATTTATGAGCGGATTGATAAGCTTGAAAAAGCAAAAATTGATGTTACCCAGTATCATAAAAAAACAGAGGTGTTTTTGCCATTTGCACTGATAGCCCTCCTGTTTTTGTTGCTGGAGTTTGTATTAAGGAATACGGTATTTAAAGGAGCTTTAACTTAATAGATGTTACGTTTTGCACATATAAATTTTTTGTGGGGGTTGTTAGCCATCCCGGTATTTTTGCTGCTTTACTTACAGGTAAGCCGGTGGAAAAAAAATGCCGTAGCTACGTTGGGCGATAAGAATGTGGTAAAACTGATGATGCCCGATGTGTCTTTTTCAAGGCCCTGGCTTAAATTCATTTTATTCATATTAGCCTACCTGTTTTTGATTGTTGGTGCAGCCGATCCGCAGATAGGCTCAAAAATGGAAGAGGAAAAACGCAAGGGAGCCGACCTGATGATTTTGCTGGATGTATCAAACAGTATGTTATCGCAGGATTTAGCGCCTAACCGTTTGGAAAGCGCCAAACGTGCCATAGCCCAGCTTATTGATAACCTGCACAGTGACCGTATTGGTATCATTGTTTTTGCAGGCGAAGCATACGTACAATTACCGGTAACAACCGATTATTCGGCAGCCAAATTGTTTCTAAATACCATCAATACCAACATGGTACCAACGCAGGGTACGGCTATAGGTTCGGCCATTACATTGGGTATGAAATCGTTTGATTTTAATAATGGCACAGGTAAGGCTATGATTATTATAACCGATGGTGAAAACCACGAGGATGATGCCGTTGAAGCCGCTAAAACAGCAACTGAAAAAGGTGTATCGGTAAATGTGATCGGGGTTGGTTCTGTTGAGGGTGCGCCTATCCCTATTTATGATAATGGCAAGCAAACGGGTTTCCATTTGGATAGCGTAGGTAAGCCGGTTATCAGTAAGCTGAACGAGGATATGGGCAAAGAGATTGCCGCCGCCGGTGGGGGTGCTTATGTAAGGGCAACCAATGCCAATAGTGGTTTAGGTATAGTGATGGATCAGATCGAAAAGATCCAGCGGAAAACAGTCGATAGTAAAAACTTTAAAGATTATGAAGACCGTTTCCAGATCTTTTTAGGCATTGCCTTTTTACTGCTGATGGTTGAGTTTTTTATCAGTAACCGTAAAAGCCAGCGGTTAAGCAATTTGAAATTATTTGAGGTGAAGAAGATATGAAGCAGTTAATTATTATCATATTATTTTTACTAAAGGGATCGTGGCTTTTTGCACAGCAGGAAAAAAGTTATATCCATAAGGGTAATGAGCTTTATCAGCAAAAAAAATATACCGAGGCCGAGGCCAGTTACCGCAAATCGGTCGAGAAAAAGAACCAGAATGTTGAGGCTAACTTTAACCTGGGTGATGCACTTTATAAACAAAAGAAATTTACCGAAGCGGGCCAGCAGTTTAACCAGCTTGCAGGCTCATCAAACAGTAAAACAGTTACTGCACAGGCTTATCATAATTTAGGGAATAGTTTGTTAGAGAATAAAAAGTTGGAAGAAAGTATTGATGCCTACAAAAAATCATTGATCAATAACCCGGCTGATAACCAAACCCGTTATAACCTGGCTTATGCACAGGAAAAACTAAAGCAGCAGCAACAGCAGGATAAAAAGAATAATAAGAACCAAAAGAACGACGATAAGAACCAGGACAAAAAAGATCAGGATAAAAAGAACCCTGATGATAAAAAACAGGATAAGAAGGATCAGGATAAAAAGGATCAGGACAAAAAAGACCAGGATAAACAAAATCAGGATAAAAAGGATCAGAAAGAAGGACAGCAACCCAATAAGCTATCAAAGGATGATGCTGAACGGATGCTTGATGCCTTGAATAATAACGAAAAGCAAACGCAGGATAAGCTAAAAAATAAAAAGCTGAAAGGCGAAAAAATGCATATCAGTAAGGATTGGTAGTTAGCTCAAATTTTAAATGAAATTAAAGTATTATATATTATCGCTTTTACTGTTCTGCACAAGTTTGCTTTATGCCGATGATATAAAATTTACGGCTACAACAAACAGAACGGAGGTAGGTACCGGCGAGCAGTTTGAAGTTACCTTTACCGTTAATGGCAACGGTGAGCGCTTCACACCGCCTGATTTTAATGGCTTCCAGGTACTTTCGGGGCCAAATGAGTCAACCAGCATGACTTCCATTAATGGTACTACAACTGTCGAAACCTCCATCAGTTATATTTTAACGCCGGTTAGGGTAGGTGTATTAACCATTGGGCCTGCTATAATGATTGTTAACGGTAAAAGCCGGGCAACCAATCCGATAAAAATTACGGCAATAAAGGGAAGGCCTTCGGCAACCAACCCGCAAGGTGGCAATGCACAAAGCGCGCCCGACAATACTATCGAACAAGGCAATACTGCCGATCTGGAAAAATCATTGTTTATAAAGGCTGTGGTAGACAAGGCTAACGTTTACCAGGGCCAACAGGTAACTTTAAGCTACCGCTTGTACACAAGGGTTGGTATTGAGCAAAGCCAGTTAGATAAGCTGCCTGATCTGAACGGTTTTTGGAGCGAAGATGTTAAAAGCCCGCAGCAGGTACAATGGCGGGTTGAAACTTATAAAGGCTTAAAATATAACGTTGCCGATATTAAACAATCCATTCTATTCCCTGAACATGCAGGCGACCTGACGATTGACCCCATGGCCATGACCTTTATTGTAAGGCAGCCCGTAAAATCTAATGATATAATGGATCAGTTCTTAGGGTCGTACAAAGAAGTAAAATATTCAGCTAAGAGTGCTCCGGTAGTTATCCATGCCAGGCCGTTGCCGCAAACTGGCAAACCGGATAGCTTTACGGGTGCGGTGGGCAGCTTTAGTATCGATGCATCCGTAGATAAAACAGAACTTAAAGCCAACGAGTCCCTGAATTATACGGTTAAAGTTACCGGCTCGGGAAATATTAAGCTGTTAAAAACTATCAGCACAAACTTTCCACCTGATTTTGAAAAGTACGATCCTAAAATAACGGATACGACCAATGAGCGCGCAGGCGGCGTTTCAGGAAGCAGGATCTATACTTATTTATTGATCCCGAGGCACCAGGGCGATTTTACTATTGATCCTATAAAGTTTTCCTATTTTAACCCTGCTACTAACAGGTATGTTACGCTTACATCAAAGGCGTTCCGTATCAGGGTTAATAAAGGCATAGCAGAAAATAATGTAACCGCCCTTGCAGGTTCGGATAAGCAGGACGTTAAAATGCTGAACAAGGATATCCGGTACATAAAAACCGGTGATGCTGAACTGAGCCAAGCCGGCGATGCGTTTTTTGGATCGTTCGGTTATTACTTGTTATTGTTTATTGGTCCTGTGCTATGTATTGCCGCCTATAATTACCGGAACCTACTCATCCGGAACAACAGCGATATAGTTAAGGTGAAAGGCCGTAATGCAGGTAAAATAGCTTTAAAGCACCTTGCTAATGCGCAAAAACAGTTAGAGTTAAACAACACACAGGCATTTTACGAAGATATATTTAAAGGCCTTTATGGCTATTTAAGCGATAAGCTGAATATACCTTATGCAAACCTCGACAGGGAAACTATAGCCTCAAATTTACAGGTAAGGGCGCTTGACACTAACGTAAGCAAACAGTTACTGGATACGCTTGACTTGTGCGAAATGGCGCGTTATGCCCCGGTTACCCATATCTCCAAACAAGAAGTGTTTGAAAAGGCAAAAGGAATTATTAACGATATTGAAAGTATAATTTAAGGCAATGAAACGGACAGTATATTTTTTCCTGATGTTTGTTTTACCATCCTTATGCTTTGGTAATAACCCGGCAGATGGCTTTTTTGCATCCGGTAATACCTTTTATGCCAAAGGGAACTATAAGGAAGCATTAGCAGCATACCAAAAAGTATTGGATGCCGGTTACCAATCAGCAGCGCTTTATTTTAACATGGGTAATGCCAGTTATAAAACTGACGACATAGCATCGGCTATATTGTATTACGAAAAGGCGCATAAACTTAACCCTGCTGATGAAGATATTAATTTTAATATCCGTTATGCCAACCTAAAAACCACCGATAAAATTGACGAGGCACCGGAGTTTTTTATTACCCGCTGGTGGAGAGGATTTATACTGGGCTTTTCGCTCAATACACTCGCTTTATTAAGTATCTTGTTTATCCTGGCTGCATCGGGGGTATTAATACTTTACTTTTTTGCAAATGCGGTCTTGCTAAAAAAAGTATCCTTTTTTAGTTCGATAGCGCTGTTCTTTGTGGGAGCCATATTTGTTTTTATAGGCAATAGGCAAACTAATTATACATCGGCTCATAAGGAAGCAATTGTATTCAGCAGCTCAACCAATGTTAAAAGCAGCCCGGTTGATAAGGCAGCCACGCTGTTTGTAATTCACGACGGTACCAAGGTGAATATATTGGACAGCAGCAACGGCTGGGCTAAAATAAAGCTGCTAAACAGCAATGAAGGCTGGATAAGGTCTGCCGATATTAAAGCAATATAAGCTTATAGTAATCCAAAAGTCATAAACCCCAGGTTTTAGTATATCCATTTGTAATTATAAGACCGATCGGTTTATATTTGTGCTTGTAATGACAAAGGCAGAAAAAACCCGGCAATTCATCATTGAAAAAGCAGCACCCATTTTTAATAAGAAGGGGATAGCAGGCACTTCAATGAGTGATATTATGGAAGCTACCAAACTGGCTAAAGGGGGATTGTACGGCAACTTTGAAAGTAAGGAAGAGATTTGTGTGGAAGCTTTTAATTATTTAAGCCAGTCGTTATCCAACAATATTTCTAAAAGTATGGAAGGTAAGATCACTGCAAAAGATAAGCTTTTTGCTTTGCTTGATTTTTACAATGGTCGCTTGCTTGAAAAGGACAATGGAGGCTGCCCCATCCTTAATTTTGGTACCGAAGCCGATGATACCAACCCGCTGATTAAACAAAAAGTAAACGAAGCGATCAACCGCTTCCAGGCGCGGATTGCAAACCTGGTTAAGCTGGGCCATGAAAATGGAGAGTTTCCTGAAACCTTTGATGCCGATAAATTTGCCGTAAAAATGTTTTCGATGATAGAAGGTGCCATATTAGTAAGCAAAGTAAAAAACAGCAGGAGCCACATGGAAATGGTAATTGATATGCTTAAGGCCGAAATTGAACAAAATAAAAAATAAGTTTTTTTTTGATTTAAATAAGACCGTTCGGTCTTATTTAGGGGGTATAATAACAGAAAATAGAAATGAGTGGTTTGAGAAGAAAATTATTGATAATAACCGTGTTGCTTGCCGCGGTAATGGAGCTGATAGATACCACCATTGTAAACGTAGCCCTATCGCACATGAGCGGCAACCTCGGCGCTACGCTCGAAGACACTACCTGGGTAATTACATCATACGCTATAGCTAATGTTATCATTATTCCGCTAACTAGTTTTTTAACCACAAAATTAGGTCGCCGCAATTATTATATAGGTTCAATTATCCTTTTTGTGGTCTGTTCTTTTATGTGTGGCAGCTCAACCACTATATGGACACTGGTATTTTTCCGCTTTTTACAGGGACTTGGCGGCGGGGCTTTACTTTCAGTTTCGCAGGCCGTTATTTTTGAGTTGTTCCCCAAGGAAAAGCAAGGCGTTGCCAGTGCAATATTTGGTATAGGCGTATTTATAGGGCCAACTATAGGGCCAACAATGGGCGGTATCATTACCGAAAACTATTCATGGCCTTTAATATTTTATATCAATATCCCCATCGGTATAATGGCAGCAACCTCCTGTTATTTTTTACTGACAGAACCTGTCATCAAAACAAAGGTGCAAAATGTAGACTGGACGGGTATAGCGCTGCTGGCCATAGGGATAGGATCATTACAAACCGTTTTAGAAAGGGGCCAAACAGAAGATTGGTTTGCAACCGGTTATATAACCCTGCTTACTGTTACCGCTATAATAGCGCTAACCGCATTTATTTTGTGGGAACTGCATATTGAGCACCCGGTAGTAAACCTGCGTGTTTTTAAAAGCAAAACCCTAAGCGTGGCCGCAATACTAACCTTTATTACGGGGATAGGTATGTTTACCTCTATATTTCTGACACCTGTAATAGCACAGCGCCTGCTTGGTTTTACACCCACGCAAACCGGGCTGTTACTTTTACCCGGCGCTATAATTGCCATTTTAGGATTAATGGTATCCGGTAAGCTTTTGCAGCGGGGCGTATCACCCCTAATAATTATAACCGCAGGTTTCTTTTGCTTTATATTTTTTAACTGGAACATGTTCCGGATGGATCTGGATACTTCGGCCTATACCATTACGCTAAACCTGATCTTCAGGGCATTGGGGATGGCATTTTTAACGGTGCCCTTAACTATGTTAGCCATATCATCCTTAGCACCGAAGGATATACCGCAGGGAGCATCGTTAAATAATATGATGCGCCAGCTTGGAGGCTCATTCGGCATCTCCATAGTAAACACCTATTCGGCAAGGCGGGTGGCATCGCACCGGGTTGATCTTATATCGCACATAACAAATAATAATCCCTTAACTATAGATCGTATCAATTCATATACCGCTTATTTTATGCTTAAGGGAATTGCCTGGGACAACGCCCGGTTAAAAGCAATGGGAATGATTGATGCTGCTGTGGTAAAGCAGTCAACCTTGTTAAGCTATACCGATGCCTATTTTATGATAGGGATTTTATTTGCCGTAACGCTTCCGTTGCTGTTGTTTGTGGTTGGTGGCCCTAAAATTACCGCACCTAAAGTAATCGTATCAGATCATTAATTAAATAACAATAAAACAAATAATAAAATGAATATAACAAACAAAACTATACTGATAACCGGTGGTGGTTCAGGTATTGGCTTAGCAGCAGCAAAATTATTGAGCGAAAAAGGTAACAAAGTAATTATTACCGGCAGAACAGAAGACAAGCTTCAAAAGGCAGTTGCAAAACTGAATAATGTAAGCTACATAACATTCGATGTTAACAACGAAGATGCCATTGATGGGGTGATCAACAAACTAAACAACGAGTTTGGCGGTCTTGATATATTGGTTAATAACGCCGGATCAGCATCTTATTATTCACTTGGCGAAAACGCAAACGCGTATGATAAAGCTGCTGCCGAGATCCAAACCAATTACCTTTCAATTATCAGGCTCACTGAAAAATTGCTCCCGGTATTAAGTAAATCAAAAGAGGCGGCTATTGTTAACGTAACCTCGATAGTAGCATTTGTGCCGGGTATTAATATTCCTACTTATTCGGCAAGTAAAGCAGCTTTACATTCATATACACAGGCATTGCGTTATACTTTAGCCAAAACAACTGGTATCAAGGTTTTTGAATTGATGCCTCCATTGGTAAATACTGAATTCTCTGCTGAAATTGGTGGCGAGAACGGTATCCCTCCCGAAGTGGTGGCACAAGGCCTGGTAGAAGGCTTTGAAAATGACGAATACGAATTACACATCGGGCAAACAGCCAACCTGTATAAATTATATTTATCATCGCCCGAAGAAGCCATGAATCACTTGAACCAGGGCAGAGAATAATATCCCATCATTTTAAAAAATAAAACGAGGTTGTCTCTGTGTTTCTTTGTGAACTCTGTGGTTAATTTTATCACGGAGTTCACAAAGATTAATACACAAAGGGCACAACACTAAATATTATTGGCTGCCTTTTTCTGAAACGGGTTTTCGAGATAGCCCCGTTTTATTTTTTATCCTTGAGCTCAAATATTTTTATATATTTTTAGCACCTCAATGGAAGCTAAGAACAATAAAAAAACGATCTGGGCCTGGTGTATGTTTGATTGGGCCAATCAATCGTACAATATGGTTATCACCTCAACCATATTTCCGGCCTATTATGTGGCCATAACCGCAAATGAAAAAAACGGCAATATGGTTACCTTTTTTGGGCACCGGTATGTAAATACAGTCTTGTCAACCTATATCCTTGGGCTGTCATACTTAATCGTAGTTGCTTTGCTGCCCATACTTACCTCCATTGCCGATTACCGGGGTAATAAAAAGCTTTACTTACAAATGTTTACCTGGTTAGGTAGTTTAGCCTGCGCTGGGTTATTCTTTTTTAAACCCGGCGGCCCCTTAGAGATCCCGATGATCTGTTTTGGCCTGGCCTCTATTGGCTATTGCGGTGGCTTTGTATTTTATAATTCCTACTTACCACAAATAGCCTCGGTTGATCAGCAGGATGCTGTGAGCGCCAAAGGTTTTATATATGGCTTTATAGGCAGCATAGTGGTACAGATATTGTGTTTCATCGTCGTGTTGTCGCCCAAAACATTTGGTATTACTGATGATGCCCTGCCTGCCCGTATTTCGTTTTTAATTGTATTTGCCTGGTGGATAGGGTTCGCTATTATTCCTTTTAAATTATTGCCAAAAGGTACGCCGAATGCCGGTGCCCACACTTATAATGTACTAACAGGCGGGTTTAAAGAATTAGCCAAAGTTTTTGGAAAGATAAGGCAGATGCCGCTTTTAAAGCGATTTCTATCGGCCTTCTTTTTTTACTCGGTGGGGGTACAAACTATTATGCTGGTGGCTGCGAACTTTGCTGCCAAGGAACTGCACATGCCTGATGATTCATTGATCACCATTATATTAATCATTCAATTATTAGCAGTGGTTGGGGCCATAATTACATCTAAATCATCGGCTAAATATGGTAATGTAAAAACGCTTATCGGCCTGGTAACCATCTGGACCTTGCTTTGCTGCGGGGTTTATTTTGTTGCCAATGCTAACCAGTTTTATGTTGCGGCAGTAGTTGTTGGTTTGGTGATGGGAGGGGTGCAATCATTATCGCGCTCAACCTACTCAAAATACCTGCCCGAAAATATCCCGGATACAGCATCCTATTTTAGCTTTTATGATGTTACCGAAAAAACATCAATTGTAGTGGGCTTGTTCTGCTTTGGGTTTGTTGAATCATGGACACATGAAATGCGCGATTCGGCCCTGGCGCTTGATTGCTTCTTTTTTATCGGCTTAATATTACTGATTGTTTTAAACAGCGCCGAAAAGAAAGCTGCCAAAAGCAAAGTATTGGATTTAGCCTGATTTCTTTCACCATTAAAGTATCTTCATTTTAAAATACTTTAGTTCACTGCAAAGCACCCGTTTTGCAGTGAATTATAATGCTTTTATCCACACGCGCATTATTACACTGATAAAGGTTAAATAGTGTTAAATAAGCACGCTAAGGGCTTTTACAGCTAAAACATCAAACAATTTATAGCGATAATTGCAGCAGTCATCGGCACAAGTGCTCCTTTGGTCGATTGTTTGGATCTCTGCTTTTCGCAATAAGTTACCTTAGTTAACATGATTAAACGGTTAAAGCCTGCTGTAATTATTGAAGTATTATTACACCTGCTGTTTTGGGCATTTATAACCGTTTTACCCATTTTATCGCGCCCTTATGAAAATGCAGCATTCCGGCTCATCTTTCCATTCTGGCATTTGATACTCATCAATGTTTTATTGGCCGTACAGTTTTACCTCAATGCATTTTTACTGATCCCTGTTGTACTAAACAAAAACAAAAATATCTGGCTGTATTTTGCCTTGCTGCTGTTAGCCTTTATTTCGCTCGATCTGATCATTATCCACACCCGGCCTGTAATGCAGTTCCCCAGGTTAAGGGCAATGTATGGGCTGCCGCCACGGCCACCCTTTTTTGCCAATTTTAATTTGCTGCCTTTAACAGCCATTACCGCAGCCGGTTTTGCTTACCGTTACCTTGCCGATCAGTTCAGGGTGATCAATAATAAGCGCGAGATAACAAATGCAGCTCTGGTTTCGGAGCTGGCATTTCTGCGGTCGCAGATCAGTCCGCATTTTATTTTTAACGTGATAAACAGCGTGGTAGCCTTATCAAGGTTAAACCCGGTTGCGGTTGAGCCCACCCTGATACAACTCTCCAAACTGTTGCGCTACATGCTGTACATAACTGATGAAGAGAAAGTTACCATGCAGCAAAAAACGGATTACCTGGGCAGTTATATTGAGCTGCAACGCTTACGTTTTCGCGACCAGGTAACCGTGAATTTTAATTTCGATGTTACCGAGCCTGAAAAGACGATTGAGCCCATGCTTTTGATCCCATTTGTTGAAAATGCCTTTAAGTACGGTACCGGCGATGTTACCGCCCCGGTTATTGACATCAGCTTAAAAGCAAACAATAAATTACTTGATTTTAAAGTGCAAAACACCTATAACCCTAATGAGCCCTACAAGGATGAAAATCACGGTATAGGCCTGAATAATGTAAAACGACGGTTGGAACTGCTGTATCCAAACAAACACAGCCTGCTTATAACCCAGGCTGATAATATTTATAAAGTTAACCTGCAAATACAATTAAAATGATGCGATGTCTACTCATTGATGACGAACCACTGGCGCTTGATCTGATAGAAGATAATTTAAAACAAGCAAACTACATAAGCATTGTAGGGCGCTGCCGCACCGCCAGCGATGCATTGGCCATATTGCAGACGGAACAGATAGATCTGTTGTTTTGTGACATACACATGCCGGGCCTTAATGGCTTGCAATTGGTTAAAAGTTTGGTAACCAAACCAATGGTGATATTTGTAACCGCTTATGAAAAATTTGCCATTGATGGCTTTGAGCTTGATGTAATTGATTATTTGGTAAAGCCCGTTCCCCTGGAACGTTTTTTAAAGGCTTGCCAAAAGGCCTATAAACTATTTGAACTCCATAAAGGCCTGGGTGAGCAGGTGGCTGTAAAAAAGAGCCATATTTTTATTCATGCTGATTATAATTTGGTGAAAGTGAGCTTTGATGATATTGAATATGTTGAGGGCCTGAAAGATTATGTAAAGATCATTCTGGCTAACCAGCAGCGGCCGGTAATATCACGTACCAGTATTAAAGCGCTGGAGCTGCAATTGCCCAATGATACATTTTACAGGGTGCATAAATCCTATTTAATAAATGTTGATTATGTGCAGCAAATACGCCGTGGCAAAATAAAAACCCTGAACGCCGAACTGCCCCTGAGCGATAGCTATCGTGATGTTATCAATAAAATGATAGGGAAGGAGACAGTTTAGCAACTACACATTTGGTGGTTTCATCTGCACAATGGCACTGCTTATCTCATTTATTTCTCATCCTTACAAACAAGCAGCAAATTCGGTGCAGACAGAAACGAATCCGGATGAAGAAACTATTACTGATACTTGTTATTGCCGGGGTTGCCAATGGGGCGTTGGCACAACAAACCCAAAAAATTCTTAAAAAAAGCACGGTAGACAAACTCTTTACCTGCCCGCTCGACCTGATGCTGGATACCCTATCCATGACCTACCATCTGAATATTGTTTTTGAGCGAGATTCATTACATTCAATGGATATTGTGGAACACTTTTTTAACGAACCCCTAAAAAGTGTGCTTGATAAAGTGTGCAGCGCAAACGATCTGCATTATTGGATAGAAAGCGATGGCTCCATCTACGTGCTGCAAAATACCGATGATCTGGACAGGCTGAAAAAACTAAACCGGATAAAGCAAACCGGATCAGGCGCTATAAAGGCTTTTGCGCTCGAACCGCCTAAAGGGCCGCCAACGCATTTTATGTTCACCATAAGCGGCAGAGTTGTAGATCAAAACTCTGGCGAATCATTGCCATCGGCATCCATCAGGATCCGCAATACCGATCTCATGGCTACGGCAAATACCGATGGCAACTTTACCATATTTAATATACCATCTGATACCTGCGTGGTTGAAGTTTCGTATTCTGGCTATCAGCCCGATTATGTAAGGCTTAACGCTAAAAACATTAACAATGTATTGGTTTTGAGCATGTTTAAATCGCTCAATACGCTTAACGAGGTAACCATTATGGGTAAAAAGAGCGGCGTAATGAATACCGATACCAAAAAGGTTGGAGTGTTACAATTATCGCCGGCTAATCTTGATAAGCTACCAAGTTTAGGTGAAAAAGATATTATGCGCGCCTTTCAGCTGATGCCGGGCGTGGGGGCAACTAATGAGTCCTCATCAGGGGCTTATGTGCGCGGTGGTACACCCGATCAGAACTTGGTGGTGTTTGATGGCTTTACCATTTACCAGGTAGATCACCTTTATGGTTTTTTCAGCGCCTTTAACAGCAATGCAGTTAAGGATGTGCAATTGTATAAGGGAGGTTTTTCATCACAGTATGGCGGCAGGCTCTCCAGCGTAACCGAAATTAACGGCAAGGATGGCAATAAGAACGAAGCCAATTTTGGGGTCGATCTTAGTTTGCTGAGCATTAACTTATTTGCCGAAACGCCTATAAATGATAAATCATCCTTATTAGTTGCATTCCGCCGATCATACCAGGGGCCCCTGTACGATAAGATATTTAAACAGTTCAATACCTCTACGGCTACCGGCGGTGGCGGCCCGGGTGGAGGAGGCCCCGGCAGAGGCTTTGGCGAATCAACAACACCAGCCTCGCATTTTTATGATGCTGATGTGAGGTATACTTACCATTTAGATAAAAGTAACTCCTTATCGTGGAGCTTTTACAGCGGAACTGATGAAACCAATAACAGCCGTAAATTGGATATACCATCGTTCCTGAGTTCAAATACCAGTGATATTAATATTACCGACTATACCAAATATGGTAATTTAGGTACAAGTGTAAAATGGTTCAGCCAATGGAGCCCTAAGTTGCATTCAAATACTTACCTCACCTATTCATCTTACTTTAATGATCGTAACCGGACAAATTCAGGTACCATAACCGATAGCGACGGCGATGAAAAAGCATTCAGCAATGGTACCATTGAGAATAATGATCTGAAAGATATTGGCGTAAAATCTGAATGGGAATGGCAGCTGAGCAATAAATTAAAACTCCTATACGGTGGTTTCGGCACGCACGAGAAAATAAACTATACCTATACTCAAAACGATACCAGTAAGCTGATAGACCAGCACAATATGGCATTTTTAGGCGGTGCTTATGCCGAACTGGAGATTGATCCTAATAATAAGCTGCATTTACAGCCGGGTATGCGCACCACATGGTTTCAGCCAACCGGTAAAATATATTACGAGCCGCGCTTTTCTGCAAGTTATGTGCTGAGCGATAACTATACATTGAAAGCAGCAACAGGCCAGTTTTACCAGTTTATGAACGAAGTTACCCGCGAGGATGTAGTAAACGGAAACCGTAATTTTTGGGTGCTGGCTAACAACAGCAATATCCCTGTAAGTATGTCGAGACATTTTATGGGTGGTATCAGCTACGAGAACGACCAGTTTTTGATTGATGTGGAGGGTTATTACAAAACCCTCTCGGGCTTAACTCAATACTCTATCAGGCAAACCGGGTTTGAGCCCAGGAGTGGGGGCACAACATCCATTGAGCAGGATTTTTATACCGGAAGCGGCTATGCAAAAGGTATTGAAATTTTATTGCAGAAAAAACTGGGCCGATACACCGGCTGGTTAGGCTATACCCTTGCTGATGCTGAGAATAAGTTTGCCATTTATGGTAACAACTATTACCCGGCCGATCAGGACATAAGGCATGAGTTTAAGGCCATAAACATGTACCACTACTACCGCTGGAATTTCTCAGCTGTGTTTATATTCAGCACCGGGCACCCGTATACTGCGCCGCTATCAACCTATACTATTACCAATGCCGATGGTAATACCACCACATCATACAATGTTGGCGGTAAAAATGCAGAGCGCCTGCCTGATTATCACCGCCTTGACCTCTCCGCCACTTACGATCTGATCAAGATAAACGGTAATAAAGTTGGCAGTATAGGTTTATCGCTATTTAACGTGTATAACCATACCAATATTTGGTACCGCGAATATCAGCTGCAAAACAATGCAGCAATTACAACCGATGTTAATTATTTAGGCTTTACACCTAACCTAACACTTAGCTTAAGATGGAAATAAGAAAATCACCCCTGAAGTATATATTGCTGTTATGCCTACTAACCGGAATCGTTATAGCATCGTGCAAAAAACAAAATGTTGATACCACTACGGTGAACCTACCTGTTGTTTCAGCTTATTTAATACCCGGTCAATCCATCAGCGTTAAACTTTATAAGCAAAAGGATTTAACCGATACCGCCGTGTATGGCTCTCCAATAACAGGGCAGCAGCTTTCACTGTCTGATGGCAGCAGCACTGTTAAGCTAACGGAATCAGCCAAGGGTACTTATACCTACAGCGATCTGAGTTTTTTGGTAGCTGGTAAAACCTACACGCTTACTTTTAATTACCTGACTTTTGCCGTATCGGCAAAAACAGTAATGCCGGCCAAGCCTCAAAACTTTGCTACCCAGTATACGGGTATTACGGTTACTTCATCATCAAGCGGGCCAAACAGTACCCTTGATACTTTAGACCGGATGACCTGGAGCAACCCCGACTCATTAAATCATATCCTTGTTTTTAATAACGACGATGGGATTGCCTTCTCCTTAAATAGTTTCGGCAACAACAGCAAGCCTAATTTTGAGGTTAACACCAATCAAAAATCAGTGTATTATATAACACCTAATATTTTCCCTTACTATGGGCATTATCATGTAGTGCTGCTAAGTGTTAACCAGGAATATATTGATCTGTTAAAAAGTAATACCAGCAGTGCCAACTCCAATAACCTGTCAAACACACCAACAAATATTGTTAACGGTTACGGAATTTTTACAGCCATGCAATCAGACACGCTTAAGTTTAATGTGCTTGATTAAATCTATTATAGCTATGTGGGCAGATATTAAACTTGCCTGACAAACAATTAGCGCCTTTACTGTTTCTTAGTAAAGTAAAATGTAGCAAAACCTCTGTACCCAAAAACTATAGGTACAGAGGTTTTGTATTTATCATTAAAACAATAATTATGAAAGATAAGGTTTGGTTTATAACCGGTTGCTCTACCGGGTTTGGCAGGGAACTGGCTAAAGAAGTTTTAGAGGCTGGCTATAAGGCTGTAATTACAGCACGCAAAACAGCAGATATTGAAGATATTGCCAACGAGTACAAGGATACATCAATTGCCCTTACGCTGGATGTTACCAAAGCCGGTGATATTGAAAAAGCGGTAGCCGATGCTGTTAAACATTTTGGTAAAATTGATGTGCTGGTAAATAGTGCCGGCATAGGCTATTTTGGTGCGATAGAAGAAAGTGAAGATGATGAAGTGCGCCGGATGTTTGAAATTAACTTTTGGGGACTTGCCAATGTAACCAAAGCTATTTTACCAATTATGCGTAAACAACGCAGCGGACACATTTTAAATGTGGCATCAATAGGCGGGCTGGTTGGTTTCCCGGCGGTAGGTTTTTATAATGCTACCAAGTTTGCGGTAGATGGTTATTCGGATGCATTATCAAAAGAAGTAGCGCCATTGGGTATTAAAGTTACGGTGATTTGCCCGAGTGGTTTCCGTACCGATTGGGCAGGTCGATCAGCCAATAACAGCAAAATTGTTATTGACGATTACAAAGCAACAGCCGAAACCAACAAGAACACCATACGCGGCTACAGCGGTAACCAACCCGGCGACCCTGTACGCGCAGCAAAAGCTATTGTAAAGGCTGTTGAAACAGAAAACCCACCATTGCACTTATTGTTAGGTGTTGCTGCCTTAAAGGGCGGCCGTAACAAGCTTGAAGTTTTGAAAAAGGATTTTGATGCCTGGGCGGAAGTAACCGAAGGTGCCGATTTCCCGAAAGGGCAATAAGGTAAGATCTTATAAAATTTAATAAAGGCTATTGTATAATATAAGTACAATAGCCTTTATTTTTACGCTATGTTAAACAATGATGCCTCCTATTGGATCAATAGATTGCAATTGCTGCCACACCCTGAGGGCGGTTATTATAAAGAAGTTTTTCGCTCAGCAATTGAGGTAACCCGACAGCCCTCAGCTGTGGTAAAACAAGCATGTACCTCTATTTATTATTTATTGGAAGGTAATGATTATTCAGGCTTCCATAGGCTGGCATCTGATGAATTATGGTATTTTCATAAAGGTGCCCCACTTTTTGTGCATGTTATTGATGAAAATGGAAATCATTTAACGCATGAGCTTTCTGACACAGGTTCGGGCAGTTTATCTTTAGCTGTAAAAGCCGGGTTATGGTTCGCATCCGAAATTCCTTCGGGAAAGGATTTTACACTGGTAAGTTGTGCTGTTGCCCCGGGCTTTGAGTTTAATGAATTTGAAATGGCTGAAAGGCATCAGCTCACAACACTATATCCACAATATGCCCCGCTGTTTGAAAAATTATGCAGGGAATAAAAATGTAATTGATATTGAGGGTTTTATTATAATTTAGCTGCTACCAAATTATAATAACCAAATCATGAAAAAGTTATCATTACTAATTACAATGCTGGTAATAGTTTTTGCCAGTAACAAAGCGCACGCGCAGTTTACACAATCGCAAATGGTTGATGAATGGCAGCGGGCCAAAGCTTATACTAAAGCTTACCTGAGTGCGATGCCCGAAGATGGATACGCGTATAAACCCACTCCAGAAATGCGCTCATTTGCGCAGCAAATGCTTCACCTTGCTGATGCTAATTACTTTTTTTCATCAGCAGCAAGCGGAAAGGAAAATCCATTAGGTAAAGCATCTGCCGAAAAAACGATCCCTCAAACAAAAGAGGCCACAACCAAAGCTGTGTTGGATAGCTATGATTTTGCCATTAGCGCATTACAGGGTATGACAGCTGACCAGTTACTGGCAACTACTAAATTTGCCAATAAGGACATTACAAAAAGCGGCTTGTTTGGCAAAGGCTTTGAACATCAAACCCACCACCGTGGGCAAACAACAGTTTACCTGCGTTTAAAAGGCGTAACCCCACCACCCGAAATGCTATTTTAGTACCTGATCCATAAAATTGAAGGCCCTGTTTACTGATGTAGGCAGGGCCATTTGTTTTTTAACAGTATACTTTTCAGGAAAAAGCAACGCGGTGGATATTTTTCTGAACAGGTTTATCAGCCCAATTATGCACACTATAGCTCAGGTTTATGATTTTTAGAATTGCTGAATAATATTTTGATCGGAATTTATCTTTTTTTTATTGCCCCCATTATTATGGCACAATGTTGGTATTAATGGAAATACAAAACTATCAAACTATGAAAATCTCAACAAAAACCATCGTTATATTAAGAGCAATTGATTTGGAGTTAAAAGCCATATTAGAGAAAGATTTGGAACGTTACAGAATGCAGCATCCTAAACAGGTAGCCGTTAAAAAGGCAGCCTGACCATCATATATCTACCTATGTAAAAAGGAGTTCAATACTGAACTCCTTTTTTGTTTATAACAGGGTTTACTTGTTGCTGGTATTTATAATTTAACGGTTCATCAGTTTTATTACCTTATCAATTTCTTTAATGGTTTTATCCAAAAGCTCATTTGCCGTATCCGTTTTAAAGGCTACCATGTGCTCAAACTCATTGGCTAATTTAGCCAATACCGATAAACCTGCCGATACAGCAGTGCCATATAGTTTATGACCAGCCTGACTTAAACCTTTAAAATCTTCTTTGTTCACAAACTCCTGTAGGGTAGTGGCCGATTTAATGAGCTCTAAACGCGCAAGGTCAATCACTTCTCTTATCACGCTTTCATCATCGCCCACATACATTTTTATCCGTTTTATATCAAAGTGCGATGATTCATTATATTCATCGGCAGCTGATAGGTCAACCTGTTCAATATTATGGAAGTTGAGCCATTTGTTTAATACCAGTGCCAGTGTTTTTTCAATAACAGGTTTTACCACAAAATCATCCATGCCAGCTTCAAGGCATCTTTCCTTTTCGCTCTTTACATTGCCGGCAGTAAGGGCAATAATAGGGGTGTGGATACCATCACCCTCCATTGCCCTGATGCTTTTGGTAGCTTCGTAGCCATTCATTTCGGGCATTTGCACGTCCATAAAAATAAGGTCTGGCAATTGGTCAACACAATAATTTAATGCTTCCTGGCCGTTTTTTGCTTCTATAAGAGTAGCATTTGGTGCAATACGTTTAATCAGGGTGCGGGCTAACAACATGTTTACTGTATTGTCTTCGGCAACCAATATGGTTACCTTATCTTCAGTGGTTTGGGCATTCTTGCTTTGGTCTAATAAACGTTGGGTATCCCCATCTTTTTTATGCAGCCTTGAAAGTGTATTGTAAATCTCCTGCATTTTAACAGGCTTAATAAGGCGGTGATTTACCTTTAATTCTTCACAACCCTGAATTACCTTATCATCGTCAGAAGAACTATAAAGTAAAATAACAGGCTGTTCTTTTTGGGTATGTGAAAAACTGCTCTTTATTTTTCTAATAGTTTCAAGCCCATCCATATAAGGCATGTGGTAATCCATTATAATAACATCAAACTGCTCACCTTTGGCCAAAAGCTGCAAGGCTTCAAACCCGTTTTTAGCTTCGGTAGTTTTAATGTTTTTTAACAGCAGTATCTGGCTTAATATTGTCCTGTTGTTATCGTTGTCATCAACAACCAGTACATTTTTAATCAGGTCAATGTTTTCCCATTCAATGGCATCTCCCTTTTCTGTTTTAAAAGTAATATCAAAATAAAAAGTACTGCCTACACCCGGTGTGCTTTTTAATTGCAGCTTGCTGCCCATTAAAGCCAATAATTTGTTGGAGATAGATAGGCCAAGACCTGTACCTCCATATTTTTTGGTTGTTGAGCCATCCTCCTGCGAAAATGCTTCAAATATTTTACCCTGTTTTTCGGGTTTAATGCCTATACCAGTATCTCTAACGCTAAAACGCAGCGTGCTTTGATCGCCTGATGAGAGCAGCGTTTCTATTTTTAACTCTATCTCGCCCTTTTCCGTAAATTTTGAAGCATTACCCAACAGGTTTATCAGGATCTGTTTCAGGCGGACGCTATCGGCCCAGATAAAACGCGGCATGCTGGGTGCTATGTTCAGCAGCATTTCGAGCCCTTTGGTTTGTACCTGGTAGGTAATAATATCAGTTGCCTGGTATCCCATCTCGTACAGATCACATTTTTCAATATCAAGCTCAAGTTTGCCCGCCTCTATTTTTGAAAAATCAAGTATATCATTAATAATGCTTAACAGTGCGTTGGCCGATTGATTGACGATAGACAGGTATTGGTGCTGTGTTTCGTTCAGACTGGTTTTTAGTACTAAATCAGTAAAGCCGATCACGCCATTCAGCGGGGTACGGATCTCGTGGCTCATGTTAGCCAAAAACTCTGATTTTGCTACGCTGGCCTGCTCCGCTAATAATTTTGCAGCCTTTAATTCTTCTCTCTGGGTAACAAATGGTGTAATTATTTGGCTAAACATCATAATGCCGCCAATTTTACCATCAAACTGGTACCAGGGGCGCATTTCCCAGGTTACGTAACCGTCCTTGTCCGATCCATCAAGCCGGTAAACATCTTCCTCTTTTCGTTCAACAGCACCTTTCAAAATACGTTGATGCCTGTCGTGGCTTCCCAGGTCCATTTGCGGAAAAAGCTCATACTGAGATACGCCTAAAATATGCTTACCTAACAGGTTATAATCTTCCATCCAGCGGGTGCTGGCAGCAATATACCGCATATCGTTATCAAACATAGCCACCGCTGCCGGGGCATGTTCAACAAATGCCGATAAGCGTGCTTTTTCTGTAAACAGTGCTTCTTCTATCTTTTTTCGTTGGGTTACATCGGTAGCGATACCAAGATAACCTGTGATTTTGTTTTCCGGATCACGGATAGGGGTAACCACTAACGAAACGATGAGCTTACTGCCATCCCTTTTAACATAAGTCCATTCGCGTTGTTCGGCACCTTCATCTTCGGGTTTTTGAACAAACACCCTGAACCCTTCAATCGGGTATCCGTATTCTTCCGTTAATTCTCTACCGCGTTTGGCCACCTCATCGGCCGAGTTGATCATTACTAATGATCGTTTGCCTATTACCTTTTCGGCAGTATAACCTAATAGTTTTTCGGCCCCGGAGTTAAAAACTGTGATTAGCCCATTAACATCAGTGGCAATAATGCTAACCTCTGATGCGGCGGTCAAAACATCGTTTAAAAGTTTTTGTGATGCATATACAGCCAGCCCGGCACGTTTCTTTTCGTCAATATCCTGGAAGGTGCCGTAAAGTCTTTGACATTCGTTATCAATAAATTCGGCACTACCAATTGCCCGTACCCATAATTCTTTTCCGCTATTGGTGATTATTTGTAGTTCCAGATCCCAGGATTTACCCTCATTTATGGCCTGGATAATTGCTTCATTTAATTTTTGCCTGTTCTCGCCTTCCTTATAAAAATTAATGCTGTTATCCAAGTTTGGTTCATAGTCTTCAGGTACCTCATGGATTTCTTTGGTTACCGAAGTCCACGATATTTTTTGGGCCTTTACATCAAACTCCCAGCCGCCAACACGGGCTACCTTATTGGTTTGCTCTAAAAGCTGCTTGGTTTCTTCTAAGGCTTTTTCTAATTTATAACGATCTGTAATATCAGTTCCGTTACCTATAACGTAGGTTTCACCGTCTAAACGCGTTTCGGTAACGTTATTGAATATCCATATACGGTTTGACCCATCTTTATGACGGGTTAACATTTGCCCTTTAACGCTGCCTTTAGTTCTTATTTCATCCAGGTAGGCATGTACAAATGGATGCCTGAATTCAGGAATAATATCAAACAGTGTTAACCGTAATATTTCCTGTTGGGTGTACCCCAAACTTGCAGCGCCTGATATATTGATGGATAGTAATTTACCTCGCAAATCATGCGTGCACATAAAGCTTTGCGAATGCTCAAAAAATGCTTTGAGTTTATCTTCGCTCAAAGCAAGCTCCCGTTCTTTTAAAATTATTTCAGAAACATCTCGTCCAATGCCAAATATGTCAGTTCCTTCGGGTGTTGAGGTCCATTCAATGGTTTTATATTCACCCGTAATTGTTTTAAAGCGCTGTTGAAAGTTAACGGTGTTGTGCCCCTGCGATAGTTTTAACAACTGTTTTTCTGTTCCTGCTATATCATCGGGGTGTATAAACTCAAAAGATGATGTTTTTAAGATATGTGCTCTATCCCATCCTAATACGCGGCTAAAAGCCGGGTTTACCTTTTTAAAAAAACCATCAGCACCACCAACAAATATCAAATCGTTTGATAGTTCAAATAGCTTTTCAAAGCTCCTGAGCTCGTCCCTTTGCTTGCGCTCAACTATTAGTAGCATTACCTCTTCGGCAAGTAATTCAAGCGCTCTTTTTTGCTTATCGTTAAGCTGCCTGGGTATACGGTCAATTACACACAAAGTGCCCAATGCATAGCCATTAGGATCAATAAGGGGGAAACCCGCATAAAAACGGATATTAGGATCGCCAGTTACCAGGGCATTCATTTTAAACCTAACATCTGCCAGTGCATCCTGTACCTCAAAAAGCTTGGTATCCATAATGCTATACTGGCAAAAGGCAAGTTCGCGCGGGGTTTCTTTTACGTCAAGCCCTACTGATGATTTAAACCACTGTCGGTTCTCGTCAACAAGGGATACCAGTGAGATAGGTACATCACAAATAATTGATGCCAGTTCCGTTATCCTGTCAAATTCATATTCGCTTAAGGAATTTAGTATTTCATAATCCTGCAGTGCCTTTAAGCGATCTTTTTCGTTATCCGGTATGGGAAATTTGCTCACAAATGGTGGCTTTAATCATTGATATAAATCTAATATACCAATAATTATCAATCAGGTTATGAAAGTTAAAATCTTTATACGTGATACAACAAGGGGGAGTAAACTATTATGGTATAAACTACAGGGAAATATAATAAAACAAGTAAGAAATAATTTAACCAATAAGGGTTTCAATTTTGTTTAAAAGCACATTCATATCAAAGGGCTTTTCCAAAAAGTCATCGGCGCCACTGGCTAAGGCCGAATCGCGGATCTCCCTGCTGGCCGAGATCATTAAAACAGGAATGCTCTTTGTTTCGGGATCGGCTTTTAAATCCCGGCAAACCTCCCGGCCATCAATGCCCGACATCCAGATGTCTAAAAGCAACAGATCGGGTTTATTTTGTATACCGGCTTGTATCATTGCCCCGTTAAGGGTATGCTCAACCTGGTAACCCATAACTTCTAAAATCATGGTTGTTGAATCAACTATAGCCTCGTCATCATCGGCTATAAAAATCTTTTTTGTTTCGGCTCTCATGCAATAGGGGTAAATATAAGCTGCAGGGCAGTGATTTTTAGCTTAAATTTTAATTTAATCCAGCTGTTTGATGGGTAAGGCAAAGCAAAAGGTTGATCCTTTACCTTCAACCGAGGTTACCCAGATCTTCCCGTTCAGCCTTTTTACGATCTCAGCCGAAATATAAAGCCCTAAACCAAGCCCCGGGAAAGTGTATTCCTTTGTTCCGCTTACGCGGTAGAATTGCTCAAATACTTTATCTTTTTTGTCGGCGCTGATGCCTATGCCAAAATCCTGTACGCAAAGCTGCACCTCATGGCCGTGGTCTTCGGTGTAAATAATTATCTCGTTAGCGTCGGGCGAGTATTTGATAGCATTGGTAAGCAGGTTAGTTACTACCTGTGTAATGCGATCTTTATCGCCCATAAGCTCGCTGGTAAATTTAAGCTGCTTTTTAATAATGTGCTTACTGGTGGTGCGCTGTACCTCTTCGGTAACCTCTTCAACCATTTGGTTAAAATCAAATTTTTCATAGTTAAACTGCAGGCGCCCGGTATTTATTTTGGTAACATCCAACAAATCGCCAATAAGATTATTAAGCCTGTTTACCTGTTTATCCATTTTTGCAACAAGGGCGGCATTTTTAACATCGCCTGTTCGTTTAAACATCATTTCCATTACCTGCGCATAAGCTTTTATGCTGGTAATAGGTGTTTTTAATTCGTGGCTGGCTACTCCTAAAAAATTATCTTTTTGTTTTTCCAGTTCCTTTTGTTCGGTAATATCTGTATTGGTGCCGTACCATTTAATAATGGCGCCGTCTTCGTTTTTTAAAGGGAGGGCCCTAACCAGCCACCAGCGGTATTCGCCAGTATTATCTCTTATTCTAAATTCAATCTGGTAAGGGTTTCCTGTTTTTAATGATTCTGTCCATGCCAATTCTGTGGCTTTTACATCATCGGGGTGCAGCGTATCAACCCAGCCCATACCTAATGCTTCGGCAAGCGGTTTTGCACCCCGTTCAGTCCACCGTTTGTTAATATAATCCAGCTGCCCGTCAGGAGTACTTGTCCAAACAACCGATGGAACAGAATCTGCTAAAAACTCCATTTCTTTAATTACATTTTGCAGCTCACTGTTTTTATCGGCCAGTAATTTACGGGCATAAAGTTCGGGCCTTAAATCATGCGCGGTTGCGCCTCTGCCAATTATGTCACCATTTTCAGGGTCTTTAATCAGCATATAACTTATATGGCAGGGAAATTCCTCTTTTGTTTTATTATTGGTAAGGTATACGGTACCCTGCCAGCCATTATGCTCATTAATCTCTTTTATAACATAGTTTTGAACCCGGCCCAACTCTTTTGCCGAGTAAAAATCAGCAGCGCTAAGCAGGGTAACATCTGTATCGGCATCAACACCCAGCATTTCTCTTGCTGCCTGGTTCATGTAAATCAGGTTGCCATCCATGTCGGCAATGGTCATGTGGTCGGCATTGTTTTGCACCAGGCTTAATAATTGCTGTTCGCGCCTGCGCGCTTTTACCTCTTCGGTAATATCCCTTGCTGTACCTGCAAACCGGTAGGCAATATTATCTGCATTAAAATAAGCTTTGCCTTTGCAATGCACCCAGCGGGCCTCATTATTATGGGCGTTAACGGTTCGGTATCTGATATCATACTGACCCCTGCTTTTTGGATTAATGGCTGCAAGCACCGCCTGGTGAACCATTTTTTTATCATCGGGGTGCATACAATCGCGCACATCATCAAAGGTAATAATTCCTTCTAAAGGAAAACCGAATAACTCCCGGCAGCGCTTATCCCATTTTACGGTATAATTGATAGGATCAAGATCCCAGGTGCCAATGCCTGCCGAAGTAAGTGCGAATGAGAGCTGTTCTTCATTTTCAGAAATCTGTTTGCGCGCATTTACCAGTTCGGTTACGTCAGCAGCGGTATTAATTATGGCTTCGGGTTTGCCATTTATGTCTTTTATGGCGCGGTATGTAAAGGTATAATAGGATGTTTTTAATTTGCCGTCAATCATCAGATCGGCACGGCCCTCTTTGGTATGGTAGGGGATGCCGGTAGTATAAACCTTATCGAGCAGTTTATGAAAAGGCTGCCCGTCTAATTCAGGAAGAGCTTCTCTAAGCGTTTTGCCGATAACGGATGTTTTTTTGCCCCAAACATCTAACATAGCCTGGTTAGCTGCTGCTATGATCATTTCTTTTCCTTTGTAAATAGCCGTTGGCATAGGGGATGCATCAACCAGTAAATTAAAACGATCAAGTTCGGAGTACAAAGAAGCCATTGTTAGTTTAAAATTTTATAAATATAGCAAGTTATATGAAAGCTATAGCGCCAACTTACAAAAGAGCAGATGAAGATATGGCCCGGAAAACAGCAAGGTCATAAGTTAACGGGGGAATATTTATAAAGCAAAAAAAGCAGGTGTGGCCTTGCGCTATTCCTGCTTTTACATAATTAACTAACTATTAACTGACAGTTTTTAAATACTGTTAATTAGTTATAAAAATATATAATTTATTTATAATTTAATTATTATAATTTTAATTAAAAATAAATTATATATTCTTTATTGTTGTATTATGTTTTTAACTTATTGATTGTTAGGTTTTTGTGTTGTTTTCTACTTATTGTGAATGGTTTTTCAAAAAACAGGCTATTTTTAATCTGATAATAAATTCTACATTTATACAACAATTACAAACTGGTTTTAAATTCATTTTTTTAATCTTTTAAATTAGACAATGGCAAAGGTTAAAAATGAAGAAGTTTCTGGTTTGCAATTCCCTGTAGTAGGTATCGGTGCATCAGCGGGTGGGTTAGAAGCAGTAAAAGCATTTTTAAAGGCATTACCTGCAAAATCTGGGATGGCATTTGTTTTTGTACAACATTTAAGCCCTCAGCATACCAGTATTTTACCCGAGATACTTCAAAAAATAACCCCATTCCCGGTACAGCTTATTACCGATAACGTACATCTGGAGCAGGATCATCTTTATATTATCCCGCAAAATAAAATTCTTACAGCTACCGATGGTGTGCTGCGGCTTGCACCATTGGACGCTACGCATAAACAGAGCAATACCATTGATCTTTTCTTCTCATCACTGGGCTTGGTGCATCAAAGTTATGCCGTAGGTATTGTACTTTCTGGTGCATTGAACGATGGAACTGCCGGGTTACAGGTAATTAAATCATACGGTGGTTTAACTTTTGCACAGGATGAAGCTTCGGCGGCTTACGATAGTATGCCGAAAAGTGCAATTAAAGCCGGGGTAGTTGATTTTGTATTATCGCCCGAAAAAATTGCAGAAAGGCTGATCAATATAAATTACCCTTTTCACAGTGATTACTCAACCTCCGAAATGTTAACCACCCTGCCACAGCAGGACAGCGAGGTTTTTAAACAAATGCTTACCGTACTGCGTGTACGCAGGGGTGTTGATTTTACTTACTACAAGCAAAGCACGCTTAAACGCCGCATTATAAGGCGGATGGCTTTAAGTAAAATGGAGCAAACTGCTGATTATCTTTCTTTTCTCCGCGAGAATAAGAACGAGCAGGATGCTTTGTATAATGATATGCTGATCTCTGTAACCAATTTTTTCAGGGATACACAAAGTTTTGAGGTATTATGCGATAATATATTCCCGGCATTACTCAGCAAAAAAACAATTAATGAACCGTTAAGGATCTGGGTGGCAGGATGTGCCACCGGCGAGGAAGCCTATTCAATGGCGATTTGTTTACAGGAGCAATTGGGTGATAAGGCTGCAGCCATGAAGATCCAGATTTTTGCTACCGATATTTCAGAAACTGCCATTGCTAAAGCACGTACGGGCATATACCGCCAAAGCGAATTAGATGGTATTTCGACCTCAAGGATGCAGCAATTTTTTAGCAAGCTTGATGGGAGTTACCAGGTTACAAAAAGCGTACGTGATATGTGTGTGTTTGCACACCATAATTTACTTAAAGATCCGCCATTTTCAAAAATAGATCTGGTAAGCTGTCGTAATGTAATGATCTACCTTGAACCTGTTTTACAGAAACGGGCATTAACCACTTTCCATTATTCATTAACCGAAGATGGATTTTTGATGCTCGGTAAATCAGAAACCATTGGCAGCAATACAGATATTTTTACTCCCTATAACAGCACCGAAAAAATATACCGCAGAAAAGGTCCTTTAGGCCGTTTTATGGCAGTCAGTTCGCCGGGAAGGGAGCGTACCTTTCGCGAGATTGATAAAAACATTCAAAAAGAAAGCAATGTAAAAGATATTTACAAAGTAGCCGATGAAGCTATGCTATCTAATTTTATGCCGCCATCAGTTTTGGTTGATGAAAAGTTTGATGTTATACAATTTAGGGGCACAACGGAACTTTGGCTTACACCCCCAAGTGGTAAACCAAGCTTTAATATCATAAAAATGGCCCGCGAGGGATTGGCATTTGAATTAAGGAATATTTTGCACCTTGCCCAAAAAACAAAATTGCCGGCCCGCAAAGCTGCTGTTTTTTTTAAACTGAATGGTTTACAGCATTATGTAAATATTCAGGCTATGCCATTAAAGGATACTGCTGAGCCTTATTTTTTGGTTGTTTTTCAAAATGTTTCATCGGCAGGTATTCAGCAATCCATTAGTGAGGTGAATGAACCTGTTGAAAATATGGTGGAGAACCGTGACGAATTGCGTATTGAGCAATTGGAAAAGGAGCTTTCGCAATCACGGCTTGATATGCGCGCCATTACAGAAGAGCAGGAAACAGCTAATGAGGAGTTACAAAGTGCCAATGAAGAACTGCTTTCGGGCAGTGAGGAATTGCAAAGCCTGAATGAAGAATTAGAAACCTCCAAAGAAGAACTGCAAAGCACCAACGAAGAGGTGATGATTGTTAATAAGGAATTAATTGACCGCAACGACCAGTTAAATAATTCGCGTTTATATACCGAAGGCATTGTAAATACCATTCGCGATCCGTTACTTATCCTTAATAAAGATTTGCGTGTAAAAAGGGCAACGGCAGGGTTTTATAATAAATTTAAAACTACCGAAAATCAAACCGAAGGTCAATATATATATGACCTTGGCAACCAGCAATGGAACATACCTGAACTTAAAGAGATCCTTGAAAATATTCTTCCAAAACAGAAAGAATTAGAAGGCTTTGAGGTAATGCTGCCTTTCCCCTTCATAGGGAATAGAATAATGCTTTTAAATGCAAGGCAAATTCATAATGTTAACGGGGAGCCTTTAATTTTATTGGCTATAGAAGATATTACCGATAAACGTAAAGTAGAAGAAGGCTTGGCTGAAGCCGAACGTTTATTGAGCGAAAGCAAGGAACGGTTAAAATCAGCAGTTGATTCGGCCGGTTTGGGTACCTGGGATTATGATCCAAAAACACAGGAACTGGTTTGGGATAAACGCTGTAAGGAGATATTTGGTGTGCAACCATCAGCATTGGTAACCCTGGCTCATTATTTAGATAGAATTCATCCTGATGACCGTAAATGGGTTGAAAAACGCATTAGTGACGCTATGGACGTTAATTACACAGAAGAGTTTGATATTGAGCACCGTACACCACCCATTGATGGGAAAATAAAATGGCTAAAGGGTAAGGGAAAAGTTTACTTTAATAAACAGGGCGAGCCTATTCGTTTTATAGGCACCTTGCTGGACATTACAGTTCAAAAACTTATAGACGAAGCCACCCGCGAATTGTTAAGTAAAAAAGACGAGTTTATAAGTATTGCAAGCCACGAATTAAAAACGCCAATTACCAGTTTAAAAGCATTTTTGCAGATAATTGAACGTACAACCTCAAATTATGCCGAAATGAAACCTGCGCTTATTATGGTACAAAAGGCTATTAAGCAGGTTGATAAACTAATTGTACTGATTAAAGATCTGTTGGATGTTACCAAAATTCAATCGGGTAAGTTAACATTGAAAAAATCAAGGTTTAAAGTTGGCGAGCTGTTAATTGAATGTTGCGACGAATTGGAAAGTACTTCAATAAAGCACCAGTTAATTATAGAAGGCGAAACGGAACTGGAAATTTATGCAGACCGTAACCGCTTAGAGCAAGTAATGATCAACCTGATCTCTAATGCAATTAAATATTCTCCGGACGGCGAAAAGGTAATTGTTAAAATTGATAAGATAGAGAATGCTGTTAAGGTATCAGTTACTGATTTTGGTATAGGTATCCCTAAAGATAAGCTGCCTTTGTTATTTGATAGATTTTACCGGGTTGAGGAAAATTCCCAAAGGTATGCAGGTTTGGGCCTGGGCTTGTTTATCTCGGCCGAGATCGTCAAACAGCATCATGGAATTATCCGCATTGATAGCGAAGAAGGGGTTGGTTCAACTTTTTGGTTTACCATTCCCGACTAAAAAATTAAAGCGCAGCTAACAACTACTGCTCCGTAATAATTTGCTTTTCGGGTACCTGGAGTTCAATCAGGTCTTCCTTTATTGCCGATACAAATTCATCAGGTCCGCATATATAATAGTTTTTTATTTGCGGGCCTGTGTATTGTTTAAGCAGTTGCCTATCAATATGTTTTCCCGTTTTACCGGGTGATTGGTCAGATAGAACGTCAATATGATTTTCACCCAGCATCGCGTCTAATTCATCCTTTAAAATAATATCTTTTTCGGTGCGGTTTGCAAACAGCAGTACATTACCTGCAATGTCTTTTTGCTTTGTAAGCTCACGGAATATGGAAATAAAAGGGGTTATCCCTGCACCACCCGCAATAAACAATCCTTTATCATGGTAGTTAATGGTTCCAAAAACCTCGTGTACTATCAGTTCGTCGCCCACATTAACATTTAGCAGCTTTTCAGTAATGCCATTGTGCCCAGTATAAATTTTTATGGTAAACTCCAAATGGTCATCGCTGTTAAGGCTGGTCAATGTAAACGGCCTCAGCTCATCCGTAAGTTCCGGTTTATTGATGGATACATCTGTAGCCTGCCCTGATACAAAGGTATAGCCCTTTGGCCTTTCCAATGTAAAGCGTTTTACATTGTGCGTTACAAATTCGGTTTTTAAAACTTTTACAATATGCTTTTCCATAACAGGTACTGCTTGTGTAGTTACAACAACAACAAAACGCTTATAAAGTGTTTAATTAATACCGGCTCATTTAATTTATGCCAAACAAATTGTAAATTAACTTTTACTTTAAGCTATTGTACACTATAAAAAGTATATTGCTGAACCAAATTATTAAACCCGGATAGATGCCCCCATCGCGGCAGATAATTAAAAATGAAAAACTTTTTAAACGAAGATTTTTTACTGGAAACTAAAACCGCGCAGCAGTTATACCACAACTATGCTGCACAACTCCCTATTATTGATTACCACTGCCACTTACCGCCAGATCAGATTGCCGGCGATGTGAATTTCAATACCCTTACCTCGATATGGCTCAACGGCGATCATTACAAATGGCGGGCAATGCGCGCCAACGGGGTTAATGAAGCTTATATAACCGGGAATAAAACCGATTGGGAAAAGTTTGAACAATGGGCCGCAACTGTACCTTATACGCTGCGCAACCCATTATACCATTGGACACACCTGGAATTGCAGCGCTATTTTGGCATAAAGGAATTACTATCGCCGGCAACGGCAAAAAATATCTATGACGAGTGCAACGAAAAGCTGCAATCGCCGGAGTATAGTGTGCGTAACCTGATCAAAAACCGCAGGGTTGAGGTAGTTTGTACTACCGACGATCCTTTGGATGATTTGGCACATCATCAAAAAATAAAACAAGATGGGTATGCAGTAAAAATATTGCCCGCATTCAGGCCGGATAAGGCAATGGAGGCCGATAATACCAAAGCCCTTAATGCTTACATCACCAGGTTAGAGGCGATTTTCAATACATCAATTGATAATTTTGAGGCTTACCTGCAGGCATTAAAAAAGCGGCATAATTACTTTGCTGCCAATGGCTGTTCGGTTTCTGATCATGGGCTTGAACAGCTTTACGCAAAAAAAAGTACCGATCTGGAGATCAGGCTAATCTTTTCGCGGATCAGAACCGAGCAGGTTTTACTGCCCGATGAGGTAGAGAAGTTTAAATCGGCTATGCTGTATCATTTTGCCGTTTGGGATCATGAAAAAGGATGGGTACAGCAATACCACTTAGGTGCTTTACGTAACAATAATGTACGCGCCTTGATGCAGGCGGGACCTGATACAGGCTATGATTCAATTGGCGATTTTTCGCAGGGCAAAAACCTTTCGGCTTTTTTAAATAAGCTGGAGGCTGAAGACAAGCTTACTAAAACCATCCTATATAATTTAAACCCTGCCGATAATGAGCTGTTTGCAACCATGGCAGGCAATTTTAATGATGGGGTTACCGCCGGAAAAATGCAGTTTGGATCGGCCTGGTGGTTTTTAGATCAGAAGGACGGGATGATCAAACAGCTGAATGCCTTATCAAATATGGGGCTGCTGAGCCGCATGGTGGGGATGCTTACCGACTCCCGCAGCTTTTTATCATACCCAAGGCATGAATATTTCAGGCGCATCCTGTGTAATCTTTTTGGTAATGATATTGAGAACGGCGAGCTGCCGAATGACCTGCCGTGGACGGGCAAGATCATCCAGGATATTTGCTATTACAATGCAAAAAACTATTTCGATTTTGATAAAGTAAAATGAGCGCACTTTTAAATAACTATACACATCCCGGTAAAATACTATCCTTCGGAGAGTTACTGCTCCGCATTTGCCCTGATGCCGAAGGCGAGTGGCTTAGTACCAACCAACTGCCATTTTATGTGGGCGGTGCCGAGCTTAACGTGGCAACAGCACTGGCATTATGGGATGTACCTTCTGCTTATTTTACAGTCTTGCCAAATAATGGTTTATCGGCACAAATTGTAAACGCACTAACTAACAAGGGTATTGATACCTCGTCCATTTTTTATGGTGATGGCAGGATAGGCCTATATTTTTTAACAGCAGGGCAGGATCTTAAACATGATGCCCTGATATACGACCGTGCCAATTCTGCCTTTGCAAATTTAAAACCCGGGGTAATTGACTGGGATAAAGTTTTACAAGGGGTAAGCTGGTTTCATTTTAGTGCGATATGCCCGGCTATAAACAATGATATTGCAGCGGTTTGCCTGGAAGTTTTGGAAGCTGCATCCAAACGAAACATTACTATTTCGGTTGATTTGAACTACCGGTCAAAATTATGGAAGTATGGTAAATCTCCGCTTGAGATAATGCCCGAACTGATAAAGTATTGTGACCTGGTAATGGGCAATGTTTGGGCAGCCGAAATGATGCTCAGTATCCCGGTTTTTCCTGATATTCATGAGTCGGGACAAAAAAGCATCTACCTGAAAGAAGCCCTGAAAACTTCAGAGCAGATTATGGCGCAGTACCCAAAATGCAAAGCCGTTGCAAATACCTTCAGGTTTGATGCCAGTAACGATATTACTTATTACACGGCTTTGTATACCAATAATGAGTTTCATAGCTCGAGTGTATATGAAGCCAAGTACATAACAGATAAAGTAGGCAGCGGTGATTGTTTTATGGCAGGGCTCATCTACGGTTTTTACAATAACCTTGAACCCGCCGAAATAGTAGAGTTTGCAACTGCCGCAGCATTTGAGCAGCTGTTTGTTAAAAGCGATGCAACCGATAAAACCATAGCCGAAATTAAAAAAGCAATGCAATGAAAATAAAAAAAGCAGTATTAGATAGCATAATAACGCAAGGCATGTTGCCGCTGTTTTTTTATGAAGATGCAGAAGTAAGCCTGCAAATAGCCCTTACACTTTATAAAGCAGGTATACGGGTAATTGAATATACCAACCGGGGCAAACAGGCATTGGATAACTTTAAAGTGCTGATAAAGGCCCGGAAAAAAGAAATGCCGGATATGTATATTGGTATTGGCACGATAAAAAATGTATCGGAGGCCGAAGCTTTTATTGATGCCGGGGCTGACTTCATTGTAGCACCTATTATAAACCCCGAGGTGGCTAAAGCAACCCACAAGCATAAGCTACTATGGATTCCCGGCTGTATGACGCCAACGGAGATCTACGCAGCGCAAAAGAACGGTGCTGTATTGGTAAAGATCTTCCCGGCAAATATAGTAGGGCCTGCATTTGTAAGTTCGGTAAAAGAGTTATTCCCCGGTTTGCTTTTTATGCCTACCGGTGGGGTGGAGTTAAATGGAAAAAATATCAGCTCGTGGTTCCACGCAGGCGTATGTGCAGTTGGGATAGGCAGTAAACTGATAAGCAGGGATGTTTTGGATAAAAAACTTTACGAGCAATTATATACAGATACTGTTAGGGCATTGGAGTTAGTTAAGGCTGCCATGTAATAAGTATAAACCAAACATTATGGAAGAAAAAAAGGTGGGGAGCTACAGATGGGTAGTGGTTGTCCTTCTGTTTTTTGCTACATCAATTAACTACCTGGACAGGCAGGTTATCGGTCTGTTAAAGCCCATATTGGCTATTCAGTTCCACTGGACGGAGATTGATTACGGCAATATTGTAATGGCATTTTCTGCGGCTTATGCCGTAGGTTTACTGCTGTTCGGTAATTTTATTGATAAAATTGGTACAAAGTTAGGCTATACCATCTCTATCATTATCTGGAGTCTTTCGGCTATGCTGCATGCCATAGTTAAAAGTACTTTAGGGTTTGGCGTGGTACGGGTAGCATTGGGATTGGGCGAGTCGGGTAACTTTCCGGCGGCTATAAAAACCGTTGCGGAATGGTTCCCTAAAAAGCAGCGTGCCTTTGCTACCGGGCTTTTTAATTCGGGTGCCAACATAGGCGCCGTAATTGCACCCGTTCTTGTACCCTGGATACTGGGTATATATGGCTGGCAAATGGCATTTATTATTACCGGTGCCATAGGTTTTGTATGGCTTATCTTTTGGCGCATCTTTTACGAAGTACCATCAAAACATAAAAAACTTGGAGCAGCAGAATTTGAATTTATCCACAGCGATATAGACGAAGTTGTGGTTAAACCCGAAGATGAAAAAAAGATAAGATGGGTACAGCTTTTAGGCATCAGGCAAACCTGGACGTTTGTTGCCGGTAAACTACTCACTGATCCTATCTGGTACTTTTTTTTATTTTGGCTGCCCTCATATTTTGCAAGCACCTTTAATATCGACCTTAAAAAACCAAGCTTACCATTGGTTATAGTTTATACAGCAACTACCATTGGCAGCATTGGCGGTGGTTACCTGTCATCGTGGTTTATAAAAAAGGGATGGCCTATTTTTAAGGCCCGTAAGGTATCCATGCTGATCTTTGCTATTTGTGTAGTGCCCATTATTACGGCCCGCTTTGCTACAAATATATGGCAGGCCGTTTTTTTAATTGGTTTAGCGGCAGCGGCGCACCAGGCATGGAGCGCTACCATTTTTACAACTGCGTCAGATATGTTTCCTAAGCGGGCTATAAGTTCGGTTGTGGGTATCGGTAGTATGGCCGGGTCTGTTGGCGGCATATTTTTCCCGGCGCTGATTGGGGTTATATTGGAAGCCAATAAAAAAGCAGGCCATATACTTTGGGGCTATAATATAATCTTTACCATTTGCGGCTGTGCTTACCTGTTGGCATGGATAATTATGCATCTCCTGTCCCCAAAAATGAAAAAGGTGGAGTTATAAAATGATGGCTTAAAAGATAATTGGGGATTCAGCGATGGTTTAGGCTAAAGCGAATGGTGCCCGGTGCTGATGCTTTCTAAAAAATCAATCACGATAGCATTAAATTCGTCCGGGTGCTCCAGGTTGGGCATGTGGCCGGCATCTTCAATTATTGCCAGTTTGCAATTTTTAAGGCTTGCTTTTAGTTCTTCGGCCATTACAACGGGTGTAAACTCATCCTGGCGGCCAACTATTATCAGCGTAGGGATATTTATCTGCGGTAATACATCTGCTAAGTAATCAATTCTTTCGGCCCTTGCCCTTAAGGCTATTGCCGCAGCAGCAGGGTTGGTATCCTTCATCATGTTTATAACAAAGGCGGCTACTCCAGGCATTTCGGTAACATGTTCGGGCTTAAGCATTTTGTAAATTGCTTCTTCGGCATAGGCATCCATGCCCTCATTTTCAAACCGGGTGGCTGCATCATAACGGCCCTTTTTTACAGCAGGGGTATCTAATGATGCAAATGTATCGGCAAATATTAACGATTTGATCTTTGCCGGGGCCTGCCTGTATATTTCCATAATCACCTGCCCGCCCATGGATAATCCACCTAAGTGGAAACTATCTATCGCTAAATTATCCAGCAGTTTTAAAACGTCGGTTGCGTAATCCTCAAAGCTGGTTTTTGAATTTTCGGGCAAACTGCTTTTACCATATCCGCGCAGATCGGGCGTGATAACCTGGTAAAATGCTGATAACGCAACTGCCTGCGGCTGCCACATGGTATGGTCAAAGGGATGCCCGTGTATCAATACAACGGGCGTTCCCTTGCCTGTAATTTTGTAGTTTATTTCAATACCGTTAACTTTTACTTTTTCCATTTTGTGGTGATATTAAAATATAACAGCCCCTTTTTAAAGGAGATTTGAAAATAAGCAGATAAAATATTTATCGGTTAAACTTTTCGCGGAGGTAAGTCAAACGCTACAGCATTGTGCTCAAAGTGTCCTTTGTGGGCACCGTCACAAAATGGTTTATTAGCCGATAAGCCGCAACGGCAAATAGAAACAACGGTTCTGCCCTGCAAACCGTAAGGGTTGCCCTGCATATCTACAATTTCAAAATCCCCGTCAATTTTTACCGAGCCGTTGTTATTAATAGTCAATTTAGTTGTTGCCATAATTGTTCTTTTTTTGCGAAGATAAACATCCTGTGTTAGGTATATGGGGTAACTATTTAAATAAATTAAAAATAAAATCCCCTCTTGGCACCCCGTTAAAACACCCGGAGTAAATACCGTTAAAACACGGGGTGATAATTTGTTTAGAGTAATTAACTTTAAATGGATCAACCTTAATTATCCTATGCATTACCCCGGCTACGCTATTCAGCAAAATGAAATTGACATAACTGTTGTTAAATCTATTCAGCAACAGTTAAATGAAAAGGGCTGCGGCCCGCTTAAAGTTAATGGTGATTTTGACTTAGATACGCGCCATGCAATAGTTCTTTTTCAAACCCGCTTTACCGATCAGTATGGTAATCCTTTAAAAGCTGATGGCATAATTGGCCCTGTTACCTGGGCTACTTTATTTAACGAAGAATGCAACACGGTAATAACCGATGCACCAAATGGCTTGCTTGCAAATGTTTTGGATGTAGCCCGTTCTCAGGTTGGGGTAATGGAATTTCCAACAGGGAGCAATAATGGCCTTAAGATAAATAAGTATCAGGATTCGGCAGGTATACCGCATGGCGAACCCTGGAGCATGGCGTTTATTTACTGGTGCTTTAAACAGGCAAGCAGTAATCTTAGGGTAACAAACCCGGCATATAAAACAGGTGGCGTTATTGATATGTGGTGCAAAACAACCAGTAAAAGGATACAGGGTAATGATGCTAAATTAGATATCTCCTTAGTTTTACCCGGACAAATATTTATTATCTCTACAGGTGGCGGCAACGGCCATGCCGGGCTGGTGGAGAAGAACGAGAACGGTCTTTTAACTACCATTGAAGGCAGCATCAGCATTAATGCCAATTACGGCATTGGCGTTTTTAGACGAACCCGGCGCGTTGATGCAATTAATATTGGTTTTATTGAGCTGGATTAGATCAGTAAAGATTTTAACACCTGCCAAACATTATTACCTACAATTTTGGCACCTTCGGCAGTTGGATGTATGCCATCCTTTTGGTTTAATGCAGCCACACCACCAACATCTTTTAGTAAAAATGGCATAAGCGTCATTTTATTTTTTGCAGCCAGTTCAGGAAATATAGCTTTAAAACTTAAGGCATAGGCCGTACCCATATTAGGGGGCACCTGCATACCTAGTAGCATTAATTTTGCCTTTGGATATTTTGATTTAACGCTATCAATAACTGCCTGCAGGTTTTGGGTAGTTTCACTTACCGGGATGCCGCGTAAGCCATCATTAGCGCCAAGCTCAAGCACAAAAACATCAACCTTTTGTTTAAGTATCCAGGCAATACGGCCCTTGCCACCGGCAGATGTTTCACCGCTTACCCCTGCATTAACTACCTTGTAGGGCAGCTTAGCCGAATCTATTTTGTTTTGTACCGCACCAGGAAAAGCCTTTGAGGCATCATCCAAACCATAACCTGCTGTAAGGCTGTCCCCGAAAAAAAGGATCGTTTTTGCACTTGTTGAATCCGCAGTATTATTACTTACCGATGTGGTGTTAGTTGCAGCAGTTTTTTTATCGCCGCAACTGCTTATCAGCAAGGCAACGGTTAACAGGCCAATGATGTTTAATTTATACATTTCCGGGTATTACGATGTAGTTCTTAATATCTCTAAAGGTGGTTTATTGAGTGCGCCCCTGCTATTTAATAATCCTATAACAATAGTTAATAAGGTTATTATAAAAAACAGGATAGCTGCCGGTATTAAATTAATAACAAACGGAATTTCAAAGCTATATTTTGCTAATAACCAACTCCCACTTATAGCAATTACAATACCAGTTAAGGCTGATAGTGCTCCTAAAAATAAATATTCTAAAGCGGTAATGGCAAATATTTGTTTACGGCTTGCACCCAGGGTACGCAGCAGCACACTTTCTTTAATCCGTTGATATTTACTGATCCTTACTGATGCTATCAACACCACCACACCTGTAATAATACTAAAGGCGCTCATAAAGCGGATGATATAACTGATCTTATCCAACAGATCATCAACCACGGTTAAAACCAGCCCCAAATCGATAATGGAAACATTGGGAAAGCTTTTTACTACAGCCTGCTGGAACTTTGCAGATATAGCAGCCGATGGCACATGCGTAAGCAACACGCGGAACTGGGGTGCATCCTCCAATACGCCTTTCGGGAAAACAATCTGGAAATTGGTTTGGATCTTGTTCCAGTTCACCTGCCTTACGCTGCCTACTACTGCGGCCATATCAACACCCTGGACGTTGAATACCAAATGATCGCCAACGGTGATGTGGTTGCGTTTAGAAAAATTATCCTCTATAGAAACCGGGATTTCCTTACCTGCTCCGGTTGTGCCAACCCATTTGCCTTTAATGATCTTTTCGGTAGGCGAGAGCGAATCGCGGTAAGTTACCCTATACTCGTAATTATAAGCACGGGCGGGTACTTTAAGCGTACTGTCTTTTTTTACATCAGCCGCAGTTTTACCATTTACTTTTTCGAGCCTGATGGCAACAATCGGTACCTGCTGTATAACTGGTAAACCATTTTGCTTGGTTAACTGGCTGATTGCTTTTTCCTGGCTGGTTTGTATATCAAACAATATCATGTTTGATTGATTTCCGCTGGATGATAAACTCACTTGGTTAATCAAAATGCTCTGGATAAAGAACAGCGTACAAATAAAAGCAGTACTTAAGCCAATGGAAACAATAAGAATTATAGTTTGATTATTTGGCCTGTATAAGTTAGCAAACCCTTGTCGCCATAAATAACTCCAGGAACTTTTGATAAAAAGGCGCATCAGCTTCATTAAAAGCCAGGCCGTAAATGTGAGTATCAAAAAAGCTACCCCAATACCTATGGTGAAAAAGATACTTGCCAGCCAGCTGTTTAACTGTAAAAAAGAAAAGGTGATAATAAATAGCAGGATTAAAAGATAAACCAACCATCTTAAAGGGTCGCGTATAATGCTGACCTCCTCGTAGGAGATGCGCAGCGTATTTAAGGGTGATATATTACGGATAGAGATAAGCGGTAACAGCGCAAATAATACAGAAATGATAACCCCTAACAGGATGCCCTGCCCAATTGCCAGCCATGATATGGAGGTAGAGATGGTTAAGGGTAAAAAATCCTTCATCACCATTGGTAAAACGTGCTGTATGGATGTGCCCAACAGCGCACCTATTACAGAGCCTACAACGCCGATACCAACTATCTGGATCAGATAGATCAAAAATGCTTCGGATGCTTTTACACCTAAACAACGCATAATAGCAATAGATGCAATTTTTTCGCGGATGTAAATATGGATAGCACTGGCAACGCCCACGCAGCCCAATAACAAAGCTATAAACCCGACTAATGATAAAAAGCGGGTAAGGTCGCCAAAGGAGCGGCCTGTGTTTTCTTTGCGGGTTTCAATAGTTTCATAATTCATTTCGGCCTTGTCAAGCCTGGGTTCAATACTTTTAACCAGTTTGTCCATTTTTACCGGCCTGTCATACTTATAATAAAAAGTATAACTGATGCGGCTTCCTTTTTTTAATAAACCTGTTTTTGGCAGGTATTCCATCGGGATGTAAACAATAGGGGCAACGCTTGATGATACCCCGGTTTGTCCCGGCGCTTTATTCAGGGTACCCACAATTAAAAACGTAACATCCCCAACTTTTACCGAATCATTTACATGGGCATTAAATTGCAGCATCAGTATTTTATCAACCAATGCATATTTCCCTGTTTTAAATGTTTGTCCGGCTTTTTCGGGGGTAGTTTCTAAACTGCCGTAATACGGGAAACCGCCTTGTAAAGCCTTAACCTGCACCAACCTTGTGCCCTGGTTTTTAGGGAAATAGATCATGGAAGCAAAGCTTCTTTCTTCTGATCTTTTATCGCCTAATGAATCAAGCAGCGGCTTTATGGCCACGTCGGCCGGTTTGTTGCCTGATACTACCAAGTCTGCACCAATCAGTGTAGCAGCCTGGGAGTTAATATCGTTTTGCAGGTTATACCTGAACGAATATATAGCCACCAACGCGGCTATCCCGAAGATGATAGCTGATATAAAAAGGAACAGCCGCGAGCGGTTTTTACGGCTATCGCGCAGGGCCATTTCAAATAGCCAGGGGATATTTATTTTTCTTTTAATGATCTGATCGTTATCCATCGCAGCTTATCCGTTATCGGTTTTTTCGTCAGCTACTAATTTGCCGCCTTTAATACGCAGGATGCGCTGTGTTTTTGAGGCCAGTTCCAAATCGTGGGTAACCACAACCAGCGTTGTTCCGGCTTCCTTATTCAAATCGAAGATCAGTTTGATCACTCTTTCGCTGGTTTCGGCATCTAAATTACCGGTAGGCTCATCTGCAAATAATATTCTTGGGGCATTGGAAAATGCCCTTGCTAACGAAACCCTTTGCTGCTCGCCGCCTGATAATTGCATAGGGTAGTGGTGACTGCGATCGGCAAGGCCAACCTTATCCAACAGATCAAGTGAACGTGCCTTGATATTCTTTTCTCCGCGAAGCTCAAGCGGAACCATTACATTTTCAAGCGCCGTTAGGGTAGGCAGTAACTGAAAATTCTGAAAAATGAAACCAATATACTGGTTACGTACCTGCGCCCGCTGATCTTCGGATAAATTACTCAGGTTGATGCCGTTTAGCTCTACAATGCCTGAGCTTGCCCTGTCGAGCCCGGCACATAAGCCTAAAAGTGTAGTTTTACCACTTCCGGATGGCCCAACAATAGCATTGGTTGAACCAGCAGCAATTGAAAAATTTATATGATCAAGCACAGTAAGCGTTCGGCCGGCACTTTGATAGGTTTTGGTAAGGTCTGTAATATTCAGAATGGGTTCCACTATAATGCTTTTAATTGTATAGATAAATGTTGACTGTGTTTGTTACTTAAACAAGTTTAGTAAATATCCATCTATAAGCCGATACAGCATAAAAAAGTGCCGGATTTATAAACTATGACATAAATATGGCTGAAGCCAACCATTTTGCCAGAATGGATCGTACAAAACAATGTAGTCGGAACACCTTATAATTTAGCCTTTAAATTTTCTTTAACACCGTTTACCCATTCGCTTTTTAAAATGCTGAGCACTATTGAATCCCGGCGGCCACCTTCGGGCAATGGGGTGTTGCTGCGCAGCAGTCCTTCAACCGTACAGCCAATGCTTTTCATGGCGGCAATACTGCGCTCGTTACGTGCATCGGCCCTAAATTCAACACGCTCGGCACCTAAGGTTTCAAATGCAAATTGCAGAAGTAAAAACTTGCAGTGCTTGTTTAGTTTTGTACCCCTGAACTTTCCGCCATACCAGGTATATCCCAGTTGCAATGTTTGCATTTTAGGCTGAATATCGTAAAAGCGGGTGCTGCCGGCATAGCTTTGGGAAAGCTTATCAAAAACAATAAAAGGGTATTCAATACCTGTTGCCTTTAGGGTAAGTGCATCCTGTATATAGGCAAGCATACCATCGCGCCCTCTGCCGCCTTTTGACGAATATTTCCAGGTATCCTGTTCGTTCAAAGCAAAGGTTAAGAGATTATCAAGGTCGGTTTCCTGTAATGGTCTTAATAATACATGGTCGTCTTCAAGTATGTATTCGGCGTTGCGGTCAAAGTTTAAGGCAGGCATTTGTGTTTGGTATATATTGTTTACTGCCAAATTTGAGCAATTTGAAGCACAATAAGTAAAGGATGCTCCATTAATTTTACATTTGGCAATAAATCCAATCATAAATCAGCATGCTTTATCAATCGCTTACCGATCGTTTAAATAATCAGCATAGTGTTATCCAGCTATTTATTGATAAACTCAATGACGAACAGCTAAAACAGCAACCTGAACCTGGCAAGTGGAGTATTCACGATCAGATTGCGCACCTTGCAAAATACCAGCTATTATTTATTGACCGGATAGATTTGCTGGTAGCAGTTGATGAGCCAGAGTTTGAACGTTATGATGCCAATGAAGATACAAGCTTTGCGATTTATCAAAATTTAGCTACAACTGAGCTGTTGGCTTTGATCAATAAGGAGCGTGCGGTCATCATCCAAAATATCAATGGTTTATCTTCCGGTCAGCTTACCCGTACAGCCCGCCACCCCAAGTATGGAAATTTAACGGCGTTGGAGTGGACCGAGTTTTTTCTGCTGCACGAGGCACATCACTTGTTTGCTATATTTCAATTGGCACATACGTTTTAAAATATTTTTAATCATCAATCGTCATCATCTTTAAATAGCAATACATTATTATTTTTACCGAGTTTTATGCATAACCCCAACCCGAATGGCCCCACCCGATAATAAACCAAAACAACCCGGCATATTTAGTTTGCTTAAACCGTATTCGGGTTTAGTGAGCCTGCTTATATTGTTTGCGGTGTTCAGCAATAGTATTACCCTATGGCTGCCCAAAATCATTTCGCATGGTATTGATGATTATATCCATAGCATGGTAGGGCATTCGCACTTTGATGTTAACCCAACGCTTGTTAAGTTTTCATTAGCGGTGTTTTTTATTTTTGTGTTTACCTATCTGCAAAGTATTTTGCAGACCTATACATCCGAAAGGGTGGCCCGCGATCTGCGTACCCGGCTATCTGACAAAATATCTCGCCAAAGCAGTGTTTTTATTGACCAGGTAAACCCATCAAAGCTATTAACCAACCTCACTGCCGATGTTGATTCTATTAAACTCTTTGTATCTCAGGCCTTGGTTTCCATCGTATCGTCGGTGTTTATCATTATTGGCGCCAGCATCCTGTTATTAACTATAGACTGGAAGCTTGCACTTTGCGTTATTGCAATTATCCCCATTATAGGCGGTACATTTTTTTATGTATTGCGTAAGGTGCGTGCCCTGTTTAAGCTAAGCCGGGAGGTGATTGACTGGCTTAATAAGGTAATTAATGAAAGTATTTTAGGCTCGGCGCTTATCAGGGTTATTAACTCCCAGCAGTTGGAGTATAATAAGTTTTTATTGGCCAATACCAAGGCAAAGGATTACGGGCTTTCCATACTGCGGTTGTTTGCAGGGCTTATACCTGTAATAACCTTTACAGCCAATTTAGCGGCATTAACAATTCTGGCATTGGGCGGCCACTTTGTAATAAACGGCACCATGAGCCTGGGCGATTTTGCAGCCTTTAACAGTTACCTGGCGCAGTTAATTTTCCCAATTTTAGTTATCGGCTTTATGAGCAATATTATAGCACAGGCTACGGCATCGTTCCAAAGGATCAGCGTGGTTTTAGATACTGCCGATACTTCAGAAACCGGCACACTGGTTGAAGCCTTAAAAGGTAATATCGAACTAAAAAACATCTCTGTTTCGTATGGTCAAAAACCAGCTTTAAAAGATGTGTCGTTCAGCGTAAAGGCAGGTTCAAAAATAGCCATTATAGGCCCTACCGCAGCGGGTAAATCACAATTGCTATACCTGCTAACCGGGTTGATTAAACCTAAAAGCGGCGAAGTATTGTTTGATGATATTAATATTGATGATTACAATAGCGAATCGTTCCACAGCCAGGTAGGTTTTGTTTTTCAGGATAGTATTATTTTTAACATGAGCATCCGCGAGAACATTGCTTTCAGCGATACCGTTACCGATGAATCATTAGAAAAAGCCATTGAAACAGCTGAATTAAAAGGATTTATTGACGGCCTGCCCGAGAAATTGAGCACCATAGTATCTGAACGCGGATCAAGTCTTTCGGGCGGACAAAAACAAAGGATCATGCTGGCAAGGGCACTGGCTATTAACCCCAAAGTTTTATTGTTAGATGATTTTACAGCCAGGGTTGATGCCAATACGGAAAAGAACATATTAACCAACGTTCAAAAAAACTATCCGGGGATGACCCTGATCTCGGTAACTCAAAAAATAGCCTCCGTTGAGCATTACGACCAGATCATATTATTGATGCAGGGCGAAGTTATTGCCAGCGGTAAACACGATGAGCTTATGGCAAGCAGCCCGGAATACATACAGATATTTAATTCACAACAAAGCACCAGTAACTATGAACTACGATCTAAATGATCTGCAGGCGAAGGCTCCCAAAACTTCCACCTTCACATCGCTTAAAAAACTGTTGCAATTAATCTCGCATGAGCGGAGAAACCTGATATTAGCTTTAATAGCCATCCTTATTACCTCGAGCATTAACTTATTGGGGCCGCTGGTTATTGGACGCACTATTGACCATTATATTTTTGTACCTGTTAAAAATTATCATGGCGTGCTGGTAAATTGTGCCGTGTTATTCGGTATGTATCTTATATCGTTGGTTACCAGCTACTGGCAAACCATTTTAATGGGCGGGGTAGGGCAGCGCATGTTGTTTACGCTGCGTAACTCTATTTTTAATAAGCTGCAATTGCTGCCTGTTGGTTTTTTTAACCAAAACAAGGCCGGCGACCTGATCTCTCGTGTAAATAATGATACAGATAAGGTTAACCAGTTTTTCTCGCAATCGTTAATGCAGTTCATCGGTAGCATTGCTACCATGACGGGGGCGGGCATATTTTTGCTATCCATCAATTTCAAGCTTGGTTCGGCATCGCTGGCTCCAGCCGTGGTGATCTTATTGTTTACCAGTATAATATCCCCCTGGGTAAAAGGAAAAAATGCGAAGAACCTGAAAAGCGTAGGTGGCATGAGCGCCGAGATTCAGGAAAGCCTCAATAACTTCAGGGTGATCATTGCCTTTAACCGTCGTGATTATTTCCGTAAGAAGTTTGATGGGGCCAATAAGGAGAATTATAAAACTTCTATAGGTGCAGGTTTGGCCAATAACGTTTTTGTACCTGTTTACGGGTTGTTTTCGAGCCTGGCGCAACTGATTGTTTTGGCTTTTGGCATCTATTTAATTTCGATAGGGGAGTTTAGTATTGGTTTGCTGGTGAGCTATTTATCATACGCCAATAACTTTTATAATCCATTACGGCAATTAGCTGCATTGTGGACAAATTTCCAGGTTGCTATGGCCGGCTGGGACAGGATAGCGCAGATTCTATCCTTAGAAACCGACCTGGTTACCGTTGATAATACCATTGCAGAACCATCGGCAGCACTGCTGGAGTTCAGGAATGTTCATTTTGGGTACGATGATAATAAAGAGATTTTACACAATATCAGCTTTAAAATGGAGCGTGGTAAAACCTATGCATTGGTTGGCCCGACGGGTGGTGGTAAAACAACTACCGCATCATTAATAGCCAGGTTATATGATGCCAGTAAAGGAACGGTTTTGCTTGATGGGAAAGATATAAGAAGCTATGAAGCTGTTGAGCGTACCAAAAAAATAGGATTTATATTGCAGGAGCCATTTTTGTTTACCGGCACAGTTAGGGATAATATTTTATACGGTAATGAGCTTTATGTTGATTATACCAATGAGCAATTGGAAAAGGCCATACATGATGCCAATTTAGGTACGCTGCTTGCCATATTTGAGAGCGGACTTGATACCAAAGTGCTGAGCAGCGGCGATAGCATAAGCCTTGGCCAGAAGCAGTTAATAGCCTTTATGCGTGCCGTTTTGCGCAACCCTGAATTGCTGATTTTGGATGAAGCAACCGCCAATATTGATACCATTACCGAAAAACTTTTAGGCGATATTTTAAATAACCTGCCGGCATCAACCACAAGGGTTATTATTGCGCACAGGCTAAATACAATTGAGAACGCCGATGAGATATTTTTTGTGAATTCGGGTGAGGTGATCCTTGCGGGATCATTTGACGGGGCTATGGACCTGTTACTGCATGGTAAAAGGGTAAGTTGATTTTTTTTGTTCGACAAAGGAATTAAGTTGTTAATAGCGATGATTTTTATATTAATTACCATTTATTAAGGACTTTAACTACTTTCCGGAATTGGAACTGAATTTTCAATAATTATTTTTACAATTGTAAATAAACTATAAACCCAATTATGCAGAGATATACTGGTCAAAAACGAATATTGATAGCAACTGATTGTATCATCTTCGGATTTGATGGATGGAACTTAAAATTATTGCTGGTTCAGCGTAATATTGAACCTGAGCGAAATAAATGGAGTTTGATGGGCGGCTTTATACAACCATCTGAAAGTCCGGAGGATGCTGCCAATCGTGTTTTAGAACTGCGTACAGGTTTAAAAAATGTTTACATGGAGCAGTTCCAGGTTTTCGGAAAGCCCGACCGTGACCCTGTTGAAAGAACTTTATCAGTTGCTTACTTTGCGCTTATTGATATTCATCAGTACGAAAAGCAGCTTAACGACGAGTACCACGCCGAGTGGTTTTTGCTAAATGAAATGCCCGACCTGATATTTGACCATGCCGAAATGGTTAAACTTGCACAAAGACAATTACGTTATAAGGCAGCCTTGCACCCTATACTATTCCAACTATTACCCGAACGGTTTACCATACCACAATTACAGGCACTTTATGAGGGCGTTTATGATACCTCATTTGATGACCGGAACTTTAGCCGTAAATTATTATCGACAGGTTTGTTAGTTAAACAGGCTGAAAAGGATAAGTTTTCGTCAAAAAAAGGGGCATTTTATTATAAGCTCGATCAATCCCATTATACCGAGAACTTTGAACGTTTTTTAAACTTAGTGCCCAACCCCGATAAGTTTTTTTAGGTAGTGCAATTAATATTGCTGTAACAATAGCGTATTATTGAAGGCTAAATACTGCTTTTGATATTATTTTTTTGTGGTAACTGTGTTTTCATTCAAAGCTTTATGTATTTTTAAATCCCCAATTTATTCATCGTCAATTAAATAAATTGGATTATACCAATTAATACTGTTGAGCAGGGTGAAAATATTAGTACGTATTGTAGCAGTTATTATTGTTGTGTTTTGCTTTGTATGCCAAACAAAGGCACAAAATACTACCAATAGCGGTACTGAATTTTGGACGGCCTATATGGATCATAACAATGGGGCCAGTAAAGATGGCACCGGGGCCGATGGTGGCAGCTTAATGAGCCTTTATATCACATCAACGGTAAACACATCCGGAAAGGTTGAAATTGTTGATAATAGTTTTCCTGCTATTTCATTTAACGTTGCAGCCAACCAGGTAACTATAGTAACCATACCCCCAGCGGCTTTTTTAGCTTATGCGGGCGTTGCCAATAAGGGTATCCATATTACGTCTTTAAAACCTATTGCCATATATGCACACATCTATGCTTTTTCGGTTTCGGGGGCTACATTATTGTTACCCGTGAGTACTTTGGGAAAAGATTACCTGTCTATCAATTACACCCAAAAATCAAATGCCCCTGCTAATGCTCCGGCCTACTCATCATTTATAGTAGTAGCAACCGAAGACAATACTACCGTACAAATAACCCCTGCAGCTAATTTGGGAGATGGTAACACAAAGGGTGCTACGTTCAAGATTTCGCTTAGCAAGGGCGAAATTTACCAGGGCCTTTCATCAAGCGATTTAACGGGTACCATCATAACATCAATAAATTCTGCAACGGGAGGCTGTACTAAAATTGCCGTTTTTTCGGGCAGCTCAAGGTTAAATATAGGATGTAACGTTAATAACGTAACATCTGATAATCTTTTTCAGCAGGTTTATCCAACAGCATCATGGGGAAAAAATTATATCACTGTTCCACTTAAAAACAGGGGTTATGATATTTTCAGGATCATACTGAGTAATCCAGCCGCCACTACTGATCCTAATGTGATGCTTAACGGGGCTAAACTTTCCATTAATCAGTTTATAAACGGGTACTATGAGTTCTCATCAAACTCGCCCAATATAATTTCGGCAGATCAGCCAATCCAGGTTGTTCAGTATGCGGTAACGCAGGGTGATGGCCTAAACTGCGGAAATATCCCGGGAGATGTGGGCGATCCGGAAATGATCTACCTGAACCCCCTTGAACAAACGCTTGACCGCGTTACTTTATACTCAACCGGGAACTATCAAATTAGCAGCAGCTATATCAATGTGGTTATAAAAACCAACGCAGTACCAACGTTTATGCTAGATGGGGCACCCTATACCAACTTTACAACCTTAGATAGTAATCCTTTATATTCTTATGCACAGATTTCCGTGCAGTCTGGTCCGCAGGATATTCAGTCGCTATCCGGAAACAGCAGGGGTACCCACACGTTAAGTGCCGGCGATGGTTTTAATGCTATTGCGTATGGTTTCGGCAATCATGAATCGTACGGTTACGCTGCGGGAACAAACCTGCAAAACCTGAATGAAAACATTACGCTTGCCAGCCCGGTAAATGATACCATAACGCAAAATAATGGCTGTACCGGCACAACCTATAAGCTGCAATTAACCCTGCCTTATCAAACCACAAAAATTACCTGGGATTTTAAAAACGGCACTACATATACCGATAATGCCCCGCAGGTAGTATCAACATTTACCCGGGGCACGCAATTGCTGTACCGTTATCAATATTTTAAACCGGTAACCTACATTAAACCCGGTGATACCACAGTTGTTGCAACGGTTTTTGACCCGGTTGCAGGCACCTGCGGTAATAACGAGGTTATTGAATTTGATTTTAATATATCAGCGCCCCCGGTTGCTAACTTTAGCTTTGATAGCTCGTGCCTTGGTGACTCATCTATATTTATTGATAAAACCAGTGTTAATGGCAGTTTTATAAAATCATGGCTTTGGGATTTTGGCGATAATACCACATCAATACAGCAAAATCCCAAACATAAGTATGCAAACCCGGGCACTTACAAGGTAAAGTTAACGGTTGCCAATGTTAATGGCTGCGGCACTGATACAACGCAATCAATTTACATAAGCCATAAGCCCGTAGCCGCTTTTACGGCATCAACGCCTGATTGTACTGGGCAAAACGTTACGCTTACTGATCAGTCTACATCAATTGATGGCAAAATAACTCAATGGATATGGAATTATGGCGATGGAAAAATTGATACCCTTACTAACAGCAATCCTGTAAATCATAAATATTTAAATACGGGAACCGATACCGTTACTTTAAAGGTTACTATAAGCGGGGGATGCTCATCAACCACCACCCAGGTTTTAAATGTAAACCCTGCTCCATTGGTTGATTTTGTTTTGCCTGATGTTTGTTTAAGCGATACATACGCACAGTTTACCGATAAAAGTACGATTGCCGATCATACGGAAGCTAACTTTACCTACTTGTGGAATTTTGGTGACCCAAATGCAAATGCATCGAACCCCAATACGTCAACAATGCAAAATCCTACACATAAATATACGCAGGCAAGTAACTATCAGGTAACGTTAACCGTTAAATCAAAGTACGGCTGTACTTTTTCTGAAACACAGCCGTTTACGGTAAACGGCGATATACCTAAAGCTGCTTTTTTAGTAGAAAACAGCGCAAACTTATGTAGTATGAATGATGTAATATTTGATGATCAGTCTACAGTTAACTTTGGTAACATCACCAAAATAGTTTGGTATTATGATTATAACAATCAGCCTGCAGATACGGTTGTAATTAAAAAAGGTGCTATCCCGGCCGATCGTAAATTTCACCATAATTATGGTTTGTTTAATTCGCCGCTAACCAAATCATACGCAGTGCGCATGGATGTATATTCGGGGCTAACCTGCGTAAACTCAACCCAGCAAAATATCACGTTAAAAGCAAATCCATTGGTTAAGCTATCAGCAATTGGTCCTTTGTGCCAAAGCGACCAGGCGATACAGATCAATGTTGATAAAAACGGCTTTACCGGTACTGGTGTTTTTTCGGGTACCGGGGTATCCGCAAGCGGCTTGTTTGATCCTATAGTATCCGGGCCGGGCACGTTTACTGTTAATTATGTTTTTACAGAACAAAACGGATGCGATTACTTAACTACCGAACAAGTAGTGGTAAATGCAGCACCGGTAGTATCAGCAGGTGCAGATATTCACATGCTGGAAGGCGGGCAAACCGCTATAAATGCTACAGCAACGGGGGATGGGCTTACCTATAAATGGACACCATCAACCGGGATCGACCATGATGATGTATTAAAACCAATCACCAGCCCATCCGAAAACATAACGTATACATTGCTTGTTACCAACGCATCTGGTTGTTCGGCATCTTCATCAGTTAATGTTACGGTGCTTAAATACCCGGTAATACCATCGGCATTTACCCCTAATAATGATGGTATAAATGATACCTGGAATATTAAATACCTGGATACTTATCCAAATAATACAGTTGATATATACAACCGATACGGAGAAAAAGTATATTCGTCTATTGGTTACGCAATTCCATGGGATGGACGATACAAAGGTGCCGACCTGCCAACGGGAACTTATTACTATATCATCAATCCCAAAAGCGGTCGTAAAGCTCTTTCAGGCAGTGTAACTATCATTAGATAATAAATGAAGAAATTTTTATATTTATTACTGGTATTTGTTTTTTGTATAGAGGTTGCCGGGGCCCAGCAAAGGCCGCAGTACACGCAATATGTTTTTAATAACTATTTGCTAAACCCAGCGGTAACAGGTATTGAAAACTACACCGATGTTAAGGCAGGATACCGCAGCCAGTGGACAGGTTTGAACGGCGCGCCAGTAACCAGTTACCTAACTATAAATGCACCTTTAGGATCCAATTTTTTACAGGGCGATGCGACTGCCTTCCCGGCCAGCGGGGGTGAAAACCCATCGAGCAGGTTGTATACCCAGAACTATATGGCTGCTGAGCCGCATCACGGCATCGGTATGACGATAGTTACCGATCAGACGGGCCCTATTACCCAAACCAATATTGATGCCACCTACGCTTACCACCTTGGCTTGACAGATCGTGTAAACTTAGCGGTAGGGGTATCGGCGGGGGTGAGCCATATCAGTTTAAATACTTCCGAGATTACGACCGAAAACCCACTTGACCCTGCCATAAGCAACGGTAATAACAGCCAGTGGAAACCAGATTTAAGTATAGGTGTATGGATGTATTCATCAACCTATTACTTTGGTGCTTCTATTCAGCAGCTTTTACCTCAAAATCTTTATTTCAGTACTAATAATTCTTATAACCAAAGTAAAACGGTGCCCCAGTATTTTTTAACCGGTGGCACAAAGATTTTCATGACGGACGATATTACCCTGTTGCCCTCATTTTTAATAAAGGTAATAGAACCAACCCCGGTTACTTTTGATATTAATGCCAAGTTCTCTTTCAGGGATAAATTTTGGTTTGGTGGATCGTACCGCCGTAATGATTCGTTTGGAGTATTGGCTGGTGTAAATATCAGCTCATTTATCAACATCGGCTATTCGTACGATATTACAACTTCGGGTCTTAATACCGTAAGTAACGGCACGCACGAAATTGTGATAGGCTTGCTTTTAAACAACAGGTATAAAGTAACCTGCCCGCAGCACATGTTTTAATCCCCTGCTTCCGAAGGGGGAGTTAAACTTACCTAATAAAAAGAATGCCCTGACTTTTATTAAAATCAGGGCATTCTTTTTATTAGATAGCAGTGGCGGTTATAATTCCTTCCTTAACCTGGCAACCGGGATATTCATTTGTTCGCGGTATTTGGCTACGGTACGGCGGGCTATATTGTAACCTGCATCTTTTAATATTTCGGTCAGCTTTTCATCTGCCAATGGATGGCGCTTATCTTCAGATCCTATATGTTCCTCTAAAATCTTCTTAACCTCTTTGTTTGATACTTCTTCGCCGCTTTCGGTTTGGATAGCTTCGGAGAAGAATGATTTTAACAGGAATGTACCAAATTCAGTTTGTACGTATTTTGAATTGGCAACCCGCGATACGGTTGATATGTCCATACTGATCCTATCGGCAATATCCTTAAGGATCATTGGTTTTAAATTTTTATCATCACCAGTTAAAAAAAACTCGTACTGGTACTGCATTATAGCGTTCATTGTTTTTAAAAGCGTTTGCTGGCGCTGTTTAATGGCATCAATAAACCATTTGGCCGAATCAAGTTTTTGCTTTACAAACTGAACTGCTTCTTTTAGTTTTTTATCCTTTGCCGATGCTTTATCATAATGCTCAAACATCTCCTGGTAGGAGCGGCTTACCCTAAGTTCGGGCGCATTTTTTGAGTTTAGGGTAAGTATCAGGATCCCGTCGTTGTTGATGATATGAAAATCAGGGATCACCTGCATCTGCTTGGTGTTTATCTCGTTCGAGTCGCCTGGTTTAGGGTTAAGCTTTAATATTTCATTAACCACACCCCTAAGTTCAACAGAGGTCATGTTTAATGATTTCTCGAGCTTATCATAATGCTTTCGCGTAAACTCATCCAGGTAATGCTCAACTACGTTTATTGCTTTTTTTACAATAACGTCATTTGGGTCTTTTTTTCTTAGCTGTATCAACAGGCATTCCTGTAAACTGCGTGCACCAACGCCGGCGGGGTCAAAGCTTTGAATTACTTTAAGCATATCCTCCACCTCATCATCCTCGGCCATCACATTCTGCGAAAAGGCAAGGTCGTCGGTAAGTGACATAATGGGCCGGCGCAGGTAACCATCATCATCAAGGCTGCCAATAATCTGTTTGCCTATCCTGAAATCTTTGTCAGATAGCGGTAAAAGATCAAGCTGCTGCTGCAAGCTTTCAAAAAAAGAGCTCTGTACAGCAATAGGTATTTCCTTACGTTCGTCTTCATCATCGCCATTTTGATCATAGCGCGATCCGTATTCGTTTAGGTTATCCTCCTGCAGGTAATCATCAATGTTAAACTCATCTGCTTCGCCTTTTTCCTCATCACCGTTATAAGTGTCTTCTTCAGGGTCACGGTCAGGATACTGTTCTTCCGGCTCGTTTAGGTTGGTCAGGCTCAGATCTTCAAGCGCAGGGTTTTCTTCCAGCTCTTCTTTGATGCGGGTATCCAATGAAACGGTAGGCACCTGCAGCAATTTTATAAATTGTATTTGCTGCGGCGAGAGCTTTTGTAAGAGTTTTTGTTGAAGGTTCTGTTTAAGCATAAATTAGATCGCGTCAAAAATACATCAATTACCCCTAACTAAGAAATTCTTCGGATAATGTGATGAATGTAGTTAATGCAAAAGGAAATATTTTGTTTGTTTACTTTAATAATTTTATAACTTTATTCAACTTAATTAGTAATACATGGCGTTTGTTAAAGAATTTAAAGAGTTTGCCATGCGGGGCAATGTGGTTGACCTTGCAGTGGGTGTTGTTATTGGAGCGGCTTTTGGGAAAATAGTTACCTCGTTGGTAGCTGATATTATTATGCCCCCAATAGGCTATATTACAGGTGGTGTTGATTTTTCAGAAAAAAAGATTGTTTTGAAAGATGCTGACCCTGCCCATAAGGTTTTAGAAACAGCTATTCATTACGGTAACTTTATAAATGCAATCATCCAGTTCCTGATCATCGCTTTTTGTATTTTTATTGTGGTTAAAGGTATCAACTCCATGAAAAAGGAGGAAGCGCCTGCCCCGGCACCAGATCCGGCTCCAAGCAACGAAGAAGTTTTACTTACCCAAATACGGGATTTGCTGGCTAAAAAAGCATAACAGCTATTTTTGATACATAAGAGGTTATCAAATTCAGTTTCAGCAAAACTTGCTAAATATTATCTTAGATATCTCTGTGTCTTAGTGCGCTCCGTGGTAAAATTAACCGCAGAGCGCACTAAGAATGGCACAAAGAAACACGGAGATGCTTGAGTGTAAAATATTATGCTCCGCAACTTTTTTTGATTCTACTTCTAATACAGCCTATTAAAAGCTTTTAGGAAGCTTTGGATCGGTTAGTATAATATAATCACCATTCTTGCTGAATTTGCTCCAGTCGGGGTTGTCAAAGCTATCGTCAGCGTACGCCGCAATATTTAGTAGCCTTACTTTGGGGTAATACTTTTTTAATTGGGCAACTGCACCTAATTTTTCTTCGCTGTGGAATCCGCCGTTAAGCTGTAATACCTTGTACCCGTTATGAGCCTTTATAAACTGTGCTATTGACCATCCCATGGTAGCATCCCATAAATTTTGCGCCTGGTACATCTGCATGCCGCCCATACTGCCGTGCCCGCCCATTATTTCGCCAAATTTATCGTAGTAGGCCCCGGTTGCGGTATCAATAGGTAGGGGTGGTAAGTATGATTTTCCTGTTGCACTTAATAGCTGCAGGCTGGTTAGTCCCTTCCTATTAACCATATTGGTATACCTTGCCGGTGCATTAGCTGCAATTACAGGTACCTGGGTTATTTTGGCCAATTCAATCATCGGGCGGTAGTCTTTATAATTGGGCCATGTACGGGCATCAATTAAAAAGTTCTTTTCGCGGATAAGGCCTTTTAAATATTCATCCAAAACATTCTGGCAATCGGTTTCAAACATCTCCATTGATAAGGCGGTTTTCCCCGGGAATTTTTCAGCCAGTTTTTTTAATAAAGTATATTCCAGGTAATGCGCTGTGGAGTCGTTGTGCTCTTCACCAAAAAATAAAATATCGGCCCTGGCCATATCTTTTATTATATCGTCTGCTGATACAAGTTTTTGTTTTGAGGTACTGTATATTTTATAATGACTGGCTAATGAATCCTGTGAGAGTGCATAAAAGGGGAGTATAAGGAGTATTAAAAGGGATTTAATTTTCATGCCGTAAATTTGGGTGATGCTCAAAGTTATTAATAAGATTGCTAACAAGTTTTAAGTATTGTTAACTTTGGGCATTAATATAAGCGGATTAGTTATCAACTATTGTGCTTTTTTCAACATAATGAAGCTCAGGCAGGTAAATAAACTGTTAACTTATGTTTGAAATAATTAAAAAATACAGTACATTTGCGCTCTTGTTTTAAAAAGGACGAATAGAATAAAATAGCCATGAAAAGAACGTTTCAGCCCTCACAAAGGAAAAGAAGAAATAAGCACGGTTTCCGTGAGCGCATGTCAACTGCTAACGGCAGAAGAATATTAGCAGCAAGAAGAGCTAAAGGCAGAAAGAGATTATCTGTTTCTGACGAGGGTAGTCATAAAGCATAACGCTGGTTGCTTTCTCCAAACTGGGGTTTGAACCGGTTATTTAATTAATTTCGGTTCAGGATCAGTAGATGTATACTTTTAAAAAAGAAGAACGGTTATGTAATAAGAAGCTTATTGACAAGCTTTTTCATAACGGCTCTTCTTTTTTGTGTTATCCCTTCAAGGCCTCGTGGCTTATAGCCACCAGCCCGCAGCAATTTCCTGTACAGGTTTTATTTTCGGTTTCCAAAAGGCGTTACAAACGCGCTGTTGACCGTAATTTAATAAAACGCCGTATGCGCGAAGTTTACCGGCTTAGCAAGCAGCAATACCTTTATGATTTATTGAACAGTACCGATAAAAAGATCGTACTCTCATTAGGATTTATTGGGAAAGATATTGCTGAATATGAATTTGCCGAAAAAAAGATGCTGAAGCTTTTAGCCCAGTTAGCTGTGGAGATTGCCAAATGAAAACCATTGGCAATATATTAAAAACCATAATTGGCTATTTTTTTATTGCCCTTATAAAAATATACCAGTATTTTATTTCGCCATTGTCTGCCGCAACGTGCAGGTATACGCCCACTTGTTCGCAATACGGTATTGAAGCAGTAAAAAAACATGGCGCTTTTAAAGGCGGATGGTTAACTTTGAAGCGGATTGCCAGCTGCAACCCATGGGGTGGGCACGGGCACGATCCTGTACCTTAACAAGCAGCCGATGTTTTTTAAAGATCAAGTTTAAACTAAACTGAAATTTAAAGCGTCCATACTTTTCACTTTACAAATGAGCCTGATACTACAAATAGAAACCGCAACCACTGTATGTTCTGTCGCTATCGCGAGGGATGGAAAGATCTTAGCTTTTGAGCAGGTAAATGAGCGGAATTTACATTCTGCAGTAATTACACGTTTTATGGAAGATATGACGGCATCGTTAGGCATTGCCTTTAACGATCTGGATGCCGTAGCGGTAAGCTGCGGGCCGGGTTCATATACTGGGCTGCGTATTGGTATATCAACCGCTAAGGGGCTCTGTTTTGCTTTGGATAAACCACTAATAGCCATTGAAACCCTACAAGCTATGGCCTATGGTGTTATAAATAATGAAGATCATCAGCTTGAACCCGGTACACTGTTGTGCCCTATGATAGATGCCCGGCGCATGGAAGTTTATACCGCCATTTTTAAGTTAGACGGCACGCAGATAAAACCAACAGCAGCAGAAATAATTGACGAAAACAGCTTTAGCGACCTGCTGAAAAGTAATAAAATATTATTTTTTGGTGATGGTGCTGATAAGTGCGAAGATGTTTTAGGCGTAAATGCTAATGCGCAGTTTTTAAACGGCTTTACAAATTCGGCTACTTATTTAACCACTAAAGCGTTTGAGAAATTCCAAAACAGGCAATTTGAAGATGTGGCTTATTTTGAACCTTATTATCTTAAAGATTTTATCGCCGGGAAAAAGGGGGTATAAAATTAATCGTCTGTTTTAAATATACGTCCCCATAAACGGCCAAAGAAACCCTTTTCGCCGGTGTTCATGGTGCTTGAATTCATTGGGTGCTCAATTACCGGCCCAAATTTAACCGCAAAACCTAAAAAGAAATCGGCCCCGGTAAATGAACCATTTTGAAAGGTTTGATTGGTGCTCTTGTTTAACTCGCTACCTAATAAACTTACACTTTGTGCTAATTTATCTGTGCCTATATAAAACTCAAAGTTGGGCGTTTTGAGCATAAACTGCGCACCCAAGTTAAACAGTTTCATATCATCATAAGTAGCAGTTAAGGTTGCCACGTATTTTTTATATTGAAAAGGGTTAACTAATGCGGCTGTAAATCCCGGGTAAAATAACTCTTTTGATGCGATTAGTGTAGGCGAATACGTGAACTCATTATTCTGATCGATAAAATAGCTCCGGTAAACGCTTATTTCGGCCCTGCCGTCAATTGGTGTTGTAAATGAGCCAATGGTTTGGTTACTATGGATTATTTTGTAAACTGAATTATAAATGCTGTCCTCGCGGCCTCTGGTTGATAAACCTCTTATACTGCGCGTATCATCAAAATTATAAATGCTTGAACGGCTGCTCCAATGGATAAACCCCAGGTCTTTTACATTGCCCTGTATTAAAAATCCATCTTCGGTTTTAAACGAACCGCCCATTGTAATGGATGCGCCCGGGTTCCTGAAATTTGGTAAATAATCCCTCGGCGTTAAATGGCCTGGAATATAGCTTGAATGGTAAACACCTTGTAGCGCAACCACGGCCGAATCATTTAGCTTATCAAACGCGATGGATGAGTTGGTGATATTTACTTTTTCATACTGTATACCCGAAAGTACGCTTAACTTAAACCCGAAAGCAAATTGTTTATCAATCTTTTCGCGGTAGGTATATGAAAACTGGTGGTACGATTGGAAATAAAAGTTATCATTAAAAATATTGGCATAACTATTATTTTTAAAGCTGGTTGTCCCGTTAAAAACTGCCGCGGTTTCATCTGTAAAAATACTCTTGCCTTCGCCTTTTATCTGCCACGAAAATCCCATCTCAACGTCACCGTTTAGGCTGGTGAACATTTTGAGCATCAGTACATAAGCATTGGCATTTAAGTTGGCATGGTTATATCTGCCCTGCCCTACCTGTAATGCGGAGTTATCGTACTTATAATTAAATACCCTGTTTTTTATGGTAGACTGCGCATTGCCGGTTACATAAAAGTTCGTATTGAAATTTGGAACCAGAAAATTAAAGGCAAACTGCTTGCTTGAATCTGTTATAAAGGCTTTTTGTGATGGGTTTTCAAAAGAGTCGTATAAGGTACCTGTGTTATACTGGGAAAACTGCTGGGCAAATATTGTAGAGGAGAGTAGGAGTAAACAAAAAGCAAGTAAAATCTTCTTCATATATCGCGCTGTACCTTGGGGCTTCTATAACCGTCTTAAAGATAAAATTACAATTCGATTAATTGAAAAATAATCGCAATTAAACCATTTAAACGTAAACTAAGCATTATAGTTGTACAAAACAGGGCTTATTTTGCTTTATTTTGAACTGTATCTGTATTTAGTTTGGTGCAAAAGTTGGTGTAAAAATTTTTATCCGCTGCTGATAATTGGATCGATGCCGAATAAAAGTTTTTCCATCCCGGCTCGTTTGTTTTAAGCTCATCATAAATGCCGGGATATAGGTCGCGCTCAAAAATCGGCATTGAGTTTTTGAAATTTATAAAGAACGATACATTGCTTTGGCCGGCTAAAAGTTCGTCAAACTGATTATACTGGTCATTTTTACTTAAAAACTTTCGGTTTATGTAGCTGTCGTAATAGCTCTTTAATTCTACGGGGCTATTTGCCATTATCAAATAGTTGTCTATAATAATAAAATAAGGTTTCCTAAACACGCTGAATGAATCGCCCAGTAAAAAGAAAGGTAATTTATTATAATTTAACTGCCCGGAGTGCTCATCGGTCATGGTACTTATGGCTGTGATGAGTAGCTTAAGCTTAGAGCCATCTTTAACAGATACAATGGCAAATTTTTCAAAAAAGCGGGTGGTTACAATGGCAAACTCATTAGCCAGCAGGTTATTAAACTCTGTTTTTATACTGCTGCCTGTTTCTGCTTTTATCTTGTCGAAAAGCAGTGCTTTTTCGTTTTTTAGCCCTGCTTTAACATGCCATTCGGCTATAGCTGTTCCGAATTTTAACGGGTCAGAAACCGCGAAGCTGGTACTGTAAGCGGTAGTTGAAGGAAAAATATCTTTTAAATGGTTAGTAACCGGCTTTTGCCCGGCAAAAATGGTCAGATAACTCGGTGCTTCATTTTGCTGAATAGTGGTTGAGCCATTAAACATTAATGCATCGCTGCGGTAGTTTAAGCTCAATGCAGCCTGGGCAGGCAGCAGCCTGAAACTTTTAAAAATATCGGAGTTCTTGTTTTTAAAAAGCTGATCAAACAGCAGATTAAGCCCGGCATAGTTTACATAAAGATTAGCCAATGAATTGGTACTTTGCTGTTCAGAAAGTAACACAAAGCTTTGCTTATCCTTTTTGTTTTTATACAGGGAGCTTTCATCTATCAGTTCTTTTGAAAAACTCCCTGCAAAAACATTTTCACCGGTGTTAATTACATAAAAGCGTTTCTTTAAAACGTTTATGTAAATATTATAACCTTGTTTGCCATTTAAGTGTAAGGGCGTAATCAGCAAGCCGCTGTTGGGCTGCCGTGCTAACTGATCAACCGCTGTTGTGGTAAATCCTTTTGATGGCGACAATGAAAGCAGCAGGTCAATATTATTTGTTTTGGATGGATGAACGGAGATGAAAATATTTTGCCCGTCAAAATACTCGGCCAGTAAGGGGTTATTGATTAACTGCTGCCTAAGCGTATCCAACTGGCCAATTTTCTGTTTGCCAATAACTGCGGCCAGCAACTTATTGTTGTTGAAAATATCGTAAAAGCCCTTGTCATTATTGAACTCAAATATCAGCGAAGCATCATCAGGGATAGATTGAATTACCTGGCTGGTACGTGTGCCGGGTGGATTTAAATTTTTAAAATAAACAACCGTTACATACGCAGTAGCTACTAATAAAATTATGGTGATAATAATTTGTTTTTTCATTACTGATTGCCCTGCAAATGTAGTTTATTTGAACTGTAGGTTATTAAATCAATAAAGTTAATTTGATTTGTTTATGCATGGCCGTTATTTGATGCAGTGGCGGCATAATCAACCTCTCACTAAAATTGGCTAACTTAGCTGTTTATAATTTGATGAAAAGAAAAATAATTATCACTGCCGCTGTTTTTGGTGCGCTGGCAGTTATTGCAGGGGCCTTTGGGGCGCATGGTTTAGAAGGTAAGCTTACTCCAAAAAGTTTTGAAGTTTGGCATACTGCTGTACAATACCAGTTTTATCATGTATTTGCTTTGCTGTTTTTATCTACTTTAACCAGGTACAAAACAGGTCTTGTTAAAAATTGCTATAACCTGTTTACATTGGGTGTAATATTATTTTCAGGGTCATTATACCTGCTTGCATTTTCGCAGATGTTTAACTGGCAGGTAATGAATTTTATTGGCCCGGTCACCCCGTTAGGAGGTTTACTGCTGATAGGCGGCTGGGTAACATTGGGTATTGCAGCTTTGACCAATAAATTTGTTTAATGTTAGAATTTGCCGAAGCACATTATACCGGGCGCGAAACACTTTTTGTTGAAGTGATTTTACCCCTGGCTATCTCCAAAAACTACACTTACCGTGTTCCGTTCGAGAAGAACGACGCGGTACTGGTTGGCAAAAGGGTAGTGGTGCAATTTGGTAAAAGTAAACTGTACACAGCTATTATTGCCTCAATAGGTAAGCTTGCCCCCGAAAAATACCAGGCCAAATATATTATTGAAGTACTTGACGATCGTGCGGTGGTTACCCATGAGCAGCTGCAATTTTGGAACTGGCTTGCCGAATATTACATGTGTAATGTTGGCGAAATAATGAATGCAGCACTGCCGTCGGCATTAAAATTAGCCAGCGAAACACGTATTACGCTCAACAAGGATTTTGAATTTGACCGTACATCCTTGCACGATAAAGAGTTTTTAATTGTTGATGCGCTTGATATTCAGCCCGAGCTAACGGTAAGTGATATAGCCAAGCTGTTAGGACAAAAAACAGTGATGCCTATCCTGAAGCTGCTGTTCGAAAAAAATATAATCCATATTTCCGAAGAAGTGAGTGAGCGGTATAAGCCGCGTACGCGCAGTTTTATCACCCTTAACCCGGTATATAATAACCCGGATAGCCTGCGCGAACTTTTTGGCATCCTTGAAAAACGCGCACCTAAACAGGCCGATGCGGTGCTGGCTTATATAAAATTGTCTCGTACACAAAAAAGCATTTCGAAAACTGAACTGATTGAAGAAAGCGGGGCAGGTGCATCAAGCATTAAATCCCTGGAAGAAAAAGAGATTTTTATTACCGAGGAACGGAATGTTAGCCGCCTTTTTTATGAAGATGATGAGATATACAGCAGCTTTGAATTAAGTGAGCAGCAACAACGCTCGCTTGAGCAGATAAGCGAAGAATTTAAGCAAAAAGATGTAGTGCTTTTGCACGGGGTTACCTCATCAGGCAAAACGCAGATCTACATCAGGCTGATTGAGGAAATGATTGCTACCGGCAGGCAGGTGCTTTACTTGTTGCCCGAAATTGCACTTACAACCCATATAATTGAGCGGCTGCGGGTTTATTTCGGTGCCAGTATTGGTATTTATCACTCAAAGTTTAATGATAACGAACGGGTTGAGGTATGGCAAAAAGTGCTCAATAACGAATACAAGGTTGTATTGGGCGCGCGGTCATCTGTTTTTTTGCCGTTTAATGATTTAGGTTTGATCATTGTGGATGAAGAGCACGAAACATCGTACAAACAATTTGACCCTGCACCACGGTACAATGCCCGCGATGCTGCGATATTTTTAACCAATATGCACCAGGGCAAAGTATTGTTGGGCTCTGCCACGCCATCGTTTGAAAGCTATTATAATGCACGCATCCATAAATATGGTTTGGTTGAGCTGACCGAACGGTATGGCGGTGTAAAGATGCCTGAAATTGAGGTAGTGAGTATTGCCGAAGAAACGAAGAAGAAAACCATCCAGTCGCACTTTACCAGTGTGCTGATGGGGAATATAAACCAGGCCCTTGAAAAAAAGGAGCAGGTTATTTTGTTTCAGAACCGCAGAGGATATGCACCGGTGCTTATCTGCAAAATATGTGCTTACACCCCCAAATGTATCAATTGCGATGTTACTTTAACATATCATAAAAGCAGCGGTAAGCTGCATTGCCATTACTGTGGCTATAAAGAGGATGCACCGCAAATTTGCCCGGCCTGTGGCTCAACCCATTTGGAGTACAAAGGCTTTGGTACGGAAAAGGTTGAAGATGAACTGAGCCTGATTTTGCCGGCTGCCAGGATTGCCCGCATGGATCTGGATACTACCAGGTCGCGCAATTCATTGCAAACCATACTGAATAACCTGGAAGAAAAGAAGATTGATATTTTGGTAGGTACACAAATGGTTGCCAAGGGGCTCGATTTTTCGGATGTTACCGTTATCGGTATTATTAACGCCGATAGCCTGCTTAAATTTCCGGATTACAGGGCTAATGAGCGCAGCTACCAGATGCTTGCACAGGTTAGCGGGAGGGCAGGCAGGCGCGGCAAACAAGGTAAGGTAGTGATACAAACATACGACCCAGCCCACCGCGTTATAAAACAGGTAATTGAAAACAATTATAACGAGCTGTATTTTACCGAGATGGAAGAGCGTAAAGGCTTTAAATATCCCCCATTTTACCGCATCATCAACTTAGCCATTAAGCATAAGGATCCCGAAATGGTTTATAACCAATCCATCTATTTAGCCACAGAGTTGAAAAAGCATTTTGGCGACAGGGTAATTGGCCCTGAATTTCCATTGATCAGCAGGATAAGAAATTACTACATCCGCTCCATCATGCTGAAATTTGAAAAGGACGGTATCTCCATCAATAAAGCAAAAACCATCATTCGCGATGTAATTACGCAGTTTCAAACCACCAAATTAAGTAAGGGCAGCATTGTACAGCCCGATGTGGATCCTTATTAATAGCTCAGTCGTTTTGTATGGTAATCAGCTGGATCTGGTAATATCCCGCGGTTGGCAAAAGCCCGCACTGAAACTTTGTGTTCAAACTTTTGTAACTGATCAGTACTTTTAAATTATCGGTTTGATAATTAACGGGCAGGTTGATTGGGCTGTAAACACTATCCGTACTGTTTATTTTAATAACCCAGCCACAACCGTCAGCCGCAGGCGACCCTTGATTTAATACAGTAGCTTCAATGCCATTTTTTATACTTTTTGTATTATCTTTTTTGCAGGATGATATAATTATAGCAGGCACCAATAAAATGCTTATCAGCAGGATGAGTAATATTTTGCTTTGTTTCATAAATGGTTTTAATAGTAATACGACTTTAATGGCCCATACGCTACAGTAAACATCGTGTTTAACGTTTGTTTTTTTAATGTTAAAAAGAAATGAGCAAGATAATCAGGTATATGTGCAAAGCTATTAATCAGTACAGCTTTGTCAATGCTCAAAATCCTAAAATCGTGTTAACTTTGTGTTGTAATGAACTACAATTTCAATGATCACTATCGCGAACAGGGCGCGCGTAAAATACTGGTTGAAGAGCTAAGAAAAAAAGGAATTGATGACGAAAGGGTTTTATCGGCCATTGGTAAAGTGCCGCGTCATTTCTTTTTTCACCAAAACTTCTGGAACCAGGCTTACAAGGATATTGCTTTCCCGATAGGTGAAGATCAAACTATTTCACAACCTTATACCGTTGCTTATCAAAGTCACCTTTTAAATATAAAAAAGGGCGATAAGGTATTGGAAATAGGTACAGGCAGCGGTTACCAAACCTGTATATTAATGGAATTGGGCGCTAAAGTTTATACCATAGAACGGCAGGAGAAGCTATACAAGCAAACCATACAGGTGTTACCACACATTGGTTATAAGCCTCATTTCTTTTTAGGCGATGGCTCGATGGGGATTGCTAAGCACGCCCCTTACGATAAAATTATAGTAACAGCCGGGGCACCTACCGTGCCAGATGTATTATTGAAGCAGCTAAAAATTGGCGGAATATTAGTGATCCCGGTAGGAAACGAACAATCGCAAAAAATGGTAACCATACTAAAAGTTGCCGAACACGACTACGAGAAAATTGTATTGGATACCTTTAGGTTTGTACCCTTAGTAGGCGATAAGGCCTGGTAAACTATACTGATATAAACTATCAGGCTATTGTTTCATAGCCCTGTCCATTTCAATTTTACTATCGCGCTCTTTCATGGTATCGCGTTTATCAAAGGTCTTTTTACCCTGTGCTAAACCAATTTCTAATTTGGCAAAACCGCGCTCGCTGATAAAAAGTGCAAGCGGTACAATGGTTAAGCCTTTTTCTTCACCACGGGTTTGTAGTTTTTTTAGCTCTTTTTTGTTAAGCAGCAGGATCCGGTCGCGTTTGGCTTCGTGGTTATAGAACGATCCGAAGCTGTACTCGGCTATATGCAGGTTGCGTACGTAAAGCTGTTCGTTTATAAAAGTGCAAAAAGCATCGTTGATATTAGCCTTTCCTTCGCGTATTGATTTGATCTCGGTACCCAGCAGTTTTATCCCGGCAATATATTTGTCAAGTATGTGGTATTCAAAATAAGCTTTCTTGTTCTTTATATATATATCCTGGTTCATCACGGCCTCATTTGCTGCAAATATGCAAATTATTATTTTGTTTGTGGTTTTACAACCAGCACCGGTATATTCACCATGTGCCTTACCGAGTTAACTGTTGTGCCAAAAATAAGATCTTTTAAAGCCTTGTGCCCATGCGATCCCATCACCACAAAATCAATTTTTTCGCTGTTGATTATTTTAGCTATGGAGCTTGCTGCGCTGCCGAACCCAATATGTGCACGGGCTTTATAGCCTAATTCAGTCAGCGTGTTGACATAAGTATCTAAGTTGTCTGAGTCACTTTGTGTTTCATGGTCCATCACTTCGGTGCCATAATAACGGGCGCCTGCCGTTTCAACAACATGTATTAAAGTATAAACGGCATGTTTACCGCCCTGCATTATCGCATTGCGGATACATTCGGTATCGTTTTTTGAAAAATCAATAGTGATAGCTATATTTTTATAGGCAACAGGCGTTAAATCCTCAATTTTTGAAGCCAGGCCATGCGGTACCTGTGCAGGCATATCATAATGTTTAAACAATAAGGGCCTTAAAAACACATAAATAAGCAATATGGCTATGGCAACTATTAACGGAGTAGCAACCCCATAGATCCATATTGCAGCGGATGGATATTGCGTTCCCCAATCGCTCAATTGCTGGTAAACCAGTTTGGCATTTAAGCCTACAATTAAAACAGCACTTGCCCACGCCAGTATTTTTACCTTTAGGCTGATGGCGAAATCCCCCATCCGTTTGCGGCTTGATGTAAAATGTATAAGCGGGATCACAGCAAAACCTAACTGCAAACTCAATACCACCTGGCTTAAAATAATCAGGCTGCCCAGTCCTGTTTCGCCAAAATAAATAATGGTGAACACGGCGGGCACAATGGCCAGCACCCTGGTAAGTAAGCGGCGCAGCCAGGGTTCAATACGCAGGTTAATGTGCCCTTCCATAATAATTTGCCCGGCAAGCGTACCCGTAATGGTTGAGCTTTGGCCCGATGCGATCAAGGCAATAGCAAAAAGGGTAGGCGCAACCTTACCAAAAATATGCTCAAGCAGTTTATAGGCATCCTGTATCTCGGCTACCTGGAAGTAGCCATTTTTAAAAAAAGCAGTTGCGGCTAATATCAATATGGCTGCATTTACCACAAAGGCAAGGTTAAGTGCAATAACAGTATCAAACAGGTTGAATTTTATGGCTGCTTTGATGCCTTTATCATTGCGGCTTATTTGCCGGGTTTGTACTAATGATGAGTGTAAGTACAGGTTATGCGGCATTACCGTAGCGCCAATTATACCAATTGCAAGGTAGAGGGCATTCCCCGTTAAATTAGTGGGGATAAATCCCTTTGCAACTCCCGCAACATCGGGCCCAACAATAAACATCTCAATTAAAAATGACAAGCCTACAATAAATATCATGGCCATAATAAAGGCTTCCAGCTTGCGCATGCCTTTGTTCATTAAAAAGAGCATTAATACGGTATCAGTTATGGTAAGTGATACACCCCATATAAGCGGCAGGTGGAACAATAGCTGTAAACCAATGGCCATCCCAATAATCTCGGCCAGGTCACAGGCTATAATGGCTATCTGGGCCAATATATACAGCCAGAAATTCACAAAACGCGGATATGCATTTTTTGAGGCCTGTGCTAAATCAAGACCGCGCACTATGCCTAACCTTGCACTTAAAGATTGCAGTAACAGGGCAATTAAATTGGAAGCAAACAATATCCAGATCAGCTTATAGCCAAAAGCGCTGCCTCCGGCAATATCTGTAGCCCAGTTGCCCGGGTCCATATAACCTACGCTAACCAAATATGCGGGCCCTATAAAGGCTAATATTCTGCGCCAGCCAGTTTTATTCTCAGTGTTTATTGAGCTGTGTACGTTTGCAAGTGATTGGTCTGGAGTTTTGCTCATATCGTAATCAAAAGGTTATTTGCCACTTCGCGGCTAATTTGTACAGTTTTATTTTCCATCTGCAATATCATGGAGTGGTCAAACTCTATAATATCAGTTACTATTATTTTTTTACCGATCATTAGTTCCTGTTTTTCCAGGTACTGCAAAAACGGGGTTGAATGATCCCTGACACCACAGATCACGCCGCTCTCATTAACCGTAATTGCCGAGATCGGTTTTAAATCGTGTTTTTTAAAAAGGCCGTTGCTATCAGGTATCGGATCGCCATGCGGATCGTGTTTTGGAAAACCCATAAACTCATCCAGCCGGTTAATCAGCTCGTTCGATGAGATATGCTCCATCTCCTCGGCCATTTCATGCACTTGGTCCCACTTAAAATTCAACTTCTCCACCAAAAAATATTCCCATAAGCGGTGCTTGCGGATAATATTAATGGCAATTTTTTCGCCCGGTGCTGTTAGGCTAACGCCCTGGTAGGGAGTGTAGTTGATCAGCTCTTTATCTGCCAGTTTTTTAAGCATATCAGTTACCGATGATGCCTTGGTATTTAACAGGGACGCAAGCTGGTTTGTGCTCACGTTTTCGGCATTGAGCGATAGGTGATAGATTGATTTTAAGTAGTTTTCTTCGGCTAATGTATTCATTTATACAAATCTAATAATAAATTTAGACTTATCTAAATAATAATTAACAAAGAATTTATTTTTGTTAAAGCTCTTTTTTAAAAAATTTTATTTTGTGAATTAACTAAAACCTTATATTTGCCTGTATCATGGCTGCCGAATTAGACAAAATAGACCTACAAATACTTAAAATTTTACAGGAGAACGGAAGGATAACCAACCTTCAGCTTTCTAACGAAATAGGGCTTTCGCCTGCACCTACATTAGAGCGTGTGCGCAAGCTTGAAAATGCCGAATACATCAAGAGCTATCACGCTCTTGTTGACGAAGAAAAGCTTGGATTAGGTATAAAAACCTTCATCCAGATCTCGCTTGATTTTCATCAAAAAAACACCATTCAAACTTTTTTGGATGAGATCCAGAATATAAAAGAAGTTACCGAGTGCCATCACGTTACGGGCCAGTGTGATTTTTTACTGAAAGTTTACGTGCGCGATATTAAATCGTACGAGCAATTGATTATGGAGAAGATAAGCCGCATTACGGTAGTTAAAACCTTCCAAACTATGATGATCATGTCAACCAGTAAAAAAGAACCTATTGTACCGTTGGAGTATTAATTGATAACCCTTAACCATAAAATATAAAATGCTTGCTTTTTGATAAAAGCAAGCATTTATTTTTAGTTCAAAATTGTAAATGGTTAATGTATCTGCCAGTCAATCGGCTGCTTTCCTTCTTTTTCAAGGATAGCATTTGTTTTTGAGAATGGCTTCGACCCAAAAAATCCCCTGTCCGCCGAAAATGGCGAGGGGTGGGGTGATTTTATAATGTGGTGCTTTCTGGCATCTATCAGTTCGCTTTTGGCTTGTGCAAAAGCGCCCCAAAGTATAAATACAATTCCAGTTTTCTCTTCGGATATTTTTATGATCACGGCATCGGTAAAATTTTCCCAACCCTTTTTTTGATGCGATCCGGGCATCCCGGCTTTAACCGTAAGGCTTGCATTAAGCAGCAGCACACCTTGTTTGGCCCATTCGGTAAGGTCGCCATGATTGGGTGGGGTAAAACTCGGTATATCGGTTTGCAGTTCTTTGTATATATTTCTAAGCGATGGCGGAATGGTAATACCTTTTTGCACCGAAAACGAAAGGCCATGCGCCTGATTTTCTCCATGATAAGGGTCTTGCCCAAGTATTACCACTTCAAGCTTATCAAATGGTGTAGTATTAAATGCGTTAAAAATATCGCTGTTTTTTGGATAGATCTTAGCACCTGATTGCTTCTCGGTCTTCAAAAATTCGCGCAGGGCTACCATGTAGGGTTTATCAAATTCGCTACCTAAAACCCTTAGCCATGACGGCTCAATATCAATTGCCATAAATATTTATTAAGATGTTGATTAAGCGTACAAATAAACGGATATTTGTATGCTAATTTATAGTATTACAGAAATGTCAAATATAGTAAGGTTAATTATTGCTTGTGTTGTTTTAGGTGCCGCAGTTGCACTATGCGCATTCGGTTTTTGGGGATGGGGCATATTGGTATTGTTTTTAGGTGGCTTTGTATTGTTAAGCTATTTCTTTAATGAAAACATGATTATTGCCCAATGGTTTTTACGTAAAGAAAATTCAGAAAAATCTGAAGAGTGGTTGTTAAAGATCACCGATTATGAAAAACAACTGAACAAAAGCCAGTGGGGTTATTATAATTTATTAATAGGATTGATAGAATCGCGTAAATCGCCTCTAAAATCAGAAAAATATTTCAAAAAGGCGCTTGCCTTGGGTATGAAAATGTCGCACAATACAGCATTGGCTAAATTGAGCCTTGCGGGTATATCAATGGCAAAGCGTAACAAACGCGAAGCACAAATGTACTTGCAGGAAGCAGCTAAAGAAGATACAAACAAATTACTTGCCGATCAGATCAAGATGATGAAAACGCAGATGGCTCAAATGGATAAGCAGGTAGTTCAACGCGGATACAGGCAGTTTTAAGAATATAATATTACACAAGGTAATAGCTAAAGGCTTCCCGAATTTCGGGAAGCCTTTATTTTTCCTCTATCGAGCCATAATAATCAGGCTCCGAAGAATTGTTCTGGTTTGGATAAAAATGCCTGTCATTAATAAATGAGGTATCCTCTGTTGGGTTTGCAACCTCAACCATTTTCAACAGGCTTCTTATAAAAGACAAATTGAAATTGCTTCTGTTCAGTTTTATCAGGTATTCGCTTTCGGTAATTTCTAAGATAGAATTAGTCATAACTTTAGTTATAAGTGTTTATTGCAATAATAAACATCGTAATCAATACTAAAGTTTCATTTACTTTATGCTTTTATTAATGAATTGTTAATAAATAGCACATTTTGAGGGAATTAATTTATTTAGGCACGAACTGAAACGCCGTGCCTAAATAAAAAAGGATTATTCAAACCAGGCCATTACCACTTCTTTAACAGGCATGGTAATATCTAATTTTAGTTTTTTACGCATTCCGCCTAAGTCGTTAAATACTTTGTTGGGGTTTGCTGCTTTAAGTTCTTTAACCGTATTAAAGCCCATTTTGTTAAGTACCGGCACCCATTCGGCAGGTACACCAATATTTATAAACTCATCGGCCGTAATCACATTTGCTTTTTTCTCCGGGCGCATCTGCGGGAAAAATAGTACTTCCTGTATGGTGCTTTGATTGGTCATCAGCATAACCAAACGGTCAATACCTATACCTAAGCCCGATGTTGGCGGCATGCCATATTCTAACGATCGTAAAAAGTCATCATCCATAGCCATAGCTTCATCATCACCGCGTCCGGCTAATATCAGCTGTTCTTCCAAACGTTCCCGCTGATCTATCGGGTCATTAAGTTCAGAGTATGCGTTGGCAATTTCTTTTCCGTTCACAAATAATTCAAAACGCTCAACCAGGCCTTCCTTGGTACGGTGCTTTTTGGCAAGCGGTGTCATTTCAATAGGGTAGTCGGTTATATAAGTCGGCTGTATAAGGTTGGCTTCTACTTTAGCGCCAAATATCTCATCAATCAGTTTGCCTTTACCCATAGTAGGGTTAACCTCAATGCCCAGTTCCTTACAAGTTTCGCGTAAGCCGGCTTCGTCCATTGCAGATACATCAATGCCTGTATATTTCAGGATAGAATCATACATGGATAGCTTTACGTATGGCCCTGCAAAGTTGATCTCATTGGCACCCACCTGTACAACCGGGATGCCATGAACAGCTCTTGTAACAGTTTCAAGGCACTCCTCAACCATGGCCATCATCCAGATATAATCTTTATAGGCCACATATATTTCCATGCTGGTAAATTCTGGGTTGTGGGTACGGTCCATGCCCTCGTTACGGAACATTTTACCAAACTCATAAACGCCATCAAAACCGGCAACAATTAATCGTTTTAAATATAACTCATTGGCTATGCGCAAAAATAGCGGCATATCCAGGGTGTTATGATGCGTACCGAAGGGGCGTGCAGCTGCACCGCCATGCACGGGCTGCAGTATGGGCGTTTCAACCTCAAGCCAACCCTGCTTATTAAAGTAATCGCGCATGCTGCTGATCACTTTTGAGCGCTTCATAAAAATCTGCTTAAACTCCGGGTTAACGGTAAGGTCAACATAGCGCTGGCGGTAACGCATTTCGGGGTCGGTAAAGGCATCGTAGGTATTTCCTTCATCATCGCGTCTAACCACGGGCAGTGGTTTTAATGATTTTGAAAGCACTGTTAATTCCTGTACATGTACCGAGATCTCGCCGGTTTGGGTTAAAAAAACATAACCTTTAATACCCACGTAGTCACCTAAATCTAAAAGTTTTTTAAATACGGTGTTGTAAAGTGTTTTGTCTTCGCCGGGGCAAATATCATCACGCTTTAAATAAACCTGTATACGGCCTGTAGAGTCCTGTATTTCGGCAAATGATGCACTGCCCATAATACGGCGGGTCATGATGCGGCCGGCAATAGTAACCTCCTTATATTTATCAGGCTGTTGTTCAAAATTGTCGGTAATATCCTGCGCAAAGGCGGTAACCTTATATTCTTCGGCCGGATAAGGGTTAATACCTAAAGCACGCAGTTGCTGTAATGATTCGCGGCGTAAAATTTCCTGTTCGGATAGGGCAATACTCATATTTTTATTAAAGGTGCAAAAATACGTTTTTGAGGCGAAAGCAAAAAGGTTTTAAGTGATGAAGATTGCACTACTTTTCAAAAATGCCTGATCTTAAAAATCAGAATAATATATTTGAATAATGGACTTGAAAGTTATTGCGTTTGATGCCGATGATACCCTTTGGGTTAATGAGCCCTATTTTAGGCAAACAGAAGAACAGTTTTATACGTTACTGAGTGGGTTTTCATCGCAACATGAACTGGAGCGCGACCTGCTGAAGATTGAAATAGATAACCTGGCGCTGTATGGCTACGGCATAAAGGGTTTTATATTATCAATGATTGAAACTGCCCTGCACGTAACCGATAACAAAATAAGCGTTGAAGCGGTTGACCAGATAATGCAGTTGGGTAAGCAAATGCTTAACCAGCCAATTGAACTGCTGGATGGGGTTGAGGATGTGTTAAAGGCATTAAAGGGCAAATACCGTTTAGTGGTTGCCACAAAGGGAGATCTGCTTGACCAGGAGCGGAAACTAAAGAAATCAGGATTGGGGCATTACTTTCACCATATTGAGATCATGTCTGAAAAGGACGATGCCAATTATCAGAAGCTGATAAGGCACCTGGACATACAGCCCAAAGAACTGATGATGGTTGGTAATTCGCTTAAAAGTGATATACTGCCGGTGCTTAAAATAGGAGGTTATGGCGTACATGTGCCTTACCATATTACCTGGGCACATGAGCAGATAGAACATACCATTGAAGATGAAAAGTTTAAAAGTGTGGAGCGGATAATTGAGATCCTTGAATTTTTATAGAAAGTGAATGCGCTTTTTAATACCCTGCCTGCATACTACACAAGTGTATCTACCAAAATACCTATATAATAAATTTTAATTGAGAACTATGAAAACAGTATTGATTACGGGCGCAAATAAAAGCATAGGCTTTGAAACTGCGCGCCAGCTTATAACAAAAGGATACCATGTTTATTTGGGTACCCGCAGCCTGGCTAACGGCAGGCAGGCCATTACAAAATTACATGAGTATGGATTAGAAAATGTTGAAGCCATAGAAATTGACATCAGCAAACCTGAATCCATTAAAGCGGCACGATTAGCTTTAGGCGAAAAAATTACCTCCTTAGATGTTTTGATCAATAATGCGGGCATAAGCGGTGGCTTTCCGCAAGTTGCTTCAACCATTGATGTTGATGTGATAAGAGACGTATTTGATACCAACTATTTTGGTACCATAAACGTAACCCAAACGTTTCTTGATCTGCTGAAACATTCTGCAGAGCCCAGGATAGTTAATGTTACATCAGGCCTGGCGTCCCTTACCTTGCACAGCGATCCATCATGGATGTATTATGATGTTAAAAGCGCGGCTTATGGCCCTTCAAAAACTGCGCTGAATGCTTACACCGTTGTATTGGCTCACGAACTATTGAATACCCCGTTCAAGGTAAACGCGGTAGACCCGGGCTATACCAGCACTGATTTTAACCATCACCGCGGGCCAGGTACGGTTAACGATGCCGCGGCAATAATAGTTAAGTACGCCACTTTAAATAGTGACGGGCCTACAGGTAAGTTTTTTAGTAATGATATTAAGGATGATAGCAAGGAAAGCCCCTGGTAGTAATCAAAAAGTTTACACGGCGTAATCTCCGTGTTTCTTTATACTTTTCTTAGTGTTCTTTGCGGTTAATTTTACCACAAAGAACACTAAGATTAATATACAAAGTGCATAAAATAAGCTGTTTACTAAAATGTATTTTTGATATAACAGCCTTAATAAATATTATTCCGCATCTGCTTCCTGTAAATACATTTCATCAATTGCAACGGCATATTTCTTTTCAATTACCTTTCGTTTGGCTTTCATGGTTGGGGTAATTTCGCCATCATCCATGCTGAATGGATTGCGTTTTATTTTAAAGCTTTTTATCCGCTCAAATTTAGCTAACTCATTGGATAGCCGTTTAATATCCTGAGCTATCCAGTCTACTATCTCCTGGTCGTCAATAAAAGCATCAGCCTTTTCAAAGTACTCATCGCTCAGGTTAAATGTTTCCTGCAGGGTTTCCCTGGCGGGTACTATAATTGCGGTAATATATTCGCGTTTATCTCCCACTAAAAATAATTGCTCAATTTTAGGGCTTTTTAAATAGGTGTTTTCAACCGGGGTGGGATAGATGTTTTTACCATAGGCGTTTACCAGCATATTTTTTAGCCTGTCGGTAATTTGCAGGTTGCCCCTGTAAAAACGGCCAATATCGCCGGTATGGAACCAGCCATCGGCATCAATAACCGAAGCTGTTTCTTCGGGTTTGTTCCAATAGCCCTTCATTACGCAATGCCCGCGTACTATGATCTCACCTTCTTCCGATTGGTAGCTATCCTTAATACTTTCGTGCGTTTGTATGGTATAAATGTGCTGCGTATCTACATTCTGTATAGCTACTTCAATGCCGGGTATAATACGGCCCACGGTGCCATAAATTACCCTGTCAACCTCGGTTACCGCCATTACAGGCGATGTTTCCGTCAGCCCGAAGCCTTCTAAAACCTTCACCCCAAGATCGCCAAAAAACTCGCCGATGTTTTTGGGTAAAGCACCACCGCCCGAGAGCATGATTTTTAAACGGCCGCCTGTACGCTCTTTTATTTTACTGAACACTAACTTCTCGGCCAGCTTATGCTGGTTGGCTAATATAATGCCTGGCTTTTTGCCCGCTTCTTTAACCTCGCGGTATTCCTTGCCCATTTTTAACGACCATAAAAAAATCTTCGACTTAATGCCGCCGGCACTGGTACCGTTTTTCATGGCCTTATCATGTATGCGCTCTAACAGCCGGGGTACACAGTTCATAACCGTAGGCCGTACCTCGCCCATGTTTTTTGCTAAAAGATCAAGGCTTTGTGCAAAGGCTATTTTACTGCCGGTAAACAGGCAGATATGATAAGTAGCCGTACGCTCAAAAACATGCGAAAGCGGCAGGAAAGACAAGAACACATCATTGCTATCAATAATGGTTATCTGCAGTAAACAAACCCTTGCATTTTCGGTAAGGTTATAGTGCGTAAGCATCACACCTTTTGGCGTACCCGTTGTGCCCGATGTATAAATAAGGCACGACAGATCAGAAGGTAAAATAGCTTCACGGGCGCTGTTAATGGCTTGTGCGTACTTGTTTACCAGGGTACGGCCTTCGTCAATTACCTTTTTAAGGCTAAATACCCCGGCATTTAAATTTAGTTTATCGGTATGTTTTTCAAAATCATCAAATGCTGGGATAATGCGGATCAACGCCGGGCAATTGTTGGCTACCTTAAGCACCTTGCGCAATAAGAATGGATTGCCAGCTAAAATGGTTTTGGCTTCAGAATCATTCAGTATATATTCAATCTCGGCTTCTGTAAGAGTAGGGTATATGGAGGTATTTATTGCGCCTATTTGCTGTAAAGCCTGGTCGTAATAAACATAATCCGGACCGTTCTCAATAATTAAGGCAAGGCGGTCACCCTTTTTTATGCCGATCTCCAGGAACCAGGCAGATATGGCATCTATCTTTTCAAGTGCTTGTTTATAGCTTATTTCAACCCAAACCTCACCAACTTTATGCGTCATAAAAGTATGGGTATCCGGATGAATATTTTTTACAATATTGCGGATAAGGCCTGGTATTGTAGATTGCTGGGCTGCCGTGTTCATTTAAATTAAAATCGGTTTATATTAGAACAAAGCTAATTTAATTTTTAAAAAAGTAGCTTTCAATTATTGTGATTTATTTGATTACAACTGGCGTGTTTAATTAAAATGTATTTGTCTATATTTAACACATAATTACTTTCACCACATATCAAACAAGGATTGTTAAAAATCCGTCCTGATCGAAAAGGATATATCCATTTGCCCAATAATCCGGCAGGTGCGATTGCTAATATCTCTGTTTTCTGATAAAATCAACATCAATTATTAAATACATTTAATCAGGTAATGCTTTTGCGTATATAAATATGCGCTGCATTTTCAATAATAAAATCAATGGAAACAAAATCCAACAAAACTATAGTGCTCGAATGTTACCGCAAAATAATCCGCGATATGGATCTATCAGTGGTAAATGATTATGTACACGAAGATTATATACAACACAGCCCTACCATAAAAGACGGTCGCGCCGGATTGGTTGAAATGTTAACCATTATGAAATCGCTGCCAAAACCGGCAGAAAAATCGCCATCGCCTATCGTCAGGGTTATTGCGGAGGGTGATTTTGTAGCCATACACCTTGATGTTAAATTTATGGGTAAACAACTGGCTGTAGTTGATTTAATGCGCCTAAAAGATGGTAAACTGGCCGAGCATTGGGATGCCGGACAGTTATATGAAATTACGGACAGCCCCATAACCATAATTAATGGCAGTACCGTTATTGAAGACTCTGTTAATGCCGAGAGGGGTAAAGCGCTGGTGCGGAAGTTTTATGATAAAGTGCTCAATGGGGATAGGTCAAGCCACCACGATTATTTTACAGATGTTTTTATTGAGCATAGCCAGGTAAACGGCTTATTGAATACCCAGGGCTACAACATTGAGATAAAAAGAATTATGGCCGAAGGCAATTTTGTGGTTGCCCATTGCGAATACGCAGGCATAGATACAGTTGCGGCCTGTTTTGATATTTTTAAATTGGAGGATAATAAAATTGCCGAACACTGGAACGTTTGGCAGCTTGTGCCCGAGGTAATGGCACACGGAAACGGAATGTTTTAAAACAAAATAGCCCCGGTTTACCGGGGCTATTTTAATATATTGTAAAGGGTTGCTTTATACAGAGAAACTTTCTCCGCAACCGCAGGTACGGCTTGCATTAGGGTTATGAAAGTTGAAGCCTTTGCCATTTAAGCCATCAGAAAAATCAAGCTCAGTACCGGCAAGGTATAGGAACGATTTCATATCCAAAGCTAAACGCACGCCCTGGTCTTCAAAAAACTGGTCGCCCTTTTTCATTTCATTATCAAAGTCCAGATTGTATGATAAGCCTGAGCATCCACCTCCCTGAACAGACACGCGCAGGAAGTAAGAAGCATCAAGCCCCGAATCCTTTATCAGGTGTTCTATCTTATTTTTTGCTTTATCAGTTACAGTTACCATTGTATTAAATCATAAGTCCGGAGTATTAAGTGTAAACCCATAACAGGACGCAACTTATTACTCACTGGAATTTAGTGATGAACTTTTTCGCTTTCAATTGGCGCCATACCGTTTTTTACACGGTAATCATTAATTGCAGCTTTAATAGCATCTTCTGCTAAAACCGAACAGTGAATTTTTACCGGTGGAAGCGCTAATTCTTCAACAATATCCATGTTGTCAATCTTCATGGCATCGTCAATGCTTTTACCTTTAAGCCACTCTGTAGCTAAAGATGATGATGCAATAGCCGAACCACAGCCAAATGTTTTGAATTTAGCATCGGTGATAATGTTGTTATCATCAACCTGTATTTGCAGGCGCATAACGTCGCCGCATTCAGGGGCACCAACCAAACCTGTGCCTACTTTGTGGTTACTTTTATCCAAAGTGCCAACATTGCGGGGGTTGGTATAATGATCGATTACTTTTTCTGAATATGCCATTTTTTTGTTTTTTGTATTTTTATTAATGGGTTTGACATTAAATATCCAACCTGTTGTTTTATTGTTTTACAAAGCTGAAGCCAGCAAGCCGCTTTCAGTAATGAAATTTAGTGTTCTGCCCACTCAATTGAGTCAAGGTCAATACCTTCTTTAAACATTTCCCACAGTGGTGAAAGTTCGCGCAGATGGGTAACCGCTTTTTTAGTTACTTCAACTGCATAATCAACTTCTTCGTCTGTAGTAAATCTGCCTAAACCGAAACGGATTGATGAATGTGCCAGATCGTCTGACAAACCTAAGCTTTTCAATACGTACGATGGTTCTAAAGAAGCCGATGTACAAGCTGAGCCTGACGATACAGCAAGATCTTTCATCGCCATCATTAAGCCTTCGCCTTCAACATATTTGAAAGAGATATTAGCCACATGTGGTAAGCGGTGATCAACGTTTCCGTTTACATAGCTTTCTTCAAGCACGGTTAATTCAGCTTGTAACCTGTCGCGCATTGCCGATAAACGTTTAGCTTCGCTTTCCATTTCTAAACCGCATAGTTCACAGGCTTTACCTAAACCTACAATACCAGGTACGTTTAGCGTTCCTGAACGCATACCACGTTCGTGACCGCCACCGTCCATCTGGGCAGTAACCTTAACTCTTGGTCCTTTACGGCGTACATATAATGCACCAACACCTTTAGGGCCATACATTTTATGTGCCGATAAAGCTAAAAGGTCAATACCATCAGCATTAACATCAACAGGTATTTTACCTACAGCCTGTACAGCATCGGTCATAAATAAAGCGCCGTATTTGTGCGCTATTGCTGATATTTCTTTAACCGGTTGTATAACACCTATCTCGTTGTTACCATACATAACCGAAACTAAAATAGTTTCGTTGGTCATAGCTGCTTCTAAAACTCCAAGGTCAACTAAACCATCTTCTTTAACAGGCAGGTAAGTTACTTTGCCACCAAGTTTTTCAACGTGTTTGCAGGCATCTAATACCGCTTTGTGTTCAGTAACGGTGGTAATGATGTGATTGCCTTTTTCTTTGTACATTTCAAATACACCTTTAATAGCCAGGTTATCTGATTCTGTTGCACCTGATGTAAAGATGATCTCCTTATCGCTGGCACCAATTAATTTGGCCACCTGCTCACGTGCATAGTCAACACCTTCTTCAGCTGCCCATCCAAAAGGGTGGTTACGGCTTGCGGCATTGCCAAATTTTTCATTAAAATAAGGCAACATGGCTTCAAGTACCCTTGGGTCCATCGGCGTTGTAGCATTATTATCTAAATATATCGGAAGGTTCATACTCAAAAAATTAACAATACAAAGATATATAAAGTTTATTTAAAATCATTCAAAACAAGCCGAAACTAACTGTAAGCAGCATTTATTTACAATATTTGGACATGAACAAGATAGAGCATATTGGGATAGCAGTAAGCAACCTGGAAGCTGCGATAAATAACTATGAAAAACTATTGAATACCCCGGTTTATAAAACGGAAGAAATAGTGTCTGAAAGTGTTAAAACGGCATTTTTACAATGCGGCCCAAATAAAGTGGAGCTTTTAGAGGCCACAGCAGCCGACAGTGCAATAGCTAAATTTATTGATAAAAAAGGCGATGGGATACACCATATAGCCTTTGAGGTTGTTGATATTATTGCAGAAATGCAAAGGCTGAAAAATGAAGGATTTGTGCTGTTGAATGATGCCCCTAAATTAGGTGCAGACAATAAGCTGGTATGTTTTGTTCATCCCAAAACTGCAAATGGCGTTTTGATTGAACTGTGCCAAAGCATCGGCACAAATCCTTCTGAGTAAATGTCATGGTTTTAATTTTCTTATCAGGTGGTTGTTATGGTCGGCTACGTAGGCTGTATTTAGCTTGTCTACAGCCACAGCGGTTGGGCCGCTGTAAGTAGAAAGGGACAGCGCTCCGTTTATATCACCACTGGCACCACTGCCTGCAAATGTGGTTACAACGCCGGCAGGCGAAATTTTTCTTATCTGGTTATTGGTATAATCAGCAACATACAGGTTTCCCTCAACATCAAAATTTAAACCCTGCGGGTTGTTAAAAGTTGCGGCTGTTCCGGTTCCGTTGGTGGCACCTGCCGTTCCTGATCCTGCAAAAGTACTAACCACACCATCCGGCGTTATTTTCCTGATCATGTTGTTAAATGAATCTGCAACGTAAACATTGCCGGTGGCATCCACAGCAACACTTGTAGGGGCATAAAAGCTTGCCGCAGTACCTGTGCCATTTTGCGAGCCGCTTGCGCCGCTTCCGGCAAGGGTTGATACCACACCGGCAGGCGTTATTTTACGGATCAGGTTATTACCCTGGTCGGCTACATAAACATTTCCGCTTCCGTCAACTGCAATGCCCGATGCATCATAAAAACTCGCTCCCGAGCCCGGGCCATTGGCTGAGCCTACCTGTCCGCTACCGGCAAGGGTGGATACTACGCCACCAGCTGTAATTTTCCTGATCAAATTATTGCCCTCATCGGCAACGTATAAATTGCCGCTTGCATCAATGGCAATGGCGTAAGGGTAACTAAAAGTTGCAGCGGTGCCTGTGCCGTTGGCCCTGCCTTTGGCTACGGTGCCGGCAAGGGTGGTTACCACGCCTGTCGGGCTGATCATCCTGATCATGTTATTACCTGCATCGGCAACATACACGTTTAAGGAGGCATCAACAGCTATGCCCGATGGAAAATAAAAAGTAGCTGAAGTATCCGAGCCGTTTTTTGAGCCTGTAGCTGAGCCACCGCCGCCACCGCCGGCTAAAGTTGTTACTGAGCCCGAATAATTAGCGGGTGTGCCGCCGGTGTTAACATCGCTCTTTTTTGAACAGGCCGTAAAATTCAGTAAGGCAAATACCGAAAACAGGGTAATAGCATTTAGATGAGTAAAATTTTTCTTCATAATAATTGGTATCGCAATTTTAAGCTTTTTTGGTATATTATAACGTAGCAAACGTAAATAATTGTGTTTGCTATAAATAAAAACAGGCCTTTGTTACAGGTAGTTATTGGTAAAATGCAAATTGGTTGAAATTATGTTTTTAGTTTAGAATATATATACTATATTTGCGCCTCTTTTAGGAAGAAAGTTAATACAAATGAAAAAAGACCTGCATCCATCAAACTATAGATTAGTTGTTTTTAAAGATATGTCAAACGACTATTCTTTTATAACTAAATCATGCATCGATACCCGTGAATCAGTTAAGTGGGAAGATGGCAACGAATATCCGTTGATTAAATTAGAAATTTCTCATACTTCGCACCCATTCTATACCGGTAAAATGAAACTGGTTGATACTGCCGGACGTATTGATAAATTCCGTACTCGTTACAACAAAAAGTAATTTTCTTGTTTCGATAAAATATTTACAGGTCTCCCGGTACATCGGGGGACTTTTTTTATTTTTGCACTATGGCAATTATCCTTTTTGACGATAACGCACATTTTACTCTTCGTCCTTTAACGTTTACCCGCCCGGTTGCCGATCTGCGTATCGGTATATTTACTATAGCCGAAAAATGGAGCAAGCAATTAAATCAGCCTGTTTCTTTTCATACACAAGCCTGGCTGCAGGGTAAATTCCCTATTGCTATACAAGCCAGCAATTTATTTGTTAATGGCTCTGTTTGCCCCGATGAGTTTTTGATTGAAGCTATTGATAACCTGCAACCCGGCGATGCCTTAAAATACGATGGCCAACTATTGGCAGTTAAACTAAACGAAGCTGAAGCGGTTACTTTTAACCCTGATGCTGAATTTGGTAAAACTATTGAGCACCAGCATACTCCGGTAATTGTCCGTTTCCCCGAAGATATATTCAGGAAGAATGATATTGAGCTCCGCAAGGATTTTAATTTTATAACCAAAGGCCGCAGTAGTGCAGCTATCAGTTCAACCAATACCATTATCGGTAATGACTTTTTTGCCGAGGAAGGTGCGGTTGCAGAGTGTTCAACATTTAATACCACAAACGGCCCTATCTACCTGGCTAATAACACCGAGGTTTGGGAAGGCACGCATATCCGCGGTGCATTTGCCATCTGCGAACATTCGCAGGTTAAAATGGGTGCAAAAATTTATGGTGCTACAACGGTTGGCCCATACTCAAGGGTTGGTGGTGAGCTTAATAACGCTGTTATATGGGGATACTCATCAAAAGGGCATGAAGGTTACCTGGGTAATGCCGTATTGGGCGAATGGTGCAACATAGGTGCCGACTCCAATAACTCAAACCTGAAAAATAATTACGAAGATGTGAAGCTATGGGATTATACCTCGCAGCGTTTCCGTAAAACGGGGTTGCAATTTTGCGGATTAATAATGGCCGACCATGCCAAATGTGCTATTAACACTATGTTTAATACCGGTACGGTAGTAGGGGTTAGCGCCAATGTATTTGGTGCAGGCTTTCCGCGTAACTTTGTGCCCGATTTTGCATGGGGTGGTTCGCAGGGGTTTGAGGTTTATTCTGTTAAAAAGATGTTTGAAACCGCAGGCAAAGTATTTGCCCGTCGTGATCACCGTGTTTTTGATGAAAACGAACAGGATATATTAAAGGCCGTATTTGAATTAACAAGCGAGTTCAGAAGATTTTGAGTAAGCTGTTGATCAATTTGATCTGACTAAAACTAATCAACTAAATAATAAGAACATGAGAAAAAAAATTGTTGCCGGAAACTGGAAAATGAACCTTGACTATAATGAGGGTTTAAGTTTGTTTTCTGAAATGATCAACATGATCAGGGATGAAGTAACCGGCAAACAGGAAGCTGTTGTATGCAGCCCTTTTATTCACCTGCACAGCTTGGTGCAATTGTCAAAAGGTTATGATAAAGTATCAGTAGGTGCACAAAATGCATACCAGGCCGAATCGGGTGCTTACACCGGCGAGATCTCTGCAAAAATGATCAAATCGGTAGGTGCTGAATATGTGATCCTTGGCCATTCAGAGCGTCGCCAGTATTTTGGCGAAACCAATGATCTGCTTGCTAAAAAAACGGATGTAGCTTTAAAAAATGATCTGAAACCAATTTTTTGTATTGGCGAAACTTTACAGGAACGCGAAGCTAACCAGCACTTTGGTATCATAAAAAGCCAGTTACAAGAAGGTGTTTTTCATTTAGAAGAAGATCAGTTTGTGAAGTTAGTAATTGCTTATGAGCCGGTTTGGGCCATAGGTACAGGCGTTACAGCATCTTCAGACCAGGCGCAGGAGATCCATGCGTTTATCCGCATTGAAATTGCCGCTAAATACGGGCAGGAAGTTGCAAACAATACCACCATTTTATACGGTGGCAGCTGTAACCCTAAAAATGCACCTGAACTTTTTGCGCAGCCAGATATTGATGGCGGCCTGATAGGTGGTGCTTCCTTAAAATCGCGCGATTTTGTGGATATTGTAAAAGTATTTAATCAATAAAGATCAGGTTGGTTAACGATTGGGAATGATTATTGTCAACCAAAGCATGTTAACCTTCCATCTGTAAAAATGAAAAAGCTATTAAAAGTTCTAATACCTCCTTTTATTGGCTTTTTCATTTTTTTTGCCCTGATATGGCTTAATCCGGCCTACCAGACATTAAGGACAGATGAGATGGGTGAGGGAACCTTACGAAGCTTTATGGCTTTTTATAAGTACTTTTTGCCCTTGTTGTTTGTTATTGGCCTGTTTACTCAATTACTGGTTATTGTGCCGGTATGGGATTATTTAATTGTAAAGCCCTGGCCATATAAGGTAAATGCCATAGTTGACCTGGGTTTTGTTTGCCTGTTATTTGCAGCAGCAATAAGCTATACCATTTGGGATATGGCCGACGGCAGTCATCATTTTATCACACTGCTGGTGTATATGCTGGCTGCCCAGTTAATATACTGGTTTATTAACCTGCTTGCCTTACTTTTAATAGAGTGAGTGCTCAAATTTGAATACATGAATTATTACGAATTACTTTTTACTACCATAACTACCGAAGATTATCAGCAGGACCTTTTGATTAACGCTCTGGGCGAAATCGGCTTTGATACTTTTGAGGAGCTTGATCTTGGATTTAAGGCTTATATCCCTGCCACTGATTTTGACCAGCAGAAATTAGATGAGCAATTATTCCTTTACAAGGACATGTTCACTTTTAGTTATGATGTAACACTCATCCCACAAAAAAACTGGAACGAGGTATGGGAAAGTAATTTTGAGCCTATTGAGATACTGGATAAGATATTTGTAAGGGCAACTTTTCATGAGCCTAAGCCTGCGTTCCCTTACGAAATTGTGATAGATCCAAAAATGGCTTTTGGTACCGGGCATCATCAAACCACTTCAATGATGCTGGAGTATGCATTAGAGACAGAGTTTGAAGGTAAAAAAGTACTGGATATGGGTTGCGGCACCGGGATATTAGCCATAATGGCTGCAAAGCTCAATGCGGCTACCGTAACTGCTATTGATTATGATCCTGTTTGTTACGATAGCACAATTGAAAATGCACAGTTAAACCATATTGATAACATCATCGCCCTGTGCGGATCAAAGGAGGCTATTCCTAATGAGCAATACGATGTTATTTTAGCTAACATCAACCGCAATATTCTTATTGACCAAATGGAGCACTACAGAGAGGTTTTAATAAACGATGGTGAAATTTATTTCAGCGGTTTTTATGAAACACCCGATCTGGATATTATCACCACCGAGGCTGCTAAGTACGGGCTAAAGTATATCAGCCATAAAAAAAATAAAGACTGGGTTGCCGCTAAATTTGTAAAGTAGCCTAACCTGTTTAGGTTTTATCAATTTTTCTTCGGATTTATCTTTTCATCAGTTATTGAGTGTTTGTCTTTACAATAAACTCTCATTAAATTTATGTTTTGGTAATACAAAATGTTACTGGGCTGACAGTTTAAAAAACCATCAGCTTTAATTTTGTATTAACTTTTAGACCGAATTGGTCAAAACGATATAAATCTATTTCCATATCATGAAAACGTATCTTGTTCCTATTGATTTTTCGGAAGCATCAGTGCATGCAGCGGAATTTGCTGCCGCCCTGAGTCATCAAACTGATGTTAGCCATATTATTTTGTTAAATGCGTACTATGTATCGGTTTATGAAACGATGCTCCCTAACCCCGATATGGTGCTTTTACAAGAAGATGAGATTGAACAAAATGCTGCCGACAGGATAAAGAAATTAGAGAGCCTGAAACGGAGACTTTATAATCATGTTAGGGCAGGTGTTGAAATAAGTACACATTTAAACCGCACGCACCTGGTACGTGCCGTTGTTGAAAATGCGATCAGTAAAAAAGCCGACCTGGTGATTTTAGGCAGTAAGGGTAATAGCAGCGCTGAGGATACGCATATAGGCAGCCACGTTGTTAAAATATCAAAGGCCAGCCCGGTGCCTGTTATTGTAGTGCCGCCGGCTTATGATTTTGAAACCATCAGCAGGGTAGTGGTAGCTATTGATTTTAAAAAGGTTACCGAAACCGTTCCTTTAGAAGAGCTTACCAAGCTGTTAAGTAAAAAGAAATTTGACCTTTTGGTTGTAAATATTGATAATGATGCCAAACATATTGGAAAAGATGCCGAACAGATGGCTGAAGAAACTGCCCTGCACAGTATGTTGAAAAAGTTTAACCCGGCCTATTATTATGTTAATGAAACGGATGTAATTAACGGCATACTAAAGTTTGCTGCCGATAAGGATGCCCAGTTAGTTATAGCACTGCCGCATAAATACAGTTTTTTACAATCGTTAATGCATACCAGTATCTCACAGCAATTGGCCGAGATTGCCTCGGTGCCGGTTTTATTACTTAAATAGATAACGGCTACTACTAAATCAAAAGAGGATGTATCAAATTCAATTTTAGTAAAAGATGCCAAATGATACCCTCTTTGAGATCCCTGTGTCTTGGTCTTAGTGTGCTTAGTGGAAAAATTAACCACAAGCCCACTAAGAAAGCCAAAAAGAAAAACTGAGATCATCTATTTGCAAAATTATGCTGCATTATTCTTTTTGATACAGCCCATTTTGGTTAATAACCTAAGGTAAACCTCTTTTTAATGTAGTTGTTGTTTTCTAATTCATTCACTATAGCTACTGCCATATCTTCAACATAGATCTCACATTTACCAGCTGCATCAAACACCGGGCTATCGGTTCCCAATCTGAATTTGGCGGTGCGCTCACCGGGGTGCAGGTTTATTGCAGGGCTTAAAAATGTCCAGTCTAACGCTTCTTCTTTCCGTATTATGTTTAAATAATCGCGTGCTGCTGTTGCTCCGGGTTTATATTCCGCAGGGAACTGAAGGCCATCCACTAATTGTTTACCATCAATTTCTAAACTCCCGGCACCACCTACTACCAATAAGCGTTTAACACCCGATGCTTTTACAGCCTGCTGAATTGATTCGGAACCTTTAATAAAATCTGCATAGATTTCCGGGTTTGTCCAGCCTGGGTTATAGGCGCTAACCACTGCATCGTGTCCGCTTATTAATTCGGCTAAAGCTGTGGTATTAAAAATATCAGCCGCTTTTATGGTCAGGTCCTCGTTTACGGTACTAATCTTTTCAGGATGACGAACAAGTGCTGTTACCTTATAGTCCCTATTTAATAGTTCTGTTAAAACTGCGGTACCTACAAAGCCCGAAGCTCCTATTAATGCTACTTTCATAATTGTTTTTGTTAATTGTAATTAAATATGTTACAGTTTATATTAAATTTTTTTAATCGAATTGTTTGCTGAAACCGGCCAGCGTCATGCTGCCTAACTTGGTTACCAGTGCAGCTTCCATTTCTGCTTGTAAATTATTTAAGTGCGTATTGATCTGCCTGCCGACCGGGCACTCCGGATTAGGTAAATTTTTTGCCTGCCCTAAAACGGCGCCTTGTTTAACCGCCTTAAAAATAGCGGAGAGCCTTATTTGTGATGCCGGTTTGCCCAGGCTATAGCCACCGTTTTTACCTTCTTTACTAATTATTAACTGATGGTTGCGCAGGTTACTAATTTCTTTACGCACCAGGGCCGGGTTAATATTTATACTGCCGGCTATATAGTCTGACGACAATAGTTCATCATCAGCCCTGCATAACAGGGTTAGGATATGAATTGCTATTTGAAATCGTCCGTTCATTCTGTAATAAATAAAATTACAGTACAAATTTATTGATAATTGTGAGCAATAAAAGGGCTTTAAAAAAATTGTACTTTTAATTACAAAGGGGTGATATTTGCTTTATGAGGGCATGAAAGCATTAATTGCCTGATCTGTAAATCTCTACAGTTAAAAACTTAAATAGCCCGAAATAAAATATTATTCAATAATATTGATAATTAGGTAGATATTGAATATTATTGTAACTTTATTAACTATCGCGAAACCCCTTAACCACTAAATTATTACATGAAAACACTCGGAAAAAAAATCAGGCTACTACGCCATCAGAAGGGATGGAGCCAGGAAGATGTTGCTAAAAGACTGGATATATCTATCCCGGCATTCTCAAAAATTGAAACAGGCATTACTGATATTAATTTATCCAGGCTTGAGCAAATTGCTACTTTGTTTGAAATGACAGTAGTGCAGTTACTTACTTTTACCGATTCGGAACAGGATCAAAAGTTTGTGAATGAGTTAGAAACCATTAACAAAAAGCTGATGGACCGCGAAACCGAGGTAATTGATCTGCAAAAAAAGGTTATCGAGTTATTTGAAGAATTAAGACATAATAAAGCTACTGCCTGATTCTACTTTTCTTAGTTTTTTATTGAAATATGTAGCGCATGGTTAAATGTTTTTTACCAAATACTGCGCCCATTGCATTGTGCATCGCTATCATTTTTTCGTTAAAATCGCCAACCCACGATAGTTCTAATTCAGTATATTGATTTAGCGGCAGCACGTATTCGCCCAGTGTAATAAACAACCCTGACTCCAGTCCGTGGTTTTGGAATTTCTGTTTCGTTCCCATAACAATTGCCCTCATCCGCGAAACTCCTTTCCACTTCTGATATAAGAACCGCAGCTTTCCAATCAGGTTTAGCTTGCCGTTCAATGGTTTTATCATAGGGTTAGCATCGGGCAAAATTATCATAAACGAAGCCGGCTCACCGTTTACATAGGCAAACCATATCAGGTTTTCATCCATTATTGCCTTCATTTTTTTGAAGCTTTCGGCAATAGTTTTATGATTAATGGGTACAAAGTTTTCAAAATCTTTCCAGGCATCATTATAGATTTCCATAAAATCTGCCGCAAACTTGTCAATCTCCTTAACTTTAAGGTGCTTAAACTCATAGCCGGGCTTTTGAGTTACCCATTTGGCTATTTTATAAAACCTTGCCGGGAAGGGTTTTAATATATCTAAATGATTGGTGATCTGGGCATACTGTGTTTCAAAACCGTAATGCTCAAAAAAGGCCTGGTAATAGGGCGGGTTATAATTCATACCGTAGGATGGGGCAGTAAAGCCTTCAACCAATAACCCCCAAAAGTTATCATTTTCGCCAAAGTTAATGGGGCCGTCCATTGCCTTCATGCCGTTTTCGGCCAGCCAGTTCTTGGCAGTATCAAATAAAAGGAAAGCAGCAGCTTCATTATCAATACATTCAAAAAAGCCCATGCCACCCGTTGGCTGTTCGTAATTAAAGGCCTTTTTGTTATTTATAAACGCAGCAACACGGCCAATGGGCTGTCCTTTGTCATCAGTAAGCACCCAGCGGATACATTTACCATTTTGATGGAAATTGTTTTTAGCCGGATCAAATACAGCCTCTATATCGTTATCAAGCGGACAAACCCAGGTTTTATCATCCTTATAAATAGCCCTTGCGGTATCCAAAAATGCTTTTTTGCTTGCTTTGTCTTTTACTTCAGTTATGGTCATTGTGTGCGTTTGCTGAAAACAGCTGTTATAAAAAAAGCATTCAGAGGCATGGTCTGAATGCTTTATAATAAGATATATTAATTACCTATTAAAAATCGTCGTCGTCGTCGTCATCATAATTTTCAAACCCGATATCATCTAAAGGGCCGTCAAAATCATCATCATCATCTACTGCCTTCTTCTTTGACGGTTGGTCGAGCGTGCTATCGTCATCATCATCCTCGCCCGCGCTTTTAGAATCTACTTTCTTGTTTACAGGTTTTTTTGGAGTTCCCATTGCCATGAATTTTTTAGTAAAACTTTTTTCAATAATAACTTAATTGCATCTAACTGCAAACAGCTTTTTAATTATTCTGCTAATTGTATTTCTAAGTAAAAATAATCAAAATCATTTTCATTAAAAATAAGATTTGAAAAAAATATTTTTTGTTTTTGGACGCTTCTGGCACGGGTAAATTATTCAGCCTGTTCGCCTATAGTAGCCGTATTGTCGGTAAATTCCTTAATCTGAGGAAGTTCGTTTATGCTGTTTATGCCAAAGTAATCCATAAAAAGTGCACTGGTGCCATAAAGCGTAGGCTTGCCTAAACTTTCAGATTTTCCGATAATGGTAACCAGCTCTTTTTCGAGTAGTTTTTGAACCGAGTAATCGCAATTTACACCGCGGATCTGCTCAATTTCCTGTTTAGTTACGGGTTGTTTGTAAGCTATAATAGCCAAAGTTTCTAATGCGGCCTGGCTTAGTTTCTTTTTTGACCGTTGGGCCTGTAGCAGGCTTATTACCTGGTGAAAGTTTTTCTTGGTTAAAAACTGGTAGCCGTTGCTCACCTTAACCACTTCTATGGCAAATTGCTTATCCTGGTATTTAAGGGTGATATTTTTGATGTGCAGGTTTATCTCATCCTCGGTAAAATCTTGCTCAAAGGCCGATTGCAGGCAATATATGATCTCTTCTGTACGGATGCTTTGCTCCGAAACAAATATTAAAGCTTCAATGTATTGTTCTATATCTTCCATTTATTGCGATGGGGAACGGGATGCTGAAGTCCGAAAGTAAAAAAAGCTTTTCATCCGGAAAATATCTCCGGACAAAAAACTTTTTAATATATACGGCTTAATAATTTATCACCTGCTCTTCAATAGCGGCAGGTATATCGCGCCAATCGTATTTTTGGGTACGTAACTGCGGTTCAAACCCGGCTTCTTTAATAGATTCCTGTATCCCTTTTGCGGTAAAACGGTGTGGTGCACCTGCTGCTGATACTACATTTTCCTCAATCATAATGGAGCCAAAATCATTAGCACCAGCATGTAAACATAATTGGGCTACCTGTTTACCAACGGTTAACCACGATGCCTGTATGTTTTTAATGTTTGGCAGCATAATACGGCTCAGGGCTATCATGCGGATATACTCATCGCCGGTAACGTTGTTGGTAATGCCCCTTACTTTACGTAATAAAGTACCATCATCCTGAAATGGCCAAGGTATAAAGGCAACAAAGCCATAAGCGCCCTCCGGTTTTTCTGATTGTACCTCGCGGATCCAAACCAAATGCTCAAAACGCTCTTCGATGGTTTCGATATGGCCAAACATCATAGTGGCCGAGCTTGGCAGGTTGATCTGGTGTGCTGCACGCATCACATCCAGCCATTCTTTACCACCGCATTTGCCTTTACTTATCAGGCGGCGCACACGGTCGTTCAGTATTTCTGCACCGGCACCTGGTAATGAATCAAGGCCTGCGGCTTTAAGTTCCCTTAGCACATCTATATGGCTCATACCCTCTAACTTGGCTACGTGCGCAATCTCGGGCGGACCTAATGAGTGTAGTTTTAATGTTGGATATAGTTCTTTTAACTGCCTGAAAGTATCTGCATAAAACTTTAAGCCCAAATCAGGGTGATGACCGCCCTGCAACAATAGCTGATCGCCGCCGTAACGGAAGGTTTCCTCTATTTTTTGCTTGTAGGTTTCTATATCCGTGATATAACTGTCCTCGTGTCCCGGGCGACGGAAAAAGTTACAGAACTTGCAATTGGCTATGCAAACGTTGGTTGTATTTACATTACGGTCAATTTGCCAGGTAACTTTGCCATGCGGCACCTGTATTTTACGCAGCTCGTTGGCTGTGTACATCAGGTCGGCAGTGGAGGCGTTATGATAAAGATAAACTCCTTCTTCCTGAGTTAAAAAATCAAACCGCAAAGCGCGTTGCAACAGATCGGCTGTGTTCATGCACAAATATACGAAGTAGGTGGATTGATTTTAAATGCAATGCGATAATTGACAATTAAATGTATAGGGTGCAAAATATCTTGGTAAAAACACCATGCATTGTGTCTTAAGCATACTCGAGACACAAATTATTGTGCCTCTACTGAAGCTTTGATTAATTTACAACCTCGCCTTTATCCAGCTTTAAAACCTTTGTTACGCTTTCTGGTATCTCGTGCTGGTAATGTGTTACGTAAATAAGGGTAACATTGCTTAGCCTGCAAATGGTATCCACTAAGTTTTTAAAATGCTGCTGCTGATGATCGTCGAGCCCCTGGCAGGGTTCATCAAATATTAAAAGTGCCGGATTTTTGATAAGGGCACGTGCCATAAGGCAAAGCCGTTGCGCACTTGCCGGCACATTTTTTAGTAATACGCAAGCATATTTATCAATTTCCAAAGCTTTCATCCAGCGTAAAGCGGTATCGGCTCTGGTCTTTATTGATGGCCTGAAGAGGCCAAGCGTATCATAATAACCTGATTCAATTACCTGTAAACAACTATTATCGGTAGGGAAATATTGATGCAATTCGGGAGATACAAAGCCGATCTTGCTTTTTATATCCCAGATGCTTTCGCCCGTGCCCCGCTTTTTATCAAACAAAATAATATCATTGGCATAAGCCTGCGGGTTATCACCATTGATAAGGCTTAGTAAAGTTGATTTTCCGGCACCGTTAGGACCTAATAATGCCCACCTGTCGCAAGTATCAATTTGCCAGTTTACATTATTTAAAATTACCTTATCGCCATATTTTATGTGCACATTGTTCATTTTAACAATGTTTTGATAAGCAATTTTGCTGGCATTCGTGTTTAACAGGGCTATCAGTTCATTATTATCAATCTCATCTTTATCATTGCTCATGTAAAGTTGAGGGTCAAACTGGTCTTTGGCTATTGTTTGGGCAATGGCGCCATTTTGTAATGCTGCAATATGAGTTATGGCGTCAGGGATCTCGTAGGGTGATGTGGCTACAATCACCGTAATGCCCGATTCAATAATATCGGTAATTATTAAATTGAATTGTTTGCGCGTTTCTACATCAAGCCCGGTTAAAGGGTTATCGAGCAGGAGCAAAGCAGGGTTCTTTAACAGCGCAGCTGCTATCATTAAGCGTTTTGTTTCGCCGTTTGATAGTTTGATGATCTGCTTGCTGATCAGTTCGGTTAATCTTAACAGGGTAACCGTTCTTTCAAATGTCCAATAGATATTGGTTTTTGATAGGGGCGTTATAGTATTTAAATATTGTTCAACAGTTAATGCATCTTCCGAATCGGACGAGTTATAGCGTTGCTGATAATACAGATCGGTGGTGTTTGACAGATTTTTAAAATGGTGCCGTGGTTCAACTAAAGCAATCAGTTTATGGTGGGTTAAATAGCTGGTGGCTGTTTCGGCCTCATTAATAAATTCATCAAAAAAAGAATATTGAATATCTCCGCCGGTAATGTTAAACCGACCGGCAATGGTTTGCAGCAACGCACTTTTTCCTGAGCCGCTTTTACCAATAAGTGCCCAATGCTGCCCTTTATCAACGCTGAAATTTAAATTACTAAAAAGTTTATTGTTTAAAAACCTAACGGTGGCGTTGTTTATTGAAAATATAGATGTAGACATTGCTTCCTGATTGCCCGGTAAATTTAATTATCTATTTGTATCAGCCTAAATAAATTTCAATTAACAATTGCTAAGAGTGGCAGAGGGGATGAAGCAATAAGCAGAAGGAGAGGATATAAAACAAAAACGCTCCCGATAATTATCGCGAGCGTTTTTGTTTATAAAAAAAATGAGATTACATTTTTTTCTTAGCTGTATCAGCAGTCATTTTTTTAGCTGTGTCAGTCATTTTTTTAGCTGTATCCATCATTTTTTTAGCTGTATCAGTCATTTTAGCTGAGTCCATTTTAGCTGAATCCATTTTGGTTGAATCTGCACCAGCAGCACCTTTACCTTTACAAGCTGCAAAAGAAACAGCGATAACTAAGGCTAAAGCGCCCATTTTGAAAGAATTTTTCATGTTAATTTTTTTTAAAGTGATTAAATAGTTTGCCTATTAATACCTCAAAAAACAAAAGGTAACCCATAATTTTTAAATAAAAATTACAAGTCACCTTTTGACAGTTTAAAAACTAAAAAATTAACAGAAAAAACTAAGCGAAATTATTTCTTCTTAGTAGTGTCTTTTTTAGTGGTGTCAGTTTTAGCTGAATCAATTTTAACGGTTGAATCTTTCTTTACAACAACAGTTGAATCAGTTTTTACTGAATCAGTTGTAGAAGAACCTTTACCTTTACAAGCTGCAAAAGAAACAGCGATAACTAAGGCTAAAGCGCCCATTTTGAATGAATTTTTCATCTTTGGATATTTTTAAATGTGAGTGTTTGAAGATTAATACTCAAATATTAAAAAGGTAACCCATCAATTTTAAAAAAAATATAAATTCTATAGTTTTTGTAGAATTTGTGATGGATAAAGTGAAAATTCCTTAGCTGCTTAGTTCTTTTTCTTTACCTCTGTTTTTTTAACTTCGGTACTTTTAACTACTTTGCTAACGGTATCGGTTTTCATTTTTGAGGTATCGGTTGCCGGTTTGGTAGTGTCAACCTTTACAGTAGTGTCCTTGCTGCTTTTAAAAGATGAGGATGAATCAACTTTTGCAGAATCGGCCGAACCTGAGGCCTTTTTTCCCGTACAAGCCATAACCGATAGCGAAAGTACAAGCGCTATGCACGGAAGCTTAAATAAGTTTTTCATATTGTTTTGTTTTAAGTGTTGCTCTTTAACAAATTTTTAGGCAGATGGTTTTATTATCGCTTTTATCGTAAATATTAAATAAGTTGCAGTGTTTTAATTTATAGTAAATAGAAATATGTTAGCCTACTGTTAAATGGTTTAAAACCAGCTTATTTGAAATTATTTCGGTTTTAATTTTTTTTTACCAATAATGGGTTACAATTTCGCATAAATAGTATTAAGTAGTGAGTAAAGACTTAAATAGCGGTATACCAACAGATAGTGAAGTTATCTTAGGTATCCTAAACAATTCGGAAAGTGTTATGAAGCGGCTGTATGTTGCTTATTTTCCGATGATATTACAACTGATCATTAATAATAATGGTAGTGCTGATGATGCCAAAGACATTTATCAGGAAGCCATAATTGTTCTTTATAATAAGGTTAAAACAGGCGACTTTGAGTTAAGCAGTAAACTTAAAACCTATATCTATTCAATTTGCCGCAGGCTTTGGCTTAAAAGGCTTACACAAATGAACCGGTATGGCGGAGATATTAAAGATTTCCAGGAGTATTTAACTGTTGATGACGAAACCGAAAAAAATAACGAGCGCGACATCCAGTTCAATAAAATGGGAAGTGCACTTAAGTTATTGGGCGAGCCTTGTAAAACCATTATTGAAGATTTTTATATCAATAACAGATCAATGCAGGAGATCTGTGAAACTTTTGGGTACACCAACGCAGATAATGCCAAGACCCAAAAATACAAATGTCTGCAAAGGCTGAAAAAATTGTTTTTTCAGCAAAAATAAGGAGTATAGCGATGAGCGAAAATCAGTTAGCAGAAGAAATTGAACGTTACCTAAGTGGTGAGATGACCAAGGACGAACGTGCACGTTTTGAAGTTATGCGTAGCGAAAATACGGATATTAACAGAAAGGTAACTGAGCACAAGCATTTTACCAACCTGATAAAACAATACGGTGAGCGCCTTGAATTAGAAAGACGCTTAAATGCCATACACGATGAAATTGATGTGCATGCCTTAGAAGAAGAACTAATGATAAACCCTCCGTTTATTGTAAGGTTATGGCGCAATCATCATTCAAAAATATCGGTAGCGGCTTCAATAGCCATATTTGCTGTTTTATGTACCTTATTTTTTACCGGGTACCTTAACAACAGGGAGGTTAATTACATTAAGCTGCGTGGCGAGATCAATAAGATAAGTAAAAAAACCAACGAGTTAAATAATAAGGTAAATAACCTTAACCCGGTACATGCAAATATTGTTAACCCTGGTAATTTCAGGGGTACTGGTTTTGCCATATCTTCAAACGGGTATATTATTACTGATAACCATGTAATTAACGGGGCTGATTCTGTTTATGTGCAAAGCACCGATGGAAAATCATACAAAGCCAAACTGGTGTATTCAGAACCACAAACTGATATTGCTGTTTTGGTAATTAATGATCCTGCTTTTAAAACATTGGGTGCCATACCTTATGCCTTTAAGAAAGCAGAAACAGATATTGGCGAAAATGTATTTACCATTGGCTATCCGCGTGATGCGATGGTTTTAGGCCCGGGCTTTTTAACAGCCAATACAGGCTACCAGGGCGATACCATTGCTTACCAGGTTTCAATACCTGTTAACCCGGGTAACAGCGGCGGCCCTTTATTAGATAGTAAGGGAAACCTGATTGGTGTTATTGATGCCAAACAAACCCACATGGAAGGCGCAGGCTTTGCGGTTAAATCAAGCTATTTGCTGAAGGCTATACAGGCTATCCCTGCCGACTCACTAAAGAAACCATTGAATATAAACTCAAAAAACGTATTGGCAGGCTTGAACCGCGTACAGCAGATCAAGAAAATGCAGAACTATGTTTTTATGATACGGGTTTACAAGCAATAAAGATCCCAAAAAACACATATATATGTGTAGGCGTTCCGGTATTACCGGAGCGCTTTTTTGTTTTAAAGGATATGGATAAGGGGTAAATGAAGTTTATCTGTCAACCTCGCCCAATACAAAGTCTATAGAGCCAACAATTGCTATCAGGTCGGCTATCATTACTCCCTTTGCAAGTTCGGGCAATACAGACAGGTTATTAAAGCTTGGGGCACGTGCCTTTACCCTTGTGGGGATCTCAGATTTACCATCGGCCATAAAATAAAAGCCAAGCTCGCCTTTAGCGCCTTCGCATCTTATGTAATAATCCTGCGCCTTAGGTATGGTTTTGCGCGGCATTTTTGCGCGTGGGTCAAATTCGGGGGTGCGTTTTAATTCTTTCTGCAGCCTGTCTAAACACTGCTCAATCATTTTTACGGATTGCTCTATCTCATCAACGCGTACTTTGTAACGGTCCCAGCAATCGCCTATGGTGCCCATTTCGCCTTTGCCAACAGGTATATCAAATTCAAGTTCGGGGTAAACGGAGTAATTATCAATCCGCCTTAAATCCCACATTAAGCCTGATCCGCGCAGCATAGGGCCCGAGCAGCCGTAATTAATGGCCACATCCAATGGTAGCACGCCAATATTTGCGGTACGGTTAATAAATACCTGGTTATCTGTTAATAGTTGATTAAGCTCAACCATTTTAGGTTTAAAGTAATCCACAAACTCGCGGCAGCGTTCTTCAAAGCCAACCGGCAGATCGTAAAATAAGCCGCCCACCCAGATATAATTATACAGCATTCGCGAGCCCGAAGCCCACTCCAGCATGCCCATAATATGTTCCCTATCCCTAAAGCACCATAAAAACGGGGTGAAAGCGCCAATATCAATACCGTAAGTACCAATAGCTATCAGGTGCGATGCTATCCGGTTAAGCTCACAGACCAACACCCTGATGTATTCAATGCGTTTGGGAATATCTTTATCAATCCCTAACATCCGCTCAACACCCATAACAAAGGCGTGGCTATTATTCATAGAAGCTAAATAGTCGAGCCTGTCGGTAAAAGGGATAGTTTGCTGATAGGTTAATGATTCGGCATGTTTTTCAAAACAACGGTGCAGGTAGCCGATATGCGGTATAACCTCTTTAACTATTTCGCCATCGGTAATTAACTCCAGCCTTAGTACGCCGTGCGTTGATGGATGCTGCGGCCCCATATTCAGCACCATATCCTCTGTAGCGGCGGTGGCTATTTTTTGGTAATAGTTGTTTAAAGCGGTATTATATTTAGGGTTGGAGCTGTTCAATTTTTTATTATTGCTGAACCCGGTTATTTATCCCGGATTATTTTGAATTTAAAGATCGCCTTCAAATTTATTCATTTCCGGTTTAAACAGCTAAGATTATCATAATAAAAGATAGACAAAATCCCTTATAAGCAAAAAAGCCCGTGGTAACAGAACCACAGGCTTTTTGTAGGATATTTAACCAGAGATTATTACATCACCTTTGGTTTAAAGCTTTCGCTTATTTTACTGCTTTGTGTGGCTAACCAGGCATAGCTGTACATTGCTATGGCTTTTGCTTTACCCTGGCGGCTTTTAAACGTCCATACATCTTTCATAAACTCTTTATGATTTTTGCTGTTCAGCGTATCAAATGCAACCGAGATAGTAGGGGTAAGGGAGTAAGCGGTATGCCATGTACCAAACGGAATAAATAAAGTTTCGCCGGGGCCTACTACAAAATTTATAGGGGTGGCATCCTTATATTTAGGATGCTTTTCATAATCAGGCTCAAAAATATTCAGTTCCGAACGCCATGGATCATCAGGGCGTGGGTAAAGCATTTCTTCCTGCCCGCGCGGAAAAACGGTGAATTGTTTTTCGCCGTATAACTGCGTTATCCAAGCATTTAAGTGATAATAATCAAGGTGCAGGTACGGGAATTTACCTCCTGGGCCACCGATAAACAATTCGGTAGCGCCGCCCCATTTACCAAGCGACTGGAACATTTTATTTTTTAGCCAGTTTGGCGAAGCATAATTAAGATCAAGCGGGTCTAAAAGGGGCATCAGCTCCGGTAAAGTTTCTGGTATATCAAATATAAAAGGATATGGTGCCGGTTTCTCTTCGGTACTGGCTTCTACCATATCCATAATTTCTTTCATGTTATAGTTTTTCCCACGGCAATCGGTAACACGCTCAGGGTAGTTTTCCCTAAACCAATCGGGCGTAAAAAGTCCGTTAGCTTTCCAAACTTTTGCAGCCTTTGTAAATACCAATGGAATACCCGGTTTGTAATGTTCTTCAATGAACTCTTCGTAAGAAATATTATCCCTTCTTATAATATCCATGATCTTAAATTACGTTTTATTTATGTTTAGGTGAATAGTTTCAATATATTGAATAGCCAATAGATTGGATTATTACGAAATTAAGGTGCAAAAGGTTTAGCTGTTACAATAGCAGAATCCCTTAATAACAAAACAGTAAAGATGTAAATCCTTTGGGCGAGTGAGCGGGGCTTAGTCTATTTTGATGCCTTTGTAATATTCAGCATTTTTATAACCCTTGCGCAGGGGGAAACCTTCCCAATCATCGGGCAGTAAAATGCGGCGCAGATCAGGGTGGCCTTCAAAAAATATTCCTAACAGATCATAAGTTTCGCGTTCGTGCCAGTCAGCAGTGCGGTAAACAGCTGTTAAGCTGGGGAAGGTGGGCAGATCATCCGGATCGCCATTGTTCTGTACACTTGTTTTTAGCGTAAGCTGGGTTTTATAAGGGATGGATGCCAGGTGATAAACTACGCCAAAACGATTATTTTCGGTGCCGTAATCAACACCGGTTATGCTGGATAGGAAATCAAAATAAGTTTCAGGATTGTTACGCAGTTCAAGACAAACCGCTACAATGCGATCGGCCTCAATAAGCAAAGCTGGCTGCAGCCCGGTTGTTTCTTCACCAACAATTATTTCCGGGCCAAATTTGTCAATCAGCAATAATTTAACATCCTCAAAAATCATGGGGCTAAACGCGTTTTTTTCCAGGTCTTATTGTCAATCTTTTTATAAACAATACGGTCGTGCAAACGGCTTGGGCGGCCTTGCCAAAATTCTATCAGGCGGGGCTTTAAAATATAACCACCCCAAAAAGACGGTTTTGGTACTTCTTTATTTTCGTATTCGGCCGATAGCTCGTTCCATTTTTTTTCTAAAAGATCACGGCTGTCAATTTCCTGGCTTTGCGGGGAAACAACAGCACCTATCTGGCTGTTTTTTGGGCGCGAATGAAAATACTTTTCAGATTGCTCCTTGGTTATTTTTTCGAGCGTGCCTTCAATGCGTACCTGTCTTTCCATACTTGGCCAAAAAAAAGTTAAGGCACCAATTGGATTTTTGGTGATCTCTTTTCCTTTACGGCTCAAATAATTGGTATAAAAAACAAAACCTGTATCATGCACACCTTTCAGCAAAACAATACGTGCCGAGGGGCGGCCATCAGTTGTGGCTGTTGCCAGGGTCATGGCGCTGCGTTCTGGAACTTTTGCTTCCTGTGCCTCGTCAAACCACACCTCAAATTGTTTCATTGGGTCGGCTTTGGTACTGTTTTCAGTTAAGGTTGCTGCGGTGTAGTCTTTCCGCTCGTTTTCTAATTCGTCCTGGTTCATCACTGCAAACTTACTAATTAATTATCCCGTACATATACTATTGTATTTCAAATTCAGAAAACTGAACATATTTTTGTAATACTTGTTATATTGAGCAACCAAATTAACTTATATGCTTAGTTCCATTTCGGCAGCCGCAGGGCGCTTGTTAATATCGGAGCCATTTATGATGGATCCGAACTTTAAAAGAGCAGTGATTTTGTTAACAGAATACGCTGAAGGTGGCGCTATGGGTTTTATATTAAACCATGCAAGCGAGTTTTTATTGGGCGATATTTTACCCGATGTATCCTACTCCGAGATTCCGGTTTTTATTGGCGGCCCTGTAGCTCCCAATACATTACACTTTATTCATTGCTGCCCGCACAAAATTGATGATGGTATTGAAATAGGCGAGGGTATATTTTGGGGTGGTGATTTTGAAATGGTGAAAGAACTGGTGAGCAGTTACCAACTGAATGCCGATGAAATAAGATTTTTTACAGGTTATTCCGGCTGGACACCCAAGCAGTTAGATGATGAAATAAACGAGGATAGCTGGATAGTGGCCGATAAGTTGAGCATAAGTACTATTTTCTCGCAAAACGAAGAAAATTTATGGAAAGAAGTGGTAATAGGATTGGGGCAGCGTTACGCACACATCGCTAACTTTCCGGAGAATCCATCGTTAAATTAATGCTGCACTAATCACAAAAAGTTAAACTATTTTTCCATTTCCAAAGCCGACTCTTCCACCTTTTTCTTTAGCTCTTCTTTATAAGTTATTAGGTTTTTAACTATCTGCTCATCGGCAGTTGATAGTATTTGGGCTGCAAGGATACCTGCATTTTTAGCTGCATTTAAAGCTACAGTAGCAACCGGGATGCCATTAGGCATCTGTAAAATAGAAAGTATTGAATCCCAGCCGTCAATTGAATTACTTGACTTTACCGGAACACCAATTACAGGCAAATGAGTTAATGAAGCCACCATACCAGGTAAATGCGCTGCACCGCCAGCACCGGCAATAATAACTTTTAAGCCACGGCCAGCTGCTTCGCGTGCGTAAGTGAACATACGGTCGGGAGTGCGGTGGGCTGATACTACCGTGATCTCGTAAGCAACACCTAATTCTTTTAAAACGTCGGCAGCATCCTGCATAATATGCAGATCTGATTTGCTGCCCATTATAATGCCGATTTTTGGTTGGCTCATTATTTAATTTATTAACTGATTACTTTTAAAGTTTGCTGCACAAAGCGTGCTTTTTCTATGGCTTTTTCACGGTCGGCATCAACAATAGTAACATGCCCCATTTTACGGAAGGGCTTGGTTAAAGCCTTGCCATATAAATGTACGTAAACACCGGGGCATTTTAATACCTTCTCAATCCCTTTGTAAATAGCCGGGCCCTCGTATCCGGCTTCGCCTAAAATATTTACCATTATGGCATTGTTTAAGCAGGCAGTATCGCCCAAGGGCTGGTTAAATATGGCCCTTAAATGCTGTTCAAACTGCGAAACCACATTACCCTCGATAGATTGGTGCCCACTGTTATGCGGACGTGGCGCCAGCTCATTAACCAGTATTTTGCCATGCTTATCTAAAAACATTTCAACAGCCAATAAACCTACAATGTTAAGGTCTTCTGCTATTTTAACGGCTATTTGGGCAGCGTCCTGCTGAATTTCAAATGGTAGGGTTGAGGGAGATATTAAAAATTCCACTAAGTTGGCTTCAGGATTAAATTCCATCTCAACCAAAGGGAAGGTTTTTACCTCGCCGTTTTCATTACGGGCAACTATAATTCCTATTTCTTTTTCAAAATCAATCCAGCGTTCAATCAGGCTGGGTTCGGTAAAGGCTTTAGCCAGGTATGATTCATTCAGAACTTTATAAACACCTTTGCCATCGTAACCATCCCTGCGTAGTTTTTGAATATAAGGAAAAGGAATATGACTTTGCTTTAATTGCTGTGCCGATGATATTACCTGGAATTCGGCAGTGGGGATATTATTTTCTTTAAAAAATTGCTTTTGCAGGCCCTTATCCTGTATCAGCCTGATAATGCGTGGCTGCGGATAAACTAAAACTCCTTCTTTTTCTAACTGTTCCAGTGCATCTACGTTAACCTTTTCAATTTCAATAGTTATCATATCCACCTTTTTGCCAAAATTGTAAACGGTTTCGTAATCGCTTAATGAGCCTACAACAAATTCGTCACATAGTTTACGGCAAGGGGCTTCACGATCCGGATCCAGGATCTTTACCGTTACATTGTAATTAATAGCCTGCTGTATCAGCATACGGCCCAACTGGCCGCCGCCTAAAATTCCTAATTTTAAATCTCCGTAGAATGCTTTCATTATAATAATGCAAGTTTAGCCTAAATCTTTCAAAAAGCCTAAATCATAGTAATACAAGAATAACAGTTTACTTACTCTTTTTTACCAGTTTAACATAAAAAACAGCGTGAATTAACAGGAATATGGTACCTGTTGAAAAATAAAATATGCCGTCGCCGGGTCTTAATTTCAAAAAAAATGTTGTTGCTATAAACACAATGGGCCCGGCAAAATAAAGGATGAGGCGGGTGCTTATATTGTTCCACAAGGTGGTATTTGCCAAAAACAATGAGGAGGCCGACATAATGAACAAAATGACATTGAGCAGCAGCGCACCCGATACAATTAAATTAGCAACCTGGGCATAATCATAATGCGTGCCCCTTTGTGAGTATGCATAATAAATACAATTAACCGCAATTGACACTACTATTGAGGTGATAAATGTTTTAAAAAGATTTTTAGTAAGTGTATTCATGATGAGGTTGCAAAATTAAGTAAAACAAAAGCAGGTTTAAGCTTAAGGGTTCAAAATTTGTCTGGATGCAATGTCACAAATTGCATGATACTGTGGGCATGCAAAGTGAAATTACCTGTAAAAAGCCTACCTTTGCGCCTTATTTACGAAAAGTTCTTTAAAATGAAAACTAAAATAGCCGTAGCCAATGGCGATGGAATAGGTCCTGAAATAATGCAGGCCGTTCTCCGGATTTTTGAAGCAAATCATGTTCCGCTTGAATATGAATTTGTTGAAATGGGGAAATCTTATTTTGATGCCGGTCATTCAACCGGGATGACAGCGAAAGCTAAAGAAACTATTGAAAATCTTGGTCTGCTTTTTAAAGGGCCAATGGAAACGCCTAAAGGCAAAGGCGTTAAAAGTATAAATGTTACCGCCCGTAAAGTTTGGAACACTTATGCAAACCAGCGCGATTTCCGCTCATTAAATGGTGTTGAAACTGTTTTTTCAAAAGCGGGTATCCCAATTAACCTAACTATCATTCGCGAAAATATTGAAGATACTTATGGTGGCATTGAACACTTATTAACTTATGATGTTGCTGTAGGCCGCCGTATTATAACACGCCCGGGCTCGGCCCAGGTTATCCGTTATGCTTTTGAAATGGCAAGGCGAAAAGGCTACACAAAATTAGCCTGTGCGCACAAGGCTAACATTATGAAGCTGACCGATGGTTTGTTTCTTGAAACCTTCCAGGAGATAGCAAAAGAGTACCCGGACATTCAATCATCAGATATTATTGTTGATGACCTTTGTATGAAACTGGTTACCCAGCCGCAAAATTTCCAGGCAATAGTGTTAACCAATTTACAGGGCGATATTGTATCTGATCTTTGTGCCGGTTTAGTGGGTGGTCTTGGTTTTGCACCATCAGCAAACATTGGCGATAATATTTCCATTTTTGAGGCCGTACATGGTACTGCGCCTGACATTACTGGTAAAGGTATTGCTAACCCTACAGCACTTTTGCTATCAGGCATCCTTATGCTGCGTTATATGGGCTTTACCGAAAACGCGGCTGCTATTGAAAATGCTTTGTTATATACTTTAGAGCATGGCACCCATACCGGCGACTTTGGCGATAAATCAACCGCCGCAGTTAATACCAATGGTTTTGCTGATGCAATAATTGCCAATTTGGGTAAAGCGCCATCAAAAGACTTTGTTATTTCGCAACCAAACCAAGAGATTAAAGCAACAGCCAAGCATCTTGATAAAAACAAGCTAACCGTAACCAAAGGCATAAAGGAAGAAATGGTTGGGGTTGATGTTTTTGTTGAGGCCGGCGACTTGCAGCCTGCTGAATTAGCCGAATTAGCTAAGAAAAGGCTAACCGATAATTTTGAGGTGGTAATGATCTCCAACCGTGGTACACAAGTTTGGCCTACAGGTTCAATTTATACCGAACTGGTTAACGAGTACCGTGTACGTTTTGAAAAGAAACCCGGAACCGTTGTTACCCAGAAAGAGTTACTGCATATAGCCGCTGCTTTTTCTGAAGACGCAAAAATTTGTTCAGTTGAGTTTTTAATGAAGTTTGGTGATAAGATAGGTTATACACTGGCACAAGGCCAGTAATTAAAAATATCTTATTTATTAAGTTTCCTATTCATATAATGCCTGTCCGCGATGAGTGCGACAGGCATTCCTATGCATACAATAAGTATAGCAATGCCAATAACGGTAGGCAATACATGAAATTGTTTAAGCCCGATTTTACTTAATGGGATTACTATCAGGTTCATAACAAACCAAGTGATAAGGCCATACTCAACCCCGATAAGGTATTTATTGCGGAAGTTAGTTTTGAAAAACGGGTAAGCGAGATAAAACGCTACGGTAAATACATAGGCTATTACGTAATGAAAAAACAAACCCCATAAAACCATTTTTGTGCCCCCGGCAAAGGCTGCCTTGCCAAAGTAACCGCTTGCTATAAAATCAAAAATGATGGCGGCATTAGTTTTATAGTTCCACAGCATAGCGGCAATTGCATCAAGCGTGCCGGTAAGCAGCCATGCAAGCAAAATAAGTATAAAAGTTTTATTTTTTTTATCGATTACAGGCTTCGCCATTTGGTAGTATGATGTGTAAGCGTTTCAAATGTAAAAAAAATAGCATTAAATGCAGGTAGTATCCTTTATGATCTATAAAAGGTAAAAAAATACTCCATATATCCTGTTGAGGATGAGAAGCATAAGTAACTCTTTTTATTTCTTTAAAACCATTGTGTGTAATCAATGGTTATTAAAAGGTAAATCAATTAATCATAAAGAAAAAATATTATCGCAAAAGCTGTACTTATTATAAATCTATCTAATAACGTAAATAAACAGAACATGAAAAAAGCAATTTTAATAGCTGCTGCAGTAACACTTGGTTTCTTCTCGAATAATTTATTCGCTCAAACCATGCAGAAGGATACAGCTAAAAAAACGCCAACACCTACAACATCAAATATGGCCGTAACCAAGCCCGATACATCTGCTAAAGACATACAGGCTACTTTAGCCAACGTTGCAGATCTATCAACACTGGTTGCTGCAATTAAAGCAGCCAATCTTGATGAAACTTTAAAAGGCCCGGGCCCGTTCACCGTTTTGGCACCTGATAACAGTGCATTCAGCGCTTTGCCGAAAACAAAGGTTGATAGCCTGATGAAAGATCCGGTTAAGTTAGCTGCTTTGGTAAAAGGACACGTTATAGCGGGCCGTTACGATAAGGCAGCCCTTATAAAAGCTTTAGGAGCTGGTAAAGGTACAGCAGTATTAAAAACTGTTGATGGCCAAACATTAACACTATCAGTAAAAGACAAAAAATTAGCTATCACCGATGCACAGGGAACTGTTGTTGAGGTAACTTCTTTTGATACACCAAGTACCAATGGCCTGATTGATGGCGTCAATGGTGTTTTAATGTCTAAATAATCAATCAATTTTAAATCCAAATTTGGTCTTGCCCGTATCGGGCAAGGCCTTTTTTTATGGGGTTTTTAAATTATCGCTGATGTATAAGTACAATAATCATTATTTGGCATCAGCATTGATTAACAAAAGCTAAATAACAAAAAAACATGTTTAAAATATATTACAGAGTTTGGGCCGATGCTATTGTGGCAGAGCAGGCAAAAAAGGTGGAGAAAAGGAACTGGAAGCTTTATACGCTCATCCCAATGTCTATCGTTATGGGTATTAACCTGCTAACTTTTTTTTACTGGATGAAGGTGTTGGTAAACAGAAATTTACCCTTGTTTATCGGGGTGAATATTTTTAATGCCAAGCCAATCAATTCGTTTATATCGGTAGTGTGTACCTTTATTATTCCGTTTATTATTTTAAATTACCTGATTGTTTTTAATAACGACATTTATAATTACATACTCCATACTTACCATGCCGAAGGTGGAAAGCTATACCGTAAATATGTATTATACTCACTGGGTTTGTGTATAATCCCGGTATTAATTAAGGTGATGTTTTTTTAATTGAAGGGATTTAAACTTTTAACAAGCGCTCGCCTTCAATTTTCTTTTGTAATTCTAATATAGCGCCAATCAGTGCTTCAGGGCGTGGTGGGCAGCCCTGAACGTAAACATCAACAGGTATCACCCTGTCAACACCTTTTACTACATGATAGCCGTGCTGCCAGTAAGGGCCGCCACAGTTGGAGCATGATCCCATCGAGATCACATATTTAGGATCGGGCATTTGCTCATACAGGCGTTTAATGCGCTCGGCCATTTTAAAGGTAACCGTACCCGCAATGATCAATACATCGGCCTGGCGTGCTGACGGACGCGGAAAAACGCCATATCTGTCCAGATCATAAGTAGAGGCAAATGCGCCCATAAATTCAATGGCACAGCAGGCAATCCCAAAACTTAAAGGCCATAATGATGATAAACGCGCCCAGTTAAGCAAATCGTTCATTTTAGTGATCACAACACCACCATTCTCGCTGCTTATATCGTTACTCATTACCGGGCTTTTTTAAAGTTGGTTTAAACATTGGTTTCCTTATAGCGGCAGGCTCCGGGCTTGCTGTAGCAGCGGCAGTTGCAGGTATAGCGGGTAAAGTATCAGGCGTAAACGGCCTTATTTTATAAGTGCTTTGTTCGGTATTAAGTTTATCGTACAGGGTTGATGGAATATTGGTATTAGTAGTTGGTAAGGTAACTTTAGGTTTTATCCAGTCCAGGTCGCCTTTTACCCAAACGTAGGCCAGCCCAGTTATCAGGATGCCTAAAAATACAAACATTTCAATAAGGGCCATCCAGCCCCAGCGCGCATCAACGGCATTCATATCATGGTTGCCAAAAACTATAGCCCAGGGAAAAACAAAAACCATCTCTACATCAAACAGCAAAAAAATCAGGGCAATTACATAAAAACGGGAGTTAAAAGGCAGCCATGCATTTCCGGTTGGTTCTTCGCCGCATTCGTAAGAGGTCAGCTTCTCCGGGTTCGGATTTTTTGGTGCCAATAAGTTATTGGTAAAAAAAGCAAAGCATACCATTATTATTCCTGTAATTAGGAAGATAAGTATCTTTCCAAATTCTGATATTTGCGAAACCCCATCCATGACGACAAATTTAACAAAACAAACAGATTTTGATGCTATAATTATTGGCGGTGGCGCCTGTGGTTTAATGTGTGCCGTGCAAGCAGGTTTTTTAGGTAAGCGTATGCTCGTGCTCGAAAAAAATGATAAGGTAGGCGCGAAGATCCTCATCAGCGGTGGGGGCAGGTGCAATTATACCAATATGTATACCTCGGCACAGCAGTTTATATCTGATAATGAACACTTTTGTAAATCCACCCTTTCGCAATGGACAGTTGATGACACCATCAGTTTTTTTGAAACCTATGGCATCACAGGGAAAGAAAAAACCCTGGGGCAGCTGTTTCCGGAGAGTGATAAAGCCAAAGATATTGTAAATGTTTTTACCGGCTTATGTGATGATTTAGGGCAAACAATTTGGTGCAATACCGAAGTTAAGGGCCTTGAACAGGCTGAAAATGGCTTTGCTGTTTTGATAGAAAGAAACGGACGGACTGAAACATTGAACGCCCCAAGTGTGGTAATTGCATCCGGAGGCTTACCTATCCCGAAAATGGGGGCTACTGATTTTGGTTTGCGCATGGCGCGAAAGTTTGATCTTAAAATTAATGATACCGCCCCTGCATTGGTGCCTTTAACCATTACCGGGAAAGATCAGCCCTGGTATGAGCAATTATCAGGCAACAGTATTTTTTGCCGTGTATGGAATGACAGGGCAAGCTTTGAGGAAAATATTTTGTTTACCCACTGGGGATTAAGTGGCCCGGCTATTTTGCAGATCTCGTCCTATTGGAAAGCAGGGGAGTTTATTTATATCGATTTGTTACCCAATCAAAACATTGCCGACCTGATACAGAAAGAGCGGGAAGCCAATGGTAAAAAGATGCTGCTTGCCTATATAGCCGGTTTATATACCCGCAAATTTGCCGAAGCATTGAGCGATAAGTTGCCGGTTGATAAAAACCTGGCATCGTTAACAAAAACGGATATTGAGGATATAAGCCAGCTGATCCATGAATTTAAGGTAAAACCAGCAGGGGATAAGGGCTATGACAAAGCCGAAGTGATGCGTGGCGGTGTATCAACAGACGAGCTTTCGTCCAAAACTTTAGCCGTTAAAAAAATACCCGGCCTTTTTTATGGCGGCGAATGTGTTGATGTTACCGGCTGGCTTGGTGGTTATAACTTTCAATGGGCCTGGGCATGCGGCTTTGTAATAGCTCAAAATATTTAATTGATGCCTATAAGTTAGTTGGCTTGATGTGCTGCTTTTACCTGCTTAAAATAGTTTACAAGTCGGTCAACATTGGCTAACACGTATACTTTGGCTTTTATCTTGTCAACAACTTCGGGTTCATCGCCCATAATGTCGGTCATAATATCTTCAAAGTTAGCATCGGTCAGTCGTCGCATCTCGGCAGTATTGGCACCGTAATAGTAAGTTATCTTTTGGCTACCGCCGCCTCCGCCGCCAATGGGTATTTCAACCCCGGCACCAACCCCTCCTCCAAAGCCACTTCCGTAGCCGCCTGTGCTAAAACCCGCACCAACCTCGGGCTCAAAGCTTACGCCACGGCCACCGCCGCCTTTGCCTACTTTGGTAACATAGAGTTTTACGTCTTCGTTCAGTTCTACTTTAACAAAGTCGTATTCTTTTTTCGACCAGATCTCGTTTTGAGGGGCATGGGCTACCACAAAGCTGTCTTTACCCATTACAAACGATTGCAGATCTCCGGCACTTAATTTAAAAGGGGTTGATTTTTCGCCATCCTTAAATTCAATAAAGCCCTCATCCCTTACAGGGCCTTTGGCTGATGGATTTACGCGGATAAAACCAGTTTCCTTATTACCCTTTATATCAGTAAAATGACCGGCCTGCCACTTGCTGCTTTGTGATTTTGCTGATAGAATGATCAGCATAAAAAATAAAATGATTAAAATTGAGCGCATAATAAGTAAAACACAAATAACGCAATTTTAACACATTTAATATGATGAATGTTGATTTACGAAGCGATACCGTAACCAAGCCTACCCCCGGAATGTTAGAAGCAATGTTTACAGCCAAAATTGGCGACGATGTTTTTGGCGAAGACGAAACGGTTAATGAACTGGAAGATAAAGCCGCTAAACTATTTGGTATGGAGGCAGGCATATTTTGCCCATCAGGTACTATGACCAATCAGATAGCCATAAAATGTTTTACCCAGCCTTTAGATGAATTAATTGCCGACCAAACAGCACATGTTTACCGTTATGAAGGCGGTGGGATAGCCTTTAATTCGGCGGTATCAACTCGTTTGTTAAATGGTTACCGCGGTATTATTACTGCCGAAATGATTGAGCCTGAAATTAATGCCGAAAATATCCACTACCCGCATACCATTTTGGTAGTGCTTGAAAATACGGTAAATAAAGGTGGTGGCAGTTGCTATACCTTAGAGCAGATTAAACCGATTGCTGAATTGTGTAAAGACAAAGGCTTAAAACTTCATTTAGATGGTGCGCGCATATTTAATGCACTTACTCAAACAGGTGATAAGGCTGTTGATTATGGCAAATATTTCAACGGCGTTTCGGTATGCCTCTCCAAAGGATTAGGCGCGCCGGTTGGTTCTGTTTTTTTGGCAGATAAAGAAACCATTAAGTATGCAAGGCGTATCCGCAAGGTTTTAGGCGGTGGCATGCGCCAGGCAGGCTTTTTAGCTGCGGCAGGTATTTATGCCCTTGATCATCATGTGGAAAGATTAAAGATTGACCATGCCCATGCACAGATCTTAGCCGCAGAATTAGCTAAATGCGACTGGGTGTCGGCAGTATTACCGGTAGAAACTAATCTTATCTTGTTTGATACGATAGCCCCGGCAAGCGCTGTACTTGAAAAACTGGCCGAACATGGCATTAAAGCAATGTCGACCGATAAGCACCGTATCCGTTTTGTGCTGCACTTAGATGTGCATGCCGACCAGGTGGAGCATGTGGTTAAAGTGCTGAAAACGATATGAGGAAAAGTTTAGGTCTAAAGTTCAAAAGGTTAACTAAACATAATGCCTGTTTTGAACTTTAGACCTAGTACTTATTTATTCAATACCCTGTCGCCTGATTGTCTTTCAACCATCCATCCCGGGTATTCTTTTGGCAGGGCGCTTACTTCATCAATCTTTTGCAGGTCATCCGCAGATAAAATAACATCCACCGATTTGATATTTGCATGCAACTGGTCAATACTTTTAGCGCCAATAATAGTGCTGGTTACCCCTTTTTGCTGGCGCACCCAAGCTAATGCAATCTCGGCTACCGATGCATTGTGTTGCTTGGCAACTTCGCTTATTACATCAATAATATCATAGGTTTTCTCTTTATTAATCGGCGGGAAATCAAAACTATCACGGCGTGACCCTTCTGCTTTTGCAGCATTTCGGCTGTACTTGCCACCCAAAAAGCCGCCAGCTAAAGGACTCCAGGGCATCATGGCCAAGTTTTGATCGGCAGCTAATGGCAAAATTTCCCTTTCAATATCGCGCCCGGCTAATGAGTAAAAGTATTGCATGCCTACAAACTTATTCCAGCCGTTTTTTTCGGCAATGCCCATGCCTTTCATCACCATCCATGCGGGCCAGTTACAAATGGCTATGTAACGCACTTTGCCTGTTAATACAATATCATTAAGCGACCGCATAATTTCTTCAACAGGTGTTTTAGGGTCAACGCCATGCACATATAAAATGTCAATATGATCTAACTGCAAACGCTGAAGGCTCTCATCAACAGATTGAAAGATATGATAACGGGAAAGCCCTACATTGTTTAATCCTTCGCCCATACGGCCACGTACCTTGGTAGCTATAACCAGGTCATTGCGATTAAAACCATTGTCTTTTATTGACTGGCCCAAAAGCTTTTCAGATTCGCCAAATGAATATACATTGGCGGTATCAATAAAGTTAATGCCCGATTCTACAACAACCTTCATCAGGTCGTTTACTTCCTTTTGCTGAATTTTACCAATAGCCTCCCAATAACCTTTTCCACCAAAGGTCATGGTGCCAAAACATAGTTCGGATACCACCAGGCCGGTGTTTCCTAAAAAATTGTATTTCATAAGTAGATGATTTGTTTAAAGTAAAATTGAATTTTTATAAGTTGAGATAAGTCAGCAAAGGGTCAAACCCCAAAACTGCCGAATGATACAATATCTTCAAAACAAATAAAACTTAAAATAAGGGCAATTGTTTATCATTAATGAACCGATTACTAACCAAACTTGAAAAGATAGGCCGCGACCCCAAGAGTACTGCAAAAGCGGTAGGGCTAAGATACGTGTCAGACGCCACAGCCGGTTATACCCGAAAAAAAACAGGCAAGGGCTGGAGTTTTTACGATGCCAAAGGCGTTTTGGTAAAGGACAAGGAATTGGTAACGCGGTTCAATAAATTGGTTATCCCACCAGCTTACACTAATGTATGGATCTCACCCTTTGATAACGGGCACCTGCAATTTACAGGTACCGATGCAGCTGGGCGTAAGCAATACCGTTACCATGCAGATTGGAATAAGATCCGTAACCAATCAAAGTATCATCGTTTACAAACATTTGCGGCGTATTTGCCTGCTATCCGCAAACAGGTTGATAAAGATTTAGGCAGGCATAATCTTGACCATGATAAAATAGTAGCCTTAGTGGTTAGGCTGATGGAACTGACCAGTATTAGGGTAGGGAACGAATCCTACAAAAAACTTTATGGCTCATTCGGGCTCACAACACTGTTAAACAGGCATGTGAAAATAGAGGGCTCCAATATCAATTTCGAGTTTAAAGGCAAAAAGGGGGTATATCATAAAATATCATTACAAAGCAGGAAGCTTGCCCGTTTGGTAAAGCAATGCCGCGAGATACCAGGGAAAGAGCTTTTTCAATATTATAATGCAGCCGGCGAGCATTGTACCATCGGATCGGGCGATGTGAACCATTATTTAAAAGAAATTACCGGCGAAGATTTTACCGCGAAGGATTTCCGCACCTGGGCTGGCAGCGTTAGTGCGCTTTATGCCTTTAAGCAGGCCGGGGAATTTGATAACCTAACCGAGTGCCGTAAAAAGATCATCAGCGTATTAGATGAGGTTGCCATTAACCTGGGTAACACCCGTACGGTTTGCAAAAAATACTATGTACACCCAACCGTAATAAAAAGCTATGAGGATGGTGCTATATTTAAATATATTAAAGATTTGGATGAAGAAAAAGATATTAGCTCTGCCGAGTTAAATCTTGCCGAAAAAGCATTACTCAGTATACTTGAACATGAAAAATTAGCTGAAGCCAGTTAAATAATTAATTCATTATTTAAGCTTTGTGTAATTTGAAACAGCACCAACTAATGCGTTTTACGGCTTACTATTAGCGTAACTAAAAAATTACGATAAATAAGTATTATTCGTTGCAACACTCAATCTATTGTTTTACATTAGATGACTTAATTATGACAATATGCTGATCAATAAAAAAATCATGGCTACTTTGGGTTTAGCATCCATTGTAACGTTTGTAGCACTAACTTCAATGGCTCCGGATAAGGAGGAAGGATTTAAAAACCTTAAGGTGCTTCCTAAACACATTAGCGACAGGCAACTGGATAAAGTGATGGATGATTGGTCGCATTCGCTTGGTGTACACTGCAGTTTTTGCCATGTACGTGACGAGGCCGCTAAAAAGATGGATTTTGCAAGCGATGCAAAACCTGAAAAGGAAATGGCCCGCGAAATGTATAAGATGATGAATAAGATCAACCAAAAATATTTTGAGGCTAAAAAAGATTCGTTAGGAATGGTGATGACATCCGGTATCAATTGTAATTCTTGCCACCGTGGCGAATCACATCCGGAAGTTAAAGTTCCTGAAGGACGCAGAGGACCGGGTGGTCCCGGTGGACCTGGTCAAGGCGGTCCGGGTGGCCCGGGCGCTCCTGGTGCCCCACCAAAACAATAAACATTTATTAAAAAAATATAAGCACCTGTTAGCATAATGTTAACAGGTGTTTTGCTTTAAATCCATTATGTTAAATGATAAGGTAATTATCCGCGATGCTCAAAAAGGCGACCTGCCTGCTATGCTTGCTATTTACAATGAGGTTATAGTAAATACCACCGCTGTTTACAGTGAGCAGCCGCATACTTTACAAATGCGCCAGGATTGGTATAACGACAGGCTAAATAATAATTTCCCGGTGTACGTTGCAGATGTTAATGGTGTAATAGCTGGCTTTAGCAGCTACGGGCATTTTAGGGTATGGCCATGTTACAGGTATACGGTTGAAATATCTGTTTATGTGGATACGGCATACCGCGGCCATGGAATAAGTAAGCTGCTATTGCAGGCATTGATTGATTGTGCAAAAGAAAATAATATACATGCTGTAATAGCAGGTATAAGTGCCGATAATGGGGTAAGTATAAGGCTACACCACTCGTTTGGTTTTGAAGAGGTAGCACATTTTAAACAGGTAGGGTTCAAGTTCGGGCGCTGGCTCGATCTTAAATTTTTAGAGCTGCTTTTAAACAACCATCCTAAAAGTTAAACGCTTTTTTTAATGTACTTTTTGTAAAGGTACTCCGCATAACCAACGCTGAAATAGTCGGGAAATTTCCAGTTTGGGAAATAAGTTTTTTTCAAATATTTTAAAAAGCTAAAAAATAATACGCCTAAAAATAAAAGGGCTGCAAGGCCAAGTAAAACCTTTATAAAAATAACTACTACGTCCATTTGGTATCTGTGTGTTTAAATTGTCAGGGTATACGTACGCACGAAATAATATGTTAATCCCTAAGCAAATATTTATGTAATATTTTTAATACATATCTTTTTCCTCTATTAATTATTATTGGTTAACTATCCGTGGTTTTTTAACAATTCTTATAACTTTGAAAGTATCTATGCAAAAAATACTGATAGCCAACAGGGGAGAAATAGCTTTACGTGTAATGCGTTCAGCACGCGAAATGGGTATTAAAACGGTTGCCGTTTATTCGGATGCCGACCGCAACGCCCTGCATGTGCGTTATGCTGATGAAGCTGTGCATATTGGCGAGGCGCCATCAAGCAAGTCCTATTTATCGGGCGATAAAATAATTGAGGCCTGCCGCAAAACCGGTGCTGAGGCCATACACCCCGGTTACGGTTTTTTAAGCGAAAATGCAGCTTTTGCCCGGCAGGTAAGGCAGGCCGGGTTGATATTGATAGGCCCATCGCCCGAGGCTATGGAGGTAATGGGCAATAAGCTTTCGGCAAAGGCTGCGGCTTTAAAGTATGATATTCCAATGGTACCCGGTACCGAAGAAGCTATCACCGATATTAATGAAGCCAAGCAACGCGCTGTTGAAGTAGGTTTCCCTATTTTAATTAAAGCTGCAGCCGGTGGTGGGGGAAAGGGTATGCGTATAGTTGAAGCCCTAACCGATTTTGAGGAACAAATGCAACTGGCCGTATCAGAAGCTGTTTCGGCCTTTGGGGATGGCTCGGTATTTATTGAGCGCTATGTTTCATCGCCAAGACATATTGAGATCCAGGTTTTAGGCGATAGTCATGGCAATATAGTTCACTTGTTTGAGCGTGATTGTTCTGTACAGCGCCGCCATCAAAAGGTTATTGAAGAAGCACCATCGTTTATATTAACACCGCAGATAAGAGCACAAATGGGCAAATGTGCGGTTGATGTGGCCCGGTCTGTTAACTATACCGGCGCAGGCACGGTTGAGTTTATAATGGACGAAAACCTGAACTTTTATTTTTTAGAAATGAATACCCGCCTGCAGGTGGAGCACCCGGTATCAGAACTAATAACTGAGATTGACCTGGTTAAGGAGCAGATAAAAATTGCCAGGGGCGAAGCCATCAGCTTTAAACAGGAAGACCTGAAAATTAAAGGTCATGCAATTGAGCTGCGCGTTTATGCCGAAGATCCGGATAATAATTTTTTGCCTGATATTGGTACCCTGCAAACCTATATTACCCCCAAAGGGCCAGGCGTTAGGGTTGATGACGGTTTTGAACAAGGCATGGAGATCCCGATTTATTACGACCCGATGATTGCCAAGTTGGTAACGTATGGAAAGGACAGGGCGGAAGCGATTGAAAGGATGATCCGCGCTATTGACGAGTACCAGATCACAGGGATCACCACCACTTTGGGTTTCGGGAAGTTTGTTATGCAGCATGAGGCCTTTATTTCCGGAAACTTTGATACCCACTTTGTTAAAAAGTATTTTAAACCCGGATCATTACAAAAAAGTAAAGAGGATGAGGCCAAAATTGCAGCTATTGTGATGGAAAAGCTTTTAGGAGGACAACGATCAATAAAAGCCGACCTTGCATTGTCCGAAACTTCCAACTGGGTTAAGAACAGAAAGGATTAGTATTAAACAAGCGTAATAAGCTGATTGATCAAGCCTGCCTGTGCTGCATTTATTTTCAGCCTGGCAGTGTCCGTATCAAACCATTCAGCCCTGTCAACCTCCGGGAAGGATTGTTTTTTGCTGGATTTTGGCGGCCATTCCATCTCAAATGTATTGCTTACAATGGTTTCCTGATCTATATCGCCCTCAATGGCCCATGCATATATTCTTTTGCCACTTTTTAGGGTTACAGCATCTAACTTAATAAACTCCCCATTAACTGGTTGGCCGGTTTCTTCCTCAAACTCGCGTTTGGCAGCGGTAAGAGCATCCTCATCATCCAAAAATTCGCCTTTCGGAATTGACCATACGCCCATGTCTTTATTTTTATAAAAAGGGCCCCCCGGATGTACCAAAAATACCTGTAGCTGTTTATTTATTTTGCGGTATAATAATATGCCTGCGCTTTGTTTAGCCATTTTTAATATTTAAAGGCAAGTTAACAAAACAAAAAACTTTTATAGTTAAATTTGGATGGATAGCAATTAAACAAACTCCCCTACGATGGACAATACATGGACCAGCTTTAAAGTAACTGGCGATTATAATACAGATATAAGAAGTCTTTATGAAGCATGGGCAACTACTGCCGGCATTGAAAAATGGTTTTTGCGGAAAGCTAATTTTTATACCGTTCCCAGGCGTACCCGCGAACCGGAAGAGTTTATTATGAAGGAAGATACCTACGAATGGTACTGGCACGGCTATAATGATGCTGTTTTTGAAAAGGGCCAGGTATTAGAAGCAAATGGAACCGACTTTATAAAATTTACCTTTAGTGATGGCAGCACCGTGAGTGTAAATATTTATAGCCGTAACGGCCTATCTATGGTGGAGCTTATACAGGAAAACATCCCGGAAGAAAAAGATCCCTCAAAAAACTTGTATGTGCAATGCCAGATAGGGTGGACCTTTTATATGGCTAACCTGAAATCAACAATTGAAGGCGGCGTTGACCTGCGGAACAAACGGGTAGAAATAAGCAGCAATTTTAAATAGCCAGTTAAAATTCATCAACCGTATCGCGCATTATATGATCGGTAATCAACAAGGTTAGTTTATGCTCAGCTGCATCAATTTTGAAAGTGCAGGTTTCTGTACCATCATCAGATCGTTTTATGCCCGAGCATCCGAAGAAAAAGAAAACTTTATACTTCAGCTTAACCTTACCGGTATTGCTTTCGCTGTTATAAAAGCATTCAGCTATCTCAAATTCATGTATCTCCGGCGATCCGCCATCACCTGAATGATAAGCTAACAGGCTTGATTTTACAGCATCCTGGGGGCTTTTTTCATTATGCAATACATCTTCTAAAAAAGGCTTTAACTCCATTTTTTTATTAAGAAAAATTAAATACAAGTCGGGATTGATATTAAATATTAATGCTGGCATGGCCAAAAATACAATTTATTAGGCTGCAGGGATTTTATATGCGTTAATACAACGCTGGGTTGACAATGAACAGCATATAATTAATTAGTTTTGTGCTAACAAGGCGCCTTATTTAAGCGCCTTAAACGCTATATGTTTACAGGAATAATAGAAACTTTAGGTATAATAACCGAGCTTAAACACGATCAGGGTAATTTGCACATCACGGTTGAATCAGCAATTGCAAGCGAGCTGAAGATTGATCAGTCGGTAGCGCACAACGGTGTTTGTTTAACCGTTATTGCTTTGGCCGATGGTAAACATACGGTTACTGCCATTGAAGAAACGTTGAAAAAAACCAGCATTGGTCACCTTAAAATCGGCGACTTAGTTAATCTGGAACGTTGCATGCAAATGAATGCCAGGCTGGATGGCCACATTGTACAGGGGCATGTTGATCAAACTGCCACCTGCACTGGGTTTAATGAACTGGACGGCAGCTGGGAATATACCTTTGAATATGATGCGGCATTGGGCAACGTTACTGTTGAAAAAGGATCTATCTGTGTAAACGGGATCAGCTTAACGGTTGTAAACTCAAAGGCCAATAGTTTTTCGGTAGCTATAATCCCTTATACTTATGAGCATACCAACCTTCAAAATGTTCGTGAAGGCGCCGTAGTAAACCTGGAGTTTGATATTATTGGTAAATATGTTGCCCGCTTAATGCAGCGTTAATTTTTAAGCTGCTCAATCCTGCTTTTCGAATAGGCTATATATGTTTGATGTTTAGCTATGGGTTTTGCCGCAAGGTATTTTTTATAATATTTAATGGCATTAGCCTTATCTTTTAACTCCGTATCATATAAATTGGCCAATAGATAATATAGGGTTGGATCTTCGCTAAACTGTAAGGCTTTTGTATAAGCCTGTACCGCTTTTTTGTAATGCGTAAGGTTTTCTTCGCTGCCCGCCATTTCGCCATAATAGGATGCTACGTTAGGGGAGATGGATAAAAATATGGCCATTTTCATACAGTGTATTAATTGGGCATTATCTTTTAGCTCTTTATAGCACAGCCCCGCATAATAATAGCTGTATTCGTTTTGTTGTATGCCGCTAAGGCTGGCAAAGGTTTCTGCAGCGCAGGCATATTTTTTTAAATTATAATAGGCAAGGGCAAGCTTATTTAAGATCTCGCCATTACTGGTTCCAAGCTGTATAAGTTTGTTGCAGCCTTCAACGGTTTCGGCCCATTTCTTTTGGCTGTAAGTAAGTTTTGTCATACTCAGTAATATCATCACATTATCAGGGTCGTTTGTGGCGGCTTTGTTCAGCACTTTTAATGCCTGTTCAAAATGTTCATGGCTTACATAGGCATCGCTCAATTCGCTGGCTACATCAATATCAAAAGGGTTAAGGTTGTTGGCTTTTTGCAGATAAAGCATTACACCCGTAGTGTCATTCTTCCGGTCGGCTATGCTGGCAAGCTGTGTGTAAACGGCAAAGCTGGTGGTATCCTTAGCTAATATCCTTTTGTAATACATTTCGGCCTTAAGGTAATTGCCCCGTCTTGAATTAATGCCCGCCATGCTGAACAAGGCATTTTGATTGGTGGTATCTAAGTCATAAACACGTTGGTAATAACCTTCGGCATCAACCAATTTATTGGCCATTTGGGAAGAGTAAGCCAGTCGCGAAAGTATCTTAGGATCGTTAACCGGTTCGGGGAAGTTCTTTTTAAGGTATTCAGCAGCCTCCATAAAACGCTGGCTCTGATAATATTCCATTAACAAATTATCGTCCACCCTCGTGGTTTGTTGTGCCGTAGCAATTGTAGAAAGGCAGAGTGTAAATAGTAGTAGATAGATGTATTTCATATAACTAAATTATTAGTTATAAATGATAAATCCAAATCTATGGTGATTTCAGTTTAGAAAAAAAAGTTTTTAAATAATTTAATGATTATCAATATAACTTAGGAAAGATTTGTCCCACACATAAGCAAAGACAAAAAATAAACGTAAGAAATAGTTAATAACAATACCTATTTTGTGTAATCAATCAAACCCTATGACTAAAAGTAGAAAAATAGTAAAGCAGAACAAGCGTAATACACCGTTAAAAAAAGAAGCTGCACCTAAGTCAAAAAATTTACTTTTTATAAAAAATACATTTAAAAGTTTTTGGGGTATAGTAATTATCATATCTGTTTTAAGTGGAATATACTATTTGTTTTTCCCATATCCCTTATCTAAATTATTTCAGACAGAACAAGAAAAAAGGGACAATGAAATTTTTGATAAAGGAGAATTAAAGGCTCCTCCAGCGCCGATAATGGATAATCAAAGATATTCTATATCTAAAATCACTCCGGATTTTAATATTCCAAGATCTATTAAACTTCATTATCGTCCAGTTAAAGGTATAGTATTGCCTGATCTTAATAAAAATGGATATGTTTTTGTTTCTCTTAGTGGATACATTTTTACTTGTTTCCGTGTTGATCTTGAAAAAGGGATAGATATTTTTGATCCTTTTTTAAGTAATTGTGCAACAACAAGCCTTAATTTAGCAGTTAAGGATAGCAAATTATATGTTTCAGTCGTATTTAAAGATTTGGAAAAGGAAGAAGTTATAGGTATTATTTCGTATAATCACTGGCAAATATTAAAGACAAATGTTTTAAAGATTAAGGATGATGACCCTGAAAAGTTTGAGGTAATAGATAAACAAAATAACATTGTTTTTTCCATGAAATATCAAGCAGAAGGAGTTTGGATTAGCGGGTATTTTATTGGTGCTAAATCAATAATAGTTATGCCTAATGACCCCAAAAAATACAAAAAATTCCTACCCTTATGTATTCTCAAATCTGATAGTAGTTGGAAACAAAAAGCTTTAGATGAGATTATTAAAATAAAAACGATATATTGAATCTATGCCATTTTTAGTCTTTCGGATTGCAGAAAATCTTATAAACGAAGTGCAGTACTTTTGCGGAACAATATCTTCAAGTTTTTTGTTTATATTCTTTATAAATCCAAATTTCTAAACAATTTTGATCAAACAACGTTATCTATATAAACAAAATAACAACGATATGGATAAGTTAAAGAAATTCGGATTAATGGAAAAGATTGTCCATGAATTAGAAGATTTAAAAAATAGTCAGCAGGCCATTATTCAAAAACTGGCAAAAATTGAAGTTGACAACATAGAATTAGGTGATAAAAGGCTTGAAAAAGATTTGCCCGATATGCACCAAAGAGTAGCAGATAACCTGGATACCATTGCAAGCATCTTAGAAGATTTTGCAAACCAGACGGACGCCTTCAGCAATAAAAATAATATTGCAGCTTTAAAAGAGCAGGAAGCTATTAACAATATCTAAGAACAAAAAAAAACTCCCCAGAGACGGGGAGTTTTTTTTTGTTACAGCTTAAAGCTTTTTACTGGTACTGTATATAAACAGGAGCCGGTTTTAATTCTAAAATCTCTTTCATGGTTAACATGCGGTTAGGAGCGTTTTTAATATCGTTTTTATAGAATAACTTAAAGCCGGTAAATTGTACAGGCTCATTAGCTATAAAATATTTGTAAGTGCCTTTCTTTAAATCAGGGCCGCCCCAGCCGTCCATATCCATAACAAACTGTACTTCGCTGCGTAGCTTTATATTTTGATAATTGGTTACCATTCTTTTAGTAAAACGGTGAACTATAAATATTTTTGGCGGCAGGTTATATTTAGTAACTAACGACGCCAAATATTTGGTTACGTAATTAATGTCATCAGCATCAAACGTACCGATCCGTTTCCCCGGGATGCTGCCTTCTTTCATTGAAAATTCAGGGTCAATGCCTAAGTGTACGTTTGGCATTTTCAGGTATTTTTCCAATAGCGGGATCTCTTTTTGTACGGTGCTAAAGCCAACCTGTAAATCTAAAAACAACAGGGCATCCATTGATTGGGCCATGTGCAATACACTGTCAATCTGTTTAAAAGGCATACGCAAATTGTGCAGGCCATTGCTGCCGGCATCAGCCTGTGCAGTAACACATATATAATGCAGTGCCGGTTTAACAGGTGTGTTAGGGTCTGCCTTTTCCCAGTTCTTTACTTCGGCTTTTAGCTTAGCCATCATAATTTTAGGTGGATACTGACCTAAAACTCCCATATTTTTGGAGTACATATTGCCATAATAAGCCACTATACGGTTAAATGGTAATATAGCAGCTGGTAAAGGATAAGGTGCTTTTTTAACAGGCCACTTGCCAGTTTTGTCGCCATTAGCCAGCTTTATCATTAATGAATCGTACAAAGCGGTATCTAAGGTTTTAACGGTGGTATCCTTAAATTTTAAATAGCTGATGGTTGTGGCTGATGCCCTGTTAAATAAAAAGAAACTGATAACTAAAATAAAGGCAGATTTGATGTTTTTCAAGACAGATAGGTTTGTTTATAAATGATTATTCAATGCTTTTACCCTTCATGGCATGGCTTATAGCCTGGTCCATTAAGCGTTCGGCAAAGGGACGGGTAAATTCGTTTAACTCGTCAATAGCTTTATGGATCAGGTTTTTATCGCCACTGGTTAACGAAGTTTTTAAGGTGTCGATATATTTATGTGTATCTGCTATTTCAGTAATAGAAATAAAGCTGTTATTCTTTTGCAAAAAGCGCTCAACAGTATAAACCATTTGCTCACCTTCGGTACGGGCTTCAATCAGCATGCGCTGCTCAACATCATCCTTAGCATGGGTTATGCTGTCCATCAGCATTTGCTCAACCTGATCGTCGGTTATGCCATAGGTAGGGGTAACCTCAACTTCCTGTTTCACACCAGATCGTTGCTCAACAGCCTGGATCTTCAATATCCCGTCGGCATTCAGTAAAAAGTTTATATCAACCTTAGGGAAACCTGCAGGCATTGAGGGGATTCCTTTTAAATCAAACTCTGCTAATTTGCGGTTCTCTTTGATCAGATCGCGCTCACCCTGGTAAACGGCAATCTTCATGTTAACCTGCCCGTCAATAGAGGTGGTATATTGACGCCCTGCCTTGGTAGGCACTTTTGAGTTCCGAGGAATAATCACATCCATTAACCCACCCATAGTTTCAATACCTAAGGAAAGGGGGGTAACATCAAGCAGCAAAATATCGCTGCGGTTACCGGCTAAAACATCGGCTTGTATGGCGGCGCCAAGGGCAACTACCTCATCGGGGTTAACTTCATCATGTATGGGGCGGCCAAAAAATTCAGCTACCATTTTTTTAACCAATGCTGTACGTGTTGAACCGCCAACCATTATTACCTCATCAATTTGGGTAACATCTAACTTAGCATCTTTCAGCGCATTTTGGCAGCAGGTAATGGTTTGCTGTACTTTGGCTAAAATCAATTGCTCAAAAGTGGTCCTGTCAAGCGTGCACCATATCTCGCCAATCTTTTCATTAAAAATGCTTTGATGGGTAAACGCTTTTTTAGCTTCTTCGGCTTTAAGTCGGAGTTGCTGGGCCAGTTTATTGTCGGCAAGTAACACAGCTTTATTCAGCTGGTTTTTCTCTATCCAGTAATCAACAATGGCGCTGTCAAAATCATCGCCACCTAAAAAAGTATCACCATTGGTTGATAACACCTCGAAAATACCGTTTTGGATTTGCAGAATGGATACATCAAACGTACCGCCGCCCAAATCATAAACTGCTATAGTTTTTGTTTCTTCGGGATTAAGGCCAATGCCATAGGCTAAGCTTGCGGCAGTAGGCTCGTTAACAATACGTAAAACATCAAGGCCTGCCAGCTTACCGGCATCGCGGGTTGCCTGGCGCTGCGAATCATTAAAATAGGCAGGGACGGTAATAACCGCGCGGTTAACAGGTGTTTTTAAAGCATGTTCTGCACGGGCTTTAAGCTCCTTTAATATAAGGCCCGATAATTCAATCGGCGTATAAAACTTATCGCCTACCTTAATTTTAACAAGGCTTTCAGAATCATCATCAATAACTTTATAAGAAAAGAAATCTTTATAGTTCTCAATGTCTTTGTACGAACGGCCAAGCAACCGTTTTACAGAAAATACGGTGTTCTGCGGATCGGTTGTTAAATAATCCTTTGCTTCGTTACCAACAATAATATCGCCCGATGGGCCAAAATGCACAACCGACGGTACCAAAACACCTTTACCTGTATCGTTTATTACCTGTGGGTTTTTATCGGGGTTGATAAAAGCCACCAGGGAGTTGGTAGTACCAAGGTCAATGCCTACAATTAACTCTTCTTTTTGTATAGAACCTGTTGCCAGGTTGATAGAAACTTTAGCCATTACGTATAATTAACAAAACGCAAATGTACTTAGTTTTAAAAGATGCTGTGTCATTGAATTGTTTTTGATTTTGCACATACTTTGTTTATTGCAAAATAAGAATTTTGAATATAAAACGTTGATGCTCAAAAACCCGTAATTGTATCAATTGCCATTTATACATTTCATAAATTGTACTTACTTTCACCCTAAATGAACCGTTGCTGCAAACTGCTTATTATACTGCTTATACTTACTGCAACCATATGCAGGGCCCAGGAGTTTGGCGGCAACCCGCCATCCATTAAATGGAAACAGATAAATACCCCGGCAGCCAAAGTAATATTTCCAAATGGTTTGGATTCAGCGGCGCTTAAGGTGGCCAACATTGTTCAGCAAATGAATGGTGTTATACAGCCCACCATAGGCTTTAAACAAAAGCAGATCAGTATTGTGCTGCAAAACCAAACTACGGTAGCTAATGCCTATGTAGGGCTTGCCCCGTTTCGCAGCGAGTTTTTCCTTACTCCCGAGCAAAATAGTTTTGATATAGGCAGTCTGCCCTGGCACGAACAGTTGGCTATCCACGAGTTTAGGCATGTGCAGCAGTATAATAATTTTAATGTCGGCTTTTCGCATGTGTTGAAAGTTGTTTTTGGCGAAGGCGGACAGGCATTGGGTAATGAGCTATCCGTACCAGATTGGTTTTTTGAGGGCGACGCCGTTTTTAACGAAACCCATGTAAGTGAACAGGGCAGGGGGCGCTTGCCTTTTTTCTTTGACGGTTTCCGTGGATTATGGTTGGCTGATAAGAATTACAGCTATATGAAGATCCGTAATGGATCATACCTTGATTACACACCCGATTGGTATCCTTTGGGATATATGCTGGTAGCTTACGGGCGAGAAAAATATGGTGATGCATTCTGGAAAAACGTTACGCACGACGCAGTAGCCTACAAGGGTGGCTTTTATCCCCTGCAAAGGGCAATAAAAAAGTATTCGGGCCAGGATTTTGTAAAGTTCAGAAATGAGGGGCTCAGTTATTTCAAAAAACAATTTAGTGCGGATGAAGCTATAAACAGGTCTATTAACAAAGCGATAACCAATAAACCTCAGCATTTTGATGCCGACCGGGAATACCCAAATTATATTAATGATACCACGCTGATCTATATGAAAAGCACCTATGATCATCTCCCTGTATTTGTGATCAAAAGCGGAGGGGTAGAAAGAAAGATCAGCGTTAGAGGGGTATCACTGGATAATTATTTTGCTTATCACGATCAAAAGATAGTTTACAGCATTTACCACCCTGATGTGCGCTGGGCATACAGGAACTACAGTGAATTGGTAGTGCTGGATATTAATACCGGCAAAGAAAAAAGGATCACCAGCAGAACCAAATATTTTTCGCCATCTTTTAGTGATGATGGTAAAACAATAGCCACGGTAGAAGAAGCTTCGACGGGGAAAAGCGCCATTCATTTATTAAATGTAGCTGATGGCCGGCTGATTGCAATTATCCCTAACAAAGATAAACTGTACTATACTTATCCCAAATTTTACGGGGATAGCCAACTGATCTCAGCGGTTAGAAGCCCTGCAGGTAAAATGTCAATAGCCTTAACAGATATTAAAACCGGGGCAAATAAATATTTGTTACCGTTCTCCTATCAGCCGATTGTATTTCCTGTTTTGAAAAATGATACGGTTTATTTTTCGGCAACCTCGGGTATTAATGATCGCTTATTTGCCCTGAGTTTAAAAACCGGTAAGATTTATGAATTAATTGCGTTTGATCAAAACCGCTCAATTGGTAGTTACCAGGCCACTGTAAGTGATAAAAGGTTAGCATGGGTTGGCTTTACTGCCTATGGTTACCAGGTAAATGAAGCCGACAAAAAAGACTTAAAATGGAGTGAAATTGAAACTGCAATTCCCGGTGGTTTACCTGATATGAGGATATCTGCGCTAAAAAGAGATTCATCAACCAACCTGCTGGCCGATGTGATTGATAAACCGCTTGCTGTAAGTAAATACCCCAAATCGTACCATTTATTTAACTTTCATAGCCTGATCCCCAATTTTAACGATCCCAACTATGAGCTTTCAATAGCCGGCGAAAATGTGCTGAATACATTTCAAACCAATATCTCCTTTAACTATAACCGCAACGAAGGGTATAAGCAGTTTGGATTTGATGCAATATACGGAGCATTTTTTCCTTATCTATCTGCTGGGGCTGATTACACCATTGACCGTAAAGGATATTATAAGGGCAGTAATGTTTACTGGAACGAAACCCAAATTCATGGCGGATTGGAGCTGCCGCTCAACTTTTCGGAAGGGAAGCATTTAACCAATTTACAGGTGGGCAGCGATCTGGTTTATTCGCAAACCCATTTTCAGCAGGCTTATCAAAGCACGTTTGCCGATAGATCATATACTTACAGTAATAACTACATCAACTTTAGCAATAGCATACAGCAGGCCAGGCAAAACATTTACCCCATGTTAGGGCAAAGTATTACATTGAATTATAAATCGGCCATATCTGGTTTAAGTGCTAATCAGTTTTTGGCATCGGGCGCATTTTATTTCCCGGGTTTATTTGTTAACCAAAGCTTTGTAATAACAGCGGCTCATCAGCAAAAAGATAAAAGTAATGTGATCAGTTTTTCAAATGATTTCCCTTTTTCAAGAGGCTATGAGTCCGAAAACCTGCACGATATGAATAAGATAGGGGCCAACTATCATTTTCCTATAGCCTACCCTGATGCAGGTTTTGCAAATAGCTTTTACCTGCTGCGTTTGCGTGGTAACGCTTTTTATGATTATACCCGCGCCACTGATTTTCTTACAAATGGAGCCCAGTTTAAAGGTACCTTCAGGTCTACCGGTGCCGAACTCTATTTCGACACCAAATTTTTTAACCAAACATCCATTACGTTTGGATTTAGGTATAGCTACCTGATTGATCAGGATGTTTTTGGCGGAAGCGGGCATAGCCGCTTTGAGCTGATTGTGCCGGTAACCATTTTTTAAATTATGTATAAAACTTAGTACTTAATCAAATGTTAAATTGAAATGGAAAAATACGTTAATCTTAAAGTAGCCGATGGCACCGATATGGAAGCTTACACTGCCATACCTAAAGATGCGGTTGGCAAAAATGCACCCGGATTGATATTATTGCAGGAAGCTTTTGGAGTAAACCATCATATCCGCAACGTGGCCGATAGTTTTGCAGCCCAAGGATATGTAGTGATAGCACCCGAGCTTTTTCACCGTACGGCACCTCCTTATTTAGAAGGTGATTATGCCGACTTTGGTGCCATTGCACCGCATTGTAATGCGTTAACAAACGAAGGTAGTGGGGCGGATTTGAAAGCTGCTTACCATTGGCTAAAGCATCATGAGCTGGTTAATCCAGGCAATATTTTCAGTATTGGTTATTGTATGGGTGGGCGCGTATCCTTTTTGGCTAATGCAGTATTGCCTTTAAACGCAGCAGTAAGCTATTACGGTGGTGGTACTGCAGCATTGGCCGATAAAGCGGTTGATATTAACGGCAGTCACTTGTTTTTTTGGGGAGGGCTTGATAAGCATATTGGGCAGGATCAGATCGATACCGTTATAAAAGCTATGGATGATGCGGGTAAGGATTATATCAACGTTAAAATATCATATGCCGACCATGGTTTTTCTTGTGATGAAAGACCAAGCTATAATGAAAAAGCAACCAAGGAAGCATGGGCTTTAACACTTGCTTTTTTTAAAAACAATATGCGTTAAAATTTAACAAACACAGGCTTGTAATTACTGATTAAGCATAGTTCATAATATTATTATATTTTTGACCGTATGAAAAGGAAATTACTTGCCTGTGTTTTGGTATTGTGCTGCTTTGGTTGCTCGCGCACTAAATATAAGCCAGCGGCTGTTGAATATTTAAAAACCCAGCTTGCAAAAGGAGCCTTTATTGATACCGTTAAGTTTTTAAAACCGGATACCATTTTTACATCCTTTTACGATAGCCGCGAATATGTAGACCTTAAGTATTCCCGTGATAGTTTGATCAGTGAAAATAAGCCGGCAGAGGCTGCAAAAGTATCGGCAGTTTTGGATAGTAAGATCAAAACCTTCTCTAAAAAAGTAATAGGTTATGATGTAAGCCTGATATATAAGGGTAAAAACAAACAAGGCGCTATTAAAACAGATACCTGCAGGTTTACCTTTGGTGCCGATTTTAAAGTAGTTAAGGATGTTAACGGGATTGATCTTTAGCAACTAATCCCTCGCCTCAGGTAAAATTATTCGGAAAGTTGAGCCCAAACTTTCTTCGCTTTCCACATCAATAGTGCCTTTATGCTTTTCAATTATCTGTTTTACAATACTTAGCCCTAAGCCTGTTGATTGTTCCCCTCTTAAACCTGGCCTGCCAGCTTTTGAAAATGGATTGAAAATAAAAGGAAGCATATCTTTGGATATACCCATCCCATGATCTCTCAGGTCTATAATTATTTTACCGCTATCCCTGGTCAAAAATATTTCGATCTTGCTGCTTTCTTTTGAGAATTTTAAAGCATTACCTATCAGGTTATCAATTACCCTTGTAAATTTTTCCTCGTTAATATTAACATTTGCCGGGTTAACATAGCTAAACAGCTCTATGTTATTTTTAGCTGCCTTTTGTATCTTCCAAACATCAATGTTATGCTGTAAAAACTTATTTAGTTCGGTTTTATGGGTTTCAAAGCCGCTGGTGTTTTCATTACGTGCAGATTCAAGCAGATCATCAATTATGGTACGTGCCTTAACACATGATGCCTTCATCAGGTTCAGCGTATCCTGCGTGTCTTCATCAATTTCGTCCATTTCCATCATCATGGCCAAAGTTTCAACGGCTGCAATGGGGTTTCGCAGGTCGTGGGCAACGGTACCCAGCAACTGGCTTTTAAATTCGCTACCCCGTTCAATCTCCAGGTTCTTCTCCCTTATCTCAATCACCTGCATATAGTAATTGGATTTGTAGTTGAAAAAATATCTCGAGATCAAATAAAATCCACCTAAAACCATTATAGATACCAATTGATGGTAAATTACTTCGGTAGGGTCAATATGGTAGGTTATTAAAAGCGAAGTGAACAAAAACTCTGCAGCAATAATTAGTAATATAGTTTCATAGTATTCAAAAACAAACAATACGCTAACTATGGTTAAGGCAATAAGGTACAGTGTTAATGCGCTCCGTGGATTTGCATTGGCAATAAAGCTGGAATACATCCCACAAAAAACAATGTAAATAGAAAACGTAAACACAAACAGGGACATTATGGCAGTTGCTTTTTGTGTACGCTGGTACTGCTGTATCAACAGGTTACTGAAAAGGTAAATAACAAATGATGAGATAATAAAAATCCAATTGGTAAGATCAAACTCCGGGAAGTTTTCGGCCTTGGTAAGGCTTACCGGGAATATCATATAAAGGATCCTGATAACCAGGTTCAAAACTAAAAAAATAGCACTTGCTATCCGCACCGATAACAAGTTTTGCCCCGTGTAATGATTGCGGTATGCAATTTTGTTTTTTTCCGGCAGGTTTCTAAAAAAATTTTGTTTCACGTATGGTTATTGCAGAGGTAAAAATAGGTGTTTTTTAATGAACTACTAAGAAGTGGTTATATTGATTTTATGATATTGGTTTATTGGATAACAGTAATGGTGTCAAAACGACCGGTCGTTTTGTTTTATAACGCCACTTTAGCATGTTTAACCCGTTGGCAGGTGATTTGATTAGATAACATTGTTGATTGAGTAGGCGGCGGATGAACTAAATTGTGTGGTTGGTTTAGTGTGAAGTTGGAAATTGAGTAAGAGGTGAATAATTTATTTCAGTCCGTCTACCCGGTCGGCTAATCAAAACAAAAACTATGAATTTTAACAATTTTACCATAAAAGCTCAGGAGGCAGTTCAAAAAGCTTCGGAGATAGCAGCCGGCAACCAGCAGCAGGCCATTGAAAATGCGCATCTGCTTAAAGGGTTGTTAACGGTTGATGAAAACGTTATAACCTACCTGTTAAAAAAACTTAATGTAAATATTAACCGCCTTAATACAACGCTCGATGAGCAGATCGCTTCATTTCCTAAAGTTAGCGGCGCAAATGGCTATTTATCATCAAATGCAAATTCGGCTTTGCAAAAAGCGCAGGCATATCTTAAAGAATTTAAGGACGAATTTGTATCAGTTGAGCACATCCTGTTAGGTATTTTAGCAGTTAACGACAAAACCAGTACCGCATTAAAAGATTATGGCGTAAATGAAAAGGACCTTAAAAAAGCCATTGTTAGTTTACGTGGCGACAATAAAGTAACTGATCAAAATGCCGAGGCTACTTACAACGCCTTAAATAAATATGCCCGTAACTTAAACGAGTACGCCGAATCGGGCAAGCTCGACCCGGTTATTGGCCGTGATGAAGAGATAAGGCGCGTTATCCAGATACTATCACGCCGTACCAAAAACAACCCCATATTGGTTGGTGAGCCCGGTGTTGGTAAAACTGCCATTGCCGAAGGTATTGCCTTCCGGATTATAAAAGGCGATGTGCCCGAAAGCTTAAAAACAAAAACAGTTTACTCTTTAGATATGGGCGCCCTTATTGCCGGTGCTAAATATAAAGGGGAGTTTGAAGAACGCTTAAAAGCCGTTATAAAAGAAGTTACCCAGGCCGATGGCGAGATCATCCTATTTATTGATGAGATCCACACATTGGTGGGCGCAGGTGGTGGCGAAGGCGCAATGGATGCGGCTAATATTTTAAAGCCGGCACTTGCCCGTGGCGAATTAAGGGCCATTGGTGCAACCACCCTTAACGAGTATCAGAAATATGTAGAGAAGGATAAAGCCCTTGAGCGCCGTTTCCAGATGGTGTTGGTTGGGGAACCTGATACGGCTGATGCGATTTCTATTTTAAGGGGATTAAAAGAACGCTACGAAACACACCATAAGGTAAGGATAAAAGATGAGGCTATCATTGCGGCGGTAGAAATGTCGCAGCGGTATATATCAGACAGATTTTTGCCTGATAAAGCCATTGATTTAATGGACGAAGCAGCGTCCAAACTCCGTTTGGAAATGGATTCAGTTCCCGAAGTGGTGGATGAATTGGAGCGCCGCATAATGCAGCTTGAAATTGAGCGCGAAGCTATTAAACGCGAAAAAGATGATAGAAAGGTAAAGGAACTGAGCGAAGAGATAGCCAACCTATCTGCCGAGCGCGATTCCTTACGTGCCAAATGGCAGGGTGAAAAAGACCTTGTTGATGGCATTAACCAAAAAGTTGAACAGATAGAAAATTACAAGCTTGAGGCTGAACAGGCCGAACGTGCAGGTGATTATGGTAAAGTAGCAGAATTACGCTACGGCACTATAGTAAAGGCACAGCAGGAAGTTGAACAATTAAAAACTGCCCTGCTTGATAACCAAAGCGACAGCCGCATGCTGAAGGAAGAGGTTACTGCCGATGATATTGCTGGTGTAGTATCAAGGTGGACAGGGATCCCGGTATCAAAAATGATCCAGAGCGAGCGTGAAAAGCTGCTTAACCTGGAAGCTGAACTGCACAAACGTGTAGCGGGGCAGGAAGAAGCCATTGAAGCCATAAGCGATGCTATACGCCGCAGCCGTGCTGGTTTGCAGGATAAACGCAAGCCAATAGGTTCATTTATATTTTTAGGTACAACGGGCGTTGGTAAAACAGAGTTGGCTAAAGCATTGGCCGAATACCTGTTTAATGATGAAGCCGCACTGGTGCGTATTGATATGTCTGAATACCAGGAACGCCATGCAGTTTCAAGGTTGATAGGAGCGCCTCCGGGCTACGTAGGTTATGATGAAGGCGGCCAGTTAACTGAAGCCGTTCGCCGTAAACCATACAGTGTGGTATTGTTGGATGAGATTGAAAAAGCGCATCCGGATGTATTTAACATATTGCTGCAGGTTTTGGATGATGGCCGTTTAACTGATAATAAAGGCCGGGTGGTGAATTTTAAAAACACCATCATCATCATGACATCAAACATCGGCTCAAGCCTGATAATGGATAATTTTCAGGAGCTGGAAGATAATAACAGGGACGAGGTGATTGCAAAAACCAAAAACCAGTTGTTTGATCTGCTCAGAAAAACCATCCGCCCTGAGTTTTTGAACCGTATTGACGAGATCATTATGTTTACACCGCTCAGCCGCGATGAGATAACAGACATTGTTCGCTTACAGTTTAAACAGGTACAGCAAACACTTGCAGAAATGGGTATTACTATGGAAGCGACAGAAGAAGCTTTAGACTGGCTGGCACAATTAGGCTATGATCCACAGTTTGGCGCAAGGCCATTGAAAAGGGTAATTCAGAAAAAGATCCTTAATGAGCTTTCAAAACAGATCCTTGCTGATAAGGTGAATAAAGACAGCACCATTAAACTGGATATGTTTGATAACAACTTTGTGTTTTTGAATGAAGCCAGCGCTAAGGATGCCATTGCCAAATAATATAACAACTCCATCATATAGAAACAAAGGCTGCCTGCGGGTGGCCTTTGTTGTTTTCAAGTGAAGGATATTTTTTTGCCGGAGCGGGCTTCATAAATATTACAACAAACAACCGGGTGGTTTTATGGTTATATATTTATAGTAATTGAACTATATTATAACTATAACATCGCCATGAGAACATATAATAATTTAGTGGAAGCCACTAACGATTTGATGAAAAGAGGATATACCGAAAATTTAAGTTTAGAGGGTGATACAGTTGATGATAAGGGAAAAAAGATCCAGATGGCAGCTGATGATTTTGATATAGATGAATTTTATCGTTTTGAAGGTGCAAGTAATCCTGATGATAATTCAATCATTTATGCTGTTAGTTCTGAAAAATATAATATAAAAGGGGTGTTAATCAATGCATTTGGTGCCTATGCCAATACCAGCGAATCGGCTATTGAGGCCAAGCTTCACCATTACCAGGTGAGTGATAATTTAAAAAGAGAAGATAAGCCGACCGAATAGCCACTGCTAAATTAAACTTAATAGCTTTTTACCTCGAAACTGAATAGCTGCGGAACCTGTCTTCATTAAAAACTTTACCTGGTTTTCAAGCTCTTCAGTTATCCATGGGTAGCGGTCTTTGAGATTAAAAAGCGTGTCGGCAGCAAAAACCTTAACCGCTGCTTTTACTTTGGGATCAATCAGCCAGTCAAAACATTTTTCTACCACAGGTTCAAGGTCGGCACTTTTTAGTTTTTTCTTTATTGCTTCGTTTGTTTTAGCTTCTGTAATATGCATCCATATTTTGGCATAGTGCCTTTGGCAACTGGCGTATTTAACATCTTTAATCCGCACTATTAAATAGTCAAGATCAGCCTCATAAAGTTCAGGCTCTTTAAGAAATAAGTTTTCTAAGATCCATGCAGCGCGGAAGGCAATGTTTTTATCGGCATAAAATGTAAGGTCAATCAGGTCGCGCAAGGTAAAGTTTTGCTCCTTTAATATTAGGCTCAATTCAAGCACCTTAGTTTTACCAATGGTACTTGATATTTGTTTAATGAGCCCTTCGCTGGTAATCATTTTTAAAGATATTAAAACCTGTTGTTCAAATCAAGGCACTTATTTACATCAAATTACTGCAACTTTAGGTATTCGGTGGTGCAAAACTGCCCCTCATTCAACAAATATTCTACCTTTGCTCAGTTTTAATTGAAAGTTTACAAATGGTTAAATTCAACCGGTTTATATTAGATAACGGTCTGCGTGTTATTGTGCACGAAGACAATACCACACCTATGGCGGTGCTGAATATTTTATATGATGTTGGCGCCCGCGACGAAAACCCCGAACAAACTGGTTTTGCCCATTTATTTGAGCACCTGATGTTCGGCGGATCGGTAAATATTCCTGATTATGATCAGCCGCTGCAAAGGGTAGGGGGCGAAAATAATGCCTTTACCAGCAACGATATTACTAACTACTACATTACCCTGCCATCTGCCAATATCGAAACCGCCTTTTGGTTAGAGAGCGACCGGATGCTTAGCCTCGCGTTCAGCAAAAAAAGCCTGGATGTTCAGCGCAACGTGGTGATTGAGGAGTTTAAACAACGATACCTTAACCAGCCTTATGGCGATGTGTGGCTTAAGCTAAGACCAATGGTATACAAGCATCACCCATACCAGTGGGCAACCATAGGTAAAGAGATAAAGCATATTGAAGATGCTAAGATGGAAGATGTAAAGGCATTCTTTAAAAAGCACTACACACCACAAAATGCCATTATGGTTGTTGGCGGCGATATTAAAACAGAAGATGTTAAGCTGCTTGCCGAAAAATGGTTTGGCCCTATACCTGCCGGCGAAAAATATGTACGCAACTTACCACAGGAGCCTGAGCAACACGAAGAACGCCGTTTAACTTTTACCGCAAAAGTGCCGCTTAACGATGTGTATATCGCTTTCCAGATGGAAGACCGTTTGGACGAGAGCTATTACGTAGCTGAGCTGATGTCTGATATTCTTTCACGTGGTAATTCATCACGCTTGTACCGTAATTTGGTTAAAGAAAAACAGATCTTCAGCGAAGTACATGCTTATATGACAGGTAGTTTAGATAAAGGCATATTTGCTTTTGAAGGTAAACCACTTGAAAATATCACCATTGAAATGGCCGAAGCCGCTATGTGGGAAGAAATGGAGCGTTTAAAAACTGAACTTATCCCGGCTGATGAACTGACAAAGGTTAAGAACAAAACGGAATCAACCATGATATTTTCGGAAATGTCATTACTTGATAAAGCCATGAACCTGGCCCAGTTCGAATTATTAGGCGATGCCGATTTGCTGAATACCGAAACCGGCAAATACCTGGAAGTTACAGCCGAGCAAATAAAAGCATTGGCTAACCAGCTTTTCAGAAAAGATAACTCATCGACGCTGGTTTACCTGGCCGAGAAAGCGGTCTGAATTTGAGCTAATACAGATTGAAGGCCTAATAGCGGCAAGTAATAAAATTTCATAAAGATACTGCGGTGGTTAATTACCGGAAGATCAGATTCAGACTAATAATCAAATGACGTTAGAAAGAAAGACAGCCCCCGAATTTAGGGCGATAGATAATATAAACCTGTTAAGGCCGGCCCATCAAAAGTTAGCTAATGGCTGTAATGTTTTTTGCTTTAACTCCGGCGACCAGGAATTGGTACGTATTGAATGGATTTTTGGCAACCAGCGTTTTGACCCGGCCAAACCATTGCTTAATGTGGCCGTAAATACCATGCTTGCCGAAGGAACAACTACACTTACCGCTGCGCAAATAGCCGATAAGGTTGATTTTTACGGTGCATTTTTGCAGGTTGATTATGGATATGATCAATCGTTGGTAACGCTTTACAGTTTAAATAAGCATTTGCACCATACACTCCCTGTAATAAAAGATATTCTGACAGATTCCATCTTCCCGGAAAAGGAACTGGAAACGTTTATCCGCAATCAAAAACAAAAGCTACAGGTAAGCGACCAGAAAAATGATTTTGTGGCCCGCCGTGCCTTTAATAAGGCACTTTACGGTAATACCCTGTATGGTTTGGGTGCCGTTGCCGAAACTTATAACACCCTGCACCGTAACGATATGCTGGCGCATTATAAGCAAATGTACCAGCCATCAAACTGTACTATGGTTATTGCGGGTAAAATTGAGCCCGAGATATTAGAAATGATTACAGCAGCCTTTGATAAAGACTGGACAAATCATTCCGTACCTTCAGATACCACCCAGCCTGAATTAATATCGGCAGATGAGCATTTTTATTTTGTTGAAAAGAAAGATGCTTTACAGTCGGCTATCCGTATGGGGGTAAGGACTGTTAACCGTCACCATCCTGATTTTCCGTACCTGCAAGTGCTTAATACTGTTTTTGGAGGCTACTTTGGCTCAAGGCTAATGGCTAATATTCGTGAGGATAAAGGTTACACCTATGGTATCGGCTCGGGCATGAGCTCGTTAAAATACAGCGGAGCCATTTTTATAGCCACCGAAGTAGGTGCAGATGTATGCAAGGCAGCGATAACCGAAATTGAAAAGGAACTGAACCGCTTGCAAACCGAACTGATCCCCGAAGATGAATTGCTTTTGGTGCGTAATTATATGCTTGGATCATTATTAGGCAGCCTTGAAAATGTTTTTTCGCATGCCGATAAGTTCAAGAACCTTTACTTTGCTAATTTGGATTACGATTATTACGACCGTTATGTGAACGCCGTAAAAACAGCAACTTCAACCCAATTAATGGAACTCGCCAATAAGTATTTAAACTTTGATCAGTTTTATAAAGTGATAGTAGGAAAATATTAAGCTGCAAAAGGAGCCGGAAGTTTGGTTCTGAATATTTTGTTAATTATCATTAAATGGCAATTTTTATTGCTTTAGGTGTGTTTATACAGATAATTTCAGAGGCGGGCTTTCGGAATCCGAAATAAAATGGTAGCTTTGCCCGGCAAATAATAACTCCAATTACATTATTTGCTATGCAATTAGACTCCAATAAATTTGTTGCCGAAGGATTAACTTACGACGACGTTTTACTACTCCCGGCTTACTCTGAAGTTTTACCGCGCGATGTTGACACCAGCTCATATCTCACCAAAAAAATCAAAATAAATATTCCTATCCTGTCTGCCGCTATGGATACGGTTACTGAATCATCATTGGCAATAGCTATTGCACAAGCTGGTGGCTTAGGTATTCTGCATAAAAATATGACGGTACAGGAGCAAGCTGATGAGGTACGCAAAGTAAAGCGTTCTGAAAGCGGCATGATCCAGGATCCGGTAACGCTGCACGAGTCTGCAACGGTTACTGATGCGGTTAAAATAATGAGAGAGTTCAGGATAGGTGGTATCCCGGTTATTGACGGCGATCGTAAATTAAAAGGGATCATAACCAACCGCGATCTTCGTTTCCAGAAGGAAATGAACCGCCCGGTAAGCGAAGTGATGACCAAAGAAAACCTGATCATAGCACCACAGGGAACAACTCTTTTGCAAGCCGAAGAGATCCTTCAAAATCATAAAATTGAAAAATTACCTGTTGTAGATAAGGATGGCATATTGTGTGGTTTAATCACCTTTAAGGATATCCAAAAATTCAAAAACTTTCCAAGTGCCTGTAAAGACGAATTTGGCCGGTTACGTGTTGGTGCTGCTGTTGGAGTTGCTGCCGATAACATTGACCGGGTTAAAGCATTGGTAGCTGCCGGGGTTGATGTGGTGGTAGTTGATACTGCACATGGCCACTCCAAAGGAGTTATTGATATGGTTAAAAGTGTAAAGGCCATATTTCCTGATTTGCAGGTAATAGCCGGTAACATAGCCACTGCTGAGGCTGCAATTGCACTTGCCGATGCAGGTGCCGATGCAGTTAAAGTTGGTATTGGTCCGGGTTCAATTTGTACTACGCGTATTGTAGCAGGTGTTGGTGTACCGCAACTGTTTGCTGTTTATGAATGTGCAAAGGCTTTAGAGGGCAGGGGAGTTCCGGTTATTGCTGATGGTGGTATTAAACAAACGGGCGATATTGTTAAGGCTATAGCAGCCGGTGCAAGTTCAATTATGGCAGGTTCATTATTTGCTGGGGTTGAAGAATCGCCCGGCGAAACGATTATATACGAAGGCCGTAAATTCAAATCATACCGCGGAATGGGATCTGTTGATGCCATGGCAAAAGGTTCAAAGGATCGTTACTTTCAGGATGAAACAGATGTGGTAACTAAGCTGGTTCCTGAGGGTATTGTTGGCCGTGTACCTTTTAAAGGTAATTTGGCCGAAGTAATTTACCAGTATATGGGCGGTTTACGTGCAGGGATGCATTATTGCGGTGCCGCTACTATTGAGGACTTGCAAAAAGCAAAATTTGTACGTATCACAGCAGCCGGAATGCGCGAAAGCCATCCGCATGATATTACCATAACTAAAGAAGCCCCTAACTACTCACGTTAACATCAATATCTGCTTAACTAATTCCAAGCAGTTACTTCCCCTCAAAATATAAAGCAGCGGCACCTAAAAATGCCGCTGTTTTGCAATTCAGATATTTCTATCCTCAATTTTAAGAGGATTTTTTTGAGCTTTTTTATCAAAAAAACCTGTCAAATTCCAATTTTAAGAATATTTGTAATCCCCAAAAGGTTCAATTTTTTCTGTTATTGTGAATAACTACCCTGTTGATAATGTTTGTATATTCAGGAATATACATGCTGAAATTGCTGTAAATCAATACCTACTGGTATGGTATAAAATTGTTAATAACCTGTTAATAAAAAATAAAAAAAATGCTTGCCAAATATTCATTTACTCCCGATATTGAAATCATCAAGAACGACGTACTTTGACAACCTTACAGGATCATGGAACTGAATCGGGCAAATCTTCGGAAGCGCTAAAGATCACGGAAGTACCTGAGTTACCTGAAAAAGAAACGACGAGAGTTGTGGAACTGGAAGAATAACTACAATAAGGATTAGAAAGGATTGCAATTTTTTACGGAGAAGCGCAATAACCGCTAATGAACTGAAAGGAATCAATGTTCGCAAGAACAGCAGAATAGCAGGTCGGTTAATTTACACAAAACTTGGTGCTCTTTGGGTAACTACGGTTAAACTAAGAGTTTGGAAACGGAAGTCGAATCGCAAGAAGAGGCTTCCGTTTTCGTTTTTAAATGGTTTTTTGTTTGTGAGGAGAGGAATCTATTTTTCTGACAGGCTTAAAATAGCTAATTTAGTCGGAATGAGTAAGGAAGGCAAAAGCAAGTCGAACGGAAAGAAAAAGATATTCGTTTTGGATACCTCGGTGATATTATACGATCACAACGCATTTGAAAATTTTCAGGAACATGATGTAGCCATACCTATCCAGGTATTGGAGGAGCTCGACGATAAAAAAAACGGAAACGATACCCGTAATTTTGAGGCCCGCAGCTTTATCAGGCTGATGGATGATATTTCAAAAGATGAACTGGTTAACCAGTGGCGCCCTCTTAACGGTAAAAGCAAAGGCAATTTTAAGGTAATAATGGATCCGCAGAGCATCGCTACGGATGCTACTGCTGTTTTTGGCTCTGATAAAACAGATCACAGGATATTAAATGCCGCCTTAAGCTTACAGGAAGAGTACCCTGAGCGTAAAATAGTACTGGTATCAAAAGATATTTGCCTTCGCTTAAAGGCAAAGGCCCTTAGCCTGCATGCCGAGGATTATGAAACAGGCAAGATCAAAAACCTGGATGAACTATACACCGGCGAAACCACGCTGAACAAAGTGCCGGATAAGCTGATTACCCAGCTAAATAAAACAGAACGGGTGCCCGGTGGCGATTTTGAGATGCAGCCGCACCATATTAATCATTTCTACATTTTAAACGGCAAAAAAGGATCTGTACCTGCATTTTATAATTCGCAGGCCGCACAGTTAGAAAAAGTTAGCGAAAAACCAGTTTTAAATATCGCTCCACGTAACATTGAGCAGGCTTTTGCTATCCATGCATTGCTGCATCCTGATATTAAGCTGGTAACCATACAAGGTAATGCCGGTACAGGTAAAACGTTGCTGGCTTTGGCCAGCGCGTTGGAACAGCGCAAATATTACAGGCAGATCTATGTTACCCGGCCAATAGTGCCGCTAAGTAATAAGGATATAGGTTTTTTACCGGGCGATATCAAATCAAAGATTGACCCTTACATGGCGCCCATTTGGGATAACCTTAAATTTATTAAAGATCAGTTTGCCGATGATGAAAAAATGCAGGCCAAAATTGATGAACTGGTTACTAACGATAAAATCTCTATTGCCCCGCTGGCGTTCATCCGCGGGCGTACATTGAGTAAGATCTTTTTTATTGTTGATGAGGCACAAAACCTTACGCCCCACGAGGTTAAAACCATTATATCAAGAGCGGGGGAGAATAGCAAATTTGTGTTCACCGGGGATATTTACCAGATTGATACCCCATATCTGGATGCAGAGAGTAACGGCTTATCCTATTTAATTGATAAAGCAAAAGGGCATCCACTGTATGCACACATCACCTTACAAAAAGGAGAACGAAGCGAACTGGCCAACTTAGCCACCGAGCTATTATAATTTATTATTGCACTTAATGCTGCCGCGGGTTTACAAACCTATGGCAACCATGTGTCAGTTTTTAACTGACTTAAAACTCAATCAATTTAAAATATTATCCGTAACCCTTGCTATATCAGCACTTATCTTATTGATAAAGCCTAACTGCTCATTTAACAGTAAAGCATCCGCCGATTGCTCTTTAGGCTCCCCATCATTTGTAGCAACGGGTAGTTTTAGGGTACTTAAGTCAATTACTATACCGTCCAGCTTTTTATTGGCATCGTTAAGTACAGCAATGCTGCGTTTTAACAATTTAAGGTTTTCTGTTTGGCCTTTATGTAAACCCTTTAAAGATACCGCCGTTGCAATTGTAGCTATGTACGATGACAGGATATGGTTAAGTACAACAAACTTATGAACCTCCTTTACCTTTTTCTGCTTGCTTTTAGGTTCAGAGGTCATTCGCTCAAACGCTGCGGATAGGTTAGCCGATTTTACAAAAACATCTTTTCGGGCAAGCTTATATTCAATGGTGCCCACTTCGCGGCCTAAAATACTATCTGCAATTTTAACCAGGTAGTTTACATTGGCATTAATTACTTCGCGCAGGTTTTGCTGAATCTGCTCAAACTCCCAACTCGGGAAAATTAAATAACTGGCTAAAAATGCAATAGTTGAGCCAATTATGGTATCAACAATACGCTCTTTCACCACAAAGCCAACCCCTAAAAATTTAAACAGAATAAGCACATAAGGTGTCATAAAAATAACGCTTACCACATAGTTTAACCTTAAAAAACTGTAAGTGCCTATCATTAATATCACCAATAAAATAAATTCAACATCTTTATTAGGGATATAAAGCAATATGGCAATACCTGCAATACCACCGGCTATGGTGCCAATCAACCTTTGGTAATTACGCTGTTTTGATAGGCTGAAGCCCGGCTTTAATATCACAATGATAGTAAGCAATACCCAATAACTATGGCCGCCAAGCGCAATGGACTTTGCCGTAATAAAACCTATTAAACAAACCAACGATACCCTTAATGAATGCTTAAAAGCAGCAGAATTAAGCGAAAAATTATCAAAGAAAATATGCGGGGCATAATCTTGCCTGGTTACAAATTTTGAGTACTCATCATTGCTGCTTTTCTCCAGCAAAAGTTCTGATGATTTTGAATGGTAATAATTATAAATGCTCTTTATCCGCTCATTTAAATCGCGGATATTGATCAGTACCTTTTTCAGCGCAATGTTGCTGGTCCCATTTTCGCCATTGCCAATGGCATCAATACGTAATTTTAGCTGCTCAAGGCCGGTATTAAAATCGGGCTTGTATTTACTGCGGGTATTTGATAAAACCATGTAGGCAATATTATCAAGTTCATTAGCCATGTCCTGCAGCAGGTCGGCTATTTCTTTTAAGATCCCGGTAGATTTAAATTTTTCCCTGATATGGCTATAATCATAATGGGTCGACATGATCTGTTCAAACATATCCACCAAATCAACAAAGGTGAGTACCAATATCCGGCTCGCGTTGGTCGATTCCTTTACCATTATCCGGCTTTTAAAAAGCAGTTCGCGTACGGCATCCTGATGCTGGCTTACTTTTATTTGTTGCGATACCAGCTTACGGTAATTTTCGTCAAAATCAGTATCTGATAAATAAAAATTGGCTTTTATCCGTACAAATTTGGCAATGTCGCCTATGCTTTCGCCCAGGGTTTGTTGAGCTGCGCGATAGGGCCTGATGCCAAAAAATATAAGACTGAATATCATATACCAAACCCCGCCTGCTAATATAATGGCGCTTAATAATAAAACGTCAGATGGCTTTGCCGCTTTATCCATCATAAATATCATAGCCAATAAAGCACAGGTACCTACAGATGCTGCACGGTTACCATAAACCGTGAACATAGAGAACAGGAAGGAAAATACGGTAATCTCAATACCGAGCGTAAATATATTTAACCTTGCAAAGCCAGTTATGGCGGCCACTATAAACAGGCATAAATTGCCCGCTGCCATTGCGTTGCGCTTATGGTATAATGGTCCGGGGCTATCAATTGTACAAACGCATAATGCACCTAATGACATGGTGAGCCCCATATCAAAATGGCCAAATTGCATCAGTAAAAGAGATGGAAATAATATGCCGAAGCACATGCGCAAACCATCAGAGAAATACTGGCTGTAGAAAAAGCTTTTGATCTCCCTGGTATCTATTTTCATAAGTGTTTTTTTGAGCCTAAAATCAGCTTTCAAATTTACAAAAATTAAATCTTTGTGCCATATTTTAATAAATATTGCATTAATAATAGTTAACTGTTATTAATTACTCATTATTTGCTAAATTTAGATTTTAGATAATTAAATTCACCCCCAGTAACTATTGCCGGGAAACCGGATTTGACCGCCACTAAACCAATTATATTTTAAACCTAATTTTACTAATTTTATCTGTATGCCCTCAACGTTAAAACTCAGCCAAAGAGAAACAGCTTTTAACAACGAAGTTGTAACCCGTTTTGAGTTATATAACAGTTTGTTTCAAACGTTACCTTTTTACCAGGTTAAAGATACCGGTATTTTACTGCCGTTTTTTAGTTCGCATTGTGAAAAGGAAGCAAATAAACAGTTATCGCCATCGGCAATTATTGAATCTTTTTTCAAAAAATATGTACCCGATATTGATCACCGAGAGCAGATTAACCGCATGTTCCGTTTTATACAATATATTGAGCGGCAGGTGGTATTGTTTGATGCCATTGAAGATTCATCATTCAGTAAAATAGGCAGGGCAGATGATGCAGGTACACTACAAAGCTTATTGCAGCATGCCGCAGTAAGTGAGCAGGCACGTAACGACATCAGCCAAAAATTAAAAGAATTTTCGTTAAGGCTGGTGCTAACGGCACACCCAACCCAGTTTTATCCAGGCACGGTATTAGGAATAATGACCGACCTGATTGAAGCCTTAAAAACTAATGATATTAATACTATTGATGTTTTATTGCAGCAGTTAGGTAAAACGCCTTTCTTTAATAAAACATCTCCAACCCCGGTTGATGAGGCAATAAGCCTGGCCTGGTTTCTTGAAAATATATTTTATTACGCCATTTCAGGTATCCGGTCAAAACTTGAGGAAGAGTTTGATATTGACGTAGATACCAACAAACAGATATTAGAATTAGGTTTTTGGCCTGGTGGTGATAGGGATGGTAACCCTAACGTTACTACCGATACTACCAAGGCTGTCGCCAGTTTTTTAAGACAAAGAGTTTTCCGTTGCTATTACAGAGATTTCAGGGTGTTAAAACGCCGTATCACCTTCCGCGGGGTTGAAAGTGCGATGGCACAGCTGGAAATGCTGATCTACAACAACGCTAATAAACAGCCGGATGATAAAGATCTGCAGCCTGAAATACTTGGTTTACTACAATCAATAAAACAAACCCTGATAGCCGATCACGATAGCCTTTTTGTTAAGGTTGTTGACGACCTGATAAGGAAGGTTAGCTTGTTTGGCTGTTATTTTGCAACGCTTGACATAAGGCAGGATAGCCGCATACTCAGAAAAGTATTTAACTATACTACTGAGCAGGTTGATACAGGTATTGTAGCGGGCTACGAAAATTTTGACGAACAAGGTAAGCTAAGTAATATATCATTTAAAGAGGTAGACTTCTATTGCCCTGATGATGCTGATAAAATGATCTGTGATACCCTTAATACCATCAGGTTAATCAAGCAGATCCAAAAAACCAATGGCGAAAAAGCCTGCCAGCGTTTTATTATCAGTAACTGCCAGCAGGCATCTGATATTTTACAACTGATAGACCTGTTTTTATGGAGCGGTTGGGAAAAGGATAATCTGAGTGTTGACTTTATGCCGCTGTTTGAAACCGTAAATGATTTAAAAAGCGCTGCCCAGGTAATGGAAAGCTTATACACACATCCGTTTTATAAAGAACACCTGGCTAAACGTGGTAATTTACAATCCATAATGCTTGGTTTCTCTGATAGTACTAAGGATGGTGGATATTTAATGGCCAACTGGTCTATCTACCAGGCAAAGGTTGAGCTTACGGCTATGGCCCGCAAATATGGCATAGCGTTAGCGTTTTTTGATGGTCGTGGTGGGCCGCCGGCACGTGGTGGTGGTAAAACACACCGTTTTTATGCCTCAATGGGCGAGGAGATAGCTAACGATCATATCCAGTTAACTATACAAGGGCAAACAGTAAGCTCACAATATGGCTCCATCGAAACGGCACGCTTCAATATGGAGCAGCTGATCAATGCAGGTATAGTATCGGCACTGCATCCAAACCGGAATGACTTGCTTGATACCAGGCATAAAGAACTGATCACATCAATGGCCGATGAAAGCTATAAGCTGTTTTTAGCCTTGCGCCAGCATCCTTTATTTGTAGAGTACCTTGAAAAATTTAGTCCGCTAAAATTACTTTCACACATAAATATCAGCAGCCGCCCAACCAAACGAAATTCTGACTCTTCGTTAAAATTAGAAGATCTGCGTGCTATCAGTTTCGTAACCTCATGGAGCCAGTTAAAGCAAAGTATTCCTGGTTTTTATGGTGTTGGTACTGCTTTAAACAAAATGAAGCAGGAAGGTAACTGGGACGAGATAAAGGAACTATACAATTCATCGGGTTTTTTTAAAACTATGGTTGATAACTGTACCATGTCTATGTCTAAATCTGATTTCAGGGTAACGGCTTATTTAGAGAAGGATAAAAAATTCGGTCAGTTTTGGAAAATGCTGAAGGATGAGTTTGAACTTACCAAAGCTATGCTGCTTGAATTAACCGGCAGCACTGTATTAATGCAGGAATACCCTGTTGAGCGCCGGTCAATCGCCATTCGCGAAAAAATTGTATTGCCTTTGGTAATTATACAGCACTATGCGCTGCAATGCCTTAACCATAGTACAGACGAAGAATTAACCAAGATCTATAACAAGCTGGTTATCCGTACAGTTTATGGTATTGTTAACGCCGGGCGTAATTTAGCATAAAAGACCTCGATTTTACAAGTCCGGAAGTAGATAAGTTAGGTTTAAACACTTTATTCTTATTTTCTTCCGGACTTTCTGTTTTTACACTTTTCTACTTCAAAATAAAGTGTTATTTTGTCATGGCTTTGTAAACCAGATAACTTTTAAGTTGTTATAGCCCTGTATACACTTTAACATTTAGTAAATGAAGAATTTAATTTACCTGGTATTGGGAGGGATGATTTTGTTTTTTGCACAGGCATGCCAGGACAAACATGCTAAAAATTATAACAATCGTACTGATATTGACCAGGATGGCGTATTGTTTATAAAAAATGGGATTGAAGGCGGCTTAACGGAAATAAAAGCCTCGGGTATGGCTATAACCAACTCAAATAACCAAAAAGTAATTGGCTTTGCCAAAATGATGATTGATGACCATACCAAAGCAGGGGATGAGCTGTTAAAAATAAAGGGTGATAAAAAACTCACTGAAATGGATACAATTTACAGTGCACACCAACAAATGATCAATGAGCTTTCAAAAAAAACAGGAGCAGCATTTGATAAGGCCTACATGCAAATGATGGTTGCAGACCACGAAGAAGCCGTGAAGCTTTTTGCAACTGCCAGTAAAAACCCCGATTCGGAAATTGAAGGCTTTGCTTCCAAAACGTATCCTACCATCAAAATGCATTTAGATTCGGCAAATGCCATCAATTCGTCTTTAAAATAACCTGTAATTTATAAAAGGGCTAATACGTTGCACCACTAACAGGTTGCAATATCTTGTAACAGCGTATATTTGGCAGCATATAACTATTGAATGAAGAAAAACTTTTTTATAGCCTTTGAAGGTATTGACGGAAGCGGAAAAAGTACCCAGGTAAAACTGTTAAAAGAAAAACTGGAGGCTGCCGGATTAAAGGTTTATACCACCTGCGAGCCTACTGACAGCCCAATGGGTAAAATGATACGGGATGTGTTTAATCACCGCATGGAGGCCGATCACAGAACCATAGCTGCATTATTTGTTGCCGATAGATTAGATCATTTACTTAATAAAACCAATGGCATATTAAAAATGCTGGCTGATGGTTATACTGTTATTACAGACCGTTATTATTTATCATCGTACGCTTACCAAAGTCCTTATATGGATCTGGATTGGGTGATAAAGGCTAATTCCTTAAGTGCTGATTTGCTGAGGCCCGATCTGAATATTTATATTGATATTACTCCGGAAGTAAGTATTGATCGACTGAATAAAGGACGGACATCCATTGAGCTTTATGAAACATTGGAGAACCTTCAAAACGTAAGTACCAAATACGCCGAAATAATAGAGTTGCTTAAAAATGAGGAAAAGATTTTAATAATAGATGGAAACCGGTCTGTTGAAGATATTGCAGCAGATATATGGATTAATATCCAAAAGCAATTTATTGGAGAAATGCAGTAAGAAGAAGAAAAGAAATTATACTTATATCAACCCATTGTTGATATAAGTATCTTTATTTATTTGCCTAATAAACGACTTTTGTTTACAGGAACATAAACTGGTTTTAGTTTATGTTCAGCTGGAACAATGCCATAATATTTTTGGTTAATTTTAACAGCTAAGAAACCATTTCCAATAAAAAATTCAATAAGCACTTTCCTGTTCATAATAATTGGATTAATATTTTACTAATAAATAATTAACGACTAAAACTTGTTATTGTTTTATCAAATATTAAAAATAATTATGACAATCGCAAATTTTTTGTAGTTTAATTAAACCCCTATTAAGAATGTGACAGTTTAGTTAATTAACTGGTTAAAAAAGCTTTAACTGTTGCTGCAAAGGTGGTTTTGCATTGCCAAACACGGTGCGGCCGCCATACCTCCACGATTCATTTCTCTCCCGCTCAACCACCTTATCAAAGTTAGCATTTGGCGTAAAATCCTGTTCAGCGCGCTGGGCTACCTCGGTTAAGCGCTTAATAGCTTCGCTTTTTTCAGACTGCCCTAATTTAGCCTTATTGATAGCCATTTGCAGTACGCTAATGGTTTCATCGTATACCTTTGTTGGTACCGGGAAGGGGTGCCCATCCTTACCGCCGTGCGCAAAGGAAAATCGTGCAGGATCCTTAAACCGCGAAGGTGTACCGTGGATCACTTCGCTTACCAACGCTAATGATTGCAGCGTTCGTGGCCCTAAACCTTGCAGTAATATCAGCTCTTCAAAGTCTTTAGGCTGTTTTTCGCGTGCCAGCCACAATACGGCGCCTAATCTTTTAAGGTCAATATCTTTGGCCTGTACATCATGGTGCGTTGGCATTACCAATTTATGGATCTCCTTAAGCATCAGCTCCGGGTTTTCCCGGGCAATCTGCATTACGCCATTTCTTGAGCTGCCGGCATCTTTATCGGCCAAATTTAAAATAGTGCCTGTATTTTGCCCGTAGATAAACGTATGCGGGTCATCAACAAAGGTGGTTAGCTGTTCGGAATGCCAATGATAACGCCGTGCTGTTTTGCTGGCGTCGCTCATGCCTTGCTGTACTACGGCCCACTTCCCGGTATCGCTTAAAATAAAGTTGTGGGTATACAGCTGGAAACCATCCTGAATGGCCGTATTATCCACCTTGGCGCTCAGTTTGCTGCATTTTACCAGGTAATTACCATCGAGCCCGGTGCTTTCGCTGATCCTTAATAATTCGTTGGGGGTTTGCGTGGAGTGCTTGCCTTTACCACCGCAAATATAAATGCCCAATTCGCGGCTGTGCGGGTTAATGGATCGCTTTAAAGCCCCCATAACCGATGTTGTAATGCCGGAAGAATGCCAGTCCATCCCCATAACTGCCCCCAGGCTTTGAAACCAGAACGGATCGCTTAACCTGCGCAATACCTCATCCCTGCCATAGTCCATCACAATATTCTCCACTACGGCTAAACCAAGCTTCGCCATGCGTTCGGCAAGCCATGTGGGTACATGGCCATAATGTAAAGGCATATCAGCACTTCCGGAACGCTTCATGCTAACAAAATTAGCAAACTATTTCAACGAATCAAAGCTATACTTTGCAGTATCCCAAAATTCGTCGAGGGCTATAATACGGGGCTTAAAAAAGGAGATCAAGGCGGGCCAGTCGTTTTTATTAAAAATGTTCACCCCGTTTAATTGTGTACAAATGCGGCTGATAGTTTTACCGTATTCGTCTTTGGTATGCAGCTCCCAATCCCAGGTTTCATCAACTGCCGAATGAAGGATGTTTTTTAGTTCCTGGAATTGCTCAAAATATAATTCCTGGATTCCCGGGTCGGGGTGCGAGATCTCGATAGCAATAGTAGCAAAGCGTTTATCCGCGTACATCCTAAAATATACATGTTTAATGCCTGTTTTATAATTAACCCAATTTACCCTCAGGCCTTCGGCCGACAGGTGCGGGGAGATGTATTGCCCAAAGGCAGTCCAAAATGCTTGCTTTAATTGTGATGCTTCTTCCTTCGAGTACAAAACCTGGTCTTATTTACTTACAATAAAAGGCAAAATTACTTTTTCATCGCGCGAATTACTACCTAATATCAATTTATAATTACCGGGGTATACTTTCCATCTGTGAGTTTTTATATCCCATTTCTGCGATTCGCTAACCGGGATATGAAATGTAGTAGACTGGCTATTGCCTACGCTAACAGAAACCCGTTTAAAGCTTTTTAATTCTTTTACCGGCATCCGGTCAATTTGGGGATATTCAATATAAGCCTGTACCACATCATCGCCATCCATTTTACCGGTGTTTTTAACCTGAAGGTTTACGCTAATGGTATCGGTTATTTTGTATTTATTTTTAGGCTGACTGCTTAAGGAATAATCAAACGAAGTATAGCTTAAGCCAAAACCGAATGGGTATTGAACAGGGCCATCATAGTAACGGTAGGTGCGGCCTTTCATGCTGTAATCCTTATAATCAGGCACGTTGCTTAGTGCTTTATAAAAGGTAACAGGTAAATGTCCTGATGGGGAGATATCGCCAAAAACAATATCAGCCAAAGCATTGCCACCTTGTTCGCCGGGATACCAGGCTAATATTATGGCATCGGCATAAGGCGCTATGGCATCAATATCCACATCGCTCCCGGCAGTAACCACCGCTATAACAGGTTTATGAGGAACTGATTTTCTCAATTCCTTCATAAAAGCAATTTCGCTGGCTGGCAGACTTAAATTCTTTTTGTCGCCGCCGGTTTCTGATAAAAAGGCATCACCTGCCTCACCCTCTAAAACCGGGGACAGGCCTATTACCGCAATGGTAACATCGGCATTACCAGCTGCCCAGGTGCCGCCAAAGTGGATAGTATCTTTATAGTCTGATCCCTGGTCGTACTCAACCCTTGTTGAGGGATCCACCGCTGCGGTAATCCCCTCCACAAAATTAACCACCTTGCTGCTTACCCCATGGTAATTGGCCACCATCGGATCAAAGGCTGCGGCATTGGGCCCCAAAACCATAATGCTCGAATAATTGCTTTTTTTAAGCGGCAAAACATTGTTATCGTTTTTTAACAGCACCATACTTTGCTGCGCTATTTTACGGGCCAATGTTATGTGTGCCGTATTATGAATACTATCGGCGCGGTAACTATAATATGGGTTCAAGGTGGCATCGTCATAAAAACCTAACTTAAACTCCGTTCTTAACAAGGCCGATAATGCGCCGTCAATATCCTTTTCGGTAAGTAAGCCTTGTTTAATGGCTTTAATGGCATCATTTTGTAAAATGGTGGAGCAATCTAAATCAACCCCGGCTTTTATAGCTGCGGCTGCAACCTCAATAGGGCCGGGTAATGATTTATGGGTGGAGTATACATCATCCAACGCGCCGCAATCGGTAACCACATGGCCTTTAAAACCCCATTCTTTTCTCAAAATATCGGTCAGCAAAACCTTGTTTATGGAGTTTGGTGTACCATTAACCCTGTTGTAAGCACTCATAACAGATTCTACACCGTTGGTTACCAAGGCATGGAAGGCATATAAATAAGTTTCACGCAGGTCTTTTTCATCCACTATAGCATCAAAATAATCGCGGGTAGCTTCGGGGCCGCTATGTACCGCAAAGTGTTTAGCCGTAGCCGATGTTTTTAAATAATGCGGATCGTCGCCCTGTAATCCCTTAACAAAGGCGGTGCCCATCGTGGCGGTTAAAAAGGGATCTTCGCCATAAGTTTCCTGCCCGCGGCCCCAGCGCGGATCGCGGAAGATATTGATATTGGGGGTCCAAAAAGTAAGCCCCATGTATTGTAAATGCCTGTCTTTTGCTATAGCCAGATTATACTTTGCTCTTGCTTCGGTTGATATTACGGTTGATACCTGCTTTAACAGGTCAGGATTAAAAGTTGCCGACATGCCAATGGCCTGCGGAAATATAGTAGCCTCGCCAGCCCGGGCAACACCATGCAGCGCCTCGTTCCACCAGTTATAGGCCGGGATGCCCAAACGTTCAACAGCCTTGCTGCGGTAACCTAAAAGGGATACTTTTTCTTCGAGCGTTAACCTCGAAACCAGGTCTTTTACACGCAGATCAATGGGTTGGTGAGTGTCTTTATAAATCAATTTGTCCTGTGCGTGCGATGCACATGGGATTATATATAACAGGATAACGATGAAGAGGCTGCTGTTTATTTTAATATTCATAATCGGACCTAATTTAAACTCTTTAATTCAAAAGGAGAAGAATAAAATTTGGATGTAGATATTTAAGACTTCTACATAAAAAATATACATTAGCAAAACAATAAATAATACGCATAGCTATGAAGTACCTTTTTTTGACCGCTTTTTTATTGCTGACAGGTTTTTCGTCATTTAGCCAATCGGCTCCCACGCCTTATGGGCCTTTACCATCGGCAGCACAACTAAAGTGGCAGGAAACAGAAATGTATTGTATTATCCATTTTGGCCCTGATACGTATACCAATAAGGAGTGGGGCTATGGGGATGAAGATCCGCAGATATTTAACCCAACTCAATTTGATGCTATGCAAATTGTTGGCGCAGCTAAAGCAGGTGGTTTTAAAGGAATTGTGGTTGTGGCTAAACACCACGATGGTTTTTGTTTATGGCCAACAAAAACTACCGAGCATAATATTTCAAAAAGTCCTTATAAAAATGGCAAAGGTGATATTTTGCAGGAATACCGGGATGCCTGCAACAAGCTTGGGATGAAAATGGGTGTTTATTGTTCGCCCTGGGACAGGAACAGCGCATTATATGGTACGCCGCAATATGTTACCGATGCTTACCGCAAGCAACTGGAAGAGTTATATACGCATTACGGGCCCATCTTTATATCGTGGTTTGATGGCGCCAACGGTGGCGATGGTTATTATGGCGGCGCAAAAGAAGTTAGAAAAATTGACCGCTCAACTTACTATGGCTGGGACACTACCTGGGCTATACCGCGCAAACTGCAACCAGGTGCTGTTTTATTTGGTGATGTTGGGCCCGATGTGCGCTGGGTAGGCAACGAAAAGGGCTACGCCGGTACAACCTGCTGGGCAACTTACACGCCGCATGCACCTGATGAAGGTAAAGTACCGGGCAATGGTTATACCAAAGATTATGAAGGTACCGAGGGCCAGCGCGATGGAAAATACTGGATGCCCGCAGAATGTGATGTATCATTAAGGCCGGGATGGTTTTATCACCAGGATCAGGATGATAAGGTGAAATCGCCGGATACCTTACTGAGTTTGTATTATAAAAGTGTAGGCCATGGCGCATGCCTTGATCTTGGCTTATCGCCCGATAGGCGCGGTTTGCTTTATAAAAACGACGTAAGCTCATTAAAAGCACTGGGTGATATTCTAAAGGAAACTTTTAAAACTAACCTGGCAAAAGGGGCTACCTTAACCGCAAGTAACATCCGAGGAAATAATAAAGTAAAATTTGGCCCTTCACATTTATTGGATAACGACCGGTATACCTATTGGGCTACCGACGATAAGATAACAACACCTCAACTTATTATAAATATGCATCAGCCCAAAAGCTTTAACATAATACGCCTGCGCGAAAACATTAAGCTTGGCCAGCGTATTGACGAGGTTGCTGTAGATGCATTTATTAACGGTAGATGGCAGCAGCTTGCCACAGCCACCAGTATAGGTGGTAACCGGCTGATCCGTTTGCCAAACACCGTTACTGCAAGTAAAGTAAGGCTGCGGATAACTAAAGCAGCAGTATGTATTGCATTAAGCGATTTTGGTTTATATAAAGAAGCTACCAATACCACACCGGTTTTAACTCGAGTAAACTAAGCTTAATGATCGCCCTTAAAAAAATATTTACCTGTTTGTTTTTACTATTTACTGTGCATAGTTTATTTGCACAGCAGGTATTGTACGATACTTTAACCAAACCCCGTCTTATTTCCAGGCAATTCAGTTTTACGGAGGGTGCATCGGTTGATAAAAAGGGCAATGTGTTTTTCACGGATCAGCCAAATAATAAAATATGGGAGTATAGTGCAGATGGAAAGCTTTCAGTTTTTATGGATAGTGCAGGGCGATCAAACGGGATGTATTTTGATAAAAAAGGAAACTTGGTTACCTGCGCTGATGAACACAACCAGTTATGGGCCATTAGCCCTAAAGGGAAGATCAGGGTTTTGCTGACCGATTATCAGGGTAAGTTGATGAATGGGCCTAATGATATTTGGATTGATGCCAAAGGCGGGATCTATATGACCGATCCTTATTATCAAAGGCCATACTGGTCACGTACCAAACCCGATATTGAAGGCCAAAAGGTATATTATCTGCCAAAAGGAAAAAAGCAACCTATTATTGTTGACGATCAGTTTAAACAACCCAATGGAATTGTTGGAACGCCCGACGGAAAATGTTTATACGTTGCTGATATAGCAGATAACAAAACCTATAAATATGCCATCAATAAAAATGGAACATTGAGCAACCGCCAGCTATTTGCAGCCCAGGGATGCGACGGGATGACATTGGATATGCAAGGCAACGTTTATATGGCCGGTAAAGGTGTAACCATCTATAACCCGCAAGGAGTAAAAATCGGGCATATTGCCATTGATGAACCCTGGACGAGCAATTTATGTTTCGGCGGGGTAAACAAAGATGTTTTGTTTATCACGGCATCAACCGCTATCTATACTTTAAAAATGAATGTAAAAGGGGTGGAGTAAGTCTGCTTAAATAAGCCTTATTGTTTGCGCTGTGCTTTTTCCCAAATGGCACTTTGTTTTTTAGTAAAATACCTGATAATACCCATTAGCACTGCATAGTTCATCACACAAAAATAGTAGGGGATAAAAAGTATTTTAATACGTATCTGTCTTTTCTCCATGATAAGGCCAAGCAGGGCAAGCAGGTAAAAGAAAACCTGGGCTATAAAAACGACGAGGTAAGTGGTTGCCCCGGGTTGAAAGGCCAAAACGGCGTTCAGGATAAATACAAGTATCAGCAGGAAGGGGGTAAGCGTCCACCGCAATACCCGGTGACTTATATATTGAAACGCCAGTACAGGAAATTTAAAGGGATTTAACAGGTTTTTTAATCTTAATATTGATTGGATACCACCCGCTGCAATCCTGATCTTTCTTTTCAGCTCTTCTGATACATTTTCTGATGCTGTTTCAAGGGCATAGGAATCAGGCTCATAAACTATACGATAACCTTTGGCAGCTATCAGCATCGAGATCATAAAATCATCTAAAACAGTATCTGCAGGCACATCCTGGTATAGCGATCGTCTTACACTAAATAATTCGCCGGCGGCACCTACTACCGAATACAATTCCGAATCCCATTTTTTTAATGCCGATTCATATTTCCAGTAAAAACCCTCGCCGGCGGCGCTGGCATCGGCATTTTCATCAATCTGTACACGTTTTTCTCCCGCAACGGCGCCAACCGTAGCATCGGCATAATGCCTGCAAATTCGGGTTATGGCTTCTGGATTTAAAAAAGTATTGGCATCGGTAAATACTACAACTTCGGTATGAACATACTCCATAGCGCGATGCACGGCAGCTATTTTACCAGCCCGTGCTGCCCGGTGCAGTAATTGTACCTGCGGATAACGGGCGATAATTTCAGGAGTTCTGTCTGACGAGCCATCGGTTATAAAAACCAGCTTTAATTTCCCTGCCGGGTAATTCAGTTTTAGGCTGTTGGCAATTTTTTCTTCAATAAATGATTCTTCATTGTAGGCGGCTATTACCAGGGTACAGGTTGGCAAAAGTTCATCTGCAACATCCTGAACTACATGTTTGCCCTTAAACACCCTTTTTATTTTGATCAAAAAATAAAGGAATATGCCATAACCGGCAAACGTATAAAAAACAATAAAAAGGCTCAGCCAAAAAATAATTTTCATTTAATTGAATTAATAGGGTATCCTAAGTTTTTACTGTTTTTGCTATGGCTCAGGTTCCACCAAACTGCTTTTAAAAGCATGGGGATAAAATTATAGTTCTTTTCTTTTATATAACTCAGCAGGTTTCGTGGTACAACCAATAAAATAAAGTAGGGGTAAAAAACCAATTTATTAAAAAGCGGTGCGTTGCGGCGGGTAAATAAGATCCGGTTGCGGTTCATAAAGTATTCCTTCAATGGGCTTTTTTTGCCTACCGAAACAGACTCTTTATGATAGATCAATGCATCGGTACATACCCATGCCTGGTAACCAGCCCTTATGATATGTTCGCACCAATCAACTTCCTCGTAATACAAAAAGAAATTTTCGCTCATTAGCCCGGCCTTTTCTATTGCTTCGCGACGAATCATCATAGCAGCACCATGGCAATAAGCAGTAGGAGCGGTGATGTGATCGTATTGGCCGTTATCCCGTTCTTTTAAACCTATACAGCTGTTGCGGCAGGTATAATAATTCATATGAGTATAACCAGCATACTGAATTAATCCTTTATCAACAAAGTAATTGATCTTCGGCGAGATCATCCCTACTCCGGGTTTTGAATCAAGCACCGCAACTAATTTTTCTACCAGTCCGGCAGTAAATTCGGTATCGTTATTAACTAAAAAAAGATAATCGCCGCTTGCAGCATTAATACCCACATTATTGCCCCCGGCAAAACCCAGGTTTTGTTCAGACCTGATAAATTTAACTTCGGGGTAACGGGTTTCCCATTCAACAGTATGATCTGTTTTACTGCCGTTATCAACTACAATAATTTCAATATTGGTATAAGTGCCGGGAATAGACCGTAGGAGTTCTTCAGTAACCTGCGGCTGATTGAAATTTACGGTAATGATAGAAACTTTTTTCATTGTTAGGGATAACGGCATTTTATACGTTATTAACCATTACAATGTTAAATAATTTTTGAACGTATTATTACGCTTACGAGGCAAATGCCCATAAATTTTAAGGTAATATTGAATTCTATACTTTTAGTTATCTTTAATAAATAAATTTGAAGTAAAACAATGAATGATACTGTTGTAACCCCAGGCAGTAAAAAACGAGATAAGGTATTTTTCCCTAATTTAAATGGTGTAAGAGCAATTGCTGCATTAATGGTAGTGGTGGCACATATTGAGTTCCATAAAAAGGATTTTAATCTTATCCAGAGCAGGTTCAGCCAATTCCGGCTTTTTGATTTTGGTAAAATAGGGGTGACTGTCTTTTTTTCGCTAAGCGGATTTTTAATTACCTATTTGCTGCTGGAGGAAAAAGAAACCTTTATGCAGGTAAACTTTAAGGATTTTTATATCCGCCGTATTTTAAGGATCTGGCCGCTTTACTTTTTAGTCATCCTTTTTGGTTTTTTTGTCTACCCGGGTTCTGATTCTTCCGGTGCTTTGTGGCTTTCTATATTTTTTGTGCCTAATATAGCCTTTTGCTTAAATCTTTTACCGTTGATATTTGACCCAATATGGTCGATAGGTATTGAAGAGCAGTTTTATATTTTTCACCCGCATTTTTTCAGAATAAAAAAATTACAAAATCTGCTTTATGCATTGCTATTATTCATTGTGCTATTTTTTGTGGCAAGCTACCTCATCAGGTACTTTACCCGGAATGATCACCATGAAACGGCGCTCACCCAGTTTTTTTATTATGCCCGGTACGATAATATGATGATAGGCGCTATTGTAGCCATTTTATATTTCAACACTAAAAACAACATATTTAGCTTTAAGTTCCAACGTGTTTTCAACCTGCTATTTAATAAGTATGCGCAGGTGATATTGATTTTAGCCTTTTGGATATTTGCCATACTGTATGTTACTTACCCGATACCACAGGGAGATGTGGTGATCTCTATACTGGCCGCATTTTTAATAATGAACCTTTGCGAAGCAAAAACCAGCATTTATTCATTAAGCCATAAAGGTTTTCAGTTCATCGGGAAAATCTCATACGGAATTTATCTGCTCCACAAGTTCCCATTGTTTTTGGTGCTTTACTTGGTTGGGACATATATGAAAGGGCAATCTTTCCTGGTGCAGAATATAGTAATTTATGCTGCAACGCTTCTTTCGCTTACGGGGCTTGCCTCTTTATCTTATTACGGTTACGAGCGTTATTTTTTAGAGATCAAAAAACGCTTCCAAAAAGTAAAAAGCAATCAGATCTGATTGCTTTTTGCTTTTTTATTGGGGATCAATTTTTTGCTACCCGATCCAAACATTGCTGTAAAACAACGGCAAATTGCTCATCATTAGGTGGGGCAAATATGGTATTGTGCTCGCCCGGTATATCATGTACGTTAACACCTTTTAAGGCAAATTCGCGCCATCCCAGGTAATCGAAATCGGCCATGTAAAATGTTTTTTTCTTAGCCTTAAAAAGGTCGACTACTATATTAATTGGTTTTTGGAAGTAATTGCGTTTGGCTTTTGCACTTGCTTCGTCAATTTCATTATCATAAGCAAAAAAGCCTTTTTGTTTTTGATCCTTGCCTCTTAATTTCCAGTAGGTTCTTATAATCCGGCGCTTTATAACCAAGGTTTTATACTCATAAGTACGTTTTGGGTCTTCGGCAAATAAAACAAAGCTGTAAAAGAATTTCATGATAAATAGCCAGATCCTGTTGAATGTCCTTTTAAGCAGCGGATCATAAATATCAGTCTGTTTGGCATAGGTATCAAAAACGGCAAGCATTTTTACTTCCTTGCCCATCTCCATCATTTGGCGGGCCATTTCGTAAGCTATGGTACCACCAAGCGAATATCCGGCTAAAGCATAAGGCCCGGTAGGGTTTTGCGCAACAATTTCGGCAATGTAATTGGCTGCAATTTCTTCCATTACATCTAATGGCTCATCAATTCCGTTCAGTCCGCGTGCCTGTAAACCATAAACCGGCTGCTCTTCGTCCATGTTCATGGCAAGGGCGTTAAATAGCAATACATTTAAGCCGGCGCCATGTACAATGTATAATGGCATTTTTGAACCTTTAGGTTTTATTGGAACTAAGGATTCCCAGGTGATAGAGGTGGAATCAATGTTTAACCTTAAAGATAGTTTTTCGATGGTTGAATGCTCAAACAACGTGGCAAGCGGAAGACGCTTACCGGTTTGTTTTTCTATCCGTGCCATAATCTGCACGGCTACTAATGAGCGGCCACCCAGCTCAAAAAAGTTATCAAAAATACTGATCTTTTCCAGCCCCATTAATTCCTGCCATATTTCCGCAACCTGTTTTTCAAGCTCAGTACGCGGGGCAACATATTCACCCTGGCGGGCAATGGTATTATAATCGGGTTTTGGAAGTGCTTTCCGGTCTATTTTTCCATTAGGAGTAATAGGAATAGCGGTCATCAGCACAAAATCATCCGGAACCATGTATTCAGGCAATACAGCCAATAGCGCCTGTTGCCAGGTATTGATCTGCTCTTTCAGCTCTTTGCCTTCTGCTTCAGCAGTTAAAACAACATAGCCTACCAAGCGTGGATCTCCTGGGGTATCTTCTCTTGCAATTACAACGGCTTCTTTTACATCCTCTTGTTTAACAAGGGCATGTTCTATTTCTTCAAGCTCAATCCGGTAGCCCCTAACTTTCACCTGGTGGTCTATACGGCCCAAACATTGAATATCTCCGTTTGTGCGATACTTACCCAAGTCGCCGGTACGGTACATTTTTTCTCCGGGTTTTCCAGCAAACGGATCGTCAAGAAAACGTTCTGCAGTTAAATCATCACGGTTCAGATAGCCTTTTGCTACGCCGTCACCTGCAATAAATATTTCGCCAATATTGCCATCGGTCAGGTTATTTAATTGCTCATCAAGTATATAAACCTGCGTGTTGGCAATAGGTTTACCAATGGTGATTTCCTCGTCATTGGTAATTAATTTTATGGTAGACCAGATAGTAGTTTCAGTAGGCCCGTACATGTTCCAAAGCTCACTGATGCGGCCAATTAGCTTGTTCACCAGGTCCTTCGGCATGGCTTCACCACCGCAAAGTATTTTAAGGGGCAGCTTCTCGTTCCAGTCAGACTCCAGCATCATCCGCCAGGTGTATGGCGTAGCCTGCATAAAGGTTATTTTTTCGCTTCGTACTATATCAAGCAGCAGACGGCCATCTTTTGCGGTGTCAGAGTCGGTCAGTATAATTTGTGAGCCGGTAATTAATGGCAGATAAATTTCAAGTCCCGCAATATCAAAAGATATGGTGGTAACAATCAGTATGTTATCATCAGCCGTCATCCCCGGCTCTTTTTGCATGCTCAGCAAAAAGTTAACCAGGTTATAGTGCCTTATCTGTACACCTTTTGGTTTGCCTGTTGAGCCAGAGGTATAAAGAACGTAAGCCAGGTCGGTACCTTCAATTTTTACATCAGGTTCTTCCGCACTATAATCATCAAATTTAGCCCAGGCATCTTCAATCAATATTTCGGTAGCCGATGAAGTAAAATGGTTCTGATATTTTTTTGAGGTGATGAGGATTTTTGCTGATGAATCCTCCAGCATAAACTCAATCCTGTCTTTAGGATATTCAGGGTCGAGCGGAATGTAAGTAGCACCAGCTTTTAAAATGGCCAATAAGGATATGATCATTTTTGGAGAGCGATCAACCGCTAAGCCAATTACATCACCAGTTTTTATGTGATTATCAATTAATATTTTAGCAAGCTTGTTTGAACTTTCGTACAGGTTTTTGTAAGTAAGCTGCTGCCCCTGAAATTTGATTGCAATTTTATCGGCGTGAAGTTTGGCACATTCATTTAAAAAATAGGGTAGTGCTTTTTCCTTAGGATACTCAACAAAAGTATCGTTCCAGTTATTTTTATCGTCGAGCTGTACAGGAGTACTCATGTTAATAATTCTTTCTTAATTGATCTTTTTTTCAATTTCTATCTCATCAGCTTAAATGTATAATTTTATTTTGTTGGTAACAAAAAAACTACAAATAGGCTTTTATTCTGCACTATGCGTATGCGGTGTGTGTATAAACTTTTTATTGGCGCCTTTTAATTTAAATAATAACAAAAGCATTGTAAAAAATATCATCGGGATCCTTACCAGGGCGCCTAAAAAATCTTTATTATAAAAAGATGCTGGTATAGCTATAATAATGCCAATATAACAACCGGCAGTTGCTGCTAACCATAAATGCCAGTCCGGCCCAATACCAGGGGTTACTAATGCAACAAGCAGCATGCATGGCATTAAACCAAGCATCAATATCCTTGGTAAAATTGATAGCTGGTAAATTTCATTCAGGTAATCAAAATTACCCTCTTTAAAAAGTGCGGTAAAGCCGCTGGCTCCATAGTTTTTAAGCAGGTTAAACTGGGCCGATAGCCACCTGCGCCTTTGTTTTTTAAATACTTCTGGATTACTTACTTTTTCATCATAAATTAAAGCATTCTCGGCATAAGCAACACCTATTTTACTGCGGGTAAGCAGCAGGCCCATTTCTTTATCAAAACCGCCAACGGCATCAATTTTTGACATAACATCGGTAAATAACCGGTACTCCAAAGCCATACCGGAACCAATAATAGCGGCTGAAAGATTAAACACCCTTTGCGATTTACGGAAAATGTGGTTGTTAACTTCTTCGCTTATAGCATCTAATATGGCTACCGAAGTATTGGTGTTTTTGGCTACCCTATGCCCTTGTATCACCTTTTCGCCAGCTTGCAGGTAATTGTTTATGTGGTATAAAAAATCGGGCGCTGCAACGTTGTCAATATCAAAAACTATAGCGGCATCAAAACCTTCGGCTGTGTTTTCAATGGCTTTATGTAAGGCTTTTGATTTGGTGCTGCTTTCAAATACTACTTCCAAAACCTGTATTGGCATTTGCTTAAGCTTAACTATCGTTTCGGGCTTTAGCGAATCAGCAATTACGCAGATATGAAACAGATCGCGCGGATAATCAATTGTAATAGCACTTGCGGCTGAATTGAGTATGATATCATCTTCTTTATAGGAGCATATATAAATAACAAATTTGGCTAAAGTGCTGCTTTGTGCGGGAACTTTAACGGGGAATAATTTCCCAGCTACAGAAAATACAAAAAGGTAAAGGCTGTAAAAGCCCAGGTAAATAAAAAGTACACTTGTAATAATTGATGCTATAATTTTTATGATTTCCATACCTTGCTTTATTATACGTAATTTATTGCTTTAACGGTTGGATTTTATTTAAAATTTTTACCTTTCAGCATTACTCAATGGTGTTTTTTATCAAAGTTTAATTGTAAAAGTTCTTTTATTTCAACAATCCGGTGTTCCCAGGTATTATCTGCAGCTACGGCAAGCCTTTTTTGTTGTAAAGCTTCAGTATCCTTTAAACAAACTTCAATAGCTGCCGAAAACTCTTTGGCTGTTTTACAAAACGGTACGGTGCCTTCTGTAAAATCTTCTAAATCAGGATTAAAATCTGTTGAAACCACGGGTCTGCCTGATCCTAAATATTCAAAAAGCTTTAGCGGGAAAATATGACTGCTCACCTCATCCTTTTTAAAAGGGATAATTGCAACGTCAAATCCCTTTAATACTGATGGCATCATCTCGTACGGCACTGCGCCTTTAATATAAAGGTTAGGTGCTTTATAGTCTTCCTCACTAATATAATAGGTATCAATAGGCCCAACAAATACAAAGTTTTTATCAGGGTTGGTACTTAAAAGTTCTCTTACCATATCATAATCTATCCTGCGCTCAATTGCTCCAAAATAGCCTACAATTGGTTTTTTTATGTCTGATAAAATATCGGCAACCGGTAAATCAGGGTTAAGCGTTTTTAAGCTATGGCTTATGTTGGCCGCGTTAGGTATAAAGTAGGAATTTTTGTTTAGCAGCGCTTTTTGATTGCGCAGCTCCATACTGGTGCTGATAACTATATCCACACCTTTTACCAATACATCCTCAGATATTAAACCATGTTTAGTTTGGTAAGGCTCGATAATAGGGTCGACACAGTGATAAGCCGTTAATGTGGGCTTAAGTAATTTGTGCAGGGTAGGGTATGAGAAGTTGTAGGAGTTTATATAAATATAATCCTCAATTTTTAAGTTTTTAATGATCGTTTTTAACCGTTTACCTACAATCCATTCGTTAAACTTTAAAGCTATCCGGTATATTTTACCCTCAGGCAGCATGTTGATGGATGGTACAGGAGGAGTGATGATGATCTTTAAATTTGGTATCTCTGTATCAATTATACTGTTTGATGGAGAAAAGAAATGAGGTTTTCTGGTTTTAAAGCCAGGGGTATTTTTAAATTTGATATAATCCCGCCAGGTAAAAGGCCTGTCTACATAGTAAACAAAGTTATCCTTGGCCAGGTGCTTGGCCATTGTGTAATTTGTCGACTCCAGTTTGCCGTCAAATTGCATTTGAGAAAATATAATGATGTTTTGATTGGTAAGGCTCATGAAAAAAAATCAGGGGGTATTTATTTATCAAAAAGCATAATAGCTTTCGCCATTGTTAATTAATTGTTTCAGTATTTCGTTCTTTATATTTTTTCAGGAATGAGATTGCAAGTGCTTTGGTTTCAATAAAGCCCACTTTTAATATCCCAAGCATGGTAAAATTTAAGTGTTTCCTTAGTACCCAGTAACCATAAATTACACCTGCTAAAAACGTAAATATAGATGATAAGGCAACCCCATAAAGGTTATGGAAAATATAAATGCCTATAAAGTCGCCCGCTACGTTTACAACCAGCATTATAATAACCTTTATCATATTTATATGCGGCTTGTTCAAAATATCAAGTGTTATCCCAAAAAAGCGGTCGACAGGTAACAGGATTGCAAAACACATAAAAATACGGAACACGTTAGATGCATTGGTTGCCAAAAATTTATGACCGCCTAATATATCGATCACCAGATCGGCACAGATAAATGATACCAGCGATACCGGGATCAGTAAAATTGTTAGTATACCGGCATACTTTGTCAAGATGTAGGTTATATGGCCTTTATCGTCGTGTTTTACTGCTGCCGACATAGATGGCAGGGCTGTTGAAATAAAGCTGCGCAGCGGTATCTCAATCACTTCCATCAATCGCTGTGGCAGGTAGTAGATCCCAACAATGGCCGGATCAACAAACATAAATTTAATAATGAAAGTATCAGAGCTGCGAAGCAGGTAGGAGCTGATGGATGTGCCAACACTGTACTTTCCAAAATTAGCCAGTTCCTTTACACATTCCCAGGTTTTTTTGCTTATTGATGCAAGCCTTGCCCAGCCACTTATAATAGCAAACGCACTTGTTATTGTAGCAGCGGTAAAGTAGGCGTAAATAGTATTTTGAAAGGTGGTTTTGTTAAGAAGGATCAAAATTATTATAGATAATAAAAATGAACCCTGGCCAATTAACTGCAGGATAAAAACGCGGTCAAACCGTTCCTCGGCTTGTAATATCCAAAGGGCAACACTTGATGGCAGCGTGCTGAAAAATATAATGGCAAACCATTTTAATGTGATCTCGGCCTCAAAGTTTCCATCATAAAAATAATTAAATACTATGCTGAAAAGGCCAAGCGCAGCTGTAAGTGCAAAGCCCAGGTACCAGGTTGATCCGGCTACGGTTGATGATCTTTCTGCACTGGCACCCGAATAAAATTTAACCAGCGAGGTTTGTAAAAAGCCACTCCTGAATAAATTGGCTAAGGTAAAGGTGATCAAAAATAATATCCAGTCGCCAAAATCACGTTCAGATTGGTTACGCGCAAGTAACGAAACTGTAACCATGCCAACCACAGGCATTACAGCATTACTGGCTAAAGAAAGAGTATGTTTATTTATTAATTTTTTAAATACAGACATTATACTTTTTCCCAGCTACTGGTTTCAAAATTATATTTTTTAATCACGCGGGCCGGGTTACCAACTGCAACCGAGTAGGGGGCAATATTTTTTGTTACCACACTCCCTGCGCCAATTACCGAATGTTTACCTATGGTAACGCCTGCAGTAACCACACAGTTAGCACCAATCCAAACATTATCTTCAATGGTAATTTGTTTGGTAACTACTTTCTGTACCCTTGGCGGTAAGTTAATATCTTCATACCCATGGTTAAGGCCTGATATTACTATATTTTGGGCCAGCATTACATAATTGCCAATTTTAACCGGGCCAATTATTACGTTGCTTAAACCTATCCCTGCGTTATTACCTATCGAAACATCGCCAACGCCATTGTTAATGGTAGCAAAATCTTCAATAATGCTTTTTGAGCCTATGCTGAAATTTTTAAAGGGGAACAAGTCCATCCTTGTATTAAATCTTATAATGGTTCCTTTGCCTTTTTTGTGAATAAATGGGTTAACAAGTAACCTAACCCATAATCTGGGCCTGGCCTGGCCGCGGGGTATCAGGAGCCAATGTACAAATTTTTTTAATTTGGGGTTAGATTTAATAGCAGATAATAACGACATCAGGTTTTGTTTTTTCAGTATTAAATTTATGCTGCTATTGTAGGTTGTAATCCTCTTTGCTGAAGGTCTAACCGCATCGTAACATTCAATATAGCCATTGCCAAATAAAATAAAATATTGGTGGGGTATTGTACGAATGCTTGTTGAGGATAGTTACCAAAATCGAGCGCGAAGATAATTAATATCATTGCCAGGCAATATATTTTAAGCTCCGGATCTTTAATCAGGTAATAATAGTAAATGCCTTTTTTTAGTATAATAAAGTTAAATGTGCAAAAAAGTAACAGGCCTATCCAACCCATTTCAACAGCTACGCGTACGTAACCGCTATCGGGCGGGAATTTAGCCAGGTAGGAGTTAGGTGCAAAACGCTGCCCCCATATACCCACAGAGCCTAAACCACCGCCAAGCGGGTGGGTTAATATATAAGGCTGTATGCGTTTCTGATTTTCAGCCCGTACATTAAACGATGCATCTTTTGATGGGGCAAAGGCAGTTTGAAACCTTACCAGGCTTGGGTTTGAGGTTGGTATTTTGATCAGTATGCCTAAAAAAACTGCCGCTACTATAACTGCAAATAGTATTTGTTTGTTAAATTTTAATATAGCCAGCATAACCAATGCCGCGGGTAATAGCACGAATGACGCGCGTGTGCCCGAATACATCATCACCGTTAAAAAAAAGATGATCATACCCACCAGGATAACCTTTTTATAGGTTTTGAAATTTCTGAATAACAGCGTGAGGCATAATATGGATGCTGCTATCATGTTATAGGCAAATACCACAGGATCAGAGAAGATCCCGAATTTACGCATATGCCCGCTGATGAATAACAGGCTTACACGTAAAGGCTCGGCGTTGAGCCATTTTTTTTCAAAATCAAAAAAGCCAAAGTTTTCCTGCTGAAATGCTGATATGGCGGCTATCACTTCTAAAATGAGCCATACTTTTATCAATGTTTTTATAAAATCCTTTGAGCGGATATGGAATACAAACACAAAATACATCAGCATTAAAAATGCAACGGTACGTACGGTATAAACCCATGCTAATACTGATGATGCTGAGGGGTTTATAACCTCAAGCAGGTTATAGGCCAGCCACGCTAATATAAAATAGCTGATAGGGTCTTTAAAATAGTCCCAGCGGTTCTCTGTACGCTGTTTGATAAAAAACCCTAAAATTAACAGGTATGTTAGTAAATCCATAACAATACCAATAGGGGTATTATCAGGAAGGATACGGGAAGCATGATTGACCAGGAAGGCGGCAATTATAAAAACAATGATGCCAAATTTAGGATAGGCAACAATGGCATAAACAGCAGGCAGGCCAATTAAAGCAATAATGATCAGAATGCCCATTACAGCACCCTGGCTTGCTATCAAAAAACTAATGGTTAATGATGTAATGAGCAAAACAAATAATACAATAAGCTTTGAATACTTATGGAGAATTAAATTACTCCAAAAAGATCCTCTGCTTGCATTATTTCCGGTTGTGTCATTTGGCATCTATCGGGATGGTAATTAGCTTAAAAAAATAGAATTTTAAAAACCCAAACAAAAATACTGATGAAGGAAACAGTAAGCGCAGTATAGTAACAGCGTTTTTGTAACGTATCTAACTCATCTATCGGATCATCTGCTTTACGAACAGGCTCAACTCTCATTATTTTAAATATATCTCAACTACCAGATGCAGGCTAACTCAAAAACTAATTGTTTTTTCTTTTTGATGATGCAGGGATCACCGCCCTGTTTAACACCCAGCCGGCAAATTTGCCATTAAGGCTTTTTAAATAATCAACATACTGTTTTTGCGACTTGGAAATCTTTCTGTTGGCTTCAAAAACGGCTATAGCTTTGTTCGAAAACAATAACCACTCTTTTGATTTGTTCAAGGCATCAATAGCTGGCAAATCAATTAGTATAATATCAAAACGCGATTTTAATTCATTAAACTCGTTTTGAATGTGCTTTTCATCGTTAATCTCCAGCAGCGTAATGTCATTACCCCGGTTACCTAAAATGCTGATCTTTGAGCTGTCCCTTTCAATATAGGTACTGTTTCTGAAATAATCCTCCACAAATAAAACAGGCTCAAAAACATTGCTTATCCGTGGGTTATTAAAATTACCGTCAATCAGTAATACCCTTTTGTTTATAGCAGCGTAAGCATAAGCAAGGCTCATAACGGTAAGTGTTTTACCCTCCCCCTCAAGCATGCTGGTTACAGCTAATATTTTATCACCTTTAAGTTCCTGGTCAATCTCAAACCTTACAGATCGCAGCAGCTCTTTGTATTGCTGCATCTTGTTCCTGTTTTCAACATCCCATAATTTTTTAAGTTCGGGTTTTGGGCCGCTTATCTGGTTTAGTGAACCAAGCAATGGTAGTTGCGTTCTGCTAACCAGGTCATTAGGCGATTTAATGGTATCATCCAAATAAAACAGGATAAATAATACCACAATACAAGCAAAAAAGCTGGCAATACCGCTTAATGCAATTAATAGCATTTTTTTGGTAGGCTGGGCAATATCCGGTGTGGCCGGTTCAACCTGCATCAGTTTTATTGAAAAATTTGATTGCAGGTTGGTTGCATTGTATTTGTTTAATACATCAAGGTATTCCTTGCTTAATATATCTATATCAAATTCATAAGTTTTAACTGTTGCATCAAAGGGTACCAAACTGGCAAATTTGGTGTTAAGTAATTTTAATTCGCTGTCGATAGATTGTACGCTGTATTTGGCAAGGTCACGGTTTATTTCCAGCTCCTGTTTTTTGATTACAAGGTTACTTTTTGCTACGCGCGGATCCAGGATATAAGCATCTGAGCTGTTATTAATTTCATTTGACAGCTGTTTTTGCAATGAATCTAAAGCGGGCTTCATTTTTGGATTAAAGCCGCTATGCACATAATCGCTGTTCATGGTACGCAATTGATCCTCCGTACTGGTAATTGATTGATTGAGCTTGCTTATGGCCGATTCAACATATTGCCTGTCTTTAGGGTCAAACCTTCCGTTAATATCTTTAAGTGCACCTTCGTAAGAGGCAATGTCTTTTTCGGCCTGCAATTTTTTATCCGTGTAAACCAATATTTGAGAAAATATAGATTTTGACTGCTCATCTAAATTCAGGATACCGTTTTTTATTTTGTACTGCTGTAGTTCTTCCTTTTTAGCGTTAAGGGCTGTACGTTTTTGGTCTAAAAGGTTTGATAAAAAATTTACAGCATTTGATTCGCTTCTTTTAATGTTAACCGTGTAGTAATCAATAAACTCTTTACAAAGTGTATTTACAACAAAAGCTGAAAGCTGCGGATTTTCGGAAGTGTACATTACAGAGATAAAATCGCTTTCTTCTTCCCTGTTAATATCCAGTTCTTTTCTTAACGACCGTTCATCATAACCCATTGAAATAAGTAGCTGATTTAATCCGCTTTCGTCAGCATTATAAAGCGACAATGGTTCGCCGTTTTGAAGCTTGCTTCTAAACACAGTAAGCGCATGATTTACTGCGCCCGCGCTTAAATCTTTAAACTGATGATTCAGCTTTCTGAAAGGAGTGGAGCTGCTAAGGTCATGGATAATGAGCTGATACGAAACCTGGTCAATTAATTTTTTAAGCTTAATAATCTCCATCAAATTACTAAACTCCCTGCTTATCTGGTCTGATTGGGCATTAGGGGTGTTCTCTTTATCCAGCAGGTGCCTTGAAGCATCAACAATGCCTGTGGCAATTTGCGTGCGCGAAACATATTCGTCTGGTAAATTTTTGACAAGGAAGTACGATGAAACTACTGCTGCTAAAACAACAATAATAATTACGAATTTATATTTACCTAAGAGTGAAAAAAAAGACGATACTTCCATTATTTATTTAATACTTTCCAGCTTTGCACCCAAAAGTTCTTCAAGGTTGGTTTTAGCTGTAAAAACAGCAAGCTCACCCTGTATCCTGAACGAATTTTGACTGTAAAGGTTGCTTAATGCTTCGTTATATGTTTGAAACGGTATCTCACCTTTTTGAAAAGAATATTTAAGTTGTTTTACGGCAGTTGTGGCATCTTGTACGGCGTTTACCCTGCTTCGTAAATCGGTTTGTGCTTCAAGATAAGCAAAGTAAAAACGTTTTATCTGTGCTTCTAAGGTTAGTAAGTATTCATCCTGCTGCAGTTCTGCAATTTTTGAGGCTTCGCGGGCATTGTGAATGGTGTATGGCCTTTCAAATAAGGAACCTAAACTTACTGATGCTACTAATTGTACGCCGTTAAACACGGTTGGTGCATTTAAATTAATTGCACTTTTAGGACTGTAGATGTAGGATGCACTGAAAGCTTCCAGCCAACCAAAGTTTGACTGATGAAAGGTACTGCGTGCAATATTGGCCTGCGCTTGTTTTACTTTTACTTCGGGGTAGTTCTTTTTAGCGGTAGCTATTAATTTCTCCAGGTAATCATAGGAAAGATCTTTAAACATCGTTTCCTGTGCGTAAATGTTACTGGCTGAAATAAGGATAAATAATGTTAGGCAAATAACTTTTATTCTATTATTCATTTGTTTACACTTTTTCTTTCTGAAATACTGCTGGTACGGTTCTGATCAGGATCTTTAAGTCAAGCCAAAAGGAATAATTTTGAGCGTAAAAGTTATCTAATTTTTTTCTTTCACGTTCAGACATATCTGCTTTACCACGTTTGGTAATTTGCCATAATCCTGTTAACCCCGCAGGGCCTAAAAAACGCATCGACCACTCGTTTGAAGTAAGCATTTCTGCTTCATAAACCGGCAATGGCCTGTTACCAACTAACGACATATCCCCCAATAAAATGTTGAATAATTGAGGAAGCTCGTCGAGGCTCGAATTTCGTAAAAATTTGCCGAGTTTAGTTACACGCGGATCGTCTTTAATTTTAACAAATGCGGCTTTTGTGCCTCCATCCTCATTTGCATACTGATTTTGTGTTGATAACTCTACCAATAATTTATCGGCATCAGTACGCATCGACCTGAATTTGTAAAAATCAAATACTTTATAGCCTGTACCAACGCGTTTACTTTTATAAATAATCGGCCCTTTTGAGCCTAATTTAATGGCGATAACAACAGCAAGCATAATAGGCGAAAGCGCAAGGATCATACCGCCTGAAATAACCAGGTCAATTAACCGCTTACCAACAGGCATTGAATATTTGATATCAACCTCTTTTGATATTTCAATCAGCTTTGGCTTGATCAGTTTAAACTTTACCAAAAAGTTTAACCTTTCGCGCAGATCTGACATCGAAAAAGGATAAATATAAAAGTCATGCACCTTTAGCTGCATGGCACTTAGTTTTAATGATTTATCGTTTGATAATGAAATTAACACGATGATCAGCCCGTTAAAAAGGAAATTACCTTTCAACCGTTCAATCAGCTTAAAGCATTCGCCGTTTTCGTCAACTTCTAATAAAATTATTTCAGGTAAGGTTAAAATAGACTGATTGCCCAGGTACTCTTCAAGTTTAGGCAATGATTCATTATAAAAAATCTGAAAATAGGGGTTAAGTTCAGTTGCTACCAAATCTTTTAATTCAACTCCGGCATACGCTATCCTGGTATGTGAAGCTGCATTTTCATTCCATTCAGTTGCTATGGGATGCGTCATAAATACTTAATACTTTAGTAATTGCTGATTTTAAAGATGTTGGGTTAAATGGCTTCGGCATATAAGCATCTACCTGGAATGGCATTTTACTAACTTGTTCGTCCAGATCATGCGCAGCAGATAACATGATGATAGGAATATCACGGAAAAGGCCGCTGATCTTAACGTTTTTTATAAATGATTGCCCGTCAAAATAAGGCATTTGCAGATCGGAAATAATCAGCTCAGGAATATTGCCGTCTTCAAGCCATGAAAAAGCATCGATTCCATTATTTCTTACAACTACATCGTAATCTTTTGAAAGAATGAAATTTAGGAGCTTTAAAATACTTAAGTCGTCATCAACAATGAGTATCCTTTTTTTCATATGGCAACCTGATCTTGTATAGTAAATTTCACCTGATTACGTATTTTGAGTGAGAAAAGTTTTAATAACAACTAATTTAAACCAAGAGTTTGTTTAGTGATAAAGTGATTAGTTGAGGTTTTAGTAGTTAATAGTTTACTTTTTAAAGTTTAATTCTATAAAAATACCTAATTGATAATAATAATAAACATTTATTTAAGAATTTTTAACTCAAACATAATGAACAATATAGCGCTCCTATTTGAGGTTGCACAAATGCAATTAACCAACTAAAGTTTAAGAAATATTCCTGAGATAATTAAAATCAGCATTCCAAAACATTAATTTTTTTGCTGATAAGTTGTTTGCAATACTTGCCACATATGTATCACTCACTGGAAAGCTATTTATTAACCAATTGTTTGCTGATGCTGCAATTATGCTGTCAATATAATTTTCACCATCCAAACCAGGTATAAGTTTCAGGTCCTGATCCAGTCCTTTTTCGGTTGCTTTGGTTAAGGCTTCTTTCCGGGTCCAGGTCATAAAAAAACGCTCAACCGATGAGGTCTGCTTAATATAGCTGATCTCCGCCGCGCTGAAGTTATCCTCAAGAATATCATTAAAATTAAAAGATGGGTTTACAAACTCCACATCTGCACCAATTGCTGATGCTGCAATCGCAATTAATATCCAATCGCCCGAGTGTGAAATATTGTAATGTAGGTTTACGTCTTCCGGCGTTTTAATATAGGGTTTTTTATTTACCCCGATTCCAAAAATGATGGCTGAAGGGCTGTAATTTAAATATTGTCCCAGCAATATCCGCAGTGCACCGCGGCTTACAATAAATCTGTTTTTATCTTTAGTTTGAAAATAGCGGTTAGCCTTAACCAATTCATTTTCATTTAAAACAGTTGTGAAATAATCAAGTAATGCAATGTTTAAGCTGATATTGATCCGCCAAACATCCGTAGTATCATTTACTTTAAACCCGCACTCATTTGCATTTACCCAGCTAACACCGGGTAAATATTGATTTGTGATTTTTATAAGCCCCATACCTGTTTATATGCTGCACAAGTTACTTGTTTACCGCTTCATCTAAACATTTTTGAAGTACATCGGCAAATATTTTATCATTGGGTGCTTTAAAAATGGTATTGTGTTCTCCAGGTATGCTATGGATGTGAACGCCTTTCAGCGCATACGGTTTCCAGCCAAGATTTTCAAAATCATCCATATAAAAAGTACGGCGCTCGGCCCTGAAAACCTCTACGGCAATATTTTGGGGCTTTAATTGGTAATTTCTTTCAGCATGGTTATTCATTTCATCAATTTTATTTGAATAGCCAAAAAAGCCTGTTTGATTTTGATCTTTACCGTATCTTAATTTCCAGTAGGTCCTGATGGCCCTGCGTTTTAATGAGGTGCTTTTATCTGTTATAGTGCTCTTCACACCATTTTGGAACGATAGGGCATAAAACACTTTCCGGAGAAAAAACCTTCCCCTTTTTATTAACTTAGTTAAGCTTGGGTCAAAATGTGGTGAGCGGTAGGCATAGGTATCAAACATGGCCAGCATTTTTACCTGCTTACCCATCTCTTCTAATTGCCGGGCCATTTCAAAGGCAATGATACCCCCAAACGAGTAACCGGCCAGGGCATAAGGCCCCGTAGGGTTTTGCTGCATTATGGCCGAAATATAATGCGCTGCAATATCTTCTATCTTGCTCAGCGGCTCATCTGTACCGTTAAGTCCTTTTGCCTGCAGGCCATAAACAGGCTGCTCTGCCGACATGTTCATTGCTAATGTATTAAACAATAATACATTTAAACCTGCGCCATGAACCATGTACAAGGGCATTTTACTCCCTTTTGGTTTTATCGGAACAAGTGAGTCCCAGGTTATTGATTTTGCGCCCATCTCAAGTAGTTGTGCTAATTTTTCAACTGTTGATGTTTCAAATAAGGCAGCTAAAGGCAAACGTTTTCCTGTTTCTTTTTCAATACGGGTCATTACCTGAACGGCAATCAGGGAGTGGCCGCCCAACTCAAAAAAGTTATCGTGTACACCAACTTTTTTAACTCCGAGGTATTCGATCCATATATCGGCAACTAATTTTTCAATATCGGTACGTGGCGCTAAATAACCATTACCGGCTTCTGATGATGATATGCCATGTTTAGCTAAGGCCTTTTTATCTATTTTACCGTTAGGAGTTAACGGCATTGCAGGTATAAGTATAAAATTATCGGGTACCATATAATCAGGTACCGAATCTCTGAGCTTTTCCTTCCACTTTTGTACCTGGTTGGCTTCGCTCATGCTATCATCAGCGTAATCAACAACTACAAATGCCACCAGTTTATCAATGCCTAAATTATCAGGCCGGGCAATAACTACAGCCTCTTTTATATTAGTTCCGTTAACTAATTGGTATTCAATTTCGCCAGTTTCAATACGGTAGCCGCGTATTTTTACCTGTGCATCAGCGCGGCCAAGACATTCAATTTCGCCATTAGGCATAAAACGGCCCAAATCGCCGGTGTTGTACATTTTGCTGTCCTTGTTTTTTGAAAAAGGATCGCTCACAAATTTTTCGGCTGTTAATTCAGGGCGGTTTAAATAGCCTTTTGCCACGCCTTCGCCGCCAATGTAAATCTCGCCGGCAATACCTGGCGCCAATGGCTTTAAAAAGCTGTCTAAAATATAAACGGAGGTATTATCAATAGGCCTGCCTATCGAAATTGTTTTGTCTTCGGCGGTTACTTGTTTAACTGTCGACCATATAGTTGTTTCGGTGGGGCCATATACATTCCATAAGGATGCTGCACGGCTAAGCAAACGGCCGGCAAGTTCAATAGGTAAGGCCTCGCCACCGCAAATAACTTTTAATGGTGTGGCTTTATCCCAGCCGGCCTCGAGCATTATTCGCCAGGTATATGGGGTAGCCTGCATTATTGTAACCTGCTTTTTTTTGATGAGCTCAAGCAATGCACGCCCATCTTTTGAGGTTGCGGTATCAGCAATAATAACTTCAGCACCTGTTAGCAGTGGTAAAAAAAGCTCCAGCCCGGCAATATCAAAACTTATAGTGGTTACGGCTAATAGCTTATCAACCGTCTGCATTCCCGGCTGTTTCTGCATGCTGTACAGAAAATTTACCAGGTTATGATGTGCTATTTGCACGCCTTTAGGCATGCCTGTTGAGCCGGATGTATATAGAATATAAACCAAGTCATCGCCGGTAATATTTACTTCCGGATCGGTTGTAGGGTAATCTTGTTCTGATGTTAATTCATCTTCAATCAATAACTCCTTTGCGTTGGATTGATACCTGTTTTTGTATTTTTTTGAGGTTAATAAAACTACTGCCTTTGAATCTTCGAGCATGTAGTTGATGCGGTTGAGCGGGAACTGCGGATCGAGCGGGATATAAACCGCACCTGATTTCATTATAGCCAATAAGGCAATAACCATTTCGGCCGACCTGTCGAGCGAGAAGGCAACCTTATCGCCTTTTTTAACCTCATTTTTAATCAGGATATAAGCCAGTTGATTGGCACGCTCATTTAATTCTTTATAAGTGATCTTTTTATCGCCAAAGGTTATTGCCGTTTTACCGGGAATTTCAATAGCACGCTCACTTATTAACTGGTGTAATGGTATTTGTTTGGGGTAATCGCATTCGGTGTTATTCCACTTGTCTAACTCGAGTGATAACTCACCGGCATTTGCCGATGGAATATTCCCGATGAGTACATCAGGATTACTCACCAGCTGGCCAAGTAAAAATTCAAAGCCATCCATCATTTTTTTAATGGTAGCTGATTTGAAGAGCTGCGTATTGTACGACCACTCTAAAGTAGGCGCTGCTTCCTGCCCGGCAATGTTCAGAAATATTTCAAAGTTTTCGTACTCGCGCGGGTTGCTGATCAATTTATGCTGCAGCTCGTAAAATGCCACATCATCATCAAGCCCCATATCAATGTTAAACATTACCGGCACCAATGGTACCCGTGATGGATCACGCGGAATACTTAATTTTTTTAATAAGCTGCCAAAAGTATACAGCTGATGATCGTAAGCATCAAGTACCTGGGTACGCCTTTGCTTTAAATATTCTTTAAAAGACAGGTCTCCTTTAGGATAACTTCTTAATGCTAAAAGGTTTACACAATGGCCAACTAAATGATAATTATCAGTTGCCGATTGCCCGGCAGAGGGAAGGCCCAATATAATTTCTTCCTGCCCGGTTAATTGTTTTAAAAATACTTCAAAAGCGGCAAGCAAAGTGGTTACAAAGCTACTACCCGTGCTGCGGCCAAGTTTTTTTACCTCATTTGCCAGGGCTGCATTTAAAACAAAATCATCGCGGTGGCTTTTATAGGTGCGTACTGATGGGCGTGGAAAATCGGTAGGGATATTTAATAAATGATTGCTGCCTTTAAATTGCTCAACCCAGTATCGCTCTGTTTCTTTGTATGATTCACTTTCTGTTAATATCCGTTGCTCCAGCGCATAATCACTAAAACGTGCGGCATTAGGCAAGCGGATAGGTTCGTTTTTTGCATAGGCGGAGTAAAGCTTGCTCAAATCCTGCATCATAATGCCGATAGACCAACCATCGCAAACAATATGATGGGCTACAAATGTTAGCAGATGCTCGTGCTCGCCGAGTTTAAACAGTGAAGTTTTAAAAAGCGGCCCATTAATTAAATCAAAAGGGGTAAGTACAAGCTGCTTGTTATAAGCATTTATAAAGGTTTGCTGTTCATCATCTGATTTTGACGACAGGTTCTGAAAATCAATATCAAGCAATAATTCTTTATAAACACATATACTGGTACCATCTGCGCTAAATGTTGTTCGCAGGGCCTCGTGCATGTTAGCCATATCCTGCAAGGCACGGATCATTGCCGATGCATTGAAAATACCAGTTAAAAGTAATGAAGCACATTCATTATATGAACAGTTTGCAGAAGTACCGCCAATAAGGCATGAAGTCCATATCTCCACCTGCGATTCTGTTGCAGGCGCTATCAATGTTATTTCAGGCCCTGCAAACGGATCAAATTCAACAGGTGTGGTAGCTGACATATTGTTTTCCAAACTGGTTATCATTTTACTTGTAAATATTTACCCGGATTGTTCACATCACTGATGAACCAGCCTGGGTTACCATCCTTATCGCGGCCAAGCCTTGCCCCGGGGATAGGTGATTCCATAAATGGATTAAATTCTTCTTTAGCAGGGGCGGGTTTATTTGAAGGGAAAAATCCCGACTCGATCAGCTCGCTTACACTTTCCCTGAATTTAGCAATAATGGTATCCACTTCCTCTTTGGTATGTGAAGCGGTTAAAAAGCAAGGGAACAAATCCCATATATGGATGCCCTTTTCGCGCATCAGGCTAAAAAGTAGTTCACCATAAGGCAGTTCTTCTTTAAACTTTATTTTCCATAACGATCCGAATGATGGGGCATACAACGGAATGCCTTCTTTTTCGCAAGTGTAATTCAACTCGGTTGCTAAATATTTAGTCAGGTCGTTTAAACCTTGCTGTAAAGCCGGGCCCTGTTCTTTCATATAGGTTAATGATGCTTTTGCTGCTGCCAACGCTAATGGGTGCCTTACAAAAGTGCCTGCAAAGTAAGTTACACCTGCTTCTGGCTGTGAATCATCGCCATACTCCCAGAAACCACCGTCAAGCGCATCCATGTATTGTTTTACACCCGCAATAGCGCCTATAGGCATACCGCCGCCAATTACCTTGCCGTAAGTACCCAGATCGGCTTTTATACCGAACATGGCCTGCGCACCACCGGGATGCATCCTGAAACCGCTGATCACTTCGTCAAAAATTAAAACCGTATTTGATTTTCGGGTGATCTCACGTACCTTTTTTAGAAACTCTACAGGCTGAAACTCTGGTCTGCGGCTTTGTACCGGTTCAACCAAAACGGCTGCAAGCTCGTGTGCTCTTTCTTCAATTATTCTTAAGGTTTCATCGGTACCATAATCAAGTATCAGCATATTCTGTACAACCTCGGGCATAATGCCGGGTGCAGCAGGTATTGTTTTAAGCTTTTTAGTGCCTCTTACAATAACCTCATCATTTATACCGTGGTACGATCCGCTGAAAGCCACCATTAATGAACGGCCCGTAACAGTACGTGCTATACGCATGGCACCTAAAACAGCCTCAGATCCGGTATTACATAAAGCAGCGCGGTCAAAATTTGTAAATTCACTTATCAGCTTACAAACCTCGCCGGCAAGCTCATGCTGCGGGCCAATCTCGTAACCTTTTTCAACCTGTTCAAGTACAGCCTTTTTTAATACTTCGGGCTGGTAGCCTAAAAAGCTTGATCCAAAGCCATTTAAGGCATCAATATATTCGTTGCCATCAATATCCCAAACATGGCTTCCTTTTGATTTGTTAACCACAATTGGGTAAACGATCTCTTTTGTTAAAGGCCTGAAACCACTAACAACACGCGGATCGGCCATGTAGGAGCGATGTTGTTGTGTATATGCTTTACTGCCTTTTGTTTTGGCATTGTAACGCTGGGTAAGATCGCTCAAAAACTTTTGTTGCTTTTCACTTAAACCCTGTACCTGTTTTTCAATGCGGGCCGTGGCGCCAAAAGGTTTTTTAACTTCAACCTGCTCCTCAGGCGTAAGATCGTACTGGATACCTGATTTTACAGGTGCAGCAACCTGGGCAGGTGGAGCAACAGGCGGCGCAGCTTGTGGCGCATTTCCGTTTTGCATCATTGCTAACTGGCCTGCAAGCATTTGTATTTGCTGTGCAATTAAATCTAAAGCAGGGTTTGCAGCAGCAACCGGTGCAGCAACAGCAGTTGTATTGTAAACAGGTTGTGCATAGCTATTTGCAACGGGAGCAGCCTGCGGGCTAAAAGCCCCGGCAGGTAACTTTGCATCTAAATAAGCTGCAAGCAAATCTATAGTATTATATTCTTCAAATAGTTTTCTGAACGTGATAGGAACATTAAACTCCTTTTTAAGGTTTGTTGAAATCTGTGTCAACAAAAGGGAATCAAAGCCGATCTCGATAAAATTCATATCAGTTGATGCTCCATCAATTTCAATGCCCGATGCATCTTCAAATAGTTCCTTTAATTTATCAGTTAGCAGTTCTTTTCTCATCAGGATACTTTCTTCTTTTATTGTTTGTTGTTCTGTTGTTGTATGGTTATCAGTAGTTTGTGTTATTGTATTTACCGGGGGGGCGGCATTAAGCCAATAACGTTTATTATCAAATGCATAGGCCGGTAAACTTGTTTTTGATCGCTGCTGATTTTGGTAAAATCCTTTCCAATCAGGTTCTATTCCATTTAACCATAACTGACCTAATGCCCTTAATACGGAATAATACTCTGTAAGTGTTTCATTTTTTTCAAATCCGGATACAATTGGGGTTGTTTTAATGGTTATTTGCTGGCGCGATAGTGTTGCCAATACATTTCCGGGGCCAACTTCAACCAAAATACGGCCATCATCCTCCTGTAAAGTATTAACAGCATCCGCAAAACGAACGGTGTTACGCAGGTGATTTGCCCAATAGGCAGTGCTTGTTGCTTCGGCCTCGCTTATCCATTTGCCCGTAACAGTTGATACGATTGGTTTTACCGGCGGATTTAATTTAAGGGTTTTAACAACCGCCTCAAAAGGTGCCACTATATCATCCATCATGGCGGAATGAAATGCATGACTGGTTTGCAGCAAGCGGGCAGGGATATTTTTCTCGGCCAGGAACGCTGAAAATTCAGCTACTAAATCATCCGGGCCGGCAACAACACTTAGCTTGTTACTGTTAATCACAGCAATAGAAAGTTTGTCTGGTAGCATAGCTGCTAACAAATCAGCCTCAAGCCTTACGGTAAGCATACTGCCTTTGGCCACTTCGCTTACCATTTTTGCCCGGGTCGAAATCAGGAGCAGGGCATCTTTTAAATTAAATATGCCTGCTAAATGCGCGGCAACAAATTCGCCAATACTGTGCCCAACTAAAATAGTAGGTTGTATACCCCAGCTCATGTATAATCTGGCCATAGCATATTCCATAATAAATATGGCCGGCTGGGTATAAAATGTGTTCTTTATGTTTTCTGCCGATGCTTCGTCAAAGCTTGAAGGATATATTACATCAAGTATATGTGCATGTGGGGTATCCTTTAGCAAATCAATACATTCATCCACCGCTGCTTTAAATACAGGTTCGCCGGTGTAAAGCTCATGGCCCATGTTTACATATTGCGAGCCCTGGCCCGGAAACATAAACACTACCTCTGATGCTTTTGAAGTAAGTTTTTTTGATGTATTGGCCTCAATGGCAGGTGCTGTTAATTTGCTTAACAGCTCATCATTATTGGCTGCTATAATAAACCTGCGCTGGTTAAGATCGGCCCTTGTACTCTGCAATGAGTAAGCAATGTCAGTAATATTAACACCTTTATTGTGCTCAACAAACCCGGCAAGTTTTTTAGCGTAGCTGTTCACACTTGTTTCTGTTTTTGCAGACCAAGTGATAAGGCTCAATGGTTTTTGAGTGCTTTCTTCAAATTCAGGCGCATCATATTCTTCTAAAACAACATGTACGTTAGTGCCACCAACACCAAATGAGCTAATCCCAGCCCTTCTTTTCCCGGCTGGCTGCCATTTTGTTAATTCAGCATTTACATAAAACGGGCTATCGGTAAAGTTGATGTTAGGATTGCTGTTTTTATAAAAGAGTGAAGCCGGTATTTGTTGATGGCGCATAGCCAGTACCGTTTTTATAATACCCGCCACTCCTGATGCAGCAGTTAAATGCCCCATATTACTTTTTATGGAGCCTATGGCACAATATTGTTTTTCCTGTTGTAAGCCAAAAGCAAGGTTAAGGCCCTCAATTTCAATTGGATCTCCTAATGGCGTGGCTGTGCCGTGTGCTTCAACATAGCTAATGGTAGCTGCATCAATAGCAGCATCATCAATAGCCATGGCAATAGCACCTGCCTGGCCTTGCGCACTCGGGCCGCCAAAGCTGCCTTTATCGGCACCATCGTTGTTTATTCCTATACCTTTTATTATTGCTAAAATGGTATCACCATCGCGCCGGGCATCTTCCAGGTTTTTTAAAAGTACGACCCCTGCGCCATCGCTAAATACAGTACCGGTTGCTTCCGCATCAAACGGCCTGCAATGGCCGTCAATACTCATAATTGAGCCTTCTTCGTAAAAGTGTCCGCTGTTTAAAGGAGATGTTATAGACGCTGCGCCAGCAATGGCAATATCGCATTGCCCAACCCTGATGCTGCTTACCGCCTGTGCAATTGCCAGTAACGATGTTGAGCAGGCAGAATGAACCGCCACAGCCGGCCCTTTAAGGTTTAGCTGGTAGGCAGTGCGGGTAGCTATATAGTCTTTCTCGTTCAGGGTACGGGTATTGAATTGACCGAACCTTTCAACAAGTGCATTATTTGTTAAAACATTGTTGGTGTAATAGGTATTATAACCTGTGCCTGCAAAAACGCCCACTGCCCCTTTATATTTTTGAGGTAGATAGCCGCTGTCTTCCAATACTTCCCAGGCTATTTCTAAAAACACACGTTGCTGCGGATCCATTAATTCGGCAGACCGTGGATTAAAACCAAAAAATTCTGCATCAAATTCATCAGCCTTTTCAATTACACCACGGGCTTTTACATAAGCAGGATCATTTTTTACGCTTTGCGGGATAGAAGGATCAAGTTCGGCATCACTAAAAAAACTGATGGCCTCACGGCCTTCCGAAAGTAGCTCCCAAAACTCAGCAATAGTATTAGCTCCGGGAAAACGGCCGGCCATGCCAATAATGGCCACATCACTATTTTCTTTTTTATCCCTGGATTTTTTAGTTGTAAGGATAGGTGCGGTTTTATTTGATCCGCTTATTAAACCGGCAATGCCGCTAACGGTAGGGAATTGGTACAGTTTGGTGATCGGTATATCATAATTAAACAGGTGTTTTAGCTGAGCAACTGTTTTTAATGCAAGTAATGAATTACCGCCTAACTGAAAAAAGTTATCGTCAACACCAATTTTATCTAAAAGCAATAGTTCCATCCATATACCGGTAATATTTTTTTCGGTAGGAGTGGATGGTGCTTTGTATAATGTACTTAGTTCGGGCCTTTGCAAATCAGGTTTTGGCAGGGCTTTTCTGTCAACCTTTCCGCTGGTGGTTTTAGGTAGTTCTGTCATCCAAACATAGGCAGATGGCAGCATAAAATCAGGCAGTTGCTGCTCTATGCTTTTGCGTACATACTCCGTATCAGGCTTGTTTTTAGCCGATACCAAATAGGCAACCAATCGCTTTTGACCAATCACATCTTCGCGTGCTATTACTATAGCCTGCTGTATATCGTTTAGCTGGTTTATTAAAACTTCAATCTCACCTAATTCAACGCGGTTACCGCGTATTTTTACCTGGGTATCCCTGCGGCCCAGGTATTCAATATTGCCATCGGGCATATAACGGGCAAGGTCGCCGGTGCGGTAAATGCGGGTAGTTTGTGTGTCAGTTTCCTGCCACTCTACAAATTTTTCGGCAGTCATTTCGGGGCGGTTCAGGTAACCATCAGCAAGGCTGATGCCTGCTACACATAATTCACCCGTTTCGCCATAAGGCAGTTTTTTTAATTCTTCATCAAGAATCAATATTTCTGTTTCATCAATAGGTGTACCTATAGATGGTAATGCCGGCCATTTGGAAGCGTCGCCATCCAATATCAATTGGGTAACCACGTGAGTTTCGGTAGGACCGTATTGGTTAATTAATACACAGCCGGGCAGGGCCGAAAAAAAGCGGACAATCTGCGGGGTTATCTTTAGCTGTTCGCCTGCGGTCATCACTTCCTTAAGGCAAGCCGGAAAATATTTTTCGGCATCGGCAGCTTCGGTTAAATACTGAAGTACCACAAAAGGTAAAAAGATCCGGTTAACCACATATTGATCAATATAACGCAGCAAGCGGTATGGGTCAACCCTTAAATTATCATCCACCAAAACCAAAGTACCGCCGGTGGTTAAAGTGGCAAATATTTCCTGGAAGGATACATCAAAACTTAAGGGCGCAAACTGAAGTGTGTTTACACCTATTGCAGATATAGAGTTTTTTTGTTGCCACGATAATAAATTAGCCAAAGCCGCATGCCCCATTGAAACACCTTTTGGTGTACCTGTTGAGCCTGAGGTATACAATACATAAGCGGCTGATCTGCTATCTTGTGATTGTAGTTTTTGCTCCGGATATTCTTTATCTGATGATAAGACTTTTATTGATAATGGTTCAAAAAAATGTTTTTGATCTGTTACGGATAAGCAAAGATCAATGCCCGAATCGGTTATTATTTGTTGTAAACGATCTTGCGGGTAATCAGGATCGAGCGGCATATATGCTTTTCCCGATTTTAGGATAGCCAGCACACTTATAATAGTTTCAACAGAGCGGTAAGTACTTACGCCTGCAATTAAAGTATCTGGGGAGTTTGCAGTTATTTGGGCAGCTAAATTATCAGCTTTTTGACCCAGTTGGCTATAAGTTAGTTTTTGATCTCCAAAAATAATGGCAATTGCATCAGGTGTTTTGCTCTTTTGCAACTCAAACAGTTGATGTATCAGCATACTTTTATATTCTTCTTTATATGATCGGCTTAGGATACCCATTTGTTAATGAGGATAAAATTTATTGCCGTTAACGATAATGAAAACGGAACATCAGTAAAGTAATTTGTTTTTATATTTTGAAATTTTTGCATCAGCTAAATATTCAATTTAATTCAAACTATAGTTTATTATTAAAGCGCTTTATATTTATAACTGTGATAAAGGGGTAAAAAACATTTATGCCTTTTGTACGTTCGGATACTTGTTTAGGTTTTAACTATCGGGATTGATGGGGTTTCAGACCTGATATAGCTAATTGTTAACAAAAACTTTCCATTAAATAAGGCGGTTTTAAAGCCCTTAAATTAGCAAAAGACTTTGTATACCTCATCAATGTTTTCAATATATTTGGCCCGTAATGATCAAAAAACTACTATTTTTCTTTATCTTACTTTTAATCAGTCAGTTAAGTGCTAAGGCGAATTTTAACTATGATGCAAATTGTGTAGCGGCTTATAAGGCTATTATGAGCTTAAAGATGGATGAGGCAAAATTGCTCATCAAAAAGGAAAAACAACTGAATCCTCAAAACGGTATTACTATACTTTTAGATAATTATGTTGATTATTTTAGCCTGTTAGCATCCGAAAATAAAACGGAGTATAACCGGTTAAAGGATAATAAAGGGGCCCGGATCACTGCATTGGAGGGCAATGATAAAAATTCGCCCTATTATCTTTTTTCGCAGGCAGAGATCTATTTGCAATGGTCGTTTTTAAAGGCAAAGTTTGGTGATTACATGTCTTCGGGCTTTGATGCAAAAAAGGCAGGGAGCTTATTGAAAGATAATAGTCAAAAGTATCCTGATTTTTTACCTAACCAAAAAAGCCTGGCTTTGGTAAACGTTATTTTTGGTTCAATACCGGCCAGCTTTAAAAGTGTAACCCGCTTTTTGGGTATGAACGGTAATGTGCAAACCGGCATTAAACAATTAGAGGTTTTACGAACCGAGCTCCCAAAAACAAGCTACAGCTTTTATAATGATGAGGTGATATTTTTTATTTGCAGCATAGATATAAACGTGCTGCATAGCAAAAACAGCTATAACAAGCTGATCTCCTATTTATCGGGTATGGAGAACGGAAGCTTGCTCAAGGTGTATTTGCAGGGCTATGTATCTTCAAAAACGGCCCATAATGATGAAACCATTGCTTACCTGGATACCAGCCCAAAATCAGCACAATACATAGCTTTGCCGGCTATTAACTACATGCTGGGCTGCGCAAAACTAAACCGGATGGAAAATGATGCGCCGCTTTACTTAACCAAATATGTTAATGAATATAAAGGCACAAGCTTTATTAAGGATGCCTATTTAAAGATAGCATACTCATACCTGCTGCAGAATGAGCCTGAAAAGTATGAGTATTATTTATCAATGGCCAAAAACAAAGGGTATGTGATTGACGAAAAGGATAAACAGGCTTTAAAAGAAGCCAGTGATGCCAGGCCTGATGTTGATCTGTTACGGGCGCGCTTTTATTTTGATGGCGGTTATTATGCTAAGGCATTGGCGCAGTTAAGCAATAAGGATGTTAACAGCCTTAAACTGCAAAGAGATAAAATTGAATACTATTACCGTATAGGGCGTATTTATGATAATACGGGTAAGGATTACGAAGCGACGTTGAGCTATCAGAAAGCGATAAACCTGGGTAAGGCAACCAGTTATTATTATGCATCGAGCGCTGCACTGCGGATTGGTAATATTTATGAAGGGATAAAGGATTTTAAAAAGGCGGCTGAATACTATAACCAGGCTTTGGATATGAAAAACCATGAATATCAGACCAGTACTGATAATGATGCCAAAGAGGCTTTGAAAAGGATAGGTCAGTAAGTAAGGTTTCCGGGTTCTTTGGTGAAACGTACGGTTTTGCGCATGGATTGTAAATGGTGTTCGTTTACCTTTTTCTTCAGCGAATCAAAATCAAAATCCTTATTGGTGCCGCAATCTAAAAGGTTAAAATAGGCCGATGGTTTGGTGCTTTCAAAATATTCGGTGATGTTACTGCTCCAGATGAGTTGGCAATTGCCTTTTATCTGATTAACAATTTCAAAAATACCATCCTTAAATTCAATATAACGGATATGGGTCGATTCTAAATTCCCCTGCGGGTAGTAAAGCAATATATTGCCCGGTGTGTTCAACAGTTCAGCTGCGTATTCCAGGCTTTCCTGTACAGATCGCTTGCCCGGGTCAACAGAAAATGAGCCACAATATTTTAACCACCAGTTTTTTTCCATCTGTTTTTTAACCGACATGGTGTATAAGCCGCCTAACTTCTGCTTTTTGTCGATATACTTAAAGCACAAATAATAAGCAAAAAAACCATCCAAAAAACCAAAGTGGTTTGACATTAACAGGTAGGAGTGACCGGGCTTGATCTCTATATCATTAAGGATCATTTTATTGAACCGTTTTCTGAAAAACCAGATCAATAGCAACGCGCCCCATTTAATAAAGGTAATAGGAAGTGGTTTAGCCTTTATTATCATGATAGTAATTTGGTTAAGGTAGCTGCAAAATCCTTTTTGATCATTTCGTGGCCCTCGTTCAGTACAATTACCTGTGCATTATTCAGTTTGGCAATAAATTCAGCGCCGATGCCTGGTGGAAAAGCCTTATCGCGTTTGCCAAATATAAAGATGCTTTTTATGTTTTGATCTTTAAGGGCGTGTAATAAACGCTCCTCGTCGGTTTCAAAAAACCGCAGGTAGGTAAAACAGGCGTAAAAATTAAATCTTAATTCGGCTGTGCCTATCTCGTTGTATAATATTTTATAGCCCTCACTATCAATAAATCTTAAGCGTTTAAATAATTTAAGCAGCCTTATCAAAGCTTTTTCATTAAGCGCCAGTTTCTCTAATATTTTATTCCCCATTCTGTTTTTACTGAAAAATGGGATAAGCCTACCCGGATTTAAAGCAGATGGTGCAGCAATAATAAAAGTATCGATCATTTGCGGTAATTCTTCTGCAACAACGGTAGCATAATGGGTGCCCATTGAATACCCTATCACCGAAAAATGGGTTATCCCTTCGTGCCTGCAAAAATCAAGTATAAAATCGGCGAACTCATTTTTGATGATCCCTTTTTTTATAGTTGGTAAGCTTTGATCTTTTAGTTTGGTTTCTTTATGGAAAAACAGATCAAAGCCGATAAAGGTATATTTTGATCCTAATGATGATTCTAAAAGTTTAAACTGCTTACCATGCATCCCATAACCATGAAAACACAGCATTGTATTTGGCCCGCTACCATATTTATAGTAGTGCAGGTTAATAAATTGGTTTTCAAAATAATGTTCAGTCATTCGGAATTATGAAGGTATTGCTATCATTGCTATGGCCCATACATAATCTCCATCATGCGATAGAGTTAAGCTTATGGTATAGGCTGCGTTTTTTTTATGGAGGATAACAGAAGGCTTACCCGCTGTTTTTTCACGAACGATCTCGATTTTTTTAGGGCCTAATGCCGAAGCATCCAACTGTTTAACAGCCTTATAGACCGCTTCCTTTGCCGCCCAGGTTGATGCATAGCGTAAGGTTGAATTATCAAACTGTTCGCAATAAGTTATTTCTGCCTGATTGTAAGCTTTTTTTATGAAAAGGTCATTCAGCGATTTTTCAAAATCAGGTATAAAAACAAGATCATTTCCGATAGCAAATTTATTTGCTGAAGGGAGTTGAGCAATTGCTTTTAAAATATCATTCTCCATCAACTCCAAGGCCCATAATGTTAAACCCGCCATCAACAAAATGAATATTACCGCTTACCCTCTTTGATAGATCTGAAAAATAGTAAAGAGCGGCATCACCCACATCGCCCGAGTCTATATTGCCCAGCGGAGCAGTAAACTTGCCCATTTTTCTTAACCTGCGTACACCTAAAATCCCACCTGAAGAGGTGGTCATTACCAAGCCTGCTGAGATGGCATTTACCCTTACACCTGCATCTCTGAAATGACTGGCAAGATACATTACTATGTTTTCGAGCGCTGCTTTGCTGATGGCCATGCCTGCATACCCCGGGAAAACCCTTTGTGATGCATTGTAGGTAAGCGTTAATACCGAAGCATTTTTAGCAAAAAACGGCTGTGCCACCCTACATATCCTGAGCAGGGAGTAAGCACTGATATTAAAGGAATCCATCAACTCATCAAAAGGAATATCGATGTAAGATGGTGGTGCTTCGTTACTGCCCGGTATGCTGTAACACATTACGGCCTGGCTGCCAAATGCAACGCCGTGTAAAATATAATCTACAGGGCCGGCCTGGTCATAAACCAATTGCATAAATGCGGTAATAGCTGCCTCGTCCCTAACATCAACTTCGGCGCTCAGGCTGCTATCCATGCCTTTTTGCTGCATAAGGTATAAAACCTCATCCTTAGTATCGGCCATATAACTTAAAGCAACCTTACAACCCGACTGGTGTAACTTTACCGCAATATCATAAGCGATGGAGCTTTCATTCCTCACACCAAATATTACGGCAACTTTATCCTTATTATCTATCATTTAAATATCCCTTGATACCATCATTGCACTGTTGGTGCCACCAAAACCATAGTTAAGGCAGGCAATACGGTTAATTTCTTTAGCAAATGCTTTTTGCGGAACCAGGTGCCTGTAAGCCGCCAATGGCTTATCCGGGCCGTTCCAAATATCGGTTTTTTGAAAACCTTCCAGCTCGGTATTAAGTGTTTCGGAGTTTAAGCAAGGCAATACCTGCTGGTTTTTAAGCATCAGTAAAGCGGTAATAAACTCAACAGAACCTGCACCTCCAAGCATGTGCCCAAATTGTGATTTGGGTGCAGAGATATGGTAACCTTCTTCGCCCAAAGCATCTACCACGCTAAGCAGTTCAACCGAATCACCTACCGGAGTTGATGTTCCGTGCATTTTTACTACATCGGGTCTTAATCCTTTATCGGGCATTAAGCCTTTCCATAGCCTTTGCTGGCCAGCAAACGATGGATAAAACATATCGCCATCACCGTCAGAGTTGTTGAAATACTCATCAATAACACCAATGATATTAGCACCACGGGCCTTTGCCATTTCATACTCTTCAAGGGCCACAATACCGGCACCGAATGAGCATACAAAGCCATTCCGGTTCATATCAAAAGGACGCGAACTTTCGGCAGGGCTAAAGCCCTTGCTCAATATCATCATGCCATCAAAACCTATAAAGGTTTCAAGTGCTGTGCCTTCAACACCACCGGCAATTGCTCTGTCCTGCAAACCGAATTTTATTAAACGGTAGGCATGGCCAATATTACCAAGACCTGTAGCACAGGCAGAGGTAATGGACTCACAAACACCTTTTGTTTTTAACAGGCAGGATATATTAGCCGCCTCGCGGTATGACATGCTGCGGTCAACCGTGTGGGCACCTGCAATACGGGCCTTTTTACCCATCTGGAAAAAGTAATGCCAGGCCACCCTTAATATTTGGTTACCCGCACCACCCGAGCCTACAACAACACCTGTTTGTTCAGATTCGATCTCGCTTTTTGTCCAGCCAGCCATTTTTGCTGATTCCTGTGCGCCAAGCATGGCCCATATACTACCCATATCGGCTGTAGACAGGTTGCCATCAGGTATTCTGCCTAAGGTATCAATATAAGTTTCAGGATATTTTTCGGTGATAGGAGCCCAAACGGCCTCCAAACCCATTTCTTCTTCAGTAATAAACCCAGATACCGTTGATCTGATTTGTTTATTGTACTGTAAGGCCAAATCCCATTCCCTAACCAGGCTCTGGTTATTGAATAATTTTTGGTCAAACTGATCAAGGCTTGAACAGGTGGGGAAAGCTCCGCCCATACCAACAACTGCTACCTTTCGTCCGGCTACCTGCATAAATATTATTTTTCTCCGCGTTCCTTAACCATTATGATCAGGTCAATAATGTCTTTTACTTTTGACCCCATGTGGTCAATGTCATCATCCTCAAACTCAATATCAAACTTGTGCTCAACTTTGGCAGCAATATTTATCAGTTCTGTTGATGGGGTACTCAAATCTGTCAGGAAATCTGTTTCCTCTGTTACACCAACTAATTTTTCAGGATCAATTGTTCTTATAGTTTTTAAAACTTCTAATAACCCATCAAGTATTTCTTGTCTTTCCATTTTTATTCTGTTTTTTTAAAAAGTTCAATTAATATGGCTCTGCCAGTAATATCTGTTAATTGAGCTACTTGTACAAAATCTTTGCTAATATCATACTTTAATAATCTTTCTTCGGTAAAATCTTTAAAGTATTCATCCAGGTCAAGCCCCTTTGGCACTTTATAGATCCTGCCATCGCAAACCATCTGGCGCCATTTATAAAATGTAATGTTTCCGATGCTTATAAAAGTATCGCCAACCTCAAGGTAGTTATGGAAACTTACATTGCCTACGCTAATAAATGCAGGTATAAACTTGTCTTTCAGCTCATCGGGGGTACAGTTCAGCTTTCGGCATTCTAAAAATGTAGCGCACGATACTATAGTAGCCTGTGCAAAAGCCTCTATCTGGTCAACACCGCGGAAGATGCCGAAATGATCCTTAACATCTCTTTCTTTAGGCGAATAGCTTGCAACAATACCTTTTTTAGGCGAATGCCAGTGAAAGGTATCCAGCAATAATTTTGTAGGGCCATGCAGCAAAAGCTGGTCAGGACTTACACCTACCAAATTGCCGTTATGAATAATATCCAGATAGGTTTCTTTGTCTTTTATCATATTTAAATCAGGCCACCGTTAATATGAATATTTGTACCATTAATATACGATGCCTTGTCTGATACCAAAAATGCAATAGTGTCTGCTACGTCATCAACCTTGCCAAACCTTTTTGCAGGTATCATATTCAGATATTTATCTTTGATAGATTCTGGAATGGTGGCTGTCATATCAGTTTCAATAAACCCAGGCGATACACTCAGCACCCTGATAGTATGCTCCTGATTTAGTGCAGCTGCCTCTTGCGCCAATGATCGTGATAATGCAGCCAAACCGGCTTTAGTAGCTGCATAAACAGCCTGAAAAGCGTTCCCGCTTTCGCCAACTACCGAACTTATATTGATAATTACCCCCGTGTTTTTTAAACCGAAGATCTTCATGGCCGTTTTACAGATCATGATGGGTGTGCGCAGGTTTACATTCAGCATGGCATCAATCTCCCGCTCGGGCTGAAAGTTCAGCGGTTTATCATAGGTTACGCCTGCGTTGTTAATAACGGCATACAGATCGTCGCCATGTTCTTTTTTTAACTGCTTGCAAAAGTTAGCTACCTGTTCCGCGTCCGAAAAATCTGCACATAGCAAATGGCTTCCGGGCTCAATATGGGTAAAGCTTTCCTTTTTTGATGCATGTAATATTAACGTGTATTCGCCCGATAGTTTCTTAGAAATGGCCAGTCCTAAACCTTTACTGGCGCCGGTAATCAGTATTTTTCTTTTCTCCATCAGGGTTGATGCTCAATTGTAATAAGTGATTGCAATATAATAAATTAAAATAAACAGTTTAAAATTGACTTTTGTAAGCTATAATGGTAACAATAAAGCTGCAAACATGTTGTTTTATTATTAATAATTTAGGCAGCTTTATTTAAATATTAATTTTACAGCATTAACAATTGCTATATCAGCAAGATAAAATTTAAACGGATGTTTGGTAAACGTATTTTTTTGCCTGTTTTAGTGCTAATATTACCATTTTTAGGCTTCGGCCAACCTGAAAACAAAGCGTTTAGGATTGTACCGCTTGGAGTTATGGGCGGTATTGACGAAAGTAACCTATCGGCCTATATGGTTGCAGCAAAAGGTACCAATAATTATATCTGTTTGGATGCCGGCACCTTGCACTACGGGATTGAAAAAGCCATAACAAATAAGGTGTTCTCCATACCGGCTGAGCGCGTTTTAAGGCAATATATAAAAGGTTATTTTATATCACACGCACACCTTGATCATGTATCAGGTCTCATTATTAACTCGCCCGATGATACTGCCAAAACTATTTATGGGTTATCCAGCTGTTTGCAAACCATCAAAACACATTACTTTACCTGGGAGAGCTGGGCCAATTTTACCGATGAGGGTGACGCTCCGCAGATTAAAAAATACCATTACCAGGTACTTACCCCGGATAGTACCATCAGTATTAAAAACACAGAAATGAAGGTGAGGGCTTTTCCTTTAAGCCATTCAAACCTGCAGAGCACGGCATTTTTAGTAAATAGCGGTGATGCCTATGTTTTGTACTTAGGTGATACCGGCTCCGATAAAATTGAAAAAAGCCATAACCTGCATGCTTTATGGCAGGCCATTGCCCCATTAATAAAAAGTAAAAAGCTAAAGGCAATTATGATTGAAACTTCGTTTCCGGATGAACAGACTGATAAAACCTTATTTGGGCACTTAACACCTAAATGGCTGATGAGGGAAATGGACAACCTGGCCGCTTTAACCGGTAAAGACGCCCTTAAAGGTTTTAATGTTGTGGTTACCCACGTAAAACCGCCATTGGTTAATATAGCCAAACTTAAAAAACAGCTGATAGCCGAAAATGTATTGCAGTTAAATCTCATCTTCCCGCAGCAGGGTAAGGTGATTGAGCTTTAGGTAGGTGCCCTAAGCCTTATAATGCTGGTTATTACGTAACAATATTGTTCGGTTACCTTACTATCTGCCCAATTAACAAAAATGTTACTTTAAATAATAAAGGTTTTTACCACCTTCGTTCACCCTATTAATGCGCCGGAAATTTTCTATATTTCGGGACACCGACTATTGTTATAATTAAAATTATTTTTTAAAAGATCATCCTTATTTTGGATGATGAATGTCTTTCATATATGGATAATATCCGCGTTTATTTATTTGCCTTTTGTTTGTTTTGTTTGCCTTCATTAACTGATGCCCAAACTACCAACCAAAGTAATATGCCGCCTGTTGTACAGCCGGATACCAGTAAAAACACCCTGATGATGCCTTTAAATCCGCAGGATACGGGCAAAAATGGTTCGGGCCAATTTTTAACCTTGCAGCAGTGTATTGAATATGCCATGCAACATCAGCCGGCATTAAATAAGGCATTGATCAATGTAAATATTACTAAGGAAACCAATTCGGTTAATTTATCGGGTTTACTTCCGCAGGCAAGCGCCTCAGGCGATTTTATTCATTACTTGCAACAATCAAATAATAATTCCAGCTCGGTTAGCACAGGTACTCCAACAGGAACAGGAACCACCTCAACAAGCACTACAAGATCGGGGTATACCAACACTTTTATACCGGGCGTGTCTGTTACGCAATCCATATTTAACCCCAGCCTTTTATATGCTTATAAAAGTGCACCACTGTACCTGAAACAGGCACAACAGGTTACAGATAGTACTAAGATCTTCCTGGTTTCATCAGTAAGTAAATCCTTTTATAATGTACTCCTTACACTCGAGCAGATCAACGTTTTTAAAGAAGACACCACCCGTCTCGGTAAAAACCTGCGCGATGCCTATCATCAATACAAAGGTGGTATTGTTGATGAAACAGATTACGAAGAAGCAGCCATCACCCTCAATAACTCAAAAGCGCAGCTAAAGCAGGCTACAGAAAATGTGGTTCCGCAATATGCCGCATTGAAGCAATTAATGGGCTATCCTGTAGAGAAGGAATTTAACGTAAGCTTTGATACCGTGCAAATGATAAAAGGTATTTATATTGATACCACCCAGCAGCTGCAGTACGAAAAGCGGATAGAGTTTCAACAGATTAAAACCAGTAAGGATCTGCAAACCCAATTGGTAAATTATTACCGAACATCGTACTTGCCTACCTTATCAGCATTTTATAACTATAATCTGGCTTTTGAAAACAATAAGTTTTCGGATATTTTATCAAACTCTTACCCAAGTCAGTTAGTAGGGCTGTCATTCAGTATTCCGATTTTTACAGGCTTTTCAAGGATCCATAACCTGAAAAAGGCAAAACTGCAACAGCAAATTATAGGCTGGGATGAAACCGATCTGAAACTACAGATCAATAAGGAGTATAGAACGGCTTTAGCAAATTATAAAGGCAACTATTATAATTTACAATTGTTGCAAAAGAACGTAGCTATGGCAAAGCGTGTTTATTTTGTAGTTACCCTGCAATATAAACAAGGTATTGTGCCTTACTTAAACGTAATTACAGCCGAATCAAACTTAATAACTTCCGAAATAAGCTATCTGAATGCCTTGTTCCAAGTACTGTCAAACAAAATTGACCTGGAAAAAGCAATGGGAAGTATTAATTATTAATATCTAAAAACAAACAAACTTGTCTCCATGAAGAGAGTTATCTTAAATACCGTTTTAATAAGCTGCCTGGCTATTTCGGCCTGTAAAAAAAAGCAACCCCCGGTAAATCCCGAAGTACCTGTTAATTTGTTGAAGGTGAAAACCGAAAACGTTTTATACTTTGATAAATACCCCTCAACAACAGCGGCGCTGAGCCAGGTTAACCTGCTTCCGCAGGTACAGGGTGCCATTACCGGTATATTTTTTACCGAAGGCAGCCATGTTAAAAAAGGGCAAAAATTATATGAAATAGATCAGCGTATTTACCAGGATAACTATGATGCTGCGGTAGCCAACTTAAAAGTAGCAGAGGGCACGCTCATACAATCGCAACAGGATGCAGATAGGTACGAGTATCTGAATAAATATAATGCCGTGGCTAAACAACAGTATGACCATGCCATTATTACGCTTCAAAATGCAAAAAACTCTGTAAAGGCATCAGAGCAGGCTGTTAAATCGGCTAAAACCAATTTAACTTATGCCATTGTAACCGCACCTTTTGATGGTACAATTGGTTTTAGCCAGGTTAAGTTAGGTAATGTGGTTTCTGCAGGTTCAACAGTGTTAAATACTATCTCAACTGATAATCCGATCGCTGTAGATTTTATCATCAATGAAAAACAGCTGCCTCATTTTGAAAAACTTCAAAACAGTAAGCCGGTAACTGATTCGTTATTTACCATTTTACTGCCCGATAATTCTCTATATACATCCACCGGAAAAATCTCTGTAATTGACCGTGCGGTTGATTCACAAACTGGATCAATACGGGTAAGGCTTGTGTTCCCAAACCCTAAAGGTATTTTAAGGGTAGGGATGAGTTGCGTTGTAAGGGTGCATAATGAAGAAACATCGCCACAAATGATATTGCCAAGCAAAGCTGTTGTTGAGCAAATGGGTGAGTACTTTGTGTTTGTTGCCAAGGATAGCCTGATGACCGCACCAAAAGACCAGCCGGATACAGTGAAAAACAAGCATAAACTGGTAGCTGCACAGAAAAAGGTACAGGTAGGACAAACCATTGGGCCAAACGTAATTATAAAGAGCGGTGTTAGCCCTGGCGACAGGATTGTTACCGATGGTGTACAATCATTGCATGATGGTTCACAAATAACCACTGCTAACAAAGTTGCTCCGGCGCAAGGTAAAGGCCACTAACAATAAATGATTTACGCAGACTCGTCTGTATTTTTAGATGAATGATTAATCTATGATTGCTAATACCTTCATTAAAAGACCCGTAACGGCTATTGTTATATCTATTGTACTGGTAATAACCGGTACCGTATGTATACTGCTTTTACCTATAGATCAGTACCCCGATATTACACCTCCTATTGTGCAGGTTACCGGCCAGTTTACCGGTGCCGATGCACAAACGGTTGAGCAAACAGTTGCCACACCCATTGAAGAACAGGTAAACGGTACCCCCGGCATGGAATACATGCAGAGCAACAGTACCAACAATGGTTTAATGACCATGAATGTTACCTTTAAAATAGGTACCGATATTGATGTTGCTGCATTAGATGTTCAAAACAGGGTAAGTATTGCCACACCACTGCTGCCTGCTGTTGTAAGCAGGCTGGGATTAACGGTACGTGCTGTAAACCCGAGTATGCTGATGATGGTTGCCCTTTATGCACCAAAAAATACGCACAACATTACTTTTTTAGATAACTACACCAATATTTTTATCCAGGATGCGCTGTCGCGGGTACCCGGAGTTGGTTCAATTAGCCGTTTTACGGATGATTTCAGTATGCGTATTTGGATGAATCCGGAAAAGATGGCGGCTTACAGCTTAACGCCAGCTGATGTTATTGCTGCACTTAATGCACAAAACGTACAGGTAGCAGCCGGAACAGCCGGTGTGCCCCCGCAATCTTCCAGTCAAACTTATGAGTTAGGTATATTGGTTAACGGAAGGTTAAGCAAGGTGTCAGAATTTGAAAATATCATTGTTAAAACCATCCCTACAACAGGTGCCTTGGTTTATATGAAAGATGTTGCGAGGGTTGAACTGGGTAAATTTACATTTTCAAGTAACTCCTTTGTTGACGGGCATCGGGCATCATACCTGCAAATTTACCAGGCCCCGGGTAGTAATGCATTAGCAACGGCCAAAGGTATTTATGAAGCATTGGATAAGCTGAAACAAACTTTCCCTGCCGATGTGAACTATAGTGTTCCGTTCGAATCTGTTACGGTAGTTAAGGTATCCATGCAGGATGTTGTAGGCACGCTCTTAAAAACACTCGGCCTTGTTGCCGTAGTGGTGTTCTTGTTCCTGCAAAACTGGCGGTCAACTTTGATCCCTGTACTTGCAATCCCGGTTTCAATATTCGGTACATTCTGTTTCTTTATCCCATTAGGCTTTACCATCAATACTTTAACCATGTTTGGTTTTGTATTGGCCATAGGTATAGTGGTGGATGATGCCATTATTGTGGTAGAGGCGGTGCAGCATTATATCGATCACGATAAAATGTCGCCTAAAGAAGCAACCTACCAGGCCATGAAGGATATATCAGCACCGGTTGTGGCAATCGCGCTCATCCTGGCAGCGGTATTCGTTCCCGTAGGTTTTATACCGGGCATAGTAGGGCGTTTATACCAGCAGTTTGCAATTACCATTGCTATATCGGTAATGATCTCTGCATTTATAGCCTTGTCACTTACACCGGCGCTTTGTACATTACTTTTAAAACCTACAGATACCAGCAAAAAAGCATCTTGGCTAACCAGGCAGTTTAATAAATTTAATATCTGGTTTGATAAGGTTACAGCCAGGTACACCAATGGTGTAAAAAAGAGCATCCAGGGATCAAGGTATATCATCATCTTATTACTTTGTATATGTGCCGGTACTTATTTTATGTTCCAGGAAAAACCTTCGGGTTTTATTCCTTCAGAGGATGATGGAAACCTGTATGTTACCTTTCAGTTGCCTCCGGCAGCATCAACAGCAGCATCGGTTGATGCCATGTCAAAGCTGATGCATGTAATTGGTACAACGCCGGGCGTAGCACACTATGCAGCGCTTTCAGGCTTAAACGTGGTAACCAATGCAAGTAATTCAAACAGCGGTACCATTTATTGTCAGCTGGCACCCTGGGATGAACGTTCCGAATCGAGCCAGCAGGTACCCGGAATTATTGGTGTGTTGAAGAAACGTATTGCCGATGCAGGTATTAATAATGCTAATGTTCAGGTAGTGCAGCCATCGCCACTGCCAGGGGTTGGTACAACGGTAGGTTTCAGTATGCAAATTGAACAGCGCAGCACAACTGATGATATACATGCCTTTGAAACCGTTGTAAATAACTTTGTTAAAGAAGCCAATAAAACACCCGGAATAACCAAGGCTTACAGTTATTTTACAGCACATACCCCAAATGTAAACTTAACGGTAGATAGGGAAAAGTGCGAGAAACTGGGTGTAAATATATCTGATGTGTTTACTACCATACAGGCCTATATGGGTAGTTTATATATTAATGATTTTACTACATATAACCGTACCTTCCACGTAGTGGTACAGGCTGATACGGCGTTCAGAACCGAGGTGTCGGACATGGATAAGTACTATGTACGTAACCAGGCCGGTACTATGGTGCCCTTAGGAACACTGATAAGCTATAAGCCGACAGAAGCTGCCCCGTTAATATCGCACTTTAACATTTTCCGTACTGCCGAAATAGACGGCTCAAATGCGGATGGTTACAGCAGCAGCCAGGCCTTGGCTGCTTTACAAAAGCTGGCAACCGAAAAATTACCCGAAGGCTATACCTTCGAGTTTTCAGGATTGAGCTATGAAGAGCAAAAGGCGGGTTCAACCACTATTTATATCTTCATGTTCTCCATAACCTTTGTGTTTTTATTCCTTGCTGCCTTGTACGAGAGTTGGTCGGTGCCGTTTTCGGTATTGCTTGCGGTACCAATCGGTGCTTTTGGTGCCATTGCTGCATTGCTGTTTGTGCCAAACCTTACTAACAACGTTTATGCGCAAATTGGTTTAATAACACTGATAGGGCTTGCGGCCAAAAATGCCATCCTGATTGTGGAGTTTGCCAAGGTGCGGGTTGACAGGGGAGAAGACCTGATCAAATCAACACTTGATGCAGTGAGCCTGCGTTTACGGCCAATCATCATGACCTCACTTGCCTTTATTTTAGGGGTACTGCCGCTTGTTTTAGCAACAGGGGCGGGCGCCGTTGCACGTAGAACCATTGGATTTACCGTATTAGGCGGGATGTTTGCAGCATCAACCATTGCCATATTTGTGGTTCCGGTGCTGTATGTAGTAATTACCCGCTTATCCTATGGTAAAGAAAGACTGGATTATTTGAAAGAACATCACGAAGACCTGATGGAGAAAGCCCGTAAGGTTGAAGCACAGAATATAGACCCTGAATTAGAGTACGAGATCCAAAAATCACGCGAACTAAGTAACCCCGATCATATATGATTGCGAATACATTTATCAAAAGACCGGTAACTGCAATCGTTATATCAATTGTTTTAATGATTTCTGGTACTATCTGTCTTTTTAATCTTGCTGTAGATCAATACCCCAATATATCGCCACCCAGTGTTTCGGTTAACGGATCATATACAGGTGCGGATGCAGAAACGGTGGAGCAAACTGTTGCCATCCCGGTGGAGGAACAGGTAAACGGTACGCCCGGCATGGAATATATGCAGAGCACCAGTACCAACAGTGGCGGTATTGGTATCAGGGTAACTTTTAATATTGGCACCAATGTGCAAATTGCCGCGCTAAACGTACAGAACAGGGTAGGTATAGCTAAACCTATATTACCATCCGTGGTAAGTAAATTAGGGTTAACGGTAAGGGCAAGTAACCCTGACCAATTAATGCTGATTGCTATATACTCGCCAAAAAAGACGCATAACATTACTTTTCTTGATAATTACACAAGTACATTTATTCAGGATGCTATATTACGTGTACCCGGCGTAGGCGACGTAAGTGCACGTACCGATCAGTTTAGTATGAGGATCTGGATGAATCCGGATAAAATGGCATCCTACGGTTTAACACCTGCCGATGTTGTAGCCGCTTTAGATGCCCAAAACGTATATGTCGCAGCAGGTTCAGCAGGTGCTCCGCCACAGCAAACTTCACAATCCAATGAGGTAGGGATATTGGTTAACGGGATGATCAGCAAGGTCCCGCAGTATGAAAAAGTGGTAGTAAAAACTATCCCATCAACGGGCGCGCTTGTTTATCTGAAAGATGTAGCCAGGATTGAGTTAGGAAAATTCACTTTCTCCAGCAATGCCTTTGCTGATGGTAACAGGTGTTCAACCATACAGGTTTATCAATCGCCGGGCAGCAATGCGCTCCAAACAGCCGAAAATGTTTATGCCGAATTAGCTAAGCTCAAAAAATCATTTCCTTCGGATGTTGACTATACCGTTCCTTTTGAATCGGTAACCATCATCAAAGTTTCCATGCAGGAAGTGATCGGAACTTTATTAAAGGCCTTAGGTTTGGTGGCTATAGTGGTGTTTTTGTTTTTGCAAAACTGGCGTTCAACACTGATACCTATAATGGCAATCCCGGTATCTATACTGGCAACATTTTGTTTCTTTATACCATTAGGGTTCACCATAAATACGCTTACCATGTTCGGTTTTGTGCTGGCTATTGGTATTGTGGTTGATGATGCCATTATTGTGGTGGAGGCTGTGCAGCATTATATTGATGAGCAGCACATGTCGCCCAAGGAAGCAACTTACCATGCCATGAAAGAGATTTCGGCCCCGGTAATTGCTATTGCATTGATTCTGGCGTCGGTATTTGTTCCGGTAGGTTTTATTCCCGGTATTGTGGGGCGTTTGTACCAGCAGTTTGCCATTACTATAGCCATATCGGTTATCGTATCGGCTTTTATCGCCTTATCATTAACACCGGCCTTGTGTACGCTATTGTTAAGACCCAGCCATATCAATAAAAAATCAAAAAACTGGTTAGATAAATTTTTTAACTTTTTTAATACCTGGTTTGATAGGGTAACCTTCAAGTACTCAAACGGCGTAAAGCGCAGTATAAAGCATTCAAAATTTGTAGTAGTAATACTTGTGTGTATTTGTGCCGGTACTATCCTATTATTTAAAACCAAACCATCGGGCTTTGTTCCATCCGAGGATGGCGGTCGTCTTTTCGTCACTTATCAATTGCCCGAGGCATCGTCCACCACACAATCAGTAAATGTGATGGAAAAACTGATGAAGATTGTTGGTTCAACGCCCGGAATACTACATTATACAGCCATATCAGGCTTTAATATATTAAATGGTGGTGCCAACTCTAATAACGGCTCCATGTTTTGTATGCTTACACCCTGGGACGACCGTACAACCCCTGCAACGCAAATTGCTGGCATAACTGCCGCTATTAAAAAGCGGATAGCCAAAGCTGGGATAAAAAATGCTAATGTGGTCGTTATTCAACCGCCGCCCATCAGGGGGATTGGTTTAGCCGCAGGTTTCAGCATGCAGATTGAACAGGGAAGCTCTACCGATGATATACATGCGTTTGAAAAAGCAGTTCAGAAATTTGTGGCCGAAGCGAAGAAGATCCCGGCTATATCAACTTCTTTCAGTTATTTTTCCGCACATACGCCAAGTTATGACCTGACGGTAGACCGGGAAAAATGCTCCAAATTAGGTGTCAATATTTCAGATGTTTTCTCAACCATGCAAGCCTATATGGGCAGTTTGTTTGTAAATAACTTTACTTTGTATAACAGAACATATCACGTAGTTGTACAAGCTGATACAGCATACCGTGCGTTAATATCAAACATTAATAAATATTATGTGCGTAATTCGGTGGGTAATATGGTGCCGCTTAGCGCAGTAATCAGCTATAAGCCTACAATTGCCGCCCCGCTTATTTCACACTTTAACATTTTCCGCTCTGCCGAGGTTGATGGCGCCATCCCTGATGGTTACAGCAGCGGCCAGAGTATTGAAGCCTTAAAGGAATTAGCAGCCAAGACATTGCCGCGCGGTTATACCTATGAGTTTTCGGGATTGAGTTATGAGGAAATAAAGGCGGGTTCAATAACTGTATATATTTTCCTTTTCTGTATTGTATTTGTATTCCTGTTCCTTGCTGCATTGTACGAAAGCTGGTCGGTACCATTTTCTGTGATGTTAGCCGTTCCTATCAGTGCCTTTGGTGCCATCCTTGCACTTACTTGTGTGCCATCGCTCACTAATAATGTTTATGCGCAGATCGGATTGATCACGCTGATCGGACTGTCCGCAAAAAATGCGATCCTGATTGTGGAGTTTGCCAAAATAAGGGTTGATCGCGGCGAAGAACTGATGAAATCAACCATTGAAGCGGTTAAGCTTCGTTTAAGGCCAATTATCATGACCTCGTTAGCATTTATATTGGGCGTATTGCCATTGGCTTTAGCAACAGGAGCAGGTGCAGCATCCAGAAACACAATAGGGGTAACCGTATTAGGCGGAATGATTGCCTCATCAACCATATCTATATTTATTGTACCGGTACTGTTTGTATTATTCACCCGGGTATCTTACGGTAAAAAACAATTGAAATGGCTGCAGGCCCATCATGACGAACTGATGGAAAAGGCTAAAAAGGTTGAAGAGCAAAATATTGATCCTGAACTGGAATACGATATTGCTATGTCTCATGCTGAAAACAAATCATCAAGAGAGGCGCATGAAAACGGTGATAAAAAGCCTTAATTACAAGTTAAATAAATTCCAATAATTTTAATAATCCATCAAAAATACTAAAATTATTAGTATTTTTGATGGTATGAATGCGGATAGGATAACAGAGAAATTGAATATTTTGGCTGATGCAGCCAAGTATGATGTATCATGTGCATCAAGCGGAAGCAAAAGAAAAAATGAAAATAAAGGCTTGGGCAATGCCAGTAATGGGATTTGCCATAGCTATACCGAGGATGGACGCTGCGTTTCGCTTCTTAAAATTTTACTCACCAATCATTGTATCTTTGATTGTGCTTACTGTGTGTCCCGCAAAAGTAATGATGTAACTCGTGCCGCATTTACTGTTCAGGAAGTGGTTGATCTGACCATTAATTTTTACCGTCGTAATTACATTGAAGGGTTATTTTTAAGCTCAGGTATTTTTAAAAATGCTGATTATACGATGGAGCGCCTGGTTACCATTGCCAAAAAGCTGCGAACCGAGCATAACTTTAATGGGTATATCCATTTAAAATCAATCCCGGGTGCAAGCGATGAATTAATGCGGGAGGCTGGTTTATACGCTGATAGGTTAAGTGTGAACCTGGAGATGCCTACCGAAGAGGGTTTAAAGCTTTTGGCGCCCGATAAAAACAGGCAGGATATGATAGACCCAATGACTTTTTTAAAAAAGGAGATCATACAGCGTACCGAAGAAAAAAAGCAATTTAAAAAAGCGCCCTTATTTGCACCTGCCGGGCAAAGCACACAGGTAATAATTGGTGCATCGCCCGAGAATGACCAGCAGATTTTACAAACAGCCAATCATTTTTATAAAAATTTTAATTTAAAACGGGTTTATTATTCTGGCTATGTACCCGTACTTGCGGATAAACGCCTGCCAGCTTTAAATACCGCCGTACCAATGGTAAGGGAAAACCGCCTTTACCAGGCCGATTGGCTGATGCGTTTTTATGGTTTCAACGTAAACGAAATTGTGAACACCCAGCAGCCCCTCCTCGATTTAGATATTGACCCTAAGTTAGGCTGGGCAATCCGCAACATGCAGGCTTTCCCTATTGATATTAATAAGGCTGATGTGCAAATGATATTGCGGGTACCGGGGATAGGCGTGTTATCGGCACAAAAAATTATAAGTGCCCGCAAATTTGCCAAGTTAAATTGGGAGCAATTAAAAAAGATAGGGGTGGCTATTAACCGGGCCAAGTATTTTATTATTTGCAAAAGTAATGAGTTTGAGCGGAGAGATTTATCAGGTACTAATATAAAGCAGTTTATTTTGGCCGAATCGCAAAGTAAATATTTAAAGAACACAAGTACCCAGCTTAGTATTTTTTGACATGACGAGGCTAATATATGATGGTACTTTTGAAGGCTTGCTGACTGCCGTTTTTGAAATTTACGAGCGGAAGCTCACAATCGTCAATCTGCAAAAACAGGATAATTGCAGCAGTGCATTATTTGAAGAGGTTTTACAAGTTATTACAGATGCCGATAGGTTAAGCCGGGTATTAAAAGGTTTACAGAAAAAACTATCGGCAGGTGGCATACAGCGATTATATATAGCACATTTGGCTGCCATTGAAAACGAGGATAATACAATTATAAGTTATATAAGATATGTGTTTGACTCGGATAAGAATATAGAAGATGATTACGGCAATAAACATGTGCTGCGGGTTTCAGAAATAGTAAGTATGATGCGCCGAGAAAAACACAGGATGGAGGCTTTTGTCAGGTTTCAAAAACTTAAAGACGAAACCTTTTATGCCGTAATTGAGCCTGATTTTAATGTTTTGCCTTTAATAATCAAGCATTTTAAAAGCAGATATGCTGATCAGAAATGGATTATTTATGATAAGATACGTAATTACGGGATCCATTATGACTTGCATGATGTTGAATTTATCTCTTTAGCGTTTTCAGAAATAAATAAACCCGGCGATGTAAGTACTGCTTTTAGTGAAGACGAAGGGATTTATCAGCATTTATGGAAAAATTACTTTACCAGTGTAAATATTGTATCCCGTAAAAATACAAAGCTGCATTTGCGGCATATCCCCAAAAGATACTGGAAACACCTTACAGAAAAGTTTTAGCAGCCGCCCGTTAAAGGCCTATATCATGTACCCAATGCATGGTTACTTTTAAATCGGTATATAATTTTTTAAACACCAAAAAACTTTGAATATAGGTTTGATGATTTACCTCATCAGCTACAATATTTTGTGCGGAACTAACCGGGCTTTGCTGGTCAATTGGTTTTAAACCCAATGCGTCCATCGCTAAAAATACAGCACCAATAGCCGAGGCATCGTCCTGCTGAACAATGGCCAGTTTTTTCCCTGTAATATCAGCCAGCATTTGTGTCCATACTTTCGAGGTAATAAAGCCACCGCTGATGTTTAACTGCTTAACTGGGGTAGATGTTTTTTCGATAGTTTGTAAAACATCATTTAATGCAAAGCAGATCCCTTCTAATCCTGCCCTTAAAAAATGTGCCTGTGTGTGTTGGGGTTTAATGTTAAAGAACATACCGCAGCTTTTTGTATCCCACAGGGGTGCGCGTTCACCATATAAATATGGCAAAAAGATCAGGCCATCACTTCCTGCGGGGATAGTTGCTATCGATTTAAAAGCCTCATCATAATCTGTATGTGCTAATAAATTTTTATTTAAAAAGGTTTTTAAAAGCCAGTTTAACGCAATGCCTCCATTATTTACTGCCCCGCCGCAAATAAATGTGCTTGCATTAAGCAGGTAATTAAATATCATAGCTTCATAATTGTATACAGGCTGCATACTGGTTACACGGATAGCGCCGCTTGTGCCAATAGTTAATGAGGCTACATCGGCAGTGGTAACAAAACTGCCTAAATTGGCACAGCAACCATCGCTGGCGCCAATTATAAAATGGGTATCGGTATTGAGTTGTAATATTGCTGCAATAGTTGGCTTTAAATCTGCCCGTTTATAGGTTGTATTTACTGGCGTTGAAAGTTTATCGGCTGTTATCCCGGCTAAAACACAGGCTTCTGTATTCCAGTCGAGTTTTATAATATCAAACAACCCCGTTGCCGAAGCTATTGCATAATCTACCTGAAACTCATTAAACAGGTAATACCATATATATTCCTTTATAGATATAAACTTATGTGTTAAGAAGAACAGTTCGTTTTCGTTTTCATTGAGCCACATCAGCTTGCAAAGCGGTGTCATGGCGTGGATGGGCGTACCTGATGTTTTATAAATATCTTGTCCCGCTGCCGAATTCCTTAATTTTTGGGCAATATTTTCGCTTCGTGCATCGGCCCAGGTCATCATATCTGCCAATGCTTTACCATTACTATCAACCGGGATAACGCTGTGCATGGCGCTGCTAAAGCTAATTGCAAACGGCGCTTGCTCCATTTTTTTTACCATATCTGTTATACAGCTGATAAAGGCCTGTAGTATCAGTTCAGGGTCTTGCTCATTATAACCGGGTTGCGGGGTTTTTACAGGGTAGTAATGTTGTGATATACCTGTTGCGTTCCCGTTTAAATCAACAGCTACAGCTTTGGTACTTCCGGTGCCAATATCAATTCCCAATAAGTATGGTTGCATCAATGTTATTATTTAGGGCCTAATTTAGCAGTTTATAAAAACTCTTATAGGTATTTATTAGTAACCTTGTCATTTTATAAATGGTTTACCCAGCTATTTTTCAGATTCAGCCTTTTTAATCCGGCTGTTATATTTTTTTTTATGGCAGCTTTACTTAACAAATTAAAAGCAGTCAAAAACGGAATAACACATCAAATAATATTAATTAACCGTACAAGGTAACCTTAACACCCTAAAAACAACATGAAATCAAAAAAAACTATTGTCATTTGTATGTTCGCTGTAGCTTTCGGGCTATTTCTTAATGCCTGTAAAAAGGATAGCAGCTCAACAACATCAACCACAGCTAATGAAGCTGCCGGTGTAAGTGTTTCCACATCAGCAACAGCATCAGAAATGATGTATGATGATGCCTTTGATATTGTAAACCAAAGCAGCGAGCAAAATAGTCTTACCGTTAGCTCAATAGGTAATACCCCAACGTTAGATGCTATAAATACAAATGCTACCGGGAGTTATACCACTACCGCCGGGGCAACTATTACCGTAGTGCCGGCAAATTCTTCTGTTTTTCCAAAAACTATCACTGTCGACTTTGGTACAGGTGTAACATCTGCCACCGGCATCACACGCAAAGGACAAATCATCATAACCCTAACCGGGAAAATAAGGGTTGCAGGTACTGTTATAACTGCAACTTATAATAACTACACTGTAAACGGCTATAAAATAACCGGTACTTACAGCTTGACACCGCACATTGTTGCCAATGCAGGCGTAAACTATAATGTAACGGTAAGTAATGGTAGTATAACTTTCCCAAGCGGCGATGTTGCCACCTATAGCGGAACAGAAACATTTACCCAAACTGCGGGCATTGGTACGGCATCAATAACCGATGATACTTATGAAATTACCGGTAATTTTAGCTACAGCAATACCAACGGTGCCAGCATCAGCGGAACCATTACAACGCCTTTAGTGAAATCAGCCGATTGCAAGGATATTACCAGCGGTATTATAGCCTTTACTTATAAAAGCATTAACGGTACATTGGATTTTGGAGCGGGCACTTGCGATAACCTGGCCACTGTTAAATTTGGCTTAACCACCAAAACAATCACCCTGCCAAGATAATTTAACAAACACTTTAAAAAATAGGAAAGGATATACCTGATGAAGGTATATCCTTTTGTTTTTTTACGCTAAGGAAATGCTTGTTTTCCTTTTACGCAGGCGAAAAACGGCAAGCATTATTAATCCTGATAATAAAATAAGAATCAGGTAACTGTAGCTCAGATTGTGTTCGTCCTTTGCGGGGATAAAAGCAATGATCACATAACTTAAAAACGATACCACTATATAATTAACACCACCCATAAGTCCGCCGGCTATCCCGGCGTTATTAGGGAATTTACTCATGCTGTAAGTAAAATAGTTATTAAAAGTAAACCCTGCCGAAGCATGAATGATAAAGGCGAAAAATATAAGCGTGTAAAGGTTAACCTTAATGTTAAGGCTTGCTATCATTATAAAAACAAACAAAAGCTGTAACCCTAAATTAATTGCCAGTTTATTATAAAACGGGCGATTTATAGTGGCCTTGCCAATAAAGCCGCCAACCATCCACGCAAAACCTAATATAAGCGAACAATAACCGGCTACAATGGGCGTTAAATGCATTTGGTGCTCTATAATATATGGCCCCGTCATGTTATAAACCATTACCATTGAATAGGCCAGCCCCAGCATAATAATGCCAAGGGTAAAGCTGGTGGTCTTTATCATCTGCACATAAATATTAGTGATTTTTGACAGATGAAAGGCTGATGGCTGTTTTAAAGTTTCGCCGCTGTATATAAATTCTAAAATGGCTATGATCAGGGCAAATGCCGCTAAAAAGTAAAAGTTTGATTCCCAGCCAAAAATGGTTTGTAAATAACCCCCAACAAAGGGCGCTACAATTGGCCCGGTTGACCAAATGATGGTGAAGATACTAAGATAGCTTTTTAGTTTATCGCCGGTAAATACATCAACAAAATAGGCACGTTTTGCTACAATAATAGCCGCAACGGTAAGGCCGTGAATACCGCGCATCAGGTATATTAAGTATATATTATGGGTTTCAGCAATTACAATACTTGCTGCCGCGAAGATGAGCAATGATACCAGGCTTATTTTATAACGGCCAAAACTATCTAATACGCTGCCAATAAACAGCTGCCCTACACCATAACTGATCAGAAAGATACTTATAGTTAACTGTACCTGTATGCTGCTAACATGCAATGCTGTGCCCATAGTAGGTAACGATGGCAGATAAATATCTATGGCAAAGCCCGATAAGGGAATAAGTGCTAAAGCCAGTATAGTTGCTATGCCCTGATGTTTTTCCTTTATGCGTTTGGTATTTTGAGCGTTGGTTATCATGATTACTTTCAGGATGATAAATCGGGATGAAAAATCACCTGTTTTGAATTTTGCGCAAATGTATAATAACAAATGGTTCGATTTAGCAATTGCTACAATACCTTACATTGGGTTGATGGGTATTTTACAATATGTTTATAAAGCAGTATCAGGTCAATGCGATGATTGTGCTGTTTTGATAATGGGTATAAACCTGAATTAAAATTTATTATATAAATTTAGCCTTTGATCTGCCTTAATAACCAATACCGATCTGCATGAAGTCTTTTTTGATAACCCTTTCTCTGGCCTGCCTCTTTTTACAGGTTAGCGCACAACTTACAACTGCAAAGCTTTTTGATAACCACGCCGTTTTACAACGCAACCAGGATTTACCCGTTTGGGGATGGAGCACAAAAAATACCAAAGTTACCGTAAGCCTTAACGGGCAACAGATAAGCACCCATACCGATGAATTGGGCAATTGGAAGCTGGTGTTAAAACCAATGAAAGAGGGTGGACCTTACGTAATGAAAATTACCGCAGGCAAAAATGAACTGATTTATAGCGATATAATGATTGGCGAGGTATGGATCTGCTCCGGCCAATCCAATATGGAACTCCGGCTAAAAAATGCCAATGGTTACAAAGGGGAGCAGCAAACGGCTACACAAACGGGCATCCGACAGTTTACAGTTCCCGATAAAATGAGTTTGAAGCCTGAAAAAGATCTTTCGGGTCGGCAATGGGTAAAAGCAGACACCAATACCGTTGGCGATTTTACAGCGGTAGGTTACTTCTTTGCTAAAAAACTTGCGCAAAATTTACATGTTACCATCGGTTTAATTTACAGCAACTGGGGTGGTACGCAGGTTGAAGACTGGATAAGTAAGGAGGCCATGCTTGCCTCGCCCGAATTAAATGCGGTTGCCAAAACCATGCCCGATAATTACGACGACCTGAAGCTACGGGTTGATAAGCAGTTAAAAGCTTATGCCTATCATAACCAGCCGGTGGTTTATTACACGCCTGATCAATTAGCAAGTGAGCCAGCCACTTTTTTTGATGCGTGGCAAAAAGGCAGTGCACCCGGATCATGGCAATGGATGGGTAAATTATATTCGTACAGCGGCCAGGGGTTTATGCAAAAAACTATTAAGCTTGATAGTGCGAGCAGTAAACACGCATCAGTTATCCGTTTAGGTATAACCGATGCCGATATGGCTATTTATATTAACGGGAAGCTGATAAACAAGGGCCAGCTGCCGGCTAACTTTCAGCTCAACCTGCCTGCCGGTACCTGGGCGGCGGGTAATAATAGTTTAATGATCGATCTGTTATCGCAGCAAAAAAATCCATCCTATTTCGGTACAGGCATTAATGCCGCAGGTAATGATCTGTACGTGCAGTTTCCGGATACCACGGTTAACCTGGCCGATGGTAACTGGCATACCATGCCCGATCTGAGTAAACCATATCATTTTGATTTTTTACCTAACAACACAGCATCTGCGCTATATAATTCAATGATCAATCCGCTGATACCTTACGCCATTGCAGGTGTTATATGGTATCAGGGCGAATCAAACACCGAGCGCGCCTTTCAATACCGTACTACCTTCCCCATGATGATCACCGATTGGCGCAGCAGGTGGCATAGAGAGTTTCCATTTTTATTTGTTCAGATCTCATCTTTTGGTGGTTTCCAAAACAGTAATTATGGCAGCGCCTGGGCCGAACTAAGGGAAGCGCAAAACCTCACCCTTAAATTGCCCAATACAGGCGAAGCAGTAACTACCGATATTGGCGAAGCTTTTAATATTCACCCTAAAAATAAAGCCGATGTTGGCTTTAGGCTGGCGGCAAAAGCATTAAGCCTTACCTACCATTTTCCCGGGTTTTCTGAAAGCCCGATGTTCAACGCTGCCGATTTTAGTAACGGTGCCGCTACTGTAAGTTTTACTCATGCCGAAAACGGCTTATTAGCCAGGGATAAATATGGCTATATAAAAGGATTTGAAATTGCCGGGGCCGATCACAAATTTTTTTATGCGCAGGCAGTTATTATTAATGATAATAAGGTAAAGGTGTGGTGCAGCCAGGTAGCCCAGCCGGTAGCGGTTCGTTATGCCTGGACAGATGCACCTGTTGATGCAAATCTATTTAACAAAGAGGGCTTCCCGGTGAGCTCTTTCAGGTCTGATAACTGGAAAGGCATAACAGAGGATAAAAAGTTTGAATAAAGGGGCATTGTTTAGGCATAGTTGCGCTTTGGTTACACTTAATTTTAAATGTTTTTCCTTTTAAAACAGTATATATAGTATATGTACAGCCGTTGATAAATTTATAGGTATATAAATAACTATGATTTTATACTGTATACATCAGGCTTTTTAGTAAAACCATTACAAAAACCCATAATTACATGTTGGATTAAGGCATTTTAACTGCTTTTAAAAATTAATTGCGCATTTAATTCAGTTCTTAAATATTTGTTATTTGGGTACCCGCTTATTCATTTTATTGTACATCAGTCAGTTAACATTTCAAGTGGTTAAGAGATGAAAGGCTATATGTAGAAATGACACTATCTCCCTTGAAAATAATTAAACTTTTATTTTTTTTTATAGAAAACATTTCTACCTTTGCACTCCCAAACAAGGGGAGTATGATTGATCAAATGATCGAAAATGCAGGTTTGAAATCGCAATGATGGAAAGCAAAAGAGCCCAACCGTGAGGAAAGGCAAAAAGTTCTTTGTTTTAAGATATAACATGTAACGTAGCAGGAAGAAAATTTTATTATTTTCAAATCAAACGAATTGATGAAACCTGCAGGATACTGTATAAAGATATATAATACAGATTCTATTAATTAATAATAGGGTCAGAGAATAAACTAGACATTTTACAATGGAGAGTTTGATCCTGGCTCAGGATGAACGCTAGCGGCAGGCCTAATACATGCAAGTCGGACGGGATTCGGGAGCTTGCTTCCGATGAGAGTGGCGCACGGGTGCGTAACACGTATGTAACCTACCCTTATCAGGGGGATAGCCTCTCGAAAGAGAGATTAAGCCCGCATAATATCACGGGATAGCATTGTTTTGTGATCAAATATTTATAGGATAAGGATGGGCATGCGGAACATTAGCTAGTTGGTAAGGTAATGGCTTACCAAGGCTACGATGTTTAGGGGATCTGAGAGGATGACCCCCCACACTGGTACTGAGACACGGACCAGACTCCTACGGGAGGCAGCAGTAAGGAATATTGGTCAATGGGCGGAAGCCTGAACCAGCCATGCCGCGTGCAGGAAGACGGCCCTACGGGTTGTAAACTGCTTTTGTACCGGAATAAACCTTGATTCGTGAATCAAGCTGAATGTACGGTAAGAATAAGGATCGGCTAACTCCGTGCCAGCAGCCGCGGTAATACGGAGGATCCAAGCGTTATCCGGATTTATTGGGTTTAAAGGGTGCGTAGGCGGCCAGTTAAGTCAGGGGTGAAAGACGGTAGCTCAACTATCGCAGTGCCTTTGATACTGACTGGCTTGAATGTACTTGAGGTAGGCGGAATGTGACAAGTAGCGGTGAAATGCATAGATATGTCACAGAACACCAATTGCGAAGGCAGCTTACTAAAGTATGATTGACGCTGAGGCACGAAAGCGTGGGGATCAAACAGGATTAGATACCCTGGTAGTCCACGCCCTAAACGATGAATACTCGATGTTGGCGATATACAGTCAGCGTCAAAGCGAAAGCGTTAAGTATTCCACCTGGGGAGTACGCCCGCAAGGGTGAAACTCAAAGGAATTGACGGGGGCCCGCACAAGCGGAGGAGCATGTGGTTTAATTCGATGATACGCGAGGAACCTTACCCGGGCTTGAAAGTTAGTGAATTGAGCAGAGACGCTCAAGTCCTTCGGGACACGAAACTAGGTGCTGCATGGCTGTCGTCAGCTCGTGCCGTGAGGTGTTGGGTTAAGTCCCGCAACGAGCGCAACCCCTATGTTTAGTTGCCAGCACGTTAAGGTGGGGACTCTAAACAGACTGCCTATGCAAATAGAGAGGAAGGAGGGGACGACGTCAAGTCATCATGGCCCTTACGTCCGGGGCTACACACGTGCTACAATGGTCAGTACAGAGGGCCGCTACCTGGCAACAGGATGCCAATCTCAAAAAGCTGATCACAGTTCGGATCGGGGTCTGCAACTCGACCCCGTGAAGTTGGATTCGCTAGTAATCGCAGATCAGCAATGCTGCGGTGAATACGTTCCCGGGCCTTGTACACACCGCCCGTCAAGCCATGGAAGCTGGAAGTGCCTGAAGTGCGTCACCGCAAGGAGCGTCCTAGGGTAAAGTCGGTAACTGGGGCTAAGTCGTAACAAGGTAGCCGTACCGGAAGGTGTGGCTGGAATACCTCCTTTCTGGAGCAGTATCCAAAGCGGTCTCAACAGCGTGAGATAAAAGCTACGTTGCATGTTATTCTTAAGATAAAATAAGGAAATCAGCCATAATTGGGGCTGGGATCTCCGGTAAACGCCGGAAATATCAACGGTTCGAATCCGTTATTCTCCACACACCCTCCGTTTCCTGAAAGGGATAGGATATAGAGCAAGATGACGTAATGTTATCGGGGTAACGTTCTTTGACATATTGGAAGAAGTAATAAAAAGAGAAGACAACAGTATAGAGGACTGTTGAGGCTTTGAAGGATTACGGTAAAGAGGGAAAGTGGGACAATCGTCGCAAGATGATTGGAGAACTGGACTGATGCGCATGTAAGCTGGAGAACGCAACAAGAATCAAAAAGCATACATATCGAGCAAAAGGCGATATAGTAGAAGAAAGTAAGAAAGGGTACACGGGGGATGCCTTGGCTCTCAGAGGCGATGAAGGACGTGATAAGCTGCGATAAGCTCCGGGGATTAGCAAATATAAATTAATCCGGAGATTTCCGAATGGGGAAACCTAACTATTTGAAGAATAGTTGCATAAATGCGCAAACCTGCTGAACTGAAACATCTAAGTAAGCAGAGGAAGAGAAAACAACAGTGATTTCCTGAGTAGTGGCGAGCGAAAGGGAAGAAGCCCAAACCCATTATGTTACGGCATAATGGGGGTTATAGGACCACAACATGAATATTAAAGAAAACCGGAACGGGGTGGGAAACCCGGCCATAGAGCATGAGAGCTGCGTACGGGTAATTGATAATAGGATAGTGGTATCCTGAGTACCGCGAGGTCGGAGACGCCTTGTGGGAATTTGCCGGCACCATCCGGTAAGGCTAAATACTCCTGAGAGACCGATAGTGAACCAGTACCGTGAGGGAAAGGTGAAAAGAACCCCGAACAGGGGAGTGAAATAGAACCTGAAACCGTGTACTTACAAGCGGTCGGAGCAGACAAGTTCTGTGACGGCGTGCCTTTTGCATAATGAGCCTACGAGTTACTCTTTCCTGGCAAGGTTAAGTGTTTAAGACACGGATCCGAAGCGAAAGCGAGTCTGAATAGGGCGTATAGTCAGGGGAGGTAGACGCGAAACCTTGTGATCTACCCATGGACAGGTTGAAGGTGCCGTAACAGGTACTGGAGGACCGAACCGATAAACGTTGAAAAGTTTCCGGATGATTTGTGGGTAGGGGTGAAAGGCTAATCAAACTGGGAAATAGCTCGTACTCCCCGAAATGTTTTTAGGAACAGCCTGGCGGTTGAGTTAATAAGAGGTAGAGCTACTAATTGGGTGCGGGGGAGTCAAATCCTACCAAATCCAGATAAACTCCGAATGCTTATTAATATACGCTGGAGTGAGGCTCTGGGTGCTAAGGTCCAGGGCCGAGAGGGAAAGAACCCAGACCATCAGCTAAGGTCCCCAAATTACCACTAAGTTGAACTAACGAGGTCCGATTGCACAGACAGCTAGGATGTTGGCTTGGAAGCAGCCATTCATTTAAAGAGTGCGTAACAGCTCACTAGTCGAGCGATCGGGCATGGATAATAAACGGGCATCAAGTGGTATACCGAAGCTATGGATTTGCAGCAATGCATCTGGTAGGGGAGCATTCTATCGACCGGTGAAGCAGGAATGTAAATGACTGTGGAGGAAATAGAAAAGCAAATGTAGGCATAAGTAACGATAAGGCGGGAGAGAAACCCGCCCACCGAAAGACTAAGGTTTCCTGATCAACGCTAATCGGATCAGGGTTAGTCGGGGCCTAAGGTGAAGCCGAAGGGCGTAGCCGATGGACAACTGGTTAATATTCCAGTACTTTTTATAACTGCGATGCGGTGACGGAGTAGTGACACTGACGCGAACTGACGGAATAGTTCGTTAAAGGCCGTAGGTATAGGGAAGGTAGTAAAGTACGCCATTCCTGCTGAAAGCTGATAGTACACAGAACCTTCGGGGGATGTGATAGTTCAGGTAATCAGACTTCCAAGAAAACCCGCTAAGCTTCAGGTTATAAAAACCCGTACCGTAAACCGACACAGGTAGTCGAGGAGAGAATCCTAAGGTGCTCGAGTGAATCATGGCTAAGGAACTCGGCAAAATGGCCCTGTAACTTCGGGAGAAGGGGCGCTTCAGCAATGAAGCCGCAGTGAAAAGGCCCAGGCGACTGTTTAACAAAAACACATGGCTATGCAAAATCGAAAGATGACGTATATGGCCTGACACCTGCCCGGTGCCGGAAGGTTAAGAGGGGATGTTAGGAGCAATTCGAAGCATTGAATCGAAGCCCCGGTAAACGGCGGCCGTAACTATAACGGTCCTAAGGTAGCGAAATTCCTTGTCGGGTAAGTTCCGACCTGCACGAATGGTGTAACGATCTGGGCGCTGTCTCAGCCATGAGCTCGGTGAAATTGTGGTATCGGTGAAGACGCCGGTTACCCGCAACGGGACGGAAAGACCCCATGCACCTTCACTACAACTTAACATTGAAATCGGCTACAGGATGTGTAGGATAGGTGGGAGACTGTGATCTGGCTTCGCTAGGAGTCAGTTAGTCAACGTTGAAATACCACCCTTTCTGTATCTGGTGTCTAACCCTGGCAACGGGGGACATTGTTTGGCGGGTAGTTTGACTGGGGTGGTCGCCTCCAAAAAGGTAACGGAGGCTTTCAAAGGTAAGCTCAGTACGCTTGGTAACCGTACGTGGAGTGCAATAGCATAAGCTTGCTTGACTGTGAGGCAGACAAGCCGAGCAGGGTCGAAAGACGGATATAGTGATCCGGTGGTTCTGCATGGAAGGGCCATCGCTCAAAGGATAAAAGGTACGCTGGGGATAACAGGCTGATCTCCCCCAAGAGCTCATATCGACGGGGAGGTTTGGCACCTCGATGTCGGCTCGTCACATCCTGGGGCTGGAGAAGGTCCCAAGGGTTGAGCTGTTCGCTCATTAAAGTGGCACGCGAGCTGGGTTCAGAACGTCGCGAGACAGTTCGGTCCCTATCTGTTGTGGGCGCAGGAAGTTTGAGTGGGGCTGACCTTAGTACGAGAGGACCGGGTTGGACTAACCTCTGGTGAATCTGTTATGGCGCCAGCTGTATTGCAGAGTAGCTACGTTGGGAATAGATAAGCGCTGAAAGCATCTAAGTGCGAAACTAGCCACAAGATGAGACTTCCATTGAGGGTCGTAGCAGACTACTACGTTGATAGGTTACAGGTATAAAGGTGGTGACATCATAGCCAAGTAATACTAATCGCCCGAAGCTTTCTCATAGCAGGTAATAATGGGTCATGTGCTCCGGCATATGACCCGACAAAAACTAATACTGTTGTTTTCTCAATTCATTGCTTCTTTCAATAATATGTCATTGTTTAGTTAATCAGAAACAAATCATCAGTCACTGTACTGAAGATAAGCTCTGATCAGCACAAACAAATAAAATACCGGTCAAAGCAGGTAAGTATACCGTTCATCACAGAATAATGAACAAGTAAACTATCAGCCGATGAACCAAAAGAAATTCAGGTGCCTATATCGGCGGTGTCCACCTCTTCCCATTCCGAACAGAGAAGTTAAGCCCGCCAGAGCCGATGGTACTGCAGTAAAATGTGGGAGAGTAGGTCGGTGCCAAATCTTATAGATAAGCCTTGTATCTTAACGATACAAGGCTTTCTTGTTTAATATAGGCTACGTTAGAAGGGAACGCCCTATCCATTTAAAACATAATTACTTAGTAATAAATATCATATTCTTCATTATTCTGTTAATTCTTATCTTTGTTTCAAAATAAAGCACAATGGTCAAGTTATTTATTGTAGGCCTTCCCCGTGATATGGAAGAAACAGAGCTTCTTGAAATTTTCACAGTTTACGGACAGGTGGGCATTATTACCATAGTTACCGATCAAAATACAGGCGAAAGCAAAGGATATGGCTTTGTACACATGGAAGATCAGGCTGGTGCCGACAGGGCCATCGCTGCTTTGAATGGTGCTGAAATTGATGATCGTACGATCAGCGTTAGAATTGCTGAACCTAAACAACCTGAAGTTGTTGCTCCTCCCGTTAGAAAAAAGCGCCAGCGAATAGGTAATTAATCAGAATAAAGCCCTTCTTTTTCCACAAGGGTTGCAGTGCAGTTTCTTATTATCTACTTTCGCCGGGTATGAAAGTGATCATTGCCGAAAAACCATCCGTCGCCCGTGAGATTGCAAAAGTGTTTGGCGCGACAACCAAAAAAGATGGTTATATTGAAGGTAAAGGATACACATTTACCTGGGCCTTTGGCCACCTGTTGCAGTTGGCTGCCCCTCAAGAATATGGTTTTTATGGCTGGAATGTGCAAAACCTGCCCATGCTGCCGCAAAAATTCAAGCTTTCAATCCGTAAAGTAAAAACTAAAGATGGTATGGTTGATGATCCTGGTGTGCGCAAGCAGCTGGATATTATCAAATCCCTGTTTGAGGAAGCTACCGAAATCATTGTTGCAACGGATGCCGGGCGCGAAGGGGAGCTTATCTTCCGATATATCTACTACTATTTAAAATGCAAAAAACCATTTAAACGCCTTTGGATCTCATCACAAACAGATGAAGCTATAAAAGATGGTTTCCGTAATTTGAAACCAGGGTCTGATTACGATACTTTATTCAATTCGGCCCATTGCAGGTCGCAATCTGATTGGCTGGTAGGGATGAATGCTACGCAAGCCCTAAGTTTATCATCTGGAACAAGATCGGTATTATCACTGGGACGTGTACAAACCCCAACACTTGCCATGATTTGCTCCCGTTACCAGGAGAATAAAAACTTTATACCCGAACCCTTTTACCAGGTAAGTATCATGGTTGATAAGGATGGGCATGTTTTTAAAGCAGTAACAGACGAGAAATATAAAACCAAAGAAGCTGCCCAATTAATAATAGACCAGGTGCAGGACGTTGCATCGGGTATTCCAAATGGTGGGCACATTTTAAGTGTGGAAGCCAAGCCACGTAAAGAACCGCCGCCATTATTACACGATTTGAGCAGCCTGCAGCAGGAAGCTAACAAACGCAAAGGCTTTACTGCTGATCAAACCCTTACATTATTGCAAAATTTGTATGAAAGTAAGCTGGTTACCTATCCCAGGACGGGGAGCCGCTACATTGGCGATGATGTGTTTGCTGGTGTATCGCTGCTTATTGATAAATTTAAAGATCATCCCGAATTTGGGAAACAGGCAACGTTACTTACCGGTGCTAAACTGAATAAACGCAGTGTTAATGCTAAAAAGGTAACAGATCACCATGCCATATTGCCTACAGGAGAGGTGCCTTACCAATTATCGCCTGATAAACAGGTAATTTATGATTTGGTTGTTGGGCGGATGTTAGAAGCTTTTCACCAGGAATGTATAAAAGAGGTAACCAAAATAACAGTACGATCTGGCAGTGATTTTTTTGCGAGTGGTACTGTAATTGGAGTTGCAGGCTGGCGTGCTGTTTTTAATGATCCGGATGAGGAAAAAAAGGAAGAGGAAAATGCTTCGCTGCCAAAAGTGAAACAAGGCGAAGACCTTCCGGTGGTTGACAAAACCCTGTTAGAGAAACAAACCAAGCCCAAACCACTCTATAACGAAGCATCCCTATTAAAAGCATTAGAAACCGCAGGGAAGGAAATTGACGATGAAGAATTACGCTATGCCATGAAAGATAGCGGATTGGGTACACCCGCAACCCGCGCAGCAATGATTGAAACGCTTATAAAGCGGGATTATATTATGCGCGAAAAAAAGAACCTTATACCTACACCCACGGGAATGGCCGTTTATAATGTAGTTAAGGATTATCGGATAGCACAAGCTGAATTAACAGGTAACTGGGAAAAACGATTAGAAGAGATCCGTTCTGGTGCATCGGTTGATGGTTTTCAGCAGGAGATTAAGGAATATACCCGTACAATTACGCAGGAGCTTTTAAAAGCAGGCAAGGGGATGGTGATTAAAAAGCCGGAATTAGCGAAGGTAAATTAGATGTATCAGTAAAGTGTCTTTCATACAAAATCTTAATTGATATATTTACAGTCTTAATGTGTTTATAAAATGGTCAAACTTTTTGTTGGTGGTTTTCCGCTTGATTTTGTTGAACTTGATATTGTTATGCTGGTGGCACCGCATGGCGATGTTGTTACCATAAAGGTAGTTCGGGATAAAAAAACGAAAATTTGTAAGGGATATGCCTTTTTAGAGATGGAAAGCCGTGAAGCAGCTGAGCGCGCCATTGAAGCACTTGACGGAACCAAAGTTAAAGGCCGTTTATTAAATGTTAAAATAAGGGAAGAAGAACCCGTAGCCGCAGTACCGGTTAAAGCTTTTGAAAAAAAGAAAAGGCCCCGGAAACAGTTCTAATTAAAAAAATACACCTGAATTATTAGTAATCTCTCTTATTTTCCTATTTCAACCGGAAATGCGCTCATCCCTTTAGCTTCTTTCATTACAAAAGTACTTTGTACCGATCCCATCGGGATGGTTTCAAACAAATGGTTCATCAAAAATTCGTGGTAAGCATTCAGATCGGCCACGGCTACACGGAGGATAAAATCATACTGGCCCGACATGTGGTAACAATCTAACACTTGCGGAAATTTGATGATCTCGTTTTCAAAATGGCTCAGGCTTTCTTTACTATGATCGCGGATCTTTACATGGGTAAAGGCCATTAAACCGCAATTGATTTTTTGGGGGTCTAAAATGGCGGCATATTTTTTAATATAACCCTCGTCCTCCAATCTTTTTATTCGTTCTCCAATTGTACTGGCTGATTTATGTAGCTTTTCGCCTAATTCTTTATTGGTAAGTCGGGCATTATCCTGCAAAAACTTCAGGATCCTGATGTCGGTTGCGTCAAGTTTGTTAAGCATAAAATGTTGTAGTAACGGAAATTGTAATCAATGCGAAGCAAAAATACCCGAATATTCGGTAAATAGTATATAAATCTGTGTATGTAACGGAATTTATTAGATAATACCATAGTATAATGGGTTTATCCGCAAATTTGTATATATTATGGATGATATTATTAAAGAAACCACCGGGCCGGTAATTTTAGTTACAGGTGCCTGCGGACAAATTGGTACTGAACTTGTAACTGCCTTACGTGCTAAATATGGTAAGGAAGCTGTTGTAGCATCTGATATTCATGCAGCTACACCCACGCTTCAGGAAAAAGGACCTTATGCAAAGCTTAATGTATTAGATAAGGGAGCTTTGGTAAAATTAGTGAATGATTTTGGTATCACCCAGATCTACCATTTAGCAGCTGTACTATCAGCCAGTGGCGAAAAAAATCCATTGGTTGCCTGGGAACTTAATATGGCAGGTTTGCTGAATGTATTAGAAACAGCACGACTGCATAAACTTGATAAAATATTTTGGCCAAGCAGTATAGCTGTTTTTGGCCCTTCATCACCACATAATGAATGTCCGCAGGATGCCCTTACTGATCCTACAACTGTTTATGGTATCAGTAAATGCGCTGGAGAAAACTGGTGTGCTTACTATCACCGTCAGTATGGTTTGGATGTACGCAGTATCCGGTACCCGGGATTGATCAGCTATTCGGCAAATGCAGGTGGCGGAACAACCGATTATGCGGTTGAAATTTTTCATGAGGCTATTAAAAATGGTAGTTATACCTGCTTTTTAAAAGAAGATACTGGTTTGCCAATGATGTATATGGAAGATGCTGTTAATGCAACTATTCAATTAATGGAAGCTCCGGAGCATACAATCACCGTGCGTAACTCGTACAATATTGCAGGGATGAGCTTTACACCGGCAGAACTGATTAAAGCAATTAAAAAGCACATCCCGGAGTTAGAGGTAATGTTTAAACCTGATTCTCGACAACAAATTGCAGATAGCTGGCCTGCTTCAATTAATGATGAGCCTGCTAAAAAGGATTGGGGATTGCATGCAAAGTATGATCTGGCTGCTATGGTAGCCGATATGTTGCTGCATTTAAATCCTGCGACAAAGGAAAAACTTTTATTCAATTAAAGTATTAAGCTTTAAATTAAATTTAAGCAATGCAGAAAAAAAGAAACTCTTGATTGGGTATAATTAATAATTGGGAGAGGTTGGCAAATATGCCAGCCTTTTTTATTAGCTGTTAATGAGATAAAAGACAATAAAATTATTGAGAATACTACAAAAAAAATTATCCGATTTTAGTTCGGATAATTTTTCTTAGTTCTGCCATGAGCTTTTCAATATTTTATACTTTTCAGCCTCATCAATGGTGAGACTTGATAAAACATTGATGGATTTTCCATCACGCCCTGAAAAACTGTAGTTGCTTTTTTGTGCTGTTTCAAAAAACTGGATAGAATACTGATCTTTCAACTTTGTATTCTCTTTAATGATTTCAGCAAACTTTGTTTTAAAGTTTTCTTTTTGAAGTGTTGATGCAATTGTTTTAGCAACCATTGGTTATTTCTTTTTTACGTTAACTGCAGATAATCCTTTTTGACCCTGCTCAGTTTCAAAAGTTACCATGTTGTTTTCCTTTAAAGGTTCGGTCAGGGCATTGATATGCACAAAAATACTTTCTTGTGTTTGCAGATCTTTGATAAAGCCATATCCTTTTGATTCGTTAAAAAAGCTTACAACGCCGTTTCTAACAGTATCATGAGGGATGTCTTCCTGTTTTGCAACACCAATCTGAATGTCCTCTAAATTAACATGTATTTTTCTGGATGGATCAGGGGGAGTTGATGTAATGTTTCCATATTCATCAGTGTAAGCCATCATGTCCTCCAGGCTCTTGCCTTTTCCAGCATTCGCCCTTCGGTCATCGGCCTTTTCCTTCTTCTCTTTAGACTTTTTTAAACGAGCCTTCTCTTTCTCCTTTTTACTAAATGTTTCTGTCGACCTTGCCAATAGAGTTATGCTATTTTAACATTAACTGCACTTGGGCCTTTTTTGCCTTCTTCTACATCGTAACTAACTGAGTCGTTCTCACGGATTTGATCGATAAGACCTGTAACGTGAACAAACACCTCTTTGCCACCACTTGTAGGTGTAATAAAGCCGAAGCCTTTTGATTCATTGAAAAATTTTACTGTACCTGTTGCCATTATATATTGAATAAGCCATGAAGGTACGGTTAATTATCGGCATATCAGGTATTTTAATTATAACCTTTAATTAAAATACCTGTTTTAAGCAAAAAAATTATTGTTCTATGATATTATTGATTGATCATATCAAGCTGAAAAATACACTCCTGCCATAAAACGAATTACTTTTTTGATTTTACTTTTAAGCATTGGTTTACCATATTTTACCTATAGCTTATTGCATTGCCCCGGCAAATAGCTGGTATGATTTTAACCTGGCCTGGTGGTCAAATATATGCGAGGTCGCCATCACCTCGTCAATTTGGGTTTCTTCTGCAAAATCGGTCATCATTGCCTTTATTTTTTCTTTGCTACCAATAAATGAGTAGGCCAGCATCTGCATAACGGCTTCCTCCTCATAAATATTCCAGATGGTTTCCATGTTTTCAACAGGTGCTTGAAGCAATTGTCGCTTACCGGTTATAACCCCCATAAAAAATTGCTTAACAGAAGTAGCCAGGTACTCGGCTTCTTTATCAGTATCGGCTGCTATTACATTAACACATGCTATAATATAAGGCTTTTGTAAATAAGCAGAGGGTTTAAAATTAGCACGGTACAGTTCAATTGCCTCGCGGAAGTGAGCCGGTGCAAAGTGACTTGCAAAGGCATAAGGCAATCCTTTTGCGGCAGCTAACCTTGCACTATCCGTACTTGAACCTAATATCCATATCGGAATATCAATCCCCTCGCCAGGTATAGCACGTACTTTGCCGTTTATATTTTGTGGTGAAAAATAAATTTGTAAAGCTTCAACATCCTGCGGGAAATGAAAAGAAGAATTCATATTTTCTCCCCTAATAGCCATGGCTGTTGCCTGGTCAGTGCCTGGTGCTCGGCCAAGTCCAAGATCTATTCTTTTGGGATATAATGTAGCTAATGTGCCAAACTGTTCCGCCACAATCAGCGGGGCATGATTAGGCAGCATAATACCACCAGAGCCTACGCGGATGGTGTTGGTATTACCGGCTATATAACCAATAAGCAGGGCAGTGGCCGAGCTGGCCACATTCATCATATTATGGTGCTCTGCAAACCAGTAACGTTTGTATCCCAGCTGCTCAGCCTGCCGGGCATTTTCAAGACTATTATGGTAGGTTTCAGCTATGGAATGACCCTCTACAACCGTTGCAAGATCAAGTACAGAGTAGGCTATTTCGCTTAAACGCTTTGAATTCATTCTCAAAATTAGCCCTAATCTATTAAAATGTTAGATCAGCATCAGTGATATGACGCTGATCAAACAAAGTGATTTGGCAAAAATGGTATTTCAATCAGGATGTATCCTTAATAAGCTTTATTTATTCCATATTGATTTCAACGCTGAAATTTGCACGTTGTACAGGTTCAAATTGCCAGCACTACTTATGGTTAAATTATTATAGGGCGAATCGGGAAAAAATATACAGGTCATTACCGTTAGGCCACCGTCAGCAAATACTTCAACCGACGCTTTATCAACTACCAAGGTAAGGTTACTGGCTTTAGCCGTTGCTAAACGGGGTGCGGTAAATCTCCCGGAAAAATCTTTTTGAAAATCTGTTTTACCCGATTTTGTACGATCAATAAAATACTGTTCCTTTTGCTGGTCGTAACCAATCAATAGTTCTTCTCCTTTTTTGTTGGACAGCCTGATCGTATAATCCTTTAATTGAACCATATTTAATTTTAAGGTATACTGGCTGTTAAAGCCATTTATTTTGGTTGATAGGTCGACAACCTTATTTACAGATATACTTTTTAGCTGAATGGTTTTGGCGACAATATTTTTTAGCTCAGGAATAGGAGCTGATGCCAATACAATACCTTTTTTGCTTTCTTTCAAGCTTAATTCGCGGGGGATGGTCATTGCATTGCGCCATTTTTCGGTAGGTACCTGGTTGGCGTATTCCCAGTTGCTCATCCAGCCCAAAAATATCCTGCGCGTACCTGTATTGTTCCAGGTAATGCCGGCATATTCATCAGGCCCATAATCAAGCCACCGGGTTTGTGTATCCATCGCCGTGAATTTTTCGCCATCAAAATTGCCCACAAAGTATTGTGTTGCCGAGCCTCCGTTAGGCCCGCCAGGGTTTAAATTAACTATTAAAACCCAATAGGTTTTACCGTTTAATTTTAGTGGAAACAGATCCGGACATTCCCAAACGCCGCCATGAGCGCCCTGGGTTAAACCAAATTCACTTTCTTTTTTCCAGGTTTTTAAGTCGGGAGCGGAGTAAAAGGTAATATGATCTTTAGTGGCCAGCGTCATTACCCATTTCTTTTCTTTTGCATACCACATTACTTTAGGGTCGCGAAAATCACGGATGCCGGGGTTTTTCAGCACCGGGTTACCTTTATATTTAGTCCAGGTAGTGCCATTGTCAAGGCTGTAGGCCAGGCTTTCATTCTGAAAATTATCTTTTCCTTCTTTTTCTCCTTTAGGGTCGTGATGGGTAAATATGGCTACCAAGGGTATTTTACCATTTTTACCAAAGCCCGAAGTATTATTTGAATCTATGACGGCACTGCCCGAAAATATATAACCCAGGCTATCCGGAAATAAGGCCGTTGGTAACTGTTTCCAGTGGATAAGATCAGTGCTTTCTGCATGGCCCCAATGCATAGGCCCCCAAACAGTAGCGTTTGGATAATACTGAAAAAACAGGTGGTAAGTATGGTTGTAATACACCATACCGTTAGGGTCGTTCATCCAATGCGCTTGTGGCGAAAAATGGAACTGCGGCCTGTATTGATCTGTGTAAACGGAACTTTTATCCTGTGCTTTAAGGCCAATGACCAAAAAAAGACAGCAAGCTATTAAAAGTGCTTTTTTAATATTCATTTATTTATGGTTTAAATCCCAAACTTTTAAATTTTTAATCGTTGTTTTTCCATCCGAAAAAACAGAAAACCCGGTGGCACCGGCCTCGGGATATATCATTGTTGAAATTACCTTCTCGCCATTATTACCAATCACCTCAATCGACGATTTATCCAGCAATACCTGTATCTTAATAATCCCTTTCACTGGTTTCATTGGGGCAGTCTGCATTAAATTATCCGGCGATTTATTTTCTCTTTCTGCTGCTGTACAATCTACATAAAGCTCTTGTTTCTGCACATTATATCCAACAGTTATGCGTTTTGTAGATCCATTTTTTTCTGTAAGATAAAAACCTGCTTTAGTGGCATTCTTCAAGTCAAACTGCGCATCAATCCAGTTGGCATTACCATTAAATTGTGTTGGTGTTGAAAGTTTGATGTTTTGATTATTGAGGTGGATGTCTTTTTTTGAAAGGACTGCACCCTTTGCATATTGCGACAACGAGTTGCTAACAATAGCCGATGGTGTTTGAAAAAGTCTGAGCCCGTTTGCCGTAGTTTTTAGCGAAAGATCTCTCGGAATTGACATTTGCCCTTTCCACGGATAGGTTTCCGGTTTACCCGATTGCATCCAGCCCAACAAAATGGTTTTATTACCCGGGGCATTTCGCCAGGCTATTGCAGCATAAAAAGCATCGCCATAATCAACGGTTAGTTGCAGGCTTTCGGGATTGCTGTTTTTAAATGTAGTGCCATCAAAGTCACCTACAAAGTATTGCATCAATGGGCCATGATCTCCGCCGGATGATACCAAAAGCACCCATTTTATATGCTTTGGATCATTATCAACCACCAATGGTAATAATGAGGGGCATTCCCAGCCATTTTTTGTATAGCCTGCCGGACCAAAATCACTTAACTTATTCCAGTCTTTTAGATTTTTAGAACCATAAAACCTTATCATATGATCATCAACCATTGAAACGGCCATGATCCACTGCTTTGAGGGCGCGTACCAAAATACATTAGGATCGCGAAAATCCCTTTTGTTCAGATCAATTACAGGGTTGTTGCTATATTGTTTAAAAGACAAGCCATTATCATTGCTGTAGCCAATAAACTGTGATTCTTTTTTTTGCTTTGGCTGATCGGCAGTAAAAATGGCTACCAATGGTGCTTTTCCGTTTACACCAAAACCGCTGGTATTGTTTGTATCCAATACAGCCGATCCGGAATAGATCCATGTTGTAGTATCTTTAGTTATTACCTCGGGGATAGCAACGGGCAGGTTTTTCCAGTGTATTAAATCAACACTTGTTGCGTGGCCCCAGCTCATGTGCCCCCATTTATTTTCAAAAGGATTATGCTGATAGTATAACTGGAACGTCCCGTTCAAAAAAATCAATCCGTTTGGATCGTTTGTCCAGTTGGTTGGCGGGGTAAAATGATAGGCAGGGCGCCATTGTGGGGTGGCTACCTCTTTTTGCTGGCTAAATACTTTTACCGAAGGCATTAAAAGTAGCAGGAATAAGATTTTTTTACTCAACATTATTTTTGCTTTTAGGTATGATGAAACACGGAGAGCAGCAATATATAAAATAATGAACTGTTCGGTTAAGAACAGTTCATTATTAATTAGCCGTTACCAGCCGGTGTTTTGTTTATACAAGCCCTTGCTAAAGTTTATCTGGTTTAGTGGGATAGGTAAATATTCGTCGCGGTTTTTGGTGAAGTTGGCATCGGTTAGGTGTGAGGTACGGCCTTTTTCAACTGCAAAGTAGCTGTTTAAATAATCGGCAGCAATTCCCCAGCGCACAAGGTCAAAAAACCGGTAACCTTCCATTGCAAATTCAAGCCGGCGCTCAAACATCAGTGCCTGCATAGCGTAAGCATTTGTCCAGGTACAGTTTATGCCCGGTTTGTAAACATCCATATGATAGTTTGATGTGGTAGCTCCGTTTGCCTGTACCAATAAGGCGGTACTGTTTATGGCCCTTTGGCGTACCATATTTATTAAGGGAAGTGCCTGTGTTTCCTGCCCCATTTGTATCAGCGCTTCAGCCTTCATTAACAGCACATCCGAATAACGGATAACCTCCCAGTCTTTTGAACTCGACATAAAAGGAGGGAACCTTTTAAAGGTTGGATCGGTGTATGCAACCACTTCTTTCATACTTAACAAATTACCGTATGATTGTGGTGCGCGCGCCCATGATGCATTGTAAACAAGCCCTGTTTGGTATTTATAAGGATGGCCGGGTATGGCTACTGTGTGATCCAGGCGAGGATCAAAAGTTCCGGAGGTATAATCGCCTGATGGAACAACATCTGTATTATTAAAAGTAGTAAACTCAGGTAAGCCTGATGCATCTGTTTTAAAGGCATTTACCATATTGTCACTTGGTGAGTGAAAGCCGCAGCATCCGTACTCAACATCCATAGGGTAATTAAGGCAATGGCCAAAGTCAACACGGCCTGTTGGCGTACCATCATTTATAGAATACTCTATAGAAAACACTGATTCTTTGGAGTTACCGTATTGTGGTAAAAAGTTATCGGCATAATCAGCATTAAGACTATACTTTCCGGAGTTTATAACGCTGTCGCAATAAGTGTTTACCAGCGCAATTTTAGTTTTATCAACACCGGTTACATTGTTTTTGTCGTCTTGGGTATAAGCCTGGTATAAAAGTGTTTTAGCCAGGTAGGCCTGTGCCGATCCTTTGGTAGCCCTGCCGGCATCTGTTTGGTTTACCGGTAAGTTTGCTGCAGCAAAGCGGAAGTCGTTAGCAATGTTTGTCCACAACTGGTCGCTGGTTAAAGCTACGTTTGATATGGTATTGTATTTTGCTTTGGCTACTGTTTCATCAATCCAGGGCATTTGTTTAAAAAGTATTTTCAAAAGAAAATAAAAGTGTGCCCTTAAAAACCTTGCTTCAGCTTCCCGTTCAACTTTATTGGGATATTGCGCAACCGTTAATTGATTTATTAAGCCCAGCGCTGTATTTGCACGGCCAACACCTACATACAGGTTGTACCAGGTTGCATCCGAGTTTCCGTTATCAACCCTGTTTAATGAAAAAGTTTCATATTGATTAAACTCAGCAACATCACCGGGGCCACCACCGCCTTTGTAAGCATCGCCGCTGCGGATACTGCCATAAGCCCACATGCTGCTGTAAGGATAAGTATAATGATCATTACCCAATGATGAATATGCCGCAATTACCATTGCATCGGTATTGGCTGGTGTGTTAAGATCTGAAGTAGATATAACCCCCTGTGGTGTTGTATCCAGGTATTTTTTACAGGATGCTGCAAATACACAAAGTATTAATACCGCTATATATTTTAGATTTTTCATGTTGTTATTTTAAATTAGTAAGAAAAATTAACCCCTACAGTAGTAATTACAGGTATAGGATATGCATTTGCCGGGTTCTCCGGATCAGGTGCTGTATATGATGAGCTTTTGAACCTTAGCAGGTTGCTTGCCTGTATATATACAGTTGCACGCTGAAGTTTGATCTTTTTAAATGCATTTTTCAAATCATATGCTAATTGTATGTTCCTTAATTTAAGGTATGATCCGCTTTCAAGGAAATAGCTTGAATACCGGCCTTCGTTATTACGATCAACTAATGTAAGCGCCGGGATAGTTGAGTTTGGGTTTTGAGGTGTCCAGGCGTTTAAAACCCTGTTGCCCCAGTTTGAACCCGGTGCCAGCGAAGTAAAATCTGTAAGGTACTTGTAGTTATTATAAACTAAGCCACCCTGTACACCTTGAAAGAAGAATGTTAACGTGATGTCTTTATAGCCAATAGCTGTATTTAAGCCATAAGTAAAATTAGGATCAGAAGTCCCCAGGAATTTACGATCCTGATCATCAATTACCCCATCATTATTTAAATCGGCATACCTTATACGGCCTAAGCCTTTGCCCGGCTGCGTGGCCGAGTTATTAACCTCGGCCTGTGTGGTAAATAAACCCTGCGCTACATAACCAAATTCCGAATTGATGGAACGGCCTAAAATAGTTTGGGTAGTGCCGTTACCCGGATAACCGGTTAACACATTTTCGGGCAAATAGGTAACCTTATTGCGGTATGATGCAATGTTGCCGGTTACATTTAAGCTGATATCTTTAGTAATGGTTGAGTTGTAAGATAATAAAACTTCAAAGCCTTTATTTTTCATAGAGGCACCGTTAAACGTTTCGTTTCCACCTTCGCCCAATACAGCTATGTATGGCGGGGCATATAAAATGTTAGTGGTGTTTTTAAGGAAGTAATCAAACGAGCCGGTAAGCTTGTTATTAAACAAGCCGAAATCCAAACCATAGTTTGATTGGGTGGTAGTTTCCCACTTAACAGATGTATTGCCTGTTTGGATAGAGGTAAAACCTGATGGAAGTGTGCCTGAACCTTTGCCGCCAATGTCATAAGCGCTGCCGCTATCGCCGCTAAAAGGCTGGGCATTACCGTAAATTGATTGATAAAGCGAGTAATTGGCATTATTAGGAATGGTTTGATTTCCTGTTTTTCCCCATCCGTAACGTACTTTAAGATCTGAAATAAAAGGTAGGCTTTTTATAAAGTCTTCCTGGCTTATGCGCCAGCCTAATGATGCTGCCGGGAATACCGCATAACGGTTGTTTGAACCAAATTTTGATGATCCATCACGACGAACGGTTACCGATGCTAAATATTTATTATTGTAAGCATAGTTTACTTTACCAAAGTAGGATAGGAGGGCATCATTGCTGCCTGCACCGTTGGCCAGTATATTGGTGGTACCTGCACTTAAATAAGCATAGTCATAATTACTAAGTGCCAGTCCCTGGGCGCTTGCATTAAAGTTTTGATACTTATCCTTAATGTTTTCCTCGCCTAATAAAACATTGATCTTGTTTTTGCCGTAGGTAAGATCATAGGTTAACTGGTTTTGCCATCTTAAGGTTACGGCATAGTCAGATGACTGGCCTACCATATTGGCCGGATTTGATAAAAAGCCGGCTACATAAGGCAATTGAAGCGATCTGAAATAATTGCCTGCAAAATCTGCCGAAAAGGTGGTTCTGAAATGCAGCGTTGGCAATATGGTCAGATCAGCAAATGCATTACCGAATACCCTGCCAAAAGCATTAACATTTTGCTTGTTATCGTGTATTAAGCGTACAGGGTTGTCGCGGTCGTCCATACCGGCAACAGGGCCTCCCCATCCGCCGGTAACAGTATGTACCGGTATTATTGGGTTTTCAATTATTGATAATATGGTTATGCTGCTTGTGGGTAAAATAGGATCACGCATGTAGGTTGCAGAAATATTTTCGCCAATTTTAAGTTTACCGTTAAACAGGTTATAATCGCTGTTAAAACGGGCCGTATACTTGGTGTCTCTTGATTCTTTAATGATTCCCTTATTATCAAAGTAACCTAATGAAAAGAACGAACTTCCCTTTTCGCTCCCGTTAGAGATACTTAAATTGTACGATTGTAATAATGATGATTGTGATACCTCATTAAACCAGTTGGTATTTGCTGCCTTCATGGTATGTGCAGCATCTATATATTCAGGAATTATAACGTTGTTTAAAACCGGGTTGGTAAAGTTTTTATTCCAGTTGTAAGTATAGATTCCATTATTATTGGGGTCTGCACCATCATTTACGGCAGCGCGCCAATATGCTGCTCCATGCTGCTGGGTATTAAGCGGTGTTAATTTACTGGTATAATATTGCAGCGACGATGAAGCATCAAAATCAATGCGTTGCATGCCTTTTTTACCTCTTTTAGTGGTAACAATAATAACCCCTGCTGCTGCCCTTGTACCATAAATTGATGCTGAAGAAGCATCCCTTAATACCTGGATAGATTCAATGTCACTCTGGTTAATTTCCTGGAGCCCACGGGTTGAGGGTATACCATCAATAACATATAAAGGATCGTTATTACCTAAGGTAGTGGTACCACGTAGCCTTACAGTTACCGATCCGTTTGGAGATCCGTCTGATAAAATGGTTAAGCCCGGCACCCTGCCTTGTAAGGCTTTAATGGCGTTACCTTCCGGAATATCCTTTATATCATTTACATTAACTACTGTAACGGCGCCTGTAAGGTCCTTTTTGCGTTCAGAAGTGTAACCTGTTACAACAACTTCATTCAGTGCCGTGTTTTCAAGATCTAACTGCACATTTAATTTTAAGGTTGAGGCATTTACGGTTACGGTGTAAGGTTTTGCACCTATATAGGTAAACCTAATGGTTTGTCCGTCAAGCGCCTGCAGGCTAAACTTGCCTTTTTTATCAGTCGAAACAGCATTTTGTGTTTCAACTACAGCTACGGTTACTGCTTCGAGCGGGTTGTTGGCCTTATCAGTAACGGTGCCGGTAATTACCCGTGATTGGGCGTAGCCCCTTGCCGCCATTAGTAGCAGTAAGGAACAGATTAGTAATAGTTTTCTCATAATTTATAATGGTTGGTATATTGGTTTAAAATATTTGGTTTTTGAAATTGGTATATTCTGTTAAGTCATATTCGGGGCATCCTCCTTTCTTTGTAGCGATGAATGCACCCATAGCAACCGAATTTTTGATCGTGGTTTGCGGGTCATTCTTTAAATAATGATTGGCTATAAAGGCAGCTAAAAATGAATCGCCGCTGCCTATTGTGTCTTTAACTTTTACTTCGCTGCCCCAGGCATTATAAACCTTATCATCCTTATAGTACGAAGCACCAAACTCGCCTTTGGTAACAATAATTTCAGCAACTTTAAAATGCTGCTGGATAAACTTTATCTGCGCCGCTTCATTACTAAATGAGCCGCCAAATAACAATTGGGCCATTTCTAATTCGGCCTGGTTAAACTTTACAATGTCGGCCTTAAATAACAGGGCTTCCAGCAGGTCTTTTTTAACAAATGGCGGCCTCAGGTTAATGTCAAAAACTTTAATGGCATCATGTTCAAGCAATTCGAACAAAGTATCCCGCGAGGTATCGTTTCTGGATGAAAGGCTTCCATAAATTAAATAGTTAGCTGCACTAAGCTGGTCTGAAACATTTTTTGAATAGGTAATAAAATCCCAGGCAACAGGAAAAATAATATCGTAAGATACCTCGTTGCCATTATTCATTTTAGCAATAACCTCGCTGGTTGGATGCTCATTATCTGTTTGCAGCATATTGGGGTCAATACCCCAGCTATTGATTAATCTTGCCAGCTCTTCGCCATTCTGATCATTACCAATCCTGCTCATTATACTTGTACCTATGCCCAATTTATTAAGGTGATAGGCTACATTTAAAGGCGCACCACCTGGTTGCGGCCCATCTGGAAGCATATCCCAAAGTACTTCGCCGTAACATATTGCTGGTTTTGTAATTTCATTCGTCATCATAGTGGTATTAATGCATTACTATATTAGTTTCTATCTGCTCTAATGATCGGCCTTTGGTTTCAGGCATAAAGCGCCAAACAAAAATTAATTGCAGCACCATCATGGTACCGAAAAAGGAGAAGGTAACGGCCCCGCCAAGTGTTTCGGCCAGGTAAGGAAAGCTGAAAGCAATGATGGCCGCCATAACCCAATGGGTCGAACTGCCTAATGTTTGTCCTTTTGCCCTAACTTGGTTTGGGAATATTTCGGAGATAAACACCCAGATAACCGCGCCCTGCGAAAAGGCAAAGAATGCGATAAACACCATCATGTAGATAGGAATGGCAAAACCATTAAAATTGCCCGAGTAAAAAGTATAGGCAACCAAAAAAAGCGAAACTATTAACCCAAAAGAACCTATAAGCATTAAAACTCTTCTGCCAACTTTGTCAATTACGTTAATAGCTAAAAGCGTAAAAACAAAGTTTATAGTGCCTATACCTACGGTTGATAAAAGTGAAGAGTGCGCACCAAGCCCGGCCATTTCAAATATGCGGGGTGCATAATAAATTATTGCGTTTATACCCGATACCTGGTTAAAAAATGCAAACATCATTGCTAAAACAACAGGCGTTTTATACTGGCCCGAAAATAAACTTTCGTTGTTTACAGTTTTGCTGCTTTCCAGCTTTGAGTTTTGGATAGACACCAGCTCGTCTTTATAGTTTAAGGGGTTGATGATCTGTAATATATCAAGCGCACGCTTGGTTTCTCCTTTTTTGAGGATAAGCCAGCGGGGGCTTTCAGGGATAAAACGGATAAGAATCAAAAAGATAAGGGCCGGTACGGCTTGCACACCCAACATAAGTCGCCATGAGGTATCTCCTAACTGGCTGATAAGGTAATTGGATAGATAAGAGATAAGTATACCCAATACTACGTTGAACTGAAACAATCCAACAAGCCTTCCACGGCGGTCGGCAGGTGATACTTCTGATATATAGATAGGGGCGGTAACTGATGATGCGCCAACGCCAAGGCCTCCTAAAAAGCGGAAGGCTAAAAAGAAATACCAGTTATCGGCAAATGCTGTTCCTAACGAAGATAGGAGGTAAGCTATAGCTACAAAGTAAAGGGTGTTTTTTCTGCCGAACCTGTCTGAAGGGCGTGAACCAAGTATGGAACCCACCACAGTTCCTATTAAAGCAATAGAAATGGTTAGGCCATGTTCAAAAACTGAAAGCTGCCAGAATTGTTGGATAGATTTTTCGGCGCCTGATATTACGGCGGTATCAAAGCCAAACAGAAAGCCACCCAGGGCTACAACCATGGACCAGGCCATGACAGAATTTTTTCTCATAAAAAGGAATTGGTAATAATTGGTTTACTGATCGCAAAGTATCCCTTATTAGCAGGCAGGGGTTATTGATTTTATTTCAATTTCCTCTAAAATTTAAACATTTTATAAGTACTTGTATATCAGTATTTTAACATTTAATATTAATTGTACTTAAAGTCGATCTATAATTATGTTACCACAAATCTTTGATCAGGTTACATTTAATCATTCACTTGATAAGGCCTCCGAGGTTGCAAATTTGTATAAATGGAATCTTTATGCATAAATTTGAGTTGTAAGCCTTTTTTACCAATTATATTCCGGCTAAAAACAAAATCCAGATACCAGAAGTATGCGTTATCGTGCATTTTTATTGAGTAAATTTTTAATTGTCTTTTTAATTGCGATAGTTGCAAGCAGTTGCAAGGAAGCAAAAAGAAAAACAGCCTTTACTATCGGTTTTTCGCAATGCACAGGTTCAGATCTGTGGCGTAAAACCATGCTGGATGAAATGAGGACAGAATTATCACTCAATCCTGGTGCTACTTTTATATATAAAGATGCCGGTGGAAACAGTAACGTGCAAAAAAGCCAGGTTACACAAATGCTTAATGATGGTATTGATATTTTGATCATATCGCCCAATGAAGCGCAGCCACTCACCTCAATTGTTGAGGATGCCTATAATAAAGGTATCCCTGTTATAGTAATTGACAGGAAAACAGCATCGCCTTTATATACAGCCTACGTTGGGGCCAATAATTACGAATTAGGTAAAATGGCCGGCCAGTACGTAGGTTCATTAACTAATAAACCGATTAATATTTTAGAAGTAATGGGCCTTCCCGGCTCCTCGCCGGCCATTGAACGCGATCGTGGGTTTAATGAAGGAGTAAGTAAGTTTACCAACGCACATATCACCACAAAAATATATGGCGACTGGCTGAAACAAAATGCCGAAAATGAGCTGTTGAAAGTAAAAGATCAGCTAAAAACTACCGATATAATATTTGCGCATAATGATGTAATGGCATCCGGTGTGCGGGAGGTGCTTAAAAAGCTGAATATTAGTAAAAATATAAAAATAATTGGGGTTGATGCTTTGCCGGGTGCCAATGGTGGTTTGCAAATGGTTAATGATAAAGTAATATATGCCAGCCTTGTATATCCTACCGGCGGAAAGGAAGCTATTACTACCGCGTTCAGGATCCTTAATAAAGAGTCGTTTTCGCGAGAAAATATCCTGCAATCATTAGTTATTGATTCAACCAATGTACAGTTAATGAAGATGCAGTGGAACAGGATCAATAGCCAGCAGGGTGATATTCTAAAACAACAAGCATTGCTGGAGGAGCAGCATTCAATTTATAAAAGCCAGCAGATTATATTAAACATCATTGTTATATCGTTGGTTTTGGCAGTGGTATTTGGTGGTTTAGCTTTTTATTCGTTAATGGATAACAGGAAGATCAATAAGAGCCTTGAAACCAAAAATGATGAAATATTGCTGCAGCGTAATCAGCTGATAGAGATGTCTGCAAAAGCAGAAGTAGCAACCGAAGCCCGTTTAAACTTCTTCACCAATGTATCTCACGAGTTCCGAACACCATTAACACTCATGTTATCTCCTTTGCAGGATATGATCAACAATGATAAAGTAATGGGTACCGCAGGCCGCAATATCAATATGGTGCATCAAAATGCTTACAGACTGCTTAAATTGGTTAACCAGTTAATTGACTATCGTAAAATAGAATTTGATAAACAAACCCTTAAAGCCTCCGAAAATAATTTGGTAGCATTTGTAAGGGATATTATGGAGAGTTTCCGTTTATATGCACAGAAACTGAATATACAACTTTTGTTAACTACCACTGATAAAGAAATAAAGGTTTGGTTTGATGCAGATATGCTTGATAAGGTGTTTTTCAACCTGCTATCAAATGCCATTAAGTTTAGTACGGAGCAGGGAAAGATAAAAATTCATATCCATCAGGAAGATAATAATTACGTCCATATTGATATTGAGGATAATGGGATAGGTATGTCGCAGGAGGATACAGCCCTGGTGTTTGATCAGTTTTACCAGGCCGATAATGCACCTATTATGGGCTCGGGCATTGGCCTTTCGCTATCAAAGGAGATTGTATTGCTTCATCACGGCCATATTGAAGTTAAGAGCCAGAAATGGAAGGGTACAACATTCTCAGTTTCATTACCGCTTGGAGAAAAGCATTTGGACGTTACAGAAAAAACAGGCCATAAAAATGACTGGCCCGATATGAAGGAAAGATCGAAAATATACCTATCAGATTTTGCCAATATAAACCAGGAGAGCCAGAAAGATGTTTTTGTACAGCCTAAAGAGTATTCTATATTAATAGTAGAAGACAATGCTGATCTTTTGCATTATTTAATTGAAAAATTCAGTACTGAGTTTGAAGTACACTCAGCAAGCAATGGTGATACCGCAATAGTAAAAGCTTATGAGTGTGTGCCTGACCTGATTCTTTCAGACGTGGTTTTGCCGGGCATATCGGGCAAAACGTTATCCGAAAAATTAAAGTCTGACGTGAAAACTTCTCATATCCCTATCATTCTGCTTACAGCACAGGGAAGCATTGAGCACCAGATTTCGGGTGTTAAAGCCATGGCCGATCTTTACATTACCAAGCCCTTTAACTTTGATTACCTGATGGCCAGTGTGCAAAACCTGATCAAAAACAGATCACTTTTAAAAGAACACTTTACAAGCGATATAAGCACAGCCGAAAAGCTGCCGCTGTCAAAATCACTGGATAAAAAATTTCTGAATGATTTTGCCGGTATAGTAGAACAGAATTTATCAAATGATAAATTTAATGTGGATGATATTTGTAAAATTATAGGGGTATCAAGAGTGCAGCTTTACCGAAAGGTGAAGGCATTACTGGGCTGCAGTATTACTGATTATATATTAAACAGGCGGTTAAAAAAAGCTACCTACCTGTTAAATAATGAAAGCCTTACCATTGCAGAAATTACCTATCAGGTTGGATTCTCAAACCCTAATTATTTCTCAACCGTATTTAAAGCTAAATATGCCTGCACCCCAAGCGAATTTAAACGGAAACAACATCTGTAAATTAAAAGCCCCAGGGCAGCACCTCTTCTAAAAAGCTTAGTATATGGCCATACGGATTGGATATATATTAATTAAGCCAAAGCCGTTGAAAGCTGCCATCAGCATCATAATTGGCTGCCTGTTTGGTAATATTGAAGTAGCGGTTAGCCCGCGGGTCATTTCCTACTCCGGCAAGGTAGGCCCAGTTCCCCCAGTTATTGCAAACATCATAATCAACTAATTGCTGCTCAAAATAGGCCGCACCGTAACGCCAGTCCAGTTTTAAATCATTACATAAATAACTGGCCACATTTTGCCTGCCCCTGTTGCTCATAAAGCCGGTGAGTTTAAGTTCAATCATATTTGCATCAATAAATGGTATCCCTGTTTGGCCGTTGATCCATTTATTTAATTCTGCGTCAAACTTTTCAGGATTGGTTGCTTTAGGTTGTTGGGTAGCTGACCTTGAAAAATAGCGCACCCCATTTTTTTCCATGCAAAAACCAAAATAGTCCCTCCAAAGCAATTCGAAGATCAGCCAGTAAGTAGAGTCATTAGCTCCGTATAAAGCTTCATAGGCTTTTACTTCAGTATATATCTCTTTTGCAGAAATGCAGCCCAAAGCCAGCCATGCAGAAAATTTGGAAGAATATCCTTCGCCAACCATCCCATTGCGCGTTTCTTTATAGGTTGACAGCCCTTTAGTTTGGTAAAAATAATGCTGTAAACGCTGGTGGGCCGCTTCCGCGCCACCTTTAAACTGAATAGCAGCGCGCGAATCGATCATTATATCTCCTGAAATTAATTCATCTAAAAGAGTTAAATTTAGTGCTGCAACCGGTGGTGATGCGATGGTGGATGGCTTCGGGAATACCGGCCTTATAATAACGGTTTTTTCTGTTCGTTTTCTAAACTCGGTAAATACATCCGGTAACTGGCTGATTGTAAACGGGATGTCGGACGAGTGCAAAAGATTCCGGCATTCAAAATTCAAAAGAGGGCAATTCAGTTTTAACAGTTCCGCCTCAACTTTTAGGGCTGTGCTCAATTCCTCAGGTGCTACTTCTTTTTCAGCATAAACGCTTTGCGCGCCTTGCTCTTTCGCGAGGCGGAATATTTCCTTTTCAGGTATTCCATTTAATAATAACAATCCCGATCCTGCTTTGCGCAGATCAGTATCCAGCTGCTGCAAGCTTTCTTTCAGAAATTTCAGTCTGAAGCCCCCTGCTTTTTTAAACCCGAGCTTTGTTGTTTGAAAAAGATGATCGTCGAGGCAGTAAAATGGGATCACTTCATCATTCTCTGCAATCGCCCTAAACAAACATTCGTTATCGCTCAGGCGGAGGTTTGTTTTAAACCATATTAAGGCAATTTTTTTTGTTTGCATAGTGTATAAATTAGTGAAAATATTTATTGCGCAGGTATGCTGACTACTTCCTGTTAAACACAAAGCGTATGGGAATAAATCCCACACGCTTATCAAAAATGGATTGGCTATTAAATAGTTTTAAATTTACAGCGTAACTACTATTATTTTACAACCGTAGCGCCGGCTACAGCTACCTCGTGATCGTCTTCAACTGTACTACCAGAAACGCCGATAGCACCGATAACATCACCTTCGGTATTCTTAATTACTACACCACCGGGGAAAGTAATGAGGCCACCGTTTGAATGCTCAATATTATATAGCGGCTTGCCTGGCTGTACCAGCGGGCTTAATGCGGCGGTGTCCATAGTAAACCAGGCGGCGGTTTTTGCCTTTTTGAAAGAAATATCAACCGAGCCTAACCAGGCTCCGTCCATTCGTGCAAATGCCACCAGGTTACTACCTGCATCTACTATGCAAATATCCATCTTCGTGTTAATCTCGGCTGCTTTAATTTTGGCTGCGTTTATTGCCGCTTCTGCTTGTGCTAATGTTATGTTCATCTGTGTTTTAATGATTATTTAATAGCTAAAAGGTCTACTTTTTCAATGATAGGATCTTTGGCTAAAAGTTCTGATGCGTTGGCCATTAAGGCTTCAGCAATTTTGCCATCCAAATGGGCTTGCCTGCCTTCTTCAGTTTCAAAGGTGTCGAATATGCCAAAGGTTGACGGGCCTAATTGCAGGGCGTACCATCTAACGGTATCCGGTTCTGCTTCAGCTAATGGTAAGGCGCTTTTTAAAAATGCCAGTACTTCCTGTTCTTTTCCGGGTTTGGCTTCTACCCGTGCTAATAATGCGAATTTTTCCATAATGATGTTTTTTTTGGTATTGCAAAGTAAACATCATCACATCATAACGGTGTTAAAACGAGGTTCAAAAACTTACGAAAAAGGTTCAATTTTCCGTCACCTTACTTGGGCTTTTGCCAAATTGCGCCTTGTAAGCGGTACTGAAATGAGAAAGATTCTTATATCCGGAGCTGTTTACCAGTTCGGAGGGTTTCATTTTTCCTGATTCTAATAATTGCTTTGACCGCTCAAGTCTTTTAGTTTTAAACCAGTTACCCGGCGTTTTTCCATAAACTTCTACAAAATGCCTTTTAAATGTAGATAAACTCATGTTACATAAAAAGGCAAGTTCTTCGGTACGGAGGTTAGTGTATCTATTAGCCTCGATTGTATTCTTAAACGATAGGTCGCTATCATTTTGAAGCGTGTTTAATAAGAACGGAAGCATTGTTTCCTTATACCTGTCAAGCAGATAGATCATGATCTCCTCAAATTTTACTTCCAGTAATTCCCTTGAAAGTGCCTGATGAAGTTTAAAATGAACAGAAAGTGAATTAATAAATGCTTTTACAAAATCGTCTTGCTCTATGGTAAAGTAGGCTTTTTGTGTATCCACACCTTTTATCGGCGGGCTGATCAATTCCTTTTTTAATAACAGGTTGGTGAGTTTCGCTTTGGAGAAAAAAATCAGGATACTCTTATAATCTTCAGAACCGTAGCCCTTTTCCGTCATAAGGTAATTACCCTGCGCTATCATAAGGGCTTTGGTATTATCCAGCTGGATGGCAGAATCGGCAAAATTAATAACCTTTTGCCCCTGTATCAAAAAACTAATCACGTATTGATTAATAGTCACCTTGCTGCGGTTCATGATATCTTTAATATCATAGTTGTATACCGAGAGGTCGCCGGCATCTTCACCGAATAGATTTTGTGGCAATTTCGTCATTGGACTAAATACGTAATTTGTACAAATATAGTAAACCACACTAATGGTTTATTTATATACTTCGGTTTGGCAGCCTACAGCAATTTTTAACTTGTCAATTTTTCACATGTGATTTTGATAAGGTAAAATTGATCAAAAATTCAAAAAAGGTTAAGGATCTTATAATCCCTCATTTTCTTGTTTTTTTTGATTTATCCATACTTTTTATGAGCGGCATAAAACCACTTGTATTATTTAAAATTAGCCAACACTTTTCTTTTGATCTGCATAAAGCGTATGGTAAAGTTTATTAGGCTTAAGATAAATTATATTTTTCTGAAAGTCCAGCACAGTATTAAATCGTTTTAAGACATCTGTTCCTAAAAAATGGATATTCGCACCCCGGAGCGGTTTGTTCTGCCCGATAAGTTGTGCCGGAATATTATACAGTTTAAATTTACCAAGTGTCAACTTTTCCAGGTTTGCAGTAACCACGGGAATTTCATTGCCTTTAGTCCCGTGCATAATCACTTTTTTGATAACTTTCATATCCGAAACCGGAAATTGTGATGCCTTCAGCAGGTCGTTATCTAACATGGCTGTTCTTTGATAACCCAAATCAAAAAGAAACCAATTCTTAACTTTGCTGTTGCTTTGCGATATTTCTCCCTGGATGAATGGTTTGTTTTTAATATACCGAATCTTGAATTTTGAATACGCATGGTCGTGTAATATCTGCTTAGGTATTTTAGAATGAATTATCATCCTGTTATGGTCGTAATCAAGTTCCACAATCATTCCATCAAAATTATCCCATCCTACCAGTCCGTCCGTTTCGTTCCCTGCAAGCCGGATGTCATAAATTTTGCTTTTATACATCCGGGCTCCGATCTTTAAATTATAAAAAGTGCTGTAGAGCTTGGGATTAGACTTGATTTTTTCCTTAAGCGCATCTTCTGTAAACGATACTTCTGTCGCTCCGGTATCAAAATTCATACTAAGTGTATCTGTATTGTTGAAAAAGACCGGAAAAAAGTTGGTGTTGTATTTATTAACAAAGAAAGGGATGGTATCATGTATTTTTGCTACCAAATGACTGAAGTTTTTTACCTCCGGGCTTTGGATACGTGTAAGGCAGGTGTCTTTGCCATTCAGTAAAACAATAAAATCTTTATGCTGTCCAGGTTTAAGTTTGAAGCTAATGGAATCAAGATTGGTTTTAAATTTTATTAATGAAGTTTTGACAAGTTTTTCTGTAATGTGAACATCCACTTTTATTTGGGGGTTTATCGTCCAATTGTACGCCGGATCTTCCTGTTCATAAATCTTTGCTTGTGTGGAGGAAGCATTGATAACAGGCATTTTGTTTTGGGCATTACTTTGTATTATATTTAAAATTAAAATTAGCGTGAATAAGCGTTTCATGTCAGGTGTTTCAAATCTGGATTTGTAAAGGTAATATCAAGAGTGCTTATTGTGCCATCTGTAGAAGATTGTTTTTAATCAAAAAGCTTAGGAGAAAAACATTTAGGTTAGGCTAACTTCTTCATAAATAAGGGCCTTGGATTTTCTGCACAAGTAATGCACAATGTCATCAAGAAAAAATGCAATTATTTAATATGGAATTTAATGCCTAATCAAACGGCTATCAAATACTATTATAACAAAAAAGCCTCATACATTTTGTACAAGGCTTTCGTTGCTTTTGGGTTGCGGAGAGCTAGGGATTCGAACCCCAGGAACCTTTCACAGTTCAACAGTTTTCAAGACTGCCGCAATCGACCACTCTGCCAGCTCTCCGGGGACAAAAGTACAAAAGCTGGCCTAATTGGCAAATTTGATGTTAAACTTTTTTTATTATTTAGTTAAGCAATTGATTGCTTGCTGATTGTAATTGATAAAACAAGCTTTTTTTAATAAAAATAGGTTGTTTTTGCTTCTTTTTACCTTGATTTGGTTAGTTGAGCAGCTAAAAATCTGCGTAAAAACGCAGATTTTTGTTAATTTATTGTGTTTTGGCGGAAGGAATTAAACATTGGCTTTACAATTTTGATATTCCTTTTTGAATAATCAATGCTTGCGTTAAGTTCAAAGCCTATCAGCAGGATTAGTGAGTTTAAATAAAGCCATAGCATTAATATAATAAGTGTGCCTATGGAGCCGTAAACTTTATTGTATGACGAAAAGTGATTAATATAATAGCTAAAGCCCATCGATGTTAAAATAGCAAGGATAGTTGCCATAATAGAACCGGTACTTAAAAAACTCCATTTTTGCTTGTTTGCAGGCCCGTAGCGGTATAATAAAGATATGGTTACAAAGAATATGGCAATTACAATTATCCAGCGCGAAAAGGCTATCATATAGATCCAGAAGTTACTCTTGCCATCAATATGTGATTTCAGGAAGCCGATCAGTGATTCACCGGCCGTCATGATGGTTAGTGCGATCAGTAAAGAGGTACTGATTACCAGGGTTAATATCAGCGCTATGCCGCGCCTTTTTAGCCAGGTTCTTTTTTCTATCACTAATGATGACCGGTTAAAGGCCTGCATCAGGTTGCTGATACCGTTTGTGGCAAAGTATAATGCCGATACAAATCCGATAGATAATAACTTACCGTTCTGGTGCCTTACTATATCCTCAATAGTAGCCTGGAAGGCCATATAAGCGTTGTAGGGTAATATGGTTGACAGTATGTTGAGCAATTGGCCCTGAAAGTTTTTTATGTGGATATAGGGGATAAGCGTAAATAAAAAAATAGTCCCCGGAAAAAAGGCCAGCATAAAATTAAATGCCAGCGATGAAGCCCTGTTTAACAATGTGCGCTGCTGAATTTCGTGCGCAAAAAAAGCGATGACGTTAAATAGCGGCAGGGGATCAAAACCCGGCAGGATATATGATTTTGACCAGGTAATAAAACTTTGGTAAAACTTAAAACGAAGTAAAAAACGATGTGTCCAGGTCATTTGAGTCAAAATTACTCAAAATATGGTTTTAATTTATCACGAAACTCTTGCGATGGCAGGCAGGGGCGGTTAGTTTTCATATTAATAAACACCAATAAGGTTTCCCCGGTGTTTATAAGTTCCTGTTTTTCATTGTAAAGCTCATACTTGAAATGGATCTTTATCCGCGGCATTTCTTCCATAATAACCCTGATAGTTATTTCCTCGTCGTAAAGTGCAGGTTTCAGGTATTTACAGTTCAGCTCCAAAACAGGCATCATAATACCTGATGCCTCCATGCCACTATAGGTAAGCCCAAGGCTCCGTAGCATCTCTACACGGCCAACCTCATAAAACTGGGCATAATTACCATAGTACATATAGCCCATTTGGTCGGTTTCACCATAGCGTACCCTTAACTTGGTGGAGTGCTCAAACATTATCTTTTAATGTTTCGTTCGTTAAGCGCCTGTTGAAATTTATGCGCATTTATTAAATGGTCGGCCATATTGGTAGCAAAAGCATGGTTTCCCGAAAAATCGGCTTTGGCACACATATATAGATAATCACTCTTTTGGTAATCCAATACGGCATTTACCGCGTTTACAGATGGCATCATGATTGGGCCCGGAGGCAAACCTGTATGCAGGTAAGTATTATACGGCGAATTGATAGAGAGATATTTATTCAATACCCTTTTTATGGTATAATCATTCTCAGCAAAAATAATAGTTGGGTCAGCTTCTAACTTCATACCTTTTTTTAGGCGGTTAAGATACAAGCCTGCAATTGCGGGCATCTCTTCATCATGCAGGGCTTCCGCATCAACTATTGATGCCAGGATAGATACTTTAATAGGATCAAGATTAAGAGCTTCTGCTTTTTGCTTACGCTCAGGCGTCCAGAATTTTTCGTAATTGGCATACATCCGCTTAAAAAGTTTTTCGGGCGATGTGTTCCAGTACATCTGGTAGGAGTTAGGCATAAACATGGTGTAAACATTGTCTGTTGTAAAACCATATTGCTGTACATAACTGGCAGAATCAAGCAGGCGGATAATGGAAGTTGAATCAGGCTCTAATTTTTTTGCAACAAAACCCGCAAACTGCTCCTTTAACCTTAAATTATGAAATGCAAGTGTAACTGGCGCCTGTGTACCTGATGCCAGCATGTTAATGAGCTTGCGGTTACTCATTCCTTCGTGCAGGTGATAACGCCCCGGTTTTACACGCGTGGTGTAATTCATATTTTGAGCGGCCCAATAAAATGTTGAAGTATCTTTTACTATACCCTCATCCTGAATGGTTTTATACACATCCTCAAACTTAGCGCCGGTGTGTATATATAAATATTCCTGCTTGCCGGTAACATTGGCACTGAAATATTTGAGGTAATAGTTTAAGCCTGTAAATCCAAGTGCTATAATAATTATGATCACCAGGGCTACTATAAACTTTTTTAAAGTTCCGCCTGATGATTTTTTCTCTGTTGTCATTTCTTATAATATTTTATCGTTTCAGTTTTTGCAGGGCCAATAGCCCGCCCTTTAAATTAAGCACTTGCTGGTATCCGTTTTCAATCAATAAGGTTTGCGCCGTTTCACTTCTTAATCCGGCTTTGCATACAACAATAATTTCGTCGGTTTTGTTATACCCTAATGCTGCAATGCTTTCCTTCAGTTTTGGTAATGGTATGTTTTTACCGCCAATGTTATAGGTATGATATTCTATCAGTTCCCTAACGTCCAGCAAATTTAAGTTTTCTCCATTATTTAAACGGGTTAATAATTCCTGGCCGTTAATTGTTGGGTACATCTGTTTTTTTACCTTGTGAAACCGTAAGGTTTATGCGTGTGCCATTGCTGGTTTTTGATAGCGAGTCGGTTTTCATGGGTGATTGTGCCACTACCACCATACTTGTTGAATCGGTAATTTGTCCCTGGTAAGTTATGGTACCCAAGGTGAGCCCGCCATTTTTAATCACGAATTTAGCAGCATCAAGATCCTGGTTAACCAGATCCGGAATTTCAACCTCGCTGGCACCTTCGCCATTTCCCAATACCAGATCAATACGTGATCCCTGCGGAATCTTGGTTCCGGCTTTAATAGGTTGCCCGGCAAAGCGCATTTCAAGTATGCGGTCGCGCGCTATATCTGATTTATAAGTAGTATCGCCAACCTTTAAGCCGAAGTTTGAAAGTGTTGCAACTGCTTCGCGGTAAGTATAAGGTTCAAGATCAGGAAGGGCAACGGGTGGCGCAAGCCGGGTAATTACTGTTAAATATATCGTCCTGTTTTCTTTTACATTAGTTCCGGCATCAGGATCCTGCTCAACTACCGAGCCCGGTGGCTGGTCAAGCACATAAACAGAATCAATTTTATATTCAAAGCCCTGATCTTTCAAAATACTCATGGCTTTTTCAACCGAAAGTCCTTTTAATTGCGGTACGGGGATACCTTCGCCGTGCCTGGTATAAAAACCTAAACTAAAAAAAACGATCAGCACAACAATAATAATTGAGCCGATGGCCAGTATTGCATTGAGGCGGAACTGTTTAGTTTTTAAATAAGCCCAAAATTTACTCATTTGTATTTATAAGGATATTCATAGTGAAATAGTAATCAAACATAGGGAAAATTTCGGATTTCATATATTATACCTGTCCCATTTAGCTCAACATTCAATAACGGTGTACAAACCCATTTATTTGATAAGTTGTTTTATCCGTACTCTTTCTGTACCTGTTTTTTATGTATCCCGGCATCATATTATAGCAACGAATATTTGATAAATGATAACCTTGCGTTAATAATTCAATCAATTATCATCGCCATAAAATTAAAATTGTTTGAATTTTACAAGTATTGGTTTGAAGTTTACAACCGCTTGCCTCCTTTTATGAAGCATCTTTGTATTACAAACCAATAAATGAAAAGCATGAAAAAAGTATGGTACGTAACCGGTGCATCAAAAGGCTTAGGCCTGGCACTGGTAAAAAAGTTACTGAGCGAGGGGTATAGGGTGGCAGCAACTTCACGATCTGCCGAAACATTGAAAAAACAAGTAGGGCCTTATAATGAAGACCTGTTTTTACCACTCGAGGTTGATCTGACAAGCAATGAATCTATTGAACGTTCAATACAGCAGGCCAACAGTGTATTTGGTGGTATTGATGTAGTGGTTAACAATGCAGGTTATGGTATAGGCGGCACTGTTGAAGAACTATCTGAAAAAGAAATTAATGATAGCTTTAATATCAACGTTTTTGCAACCATCAACGTGATCAGGAACGTTTTACCTTTAATGCGCGCAAAAAGATCAGGCTATATCATCAACATAGCATCTATTGCGGGTTTTGCTCCGGCTACCGGCTGGGCCATGTATGGTGCTACCAAGTTTGCAGTAGTAGGCCTTTCAGAAGTTTTGGCCGGGGATGTAAAGGATTTAGGTATTAAAGTAACGGTGGTTGCCCCGGGAGCTTTCCGTACTGAATTTTTATCTCACGATTCGCTGGTGCTGCCTGAGAATAAAATTGAAGATTATAAATCAGTAAGGGTATCACATGCCAGGTATTTAACCATGAACGGGCAGCAGGCCGGCGATCCGGAAAGGGCGGCAGAGATTTTTATCCATTTAGCTGAAATTCCTGAACCACCCGTGCGTTTATTTATGGGTACAGATGCTTACAACAGGGCAAAAGCAAAAATTGATGCACTTGATGATGAGTTAGAGAAGTGGAAGGACCTTTCGTTCATCACTGATTTTTCCGGATAATAAGCAGGCTTTAAAAGTTCAAGCTTGTATTATGCAGATGGGCTAAATTGTGGCTCCATCTTTACAATATAATAGTTATATGTTTTAATTTTACAATATGGCTGATATAGAATCGATAGAGGATTTTTATAAACAGAAGTTTAACTGGATGCCCAATGATCTGCAAAAGGATATTGGCCATTTTAATGTTTTTAATACCGAGGAGTATACCGTTACCGGTAAAGCACCTATTAAATACAGTAGGCGCGACTTTTACAAAGTATCATTGATACGCGGCGAGCATTTGCTTCATTATGCTGATAAAAGCTTTGAAATTTCGGGTACAACACTGTTGTTCTTTAACCCATTGGTGCCCTATAAATTTGAGCATGTTTGCGAAACACATTCGGGCTATTTCTGTATTTTTAAGGAAGCCTTTTTTACTGATCATATCCGTACCAATATCAGGGATCTGCCTATGTTCGGGGCTGGTGGAAAAGCTGCATTTCAGCTTGATGATGCTTCAGATAAGCAGGTTAGCGATATTTTTAAAAAAATGCAGCAGGAGATTGCAACTGATTATCCCTTTAAGTACGATCTGATCCGCAGTTACCTGATGGAAATTGTGCACCATGCGCTAAAAATGCAGCCATCAGAAAGTTTGTACCAGTATGCTGATGCCAACGCCCGCATAACAGCCGTATTTACTGATCTGCTGGAAAGGCAGTTTCCCATTGAATCAGTAAGCCAGCAATTTAAATTACGGTCTGCCAGGGATTTTGCCGATCGGCTGAGCGTGCATGTAAATCACCTCAACCGTGCTATCAGGCTAACTACAGGAAAAACAACCACCAGTTTAATATTTGAGCGCCTGGTAAGCGAAGCTAAAGCCTTGTTAAAGCATACCAACTGGAACATTGCCGAAATAAGTTATTGCCTTGGCTTTGAAGAGCCTGGTCACTTTAATCATTTCTTTAAAAAGCAAACTAATACCACGCCATCATCATTCAGGCTGCCAACAGGGGCAAGGTAGGCGCTGTGCCCTACATATTGTAACAAATTACGCAGCACGGTATCTAAACCAAAACCTTCCTGATGCTGCATTTTGTAGAATTTAAGAAATTTTATGGCGATTACCCGGCCGTAACAATTGATAACCTAACAGTTGAGCCTGGTATTTACTGGATAAAAGGTGTAAACGGATCGGGGAAAAGTACCTTGCTTAAATCCATAGCCGGGATATTGGCCTTTAAAGGCGATATTTTATTAAACGACACTATCAGCATAAAAAAACAACCGGTGGCCTACCGTAAGCTGGTTAATTTTGCCGAGGCTGAGCCGTTATTCCCTGAATTTTTAACCGGCAAGGAAATGATCAGCCTGTTTGCATCAGCCAAGGATGCCGGGTCAGGGCAGGAGCAGTACTTTATTGAAAGCATGAAAATGCAAAGCTTTGTGGATAGGCCTATAGGAACCTATTCGAGCGGGATGCTTAAAAAGCTTTCGCTGGTATTGGCTTTTATGGGTAACCCTAAACTGATCCTGCTTGATGAACCGCTGATCACAATTGATACTGAATCGCTCAAAATTTTATACAGCTGGATAAGACAGCAGCACAGCGAAAAAGGCGTAAGCTTTATGCTCTCATCCCACCAGTCGCTTGATCCCGACGAGATATTGGGCGCCGGCGAACTGTTGGTAGCTAACCAAACGCTTCAATTTAATAGTTAATGCAGCAAGCGCTGACCAATATATTGGTAAAGGTATTTGCCCGGGGCTTTTATAAAGTGCATTCGGGCTTGCTTATATTTCTGTTTGTGATACTTATCGGCTATTGTTTTTTTATCAATACCGCCGGGGATGTAAAACTTTTAGCGCCGGGTAAAGAAACCTATTTCCATTTTATTATCCTGCTTAATTTTGTGAGTAGCCCCGGTTTAATGATCCTGTTTTTTATAGCTTGGCTCATTTACACCATAAAAAGCTGGTACTACGTATCCGCACAGCTATCGATTGCCGATAACCAGTTTTTGTATTACAGCAGCACAGCATCGGGTAGGGCTAAACAGTTTAAAAGCTGGTTTTATATGCAGCTGATAATCAGCTTACCTTTTGTATGTTATGCTTTGCTGGCATCAGTAATCGGGTTGTTTTTTCAGCATTATATAATGATAACATGTATTTTGCTGTTTGCTTTGCTGCTGATAGCCATAAGCGCCCTGTTATATGTGAAACTGATCAATAACCTCGTGAAGAATAAGGGCAGAGGGTGGGTTTTAGTCATTAGCGCTTATTGGCGCAAACCTTATTTCAGCCTGTTTATTTATTACATGTTTGATAAGCTGAAGATCACTTACCTTTTATCTAAATTCTTGTCATATGTAATCATTATCGGGGTAGTGTTTTCTTTTGCAGATGTGCGTACCGACATAAGGGTTGCCGCGCTAACTGTTTTAGGAATAGTAATGGCCCACGCAATACTCATCTATCAGCAGCATAAATTTGAACTTACTTATTTGGGTATTTCGCGTAACCTACCTTATGGCATTGGGCGTATTTATAGGCAACATGTGCTTACTTATTTGTTATTATTACTTCCGGAGGGCATTTGGCTCTTTGCTGATTTTAATCCGCTAAAGGCTGCTGGCTTATTGATTTTGGCTTTAAGTATAATCATGCTGTTCCATTGTCTGTTTTACTATATTGGTTTGGCCATGAATAAATACCTGCCCTGGATCTTTGTATTGTTTTTTGCTTTGTCGCTTACTATTCTTTTTGGACTGATGTGGCTGCTGATCCCGGTATGCTTAGTCGCATCATTCAGTGTGTTTTATTTAAATTATTATAAAGCCGAATTAAGTTTATCCTGATCAGGTTACTTATATGAAGCCATCACCATTCACACATATCCTGATAAAAATATTTGCCAACGGTTTTTACCGTGCGCATGCAGGCCTCTTTTTATTTTTTGGATTGGTAATGGTTGGCGCTGTGCCGCCAGATAAATTATGGATGTATGAGAAAACCCTGATGTTAGCATTTATAACCGGGCCGGTTATGATGTTAGTGGTTTTTGCACTTTGGGCTGTTTATACCATAAAAACAATTCACTACACATCAGGGCAGGTTTTGGCGGTTAACCAGCAGTTTCTGTTTTATAGCAGTAACTCAATAAGCAAAATACCGCAGTTTAAAAGCTGGTTTTTTATGCAGGTAGTTGTTTTGCTGCCACTTATTAGTTACGGACTTATAGCTATTTGCGTGGGTTTATATAATCAATATTATTTAGCCTCGGTTACCATATTGCTTTACCTGTTATTGTTAACAGCAGGCAGCGCCTGGTTATATGTAAGGTTAGTAAACAAATTAATAGATGGCAGTAAACAATCAATACTGTTAAAGTTAAGCGGCAAATGGCACAAGCCCCTTTTTAGCTTGTTTGTTTATAATGTGTTTGATAAAATGAAGGTGACTTATATAATTACCAAAGCATTATCATGGCTGATAGTTACCGGTGTGTTTTATTTATTTGCCGATGTACAATACGATGTGCGGGTGGCGGGCATAGCCATGCTTGCTATCATAATGGCGCATGCTAATCTCATTTACCAGGAACATATTTTTGAGGAAACTTACCTAAGTTTTAGCCGCAATTTGCCTTATAGTTACGCAAGTCGCTTTTTAAATTATTTGAAAACCTATTTTACATTACTGGTACCCGAGGTTATCTGGATGTTTATCCGCTTTAGTCCGCCGATAGCTTTTGAGTTGTTGTTATTCGGATTAAGCACTTGTATGCTGCTGCATTGCCTTATCTATTGGCTGGGCGTTAATATGGATAAGTATATACAATGGCTGCTGGGTTTATTTGTGGTTGTATTTTGGGTGATATTATTTAAGCTGACATGGTTACTGATACCATTTAATTTAGGTGTTGCCTATTTAATATTCCGTAAAAGGTATGATAGGCCTCACCTAAATCCTCTCCAAAGGAGAGGACTTTAAAAGCATGATGGATAAACCCTACCTCCCCTTCCCCAGGGAAGGAATCGCACAGGCCAGTGCTTTTAAAAGCCTCGCCTAAACTATACAAATCAAAAAGCAGGCAAGGGCCTGTCAGAAAAGCGGGCCTGGGTGTATGGCCTGCAGCGGGGAAGGTTTTTGTGACTTGATCTTTGGTTAATTCCATCTAAGGGAAAGTAACTAAGCCCCCGCGGCTATGAGCGGGACAGTTATATTATTTACCTCTAAATACCTTCAAACGCATAGAACCCTACCTCCACCTTCCCAAAGGAAGGAATCACACGGGCAGTGCTTTGAAAAAGTGTTTAGGCAAGGGACAAGTTGAGGCATTCTAAACCAAATAATGCTGAATAATATCCTCCGGGATCTTGGCACCTCTTCCGGTAGCCATATCAATCATTACATAATCAAACCAGCCATCGCAGCATACTTTTTTAGTAGCTTTATTAGTTATGGTGAATGCAACGCGGCAGCCTTTTTCATCAATTGATTCTATGCCTGTTTTAACAATGAAATAATCGGCCATGGTCAGTGCACGTTTATAATCTACATGTGCGGTACGTACTACCCAGCCAAAGCCGCGCTCCATAAATTTCTCCATCGGCATTCCATAGCAGCGTTCCATCTGGTCGTAACGGGCGGCAAGCACATAGTCAAAGTATTTACTGTTATGCACATGGTGAAACATATCAATATCATCGGGCCTTACACGAAACTCGGTTTCAAAAGTAGCGTAGATGGGATTTTCCATTCAGCAAAAATGGCAATAAACATCTGCTAAAAAAGGCTGAATGTTAAAAAAAGATAAAATTGTGCCCATGTTTAGCCGGGTTATTTATATTTACCTCAACTTATCATAACCCTTAATGAAACACCTGAAACCAATATTATTAATCGTATTCCTGCTAAGCTTCGGTTCGCTTTCGGCCCAGGTTAAGTTTAATGGCGGTATGGAACTTTTAAGTGCCGATAAAAAACAAGCTGTCGGCTGGTTAACCTATTTCCAAAAAGAGCAGTTGTCGGCCTACCCGGTTAAGGTGGATAGTGTTGTAAAACAAGAAGGCAAGTATTCATTATCTATTCAAAAAGTAAACGACGACAGTAATTTTGGCGTGATAGATTTTGTTATCCCTAAAACATTTAAAGGCGATAGGGTAGAACTTAGGGGATACCTTAAAACCGAAAATGTTGCCAACGGTTATGCCGGGCTTTGGTTGCGGATAGATGGCACCCCAGCATTTGATAACATGCAGAGCCGGGGTGTTACCGGCAATACAGACTGGAAAGAATATTCCATCGAGCTGCCTTATGATTCGGCAAAGGCTATCAACATACATGCCGGGGCATTATTATCAGGAGATGGTAAGCTTTGGGCCGATAATTTCAGGCTGTATATAAACGGTAAGCCAATAGAGCAAGTCACCGTTAAAGAAATAGTATTAACTAAGGCCGAAAAGGATACATCATTCAGTTTAGCATCAAAAATTGATACTGTTTTATTGGGTAAACAGCAGCTTATCAATCTCACTGCATTGGGCCAGGTTTGGGGCTTTTTAAAATATCATCACCCTGCCGTAGCAAGCGGAAATATTAATTGGGATGCAGAACTTTTCAGGATTATGCCATTGGTAATTAAAACTACTGATAATGTATCCCTGAGTAACGTAATTGAAAAATGGGTTGATGGTTTAGGTGTACCTCCGGTATGTAAGGATTGTGAGGCAATAGGAAAAGACGTTGTTATAAAGCTTAAACCCAATTATGGTATACTGTTTACCAATACAGTGCTGTCGCCCTCGCTCACAAAAAAACTCACTTACATTTTAAATAACCGCAACAATAGGGCAGGTTATTATATTACGATGATGCCAAACGGCAATCCATCTTTTATACACGAAAATACCTACAGCAAATTTACTTATCCCGATGCAGGCTATCGTTTATTATGCCTGTACAGGTACTGGAATATGATCAACTATTTTTACCCGTACAGGTATTTGATAGGAGAGGATTGGAATAATGTTTTGGTTAACAGTATCCCCAAATTTGTATTAGCAGCCAACGGGCAGGATTATGCTTTAAATACGCTGGCCTTAATTGGCAGCATCCACGATACACATGCCAATATTTATAGCTATAATAAAGCATTATCAAACTACAAGGGTAAATATGGTGCGCCTTTCCAGGCCAACTTTGTTGAAGACAGATTAGTAGTTACAGGTTATTATGATACCACAGCTACTTTAGAGGCTTTGGTTAAACCGGGCGATATTATTGATCGCATTAACGGGCAGGCAGTAAGCAGCCTTATCAAAAAATACCTGCCTTACACCCCGGCATCAAACTATGCCACCCAGTTAAGGGATATGCCTAAAGCGTATTTATTAAGGACAAACGAACCTGATTTTATACTGGATATTATACGTGATGGCAAGCACCAGTTAGTTACGGTTAAAGGCCAGCCTTTTTCTAAAATTGATTATGGCATAGATCGTGATCCAGCCCCAAAAGCACCTGGGTTTTATTTGATAAATAAGGATATTGGTTACTTATACCCGGGTAAATACCACAATAAAGATCTGGAGGCAATAAAAACAATGTTCAACAGTACAAAGGGTATTATTATTGATATGCGCTGTTATCCATCGGAGTTTATGCCTTTTACATTTGGTCCTTATATAAAAACCAATAGCGCGCCATTTGTGAAATTTTCAAAGGGCACTTATCATTTCCCAGGATTTTTTACCATAACGCCTGCTATTAATGTTATTCCCGGCGATGAATATAAAGGCAAGATTGTAGTTATAGTAAATGAACATTCGCAAAGCCAGGCAGAGTATACCACAATGGCTTTTCAAAGTTCGCCAAATGTTAAAGTAATTGGCAGTACAACAGCAGGAGCCGATGGGGATGTATCACCAATTTTATTACCCGGCGGAATATCAACCATGATTTCGGGCCTTGGTGTTTATTATCCTGAAGGTGATGAAACACAGCGTAAAGGTGTTAAAATTGATATAACCATAAAGCCAACCATAGCCGGAATAAAAGCCGGCCGTGACGAGTTGCTTGAAAAGGCAAAGGCAACGATTTTAGATAAGTAAATGGTGACAATATTTAAGGGATAATGCACGCCGAATTAAGTATAAATGGCTCACTTTATCCATTAAGCTATTAACTAAAACAAAGTGTTGTTAATTACCTAAAATACCGTTACCTTTGCGCTCAATTAATCAAATTATTTACGCTTTAATATTATTCAAGTGATATATTTAAGTTCAGAAGCAAAGGCAGAGATCTTTGCAAAACATGGTAAAAGCGCTGCCGATACAGGTACAGCCGAAGGTCAGGTGGCATTATTCACTTACCGTATTGCACATTTAACAGGACATTTGAAAAAGAACAAACATGATTTTTCAACCCAGTTATCACTGCAAAAATTAGTAGGTAAACGCCGTGCATTGCTTGCTTACCTATTTAAAAAGGACATTGAAAGATATCGTGCTATCATCAAGGCTTTACAGCTAAGGGATATCATCAAATAACTTTTCTTATTTTTTTTCAAAAAGCCGTCCGATTTATCTGGATGGCTTTTTTACTTTTCAAACAACATACACACACATAAAAAACCGATGCGCTCCGAAAGATGAAAAGCGCATCAAAACAAAAAAAAGATGAGTTTAAACGTAATCAAAAAGGTTATTGATTTAGGTGATGGCCGCACCATTGAGATCGAAACCGGAAAACTGGCCAAACAAGCCGATGGCTCTGTAGTAATTAAAATGGGTGATACCATGTTATTAGCTACCGTAGTATCATCGCATGATGCAAAAGAAGGTGTTGATTTTTTACCACTTTCTGTTGACTATCAGGAAAAATATGCTGCCACTGGTCGTATACCGGGTGGTTTTTTACGCCGCGAGGCACGTTTATCAGACTATGAGGTTTTAATCTCGCGTTTGGTTGACCGTGCTTTACGCCCAATGTTCCCTGAAGATTATCACGCTGATACACAAGTGATGATCTCTTTGATCTCTGCAGATAAAGATATTATGCCTGATTGTCTTGCTGGTTTAGCAGCATCAGCAGCATTATCAGTTTCTGATATTCCTTTTAACGGTCCTATCTCTGAAGTACGTGTTGCTAAGGTTGATGGTCAGTTAATTATCAACCCAACGTTAAGCCAGTTAGCTAACGCTACTTTAGAGTTTATTGTAGCCGGTTCTGAGCACGACATCAACATGGTTGAAGGTGAATCAAAAGAAATTCAGGAAGCTGAACTTGTTGAAGCTATTAAATTTGCACACACTGCTATTAAATTACAGTGTTTAGCTCAAAAAGAATTAACTGAAGAAGTTGGTAAAACCGTTAAACGCGTTTACAGCCACGAACACAGTAACGAAGATTTAAAGAAAGCTATCTACGCAGCTACTTATGATCAGGTTTATGCTATCGCATCATCTGCATCAGGTAAAGATGAGCGTACAGCTAAATTTAAAGAAGTACGTGATACTTACATCGCTACTTTAGGCGAGATTGATGACATCACTAAGTTTCTTGCTAAAAAATACTATCATGATGTGGAGTACGATGCTATCCGTAACCTTGTATTAGATGAAGGTAAACGTTTAGACGGCCGTACAACTACACAAATACGCCCAATATGGAGTGAAGTTGGTTATTTACCATCTGCTCACGGTTCGGCAGTATTTACACGTGGCGAAACGCAATCATTAACCACCGTTACTTTAGGTGCTAAGGATGATGAGCAAATGATTGATGGTGCATTCATCAATGGTTACCAGAAATTCCTTTTACACTATAATTTCCCTGGTTTCTCAACTGGCGAGGTTCGTCCTAACAGGGGAGCTGGTCGTCGCGAAATTGGTCACGGTAACCTGGCAATGCGTTCTTTAAAGCAAGTATTGCCTGCTGAGGATGCAAACCCTTATACTATCCGTATCGTTTCTGATATTTTAGAATCAAACGGATCATCATCAATGGCTACGGTTTGTGCCGGTACATTGGCGTTGATGGATGCTGGTATCAAAATCAAATCGCCGGTATCAGGTATCGCGATGGGTTTGATCACCAACGAAATGGGAACCAAGTATGCTATCCTGTCTGATATTTTAGGTGATGAAGATCACTTAGGTGATATGGACTTTAAAGTAACCGGTACTCAAAATGGTATTGTTGCTGTGCAAATGGACCTTAAGATAAACGGTTTATCATACGAAGTTTTAACCAATGCGTTAAACCAGGCTAAAGATGGTCGTTTACATATCTTGGGCGAAATGGCTAAAATACTTGAGCAACCTCGCGAAGATTACAAACCACATGCTCCTCGTATCATTACCATCCGTATTGATAAAGAATTTATCGGTGCCGTAATTGGTCCCGGTGGAAAGATCATCCAGGAAATGCAGCGTGAAACCGGTGCTACTATCTCAATAGAAGAAGTGGGCAACCAGGGCGTTGTTCAGATATTTGCCGATAACAAAGAAGCTATTGATAAAGCAGTATCACGTATAAAAGCAATTGCTTCAAAACCTGAAGTAGGCGAAATATACGAAGGTAAAGTAAAATCAATTATGCCATTTGGTGCATTTGTTGAAATTATGCCGGGTAAAGACGGTTTACTGCACATATCAGAAATTGATCACCGCAGAATTGAAACAATGGACGGTATATTTGAAATTGGCGACGAAGTACGTGTTAAACTACTTGACGTTGATAAGCAAGGTAAATTAAAGCTATCAAGAAAAGCTTTATTGCCGCGTCCGGAAAGTGCAAAATAAGTAATATAGATTATTATTTAAACAGTAAAACCCTCTAAATGAGGGTTTTACTGTTTTTGTTTATTTTTTTTAAATTATTTAAAACAAATTCTGTTTTTTTGACTTTCATTTTTATTAAAGTTAGCTGATGAACCCTTTAGTCCGATCCCTTTATAATAATGGCGTCTACCAATAACGATCCTTTAGATTTTATTAATAATAGTGCTGCGGGGGTTCAGTCTGGTTCACCAACAGACCTTGTCCAGCTATTATTATATGAAATTATAAGGGTTAAAGAATTAATTACCTATTACGATTCTATCCCCAACGGTGGAGGGCAACTCGGATCATCCATCCTTAATGAGCTTGTTACCGAAGCTTATAACTCTTTGGTTAACTACGATACTGTTTTAATGCAGAAATATTATGATCTGCTGCTTAACTGTGATTGATCTTCCGGTCTGAAATATCCTGCCCCGCTTCCTTTTTAAAATCTTCATCCATTGTTCACTCACGAACAGCTGTTGCATCAAAAGCGAACGCTTTAATTGACTGTTTAATACATAATTAATTGATTTATAGTTAATTAAGAATATGGCATTGTGTTGGATTGTTACTGATAATATTATAAGTTTATATTACAATCTGCCTTATGTTTAAAAACTACTTTAAAATAGCATTCCGGAATCTTTGGAGAAACAAAGGATTTTCGGCCATCAATATATTCGGACTTGCCATAGGTTTAGCGGTATGCCTGCTGATCACACTATTTGTTATTGACGAATTAAGTTACGATAAGTATAACCGGAATGCCGACCGCATATACCGCGTTAACGCTGATTTTAAGGTAAACGGAAGCGTGTTTAATACGCGCTTAACGCCCGCAGCCATGGCTGCCACCATGATGAAGGATTACCCGCAGATTGAGCAGGCCACCAGCTTAAGGGATGAGGGCAAAGCTTTAGTAAAAAGCGGTGATAAAACCATATTTGAGCCAAACTGTATGTTTGCCGATGCTAATCTGTTTAATGTTTTTACCTTACAGATGATTGCCGGTGATACTAAAACAGCGTTGGTGCAGCCACATTCGTTAGTGGTATCTGAATATATCGCTAAGAAATATTTTAACTCACTTGATGTTATTGGCAAAACATTAAGGCTTAATAATACCGACGATTATAAAATAACAGGGGTTATAAAAAATATGCCGGTACTATCGCACCTGCATTTTAACCTGATAATGGCCATGTCTGGTAATCCGGATAGCCACAACACCAATTGGATAAACGTTAATTACTTAACTTATGTATTGGCCCGCAAAGGAACAACCCAGCAGGATGTTGACGGTTATTTAAAAGATGCCACAAAGAAATATGCCGAACCATTACTGCAAAACTTTATTCATACCTCCATCGCTGATCTGGATAATAAAGGCGATCATTTTAGATATGTAACCATCCCGTTAACAAAAATACACTTATACTCTACCTTAACAGACGAGCAGGAGCCCTCAGGTAATATCCAGTACGTTTATATGTTTATTATTATTGCTGTATTTATACTGCTTATTGCCTGTGTAAATTTCATGAACCTGTCTACAGCACGTTCGGCGGGTCGGTCAAAAGAGGTTGGGATCCGTAAGGTTTTAGGCTCAAACCGGGGTACACTTATATACCAGTTTTTAATAGAATCAACCCTTACCAGTTTTATAGCATTAATTATAGCGCTTTTTGTTGCGGCATTGCTGTTGCCGTATTTTAACCAGTTATCGGGCAAACAAATAACGCTCAATCTGTTGTCTAATGTTTTAGTGCTGCCTTGTTTATTGATGGTCACTTTATTAATAGGCTTAATGGCGGGTCTATATCCTGCTTTCTTTATGTCGGCATTTCAACCTATTGCCGTATTAAAAGGTAAACTGGCATCGGGCTTTAAAGGCAGCTGGCTGCGCAACAGCCTGGTAGTATTTCAGTTTGCCACGGTAATCATACTCATAGTAGGCACTTTGGTGATCTATAGTCAGCTAAGTTATATCCGCAATAAAGATCTTGGTTATAAACGGGAGCAGGTTTTGGTTTTACAAAATACCTATTCGTTGTTTTTACATGCCAAGTCGTTTAAGCAGGATGTATTGAAATTAGCTGGGGTAAAATCAGGTACCGTAACGCCTTATCTCCCTACTTCACGAAACGGTAATACCGAAGTTTATGGTAAAGATGCAACCATGAGCCCCGGGCAATCAACAGCTTTAGCAACCTGGTATATTGATGAAGACTATATTTCAACCCTGGGGATGAAAATGATGGCCGGCAGGAATTTTACTAAAGGAACACTAACAGATTCAACAGCGATTATCATTAACGAAACTGCAGCAAGGATGTTAGGTTTTAACAACGAGCCGCTAAATAAAAAAATATTCAGAAGCGGAGGCGTACCCATGAATGTTATTGGTGTGGTAAAGGATTTTAACGCAGGTTCATTACGCACTAAAATTGAACCCCTTATTTTTAGGTTGGGTACAGACCGAGGCGGCATGGCTTTCAGGATAGAAACAAAAAATATCACGGCGCTTATAGCACAGATTCAAAACCTATATCACTCGGCTGATGCTAATATGGCAGGGCAGCCCTTTACTTATTCGTTTTTAGATGATGATTTTAATCACCTCTATCAGTCAGAACAAAGTACCGGGAGGATCTTTGTATCCTTTGCATTTTTTGCCATACTGATTGCCTGCCTTGGTTTATTCGGCTTGGTTACCTATGCTGCCGAGCAACGCACCAAAGAGATCGGGATCCGGAAGGTACTGGGTGCAAGTGTAAGCAGTATTGTAGGTATGTTATCAAACGATTTTTTAAAGTTGGTAGCCATAGCAGCTGTTATTGCCTGCCCTTTAGCTTATTGGGGCATGACCCGCTGGCTACAGGATTTTGCCTACCGCACCACCATTGGCTGGTGGATATTTGCCGTAGCCGGATTATTGGCTGTGGTAATAACCATTGCAACGGTTAGCTTCAGAGCTATTAAGGCAGCATTGATGAATCCCGTAACCAGCTTAAGGGCGGAGTAATCCCTGATGTTTTTGATAGTTCAGATAAAAGCAAAGTGCTGATATGTTAAACATACCAGCACTTTGCTTTATAAGTCTTTCTAAACTCATTTTTGCCATCTGAGTTTACACACTCTTCCTTCTTTCGCACTAAAAAGTACTATATTTGAGGCCATGAAGCACCTTGTAGCGCCATCAATTTTAGCTGCCGATTTTGCCAATTTACAGCGCGATATTGAAATGATAAACAACAGCCAGGCTGATTGGATCCATGTTGATATAATGGATGGTGTTTTTGTGCCGAATATATCATTTGGTTTTCCGGTTACCAGTGCGGTTAAAAAACATGCACTTAAGCCACTGGATGTACACCTGATGATTGTTGAGCCCGATCGTTATTTAAAGAATTTTAAAGATGCAGGTGCATCAGGTATTACAGTGCATTATGAGGTTTGCCCCAATTTACACCGTACCGTTCAATATATTAAAGAATTAGGTTGCCGTGCAGGTGTGGCCTTAAATCCGCATACCCCCGTAGCTGCATTGGACGATATTATAGGCGATCTTGATATGGTGCTAATTATGTCTGTTAACCCGGGCTTTGGCGGCCAGCGGTTTATTGAAAATACTTACAAAAAACTAAGGGACATTAAAGAACTAAGCAGCCGTAAAAACCCAAACCTTTTTATTGAGGTTGATGGCGGGGTTGATGCGCACAATATCAATGCTTTAATTGAAGCAGGGGCCAATGTTTTTGTAGCAGGCAGCTCTGTTTTCTCATCTCCTGATCCAACTGCAGCTATTGCAGGATTAAAGGATCCAAAACCTTTTCCACGATCGTGATACAACCCTGCTAATAAATGCCCTGAATTTTTTGAATATTTAAAATTCTATACAGCATTTGTATGTTAATTGTATCATTTTTCAAAAAAAGCAAATAATGTCTATAAACTTTGTCAAATTAATTAACTTCGGCCCATCTAAATACGAAGTTGTTAATTAGCTTATATTTAACAAAACCAATTATTAAATCAAATGAAACACAATTTTGGCGCCGGACCAGGCATTTTACCACATGAAGTTTTAAAACAGGCAGCATCAGCAGTTGTTGATTTTAACGGGATCGGTTTATCCATTCTTGAAATTTCGCATCGCTCTGCTGAGTTTGAAGGCGTTTTGGAAGAAGCGGTGAAACTGGTAAAGGAGTTATTCAGCGTGCCGGAAGGGTACTCTGTATTGTTTTTACAAGGCGGCGCCAGCACCCAGTTTGCTTTAGCTCCTTATAATTTACTGCCCGATGGTGGTAAAGCTGCTTACCTTGAAACAGGTGTATGGGCAAACAAAGCATTAAAAGAAGCAAAGTTTTTTGGTGAAGTACAGGTTGTAGCCTCATCAAAAGATAAAAACTTTAACTACATACCTAAGGATTTTGAAATACCTGCCGATGCAGCTTATTTCCACATGACCTCAAACAATACCATTTACGGTACACAGTCACAAAGCTTCCCTAAATCACCTGTACCGTTGGTTTGTGATATGTCGTCAGATATATTCAGCCGCAAAATAAACGTTGCTGATTTTGGTTTGATCTATGCTGGTGCACAGAAAAATATGGGTCCTGCAGGTGTTACCTTAGTAATCATAAAGGATGATATATTAGGCAAAACAGGGCGTAAAATTCCTGCAATGTTTAACTATCAAACACAGATTGAAGGTGGTTCAATGTATAACACGCCTCCGGTTTTTGCTATATATGTTTCAATGCTTACCCTTAACTGGTTAAAATCAAAAGGCGGTGTTGAAGCTATCGAAAAAGAAAATATAGCCAAATCACGTGTATTGTACGAAGAGATTGACCGCAACCCTTTATTTAAAGGTGTTTGTGAAATTGAAGACCGCTCGCACATGAATGTTTGCTTTGTGATGGAAAATCCTGAGCACGAAAAACCATTCCTTAAACTTTGCGACGATAAAGGCATTATCGGCATAAAAGGCCATAGAAGTGTTGGTGGTTTCAGAGCTTCAATCTATAACGCATTGCCTATTACCAGTGTTTATGTGCTGATAGATGCCATGCAAGAGTTTACAGAAAAGAATAAATAATTTATAGTCATTAGCCGCTGGTCATTTTAAATAATGTTAATGCCAAATGACTAATGACCAATATTCAAAATATGATAAAGATATTAGCTAATGACGGTATTGATCCGGTAGGTAAAAAACTTTTAGAAGACGCCGGTTTTTTTATTGATACCAATAACATACCACAGGATGAACTTCCAACAAGGTTACAGGAATACGATGGTATAACTGTGCGTAGTGCTACAAAAGTACGCAAGGCATTAATTGATGCCTGCCCAAATCTCAAACTGATTGGCAGGGGCGGCGTAGGCGTTGATAATATCGATGTTGATTATGCTAAAGAAAAAGGAATAGGCGTTTATAATACACCTGCATCCTCATCGTTATCTGTTGCCGAACTTGTATTTGGTCATTTATTTACCGGTGTTCGCTTTTTGCAGGATAGTAACCGTAAAATGCCAGTTGAAGGTGCTACCAAGTTTAACGATCTTAAAAAGGCTTACGCTAAAGGGATTGAGTTAGGTGGCAAAACAATAGGTATTTTAGGCTTTGGCCGTATCGGCCGCGAAGTAGCTAAAATTGCTATTGGTGTTGGTATGGATGTTTTAGCTTATGATCTTTTCCCTTTTAACCCCGAAGTTGAACTTACTTTAGGCGGTGGTACCAAGGTTAAAGTAACCGTTAATACAGCAACTAAAGAAGAGATTATTGCAAATGCTGATTTTATTACCCTGCACACACCATTTGTTGACAAAGCATTAATTGGCGCAGAAGAATTAGCTCAAGTTAAAAAAGGTGTAGGCTTGGTTAACTGCTCACGTGGTGGTTTAATTGATGAACTGGCTTTGATAGCCGCTTTAGATAGTGGTAAAGTATCATTTGCAGCATTAGATGTTTATGATAACGAACCTACACCGCGCGAAGAGATATTAAAACACCCTAAAATTTCATTAACACCGCACATAGGTGCAGCTACCAATGAAGCACAGGAACGTATAGGTGTTGAATTGGCTAACCTGATTATCGGTCACTTCAAAAAATAATAGCGCAAAAATACGCTGATCATATTAAAAGGCACGAACTCGATTATCCGGGTTCGTGCCTTTTTTGATTTTAAAGGTTATAGTTTACGCCTAACTCAGGTATTACAACCGGATAACCTTCATCCTCCAGCGAATCGGCAAATGCCTGCATGCTGGATAGTTCGCCGTGTACCAGGAAAACGTTTTTAAGTTTTGCTTTATCCTGTTGCCTAACAGTATCCATTAAATCGTCGTGGTCGCCGTGAGCGCTTAAAACATCAGTTTTTTTAATGGTTGCATAAACAGACAGATCGCGGTCTTTTATATGAACGATAGGATCGCCCCTTAATAAACGGAAGCCTAAGGTGCCTTTGGCACAATAACCTATAAACAATATGGTACAGTAGTAATTCTGGATATTATGGAACAAATGATCCTGGATCCGGCCTCCATCAAGCATCCCTGCCGATGAAATTATGATGCAGGGCTCAAAGTAATTGGATACCTGCCGGCTGTCTTTCAGCGTTTCAACATAGGTAAGGTTATCGAACTCAAATTCGTTGCCGCGCTTTTGGTAAAACTCCTGCGCTTCCTGGTTTACCAGATTATGATATTTCCTGAAAACCTCGGTTGACCGTGTGGCCAGCGGACTATCAACAAATACTTTAACAGCAGGTAACAAACCACTGGTAAAGATCTTGTTTAACGAGTAAACTAATGATTGTGTACGCCCGATACTGAACGCCGGGATAATCAAGCGTCCCTGTTCTTTGATACAGGCCCGTTCAATATGTTCAATGAGCGCCTGCTCAACGGTCATGTCCTTGGTATGAAAACGACCGCCATAGGTTGATTCTGTTACTAAAAAATCTACCGGGGGTAAGGGTTGCGGATCATCCAATACCGGGTAATTTTTACGGCCTATATCGCCTGTAAAGGCAATCGTTTTTTCTTCGCCGTTATCGTTTACCTTAAAAGTTGCGGCTGCCGCACCCAATAAGTGCCCAATTGGCGTAAACGTAAGCTCAATATCATCATTAATGCGGAACGGCCTGTTATATCCTATGGTTATAAACCGGTCTACCGTATCCATTACGTGTTTTTGCAGGTACAGTGGCTGCGCACCTGTGTTAAATTTTCCTTTGCGGTGTTTACGCCCCCGGTCGGCCTTGCGCATAAAAATATTTACCGAATCGAGTAGCAATAGCTCTGTTAGGTCTGCTGTTGGTGGGGTGCACAATATCTGCCCGTCAAAACCTAAACGCATCAGCGTTGGTAAATTGCCCGAATGGTCAATATGTGCGTGGGTTAAAATAACCACATTGATCTCGGCAGGGTTAAAAGGAAAATTCTCGTTTGATTGTATGCTGCGGTCCTTTTCATAATCCAACCCGCAATCCACTAATATCTTAAATCGGTCAACCTCCAGCAAATGCATGCTGCCGGTAACCTGACGGGCCGCCCCGTATATCGTTAATTTCATCATGTCAGTTAATTAGTTCATTGCCTCAATTGTTCTCATTATTGGCGCCGGTTATAGGTGTTAAAACAATACACAGGTTAACCAATAAACTAATGAACAATTGGATTAAATGAACTACTTACAAACTTATTATTATTGTTGTAAGATTTTGTATAGAAATGCCAATGCAGGCAAAGTTTTTGTGTACTAAAATTTGGTACTTATTTCACAAGTAAAATTAACCTATTTTTGTAGTAATTAGATCATTAGGCATGATAAACAAAGTAAGCTATGACCTGCAAACGGCAGATGGGCCTTTGCACCTCACTATTTCACCTGTTAATAACCTGTTGCCAGGCGGCGATTTTTATTCAACCGGCATTTATAAACTGAGCAATGGTACTGTTGGGATGGGGGATATTGTTTTTGATGAGGATATGAATAATTGGACCTACGATGGCATGGACGAACTTACCTACGATGAAGCCGCCGAGGTTGCCGGATTTATTAAAAATTATAAAGACCCGGCAGGAGCCGATCCCGATTTACTGCAATAATACCAGCAATAAAACATTCATTTTAAAACTTTAAGCTGATTTTACGATTATGTTTAATCAGCATTGATAATACATGGAAGAAATAGAAGATTTTTCGGAAAAGATACATGAACAAAGTGATGAGCATGCACACCATATTTTGGCAGAAGGCAAGGAAAAATGGGTATTGTATGTGGCGTTAACTACGGCTGTTATTGCGGTTTTAGCAGCTATAACCGGGCTTTTGGCTGGTGACCATGCTGATGAAGCTATGCTGTCGCAGATTCGCTCTTCAGATAAATGGGCGTTTTACCAGGCAAAAAGTATCAAAACAGAATTGATCAACTCATCCAACAAAATATTGATCGCTATAGGCAAAGCTCCGGCCGCGCAGGATACTGCAAAAATAGCAGCCAATAAAAGCGAGCAGGCTAAAATTATGGAAGAAGCCAAAGAGGCACAAAAGGAATCAGACGAGCATGTGGCCAGGCATAAAATATTAGCCAGGGGTGTAACTTTATTCCAGGTAGCCATTGCCATTGGCGCTATATCCATTATTACCAAACGAAAGGCCTTGTGGATAGTAAGCGTAGGTTTTGCTTTTGTGGGGATCTTCTTTTTGCTGCAAGGCACGCTGTTCTAAGTAAACGCATCCCGAAGGTTTAAAGGATGATCAAGCCGCAGGCAGTAAAGAGGGCAATAAAACGTATCTTTGTACCCTCATGATAAAAAAAGCGCTCGAAAACCTGAAGATCACTGCATTGAACCAAATGCAAAACGCTGCGCTCGAAGCTGCAAAAAAAGGCGATGTAGTATTACTTTCGCCAACAGGTTCAGGTAAAACATTAGGTTTTTTGTTGCCTCTTTTATCAATTTTAGATCCGGCTATACCAACGGTTCAGGTACTGATCCTGGTTCCTTCACGCGAACTGGCTATCCAGATTGAGCAGGTTTTTAAGGCTATTGCAAGTGGTTTTAAAGTAAATGTTTGCTATGGCGGGCACCCGGTAAAAATAGAACGTAACAATTTATCACAGCCACCGGCGGTTTTAATTGGTACCCCTGGACGTATAGGTCACCACCTTCGCCGCGAAAGTTTTAGCACCGATACTATCCACACGCTGATTTTGGATGAGTTTGATAAAGCACTTGAGTTTGGTTTTCAGGAGGATATGACTTATATCATCAGGCAGTTGCCAAATCTTAAAAAGCGGATCCTTACTTCGGCTACAAAAATGACGGAGATTCCTTCTTTTACAGGTATATCGCACCCCATAGAAGTTGATTTCCTTCAAAATAAAACCAATACGCCCGATCTTAAATTAAAAGCAGTTATTTCTGATGCTGCCGATAAGCTGGACACCTTGTTTTCATTACTTTGCAAAATAGGGGATAAGGCCACACTGGTTTTCTGTAATCACCGTGATGCTGTAGAGCGCATCAGCGACCTGTTATGGGACAGGGGCATAGTACATGATATTTTCCACGGAAAGATGGAGCAGGAAGATCGCGAACGCGCCTTGCTTAAATTCAGGAATGGAAGTCACCATTTACTGATCACTACTGATCTTGCCTCAAGGGGACTGGATATTCCGGAGATTGAATACGTGGTGCATTACCAATTACCGCATAACGAGGAAACCTTTTTGCACCGTAATGGCCGTACCGCCCGGATGAATGCTAAAGGAACATCATACCTGATATTATCCGAGGACGAAAAATTACCCTGGTTAAAAGATAGCCCTGAGATTGAAGAATTACCCGAGGATCTGACGCTGCCAAAGCCATCCCCATGGGCAACTTTATACATTGCAGCAGGTAAAAAAGATAAGATCAACAAGGTGGATATAGTGGGTTTATTGCTGCAAAAGGGCGAACTTGCTAAAGAGGACCTGGGCCTGATCGAGGTGCTTGACCATTCATCATACGCAGCCGTAAAACGTAACCGTATTGAACAACTGGTTAATTTGCTCAAGGCCGAAAAGATCAAGAACAAAAAAGTTAAAATTGAAATTTCAAGATAGTAATATCCAATAATACATACTATGAGCAATAATGATATTATGAAGAAGTTGCGCGTAGCACTTCATTTTACCGACGATGACATTATCGAAGTTTTAGACCTGGTTAACTTCCGAATCACCAAGACCGAACTTGGCGCAATATTCCGCAAAGAAGATCATCCTAATTTTAAACCTTGCGGCGACCAGATATTGCGCAACTTTTTAAACGGACTGATCATTTATAAACGCGGCCCTAAGGCTTCAGAATAATATAAGTGCAATGGGCATCATTCTTTCCGGATGATGCTGTTGCTCACTACAATCTCATTCATCAGCCCGGTAGAATATTTGGTACTGCTTTTATATTGATTGTTATTGCCTGATTCAGACATTTTAATAATGTCCGAATTGGTTTGATTAAGCTGCCTGATCAGGCTGTTGATCTCCTTCAGGTGCGAATTAAAAATCTTAACCTTATTGTTATAAGCATCAGCCATCCCGTTTTTGTTAGCGGCAATAGCTTGTTTTGAAGTATCCGGCGCCATATAGGCATAAGGGCTAACATCGCCAACAGTAGTTATTACCGGCATCAGCGTGGCTGTGGTATCTTTATCATTAAGCTTTGATAAATTAAGCTTTACAGGGTCGGGATTGTAATCAACCAGGTTTCTATATTCACCAATTATCCCGGCAGCTAAATTATGCTGTGTATGGTATGCCTCCTCAATCAGCTTGGCCTTTACGCTGTTTTTAAAACCGTTAAACAGCAATGGTGTAAAATCATAAGCCTTTGTACGTAAAACAGAGTTTTGTACCGAATAATAATTGCTCAATGTTTTGTTCTTGGTATAAAGCACGCCCAGGTTGGTGCTCAACAAAGCAAAGCCCGGCTGGCCGCTCATTACCGAAACATCGGCTTCATTGCCAAAATTATAGAACTGTTTGCCATAGATCTCCAGGTCATCAATCCGCTCATACGATGAAAGGAAGTATAACCGGTAGCGTTGGTATTGGGTATCCGGGTTGTCAATCTGATCGTAACAGTTCTGCAAAAATGCTTCGAATGATTTATCGTTGATGATCTGGTAGATGTTAGCATTTGCACTCGGTTTCCAGCGGATTAAAGATAGCTTACCTTTAAATTCAAGCTCTTCGGTATTGTTTACCCTTAATGAATCAAAAAGCTTGGCAATAAACGCAACCTGCGCACCACCTTGTACCTGGTGGTTGTTATTTACCATGGCGTATAAGCTATCCTGTATGGCAAAATAGGTTTCGCTATTGTTCCAAAAAGAAGGTTCCAGCGGGGGCAGCAGCAAGCGGTTTGTTTTGGTATCCACAAAAATGAACGTGCCCAGCGGGTAAACATTTTGAAAGTTATTCTCCAATAACGACAGGCTCGTCATTGATGATGAATCCATCTTCATTAAAAAATTCAATACTTTATTATGCTCTAACTTCAAGCCTAAATTTTCTAAGGACTCAAAATTTGCACTTTCTTTTTCGGGGATCACCATCGGGATATAATAAACCTCGTCCTTTTGCTGGCTCAGGGTTTTAAAATCCTTGCGCACAATGGCCGAAGTTTCGTCCTCTGCATTTTGCCCGTAAAAAGAAACCGTATCACCTTTACTCACAGAAACTTCTTTTATCTTTTCTTCGGATGGCTTTAACTTTACCAATGTACGCACCTTAAAATCCCCCGACTTTTTACTGATCTTATAAAATACCGTGAGCTCATTTTTGGTAGTGTTCTTTATTTTAAACTTAAACCCTTCGGCATTAGCTAAAAACGGAACCATCAAGACAAACAGTAATATGGCCTTAAAAAAATTTGTGTGTATTAATTTATTTAAGCCGGTGATGTTTTGGTTGTGTTTGGCAGGTTGTGCAGATGAAAAAAACATAGGTATCTATTTTAGTAATACCCTTCTAAAAGGCTACTCCGCTTTTTAAAAGAGTTATATCAGCAACAAAGAATTGGTCTTTTTGTGTAGCTGGTATACTATAAAAACTTTAAATAGTGGCTTTTAGTGTGTTTTGAAGATTATGGTACTATACTATTCATAATTTCTTCATCAAAATAAAGGCTGTTATTGCTTCTCTATCAGGCGATATTTGCCGCTTCTTAATAGTTTTTGCTGATCTGCCGAAAAGGTTTCCCTTCCCCCAAAGTCCTGAACCCAGTAATGGTTATATACAGCAATACCAACCTCTTTAAAGCCGGGGTTCATCAGGTTTTTACAATGGCCCTCGCTTTTAAACCATCCCTGCATCACTTCGGCAATACTTTGCTGGCCCTCGGCAATGTTTTCGCCTATCATAAAGCTTTTAAAACCTTTAAATGTATAGCCGGCGGTGGCAATACGCTTTTCCATCGTACGGCCGTCTTTGCTGGTATGGCTAAAGTAGTTTTCGTCGGCCATGTCAAAAGCGTGGCCAATAGCTGCAGTTTCTAACTGCTCGTTCCAAATAAGGGGAGGCGCAGGCGGCATATAGGTAGTGCCACAGGTACATCCTTTTTGCCGTGTACGGTTAATGTTATCTAAAAACTCGCGCCTGAATTTTGAGTTACTCTCTTTTTGCTGCCCATAAACATTTATTGCCAAAAATGTTATAAGTAGGATAAACAAGGCCTTTATTGAAACTTTCATATTTGTTTGACGATCAAAACACTGGGTAGTTTAGTATCAGTAACAAAAAACTAAACTAATGTTTAGCAGCGAGAAGAATTAATGTTTTTTTCTGCGGATCACATACCGCCAGTTGCCTGTTCTTTTTCTTCTAAGAAGTATAAATATAAACAAAGCTATCAGGGCGATGCAAATGATCAGAATTATAATGAAGCCATTTTTTTGGCGGAGCTGACTTTGTAAAGTTTTTTGATATTGGAGGTATAAACTTTTTTTTTGGTTTGAACAGAGTCTGTTTTTCTTTTTTCGGTCGAGTCTTTTAAATTAAGGCTTGCCATTAATCGGGCTTCTTCATCTTTTCGGATACTATCCTCTAACGAGTCGCGTTTTTTCAGCACAATAGCTTCCTTATCATAGTTTTTTAGCCTGCTGTACAATAAGGCAAAATTCTTTAATACGTTTAATTCTATTTTAGGATAATGATTGTTTTCCGAAAGCTGTAAGGCCTCATTCAAATCACGCATGGCCAGCGTATAATCATTCTGCTCACTTTTTATGGCCGAGAGCGTAACTAATGATGCTATGATATTTACAACATCCCTTTTAGCCCTCGAAAGCGTATTTGATTGTAAAATGAACCATTTGGCCTGGCTATACTTCTTTTGAGCCATATAAACCCGGGCCAGGTAATCAAAACAAGTACGCAAGCCTACCGTATCATTATAATAGGAGTAATGATGCAGTGCTTTCATAGTATAACTTAAAGCTTCTGTTTGGTATGATAACCTGATCCTTTTGTTGCTGATTGTATCGTAATCTAAATAGCGGGTAGCAATTTCAGCATAAATAGGGCCTTTAAATACATCGTTTTTTGCAAAGCCTAACTGACCCTTAAGCGAATCTACCGTCATCCCTTTAAGATCCCGGCGAACGCTGTCAACCGTGTGTTTGTATTGCGCCCATCTTAAACTATCAAGGCTTTTTAGTTTTACCTGTTGTTTCAAACTGTCAGAAAACCGAACGGCCTCTAAAACATTCAGGCTATCTGCCTGCCGGGTTAGTGCAAACAGGTTTAAGCTATCTAATTTAAATAATAAGGCTTGATTGTTTGTACTGTCTTTGTGTTTAACAGTGTAACCCAGGCCCAAATTATATACGTAAGGCATTACTTTGGTTGGTTCTTTTTGCGGGGCTGGCGCTGTGAAAATACCGGTGCTATCTGTAGCAACTGCCAATATCACACTGTCTTTACGGATTGAAGGATTAGAACGTACGCTGTCTTTCAGATTTATAGCAGCTAATAATTTACCGGTATCCACATAATGACTGGTATCCTTTAGTTTTATAGTGTCTTTTGCAGGGGGTGTGTTTGTTTTTGATGTATCAGAAGATATTACAGGAACAATTAACTTAAGTATATCAGTATGTGTTACATAAGCTGATAGCTTTAAGCAAGCAAGTAAAAAAAATAATAGCGTTAAATTTTTTTTCATAAGCTATTAAGCGCAAGGGCTTTAAATATACTTATATGTATTCAAAAAGCATGCCTTAAAGTACTATTTGAAGTAATTATCTCAATTTTCAAACAGATTTTATGCCAAAACGGATGGATACCTGCGCTTTTAACGATTAAAATCATTGCCCGCTATGAACATTAGTAAAACAGTAATTATAAGTAAGGTTTGTAAATGGTTGTAATGCAGGTTATTGATCAGATAGCTACCTGATCAGTTTTTCGTACCGGTCAATAAACTGGCGGAAAGGTGTTGCCCGGTTTAACAAAGTGTTAAATATAATGATACCAACAGTAGCCGAAGTGATACCTGCTATAACATCCAGTACATAATGATGGCTTGCGTATACAGCAGTGAACCAAATACCAAGCATTACTATAGCAAACACAACGTTCATAAAGCCCAAACGGTTTTTGATACCGTAGTACAATACAATTACCGGGTATGATGAATGTAAAGATGGCATAGCCGCAAACACGTTTGATCCCTTTGCGTATATTGATTTAAATATGCCTGCGTTAAAGTATTTATCAAATTTAGCTAAGCCGGCAGTATTACCCGGTGTAGCCGCATGAAAAACAAAACCATGATACTGTACATACCAGGGCGGGGCCGCTGGATAAAGATAATAAACTATAAAGCCTATAAAGTTTACCAATACAAAGGTTAGCGAAAAGAAAAGGAATTGTTTCCTGTTCCTGAAAAACATGAATGCTGCAAAAGCAAGGGGTACAGGGATCCAGCACAAGTAAAATATACCAGCTGCTATATCAATCCAGGTTTTTCCGTTTACGCGCCAATATTCGTTGGGGGTTAACAGCTTTCCGTTAAAGTTTATTCCGAAAAGGTGTTTTTCAAGATTGTATAGATCGGCAATGTGAACTGTGTTGTAGTTATAGTTTGGGAAAGCCTTCATATAATCGAAGATGATCCAGTAAACTATAAATATGGAGAAGCCTAAAATGAATTTGCGGGTAATTGACGACAGGAAAAAGCAGCCGTTGAATATAGCCATCAATACCAGCTGGTCGGTTTTAAAGCCCACCAGTGCTATAGATAACAACAAATAAAACAGTGATATTGCTAAAACAATAATAACAGATCGTAAATTGATCTTCACGCCATCATTAACAGCATTGATCATGCTACTTTTTTAAGAAATCTGAACGGAAAATTTTGTCCCAAAGAGGAGAGCTTACGCCGTAACCTTTATCCGGATCCTGGTAATGGTGCAGCATGTGGTGTTGTTTTATTTTTTTCCAGATACCGCCCTTAAAGTTAAAGTGATGCATAGCGTAGTGCGATATATCATAAAACAAATAACCTAATATAAAGCCGGGAAAAAAGCCCCAGATATCATTAGCCGGTAGTATAGCATTAAATAATAAGTAAAAGCCGGTAGCTAAAGGGATGCTTAAAGATGGCGGCAATACCAAACGCATGGCGTCACTTGGATAATCGTGGTGTACGCCGTGAAATATAAAGTGCAGCCTTTGTGCCCAGGGTTTGTCTGATGGTACATAGTGAAACACAAAGCGGTGCATAATGTACTCAACCAAAGTCCATACAAAAAGACCCAGAAAAAACAGTTCAAAAAATGAAATGATCCCTATTGTTAAGGCAAATGATTTATAAATGCAGAAAGCAATAACCGGGATAAAAATAAATAAAGGCACTGTAAAGTGAACCTTAGATAAACCCTCTAACAGATCACTTTTAAACATTCTCACAGATTCCTGTGAATTGGATACGTATTTCTTTTTCATGTCTGGTCAGGGTTTAAAATGTTTAACTATTTCTCTGCCTGTAAAATGAATTTTTAATTTTTTGATTTCACCTAAAATAGGCTGCAAGTGAAATTTATATCAATTTTAATAAAGATTTTCGGACTTGTAAACTATTTTGCTTTATTGTTACGAAGATATGATATTTCTGAGGCTTTTCTCTATCATAAATACACTGCACGCAAAGTTTTGGAGCTGATACTTAATTGTTCTGTTCTTCTAAAAGTGATTTTTTTGCATCCATCAGCCTTTTAAAGGCAGTTATGTTTGTTAAAATGGCAACTATTGCAATGGGTATAGTAAATATAGACATGGTTTCAAAGATATGAAACCTGATACCCGGAACGTATACTTTGTAATCACCGCCTATAACCAATGAGCTTAAGCCGCAAATAACAGCGCATAAACCGATAGTTATAACACGCTCAGGCCTTTGCATTAAGCCACCTTTACATTCAATACCCAAACCTTCGGCACGGGCACGTACGTAGCTTACCATCATAGAGCCAATAAGTGCTATAAAGGCAAATATCGAGCTTAAAAAGTAGTGGTGGCCAACCAGGTAATAGCAGATGCCTAAAAACATAATAAGCTCGCTGTAACGGTCAAGTACTGAATCATAAAGCGCACCAAAGGTTGATTTCATGTTGCCAAGGCGTGCAACCTGCCCGTCAAGCATATCAAAAAGGCCTGCAAACAATATCAGGCCACCGGCCCATCCTACATATGTTAAATCACCACGGTTACCTTCTTCGGCGCCAATAATAAAAATAACGGCCACGCCTACATTCAGTACAAAACCAATGGAGGTTACAGCGTTAGGCGTTAGCCCTAATTTTATTAAAACTTTAACAAAAGGATCTATCACTTTATAGATGCCCAATTGAAGGTTTGTACGTACAGATGTTTGTTGTTCCATAAGGTCTTGTTTTTTAGAAATCAAATTTTACCATTGTACGGATACCGAATTTTGATACATCGGGATGATCCAGGTAGGTGAATCGTCTAACCAAATCAATCCGCACAAATTTAAAAATATTTTCGATCCCCACACTACCCTCAACATAAGGCGTTTTGCCTAATGCATAGGTAATTGGCTGCCCTAAAGCAGTTACGGGGTATTGGTATAATGATGGATGTAATGCAGGGTTGTTGTTATCACTCACGCCACCATAAATGGCTTTAAATGATGCAACTTCTCTCCATTTTAATTTTTTGAATAATGGGATCTTGTTAAAAAAGAACCCACTGAAATGCTGGTCAATATTTATGCTTTCATAATGGTCACTTACAAACTCTAAAAAGTTCATTAAGTTATATGAGTACAGATCATAAGCATAGGTTTGGTTAGCGCGGAATATATTTAGCAGGGGATAAGGCACCTGCCCAAATATCTTCCCGGCTTCAACCGTAACATCGGCATAGCCTAAATAGGATAGATAAACACGCTTGTCTATCCTGCCATGCAGGTTTTGAAAGTTATACTGGCTGCCAAAAATATTTTTGAAACCGCCATCATAGTCAATCGAAAATACAGGGTATTTGCTTGGTATCGGTGTGCGGTATATTTTACCCTGGTAAAACTGCTCGTGCGGTGCATAACGCAGGCCTACAGTAAGTTCTGTTGAAGTTAATGAGCTGATATTATGCACCAAACCATTAGCATCTGTATTTAAAAAATACAAGGAGCCTGCCGGAGTTTGTTTCAGGTTTTTAAGGCCGATACTGTACGAAAAATGGTTCTCAAATTCCTGTACATAATCCAGGCGATAATTTTGGTCGTACAGGTATTTGTCGTTATTACCGCGCTTAAACGAAAGCAGGAAGTTATCCTCCTGAACAAACTGCAGGTTTGCACCCGGGATGTGCGTATCGCTTTGTACACTTGCCCTTATATAGCTTTGCGGAAACTTGTAGATGGATTTATCATTAAGCGAGTACGTAGCACTCAAAAAGTACTTGAATTTTTCATCCTTAAATCCGTAAGCCCCATAAGTTTCAAAGTAGTAACGTTTGCTAAGTTCAGGAGTTGTACGACCGCCTACCCTTAATTTAAAGCCCTCAACCGGGTTAAAGCTGTAAAAGGTATTTGCCGGGCCAAGTTCAAACCAGTTAAAGTTTTTGTAACCAGCCAGTAGTAGTGTAGCAATATCCATTGTACGCCTAAAGGATGGCATATTACGCAAACTATCAACGTTTTTGTAAACTTTTGATTCTGCCGTGGTAAGCGTATCTAAACGGTTTTGTGCCCAAAACTGATCGCTGCGATGCTTTACCTCGTCTGATTCTGCTATCTGCTGATTTTGATAAGTGGTATCGGGCTGCGGCTTATTTACCGCGTAGTTTTTATAGGTAATGGTACGGATGCCAAATAAGCCGCCTTTTTTGTTTTTTGTGATGCCGAAATCGGCAAGGGTGGTGCTTTTACTTAAGTGCCAGCGGCCATCAGGATTTTGTTCAAACTCCTGGTTAACATCCATCGAGCGTACAAAGTTCAGGTTGATGTTTTTGTTGATCCCCAGATCAGCCTTTTGAACAGCGTAGTTGCCATCAAGCGTTATATATATTTTACCTACAAACAGCATATCAGCCGTATTGCGGGGCGTAAAACTCAGTTCAACCAATTTGGTATTGTTTACCATAACCGTATCGGTTATAAAAAACTTATAAAATGTTGGGGCCGAGTTTGCTATAGGGCTCAAAAAGTTATTGGTCATTAAAAAGATGGTATTATCATAAATATCCACCTTATAATACATGTGCTTAAAGTAGGCGCCCAATCCTTCGGCATCAACAGAGCCGCCAAAGTTTACCGTTTTGTCGCCCAATACAGTTGTTTTTTCCTTTTCAGGATTTTTGCGGTAATAGTATTGCGAAAGTTTTTCGTTTAGAAATATGGGAAGCAATGATTTTCCCGGTACAGTTGTACTATCGCGGTTATTGATCACGAATGCATACTTACGGAAGAATTTTTTATCGGCCAGTGTAGGTGATACATTGCTTAATGAGAACTGCATTTTATCGTATTCCTTATACTCTACATACGAATAACTTTCAGGACGGTTTTTTTCTTTGTTCTCAATTACTTTGCGGATAAGCTCCACAGCCGGGTTATCCTTATTGCGGTACTTAGGTTTTTTGCCCGATTTTACTACAACCTCATTCAACTGGTTTGATGATGGAAACAGCCGTACGTTTATATTTTGTTTAGCACCAGGTACAATGCTAAAAGTGGCATCCTTATAACCTAAGAAGCTAACTTTAATTTGTTTTACTGGCTTATCAGAGCTTATTGAAAATTTACCGTCATTATCGGTGGCTATGCCAATGGTTGTGCCGGTAAATGAAACGGTTACAAAGGGTAAAGGCTGTTTGTTGGAGGCATCAGTAACAGTTCCGCTTACAACGGTGCTTTGGGCAAGCAGCAATGTTGCTGGCAATAAAAAAAGACCAAGAAGAAATAACTTTTTAAATAAGCTTTTACAATTCATGTAATGTATGCAGTCCCAGTTAATACTACCTATCTGTAGTAATGTTTAAGAAGGTGTATTATGAGATAATCTATTTTTTAATAATTATGTTAGTTTGTCAGCAATAAATACTCCAAAGATTTATCAGGCCAAACTAATCTTTAACAGGCGGGTTTTAAACCTATTTGCTTTTGCGCATCTATAATGCGATATACTTAAGCAAAAACTACATTGATCTCAGCAGGGGGTCTTGGAAGTAATGTAACCTGGCAACAAAGTTAGAAAAAAACCTTATAGACTAATGTGGTCAAAAAGTCAAATATTGTTTCAGTGAAAGTGAAGTGGTTTTTAAGGTTGAAAGTTGTCATTAAAATATTTTAAACCATACAACGATGGATAGCAGTATGTTAGTATAAACACCTGCAAGCACATCATCAAACATAATGCCCCATCCGCCGCGTAATGACTCCATTTTACGAATGAAAAAGGGCTTTACTATATCAAAAAAGCGAAATAAAATAAGTGCACATAACACATATGTTACGTTAACGGGCAAAAATAAAAGCCCTATGCACATACCAGATACCTCATCAATAACTACTTTGCTTGGATCTTTGCCCCAAATGCGCTCAACAATACCTGACGACCATACACCTGCCAAAGTAATTACAGCAGTAATTAAAATTGATAGTAAAAGGGGAGGAGTACTACCAGCCCAGGCCAGGTACCAGCAAAGGCAGGTAACAATTGCAGCATAGGTACCACCGCCTTTTAAATAGCCTATACCCAGGGTTGAAGTAAATAGTTTATGAAATAACATTTGGTAAATTGTTGATCAAATAAAATCTGTTTAAAACAAAATGATCAGGTAAAAGATCTATAACAATCTCTTACCTGATCACTAAGTTAATTTAATTAATAATTACAATACATCAACAAGTTCCTGGTAGTAATCCAGGCCAAGGTGTGTAATTAAATCTTCGCCCATTAAGTGGCGCAGGGTGTTTTGTAATTTGATTAATTGTTTAAATATGTCGTTTTCAGGGTGTAAACCTTCGGCAGTTTGCGGAGATTTAAGATAGAATGATAACCATTCCTGTATACCGCTCATGTTTGCTCTTTTAGCTAAATCGCTAAATAAGGCAAGGTCTAAAGCAATAGGAGCAGCTAAGATTGAATCACGACAAAGGAAGTTGATCTTGATCTGCATTTTGTAGCCTAACCAGCCAAAAATGTCAATATTGTCCCAACTTTCTTTGTTATCGCCATGCGGCGGATAGTAATCAATACGGATCTTGTGGTAAAGATCGCCGTAAAGTTCAGGGTTATCTTCTGGTCTTAAAATATCTTCAAGTACACCAAGTTTTGAAACTTCCTTAGTTTTAAAGTTATCCGGATCATCAAGTACCAAACCATCGCGGTTACCTAATATATTGGTCGAGAACCAGCCTTTAACACCTAATGAACGGGCAGCTAAACCAGGCGCTAAAATGGTTTTCATTAAAGTTTGGCCTGTTTTAAAGTCTTTACCGGCAATTGGGGTTTCTGTTAATTTAGCAAGCTCAATCATAGCCGGTATATCAACAGTTAAGTTTGGTGCACCGTTTGCAAATGGGATACCCATTTTTAATGCTGCATAAGCATAGATCATACTTGGCGATATGCGTTTATCATCGTCAAGTAAAGCCTGCTCAAATTTTGCAACCGTTTGGTGAATATCAGATGCTTCGTAATATATTTCTGTTGATCCGCACCAGATCAGAACTATACGGTCGCAACCGTTCTTTTCTTTAAAGGTGGTAATGTCATTCATTACTTCCTGTGCCATTTCATACCTTGTACCAGTTTTAATGTGGGTACCTATCAGGTTTTTAGCATAGTTTTTATCAAACGCTGCTTTCATTGGCACAACTACTTCAAGCTCTGCCTTTACTGATTTCAATAAATCAGCTTCAAGTACTTTAGCTTTTGATGCTGCTTCATATACGTTATCAGCATATACATCCCATCCACCAAAAACAATATCTTCTAACTTAGCCAATGGAACAAAATCCTTAACTTTAGGGAAACGGTTTTCAGTTCTTTTTCCTAAACGGATATTTCCCATTTGTGTAAGGGAACCTATTGGCTGTGATATTCCTTTTTTTACGGCTTCAACACCGGCGATCATGGTGGTAGCTACTGCCCCTAATCCCGGAATTAAAATACCTAATTTACCATTAGCTGGTGTAATGTTGGTTTTCATATTTATTTATTGTTGTGTAATACTTGTTATAGCCAATTGTTGGCTTTATACCATTTAAGTGTTTCAGTAACTCCAGATCTTAAATTATGCAGGGGGTTAAATCCAAGGTCAGTTTTTGCAGGCTCAATATCGCAATACCAGTTTATGGCCATAAGCTCATTTAACTTTTCAATATTGAGTACTGCGGCTTTATTGCTCAAAGAACTAAATTTTTCGGCTATGTTGGCAATTAATTTTACAAAGATTACAGGCAAATGAATTTTTATAGTCTTTCGCCCCAATACTTCTTTGCTGATATTGCCTATTTCATAGCGACTGTAATAGTTACCGTCACTTAAAATATAGGCTTTTTTATTGCCCGCATATAATGCCTTTACAGCTGCTGTTGCCAAATCGGTAACGTAAATTAAGCTTAATTTTTGCTCAATGTTACCAATATATGGCTCAATTCCTTTACTAATTTGTTTAAACAGAATAAATATATCCTTATCCCGAGGGCCATATACGCCAGTGGGCCTTAAAATTGTATAGTTTAACGATGAAAAGCTTTTTAAATTCTCTTCGCCAAGTAATTTACTTCTTCCATAAGCAGTAACCGGGTTAGGGGATGTAGCTTCGTTAATTATTCCATTTAAGCTGTTTAAGGGGCCAATAGCCGCCAGGCTGCTTATCAGCACAAACTTTTTTAAAGCTACTCCACTATCAACTACGGCTTGCGCCAGGTTGCTGGTGTAAGCAGCATTGATATGATTATATTCATGTTGCGAACGCGCGCGGGTAACCCCGGCTGCATGAATAATATAATCATATTTATTTTCAAGTATCTCGGCTTTTAATGCTTGCACATTGATAAAATCCGGATACGTATACTTTATATCAAACACCTTTAAGTGGTCGGTTTTACTGCTTTTTCTCACAGCTGCAAACACTTCCAGGTTATTTTTTATGGCTTCGCTGATAAGATGAAAGCCTACAAACCCACTGGCACCGGTTATTAAAACCCGCTCCTTCATATTGCCTTTTCATAGAGCCTGTATGTTTTATACGGATCTCCTTTAATTGCAATAATAGCTTCGTTAATTAAAACGTTATTCTCTAAAGTCCATCCGGCTTCGGCATGTTCAAATCCTTTTCTTTTATATTCCTTTATTATAGTACCATATATACAGGCTTCAATTCCCATTTTACGGTAGCCATCAATAACGCCCAATGCATATATACGGATGCTTTTTATTTTCTTTTTATTCAGCAATAACTTAAATATACCTGTAGGTAATAAACGGCCGCGTTTAATTGTTTTGAATATCTCGTTATAATTAGGCAATGCCAATCCAAAGCCTACTAATTTTCCTTCCTGCTCGGCTACCAAAACAAAATCAGGGTCAAGTATCAGTTTAAGGTCTTTAGCTAAATGATTAAATTCATCATCGGTTAGGGGCACAAAGCCACTGTTTTGATCCCACGCCGAATTATACACTTCGCGCAATTTTACTACTTCCTCTTTAAAGTTTTTTAAATTAACTCTTCTGATAGTAATATTGTTACGTTTTAAACGCTGTTGCAAAGCATCTAATAACCTTACCGATCTGTCGTCGTACGATTCGCCGTCCCAATGCCAGGCAATCAGGTCCATTTGTTTTACATAGCCGGCTTTTTCAATAAGTTCAGCGTAATATGGATAATTGTAGGTCATCATTAGCATCGGCGGGCTGTCAAAGCCTTTTATCAAAAGCCCGGAAGCCTCATTGGTAGAAAAATTTACCGGGCCTATTATATTTTGATCAACTCCTTTACCCTTTAACCATTTGGCTGCTACATCAAAAAGCATGTTGGCCGTTTCCTGGTCATTTATACAATCAAAAAAACCAAAGAAACCATCGTTCCTGTTGTTGTAACTATTATGATTATTGTTCAGTATGGCAGCAATACGGCCAACTACCTTGTCGTCATCATAAGCCAGAAACATTTGCAGTTCAGAGTGTTTATGAAACGGATGCGTTGTTAGAATGTCCTTTTGTGCGATAAACAATTCCGGAACATAGTTGGCATCGTCCTTATACAGATCATGGGGGAAATCAATAAACGTTCCAAGCTGTTTTTTAGGATCAACCGTTACTATTTTTTTCATTTAGGATTTGGATGTAGATATTTAATGCATTTCAGATTAAACAAACATTGCGGGTATTTAGTACCCGCAATGTTTGTTTAATCTGTTAATTTATTGCTTATGCTGATGGGCAAAAGCAGGTTTATATGTTTTCTTTAACTGATGTTACACCAATATCTTTAAATGCTTTCGCAATTTTATCAACTGCTTCATCAATTTGTGCAAATGTATGGGTAGCCATTAATGAGAAACGTAATAAAGATGAATCAGAAGGCACCGCCGGCGAAACGACCGGGTTAACAAAGATACCCGAATCCTGAAGATGCTTGGTAACAAGGAAAGTTTTCTCGTTATCTCTTACATATATAGGTAGTATAGGGCTTTCTGTAGGGCCAAGGTCAAAACCTTCGTCCAGTAAAAGTTTCATTGCGTAATTTGTATTATCCCAAAGCTTGGCAATACGCTCAGGCTCTGATTCAATAATATCAAGGGCTGCAATAACGCTTGCTACTGATGATGGCGGCATACTTGCGCTAAACATTAGTGCACGTGCGCGGTGTTTAAGATAATCAATGGTAGCAGCATCGCTGGCTATAAAACCACCTAATGATGCGAGTGATTTACTAAAAGTACCCATTATGAGGTCAACCTCATCGGTAAGGCCAAAGTGCGATGAGGTACCTGCACCATTATGCCCAATTACACCCAGGCTGTGGGCATCATCAACCATTATGTTAGTACCAAACTCGTCTGCAATCTGTACAATTTCCGGAAGTTTAACAATGTCACCTTCCATACTGAAAATACCGTCTACTGCAATTAACTTAACTGCTTCCTCCGGCAGGATGCTCAGCTTGCGCCTCAGATCATCCATATCATTGTGTGCATATTTAATCACTTTTGAAAATGATAAACGGCTTCCGTCAATCAATGAAGCGTGATCATATTCATCCAGTATCAAGTAATCATTACGCCCCGTAATGCTTGAAAGCACCCCAAGATTTACCTGGAAACCTGTGCTGAATAAAACGGCAGCTTCCTTATTTACATAATTAGCTAACCTTTTTTCTAACTCGATATGAATATCGAGCGTTCCGTTTAAGAACCTTGACCCTGCACAACCCGTTCCGTATTTATCAGTAGCTTTTTTAGAAGCTTCTTTGATCTTAGGGTGATTTGTTAGCCCCAGGTATGAATTGGAACCAAACATTAATACACGTTTGCCATCGATAATAACTTCAGTATCCTGACCAGACTCGATCGGCCTGAAATATGGATATAGCCCCATTTCCCTGATGATATTAGCATCCTGGAACTGAGCGATCTTCGCATGTAATTTTTTAACCATGTATATTAACCCTGCTTAAATTTTTTGTAAAAGTACCATGAATTAGGCTATTTCTTATATTTTGTGTGTAATTTTTTTTCTACATGCAAAAAAGCAAACTCGCTTCCATCCGGCAAATTAATTAAAATTTTTATTTATTTGGTGACACAATTTTGTATTTTTTTCCAAATCAGTCAAAAAGTACACCTATTTGTGCTTTTTTGACATAAGAGCGTCAAAATTTTCTTCATATCGTAATATGATGTGTAAATTGTGACATATTAGCAATGTGGTATAAGTTTCTAAAATTATTTACAACAAACTGTATTTAATTTGTTATATCAAGCACTACCTGCTGCCTATGAAAAAAATTACACTACCATTAATATTAAGCTTAATATTAATCTCCCCGGCATTTGTTTTTGCCCAAACCAGTACAGACACGGTTGTAACATTAAAGCAATGTGTTGAATTTGCATTACGAAATCAGCCGGCGGTAAAGCAAGCCTCAATTGATCAGCAGATCAATGAAAAGGATATCCGCATCGGTCTTTCTGCATGGTTACCGCAGGTTACCTCCGCTGGCGAATACGATCATTACTTTAAAGGAAGCCCGGCTGCAAGCGCCGCATTAGCAGGTAGCGGCACTACCACAAGTGTAAAGGAATTTTCTTCTTTAGGGCTGCAAGCCAGCCAGGTTATTTATAATAATGATGTATTGCAGGCAGCAAAGGCCGCCAAATATTCGCGCCTTTATTATAAGGAGAATATAGTAAGCAGCCAGATCAATGTAGTATCGGATGTAAGCAAGGCATTTTTTGATGTGCTGCTATCCCAAAAACAGCTTGATATTTTAAATGAAGATATAGCCCGCCTGCAAAGAAGCCTGAAAGATGCCTATAACAGGTATTCTGCAGGGGTATCTGACAAAATTGATTACAAACAGGCTACTATATCCTTAAATAATTCACTGGCATCGCGGAAACAAACAGCCGAAGCTATAAAAAGTAAGATCGCGTATCTAAAACAGATCATGGGCATATCGGCCAATAACAACCTGATCCTGTCTTATGACTCTACCCATTACGAGCAGGAAGCATATATTGATACCAATCAAAAATTAGATGTTAATAACCGTATTGAATACCGTTTGCTGCAAACTACAAAAGGTCTGCAAAATGTAAATGTTAATTATTACAAATACGGTTTTTTACCATCAATATCTGCAGTAGGTAGCTATAGCTGGCTCTACCTTAGCGATAAGTTTTCAAATCTGTATAATCAATCATACCCAAATGCCTATGCCGGGCTTTCTTTATCGCTCCCTATTTTTCAGGGGACTAAGCGTTTGCAAAATTTAAGCAAGGCCAGGTTACAGGTTGACCGTACCGATCTGGATATTGTCAATTCGGCCAATACTATCAATACTGAATATGTGCAGGCGCTTGCCGGGTATAAAAGCAACTATACCAGCTGGCAATACATTAAGCAAAATGTTGATTTAGCCAAAGATGTATATAAGGTGGTGAGCCTGCAATACCGGGAGGGTATTAAAACCTATCTTGATGTTATTGTGGCACAATCAGACCTTAGAACTGCCGAACTGAATTATTACAATGCACTTTTCCAGCTGCTATCTACCAAAATTGATCTGGAAAAATCTTTAGGAATACTATCTGTCCAATAAAATGACTATGAAAACAAAAAATACACTTTTGATACTGCCGGTTTGTATGTTAATATGGTCGTCGTGCCAAAAAAAAGCCAAACCATCTACCGAAATGCCGCCAACCCCGGTAAGCGTTGCCGAAGCTAAAAAAGCCGAAGCCGTTTATTATGATAATTACCAGGGAACAGTAGTTGCATTAAACTCTGTTGAATTGCGCAGCCAGGTTACAGGTTTTATAACCGGGATATTTTTTAAAGAGGGTGAGGTAGTACAAAAAGGTAAAGCATTATATGAGATTGACAGGCGCAAGTTTTTAGACGCTTATGAGCAAGCCCAGGCAAATTTAATGAGTGCCAATGCCAACCTGGTAAAAGCACAAAAAGATATTGACAGGTATACCATGCTGTTGAAAAATGATGCGGTTGCCAGCCAAACGGTTGACCAGGCACAGGCTGCATTTGAAACCAGCAAAAGCCAGGTGGCGGTTGCAAAGGCAGCAGTAGCATCTGCAAAAACAGATCTATCTTACGCAACTATCAGCGCGCCATTTACCGGCCGTATAGGTATCTCGCAGGTAAAGTTGGGTCAGCAGGTTTCGCCGGGAAGTACCTTATTAAATACTATTTCGAGCGAAAATCTGATTGCTGTTGATGTGGTAATTAATGAGCAGGATATAAACAGGTTTTATGATCTGCAAAAAAACAGCAGCGACTCAACCTTCAAACTTCAGCTATCAGACGGTACAACCACTTATAACAAACCCGGTAAAGTATTAGCTATTGACAGGGGCGTAAATAATCAAACCGGTACTATAAAGGTAAGGGTACAATTCCCTAACGGCGATGATATACTTAAGGATGGCATGAGCTGTGTGCTGAATGTGCTGAACAGTGCATCGGGCGAGCGTGTGCAGGTACCTTACAAAGCAGTATCTGAAAACATGGGCGAGTTTTTTGTATTTGTTTCGCAGGATACCATTGCCAAACAGCTTAAGGTAAAATTAGGCCCGCGTATAGGTACAGATGTGGTAGTTATGTCTGGCATAAAAGCAGGCGATAAAGTGATAACAGATGGCTTTCAGCGTTTGCGCGATGGCGGTAAGATAACACTTGGTGCCCCGGCACAGCAAGGCCCTGCTAAAGCAGCCAAACAATAATAACAACTGCTTAATAAGTGGTACAAGAAAATAGTCTGAATTTTTTCTAAAAGTAAAACGAATGATCGCAGATACCTTTATACGAAGACCGGTTACCGCAATTGTAATTTCAATTGTAATAGTAGTAGTCGGAATCTTAGCCATAAATAGCCTGGCCATAGGCCAGTACCCAGAAATAACACCACCAACCGTACAGGTTACCGGTACATATAGTGGCGCAGATGCGCTTACAGTTGAACAAACTGTAGCTACCCCGATTGAAGTACAGGTTAACGGTACCCCCGGCATGACCTACCTGCAAAGTAATAGTACCAGCAATGGCCAGATGACCATGACGGCCAACTTTGAGGTTGGTACCGATATTGACATTGCCGCGCTTGATGTGCAGAACCGTGTAGGTATAGCTACACCAACCTTACCGCAGGATGTACAGCGTTTAGGCTTAACCGTACGTAAACGTAACCCAAGCATCCTGATGTTGGTTGCCATGTATGCCCCAAAGGGAACACATGATGTTACCTTTATGGATAACTATACCAACGTATTTATTAAGGATGCATTAACACGTACCAAAGGTGTGGGAGATGTTTTTACCCGTGCGGATGACTTTAGTATGCGTGTTTGGTTAAAGCCGGATAAACTGGCAGCCTTGGGTATGACGGCTGCCGATGTAACCAATGCCCTGCAAGAGCAAAATGCACAGGTAGCCGCAGGTACAGTTGGCGCAACCCCGCAAGAAAAAGCACAGCCTTTTGAATACACGGTAATTGTTAAGGGCCGTTTATCAAAACCAGAGGAGTTTGCTGATATAATTGTAAAAACACAGCCCAATAATGGCGCTATTGTACATTTAAAAGATGTTGCCCGCGTTGAATTAGGTAAGTTTAACTATGCTGGTAATTCGTTTGTTGACGGTAAAAGAGCATCATACCTGTTAATATACCAGGCACCTAACAGTAATGCAATTGCTACTGCCGATGCCGTTTATGCTACCATGAATGAGCTTAAAAAAGCATTCCCTGCGGATGTGGATTATGTAGTGCCGTTCGAGTCAATAACAGTGGTAAAGGTGTCATTACATGAGGTTGTTGAAACTCTTATAATTGCATTGGTACTGGTTATCATAGTAGTGTTTTTGTTTTTGCAGAGCTGGCGTACAACGCTTATCCCGGTATTGGCTATCCCGGTATCTATCATAGGTACATTTATATTCTTCATTCCGCTTAATTTTACCATTAACACATTAACCCTGTTCGGGTTTGTATTAGCTATTGGTATTGTGGTGGATGATGCCATTGTGGTGGTTGAAGCCGTACAGCATTATATGGATGAAGAAGGGATGTCGCCCAAGGATGCAACCATACATGCCATGCAAGATATATCGGCCCCGGTAATAGCTATTGCCTTGATATTAGCTGCGGTATTTGTGCCGGTAGGGTTTATACCCGGTATTGTGGGCAGGTTGTACCAGCAGTTTGCAATTACCATCGCTATATCTGTATTGATCTCGGCATTTGTGGCATTGTCATTAACACCTGCTTTATGTACGCTGATACTGCGCCCGCATAAAATTGACGATAAATCAAAAGGGTTAAATAAGTTTTTCTTTAAGTTTAATACCTGGTTTGATAAGTTAACAGGTAAATACCGAAACGCGGTTGATAAGGGTATAAAGAACTCTAAATTTATCATCATCCTGTTAGTTTGTATCATAATAGGCACCATTCTTTTATTTAAAGGAAAACCAAGCGGATTTATCCCATTGGAAGATGATGGCCGTATTTATGTAACCTACGATTTGCCCGAAGCTTCATCAACTCAAAGAACAGTTACTGTTTTGCATGAAATGATGAAATCAATAGACAGTATTCCCGGTATTTTGCATTATGCAGCATTGGGTGGGTTAAATGCGGTGAGTTTCGCCAGTAAATCAAACAGTGCAACCATATTTGTGCAGTTGAAGCCCTGGGACGAAAGAACATCTGATGATTTGCAGATAGGGGCCATAGTAGGTAACCTGCAAAAAAAATTAGCCCGTTTTAAAGAAGCCAATGTAGTAGTTATTCAGCCACCGGCTATCCCCGGTTTAGGTAATACCGGCGGTTTCTCCTTTATATTAGAGGAAAAAGAAGCAGGCGGCGATATTAAGGATTTTGAAAAAACACTTAAAGCATTTGTGGGCGAAGTAAATAAACAGCCCGAAATTGGTAAGGCCTTTACTTTCTTTACCGCAAGTACACCAGCTTACCAGTTAAATATAGACCGCGAAAAAGCGAAAAAGTTAGGTGTTGCTATAAGCGATATTAACGCTGCCCTGCAAACCTATATGGGTAGTTTATTTGTGAACGACTTTACCATTTATGGCCGTAACTTTCACGTAGTTGCCCAAGCTGATACCAATTACCGCACTAACATTCAAAACATAGGGCAGTATTTTGTACGTAACCAGGCCGGCGGAATGGTGCCATTAAGTACCCTTACATCCTACAAGGTAATTGAAAATGCACCTTTAATATCTCACTATAACCTTTTCCGGTCTGCTGAGATTGATGGTGGGCCTAAACCGGGCTTTAGTAGCGGGGATGCTTTAACTGCACTTAAGCGTGTGGCGGATAGTACATTGCCGCAAGGTTATGGCTATGAGTTTTCGGGCCTAAGCCGCGAGGAGTTATTATCAGGCTCAAAAACCATTTACATATTTATGTTGTCAATTGGGTTTGTGTTCCTGTTCCTGGCCGCATTGTACGAGAGCTGGTCGGTACCTTTCTCCGTATTGCTTGCTGTACCTTTAGGTGCATTTGGAGCAATCCTGTTCCTTACGTTAAATAAGCATTTGGATAATAACGTATATGCGCAAATTGGATTAATAACATTGATTGGTTTGGCCGCCAAGAATGCCATTTTGATTGTAGAGTTTGCCAAAGAGCGTGTAGACCGAGGCATGGAGCTTGAAAAAGCCACCCTTGAAGCCGTAAGGTTACGTTTAAGACCAATCATCATGACGTCAATGGCATTTATATTGGGTGTATTGCCATTGGTTTTTGCATCAGGTGCAGGAGCCCAATCAAGGCGTACTATTGGATGGACAGTATTTGGCGGGATGCTTTCGGCTACTTCGTTAGCTATCTTTATAGTACCCGTATTGTATTATACTATAACCAAACTTGCCTATGGTAAGGAAAAGCTTGCCGAAATGGAAAAGAACTACAAGCCCGATCCGGCACATGATAAAGAAGTTTAGCAAAAAGGCTCCTAATCGGGAGCCTTTTTTATGAACGGATCTTTATTTAAATGCAATTTTGGCCTTTTTTAAGTGCAAAAGTGTCGTGATATGTCACAGTTTCACTTTAAACATAAAATTTTGACAGGTTATGACACTGGAAATTGTTAAACTGACTTAAGCTGGAAAAAAGTCGAAAAAGCTAACTGATAATCAGTGAATAAGCAATTAACAATTGTTTAAAACCTTTGTTAATTATTGTGTTTACAGTGTAATTATATCAATTTAACACTAAAACCGGCAGGTGTGGCAAAGTATTTGTTAACCCCGAATGTATACTATTATACATTATTCACTCAAAATGAAAAACACAACAATGAAAAATTCAACCAAATGGATAGCTACAGTAGCAACTGCAGTAGCTATATTTTTTTCGGCAAATGTTAAGGCTCAAACAACTCCGGTTAGCGCATGGCGCTTAGGTTTTGGTATTGAAGGCGGTATACCTACAGGTAGCATCAGCGACTATTCAAAATTTGAATTAGGCGGAACTGCACGTTTACAATATGGTTTAGAAAAAAACTTAGCTTTAACCTTTACATCAGGTTACTACAACTTTTTTGCTGATCAGGCTGCTAAAGATGTAGGTGGCAAAAGCATTGGTATAGTACCGGTTAAAGTTGGTATCAAAGCATTTTTTGCACAAAATATTTATTTTGGTGCAGAAGTAGGTGCTGGTTTTGAAACCAAATATGACAAAAACACTAAATTGCTTTTATCTCCAGGAATTGGTTATGCAAACAAATCATGGGATGTAGGCGTACGTTACGAAAGCTTATCAGGCCAGAGTGATAGCTACGGTACTGTAGCTTTACGTGTAGCTTACGGATTTGCTTTGTAAGCATCATTACATAAAACTAAAAAACCCCATTATCCGCTTTGGATAATGGGGTTTTTTGTTTTTCAACAGGACACAAATTAAATAATGATGTCCCTGTTCATATTATTTCAATTTACCTAAAGCTTCTTTAATGCGTTTTACAGCTTCAATCAGTTTATCTTCGGCAGCAGCGTAAGAGATACGGATTGATTTGGCATCACCAAATGAATCACCACCTACAGTTGCAACGTGTGCTTCTTCTAATAGGTAAATGCTCAATTCGTCAGCATCGTTAATTACTTTGCCATTGTAGCTTTTACCAAAAAATGAAGTAACATCAGGGAAGAAGTAAAATGCGCCCTCGGGCAGGTTAACCTTTACACCTTCAACTTCTTTTAATAAAGCATAAACTATATCGCGGCGTTTTTTAAATGCATCACGCATCTCTAAAACAGAGGCTAAGCCACCTTCGTAGGCAGCAACACCAGCCCTTTGGGTAATAGAGCAGGTTCCTGAAGTTATCTGGCCTTGATATTTATCGCAGGCAGCAGCAATCTCTTTGTTTGATGCGGTGTAGCCAATGCGCCATCCGGTCATGGCAAATGCTTTCGAAAATCCGTTGATGATGATCACACGGTCTTTTATATAATCAAACTGCGCTATTGATTCATGTTTGTCAACAAAGTTAATGTGCTCATAAATCTCGTCAGACAGGATATAAATATTCGGATGTTTTTCAAACACCTTTGCCAGGCCTTCTAATTCGCTTTTGCTGTATACACTACCTGTAGGGTTACAAGGTGATGAAAACATGAACAACTTTGTTTTAGGGGTGATGGCAGCTTCTAACTGTTCAGGAGTAATTTTAAATTCCTGCTCAACAGGTGCATCAATAAAAACACTTATACCTTCGGTTAATTTAACAACCTCAGAGTATGATACCCAGTAAGGAGTAGGGATAATTACTTCATCGCCCGGGTTAACCACGCACATTAATGCATTTGCAATAGCTTGCTTGGCACCTGTAGATACAACTATTTGGCTGGCATCATAATCAAGGCCATTCTCGTTCTTAAGCTTTGCAGAAATAGCTTTTCTCAGTTCTGGATAACCTGCTACTGGTGTGTAATAGGTATAGTTCTGATCCATTGCCTGCTTGGCAGCATCCTTTATATGCTCAGGTGTATGAAAATCAGGCTCGCCAAAGCTAAGGCTGATCACATCAACGCCTTTAGCGGCAAGTTCACGGCCTAATTTGGCCATTTTAATTGTTGCGGATTCTGACAGGTTATTAATCCTGTTACTTAATGCACTCATATAGTTTTGTTTATTGCGCGGCAAATATAGGAAAAGTAGCAACGCATTAGCCCTAAGTATTAGGTCATTTTTGTTTTTTTTGGAAGTATGGCTAAACACTATCGGCTTAGGCCTTAGTCAATAACACAATTTATAGCCACACAAACCCATACATACGGTTGTTATTTATAAATTTGCGGCAAATAAAGTAGTTTTGAAAGAGCATAAAAGGATCATACTAATTTCACTGATAACAGGTTTAGTCCTGATGCTTGCAAAATTCGGCGCCTACCTTATCACGGCCTCAAACTTTGTACTAACCGATGCTGCCGAAAGCATTGTAAACGTATTTGCCAGCTCATTTGCTTTTTTTAGTATCTACCTGGCATCTCAGCCTCGCGATGAAAATCACCCTTATGGCCACGGTAAAGTTGAATACTTCTCTGTTTTTATCGAAGGTTCACTAATAGGTATTGCAGCCATTGTTATCATTGTGAAATCGGTTTACGGAATTTTTTATCCAAACGCCATTCACGATCTTTTAACGGGAGCTATTATAATTGGTACTACCGGCGCAATTAATGGTGCGTTAGGGTATTATATGATAGGCAAAGGTAAATCGCTGCCTTCTATAACTATAGAGGCTGATGGCAGGCACCTGCTGGCTGATATGGTTACCAGTATAGGGCTGGTAATAGGTTTATTGCTTATTCAGTTTACCAAAATATTATGGCTTGATAGCGCACTATCCATATTAGTGGGTTTGTATATATTATTCAGCGGCTACAAATTAGTTCGCAGATCGGTTTCGGGTTTAATGGATGAAGCCGATTTTGGGGTGGTTGAAGAAGTGTTAAAGGTTTTGAACGAGAAGCGCAGGGTTGAGTGGATTGATATTCACAATTTCCGCGCTCAAAAATATGGTAACGAACTACATATTGATTGCCATGTTACCTTGCCAAACTATTTCAACCTGACAAAGGTGCATGAGGAGGTATCATTGATTGATAAGCTGATTAACCAGGAAGTTACTAAAACGGAACTGTTTATACACAGCGATCCGTGCCTGCCCGAATGTTGTCATTACTGCAGCATGCCCAATTGTCCCATTCGGTCGGAGCCTAAAAACGAAGATATAATTTGGACGATGGATAAGATTATCCGCAACAAAAAACACTTTGAATAATGTATCCATTTAATGTACGTGTTTACGGGCTGCTTATAAATGCTGATAATGAAATATTGATCAGCGATGAGCAGGAGTATGGGATTCGTTTTACCAAATTCCCCGGTGGGGGTTTAGAGCTTGGCGAAGGCCTTATTGATGGCCTGAAACGCGAGTTTGTTGAAGAGTGCAATGCCGAGGTTGAAATAACAGACCACTTTTACACTACGGATTTTTATGTGAAATCAGCCTTTAACGACTCGCAGATCATCAGCGTATATTACCGGGTAAAAAATATAACCCCTTTAAATCTGGTATTTAAAACAGCAGTTTTTGATTTTGACGGTGAAGGTGATGTTTTACAGGCTTTTCGCTGGGTAAAGTTAACAGACCTTAAAGAAGTCGATTTTGTTTTCCCTACCGATAAACAGGTGGTAAAGCTTTTAATAAATAGTTTATGAGTTTAGTTGAGCGCGATTTAAAAGTAATATGGCATCCTTATACCCAAATGCAAACGGCGCAACCTCCAATCCCGATAGTAAGGGGAGAGGGTACCTGCCTGTTTGATGAGGATGGAAAAAAATATATTGATGCGGTATCATCATGGTGGGTAACTATTCACGGTCATTCTCATCCTTACATAGCAAAAAAAGTTGCTGAACAATTGAACAAACTGGAGCACGCTATTTTTGCTGGCTTTACCCACGAAGGTGCGGTTCAGTTAGCCGAGCGTTTACTTAAGTTACTGCCGGCCAATCAGCAAAAGGCATTTTATTCAGATAATGGTTCAACCGCGGTTGAGGTAGCCATAAAAATGTGCCTGCAATACTGGCATAACAATGGCGGCGCCCGTACTAAAATACTGGCTTTCAAAAACGCCTATCATGGGGATACCTTTGGCGCTATGGCTGTAAGCGGGCGGAGTGCATTTACCGCCGCCTTTGATCAGCTTTTGTTTGAAGTAGAATTTATTGATACACCTGATGAGGGCAATTTAGAAACGCTTAAAGCGCAGATCACCAAACTTAAATCAGAATTAGCCTGTTTTATATTTGAGCCCCTGGTACAGGGTGCAGGCGGTATGCTGATGTATGAAGCCAAGCACCTGGATGGGTTAATGGCTCATTGCAAAAAAGAAGGTGTCTTACTAATTGCCGATGAGATATTTACTGGCTTTGGCCGTACGGGTAAATCATTTGCCTGTTACCATGTAAATGAGCAGCCGGATATTATGTGTTTCTCGAAAGGTTTAACCGGGGGCACAATGGCTTTGGGACTTACCACCTGTACACAGCACATCTATAATGCCTTTTTGTCGGACGATAAAATGAAGACCTTGTTTCATGGGCATTCGTTTACTGCAAACCCAATAGCATGTGCATCGGCATTGGCAAGCATGGATCTTTTTGTGGAACCGGGAACAGCCGCAAATATTCAGCAGATTGTTGAAAGACATGTCGCGTTTAAGAATAAAATAAAAGATCATCCAAAAATTAAAGCTATAAGGCAAACAGGTACCATTTTAGCTATGGACTGGGAAACAGGTGGTGATACATCGTACTTTAATTCGCTGCGCGATACCTTGTATCAGTATTTTTTAGATGCCGGCATTATAATGCGCCCACTTGGTAATACCATTTACATTTTGCCGCCTTATTGCATTACTGATGAAGAGCTTACCTATGTTTATGCTAAGGTAGAGCAGGCCTTAAATGAGCTTTGATCTTAACGGTTAACAGATTAATACCAACAAAAAAGGCTTCCTGAATATTCAGGAAGCCTTTATATTTTAATACGTGTTAGAATTAGTTACCGCCGCTCATTGCTTTAAGGTCATCCATAGTGATCTTGTCAAAATCAGGAGCTATTGAAAATGTTCCGGCGGGAGCTTTTGTATCAGCAACCGAAGACACAGTTACACTTGTTGACTGGCCCTGGCTAAATGAAGTGTATTGCACAGGGAAGCCACCTGCACCTGCATAATATTCTGCAAAAGCACTTGCCGGTAGTTTAACATCATTAGTTACCCAAACATCATATTTAGTTCCTTTAGCATCAGTAGCCACAACTTTTTTACAGTTAAAGCCTGAGATTTGTTTCGCTTCGGTAGTTTGCGTAAAAGTAAATTTAGGCTCAGAACTAACTATCTGCTCAATTTCGGCAGGTGATGCAATAGCTGCTTTTTTCATAGAAGCAACAGGCACATCTACCAAAATTGCCATAAATTTATTCTTGGCATCCTTTAATATCTTTATGGTGGCAGGTCCTGCAGTAAATGATAATGATAATGAATCTGTAGTAAAATAAGTTTTTGCTTCTACAGCTTGTCCCTGCATGGTAGTGCTAATGTTAATTACGCCTTGTGTGTAAGTTTTTTGTGCACTGGCACTAATGGTAGTTGCAGTAAGCACTATGCCCAGGGCAACGTTAAAAAATTTAATGTTCATATGGTGGTTTTAATTATTCCAATTTAGATGTTAATTAATTCAGATACAAATTTTATTGCTTTTTGTAATTAGATAACCAAACATACGAATTGTTACGCTTTAATATTCTATAATCTGTTTTACCGTTTATAGCAGCTGCTTTAATTTCATCAATCATTTGGTTACTGTTGCTGCCATCTGCAATTATAGTTCTATAATCAAAATTGGCGGCTATGTTATTGAACTCATTATGAGGATTATTAGTTATGTATATATAGTCTGTATTTATTTTTGAAGGCAGCGAATCAATCATCAGCCCGCCGTCACAAACAAATATTCGCTTGTTCATAAACTGTATCAGCTTATCCTTTTTAATCATCCACGGGGTTGTTACGTCCTGATCAACACTTAATAATTTAATGTTGTTTACCTGGCAACTATCTAAATAAGGCTGTATGGAATATTGCCATGTTTTATCGGTAGTGTTAATATCTGTCAATACAGCGGCATTGTTTCCATGTATAAAAATAATGGCTTTGTGTTTATTAAGATTCAAAAAAGCCATGCTATTTGTGGCTGCTTTATAAACGCGTTTAATGCTCAAACTAATGCAAAGCAGTAAAATGCAAACTAAGCTCAACTTAATGAGCCAAAGTTTTTTATCATACAAAAAGTAAAACAGGCAAATAATGATGATGTATAGTAATAGATATTCAGAAGTGTTTAGCCAGATCTTGCCAATGCTGGCGTAAGGTATATGCTCAACAATTGTTAAAAATTTATTCATCAGCAAAATGGTTTGCTCTAATATATAAGCGATCCATTTAGAAATAATAGGCATCTGCGGCAGCAGCAAATAGGCCATGCCCGAATACATAATAATAGCCGAAGGAATAATAATAAACAGGTTGCTGATTAAAAAATATACCGGGAACTGGTGAAAGTAATAGGCACTTAACGGAAAAGTTATTACCTGTGCCGCTATGGATACCGAGCAAAGCGCCCAAAGTTTATCGGCCCATTTGTTTTTAAAAACCAACCACTTATAAACCACTGGCTGAAATATGATTAATCCAAACACGGCAAGGTAGGAGAGCTGGAAACCTACATCAGTAATGTAAAATGGATCGTAGATCAATAATACAAAGGCCGAAAAAGCTAATATATTGAGGGTATTGATGTACCTGCTGTAAGTTTTACCAATAACAGCCATGCTGATCATTACCGCAGCCCGGCAAACAGCCGGAGAAAAGCCCGTAAGCAAAGCGTAATACCCTATTAATAAAATGATGATAACCGCTTTTAAAAGCCTGCCGTATTTAAACCTGTTTAAAAAGCTGAGAGCCAAATTAAGCAGTATATAAAATATGGCCACATGTGCTCCGGATACTGAAAGTACATGCACTGTTCCTGTTTTGGAGTAGGCTTGTAAAATGTCATTACTCAAATCGGCTTTGTAACCCAATATCAGGGTTGATGCTACGGCAATAGCATTGGTATCGCGCATGTTTTGTTTAAATTTTTCAACAAAATGCTGCCTTAATCTTAACGAATAACTGATGATGGGATTACCCATGTCAGTTTCCAATACCACAAATTGCTTTGAATATAAAAATGCCTGGTAGTGAATATTCTGGTTAGCCAGGTATTTTTTATAGTTAAACTCGGCAGGGTTAAATGGTGGGTTAATGGCATTATATTTTGCCGGGATCAGTAATTCATCGCCATAATAAAGCTTATTTGCGGCACTGTCTTTTATAGAAATCAGCAATGTGCCGTTTGTGTTTAACTTTTTAGTTCCGTTAATACTTTGTTCAACATTAGCAGTAAACCGCAAAATTCCGTTTTTGAGGTTTGGCTCATTGCTGATTTTTACAACCAAAAACTGTGCAGGTGTTTTTGCAAAATGCTGATCGTTATTTAGTTCAGTATATTTAATGATATGGATACAACCGAAAAGAAATAATATGAAGGTAATCAACGCCCCGCCTAACCAGCGGTTTTTATAAATATTAAGCTTTTTGTAAAACAGGTTAAGGGCTATAAATAAACCACCTAAGCAAATAAATACAACAATTAACGCATTTAAAAAATTGATATTCAAAAAGTTAAATGCAAATACTAAACCAGCTAAAAAAGGCAGCAATAGTATAAATAAGGGTATTTCTCCTTTGTGATTTGCAAGCATAGGTTATATGAATTGCTATTGCAAATTGAATAAAAAATAGCTTAAAGCTTATTTATACTCACCAATATATTCATCGCAATAACAATAATAACAATAAAGATAGTTTTTCGGCAGTAGTTTACAACTGATCGCGTACCTCGAGCAGGAATTTTTTAAGATTTTCAAGCGCGCTGATCACACTGTGGCTGTCTTTACTGTCGGCCATGTTATTTTTCAGGTATTCTTTGGCACCGTTCAGGGTATAGCCTTTGTCTCTTATCAGGTGAAAGATGATCTTTAGGTTCTCAATATCTTCGGGCGTAAAGTAGCGGTTACCTTTTTTGTTCTTTTTGGGTTGCAGAACATCAAACTCTTTTTCGTAAAACCTTATCATAGATTGGTTTACATCAAATAGGATAGCTACCTCACCCATGGTGTAGTACATCTTGCTGATTTCCCGTTCTTTATATGGCATGTGCAAATGTAATTGTTTAATTGGAACTTGAAAAGTTTGAAAGCCTTAAAGTCGAAAAAATGATTAAATTTCTCTGATTTATAATACCTGTAACCTTGTCAAATTTTCAGCCTTTCGGCCTTTCCGACTTTCGGACTAATAATTACCTTTGCAACTATGACAGCTACTCAAATTCGTCAGGCTTTTCTTGATTTTTTTGCTGCTAAGGGACATGTGATTGTACCATCGGCACCTATCGTAATAAAAAACGACCCTACACTGATGTTTACCAATGCGGGAATGAACCAGTTTAAATCGCTGTTTTTGGGCGAGGAGCCCGCCAAATTTCCACGTGTGGCTGATACGCAACGCTGCTTACGTGTATCGGGCAAGCATAACGACCTGGAAGAGGTTGGGATTGATACCTACCACCATACCATGTTTGAAATGTTGGGCAACTGGAGCTTTGGCGATTACTTTAAAAAGGAAGCCATTGCCTGGAGCTGGGAATTACTGACCGAAGTTTATAAAATTGATAAAGACCGCCTTTATGTTACCTATTTTGAGGGTGATGAAAAAGAAGGTTTGGCAAAGGATACTGAAACCTATAATTTTTGGAAAGCATTTGTTAAGGAATCAAATGTGCTCCCTGGGAATAAAAAAGATAACTTTTGGGAGATGGGCGAAACAGGCCCCTGCGGACCGAGCTCTGAAATTCATTACGATAACCGCCCGGATAGCGAGCGTTCCCTAGTTGATGGTGCAACTCTTGTAAATGGCGATCATGACCAGGTAATTGAGATCTGGAATAATGTGTTTATGCAATTTAACAGGCTGAAAGACGGATCATTACAGCCTTTACCTGCCCAACATGTTGATACAGGCATGGGTTATGAACGTTTGGTAAGGGTACTGCAAGGTAAGAACTCAAATTATGATACCGACGTTTTTCAGCCGATGATTCAGTTCATTGCTGAGAAAAGCGGGAAGGCCTATAATAGCAAAGCAAAACCCGGCGAAGATGGTTGGAACGATGCCGTTGCCATGCGTGTAATGGCCGATCATATCCGTGCTATCAGCTTTGCGATATCCGATGGGCAATTGCCATCAAATAATAAAGCTGGGTATGTAATTCGCCGTATTTTACGTAGAGCTGTTAGATATCAATATCAGTATATAGGTTTTAAAGAGCCATTTTTAAATACTTTGGTGCCATTACTTGTAGAACAGTTTAAGGGTGTTTTTGACGAGTTATGGAATCAAAAGGATTTTGTGCAGAAAGTTATTCTGGAGGAAGAAATAAGTTTTTTACGAACATTAGAAAATGGCCTACAAAAATTCAACGTTTATTTGGTAAAATTAATTGATCGCGAGGAAAAACATTCATTGGCTAAAAAACATGATTTGTTGAGCGAAGAGCCAAAATCTGTAGGAGAATCTTTGAAGAAAGGTTTTGATCTTTCAGAAGATATAAATAAGATATTGACCGGAAAAGCCATTTCAGGAGATTTTGCTTTTGAACTATCAGATACATATGGTTTTCCTTTGGATTTAACTGAATTAATGGCTCGTGAAAAAGGACTTATTGTAGATATTGAAGGCTATAATAAAGCCCTCACCATCCAAAAAACCCGTTCGCGTGCGGCCACGGCTATTGATACCGGCGATTGGGTTATTGTAAAAGACGATGACACCGTTGAGTTTACCGGCTATGATGAAACAGAAAGTGTTGCGCACATTGTTAAATACCGCAAGGTAAAAGCAAAAGGCACAGAACAATACCAGATAGTGTTGGATAAAACGCCTTTTTATGCCGAAAGCGGCGGACAGGTAGGCGATAAGGGCGAACTTGTTTTTCCCGATGGTGAGATCATTGCCGTTACGGATACCAAAAAGGAGAATGGGCTTATTGTTCATTTTACGGATAAACTGCCCGCTACTATTGATGATGCCTTAACAGCCATTGTGGATGCCACGCAGCGTAACAGTACCGAAAATAATCACAGCGCCACACACTTGCTGCATGCCGCTATGAAACAGGTATTGGGTGCGCATGTAAATCAAAAAGGATCATTAGTAAATGCGGAGTACCTGCGTTTTGACTTTTCGCATTTTGCTAAGGTAACTGATGAGGAGGTGGCCAAAATTGAAGCCATCGTAAATGAAAAGATCCGCGAGAATGTTTTCCTGAAAGAGGAGCGTAACGTGCCTTACCAGCAAGCCATCAGCAGTGGGGTAACCGCACTGTTCGGCGAAAAATATGGCGACTTTGTAAGGGTGATCACTTTCGACGATAAATTTAGCAAGGAACTTTGTGGTGGTACGCACGTTAAGGCTACCGGTCAAATCGGTTTCTTTAAAATAGTGGCCGAAAGTGCCGTTGCGGCAGGTGTAAGGCGTATTGAGGCTATAACCGGCATAGCTGTTGAAAATTATATCAACGAACAAAGCAAACTGGTGCAGCAATTGAAAGAATTGCTGAAAAATCCAAAAGACATTTCAAAAAGCGTTGAAAGCCTGTTGGACGAAAATGCCAAACTGAAAAAGGAAATTGAAAAATCAATCCTTGAAAAATCATCAGGCTTAAAAAATGAGCTGGCCCAAAAGGTTGAAACCATTAACGGTATCAACTTTATAGCTCAAAAAGTTCAGCTTCCAAATGCTGATGCTATTAAAAACCTCGCGTATCAGCTTAAGGATATTGTGTCTGATCTTTTCCTGGTGCTGGCTGCCGATATTGATGGCAAGCCATCATTAACCGTAATGATAGCCGAGAACTTAGTGAAGGAGAAAAACCTTAACGCCGGCACAATAGTGCGCGAACTGGCAAAGGAAATTAAAGGTGGCGGGGGCGGTCAGCCGTTTTTTGCAACTGCGGGCGGCAGCGATATAAGCGGCCTGAACAATGCGCTTGAAAAAGCAAGGACCTTTATTGTTTAAATTATAAGATAATCAGGTGGTGATGAAATAGCTTTAGCACCACCTGATCATTAAGATAAACTTAATATGCTGTCAATTAATATAGCATATTAATAACTATTAACTTTATATTTGACCTGTAACAGAGGCTGCAACCAAGGCCGCTTTTTATTTATATGACAATTCTTACAGCCGGAATAGGCGACAAATATGAATTAGTTGTCGGGTTAGAGGTACACGCACAATTATCTACACTAAGTAAATCTTTTTCTTCAGATTCTGCTGCTTTTGGTGCAGGCCCCAACCAGCACATCAATCCTGTTTCATTAGGGCATCCGGGTACATTGCCGCGCCTTAATAAAAAGGCAGTGGAGTATGCTGTTAAAATGGGTTTAGCCTGTAATTGTACCATTAACCTGCGCAATACATTTGCCCGTAAGAATTACTTTTATGCCGATTTGCCAAAAGGCTACCAGATAACACAAGATCAGATGCCGATATGTTTAGGCGGTTCTGTTTTAGTACGCTTAGCCGATGGGGTCACCAAAAATATAGCTATCCACCATATTCACATGGAAGAGGATGCAGGCAAAAGCATGCACGATCAGCACCATGCCGATTCATTAATTGATCTGAACAGGGCAGGGGTACCGCTTATTGAAATTGTTACCGAGCCAGATATGCGCAGCAGTGAAGAAGCCGGTCAGTTTTTATCCGAGATCCGTAAGTTAGTGCGTTACCTTGATGTTTGCGATGGCAATATGGAAGAAGGCAGCCTGCGCTGCGATGCCAATATTTCAGTAAGACTAAAAGGCCAAACCAAGTATGGCAATCGCTGCGAGGTGAAAAATTTAAACTCTATCCGCAATGTGCAGCGCGCAATTGAGCATGAGTTTGAGCGCCAGGTAAACATTATTGAAAATGGCGGTCATATAGACCAGAATACCTTGAACTTTAATGCCGATACCGGCGAAACATCTGTGCTGCGCTCAAAGGAAATGGCAAATGATTACCGTTATTTCCCTGAGCCTGATTTAACCCCTTTGGCACTTAACCAGGAATACCTGGATAAGATATTGAAGGACATGCCTACGCTGCCTAATGCACTTTATAAAAAGTACACTACAGAGTTAGGCCTTTCGGACTATGACGCCGGGGTTATTACTGCTGACAAAGATTTTGCGCATTATTTTGAAACGCTGATCACTTATACCGATAATTATAAGGCCGCAACAAACTGGTTGATGGGCGCGGTTAAATCGCACCTTAACGATCATAATTCATCTATCAAGGATCTGCATTTAAAGCCGGAAACCCTTGCCGGGCTGATTAAAATGGTAGATTCGGGCCAGATCAATAATTCAACAGCATCGCATAAGTTATTCCCTGCCTTGTTAAAAAATGAAGGCAAAAGCGCCGAACAAATGGCTGCCGAGCTAAACCTGCTGATCAGTTCAGATAATAATGATGTAAGCCGTTTTATACAGGATGCTATTGCTAAATTCCCGGATAAGGTAAAAGAATACCAAAAGGGTAAAAAGGGCGTTTTAGGCCTGTTTATGGGCGAGATCATGAAAAGCTCTAAAGGCAAGATCGATCCGCAGAAAACAAATCAACTGTTAATAAAGGAGTTAGAAGCTAAATAATAATGAGATAGGCTAGATGAACTTTTAGTCCGTATATCTCAAATAACCATATCATTAATATGAAAAAGAATATATTTCAATACAGTATTATCCTGTTGGCATTCTTAATATGCTCGTGTAAAGATAGCAGTGTATTTACCATTGCAGGTACTGTAAATAATCCGGGTAGTTTAAAAACTGTATTTTTATTGGAGGCCGACAGCAGCCAGGTTTCGGTAATTGATTCAACCAATTTAAGCGACCAGGGAAAATTTCAGTTTAAGCATAAAGCGCCATACGCTAACCTTTACAAGCTTAGAATTGGCGGCAGTATTTTTGACCTGATCGCAAAAAATGGCGATGAGATCGATTTTACCACCAGTCTTACCGATAATACGCACGGTTACCAGATCACCGGGTCTTCAGAATCTGATAAGATCAAGGAGTTTAATAAGATCAGTAATTTTTATATCGACAAAAGCAGCAAGCTAACACAGGAATACCAGGACAAAGCACAGGCATTAGGCAAAGAATCAGACTCGCTGATCGCTATCTATAAACCTATGTTTATGAAAAACATGGATGCGTACAGCGTTGAGATATTGAAATTTGTTAACGCTAACAAAACATCATTAGCTGGTTTTTACGCAGCAACATCGCTTGACCAGGTTAAGTATGAAACACAGCTGATAGCTTATGCCGATGCGATAAAAGACAACTTTAAGGATAACCCGGCTGTTGGGCATTTTGTAAAGCAGATGGAGGATATAAAACCAATTTCCATTGGCCATAAAGCACCTGATTTTACCATCGTAGGTATTGATGGTAAGGCTATTAAGCTGTCTGATTATAAAGGTAAATACGTAATGCTTGATTTTTGGGCATCGTGGTGCGCACCATGCCGTGCCGAAAATCCGAATGTTGTTAAGCAATATGCTATATACAAATCATTAGGGTTAAATATTTTAGGAATCTCGCTTGATAATGATAAAGCTAAATGGCAGCAGGCTGTTACGGCTGATAAACTGGTATGGAGCCACGGATCAGACCTTAAAAGCTTTGAAGGCGCTACAGAAAGACTGTACCACATCGAGGCCATCCCTTCAAATTTTATTATTGACCCGCAGGGAAACATCGTTGCAAAAAATGTAACGGGTGCCGATCTTGAAGAATTTTTAAACAAAACATTTACTAAGGCTCAACAAATCGTTAAAATAAGGTAAGACTTTACAATTTCTTAATGTATATTTAACCATTAGCTTCTATTATGCTCATACATTTACACAAAAATTAACACTGCATGAGTAACTCTACCAAACAGAAGATTCTTATAGTTGATGATGAGCCCGATATTTTAGAGCTGATAGAATATAATTTAAAAAAAGAAGGTTACCAGGTTTATACTGCCCGTAACGGTCAGGAAGCGGTAGCTGAGGCCAAAAGATCATTACCCGATTTGATTGTGCTTGATATTATGATGCCTAAAATGGATGGCATTGAAGCTTGCCGCATTATGCGTACCATGCCCGAGTTTAAAAATACCTTTATGGTTTTTTTAACCGCCCGCAGCGAAGAGTACTCAGAAATTGCAGGCTTTAACGTAGGTGCCGATGATTATATAGCAAAACCAATTAAGCCACGTGCTTTGGTAAGCCGTATAAACGCCATACTGCGCCGTAATGCCCCAGCCGAAGATGTTACCGATAACAAACTTGAAATTGGCGATCTGGTTATTGACCGCGAAGCCTATCTTGTTTTTCAAAGAGGTAACAAAGTGGTTTTAGCCAAAAAGGAATTTGAATTACTTTACTTATTGGCCTCAAAGCCAGGCAAAGTTTATACCCGCGAGGTGATCCTGAAAAATATTTGGGAAGATTCTGTTGTGGTAACTAACCGTACCATTGATGTTCACATCCGCAAGCTTCGCGAAAAATTGGGCGATGATTGTGTTGCAACTGTAAAAGGGGTAGGTTATAAGTTTGAAGCTTAATAATTTAATAACATAAAAAAATGGCCGGCTAAATATTAGCCGGCCATTTTTGTTTTATACTGTTTTAATTTTCAGCTTAGTGAGCTGAAGATACTTTTTTCTTTGCGGCTGTTTTAGCGCTTGTAGCTTTTGCAGCAACGGCTTTTTTAGCACTTGTAGTCTCAGCTTTAGCTTTTGTAGTAATTGCTTTGGCCTTAGTTTCAGCTTTAGCTTTTACATCAGCAGCTGCTTTTTTAGCATGGGCTGCTTCTTCTTTTGCTTTGGCACTTATTTCTTTCGCTTTGGTATCGGCTTTAGCTTTTACATCGGCAACAGCAGTTTTTGCTTTCGCTTTAGCTGCATGTGCTTTATCGGCAACCTCATGTTTAACTGCTGTTGCTTTTTTTGCTGCAGTAGCTTTTTTTGCGGTAACCGTTTTTTTTAGATCATCAAACTTGTCTTCGGTAGCTTCTTTAAGGTCTTCGGCTTTATCTTTAGTTCCATCCCAAAACTCTTCAATTGTTTCTTTAACCTTCTCGAAAAATCCCTTCTCTTCAGGCTTGGTTGAATTTGTGCTCATTTTATTTGGTAGTTAGATTTTTGTTTTTTTATTTTCAAATCAATACAAATATCAAACCAAGCCCATTTTTAACATTATATATGTTTGTAAATGAGTTTAAAATGAGCTTTACTGTACTTTAAATTATACAATATTATTGTACATATACATGCCCTCATTGCCTGCGCAATTAAAATTATCGTATCCATATTAATAACCGTATTTTTGCCGGCTATTATTTTGTTATGAAGACTCCAAAATTTGCCGACCTGATACTGTTTGAAGATGATGATATAATTGTGGTTAATAAGCCGCCATTTATCAGCTCGTTAGATGAACGTGAGGGCGGCGAGGTGAATATGCTGCGATTAGCTAAAGGTTATACCGATGATGCGCAGATATGCCACCGGTTAGATAAAGAAACCTCTGGTGCCCTTATAGTAGCCAAAAACCCTGAAGCATACCGTGCGGTATCTATGCAGTTTGAAAAACGCCAGGTAAAAAAAGTTTACCATGCTATAATTGATGGTACCCATGTATTTGATAACCTGCTGATAGACCTGCCGATACTTAACGTGGGTAAAGGTAACGTTACCATTAACAGGCAGGAGGGTAAAAGGGCCGAAACATGGTTTCAATCGTTAAAATACTTTAAGCACTATACCTTGGTAGAGTGTCGCCCGGTAACAGGCCGTATGCACCAGATCCGTATCCACTTAGCCACGCAAAGGGCATCCATAGCAGGGGATGAGATGTATAAAGGACTGCCGGTATTTTTATCAAAAATAAAACGCAAATACCATTTAGGTAAAGATCAGGAAGAGCAACCCATTATGAAACGCTTTGCACTTCACGCCTATGAAGTAACTTTTAAATTATTAAACGGCGAGCCCATTACTATCCACGCCCCATATCCAAAAGATTTTGAAACTTTGCTGAAACAGTTGGAGAAGTTTGACCTGTAGTTATAGAGTGAAATTATATTCATTGAAAAAGCCCTCCGGAGTTTAAAACTTCGGAGGGCTTAATATTTATATTGAAATCTTTTTTGGTTTTGCTTATTAGGTTGTATATCCTAAAATTTTCATTACCTGCTTGCTGTTCTGCTCTTCACCAAAAACCTCAAAGTTGAATGTTTCGTCACGGTTTCTGCGGATGATAACATGCTTTGGCGATGGTAACAGGCAATGATGGATGCCACCATAGCCGCTTAATACTTCCTGGTAAGCGCCCGTGTTAAAGAAACCCAGGTACTGTACCTTACGTGTTTTTGGCATAAACACGCTGTTCATGTGCGCTTCCTGGTTATAGTAATCCTGCCCGTCGCAGGTTATACCGCCAAGATTCACCCGCTCGTATTCAGAGTCCCAGTTGTTTATAGGTAATAAAATATATTTCTGGTTCAATGCCCAAACATCAGGAAGGTTGGTAATAAATGATCCATCCAGCATTAACCATCTTTCGCGGTCATTTTGCTGTTTACGGCCCAAAACCTTGTATAAAATACCCGAAGCTTCGGCCACGGTGTATTTACCAAACTCGGTAATAATATCCGGTTCTACCGTATCGTTTTCAGCGCAGATCTCTTTGATACGGCTCACAATCTCGTTGATCATGTATTCGTAATCAAAATCAAATACCAACGAATCCTTGAAAGGCATACCACCACCAATGTCCAACGTATCCAGATCAGGATTGATCTTTTTGAATTTGCAGTAAAGGGTTACATACTTTTCTAACTCGTTCCAGTAATAAGGTGTATCAGAAATACCCGAGTTGATAAAGAAATGTAATAGTTTAACCTTAAAGTTTGGATTACCTTCAATCTTGTTATAATAAAAATCGATGATGTCTTCCATGCGCACACCTAAGCGTGAGGTGTAGAACTGTGAGTCTGGCTGCTCTTCAGCTGCTATACGGATACCCAGGTTACATGGTGTATCCATCTCGATCTCGTCATCATAAAGATTAAATTCTTCTTTATTATCCAGTACCGGAATGATGTTTTTAAAACCGTCGTGCAACATATCAATAATATACTGCTTGTACTGGAAAGTTTTAAACCCATTACAAATAACAGTTATATCCTTAGTTACCGAACCTTTTTTCTCCAATGCATCAATCATAGGCATATCAAATGCCGATGATGTTTCCAGGTGGATCTCATTTTTAAGTGCCTCTTCAACAACGTGCTTAAAGTGCGAACTTTTGGTGCAATAACAATATTTATAGCTGCCGCGATAGTTGTTTTTAACAATCGCCTGCTGAAACAGCAGTTTTGCCTGCTGGATCTTTTTCGAAATTATAGGAAGATAAGTGAAGCGCAGGGGGGTGCCATACGTTTCAATCATTTCCATTAAGTTGAGGTCCTGAAAATATAGTTCATCCTCAATGATCTCAAAACCGTCCTGTGGAAAACCAACACTCAGATCAAGAAACTCTTCGTAACTCTGCATTCTTTAAAATTTTGGCAAAAATGTAATTTTTAAACGGAATAATTGGCTATTTATTGATAGAATTTTTATGGTTGAAATGTAATTTGTTTTTAAGGTATAGTTTATATTTTCAATACTATGCAATATTAGCTATAAAGTTACTGGTAAATGCACTTCGGCCATCATACAACGTGCACTGCCGCCGCCGGTGGTTTCAATGGTATTAATATCAGCATAAACCAGTTTTCCATATTTTTGTAGCCGTTTACGCTGCGCATCGGTAAGTGAATTATAGGCATTGGCCGACATTACGATTAAATTTTCGCCGGTTTTACTCTCTACTTCCAGCATATTACCTGCAAAACTATTCATCTGCTCAAATGATATGACAATAATTTCCTTATGGGTTAATTTAAGGATACTTACCACTTCATTTCTTTCACTGTCGTCAGTAATACTATCCAGGCAAATAACTGTAAATCCGCTGCCTATGCACATCAGCACGTTGGTATGGTAAATGGCTTGGTTATGCTCATCAACAGCATTAAAGCTAACTTCTTTATAACCTGTTTGTGAGCAAAACAGTGCAAGCACTTCACGGTCAGTACGGGGAGAGATGCAGGCATAGGCAATTTTATTTATACGATCTAAAACCATGCTGCCTGTTCCTTCTAAAAACTTTCCTTCTGCTTCAAATCGGCTCAGGTCAATAATGTGGTTTGCTTTAAATTTATCCGCTATCCGGTTGATAATATCTTCCCGGCGCTCCAGCCTGCGGTTTTCGGCCTGCATAGGGTATAAAAAAATATTACCATCAGCATGAAATGATACCCAGTTATTGGGGAAGATAGAATCGGGCGTATAAGGCTGCGGAGTATCGTCAATAACAATAACATCAACCCCGTTATTACGTAGTTTATTTACCATGCCATCAAATTCCTGCTGCGCTTTTTCGTTAACAGTATCATTTTCGGCAACTTTTGTTTGAAAAGCATTACTCCCGGCAGTTTCCTCGTTAAAACCAAAGTTAACCGGGCGGATCATTAATATATGTGAGGTGGCTTGTTTGTTAGTCATTAGTAAATATTATATAATATTATCTCTTTGAAGTGGCATGCTCATGCAATGGAAACCGCCGCGTGCCCTTGATAGTTCTGCCGATGGCATCAAAACCAGGGTATCAGTTATGGTATCCGGAGATATCTCGCCCGATTCAAATTTTTGAAGCAGTTCGGCCACCCTTATTATTTTAAATCCTTTTTCTTTAAATGCGTCAACGGTCTTGTCATTCCTGTCGTAACCCAAAACCACCCCTTCTTTAACGGCAAGCAGGTTGCAGGAGTCTGTCCATTGCTCGCGGGCATCATACGGAAAAGTATCCCCGCCCGAATAGATGAACTGGGTTTTCTCGGTACTCTTTAAATCATTTTCGCTTATATCAGCAAGCAGGTCTTCAAGGCTCTCAAACGTTTTTGTCTTTTTGTCTTTCCTGAACTGAACTATCTCCGGCTTATCCTTGTTCTTTTTATCAGCAAACCAGGCTATTGGCTCATTATTTTCAAGAGCACTTTCTGTTATGGATAATGAGCGCAACAATACCCACATGTTGCGTTTTACCTGGGTAAATACGGTATCAATATGCATATAATCGCGCTTATGCGGTATTTTCACAATGGTTACCTTTTTTACCACATCTTTTTCAAACAAAAGCTTTATTGCTTCATTGGCACCGCTTACTGATGTGCGCTCGCTGCAGCCAATTATCAGGTGCTTGGGGCTAACCATCATTACGTCGCCGCCCTCTAATGTTGTTTTTTGATCGGTGTCCTCGCCGGGGCGTAAAAAATGCTGAACCGTTTCCGGGATCTCTAATATATTATCTTGGTAGACTGCAAAAATCGGGTGATTAAAAAATATATAACGCATTATCAGCGTTTCGCGCGCTCGCGCCTTTTTTGCAGGCTTGTTGAGCAGCATGTAGTTATTAATAGCGATGCCAATATCCCTCGAAAATATGAGATTAGGGATAGGGGCAAAGATCATCTCGCTTTTGCTGAACGAGCCGGATATGATAACCTTTGCTAACTCTACAGGATCGGTATCAATAAGTTTTAACTGCAGGCGATAGGTACAGTTTTCAATAGCACAAACCGATGCAACTAACTTTTTACGGGTATCGGCATCGTGTAAAATATCTTCCAGTAACGACTGGATCTCTATAACCCGGTTTGACGCATGAAAATCTTTATCGTCGGGTTTAAAAAATGAGCGTTTATTTTTTTCGGCATCAATGTCTTTCAGCTTTCCTTTTATTTTATCCGGATCAAGAAAATACATCAGCAGCTTTACGTAATAATCGTATTCGCCTTTGCGCATGGTTTCAAGGTGCACAATATCCTCAAAAAGCCAGTCTTGTGCTTTTGAAGGAACAACTTTGCCCAGGCCATTGTCGGGGCTGTGGATCAGTAAGGTACGGAGGGTGCCAATTTCGGATGTTACATCTAATTTAAAATCGCTGTTGCTAAGAGTCATAAATGGTTTGTAGAGTAGCAAATCTATTCTTTTTTATTTCGGAATCCCTGATTTTGAAGCCGGAAATTTGTGTGAGGCAATCAGATTTTATAGGATTGCAGTTTATATAAATTTATAAATGTTTAAAATATCAATTTAGTACGATACCTAAATACTGTAAATTCTGATTCGACCAATTTTCGGACTAAAATAACTAATTTTGCCCGATGAATTTTATTATTGAAGCTACCCTTAAAGCTGTTAAACATTTATACCAAACTGATATTGCCGCTACAGATATAAACTTACAGGAAACCCGTAAGGAATTTGAAGGGCAGGTTACCATAGTTACTTTTCCATTCACTAAGTTTTCAAAGAAATCGCCGGAGCAAACAGGCAATGAGATTGGTGAATACCTGAAAAATGAGTTAAAAGAAATTGCTGCTTTTAATGTAGTTAAGGGGTTTTTAAATATATCAATAGCCGATAGCTACTGGATAAACGAACTGTACACCGCAATATTACCGGATGATTTTGCTGTAATTAAACCTAATGGCAAAAAGGTAATGGTTGAATATTCATCGCCAAATACCAATAAACCCTTGCATTTGGGGCACGTGCGCAACAACCTGTTAGGTTTTTCGGTGTCTGAAATTTTGTCTGCCGCCGGGTATGAGGTGATCAAAGCCAACCTGGTTAATGACAGGGGGATCCACATTTGTAAATCCATGCTGGCCTGGCAAAAATTCGGTAATGGAGAAACTCCCGAATCTTCGGGTTTAAAAGGCGATCATTTGGTGGGTAAATACTATGTGATTTTTGATAAGGAATATAAAAAGCAGATAGAAGAGTTAAAGGCAGCCGGACAAACCGAAGATGAAGCTAAAAAGAATGCCCCGCTGATAAAAGAGGCGCAGGAAATGCTGCTTAAATGGGAAGCCGGGGATGAAGAAGTGATCAGCCTTTGGAAAACCATGAACAGCTGGGTTTATGCAGGCTTTGCCGATACCTATAAAAAATTAGGCGTAACGTTTGATAAATTCTATTACGAATCAGATACTTATTTGTTGGGTAAAGATATTGTTGATGAAGGCCTGGCAAAAGGTGTTTTCTTTAAAAAAGAAGATGGCTCTGTTTGGATAGATCTGACTGCCGAAGGGCTTGATGAAAAGCTGGTGCTCCGTTCAGACGGGACATCGGTTTACATGACCCAGGATATGGGCACCGCCCAGTTGAAATATAACGACTATCACATGGATAAATCAATCTACGTGGTAGGCAACGAACAGGATTATCATTTTAAGGTGCTGTTCACTATTTTGAATAAACTGGGTAAAGATGGTGCCAATGGATTATATCATTTATCCTACGGCATGGTTGACCTCCCTTCGGGCAAAATGAAATCGCGCGAGGGAACGGTGGTTGATGCAGATGACCTGATGGCCGAAATGGAAAAAACGGCTAAAGAACAAACTGATGCTACGGGCAAGGTGGATGGCTTTAGCGAAGAAGATAAACAACAGCTTTACCATATTATTGGCATGGGTGCTCTGAAGTATTTTTTACTGAAGGTTGACCCTAAAAAACGACTACTTTTTGACCCTAATGAGTCGGTAGATTTTCAGGGACATACCGGGCCGTTTATACAATATACCCATGCGCGTATCCGTTCTGTTTTAAACAGGGCAGCCATAGACGAACAGGGGCAGGAAGCATATCCGGCTTTAGCTGATGAGGAGCGCGACTTGATAGTTACCTTAACCCAGTTCCCTGAAATTATTAAATCGGCAGCAGAAAGTTATAGCCCGGCAGTTATTGCCAACTATGTTTACGAGTTAGCAAAAGTTTATAATAAATTTTACCATGAAAGATCAATACTACAGGCAGAAACTGAAATAGCCAAACAATTCAGGTTAAGGCTTTCAGCAGCATCGGGTAAGGTGATCAATAAAGGGATGAAACTTTTAGGTATCGAAGTGCCGGAAAGAATGTAGGCCTCACCTAAATCCTCTCCAAAGGAGAGAACTTGGAAAACAAACTTCATCACAACCCCAATGCGGGTAAAGGCCTGTCAGAAAAGCGGGCCTGGGAGTATGGCCTGCGGGGGGAAGCTTTTTTCTGACTTGATCTTTGGTTACTTTCCATCTAAGGGAAAGTGACTAAGCCCCGCGGCTATGAGCGGGACGGTGCCCTTCATTTAACACAAATTATATTCAATAGAACCCCTACCTCCTCCTTCCCCAGGGAAGGAATCGCACGAGCCAGCGCTTGCAAAAGCCTCACCTAAATCCTCTCCAAAGGAGAGAGGACTTTAAAAGCATTTTAAATACCCCCACATTCCTTTCCCCAAGCATGGAAGGAATCGCACGAGCCAGCGCTTGCAAAAGCCTCACCTAAATCCAATTTATCTTGAGTAAGGAATCGCAGAGGGACAAAACAAAAAAATCCCTGATCATTTAGATCAGGGATTTTTTTGTATCGTTATAATTCCCTTTCAGGGGATAAAGGGGCTGTATCTTATCTCCAGCGACCTCTGTGCCATGCATAACCACGGCCAGTGCGAACCCATCCGCCGCGCATGTAAGCATGTCCAGGTCTTGGCCTTGCCCAGTAACCACGGGTATAAACGTACCGGCCACCACTCCATGTCCAGTCGCCATCAATCCAGACAGCTCCGGCATAAGGAGCCACAGGTCTTTCATAAACAGGCTCAACAGGTTGGTCGGAAACGTAATAACTTCCTGCGCACGAGGAAAAGAACAAGGACCCGGCTAAAGCAGCCATTAATCCTAATTTTGATAATGTCTTCATCGGTATATGAATTTATTTTAAATTACATGTATTGACAAACGACTGACAAAAAGGTTTAATAATTATTTTTGTTTAAACTTATACGCTACTACTAAATCTTTGCTTCCTGCAGTATATTTATAAAACCCACTTCCTGATTTTGCGCCCTTATGTCCGGCCGCAACCATGTTAACCAACAGGGGGCAGGGAGCGTATTTGGGATTGCCAAAACCATTGTATAATACATTAAGTATAGCAAGGCAAACATCAAGGCCAATAAAATCAGCAAGTTGCAGGGGGCCCATTGGGTGCGCCATGCCTAATTTCATTACAGTATCAATTTCTTCAACGCCTGCCACACCTTCGTACAAAGTGTAAATAGCTTCATTTATCATCGGCATTAAAATGCGGTTGGCAACAAAACCCGGATAATCATTCACTTCTACCGGGTCTTTATCCAGCTGGCGAGACAGATCCATAATAGTTTGTGTAACCGCATCAGTAGTGGCATATCCGCGTATTACCTCAACAAGCTTCATTACCGGTACCGGGTTCATAAAATGCATGCCTATCACATTGCCCGGGTTTTTAGTTACGGCAGCTATCTGGGTGATAGATATGGACGAGGTATTGGATGCCAGTATAGTACCATCTTTACAATAGTCACTTAACTGTTTAAAAAGATTCAGCTTAATATCGCGGTTCTCTGTGGCGGCTTCAATTACAAGGTCGGCATCGACAACCGCGGTTTTAAGATCAGTAAAGGTGGTGATATGTTTAAGGGTATTTGTTTTCTGCTGATCGTCAATGATGCCTTTTTTTACTTGCCTTTCTAAATTACCGGCAATAGTTTGCACTGCTTTGGCCAGTGTATCGGGGTTAACATCAACTAAGGCTACTTCAAAACCATGCTGGGCAAAAGTATGCGCAATACCATTGCCCATTGTTCCTGAACCTATAACTGTTATCTTTTTCATATAAAAACGAATGAGCTACTAAGTTGGATCAAATTATTTGTAAAGACAAATTACAGCGTGATGTAGCTGCCAGCATCAATAATGGCCTTTTTATCCAGGTTGTTATATTCGGGCAGGTGACCAAGCAATTCAAGCCCCGAATGCTGCATAATATATTCTTTTGAGTAGATGTCTTTTGTGCCGTTAAAAATGATACCTTTAATCGGAATGCCGTACTGTTTAAGTGCAAATACCGAGAGCAAAGTATGATTAATACTGCCCAGGTAATTTTGCGATACCAATATTACTTCAGCATTTAATTGTTTGATCAAGTCGATTATTAAAAACTGATCATTAAGCGGAACCATCAAACCACCTGCACCCTCAATTACTAATTTGTTATTAGTTTCGGGTTGAATAAATTTAGACCGATCTATCGTAATACCGTCAATAGCTGCCGATTTATGGGGAGAAAAGGGTTGTGTTAACCTATACGTTTCAGGATGAAAAAACGAGGTAGTATTCGATACCAGGCTTTTTACCCTCCAGGTGTCGCTTTTATCCAGGTCACCTGATTGTACAGGTTTCCAGTAATCAGCCTTTAGTTTCTCAACTATAGCTGCAGATACAATTGTTTTACCTATCCCGGTACCTATGCCAGTAATAAATATAGGTTTGTCAGACATTCTTTATTAACGTTAAAGCCTCAATTATACGATGACTTTTCCTGTATTTAATATCCTTTTCAATTATTTAATCAACCTTTTTTATAAATATCAGATAATCATTTAAATAAAATCAGTGCTTAAGGTTGTACTGACTTTTACATTTAGTAAAATTCGTTTAAAAATTGTGAAGGGACATACCACCCGCCGAACTCTGCTTTAATAAAAAAGGCGTTGTAATTAATTACAACGCCTTTTTTATTAAGACCGGGCGAGGGTTAGTTACCACCACCGCCGCCACCACCTTGCTGCCTTTGGGCACGCATTTCGTCCATCATTTTTTGATAGGCGGCTGCCTGGTCAGCAGTTAAAATTGCTTTAAGCTGCTCGTTAGTAGCCATCATTACAGGGCGCATTGCAGATCTGTCTGCACCTGCTGTACGCAAGCTATCCATCTTAGTAGCCTGTACCTTGTATAAAGCTGTTATTTTAGCTGTTTGATCGTCGCTAAGTTTAAGCTGTGTTTGTAATTGTTTGGCTCTTTCTTCAGGGCTTTTTCTCATACCGCCACCTTGTGCCCGGCAGATAGCTGTCATTCCAATAAGGACGCAGCACATTAACAAAAATTTTCTCATCGTTTTTCAGTTTTTATTTGTTTGATAAAGATAACCGCCTTATGGTTTAATAACGATGATGTAACTTAATTGTTGCTTTGTGTTGGCGGCAGGTCAATAGCAATTAGCGATTTAAAATTAACTGAGTAATTTTAAATAATATGCCAGTTCAAACAATGACCTATTTATAAATGCCCAATTACTAATTGCTCCCCTGTAAGTTTGAAATGGAGCGCTGCATTTGTGCCATCATGGTGTTAAGGCTTTCCAGCGTAGGCTCGGGGGTTGGCAATGGTAAATGAGTAGAGATATAGGCTTTAGCTTTCCAGATCTCTAATACATCCTCGCCATTTATTTCGTATGGTTCATAAACTGGATTATCTGAAATGAGCTTTAGTTTTTTGGTATCCTTAAATTTATTGCCTGCGCGTTTGTAAACTATACCATCACTTTTTGATATGATCACGTAGGTTTCTGCGGGCTTTACATCGCCCCAGTTCTCTAAATATTCACCTATTATAATAGTACCCGATACTAAGGGTAACATGGAGTCGCCTTTTATTTCAAAAGCGCGGTAAGTACCCTGCTTAAACATGGGCAGGTAAAACTTAGGTAGCTTTGAAACGTATTCAGGATCGGCGTAACCATTTAAATAGCCCGCACTTGCCTTCATAGGTACCAGCTCAATATTTTCATTATCATCCTTATCAACCGAGATGCTGAGCACCCTTAAATTGGCAGGATTGCCTTTTGGTTTAGGCGCCCACTTTTCATTAATGGTTTCATTGATAAAATCATCAATAGAGACTTCGAAAAACAATGCTATCTTTTTTAGTAAATCATATTTCGGGTCTGCCCGTTCCTCTTCATAAGCGCCAACCAATGATCTTTTAATGCCCACAGCATCTGCAAACTGCTGTTGTGTAAGGCCTTTCTTTTTGCGGAGGAATTTAATATTTGAAGGAATATTTGACATAAAATTTGGAATTGCTAAAATTATTAGTATTTTTATGCTCATAAAATTAGTAATTATTTTTTAACCAGCAAATTTTATTATCAAATGAAACGTTTTATCTATATCATTACTGACAGAAACCGCAATAATTTACACGTTGGCTTATGCTCTGACCTGTTAAAAACACTTGATTTTTACCGCCAGATGCCTACTTTGTTTTTTGATAATTCAAAACAGCTTAACCGTTTGGTTTACTTTGAGGAGATTAATACTGAGGAGCAGGCTATGGAGCGCTTTAAAACAGTAAGCACTTATACAAGGCCCCAAAAAGAAAAAATGATCAGACCTGTTAACCCTGACTGGGTAGATCTGACCATTGGTTTAAATTTTGAAAGCGGCATCAGGGTTAGGCCTCAGCTTCGCCCGTCTATCAATGCTAATCGCAGAGCGCTTACTTTTTAACAAATTTTAATGCACCGGAGTTCATGCAGAAGCGTTTTCCGCCTCGATCGGCAGGGCCGTCGTCAAAAACGTGGCCTAAGTGCAAACCTGTGCTTCGTTCAATAACTTCGTCGCGGCTCATGCCGTAGCTATTGTCTTGTACAACTTCAACTTTTTTGGGGTCAACAGCCTTTACAAAACTTGGCCAGCCTGTACCACTGTCGTATTTATCTTCCGAGCTAAATAAAACCTCGCCAGTTGCTGCACTTACATACACACCCTTCTCATGGTTGTTGTAGTAAGCATTTTGATATGGGGCCTCGGTTCCGCTTTCCACCATAATATTATACTCATTAGGGGTAAGGATTTTTTTCCACTCGGCAGGGGTTTTACTCATTTTACGCTTCGGATCGTATTTTTTAACCTGACCGCTGCTTTGCTGGCAACCAAATGCTGTAAAAACACTCAGTATAATTATTGCTAAAATCGACTTTTTCATTCTATTTACGTTTTTTAGTTAGACGAAGGAGTTTAGATATCCTTACAATAATAAATACGAAATATTACTCCGGTAAGTTTGTCAGCAATGCGTCTGTTTACAGTACTTTGGTTTTAGGAACAAGTACCGAACTAACAATGTGCATTATACCATTACTCTGCTGAATATCAAAGTTACTGATCACACTTTCGCCGCCATTTTCGTCAATCAATATAATATTGCGGTTCACGTCAATTTTGGCAGTAAGAATTACGCCGGCAATAGTTCTGAAAGTAGCCTCGCCTTTGTTAGCGTTTATTTTTCTTTGAATATCCTTAACCGTTAATTTACCCGCTATGGCATGATAAGTTATCAGATAGTTTAAATCATATTTATGGCTCGGCTTTAAAAGCGTATCCATTTCGCCGGCAGGTAGTTTACTAAAGGCCTGGTTGGTTGGTGCAAAAAAAGTAATAGGACCTTTGCTTTTAAAGGTTTGGGTTAAACCTGCATCTTCAATGGCAGTAACCAGTAAGCTGTAATCTTTTGATAGGTTAATGTTCTCAACAATATCATTTGATGAGGTCATGGCGGTACCGTTCACAATTTTTATTTTACCCCATTTTGCCTTAGCCGTATCAATAACCGGATGCATTTTTACAGACTTTTGTGCAAATAATACGGAGCTGCTAAAAATAAATAAAGCAATTGTGAGCCACTTTTTCATGGCCGCAAAACTACTATAAATAATGCTGTAAGTAATACACTAATTATAATCTGTTGATCACCAGTGTGTCACAATGAGATATTAACAAAAAAAGCGGTTCATGCCACTTTTTTTGTTAATTAAAGCTGTTAAATTACCATCCTGGTGTAAAGCCTAAGCCAAATACAGGCTTGTTAATATCAGTACGGTTAAACGGAACAGCCAGGTAAGGCTCCAATACAAGGTAGCCGAAAATGTTAATTCTTAAGGAGATACCTGCACTTGTTGCCGGTACGCGCGAATAAACAGTTTGTGTTAATGGCGCGCCCGAAGTTGGGTCAGTTTCCTGATGCCCGGCCAAATCTAACAGTGGTTTTGAACCTAAAATAGTAGGGTTTGATTTAAACTCTATTTTGTCGCCGGCGTTCCATGCCAAGCCTGCATCAAAAAACAGGTTAAGTTCAGTAAACAGTATCTTCGATTTAATTTGTGAAAGTCTTTCGGGCCCGGTAAATGGCAGACGAATCTCAAAGTTAGCCACTGCTATGCGGTTACCTGATAACTGATCAATAGTGAAGTTATTGGTAGGTTTTTTACTGTTGTTATTATAAAAAGTTTGTGCCTCATAACCCCTTATCAGGAAAGGGTAACCTAAGTATAACTGGTAAAGGTTACCCGTATTACCAAAACGACCATAGCCATATAACCTTGCCGCAAAGGTAACCGGTGCTACCCGTACATATTCGCGCAGGTCAATTGTTGGTGCAAAATACTGGTAGGTGCCAAAATCATACTCGGCCTGCAGGCGGTAACGATAGCCATTAAGTGGCGATGCTACCCCAAAAAAGGAATTATCGCCAACTAAAGCGGTGTTCACATTAAAAATTGTGAAAGGCGTTAAACTGAAATTGGTATTTGTTGGGTCGGCGTTATAGGCAGAATTTGAGATATGCTTTTTAGTATAATCAAGTATACTACCTGTGCTGTCATAAATGGTGCTATACCTGTCAACCCGGTAATAGTAACGTGCAATACCGGTACCAAATTCAACCCTTGTTTTTTTGGTGATGGGATAGGAAGTGAAAATGGCAGCCTGATCCTGAAAAATACGGATCAGATCAAAGCGCTGCTCAGTTGCCGGTACCGTGTTACCATTAACTTTGAAGGTAGTGGGCACTAAGTTGTAATTAGCAGTTTGAAACGGGATATGTGATACCGTACCGCCAATGTTCCAGCGGCCTTGCTGGTTAATGTAAGTGAACTGGGCACCAAAGTCATAAATCTCCCCGTTAACTGCGGCCCCTGCATATATTTGGTTGCGGCCTAAAATATCACTGAAAACGCCTTGTACACCGCTTGATAAACCCGTGCCGTACTGGCTTACAGATGCGCCTATACCACTGCTGGCCAGGTAATCCATTTTAAATTGTGGTTTATATGGAACGTTTTTTATAGAGTCTACCGGGATTTTTGGGTAAGCCAGGTAATTGTTCAGGTTTGAATTGATCAGATCAACCCCAACCGAACGCGACGGCGGCAGCATGGCCACATTAAAATTAATATCACCTCCATCAACGGGTGTTGCCGTAAATTGGGAAGCTTTAGCATTATACAACGCGTACTTTTGGGCACGGTAGTACGAGTAAACAATATCATTATTAGCCGATATACTTAACGCTGGCGAATATTCCGTTATACCACAAATACCTGTAAACAGGTTAGTCATCTGCTCGGTTTTGCCCGTTGCCGTTGTGTAACGGTACATATTGCGGAAGCCATCCCGGTTTGACAGGAAATAGATCTGTGTTCCGTCTGATGAGTATTGCGGGTTTAAATTATTGGCTTTATTAAATACTTTAATATCGGTTACTTTTCCGCTGGCTATATCAAGCTCGGCAAGATTAAAGGAAATATCTTGCGAAAGCGTTTGGTCGTAAGTAGTACGGTCGCTTGAGAATACGATCTTTTTACCATCGCGCGAAAAACTTGGCTGATAGTCGGAATATTTATCGTTGGTTAACTGCCTTACCTGTTTGGTGTCAAAATTATATAGGTACAAATCACCCTGGCCTTCTGATAATCCCTGGAAAACTACATTTTTACCATCCGGCGACCAGGAAAGGTTACTAAACTGCTCAGCCTTGCCCATCGAAACATCATCAATAATATTTCCCGAAGCTACATCAACCACTACCATGCGGTTACGGCCCTTGTTAAATACGCTGAATGCAAATTTCCTGCTATCTGGCGACCAGGCACCTGCCGACTCAATAAAGTTAAATTCATCAATATGGGTATTGGATACTTTGCTGGTGAGTTTTCGTAAAATGGTACCTGTTTTTGCATCGGCCAGGAAGAGATCAACCGTAAACAAATTCTTTTCGGACAGGAAGGCCAAATATTTACCATCCGGGCTGATGGCAGGGGCAAGGTTCATCTTGCCGGAGTTTTTTTCGTCAATCAGCCTGTGCCCAACCGGGGTTTGCAGAGTATCTTTTAAATAAGGCTTATAAGTTGCCTCAATGGAATTTTTCCAAATGCTTGATAAAGTTTTGTCATCATAACCAAACGTGCGGCGAATTCCGTAAGATAAACCAAACCGGGCCGTATTTTTAAAGAAGGGGACGATTACCGTATCACCATAGGTAGACCCAATGAAAGACCAAAATGCTTCGCCATAACGGTATGGGAAATATTTATTGCTTTCGGTCAGGTCCTTTACTGTCGGAATATCATGGTTCAGGTAGGCATCGCGCATCCACATTGCGGTATAGGAATCCCTTTTACCTAATGACAGGTACTCGGCCATCCCTTCAATCATCCATAAGGGAAGGTTATTAATATTCTCGAAAGTGGCGGAGTCTCGGCCTAACAAAGCATGGTACTGAAAAGCATGCACTAACTCGTGCCCTATAACATGGCGGGTTGTTTGGTTAGTTTCCATAACCGGCATAACAATCCTGTTTTTCAGGCCCTCTGTAATACCACCCGTCCCCACGTCAATTTCCCCATCAATGGCAGTTGTTTGCTGAAAATCTGGGTGATTAGCATATAATATAATTGGATTTGGCTTGCGGAATGTATCACGAAAAACCTGCTGATGCAAGGTGTACCAAAGCTCGCTCTCCTGGGCAAACCGCCTGATCATACTATCATTTTTTAAATAATAATAGATTTCAAAATGCGGAGTTTTATAAACTTTAAACTTAAGGTTTTTGTAACGCACCTTGTTTTGGCCAAAGTACTGTGCGCTCGCCTTGAAGCTTAAAAGCATTGAGCCACATACACATAACAATATAAACAGGGATTTTTTTATTTTAACATGGGAGCGGAGATGTGTACGCATAGGTGATAAGTTGATAAGCACTAAAATAGTTAAAACTTAAAACAGTTGGATTGATTTTACCCAACCCAACTGTTCAATTATTTTATCCTTTTCAATTTTACGCTGATTATATATAACCTTTACGCGTAAAACTACTTGTCGGTTGCCTTGGTTTCCGGATTTTCTGTCGCAACAGGAACCGGAACTACTTTTGTTGAATCAAGCGGGCGGAACAAACTATCTGTTTCGGCTGAATCAACCTTTAAATGCGGCGAAGGGCAATCATAACTTTTTGTGATCTTAACCCAGGGTTTCGGGAACATGCCATAAGTATAGCCCGATTTTGGATCGGCATAAACCTTTTCCATAAACCTTGCAAAAATAGGCAGTGCAGTGTGCGAACCTTCACCGGTTTCTGAATTGGTAAAGTGTACGCTGCGGTCATCATCGCCCACCCAAACACCGGTTACCAAATCTTTGGTAATACCCATATACCAGCCATCCACATAATCTGACGATGTTCCGGTTTTGCCACCAATCTGGTTTTCTTTTTTCCATAAGCCTGGATATTCCCATAGGGCTTGCGAAGTACCACCCGGTTCTTCCATACCACCACGAAACATGTATAACATCAGCCATGCAGTTTCTTCGCTCAATACTTTCTCAGTCTTTAAACCAAATTCCTGTAATACATTACCATCCTGATCGGTGATCTTGGTCACTAATAAAGGATCAATTTTTTCGCCTTTGTTCAGGAAGGTACTGTAAGCGCGTACCATTTCAAAAACGGATACATCATTTGATCCTAATGAAACAGACGGTACTGATTTAAGCGGACTTTCAATACCACACTTATGCGCATACTGAACAATTTTATCCCAACCAACCTTTTCTGTAAGCTGCGCTGTAATTGAATTTACCGATTTACCCATTGCCCATCTTAAGGACATTTCCTGGTACGAGAATTTGAAATCGGCATTTTTGGGTTCCCAAACCTGGGCTACACCGCCATCAGTATATTTTATAGATACCGGCTTATCGGTAAATTTATCACAGGGGCTATAACCATTATCCAATGCGGTTAAGTAAGCAAAAGGCTTAAATGTTGAGCCTGCCTGCCTGCGTGATTGATTGACGTGATCGTAATTAAAGTACTTATGATCAATACCTCCAATCCATACCTTTATCTTGCCTGATGATGGCTCAATGGTCATCATCCCTGTATTAAGGATCCGGGTATAGTATTTTATAGAATCCACACTTGAAAACGTGGTATCCTTTTCACCATTCCAGGTAAATACCTTCATGCGTTTAGGCTTTTCAAAATATTGATTGATCAGCGTGGTATTGTTGCTGTATTTTTTTTGCAGCTTGGCATAAATAGGCAGGCGTTCTTCGGCCTTTAAAACAAAATCTTTTATCTCATCACCATTTGAATCGCGCCATGGATTTTTTTTGCCCCATAGGTTATCAAAGCGTTTTTGAAGCATCTTCATTTTTTCGGCAACTGCCTCTTCTGCAAATTGCTGCAAACGCGGGTCAATAGTGGTATAGATCTTTAAACCATCTTCATACAGGTTATAATCATTATCATGGCACCATTTTTTTAACCACCGTTCAACCGCCTGGCGCAGGTATGAGTCGCCTTGTCCTTCGTTTTCAACATAGCTCAAGTCAAGCTTAATGGGTGTTTTAACAATGGTATCGTATGCTGCCTTTTTCAAATAACCATACTTTAACATCTGCCCCAATACAGTATTGCGTCGCTCTAAAGAATGTTCAGGGTTATTGATGGGATTATAGGTTGATGTAGCTTTAAGCATGCCAACAAGGGTTGCAGCCTCGGCAGGATTAACCTTATCCGGCGTTTTATTAAAGATTTTTAACGAGGCTGTTTTTATGCCGAAAGAATTATTACCAAAAGGAACTGTATTTAAATAAAGTGTTAAAATTTCCTGTTTGGAATAAACGTGCTCAATCTTAAATGCCGTTAGCCATTCCTTGCATTTATAAACTATAGTTCTGATAAGCGGAATATGCTTTATAATACCCTGCGATTTCTTTTTACGGGTTTCGAAAAGGTTTTTAGCCAATTGCTGCGTAATGGTACTACCACCACGTTTATCGCCTTTAGCCGTTGATACTATACTGGTAAAGAAGGAGTAAAAATCGACACCGTTATGATGATAAAACCTTGCGTCCTCGGTAGAGATAAGCGCATTGATGATATTTGGCGATATGTCTTTAAATTCAACAGGCGAACGGTTTTCCTTATAATACCGCCCGATCAGCGTGCCATCGGCATAGTAAACCTCCGACGAGAGTGACATGCTTGGGCTTTTAATATCTTGCATATCAGGCGAGTAGCCAAATAACCAAAGAAAGTTTAATTCGATGGAGCAGAAAAATATAATAATGAAATAAATGAAGATCAAAAAATATCTCAGAAATTGGTTTTTTATACGTCTGAACATAGGGGTAAAGATGTAAAATTATGGCCCTAAATCATAGCCATTTTAACAATTATTAACAACGCGAATTTAGCAGGTAAATTTTAAGTTAACTTAGATAAATATTTTTTGTTTAATGAAAAGCATAAGTAACAAGTTTAAAATAACAAACGGTCATAAGTTTTCGCTCGCTGAATTTGATACAAGCTATTCGGGGAGTTTAAAAAAGGAGGATAGCAAAACTATTTTGGATGAGCTGATTGAACAAACAGCTGCCCTGCAATCAACCCTGTATGCCGATAACAGGTATGCCCTGCTCATTATATTCCAGGCAATGGATGCTGCCGGTAAGGATGGTGCCATAGCACATACCTTATCAGGACTGAATCCGCAAGGCTGCGAGGTTTATAGCTTCAAACAGCCAAGTACCGAGGAACTTGACCATGACTTTTTGTGGCGGCACTATAAGGCCTTACCTGAATTTGGGAGGATAGGCGTGCATAATCGGTCACACTATGAAAACGTGCTGATAACTAAAGTACATCCTGAGTTACTACTGAAAGAGAAGCTGCCGGGTATGGACTCGGTGAAAAAGGCCGACAAGAAATTTTGGGATAACAGGTACCAAAGTATCCGGTCGTTTGAAAAGCATTTATCAGATAATGGTACGGTGGTTATCAAATTCTTTTTGAATTTATCAAAAGATGAGCAAAAGGAACGGTTTTTAAAACGGATAGATGACCCTGAAAGAAACTGGAAATTTTCATCCGCAGATATTTTAGAGCGAGGCTATTGGGATGATTATATGAAAGCTTATGAAAAAGCCATCAAAGAAACGTCAACGCCTGAAAGCCCCTGGTATGTGATCCCGGCGGATAAAAAATGGTATACCCGCATAGCTATATCAAGCATTATATTGGAAACTTTAAAAGGCCTGGATTTAAAATACCCCGTTTTGCCAAAAGACGAAAAGGAAAAGCTGGATGAGGCCAAAAAGGAACTGATGAAATAGGGAGATAAATTAACAATCCAAATAAAAAGCGGGAAGATTGCTCTTACCCGCTTTCTAAAAAATTAAAACTATAAATGTTAAACCGAAGTTTCTGTTTAATTAACCGTAGCACGCAGCATTAATGCGCCTACAGTTACATTGGTGCGGCTATCAATAATTATAGCGCCACCGTTTGCCTTATTGTTCTGGTAAAGATCAAAGGCCAAAGGCTCGGCTGTTTTGATCACTATGCGGCCAATATCATTCAGCTTAAAATCTTCATTGTATTCTTTTTCAAGCGTATTGATATTCACTTTGTATAAAATTTCCTGTATGCGGCAGCGGGTAACCTTGCTGTTATGCTGCACAAAATAGGTATGGGTGGTATCCAAAGCGCGGGTATCCATCCAGCAAAGATCAGCTTCTATTTGTTGCGAAACTTCAGGCAGATAATCCGTGTTCACCAAAATGTCTCCGCGACTAATATCTATCTCATCTTTTAAATGGATAGTAACAGACATGCCGGCAAATGCCTCAACAGGTTCTTCATCAAGTAATTCTATTTTTTCAATAGTTGAATGAAAACCCGATGGCAGCACAGTTACCTTATCATTTACTTTGAACGATCCGCTTGATACTCGGCCGGCATATCCGCGGTAATCGTGCAGTTCCTCAGTTTGCGGGCGTACTACCCATTGCACCGGGAAACGGGCATGTGCGGTGCTGTTATCAACCACTAATTCAATGGTTTCTAAAAACTGTAACAAGCTTTCTCCTTTGTACCAATGTATATTGGTTGATGCATGCACAATGTTATCGCCTTTTAAAGCACTAACCGGGATATATTTTACATTTTTAAGTCCAACCTTTTCAGCAAGGGCCTTGTAATCGTTAACAATGGTTTCGTAAGTAGCTTCGCTGTAATCAACCATATCCATTTTGTTGATACACACCACCACCTGCTGGATACCTAAAAGAGAAACCAGGTAGGAGTGACGGATGGTTTGCTCAATAACGCCCTTTCGCGCATCCACCAAAATAATGGCCAGGTTGGCATTTGATGCACCTGTAACCATGTTACGGGTATACTGAATATGCCCTGGGGTATCGGCAATTATAAATTTGCGTTTATCGGTCTGAAAGTATTTGTAGGCCACATCAATGGTGATGCCTTGCTCACGTTCGGCTTTCAGGCCGTCGGTTAAAATGGCAAGGTCAATACTGCCGTCGTCATTTTTACGGTTCGAGCTGTGCAGAGCTTCTAATTGATCGGCAAGAATAGATTCGCTGTCATACAGTAAACGACCTATCAGGGTACTTTTACCATCATCAACGCTGCCTGCAGTAATAAATTTTAATATATCCATATATGTTTATTTCGGATCTCAGATTTTTGAATTTAGATTGAGCTATATTATTGATGACGTCACCAACAAAAAGGGCTTAATATCCTTTAGCTGAAATTTAGAAATATCCTCCTTTCTTACGGTCTTCCATTGCGGCTTCGCTAACCTTATCGTCCATTCGGGCGCCGCGTTCACTTATTTTTGATTCGCTTATTTCGTTAATTATATCATCTATATGGTAAGCGTATGATTCTACCGCTGCCGTACAGGTCATATCACCCACGGTGCGGAAACGTACATTTTTACGGCTTACCGTATCATCAGCATCCATATTTAAAAACGGAGAAGCGGCCATTAGCTGCCCGTTACGGGTAATTACTTCGCGCTCATGCGCAAAATAAATAGAAGGTAGTTCAATTTTTTCTCTGCGGATATAGTTCCAAACATCAAGCTCGGTCCAGTTACTGATCGGGAAAACCCTTACGTTTTCGCCTTTGTGAATTTTACCGTTAAATATATTCCAAAGTTCGGGGCGCTGGCGTTTTGGATCCCATTGGCCAAATTCATCCCTAACCGAGAAGATCCTTTCTTTTGCACGTGCCTTTTCCTCATCGCGGCGGGCGCCACCAATACAGGCATCAAACTGATGCTTGGCAATGGTATCCAGCAGTGTAACGGTTTGCAAAGCATTTCGGCTGGCATTTTTTCCTTTTTGCTCAACTACCTTGCCTGCATCAATAGAATCCTGTACATGACCAACTATCAGCTTTTCGCCGATACGTTTAATCATGTCATCGCGGTACTCAATGGTTTCAATAAAGTTGTGCCCGGTATCAATATGCACCAGGGGAAACGGGAACTTACCCGGCCTGAAAGCTTTTTCGGCAAGGCGTACCAGGGTAATAGAATCTTTTCCACCCGAAAATAGCAGGGCAGGTTTTTCAAACTGACCGGCTACTTCACGCAGAATATAAATAGCTTCTGCCTCTAACTCGTCTAAATAATCAAATTGATGTTTACTCATTTGTCTATAACTTCATTTACCTCATGTAATCCACATTCCTTTTTAGACTGATCTTCCCACCACCAGCGGCCCGCACGAAAATCTTCTCCGGGTTGTACCGCTCTTGTGCATGGCGCGCAGCCTATACTCGGGAAACCCCTGTCGTGCAGTGTATTATAAGGTATGTTGTATTTTTTTATATATTCTTTTACTTCGTCTAATTTCCAGCTATAAATAGGATGAAACTTTACAAGGTTGTTTTGCTCGTCCCATTCCACATTTTCCATGCTCTGCCGGCTTGCTGATTGCTCGGCTCTTATGCCAGTTACCCAGCATTTGTTACCTGCCAAAGCACGCTTCAAAGGCTCAATCTTGCGTATGCCGCAGCACTCCTTACGGTTATCAACAGAGTTATAAAAGCTATTAGGGCCTTTGGCGTTCACCATTTGTTCCAATAGCTCATTGTTTGGATAATAGGCATGTATGGGCTTGCCGTATATTTCCATAGTGCGGTTCCATACATAATAAGTTTCAGGGAAAAGCCTGCCGGTTTCCAGCGTAAAAATTTTAATGGGCAGGTTATTGGTGAATATCATGTGCGTTATCACCTGGTCTTCCCAGCCAAAACTGGTTGAAAAAACAATTTCGCCATGAAAAATATCTGATAAAAGTGTTAAAGCTTCTACCGGGTTTAATCCACTGGTTTCCTGTTTTATATGTGCTGCTAATTCGCTCATCTTATAATACCTTCATTAAAAAAAGCACAATACTTTTAACACTTATTATTATTACTATCACACCAACGGCTATCATTATTGCCTTGGCCGAAATCTTATTTGATATTTTAGCCGCAATAGGCGATGCAATGGCACTCCCTATCACTAAACCAGCAACAGCACCCCAATGGTTACTGTTAAGCATGGTAATAAATGTTATAGAGCTCATGAGCGCTATAAAAAACCTTGAAAGCTTTACCGTACCCAATGAAAAACGCGGATTACGGCCACCGGCTATCAACGTTGATAATACGATTGAACCCCAGCCGCCACCGCCAACAGCATCAATAAAGCCGCCGCCTAAACCTAATAGAGAGATCTTTTTTATTTTGTCGGATGATTTTTTTACCCCGGTTTTAAATGCTTTTGATAGAATAACTATACCTAATATTAACGTATATAAGGATACAAAAGGCTTGGTGTACTGACTGTAATGCTCTAATGAGGAAAGAAGGTAGGCTCCAGTTACGGCACCAATTATACCCGGTACAAGCAACAGTTTAAACAGTTTCCAGTTAATATTGCCCATGCGGTAATGCATCCAGCCGGCAATACCATTGCTCATGATCTCGGATAAATGGACACCCATACTGGCCGATGCAGGCGGCACACCCATTGACAATGAAAACGAGGTGCTTGTAACCCCGTACGACATGCCGATAGCCCCATCAATCAATGCAAAAACAAAGCCCGCTCCTAAAAAGTAATAAAACTCAAAAGGGATGGTTTGCGCATAAGCTTTAAACCCAGGTTCCCTTAACCATAGGGCTGTTGCCACAACTAATATGGATAGTATAATGCTGCTCCAGATAAGCCAGATAAAGTTCTTTTTTCCGGCGGCTTTTGGTTCAACTAAAATTGAGGTAACTTCATTAAGTTTGCGCACTTTGTAGGCAAAATCACCACCAAGGGTATTGCGCAGATCGCTCATTTGTTGCAATGTGGTATCCAGTTCGGCAGGCAAACTTTCATTTAATACCTCTTTAAGGCGTTTAGCAATAGTGGGCGATTTGCCGTTGGTTGATATAGCAATTTTTAAATTTCCTTTTTGTACAATTGACCCTAGGTAAAAATCGCAAAGTTCAGGCTTGTCTGCCACATTTACCAGCAGTTTCCTGTCATGGGCTGCTTGCCTGATAAATTTGTTCAATTCGCTGTCATTTGTTGCCGCTATCACCACATCTGCATTGTTCAGATCGGTATCGGTAAATAATTTTTGTAAAATTTTCAGGCCCTTATATTCAGCAGCCAATGAGTGTACCTCGGGCAAAATTTCCAGTGCAATAACAGTTACTGCTGCATGCGGACTATTATTTAAAACGGCTGTAAGTTTTTCCAAACCAACGTTTCCGCCTCCAATAAGTACCAAATGCAGTTCATTCAGCTTTAAAAAAACAGGGAACAAAGGGTTGCCTTCTGCTTTCTCGTCCTGAATTGTTAACTTACTATTCCTGGGCAATAATGTCATAAAATTCTTTAATTGGTTGAAAGTGCGGATGTAAAGATACTACCTCGCCAAAAACAATCAAGGCAGGCGATGTAATCTTCTTTTCTTCTACAACCTCAACAATAGTATCAACAATGCCAATAGCTACTTTCTCGTCTATGGTGGTTCCGCTTTGGATCACTGCGACCGGAAGTTTGTTCTTACCTTCTTTTTTAAAGATCTCAGTAATTTCCTTAAGTTTATGGATTCCCATTAAAACTATAACAGTAGCATTGGTGCGCGCAGCTTCATAAACATCGTTTGATACCTTGCCATTTGCGGTAGTACCGGTAACTACCCAAAAACTTTCGCTCAGTCCCCTGTGTGTAACCGGGATATGCTGCATTCCGGGAACACCTATTGAACTTGATATGCCGGGAATAACCTGTGCCGGGATGCTGTATGAAGCTGCATAATCCAGCTCTTCAAAGCCACGGCCAAATACAAACGGATCACCGCCTTTAAGCCTTACCACGTGGCCATAGTTAAGGGCGTAATCAATCATCAGTTTGTTAACCGCATCCTGCGAGTAGGAATGATCGCCTGAGCGTTTGCCTACATAAACCTTTGTGGCGTGTGCCGGGGCAAAGTCAAGCAATTCGCTGTTTACCAAGGCATCGTACAAAACAACATCAGCAGTTTGTAAAGCCTTAACACCTTTAAGTGTAATCAGGTCGGTATCGCCGGGGCCTGCACCAACAAGGGTAATGCGTGGTTCTTTATGAACTTTTTGGGTTGATGTAATGATCATGATTGTATCAATTCCTCTCTTTTTGCTTTAACGGTATCTAAAAATTCATTGGCAGCCTGCAAATAAGTAGTTGCAAAGCTTTCTGATGGTTCGTTTTGGTTGATCTGCAAAACCAGGTCGTTAAAGGATCCGTTGATCTTTATTTCGCCAGTGTTTACAAAGTTGTTATCAAATTCCCTGATAATGCCCACCTGTGTGCTGCTGTTAATACTTTTATCCAGCAGCAAAGCTTTTGCTGAGCTTACAAATGTGTTGTAAGCATGGTAAATAGCATCGGCCCATCTGCCATCGGCAAATGCTTCTTTAGCCCAGCCAAATTTTTCGTCGGCCTCGTATAATAAGGTAGCTACAAGGTCAATTACAACACCGGCACATTCGCCAACACCTATAGCGGTGGCAAAAGTTTCCTGGTGACCCCAGTCAACAAATTCATCTTCGGTAAGCGTGGCTAAATCGGCCAGTGGTTTTAATAACTGATAAAAATAATCTTTGCCATTTCTGTCATAAAACGCATGGAAGGTTTCATTTTCAGTGGCGTTTGTTTTGTAATTATCAAGCACGGCCCTTAATACATGTGTAGCACGCTTAGCCGGAACTTTAATGATTTTTTCGGCAGCGCGCCCAACACCATCACCAACCGTACCGCCACCTAAAAGTACCTGTACCGATGGTAATACCTTAGCACCCGCTTTTAACGAACTGCCATGAAAACCTATATGCGCCAGGCCATGTTGCCCGCATGAGTTCATGCAGCCGCTAATTTTTATTTTGATCTCGCGGTTATGGATCAGGTCTTCATATTCGTTATAGATCACATCTTCTAACACGCGCGAAAGTGTCATGCTGTTTGAGATGCCTAAGTTACAGGTATCGGTACCCGGGCAAGTAGTAACATCAGCTAAACTATCAAAGCCGGGGGCCGAAAGATCAATTGCTGTAAGGCCAGCATATAATGCCGGTAATGATTCTTTACGAACGTATTTTAACAGTAAGCCCTGGTTTTGGGTTATCCTGATCTCATCGGCCACGTATGGGCTTATAGCTGCCACTAATTTACGTGCAGTATCTGACGGAATATCACCCACGGGTACTTTAACCCATACACCATAAAAGCCGGTTTGCTTTTGCTCAAACACATTGGTTAGCAACCATTGCTCATAACGTAAAGGGTTATCAATAGCTATATCAGCAGTTGCTGAAAGCTCCGGGATAACTGGAGTTGGCACAGCATCCCTGTTTATTGGATATGTTTTTACTTTTATCGCTGTTCTTTCAATTGCCGCTAATCTCAAAACTTCATCCAGCCCGATTTTTTGGATCAGGAACTTTAACCTGGCCTTGTTGCGGTTATTGCGTTCACCGTAGCGGTCAAACACACGGATTATAGCCTCGGTATATGGAATTAACTGGTCTTCGGGTAAAAACTCTTCCACAATGCTTGCCAGCAATGGTTGTGCACCTAAGCCGCCGCCAAGCATTACTTTAAAGCCGCGCTGACCATCTTTATTTATTTTAGGTATAACGCCAATATCATGAATATATGAAAATGCAGTATCAGCCTCGCTTGATGAAAACGAGATTTTGAACTTGCGGCCCATATCCTGACAGATAGGGTTACGCAAAAAATACTCAAACGTAGCCTGCGCATAAGGCGATACATCAAAAGGCTCGGCCGGATCGATCCCCGAAGTAGGTGAGGACGTAACGTTTCTTACCGTGTTACCGCAGGCTTCGCGAAGCGTAATATCATCCTGTTCCAGCTCAGCCCACAGCTGTGGCGTACGGTCAAGGCTTACATAATGTATCTGTATATCCTGGCGGGTGGTTAAGTGCAGGTTGCTGCTTCCGTATTTGTCTGATATATCAGCAATGCGAAGCAGCTGTTTAAATGAAACCTTACCAAAAGGTAGTTTGATGCGGATCATTTGAACACCTGGTTGGCGCTGGCCATAAATGCCGCGTGCCAGGCGCAGGCTCCTGAACTTTTCATCATGGATCTTTCCTTCACGAAAAGCCCTGATCTTTTTTTCAAGATCAATGATGTCTTTTTCTACTATCGGATTCTCCAGTTCTGTTCTGAAGCTTTGCATAATTTTGGTGTTAGTGTTGTGATATAAAAAAACCTCTTAGGCTATAGCTAAGAGGCTTATATTTTAGTGATATTAATAATGCCTCTTTATTTGCCCTGCATATAGCAGTTCATTTTAGCCTTATAATATGTACAGTTATTCCCTTTCATTGTCTTATAGTGACAAATATATATATACTATACGGAAATGGTAGTATTTATTTTAAATTAATCAGTTTTTTACCTTTTAATTACTCACAGCTTATTAATTGGTGCCACTTATTTCTAATGAATATCTATTGCTTAATCCATAGGGGGATATTAAAAATTTCCAAGTTTTTTTCTTGAAATAATGAATTATGGTAAGCCTTTTGTGATTTAAGGCCTTTTTTTAATCCTTTACGATGATTTTTGGAGCTTAAAATTTGACTTTTAATGAATATTAATAGATTTTTTATTTAATTATCGATAAAAAATAAAATTTGATATTAAAAAGTATCAACATGTACAATTAAAAAAGTAAAAATCAGATTTAATTGGATAAATTAAGATTTTTTTAATTAAAGATTTATTTATTATATATCAGAATACTAAAATATTTCTTTTTTTTTAATAAAATTTATGCTTTTTATGGTGAAATTATCATTTTACGGCATTTTATTTTGTGAATAATGTATAAAAAAGCATATTATTTTGAATTTGTATTAAAATATTAAAAAATATAACTATTTTACAGAGAAATTAACATGAACTTCTCACTAAATTAACAACTATGACTTTAAAATTACCCCTAATTCTATTTGGAGCTTTCATTTTGTTTAGCTCTTCGCTTTTTGCCCAAAAGCTAACAGGCACGGTTACTGTTGCTGGTAAGCCTATACAAGGCGCCAGCGTACAGGCATTACCATACGGCTCAGGAACCACAACCGACATTGATGGTAAGTATGCGCTGACTTTAAAAGCCGGAACTTACAACGTTATTTTTTCGGCTATTGGTTATGAAAAAGCAACCATGAACGTAACCATTACTGCCGGCGAAAGCAAGGTTATGGACGTGGAAATGAAATTATCATCAGAATCATTAAAAGAAGTTGTAGTAGTAGGTAGCCGCGGTGCGGGCCGTACTAAAACTGATTCACCGGTACCGGTTGATGTGCTCAACGTTAATCAGGTTGGCGCAACTACTGCAAAACCCGATTTAATGAGCCAGCTTAACCAGGCTGTACCATCCTTTAATTATAACAAACAAAGCGGTGGCGACGGATCAGATGCTATTGACTTTGCAAGCTTACGTGGTTTAGGATTTGACCAGACATTGGTTTTGGTAAATGGCAAACGCCGTCACTTATCTGCCTTTGTTAATGAGGTAGGTACCCGTGGTCGTGGTAATAGCGGTACCGACCTAAACGCTATACCCGAAGCTGCTATTGATCACGTGGAAATATTGCGTGATGGTGCATCGGCCCAGTATGGTTCTGATGCGATAGCCGGTGTAATTAACCTTGTTTTGAAAAAGGATGTAAATCATCTTACCTTAAATGCAGGTTTCAGCGGTTATAACGATCAAAAATACAATACCTTAAATTATTCAGATCCTGCTGCTTATTACACAGGCAAAAAATTTGATGGCCAAACATTTACCTTAGGTGGTGATTATGGTGTATCTATAGGTAAAAATGGTGGCTTCCTTAACGTAGGCGGTAACTATGAAGATCAGGGAAAAACTTTCAGGGAAGATCCTTCTTTGGCGGTAAGCCGTGAGCGCCGTGCTTTTGGTGATGGCTCGGTAGCATCAGGTGGTGCCATGTATAATATGGAAGTACCTTTAAAAGGAACCAATACTACCTTTTATTCGTTTGGTGGTTATAACTATAAACACTCCAACGTTTATGCTTACACCAGAAGCTGGAACTATGATAATGGTCTTCGTCAAAACCCTACAAAATTCCCAACCGACCCTACAACAGGTGCACTTATTTTTGTACCCAGTGTAATGAAGGTTGATGCTCCGGCTGGCGCTCCGTTCGATCCTAACAATGTTTACTACAATCCGCAGGAAGATGTATACATAAAGGATATGTCGGCAGCTTTTGGTTTCAGAGGAACAACCGAAGGTGATTGGGATTGGGACATCAGTGATAACACTGGTCGTAATGATTTCCATTACTGGGGTAATAAAACATTTAATGCTTCATTGCCTTACGTTGCAGGCCAGCCAATTCAAACCCGTTTTGATGATGGTGGCTTTAACTTTTTGCAAAACACTGCAAATGCTGATATAACCAAACGCTTTAAAGGTATAGGCGAAGGTTTACAATTATCATTTGGTGGTGAGTTCAGGTATGAGCGTTACAGCCTTTATGCAGGTGAGCCTAACTCATACATAAATGGTGGTGCTACTTTACCGGTTAAAGGGTCAAAAGGACAGGATTCACTTATTTCAAAAGCTTCAGGTTCTGAAGGTTACCCGGGTTACCAGCCAAGTGATGCCGTAAAAGCACACCGTACCAATGAAGGCGGTTATGGCGAACTTGCTTTTGATGTAACCAAACTTTGGTTGATTGATATGGCCGAACGTTTTGAAAACTACTCTGATTTTGGATTTGTATCAACCTCAAAATTTGCAACACGTTATAAATTAACCAGCAATTTTAACGTACGCGGCTCAATAAGCACAGGTTTCCGTGCACCATCATTACAGCAAATTAACTTTAGTAATACCAACACCTCCATAATTGGTGGTAACCTGGTGTATACAAAGCTGGTACCTAACTACTCGGCCGTTGCTGAAACTGCTGGTATCCCAAAATTAACTCCTGAAACTTCTGTTAACTACAGCTTAGGTTTTGCATGGCAGCCTACGCATAACTTAACGGTTACTGTTGATGGTTATGATATTATCATTAAAAACAGAATTGTTATCTCGGGCTTATATGCTGCTGATGATGCAACATTAGGTGCACCATTACAAAATATATTAAATAGTAATGGTATTGGTGATGCTCAATTCTTTGCCAATGCGGTTAATACAACAAACAGGGGTATTGATATTGTTATTGATTACAAAAAACGTTGGGACAATAATAGTCACTTTACTGCTTTGTTAGCCGGTAACATCCAGGGTTTAACCATCAATAAGATCAATGTACCTGCAACATTTAAAGGTTCAGCATCTGATAGTGCTACTTTCTTTAGCGACAGGGAGCAATATTTCCTAAAAGCAAGTGCGCCTAAAGCTAAGTTCACATTGAGCATGGAGTATGGTGTTAAAAAACTATCGTTCGGTACGCACCTTACTTATTATGGCGACGTAAAGGAATTAGGTTTTGGCGAAGCCAGCACACCATCAACCTCAGCTGATCCGTTTTTCCCTTACGTATCTTTGGATAACGGAAGCGGTGTAGTTCCTGAAATATTTGATTTCAAACCTAAAGTAACTACTGATCTTTATGTATCATACAAAGTAAGCAAGATCGTATCATGGACTGCCGGCGTTGACAACTTGTTTAACGTACATCCGGGTAAAGCAATTGTACCGGGTTCGTCAAGTGCAACCAGCGGAAGCAGTTCTTTTGGCGACAGCGAATCAGGTGGTCCGTTTGAAGCTGTACAAATGGGCTTTAATGGTATGCGCATATTTACTAAATTATTATTCCATTTTTAAAAACTACAATATCACTGTCTAACAACAAAGCCGCACCCTATATGGGGCGGCTTTGTTGTTTTATTAATAATTTACAGCAAGTAAGCTTTGTTAATTTACCGTGGAACAGTTTTAAGCTTTGCTTTAATTATGGAGTCTTTTTGCGCGTTAGTAAGCTTATTGTTATAATTAAAAATGGCGTTTTCCCAATCATCATAGCTAACATTTGGCAATATAATATAGCGGTTGCCAAACTCCTTTTTTAACTTTTCGGTAATTGCCGCCCTGTTTGCTTCATCGGGGTGGTTGTCATAAAGCAGGTCAAAATCGGGCAGGTTATCGCCACATAACAATAATATCTGGTGCGATTTTAAAACATCCAGCCGCCGTGTTTCCTTACTTGATGTTTTTGAGCGAAGTAATAAATGTGCATCATCAGCATTAGGTAAATTATATAACTGTAAATTTTTAATAGTGCCGGGGCGTTCATCTTCGTCGCGGTTGGTAATATAAAATATGGTTACACCTTTTGATGCGGCATACTTAAAAAAAGATGCTGCGCCGGGTACGGTATCGCAAATGGCTTTGGCGGTCCATTCTTTCCAGCTGTTAGGGCTAAACTCCTGGTTGTTTATAGCTCTTTGTGCGTCGTAAGGGCTGTTATCTAACAGGGTTTCATCAATATCGGTAATAACAGCATACGGCTTTGTATGATGCTTCTTTATGGCCATGTCTAATCTTAACCTTGCTATATTATATGCCTGGAAACAAAGGGCTTTATATTCTGCTGCGCGTTGCTGAAAAATGGAGGTCCATACTTTGCCATTATTGGCTATTGAGGCCGGTGTTTTCGGATCTGTTTGTGCTTGTGCGGAGAGCAAGCAAACATTGATTATTAGCAGCAGAATATATTTTTTCATGGTTGATAAAAGCGCTTTGTTGATTTAAAATTAACAAAAAATCATCCTAAGTATAACACAATGTTAAGTTATGCACTTGAAAACGCAATGCTGATTTGTAACACCTTGCTAATTTGTGTGTTATAAGCTTGGCTTTTGTCTGCTAACAAAATATTGAGTTGATGCTTACAATTTGCTATTATTGTTGTTAAATACCTTAAACAAGTAATAAACATGAAAAAACGTATTGTAACCATTTCACTAACTATAGTATTGCTAATACTGGCAGGTACCATTTATTACCGGTATTATTTTGTTTTTGGGGATGGTACCAAAGCCGGTACTATGAACTACTTTGTACATAAGGGTTATATGTTTAAAACCTATGAGGGCAGGCTGATCCAGGCGGGTATCCGTACGCCAACACAGGGTAGTATACAATCAAACGAGTTTATGTTTTCGGTAACAGACGAAAAGGTGGCTGATAAGCTGAATAAAAGTGCAGGTGCATATATTGAACTGCATTACAAAGAGTATATGCATACCTTGCCTTGGCGCGGTGTAAGCAATTTTGTGGTTGATAGTGTTATTTCTGTGCATCCGTATAATCCGCAGCAACAATAATAAGCGTTGGTTTAGGAGTAGTATTTACTTATGAGAATTTATCAGCAGGCATTCAGGTTGCGTGAAAAGCGAAGAGGTTTCCATTTGATTACTTCTGAAGTGTTGTATGCTTTGCCAGCTATCAGCGAAATAAATATGGGCATTTGCCAGGTATTTATTCAGCATACCTCGGCCGCATTAACCATTAATGAAAATGCCGACCCAACCGTAAGGAAAGATTTTGAAACTTATTTTAATAAGGCTGTCCCTGAAAATGATCCTGATTATTTGCATAATGACGAAGGATCTGACGATATGCCGGCGCATTTAAAAGCCGCTATGCTGGGCAGCTCGGTAACTATTCCTATCCGTAACGGTCGGCTGGCATTAGGCATGTGGCAGGGGATATATTTATGCGAACACCGCAACCAAGGAGGTGAAAGAAGCCTGATCGTGACCGCCTGGGGTGAATGATTGGTTAATTTAATTAATCTAATACTATTCTATTACCCCTTAAAACCTATCTCTATCTAAATTAAAAGATAGAAATTAACCAGGGTAAACCCTCCAAACATTATGTGCCGGTAATATAAAGCGGCATTTAAATTTTTAAAAAGCTTACCCTGTAATTAACAGGTGTTAATAATTAAATGGCTGTTAAAAACGCCATAGTATCCACACCATCGGCATAATCCCAAAGGGCCGGCTGCTGACTTTTACCAAAATCAACCACCTGGTTTTTTACTTTGACTGGTGCAGCAGTAACAATACATTGTATGTTATCACTTTCGGTTTCCAAAAGCGTTTCGGCAGCTTTCAAACTATCATAATAGCTGTAAAATAAAACGGCAAGCGGCGATGCCAGCTTATCACTTTCTTTCAGGATCAGGAAATTATTATCTAAGTGCTGCTCGCTGCCTACAAGATAAATAGACCGGTTATAACCATAATTGTTATTGTATTTATTATGATGGATAATGGGGTTATAAACCTCTATCGATTCAAAAAAGAAATTAAAGTTATACCCCTTGGGTACCAACAGCTTTGATACGTTACGGCAGCCCAAACCGAAATAATCAAAAATATCATGGCCCAGTTCAAATAGCTGCTCGGTAGTTTCATGCCCGGTAAGCAGGGCTACACTGGTGCGGTTCTTCCTGATAATGTTGGGCACTTTACCAAAGTAATATTCAAAATAGCGCGAAGTGTTATTACTGCCGGTAGCAATAACGGCATCAAAATTCTCTAATCTTTCAACAAAGCTGTAACGGTTTGCAAAAGCAGGTTCAATACCAACCAGCATCTGTAAAACATTTTTAATAAGCCTTGCATCCTGTGATGATGCTTTAATTAAGGCAATGTTCCCGGTTATCAGCACACATAAAACATCATGAAAACCTACCAGCGGAATATTGCCCGCCAAAATAAGGCCTACCTTTTTTGATGGCTTATCGGCATTAAAGTTATAATTATCCAGCCATTGGCTCAGATCAGCGGTGTTTAACATGCCGCCAATAGCCTTTATAGCTCTTAAAACACTTTCTGATGTAAACCACGCGTTGTATTGGCGTTCACTCTCTATCATGGCCCACAGGGCTTCGGTTGGGTTGCTCAGCTGGTCACCAAGCTCTGTAAATGCAGCAATTAAGCGCGATCTGTTAATTTTTGACATATATATGGTAAGGATGGAAACCCTTAAACTCTTTTTTTGTTATATTTGCGTGCCTGTTAATATCAGGCAAAGTTAATTGAGATTATAAGATATAAAGAAATATGGCGATTAAAATCACCGACGAATGCATAAACTGCGGAGCTTGCGAACCTGAATGCCCTAATAATGCCATATATGATGCTGGTGCAGCATGGCGTTTTTCAGACGGAACAGGCTTAAAAGGGCTGATAGATTTTGGCGATGGCAATACTTTGAATGCTGAAGAAACCCAGGCAGCTTTATCTGATGATATATATTATATCGTTCCTGATAAGTGTACCGAATGTGTTGGTTTTCATGATGAGCCCCAATGTGCTGCGGTTTGCCCGGTTGATTGCTGTGTAGATGACGAAGATATTCGTGAAACTAAAGAGGAATTGCTTGCCAAGAAAGATTGGTTACATTTGGGTGAATAATATTCGCTCTATAAAAATATAAAATAGGGGAAGTATTCAATTGCTTTCCCTTTTTTTGTAGTTTGCTTTTTGAAACCTAAAACCTGAAATTGCGTAGACAGTCCTGAATTTATGGAATACGGTATTTGTAATCTTTCTGTTATACCCTTGCGTGCCGAAGCTAACGATAGGAGCGAGCAGGTTTCGCAGGTTTTATTTGGTGAAACTTTTGAGATCACTGATTGGAAGGACAATTGGGTAAAGATCATTACATCAAACGATAATTATCCCGGTTGGATAGGACGGTTACAATTTAATATGCTTGGCCACCTGTCTTACAAAAGAATTAAACAAAACCCACCTCCATTAACCCATCGTGCCGTTACACAAGCTTGGAAAATAGCCAATAATAGCATCCTTTACCTGCCTATGGGAAGCACGCTATCTTTTTTAGAAGGTACAACCTGCCATGTGGGCGAAGAAAGATTTGAAATAATAGGGGAGATTGGTGAAACCGAAAACCTTGCTGTTACGGCAACATCATTTTTAAATACACCTTATTTATGGGGTGGGCGCACTCACTTTGGGATAGATTGCTCCGGGTTTACACAAGCCGTATTCAGATCTCAGGGGGTTAGCTTATTGCGTGATGCCAGCATGCAGGTTGAGCAGGGTTACGGCATAAACACCTTAAATGAGGCTAAATTGGGTGACCTTGCCTTTTTTGAAAACAATGAAGGTAAAATAGTTCATGTAGGTATTATGCTGAATAATGAGCGCATAATACATGCATCGGGCAAAGTGAAAATTGATGGTATTGACGAAAAAGGTATTTATTCGGAAGAACAAAAACGATATACCCACAAGCTAACTGTAATCAGGCGGGTGCTTTAATCAAACCCTATATCCCACAACATTATATTTTTATCATCACTGGCAGAAATGAGCTGGTTACCATTCCATGCTATTTTATTGATGGATAGCTGGTGGCTTGCAAAACCCTTTTCGCGGCTGATCACTTTATAAAGTTTAAAATTATCTGCACCCCAAATCTTAATGCTTTTATCCATGCTGGCCGTTGCAAAATATGGCAGTGTAGGATGAAACTCAATACTGTTAACCGCAAATAAATGTGCCGGGATATTATGGATTAGTTTATATGACGAGCTATCCCAGATCTTTATCTGCGCATCGCGTCCACCGGATACCAAATAATTACCTGAAGGGGAGTATTGCAGGGAGAAAACAGACATGATGTGCTCATTTAAGGTTTTGAGCAGCGTGTAATCTTCTAAATCATAAATGTAGATCAGGTTGTTGCGGCCGCCAAAGGCTACCTGCTTTTCATCAGGCGAGATACTGATACACCTGATCGTATCGTCGGCTACTTTAATGGTATGTATTAACTGCAAGGTTTTAAGGCTCCAGATAGATACTGTACCATCCTCCGAAGCTACCAACAATTCCTGCTTACCTTTTACCGACTGAATATCAAATACCGGTTTTTGATGGTGTTTAAATGAGGGAAGTAACTTTTGCTGGATAAAATCAAAAACCATTACCTCGCCATTTCTGAGCCCGGTAAACATCAAAGGCAGTTCAACAGGGCAGTGAATAGCATAAATTGATGCTGGTACCTTAAACATTACTTTAATAAAAGCATTGTTTTTAAGGCTCCACTCTACTACACCTTTATCATTTCCTCCGGAAAATAAGATACCCGGTTTTTGCGATAGTTCAAGCGTAAATATAGGGTTACCGTGTCCGTTTAGTTCAGCTGTTTTTTCTACAGAGATCATTGAATTGATATATGGTTGACAATACAGAATAGGTATTGTCGCTTTTCATAGGGCTTACTTATGTCTTGCCTCTAAATTTTTAGCTATTTTTTCAAGGTTAAGTCCTTTTTCGCGGAGTAAAACCAGTAAGTGGAATACCAGGTCTGACGTTTCATTGATCAAATCGGTTTCTGTTTCGGCAAGCGCCGCTATCACGGTTTCAACACCCTCTTCACCAACCTTCTGAGCTATTTTATTCAGGCCTTTTCTTTGAAGCTTGTTAACGTATGATCCCTCTACAGGGTTTTCATACCTGTCGCCGATTATGTTTTCCAGCTCTAAAATAAAGTTCTGGTTATATTCGGTTTTAAAACAACTGCGTTCACCAGTATGGCAGGTAGGGCCATCTGCTTTAACTTTAATTAGCAGGGTATCGTTATCGCAGTCAATATTTATGCTTTTTACATGTAAAAAATTATTGCTGGTTTCGCCCTTGGTCCATAACCTGCTTTTTGAACGCGAAAAAAAGTAACTATATTTTCCTTTACGGTTTTATCATAAGCTTCCTGGTTCATATAGCCCAGCATCAGCACTTCAAGCGTTTGCTCATCCTGTATAACTACGGGTACCAGTCCGTCTGATTTGTTGAAATCGATATTCATTTGTTTTTATTTTATAGGGAGTATATACCCATTATAATTAATGGTTTATACTTCTCTTACTTCAATATTATGTTGTTTCAAAACCTTTTTCAGGTCGGGTATTAATATTTCACCATAGTGAAATACAGATGCTGCCAATGCTGCATCAACGTTGCTTTTTTCAAACACATCAATAAAATGCTGAACTGAACCTGCACCGCCCGATGCTATTACCGGGATGTTTACCGCGTTATTAACAAGCTTTAACAAGTGGTTATCAAATCCGGCTTTAGTGCCGTCATGATCCATGGATGTTAATAAAATCTCGCCTGTGCCGCGGCTTTCAGCCTCTTTTATCCACTCCAGGGTTTCCCTTTCGGTAGGCAGGCGGCCGCCGTTTAAGTGTACAATATTTTTACCTTCAATTATGCGTGTATCAACCGCTATTACTACAAACTGAACGCCAAAGGCTTTAGCCAGTTCATCAATTAAAGCCGGGTTACGCACTGCTGCCGAGTTAATGGATATTTTATCGGCACCGGCATTTAAAAGGGCATCAGCATCAGCAATTTCGTTAATGCCACCACCAATAGTGAAGGGGATGTTTATTTGTCTTGCAACAGCTTTAACCAGTTCAACCATCGTTTTGCGGCGCTCAACGGTGGCTGTAATATCTAAAAAGACCAGTTCATCGGCACCCTGCTGCGAATAGTTCCAGGCAAGTTCAACCGGGTCACCTGCATCCCGCAGATCAACAAAGTTTACACCTTTTACTGTACGGCCATTTTTAACATCAAGGCAAGGGATAATTCGTTTCGTTAATCCCCCCAACCCTCTAAAAGGGGAGCTGATATGCAAGTCTATTTGTTCCAAAACTTTTTCTAACTGACTAAATACTTGTTGGTTTGGGCTGATTACTATATAGAAATCAGAGATTCTAAATTCCAGTTTTTTATTTCTTCTATAGATATATGGCCTTCATAAATGGCTTTACCCACTACACATGATTCTACCTTAATACTGTTTAATTGTTCAACATCTGCCATTGAGCTAACACCACCAGAGGCTATCAGCTTAATAAATGGTGAATGGTCAAGCAGTTTGGCATACAGGTCAACACCTGCACCACCTAATTTGCCATCTTTATTAATATCGGTACATAAAAACCTGAAAAAGCCCAATTGAAGGCATTTATCAACGTAATCCATCAGCTTTATAGGTGAGCTTTCCATCCAGCCGGAGTATTTGATCACCTCGTCAAGCACATCTATGGCAATAACCACCTGGTCAGAACATTTGTCTTTTCCGCAAATCTCTTTGCTTAATTCTTTTAAAAATGACGGGTTGGTTAAGGCCTGTGTACCAACAATAACACGATGTACACCGGCATCAATAAGTTCCTTTACCTTATCAATACTGCGGATACCACCACCATACTGAACCTTCATATCTGTTTTGCGGATCACATCAAACAGGTATTGCTGGTTGGTGAAATCGTTCTTTGCCCCATTAAGGTCAATAATATGAATGAAGTTTGTACCGTTCGACTGGTATTTATGGATCATTTCCTCCAGGGAAACATCATATTCAGTTACCTGCTTATAATCACCCTCACGTAACCGCACCACTTTTTTGTCTAAAATATCAATTGCAGGAATAATGTACATGTCTTTTATATTTTTGAGAAGTTTGTTAGTAATGTTTCACCATAAGCACCTGATTTTTCGGGATGGAACTGTACGCCATAAAAATTATCCCTCCAGATTGATGCCGAAAACTTGTTTGTATAAGTTGTTGACGATAAAGTATATAAATTATTATACTCAATAAAGTATGAATGTACAAAGTAAAAGTGTGATCCGTCCGGAATGTTTTGAAATAGTGGGTTTTCTTTTTCGGGATACACGCGGTTCCAACCTGTGTGAGGTACTTTGTGATCAGCGCTGCTGGTAAATTTTAGCGTATTTATAGGGAAAAGATCCAAAAGTTTAGAGTCGCCTTCCTCCGAATACGCGGTTAACAACTGCATGCCTACACATATACCTAAGGTAGGCTTGTTAAGTGCTTTAATTTTTGGTACCAGGCCTGTTTGCTCCAATTTGTTCATAGCAGCACCTGCATGGCCTACACCAGGAATAATATAACGGTTGTACTGCTCAAAATCTTCTTCCCTGGTAATCATCCCATAGGGGATGCCCAACCGCTTTAAAGCGGCTGTCAATGAAAAGATGTTGCCTGCGCCGTAATAAACTATACCTATCATTTTTATGCTTTGGATTTGAAATATAAGACCTGGATTTTTCCCTGTGCTTATTTCCCCATCGTTTATAACAATCCCTTTGTGCTCGGTAAAACCATGTTATTTACATCGCGTTTTACTGCCATTTTTATTGCCTTAGCAAAGGCCTTAAATATAGCTTCAATTTTATGATGCTCGTTATCACCTTCTGCTTTTATATTAAGATTGCATTTTGCTGCATCAGAGAATGATTTGAAAAAGTGAAAGAACATTTCGGTAGGCATTTCGCCAATTTTTTCCCTTTTAAATTCGGCATCCCAAACTATCCAGTTGCGGCCGCCAAAATCAATGGCTGCCTGTGCAAGGCAATCATCCATCGGCAGGCAAAAACCATAGCGCTCAATTCCTTTTTTATTACCCAAAGCCATGGCAAAAACTTCGCCAAGCGCAATGCCGGTATCTTCAATGGTATGATGCTCATCAATATGCAGATCGCCCTGTGCTATAATTTCCAGATCGATATTACCGTGGCGGGCTATCTGATCAAGCATATGATCAAAGAAATGTACGCCTGTGGATACCTTTGCCTCGCCCTTGCCGTCAAGGTTTATTTTTATGTAGATGTCGGTTTCCTTAGTTGAACGGCGATGTTCAAACACGCGCTGCCCAAGTTTTAAAAACTCATAGATCTTTTGCCAATCGGTAGTTTCTAAAGCAACGGTGCTTTTTATGGCATCTTCTTCGGCCTGTCCGCTAAATTCGTGGCTGCCCAAGTTTGAATTATCATTTAGCCAGATAGCTTTTGCACCTAAATTATGACCTAACAACACATCGTTTTTACGATCACCAATAGTGAAAGAGCCTTTCAGATCATACTTTTCCGAATCAAGGTATTGGATCAGCATGCCTATGCCCGGTTTACGGGTAGGTGCATTCTGAGCAGGGAAGGTTCTGTCGATACAAAAGTTTGAAAATACAACGCCTTCGTTCGCCAGTGTTTTAACTATAAAGTTTTGTACCGGCCAAAAAGTATCTTCCGGATAAGATGCGGTACCCAAGCCATCCTGGTTGGTAACCATCACCAATTCAAAATCAAACTCGGCTGCAATTTTAGGCAGGTATTGTAAAGCACCCGGATAAAACTCCAGCTTTGCGAACGAGTCGATCTGTTCGTCGGTAGTTTCTTTTATCAGTAGTACCATCGCGGTCAATAAACAGTACTTTTTGAAGCTTGTTCATTTAAAGTTCCTGTAAAGTTTGGAGTAAAATATTGTTTTCGTCGGGCGTACCAACAGTGATGCGCAGGCAACCTTCACACAAGGTCAACTTTTGAACGGTTGCGCACAATTATTCCCTTGTTAACTAAAAAATTATATATACCTTTTGGCATCGGTAGTTTTTACCAGGATAAAGTTAGCATCAGATGGGTAAATATCTAGCACAAAATCAAAGTCTTTTAAACCTAATACCAGCTTATCTCGCTGCAACAGCGTTTCCCGTATCCAGCTGTTTACCTGGTCTACATTGTCTAATGCCTGCAATGCCAATTCCTGTGATGCCTCATTAATGTTGTAAGGTGGCTTTACTTTGTTCATCACCTCAATGATCTCTTCGCTGGCAAAGGCCATGCCCAGGCGTAAACCTGCTAAGTCCCCATGCTTTACTAAGGGTTTGCAATACTACAAGGTTACCATATTCGGTAAGTTCCTGTATAAAAGTTTTTTGACGGCTGAAATTGATATAAGCCTCATCAACTACAGCAATACCGTTAAAATTGGTCAGCAGTGTTTCTACATCTGCACGGTTGATAGAGTTACCCGTAGGGTTATTTGGCGAGCAGATAAAGATCAGCTTGGTATTTTTGTCAATGGCTTCGGCTATGCCTTCCAGGTTAAGCTGAAAATCTTCGGTTAGTGGTATGTTTTTTACGGCTATATCATTAATATTTGCCGATACCTGGTACATGCCATAGGTTGGTGGTACCAGTATCACATTATCAACACCCGGGTTGCAAAAGCTGCGGAACAAAATATCAATAGCCTCATCGCTGCCGTTACCTAAAAATATATTACGTACCGGCAATCCCTTTATTTCACTTAAGCGTTTTTTTACATGGTATTGCAACGGATCAGGATAGCGGTTATATTGCTGCTCAAGGGGTGAGCCGAAAGCATTTTCGTTTGCATCCAAAAAAACACTTGCCTCGCCCTGGTACTCATCCCTTGCAGAGGAGTAGGGGATTAGGTTTTTTATGTTTTCGCGTAATATATTATCTATACTAAACATGTTATTGATGTTTGTTGTGTTAGTTCAACCATTATATCGATGAATGAAGCAGTTGCAAATTATACAGAGCGGCTCTGTATACCGGTGATTGCTTCATCCCTCACAATGACGATTGGTTATTTTATTACTTCATTCTTACTGTTACTGCATTTTTGTGGGCATGTAACCCTTCCAATTCGGCCAGGATCTCAACGGATGGGCCAATGTTTTGAATCCCATCGGGCGTTATATGCTGAAAGGTGATCTTCTTTACAAATGAATCAACAGACACACCCGAATAAGCCCTTGAATAGGAGCTGGTTGGTAGCGTATGGTTGGTTCCTGATGCATAGTCGCCAGCACTCTCGGGCGTCAGGTTGCCTAAAAATACAGATCCCGCGTTAATGATCTTTGGTGTTATCAGCTTCCAGTTTTCGGTTGCCAATATTAAATGCTCCGGGGCGTATTGGTTGCTAAACTGCATGGCCTCATCAAGGTTACCGGTTATTACTATGTAGGAGTTCTCCAACGCTTTTACTACAATTTCGGCACGAGGCAATACGGGTACCTGTTTACTAACTTCTGTCGAAACGGCTTCGGCTATCTGGGCAGATGTGCAAACCAATATGGCTTGGCTATCCATTCCGTGTTCGGCCTGGGCAAGCAGATCGGCAGCTACATAAACAGGGTTGGCAGTTTCATCAGCTATAACTAATACTTCTGATGGGCCTGCCGGCATATCAATAGCCGTGGTAGTGGTTGATTGTATGATGGTTTTAGCCTTGGTTACAAACTGGTTGCCAGGGCCAAATATCTTATCAACTCTGGTGATAGTTTCGGTGCCGTAAGCCATAGCGGCTATGGCTTGTGAGCCACCGGCAAGGTATATCTTATCAATACCTAAAAGCAAAGCTACATAAGCTATAAAAGCATTGACCTTGCCGTTTTTTTGAGGAGGCGAGCACACCACAATTTCATGACAGCCAGCAATTTGTGCCGGTATACCTAACATTAAAAAGGTGCTTGGTAAAACAGCCGTTCCACCCGGAATATACAGACCAACCTTTTCAATGGGCCTAAGCTCGCGCCAGCAGGTTACACCAGGCATGGTTTCAACCTTATCTTCGGTTTTTAACTGTGTATGGTGAAATTTATAGATGTTATTATACGCTACTTGAAGCGCCGCTTTTTGATCTGCCGAAACTGCAGCTGCAATTTCAGTAAGTTCAGCCTTATCTAAATATAATTTATTAAGCTCAACCTTATCAAATTTTAAAGCATAATCAAACAGGGCGCTATCACCATTTTGCTGTACATGTGCAATAACATCTTCAACAATGGCGCGGATCTCATTAGCCGGGTCAACATTACGCTGAACCAGTTTTTGAATTTGTGCTGTATTCAGATCTGCATAATTATAGGTCTTCATTCGGCTTGCAGTTAAATGCTTCAACAAAAAGCAAACTATAAAATTATTTTTTCTATAGGCATTACTACAATGCCCTGTGCTCCGGCTTGTTTCAGCTGGCTTATCCTGTCCCAAAAATCACGTTCAGGTATAACGGTGTGTACCGCAACCCAGTTTTCTTCGGCCAATGGTACTACTGATGGGCTTTTAACACCCGGCAGCAATGCTATAATAGAAGGCAGGTTATCTCTAAGAACGTTTAAAACTACGTATTTGGTTTCTTTTGCTCTTAATACCGATTGGATGCGCTGAATGAGCTCGATAACCAGGTCTTCATTTTCGCTTCCTTTACGACCGATAAGCACAGCTTCGGATGACATAACATCACAAAATGGTTTCAGGCCATTGCTTTTCAGCGTTCCACCGGTTGATACCAAATCGCAGATGGCATCGCTTAACCCCAAACCCGGTGAAATTTCAACCGAGCCCGAAATGGTGCGGATATCAGCCTGGATGCCTTTATCTTTCAGGAATTTACCAAGGATGGCAGGATAGGTAGTAGCAATTGATTTGCCGTTAAGCTCATCAAGGTTTTGAATATCATTAGTATTGGGTACTGCAATTTTAAGTGAGCATTTACCAAAGCCAAGCCTTTGCAGGTAGCTTACTTCAACTTCGGTTTCCTGTATCACGTTTTCGCCCACTATACCCAGGTCGGCAATGCCATCCTGTACATATTCGGGGATATCATCATCGCGCAGAAAAAGAATTTCGAGCGGGAAATTAGAAACAGGAGAGATAAGCGAGCTTTTGTAATTTTCAAAATTAAGGCCGCAATTTTTTAATAATTCAACGGATTTTTCGTTGAGCCGACCCGATTTTTGGATCGCTATTTTAAGTGTTTTCACTGAATGGATTTAAGGAACTATAATAAAAAGTACAAACGGAGGTTGTTATTTCACGTAGAAACATACATTATCTAATCACCACATGGTGGTGATGGTGCAGGTGCAAATGATATAATGTATAACCGTTCATTTTTTGTATAGTAAAACTATAGATGAGCCTTGCAAATATAGGGAGTTGTTTATTAAATCAAAATAAAAGTTTGATTTGTTTATTTCAAATACAGAAGAACAAAATTAAATTCCGGGCTATCGCTCAAACCTGACCTTTCAATACAGCTTATTCCTCGCAATAATAAACCGTTCCTTCTTTTGCCCCGCCAATTTTTATTAGCTTTTTATTCTTCATAATATCCGGCAGGCTAAGTAATTCGGTATTATAAAGGTTACCGAACCAAATTAAATAAAAGTGCTTGTGTGCATAAAACTTCTGTACATCGGCCTTGAAAAATTTATGCGGTATCAGGAATGATGACATGCCGGTAAACAGATAAACAGCTTCATCAGCATCCGTATAAATGGGCACACCGGGTTTAAAAATGTCTTTATGCTGGCGCAGATAAACTACAAACTCCGATTTATTCCAATCGTCGTCACTATATCCCGGTACACCATAGTCGCCTTCGTCCTCATAACGCTGCCAATCGGTTTGGTAGGTTGAATACTCAAAAGCCAGCATCAATAATATAGCAACAACGGCTAATACATACTTTGCTTTTGTTTTTGCCAGCTTGATAACATCGGGTACCCAACTGGTAATGCCGATAAGCAATGGGATAAACATTGGCGCAATAAGGCGGTTATTGATGCGCTCGTATCTTGAAATACTTGCCGATATAACAATAAACAACCCATAAACTATAGCAAATGCAATTACAATGTTTTCATAACTGTTAATGCGGCCCTTGTAGGCTTTCCACAGTAAAATACCTATCAGTGAAAGTAATATTACTGAGGTAAGTAAGGGGGCATAAGGGTAGGTATCCTTGTTTAAACTTGCCCAATCGCATAATACGGTGCCAAAATAACGCAGGTTATCAATAAAAGGGGTTATGGATGGCTCGCGGGTACCTGTGCTTAGGTTTGTGGAGAGTTTGTTTAAGATCAGGTTGCCTACCAACAGGGAAATAGACAAAAAGCCGAATAAAAGAATCTGGCTGATCTTTTTACGGATAGGTAACTGATTATCCAGCAAAAGCATTAAGCCGCCAGCACCAATTATGGTGACACCTGCATAGCGGGTTATACAGCTGATGGCCGCTACTAAAGCCACCCATATCAATGCTTTGGTTAAATGACTTTGCAGGTAATGCCAGTAGGCAATAACAAACAGTAGTATCTCAAATATAAAAAGGGTTTCTGACCATAAATATGTATAGATCTCCAGCAAACCCGGGCTTAATATAATAGCGAGAAGGATAAGCCATTTATAGATCCTTGAATGGGTTGCAAACTTCTCCATGATCCACCCGCTGGTGAAAATTACAATGGCGAATAAAAATGAATTGATAGTTGCCCCGGCACTGATAGGATCAACCCGCGAAATGAATTGGATAACGCTTAAAAAAAATGGGTAAAATACCGGGAAAAATACAAGCGGCGTTTTGTTAAAAGTAAGCAATGAGCCATGTGCTTGTATATTGGTTGCCGTGCTGGCATACATAATTGAATCGGGCGAGATCCCTACACCACTGTAATTGGTGTACAGGTAAATGGCATAAAAACCAATAATTGCGGCTATTATCGAATCGAGATTTTTTAAATAGCGTTTGGCGTTCATGTGCTTGAAATTTTTTTATTATAATTTGTTGTTAGGCCGTAATAGCTTAAAAGAATATAAGTATACAAATGTTTTACAAGTATTGCTTATAACGAATATTTAAAATTGCTTTACTAAGCTATCAGGTCCAATACGGTACTTATAGGCTGATCACTGTTAATCAGTATACCGGTTACGCCTGCGGCGGTGCCTGCTTCAACATCGCGCTCACGGTCGCCAATAAAATAGGATAGGGAAGGGTCAAGGTTGTATTTTTCAATTCCCTGTAATAATAAACCGGGTTTTGGTTTGCGGCAATCGCAATCGCCCGTAAAATCAGGGTGATGCGGGCAATAGAAAAAGTCGGTTAGTTCAACACCATGATTATGGTAAGTGTCTTTAAGTGATTTGTGCATTTTAGCCAACTCATCCTCCGTATACCAGCCTTTGGCAAGGCCGCCCTGGTTGGTAGCTATCAGCAATAAATAACCTTTGTCTTGCAGCGTTTTTAAAGCCTCAAAATTATCAAGGATATGGAAATCTTCTATCCGGCGAACATAATCGCCCATTTCCTGGTTTAAAACACCATCACGATCTAAAAATACAGCTTTATTTTTTGCAGACATTTATTGAAATTTCTGCAAAGGTAACAATTCCTTAAATATCAGTCAGGCTGTTGGCAAAATGGTAAAATTGAGCAAAGCATCACAAGGACTATTTGTGATAACTTTAAAATAACCGAGCCTTTTTTTATTAAGGATAATTATGCGGATATATTACTTGGTTTTGAAAGTATAAGGCATACTGTTAAAGCCACCTGCTGCAATAGTATTAACACTTACCGAAACAATATTGCCATTGCTATCGTAATTGTTTTGAACCGTATTAAAGGAGAACGAACCTGATATTTTACTTTTAACAGAATCTACAGTGGTAATGGTAACAGTACCTGCGCCTGGTTTAACAATACCATTCGGCGTATATACTGTTGAATTTGGTTTTGGTGTTAAATACTCCATCAATAAATTACTGGTCGCATCAACGGTATAAGTACCAAGCGGGAAACCACTGGTGTTTGATGAAATAGGCTTTGTAAGCGAAAACTGTATTTGCTTATTATCAACCGTGCCTGAGCAGGTAAACACTTTACTTTGATTAGCAGTATTATAAGTAACTATTGCATTGGTGGAATCGGTGTTCCAGGTACTGTCGTTAATATTAGCAATTAGATAGTAAGTAGAGTTGGCAGAAGCAATAACCGTGTCTTTTTTACAATTTTCCAATAGTAGGATCACGGATAGTAAGGTAGCAATAAGTGAAATTTTCTTCATATATGATTATTTAGCAAAAGAACGACTTTTACCTATAAATAATATAAAGTATTTCGTTTTTTACATTTTTTAACAATTGGGGCATTATTGAGCATTTTTGCAACCGGCTAAAACGGCTGCAAAAACAAGTAAAAAGCCTATTTAAAATACGACAGCGGAATGATTTTCCACATATCGTGAGATAGGTTACCGGTAAGTAATTCGTATATAAGATACAGCGGCCAAAAAATATAACTGATTAAAAGCAGTATAAGGTTATGGTTATAATACCAGTTAACCATTAATGAATATAAGCCTAATACAAGGTATAAAATGCTTGAATCTCTGTTTTTCATGAAGTTAAGCTAACTCTTTATATTAAATAATTTGAATTGTAAATATAGGCAGATAATTATAATTCGTCTTAATACATCAAATTTTTAACTGTTGGGCAAATGATTATTAAAACCCTGCCTGGTATATTGTTAATAATTATTGCCAAACTCAACTTAAGTTAAATTTGTTTGTTAAGCATAATTATATATCTTGCCAACCCGTTATAGCTTATGCAATGCTTTAATTAGCTATAAAGGCAACCAATTATAAAAACAAAATGCCCTAAAAAGGGTTTAACTTTAAAAACAAACAAACTTATCATGGCAACAACAAGCGGAATTACTGCGTATTCAGTAAAAACAAAAACTAAAAATGTACCAATGATCGATCCTGTTATTGATATTAAATCAGGTCGTTACATTGCTACCGGTAAAGATGAAGCAGGCAATAAAATGGCTGCAATTATGGGTAAAGCAACTGCAGAAGAGCATATAAAAAATGGTAATGCAAAAAAAGGCTCTGGCTGGTAGTTTAAATTAGATCTTTAATTATGGTTTTATAAAAAAACCATTATAGATTAAAAAAATTACCGGGCTTAAGATTATTTAAAATACCAATTAATCTTAAGCCCGGTATATCAACTCTCCCTGCAATTATTCCCATTTTCCTTTTGGGATAGCACAATTTCTCTTAATTCGTTCGGTTTATATCTAATTGTTTTATCTGTTCTTTATAAGCTTTCGGTAATAAGGCATCTTTTAAAAAGCCATTCAATTTTATTAATCGGGTAAATTTATACAGTAGTAGCGCAGGGTAAAGCCAGGTAACCTCTCCTGAAAACAACATCCCCTTTACTTTTCGAGGTACCAGCATTTGCTGCACTTGTATAAGTAATACATATCTGATGCTACCCAAATGTCTTTTATACTGCCGATAAAGATCAATAGTAAACGCACTGTTTACAAGGTTTTGCTGTAAATGCGCTTCCCGCATTATTTGCCAGTCGTAATAATCTTTGGGCAATCCGGTTAACTGCATGCGTAAGCCAACCCGTTTAAAAACTTCAAACACTTCTGTCTTTTCAGTATCACTTAACTGGTGTTCAAGCAGTTCAAACGAGCGGATAGAATAATCGATCAACAAAAATAATACATCCCGATAGGCCCATGCGGGTATTTGTTCACCCCGCTTCCTTTCAACATCCAGATGAATAGCAGTAATCAGGTCAATCGATTTCAGGGCTTCTTCTTCCTTCGAAAAAATGATCTTGCGGGCGTAAGTTACGGTAGAAAATAATCTGCCTAAAGGATCGGCAGGCAGGCGGCCTGTAAAATAAAGCCAATCCACAGCCTTGTTCAAAGCAAATTCTGCTGCAGCTCCAGCAAATATAAACAGTACCGTATCTGCTTTACCCCAAATCTCTCGTACAACTGAATTTTTATCAACAAAACACTTATCCATAATAGTGTATATAAAAGTACTTTGAGTTGCAAAGTAAATAATAATAAACTGCATATCAAAATGTTAAAATATTGTTAAATCAGCCTTTTCAGAATGATTTATATAACGATATTATCCATTTGTTTTAAAATTATGAGGTATATTACAGGCACAATAAAACCTTATTATTAATGAAACAATTTTTAACTATAACAATTTTATCGGCCATCATTTTCTGTGGAAATTTATTTGCCCAAACGGGTAAGGATTATAAAGATATAGCAGATGCATTGTTAGAAAAAAAGAATTATAAGCTGGCTGCTGATAATTATACCAAGGCCATCCCGCACTTTAAAAGTATTAAAAAGAAACTTTCAGAACTTTACGATGGCCGCGCAGAATGCGAACAAAACTTAAAACTATACGATAAGGCATTGGCAGATGCCTTAAAAGCTACTACTTTAGACCCTAATAACGGCAGCGCCTACTGGGACTTAGGGAGTATTAACAGCGATATGGGTAATCATAAATTATCAATTGATAATTATACCAGGGCAATGCCATTTTATCAGGATAATGATTTTGGACTTTCAAATTTGTATGATAACCGGGCTGATGAGGAACTGGATCTGCACATGTATGATAAAACAATTGTTGATGATTCATTAGCGCTAAAACTCAATCCAAAAAACGGGAATGCATATTGGCACAGGGGAATAGCCTTTGATGATTCTGGAAATTATCAACGCGGTATAGCTGATTATTCTGCTGCAATACTTTTTCAGGATAAGGATGATAAAGAAAATCTGGCCATACTTTTTGATGATAGGGCAGGATGTGAAAAGAAACTGAAAGACTATTTGAAGGCAATAAATGATGAGAATTTTGCCATTTTACTCCAGTCCGAAAACGGGGAGTACTACTGGAGCCGGGGTGCAATATACGCTGATAATGGGGATTACCAGCTTGCTACAACAGATTACACTAAGGCTATTGCCCTTTTAAAGGATAATAAAAAAAAGCTTGCCAAGCTGTATAGTAACCGTGGCGCTAATGAAACGGAATTAAAACAGTTTGATAAGGCCATTGCCGATTATAATATCGCAATCTCACTAAACCCGGTTTCCGGAGCTTATTATTGGGAAAGAGCCATAGCCTATACCTCTATGGGCAACTTTAAACAAAGTATAGATGATTATTTAAAAGCAGCTACACTTTATAAGGACGACAATAAAAACATAGCCATAATTTACAATAACTGCGCTGATAATGCATATTTTATGAATGATTATCAAAAGGTGATCGACTATAGTACCAAGGCAATTGAATTGAATCCAACCTATTCATCGCCCTATTATTATCGTGCAAAAACCTATTTAAAAAAGCTCAATAAAAAAGATGCAGCGATACCTGATTTTAAAAAGGTATTGGAGCTTGATACAACAAAAAAATCTGTCAATTATATATTTTCTCTTTTTTATACCGGCGATTATAACCAGGCCTGTAAAATTTTACAGGATAAAATAATCAACAATAATAACAGCTACGATCTGCTGACAGACTATTACAATATGGCGTGCCTGCTATCGCTGATGAATAAACTACCTGAGGCTAATCTTTATCTAAAAAAGGCAGTTGATGCAGGCTATTAAAAAAAATATGCCATAAATGATGATGATTTGGATAATATAAAAAGTACACATGAGTTTAAAGACCTGATGGCGGCAACAGAGTCTAAATAATAATTATTAGCGGCATAACTAACTTTGCTATAAGTTCATAGCCCAAATTGCAGCGCTTTCTAAAGGGATGCGCAGCCCTGTAATAATTTTGCTACGCTAATTTTTGCTAACTTAGCAGAAATTTACACTTGCTGTTTTCAAAACATCCGGGGCATCCTGCTCCTGATAGCGCATTTACTGGCGCATGCAAGTTCATTTAAATCAAAATATTTATGGCGAAGTCACAGGCAACCTTTATGAAGAAGCAACTCGAAAAAAACAAGCAAAAAAAGAAGGAAGACAAAGAACAACGCAAGCTTGACCGTCAGCAAAATTCTCCGGGCGGAGATATTGACAGCATGATGGCTTATGTTAATGAATTTGGTGAGATAGTTTCAACCCCACCCGAAAACTTCAAGAAACCCCAGGAATAAGCTTTAATAAATTACGGATGGCAGGCGATTTTTTTATCGACTGAAAATTAATAGATTAGTGCAAACAACTGATCTTAATGAAACCATTCCTGCTAATTTTATTGCTTTCAATTTTCTCTTCCGTTACGGCACAGGATATAAAAAATGGTCAGATAATATCTGGCCATACTGATACCGTCCAATCAAAAATTCTTGGCGAAAAGCGGGCCGTATGGATCCACCTGCCCGAAGGTGCCGGCAGTCCTGAAAATGCCATGCGTTATCCGGTAGTTTACCTGTTAGATGGTGCCGAATTTTTCTCGCCGGTTACCGGAATGATAACCTACCTGAGCGAAAAGAACGGTAATATGATATGCCCGGATATGATAGTTGTTGGCATTACCAATACCGATCGTACCCGCGATTTAACACCCACCTACGGAAAGCTTGACTTTACGGATAAGCCTACCGATGATTTTAAAACATCAGGAGGCGGAGAAAAATTTACTGCCTTTATTGAAAAAGAGCTGATTCCGCACATTGATTCAATTTATCCTGCTGCGCCGTTCCGTATGCTGGTTGGGCACTCCTTTGGTGGTTTAACAGCTGTAAATATCCTCATCAACCACACAAACCTGTTTAACGCTTATACCATTATTGATCCGAGTATGTGGTGGGATGGCAAAAAATTATTAAAACAAGCGCAGGAAGTTTTAAAGCAAAAGGACTTTAGCGGAAGATCAGTGTTTTTAGGTATTGCCAATACTATGCCGGATGACATGGATACCTTACATGTAAGGCACGATACAAGCGGAGTAAATAATCACATTCGGTCAATACTCAAATTGAAGGATGTATTTCAACAAAATACGGCTAATGGGTTAAAGTGGGATTATAAATATTACAAAGATGATAACCATAATTCATCACCGCTTATTGCGGAGTATGATGGTTTCAGGTTTTTGTTTGATTACTATAAATTACCTAACGCTATTGATGCAAAATTGTATGATGCAACAGCAAAAATAGATGTAGGGGCAGTGCTGTTAGCTCATTATGCCGCAATATCCAAACATATGGGTTACCAGGTGTTGCCTCCCCAATCTATTTTACATGATATGGGTTATAATTTTATGGAAATAAACCTGCCCGACAGGGCCTTGGCTGTTTTTGAAATGAACATTAAATACTATCCAAAAAGCTATTTGGTTTATGATAGCATGGGCGATTATTATGATATGAAAAAAGACAAGGAGCAAGCCATAATGTATTATAAAAAATCCATCGCACTTAAAGATAATTTAGAAACCCGGAATAAACTGAATAAAGTTTCGTTACAAAAATAACAAGTTAAGGCATTTATTGTAATTGGGATAATGTGATTATACTCCATAACAAACTGAAACAATCCGGATTATAAATAAAACTTTATGCAGATTAGTTGTTTTATCAATTAAATTATAAAATAGTTTATGGCACAGCAAAACCAGTGGCAGCGGGTTAATCAAAAGGAAGAAGAGGATAAAAATAAGGAGATCAAATCAGCCTTAGATATAAATAAAACCCTTATTGATCATTTGGCTATAGGCATTACCGAATTTTTGGGAAGCATGAAATTTTTGATTGCCTGTATCCTGCTATTTACAGTCTGGATTTGCTGGAACCTGAACTTTTTGAACGGATTAAAGCCTTTTGATCCATTTCCCTTCCCGGTGCTTGAAATGGTGGTATCGCTGTTCGCCGTGGTTTTATCAGTATCCGTATTAATTAATCAAAACCGGCAGGGTAAAATAGAAAAGGTAAGGCAGCGGGTAGAATTTGAGGTAAATGTTAGGGCCGAAAATGAAATTACCAAGGTTTTGCAAATGCTCCATGATATTCAGCAGGAAATGGGGATGAACCATAAACACGACCACGAACTGGAAGCAATGAAAGAACAGATTGACATTAAGCAACTTCATCAAACCTTTGACGAACAGGAAGGCAAAAAGGATAGTTAATAAATTATTACGCTGTTTAATCTGCTTCAATTATTATCCGGGTATGGTGTTAGATCACCCAATAATTCACATCTGCCTAACTTTTCCACAATTCCGCTAAACACCACCCAATGCATTAACTTTACCCACCTATTAAAAAGGAGTAAACCGTTTGGCAAAAGACGTAACCAAAGAAACGCCGCTAATGCAGCAGTACAACCAGATAAAGACTAAGTACCCCGGTGCATTGCTTTTATTTAGGGTTGGTGATTTTTATGAAACCTTTGGAGAGGACGCGGTTAAGGCTGCCGGGATATTGGGAATAGTGCTTACCAGGCGCGCCAACGGATCGGCAACGTATATTGAATTGGCGGGGTTCCCGCATCATTCGCTTGATACTTACTTACCCAAACTGGTAAGGGCCGGTCAGCGTGTTGCCATTTGTGATCAGTTAGAGGATCCGAAAACTACCAAAACCATAGTTAAGCGTGGCGTTACCGAATTAGTGACCCCCGGTGTAGCCACCAACGATCATATCCTGAATCAAAAAAGCAATAATTACCTTGCTTCGTTATATTTTGAAAAAAACAGTATAGGGGTAGCTTTTATTGATATTTCTACCGGTGAGTTTTTAACGGCTCAGGGTAACAGTGATTATATTGATAAACTGTTACAAAGCTTTTCGCCAAGCGAGATCATCTATCCAAAAAGCAGGCAAAGTGATTTTAAAGAGAGTTACGGCGACCGCTTTTATACCTATACCCTTGATGAATGGCCTTACAGCGGCGATTATGCCAACGAGGTGCTGCTTAAGCACTTCGGCGTAAAATCATTAAAAGGGTTTGGTATTGATAAATTAAACCTGGGTATTGTTGCCGCCGGTGTAGCCCTGCATTATTTAAACGAAACAGAGCACCGTAACCTGCAGCATATTTCGGCTATCAGCAGGATAGAGGAAGACCGCTACTTATGGCTCGACCGTTACAGCGTTCGTAATTTGGAGTTAGTTGGCTCGGCCAATGAAAATGCCCATACACTTGTTGAGGTGCTGGATCAAACCTGCACGCCAATGGGGGCACGCTTGCTGCGCCGCTGGATAGTAATGCCGCTTAAGGAGATCAAACCGATCAAAGACCGGCTGGGCGTAGTTGAATACCTGATTGAGCAGGAAGATGTACGCGAAACGCTGAAACAGAACATCCGCCTGATAGGTGACCTGGAAAGACTGATCTCAAAAATTGGTTTGCAGAAAGCCAACCCCCGCGAGGTTTGCCAGCTTAAAAAAGCTTTAATGGCCATTGTAACTATTAAAGGAATTGCAGAAAAATCCATCAGTTTGCCTTTACAAGCCATTGGTGCACAGCTTAACCCTTGCACACTTATCTGCGAAAAAATAGAAAGAGAATTAAGTGCTGAGCCTCCAGTAATGCTGATAAAAGGCAGCGTGATGAATGAGGGGATTAACGAGGAACTTGATCATTTGCGCAAAATTGCTTTTGGTGGGAAAGGCTATTTATTGGAAATCCAAAAACGCGAGGCTGAGTTAACCGGGATACCATCACTTAAAGTATCTTTCAATAACGTTTTTGGCTATTACCTGGAAGTTACACACAGCCATCGCGATAAAGTACCTGCAGAATGGATCCGCAAGCAAACCCTGGTAAATGCAGAACGCTACATAACGCCCGAACTTAAAGAGTACGAAGAGCAGATATTAGGCGCCGAAGAAAAGATATTGGTTATTGAAACTCGCTTATATAACGATCTACTATATTCGCTGGCCGAATATATTAAACCGATACAGCTGAATGCACAGCTGATAGCCCGTTTGGATGTGTTGCTTAATTTTGCTACCATATCCATAAAAAACTACTATGTTAAGCCGGATATTAATGACAGCCGGATATTAGATATAAAAGGCGGACGCCACCCGGTAATTGAGAAACACCTGCCGCTTGGTGATACTTATATTACCAATGATGTTTATCTCGATTCAGAAACACAACAGATCATCATCATTACGGGGCCTAACATGGCCGGTAAATCGGCTTTATTAAGACAAACCGGCTTAATTGTGCTTATGGCGCAAATGGGTTGCTTTGTACCTGCATCAGCAGCCTCGATTGGTTTGGTTGATAAAATATTTACCCGCGTTGGTGCTTCAGATAACCTTTCATCGGGCGAATCAACCTTTATGGTGGAGATGAACGAAACGGCAAGCATCCTGAACAACCTGTCGGACAGGAGCCTGATCCTGCTGGATGAGATAGGACGTGGAACATCAACTTATGATGGGATCTCCATAGCCTGGTCTATTGCCGAGTTTTTACACAACCAGCCGCAGGCAAGGGCCAAAACCTTATTTGCTACGCATTACCACGAGTTAAATGAGTTGAGCAATACCTTTAACCGCATCAAAAACTTCAACGTATCGGTAAAAGAGGTTGGTCAGCAGATCATTTTTTTACGCAAGCTGGTACCGGGTGGCAGCGAGCACAGCTTTGGGATCCATGTTGCTAAACTTGCAGGTATGCCTCAAAAGGTATTGAGTAGGGCCAACGAAATTTTAAAGAAATTAGAGAACGAACGAACAGGAGGGGAGCACATTAAAGAAAGTATTCGTAAGGTGCAAAAGCAGGCGGTGCAGATGCAGATGTTCTCTATCGACGACCCTGTACTCGTTAAGATCCGAGATACCCTGAACAACCTTGACGTAAATACCCTTACTCCGGTTGAGGCTTTGATGAAACTTGATGAGATCCAAAGGGTAATAAAAGGTTAATTATTTTATTCCACTTACTTAGTTAGGTTCTTTTGGATATTAATGTTAATATGTTAAAAACCTTTGGGTAACCTTAAAGGCCCTTTGCCCGTATTTTTACTTGATGAATAAAAAGATCCGCTATTTTTTCCTGTTACCGGTTTTTGCAATCGTTTTGTCGGCCTGCCATAGTAAAAAGGCTGTGCTTAGGGGCGAGCCGGGCGAGGTTGTAAAGCCACAGGCAAACATTGCAGATAAATATTCTGAAATTATGGGTGTTGATCGCCGTGATATTCAAAACGGCCGCTTATATGCCTTTATTGACCAATGGATGGGAACCCCATACCGGTTTGGCGGCGAAGATAAAAACGGTATAGATTGCTCAGGCTTAACTCAATTGCTGCAACAACAGGTTTATGGGATAAATATCCCAAGATCTACAGGGCAGCAGATAAACGTGATCAAGCGCAAGTATGAAGAGGAACTGATAGAGGGCGACCTTGTGTTTTTTGATTACGACGGTAAAAAATTCAGCCATGTGGGTGTCTATCTGCAAAATGGCTATTATGTACACGCCAGTTCATCAAAAGGTGTAATGATCACCAAGCTGCATGATCCCTACACTTACAAGTACTTTTCAAGATGCGGATCTGTTGTTGCAACCGATGATACCAGTGCAAATCCCGGCAAATGATCGGTTACTGCTTATTAATTCATGCAATGAAAATTAATAGGTAATTTAGCACCATCATGGAAGAGCCAAAACAAAATTATTCTTTCTGGACTAAATACAAAAAGTTCGCCAGTACCGAAATTCTGCTTTATGTTATTATGATTGTGGGCATAATCCTCGGCATTGTAATTTTCAGCTAATTGTTTTTAATCAGCACCACCTCATAGGCATCTGCATCAATTACCGATTGATAAAAATCAACCAAATCCTGGTAAGTATCCTTGCTGTAAGTGCCATCCATAAACTGAAGCTTGCGTTTATAGGTTAGCTTGTTGCCGTTAAGGCTCATGGTTGCCGTAAATTTCGCAAAAGGCTTGTCAATTGCCTCATTTAAAGGGACTTTTTCCAAATGGTAACCCGTAGGCAGTGTATAAGTAATTTCATCAACATCGGTATATCCGCGGTTAATGTACACATCATTTATGCGGTTGCGTAATTGGTGGGGCGGCTCGCTGAGGCGATTAACCGCGTTAAGCATAAAATAATACTTACCGTCGGTTAGGGTAGCATATTCCCTTGCATGCAGTTTTACATCCTCGGTACTTACGGGATTAAAGCTTTTATCCTGCTTAAAATCAAGGCTTTCAATATCCATATTGTTGATAGGATATATTTGTTGTAGCATCTTATAACGCTCGGTACGGGGTTCATTTAAAAGCTCATCGCGGTATTCGTAATCAACCCCTTTAAAGGCTGTTGACATTTTGCCGGATAGCTCACCGTCATCATTAATAACAAACTCGGCTTTGCGGCTTTTTAAATTATCAAGTGTGGAATACTTCGGGGTATGCAATAACTTCCCGCCTTCAGGCGTGCAGGCCAGCACTAAGCGGTCATCCGTAAAGGAGCCTAAATAGCCAAAGGGAATAGTTTGGCTGGTGCAATCGGCCCAGGTGGTATCATTTTTAAAGGGCACGCATAAAATAACATGATCTGCCTGATCCATGCTGGCAAAATCTTTTTGCAGGCTTACTTTATAATCACGGCCCGACTTAACAATACAATAATAGGAGTTGATATTAACAGCGCTCAACAGCGCCTGTGTATAGTTAACCAGGGCCTTGCAATCGCCGTAGTTCTGCCTGTCAACCTCATCTGCTAAAAACGGCTGATAACCCCCTATACCCACCTGCACACTGATGTAGTGGGTTTTGCCTTGCATAAATTCATAGATCTTTTTTGCCTTTAATTTAGGGTCGGCAATATCTTTGGTGATGTCAATAACATGAGCAATGGTTTCTGATGGCAAAGTCTGTCGGCTTTTAACCAGGTTATCATATTGCCACTTGCCTAAATCTTTCCAGTTGTTGTATGATCCGTTAATACCATAGTAAACAAATTTTTCCGGGATGAATTTAACGCTGCTTAAATAGTTTTTATAGTAAGGGCTAAAGGGTTCGTATTTGAGCGCCTTTAAGTTACTTACCTGCCATGTATAGGTTTTAAGGCCTTGTGCATTAGTGCCTATGCTTACTTTAACAGGCATGTTATTTTCCTGGTACCTGAAATTAAGGTCGGGCCTGCAGCTAAAAGTAAATGAGCTTTTTTCAACAGCCTTTCCCATATAATTGGTGGGCCTCCAGGGGTCAATATTAAGGGTTTGTTTTGACCGTTCCTCATACTCATACGCTATAGTATAAGGGTAATCGGTAATGGATGGTAAATAGTGCTTTATCCTTACATCTTCAAACAACGATTCACCGCTGGCTGCGCTTTCATCCTCAAAATCACTTTCAGAGAACTTTCCGGTCTGCTTGCCAAAGGCATTATAAATAACACCTTTTATATATTTTATAATATTGCTTTTATCGTGCTCAATAACAATGTGCGCATCCCGGTCACCATTTTTATTTAAAACAGTGATGGCTATTTTAACATGATGTACGGCGTTATCAAGGTCTTTAATCTCGATGCTTTCCTCGCTGTTCCTGACAACGGTACTTGCATAAGGCAAAAGATCTTTTGGGATAAGGCTTGCATCATAGTTTTGCTGTGCTATAACTGCACCAGTAACCAGCAATAAAAACATCGTAATTATAAAAGACCTCATTATTTCTTTTTAAATATCATTTCTGATTTTTCTGATTGTATGATCTTATTATAAAGCTCTTTCAGGTACGGATACTCTTCGGAGCTATAGATCGATTTGTTAAATTGTATAACATTTGAAAACTTGAACCCATTATCTTCCGGCTCATAATAAGTTAAAAACTTACCGCCATTATCAGGCATGCTCAGGCTTAAAGCTTGCGGCGGCGTTTCAATTGTATAACCTGCCGGTAAATGGATGGTTAATATAAACCTATCGTCTGATGGCATTCCCCAATCTACCGGGTAGGAGCGTTCGGCTAATTTAAAAGGATTGGTTATGATCCTCTTCATAAAGAAAGGGTTGAAGGTAATTTTGTTGGCCCCCGTTTTATTATAAAGATCAATTTCCACTTCGTAGATCTCGCCGAGCGGCAAATCCAGGCTATCCAAATTCAGGATCTCTGATTTCAAAATCTTCATTTTTGGGAATTTTTCATTCAGATTTTCAACATACTCATCTGTGCTGTTAAATTTCCTGATAGCTACTCTTTTTTTGTAAGCCTCGTATCCAACAGAGTAGTTAACCATTTTTCCGGTTAGCTTTCCATCCTCGTGCAAAGTAAAATCATAGGTATAAGTACTTTTTTCTTTTTGCGGCAGATTAAGATCCATAAAATACGAGGGCTTATCCAAGCTGAAAACCCGTCCTTTATCATTTAAACACCTGAAAGGTAGCACCCCAAACGGAAGCATAGGGTCGGTAGCATCTAACAGATAACTTTGATCGCCAATGTTCACTTTGGCCACTACATAATTAAAATCACCTAAAACAGGGTACAGCGTATTGAGCATTCCATTGTCGCGTGTTGATAATAAAACAGTTTCGGCATTTAAACCCGCAGTGCTGAGTGCAGTAACTAATGATAGGTTTATATCAGCATCGCTGCCACTATGCGTATCGAATGCCTTGCTTATATTTTCGCTGTATATTCCGCGTGATTCATTCCATTTAAACCATTTTTGCCAGTAAGTATAAATAGCTCTTGCTTTTGAAATATCATCAGTTTTACCTGCAATAATGCTTGCTACTCTATCTTTAAGCAATCCTTTTCTTTTTAACTGGTTGCCAAAATAAATTTCATTTTTTAGCTGATAGTCAATATCCCTCCACTCTTTGGTTATTTTATGCTTAGAACCATCATAAGGGCTGGTATATTCAACCAACTCAAAGTTGATGGTTGATGAAAAGTTTTTGCTCGATGTCATGTAGTCCTCTTCAACAAAAGCGGGTATATCGCCCATGCCATAAACTATATGCGAGCAATCGCAGCTTGCGCCGTGTGTTGAAAAACAGCTGGTCTCAACATCGGATGTATTTTTGGTGAGTTTTAAAAAACCTTTGATAGAGGCATTGTAAGTCCAGAAAGCAGGTATATGAACCTCGTATTCTGAATATATTTTAGGAATATCTGCCTGAAAATGCCAGGCATGGAAATTCTCGAAATAAGGCGACTCTATTTTGTATGTATATTCAATTACACAGCCATTGCGTATGCCAGGCAATGCAAATTTATAAATAGCCCAATGCTTGTTTTCTTTTACCGGGTATATCTTTTTATTTTCAAGTTCAACCTTTTGGGTGGTGCCGTTATCATCTAAGTAATAAGTAACCCCTTTTATATCCTGTACGTCTTCAAATGAGTCGGCGTCACTGTTATTATAAACTGGTATTTCAACAGTCCCTTTATCAAAAGCCTTGCTGTCAAATATCTTTATCTTAACATGATACAGGTATTGCAGCTTAATATTGTCATCGCCACCAACATCTATTCGCGATTTTCCAAATTCCTGCAGTACTACAGCGTGTGCCGAGGTATCTTTGGCATAGCTCTTCATATCCATCTGCTCACGGGTAACTGCTCCATACTTAAAGTCTTGCGCGCCTACCCGGCTAAATAAAGCTGTTATTAGTAATAGAAATAGTAAGGTTTTTCTCATGGTTTAAATTGTGTAATAAGGTGGCATTAAATTAACGTTTTAATCACGTAAATTATAAATTGAATTTAAATTAATAATACCGATTGTTTTAAGACTTTTACGACCTTTGCAACAGCTTAAATTAAGGAGCATAAAATTATTGGTATTATGCCAGCTTCTTATATCAGCTAATAAGTAAACATCTATCAAATGAAATTAAATTTAAAACGGCCTCTGGCTTTTTTTGATCTTGAAACAACAGGAACCAATATTGGCGTTGACCGTATTGTTGAAATATCTATTATAAAACTTCATCCCGATGGTAGTGAAGAAGTTAAAACATGGCGTGTAAATCCCGGCATGCCTATCCCCTTAGAATCATCATTAGTACATGGGATTTATGATGAGGACATAAAAGACGAGCTTGTTTTTAATGAAATTGCCAGCTTAGTAGCTGAATTTATAGGTGAAAGTGACTTGGCTGGTTATAATTCCAACAAGTTTGATATACCTATGTTAATGGAGGAGTTTTTGCGTGCAGGTGTTTTATTTGACCTGGATAACCGCCATTTTGTTGATGTGCAGAACATCTTCCACCAAATGGAGCAGCGTACATTGAAAGCTGCTTACCAGTTTTATTGTGATAAACAGATCATTAACGCACACTCTGCCGAAGCTGATACCCGCGCTACTATGGAAGTTTTACTTGCCCAGGTTGCCCGTTATGAAAATACAGAGTGGGAGGATAAAAAAGGAAACAGATCTATCCCGGTGGTTAACCATGTTGAAGGCTTACACAAATTTACCAACCTGAGTAAACCTGTTGATTTTGCAGGCCGGATGGTTTTTAACGACGAAGGACAGGAAACATTTAACTTTGGTAAACACAAAGGCAAACCGGTTGAAGATGTGCTTAAAATTGAACCAAGCTATTATTCGTGGATGATGAATGGCGATTTTCCGTTATATACCAAACGTAAGTTAGAGGAGATCCATAACCGCTTTAATGCTAAGAGGGTTGCTGAAAGGCAACAAAGACCTGCAACTCCTAAAGCACCACAGGCACCCAACGAAGCTAAAACGGAACCAGCCCCGGTTAAAAGGGAGTTTCATAAACCAGACCACGTTAAAACTAATAATTATAACAAGCCATATCAAAAAAAGGACGAAAGCCCGGCTTTGCCTGTTGATGATGATATGTTAAAACTGCTTGCAAGTAAATTTAAAAAAGGATAATACCTATTTAATTAAACATTATACAAAACCCTCTTACGGCCAGTAAGGGGGTTTTACTGTTGTACCCCCCGCCACACGGCAATCCACACAAATTTTTGTTGCCGCAGCGTATCCTAATTGAATATGGGTAATACGATCAACTATAGGTATGGTTAATAAGGTATCACCGCTTAATAAGGAATGTTCAAGCCGTTCATTTAACGTTGCAGTTGGTGCAAATAAAATACTTATATCAGCGCATTGGTCTGCAAACGGGGGGCCTACAACTCTTGGGAGTTGAATTGGTAATGACCGTCCGCTTAAAAATAATCTTTTATCAGTAGTTGTAGATACACTTATAAAGCCGATAACTATCTCTTTCGGATCACTCATCGAATGGATATTTCCTGTTATAGTTGAAGGCTCAGGATCAAAGATAGAACCCAATTGCTCCGTGTTTTTTTTAAGCGACGACCAATACGTATAAGCATCTTCGGTTATGGCATATTGTTTTACATGCAGGCAATAAACATGATTAAGCCTCCCGGTTGAAGCGGCCACATAACCAAGCGGAGCCTTGTAAATAACATCGGCAGATAATTTGCTCGAGTTGCCTACATAAAAGCTATTTGACGGGTTAGCAAACCGGTAACAGGTACTCACCAAGCTATCAGGGCTGCGAAAAAGTACCTGATGGTTAACATATATGTATTGTGACCTTTCTAAAGAAAAATAGGTCCAGGTTTCGTCATAATCCCAGCGGTAGTAATGTGTTTGATTAGCCGGATCATGCGATGAGACATAAAACTGCACGCCACTTGTAAGCGCCTGGGAGGATATGCTATCAATTGGCGGGGTTATCTTGTTCTCAATAAAATCTGAAACGTATTGTTTATTAGTTGCTGTATAAATATGTATGCGGTATTTGGCACCGGCAATTAAATTAAGATTTTGAGTGCGGTAAGTACCGGCAACAGTTTCAGTTAAATTTACCTGGTTCAAGCTTTGATCTTCAACAGCAACCCTTGCACCCGTTTCGGCTATTTGCGTGGTACTGTTAAGTTTTATTGTACGGCTAAGCTTTATTACAGTACTATCGCCGCCGCTATTGATTAAGCCTTCAACAACCAAATAACGCGCACTGGTTGATACGACAGTAGGGGTGTATGGTTTTCTACAAGCATAAAATGTCAATAAAAAAACCGTACATAAAAATATTATGTAAACTGTTCTCATTCCCGGAATATAAAAAAGCAATAATTGGTTTATAATCAGCTGTGGTTATCCAAGAAATTTGATGTTCCTTTTCAACCCCTCTAATTTAGTTCTTTTTACGGCAGAATTTTTAAAAACTTTTTTAAAAACCTCATCTGTAATATCTTCCCAGTCTTCTTTTTTTAAATGGAGCAGATCCGGGTGGGGGGTAAATGCGGGTTCGTTATGCAGTACCGAGAATTTATTCCAGGGGCAAACATCCTGGCAAATATCACAGCCAAACATCCAGTTATCCATTTTGTCCTTAAACTCAGCAGGGATCTCGTTTTTAAGCTCGATGGTGAGGTACGATATGCAGCGGCTGCCATCAACTATATAGGGAGCAACTATAGCGTTGGTTGGGCAGGCATCAATACAGCGGGTACAGGTACCGCAATGGTCGGCGGTGGGGGCTATATCATATTCAAGGTCAAGGTCAATGATCAGTTCGGCTAAAAAGAAAAAAGAACCACTTTTTTGATTGATCAGGTTGGTGTTTTTCCCTATCCAGCCCAGGCCGGCTTTTTTTGCCCATGCTTTATCCAATACCGGGGCCGAATCAACAAAGGCACGGCCACCTACTTCGCCAATCTGCTCGTTTATAATAGCAAGCAGTTGCTTTAGCTTATCCTTAATAACCTGATGATAATCAGTTCCGTAAGCGTACTTTGATATTTTGGGGCTTAGTGGATCCTGCTGTTCATTATCAGTGTAATAATTTAAACCAAGAGATATTACTGAGCGGGCACCATCAACCAGCAGGCGTGGATCAAGCCGTTTATCAAAATGGTTTTCCATGTATTGCATCTGGCCGTGCATGCTTTTATTGAGCCAGGCTTCCAAACGCGGAGCTTCATCTTCCAAAAATTCAGCTTTTGAAATACCGCAAAACATAAAGCCAAGCTTTTTAGCCTCACTTTTGATCAAATTACTGTATACCGATCTGTTTTGTAGCATTTAGGCAAATATACCACAAAACTAAACTTGAAAATAATACTGTTAAACTCTAAAAAATTAACTTATTAGAAATTAATTTTACGTTTTTGTTGTATTTTTTAGATTGTGGTGTAGTTGTTGCTGTTATTATTAAATATACAGATAAAAAATGCTAAAGCCTATTAATGATTTGCCGCCACAAGTAGCCGGTCTGCATGCTTTTGCTGAGGTTACAGAAACAGAATATGAGCAAGCGCTTGTTTCTTTGTTGGAGGATTTGCTGAATAAAAATAACAGGATCAATTTTATATTGGTTCTTGAAACGGATATACATAATTTTTCGCCAGGCTGCTGGTGCGGTAGTATAAAAATAGGGTTTAAATACTTTTTTAAATGGAAAAAGGTTGCAACCGTAAGCGATCAAAAAGGTGTTATGGGCTGTAGCGATCTGTTTAAATATATATTACCGGGTAAATTCAAAACCTTCCCGCTTGATCAATTGGACGAAGCTATGAGGTGGGTATCTAAACGGTAATTTAAACATGATTAGTTACCTAATGTAAAAATTGTATTATAAAAGCTAAAACACCATAAGTTAACCTGCGGCTCCTAATTTCATAACCTTATTTATTTAAATTTGAGCAGGTTAAAAAGCTTATGAAAACATACTTCGCCCTCATATTCTCCCTGTTTATTGCTGCCACAGCTTTTGCACAGAACGATACCACTCAAAAAATAGTTGAGGGACGTAAAAACAGCCCGGACCAAGAGAAAAAACCTTATGTTATCTTAATATCTGCCGATGGTTTCCGCTATGATTATGCCGAAAAATATAAGGCAACCCATTTGTTGGCATTAAGCAGCAGCGGGGTTAGCGCTTCGTCAATGATCCCTTCGTACCCATCAGTTACATTCCCTAATCATTATACGCTTGTAACCGGGTTATACCCATCACATACAGGGTTGGTTAATAATTCGTTTTTTGACCGTAACCTGAAGGAATCCTATTCAATGGGAAACAAAACCAAAGTGGCCGATCCAAAATGGTATGGGGGCACACCTTTATGGGTACTTGCCGAGCAGCAGCATTTGTTGGCCGCAAGTTTTTACTGGGTAGCATCAGAAGCGCCTATTAAAGATACACGGCCTACCTATTATTATATTTACAACGATAAGATCAGTATCCATAACCGTATTGAGGCTGTTGTGGCCTGGTTGAAATTACCTGCTGAAAGCCGCCCGCATTTTATAACTTTTTATTTACCACAAGTTGATCATGCAGGGCATTTATACGGGCCTGATGCGCCGGAAACAGAGAAGCAGGTGCATTTTGTTGATTCGGCAGTATATGAGCTTACCAAAGCTGTAACAACAACTGGATTGAATGTAAACTATGTGTTTGTATCAGATCATGGGATGACCAAAATAGATCGCGAGCATACCATCAGTAAACCGGCTGCTATTGATACCTCGAAGTTTATTGTTTCGGGCGATGATATTTTGGTCCAATTGTATGCAAAAGATCGTAAAGATATTCAGGAAACCTATCAACAGCTAAAAAAGGAAGCGGTTGACTATAAAGTTTATTTAAAAGAAAACATGCCGACCAATTTACATTATGGTACAAGTGATGATTGGCATAACAGGATAGGTGATATATTACTGATCCCGAATTGGCCAAAGGTTTTTAATATGTATGGCCGTAAGCAGTTAAACCCCGGTACACATGGATTTGACCCTTATGCAGTAATGGATATGCACGCCACTTTTTATGCATGGGGCCCGGCATTCAAATCACACTTAAAAATTCCTGAGTTTCAAAATGTGAATATTTACCCGCTGATAACTGCAATTTTAGGATTAAACTATACCGAGAAGATTGACGGAACAAAACAACTTGCCCAAGAGGTATTAAAGTAACTAACAGGTTATTTCAAGGATATCTGCCGTAAAAACAACCTGTTAGTATTAAATATTTATCAGGGTGTTTTCGCGGGCTATAATATCGGCAATGCTTGTTTCTGAAAGGATTTTTAACGTTGCATCCCTAACTTCAACAAAAACATCACGTATACCACAAGTTGTTTCCTGGTGGCACTCATCACATTTGTGGTAAAAGTTTAAGCTGGCACATGGCACCATTGCAATAGGGCCGTCAGTAATGCGCATTATGCTTACTAAAAAAATCTCTTTTGGATCTTTGTTAAGGCTGTAACCACCACCTGCACCTTTTTTACTATACAGATAACCAGCGTTGCGAAGGTCTAATAAGATCTGTTCAAGAAATTTTTTAGGTATACGTTCCTCCTCAGCTATTTTTGAAATTTGCATTGGCGGTTTATCGGCGTTTTTTCCTAAGACCACAAGGGCCTTAATAGCGTACTTGGTTTTTTTTGATAGCATCGTTTAAAAATACAATTGCAAAGTTACGTAAAGAAATTTGTACACTTATATTAAAAAATAGTAGATAGGATCAGCACGTTTATTTAACAATGATACCAAATGTTTTATCAATATCAATAGGTGCTGCCTTTTTAACCTCGGGTGGCATCATGAAACGCTCTTCGTGGTTTAAGCTGATGATTTGCAATGCATCACCTACACTAACAGTTCCATCGCCTTTGTGAATAAGGTTTTGCCCAAAGTAGATCTTTTTATTTTTTTGGCGATAGGAGGCCAGCGTTTTCAATGGTTCTTTGCCCTTCGCTGCTGTTTCCTGGTTTATGGTGGTTAAAACACATCGGGCACAAAGTTTTACTCCATAAAAATCAATATCGGCAATTGTGAAATGCCCAATCAGGTCTTCTTCATAGGGCTCGCCGCCGGTAAATACAATATTAGGTCTGAACCTGTCCATCGGTAAAGCTTCAGTTATCCGGCTGTTCAAATCATCGAGTGATGCCTGCCCGATCAGCAGAAAAGGGTATGCATCGGCAAATGATGTTACTGAATCCCCTGGTGCATAGCGTTGATCAACTATGCGCCTGGTATCATCGGGCATATAAACCAAACGGCATTTTATATCAAGCATTTGGGTAAACCAATCGTCAGCTTCTTTACTTACATATTCACCAATACAGATGTCATCCCAAATAATAACCATTTCCCGGTCGGTAGTAACAGTTGTATTAAAGGGGATAGTAAACGTACTTTTATTTTCCCGGTGAGTAATACGAAGCCCATTGCTTTCAATGGCTACCTGTAATTGTGTTAACTGCGGGTATACGCGCTGGGTAATAAAGGAATTATGCTCATCAACCAACATCCAGCGCCTGTCGTGCTCAAAACCTTTATCAGTAACTACAGCATTCTTTACTGAAATTCCGGGGAGGGATTTTATAGGGTAAATGTATATTTCACTTATCTGGCGCATTTATTATGATCGGTTGTATACAAAAATATAAAAACGCAGGCATAATTTAAGCTTTTGGCAGCTATGAATATTCAACTCTCAATATATTTAAGGATTATATTAGTAACAATCTATTAAACCTAACATCCTATATTAGATAAAAAAATTAAAGTTATGATAGTTACAACCAGCACAAGTTTAGAGGGATATAAAGTAACCCAGCATCTGGGTATAATAAGAGGTATAACCGTACGCTCGCGTGGCATTGGCGGTAATTTTATGGGAGGCTTGCAAACCATATTTGGCGGCCAGAACACTGTTTACACCGAACTATGTGAAACTGCCCGCGAAGAAGCCTACCAGTTAATGATACAGCATGCACGCGAGCATGGCGCCAATGCCGTTATCAACATGCGGTATGATGCAAACGAAGTAATGCAGGGTGTTACCGAAGTTTTAGCTTATGGCAGTGCTGTGGTTGTAGAAAAATTGTAGTTTTGCTGGCTCAAGCAATTCTATGCACAAAAGCAAACTTACGCTTTACATATTTGTAGCCCTTGTTTTGGGTGTTATAGCGGGTTACCTATACAATGTATATGTAATTAATGCCATTAACACAAAAATGGCAGTTGCCGAAGGCAATATTAAAGCCATTGGCATTAAGTTAGCCGGCATAAAAGATACAACTACAGCAACTTATCATTCGCTAAAAACAGAAAAAACCACCCAGTTAACTATCCGCCGCGAAAGCGATAGTTTGCGTGAGGATAAGCTGGAAGACTTTACTATTTTAAGTGATATTTTTTTAAGGCTGATAAAAATGATAGTGGCGCCCCTGGTATTCACTACATTGGTGGTTGGTGTAGCCAAGGTTGGCGATGTAAAGGCCGTTGGCCGTATCGGTGGTAAAACCTTATTGTGGTTTTTGAGCGCCACACTGGTATCGCTGCTATTGGGTATGCTGTTGGTAAATCTTTTTGAGCCGGGGCAAACCATGCATTTAACCTTGCCCGATAGTCATTTAAGTACCGATGTTAAAAAGGCATCCTTATCATTAAAGGATTTTATAGGCCACGTTTTCCCGAAGAGTTTTATTGAGGCGATGGCCAATAACGAGATATTGCAGATTGTGGTATTCTCCATCTTTTTTGGAATTGGAACAGCCGCCATAGGCGAAAAAGGGGAGGTGGTTATTAAAGCTATGGATGCCATTGCCCATGTTATATTAAAAATAACAGGCTATGTAATGCAGGTTGCACCATTGGCTGTGTTTGGTGCTATAACAGCCATTATAGCAAAGCAGGGCTTAGGCATATTATCAACCTATGCCATTTTTATTGGCGAGTTCTATTTTTCGCTCATCATACTCTGGCTCATAATTATTTTTGCAGGCTTTGTTGTTTTGCGTAAACGCGTATTTACACTGGTAAACAATATTAAAGATGCCATGCTTATTGCTTTCAGTACCTCAACCAGTGAGGCGGCCTACCCTAAGGTATTGCTGGAACTGGAGCGCTTTGGCTGCAGCAATAAAATTGTGAGCTTTGTTTTGCCGTTGGGCTATTCATTCAATTTGGATGGATCAATGATGTATATGACCTTTGCATCGTTGTTTTTGGTGCAGGCCTACAATATGCATTTATCATTTGCCCAGCAAATAACCATGCTGCTGATACTAATGCTCACCAGCAAGGGCGTAGCAGGCGTGCCAAGAGCATCGTTAGTGGTAATTGCGGGTACCATGTCTATGTTCAATATTCCGGAGGCAGGGCTGGCTTTGCTGATAGGGATTGATCCATTGCTGGATATGGGCCGCTCGGCAACTAATGTTTTAGGTAATGCTATGGCAACGGCTGTAGTAAGTAAATGGGAAAACGAATTGACGGAATGAGTTCAGGTTCATCATTCAATCAATAATTAAACAGATCAACAAATCAATAATTAAATATACATGTCTGATAAAGCTAAAAAAGTATTTCTACTGCTAACCATCGTGGTGCCGTTTCTGCTGTACTGTGTTTATTACTATACCCGGATGCTTAAGAACGCACCTTATAAGTTTACAGAGTTTAAATCCTTTGTGATCCAGTACGGCGAGGGAGATAGCCTGGTAAACAAGTACGATTCAAAAACCGGGGATTACCAATACGTAAATAAGCACGATTCGATCATTAAAAAGAATTTGCTGCTTACAAAGGACGACCTGTTGTATTTACACCGCAAGGCTGCTGATTTAGGCTTTTGGGATTTCCCGGCTAATGAGATGAGTACCGATACCATGAAATTTAATGGCAAAAAGCCCTTACATTATTATATCGCCTTTAATTATGAGCGTAAAAGTAAAAAAGTGATGTTTGATGAGGCTTTTGACGGCGATACCAAGCTGAAGGATGCCAATGAACAACTGATAAAAGAAATACTGCATGTTTTGGCTGATGCCGAAGACCGGAATAAAAAATAAACTGTGTGTTGCAAATTGTAAGAACTATTCCTATATTTGCACCTCGAATTTTAAAACAATAATTAACAAACAATGTACGCAATAGTAAGTATAGCAGGACAGCAATTCAAAGTTGCAAAAGACCAGCAGATCTTTGTACACAGGTTACAAGGTGATGAAGGCGCTATTATTGAATTTGACAATGTATTGTTAGCAGAGAACGAAGGCGCATTTAAATTAGGTTCTGATTTAAAAAGTGCTAAGGTTTCAGCTAAGATAGTGTCTCATTTAAAAGGTGATAAAGTAATTGTCTTCAAAAAGAAGAGAAGAAAAGGTTACAAAAAGAAAAACGGTCACCGTCAGCAATTTACCAAGATCGAGATCACAGGTATCACATTATAATTAAAGTTTAATCGGGATCTGTTTGATCTCATAAAAGATATTAAGAAATGGCACACAAAAAAGGGGCCGGTAGTTCCAGAAACGGCCGCGAGTCACATAGCAAACGTTTAGGTATCAAGATATTTGGTGGTCAGCCGGCAATTGCAGGTAACATCATCGTACGTCAGCGTGGTACTAAACACAATCCAGGCCTTAACGTAGGTATTGGAAGGGATCATACCTTATTTGCTTTGGCAGAAGGTATTGTAACTTTCAAAAAGAAAGCAGACAACCGTTCATACGTTTCTGTACTTCCTTTTGAATTTGAGCCTGAAGAAGTTGAGGTTGCACCTGCACCCGTAGCTAAGGCTGAAAAGAAAGCTGTTGAAGCAAAAGCACCAGTTGCTGAAGCGGTAGCAGTTGAAGAAGAAGCTCCAAAAGCAAAGAAAGCACCTGCTAAAAAGAAAGCAGCCGATACTGAAGAAGCACCGGCAGCTGAGTAATTAGCTAAGCTATCATATTTTTAAAAAGCCCTGATCTATATTAGATCAGGGCTTTTTGTTTTTAGCCGAATGCTTAAGCAGTAATAAACCCGTATTTATAGAAATCCATCTTAGATATAAAATGAAAAATCCTATGCGGCTTGAACATATTTCAAACTGCACAGGATTTCTTTTTATGGCTGATTTATAAATACCGGGGGCTTATTCAATAATAAGCTTCTTTAAATAAAATGCATCGGCATCAACTATGGGCATTGTTTTGCTGTCAATCTTAATGCCTTTACTATCAACAATCATTCTTTTTGTACCTGCATCTGTAGTAATATCCATTGGCAGCGGAATGCTCATATTATCTAACTGTATAAGATATTTATCCCTTGGTAATTGCTTAATATGCACCTCTAATTTATTTACCGAACGTAAATACAGATCAAACAAGGGCTTAAGATCTTTTCCTGACTCCTGGCTAAAGAAATTCTGCACATCATCCGTACTCACCAAGTTGCTATAGGTGTATTTAGGCGAGGTAACAAACTTTTTAAGCGCGGGATAAAACACACTATCGCCCATCATATAACAAAGCGTATGCATAAAGAATGCGCCTTTGCCGTATATGTCGCCGTTATAAGCGGCTTCCTCATCAATGTCTTTACCTATCACAATCGGAATTTTATTGCCGAAGGTAGGAGCAGATTTTTTAAAGAAATTTACATAAGCCGCCTGGCCCTCAAATTCCTTTATATATAAGGCATCACCATAAGTACAAATCCCTTCGTGGATCCAGTAATCAGCCCAGTCTTTTGCTGTTACTTTATTGCCCCACCATTCGTGGCCAAACTCATGATGCATCAGTCCGTCATAATCTTCGCCACCTACTTTGGTATAGTGAAACTTATTACCATAAGCGTTCATACTTTGGTGCTCCATACCTAAGTGGGGAGTTTCGCAAATGGCTATTTTTTCTTTTGCCCAGGGATATTCGCCAAAATATTTTTCCTGCTCATGGATGGTCTTTTCAAAAATATCTAAATGATGCTCCGCTTTTGAAAGGTGTTCTTTAAGTACATAAAATTGTAAGGGAGTTACATGCCCATCAATGGTGGTATATTTTCTTGTAACCACGGCATAGTCCCCTACATTAAATACAATGCTGTAATTATTAATGGTATAATTTGTTTTCCAGTGAAAGGTTGCTGTTTCGCCATGTTTAGTTACTTTTTGTAATAAGCCGGGGCCTGCAACAACCAGGTCCTTAGGCACGGTAATGATCAGATCTACACCTTCGTTGGGCTCGTCAGACGGATGATCCTTACAAGGGAAATACAGTTTACCACCTGTACCCTCGGCTGTTATAGCCATCCATTGGTGCCCGGTTGAATCTCTTGACCAGATGAAACCATCATCCCAGGGTGGTCTGCGGGCCACGTGGGGCTTACCACCATAAATTACCTTAACAACAGCCTTACCGGCGGGTAATTCATTCGCAAGATTGATCTTTATCAGGTTGTTTTTATACTCAAAAGGTTCTTTTTTATTATTCACCAAAACCTGACTTATTTTTAGCGAATCCAACAAGTCAAAGAGCAATACATGGGTTGGCTGGGTCATCATAACATCAATGGTTGTATAGCCATCAATCGTCCGTTGATCAAAATTGATATTCAGCGCTATGGTATAATGGCGAACATCCATTATAGCTTGTTCGGGTTTTAGCTTACCGCCTGAGGTTAGTTCCTGGGCATGTAACTGGCTTGTTGCTAATAAAGCAAGCAGGGTAAATAATTTACGGATCATTATATTATTCAGTTAGATAAAACTTTATAGATTCGGAAGTTTTGGATTTGATGGGCCTGTTGTTGCGCATTGCTGGAATCCACCTGCGCGAATTTGCCATAATCTTTAATGCCTCGGCATCAAACTTGGGCGACATGCTTTTAACGATCTGAAAATCGGATAAACGACCATCGGCCTCAACAAAAAAACTTACGGTAACCATTCCCTGTATGCTTTTATCGGCACCTTCGGGCCATTTCAGGTTTTCGGTTAGGTATTTGTGAAATGCTTTTTGACCACCGGGATATTCAGGTGGTGTTAAAATTTGAAAGTTACCGGAACTGATCTCTTTACCAACCCCAGTGAAGGCATTTTTTTGCGGATAGGAAAAAGAAATAAGTAAGGCAGGAATGATCAGCAACCAATTCATGCCTTAAATATAATTAATTCTCCCTTACCAGTAAACCATCTGCAAAATCATGCAGGTATTGTTTATGCTCTTCGGGTAAGTTAATAGCATCAAGAGCCTCAAAAGCTTTGTCAGTGTAAATCTGCATGGCTTCTTCTGCGTAATTCCTGATCTCTAACTGGTTGTAAATGGCGGTAACCGCTTCTACCTTCTCAGCCTGGTCAAACTGTTTTAATGCAATCCAGTGGGAAAGGTCTGCAGCTTGTTTATCTTTTGCCAGTTCAAGTGCTTTAATCAGCAGGTATGTTTTTTTATTGGAGATAATATCTCCGCCAACCTGCTTGCCAAATTTCTCCGGATCGCCGTAAACATCCAATATATCATCCTGCAACTGAAAGGCAATTCCTAAATACTCGCCAAAGTTGCTTAGCAAATCGGCATCTTTTATATCGGCACCGCCAATTAATGCACCAATTTTTAATGCACCACCCAACACTACGGCTGTTTTAAGGCGAATCATGTTCAGGTACTCATCAATCTTAACATCATTGCGCACCTCAAACTCCATATCAACCTGCTGGCCTTCGCAAACGCCAACCGCGGTATTATTAAAAATATCTAAAATCGGCCGCAATAAACGGTCTTCAACTTGCATCATCAGCTTATAACCTTCTATCAGCATCACATCACCTGACAGGATACCCACATTCTGATTCCACTTTTCATGTACGGTAGTACGGCCACGGCGCAATGGTGCATTATCCATAATGTCGTCATGCATCAGCGTAAAGTTATGGAACACCTCAATTGCCAGGGCAGGAGGAATAGCTGCATCAATGTCGCCACCAAAAAGGTCACAGGCCATCAAGAGCAGGGCAGGGCGCATTCTTTTACCACCGAGGGATAAGATGTAGCTTATAGGTTCATACAACTCGGCAGGGTATTGCGGGAAGCCAATTTTGTCAACTGCCTCACTTATTATTACCTGCAAATCTTCAAGTTTCTTCATTCTTATACTTATCAGTTAACCTGCCTTTAGGATAATGCCGAAAAGGAGCCGGGTTAACTTAATCAACAATAATATTTAATCCTGTACTAAAGTAAAATCGATCTGTTTTTTAGTGAGATCAACATTTTTTACCTTTATTTTAACCTCATCACCCAGCTGATAAACTTTCTTTTTACGCTGACCGATAATGGCATAGTTCTTCTCGTCTAAAGTATAAAAGTCATCCGAAATATCACGAAGACGAACCATCCCCTCGCATTTATTTTCAATGATCTCAATATACATTCCCCACTCGGTAACACCCGAAATAACACCACTAAAGATATTGCCGATCTGATCACGTAAATATTCAGCCTGTTTATATTTAACAGAAGCACGTTCGGCGTCAGCAGCCTTTTTCTCCATTTGTGAACTGTGCTGGCACAGTTTTTCATAATGCTCAGCATTGGCCGAATGCCCGCCGTTTAAATAGTGGAACAGTAAACGGTGCACCATCACATCCGGATACCGGCGTATTGGAGAGGTAAAGTGGGTATAATGCTCAAAAGCCAAACCATAATGGCTGGAGCTTTTGGTAGTATATATAGCCTTCGCCATTGAGCGAATAGCTAAATGGGTTAATACGTTCTGCTCTTTTTTGCCTTCCACATCCTCCATTAAAAAATTAAGGGATTTAGCAGTCTCTTTGTCTGATTTTGTATTGATCTTATATCCAAATCTTGCAGCAAACAGCGCGAAATTAGCCAAAGCATCAGGCTTAGGCGAATCATGCACACGGTAAACAAAGGTATATTTGTGTTTGCCTTTGCCCATTTTGCTTACAAATTCGGCAACCTTGCGGTTTGAAAGCAGCATAAAATCTTCAATCAGTTTGTGAGCGTCTTTACGTTCCTTAACGTAAACGCCGATAGGTTTGCCTTGCTCATCCAGCTTAAACTTTACTTCGGTAGTTTCAAAGCTGATGGCGCCGTTCTTAAACTTACGCTCACGTAGCTTATGGGCTAAGGCATTTAACTTTAATATTTCGGTATCAAATTCGCCGGCTTGTGCTTCAATTACTTCCTGCACTTCCTCGTAGGTAAAGCGCCTGTCTGAATGGATCACCGTTTTGCCAAACCATTCATTAATAATGTAGGCATTCTCGTCCAGTTCAAATACCGCTGCAAAGCATAGCTTATCTTCTTTAGGGCGTAATGAACATAAGCCATTTGATAAACGCTCAGGCAGCATGGGTATTACCCTGTCAACCAGGTAAACAGAGGTAGCACGGTCAAGCGCTTCCTTATCAAGGGCCGAATCGGGCTCAATATAATGCGATACATCAGCAATGTGTACACCTACTTCATAATTGCCGTTTTCTAACAGCCTGAATGATAGTGCATCATCAAAATCCTTGGCGTCAAACGGATCGATAGTAAAAGTGGTCACCTGTCTAAAATCGCGTCTTTTGGCAATTTCTTCTTCGGTAATTCTATCTGATATTTGTTCAGATTCGTGCTCAACCTCTGCCGGGAAAGATAGCGGGAAGCCATACTCTGCAAGAATGGCGTTCATTTCGGTATCATTCTCGCCCTGGGTACCTAAAATATGTTTGATACGGCCAATTGGGTTCTTGGCATCAGCAGGCCAATCGGTAATTTCAGCAACAGCTTTTATCCCGTTTTTGGCTCCGTTAAGCTCAGCCATCGGAATAAAAATATCATGCATCATTTTACGATCATCAGGAATAAAGAATGCAAACCTGTCCGAAAGCTTTACAATACCTGTAAACTCCATTTTTGCACGCTGTAATATCTCTATTACTTCGCCTTCCTTGTTTTTTCCCCGGCTTTTGGCGTATACGTAAACTTTAACCCTGTCGCCATTTAATGCATTGCGCAACTTGCGGGGGGCTACAAAAATATCGTTCTCAAACTCGTCATCGGTAACAATAAAGGCCGAACCATCATTGGTTAAGTCTACTTTACCCTCAACAAACGTTTTTAACTCCAGCAACTGAAATTTACCAGGCGCTATTTCTTTTATAGTATTTTTTTTGGCTTCGTCTTTAAGTATATCGAATATAGTTTCGCGGTCCTCAGGATCACGAATATTTAAATGGGCAGATACTTGTTTGTAATTTAACGGTACATTACCGTTTTGTTCAAATATATCAAGCACCATTTGGGTGAGTACTTTATTTATAGATGAACTGTTTTTCTTTTTAGACATATGTATTATTTGTACAAAGATACGGGATTAAGTCGTAACTGTTAAGTTCAAAGTCCATAGCCTTTAACTTGTGTTTAGCTGTAACGCTGTTAGTTAAAGACTTTAAGATTTGGGATTGAACTGATCAGTTTTTTAGTGTATTCTTCTTTTGGGTGATAATAGATCTCGTCGGGATCGCCCATCTCAACTATCTCGCCCTTGTTCATCACCATCATCCGGTCAGAGATATGTTTAATAACCGCTAAATCATGCGAAATAAAGATATAGGTGAGGTTAAACTCCTGCTGCAGCTCACGGATCAGGTTCAATACTTGAGCTTGTACCGATACATCAAGGGCTGATACCGATTCATCACAGATAATAAATTTGGGTTGCAGTGCCAGTGCACGGGCAATAACTATCCGCTGGCGCTGGCCGCCCGAAAACTCGTGCGGGTAACGGTTAAAATGTTCAGGCAGGAGGTTAACCCGCTCCAATAGTTCCAATACCTTCTTTTTTCGTTTAGTATTGTTGTTATAAAACTTGTGCACCTGCAAAGGCTCCATTAATGAATCGCCCACGGTTAAACGCGGGTTAAGCGAAGAGTAAGGATCTTGAAAAATGATCTGAATATCCCTGCGGATCTCGCGCATATCATTTTTTTTGAGGCTCCGCAGATCCGTGTTTTCAAACTGGATACTGCCCGATGTTGGTTCTATCAGCCTTAAAATGCTCCGGCCTAAAGTTGTTTTACCACAGCCCGATTCACCTACCAGTCCTAATGTTTCGCCAGGGTAAACATCAAAGCTTACCTGGTTTACTGCCTTTACATATTCTTTTTCGCGATTGAAAAATCCATTATTTACCGGGAACCAGGTGTTTAGGTTATTGATCTTCAATAAAGGCTGTTGATTGTAGAGCCTACTTTTTCGTTCATCTATTTCATTGGCCTGATATTGATAACCCTCACGGATCTTTTCAATGCTGATGGGTGCTCTTGTATCAGCATCCAAAAAATCGGAAACAACGGGTAGCTTTTTTAAATGAAAGTCGGGTGATGGGCGGCAGGCTAACAGCCCTTTGGTATATGGATGTTTGGGATGGGTGAATAATGTCTTTACAGGTGCTTCCTCCACTACTTCGCCTTTGTACATTACCAAAACACGGTCTGCTATTTCGCTGATCACCCCCAAATCATGCGAGATAAATATCAGGCTCATATTGCGTTCGGCCTTTAGTTTATGCAGCAGTTCAATTATCGTTTTTTGTACTGTAACATCAAGTGCAGTAGTAGGTTCATCGGCAATCAGTATCTCCGGGTTACAGGATAGCGCCATAGCAATCATTACCCTTTGCTTTTGCCCGCCCGAAATCTGGTGCGGGTAACTGTCAAAAATTGCTTCGGGGCGGGGGAGCTGTACTTCCCTGAAAAGTGCTAAGGTTTGCTCCTTTGCTTCGGCCTTACTCGCTTTAAGGTGTAGTTGTATAGCTTCGGTTATCTGGAAACCGCAGGTTAAAACCGGGTTAAGCGATGTCATGGGTTCCTGAAAAATCATTGCCATGCGGTTACCGCGGATCTGCCGCATTTCCTGTTCCGGCAGCTGGCATAAACTTACGCCATTTAGTAAAGCTTCTCCGGTTATAACGGTCTGCTCAGCATTCAGCAAACGCATCAACGCAAGCGAGGTGACCGATTTACCGGAGCCTGATTCGCCCACAATGCCGATGGTTTCTCCTTTGTTTAAGGTAAAAGAAATTCCTTTTACCGCTTCAAACAATCCGTTTGGTGTTTTAAATTTTATATGCAGATCCTTTACTTTCAGCATTATACGCCAACTATGGTTATGCAGTCATCAGCAATCAGGGCTTCGCCACGGTAGCGTCTTAATAGTTGTGCAGTGGCTACAACATCTTTTTGACAATAGATACATATCCGCTCCAGTTCGTTATCAACCCAGTAAACATGCCCCACCATACTGCCATCTATGTCGTCCTTGGGTGTGGGAATGTTGAAGATGGCTGTAAGTAAGCTTAAAGAGGTATAGCTTTTATAATCGCCGAATTTCCACAGCTCCATCGTATCCAAATGGTATATCTCCCAGGGTTTTTTGCCTGATAGTTCTAATTGCGAAGGGATCTTTAAACCGTTTATCAGCAACCTGCGGCAGATGTATGGAAAATCAAACTCCTTGCCATTATGGGCACAAAGGATTAAGCTTGGCGGCTGACTTGCCAGCAATGCGGAAAATTTTTCAAGCAGTTCTTTTTCATCGTGCGACGCAAAGGATTTTACCCTTAAGCCTGTTTTTTTACCATTGATAAATATTCCTACCGAGATGCAGATGATCTTCCCAAACTCAGCCCAGATCCCTGCGCGGCCATAAAACTCTTCGGCAGTTTCTTCTTTACGCTGGTATTGGGTTTTAGCATCCCAAAGTTTTTGAAAATGCTCAGGTACCTGGTCAAAACTGCTGTATTGCGGAACGGTTTCAATATCAAGCACCATCAGGTTATGAAGGTCGTATTGTTCAAGCATTTTTAATCATCGCGTTTTATTATCAGCCAATATAATAAATCAGTTGGCTGCTTTTGCCCTTAAGCGCTTAAAATTACAATTAAACTAAAGTTGTTAGGGTTAGCAGTACTACTTGGCTAATATTTCAAAGCTGATGTGTACGGTATTGCCATTACCATCAACCAATGTTAAGGTATGCTTACCCGGTGAAGGGTTGAGGGCTAACTGGTGAAAATCCTTTGTTTCGCCGGCATACTTATCATCAAGATGCCAGAAAATTTTAACCCCTGCCTGCCTGTGTGCCGCATTGAAAATTACCTTGCCCCGGTTGCCATCGGCTTCTAAAGGCACATAGATCTTTGCACCATCTTTTGGATAGATGATCTCCATCGGGTTAGCACTTTCGGCCTGAACGCAATCCGGCCTGAAAGGCGGAAGTACATGATACTGATAGTTTTTAGTTTTATAATAATACTCCATTGAGGGTGGGAGCACAAACCATTTTTTATTCACGATCTCGTCGGGCGGCACACAGTTGCCCGTTACCTGCCATTTACCATCTTTACTTAAGTGTACCAATTGGTGATACGGGCAAACCGGGGCTTTCAATCCGCTTTTGGGCACCCACATTTCATCCGTATCCTCGCAGTATTCGCCTGCACGGTAACCGCTTTGATGGCATACCTTTATTTTTACCATTTCGCCAACAGGCATTTCAAACCAATCGCGGGTTACCGGCAACAGCCGGAAGATTTCGAAAAGGGCAGGGGCGGCGGTGTTTATACCTGTAAGGCCGGGCTTGCCTTCGCCATCTGTATTGCCCACCCATACGCCAACCACGTATTTAGGGCTTATGCCAATAGCCCACCCATCCCTAAAGCCAAAGCTTGTCCCGGTTTTCCAGGCCACGCGCTGGCTCGAACTAAACTGCTGCCAAAGCATTTCTTCGCCTGGTCGCATAACCTCTTCCATAGCTTGCAGGGTATAATAAATAGAGCCAGCATCCAGCAAGCCAGATCGTTCAAGCTCAGGTTTTTTTGTAGATGGGAAACTGTAAACCGGGTTATGATAATCTGCCGGGTCATACTTGCCATTGTATTTAGTATAATGATTAAGTACCCGGGCCATATCTGCATAGGCTCCGCTCAACTCCCAAAGTGTGTTTTCGCCGCCACCTAATATCAGTGATAAACCATAATGATCTGCAGGTTTTTTAAGGGTAGTTATCCCGGCTTTCTGCAGAAAATCATAAAAACGCTCGTACTTAAACTGCTGCAGCATTTTTACGGCTGGCACATTTAATGAGCGTGACAAGGCCCGGGATGCTGGTACTGCACCATCATAACCCAAATCAAAATTTTCAGGATGGTACCCGGCAATTTGCGTGGGTATATCGGGCATCAGGCTATTGGGCAGCAGCAAGCCATCGTGCAGCATATTTGCATATAAAAGCGGCTTAAGCGTACTGCCAGGGCTGCGCGGTGCATTCACCACATCTACATCGCTTTCCATTTCCGGGTCTTCCGGGTGAGATATGTTACCGGCATATGCCAGTGTTGCCCCGGTTTCAACATCAAGTACAATGGCTGCTATGTTATTAATATCATTGGCTTTTAAAACCTGGTGATGCCGCTCTAAAATATCATTTACCTGTTGCTGCAATGCCGACCGGATACTCGTTTTTATACGGGTGTCGCCATACGTATTGCTTTGATGGTCGGCTTTAAAGCGTTCAAGAAGGTGTGGGGCAAGCTGTGGTAAGGCAAGCGGCCTGTCGGGTACAGGTTCAAATTTAGCTAATGCCGCCGTGGTTGAATCAATTACGCCTTGTTTATAAAGCTTATAGAGCAATAAGTTGCGTTTTTTTAGAAGGATGCTCCTGTTTTTTCCAGGATGAACCAATGAGGGTGAGTTGGGCAATACAGCCATCGCCGCCATTTCGCCCCAGGATAATTTATCCGGGCTACGCCCGAAGTATCGCCACGAGGCAGCATCCAGCCCGATCACATTACTGCCAAAGGGCGCATTACTGGCGTACAGGGAAAGGATCTCGTTTTTATTATAACTCAACTCTAACCGCAGCGCCATAAAAATTTCGCTCAGCTTGTTCCAAATGGTTCTTTTATGCCGGGTTGCTAACCTGATAACCTGCATGGTAATGGTGCTGCCACCACTGGTTACCTTTTTTGAGCGCATGTTTTGCCTGATAGCCCTGCCAAATGCCAACGCATCAAAGCCGGGATGGTGCATAAAACGCTTATCCTCAAAAGATATAATGCATTGCCTGAATTTTTCAGGAACTTCGGCATTCGGAGGGAAACGCCATTGCCCGTCTGATGCTATTGCCGCACCCAGTAACTGGCCCTCTGCATCATCAATAACGTAGGAGGTGGGGCTATTGAACAATGGTTTTGGCAGGCAAAACCAGAATAGCACTATCAAAGCAACTGAAAACGCCAGTATTATTATTACTTTTGGTTTTTTGATATAGATTTTTACCCGGCTTAAACCCGATCGCACTAATACTGAAAATGAAGATACAAAAGTTGTCAATTGTTATTCCGGCTTACAACGAAGGTAATACGATACATTTAATTTTAGATAAAATTAAATCGGTTCAGCTTATCGAAAATATACAAAAAGAAGTAATAATAGTTAACGATTTTTCGAGCGACCATACCGAGCAGGCAATAGACAGTTATCAGCAAGGTAATCCTGAATTGAGCATCAGCTATTTTAAGCATGAATTTAATAAGGGGAAAGGCGCTGCCCTGCATACCGGTATTTCAAAAGCAACTGGCGAATACTTAATTATACAAGATGCAGATTTAGAATATGACCCGGAAGAATATAATGATTTGCTTAAACCTGTTTGTTCCGGCTTTGCCGATGTGGTTTACGGATCAAGGTTTATGGGCAGCAACCCGCACCGGATCCTTTTCTTTTGGCATACCATTGGTAACCGCTGGCTAACCTTTGCCTCAAATATGTTCAGTAACCTGAACCTTACTGATATGGAAACCTGCTATAAACTATTTGATACCAAACTGATCCAATCTATCAAACTAACAGAACAGCGCTTTGGCTTTGAGCCGGAAGTAACGCAAAAGGTTGCACGTGTACCCAAGATCAGGATCTATGAGGTAGGGATCTCCTACTATGGCCGTACCTACGAAGAAGGTAAGAAGATTGGCTGGAAAGACGGCGTCAGAGCCATTTACTGCATTTTAAAATATGGATTTTTTAAAGCAAACTAATAAAAATGAAGAATAGTTATTAATTAATAACTATTCTTCATTACTCTTCTACTTTATTACCTCAACCCATTGTCCTTTTATCAGAGCTGTTATTGAGTTATTATACATAGCCTCGCAATAAGTAGCCGGCAGGTAATATTTACCTGCATAGGCCGCATTCAGCATCACATAATAAGTAACCTCTTTTCCTTCGGGCAAACTGAAATAGGTATTCACCCGGTCGTCCCTTATATCCAGGTAGTCGTATGCTGATGATGCAAAGGCTTCTGTATTGTTGGTTAACCTTGTGTTTAATATTTCCCATCCTGACGGGAAGATCTGCGTAAGCGCCATATTATCATACCGCCCGCGTTTACCCGGATTTTTTATGGTTACCTGCGCAACAAAGTCTGTCCCCTGTTTCAATTTTCCGGGATCAACTTCTTTCCCTCCAAGGGTAAAGTAGCCAATGCGCATTGGTAAAACATCAGGGTTAATTTGGGTTTGCACATCCTGCCCCGACGATGGCTGGCCCTGCTGAACTAACCTGACATAGAGCTTGTTATTGCCACTATTTTTAAGTGATACTGTACCGCCATTAACAGCAAGCCCTGTTTGCCATAAATAGGATGGCGAACTAACACCTGCTTTTACAGCACCTGCCTGGTAGTTAAAGATCAGCTTTGAGGATGATTTGTTTTCGCCACAGTATTGGGCAATAGCAATTAAAGAATAGGCGGTAGTTTGCGTACTATACCAATCATCCTGCGATAACCTTAAAGCAACGGTACGCAATAAGCCTGCTGCCTGCTGTTGCTTGCCAAGCAGGGTCAGTGTTTCTAATATCATAGCCTCATCCCGCAGATCAGAGCCATAAGTTCCAAACATTGAATTATAAGGCTTTATGGTTAATGGCAATCCGTTAATCATCTGCAGGCCTATCTCCGGCTGACCGGCAAGTTTATAGGCAGCGGCCAAACGCCAGCGCGCCTCAATACTCAGATATTTAAATTCTCGTAAGCGGTTCATGGCGCCAAGTTCCGGCGAGTGGGCGAGCGCCAAAAGGTATAAACGATAGGCCTGCACTAAATCGGCCCCGTAAAAACTTCTTGAATCGGGTGCCCAGGTAACCGCTTTTTGTTTCTGGTATTTTTTCCACTGTTCAATAAACCCAAGCGGTAAGGTATAACCCTTTGCCTGTGCCGCTAACATAAAATGCCCGGCGTAATTGGTTCCCCAGTCATCAGCATCGCCCACACCCGGCCAGTAGCTTAAACCACCACTGCTAACCTGAAAGCCATTTAACCTGTTAATAGTCAGTTTAATATTGCGCTCTGTTTCTGCTTTTTGGCGTGGTGATAGATCCAATAACTGGTTTAAATACAATTGAGGAAAGGCTGACGAGGTTGTTTGCTCTACGCAGCCATAAGGATATTCAATTAAGTAATTTAAGCGCTTGGTAAGATTTAACGGCGGGATGGAAGCTACCTCCAAAGTAGCTTTGTTGGTACCGCTAATACCAATCGCGGTGTATGAAGCGCTCCAGCTTTCACCCGGCTTAAGTTCTTTCTCCTGTATTTTGGTGATAGGAGGGTTTGGATTGCGCACATTAAGCTCCACATCATAGGCAGCGGTTTCTTTTCCGCTTTTGGCGATGATCCTCACTTTGCCAACTCCTACAAAATCCTTAACGGTCAGATCAAAGGTTACCAACTGATCGCCGGTTTTATCAAAGCTGATTGTTTTTTGATTATTACCGGCCAGGTTGCTAAACATATTTGATTGTACCTGTAGGCTCACCGTTTTAACACTATTTTCCATTGCAAATACAGTTATTGGTAACTGGATCTTCTCCGACGGACCTAAAACCCGCGGCAGGGTTGCCAGTATCATCAATGGTTTTTTAACCGCGACTGATTTTTCTGCATGACCGTAGCTTCCGTTATTTCCGGCAATAACCATTGCCTTTACCGATCCGATGTATTGGGGTAATGTAAAGCTATGGGTTTGCTGCTCACCCTTATCTAAATGGAATGGCCCCAGAAACTTCACTACAGGTTTAAACCGGTTTACTGAAACATTGCGGTTAGTTCCGGCTGTGCCATCACCACCTATGCTTAAAATGCGTTCCAGGCCACCACCGTAAGCGCCGATGATATAGTCAAACAGATCCCATGTTTTTACACCGAGCGCTTCTTTGGCATAAAATGTTTCGTGCGGATCCGGATTTTTATAATTGGTAATATCCAGTAACCCTTCATCAACTATGGCTATGGTATAGGTCATTTCCTTGCCCGATGCCTCTGAAACCGTAATGTTTGATTGGGTTTCGGGCCTAATTTTATCCGGCATATTGATCACCGGTTTCAATATCGTTTCGGGATCATCTACATTTAGCGGGATAGCCCCATACATACGGATGGGCAGGTCATTAACGGTTTGCGCATGGCGCTGCAATAGCGTAACATTTACAAAAATGTTAGGCGCCATAGTTTCATCAATTTTAAAGGTATAGCGGGTTTGTCCTTTTTTAGTATCAATCCAAGTTGTTTTTAAAACCTTGCTGCCGTTTTCTAAACTGATCAATGCCCTGCCGTCAGAGCTGGTTGGAATCGTCAGTGTTGCATCATCCCCAACCTTGTAATTGGTTTTATCCGAAGTAAAGGATAACATGGCCGCTTCGGTAGGGTTGCTTTGTTGCAGCCTTTCCGACCAGTTTGGCCAGTCGATATACATTATTTTACCTGATGAGTGCCCGGTTGCCGGGTCTTTTACCCTGATCAGGTAGCGACCCCAGTCAGCCTGTTTAATATGCAGGTTCCATTTACCATGCCCATTGGTTAGTTTTACAGTTTCGGTTTTAATGAGCTTATTGTACTTGTCTTGCGTAAAATTGCTCATTTCATTGCCCGTTTCATCCCACCACCAGCGCCATTGTATTTTATAAAGTTCCAATTCAACGCTGTTTGATCCGCCTATGGCAACACCATTTACATTTACATCGGCAATATCAATGGTATTATCCCTGTCAGTATACAGCATACCCGAAAGGTCGCTGCCCTTAGGCGTTTTTATCCCCACATAACCCGGATAAACATTATAAGGCATACTTAATGATTGTATGCTGAAATTGCCGCCCGGTTCAAATACCTTCACTAAAAAGTTTGCAGTTAACTGCCCAGGTGCCTGTTTTTCAATATTGATATTTGTATTTACGGTCGCCTTACCTTCGGCATCAAGCCTGCCATCAAAAATGGTTTGGGTTTGTGTGGTAAAGGCAAGGGTAGGATCATCAAATACATAATCCTCATAATTTTTAAAGCTGGTTGTTTTGGGTGATAAAAAAGCATCGACCTTTGCTTTTAAATTTTGTGCCGTGCCGCCAAAAAGCCATTGTGCCGTTAGGTTTCCGTTTACCGAGCCGCCTTTAGTCAATTCTTTAGCACCATTAAAGTTTAGACCAATCTTTAACCGGTTGGGCATTATGGTTTCAATCTTCACGTTTTTTTGAAACGAAGCACCGCCCACTTTTACCTTGGCCGACCAGTTACCCGTAGGCGAAGCTGTTTCGGTAGCGGTATGAAAGCTGTAAAAGCCATCAACTGAATTTGTTTGGGTAATGCGGCGGTATAGTTTACCATTAGGGTCGTATAACTCAAATTGAACGGGGTGATCGGCAGGGAGGGTTTTCAGCTTATCTTCCAGTATGAACGACATAAATATCGAATCGCCGGGCCGCCATACGCCGCGTTCGCCATATAAAAATCCTTTAAGGCCGCTTTGTACCTGTTCGCCGCCTACATTAAAACGGGATAGAGGCAGCGAACTACCATCATCTAACTTTAAATAACCACGTTCTTTTCCGTTACGGGCAACTAACAGGTATGGCTTTCTTTTCATATCAAACCGGGCAAAGCCATCACCACCTGATGTGGTTTTGTAGATAACCTGTTTCTGGTAATCTAAAAGTTCCAGTTCAACGCCTGGCATTGGCTGGGCGCTTAATATATTGGTAACCGCCACTACCATGCTGTTATCGCTGCCCCGTTTCGCTATCAGGCCAATATTTGAGGCAATGATATTTCGGGTAGCCCAGCGTTCTCTTGTAAAATAGGAGTTGGTACAAGGATCATCACGCTCTTGCCAGTTAAATCCCTCCGGATAAAAACTGTCATATCTCGACCAAAAGTCATCATCCTCATCATTAATGGTACCTGAATTTGTACCAAAACGGCTGCTTCCATCCTCGCCATATCCTTCATTGTCATCAGCTTTTTTAACAGGGCCGCCGGCTTTACAGTTATAGATAGAATAATCTTTTCTAAACCCGATGATCACCCTATAGATAGCACCAGGTTCTGTACGTAACAGCTGGTCAATATCAAGCATAAACCGGTTCTTTTTATTCAGATTAAGGCTCTTATCCTCATCCAGGCGAATAGTTTTTTGTACTACAGGTTTACCAACGTGTCGTAATTCGTCGGCACCGTCAAAGCCATTGTTCTGAAAATACTGGGGTACATTGTTTTCGTAGATCTTTATGATGCTTACATCAACTGCGTTGAGATTAACCGCCTCAAATGGCATCATCAGTTTACCCGAATCCGGTAAAATAACCCCCTTACCCGGAATAGTTACCGCGGGCAGCCTGTTCTCGAAAAATACATTGGCACTATATGTTTTGTTGATCTTTTTGTGCGATATGTTTTCAACCCCTTCGTTTACATACACACTATAATCGCCCTGCAGTGTTTCGGGCGCATATATTTTAACGGTGCTGCCATCAATAGTATAAGCAGGCTCATTTACGTTATTAATGCCTATCAGTCCGTTTAATTCCTGCCCTATCATAATGGCGTCAGAAAATTGAACCAATACATATTGGTCATTATCCTGTACGGCACGAATATTTAGCACCTTAAAATCTCCAATAGCAGGTATTGAAAAATCCTGACTTCCTTTTTTATCTACATTTAAACTGCCGCCATCCCAGTTAACGGTTAACGGGTTTACTTTACCGTTTTCGCGGGTTAGCTGCGTTATAAAAAACTGGTGCGTTTTGGTTACCGGGTTATGCTGCCAGTTTATTTGAACTGGAGATGGAAAGTTGGCTGAGATAAGCTTTTCAATACTTGCAGGGTCTTCGTTATCAGCAGTTTGGATAACGCCGCCCAATTTCATTTTGTCTACAGATGTATTGGTAGCTGTTTGCAACCCGGTAAAGGTTACGGTAAAATCGGGCTTAATGGTTTGAAAGTTGAACTTAAAATCTTCAAAGTGTTCCGGGACCTTAGTGATCTTGCTTAATTTGAAATCGGCTGTATAGCTTTTGTTAGGATCCAGCTTTCCCTCGGGCCTGAACTCAATGGTTCGGGCATCCACCCAGTAGGCTTTACCTTTTATTGATGGCGAGAAATCGAAGATATTATCGCCTAATTGTGCATTTTGTTCATGGCTGGTTTGTATCTCGCTGGCCAGCCTGATGCGGATTGTGCTCTCTTTAGAGATAACCCCGGTTGTGTACGATTCAATATATTTCCCAAAAGCGGGGTCGATGAATGTTTTTTTATGATTATGAAAAATGATATAAGTGATAATAACAGCCAGTAAAAGAACAGAACTGAAGCTAATTAATCCTTTTCTGGAGAGGAAAAGGCCGTATGCGTTTTTCATTATAAGGTTTATTTATTATCATGTAAATTATAAAATTTATGATAACAAATAATGTTTTGCAAACAGATTTTTTGGATAGCAGATTGGCTGTTATAATATCATTACGCCAACCTTATTAAGCACGGGGAGTTTGATGAAATTTAGCTCAACAATGCTTTCGGGCAAAAAGATAAATTTTTTATCGAAGATCTCGTTGCCAATATAGTAGCTTAACCAATATTCATTATTAAGGCCAAATGTTTGCTCGTCGATAGGTTCAATAAGCTTGTATCCGCCGTTTTTAACCTCCGGGAACATGTGCCGAAGAGTAGAGGTCTTTACCTGTTCGCCATCTTTTTCGCCATAGCCCCTTGAGGTGATCAATACGTTTTCAATAGGGACGTTTTTAAGGTTAATTAAGTAAACGTACCATATTTTGCTTTCAACGCTTTCTTTCTCAAGCGCTACTGCTATAGCAATATCTTTTACTACGTTTTTGGGCAGGTCTTTTATCATAAACAATGAGGACTTTTTAACTATACCCCAATAACACAAAACGTTTATTAAAATTATTTCTTTTTGGCTGCAACTTTTTTCTTTGCAGGCGCTTTTTTAGCTGCGGGTTTTGCAGCAGCTACCGATTTACCAAACCGGCCTTTTTTGGCATCTTTAGGCATAGCATCAGCTAATGCTTTACACTCTTCAAAAGTAAGCGTCAGCGGATCTTTATCCTTAGGGATCTTAACGTTCAGTTTACCAAACTCAATATAAGGGCCCCAGCGACCATTTAATACTTTAACAGTTGCATCTTCATCGAAGGCTTTAATTAGCTTTTCGGCATCTTTTTTACGCTTTTCGTTAATTAGCTCTATTGCTTTTTCTTCGGTAACATCATGCGGGTCTATCTCTTTAGGTAAAGAAACGAATACTGAATTATGGCTAATGTAAGGGCCGAAACGACCTATAGCCACCTTCATTGGCTTGCCTTCAAACTCACCAACAACTTTAGGCAGCTTAAATAGTTCAAGCGCTTCCTCAAGCGAAATTGTTTCTATGCTTTGCCCTGTGCGCAAGCTGGCGTATAAAGGCTTGTACTCTTTGTCTTCATCATTTGCATTTTCACCTACCTGTACAAAAGGGCCATAGCGGCCAATACGTACAGATACTTTTGCACCACTTTCGGGGTGCGCACCTAATTCGCGCTCTCCTGTTGCTTTATCGGCAGTTTGAATAGTGCTTTCAACTTCTTTATGAAAAGGCGTGTAAAAATCACGGATCATATCCGTCCACTCGGTTAAACCTTGCGCAATTTCGTCAAATTGTTTTTCAACGCTGGCTGTAAAGTTAAAATCAACAATCCCCTTAAAGTATTGAACCAAAAAATCATTTACAACCGCACCAATATCCGTAGGGAAAAGTTTACCGCGTTCAGCACCGGTATTTTCAGTTTTCTCGTCCTTAACTATTTTATCGGCTTTAAGTGTTAAAACGCGGAAGTTTCTTTGTTTGCCATCACGTTCTTCCTTAACAACATAGCCACGGTTTTGTACCGTAGATATGGTTGGAGCGTAGGTAGAAGGGCGGCCTATGCCAAGTTCTTCTAATTTCTTAACCAAACTTGCTTCAGTGTATCTTGCAGGCGGGCGCGAAAAACGTTCCGTGGCCGTCATTTCCTGTAAAGCCAAGCGCTGTCCCTTTGTTAAAGGCGGAAGCATTGCATTTTCACCATCCTGAACATTATCTTCTTCATCATCGCTCGATTCCAGGTAAACTTTCAGGAAACCATCAAATTTCATTACCTCGCCATTGGCAACCAAATCTTCTTTACGGCTTGATATACTGATCTTTGCAGTGGTTTTCTCAAACTGTGCTTCGCTCATTTGCGAGGCTATTGCACGTTTCCATATCAGTTCGTACAACCGCATTTCGCCCGAATCGCCCTGTATGGTATGGTGATTAAAATAGGTGGGTCTTATGGCTTCATGCGCTTCCTGTGCACTTGCGTTTTTTGTTTTATATTTTCTGTACTGATGGTATTTATCGCCATAGGCTGATACAATTTCATCTGTTGCAGCATTTAAAGCGGTATCTGATAAGTTTACCGAGTCGGTACGCATATAGGTTATATGCCCTGATTCGTAAAGCTTTTGTGCTACCTGCATAGTACGTGATACAGAATAGCCTAATTTTCTGCTGGCTTCCTGTTGCAGGGTTGATGTTGTAAAAGGAGCAGCCGGCGAACGTTTAGCAGGGCGGGTATCTAACGACCTGACTTCAAAGTCGGCAGCTATACAATCCTGTAAAAACTTCTCGGCGTCTTCCTGCTGGCTAAAGCGCTCAGGTAACTCTGCTTTGAAGGCTTCTTTCCCCTTACCAAAAAGGGCTACTATTTTAAACGCAGCTTCTGATTTAAATTTGTTGATCTCGCGTTCGCGGTCAACAATTAATCTTACGGCAACTGATTGTACACGGCCTGCTGAAAGTGATGGTTTTACCTTTTTCCACAATACGGGCGATAGCTCAAAACCAACTAATCTGTCTAAAACACGGCGTGCCTGCTGTGCATTTACCAAATTATAGTCAATTTTTCTTGGTGTTTCAATCGCCTTTAAAATGGCTGGTTTAGTGATCTCATGAAAAACAATCCGCTTGGTTGAGGCATCTTTTAAATCCAAAGTATCAAACAAGTGCCAGGAAATGGCTTCACCCTCGCGGTCCTCATCCGATGCAAGCCAAACCATGTCTGCTTCTTTAGCTAATTTCTTTAACTCGCTGACTATTTGTTTCTTATCGGCCGGAACTTCGTATTTTTGTTTAAATCCGTTGGCAATATCAATAGCATCATCAGACTTAACCAAATCGCGGATGTGTCCGTAACTTGACTTTACCGTAAAGTCTTTGCCAAGGTATCCCTCGATGGTTTTGGCTTTCGCCGGAGATTCAACTATTAGTAGGTTTTTAGCCATTTAAGGAGTTATTTTTTGCAAATAAAACATAAAGAAAGCGAAACGCCAATATGTTTTTTGGATTGTTAAGATGTTTTGATGTTTAAACAATGAAAAATCAAGGCCTTTTTGGAATGAAGAATTTATACTTAAACTGCCAGGGGGAGCAGCACTTCAACCTCAAAAATTAAAACATCCGGTAAACTATTACATTAAAAAACCACCACCAAGCAAATCATTGCCTTCGTAAAATACAGCGGACTGGCCCGGGGCAATTCCCGATACTGAATGATGAAAATCAACCTTCATATGCTGTCCCATTTGTAAAATGGAGCTTTGCGCACCTGCGTCTTTATATCGTATTTTGGTAATGGCCTCTAATGGCTCATGAATGCTTTCGTATTTAACTAAATTCAGGTTCCTGACCCAGGCCTGCTTGCGTTCCAACTCATCAACGGTTCCTAATACTACGGTATTGGTATCGGGCTGTATGCTGGTAACAAACATAGGCTGCCCTAAAGCAATGCCCAAACCCTTACGCTGCCCAATGGTATAGAAAGGATAGCCCTGATGTTTACCCACTATGGTGCCATCTGTTAAAACAAAGTTACCGCCAGCTACGCGTTGCTCCAGGTCCTCAACTTTGTTCCTTAGAAACGATCTGTAGTCGTTATCGGGCACAAAACATATTTCATAGCTTTCGCTTTTACCGGCAAGTTCCAGCTGGCCCATATCTACAGCCATTTGCCTTATTTCGGGTTTAGAGAAACTGCCTAAAGGGAATTTTGTGCGGGCAAGATTTTTTTGTGATACACCCCACAATACATAAGATTGATCTTTGTTTTCGTCCTTGCCTTTTGATATAACATATCTGCCGCTATCCTGTAAGCGGATGTTGGCATAATGCCCGGTAGCAATAAATTCACAGTCTAATTTGTCGGCACGTTTTAAAAGGGCTTCCCATTTAATATGGGTGTTACATAAAACGCAGGGGTTAGGGGTGCGGCCGGCCAGGTACTCATCAACAAAATTGTCAATCACAAAATCGCCAAACTCATCCCTGATATCTAATATATAATGCGGAAAGCCATAACCGACTGCTAAAGCGCGTGCATCATTGATACTATCAAGGCTACAGCAGCCGGTTTCCTTTGAACTTCCACCCGACGAGGCATAGTCCCAGGTTTTCATGGTAAGCCCGATAACTTCATAGCCCTGCTCATGCAGCATAACTGCCGCAACCGAACTATCAACCCCGCCACTCATTGCCACTAATATCCTGCCATGCTTACTCATAATTTTGCAAAGATACCTTTTTGTGCTTTATATTAATAGTATACAAGTCAGGGTAGGGTAAAATGTATTTGATTGCTTATGTTAAGTTATTGATAATAGGCTAACAGATGACGTGTTTATTTAACTTAAGGGAAATAATAAAACTGATTATCTTATTAAGATATTTAATTGCTCAATAAGTTATTAAAAGGGACTGCTGCATTTTATTTTGAATCAACACATATTTTATTATGAAGGGGTAGGACTATAATTTCATAATTAGTTGCAAAACGTTAAATAAAAATTTGAAAGTTGTTAACATATCAACATTTTTCAGATAGATTAAAAATGGGCAGAAAACAGGCTTTAAGATGCTTTCAGAGCTGTTTTTTTTGCTTTTTGATGATGGGGTAAACTCAATTTATTAATTGTTTTTTTATGACTTTTACAGTTAATAAATGTAGTTGTGACCATTATAAAATTGATGTATCTTTTTTGTTAATAAATTCGTAAAAGTGAAGGAAGCTATTGTAACATCTGTATTACAGTTTTATATTTGGAATACCCTAATTAATTTAAATAATGAATACCCAATTAACTTTAGAACAAAAATTGCAAGGTGTGATTTTAGTGATTATTTGTTTTGTTGCTGTAGTGAACTACCTTGTAAGGTAAATTAAACAAAGTTGAAGTAATTTTTAAGGTGCTTATTCCCTAAGATAAGCACCTTTTGTATTTATAACATTTTTCAGGCTCTGATTTGCCCTTTACCTCTAACTATCCACTTATAGCTTGTTAATTCCTGCAAGCCCATTGGGCCACGTGCATGCAGTTTTTGTGTACTTATCCCAATCTCGGCCCCTAATCCAAATTGTGCGCCATCAGTAAATGCAGTTGATGCGTTTACATAAACAGCTGCGGCATCAACCCGGGTTAAAAAGTCTTCGATATGATCAGCATCTTCGGATATAATGGCTTCGCTGTGCTTTGAGCTATAATTTGCAATATGATCAAGTGCCTCCTCAAAACTATCCACTGTTTTAATAGCCATCTTCATCGATAAAAATTCTGTACCAAAATGTTCAGGCTTGGCCAATTGTAGTAAATTTTTAGGGTAGATGCCTTCAATGGCGTTATACGACCGCTCATCAGCAAATAGCGCTGTTTGTGTATCAGCAAGCCGTTCGGTTAACTTTGGCAGGTCTGGGAGCCTGTCGCGATGAATGATCAGGCAATCTAAGGCATTACATACGCTTACCCGGCGGGTTTTGGCATTAAATATAATAGCACTGCCTTTATCAACATCGGCACTTGTATCAAAATAGGTGTGTACAATGCCTGCGCCTGTTTCAATTACCGGTACCTTACTGTTGGCTCGTACATGGTTTATTAAACCCTGGCTGCCACGTGGTATTAATACATCAACATAACCAATAGCATTTAGCAAGGCATCCGTAGCCTCGCGCTCGGGTGGTAAAAGGGTAGCTATATTAACATCAATGCCGTGCTTTAATAAAACCTGGTGTATTAAAGCTATAATAGCCCTGTTAGAATGATCGGCATCGCTGCCGCCTTTTAAAATACAAACATTACCCGTTTTAAAGCATAACGAAAAAACATCAAAAGTAACATTGGGCCGGGCCTCATAAATAACCCCAACCACGCCCAGCGGAACACTGATTTTTGAAATAGCTAAGCCGTTAGGCTGTGTTTTTTGAGATAGGATATGGCCTAAGGGGCTATCGAGCTTTACAATACTATTTATCTCTTTAGCAATATCCTCAATACGTGCAGCTGTTAGTTTTAATCGGTCGTATTTAGGATCATCTGCATCCATCCGGTCAAGGTCCTTTTTATTTTCTTTCAGGATGTGATCGGTTTGTGCCACAGCTTCTAAAGCGAGATCACTCAAAACCCGGTTTATAGTAGCAGGATCAATGCTTTTACGACCGGCTAAGCGGGCATTTTCAAAATAGGAGGTGTAGTTGGCTAACATTCTAAATAAAGATAATCATAATGTACCAGGGGTTTTTGATTTTTTTTGCCGATCATCTCGTTTGCTTTGTCTGCTCCATATTCGGCAATTCCAAAGCCTATTAGCTTATCGTGCTCATCAATCAGCTTAATGATCTCCCCCTTTTTAAATTCAGTAATAATATTTACTATGCCAACTGGTAACAGGCTGGATGCTTTATTAGACGTGAGTGCAGTTTTTGCCCCATCATTAACCTGTACAACGCCCGTAGCAAAGTTGCCAGAATGTGCTATCCATTTCTTTTTGCCTGATGCATTTTTATTAGGGATAAAATGGGTGTGTACAGCTTTATTAGCCAGTACATCGGTTAAAATATTGTCTTTTGTGCCATTGGCAATATGCACGGCAATACCTAATTGCGCCACTTTTTGCGACATGGTTGATTTGGTGATCATCCCCCCACGGCCAAACTGCGACCGGTCCGAGCTTACAAATGCCGAAAAATCAATGGGGGTGCTGCTTACTTCTTCAATTATTTTAGCGCCATCGGTTGTTGGGTCGCCATCAAAAATACCATCTACATTGGTTAAAACAATTAGCGCCTGTGCATTAAGCATGGAGGCAATTAACCCGGCAAGCTCATCATTATCGGTAAACATCAGCTCGGTTACTGAAACCACATCGTTCTCATTCACAACCGGGATAACATTGTGCTGCAAAAGTATCTCCAAACAGTTTTTCATGTTGAGGTAATGCATCCTGTCCCTGAAATCTTCTTTAGTTACCAATACCTGCGAGCAGAGGATTCCGTATTGATCAAACAGGTTGGCATAGGTGTTAATTAATTTTACCTGGCCTATAGAAGCTAAAAGCTGGCGTGCCGCAACCGGATCATATTTATCTGAAACGGTGATCAGGCTTCTGCCTGATGCTACAGCTCCTGATGATACCAATATAACTTCATGACCTTGTTTTTTTATCTCGGCAATCTGCTCAACCAAGTGGCCAATCCGTTTCAGATCAGGCAGGCCATTTTTTTGGGTGAAAACATTTGAGCCGATTTTGATAATAATCCGATGGTAATTATAAGCCATTTTGATAGTAAAAGTTGCAATATACAAGGTATTTATATTGATTTTTACTATTTTATTATCATTTTTTCCTTAAGTTGATAGATATTGTAGTTTATTTATATTTTTTATATTGATTCTATCTTTATCTCTATATAATTACTGTTAAAGTTGTGTTTTACTGCTTAAAGTGATACTAAAATGATTGATTAACTAATAAATCCTTTTACATATTCCTTGGTCAATTCCTCTTTCGGATTAAGCAAAACTTCTTCGGTATGGCCAAACTCGATGATCTGCCCCATGTATACAAAAATAATATAGTCTGACACCCGGCGTGCCTGGCGAAGGATATGCGTTACCAATACGATTGAATATTTTTCTTTCAGGCTGATAAAAAGGTCTTCGATAATGGAGGTAGAAACCGGATCCAGGGCTGATGTTGACTCATCTCCCAAAATAATTTCAGGCCCAACTGCTAAACCCCGGGCCAGGCATAAACGCTGCTGTTGGCCAATTGATAAGCGGGTGGCCGATGCATTTAAACGGTCTTTAACCTCGTTCCATAGGCCGGTAGCTTTTAATTGTTCTTCAACCAATATATCCAGTTCCTGTTTTTTACGGATGCCATGGATGCGCGGGCCATAGGCCACGTTATCATAAATAGACATAGGCAAAGGATAGGGCCGTTGTGATAATAAGCCCATTTTTTTTCGGATATGGGTTACTTCGGCATTTGCTGCATAAATATCTTCGCCATCAACAAGTACTTTGCCCTCAATCTTTACATCAGGGGTATTGTCTAATAATCGGTTAAATGACTTTAACAGGGTTGTTTTACCACAGCCCGATGGCCCGATGATGGAGGTTACTTTTTTATCGGGGATATTGATGTTAATATCCTTTAAAATATGCTGTGCGCCAATGTGCACATTTAAATTCTGTACGCTTATATGTGGAGTTTTGGTCATTTAAATTTTATGTTTTGAATACTTTTTGATCAGTATATCAGATAATACCGTAATGATTAATACAATAATGGTTAGTATAAGTGCCGATGCATAGCCGCGGCCCTGTACTTCCTCTACCGGACTGCCAAGCTGAAAAAATATAGCCAATGGAAGTGTGGCGGCGGGTTCATGCAGTGATGTAGGGATATTATCACTAAAACCTGCAGTAAACAGAACAGAAGCAACATCGCCGATAGCCCTGCCAAATGATAACAGGATAGCGGTAAATATGCCTGGCCTGATCTGCCTTAAAATAACTTTTGACATTTCCCATCGGGTGGCACCTAAGGACAAAGTTGCATCGCGAAGCTCTAAAGGAACGGTACGGATAACTTCATCGAGCGTACGGACTAATATAGGGATCACCAGTAAGGTGACGGCTATAATACCACCTAACAGGGAGGCCCTGATACCAAAATAGATCATGATCAGGAAACCGAATGCACCATAAACTATGGATGGGATTCCAAACAAAACATCAAAGGCCATTCGCAAAGTATTAGACATGAACTTTTTGCCATCCATATACATATTAATGAATATCGCTACCGGGATGCTGATTAAAAGCCCCAATATGGTTGCGCCGCCCGCCACGTAAAATGAACCGATGATTGCATTTAATACGCCGCCCTCTTTACCAATATAAAAACCGCCGCCCGGTGTTTTGGTGATCATATCCAGGTTAAGGTAAGGGATGCCTTTATAAAATATAGTACCTACAATCAGGAAAAAACTGCCTGCAACAATAATGGTTGCAAGCACCATTAGTATCCTGAAAAATAATTCTTCTAATTTTCGTTTTCTCATGCGGCAAGTTTCCTTTCTAACCGGGTTAATATTACCCTCGATATAATGTTGAACAGCAGGATAATGATAAATAATAACAAAGCAGCAAACATCAACGCCGAATCATAAAGCGGGATAGAAAGCATCTCGCCATAGTTATTGGCGATCAGGGCTGGCAATGGGTACCCGGCATCAAAAACAGAATGAGGTACAATGGCATTATTTCCGCAAACCATTAGTACGGCAATGGTTTCGCCAAAGGCCCGGGATATGGCTAATACGGTTGCAGCAATAATACCTGGCAAAGCCTTTTTCAATACTACCTTTTTAATGGTTTCCCATTTGGTGGCTCCTAAAGACAACGATGCATCTTTTAATTCCTGCGGGATAGTTAGCAGTACTTCGCTAATAATGCTTACAATAAGTGGGAATATCATTACCGCAAGCACAATACCGCCGGCCAATACACTGTAGCCGGTTGAGAACTCCACAAAATGTGGCGCTATATGGTCTTGAATCAATGGGATGATAAACAGCACCCCCCAAACACCAAATATTACAGGCGGAATACCCGATAGCAGGTTTACAAACGGTGTAAGGATCCTTTTTATACGGGTAGGGGCATATTCAACTATATAAAGAGCCGTTAAAAGGCAAAGTGGCAGGGCTATAATTATAGCTATACCAGTTACCCAAAGTGTACCCATTATAAAAGGGTAAAAGCCAAACAGACCTTTTAATGGTTTCCAGATACTGGTGGTGATCAGCTGCCCCCATGATAGTTTTTGAAGTAGCGGGATTGATTTATAATATAAACCGATACCAATAACCACTAATAAAGAAACTGATGCCAGCGTTAACACCAGCATCAGCTTTGCTATAATTTTATCTTTTAATAAACGCATGTTTGTTGACCAGGCTGATTAAGATGGAGGGGGATGATTAATTAAATGACTGCACTCAATTAATCATCCCGCTGATCCATATTTAATTTACCTTTTTCAGTTCCTCCTGAATTTTTATTTTTGAAAGAGCGATGTAACCATTTTCGTCAACATCCTTTTGCCCGGTGGTTAAAACATATTTTACAAACTCAATCAATTCCTTTTTCTTTGGTTTGCCTTTAAACAAAAAACCAAGGTTACGTGCCGGTGGCGAAGGATATTTACCCGCTCCTATAGCTTCAGTTAATTTGTCAATCGTATCATAAAAGTTTTCATCGGCATCAATTTTTCCGTTACCATTTACATCAATAGGCAGGGCATGTACACCAGCCACCTGTTTGCGTGTTTTAAGGTCATACAGATAAGCAATATTGTTATAACCAATTGCAGTTGGATCCCTTTTTACCGCTTGTGCTAATCCTGGATCGCCATAAACACCAACACCCAACAGGTCTTCCTGCTTTTTACCAAAATATTTGGCCCAGGTTTCGCCTGCACCGGCAGCATCCGATCGGGTATAAACATGGATAGGTGCAGCCACTTTTCCAGCTACCTGTTTCCAGCTTTTGATACTGCCCGAAACAAATATGTTTAGGAACTGATCTTTTTTAACGCCTTTGGTAAGTAGTTCAGCCGCATTCGGGTTAGCTGTATTAAAGGTAGGCACAACCGCATCTTTGGTTACATAAATAGTATATGCACCTTTTTTAACTTCGGCTGGGTCAATATCCCTTGATGCAAGGCCAATATCAACTAAACCTGAAAGCGCATCTGTTATGCCTTTGCCTGCACCACCTGCCGAAATGTTAAACTTTACATTGGGGTGCAGTTTCTTAAATTCGTCGGCCCACTTAACCGTAATAGGATAAAGAGCAAATGCGCCCGATATACTTATTGTGCCTTCTAAATCATCAACCGGTGGTTTAGGAGCGCTTCGTTTAACAAACGAAGAAACAACTACCAGGAGGCCTAATGCAACCGTACTTACTATAAGTATCTGCTGCTTAAAAAATGCTTTCTTCATTATGCTTTATTTAAAAGGTTAATTGTAACTGCGTTTCAATAATGTTGTTTTTAACTTGTGTTATTTCTTCGCGACGGTCAATATAATCTAACGTTATGCGGGCCCAGTTGTTAAAGTAATAGTTTACACCACCTGTATAATAATTAGTGCGATCGGTTTTTACAATCTTATTAGGATCATAGGTGTCGTATTTAGCAGCTAATTGCAACCTCTTCGGGATCACGAAGTAGGTAGCCTGGCCAAACCAGCCATCTCTTTTAATAGCGCCATCAGTTCCTTTGTCATATTCTGCCTGTATGGCCAGACCGCCAATTACATAACGGGCATCAAAGCCGCCACGGTTACGTTTTTGATTCTTTGCAGGCGTTCCATAAAACCCTACACCATTATAAAAGTTACCAGATATATCCAGGTTTTTAATAGGGTGAACAGTTAACCTGCCAACAATATCCTTGCGGCTGTTGTTATCGGCCGTTACATCATACCCGGCTCCATTAAATACTCCAAATGTATAATCAAACAGGTAATGCTCGTTTAATTTTGCAAAACTGCCACCAATCTGGATACCAATGTCACGACCATTTTGATTGCCGATAACATCTGCCGATCTGCCTGCAAGTGCATTTACAACCTGCGAGCGATCAATAAAATCAAGCTGGCTATCAGAAATCAAGCTTTCTAACGAGAAAGGGACTTTAAACTGGCCTGCTGTAAATTTCAAATAATCGGCTATTTTATAAGTTGTATAAGCATCCAGCAGTTTGGTTGTTCCGGCAAATTCGGTATATACCTCATAGTTCCAGTTATCATTAATATCACCCTTAACATCCAAACGTGCACGGTGCAGGCTAAACGAATTGTTGAAGCCCGATTGCTGGAATCCCTGGTATTCGGTTTGCACCAAACCGCTTATTTGTAAAGCGCGGGTGCCAATGGTTATATTATGCTGATTAGCTTTATCTTTTTTGGCTTGTTCTTTTATCGCCTGATCGGCACGGATAGAGTCGGCTTCCTGCTGGCTCAATACATTTTTTTTGATCAGGATATTCAGAAGATCCTCATTTTGTTGTGCTTGTGATGTTATAGTAGTAAAAAGTATACTCAAAAGGAGTACAGTTCTGATTACGTAAGGTAATTTCATGTGTTAAGTTTAGACGTGAAAATTGTGATTAAATACTAAGGTTGTTTGCTTTAAATTGATGGAGTGATCAACAGCAACACATATAGCTACCTGTTATTAGGGCGTAACAAGGTGGGGTTAAAATGTACTGATTGTTTGATTTAAGGGTTTTCATTTTTTCTTTTAATTCTATAATATCTACCTATTTAGTAGTGTAAAAGTATGTGTAATATTTTAATTCACAAATGTTTATTTAAAAAAATATAATTAAATTGAATTTATACTTATTAAGTAACTGATAATTAATTATTTGTAAAATAAAAAAGCCAGCAGCTTTTTATAGCTACTGGCCGGATAATAATAAATAATTGATAATTTATTGCAGGTCGTCGCCCTGCTTTATCTCGTCAGAGGCGTGAAGCACTACTTTATCATTGGCTTTAAGGTTACCGAATACTTCGGTAGCATCATTGCTTGTTAATCCTTCTTTAATTTCAACCAGATCGGCTTTGCCGCCATTGTTCCTAATCACGTATTCTTTTTCTGTAGACCTGATGATGGCATTATTTGGAACCAGTAATGATTTTGCGCCTGATAGCATCGGGATCCTGACCTCGGCATACATACCCGGTTTTAAGTTCCCGTTTTTATTAAGTACATCTATCTCAATAGCTTCAGACCGCATACTACCCAAAGCGTTTGCCGAACGGCTGATCTTAGCCGTTTGCTGTTGCCCAGGCATGGCATTGAATGTGAAGGTTACCGGTTGATTTAAATCTACCTTATCTACATAATCCTCCGGAATGTAAACCTCCAAACGCATTTTATGAATATCCTGCAGGATCAGCATTGGCTGATCAGTCGCTTTTCCCGGTGCAACAAGCGCGCCTGGCGAAACATTACGCTGAATGATCATACCATCAAATGGCGCATAAATACGCAGGTAGCCCTGCATGGTTCTTACCGAAGCTACATTAGCGTATTCGGACTGTGACATGGCTTCATCAGCCCTCATTTTTGCGGCGGCATTATCAATATCCAAAGGTGATACAGAACCGGGCTCTTTAGCTGCTTCAATTAACCTTTGATATTTTTCTTTACTGGCAATAGCATTTTCTTTGGCCTGTAAATAGCGTGAATTAGCTGCCTGTAATTGTGATTCCATTTCAGGGGCTTCTAAAATAACCAGCAGCTGTCCTTTTTTAACGATAGAACCCCTGTCAACAAGCATTTGCTTTACAAAGCCATTCACTTTAGGGAATAAATTAACTTCATTAAAGGATACTAATTGCCCCGGCAAGCGTGCCGAACTTGACAATGCCTTTTCAGATACATTGGCAAATTTATATTTACTGGTATTTTGCTTTGTTTGTGCAGTTAGATCTACCGGTTTTTGGTTGCCTGAGCAGGCAGCAAACAAACCGGTTATGGCGATTAACAAATAATTTCTGTATTTCATGTTATTTGATGTTTAAAGATGGGGTTATAGGTGATTCCTCGGGCATTAAGGATGGTTCATCATAAGTGGTTTTGTTTTGCATCCACGAAAAAACCAAGGGTAATATAAACAGGGCGGCAAGGGTTGATGCAAATAAGCCACCAATAACAGCGCGGCCAAGCGGTGCAGTTTGTTCGCCTGCCTCGCCCATGCCTGATGCCATTGGGATCATTCCCGCTATCATAGCTAAACTGGTCATTAAAATGGGGCGTAACCGGATGGATGCACTGGTGATGGCTGCTTTCGTGGAATCCCTGTATTCTAACCTTAATTTTTCGGCATTGGTAACGATCAGGATTGCATTGGCAACGGATACACCGGTTGACATGATCATTCCCATATAGGATTGCAGGTTAAGGGTTGAGCCGGTAAGCAGCAATGCGGTTAGTGAACCCAATATTACCGCTGGTATAGTTGATAAAACCGTAAGTGATACCTTGAACGATTGATAATTGGCTGCTAACAGCAAAAAGATAACCAAAATAGCAAAGCCTAAACCGCTTTGTAAGCTATCCAGCGTTTCTGTTAACAAGCTCGACATGCCGCCAATCTGCGCCAATAAACCTTTGGGTGGTGTTCCTAATGATTTTACTGCTTTTTGCACATCAGCGGTTGCAGTACCCAAATCTTTTTTATAGATATTGGCACTGATGGTAATAAACCTTCGCGGGCCGCTGCGGTCATATTCGCCGGGTTGATAGGTTGTCTTAAAGTCTGCAACATCAGCAAGGGTAGGGCTGCTCTGCCCTTTTACCAAAGGTATTTCCTTCAGTTCATCCATCGTGTTCATAACATATTCAGGTATTTGAACCTGTACCTGGTAGGTGTAAGCATTTTTATCATCCAGCCAAAGGTTTTTCTCTGTAAAACGGCTTGATGATGTACTTGCGGTAACTGAACGCGAAATATCTTTAACGTTCAACCCAAATTGCGAAACTTTCAGCCTATCCAAAGTAATAGCAATAACCGGGAATTTTAAAGGCTGATCAATCTCCACATCGCGCAGGTAGGGGATTTGTTTCAGTTTGGCTAATACCTTATCGCCGTAGGCCTCAATTTGCTCCATGTTTTTGCCTGCAACCTGTACTTGTATAGGTGTTGATGCACCCTGGCTCATGATCTTTTCAGTCATATCTATAGGCTCAAAGCTGATGGTCATCTCGGGTATTTGCGCTGCAATATTCTTGCGAAGCGCATCTTTCAGCTCATCCATGTTCACCTTATAATCTTCATCAAGATTTACTTGGAGCACGGCTTCGTGTGTGCCTGTATTAAATACATAAAGGTTACTGCTACCAAAGCTGCTGGGTATTAAACCAATGTAGCCCGATGTTATTTTTACATGATGATCTACCGTTTTATCAATGATCTGTAAAACCTGTTTAAACTTATCTTCGGTACGTTCAAGCCGGGTTCCTTGCGGTTCTTTTAGCCTGATCTGGAACTGACCATTGTTTAGCTTGGGCATCATGTCCTTCCCAATAATCACAAAACCGGCCCCGGCAAGTACGATCACCAAAACCAAATAAACAGGAACTATCAGTTTTTTACGCGGCATTAAGCGGGTAATGATACCGATGAAACGGATCTTCACTTTTTCAAACAGATCGTTTTCCTTTGGATGATCTTCTTCTTCTTTTTGATGTTTATTAACCTGCTGCTCTTCATTTCTATCCAAAGCCTCACCAGCGTGTGCATGTATTTCGCCATGCTCATAATGCTGGTAGCGTTCGGCTTTTATCATCCAGTTACTTAATATAGGTACTAAGGTTTGGGCAATAACGTATGATACGATCATGGTTAAACCGATAGCCATTGATAGTGGCAAAAACATAGCCTTAGGTACACCATTCATCAGGAATGAAGGAGCAAAAACAGCGAGGATACAAAGCAATATCAGCAATAACGGAAAGGCAATTTCCTCGCAGGCATCATAAATAGCCAGCCGTTTTGATTTACCCATCTCCAGGTGCTGATGTATGTTCTCAATCGTAACAGTTGCCTGATCTACCAGGATGCCAATTGCCAGCGCCAGCCCGCTTAGCGTCATGATATTAATGGTTTGCCCAAATAAACTAAGTAATAATACACCTATTAATATAGATACCGGTATGGTGATCACCACTATAAGACTGCTCCGCCAGTCGCGAAGGAAGAGCAGTACCATCAACCCGGTTAGTAAAGCGCCGAGCCCACCCTCGGTCATTAAACTTTTTACGGCATTTACCACAAAAACCGACTGGTCAAACTCATACGATATTTTTACATCGTCAGGCAGCAGGTTCTGCATTTCGGGCAGCTTGCTTTTTAAATCCTGAACCACCGTCCAGGTAGACGCGTCGGCAGTTTTAACTACCGGGATATATACGGAGCGTTTTCCGTTTATCAAGGCATAATCTACCGTAATATCTGCCGCATCGCTAACCCTGGCTATATCCTTAACATAAATTGGTACCCCATTTTTAGTTATTACCGGGATGTTACCAAAATTATCCGCGGTTTTTATCAGAGAGTTCATGGTGGTTAAGTACATCTGATTGCCCAATCTAAGGTTTCCTGATGGCGACATTACATTGAATTTGGATAAGGCATCAACCACCTCATCGGGCGTAAGGTTAAAGCTGCGCAGCTTATTCGGATCAACACTAAGAATGATTGACCTTGCATTTGAACCAAATGGCGGCGGAGCTGATAACCCTGGGATGGTAGCAAACATGGGCCTGATGCGGGTTGCGGCCATATCATAAATATCTTTCAGGCTTTCGCTTTTACTATCTAAAACTAATTCGCCCACCGGTAATGAAGAGGCATCAAAACGTATAACCTGTGGGGGTAAGGCACCCGGCGGAAAAAAGCTTTGTGCCCTGTTAACCTGCAAGGCAACCTCGGCCGAAGCTTCGGCCATGTTGGTGCTTTCGTAAAAGGAAAGTTTAACAAGGGTTAAACCCTGTATATTTTTACTGCTTATATTTTTTACACCGTTAACATACAAAAATTGATCCTGCAGGCGGGTAGAAAAGAAACCCTCCATTTGCTGGGGCGACATGCCTCCGTACGATTCAATGATATATATAGTTGGCAGGTTTAACTGCGGAAAAATATCTATCGGTATTTTTATTGCACTAAGCACTGCAAAAATCAAAAGGCTCATGGTTACCACCACTACGGTGATAGGCCTTTTCAGTGCGGATGTGACCATTGACATAGTTGATTATTTTAATAAGTTTAAAACTGTATTTACCTGGTTTTGGGTAATGGCCTTTTGGAACAGGGCATTAGCATACGTGTATTTAGCCTGCATATAATCTGTTTCTGCACGGTATAGAATATTTAGTGCAGCATCAAGCTCCACTATATCCGTTAACCCATTTTTATAAAGGGAGAGTTTCTGCCGGTAACCATCATTGGCTGCCTTTAACTGATTGGGAATCTCTTTTAAGCGTTCTAAAGCGGTTTGCATTTCTACATCAGCCTGGCTTGAGCTTACAGAAAGTAACTGCTGCTGCTCCTGTAGCTTTTTCATAGCATATTGTGTGCTGGCTTTTTGGGTACGGAGCTTCAGTTGTTTTCTGCGCAGATCAAACAGGTTGTAGGATACACTTAATCCAACCAGGTAATTTCCCCGGTCAAAACCATAACCGTTGCTTATACTGTTGTACTGGCCGCTGGCATTAACGCTGGAAGCTCTTTCCCAGGCCGCCGCATCCAATGAGATCTTTGGGTTATATAATTTTTTTACAAGATCTTCTCTTTGCAGGCTGTTTTGGTAAACTGACCTGTAAAAGTTAATGATGGGATGATTAATAGTATCAGGTGCAAATAATGCTGCTGATGGTTGATTGATCAGTGCTGCCTCAACAGTACTATCGGGCACAATAGATTGATAAGGCAATCCCGTAACTGCCGATAGTTGCAACTGTACCTGTTTAAGCTGATTATTCAGTTCGATATAGTTTAAGCGGGCCTTTGAAAGCTCTGCCTCGGCAATACTGGTATCAACACCGGCACGTATACCACTTTTAGCAAGCGATTCTATCGATCTTCTGATCTGCTGGTTACGCTGAATATTGCGTACTTGTATAGCCAAAAAATCCTGCAATCGAAGCAGTTGCAGGTAATCACCTATGGTATATGCCTCTAACTGGTATTTTGATTGTGCAAACTGATTTTGCTCAACTTTAATATCTGAATTGGCTACCTTGTTTTGCGCACCATATTTGCCAAAGTTGTAAATCTCCCAATCCAGGGAGGCTATGCCCAGGTTATCGCCAACGGCGGTTGTAACATTGGTATTATGGATGCCTCCGGAGCTTGACGGGATTATTCCAAAGCCAAAATAAGGTCCGGTTGTATTATTACTGGTACCAACATCGGCCTGATAGTTGAGCTTTAAATTAGGGAGCCAGCTGCTGCGGGTTTCGGCAGCTTGTGCCTGGCGGATAAGTATTGCGGCAGAATCAGTAAGCAGCGTTGGCGCTTTTTGATCCGCGCGGTTCAATAATTCTTTTAAAGTTATCGGGGTTGATTGCTGGGCCTTTGCTGTTATCGCCAATAATAGCAATAACGCAATGCCAAAGCATCGTTTTAAACTTAACATTTGAAATTGAAAATTAATTATTATGAAATTTATTATTGGAAAAGCAGTGTGGTGTTAACCAACTGTCTAAAAATTATCGCATTAAGCGATCATTTTCCAAAAAAGATCAAATAATCAATATGCCATTCAGTAAATAGGCATCATCGGGCGGGGATAGGCTTTGATTAAGCTTACGTAAAAAATTAGAGGCAGCACTTTTTACCGTACTGAAAATAGCAGGGAAAAGGATGCCTAAAAGAAAATCAAATCGTAAAAAAAACTGTTTAATTGGATCGGCCAGTTTTTTCTGAACGGATATTATATCAGCATTACTGTCTTCGGCGTATTCCTGTTTGCGTTTGGTAAATGCTTTTACAAAGATGTTTTCATCAGCAGGAGGGTGATTACGGCTAAACATACCAAAGCCTAAAAAAGGCTTTGCAACCAATAGCAATACAGCAAAACAGAAATATAATTTAGCTGATTTTAAATGATCCATGTTTTTTAACCGCAAATATCACTTGCCATATATGTTGTACAAAGTTCACCACAATTTGTTCAATAAACCAATAGTAACATTAATGTTGCACTACCTCTGCGTCCAAAGCGCCTACAGATAATTAATAGTATGCGGCCCCTGGCTAAAAAGCAAATCAGCAATGCTCAGGTTTTTTTGAAACCCTTTACGGTCTTCAAAAACCTGGAAATACTGCTTTTGCCCAAAATCTGAATCTCTTTTTGGCGTGATACTGCTCCTGAAATCTGTAAGGTCAGGATAGGTGACTTCGTAGCTCTCCGTATAGCTAAAATTTGTTTTTAGTTTGATGGCTTTAAGTACAAATTGTAAAAGCTGCTCATTGTAATCAAATAAATAATCAAATTTCTTTTCGTAAAAAGTAACAAGCTCATCTTCGTAATATTCAAAATAAGCCGACCTGCGGTAACAGGCCTGCAAGCCCAGCCAATGCAGGCGCTGCCATTCAAAATCGTAGCTTATTTTAACATCCTTAACCTTGGTATGCTTTTTTGAACCTTTTTTAACAGGTACAACCAGTGTCAATACGCCATCAGGAGTATAGATATTGGTACGGTTACGATAGGTTTGTTTAGGAAAATGCTCCTCTCTTTCTATCAGTATATCAGGCTTGTAGGTGTTTAATTGTATAAAATATTCAATCGGTGGAAGATAAAACATAGGTAACACAGCGCCTTTTTCAATCATATATTTTATGTTTGTAGCTAAAATCGGACGAAAATAATGATAAAAAAAGGGCTTTCAAGGTTAGGTACATTCTTTTTGTATCTGTTATCGTTATTGCCTTTCTGGTTTTTGTACCTTATCTCTGATCTTTTATTCGTAATTCTATATCATATAACCAATTATAGGCGTAAAGTTGTACAGGAAAATCTCCGAAACTCTTTTCCTGAAAAATCAGAAGTAGAACGCCAGAGTATTGAACGCAAGTACTATAAATACATGGCCGATTTGATGGTAGAAACCGTGAAATCAGTAAGTATGTCTGAAAAGCAGGTTAGAAAGCGTATGATTCCGACAAACCCCGAAATGGTTGAACATTACTTTAGCGAGGGGAAAAGTATTATGGCTGCTGCCGGGCATTATTGTAACTGGGAAATGGCTTGTTTGAGCTTTGGTTTTTTAACGGATAAAAAAAGGGTAATAGTTTATAAGCCACAATCGAACGAAGTTTTTACCGAATTTTTTAACCGGACGCGGTCGCGCTTTGGGGCCACCATGATCTCCATGCGGCAAACGCTCCGTAAAATGATCGAATTTAAAAATGAACTTACCTTTACCGTATTAGCATCTGACCAAACCCCTACAAAAGAAGATGCCAAATACTTTACTACCTTTCTGAACCAGCAAACCGCTGTTTTTTTAGGCATTGAAAAGCTGACCAAGGTGGTTGACTGCGTAGTGATATTTTATAGAATTGACCTTGTAAAAAGAGGGTATTATACATATACCTTTATACCTTTGGTTGAAGATCCGAAAAATACCAAACCTTACGAAATTACTGAAGCTCACGTGAAATACCTCGACTCATTGATAAGAGAGAAACCTGAATATTGGCTATGGTCGCACCGGAGATGGAAAATTAAGCCGGAGGACGTACAGAAATGAGTTATACACCCAAAGTTGCCGTAGTTATATTAAATTGGAATGGCGTAAAATATCTGCGCCAGTTTCTTCCTTCGGTATTATCATCTATATATCCTAACCTCGAAATTATTGTTGGTGATAATGCATCAACCGATGGCTCAGTTGAGTTTATAAAAAACGAATACCCATCGGTACGCATCATACAAAATGACGATAACTACGGTTTTACCGGCGGCTACAATAAAGTATTGGAGCATGTTGATGCCGACTATTATATACTTTTAAACTCCGATGTTGAGGTGTTTCCGGGTTGGATAGCACCTGTAATCAACTTAATGGAGAGCGATCCTTTAATTGCCGCTGCTGCACCAAAGATCAGGGCGTTTAACCAAAAAAGCCATTTTGAGCATGCCGGTGCTGCGGGTGGTTTTATAGATAGCTATGGTTATCCATTTTGCCAGGGCCGGATGTTTTACGAGGTAGAAGAGGATAAGGGGCAATACCTGCAATCGGGAGAGGTGTTTTGGGCCACAGGTGCTGCAATGTTTGTAAAAAAGCATTGCTGGCACGAAGCCGGTGGTTTTGACGATAGGTTTTTTGCCCACATGGAAGAGATTGACCTGTGCTGGCGGTTAAAGAACATGGGTTATAGGGTGATGTACTGTGCCGAATCGGAAGTGTTCCATTTGGGTGGGGGCACATTGAACGTTGAAAATCCTTTTAAAACCTATCTCAATTTCAGAAATAACTTGCTGCTGCTGCAAAATAATCTTCCGTTTTGGCGGGCGGTATTTGTGATTACCATCCGTATCTGGATGGATCTGCTGGCTTTGATCCGTTTTTTAAGCGAGGGTAAACGTAAAGATGCCTGGGCTGTTAGCCGTGCACATCAAAATTTTGTATTAAGTTTATTTAAACCCAGCAAAAAGAATAAAAAACTCAACGTACCTAAAAAATACCCATTAAAGGGTATTTATAAAGGTAGTTTGGTATGGACTTTTTTTGTTAAAAAGAAACGGCATTTTACTGAGCTTGACCCGACGGATTTTCTTTAGGAAGATGTTCAGTTAACGGCACTTCCTTAAACGTTTCAGGATTTTTAATTTCAGCACTGGTTCCTTCCGGGAAAAATACCTGTATATCGCGTTTGGGGTGTGGTATTTCAACACCTTCAACAGCAAACTGTGTATAGATCTCGCTCATCACACTGCTTTTTAGCGATACCCATTTACCAATATCAGCCGCCCAGAATAACAACCTGAAATCAACAGAGCTATCACTAAAATTATGCAGAAAAACCAGCGGTGGCGGGGTTTGCATAATATCCTTACGGTTGCGTACAATATTTTTAAGCAGGTTTTCGACTTTAGCAATATCAGAACCATAAGCTACACCAACTATTAGTTCAACACGGCGGTTGTTATTGCTTAATGTCCAGTTAATTACGTGTTGTGAGATCAGATCGCCATTTGGTACGATCAGCTCTGAGCCATCGCCCGCCTCAATTTTACTTGACCGGATACCTATCTCTTTGATTGTACCCGAGCGGTTACCAACCTCAATAATATCACCTACCTGTACAGGTTTCTCAAAAGCTAATATAACGCCCGAAACCAGATTGTTCACAATGTTTTGCAAACCGAAACCTATACCTACGCCCAATGCACCTACAACTATGGTTACCTCTGTTAAGGGAATCCCTGAGAATATAATTGCCGCAATAAAGCCAATGGCAAAAACCGATAGCCGGATCAATAAAATAGAGGTCCTGTTCTTTTTTGCATCGCTTGATTGGGCTGATTGCTGCTCAGCATAATCATAAAAATAGCTGATTACACGGGATATAATTATAGATAACCAGATCACAAAAACAAATATAACCAGGCTGCCAAAAGTGAAGGCTGCTGTACCTAATTTGTACGAGTGGGTTAAAAAATCACCGGCTTTATCGTATATATAATCGTCAATATCAAGGTTTTCCAGTAACTTAATTATCCATAAAACGGCTGCTATTTTAACCAGTACATTCTTGAATTTATTTTGTAGGATCTTAAAGTCGAGATAAGAACTAAAACTGCTATTTGCCACTTTATTAGCCTCAAGCTGTAAAAACAGGCTTTCCATTAAAATCTGGATAAACAAATAGAAACCAAAGCCTAAGCAAAGATTAAAGATGGTAGCTACACCAATAATTTTGGCTAAACTGAACCTGCCAATTATATTAAGGAATAAAGAGATGGCATTACAGCCAACATATAGCTTAACGATGAGCCCTATATATGGCGGATAATTTTCTGCTGTTATTTTTGTTTCCTTTAAAAACCACAAGCCCCAAAGGATACTTATAACCGATAAAAATACTAAAGAAACCCTGTCAACCCGGCTTACCTGCATAAACAGGTTGGTAATTGCAAAAAGAAACAAAAGTGCAAAAAGCCCTTGCCAAAATCTGAACAAGGTTTTAGGCCACACATTTTTTATTAAAATACCAATGCATAGCATAACAACAAGCAACATGATCTCTAAAAATATAAACGGCGGCTGATCATATAGATACAGCGCTAAAATAGCCGCTATAGTTAAGGCAGAAACAAAGGCATACTTTACAACATAGTGGGTTTGGTTAAGCGTTTGCTGTGCGTTTTCTTTTAGCCGTAAAAGCCGGCGCTTGCTTGCGTATATCCATGCTAAAAAAACTATTAATATAGTTATGGTAGCTGTATGGCTAACAATATTTATATGGCTGGTTGTTGTTGGGTCGAAAAAGTATTTTAATAATTTAGTGTTTAACCGGGTAGTTTTTGAAGCAACGGTATCAAAAGGCGTTAACTTTTTATTGTTGTTTTGCCAGATGTAACCATATTCGTTTGTGAGCGACCTTACCGTAAAATCATGGATCTTTAAATCAATACCGTCATTAACATCCAGGTAAGTAAGATCAAGTGCTGTTACCCTGTTTTGTAAAAGGCCTAATTTTATAATACTTTTTTGCATACATGAGTCAACCTTAGCCCATTTTTGCTGTATCTGGATAATCTGGGCCATGTACTTTTCTCTTAAAGTACTATCTGTTGGTACCGTATGCATAGTGGTATCCTGCTTAAATTCAGTATAGTCACTATGTATTTTATCAAGCCTGGCGTTGTCGTTGGTTAGTTCAGTCTGCCAATCGTCCAAGTCATCTTTGGAGTGTGATATCAGGTCGCGGATGGTAAAAAGATATCCTAAAGTACTCGACTGATCATTTTGGATTAAATTGCCTAATACAATCATCCGCCTTTCCATCGATGGCAGTTTCTGGCTAATATCTAAAGTATCAAACCCCCGGTTATAATCTGCAAGACCTTGATTATAAGAACTGTTATAATACTCTATTTTTTGGAGCAGGGCATTTAATGAATTGTCCGAATGTTTAAAGGTGCGCATCAATGAGTCGCGCTGTAAAACAGCATGGCGCAATGAATCGCGAACGGTGCGGTGAGCTTTTGGCTTTTTTCTTTGTGCATTACAATCAACAGCTGTTAATACAAACAAAAGTGAAAGCAAAATAAAGGCAGATATTTTAAACGGGTTGCGCATTGTTATTTTAATCAGTTAACAGGCTTTCAATAGCTAAACGGTATGATTCCATCCCAAAACCGGCAATTACGCCTTTACAGCTGGCTGCCAGCATTGAGCTGTGCCTAAATTCTTCGCGTTTATAAACGTTAGAGATATGTACTTCAATAACAGGTGTATTTATGGCGGCAATAGCATCGGCAATGGCAATAGAGGTATGGGTATAAGCACCGGCATTTAAAACAACACCGTTGTAGCTAAAGCCAATTTCGTGTAATTTGTTTATAATTTCGCCCTCTACATTACTTTGGTAATAATCAATTTGAATGTGGGTGTAACGCCTGCGAAGTTCCTGAAGGTAGGTTTCAAAATCAGTATTTCCGTAAATAGATTTCTCGCGAACGCCAAGCAGGTTTAAATTTGGGCCGTTTATAATTTGTATCTTCATCAGTTCAAACTTAAAAAAAAAATCAATTGGATTGGCGGTCGGCAATAAAAGGTTTTCAGGCTTATTTAAAATTAGAAAAATCGCTTTCGCCCAACTCTATCGAAGCATATAGCAGGGATATAGAAAAGCTCCATCAATTTTCTGACAGAGAGGGATTTAAAGTAAATCCAGAAAGCATAACCTTAACAGACCTGCGTTTGTTTATTGTATGGGCCAGCGAACTTGGGATGATCCCTTCTTCGCAAGCCAGGATCTTATCGGGCATAAAAGCATTTTATAAATACCTGCTGATGGAGGATCTGATAAAAAGTGATCCGTCAGAATTACTTGAATCGCCTAAAATTCAAAGAAAACTGCCTGATACTTTAAGTATTGCCGAAATAAATAAGCTGATAGATGCTATTGACCTATCCAAACCCGAAGGCGGCCGTAACAAAGCCATACTTGAAGTATTGTATGGTTGTGGCTTAAGGGTATCTGAGCTAACAGAGCTTAAGTTATCAAATCTATACCTGGAAATTGAATTTATAAAGGTAACGGGCAAAGGCAGTAAAGAGCGCTTAGTACCTATCGGAGGCTCGGCAGTAAAGGCTTTGAAAATCTGGATAGAGAATATCCGTGTACATATCCCCATAAAAAAAGGTGAGGAAGACCTTGTTTTTTTAAACAGGAGAGGATCAAGACTAAGCAGGGTATATGTATTTATGCTGATCAAACAATTAGCCTTACTTACCGGGATCAATAAAACAATAAGTCCGCATACTTTCAGGCATTCGTTTGCTACGCACCTGGTTGAAGGTGGGGCCGACCTGCGCGCCGTGCAGGAAATGCTTGGCCACGAAAGTATTACTACGACAGAGATCTATACCCATTTAGACAGGGAGTACTTGAAAGGAACTATTATCCAGTTTCACCCACGCAGTTAAGTTATCTAAACCCAAACGATTAAATCATTTACTTGCTTTTATCATCCTGTCTCTGCCGCTCATGTCTTTTCTTAACTCAGTGTTTATAAAGCCATTAGCAGTTAATAGTTCAACTGTTTCATTACCAAAACTTTCATTGATCTCAAAAAATAATAACCCGTTTTGGGAAAGATGGGCGCTTGCAAAAACGGCAATTTCCCTGTAAAATAATAACGGATCATTTTCAGGGACAAATAGTGCAGTATGCGGCTCAAAATCGGTTACATTACTGTGCATTTGTGTTTTATCATGCAATGTAACATAAGGTGGGTTGCTCACTATTATATCAGCTTTCAGCCGTTCAATTTCTGGGGTTACGTTTAAAATATCGCCTTCAATAAACTTAACTTCAGCATTGTTAAGCTCGGCATTTGACCTTGCAATTTGTAATGCTTCGGCCGAAATATCAATAGCCGCAACAGTAAAGGCAGGTAAATTATTTTTCAGGCTGATAGCAATACAGCCACTGCCTGTGCCAATATCTATAATGTTGCCGCCGATAAGTTTGTTGTTGTTTACTGCTGATAATACCCATTCTACTAATTCCTCGGTTTCGGGCCGGGGGATAAGTACGGATTGGTTTACATTGAATGTTAAACCATAAAACTCTGTTTTACCTAAAATATATTGTATTGGTTTGCCTGTTTTTAATTGGGAAAGGATGCTTACCAAATTTTCTATTTGTTCAATTGGCAGTTCCTTTTCAGGAAAAGCCTTGATTATGGCTTTTGATAGTTCGCTTATTTCACTGATAACTAAAAGAGTAAGGGCCTCTGTTTCGTTTGTGTCATACACTTCATTCAAGCCTTGTTTAAAAGCGGCAAAAACATCCTTTATAGTTTTCATGCAACAAAGTAACATAAAAGCTACTTTTGCAGCATGGTGCAACATGAAAAATATATGCAACGCTGCCTTGAACTTGCCGAATCAGGTAAAGGTTATGTAAGCCCGAACCCAATGGTAGGGGCAGTTGTGGTATATGAGGGCAACATTATAGGAGAAGGTTATCATCAAAAATACGGTGAAGCGCATGCTGAAGTAAATGCCATTAACCAGGTAATTAATAAGTTTCCTGATTTTGATGTACTGCTAAGTAAATCAACTATTTATGTTTCGTTGGAGCCCTGTGCTCATTATGGCAAAACGCCCCCCTGTGCCGATCTGATCATTAAAAACCGGCTATCAAAAGTTATGGTTGGCTGCCGCGATCCCTTTGCCCAGGTAGATGGTAAAGGCATTGAAAAACTACAGGCTGCAGGTATTGAAGTAATTACAGGCATTTTAGAAAAAGAGTGCCAATGGCTTAACCGCAGGTTTTTTACAAGGGTACAGAAGCAGCGGCCATATATTATATTGAAGTGGGCACAAACAAAAGATGGCTTTTTTGCACCTGATGATAACAGCCAGTTTTGGATAACTGGTGATGAATCGCGCAGGCTGGTACATCAATGGAGGGGCGAGGAAGATGCTGTTTTAGTTGGTAAAAATACCGCAGCTATTGATAACCCGCAATTAAATGTACGTTACGGCCAAGGCCGTGCACCCAAAAGAGTGGTGATAGACAGAAGGCTTGAACTGAGCTCTAAATTAAACTTATTTGATCAATCAGTAGAAACATTGATTTTTAATGAGGTTAAAATGGACGTTGATGGTAAAAACAAGTATATTGCCCTCGAAGATTTTGAACGCTATGTACCCCAATACATCTTGTTCCAGCTTTATCTTCAGGATGTACAGTCGGTAATTATTGAGGGCGGCGCTCATACATTAAATACTTTTATCGAAGCAGGGTTGTGGGACGAAGCACGTATTTTTACGGGGTGCGGAGAATTGAAAAGTGGAATCAGGGCACCGTCAGTTGCAGGTAAAAATACAGGCGAATACTCATCCGGGAACGATAAATTATTAATATTGATGAATGAGTGATTTTATCATTCATAAACATTTAATCAACCTAAATAAATGCTCTACGTTTTTTTAAGTATTTGCTGCAGCGTAATTGTTTCAATCATGCTAAAATTGGCTAAACGGTACCATATCGATGTGTATCAGGCTATAACATGGAATTACTCTATCGCAATTATTCTTTCCTGGCTGTTTTTAAAACCGCAGCTAAGTAATCTGGGCAATACTCCTTTTTATATCTATGGCACATTAGGCATTTTGTTGCCGGCATTATTTATTATTATGGCAGCATCCGTAAAAATTACGGGTATAGTACGTACTGATGTAGCTTACAGGCTATCGCTTTTTGTACCCATAGTTGCCGCTTTCCTTATTTTCGACGAAAAGCCTGATGCATTAAAAATCATCGGGATAGCTATTGGCTTTGTGGCTATAATTTGCTCAATCCCATGGCAAAAACAAATTGCTGGTACCAAAACGCCTGCAAACGCCTGGATCTATCTTTTAGTTGTATTTTTTGGAATGGGTTTAATTGATGTGCTGTTTAAACAGGTTGCCGCTTTTAAACAGGTATCAACAGGTACTTCACTTTTTATTGTTTACACCCTCTCGTTTGTAATAGCATTAATAGGCTTACTGTACCAGGTTTTTACAAAAAAAATGCGGTTCTCATGGCCTCATATTTTTATTGGCTGGGTATTAGGGATAGCCAACTTTGGTAATATTTTGTTTTATATAAAAGCCCACCAGGTATTGGCTAAAAATCCGTCGATAGTTTTTTCAGCCATGAATATCGGCGTTATTGTGTTTGGTACTTTGATAGGTGTATTTATTTTCAGGGAAAAGTTGAGCACGCTAAACAAAATAGGGATCGTATTAGCCATTATAGCTATCGCCGTTATTTATGATCCGGAATTTTTTACCCATTTGTTTTCGCATATTTCTTAATGCTTTTTGATGATACTTACCGCACTATTGAAAGGCCCTGCGAAGGTATTTTTCGTGATCGCGGCAGCAAATTCTTGGCCTTTGCTTACCCTATAAGTAATGAGGGAGAACTAAAAGAAATATTGGGTAAGTTAAGATCCGAACATCCCAAAGCTAACCACCATTGCTGGGCCATGCGCTTAGGCATTGACCGTTCTGTGTTCCGTATCAATGATGATGGCGAGCCGTCGGGCACAGCAGGCCGACCAATTCTAAACACATTGCTCTCTAAAGATCTAACCAATCTGGTGGTTATTGTAGTCCGCTATTTTGGAGGTACCTTACTGGGTGTTCCCGGTTTAATAAATGCATACAAGGCAGCTACCGAAGAAGCCTTAAAGAAAGGTGCTGTAATTGAACGGACAGTGAACGATATTTACACCATTCAGTTTGATTACCTGCAAATGAACGATGTAATGCGGATAATTAAGGAAGATAACCTGACTATTATAAAACAGGAATTTGATAATAACTCAATCATCCAACTCTCCATCCGCAAAACTCAGGTAAATCAAACCGTATCCAAATTAAATAAGCTGGAAGGGCTGATACTACGATACGATCACAGTTTGTAAACAAAGGGCTTAAATCTCCTTTTAAAGGACAAATTCAAACCTTTTTTATTCGCTGGTTGCGGCATAAATATGTATTTTAGTCGGATATGCAATCGTTTGAAATAGATAAGTCGGATCTGTTACGTATCGAAACCGCATTAGCGGGTGATGATGCTGAATTAGAGGTGGTTCTGAAAGAATACCATGCCTCTGAGATCGCTATGCTTTTTGAACGTTTGCCACAGGAAGCTAAAGAAAGGATCATCAACATTCTGCCTACTGACGTTGCTTCGGAAGTTATTTCTGAAATGCACGAGGAGCAGGATCCCGGAGAATTGCTGATCGGCCTTCATCCCGAAAAACGTTCTGAAATTATTGAGGAACTGGATTATGATGATGCCACCGATATTATCTCGCAGCTGGATGAAGATGAACAGCAGGAAATATTAGAAGACCTTGACCAGGAAGATGCCGACAGCATCCGCGCACTTTTAAAATACGACGAGGATACCGCCGGTGGGTTGATGAACTCTGAAATTATCAAGGTGAACATTAACCTGGATAAAAAAGATGCGCTGGATGAGATCATCCGCCAATCTGAAGAGATGGAGGAGTTTTACACCATTTACGTGGTAGATGATGCTGATATTTTACAGGGTATCTTATCCGTTAAATCTATATTAAAAGCCCGGCCTGAAGCGCGTGTACGGGATTTGGTGAACACTGATTTTGTGTTTGTAAAAGCCGACCTGGATCAGGAGGATGTAGCTGGTTTAATATCTCAATACAATTTAACAACCATACCCGTTGTTGATGATAATATGAAACTGCTTGGCCGTGTTACCGTCGATGATATAATGGACGTAATGGAGCAGGAGAGTACCGAGGATATATTAAAGATTTCGGGGGTATCAGAGGATGAAGAGCTGAGTGGTAACTGGAAAGATGCTGTTAAAAGCCGTTTGCCCTGGTTGGTTATCAATTTAGGTACGGCCTATCTTGCGGCATCAATTATCAGGCATTTTGATGCTACAGTAGCCCAATTGCCGGTATTAGCTGCCTACATGACCATTATTGCAGGTATGGGTGGTAATGCTGCTACACAAGCATTGGCTGTAACGGTAAGGCGTATATCCTTAAGTGATCTTAGCGATAAGCAAGCCTACAATACGGTATTAAAAGAGTTTTTAGTGGGGCTGATAAACGGCGCTGCTAATGGCTTGATCGTATTTTTTATAGCTATGTTTTATGATGCCGACCCATTACTGGGCCTTGTTTTGTTTTTAGCGATGACAGGTAACCTGATAGTGGCCGGCTTAACCGGGGCATCTATCCCATTGGTACTGAAAAGGGTAGGGATTGACCCGGCTGTGGCATCCTCCATCATCATAACCACATTTACTGATTGTGCCGGCTTTTTACTGCCTTTGTGGTTTGCTACTAAACTTTTATTGCACCATTAATAAGAAATAAAGACTTTTGTAAACACTAAATACATCAACGTAAAAGAATATAATGACTGAAGTAAGATACAACTGGACAAAGGAAGAGATAGCAGAAATTTATAACAGACCGTTATTAGACCTGGTTTATGAAGCGGCAAGCGTGCATCGTGAAAATAAGGATTATTCTGAAGTACAGATCAGTTCTTTAATCTCGATCAAAACTGGTGGCTGCCCCGAAGATTGTGCTTATTGCCCGCAGGCAGCACGTTACAATACCGGGGTTGATGTACACGCTATAATGCCAAAAGAAGAAGTTATTGCCGTGGCTCAAAAAGCTAAAGATGGTGGTGCATCCAGGTTATGTATGGGTGCCGCATGGCGCGAAGTACGTGACAACCGCGATTTTGATAAGGTTATTGAAATGGTGAAAGCGGTGAATGAGCTTGATATGGAAGTTTGTTGTACGCTGGGCATGCTTAACGAGGCACAGGCGCAACGTTTAGCTGACGCAGGCCTGTATGCTTACAACCATAACCTGGATACATCAGAAGAAGATTATAAACGTATTATTTCAACCCGTACTTATGATGAGCGCCTGCAAACGCTTGAGCATGTACGCAAAGCAAAGATCACCGTTTGCAGCGGTGGTATCATTGGCCTTGGCGAAACTGTTCAGGACAGGATCTCGATGCTTAAAACATTATCAAACTTACCTAAACACCCCGAATCAGTACCAATTAATGCTTTGGTGCCAGTAAAGGGAACACCACTGGCCGATCAGCCGAGGGTATCAGTTTGGGATATGGTACGTATGATTGCTACAACCCGTATCATAATGCCTAAAACAGTGGTACGTTTATCAGCAGGTCGTACAGAAATGAGTGTGGTTGAGCAGGCTTTTTGCTTTATGGCAGGAGCCAATTCTATTTTTGCCGGTGAAAAATTACTAACAACCCCAAACCCATCATTTGATAGCGATATGGCAATGTTTGAACTGCTTGGCTTATCCCCACGTAAAGCATTTAAAAATGGCAGGCCGGGTGTGGCTAAACAAGAAGAAACTGCTACAATTTAAATTCTTTTTAAAATATATTTAAGCAATCCTGTTGTTGATAGCGGGATTGCTTAATACTACTCAAAGTTACTATACCTTAGCATTTAATAACCAACGCCAGGCCCAGCGGGTTACAAGGTTAAAGCCTTTCCATTCATCAACAAATTTGATAATATCTTTCAGGCAGTTCTCGCTGAACTTATTCCTGAAGTTTTTGGATGCCAGCTTATAAGCTTCTTCTGGATTTTCGAGGCCTATGCGTTCATATATTTCCTTTTTTACGTACATGGTACGCACAAAATAAATATTAAAAAGAATCACATAACTATACAAGGTCCGTTTAATATAGCCTGCTTTTTGTGAGTATGTTTTCAGCAGGCTTTTAGTGAAAAGAATGTGCCGGCCCTCTTCAATATTATGCAGGTCGAACATCTTTTTTAATACTGGGTAAATGTTAGGTGCCCTGCGTGCATAATTACCATAAACATCAGTCACTAACTCTACGGATATGCTGCCCATAAATAAATAGTCGGCAGGCAGGTATTTATTGCTGAACTTCCCGAAAAATTTATGCATGCCCGATTGCTTAATGGGTTTACCGCCTAATTTTTGAATAGCCTGCCCAAACATTTCCTGGTGCCTGAATTCTTCAATCAGTTCTCTGAGGATAAAACGGTGTTCCACATTATCTGCAGGCAAGGTGAGGAGATGCCGGGTCATAAACAAACAGAACAGGCATTCGCCCCATGCGTAGGAAGCTACTACCTGTACCAGTTCATGCCTGCCAAGTTCTAATTTTTGTAATGGAGTAAGGGTATCGTAAATTTCAAGCCCTTGAAGCGAGGTTAAAAGTTCAGGCAAAAATATATCATCGGGCTGAGGATCAATCTGCCAGGGGATGTAAGTTTCAGGCAATAGGGGGTGTTCCTTACTGATTTTTATTAAGCGCTCAACCTCTTTTACATCCATAACCTCATCTTTTATTGATATTATCTATTTTACTATACCCTTAATGTGGGTGATAGGTTTTTATACGGCAAATAGTTGACCAAGATCTTTAAACGATTTAAACTCGAGCGCATTGCCTGATGGATCTAAGAAAAACATGGTAGCCTGTTCGCCGGGTAAACCCTTAAAACGGATGTAGGGTTCAATTACAAACTTTACCTGGTGCTTTCTTAGTCTTGTCTCCAGCTTCTGAAACTCATCCCATTCCAAAACAACTCCATAATGCGGAACGGGAACATCGTGCCCGTTGACAGGGTTAAAATGCTGTTCTGGTCTTTCATCAGGGCGAGGTTTCAGGTGTATTACAAACTGGTGGCCATATAAGTTAAAATCAGTCCAATGGTCAGCGCTCCTGCCTTCGCCACATCCCAATATCTCCCTGTAAAATTTTCTTGATTCTTCAAGATCATAAACCGGTAAAGCTACATGAAATGGCGTCAGTTTGCTCATAGTTATTATTTAACAGTGTACCTGAAAAGTTGGCGACCAATGTTACCATCCTTGTCTATACCCTCAATAATGGCGCGATAAGTGCCTTTACCATCAGCATTAAAAAACTCAACTGATGTTGTACCGGTTGTTTTATCGGTTGATATATTGGGGTTCCAGTAAATAGTACTGCGGGTATCTATCTGGTTTGGCTGTGTTTCTCTCGGGCCGCTATATCTTGGCAAATAAAATGCTCTTTTTATTTCATATCCCTTAGGCGCAAAAGTAAGCTCGTTTTTTAGCGGGATCATATCCTTTAACTGCTGTAGCGAGATTTTGGTCGACTCAATTTTTTTCATGTTCACAACCAAAGCGCCATTACTGTTATTTGCGCTGTTTACTAGCCCTAAATCATCCTTTAAAAACACCTCTACTGATTCAATGCTCATCGGGCTTATGTTATCCAGGTAATTAGCATCAACAGGCATACCTTTAACAAAAACCTGTACAGGAACTTTCTTCCCCTGGTTGTAATCTCGCATTACATAAAAGTTTCCCTGGTCATATATCATACCCATTGCCATGCCTTTTATACAATCAAGGGCATTGTTGCCGCAGTTTGTTAGCATATTGGTAGTTATCATGTGATCTGGCTGGCTGCCTAAGCTCGATGTATTGCTGTAATCGCTATGGCTGGCAGTTTTTACGATTCGTTTATCTTTAATTACCACCTCCTTTAATACGTGCGCATAGCTGTAGTGAAGTTTACTGTTTTGCATGTACGAGCTTAGCGTACTATCAATATTTATGATCTCATCGGGCGTGTTCGGGTTTACAGCAATACGCTGGTTTGGATCACCATCAACGGTTAGTACCAGGTCACTTGCTCGTGGATTATTCCGGGCGCTTAAATTTAGCTGGGTTGAATCTGAAAATACCAGGTTTGAAAACCTGAAACGGCCATCAGCATCAGTTATTGTGTTTTCTGAATAGTGTTTATCCTTAATCAGTAATCCAACGTTACCACGGTTAACTGGTATGCCGTTTGATGCTCTTAATGTACCTGTTAATACAATGCCTTGCTCCGGTAAAAAGCTGATTGCCGGATATTTATCATTTAATATACCTTCGTAATTAAACCTGCGGTATCCCTGTGTTTGCAGCAAAATGTCAAGGTCTGCACGCTTCTTATCATCCGGCTGATTAAAGTAGTAGTTTGGTTTTTCAATATATCCTGCAATATCGGCAGTTAACAGCAAATTTGTTAAAATGGTGCTTTCGGAATTTTCATCAAAAGGTACTTTTGAATCATCAATTACAGTCATAGAGAAATTACCATCTACCGGAGCACCGTTAAATTTGGCTATAACATTTAGTTTAACTTTTTGCCTGGTATTGTAGGTAGGATGCTCGCTTGCTATTGATAGGTTTAACTGATCATTATGCTGTATAAAAGCTATGCGCTCACTTAAAGGCTCACCATCTTCGGTAAACAGGGTTACTTGTACAATACCGGTTGGGAATTTATTTTTTGGGATAGATGAACTGTAAAACTGGCTCTCTAATTTTGTTTGTGCTGCAAAACAAATAACGCCTGCTGATTTTGCAAGTATAAAAAATGTTTTACCCTGGTAGTCTTTCAAAAATGCAGCATCAGCCTGTAGCTTTACCTTAAGGTTATCAGGATCGGTATTGTCAATGCCCAGGGCTATTGCATCATTAAACACTTTAGGCAGATCGGCCGTAGTTGTTGATCCATCTGCAAATGTTACGTTGGCCGTATAAGTTTTTCCTGCTTCGGGTGTAAAATCAAATACCCCCATCCCCAAATGTGACGAACTGAATTCAGCCGCTACCTTATTGGTATTATCGGTAATGGTTCCTTTAACATCAATACCTAAACCTGTTGATTTTGTGGCTTTAAAAGCAATTTTTGATTTTAAGCCCGTTATCAACTGCCCGCCTTCAGCAAAAAATTGAAAATCATTGGGTTTTGCAATTGATTTTAACGGAAAGATAGCACCGCCCTGCCGTCTATCGCCCTTGTCAATAGTTGTTATCAGGGTGGCAGAATCAAGCGTGTAGTTTTTGGGATTATAAAAGCTAATATCAATAAAGCCGTTTTTATCGGTATTGCCTTTGCCTTTCATAATATCCTCAAAATCCCGTTGAACGGTCCACGTTACTTTTTTATCGGCATACGGTTCGCCCTTGTCATTTTTATAATAGATGCCTGCCGATATTTTAGATGTTTTACTGACTACGGACCTTTTTAAAGAGATCTGCGTAGCCATATCGCTGTTTATAATATCGCCAATGGTAATGTTTTTGTTGAAGAAATAGGCTACATCCGAGTTATTCATCCAATTGGTATAGGCAACTACCCTGTAATTACCTTTTTTAAAGCTGTATTGTGAAAGCGGAATATCGGCCCATGCCACACCATTTTTTACAGGAAGTTTTAAGGTTTGTACCAATGAATCGTGAGCGGCAAGTATATCAACATAAATAATTTTGCTTATAGGCGATAACAAGTGCTGATCCATTGTTAAATAAGCCTTAAACCATATCGTATCGCCAACGGCATAATAGGGCTTATCAAAATGCAGGTAAACCCTTTCAATCGGGTAATCATTATAAAGCTTAGCCGTTTTAGTCATTATTTTATTTAAAACGGGATCCACATTTTGTGCGGATGCACTTAAGGAAAAGAGAATTAAAAACAGGGAGGAGATAAAAATGGTCTTTAAAGATCTCATGAAATTAGATTAAGACGAATTGTATAGGGCTAAGATAGCCCATTACGGTTTAAATACGCAGAAATGCCTGCCAGTTTAACATATTTTTACACTTGCCAACAGCAATGTTACTTAACAACCAATTGTATGGTGTTACGGCTTACCTGCTCAAGCAATATGGTTTTGCCATCGGTTAACTCTTTTAACGATGCAGGTGAATAATGGCGTACCGTAATTAAGGTAAGCCCCTGGTTATATTTAACCCTAAAACTTTGATTTAAGCCGTTTAAAAGCTTTTTAAACCTGTCCTCAAAAAGATCAATACAAACCGTAAAGCTCAGAGCCGATGTTTGCATCATGTTAACCTTAACCTGGCTTTTTGCAAATAAGCCGAAGATACCGCTTAAATGATCTTCGGAAATAAAGGAATAATCTTTGGCTGATATGGAAAGTAATACCTGGTTTTGTTTAAGGATGATAACGGGCTTCTCAAACTTATTGATGCCATTTTCTTTAATCACTGTTCCAGCTTCGCCGGGGTTTGTGAATGGTTTTACCAGCAATGGTATGTTGGCATTTTGAAGTGGTTTTATAGTTTTTGGGTGAATTACACTGGCACCATAATAGGTCATTTCAATAGCTTCGGAGTAGGAGAGTTCATCAAACTTAACGGTATCCTCAAAAAATTTGGGATCTGCGTTTAATATCCCCGGTACATCTTTCCAGGTAGTAACCGATTCGGCATCCAGGCACGATGCAATGATTGATGCCGTATAATCAGAGCCCTCGCGGCCTAAGGTGGTGGTGAAGTTTTCAGATGTGCCGCCTAAAAAGCCTTGCGTTACTACAATACCTTTTTGTAGTAGCGAAGGTATATCCTTATTAATACTTTCTTTTGTTTTATCCCATTGTACCACACCTTCGCGGTAAGTATTATCTGTGTGAATATATCCACGCACATCAAGCCACTGGCTATTTAAACCTGCTTTATTTAAATAGGCATTAACTATCCGTGTTGATACCAGCTCACCGATGGATACAATCTGATCATAAATAAAGTCGTAATCATCATGCGGCTCTTCTTCAATCATCCAGTCAATTTCAACAAAGCTATTGGCTACATCATTAAATATAGGGTTTGATGGCTCAAAAAGCTCCTCAATTATAGTATAATGATATTTTTTAATGTCGTTAAAAATATCATGAACATCCTCATCCTGGTCTACATAGGACTTAGTGAGTTTTTCAAGCGCGTTGGTGGTTTTACCCATTGCCGAAACTACGATCAGTAATTGATTGCCCTGGTACTGCTTAACAACGTTGGCAAGGTTAACTATGCCGCTTGCATCTTTTACCGATGCACCTCCGAATTTAAAAACAAGCATTATTTATATATTGTGCTACAGGTATTTTGGCTGTAGTAATGATTTAATTTGTTGGTTAAGCTATTCTTAAAGCTGTTCTTTTGATAATGATGCATTAAGCCAGCCTGCTTCCATATTGGCTTCGTACTTTTTATAAAAGTTAATTGCCGGTTCGTTCCAGTCAAGCACCTGCCAGGTCATTCCGCTAAAGCCTAATTCTTTGGCTTCAACAATTAATTGGTCAAATAATAGTTTTCCAATACCTTGTCCGCGTACGGCTTCGGTAACTATCAGATCTTCCAGGTACATACGGCTGCCTTTCCATGTCGAATACCTGATGTAGTACAAAGCAAAACCTGCAATTATTCCATCAGCCTCAACCACAAATGCTTTCCATACAGGCTTGGCCCCAAAACCGGCTTCTTCAAATTCATTCAGTGTAACGGTAACTTGTTCCGGAGCTTTTTCATAAAGTGCAAGCTCCTTAATCAGTTCCATTAAACGCGGGCAATCTTCTCTTTTAGCTACTCTTAAATTTAAATTCATTTTATAATTTTTGTTTATTGAGTAACCATTAGTTCTGCTCAATTATAAACCTGTTATTAATTGTTTTTGAAATGCTTTATAATTCGCTTGCCAAAAATAGTACTGCCTAAACGTACCATATTACTGCCCTGTTCAATAGCTAATTTATAGTCGGACGACATGCCCATCGATAAGGTGTCAAAAGCAGTATCTTTTCTAAAAAAGCTTTGTTTCATACCATCAAAAAACGTCCGGAGTTCGTAATATTCGTCCTTTATCTGTTTTTCATTATCGGTATTGGTAGCAATACCCATTAAACCACGTATGCAGATGTTTTTTAAGGCTGCTATTTCTTCTGAGCGTATTAGCTCAATTGCTTCGTCAAAACCCAAACCATATTTGGTTTCTTCATCAGCAATATAGATCTGTAAAAGGCAATCAATAACCCGCTTATTCTTTTCGGCATGTTTATTTATTTCCTGCAACAGCTTCAGGCTGTCAACAGATTGTATCATGCTGATAAATGGGGCAATGTATTTTACCTTGTTACTTTGCAGGTGGCCTATCAGGTGCCATTTAATATCTTTGGGTAGCTGTTCGTATTTTTCAACTAATTCCTGTACCATGTTTTCGCCAAACAAACGCTGGCCTGCATCGTAAGCCTCCTGCAGCTCTTCGGCAGGTTTGGTTTTTGATACGGCAATTAATGTTACGTTTATTGGTACAGTTTCTTTTTTTAAGCTTTTGATGTTCTCTGCAATGCTCATTTATCCGTAAATTTGCTTAATAATAAGCCGCTAAATTACAGAATGCGTAAATATATCACCTTGTTTTTTTCAGTATTGATTTTTTTATACTCATGTAAGAGTAATAAAGCACCTGATGGCGTTATCGATCACGATAAAATGGTTAGGTTACTGACCGAAGTTCATATCGTTGATGGCAGGTTGTATGGCGTTTTGCAATCGCAGGATAGTATTAATAAATACAGCACGGGCAAGTACGATCTCTTGTTTAAAAGATTCAATACCGATTCCACCCATTTTATAAAAAGCTTTAAATACTACGCTACCCAGCCCACAGAGTTGCAGGTTATGTATGATACAATAATGATTCGCCTAAAAAAGAAAACAGATTCATTAAACAAAGTGCAGCTCAAAAAAACAGATTCTACCAATAAATCCCGCTCAAAAAATGCTTTACCCCAATAATAGCGCCGATAAGCTGGGTTTTACCGAAGTTAAGGAATTAATTAAAGAACATTGCCTGAGTGAAATGGGCCAGCAAATGGTTGATAAAATTCAGGTAATGAATAATTACGACCAGATTCGTAAGTTTCTATACCAGGCAAATGAGTTTAAAAATATACTGGTAAATGATGCGGCTTTGCCTATCCATCATTTTTTCGACATTAAATCACTGGCCAACAAAGCTAAAATTGAAGGCACATTTTTAAGCGAAGAAGAGTTTTACCAGGTACAGGCATCATTAACCACTGTTTTTGCTGTTATTGGTTACTTTAACGAACGCGAAGGCCAATACCCCAACCTGGAAGCTTTATTTGAGCACCTGCCGATAGAAAAGGCGATTCTTAAAAAGATTGACCTGATTATTGATCCGAAAGGAAAGATAAGGCCCAATGCTTCGCGTGATCTTGCCGAAATAACATCAGGAATAGCCAAAGCTGAACAGGAAGCCCGCAAAAAGATTGATCAGGTATTTAAAAGTGCAGCAGGTAATGGTTGGACAGCCGACGGCTCACTAACCATTCGCGATGGCCGGTTGTGTATCCCTTTATTAGCCGAAAATAAACGTAAGCTTAAAGGTTTTATACATGATGAATCTGCATCGGGTCAAACGGTTTATATGGAGCCCGAGGAGGTTTTTACCCTGAATAACAGAATCCGCGATTTAGAGTTTGAACGCAGGCGCGAGATCATAAAAATATTAACTGCTTTAACTGACGAATTGAGGCCCTATGTGCCGCTTTTACTATCGTACCACAGTTTGTTAACCAAGCTTGATTTTGTACGGGCCAAGGCGTTATTCGCTATTGACGTGGAGGGTGAAATGCCCGAAGTGGTGAACGAGGCCAAGCTAAAACTGACCAATGCGCGTCATCCTTTATTGTTTTTAAATTTTAAAAAAGAGCAAAAAACGGTTGTGCCGCTCAACGTTCATATTGATGAGGGTACCCGTATCATTGTTGTATCTGGGCCCAACGCAGGTGGTAAATCTGTTTGTATGAAAACGGTTGGTCTTTTACAAATGATGGTGCAGGCAGGTTTACTGATCCCGGCTGCAGAATCAAGTATAGTGGGTGTTTTTAAACAACTTTTTGTTGATATTGGTGACGACCAGTCTATTGAAAGTGATTTAAGTACTTATAGTGCCCATCTATCAAAAATGAAAAATTTTGTAGAGCAGGCCAATGGGAAAACACTGATTCTGATAGATGAGTTTGGTACAGGTACCGACCCGCAGTTTGGCGGCCCGATAGCCGAAGCCGTTTTAGAAACCTTGAACCATAAAAAGGTTAAGGGTATGGTTACCACACACTACTCAAACCTTAAAATATTTGCCAGCCATACCGAAGGTATAGAGAATGCATCTATGCTTTTTAATAATGTGGAGATGAAGCCGCTTTACATGCTCGAAGTTGGTAAACCCGGTAGCTCATATGCGTTTGAGATCGCCCAAAAAATCGGTTTGCCTCAAAATGTGCTTAATCTTGCAAAAAACAAAGTAAGCGCCGGGCAAAAAAAGGTGGATACCCTATTAGTTGACCTTGAGCGTGAAAAGAAAGAGATCTTCGATACCAAACTCAAGTTAGATAAACAGCAAAGGCAGGTAAATACTCTGCTTGCTGAAAATGAAACTCTAAAAAGTTATTTAGAAGAGAATAAAAAGGCTTTAATAAGGGATGCTAAAGATCAGGCTAAAAACATTATTTTAAATGCCAACAAGTTGGTTGAAAACACCATATCCGAAATTAAGAGTAGCAACGCCGATAAAGAAAAGACCCGTAGCCTGCGCGAAAACCTGAACGTTGAACTTCAAAAAAATACTGTAAAACCAATAGTTGCCAAACCTGCCGCAACAGATGAGGAATTAAAACCTGGCGACTGGGTTAAACTTATTGACAGCGAAACCACAGGACAGGTTATTGAACTGATAAAAGATAACGTAGTAATTGCCATTGGCGATTTGCGTACGGTAGCTAAAAAGAAAAGGGTTGTTAAGGTTGCAAAATCAACCGTGCCAAAAGAGATAAGGAAAAGCTTTAACCATACGGGCGATGTTGCCAGCTTTAGCCCTGAAATTGATGTAAGGGGAATGCGTACCGAAGACGCTTTAAGCAATATTGAACGTTTATTTGATCGCGCCTTAATGATGGGTTTTGGTAACCTGAAAATTATTCATGGCAAGGGCGATGGTATTTTGCGTAAAATGATCAGGCAATACCTTAAAAAATATGACCAGGTTGACCGCATGGAAGACGAGCATTTAGACCGAGGCGGCGACGGAATTACTTATGTATATTTTAAATAATCAATAAATTAATATGCGTTTCAAATACCTTATTATCATTTATTTTTTTCTGACAGCTTTTAGTTGTAAAGCTCAAACTATAATTAATTATAATGATAACCATATTCATTATATGGGGCGCATTGCTATGAGAGATGACGCTGCTGAGCTATCATGGTCTGCCAGTTCAATAAAAATTAATTTTGAAGGCACGGGCGTGAGTGTTGTTTTAAAAGATGAAAGAGCCGATAATAATTATAACGTAATTGTTGATGGTAAGGTAATAAGTGTGCTTCACCCGGAAAACGGGAAAAAGGAATATGAGCTTGTAGCTGGGTTGCCAAAAGGTAAACACAGTTTAGAGTTATTTAAGCGTACCGAATGGGCAATGGGTAAAACATGGTTTTACCAGTTTGAGCTTGAAAATAAAGGTAAAATATTGGCGGCCCCGGCTACTAAAAAACGAAAGATTGAATTTTTTGGTAATTCTATTTCATGCGGATATGCTGATGAAGATACCACCGGGCAGGACAGGGGCACAAGCGCTTACGAAAACGGATATATCAGCTATGCAGCGCTAACCGCAAGGCATTATAATGCCGAGCTTCATAATACATCAAAAAGTGGGATAGGTGTAACTGTAAGCTGGTTCCCGATGGTAATGCCTGAGATGTACGACCGCCTTGATGCAACTGACCCAAACAGTAAGTGGGATTTTTCAAAGTATACGCCCGATCTGGTGGTTATCAACCTGTTTCAAAATGATGCGTGGATAGTAAATTTGCATGATAATGAACAGTTTAAAGCGCGGTTCGGCAATACGCCACCAACTACCGACTTTATAATAAATGCCTACGCTAATTTTGTAAAAAACATACGGGCTAAATACCCCAAAGCACATATCCTTTGCATCTTAGGTAGTATGGATGCCACTAAAGCAGGTTCACCATGGCCGGGATATATTGATAAGGCTGTTGCGGGCCTAAACGATAAAAACGTCTACACGCATTTTATCCCTTATAAAAACACCAACGGGCACCCAAGCGCTAAAGAGCAGCAAGCTATGGCAAACGACCTGATTACTTACATTGATAAAAACATAGCCTGGTAAAGGCTATGTTTCTAAATGATTCTCCTCGTCATCTTCATCTTCATCTTCGCCAACTTTTTGTTGATCCGGTAATTCATTAGGTCCGGGGATATTAACCTCGTCATCATGATAGGTGTTGCCTTTATGCGGGCGGTCATTTTCTCCGTCGCCACGTTCAACTTTTTCAGGTTTTGGCTCCCCGCTATTCCAGTTAGCGTAGGCTTGGGCTTTGTTATAATCTGGCTCGCCTTCCTGCGCTTTATCTTTAAAATTACTGTTTTCGGGATGCTCTTCAGATGGTTCGGTACGTGCCAGGTAAGCATTTGAGTAGCCAGCATTTTGCGAAGGATTGTTTTTATCATCCCCTGCAGGTGTGTTGCTACTTTTACCAAAGTTGTGTCCACCCATTCCCTGGCCTTCCATAACCGGCTTCATATTGTTTTCACTCTTGCCATAAAGGTTTCTTTCCAGGTTTTTTTCTTTTAAACCCTTTTCATCTTCCACCCGCCATGCCTTGGGTTTATCTTCGTCCTGGTTTGAATAATTATCCTTGTCATCCAAACCGTCTTCATTATTAATTGCCATATTATTTATTGATGATGTATAATTAATAAGGCTTCAATTTTATAATTGTTTCATTTATTTTGTTGTGGTTGAGTACTATTGCTGCAAGATAAAAAGGCTACTTTATTTTATTTGCTGAATAAAAGGAAAAGTATGTGCTATATCCTGCCGTCTATCCACAAAAAGAACTAATTTTACCGCAACCAATTATTGAAAATGAACAAAATAGTTAGTGGAGCTGATGAAGCTATCCATGATATTAAGGATGGTATGACCTTAATGATGGGTGGGTTTGGCATGTGCGGATTACCCGAAAATTGTATTGCGGCACTTGTACGCAAAGGCACAAAGGAACTTACCTGTATATCAAATAATGCCGGGGTTGATGATTTTGGTATCGGCCTGATGCTAAAGCAAAGGCAGGTGAAAAAAATGATTTCATCGTATGTTGGTGAAAATGCCGAGTTCGAGCGGCAGTTGCTCAGCGGCGAACTGGAAGTTGAACTAATTCCGCAGGGAACATTAGCCACCCGCTGCCTGGCGGCAGGCTATGGTATGCCCGCAATTTTTACCCCTGCCGGGGTAGGTACAGAGGTATCCATAGGTAAGGAGATCAGGAATTTTAACGGCAAGGATTATTTAATGGAAATGGCCTTTGAGGCTGATTTTGCTATTGTAAAAGCCTGGAAAGGTGATTCGATGGGGAATTTAGTTTTCCGTGCCACGGCCCGTAATTTTAATGCCGTTATGGCAACCGCCGGAAAGATCACCATTGCCGAGGTTGAGCATTTGGTTGAACCAGGTGAGCTTGACCCAGATCATATCCATACACCGGGAATTTATGTGCACCGGATATTTCAGGGTGTGGATTACGAGAAACGAATTGAACAGCGCACCGTAAGAAAGAGGTAACTTAAAAAGGTAATCCCTTAAAGTTGATAGTGATAATATTATAGAAAGATGCTTGATAAAGAAGGTATAGCGAAACGAATTGCAAAGGAAATTAAAGACGGATATTATGTTAACCTTGGTATTGGCATCCCTACGCTGGTGGCTAACTACATCACCGAAAATATAGATGTGGTGCTGCAGTCAGAAAATGGCTTATTAGGTATGGGGCCGTTCCCGCTTGAGGGCGAAGAAGATGCCGACCTGATAAATGCCGGTAAACAAACCATTACCATGCTGCCCGGTTCAGCTATATTTGATTCGGCCATGAGCTTTGGAATGATAAGGGCCAAAAAAGTAAACCTTACCATCTTAGGGGCGATGGAAGTATCAGAAAATGGTGATATAGCCAACTGGAAAATCCCCGGTAAAATGGTAAAGGGAATGGGCGGTGCTATGGATTTAGTGGCTTCGGCCGAGAATATTATTGTAGCCATGCAGCATGTTAACCGTGCAGGTGAATCAAAATTATTACCCAACTGCACCCTGCCATTAACAGGTGTAAATTGCGTTAAAAAAATTGTTACAGAATTAGCCGTGCTTGATGTATTACCCGGTGGCGGTTTTAAATTATTGGAGCGTGCACCCGGTGTAAGCGTCGAAGAAATTAAAAATGCCACAGCTGGCAAACTGATTATTGAGGGAGAAATACCAGAGATGGTTATTTAGAAATATATCAAGTTCAGTATTGTATTACTGACCTTGATGTTAACTTAATACATTACCGCGCAAATTCTTTGAAATCTCTTCGGTAATACAGATAATATCATCCGCCACGTGCGAGTTGTTTACAATTACTTCGTCACACTCATCCCTATAGGGTAATAAATACTCCTGGTAAGCGGGTACAACATGGTTCATCCATTTGTACATCACATCATCGTGCGAATAACCGCGCTCCAAAAGGTCGCGCTTAAGGCGGCGTTGCAGGGCAATCTCATCATCGGCCTCAATAAATATTTTAAGGTCAAGCGTTTCGGCTATTTTTTTAAAGTGCAGGATAAATAAACCTTCAACTATCAGGATAGGTGCGGGTTTTATTTCCAGCATCTTGGGGATAGCATCAGGATTATTAAACGTGTATTCTTTTTTAAGGATAGCCTGCCCGCTCATCAGCTTATCAATATCATCCTCAAAATGCTGGTGATCAATAGTGCCTGGCAGGTCGAAATTATAAAGCTTATTCTCCTCTTTGGTCATGTTATGTGCCACGGGAATATAATAGTCGTCCTGCGATACAAGGCTCACCTCATGCTCAGCAAAATGCTCTAAAAAACATTTCAGAAAAAACGTTTTGCCAGAACCGCTTCCCCCGGCAATACCAATAATATACGGTTTATTCATTCGGGCTACCGTAGCTGATAATTACATGAAAACGCTTATCTAAAGCACCTAACGAGTCGGCAACGTTTTTAGTCATCACGATAATAACGTCTTTGGTCGATTCATTGTCAGTAAACCTGCCAACTACCTTTGCAAAGGTGGTGCGATTGGTCATTGGGTTAGTGATCTTTACCACAGTTCCAATAGGAGCGGTGCGGTGCAGCACTAATTTTTTATTAGGATCAAGGCTGGTATCATCAATCCAGGTGGCTACACCTTTTTCATTTTTCTCGTATAAGCCAAAACGGTTTGCATTTAAGTGTTTTTCGGCATTGCTGCTATCTAAAGCAGGTGTTTTAATAACAGAATCGTGTTTGGCAACCTGGTCGTTATTTGCAACAGGTGCTTGTTGCTGAGGCTGTGGCTGGGCCGGTTGAGGCGTAGCCGCTCCCGATCTAACAGTTAATAACTGACCCGGGGTTAAATTGGTTGAGGTAAGGCTATTCAGCTTGGTTAAATCATCAACCGTAGTGTTAAATCTTTTTGAGATAGCGTATAAAGTTTCGCCGGCAGATACTTTATACTGCATGGTTGGCGAGGTATTCTCCTGTGGTACTTGCTGTACCGGTTGCGCAGGCAATTGTACCTGCACCGGTTTTTGAACTGCACGCTCCGGGGTTGATTCTTGCTGTTCAGCAGGTTCAGGGTTTTCTGATTGTTCTTTATGCTTGTGCTTTTTCTCTTCTTTGGCTTCCTTAGCTTCCTGTGCAAGGCGTTCTTTCTTTTCCTTCTTGGTTTCCTTTTTCTCAGGCTTTTCAGCTACTTCCTTAGTTTTTTCCTTTTTGGATGATGTTTTTTTATAAGGCTGATCGGTTGGTACCTCAACAATGGCACCTATCGACAGCGTTTCTTTTTTACTGTCGTTAAACTTCATTAAAGTTTGCGGCTTTATGTTGTAACGCCTTCCTATAGAATAATAGGTATCCTTGGCTTTAACTTTAAATAATATCAGTTTTTTACCGTCGTTGTTTTTAACACCAATTGAATCAATTAAAGGCTTGGCAGCAAGCGATAAGGAGAGGGTGAATAACGATAGGGTGATCAATAAAATCTTAAATCTCATAACTAAATCTGGATCAATAATTTATAGGGCTAAAACTTTTAGCTCGGTTGTGTTTTTAATATAAATCAAGCGGTTTTTGTGCAATATAAACGCTTCGGGTTGCATTTTTTGTATATCTGTATTTAACAAATCCTCGTAAACTCTGTTCACCCCGTCAAAAATATAAATTGCCTGAAATAACTGCCCTGCTTTTAACGCGTGCAAAGATACAATTCTGAAATTATTGTATTCAAGGTAATGTATCATATTTCCATAAGGATGTATGGATAATAAACCATAAGGTAAAAGTTCTTCGGTAATAACCGCCGGCACTATTACGCTATTTTTCATATCCATATAAACAGACGGTTCATAGATACGGGTTGTTGCACCGGTTTTAATATCTGCTAAAAATAATTTCCGGGGTTGTACACGTGCATCATATAAAACGGGCCCGTTAACTGATAAATGATCAAAAGAATAGCTGTAATTGCTCCAGAGTGTTTCGGTAGTCATGGCATCTACAGCCATTAGGCCTTTATGTGTGGGCCCGGTTTCTGATTGGTAATAATGCAATAGCAGTACACCATTGTGGGCTGCTTCAATGCCGGTAAGCCAGCGCTCGGGCGTGTCCAGGTTTTTAAGAAGGGTTAAACCGGTGTTTAAATCAAGGGCAGCAAACTGAACTTTTTTTTCTTCATTATTGCGGATCTCAACAAAAAGTATTTCGCTTAGCTCGTCAATTTCCATGCGCCAGATGGCCCCGCTGAATTGCTCGCTGATATGTGGCGACAGTGTCATAATGCGTACAAATATGAGTATAAATAACCGTGAATTGTTAAATTTGAACTATCACAACAACAAACAAATATGAACATGTTTGTTGTTGCTAAAACAATTATTATCATGAAAGCAGATAAAATAAGTCTTAAAGAATCAAAAGAAAAACCGGTTGTTGATCATTTAAATGAGTTATTAGCTAATTACCACATCTATTACCAAAAAGTACGCGGCTGCCATTGGAATGTTAAAGGCAAAAGCTTTTTTACCTTACACGTAAAGTTTGAAGAACTGTATACCGAAGCCCTTGCCAATATTGATGAACTTGCCGAAAGGATATTAACCCTTGGTAAAGCACCATACAGCACGTTTGGTGATTATATCAAAAAATCTGAATTAAAGGAAATTGATACTATCGGCCTAAAGGATACAACAATGGTTAAAGCTATTATTGATGATATAGCAACTTTAATTAAGCTGGAACGCGATATTTTAGAGATCACCGCTGATGCAGGCGATGATGGTACAAACGATATGATTAACCGCTTTATGCAGTTTAAAGAAAAAAATACCTGGATGCTGCGCTCATTTGTAAATGAAGACTAAGTAGTTTATAATCAAGCTATAAACAAAGCCCCGTTTAAAATTAAGCGGGGCTTTTTATTGCTTTTATGGCCTGTATTAATTTAATAATTCGGGTAAATCTTAAAATCGGTTAAATGATGGCTCATACAGCTTAAAATTTATAAATTTGAAGGCTGTAAATATTGCAGTATACGTTAATCTATCCAAAAAATAATATGAGTAAAGGGGTTGTAAGTAAAGACGAAGATTATTCACAATGGTATAATGACCTGGTGATAAAAGCCGACATGGCCGAGTATTCGCCGGTAAAGGGTTGTATGATCATTAAACCTTATGGTTATTCTATCTGGGAAAAAATGCAGGCTACGTTAGATGTTATGTTTAAAGAAACAGGACACAGCAATGCTTATTTCCCGCTGTTTATACCAAAGTCTTTCTTTTCAAAAGAAGCCAGTCACGTTGATGGTTTTGCTAAAGAGTGTGCCGTTGTAACGCATTATCGTTTAAAAAATGATGGTAATGGAAATATAGTGGTTGATGAAGATGCAAAGCTGGAAGAAGAACTGATCGTTCGCCCAACATCCGAAACTATTATCTGGAACACTTATAAAGGTTGGATCCAGTCATACCGCGACTTACCTATTTTGGTTAACCAATGGGCTAACGTTGTACGCTGGGAAATGCGTACCCGTTTGTTTTTGCGTACAACCGAGTTTTTATGGCAGGAAGGCCATACGGCACACGCTACCGCCGAAGAGGCAATAATTGAAACCGAGCAAATGCTTAATGTTTATGCTGATTTTGTGGAGAACTGGCTGGCATTACCCGTTGTGCGTGGTAAAAAAACGGCTAATGAGCGTTTTGCAGGCGCTTTGGATACCTATTGTATTGAGGCATTGATGCAGGATGGTAAAGCTTTACAGGCAGGTACATCTCACTTTTTAGGACAGAATTTTGCCAAAGCATTTGATGTTAAATTTACTAACCGCGAAAATAAGCTTGATTATGTTTGGGCAACCTCATGGGGCGTATCAACCCGTTTAATTGGGGCCCTCATCATGGCGCACTCTGATGATGCTGGCTTGGTATTGCCACCAAAATTAGCACCGATCCAAGTTGTAGCTGTGCCTATTTACAAGCACCAGGAAGAACTGGATAACATTTCGGCTTATATAGCTGAGCTTACCAAAGAGTTAAAAGCTAAAGGTATCTCTATCAAGTTTGATAAACGTGATACCCACCGCCCCGGAGCTAAGTTTGCCGAATACGAGTTAAAAGGTGTTCCTTTACGTGTTGCCATTGGCAGCCGTGATATGCAAAACGGTACTGTTGAACTGGCCCGCCGTGATACCAAAACTAAAGAAACTGTAAACCAGGAAGGCTTAGCTGCACATATTGAGCAGTTGTTAGAAGAGATCCAAAATAACATTTACCAAAAAGCTTTAAACTTTAAAACTGCTAACACTACCGAAGTTGATAGCTATGATGAGTTTAAAAGATTGTTAGATGAGCAACCTGGCTTTATATCAGCCCATTGGGATGGTACCTCAGAAACTGAGCAACAAATAAAAGACGAAACAAAAGCGACAATCCGTTGCATCCCTTTGGATAATAAGCAGGAAGCAGGCAAATGTATTTTAACCGGGAAACCATCAACACAAAGGGTGTTGTTTGCAAGGGCTTATTAATAAAGTGTTTCTAAAAGATCAGGATAATTAAGAACTGAATTTAAATAAAATCACCCATTTAAGGGTTAAGAGCTAATATGAAATTCGCAACCAAAGCTATACACGCAGGGCAGGAGCCCGATCCTACTACAGGAGCGGTGATGACACCGATATACCAGACATCCACCTACTGGCAAAAATCGCCAGGCGATAATAAGGGTTATGAGTACTCGCGTGGTACCAATCCAACCCGTAAGGCTTTGGAAAACTGTTTGGCTGCATTGGAAAATGCTGAATTTGGTCTTGCCTTTTCGAGCGGAATGGGTGCAACTGATGCAGTGATGAAACTGTTACAGCCCGGTGATGAAGTAATTACCGGTAATGATCTGTATGGCGGTTCGTACCGTATTTTTACCAAGGTATTTGCCAATTATGGGATCAAGTTTCATTTTCTTAACCTGTCAGATCCCGAAATTATCCGTCAGTATGCCAATGAAAATACCAAACTGATCTGGATTGAAACGCCTACTAATCCAACCATGCAGATTGTTGATATAGAGGCAATAGCCACCATCAGCAAAGAGAAAAATATTCTATTGGCTGTTGATAATACCTTTGCATCACCGTACCTGCAAAACCCGATTGATTTGGGTGCCGATATTGTAATGCACTCGGTAACCAAATACATTGGAGGCCACTCCGATGTAGTTATGGGTGCCCTGATGTTGAATAACGAAGAGCTTTATAAAAGACTTTGGTTTATATATAATGCCTGTGGTGCAACCCCGGGCCCTATGGATAGCTTTTTGGTATTACGTGGTATAAAAACCCTGCATTTACGTATGAAAGCACATTGCGAAAATGGCCGAATAATAGCCGAATACTTAAAAACGCATCCTAAGGTTGATAAAATATACTGGCCGGGCTTTACCGATCATCCTAATCATGAAGTTGCTAAAAAGCAGATGCGTGATTTTGGTGGTATGATCTCTATCACCCTAAAAGATGCCGACTTGCAGGAAACCTTTCGCATAGCTTCATCATTTAAGGTGTTTGCTCTGGCCGAATCATTAGGCGGTGTGGAATCATTGATTAACCATCCCGTTAGCATGACGCATGGATCAATTCCAAAAGCGGAGCGCGAAAAAGTTGGTGTAGTTGATAACCTGCTACGTTTAAGCGTAGGGGTAGAGGATGTGGATGATCTGTTAGATGATTTGAAACAAGCGCTGGCTTAACTAATCTTCTGTAAAGAAGATTTTAAATTCCGGAATGTTAAAAGATGATTTTCAAAAGCTCCCCTTCCAGGGGACCGGGGAGATAAAAACTTTCCTCGATTCAAAAGTAATTCAATATAACCGGCCCGATTTTATAACAAACGACCCTGTTTCAATTCCTCACTTGTTTACCCAACAGCAGGATATTGAAATAATGGGTTTGTGGGCGGCTGTGCTGGCATGGGGGCAGCGGGTAACTATCATTAATAAATGCCGGGAACTAATCACCCTGATGGATGGCGCGCCTTATGATTTTATCATCAACCATCAGGAGCCTGATCTGAAAAAGCTGCTGTATTTTAAGCACCGCACTTTTAATGATATTGATACCCTTTACTTTATCTCATTTTTCAGGTATCATTACGAAAGTCATGAGTCATTAGAATCTGCATTTTTGCCCGGCGAAACCAATACAAGCGCAACGCTTATCAGTAAAAATAATGATTTAGAAGATGCGCCGGAGCCCATCGAAAAATACCTGAACCATTTCAGGAACTATTTTTTTTCATTGCCCGATTTTCCGCATCGTACAAAAAAACATATCTCCTCACCATCACAAAAATCAACCTGCAAGCGCTTAAATATGTTTTTACGCTGGATGGTAAGAGATGATAAATGCGGGGTTGATTTCGGGATCTGGAAGCAGATTAAACCATCTGAACTGATTTGCCCTTGTGATCTGCATGTTGACCGTGTGGCCCGCAGGTTAAACCTGATAACCCGCAAACAAACCGACTGGCAAACAGCCGTAGAACTTACCCAGGGCCTTCGGCAGTTTGATCCTAATGATCCTGTAAAGTATGATTTTGCTTTATTTGGGTTAGGGATTGAAGAAAGATGGGGCGTACAGTTTTAGATATTATTTAAAGTCGCTGTTAGGCAGCATCACTAATGCCAAACTGTTTGGCAAGTATATTTACCGCCTCGTCACGGCTCTTACCTTCTAAAGTCATAATAAACTCGATAGGTCCACCTTCTTTACCACAGCCAAAGCATTTGTAAATATTTTTGGCTGGCGATACCATAAATGAATCAGAATTATCAGTATGAAATGGGCAGCTGCCTTTTAAAATACGGCGCCCTTCCTGTAATATTAAATATTTTGAAATGATCTTTACCAGGTCGGCATTGGCCTGAATTTTTGAAACAATACTATCTGCAGACATTTATGCAACAAACATACAAAAACCAATCAGCAGTCGCCAAAAGGTATTGATGATATATTGAAAATTATTAGCAGCTGCTATTTAAGCCGGTAACCCAGCCAAACATTCATTAGCCCGGTAATAATAAATGCAATAGCTATAAATATAATAATGGTCAATGAGCCAAATACGGCGTTAAATATAATCATCAGCGCAAAAATTATATTTAGTACGGCACCTATAGTTAGCAATACGGAACCACCAGTGATACGCGAAAAACTGAACAATGAAATACCGCGGAACAAGAACCAGAAACCAACAATAATACGCAGAATAGCCACACTGGTAGCTACATGACCCATTAAAACAATGCCGAGGATAATATCAACAATACCCAGCATCAGGTGCCATGAGCGGCTGCCTGCATCCTTGTCGCGCACTACGCGCAACAACTCGGTTACACCTGCTAACAGGATAATTAAGCCGAATACAAAACCGAGGGCCACAAAGCTGGTAGCAGGATTAGCTACCATATAAATGCCAACTAAAATGAATAAAGCACCCCTTAAAACAAATACCCACCAGTGGCGGATACTACGGTCGACAGATAACAAGTTCATAGATATTAATTTTTCTTATTAACTGATAGCTGTGCCTAATGTTTTACCTGCAAAAAAAATATCTGCCGGAATCTAATACCTGGGTTTTTGTATCGTTTTAAACTGATAGATTATTTCCCTGAGTAAGCACTTGAGTCTTCAATTTGCACTGACGATACTTTATTATAATCGGGCATAAAGGTTGTAGAGCCGCTGATAGCCATATCCATTTCAAAACTGAGCGGATATGGTGTGGCTAACAAGCTTCCTTTAGGAATATAAGGGAACAGCTGGGCATAAGTTTGTATTTCGCTGTGGCTGATGCGCCTGTAAATAAACATACGGTGCATATCGCAGGGATGTTTTAAACCTGCTGCGCCTGTCATTTGCACGGCACTACTAATGGTTTGCCTGTGAAAATTGGCTACCCTTACTTTTTTATCTTCAACAACCAAGCCCTTCATCAGGCTCTTATCCTGCGTGGCAACACCGGTAGGGCAGGTATTGGCATTACACTCAAGGGCCTGGATGCAGCCAAGGGCAAACATCATTCCGCGGGCACTGTTACACATATCCGCACCCAAGGCAAAGTTCTTTACCAAATCAAAACCGGTAGCCACTTTACCAGAGGCTATAATCCTGATGTGTTTTTTAAGATCAAAGCCTGTTAAGGCATCATAAACAAAAGCCAGTGCTTCTCTCAATGGCATACCTACCGAGTTTGAAAACTCCAAAGGTGCAGCACCTGTACCGCCTTCGCCGCCATCAACCGTAATAAAATCCGGGTAGATCTTGGTTTCTTTCATGGCCTTGCAGATAGCTAAAAACTCGCTTTTATGGCCTAAACATAGTTTAAAACCTGTGGGTTTGCCACCAGACAGTCCGCGAAGTTTTTTAATGAACTGCATAAGTTCAAGCGGAGTGCTAAAAGCAGTATGATAGGGCGGCGAGATTACATCTTCGCCCATTTCCACCAACCTGATCCGCGCAATTTCGGGCGTTACCTTTGCTGCCGGTAAAATACCGCCATGCCCCGGTTTGGCACCTTGTGAAAGTTTAACCTCAATCATTTTAACTTGCGGCAATGCGGCTCTTTGTGCAAATGCATCAAAATCAATTGTGCCATCCTTGTGGCGGCAGCTAAAATAACCAGTACCTATTTGCCATATAATATCGCCGCCTTGCTGTAAATGGTAATCGCTTAAGCCACCTTCGCCGGTGTTGTGTGCAAAGTTGCCGATTTTGGCACCTCCGTTTAAAGCTAAAATTGCATTTTCACTTAATGAGCCAAAGCTCATGGCCGATATATTAAAGATACTTGCCGAATAAGGCTGCGTGCAATCGGGGCCGCCTACCTTTACTCTTGGCGATAAATTAAGCTGATCGTGCGCAATAGCGGCTATGCTATGGTTTAACCATTCATATCCGTTTTGATAAACATCCAGTTCCGTACCAAATGGGCGGGTATCATCAACCATTTTGGCCCGCTGATAAATAACACTACGGTTTTGGCGGTTAAATGGCGTGCCGTCAACATCGCTTTCAATAAAATACTGGTATATTTTTGGCCTCAGGTCTTCCATCACAAACCTTAAGTGCCCAAAAACAGGGAAATTGCGCACTATGCTGTGTTTCTTCTGGAAAAGATCATAAATGCCCACAATAAAAATAGGGCCGAAAATAAGGAACGACCATACTGCCGGCCTCCATAAAAAGCTCCAGCCAACAAGCAGGGCTAAAATAATAACAGTTGAAATAATGAAAAGCTTACGCATGGCTCAGTGTTTTTGTAAAACTAAAAAATATGATGAACAGCAGAGTAATTACACAGTTATTTTAAATTGGGATGATTATGCGATTGCTAAAACCTAATTAACAGCAAAAGATCCTGCAATACATTACATGATCTTTTTACATTTGTTTTTGTATTGAAATACTATGGGTCCAATGGATCAAGCGGATCCATGTGCAGACTTTCATAAACAGGATAAAAAACAACATCGTGGTTTGAGATACTTTTTTTACCGCTGTAAGGTACGTAACCTAAATCGTGCAGGTTCCTGGCGTCAAATGTATCGCTCATGGCATAATCGTGCTGGCTTTTGCTGGTTACAAATAAATCGGGTTTATTTGTTGGGATACCATAACGTATCATCAGCCGGTCGGCATTCCTTATGTTAGTAGTAGTGTGGCGGGCATGCGGATCAATAATAATAGCATCTTCAGGGATACCAAATTTAGTAATCAGGTATTTTTTCATTTCAATAGCTTCGCAATAAGGCCCCCTGAAAGGATAGCAATAACCACCGCTGGTAATAATAAACGGAGCCATTCCTTTCAGATAACGCATTGCCGCCAAGTCACAATGAATCTTATTATCCGGGCTGATAGGAGTGGTAAACAACTCCGGGCCGTTGCCCGGTATCACGATTGCTGCATAAGGATATTTGCTCCATTGGGTCAACTTTATTTTACTGATGGCTTTTTTATTATCCTTTTGTTCCATTGGCTCAAAACGAGCAGGTTCATCACGGTCATTAGCATCCATCAGGTGCAGTGCTACGGCGAGCGATGGCTGGTAGAACAATTTCATACCATCACTTTGCTCATCAAGCAAGCCAAACATATCCTTCAAAACGGTGCGGTAGTAGCGGCTGCTAACCACATAGCTTGCTGAATCAATCCGTGGAAAACGCATTTTTTTACCAAGGCCGAACTGATCAATTATATAGTTGACACCATAAATGTATTGACCCCATGCGTGTAAAAGCAGATCGGCATTGCTCATGCCTGCAAAACGCTGGTAATATCCTGATGGTCGCAGGTGGTTATTGATCAGCAGGTCAAAATCTGAACGATGTGCATTATATAACGAGGTGAGGATTTGCGCAATTTGAACGGAATCTTCTTTACTATATTTAAAGCCGCCAACCAATGATAATGGTTTGGTGCAGGTATCGGCAACGTGGGCTTTAAGTATAGATAACCGTGCAGCAAAAAACTGTTTCAGGCTGGCATCATCAGCTATAAGTTGTTTGATTTTTGGCGATTGATCAATTACCGTTAACAGGTAAAAGTTTTTATCGGCCACTAAATTATCCGAGTGCAAAAAATGATAGTTTTTATCATAACCGGCGGTTGGCTTAACCTGTGCAGCCAGTTTATTACAAAATGTTAGGATAAGGCACGTGATCAATAATGCCGGACGTAGGTTTTTTAAATTTTTCATAGTTTAAATGGTACCTGTAAACTTGCAGTGTAAAATAAGCACTTGTTTTTATATCTATTAAAAAGGGAGCTTTTAAAGCTCCCTTTTTAATTTGACGGATTATTAATAACCCGGATTTTGATACATTTTTACCGGGTTAAGCTTATACTCATTAAACGGTATTGGATAATACCTGTCTTTAGTAGTAAAGTTTCCTAACAGGGCCAAACCAAAGTTAGACTGGCTTTTGGCATGGAAATAAGTTACCAGTTCATCAGTAGTAAAAAAGCGAAGAAGATCAAACCAGCGGTGGTGCTCAAACGCTAATTCAACACGTCGTTCATGCAATATAGCTAATTTAAGAGTTGGAAAATTAGCACTGTAGGCCGGAGTTTGTGACGAAACTTCGTAGGTAGGCATTCCGGCTCTGGCACGTACCATATCCAGGTATTGTATAGCTGCGGTATTATTACCCAGGTACATGTTTACTTCTGATAGCATCAGGATAACATCAGCATAGCGCATTAATATCCAATCGTTACCTCCATAGCCATTGATACCTGCAGAACTGCTTGCATCCCTGAATTTGGTTACAAACCAATCTTTTACCGTTGGATCATTAGCATATTTAATTGAAAAAGTACTGCGGGCATCATTGGTTTCGTACTCGTTCACCAAATCATGTGTTACGTTATCACCAACGCTTGATGATGGTTTTTGCGAATCAATGGTTTCGCCTTTTGCCTGGCTGTTTGCTGCAATGCCCGAGCTATAAATAGGATCACCCTGTTTGTTTACAATCTGCCAGATCAATTCAGGACAGGTTGATTTTTTGGTCACATCAAAAACATCGGTATAAGGAATATCCTTAAGGTTGGCAAACGTTTTTAGATTATAAGCTGCAGTAAGATAAGTTAAGGCGCTGTTAAGATTAGCGGTTTTATTGCTTTGATCTCCGGTTGTAGCCATAGTTAAATAAACCTGGCCCAATAAAGTGTTTACAGCAGCTAATGATAAACGGCCAATTGTACCTGTTGATTGTGTTGCCGGTAAAGGGCTGTTTACCGCATCCTTTAAATCGCTTACTATTTGTCCGTAAACTGTAGCCTGCGGGGTACGGAAGGTGTTGGCTGTAACTTGTGCAGCTGTGGTAAGCTGTGTGGTTACCAATGGTACATCTCCCCATTGGCGTACTAAATGGAAATAGATAAGCGCGCGTATAGCTTCTGCCTCGGCTTTGTATTGCTGTTTGGTGTTTGCGCTTGCAAAATTAACTTTGTCAATATTTGATAATACTACGTTGCAATCGGCAATTACGGTGTACATAGCAAGCCAGTGGGCATAAAGGTAACTGTTGGTAGGAATTAATGAAAAGTTATTGAACTGAAATGGTTCGCCTGCGTTAGACTGGTTATCATTTGTGCCTGTATCGTCAGAGCGCTGATCTGTCCAAAGGTCACTGCCCTCGCCAATGGTATTACCACTTCTTAAAGCTGAATAACAGCCGTTAACAGCAAGCAATACATCATTTTCGCTTCTGAAATAGTTGGTTACCGCGATGGAATCCGGATCGTTTTGCTGTAGAAAATCTTTTTTACATGAGCCTAAAACCATTAAGGTAATAAGGCTGATTAAGGTGATATATTTATTTTTCATTTTGTTTCAGAATTAAATTGCTTAAAAGGATGCTTTAACGCCAATGTTGTACGAACGAACAAGCGGGTAAACGCCATAATCAATACCCGGAGCAAGGTTAGCACCCTGCGAACCGCCGTATGAGTAATCATAATCAACCTCTGGGTTATAGCCTTTGTATTTGGTAATGGTAAAGGCATTATTTACTGCCCCAAATACCCTTACGGCACTCATACCCAAAACACGACTAACAAATGCCGATTTTACATCATAACCAAGGGTGATATTTGTACACCTTAAGAAAGAGCCATCCTGCAGGTAAAAGGTAGATAACCTTGTGCTGTTACTTTGTGTACTACCACGTGATGCACGGAAAACGGTTCCATTGCCCGGATCTGATGGATTGCGGTAACGGTTCACAACATCTTCGTACTGGTTACCTGAACCTTCCATGTTATACAGGTAGTAATCCTGGCCATCTAATACCTGGTTACCGTACGATCCGTTAAAGGATGAACTGATTGAGAAGTTTTTATAGCTTGCGTTAACAGCAAACCCATAAGTGAATTTAGGGTATGGGTTACCTATTATGCCCGCATCTTTACTGTTGATAATACCATCGCCGTTTGTATCCTGAAAATACATATCGCCCACATGCAGCGGATTGGTGGAAAAAGATGAACGTGCAGGACCCTTAAGCTTATAACCCGCCGGGAACGATTGTGTGGCTGCGTTATAAAAAGTGTTGTCAATAGCAATGTTGGCCATATCTGCCGGGGTTACTATACCCTTAACTTTATAGCCATAAAACATACCTATAGGGTAGCCTGCTTCGGTTATACTTGTTAGGTATGAACGCTCGGCACCATTGGTAATAATGGTATTGCCACCGCCTAAATTAAGCACCTTGTTACGGTTAATAGAGATATTACCCGATACATTAAGTTTAAAATCTTTAGTAACTATTGGTTTGGCATCTACTTGTATATCAAAACCTTTGTTGCTTACTTTTGAATCGCGTAAGTTGGTTAGGATTGATGAACTACCTGAAACCGCTGAGATTGGCTGGTTAAATAACAGGTTGTATGAGTAGCTCAGATAATAGTTGGCTATGATGAATAAGCGGCCCTTCAGTAAACCAAAATCGGCACCAAAGTTATATTGCGAGGTTGATTCCCAGCCTAAGTTATTGTCTTTTATACCCGCCGGTGTATTGGCCGATGTTACAGTACCAGTACCATAAACCACACTTGTTGGTGCGTTAAGTACTTGCTGGGTATTATAGTTACCAATATTGTTGTTACCGCTTAATCCCCAGCTTGCCCTTAACTTAACAGTTGATTCATCGCCAAGCCAGCTGTGGTAAAATGATTCGTTTGATAAACTCCAACCTGCCGACACGGATGGGAACACGCCGTAACGATTGTTAGGTCCGAACCTTGATGATCCATCTGTACGGATCGATCCTGATAAAAAGTATTTGCTGTCGTAATTATAATTTACCCTGCCTAAATAGGATAATAAGGTATACACTGATTTTCCTGTGTTTTGAGTGCCCTCTGGAGCGCCGCTGGTAATCAGAGTGATGTTGTTTGGTGCAGCGCCTGTTATATTGGGTACGTTATCATTCTGGAAACCTGTGCCTTGTACGGTAAGCACATTATTGGTTGTTTTTTGTGCGGTATAACCGGCAAGTGCATCAAAGTGGTTTTTGCCAAATTGTTTGGTATAGTTTAAGGTAAACTCACCAAGCTGATCCTGGTAGGCTATAGTTTGCTGGATAGCTTTAGCCGCCGCTACAGACTGTGATGAGTAGGGTGGGAAGGCACCGCTGCTTAAACTGGTTGGCAGGTAATAATTATAATTTTCGCCATACGTTTGCATGCCCAAATTGGCTTTGAACGAAAAGCCGGGTAAAATTTGATATGTGGCCTGTGTATTATAGGTTGCACGGTTACCAACGCGGCTTATCTTAATCAGCTCGGCAGTTGCAATAGGGTTTTCGATAGACTGGTAACCATAAGCTGTTGATTGTGCAGCCGCTAAATTGGTTGCTATACTGCCATCAGCATTGTAGGCCGGGAAGATTGGCATATAGATCAATGCACCCATTGCCGGGCTATGATCCCAGCGTCCGTCCTGTGTTTCCTGGTTGGTGTTTTGGGTGAAAGCTATATTGGCTGATACTTTTAACCTTTTGCCAATATTTCCATCAATATTTGCACGCAGGTTTATTTTCTTTTGCCCGGTACCTAACATAATCCCTGGCTGATCCTGATAACCGGCACTTAAATAGTATTTGGTGTTGGTTGAACTGCCGTTAAATGACAGGTTATGACTTGATGTTAATGCATTACGGTACAATTCATTCTGCCAGTCGGTATTTATGGTTTGATGAATTAAGGTTTGCGAACCGAAGTTATATAAACCTAAAGGGATACTAACCGAACTTGCATTACCTACATTGGCAATACGCGTGGCATTGTTATCCGAGTACATGGCATCGTTCCAGGTGTGGCCGGTATTTATCCAAAGATCATGGTAAGTATCATTTCTGCCATCAATAACTAACTGGGCAAACTGATCTGAATTTAAAAGATTTACTTTTTTGGCAAGCTGGTTAATACCGATTTGAAAATCGTACTCAAATTTTCCTTTTTCGTCTTTAGCGCCGCGTTTGGTTGTAATTAAAACTACACCACCCGCTGCCCTTGATCCGTAAATTGCTGCCGATGCCGCATCTTTTAATATATCGATAGACTCAATATCTTCAGGGTTAATAAACAAATCGTTTCCTGCCGGGTAGCCGTCAATTACGTATAATGGATCAGAGCTGGCATTAATTGTTCCAACACCCCTTACCCTTATTTTTGTACTTTGGTAAGGTGCACCGCTTACCTGAGATACCTGTACACCAGCTACCTTACCAACCAATGCCTGGCCAACAGTAGGGGCCGACAGGTTAAGTTCGCTTGCTTTTACGCTTGAAATAGCACCTGTAAAATCACTTTTACGCACGGTGGTATAACCAATGGCAACAACCTCGTTCAAAATATTGGTAGCTGGTTTCAATTTTACATTGATCTCTGTTTGATTGTTAACCACAATTTCCTGTGTTTCGTAACCGATAAAGGAGAATACCAATGTTGAACCCTGCTCAACTGTAATGGTATATTTACCATCAACATCGGTAGCTGTTCCCTTGTGCGATACCTTTTCATAAACGTTAACCCCAGGAATGCTAAGGTTTTTTTCATCAACCACAGTTCCTGTTATCTTAACCTGTATCTGCTGAACTTTTATAGGTGATTTTGCCACTACGGGTGCTTTTTCAACCCTGATTAATACGTGGTGGTCATCTACCTGGCTAATGGTGCCCTTATAATCCTGTAATAATTGCTTTAATATCTGGCTAACAGATTTATTAGTGATGTGTAAGGAAACGTGTTTTTTTACATCAACGGCATTATCATAGCCGATTATAAATTCTGTTTTCTTTTCTATGATGTTAAATACATCCTTTACTGACAGATCTTCTGCCATGATTGATATACGGGTATTATCAATAGTTTGCCCGTCGGCGGCAAAAGCGGGGATCCCCGCATTAATTATTAATAAAAATGTTAATACCGAGGGTAATATTGTAGGTATTAAGCGTTTTATTAATGAAGTTGAAAGCTTGATCCGATAAAAATTTTGCATTTTTGATTGATTTTTTAATGATTGTATGATCGTTTAAAATGATGCGCTACCGTGCGCTGCCATGCAGGGGATGTTCCACCATTCCCTGCGCCTGGTAAGTAGAATGCTATTTCATGGTTTTTTACAGTTTTTTAAATGAATTGATATGGTGCGGTTATCGATTTGATAGCTCATTCCGGAAAGGTCCTTCAGAACCTTTAGTACATTGGTAACAGGTTCATTATTAAAGCTTACTGTATACCGGCGGCATTGGCCTGCGTTGCTGTTTAGTTTTATGGTTATGTTATACCATCTTTCAAGTGTGGTTGAAATTTCTTCCATCGATGCATTGTCAAAACGTAGTTGGTTTTGTTTCCAGGCTATGATCTCATCAGTCTTAATTTCGTTCAAAACATGGCTTTCACTTTGCCTGTCATATATCAGCTGTTGGTTATGGGTAAGTGAACTTGCAAAGGTTTCGGGCTTATGATCAGGGCTGTTTTTCTGTACGCTTACCTCACCACTTTCAACAGCTACACGGATCTGTTTATCTTCGGGATAGGCCTTAACATTAAAAGCAGTTCCTATATCAGCAATTACCAGGTTGCCTGCGTGGATATTGAATGGTTTTGCGGCGTTGTGCGTAACTACAAAATAAGCTTCACCCAAAAGCTCAACCTGCCTGTCTTTAACTCCAAAGTTTGATGAGATCCGTACGGATGAGCCGGAGTTAAGATATACAAACGTACCATCGGGCAGTGCACATTGCTTTTTAACACCTTTTGGTGCCGAGATCAGTGTATAGGTAAGCGGTTTGTTTAAATCAGGTTTTTTGAATGTCCTGAATAAAAATAACCCTGTAGCTATAAGCAAAATAGCTGCAACTTGTAACCATTGGCTGCTAAACCAAAGTTTTTTGGCCTGGGGATATAGCATTGCATGCATAGCCTGATCCATTTGCCCAAATATTGCATCCGTTTTTTCTTCGCTTAATTTTTCCTGCTGTTCATTGTTAAAACCAGCGAACCAATCCTCAACAATCTTACATTCTTCTTTACTTGCTTCGCCTGCCTGATAGCGCCCGAATAATTCTTTAACCCTTTTGTCCACTAATTGTATTTTAACATAGCTCGTGCAGAAAGGCAGAATGTCCTTTAAGCCAGTGTTACCAATAGGTTAATTTTTTGCAGGGATTTTAATTTTGGAAAAACAGGGGATGAAGTAAAGTAAATAACAGCAGGCCCATCAATTCGGGGTGGCTGCTTTGGAGATTCAACCTCAGCCGTTTAAGTGCTTCAGAAACATTATTGCGCACCGTTTTTTCTGAAAGGTTCAGCATATCGGCTATTTCGCCATTCTTTTTGCCTTCGTTTTTACTTAAATGGTAGCAGTTACGCATGGTTTCGGGTAATTGCTCAACGGCTTTCACTATGGTGCCGTTCAGTTCCCTGGCAAACCGATGGTCTTCGGCAGAGTGTTCTAATTCATCAAGCTGTTCTATCAGGTAACGCTCACCTTTCAGGCGGATGTTTTGCTTGCGATAGGCAGATACAACCTGGTTACGGCTCAAAACAAACAGGTATGTTTTAAACTCCCGTATATTCCTCAATTGTTCCCTTGAAGCCCATAGATTTACAAAAATATCCTGGGTTATATCTTTTGCGCTATCCTCGTCATAAAGCCTTGCAGAAACTACGGCATAAACAAATGCTTTATACCGGTTGTAAATTTCATTAAAAGCACTCGCATCGCTATCACTGCATTTAGTCAACAGCAATTGTTCTGATAGATTTTGATATATCATATTGCCCGGAAGATTTAATGCCGCAAATCTATCAGACTAATAATTACACTTTGTTAAGGGCGTATTAACAAAAGGATACTTTTACCTTTATTTAATTACCAGCCAATTTTCATATAGTTGACATTGTTCTTATGGGATGAGGTTACCGCTATGCCTTTGTTGGCGTCGCCTATAAAAGCAAAACCTTCTAACTCATCGTTCCTATCGTCAATATCCACAACCTTAATAACCTGCTGCTGCCCGGTTTGGATTGATTTTTCAAGATCGACATAGGTAAATCGCCATTTGCGGCCTTCAGTTTGATTTTGGATCAGTACAATTATACCTTTATCGGCCAGCCAGTATAAGTTTTGCACCCATGGCGTGCAGGTGAATTTTTTAAATAATACCCCCGGCTCACTTGTTTTGGCGCAGTGGCTTAAACGCTCGGGATCATACAGACGCACCTCGTTGCCATGATTACCATAATCGGCGGTTGCTACGTACCATTTGTTATGGTATTTTACATATTCGGGCCGGGTGCCTTGTATGCAGGTATCATCATCAATGGTTTGTAGTAAGTTGCCGTCTAATGTTCCGGTTTTCCATAAGCCGGCCCAGTTTATCCGGTAAATTACGGCTTTCCAGGCAGTCCCTTCCTTATTCAGCCGGATGGAATTACCCATAAACACTGGCAGATCACCATGAAATGCCACACCGGTTGGGTGATTGATTACATCCTTACCATCAATAGTTAACTTACACTCTTTATGATCGTAAACCAAAGTATCATGATCAAAGGAAAACTGCCTGATCATCCCCACTTCGCGATCGCCATAAAGTAAAGCCTTGCCGTTTTGATAGGAGATACCTTGGCAGGCACCCAATGAATCAATAGTTACGGAATGTTTGATATTCATTTGAATATCAGGTATATAATAATAACCTATAAAGCAGGTAATAAATGAAATTAGGATGAGTTTCATGGAGCTGGTTTATTAATCACCCTAACCATTTGATCGGTTTTTCAAAAAACGCTCATGCTTATTAGGTAAAGGTTAATTCAATATTATATTCTTATTGCTTTATCCCAGTTTATTCAACGCATCGGTTAATGCAATTATCTGGGCATCGGTATTAAATGAATGAAGGCAAATGCGGATCCTTTCGCTACCTTCAGCAACTGTTGGGCTGAGTATAGCCCGTACATCAAAACCTGTTTGTTGTAGCTGACTGGCAATGCTTTTTGTTTTTTCGCGGCCATCAAATACAATACATTGGATTGCGCTGTCACTGGGAATCAGTTTAAGACTACTGCTATTGATGTGCTGCTTAAAAAGGTAAATGTTATTTTTTAATAATTCTATTTCTGCAGATGCTGATACCAATAATTCGTAAGCCATCCAGATAGCTGCAAGCTGGTGGAATGGCAGGGCAGTTGTATAAATAAATGGCCTTGAAAAATTGATCAGGTATTCGCGCAGCATATTATTGCCCAATACAATAGCCCCGTGGCTGCCAAGCGCCTTGCCGAAGGTTACTATTTTAGCGAAAATACGGCTGTTAAGTGAAGTATCAGTTAAGCCAAAGCCATATAATCCAACAGCATGTGCCTCGTCAACTATTAAATGGGCATTATATTTTTCTGTTAGCTCGAGGATGTTTAAAATCGGCGGACTATCACCATCCATTGAATAAACACTTTCAATAGCTACGTATACATTCCCTTTGGCCCGCTGTAATTTATCTTCAAGGCTGGCCAGGTCGTTATGACTAAAGGTAAAGCGTGTGGCATGGCTTAAGCGTACCCCGTCAATAATTGAAGCATGGATAAGCTCGTCGGTTATAACCGTATCACCACGCTGCAAAATGGCCGAGAATAACCCAAGATTAGCCGTATAGCCAGAATTAAAGATCAGCCCGGCCTCACTTGCATGCAAGGCCGCAATGTGTTTTTCTAATTCCTCAGCATATTCAGAGTTTCCGGATATTAACCTTGATCCTGTTGCTCCGTTTGATACCTGTTCGGCATTGCTGAGCTCATTAGTGATTTTATCCTTTAAAACAACTGACTTTGCAAAACCGAGGTAATCGTTTGAGCAAAAATCAATGAGCGGGCTTTCTGTTTTCAGGGTTCTGTAAGTACCTGCTGCCAGCCTTTCCGTTAATTTTTTTTCAAGGAAGGATCTGGGCATTATTGTAAAACCAAATTGGTAGCCAATGCTGTAACCCAGTTTGCAAATAAATTACTTTCTAACTCAACCGCTCTTTGAGCATGATGCTTCCAGTTTGGTAAAAATTCTTCCAACTGGTTTATCATTTCCTCTAAATGGCCTTCTTCTTCTAATATAATTGATTTAACATTGATCTTACTGCCAGCATTTTCAAGTGCAGTTTGATATTGCGGATAAAGCTCATCTGCCCTTAATTCAATGGCATAAGTAACTAACAGGTAAGCGGTAAAGCGCAGCTCTTTACCATTCAGATCAAGTGCATCTTTTAAATACCGGCTAACAGAAATATCAAGCTGGTGTAAATAATGCTTGCTGCTGATAGGGGCCAGCAAATATTCGTCGGCATAGGTAGGGCAGGCTATCCCGGTTTTTTCTATCTGCTTCTTTAAAAAATAAGCGTGACGGTGCTCTTCGGCGGCATGTTTTAAAATAATAAGCGTTAAAGTACGCAAGTCTTCACCGGCAGATATTTTGCGCGCACCTGTATTTTCCATTAACGACAGGCTGTTGAGCCAGCGGGCATGGAGTTCATTATCTGTTATTATATGGGGGAGTAGTTCGTTCAATTCCATAACTGTATTTTATAGTTAGCACCACAAATGTATCAACTACTTTTTTATCGGGCACCCTAAAAAATACATGTTTATGTTATGTGTCTAATTATCAAAAGCATAACAATTAAACAATTTAAACAGATTGCAAACTATCCTAATACTTCTGCATCAAGCGCAGTTTCTACTATCTTTCCGCCTTCTGCCGATACCTTGTAAACCTTACTTGTTTTGTCAGATGCAATTACCCTTGCAATTTTATTGTTTTCAAAATACAAACCTGCGTTATTATCAAGCCCATAGCCCGGCATTATGGTTCCCTTGCTTATCATTTCCTGGTAAACAGTGCTTCTTTCGTTAGTTGAGTGGTAATGCGGGCAGCAGCTTCCCTCAAAAAAACCAAGTCCGTCAACCGCGCTTAACTGTTTGGGCCTTGAGTCAGATAAACCCTGCTGAAACCAGCAAACGGCGCCTGCGCTTGAGCCGGTTAAAACAATGCCTTTTTCCCAGGCTTTTTTAAGCACAAGGTCAATTCCGTGTATCTTCCATAAAGCCATCATATCAAGCGTATTACCGCCAGGTACCAAAATGGCATCCATGCCTAACAACGATTCTTCAAAAGAAAGTTTTTGTTCGGATGATGAAATAAATACCTTTTGAACAAAGGGTTCTACAGGCAGATCTTTTGCTGTTTTAAACCAGTAATCGATATAAAACTGGTTATCGCCCGATGCTGTGGGCAAAAAACATACTTTGGGTTTGTCTTTCCCGGTAAGCGATATCATGTAATGAAACCAGTTAAGGTCATATATACCGCCCGAAAGTAAGATCTTTTTAGTGATAGTGGCTGAAGACAAATTATTAGCCAATACGGAGTTTGATAGGGTAAGTCCGGCTCCCGCAAGGACGGTGTTTTTAATAAATGTTCTGCGTTCCATTTATAATAATTTAAGTATGAATGCTCACTTGCAAATTAATATAAATCCTGTTAATTTCAGTTCTGTAACCTAATAAAGATTGTTATTGCTTTACCCTGATAAATATGAAACCAAAAACCATTAAAATTATATATTGGTGCGTAACCATTTTATTTGCTTTAGCTATGTTTGGAGATGCTTACGGAGGGATTACTGAACAACAGGCCGGGGTTGATGTACTTAATCATTTAGGCTATCCTATATACAATATGCCTATGTTTGGTGTAGCAAAGCTATTAGGTGCAATTGCGCTGTTACAGTCAAGGTTTCGTATTATTAAGGAGTGGGCTTATGCTGGTTTTACCTTTAATTTTATAAGTGCATTTGTTTCGCGGGCTATTGTGGGCGATGGCATTAGTTTACTTATTCCACCACTGATAATGTTAGCTATAATGTTTGTTTCTTATTTTTTTTGGAAAAAGAGCCAGGCATTGGCTGTTGCCAGTTAACCCTGAATAATTAAGATCAATATTATTTCAGTCAGCCATATTGATCTTAATTACTAACTTTTTCACTTTATCATAGCCATCAACTTTAATATTGGGCCGGTGTACATCGGCAGGGAAAAATAAAAAGAAAAGATCAGGGGTAGCTAAATAATATTGCCCTTCTGCAGTATAATTGGCACCGTCTGTTTTTTCGTTATAGGGTATAATAACCGTAGCGCTGGTAATTGATGCCACACCGATTTTCTCTCTCCCCTTTATCACATAATGCAGATCAATATATTTACGGTGCGATTCCCAGGCCGACTTGTCAAATTCTTTTGATGGTGCCTCGGTGATGGAAGCAAAAGCATTATCGCCATCAATTACATACTTGCCGGGCTTAATGTTTGCCAGGTCGCTATCACGCAGAAAAGCAAAAACCTTATCCCAAACAGCTTTGTTTTTTTGATATTGCTCAGCAAATACAAGTTTATTTACAGATTGATGAACCTTTAATTTTAGCCCGTTTTTCCATTCGCCTTTGTTTAACCATTTTGCAGCACTTTTTTCTGTCCATTTATCCGTAGCTATTTTTTGGGCAGCTACTATATGGGTTAAACACCCAAAACAGATCAGCATAAAAAGCCATTTAGGTAATTTTGATTTTATCATAATATATTGGCTATTTAATTGGTAAATGAAATATAAGCCAATGTAAAAACTATTTTACTTTTATTTAGCAAGCTAAACAGTACCTTTATTTAACCAAGCAGTATCATGCTGCTTAACCTTTATAAATTTACAGCTACTACCTTGAAAGTATTACACAGCGTACATCCCGACGATTTTAAAACGTATGATACCGCATTGATCAGGGAACGGTTCCTGATTGAGGATACCAATGATACCGATACAGTAAACTGTGTTTACACACATTATGACCGGATGATTGTTGGCACCATCAAACCCATAAAACAACAATTGGTATTAGCAAATTACCCCAATTTAAAAGCTGATTATTTTTTAGAACGCCGCGAAATAGGAATTATTAATGTTGCCGGCCCTGGAACTGTTACAGCCGATGGCGAGCACTACGAATTAAATAAGTTTGATTGCCTTTATATGGGTAAGGGTGTAAAGTCCGTTTCATTTAAAAGCAATAATAGCAGTCAGCCAGCTGTTTTCTATATTTTGTCGGCACCTGCACACGCCGCTTATCCTACAACACTAATGAGTTTAAATGAGGCTGTGAAAGTTGAAGCAGGCAGTATCAACACAGCAAATCAACGTACTATAAATAAATATATCCATGCCGATGGGATTAAAAGCTGCCAGTTAGTAATGGGTTTAACCATCTTACATCCGGGTAGCGTTTGGAATACCATGCCTGCGCACACGCACGACAGGCGCATGGAAGCTTATTTTTACTTCGATCTCCCGGCAGGGCAAAAAATAGTACACTACATGGGAAAGGGTGACGAAACAAGGCATATTATGCTGAATAATTATGATGCGGTTGTTTCTCCGCCCTGGAGCATCCATTCGGGCTGCGGCACTACTAATTATAATTTTATATGGGGAATGGCTGGTGAAAATCAGGACTATACCGATATGGATGCCATTGCAATAACAGATCTTAGATAACACTACTGATAGATAAAAATGACCGATCAATTTTCATTAAGCGGAAAAGTAATTGTGGTAACCGGGGGCACCGGTATTTTAGGTAATTCGTTTGTTAACGGTATTGTTGAAGCCGGCGGTGCAGTGGGTATTTTGGGCCGTAACCAGGCAATTGCCGAGGAACGTGCAGCAAAGATCAATGCTAATGGCGGTAAAGCTATAGCCTTAATTGCTGATGCTTTAAATACAGATGAACTAATTGCAGCCAAAAATAAAATACTTAACGCTTTTGGAAAGATTGATGGCCTGGTAAACGGCGCAGGTGGTAATATGCCGCAGGGTGTTTTACAGCCGGATGAGGATATTTTTAACATGAACCTGGAAGGGATGAAAAAAGTAACCGAGGTTAATCTTTGGGGTACTATTTATCCAACCCAGGTATTTGGCGAAGCTATTGCCAAAACTGGCAAGGGCAGCATTGTAAACATATCATCCATGAATTCAAAAAGAGCCATTACCAAAGTTTTGGGCTATAACATGGGTAAGGCAGCTGTTGATTGCTACAACCAATGGTTTGCTGTTGAATTAGCTAACCGTTATGGTGATGCCATAAGGATGAATGCATTGGCCCCCGGATTTTTCCTGACCGAACAAAACCGGAGCTTATTGACACTGCCCGAAGGTGGATATACCGAACGAGGCGAAAAAGTGATCAGGAATACACCGTTTAAAAGGTTTGGGCACCCGGACGAATTAATCGGCGCTTTGGTGTGGCTTTTAAGTGATGCATCGGCTTTTGTTACAGGCTCTATGATTTGCGTGGATGGGGGATTCTCCATTTTTGGAGGGGTTTAGCGCCTTTAAGATCAAAGCAGTATGAAAATACTGCTTCATTTAGAACGATTTAAGTTTACACTGTGTTAAACAATAAGGCAGTGTAATTGCTATTATATAACCAATAATAAATCTTCTTAATATGATGGATCGTAGAAAGTTCATTCAAACCACTTCGGTTGCGGGCACAAGTTTTTTGCTTGCGCCGCATTTAGGTAAGGCTGCCGGGTTTTACAAAGGATCGCCAAACGAAAAGGTAGTAATCGGAATGATGGGTACGCATAGCCGTGGCCTTTATCTTGCCCAAAACTTTGCTAAAATCCCTAATGTAGAGATTGGTTACGTATGCGACGTTGATTCGAATGTGGTTGAAAGTACCATTGCCGATATTTATAAACGCACCGGAAAAAAACCGGAAGGGATAACCGACATCAGGAGGTTACTGGAGAAAAAAGATGTGGATGCCATAGTAATTGCAGCACCCGATCATTGGCATGCCCCGGCAACCATTATGGCCTGCCAGGCAGGTAAACATGTATATGTTGAAAAACCCTGCAGCCATAATCCGCACGAAGGGGAAATGGCCGTAGCCGCTTCAAAAAAATATAATCGCCTGGTACAAATGGGCAGTCAGCGCCGCTCCTTTTCAAACGTGCAGGGCATGGTTAAGGAATTGCATGATGGCGTTATTGGCCGCACCTATTATGCTAAAGGCTGGTATACCAACCACAGGGAAAGTATTGGCATAGGCAAGCAGGTTCCCGTACCCTCAAACCTTGATTATGAACTATGGCAGGGCCCGGCACCACGCAAGCCCTATCAAAATAACCTGATCCATTACAACTGGCACTGGTTTTGGAACTGGGGTACCGGCGAAGCACTAAACAATGGTACTCATGAGCTGGATGTGATCCGCTGGGGATTAGATGTTGATTTTCCAAGTAAAGTAGTTTCTACAGGCGGGCGTTTTCATTTTAAGGATGACTGGCAAACGCCAGACACCCAAAATATACTATACAATTTCCCGAATAACACGGCAGCCGAATGGGAGGGAAGAAGCTGTAACGGCTTTAATGTAGAAGGATTGGGCCGTGGCGTGATTTTTTATGGTGATAAAGGAACTTTGTTTTATGGCGGCGGCAATGGCTACAAGGTTTATGATGGTGATAATAAATTTGTTAAAGAGGTAAAGGACGATACCGTTGTAGATGCCACAAATAAAGTAAGCCCTACGGAAGCATTGGATGGTTTGCATATGAAAAACTTTGTTGATGCTGTTCGTGGAGTAAGCCCTTTAAACTGCCCTATTGAAACCGGTTTTAAATCTACCTTATTGCCGCAGCTGGGTAATATCTCTTACCGGGTTGACAGGGTTTTACATATCGATCCCTCAAACGGGCATATTTTAAACGACCCGGAAGCTATGAAACTATGGAGCCGTGAATATGAAAAAGGCTGGGAAGTTAAAGTATAAAGATATTAAGCCACGTTAACCAATTATAATCTCAAACGTTAAGCCAATTATAGATCTGCCAATATGAAAAAGATAGTTCATCCGGTAATCGCCTTACTGCTTTTATCAGTATTCATAAAACCAATAACCATACACGGGCAAAATACACCTGGTTTGTTTGATGGTAAAACCCTGAACGGCTGGAAAAGACTTGCCGGTACTGCTGATTATAAAGTAGAGGACGGCGCCATTGTAGGTACAACGGTACTTAACTCGGGCAATACTTTTTTGGTTACCGAAAAAGAATATGGCGATTTCATATTAGAATTGGATACCAAAATAGAGAGCCCTTTAAGTAATTCGGGGGTGCAAACGAGGAGCCATTTTGATCCGGCCGGAAATAATGGAAAAGGCAAAGTTTATGGCAGGCAGTTTGAGATCGATCCGTCTGATCGTAAATGGTCTGGCGGGATTTATGACGAGGGCCGTCGGGATTGGCTCTATCCTTTAGATCTGAATGCCAAAGCAAAGGATGCCTTTAAAGTTGGTGTTTATAACCACATCAGGATAGAATGCATAGGGAATGAAATGCGCACCTGGATAAACGGAGTTGCTGTAGCCGATGTGGTAGATACAGTTGATAGCAAAGGCTTTATCGGTTTGCAGGTGCATGCCGTTACTAAAGAAGAGCAGGCCGGTAAAAAAGTATATTTTAAAAACATCCATATCCAAACCAAAAACCTAGTCCAAAAGCCATTTCCTAAAGATATTTACACCGTAAATTATACGTCCAATTCATTATCGGTGCATGAAAAATCGAGCGGTTGGAAACTACTATACGATGGACATACAGCAACCGGATGGCACGGTGCTACAATATCCTCTTTCCCCGCAAAAGGATGGGAGTATGGTGAAGGCGTGATGCATGTTTTGCCATCCGCAGGAAAAGAAGAATCAGGAGGTGGCGATGTAGTTACCGATGCCTTATACAGCGCATTTGATCTTTCGTTCGAATTTAAGTTAACACCCGGCGCAAATAGTGGTGTAAAATATTTTGTTACCCTGTCTGAAGTTACTAAAGGTTCGGCAATAGGCCTGGAGTACCAGGTTTTGGATGATAAGCTTCACCCCGATGCAAAACTTGGCCGTGATGGCGACCGTACGCTGGCTTCCTTATATGATTTGATCAGGGCGGATAAGCCGGAACGTTTTATACACCCGGTTGGTGCCTGGAATACAGGCCGGATAATTGTTTACCCTAATAATCATGTAGAGCACTATTTAAACGGTGTTAAGGTGCTGGAGTATGAACGCGGCTCAAAATCATACCGCGATTTAGTAGCCATCAGCAAATTTGTGATATGGAAAAACTTTGGCGAGGCAAAAGAGGGGCATATCCTTTTGCAGGATCATGGTAATGAAGTTTTCTTCAGAAGCATCAAGATCAAAACACTGTAACTGGAGTTTACTGATCCCTTTTCTGAAAGCTGTAGAACAAATAAAACAGTGATGGTAATATCAAAAAGCTACCGATAAAAAGGCCCCACCCAAGATCCTGGATAGTTTTCTCGGGTGCGTGGAGTGTGAGCAGAGATAGGTTTTGCCCATTTTTAACCATTACTATATTGGGGTAGTGCATATAGCCTATGGATAAAAGGATCATGGTAACCTGAAACCCTGCGCCTACACGGATTATTTTACGCTTGCCCTTATTGATCAGGATCCATGAGATGATAAGCGAGATGGATGCAGCTATTACTGCGGTTAAGCTTACCGGGTTACCAAATATCCAATGCGCCATGCGGATGTTCTCAAATTCTGCAGTTATAAAAACAAGTCCGCCAAAAATTACGGCCATTATGTTCATCACTTTGGCTTTTTTAATAAAACGCCTGGCATCTTTTTCATCATCGGCTTCGCCAATCAGATAAATAGCTGCTAAATAACCGCTTAGGGCTACCGTAAATAACCCAACCGCTACCGAAAAATAATTTAACCAGCTAAAAATGTAAGCATCTACAAAATTGGTAGCGTGCAGGTCTATCTGCCTTGAAATTACGCTGCCGGCAATAATTCCTAAAAATAAAGGGGTTATAAAGCTGGAGTAAACAAATATATGGTTGTAAAATGTTTGCGTACGTTCGTCTTTAATAGCATCATAACTTCTGAAAGCAAACGCAGTGCCGCGTGCTGTAATCCCTAAAAGCATGATCAATAAAGGGATATGCAGGTAGGTGCACAGGTCACTGTAAATAACCGGGAACCCGACAAACATAATTACTACTGCAATTATCAGCCACATGTGGTTAGCTTCCCAAACCGGGCCAATGGCCTCGTACATGGTTTTGCGGGTTTTTGATTTATTGGTCTCGGATGTAAAAAGCTCAATTATACCTGCTCCAAAATCGGCACCGCCTAACAAAAAGTATAGTACAATTGCTAAAAACAAAAAAGTGATAACTACATATAACATAAGCTATAATTTAGTGTACATATAACTTTGAAACCATTTTTATCTGTCGCATTAATAAAAATACTACAGCAACGCTTAAGGTAAAATATACGGCGGTGAATAAGTAAAAAGAATAACTGATGCCCGGCATTGGTGTTACGGCCTGGCTTGTACGCATTATGCCTTGTATTATCCAGGGTTGCCGCCCAACTTCGGTAACTGTCCAGCCTGCTTCAACGGCTATAAATCCTAATGGGGTTGAAAGGATAAACAGCTTTAAGAACCACTTTTTAGTGAGCCAGCTTTTCTTTTTCCATAAGGCTATAAAATAAATGATCCCGGCCAGCATCATTGCCGATCCGATTGCTATCATCAGCTCAAAAGCCAAATGCGTTACCATTACATTGGGCTGGTTTTTTGCGGGGATCTTATCGAGCCCGGTTACTTCCTCTTTAAAATTATCGTGCACCAAAAAGCTTAACAGGCCGGGAATCTCAATACCATAATTCACTTTCTTATTGGCCGTATCCGGAATGCCACCAATAACTAAAGGCGAATAAGGCACCGTATGATAGTAAGCTTCCATTGCCGCTAATTTGGCGGGCTGGTTCTTGGCTGCATTCTTTGCAGAAATATCACCGCTAAAGGGCTGTAAAATTGCGGCCACTGCACCAAATACTATTGCTATTTTAAAAGCTTTGGTATGAAACTGAATGTTGGTTCGTCTGTAGATCATCAGCGCATGGATGCCTGCCACAGCAAAGCCGGTAGCTGCAAAGGCAGCAATCGTCATGTGTAAAGCTTCGGAGAACCATGAACCATTGAACATGGCTTTTATCGGGTCTATGTTTTGATACTGTCCGTTTACAAAATCAAAGCCTGAAGGATTATTCATCCATGAGTTGGCCGAAACCACTAATATACCGGATATAACACCGCTTACACCCACCATTATACCTGTGCACCAGTGAAACCATTTGTTAAACCTGTTCCATCCATACAGGAAAAACCCTAAGGCAATTGCTTCAATAAAAAAGGCAACACCTTCTAACGAAAATGGCATCCCAAATATAGGCCCGGCATGTTCCATAAACCGGGGCCATAATAGCCCTAATTCAAAAGATAGGATAGTGCCTGATACTGCACCAGTGGCAAAAAATATAGCTACGCCTTTGCTCCAGGCCTGGGTAATATTTTTATAAACGTGATCGCCTGTCTTTATCCATTTATAATGCGATATAGCCATAAACACAGGCATCACCATACCAATGCAGGAGTATATGATATGAAACCCTAATGAAATGGCCATTTGCGACCGTGCTGCTATAAAATCATTCATATCTGTAAAATTAATGAGGCAATTTTTCGCGGAGCAAACCATAAACCCATGTACCAGCAATGGCACTCAACAGCGTAACCATGGTTATTATAAAGCCGCTTCCTATCTGCGCAAACAGTGGGCCTGGGCATGCACCTGTAATAGCCCAGCCAAAACCAAATATCAGCCCGCCGTATACATTGCCCCAATGGAATTTTTTTGTTGGGATGATGATAGCTTCGCCGCCAAGTGTTTTAAGCTGAAAACGTTTAATGATGAGTACGGATATGGTACCAACAACTATAGCACTCCCGATTATGCCGTACATGTGGAAGGACTGCAACCTGAACATTTCCTGGATCCTGAACCACGAAATAACTTCTGATTTAACCAATACAATTCCAAACAGCAGGCCGGTTATTAAATATTTCAGGTTACGGATCATAATTGAAGCAGGTAAGGTAAAATAAACCAGGTCATTAAAAATCCGCCAATCATAAAACAGCAGGTTGCTATCAGCGATGGCCATTGCAGGGTTGATATACCCATTATGGCATGGCCAGATGTACACCCGCCAGCATAACGTGTTCCAAAGCCTACCAAAAACCCGCCTGCAACTATAAATACAATTCCTTTTAGCGTAAAGAGTGTTTTAAAGCTGAATATATCTTGCGGTAAAAGACCGCTAAAATCTTTTACGCCCTGCTTTTTTAATAATGCTGCAGTATCAGGATTTATGTTAACCGGGTGTTGTCCGTTTAAAAAATGTGCAGCAATATAACCACCGCCTATAATACCTGCTACAAAAAATAAGTTCCAGGTTTCCTTTTTCCAGTCGTATTTAAAAAATGGGATATTGGCCGGTATGCAGATGGCACAAATATGCCTTAACGAAGATGATATACCGAAGGCCTTATTACCGGCTAATAATAATAGCGGAACAACTAAGCCAATAAGCGGCCCGGCTATATACCAGGGCCAGGGTTGTTTTATAAAATCCATATACTATACTATCCGGGTGAAGGTTTACAAATATAATCATTAAGCATCCCTACATTTTACCTGTGCAACATTGAATGTAAAACAGAATGTTTCTAAATATTTTTTTGCCGGGGAAAATATTTCTTGATAATAAAAAATTATTATATACATTTACGATATTATAAACCGGTACCAAGCCAAGTCCTTATTAATTGAAACGTTTTTTTGCCATAGCGCTGTTAAGTATTCACCTTTTTAATATAGGTGGTTATTCGCTGTTGTTTCAATATTACATCCACAAATCGGACGTGCAGATGGTTAAGGAGATTTTTGACAACAAAATTGATGAGGCGAAACTCATTGAGATCAAGATCCCTGTACATTTCCCAACTATTCAGGATTGGTCGGATTACGAAGTGATTGAAGGTCAAATACAACTGAAGGATGCGTATTATAATTACGTGCGGCTCAAAATGACCCGCGACACTATGTTTTTTATATGTATTCCAAATACAGTTAAAACACAGTTGGCTAAAGCAAATATTATTACCGCTAAGGAGATAAGCGATGTGCCTTTTAGTAAAAAAGGGCATGACCAGGCCGCCAAAAAAGTAAATTCAGTCAGCGATTATCACCTGCAGGCATTCCAATACAAATATTCGGAATTTGAAACTTCACTCAAGCAAAATATCAAGCCTAAATCTTATCACCTAATCAGGCCGTTTATCGAGTCGCCGGGTAAACCACCCAATTTTATCAGCTAATACTGCTGTTTAAACTTTTTGTATTTTTTTATTTATAAGACTATAGATAGTTATTAATACTGTTGCAATATATATTGTATCGTATTAAATAATAACCTGTTTTGTAAATTGCATACAACAAATTGTTCAGCAGTTTCCACCAACATGCTGCAATATTACCAAGCCATAAATGCTTGGTGATCCACGCATTTTTTGACCCAATTAATTTACTATTTTAACTAAAAAGATGATGAAATCTTTACCCCTGTATTTTTACAGGTATTGTATGCTTGTATGCTTTTTCCTTGCATTTTCTCAATTGGCAAAAGCTCAAACTGATGCTGATGCCTTAATGATCCCTAAAAACTTTTACTGCGCCGGTGTGGTTTATAACCATAGCGACTGGAAAGATTACTGGGAAGGCACTTTTAAACGTAACAATGCTAACATTGGTACCTTATCAAGCAATACTTACACTGTAGTAGGTAATTATGGCCTAACCAATAAGCTTGATGTTTTATTTTCCGTACCCTACATTACTACCAATGCATCGGCCGGGACACTTAAGGGCCAGCATGGTGTTCAGGACCTTACCTTCACTTTAAAATATCTGGCTCTTACTACCGAAATTGGTAAAGGCCTGTTCAGTGTGCATGCCATTGCTTCCGGATCAATCCCGTTAAGCAATTACGAACCCGACTTTTTACCGGTATCTATTGGCTTACATGCCAAAAGCGTTTCACTACGCGCACTTGTTAATTACCAAACCGGCAGGTTCTTTGTGGCCGGTGCCGGTCAGTATGTTGAACGGAGCGATATTACTTTAGATCGCAACTCATACTATACTGATCATTTGATATATAGTAACCGCGTTGATATGCCAAATGTATCAAACCTGCTTTTTAGCACAGGTTACCGCAGTTTGCAACTAAATGTTGAGGGAATCCTTTCGCAAACCACTACACAGGGTGGTTTTGATATCCGCAAAAACGATATGCCTTTCCCAAGCAATAAAATGAATATGACCACAGCAGGTGGCCTTATTAAATACAGCTTTCAGTCAGTTACCGGGCTTGAGCTAACCTTTGGTGGTAACTATGTTTTAAAAGGACGTAATGTTGGGCAAACCACCAATTTATACGGAGCCGTTTATTACATCCTTGATTTTTCAAAAAAGAACGCTAAATAATTAAATCATGAAAAAACAATTAATATATATATTACCCCTGTTAACTATAACAGCCTCAGTTTTTTTAGGATCGTGTAAAAAAGCGGTTATTGACCGTACTACTCAATACCCTGCACTTGCACCTGCTAATATTGATTTAAATGCAGATACCTGGAAACCTGTACTGATAACCAACCCGGCATCATTTACCGTTGCCGCGCCTGATGCGGTTACCTCGCCTGCTTATGTAGCCGATATTAACGAGATAAAAGGTTTTCAAAGCAGTTTAACTGACGATCAGAAAGCCATAATTAAATACTGGAGCGCCGGTGCCGTATTACGCTGGAACGAAATACTGCGCGATTTGGTAGCTAAACATAATCTGCCGCCATATCAAAATCTTGATGGTACTTATCCTGCACCAAATTCTGCAAATCCATTTTCCTATCCTGAGTTTCCATTTTCAAACCCGCCTTATGCTGCACGTGCTTATGCTTATGTAAGTGCTGCCCAGTATGATGCGCTTATTGCAGCTTATCACTTTAAAAAGTTATATAACCGTGCTGCACCGTATAGCTTTGATGCTAACGTAAAGGCACTTATCCCAAAATCAACCTTACCATCGTACCCTAGCGAAGATGCCGTTGTTGGTGGTGCTACAGTTGAAATAATGAAACTGTTATTCCCTACCGAGATTGATTACATTGAACAAAAAGAAGCCGAACAAAAACAATACCGCATAATGGCAGGTGCTAATACCCGTGGCGAAATAAATGCAGGTGAATCATTAGGCACACAGGTTGCTGATGTTTTTGCAGCCCGCGCCCGTACTGACAGAGCAGGTAAAGCTATTGGCACACAAGCACTATGGACACAATTACAGGTACAAACCGCAGCTAAAGGCGAGCAATACTGGATAAGCCAGGAGTCGCCGTTAAGGCCGCCGATGTTGCCTTTGTTTGGAAAAGTAATTCCGTTTTTGTTTGATACACTTACTGTTGTGGCACTAAGACCGGGCCCGCCGAATCTTACAAATTCTGATGCCTTTAAAAAGGAAGTTGCTGAAGTACTGAATTATAGCCAAAACCCGACCCGCGAACACCAGGCACAAGTTGAATTTTGGGCGGATGGTGTGGGCACTTACACGCCACCAGGCCATTGGAACGCTATTGCTGCCGATGAATTTGTGAAACAGAATTACAGCGAAGTACGCTGGGCAAGAAATTTTGCCCTGCTAAACATGGCCGAAATGGATGCAGCAATTGTTTGCTGGGATACCAAGTACTTTTACTTTAACCAAAGGCCAACACAGGCAAATCCAAAAATTAAAACGCTAACAGGTATTCCTAATTTCCCGGCTTATACATCAGGGCACTCAAACTTTAGTGCAGCCGCCGCAGCCGTTTTAACTTATTTATTGCCTGATAGAGGAACCAAGTTTACCGATCTGGCAAACCAGGCGGCCATGTCAAGGCTTTATGGTGCAATACATTACCGTAGCGATGTGGAAGTTGGTCTTGTTACCGGTAATAAGGTTGGCCAGTATGCAATAAGAAGAGGGCAGGCAGATGGTTCAGGAAATTAAATTATAAACAAACCCTGTTTTAAATAAGATAAGGTATCTGTAAAAAAGATGCTTTTTAAATTAACCCCGATAACACTATAACAATTACAATGAAAACTACATTCAAGGCATTATTAGCCATTACTATATTTATATTATTTACCCAAACAAAAACATTTGCGCAAGGTTGCGTAGCTATCAGAAGCACTGGTGGTGTTTGCACAATGGATGAACATCCCGATAGCTCTAATAAATCAGCAGGGTATTGGTTGTTTAACAGCAATAGCCGTTATTATAAATCATTCAGGCATTTTATAGGTAAGCAGGAGCAATTTCAACGCTTTACACTACATAATAACGTAATTAATAAAGTTTACACGCAGGATCTTACCTTAACCCGGGTGTTAAATAACCGCTGGTCTGTAGCGTTGGATATTCCAACTGCCGATAACAGCCGTTCACAGGTTAGCAGTGGCACGCGCTTTAGTACCCATTCTTTTGGTGTTGGCGATATTCATTTATCGGGTTATGTATGGTTATTAAACCCGGCTAAGGCGAAAAACGGAAATATCCAGGCAGGTTTAGGCATTAAATTCCCTACAGGAACTTACAATTACCAGGATTACTTTTTAAACGGCGCTACCGGAGCCAGAACCCTTGGCCCTGTTGATCAGTCTATACAATTAGGCGATGGTGGTACAGGTATCACTGCCGAAATTAATGCGTATTATAACTTTACGCACAAGTTTGGGGTATATGGTAACTTTTACTACTTAGCCAGCCCTAAGGATGTTAACGGCGTTTTAAGATCAACAACCCCAGCAAGCGCAACTACTATAGCAGCAACCGGCGATGTTTTAAGCGTACCTGACCAATACCTGATCAGGTTTGGTGCAAGTTTGGCCGTTAAAAAGTTTGATTTTTCTTTAGGTGTACGTGATGATTGTTTACCTGTTCATGATTTGGTTGGCGGTAGCGATGGTTTCAGAAGACCAGGTTATATTATAGCTGCCGAGCCTGGTATAACTTATCATGTTAAAGGCTTTTCATTATATGCTTACTGCCCTATAGCAATTATCCGTGATCGTACACAAAGTGTACCGGATATCAGAACCACACAACTTACAGGTACCTACACGCATGGTGATGCAGCATTTGCTGATTACGTTGTTAACGTGGGGGTAACCTTCAAATTTTAATAAGAGTTGATTATTTGATTTATAAAGCCGGGCCTGAGATACCCGGCTTTTTATTTATGTTTGTTTTTAAATACTACTTATAAAAATGAATACTCCTGAACAAAACTTTGCAGCATTAGGTCTTAATCTGCCGCCTGCTCCCAAACCACTTGGTGTATATAAACCCTGCCTTATAGATGGTAAATATCTTTACCTATCCGGCCATGGAACCGTACAGGATGACGGCACCCTTATAATTGGCCGCGTTGGCGATAACATGACACCTGAAGAAGGTAAAGTAGCTGCCCGCCAGGTTGGCTTAGCCATATTAGCTACCATTAAAGCAAATATCGGCAGTCTTGACAAAGTAAAAAGAGTGATAAAAGTATTGGGAATGGTTAACTGTACGCCCGATTTTGAAAAACATCCTTTTATTATAAACGGTTGCAGTGAGTTATTTGCAAAGGTTTGGGGCGATGATAACGGCATAGGTGTTCGCAGTGCTGTAGGAATGGGTTCATTGCCTGATAATATCCCTGTAGAAATTGAAGCATTGTTTGAACTAATGTAACTGCATTAGGCGGGCCTGAATTTAAATTTACCTGTATACATGGCAGAACGAGACTGGTACCTGATTAATGATATTGATAGCTTAGATACGCCTGCATTGGTTGTTTATCCCGATAGGGTAAAGCAAAATATCATTATGCTTATTGGTATGATTGATAATGCAGAAAGGTTAAGGCCGCATGTTAAAACATTTAAAAGCAAAGAAGCTGCCTTATTAATGATGGCAGCAGGGATTACTAAATTTAAATGTGCCACCATAGCCGAAGCAGAAATGCTTGGTATGTGCCATGCAACCGATGTGTTGCTTGCCTATCAGCCCGTTGGGCCTAAACTAAAAAGGTTTATTAAACTGATAAAGGCCTATCCCGATACCCATTTTTCCTGTTTGATAGATAATGCTTTCGCAGCCGGCGAAATATCAGTATCTGCTATAGGAAATAACATGCAGATCACGGTTTATTTAGATCTTAATATCGGCCAAAACCGTACCGGGATAAAACCTGATGAAACAGCCCTACAACTTTATAAGGATTGTGTGAAATTGCCGAGCATTATCCCGGTTGGCCTGCATGCTTATGACGGGCATATCCATAATCCTGATTTTGAAATGCGCAAAACTGAATGTGATGAAGGTTTTGAGCCTGTCCTTAAACTGCAGTCTGCAATAAAAGAAGAAGGCTTTCCTGAACCCATTATTATTGCCGGCGGTTCGCCAACGTTTCCTATCCACGCCAAAAGAAAAGCTATTGAATGCAGCCCCGGTACCTTTGTTTATTGGGACAAGGGCTATGAAACCATGTTGAGCGAACAACCATTTTTACCTGCCGCATTGGTAGTTACCAGGGTAATATCAAAGCCTGATGAAACATTGATCTGTTTGGATCTCGGGCATAAATCCATAGCCGCCGAAAAAGAACTGGGCAGCAGGGTTTATTTTATCAATGCGCCGGATTTAATACCAGTAAGCCAAAGCGAGGAGCATTTGGTAATGGATGCCGGAAAAGATCATTCCTATAAAGTAGGAGATGTTTTATTCGGAATGCCTTATCATGTTTGCCCTACTGTGGCTTTATATGAGCGTGCCATTACTATTGAAAATGAACATATTAGCGGTGAATGGAAAAATATTGCCCGCGACCGTAAAATAACTATTTAATTACCCTGACAGATGTCAGTTATCCTGCTAAATCAATAACCAATGTTTGCCATAGATGCTCATTTAGACCTAAGCATGAACGCCCTTGAGTGGAACCGCGATCTTCGGAAACCCATAGCCGAAATAAACGAACGCGAAAAAGGATTAACCGATAAGCCTGACCGCGCCAAGGGGGTGGTTTCATTTCCTGAATTGCGCAAGGGCAATATAGGTTTGGTAGTAGGTACTCAAATAGCCCGCTATGTAGCCCCTGATAATTTACTGCCCGGATGGCACTCGCCCGAACAGGCATGGGCTCAAACACAGGGACAGGTTGCCTGGTACAAGGCAATGGAAGAGGCTGGTGATATGGTACAGATAAATGATTTGGCAAGTCTTGAAAAACATATTAAACTATGGCATGATGATACCTCAAATGATAATAAGCCCATTGGTTATATTTTAAGTTTGGAGGGGGCTGATTCCATTGTGACCATAAGCCATTTAGAGCGTGCTTATAATTATGGCTTAAGAGCCGTTGGCCCTGCACACTATGGCCCCGGCAGGTATGCACAAGGTACAGATGCAACAGGTTACATGGGCTCAAAGGGACATGAACTGTTAAAAGAAATGGAGCGCCTCAATATTATTTTGGATGCTACACATTTATGCGATGATAGTTTTTGGGAGGCATTGGATCATTTTAATGGGAATGTATGGGCCAGCCACAACAATTGCAGGGCACTGGTTAACCATAACCGCCAGTTTAGCGATGAACAGATAAAAGAACTGATCAACAGGGGGGCCGTAATTGGCGGTGCTTTGGATGCCTGGATGATGGTTCCGGGATGGGTGAGGGGTAAATCTAATCCCAAAGAAATGAACTGTAATTTAGAGGTGATGATAGATCACCTGGATCATATCTGCCAGATAGCCGGCAATACGCTGCATGTAGGCATAGGATCAGATTTGGATGGTGCTTTCGGCCGCGAGCAATGCCCGTATGATATTGAAACCATTGCCGATCTGCAAAAATTACCGGCCCTGTTAACAAAACGTGGTTACAAAGAAACCGACATTGAAAATATGATGCACGGCAACTGGCTTCGTTTTTTGAGGAATGCCTGGAAATAGTTGTTTCACAAATTATAATAATTAAGTTCAGCCTAAGGTCAAATATGTGTTTATTATTTGTTGCGCTGGTAGTAAATGTTATCTTTATTTCGGAGGTGGCTTACTAATTGGCTGCATCAAGTATTAATTCCTCACCCAATATCTTCTACATAAAAATATGAACGCAGAGCAGGAAAGACTAAAAGACTCATTATGGAAAAAATGGGGGCCATACGTAAGCGACAGGCAATGGGGCACAGTTAGGGAAGATTATAGCGCCAACGGCGATGCCTGGAACTATATTACCCATGATATGTCGCGCAGTAAAGCTTACCGCTGGGGCGAAGAAGGTATTGGTGGAATCTGCGATAACGAACAGCTTTTATGCTTTTCTGTTGCTTTGTGGAATAAAAAAGACCCGATCATAAAGGAGCGCTACTTTGGTTTAAGCAATCCGGAAGGTAATCATGGTGAGGACGTTAAGGAGTTGTATTACTATCTTGATAATACACCCACACATTCTTATCAAAAAATGCTTTATAAATATCCGCAGCAGGAATATCCCTATGCCTGGCTATTGGATGAAAATAAACGCCGTACCCGGAACGATCCGGAATTTGAATTAATAGATACCGGCCTACTTAATAACGATGAATACTTTGATGTATTTATTGAATATGTTAAAAATACGCAGCAGGACATCCTAATAAAAATTACGGTACATAACAGGGGTGCCGCAGATGCAAAACTAAATGTATTGCCAACCATTTGGTTCCGTAATACCTGGGCCTGGGGATATGATGATTATAAGCCCGAATTAACGGCTGATTCAAACGGTGTAATAGGTATATTTCATAAAACATTAGGGCAACTTTGGCTAAATACCGAAGGAACACCTGATCTGTTGTTTTGCGATAACGAAACTAATACCAAACGTTTATATAATTATGATGACGGTAAACCATTTTATAAAGATGGTATTAACGATCACCTCGTAAGCGGCGCCAATACGGTCAATCCTAAAAAAACGGGTACCAAGGCAGCTGCTAATTATGATATAAATGTTCCTGCAAAACAAAGTGTAACCATCAAACTTCGTTTATCAGATAATGCAAATAACGGCTTTGATGATTTTGATAAACTATTTGACGCCCGTAATAGCGAGGCAAACCAGTTTTATGCAGATCTACAAGAGGGAACAAGCGATTTAGACCGGGCACTAATTCAGCGGCAAGCATTGGCCGGTATGCTTTGGAGCAAACAGTTTTATTATTATAATATAAATCACTGGCTAAACGGTGATCCGGCCGAGCCAAAACCACCGGTGCAAAGGCAAACTGCCCGTAATGCAAAATGGCAGCATTTTAATACCAGGGATATTATTTCAATGCCCGATAAATGGGAATACCCGTGGTTTGCGGCATGGGATCTGGCTTTTCACTGTATCCCGCTGGCTTCGATTGATATGACCTTTGCTAAAAACCAGTTGAGCCTGCTGATCCGCGATTGGTACATGCACCCCAATGGCCAGTTACCGGCCTATGAGTGGGATTTTAATGATGCCAACCCGCCGGTACATGCAATGGTGACCTGGAAGATCTATCAGCAGGACAAAGCAGCTAACAATGGAAAAGGCGATACCTATTTTTTAGAGCGGATTTTCCATAAACTGATGCTCAATTTTACGTGGTGGGTAAACAGGAAAGATGCAGCAGGAAATAACGTATTTGAAGGCGGCTTTTTGGGTCTTGATAATATTGGCGTATTTGACAGGAACGCGAAATTACCCAGAGGGGAACACCTGGAGCAAGCCGATGGTACCAGCTGGATGGCTATGTACTCATTAAACCTGTTACGCATAGCCGCTGAACTTGCCGAAACCGACAAAGCCTATAATGATATTGCCAGTAAATTTTTTGAGCACTTTATTTATATAGCAGGTGCATTATCAAGCATAGGCTCAAACAACGAAGGCCTGTGGGACGAAACCGACGGATTCTTTTACGATCAGTTGCGTTTGCCCGATAACAGCACGCAAAAAATGCGTGTAAGGAGCATTGTAGGTTTAATACCCTTAGTTGCTGCCGAGGTATTGGATGATAACGATATTTTAAATAACCCCATATTCAGTAACCGCTTAAAGTGGTTTGCCGAAAACAGGCCCGACCTGGCCTCGTTAGTATCCCGCTGGGCCGAAACAAAAACTCCCGGTAAACACCTGATCAGTTTATTGCGTGGCTACCGCATGAAATCATTGTTAAGGTATATGCTTGATGAAAACGAGTTTCTGAGTAAATATGGGATCCGGTCGGTTTCAAAATACCATTTAAATAACCCGTATTATGTGGAAGTTGATGGTATGGAGTTCAGTATAAAATATACGCCTGCCGAAAGTGACAGCGGTCTTTTTGGAGGAAACAGTAACTGGCGCGGCCCTATCTGGATGCCGATGAATTACCTGTTGATTGAAAGTCTGCAGAAATTTCACCAGTATTACGGCGACGACTTTAAAATTGAGTGCCCAACCGGCTCAGGTAATTTCATGAACCTGCAACAGGTAGCTAATGAATTGTATACACGGGTATCCAATTTGTTTTTAAGGGATGAGCAGGGCAGAAGGGCCGTATTTGGCAATTATGATAAGATTCAATTTGATCCGGAGTTTAAAGACTATATCCTTTTCCATGAATATTTTGATGGCGATAACGGCCGTGGCGTAGGCGCATCGCACCAAACCGGGTGGACGGGTTTGATAGCCACCTGTTTATATCAATAACCTTTGCCTTTTTTAAAGGTAAAGGTTCACTATTTAACGGTTTGCAATCTTAATGTGTTAAAATGACACATTAATTTTTTATTTCGGCTTAATTCATTTAGTTTTACTTAACCACATAAACTAAATTACCAATAAGCATGAATTACAACAGACGTAAGTTTTTGCAAAGTGCAGGTACACTGGCACTTGGCGGCATTGCTTTATCAGGCAAAGCCAGTTCTTTTCTTAATAGCATGGCCCCGCACCCTGTGGGTTTACAGCTTTTTACTTTTTTTGGAGTTATTGACGAGGATGTAAAGGGAACCTTAACAAAAATAGCTGCCATTGGCTATAAGGAAATGGAATCTGCATTCTGTAAAAAAGGCGGTTATTATGGTATGAACCCCCAGGGTTTTAAAGCTATGGTAAATGACCTGGGTATGTCGTGGAAATCACACCATGTACTTGGTGCACCATTTAAATTACCAAAAGGGTATAAAATGCCTTTAGGTGCCGATGGTAAGCCAATGGTTTTGCCACCTATGATGAACCTGCGCGACAATATGCAGCAATTGGTTGATGAAGCAGCAGAGGGGGGCGTTGAATACCTGGTTTGTGCTAATGCGCCAACCGGAACACTTGAAGAAATAAAATCGTCAATAATTATACTAAACAAAACAGGTGCAGCAGCAAAAAAAGCAGGTATCCAGTTTGCCTATCATAACCATGATATGGAGTTTAAAGCTGTTGACGGAAAAATCCCTTACCATTTATTGTTAAGCGAAACTGATGCTAAAACTGTGAAAATGGAGCTTGATCTGGCCTGGGCCGTAAAAGGCGGACAGGATCCTGTTAAGTTATTTAAGGAGCATCCGGGCAGGTTCCCGCTTTGGCACGTTAAAGATTTAGATGCAAGCCATACCAATATATTACCGGTGGGTAGTGGTACTATTGATTTTAAACGGATATTTGAATTAGGAGCTGCCCCATCAGGAATGAAACACTTTTTTGTGGAGCACGATAATCCAAAAGATGCTTTTGCAAGCATCAGGAGCAGTTATGGCTATATCACCAAAACACTTAAAGCATAACATGCTTACTAAAAACTATAAAACAGCAAAGCCGGCGGATTTAATAACCTGCCGGCTTTGTTGTTTTATAATGTGTGATCAATAAAACCTTTAGGCATTAAGATGCCGGAGATGGTTTTATTGCAGACCTGAAGTTTCTTAAACCATTTTTTATCCAGGTATAAACGGTTGAATATTCAAGGTAGTTTCTTATCGAGTCGTCATTACGGATGGCGGTTGCCAAATCTCTCAATATGTTTTTTAAAGGCGAACTTTTGCTCACTGTAGTTACAATTTCCTCAAGCTGATCTGCATAAATAACTGCTTCATATTCATTATCAAAAAGCAATATGGTATCCTTGTTATCTTTAGCTGCTACTCCTTGAGAAGGCACAGGTAAATGATAATTTTCAAAATCGGCAGATGTTATAGGGGTTGGGCCGGTAGCGGGAATGTTGATACGTAACATAAGATCAAATTTTAAATAAATTTAAGTTTGTTGTATATAACTCTGTACAAATTCGTCATTGCGTATAGCCATAATAATATCACCAATGGCAATATTTTGAATAGAAGACTTATCATCTAATTCGTTCGATAAGTTTTCTAATTGTTCGGCATAAATAACAGCCTCTTCTTCATCCTCAAACTTCAATATCACGTCATTGTTTATCTCAGCATCAACACCGCTCAAGGGTGCAGGTAATTCATATTCTTCAAATGTATTGAAGTTTAACTGAGATCTTGTATCTGATGGAATTGATATGCGTAACATAGCGTTTTTTTGTTATATGATCACTGAATATTCAGTATTCATTCAACACCTCAAATGTAAACCTGTTTTAATAAATTTTACATTTCGTAAACATTAATTTTTCAGTAAGTTTTCTCCACCTCATTAACAATTACATAACATACGGGCATTTTGAAGTACTTTGCTTTTTGAGTATCTTAAGGCGGCATAAATTACCTTACAGCATACTATGGCAAATGTAAATACAGAGCAGTTAAAAAGGGTGTTAAAACCAATTCATCTTTGGGCTATAGCTGTTGGCCTGGTAATTTCAGGAGAGTATTTTGGCTGGAACTTTGGCTGGGCGGTTTCAGGTACAGTAGGGTTTCTGATAGCTACATTGGTTATTACCCTTATGTACATTACATTTATTTTTAGCTATACTGAATTAACCACATCAATACCACATGCCGGCGGGGCTTTTGCCTATGCATACAGGGCAATGGGGCCATTTGGTGGTCTGATGGCGGGCTACGCTACCCTTATAGATTTTTTGTTTGCTACACCCGCAATAGCTTTTGGCTTAGGGGCGTATCTGCATTTTTTATACCCGGTTATATCGGTATTATATTCAGCCCTGTTCTTTAACGTGGTATTTATAATTATAAATATTTTAGGGGTCAAGGAGTCTGCCACATTTTCGGTATTTATAACCATACTTGCCGTTGCCGAACTTTTATTATTTATGGGGATAGTTGGGCCGCACTTTAAATCTGCCAATTTTTTAAGCCACCCTATGCCATTTGGCTGGACTGGAGTTTTTGCGGCTTTGCCTTATGCGGTTTGGTTCTACCTGGCCATTGAGGGGGTGGCTATGGTTGCCGAAGAAGTAAAAGACCCTAAAAGAAATATCCCAAAAGGGTATATATCGGGTTTAGCCACACTGGTATTATTAGCGCTCGGGGTAATGATCTTTACCGGCGGTATATCCGACTGGCGGAAACTCAGTAACCTTGATTATCCATTGCCCGAAGCTATCAGCATAGCATTAGGTAAAACCAACAGCTTTACTAAAATATTTGCCAGCATTGGCTTATTCGGTTTAATAGCTTCTTTCCATGGCACTATACTGGCCTCATCAAGGCAAGTTTTTGCAATGGCGCGCAGCGGTTATTTGCCAAAGGGTCTATCAAAGGTTAGTCATAAGTTTAAAACACCGCATTGGGCCATCATTGCAGGTGGTTTTGTTAGTTTTATTGCGCTTTTTACAGGCACAACCAACCAGGTAGTTATCATATCGGTAATGGGGGCAGTTTTTATGTATATGATGAGCATGATTAGTTTGTTTGTGCTCCGCCGTAAGGAACCAAATTTAGAACGTCCTTTTGCTTCACCGTTTTACCCGGTATTTCCGGCTATTGCATTAATTATATCTGTTATCACATTAGTGGCTATGATCTACTATTATTTTATGTTGAGTCTTATATTTTTTGCGGGTTTAGCCTTAGCCTGTTTTGTATTTATACTGATGGGTAAGCATAAAGCCATACTCAATGAAGATTTTATGATAGCCCCCGTTACTGTATAGTTAATTTTATTTTTTAAATGAGCTACCATTTCACCATACGTAACAAGGTTTATCGGTTCAGCGATCTTAAAACATTGCTGGCAAAGGCATCACCATACCGTACCGGCGATGCTTTAGCTGGTGTTTGTGCCGAAAGCTACGAGGAACGGGTAGCTGCCCAGATAGCATTAGCTGACGTACCCTTAAAAACTTTTTTGAATGAAGCGATAATTCCTTATGAAAGCGATGAGATAACGCGTTTAATCATTGATAATCATAATATTATATCATTTAATTTAATAAGCCATTTAACTGTTGGCCAACTGCGTGACTGGCTTTTAACCGAAGGAACAGATACCACAACTTTAAAATTAGTAGAGGACTGTATTACCCCTGAAATGGCCGCCGCAGTATCAAAACTGATGCGCAACCAGGATTTGATAGCGGTAGCGAAAAAGTGTGAGGTAGTAACCAGGTTTCGGAATACTATTGGATTAAAGGGACATTTTTCTACCCGATTACAACCTAATCATCCAACAGATGATCCGAAGGGTGTTGCGGCAAGTATTATTGATGGCTTGTTATATGGAAGCGGGGATGCTGTAATTGGTATTAACCCGGCTACAGATAGCCCTGCTGCTGTAATGAACCTATTGCGCCTGATAGATACCATAAGGGAGCAATTTAGTATCCCCACACAATCATGTGTATTAAGCCATGTAACTACTACCTTAGATTTAGCGAACCAGGGTGCGCCTGTTGATCTGTGTTTTCAATCGATTGGTGGGACCGAAAAAACAAATACCAGCTTTGGAATAAACCTTGCTTTGCTGGATGAAGCATATGAAGCAACATTATCGCTAAAGCGCGGATCAGTGGGCCGGAATGTTATGTATTTTGAAACAGGACAAGGTAGCGCGCTATCTGCAAATGCCAACCATGGCGTTGACCAGCAAACCTGCGAAGCAAGAACCTATGCTATTGCCAGAAAATATAAACCATTGTTAGTCAACTCAGTTGTAGGATTTATCGGACCTGAATATTTATATGATGGCAAGCAGATAATCCGCGCTGCACTTGAGGATCACTTTTGCGGTAAACTGCTTGGCTTGCCAATGGGAGTTGATATTTGCTATACCAATCATGCAGAGGCAGACCAGGATGATATGGATAATTTACTAACCCTGCTTGGTGTTGCAGGCTGTAATTTTATAATGGGCATCCCCGGATCTGACGATATAATGCTCAACTATCAATCTACATCATTTCATGATGCGTTGTATTTACGAAAGGTTTTGGGATTAAAACCAGCTCCCGAATTTGAACAATGGCTAATAAAGCAGGGAATTGTTGATGATAAGGGAAGCATCTTAACGGTTAATTCATCACATAAACTATTATCGGGGATATTGTAATTGAAAAAAGAAATTGATAAAACCGACCCTTTACTTTACCTGCGCGAGTTTACAGCAGCAAGGATAGCTATTGGCCGCGTTGGTAACAGTATTCCGCTAAAGCAATCGCTGGAGTTTAAATTAGCGCATGCGCATGCCCGTGATGCTGTGTATTCTTTATTAGATATTGATGGATTAATGGAGAGCCTTAAGGTATTTGAATTGCCTGTTTTGCATTTATACAGCAAAGCGGATAGGCGGCACACTTATTTAAAAAGACCTGACCTTGGCCGGCAATTAAATGAACAATCGATAAGGCAATTAGCTGAATACAAAACTGATGCAGATATATCAATTATTATAGCTGACGGCCTTTCAGCAACAGCTCTTAATGACAATACTTTTAACTTGTTAGAGGTTTTGATACCTATGCTAAGATCAGCTAAATTAACAATAGGGCCAATTACATTGGTCGAACAGGGTAGGGTAGCCATAGGCGATGATATAGCACATGAATTGGGCGCCGGCTTATCAATTTTACTCATTGGTGAAAGGCCCGGTTTAAGCGCTGCTGATAGTATGGGCGCTTATCTGACCTATAAACCAAAGCCCGGCTTAACGGATGAATCACGCAACTGTATTTCCAATATCCGGCCCGAGGGATTGATCCCGAAGCTTGCTGCCGATAAAATATTTTATTTAATAAAAGAGGCGTTTAGCCGCAAGTTATCGGGTGTAGCACTAAAAGATAATGCCGGACTATTAAGTTAATTGACCTATTTTAACTTGTTATATTACAGCTATTTAAATTATTTTTTAGGCTTTATTTCTTCTATACTTCCGTTAAATGATATGGCATCACGGTTACTGCTGATAACCTGTAACGAGGCATAGCCACTTGAAGTAATACTTAACCGCAAATACCTTACACCCTTAAAGTCATTTTGATCAGAATCTTTTGGCTTGATGACGATGTTGTAACCGCCGTTCTTTCCTTCGGTAGAAGTATAATCAAAGTTTGTGGAGGTGAATTTTATTCCGCCATCTGTTGTACCAATTGGTGCAACGTAGGCGCGACCATAATAAGGTAGATAAGCAACTACCGTATCTTTTGTAACTTTAAGATCATAGCCATAAGTTAACTGCTTCATCCCGCCGCGTGTAGGATTCGCCTGATCGGCTGTAAAAAGATAATTATGGGCTTCAACCATATTTTTTAACTGCGCCGCTTTTGCAGCTTGTTTCTCTTTTTTAGTGCTTTGCGCAAACAGGGAATTTACACTTCCTAAAATCAGTATAAATACAAAAAATGATCTGATGGTTTTCATGGCTGATATATTTAGGTATAACGATTAAATAACTTAGGATGATACAACTAAGTTAAGATTTTATTAAACAAAAAAGCCACTCGTTAGGAGTGGCTTTTGAAATTTTATAAGCTGAACTTATATCAGGTTAACACTGCGGTTAACAAATTCAGTAAGTTCGGCACCAGTTAATAAACCTTGTGAAAGTAAGGCCAGGTCAAATGCTTGTTTTGAAAGTGCAGCCTGTACTTCTGCATTTTCTTCATTTAAAATCCGGCTGATCAGTTTGTGGTTACCATTCACAATAACTTTATAGTTATCGGGCATGCTGCCATAAAAGCTCATTCCTCCACCCATTGCTGCCATTTCTTTCATGCGGCGCATAAATTCATCCATGGTAACAGTTACCGGCAATTCATCAGGGTTTAAGCTTTCCAATTCAACTTTGTAGGCTGGTTTGTTAATTGCCTTATCAAAAATTGCTTTAACCTGGGTAGATTGTTCTTCGCTTAAGATATGCTCAAGGGTAACATCTTTTTTAATCAGTTTATCAGCAACATCAGCATCTACACGTTTAAATGATGTTTTTTCAAGCTTTTGCTCCATTTGGCCAATGAAGTGGTTATCAATAGCCGAGTTCATCAACAAAACATCATAGCTCTTTTTATTAGCTGATTGGATAAAAGCATCTTGTTTAGCCGGATCATTGGTATAGATGTATACCAGGTTACCATCTTTATCAGTTTGCTCTGGTTCAACCTTGTCTTTATATTCAGCCAAGGTGAAGTTTTCGTTTTTTGTATTGGTTAGCAAAACAAAGTCTTTAGCTTTATCATAAAACTTATCTTCGCTCACCATACCATATTTTACAAATAAACCAATGTCGGCCCATTTATCTTCAAAAGCTTTACGGTCACTTTTAAACAGTTCTGCCAATTTATCAGCTACTTTTTTAGTGATATAGCTGTTGATCTTTTTAACGTTGCTATCGGCCTGTAAAAAGCTGCGCGATACGTTTAACGGAATATCTGGTGAATCAATAACCCCATGCAATAACATTAAAAACTCAGGAACAATATCTTTTACTTCATCAGTAATAAATACCTGGCGGGAGAATAGTTTGATCTTATTGCGCTGGATCTCAAAATCGTTTTTAAGCTTAGGGAAATAAAGTACCCCGGTTAAATTGAACGGATAATCAACATTAAGGTGAATCCAGAATAAAGGATCTTCAGAGAATGGATACAGCTGTTTGTAAAAGCTCAGGTAATCTTCATCCTTTAGTTCAGATGGAGCCTTTGTCCAGATAGGGTTAGTATCGTTGATGATGTTATCAACTTCAACAGAGATGTATTTTGGTTTACCTTCTTCGTCAACACCATCTTCTTCTTCCTGTGTGGTTGTACCAAACTTGATAGGAACAGGTAAAAATTTACAGTACTTATCCAAAATCTCCTGTAAGCGGTTCTTATTTAAAAACTCTTCAGAGTCTTTGTTGATATGCAGGGTAATTTCAGTACCTCTTTCGGCAAGGCTGCCTTCGCTTATTTCAAATTCAGTACTGCCATCGCATATCCAGTGTGCAGGTTCTGCACCATCCTGGTACGATAGGGTTTCAATTTCAACCTTATCGGCTACCATAAAGGCAGAGTAAAAGCCCAAACCAAAACGACCGATGATCTCATTGGCGTCTTTAGCTTCCTTAAATTTCTCCATAAACTCAGTAGCACCCGAAAATGCTATCTGGTTAATGTATTTCTTGATCTCTTCTGCTGTCATACCCAAGCCGTTGTCAGAAATGGTAATGGTTTTTGCAGCTTCATCAAAAGCAACCTCAACGCGTAAATCACCAAGTACGCCATTATACTGGCCTAATGAGCTTAAGCGTTTAATTTTTTGGGTAGCATCAATGGCATTTGATACCAATTCGCGTAAAAATATCTCGGTATCTGAGTATAAAAATTTCTTAATTATCGGGAATATGTTTTCGGTATGGATCGAAATTGTGCCTTTTTCTTGCATAATCTTTTGTCGTTTTTGAATTAATGTTTAGTGATACAACAGGCTATCAATGCCTGTTCCAAACACGCCCAGGTTGTCAAATTGGCAGTGAACAGTTAGTTAATAGCGTTTAACAGCGCAGTTAAGACAGTTTTTAAGTTTTCAGCCGTTTCATTATCGGTTATATTTCCATTACTGTCAATTTTCGATCTGATGAAGGGGATGAGCAAGGCGGCTGCTTCTACCAGCTGAGCAGAGAGCGCACCCAATATTAGTAGTAAAGCAGCATGTGCATTTGTACCATTTGTTGATGCGGTGATCAATGCAAGCGGCTTATCAGCTAATGAGCCGCTTGAAACAGTCCAGTCTAATGCATTTTTTAGCTGACCGGGTACGCCAAAAGCATATTCGGGCGTGCAAATAATAACGGCATCTGCCTCGCTCATAAAGTTTCTTAGTTCATCTACGGGTTCAGGCGGCTGGTCATTATCTATACCAGGATCAAATGGCGGGATCTTCCCTAAATTCTCATAAATAGTAAAATCAAAACTGGCAGGTAACTGATCTTTTAAAAAACGCAGCACATTATGGTTTGATGAATCGGCACGCAAACTGCCGGAGATGGCGAAAATTTTCATTGATTTTTAATTATCCGGCAGCACTAAACTGTAATATAAATGCCGAGCCAACCCCATCTGTTGATTGTACCTGGATGTTTCCTTTATGTAACAGCATAATTTGCTTACACAAGCTTAGCCCTATGCCGCTACCCGTTTTGCGGGTACTAAAAAACGGAATAAATATCTTATCAAGTAATTCGGAGGGCATACCTAAGCCATTATCTGATACTTTTACCAATGTCCTGTTGTTGCTTTGTATTTCGGCAGATAAGGTTATGCGTGGGCTTTCCCTGTCTTTCACGGCTTCTATCGCATTTACCAAAAGGTTGATCAATACCTGCTCAATAAGGTTAATGTCTGCCTCAACGGCAAGCGTAGGATCGCGTAAAATTATTTCCAGCTCAATGTGTTTTTTCTCAAGCGTTGGCCGCATCAAACTGTTTAATGATTCGAACAGGTTACGCACCAATACTTTGGTAAGGTCAAGCTTGGTGATCTTATTTAAACTGCGGTAGCTTTCGGTAAATTTAAGCAAACCTTCGCTTCGTCTTTTAATAGTATCTATCCCTAACTCCAAATCCTCCAACTGGCTGCTTACCGGACTGTTGGCAATTTCAGGGCTTTGTAAACGATTTTTTAAGGTATCTGCTAATGATGATATAGGCGCCACTGAGTTCATGATCTCGTGCGTCATTACATTTAATAGCTTTTGCCATGCTTTTGATTCTGTTTCATCCAGGGCCTCGCTAACATTTTGAAAAGCAACCAACTTGTAAATTTTATCCTCGCTGCGCATTACGCTTGCCGTAACTAAAATTTTAACCAATTGCTGGTTACGGGTCATGGTAATAATTTTACTATCGCCAGGTTTAAGTTTGATGATCTCCTGGTAAAGTGCTTCTTCCCGTTTTTCGAGCGAGTGGATGGTTTTAAGATAGGGAACACCGATCAGTTTTTTTAAGGCTTCGTTTATCCACCCGGTTTCGCCGCTTTCCTGCTCATAAGATAGGATTCCGGTATCAACTAACTCCAGTATCTTTTGCAGGTAGTGGTATTGTGTTTCTCTTTCACGGCTTATCAGCTTAAAGGTAGTGTTGATCTCATTAAACCCTTTTCTGAGTGGCTTTAACTCATTTGGCGCTTTGCGTACATCAAAATGGCGCGAAAAATCACGGTAATGTATTGATTCAACAAACTGGCTTACCTCATCCTGTGCTTTTTTCTGAAAACGGATCAGGTCTATCACCTCATAAACCGACAGCACAAGCGGTATCACCACAAGCAGGTATTGTTCTTTAACCACTAAAAATGAACCAGCCATCAGCGTAAAGAACATGACAATTACACGCAGCACCAGCCGCCATTCGTAACGATTAAATATCATACTTGCTTAATCTACGGTATAAAGCGGTGCGGGTTAAACCCAGTTCTTTTGCTGCGCGGGTAATGTTACCGTTGTGTTTTTCAATCACCCGCAGGATTGCATTTTTTTCCATGGTACTTAAGGGGATATTGTCATCATCAACAATGGTTTCACCCGGCGTTTCCAATATTGAAAATATAAGGTCGTCAGGCCGGAGTACATGATCGTCTGCCATGATCACTGCACGCTCAATGGTATATTGCAGCTCCCTTACATTACCCGGGAAGTTATATGATTTTAGTTTTAAAACAGCCCCGGCATCAAAATCCATTGATGGTTTAAGGTATTTGCTTGCATAAAGCTTTGCAAAATGTTTTGCCAGTATCACAATGTCCTCATTGCGGCGACGTAATGGGGGCATATTGATCTCCACCGTATTGATCCGGTAGATCAGATCCTTACGGAAACGGTTTTCGTTGGCCAGCTCTGATAGCGGCAAATTAGTTGCACAAATCAGCCTAATGTCGATATCAACGGCTTTATTGGTTCCTAATCGGGTAACCTGCCTGTTTTGCAATACGGTTAATAACTTGGCTTGCTGTTGTAAGGAAATATTTCCAATTTCATCTAAAAATAAAGTTCCGCCATGGGCATCTTCAAAACGGCCGGTACGGTCTTCACGCGCATCGGTATAAGCCCCTTTTTTATGACCGAAAAGCTCACTTTCAAATAGTGTATCCGTCAGCGCGCCCACATCCACCTTCACAAATGGTTTATCTGCGCGTAACGAACGTTCGTGTATAGCCTTCGCCATCAAATCCTTGCCTGTACCGTTTTCGCCTAAAAGTAAAATATTGGCATCGGTAGGGGCAATCTTATTCACCTTGTAAAAAATATCCTGCATCACGTCAGATTCACCTAAAATAGAGGTATCTCCCGCTGTATTTTTAGCTGATGATTTAACAGTTTTAACGCCTTCTTTTTTATCTAAAAGCTCCTTGATGGTTTCAATGAGCCTTTCGTTATGCCAGGGTTTAACAACAAAATCATTAGCGCCTTCTTTTAATGATCGCACTGCCAAATCTATATCGCCATAAGCAGTGATCATTATTACACAAACCTCTGGTTTCCACTCTTTAATTTTGCGCAGCCAGTACAAACCTTCGTTACCGGTATTAATGGCACTGTTAAAGTTCATATCTAATAAAACCAGGTCAACCTGGTTGCGTTGCAGCAGCCAGTTCAGGTTTTCGGGGTTCTTTTCGGTAATAACCTCACTGGCTTCCGTTTTAAGCAAAAGCTTAACGGCGGTCAGCACATCCGGGTCATCATCAACAATTAAAACAGTGGCTTTTTTAAGTATCATTTTTTATTCAGGATCATGGGTTAAAAGATCATAGCGGCAATTAATAAACATCATCAATGCTTATCTCCAATAATACCACTATTATCATTTATTATACAAATCTTTATAAATTTAGTGTTGAAGTTATGGTTCACAGATAACCTCCGGCTAACCAAGGGATAACAATTTTTATGCTAAAGGCGCATGGTTTTATAAGTATAACTATAAATCATTAGCTATTAACTGTTAATTATGGTTTATACCGGGTAAATGAGTATTTGAAAGCTTATTAAGGCTTAAATACATTGTATCATAACCGTACACTTGCTGTAACAGAAGCGTACGCTTTAAACTTATATTTTAGCTTTAATTATCTGAAATACAGTTATTTAATTTGTGGCATATCTTTTTGTATCCCTATACCAAAATATAATATAAAACTGTGGACAGAGTAATTGAAAAAAAGACCTGGAATACCAAAAGGATACTGACTATTGCCGGAATATCGGGCATTGTATTGCTGATTGCCGGAAGCATTTATTTTACATCAGGTAAAAGTAAACTTGATGTTGATACTGAACGCCTTACTATAAGCGAAATTAAAAAAGGCCCTTTCCAGGAGTTTATCCCGGTTAATGGTGTGGTTATGCCGCTTACTACCATTTACCTGGATGCTGCCGACGGCGGCCGTGTTGAAGAGAAATATGTTGAAGATGGTGCCCACCTTAAAAAAGGCGACCCGATTTTAAAATTAGCAAACACTGACCTTGAGCTTACATTGGCCGGGCAGGAAACCAATGTGTATGCACAGCAAATTCAAATGCAGATTTCACATACACAGGTACAATCGGCAACTATATCAAAATTAAATTCAATGGCCGATGTGGATGTAGCATTTAAAGAAGCCGAAAGGGTTTATAAATTAGATAAAGACCTGTACGCCAAAAAAGCTATCGGATCGCAGGAGTTTCAAACAGCGCAAAATCAATATCAGTACCAGTTGAGCCGTAAAAAACTGGCTACACAGATACTTGTTCAGGATACTTCGATTGTAAGGCAGCAGGAAACTCAAACCAGAGAGCAATATGCCCAAATGAAAAGCTCATTGGATCTGTTACGTAAAAAGGTGAGTGACCTTACCGTAAGGGCCCCTTTAGATGGTCAGTTAACATCTTTTGATGCCGAAATTGGACAAAATAAAAATAAAGGGGAACATCTTGGACAAATTGACGTCCTATCAGGGTTCAAAGTAAGAGTTGGGATTGAGGAACATTATATATCACGCATTTTTACAGGCTTAACAGGTGATTTTCAATTTGCCGACAAAACCTATAAACTGGTAATAAAGAAAGTATTTACACAAGTAGTGAACGGACAGTTTCAGGTTGATATGGCATTTATTGGCCCAGCACCAACAGGCATAAGAAAAGGGCAAACATTGCAGGTACGTTTAGCATTAAGCGACCAGACAACAGCGCTTTTATTACCTAAAGGTGGTTTTTACCAGCAAACTGGTGGTAACTGGATATTTAAGCTGAGCGAAGATGGTAAAAAGGCCTATAAGGTTGATATACAGATTAACCGTCAAAGCCCCGATTACTTTGAGTTAACATCAGGATTAAAAGAAGGCGATAAGGTAATAACCTCGAGCTATGAAACCTACGGGGATATACAGGAACTGGTGCTGAAGAAATAGCACAGAATAAGAAATAATAACACTAAAAAAATAAAGGCAATTAATTAACTTAAACTATAAATTAAAATCCACCCCCTGTAACAAGGGTATGGATTTAGGAGGCGCCAATGATAAAAATTACAAATCTTGAAAAATTTTACCGCACCGAAGAGGTAGAAACAATCGCTTTGAACAAGCTGTCAATTGAAGTTAAAACTGGTGAGTTTGTAGCCATAATGGGCCCATCGGGCTGTGGTAAATCAACCTTGCTAAATATCCTGGGAATGCTTGATGATCCGGATGAAGGCAGCTATGTTTTTAACGGGATTGAAGTGGCTCATTTTACCGAGCGTAAACGTGCCGACTTGCGTAAGCATAACATTGGTTTCGTATTTCAAAGCTTTAACCTTATTGATGAGTTAACCGTATTTGAAAACGTTGAGCTTCCGTTGATTTACACAGGTGTACCATCCGCCGAACGCGTAAAAAGAGTAGAAGAGGTATTGGATAAAATGCAGATCATGCACCGCCGTAACCACTACCCGCAACAATTATCAGGTGGTCAGCAACAGCGTGTTGCTATTGCCCGCGCCGTAGTTAACAAACCCAAACTAATATTAGCCGATGAGCCTACAGGTAACCTGGACAGCAGCAACGGTAATGATGTTATGGAATTACTTACAGACCTTAACGAACAGGGTACAACCATTATAATGGTTACCCACTCAGAACATGATGCCCGTTACAGCCACCGTATTATCCGTTTACTGGATGGACAAAGCGTAATGGAAAACATTATGGTATAAAACTGAATACCTAAACCAGTCACAAAGAAAGTTTATAATAAGTTAATAAGTGCCCTCTGCTATCCTCTCCTTAATTGGAGGGGTTAGCCTGAGTGTTGCCTTAATTAAAGCCTTCAGAAAAATAATAAATTGGTTTAACCTTTTGGTAATTAGGCACTAAAAAGGTTTAACTATCCTAATGCTAATAAAAAATATATAATTCACAAAATGACCTGGTAAACTAATTAGTACGAGCATCATGTTTAAAAACTATTTAAAAATTGCGTTTCGCAACTTGAAAAAAGACAGGCAATTTACTTTGCTAAATGTGGTGGGGTTATCTGCAGGTATTGCCTGTACTTTATTAATTTATTTATGGGTACATGATGAAGTTAGCTACGATAAGTTTTTTGTAAACGATAGCCAGATTTACCAGGTAATGGAACACCGCAAGGCAAGCGGTGAAGTACAGCTTTCTGATGAATCATCCGGGCTTGTTAGTGAAACGCTGATCCTCCAAAATCCCGAAGTAGAATATGCTGCAGCTGTAGCCCCAACCGATTGGTTCCAAAAATCTACCCTCTCGGTAAATGAAAAAAATATTAAAGCATCCGGCCAGTATGTAGGCAAAGATTATTTTAATATTTTTTCTTTTAAAATGCTTGAGGGTAATAAGGGGAAAGTGTTGGAAGCAAAAAACTCCATCGTTATATCAGACGAGCTTGCTAAAAAGCTGTTTAGCACCAGCGAAAATGCTGTGGGTAAGGTTATCCGTTTTCAGCATGATAAAGACTTTTTTGTATCAGGGGTTTTTGAAAAAGTTCCTGCACACTCTTCACAGCAGTTTGATTTTGTATTATCATTTGATTACCTGGCCGATGTACAGAGCTGGGTAAAAACCTGGAACAATGGAGGCCCTCACAACTTTATACTGCTAAAAAAGGGAACGGATGTTGACGCTTTTAACCGGAAGATAGCCGGCATTATCACAAAAAACTGTGGCGATACTGCACGCAGCGCATTTGCAATGCGGTTTTCGGATAATTATCTGCAAAATACTTTTAATCATGGGTCGAGGGTTGGCGGCAGGTATGAATATGTTAAGCTGTTTTCGTTGATCGCTGTATTTATACTCATTATTGCCTGCATCAATTTCATGAACCTTTCAACCGCAAAAGCCTCCGGCCGGATGAAGGAAGTTAGTATAAAAAAGGTTGTTGGTGCGGCACGCAGTCAGTTGATCATCCAGTTTCTTTCAGAGTCATTACTGATGGCTGTGTTTACAACGGTATTGGCTGTTGTAGTTGCTTGGCTACTGTTGCCACAATTTAATCAGTTAACAGGTAAAGATATTAAGCTGAATTTTGATGCGCAGCTGATAGCCACGCTGGTAGGCATAACTTTATTTACAGGCCTCATTTCAGGCAGTTACCCGGCATTATATCTTTCAAAATTTAAGCCATTAGCTATTTTAAAAGGAAAATTAAATTCATCTTTTTCAGAGTTAATAGCCCGAAAAGGATTAGTTGTATTTCAATTCACTATATCGGTAATGCTCATTGTTGCCGTATTGGTGGTTTATAAACAGATCCATTTTATCCAATCAAAAACTCCCGGATATAATAAGGATAATGTGATCAGGTTTGATTCTGAAGGGAAACTTCAGGGTAACGAAGAAACCTTTACTGCTGCGCTAAGAAATATCCCGGGGGTGTTAAATGCGAGCTTTACACAGCACAATATGGTTGGCCGCAATTTTGGTACGGCGGAACTAAGCTGGGATGGTAAATATACCCGCCAGGATGTTTATTTTGAAGGGTTTTATGGCGGATATAACTTTATTGAAACCTTAGGAATGCAGATGGCATCAGGCCGGTCATTCTCAAAAAACTATGGCGCCGATGGCAATAAGGTTATTCTGAATGAAACAGCTGTTAAAGCAATGCATTTAAAAAACCCGGTTGGTAAAAACATCAAGATATTTAATAACAGCTACCAGATTATCGGGATAGTAAATGATTTTCATTTTGAATCGTTGCACGAGGCTGTGAAGCCGTCGTTTATACAACTTGCCCAGGGTATTAGTCCGTGGTATAAAATTATGATCAGGATTAAGGGCGATAAGCAACAGGAAACCCTTGCACAGATCCAGCACCTGTATGAAGCCTATAACCCAGGGTTCCCTTTTTCTTATAATTTTTTAGATGCTGCTTACCAAAAGCAATATGAAACAGAGGTAAGGGTTTCTTTGCTGTCAGAATATTTTTCGGTATTGGCAATCCTTATTTCGTGCCTTGGCCTTTTCGGGCTGGTTGCATTTACTGCACAAAAACGGCAAAAGGAGATAGGTATCCGTAAGGTGATCGGTGCCTCAGTAAATAACATCACCATAATGCTCACGCATGATTTTCTGAAGTTAGTTGCTATTGCTGTTTTAATTGCATTCCCGCTATCGTGGTGGCTCATGAGTAAATGGCTAAATGGTTTTGCTTACAGAATTAACATTGGCCCCGGCGTATTTTTAATAGCCTGTGCATCGGTAATTGTGATCACTTTATTAACGGTAAGCTTTCAGGCTATAAAAGCGGCATTGGTTACCCCGGTAAAAAGTTTAAGGAGCGAATAGGTTTTCACTAATGATCAGATTTTAATGTTTATTATCTAATTAATTTAAATAAAAAATGATAATCAATTATATAAAAATAGCCTGGCGCAACCTTGTCCATCAAAAGCTTTACAGCCTCATTAATATATCAGGTTTAGCGGTTGGCCTCGCTGTTTGTATGATGATCATGATGTATGTAGCACATGAAATGAGTTACGACCGTTTCCATAAAAATGGTGAGCGTATATTTAGTCCTCATGCAAAGATAAAAATTGGTGGCAATGTGATGTATATGGCTTATATGAGCTATGCATCGGGGCCAATCATTAAACAGGATCAGCCTGCTGTTGAAGCTTACATGCGCACTTTGGGCTATTTTAAACCGGTTGTGGTTAATAATCCGCAAACGCCCAATGCAAAGTTTGCAGAGGATAAACTCTTATTTGCAGATGTAGATTTCTTTAAATTTTTCACATTTAAGTTATTGTCTGGCTCACAAACCGATGCGCTTAAAAAGCCATTCTCGGTTGTATTATCAAGTGATATGGCTAAAAAATATTTTGGCGATCAAAACCCCATTGGTAAAACCATCACTTTAAAAACGGATAGCGCGTATACTTACCAGGTTACTGGTGTTGCGGAAAATGCGCCTTCTAACTCATCTATTGCTTTTAATTTTGTGGCTTCTACCCCAAGCTTATTGGCAATGAAAGAAGCCACCAACTATATAGGCAAACAGGAGGTAGGCTTTGGCTCTTTTAATATTTACCTGCTGCTAAAACATACAGCTGATACAGCAAGGGTAGCAAAAGGAATGTACCTGATGGCTAAAAGAGATAAAAGTTTTGATGATATAAGCTTTACGATGTCCTCCCTGCCTGATACGCATCTGAAAAATAATTTCGGCGATTCATCAAACACCAAATACCTTAAAATATTCCCTTTAGTGGCCATTTTAATTTTGCTGTTAGCATTGGTTAATTACATGAGCCTTTCTACCGCCCGGGCAACTTTAAGAGCCAAAGAGGTAGGTGTGCGTAAAGTATCCGGCGCGAGCCGCAAAACCATAGCCATGCAGTTTTATGTGGAATCGGCCGTGTTTACCAGCTTATCATTTGTACTTGGCTATTTATTATGTTACCTTTTTAAACCCTGGTTTTTAAACACGCTTGAACTTAAAATTGATAATTCATTTTTATACAGCCCTATTTTATTAGGCTTGTTATTCGCATTGCTTGTGCTTACGGTAATCATAGCAGGGAGTTACCCTTCACTGGTACTTTCGGCGTTTAAGCCGGTTATTACCCTAAAAGGTAAAATGGGCAGGCAAACTGGTGGTATTACTGTACGCAAAATATTTACAACCCTGCAGTTTGCTATTTCGGTAGGGCTTATCATCTGCGGGATTATTATTGACCGTCAGTTATTCTTTTTCAGGCATGCCGATACGGGCATGAACCGGGATAATATTGTGATGATACCCATCGGTAACAGCGTAGGTAAAAACTACCCGGCTTTTGAGCAGGATGTAAAAGCAATGGCCGGGATAAGCAGCGTAGCCACATCGCACTATGCTATGTTTAAGGGTTACGATATGTTTTGGGTTGGCAAAAGCCAGGAAGATAATGTTGGTGTTGCCTCGTTAGTGGTCGACAGTCATTTTATTACTACCCTGGGCCTTAAATGGAAATTTCCACCGGTAGCAAATACAGACCTTTCGAAACGTAAAAAAACCATTATTAATGAGGCGGCCATACAGGAACTGCATCTGCCCGCAAACCCGGTAGGAAGTTTTATCCAGTCGGGCGATAATAAGTTAGAGATAGTTGGGGTATTAAAAAACTTTAACTACTCATCTATGGAATCGGTTATCAAACCGCTTTCTCTCAACATCGCTAATGATAATGATCCTTACTTTAGTACAATGGGGTGTAATCTTTTTGTAAAGATCAAGCCCAATACAAACCTGCCAAGCCTGTTGGCAACCCTGCAAAACACCTATATAAAGTATGATCAGGATAACCCATTTAGTTACACGTTTATGGATGATGCTTTTGATCAGCAATACAAAGCCGAGGATAGGCTGGCTTCTATATTCAGTATATTTACCTATATCACCATTATATTGGCTACGCTGGGTTTATTTGGTTTGGCAGCATTTACTATTGAACAACGCACCAAAGAGATCGGCATCCGTAAAGTTTTAGGTGCAAGCTTGCTATCTATTAACACACTGCTTTCGCGCGATTTCTTGAAACTAGTCATATTAGCTATTGCTATTGCATCGCCAATAGCATGGTGGTCTATGCACAACTGGCTGCAAAATTTTGCATACCGTATAACTATTTCATGGTGGGTATTTTTAGCAGCAGGCCTTGTAGCAATTATTACAGCCGTTACAACCGTGAGTTACCATGCTGTAAGGGCAGCGCTATCAAACCCGGTTAAAAGTTTAAGAAGCGAATAAAATATAACAACCTAAATTATGATAAAGAATTATCTTAAAATAGCATTCAGAAATCTTTGGAGACACAAAAGCTTCTCCATGATCAATATAATAGGACTGGCTGTTGGCATGGCGGCTTGTTTCCTGATTTTTATGTATGTAAAGTTTGAACTGAGCTATGATAAGTTCAACTCAAATTTTGATAATATATACAGGTTAAATACAGATTTAAAAACCCCGAACGAGGTACTGCATTGGAGCAGTGCATCGGCCCCTATGGGCCCTGCTTTACAGGCTGATTATCCGGAAGTAAAAGCAAATGCCCGGGTGTTTGGTGCCAGCTTCTTAGTTGAAAGCAAAAACGAAAAATTCCAGGAAAACAATGTAAGTTTTACCGACCCTGATATATTTAAAATATTTAGCTTCCCTTTTATTCAGGGTGATCCCATTACTGCGCTTAAAGATCCATTTAGCGTAGTATTAACCGAAACAACCGCCAAAAAATATTTTGCCAATGAAAGTGCATTGGGCAAAACATTAATGCTGGATGCCAAGCACCCGGTTAAAGTTACTGGCGTAATTAAGGATGTACCGCTTAATTCGCACTTTAGCTTTGATATGCTTATTTCGGCATCAACAATGGAGCCTTTAAAGCTGATCAATATGAATGAGTGGGGTAATTTTACTAATAACACTTATTTATTACTTGCTGATGGATTTGATGCCAAAAAACTGCAAGCCAAACTACCATCCTTTTTAAGAAAGCATATCAGCGATGATCAGCGTAAAAAAGGCTATAATTATGATCTTTTTGTGGAGCCCTTGAAAGCCGTTTATATGGATAATGATAGGGGCGCTCCGGTAAATGGCAGTATGTCAAACGTGTATATATTCTCCATCGTAGCCATATTTATCCTGCTTATTGCCTGTATAAACTTTGTGAACTTAACTACTGCCCGTGCTACTGAAAGGGCTAAGGAAGTTGGCATCCGTAAGGTGGTTGGTGCAGGCAAGGAACAGCTAACAGCACAATTTTTAGGCGAGTCCGTAATTATCAGTTTGATATCTTTCCTGTTCTCGGTATTGTTAAGCATCCTGCTTTTGCCTTTGTTTAACCAGCTGGCCGGTAAAATTATCAGCCATAATATAATTGAGCATGGTTATATTTTTATCCTGTTTTCCATAGCTGTTGCCATTGGCTTTATAGCAGGAATTTACCCGGCACTTGTGCTTACCAGCTTTAAAATAACCACGGTACTTAAAGGGCGTTTCAATGCATCTGTAAAAGGCATATTTTTACGAAAAGGGCTTGTTGTAGTACAATTTACCATATCAATAGTGCTTATAGTGGGTACACTTATTGTATATAATCAATTGAGCTTTATGCGCAACCAATCACTTGGTTTCAAAAAAGACCAAATGATGGTAATTGATTTTAGCGGCGATTCTGCAGTGCAGGTGATGCACCAAAGTATCAAAAATGAATTAAAATCAATAGACGGAGTTATTGCAGTTTCCGGCTCATCAACAACCCCGGGTAATGGTAACAGCGTGGCTTATACAGAAGTGCAAAGCCGCTCAGGCAGTTTTATGCCAATGAATATGAATATTTACGATGTGGACTTTGATTTTATACCACAATACGGTATGAAAATAGTGGCCGGGCGTGCATTCTCCAATGCTTTTGCTACAGATTCAACACAAGCAATTGTCATCAATGAAACAACCGTAAAAAGTTTAGGCTATGCTAAACCTGATGACGCCATTGGAAAGTCGTTTGCCCAATGGGGCCGCAAAGGCAAGATCATTGGTGTGGTACAGGATTTTCATTTCGAATCATTAAAACAAAATGTAAAACCATTAAATCTGCGTATCAATCCAAGGTATATTAATGTATTTACCGTAACAGTTAAGGGGGGTAATATTCCGGCAACTATTGCGGCTGTGCAGAATAAATGGAAAACAATGGTACCGCAAAGACCATTTGCCTATACTTTTTTAGATCAAAACTTTAACAAGCAATACCTAACCGAAGACCGGTTTGGTAAGCTGTTTATGTATTTCGCAATATTGGCAATCATGATCTCGTGCCTTGGTCTATTAGGGCTTGCTGCTTACAGTACTTTACAACGCCGCCGTGAGATAGGGATCAGAAAGGTTTTGGGTGCCAGTATTCCAGGTATTGTAAATATGCTATCAAAAGAGTTTTTACAATTGGTGCTGATAGCAGCAGTGATCGCATTCCCGCTTTCGTGGCTGGGGATGCATAGCTGGCTAAAGGATTTCGCTTACCGCATAAATATTGGCTGGTGGGTATTTGCGGTGGCCGGTATATTGGCTGTAATGATAGCTGTTACTACGGTGGCTTTCCAAGCCATCAGGGCGGCATTGGCAAATCCCGTAAAAAGTTTACGGAGCGAATAATTAATACCATTGGTGCAACCTTGTTTATATAGTCGGCGTCTTATCAATTAAAATAAGCTTAGGGAAACTATGTTAAAAAACTACTTTAAAATCACCTGGAGAAACCTGTTGCGTCACAAAGCCTTTTCGGCTATCAACATTATCGGCTTAGCAATTGGAATGGCCAGTTCAGCACTGATATTGTTATGGATACAGAATGAGGTGAGTTATGACCAGTTCCACGTAAAAAAAGACAGGTTATATGAAGTTTATAACCGCTCGGTTTTTGATGGTAAGCTTTGGTGCTGGGGAACCACACCCAAAGTAATGGGAAAAACGCTAAAGCAGGATTACCCGCAGATTGAAGACGTAGCCCGTACTAATGATAATACCTTTCTGTTTACCGTAGGCGATAAGCGTTTAACCATCCACGGTAATTTTACCGACCCAGGTTTTTTAACCATGTTTAGCTTCCCGCTGATCAATGGAAACCCTAAAACAGCTTTAAATGATGTTCATGATATTGTTATCACTCAAAAACTATCAAAAAAACTTTTTGGTGATGAAAATGCAATGGGTAAAACAGTTAAAATAGACAGTAATGCTTACTTTACCGTTACCGGCATTTTAAAAGATCTGCCTAATAATACACGTTTTGATTTTGAATACCTGCTGCCGTGGTCGTACATGAAAAAAATTGGCTGGGATGATAACTACTGGGGTAATAACTCCATACAAACTTGGGTATTATTAAAACCGGGGGTTACCGAGGCACAGGCCGATGCGAGCATTATACACGTAACAAAAACACATTCGGATACAAAAGAAATAGATCAGTTTTTACATCCGCTCAGCAAATGGCGCTTATATTCAAAATTTGATGACCACGGAAAGGTATCCGGCGGTAAAATTGAATCTGTTAGGATCTTCTCTATCATAGCCGCGTTTATTTTATTGATAGCCTGTATCAATTTTATGAACCTGAGCACTGCCCGAAGCGAGAAACGGGCGCGGGAGGTCGGCATCCGTAAAGTTGTTGGCGCTTTAAGAAACTCATTGATCCTCCAATTTTTAGGCGAATCGGTATTGATTGCTTTTATTGCGGGTATTATTGCACTTATAATGGTGCAGCTAAGTCTTTCAGGTTTTAATCAGCTCACACAAAAGCAATTATATGTTCCGTACGGAAGCATTTATTTTTGGTTAATTTCTTTATCATTCATTTTATTTACCGGGATAGTTTCGGGCAGTTATCCGGCGCTGTATCTGTCTTCCTTTAAACCAATCAGTGTACTCAAGGGTACTTTACGGGCTGCCAATGCGTTGATAACCCCGCGTAAACTTTTGGTGGTAATACAGTTTACTTTTGCGGTGGTACTTATTATATGCACAATTGTTATTCGCCAGCAGTTGCAATACGCACAAAACAGGGATACCGGTTATAAAAAAGATAACCTGGTTTATGTAATGATGTCGGGTAGTATCGCTAAAAACTATGCATTTATTAAAAACGATCTTATTAATATTGGGGCAGCCACAGCTGTTGCAAAAACAAGTGCACCAATAACACAGGGCTGGAGCGATAGCTGGGGCTACAACTGGACAGGCAGGCCAGCAGGCGGCGAAAAAATAGACTTTAATATATTTAATACCGATGGCGACCTGGTTAAAACTATGGGCTTTAAGATCATTGCCGGGCGCGATATTGATATTAAAACTTACCCTACCGATTCATTAGGAATGTTGCTGAACGAGGCTTCGGTTAAAATTATGGGATTCAAGGATCCGATTGGGCAGATTGTAACACAGGGCGAAGGTAAGGATGCCACAAAATGGCATGTTGTAGGGGTTATAAAAGATTTTATACTGCAATCGCCTTATGAACCGGTAAAACACATGCTGATCCAGGGACCTAAATCATGGTTCAATGTTATTCACTTTAAAATGAATAATGCTAACAATACGGCAAAAAATTTAAAGCTTGCCGAGCAGGTATTTAAAAAATACAATCCCGATTATCCGTTTGAATACAATTTTGTTGACCAGGAATATGCCAAAAAATTTGGCGATGAACAACGAACCGGCATATTAGCCAGTCTTTTTGCCGGGCTAACCATTATCATTTCGTGTTTAGGCTTGTTTGGTTTAGCCGCTTACATGGCACAAAACAGAATAAGGGAAATTGGTGTGCGCAAGGTGCTTGGCGCTTCGGTAGCTGGTTTAACAACTCTGTTGTCTAAAGATTTCCTGAAACTGGTAATGATCTCATTTTTAATAGCCTCACCAATTGCGTGGTGGTCAATGTATAACTGGTTAAAAAGTTATCCTTACCGTATATCCATAAGTATATGGGTATTTATTATTGCGGGTTTAATTACGGTAATAATATCATTAGTAACCGTTAGTTTCCAGGCTATTAAGGCAGCTTTAGCCAATCCAGTAAAAAATTTAAGGAGCGAATAATTCAACAACTTTAATAACTCAACAAAAATGCTATGTTAAAAAACTATTTCAAAATTGCCTGGCGAAATTTAAAAAAGAACAGGTTGTATGCTTTTGTAAATATCACCGGTTTAACTGTTGGAATAGTTAGCTGTTTGCTGATCGGCATATACATAAAGCACGAACTTAGCTACGATAGTTTTAATAGCAATGCCGATAAAATAGTAAGGGTTACTATGGATTATAACCACGGTACCAATGCACAACAGACAGCCGTTACCGGAACTAAGGTAGGGCCGCAATTTAAGCGCACTTTTCCCGAAGTTGCCGATTATGTAAGGCTGATAAAAAGTACCGGGGTAGTGGGCTATAATGATCGTTTATTTGAAGAGGAGAATGTTTTATATGCCGATCCATCGTTTTTTAATGTGTTTTCTTTTGAGCTGTTAGATGGAAATAAAGCTTCGGCCCTGAGTTCGCCGGATAAGATCATCATCGCACAAACTGCTGCAAAAAAGTATTTTGATAATGCCGACCCCATAGGGAAAACTCTAAAAGTTGGCGAAAAAAATTACCTGGTATCAGGCGTGGCAAAAGATGCCCCCTCAAACTCACAAATAAGGTTTGATTTTATTATACCATTTACAGCTTTGGGTGCATCAAAGCAGGAGATCTGGTGGTCGGCTAATTACACTACCTATCTTTTACTTAAAAATAAAGACCAGGTACAGCCATTGCAAAGGCAGGTAACCAACTACATGAGTACTATCAGCAAAGGCGAACTTAAAATGGCTGGCAGCCAATACCTAACATACCATTTAGAGCCTTTAACCAGCGTTCACCTCCATTCAAACCTTAGCGGCGCTTTAGAGCCCAATGGCAGTATTACCTATATTTATATATTGGTAGCAGTTGCATTGCTGATATTAATTATTGCCTGCGTTAATTATGTAAATCTTTCCATCGCGCAATCAGCGGGCCGTGGGGCCGAAATTGGCATCCGTAAAGTTATGGGTGCTGGCAAACTTCAGCTATTCAGGCAGTTTATAGGGGAATCAATTTTTACTACTTCAATAGGGGTGGTATTAGCTGTGTTGTTAGCTTATTTATTATTGCCATACTTTAATCAATTGTCGGGCAAACAGTTACAGTTTAATGCATTGTTAGATCCTGTTATTATAACAGGTTTGGTTGCTTTGGCTATTTTAATAGGTTTTTCTGCCGGCGCTTATCCTGCAATCCTGTTATCAAATGCCCGTTTGTCAAAAATATTAAAGTCTGGTTTTTCTTTTACTTCGGGCCAAAGTGTTCGCAAATCACTTATCATTTTCCAGTTTGTAATTTCAATTTTTCTGATTGTAACCACCGTGGTGATAGTGCAGCAGTTATCCTATATCCGTAATAAGGACATTGGCTATAATAAGAGTAACGTAATTGTTTTACCTGTTGACTATACCATGCAGCCGCAGGTTGACGGATTAAAAAAAGTAATGGCTAACATCCCGGGGGTTGAAGGGGTAGCATCTGCAAATAACGAACCTATTGATGTGAAGTGGGGAGATGGTATAGATACGCCGGATGGTAAGGTATTAACCGTTAATGCCCTGCCAATGGATGAGGATTTTATAAAAACCATGCAGTTGAAAATTATTGCAGGCAGCGATTTTAACCATACCGATGTTTTACAAATTGATACCACTAACCAGGGGAAGAACTTTCACTATTCGTTTATGATCAATGAGTCGGCAGCGAGAGCGTTGGGATGGACACCTGAACAAGCCATAGGTAAAGAAATAAGCAAAGGCTCAACAGGAAAAATAAAAGCTGTGGTTAAAGACTTTAATTTTAAATCGTTTCATGATCCTATCAGTCCGCTGCTGATATTCCTTGACCATTTTCAAACACGTAACTTATTTATCAGGGTAAGTGGCAATAATACAGCATCGGTTATCCCGGCCCTTGCCAAATTATGGAAAGATCGCGTACCCGGCCGCCCATTTGAATATAAGTTTTTGGATGATGATTATGATGCCTTATACCGAACCGAGCAACGTACTGCAAGTATCTTTTCAACATTCTCAATTTTAGCCATTGTATTAGCTTGTATGGGCCTGTTTGCGGTTACAGCTTACGCGGTTATTCAGCGCACTAAAGAAATCGGGATCAGGAAAGTATTGGGGGCAAATGTTTCAACCATTATTGTACTTATTTCAAAAGATTTTTTGCGCCTGGTTATTATCGCAACAATCATAGCTTCGCCAATTGCCTGGTATGTAGCACATAAATGGCTGCAGGATTTTGCCTATCGTATCAATATTCACTGGTGGGTGTTTATTGTTGCAGGCGGTTCGTCTTTATTGGTAGCGGCTGTTACGGTTAGTGTACAGGCTTTAAAAGCGGCATTGGCAAACCCGGTAAAGAGCTTAAAAAGCGAATAATATTATGACTTAAATATATTTATAAATAGATGCAACGTATACAGGTAAATAAGGGTCTATTATAAAAACTTAATATAATAACGATGAAAACTTACCTATTACTATTAGCCCTTATTGGAGGCCAGAGCTACGCATCCTTCGGTCAGGACTGGAACAAAACACCATACCAAACAAAATCATTAGCCAGTGATGCTATAAAAGATGTAGCAGTAAATACAGCAGGTGGCAGCATTATGGTTAGTGGTGCAAGTGGCGAAGCAGCCCGTATTGAAGTATTTGTTACTGGTAATAACGGCAGGGAATTATCAAAGGACGAAATTAAAAAACGACTGGATGAAGATTACATTCTGCAAATTTCTGTAAACAACCACCAGTTAAAAGCAGAAGCCAAAAGAAAACATGATGGCGACTGGGACTGGAAAAGACAGTTAAGCATATCTTTTAAAATATATGTACCTAAGCAAGTAGCTACGCATTTAAATACAAGTGGCGGCGGCATTCGTTTAGATAATTTAACTGGTCAGGAAAACTTTACTACCAGCGGTGGCAGCTTAAACCTTAATAACCTTGCAGGCGAAATCAAAGGCGAAACATCAGGCGGCAGTATTGACATTGCTAACTCAAAAGACATTATTAATTTAGAAACCAGCGGCGGAAATATCCACGCCAGCAATTGTCAGGGTAAATTAAAGCTTGAAACATCCGGGGGCTCATTGCATCTTGAATCATTAAGCGGAAGCATCAATGCCAGCACCAGCGGTGGCAATGTATCGGGCAGTAATATAGCAGGCGAATTAATTACCGGTACATCAGGTGGTAGTGTTAATTTAAGCCGCTTATCATGCAGTCTGGATGCATCAACCAGTGGTGGCAATATGAATATTGAAATATTACATGCCGGCAAATATGTTAAGTTAGATATAAGCGGTGGTAATTTATCACTAAAATTACCATCAAAACAAGGTCTTGACCTTAATTTAAATGCCGAAAGGATCAGCGCATCAACAGCAAACGCATTTTCAGGTACCTGGGAAAAAGACCATGTTAAAGGAAGCATAAACGGTGGGGGTATACCCGTACATGCAGAAGTAAACGGACGTTTGGACCTAAGTTTTAACTAAGTATAACTTCAACATAATTTAAAGGCAGTCGAGATGTTTTAAAACATCAACAGACTGCCTTTTTTTATTTAGTTACAGGGCCGAATAAGGGTTATTAATCATTTATAGTGCAGGTAAAAGCAATTGTATCGTATCCGTACACCGTGTGTTACGCCTGCGTACAGTTGGTTAAAAGTTAAAAATATAAATATTTGATTATTAGGTATTTATATAATTGGTATGTATTTTAAACAATCTATTTAAAATACGGCTGATTATGATATTAAACTACTTTAAAATTGCGTTCCGTAGCTTCTGGAAACATAAGCTATTTACGCTGATAAATATTGTAGGCTTATCTATTGGTATCAGTGCATCGTTGGTGATTTACCTGATAGTTCACTTTGACCTTAATTTTGATAAGTTTCATAAAGATGGCGACCGTATTTACCGCGTAGTTACAAACTTTACATTTTCGGGCGAGCCTGCTTATAATCCTGGTGTTTGCGGCCCATTACCGGGTGCTGTTAAAAGCCAGGTATCAGGCTTAGAAATAGTAGCACCCATTTATAAGCTGTTTCAGCCTGATGTATCTATCAGCCAAAACAAAAATACGCCTGTAAAATTTAAAGCTCAGCGTAATGTGATCCTAACGGATGATAGTTATTTTAATCTGATTGAATATAAATGGCTTGCAGGTTCAGCAAAAACAGCGTTGAACAAACCGTTCCAGGTAGTACTCACTTCTGAACAGGCTAAACTGTATTTCCCAAATGTACCTTGTGCGCAAATACTCGGTAAAACTGTGGCTTATGATACTATTAAAACTACTGTAACCGGGATAGTTGAAACTCAAACAGAAAATACAGATTTTACTTTTCACGATTTTATATCCTACTCCAGCTGCTTCACTAATAACGACCTTAAAGCGGCTTTACGCTTACACAATTGGGGTGGTACTTCGGTAAAATCGCAGCTATTGGTTAAGTTATATCCAAATACCAAAGTATCACAGATAGAAAAACAGCTGAATGATATTTTAAAAAGGAATAATTCCCCGCGCCCAGATACTAAGGGTAATACCCAGAAATTTGCATTACAGCCATTAAGCGATATACATTTTAATGCAAACTATGGTGTTTTTGATGGCGGCCATATTGCTAACCAGACTACTTTAATTGAGTTGCTTACCATTGCCGTATTCCTGTTATTGTTGGGATGCATCAATTTTGTTAATTTAACTACAGCACAGGCAGCCCAGCGGGCAAAGGAGATCGGCATCCGGAAAACTATGGGCAGCAGCCGCCAGCAGCTGATATTTCAATTTTTAAGCGAAACTTTTTTTATTACCACCATAGCAGTTATTATTTCGGCAGCTATGGCGCCAGCCATATTAAAGTTGTTTGCAGCATTTATACCGGCAGGTATAAATGCCGATCTGATCCGTCAACCTGGTATAATTTTGTTTTTATGTGGGTTGACAATATTGGTAAGCCTGTTATCCGGTTTTTACCCGGCTATTGTTTTATCGGGTTATAAGCCTGTATTGGTACTAAAAAACCAGGCGCAGAGCAATAGCAGCAAAACACGCAGCGCATGGTTACGTAAATCATTAACGGTAACACAATTTATAATAGCCCAGTTTTTTATAATGGCTACCGTTTTAGTGAGCAAACAGATCTATTATGCAGTGCATAAGGAGCTTGGCTTTAAAAAGGATGCAATAATTGTTATTAATTCGCCTTACAAAAACAGGAAGGTAAGCAGTAACCTGGTTTTCCTTAATAAACTGCATGCTATGCCCCAGGTAGAGATGGTAAGCATGGGTAATGATCCGCCTTCGTCCGAAAATACCAGCTCGACCGAAGCTACTTACCGCGATGGTAAGAAAGAAATAAAAATGGGGGTTGATGAAAAGTTTGGTGATGAAAACTACATTAAACTATATAAAATAAAACTGCTGGCCGGGCGCAACCTGCAAACAGGCGACGCAAAAAAAGCATTTTTAATAAATGCTGCTTATAGCAGAATTTTAGGTTTTAAAGACCCGCATGATGCCGTTGGTAAAATGATTGATGATTTTAACGGTGATACACAGATGCAGATAGTAGGTGTGGTATCTGATTTTCACCAGGAATCACTTCATGCACCTATTGATCCGTTGATTATCCAAACCAGTGCCGACACTGATTTTAGCGGTACTTTCCATATTGCCTTAAAACAGCAGTCGGCAGGAGGACAGGAGTGGAAAACTGCTATTACAGCTATGGAATCATCGTGGAAGGAAATTTATCCCGAAGATGATTTTGAATATCATTTTATTGATGAAACAGTTGCTAAGTTTTATGAAAGCGAACAGCATACTTCTCAATTGCTTGCATGGGCAACTGGCTTATCTATATTTATAAGCTGCCTTGGATTATTAGGCTTAGCTATTTATACCACCAGCCAGCGTACCAAAGAGATTGGGGTACGTAAAGTACTGGGCGCTACGGTTGCACAGATAGTAACCTTACTGTCAACAGAATTGATCTGGCTTATTTTACTCGCTTTTATAATTGTAACGCCTATGGCTTGGTATGCTATGAATAAGTGGATGCAGAGCTTTGCAGACAGAACACCTATAAGCTGGTGGATATTTGCTTTAAGCGGTTCCGGTATGTTAATAGCCGCTGTATTTACGTCAAGCTTTCAAACTGTTAAAGCGGCCATTGCTGATCCTTCTAAAAGTTTAAGGAGCGAATAAATATTTAATAAATTATTGTACCTAACCCAACATAAAAATCATGATAAAAAACTATTTTAAAATTGCCCTCCGCGGATTTTGGCGTCACAAGGTGTTCACCCTGATAAATATTATAGGTTTATCAATTGGGATCAGTGCAGCACTGGTAATTTATCTTATTGTTCATTTCGATTTTACGTTTGATAACTTTCATCCTGATAAAGACCGTATATACCGAGTAGTTACCAACTACACCTTCTCGGGCGAAGCAAATTATAACAGCGGAGTTACGGGCCCATTACCGGATGCTGTTAAAAACGAAGTAACAGGTTTGGAAACATCGGCCCCATTTTTTACGCAGGGCGAAGCAAACGTAACCGTAACACAAAATAAAAAACCCGAAAAGTTTAAGCATAATACGGGTGTTGTTTTCGCCGGGCCTGAATTTTTTGGCATTATTCAATATAAATGGCTGGCAGGTTCGGCTAAGTCATCTTTAAACGGGCCTTACCAATTAGTATTAACATCGGCCCAGGGCAAAAAATACTTTCCTTCATTGTCATACGATCAGATGCTGGGCAAACAGGTAATTTATGAGGATACCATAAAAACCACCGTTACAGGAATTGTACAGGAATTTACAGAAAATACGGATATTACTTTCCATGATTTTATTTCCTTCGAAACCATGAAGGTGAATAACGACCTTAAACAGCAATTAACAGAATGGGGAGGTACCACATCAAACTCTCAATTTTTTATAAAACTGCTGCCTAAAACAACAGTTAAAAATATAGAAGGCCAATTAAATGCCTTACTAAAAAAGCATAATCCGCCAAAGGCCGAAAACAAAGGCAGCACACAGGATTTTCACTTGCAGCCCTTAGGTGATCTGCATTTTAATAGTAAATATGGCACTTTTGATACTTCGCCAGCAAATAAAACCACTTTATATGGCTTAATGGTAATTGCTTTATTTCTGTTGTTATTGGGTTGTATCAATTTTATAAATCTGACAACGGCACAGGCAGGCCAGCGGTCAAAAGAAATTGGCATCCGCAAAACTATGGGCAGCACACGTGGGCAGCTTATATTTCAATACTTGAGCGAAACTTTTATAATTACCCTGTTTGCGGTTCTTATTGCTGTTGCGCTTACACCACTTATCCTGAAACTATTTGCTGATTTTATTCCTAAAGGCTTAACCGCTAATTTTTTCCATCAGCCCGATCTGATACTGTTCCTTTTTGTACTAACCGTTGTTGTTAGCTTATTATCAGGATTTTACCCGGCACTTGTGCTGTCGGGTTATAAACCTATCCTGGTACTTAAAAATCAGGCTTATGCAGGTACCAGTAAAACACGTAATGTTTGGCTGCGTAAATCGTTAACGGTTACCCAGTTTGTGATTGCTCAGTTTTTTATAATGGCCACGGTTTTGGTAAGCAAGCAGATCTATTTTGCACTACACACCGATCTTGGTTTTAAAAAGGACGCAATTATTTATGTATACACTCCCTGGAAGGACAGGAGCCAGGGTCATAAGCAAATATTGCTGGATAAGATCCGTTCGCTGCCACAGGTTGCATTGGTTAGCGTAGGTGGCGATATACCGTCATCAAATGGGTGGAACTCGCAGGAGATCACTTATAAGGATGGTAAGAAAGAAATAAAAACCGATCTGCAAACCAAAACGGGTGATGAAAATTACATTAAAGTATACGGTATAAAACTACTTGCCGGAAGAAACATTACCATGGCCGACACCGCATCGGGTATGTTGATCAATAGTAATTATGCCCATATCTTAGGTTTTAAAGATGTAAAACAAGCTATTGGTAAAATGATAGACTTTGGTAAAAAGAAACAAATTGTAGGGGTTATAGCCGATTTTCACCAGGCATCGCTGCATGCGGCTATTAAGCCATTAGCTATTTACCCAAGCGCTAAATTTAATAACGGCACTATTCATATCGCCTTAAGGCCGCAAACAGCCAATGATGGTGGGGATTGGAAAAAAGCAATTGCTGCAATTGGGGAAACATGGAAACAGGTTTACCCAGATGATGATTTTGATTATCACTTTTTTGATGAAACTGTTGCTAAATTTTATAATACTGAGCAGCATACCTCAACATTGCTTACCTGGGCAACGGGCTTATCTATATTTATCAGCTGCCTGGGTTTATTGGGCTTGGCTATTTACACCACTAACCAGCGTACTAAGGAGATTGGTGTACGTAAGGTTTTAGGTGCTTCTGTAGCACAAATAGTTACACTACTATCAACAGAGCTGATATGGTTGATATTGTTAGCTTTTGTAGTGGTTACGCCAATTGCCTGGTACGCCATGAATAAATGGATGGAAAGCTTTGTAGACCGCACAGCTATAAGCTGGTGGATATTTGCGATAAGCGGTGCTGCTATGCTGCTTGCAGCTGTATTTACATCAAGCTTTCAAACAATCAGGGCTGCAATAGCCAACCCGGTTAAAAGCCTCAGAAGCGAATAATCATATTGAAAAATTAATAGTAAAACTATGTTAAAGATCAACCTAAAACTGGCTTTCCGTAATATTTTCAGGAACAAGCTGTATACAACTATCAATATTATTGGCTTAAGCGTAGCCAGTGCCTTTTGTATACTGGTTTATTTATATGTAAAAAACGAGCAGTCGTTTGATAGTTTTCATAAGGATAATGAACAGTTGTTCAGGGTAGAAGAAACAGATCTGTTCGGTTCATTCAGAGGGGATAAATTCAAAAAGAATTTTTTTTCCTTCCTGATGAAGGATGCAGAAGTAAAAAGGATGATTCAAACGCCAATGATACTGGCTGGCGATCTTAAAAAGACCTTTCCGGAAGTGGAGAGTGCCGTTCGTATTAAAACAATGTACAACCCGATCATCAAAATTGGTAACCAGAGCTTTAAAGAGAATGGTGACAATGCAGCTTATGTTGATGCTGATTTTTTTAAGATATTCAATTTTCCATTGGTTAGCGGCAGTTCATCAAATGTATTAGCTTCAGCCAACCAGGCGGTAATAAGCCAGCGATTGGCTAAAAAGTATTTTGGTGCTTACAACCCGGTTGGTAAAACATTAGCTGTAGACACCGTACTATACACCATTAGTGCGGTTGCAAAGGATTTTCCTTCAAATTCGAGTTTTCAATACGACCTGATAGTTCCCAGGGAGTCTGATCCTGATTATTTGGGTGGAATGGGGCAGGGTACTAACAGCTTTAGTGATTACCTGATCATAAAGCTTAAACAGGGAACTAATACTTCCATATTCCAAAAAAAACTTACTGATTATAGTAAAACTTACTTTAAAGCATTTGCTGAAACCATGCAGAAGTATGATACCAAGCATGAGTTTAAAGCTGTAAATATTTACTTACGTCCATTTGCCCAGGCGCATTATAACGAAAGCGAGGACTGGAGCCACTACACTGATCTTAAAAATATTTACCAGTTGGGTTGCCTTACCGTTGTTATCCTGCTTATTGCCTGTTTAAACTATATTTTACTAACACTTACCAACGCCATATCGCGCTCGCAGGATGTTGGCGTACGTAAAACTATTGGTGCTGGCCGCAAACAAATTGTGTTGCAGTATTACACCGAAACACAGCTGCTTGCTTTTATTGCCGTTATAACCGGTTTTATATTGGCATCGGTATGCCTGCCATTTTTTAGTAATCTTACAGGAACAGTTTTACAGCTGTCATCTTTTTCTTTTGGAACCATAGCGGCATTGTTATTTGGCCTGGCAATAGCCTTGGGCTTATTGGCAGGTATTTACCCGGCAATGGCCATGTCTGGCCTTAAACCGTTAAATATTATGCGTGGGTTTTCGGCTTATCGAATTAGTCCGCTTTTATCAAAAAGTTTGGTAGTGCTACAATTTACCATTTGTGTTATTTTGGTTATTTCAACCCTGGCTATTAATAAACAAATGCACTACGTTAATAACAGCAGCATGGGCTTTGATAAAGACCAGGTAGTGATACTGCAGAACCCGTATAGCTGGAAACAGGTGCAGCAGTCTGACGCGTTTAAAAAGATTTTTTATAACTATGCTGCTACCGAACCTGCTATACAGGACGTTACAGACGCATCATTTAATTTTGGTGCCTATAACTATTCGGGATTTATGCTTGATGGTAAAAAGGTGATGTTACAGGCCTTAAATGTTGATTATAATTATTTCTCTTTTAACAAAATCCCCATCCTTAACGGCAGAACATTTAACAAAGACATAGCAGGTGATAGTGCAGAATTAAAAGTTCCTTCACTCGGAAAATCAAGCCACAGTTCGTCAATTAGGCATGCCATTGTGGTTAATGAAACACTTTATAATATGCTGGGTAAACCGCAATTAGGTGTGTTAAATACTGCTATTAACGGGGTTATTATTGGTGTTTGTAAAGATTACCATACTGATGATTTTACCAAGAAGATAGAGCCCGCCTACCATACAGTTAATGCAAATCGTACAGCATATTATTGGGTGAAGATTAAAGCAGGAAAAAGCATCCCGAAAACAATGGAAAAAATAAAGGATAACTGGAACAAGTTAACCGGTAACTTACCTTTCAGCTATACATTTATGGATGAGGATGTAGCCAAAAAGTATGAAGCCTACTTGCGCTGGATGACAACTATAACCACATCCTGCATTCTGGCCATAATTATTGCCTGCCTCGGGCTTTTCGGATTATCAGGTCTTACAACCATTAACCGTACAAAAGAAATAGGCATCCGTAAAGTATTAGGGGCATCGGTATCAAACCTGTTCCTGCTGCTTAACCGGGGCACTATTTTACTGGCAACCGGATCATTTATTATAGCCGCCCCCATAGCTTTTTATTTGGTACATGAGTGGCTTGATAACTTTGCTTACCGCATAAAGCCCGATTGGACATTGTTTGTTTCGGCAGCAATAATAGCTATGCTTACAGCCATATTTGCAGTAAGCTACCATACCATTAAAGCGGCAATGAGCAACCCGGTGAAAAGCTTAAAGAGCGAATGATTTAAGTTATAGCATTGAGAAAAAAGCCGTTTAAATGTTTATTTCAATACTATAAAATATTCAACTGTATCATTAACGAACATATAGTGTTACACTTACGAACATATTCGTATAATTTTAATGTTTTTAATTATTTGATTATCAATTAATTAAACTTTTGGTACGCCTTTTAAGTATTATCAGTTATATCATTTTATTATGCTTAAAAACTATTTCAAAATCGCCTGGCGTAATATTATCCGCCATAAAGGATATGCAGCCATTAATATATCAGGGCTTACAGTAGGTATAGCTGCCTGCCTGCTCATATTTGTTGTGGTACAATATGAATTAAGCTTTGAAACCTTCAGGCCAAATTTTAAAAACATTTACCATGTAGTAACACAAGAAAAACGGGAAGATGGCTTTGCCTACAATCCCGGTATTGCTATCCCTTCAACCGATGCTTTGCGTTTGGATTTTCCCCAGGCAAAGGTGGCGGCCATAAATACAAATTACGGCAGCCAGGTTACTGTGCCCGATAATGGTTCATCAGGTGGTGTCAATGATAAAAAATTCACCGAGAACATAGGCGTAATGTTTATGGAGCCGCAGTTCTTTGACATTTTTAGTGCCACATGGCTGGCTGGCGACGCAAAGACACTGGCAGAACCCAATATGGTGGTTATAGACAAAAGCAGTGCTATAAAATACTTTGGCGACTGGAAAAATGCGATGGGCAAATCCCTTAAAATGGATAACGTGCTCAATTTAAAAGTAGCCGGCGTAATTGAGGATGCCCAGCCCAACAGCGATTTCCCGCTTAAAGTATTGGTTTCGTTTATAACCTGGAAACAGCATCCGAATGATTACGGATACAGCAACGATTGGCACTCAGTAAGCAGCAGTCACCAGGTGTTTATGCTTTTACCTCCAAGTGAATCTATTGATAAAATAAATGCACAGCTTAAAAACTTTAATTACAGGCACTCAGGCGATAAGGGCCGTGTAAGCAGGATTCAGTTTTTACAGCCTTTGAGCGAAATGCACTTTGATACCCGTTTCGGTAATACCATCGGCGATCATTTAACCACTAAAGCAACCCTCCGTACACTATCATTTATAGCCATTTTGATCATCATAATGGCCTCAATCAACTTTATCAATCTATCAACGGCACAATCAGTAAGCCGTTCAAAAGAGGTTGGGATCCGTAAAGTATTAGGCAGCAGCAGGGTGCAACTCATCAACCAGGTAATTGGCGAAACAGGGATCATTGTGGTAGGTGCAGTAGTATTGGCTGTAATTATTGCAAAAATATCCTTGCCATATCTAAAAAACATTGCCAACGTACCCGATGATATTAGCTTAATAAGTGCGGGCAGCCTGCTGTTTTTAGTATTGGTTACTATTGTGGTTGTACTTTTATCAGGAGTATATCCCGCATTGGTAATGTCGGGCTTTAAACCTGTTTTAGCATTAAAAAATAAAATAACAGCTGCTTCTATAGGTGGTATCCCGCTTCGCAGGGGCTTAGTTGTGGGGCAGTTTGCCATATCACAGTTATTAATTATCGGTACTATCATTGCTGTGAAGCAAATGAACTTTGTTAACGCGGCCGATCTGGGTTTTAACAAAAGTGCGGTTCTGATCATTCCCGGATATACAGATAGCATCAGTTTGGGTAAAATCCAATCGTTTAAGGAGCAGCTACAGCAAAATTCTGATGTTAAGTCGGTAAGCTTTGCATCTGATGCACCCTCATCAGAAAATAACTGGGGTACTAATTTTTACTTTGATCATTCGGAAAAGGAACTCGGTATCACTACCTTTTTAAAGTATGGGGATGTTGACTATTTTAAAACTTACGGACTGCGTTTTGTGGCTGGTAAAGGTTATGATCAAAGTGATACCATACGCCAGGTAGTGGTGAACGAAACCTTTCTTAAAAAGTTAGGGATTAAAAACCCTGAAACTGCAATAGGCAAAACCGTACGTTTGGGTGGTAATAAAGCATTTTGGGCACCTATAGTTGGTGTAGTTAAAGATTTTAAAACCAACTCGTTACGTGAAATAGTTAAACCAATTGTTATTTCTCCGCGCAAAAAATTCGAATCGCAGGTAGCTATTAAAATCGAAACTAAAAACCTAAGTAAAACAGTTTCAAAATTGCAAAAGCAATGGGAAAACATGTATCCAGAGTATGCTTATAACGGCTTTTTTCTTGATGACAACATAGCCCAGTTTTACAAGCAGGAAAATCAGCTGGCATTGGTTTACAAAATATTTGCTGCTATAGCAGTATTTATCTCATGCCTTGGTTTATATGGACTGGTATCTTTTATGGTTGTTCAGCGCACGCGGGAAGTGGGCGTACGCAAAGTATTGGGTGCATCAGTAAGTAGTATTGTGTTCCTGTTCTCAAAGGAGTTTATGATTTTGATAGGTATATCATTTGCCATTGCTGTACCTGTATCCTGGTACCTGATGGCCGGCTGGTTGCAAAGCTTTGTTTATCGTATCACCATAAGTGCCGATGTGTTTTTATTGGCTGTTTTCTCGTCTATAATATTAGCTTGTTTAACGGTAGGGTATAAGGCAATAAAAGCAGCGCTTACCAATCCGATTAAAAGCCTAAGGAGCGAATAAACTAATTTAGTTTTTAACTGACAGATATAGATGTTTCTATAAGATGATAAAGAATTATTTAAAAATCGCATGGCGTAACATTGTGAATAGTAAGGTTTACAGTGCGATCAATATTTTGGGGCTGGCTGCAGGGATGGCTGTGGCTTTGCTTATTGGCTTATGGGTATTTAATGAATATTCATACGATAAGTTCTTACCAAATTACAATCAACTATACCAGGTCGAACTAAATTTTACCAGTCAGCACGATGGGGAACATACACAGACTGCATTGGCAATTCCTTTATCAGATGTATTAAGAAAAGAAATACCGGGAATTAAACGGGTTGCAGAGGCTGATTATTTGGGCTGGATGAACCACGATCTTTTAGTGGGGGATAAAAAGCTGTACCTGGGTGGTGGTGCAACACATCCTGATTTTTTAAAAATGTTTCAATATCCTTTTGTTAAAGGAAACGCACAGTCTGCCTTAACCGAAACCTATTCAATTGTTTTAACAGAATCAACCGCTAAAGCATTATTTGGAAACGATGACCCAATAAATAAATATGTTCGTTTTGATAATAAGCAAAATTTAAAGGTTACCGGCGTATTGAGAGATCTGCCAAAAAATGCAACCTTGCAATTTAGTTACCTAACTCCTTTCAGCTTTAAAGAACAAACTGAATCCTGGATGAAGGGTGCACGCACCACCTGGACTAATAATTCATTTACAACTTATGTAGAACTGCAACCCGGTGTAACCTATGAGCAGATTGAACCTAAGATAAGGAACATTGTTTATCAAAAGAGCCCGCAGATGCGGCCTGCCAAGCCCGTTGTGGTGTTGCATGCTTTAAAAAACTGGCATTTATACTCCGACTTTAAAAATGGTAAGGAAGTTGGCGGCTTTATTGACTATGTACGCATGTTTAGCCTCATCGGTATATTGGTATTGATCATTGCCTGTATCAATTTTATGAACCTTTCAACAGCGCGCTCTGAAAAAAGGGCCAGGGAAGTAGGTGTTCGTAAGGCAATAGGTTCACAGCGTAAAGATCTGATATTACAATTTTTAACAGAATCAGTATTAATAACTTTTATTGCATTCTTGTTATCGTTAGTGTTTACGCAGCTGGCATTACCATCTTTTAATAAGCTTATTGGCAGTTCTATAAGTATCCCTTATGGCAACCCCTTGTTTTGGACAGTGATGATATTATATGTATTAATTACTGGCTTATTAGCAGGCAGCAGGCCCGCGTTTTACCTGTCATCATTTAACCCGGTACAGGTTTTTAAGGGGGCTATTCAAGTTGGTAAAGCGGCTGCATTACCGCGCAAAATATTAGTAGTGGTTCAGTTTAGCTGTTCTATCGCGCTAATAATAAGTACTGTTATTGTGTATCAGCAAATACAGTATGCTAAAAACAGGCCCACAGGTTACAGCGCTGCCCGTTTAATGATGACTGATATGAGCGGCGATCTTATTACGCATTATGATGCGCTAAAAAATGAATTGTTAAGCAGTGGAATAGTAGAGAGTGTAGCAGCAGCATCAAGCCCGGTAACTAATGTTTACAGTCATTTGTCGCTTGATAAATGGCCCGGAAAAAATGCGGGTGATGAATCGGTAAATATTGGTGGTATCTGGGTATCAGACAGCTATTTTAAAACTTTGGGAATAACCTTTAAAGAGGGGCACGACTTTGCAGCCGATTGGAAAACGGACACCCTAAATGTTGTGCTTAACGAAGCTGCGATAAAACGTATCGGTCTTAAAAATCCTATAAACCAATTAATAACGTGGAATGGAAGCAACTTACCTGTCCGCATAATTGGTGTAGTAAAAGATGCCTTGATGGAATCACCGTTTACGCCTGTTGCACCAGCAATTTTCTGTCATGGGCAAGGTGGTAATACTGTTATGTACCGCTTAGCAAAAAATGTAAGCACGCACGATGCTATTGCAAAACTTACAAAAATATTTGATACCTATAACCCTGCCTATCCATACATCTATCAGTTTGTTGATGATGAATACAACCACAAATTTAATCTTGAGTTATTAGTTGGTAAACTGGCTGGGGTATTTGCCGGCCTTGCTATTTTTATATCATGCCTTGGCTTGTTCGGCCTTGCAGCTTATGTTGCCGAACAACGTACTAAAGAAATCGGGATCCGCAAAGTACTGGGGGCGTCTATATCACAGGTTTGGCTGCTCCTCTCACGCGATTTTATTTTATTAGTTATAATTAGCTGTGTAATAGCTTCACCAATAGCGCTTTATTTTTTAAAAGGTTGGTTGCAAAAATATGATTACCGTATTACTATCGGCCCCGGGGTATTCATATTATCGGCCTTAGCTGCAATTGTAATTACACTGATCACTATAAGTTTTCAAGCAATTAAAGCAGCTTTAACAAACCCGGTAAAAAGCCTAAGGAGCGAATAATAGATTTGAGGATATTATTTCAATAGCACAAATAAAGTAGGTAATGATAAAGAACTATATTAAAACTGCATGGCGCAGCCTTATCCGCAATAAAAGTTATACCATTATAAATATTACTGGTTTAGCTGTGGGCATAGCTGCCTGCCTGCTTATTTTTTTGGTTATAAACTTCGAAAACAGCTTTGATAATTTTCACCCTAAAAAAGATCATATATACCGGGTACTTACTGCTTTTAAAAACCAGCAGGGCGGGGTAGACCTGGATAGCGGGATCCCTTTTCCAACAGCAGATGCTTTAAGGATCGATTTTCCGCAGTTAAAGGATATTACGGCTGTAATGCGCAATAGGGGCAGTTATTTTATGGTGACGACCAATGGTAATGAACAAACTGTAAAGAAGTTTAAAGAAGATGATACCTTTTATGCTGAACCGCAGTTTTTTAATGTTTTTAAGTTTGATTTGCTGGCCGGAGATAAAAAAAGCTGCCTTAACGAACCCAACAGTATAATTTTAACAAAAAAAGAAGCCAATAAGTTTTTTGGCGACTGGAAGGATGTAATTGGCAAAACAGTAAAGCTTGATAATAAACTAACACTCAAAGTAACAGGGGTTTTAAAAGACATACCGGTAAATACAGATTTTCCGCTGAAGGCAGTAATCTCATACGCCACTTTAAGGGTTAAAGGGAGTGATTTTTATAACAATATGCAGGATTGGGTTAGCATCATAAGCTCCAACAATTGTTATGTTGTACTGCCTGAAAATCAAAATATCAAACAGTTTAATGTTGAGTTAGCTGCATTTGCAAAAAAGCATCAATCGGCAGAATATGCATCACAAAGTATGCAACTTCAGGCGCTTACCGATTTGCATTATGACAGTTCGGTTGACATATACAGTAATCATCCGTTCAGTAAACAACTTATCAATGCCATCAGCTTAATAGGTTTATTTCTGCTGATAATAGCCTGTGTTAATTTTATAAACCTGGCAACAGCACAGGCAGTAAACCGCTCAAAAGAAGTAGGCATCCGTAAAGTATTGGGCAGTAGCCGCAAGCAACTGATCTTTCAGTTTATCAGCGAAACATTGATCATTACTTTATTGGCGGTTGCGTTGGCTATAGGCATAACAAGTTTAGCGCTTCCCCCACTTAACCAGTTAATGGAAATTGAACTCAGCAAGTCCTTTCTGTTTGAACCTGTGGTTCTTATTTTCCTTGCTGGGTTAGTTGCTGGGGTTACATTATTGGCAGGCTTTTATCCGGCAATGGTATTATCGGGCTTTAATCCCATAACGGCGCTTAAAAATAAGATAGCAGCATCCAAAGCAAGTGGTATATCGCTAAGAAGAGGCTTGGTGGTATTACAATTTTGCATAGCGCAGGTATTGGTTATTGGCACTTTGGTAATCATCAGCCAAATGAATTATTTCAGTAATAAATCATTAGGCTTTGCAAAAGATGCAGTAGTTATGGTACCGCTCCCGGCTGATAGCTTAAGTGAAAGCAGGATGAGCTCATTAAAGAACCAGCTTTTAGAAGCACCTGGTATAAAAGATGTGAGCTATAGCTTTGCAGGCCCATCCGATTATACAAGTTGGAATACTGGATTTAGGTATAATAACTCCGATAAAAAGACAAAGTTCAGTGCCAATTTAAAATGGGCCGATGCCGAATATTTTAAGCTTTATAAACTGCAGTTTTTGGCAGGTCAGCCTTATAAAACCGGAGATACAGTGAGCGGATATGTAGTGAATCAGGCCCTGATAAAAGAATTAGGCATTCGCGATCCTAAAGATGCAATTGGTAAATACATTCAGTTAGGGTATAATAAATCAAAGCATGCTCAAATTACCGGTGTGGTAAAGGATTTTAATGTCAGTTCACTGAAAGATGCTATTCCTCCGGTTTTGATGGGGTCATGGAAAAAAATGTACCAGGTGATCAACATAAAAATTGAGCCATCAAATATCAATCAAAGCCTTGCATCCATCGAAAAGCTTTGGAACAAATCATTCCCTGATTATTTATATGAGTACCAGTTTTTAGATGAAAAGATTGCCACTTTTTACAAAAATGAAAATCAACTATCACAGCTTTATAAAGTATTTGCTGGCATAGCCATTTTTATTTCTTGTCTGGGCTTGTATGGCTTAATATCATTTATGGCAGTACAACGTACCAAAGAGGTTGGGATCCGCAAAACATTGGGTGCATCGGTAGGTCATATTGTTTACCTTTTTTCAAAAGAATTTACCCTGCTAATTTTAGTGGCGTTCGCAATTTCGGCGCCCGTTGGCTGGTATTTTATGAATAAATGGTTACAGGCATTTACGTATAAAATAACCATAGGCCCCGGCATATTTGTATCAGCCATATTGCTATCCGTAATAATTGCCTGGTTAACTGTGGGGTGTAAAGCCATCAGATCGGCATTGGCAAACCCGGTAAACAGTTTAAAAAACGAATAATCCTTATTAGACAAAAGATTCCAATAAACTAAACCATGATAAAAAATTACCTAAAGATCGCCTGGCGAAACATCTGGAAGAACAAGGTTTTTTCGGCAATTAACATTATCGGTCTGTCCATTGGTATGGCAGCCTGTATTGTTATCATGCTGTTTGTTTCGTACGAAAAGAGTTTCGACAATTTTCACACCAAAAACATTTACCGTTTAAACGAGGTTCAAAAATTTCCGGGGATGGTGGCATCGCAAAAGGTTGCACTATCCATGTTCCCGATGGGGGCAACGCTAAAAGCTGAATTTCCGGAGATCCAGAATTTTACAAGGATCCGCTGGCAGGAGAAGTTTCAATTAACTTACCAGGAAAAAAGGGTGTTTATACCCGAAGCCTTTTTTGTGGATACCACTTTTCTTAACATATTTGATTTTAAGCTGATAAAAGGCGACCGGGCAACTGCGTTATTAAAACCGCACAGTGTTTTACTTACACAGGCTACCGCTGAAAAGCTTTTTGGCAACCAGGATCCTATTGGCAAAACAATTACCCATTATGGTGGCGATACAGCCAGTTATGCTGTTACCGGTATAGTAGCAAATCCACCAAAAAACTCGCAGTTACAGTTTGATGGTTTATTTTCTTTCAGTACTATTTTTAAACCCTGGATGATCAATAACTGGGGTGGTAACTGGCTAAATACTTATTTAGTATTAGCCCCCGGGACTAATATCAATGCCCTTGAAAAAAAGATGCCTGATTACCTGAAAAAACACATAGGCGGTACAGACTGGAATCATTACGAGTTGTTTTTTTTGCCGCTTAAGGATGTACATGCCAACTCTGCCGATATTGGGCTGGATTACCTTAACTATCAGAAATTTGACAGGAAGCTAACTAACCTTTTTGCTGCCATAGCACTTATTGTATTGGTAATAGCTTGTATAAACTTTATCAACCTTTCAACCGCCCGCTCTGCCGAAAGAGCCAAAGAGGTAGGTATAAGAAAATCAATAGGGGCGTACCGCTTTCAATTAGCCATACAGTTTTTAGGCGAAACCGTTATGCTCTCCCTAATAGCATTAGTTTTTGCTGTTGTGCTGGTTGAAATTGCATTGCCGTACATCAATAACCTTAGTCAGCGGGAAATAAGTCTTCCGGTTTTTAGTAATTTGGGGATAACAGGATTGATTGTTGTTTGTACTATAGTTGTAGGCTTAATCTCGGGGATCTACCCGGCGGCTTATTTGTCCGGATTTCAGCCTGTACAGGTATTGAAAGGATCCATTCAAACAGGTAAAAATAAAGGTTTATTAAGGAATATATTGGTTGTTGGGCAGTTTACAAGCGCCATCTTTTTAATGATAGCCACTGTGCTTGTTGTAAAGCAATTAAACTTTATGCAGAAACGTGATCCTGGTTTTGTACGCGATCAGGTAGTTACTGTGCCCTTAAATATGGTTACACCTGCAAAGTATGATCTGCTTAAGCAACAATTGTTAAACAGTTCACTAATCAGCGGGGTTACCGCATCGCAGGATAATCTGGGTAGCCATTTGGATCAGTCAGGAGTCGAGTTTCATCCGGCAGATGGGCCTAAACGGCAATTAACTGCTACTCAGCTTATAGTTGATAATGATTATTTGAGTTTATATAAAATAAAACTGTTAGCGGGTAAAAACTTTTCGGGCGAGAAAACGCAGGAAGGTAAGGAATACATCATTAATGAAACCCTTGCTAAAGAGTTATTAAAAGATCAAAAAGGGAAACCGCTATCATCGCTAATCGGCCTGCGTTTTGGATATGATTCATTGGGTACTATAAAAGCTATAGTTAAAGATTTTAACTTTAACTCGCTGCATTATAAAATTGAAACCTTATTTATATTGAGTGATAAAGGCAATGGCTTTAGCACCATGTCGGTAAAAATTAATGGTGGCAAAACTACCGAAGCTATTGACTATATAAAAACAACCTGGAAAAGTATTGAGCCCGAAATTCCATTTAGCTACCAGTTTTTAGACGATCATTTTAATGATGTTTACCGTGTTGACGATCAGGTAAGTAAAATTGTAGGGATGCTGGCCGCACTGATCATTATTATCTCTTGCCTGGGCTTATTTGGCCTAGCCTCGTACTCTGCCGAAAAAAGGGTGAAAGAAATAGGTGTTCGCAAGGTACTTGGTGCATCAGTACAAAATATTACCCTGTTACTTTCGGGCAATTTTCTGAAACTGGTTTTGATTGCCAACCTTTTTGCATGGCCAATAGCCTGGTTTTTTATGAGTAAATGGTTGCAGGATTTTGCCTTTCGCATCAGTATTCAATGGTGGGTATTTGTTTTAGCGGGGATAATTTCATTACTGATAGCTTTTTTAACAGTAAGCTTTCAGTCTGTTAAAGCAGCTATAGCCAACCCGGTTAAGAGTTTGAGGAGCGAATAGTTTTACACTAAACTAAACAGCCTTAAGTCTGGAGTTTTAAGTCATCCAAGTATGATTTTAATGCTCCGGATTTAAGGCTTTTTGGTTTAATCTATTGTATCATTACCGTACGCTTCCTGTTACATAAGCGAACAGTAATTACTTTATCTTTTATTGTTAACTATTTGATTATAAGATTATTAAAAGTTTGGTATATTATTGATACTTAAGTGGCATATCAGGTAAGTAAATACCGTTAATTAAAATACTTTATTTAATAAATTAGCGATCCGGTAAATCACTAATTCAACAAATTACTAATTAATTTATACACATGTTATCACTACAGCATATTTCAAAATACTACCAGGTTGGCGGCAATAAAAATTTTGTACTTAACGATATTAACCTTGAGGTTGATGAAGGTGAATTTATTTCCATTATGGGCCCTTCAGGTTCCGGAAAATCAACCTTGTTAAATGTTATAGGTATGCTTGATGAACCCTCAGACGGCTATCATTATTTTGTTAATAACGCAGTGCATCAGCTTAAAGACAAACAGCGATCGGCTTTATATAAGCAATACATAGGCTTTGTATTTCAGGCCTATCATTTAATTGATGAACTTACTGTTTATGAAAACATTGAAACCCCGCTAATTTACCAGGATTATAAAAGCAGCGAACGTAAAGCCATAGTGGCTGATATGCTTGATCGTTTTCAGATAGTAGGAAAAAAAGATCTTTTCCCGGCGCAGCTATCAGGAGGACAGCAACAGTTGGTGGGTATAGCGCGTGCACTTATTGCCAAACCTAAACTGTTATTGGCAGATGAGCCTACAGGTAACTTAAATTCAAAACAAGGCGACGAAATAATGCAGTTGTTCCGCAAGCTGAATAAAGAAGATGGTGTTACCATAATCCAGGTAACGCACTCCGAGAAAAATGCAGAATACGGTTCAAGGATCATTAACCTTTTAGATGGTAAAGTAGAATCATCCAGAAAATTCTAAACCGAAAAGATAAATATCATAATCATGTTTTTTAAAAAAATACCCTTATTACTTTTACTTCTTTCAATAGCCGGTATTTCTAAAGCCCAGCAGCTTCAGGATAGTGTTTTAACATTACAGCAATGTGTTGATATAGCCATTAAAAATAACCTTACCGTTAAGTTGAGTGAAACCCAGGTAGAACGCGACCGTATAGCCTGGAAACAAACCCGAGAAAACCTTTTACCAACCCTAAATGGTAATGCATCACAAACATTAAGTAATGGCCGCAGCCAGGATCCTACAACGTATAACTATGTAAACCAGCAAATTAATATTGGCCAGTACAGCCTTAACAGCAGTGTTATTTTATTTAACGGTTTAAGTATGGTGAATAGCATCAAGCAAAATTCCTTAGCTTACCAGGCTGGTAAAATGGATTTCCAACAGGTTAAGGATTTAACTACACTAAATATAATTTCGTTGTATTTACAAGTTCTGAGCAGTGAAGACCAGCTTACACAGGCAAACTTCCAGTTTAATGGTTCTAAAATTAACTTAGACCGCGAAACCATTTTAAATAATGCCGGCTCAGTAGCCCCGGCAGACTATTATAATATTAAAGGAACCCATTCAAGTGATGCATTAACCGTTATAAATGCTAAAAATGCGGTGATAACTGCCAAATTAAATTTGTTAGAGGCCATGAACGTTCCCTTTAAAAAGGATGTTCAATTGGTTAGGCTAACTGCAGACCAGGTTCCGGTAAAGTATGATCAAAGCCCGAATCAGATTTATGCGACAGCCTTAAGTGATTTAGCTTTGGTAAAAGCAGCCGATCTGCGTGTTAAATCGGCTCAAAGCCAGGTAAAAGCTGCGAGGGGAAGATTGTATCCAACCCTATCATTAGGCGGCTCAATAGGTACTAATTACTCAAGTACAGCATCTGCAAATTTTTCAAATCAGTTCAGAAACAACTACAATTACGGGCCTACTTTAAATTTACAGATCCCCATTTTAAATTATTTTCAAAACAGGAATAATATAGCCATTGCAAAAATTAACCTGGAGGATGCTCAAAATACCAATACCAATACACAGGTACAGCTTAAGCAGCAGATAGAGCAGGCACATGCCAATATGTTAACCTCGTACGAGCGTTATGCAGTGTTATTAGATCAGATAACCGCATACCAGGAAGCATTTAATGCACAGGAGATTAAATTTAACAGTGGGGTGATTACTGCAGATATTTTTGTGATAGCCAAAAATAACCTGGATGCTGCAAACGTTAGCCTTATTAATGCAAGGTATGATTATCTTATCCGTACTAAAATATTGGATTATTACCAGGGAAAGCTAAATTTCTAAATTTTTGATAACCCTTTCAGTGTAACTTAAAATAGGTATATTTATCTTATAATCAATTATATATCCGGTCAATATTAATTTTTTAATATTGACCGGATATTGCTGCATATAGCGCACAATTTTTTATCTGTGCTTTATGTTGATTATTAATGCTGCATCATACATCTATAGCTATTATATCATGAAAAAACTGATTATAACATTAACAATTATTGCAGCAGCAAGTAGTTTTGCAGCAGCCCAGGCTTTACCATCTTTTCAATTTGGGATAAAGGGAGGGTTAAATCTATCTGGCCTTGATTATTCAGGATCTACCTTTAATAGCAGCAACCGTGCTGGTTATTTAGGAGGCTTTTGGGCAAGATTTGGCGCGTTGGGTTTTAACTTTCAGCCCGAAATTTATGCCACCTCAAAAAATGTCCAGATCTCTGATGGTAACAGTGAAGTTAAAGCGAAATTTACCAGTATTGATGTACCGCTTTTGTTTGGTGGTAAAGTTGGTGCATTTGGTTTGGGCGGTCGTTTTTATACAGGCCCTGTAGTTTCATTCGCTATAAATAAAGATCAAAGCTTTAGCGGAGCCGTAAACAATGCAACATCATTGAACTATAAAGATCAAAACTTTGCCTGGCAGTTTGGCGGTGGCATTGATATACAAAGGATTTCTATTGACTTACGGTACGAAGCCGGTTTAACCAAGCAAACCTACGGTAATTCGCATACCCGGGTAGGCTTGTTTAATTTGAGCCTTGCATACACTCTGTTCAAAATTTAAAACTTATTCGTAACATTTTAAAGGGTTCGCTCATATATGGGCGAACCCTTTTTTGTTTAATGTATTTTAAGCCCTATTATTATTTATATATAATTTGCCTGTTTAGTATCACTTTTTAATATAAAGTATGTCAATTTAGTATTATACTTATTGTATTACTTACACATATCTTTATCAACCAATTATCCACTTTAAAACTGATAAATACTCATGACCAATAAGTATTCAAATCCATGCCTTATCTGTGTATGTATGCTTGGCGTATTGTTATTGTTTATTACACAAAAATCTATTGGCCAGGATACTGCAAGGTTGATCCGGCTAAATCAGATCGGGTTTTATCCGGATGCCCCTAAAACAGGGATCATATTAAAAAGCAGTGGTAATAAATTCTATATCCAAACTACAGCTAAAAAAACGGTGTTTACCGGGGTGTTAAAAGCATCGGTAAAGCCTGATTTTGCAGGTAATACACTTCAAATAGCAAATTTTACTGCTTTCCATACTTCCGGTACTTATGTTTTATATATACCAGGTTCTGGATATTCTTATCCGTTTCAAATTAAAAATGCCGTACATAAAGAAGTAGCAGCGGGCATCATTAAGGCTTATTATTACATGCGCGCTTCTATACCTCTTCAGGAAAAGTATGCGGGCAAATGGAATAGGGCCGAAGGGCATCCGGATACCAGCGTGTTGGTGCATGCATCAGCAGCTACTGATAAACGCCCAACTGGCACAGTTATTTCGGCCCCGCGCGGATGGTATGATGCAGGCGACTATAACAAATATATTGTTAACAGCGGCATAAGCACCAGCACTTTATTGTCGTTATATGAAGATTTTCCGGAACACATGCAATCGGTTAATTTGAATATTCCGGAAAGCGGCAACCATATTCCGGATGTATTGAACGAGGCATTATGGAATTTGCGCTGGATGCTCACCATGCAGGATCCAAACGACGGCGGGGTTTATCATAAACTTACCAATGCCGCATTTGATAAAATGGAAATGCCTGATAAAGGTACGGCCCCCCGTTATGTGGTGCAGAAAGGAACCGCAGCTACGCTTGATTTTGCAGCCGTGATGGCGCAGGCCAGTCGGATATTCAGAAAATTCCCTCAACAAGTTCCCGGTTTGGCTGATTCCTGTTTAAATCAGGCTAAAAAAGCATGGGATTGGGCTGTTAAAAACCCGGATATAGCTTATCAGCAGGATGAAATGAACAAAAAGTTTGATCCTAAAATAACAACTGGCGCGTATGGCGATAATACTTTTACTGATGAATTTATTTGGGCAGCATCAGAGCTTTTTGTAACCACTCAACAATCAGAATATTTAAAACAGGTTAATTTATTGCCTGATAATAATATGCCCATCCCAACCTGGGGACAAGTTAGGTTATTGGGCTATTATTCATTGATTAAAAACTGTGATCCGGCCAAAGGTAATTCACCAAAAGAACTACCGGAACTTAAAAAACGCCTGATCGCTTTAGCTGATGATATGATTAACGGTGCTGATGAAACAGCATATCAAACCGTAATGACCAAGTCTGCCCATCATTTTGGCTGGGGAAGCAACTCAGAAGCAGCAAATGAAGGTGTTATGCTCATTCAGGCCTATAAGCTATCCGGCAATAATAAATACCTTAAGTATTCATTGGCAAACCTCGACTATATTTTAGGCAGAAATGCTACGGGTTATTCCTATATAACCGGGTACGGAAGTAAAACGCCTATGCACCCGCACCATCGCCCATCAGTTGCCGATGGTATTGTTGACCCTATACCGGGTTTATTGGCTGGCGGCCCCAATCCGGGCATGCAGGATCATATCAAAGTACCTTCAATTGTGCCCGATGCAGCATATATTGATGACGACAGGGCTTATGCCGTAAACGAGATTGCAATTAACTGGAACGCCCCGGCGGCTTATTTAGCAATTGCGATAGAAGCGCTTCAAAATCAGTTAAATACATCAAATAAAAATTAATAAATTTATAGTCCAATTAAGGCCTTGAACCAAACCGACAAATCATGAAAAGAATTTTTACTTTAGTAAATTTCATTTTATTAAACGCGCTGCTTTGTGCCGCACAACCTAAAAAGCCACAACCGGCAGGCACCGAACTTGATAAAAAAGTTGACGCGCTGATAGCCAAAATGACCCTCGAAGAAAAAATAGGGCAAATGACCGAAGTAACATCTGATGTGGTATCAACGACCAAAAATGGCGTACATCAAATTGATGCTGATAAGATAAAAGAAGCCATTTTAAAATACCATGTGGGCTCCATACTAAACGTAAGCGGCCAGGCTTATGATCGTAAGCATTGGTACGAAGTAATTTCAACCATACAGCAGGAAGCGGCCCAGGATCGTTTAAAAATTCCGGTTATTTATGGTATTGATGCTATACATGGCGTAACTTATACAACAGGCAGTACGCTTTTTCCGCAGGAAATTGCAATGGCAGCTACATTTAATAAAGAGATAGCTTTTAAGGCAGGACAGATTACCGCTTATGAAACACGTGCAAGTTATATCCCATGGAATTATTCGCCGGTTTTAGATTTAGGTAAATCACCATTATGGCCACGGATCTACGAAACTTTTGGTGAGGATCCTTTCCTGATCAAAACAATGGGTGCCTCAATTATTAAAGGTTACCAGGGTAATGATGTAGGCGATAAATACCATGTTGCCGCTTGTATGAAACACTATTTAGGTTATGGCGACCCACTAAGCGGAAAAGACCGTACCCCAGCCTGGATCCCTGACCGTTACATGCGCGAATACTTTTTACCACCTTTTGAAGAAGCTGTTAAAGCAGGTGCCAGAACGCTGATGATCAACTCGGGCGAGATCAATGGCGTACCCATCCATGCAAGTAAATATATGCTTACGGATGTATTACGCGGCGAACTGCATTTTGATGGTATTGCCGTTAGCGATTGGAAAGATATTGAATACCTGCACGAACGCCACCATGTTGCCGCCACCGAAAAAGACGCGGTAATGATAGCTGTAAATGCCGGGGTTGATATGAGCATGGTTCCGTATGAATATAGTTTTTATAACTACTTAGTTGAATTGGTACACGAGGGTAAAGTACCTATAAGCCGTATCAATGAGGCTGTTCACCGTATCCTGAAAGTAAAATACCAGTTAGGTTTGTTTGAGCGCCCGGTTGGTAATCCTGATGATTATCCAAAATTTGGATCTGAAGAGTTTCGCCAGGTAAGTGTAACGGCAGCTACAGAGGCAATTACACTACTAAAAAACAATAATCATATCCTTCCGCTTAAAAAAGATCTGAAAGTATTTGTTACAGGCCCAACAGCCAATACTATGCGTGCCTTGGATGGTGGATGGAGTTATACCTGGCAGGGCGACCAGTCGGATGTTTTTGCAGCCAGCAAAAACACCATTTTAGAAGCTATTCAGCAAAAAATAGGAAAAGATAATGTAAGCTACGAACCAGGAGCCGCATTTGATAGTCTTAAAAACATCAGTGAAACCATTAAAGCTGCAAAAAAAGCAGATGTGATTGTGCTTTGCTTAGGCGAACTTTCGTATACTGAGAACGTAGGCAATATTGATGACCTGAGCTTACCTGCTGCACAAACCGAACTGGCAATGGAATTAGCTAAAACAGGCAAGCCAGTTATTTTGGTTTTAGCCGAAGGCCGCCCACGCATTGTTACCCAGGCCGAAAGCCAGTCGGCAGCTACCGTGATGGCTTATCTATCAGGTAACGAAGGGGGAGATGCATTAGCCAGCATTTTATTTGGTGATGTAAATCCATCAGGTAAATTACCGGTTACTTACCCGCGTTATACCAATGCTTTGGTTAATTATTACCGTAAAAATCTTGAAAATGGTAACCCTGATGATAAACATGGTTATAATCCGCTTTATGAATTTGGTTATGGCTTAAGCTATACAAGCTTTAGCTATAGTAACCTGCATATCAGTAAACCTGATTTGAAGGCTAATGAATCATTAACCATCACTGTTGATGTAAAGAACACAGGCCAGCGTGAAGGGAAGGAATCGGTTTTACTTTACATAAGCCAGCTTTATGCAAGTATAGCACCCGATACCAAACGTTTAAGGGGTTATGACAAAATAGACCTGCAACCCGGCGAAACAAAAACAGTCACTTTTAAAATAACGCCAAGGGATATTACCTTTGTGAATGACATAAGCAAAACGGTTACAGAGGCCGGGGAGTTTAAGATCCAGCTTGGCGATCAGACACAAAGCTTTAATTATCTATCAAACGAAATCCCGTCAAGAACCGGTAAATTATAATCATCAGCGTATATAAACAGCTGTAAAACAGCCTGCATTTTAGTTTAATGCAGGCTGTTTTTATTTATAAACTTTCTGTTAGCAGGAGTAGGTTTAATCTTCAAAATAATAAATGTTAAATAAACATTTTATTTTTCAAGCCTGAATTTTATATTTGTCAAAGCCTTTGGCGACACCAATTTATAAGCTAAAATTCCTGTATGAAAAAAGTATTAAGTGTATACTGCATTGCATCACTGTTTTTGATTTTATCATGTTCAAACAAAGGGAGTACACCTACGCCCGCACCTGTGCAAACGTCAACTTACACTGCGCCGGTAGTAGCAGCTACTTTTGCTAAGGGAGCTGATATTAGCTGGGTAACACAAATGGAATCGTCGGGGGTAAAGTTTTATGATAAAACAGGTACGCAGCAGGATCTTTTTGCCTTGATGAAAAGCCTTGGTTTTAATTCTATCAGGTTACGTGCATGGGTAAACCCAACAGACGGCTGGTGCAATACTGCTGATTTGGTGGCAAAAGCTATCAGAGCTAAAAATGCAGGTATGAAGATCATGATCGATTTTCATTACAGCGACGTTTGGGCTGATCCCGGCCACCAAACAAAACCCGCAGCATGGGCATCAATGGATATAAACGCTTTAACTACTACCTTGGGCACTTATACAGTGAACGTAATGAATACCTTAAAAACCAATGGCATTACCCCTGATTGGGTACAGGTAGGTAATGAAACCAACGACGGTATGCTATGGGAAGATGGCCGCGCTTCAAAAAGCATGGCCAATTTTGCAGCACTCATTAAAAGTGGTTATGCCGCAGTTAAATCAGTAAGCAGCACTACAAAAGTAATTGTACATATTTCAAATGGTTTTGATAATACACTGTTTCGCTGGATGTTTGATGGTTTAAAGGCTAATGGTGCTCAATGGGATATTATAGGTATGTCGCTTTATCCGTCAACAACAAACTGGTCAACCTTAAATGCACAATGCCTTACCAATATAAATGATATGGTTTCTCGTTACTCAACCCCGGTAATGATAGTTGAGGTTGGTTTAGATGCCACGGCAGCAAGCACCTCCAGAGATTTTTTGACAGACATTATCACCAAAGTAAATTCAGTTGCTAATGGCAATGGTCTGGGTGTATTTTACTGGGAACCTGAGGCTTATAACTGGCAAGGTTATGGCTTAGATGCGTTTGACAATACTGGCAAACCAACTATAGCGCTTGATGCTTTTGGTAAGTAATATTATAATTTAAGCAGCAAGCAGCCCTGTAATTAAAAGCACAGTGCTTACACAAAATATAAATACTATAAAGTACATTATTGACATTCCTATCATCTTGGAAATGGTTCTTAAGCTGCTGCGGTGATAAACCTGTTTTAGTGAGCGGAATATATACCAGATGATGTATATAAAAGCACCAAAATTTATCCAGTCGCTGATAACCCATGCCGCGGGGATTATCAACTCAAGCAGCATAATCATTGCCAAAAATATAAACAGAAAGCAATGCAGGTGAAAGGTGTAGATAAGGTGCTCTACATAGAATTTTTTATTGTTTGAAAATGTTACCTTAAGTATCAAAGCAAACAGTGGCAGCATCAGGAACATCATTTTGGGGATGTTATGTTTAAACTCATCAAAAAATACTTCTTTTGATCTGTCGCCATATTTTTGCCTGTAGCTAATTATCTTTTTACGAGCCTGCATCTTAAAAAAGCCATCGCGTTGATTAGCCGGTAATTGTTGCTGTTCTTTTAAGTATTGGCTATAGCTGGTATCTTTTTTACTGAACAAGCCGGTTTTGCTGGTACTGCTATCAGCATCTTCTGTAACTGCTACTAAACCACCACCGTATTGGGTTACTTTTTTTTGTATCTGTTTCTTTTCAACAGCGCTTAAGTCTGGGTCCTGGGCTATCTGTTTATTTAAGGAGTCAATTACCAGGCCCTTAATCCCGGGTTTAACTGCAACAGGTACAGTTTTTACCTTTTCGTGCCCGCTTTGAAAAAGCAGTACAAAATATACAAGGCTTATAAAAATGTACATCTTTACCGGGTGCAGGTATTGTGCCCGCTTACCGGCCATATACTCATTGGTAAGGTATCCCGGTTTAATGAGCAGGGGTTTAAGCGTATGAAAAAACTGGTGATCGAAATGAAAATAATCGCTGATGGCATGGTTCATCATGTGCCCGAAGCTTTCTTTTATCTCCAGGTTTTCCTGCCCGCAATTATGGCAGAACTTACCATCTAAGGTAGTTCCGCAATTAAGGCAATTGTTTTCACTACGATAATGTTTCTTCATCAGGAATTACATTAATATGCCGGCAATAGTGGCTGATAAATAGGAGGCAAGTGTACCGCAAATTAATGCCTTTACACCTAATTTTGACAGATCAGTACGTCTTTCGGGAGCAAGCTCACCTATACCGCCAACTTGTATGGCAATGGAGCTAAAGTTAGCAAAACCACAAAGCGCAAAACTGGTGATCACCAATGTTTTTGGAGCCATAGTGCCTTTTACCTTTATCAGGTCAAGATAAGCCACAAATTCGTTCAATACCATTTTGGTACCCATTAATGAACCTGCGGTTTGAATATCCTTGTGAGGCACCCCCATAGCCCATGCAAAAATGGCGAATAACGAACCCAATATCTGTTTTAGACTGAGTGTCTTCAGATCGATATTGATAAAATCCAGGCTCATGTGCAGGTTAGTTGACAGGAATAAACCGGTTTTGCCCAACACATAATCTAACAAACCTATTATAGCTATAAAGCCAATAAGCATGGCTATAACGTTTAAACCTATTTTTAAACCATCACTTGCACCGTGAGATATGGCACCAACTAAATTAGCATCTGCCTTTTTTACCTCAAGCGATACTTTTCCTTTAGTTTCGGATATTTCTGTTTCGGGCCATACAATTTTTGAGATAACCAAGGCTCCGGGGGCGGCCATTATACTTGCCGCTAATAAATATTCAGCAGGTACACCTAAGGCAATATAGGTTGCCATAACACCGCCAGCTATGCAGGCCATACTACCCGTCATCGAGGCTAAAAGCTCAGACATGGTCATCGCTTTAAGGTAAGGTTTTATCATGATCTGTGCTTCAACCTGGCCAACAAATGCACTGCCTACGTTTGAAACGGCTTCGGCACCGCTAACCCCCATTAGTTTGTACACAATCCATGCAAATACTTTGACTATGCGCTGCATAATGCCTAAGTGATACAATATACTGATGAGCACCGCCACAAAAATAATGGTAGGTATCACCCTGAAAAAGAAAATGAAACTATACTGTGAACCTAATACCCGGGTTAGCTGGGCATCCTTATTAGCTACAATACCGAAAACAAACTCGGCACCCTGATCAGAAAAGGAAAGGATTTTTTTTACCCCTGTCGCCAAAAAACCAAAAATATCTTTACCAATGGTGGTTTTTAAAATAAACAGCGCTAATAATAACTGTATCCCTAAACCTGATAATACTACGCGGTAGTTAATAGCCTTGCGGTTATTTGACATTGCAAATGCGATTCCGAAAATTAATGCAATACCTATTAAACCGGTATATCTTTCCATATAAGCGTGATCAGTTAATTTTGAGGGTTAAATTATTAAAAAGATTTGATATAAGTTACCGGCTTTTGAACCGGAGGACAGAAAATTATAAAATTGCATAACAAAACAATGCTTTATGCTTAATAAAAATAAAGCATTATGATTATACAATTATTAATAATGATAAGATCAGGAAGCTTTACGGCGGTTAAGTTCATCGCGAATTTTGGCAGCCTTTTCGTATGATTCTTCGGCCAAGGCCTCCTGGAGTTTGGTTTTTAACTCATCGGTGCTTAAAGTAGCGAAGCCCCCTGTTGCCGCGGCGGTAGTTTTTTCTTCAGGGGTTTCGTTTATATTTTCTAAATAAACAAAATCATTGCCTTCAATTACAATACCCGCGGTTGATAGTATAAACTCATAAGTAAAAATAGGGCAGTCAAATCTTACAGCAACGGCAATAGCATCACTGGTACGGGCATCTATCTCCACCACTTTTTTACCATCCGAGCAAATTAGCTTTGAGTAAAAAATACCGTCAACCAGGTTATAAATTATAATTTCCTGTACGGTAATATGGTATGCCTGGCCAAAACTTTTAAAAAGATCATGGGTAAGCGGCCTGCTAGGGGTCATTTTTTCAATCTCGATAGCTATTGCTTGTGCTTCAAAACTACCAATAATGATAGGTAATCTTCTGCGGCCGCTAACTTCGCCCAAAACCAAGGCATACGCACCAGACTGCGTTTGGCTATATGACAAGCCAACAATATCCAGTTTTATTTTTTTCATATCATTACCCATCACAACGCATGCTTTTTTTATACCGAAGCTTTATACTCCTTAACAGCCGAAATTAATTTTGGTATTACCTCAAACGCATCACCAACAATACCATAGTCTGCCACTTTAAAAAATGGAGCTTCGGGATCTTTGTTAATAACCACAATTACCTTTGATGAACTGATGCCAGCAAGGTGCTGAATTGCGCCCGAAATTCCTATTGCAATATACAAATTTGGACTGACAGCTATGCCGGTTTGTCCAACATGTTCGCTATGCGGGCGCCAACCTGCATCTGATACCGGTTTTGAGCAGGCTAAAGCAGCACCCAATAAATCTGCAAGTTCCTCAACCATAGCCCAGTTCTCAGGGCCTTTAAGGCCACGGCCGCCCGAAACAACAATATCCGCATCAGGTAAAGAAACTTTATCAGTTGAGCGTACAATGTCTTTTATCATCGCTTTAAAGTCTGATTCTTTAGCCTCTGCCGCAAAATCTTCAACAATTGCTGCCGAACCTGTTTCAACTAACTTGTACGAATTGGGTATTAGCGATATAACTTTATTAGCCGATGTTAGCTCAACTATAGCAAATGCCTTACCCGAAAATGCGGTTTTTTTAACCGTGAATTTACCACCGCTTTGATCTGGCAGTGAAACGGCACCATCGGCTACGCCGGCTTGCAGCTTAACGCCAATACGGGGCGCTAAACCACGGCCCGAAAACGAATTGGATAATACAACAATATCCGCACTTTCTTTTTTAGCTGCTTCGGCAATTACCGAGGCATAGGCCTGGTTAATAAAATTCTTTAATTTCTCGCCGGAAACATTTAAAACTTTTACGGCACCATATTTACCAAGGCTGGTTAACTCATCTGCACTAACGTTACCAATTGAAATGGCAACGAGGCTGGTATTATTTTGATCGGCAACGGCACGGGCATAAGAAACCGCCTCAAAGGTTGATTTCTTGAATTTGCCATCTACATTTTCCGTATATACTAAAACTGACATATTAAAATACTAAGATCATCGATATAGTTAAAAATCCGGTGGTTATATAACCCTTGCTTCTTCGTGCAATAAAGCTACTAACTTAGCCGGATCATCCGCAGCAACTAATTTTACCTGTCCGCGCGGTGCAGGCGTTTCATAGCTGAGTATTTCTGAAAATGTTTTTACTTCAACCGGCTCAATAACGGTTAATGGCTTGGTACGTGCAGACATAATGCCCCGCATATTTGGAATTTTAGGTTCTGCAACGCCTTCGGCAGTTCCGGCTACAATGGGTAGGGGAATGCTCAATATTTCTTTACCACCTTCAATTTCGCGCTCAACGGTTACTTTACTACCTTCAATATCTAATTTTTTGATGATGGATACCGAAGGCAGATCTAAAAGCTCGCCCAGCATAGCTCCAACTTTTGAGCCGTTATAGTCGATAGACTCACGGCCGGTTAAAATCAGATCAAATGAATTTGCTTTGGCATATTGTGCAATTTGATAAGCTACAAACCAGGCGTCGTGCGGTTTAGCATTGATCCTTACCGCATCAGTTGCACCAATGGCAAGTGCCTTGCGGATGGTTGGTTCGGTATTAACTTCGCCAACGTTTATTACCGTTACTGATCCCTTACCACCATCAGTTAGCTCAATAGCACGGGCTAATGCAATTTCATCATAAGGGTTTAATATAAATTGAACCCCGTTGGTATTAAATTGGGTGTTGTTATCAGTAAAAGTTATTTTTGTCGTTGTATCGGGAACATTGCTTATACAAACCAGTACATTCATAAAAATAGATTTGTGCAAATTTAGTTAAAAAAGAGAGAGTTTAAAATGCAGATAAGCAGATTAGAGAAGCTATTGGAATTTATTCAGAATGAACCTGAAGATCCGTTTTTAAAGTATGCACTTGCAACGGAGTATCTGCGTATCAATCAGCCCGATAAGGCCCTTGAATATTATGAAGACCTGGTAAACAACCACCGTAATTACACAGGCACTTATTACCATTTAGGTAAATTATACGAAGCATTGGGCCGCAAGCAGGATGCAATTACCACTTATGAAACCGGAATGATAGTTACCCGCGAACAACGTGATAACCATGCATTTTCAGAATTACAGGGCGTTTATAACCAGCTTACCGGGCTTTATGATGATGACGACGATGATTAAAAATCAAGTAGTTAATAAATGATTGCTCATTTGTATTAATAAACAAGCACTGAATAAGCGAACGGGATTGAATAACTATACTAAATGAACAAACGCCAGCTGATTTTTTTACGGGATGTAGTTTTTTACACCTTTACTGCATTTGGCGGTCCTCAGGCTCATATAGCTGTTTTGCTGCGCGAATTTGTTGAGAAACGTGGCTATATTACCGAAGAAGAATTAATGGAGCTGAACGCTTTATCGCAGGTGTTGCCGGGCCCATCATCAACCCAAACCCTTGTTGGTATTGCCTGGAAAGTTGGTGGGTTGTACCTTGCGCTGGTTACATTTTTTATTTGGATACTGCCTTCAGCAACCATTATGTGCATGGCTGCCATCAGTTATAAAATGTTTGCTGATAAAGCCAAATTTACCGAGATTTTAAGATTTGTACAGCCAATTGCGGTTGGCATTGTAGCTTATGCAACTTATACTTTTGCGCATAAATTTTTAAAAACGCAGGTAAGTACCATGCTGGCAATAGGGGCGCTGATTGCAACGCTGATATTGCAAAATGCCTATGCATTCCCGCTGCTGGTTTTATTAGGTGGTATTATTTCATCAGCGCTGGAAACACAGCCGCATGAAAATGAATTAAGGGTAAAGCTATTTTCAAACGTTAACCCTAAAAAAGTTACTTATTTTATTGGTATCCTGCTGCTTTTTGCCGCTATGGGTGCATTGGTAAATCAAACCTCGCCATTCAGTTTGCCCATTCGCTTGTTCGAAAACTTTTACCGTAACGGCATCCTGATTTTTGGCGGCGGGCAGGTATTGGTGCCATTGATGTATACAGAGTTTGTTGAGGCAAAACATTACTTAACCAATTCTGAATTTCTTTCAGGATATGCCCTGCAACAAGCTTTGCCCGGGCCAACATTTTCATTTACTTCCTTTTTGGGTGGCATTACTATGGGCAATAAGGGTGGGGGAATAACCGGGCAGATAATAGGCAGTGCCGTGGCTGTTATAGGTATCAATGCTCCCGGCTTGATCCTTATTTTATTTATAGTTCCCTTTTGGAACGATCTGAAAAAAATTGCCCGTATAAAAAACTCACTGAGCGGCATAAATGCTGTAGCCGTAGGTTTTATGGCAACAGCGCTTATTCTTTTAGTAAGGCCGTTTGGCTTAAACTGGATGGCTTACCTCATCATGGCCGGTGCATTTTTGCTGCTGCGTTTCACCAAAATAAAAACCCCAATGATTATTATCATCGGGATTGCATTGGGTTTAATATTTTAATGTTTATTATTAAAACGGCGGCTGTTCATCTTCCATATCGTCCATACGTGACGGTCTGATGATGAAGTTACTTGGCTTATCAAAATCATTTGAAGGTGTTAAGCCCGAGAAAGCATTTGCAGGTGCAAATGAGCCGTCCATGCCCTGGTCAATATCAGTGAATTTAACAAACTTGCCAACAAATTTAAGCCTAACCCGTCCAGTTTCGCCATTACGGTGTTTGGCTATAATTACTTCACCAACGCCGGCAGTTGGCAGGTTATCCTCATCAACATCCAAACCATAATATTCAGGGCGATATAAGAACAATACCATATCCGCATCCTGCTCAATAGAACCAGACTCACGCAAATCCGAAAGCATTGGCCTTTTTGAACCACCCGGGCGGCTTTCAACCGCACGGCTTAACTGCGATAGCGCAATTACCGGTACATTAAGCTCCTTGGCTACAGATTTTAAGGCCCTTGAAATACTACCAATTTCCTGCTCACGGTTACCGCCACCCTTGGCATCTGCCGATTTTCCATGCATCAGCTGTAAGTAGTCAATGATGATCAGCTGAATATCGTGCTGTGATTTTAAACGGCGGCATTTGGCCCTGAACTCAAAAATGTTAAGCGCAGGCGTATCATCAATAATTAACGGTGCCTGCTCAAGCCTGCCAATTTTTGAGTGGATCTGTGCCCATTCCCATTCTTCCAGGTTACCCTTACGGATCTTTTCCTGCTCAATTTCTGTTTCTCCGGATATTAGACGGTTAACCAACTGAACAGATGACATTTCGAGCGAGAATACAATAACCGGTTTGTTAAAATCAACTGCGGCGTTGCGTGCGCAGGTTAATACAAACGCGGTTTTACCCATTGCCGGGCGGGCAGCTATAATAACCAGGTCGGATTTTTGCCAGCCTGATGTCATCCGGTCAAGATCGGTAAAGCCTGATGGAACACCGGTTAAACCGTCTTTTTTATCTTTCAGTGCCTCAATATCCTTTAATGCTTCGTGCATCAGGTCATCCATCTTGCGCGAATCGCGGCGAAGGTTGTTCTGTGCAATTTCAAAAAGGTTTTTTTCGGCCTTATCTAAAAGGTCTAACACATCCGAGGTATCTTCATAAGCACTCTGGATCACTTCTGTCGAGATCCTGATCAGCTCACGCTGAATAAACTTCTGGATAATGATCCTGGAGTGGTATTCAATATTTGCTGCTGATGCAACACGGTTGGTAAGCTCGGTAATGTAATAAGCACCGCCTATCATTTCCAGCTCACCTTGCTGGCGTAACTGGGCGGTTACGGTTAAAATATCAACCGGGGATGATTTTTCAAACAGGAGCCTGATGGCATGGAATATTTTTTGGTGACTGTCTTTATAAAATACTTCACCCTTTAAAATATCAATAACTGATGATAGGGCATCTTTCTCCAACATCAGTGCACCTAAAACAGCTTCTTCCAGGTCAATGGCCTGTGGAGGAAGTTTCCCCAACCCGGTAAATGGAGCAGGGGTACTGATTCTGCTCTTGCGGTCGCTGGTATTTGGCTTACTGTATTGGTTATCGTTCTCAAAAATCATACGGAACAAAAATATATTAAAAATCTGCGGATGTACCCATCGTTAACATCTTTTATTTTAATCAGACAAATGTCCAAATTCATAAAAAAAATAACGATTGATATTAACACACGAATGTTGAAAACTAAAATTTTCAGCTGTAAAAAGGCCTTTCAGCAGCCTTGTTAATAAAATGATTTTGCTAATTTCTCTGAAAGTTTTTAATTACAAAACAGCATTATCCTACTCCCGTGCAAAGTTAATTAATATGGCTATTTTTGCAGCCTTAATTTAATATTAATAATGTCTTATAACAACAGGGAAAGTCGCGAAAGTAACCAGGTAGTTTTTGGTACACGTGCAGTTATTGAAGCCATACGTGCAGGCAAGGAGATCGAATCGTTATACATCCAGAGGGGTATCAGCGGCGATCTGATCAATGAGCTTAGGGCATTATTGGTTGAATATAACATTACTGCCCAGCAGGTTCCGGTTGAAAAGCTGAACCGTATCACCATGAAGAACCACCAGGGTGTGGTTGCTTTTATTTCGCCAATTATTTATCAAAAGATAGAAGATATAATCCCGCAGATATTTGAAAAGGGCGAAGTGCCTTTAATATTGGTTTTAGATTCAATTACTGATGTGCGCAATATGGGCGCTATTGCCCGTACGGCTGAATGCAGCGGGGTACATGCAATAGTAGTACCCGCTAAGGGATCGGCACAAATTAATCCGGATGCTATCAAAACATCAGCAGGAGCTTTGTATAAGATCCCGGTTTGCAGGCATGATAACTTTATGCAAACGGTTAAGTTTTTGCAGGAATCGGGTTTACAATTGGTTTGCTGTACCGAAAAAACAACCGAATATATTTACAAGCCTGATTACACCGCACCAACTGCAATTATAATGGGATCGGAAGAGGATGGAGTGCGTAACGAAATCATCAGGATCTCGGATCACCTGGCAAAAATACCGATGTACGGGGAAATCGAATCACTGAACGTTTCTGTAGCTACGGGTATTATTTTATATGAAGCTATTCGCCAGCGATTGGTATAATAAAAAAAGCCGGTGATTAATAACTGGAATTAAATCCTGCTATTAATCACCGGTTTTAATTACTAAATATATTTTGTTCCAAATTGCTGCTTAACGTCAGCAACTACTTTCTTAACGTTCTGTTCCTGGTCGCGCGGACAGATCAACAGTGTATTGTTTGATTCCACAACGATATAATCATGCAGGCCCTGTAATATAACTAACTTATCTTCAGGTACATTTACCATACAGTTAGAGGAATCGTACATGATCACTTTGTCTGACGGGATAACAGCATTACCCACATAATCCTTATCGGCCAGATCATAAATGGATGCCCAGGTACCTAAGTCAGACCAGCCAAATTCCGAAGGTAAAACATATACGTTATCGGCTTTTTCCATAATCCCATAATCGATAGAGATGTTTATGCATTGTAAATATGTTTTATGGATAAGAGCTTTTTCTTCGGCTGTATTGTAAACTGATCTTGCGTCAGCAAATATTTCGTGCATATCAGGTAAATGCTTGTTAAAGGCATTCACAATTGATTTGGCCGACCATATAAAAATACCCGCGTTCCATAAAAAATCGCCACTTTGTATAAAGGTTTTTGCAATCTCAAGTGTTGGTTTTTCGGTAAAGGTTTTTACTTTAAAAAAGTCGCCATTAAGGTTTTGCTCGGTATATTGAATATAGCCGTACCCGGTATCAGGGCGCGATGGTTTTATACCCAGGGTAATCAGGCAATCGTTGCCCGATGCCGCTTCTAATGATTTTTCAATAGCGCTGATAAAAGCTGCTTCATCTAATATCAGGTGATCTGATGGCGCTACAACAATTGCAGCGTTGGGGTCAAGGTTCTCAATTTTAAATGATCCATATGCAACGCAGGGGGCCGTATTGCGCATAACCGGTTCGGTCAGGATCTGGTTATCCGTCATATCCGGCAATTGTTTTTTTACCAGATCAGTATAAATTTCATTTGTAACCACATAAATATTTTCCTTAGGGCATATTTTAAGAAAGCGGTCGTAAGTGTTTTGTATCAGTGTTTTACCCGTGCCAAGTATATCAATGAATTGTTTTGGGTGTGAAGTTCGGCTGATAGGCCAAAAACGGCTGCCAATACCGCCTGCCATAATGATGGCATAGTAGTTTTTATTCATGTGTATTTAAACAATTTTAATTTGGTAAATGTGTGGTAAAGTTGAACAATAATTTGTAATTTATATATTAAATAAAACTAAATAAAAGCCTTGTTCAAATACCGCAAGTTAAACGGCTTAAATAAACAAATTGTTTTTGAAGGAATAATCATTTTTGTATAAAATTTTAAAGTAAATCCATCGTTTATTGAGAAAAATTTGTTACTTTAAACTTTTAATAGAATCAAGGATACGTTATAATGATAGAAACAAAGAAGTCGCTTTTTGATAATCTCCAGAACTTTTTCGGGTTCGATAATTTTAAGGGAGAGCAGGAATCGATTATTACTAATATACTTGCAGGCAATGACACTTTTGTGATTATGCCCACCGGTGGTGGTAAATCCATGTGTTACCAGTTGCCTGCTTTGATGAGTGAGGGGACGGCGATAGTAATTTCTCCATTGATCGCGTTGATGAAGAACCAGGTTGATCAGTTAAGGGCTTTTGGAGGATCAGACAGTATAGCTCATTTTTTAAATTCATCGCTTACAAAATCAGATATTGCAAGGGTTAAGGAGGATGTGTTAGCAGGTAAAACCAAACTGCTATATGTAGCTCCTGAATCACTTACCAAACAGGAAAATATTGACTTTTTACGTTTAAACCATGTTTCGTTCGTGGCGGTGGACGAGGCTCATTGTATTTCAGAATGGGGACATGATTTTCGCCCGGAATATCGCAAGATAAGGCAAGTTATCAGCAACATTGGGGATAATATTCCCATTATTGCTTTAACCGCAACGGCAACGCCAAAAGTGCAGCAGGATATTCAGAAAAACCTGCAGATGAACAATGCCACCATATACAAATCATCGTTTAACCGATCAAACCTTTTTTACGAAGTACGCGCCAAGCGCAATGTGATTAAGGAGATTGTTAAGTTTGTTAAACAGAACCAGGGCAAATCAGGCATTATCTATTGCCTGAGCCGTAAAAAGGTTGAGGAGGTTGCAGAAGCACTAAACCTTAACGGTGTTAAAGCCCTGCCTTATCATGCTGGTTTAGACCCTAAGGTACGCGCCGATACACAGGACAAATTCCTGATGGAAGATGTGGATGTAATTGTTGCAACCATTGCATTTGGGATGGGTATTGATAAACCCGATGTGAGGTATGTAATACACCACGATGTGCCTAAAAGCATGGAGGGATATTACCAGGAAACCGGGCGTTCCGGTCGTGACGGCGGAGAAGGAGTATGTGTTGCCTTTTATTCTGAGAAGGACATCGACAAGCTTCAAAAATTCATGAAGGATAAACCGGTAGCTGAGCGCGAAATTGGCACACAGATACTGAAAGAAGTTATTGACTACGCAGAATCATCTGTTTGCAGGCGCAAGCAACTGCTTCATTACTTTGGCGAAAACTTTAATGAGGCCGGCTGTAATAACATGTGTGATAATTGCTGCGCATCAAAAGATCATTTTGATGGTGAGCTGCATTTGCATAAAACACTGAGCCTGATCAAACAGATTGGTGAAAAATTTGACGATCATTATATTATCAGCATCCTGATGGGTGAAGATAATGCCCAGATAAAAAGCTATGAGCATGATCTGCTTGATTATTTTGGATCGGGTAAAGAAGATGGCCGCAATTTGTGGAACTCCTTATTACGCCAGGCCCTGCTGAATAATTTTTTAGCTAAGGATATTGATCATTATGGGTTGCTGCATTTAACCAAAGCCGGTAACGACTTTATTGAGAACCCGTACAGCATCCGTTTTGTACTGAACAGGCCAATTGAGGTTGCTGATGATGATGACTCTGAAGATGGCCCTAAACAAGGCGGAGGGGCGCTGGATACTGCATTGTTGCAGATGCTTAAGGACCTGCGTAAAAAGCTGGCCAAGCAAAAGGGATTACCACCGTTTGTGATATTCCAGGATCCTTCATTAGAGGAGATGTGTACGCATTACCCGGTATCGACAGAGGAACTTAAACAGATTTCGGGCGTAGGGGCCGGTAAAGCGCTTAAATTTGGTAAGCCGTTTACTGATCTGATCCAGAAATATGTAGAGGATAATGATATCGACCGCCCTATTGATATGGTGATCAAGAGTGCTGCCAATAAATCAGCACTTAAGGTATTTATTATTCAAAATATAGACAGGCACTTAAACCTGGATGATATTGCGGCTTCAAAAGGCTTATCCTACGAAGAGATTTTGAAAGAGGTTGAAACTATTGTTAACTCAGGTACAAAGCTTAACCTTAACTATTATATTGACGAAATTATTGATGAAGACAAGCAGGAAGAGATATTTGATTATTTCCGTACTGCCGAGGTTGATTCAATAGATGATGCGCTGGCTGAATTAGGAAGCGATGATTTCACTATGGAAGAAATTCAGCTGGTTCGCATAAAGTTCCTTTCAGAAATGGGGAACTAAGGCTAAGCAAATCTTAACATAATACTATAAAATGAAAGCCCTTGAATTTGATTTCAAGGGCTTTCCTTTTATGTATTAATATTGTTTACTTTGAAATAATTTTAAACTCTGTCCTGCGGTTCTTTTTCCGGTCTTCGTCTGTTGTATTAGGGCTAATGGGTTGTGTTTTTCCATATCCTTTATAAACTAACCTTGCGGCCTCAATTTTATTGGCAATAAGATATTGATATACGGCTTTAGCCCGGCTTTCTGAAAGCGTTTGATTTAGTTCGTCGTTACCCACATTATCAGTATGCCCCGATATTTCGATATGCAGGGTAGGGTTAGCGGTCATAAACTGCACCAATTGTTGCAGCTCGGCTAATGACTCATCTTTCAAATCAAACTTATTGGTATTAAAAAATATATTATTCAGGATCACCTTATTACCTACTTCTATGGGCTCCAGCAAAACAGTTATTTCAAACGGGTTTTTAGGTTCGTGCCCCACTAACGAAAAATTGGCCGAATAAAACAGGTAACCGCTTTTTGAAATATTCAAACCGTAGTTTTTACCAGAGGTTAGCGTAGCTAAAAAATCACCTTCCCTTGCATCGCTGTAATCCTGAAAAACAGGTTGATCTTTTTGCAGATCTATAATTTCGACGGCGGCCTCTAATGGCACCAACGTTTTAACATCCTTTACAATACCTTTTACATAGGTGACTAAATGCGGTCGCAAATTTGGTGGCAGCTCGAAGGTGTAAATATCAAATCCTCCGTAACCGTTTAAGTTGTTTGATGAGAAAAACGCATAACTACCATTAGCAGTTAACGAAAGGCCGTTTTCATCGCCATTTGAATTTATCGGGTAGCCTAAATTTTCAGGTTTTTGCCACTTACCATCTTTACTTAAACGACTTACGAATAAGTCTTTGCCACCTAAACCCGGCCATCCGTTTGAACAAAAATATAAAGTGCTGTCATCCGGATGAATAAAGGGCGACTGTTCATCATACATGGTATTGATGTTTGGTCCAAGGTTTTCGGGCTCGCCCCAGCCTTTCTCGGTAAGGGTTGATTTCCAAATGTCATAACCACCGTAGCCACCTTTACGGTTACTTACAAAATAAAGCGTACGGCCATCGGCACTGATGGATGGTTGCGATTCCCATCCCGAGGTATTTATTGGCGGGCTCAGGTCAAAAGGTTTACCCCAATCGTCTCCTCTTTTCTGCGCTATATAAATATCACAGCGACCAAGCCCATCAGGGCGGTTACAACCGGTAAAAAACAGGTATTTACCATTTTGCGATATGGACTCGGCACCCTCATTATATTGAGGGGTATTTATTTGATTGCTTAAATAAGTAGCTGTTTGCCACTTGCCATCTAACTTAAGGCTTTTATAAAAATCTTCGTTATTGTTTATTTTGCGTGTAAAAAGCAGCATGCTTTCATCAGCAGTGGCAACGGGCAGGTATTCATCATCGGCTGTGTTAATTTCGGGGCCCATGTTAATAGGCTTAAATGGCACCGGGTGTGCAATAGCCTGGATGCTAAAGGTACAGTCGGCTATCAGCTTTTGCGCATAGGCCATATTGGGCGCAGTAATGTTAGGATAAGTTATATACTTTTCTAAATGCTTTTCACCGGCGGCATATTGTGCTGTATTTACTTCCTCTTCGCCAATTTTAAGGTACACAGAGCGGTTAAAATCGGGGTTTAGTTCAATTACTTTTAGGTATTGATCTATAGCAGGCTTATAGTTACGCATTATACGGTAAACATCAGCTAACTGGGCATGTGCCTCAATAAAGTTTCCGTCAGATTCTATGGCTTTTTGAAGTAGCTGTATGGCATCATCAAACATGTGATCATCCAGACTTTGATTGGCCAGGGCAAAATTCTTAATGGCTTCTCTATCGGTGGTAGAGTATTGTTTTTGCTGGGCAAATGCAAAAACGGATAAAAATAATAACAGAACCGAGAAGAAAATAACTCTCATTGGTTTTGATACGTGATTTTGTATCCTAAGTTACATTTATTATGGAATATTAAGGTATTTATGTGTTTGCAATGATATTTCCCACTGCGGATTATTCATTACGTAATCAACAATCAAAGGGATCATTTCCTTTGATTTTGACCACTCTGGCTGTAAAAATAGCTTGCAGTTTGGCGATACCAGTTTTGCATTTTCCTCAGCAAAAATAAAATCAGATTTATTGAAGATGATCACCTTCAGCTCATCTGCATTGGCAGCAACAAGGTTCATAGGAGCCTTGAATTTTTTGGGTGATAGGCAAATCCAATCCCAGTTGCCTGATAGGGGGTAAGCTCCTGATGTTTCAATAAAAGTTTTAATCCCTTTTGTTTGAAGGCCGGCAGTTAAATAATCAAGGTTATAGATCAATGGCTCTCCACCGGTTACCACAACAGCTTTTGATGGATGTTTGGAGGCATTTTCAACTATCTGATCAGCAGTGGTAAGGGCGTGCAGTTCGGCATCCCAGCTTTCTTTAACATCGCACCAATGGCAACCTACGTCACAACCACCTAAACGAATAAAATAAGCAGCCTTTCCTGTATTAAATCCTTCGCCTTGTATCGTATAAAATTCTTCCATTAAAGGAAGCAGTGTGCCGTCGTCCGGAATCTGGTGTGCCATAATTAAAGTGCAAAAGTACGGTTTTAAGCCGAAAGCAAAAAGGCGAACAGTTAATGCTACATGACGAAGGTTAAATTGTGATATTACACAGACAGGTTTCATGCTTTTTATTCCGGTAAACACCTGATTATTTTATATTTGCTTTAATTTTTTTTTAGCTATCATTACCTTAAATTTTCAACATGAAAAAGATACGCCCCCTGTTTTTGTTTTTTGTGTTGCTCAGCTTATCTTCATGCGTTGATATTGAGGAGCATTACGATTTTAAACAGGATGGATCGTGCAATGTTGTTTACGGTTTTGATATGAGCAGTGCCGTGTCGGTACTGATGAATCTGATGACAGATTCTATTAAAGAAACGCCCCAGTTTTCATTAGTAAAAGATACCACTCTTAATTTTTATACAGCACTGCCGGATAGCACACAGCAAAAAATGACTTTGGATGAGGCCAATATGGCCCGGAGTAGCAACTTATCTATAAAGATGAATCTTAAAAAAAGCATCATGAAGGTAAGTGTTAACCATGTGGCCAAAAATGCTGCCGACCTTGAATACTACCTGAAACACATCTCAAAAATATCAATGAACAGCCAGATCCATTCTGTTACCAATACGGCTGATAATAAACAAGGTTTAGGCTTTGATGCGCAGCAATTAGTAGCCGGAGAGGACTATTACGTGTATGAAATAACCCCTCATAAGTTTTACAGGATTATTGACAAAGCAAAATTCAATGCGTTTTTAAAAAAAACACAGTCGGCTTTTACAATGGCCAAAGCCATGCTGATAGATATGCCTTACAAAGTGATATTGAATTTTGCACACCCTGTAAAAAAAGTAAATAACCCGAGGGCCATCGTATCGGCTGATAGAAAAAGAGTGACCCTTATTACCAATATGGATGATGTGATGAAAAACCCATCGCTCATGAACCTAAAGATTGACTTTTAGTATTATATGAGGTGGTATAAAATACCCGGTATCCAAAATACTGATCAGCCATTTATTAAAAAAGTTAAAGCCGGCAATAAAACTGTTTGTTTAATAGGGTATGAGGGTTCTTTTTATGCCCTGTCGGCAGTGTGCCCGCATGCCGGGGCCGATCTGAGTAATGGCTGGTGCAATAACCAAAAACTAATCTGCCCGTTCCACCGTTATTCTTATGATCTGCGTACCGGCAAAGGAAGTGGAGGACAAAACGATTATATTAGCAGCTTTCCTGTTAAGGTAAAGGATGATATAATTTATATAGGAATAAACACCTTTTGGGAGCGAATAAAACAAGCATTTAAATAGAGATGAACGCAAGAGCGATTGATTATGTGACTGAAGATTTTTACGAATCATTAAGCTTTCAGGATGGAGAAATGCCCGACCTGGAAACGGTAAGAACACTTTTTTATGGGGACGGACTACTTATTAATAACAGCTTTGGCAAGCCGGTTAAATATACGGCCGAATTGTTTGCCCAAACGCTGGAAACACAGGTAGCAGATGGTACCCTGTTACAATTTATGCAAAGAGAACTTTATTCAAAAACTGAAGTTTTTGGCAAGATAGCCCAGCGGATAAGCGTTTATGAGTATAGCCTGGCCGATCACGAAATTGAGAATTTACCCAAAGGGATCAATTACATACAATTTATATTGGTTGATGACAGCTGGCGCATAACCTCAATGGCCTGGAGTGATGAGAATGAAAACTACCAGATCCCCAAAGAATTTGTGAGCTAAACAAAAAGCCATGCCAGATAGATTTTGCAGGGCTTTTTGTTTATAAATATCTTTTATTTATTGATAAACTTCTTTATTGGCGGATGACAGGGTGTTTTTTAACAAGCCTATAATCGTCATTAAACCTACGCCTCCCGGTACAGGAGTTATCCATGAAGCTTTTGGCGCTACATTATCAAAATCTACATCACCATAAAGCTTAAAGCCTGATTTGGTAAGGGTACTGGTTTCGCGGTTCATTCCTACATCAATAACTACCACACCATCTTTTACCATATCGGCAGTGATAAAATTCTTTTTACCAATGGCTACGATCAATATATCAGCCTGAAGCGTAAAGTTTTTAATATCAGGTGTGCGGCTATGGCATATTGTAACTGTACAGTTACCCGGCGAGGTATTACGTGCCATTAAAATGCTCATCGGCGAACCTACTATATTACTGCGGCCAACAACCACACAATGCTTGCCTGCTGTTTCAATACCGTACTCTTTAAGCATCAGTGTGATGCCATAAGGGGTTGCAGGGATGAATGATGGCAGGTTACGTTGCATGCGCCCTAAGTTAACCGGGTGAAAACCATCCACGTCTTTGCGGTGATCAATTTTCTCTGTTACCTTTTCCGGATCGATGTGTTTAGGCAATGGAAGCTGCACAATGATACCGTCAATATCGGTATCAGCATTAAGCTCAGCTACCTTAGCTAATAATTCTGCTTCGGTAACATCACTTTCATACCTAACTAATGATGATTTAAAGCCTACAGCCTCGCAATTTTTAATTTTGCTGGCTACGTAAGTTTCGCTGCCACCATCATGCCCAACCAATACAGCAACCAAGTGCGGTTTACGCCCGGTATCTGCTAATATTTTAGCTGCGGCTATGGCTATTTCGCCCTTAAGTTTTTCTGATACGTATTTTCCGTCGAGTAATTTCATTTTATAGATTCAAGAGTTAAGCCTCAGGAGTCAAGATAAAAGTTCATTTAAATCTTGCTTGCGTGTGCTTGTTCTAATTTATTTAATCCAATTTTAAAACAGCCATAAATGCTGATTGTGGAATTTCCACATTACCTACCTGGCGCATACGTTTTTTACCTTTTTTCTGCTTTTCTAACAGCTTACGCTTACGTGATATATCACCACCATAACATTTAGCAGTAACATCCTTACGTAAGGCCTTCACCGTTTCGCGGGCTATGATCTTGGCACCTATTGATGCCTGGATAATAATTTCAAACTGCTGGCGTGGGATTAGTTCTTTTAACTTTTCGCAGATCTTTTTACCAAAATCGTATGAATTACCCCTGTAGATCAGTGATGACAAGGCATCAACCGGTTCAGCATTCAAACGAATATCCAAGCGTACCAGGTCAGACTGGCGGTAACCTATCTGGTGATAATCAAAAGAGGCGTACCCTTTCGATATGGTTTTTAATTTATCATAGAAGTCAAAAACGATCTCGCCCATTGGCAATTCAAATACCAGCTCAACCCTGTCGGATGTCAGGTAAGATTGATTAACAATCGAGCCTCTTTTTTGAATACAAAGCGACATTACCGGGCCAACATAATCAGATTTAGTGATGATGGTAGCCTTGATGTAAGGTTCCTCCACAAAATCTATACGACTTGGGTCGGGCAGGTCCGAAGGATTGTTAACCACAATCGGATCTCCCTTTGTGGTATGTGCTATGTAAGATACGTTGGGAACAGTATTAATTACTGTCATATCAAACTCGCGTTCCAAACGCTCCTGGATGATCTCCATGTGCAGCATTCCTAAAAACCCGCAACGGAAACCAAAACCTAAAGCCGCTGATGATTCCGGTTCAAAAACCAATGATGCATCATTTAACTGCAGTTTGGCCATTGATTCGCGCAGTTCTTCGTAATCCTCAGTATCAACCGGGTAGATACCCGCAAATACCATAGGTTTCACTTCTTCAAAACCTTGGATCCCGCCAGCACAAGGGCGGTCAATACGGGTTATGGTATCACCAACCTTTACTTCGCGTGCTTCTTTTATACCCGATATAATGTAACCAACATCGCCGGTTTTAATTACATCTTTAGGGAGTTGTTTTAATTTTAATGTACCAACTTCTTCAGCTATATACTGTTTTTCGGTAGCGAAAAACTTTACTTTATCACCTTTTCTTATTTCGCCGTTTACTACTTTAAAATAAGCAACGATCCCTCTGAACGAGTTGTATACCGAATCAAATATTAAAGCCTGTAAAGGTGCTTCCGGATCGCCGACAGGAGCAGGGACACGCTCAACAATAGCACGTAAAATATCATGCACACCCATACCTGTTTTACCTGATGCTGCTAATATATCTTCGCGTTTACATCCTATCAGTTCAACAATCTGGTCTTTCACTTCTTCGGGCATAGCACCCGGCAAATCCATTTTATTTAAAACCGGGATGATCTCTAAATCATTCTCAAGCGCCAGGTATAGATTAGATATAGTTTGTGCCTGGATACCTTGTGCCGCATCCACAATAAGCAATGCACCCTCGCAGGCAGCTATTGAACGCGAAACCTCGTACGAGAAATCCACATGCCCGGGGGTATCAATCAGGTTTAATATATATTTCTGCCCGTCAAGCACATAATCCATTTGTATGGCATGGCTTTTTATGGTAATGCCACGCTCACGCTCCAGATCCATATCATCAAGCAATTGTGCCTGCGATTCGCGCTGGGTAATGGTGTTGGTATATTCAAGTAACCTATCGGCAAGTGTACTTTTACCGTGGTCAATATGTGCTATGATACAAAAATTACGTATGTGTTCCATTGAAGCGCAAAAATAGCTTTTTAGGCTGATAATTTGGCATGCCGAATTATGTAATTCAGGTTTTAAACCTGCGGGACGAATTTTAAAGAATAAATGACCCGTAATTATTTTACACCCTCAACAAATAAAGGGGTTTCAGTTACTTCTATTTTAAGTTTACCATTGGTAGTATTTACGGTGCTTTTTTCCATAGCATCGGCACCAACCCTTAATTTATAAACATTGGCTTTTGCAGTTCCCAAATCAATAGTGTAACTGCCTGTTCTGCCTGTTTCATCAGGGATCATCAGGATATACATGGTTTTATTACCCAATTGATACTGATCAACCAACGGATCTTTATTAATGGTTTTTACATAATTATAATTACCCATTAACTTATTTACCTGCAAAATATAATCGTCAGCGGGGCGCCTTTTTACACCTTCGGCAAGGCCTGAAGTTGCATACTGGCTGGTGCCATTTGCATGATCGTCAAACAGCTGGTAAAAGAATAATCTTTTAATACCGAAACGAATATATAGGAGTGAAGAGCGTAAAATCCAGTTGGCTTGGTTCTCCAACACGGTTTTCTTCCCGATAGATTCAGCCTTTTGATAACTTTCCTGGTTAATATCATAACCAGTTTCAGTAAGCCAAACTTCAGGGTGCTGCGGCAAACTGTTTGCCAGGCTTACAAATGATTTGGCAATGCTGGCAGCATCTGATAGTTCGGGAGCTATGCCGGTTGTAGCTCTTTTATGTATCCTTACGTCGCCATTGTTTGAGTACAGGTGATAGTTTATAATATCGAAGCATAAATTAATACTGCCATCTTTTTTATAACCCCGGTTTTGCTTACACCAGTCAATCATTTTTTGAACATACCCGGCATCGGCTGATGCCAAACCGCCCATAACTACCTGCATGGCTGGATCTGCTGATTTTACGCCAACACCGGGGCCAAGTTTCCCCATATTGCCGTCATAAAATGCCGACATGTTAGCCGCATATTGCTCTGCGGATTGATGGGTTTCATCGCCACCCCACCACCTGTCGCGCTCATTGCCGCATTCAATATATTTGATGAGGCCCATGCCAATTTTAACCTCATTTGGGGTATCGTTATCCCAGCGTTTGCGGGTATCAACCTTAACCAAGGCCTTATTTATATTTTTATTGTATCCATACCTTGCCGTAAACTGAAATGCCGTACGCGCCTGATCGGCATACGAAGCCGGATCCTTCAGACTCAGGCCGTAAGGTGCAGGCGCATTATCATCATCGCGCGAGCTTGCAGGGTAGGTGTTCATCATCCACTCGGGTATGTTTTTAAGATCAGCAAGTACCAAAATATCATCCTGCTTACAACGCTCATAAATAAGGTCATAATCCCAGCCTCCGTTTATTGCGGGGTTAAAAGTGTAGTTGCCTTTAGCGTTCTCAATCCGGTTTATGTTAAGGTAGTGCCTTACTGCCGAAAAGGTCTTGATGAGGGCCATGTTATCCTCAAAAATGTGGTTACGGTCGTTAGGGCTAACCGGATTTTCTAAAAAGTTCCATTCATAACCGTTAATGCCAAACATATTTTTTAAAGGCACAGGTGTTCCCTTAGCTGCAATGTTTATTGCTGGTTGGTTAATGGAATTTATATGAGTGGTATCGGGTAAACCAGTTGAAATATTTTTAACAGCAATTTCATTGGCATCGGGCTTAGCGCCCGACCGGCAATTGGTGCTGAACAAAATAATGAAAGTGACAAAAAGGATAGGCTTGTAATGGAATGTCATATAATGCTTTAGTACTATAGGTAAACACCATTCTTATACGCAATTTTTATTCCATTGTTGTTTTAAATAATTTTATGAGCTAACATCAAACTGTAAACGGCTTAAATAACGGTAAAGTCCCTGCTCGTTGGCTACTAACTCCTGATGACTACCCGACTCAATGATATTACCTTTTTCAAGCACAATGATCTTATCAGCTTCGCGGATAGTTGAAAGCCTGTGGGCAATAATAATAGAGGTACGGTTCTTCATCAGCTCTTCCAGGGCTTCCTGAACCAAACGTTCTGATTCAGAATCTAAAGAGGAGGTAGCCTCATCCAATATCAGTATAGATGGATTTTTTAACAATGCACGTGCAATGGCAATACGCTGCCTTTGGCCACCTGATAATTTAACACCACGTTCGCCAACTATAGTATCATATCCTTCGGGGAACGACATGATGAACTGATCGGCATTGGCTCGTTGTGCTGCCTTTATGATCTCGTCTTTTGTTGCGCTTAATTTTCCGTAAGCTATATTCTCCAGTATCGATCCGCCAAAAAGCATCACATCCTGTGGTACTATAGCAACCTGGTTACGAATATCAGTTAATGAGTACTCACTGGCTGGTTTTCCATCAAATGATAAATTACCACTTTGAGGATGATAAAATTGCAATATCAAAGCTGCCATTGTTGATTTGCCCGAACCGCTTGGCCCCACAATAGCTACTTTTTGCCCGGCAGCGGCATCGAAAGAAATATCTTTTAACACCGTAATTTCTGGGCGGGATGGATAAGCGAATATGACGTTATTAAACGACAGGTTGCCTGTGATTTTTTGCTTAATGGTGTTGTCAATTTCATCAATTGATATTTCTTCGCCTTGTTCAGCTAATATTTCTAATACACGTTCGCTGGCACCAACGGCTTTTTGCACATTGGCATACAGATCAGGAAAGCTTCCCATTGCGCTGCCAACAAATACAGCATATAAGGCAAACTTAAACAGTTCGCCAACGGTAAGCTCATGCTGGCTGACCAGCAAACAGCCGTATCCTACTACCGCTACAATAGCACCAAACATGCAGAAAACTATAAAAGATACAAACATACCCCGGTATTTTGCACCGCTAATGGCTATACCGGCAACTTCCTGTATGTTTTTTTGATACCTGCTGGCCTCGAAAGATTCATTTACAAAAGCCTTTACATTAGCTATACCTTGCAGTGTTTCCTCCACTATGGTATTTGATTCGGCCAACTTATCCTGGGCCTGCCTGGATATTTTACGGATAAAACGCCCAAAAAATATGGCTACTACTACCAAAACCGGTAAAATTATCAATAAGGCAATGGCTAACTTTTTTGAGATCACCGCCATAAAAATGATACCGCCAACCAGTAAAACCAATTGCCTTATCATTTCGGCAATGGTGGTGGTTAAAGTATCCTGCACTTGTGAAAGATCGGCAGAGATGCGGCTGTTTAATTCCCCGACCCTTCGGTTCGAGAAAAAATTCATGGGCAGGGTGATCAGCTTAAAATATGTATCTCTCCTTATATCGGCCAGTGAACGCTCAGCAACCTGTACGAACCACAATATCCTGAAAAAGGAAACAAATGCCTGGGAGAACAAAACGATAAAGGCCAATAATAAAATGCCTTGTATGGTGGTGGGTAAAAATCCGTTATTATGTTTACCCAAGGCGGTATCAATCAAGGCACCTAAAAACGATGGGAATGCAAGACCTACTAAGCTTGATAAAAACAAGAACACTAAAGCGGCTATAAATTTACCCCTGTATGGTTTGATATAAGCTATTAACCTGCTTATATTATTGATGCTTTGCCTGTTTATTTTTGCCTTAGGGAGTTCTTTTTCTGCTGCGTTACCGCTATTAAGTCTTTGTCTTGCCATTTATTTTGAATGTATCCTGATATACAATGAAAGACGATTGATGCGCCTAAACATTTTACAGCAGAATTTAATAATCAGCAAAACTATGCTTTACGTTTGTTTTTTAGGGATAGGAGGATTAAAATTGACGCAAACATGAGTATCAGGACAATGATTAGTATATTCCTTGTTTTGCTTTGCTGCTGTTGTTCTTTTTCTGATTCGGTCTTTAACTTGTCTAACTCGTCGCGCAGTTTGTTAATGGTGTTCATGTAACCCAGCTTGGTATCCTCAATTTCCTGAGAGTGGCTTTGAACCTGCGTTTGCTGAAAGGTGCGGTACTCTAATAATATTTTTAGCTCTTTATAAATATTGTTATCGGTTTTAACAATATCCATTAAAATATCATTAGACCGGCGAATATCCTTTTTAGTTTGCAAACCAAATATGCCGGTATGCATACTTAAGCTTTGATCATACTGCCCAAACTTTTGCGACCGCTGTGCCAGCATGCCATTTATTTTTTTACGTTGTAACTGGTAAGCCAGCGAATCGCTGTTGCCCTGCCCGAAAGCGTTAACCGATAAAATACAAACGATTGCAAAAAGTATTATTTTTTTCATGCTTCTGTAAAGTCAATTATTACGCTATCACCTAAATTTAATCCTAACAAGCCGCTGGCGTTGCCCTTGTTAATGGCAATTTCCAAATGGTCACTTATACCAAACAGGCAAAGCTTTTCGCCTTCCGGCACTTCGTTATAATGCCAGCTTAAATGGTTAATGGTTTCGTTCCTTTTAAACGAGAGCATAAACCTGCGCCCTTGCTGAACGGTGTTAAAAAATTCCTTGGTTATATTGGTGATCACATTTTGAAACGAATCAATATAGATAACCACCCCCTTTATCAGGTTTTTTTCGATCACCGGCTGCAGGTTCATCTTTTTCTCAATATCATTTACCGGGATCCCTATTTCAGTAAGCGGGCCGCCTTTGGCTAAGTGACAAGCGGCCTTAACAAATATATCGGCAAGCGGAAAATGCAGAAATTTAAGGTCCTGCATAATGTTTATTTCTGCAATTTCATCAGGCTCGCTGTCAAACATCAACGAGAATATACCATTATCAGCCCCTACAAAATAGTGCCCCTTGTACTTAACTGCCAGATAACGAGTATCATTATTAAAAACAGTATCAATACCAATTAAGTGTACCGTAGCATCCGGAAAATAGTAAAAACTATTCTTTAAAATAAAGGCTGCCTGTTGTATATTGTATGCGGCAACACTGTTTGTTATATCAACAATATTAACCGTGGGTAATAATTTTAAAATACTTCCTTTTAGGGCAGCCTGATAAATATCTTTATCGCCCAAATCAGTAGTTAAAGTTATTATTGCCATTAATTTTATAAATATTTATCGCTAATCTTGTACAAGCATTAGCAGCTACAAATATTCAATTTTAATTCATAAAATTCTGCAACTAAAAATCAATTTGTATTGAACGAGCTTAAATTGTCAATCGAACAAGTCAACCCCGCAGTATTATGGGGACCTAATAATGATCATTTTGAGATCATTAAAAAACAATACCCCAAACTTAAAATAGTTGCCCGCGGCAGCGAAGTAAAGGTATTGGGCGACGATCATGAGCTGAATATTTTTCAGGAAAAATTTGCTCATTTATTACAGCACGTTGAAAAATTTGAAAATCTGAGCATAACGGACCTGGAAAGGATATTGGGTTCAAAAATATCCCATACACCTGCTGCCGATCCGGCGGCTGATAAATTTGCCAGCGGGGAGGTTATTGTGTTTGGGCCTAATGGGGTTATGGTTAAGGCGCGTACAGCCAACCAGCGCCGTATGGTTGATGGTATTGATAAAAGCGATATTCTTTTTGCCATTGGCCCTGCGGGTACCGGTAAAACCTACACAGCTGTTGCTTTAGCGGTAAGGGCATTGAAAAACAAGGATATTAAAAGGATAATACTAACCCGCCCGGCTGTTGAGGCAGGGGAGAACCTCGGTTTTTTACCCGGCGATCTGAAAGAAAAAATAGATCCTTATCTGCGCCCTTTATACGATGCTTTGGATGATATGATCCCGGCAGAGAAGCTTAAGCTTTACCTGGAGAACCGTACCATTGAAATTGCACCACTGGCATTTATGCGCGGCCGTACACTGGATAATTGTTTTGTTATTTTAGATGAGGCACAGAATGCTACCGATATGCAGTTAAAGATGTTTTTAACGCGTATGGGCCCATCTGCAAAGTTTATTGTAACAGGTGATGTTACCCAGATAGATTTGCCTAAAAAGCAGCAATCCGGTTTGCATACGGCTTTAAGGATACTTACGGATATAAAAGGTATTGAGATAGTTTACCTAAGCGGCGAAGATGTGGTAAGACACAAATTGGTAAGGAAAATATTAGAAGCTTACGGCGATATACAATAATTTAGAAATAAAGAGCAGGAGCGGTAGCAAAGATATTTTGATATTTTATCTTTGCTACCGATTTATACTTCCCGACTCTTAGTAATAACATGAACGCAATAAAAGAAACGCATTTTAATTTCCCGGGCCAAACCAGCTTTTATAAAGGTAAGGTTCGTGATGTTTATACCATTGATAATAAATACCTGGTAATGGTTGTATCAGACCGTATATCAGCTTTCGACGTAGTTTTACCCGAGGCTATTCCATATAAAGGACAGGTGTTAAACCAGATAGCTGCTAAGTTTTTGCAGGCTACTGCCGATATTGTTCCAAACTGGGTGGTGAGTGTGCCTGATCCAAGTGTTACCATCGGGCGTATTTGTGATCCGTTTAAAGTAGAAATGGTGATCCGCGGATACCTTGCCGGCCATGCCTGGCGCGAATACAGTGCAGGCAGAAGAGAGGTTTGCGGTGTAAGCCTGCCGGAGGGATTAAAAGAAAACGATAAGTTACCAGCCCCCATTATAACACCTACCACCAAAGCGTCGGTAGGGCATGATGAGGATATATCAAAAGAACAGATATTGGAGCGCGGAATAGTTTCGGCCACAGATTATGAGCAACTTGAAAAATACACGCAAGCCTTATATAAACGCGGTACGGAGATTGCTGAAAAACAAGGATTGATATTGGTTGATACCAAGTATGAATTTGGTAAGGCTGATGGTACCATTTACCTGATTGACGAGATCCATACACCCGATTCATCAAGGTATTTTTACAGCGAAGGTTATGCAGACCGCCAGGCCAATGGCGAGCCTCAAAAACAGCTTTCGAAAGAGTTTGTAAGAAAATGGTTGATTGAAAATGGTTTCCAGGGAAAGGATGGACAGGTAGTGCCTGAAATGACCCCTGAGATTGTTTTATCCATTTCAGAAAGGTATATTGAACTGTTTGAACAGATAACCGGCGAAGGTTTTGTGAAGCCAGGAAATGAAAGTGTACTGCAAAGGGTTGAAAAAGCCATAAATAATGAACTTAGTGCCTTGTAATTTTTTATTTAAAGACAAATAATTATATCTTAGCTTCTTAATTAGTACAAAATGAAATTTACTGTTGATAAACACGAAAAATATATTCTGTTAAAGCTGAATGAATCAAAGCTAAACTCTTTGATTACACCGCAGCTTAAATCTGAACTTATTCTGATCAACACAGAAGGACAGAGAAATATTATTTTCGATCTTTCACAAGTAAAGTTTGCCGACTCATCAGGCTTAAGCAGCTTATTGGTTGGTCATCGTTTATGTAAAAATGCTTCGGGCACTTTTATACTAACCGGTTTAAACGAACCAGTTGCCCGACTGATCACTATATCACAGCTTGACAGCGTTCTTTCAATTGTACAAACACCAGAAGAAGCTATTGACCTTGTTTTTATGGAAGAAATTGAAAAAGAATTAAGAAAAGAAGCAAAATAATTAACAGATCGTTCTCCAAGTATGAAATTTGAAGTTACAATACTTGGCAGCAGTTCTGCGACCCCCATTTTTAATAGAAATCCTACAGCACAGGCGCTCAATATAAATGACCGCCTGTTTTTGGTTGATTGTGGCGAAGGTACCCAGCAGCAAATGCTGCGGTTTGATGTTAAAGCCAGCCGTATCGACCATATCTTTATCAGCCATCTTCATGGTGATCATTATCTCGGGCTTGTGGGTTTAATCTCATCAATGCATTTAAACGGCCGGATAAAGCCTTTAACTATTTACGGGCCGCCGCCGCTAAAAGAGATCATTGAAATGCAGCTTAAGTTTTCAGAAACTACGCTGCAATACCCGCTTTTATTTAAATTCACTGATCCTACAAAGGCAGAACTTATTCTGGATAATCAGGATGTGGCTGTTGAAACTATACCCCTTGATCACAGGATTGCCTGCACCGGCTTTTTATTTAAAGAAAAGAAAAGACTACGGAAATTACTGAAAGATAAGTTGGAGGCTTTAAATGTGCCGGTGGAATTTTTCTCAGCCCTTAAAAAAGGATTGAATTATGTGGCACCTGATGGTACCGTTTATAAAAATGATACGCTAACCACAGATTCGAGCGAGCCCAAAACATATGCTTATTGTTCAGATACCATGTACAACGAAGCCTACTTTAAGCAGATAAGTAATGTTACCTTGTTATACCACGAAGCTACCTTTTTAAATAATATGCTGGATAGGGCCAATGAAACCCACCATACTACAGCATTACAGGCCGGGGAGATAGCCCTGCTAACTCATGCAAAAAGACTGTTAATAGGCCATTTTTCGGCCAGGTATAAAACGCTGAATGAACTGCTGGATGAAGCAAGGAGCGTTTTTCCGGAAACAGAATTAGCTATTGAAGGGAAAACCTTTATGGTAGGTAGTTAATACTGGCGCACAAAAAAAAAGTTCTTATACGCCAGTATTAAAAATATTAGTCTTTCTTGCCGCCGAAAACAGAGAAGCTTACATAGCGTTTTGGATGAGCCTTAAGGTCAATAAACAAATTGTTCATATTAGCCGAAGCATCCCTTAAATTATTATACATCTTATCATCACTGAGCAATAAGCCCAATGATCCTTTGCTCGAATTGATCTTGCTGATAGTTTCCTGCAGGTCGGCCATTGCCTTGTTAGCATTATCCAGCGTTTGCTTAATATTTGAACTGGCTATGTCATTACTTACCTTTTCAAAATTGGTGGTTATGCCTGTTAGGTGCTGTGTGCTTGATTTTAGGTTTGATGATACTACTTCAGCATTTGATAATATGCCATCAATGTGAACTGTCTGATTGCCTACCAATGCATCAATCTTTTTGGTTGTACCTTCTAAAGTCTGTAAAGAATTAGCAATGCTGGCAAAGCTTTTATCTACATTTTTTTGAAAATTAGGGTTCAATATTTTATTTACAGCGGCTAATGACGAATCTAATTTCGAGATCAGGTTCTCGGCTTTAGCCTGTATTGGTTGCAAGCTTTCTGCCAAACTACCTTGTATATCTGCGCGCAAGGTATCGTTATCATCGGCATAGGTATTGCTGTTTCCATATTCAAATACAATTGCTTTGCTGCCCAATAGATCGGTACTTACCAGTTTGGCCAGTGTATTTGAGGGTACATTATACTGACGGTCAACCTTAAATTCAACAATGGTATGCCCGTTTGATAATAATTTCATTTTTGAAACCCTGCCGATAGGGAAACCATTAACCAATATGGGTTTTGAAACTGAAAGCCCGTCAACGCTTTTATAAACTGCGTAAAACTTATTAGAGCCAGAAAAAATGTCATTACCCTTCAAAAAGCTGTAGCCTAATATAAGTACCGTAATGGTGATGGCCGTTAATGCACCTATTTTAGTTTCGTTTGATATTTTCATAGATATGTATGTTGTTGACAGGAGTTTAAAGATTTACAAGCGTTACTTATTAATTACCCGCTTATTTAATCTCTCAACTCACTGATCCTTTAACTTATTGTGATACTTGTTCAACTTCAGCCTTGTAACTGCCTAAGGCCCTTACAATACTTGCAACTATTTGATTTTGTCCGTCTTCGGAGTTTAAAAAATCTTCCTCTTCGTGGTTATTTATAAACCCTGTTTCAACTAAAACAGCGGGCATTGCGCTGTGGCACAATACCAATACACCTTGTTCTTTAACACCGTCACTATGCCTGCCATCGACTTCGGTAAACTCTGTGTTTAGCAAATTGGCAAAATGGATGCTTTGTTTACGGTATTTAGCTTTAAAGGCATTGATTGTTATAATAGAGGCCGGGTCATCCAAAACATTTGACTGTTCGGTATTATCCTTCTCTTCAAATAAGTTTTCCCTTAAGGCTTCCTGTTCTTCTTCAGACCTGTGAAAACCATAAACTAAAAACAAAACACCCTTACCTGAACGATCAGGAACGGAAACTGTTTTATAAATCGCTTTTCCTTTTCTATGCCCTACAACTTCCCGGCGATGTGTGTCAGAAAGGGAGTTACAATGTATGGATATAAACAGGTCGCCTTTGTTTGCATTCGCAATTTCTGAGCGTGCTTTTAAGCCTACATCCGCCTCTGTGGTGCGGGTCATAACTACTTTAACATCCGGAACATCTTTTTCTATTGCCTTCTGTAATTTAAGTGCTATTTGCAGCGTTACATTACTTTCTGTAGAATATGAGCCTGATGCACCGGAATGACTGCCATTTGGACGAGTACCATGGCCTGCATCAATAACAACAGTTTTAAGTTTATACCCATTGGTAACAACCGTATCATGCTGTACAGAAGAAGCTATTGCAAACGAAAAAAAAGGTAAAGATGCCAGTATTATCGATAAACCGTAAATCAATCTTTTCAATGCCCTATTTTTCATTATTTTTGAACGCTGTTAACTATATCTGCAAAAATACTATTCATAATCAATTTTGAAATTTATAAGCCTTTTTTTTCTTCTTGCAATAATTTTAATGGCACATGTGATGGCTGCATCACCTGTAAGTACTGCTTATAACTTTAATAATAAAGCAGATACAACTTTAAAACGAGATACTACAAAGAACCGTAAAGCACCTAAAGGTAAAAAATCTGCGGCAACATCGGGCACAAAAAGTACAGTAGCTAAAAATGATACCTCAAAAAAGAACGCAAACGGCCTTAATTCGCAGGTAACTTCACACGCAGAAGACTCAACCCATACCGATATAGTGCATGATGTAGTATATTTATACGGCAGAGCACGTGTTACTTATGAAGATTTTGAATTGGATGCCGATTATATCCGGCTCGACAAAAAAAATCATGTTTTATTTGCCAGTGGCGGTACCGACCCGATAACTCACCGTTATGTTGGCCGCCCTATATCTAAACAGGGAAAAGAAAAGCCCATCGAGTCTGACTCTTTGTTATTTGATTATAAAACAAAAAAAGGCAGGCTCTGGAACCCTGCCTCAGACCAGGACGGTAGCTATATATCAGGCGGAGAAGCAAAAAAGCTTAATGAAACAGAGGTTGCCTATCATAACGTTATTTTTAGCACCTGCGATCTGCCTTATCCCGATACCCACTTTGGTATTGTGATCACCAAAGGTATCGCAGAAAAAAACAGGATCATTTCGGGCCCGGCGTACCTGGAAATTGAAGGCATACCGCTTCCTTTAGCTATCCCTTTCGGCTTTTTTCCAAAGCCTGATCAAAGAGCATCGGGTGTAATTATTCCTACTTTTGGCGAGGATCAAAAATTAGGGTTTTATTTAAGAAACTTTGGTTACTATATAGGTATCAGTGATTACATAGATCTGACTACTACGGGTACTGTTTACTCCAAAGGATCGTACGAGTTAAGCACTACGGCGCATTATTTAAAGCGTTATAAATATGGCGGTACATTTACCCTGAGCTATGGCTCGCATAATTACGGCTTAGAGGGAGATCCGGCACAAAAGGATTTTAATGTTACCTGGTCGCACTCGCAGGATCCCAATGCCAATCCTGGCAGTACGTTCAGTGCGTCGGTAAATGCTGGTACATCAACTTATTACCGTAACAACCCTGCGCAATCAAACTATAATATATCATCGCTTACACAAAACAATCTGCGCTCAACTATTAACTATAGTAAAACATGGGCCGGTACACCGTTTAACTTAAGCGTTGGCTTATCACACAGCCAAGATTTAACCAATAAAACTGTTACCCTGCAATTGCCTACGCTTAGCTTTACTATGGCATCACTTAGTCCCTTTGATACCAAGGATAGGGTAGGCGACCAAAAATGGTATCAAAAAATAACCATCAGCTATAATTTGCAGGCTACAAACGAGGTAGATAACGTTCCGGAAGCCCAACTTTTTAAAGGTTCAACCTTGGCTAAAAAACTGCAAAGCCGTGCAACACACCAAATACCTGTTGGTTTAAGCTTAAACCTGTTTAAGAACTTCCAGTTCAATACCAATATTAACTATACCGAGCACTGGTATTTACAAACCATCAGAAAAAATTATGCGCGGGGAAGTATCTCCGGGCAGGATTCATTGGTAATTGATACCGTTAGTGGTTTCAGGCGTGCGGGTTCTTATAATTTTAGTGCGGGATTATCAACAAAGCTTTATAGCACCATCAACTTTAAAAAAGGGAATATTGAGGCGATAAGGCACGTAATGACGCCAACCATCAGTTTTAACTATAACCCTGATTTTTCGGCCTTAAGCTATGGCTATTATAAAACAGTAGCCAGCAATGCAACCATCCCTTATCCTTATAACAGTACAACATATTCTATTTTCGAGGATGGCTTTCCATCTGCAGGTAAACAGGCGGGGATAGGTTTCAACCTTGATAATACCATCGAGATGAAGCTAAAGCCAAAAACGACAGATACTTCGGGTAAGGCGCGCAAAGTATCTATTTTGGATGGTCTGTCCTTTTCAACCTTCTATAATTTTGCACAGGATTCATTAAGGCTTTCGCCGATCGCATTTTCGGCACATACCGCCATCCTGAACCAAAAGGTTAACTTAAGTTTTTTCGGATCATTTAACCCTTATGAAACACTGGTGCTGGATTCTATCTCGAACGGTGCCATTCTGAAATACACCCGTGAAATAAACCGTTATACGTTTCAGGATGGTAAATTACCGAAACTGACGTCAATCAGTTTCTCCATGAGCGGAAGCTTAAACTCCACCTCGTTTAAACCGCATGCCCCGGTAATGCCAGGTAGTGCTTTATCAACCATAAACCCTGTACAGGCACAAAAGCTGGCGTTTATTAACAGCGATCCAAGTGCTTATGTAGATTTTAACGTGCCATGGAATCTTTCGTTCAATTATAGCTTTAGCTACAATAATAATATTATTAACACCAGCAGCACAAACACCATTATGCTTAGCGGGGATGTTAACATTACCAATAAGTGGAAGATACAGTACAATACCAACTACGATATAAAGGCAGGAAGGCTGGCAGTGAGTTCATTTGGTATATACCGAGATCTGCACTGCTGGGATCTGAACGTGCAATGGGTGCCATTCGGGCTTTATAAATCATACAATATTACCTTAAAGGTTAAGGCCGCTATTTTACAGGATTTAAAACTGAGTAAAAGAAGCGATTACACCAGCGGCCAATACTATAATAACAGTTACTAATATGCTTGCAGAAATAATTACCATTGGCGACGAAATACTTATAGGGCAGATTGTTGATACCAACTCGGCATGGATGGCGGCTGAGCTTAATAATATTGGTGTCCGCATCAAACAGATCTCATCCGTGTCTGACGATAAAAAACATATATTAACAGCACTTGCAGAAGCAAGCAAGCGTGCCGATATTATTTTAATAACCGGCGGCCTTGGCCCCACAAAGGATGATATTACCAAAAAGACCATAGCCGAATACTTTGGTGTGGGCATGGTTGAAAGTAAAGAAGCACTGGATAATGTGATTCAGATATTTTCGCGCTACAACAGGCCCATGCTTGATGTTAACCGCCTGCAGGCACAAATACCCGCCAATTGCGAAGTTATACTGAACAAGAACGGTACTGCACCCGGTATGTGGTTTAATGAAAAAGGCAAAATATATGTTTCGATGCCGGGCGTACCGCACGAGATGATGTATATGATGGAAGATGCAGTGATACCCAAACTAAAATCGACCTTTACGCTGCCGGTTATCATTCATAAAACCATATTAACTGTGGGTGAGGGTGAATCGTTTTTAGCAGAAAGAATTGCTGATATTGAAGATTCATTACCTCCGTTTATTAAATTAGCTTACTTGCCAAAGTTGGGCTCGGTGAGATTAAGACTAAGTGGCTATGGCGAAGATGAAGCCATTGTAAAAGCCGGGATCAATGAATTTGCTGCCAAAATAGTTGAACGGGTTAAAAACGTAGTTGCAGCCGAAGAGGATATACCTATTGAAAAAGCCATATTGAACTATATGGAGCAAAAAGGCCTTACACTATCGGTTGCTGAAAGCTGTACAGGTGGCTACATTTCTCATTTAATTACGCAGCATGCAGGCTCATCAAAAGTGTTTTTTGGTGGTGCGGTATCTTATTCGTACGAGTTAAAGGAGCATATTTTGGGTGTAAAAAGCCAGACACTTGAAAAATTTGGAGCAGTAAGTGAAGAAACTGCCAATGAAATGGTAACAGGTGCCCTGAAAAATTTCAAATCAGATTTTGCACTTGCGGTAACAGGTATTGCCGGCCCTGATGGGGGCACTCCGGATAAACCCGTTGGTACTGTGTGGATTGCCGTAGCATCTGCCAACAAAACAGTAGTAAAGAAATTAACATTCGGTAATAAACGCAAGCAAAACATCGAAAGGAGCGCAATTTCGGCTTTAAATATGTTGAATACTTTACTCCGCGAAAGTGAGAAATTACAATAAAATCAGGTAATTTTGGCCTTATATCTATATAGTGTCTATGGCTAAATATAAACTGTTACTGCCAAAAATGGGTGAAAGTGTTGCTGAAGCAACAGTGATCAAATGGAACAAAAATCCGGGCGATCATATTGAAGCCGACGAAACAGTAATGGAAATTGCTACCGATAAAGTTGATTCCGATGTTCCGTCGCCCGTATCGGGCAAGTTGCTTGAGCAACTATACAAAGATAATGATGTAGTACAGGTGGGTGCAGTTATTGCGATAATTGAAACCAACGAACCTGAAGAAGTTAAAGAGCAGCCTGTAGCCGCTCCGGTACATCAGCCAGCTCCTGAAGCACCTGTAGCAACACCAAAACCAGTAGAAGAAGTAAAAGCACCTTTACAGGAGGCTGCTGCTGTTGCGCCGGTTGCTACACCTGAACCTGTTGAGCAAATGAAAACCCCGGAAGAATACAAAGCACCGGTATTTGCTGAGCAACGTAATGAAATTACAGAGGTTCCTTTTACTGAACAATTAGAACAAAAAGCCGACGAAAAAGCTGATGATGCCTCAAAAGGTTCATTACGCTTTTATTCGCCATTGGTTAAAAACATAGCAACGCAGGAAGGTATCAGCAATGCTGAGCTTGATCAGATCCCGGGAACTGGTGCCGAAGGGCGCTTAACCAAGGACGATCTTTTAAACTACGTTCAAAACAGGTACAAAGCAGGTACACCTGCTCCAAAAGCAGCTGAACCAGCTATTGAAAGTTTACCTGAGCCTGTTGCTGCAATACCTGCACCACAACCAGCAGCCGAAGTTAAAGCTCCTGAGCCAGTTGCTGCTGCCCCAAAAACCGCACCGGTTGTTGAAGCAACGAAATCAGAACCAGTTGCTCCGGCTCCGCAGCCCGAAGCAGTAAAACCTGCGCCTGTTGAAAGCAAAGCAATATCCTTATCAGGCGGTGATGAAATTATTGAGATGGACAGGATGCGCCGCTTAATTGCCGATCACATGGTAATGAGCAAGCATACATCGCCACATGTAACATCATTTGTTGAGGCCGATGTTACTAACCTTGTTTTATGGCGCGAGCGTATTAAAGCCAGCTTTGAAAAAAGAGAAGGAGAGAAGATAACCTTTACACCAATATTTATTGAAGCGGTTGTAAGAGCAATAAAAGATCTGCCGATGATCAATGTACAGGTAAACGGTACACAGATCATTAAAAAGAAAGATATAAATATCAGTATGGCTACTGCCTTACCAAGCGGTAACCTGATTGTGCCGGTAATTAAAAAGGCTGATGAACTGAACCTGATAGGGCTTACCAAAGCTGTTAACGACCTGGCAAGCCGTGCCCGTAATAACAAGCTAAAACCGGATGACGTGCAGGGCGGTACCTTCACCATTACCAATGTTGGCACGTTTGGTAATGTTATGGGTACACCAATAATTAACCAACCTCAAGTAGCAATATTAGCTGTGGGTGCCATTAAAAAGAAACCGGCTGTAATTGAAACGCTTCAAGGTGATATGATCGGCATCCGCCACATGATGTTCTTATCCTTATCTTACGATCACCGTGTGGTTGATGGTGCCTTAGGAGGATCGTTTGTTAGGCGTGTAGCTGACTACCTGGAGAACTGGGAAACAGACAGGGATATTTAAAAATTTCCAAATAAAAAAGAAAAAGCCTCATTAGTATTAATGAGGCTTTTTTTTACCCGGCAATGTTAATAATTTATTATGCTGAAATTTCTTTATTAACTGCTAAATCCCGGTCAAAATTACGGGTACAAATCTCATACGTGATTTTTAACCATATTAAAAAGCAGGGAAGTGCCTTTAACTTATAAGGCACTACCAGGTGGAATTTTATATACTGGGGAAACAAATCAGATGGTGACATGATGGTGAACAGGAAAGCGAAAATAAATAGTGAAACTTCAAGCGTTGTGAATGGCCTGTTAAGGTTCATATACCAAATGGCCAGACCAGCTACCGCAATGATATAGGTAGGCGATTCGGACGAGCTGCTGAAAATTATAACAAAGATGAGTGTTGATGCCAGCAACAATAACTGGTAAGGTAAAACCTCATAATATTTTATCCTCAAATACCATAAGCCAAATAGTAATAAACCTGGTACTAACACCACTATGTTTGAAAGTTGGTGGTAATTAAAAATATTGCGGATCATGCCCATTACAGAAACATCCTGTAGGGTAAAGCCCATGTTACTTAGATTTTTGGCAACCAGGTCGCCATACCAATCGTGATAAGTTTGAATAATGTATGCTGGCGACGAAATAAACATCGGCAGTACAAACAGTATAACTGACCAAAATACAAGCCCTAAAATAAACTTCAGTTTATCTTTTGATAAGAAAAAGAAAGCCAGACCAACTATACCATAAAGCTTTATAAAGGTACCGATGATGATCATCAGGGCAGCCCAAAAATCCTTTTTATCCCTGATAAATACAAAACTTAATATAATCAAGCCGCCAATTAAAGGGTTGATCTCCACGTTTGAGGCCGAGGTCATCAGTTCATGTGCACATACCAGCAGAATAATGGTTTTATGCGTATCTTTTATTGGTAAAAGCTGTACCGCCTTAAATAAAACCAAGGCGTTAAACATTACCCAAAGTATTACACCCAATCCATCTGGCAGTAGGGCAAAAGGGGCCATTAAGATGGCAAAAGCCGGGCCGTAATGATTCAGGTCGGTAAAGTGTTCAGGCTGTGGGCCAAATACCGTATGCTGATGAATAACGTTGATAAAGTTATACTTATAAACAAAGTAGTTGTTATGGATATGGCTTAAAATAACACTCTTGGCAACGGCAAAAAAACTCAATCCAAAATACAAAGTATATACCAGGGGTTTGTTAATTAACAGTTTAGCAAGTTTTGACATCAGCCGTTTTTTATTAGGTTAGCGCAAATATAGCAAACCACTATACTAAGGCAATTCATATTTTAATTATAGCCCATAAAAAAGGCCCCGGTAAAGGAGCCATTTTTAAAAACTATAAAATCTATAAAAAAAATCATTAGGAGGCTTCGGCTACCTGGGCTACTTCTTTAGCTAACTCAATACCGGCTAACTGATCTGCAAAAGCAACAAAGGCTTTGCCATCAGCAATCAGTTGCTGGTTATCAACCAGGTTTTGAAGGTTTATCTTCCCGATCACAAACTTATAGCTACCGGAATAATAGCGCTCATGGATATGCGAGAAATTCAATGCTTCAACAAGGCTTTCGTCATCATATCTTAAATAAATATTCAGTTCAATATTGTTGGTAAAGTTAAGGCCCTTACGCTCCTTAGCCTTTTTATATTCGTACTGATAACCATAACGAAGTGCGGCAATGTCTGACAGTACAGCTGATCCTGTTGGGTGGCCGCCGGCTCCCTTACCAAAAAAGAATTGCTGATCGGCAAATGCAGCCTGTACAATTACACCATTATATTCATACTCCACGTTGTATAAAAACTCCTTATCGTTTACAAACTTGGGCAAAACAAATAAGGCAACATGGCGGTCGTCCAATTCCTTCGCAACCGGAACCAGTTTAATTTTCAGGTTCTTTTCGCGGGCATATTGAATATCGTTGGCAGCCAGGTTTTGGATCCCTAAATTAAAAACCTCATCAGGCTGAACAATAACGCCATAAGCATGCGAAGCAGCAATTACTAATTTATATTTAGCATCATAGCCGCCCACATCACTTGTTGGGTCGGTTTCGGCAAAGCCAAGGTCTTGCGCTTGTTTCAATGCCGAATCATAATCCAAACCTTCATTAAATCCTTTTGAAAGTATGTAGTTTGATGAACCATTAAAAATTCCGCTGATGGAGTGCAGCAATTCATTGTCATAATATTCTTCCAGGTTACGGATGATGGGGATACTGCCACAAACCGCACCTTCGTATAATAAAGATGTACCGTGTTTATGTTGCAGGGCTATCAGCTCTTCTAAATGAAGGGCGATCATTTTTTTACTGGCCGATACCACATTTTTCCCCGAGCTTAATGCCCTTGATACAATTTCAAATGCAGCTTCGGTATCGTTTATCAGTTCAACAATGGTATTTATCTCGGGGTTATTCAGCAGCTCATCCCTTTCGGTAGTAAATAAATGTGCCGGCAGGGACCGTTCTTTATGCGAATCCTTAATGGCTATCTTAACAATCTCCAGGTTAAGGTTTTTTGTCTTGATGATGTCGTACAAGCCCTGGCCAACAACGCCAAAGCCAAATAGGCCTATGTTTAATTTTTTACTCATTATGCAGTCCGTTGCAATTCTATAATTTTTCCTTTTACATCCGTTTTAAAAAACGATGTTATTACGTTTGTTAATAATTCTGTTTCAATCAAAAATCCATCATGGCCATAAAACGACTCCAACTCGGCAAAGGCCGATTTTGGAATATGCCTGAAAAGATACTGTTGTTCTTCTATCGGGAATAAAACATCAGATTTAATACCGATAACCAATGTACGTGCCTTTATTAAACTTAAAGCTTTTTCAACACCATGCCTGTTACGGCCCACATTGTGCGAATCCATACATTTTGATAAATACCAATAGCTGTAAGCATTGTAACGGTTCACTAACTTCTCGCCCTGGTAACTCTGGTAAGTTGCTGCTTTAAAGTTATCAAGTAAAGCATCTGCTTCTTCCTGTTGGGTAACTGCATAAGTTTTATAATTACGGTAGGATAGGAGCGCTATGCTTCTTGCTGCCTTTAAGCCTTTGCTACCGCCATCAGGTGTATTTGAATAAAATGTACTGTCGGCATCAATCGCTAATCGTTGCGACTCATTAAATGCAATTCCCCAGGGAGAATGCTTTGCATTTGAAGCAATCAGTATCAGGTTTTTAATTCGTTCAGGTTCAATAATTGCCCATTCAGCGGCTTGCTGACCACCTAATGAGCCACCGATAAGGATATGAATATTTTTAATTTTTAGATGTGCCGCCAATAACTGGTGTGCACCTACAATATCTCTGATGGTAAACTGCGGAAAAGACAGGTAATAAGGCTGCCCTGTTGCCGGATCAATACTTAGAGGGTTAGTTGTGCCGTATGGCGAGCCTAAAATATTGGCACATACTACAAAATGCTCATCAGGGTTAAAGTAGTTATTATCGCCAAAAAGACCTTTCCACCAATCGTAAACGTCGGAGTTTGCAGTAAGGGCATGGCATACCCAAACCACATTATCCGCGTTTTTATTTAATGTTCCGTAAGTATGAAAACCTATTTGTAACTCACTTAACTCCCTGCCCGATTCGAGCTTAAAAGATCCTTGATATTTAAATATTTCGAAGTCCATTTTCATTTTTGTTATCCGGGGCAGGTGCCTGTATTCCAGGCAACCAAACCCTTAATAACTTTACTATATCACTTTAAAAACTATACTAATTCGTGGGCCTGTGCTTTTATTTTAGCAAAGGCTTGTTCCAGATCTGCTTTCAGATCGTCTATATGTTCTAACCCAACTGCAATGCGCAATGAGTTTGGCAGTACACCTGCCGATAATTGTTCTGCATCTGATAATTGCTGATGCGTTGTGGCCGATGGCTGAATGATCAGTGTTTTGGCATCACCAACATTAGCTAAATGGCTTACCAATTGCAGGCTATCAATAAATTTGCTGGCATTTGCTTTATCGCCTTTAATATCAAAGGTTAATACGGCGCCAAATCCATTTTTTAAATACTTTTTAGCTAAAACATGGTGTGGTGATGATGGCAACCCCGGATAGTTTACTTTTTCAACCTGCGGATGTTGTTCCAGCCATTTGGCCAGTTCAAGCGTATTATCTACATGGCGCTGCACACGCAGCGAAAGTGTTTCTAAGCCCTGTATGGTTAACCATGAATTGAATGGAGATTGCGAAGGCCCAAAATCACGCAGACCTTCTACCCGGGCCCTGATGATAAACTGGATATTCCCAAACGGGCCGCCTATGCCAAATACATCGGCAAATACTAAACCATGATAACCTTCGGATGGCTCAGTAAACTGCGGAAACTTGCCATTTCCCCAATTATAATTACCACCGTCAACTATCACACCGCCAATGCTGGTACCATGCCCGCCAATCCATTTGGTAGTTGATTCAACTACTACATTAGCCCCATGTTCTATCGGGCGGAAAAGATAACCACCTGCACCAAAAGTATTGTCAACTATTAAAGGCAGATCATGCTTTTTTGCCAATGCCGATACCTTTTCAAAATCAGCTATGTTAAAACCGGGGTTACCTATAGTTTCAAGGTAAATGGCCTTTGTTTTATTGTCAATTAATAGTTCAAGATTTTCGGCAGTATCATCTTTTGAAAAACGTGCATCAATGCCCAAGCGTTTAAAGGCTACTTTAAACTGATTGTATGTGCCCCCATAAAGAAAAGGGGAGGTCACAAAATTATCGCCAACCTGCAATATATTATTTAATGCAATAAACTGTGCTGCCTGGCCCGATGCTGTTGCTAAAGCGGCAACGCCACCTTCTAAAGCGGCTATGCGTTTTTCAAAAACATCTGTAGTGGGGTTCATTAAACGGGTATAGATGTTACCAAACTCTTTAAGCGCAAACAGGTTTGCACCGTGCTCAGCACTTTTAAATACGTATGATGTAGTTTGATAAAGTGGTACAGCGCGTGAACCTGTTGTTGGATCAACCTCCTGACCTGCATGTAGCTGCAATGTTTCGAATTTTAAATTGGCAGATGACATAATTTTAAGATTTAATGGTTTTTTGAAATTTGTTGATTAATTGGTCACAATGGGGTATAGAACACCTTTGTGAAACACGTAACGTTTTCGGGAAAAAGAAAAGGTAAAACGTGTTAAGGCTTAGCAGCAGCAACAAATACACATATAGCCATTTGTAGGACTATAAACGTATAATATAGCAGTGCTTTTGGGCGCCTTAAAAATGTTTTGGAAAATTGTGTTAATCAAATTTTTCATGGTTGTTAATTTATATTCCCCGGTGTTATTTGCCGGGACAGGAATTGGCACCTTCTTCACCATTGAAGGGTTGCCAGCGGGTAATTGAGCCTGATCTCTCGCCGCTTCTTTATAAATCAAAACCTTTTGCGGAGGTAATGATCATGGTATTGCTACCAAATATTGTTTCAAAGATAAGGTGATAAATATTAAAATACCAAATTTTATTTTTATTTACTGATAGAAAAGCCAAAAGCAGGGAGGTTGATCTCCCTGCTTTTGTAAGTTTTTATTTGGCAAACGCTTGCTCAAGGTCTTCAATCAGGTCGTCGATATGTTCTAATCCTACAGATACCCTTAATAAATTGAAAGGTGTTTTGGTATCAGGGCCTTCAACCGATGCGCGGTGTTCAATTAAACTTTCCACACCGCCTAAGCTGGTTGCCTGGGTAAATATTTTAAGTTTGTTAATTACCCGCCGGGCTTCGTCAGGCCCATCTGCCAGGCAGAAAGACAGCATCCCGCCAAAGTTCATCATCTGTTCTTTTGCTATCTGGTGCTGCGGATGCGATAATAAACCGGGATACATTACTTTTTCAACCTTTGAATGGCTCTCTAAGAATGCAGCTAATAATTGGGCATTGTTTACATGGCCGCGCATGCGGTAAGGTAAAGTTTTAATACTTCGCGTTAGCATATAACAATCCATAGGCGAGGGGATAGCGCCACCCAATTCCTGCACCTTCCTTATCTTTAGCCACCAGTCACTTTTATCATTGGTTATTAGCGCACCGCCTATTAAATCACTATGTCCACCAAAGTATTTGGTGCAGGAGTGCATAACCAAATCGGCACCCAAAGCAAGTGGTTGCTGGCATATTGGGGTGGCAAATGTATTGTCGCATGCCACTTTTATGCCTTTAGTTTTGGCAATAGCTACTACTTTTTTAACATCCGTTATTTTTAATAGCGGGTTTGATGGGGTTTCAATCCATATTAACCCCGTTTCGGGCCTGATATGTTTTTGTAAAACATTGGTATCATTAACATCAATAAAATCAAAGGTCAATATACCTGCAAACAAGTTTTTAAGCTGATTACGTAAACCATGATACATGTCATCGGGGGCTATAATATGTGTACCCGGGAGCAGCGACTGAAAAACAGCCATGCCAGCAGCATTGCCTGATGAAAATGATGCCGCATCAACACCACCTTCTAACTTTGCCAATACATTTTCAAGCAGGGTACGGTTGGGGTTGCTGATCCTGCTGTATATATGCCCACCGGGGTAAGTTCCATCAGTACCGCGCTCAAAAGTACTTGACAGTACAATTGGCTGTATAACTGCTTTTGAGGTTGCATCAACGTGGTTACCGGCATGTATGGCTATAGTTTCAATCTTCATGTGTAGTGATTTTGTAACAAACTTAATGTTCAGTTATGTATTTAAGTATACTTATACAAATAAATTTAAAAAATGAAAGCATTAAGTACTCCATACCCTCAACTGCTCCATAGTTTGATGGTGCTTTAGCAGGGGTTATGTTTGTTTGTGGTTTATACTATACTAACCATTACATCAGTGCATGATTATAGACTTTGAAGAGGCAGTTATAGTTAGGTATTTACCCAAGCAGAAAGTTAATTGGTCAGTTATTGGTCATATTTAATGTTTCAACATTTATCTTAAAGCTAAAGAAGCGTCTTTATATATTTATTAACACATCTTGTTACATTCAGTTCAATCTTTACGTTAACATTTCCTATTTTTGCACAAAGTTTTTTTTAATGGAAGCTGAAAATAATTTACTGCTATTATTACAGAATCCGCATTTATCTGCCGGTTTAAAACAAATTGCCGAAAAAGTACTGCGCAGGGAGCGTATTACTTTTGATGAAGGTGTTTTGCTATATAAAGAAGGCGAACTTGGGTATCTGGGCATATTAGCCAACTATATCCGCGAAAAGCGGCACGGAAACAAAACCTACTTCAACCGTAATTTCCATATCGAGCCAACAAATCTTTGCGTTTACGATTGCAAATTTTGTTCCTACTCCCGCTTACTCAAGCAAAAGTCTGAAGGTTGGGAATATACTATGGACGAGATGTTTGACATAGTTAAAAAGTACGATGGCGAACCTGTTACCGAAGTACATATTGTAGGTGGTGTATTACCGCAGTATGATGTTGCTTTTTACAGCGAACTGTTCAGCCGGATCAGAGAACACCGCCCCGAACTGCACATCAAAGCATTAACCCCGGTTGAATATCATTACATATTTAAAAAGGCCAAAATTGATTATGCAACTGGTATGCGCCTGATGTATGAAGCCGGTTTAGGTTCAATACCAGGCGGTGGTGCCGAAATCTTCCATCCTGAAGTAAGAGAAAAAATTTCAAAAGATAAATGCACAGGCGATCAATGGCTGGCAATTCACGAAGAGTGGCATAAGTTAGGGCAACGCTCAAACGCAACCATGCTTTATGGCCATATTGAAGAGTTTTGGCACCGGGTTGATCACATGGAAAGATTGCGTGAATTGCAGGACAGAACAGGTGGTTTCCAAACCTTTATCCCCTTAAAATTCCGAAACCAGGATAACCAGATGTCGCACGTGCCGGAATCAACCGTGGTTGAGGATTTAAGGAACTATGCTATTGCACGGATCTACCTGGATAACTTTGATCATATAAAAGCATACTGGGCTATGATAAGCCGTACCACTGCACAATTATCATTAAACTTTGGTGTTGACGATATTGATGGTACGCTTGACGATACTACAAAAATATACTCAATGGCAGGTGCCGAAGAGCAGCACCCAGGAATGAGCACCAGGCAATTGGTTGAGTTGATAAAAAATGTTGGCAGGGAACCTATTGAAAGGGATACCTTATATAATGTGGTAACAGATTATACCAACTTTGAGTTTCCGCAGGAAGCAAAACCTCAATTTTATAAATTGCCTGTAATAAATTAGTCAGTGGGTATTTGTCATCAGGTTATTAGCAATGCTATACAATAAGCTGATGACAAATAACTTAATGACAAAGTGAGCTAATGACTAAAACACTATACATCGTCCGCCACGGGCAAACAGATCTGAATAAACAAGGCATTATACAGGGCCGGGGTATGAATACCGACCTGAATGATGAAGGCCGCAAACAGGCGCACTTGTTCTTTGAAGCCTACAAACAGGTACCTTTTGATAAGATCTACATATCTGCGCTTAAACGTACCCAGCAAAGTGTTCAGCCGTTCATTGATCTGGGTATACCTTACGAAAAACTTTCAGGGCTCGACGAGTTAGGCTGGGGCATCCATGAAGGACAGCCAAGTACGCCCGAAAATAAAGCAGCCTTTCTGCAAATTATGCGCGATTGGCTTGATGGCAGGCTCGATTCAAAATTTGAAGGCGGCGAAAGCCCCAACGAAGTAAAGAAAAGGCAGTTAGAGGCCCTTGAAGTAATAATGAGTCATCCGGAAGAAGAAACAGTACTTATTTGCATGCATGGCCGGGCGCTTCGCCTTATTTTATGCCTGCTTACTGATAAGCCGCTTACTGAAATGGATGGCTTTCCGCATCAAAACCTGGTATTGTATAAAGTTGCCTATAATGGCAATAAATACAAGATCATTGATTTTAATGATGCAAATCACCTGAAAAATTCCTAATAATATACATCTACCCCCTGTGAAAAAGATCAGAATATCAGCAGTTAGCTATACCAACACCAAACCTTTTATATATGGCCTTGAACATTCAGCTATTATCAACCAGATAGAACTTAGCCTTGATACCCCAACGGATTGTGCCCAAAAACTGATTGATGATGTAGCTGATATTGGTTTAATCCCTGTAGCAGCGGCTTTAAGCCTGCCGCAGTGGGAAATAGTATCTGATTACTGTATTGGTGCTATTGGTGCAGTAAACTCTGTTTTTATTTTTAGCAATTGCGATATTAAGGATGTAAAAACCTTACAGCTTGATCCACAGTCGCGTTCGTCAAATAACCTGTCAAAAGTATTACTTAAAAACTACTGGAAAATAACACCGGAATTAGTTGTTGATGCTGCCGACTATTCACAATCAACCGATGCAACTACCGCCTTTGTTCAAATTGGCGACCGCACCTTTGGAAAAAAGGGACAATATAAATTTGTTTACGACCTATCCGAAGAATGGCAAAAACTAACCGGCCTGCCTTTCACTTTTGCGGCATGGATAGCTAACAAACCTATCTCAGCAGAATTTATGGCGGAGTTTAACCAGGCCTTAAAATTAGGTTTGGATAACAGGGCCGAAGTATTGAAAACACTTACCCCAAGGGCCGACTTTGATTTGGAAGATTACCTGATGCACAAACTTGATTTTAGCCTTACCGAAGATAAAAAGAAAGCTTTGTATCTGTTTTTAGACTATATAAAGGCCCTGTAAGCTTTAGTTACAGGTGGGTAAAACTTTATTGTTGAAAATATATTAGCTTTATATACAACAATTAACTTACCCCTATGGATTCATCATCATTAAAAGGACAATCAGCATTAGTTACAGGAGCCGACAGCGGCATAGGCAAAGGTGTAGCATTGGCACTGGCAGCAGCCGGAGCAAATGTGATCATCAATCACGTGGATGCCCACGAAGTTGCACAACAAACCGTTGACGAAATAACAGCCGCTGGCGGTAAAGCCTACGCCATTCACGCAGACATAAGTAATGAAAGCGAGGTGCAGGCCATGTTTGCCGAAATGTACCAGCAATATGGCACTATTGATATTTTGGTAAACAATGCCGGCCTGCAAAAGGATTCGCGCTTTGTTGATATGACCTTAGATCAATGGAATACGGTTATCAGCATAAACCTTACCGGCCAGTTCCTTTGCTCGCGCGAAGCAGCTAAAGAATTTATCCGCAGGGGCGTGGTTGAAGGCAGGAGCAAGGCAGCAGGTAAAATAATATGTATGAGCAGTGTACATGAGGTTATACCTTGGGCCGGTCATGTTAATTATGCAGCCAGCAAAGGCGGTATAGCCATGTTTATGAAAAGCATAGCCCAGGAGCTTGCCCCGCATAAAATAAGAGTTGTGGCCATAGGCCCCGGAGCTATCCAAACGCCTATAAATAAATCGGCGTGGGATACCCAGGAAGCATTAAGCAAATTATTAACGCTGATACCTTACAATAGGATTGGCGAGCCCGATGATATTGGCAAACTGGCCACATGGCTGGCATCAGACGAGGCTGACTATATAACCGGTACTACCATTTTTATGGATGGCGGCATGACCTTATATCCCGGCTTTGCCGATAATGGTTGATTTTAACTTTCAAACTAATAGATTATCAGAGCATACTATTAATTATCAATAAGTTTAGATAATTACAAAACAACAAGCGTATTAACTGAAAGCTAATAATCAGCTTTTTTAACGTTAACTCCATGTAAAAAAGCCATTAACAATAGTGTTAGTGGCTTTTTTTATACTTTTTAAAGTTTACATATTGTAAAAAATACACTAAGTAGGTTACAATAATTTAAATTTAGCACCAAAAAACTGGTATAATTATGAAATATTCATAAAAGTGAAATAAAATTGCAATAGTTACCAATAAAACCCTACTTTTGTTATGGATTTAAAATTTAACATAACATGAAAAAGATATTTTTAACTATTACAACTGCTGCTTTATTAAGCGTTAGTGTATTTGCTGCTGATGGTGGTAAAAAAGTAAATGACGGTACAACTACAGCTTCATATGCTGTACAACAAGCATTTAGTGCTGACTTTTCAAATGCTACAAATGTAGTTTGGACAGTTACAAAAAATTGCCAGAAGGTTGACTTCGTTTCTGATGGCGTTAAGAAAACTGCATTCTACAATTTATCAGGTGAATTTTTAGGTACAACTCAATATACTACCTACAAAGCTATCCCTGCTAAATCACAAAAATTGATTGCTGATGACTACAAAGGTTACACAGCAGGCGATGTAATTGTTTACCAGGCTAATGAGTCATTAAACAGCGACATTGAACCAACTTCATATTTTGTTGATTTGAAAAACACAAGTCACGAAGTTTTGGTACGCGTTACCAACTCTGGTAATGTTGAGTTTTTTAAACAGGTAAAATAATTTACCCAACATATTAATTTAACTTTTAAGCTATTCACCTTTTTGGGTGAATGGCTTTTTTTGTTTTAAAAACGGCCTTTTTGAGCATTATTATACATTAATTTAAAACAACTTCAGGCTATAAGCCTTTTAATAATATAACCTTTCAGTTAAATTTTTAATTGATAGGTTGTTTATTAAAATCTACTTATATGTCTAAGACAATAATTGTTTCAAACAGGTTGCCCGTAAAAATTGCCAAAGCTGGTGATGGATATACTTTTTCAACAAGCGAAGGTGGACTTGCTACCGGTTTGGGATCAATATATAAATCCGGTAACAATAAATGGATAGGCTGGCCGGGTATTGAAGTTGGTGACTTCGATGATCGTAAGAAAATTAAAGGTCAGCTCGACGATTTAAGCCTTGTTCCTGTATTTCTGGATCAGGAAGAGATCAGCCAGTATTATGAAGGCTTTTCTAATGATGTACTGTGGCCTGTATTCCATTATTATGTATCCACCTATTCGGTTTACAAACAATCCAACTGGGATTATTATAATATTGTAAATCAGAAATTTAAAGATGCCATATTAGACATTGCCGAACCTGGCGATGTGATATGGATCCATGATTACCAGTTATTACTTTTACCCGCTTTGTTACGCAAAGAAATGCCTGATATTTCGATCGGCTTCTTTTTGCATATCCCATTCCCATCTAACGAAATGTTCAGGCTTATACCCTGGCGTTACGAACTGTTGGATGGAATGCTCGGGGCCGATCTGATCGGCTTCCATACGTTTGATGATGTTCGGCACTTTTTAGGGGCTGCAACCCGTATTTTACCCGTAACATCGTCCTCAAATATTATTACCACCGGAGAAAGATCAATTGTAGTTGAATCCTTCCCGATGGGGATTGATGAAAAGAAATATTCATCACTTCCGTTAGAAAAAGAAGTTATTGATCAGATTGCTTTGATAAAAGAAACGTTTAAAAGCAGCAAGCTCATCCTGTCAATAGACAGGCTTGATTACAGCAAGGGTATATTACAGCGTTTAGAAGCATTTGAGCATTTGTTGCAACGCCACCCGGAATATATTGAAAAAGTAACCCTTCAAATGATTGTGGTACCTTCAAGGGATACTGTACCGCAATATGCACACCTCCGCGATGAAATTGACAAAAGGGTTGGTAATATTAACGCGATGTACCGTAACCTTGACTGGACGCCCATCCATTATTATTACCGATCATTTTCGATAGAAACCTTATCGGCATTATACTATTCGGCTGATGTTTGCCTGGTAACGCCCATCCGCGATGGGATGAACCTGGTAAGTAAGGAATATGTAGCCAGCCGCATAAATAATGATGGCGTATTGATACTAAGCGAAATGGCAGGTGCATCAAAAGAATTGATAGATGCACTGATCGTAAACCCCAATAATACAATTGAGGTTTGCGATGCTATTATAACTGCCCTTAATATGCCTTTGGAAGAACAGCAACGCCGTATGCAGCAAATGAGGCAGTTGGTTGCCAAGTTCAATATCAAACACTGGGTAAAGATATTTATGGAGCGTTTAAAAGAAGTAAAGCTGATGCAGCGCTCCATGCAATCAAGGCACGTAAGTTTTAGTACAGAACAATCCATTATTAACCGTTATATAAAAACCAAAAAGAGGATCATCTTTTTAGATTATGATGGCACACTGGTAAATTTTAAATCCAATATTGAAGATGCATCGCCTGATAAGGAATTGTATTCGATTATAGATAAGCTGAGCGAAGATCCGGCAAATGAACTGGTACTTATCAGCGGGCGAAAGCACGAAAACCTGAGTGAATGGTTTGGCGATAAAAACATGTACTTAATTGCGGAGCATGGTTCATGGTTTAAACAGCAAAATACATCGTGGCATAAAATATCAGGCCTTTCGGATAGTTGGAAGCAGGAGATATACCCGGTGTTAGAAACCTATGTAGACAGAACTCCCGGCTCATTCATCGAAGAAAAAACATACTCCTTAGTATGGCATTACCGTAATGCACAAAAGGGCTTAGGCGAGCTGCGCGCCAACGAATTAATGAACAACCTGAAATACCTGGCAAGCGATAAAGGACTACAACTTTTACCCGGCGACAAAGTGCTGGAGGTAAAAAATATGGAGATCAATAAAGGTAAGGCCGCTATGATGTTGGTTGAAAAAGACGATTATGATTTTATTATAGCTTTCGGCGATGATTATACCGATGAGGACGTATTTAAGGCATTGCCTGATAGTGCATTAACTATAAAAGTTGGAAGTAATGTTTCAGCCGCAAAATTCTATTTAAGAAACCCCGCCGAAGTAAGGAAACTACTGTTAAACTTTACAGAGAATGTACCTGTGCATTAGGCTAAAGGTGAAAAGTTAAAGGATTGAAGTTTAAGGGCGAAAGGTAAAGGCTAAAGCTGGAAGCGTAATGGTAAAAGGTTTAATGTGAATCATTTATTATTCACTCATCTTTAATTTATAATATCGCAAAACCCTTAACCTTTTACCTTTCACCCTTCACTTTTTTCGCCTTTACCCTTTAACCCCTTCTATCTATAAAAATATCGGCCTGTCTAATTTCATGGCTATGCGGTAGGCGGCATTCATTAATCCAACATGGCTATAGGCTTGCGGGAAATTACCCCATTGGCTACCTGTTTCCTCATCAACATCCTCGCTGAATAATAATAGGTGATTAGAGTACTGCAGCAGGTTTTCAAACTCGCGCATGGCATCATCAATGCGTCCTACAGCAGCTAATGCTTCAACATACCAAAAGGCACAGATCAGGAAAGTTGTTTTCGGCTTTCCAAAATCATCTTTGTATAAATACCTGTAAAATAAACCATTGGATGCCTTTAACTCTTTCTCTAATGCAATCAGGTGATCTTTTGCCCTGTCTGATGCCGGGTCGAGATAATTCATCATAATCAATTGAAGGGTACTTGCATCCAGGTTAGAGCTGCCTGCCGAGTTAGTATAAACTTTTCTAACCGGATCATAACAGCTTTCAATATGTACAGCGGCACGTTCTTTTAACGAAATCGCTTTGGCAACTAATTCCTGGTTATCAATTGTTCTGGCCATTTTTTCGGCTGCTGATGCACCGGCCCATTGAAACAGGTTGCTGTAGCAATGAATATTTGCCATATTCCTGAACTCCCAGATTCCGGCATCTTTTTCATCAATGGTGCTTTCTATTTTAGTGAGCAGTGACTCTATCCATCTTACGGAATCCTTTCGCTCCGAAAATATAAACCGGTGATCGGTATAGAGCGGGAGCAATGAAATAAGTACCTGCCCGTAAATATCATTCTGAATATGTTCCGAGGCCTGGTTGCCAATGCGCACTGGCTGGTTCCCCATATATCCTTCAAGGTCTGTTAAAACCTCTTCAACCAAGTCTTTTTTACCGGTGATACCATATAAAGGCTGATAGCGTGAATCCTCATTCGAAGAAATATCAGTAACATAACTAAAGTATTTTTCCATTTCCTCAAAATGGCCAATGTGGTTAAGCGCTGTTATTACATAGTAAGTATCGCGCAACCAGCAGTAACGGTAGTCCCAGTTACGGCCGCTCCCAGGTGATTCCGGCAAACTGGTGGTACTTGCAGCAATTATAGCCCCGGTATCTTCATACTGGTGTATTTTTAAAGCCAATGCAGACCTGATCACAAATGGTTGAAAATAGGTAGCAATAGAAGAGTGTTTGATCCATGTACGCCAGTATTGAACCGTTTCGCGCAAAAATCTTTCGGCCGTACTAATCAATGGTGCTTCTAATGGCTCGCCATAGGTCATCACCAAATATTTTGGCTCATTCAGTACAAATGGCTGCTCATCAAAAACATAGCTGATTGATATATTAGTTGTTAACCTGATGCTTTCATCGCCACCTAAAAACTGGATGTGGTTACTGCCACGGTTTACATGGAGTTTTACTTTACCATAATCAGAAACGGGCTCACACTTCACCACAATCTGTGGCGAACCTTCTAAAGCTTCAATTTTACGGATCAGCATTAAGGGTTTGTAATAACGCTGGTGCTCATATAAACGCGGTGCAAAATCAGTAACCCTGTATTTAGCCCCTTTAGCGGTAGTTATCTCTGTGATCAGAACGTTGGTGTTTTCAAGATAATACTGATGTGAAGTATATTCTTCGTTATTAGGCAAAATAGAGAATATGCCGCCCTTGTTTTTATCAAGCAAGCCTCCAAAAATAAAAGTACTGTCAAAACGCGGCCAGCAAAGCCAGTCGATATTTGTGTTTTTATTTATATGCGCCAAAAAGGAGCAGTTACCAATTATACCGGTATCATAAGTATGTCTTTCCATAGATGTATAGCTTGTAAAAGCATTAAAAATGTACAACAAACATTAATGTATAATGTTGAAGTAATTTTTTATATACAAAGTCTATATAATTTATAGTATTTTTTCTTATTCCTATTTATTTATCAAACAATCGCCTACCTTAGTGCATTATTAAAATATTAAAATTCTATTATTATGAGTTTACGATTGGGAGATTTAGCTCCAAACTTTAAAGCAAAAACATCATTAGGAGAAATTGATTTTTACGATTATTTGGGCGATAGCTGGGGGGTATTGTTTTCGCACCCGGCAGATTATACACCCGTTTGTACTACAGAATTAGGTAAAACGGCATCATTAAAAAGTGAGTTTGATAAACGTAACGTTAAGGTGATTGCCTTGAGCGTTGATTCGGTTGAATCGCATGCAGGCTGGATCAAGGATATAAATGAAACACAGGATGTTGAGGTTAACTTCCCGATAATAGGGGATGAGAATCGTGAAATTGCCCTGAGTTATGATATGATCCATCCAAATGCATCTTTGACTGCAACTGTACGATCATTATTTATCATTGCGCCTGATAAAACCATTAAACTGATTATTACTTATCCTGCATCAACCGGAAGAAACTTCCAGGAGATATTAAGGGTGATAGATTCGTTGCAATTAACTGCCAAATACAGTGTGGCAACACCTGCCGACTGGAAGGATGGCGAAGAGGTAGTTGTAGTGCCTGCAATTAAAACGGAAGACATCCCTGCAAAATTTCCGAAAGGTTTTACACTGGTTAAACCCTATTTACGCCTAACTCCGCAACCTAATAAATAATTTTATTTGGTTATTAATTATTTTATATATTTGATAAAGATTGGTTTTTCTATGTCCTTTCTGAAAGTAAACGCTATTTTATTCAGGTTGGATTTAGTTTTTTAATCTTTAACACAATTTTTTTATACAACAATTATAATAATTTATGAAAACTGGAAAAGTAAAATGGTTTAACACACAAAAAGGTTATGGTTTTATTGTTACCGACGATGGTAAAGATCTTTTTGTACACTTTAAAGATGTACAAGGCGGCGTAAACGCCATTAAAGATAACGATAACGTTACATACGAAGTAGAAGAAGGCAGAAAAGGATTACAGGCAGTAAATGTAAAAAAAGCATAATTTAAAGTATCGCACTTTAACAGACCTCTGTAACCGCAGGGGTTTTTTTATTGTTATTTTTTTACTAATTATTAATATTCTGCTACTTTAGCTTAACCAATCATTGCAATTATGACCGATGCTACCGCTGCCAAAGCCACAAGGAATATTGTTTTTTTAGTACTTGTTGCCTCCCTTGGATATTTTGTTGACATCTATGATCTGCTTGTTTTTTCAATCGTTAGGAAAAGCAGCCTGCTTGATATTGGTGTTAGTGCGGCAGATGTGCTTCCAAAGGGATTGTTTATTATCAACGTTCAAATGTTCGGGCTTTTGCTTGGTGGTATTTTATGGGGTGTTGTTGGCGATAAATTAGGCAGAATAAAAGTATTGTTCGGCTCTATCTTACTTTACTCTATAGCAAACTTTGCCAACGGATTAGTTCATGATGTTAATACATACGCAGCCATCCGTTTTATTGCAGGGATAGGCCTTGCCGGTGAGCTTGGTGCCGGTATTACTTTGGTAACTGAAACATTAAGTAAAGAAAAACGCGGTTACGGAACTACCATAGTAGCCGTTATAGGTCTTTTTGGTGCAGCAGCAGCCGTTATAGTAGCCAAACATGGTTGGCGTAATGCCTATTTTGTTGGTGGTGGCTTGGGCGTATTACTGTTATTATTAAGAATAGGCACCTTTGAATCGGGGATGTTTAAAAACATAGAGCAAACCAATGTTTCAAAAGGTAACTTCTTTATGCTGTTCAGCAACTGGGCCCGGTTTAAAAAATATCTTTTCTGTATTTTGATAGGTGCTCCGCTTTGGTATGTGGTAGGGGTACTGGTTACCTTATCGCCCGAATTTGGTAAGGCCCTTGGTGCAAAAGATGTTTTAAGTGCCGGCGATGGCATTTTATACACTTATATAGGTATAGCTGTAGGTGGTATATTTGCCGGATTATTGGCTCAGCTCACCAAATCACGAAAAATAACAATGGCGGTTTTTCTGCTATTATCAGTTGTAAGTGTGGTAAGCTATTTGAGTTCAAAAGGCCTTAACAGCCAGCATTTTGTTTGGCTTTGCTTTTTTATGGGTTGTACTGTTGGCTATTGGGCCACTTTTGTCACCATAGCTGCAGAGCAATTTGGTACAAATATCCGCTCAACAGTAGCTACAACAGTTCCTAATTTTGTACGTGGATCATTAATACCTATAAACCTGGCATTTACGGCATTGGTTGCCCATTATGGGATGATAAACAGTGGGTATATTATGATGGGAATACTTACCGTTATAGCTTTACTTTCATTAAGTCAGTTAAAGGAAACTTATGGCAAGGATCTGAACTATATTGAGGTTTAATTTTACCTGATAACCTGAATTTATAAATATTCAATTTATTTACTTTTCCCTTAATCAACCCAATCAATTACCTTTGCCGCGATGATTAACAGGGAGCAAATAACTGCCGATTACCAACTGATACAAGACGAGATCTGTGCAGCACTTGAATTAGCCGACGGGAAAGCACATTTTGAAGAAGAAAAATGGGAGCGAGAAGGCGGCGGTGGCGGCCGTACCAGGGTTATTCAAAATGGTAATATATTTGAAAAAGGTGGGGTTAACTTCTCCGCAGTTCATGGCAAGCTTCCTGATAGCATGATAAAAGCCTTCAAAGTGGAGCAGGATGATTTTTTCGCGACGGGCATCTCTATCGTGATCCATCCAAATCACCCGTTGGTACCAATCATCCACATGAATATCCGCTACTTTGAAATGCCATCGTCATTTGGCGAAGGGCAAAAGCCTGTCAGATGGTTTGGCGGCGGCATAGACCTTACCCCGCATTATGTAATTGATGAGGATGCCCGGTACTTTCATGCTTACCTAAAATCAGTTTGCGATAACTATAACCATGATTTTTATCATCGCTTTAAGCTTTGGGCCGATGATTACTTTTTTATAAAACACCGCAATGAAACACGGGGTATCGGCGGTATATTTTATGATCGTTTAATGGAAAATGAGGAGAATAGCTGGGACTCCATTTTTGAATTTTCAAAAAGCCTTGGCCGTTCATTTATCCCTATTTATACCGAGCTGGTTAAGCGTAACCGCGATAAAACATTTACAGAATTGGAGCAGCAATGGCAATACCAGCGCCGAAGCCGCTATACCGAATTTAACCTGGTATACGATGCAGGCACTAAATTTGGTTTAGAAACCAATGGCCGTATAGAATCAATCCTGATGAGTTTACCTCCAACTGCTAAATGGCTTTACAATTACCAGCCGGAAGCAGGCAGCGAAGAAGAAAAAACACTTTCGTTATTAAAAAAAGGAATTAATTGGGTTTAGTTATGAAAAGAGTTTTAGCCGCAGCGGCCATGCTGTTTTTGTTATCATCCTTTTATGCCAGGCCTACTTTATCGGGCATGTGGGAGTACAGCGGTGGCATTTACAATGACAAGCCTGAAAAGGCACCCACTGAATATGCCTTGCATAGAAATTATGATGCCAATCAGTATGAAGCATTTTTACTTGAAAAAGGGCAGAAGCCGGAAAAGTATGAAGCAGGAGATTATACACTTACTGCCGATAGCTGCCTTGAAACCCAAACCTTTAGCGAACAGCCTTCAAAAACACTTAATGTAGCTATACATTATCAATATACGGTGCGTAATGATACCCTTACTTTTAACGGAACATTGCCAAATGGTACCCAGGTAAAGGAGTATTGGAAAAAGATCAAATAAAGGTTTTAAACATACTGTTTGCAGGCCTTATTTACACCAGATAATTGTGGAAAACCCCATAAATGTTACTAAAAATGGCATGGTAAAGCCATTAATTTTCTTAACTTCGCAGGTCGTTTAAAATTCAATTTTAAACACACCAATATAGAGAAGAATCTACAGAGAAATAAAAATGGCCGAAGGAACAGAAAACGATAATCCGCACAAAGAAGACAGAATAATTTCGATAAATATTGACGAAGAAATGCGATCAGCGTACATTGATTATTCAATGTCGGTTATCGTATCAAGAGCATTACCTGATGTTCGCGATGGCTTAAAGCCAGTTCACAGACGCGTTTTATACGGAATGCTTGACCTGGGTTTAAGTAACAATAAGCCTTATAAAAAATCTGCCCGTATTGTGGGAGAGGTGTTGGGTAAGTATCACCCGCATGGTGATAAATCTGTTTATGATGCAATGGTACGTATGGCCCAGGATTGGAGCCTTCGTTACCCATTTGTTGAAGGACAGGGTAATTACGGATCAATAGATGGTGATGAACCTGCAGCAATGAGGTATACAGAGGCAAGGCTTGAAAAGATTGCCGAGGAAATGCTTGCCGACATCAATAAAGATACCATTGATTTCCAGCTAAATTTTGACGATTCATTACAGGAGCCAACTGTATTGCCAGCTAAGTTTCCTAACTTATTAGTAAATGGTGCATCGGGTATTGCGGTAGGTATGGCCACTAACATGGCGCCTCACAACTTAACCGAAGTTATCAATGCTACATTAGCATTGATTGACAAGCGCGATATTGAGGTTACGGAATTAATGACCTATATAAAAGGTCCGGATTTTCCAACCGGGGGTATTATTTATGGTTTTGAAGGTGCTAAAGAAGCTTTTGAAACCGGCCGCGGCAGAATTGTAATAAGAGCACGAGCTGAAATTGAAACTTATAACAATGATCGCGAACGTATTATTGTTACCGAAGTTCCGTACCAGATCAATAAATCATTAATGATTGAGCGTACTGCTGAATTGGTTAATGAGAAAAAACTGGAAGGTATCTCTGCCATCAGGGATGAATCCAACCGCTTGGGTATCCGAGTTGTTTATGAGATAAAACGCGATGCCAATGCAGCTATCGTACTAAATAACCTGTACAAATACACGGCGCTTCAAACATCATTCAGCATCAATAATATTGCGCTTGTACATGGAAGGCCAATGTTACTGAACCTTAAAGACCTGATCCACCACTTTGTTGAACACAGGCACGAGGTTGTTGTACGCCGTACAAAATTTGAACTATCAGAAGCACAAAAACGTGCACATATATTAGAAGGTTTGTTAATTGCATTAGATCATCTTGATGAAGTTATCAGGCTGATCCGTGCATCAAATACACCTGATGACGCCCGCGAAGGTTTAATAACCCAGTTTGGATTAACAGACATCCAGGCACGTGCTATTCTGGATATGACCTTAAGAAGGTTAACCGGACTGGAGCGTGACAAGATCAAGGATGAGTATGATGGACTGATGAAACTGATCGATTACTTAAACTCAATACTTAATGATGAAGGTTTGCGGATGCAGATCATCAAAGATGAGTTAATAGAGATCAAAGATAAATATGGTGATGAGCGCAATACCGAAATGGTACACTCATCTGCCGAAATGAATACTGAAGACTTTATTGAGGATGAGGATGTTGTAATTACCATCTCTCGCGAAGGCTATATTAAACGTACGCCTTTGACTGAATATCGCAGACAGGGCAGGGGCGGTAAAGGATCAATAGGCAGTAACAGCCGCGACGCTGATTTTATTGAGCATTTATTGATCGCATCAAACCACAATTACATGTTGTTCTTTACCGAATCAGGACAGTGTTTCTGGTTACGTGTATTTGAAATTCCTGAAGGCAGCCGTACTTCTAAGGGCCGTGCTATTCAAAACATCATCAATATCCCTAAAGAGGAGAACATCAAGGCTTACATCAAACTTATCAACCTTAAGGATAAGGATTACCTTGAAAATAACTTTATCATTATGTGTACCAAGAAAGGTACCATTAAGAAAACTTCTTTAGAAGCATACTCCCGTCCGCGTGCTAACGGTATCAATGCTATTAACATTAATGAAGGCGATTCATTATTAGAGGCAAACTTAACCAGCGGAAGCAGTGAAATTGTAATGGCACTTAAATCGGGCCGTGCAATCCGCTTCAACGAATCTACAGTTAGGCCGATGGGACGTACTGCAACGGGTGTTCGTGGTATCTCGTTAGAGGATGAGCAGGACGAAGTTGTTGGTATGATCAGTATCGATAACCCGGAAACTACCGTATTGGTGGTATCAGAAAAAGGTTATGGTAAACGTACCGATATTGACGACTACCGCGTAACAAACAGGGGTGGTAAGGGTGTTAAAACTTTAAACATTACTGATAAAACCGGAAAACTTGTTGCCATAAAAGGTGTTACTGATAATGAAGATCTGATGATCATCAATAAATCGGGTGTTATTATAAGGATAGCCATCAGCGAACTAAGAACTATGGGTAGAGCTACCCAGGGTGTTAGGCTGATAACCCTGAAAGGAAATGATGAGATTGCATCCGTAGCAAAAATTGAGCACGACGAGGAAGAAGAAAAAGAGGGTGATGAAAATGCAGAAAATACAGATACTGAAAGCGCAGAAGGTGCAGAATCAGCCCCTGATGATATAATTGAATAAAAATGACTGGCCGTAAAATAGTATTACCGGTTTTGATCTTGCTGTTTAGTTCTTCGTCTGTTTTTTGTCAGACAGAGGCACTTAAAAATGTAGTTAATGGTCTTGCTTTTTATAAACAAAAGAAAGACCTTAAATACTTAGCTAATGCAAAAAAATCGGTTGATAGTTTAGTTACCACACGTGCTGACTCTGCCGATGTAGAGAAAAGCGTGTACAGGGCCATTGTTTATTCAAGCATTCTATATATCGACTCATTAAATAAGCTTAATCAACCGGCTAAGTTGTTTACCCAAACTACAGACCTGGTTGATAAGCTCTCTGCAAGCAGAAAAATTTACAGGTATCAGCCCGAAATGGACTATGCCAAACATTGTTTAGCCAATGTTTATATCCGTAAAGCTTTTGTTTACATGAAAAGCTCTGATTTTATAAATGCCTTGCAATTATTTGAAGCCGCGCAGAGATATGCACCTGCATTTAAACCGCTTAATGAGTATATAGCTTATTCGCATAATAAGTTAGGCAACTCTCAGTTAGCGGCAAAATACTATGCAAATTTAGTAGCAAATGATAGCACCAAGGCCGAATATGTACAGGCAGCATCAAACACCTATAAATTATTAGGCGATACAGCAAGTGCGCTCAGCATTATTAAAAAAGGCCGTAAGCTATTACCCAATGATAAAATGCTGCTGCTTGATGAGGCCAATATTTATAGTAACCGTAAGGATTACCGTTCATTAACCCCATTATTGCCCGCATTACTTGACATTAACTCAAATAACGCCGATATTGCCTTTGTTGCAGCGGTTTGCTATGATAATTTGGATCAATATGATAAAGCAGAATCACTTTATCTGCATTCGATAGAGCTTAACAGCTCGGCTTATGATCCCATATTTAATCTCGGCCTGCTTTACTTTAAAGAAAGTGAAGTAAAAAAGGAGAGGGGTAATAGTCCGAATAAAACACGTGCCGCCCAATGGCTTGAAAAAGCAAATGAAATATCACCAAACGATGCCAATTGCCTGCATTTATTGCAGTTACTATACGCACAGGCAGGAAACCAGGACCAATATAATAAGGTAAATAATAAACTAAAACAGTTAACAAATCAATAACCCATGAAAATCAAAATTTTGATGACATGCCTTTTAGGCTTAGCTTCTGCAACAGCGTTTGCGCAAAAAGGAGAATTAAAAAATGCCCAGGAAGGCTACGATAGCTATGAATCACTGCGCGGACAAAAAGCAGCCGCATTAGCAGCCAAAGCTAAATCAAGCATTGCCGATGCCAAAACATCTATAGATAAGGCCGCTGTAAACGAAAAAACAGCCACTTTACCACAAACTTATGCTTTAAAAGGCGCCATTTATTCGGCTTTAGCTGTTGATGATACTGTTGCTACAACATCAGAACCATTATTTGCTACCGCTGATGAAGCCACTAAGAAAGCTAAGGATCTGGATACCAAAGGCGAAAACAAAAAGCTTATTGATGCAGCCAATCTTAACCTGGCTCAATATAAATTAACAATGGGCGTAAAGGAGTATCAAACCGGAAAGTATACCGATGCTTACAGGGATTTTGATTACTACCGTACCGTATTACCTGAAGATACAAACGCTATCTATTACACAGGTCTTTCTGCTGCAAACGCCGGAAAAACTGATGCTAAGTATTATCCGTTAGCAGTAACTAACTATACTAAATTATTAACTACTAAATATTCAGGTAATGCAAGAGTGTATCTTGACCTTTCAACAATTGATTTGTTATCAAAAGATACTACAGCAGCGTTGAAAATTATAGGTGAGGGTGTAACCAAATACCCATCTAACTCTGATTTGCGTAAACGTGAGGTAGAGATCGCGCTTCAATCAGGCAAACAGAACGATGTATTGGTTAAAATACAGAGTGCAATAACCAATGATCCAAAAAATAAAGACTTATATTACTACGAAGGGCTTACATATTCGCAGTTAGCTGATGCTGCTGATGCAAAAAGTGATAAAGCAAAAGATGATGCAACTAAAAAAGCACAGCACCAGATAGCACTTGATAATTATGCAAAAGCGTCGGAGTCGTACAAAAAGGCATTAGAAGTTGATCCTAATTATTTTGAAGCAAATTTAAATTTAGGATATGTTTTAATGAGACCGGCTATTGATATTTACAATGCTGCAAACAAATTACCATCAAACAAGCAAAAGGAATACGAAGCTGAATTAGCAAAATCAAATGCACAGTTTGATTTAGCTAAGCCATACCTGCAAAAAGCAGTGGATCTCAATCCAAAATCAGCTGATGCATTATCAAACCTGAGAAACTATTACAGAGGTAAATCAGACCCGGCACATGCTGCCGAAAATAAGGCTAAAGCCGATGCGCTTAAAAAACAAATAGACGCATTAAACTAATATAAGATAGGGCCTTTACATCAAAGGCCCTATTAATTGAATATATTACTTAACATAATGTTAATTATGAGAATAAAATAATTGAGTTAAAGAAAACCTTTAGTCAGGCGTTTTCCATCTTTTTTAAAAGCTTGGAATGCAATTAAAAACATGCTTACCATTGTACTGTTAATTAACATCTATCAATTTTAAATAAAATGGATCTTAAAATAAAAAATAAAATAGCATTGGTAACCGGTTCAACTTTGGGCATTGGTTATTCGATTGCAAAAGCTTTGGCTAATGAAGGCGCCCGGGTAATTTTAAATGGCCGCTCTGCCGAACGTGTTAATTCGGCTGTTGAAAAATTAATTGAGGAGACCGGGAATAAAAATATCAGTGGCATTGCTGCAGATTTTGCAGATGTTGCGCAGATAAATAAGCTGATCGCTGAACTTCCTGAAGTCGATATTTTAATTAATAACGTTGGAATTTTTGAGCCAAAAGCATTTGCAGCTATTACTGACGAAGATTGGTTAAGATTTTATGAAGTAAATGTGCTGAGTGGCATTCGTTTATCGAGGGCTTATTTTGATAAAATGATCAGTAAAAACTGGGGCCGTATTATATTTATTTCGAGCGAGTCGGCCATTCAGATCCCCGAAGAAATGATCCATTATGGTATGACCAAAACTGCACAGATAGCAGTAGCCCGTGGCCTTGCCGAACTTACAAAAGGCACAAATGTTACTGTTAATTCAGTTTTACCCGGGCCAACCTTGTCTGAAGGTGTTGGTGGTTTTATTAAAGATCTGGCTAAAGAGAAAAGAAAAACAGAAAAAGAAACTGAACAGGATTTTTTCAAAACTGCACGGCCATCATCCATATTACAACGTTTTATTGAAACGGATGAAATTGCCAGTTTAGTTGCTTACCTGGCGAGTGATATTGCGATAGCTACAAATGGTGCTGCCGTAAGGGCCGATGGTGGCGTTATCAGGAGTGCTTTTTAAACTTGTATTACAAAACAAAGGCCCGGTTTATACCAGGCCTTTGTTTTGTATTTTTTAGTGATGCGTTGTGTCTTTCTTAGTCGTATCTTTTTTATTGGTATCCACCATTGGGGTACTCATTTTGGTAGTGTCTTTTTTGGTAGTTGTATCACTACTGCTTGCATTTTTTGACGAACTGCAACCCGTTGCTATAGATCCGATCATTGCGGCTATTAATGCAACGCTTAAAATGTGCTTTTTCATAGGTTTTTTATTTAATTTTTTAATATTATACTCATTAAATACAATTACTTAACGTTGAAAATCAACTTATTGTTTGCAATTCTTTTTATTGTGCGATAGCCTGTGGGTTGTTTATAATGGGGACGGAAGTAAAAGTGTTCATATCTTTCTGTTAAACTTTTGGAGAAATTTCTGATATTAGCCAGTAAGGCAATATTATGAATAACGAGGGAGCAGGCTTCTCCCCTCTTTTAAATTTCATTAATCCGCTTAATAAAATCAGATCAAAAATGCATGTTATAATGAACGATGATACTTTCCTTAAAAAAGGGTTTCATATTTCTACCGATCAAAGCTTGCTCGATTTTGATATGATATTCACTTACCTTGATGAGGAATCATATTGGGCACAGGGAATTCCAATTGCAACGCTAAAAAAGGCAATCAGCAATTCGCTATGCTTTGGGGTGTATAAACAAAATGTGCAGGTTGGCTTTGCAAGAATAGTTACTGATAAAGCAACATTTGCTTATCTGTGCGATGTATTTATCCTACCTGAATTTCGTGGAGCAGGGCTTTCAAAGTGGCTGGTTCAAACCATTATTCAATATCCGGATTTGCAGGGCTTAAGGCGATGGTCGTTAGCCACAGCCGACGCACAAGGTTTATACAAACAGTTTGGTTTTACAGAAATAACGCGTCCTGAAAGATGGATGGAAATATTTACCCCTTATCAATCGTTCAAAAAGGAGATACAGGACTGATGAATATTAAAAGGTTGATTTTTGAGGGCGAAGGTGTAACACTTGATTTTAAAAAGACAATTACCAGCTGCGAAAAAATTGCACGCACAATGGTGTCGTACGCTAATAACAGGGGTGGTAAGCTATTGATCGGTGTAGCTGATGATGGTACAATTAAAGGTGTAAAATCTGAAGACGAAGAACGCTACATGATAACCAAGGCGGCCCATCTGTATGCAAAGCCAGCGTTGGAGCCTACCTTTGAAGAAGTTTATGTAGATGATAAGCTGGTATTGATTGTTGAAATTGCAGGCAGCTTAACCAAGCCACATTATGCACTTGCCGAAGATGGTAAATGGTGGGTTTATGTGCGGGTAAAAGATAAAAGTATACTGGCCAGTAAAATTGTTGTCGACGTTTTAAAAAGATCGGCGGGTGATGAAGGTGTATTGATTGAATATTCGACCAATGAGAAAGCGCTTTTAGAATACCTGGAAAAGGCAGCGCGAATAACCATTATAGAATGCTGCGACCTGCTTAAAATAGGGCGCAAAAAAGCGCAGCGCCTTTTGGTAGATCTCATCCTTTCCGGGATAATCAAAATTAATACTACCGAAAAGGAAGAATTTTATACTGCCGCAATTTGAGGTTAAAGAACAGCCGGTAATTAATAATCCATTTTTTAACAGTTCATAATCTTTAAAAATCTGCTATACCATTATCCTAATAAATGAAAGCCATCTACCATAAATACAAAGATCATTACCGCGAAAACCTGCATCTGGCTATCCCGGTAGTAATTTCGCAGGTTGGCCATACCCTTGTACAAACTTCGGATAGTATTATTGTAGGGCATTTTGCAGGCACCGTGTCATTAGCGGCAGTAGCTTTGGCAAACAGTATTTTTGTAGTGCTGCTGGTTATTGGGATAGGTATCTCCTATGGTTCCACCCCATTGATAGCACAGCACAACGGCAGTAATAATTATGATGAATGTGGTAAGCTGCTTTCAAACAGCCTTTTCATTAATGTAGTTACAGGCGTAGTGTTATTTGCCATAACTTACTTTAGCTCAATCATTTTCTTAAATCATTTAGATCAAACGGAGCAGGTTGTAAGGCAGGCCAAACCATTTTTATTGCTGTTGGGGGTATCCATTATTCCCATGCTGGTATTCAATACCTTTAAGCAGTTTGCCGAGGGTTTGGGCTTTACCAAGCAAGCCATGATGATCTCTATATGGGGTAATGTGCTCAATATTTGCCTGGGTATAATTTTTGTAAAAGGTTTGTTTGGTGTTCCGCCAATGGGCATAAAAGGCGTTGGCTACAGTACGCTGATTGACCGTTGTTTAATGGCAACCGTGATGGGATTTTATGTTTTTAAATCCGTCCACTTCAAAAAATACCTCAAAAGCTTTGTGCTTACCAACGTGAAACGTATTTATTGTGCGAAGATTCTGCGTATTGGTGCGCCGGTTGCGCTTCAATATACTTTTGAGATCAGTGCCTTTAGCGGAGCGGCTATTTTAATTGGTACAATTGGATATAATGAGCAGGCCGCGCACCAGGTGGCCATTAACCTTGCATCCATCACGTATATGATGGCCAGTGGATTATCGGCCGCAGCGGCTATAAAATCAGGGAATTATTTTGGTAGTAATGATCATCAGAAGCTCAGGCATTCGGCTATCTCAAACTATCACATAGTTATTGTGTTTATGATGTTTACCGCCCTTATTTTTACTTTAGGCAATCATATATTACCATGGATGTACACTTCAGATAAAAAGGTTATAGCTATTGCAGCACAGTTACTTATCATAGCCGCATTTTTCCAGCTGTTTGATGGTACACAAGTAGTTGGTCTTGGCATTTTGCGCGGTATGGGCGATGTAAATATCCCTACCATAATTACCTTTTTAGCTTATTGGGTAATTGGTTTACCTGTAGGTTACCTGTTAGGCATATCAATGCATTTAGGTGTTGCCGGCATTTGGTATGGCTTGGTATTGGGATTAATGGTATCCGCAATCCTGCTGTTTTTTCGTTTTCAGTTCATCAGCAAAAAGCTTCGGGATAAAACGGTTTTAATTTTAGCGCAGGATTAGTCAGCCGCCTATTGATTTTTCAGCACCAGTTCGCCATTAACTTTAAACTTAAGGGTAATAAATCCATCATGGGTATTGATGATTTCTACTCCTTTTTTAGATGATACTGACCATTGCGCAAAAGGTAATTTCAATTTGGTATTTCCGCCTTTTTCTGCAAATATCTTTACTTCAGATGTCTGTCCGCCTTTTTTACTTGCGCTCACCAGGAAAGCACCCTGAGCCCTTAAAGTATGAAACGAAACATCTTTCCATTCGGCGGGTACAGCCGGGAAAACTTCAATAAAACCGGCATAGCTTTGCAGCAGCATTTCCTGCAGACCAGATGCAAAAGCGAAATTACCTTCGAGTGTGAAAGGGCGATAGGTAAATTTTGAATAGCCAGATTTTGTTTGATCGCCATTTAAATGGAAGCTATTGATAGAGCAGAATGCTTTGGCAAAAATAGTAAGGTCCTTAGCTGCCCCATCACCATCTTTGGCACGGGCTTTCATATTTGCTAACCACGAATACGAATAACCACACCAATAGGCCGGCCCTATACTGTCTAATAAATGAATGGTATTTTTAATAATAGTCTGTGATTTTGGACCATCCTCCCATTTGATTTCGCCAAGCGGATAAATAGACATGGCATGCGAAAAATGCCTGTGTGATTGATTATAGGCCATCGATGGCGAAAACATCAATTCATTATTTGGTGTAAGCGCAAAATCTCCAAACTGCGCATAGATCTTATTCCAATGGGCAGCCTCATCTTTTAAACCCAGTTCGTTAGCAAGTTCGGCTGCTGCATGAAATGTAAATTTCATTAAAGACAGGTCATAATTGGTATTCTGCGGAAACCAAGCTTCGGGTGAGTTGTCATTAATTTCCGGACTTGAACTTATTGGAAGTTTTCTTTTCCCGGCAGCATCAATAGTGGTGATGCCTTCTAAAAAAAAAGCGGCATCCCTAATCCACGGATAAGCCCGGTTTTTAAGAAAAACCTTATCCATACTATAACGCCATTGCAGGTAGTAATGCTGCCCCAGCCAAGATGATACTGTGGGCGATAGGGAATATTGGATCCAGCCACCCATTTCTGTACCGTTAAGTGTGGTTACGCCGGGTACTGCCAAACCATTTTTACCAAAATACAATTTGGTGTATCGCTTATAATTGGCTTTGTTAGCATCCAGGTGGTCGAGATAGCCAATTCCCTCATCCAGGTGATTGCCGCTATATGATGGCCAGTAGCTGAGCTGGGTATTTAAATCGTGATGGTAATCACCTTTCCAGGGTGGTATGCGGCCGTTATCTGCTGTCCATACCGCCTGTAATGAAATTGGCGGCGCACCTTGCCTGGCAGCCGAGCCAAATTTATATTGCTCCAGATACCATTGTTTCTCTATCAGTGTATCCGGGATATGGATGGCTGATTTACTCCAGAACAACCTCCACCAGTTTTGGTGGGTTAAGTAATCAGTGGTATAGCCACCTTTCAAAGTTACTGCTGTAACCATTGCAGCAGGGCTATTTGTCTTACTGTCTTTCTTTTGCGATGAAATGCTCCAAACGCCCTCAATAATTTTTCCGGTTCTTTTCCATCGTACGTTAACCTGGTAGGAGAAACCGCCCCAGCCTTCCTGCGTGTAAGTTATGTTGTTACCCTGCCTGTTTACAAATCCCTGTTTGTATCCTAATTTTGAAAGATCCTCGCCCACTACTGAATTTGAGTTCTCCTTTGTTATAGCTGCCTGGTATAATGGCGGAATAAGCTGCGGGTAAATATCAGTTGATAAATTCTCAAACCTGAACCAGCCAACCGGCTTGGTGGCATGTACAAAAGTTTTTAAAACAATGCCATTTGCCCATTTCACTTCGCATAGGGCGTTATCTACAAACAAGTGTACAGATTGTACCTTACCCCAATTTTTAGTATCAAACTCCATTGCCGCGCCGGGGATTTTTGATGGCGCAGGTTCATTATCGTAAGGATCATCAAAATATTTTTGTACAAGGCTGTAGTCTGCTTTATTCTTAACCTGCTCATAAACCCACTGATAGCTAAATTCTTTACGGTGCAGGCCTTTCATAGGGCGCTCATCCCAAAGATCGACCCTGTCGAGCGAGAAGCGCAGGTGATTTTGTTTTTGCCAGATAAGTGCACCCACAGTTCCGTTTCCTAATGGGATACCTTCGTCCCAGTGAGCAGCTAATGTATCAAAATGCAGATCGTGCTTTGAGGATACAATTTGGGCAATGGATGTCATCTGCCATAAAACAAAAATGATGATTAAGGCTGATCGGAACGTTTTAAACATACGAGCTGTTTTGAAATGGTAACAGGCTTGAAATTACTATTTTTAAGTTATAAATAATGTCAAAAGTACAATTCATTTGCGACACGGTATGTATTACAATGCGCCTCAACTATATCTTTTATATCAGGGGAATACCCGCCGCCCATACTTACCTGTACCGGGATGTTATTTTTTATACATTGCTCAAATACAAATACATCTCTTTGTTTACATGCGGTTTTACTTAAAGACATTTTACCTAACTTGTCAGAAACAAGTACATCAACTCCTGCTAAATAAAATATAAAATCAGGCTTTTGGGCGGCTATTAATTGGGGTAACGTTGTGTTCAGTAAATGCAGATATTCCTCATCGGCAGTACCATCAGGGAGTGCAATATCCAAATCAGAATGCTCTTTGCGGAAGGGAAAATTATTGGCTCCATGCATGGAAAATGTAAAAACGGCAGGGTTGTTCTCAAAGATCTGTGCTGTACCATTTCCCTGGTGCACATCAAGATCAACGATTAAGATAGATTGTGCAAGTTTGTTTTTCAATAAGTAATTAGCAGCTATGGCCTGGTCATTCAGTAAGCAAAAGCCTTCGCCCCAATTGGTGCCAGCATGGTGCGTACCGCCCGCAATATTAAAAGCAACTTTGTTTTGAAACGCATAATGACAGCCATCGATAGTGCCTTTTGCAATGTGGATCTCGCGCTCAACGAGTTGAGCGGATAACGGGAAACCCGTACGCCTTTGTTCTTTTGGCGGCAATGTCAGATCGCGCAACTGCTCCCAATACTGTTTATCATGTGTCCATAAAATTACCTCTTCATCAGCCAGGCCAGGTGAGAATAAGTTTTGAGGTTCAATAATGCCCTCATACAATAACTGAGCAGGGATCAGTTCATATTTGAGCATCGGGAAACGATGCCCTTCTGGTAAAGGATGTGCATATATAGGATCATAAGCTATTTTAAGCATAATTAAGCCCTATGATCAATTTTATTGTACTGACGCGGCAAGTATTCGCCCGGTTTCAAAAACTTGCTTAAAGCTGTTATAAAGCGGCACAGGGCTTAAACGAATAACATTAGGTTCCCGCCAATCGCCAATTAGGCCGTTTTCCGTCAGGTAATTAAAAGTCGCCTTTGCATTTTGCTTACAAACAATGGATAACTGGCAACCCCGTTCGTTTTTATTTTTAGGAGTAATGATGGTAAACAATTCGTCACCTTTAGTTTCATTGATACTATTTATTAAAAACTCTAAATAGCCGGTAAGCAATTCGCTTTTGGCTCTTAGGGGAACTAATCCGCCAGCCTGTTTAAAAATATCAAGGGCAGCCTTATGTAGTGTAAGCAGCATAATTGGGCTGGTACTTAATTGCCAGCCTGCTGCACCTTTATCGGCTTCAAAGCCCTTAGCCATTAAAAAGCGTTTATCTTCCCGGTAACCCCACCAGCCTGCAAAACGGTTTAGTTCCTTGTTATCAAAATGCTTTTCGTTCACAAAAACACCACTTATACCACCCGGACCTGAGTTCATGTATTTATACGAACACCAGCAGGCAAAATCGGTATCCCAATCATGCAGTTTCAAGGTTACGTTTCCGGCAGCATGCGCTAAGTCAAAACCCGCATAGGCGCCAATATTATGTGCTGCTTTGGTTATTGCTTCCATATCAAACAGCTGGCCGGTGTAGTAATTTATTCCGCCAAAAAGTACCAGGGCCAGTTCACCCGCATTATCATTTATGGTTTTGATGATGTCATCAGTGCGTAAAATATGCTCACCCTCGCGAGGAAACATTTCAATTATGGCTTCATCGGGCGCATGGCCATGAAATCTGGCCTGGCTCTCCATAGCATATTGGTCTGACGGAAAAGCGCCACCTTCCATCAGTATTTTAAAACGTTTATTTGTTGGTTTATAGAAACTTATCATCAGTAAATGAAGATTTACTGTAAGTGAATTCATAATCGTAACCTCTTCAGTTTTTGCGCCGACTATCTCCGCCAAAGTACCCGTAAGTTGTTTGTGATAGCTTAACCAAGGATCATCCCCCATAAAAAAACCTTCGATTGCAAGCTCCTCCCAATTTTTGAATTGATCGCTGATATACTGCCGGGCCGTTGCAGGTTGCAGACCCAGCGAATTACCGCAAAGATAAATTGCATCCTTACCATTATGCTTAGGCGATAAAAACTGACTTTGGAAACCCTTTAACGGATCCTGTTCATCAAGCTGCAAGGCGAAGTCTAAATTATTCTGATAGTTCATTGGTTGGCTTTAAAAATATACCAGTGTAAACACAATGCTTTGTGCCTTTCAACCGGATTAATGTAGTGTAAAAATAATTATTTATTCGGCTTGCTAACGTGAGGATTACCTTTAACATAAAAACGATAAGGCAGCAATGCATCGTCACCCGCATAATCAACCCCTACGCGTGGTACCGCTGCAATTGCTTCATCAGGAAAAATTAATCCCCTGTCTTCAATCCAGATGGTATCGCTTTGCAAACTAAATGCATTGATATTGCGCGATATACCCAGCGCTTTTGCAACAGAACCCGGCCCCATAGTTATATTGGGTTTTACCACTGGCATGTTACGACGATATTGCATAGCTTCCAAACCCTCAGTTGGTTGTATAGCCCTGATCAGTATGGCATGAGGTTGCCCCTCTACCGAAGTTACTACGTTAAACATCTCGTGAATACCATAGCAGAGGTACACATAGGCGATACCTCCCTGCATAAACATAGTCTTGGTACGGGGAGTTATCCTGTTTCCAAAAGAGTGTGAAGCTTTATCAACAATGCCATTATAAGCTTCTGTTTCAACAATATATCCACCTGTAGTTATACTGTCGATACAGGTAAATAAATACTTGCCAATCAAATCTTTACTTAAGGCAACAACATCGGTGCTATGGTAATAAGAATCTGCTAACTTCATTTTTTGAGGATCTTTTTCAATAGTTTATTGATCTCTTTAGCTTTATCAAATATCATAATATGCGTACCGCCTTTTACAATGATAGCATCCTTTATTTTTCTATAATTAAACACATGATCGTGATCCCCGGTTATATGAACCAGGTTTGGCGGCACAATCTGATTATCCCAGTGCAGGATAGCACCCATAGCCCATTTCATAAAAACAGGTGATGAGTTTTTAAGCATATCATTAAACAACCAGCTATCGGCATCGTTCATTTTACCGAACGCAAAACGGATTAGAAACTCCATTGAAGAAAACAGCTTTGGAGATATTAGCTTATAAACCGGAAGATTTTTAAAAAGGCTGAAATACCCCGGCGCTTCGTTGATCGTCTTGATACTTGAGATCAGGATTACCTTTTGGAGTGTTAATATTTTGGCTATCTCGACAGCCAACATACCACCTAAAGAGTTACCTACTACAATAGATTTGGGTGTGATATTATATTGGTAGACAAGTTTTTGTGCGTAAGTTGTTAAAGTATCTGTTTGATGTGGAAGTATCCAATCAACACAGGTAACGTCATGGTCATAAAAATCTAAATTATTGTAGATGCGGGTATCGGCACCAAGGCCGGGGATCAAAAATATTTTACTCATTTAAACCTTACCAGTTCAACAATCTTATTAAGGTAAAGCGCGTCGGTATCATCAAACTGATCTAACTCTTCGCTATCCACATCTAATACCGCAACAACCTGGCCATTATGAAACACAGGTACAACGATCTCTGAACGTGACAATGAACTGCAAGCAATATGACCAGGGAAAGCATCTACATCGGGTACGATCAGCGTTTCCTCCTGCTGCCAGGCTGCACCGCAAACACCTCTGCCCAAAGCAATCCTCGTACAGGCAACCGGCCCCTGGAAAGGGCCTAAAACCAACTCATTATTTTTAACCAGGTAAAAGCCTACCCAAAACCATTTAAATTGCTCTTTAAGGGCTGCGCTGATGTTTGCAAGGTTCGCAACAAGGTCATCCTCTCCCGTAAGCAATGCTTCAATCTGCGGAACTAACGACTGGTACTGTGTTTCTTTATTTGCTGATACAATTATGTTTAAATCCTCTGCCATGACACAAAAATAGGGATGATGTTTTAAAAGTAAATAAAGCCAATCTCATATTTGAGATTTTATTTGACTTTCTTTGGGTTGTTTACAAATTTTGTCTGCTTGCCAGGATCATTAAATTTAATACCATGAGAATTATTGCAGAATTACCACACCCGGATTTTAAAATATCTATCCTGAACATGAACCGGAAGTTTATTATAAAGATAGAGCAGGGGAACCTTGAGCAGACCTACAAAATTGCCGAGGCCGACCTGATGGATGGTGTAAACAGCGTTTTTGAATTGCTGGATGAAGCGCTTTTAAAAACTGTTGCCGCCCGTTTTATAGAGATGCGGAAAGATTTCAAAGAATCATACAATAGGTATAATTATTAATTCAATTAAATCATATAACTAATTGAAATATAGGTTATTAATTATTATTAAAATGCATCACAGAATTTTATTTGGCATTTTAGCTATTAATTATACTAATAAAAGGTTCTAAATTCAATTAATCTACATTGAATTTATATTTAATTTACTGATTATTAGAAATTTATATAAATATAAAATACAACGCAAAATTATATTTGGTGGGTTAAAAATGCCAAATAAATGGGAGGTCAAGCCGGAATAAGGTCACAATACCAAAATCCGGAGAGTTTTTTGGTGGTATCAGAAACACAGGTGTCATCAGCATTTTCGGGGGACTTATATTCCTTAAAAACCTTTATGCCGGTTTTGTATTTTATTTCGTTTTTAAAGATTGGACCTTTAAAAGAAAAGGTGTGAAACTCGCCATTCTCACCGCAAACGTCCACATCAACGGGTAATGATAAAATCAGTTCGTGGCTTATCTCCTTCCCCACTATATACTCCAACCGCTCCTGTGTGCAGGCTATAACTGTACCAAAACCGAGTGTCAAAAACTCGTTGATCAGTTCGGTAGTGTTGCGTTGCCATAAAGGATAGATACCTTTCATCCCTGCTTCGGCAAGGTGCTCGTCGCGGTATTTCTTCAGGTCTTCTAAAAATATATCTCCGAAAACAGCGTATTCAATGCCCTCCTCTTTGAAGCGTTCCATGTGCTGCCGCATAATGGCATCATAAGCATTCATCCCTGGCATTTCGGGCAGGCGGATCTGGTATAAAGGAATCCCTATACTTTCGGCCTGCTGAATCAAAAGCTCAGTGCGCACACCGTGCATAGATACCCTGTCTACCTCATCATTAACAGTTGTTACCAGATATCTAATATCCAGATCAGAATCTTGCAGGCAATGGTATAATGCTAAGGAGCTATCCTTGCCCCCGCTCCAGTTAAAAATGGCAGACTTTCTTTTACCTTGATTTACTGGTAGAATTGATTCTTCCATTTTGTTTGTTGAAACCATTAGCTATCTAAATCATCAGTCAGCAATTCATTAACCAATTGCGGCACGCCCACTGATGCTTTTTCTTCTATCCGGATAAAAGAACTATCGCTCAGATAAGGTATTTTGGGATCAATAATATACTTTGGTGTGTGTCGCGGTACAAAATCTATCAACCCTGCAGCGGGGTAAACGGCAAGTGATGACCCTACGAGAATAAAGATTTCGGCACCGTCACAAATTTGTGCTGCCTTTTCAATCATTGGCACAGCTTCGCCAAACCAAACTACATGCGCCCGCAACGGGGAACCTAATTCGCAAACCTCATCCATTTTTATCTCCCAGCCGTTGATAGGATAAGTAAGATTTGGATTGATGCTGGATTGTGAGCGGGTTATAATGCCATGCAAATGAACAACATTGGTTGATCCTGCACGTTCATGCAGATCGTCAATATTTTGGGTGATGATAGTTACATTAAACTTATCCTCCAGTTTGGCTAAGGCATAGTGGGCTTCATTAGGTTTTGCTTCTAATACCGATTTTCGCCGCATGTTGTAAAACTCCTGCACCAATGCCGGGTTCCGCTGCCATGCTTCGGGTGTGGCCACTTCTGCAATGTCGTATCCCTCCCACAGCCCATCGCTGTCCCTGAAGGTTTTTAAGCCGCTCTCAGCGCTGATCCCGGCCCCGGTTAGTATTACTATGCTTTTCATTTTTGTTAGTTTAAAGAGATACACAAAGCATTGTGTCGTTTTGTTGCGTCGTAATGCTTTGCAACACTTTTTAACTTTATAGATACACAAAGTATTGTGCCTCTACAAATAACTACACAATATTTCAAAAAAAAAGCGATCCTTTTATTTTCGGATCGCTTTTCAATTTTATAATCTTGCTTATAAAGCTAATTCGCTTTGGCTGCGCAAAACCGTGTATTTGTTTTTGGCAAATTCAAACCCGCCGAACAATATCGCACAAAATACAATATCGCCTAAAACCATATTCTTTTCAAACGGAATGGCTGCTATTAATGATTGGCCGTATCCTGCTAAGGTATGCGGATACATTGTTCCGTATAACCATGGCAGATCCATTATTAACCAATGTATAGCTACCGATACTAATGAGGCCATACCTACATTGGCAACATTTACCTTTTTTATCAGGCTGCCAACAAATACCATTATGGCAAATGTTAAATAAACCCAAAAAGAACCACCATAAAACAACACCAATTTTGAGGTGTACAAATAGTTGATCAGAATATCGCTCGAGAACAAGGTGATCAGCACCACGAGGTAAGCTTTCCACTTGTTAGTAAAGTAAGCACCTCCAAACAAGGCAATAGCACCTACGGGTGTAAAATTGCTCAGGATGTATGGAAACTTATAACTAACCAAACGCATGGCAGCTGCAGCTACTATCATCAGGATAAGTACAATGGTGCGGATATTGATTTTCTGTAACGACATATTTGAATTTATGAGGTAAAATTACGGATTATCCTTATAAATAGGATGATAATTTATTGTTCTTATTTGTTAACGATAGCGATCTTACCCGGGCTGATGCCTGTAGTAATTGCGTATTCCTTTTTACCTGTTTTATCAAAGGCATATAATACACCGTTTGATGAATAATCCTTGGCATCTGTAATAAAAATTTCGCCTGTTAAAGGATCGGCTGTTATTGCAAATGGAGTTGTGATAACGGTACCATCAGTAATAAAGTTTGTCTGCGCAGCAGTTTGTGTTTTTGCATTGTATACTGCTATTTTATTATCGGCAGTAACATAATAAACAAAATCGCCCTGTACGGTAATTGGGATATTGTAGCCCAGGTTTACAGCCGGCTGTGATTTTACAGCATCAGTTGTATTGTCAATAATGGTCATGCCGGCAGCTATGCTTGCAAAATCACCTAATGATAATACATATACATTACCATAGGTATCAGCTGCTAACGAAACAGGGTCAGCAATAACAGTGATCTTTTTAGTTTCGGTTAATGAAGTTAAATCTACTACCGATACCGTTTTATCAGGATTACCAAAACTTAAGCCACCTGAATTGGCCACATATAATTTACCATTTGATATTAACAATTGCTCAGGATTACGACCTACCGTAATAGTTTTATTTATGGTTAGTGTGGTGGTATCCATAACAGCAACATAACCATCATACGAAGTAATAAAGGCATTTCCCTTGTAAAATGCGATGCTTCTGCATTGGTGCAGGCTATCCTGTTTAATCAGTTTGCCTGTTTTAGCATTAACTACATCAACCCTGTTTGAATTATTTACAGTGATGTACATTTTTGATCCGTAGATCTCAATATCATTACCGGTATCGCCAAGCTTGGAACCGTTAACACTGCTGAAAAAATCAGCTGTTAACTGCTTGGTGGTATAATCGTAATAGGTTAATGTACTGTTATTGCCGCCAAAGTTACCCTGATTTAGTATATATAAACCCGCCCTTGTAACTGCTGTTGGCGTATCAGATTTTGGAACTATCTTGTCTTTATGGCAGGCAGAAAGTACCGATATAAGAGCAAGGGCGATAAATAGATAGTTAAGTTTAAATTGTTTCATGATGAATTATTATATAGTTATTTGAAATGAGATTCTGTATGAACGACCTGGCATTGGGTAGCTTTGCACCACGAAGTAGCTTTTATCAAACAAGTTATTCACCTCAAATGAGGCTCGTAATTGCTTATTATTTAATAGCTTATGGTAAACCAATGAAGCATCACTTATTGAGTAGGCAGGAATAAGGTCATCCGGAAGGTTATTGTTGGTATAATACCTTGATGATGAAATTACCTGGTTATAGTACAAACCAAAAGGTCCATGATCTATCCCCGCATTAACCGCAACTGTATTTTTAGGCGTATAAGGTAACTGGTTTAAATACACCGACGAGGTAGGGTCTGTTATATTAAGCGCCTGCAGATAACTGTAATTTACGGTCAGCGAACCTTTCCAATCAGTTGCTATTTTGGCTTGTGTTTTTATACCTAAATCCAATCCTTTAATATCAACCTTACCAAAGTTTTGGATAGATCCGTTATAGGCGTCCTTAGGGATAAATACAATTTTATTGGTTACATGGTTATAATAAGCATCGGCAGTAAAGGTTATGTAATTAAAAAATCCGTTTAGTGCTTTACTGTAGGTTGTACCCAAATCGTACTCGTTGGTAAACTCAGGCTTTAAGTTAGGGTTGCCTATACCGCCATAATACAGGTCATCAAACGTTGGGTTACGGAATATATATTTGTAAAATCCACGAAACTGAAAGTTAGGATCGGCAAAGGGCAGCCAGGTAGCCATTAATGTTGGCGAAAAGTTATTGCGTGCAGGGGCTGCCCTGCCTGTCCGCACGGTTTCAGTAATATTGGTATTCAACAGGCTACCCTGGAATTTAAACTCTCCTAAAGTTAAGTTCGATGCTAAAACATTTAACAGCGTAATCCGGGTTGGGTACGAGAAATTGAACAAATTGGTGTTCAGATCATTCACAGCAAAATCAACACCATAGGATACTTCCCAATTTGTTGTTACATGATAGGCCAATGCGGCTGACTGATACAACTCGCGCTGGGTAAAACGTTGATCTAATAAATGCTGTGCATTCAGAAAATCCGGATCCAGGTAGCGTAAATAGTTTTGCGATAACTTGGTATGCAGCAGCAAATGAAAGCCATTGTGCCAGATGCGCTCGTATCCACCCTGTAAAAAAAAGTCGCGGTTATATAATCGCTGATTGGATGGTGCAGCACTGTAAAGAATCACCGCACCGGGCAAACCGCGGTCTGACGTGTAATAATTAAAGTGCAAGTCAACCTTATTGCTATCACTTTTAGCCCAGTACAATGCACCGTCAACTTGCTGTGCACTGATGCCTGCATTGTTACGGGTTCGAACTGAGTCTGTTCCGTTGCCGCTGTTTTTATATTTGTAACGACCGTTGGCGTTTTCGGTATAACCATTTATAATGAACGACCAGTTATTATTGATCCGCTGCTGCCATTGCAAATAAGGCTCAACCAGACCAAAGGAGCCTGCTTTAATACCTGCGGTTATTTGATAAGGCTTATCTGCACTTAATGCAGGCTTTATTGTTTTAATGGATAATATACTTGCTGCCGAGAATGATTTTGCAGGCATGCAGATAATTGCTGACTGCCCGTTATACAGCGTAATTTCCTGTACATTATTCAGATTGATCTTGCTCAGATCAATTTGCCCGTTTTCGGCATCATTAATTTGCACGCCATCGTATAATACTTCGGTGTGGTTAGCACCTAAGCCACGTACAGATACCGTTTTTAACCCTCCTATCCCACCGTAATCCTTAATAATTACCCCGGCAAAGTTTCTGATGGCATCGGCAACATTGAAGGCATTATACCGCACAAACTCATTAGCCGAAATTTGCTGCATTGGCGTAATGCTTTGCACCTTAGGTATAGGCGAAGTTTTGATTTTAACCTCTTTTAGTTTTTTAGCAGTATCTGTTTGGGCTACAGATGTAAAAGGTAATGCAAAGCAAATACACAGCCATAAAGCGGATATAGGGTATAAACTACTTTTTAAGTAAAGTACTTTTCTTTGCATTTGCATGAGTTAAACTCACAGCAATAGAAATACAAGGTTTGAACAAGAAACCGTAACAGAAGAGTTTCACATTCAAGCTTCAATCCCCGAAAGCTGTGAATAATATATATGCTTTGGGCAGGTCTTCTGACTTACTCCCCTGTTGCCCGGTCTTCCCATCCCGGTTATACCGAAGACAGTGACCAAATGATTGGGCAATGGTTATGGAGCTTACAGCTGCGGGACAGTTACGGAGTTACGCCGTATTCCCTTTTAATTTCTTAAAATAATTGTTTTTAAGAAAACCTAAAGCGCTGCAAAAGTAGAATAAGAATTGATAAACAACAACTAAGCTCTGCATTTAATTAATACTTGTTGATAAGGCCAATTATTGCTGATTTAAGTTCAGGGCGCAGTAAATCATAAAAATCAAAACTAATCAGTACTATGGGTTGTTAAAAGATTATCTATTTAAAACAAAAATATGGCAACAATAGCAGTACAGCGGATAAATGGAAGTAAACCTGCACCCGCAAGCGACCTTATAAATTTAAACTGGCCCGAGCGTTATGTATCCATAGCTGCCGGTGTTAAACTAAGTTTTTCTGGTATCAGGAATATATTTTCAAGTCCGTTTACCAGTTTATTAAAACTTGGTGCAGGTGGCTACCTGGTTAACCGGGGCATCAGCGGGCATTGTGAATTATATTCGCAGATAGGTAAGATAAGTACCGATCCTGTTAATGTTTCTATTAAATCATCGTTCACAGTTGATAAACCACGTGATGTAGTTTATGATTTTTGGCGAAAACTGGATAATCTGCCACTTTTTATGAACCATTTGGAAAGTGTTGACGTTTTGGATAATGAACGTTCGCACTGGGTATTAAAATTACCTACAGGGGTAGCCAACGTAAGCTGGGATGCCGAGATTGTGATGGATGTTCCCAACGAAATTATTGGATGGAGCTCTTTACCGGGCTCAATTATTGATAATGCAGGCAAGGTACGTTTCCGCGAAACAGAAAATGGCGGTACTTTAATTGATGTATTGATCTCTTATCAGCCACCTGCTGGCGGTATTGGTGCAAGCCTTGCGCATGTATTAAACCCCGTATTTAAAAATATGGTTGATAAGGATGTACAAAACTTTAAGCAATTTATGGATATTGATAATAGCGAAGATGTTGTGATCATTCTATAAGGCTCATCACAAAACATATTCAAAACAGAAAAGGCCCCGAATTTCGGGGCCTTTTCTTATAATAGAAGAGATTCTGATTATTTTACAGCATCAACAACCGCTTTGAAAGCGTCTGGATGGTTCATTGCTAAATCAGCTAATACCTTACGGTTTAAACCAATTTCTTTAGCAATTAATTTACCCATTAATTGTGAGTAAGAAATTCCGTGCTGACGGGCACCAGCGTTGATACGTTGGATCCATAAAGCTCTGAACTCTCTCTTTTTGGTCTTACGGTCACGATAAGCGTACTGTAAACCTTTTTCTACTGTGTTTTTAGCAACGGTATAAACCTTGCTGCGTGAACCCCAATAACCTTTTGCAAGGTTCATGATTCTTTTCCTGCGTCTTCTCGACGCTACTGCGTTAACTGAACGTGGCATGTTGTTGTTTTTTGGTAGTGAGTGCCAGCTTTATGCTGAACTTAAAACTCTAATACCTGGTTAAAAATTTGTTAATTACTTACCTATGCAAAGCATACGTTTAACGTTACCCATGTCAGCTTTTGAAACAAGGCTGGTGTGTGTAAGGTTACGTTTACGTTTAGTCGACATCTTTGTTAAGATGTGGCTTTTGAAGGCGTTCTTCCTGGTGATTTTACCTGTTCCAGTAAGCTTGAAGCGCTTTTTGGCACTGGAATTGGTTTTCATTTTTGGCATAACCGTTGTATATATATTTATTTAATTAATTACTTTTTAGCGGCCTTTGGGGTAACGGTTAAAAACATCCGCTTGCCTTCCAATTTTGGTAATTGCTCAACCTTACCTACTTCTTCTAATGCTTGTGCAAAACGCAACAGAAGTATTTCGCCCTGTTCCTTGTAAACAATTGCACGGCCTTTAAAGTGTACGTAAGCCCTTACCTTTTCGCCTGCTTCCAAAAACTTAATGGCATGCTTTAATTTAAATTCAAAGTCATGGTCATCTGTGTTCGGTCCAAACCTAATCTCTTTAATAACAGTTTGTTTGGCGTTACTTTTAATCTCCTTCAGCTTTTTCTTCTGCTCGTAAATGAACTTGTTATAGTCCGTAACTTTACAAACAGGTGGTACAGCGTTAGGGGATATTTCAACCAGATCCAATTCCTGTTCCTCGGCAATAGCCAAAGCGTCTCTTAACGAGTATATACCAGGTTCCACGTTATCGCCAACCAGACGAAGTTCAGTAGCCCTGATAAATTGATTGATGTTGTGTTCGGCTTCCTTTTTCTTAAATGGAAGCCTTGGTCCTCTGTTGAAAGGTTTGTTTAATGCCAAGTTATACTGTTATTTCTTTAATTATTTGTTGCTTAAATTCTTCTATGCTCATACTTCCCAAATCGCCCTGACCATGTTTACGTACAGAAACCAGGCCTTCGGCTGTTTCCTTCTCTCCCACAATCAGCATATAAGGGATTTTTTTGACTTCGGCATCACGGATCTTACGACCAATTTTCTCATCCCTGAAATCAATAAGCCCGCAAATATCGGAATCTTTTAATGATTCTGAAAGTTTTTTTGCATAATCTTCATATTTTTCAGAGATCGGCAAAATAATAAACTGCTCTGGCGAAAGCCATAACGGGAAATTACCTGCACAATGCTCAATCAATACTGCAATAAAGCGCTCTAACGATCCAAAAGGTGCCCTGTGGATCATTACCGGGCGATGTTTCAGGTTATCGCTGCCTGTGTATTCCAACTCAAAACGTTCAGGTAAGTTATAGTCAACCTGGATAGTTCCTAATTGCCATTTACGGCCTAAAGCATCCTTCACCATAAAATCAAGCTTAGGGCCATAAAAGGCAGCCTCGCCGTATTCTACTATAGTCGACAGTCCTTTTTCTTCAGCCGCTTCAATAATTGCAGATTCGGCCAGTGCCCAGTTCTCATCAGTACCAATATACTTGGCTTTGTTATTTGGATCGCGCAGGGATACCTGAGCTGTATAGTTATCAAAGCCTAATGCACCAAATACATATAATACCAGGTCAATTACCTTTTTAAACTCATCTTTTACCTGGTCGGGGCGGCAAAATAAGTGTGCATCATCCTGAGTAAAACCACGTACACGGGTTAAGCCATGCAGCTCGCCGCTTTGCTCGTATCGGTATACCGTGCCAAACTCAGCATAACGAACCGGAAGATCCTTATATGAGCGTGGTTTAGTTTTGTAGATCTCGCAGTGATGCGGGCAGTTCATTGGTTTTAAAAAGAACTCCTCTCCTTCCTGCGGGGTTTTTATTGGCTGGAATGAATCGGCTCCGTATTTTTCATAATGACCAGATGTTACATACAAACTTTTATGACCAATATGCGGTGTAATTACCTGCTCATAACCTGCCTTAACCTGTGCTTTTTGTAAAAAGTTGGTTAATCGTTCGCGCAATGCAGCACCTTTTGGTAACCATAAGGGTAAACCCATTCCCACCTTTTCAGAAAAGGCAAACAGTTCCATTTCCTTACCTAACTTACGGTGATCGCGTTTTTTAGCTTCTTCTAATAAATGCAGGTATTCAGTTAGCTCACTGGCCTTTGGGAAGGTAACTCCATAAATACGGGTTAACTGTTTCCGGCTTTCATCTCCGCGCCAATAGGCACCGGCAACGCTCATCAGCTTTACAGCTTTGATAAAACCAGTATTTGGAATATGCGGCCCGCGGCACAGATCGGTAAAGTTACCCTGGCTATAAAAAGTAATGGCACCATCAGGCAGATCTTTTAACAGATCAAGCTTATACTCATCGCCTTTTTCGGTAAAATATTCAATGGCATCAGCCTTGCTTACAGGCTTACGGATAAATTCTTCTTTGGTTTTAGCCAGTTCTATGATCTTGTCTTCAATCTGCTTAAACTCATCGGAAGAGAATTCACGATCGCCGAAATCAACATCATAATAAAAACCAGTTTCAATCGCCGGGCCTATACCGAATTTTGTACCCGGATACAGCGCCTCTAAAGCTTCGGCCATTAAGTGGGCCGATGAATGCCAAAAAGTAGCTTTTGCCTGGGTATCGTTCCAGGTTAATAATTTAACATGCGAATCCTTTTCGATGGGGCGGCTGGCATCCCAAACCTGGCCATCAACTTCGGCTGCTAATACGTTTCGTGCTAATCCTTCGGAGATCGATTGTGCAATCTGCATGGATGAGATCCCTTTGTCATACTGACGAACGGAACCATCAGGGAGTGTAATACTAATCATCTACAACTATGATTTAAAAGTTTATAAAATTATTTTTTTATTGAATCACCTACAAAGTGATTTATGATTTAATTGCAAAAATAGAATAATTTGGCAGGAATGCACTGATTATTTTAATCGGATTAACCTTTGATTAATAACGATTCTATAAGCTAAATGGATAAAAGCTTATCAAAAATGAATCTTTAAGAAAAAAAATCAGCTGAATATGTGATCAGATGTTCCCCCAGCCCATAGCCAATACATCAGCCAGGTGATGAGTTTTAATGGGCAGGCTATTTTTATCAATATAGCTTTGCAGGTGCATTAAACACGATGCATCGGTCGAGATGATATAATCGGCTCCGGCTGCCAATGCGTTATCAACCTTTTGCTGCGCCATTGCTGTTGATATGGCATCAAACTTAACGGCAAACGTACCGCCAAAACCGCAGCAGGTTTCATTGTCTTTAAGGTCTACCAATTCCAAACCCAATACCTTTGATAATAGCTGGCGGGGTTCTTCCTTAATTTTACATTCGCGTAAGGCACCGCAGCTATCATGGTAAACTGCCCTGCCATCAAGCTCGGCTCCAAAATAATCAAACTGGAGTATGTTCACTAAAAAATCAGAAAGCTCGTAAATATTGGCTTGTATGCTGCGGCATTTATTATGTGCGGCAGTATTGGTAAACAGATCATTATAATAATTTTTCACCATACCTGTGCACGATGCTGATGGCGATACGATTACGCTGTCTTCCGAAAAATCATTCAGAAATTTGCTGCCTACAGCTTTGGCATCGTCCCAAAAACCGGCATTAAATGCGGGCTGCCCACAACAGGTTTGGGTTGGATTGTATTCAACAATACATCCGGCTTTTTCAAGCACTTTAACGGTATTAAAAGCAGTATCAGGAAACAACTGATCTATAAAACATGGAATAAATAACTCAACCTTCATCAATTCAAAAAATTATTCGGTGCTAAAATCAGCATTTTCATTGTTTTTACGTTCAAAAACATGCAAAGAAATTAATAACAGCAAGCCAATCACAAAAAATATAGCCAGTATCAGGGCCGAATTACGCATGCTGCTGGTTAACTCCTCAACAAAACCAAATGTAAACAATCCAATCACAATGGCCAGCTTTTCGGTAACATCATAAAAGCTGAAATACGACGCCGTATCCGGAATATCCTGTGGCAGGTATTTGGAATAAGTTGACCGTGAAAGCGACTGGATACCTCCCATTATCATACCCACAACAACTGCCAACAAGTAAAATTGTGTGGCCGTGGTGGTTAAATAAGCTGCGATACAAGCCATTATCCATATCAGCACCACCCCTATCAGCACACGTGTATTTCCATACTTGTCTGAAAGGCGCGACATGATGTTTGCCCCGGCAATAGCAACGATCTGTATAATGAGGATGATCAGGATCAGCGATTTTTCGGGCAGTAATAATTCCTTAGCTCCAAAGTTGGCAGCTACTAACATAATAGTTTGTACACCCATTGAATAAAAAAAGAAAGCCGGCAGGTATCGTTTTAAAGTGGGCATTGTTTTTACCTTATGCCACACCTTAACTAACTCTTTAAAACCACCGCTTAATACATTAACATCCTGAGCGCCACTATTGGGTTCGCCTTTGGGTAATACGGTATAAGGAATCATGGCGAAACCTATCCACCATACACCTACCAACAAAAATGATAAGCGTGCCGGGAAAGAAGCATCGGTAATACCAAAAGTTTTAGGCGACAGCACAAATATAAAACAGATGATCTGCAATATAACGCTGCCAACGTAGCCATAAGTAAAGCCTTTGGCGCTCACCGCATCCTGCTTATCTAAAGTAGCTATTTGCGGTAAGTATGAGTTATAAAATACAAAGCCTCCGCAATAACCTATAGCCGCCAGGCCAAAACACAACATCCCAAATTCTAATGAATCGAGCTTGAAAAAGTACAGGCAGCAGCAGGATATACCGCCTAAAAGGGTAAACCCCTGCATATAGCTTTTTTTGTTACCACGATAATCAGCAATGGAAGTAAGAATAGGCAGCAGCAACACAATAATAAGATAAGCCGCAGCCAACACATAGTTTGACAGAGCTGTATTAACAAAGCGATGCCCGAAAAACATCACCTTATCGCCATTTTGTTTAGTGGTGGTAATGGCGGTATAATATGCCGGGAAAATAGTTGAGGTTATGACCAGGTTATATGCCGAATTTGCCCAATCGAACATGGCCCATGCCCGTATCGTTTTTTTATCGTTCTTGATTTCCATCTATGTGATAAATGTATATAAAATTTGGTAGTTGCAAAACAGGTAAAGGAGATCGAATAAATAATTCGTTGTATTAATTTTCTAAGTTCATTATCAATATTTTTCACTTATGGTAATTTCTAACCAAATCCTAAATATACTTTGCTATTTTTGATTAGAGATAATTCTTTATCCCCACTATCAAACCAATTATTTATGAAACCAATTTTTTGTTTGCTGCTGCCTGCAGTATTTCTATTTAATCTGGCTATGGCACAACCCGATAATTCTCTTCAGGTTAAAATAAGCAATGGCACGCTTCAGGGTACTTTTAATCCGGCTACCAACATCCGTAGCTTTAAAGGTGTGCCTTATGCACAGCCCCCCGTTGGCGACCTGCGCTGGAAAGAACCACAACCTGCCGCTAATTGGACAGGCGTACTTAAAGCCGACCATTTTAGCCATATGCCTATGCAAAAACGTATGTTCAGCGATATGATCTTTCGTGCCGATACGATGAGCGAAGATTGTCTTTACCTCAATATTTGGACGCCCGCAAAAGCAGCAGCTGAAAAACTGCCTGTATTGGTTTATTTTTATGGAGGCGGATTCGTAGGTGGTGATGGATCAGAATTTAGATATGATGGCGAAAGCATGGCCACCAAAGGCATAGTTACCATAACCATCAGTTACAGATTAGGGATCTTCGGTTTCTTTAGTCATCCGGAATTAACAAAAGAATCACCGCATAATGCATCCGGCAATTATGGCTTGTTAGATCAAACCGCTGCCATACGCTGGGTGCAGGCTAATGTTGCAGCTTTTGGAGGCGACCCAAAACGGGTTACCATAGCAGGCGAATCGGCAGGATCAATAGCTGTATCGGCACAAATGGCATCGCCTTTAGCAAAAAATCTGATAGCAGGTGCAATTGGCGAAAGCGGCGCTATGATAAAACCAACACTACCTGCTATTCCACTTAGCGATGGCGAAAAGGCCGGTTCTGCTTTTATGGATAAAGTAAACGCCAAATCACTGGCCGATCTGCGTGCCATACCGGCAACGCAGTTACTTGATATGGCTTCAAAACCGGGCGCATTTAAATTATCGGCTACTATTGATGGTTATTTTCTACCAAAACCTGTTGTAGATATTTTTGAAGCCGGCGAACAGGCCCACGTTCCGTTATTAGTTGGATGGAACTCGGCAGAGATCCCTTACCAGGCATTTACCGGCGGCGATATGCCAACACCCGAAAACTATGCAGCCAAAGTAAAACAACAATTTGCTGATAAAGCCGACGAGGTTTTAAAACTATACCCCGGTAACACGCAGGATGAGGTTATTAAATCGGCCACGGCATTAGCCAGTGATCGTTTTATTGCCTATGCTACCTGGAAATGGGCCGATATGCAAAGTAAAACAGGCGATAAACAGGTATACCGTTACCTATTCTCGTGCCCCCGCCCGCCCGAAGTAACGCCCAATAAAGCACCTGCAGGAAAATTGCCTCCCGCTATGATAGGTGCCTCCCATGCATCAGAGATTGAGTTTGCAATGGGTAACTTAGCTTACGATAGGGTTTATGCCTGGACACCGGCAGAATACAAGGTATCGGCCACCATGGAGAATTATTTTGCCAACTTTATAAAAACAGGTAACCCTAATGGTAAGGGATTACCAAAATGGGCGCCTAATACAAAAGATAGTCATGTTAAATTCATTAATATTAATGTGGATACCAAGCTTGAAAATGAAAGCGACCGTGCCCGTTATTTGTTTTTAGACAAACAATACAACAAATAAAAACTGAAGATTACATTATTGAGACTGCTCCGTTTGGGGCAGTTTTTTTGTTTATTTTAGACCGGACGGATAAACCGGATCACAATTTTAAATGGACGAAATAAAAGAAACCGGTGGGGCAAGAATTGGAAACGGAAATGCTACCTGGCCTTTTGCAAAACTGATTGTAAATAAAGACGAACTACAATTAAATGCTGGAATAATTGGCAACCTTGTTTTTTGCCCGGCTGATATTATGTTTATTGAACCCTATACGCCGGTACCGTTTTTGGGGCAAGGGATAAGAATTATTCACAATGTTAATAATTACAACAATGATGTAATATTCTGGACATTTGCCAATCCTGTTGAACTTATTGAAAGGATAAAACAAACAGGCTTTTTAAACAATACAGCGCCACCACTTACAAATGATATTACAACCCATATAAGATCCGTACAATCAAGTGGAAGTTTCCCCATAAAGAAACCTGCTGCTTTTACTATTATCCTGATCTGGAATTTATTTTTCCTTATCGATCTTACTAAAATATTTAAACACAGCCAGGGTGCAGTTGTAGGTTTTGGAGCACAGTTAGGTTTGGGCTTTTTATTTTTAACAACACTTGCTGCTTTGCTGATTGAGCCCTTTAGAGACTTAATTTTAAAACCAGGCCGCACGCTTAATGATATTAAAACATCGGCTTGGTTTATATTATTCATTACGGGAGTAATGTTCGTTTTTTTAACGTTTCTTCAATAGCATTCCAAACGCTGTTTATTTGTTTTTGTATGATCTGATTACATCAGGATACTTTAAACTAAAACCATCTTTTTATCGCGCCACATTTTATGTTAGCGGTTTATTTAGAGTTTAGCTTCCCGTTAACTATCCTATCAGTATAATCCTGGATAAAGGCTTTGCAATCAAGCATTCCTTTACTTATTTCGGGATTGGTTGTGCTGGTTATCAGGTTCTTTTCAAGGCCTTTGTCTGATGCGGCAAACACACCTGTAACTATCTTTCCATCAAACAGGTAAATATAATTACCCTGCATAAACTGGTATATATTACCCGGCGAATTGATCACTCTCGGTGTTTCGGCAGCCGAATTAGTGATCAGGCTCCTTCCCCATGATCTGAAGGGTTTTTTATAGCCTATCAGGTCTATAATGGAAGGGTAAATGTCCATCTGCGAAGCAAGGTCAGTTCGTACACCTTTTAAAGCATAAGCTTTATTCGCACTAAAAAATAGTATAGGTACAGCAAAACGATTTATAGCTTTACTGTATTCGGGATAATAGGTTTGGCTGGTATGATCGGCCGTGATTACAAAAATGGTATTGCTATACCAAGGCTGCGTTTTGGCGTAATTAAAAAATGCCCGTAGCGCATTATCTGAGTATTGCACACATTTATCAATAGCTAAGGGGCCACCTTTAAATCTTTGTTTATATTTTTCGGGGATCTGGAAAGGATCATGTGATGACAGTGAAAACAAAGTAGCCATAAATGGTTGTTTTTGTTTACTAAGGGTTTTACCCATAAATTGAAAGAATGATTCATCCCAAATACCCCAGATGCCATCAAAATCACCATCGTTATTATATTCTGTTCTGCCGAAATAGTTTTTAAATCCTAAAATATTACCAAAACCCTGAAAGCCCATCGAGCCATTTGCCGCCCCATGAAAAAAAGAGGTTTGATAACCTAAACTATCACAAATTGACACCATCGACTGTATTTTTTGTTTAGCATAAGGTGATGAAGTAAAGGCTGTTTGAAACGATGGGATTCCGGCCAAAATTGACGATACGGCATGGATAGACTGGCGGCCATTGGCATAAGCGTTGGTAAATACCAGGCTGCTATCAGAAAGCGAATCTAAGAATGGCGTATACGTTTTAAAGCCGGTTATTTTAGTACCCCTGTTCATACTCCCCCAATACTCCCTGGCCATACTCTCTAATATAATGATCACCACATTGGGCTTTACAGCCGGGTTGCCGTTGTACTGCTTAATGGGTTTAATATTTGCATTGATATAGGCGCTGTCTGTCCAGTGTTCAAGCTTAAAGTTATTGCTGCTCAGGGTTCTTAAAATGGCAAATGGCGTGTTCAATACAATATCACCCTGGTTGGGGATAGTTACATGCTTGTAGGCATCAACCATATTAATTGGGCGGGTACTGTGGCTAAAATCTCCCCTTATGCCGCCTATAAGTAAAGCAATAACTATAAGGAACGAAACTACAGATGAGTAAAAGTAAGCTCTCTGATTTTTTACTATGCCGGGTTTAACCCTTACACGATAATAAAGCCATATCCAGCAAAGGCAACATATAATATAAACTGCTATTACATACCAGTATGCCCATGAAAAATGTTCAAATAAGGCTTTTTTATTAGTTTCATCAGTAAGCAAATCGAGGGTAGCTTTGGTTGATCTTACCTGGCTAAAACGGTAGTAAACAATATCAACAAAATTGGTAGCATAAGCTATTAAGTTGGTTACAAAATACAGTATGCTTAGGCCTTTTTGATACTTAGCACCAGTATTGATTTTTAAAGGGAGAATACTCAGGATAACGAAAAGACTGTTGATGTAAAATAAAGCCGTGGTATCAAATGCCATCCCATAATAGCATAATCTTAGCAGGCTATGCACATCATCAACAGCAAAAAGATTGGTATTAAATGCAAAAAATAAAACCCTGCTTACAAAGTAAAAGAAATAGCCTAATAATATTCTGTATAAGAGTGCTTTATATTCACCTAATCTAAATTTAACGTCCATTAAATAAAATGTTTTATTTACCCTTAAGTGGCATCAGGCAGGAGATATTTAGACCCTGTTTGCGATGGGTGAGAACTCTTATATACCTTAGCTTATAACTGGATATTTGTAAAAAAAACGAATATACCAAAAAATGCAATTAAGCATGAGTTATGTACCCCGCATAGTGGTTACAGCTATAAATATGAGATTTGCTTTACAATTATCAGGAATATTATAGCAAAATAAGGATAAGAAAGGTTAATCAACATTTCCCTTAATTTAACTTTACTTATCAATTAATAACCCCCTTTAAAATGAATTAAAGAGGGTTTATTAATTACGCAAAGGCTGTGCTCACATAACATTATTTTATTAAAGGTCTCTGAATCCACCGTCAAGCAACAGATCGCCCCCGGTCATGTAAGAGGAATCGTCTGATGCCAGGAATAAAAATCCTTTTGCCATTTCTTCAACGGTTCCGGCTCTTTTCATAGGGGTTACACTTACAAAAAAATTATTCATTTCGTCTTCTTGTTCTTGTGCAAATCCGGCTTTTTTAAATATTGGGGTATCAATTGAACCAGGAGAAAGCGCGTTAACCCTGATATTCTTACCCACTAATTCGGCTGCAAAAGCTCTTACCAATGCACGTTCAGCTGCTTTGGTTGATAAATAAACAGACCCGCCGGATAAACCCTTATTGGCCACCGTTGAAGATGTAATAATAATTGATGCACCATTATTAAGATACGGAAGAGCCTTTTGAACAGTAAAAAACACCCCTTTATAATTAATATCAATTACCTGGTCAAACATTTCTTCGGTAACACCTTCTATCGGTGATAGCGATACTATACCAGCATTTACTACAAGCACATCAATTTTACCAAAGGTGTCTTTAACTCTTTCGTAAAGCGGCTCAAAGCTGTTAATATTGATTACATCGCTAACTATACCAATAGCATCATAACCTATTTCGGTTATAGCCGTTTCAATAGTGGCAGCGTTACGGCCGGTAATGGTAACTTTTGCACCTTCGGCTGCAAATAATTTTGCAGTTCCTAATCCAATGCCGCTGTTACCCCCGGTAATTACGGCTACTTTATTTTTTAATTTAAATGACATTTTCGTATTGTTTTAATACCTCAAAATTGCCACATCTCATAAAATTTAAAGATGAACTACATTAGGAAATTTGATTGAACCAGTTCAACCTTTCTTACGCACTTTATGATTACGTATCTTGGAAAGAAACTCGGCCGTCATACCCAAATAAGAAGCAAGGGTGTATTGCGGCAAGCGTTGGGCTACACCCGGATAGGTTTCTAAAAAATCATTATACCGTTCTTCTGCAGTTCGGGTTAGTGACGAAATAATTCTTCGTTGATGAAAAGCGGCTGTACGTTCGGCTGATATTCTGAAAAAACGCTCAAACTTATGATTGGCTTGTTTTAAAAATTGTTCGGTTTCAAAATCAATTTGCATAACCAGGCTGTCTTCAAGGGCTACAACAAACATGGTTGCCGGTTTTTGATAGAGGTAGCTATTAATATCTGATATCCACCAGTCTTCAACAGCAAATTGAATAGTATGATCGATACCGTCCTGACTGATTACATAAGACCGAAAGGCACCATTTAAAACATAAGTACGGTATTTAGCAGTAAAATCGGGCTGAATAATAAACTGTTTTCTTTTTATGCTCCTTTGTTTAAAGGCTGCTAAAAAATCAGCAAGTTCATCGGGTTCCAGTGTTACAGCCCTTTGGATATACTTTATAAAAAGACTTATATCATTCATCCTACACTAATTATATAAAGCAAATTAACAAAAAAACCCGGCCAAACTGACCGGGTTTAATGCTTGTGCGGAAGAAGGGACTCGAACCCCCACGCCTCGCGGCGCCAGATCCTAAGTCTGGTGCGGCTACCAATTACGCCACTTCCGCATTTGGTTTTTTATGAGGTTGCAAAGATAGACTAAAAAGGTAAATTTAAAAATCTTTTTTACCATTGATTGCTTACTGTATGATTTTCAGCAGGTAAACTTTTAAAAGCAATAAAATAACAGGCTTTTAACCGGGGGATTAGCACCATCGTACTTTGATTTGAGCACAAACTACATCATAAAAAATATAAATGAGGCGTAGCTGTTATACTCCCATCTTCTAAACTCATTTTAGTATGGCTATATATCTGTGCTCTAATGGAATATAATAATACTTTTTTAATTTAAACGAAAGCACCTTTTAATTTCTGTACCTTTCCGCAGTAATTCATCCGTCAATAATGATGCTTGTTTTGTGTGCCAAATGGAAGATATCAAAACATTGAGAGAGCAGCTTGCTCGATCCAACAGACGAGAACAGGAACTTGAACTACGCCTTGCTAAACTAATTGATCCTGAAAAGGATAAAGCAATTTCGGATGAACTGGAGGAAAGCCAGGCAAGATTAAAAATGGCCATTGAATCAACCCATTTGGGTACCTGGGAGTACAACCCTGGCGATGATAAACTAATCTGGTCGGATGAATGCCGGAAAATTTACGGATTTGCACCCGACGACGAGATCACATTCAAAATATTTCTTGATCATATTTATCCTGAAGACAAATTATTTGTTGAACAGGAGATTCAAAAATGCCTTGAACCTGCCGGCAACCGGCTTTATGATCTAACTTTCCGTATTGTGCGATTGGATACTATCGAGGTGCGTTGGGTAAAAGCCCAGGGTAAGGTTTATTTCAAAAACGATCATCCTGAAAGGTTTATAGGTACTGTAATAGATATTACGGATAGCAGACTGGCCGAAGAAAAAAACTCCCGTTTAGTTGCTATAATAGAATCATCGGACGATGCAATTATAAGTAAAACGCTGCATGGAATAGTCACTACCTGGAATGAATCGGCTACACGAACTTTTGGGTATACCCCGGAAGAAATGATTGGCCAGTCGATAATAAAACTAATACCTGCAGACCGGCAAGAAGAAGAACCGCAAATTTTATCGCGGTTAACCAATGGCGAACGTGTGGAACATTTTGAAACCATCCGCTTAACTAAAGACGGCAATTTTTTAAATGTTTCACTAACTATTTCGCCAATTAAGGATAGCCAGGGCAAAATCATCGGGTTATCAAAAATTGTAAGGGACATTACCGAGAAAAAGCAGGAAGACATACGTAAAAACGATTTTATCGCAATGGTTAGCCATGAGTTAAAAACGCCATTAACTTCCATGAAATCATACGTGCAGGTATTATTGGCCAAAGCCAAAAAAGATGGTGATCCTTTTACAATTACTGCACTTACCCGGGCCGATGTACAGGCACAAAAAATGACTACCATGATCCATGATTTTTTAAGCCTGGCACGCTTGGAAGATGGTAAAATAGCGTTAAATAAGGAACGGTTTGACCTGCATCCGTTAATTAAAGAAACGGCGCATGATGCGCAATATCTGTCCTCTAATCACCACGTACAATTAAAGGATTGTGAGGATATTAATATATATGCCGACCGCGATAAAATTGGACAGGTGTTGATGAACCTTTTAAGTAACGCTATTAAATATTCGCCTAAAGGTGGAAATATCATAATTGGCTGCGAAAAAATGGCCGGCAAAGTAAAGGTCTATATAAGCGACGAAGGAGTAGGTATTAGTGAGTTTGATAAAAAACGCTTATTTGAACGTTTTTTCCGGTCAAAAAATGAAAAGATAAGAACAGTATCAGGTTTTGGGATTGGCCTGTTCCTTGTTTCCGAAATATTGAGGTATCATGACAGCAAAATTGAGGTAGAGAGCCAGGAAAACAAAGGCTCAACGTTCTATTTTATTTTAGATGCCAAAATAAGTTAAGTCAGGTTAATGCATCAACTCTTTAATCAAACTTTTAAAATACCCGTGGACCATTAGTAAGCGGCTACCATACCAGGAAAAGATTTCACCGTCGACCAATTTTATAATCGCCGAAGGCATAATTGCCCGCAGCTCCTCAATATGTTTTTGTTTAAACGGATAAGGTTCTGATGATAGCAGGATAATATCTGGCCGGGCCTCTATCAGCATAGCAGCATCAATTTCAGGATACCTTGGCAGATCAAAGGCGTTGATCAGACCACATTTTTGCAGCATATCATCAATAAAGGTATTTTTAGCCGCTACCATATACGGTTTTCGCCATATAAAATAGGCCGCCTTTAAGCCTGATGGTTTTATAAAAAGCGAAGCAAACAGTTGTTTAATGGCATTACTAAGTTCAAGTGCTTCAATTGGTTTACCAACCAATGCACCTACCCTGTTAATCATATCCGCAGCGCCATCAAGGTTATAAATATCACTTATCCAAACCGGGAAAAGTTTCATTAGCTCTTCTAACTGCCCGCGTTCGTTCTCTTCCTTATTGGCAATGATCAAATCTGGTTGCAGGGCTATGATCCCCGCAATATCCAATTGCTTGGTACCCCCTACTTTAGTGCTTAATTTAAATTTATCCTTTGGGTGGATACAGAATTTTGTTATGCCAACTACTTCCTCGTTCAACCCTAAATAAAACAACAGTTCGGTTTGCGATGGCACTACCGATATGATCCTTTTAGGGATAGACGGTAAAATGATCATCCGGCCTAACTGATCCTCAAAAACGGGCATAGCAATAGGTTATTGTAATACTATTATTGATTATAGATCTGGTAGATCCCGCTGATGCTGCGCTTATCAGCCGAGCCTACTAAAACGGTAGTGATCCTTTTATCCAGCATCAGTACTTCGGCCTGGTTTATAAATTCTTCTTCCTCAATAAAAACCGGCGTTTTGGTCATCATATCAGGCACGGTAAGCATTGTAGTATCAGGTGTGCGTACAAGTGCACGGCGAAGGTCGCCATCGGTTACAATACCTTTAACATGGGTAGTATCGCCCACTATTACCATCCCCAATCTACCTTCCGACATGCGGAGCAGCAGTTCTGTAAACGTTGCATCCTCATTTATAAAAGGCAGGTTATCGGTACGCATCAAATCCTTTACCCTGATCAGCAATTTACGCCCAAGGCTGCCCCCGGGATGAAACCTTGCAAAATCCTCGTGCTGAAACTGGCGCGATTCCATCAAGGCAACAGCCAGCGCATCGCCCATAACCAATGCGGCCGTGGTTGATGATGTTGGAGCCAATGCCAGCGGGCAAGCCTCCTGTTTTATATTGATATTAAGGTGGTAATGACTGTTTTTAGCCACGGTGGAGTTAGGGTTACCGGTAATACCGATAATGATATTTTTATTCCACTCCAAAAAAGGGATCAGTTTAAGTACTTCGTCAGTTTCGCCGGAGTAGGAGATCAGGATGATCATGTCATCGGTTCCCACCATTCCCAAATCACCATGAAAAGCCTCCCCGGGATGCAAAAAGAAACTGGGCGTACCTGTACTGGCCAGCGTAGCCGCAATTTTTTTACCAATAATGCCTGATTTGCCTATACCGATAACAATAAGTTTACCAGTGGTTTTTAATATCGCCTCAACAACTTTGTTAAATTCATCATCGAGCGAATCAGCTACAAAACGCAGGGATTCAATCTCGGTATCAAAAACTCTTTTGGCTATGTCCTTCATATTTTCAAGGCTGGTTTATACTAATGGCGCCATTACCTTATCTAAATCCTGTAGTTTGATCATGTTAGGGCCATCGCTCAACGCATTATCCGGATCAGGGTGTGTTTCCATAAAGTAGCCATCGGCACCAAAAGATTTTGCCGCTAAGGCCATCATCGGTACAAAAGTACGGTCGCCACCTGTTTTGCCGCCAGCACCACCCGGGCGCTGTACCGAATGGGTACAATCCATACAAACCGGATGACCGAATGCTTTCATATCATAAATATTCCTGAAATCTACCGCAAGGTTATTATAGCCGTACATGTTGCCACGCTCGGTTAATATAACCTGTGTATTACCGGCCTCAATTACTTTTTGCGCCGGGTAAAACATATCCTGGCCCGATAAAAACTGGGCCTTTTTAATGTTAACTATTTTACCTGTTTTTGCTGCAGCAACCAACAAGTCTGTTTGGCGGCATAAAAACGCGGGGATCTGCAATATATCAACCACCTCACCAACTATGGCAGCCTGGTAGCTTTCGTGTATGTCGGTTATTAATGGCAGGCCGAAACGTTCTTTAACTTTTAAAAGCATTTCCATGCCTTTTTCAAGTCCGGGGCCGCGGTATGAGTGAATGGAGGTACGGTTGGCCTTATCAAAAGATGATTTGAAAATAACCGGGACATTATATTTATGGCCAGCTTCGGCTACCTTTTCGGCAACGGTATATAATAGCTCCTGGTTTTCCATAACACATGGACCCAATATAAAGAACGGCTTTTGCCGCATTTGATCAAACAACATATTAATGAGATATAATAAGCAAAGATGATAATTTATTTGGGAAGTGCGAATTTGAAGCCATACCTGAAAAAGCAAGTATTTTAATTAATGATTTGCAGGTGACCTAATGATGTTTTGCCACCTTCGGACTTGACGGCACAATTGTATACCTTTGCTGCATGAATTATTTTGAATTTTACGGTATCGACGAATCATTTACCCCGGATACCGCATTGCTAAAAAAGAAGTTTTACGAATTAAGCAAAAAATACCACCCTGATTTTTATGCTACCGAAAGCGATGAAAAACAACAGGAAATATTAGAACTTTCTACGCTGAATAACAAGGCTCATCAAACGCTTTCTGACCCTTACAAGCGGCTTGAATACATATTAAAGACTCATAATTTGGTATCAGATGGTGCAAAACCACAGCTTCCGTCAGATTTTTTGATGGAAATGATGGATTTAAATGAGCGCCTGATGGAAGTTGATGATGCCAACGAATTAGGCCACATAACTGCCGAAGTACTTGCTATTGAGGGAGATATTGACGAGCGTATTGCCGTTTTGACCGCTGATTATGCCTCGCTGGATGACACCGCTAAGGAAAGCCGGCTGAACGAAATTGCAGATTGTTATTTTAGATCAAAATATCTGTTGCGTATTAAAGAGAGTTTAAATACATTTGCATCCCGTTTCTGAACGAAATAATCCACCGTTCAAAAACATGCCCAGCTGGCGGAATTGGTAGACGCGCTGGTCTCAAACACCTGTGGGCAACCGTGCCGGTTCGACTCCGGCGCTGGGTACAAAGCCCTCTCTGAGATATCAGGAGGGCTTTGTTGGTTTACAAGATTATCTTCGTCAGACACAACCAAATCATTGATTATCGGTATTTGTTGTAATTGAAATAAGTTTCCGGTTTATTAAAAAGGAACGCCTACGTTTTTCTTAAACAGTAAGCAAAAAGCTTCATCTCCGCCTGACCCGTACATTTTTTCATACCCAACTAAATTATCGATATAATTATTTATTGCTTTGTTTTTTAGTGTAGTAGTTGATTTCAAGTCTGAGATTTTAAATGGAAACCGTTTATTATTAGGTACGGGCGGGTGTAAGTATAATGAATCGTTTGCACTGTGAAAATCCAGCAACATGATATATAATTGAAATTCTATTCCTAAGCTTTTAGTTTCTTCAACTAAAATATCAAAATGCTTGAACAGTTTGTCAAGATGTGGCTTCCTTCTTTGAAAGCTATTGTTTCCATAACCATACCAATCGAAATGTAAATGCCAATAGCCACTTTGCTTATAACAATCTCGCCAATTAAATTTTTCAAAGTCGTTTTGAATGGCGAGATTTTTATAATATCGTTTTAGTCCTCTATGCTTCCTAAAACCTATCATCCTTTTAAAATCATATATATAACTGATTGATTATAACAAGTTCAATCGGTAAATCTTACCTAAACTACTCATTTCCCTCAATCTTCACTAAATTAATTCGAACTTTCTACGGTTGGGAGTACAAAGCCTAATACTAAAGTATCGGCTTTGTTGTTTAAGACTTAAATAATTATCCAACCTTCTTCAAAAAAAGTAAGTTTTGCACCGTTTACAAAATTGAAAGTTGATGTACTTATTATTGCCTTATTATTTGTTAACTCCATAAAACATACAGTTGGATTTATCAAACGATTTCTAAATAACCAAAAACGGAATCTCTTCCTTTTTGAATTTGTGCTCATATATTTCAATTCTTCAAAATTTGATATTGTCAGCGTATCTAATATGGAATCATTAGATAGAATTTTAGGTTTAGTTACGACTTTATCGGTTTCTGTTACAGGAATGTTAGTTACTGACTGCACCTTAAACCTACACCTTTCACAATATTCAAAAGCTTTTGATAAAATTTCGGGATAAAAAATTCCCTTTTGAATAATTGCAGTTACATAATTATTAGGAATCACTTTTATTGCAATGGTGCCAAACATATAAAATTCATTTTTTTTGATGATTCTTTTCTTATATTTTTTATAATTCTGAACTTTATAGTCTTTAGTAAATAAATCTTTTGCCCAATAATCTTCTTGTTCTCCTTGATTTTTAAATTTGGGTGTAATTGTGGTATCCTCAAAGCTATTTTTTACCATTTTAGCTATGACAGAATAAGAAGAGGTAGTTAGAAGTATAATTAAGAAATAGACTTTCATAAAATATCGGACATCATATTCTAAGTTAGCATTAACCAATTTAGAAATTGGTTAAAATTTTTTAAATTTTGAAAATAGCCTATTACAAAAAGAATTTTTTCAACTCATCATCCTTATCTTGACAGATTCCATTTTCCTCTATCATCCAAGAACTGTAAATTTGTTTTGAAGCAACAATTAGAAACAGATGCCATTTTTATCCCGTATATCGCTCCCGCCCCTGCAAGATGGCAGTTACCTGCAACAAATCCCAAGCCTTAATCAAGGCTTGCAGCTCAAACTGACAAATAATTTAACCTTCTTTGTTGGCGAAAACGGATCGGGTAAATCAACCCTATTAGAAGGCATTGCTGAGCAATGCGGATTTAGCCTGCGTGGTGGCAACCGCAATCATAATTTGAATACAGGCTACCGGTTTAAAGGATATGAATCGGCACTGGCGCCTCATTTGCAGCTGGCATGGACGCCACGCAGAATTACCGAAGGTTTTTTTATGCGGGCCGAAAGCTTTTTTAACTTCGCATCCTACATAGATGAATTAGCCATTGACGACAGCCGTATTTTAAAGGCCTACGGCGGGCGGTCGTTGCATGAGCAATCTCACGGAGAATCTTTCCTCTCTTTATTCAATAACCAGTTTGAATCGGGTATTTATATCCTTGATGAGCCAGAAGCGGCGTTGTCGCCTGCAAGGATAATGGCCTTTATGTCTGTAATCCATCAGCTTGACCAAAGCGGCAGGGCCCAATTCCTGATAGCAACCCACTCCCCTATGCTTATTTGTTATCCTTATGCAACCATATACCAGTTTGATGAAGACGGTGTGCGCGAAACTACTTACCAGAATACCGAGCATTTTAACCTCACCAAATCATTTCTGAATAACCCGGACTTATATCTTCGCCATTTAATGGGTAGTTAATATCTATTAAACTAATAATAACAGCCCCCATTATTATAAAACGAGAAAATCTGCCTCAAATAATAAATAATTAAAGTAATAGTTATTAATAAGGGATAAAAATTACTGAAATCAGACTAATATTATCGTCTTATCTACAGAAACCCTACAGATTTTTAAGCTATATTAGTAAAATAAAAAAACGGTTTACCTTTAATCATTGATATGGCTATATAAATACTCATTCGGTATTTTTTTTACACATAACTATTATTCAATTTGTCACGTATTTTCTGGGGTTATTTAGCAAAAGATGTTTTTAGGTTGTGGAGGATGCTCCTGTTCAAATACACTGAAAAGTCAAAAAAATTAAGTTTACTTTTATTTCTTATTATTCCTTTAAGTGTTGCTGCACAGCAGTCAAATACGCTTAAAAGCAAAAGTGATACCGTATTTACCCGGGTAAGCGGTGTAATTGCCGATGCCGTTTCGGGGCAGCCGCTTCCTTTTATAAGCATTCGTTTTAATGGTAGCGATTACGGTGTAAATTCTGACAAGATGGGCCAGTTTACATTAAGCGCGCCTGGCTCCTTTACCCATATTACGTTTTCGTATGTGGGTTATCAGTCTGTAACAAAAGTTATTAAACCGGGGCAATCCAATAAACTACAAATCCGTCTGCATAGCAGCCAAACACAGTTAAAAGAAGTTTCTATAAGTTCGGGCAAAAATAAAAAATACCGCAACAAGGGTAACCCAGCGGTTGAGCTTATCCAGCAGATAATTGACCATAAGCCCCAAAACCGGATGGAGAGCTCTGATTATTTGCAATACGATCAGTATGAGCGGATTGGCTTATCGTTTTTCAACCTGTCGCCAAAATTTATTAACGGTCGCTTTTTCAGCAAGTATAAATTTATGCTGGATACTACGCAAAAAATAAACGGGGTAAAACAAACATCGCTCCCGGTATTTTTCAGCGAAAAATTATCCCAAAATTATTACCGTAAAGATCCCTCCAAATCTATACAGATATTAAACGCACAAAAGCAGATCAATATCATCAAGTTTGTTGATACAGTGGGTCTCGATATTTACCTTAACAGGCTATACGGCAATAATTTAGATATCTACGAGAACAATATTTTCATTATTACCAACCAGTTTTTAAGCCCTATTGCCAACCATGCACCCGATTTTTATAAATTTTTTATAACCGATACCATACAAACGGCAAAGGGGAAATTGATAGCGGTTAGTTTTACACCGCGTAATAAAGGTGATTTATTATTTGAGGGCAAGCTATTGGTTACAATGGATGGGCGCTATGCTGTTGAAGGCTGTGAGCTAAACGTAAATAAGCAGATCAATATAAACTTTATGCGCAGCCTCAAGATCAGGCTTGACTTTGAGCAGTATCCGGGCGGTCGTTACTACCTAAGCAAAAGTGACGTTAAAGCCGATTTTGGCATTACGCGCAACAAAGGTTTAGGTGTTTTTGGGGAAAGGGCGGTATTTTATTCAAATTATAAATTAAACCAACCGCTTGCAGCTTCGTTTTACCAAGGTAAAAGCCTGCAAACGGCAGCTAATCCAAACCAATCAGATACCAGTTATTGGCTTAAACACCGTACCGATACCTTAAACCCGCAGCAAGCCCAGATCTATACACATATTAATAAACTGGAAAGCATGCCGTCCTTTAAAAAACTCACTTGGATAGCATCAACTTTTACAGGTGGTTATGCAGCCTGGGGGCCTGTTCAGATTGGGCCTATCGGGCAATTTTTCTCTTTCAATAACCAGGAAGGTGCCCGTTTCCAGGTTGGCGGACGCACAACACCAGACTTCAATAAATCTATTTATTTAGAAGGATATGCAGGCTATGGCACAAAGGACAAGCAAGCAAAATACGACCTGAGCACTTATTTTTCGTTAAACAAAACTGCCCCCTACCGTTTCCCTAACGACTACTTTAAAATCAGTTACCTGTATGATGTTGACCTACCGGGGCAAAGCTTTTCTATCAATAATTCGCAGGCTGCATTATCTTCTTTTCATACAGGTAAAACAGATTATTGGTTATACAATAAAATTTTCACCGTGGCTTATGTAAAGGATTTTGAAAATCATTTTTCCTATAACCTATCCTTCAGAAACTGGAACCAGCAAGCCGCCGGGACATTGGTATACCAGCTGAATGATGCCAACAGTACCATTGTGCATAATTTAACCACCAGCGAATTTGATATTGCCTTAAGGTATGCACCGCACGAGCAAATATTACAGGGAACCCAGCAACGGCATACTATTTACAGTAAATATCCCATTTTTAATTTACAGATAAACCACGGTTTTGAGGGTGTGCTTAATGGCTCTTACAGTTATACCAATATAAAGGCAAATATTAGCAAGCGTTTTTATTTCTCGCAGTTAGGATATTCGGATGTTACCTTATTAGGGAGTTTGATAACCGGGAAAGTTCCTTTCCCGCTATTAAATATCAGTCCGGCAAATCAATCCATTGCCTATGATCCGGATGCCTATAATAAAATGGATTACCTGGAGTTTGTGAGCGATCATTACGTGGGCTTTAATATGACACAAAGCTTTAATGGGTTTTTCCTGAATAAGATCCCCTTGATAGAACACCTTAAATGGCGTGAATATTTATCATTTAAAGTATTATACGGCGGTTTACGTAATGAAAACAACCCGCTTTATTCCAAAGGCTTATATCAATTACCTGTAGGTTCAAACGGTGGTAATAGTACCTACGCTTTAGGTAATACACCTTATGTTGAAACCGGGGCAGGTATTGGAAATATTTTTAAGATAATGCGGATTGATGTAATTAAAAGGTATAATTACCTGAGCCATCAGGGCATATCGCCTTATGGTATTAAACTAAGTTTCAGCCCTGATTTTTAAATTATATTTGCGACTATAATCAATTAAACAAATGAGTAATCCGGTTATCCATAATACCTATTTTGAAGGACAGGTTCAAAGCCTTGGGCTGCAAACAGCAAAGGGCACTGCCACAGTTGGGGTAATGAAAAAAGGAAGTTACCGGTTCTCGACATCATCGGCTGAAACGATGGTTATAATTGCCGGCGGATTAAATGTAAAATTAGCAACCGGCGATTGGACTGCTTATAATGAGCAGGAAAAATTTGAAGTAGCTGCCGGAACTTTTTTTGATGTGAGCTGCGAAACTGATGTAGCTTATATTTGCTATTACGCCTGATAATCTAAACCAAGCCAAGTTTAAGAATAGCTTCGCTCAATGTTTCTTCGAGTGGTAAAAAAGCAGGTGGACATGCTGGTTTGTCGGCTATATAAAACTTACCTTCCTCATTGATCTGCATATGAAAACGCTTGCGCGCTGCCCCATCGTTTACATATACCTGGTAAAGCTGTAAGCGCACACGGTTCATGGAAATAAACTCAAATTCCGCACCCTCAAAATCTATCTTAAAATTCTTGGTCATGCGGCGAAGATAAGTTATATTATAATAAATTGATTAGATGAGATAGTTAATCCGGTACTACATTACAGTCACCTACCGCAGTCAAATCTTAATTTACTCAATACCGGGCAGTTCAATAAAAAATATGGATCCGCCAAAAGGATTGTTTTCAAACCCTATTTTTCCATGATGCATTTCTATTATCCTTTTTGAGATCGACAGGCCGAGCCCAAATGGTTGCTCGCCATCGGTACCTGTTTTTTTAGCTGGAGTAAACATCTCAAAAATAGTATCCTTTTGATCGGCGGGTATACCAATACCGTTATCAGCAACCCATATAGTAATTTGATTTTTGATAATTTTTATACCTACCTTAATTATACCACCTGCATGGCTAAATTTTATAGCGTTTACTATCAGGTTATTGACAACGCGCCATATCTTTTCGTGGTTAACCTCGGCCATTACCGGCCCTGTTTCATTACATTCAAACAGTATTTGCTGCTGCTTTTCTTTCGCTTTAAACTGAAGCAGTTCAACACAATCATAAACCAATGATTTCAGATCTGTTTTTTGAGTTACCAGTTTCTCATTCTCATCAGCCAAACCAGTTTTTAGCAACTCATTGATCATCTGCATCGAATGCATCCCTGTTGTTTCAATCAGCCTGAGCATACTCTTACTATCTTCTGAAAACTCATTCTCATCAATAAGCAATGTGGCAAGGCCAGTAATACCTGAAAGCGGGTTCCTGAGATCGTGTGCCATCACCCGCATTATGCGGATATAGTTTTTATTAACCCGTTCAAGCTCGGACAGGGTATACTGTAACTTTTGGTTTTGTAAAATTGTTTCTTTCTGATTCTCCTTTGTTTTTTTAAGGATCTGGTTGATCATTAAAATTATAGCAACTGCAAAAATCACAAAGATGCTAAACCCTGTGAGGTAGATCTTTTTTTGCTTGTTTTGCTTTTCGAGCTCAACAACAACATTTTTTTGTTGGGTAATGTTCAGTTCCTGCTCAATATCCAAACGGTAAAGCTTTAATGAGCTGTTGTCTGATGAATCCCTGAGCCTGATGTAGGCAGATTGGTAATTATATGCTTTATCGGGCTGGCCAATTTTATTTAAGTATCTGGCATATAAAAGGTTCCACTTAATTTCTTGCAGCTCATTGTTTTTTGGAAAGCGGTTTAATAAATCCCCGCTTTGCATAAAAGCTTCGTTTGCTTTGGCATCATTATTCATGCGGATATATAACTCGGCCACTTTAAGTAATGGCGTTACCCTTGATCCGTTAATATCGTTTACATTTAATGCCAGGCATTTGTTAAGATAGCTTTCTGCAAGTGGCAGATTACCTTTCTTTAAATTTAACCCTCCAAGGTTATCATAAACAACCACCCATGAAGAACTGATGTTGTGCTGATCAATTAATTTGGTTTTTTCGGCTTTATTTATCAGGTCAACATCTTTTAAATAATAATATTCGGCACTATCCAAAACATCAGCCTTAAAATAAGAGAAACCAGTATTGTTTAATGCTGCCTGGTTCATGAAAAATAATTGTTGAGCAGTTACGTTTTTATGGCATACCTGTAATCTTTTATAGCTTTCGCCCCAATACCTTGCAGCTAACAAGTAATTTCTTTGCTCAAAATAAATAGCCCCTATTTTATTTGCTACGTTTCCATTGTCGCAATTATCATCCGACAATGTTTTTTTCCCCGTATAATAATAGTTAAGCGCCCCGCTATAATTCTTAGCCCTAATACATGCATCACCCTTTGCTAATAGTGATTGAAAATATATGTCAGGGTATTTCTTTTTAACATCATCGTTTGAGAAAAACACAATAGCGCTATCGGCATACCTGTTCATCAACATAGCGTTGGGGTTATAGTGCTCAGACATTAATCTGTAATAGACGCATATTAACGGATCAGACTCTGAAATTTCTGGCCGTAATTTACGTAATACATAAATGGCACTATCGCCTTTACCCGCAAAAATGAGACTATCAACAATTCTGAATTTTTCTTTGAGCTGGTTATGCGAGTCTTCTCCTTTTTGAGTACAGGAAGACAGGTATATTACCACAAACAAAAAGCATAGCCGTGCAGCATGAGTTATTAGTCGTAAACTTAGTGGCAAACTTTGCATAAAAGTGGTACGGAATTAGGCCTAATTGATTTGCAATTAAGGTAATGCGTTTCAGAAAGCGAAAATAGCTGAAAAGCGATAATAACAAACAATAATATTTAAAGAAATGTGATATTTTTTAAAAATCAGATAAAATAACTCCATCTAAAGTTAAATTTTGGCATTAAATTGAAAAATAACTATTGTATTTTGTAATACTATATCGTGAATTATTAATAAACCCGGTCAATAAAAGCATAACAATTTGTTAATGGTTTTAGATTGTAAACAAGTTACTTTTGCAGTTCAATTATTATTTATACCCATGCTTTATTCAATTAAAAGGTGCTTAACATTTATTATATTATTGAGCGCTTCGGCAGTATTTGCACAAACAAAAATTAAAAAGGCGGTATTTATTATTGCTGATGGTATCCCGGCTGATGTTATTGAAAAACTGAATATCCCTAACCTTAAACTGATAGTGCAAAAAGGCGCATACCTGCGTGCGCATGTTGGTGGCGAAAAGGGCGGCTATTCGCAAACGCCAACCATATCAGCCAATGGCTATAATAGTTTACTTACAGCAAGCTGGGTAAATAAGCACAATGTTTGGGGCAACGATATAAAAGCACCTGATTATAATTACTGGACGATTTTCAGGATGCTGAAAAATCAATATCCGGATAAAAAGACAGCTATATTTTCTACATGGACAGATAACCGTACCAAACTGATAGGCGAAGGCTTAACACAAACAGGCGGATATAAGGTGGATTATGTAGCCGATGGTTATGAATTGGATACTGCGCACTTCCCGCATGATAAATTGAGCAATTATACGCAACTGATTGATGAAAAGGTAGTTGATGAAGCTGCTCGATGTATTAAGGATAAGGCACCCGACTTAAGCTGGGTTTACCTGGAGTACACCGATGATATGGGCCACCGTTATGGTGATAGCCCGCAATACTATGATGCTATTGAGAAAATGGATGCACAGGTTGGCCGCGTTTGGGCAGCCATACAATACCGCGAAAAGCATTTTAATGAGGAATGGCTGATATTTGTTACTACGGATCATGGCAGGGATGAACAAACCGGCAAAGATCATGGTGGACAAAGTAACAGACAGCGATCTACCTGGATGGTAACTAATTATAAACCGCTAAACAACTACGCCCGCTATTATTATCCTGCTATAACTGATATTACACCTTCCATTACCCATTTTATGGATATCAAGGTGCCTCAACCTCAATTACGCGAACTTGATGGGATATCGCTAATCGGCACAGTATCAGTTGCTGAACCTGCAGTTAATTTTGTACAGGGAGCACTTGATGTGAGTTGGAAAGCATTGAACGAAAAAGGAAATGTTAAAATATACGTGGCAGCCACCAACAATTATAAAGTTGGCCAGCCAGATGAATATAAACTATTAGCCGAAGTACCCGTAACCCAGCAGCATACGTTGCTTAATGTTAAAGACATGCCCTCCAAATTTTATAAAATAGTTATTGAGGGAGCTTATAATACGGTTAACAGGTGGGTGGTAATTAACTAATATGCCACAGTGTTTTAACTTATAAATGTTAGGTGAAAGTAAAGTGTTATTTTTACACTATATAGGTGCTGTTAATCTGCTTAACTTTGCATGCATACTCATTAACGCTTTAATATGCAGGCAGAAACAAGTGTAAATAATCCCTCGTCAAAAATCCGTTTAACTATAATAGGTTTTGTTACATTTACCTTTATAGGGTATTTTACTATTGGTTTGGCACTTGGGATATTACCTGTTTTTATTCATCAGCAATTAGGGTATAGCACCATGATAGCGGGTATAGTAATCAGCCTGCAATACGTTACTACTTTTCTTTTCAGGGGATATGCAGGTAGTATTGTTGACAAAAAAGGCCCTAAACCTGCAGTTATTTTAGGGATGACAGGCTTTGCCATAAGCGGCGTTCTGTTGTTTTTGGCTTATTTTTTAAGGTTTAATCCTATACTTAGTTTGAGTATACTGGTAATAACGCGCCTGGTAACAGGTTTTGGTGAAGGCCTAATTGGTGCCAGCCCTATAAACTGGGCCATATTTGCCGTTGGAGATCAGCATACCAGTAAAGCCATATCCTTTAATGGTATTGCCAGCTATGGAGCCCTGGCAGCCGGTGCGCCTATAGGCATCATCCTTAATAATAGTTTTGGAATTGGCAGCATAGGGATAGTAATTATTGCAATTGGCATAATGGGTTTTTATTATGCTAAAAGCAAAGTGGCAATCACAGGCAATAGCCAAGCACCAAGAGAATCTTTTATCCGGGTTTTAAAAATCGTTGCGCCTTATGGTATTTGCCTTACCCTTGCAGGTTTGGGCTTTGGCACCATCTCAACCTTTATAACGCTTTATTATGCCTATTTAAACTGGACCGATGCAGTTTTGTGCCTGTCGGTATTTAGTTTATTGTTTATTCTTGGCCGCGTTTTATTTTCAAAGGCTATAGATAACTATGGCGGCATGCGTACAGCCATCGTTTGTCTTTCTATAGAATCAGTTGGGCTATTAATCCTTTGGCTGGCCAATACCCCTCACATTGCCCTTTTTGGCGCCGGAATCACCGGGCTTGGCTTTTCATTAATATTTCCAGCATTAGGCGTTGAAGCTGTTAAATTAGTACCCGGCTCAAATAAAGGTACTGCGCTTGGTGGCTATGGCCTTTTTTTGGATCTGTCACTTGGCCTAACCGGCCCATTGATAGGTGGCGTTGCCAGTCATTTTGGTATGCTATATATATTCCCCTTTAGTATGGCAATGGTGTTTACAGGCTTTGTTTTATCCACCTTTATTTACAGGCGTCAAAAAATTACGCTTACAGTCAGCTAAGTTTTTTTTTATTCCCCTTGTCTTTTCAACTAAACTGTACCACCTAATTAAATACTAATATTTTTAGTATTTAATAGTGAGGATTGAAAAATATTTTCCATTTTTGTTTAATTATGTTAAACAATACTTATTTGATAAAAGAAGCCCGGGCATGGCTTAAACGGGCAAAAGGCCCGGATGAGATTGTGCGGATTGAACGGGATACAGATAATGAGGCCCCCATACTAACCTATCATTTGTATGTTGCCTATGGAGGTGATTACTTGGGTCGTATATTGTTTGATAAGCAGCTTTACTGGATTTATGATGGCGATATACTTTCTGTTAATGAGCAGGAGCAATTAGCAAAGTTTATTTTAAATTATGTTGAAACACTTTAGGGAATTATTCTTTTATCTGATATAGCGTTTACTTGTAAAGATATTTACACCAAAAACCTGCCGTAGTACTTTTAACAAGTATAATTTCGTTATCAATCAGATTACCTGCCCGATGAAATTAAATTTTTTTAGTTGCCTGTTTGTTTTTTGCTTGTTTGCTGGCTGTGCTGTATTTGCGCAGGATAAAAGCCCGGTTATTGCTTTTACCAGTGATACGCAGGAGCCAATGTGGATAGAAGAACTTTTGCTGAAATCAAACCAGAATCAAAAAGCTACGGCTATGATTTTTAAGGATGTGCTTGCAACGCATCCGGCAGCTCTATTTATTCTTGGCGATGTAGTTTCCATGGGTTACAAAAATAAAAAGTGGACTAAAATTGATGCTTATATCAAACAGCTCACACAAAAACACATCTCTGTTTATGCTACCCTTGGTAATCACGAATTAATGTTCAATGCCGCCAAAGGAGAACAAAACTTTCAAACAAGGTTTCCGATGCATAACCATGCTGGTTATTTAGAAACGGTTGACTCTGTAGCGGTAGTTCTGCTTAATTCAAATTTCTCCAAAATGAGCGATTCAATTATTGTAAAACAGGATAAATGGTATTTGGCTACTATTAACAAGCTAAATCACGATCCGGCAATAAAATTCATTATAGTTGGTTGCCATCACTCCCCTTTTACAAACAGTAGTATCGTAAGTCCTAATTTAACCGTTCGTCAAAAATTTGTACCGGCTTTTATCAGTTCAAAAAAATGTGTTCTTTTTCTTTCAGGACATTCCCATAATTTTGAGCAATTCAATATACAGGGAAAAAGCTTTTTAGTGATAGGTGGTGGTGGCGGCCTTCACCAACCTTTATATGCTACCGAAGTAAGCCACGATATTGCAGCTAAATATAAACCTATGTTCCATTACCTGCAGGTGCAGCGTGATCACGATTCTTTAAACGTCACATCAAGAGAATTAGCAAAAGATTTTTCAGGCTTTAAAAATGGATTGAGCTTTAAAGTGGCCATCAATTAATTGCCCTCTTTATTAATCACAATACATTATGAAATAAAAGGCTATCTATAATTATCGATCAATACCATTACCCGGCTATTAAAATTTGCAGGATTAATACCAACAAGCTTATTTACTACACTAAAATAATTACTGTCTCCTTTACCGCAAGTAATCAATTCTTTAACCCCGGCAACCCCCTTCTGCCGCTCTACATTATCGCTGATAAGGCTGGCTATTAATGATCTTACCTTAGCATTTTCCTTAAATATCATAGGTCCTTTGCTGAACAGATCAAAAAGTTTTACCTCCGGGTGCTCCGTTATATATTGTTTTAACTCCGGCATTAATTGCTTTTGGGTAATCATTTCACCCTTATCATCTGTATAGTAAGCATTTCCCCAACTGTAGGCTATACCCTCTTCGGCGGCTGAATTACGGCTGATGCTACCCCTTATAATTGCTGCATATTGGTGAAAAGTATCATGCGAAAAATCTTCATTGTGCATTACTGAAAAAATAAAACCTTCATCAATGCCGTATCCTTCACTTATTACGCCAGCCTGCTTACTGTCATATTGACAACCCAAAAGGCTAATTATTTCCTGGTAATTATCGCACAAATAAAATTGAAGCCGTTCAGGTTTTAATCCCAATTTCATCGCGATCTGCTTGTTTTTCTTATCAAATGCTTTAGCTCTTGAAATATTTATCTGATCAGCATAATGATAGGTAATGTTGCCTGTAACGGTGGTTTTCCAATTTCGGGTGAGGTAACGCAGCGGAATAGAAAACTTTATCTTATCACCATCAACCACCGTTATAAAATTGATAATAGCCCTGAGAGAAGATTGATCTGACGACATAAAGGCAACAGAAATAAAATACTGGCCACCTTTAAGTGGGTACAGGTTGATTAATTGCGGCTTATAATAATGCAGATCCTTTTCCCTGATCTCTATTCCCTTAAACGAATTAAAAGTAGATCTGCTTAAGGCAGAATCAACGGGATTTATTTCCCCGGGAACTACTTGACTTGTACTGATATGGAGTAACAAGGTATCAAGGGCGTTCAACAATTTAACCTGCGCTGCAGCAGGTATTTTTGTATACAGCTTAATACTTCTGTCTATTGGTGTTTGAGCCGAGCTGACAAAACAAACCGATAACAGAAATAGCCCTGAAAGTAAATGCCGCCTCATTACTTAGCCGCCTGAACCTTTATGCTGATAACTTGCTTTATACACCTTGCGGGCTTCTTTTCATCCTGAACAATAATGCGGAATGGCCCTTCGGTTGCCGCTAATGGTTTGCCGTCTATTTGATTAGCCAGTATAATGGTGCGGTTAGTAAAATCCTTATCTAATTCAGCTAAGGCGAAAACAACCTGGTAACCATCAATTGCCTCAATCAATATATATTTTGTTAGATTTTTGCCCCTAAGATCTTTACCTAAAGTTACTCCTGCTTTGGCTAATATATCTGAAAGTACTACGCCCGAATATTTATGATCATTACCATCCTTATCCTTACGTATCACCTCTGTTTGCTTAAACTGGGTTAGGTCGGCTAATTTTAAATCAAGCGGGGTAATAACCTCGCCTGTTACTTTTACTGATGCTTGTTTTTCTGCAGTTTGCGCCTGTGTTTGGCTGGGCTTAATTATTAAACCAAACAGGGCTATGATCATTAAAAAAGTATACTTCTTCATTTTTAGTTTTTATAATTTGTTAAATACCTAAATCCTGGCTGTGCAGCGCCAAAAATTCATTAAACTTATTTTGCAGATGTTGATACCGGCCAATAGCTTTTAAGCCATATTCAGTTACTGCAGCCTTGCCCCCTCCTTTTCCACCACGTTGCGAGATTACCACCGGGGCTTCAAAATTTTCATTCATGTAATTTACCAGGTCCCAGGCCTGTTTGTACGACATTTTCATTTGCAATGCAGCCTGCCGGATGGATCCTGACAACTTTATACGCTCTAATAGTTCTACACGGCCATGCCCTAAAAGCTTTCCTTCAGGTGTTTCAATCCATATTCTACCGTTCAGTTTAAACTTTGCCTGTGTCATTAAAAGCTTATTGGTTTCAGGCAAAAATAGCATATAAAAGCTAATGTGTTTGTAAATACAGTTTACTTATATACATTTATGGATTGTACATTAATCCATTTTATAATGCGTTTTAAAATACTTACCCTGTTTACTTTAGCTACGTTATTTATTAGTTGTAAGAAAGATAAATCTACTCTGCCGCCGGTAATTAATGTAAGCGTACAGCTGGCTGATAACTCTGCAGTAAATAATGCCGTTATCAGTTTACTTGATGCCAATCATGCAACTGTTGCTACTGCAACAAGTGGCAGTGATGGCAAAATAGCGTTTACCGCAACTGCTAATAACACCTATTATTTATACAATAATCTGGCTGATAGCAAAATTATTGCAGACCCGGATGCTACTTATTTTATTACCGGCACGTTTACCAGTCAACAGCAAATTAATAATTCGCCGGTACAAACTCCTGCTGCCAAAATAGGTGATAATGTTTACTTGGATATAAATGGTGATGGTGCTATTAATTACTATGACCTGGTAAAAAAAGTTACGGCTCCAGCTGCTGGCAGCTCAACAAACGTTAAGCTAATTATGGAAGCACATTAAATTGTTATTTGCCTATGGCATATTCAATACCACCCAAAAGATGGCCTAAATAAAGCGGATCAGCGTATGATTCGTCAGTATGACCTAATTCGGTATAAAACGCCCTGCCACCATCATAAGTATGGTACCAGCTCATGGGGTGCATATCTCCATTTGTGCCACCGGTATAGCTTTTTTCATCAATGGTGATGAGTATGTGCAGGTCTTTAGCAATCCATTTAAAGTTGTACCATTCATCAAACCTTTTCCATTCGGCTGGTAAGTGTTTAGTGGCAATAAATTTGTTATCTACAACATGCAAAATAGCAATTTGCTGAGCCGGGTGACTTTTAAAATAAGCTCCTACTAAATTACCATACCATTGCCAGTCGTATTCTGTATCAGTAGCTGCGTGTACGCCAACGAAGCCGCCGCCGTTACGGATATATTTTTCAAACTCGCCTTGTTGCCTATCGTTCAAAACATTGCCTGTGGTACTTAAAAATATCACAGCTGCATACTGCTTCAAATTTTCAAAGCTGAACTTTGTAGCATCTGTAGTGGTATCCGCATCAAAATTATTCTCCTCCCCAAGCTTTACTATTGCAGCAATACCTACCGGTATTGACGCATGATGAAAGCCTGCCGTTTTACTGAATATTAACACTTTAGGCTTTGCATCAACACTTAAAGAAGTAAAGCATAACAATAAGTAAATGAATATTTTATATTTTAAATTATTGGTCATCTTCATTATGTTTTTAATTAACTTCAATCTTTTTAATCCTATAATCCAAATTGGTTTAATCATCTAAATCAGTATAAATCTGTTATCAGATATTACCTTTTTTTAATTCATCTACTGCAAAATTTGCAGCACGTGCGGTTAGCGCCATATAAGTTAAGGATGGATTTTGGCAAGCCGATGATACCATGCAGGCACCATCGGTAACAAATACATTTTTGGCATCCCAAACCTGGTTGTTCCCGTTAAGCACCGATGTTTTAGGATCGCGGCCCATACGTGCCGTACCCATTTCGTGAATGCCGTCGCCTACGTTGTGCCCATGATCCCATGATGAGATATTTTTAACACCCGCAACCTCCAGCATTTCGCGGGCTTCTTTAACTATATCCACCCGCATCTTTTTCTCATTTTCTTTTATCTCGGCATCCATCGCTAAAATTGGCAGGCCCCATTTATCCTTCCGGGTTGGGTCAAGTGTTATTTTGTTTTCGTGATAAGGCAATAGCTCACCAAAGCCGCCAATACCAATTGTCCATTGCCCTGGTTCAGTAATTGCTTCCTTATAAGCCGATCCTATGCTCAGTTCGGCAACGTTACGGCTCCATCCTTCGCGGCTTGCACCACCCTGGTAACCAAAGCCGCGCATATAATCGCGTTTATCATCGTATAAATTGGCAAATCGCACTACATAGATCCCATTGGGTCTTCTGCCGAAATAATATTTATCCTCATATCCCTCCACCGTGCCTGATGCACCCAGGTTGTAGTGGTGATCCATTATATTATGCCCTAATTCGCCGCTGCTGCTGCCTAAGCCACCCGGCCATATATCAGTTGCAGAATTCATTAATACCCAGGCACTATTTAAGGTAGATGCATTTACAAACACAATTTTTGCATGGAACTCATAGGTTTGATTGGTTTCGGCATCTAATACTTCAACCCCTGTGGCCTTTTGGGTATTTTTATCATAAATAATTTTGGTAACTATAGAAAATGGCCTTACCGTTAAATTACCGGTTGCCATAGCGGCAGGCAGTGTTGATGACTGTGTACTAAAGTATCCCCCAAAAGGGCACCCTTCCCAGCAACGGTTACGGAAGTGGCATGCTATCCTATCAGGTATGGCTTCGGTTAGGTTAGCGCTGCGGCCAATTATCATGTGCCGCATGTTGTTGTAATGCTTTTTTAGCCGGGCCGATACATCCTTCTCTACACAATTCATATCCATAGGCTTTAAAAAATGCCCATCGGGTAATTGTGCCAGACCCTCCATAGATCCGTTTACGCCTGCAAATTTTTCAACATGATCGTACCACGGTGCAAGATCTTTATAACGGATGGGCCAGTCAATTGCCCAGCCATCTTTGGCGTTTGCCTCAAAATCAAAATCACTCCAGCGATAGCTCTGCCTCCCCCATAAAATAGACCTTCCACCTAATTGGTACGATCTCCACCAGTTAAAAGGCTTTATTTCGGTATATGGAGCATCCTGCTCATTTGCCCAGTAGTCCATAATAGGTTCTGAAGCTCCCCAGCCGCGCGATATTACGGGCCGCTCTTTCCGCTGTTCCTGGGTAACAGCGCCGCGGTGTTCAAATTCCCAGGGATCTTTGGAGGCAGATTTATAATCTTTTAAATGTTCAAAATTGCGGCCGCGCTCCAGCATAATTGTTTTTAAGCCGCGCCCTGTTAATTCTTTGGCCGCCCACCCGCCGCTTATGCCCGATCCTATAACTATTGCATCATAAGTATTATTGATTTTAGCCTTGCCGTTTATATTAACAGTATCTGCTGACATAATGATTGGATTTTTTAAGAGCGTGAAGAAATAATTGGTTATACAATAATATAGATTTAGGCTAACTATAACAAAGCTTTAATTGTATTAAAAACAATTACACAAAAGCTCTGTAATAACATATACTACAAAATTTAGTAATTTGGCATTCTATTTATCAGCATGAGCATAAGCACCTATGGTTTACAGGATATAAAAAAAGAGATACAGCATTTGCCTAATGAGCAGGTTGCTGAACTTTGCCTGCGCCTGGCCCGTTACAAAAAGGAAAACAAGGAATTGCTTGCCTACTTGTTGTTTGAGGCCAATAACGAAACAGCTTTTATTGAAAAGGTTAAAGCCGAAGTGGGCTTTATGTTTAGCCAGCTACCATCCCAAAGCTACAACGCGGCTAAAAGCATCCGTAAAATTTTAAGACTGATTAGTAAATATGTTAAGTTTATGGGATCAAAGCCAGCCGAAATTGATTTGCTTATCAACTTTTGCAATAATTATCTGCAATACACCGACCGGAAAGCATCTTACAAACCACTGCGCCTGATATTGGTTAGGCAGGTTCAAAAAACAGCCACCCTGATAAAAAAACTGCACGAAGACCTGCAATTTGATTATGTGCAGGATTACAACACTTTACTGGATGAAAGCGAAAAAAAGTTTTCCTGGTTTTTTAAGAATGACTTTTTGTTGTAACATTGGGCCTGTTTAAACATCTAAACAATAAAATTAACTGAATAGTGGTAGAAAAAGAAGCAGCTTTTAAGAAGATCTATGAAGCCAATTCAAAAAAGATCTACCATTTATGCTACGGTTATACAGGGGATGATGACGCTGCGAACGACCTTTTACAGGAAACATTTTTAAAAGTTTGGCAAAATTTAGATAAGTTCCGTAACCAGGCAATGATTTCAACCTGGATCTACCGGATTGCTGTCAATACCTGCCTTACTTACCTGCGATCAGAAAAGCGACAGGCTAAGGACGAGATCACGCCACTGTTATCCGAAACCAAAAAAGAAGAGCTTTCTGAAAAAAACGAACAGGTAGCTTTACTGTATAAGTGCATATCAAAATTAGAGGAATCAGAAAGAATTATAATAACAATGGTGCTGGACGAAGTACCATATCCCGAAATTGCTGACGTTTCGGGTATATCAGAGGGGAATCTGCGGGTGAAGATATATCGTATTAAACAGAAGTTAACAGAATTGTATAACCACTATGAAAGAATTTGAGCACTTGATGTCGGTTTGGCAGGGACAGCCAAAACCCGACAAGCTTTCGGTGGATGAAGCACTAAAGCAGGTAAAGAAAGGGATCCGTGGCATAACCAGTAAGTTATATTACGGTATTGTGGCTATGATTGCGTTAATAGCTTTCTCGTTCATTATCACGTTCTTTTTCTCGTTTCGCTCGCCTGCCACTACCATTGGTATATTGATCATATTAGTTACTATGCTGCTGTACCTTTCACTTATAGTAAGGCATTATCATATTTTAAACAAGCACGATTTAACCCAAAATCCTACAGAATATTTAAATACACTTAAAGAATACCAAAAAAACCGATCAAAAACCATCGGCTGGTTTTACTATGTGTTTATGTTGCTGATAAGCGTTGGCCTGGCACTTTACTTTGTTGAGGTATTGGAAGATGCACCCGTTTATTTTAAGGTTATTACTTATGGCTCCATCATTATCTGGTTTTTATTCATCACGTTTTATTTAAAACCCCGCATGTTTAAAAACGAAGAAGAAAAACTAAACCTGATGATTGACAGGCTGATTCGTTTACAGGAACAATTTGATTAATTTGCGGGCATTATGTCTGCTACTACCATTACCTTACAAAAAGTTAAACCTACCGAGGCTGATGCATTACTCGCCATCAGCAAAAGAACCTTTTTTGATTTTTTTGGCCCGCTAAATAAGCCTGAAAACATGGAGGCCTATGCCGTTACAGCCTTCACACCGCAAAAAATACAATCAGAATTGGATAACCCCGACTCTGAATTTTATTTTGCTTTGATAAATGATCAAATCACAGGTTATTTAAAGTTGAACTTCAAAAACGCCCAAACAGAATTTCAGGATCCTAAAGCGATGGAAGTTGAGCGTATTTATGTTTCTGTAGATCATCATAAAAAAAATATTGGCAAACAGCTTTTACACTTTGCCCTCAATATGGCTCTGCAGAAGCAAATGGATTACATATGGTTGGGCGTATGGGAGCATAACCATAATGCAATAGGCTTTTATCAGCACAATGGCTTTGAAGTATTCAGCAATCATGAGTTTTGGATGGGTGATGACAGGCAGAATGATCTGCTGATGAAGAAGATATTATAGCGATGAGAAACTTCAATAACCCGCGTTCTTATGAGCAATAGCGAAGCAATCCCCATTTAAATAGCGGCTAAGCATAATCGATCTGCATTGTAGGTAATTGCTTCTTCATTCCTCATTAAAATGACTTTAAACAGTGCATCCTTTAAGATACACTCCCCAGATTTACTGCAACGTAAGCAACCTTACCCCCGCATAAACGGGTTAAAATTTCTGGTGCCTATTTCCATACCTGCTGCACGGCAAACGGTTTTCTCCCCGAATTTAAAATTGATCCTATCTAAAGCCTGATAGAGTTTAATCTTTTCTTCATTATCCTCAAATAGATTGATCTGATAGCTGCCGCTGCAAAGGTTACTCAGTCGCACACCTATCAGCCTGATTGGACGGTGCTGGTTCCAGGCACTTTTAAGCAGGTTCTTTATACCAGGTATCAGGATATGTTCAGCCGCGGTAAGCTCAATTTTTTCCTGCTGGGTATGGGTTTCAAAATTAGCATAGCGCACCTTTATAGCCAGGCAAGATGCTACTTTGTTTTCCTTGCGCAGCTTGGCGGCTAATTCCTCCGTCATTGATACCAGGATGGTTTCAATGGTTTGCCTATCTGCAATATTCGTATTAAAAGTATGCTCGGTTGATATGGATTTACGTTCGCTGTGGGGTACTATTTCGCCTTCATCAATACCGTTGGCTTTATCCAAGAAGTACTTACCGGCTTTGCCTAAAATGGTTTCTAAAAACCGCAGATCGGCTTTTTGCAGATCGGCAATTTTCTCAATCCCATATTTATATAACTTCAAACAGCTGCTTTCGCCCAGTCCGGGTATTTTACTGATGGATAAGGGTGCTAAAAAATCTTTTTCCTTACCATGCGGAATATATAATTGCCCGTTTGGCTTTGCCTGGTTGGTAGCCATTTTAGAAACCGTTTTACCGGATGACATGCCAAAGGAAATTGGCAGACCAGTATCGCGGATTATTTTTTGACGCAATTCAGTAGCATGTTTGTAGCTGTTATGAAAACGATCCATCCCTGTATAATCAATATAGAACTCGTCTATTGATGTTTTTTGGTAAAGCGGCACTGCGTTATGGATGATCTCGGTAACCTCGCGTGAGGCATCTCCATACCTGCCATGCGAGCCACGGATAAGGATCGCATGAGGACAGAGTTTTAACGCCTGCCGCGTAGGCATAGCCGAATGTACCCCAAACTTACGTGCCTCATAACTGCAACTCGCCACCACGCCCCTATCAGCAGAGCCGCCGATGATCACTGCTTTGCCAATAAGCGAGGGGTCAAACTTGCGCTCAACCGAAACAAAGAATGAATCGAGATCGATATGCATTATCTGGCGTTTGGTTGTCATCCTACAAAAGTAAAAAAAGATTCGTATTTGCTAAAAATATTAGTAATTTAGATTTAATAAATTTATATAGATATGACTGGTTATCATGATTATTTAATTGTGCTGTCGCCATCACTTAGCGTGGCCAAAAGCGTAGAGAGCGCTAAAAATCTTTGCTTTAAAAAGATTGGCGAGTATAACAGCCATTATGCGAAGGCCCACATTACCATACAACGCTGGCCGCGTAAAAGACAGGAATGGATTGAGCCCATGATCCCCAAGCTGGAACGCGAGCTAAAAAGCCTGCCCCCTGTTTTGCTCGATATTGATGGCTTCGATTTTTTTGATCATCAAACCAATCCAACTATTTATGCAAAGCTTAATTCAACACCACTAACGCAGGTTTGGTTTAAGCATTTACGTAGATTTTTTAGCAAGCCTGATTTTGAACCGCACATTACCATTGCCCGTAGCATACCTAATGAGGATTTTTTTAAGATATGGCCCTACTTCAAGCATTCCGTGTGGAACGAGCCTTTTAAGGTTGATAAGCTTACCATTTTACGGCGTGAAATGATAGGACACGATAAAAGCTATAAATTATTCAAGGAAATTGCCTTTAACAGCCGTTTAAATTTTTATGATTTTGCTAATTCGAGGCTCAAAGCGCCTATATTATCACTTAACAAGGTTAACAGTCAGCAGATTAACCTTTTTTAACAATTTATTAACCAAAAACAAACCTTTTTCTATCTTTGCCCCGGGGTAAGTCTTTTACGGCCAGCTCCTCTTGAACTCCCCCAGGGTGGGAACGCAGCAAGGGTAGAGAGTTGAGCGGCGCGATAAAAGTAGCTTACCCTTTTTTATGCCCTGTTGGCAAGGTTTTGCTTCCAAACAGTGCTTAAAAAACAAATCCCTTGGTCATTCTTATAGCCAACCGGCTTACAGGCTAAATTCAAAATCGCTATCTTCGCAAAAACATCTGCTAAACATAATGCTCGATATTTTAATAATTGGTGGCGGCCCTATAGGTTTAGCCTGCGCACTTGAAGCACAAACCGAAGGATTAAGCTTTTTAATTGTTGAAAAAGGCTGCCTGGTAAACTCGTTATACAACTACCCTTCAACCATGACTTTTTTTTCAACTTCAGAAAAACTGGAGATTGGCGGTATTCCTTTTGTAACCATTAGTAATAAACCAACCCGGTCTGAAGCGTTGGAATATTATCGCCGTGTGGCAACATCCAACAACCTGCCCATTAATTTATTTGAAGAGGTAAAAAGCGTAAAAAAGGAAAATGATATTTTCACCATAATCACCAGCAAGGCCACCTACCAAGCAAAAAAAGTGATTGTATCCACCGGGTTTTATGATATTGCGGTAACGCTCGGTATTCGTGGCGAAGATCTGCCAAAAGTAAAGCATTACTATAAAGATCCGCATTACTATGCTATGCAAAAGATAGTAGTAGTTGGATCAAGCAACTCGGCTATTGATGTAGCATTGGAAACCTACAGAAAGGGTGCTGAGGTAACATTGGTGATCCGCGGGGACGAAGTTAGCGATCGTGTTAAATACTGGGTTAGGCCCGATATTATTAACCGGATAAAAGAAGGCAGCATTAAAGCCTATTTCAATTCGCATTTGAAAACAGTACGGGAGCATGAGGTTGATATTGAAACACCAGCTGGCTTAGTAACTATTCCTAACGATTTTGTAATGGCCATGACAGGCTATAAACCTAATTTTGATTTTTTAAAAAAACTGGGTATCACTTTAACGGAGGACAAATTTATCCCCCAATATAACCCTGAAACTATGGAAACCAATTTACCGGGGCTGTATCTCGCCGGTGTGGTTTGCGGCGGTATGGATACGCATTTATGGTTTATTGAAAACTCAAGGGTACATGCAGAAATGATTATTGAGGATATAATTAAAAAATGAGATGGTTTATAGTAATGATTAATTACTCATATCAATAACATAAATCATTTTTTTCTTGCATAAGTAAAATTTAATGCAATAATTTGCACAAAATTTAAAAACACTGCTAAATGAGCCAGCAAAACTTAAATAAGCCATTGATCAGAGCATTATTTGCTCCGGTTGCTGCTGCTTGGGTTTTTACTGTTGTTTTATTTTCTCCTTCACGACGAAGGCCCTACATGCCCCGGGTTTGATTTAGTTTTTCCTGTACTAAACCCATAGAAGTTTTATGTTAAACTTCTTCCGCAAAAGATCATCTAATTATTAACGCTGCAAGGCAAATAATTTAACGGTAATTTTTCTATTTAATAATGATTAAAGATTTTGATATACAGGTAGCAACCGCCCAGCATGTGGATTACGCACAGGAAATATGCAACGAGATGGCGGAGTCTGCAAAAGCACGCGGTACTGGTATTGCCCAGCGTTCGCCGGAGTATGTTGCTAATAAGATGCTTGAAGGTAAAGCTGTAATTGCTTTTCATAAAGATGGTACATGGGCAGGTTTCTGCTACATTGAAACCTGGAGCCACGGCGATTTTGTGGCTAATTCGGGTTTGATCGTTAGTCCGCAGTTCAGAAAAGAAGGTTTGGCAAAGGCGATCAAGGAAAATATATTTAAGCTTTCCCGTAAAAAATACCCAGATTCAAAAATTTTCGGCCTAACAACCGGCCTGGCTGTAATGAAAATAAATTCAGACTTAGGATACGAACCAGTAACCTATTCAGAACTTACACAGGATGAAGATTTTTGGGCTGGCTGCAAAAGTTGCGTAAACTTTGATATTTTAACCAGTAAGGGCCGTAAAAACTGCATGTGCACCGCCATGTTATTTGACCCTGCCGAAAAACAAAAGGAATACGAAGAAAAGATGAAAAAAATCACGCACAAAGCTACCCTGCTGGAGCGTATCGAAAATGCCATCAAAAAAAGAATCGGCGCAGATCACGATTAAGTTATAGGGTAATAGGCAAAACTTTGTGCTTTATCCTCAAAGAAAATAAATCATATCGACGCAAAGTATTGCGTTGCTACACAAACATAAATAAATGAAAAAGAAAGTTGTATTAGCTTATAGCGGAGGTTTGGATACCTCGTTCTGTTGCATCTACTTAACACAAGACTTAGGTTACGAAGTTCATTCAGTTATTGTAAACACTGGTGGTTTTAGCGAAGAAGAACTTAAGGGCGTTGAAGAACGTGCTTATAAAATGGGAGTTACCTCGCACCACGTGGTTGACGAAACCGAAAACTTCTACAATACCTGCGTGCGCTTTTTGATTTATGGCAATGTTTTAAAAAACAACACCTACCCCCTTTCGGTAAGTGCCGAGCGTGTTAGCCAGGCAACAGCTATAGCTAATTATGCTAAAGAGATTGGTGCCGAGTTTGTAGCACATGGAAGCACAGGTGCCGGTAATGATCAGGTACGTTTTGATATGATATTTAATATCCTTGTACCTGATGTGCAGATCATCACTCCTATCCGTGATTTAAAATTAAGTCGCGAAGCGGAGATTCAGTACCTAAAAGATCATGGTGTTGAAATGAATTTTGAAAAAGCCAAATACTCTATTAATAAAGGTATCTGGGGTACATCAGTTGGTGGTAAAGAAACACTTACTTCAAACTTAGGCTTACCTGAGGAGGCATGGCCTACGCAGGTAACATCGTCTGAAACTAAAAACATTGAGCTTGTTTTTGAAAAAGGTGAGTTAGTAGGTATTGATAACGAAAAGTTTGATCATCCAACAAAAGCTATCCAGGCATTACAAGCCATAGCACAGCCTTACGGCATTGGCCGAGATATTCACGTTGGTGATACAATTATAGGTATTAAGGGCCGTGTAGGCTTCGAGGCTGCTGCTCCTATGGTTATTATAAAGGCACATCATACTTTAGAGAAACATGTATTAACCAAATGGCAGCTATCATGGAAAGATCAGTTATCAGCTTTCTATGGTAACTGGCTACATGAAGGGCAGTTCCATGATCCTATCATGCGTAATATTGAAGCCTTTTTAAGTGATACACAGCAAAATGTTAGCGGTAAAGTATTTGTACAGTTAAACCCTTACCGTTTCCAGGTTGTAGGTATTGAGTCTGATCACGACCTGATGTCGAGCAAATTTGGTACTTACGGCGAAATGAACAACTCATGGAGTGGCGAAGATGTTAAAGGGTTCTCAAAAATATTTGGCAACCAGGTAATGATCTATCATAAGGTTAATTCAACCAACTAATGGAAACACAACACAATGAAAAAGCTGTTAAAATCAGGGCAGGGATAGTTGGCGGTGCAGGTTATACAGGGGGCGAAATGCTGCGCATCCTGATCAATCACCCTAATGTTGACATTGCTTTTATACACAGTACCAGCAATGCAGGTAACCATGTTTATGATGTGCATACCGATTTGTTTGGTGATACCGATCTTAAATTTGCTGCCGAATTAGCTTATAATATTGACGTATTGTTTCTTTGTGTTGGCCACGGCGATGCTAAAAAGTTTTTAGAGGCAAACCCTATCCCCGATAATATAAAGATCATAGACCTTAGCCAGGATTTCAGGTTAACGCAAAACGCGAAATTTAAAAGTAAAAACTTTGTTTATGGCTTGCCCGAATTAAACCGTGATGCTATTAAACAAGCCCACAATATTGCTAACCCCGGTTGTTTTGCAACCTGTTTACAATTAGGCTTACTTCCCATGGCTTCAAAAAACCTACTAAACAGTGAGGTGCATATTACCGCTACTACAGGTTCAACCGGTGCAGGGCAAAGTTTATCGGGTACTACGCATTTTACCTGGCGCAATGATAACCTGTCTGTTTACAAGGCATTTGAGCACCAACATTTAAACGAGATAGGGCAATCATTAAAGCAGTTACAGCCCGGTTTAAACCAGGCGATCAACTTTATTCCGTATCGTGGTGATTATACCCGTGGAATAATTGCTTCCATGTATACAGAAACAGATTTGTCTGATGCTGAAGCATTAAAGCTTTATCACCAATACTATGACGGGCACCCTTTTACCCATGTTACCACTAAAGATATTGACCTGAAACAGATAGTTAATACCAACAAGTGCTTTATACAGGTTAAAAAACATGGTAATAAACTATTAATTATCAGCATAATGGATAATCTACTTAAAGGTGCGTCTGGCCAGGCAGTACAAAACATGAATCTGATGTTCGGCTTAGATGAAAAAGCTGGTTTAAGACTAAAAGCAACAGGATTTTAAGAAAAAGATGATTTATAGGAGAAATTATCCTTGTAATCAGTTATTTATAGTTATATAATTAATACGGTAAAGAGCTAAATATCAAACTTTCGCTCTTTACTTTTTACCTCAAACGAAATGAAGTTATTTGACGTTTATCCTATCAATCCTATAAATATAGTTAAAGGACAAGGTAGTTTAGTATTTGATGACAAAGGTACCGAGTACTTGGATCTTTACGGTGGTCATGCGGTTATATCAATCGGACATACTAATCCTCATTACGTTAAACGACTGGAAGACCAGTTAAACCAGATAGGTTTTTATTCAAACTCAATCGAGATTCCCTTACAAAAGGAACTGGCCGAAAAATTAGGTCATCTTTCGGGTAAGGAAGATTACCAGCTGTTTTTATGTAATTCAGGCGCCGAGGCCAATGAGAATGCTTTAAAGTTAGCATCGTTTTATAACGGTAAAAAAAAGGTTATCGCTTTTACTGGTGCATTTCACGGTCGTACTTCACTGGCGGTAGCGGTAACAGATAATCCTAAAATCGTAGCCCCGGTTAATGAAACCGAAAATGTGGTATTCGTTCCGTGGAAAGATGAAGTTGCATTAGAACAGGCTTTCGCCGATAACGAGATCTCTTCGGTAATTATTGAAGGTATACAGGGCGTGGGTGGTATACAGGTAGCACCGGATAGCTTTTTACAAAAGATAAGATCCTTATGCGATGCCAACAACGCCGTTTTTATTGCTGATTCGGTTCAGTGTGGTTATGGCCGTACCGGTAAATTCTTTTCGCACGATTTTGCAGGCGTAAATGCCGATATTTATACAATGGCCAAAGGCATGGGTAACGGTTTCCCGGTGGGTGGTATCATTATATCGCCAAAAATACAACCTGCTTATGGCATGTTAGGTACTACTTTTGGTGGTAACCATTTAGCCTGTGCTGCAGCATTAGCCGTATTGGAAGTAATGGAGCAGGATAATCTTATGCAAAACGCAGCCGAAGTTGGCGGATACTTAATTGCCGAACTTAAAAAACTTGAACAAGTGAAAGAAGTACGCGGCCGTGGTTTAATGATTGGGATTGAACTCCCTGCCGAACTTGCCCATGTACGTAAGGAATTGCTGTTTAACCACCATATATTTACAGGTGAGGCAAAACCAAATGTAGTAAGGCTTTTACCTGCCCTAAACCTGACCAAAGCACATGCCGACAGGTTTTTAGAAACATTTGTAACTGTATTGAATCAATAAAAAAAAGCACGCCTCCGCAGGAGAAAACTATTGTTAGGCCTTATGAAACTATTTTCGTCCGTAAACGATGTAACTGATATTAAAGCACTTGTTAAAGATGCTTTACATTTAAAGCAAAACCCTTATGCTTATAAGGATTTGGGCGAAAATAAAACAATGGCCCTTGTGTTTTTAAATCCAAGCCTGCGTACCCGTATGAGCACCCAAAGAGCAGCCCTTAATATGGGTATGAATGTTATGGTGCTTAATTTGGATAAAGAAGGCTGGGCATTAGAACTGCGTGATAATGTGATAATGAATGGCACAACCGTTGAGCACATTCGTGAGGCTGCCGCTGTAATGGGTCAATATGCCGATATTATTGGCGTACGTTCTTTCCCCGGGCTAAAAAACCGGGACGAGGATTACAGCGAAATGATATTTAATAAATTTGTACAATTTTGTGGTGTACCGGTTGTTAGCCTTGAATCTGCAACACGCCATCCATTGCAAAGCCTTGCCGATTTGGTAACTATTGAAGAATTAAAAACCCGCAGCAGGCCAAAAGTTGTTTTAACCTGGGCACCGCATATAAAGCCATTACCGCAAGCCGTTCCAAACTCATTTGCTGAGTGGATGTGTAAGGCTGATGTTGACTTTACCATTGCCCACCCCAAAGGATACGAACTTTGTACCGATTTTACACAAGGCGCAACTATCACTAATGATCAGGATGAAGCTTTGGCCGATGCTGACTTTATCTACGTAAAAAACTGGTCGGCTTATGAGCCCTATGGTAAGTTACTACCTGGTAACGAGGATTGGATGCTAACCAATGAAAGACTTAAAATTACCCATGACGCCAAAGTAATGCACTGCCTCCCGGTTAGGCGTAACCTCGAATTATCAGACGAGATATTAGATGGAAAAAACTCAATTGTAGTGCACGAAGCTGCAAACCGAGTTTGGGCAGCACAAGCTGTTTTGAAGAAAATGCTTGAAAGTTTGTAGCAACAACCCTTCAACACAACTAACCCTGGCAAAATGTACATACCCGCTTTAAATAAGTTTACCGATCAGCAGGAAGTGGTCAGCTTTATGCAGCGCTACAGCTTTGCCACCATAATAACGGTTAAGGATAATGTACCAACAGCTACGCATCTCCCCTTTTTAGTACGGGAACGGGATGGACAGCTTATTATTTCTTCGCATTTCGCAAAGGCTAACCCACAGGCTAACGATATAGCAGATAACCGGGCCCTGATCATATTTACAGAGCCGCATGCATACATCTCACCCAAACATTACGAAAAAGAAACCGAGGTACCTACCTGGAACTATTTGGCCGTACATGCTTACGGTAATTGTTTTTTGTTAGATGGGGAAGAAAATAAAGCAGCCCTGTTAAAAGAAACCATTCAATATTACGAAGCCGATTACCTAAAACAATGGGACAGCCTGCCCGATTCCTTCAAACAGGGTATGATGAAAGGCATAGTAGCTTTTGAAATTGTGGTGGATGACCTGCAGGCTAAAAAGAAATTGAGCCAAAACAAAACACCAAAGGAGCGCGAAAATATCATCAATGAATTAAGCGCCTCGAAAAACACCAACGAGAGCGACACTGCTGCATATATGAATACTTCGGGTAAGTAAGCTATCCAGCCCCCTCATTTTTAATTGACGAATTAATTAGTTTATTAAGCGTTAAGCCCTGTATCACAATTGAAAATATTACGATAAAATAACTCCCGCATAAAATAACGTGGCGATATGGGCTGTAAGGCAGGGAGAGTGCCAGTGCAATAGAAACACCTCCCCTAACACCTGCCCAGGTAAGTATATTTATACTTTTGTAATTCACATTCAAGGTGCGGCGCAAAAAGGTTAAAGGGATTAGGATGCTCATCCAGCGGGCTACTAATATAAGCACGATTGCGATACCCCCAGTTAGCCAGTAATTGGTTATATATGGCAGATTTACCATTTGCAAACCTATCATTACAAATAATATAGTATTCAGCATTTCGTCTATCAACTGCCAAAACTTCTCCAGCGACTCATGCGACTTTTCTTTTTCATCAATGTTAATAGTGCGGTTCCCCATAAATAAGCCAGCCGAAACAACAGCCAGGGGAATTGACAAATCAAGGTAAGATGCAATTACGGAAACACTCATTACCAGCGATAAAGAAACCAATACAATAGTTTGAAAATCGGTAATGGATTTCATCAATCTGAAAGCAATAAAACCGGCGATTAAACCTAAAGCTACCCCACCAAAAACTTCCCTTAAAAACAATAGCGCGGTTTTAGCAAAGTTAATATTATCAACACCCGAATTTATGGCCTCAAGAATTGTGATGAACAGCACAAGGCCTACTCCATCGTTAAACAAAGATTCACCGGATATAATTGTAGCTAAGTTTTGAGGTAGCTTTGATGTTTTGATGATTGCACCTACTGCCACAGGATCTGTAGGCGAAATAAGGGCACCAAAAAGCAGGCAATAAATAAATGACATGTGTACGTTAAACAACAACGTTCCATAATAAAACAGCGCACCAAAAATACCCGTGGATAATATTACGCTTAAGGTGCTTAATATAAATACGGGTCTCAGTTCTTTTTTAAGCTTTTTGGTATTTGAATTAAATGATCCGGCAAACAGCAAAAAGCCAAGCATAATATTTAATACCGTACCCGAAAAATTGATGTTTTTAGCTAAAACCGTTAGATGGTTAGCCACTTCAGGATCAAGCTTATCAATAATAATGGTAATAAGCGATACAAAAATGGCTATGGTAATAATGCCAATAGTACCCGGTAACTTTATATAGCGGGCATTTATGTATGAATATACGGTGCTGATTACGACCAGCAATGCAATGATCAGAAATAGCTCCATTAACTTTATTTATTACCTTTTCTAAGTAAATAAAACGAAGTATGTTTTAATTTTTTAAAAATAACGTTATTTGGAGTCGGAGTCTGACATTCGGGTTTGGATATTAAAATACCTGATTACTAACCTATTATCACTATTTTTTGAGAAATAATTTATTGCCCAGCTAATAAAAACAATCCCCTTATTGGCAAAACCGGCTAATGACATAATGTGAACTACACCCCATAACAGCCATGCAAAAAATCCCTGGAAATGAAGTTTCCCCAAATCGGCCACGGCCTGGTTACGTCCAATAGTAGCTAACGATCCCTTATCTTTATATTTAAAAGGCCTGGTAGGCTGACCTTTGATGATGTTCAACAGGTTTTGACCCAATTGCTCACCCTGCTGAATTGCTGTAGGTGCTACACCTGGATGTCCGTTGGGATAATCCGGAGTTATCATGGCTGCAACATCGCCAATAGCATAGATATTCTGATAGCCCTTAACCCTGTTTATCTCATCAACATCGATACGGTTACCTCTTAAAATTTTTTCGGCAGGGATACCTTCGGGCATTTCGCCCTTTACACCAGCGGCCCAAAATACGTTGCGGGTTTTAATTGTTTTACCATCATCAATCTTTAGCTCAAGCCCATCATAACTTTGTACGTGCACACTGTTATAGATCCTTACCCCTGCTTCTTTTAAAAATTGTTTTGCTTTGCCTGATGCACCTGCCGACATAGATGCAAGCAGTTCGGCCTTACCTTCAATCAGGTAAACTTTCATATCGTATTTACTTACGCCATGATAATCCTTGCCTAAAATCAATCGTCTCATTTCGGCTAATGCTCCCGAAAGCTCCACACCCGTAGGGCCGCCTCCCACAACCACAAAAGTCATCAGGGCAAATTTTTCGTCCATATCTTTAGTAACAATTGCTGTTTCCAGGTTTTGAAGAATAAGGCTGCGCAGGTTAAGCGCCTCCGGAATATTCTTCATTGGCATTGCAAAATGCTCTATTTGCTTATTATTAAAAAAGTTGGTGTTTGATCCGGTAGCAATAATCAGGTAATCGAAATAAACCGTACCAATATTGGTGGTAAGGGTGTTATCTTCCGGATTTATCTTTTGAACTTCGGCCATGTTAAAGGTGAAGTTGTTATAATCAGTAAAAATCCTGCGGATTGGAAAACCAATAGAATCAGCTGCTATTGAGCCTATGGCTACCTGGTAAAGTAAAGGTTGAAAAGTATGATAGTTATGCTTATCCAGTAAAATAACATCAACTGGTGCATTTTTTAATTTTTTAGCTAACGCCAGCCCCCCAAATCCTCCGCCTATTATTACTACTCTTGGCCTGGTACTCTTGCTATTTTGATCCTGGGATGTTACAGTAAACATATTTTATATAAATTTCAATATTACACAATCTTTAATAACCGTATTGTAAACTTATTAGCGGTTTCATTTAATCAATTGTAAACTTATTATTATCAAGTTTATAATACAGACAGATTAGTATAAGGTTTTTTAACAATGGCGATTAGTAGCAACCAATCCATTACTTTAAGTGATTTTACTAATGCCTTAATTTTCAAATAGAATTAAACTACAACTAAATATTATTATTAAAAATCAGTCATTTTTCAGCATTAATAATAAAAAACAGGCCATTTATTACTATTTTTAACCGCATCGGGTATACAATAGAAGATATTATACTTCTATTTGTTTAATAATTGGTTAAATATGGATATAATTGGTACAGATTTAAGTCAGGAAGGCAATGTAATGACTGATAGAAACCTGTATATTATAAAAATTGGTGGAAATGTTATTGACAATTCCGAAAACCTGTATAAATTTTTAAAGGATTTTACGGCTCTGCCAGGTTACAAAATATTAGTTCATGGCGGTGGTAAAGTTGCCACGCAACTATCAGAAACTTTAGGCATTGAGCCCAATATGGTTGATGGCCGCAGGATAACTGATATTGAAACATTGCGGGTGGTGACTATGGTTTATGCGGGTTTGATCAATAAAAATATAGTTGCACAATTACAGCGCTTTGGTAACAATGCCATAGGGTTAACCGGAGCCGACGGTAATTTTATAAAAGCAAAAAAAAGACCGGTAAAAACTATTGATTATGGTTTTGTGGGCGATATTGACGAAAATTCAATTAATCCTGAAAACCTGAATAATTTAATAAGCGCAGGCTTTACCCCTGTTTTTTGCGCAATAACGCACGATGGTGATGGCCAGTTGTTAAATACCAATGCCGATACTATTGCATCGGCGCTGGCAGTGGCAATGGCTAAGGTATATATCACTACACTTATTTATTGTTTTGAAAAAAAGGGTGTATTGAAAGATATTAATGATGAGGGGTCACTCATAAGCGATATTAACCCTGAATACTACGAAGAATTAAAAATACAAAAAATTATACACAGCGGAATGTTGCCTAAACTTGATAATGCTTTTACAGCTATATCAAGCGGTGTAAAGGCTGTTATTATTGGTCATTCAGATGATCTGGGGAAATTGAAACATAACAAACCGTTCGGGACACTTTTAAGTAAAAACGCATGAATTCACAACAGCATATAGCAATTTTGGGTAGCGGAAACATTGGGCTATCACTTGCTAAGGGATTGGTTAAGGCCGGCATATGCAAACCACAGCAAATATCGCTTACGCGTAGAAATGCTGGTGCTTTATCGGCTTTATCCGAATTGGGTTATCATACAACTGATAATAACCTTAAGGCTGTTAGAAAAGCCGATTTTGTAGTTTTAGCGGTTTTGCCACACCAGCTAAACAAGCTATTGGACGAAATAAGACCATCTATAAAGCCCGAGAAGCAGTTATTGATCTCTGTAGTATCAGGTGTAAGTTGCGGTGATATTCGCACCCAGCTTGATCTTAATGTACAGATAGTGCGTGCTATGCCCAACACGGCTATTGCAATTGGCCAGTCAATGACCTGTATTGCTACCGATAACGGAACGCCAAAAAACATCAATTTTGTACGGTCATTATTTGAAACTGTTGGAGTTACCATTCAGATCAATGAGGAATTAATGACCTCTGCAACAGCGCTTTGTGCTTGTGGTATTGCTTTCTTTTTAAGGTCGATACGCGCGGCATCACAAGGTGGAACAGAAATTGGTTTCCATGCGCACGATGCCTTAAAAATGGCAGCACAAACAGCTAAAGGGGCAGCCGATCTGCTGCTACAGCTCTCATCGCATCCGGAACAGGAAATTGATAAGGTAACCTCACCAAGCGGTTGTACCATTGCAGGGCTAAATGAAATGGAGCATAATGGCTTCAGTTCGGCCATGATAAAGGGCATTAAGCTTTCTGCTGCTAAAGCAGGCGATCTTTACCACAAAAGCGAACAATCATAAACCCAAGTTTAATCATCGTTTCAATAAAAGCATATCAAAATGATAGCTTTTATTGAGCGGTAATCTATAATAGAATTGAGAATTAGCCCATACTTAACTGAAAACCAATTACAATTGCCACCATCAGCCCATGATGGTATAAATTTGGCATGTAAGCGTTAAGTGATTATTTAAAGACATGTTAACAGTAGAAAAAATTGGCGGTACATCTATGACCGCATTAAGCGATGTTATCAAAAACATCATCCTTTTTGAACGCAGCGGCAAGCAATTATATAACCGCATATTTGTAGTTTCAGCATTTTCAGGGGTTACTAACCTCCTGCTCGAAAATAAAAAAACTGGCGAACCAGGTGTTTACCATCGCCTGGCAACATTTAAGGATTTTCATAAACCTTTAAAAAATCTAACTATCCGCCTAAAGGAGATTAACAAAAGCTATGAAAGCTTAGGCTTAAATATAGCGGAGGCTGATCTTTTCATTGAAACCCGTATAAAAGAGGCACAAACTTACCTGGAGAACCTTTCGAACATCCTGGCATCCGGTTATGTAAGTAATGAGGGGATATTACAGGCAGCCCGCGAAATCCTGGCATCTATTGGTGAAAGCCATTCGGCTTTTAACTTTACCAATATCCTGCAAAATATGGGTATCAACGCTACCCTGATTGATTTGAGTGGATTCCATGATTACCGCTCCTACACAATTGATCAGCGTATAAAACACGATCTGCAAAATATTAAGTTTGAAGATACCATTTGTATAGTAACCGGTTACGCTAAAGGAACCGAAGGTATTATGCGTGAATTTGACCGCGGCTACTCAGAAGTTACCTTCAGTAAAATTGCGGTTGCGGTTAAGCCAGAAGAAGCGATCATCCATAAAGAATATCACTTATGTACGGCCGACCCTGTTTTGGTTGGTGTTGATAATTGTTTCCCGGTTGGAAATACCAACTACGACGTTGCCGATCAACTGGCTGATGTTGGTATGGAAGCTATTCATCCAAAGGCATCAAAGCCACTGGAGATAAATGATATAAACCTGCGTATTAAAAACACTTTTCAGCCCGAGCACCCGGGCACCCTAATTACTAAGGAATACATTTGCGAGCATAAACGCGTTGAAGTGATTACCGGTACCGAAAAGGTAATGATGATTGATATTTATGACCCATCAATGGTTGGCGCACCCGGCAGCGATTTGCAAATAATGCAGATGTTCTATAAATTCAACGTTAGCTATAGCTTTAAGGCAACCAGTGCAAACAGCATATCTATTGTTATTTGGGAAAAAGACTTCAACAAAAAACTCATCAGCGAGTTAGAAGATGACTTTGAAAAGGTAACTGTCGAAAAAATGGCAATGGTTTGCCTGATAGGTTCAAACATGGATCAGCCTGGCTTACTGGCAAAATCAGCAGCAGCATTGGCCGATAATGGTATCAATATTAAAAGCTGCGGCTTTGCATTGCGGAAAGTAAATATCCAGTTTTTAATAGCCCGCGAGGATTTTGATAATGCCATTATTGCATTGAATAAGGCCATGGGATAATAGCTACATTATTCTAAATAATAATGCCTTATCCTGTTTAAACCTTCGTCGAGCTCATAAATTAATGGTGTTCCGGTTGGGATATCAAGTTTTATTACTTCTTCATCGGTAAGATGATCAATATATTGTATAAGTGCGCGCAGGCTGTTGCCATGTGCGCACACAATAACTTTTTGATCTTTACGGATAGCAGGCACAATAATTTCGTTCCAGTAGGGCAATACCCTGTCCATCGTTTCACTTAAGTTTTCTGTAAGCGGCAGCTCCCGCTCGGTAAGATCCTTATACCTAAGGTCTTTACCCGGATAACGTTCATCATCTTTCGTTATGGCAGGCGGCAGCTCGTGCGGGTCGCGGCGCCATTTATGTACCTGCTCATCGCCATATTTTGCAATGGTTTCTTCCTTATTTAGCCCTTGTAGAGCCCCATAAAAACGTTCGTTTAAGCGCCACGACTTTTGCACGGGAATCCACAGGTGGTCAAGTTCGTCCAATACCACATGCAGGGTTTTTATTGATCGCTTTAAAACAGAGGCAAAGCCGGCATCAAAGTTATAACCATTTTTTTTTAACAGCTCGCCTGCTTTTTTTGCCTGATCAAAACCTTCAGGAGCTAAATCAACATCGGTCCAGCCGGTAAAACGGTTTTCCTTATTATAGATACTCTCTCCGTGGCGAAGCAACACTAATTTATACATAACTAAAAGCTTAACGGTAAAGTTAGGCTTCGGTTTGCAAATAAAATTGCCAAATGCATTTTATAAAATTAAATTGCATTGAAAACCAATTTAAAACCTTTTATAAATCATGATCCCAACTATTCCTGTTCAGGCAAAGGATGGCATTGCCAACCCTGCCCCACTCGGCCTGTGCGCCTTTGGTATGACAACCGTTTTATTAAACCTGCACAACGCCGGTTTCTTTGAGCTCAATTCAATGATACTGGCTATGGGTATTTTTTATGGCGGCCTGGCACAAGTTATAGCAGGTATAATTGAAGCTAAAAAGAATAACACATTTGGTTTAACCGCTTTTACATCCTACGGTTTTTTCTGGCTCTCATTGGTGGGCTTAATTGTAATGCCTAAGTTAGGTTGGGCGGTGGCGCCATCTGAAGCTGGAATGTGCGCCTATTTAATCATGTGGGGCGTATTTACCCTCTGCATGTTTTTTGGGACATTAAAACTAAACCGGGCATTACAGTTTGTTTTTGCATCCTTAACCATATTATTCTTTTTATTAGCTGCCGAACATGGTACAGGTAACAGTAGTTTTGGTAAATTTGCAGGCTATGAAGGCATTATCTGCGGCGCATCAGCCATTTACGCAGGTATTGCTAATGTACTTAACGAGGTTTACGGAAAAACTGTATGGCCTTTAGGCTAATGAATAAATGAAAGATCTAAAAAAATATTATCACCTGGCGGCAACGCCCGAAGAAATTTATACCGCATTAACTAACCCGCTTACCATTGAGCTTTGGACAGGAGAAACTGCTATTATGTCGACCGTTGCTGGTTCTGAATTTTCAATGTGGGAAGGTAGCATAGTAGGCAAAAACCTGGAGTTTGAAGAGAACAAAAAAATAGTACAGCAATGGTATTTTGATGGTTTGCCCGAGCCGTCAATAGTAACTATAAAGCTGCATGCTGATAAAGATGCAACCTCTGTAGAGTTGAAGCACACCAATATACCCGATGAAGAATTTGTAGATATGGCTGAGGGCTGGAATAATAGCTATTTTGGCGCTTTGCAGGAGTTTTTTGAAGGCGAATAACCAAAGCTTTTAAAAAGCACTTAAATAACAAAAGCCGCTCAATTGAGCGGCTTTTGTTATTATATATTATCAGTTATAGTTTAGAATAATGTAAACTCTACCCTACGGTTGATTTGACGGCCTGCAGCAGTTTTGTTTGTTGCAATTGGTTGTGTTTTACCATAACCTGTAGCCTCAATACGTGATGCATTTGCACCCTGGCTTACTAAGTAAGTTTTGATTGCTTCTGCACGGTCTTTTGATAATTTTAAGTTTGCATCAGCAGAACCTACGTTATCAGTATGACCCGCTAATTTTAAGCTAAAGTTTTTATCAACCAATAGTTGAGCAACTTTATCTAAACTTGGTTTTGAATGATCGCGGATAGTTGCTTTACCAAAGTCAAATTCAAGATTCTTGATTGCTTCTTTTACAACTTTTCTGTCTTCTTCAGTTACATAAACTTTTACGTTTTTAGTAACCGGAAGCGGACAACCTGAACCATCAACCTGAGTTCCGGCTGGGGTATTAGGACATTTATCGAAAAAGTCAGGAACACCATCACCATCGCTATCAACAGTAAATTTAGCCAGATTAGCATTTGTAGTGTTAAGGTCATTCCTTAACTGATCATTTTTAGCTTTTTCTGCATCTATCTGAGATTGCAATTGGTTTTTAGTATTCTGATTTTGCCATAAATATTCGGTCCTCATTGATGAAACTGGGTTATGCGTAGCTAATTGTGGTTTTGAGCGTTTACCCAAAGCAAACTCTAAACCAATGTGTGCGTATGAAAACTTATCGTTAGTTGATCCGTATGAGTATCCGTCAACGTCATCAGCATAAGTAAAGTTAACCTGGTAACCTAAATCAAGGTTTACACCTGGTGCTACGTCAAATTTCAAACCTAAACCTACCGGTACATAAACAGTATGTGTTTTGTTTGTACCACCGTTTAAGTTTTCTTTGTTACCGGCTGCAGTAGTTAATACTGGTGAATAGTTTAATAAACCAGCACCTGCAGTTATGTACGGCTGAATTGCACCTTTATTATGGCGCCAGTTAATGTTAGCTAAAGTAAAGTTACCGCTTAAAGCAACACCGTAATTTAGTTTGGTATCGTATGAGCTGTAAGGAGAAACACCGGCAGCATCAGGCTGTGAATTATGGCCTGCTACAGTACCACCCAGGAAATCGGCCTGGATACCAAATGATGGCAATATTTGTTTTTTAATGTAACCACTATAGCCAATTTTAGTATTAGGGCCAGTAAAATCTTGTTTGCTGTTTGATCCAAATACAGTAAATGGATTAATTACACCACCACCAATACCTATTGACCACGTGCGGAATGCATCACCGCTTGAAAACGGTTTAACATAATCTTTTGACACCTGGGTAGAATCGCCTGTTTGAGCGAATAGTTTACCGCCTACCAAAATTCCTGTTAACAGAAGGGAGGCTTTTTTTAAATTTGATTTCATATTGTTGTAATTTAAATATGTCCATTTTTGATAACTGAACATACCCGCTTAAGGCAACATTAGTGCCATGCCAAATTCTTAATTCTTAAAAAGAGGTTAAAAGATCATTAAGAAATAATCAAAAAGAAGCGCTTACAACTTGTAAATACTTGATAACTAACAGCTATTTGACTAAATTGGTTTACAAGTCAGTAATAGGTGTTTGCACCGATAAAATCATCAAAATTAGTTTGGTATGCATGCCTACAATTGAGCTAAAAACTATACATTTTTGTAGCTTTTACCTATAAAATGGCTAATATCTTATGGGCAAAAACTGGAAAGAATAATGATAAGACCCCCTATTGATCTCATAGGTGATTCTAAACTTCTGTACTACTGGCTTCCCGTCTACCGTAGCAGGATTTAAACGGGGAAGCATACTTATTTGACGGATTAAACCCGAAGAAATATCATCCCTGATATAACCATGTGTAGTTAAATTTATAATAGTTCCTTCTACCGAAATATCGCCAGAGATAGTAAAAGTATTACCAATACCCTCTAAATCCTTACTTTGCAAAAATCTTGTCGTTATATCACGCAGATCGTCATTAAAGGTATTTAATCCTCTTTTATATTGTGCACTTATAATGTGTTTGCGTGGTACTGCATTACAGGGTAAACCCATATATAACTTTTCGGCATTGATAAAAGGTAAATAAGAACTGCTGATTAGGCTGATACGCGATGCATTGGTATAGTCGCCCATCTGGTTTGATCCTTCGGTAAATACTCCTTTTTTAAAACGTTCCGTTGCTATAGATGTATTGCTGGCATCATCGGTTCTATACATTTTCCAGCTACCGTCTGGTTTGCCGTTAACCAATTTACCTTTCCAGTAATAACCATCCAGATCGGCCTTATAGATCCCGGCACCATTGTCAACTACTTTAGCACCATCTTTAGTCCAGGCGTTAATTATAGTGAAAGATGCATCCGCTGCATCAAAAGTAAGTTCGGGCTTTCCATCGTCGTAAAACATTTCCCAACGGCCATCAAACACGTCATTTTTAAAACTGCCTTTTGCTTGTATATTCCCGTTTAGGTAATGCAAAACAAACAAACCGTTCTTTAAACCATCAGTGGTGTAAGTACCTTCTGAAACTATCACCTCCGGATTAGCTTTACTCACATCCTGAAATTTCCCATAAAACTTCCGTGTTTGAAAATTGAGCCTGGTGTGACGTATAATTTGCGCGCAGCTATCCTCAATTAAATAAAACTTATCGTTTAAGGGAAGGTTTACACTGTCCCTGTCAATATTATGAAAGTCCAAACGTCTGACAACATTTTGGCCATCGGCAATAAAAATACTGATTAAAAAAAATGCGATAAGTAAAACTTGCTTCATGATATTGGTTTGGTATTCAATTTTAATAAATTTATACCAAACAGCCATAAAAATCATAAACTTTCTGGCTATAGCATTATCAAAATTTATGATACAAAAAATGCTCATTAAACATTAGTAAATGTTCAACAAGCATTAGTTAAAATAATAAAAATCAGTTAATTAAGCAGGATGTATTATTACACTCCAATTAATTTTGGCACCGGCTTTTTCTAAAGTAGCAGCTACCGAACAGTATTTACCTAATGATAACTCTGCTGCTTTCACAGCCTTATCCTGGTCTATAATGCCATATAAGTGAAATTCGATAGTAATATTTTGCCATAGTGACGGCTCTTTACCTGTTTCCCTATCGCCGTTAACCACCATTTTATAGTCCTTAATTTCTTGGCGTTGTTTTTTAAGGATAGCTATTACATCAATTGCAGAGCAACCGGCTAATCCCATCAATAACATTTGCATCGGGCGCACACCAAAGTTTTCGCCGCCGCTTTCGGGGCTGCTATCCATTTTTACGGTATGACCATATTCGTCTGTGGCTTCAAAGCCAAAATCGCCCTGTACGCGCGATAGTTCTATTTTAGGCATATTTAAATAACAATAAAGCTAAGTTAGGCTTTTTTATAGAATGATAGTTTAACTTAGATGTAATATTAACAGCCTGAAAAATATGAAAAACCTGTTCTTTGTTATGCTGATGCTTTTCTTATCGGCAAATTGCTTTGCTCAAAAAGGCCTGATCTCGTACGATGATATTAAATACCTGCTGCACAATAACCTGAACCATGCTGATACTTTTTTGGTGGCTAAAGGCTATTTAATTACCCAAAGCAGGAATGATAAAAAGAACAGAAAATACACCCAGACCTTACAGGGAGGCACACATAATAACATTGGTATACGGCTTGATGGTAAAAGGTTATTTATTGAAATTGAAACCAATGAATTATCACAGTACACCATTATCCGCGAATCAATTGCGCAATATCTTATAAAGGATGGAATGGTAGCTGATATTCAATCGTATGCGGTAAAAGATCTTGGCAATATTTATATCACCGTTAATGATACCGCGCCTTACGATCCGATGCGTAAAGATTACGACATACAGGTTGTTGGCGATAAACATATCATTATTTATAATTAGCCATTGTAGTTATCTGTCCTTAACCGGGATTTTTTAGCCAGCGGCGTACCAGAATATCCTTACGGTTGTAAAGAAAACTTACCTGGTGCATCCATTATTCAACTGTAAAGTTGCTTTAAGTGATGTTTTAAATGCGCTACATAATCCTTTGCCAGCCACTCAACGGTATGCAGATGGCGCTCTATTTTACTGTTATCACATTTAATTAAAAGGCGGTCTTTCGGGTAATTATCCAGCACCCTGATAATCTGCATATTTAATAAACGCCACAAGGTTAAAAGCTCAGTAACAGCTGCCTGATTGTAATGCTGGGCAATAACCCATTCCTCCTGTGCATATATCAATTTAAAATTCTCTTCGTAAGTGCAGCGAACAAAGCGCTGCAGGTTTACCTGTGCGCTATCAATCAGATGGCCGATGATCTCTTTCTTCGACCATTTATTAGCCCCGGGCCTGTAATCCCAATCAATAAATGCCTGATCCATATTTAACAGATCATCAATTGCGGTTTTTAATTGGCTGGTAGTTGAGGTCATAAATAAAGTTTTATAAGTAAACAAGGATACATCCTTGTACTAAAATTACTTTTAAAGATGGTTATTCGTAATAAATTATCAAAAAACTTTATCTTCAAAGCCTGAACATTTACTATGGCGCTAAATTATATCTGGATAGCTTTTTTTATAATAGCATTTATCATAGCACTGATAAGGCTGATATTTTTTGGCGATACAGAAATTTTTATGCACCTGGTATCGGGCATGTTCGATTCATCAAAATCGTCTGTAATGGATATCGCCCTGCCGCTTGCAGGTAATATGGCCCTGTGGCTGGGAATTATGAATATAGGCGAAAAGGCCGGTGCTATTAATTTCCTGTCGCGCATAGTTGGTCCATTTTTTAACCGTTTATTTCCTGAGGTTCCTAAAGATCACCCGGCCACCGGGCAAATACTGATGAGCTTTTCGGCCAATCTTTTGGGGCTTGATAATGCTGCTACCCCACTCGGCTTAAAAGCGATAGGGAGTTTACAGGAGCTTAACCCGGATAAGGAAACAGCTTCAAATGCACAGATCATGTACCTGGTTCTGCTAACATCTGGCTTACAGATACTTCCAGTTACTATTATTGCCCAGCGGGCGATTTTACACGCTACTGATCCTACCGATATATTTATTCCATGTATCATCGCTACCTATGTATCAGCAGTGTGCGGAATGTTGTTTGTTGCTGTAAAACAAAAAATAAACCTGTTCGATCGAGTTATTATCAGCTGGTTAGGTGGTATAACCGCATTTATAACCCTGCTGGTTTGGTACTTTACGGTTTGCTTAACAAAAGAGCAGATAGGCCTTGTATCAAAAGTGGCAAGTAACCTGATGCTATTTTCAATCCCTGTAATATTTATTGTGGGTGCTATTTACAAAAAGGTAAATGTGTTTGAAACCTTTATTGAGGGGGCTAAAAAAGGCTTTGAAACCTCAGTAAAAATAATTCCATATTTGGTTGCTATGCTGGTTGGTATCAGTGTTTTTAGGGCCTGTGGCGCTTTGGGTTATATTAATGATGGATTAAGATGGGTGGTTATGCAATTTCACTTAGATACGCGCTTTGTGGATGCCATGCCGGTAGCCTATATGAAGCCTTTAAGTGGCTCCGGATCAAAAGCAATGATGATCAATATCATGACCACCTATAAACCCGATAGCTTTGCCGGGCGCTTAGGTTGTATTTTTAACGGATCTGCCGATACTACTTTTTATATAGTTGCTTTATATTTTGGATCAGTAGGTATAAAAAAATCCCGGTATGCTATTCCGGCTGGTTTATTTGCTGATTTTGCAGGCATTATTGCAGCTATTTTTGTTGCCTATTTATTTTTTGGATAATTACCATAAATTAAGCCATTAATTTAATTAGCAATAAACTATCATTAAAATTAATAAACATAACTATCTAATAAACTGATACTTAAATTAGTTTAAAAAATTATATTCTCTTGTTTTTTTTATCAAAAAAAAGTAAAATTCATAAAACCAGTGGTTTTAAAATACACGTAAGTATTTAAAATTATGGATTATGAAAAGAGATTACTTAACCGAAAAAGAGCTTAATAAAAAATCTACAAAGGAAGGTATCTGGATACTTTTTGTATTTATCCTGCTATTTATTTTCGTAATATTCAGGATAGCTATCAGATCTGGTACTAACGATAGATTGTTTGGTTCGCTGCCTACAAAAAATGATGCTTTTCAAATAGCTAAAGACTACCTAAGGCCAAATTTTAAGACACAGGATATAGAATTTAACGACGATGACTTTCAATGCAGTAAAAACGCCGATTCGATTTATGTTGTAAAATCATACTTTAAAACTCTATTGGCGGGAAGCGCTAATCCACAAACCAAATTTATTATAACTTTAAAATACAATGGGGGTGAAAATAACCGCGACAGGAACTGGACGGTTATGAAGCTGATAGAAAACTAAAAAAGCAGGCAGAAAATAATCCCTGCCCGCTTCAATCACTCTAAAACAATCACCTCTGATTAGAAGTATTTTTAATAATTACTTCTGGCAACAAACTGACTAAAATAATTATTTAGTCAAAGATATTGATAATGTTTGTTTGCAAAGAAAATAGGGAGTCTTTTTACCAATAGGTGACAGTAGTAAAACTGTGCCTAATACATTAAACCTTTGATAAATATATCTGCTAAGAGCAGCCTTTTCGAGCGAATCTCTTCCAAGTGTTCTTTATGAGGAAACATTGGTTTTTTGTGCGACATTGCTTTTACCCTTACACCATGTAAGGCATCCAGCAAAAGAGCAACAACTTCGGTTGGATTTGGAACGGGCTTAATTGCGCCTTTGGTAACCTCTAAATCAATGGCACTAACTAACAGATCAATTTCTGTTTGATGTACTTCTTCAACAATTTCCCAGATCATATCAGGTAAATTCTGTTCATTTAGCCTGAAAAAATCAAAGAAGTTGTAATTGCTTACTATAAAATGGTGCTGGGTATCAATCTGAAAAATAAAGGCTTCTTTCAGATCAGCAAACGTGTTTATTTTATCCTGTAAAATTTTTAAATAATCGGCAGCAACCTTACGCATAACAGCAACATAAAGCTGGCTCTTATCCGGAAAATAATAATAAAGCAAAGCTTTTGACATTGACAGATCACCGGCTATCTCATTCATCGTGGTTTTTGAATAACCAAAATGAAGAAACCGATGATGAGCAGCCTCTAAAATCTTCTCCTTTTTTATATCCTGCTGATCGGTAGCTGAAATCATTTAATAAATAGATTATTTAAAGTATACCTGTTAAATATATAATTAGTTGCTCAACGCTCCTGACTATTTTAACAAATTTATCAATTTTTATAAATATTGTATTGTACTATGGTCATAACCATGTATAATTAAGTGTTTATTATACAGTTTCTACCAAGCCAATCCCTGCCCCTATAACCAGTGCATCCTCAATGGCACCAATTATTGGGTCGAAAATATGGGTGCTGCTTACAATCTCCTTTCGTAAAAAATAGCTGCCATAAGTTGCACCCAAAGCTGCAACCGAGCCTAACAACGCACCTGTAATTGCATTGTTACCACTTACCTTATAAATACTTGCACCTGCAAGCGAACCCGTTAAACATCTGAACGCTACACCTGCCGTTTTTATCCTGTTGGGCGTATTTGGCAGTTTATCACCAATAAATTCGCCAACGGCAAAAACTTTAAGCAACAAGGCCATTTTATCAGATTGCATAAAACTTAATGCTGATCTGGAAAACCGCCCCGAATGATGATGACTTAAAATATGACTGGCTATTGCCGGGGCTGATGCTGAACGCATACCCGCTATTACACCCAAGCCTACAAGCTGCCAAAACGGATTTGATATTTTTAGTTTTCTCATTATACAATCAATTGTGTTTTTTATTGATTACAACAATCATTCCTAATGTTGTGTGTAATTAAAATTTCTGTTAATTAAATTTTGTAAATCAATAATTAAAAACCGTTGTTCATCAAATAAATAAAACATCTGTACCATGAAACTACGTGAAAATAATCCGCTTGGGGAGTTAGGCAGCGCTATTGGAATTGGTTTGCTTGCCGGTTTGGCCGGAACTGCCGCCATCACCCTATCGCAAATGATAGAAATGAAAATAACCAAACGCGAACCAAGCGAAGCCCCTATTAAAGTTGCCACCGAAACTACTGGGATTAAACCGGCTAATGCCGCTGAAAAAGAAAAAGTATCGCAGGAGATCCACTGGGCTTATGGTACTGTTTGGGGTATAGCACGCGGACTAATTGGTTTAACCGGATTAAAAGGCATACCAGCTAATATAGCTCATTTTGGGGCCATCTGGGGCACCTCAATGATTATGCTGCCTGCTTTTAAAGCTGCACCTCCTGTAACAGAAGAAGACCCGAAAAGCATTGCTATTGATGGCTTTCACCATGCTGTTTATGCACTTGCCGCGGGCATTGTTTTTGATACCATAGCTTCAGGATCAAAAAACCAAAAACGTTTAGATAAACTGATTGGTAAACTACAGTTAAAAGGGCTTATTAAATAAATATGAATAGAGAGGGTCATTTAAATAATGGCCTTCTTTATTACGGATTTAAGCTAATACCTAAATCACGCAGATAATCCTCATCAATATCTCTTGAGCTTTGGGCCGCCATAAACTTATCGGCATCGGTTCCAAAAATTTCTTTGATCGCCTTTTTCTTAATTGAGAATGATTGAGGCTGTCCGTTTGGAAGTTTTACATAATAATATTTTACAGCATCGGTATATTCATCATATTTATTGCCCGATGTTATTATTCCATCGGTATGAAAATCAGCCCGCACTAATTTTGTTTCTATCTTTTTGTAAATCTTTATTTTGGGTGTGCTCACTAAAACTTCTATAAAAGGCTCTTTATTGATGGTTGGGGCACTTTCAAACATATGCGAATGGGCTTTATCATCAAACAGCATAAAATACTTTACCTGCTGTTTATCTACAGCCATTGGTGTACCATTATTTTGCTTATAAATTACATTGCCATTAATTTTATCATAATTATATAAGTTACCCGCACTTTGTGCAAGGGCATCAATATTGGTAACGGCAAAGCCATGTACCCAATTGTTAAAAAGATAGGGACTTCCCTTAGTTTCCTCCTGATTAAAACCAGCTTTAATTACTTGCTGCCCGCCAGTTTCAGCAACAATACCCTGCGAAAAAATATTTACCGAGCCATTTGAACCACTGCCTGCTGCCGAAGTACCTGAACCACTACCCGATGTTCCTCCCGTCATTACAATACTCAGCGAGGTTTTATTATCAATTTTGGTTTCAATATCGCTAAAGTTTGGGGCTGTTATAATTAATGATGAAGCAGGATCGGCCCTGAGCTGAAATACACCGCTTGAATCAGAATAGGTTGCATAATTGTGATGGGCGTCCCTTATAAAAGCAAACGGAACCCCCTGCCCCTGCTGGTTGTGAACGGTGCCGCTAATTGAAATAGTTTGGCTAAAGCCCAATGTGCTTAAAAGCATTAATAAAAAAAGGAGGTTAATTATTTTCATGGGACTAAATGATGATTAATGTTTACACTGCATAATATAGCGTATATCTTTCAAATAACATTATTAAAACACAATGCAACAGCTTATTACAACAAAAACGAAGATGTTGCGACAATTATTGCTGCAAACGTAGGTTATAAAAAGCCGATTTATAAAAAAAGCCGTTTCAGCTTAAAACTGAAACGGCTTGTATAGTGGATGTTTTGCTTTATTAAACAGCAGCTACTTCTAACTTCTCTTTAACTTCTTTAGTTTTCTTTTCGCCAAAAAGCTTGTTTTTGATGTTTACCCTGATAATGTACATACATGGTACTAAAATTAAGGTAATGATAGTTGCAAAGCTTAATCCAAATATCATTGTCCAGGCTAACGGGCCCCAGAAAGCTACGTTATCACCTCCAAAATGAATATGTGGTTCAAAATGCGTAAACAAGCCAACAAAGTCGATATTAAAACCAACGGCTAATGGTATTAAACCTAATATGGCTGCAGTTGCTGTCAATAATACAGGTGTCATACGGGTATGCCCGGCTTCTACAACGGCATCATGAAGGCTTCCGCCCTGCTCTATCAGCATATCGGTGAACTCAACCAATAAGATACCGTTTCGCACTACTACCCCCGCTAAAGCGATGATACCTACTCCTGTCATTACTATAGACATCGTCATCCCAAAAATACTTACCCCGAGCAGTACACCAATGATACTAAAGAAGATCTCGGAGATAATGATAAAGGTTTTACCGATTGAATTAAACTGGATCATCAGGATAATCAAGATCAAACCAAATGATGTGGCCAATGCCCCTAACAAAAAGTTCATGGCTTCCATCTGGTCTTCCTGACCACCACCCTGCCTTATCAATATATTATCCGGTTTTTTAAAGTTATTAATAGCCTGTAAAATATTGGCATTAACCTCATTGGCATTAAATGGTTTAATAACGTTTGATCCAAGGGTTAATACGCGGCGTTGTTGTTTACGCTTTATATTACTGTAAGTACTGGTATACCGCACATCGGTAAATGCCGAAATAGGTACCTGGCGTATTGCACCACCAGTTGCAAGATCACGATAGGTGATCTTCATGTTCTTTAATGCATCCAGGTTATTACGCTGGCTTTCTTCGGCACGAACCATGATCTTATAATCATCTTCTTTCGTGTTCCTGAAATCGGCTGCTTTAAAACCAAAAATAGCAGTACCCAATGCCTGGCTTATTTGCCCGGTGCTGATACCCTCACGGTTAGCACGTTCCCTGTCAATATCAAATACAATTTCGGGTTTATCATTTTGCACATCGGCGGTTAAGCCTTCAATACCGGGAATGTTTTGTTTAGCTAAATAGCTTTTTAAACGATCGCCTGTTTTTACCAGCGAATCAAGGTTATCACCAATTAATTCGATGCTTATATCCCTTTGCACCGGCGGACCGCTGCTTTCCTGCGCTACTGCAATTTTCGCTCCGGGGATACCTTGTACAGCACTCCTTATTTTTGCCAAAACCTTTTTGGTATCCTTACCATTACGTTTTCCAAACTCAACAAAAGCAACGGTTACTTTACCTTTGTTTTCATAATCGCCCTGGTCTTCATCCTGCGGGTCGGTTACACCTTTGGTAACGTTTGATATAATTGAAGTAACAATATCCTTATCAGGCTCAACAACCTGTGCAACACGCTGCTCAATCTTTTTGGTAATTTCATTAGTGTAACCCTGATCGGTACCGATTGGCATAGTGATATACACGTAAGCAAAGTTTGGATCGCCCGAAGGGAAAAACTCAACCTTTGGTGAACGGGCCACCATGAACACAATTGTTAAAATAAAAAGCACTATAGTACCCAATAGCATAGTTACCGGCCTGCGGACTGCTTTTTCCAAAAGCCTTGCATACCATTGCTGGAAACGTGGCCATGAATTTTTCTGGAACCTATCGATGATCTTTAACAGCACAAAGTGGTTTAACAGATAAAGCACTATAGCCAGCACCATAAAGTTACCTACACCTACATTAATCCAGTAACCAAGTGCGGTTGCAACTGCCATGTAGATTAAAACACGTTGTACTTTTTTATCAAATTTGGGATGATCGTGCTCGCCTTCATAATGCGGTTTCATAAAATCAACCGCAAATACCGGGTTAATGATATAGGCCACAACTAATGATGCCAGCAAGGTAATGATCAGTGTTATAGGCAGGAAGAACATGAAGTGCCCGATTAAACTATTCCAGAAAGCCAAAGGTACAAAGGGTGCCAAAGTTGTCATGGTACCTGAAAATACAGGTAAAAACACTTCGCCGGCAGCCATTTTAGCCGCCTGTTTAATAGGTACTTTTCCGTTTGCAAATATGCGGTGCGTGTTTTCAATTACCACAATGGCATCATCAACCACAATACCCAGTGCGAGCAGGAACGAGAATAATACGATCATATTCAGCGTGAACCCAATTGCCGGCATTATTAAAAATGCAATAAAACAGGATAACGGAACTGATAAGGCCACAAAAACAGCATTGGTACTACCCATAAAAAACATCAGGATGATAGTTACCAGTAAAAAGCCAATTACTATGGTATTGATCAGATCGTTTAACGTAGTACGCGTTTTGTCTGATTGATCGCCCGTAACTGTAACGTTTAATCCTTTAGGGAAAACCGTTTTTTGCTTTTGCTTGATCAGGTCATTTATTTTATCTGATGCTTCGATAAGGTTTTCGCCAGCCCTTTTACTTACGTTAAGCGTAATTACATTTTTAAAATTGGGGTTGTCGTTAGTTTTTAAACGTGCATAACTCTCCTGTTCTAAAAATGAATCCTTCACCTCGGCAATATCACGCAGGTAAACTGCCTGGCCTTTTGGGTTACGGATAGCCATTGCAGCTACTTCATCAGCACTTTTAAAATCCTGCTTAATATCAACACTGCGGCGCACACCATCAGATTTTATGGGGCCTGCTGTTGTTAAAATATTTTCATACCCAATAGCATCTGTAATATCCTTAAAACTTATTTGTGCTGCAGCCATTTTATTAAGGTCAACATTAACCTGTATTTCAGGTGTTAAGGCACCTACTTCGTCTACCTTTGATATTTCTTTATAGCTTTCAATCTCATCCTTTAATACATCGGCATATTCCTTTAATTTTTTAAGGTCATAATCGCCCGATATATTGATATACAGGATAGGAAGATCGGCTACGTTAATATCTGATATAACCGATTCTTTTAGGTTATTATCATTTTGCGGTAAATCCTGTTTGGCTTTATCCACAGCATCCTTAACATCAATTTTAGCATCCTTAATTAAAATATTAGCATTGAACTCAGCCGTTATTATCGATACGTTTTGAACCGAGTTTGAGGTTACTTTTTTTAACCCTTTAAGCGATTTTAACTGCTTTTCAATTTGCCTTGTTACCAGGTTCTCAATATTTTGAGGTGATTGCCCTGCATACGCAGTGGTAACAAACACTTTTGATTGCGCTATATCCGGAAAGTTTTCTTTAGGCAGCTTGTTATAGCTTATTAGCCCCAGTACGGTAACTAAAAATATAAGCACATAAATGGCCGTTTTATTTTCTATGGCCCAGCTTGAGGGCGAAAATTCTTTGTTCAGATCTTTCATATTAAACAGATCAAATGTTTGATTAATTAATTACCTGATTGTGAAACTTTTATTTTGTCGCCATCTTCAATATCAGATGCACCTTCGGTAACCAGCTGATCACCGCTATTTAAGCCTGATAATATTTCCGACTGGCCACCATAGGTAGTTCCAACCTTTACATTAATTCTTTTTGCTATACCGTCTTTATTGATAAATACGTAATCGCCATCTTCTGATTTTTGGATCGCTTTTACCGGGACAACTATTGCATTTGGTTTTGAATAGTTAGCTATCTGTATAATGGCTGTCATGTTAGGGCGTAACGTTTTACGTACAGGTAGTTTTACCTCTACACCAAAACTGCGCGAAGTTGGGTCAATAACCTTGGCCGCAAAAGTTACTTTGGTAACCAATGAATCATTTGCATCGGGTACTAATATTTTAACTTCATTGCCTTTGTTTACGCTACCTGCGTATGACTCAGGTACATCAGCCTTAACCTTCAGTACATCTGCATTTACAATACGGATACCGGTTGTTCCTGGTTGGGCTACCTGGCCAAGCTTTAGGTCCATCTGATCAATTGAGCCATTGATTGGTGAGGTAATCCGGTACATATCAGCCTGCTGGCGTAATGACGATACTTGCTTTTGTGAGCTTTGCAATGCGGTTTGTGCCTGTAAAAACTGCACTTCGGTACCAATTTTTTGATCCCAAAGATTCTTCTGCCTGTCAAACAAGGTTTTATTTAAACTTACCTGGGTTTCGGCCTGTAAAATATTTTGGTTCAAAACACTGTTATCCAGTTGCACCAATACCTGCCCTTTTTTTACATGATCGCCGGCTTTTACATATATAGCTGTGATTGCACCCGGAGATTGAGGATAAGCCATTACGTTATCCTGGGCATCAATTTTACCCTGTATCTGTACAAAGTTGGTAAAGTTGACCGGCTTTAAGCTAATAACAATAACATCGGTTGATTTTGAAGAATCAGTAGTGCCTACTTCGCTTTGTAATTGCGTTATTTTGGTACTTAATTCAGCCTGTTGCTTTTTCAGGTCGGCAAGCTCTGCTTTTTTATCCTTTGGTTTGTTTGAGCAAGCCGCAAGAATAAGGATAACTGGTATGTATAATATTTTTTTCATGTCTTTTATATATAATATAGTTTTAATTTCTTCTTATTTAATTCTTCCGTATGCTTTATCCAAATCAACCTTGCTTACTAAAGCATCATATAAACCTTGTATGTAGCTGTTATCAGCTTCCTGCACGGCGGTTTGTGCCTGGGTTACTTCAATGCTTGAACCCACCCCCTGCTCATATTTAATTTTTGACACCCGCAATACTTCTTCAGCCAGGGCCATGTTTTTCCGCTGATCGTTAAGGGTTTGTAAACCGTTTATGTAAGCTATGCGCGATTGGCTTACCTGTAGGTTAACCGTGTTCTTCATATCTTCCAGATCATTCTGCGATTTTAATACAGTTATCTTGGATTGCTTAACCTGGTTAAGGTGCTGAAAACCTGTAAATATGGGAAGGCTTAGTGAAAGCCCTACATAACTTGAAGGGAAGTTAACGGTATACAAGTTACTGAAGGCATTATTTTGATAGGATGCAGCATAACTTGCATTTGCAGTAAGTTTTGGTAAAAACTGTCCTTTTTTGCTTTTAAGATCATATTCATTGATCTTTTTTTGCGTTTCTAACAAGTTATACTCAATACGGTTATGGTAAACAGCGGTATCAGAGGTTGCTAAAGCAGCGCTTCCATCAAGTTGAATATCTTCCAGTTTATCTTTTAAGGTTAATACCTTATCAATTGGCATTCCCATTTGGAATTTTAAAAGCTGGTAATTTAATCCTAACAAGCGAACAGTATTTTCCCGGTTAGTTACCAATGAATTGTACTGAACCGTTATACGGTCAACATCAATTTTTTCAACAAAGCCTTGCTTGTTACGGGCTACTGTTTCATCCAACTGTTGTTTTATCTCTTTTATATTAGCTTCCAATAGTTTCAGTTGCTCCACGCTTACCAAAACCTGGTAATAAGCCTTAGTAACATTTACATTGGCATCAATTTCTGAGCGGGTAAAGCTTCGGGCGTATAATTCCCTGTATGTTTTACGCGCCTGTAAACCAACAATGTAGTTAGGATCAAACAAAATTTGATTAGCAGCTATAGTAAAGCTCGACTGGTATTTAACCCCAAATTGTAATTGCTTAAATGTACCTGCCGGTAAGCCTAAAAATTCACCCGGTATTAACGTGGTAGGAATTTTCATGTAATCCTGGAAACTTGCCGAACCATTAATTTGAGGATAACCTTGTCCTACAATTTCCTTTATATGATACTCGGCACTGGTAACATCCAACTGTGCGTTTATTACTGCATGCTGATGGTTATAAGCATAGCTTATACAATCGGCTACCGTAAATTTATAAGTCAGCGTATCGGGTGGTGCCTGCTGCGAAAAGCCCTTTAAGGCAAATGCACATAATAAGGACACCATAAAAAATACTTGTTTCATTATATATTGTTATTTGTTTATGTTTTAATTTATTGTTACTGCAAAGAACATGGATGTTTTGACAACCCTATGTCAGCAGCTTAATTACTCGTCTTTAATATTTTTAAACTGGTTCAATAACTTATAGCCTTTAAGGGTACATATCCCAAAATTAAAATGCTCCTGAAACTGCTGTTGTACCGTCCACGTATTGAACTCGGCCACCGGAAAAATGGAAGTATTAAACCCCATTTCAACCTGGCATACGCGCATACGTGCCATTATTTTCACATCAATATCAGGCCTTATATAGCCCTGTTTTATGCCCTTGGTTAAAAGCTCTTCTAAAGTATGTACCAGTACATCCGATTTAAAATCCTGAAATTGCTTCCAGGCTTCGGGATGATACTTTTGAAGATCGTGGATCACTATCGGATTGATCCTCGAAAAGATCTCTTCCGAACATTTCAGCATGTTGATCATCTCTTCGATCACGTTGTTTGATCTGCTGATAATATCACTCATCTGATCCTCGTCTTCCTTTAGTTTTTTATTAACCAAAGCAATTACCAACTCGTTCTTATCCTTAAAAAACTGGTAGATGGTTTTTTTTGACATACCCAAGTGTTTGGCTATATCATCCATCGTTACGCTCTTTATTCCGGCTGTTAAAAACAGCTCCTCACCACCCTGTATTATTCTCTCTATTTGAACCATTGACTTAATTAGTCAAAACTATGGAAACATTTTTAGATTTCAAAGTTTCCATTTAAAAATAGTTTTCCCGGTAAGTACCAACAGCAGAACACTAAACTGCTCCTGAATTATTACCTTTGCAAAAATTTATTCAAAATGACCCTTACTCCTCTTTCAGCAATTTCTCCTATTGATGGCCGCTATCGAAATACAACTTCAGATTTAGCATTGTATTTTTCAGAATATGCCCTGATTAAGTATAGAGTATTTGTTGAGATCGAATATTTTATTGCCCTGTGCGAGCACCCGTTGCCGCAATTAAATGATTTTGATAAAAATGTAGCAGAAAAGTTACGCAACATTTATAAAAATTTCAGTGAAGCAGATGCCGAAAGCATAAAGCTGATTGAAAAAACCACCAACCATGATGTTAAGGCGGTTGAATATTTTATTAAAAAAGAGTTTGACAAGTTAGGCCTTGAAGCGCAGAAAGAATTTATTCACTTTGGTCTTACCTCGCAGGATATTAATAATACAGCTATCCCTTATTCATTTAAAGAAGCTTTAGCCAACGTATATTACCCGGCGATTAATGAACTGCTTGCTGTATTGAAAAAATATGCAGCAGACTGGGAGCTTGTTCCAATGTTGGCACATACACATGGGCAGCCAGCCTCACCAAGCCGTTTGGGTAAGGAGATCCAGGTATTTGTTGAACGTTTGGAAACCCAGCTTGAGCTTTTGAAGCCAATCCCATACTCTGCAAAGTTTGGCGGCGCTACAGGTAATTTCAATGCACACCATATTGGGTACCCGCAAATTGACTGGAAAGCATTCGGTAATCATTTTGTAAACGATATATTGGGGCTTAAAAGATCGCAATTTACCACCCAGATTGAACACTACGATAATTTTGCTGCGCAATGCGATGCTTTAAAAAGGATCAATAATATTTTAATTGACCTTGACAGGGATATGTGGGCCTATATCTCCATGAACTATTTTAAACAACAAATAAAGGCTGGAGAAATAGGATCATCGGCCATGCCGCATAAAGTAAACCCAATTGATTTTGAAAATTCGGAAGGTAATTTGGGTATTGCCAATGCATTATTTGAGCACATGGCTGCTAAGTTGCCAATTTCAAGGTTACAACGCGATTTAACAGATTCAACCGTATTGAGAAATATTGGGGTACCGGTAGCACATACATTGATCGCCATTAAATCAACCGTTAAAGGGCTGAACAAGCTATTATTAAATACCGATGCCATTAATGCTCACCTTGAAGCTAACTGGGCGGTAGTTGCTGAAGCCATCCAAACTATTTTACGCAGGGAAGCTTATCCAAACCCTTACGAAGCCTTAAAAGAACTAACGCGTACCAACCAACAGGTTAACGCCCATACTATTGCTGAATTTGTTGATGGCCTTAACGTGAGCGATACGATTAAAGAAGAAATAAAACAGATAACACCATCAAATTATACAGGTATTTAAACCTTGTTGGTCAGTAGATTTATAATTGTCCAATGCTTCTAATATAGTTTAAAATAGAAGTTTGCGTGCCACGTATATCAGTCATTAATGGGTCATAACTATATAAGGGTATCATTTAAATCAAAAAGCTGTTTAAATTTGTTAATTCAAGTATTAATTAAAGAATAAAATGAACATCAACGTATATACAGAATCTACTCCAAACCCGGCAACTATGAAGTTCATTGTGAACAAGTTGCTGATTAACGGAAGTGCCGACTTTGCTACCAAGGAAAGTGCTGAAAAATCACCCTTTGCAAAAGAATTATTTAAATTTTCGTTTGTTAACGGTGTTTTCTTTGCCAGTAATTTTGTTACCGTAACAAAGTTTGAGAATGATAACTGGGATGATCTTTTACCGATATTAAAAGAGTTTGTAAAAGGTGCTGTTGAGGCTGAATTAAAGATACAGGAAGAAGAACAGGCTGAAGCAGGTGATTTTGAAGGTACCGATATTGAAGTTAAAATTCAGCAGATATTGCATGATTACGTACGTCCGGCTGTTGAACAGGATGGTGGTGCTATCACCTACAGATCATTTGATACAGGAGTTGTAACTGTTGAACTTCGCGGTTCATGCAGCGGATGCCCGTCATCAACAGTAACTTTAAAATCAGGTATTGAAAACCTTTTGAAAAGAATGGTTCCCGAAGTTACCGAAGTAGTCTCTGAAGCTTTATAAGCATTTCACGAACATACATAACAGTACGAATTTCACAGTTAATGATTGAATCAGCACATGTGGAATTCGTGTTTTTTTATGCCTGAAAATTAGTATTGTATAAAGTATTTCTGAATCTGTGCCAGCATTTCTGCTGTAATTTTACCGTTGGTGGCTAAAAGTTCGCGGGTATTAAGGCATTCATCGCCACCTTTAAAATTCACCACATCGCCACCGGCTTGTCGCACAATAACAATTCCGGCAGCTACATCCCAAGGGTTTAAGTTGTATTCATAAAACCCCTCAAACCTGCCACATGCGGTATAAGCTAAATCAACCGCTGCCGATCCTAAACGCCTTAAGCCGTGGCAGCTTTTCATCAATTCGGTAAATAAGGCTATATAAGCCGGCTGCTTTGCAAAATCATAATATGGAAAACCGGTAGCTAATAAACTCTTATCAATAGTTGGGCTATTGCTTACCCTGATTTCTTTCCCGTTCAGGTAAGCTGGTGCACCTTTCCAGGCGTAAAAGCATTCGTCCTGGTTAATCTCATAAACTACCCCTAATACTAACTCATCATTTTCCTGCAAGGCTATGCTAACCGAATAAACCGGCAAACCATGAATAAAATTGGTAGTACCATCAAGCGGATCAATTATCCAGTTATATTTTTCACCAACCTTGTTTATAGTTTTTTCTTCGGTAATAAAACCAGCACCGGGCACTACATTGGTTAATGCAGCAACAATCATTTCCTCAGCCGTTTTATCAACGTAGGATACAAGGTCATTCAAACCTTTGATCTCGATCTGATCGGGGCTAAAGGTTTTGCGCTGCTCACGGATGAACGCTCCGGCTTCTTTGGCTACCTCAATTACTTGCTTTACTACTTGATCCAGTTGCATGATGTCTTAATGATAGGCTGAATGAAAAAAACTTATGTACAAAGTAACTTGCAAAAAACAAGCTTAAAGCTGCTAAAGGCCTTGCTACGGGAGGGTACATGTGCATATCCTGTATAAAAAACTTAAGCACGGCTAGGTTAGCAAAAAAACCTACAATAGCAACGACCATAAACCTAAAGAATTGCTTATACGCTGATGATTTTGACTCTGAAAATACAAAGTACCGGGTAATTATAAAATTAACCATCACCCCTAAAAAAAAGGATAAGGCTAAAGATAGGGTTGAATTACGAACCACAAAGCCATTAAAGCTATAAGTTTTTTGAACCAGTAAATTATGGTAAAACAAATAATAAGCGCATATATCAACTATAAATCCCATTCCGGCCGAAAGCACAAACCTTACTACCTGGTTATCTAAAAACTTACTTTTCCAGGATTTTTTAGTCATGTGCTGTTAAAGGCGCTTTTTTATTAGTCGAGATATAAATTAAATATAATCCCCCTATTATCATTAACAGCGAAATCATTTCTGCTTGTGTAAAGCTTATGCCTGCAACATGGTATTTGGTATTTACACGTATATGCTCAATAAAAAAGCGCTCAACACCGTTTAATATCATGTAGATACCGAACATCATACCCGGTAGTTTTATCCTGTCGCGAATGCTCCATAAAAAAAAGAACAATAAAATACAGATCACTGATTCGTAAAAGGATGTAGGGAACACGCCTATTGGCAACTCGTGATTAAACTTACCGATATAGCCGGGAATAACCACGCCTTCGTTATTAACATTATGCGGAAACTGGAAAGACCATGTCCAGTTGGGTGCCCAGCTTAACCAGCCTGGCTTTTGAGCTATGTTTTCGATTCCCCAATCACCATCGCCAGACATTTGGCAGCCAATACGGCCAACACCATAAGCAAGCATCATACCGGGGCCACCAATATCAAGCATGTCCAAATACCTGATCCCATTTTTATGGGCAATGTATAGTACAGCGGCACCGCCGCATATTAAACCACCATAAAAGGTAAGTCCGCTAAAACCTATCAGCATGCCAACAGGGTCTTTCATAAATTCGCCCCAGTTTTCAAGGGCATTGAATAATTTAGCTCCAGCAAAACCACACAGAGCCGCCCAAAATAGCATGGTGCCCATCAAATCAGCCGGATGAACAATTACCCTTTGTTTTTTAGGTTCAGGTAAGCGTTGTTTTTTATTTTCGGCATAAGCCCAGTAGGTAAAAGCCGCGGCACCTATAATTCCGCCTATCCAGTTTCCCCTTAACGATAATATAAATTCCTGCGGATCATCTAAAAGTGCATGGTAATTAAGGATAGAATCAAGCACCTTAAAACCCAATATAAAACCGAAAATGCCATTACCAACTAATTCGGCAGTGGTGGCAGGTGCGCCGATGGTGATTGTTTTTTCGAACGAATGTACATAGCCTAATTTTTCCTTCCGGTTAAATTCCTGAACAAAAGCCCAGTAACCAGCCATAAAAGCAATAGCCACAAAAAAGCCAAATGTTTGTATTGGAAGCGGTATATAAAGCCCTGTAAGGTATTGTATAAGGAAGGATATAGTTGGGAACATTCTTAGTAATTTGGGCGCAAGATAATGTTAATGAACAAATATTTCTTCGCTTTCAGTAATTTCAACATCACCATCGGTTGAAACTTGTGTTAAATGAACCGTACGTAATTCATTCACCAGAACAGGATCATATTTGGTTTTAACCTTAACATAGTTACGGGTAAAACCGTGCATATAGCCGTCTTTAATATCGCGTTCAAATAATACCTCGTAAGTTTTATTTAGCTGGCTATCATAAAAGGCACGGCGTTTTTTGTCTGATAAAATATGCAGCATTTTATTCCGCTCAAAACGTGTTGAACCAGGTACAACGCCCGTCATTTCATTTGCAGGTGTATTTTCCCGTTCAGAATAAGTGAACACATGCAGATACGAAACGTTCAGTTCATTTAAAAAATTATAGGTATCAATAAAATCTTCGCGTGTTTCGCCGGGGAAGCCAACAATCACATCAACACCAATACAGCAATCAGGCATCACCTGCTTTATTTTAGCAACTCTATCAGCATATAACTGCCTTTTGTAGCGGCGGCGCATTAAACCCAGTATCTTATCCGATCCTGATTGTAGCGGGATATGAAAATGCGGTACAAAACGTTTGGATTGGGCTACAAATTCAATAATCTCGTCGCTTAATAAATTAGGCTCAATGGATGAGATCCGGATTCGGTTAATTCCTTCCACATTATCCAGTGCTTTAACCAGGTCAAAGAATTTATCTTCGCGTTCACCGTTCCTGATACCGAAATCACCCAAGTTAACCCCGGTCAATACAATTTCCTTAACGCCCGATGCTGCTACCTCTTTAGCCTGCTCAATTACATTGGCAATGGTATCGCTGCGGCTTTTGCCGCGCGCCAAAGGTATGGTACAAAACGTACATGAATAATCACAACCATCCTGAACCTTTAAAAAAGTACGGGTACGATCACCACCTATAGAAAATCCTGAAACAAAATCTTTAGCTTCTGATACCGGCTGATTATAAACCAGGGCTTTAGGATTTTTAGTAAGATCGGTAATGTAATCAACGATCAAAAACTTTTCGGCAGCGCCTAAAACCATATCAACACCAGGTATTTCTGATATTTCTTTTGGCTTTAGCTGTGCGTAACAACCAACTATAGTAACGTATGCGTTTGGCGATATTTTAAGGGCTTCTTTAACTACCTTTCTGCATTTTTTATCGGCATGGTCGGTAACTGAGCAAGTGTTAATCACATATACATCAGGGGTATCGGTAAAATCAACCGTACTAAAGCCTGCCTGTTTAAACAAACGGCCAATAGATGACGTTTCCGAATAGTTAAGCTTACAGCCTAATGTATAAAATGCTACTTTCTTGTTCATTTTTAAAGCGTGCAAAGATATTGAATTTTTGCGGCTATCTCAACCCCAATAATTTATACCTGAAACTTAAACAACTTTTAAGAATGCCTTTAAGCTGAACATTTTTTTAAAGATGGTGTTAAAATAAAATGTTTTAGCAGGGCACTATTAACTTAATAACAAATTAATTAACAATCAATTATTTCATGATTGCCACTTCCAAAAAAATCCCTGTACTAAGATATTGCCTTATTATACTTCTTTTCAGTATCCTTTTTATGGGGGTATTATATTTATTGCTGCATTATAAAAAAGCACAAAAACTACAAAGCAATATTGAAAACCTGATTACCGCACGCGAAAACAGTGCATTGATTGATAGTTGCATAATTGATTTATACAGCGCCGATAACAACAGCAGGCTTTACACCACTACCGGGAACAAGGCTTATCTAAAAAAATTCTCGAAAGATATTGTCAGGATCACCGGTATAGTTGACCAGATAAATTTTAACAGTAAAAACATTGCAGATAAGGATACTTTAAAGTTTAAAAAACTAATTGACCAGAAAACTCAAAAAACAAGCAGCTATATTAAACTCCGTATACTTACCGACAGCCTGATCAAATACTCCATAAAAATAAACAGGTCGTTAAAAAGTTTTAATCAGCAAACATCTAAACCTGTAGTAAAGGTTGAACATGTTGTTACTATTGACACTTTAAAAAACAATATCGCCAAACCCAGAAAAAAACTATTAGGCCGTATCGTTGAAGCTTTTTCGAAAAAAGGTGTCGAAGCCAACTCACAACCCGTAGTAATTAAAAAAGATACGGTAATTACCTCTGTTTTAACCTCGAAGGATACTGTTTATAATAACAAGCACGAATATAAAACCTATTATAAAAAGCTTAATGTAGTAAACAACAAGCTGATAAGTAATGAACGGCAGATTTTATTTATAAACGATAACCTGCTAAAAGAAATTATTATAAGCTTAAAGCATTACAAAACAGTTGAACAATTATACATAGATGATAGCCGGAATGGCCTAAAGGAAAGCATGACGGATGTTTTTGTGGAGTTTAAACAACTATCGGCCATTAGTGCTTTGTTTTTGTTGACTTTATTGGTGTTAGTTTTTTATAATATCTGGAAGATTTTTAGAAATGACCAGGAGATTATTGAGCATAGCGAAAAAACAGAGCAATATGCCAATTCAAAAAGTATGTTTTTAGCTGGCATGAGTCATGAGATCCGCACACCGCTAAACTCAGTGATCGGCTTTTCTGAACAATTGAGCCATTCAAATCTTTCTGAACAGCAAAAAGAACAGGTAGATGCGATCAGGAGTTCGTCTGAAATGCTTTTGGAGCTGGTTAATGAGATCCTTGATTTTTCGAAATACGAAACAGGCAAAATGAACTTTGAAAGCTCATCATTTATGCTTAACCAGGCAATTGAAGAGATCTTTAACGGGATGAATATACAGGCCATCAAAAAACATATTCTGTTAGAGAATCAGATAGCTATTGATAGAAACATTTGCTGCCAGGGCGATAAGATGCGCCTTAAACAGGTGATCATGAACCTGATTGGTAATGCCATTAAATTTACAGTTAAAGGTAAGGTTACATTAATAGCCTATGTTGATGAAAGAGATGACCAAAGCGTATTAAAAGTGACCGTAAAGGACACAGGCCTGGGCATCCATAAAAATGACCTGCCTCATATTTTTGAAGAGTTTTCGCAGGTTGCAAATGCACAAAAATCTACTCGGCATAAAGGTACCGGCTTAGGGTTAGCTATTTGCAAAAAGATAATTGAATTACAGGGTGGCCGCATCAGTGTGAAAAGCGAACCGGGGCAAGGTTCAGAGTTTAGCTTTGAGCTGCCATTTAATACATGTGCTAATAAGGATGTTGCCATTACCCAAACCATGAGTGATGAGCTAATGGCTGAGATGGTTGATGAAAAATATATTTTGTTTACCGAGGATAATCAGCTTAATGTTTTGCTTGGCACAACAATTTTAAAAAAGTGGAAGATAAAGTACGATGTAGCCTATAACGGTAAGGAAGCTTTTGAACTATTCAAAAAAAACAATTACGATATTATTTTGACAGACATACAGATGCCTGAAATGAACGGACTCGAGCTAACGCAACAGATCAGAAATTATCCCGATCAAACGAAAGCGACTGTTACCATTATGGCTTTAACAGCAAATGTTATGAAAGAAGACCGGGATGTTTATTTCAAATCAGGTATAAATGATGTTATTCTGAAACCATTTTTAGAGAAAAACCTGGTCGAAAAAATAGCTTTAGCAGTTCAGGATATGGATAATGCTACTCGTTTTGTATAATTCAGCTTAATGAGCACCCCAGCGATAGCTTTCATTCTCTAACCCTATCAGGTCAATAATCCTGTTTACAACGGTCATAGCCACCTCCTCAACAGTCTTAGGCCTGCTGTAATATGATGGAACTGCCGGGCATATAATTCCGCCTGCTTCTGTCACTGTTTGCATATTGCGGATATGGATAAGGTTAAATGGGGTATCCCGGGCTACTAAAATAAGTCTGCGGCGTTCTTTGAGCATTACGTCAGCAGCACGGCTGATAAGATCGTCAGAGATCCCGGAAGCTATACGGCCTAATGTACCCATTGAGCATGGTACGATTACCATGGTATCAAACCTTGCCGAGCCGGAAGCAAAGGGGGCCATAAAATCTGTTTTAGAATAAATTTTATAGGGGAAGTTATTGTAATCTTCGTTATCAAGCTCAAAGCGCCAAACATCCTTGGCATTGTCTGACATTACAACGGCTACTTCATCAATCTGCGTGCTCAGCTTTTGTAATTGCTCAATAAGTAATTTGGCATATATGGAACCACTGGCACCGGTAATAGCTACAACAATCTTCTTCTTCATAATCATATTAACAAACCAGGTAAATTTGAGGAACAAAAAAGGGTCGAATATAAATACTCGACCCTACATCTACCTATGAAAAACATGCCCTTGAGGGGGCACTACAAATGTAATAACAGTTTTTCAATTTTTAAACAATTTCTTTAAATAAATTTAACTCGATTTTGGGTGATTTTTTTCGATAAGCGTTTGAATTATACCATCAACCAAACCAACAGTAGGCACATAAATACTTTTAATATTTGCCCATTTCATTACCGTCATATAAATCTCGCAGGCAGGTATAATCACGTCTGCCCTATCCTGATTTAAGCCTAAAACATTGATCCTGTCCTTAAGCGAAAATGAGCTTAAGTAAGTATAAAGTGCCTTAAGTTTACCAAAGGTTAAGGGTGCTTTATCTTTTTCTTCGGACAGTTTATAAAGTTTATTGATATTGCCACCAGTACCAATGCCCAAAATAACTTTAAATTGCTTGGTGTTTTCGCGGATAAAATCGCGCATTTCGTTCCAGGTTTCTTCTGTATCCTGGTTATCCAGCATCCGGATGGTACCAATATTAAATGATCGGGATGCCCACATCTCCCCTGCCGAAAACAAGGAAAGCTCGGTACTGCCGCCACCTACATCAATATACAGGTAGTTTTTACTTTTATCAATATTGAGCTCTGCATGGCTTGCATAAATTATCCCGGCTTCCTTTTGCCCGTGTATAATTTCAAGATCAATATTAGCTTCTGTTTTAACCAATTTCACCACCTCATCGCCATTCTTGGCTTCGCGCATGGCCGATGTGGCATAAGCCTTATAATCCGTAACCTTGTAAACTTCCATTAGCTTACTAAAAGCCTGCATGGTTTTTACCAGGTCTGCTGATTTTTTTCCTGAAAGATGATGATCTAAAAAAGCATCATCACCCAAACGGAGCGGAACCCTTATTAACGTATTTTTTTTGAATGAAACTGAACCATTGTTTTCAATAATATCAGCTATAAGCAGCCTTACGGCATTTGAACCTATATCTATTGCTCCGTATCTCAACTTTGTTTGGATTTATCTTTAAGGTAATTGTATATATCAACCTGCGCCCTGTGCGGCACAGCTGAATTAGTTTTGTGGTATTTATTGGTATTGTGGCTGTTAATCTCGCGGGATTTGGTATTATCGGTCAATTGCAGGTTAATTATATCCCTTACCTCTTTCTTTAAATTTTCATCATAAATGGGGAAGCCAACCTCCACCCTTGTATCAATATTACGGGTCATAAAATCGGCAGAGGTGAGGTAGATCAGTTCATCGCCGCCGTTACAGTAAATATGTACTCGGGCATGTTCAAGGTATTTATCTACAATGCTCAATACCTCAATATTTTCGCTGTAGCCTTTTACCCCTGCAATAAGGCAGCACATCCCCCTTATTATCATTTTTATTTTAACCCCTGCATTACTTGCCTGGTATAATTTATTGATCAGCTGTTCATCGGCCAGGCTGTTCATCTTCAATATCATATAAGCCTTTTTACCGGCCTTGGCATTCTTTATCTCGTTATCAATCAGCTTATAAATTGCAGGCCGGGCATCAATGGGCGATACTATTAAACTTTTTAAACCCTTAGGTAATGTACTTTTACTCAGAGCCTTAAAAACATTCACTAAATCGGCGGTTATCTTTTTATTTGCAGTTAGCAGGGTATGATCCGCATACATCCTTGCCGTTTTCTCGTTAAAGTTTCCGGTTGATAAGCAGGCATAATAAGCTGGTTTATCTTTCTCCAACCGGGTTACAAGGCATATCTTTGAGTGTACTTTATACCCCTCAATACCATACAGAACGGTAACACCTTCTTCCTCAAGCCTGCGGCTCCATGCTATGTTATTTTGCTCATCAAAACGTGCGCGCAACTCTACCAAACAGGTAACTTTTTTACCATTTTTGGCCGCACTCATCAAGGCGTGCATAATTCTTGAATTTTCGGCAAGCCTGTAAACTGCGATACTGATCTCTTTTGTTTTTGGATCTATGGCGGCTTCTCTTAAAAAATGGATCACATAATCGTACGATTGGTATGGTGTACTGATCAGGTAATCTTTTTTAGCGATCATCCCCATTAAACTTTTGCCAAAAGACAAACCATCAACAGGTAGCGGGATGGTTTTTTCATACTCTAACCCGGCCCTGCCAACGTTTGGAAAAGCTATAAAAGTTTTAAAGTTGTGGTAACGGTTACCCGGGATAAGGCTTTCGCCATGTAAGCCCATTTTGGTAACCAAATATTTTAACATATCTAGGGGCATTTCAGAATCATAGAGCAAACGCATAGGCTTGCCCTTTTTGCGTTTCTGTAAGCTTTTTGAAAGCGAATCAATAAACTTTTCGCTTACCTCTTTATCCAGGTCAAGCTCAGCGTCCCGGGTAAGCTGCAGGGAATATGCTTCGATAGAATCGTGCTCAAAAATGAAGAAGATATCCTCAAGGCTGTAGCGGATAATATCATCCAGTAAAATAATAAACTTAAGGTTATTGGTTTCGGGCAGTACCACAAACCTTGATAAAGTATCTGGAAACTCAATTAATGCAAGGCGTGATTTTTTATTTTTAGTAAGCTTTACAAAAAAGTAAATAGCACGGTCCCTTAATTCAGGTAATGGCAGGCTGTCATCCAGCATTATGGGAACTAACGTGGCAAGTAGCTTTTCTCTGAAATAGTGCTTTACAAACTCGCCCCTGCTTACGTTAAGCTGTTTATCATTAAGGATAAAAATCTTTTCCTCAGCAAGTTGCTTTACAATAATGTTTTCATAAAGATTATTGAACTTGCGCTCCTGCCTTACAACGATGTTCTTGATCTGGTTCAGTACTTTTTTAGGATTGTATCCCAAAATTTCCTTTGCTTTTTCGTTGAGGTTTGCCAAACGGCTCAGGGTAGCTACCCTTACACGGTAAAACTCATCTAAATTCGATGAAAAAATAGCTAAAAACTTAATCCGGTCAATTAATGGAACTGTTGGGTCAGCGGCTTCCTGTAAAACCCTGTCATTAAAATAAAGCCAGCTAATTTCACGATTAATTAAGGGTACGTGTTTAATATCCATATAAAAAGGCTTACCATTTGGCCTCGTTTACAAATCTGCTTATTTAATTGTTAACTTAATATTAAGTCATCGGTATTTAAATAGCATTTTATTGTTAATTCATACGCCAAAGCAATAGAACAAGAGGCATTCAATGGTAAGTACAGCAATAAATGCTTAATGTTTTTAATCGTTAAAAAATTAAGCAAATAGTTAAGAATGATATTTTTACGCTACTCTTTTTATTGAATTTTTACAAATTTAGCATCACCTACAAAATCGCCACTGGTATTTTTAATTTTTATTACATAAGCGCCTGGCTTAAGCTTGCTTACATCCTGGGTCCAGCTGTTACTTTTTTGAGTTTGATTAACGACAAGCACACCCAACATATCATAAATAAAGGTATTGTATGAAGTTGCAACAACCGATGAAGAACTATTCATGTTAACAGTAATTGATTTAACACATGGATTTGGGAAAACGGTTAACTGCCCAGCTATTGCCGCCGGATTATAAAATATACTTACAGGGCTTGAATAACTTATAACGTCGCTTATATTATTCTGCGTAAGCCGGTAGGTATTAGCCCCGCTAACCGGATTATGATCAAGATAAGTGTAGTTGCCGCTACCATTACTTTGCACTTGGTACTGTATATCGTATTGCTTACCATTGATAGCCTGTTTTTCTATACCGAAACCTGTGTAATTACTTTCATTGTTGGTTTTCCAGCTAAGCAAAATGCCGCTGCTTACCTTTGTTGCAATAAAAGACATGAGCTGATAAGGTATTACCGCTTTTCTTTCAACCGCTAATTCAAAACGGTTTGCCCCATAAGTAGTGGTATCACTGGTGATGATGGTAAAAACATAACTTTTATACCTTCCTACATCTAAGGAATCCTTATACAGGTGATCAAGAATAAATATATTAAATAAGGAGGTATCAATATTGGCTACATCCTCAAGTGTTAATAAGTAATTGCCTGTTTTATTAGCCTTTACAAAAAGCTTTACATTTTTGCCGCCTGTATATTGCGCCATTGAGTTAATTGATGTACGTACATTGTCAGAAGTATAGCTTGAAAGGAAAACTGAAGGAGATACCCCGTCCAGGTCGCGCCCGTCGGCAACATCAAATTTATCCGACCAATCGCTCCTGAAATAAATTCCACACTCATCAAATGTTACACTATCCTGCTGTAGCCTTAAATGCAGGCCGGTAAGTGGCCCCGAAGCAGTATTTATTAGTGATACGTAGTTTTTAGCCGGTAAGCCCACTACTGCGGTATTTAAAGCCAATACGTGGCCCGAAGGAGAAACTAATAACAACTGCCCTGGAAATACACCGGCTGCTGCTTTTTCCGTTTCCTGAAAGGTTAAGGTAGAGTTTGTTGCGCTTGTGGCCGTAACTAAAAAGCCTTGCCCGCTGGCAATGTATTGAGAAACAGCTGTAGCAGGGCTACCTGATGTTGCTCCTGATGCGCCGTTATAACTTACATAGTTATTATTGGGTTTAAGATTATCAAGCTCATAAAAAACCTGGCCAATATTGTTACTGCTGTTATCTGCCCACACCTTTTTCAGATCAATTGTACTGGCATAAGGATTACCAACCATGTTAAATCCCGGAAAATCGGTTGCAGATAGAGAGCTGGTATAAGACAAATGCGATTGCCCACCCGAGCCTGGATACCACAGATTAACGGTAACAGCCTGCTGGTTGAGATAGCCAACGTTAGTAATAGTTGCATCAGTTATAGCAATACTTGTTGAACCGCTGGTTCGGTTGTTATTACTACCTATAAAAAACAACAAAAATCCATTGCCGGCCGGTATACTGGCTGTTGAAGGAACAATACTGCTTGATGCCGAAGTACTTGCTGTGCCTATGGTATAATCAGTACTTACGGTTCCTATTGATTTAATACCCACATTTTTACCCGAAGTAAACCCCGAATTACTATTAGGCAACTGCTCATCAAGCAAATACATTGATGGATTAACAAAAACAATAGTGAACCCTGCACCCGGCCCCGCAGTAAATGGTGCTGTTGAGTTTGTACTTTTATTAAAATAATATAAGTTAAGATAGTTATTAGGACCGGAAGTTGGACTTGTACTATTAACCGGAGAGGTTAACAACCTGTAACCACGATAATTTGAATTTGTGCCTGTTAAAAATCGTTCAACATTTACAATACCTGTAATTGAGGGGCCCGGTAATATGGCTGCTATGGTTGCCGATTGCGAAGCGCCTGAACGTAATGTTAAAAAGCCGCCTGTTGCTAAAGTGGTATTGGTATTACTGCCAACCATCGTTAATATACCCGAATTGGCCACGTAAAAATTCCCGCTGACCATAGTTTTTGTACCTGCCCCGCTAAAGTTAACGTTGTAAAGTACAGTACCGTTCCCCGCCCCACCTGCCAAACTTTGTGTAGTTCCGTTAAAATTTACCGCAGGGCCTGATAAGTTAACGTAATCAGCAGCGTCGTTAGCCAGGGTTGTGGTGTAATCGCCTGCATTATTTAAGTTTCCAGTTGATGCTGTTTTTATACCGATACCTGAAAACTTTATATTTTGATAACTTACACCACTGCTTAAACCCATAATACCCGCGTCGGTATAAACAATTTGAGATGCGCCGGAATATTCAACTGTTGAGCCCGTGTTGTTAAAAGTAACTATGTTTGCCCCCAGGTTTGATAAACCGGATAAGGCTGCCGTATCAATAAGCTGTAATGTTGCTGATGTTGATGGTATAATTATAAAACTGGATGTACTGCTGGATGTATTGGTTGTTTGGATCAACCCGGTAAGCGCAGCTATCCCCCCGGTTAAATTAAATTTAACATTATACAATGTAGTGCCATTGTTTGACGATGTTAAGGCAATATTTGTAGTTATATTTAAATTATTAACCGATGATGCAAATACATCAGTATTTGACGTTGCCAAACTATTACCTGCTATAACATTTAAACTGTTTGCATTTAATATACCCATCCCTGAAAGCGTACTGACATAGCCAAGGTTGGAGTTTGAATCGCCCTGATAGGTTATTGCACCAATTACGGTTAAAGTGCTGCCGCTGTTAACAACCACACCTGCTGCCTGCCCACCCATATTTCCAAAGGCTATTGAACCAACATTGGTAGTACCGGATGAGGCCAAAACATTTGGAAAATAAGTAAAAGCTCTGCTGACACCTATCAACGCATTATCAATACTTGTGGGTACTATGCCATTAAGCCAGTTTGAAGCGGTATTCCAGTCTGTACTTGTAACACCAACCCACGAGAAGCCACTTACAGGTATATAAATATTATCACCATAAGTAGAAACAGCACCTGTAGTTGAAAGCATCCTCCCTTCAAGCGAACCGCCATCACCCATAGAAATGGCTCCATTATTTGATATCAAAGTCCCTTTCATGGTAGTTGCAGCAGCCATTGCAACAGCACCCTCAGCCACCCAAAAAATATTACTTGCCAAAGCGCCATTTGTTAAAACAACTGTAGTTGCAGCGCCTGTAGTAAATGCTCCACCAACCTTAAAAATAAATACAGCGTTTGCATTTCCCTGCGCATCCAGTGTTAAAGTTCCCGCAGCCGAACCGGCGCCTGCTATTGAATATACACCCGCATAAATGGTTTCTCCATTGCCTAAAACTGCGCCATGTGCAGCAGTTACTGTTGCAGCGGTTAATTGATTATAAGCATTGGTAAGATCCTGAGTAGCCTGGGTTGTCTGGCTATCATTAATATAAGTGGGACCTGATGATGATGGTGCACCATATCCACTTACTGCACCGGTACCGGTACCAATACTACCTGTAATATTTGATACTCCTGTATTACCCACGGCACCCACTGTAGTAAAAAGAGCAAAACCAGCAATAGATCCTAAATTAGGAGCAGTAGCGCCATACCATGCAACTTTTGGCTTGATCTTTTTAGCAAAAGAAGCAAAAGCACTTAAATTAAAGCTAACAAACAGGCATATATTAAATATTACAGCTGTTTTGAATTTATTATTTTTAAAAAAGGATGGGCCGTATGTGTTTATAGCGTTTATTGTATAATTACGAAATAAGAGTTTACTTCGAAGGATATTACAAGTCCCGGAGAGTGCGGGCTCAAACATTTTTTTTCATATAAAATCAATTTCACTTATTCTTTCCTCTGCAATGTAACCCTAATTTTACAAAACAAATATCATTATTGATTGTACACGCTTAAATAAACATAAATAAATACTTGATAAATAGTGATTTAAATCACTATTTAATAGCTTTCATGTTTAGAGCTTTCAGCTATATTCATTCATTTACAAACGATATTTTTAAATAATTATTAAATGCCTTAGTAGCTTTTATTAGTTTTGTTAACCGACCAATTATTAAAAAAAATCACCTAATCAGTTATTTACACAACCATTAGCACTATGTATTTAATACATTTGCTATTAAAGTTCTATCAACTAATAAATATTAACATGCCAACTTTCGATATAGTAAGTAAAATAGATGGCCAAACGCTTGATAACGCCATTAACATTGCAAAAAAAGAAATACTGAACCGTTATGATTTTAACGATTCAAAAAGCACCATCGACCTGGATAAAAAAACCAATACCTTAACGGTTGTAACTGAAAACGATATGCGCTTAAAAGCCATTCAGGATTCAATCATCGGCCGTATGGTAAAGCAGCAGCTTGATCCTAAAGCGCTTGATTTTGGAAAAGAACAATACGCATCAGGTAATATGATCCGTAAAGAAATAAAGATCAAAGAGGGTATTGATAAAGAAGCTGCAAAAAAAATAGTTAAAAAGATAAAAGACAGCGGATTAAAAGTACAAGCCTCTGTTATGGACGATCAGGTTCGCGTTCAGGGTAAAAAGATTGACGATCTGCAAGCAGTGATCAGCCTTTGCCGTAAAGATGATTTTGGCCAGCCCCTGCAGTTTATCAACATGAGGGATTAGTTTGGCTTAAAGATAATAGAAAAGCCGCTTCTTAACGAAGCGGCCTTTCAAACTAAACCAACTATTATGAAAACACTCTTTTTATTGCTGGGGTAATGATATTTGATTTCAGATTAGGAAAACCCTTAATCACATCAGGCTTATTTTACAGCTATCTCTCTCGACTGAAATTTAGCTTCTTCCCTTTTAGCAACCTTTAACTTCAAAATACCATCGGTATATTCAGCTTCAATTTTTGTATGATCAGCAGTTTCAGGTAAGGTAAATGACCTGGTGAATGAGTTGTAACTATATTCACGTTTGCTGAATTTTTTACCTTCTTCAATATTCTCAACTTTTTTATCAGCCGATACTGTTAAAATATTTTTATCAAGGCTAATTTTAAAATCTTCTTTTTTCAAACCTGGTACAGCCAATTCAATATGAAATTCGCTTTCACTTTCTGCAATATTAACTGCAGGTACGCGGGTTGCTAACTTATCGCTCAAAAACGATTCATTTAATATTGAATCAAATACATCACTGAAAAATGGATTAACTGCATGATTTTTTTGTCCGTTTGCAAATTTTACTAAAGTCATTTTTATATCCTCCTAAGATTTTCTTTTATTTATCTTCGCTGAGTGTTTATCAAGTGTTATACCAACCCCTTAAAAGCATAATATGGCTGGCATTTTGTCCGTTATATTTATTTCAAACAGACAAATTGACACTCAATGGCTGAAAAATTATCCGATTATAGGTTTAAAACCCCAATAGCTATCCGGTTTTCGGATATTGATGCAGTAGGACACGTTAATAACGCGATCTACTTAACCTACTTTGAGTTTGCAAGATTTACCTACTGGAAAGAAATAATTAACTGGAACCTGCCCGAAAATGGCATAATTGTAGGCCGGTCAGAAGTTAATTACCTAAAACCGATAACGCTTAATGACGAGATTGCCTGCTATGTTCGCACCACGCGCATTGGTAACAGCAGTTTTGATATGATGTATGTTTTGGTGCGGATAACTCCCGATGGCGAAGAGATTTGTACTACTGGCAAAACTGTTTGTATCAGCTATGATTATTCAGCCAATAAATCAGTGCCCATACCTGTTAGTGAACGCCACAGGATGATAGAATTTGATGAACCAGGTATGATAACCAATACCCACTAAAATTAAAAAGCTTTTATCTGCGGCATTTGCAATAGCTGCTCGTCCAATACGCTGATATTATCCCGGTGGCCGGTTACTAATAAAGCAATTTGTAAACAGCCATCCTTTTTAGTTAACTGAACAAGCCTTGATTTAAGCTGGTTAGCCACAATCAATTGCTCAACCATATCCTTGTTTTCGTATACTGCGTTGGTAAATACAATAACAAATAGTTTATCGTGATGAACTTTATCAATATACCGCTCAATCATACTGAACAAAAGCAGCACAAGTATGGTAAGGATGGTTGAAAATATACCTAACATATAATTTCCTGATCCTACCGCCATACCTATAGCAGCCGACATCCATATTACGGCAGCCGTTGTAAGCCCGCTAACGGTAATATTATCTTTAAAAATAACGCCTGCACCAATAAAACCAATACCAGTTACTATATTGATATTAACCCCGGCCCCGGCACGCTGTGCCACCATTGTATAGATAGTGGCACCAAGGCATATCAGTATAACTGTACGAAAACCTGCTGTTTTGTTTTTATACTGGCGCTCTAATCCTAAAATGCCACCGCATAAAACTGCGAGCAAAATTTTTATAATGTCGCTACCTGCAATACCAAACTCCAGCGATTGTATTTGATTAACCATTCATTAATAATTAAAATATTTTTCCGGGATTTAAGATACCATTTTTATCAAACACCTGCTTTATGCCCCGCCACAAAGCAAAATGAACCTCTGAATATTTTATGGGCATAAAATCTTTTTGTACCAGGCCAATTCCATGCTCGCCAGATAAAGTACCACCTAATGAAACCGTCAGCTCAAATATTTCGCGGATGCCATCTTTTAAACGGTTGTTCCAGTCAACATCGCTCATGGTTCCTTTTATGATATTTACGTGCAGGTTACCATCACCGGCATGGCCATAACACACTGATTCAAAGCCATATTTAAGCCCTGTTTGTTTTATTCCTTTAATTAGTTCGGGCAGGCTGGCGCGAGGTACTACTGTATCCTCTTCCTTATAAACCGAATTTGATTTTACCGATACAGCCATTGTTCTGCGTAAACGCCAAAGCTCTTCTTTCTGGGCAGCGCTATCGGCAAACAGCACATCCTTACAATCAAACTCTTCTAAAACCTGGTTTATTTTTTCGCAGTCGGTAAATATCACATCCTGGTTGGTGCCATCAACCTCTATCAATAAAAATGCCTCGATGTCATCTTTAAGGTCAAATGCTATTCCGTCGTTCTCCTTTACCCACTCCACCCCTCTGCGCTCCATAAACTCTACTGCCGAAGGGATAATCCCAGCCCTGAAAATAGCAGAAACCGTAGCACAAGCTGCTTCATTTGAGCTGAATGAGGCCAGCATTAATGCATCCAAAGTTGGCCGCGGAATAAGCTTAACCACAATTTTTGTAACAATGGCCAAAGTACCCTCCGACCCTATGATCAACTGCGTAAGGTTATAACCAGATGCATATTTCAGGGTATTTGCCCCTGTCCAGATAATCTCGCCCGATGGTAACACCACTTCCAGGTTTAAAATATATTCGCGGATAGTGCCATACTTAACCACCCTTGGCCCGCCTGAACCATGTGAAACATTACCCCCTATAAAACAGCTCCCCTTACTTGCAGGGTCAACCGGGTATAGTAAACCTTTAGCAGCTACCTGGTTCATAAATTCCTCGGTAATAACACCGGGTTCAACAGTAGCCTGCAGATTTTGCTCATCAATAGCCAAAACCTTATTAAAACGCTCCATTGCTATTACCAGGCCACCCATTACAGCCAGGGCACCACCGCTTAATCCTGTACCTGCGCCCCGTGGCGTTACAGGTATTAAATGCGCATTACAAAGCTGCATCAGCGCAGCAACCTCCTGGGGCGATTTTGGCCTGGCAACTACTTCCGGATAAAACCGAAGATCTTCAGTTTCATCATGGCTGTATTTTTCTAATTCATCATGGCCCGTTATAACAGCTTCACTGCCAACTATTGCCTTAATAGCGGCAAGCACATCCCCTGTTATTTTATTGTAGTTCATATTATCAGCTGCTAATTACAATGCCCGAATATTCAACCTTACCCTTAAGTGGCGGGTTTAGCTTTTTTATACTTACGGTAATACCCTTCACAAACGGAAACTGTTCCTTAATATCAGTTAAAATAGCCTGCGCCACAGTTTCAATCAACTTACGGGTTTGTTTCATCTGGGAATCTATTATACTGTAAAGCTGTTCGTAATCAACCGTATTAGCTATCTTATCAATTTTAAGATCATCTAAGGGCACAAAATCAACCTCAACATCAACAATAAATTTTGTACCTAATTTTTGCTCTTCGGGATAAAAACCGTGAAAGGCAAAAAACTCGGCACCATGAAGGGATATATTGATCATGTTTCAAAAGTAGTTCTTGATTTTGGATTTCGGATATTTGATTTCGGATTTGTTTGGATTTGGATTTTGCTTTGTTGAAATAATGCAAAAATATAAGGCTGTAATTCCACCACCTCACATTCGGAATCCGGGAAGCAAACCACTATCTTTGGCAACCAATTGTATATTATATGTCTAAAAAAGATGTTTTTGAATCACCTGATTATTACCAGATAGATGAATTACTTACTGACGAGCATAAATTAATACGTGCAACAGTAAGGGACTGGGTTAAAAAAGAAGTAAGCCCTATAATTGAAGATTTTGCACAGCGTGCCGAGTTTCCAAAACAACTAATAAAGGGCATGGGCGAAATAGGTGCCTTTGGCCCTACCATCCCGGTTGAGTATGGTGGCGCGGGGCTTGATTACATGTCGTACGGGATCATTATGCAGGAAATTGAGCGTGGAGATTCAGGCATACGGTCAGCCGCTTCGGTACAGGGATCATTAGTAATGTATCCTATTTATGCCTACGGATCAGAAGAACAAAAGAAAAAATATTTACCCAAGCTGGCTACCGGCGAAATGATGGGTTGTTTTGGCCTTACCGAACCTGATCATGGTTCGGATCCGGGTGGTATGACCACTAATTTTAAGGATGCCGGCGATCATTATATATTAAACGGTGCAAAAATGTGGATCTCAAACGCCCCTTTTGCTGATATAGCCGTTGTTTGGGCAAAAGACGAAAGTGGTAAAATAAGAGGATTAATAGTTGAGCGCGGCATGGAGGGTTTCACTACTCCCGAAACCCATAATAAATGGTCGTTGAGAGCATCTGCCACCGGCGAGCTTGTTTTTGATAATGTAAAAATCCCTAAGGAAAATTTACTCCCTAATGTAGCAGGTTTAAAAGGCCCTTTAGGATGCCTTAACCAGGCTCGTTACGGTATTGCCTGGGGAGCAATGGGCGCTGCTATGGATTGCTATGATACTGCTTTAAGGTATGCAAAAGAGCGCAAGCAGTTTGGTAAACCAATAGCTGCATTTCAGCTTCAGCAAAAAAAACTGGCCGAAATGATAACCGAAATAACCAAAGGCCAGTTATTGGTTTGGCGCCTTGGTACCTTAAAAAATGAAAACAGGGCTACCCCTGCCCAAATATCCATGAGTAAGCGCAACAGCGTTGAAACAGCGATAAATATAGCCAGAGAAGCACGCCAGATACTTGGCGGTATGGGAATTACAGGAGAATACCCAATAATGCGCCATATGATGAACCTTGAATCGGTAATTACGTATGAAGGAACACACGACATACACTTACTGATAACCGGGTTAGATATAACAGGTGAAGAAGCCTTTAAATAAGGTTTGTAAATTGTAGTCGGGTTTTGTTGAGTTGGATACGGGTGATCACTGATAGTATTATTTGTATCTAACTTAATGGTTAAATATCTTTTAAACAGAATTTAAAAATTCATTTATCAGATATTAAATTTATTATTAAGCAAATTTGTAAACCCTGATTAACAAATGCTTTACCTAAAAAAAATCGGCACAATCAAATATTTTACCGTGGCTAAAACGGTATCTGTATGTTTGGTATTGCTTATATTTTCAGGTATCCTATTTATATCCTGCAATCAGTTTTCAAGTAATAATTCCACAAGCAAAAGTTATCAGAAAGTAATTGACTCGGCCGAGCATATTTATGACAGCGGTAAATTATTAACAGCAGTTAATTATCTGTCGTCTGAAACTGCAAAATACACCAACCTTGACCTTTTGCAAAAGTTTGAATATTTCAATTTCAACTGCAACTACTATTTCCATGCGGTAAAAGACAATAATGAGTCTATGGCTTATGCCGATAGCATGTTGAACCTGTTTAACACTCCTGAAAAAAAACTAAAATATATGTCCAAGTATAGTTCAGCTTTTTTTTATAAGGGGGATATACTTTTTGAAGAGAAAAAATACAACGAAGCCTATCATTACTATTACCAGGGAATGCTGATGGCCAGCAAAAGCCTTAATGATTGCACCATAAGTGATTACAGCTACAGAATGGGTATGATAACCTATAAACAGGAACATTACCGCCTTGCTGCTTCAAATTTTCAAAATAGTTCAAAAGAAACAGAATCATGTGATTTTACCTTTCGTTCATTTTACCGCAGGCAGGAGCTTTTAAATAATACAGGTTTAAGCTATAGCAAAATAAATGAAGCAGATAGCGCTATGATGTTTTATGATAAAGCGCTTGCATATATTAATACCAACGCTTTTAGATTTAAGGTGCGGCAGGATCTGATTGATGTAGCCCGGGGTGTGGTTTATGGCAATAAAGCAGACCTGTATATAAAGCAAAACAATTTTTCAATAGCCAAGCGGCTGCTTAAAAAAAGCAGTGAAATAAACCTGAGAAAAGGGAATGATAACCTGGATGCGCAACTATCTGAAATGAAGCTTGCGCATATTTATTTCCAAACCTATGAACTTGACTCGCTTTATAATTTGCTCAATGTGGTAAAAAAACAGCTGGATACGGTAAAGAACCAGGCTGCCGAAGCCGATTGGAATTTCATGATGGCCAGCTACTTAATTAAAAAGAACAAACCCGAAACAGCCCTTGATTTTTATATCAAATACGATGCATTAAAAGATTCCGTCGATCTTAAAAACAAGGCCCTTAAAGATGCCGATATAACACAGCAGATAAGGCAGTTAGAAAAAGATCATGAAGTTGTTAACCTAAAAAAAGATAACCAGGTGCAGGACCTTTACCTGCGGGTTGCAGCAATTTTTGGAGTAATGCTGCTGATAATTATTTTTCTGATCTTTTTTACCTGGCAAAGGTCAAGGAAAAACATCAAGATATTGGGTGGCCTTAACCATCAAATAAATAATCAAAATGCCAGCCTTGAGAAAGCTTTAAACGAATTAAAATTAAGCAGCCATGAAAAAGACCGCATCCTCAGAACGGTTGCCCATGATTTAAGGAACCCCATTGGCGGGATTGCTTCATTAACACTGGCCATGGCCGATGATGATTATAATGATGAGCAAAAGGAGATGATAAACCTGATCAGGGAAACATCCAATAACTCACTGGAGCTGATTAACGAGATATTAGAGATTACCAATACGGGCATCAGCCAATCTAACAAAGAACTCATCGAAATTAACTCATTGTTGGCTAAGAGCGTTGAGTTATTACGTTTTAAGGCGGCAGAAAAACGACAGGAAATTAAATTGGAGTTACTTAGCGCGCCTAAAGAGCTTTTGATAAGCCGCGAAAAAATATGGCGCGTTATCAGTAACCTCATCAGCAATGCTATCAAATTCAGCCCGGCAGGTGCCGTTATTTTTGTGGCTATTACTGATTTTGAAAAAGATGTTCAGATATCTGTTAAAGATAATGGGATAGGTATCCCCGAGAATATCAGGAACAAAGTTTTCAATACATTTACTGAAGCCAAACGCCCCGGCACTGCGGGCGAAAAATCATTTGGCTTAGGCCTCTCCATAAGCAAACAGATCATTGAAAACCATAACGGTAAAATATGGTTTGAGAATAACGAGAACGCCAACGGTACAACTTTTTATGTAAGGCTGCCTAAGTTACTGATGGACAGATAGCTATTTCAAAAAATCGGCATACCAATACCCCGACGATTTGATGGTACGCTTTTGTGTTTCAAAATCAACGTGTATCAGCCCAAAACGCGGATGATAACCTTCTGCCCACTCAAAATTATCGGTTAACGTCCAAACAAAATAACCATTAACATTATAGCCCTCGTTTTTAGCTTTTAGTACCTGTTGCAGGTAAGTTTGCAGGTAGGCCACCCTTTTGTGATCATTAACCTGCCCATCGGCTACATTATCCGGAAACGCAGCGCCGTTTTCGGTGATATATAAATTTTTTATTTGAGGATAGCTGCTGAACTTCTTGATCATCTGATAAATAGATTCGGGATAAACCTCCCATTTCATATCAGTTAATGGCACACCCCTGTTTTCGGCTTTTACAAGGCTTGCGCTTATATAAGGAGTAAAAAACGAGTACTTCACAATTTCGCGGGTATAATTCTGAATCCCGATAAAATCAAAATCAAATTTCAGGTTTTCATCATCGCCGGGCTGATAATATTTTTCAAGCCCTTTCAATACCGGCACGTCCTCAACCGGGTAGCCAAGTCCTAAAATAGGTTCAATAAATAGCCGGTTCACCAACGCATCAACCCGTACAGCAGCTTTAATATCTTTTGGCTTATCGCTGTAGGGCTCAATATAGGAACATGAAAACGTGGTACCTATCTGTGCATCAGGCAAAATTTCCCTTAATAATTTTGCACCCGCAACAATGCTGAGCACTGCGTGGTGTATGGCGGGTAAAAAATTCTTTAGCCCGGTTCTGCCCGGTGCATGGATCCCCAAAAAATAGCCTGCGCCGGTAAATACAGCGGGCTCGTTCATCACCATCCAGTTCTTAACCCTATCACCAAAAGCTTCGGCACAAACCCGGGTAAAGCCTTTAAACCATTCTACTACCTCCCTGTTTACCCATCCGCCCCTTAGCTCAAGCGCTTGGGGCAAATCCCAATGATAAATAGTTACCCAAGGCTCCACACCCTTAACAAGGCAATAGTCAATTACCCGGTTATAATACGCAATACCGGCCTGGTTAACCGTACCGGTACCGTCGGGAAAAATCCGTGTCCATGATATAGAGAACCTGAAGTTGGGAATATTAAGCTGACTGATCAGGTCAATATCAGCCTCGTATTGATTGTAAAAATCGCAGGCTATGGTAGGCTTATCACCATTAAGGATCTTTCCTTTTTTAGCCGAAAACACATCCCATACGGATTCACCCTTGCCGTCATCGGCACAGGCACCTTCTATCTGTAGGGCAGCCACAGAAACGCCCCAGATAAAATCCTTGCCGAAAAGTTGTTTGTTAATATGAGTGTCCAGAACAGTAGAATCCATCAAAATGAGCTATTGTAAAGCCCAAATGTACATTACAATTATATAATAAAAATGATCTTAATGAATAAACGACGATCTCATACTTTTAAGGATCATCCACTCACGAAAACTTGCTATTAGCTTTGGAAGATTTAAAATGAATTTCATAACTAAGCGTTTTTATTTATATCTAAGGTATAGTTCTATTATAACCTCATCCTACGTATAATATTATATAATTGTTAACAAGCACTTTATGAGCTATGCTGATTATTTTATTGTTTTTAATTTTGCTTTATGAAAGCCCACTTTACTAAACTGATAAATTTTGACCATTACGCCAATAAAAGAATAATTGACACCATAATAAAAGCCGGTGAACCCATTAAAGCTTTACGATTAATGGGGCATTTATTAGCAGCACAACAAATTTGGCTCAGCAGGTGTAAAAGCCAACCGCCAACCGGTACTGTTTTATGGCCTGACTTGCCCGTTAGCGTATTAACAGACCTCGCAGATCAAAATCATCAAAACTGGAGCACTTATTTAGATGGCCTTCAACCTGCTGATTTTTATAAGGTAATCAGCTATAAAAACATGAAGGGTGATAATTTTGAAAACAAGCTGAGCGATATATTAACGCATGTTATTAATCATGGTACTCACCACCGTGCGCAGGCCGGGCAACAGTTAAAACTTAACGGCTTTGAAGATTTACCAAATACTGATTATATTTTTTATTTAAGATAAGCCGTTACCAGCCATTATTGCAATATTTGCTATCTATTTATATATAAATGAAAAGACTATTATTAATAGCAATAACCGGCTTTGTATTATCCGGTTGTACAGATAAAAAAGCACAGCAAAAAGCAATTTTAGATGAAGTTATAAAAGTGCACGATAAAGTTATGGGTGCCGATGAAGACCTAATGAAAAATAAAATGCTGTTGGATAGCATGGTAAAACACAATTCTACAGCTGATATTAAGGATTCTGTTTATGCTTATTTAACTAAAGTGAACCTTGCCGACAGCGCCATGAGCAACTGGATGCACAAGTTTGATCCGGATCATTCATCAAAATCTGATGATGAAACGATCGCCTATTTTTATGATCAAAAAAAACAAATAATGGCTATTGACTCGCAGATCACAACTGTTGTTGAGCGCTCAAATAAATACCTCATCAAAATGAAAATGAAATGAAGAAACTGATTGGTGCAATTGCAATTATTTTTTTATACAGTGCCTGCAAGTTTAACAGTAGCGAAACTAAAACATTACCCATTTACGGCACACGCCAGGCAGTTACAAAAACTGTTAACGGGCAAACGGTAACCGATACCGTTTATCAAACTATTCCCGCTTTTAAATACATTAACCAGTATGGCGATAGCATAAGCAGTAAAAATACTGATGGTAAAATATATGTAGCTGATTTCTTTTTTACCAGCTGCCCTTCTATTTGCCCGGTTATGCAGCGCAATATGCTAACCGTATATAATACATTTAAAGCTAATAACGATGTTAAGATCCTGTCGTTCAGTATCGATCCTAAATACGATAGTGTTAAGGTATTGAAAAAATATGCGGATAAGCTTGGTATTGAAGGCAATATGTGGTGGCTATTACAAGGTAAAAAGGATGACACTTACAAACTTGCTGAAAAAAGCTATTTAGTAGCCGTTAACCAGGACAGTACCGTACCGGGTGGATATGTTCACCAGGGATATTTTGTATTGATCGATAAGCAAAAGCGAATCCGCGGATCGTATGATGGTACAAGCCCGCAACAGGTTGCCCAATTGGTTGAGGATATTAAAACCTTGCAAACAGAGGCCGTTAAATGAAATTAAAGATTATTGGCATTATTGGGGTTATTATAATATTCATCGTTTCCTGTCAAAGTGAAGATCAGGTGGAGTTTGCCCGTTATTACAGTAACGGCAGCACTATTTATCAAAGCCATTGTCAAAATTGCCACGGGGTAAAAGGCGAAGGATTGCAGGGGCTTATTCCACCATTAACTGATACTGCCTATCTAAAAAACAATAAAACTACATTAGCTTGTTCTGTTAACTATGGCCTTAAGGGCAAGATAACGATCCTTAACAGGGCCTTTGAAGGCGAAATGCCTGCTAATGACCTTGCTCCTATTGATATTGCCAAGGTATTAACCTACGTAACCAATTCATTCGGCAATAAAATGGGCATCATTACCTTAACACAGGTTAATGAAAACCTGGCTAAATGCAAGTAATAAAGTACCTGCGAAAGCCTGGTTATGTTAAGGATTGAACTCAATTACGCAGTTTCCCGACTAAAAGGCTATCTTTACCACGCAAAGCGTTCTATCGCTTCCGGCTTGTTCGGGAGAGGAAAGTCCGGGCAACACAGAGCATCCTGCTTCCTAACGGGAAGGCGCCGGCAGCCGGCGACAGCAAGTGCCACAGAAAATATACCGCCGCAATTTATTGGGGTAAGGGTGAAAATGTGAGGTAAGAGCTCACGGCTTTTCCGGGTAACCGGGATTGCGGTAAACCTCAGGAGTTGAAAAACCAAATAGGTCCTGAAAGCGAAGCTGCTCGTTTCCGTATTACGTTTATTCGTGATCGTCAGGATGGGTAGGTTGATTGAACTTGCCAGCGATGGCAAGGCCAGATTAATGATAGAAACCATGCTGATAAAACAGCATGGAACAGAACCCGGCTTACAGATTTGCTGCTGATATACCCCTTTCGGTTAAACGGAAGGGGTTATTTTTTGATTGTTTAATAATCTGGCATCTTTTTCAATAAAAAACCTATTTGCTTAAAACATTTATAACACTTTTACTATTTACAAGTCGTCGGTAAGTAGATAAAAAATGTGTTTGTTTTTCTATACAATTCTATATATTAGCAACATCATAACTACCGTGTGAAATAAAATAAAAATAATGGCTAAAATTTTAATAATTGACGATGAACGCGCAATACGTAATACTTTACGCGAAATATTAGAATACGAAGACTACGTTGTTGAGGATATTGATAATGGAATTGATGGTTTAGAATTAATAAGAAAGAACGATTACGACCTGGTTCTGTGCGATATTAAAATGAACCGGATGGATGGCATGGAGGTATTAACCGAAGGCCTAAACATCAGGCCTGATCTGCCTTTCATCATGATCTCTGGTCATGGTACAGTTGAAACAGCTGTGGAAGCAAGTAAAAAGGGTGCATTTGACTTTATATCAAAACCACCGGATCTTAACCGTTTACTAATCACTGTACGTAACGCACTAGACAGGGGAAGCCTGGTTACAGAAGCTAAGGTATTAAAACGCCGTGTTTCAAAAGTGCGCCCTATATTAGGCGAATCGCAGGCTATCTTAAAGATCAAAGAAACTATTGACCGTGTTGCTCCTACAGATGCAAGGGTATTGGTTACCGGTGCCAACGGTAGTGGTAAAGAGTTAGTTGCACGCTGGTTGCACGAAAAATCAAACCGCTCAAATGCGCCTTTAATTGAGGTTAACTGCGCGGCAATACCATCAGAGCTTATTGAAAGCGAATTGTTCGGGCACGAAAAAGGTTCATTTACCTCAGCCATCAAACAGCGTATAGGTAAATTTGAATCAGCCAACGGAGGTACCTTATTTTTGGATGAGATTGGCGATATGAGCCCCTCAACCCAGGCCAAGGTTCTACGCGCCCTGCAAGAAAATAAAATTACCCGCGTAGGGGGCGAAAAAGAAATTGAAGTTGACGTACGTGTAGTGGCGGCAACCAATAAGGATTTGTTGAAAGAGATTGAAGCCGGTAATTTCCGTATGGACCTTTACCACCGCTTAAGTGTTATTTTAATCCACGTACCCCCGCTTACCGACCGTAAGGATGATATAGGGCTGATAACCCAAAGCTTTTTGGATGAGATCTGTAATGATTACGGCATGCCTGTAAAAAAGATCTCGGATGCGGCACTCGAAGCCTTAAAGGCTTTACCATGGACGGGTAACATCCGTGAGTTAAGAAACATGGTTGAGCGTTTGATCATCCTGAGTGATAAAACTATAACTGATGGCGATGTACGGGCCTTTGCTAATCCATCTTCTCCAGCTGTTGTAACCGCAGGCGCACCGGCTCCACAAACAGATTTTGATCAGTTTACAAACTTCCAGGAGTATAAAGATTTTGCTGAACGCGAATACATCAAATTCAAGCTTGAAAAAAACAACTGGAATGTTTCAAAAACTGCCGATGATATTGATATTCAACGCAGCCACCTATACAGTAAGATAGAAAAATTCGGATTAAAGAGAGGAGAGTAATTATACACTCTCCTTTTTTGCAGAATCTATTTTATTAATTACCTTTCCTGTACACATAACCAATAATAAACAGGAATGGTTTTATCAGCAAAAAAGCAACAACCGGCAGATGATTTTGATTCTGCTCCTACCCGTCTGTACTCATTAGATGCCCTTCGCGGGTTTGATATGTTTTGGATAATGGGGGCAGATGAAATACTTTACAGCATGGCGCATGCCAGTAAATCGCCTTTCTGGAATACGCTTGCACAGCAATTTACCCACCCCGACTGGAACGGCTTTCATGTATATGATCTCATCTTCCCGCTATTTTTGTTTATGGCGGGAGTATCAACCCCGTTTTCGGTAGGCCGCGAACTGGAAAAAGGAAAAAGCCGCGAGCAATTACTTTTAAGGGTTATTAAACGAACCATTATCCTTATTGTTTTAGGCTTAGTAGTAAACAATGGCCTTAAAATTCAGCCATTTGCAGATATACGTTTCCCCAGCGTATTGGGTCGAATTGGTATAGCCTATATGTTGGCCAATATCATTTATTTGTATGCTAAGGAATGGGCGCTGATATTTTGGTTCTGCTTTTTTATTGTGGGATACTACCTGCTTTTAAAATTCACATCGGCACCTGGCTTTGCACATGGCGATTTAACACCGCAAGGTAATTTCGCATCTTACGTTGACCGTACCATATTGCCGGGTAAACTATATGTTCCCTTCCCTAACACAAAGATCAGCATGCATGATCCGGAAGGATTGTTTTCAACTATCCCGGCTATCAGCACCGGGATATTAGGGATCTTAGCAGGCCTTACCTTAAAAAAGAAAACGCTGTCGCAAAACGCAAAAGCTGTAAGACTGGCTGTAGCAGGTATCGTCTTACTAATATTAGCACAAATATGGAACCTTGATTTCCCTATCAATAAAAACCTTTGGTCAAGTTCGTTTGTACTGCATGTAGGTGGTTTAAGCCTGTTACTAATGTCGTTGTTTTATTATGTGATAGATGTAATGGGTTATAAAAAATGGGCCTTCTTTTTTAAGGTCATTGGGATGAATTCTATCCTGATTTATATCTCAGGCCATTTTATAAAATGGAACTATACCAATAATAGCTTTTTTGGTTGGATAGGTCAATTAGCCGGTGATCCTTACAATGCTGTTATTATGGCTATAACTTTTGTATTGATAAAATGGGTATTCCTTTATTACCTGTACCAAAAGAAAACGTTTTTGCGGGTATAAAAACAAAAAGGGGATCAATTACTTGATCCCCTTTTCTATAAAATATTATCTTGATTGAATTATTTAACCAGTATGGTATTAATATCAGCAGGCGAATAATTAATTGATTTAAGTGTTTTATTATCTGCGGTGCGGTAAACTAAAAATAAACCGTCAATTTCTTTATGGTATGAATCGGTACCGGTCGTTTGCTTGTAATGCGCAATCGTTTTTTCTGCCTCTTCAACAGTTTTACAGGCTTTGCTCATATTTGAGCGGTGTACTTCGTCAAATAACTCCTTAAACTTTTCGGCCATACCAAATTCCAGTATAGCGCCTGATAGTACATATTGCAGATCGCACAGGGCATCGGCAATTTCAACAATATCATCATTATCAACAGCTTCTTGTAATTCTTTTAGTTCTTCAGCCAAAAGTGAGATCCTTAATGCACTTCTTTCTTTCGACGGTATAGCCGGGTCTTTAACTATAGGATGTTTAAATGTGGTATGAAATTCTGCTACCTGGTTTAATGAATTAGTATCTTTTATCATGTTATTTTAATGGATATAGTTTGCTTTATATCATAGCGCGCAAACACTGCTAATATATAAATTACCGTTTATTAATAAGAAAGCCTTGGCAAATTTCCTTTTGCGGCACAACATTTGTCATTAATAAGCAAGGTTAAATTAATTATTAAGGGTGCGTTAAACCGTTTATACTTTTATACGTCTATATAAGAAACAGCAGCGAAAAACTGTTTAATTACAATCAACATGAAAAAGGCATTTAAATACTTATTATTCACAAGCTTAAGCGGACTATTATGTTTGTTTTTAGCTTTTCCTGCTAACGCTCAACACAGAGGTGGTGGTGGCGGAGGAGGCGGTCGTTCTGGTGGTGGCGGTGGTGGTCATTCAAGTGGCTTTTCCGGTGGCCGTTCAGGCGGTGGTTTTTCTGGTGGTCGCCCAAGCGGTGGTTTTTCCGGCCGTTCTGCGGTATCATCATCTTCACGTTCATATGGTGGCCAGCATTTCTCATCTCCACAACGTAGCTCAACTACTATAAGAGGTGGTTATTCAGGCGGTCGTCCGGCTATAGGTGGTAACCGTGGCTACAATGGCCGTGTTGGTGTTGGAGGCGGTTACAGAGGTGGCTATGCGGCAGGCCGTGGTTATGCGGGCGGCAGAGGATATGCCCGTGGTGGTTATTATGGCCGCGGATATAACCTTGGTCACGGATACACTCATGGTTATTATGGCCCTCGTTATTGGGGTGGTCGTGGTTACTGGGGTTATCATGGCGGTTATTTTTATAGTGGTGGCTTTTATGCCAGCTTATACTACCCGCACCTTGGTTTTAGCTTAGGTATTTTACCATACGGATATTATCCATTTTATTGGGGTGGTGCACAATTCTACTATAGCGATGGTTATTATTATCAATACGATAACAATCAATACACTGTAGTTGAACCACCACTGGGTGCCGAAATAACAACACTTCCGGCTCATGCCAAGCCAATAACTATAAATGGCGAATCGTATTACGAACAGAATGGAGTTTATTACCAGTTAGTTACTAAAGACGATGGTACTACCACTTATGTAATTGCAGGTAAAGACGGGCAGTTAAATACAGGAACAGGTGCTCAGGGAGGCCAGGTTGGCAACGGTGATAATAACCAGGCCCAGGCCCCAATGGTTGGCGATATATATGATGAACTTCCACAGGGAACACGTACTATACATATTAACGGACAAACCTTATATGTATCACAGGATGATGTATATTACCAGGACACCGTTGATACCAGTGGTAAAAAAGTTTATAAGGTTGTAAGTACTCCGCAAGATCAACCTTCTAACTAAAAATTAAGAAGATAAAATATTACATGGGGTGAAAGTTAAACTTTCACCCTTTTTATTTGAAGTAATTTATTTCAACCTTAATTAGCTTTACGTATTTTTCACAATAATTTAATGTTATTTAAAACCATTTTTAATATTAATCCTTTCAATATAGCTCCACCTGAATTACATGAAGTTGCCTATTCAATTTAAGTGCCTAATTGTCACCGTTTTTTTTGCTTTGATAGTTCCATTATCAACTAAAGCTTATTCTGTTCTTACCCACGAGGCACTTATTGATGCCAGCTGGCAAAAACACATCCTGCCCCTGCTTAAACAAAAATATCCTGATGCAACAGATGATGAGCTTAAAAAAGCACATGCTTATGCTTACGGGGGCTGCCTCATAGCTGACATGGGTTACTTTCCATTCGGCAGCGTTTATTTTACTAACCTTGCGCATTATGTACGCAGTGGAGATTTTGTAGAAAACCTTCTTTCTGAAGCACAAAACCTGAACGAATATGCTTTTGCCGTAGGTGCCCTATGCCATTACATGGCTGATAAATACGGGCATTCAATAGCTACCAATGTGGTTGTACCCATTGTTTATCCTGAGATTGAAAAAAAATTCGGGCATGTTGCTACTTACGAAGATGACCATACCTCGCATAGCCGCGTTGAGATCTCCTTTGATGTATTGGAAACTGCAAGGGGCAATTATGCAACCCAGGCTTATCATGATTTTATTGGTTTTGAAGTAGCCAAACCTGTTTTGGAAAGGGCATTTTTAAAAACTTATGGCGAGGATATTAACACGGTTTTTGGCGATCTTGATCTTGCTATAGGTTCTTACAGATGGGCTGTTAAAAGCCTTTTGCCAACTATAACCCGCACCGCATGGGTACTTAGAAAAAATGACATTAAAAAACAGGATCCAAGTGTAAACAGCCACAAGTTTCATTACCACATGAAGCGAAAGGATTATAATAAAGAGTTTGGTGCATCATACAGAAAACCTGGATTGAAAGCAGAGATTTTAGCATTTTTTGTAAGGATTCTTCCAAAAATAGGTCCGCTAAAAGCATTGAAGTTTAAAGACCCCGGGCCAGAAGGTGAAAAACTTTTTATCCGGAGCTTTGATACCGTTTTAGTACATTACCATACCGTGCTTGCCAGCCTGCAGCATGAAAATATTGAATTACCGGATGTTGATTATGATACCGGGCATCCTACCGCAATTGGCGAATATAAATTAGCTGATAAAACTTATTACGACCTGATGAACAGGCTCCAGGAATCTAAATTCAATGACCTTACTTTGCCGCTAAAACAAAATATTTTAAACTTTTATAGTAAAGCTGATACTGTAACCATGGCAAAAAATGATCCTAAGGAATGGAAAAAGACATACACCGCCCTGCAGCAGGTTAAAATGGCACAGCCAATCACAATTGATAGTTTAAAAACAGCAAAAGGCATTAATTATAAGCTTAATGAACCTGCGGTGAAACCATCGGGTACTAAATAATAAAACTTACCTGCTAATAAAAATTATTTTCCTGCAGCCCAAAAGATGGCATTGTTGAATAGTGTTGTATAATCTTTACTTTGAAAAAGTATGGGCGAGTGTCCCATAAATATATAAATGTTGCGTGCCTTGTAGTGCAGGTTTGTCCATACCACCGGGTGATCTCCCATTTTAATAGAAGAATTTGGCTGATAGGTTTTTTCATCAACTGATGCCAGCACATGCACCTCATCGCGCGGGCTTTTCTGGTAAGTATAAAACTCCTCTTTTTGCACAATAAATGAGGGCAATACACCTTTCATTACCGGGTGCGAGCGGTCTTCAACATTTACTTTAGCTTTTACAAATGTCGCTATGTAATCTTTATAGCGGGCATTACCCATAAACTGGCTAAACCACTGCCACATTGGGTAGCCGTCAAACTCGCCTAATAAAGTAGCATGATGAAACCCTATCCAGCCGCCTCTCCCCTGTTCAATATAGCTTTCAAAGGCTTTTTCTGCCGTTTTTGTCCATGCGTAAGGTGCGTAATCAAGCTGAATAAATAACTGGTAATTAGACAGAAATGAAGAGTCGATCTTATCTGTATTTTGAATATAATCAATGGTAAAATTGCTATCAGCGGCAAGTTTATCCAACCATACTATTGCAGCCTTGGAGTATGCTATATGATGGCCTCCATTTTCGTAAAGGGCAATTACTTTAAACCTTGGGTGGGTTTGTGCCAATGCCGCGTAAAAACTAAAAAGGCATATAATAAGTGATGTTATTCTTTTCATATTCAGTGGATACCGTACTGGTAAAAGTATAAAGATATTGTTAATTAAAGGCTGATCTAAATAAAGTCATTTCTTTGCTGCTAATACTTTTATCAATAACAAACCATATTTTTTGCCTTTTTCACATCTAATTCATCCTGTACTCTAAAAAGTCGTACTTTTAAGACATCTTATCAGGTAATGCTACTGGCAACAGTAAACAATAAATAACTAAGTGTATGAACATCATTCATAATACAGATATTGGAACAAAACAAAAAGCGCTTGCCATAAATCTCGACCCTAAAATATATGGCTCATTTGCTGAAATTGGTGCTGGGCAGGATGTAGCAGCTAATTTTTTTAAAGCAGGAGCTTCATCAGGTACCATTGCTAAAACCATGTCGGCTTATGACATGATCTTCTCTGATGCCATATACGGTGTGCAGCAAGTTCGCAGGTATGTAAGCGAGCCCAGGCTTATATCCATGTTAGACCATGAATACGACCTGTTGATTGAACGTTTGGCGGTACAACGTGGCGATACAACAACTTTCTTTGCTTTCTCCGACTCTGTATCCGCACTAAATTACCATAAAACAAACGAAGGACATGGCTGGATGGGTGTGCGTTTTCAATTGGAGCCTAACGGCGCATTTAATGATGTGGTGCTGCATGTAAAACTATTGGATAACGATACAAATTTACAGCAACAGGCTGTAGGTATATTGGGTGTAAACCTGATGTATGCCTGTTTTTATTACCACGAGAATCCACCTGTATTTTTACTCTCATTGCTCGACAATTTATCGAAAGACCGTATTCAGATAGATATGATCCGATTTGAGGGCCCTAATTTTACTAAGGTTGATAACAGGCTGATGAGTCTGCATTTGGTAAAATATGGTTTTTCGGACGCAGCAGTATTTGGGCCTGATGGCAAGAACATGCAGCCTTCGGAAGTTTTATATAAGAAACATATTGTTGTGATCCGTGGCCGTTTCCGCCCAATTATCAACGTGCATTTGGATATGCTGAATACCGGTGTTAAGCAATTTATGCAGGAGCCCGATGTTGATGAAACCAACGTGATGGTGATCACTGAGCTTACGCTGCAATCATTAAAAGAAAGAAATGCCGACGAAACTGCTGAAATTGATGAGAAGGACTTTTTAGACCGGGTAGATATTCTTTGCTCGCTGGGGCAAACGGTTTTGATATCCAATTTTCATGAGTATTATAAATTGGTGGCCTATCTGTCAAAAATCACCAAACTAAAAATGGGTGTGGTTTTAGGTTTCCCTAACTTAGAGTATATTTTTTCGGAAGAGCATTATAAAGATCTGCCGGGTGGTATTTTAGAATCCTTTGCTACACTGTTTAGCCGTAAGGTAAAACTATTTATTTATCCAACACTGCGCGATGGCGTGATCTGGAACTGTTTACGTTTTTATCCTCCTCCACACCTTATTGACCTATACCGCTACCTGATAGCCAATAATAAAATAGAGGATATAAGGCATTATAAAGAGAGTAACCTGCACGTACAAACTGATATAGTACTACAGCTTATAAAACAAGGCGCTGATGGCTGGGAACAGTTTGTTCCGCCGGAGGTGGCTACCATGATAAAAGACCGTTGCCTGTTTGGCTATCACTGCGCAATTGAACCTGCAAAGGAAGACGTAGCCACAGCAACTAACGGCGAAGACGCAACACCAAGCACCGTTTAATCGCAAATAAAATTAAGGGTAAATTAAAGATTCTTCAAAAAAGCAAAAATTGCGTGAGGACACAAAAAAAGCGTCTATATTTGGAATCAAAATTTACAAGTACATTTTCATGGCAAAGGCATCTGAAATTAAAGTAGGAAATATTTTACGATTTAACGGCGAACTGGTAACAGTTACCGAAGTTTTACACCGCACACCAGGTAAAGGCGGCGCATTTTATTTAGACAAATTCCGCAATATTAAAACCGGAAAAATTGTTGAGGCTCGTTTAGCAACTGACGAACAGGTTGAAATTTGCCGTGTAGAAACCAATGATTACCAGTATTTATACGAAGAAGGTGATTACCTGGTGATAATGGATAACACCAGCTATGATCAGTTCAATATTCCAAAATCATTGTTTGGCCCGTCTGCAAAGTTTCTGAAAGAAGGGATGAACGTAATCGTATCATTTGAAAGCGAAGAGCCTATTATGGCGCAGGCACCCAATTTTGTTGAATTAGAAGTAACCTATGCCGAACCAGCTGTTAAAGGTGATACCTCATCAGGTGCATTAAAATATGCAACAACAGAAAATGGTGTTGAAATAAAAGTTCCCTTATTTGTAAACCAGGGAGATAAAGTAAAAGTAGATACCCGTACAGGAGAGTACGTTGAACGTGTGAAATAATTTTAGATAATTATTCAGGCGGTTCTTATTTATAAAACAAAAGCCTTCAGTAAAATTACTGAAGGCTTTTGTTTTTAGCAGCAATTTTAAAATCACCTGCATTAAATTATAATACATAAGTGCCAACTGCATTGGCATTTAAGGTAGATGAAAACTCTTTGTTATTATATTTAATATTGAATTTCTGGCTTTTAGTACCGTTATTAAAAACTATCAGTACAATTTTACCTGCCGGGGTTATATAGGCTACATTTGGCAGTTCGCTTGTTTCGTTCGATTCAATACGTTTTGAACCCGGCTTTACAAACTTTGAGGCATGGGCAACAATATAATAGGCCGGGTTACGGATAACATGATCGGCTATGATAGTTATAGCACCAAGGCAGCGATCGCAGCCACCCGGCGTATGCGGATCCTGGTTCTGATCTGCTGCTAAGTTCCATTCAATAACGTTTCGGCACCAGTTTCTTGGCGCACCAATAATAATTTCAGGGATATGAAAACGAAGTTCGTTTTTCAAATTGCCGGGTGCCCCTACCCATTCTTCAGTAAAATATAGATTTTTATCTGGGTAAGCATCATGAACCTGGCTCAGCGCCTCAATTTTACCACCATACAGGTGAAATGCCGAACCATCGGTATACTTCCTGGCTTCAGGGTTGTTCAAAACAGTAATGGGGTAATCGGGCCTGTCTGCATTATGATCGTACAGTATTATTTTGGTCTTTATTCCTGCTGATTTAAACTCCGGGCCTAAGTTTTTAGCAATAAAAGCAGCCTGTTCCGTTGCTTCCATAACCATACTTGGGTTATTTTTAGGGTTCAAAGGCTCATTCTGAATTGTGATGGCTTCAATATTAATTCCGAGCGCTTTCATACCTTTTATATATTTAATTAAGTATTGCGCATAGGTATGGTAGTATTCGGGTTTTAAATGGCCTCCTTTAGTGCTGTCGTTGGTTTTCATCCATATTGGCGGGCTCCAGGGCGATGCCATGATCTTTATGGATGGATTTAAAATCAGGATCTTTTTTAATACCGGTATCAGCGCCTTTTCATCATTAACCAAACTAAACTTTTTAAGTTCGGCATCTGTTTTTCCGGGTTCCAAATCATCATAAGTAAAAACATGATCATCTAGATCAGATGATCCAATGCTGATCCTTAAGTAAGTAACACCAATGTTGTTTTTATCAGCAACAAATAATTCCTTTAACAATTTGGCTTGTTCAGACTGGTGCATCTGGTTAATGAGCGCGGCGCTGCCACCTGTTAAGGCAAATCCAAAACCATCCATTTGCTGGTAGGTTTTGTTTTTATTAATAGTGATGGTAAAGATATTGGGATTAGTATCAGCCTTCCGTATGTTTTTATCCTGTAATTTAAACAGGATAGAATCGGTTGGGTCTGTAAGCCATAATTGCGGCTTTGTTATTTGCGCTCTGGCATTAAATACCTGGGCACAGGCAGTGATTAATAAGCAAATAAGCAGGCTTTTATTTTTAATCATGTTTTAAAAAGCTAAACTGATAAATATAAACAAACAAAAAGCTGCAATTAAAGATTGCAGCTTTTTGTTAAAGGTTAGTAACCAGCGTTTTGGGTTAAGTTACCATCGAGCTGAATTTCATTGTAGGGAACAGGTAATATTAACCTGCTTTGCGTTATTGGATAGTTAAATGCTTTGCCGTAAGGATCAACCTGGCTTTTTATCAGGGAGATGGTGTATTGCGCACCAAACCTTAATAAATCATTCCAGCGGTTACCTTCAAAGGCAAGCTCCATTCTTCTTTCTGTTAATATAGCTAAAGCAACATCAGCCTGAGCGGTTACTGTTATTGGGGCTAACTTAACACGGGCCCTAATCTGGTTAACCAAAGGCACAGCCTCTGCTGATTGACCTAACTGGTTCAAGGCCTCTGCCTTTAAAAGGATAATATCAGCTAAGCGTAATAGTACCGTGTTATCAGTACCTCCACCAAATTGAGAAATGTTGGTTTTCCATTTGTAAAGGAAAGGCACAGTAGCTGATGCTGTAGTATAAGGCGCCGGGATAGGATCGCCGCCTGCAAGCCCGTCGGATGTTACAGTTGCCTGGTAAACAGATGAATTTAAACGGATATTATCACCCTGTGCATTGTAAAGGGCAATAAGGTTACTTGTTGGCAGATCGAATTTTTTGAAAGAGTATGTTCCAAAAACAGCCGGTAAAAACAAAGAGGTATTGTAAGTAGTAAAACCACTTGCTGCCGAATGCTGAATTTCAAATATTGATTCAGTTGTATTTTTGGTACCATCAAACAAATTAGCAAAGTTGGCTACCAGCGAATACTGGCCGCTATTGATCACTTTATTGCAATAATCTAAACACTGCTGGTATTTGCCTTCCTGTGCGTAAACTTTAGCTAACAGGGCCTGTACAGAGCCTTTAGTGGCATGCCCAACGTTAGGGAATGAAACAGGTAATACAGCTTCAGCTGTTGTTAAATCATTTTCAATTTGAGCATATACTGCGGTTGCAGCTGTACGTGCCGGTTTAGGGGCTACATTTACAGTTGACAAAATCAAAGGAACATCACCAAATGTAGTTACTAACTGAAAGTAAGAGATAGCCCTGATAAATTTAGCTTCACCTAAGATCTGAGCTTGCCTGCCGGCTGCAAATCCGGCAGCAGGAATTTTGGGTACATAATCAAGTACGGTATTTGCAGCAAAAATATCTTGGTAAAGGCCTTGCCAATCGCGGGTTGAGTTACCGTTAAGCGGAGTAGCTGTAAAGTTGGCAATACCAAAGTTATCCGGATTATCTCCACCTGCGTAGCAGTTGTCGGCACGGGCATCTCCATTGCTTATGTAATCCCATACCCAATACTGGTCACTTAAAAACGCTTGTGAGTATGCACCTACCAATCCGCCTTCGGCATCACTGGCAGTTTTGTAGTAATTACCTGCCGTACCCTGCGATATAGGTTGTTTATTTAAAAAGTCCTTTTTACAGGCTGATGAAAGACCCATTGCAACAATAATCGCAAGGGTTAATATTTTATGATTATTCATTTTGTTTGAATTTAGGATAGATTAAAAGCTTACGTTAAGGCCCGCAGTATATGTTTTTGTTTGCGGATAAGTTCCGTAATCAACACCAATAGCTGTTGAGCTTGGTGAGCCCAATGAGCCACCGCTTTGTGAGTTTCCGCTAAATGAATTAACTTCCGGGTAGTAGCCTTTGTATTTGGTAATAGTGAACAGGTTTTCAGCAGTTGCAAAAACGCGTATTTTCACGCCATTTTTCTCCAGCAGGCCGCTTTTTATCTGGTAGCTTAATGATAAGTTTTTAAGTCTTACAAAAGCACCATTTTCAATAAAGCGCGATGATGGTAAAATGGTTGATACACCTGCACTGTTAGTACCACCATACACGGCAGCAGGTACATTGGTTATATCGCCTGGTTTTTTCCAGCGGTCTAAAACAGCTGTGCTTGCGTTTCCAATCAGGTACATCCCTTCCGTTTCAACCCTTGTAGCATCAAATACTTTGTTACCAGCTACTGCATCAAACAAAAAGTCTAAACTGAAATTTTTGTAGGTCACTGTATTTGCAAAGCCATACACTGCTTTTGGTAAGCCGCTACCTAAATAGCCTTCGTCGGCAGTGGTTGGTGTTGCTGTTTTTTTACCGTTGGCAGCATAGTATAAGGCATTACCTGTAGCCGGGTCAACGCCTGCATATTTGTAACCATAAAATGCGCCTAAAGGCAATCCGTTTTTAACAATAGTTAAATCGGTTGCGTTGCCGCTTCCACCAAATGCAATTCCGCCGAAAGGGAAAGTCTGGTCAACTAAATTTCCATTGGTATCCAATATCTGCGGGATACCGCTAACATTGTTTTTGTTGAAAGATGCATTAAATGTTGACGTCCAGGTAAAGTCTTTTTCAACGATGATCCTTCCGGTTAATGAAAACTCAATACCCTGGTTCAATATATGTCCTGGCAGGTTAGTATTCTTCAGGTTGGCAGCACCACCTTCGGCAGCAGAAATCACAACCGGGAAAATAAAGTTGGTGGTTTTTTTATTGTAGTAATCGGCAGTTAATGATAACCTGTCGTTCAATATTGATAGATCAAACCCAATATTTAAACCTTTAGTTGATTCCCATTTCAGATCAGGATTACCAGCCGGGTTTGTTGGATAATAGCCAGAAGCACTGTTACCGCCAAATAAATAACCTGTAGGGCTTAATGTACTGTAGCTGTTATAAATGGTTTGTGGCAAATTACCTACTTCGCCATAACCAACTCTCAATTTCAAATCGCTGATAAAGGTATTGTCCTTCAAGAAATCTTCGCTCGAAATTCTCCATGCTGCTGATAAGGCAGGAAAATAACCCCATTGGTTATTAATACCTGCTCTTGAAGAACCATCGGCCCTTATAGATGCCGTTAAAAGGTATTTGTTTTCAAAACCATAATTGATACGTCCAAAATATGAGTTGGTAGTCCAATCGGTTTTATAAGTAGAAATTTGTTTATTGGCGCTTGCAGCATTTAAAGTGGTTATACCAGCTGGGAAGCCAGTACCGTATAGGTAGCTGTCGGTATATTTTTCTTCAATGGCTGATGTTCCAACAACTGCTGTAATGCTATGCTTTTTATTGATGATAGTGTTATAGGTTAACGTGTTATCCCATGTATAGCGGAACGTTTCGTTATTTTCACTACTGCCAATACCGTTTACCTGGCTTGCACCCTGGTTGGTTAATGGGTTTGTGAACGAATCATTATCATAGTTATTTAATGATATACCTAACTGCGAACGGTATTTAATATTAAAAGGCAGTGTGATCTCTGCGTGCACGTTTCCTAATAAATTGTTTTTTATGTAATGGTTCTCATTACTGTAAATATCATCCAAAGGGTTAGTGGTATTGTCAGAGTTTGACTGGTACATCCCGTTTGCACCAAAGATCGGCACAATTGGCGGCGTTGAAATAGCGGCTAAAACGGTACCGCCGTGGTTAGCAGAGTTATTATCATTCACAGTGCGGCCATCGGTACGGTTATATGATACATTGGTACCAACGCTTAACCAGTTTTTCATTTTTTGTTCAAGGCTCAGGTTGATAGAGTAACGTTTGTAATTGGTTCCGTTGATTATACCATCCTGGCTCAGATCGCCTAAACCTAAATAGAAATTACCTTTATCTGTACCGCCTGATAAACCTACGTTTACGCCGCTTTGGTTAGCAGTGCGGTAAACCAAATCCTGCCAGTTATTATTTGCAGTAAAGTTTGAAGGAAAGGCTGGTACGCTTTGGCCGGCATTTGTATACTCGTCACTGATCAGGCTTTTGTACTGATCGGCATTTAGCAGGTCAAGTTTTTTTACGATCTGCTGTTTACCGGTATACATATTGATCTCAACCTTGGTTTGGCCTTTAACACCCTTTTTTGAGGTAATTAAAACCACACCGTTTGTAGCACCTAACGAACCGTAAATTCCGGCAGCTGATGCATCTTTTAATACACTGATAGATTCAATATTATTAGGATCAATACTTGCAGTATTGTTTACCACAACACCATCAACCACATAAAGTGGTTCAGAACCATTTGGAGATGATGCACCACGCACCCTGATGCTGAAATTACCACCACCCGGCGCGCCTGATGCATTAAACACTTGCACACCGGCTGCTTTACCATCAAGTATCTCTGATGTATTAACTATAGGCCTTGAGCTTACATCTTTAGTGCTAACCGTAGCTATTGCTGATGTAATATCCTTTTTCTTTTGTGAGCCATAACCAACAATTACAACCTCATTAAGCTGCTTGTCATTAGCCACAAAAGTTACATTGATCTCTGTTTGATTATTTACCGGGATCTCCTGCGTGGTAAACCCTATAAATGAAAACACTAATGTTGCTGTAGCCGGTGCACTGATGGAGTACTTTCCGCTTCCGTCGGTTATAGCAGCAGTAGTTGTTCCTTTAACCAACACAGTGGCTCCGGGTAAAGTTAGCCCTTGGTCATCCTTGACCACCCCCTTAACAGTGCCTGTTTGCGCAAAGGCAAAAGCACAGCTTGTTAAAAGAAGGACTACAAATAAAGTAAGTCTTTTTTTCATACGTTTTAAAATAGATAAGTAAAAATTGGTGCATGTATTAGCATGCTAATTGAATGGACAAAGTTATATGCATTGTACAGAAAAACGAAGTAAAACATCAATTATTTTTACGTAAATAATTGATATATAGGTAATTATGAAACTATTGATACGCTTTAACACCTTATTTACAAAAACATAATCAACTGATTATAAGCTATAAATATGAGCACAAAAAGAGCACAATGACATCCATTGATACGGATAAACCCCTTTTTAAAGCAGCTGACAGGCAGGTGTTTAAAAATTGACCGAACAGGTTTAAAAGATATTATTCAGGTTGATTTTCTAATACAAGCTTGCTCCAGCCTTCGTTATTACCGTTTTTTATTCCGGCTTTCCTGCTCGAAAGGAGTTTCTTTATGCGGTTACTATAGGCCCAGCAAGTACCCTGCCTGATGGAGAGTATCTCTGATAATTTGTGTGATGATATTTTACCATTGGTTGAGTAAACCAAAAATATCATGTAAAAGGCTTTTGTTATGGGGATCCTTGTATTTTGAAACAAAGTGTACGACGTAACAGACTCTTCATAGCTGCATTTATTGCAACGCCTGCTGTAAGGCAAGTGGCCGTTAAAAAAATGAGTATTATCGCATTTGTGGCATTTGTAACCATCCTGCCATTTAAGGTCGGCGAGAAATTTATAACAGCTATCAGCATCAGGATATATTCTGCTGAACTCTTCAAAATCAACCCCGGCAGACATGATGCGATCGCGGCTTACTTTATCAAAGTTGGTATGTAATTCCTGGTTATCTTTTTCCAGTAATACATTCATCCGCGAAATATCAGCAGCCTGTTGCTGCAATATTTGATTCACCCGGTTCAGATCTTCATTTTGCTTTTCAATAGTCCGGGCATTTTTAACCAGCTCATGCGTCCGCTCCTTTATCTGCTCCTCCAGTTTTACATTTATTGATTCTTTGAGCTGTTGGTTCGCCATCAGCTGCTCTATAATTTCCTGCTGCGCTTTTTCTTTATCGCTTTTTAACAAGCGCACCTTATCGCCATTTGCAAAAGCCAAAAAAACCATCTCTAATATAAAACAAAGACTAAGGCTATAATAGCTTAATGCACCAAAGTTAAGCCACCACACATCCAGCATTATTAATAACTTAAGGGTAAAGCCAACAAATAAAAAGCTATATCCAACTACAAAGAACCGGGCTGGCCTATACCCTTTTCGTAAAATATATATACCCGTAAAAAAGGCAATACACAAGGGCACAGCTTCAATAAACTTATAGTTGAACCATTGCTTGTTTAAAATAAAGGCCGCCAAAAAAAACGCAATCCTTGCCGCTATTACCAGGTTAATTAACTTATATAGTACCGGGGCCCTGGTTTTTACAAATAACAATTTGCTGGTAAACAGTAAGGCAAATACACTAACACAGCACAAGGCAACGCCGTAGGCATACTGGTTCCAGCCGGGCAGGTTGGGCCATAAATACTGATAGCCTATGCCATCGCTGCATAACTCATAAAAACCTACACTCAGGCTATATAATACATAATATAAATACTGCGTTTGCTTAATTACAGCATACATTATCAGGTTATAAAAGGCGAAGATCAATATCATGCCGTAAAAGATTCCGAACAGCAGGTATTCGTTTAGGGCATACTGAATAAACCAGTTAACAGAGCGTAAAACAATAATTACATCGGCAGTTTGGTGTGATTTTATCCGGAAATAATAGGTACAGGTTTTACCAGGAAAAGCTTCAAGGTTTAATTCAAAATTTTTATGTTTAAACTGCCTGTTATTAAATTTATTGAGCGCACCAAATTTCTCAAACTGGTAAGTATCACTTTCGGTTGGCGAATAAATAGTTATATCATCAATTGTTTGGTCAAAGAACTCCAGCATCCAGTTCTTTTTTGTTTTTAGCGGATAGCTAATGGTTATCTTGTACCAGTAAACAGATTTTAGGTTATAGTTTTGAGGGGTACTTGACCAGCTTGCATCAAACTTAGCCGACAAGGTTGGGGATTGTATATCGTTAAAAGTTAATTTGCCTGTGGCATCCTCTAAGCAATAAATTTCTTTGTAGCTAAATATATGCTGACTAAGCTGATCATTAACAGCAACCTGTTGCTGGGCCTGCAAAAACCCTGATGACAGCAGGCAGCCGATTAAAATGAAGGTTATCCTGAAAAACTTTGGCCTCGCAACTATTATCCCCGGCATCTTAAATTTATTAGTAAAAAGGCAAATTATCGTATTGTTCAATTAATAGTTAGTTTGCATACCAACTACTTTTCCAATACTAAATATTATTGCTTTATTAATTATAAATTAAAGGTAACAATTAGAATAGAGAGGTCTGATTTTACATTAAAATTATTAATGAGTTAAGAAAAATGGATTTTTATAATCATACTCTTTTACTCACCTTGTTAAAACTGATCTGTTTTTGCCTGCTGCATTTAAATCTGAAAGCAGCTTGCCCGCTCAATTTTTCATGCTTGGTAAGCCGTCCCTGTACACGCTCGCGCCATAATTTAAAACTGGATAGTTTCATTTCGCGACGCATCAGGGCAATAACCTGTTGTTCGGTAATCCCGAACTGGAATTTGATGGCATCAAAAGGAGTACGATCTTCCCAGGCCATTTCTATGATACGATCTGTATCAATAGCATTTAAAATAATTGATTCGCTCATTCAGCCGGGATATTTTCTGCTACAAAGTTTCTTAGGTCGGCTTTGCTCAAAATGGTTTTCTTTTCATAGTGCTCCAGATGAAAAATCTCCAGTTTTTGCAGAAGATATTGTAAAGTAAATTTTTCGGCAATTGTCAATTTACCTGTGATCATTTTACCTACATTATTCATATCCACAAATACCTGGTACAGCAATTCTTTACCTTCATTAGTAATAGCAACGTGCTTACTCCTTTTATCTTTTTTGTCATCCCATTGCCTTACCAGCCCAGCGGCAATCAAGCGCCTGATAACTTCGGTGCCTGATGTTTTTTCCTGTAAATTATGGCTTATCAGTTCACTTTTAGATAAATGATCATGGGTAAGCAGAATAGCAAGTGCGGTAAAATCTTCGGCAGTTTGTAAAGGAGTACCTTCTAAAGCCCGTTTAATATATGATTTTGCATACCGGCTCATAAAAACAAACAAGCGGCCGATATTATTGTCCAGCTGATAGGCAGTCACTAATGCGGTGTTATCATTGTTTCCAAACCGTACTTCGTTGTTAACTAAATTACCACTGTGGTTTCCAACTTTATTCAACAGAAAACCTGTAAAATCCTGAATAGAAACTTTCCTTCCACTGTTTTCCTCTTCCAGTTGCTCTACAAGGACTATTAACTGATGAATGAGTTGGTATGATTTCATGTTTTAATTATTAGTATAAGCTAATGTCTTCAAATTTAGTTTCTTTTATTGAGTTCAGGGTTTTGCATTTTAAAAGTGTTGTATGCAGCCCGGTAAACCAACCTGCTATCACCCGTGGGCATAAAGCCTTTCAAAAAGTTGGTTGTTTTTATAAGTGTAAGTTTATAACCGGGCAATTCAGGAGCATTTATAGCAAGCATATCTGCTATTTCCTTGCCAAGAAGGTAACGCATCAGGCCCAGTATATCATTCGCCGTGGCTTTACTTTTATTAACTGAAAGAATATGGGCTGTCAGCGATGCGGTAAGTTCTTTTCCATGTGTTGATACTTTGAACTGGCGCTGTTTAATAACACTATCTAACTGCTGGGCCATTTTAGGATTTTCAGGGATCAAGTCTTCACTTAAACCGGTAAGATAACCTATTACTGCCCAGATATGCATAAACGCTGCCTGATCCGCAGGGCTAACACTATAGCCAAGCATCCGCAACCCGCGGATTACTATTAATGAAAAAGAAAGATTGGTACCGGCCATATCTTCCTGGTTAACAGGCAGCCCCCATGAATCGTCCCATTTGCCGCTTTGTAAGGTATAATAACGCACTGCAGCATGCATCATACGTATTTTCAAAATCTCCTCGTAAGCATTCCCATCCTTAGCAAAGGCATCCGGCCCCATCACCTCCCATACAAAAATGGCTGTGTCAAAAAGCCGTTTGGTAGTTTGCTTTCTGATCAACTCAGATAAATACAAAACCATTGCGCCGTTGGCAGCATTGTAGCAGTAAGGCAAGGACAATAAACCAAGCAAACTCATGATGATCTCTGAATGCCTGGCAAAAAATTCAGATCCAGCTTTCATTTGCTTAGCATCTGCCCAAAGCGGTAAATCGCTGGCAGTATTGATAAAAGCAATATCAGGGTAAGCATCTTTTAACGCCTTTAAATGAGCATCACCAACCTTACCGCCAAGCCATTGTTGCAGGTGCAGTTTCTTTTCAGGATCTGCAAATACCAGCTTTATAAACTCATCTGCCGGTAAATCTCCTGATAATCTCTTAGCGTTTAAAAAGTCGTCGGTATAAATTTTTTGATCATTCATTACCGCATGGTATTAATTATGGCTTCTGCAGCCAATCTTCCGCTTTTCATAGCTGCATTAATAGAGCCATTCATCAAATAATCACCGCAAACAAAACATTCGGCATTCAATCTCATGGCTTTATAATCAGGTTCGTTTCTAACGTGGTCATCATCAGGTAAGGCATAATTAATATGATAGGTTTTAAGGTGTTTCCAGTTAACTGCTTCCGGGTACCAGTATTTCATTTCGGCAATAACACTTGCCTGAAGCTCGGCCTGATTCACCTTTGAATAATCATCTACGAGTGATAATGATATTAAAGAATCAGCATTATTAGAATAATCCGAAGCAATGCGATCCATAACAGCAATATTATTGACCAGTTTTCCGGCTAAGGTATTTAAAGCAATTAAAGGCTGTGTAAATGGCTCTTTTTCCGCAGTAAAGTACATATTGGTAACTGAATGGTATGCAGACGGTAACTTTTTATTTGGAATTGGTGAATTGAGCTCATCAGTTGCTATCAGGATAAAATTGGCCTGATATATTGAACCACTGCTTGTTATTACGTTGTTATTTTCAATAGCTGATACGCGTTCATTAAACAAGATCTCATCAGGCGCAAGACATTGAGCTAATTGTAATGGAATCATTCCCATTCCTTTTGCTGGAATTGCAGCATCGCCCTCACTAAACATTTTAAATACAAACTCAAACATACGGCTTGAGGTAATTAATTGATCCTCCAAAAAAATGCCTGTCATAAAGGGTTTAAAAAACTGGTTCATGATGGTTTCGCTAAACCCCTCATTTTTTAAATAAGCAACAGTTGTAATTTCTTTATCTAAAAATATAGCATCAATACTTTTACGGGCAAGCTTCAATTTTAACCTCAGCATGCGGAATTTATCAGCAATGGTGGCTGCAGGAGATAAAAGCGTACTCATTAATGACCCCGGCTGCCTTAGGGGATCTCCAATTTTTGTAATACCTTTTTTATTTAGAATAAGCGCACCAGGATCAAATGCACAAAGTTCAAGCGCCTCATAATCTAAAAATCGTTTGGTCTCCGGATAGGCAGTTAGTAAAACCTGGAAACCACGGTCGAGCAGAAAACCATCTACTTCATCTGTTCTAACTCTCCCGCCTACCGCGTCAGAAGCTTCAATGATCATAACTGATTTACCTGCTTCCTTCAATACTTTAGCCGCCGTTAAACCTGCTAAACCTGCTCCAATAATAATTACATCTGCATTTTTTTCCATAGCTTCAGGGCTTTAGCAGCTGTTCGTTTAATTGATGTGGCTCAACGCCCGGCTTTGCATACGCCAAACGCCCCACAGGCTGCGGAAGAAAATAAGCATCTAACCCAGCCACCGCCATTGTTTCGGCCTTGATATGATCAATGGTCCCATCCTCGCCGATAATTGCATCGTCAGTTAATATTTGAACAATTTCGCCAATCACAATGGTGGTACCATTAATTTCCATATCCATCATTTCCTTTAACTCTAAACCTATACTTACGCTTGATTGCCCTACAAATGGTGCTTTAAAGCCTTTAACATATTGCTTTTTAAAACCACAAACATCAAATTCAGAAACACCAGACGGATAGCTGGCACTGGTTTGATGCGCCTGCATATACCACGCGGGCAAAACGTTATTTAAAGTATACTGGCCTGTTTCTCTAATATTTTTTAGCGTGTCATTATGTTCGCGTTCCGGTCTTATCACCATTCCTAAAAGTGGTGGGTTTGAACCTAAGTGAAAAGCCGAGCTGATTATACACAAGTTGGAAATACCATCAATACTGGTGGTTCCCAGCAGATTTAAAGGCCTGTAACCCACTACGCTATTAATCAAAGCAATACGGTAGTGCTTCTCCATTTTAGCGATCTGGTCACTTTTTATATTTACCATTTAACTTGTTTTTAGTTTACCCAAACCACCATCAATGCCAATAACCTGCCCGGTAATCCAGCTACTTTCGTTTGCTAATAAAAATGCTACCGCCTGGCTTATATCCTCAGGTTGCCCATACTTTGCCAAAGGGTGTCGTTTTGCTGATGCTTCCCGTTTTTCGGGAGAGCTGAGCAGGTTTTGTGCCAATGGGGTATCAGTAAGTGATGGTGCTACTACATTTACCCTTATTTGCTGCATAGCTAACTCGGCAGCTAATGATAATGCCATACCTTCAACAGCACCCTTTGCAGCCGCAATACTGGCATGATAAGGCATCCCGGTTTTAGCCGCAACCGAACTGATTAAAACTACGGATGCACTTCCTGCATTTTTTAATTGCTTAAGCGCTTGTTGGATTATACGGGCTGCACCTAAAACGTTAATTCGATAATCGTTTAAAAAATCATCCTCTGTTAGCCTGTTAAAAGGTTTGAGGTTAATGCTGCCTACAGAATATACCAAGCCATGTAACTGATCAGGCAAAAAAGAAGCTACAGCATCAAGGTTCCCTGTAATATCGGCTTGCAGATGGGCAACGCCTTCGGGCAAGTCAGCCGGCTTTGATCTTGAAATCACGTATACAGCAGCATTGTTACTTTTCAACAATTTAACCAATGAAAGCCCTATGCCTGAGCTGCCGCCGACTACCAGGATATTTTTTCCTTGAAAATTCATGACCCGATATATTTTAAAAATTCGTTTTTTGTTTCTGCATTTAAAAACTGCCCGCAGTATTCGGCAGTTAAGGTTGTACTGCCACTATCCCTGATGCCACGGCTTGATACACAGTGATGATGGGCATCTATAATAACAGCCACGTCATCAGTTCCCAATGCTTCTTTCAGCATGTTGGCAATCTGCATGGTTAGCCGTTCCTGCACCTGCGGCCTTTGTGAGCAATATTGAACTATCCTGTTCAACTTTGATAAGCCTATCACCTGCCCGTTGCTAATATAGGCAACGTGTGCTTTACCTACAATTGGTACAAAATGATGTTCACAATTGCTGAATACGGCAATGTTTCTTTCAACCAGCATTTGGTTGTATTTAAAAGGATTGCTAAATAAAGTTGGCTCCGGTTTATTGGCCGGGTTAAGGCCGCTAAAGATCTCCTTTACATACATTTTAGCTACCCTTTTGGGGGTATCTTTTAAGCTGTCATCATCCAGATCCATTCCCAGCACCTGCATAATACCCTTAAAATGTTTAGCAATCAGTTCCATTTTGGTATCGTCGTCCATTTCAAAAGCGTCAGCCCGCAGCGGCGTATCAAACGCCGAACTGTGGTGTTCTTCCTCATGGTCTGTCACGCCCCTTTCAATCATTAAATTATTTATTCTGTTGTTATTTATCATGAATTTATATTGGATTGTGAATAAGCTGATGATGTATAATTATATACCCTATTAAGGTTTTTACGTTTTTGATCTATTTTGAGGCATAACCACGAATAGATCATGATGTTGAGTAAAATTAAATCCATGCCATAAAATATGTCTTCGACAGGGATGGTTAGTATCCGCAGATTTAAATTGTGTGCCGGGTTATACCAAACTACCGGCGCTTCGAGCCCTGTACCCGTCAGTAATCCGTTTACAATTAAAAATGGCAGCAAGAGCCACAGGTAAGCGATATAGAATTTGGGTAGCCACGATACTTTTATAATATACTGCGCTGTAAACAACAAAACGGCCAATACAGCAAAAGCAGAACTGGTATATGCATTACTCATAAAGCGCAAAGCCATAAAAGCCGATATAGCTATCAGTAATAAGCTGATGATGATTTCAATTCGTTTTGAAAAACTTTTCTTGATCATCACATTAAGACACATGTACGTAAACAGGCATGAATACGGAATGCATAAAAAGAACAGCACCTCTTCGACAGGTAAATTGCCGATATAAGCACCTATTAAATATTGCGAATTAAATCCCCATATTTTTAGCCGGGTGAAATACATATCCCAGCCAATAAAAATCAAGCCGGTTAAAATAATGGCCGGAAAAAGCGCAGACCAGTTTTTATAAAACCTGATTCGCGGATGAAAGGAAAAAATGAGCGGTATAATTACCGTGAAAAAATCGATCAGTAGATAGGTAAACTTCATGCCGGATTACCTTTTTTATTGTTACGAAAATATTTCATTGAAACCCATAACATCCCGAAGCTTTCACCATCATATTTGCCGGTATGCTTATGGTGCATTTTGTGTGCACGCCTGATGGCCTTTAAATACCAGTTTTCAGAATTGCGAAGCACTTTTATACGTTGATGTATAAACAGATCATGGACAAAAAAGTAACAGGCGCCATAAAGGGTGATGCCTATCCCGATACAAGTACAAACAGGTAAATGGTAGGCAGCCCCTGCAGCCAGGCATGCAATACCCGGCAGGGCAAATATCAGGAAGAAAAAATCGTTCCTCTCTAAAAAGCCATAATGCTCTTTGTGATGATGATCACTGTGCAGAAACCAAAATACACCGTGCATAATGTATTTATGTGTTAACCAGGCCACGCCTTCCATCCCAATAAAAGTGACTAAAACAATAGCAATGTTAATAAGCAAATTCATATTTAATTCATTTGATAATAGCCCTCTAATACCCGGTCAAAGCAGATTTTTAACCATGCAGTATATTCATCAGGCTGTTCTATTAATTCAAAAACCAGCAGATCGGTATCCATATATTTAAACCCGGCCACTTCAGCCGGATCAGGATCAGGAAGCTGATCGCTTGTTCCTATAAATACATGATCATATTCATGTTCAATTAACCCGTTCTCAAATTCGTGCCGGTAACTAAATTGAAACAGCTCTGTTAATTCAGTTTTTAAACCCATTTCTTCTTTTAAACGGCGATGGGCTGCGTCGGTTGTTATTTCACCCAAACGGGGATGGCTACAGCAGGTATTAGTCCACAACCCGCCCGAATGATATTTATCAAGGGCCCTTTGCTGCAACAGTAATTGCCCTTTGCTGTTAAATATAAATACAGAGAAAGCACGATGCAACGCCCCTTTTCTGTGAGCAGCCATTTTATCCATTGTGCCAATTCCCTGGCCGTTGGTGTTTACAAGCAATACACTTTCTTTCAATTTTTTAGTTGTTTTAACTCCTCCGGTTTAATAATAGGAAGAGAAGATAAATAGTTATAAATTATTTCTTTCAGTTCAGGGTCTTTATTGTCTTTGGTTTTATCCAGCAAAAAACGTTTATCAGTTTCTAACTCATCATGATAACCTAAAAAAGCCGGCAGATTACTTTGGATAGAGAACCGGATAAACCGCATCTCCAAATCAAGTGTATCGCGACTTATTGCCTTTTTTAACAGCGCTTTACCTTTATTAAATTTATCAAGCTTTGCAATTGGGTTCAATGCGTATTTAGCCTGTATCATTTCACTTGCTCCTTTATAGCAAATTAGTACAGGTGCAGCGGCACTGCTATCAACCCCGAGCATTAACTGGTAAAACTGCCGGGCATCCTGCTTAACTACAGGAGCGCTATGGTACAGCCCGCGTATTTTGCTTATATCAACATTTTGTGGAACTTGTATAAAGCCGGGAAGTATGCATAGCATTAATAAAAACCTCATAAAACGTTCAGTTTATATCTTACCAATGAATCAAACATTAGCCAAAACTTATGCCCGTTAGAAACACGGATCCTTTCAGACATTACCCTTTCAGCAGGTACCCGTGAAATTTTCCGGAATAGCTGCCTGTAATAAACATAAGCCAGGTAAACCCCCTTGCGGCATGACCGCGGCAGTTGCCGTATCCCGTTTAAGGCCTCATTTAGTTCCTTAAGAATATCCTGCTCAATAGCTTTTTTATTTTCATCAGAAAAAGCGGATAAGTTAACATCCGGAAAATAAGTCCGGTTTAAATCCTGGTAGTCGGCGTTTATATCCCGTAAAAAATTAACCTTTTGAAAAGCTGAGCCTAATTTCATGGCGGGCAATTTTAACCGCTCAAATTCTTCCCGGTTGCCATTGGTAAACACATGCAGGCACATAAGTCCAATTACCTGGGCCGAACCCATAATGTATTCTTCGTATTTTTCGGTTGTATAAGCCTGCTCGCCCAGATCCATTTCCATACTGTTTAAAAACTGCCGGATAAGGCTATGATCTATCCCGTATTTATTAACAACCTGCTGAAATGAATTGATAACCGGGTTGATACTGATCCCCCGTTCAATAGCTGTAAAACAATCTTCTGATAATTCGGCAAGCATCAATGATTTAGGATATTCGTGGAAACTATCCACAATTTCATCAGCTAACCTTGCAAAGCCATAAATGGCATGAATAGGGTGACGAACTTCCTTTTTGAAAAAAAATATCCCAAGGGAAAAACTGGTACTGTACAACCGGGTTGTTTCCCTGCAACAAGTTGCAGATAAGGTGTCAAATCTTTCTTTCATTTATTATTGAGGTATTTAGTAAGCAATTGGGCAGAAACCTTGCCTGATATAATAGAGGGAGGAACCCCCGGCCCGGGAACGGTAAGTTGCCCGGCATAAAATAAGTTATTGATCTTTTTATTTTTGATAGATGGCTTTAAATGTGCCGTTTGCATTAATGTATTAGCTAAACCATAAGCGTTGCCTTTAAAAGAATTATAATCTGCTTTAAAATCTTTAACACAGTAACTTTTCTTATAGTCGAGCGCATTTCTGATAGCCACACCGGTATAATCTTCAAGTCGCTCCATTATTAAATCAAAATATTCCTCACGCAGCGCTTCGCTATCATCAACGCCTGGTGCCAGCGGCATCAGTATAAATATATTTTCATGGCCTGCTGGCGCAACGGTATCGTCAGACTTTGAAGGACAGCAGACATAAAATAATGGTTTGGTAGGCCATTTAGGATCTTTATAGATCTCCTGCGCATGAAGCTTTAAATCGGCATCAAAAAATAAAGTATGATGCTCCAACTTGTCAATTTTACAGGTTACCCCAAGATAAAAGATCAGGCTTGAAGGAGCCATAACCCTTTTTTCCCAATAATTAACATCATAGTTCCTATAGGCCGTATCCAGTAATTTTTCTTCTACGTGGTGATAATCAGCTGCTGCAATAACACCATCATAAGCAATTTCCTCATGCTTTGTGCTTATTTCAGTAATAATCTTATTATTAACTTTTAAATGAGTAACTGCCGAGTCGGGATGAAAAACAACACCTTGTGCTTCACAAACCTGCTGCATTCCCTCAATCACTTTACCAAAACCATCTTTGGGGTACCAAGTGCCAAGTTTAAGGCCTGCATAATTCATTAAGCTATATAAAGCAGGGGTTTCCTCGGGCATTGCGCCTAAAAAAAGCACTGGAAATTCCATTAGGGTAATCAGCCTTTGATCTTTAAAAAAACGCCTCACATGCTTGCTGAAGGAGGTGAATACCTGGAGTTTAAATGCCCCTTTAATCAAATCCCAATCGGCAAATTCCATTAATGAAAGGCCTGGTTTATGAACCAATTTATTCATACCAGTTTGGTACTTATAAGCAGCTTCATCTAAAAATAGCGCCAATTGCTTTGAGCTTCCGGGTTCAATCGATTCAAACAAATCTTCTAAAGCACTATAATCAGCAGGAATATTTAAAACATCATTTTTACCAAAAACAACGGTAAAGCCAGGATCAAGCTGTTTTAATTCATAAAAATCTGATGTTTTATAACCGAAGTCATTGAAGAAATTCTCAAATACTTCGGGCATCCAATACCAACTGGGGCCCATATCAAATGTATAGCCATTGCCAATCAATTGACGGGCTCGTCCTCCTATTTCAGCATTCTTCTCATAAATATTTACACTGCAACCGGCTTTTGCCAAATACGCTGCTGCACTTAGGCCGGAAAAGCCTGAGCCAATTATTGCTACTGCGTGTTTTTTATTTTCATCAAAGTACTTGGCCATTCAAGAATCTAAGAAATTAAGACATTTTAATTTCTACTTCAAATATAATACAATATTGTATCATATATGGTTTTATAGAACAACATTGTATTGTAAAATTATTTCATGAAAAGACATTTCTTATTTTAACGTAAGAAAAAGCAAAAACTTTTGTGAGCAAATATTAATAATTACTCAACGGTGGTTAAATAAAAAAACAAATGACAACTTTAAACGGACAGCAATTAATAAATTTGCTTTAGAGAAAGATTTAATTTCTAATTTACTAAATCAGCATAAATAATTAAAAATCAATTAGTTATACTAATTTGATTATAGTAAGTAAAAGAATAATTTCAACATCTCTAAATATGAAGGTTTTAGGCAGATGCAGATGCGCAGATCAAAGGTTATTCGAATGCCTCTTTTAAAGGAAGCTCAGTTTTAAGAACTGTTTTTTTTCTCCTTCCCCTTCTACCCCAAACTTGCCCCATGTGAAACACCGGGACTTCATCACCAAGCAATTTGCCCCAGGGTTTAAGGTCATCAATCCTGTCGAATATAATTTTAAGCACAGCAACCATTGGCAAAATCAAAAACATCCCAGCAACACCCCATATGGCATTCCCGAGGAAAACTGCTATCAGCGAGATCAAAGCGTTGATCTGAACTTTAATAGAAACGAAGCGCGGGAAGATGATATTACTATCAATAAACTGAATAAACAGGTAAGAAAGGACGATTGCAAGCTGGGCAGAATAGCCCTCTTTAGTTACTGTGGCTATCAACACAGGGAGCAATATGGAAACAAAACCACCAATGTAAGGTAAGATATTAATGATACCGCCGATAACACCTAATAATAAGGCGTATTTAACACCAATAATGAATAACGCTAAAGAATTTAAACCAGAAACGATGATCATCTCGATCAGCAAACCAACTATATAGCTCTGGATGGCTGATTTGGTTTGTGCCAAAACCTCGCCTACTCTTTTTGAGTGTTCTTCTGAAAAAACTTCATAAAGAAAATTGAGAATGAGATTTTTATAAAGCAATAACATGAAAACATAAATAGGAATAATGAGCATCAGGCTAAGGGTGCCAAAAACGGTTCCTAAAATAGTTCCGATTGCTGCCTGGCTGCTATCCAGTGCATTTTTAACAAAAATGATTTGCTTCTCGATAGAAAGACCGAACTGAAAACTAATCCAATGTTCTAAATTATCAGTTATTTGTGTAAACCTGGTTTTTAGAATTGGGAACGATTGCCCGAATTGTGCTACCTGTGTGCTCAATAAATACCCAAGCAGGGCCATAAATCCGATGCCTACCAATAAGGTACAAAAAACCGCAAGCGCCCTCGGCATTTTGAAACGCAATAACCTGTTGTATAATGGATTTAACAAAATGGCAAAAAGGATGGCAAAGGCAAATGGAACTAAAATCCCAGACAATACATTTAAGATGCTGACCAGGTAAAACAGCCCGATAAGAATAACTGTAGCTTTAATATAAAATGGGTATTGTTTTACTGTCATAACGAGGATATTGATTGTAAATTAACTGAATTTAAACACATTAGCAAGGTTAAACTTACATTTATTGAAACAATGATCATCGAAAGGATAAGGTAGTAAAATCTCCATAAAAATATTTAAGTAACCGCTATAGATTGCAATAAATGGTGTAACATATTTTTTAACCGGTTGTTTTGAAGCGTACTTATTTCTGTTTATTAAGCAGTTGGATAAGTAATATTAAAATTGATATATCATAAAAAATGTGATTAACAGTAAGTGTACTTACGGTTAATCACATTCATTTATTTAAAATCGCATTAAGGTATTTTTAAACGGACATACTTTTCTTAAATTGATGAAAAGCGTTTGTGATAGGCGGCATCCAGTGCTTCGCGGTGATCAGGGTGCGCCAGTTTGATCAGCTCCTGTGCACGCTGCTTGAGGCTTTTACCAAATAAATTGGTTATGCCGTATTCTGTTACTATCCATTGTACGTGCCCGCGGGTAGTTACTACGCCGGCACCTTCTTTTAAAAATGGCACGATGCGCGAGATCCCTTTTGAAGTAACCGACGGAAGCGCAATAATAGCCTTTCCGCCAACGGATAATGATGCGCCACGCATAAAATCCATCTGACCGCCTATGCCAGAATATTGATAAGTGCCGATAGAATCGGCACAAACCTGCCCGGTAAGATCAATTTCAATGGCACTATTGATAGCAACAACCTTAGGATTCTGCCTGATGATGCTGGTATCATTTACATAACTAATATCCATTACCCGTATAGCTTGGTTATCATCCACGAAATCATACAGCTTTCTTGTGCCGCCCATAAATGCCGTAACAGATCGGCCTATATTTAATTTCTTTTGGCTGTTATTAATAACTCCGCTTTGAATTAAAGGAATCACCCCATCAGACAGCATCTCGGTATGTATGCCCAGGTTTTTATGATGAATTAAATTTTTAAGTACCAGGTCGGGTATATTGCCGATACCCATTTGCAGGGTAGCGCCATCCTCAATGAGTGAAGCTACATTAACCGCAATATCGCTGATTGCCTTGCTTCCCCCATCGGCGTAATTTAATACCGGTAGTTCGGCTTCATGCCAAACCATCGCATTAATTTTGCTGATGTGGATAAACCCGTCGCCATGAGTACGCGGCATTTTAGGATTTACCTGTGCAATAATATAATCTGCTACATCAACAGCTGCACGGGCAATATCTACCGATGTACCCAAAGTACAATAGCCATGCTTATCCGGAGGAGATACCTGTATCATCGCCACATTTATAGTCCAGCTATCGCTTTTAAATAACTGCGGTATCTGGCTTAAAAAAATAGGCACATAATCACCGTCTAAACTATTGGCTACTTTTCTTGTAGCGGCAGATACAAATAGGGAGTTGATGTAAAAACTCTTACGGTATTCTGGCAGATCAAAATTAACATCGCCAAGCGTAGTAATGCTTACTAATTCAACCCGGTTCAATTCATCGTGACGGCTCTGTAAGGCTTTTAGCAGATGAATTGGCGTAGCGGCGCTACCATGAATAAATACCCTGTCACAAGATTTAACTTCTTTAACAGCCTCTTCGGCTGTAATATATTTTACGTCGAACACAGTTTATTTTTATTAGATATTTACAAGGTTATAAATAATTTGGATAGGCATTTTATATCAGCCTAAACTTTACATTGGTTCAATAAATAAAGATGAAAAAGCTATTTTAAGTAAGCAAAAAAACAGTTATAGGCCTGCTAACTACAGCCTTGCTTCAGATTAGTTTTTTACTCTTGTATTATATAATAACTGCACTTTAATAATGAAAGTATTTTTTTATACCATAATTGCTTTGGCCACCCTTACTATTATTCTAAATCTATTATTGATTATTGATGTAAAGTTAATTGGTTATTTTATCTGGGTAAATGCTGTTACAGGATTTTCATTAGTAAACATCCTTTTATTAACATGGTTAACAAAACGGGGTATTGAAAAACAAAAAACTGCGCATGTTCATAAAATTTTCAGCAAAAATTAGCTGTTGAAAATACGAAGAGGCTGCGACCAATAGATGTATTCAGGAAGCTTATCTAAACAAATAAATTAATGCACACTAATGATCGAATATACCTTATTAGCTGCGCAGCCTGGTAGCAGGACTAACAACACGCTCTATTATCCGGCTGATCGTTTGTTTTGATCCCGGTATTGAAACATCAATTGCGCCATAATTATTCAATACATCCACAGCCTCCTGTGCTTCCCTTACAGAAAGGGCATGAATAGTAATAATTGTGGCATGAAGCGCCGCAGCAATATGTGCTTCAGCTTCTGCCTTGTCATGAAAAAGATGGTTAAAAAAATTCGCTACGTCATCAGTTTCCTCCACCTCATGAATATCAAGGTTCTCACTTTCAAACTCGTTGCCTAAAAGATAAGTGCTGGCATCCTCTGCCAGGTTATGGTCTTCAAAAATTCCTATTACCGTTATCATCCCTCAATAAGTAAATTAAGATAAAAATGTTTTACTGCTTTATGTGCGGGGGCTCATTGGGCGGTATCTCATCCGGAAAATGTTCCGGGTCTTCCTCAGGTATTTCCTTAATTTGGGGATCCTCCGGTTGTTCAACTTCCTTTTGTTCTTCCCTTAGCGGCATTTCGGGCTGTTCGCCTTCAAAAGTATCATGCTTCTTTCCCATCTGTTTCGTATGTTATTAATCCTTTAACTAACTTTTTCCATTGCGGACCTGACAGGCCTACCCGTGCTATTAGCGCGATAACGGTATTTCTAATCTTGTCATGCAAGTCAACTTCCTCATTATTGGGTGTTTCATTTCTGCCATGCGCACCAGCATATACCTTTAGCCCATTTCGTACAACCACCAATGTATTAGTTGATAAATCATTATAAAAGTGCGCAATTTCAGCTTCGGTCTGTTTAGGAGCCGGAACCGGCCTTATGGTCATCAGTAAATATTCATCTTCAGTTTGATGACTCCCTTCAGTAATTAACTGCTCAATGGTTACCCATTCCAACCCTGCTCCCGCGTCAGAACCCGGAGCAGGCAAGTCAATGTTTAAATATAATCCTGCAGCGGCAAATCCATCAAGCTCCTCGCCCAGGTTATTGCACAACGTAAACTTTGCTGATCCTGCCCCGGCATATATATGCCAGTTATTAATGCTTAATAAACGTTCAGCCGCCTTTCTGAAAGCCAGGTGGGCAGCCTTTGGACTTTCAAATATTTCCTCATGTTTAAAATCGGTTTGTCTGCCGGTTTCCTGCGCAGGTAATAGCTCTTCCCATTTTTCCATAGTTAGTAAACGAAAGGTGCGACACCTTGTTTGTTAACACCTGTTATTTTCAATGAGATTACGCCTTGTGTGGCGTAATGCGTTTTAAAATGTACGACAATGTAAAAGCAAAGATCACATAACCAACAAATATGAAATACCCGGGTTGCAGCGATGTATCATTAACAGTTGTGGTAGTAAGGAAACTGTTATGAATATTTAAATTAGACAGCTGACTTTTTAATATACCGTTCAAGCCAATATAGGTCATTAAAATACCTACCACCATTACATCAGCCATATCCCACTTACCCGATTCAAAGGCTAAATATTTAACAACTTTACTCTCAGCAATTTTCGTTGGGCTTAATATATGAATGCCCCTGGCAATCATCCTAACAATAGGTAAAACAATAACAAAAACTAAAATAAGGCTGCCTACTACCACTGCATCGGGTTTTGATTGCTTTACCAATTCCTCCACTATTCCCCATATACTTTTACTCTGAAAAAATAATACCTGGTTCTCAAAAGCTACCTTTTGCCCCAAAAGCATAAAATTCAATGTCTGGATACGTGCATCAACCTCTATTATGGTAGTAGATATACCCACTGCCAGCAAAACAAAGGCAAACAACAGCGACATAATAAAAAGAATAGTATGTAAGTGCACATACTTTCTCATTAGCAGCCATAAACCAAGGGCAAAGGCAACACAGCCAAGCATAGCATACGCATAGTTATAGGTTACCGTACGAATCGAAGCTAATTTTGCATTAATCTGTTTGTTAAACCCATCAGGATCAGTTACATGATATTTATCATATTCGTGCTTGGTTACAGCATCATTTGCTTCACTGGTATTATCATACGTTTCTTTTTCAAGCTGATCAATTTTGCTGGTGGCAATGCCCTTTAATCTTTTTTGGCTTGCAGGGCTGCTAACCTTATCGACAATTGTTTTTGCGAAACCAGGTACCTGTGCCTGTATCTCATCAGCATTCACCATGGTATTAAAGGCCAGTTTCTTTAACTTACCACCCAGTGTTTTCTGCGGCTTATTAATTTCCGAAACGGTTTTACTCACCAAACTGTGAAGCTGTTGTTCTACCTGCGCCTGCATAGCTTTTTTTTGCGCACGGGTAAGGTTAAAATCACCAACCTGACGATTTACCACGGCAGTTATCTTATCCCTCCATTGATCTACAGAAAACAAACCGAACGTGATATTATTAGACATGCTATAATCTTCTTTGATCTGCTCCTGCTCGCTGGAAAGGGATTGCAGGCGATAGCCAAAATATGCTTCGCCGCAAAGCAATATACTCAAGCCAAGAATAAGAATAATATGAGGCAAACCAAATTTTTTAGCCTGCGGATTTTTTTGTTGAGTTGTCAATTTGGTTATAATTAGATAATTAATTTAAACAATGGATTGTTATGATCTAATGCGAATCATACGGTGTGATGAACTTAAGGATAGTTGATAAAATAAGTCCATACAATACAAAGCTGATAAATATGATATACCCTGGCTGTAAAGCCGTATTGTTAGTGGTAATAATGGTTAAAAAATCACTCTTAATATTCAGGCTGGCAAGCTGGGTTTCTAATAAGCCGTTCAGACCTATATAGGTCATCAGTATGGCTATAACAATCACATCGGCCATGCTCCATTTGCCCGACTGAAACGCGAAGTATTTGATGAATTTATTCTCGGCTATTTTCCGTTTACTCAATAAATGGATACCGGTAGAGCTTAGTTTCATAACCGGGAACAGGATACTAAAAACAAGGATTAAAACACCTACCAATATCGAATCAACCGCAGGCTGCTTTACCAATACTTCTACCACATCCAAAATACTTTTGCTTTGAAAAAACAGCACCTGGTTTTTAAAAACGACATGTTCGCCCAACAGCACAAAATCAAGCGACTTGATCCTTGCGTCAACCTCGATCATGGAGGCGGTTAAACCCACTGCAAGTAAAATAAAGGCAAACAATAAGGACATTATAAAAAGTGTTGCATGCAAATCAACCCGCGCCCTTAATAGCCACCATAACAGTAGCACAACTATTACGCAACCAAGCATACCAAACGAATAATCATAAGTTACCGTCCTGATACTGTCTAACGAAGTTGAGAGCTTATTATTTAACTCATCAGGAGAAGAAACATGGTATTTAACATACATTTTATTCAAAACAGAATCGTTTGCGGTGATGGTGCTATCTAAGTAACCGCTTTGCTGCGCCTGGTTAAATTTGCCCAAAGCCATTGTGCTTAACTTGCTTTTGTTTGACGGGTTATCAATTTTGGCAATAATCATTTTAGCAAAGCCCGGAACTTTTGCCTTGATACTATCTGAATTTACAAAAGTTTTAACGGCCAGTTTTTTTATTTTACCACCTAAAGATTTTGGCTTTTTATTGAGCAGTGCTTCGGCTTTATTAATCAGGGCAAGGATGATCTGCTGAACTTCTACCTGTAAATCTTTTTTCTGTTTAGGCGTCATTTTAAAATGACGAACCTGGTGGTTAATAATACCGGCAACCTTATCGCGCCACTGCTCTACAGAAAACAGCCCGAAAGTAATGTTATTAACGTTTGAGTAATCCTCTTTGAGTTGCTCTTGCTGATCTGAAAGCGTATGCAGCCTGTAACCAAAATAAGCTTCACCGCAAAGTAAAACACCCAAACCAAGGATCAATAATATTTTAGGAAGGTAAGAAGTCTTAACATTTCCTGTTTGCTTTTTAGTGGTCAATTTAGTTCGCTTAAATATTTTGAAATACTAAACGCCAGAAAATATAAAATGTTTAAAAAATAATAAGCTGGTAATATTAATACCTGAAATTGAAAATTTTAAAGCATAGTTACTTAAAGAACAGACGAAACATCGCATTCCTACAGTTTATATGAGGCAGTAATTATTTTTTATTTAAGAAATTGGTTAACATGCTACTCTAACAAACCTGGATAGTTTGAACCCCTAACAATTCACCCAGTTTTTTAATTTTTGAGGCGATATGTCCTTTACCAACTGCGCAATGATGCGCTGGCCCGTGCGAGTTCCAGGCCTCAACAAAGCCCCTTGCTCCTATTGGGAATTTATAACGGCTGTTGGTATTACCAATCTCAAGGATGGGCCCTGCAACTGATTCCGCCTCGGCGACTAAGAATAGCAGCTTACCATCAACCGTTTCAACTACCGATAACAGCGTCACATCACCATGTTTAACAGACATCTCTACAGATAAGCCACTGCCCACTTTACCATGATAAACCTGCAATGGTTTTACTTTTATTTTCCCCTCAGCAATAGCCGGATGGCATGGGCCATCGTGCCCCATTAATATCACATCATTATTGTAATCCATTGCATAATACTCGGTAAAGGAGCCTCCTGCACCAAAGCTGTCCATTATTTTCATGGCCTGCACATTCTTTATTTCATACTCGCCCGCAACAGGGATACCATTACCGGTTAGCAGTGAATTACCTAAAATAATAGAGCTCATGGTATCTTCATTTATTAAATTACCTGTTCCCTTATGGTAATAAGCAAATGAGCCCAGCTGGTGTTTTTCAACCAGTTTATCAAGGGCTAAAGCTGTTGAAGCTGCACGTTTTAACTCATCGGCAGCACAATCATCCTGCACTTCAAAATAGTCATCAAATATTTTTAACTTTTCTTCAATTTCAATGGCCGATACGTCGTTCCGCAAACAAGATAACTCATCAACTTCAATTATTTCAAAATGCCCGCCAAATACGGCACAATGCAGGGTTAAGTTCGAGTAAATATCAAGCATCCCGCTATAATAGTTACCCATTAACCCAAGTCTGTTATGGTACATAACATTTGCAACTTTAGCAGCCGAGATCCACTCTTCTACCTGTTGCCAAACTGCCGGGTCGTTATTTAGCATTCCAGTAACCTGGTAAAACGGAATATTTGACCGTTTAAAAACATTGGCAATTTCCGGTACGGGGCAAGCGGAACAGTGGGCCAGCCACTCGCCGGTCATGGCCGTTCTATTTTTCATTTTATTGAACGAGGCATAATCAATAGCAGCTTCGGGAGATAGATTTAATACAATTACCGGCACTTTAGCTTTTTTAACTACCGGTAATACGGTGGATGACAGCGCATAAGTAGTAACATATAAAAAAATAATATCTACTTCCTCGCGCCGGAAACGGCTGCCTGCCTCAAAGGCTTTTTCGGGAGTATCAATCATACCTAAGTTAATAACGCCGGCACCAAAGCCTTCCATCCTGTTACAAACAATATCAATATAAACGGTTAAACGTTGCTCCAATCCGTCAAATTGTTCCCAATAAGCTTGCAGGCCGATGCCAAAAAGGCCAACTTTAAGTGCAGGTACTGAGGTTTGCTTAGCTGTCATTTTTTATATGTATATTATTATTTGCTGGTATTTATTTGAACAGTAACCGGCCCAATAAGCCCGGATGAATACAACGGCGAATTTATGGTGTAAGGGCTGTAAGAAGTAAACGTATACCGTTTGCTGGTGCGCGGCAAGCCTTTGGTTAGCCAATCCGGCCACTTATCGTCTTTTATACCGTCGTCAGGTAATTTACTATCACCTATAAGTCGGTTTGGCCATAAGTTTACTACTTGTATCTCCAGTTTATTCCCTTTTGCCAGGGCTATACCTGTAATTTCAACTTTATATGGCGCTGTCCAAATTACACCCAGGTCTTTGCCGTTAAGTTTAACCCTTGCCATGTTTTTTATATTGCCCAGGTCAAGATATATCTTCTCCTGCTTATTAAAAGGTTTATCAATATTAAAAGCTTTATGATAAACCGCAGTTCCTGAATAATATTTTATCCCCTCTTCTGGTCTTAAGGTCCAATCTGTCAATTTATCAAAAATAATATGGGCAGGTCCGCCCCATTTAGGATCAAACGCCACCTGCCAGGGGCCCTTTAATGTGGTTAATATTTGATGAGCAGGGAAGTTTTTAGTGCTGGAAGATACTTTACCGGCAGTTTTTTCAAACACAATAAAATAACTTTGGTAAGGTTCAAACTGCAAAGGGATAGCTGTGAGAGATGCCGCGGCAGTAAATTGGGGCAATGGTCTTATTTTATTTGTTATGGCATCCCAAAGCATGGGCGCACCTTTTACACTTCTAAAAACTGCATTTGTTTTTAATGCCCGATCTGTTGTGTTAGATACAAAGTAAATATCCCAATCTTTAGCTGTACGATGGGTATACCGGATAGGTTTATCGGCAGTAAAATCCTGCTCAACCCCCATATCCCTTAAAAGTTTAGCCGTTAGGTCATATTCCGGATACAGGTCATTAATTTGCTGATCAAGTTCGCCGCCCCATATCACCTTACCTTTTCCGTAGGTATGTATAGTTTGCTTTTCAGGACTCTCCATACCACCCCAAACAGCTTGTGCAATTGATTTTATCTGTGCATCACACGCAGGATAACCTGAAAGCCCGGGTGATTGAACCGGCGGCGCCCCAACCACAACAGCACCTGCCTTTATCAGCGACTGAATTTTTTGAAGTAAAGCAGGTGTCATAGTTTTTACGGCTGGCAGCACCATTATCCGGTAGCTTGCGCCACTGGGGAAAACGATATTTCCGTTTTTCACGGTTGCTTTATAAAGCTGACCGGGCGAACAGCCATCAAAATTATAGCCTTTTTTATCAGGCAGAAAAATATCGCCCGCTAATGCCGTGGACGGCGGCCTGAATACATGTGGCGAGCCTTCGGGTGTTAAGTATAGTATATCAGCAACGGTCCTACCCTGCTGTAAAACAAACTGGCTGCTTGCAATGTAATGATGATAATCACCAACCATTGGCCACCAGGTTTGGTTCCTGTCCCAATGCACGCCGTAAGGCCCCATTGTCATTCCTGGGCGCAGGGAGTCAGGCAGCATTTGATTTTGAAAAGTATGATAAACAAAACGGTTAATCCCCATAGCAAATGCCCAATCCCCTTGGTTTTTCATGGAGCCGGGATATTGTTTCCAGCTTTCGTCATTTTGTGCTGTAAAAGCTTCTGAAGGAACCGTTGCCTGCCCGTTAATGTGCGCAATAGAAGTTGCCTCAACACAGCTAAATGTTGAATTATAGCCATAGCCTTTGCTCCAAAACTCGCTCATGGCCAGGTCGGCTACTGCTCCAAGTTCAAGATCGGCAGTTGGGTTCATGTCATAGGGTTCAATTGACAGGCTCAATCCGTTCTTATGTGCAAACTTTTTTACCTGCTCTGCATGATATTCTATAATCAGTTGCTGTGATGTTTGCCGAAGATCCCATAAAAACCGTTCACTAATTTCCGGGCTTTCAACAATATTGCCTGCATAAACCGGGTAAAATGGCAAAGGATCATACCCTCGTCTTTTCATAAACTCCTGGCGGAAACGGCCCGTCCAGTTTTGAGAGCCCATTTCCCAGCTATCCATGTGCAATCTTTTTAAACCACCCTGTAATTTAGGGCTAGGTTTACCTATATTTTTTAAAAGGTTACCCACATAATTATTCAGGTGCGCATTAAGTGCAAGGGTATCAAACTTATCTGATTCAAACCCCAAACCTGTTCTAGGTGCAGGGCGGGTTATTGCTCCGTTACTGCGGCTCACAAAACGCATAATCGTCCAGTTGCCTGTTGGTACAGTCCAGTTCAGCGTACCATCCTTAAGCAGCTTTTCAGTTAGGTCAATGATCTTTGCTTTATCAATAACCTCATCTTTTAGAACAGGGGCATATTGGTATATGTAGGGTAAAAATTGTTTAACCCCTTTTTGCGATGAATATGGTGCGCGGTAGTAAAGGGCCTTTTCGTCAATATCGGCTATCTTTTTTTCTGTTGATGGGCTTGGATAAGCCAGCACGGCAACATCTTCATAAAAATCATCTGATTGCTTTTTTAGTTCGGGGGTAAAAACATCTTCGCCAAAAAATGGTCTTTTGGCCAAAGGTAAGGGTAACTTTATTTTTTCTGATTGTCCGCCAGTCACTGTTATAGAAGTGGAAACCAAATGCTGCATGGATTGGCTGGCAGGCACCCAAGGGCCACCACTGCCCGTCCATCCCGGGCCAATACCTAAAGTTATTTCAATACCGAGCCTTTCGCTTTCGCGCACGGCATAGGTAAACATATCCTGCCATTGCTTACTTAAAAAATTAACCGACCCAACTGGTACCCCTACATTTACCTCTAAAAATATAACATTCCCAATCCCCGCCTTTCTCATCGATTCAAGATCTTTCGTCATGGATGCCTTTGTTATGTTGCCATCCATAAAATACCAGTAAACACCAGGTTTGGCATTATTAGGCGGGTTTAAAAAACCTGCTTTTATTTTACTGATTTGAGCACAGCACAAACTTGAAGAGAGGCACGCAAAGCAAAAAAAAAGCAATCGAACCAGTGGCCTGCTTATTAACATATTGATTTTAGAAAAGACCGTTTAAAATATCAATTGAATAAAATTGAAAAATCAGGCTAATAAATTTTATGATCAGCTGGTTATTGAATTTTAATAAATGCTAAGTTAAGTAAGCGATATTAATTATACCGGTAATGTGAAATAAAACGTGGAGCCTTTTCCCGGTGTACTTTCCACCCAAATTTTACCATTATGGCGGTGTATTACTTCGGCACATACATATAGGCCAATACCAAAACCGGAGATAGTAGTTGGCTGATCTTTAACGCGGTAATAGCGTTCAAATAGTTTTTGCTGATCCTCAGGTCTGATACCCCGACCCTCATCCTTTACAGATACCTGGACTGAATTCCCCACATTTATACAAGCTACGTTAATTGTTGTACCAAGCGGAGAATACTTAACCGCGTTACTGATGAAATTATTGAAAACCTGGCCAATCTTATCACGATCAGCATTTACAAAGGTTTCTTGAACGGGCGCAAAAATTACCTGATGGCTTGTAACCGTAACAACAGTTTCTTCCTCTACTTCCTTAACGAGTGATGCCATATCAAACCGCTGGCTATCGATATGAATTTTTCCTGATTCCAGCCGGGATACATTTAGAAACCCATTGATCATGGTCGTCATTTTCTTCACCTGCTTGTTGGCCTTATCTAATGCGCCGGATATAAAGCTGTCCTCTTCTTTTCTGGCTTTAGTCTGTAACATTTGTATATAAGCGGTGAGCGATGTTAGCGGTGTTTTTAGTTCATGACTTACCATACCGATAAAATCATTTTTGCGAAGTTCGTCTAATTTACGTTCGGTAATATCCATAAACATCCCGGTATATTCGCTGGCATTACCGCTGGTGTCCATTAAAACCTTACCGGTAGCCTTTACCCAACGTTCTTCACCATTAATAAGGTTAGTGATCTCATATTCGTTATCGCTGGGTAATCCATTTTCAATGGCATTCATCAGCGATTTTTGTAAAGACTGGTGATATTCCGGCTTAATGGCCCTTATTACTTCTTCCATTTGGGGGTCCCGATCAAGTGGTAGTCCGATCATGTTTTTCACAAAATCTGACATCGTGATTTTTAATGTAGTTGGATTAATACTCCAGGTTCCCATATTGCCGGCCTCTATTGCAATATTTAGTTTTTGCTCGCTGTCCTGCAATGCATGTATCGCTGTTACCTGCGTAGTTACATCTATGGCTATACCCAAAACCCCGGTAATCCGGTTATCATCATACAACGCACGGTAACTCACATTATAATAGCCAATCTCGTCACCTCCGTTGCGATGCAGCACCACCTGGATGCCTTTTATTTCCATGGCCTCGCCTGTATGGTATACCTGGTAAAGTAACTCAACAATGGGCTGGCCAACAATTTCCGGCACTCCCTCAAATAATGTTTTGCCTATAATACTGGCCGGTTTTCCTAAAAACTCCAGCATGGCTTCATTAACTATCTCAAAGGTCATATCCGGGCCTCTGAAAACCTGCATAGCAACAGGACTTTGTTCAATAAGCTCGCGGAAACGTAGCTCGCTTTGTGCCAAAGCGGCCACTTTAATATTAAGATTTTCCTGTGTTTGGGTCAGTTCCTCGTTAGTTGCGCTTATTTCCTCATTTGATGCGATCAATTCTTCGTTAACGGCGCCAAGCTCTTCATTTAATACGGCCAATTCATGGGCTGCGGTTTCCAACTGTTGCTTGGCTAATATTACATCCGTCACATCTGCCGCGGTATTCATTACGCCATAAACCTCGCCGGCCTCATTGGTTAAGGCTGTAAAATCATAATTAAAATAAAACGTTGTCATTTCGCCATTTACAACCAGGTCTATCCGCTGGTTTCTGGCACTGAATGGTTTTCCAGTAGTAAAAACCTCATCCAGCTGTTTAAACACTTCCTGGTTATCAAGCTCCGGTAAAATTTCTGCATACAGTTGACCAACCACTTCGTCGCCCTTTCCCCAAACATCCATAATGGCTTTGTTGGCGAAGGCGATCCTCATTTCGCGCCCGGTATAAACCCCAATCGGGAATGGCGCTGCCTGTATTATATTTCTGGTTTTATTTTCACTATCTGCCAGTTCAATCACCAATTGTTCAAGACTTTCCCGGCTTATCGATAACTCTTCATTAGTGGTGATCAGTTCTTCATTTGTAGATGCCAGCTCCTCGTTGGCAGCCCTTAACTCCTCGTTCATAGCGCCAACTTCCTGGTACAGGTCGGCCACTGTTTTTGTGCGATCCGCTACACGGGTTTCAAGTTGATTATTTAATAGTAGCAGGCTTTCCTTAGTTTGCAGCAATTCCTCGTTAGTTACGCTTAGTTCTTCCAATGCCGATGCCAGCTCTTCATTAGAGGCACTTAATTCTTCGTTGGTAGCGCCAAGCTCTTCGTTCAGCAATTGTTCTCGTCTCAGCGAATCCTGCTGCTCTTTAGCATGCTTTATAAGGTTACGGCCAAGGTTTAATTCAGTAACATCTGTGGCTGTATGTAATATACAATCCAACTCGCCGGCTGCATTTTTTATAGCACGGTATATAAAATCAAAATAAAACGTTTGTAATTCGCCATTCACCATTAATATAGCTGCTGCATCTTTAGCTTCGTAAGTAATACCGGTTAACCAAACTTGTTTAAGCAGATCCAGAAATGGCTGCCCAATCAGTTCGGGTACAGCCTCTGCCAATGGTTTACCTATTACGCTCTGATCTTTACCCCAAAAGCCAAGCATCACATTATTTGCAGTTTGAATAGTGATCTCCTCACCGGTGTAAATGGCGGTCGCATTTTGAGATAGTGACAATATCTCTATTAATTTTTCATTGGTAAACCGGTGCGGTTGCGATTTCATTGAATATTTTCAAGTTAATGTAGCAAATATAGAAAGGCCCTACCAAAACACAAATCATGCCATAGAAGAGAATTATAGCGCCAATTTCAAGCTTCTATCGCGATTTATATCAACGGTTGGTATAGTGGCGTGTCCATAAATTAGCAGCAAAAACCTTAATGATGGCCAGTTATCAGGAAAGATCAAGGCAGTTTTAGCCTTTAAAATAATTTCACGAACATTTCATACAAGCACTGTAAATTTGCAGCTTATTGGGTTAAGCTATAATAAATAAACAGCTTAAATAGAAACACTATATTTTTTGATGAAATTTAATGATAAAATTGTTTTGATCTTTGATGATGATGAAGACATTCTTTCAATCTGTTCTTATATTTTAGAAGAAAACGGCTTTACAGTACATACCTCCACAAATTGTAAAGACATCGTCAGCAAAGTGGAGCAGATCAACCCTCATGTAATCTTAATGGATAACTGGATACCTGACCAAGGTGGGGTTGTTGCCACGCAGCAATTAAAAAAATCAAACACGCTTCAAAAAATCCCTGTCATTTACTTTTCAGCAAATAATGATATTAAGGCAATTGCCGAAAAGGCAGGTGCCGATAGCTATATATCCAAACCCTTCGATCTGGATCAATTGATATCGGTAATTAACTCTTGTTTAATATAATTAAAGCTTAATTTATATTCGGTTCAAATATTGTGTGATTTTTTCAATCAGCCGATCAAGACCGAATGGCTTGGCCATAAAATCACTCGCAAAAGCTTTAGCAGCAATTTGCTTCGTTCACGGCTTACCGAAATGATGATAACAGGAACAACCGTTCAGTTTATTATCAGGTGAATATTTAAGAATACCCCCTTTATGCAACTATCCGGAAGTTTTGTAGGTATAATATCATCCAACGAAATTTTAAAATTATATTATAGATATATTGATATTTGCACGCGTACAAAGCTTTATAATTATCACTAAATGAAAAATAAAATATGGATAACCATTTGCGCGGTTTTAATTATGGGATTATGCTCTGCTGGAACAATGGCACAGACATCTCCTGTAGCAGCGCCGGCATTATTGACAAACTATCCCTGGATGGAAAGTGAATTAGTGCAACCTTCGGTTTTAGCAGCCACCTTAAAAGAAACTTTTGCCAACTGGCCTGTAATTTTAAATATCGGCGCGGTTGAAGATATTAAGGGTGCTAAACACATTGGTGCGGTAAGCACAGATAAAAATATGAACTTGCTTAAAAATACGGTTGCCGCACTACCTAAAAGCACGGTCATCGTAATTTATTGTGGATGCTGCCCATTTACTAAATGCCCCAATATAAGGCCTGCTTACATTGAACTAAAAAAATTGGGGTTCACTCAAATTAAGTTATTAGATCTGCCAGTTAACTTGCAAACCAATTGGGTTGCCAAAGGTTATCCATTGGCAGAAAAATAATCAGACTAACCAGTCTAATTGATTTCCATTCTTGAGCATTCTTCTACCGTATCAAAGCACAGGGAAACCCCTGCTCAAGATTAGCAGACACTTATGATTTAATAAATTTTTAGGCTGCTATAAGCTGTAAAAAAACAGCGTTTTTAATATTTGGATCTTTAATGTTGCGAATATCTTTTTCCAAAATCGTTTTTAATTGTTGATCAATGGATTTTAACAGTGTGGTGGTTTTTGTTGCTGTTGTTTTCATGGTCAATTTGTTAGTGGTTTACTATTTATCACTAAATATAATGCCAAATACTCCTGCACTATTTATTATGATATTTTAGGTGCATTGCTGTCTGTTTTTCCCTACATATCTTGTTCCAATACACCCATTAATAAGCACACTGGTGTAGTTATTGGTCGTAATGTACCATGATTATATCAATAACATTAGTACATCAAAAACACTAACCATGTTGAGATTTTAAAAATCTCAAAGACTTCTACTTTCAAACCATATCGCTTCATGATAAAAATTTAACGCAATTTAACAATTTGACTATTTTGTTACTAAAGATTTAGTTATTATATTGTGGCTTCCTTAACCTCTTATGAAATTAATAAACCGACTCCTTCTATTTGTCTTTTTTAGTCCCTTAACTCTTTGGGCTCAAAGCAATTTTAGCGTTAAAGGTGTAGTTGCTGATAGTGTGGAAATGGCGAAGCTTGACAACACCTCAATAGCGGTCCTCAATGCGAAGGATTCGACCCTGGTGAGTTTTACCTACGCAACAGGCGATGGCGCTTTCTCTATAAAAGGCTTGCATAAAGGCAAATTTATCCTCTTGGTATCGTACCCGAAATATGCCGATTACGTGGAGCGTTTTAGTTTAGATTCACTGCATCAAATCTACAACTTTGGCCATATCAACATGCAGCTTAAAGAGCGCTTGTTAAAAGAAGTTATAGTAAAAGGCACTGCTGTTGCCATCAAGGTAAAAGGCGATACTACAGAGTTTAATGCCGCCGCCTATACCGTACAACCCAACGCCAAGGTTGAAGATTTACTGCGGCAGTTGCCCGGCATACAGGTAGACAAAGACGGCAAAATCACTGCGCAAGGCGAAACGGTGAGTAAGGTACTGGTTGATGGCGAAGAGTTTTTTGGTGACGACCCAACGCTGGTAACTAAAAATATACGTGCAGATATGGTTGATAAGGTACAGCTATACGATAAAAAAAGTGATCAGGCAGCCTTTACAGGGATTGACGACGGCAAAAAAACTAAAACCATCAACGTAAAGTTGAAAAGCGATAAAAAGAACGGCATGTTTGGTAAAGCCGATGCAGGCGATGGGCCAGGCGGCTATTACCAGGCACAGGGCATATTCAATACTTTTAGCAACAAGCAAAAATTTTCTGTTTATGGTACAGCTGGTAATAACAGCAGAGTTGGTTTGGGTTTTGAAGATAACCAAAAATACGGTTCGGGTCAGGATTTGCAATTTGGCGATGACGGGGGAATAATGATTAGCCTGCAACAGGCAGATGATTTGGATCAGTTTGATGGCCGGTATAACGGGCAGGGCATTCCTACCGCACGCAACGGCGGTATGCATTACGAAAATAAATGGAACAGTGATAAAGAGTCAATTAACTCAAACTACAAGGTCGGATCATTAAATATTGACGGCGTAAACAATAGTCAAACACAAAATAACTTACCCGGCGATATTTTAAACAGCACTTCGGGGCAGGAATTTCATAAATACATGTTCAGGCAAAAGCTTGATGCTACCTACCAGGTAAAGCTTGATACAACATCCAACCTAAAATTAGCTATTGATGGTACCCAGCGCCACAGCACTACCAACGATACCTACACATCAACAGAATTAAATAATGATACATTAATAAATAAAAGTACGCGCAGCGTATTAAATACTATTGATCAAAAAGCACTTAATGCCAGCGCATTTTATACCAAAAAGTTTAGAAAGAAAGGGCGCACCTTATCAGCCACATTAACCGAAGGATACAGCGAGAGTAAAGCCAAAGGCTTTTTAAATTCTGATATTAGTTTTTACAACACAAAGGGTAATCAGGATAGCGCACAGCTAATCAATCAGCGCAAAATAGCCAATCTGATAAATAACACGGTTACTGCAAACGTTGCGTGGTCTGAGCCACTATCAAAAACATTTGCGGTAATTGTAAATTTCGGCATCAACGTAAATAACAGCAGTGCCGATAGGCAATCGTTCAACCAATCATCGCCGGGTACCTACAATGTGCTGGTCGATTCATTAAGCAGCAACTATAGGCTCAATGAATTTGCTAATCAGGCTGGTGCCATATTCAATTATAAAAAGGGCAAGCATAATTTAACTTTTGGTACAAGAATAAGCGATGTTAAATTTCATCAGGTTGATGAAGTTACCGGAAATATTCTCGACAGGCGTTTTATAAACTGGGGACCGCAGGCAAGCTACCAATACCATTTTGCACAACAAGGGGTGTTTATAATAAATTATAACGGTAATACTACACAGCCCACGTTGGATCAAATACAACCGCTGCGCCTTAATACCGATCCGTTAAATATTATACTGGGCAACCCCAATTTAAAACCATCGTTTACCAACACCTTTTTTATAAATTATCGAAATTACAAAGTAGTGTCGGATCAGTTTACAGGCTTTTATGGTAGTTATTCCATTACCGGCAATCCTATAGTAACAGATGTTACTACTGATCCGGTATCGGGCAAAAGTATCAGCAAATACCTCAATCTTCCCGGGCGGGAAACCGTGCGTACCTTTTTTGGTGGTGATTTAACAAAGAAATTGAATAAGCTGGATGTAAACATAGGCCTCACTTTTAACGCTAACGGTAATACCTACTATAACCTGATTAACGATCAACTCAATAAAACCGAAAGCTATACTTTTAACCCCGGCATAGTAATTAACGAATACAAAGCGAAGAAATTTGACTACGGCTTTCGCTTCGGGCCTACGTTTACTATCAGCCAATCGTCGTTACAACCCAATATTAATAATAACGGAACCGGCTTTAAAGCAGATGGAAATTTTACCATTTACCTGCCCGGCAAATTCCAGATTGGCTCGTATAGTGACTATGAATTTGATGGCAAAACCGAATCATTTAATAACACCCTGAGCAAGGTTAACCTGAATGGGTTCATAGCAAAAACCTTTTTGAAAAGCGATAACTTAAAATTGGAACTTTGGGGCAATGATCTGCTGAACCAAAATGTGGGCTTTAGCCGCACGGCTACAGCAAGCACCATTGTACAAAACAATTACACCACTATTAAAAGATATTTTATGTTCACCCTATCGTACGATTTCACTAAAATGGCCGGAGGATCTCCTAAAAAATAACGACATGAAAAATATATTAATACTGTTAATCGCCTTGTTATTAAGCATAAATGTATTTGCCCAGCATGCGCATTTTGCAAAATCAGGTACTATAGAGTTTGAGAAAAAATTAAATGTATACACCCTTATTAGCAAGGCCATTAATAAGGACAACGAAGCTTTTTTAACCCCAGCGTTAGATGCCTACAAAAAAGCAAACCCGCAGTTTAAAACTTTAAAAAGCACGCTTTCTTTTGCAGATAATAAATCTTTGTTTACACCACTTGAAGACGATTCGGCTCCGAATTTTTTCAGCAGCAACCCTGTGATCACCCAAAACAACACCATTTTTGAAGATTTGAGTACGGGTATGTCTGTAGCTCAAAAAAAAGTTTTCGATGCCACATTTTTAATGAAGGATAGTACCCGCAAAATAAAGTGGAAAATCACCGACGAAACCCGTGATATTGCTGGCTACACCTGCAGGCGGGCTAATGCCATTGTGATGGATTCCATTTACGTTGTGGCCTTTTACACTACCGAAATACCGGTTCCTGGTGGCCCCGAATCATTCAGCGGTTTGCCGGGGATGATATTAGGTGTAGCCCTGCCGCATGAAAACATGACCTGGTTTGCCACTAAAGTAACTGTAACGGGCATAGAACCTAACACAATAGCTCCACCCAAAAAAGGTAAGCCGGTTGATTCCAAAAGCTTTATAACTGCACTGAAAGCCACCTTTAAAAATTGGGGCGACGAGGCGCCAATGTATTATAAAACGTTTTCGTTATAGGTAATTGGGTTTTATTATACTGCTCAATTAGCTTTCGAACATTCTTTTAATTGGAAAGGCAAGATTTAATACGCATCAGACTTTATGATTAATTTATTCAACCTGCACTGTTTCTATAGGATAAAAATCAAACCAAGTTTCACGTAGAAGCGCTTGGATCAAATAAAACCATCGTAATTTGATCGGAAATGATATTTGTCGGTTTAATTAAACGAGTGCCTGAACTCCATTGGCGAAAAACTTGTTTTGGTTTTGAAAAGCTTACTGAAAGATTGCAGGTGTTCGAAACCCAACTCATAGGCAATCTCGCTAACGGAGAGATTGGTGGTTGAGAGTTTTTCCTTAGCCATTTCTATTAATTTGTTGTGCAAATGCTGCTGGGTATTTTGCCCGGTGAGCGATTTAAGCAGCCCGCTGAGATAGCCTGGTGAAATATTTAAGGTTTCGGCAATGTAAGTTACACTGGGTAGTCCTTTTTGAGAAAGCGCTCCACTGTTGAAATAATTGGTGAGGAAATCTTCCAGTTTGATGAGAATTTCATGACTGGCAATCTTTCGGGTGATGAACTGTCTCTGGTAAAACCTTTCAGAATAGGTCAGTAAAAGTTCCAGTTGGGCAATGATCACGCTTTGGCTGAAACGGTCAATATTGGCATGATACTCCTGCTCTATATTTTGCACGATGGTGTTCAGCATCGTTTCTTCCTTTTCCGATAAATAAAGTGCCTCGTTAACCGAATAACCAAAGTACTCGTATTGTTTGATACTTTTAGCAAGCGGTGTGCCCCATAAAAAATCGGGATGAACCAAAAGCATCCATCCTTCAGGTCGTTCAATCACAACACCCTTCTCAATTTCCATCCCAAAGACCTGTCCGGGCGAGATAAAAAACAGTACGCCTTCATCAAAATCGCTCGCTTGCTGGCCATATTTGAACTTAGCACTCTTCACCCTTTTCATGGAGATGGAATAGAAATCATAGATCAGGCTGAACGATTCTTCGGCCACTGGCCTGTTCAGGTCCTCCATCCTCACCAGGCTTATCAGCGGGTGTGCTGGGCTGGGCAGGCCCGCAACCCGGTGATATTCATTGATGGTATGAAAATGGAAAAGCTGGTTACTATTCATTGTTATCTAAAGTTCGTTATTTTTGATGATAAACGGCGGCAAACTCTTTGGCGAAATCAGCCAGCTTCACTTTGCCCATTTTTGGTTTGCTCTTGTGAAAATTTTCCAGCGTCTTTCCGCTGTGCATCGCAGCCTGCATTTCTACTAATGTTTCAGCCAGTTTTTCAGGCAATTTTGCCATCTTCAATCCCTGTAGCATTTCCTTGTCTGAGAGTAACACCCATTTTAACCAAGGCTTTCCTACTGCCGCGCCAATTATCTTTGCCGCTTCGTTACAGGTCATTTCTTCGCTGCCCACATAACGGATGGTTTTATCTTTAGGCTGTAACAGTAGTTCCTCGGCTACCGCATCAGCAATATCCTTTGGCGATACAAAAACGATCCGGTCCTCTCCCCCATAGTTCCCCATCAAAAGGCCTGTCTTTCCGGTTAGCAAAGCCCAAAGGCCAGCATAACGCAGGGTCAGGAATTTACCAATGAAGCCCTTTCCTTTTATCAGATCCATAGACTGGTAAAAGTTAGTATAAAACGAACCAGGCCGCATAATGGTAATGGAGGCATCAAGATCATCAAATATGTGTTCTACGTTTTCGCCTTTAACCAGGTCGGCAGCCCAACCACTCATTACTACGATCCGTTTGATACCAGCTTCCTTTAAGGCCTCTGCATAATTTTGCGCCAGCCGGCGCATATAAGCCCCCAGATCCGGCTCCGTAAAACTCAGCGGAATCATCGTATAAACCGCGTCTGCACCTTTAAATGTATTTATCAAAAAACCAACATCAGCTATCGACCCAATAGCTGCTACTGCACCCAAAGCTTCAATAGCCGTTTGTTTTTTAGGATCGCTGCTTATTACAGCTACCTGATGTCCTTTGGCAATTAATGATTTAGTTAGCGGCAGGCTGATGTTTCCTAAAGAACCCGTTACAATAATCTTCATTTTATTGGGTGTAAACTCCGTTTTCAATATCTGTAAGTAAGGTTGAGCGCGTAGGATGCCAGTTCAAAGTTTCCTGTGTCCACTTGCTCGAAGACGGACAATCGATACCAGCCATTTGCGAGAACCAGCCAAAATGCTCTGCCGCGGCTTCGGGTGTAACTGACCTTACCGGGAGATTAAGTTGTTTACCAATAGCTTCGGCAATAGATTTAACTGTGATTGCTTCTTCAGCCGAAGCATGGTAACGTGCACCTGGTGTGGCATTTTCCATAGCCAAACGAAAAAGATGGGCGGCATCCAAACGATGCACCGCGTTCCAGCGATTAAGCCCTTCACCGATATAGCCTGAAAAACCTTTTTCGCGGGCAATATTAACCAGTATCGGCACAAAGCCATGCTTATCGTCATTTCCATGGACTGAAGGCGACAAGCGAACTGATGCGGCGCCAACCGAATCTCCTGTTTGTTCCGAAGCCCGCGGCCATCCCGGGTTAACCGGTGGCTTTATATCTTCGGTGGCCAGTCTTCCCGGGCTAACCAATGCTGTACCCGAGGTTACAATAAAGGGACGATCAGAACCGACCAGTATTTCGCCGATGGTTTCGATAGCCTTTTTATCTACTTCACAAACTTCCGGGAGTCGGGTAAAATCATGTATAAAGCCTGCATGGATCACACCATCGGCATACATGGCGCCGGTGCGCAGACTTTCGAGATCTTCCAGGTCACCCCTGTGAACTTCTGCACCTGCATTTATTAATTTTTGTACTGATGCATCTGAACGGGCCAGCCCCAATACCTGGTGGCCGGCATTTATTAATTCCTGCACAATGGCAGTACCAATGAAGCCTGTGGCTCCGGTAACAAATACGCGCATAATTGTTTTTTTTGTTTCTACAAAGATGGAGGATATTGAAGAGTGGGATTTATCCAAATCTGCGTTTGATTTAGCCAAAACCGCAAAAGAATATAAAAAATGGCTAAAGAAGTGAATGTAGAGCTTGACAAAGGAGGTAATTGATTTGATTTGATTTATTACTCTTGTTCTAAAATAACAAAGCAGTATGGAAAATAATAAAGCTTGATTTTATTACGCCACGGTAGGTGCCTTGCCGAATTTTTTCCTGAATGAATGCGAAAAGTGCGATAGGGTTTCAAAACCCAGTTCGAGATAAATTGCCGAGGGTTTTTGATGCTTGGTTTCGATAAGATATTTGGCGGTATCCAACCGCTTTTCCTGGAGCCAGTGACGCGGCGGCTTGCTGAAAGCCTTTTGGAAATCACGTTTGAAACCTGCCAGGCTGCGGCCGGTTAACTGTGCAAATTTTTCGACAGGGACGTTGAAATGAAAGTTACTTAACATAAACTTTTCTAAGTCGATCTTATAGGGTTCTGAAAAGTCGAATAAAAAGTTGCGAAGTCCGGGCAGGGCAAGAAGCAGCAGTTTAATGCCTTCTTTTACTTTCAGGATTCCCATTTCGTCCGTCATCTGAGCTCCGGAGCTTCGTGCGTAAGGAACAATAGATTGAAAATACCCCTGCAAAAATTCGTTAGATGGAATTAATAGATTTGGCGGACCAATATATTTCTGGTCTGCTTCGAGCTTTTCTTCCAGCGCAATCTTGCGCAACAGGTCTTCCTGCAGGGATATAACAATTGTTTCATAGTTCCCGCCGGGCAGCGGTGTTTTGGTAAGTGTTCCCAGCTGATTTTTGCCGATCAGCAACATTTTGCCTCCTGCCATCGAGATGGTTTGCCCCGAAGTTTCCATTGTGAATTGTCCTGAAACCTGAAATACTAACGTGGGATGATTCCAAAAACAAACTTTTTCTTTCCGCTCAGCAGAGAGATAAGAATAAAAGATCACACCCGGAAGAATTTCTGCTGGACTCGTCATTTAGCGTTGTAAGTAAGTGCCGCCCAATATAGCACCTTCTGCAAAAGTAGTGTTTAAGGTATTCCTTTCTTCCGGCGAGAATACAATATCCATCGCTGCGATATTTTCCGGCAATCTTGATCTGCGGCTCATGCTCACTAATGGCATGATATGATCACCTTGAGCATTTACCCAGGCAATGGCAACTTGTGTTGGTGTACAATCTTTATCGCCGGCCAATTGCTTTAGGACTTCTACTTTTTCCAGGTTATGAATTAAGTTTTTACCCTGGAAACGGGAGAAATGGTTGCGGTAATCATTCTCGGTAAGCGGAGCTTTCATTTCGCCGGTCAATAAGCCTTCAGCGGTATTCGCGAAGGCAACTACAGCAATACCTAATTCCTTTGCTGCGGGTAGCAGTTCGCTTTCTATTCCACGTTCAGCCAGCGAGTATCCAATCTCCAGCGCACTAATCGGATGAATACTGTTGGCTTTAAGAAGTTGTTCAGCCGTAATTTCCGATACACCGATATGGCGCACTTTACCTTCTTTAACCAGTTCGGCTACCGTTCCAATAATATCTTCAACCGGTACGCTGTTATCCATTCTACTTGGCTGGTAAAGGTCGATAGTTTCGATACCCAAACGGGTAAGTGAGTAGTTTACAAAATTTTTGATCGCGATGGGGCGGAGATCCATTCCCAACCAATGACCATTGTGAAAGATGGCACCGAATTTTACACTGATGAAAGCATCGTTACGCCTTCCTTTAATAGCCTTACCTATCAGCATTTCATTATGGCCGGCACCATAAAAGTCGCCGGTGTTCAGGAAATTAATACCGCTGTCTAAAGCTTCGTGTATGGTAGCAATACTTTCCTTTTCGTCAGGTGTAGAACCGCCCCAGATAGCCGACATCCGCATACAGCCTAAACCAAGTTTGGATACGAATGGGCCATTTTGACCCAATTGAATTTTTGTGATGTTTTTCATGAAACAAAGATCAACATTCACCACAGGTAAAAGTTTCCCCTACGGCTCAAATATTTTGTCCATACGGCTCAAGTCTTCACTTTTTAAAGATTATGCACTCAATTGCAAAATATTACTATTACGCGCACGATTGTCGAAAAAAAAATTTCAAGTCCCCTAAAAAGATTACATAAAAGACATACCTTTTTAGACAAATTCAGTTTTTTTAACCATATATGTGTTATTGCAATTCAGTATGAGCGTTTCTTCTCGTTGGTTGAATTCTCACTTCGTATGGAATATGTTTTTTACCCCAGTTGCAAAGTTCGTGCATCACATTTACAAGTTCAAGCCCGCTTGCTGTAATGTTGTATTCTACTTTCAATGGAACTTCATTGAAAATTTGTTTTTCAATGAAGTCAGCTTTTACTAACTCATTTAAAACGTTTGATAGCACGTTGTCGGATATACCATTAAGACACTCCTTGAGGTAACTAAACCGACAAACATCCTGTTTAATCAGTACTAAAATTTCGGATACCCATCTTTTTCCGATGATTCGCAAAACCTTGTTCAAAGTGCAGCGCTCGTCGAGGTAAAGTTCGTTCAAGGTATTGGTGGAACTAAATTTTTTTATGCTCATACTCATTTAATTATTAGTAACTCATAAAGGGCATCGCGTCGAAATCAGACAAATATTGACAGTACTTTTGTAGTGGAAATTTATTTTAATCAACTATTTATATGCAAATCATGAATGTTGCTCAAGTTAACAAAAACAAGTACAAAGTGGAAATACCTAACACTTGTATTAATCATGGAATCACGGGGAAATCGAAAAACGAGGTAAATGGTGATTGTACGAGTTTGCTCCTTAGTCGAAGTCTTTCTATTTACGACCAGTTCGCTATAATGGCATTCACTAAATAATAATAACAACAATAGATGAAAGCATATCAAGTTACCGAAAAATACAGCATAGCCGGCCTGGCGTTGGTTGAAAAAGATATTCCTAAATTATTGCCCCACCAGGTATTGGTAAAAATAAAGGCAGCGTCTTTAAATTACCGGGATCTTTTGGTGATTAAAGGTATCGAATCATGGAAGCCACCAGTCGGCAGAATACCCATTTCTGATGGTGTGGGGATTGTCGTGGAAAAAGGAATAGCGGTTAACTCGCTGAAGATAAATGATCGGGTAGCGGGCCTGTTTTTGCCCAACTGGCTGGAAGGGAAGCTTAATCCGGCAAAGCTGGTCAATCCCTTGGGAGGCAGATTATATGATGGTGTGTTGCAGGAATACGTAGTCTTTGACAAAAGCGCCGTGATAAAAGTTCCAGCATTTTTAAGTGATGCAGCTGCGGCTACTTTACCATGTGCAGGTCTTACCGCATGGAATGGTATGATGGAAAAAGGCAAGATCGGTCCTGGCCAAACGGTTCTGATACAAGGTACGGGGGGATATCTTTATTCTCCACGCAATTCGCGTTGATGAGTGGTGCAAAAGTTATCCTTCTGTCAAGCAGCGATGAAAAACTATCGCTCGCTGGTAAGATGGGCGTTCATCATTTAATAAATTACAGGTCTTCTCCAGCCTGGGAAAGCGAAGTATTGGAGCTAACCAACGGTTTAGGGGTAGATCACGTAGTTGAAGTGGTTGGAAGCGACCACATCAACCGCTCGATAGAAGTGTTGGCGCTGGATGGCACGATATCGCTGATCGGTTTGATCGACGGATTTTATGGCAACATCAATACCGCCAAAATTATGTCGAAGCAAATCCGGCTGCAAGGGATAGAAGTTGGATCGAAGGAAATGTTCACAAGGATGAACAAAGCTTTAGATGTGAATCAAATTAGCCCGATAGTAGACAAAGTATATGCTTTCGAAGATGCCAGGGAAGCTTTAAGCGCGCTGGAAAAAGGAACACATTTCGGCAAGATCGCTCTTGCGTTCAAATAATTAGTGGCCAACGCAATAAACCAGATAAATGAGAAACGTGCTTAAAACCATCGACATTAAAGTATTGTTAGCCTTTGCAGCTGTATACCTTATTTGGGGCACCACTTATTTAGCAATAAAAATGGGCCTGGAACATATGGAACGTACTGACTGCGCAATTTAAAAAGGTGTTTGAAAAGATGGGTTACCTAATTAAGCCACATGAAATTCAGGTTAATAATTTAGGTGACTAAATGTTAGCAAATAAGCAATTTAAGATAGCCTAAAATCTATTTAAGCTCAATATGGCCAACAATTCCTATAATAACAATGATTATGAATCAATCGGTGATTTGTAATTAGCAATTGTTTAGAAATGGGTAACCCGCTGCTGATAATAAGTAGAGAATACAGAATCCGGGTAAACAGGTAGATGAACCTGTGCAGCAGCGCTTATAGCTAAAAATAAGAGACAGGCTATCCCAATAACTTTTTTCATGTTTAAAGCTTATGTACAACAAAAACTATCTGCTTGTAATTGTCCTTTTCATAAAGCACACCAACCTCTTTCTTATTTGTTAAAACAAGATCAGAATAAGCGCTGTAATCACCTTTGTAGCCTTCGGGGGCTTTAGCAATAAGGTAGTTTTTCTTCCAGCTTTTTCCTTCGTCATAACTAATGCGCAATGTGAGATTATTTCTCTGCAAGGTGTCAGCATCGTTACAAATTGCCAGTATATTTTTTCCTTTATACTTACCAATGTTCAATATACTGCCCTGGCAAACCGGATCGGGCAGATGCGGGTCAAAATAAACAGTGTGCCATTGCTGTCCGCCGTTATTGCTTATCGCAATTATCCTTTGCTTAATATCCCCCAACTGATTTCGGATACTAAGCATCAGTTCGTTACCGGATAACTCAGCAGCCATCACCTCGTTGCCGCCGGGGATATTTACCTCATCACTTATTTTAAAGGTTTTACCATGATCATCTGTGTAGTATCCAAATGCCCGGCCATCTCCATAATGTTTTTGTGGGGCACCTGTTGAATGATTGGCTGCAACATAAATACGCCCTTTATATAACCCTTCTGCAAATTGAACAGCATGACCTGGAGTATTGGCATAGCTGCGCCAATCTTCATTAAAATTATAATCCTTATTAAATTCAGGCTGTTTGGGTTTGTGAACCTGCAAAGTAATATTTACAGGAGCAGACCAGGTTAAACCATTATCTACAGAGGCTTTATACCATACTTCGCGCACACCAAAACCTTGTCTTAGCTTTGATTCTGAAACATTACCAGTGTTATAAAAAAGGAAGATCCTGCCTTTCGGATACCTGGGATCAGTGCTATCTACTACCGGGGCAGCATTGTCAGTTTGCAAAGTGTCGTTAGAGGCTACTATTTGTAAGGCACTCCAGGTTTTACCATTATCGCTGCTTCTTTTCAACACGATCTGGATATTGCCGAAATCACCACCGCCATTTACACGTCCTTCACAAAATGCAAGCAAGCTCCCGTTTGGTGCTTTAATAATAGCCGGTATGCGAAATGTTTTATACCCTTCTGTTCCCGAAGCAAATACCGGAACTTCCTTTGGCTGTGCACCAGCAACTGCCATACCCAAAACGTTAATCAAAACGTAAATAATAAGTTTTCTCATTTTCTCTCAATACTTTTTAATAATTGCATACAATACCATTCCTGGCGTGGCAGGTGAAATGGTCCTTTAAATAAATTTCCTTTTGCCGGCTGGGCTATGGTTCCATCGCGGTGCAGATAGCCAAACCATTCACTATGATTTTCATCATGGAAATGTCCATAAGCATAGTCATGTACCATTTTATGCCAGCGGGCATATTTTTCAGCACCTGTAATTGTATAAGCTAACAAAGTAGCAATGATTGCCTCGTTGTGCGGCCACCAAAATTTCATATCATGCCAGTATTCCTGCACGGGCTTATTGTAAATATCCCGGTAATACAAAATACCGCCGTACTCCTTATCCCATCCGCGTTCCCACATATAATCAAGCATCCGGCAACCCAAAGCAATGAGCTTCGGGTCATTATCGCGGTATTTTGCCTCGTGCAGTATAAACCACGCTCCTTCCATCGCATGCCCAGGGTTAAGCGTTCGGCCATCTATATGGTCAATAATATTTCCGTCAGGTGCCACCTGTTCCATTACACATTTAATATCATCCTTAACAAAATCGTTCTCTATTTCGTTAATCCATTTATCTATCCACCCGTCGCAACGCGAATCGCCGATTGTATCCCTGAGCTGCTGCGCGGTATTGATCATAATCATAGGCACACCTATACCTTTTGATGGCCTTATTGAAGTAAATTTTGGCTGCAGCAAGCCGGGAATAGTTGCGTATTCAATACACTTACCGAAAATGTTCCGTGCTTTTTCAGCAATTTGTTCGCTGACGGTAGCTTTTGCGTAAGCGGCTAAAGCAATTACAGCAAAAGTTTCTGAAAAAAAGTACCTGCGTTTACGGATCGGACTGCCATTGCGGGTAACATGGAAAAACATTTGCCCGTCAGTATCAAAACAATGATTTATCAAAAATTCATACCCCAGTTTTGCGCCATCCAACCATTCCTGTTTCTTCTCAACCGTATTATATAGTGTTGCCAATAGCCAGGTGGCCCTGCCCTGTATCCAAACCGCTTTATCATCATCTATCAGCGAACCATCGTGGTCGCGCATTAGCAGGAAACCGCCATGCTCCGAATCATACGACCGTGGGAACCAAAATGGCACCGTATCCTTTAATAACTGATCCTCGTAAAAACCTGCTAATCGCTCTATTTCCTGTTCCGTGTAGTTCATTTTATTGATTATAATTTTTCATTACCATTAAGTAATAACCTGAAGGTTGATGCAGGTATCCCCGCATTATTCACCAGGTTAGCGTGCGTAAAGGGCTGCATGGCATACCATATTGCTTTCACGTCTTCCCCTTCTGGAATTTTGAGATAGATATTATTTTTGTTGATGAAGGCAACAACTGCTATCCGTTCACCTTTTGTATTAATCAATTCAAACCCCGTCAATGGTTTGTGATTCCCCGTGGTTAATTGCTCTTTAAAAACAATTATGATGGAGTTGCCTTTATGCAATACTGTTAATGGTGCAGGGCCATCGGCGGTTATTTGTTTTTTGTAAGTATAATGCAGCGCCAGTAAGGCCAACCTGTTTGCCACTACTTTTTTTTGCTTATAGTGAACATTTAAGGAATCCCCCATATCCATACTAACAGCCATGTGCACACCGGGAATTTGTTGCTGCAATTTATTTTCCATCTCTCTGAAGCCCGGCCATGAAGGCCTATTGATGCCGGATAGCTGCACAAAGTAAAAAGGAAGATCCAATCCCCATTTTTGCCGCCAGCTGGTAACTATCGCTTTAAACAGCCGGTTGTATAGTTCTGTATTGTGTGTATTACTTTCGCCCTGGTACCATAAAACACCTTTAACAGGAAACCCTGTTAAAGGAGCAATGCCTGCTTCGTAATTGTAGCAAGGCTCGTATGGATGTCGCTGTTTTCCTGAAGCCGAATATTTTAAATTAATATCTGCCCTGTCGCGGCACCATTGCATGGTAAAATCTGATTTTCGCCAGTTAGTCAGCATATCAACCAAAACCGGATCGTGCTCCATCGTGTACCTGTCTATCCATGATTCTATAGGTGATCCGCCAACGGCCACCTGTATTAAACCTATGGGTACATGCGCTTCACGGTTTATTTTTTCACCGAAATAATAAGCTATAGCCGAAAAATCACGGGCCGAAAGTGTATTGCTTTCTTTCCAGGTACCCGAAAAATACTTCAACCTGTTAACTTTAGCTAAAGTTGAGGTATCCCAGGTAATGGAATCAGTTTGTTTTAACAGATTAAGCTGATACAGCCTTATTGCCGTGTTATTTGCAGCTGTTTTTATTTCATTATCCCCATCGGCTTCGCTCCTTAGCGGGAATGCCATATTGGATTGCCCAGAGCATAGCCAAACATCGCCAATCAATATATTTTTGAAGATGATGGTTGTATCATTATCTTTTACGGTCATGCTAAATGGGCCGCCGGGTAACATAGCAGGTAAAATAATCCTCCAGTGCCCGTATTCGTCAGCCCTTGCGGTTAATCTGTACTTCCTAAAAGTTACTTCAATACTGTTCCCTGTATTTGCTGTTCCGGATACCGGCACAGGCATATTACGCTGCAGTACCATATTATCCGCAAATACTTCAGGAAGTTTTAGTCCGCCATAGTTTTTGCTTATTGCCTGATGAATTGTTGTGGCCATAATGTATGCGCCTTCCTGATCAGGATGCAGGTTATCAGCAAAAAGATCAGGCCGGGCATAAAACGGTTGGTGCAGATCGATTAAACTAACGTGATTTGTACGGGAAATGTAAGGGATTAAACCCTGGATTTGCCAATACCAATCCCTTGTACCCGATTTAAAACGTGGATGGCCGCTAAATATGGGCGTTAAACGGCAGATGTATATTTTAACTCCCGGATTAGATTGTTTAAAAGCACCGATCAGCCATGCATAATCGGCTTCAAATTCGTCGTGATAATCCGGCCAGTCCCTCGGATCGGTATCATTAAGGCCGAGATCAATTATGGCAATGTCAGGCTTAAAACCTATTGCATCAGCAAACTCCGGTGTTTTATAATACGGATTGTGGCCTTTCTTTAGTAGTGTTGCACCACTATGACCAAAATTCTTCACAATATATCCCTTACCTAAAAGATTTTGCAGTTGAGCAGGGTAACACTCTCGTTCTCTATTTTTAAGCCCGTAACCATAAGTAACGGAATTGCCGATACAGGCAACTTTCAAAACCTTGTCCTGCGCATCAATGCGTAAGCTAATCAGCAAAAAAATAAATAATGCTGTGATGAATGAGAATACTTGTTTGTAGTTCATACTATTAAATATTTATGCCTCTACAAAATCATTGGCCGCTGGTCTTAGAAAATAGAGTTGCAGCATCAAGGCCAGTAAAACAATCCCGGCCAGCATTGCGAAATCTTTACCCAGATTGCCGGCATCTGATGATTTGCCCAACAGATCGGTAATAAATGCTCCGGCAAATACACCCGTCATATTCATCAATCCATAAGCAGTAGCTCTGTATTTTGAGCTAACAAACTGGCAAAGAATGGGCATATTATTAGCATCAAACATTCCATAGCCTACCCCAAAACAAAGCGCAGCGCTTATAACAGAAAAAAGCGTGTGCCCAAAACCGATCAGCAATAGCGCAGGTATGGTTAATGCCATACCGATAGCACTGGTGTAAACCCGCCCCATCATATTTTTTTGTACCCATTTATCAGAAAGCAGGCCACCCAAGATTACCCCCAGAAATGAAGACGCCGCAATAGCGATGGTAGAAAATGGCCCTGCCTGGCTCATAGGTGTATGCAAGTTTTGTGAAAAAAGTGTGGGCAGCCAGTTTTTGCAGGCCCAACCGGGCAAACTCACTACCGCAAAATAAAAGAGGATAACCCAAAAGGCTATATTACTAAATAAGATTACCAGACCCTTGAAAGGTTTTGAGCTGCCTGTAACGGCATCTGCCAGGGTTGTTTCTTTAGATCTTTTCTTTTCCTTTAGAAATAAGATCAACACCAGCGAATACAGAACACCCGTTAATCCAAAAGCTTGAAAGGTTGTTTGCCATGAAAAAGCAGCAGCAACAGTTGCACCAAAACCACCTAAGGCCTGGCCCACATAAAGCCCTGTCATGTGGATCCCTATGGCAAGTGATCTTGTTTTGGACGAATGAACATCAGCAATTAATGATAAGCCTGCCGGTATATATAATGCTTCGCTGATACCCATTATAGCCCTTAACCAGTAAATTTGATTAAAAGTAGTTGCAAATCCCATTGAAAAAGTAACTGCCGACCAAACGAACAAACTGAAAACGATCAGCCATTTTCGGTTAAACTTATCTGCAAAAATTCCCGAAACCGGGCTCATGATACCATAGATCCAAAGAAAAATAGCCATCAAATACCCGAAGTTGGTAGCAGACTTTAGTTCGGCTATATCCAGCTGCATGGCAGGTTTCATTACCGAAAGCATTTGCCTGTCCATATAATTCAACAAGGCCACGCCCCATAACAGTCCGACTAAAATCCAAGCGTAATTTTTTGAATAGGTCATTTTTCTAATTTCTCAAACTTACCTCTTGATATATTGGGTGTACGTGTACCCGGTTTTATCTCACCACCAGGAATAAAAATTTCTTTATCCCATTTTACAGCCGTGGTAGTTACCTGGCCGTAAAACGGCAGTTCACCAATTTTTTTCCAAGTATTGGTTTGCGTGTTAAATTCATAAACATCTTTACTAAACCCAGGATGATTATTTAAAAGTGCTAATTTTTCACTATTGGCCTTTTTCTTTTCCTTATCGTTTTTGCTATTTGCAATAATCGCATTCCATGTTTCTATTTTATGGAATAGATCGCCTTTATCACCACCTATTAATATAATATGCTGCTTTCCGTTTGCTATTCCCGTAGCTGCTGAAATAGACGTTGTGTGCAAGCCATCACCCACATTACTAAGGGTGATCCATTTATTATATTGGGGATCGTAACAAAAGGTGGTGTTGTGCAATGTACTAATACCCAATGGTATACTGCTACGACCGCCTATTATATAAACACAAGGATAATTTCCATTTGACTGTGCAACGGCAAGCGAATGCGACATTGCAACAGGCAAAGGTGGTAAGGATAACCATTCCGGTTTGCTATCATCAAGGTTTAGCTTAAATACTTTATCTGAGGGCTCGCCGTTGCTTTCGCCACCAACAAGGTATACTACGTTTCCAATACTTGTTATACCCGCGTTTGCTACCGGAATTGGTAATGAAGGAAGTTGTTTATAAACAATATCCCGGCTAACTGCGTCCCATCGCATCATAAATACCTCCCTGTTACTGCCGGAATGTTCAGTTTCTCCCCCGGCGCATATAATACCTCCGGTAATAGTAGTACTGGCGCCATAAGCCATTTTTTGTTTCAGGTGTTTTGTTTTAGGGATGATCCAATTAAATTTGCCACTTTCAGTTTTTTCCAAAACATAAATATCATCTTTATAAACCTTTACCCCTCCTTGCCAGGGCTTTGCGCCATCGGTAAAATTGCTGCCGCCTGCTATTAACAAAACTCCATTATTAACGCCGGTAAATGGGCCTGCTACCCCCAATTGCTTTTGCATGCCGGCAGCTAAAGGCAGTTCGGCAGCTACTGACCACGAGATTTTATTTAAATTATTTTGCGCAATAGTTTCACACGACACCAACATCATACAAATTATAAGTAAAAGAAAGGCAAAAAATGGTTTCATTTGATTGAGACTTGCGGCTGCAAGTTTGATTTAAACTCGTCAAAACCTAATTTAGAAACATCTAATTTAAAGTTTTCAAATTGTTCCTGCGTCATATTGCTTACAGGTAACCTAAATTCCCCGCAATCAATTCCAACTAATTTCATGTAGGCCTTTCCAACAGAAATACCGCCGTATTTGCCCAGCAGCCTGATCATATCAACAGATTTTTGCTGCAACTGCTGCGCTTTTTCAAGGTCATTATTTTCAAAAGCGTTAATTAAATCATAATAAAGTGGTGCAGCATAGTTAAATGTACTGCCTACCGCTCCCTTTGCCCCTACTGCTAATGCCGGTAGCATGTTTTCGTCCCTGCCCCAAAGCATATCATATTGTCCATTTTGAAAGGTACTGCATGATAAGAAATCCATAAAATCCTCATGGGTATATTTTATACCTGCAAAGTTCGGCACATCATTAACTGCGTTTAACAAGTCGATCATCGGGAAGCCTACATTGGTTAAAACCGGGATGTGGTAATAATAAAACGGAATGCCTGGTACGGCTGCTGCAATTTGCCTGCACATCTGCGCAAGCACAGCAACATTAGCCGGTTTAAAATAACTCGGTGATGTAAACGAAACAGCATATATACCTGCTTTTTGCGCATGTTTGGCCAATTCAATACAGTCGGCAAGGGTATTGCCGCCAACTAATAGCATCACTTTAAAATCTTTATCGCTAACAGTACATTTTGCCCAGACATCTGTTATGTGTTTTTTTTCTTCTATGGTTAAGGATACTCCTTCACCGGTAGATCCGCAGATGAATGCACCGGTATTACCATTTTGTTTCAAAAATTTATAATAAGCGGGAATAATAGTGGTATTAATGCCGCCATTATTATCCATTGGTGTAAAAGGTGCCGCAATTAATCCCTGTAAATGTTCAAATTTCATAAGTATTGTTTAAAATTATTTGTGGCCTTATTATACCGGGAGTTTTGCTCCCGGTATGTATAAAGCATTCAATCAACTAACGCTATGCTCACACATAGTATCTTACAATTATTTTAAAATGATGTGTAACCGGCTGTTTGTACCAATTTGGTATTGTTGGTAAGCGTATTACGGTCAATTGGCCACAATAAGGCGTATGCATTTGCTGGTAACAAGGCAGTATGCTCATAAACATAGCTATCGCCCATGCTTCTTAAATCATACCATCTTTTTCCTTCAAATACAAATTCATATAAACGCTCCTGCAAAATGGCTTCCCTTGGGTTTGCATCTATAGCTTGATTTGGAAAGCCTATGGTTGCTGCTTTATAATTGACACCGTAGGCCCTTGCTCTTACTTTATTGATCTCGTTGCTTGGATCCTGCCCCAGGTAAACCTCTGCTGTTGCCTTCAGCAAAAGCAGATCGGCATAGCGGTATACAGGGAAATCATTGGTTATGTATCTTACTCCAGCATCTTGTTCTCCCTGATATTTGTCAACAAAACAACCGGCTATCTGGTAAGTTCCGTTGCTTAATTTATTATAGGCAGGCTGGATGCTTGCCAATGCCCTTGAATCGAGCGGGTTAAATTTCCTAAAAGTGGCTATAGTAACCGGCGCACGCAATAAGCCGCCCCAGTTATCAGTAGTTGCATTAAACTGGCGGTTAGCAAGTGAATCATAGAAGTTAGCAATTAAACCCGACTGCGGAACATAGGTGCTTTGTATCCAGGCCATACCGTTGTTAGTAGTAGCATTAGGCTCATTAAATTGGTAGTGAATGGCAAATATGATCTCGCTATTGCCCTTATTGGTTGATGAAAAAACACTTGAATAAGATGTTAATAGCTGTAAACCTGCATTTGTCTGTATATCATTCAACGCGTTTTCTGCAATAGTAGCGTCTGCCGTTCCGCCACTGTTATGAACACTTGTCCACAAATATACTTCGGCTTCCAGCATCAATGTAGCTGATTTTGACCAGTATGATTTTGAATTTTTGAATGAGTAATCACTACCAAAACTTGCTAATGATTGGGTAATATCTGCCTTAATCAAAGCCATTACCGCCGTTTGTGGTGAGGCTGCTTTAGCCAGCGAAGTAATATCAAGACTGCTGCCAGTTACCGGGTCGGTTTGTATAATGGCATTTCCCCAGGTACGATATATCTGGAAGTAGTAAAAAGCACGCATGCCATAACAAATACCCAGATAATAGTTTTTAGTTGCAGTGGCTACTACAGTTGTTGTATTTAATTTGGAGATCATGAGGTTGATCTGGTCAATATTTAAATAAAACCCGCCGAAATTGCTAACGCCCGGGTTATCCAGGTTAAGGTTTTCCTGCCATAAACGTTCCTGACCCTGGGTAGCTTCCCCGGTAAAAGCAGATCCCGAACCAGGATCGGTACCAAATATATCGGCACGCATTTCGCCCAGTATCTGAAATGCATTATTGTTTGCCCTGAAATTATTATGTATGCCTGCCATAAATGCATCAAACTGACTTGCAGACTGGAAAAAATTTGCATCGGTTATACTGCTTACCGGGGTAAGGCTTAACTGTTTGCGGCACGAGCTTACCAGCGCAAACATCCCTAAGCCTGATAAAATTATAATTATATATCTTTTCATTTTTTATTGATTATATAGATTTTAAAGAGATACCTGAACTCCTAATACATAAGTGCGCGGTGTTGGATAAGTACCCGTGTAAACCCCGGTTATAGTATTTCCTGATACGGGTGCTTCAGGATCAGGTCCGCTGAATTTCTTTATATAAAACAAGTTTTCGCCGCTAACAAATAACCTGGCAGACGAGAACACTTTAGTTCTGGTAAGCAAGGCCTTTGGAAAATCGTATGATAAGGTTACTTCACGACAGGCGAGGTAATTACCGCTTTCATAAAACTGAGAGTTTTCGCCTTGCAAACTACTGCCTCCATTGTTGCCGCGGGTATAATTATCCTTTGACCCCGCTACCTGATCGGCGTAGTACACTTTAGGTATCATGGTATTAGTATTGGTTGGTGTCCAGGCATTCTTTATCTCATTTATAAAATTGAATGTACCTTGGTAACCACCAAGAGATCTTGCTACAAAATCATTATAAATTGTGCTGCCTAATGAATAGTCAAAACGGGTGTAAAAGGAGAAGTTTTTATAGGCTGCATTGAAATTAAAGCCACCTGTCCAGGTTGGGTAAATATTACCCAGGTACACCTGGTCGCGCGAGTCAATAATTCCATCACCATTCACATCTTGCCAATTTACATCGCCCGGCTGAATATGTCCGCCGCTTCCAGCCGCAAGATTAGGACCCGTAATATTTGCAATATTGTCTTTACGGTTACCGGCAACAGACTGTACCTGTGCTTCATTAGCAAAAATTCCTAACTCTTTATAGCCATATATCTGGCCCATAGCCTGGCCTTGCTGCAAACCACCTACAGAAATTAACTGACCAGTTTTAGGATCAAATACCTGGATGGTATTTTGGCGGTTATTAGGTTGCCCGTTATTAGGCAATTTTAATATCTTATTTTTATCGTATGAAGCTGTTGCACCAAAGTCAAGCCTTAAGCCACCGGGATTATTAATAATGTTTGCTTTTAAGGTGAACTCAACACCCTTATTTTGCAGGCTGCCATCATTTGTTTCCAGCGTGCTGAAACCTGCATAACTTGGTAATTGCAATTTGGTAATTAAATTACTGGTTACGCGGTCGTAATAATCAAATAGCAGGCTTATACGGTCATTAAAAAAGCCTAAATCAATACCTACATCTTTAGTACTACTGGTTTCCCATTGTAAGGTGTTAAGCGTTGGGGCTGTATTAGATATGCCGCCTATACCATTATAAGTATTTGTTGATGAGTATATTCCCTGCACATCATAAGCGCCTATAGAAGTTACGTTACCGTTAGAGCCATAGCTGATTCTTGGTTTTATAGTAGATATTATTTTGGAAACACCTGAGTTTTGAAAGAAGTCTTCTTTCTGCAAATTCCATCCTGCTGACATGCCCGGGAAGAAGCCAATACGTTTTTGGTAAGAAAGTACTGAAACACCATCTTCCCTTAGTACAAAAGTTAAAAGATACTTCTGATCATAATCATAGTTTAACCTTGTAAAGCTCGATATAATACGAGTTGCCGAACTTTGGCTATAATTGCTACCGGCAGCAAAAATGGTAGAGGCATTTGCTGTTGAAATATTATCTGTAGGTGCGCCTGTTCCTGATACTTGCTCCTGAAAAATTGAGGTATTAAAGTATTCGCCACCAAGTAACAGGTTAAAATTATTTTTGCCGAATGACTTATTATAATTTAAAATAGCATCATACGTTTGCTGAAAATCCCTTTCAGTGTAAGCTGTTGCCGGCCTTGCAGTATTGTTATATGTTTGCGGATTAGCAAATATATTGGTATAAAGCTGAGTGGCATCGGTAAAACTTTGATTTATATTTTCATAAAAATATCCGCTCCCTGATAATTTCAAAGATAAGCCAGGCAGTATTTTCCAGTTAATAGCGGCGTTACCGGTTACCCTGTCAATTTCATTGCTCCGTTTTGTTTTTTGTAACCAGTACAAGGGGTTACCATCAGTTATACTGTTACCAGGGTTTGGTACTGTTTGGGCAGCATTAAGCCAGGGATTAAATGTTGGCCATAACGATAACGTTCTGTAAATATCATTCGACTCAGAATTTGAAGCTACGCCAAGTTGATTGACAGTTGAAAAATTGATACCGCTTGAAATTTCAACATTAGGTTTTACTTTATATGAACCGTTCACATTTCCTGAATAGCGATTGTAGGTTGATCCTACAATTACCCCAGGCTCATTATAATAATCAAAGCTCGAAAAATAGGTACCCTTATCATTACCGCCTGATGCAGCTACATAATGATCAACTGTTTGGGTGTTCTGAAACAGCGCATTGGCAACCTGCCCGCTGTGATCTTTAAATATTATTTTATGACCGGGGTTTGCCGGGTCGTTTTCATCCTGCCAACCTTGTTTTAAAAGCCCGATATTAGCCGGAGTTTCGGCTTGTATATCAAATGAACCTAAATCTGCCGGATCGGTCAATAAACCATAACCCCTTGAATTGTTAAGTGTTGTAAGTTGTCCGGTCGTAAGGGTTGTTTCTCCGGGATTCAACGCCAGAAAATTATTTAACCTGCCTAAACGGCCGTAGTAAATATAATCTGCAGCATCTACATATTTATATCCCTGGCGCTCGCGGTTAAAGCCAGTGGTAAACTTATAAGTTACATTGGATGATCCCGATTTGCCTTTTTTAGTAGTAATTAATATAACACCGTTATTGGCCCTTGCACCATATATTGCAGTGGCGGCCGCATCTTTCAAAATACTTACCGACTCAATATCTTCCTGGGGTATATCATTGTAAGGCCTTATTACGCCATCAACCACGGTAAGCGGCGATCCAGGGCTGTTAATTGAAGCTCCTCCGCGTAATAATACCAATGGCTGCGAACCAGGTGAACCGCTTGCAGCAACTACCTGTACACCCGATACCGTTCCCTGCAATGCAGTTGCCACATTAGCACGCGGCGCATTTGCAAGTACCTGGTTATCAAGTTTAGCAACTGCACTTGTTACGGTAGACCGCGACTGCGTTCCATAACCCACTACAAGTACTTCCTGTAATTTAGTGGCGTCATCTTTAAGGCTAACATCAATAGATGATTGGTCGCCTACAGCAATTTGCTGTGAAATGGCACCTATGAAAGTAAAAATCAGCACGTCGCCTTTAGTCGCTGTAATGGAATATTCTCCACTGTTACTGGTCTGCGTACCATTTGCTGTTCCTTTTACAACAATCGTTACTCCGGGCAACGGCAGTTTGTCGTGATCGGAGATTACCTTGCCAGTAATTTTCCTGGTTTGGGCTTGTACAACGGTAAGGAACAATGCCATTGTTACCGTCAACAAGATTCGGGTGAAAGTAAAGTTTATATTCATTTAATTAATAAGTTTATAATTGTATTATGTCATACATAATACAATTATAGGAAATTTAAATTATTACTTCCAAATAATTGCAGGGTTTTTTTTTCTGTTGATTTTCTGAGTGTTATAAATACACTTTGTGATTTTTGGCTTAAAAAGTGTGTTTTTAAATGAACGGAGAAGGATGTTGCTATTTTAGATCAGCACATTAAAAGCAGGATTTGTTAATATAAATTATATGGTACTTATTCCCTTTTTTTGGAAAATCCCCAAATTTATTTTTAAAGTTGCGCTCCCGAACGGAAGTTTTGCCGTCCTATCTATATATAAAGTAAAAGATAATCTTAACTGTATTATGTTATACAATAAACCGTAAAGAAACTTTTTTTAGCTTTGGATATTGACTTTATTGAACTTTTAAATTGACACGAACAGAAAAAGTCTTTATATTTTTACAATTAAATCTGATATATTAATGATAGAGTTGCAATCAAATGATCTCACAGATAGTCTTAGAAATATTGATACGAGCTCCCTGGTAGACCGTGTCGAAAAAAATTTAATTGAATTATTTATTGAGAAGAATTACAAAGTGGGCGACTCTATACCAAAGGAACTTGAACTTACCAAGGCCCTGGGCGTAAGCCGTACAGTAATCCGCGAGGCTTTGCTCAGGTTGAGGATGATTGGTCTCATCGATTCAAAAAAGAAACGCGGCGCCGTGATAACCAGCCCTGATTTAGTATCCATACTTGAAAAGAGCATGAATCCTCAAATATTGGATACAACCACTTTGAAAGAGATATTTGAGATGCGTTTATCCTTAGAAATTGGAATGGCTGATTTGATCATTAACCGTGTTACGCAACAAGACATCGCTGATCTCAAGCAGATCGTATCTGGTGAACCTCAGGAAACCAGCCATGAAATATTTATGATTGAGCAGGAAATTAAATTTCATGGTAAATTATATGACATTACCGGCAACGAAACATTAAGAAAATTTCAAAAAATGCTACTGCCTGTTTTTGACTATGTACATCGAAGCGGCTTACTCAAAAAACCCATTGAAATAAAAGAATATGTTTCTCATGCCGGTCTGATTACCTTAATTGAAAAAGGGTCAGCCGAAAAACTCAGAAACGGGATGCGCAATCATTTAGGAAATCATTTTGCAAGATTATTTGATTGAATTTTTGTTCAATAATTGAAGTTTGTCTTGCTATCCGATAGGGCCAAAAAGTTAATTAGAATTAGAAAATTAAAGAACATGATATCTGTTATTTCAAAATGCTAAGGTAAATTTCCCAGGCTGGGCAGAATTCGAACCTTTTGGTGGAACAATTGAACGTTTTAAATAATCTACAAGTGGGATAAAATATTATGGTAACGATATACAACTTGGGATATTTCGTAAGTACATATTAAAGCACTATATGTTGCGCTTTTGTTTGCTGTTTAGTGACCGTCTGTGTAGTACCATTATTTGATTAATCATGTAATATCATTATTGGTACATCCTAAAAGTATCTTCAAAGTGCTGATTGTTGCGACATAATATCTCTAAACAGCCTAAAACCTTACAGTATTCATAAATAAACTAATCCTGTATAAGGCAAATGCTTTTAAGGAAAAGTCACCCGCGTGTGTTGGCAAGAAAAGAAAATTATTTAATTTGTTCCATTACCGTGATCGCTCATATTATCAGTTTAGAGTACCGCTGCACAACATGGCTGGAGTATGTATCAAAAGACCGCAAGCACTTTGGCGTTAATGAGGAAGCATCCCATCATCGGAAAGAGTTAAAGGAGCTTAAGCTACCAGACATACATTTTTTATATCTGAATTTGTGAGTATTAACACTAAGTAACTAATTTTTCACTAAGTATATATCATTTTGAACAGATAATTACTTTTGTCAAAATAACAAAACCCTGCGTGCTATAGCCGCAGGGTTTATTGTTGAACGAGTATTGTCTGATATCTTTTACATTCCAGGATCCTTTTTAACCTCCAACGCCGTACGAACAGCCGATGGAAGGCTTGAAAACAAGGTGTAACCTGTGGCCGTTTCAATATCCTTCATGGTCACAATATATTGTGTCCAGTCAGAATTTATCACGTTAACATTCGGGGTGTTTACAGCAATAATGCGTGTGTTGCTGGTTACCCGGCTTATATCACCGTTACCCACAGGTACTATCAGCGCTACCTTCCAAACGTTGCTTGGCACATTTACGTGGCCGTTATTAACGGTGGTTGCCGGACCATTGGACCCGGTACCTCCCGAGCCATAGCTGCCCATAACAATGTAAACCTCGTTACCCGCGGTAACCTGGCTACGTAAGTAATTCTCCAGGTTGGCCCAGGTACTTTCATTGTTATTCGGCGCCTGCGGTATCATGTTGGTCATCAAAAACGTGGCAGCGTTTGCATTGGTCGAGCTTGTTCTATCGGCCGAAGGGCAGTTATGCCCCCTGTCGAAACCGCTGCCGCTATAGCTGTTGCTTTCTACCTGGTACCAGCCCATGGGTATACCTGCCCAGCCTGCAAAATCGTTTAAACGGTCAGTTACTCCAGTAGTATTTGAGGCATCTAAATGCCAACTAACCCAATTTGGTTCGCCTTTGGTAGCGTTGTAAGATTCAGTGTAGTAACTTTGGTCTATCAAATAATTATCCATAGCAGCCATTGTTGGCATCGCGTTCGATGGGTTGCCTAATAACAGGTTGCTGTTATCACCACTGGGAGGTGGCGCATCAGAACCTGCGGTAACAAGCCTTTGGGCCGCAACGCTGCCCGTGGCTGTAGTATCAAGCGCTGTACTGCCGGTTGTTGTACCTGAAACAATTCCCGGGTCACCGCTACCTTTAAAGGTTATATCATCAATATTAATACGCGTTGTTCCTGCTTTTACAATTTCAAAACGTACTTTTCCAGTTACGCTTACTTTGAATGAGTCGGTTACCAACGTGGTATTGGTTTCGTTTATAGGGTTGCCAACATTGGTATATGTTTTACCACCATCGGCAGACATTTCCAGTTGCCAGGTTGATGCCGCATCGGTGCCGTATTTGCCGTGTTTAATGTATAAGGTAGTTAAGCCGCTTACATCAAAGTTCATGGCTAAATCACCGGTGCGTAAACGTACCGATTGCGAGCCGTCTTTTAAATCGCCCGAAAGGCTGCCAATTAACGCGTCGTTAAAATCCCAGGTACCAGTGCTTAGCCCTACTGTGGCATCGGCATAAGCTGTTTTTGTGCCTTCATCAAATGTTTCGGTGATGCTATATGGTGTCGGGGGCGTTGTACCCGTGCCAGTTGTAGTAACGGGTGTTGGGTTATTTTTTTTTTCGGTTTTGGAACAGCCTGCAATAAATAAAACTGCGCCAAAGCATAATAGTAATAATCTGTTTTTCATCTGGTATTAAATTTTATAAAACATCAGTACATAAACATCCCGTAAGGCAAATAAAAGCCAGGCATGTTTGTTAATTTTTGTACGATATGGTTTGGTTGGTAAAAAAGGAAAAAGAAGAACATGCCCGAAAGCACGTTCTTCTTTTAAAGGGAGTGCTTATTTAGCAACCCATGCAGAACCGTTATACTGGAAAGTAGCAACGGTTGGTACGTCTTTACCGCCTGTATATAGCAAGTAAGTAACCTTGTAGTTGATATTCACCTTAGGGGTAGGGAAATCCGCAGTTAAAGCAAGGATGATAGCTGCTTGCAGGTCGGCAGTAGTCCAGGTGGTTTCCCAGTCGCCGTATTTCAACAGGTTAGTTCTGTTAGAGGCCTCGGCAGTACCGCCAACTGTTGAGTTACCTATAAGTGTAAAGTCTTTAGCAACCAATGTGTAATAAACGGTAGGATCCTGTATCCAGCTACCGCCGCTTTTTACAAATGTTAAGGTATTAATGGTTAAGGATGTTGTTACCCAATTGGTACCATTATAAGTAAACGGAATAACACGTTGGTCGGTAACTTTTGCAGCATTGTAATAGTTAAAGCTTACATATTTAACATCGCCAACTTTAGCAACAGCAGCAACACTTAAATCTGCTTTTAGCAGGGTGTTGATGTAAGCCGTTAAACTTGCGTCGTCTGCAGAAGTAAACTGATTATAACTGCCATGGCCTATGGCTGTATATTGCGCAGGTGTTAAAAGGTAAATTTGCTGCCATGCGCCGTTTAAGTATAAAAACGCAAATGTTGCTGCGGTATTTGCTGCCGGCGGGTTGTAATAGGTAAAGGTTAATACCACCTGCTGGTTTGCAACAGGCGCGGTGTATTTGTATGGTAACCAGGTTAATACCTGGGCAATGCTGAAATCGGCATATTTATTGCCGGGCAGCAGCAAATAATCGGCACTGGTTAGGGTGTACGATTGATCTTTAAAAACGCTATCGGGCAGCGTAATTGTTGGCGCTTTTGATGTATAGGTAATGTTAGCGTTCGAACCATCGGCATAATCAAAAAATTTGTAATTAAGTATGGTTGGGATATTGGCATTTGCATCGGTAGCCGACGAAAAGCCCAGTGCCTTATTAGCAGGCACCGTAGCAGGCAATATGGCGTAATCAGCAGGCTGAATGGTATAGTTCAGGGTTTGCACCGGTTTGCCCAGACCATCGAGCGCTTTATACGTTTTGTTTAGCGGGTGGCATGCCGTAAATGCAAAAGCAATTCCCAGCAACGCCAAAATGTTATAAATCTTTTTCATGATTTTTTAATTTTTATAATTAAAATTTAAGTTTTAATGTAGTCATGTAAAATCTGCCAGGGCCGTAATCAACACCAAGTTGGCTGGTACGTGTAATGTAGCTTGCGCCTTGTGCCGGAGCGGTATCAAACGCATCACCTATATAACCGGTGTTAAACAGGTTGTAAACGTTACCAGTAAACGAAGCATCGAAACCAGCCATTTTAAACCTGAAAACAACGTTTAAGTTAACCGTAGAAAAATTTGGGATCTGGTAAGGTAAGTATCCCGAAAAGGTAATTTTCGATGGGTCGTATGATGCGTAGTATTTTCCGTAGTATAGATAATCGCCACCGATGGTTACTTTAGGTAGTACTTTTATATCTAAGGTAACACCTGCGGTGGTTTGTGCGCTTGTTGCCCCTGTTCCCGGCTCGCCAATTTTTAAACCTTTTAATTGTAATGCCGATATGGTTGTACTTGTACCGTTATCGCTGGTAATCTGGGTTGCGCCGGTATTGCTCAGGTAATGGTAATTGCCAATGGAAAGCATACCGCCTAAAACAACATCTTTAATAGGGCGCAGCTTTGCTTCAACCTCAACACCTTCGTGTAATTCGTTTAAGCCACTTATGTTTGCTGTATTAAATGTACCATCAGGGTTCGCTGTTGGCGATACTACCACTTTCGATCTATCCAGGTAAACCGAACGGTAAGCGTTTACATTGGCGCTGAATAAAGCGCTGGTGTAACCGTAGCCAATTTCGGCATCAAATAATTTTTCGGCTATGGCATTTTTGTTAATGGTGTTATCCTTGTTTAAGAAAAGACTGGCTACAAGCGGTGCGCGCTGTACATAACCAATATTTCCGTAAATATTGTTCTGGTAATCAAGGTTGTAGTTTAAACCACCTTTTGCCTGGTAACCTAAAAAGTTAATCCAATCAGTTTTGTGTGAAGGGTCTGTAGGCAGGTAGTTGAAATAGTCGATCCTGCGGTTGCTGGTGTTACTTCCAGATAAGGTAATTACTACCGAAAGGTCTTTCTTCGTGTACTCACCCTGTAAATATACACCTTCCGAAGCTACATCATAAGTATAATCATTGTTGAATTTTTGCCCGTCGGTTGCATGGGCATTAGGGTTGTTAATGTTGCCTGAGGGTGAAGTTGCACTGTTGTTGCGGGTATCCTGCACGTACGATGCGCCGAACAGGTTGGCTACTTTATTAAAGTGTTCACCTTCGTAATACCTTAAATCTAAACCGCCTAAAAAGTGCAGGTTATCCCCTACTTTCTTTTTCAGGGTAGTTATGGCGCCGTATTGTTTGTGGTCGTTCTCCACATCCTGCATGTACATGTTTGCCGAACCATCCGTTACAGCCTGGTTGTTTTTTGTAATGGCGTTAAAATCGATAGGCGAGTAAATGCCGCCTGTACGTGGCACTTCGTTTGCAGCACCCGGTGCTAATACAACCGATACACCCGATTTATTGGACGTTAAGTAATCTGCATTACCTGTACCATAGGTTGCATATAAAACAGTCGACCATGATGTATTTTTGTCAATGTTCCAGTTATAGTTCACTGATGCTAATGGCTTGCTGTAGCTGTTTTGCTCGGCGCTATATTCCTGTCCGTTCAAATACCCCCAATCCGAATTGTAACGGAAGCCTGATGGTGCGTTACGGTAAGTAGAAATGGTGTTATAGGTGTAACGCTGGTCGTGCCGTTGCGATGCGCCCATAATATTGAACGACAGGGTTTGGTTGGTACCGATAAGTTTTGATACGTTGGCGAAATAGTTATAGCCGGTATATGTTAAACCTTCGGCAGAGGGTGAATTACCGCTGCTTTTCGATAATAAGAATGATGATGCCCATCCGTCGTTACTTAAACCGGTTGAGTATGATATCAATGTTTTTTGCTGATTATAGCTACCTATTGATTGCGATAAAGTACCCGATGCTTCTTTGCTGGTGCTGCGGGTGGTAATATCAATAGTACCGCCTAACGATGGCACGGCAATTATTGATGCACCTAAGCCACGCTGAACCTGCATCGAAGTAGTAACATCTTCCAAACCGGCCCAGTCGTTCCAGTAAATTTTACCGGCTTCCACATCGTTAACTGGGATACCGTTAATTAACAGGGCTACGTTGTTGCTTGCAAAACCACGGATGTTTATCCTCGAATCCCCATAGCCACCGCCCCCACGGCTCACGGTAACACCAGGCGTCATCCGTAATAACTCAGGAAACTCGGCGCCTGCACCTTTTTCTTCAATATACTGCTCGTTAATTGACGATGCAGCAATAGGCGTTTGCCTGTTAATCTTTTGTGATGGGTTAGCCGTAACCGCAACTTCTTTCAATGATGCGGAGTTAGGTACCAAATATATTATGCCAAGTTTGTTGTTACCATTAGTCTCAACTTCTTTTGTTACATAGCCAATGTACGAGATAGAAATAGTTATGTTGCTTGATTCAGCTTTAAGCTTAAAGCTACCATCAAGCGCAGTAGAATTTGAGTTTTGCGTACCTTTCACAACAACAGTAGCGCCAACCAAAGGTTCTTTTGTTTGCGAATCCTGTACACGGCCGGTAATAATATCTTCTACTGCAATACTATTGCCAAGCTGGTTTTTAGCAGTTTTTTCTTTCAGCACAATGGTATGGCCAACAATAGCATATGATAACGGCTGCTCTTTAAAAATTTTATCGAGCACCTGCTGCAAGGTTTGATTTTTGGCTTTTACCGATACTTTGGCGCTTTTGGCAAGCAGTTCAGTCTGCAAAAAAACATCGTAGCCGCTTTGGTGTTCAATTTTATTGAGCACAGTTTGCAAGCTTGCATTTTTTTCGGAAAGAGTAATGCTTTGGCCCAGGGTTGCAGCACTTAGCTGCAGGCAAAAAGCAAACAATAAAATGGCGAGTAGTTGTATGCGCATAATAAATTTTCTTTTTGAAGCCGGATTAATCCGGGAAAACCAATTTATAGCTCCGGTAATTTGAGTAACACGCCTCCCGGTATACGCAGGGGCATAAAACGTAGAAAAATTCATACTTTTGTTTTGGGTTGTTAAGTGAAAAGTCTGTAAGTCAATTTGATTTGGAATGATCGGCCCTGAATTTATCCGGGAAGTGCTCGTAACACTTTCCGGTTTTTTTTTGGGCAATGTAGTGAAGCGGCCTGGCCGTTTACTAAAATTGCTTCTCATGGTTTTACAATAATTTTTCCTCCATTAATTGTAAAGTTTAAGCCACTTGTTTTTAAAATCATAAATATTTGCGAAACAGGCACATCGCGCGATATGCGACCCTCGTAATGCCGCTCGGCAATGTTTCCCTGGTATGCTACATCTACATCGTACCACCGAGATATCTGCCGCATAATTGCCTGCAAACCTGCATTTTTAAACAGAAATTTGCCATTTTTCCAGGCAACTGCTTCATCAATATCAGCATCGTTAGTAATGCTGATACTGCCCGATGCATTTACAGCCTGCTGCCCAGGCACAAGTTTAACCGTGACTTTATTAAAGTTCCCGGTAACCTTTACGCTGCCTTCCAGTAGAGTAGTTTTTGTTGCTTTTTCGTCGGTGTAACTGTTTATATTAAAGTGCGTACCTAACACTTCAACCGTTTGGTTAGCAGTTTTTACAAAAAAAGGCTTCGCAGCATTTTTTGCCACTTCAAAATAAGCTTCGCCTGTTAGTTCAACGTTGCGCTCGTTTCCGGCGAAAGCAGTGGGGTACTTTAATGACGATGCCGCATTGAGCCATACTTTTGTTCCATCGGCCAAAACCAGTTTGTATTGCCCGCCCCGGGGGGTACTTATAATGTTGATGGCCTCGGCAATTTCAGGAGCTTCTGCAGGCTGCTTCTTGGTATTGTAAACCAGTTCGCCATCACCAGTTTTATCAACAATTGCATCGGGCTCCCTGGCAATTTCACCGTCGCGAGCATTATCTAAATTTATTTTTGAACCGTTAGCCAGGGTTAAAACAGCTTTGTTGCCACCGGGCTTTAAATCGTTTTGCTGGTGGGCCAGTTGTTTAGCATATTTCTTTTTATCGTTACCCTGATGGGCAAAAAGCATAATGCCTATTGCCAGCGGCAGTATTATCGCGGCAGCATAAGCGCCCCAGTTTTTTAATTTTATAACAGAATTTGGCGTGTATTTAATGCCTGTTTTTGAAACTATGTTTTGCCAGGCCGCAGCCTTATCATTTACTACATCGGGGTATTGCGGCAGGTTGGCAGTTGCATCAGCGGTTATTTTTTTGAATAATTTGGCATTCACCGGATCGGCCTGCAACCAATTCTCAAGAATTATTTTTTCTTCATCGGTTAGCTTGTTTCCTATATGCTTTGCAATAAGAGCGGCTACATCAAAATAAGCGTCGTAATTGTTTATCATGCCTTTCGATAATAAAGACACTCAACTTTGTTAAGTGGATAACGGGGGATAAAAATTTATTGAAATAATTTATCAGCGTAAATGCCTCATCTAATAAGTAGAAAAGAGACAGCGAACATCACCACAAAAATTTCAGGTTCAAGCCGCAAACGCAATAGTTGCATTGCTTTTTGTTTTTGTTTTTTGATGGTATTTACCGACATGTTGAGTTCGTCGGCAATTTCCTGATTCTTTTTACCATCAAGGTAACTCATGGTTGAAACCGTGCGGTAAGTTGAAGGCAGCGACTGTAACGCGGTATGCAGTTCTGCCATTACTTCGGCCGAGATTATGGCTTCTATAATGGAAGCAACTTCGGGTTCACCCTTATCTTGCATGTCAATATAGCCTGTAACCACCTTGCTATGCCTTATTGCGTTAAGGCTATCGTTACGTACGGTGCTGTATAAGTAATTTTTAACGGCTGCGGGATTGTGCGCTACGGTTTCGCGGGCATTCCAGTATTTAATAAAAGCATCCTGTGCAATATCGCGCGCGTGGTCCTTATCTTTTATCAGTTGGAAAGAAAAATATACCAGCCGATCGAAAAATTCTGCGAATAGGGCGTTCAAATCTGACTCCGTTGGCCCCTTAGAATTTCTTGAAGTAAATATGTCTTTCACTTTGCCCATGATTACGCCCGGTCAGTTAATTAAAAACGTAAAAATCCCGCTCACTACAGATTTTCTCCAAAATTCGGTTCTTTATGTTTCGGTGATGTTAAGACTGAGTTAAAAAAGCGTAAGATTTGGTAACTTTTCAGTTGCAATTCGTTGGCAAAGCCATCAATAATAGCAGACAGTTATTTAGCTTTAGACCTTGTTTGTTTGCATAATGTGAATTTTAACAAGGTGCAACTTTAACTTAAATTTATTCACTATCAAATTATAAAACTATAGTCCGAAACCTATGAATTTCAAACCCTTTATCATTTGTTAACCCAGGTGCATGAATAGCAATTGGCGCCAGGATAATTTTGTGTCATAATTAAAAAACAAAATATCATGACAACAAAAATCTCTTATTCAATCGCATTTTTACTAGGCTTGGGAATGGTGTTCCTGGGGGCCCGCTTTTTTTTCTCGCCTGAAATAGCAACAGCCGCATTCGGTATCCGTTTTAATTCAAACGGAGATTATTCTTTTCATCACATAAAGGGGATCAGGGATATTTTTTCCGGTATACTATTGTGCGCTCTTGTGTTAATGAAAGAACGTCGCAGCCTGGGTGTGATGCTGGTAGTGGCAACCATCATCCCGGTTTCCGATATGCTTACTGTCCTGAGCAAAAGCTATACAGGTGTGCAGCAGGCTATACCCCATATTGTGGCAACCATCATCTGCTCGGTAGTCGGCATACTATTATTGGTGGCTAAGCCTCCAATAGTAGTAGCAACAAAACAACAGGAAATATTAAACTAAACAAGGCAACATCATGGACCAGCTAAGAATTTATACTCTCGCTGATAAAGAAACAGCCGTGCAATATTTCACGGTAAGTTGGGCTAAGCACAGAATAAACCTTCCAAAATTCGGCTTTGAGGTTAAGGGCGTATGCGGCCATGCACCCGGGAATGCAAACCAGGTCATTCCCATAGTATCCTTTCCGGATGAAAGCGATCCTCATGAAATGACTGAACGCTATTTAAAAAGCCCGGATTTTGCGGTTGATACGGCAGGATTTGATCTAAACAAAATCATTAATGTAGAAACTAAAATATTGAGATCTACAATCTAATGGTTTGCCTAAGCAGGATTTAATACACAATGTGTTCGGCATGTTGTGTATTTTTGGTTTTACACAATTCAACTAATATGAAATGATAAATAGCTTATTGAATAGTATACAAAAGGTTATAGCGCTTAGCCCTGAAGAGGTTGATATAGTAGTATCACTGTTTAAAGAAAAGACCTTTAAAAAAGGTGATTTCTTTTTAGAAGAAGGACGGATTTGTAAGCAGGTAGGATTTGTGGCCAAGGGTTTGATGCGCTTCTATATCAACCAGGATGGGGAGGAAAAAATATATGACTTTTCCCAGGAAAATGAATTTGTATGCAATTATGAAAGTTTTCTTCCACAGATTCCTTCCTCAAAAAACATCCAGGCGCTGGAGGATAGTATTGTTTTTATCATCTCGCATGCTGATCTGCAGTTATTTTATAAAAACGTACGCGGAGGTGAACGTTTTGGCAGGGTCGCTATTGAATCTGTTTTTGTAAAATTACTACAGGATATAAGCGCCTTATATGCGGAAACACCGGAGCTGCGTTACGAGCGGTTTTTAAAAAACCATGCGGATCTGCAGCAAAGAATCTCCCAATACCATATTGCTTCCTTTGTCGGGGTAAAGCCACAATCACTGAGCCGAATCCGTAAAAGAATTTTCACCCAGTTCTGATTAGTTAATTAAGGTATTTAGAACATATATCTCTAATGTTTATTTCATACATAAATTGCTTAGATGCTATGATAAGATTACCGACATGATATACACATCCCTTAATACTTTTATATACTAAAAAAACACTGGTTAGTTTTAACTTAATTTTCACAATTTAATTATCCACATTAACACACGACCCAAAAAATCATCGCAAACATATCGGTCGTTGTATCTCCCTGAAATTGTAGTGTTTTGTAAAATTTAGTGTCATTTAGTTAACGATAGTTACAACGATTTACCTGACACTGAAAAATGATGAACAAAAGGTACTTTGAGAACCAAAAAAGAAACAAAATTACTTTCTAATAGTAACAAAAACCACAAATATACCAATTAGTCTTATTTATAACCTCCTAATAACATGGCATTTAAGAATTAAAATAGTAATTTTTACTTTTAGTTTTAAATCTATAAATAATTGACTATCAATTAGTTATATTGACTATTTACCGATACAGAACTTACTGAAAATATTTTCCAGTAAATCGTCTGTAGTTACAACGCCTGTAATCTCGCCGAGATAGTGGAGGGCTTGTTTAATGTCCATCGCTAAAAAATCGGAGGTTACAGTTTCCATACTGTTAAGTACTCTTGTAAGGGCCTCTTCAGTTTTTTGTAGTGCTTCCAGGTGGCGGATATTGGTTACTAGTGTTTCATCACCCGTTAACTTGTCCTTTATGGCAGTATGGTATATTTTATTTTTAAGATCTTCAATATGGAATTTCTCTTTTGCAGATATTACAACCTCGCTTTGCGTATGCGGTAAAGCAGCAATCTCTTCGCTGTTTAGCAGGTCTATTTTATTGGCCACTACCATCATTGCAATCCCTGGGCCTTGCAGGCTGGCTATATCATTATTCAATTCTTCTAATGTTATTACAGCGGCATCATAAACATAGATCAACAGGGCCGACTGGCTAATCTTTTCCATGGTACGCTGAACCCCTAACTGCTCAATTGCATCGGTAGCTTCGCGGATTCCGGCGGTATCTATTAACCTGAAATTTATGCCATGAATATTTAATACTTCCTCAATTGTATCACGGGTAGTACCGGGTATATGGCTTACTATTGCACGCTCTTCATTGAGCAAAGCATTTAGCAGGGTTGATTTTCCGGCATTTGGCCTGCCGGCTATAACCGTATTTACGCCTTGTTTAATAGCATTACCCAACTCAAATGATTGGATCAACCCTCCAATAACTTTGTTTATCTGGTGCGTTAGTTTTTTTAGCTGATCGCGGTTGGCAAACTCTACATCCTCCTCTGCAAAATCAAGCTCCAGCTCAATTAAGGATGCAAATTGCACCAGCTGATCGCGCAGCCCTTGTAATTGATTACTGAAGCCACCCCTAAGCTGATTTAAAGCTACCTGTTGTGATGCTTTTGAATTGGAAGCAATCAGATCAGCCACGGCCTCGGCTTGTGAAAGGTCCAGTTGTCCGTTTAAAAATGCCCTTAACGTGAACTCTCCCGCTTTGGCAGATCTTGCTCCCTTTTTTATAAGCAGCTTTAAAATTGATTCAATAATATAGTTTGACCCATGACAGGAGATCTCCACCACATTCTCGCGCGTGTATGATCGTGGTGCTACAAATAACGACATCAATACCTCATCCAAAATCATGTCTCCATCCACAATACTGCCAAAATGGATGGTATGTGATGCTTGCTTGGTCAGATCTTTCCCCTTAAAAACACTGTTGGCTATAGTAATAGCTTCGGGCCCCGAAAGGCGGATAACACCTATGGCGCCTATTCCGTTTGGGGTAGCAAGGGCAACAATTGTTTGGTCGTTAGTCATTTGATTATTGGGTAGTTAATCGCTTTTTTATATTCACGAATAAAAAATGATGTATAAGGCAAAGTTCGGCATTTAACCTTAATATTTTGTCGACTACATGCCATAAACAATTCCCAATTATCAGGCAACCAAATATCAAATCAACAATAACCAATCACCTAAAACAATTAACTTCGCCCTAATTATGGTAACTTTTTTTGAAGCTTCGCTCGATACTATTTCTGTGCACCATGTTGGCAACCAGGCCCAGGGTGAAATGTATGCCCTGTCTGATCATCCGCTCGAATTAAAGGACGAAGTGATCCCTAACCTGCTGATGCAATATTTTTTGAAGCCTTTTGAAAAAGCCAATGAAGTTTATCATCTGATGCACAGCAGCGGCGACCTTGCGCTTAACGAAATGCATCACTTTGCCACACAGATATTTGATGATAAAGAAAAGTTTCAGGAAGCATCTGAGCAGATAGCAAAGCACCTGTACAAAGTATCAACCCATCCCAATATTAAGGGTGGCGAGTTGTATGTGGTATATTTTAACAAAGTGCAGATAGAAGGTAACTCGCTGGATGCCATTGGTATATTTAAATCAGAAAACAAGGAAACCTACCTGAAAGTTTACCCGGATAAAGGTGGGTTCCAGGTCGATTATGAAGAAAATGCCATCAATATCAATAAGCTGGATAAAGGTGTGCTTATTTTTAATATCGAAAAAGAAAACGGCTACAAGGTTGTGGTTATTGATAAAACAAACGGCGGGCAGGATGCTGCCGTATATTGGAAAGATGAGTTTTTACAGCTCAAGATTCGTAACGATAGCTTTAACCAAACCAGCAATACCCTTGGTATTTACAAAAACTTTGTCACCCAAAAACTCGACGATGAATTTGAAATGAGCAAGGCTGATAAAATAGATTTGCTCAACAAATCAATGAAGTACTTTAAGGAGAAGGATACTTTTGACATGGACGAATTTGCCGGAGAGGTAATTGGCAATCCAAAAGCTATAGAATCATTCAAAAACTTCAAAAACCAATATGAGCAGGACTTTGACAGCCCTATTGCCGACACATTTGAAATTTCTGATAATGCTGTTAAAAAACAGGCGCGCGACTATAAAAGTGTTTTAAAGCTTGATAAAAACTTCCACATTTATATACATGGCGATAAAGACCTGATTGAAAAGGGTTTTGATGATGGCAAATCCATGAACTATTATAAAGTGTTTTTCAAGGAAGAAGCATAAGTAATGGATTATTTCAAAAAACTGTTAGACCTACTTAAAACTGAACGGGATGAAGACAGGGAAGCCTATTTAAAATTAGCACAATCAACCAGTATAACCGACCGAAGAGCAGCAGGTTTAGCGTGGTACCCTATTGCTATAACGGGTAGCGAGCCAAGTCGTGGAGATTATTTGAACGTTGAGGTTGAACGTAAATCTAATTTAGATGTTACGCACCAGTTAAGGTTTGGCAGTCCGGCTATTCTGTTTTCAAACCACGATCCAAAGAATGATCGCGTTGAGGGAGTTATCACCTACCAAAGTGGTGATCGCCTGAAAATAAACATCTTTACAGAGGAATTGCCAGACTGGTGCCGCGATGGCAAGTTGGGTATTGACCTGCTTTTTGATAACAACAGTTATGATGAAATGCAGGCAGCCCTTAAACGGGCCGATAAGTTACTGGATGATCCGAAAGATGGTAACCTGGTAAAAATACTAACGGGAGATAAGCGTCCGTCGTTTCTTCAAAACAATCAATATTTATCGTTACCGAGTTTAAATCAGTCACAGCAATCGGCAGTTGAAAAGATAGTTTCGGCACAGGAGCTGGCCATTGTTCATGGCCCTCCAGGCACGGGTAAAACAACAACTTTGGTTCAGGCAATTAAAACCTTAGTTACCAAATATAAAGAGCAGATTTTAGTAGTTGCCCCAAGTAATACAGCGGTTGATCTGCTCAGCGAGAAGCTATCATTAGCTGGTTTAAATGTATTAAGGATTGGTAACCCTGCCCGCGTATCGGATAAGTTGATGGACCTTACCCTTGATAGCCAGATGACCAGTCATGCTTATATGAAGGAAAGCAAAAAGCTGAAAAAGCAGGCTTCGGAGTATAAAAATATGGGGCATAAGTACAAACGAAGCTTTGGTAAAGCAGAACGCGACCAGCGAAAGGCATTGTTTGACGAAGCGCACAAGATCATGAAGGAAGTTGCCAAAACTGAGCAATTTATAATTGACGATTTGGTAGCCAAAGCGCAGGTAATAACGGCAACCTTTGTTGGCTCTGATCATTATACCATCAAAAATGTTAAGTTCCATACCATAATTATTGACGAAGCCGGGCAGGCACTTGAACCAGCCTGCTGGATCCCGATACTTAAAGCGCAAAAAGTAATTATGGCTGGCGATCATTGCCAGCTCTCTCCTACTGTTAAATCGGCTATAGCGGCGAGGAATGGCTTATCAACTACCTTGTTAGAAAAATGTGTGGCCCTGCATCCCGAAGCAGTAGTATTGCTTGATGAGCAATACCGGATGAATGAAGCTATTATGGGTTATTCATCGCAGGTATTTTATAACGGTGCCTTAAAGGCTCATGCTTCGGTAGCCAACCATTTATTATTTAATGGCGATCTGCCTCTAACGTTTATTGATACCGCAGGCTGTGGCTTTGAAGAAAAACAATCAGGAACCAGCGTAGCCAACCCTGAAGAAGCTGCTTTTTTACTGAACTATCTGGATAAAATAATCGCTGATTTTAAAGCCAATGCCGGGACTGAACCTTTCCCGACAATAGCAGTTATATCGCCTTACCGGGAACAGATCAGGATAATGAAAGAGCAATTGGCTAATTATCCGGCTTTAACTATATATAACGAATATATATCCATCAATACGATAGATAGTTTCCAGGGGCAGGAGCGCGATATGGTATTAATTAGCATGACGCGCAGTAATACGGATGGCGAAATTGGTTTTCTATCAGATATTCGAAGGATGAATGTGGCAATGACCCGGGCACGCAAAAAGTTAGTAATTGTTGGAGATAGTTCTACCCTATCAAGATTAGGTTTTTATGCTGATATGGTTTCCTATGCGCAGCAATTAAACAGTTACCAAAGCGCCTGGGAGCATATTAATTAAGTATGTATTAATGTTTTTCTGAATAAAGCAGAATCAGCGGTTTACCAGGTTTCAAAAAAATACATTTATATTTATCTAAATATAATTTGTGACCTGCTCATAAATGCCGAACTATAAACCAATTACTGCCCTTCTTATTTCGTTTTGCTTTAACATAGCTGGCTATTGCTATGCGCAGGCACCTGTAATTACTCCAAAGGGCAATCCGGTGATACTTCATTTAGATGCAAACGGTAATTATGCTGTTAGGGTAAATGACCTGGCCAACGTTATAAACAATACAGATTCTGCCACCCGCTACCGTGTAAACCCAAAAAGTTTTGATTGCAGCAACCGGGGAAACAACAAGGTTAAATTAACTGCTTTTACCAACGGATCAGCAAGCGTTTATACCCCTGATGCGGTTGGTGTAAAGGGCCCTTTAGGTATTGCCTTTGATATAGCCGGAAATTTATTTATAGCCGAAAATACCAGCTGCGTGATCCGTAAAATAACTCCACAGGGTGTGGTAAGTAATTATGCGGGGGCTGGTGTACCCGGATTTAAAGATGGCCCGGCAGCAACGGCCATGTTTGCCGCAATAATTGGGATAGCAGCCGATTCGTTAGGCAATGTTTATGTATGCGACAGTGGCAACAGCCGGATCAGGAAGATAGATATTAATGGTAATGTAACAACCCTTGCCGGAGATGGCTCACAAGGTAATAAAGATGGGCAGGGTCAGGCAGCCAGCTTTAATGCCCCATCGGGTATTGCATTTGATAAGCAGCAAAATTTATACGTTACAGATGAGTTTAATTTTAACATACGTAAAGTGACCCTATCGGGAAAGGTTACCACTTTTGCCGGCAGCGGTGTGTCGGGTTATTATGATGGCCCGGCGGCATCAGCCCAGTTCGGCAAATTAAAAGGCATCGCGATTGATTCAACAGGAAATGTTTTTGTATGCGATGAAGCCAATGTGGTAATCCGTAAAATAACACCCCAGGGCATAGTATCAACTTATGCAGGTGTTCCCAAAAATAACACCTATACCGATGGACCTAAAAACAGTGCTACATTTTTAGCGCCCTTATCAATTGTGCTTGATCAGGCGGGCAATTTATACGTGGGGGATATATTCATCGTCAGGAAGATTGGCACTGATGGCATTGTTTCAACACTTGCGGGCAGCGCAACCAATGGTTATGCCGACGGGCAAGGCAGCTCAGCAAAATTTAACTCCTTAGCAGGAATCGGGATAGACCTGTGCGGCAACATTTATGTATCCGACTATGAGAATCAACGGATCAGGAAAGTCACCTTGGGGGGCATGGTAAGTACTGTTGCAGGTAATGGTTTCCAGGTGGATATAAATGGAAATGTTGGCCCAAGCAGTTGTGTTAGTGCTATTGCCCAAATTCCGGTTGATGTTCAAAGCACGCCAACTATAACATCTGTTTTTAATGATATAACTGTTAGCAACTGTACAAATCTTGCAGACTATACCACTAAGGCAACCGCAACAGATAATTGCCCAAACAGCGTTATTAAGTTTACGCAATCGCCTGCACCGGGTACGGTATTGATCAATAATACACCTGTTAATGTCACTATTACCGCTACAGATACAACAGGTGGGTCTTCGAACTTATCATTCAACGTTACAGCTAAGGATGCCGGTAACGTACCACAAAGATCAGTTACCGTAACTGCCGATAATACCGTTATATGCCAGGGAACTCCCGTAAATTTTACGGCTAACGTGGTTAATGCTGATGCCGGGACAACCTATCAATGGATAGTAAACGATATGAATACCGGCCCTGATAATGCTTTATTTACCACAAGCAGTCTTAACAATGGCGATGTAGTAAATTGCATAGTAACCACAAGTGGCGGGTGCAGCGTACCAAATTCAGGCAGCCCGGTTACCATAACGGTAAATCCGGTGCCTGCAATTGATTTAAATGCTAATGAACAAATTTTGGCGGGAAGTAGTATTGTTTTAAAGCCTCAAATAACCGGCAATATTGCTACCTACAGCTGGACCCCTGCAACAGGATTAAGCGATGCAGCAATTGCCGATCCGGTTGCCAGTCCGGAGGTTACAACAACCTACCAGTTAAAGGTAATATCAACAGCCGGGTGTTTTGCTACGGCACCGGTTACTATAAATGTAGGGCAGCAAATTAATGTTCCAAATGTATTTACACCCAACGGCGATGGGATAAATGACCTTTGGAACATTAAATATCTAAGCAACTACCCTACCTGCTCGGTTAGTGTATTTAACAGGTATGGCTTACAGATCTTCCATTCTGTAGGTTACGGTAAACCATGGGCCGGCACCTACAATAACAAGAAACTACCCACCGGAACTTATTATTATATTATAGATTTAAAAGATGGTTCAAAACCATTAAGCGGTTCTGTAACCATCATTTATTAGCATTACCTACGTTCGTTATAAACCTCAAATTCTGCTATTGAAGGCTGGTGATCATAAGTTTCAATATGGATCCTGACCTTATCGCCCCAAACTGTTTTGAAGCGGTGTAGTTTTATCTTTTTAGCATTCTCCCCAGTAAATAAGGTAGTCCAAATTCCGTTATGGCAATAATCAAGACTGTAGGTTTTGATGTTGGCCTTTTCTTCGGCTATGGCAATGGTGTTGAATTCTTTATCCTTATCAAAATCAAGCTCATACCAGGGCTTTTTAACCGTTGGGTTTGATACCCACGATGAACCGAAATCATCATCATTGGCAAAATCCATAATTGCCGAATCGTCGCTCCAGCTGCCATTTGCAGGCACATGTTTAGCTATATTTGACGAAATTATAGGTGCATCAGAAACCGGTAATTTTGGTAAAGGGCCTTCATTATGCCAAAGCTCCCCTATTTTTTTCAGGGCCGCCAATGCATTGTCATCCATTAAGCCATCGCGGTTTGGCGCCACGTTCAATATAAAATTACAGTTTGATTTGTTTAGCGGGATAAGCGTTTCATTCACTAATTTTTCAGGGTCTTTTACAGGCGTTGTTGGGTGGCTTGTTTCCCAAAACCAGTTTTGCTGCAGCGGCAAACAGGCTAATGACGGTAAATGATCTTTATCATTTGCTATCCGCTGGCCTGCACCCATCTCGTAAGTTTTAATATCCGAATAGTACATACCCTCTTGTGGATATTTAGCGCCATTTAAGTCCATCAGCAAACAATTAGGCTGTAATGATTTTACTAAACGGTAGATCTCTTCGAAGGGCACATCATCATAGGTGATCCTTGACCAGGGTGCATCCCAGCCATCAATAATAAGGGCCTGTATATCACCGTACTTGGTCAGCAACTCTGTTAGCTGGGCCTTGATCATTTTTATATGGGCAGGCGTTATGCAATTTGGCCTTAATTTATGATGCGTATCAAGTATTGAATAATAAAGAAACACCTTTAAACCATTTGCCCTGAAAGCATCCGTATACTCTTTAACCACATCCCGTTTTAAGGGGCTGTTCATAACGTTATAATCCGTTGTTTTGGTATCCCATATACAAAAACCACTGTGGTGCTTGGTAGTGATACAACCATAACTCATATTTGCGGATTTGGCTGCCTTGGCCCATTGATCGCAATTTAGCTTTGTAGGATTAAACAAGGATGCAGGCGCTTCCGGATCAGGCCAGTCCTGATTCACGTAGGTTGCGATATTAAAGTGAATAAACATCCCAAAACGCAGGTCAACAAATTCCTGCTGCAATTGCGCAAGCTCTTTAACCGGCTTATTGTTAACAACCTGTGCTTTTAGCAAAACAGGTAAAATGCAGGTACACAAAAGCAGTACTGCTTTAATTTTATTTATTAATATCATTATTGTTTTAGTTGGGATATAGGTCTTTTATATAGATTGATTAGTTATTATTATAACCCCATATCGGTGGTTTCTCAGCGGGTTTAATTCCCCAGGTTTTATTAGGTTTTGCACCCATTGTAAACTCAAGCGTACCGCCGTTCATTATATCGTTTTGGGTGATATAGGTTTTGTTATATGCCTTGCCATTTAATTTTACAGCCTGGATATAGCAATTTACTTTACTGCCATTTGTTACTGCTACATTAAATGTTTTACCGTTTGCTAAAGTAATAGCAGCCTGTTTTAAAACCGGCGAACCGATCGCGTAGATACCATTGGCCGGGTTTACCGGGTAAAAGCCCATCGAACTAAAAATATACCACGACGCCATTTGCCCGCAATCTTCATTTCCTGAATAGCCTGATGATGAATTATTATAAAGCTCATTTAAAACTTTGGATACATAGAATTGCGTTTTCCAGGGCTGGCCTGCATAATCATACAGGTAAGTTATGTGATGACTTGGCTCATTACCATGTGCATACTGGCCAATAAAACCTGATGCATTGCCATTCACATCACCGGGTTTATTTTCGAGCGTAAAGAATTGATCCAGTTTATCTGTAAATGCTTTTTCGCCGCCGGTAAGTTCAATTAGCCCGGGTACGTTTTGCGGCACATACCAAAAGTACTGCCAGGCATTAGCCTCGGTATATGGGTTGCCGCCATTACCCCCATACTCAAGCGGGTTAAAGGGTGCAAGCCACTTACCATCAGATTTTTTTCCCTGGAAAAACCCTGTTTGAGCGTTGTACAGGTTTTTATAATAAGCAGATCTTTTGATAAAATGATCATAATCGTCAGTTTTACCTAAGTGTTTTGCCAGCATAGCAACGCACCAGTCGTCGTAAGCTGTTTCGAGTGTTACTGATACGGATTGCGACTCTACATTCTCTGGGATATACTGAAACTTTTCCCATGCCTTAAATGGCGAGCCGGGATGATCGGTAAGTGATGATCCTTTTACGGCCGCGTATGCTTTCTCCACGTCAATTCCCGGAATGCTTTTTAATATGGCATCGGTTATTACAGGGATAGCATGATTACCTATCATACAGTAATTCTCTTCGCCCCAAAGCTGCCAAATGGGTAAGTAGCCATAAGTATCATACTGCCTCAACATGCTATTGATAAACCCGGCGGTTCTTTCCGGCTGGATCAGGGTATACAGCGGATGTGCTGCCCGGTAAGTATCCCATAAAGAAAAAGTTGAATAATGCGTTTTATCCGGTGCATTTTGAATAGTGAAATTAGTTGCCTGGTAGTCGCCGTTTACATCAGCTATATTATTAGGCTGCGTAAAAGCATGATAAAGGCCGGTATAAAATATCTGCTTTTGTTCAAGCGTACCTTCTACCTTTATTTTAGACAGTTCTTTTTCCCATTGATCAGCGCTTTGACGACTCGTTTGTTCAAAATCCCAGCCCGGTAATTCGGTCTGCATATTTAACCTGGCATTTTCAAGGCTCACTGCCGAAAGTGCAACCTTTACAGTAACTTGTTCTTTATCGGCAGTATTGAAATTTAAAGCAGCTTTTAAAGCAGTACCATTTAATACCGAAACATCCGGATAACGTTTACTACCATCGGCCAATACTTCGGTTACAAACGGTTTTGAAAACTCTGCATGGAAATAAACTTTTCTTAAACTGGCCCAGCCTGTTATAATGCGGTAACCTTCAATCGTATTTTTATTTACCACCTTAATTTCGGCAGCTATTATTTTACATTGCCAGTAACCTCGTTTTTTATCAAGCGAATGATCAAGGTCTATCACAATATGCGACTGATCACTCTTGGTAAACGTATACCTGTGCATCCCCACATGCGGGGTCGAAGTTAATTCGGCATTAATGCCGTAATCCTGCAGCATAACCTGGTAATATCCAGGCCATGCTGTTTCCTGCTTATGCGAAAAGGCCGAACGGTAACCGCTGCCCTTAACACTATCTCTACCGGGGTTAAGTTTTAGTTCGCCATTGGTTGGCATTAATAAAACATCACACAGATCGGCAACGCCCGTACCACTTAAATGCGTATGGCTAAAGCCTACAATGGTTTTATCGTTATAATCATAGCCTGAACCCGGGTCGTCAGGAGCATCGCGGGTATCAGGGCTTAATTGTATCAGCGCGAATGGTGTAGTTGCCCCCGGAAAGTTACTTCCAGAAAGGCTGTTTTTATCAACCGCACCGGTACCAATAAAAGGATTAACATATTGTACGTACCCCTTTGATGGCCTAACCTGCGCCATTGAAGATAATACGGTTAAAAAAAGAATAGGAGTTATTAAATATTTCATAAAGCCTGTTTTTACAGGTGTAATATTAGTTACTTATGGCTGGATAAAGGGCATACAAAATTTGCTTATTAGTTACGCTTTGTTTATCAGGCAATTGATGTTGTTAATTAAACAATAATCGTATTTAACTGATAGCCGGATTGCTGGCATAAGCTGCCCACAATTCATCAACCGTTTTTCCGGTTAGCTCTTTCCATGTATCATTGTTATAAGTATGCGAACGCAAGCTGCTGTCAAGATCTTTAACTACGCCTGATTTTACTTTCTCTTCCATCCACACAAAAAAACGGGCGGTAATACGGTAGCTGTTGGTATAATTCTGGGTTGTCTTGTATTCGGGCATTGACCATTTGGCACCGGCATTATCTACACCAAATTTATACCGTGCATAATCTGCTATGCCTTCTGTTAACCAAACCGGGCCTGCACTGTAGCCGTATTCCTGCACTATATGCATAACCTCGTGGGTAACCACATCAATATCTGTTGGCGTGCGCAGCATCCATTCCGGGTTAAAATGTACCGTATCGCCTGCCGTAGCTGCTACACCCTGGTACTCCGGATCTATCATAAAAGTAACCCTATGGATAGATTTCTTATTAAATACCTTTGCTTCTGCCGGATACACTTTAAAAAAAGCTTCTATCATGCGTTGTTTTACCAATGCACCTTGTTTTGCAAACTGGGCATCATTATCAATAAAAATAAGTGTATAGCTGTTTCTGGCAACAGAATCCGTTTCGGAAAAAGAGTTAGACATATTTTTATAGCTCCTGATACGTGCCGAACTATGATTACCGGCAGATATAAACAGAATTGCAAATACCAAAACAATTGAAAGTTTCATGTTGATTATATTAAAGTAAGTGGGTTAAATGATTAATCAGGACATAAAAAGAGGAGCCGCTTTTGCAGCCCCTCTTTTTATAATTAACTATTACCAACCGGTATTTTGAACCAGTTGTTTATCACTATTTATATCATTTTGTGGTATTGGATAGAAATAGCTCTTTTTGGTGAATACCCTGTTTTCAAAAGCAACCACTTTGTAAAAATCGGGCAGATCGGCACTGATGTTAAGGCCGTATGTTGGGCCTGCTTCAGTTTGCTCGCCTATTTTCCAGCGGCGCACATCAAAGAAACGGTTGTTCTCAAATGCAAGCTCCACCTGGCGCTCCTGTCGTATGGCAAGGCGCATGGCATCCTGCCCTGCCGGAGCAGGCAAACCTGTACTGCCGTATTCAGGTATCCCGGCCCTGTTTCTTATCAGGTTAATGTATTTTAAAACATCCGGATCACCTGGTGTCGACTCATTTAATGCTTCGGCATAGTTAAGGTAAACCTCGGCTAAACGCATCATTACCCATGATCTTCCGCCCTGGCGCCAATCGCCTATCGGCTCATTTTTACGTACCACGTAGCCAGTTGGGCAATAGTCATTACCCCCTGTGTTTCTGCCGGAGTTACCTGTATTAAACAGCTCAGTGATAACATCTCCGCTATTGGTGTTTAGCCATTCGCTGCCGTTATAGGTAATATCCACATAAAAACGTGGCTCCCTGTTTACCCATTGGTTATAGGTGCTTCTTGATGCATCATCATAAGGTGCCTGAAAATTTGAAAATCCGCTTGTCTGGTAACCTGATGCCGGATCAGTTATTGTACGTCCATTGGCCATAAAGAAAGCGTCAACCATACCTTGCGTAGCACCTAAGCCACCGCTTCCCCTGTCTTCATCAGCAGCTCCCTGGTGATAAGGCGTGGTTTCATACTGCCTGTTGGTAACACCTGCACCAATATTGGCATAAATAATTTCCTTATTCCAGTCAACCAGCATCACATCACGGCATGAAAGATATGCGTTAAACTTACCGCTGGCATCGTTCTCTCTATACAGATCATATACGTTTGGCGAAAACTCAGCAATAAAAGCTTTACAGGCATCAGAGGCCAGCTTCCATTTATTGGCATCATATTGCTGATTGATCAGGTTTTTACCATCCAGGTTTTTAAGCGAACTGTAATCTGTATTACCATTATAAAGCGGGCTGGCGGCATAAACCAAAAGTTCAGATTTTATAGCCAATGCAAAACCCTTGCTAAACCTGCCATAGTTATTTGTATTTGCAGGCACTGCCGGCAAATCTTTAGCGGCCAGGTCAAGTTCAGCTGTTACATAGCTTACACAATCGTCATAAGGGCTGCGCGCAAGCTGCACATCATTAAATGAAGCATCGGGTGCAATGGTTTTATCACCCAATAAAACTACCGGGCCGTAAATGCGCATCAGGTAAAAATAAAACAATCCTCTTAATGCACGTGCTTCGGCCTTGTACTGGGCCTTTAGCTGCGGGGTAAGATCCGGAACCTTGTCTATATTATCCATAAAGATGCCGGCATTACGTATGCCCTGGTAAAATGTAGTCCAAAAGCCGCTGGTAATTGAGCTTGAAGCATCATAAGTACCATTGTTTATATTTTGGCTGGTTACAAAACCCCAGTCATATTCGGCCTCATCACTTCCGCCGGTCCACTGCCCAATATTGTTACCGCCTGCAAACCGCTGGCTTGCCTCGTCGGGAATATTGGAATATACGTTGGCTAAAAATTCAAGCGCAGTGTTATGGTTTGCAAAAGTTTGGGTAAGCGTAAGTCTGTCATCAGGAACCTGATCTAAAAAGCCCTTTTTACATGAATAGTTCATACTCAGCAATAAAAGCATAACAGACATTAGTGTAATTTTTTTCATATCTGATCTTTAATTTAAGTCTGTTTAATTAATTAAACTGTGCACTAAGGCCCAGAGATAATGTTTTAACATTTGGATATGTTGTACCGTTGCCTGTGTTTAACTCCGGATCCCAAAGTTTAAACTTGCTAAAGGTTAACAGGTTATAACCTTGCAGGTAAACCCTTGCGGCCCTAACCCCAATTTTAGTAAACAGGGCTTTAGGGAATGTATAACCTATATCCATTGTTTTTAACCTGATAAAGCTTACATCTTTTATCCAGAATGAGCTTGTTTGCGTGTTGTTTGAATTTGCAGCATCGCCATACGCTAAGCGTGGGTAAAAGGCATTAGGATTTGGGTTATCAGGTGTCCAGCGGTCTGTAATATTTGAAAATGCATTGCTGATACCTCCGTTTGTAGCAAATGGCTGAATAGCGTTTCCTGAAATATACCGATCAGCCCTGCCTGTTCCCTGAAAGAAGGCACCAATACTAAAGTTTTTATATTGTGTATTAAAACCAAAACCATAAACTAACGAAGGCACGTCGCCATTACTTATTTTAGTTTGATCGTATGCATTGATAACACCATCGCCATTTAAGTCTTTATACTTAATATCACCGGGTTTAACAATACTTTTATCGCCGGGTACTGCGCTGGCATCAATTTCGGCCTGGGTTTTAAAAAAACCTTCGGCTACATAACCATACTGCGCCAATACAGGGTTACCACGCTGGTTCATCCAGGGATATGGCGGAGTCGGCTGGTCATTTTCAATCACTTTGTTTTTGCTGTAAGTAACATTTGCCCTTACGGTTAAAGCAACCTTACCAATGTTCATATTATCCTGCAGGGAGGCATCAAAACCCCGGTTATCAACTATACCCAGGTTACCATAAGGGTTATTGGTTAAGCCTACAAAGCTTGGTACAGCGGCCCTTGGCAATAATATATTGGTACGATGTTCCTGAAACAAATCGAATGTAATAGCCAACTGATCTTTTAACGTCCGGATATCCAAACCTAAATCCTGTTTGTGTGATTTAGCCCAGGTTACATTCACTGCATAATTGGTAATGTTAATACCATTGGTATAGGAGCGGTTACTACCAAAAGTATATCCGTTAGCTCCATCGGTTAAAAAAGTAAGGTAGTTGAATCTCGGTCCGCCATCATCAGCACCGGCATAACCATTGCTGTACCTGATTTTGAACATGGAAAATGCATTTTTTAAAGGCTCAAAAAACTTTTCTTCAGACATTAACCATCCTACGCCAAAGGCCGGGAAAAACCCATAGCGGTTGTTTGGCGAAAAGTTCTCAGATCCGTTATATCCTGCATTAAATTCGGCAAAGTACCTATCGTTGTACGAATAGGTTGCCCTTGCTGCCAAACCCCTTTCGCGGTGAGGAATTGATGATGAGAAATCGGTAGCCGGGTATATCGTTTCGTCCTGCTGATTAAACAATAGCAATGCACCTACATGGTGTTTACTAAAGCTATGGTCGTAATTTAAAGAAGTTTCGGTATAGGTTTTAAAATACGGATCGGCGCTTCCATTGTTAACATTTGATTCGGCATAATTAAGATAAGTACTTGTTCCGGTATAGGTTTTTTCCAGGTTAAGTGAACCATCCAGGTTACGCGGATTGGTTGCATCAGGGAAATAAGTATCCTCGCGCTTGGTCCGGGTTATCTGATGCTGGGTATTGATATCATAGGAGAACATGGTTGAAAAGCTTAAACCCGGCAGCCAGAATTTTAAATCCTGTGTAAAACGAATATTAGAGTTTAACTGGCTTGAATATTGGGTTTGATAACCACGGGTAGTTAGATCGGCATAAGGATTACGCTGATCGCCATTGGGATTGGTTCCCGGTACAAGGCCTCCCGGATACATGATAGGGAAAGCTGTTGGCGCAACGATCATTGCCTGTGTAAAAATATCACTTGCTGAAATAGCCGGATAATTTCCTTTGGCTACATAACCACTTACACCAATATCCAATTTTGAAGTTGATGTAATATCGAGGTTAAGGTTACTTGTAAAATTATAACGGCCATAATCAATCCCGGCATTGTATTGCGAAAGCTGGTCTGTTTTTAAAAGCCCGGTCTCGTCATAATAACTTGCCGATACATAATATCTTGCGCTTGGCACACCACCGCTTACGTTTAAGTTAGCCCTTCTGTTATGGCTGTATTTATTAAATACGGCATCAATCCAGTTTACATTGGGGTACAGTAAAGGATCAACTTTATTTTGCGTGTTTTGTATGTAGAAGTTTGAATACTTAGCAGGCTGGCCACGGGTGGTCAACGCCTCGTTAACCATATTCATAAAGGTAACACCATCAGCCATTTGCGGCACACGGGTAAAGGAGTTTATCCCCTCATAAATATCTGCGTTGATTTTTGGTTTACCCGCTACACCACGTTTTGTTTGAATGATGATTACACCATTAGCACCGCGTACACCGTAAACAGCTGTTGCCGATGCATCTTTTAAGATGGTAAATGACTGTATATCTTCGGGTTCAATATTATTGATCGACCGCTCAACTCCATCAACCAAAATAAGTGGTGTGCTGTTACCAAAAGAAGCTATACCACGGATCCAGATATTGGCACCGTTGCTTCCCGGCTCGCCAGAACGCTGAACAGCGATGATACCAGAGATCTGCCCGGCCAACAGCGTTGTAACATCTGATACGGGTTGCTTTAAATCGGTAATGTTAATAGATGATTGCGCACCTACCAAACTAACCTTCTTTTGCGTACCGTAGGCAACAACAGCTACTTCCTTCAGTTCGTTTTCTGTAGTGGGCTCCAGTTGCACATCAAGGGTTTTATTGCTGCCTGCAACCACTTCTTTAGTGGTATAACCTACAAAACTAAATACTAAAGTTTCAGCATCATTATTTACCTGGATCTGGTATTTCCCATCTATATCAGTAATGCCGCCTCTGTCGGTACCTTTTATTTTTACAGATACACCAGGTAAGCCAATTCCTTTTTCATCAATTACTTTACCGGTTAAAATACGCTGTGCAGGTTTCTGTAGTATTTCTTTTTTGTCTTCGGTTTTTATCAGCACTTCGTCGTCCATCACCTCAAATGCATAGGGTGTGTTGGTAAGTAATGTTTTAAGCAGCTCCCCTAATTCTTTATTATTAGCTGATGCTGAAACCTTTACCTTACTGTTGGCAATAGTACCGTTATAAGTAAATTTTACGCCCGAAGCAAGTGCAATATCATCAAGTGCAGCACTGATTAATGTATTTTTAAAGCTTACAGTAACATGTTTTTTCAAAATGTCCTGCCCCTTTACTATACCTGCAGCCAAAGCAAGGCCCGTGCTCAGAAAAAATGTTATTATGAAAGTACTGATTTTCATAAAAAGGATAAGTTTGCGTCCCCATTTGTGAGGAACATTATTTTTCATATATTCACTTCTGTAAGAATGTTAAAAATTGGCGCATACTTCTGGCGTCCAAACCTTTGGAGTATCGCTTTGACTAATGCATTTTTTGATTTTTAGCTTAGGCCCCCGGCCAGGGGCCTAACTTTAATCTGAGATTTGAAAAGTAGCCTTTATATCAATTGCACCCCCTTCCCTTTATTAAGTAGCCATCATTCAGGTTAATTACTTTCGCATTTACTACGATGGCTAACTTTTGAAGAAAGTTTTCAATGCTTTCACCCGGCTTTAGCCTTCCATAAAACTGGCAATCTTTCACGTTGCCCTGCGTCATGATTTTTGTGTTAAGGTTTAGGTTTATATCTTCTATCACGTCAGCAACCCGTACGTTCTTATACTCATAGTAACCATTGCGGCGGTTAATAACAGCCTGCATATCCGGAATATCCTGAAGTTTGGCAGCACCGCTTGTTTTGTTATATAAAACCTCGTGCCCGGGCAGTAGCTGTACCTGCGTTTTATTATCAGAAAAAGCTACTTTACCTGTTATAAGGGATACAACTATATTCTGATGCTCTTTAAATGAATTGATATTAAATGATGTGCCCAATACCCGGGTGCTTGTTTTGCCGGTATGCACTATAAACGGATGCTTTTTATCTTTGGCTATCTCAAAAAAGGCTTCGCCCTCAAAAGATATTTCGCGCGTTGCGCCGTTGAAAGCAGATGGGAAGCTAACGCTGCTACCGGCACTTAACCAAATAACCGACCCATCGGTCAGTTTAATTGTTTTGTGCTCGCCAGCCCGCGTGATAACCGTGCTGAATGCTGCACCATCGGCAGGATGCTTGAAAATGTTTTTTTGTAAAAATAAAAAGGCACAAATAAGTATAGCAGCGGCAGCAGCCACTTTATAATATAAGGGTTTGATTTTGCCGGTTACAGGTTTATCCGAACGGATTTGTAAGTGCAGCGATTGAAGCATGCGCTGTTTTGATTCTTCCTCTTCCCCAATATCAGTATAAGGCAACAAAAGTTCGTCTTTTGTTTTATTTCTATACCATGCTAACAGCTCCTCTCTTTCAACAGAAGTAGCCGTATCTTTTATATATTTTTCTATTAATTCTTTTAAATAATTTTCTTCCATACAGAGATCAATACAAGGGAGTACGTTAACTAACTATTTACCCTTAGTCGCACTAAAAAAAATTAAGGAATTGTTAATTTACCTGCCATGTAAAAGCAGGAGATTGATATAAGCCAAAGGAATAATGAGAAACTGAACTTATCAATTACAATTGCTTTAAAATACAAACAAGGATAAAAAGTTCTTTTAAATTTAAGCGGAGTGTTTTTAATGCTTTGGTTAAATGGGCTTCCACCGTTTTTTCGGCAATATCCATTTCCTTAGCTATCTCTTTTATTGACATGTCTTTTTCACGGCTAAGCTTATATACAATCCTGCATTTTTCGGGTAGTTGCTCCACAATGCCGCCAACATATTCTTGCAGAAATTTGGCGTGAAATATATCGTCAGGCATATCAAGAGCGCTATGCTTTGCAATGCCTTCAATAATTTGTGTTTGACGATTACGCTTATGAATGTGTTTGAAAATTGAGAATTTTACAGCCGTTGCCAGGTAAGCACCTAACGATCCGATACAGATAGAATTTTTACGGTTCCATAAGCTTAAAAAAACTTCCTGAACAATTTCTTCTGCTAAAAACTTGTCTTTTGTGTGGCTGTAAGCTAAACCTATTAACTTTTTCCAGTACCTGTTGTAAATTTCAGTAAATGCCTGCTCCTCTCCTTTTACAAGGAGTTCAAGGATTTCAGCATCATCATATTTACCATACAGAACCATAGGACTTTAGCAGTTTTCTAAATTAGTTAATATTTTAATAATATAAACTTATTTTAATTATGAAAAATGCAACCATTGCGTGGTTTTGTTAAACAAACTGATTCACAACTATTTAAGCAAATACCTATGCTTTTATAAACCCTGATTTTAAAAAATCAAAAAATTACCTATTTTACTAAAGCTTAACATAGTATTGCAGGTTTAGTAAATTCTGTTTACCTGTATACCGTTTAAAATAGCCTGTTCTTTTGTTGCGTTAAAATTTACAGTAATACCCTGGCCGTCTTTCACTGTTATAGTTGTTTTTGTAGCGTAAGCATGTTGTGGAATCAGGTAATTTTGCGTGCCCAAATCTTTAATTAACAGGCTGCCGTTTACCGATACATCAAAACTACGTTCGGTATTATTACCCTTCTGTACCTGGTCATTTAAGTTATAAACTAATGGTTTATCAGCATTGGGCGTTATCAGTTCAGCAAATTGCAGTGTAATCTCGTATTCACCATCAGGTACATCCAACTTAAAGGCCGATAAGCCAACTCTTTGCGTTTGGTAAATAGCATCATATTCAGTACCTAAAATATTTTTTCCGGAGCCATAAGGTAAATTGCCTGGCATTTTAAATACTTCGCCGCCAACATATCCCCAACTACCCTTAGCGTAAGGCTGCTCGGGCACCCATAACTGATGCAGGTTATCATCAATAAAATATCGCTCACTACCAAGGCTAACATTAATTGCTGTAAACGGAATTTGGGTAGATTTAAAATCCGCCGGCTGCATTTTAAAATCTACAACGGTATTATCCTCTATAGTTTTTTCAGAAATAACTGTTGTTGCTTTTAGCTGGTTAATCCCGTTTACAAATGGCACATTAAAAACAACAAAACCTTGTTCTACCGGGGCTGTTTTAATCAAATTGCCATTGTTATATAAGCTAACTGAGGCGCCGTTACTATAAACATTTACCGGTTGCACACATTGTGTCTGCGAATCGGCAGTACCTGAGCGCATTTTCCAGGTTGAGGTACCGATTTTTATAAACGGTGTTTTTAATAAATTAGCCTGGTAAAAAAAATAGAGTTCCTTCGGTTCACGCGTATCTGTCAATAAGCCTTTGGTATTAACATGCGGCGTTGCCTCCTGCCGCTGCTCGGCGCTAAAATCAACTAAGCACCAGATGGCGCCACCAGCAACATATGGTAGTTTTTGCAGGGTTTTTAAATAATACTGATGATACAGCAGCTGGTAATCAACTGTTTTATCAAACCTTTGCGGGTTAAACGTGCGTAAGCGGCTATCGGCATCAGCACCAAACTCTGTAAGTATCATCGGCTTATCAGCAAGTTCACGATGATGGCGTTCTAAAAAAGCATCCAGGCCAGCCATATCTTTTGCATACCAGCCATAATAAAGGTTCCAGCCAACTATTTGCGGCACTTTTGCTAAACCGGTACTAAAGTAGCGATCAAAATCACCGTGGCATGATATCATGGTGTAGCGGGCCCAGTCTTCCTGGTGAGCTAAACTATCCAGCGTTTTAGCCAAGGCTACTACCCTGCTGTAATAAAGTTTACGCTGTTCGGAATGATCATCATAACGGGGATATATCAATACCTCGTTCATATAAGCCCATATCACCAAACTTGGATGATTATAATTTTGCCTGATCATTTCAACCAGCATGTGTTTACAATTATCGGTAAAAGCTGCCGTTTCAGTAATGCGGTTAACTATTGGTATCTCTATAGAAGCAAGTATGCCTAACCTGTCGCAGGCCTGTAATACAGCAGGATCCTGTGGATAATGCGAGATTCTGATAAAGTTGCCACCCATTTTTTTCAGCAGTTCCATATCGCGGATATGCAGCGCATCTGGCACGGCGTTGCCTAAATCTTTATAATCCTGATGCCGGTTTGCACCAATTAGTTTAAGGTGTTTTCCATTCAGAAAAAAACCTTGTTCTGCACTGAAATTGAACCAGCGTAAACCTAAAGGGTTATCGGTTTCGTCCAATAGTTCACCTGTTATAGCATCATAGATCTTGCTGATAACATGGTACAAGTAAGGATCATCAGGCGACCACAAGTGCGGGTTTTTGATAATTTGCAACTGGCCGGCCAGCGCATTACTCTCTTTACTGATTGATAAATTGCTTTGCGAATGGCTAATGCTTGTACCATCAGCTGCAAAAACCTCATTCACCACCCTAAGCTGTTTTTTTTGTGCCGATGAATTAAGAATAGATGAACTGATATTAACCTCTGCCTGTAACGAATCAACTTTGGTATTGATCTTAATACCCGATGAGGCAAAATCATCCCCGTTAAAATGAACCTGGTTTGCCGTAATGAGGTAAACATCCCGGTAAATGCCGCCATAAAAACTAAAGTCAGCATCAAGCGGTGCAATACTTTCATTATGACTGTTATCCAGCTTTATATCAACCTGGTTAGCATTAACACTATCTTTTAAATTCACATAGCTATCTATCCGGATACTAAAAGCGGTATATCCCCCTTTATGTGTACCCGCCAGTTTACCATTTATATAAATTTCGGCCTCTTGGTTAGCACCTTCAAAATACAGGTACAGCATTTTGTTTTTCCATGCTGCGGGTATGTATATCGTTTTATGGTACCAGCCTATTCCCCGGTAATATCCAGGTACGTCATCGCTTACATCTGCCGCATTCCAGGTATGAGGTAATGAAACCTGCTGCCAGGTTATATCTTTGCCTTGTGTTGCCGGGTAATTGGCAATGCTGCCTTTATAAAACTCCCAACCCGTATTTATACTTTGCTTGCCGGGTACCTGGGCAAAACCCACAGTTATAAAAAGCAGCCCGCATAGCGTTGCTATATATCCTTTTAATCTGATCATTTTTTAAAGTGGTTTATAATTACACCTATGAACTACCAAATTACATAATTTGATAGTTCAATTATTATAAAAAGAAATTTTACATTTTATCATGAGCCGAGTTAGCCGTTTGAATATAACAGCTCATTTCTATCCGGCTTTCCTGAAACTTAACATATTGAAGAGTTGTAAGCTATTTTTGCAAGTTGGTTGAAGACAATCGCTTAAAAGAGCTAATTTTTATAAATAAGTAAAATAAAACGCATTAAGGCCGCAATATCTTTTATTTGGTTAACTTTATCATTTAAATAAGCTTAATAATAGTGGCAAAGCTAAATTTCATAAACAAAAAAATATATGCCCCTACTACAACAAACATGTTATTGTTGTGTTAAATACTTCATTATATGATGGGTAAAAGCTTATTCAGCAGGTACGAATATATACTAAATAAAGAGGGCGAAATACTCAATAAAGCCCGGATAAGAATACTGGTACAAGGGCTGCTTTCATTTTTTTTATTAGGGGTGGTACTGTTAACATTAACCATAATACGGCAGCATGTTTTTTCTATCAGAATATTTGTTTTGCTTTCAATTTTCGCATCGGGGTTAATACTATTGTTAGGGGGTGTTTCCTGGCGAATTATTACCCATTTCTTTATATTTGCTGTAAGCTACCTCATCTGGTCCAACCTCATTTTATATAACCTTTATTTTTTAGTTGCCATACAATACATTTTAATTGTTGTAACCTGTAGTTATTATATACTTGGCGTTAGGTGGGGTTTGTTGTATTCTATCCTCAACATTGTTCCTTTTGTACTTCTAATACTGCACTATATTCAAAAAGAAACAAATTTTTTAGAGCAGGTAAGTAATGGACCTTCCTTTGGTATTGTGCTGGTATTTAACTTCACCTTACTGATCGTTATACATTATTATTTTTTTAAGGCTTTTAGGGAATCAAGTGACAAAGAAAAAGCACTGCTTGCCAACCTGGAGAAATCATTAGGTTCGTTACAACTGCTAATGGAGAAAAAGGATGAGTTTTTGGGCCTTGCTACCCATGAACTTAAAACACCGATCACCAGTATGAAAGCATCATTGCAGAGCCTGCAAAAAATGGTTTCAAAAAATGATGTATTAAAAGATGCGCTACCATTATTAACAATCGCCAACCGGCAGGTAGTAAAATTATCGGCCATTGTTAGCGATCTGGTAGATGTTAGCAAAACCCAATCGGGCAAATTAGAATTAAATAAATCTATTTTTCCTTTAGCAACAGCCATTGCTGATTGTATTACAGAGATAGAGCACCAGGCAAAAGGTTATCAATTTATTATTGAGGACGGTGTTGATAGTACCGTTTTGGCAGATAAAACACGAATAGAACAGGTGATTATTAACCTGCTTACAAATGCTGTTAAATATTCACCTGTAAAACGCCTTATTAATGTTAGTATTGAACTTAAGGGAACAGATATTAAAGTTTCAGTAAAGGATCAGGGCATAGGTATTCCTGAAGATAAGCTACCTTTTATATTTGACCGCTTTTTTCGCGTTCATGAATCATCCCAGGTATTTTCAGGACTTGGCCTCGGATTGTTTATTTGCGCCGAGATCATCAGCCAGCATAACGGTGAGATAGGCGTTGAAAGCATAGAAGGTGAAGGTTCTGTATTTTGGTTCAGTTTACCCGCAAAAATCACTTAACCCTGAAAGAATACTGCCCGGAGCCTACTTTTATCAATGTTTTTCCATTCTGATAGCCTAATGATTGAACATCCCTGGATAAACCAAGTGGTTGACCGCTTTCTGTTATTACAGAAGTTTTTTGAGATGGTACATATATAATTGCTTCGCAATTAACGGGTATTGTGGTGCTCATATTTAACCCATCCTTATGTTTATGCCATTCGCTTTTAATTATGCCATAAGGCGAATTATAACTAGCCGATGCTGTTGTAACATCGCCAACAATTTCAGGACGGATGATAATATTGCGGTAACTGGTGGAGTTATCATCCTGATTGATCCCGGCTAAGCCATTATAGAACCACTCCATAAGATGTCCGAGCATAAAATGATCATTAGATGCGTTACGATTTCCCTGCCACGATTCAATAAGCGCCGTTGCCCCCTTCTTTATCTGGTAACCATAACCCGGAACATCCGAACGACTGTTCATATCAAAAATCACATCAGATTGGCCTCCGTCACTTAAAACCTTTAACAAATACCTATAGCCAATATCGCCAGCAGTAATACTGTTATGATGTTTACGAATATCAGTAACAATATTATTCAACACTTTTCCCTTATCATTTTCATCAACAAGACCGGTGTAAACAGAGATAGCGTTGGCTGTTTGGCTGCCTGTTCCATATTGATATGTTGTAGGGTCAAAAAACTTATTGTTATAGGCAATTTTTACCTGTGCAGCGGTAGTGGTAAACCATTTTTCATCCTCCGGCTTATTCAACAGGTGGGCAACTTCGGTCATCATCTTTAAATCGTAATAAAAAATTGCAGTACTTGTAATGCCTTTTGGTGTGAGCTGGGAATAACCCGGATCTTTAGGCCCGATGTCGTACCAGTCGCCCAGGCCAAAATAAAGGATATGATCCTGCGCCTTCCTATCCAGGTAGCGTACATAACGGTTCATCATATCAAAACTTTCAGCAAGCAGGTTTTTATCACCGTACCATTTATATATATCGTAAGGTAAGATCACAGCACTGCTGCCCCACTCCGGCGAATCACGGAAACCACCATCAAAACGGACATACTCGGGTGCAATGTCAGGTATCAACCCATCAGGTGTTTGTGAATGGATAAGATCCCTTACTATTTTATGAAAAAGTGTTTCCAGGTTATAGTTGTATTGGATAGAGTTTCCCATTAAATGCGTTTCTTCCAGCCAGCCTAATTTTTCACGATGCGGGCAATCCGTTAAAATACTGGCCATGTTACTTTGAACAGCCCAGTCAATCAGTTTAAAAGTTTTATTAAATAAGGTATTTGAGCAAGTAAAGGTACCTATGCGCTTGGCAGCGTTGCGGGTATGCAAACTTTTAACACTTAAAAGCAGCGGCAGGCCTTTTGAGTTCGGCTTTTTTACAGGTACCCCTCCCTCTATCTGCAAGTATCTGTAACCATAATACATAAATTGCGGCTGCCAGCTTTCAATACCATTGCCGCTTAGGGTATAATTAAAATATACAGGACTGCCTACCGCAGCCTGCGTAACTAATCCGTTATTATCAAGCAGCTCGCCAGGAGTTATTTTTATCATATCGCCAGCTTTACCTTTTACACTGATAAAAGGAATTGCCGATGCATTTTGTCCCATGTCATAAATCCAAATACCGGGTTTAGGCTGGGTTATGCTTTTTGCGTTAAAAGTTTCAAATATTTTCAGCGGGTCTTGCATCTGTGCGTCAAGTTGCGGAGGGCCGTCAACTATCACCGCTTTTTTCCAGTTTTTATCATTAAAGCCAATGCTTTTCCAGCCGTGCTGCTGTAAATTAGCGTTAAAATCTTCGCCCCCATAAATACTTGAAAATGTTACCGGCCCTGCCAAAACTTTCCATGATCCGTCGCTCACTATATTATCTTCCGAGCCATCACTATATTGCACAACTAACCTGCATATCATTTTTGGATAACCGAACTGTCCCTTAAGTTTATGATACCTTTCGCCCGGGATGTAATAAAACCCATTGCCCAGCATAACTCCCACAGCATTTTTGCCCGGGTTAATATTTTTAGTAACATCAAAACTAACATATAGGGCATGCTTATCAAACTGGGTCCATCCCGGATCTAAAAAGTGGTCGCCAATCTTTTTTCCGTTAATACTAAGCTCAAATTGGCCCAGGCCGCAAATGTAAACAACGGCACTTTTTATAGTTTTACGTGCAAAAAACTCTTTGCGCAATAACGGTAAAGTATCGCTACCCTGGTTCCACCTGCTATCGCTCCAGTTATCAATTGCCGGCACAATCAATTCTTTATCCGGCATTTTGCTGTACCCTATCCACTGCGCTGCATTCCAATCGCTTTTAGTTAAAAGCCCCATTTGCCATGTTGCCATTTTACTCCAGTGCGATTGGTGCCCATAATTATCCCATACCATCACTTTCCAATAGTATGTTTTTACGGGTTTAAGCGTTTTACCACCAAACTCAACCTGTATACACTGATCTGAAATTACTTTTTTTGAATCCCAGATATTGCCATCATTTTTTTTGAGCAATAAAGAATCATCAGCAACCAATACCCTGTAGGCAACTTGCTTTACATTCCGCAAATCAGCAACCATTGTCCAATTTAAGGCGGGCTTGGTATTATCAACCCCTATTGGGTTTTCGCGGTATTCGCATAAAGTTGTTTGTACTTTTATGTTAGCCAGCAACAGGCCCCCCGGTAACATTAATAAAAAAAGCAGGATTGGTTTGTACATTTAGTTATAAAATAATGAGCCTTATATTTTGAAATCATTCCGGTAAAATCAACTATAGCTAACACCTGCAAATTAATAGAAATTTTTAAAAAGTAAAATTGACCTATTGATTTTCATACCATAAATTAAACGTTTATTTAAGCAAGAAGGATAGTGCAAATGCTTTCCAAACATTCAATAATATTGCAAAAAATTATTTATAAAATGTAATTTACCAGCGCCCAAAACTAAAGGCTACTAAGCCATTTACAAGCGTATTGGCATATTTTATGTTGTTTATGAGAAAGATAAAAATCATACTCTTTTTACTGCTTTTATTTTTAAAGATGGCTGCTTTTGCGCAAAGCCATTTAATACCCGATAACCTAAAGTGTGAGCTTCGGACCAATCCGGAAGGAGTTGATATCGCAAACCCCGGCCTTAGTTATCAGTTAAACAGCAAAAGTGATGTCGAAAAGAATCTCAGCCAAACCGCCTATCAAATATTAGTTTCAAAAACTTCTGATTTTAAATCTTCCGGTATACTATGGGATTCTAAAAAGGTGATGAGCGATCGCATGGCTTTTATTAAATATGCCGGAAAGCCTTTGGCTTCCGGAATTACCTATTGGTGGAAAATAAGAGTATGGGATGGTAAAGGAACAGTATCTGCCTGGAGTAAACCAGCTACGTGGACAATGGGGTTATTACACGCTGCCGATTGGGAAGCCAAATGGATAACAGCAAATGGAGCCGAACGTTATGCTCACAGTTATAAAACGATTAAAAAGGATTTTAATATCAAAAATAACATTGCAGAAATGCGCCAATATATGCCAAACGCTACTGAGGCTAATTATTCGTCGATGTTATTACGTAAACAGTTTCAAACTAAACCGGGCATTCAAAGTGCTGTTCTTCATATCAGCGGTTTAGGGCAATATGAATGCACGCTTAACGGGGTGGCTATTAATAAAAGCATTTTATCTCCCGGATGGTCTGACTATAAAAAGACTGTTCTTTACGATACCTATGATATTACCCGGCTATTAAAAGGACAAAATGTTTTAGGCGTTATTTTAGGTAACAGCCTTTATAATATCCAGCCCGATTCGGTGCGTTATGTGAAATTCCTTAACACTTACGGTCCGTTAAAAATGATTGCCATGCTCACCATCACCTACAACGATGGAACAAAACAAACGATTGGAACGGATAATAGCTGGCAGGTTTCGCCGGGGCCAATAACTTACTCCAATTACTATGGCGGCGAAGACTTTGATAAAAGGCTTGATCCTGATGGGTGGGATAAACCAGACTTTAATCCTCAAAAAGCCTGGGATAAAGCTATTGAAACTATTTCACCCGGCGGAAAATTAACCGGATTATCGGCTGCAGCAGCCCCTATTCGAAAAATTGCCTACCTCAATCCTGTAGCTGTTAAACACCTGAAACCGGATGTAATGGTATACGACCTTGGGCAAAATGCATCCATTATGCCGGAGATCAGGGTAAAAGGCGAACCGGGTGCTGTGGTAAGGATCATCCCGTCAGAACTTTTGTACCCTGATGGTACGGTTGACCGCCGGTCGGCCACGCAGGATGGTGTAAGGCCTGCCTGGTGGCAGTACACCATAGGATCGACCAGCAGCGAATCATGGTTCCCTAAGTTTTTTTATCAGGGTGGCCGTTATTTACAGGTAGAGATTTTTCCGGCGCCCGGTAAAACTACATTACCGGTAATAGAAATGATAAAAGGTGTAGTGGTCCACGGGTCGGCAGAACCTATTGGCACTTTTTCCTGTTCCAACCAATTGTTTAACCGCATATACACGCTGGTGCGCTGGGCGCAACGAAGCAATATGATGAGTATAATGACTGATTGCCCGCAGCGCGAAAAATTAGGCTGGCTGGAACAATATCACCTAAACGGCCCTTCACTTAGGTATAACTTCGACCTGTCACTCATGTTTAGAAAGATTATGAATGATATGGCCGACAGTCAGTTACCAAATGGCCTGGTTCCCAATATTGCACCCGAATATTTTTATGCAGCCGAAAACATCAACAACGGATTTCGCAACTCGCCCGAATGGGGCAGTTCTTTTATTATAGTACCCTGGCAACAGTATCTGTTTTCGGGTGATGTTGTACTGTTGAACCGGTATTACAGCCAGATGAAACGATACGTAGCCTTCCTGGATTCGACAACTAAAGACAACATATTATATACAGGCCTGGGCGATTGGTACGACATTGGCCCCAAACCGGCCTGGGGATCGCAATTAACGCCGGTATCATTTACAGCAACCGCTATTTTTTATTACGATTGCCAAATTATGTCGCGCATTGCAGGCATTCTTGGTAAAACAGAGGATGCTGCTTTATATAAGCAAAAAGAGCTGGCGGTTAAAACGGCATTCAATAAAATGTTTTTTGACCCGGTTAAGGTGTCCTACTCCACCAGCTCCAATACAACATTAGCCATACCGCTATTTTTTAACCTGGCCGATAGCCAATACCGAAAAAAAATATCAGAAAATTTGGTTGCAGACATTCGCAAGGCGGGTAATTCTTTTACTTCGGGCGAAGTAGGCTATCGTTTTTTGCTGGAAGCACTGGCCACCGAAGGGTACTCCAATGTTATTTATGATATGAACAACCAGACTGACAAACCTGGCTATGGCTATCAGCTAAAAATGGGAGCTACGGCACTAACAGAAAAATGGGATGCTGGTGTTGGTGATTTTGGTTCGCAGAATCACTTTATGTCGGGCCAGATCAACGAGTGGTTTTTTCAACACCTGATTGGCATAAGCCCAGACGAAACCGGGCCGGGATTCAGGAAATTTACCATCAAGCCAGCCTTTTTAAAAACCTTAGATTGGGTTAAAGGGTCGTATAAGTCTATCAGCGGGAATATCAAGTGCGAATGGAAACGAGAACAAGGGAAATTAACTATTGATGTAACCATCCCAATTAATACCGAAGCTACTTTGTATTTACCAACTGATAAGTTAGGAATGGGTAATTTCCAAAACAAAGCTGAAGGCGTTAAATTTTTAGGAGAAAAATCGGGCGTTTTTAGTTTACGGGTAGCATCTGGCACTTATCATTTTACGATTAACGAAAAATAATTTTGATGCCATTATTTTTAAATAAGGGTTTAATGTTTTTTAAATAAGATTAGTTAAAAGTGCGCCTGAATTCCAGCGGGGAAAGATTAGTTTTTGTTTTAAATAATTTACTGAACGATTGCGGGTGCTCAAAACCCAGCTGGTAAGCAACTTCACTTACCGATAAATTAGTTGTAGATAATTTCTCCTTAGCTTTTTCGATAAGTTGATAATGAATATGCTGTTGCGCATTTTGCCCTGTAAGGGAACGCAGCATATCACTTAAATAACTGGGTGATATATTTAATTTTTCGGAAAGGTATTGAACCGTTGGGATTCCCTGGGTCAATGACTTTGCATTGTTAAAATATTCATTTAAAATTTCTTCCAGCTTTTGTAAAAGATCACTGCCTACCGCTTTTCGGGTAATAAACTGGCGTTTATAAAAACGGTTAGCATAGTTTAATAATAGCTCTATCTGGGAGATCATTACATCCTGGCTAAAATCATCTATCCTGCTGCTTAACTCCTCCTCCATAATCTTAAATATAGAAATGATCGTTGCTTTTTCCTGATCTGACAAGTGCAGGGCCTCGTAAGTTGAATAGGAAAAGAAACCATAGTTTTTGATGTTTTTGGCTAATGGATAATTCCAAAAAAAATCAGGGTGTATAAGCAATGTATACAGCGAACATTCCCTGGTTTCGTTTTCATTATTACTACCGATGATTTGGTTAGGTGCAGCAAACAATAATCCACCCTCGTCAAAATCATAATAGTTTTGTCCGTACTTTAATTTCCCGCTCAATTTTTCCTTGTACGAGATTTTATAAAAGTTAAGCACATGTGAATGTGGGTGGGCATTAAAATCAATCTGTGTATTTGCACTATTGATCAAACTAATTAAGGGATGCAAGGGCTTAGGTAAACCAAAGGCCCGGTGTGCATCAGATAAAGAATCAAATTTATAGGGGACGTTTTCTTCTTTTTTCATTTTTACAATTTAATAAAATGATAACCGACAAAAGATTTAATTAACGGTTATCATTGATTCTTTACTAACAGATTACTTTAATTGCCCTTGAGCTGAACTGGAGATAGCATCCCATTCTTCCCATATAGCCAACCGCTCGGCATAGGCCGCACGTACCCAGGGTAAATTATGACTGCCGAGATTAAAACGCAGTGGCGGGTGCGCTGCATCCACAATTTTAAAAATGGCTTCGGGCGTTGCATTGGGGTCGCCTCTTTCCATATTTCTTAAACCTCCAAAAAAATGCTCTTTAAAATCTTTGTAAATATCCAGCCCGGGTGCAAATTTCAAAGACTCCTGGCTCCCAAATTCAGTGGCATAGGCGCCAGGCTCAATAATGGTAACTTTAATTCCGAAAGATTTAACTTCTGCCGCAAGGCTTTCATGGATTGCCTCAAACGCCCATTTTGATGAACAATAGTAGCCTATCACCGGCATTGTCACGTGGCCCAGGCCACTTGATGTGCCAAGTATATGGCCTCCCCCCTGTTTACGCAGCAAAGGCAAAGCCGCTTGGATAACAGCCAATGTTCCGAAAATATTTGTTTCGTAAAGTGCCCTAACTTCTTCTGCGCTGGCTTCTTCAATAGTACCAACAAGCGAATAGCCTGCATTATTAAGTACTATATCAAGCCTTCCAAAATGTGAGTGTGCTTTGTCCACAGCATTTTTAACCTGCTCGGGCTTGGTTACGTCCAGTTCTAAAGTCAATACACTGGCACCATATTTATCTTTAAGATCAGCAATACTTGCTAAAGCACGTGCCGTGGCTGCAACTTTATCGCCACGCTTAAGCGCTGCTTCGGCCCAAACGCGGCCAAAACCCCGGGAAGCACCTGTAATGAACCAGACCTTACTTACCGTTGAATTATCATTTTGATGTGTCATAGTTTTATGTTTTAAATAACACAACAAAGGTGAACAGATACCAATTGCCGCATGTAGCCTAATTGAGGATTTTTGTAGGCTAAATGAGAAAGCGATAAGGGCAGTATATTTTTTTTCTAATTAATTGATAATAAATTGCATAGGCATTAATGTAACATCAGGTATAAAAACTTATAAAAGTTTAATTTGATAACCTGCATCATATTCAAATCCTAAAAATACAGTACACCAACAAGTTATAAAAAGGCACAAAATAACAAAGCCTGTAAATCAATGATTTACAGGCTTTGAATGGTATCAGTCGGGGTGGCAGGATGCATCCGAAACGCTCTAATGTATTGATTATCAAATGCTTCAATTATACCAAATATATGTGGGTGTGAATTAGGGCATTTTCTGAAACCTCTAAGGAACTATCGCGCACGTGCTGGCTTTTTATTTGCTGTCAATGCTCATCAAAAATAGTAAGAAAAAAGAATTTTAAGGAATTCATATTCAATGATTTTTTTTTGTGAAAAATTCATTGAATATAAAGTTTTGACTGCTTTAACTGGGTAACCTTGGCCAAAGCATTTTCTCTTGCTACGGACTTTGCTGCTATCTATCAATTGTTGCTTGAATACCCCACATAGAATATAACCCGAATAATTTGCCGGTTTCCGTGGACTCTCGACCGAATCTTTAGGTAATACATCTATATAAGCCTAGTTTATATAATGTTCAGTTATCCTTTGTTGAATTTAATTATCATTTTTAAAATTTCATTACATGCAACTCCCTAAACAAATTGGACCCATTTGCTTTAGATAGCCAGGACTTTTTGATGATCTTCAGTATGAGCACCTCGGCCACCTTACCTTGCAGGACTGCATATTCTAGAATATTAACATGACAACGCCTATAGTAACGTAGCGACACTACTATTTCTTGATGTAATTAAAATAGCATAATTTTAACGACCTTACAACAAACCGCTATGCCTAGATCTATCATAACGCCCGAAGACTGTGAACGCCTAATGTGGCAATTTGCCGGACCAGGTACATCGAATTTGTTAGAATCGCACGACCTGTTGAATTCAATGGAACAGTCAGAGATAGAGCAGCGTCTAGCAACCAGTTTAACCCATATTGAAAAACTGGCCACTCTAAATCAAACCCCTAATATTAAATTAGTAGAATTAAAGCATGAAATCGAGCAGCATGGAAAAGAGCAGCTTCAACAACTTGAACAAAGAGATGTGATCGCATTGAATAAAAATGCAAACGCAGAGCTGCTTTTGGAAGCTATCGTCATGACAGATGGCTCGCGTCCTGCCTTCCTGATTGCCGGTGATCGTGTTGATCTCGACAGTAATCCAAAAGGCAATTGGAAACAACTAATTACGGTTAGTGGCTCACTACTCGAAGATGCGATAACCTGTGTTGGACGCATAGAATCTGCAATATACGAGCATCGGTATTACGGCACTGGTTTTCTTATCGCGGACGATTTATTGATGACCAACCTGCATGTATTACAAGCGATAGCTACGTTGAATACGGATGGCCATTGGCAACTGAAACCGACCATGCAAGTGAATTTCGGTCGGGAAAAAAACGGGCACCAAAATAAAAATATAAGATTGATCATTGATGTTGTTTATTACGGCCCGTCAAGTGGCGCCCATGGTAAAGTTGACACGGCCCTGTTGAAACTTAATCAAGTAAAAGACGAGTTTCTACCTAGAAAACTTATCAGCCCTTCACCAGATTTGCCGGCCGCAAATGAGATCGTTTATGTCATTGGATACCCCGGGCCATCCGAGCCAGGAACGTATTCAAACTGGATTTTAAATCAGTTATTTGCAGACGGCTATGGGTATAAACGCCTGTCGCCTGGCATAATATTACCACCTGGCCCCGCTGGGCGCGCTATCCGTTTCACGCATGACGCAACCACTATGGGTGGTAACTCGGGCTCACCAGTCATTCAAGCCACTTCTATGCTGACTGCGACTGGTCTCCATTATGCTGGATCACCAGGCCGGGCGAACTTTGCGCACGCATTGGCGGCAATCAAATCAATCACCGGCGGCCCTAACAATAAGCAATTTTCAGAAATCCTCGGCGACTATGGCATTTGAACAATTAGCTGCTGATGGTTATCAGGCGCTCATCAATGGGTTGGTTTGTACCCGCGAGGAATTTTCCATCTTCTATTTACAAGCTCAGCAAGAGTTGGACGCTGCAGACCGGGTTGAGTTTGATATCCTGACTGCTGCTGCACAACTTGAACAGGAAGCTTATGCGATTGCTATGCGACAGGCAAACAATAATGGTTGGTTTGATCATTTAATCGATATTCTTATTATTGAGAACGGCTTATCTGAATCTTACTTACAACAGACAGCTGTGCATCTGGTCGGCGGTTCAGCTAGATTGCAGGGCTTAAGTGACCCAGCTAGAGGATTTGGCTTACCGGAACTGAGTATCAAAGGGATGATCGATGGAACCCGCTGGACCGGACAGGTAATGATCAACAATATTGCGACTGGTAGTGGTGTATTGATCGGACCGCATTTATTTTTGACCGCGTGGCATGTGGTTCAATCTTTGTTTAACAGTACCGCAGATGGCTATGAGCCAGATCTCCTAAAATATAACCGCTTGGTAGTGAATTTTGATAACCGCGATACTTTTAGTGCTGACGGTAGACGTCAACAAGCCCCTTCGATTACTCAAGTACCAGCTGCCGCTAACTGGTGCGTTGCATTTGCCCCATGTCACGAACTGGAAAAAGCTCATCAAAACCCTGAAAATCTGGAAGAACTTCGCGGATTATGGGATTACGCGATTATCCGGTTAAGTGTACCGGTCGGCTTAAAGCGCCGATACGCCAGACCTGACAGCCGTTCAGTTGTACCACGGTCAGAAGACCCGCTGGTGATATTTCAATATCCTAAAATGGCACCGCTGCGGTATGACCAACAAAAAGTGGTTGCTGCTCAGGAAAGTCAGCGCGCATTTATCCCCCAGTTACGCTTTTTACATAACGCCAACACGACGGATGGCTCTTCGGGCGGTCCTTGTTTTGATCGTTCTTTCAATTGCTTTGGCATTCATCAAGGTACTTGGAACCAAGACGGCGTTAATAAGGGTATTCCGCTGGCAGCCATTCTTCAAGATATTAAATCGCGTTATAACGAACTACCAGCACTTAGCCCTGAAGAGTACCCCTTGTGGACTTTCGATGAAAGCTTGCCGGAGCCTATAATTGGCTGCGAATCTTTTCAAGCCCAAGTATGGCAAGCTGTTGCTGGAAAACCTAAAATAATACTGATCCAAGGTGCTGATGGATTCGGAAAAACCTTCCGAATCCGCGTTTTGCAACGGATGTTAGTTGAAGGTGCCCATTTGAAACTGGAACTTCGCGGCGAGACTATCTCCAAAATGAACGCAGCTTCCTTTCTGCATTATCTAGCTAAAAAATTGGGTTTACAGGCACCCACAATAACTCCTTTTAGTGATGAACACTCGACATCTGCGCTATGGCTTCAATATGAACTACTTGTCCATTTAACGCGATTACTAGAAGAAAAGCGTGATGAACGCTTGGTTTGGTTGATCTTCACCGACATTAATCAATACAAGTTAGAAGGAATTTATTTACAAGATTTTTTCTATTTGATTTGTGAACTCGTTAAATCCCAAGACTGGCTACGTATCATCATTGACGGCGGATCGCCGCAGTTGCCGTTGGAACTGGCCCCGTTGAGTCAGATCCATGCAGTGAAAGCTATCACAGAAGACCAATTAAGGACGTTTTTTAACTATTACACCGCCTATCTCGGTGGCGGAAATTACGATCAGATCGTTAATTGGACTCTACATGACACTGTAAGATCTTACGATTCGGATATGCGGACAGCCCCCGCACAGGCCTTGAAATCACTGATACGGACTGTATATGACACCATGGACCGCCTAAGCAAACTTTAACATGGAAAATATGATCGATTACAATAAGTTATTGCAAAACATTGTGGCAAGTCGTCGTTCAAAAACGGCGAGTGATCAGGTATTTTCTAAAGAAGCTTTCGAAAACATCAGTAGCCAAGATTATACAATGGCGTCTGGGACAACGAATACGGCCTCGAAAATCTTCGCGCAAGCTGCCCTTAGTGGTTGGTTTTCACCCTTAGATGTGGTACGCAACCTACCTAATGAAAACATACTGTTGCAACAATTACATCAGCATTGCACCATAAGCGAAACTACGCCGCCCAGATGGTGGCTGGAAAAAAGTACTCGAAAGACCATCATAAACGAGCTTTTAAATGGGAATCAGCTCAATTTGCAACTTGATGGTGATTTACCGGTGACCGATGAGGTCGGTTCATATATTAGAAAGATTTTATCAGACTCAACCACACCACCAATTGCTGCCACGTTATCTGAGTCAGATCTGTTAGCCTATTCCCTGGCTTTAGAAGCATTGGAAGGCATTGACCTTAACCTTCCAGATCTGAAACGGGTAAAACTTCAGATCGAGAAAAGAAATTTTTTGATTGAACAGGGCATGGTTGAGCCTGAACAATTTATCGGGCGATTTGCAGAGCAAGAAAAGCTCATGGAGTTTGTTCACGAACGAAAACAGCGTCCTCAATGGTTCGGGCTTATTTTAACAGGTGCCGGAGGGGCAGGAAAATCGGCATTACTCAATAAATTCCACACGCAGCTATTCCACTCTAATGAGGCCGGTATTGCCATTTTGGATTTTGACAGGCCTGGCATAAACCCACGTGATACTTTTTGGCTTGAAACAGCAATTATTAAGCAGATCCAATTGCAATTTAATATAGCCAATACATTTGATGATGAGTGGAATGCGGATTGGACGGATAAGATCAACCGGGCTAACTTTTATGCTGAAGAATATGATTCGCAAAAAAGGGCGAGCCGGGATTTTCTGCGGCGTTTCCGTAAAGCATATGTAGAAGACAGAATATCGAGGCCGATGGTTTGGATCTTGATCTTGGACACCTTTGAAGAAGTGATTCAACGAAGTTTAACAGAATCTATTGTAGAATGGGTGAATGAGCTTCAATCTCTGCTTGAACCGATCAAATTAAATGTGATCTTCTCCGGACGTATCATGGAAGAACAAGAACGATTGATTCAATTAACCACAATTGTTCAAACTATTGAAATCGATGCCTTTGATCGGGAAACCAGCGAGCAATTTTTAGGTCGATTCGGCTTACCTCATCTTACAATACAGCATCTGTTGCGGAATAGATCAATCCCGAAGCGCCCCCTTGAGTTAAAGCTATTGGCACAACTGTACCACCAGGAGGGTGAAAATGGGGTTAAACAATTGGAAAAAGACTTGGCCTGGGGTGGAAAAAACGCAGTGTTATACACGGGCATCATCTACCGACGTGTATTACTCCGTCTCAAACGAGATGAATTACGCTTGATGGCCTATCCAGGTTTGATTTTAAGATATTTAACTACAGACCTAATCCAAAAAGTGCTTGCGCCAGTTTTGGGCTTGGAGGACGTGGACACCATTAAAGCTGACCGTCTTCTGCACGAACTTGCAAATTACGGCTGGCTTGCTTATTTAAGTGACGGCAGACTCTGGCATCGAAAAGATTTACGCCGGGCTATTCTGCAAGTCATGATCGCTAATGACCCCGATACAGCCAGAAAACTGCACGTGTCGGCTATCAATTACTTTTCCGAAAATTATAGCGAAGAAAATCAAATTGAAGTGTTCTATCATCAAATGATGTTAGGTGATTTTGATAATTTACCCGCTTATGAAAAAGAAATCCCACTAAAAACTATTGAAGGCACATTGCAGGGTGACCTATTGGATTTCCCAAAAAAATCAAAAATTGTCTTCGAACTCCTATGGCACCAAAGAATTACACGCCAACAACTAGATCAGTTACCTCACCGTTATCAACCGCAAGGTTTTGAAATCTTAGGTAATAGGTATTTAGAGACACAGCAATTCGGTGCGGCACTTACCTTGATGCACCAAGGGGAACGCCGTTACTCATATCGAGTACCATTACCTGAAAATCTTATCGATTGGCAACAAGAGACCCTATTTCAAACTGGGCAATGGAAAAGCATTATCGTGGATTCTGTAAATCTCCCAAGCCAAGATTTGGCGGCTAATCTTAACGCCTTTATCATATTAATTATCAAAAACGACGAGCCTGATCTTAAAACCATTGATGTATTCAAAAATTATTTGGGTTCATCAGATTTGGCCAACCAAATAGAGCGTCAGCCCAAGCATCTTGGTAATTACATTGGTCGTTTGGCTATATGTGCTATGTTGATCGTAGCTTCTAGCCCGCGCGACCTAAAAATGGAGGATGATCTTTTGCATCTTGTTCGCCTGCTGCGTAAAGTAACAGAGAAATACCGTTCTCCGGAGATTTATCGCGTTATTTTATTGCTTCAACTTTGTGCCGGTCAACCACTTTTTCCAAATTATCTTATGACAATTCCATTTGCTAAACTAGATACGGGTTGGTTGGACCGCCGGACTGATTATACTAGTTCCACCAGGGTCAATGAAAATATAGGTAGAATCGCAGATGTATTGGAAGATTTTGGGGATATTGAAGGTGGCTGGGATGATAAAAAAACGCCCAGAACCTTATTATTTGCGATCGACCGTGGCAGCCGAAGTTCTCATCAGGACGATCATAATTTTCCAGCCATCGACCCACCAAGATTTTTCGAGGAGATGAAAGGCCCTTTGCCGGAATTGCGTAGTCTTATCAAATATGCTTTATTAAAAGAATTCACAGGATTCGATGGAGCTGCTGAACTACAAATGGTCTTCAAAACAATTATTCCTTTCAAATTTGATGAATTGGAGCCTGTTGAGTTTTTTGAAATTTTCAGAAAGCGTGCTGATCGGGAATTGACATTATATATCGAACTTATCGATCGCATGTGGGAATTGCAAACCTTGTTAGATGAGGCAGTACGATTGCGTCCGTACTCAGAGCAACTTCGACAACTTCAGCAGCTTTGTTTAGCATGGTATAAAGACTACGCTCATGTTTGGGAAAGATTTGCTCATTAAAAAGATCACTAGTTGGAAGATAATGCAATGTTAATATTGTATTAGCATTAATACATGGTACAAGTTATAATTGAAGATTTATAATTAATTTACCTCCTTAAACCTTACTCGCTTTGCACTTAACTAATCCTCCTTTTCTCATGTCATTAAGTCTTTACCAACAAATTACTGCACTCAAAAACGAACAAAATGATGTCCTACGGGGTCGGCTTTTTGAACAGATTATCAGAGAGATTATGCCATGGGATCATCGTCCCCCAGTCGTTATGAGTCCGGAAAGTGAGCAACTGGACGGTGTCTTTGTTTATCAAGGCAGCATTTTTCTAATCGAGTGTAAGGCAGTAAAAGCGGCGGTTACACCAGGATCAAAAGAATGGGAAGATTTCGAATTAAAACTGAGAAAACGTGAACGTCAGAATATTATAGGAATTTTTTGTAGTCTATTTCCTGTTAGCCAAGCAACGATCGATCAAGCAGAATTATTGAATAAATTTGGGATCAAAACGATTATAATTGCCGGAGACATTTGGGATAAGCTTGATGAGACTAACCTGTATTTTCAAAGTTTTTTAGATTTTTTGGTGCTGAATTGCAAGATTAAATTTCAACCCACTGTAACATCATTAAAGGATGCTGGAAAATGGGTATATGATGTTAGAGCGATTGAAGAACAATTTACCAGCCTGACCAAAAAATTCTCAGGTCCGTTTTTACGCCGGTTTAAACATAAGTTTCATGACAAAGTATTTATCTCCCGAACTATTGATAAAAGGATCAGGCAGCTCGCAGACGCAGTTAAGCCCATTAGCTTAAAGGTTAATCCGCAAAAAGATACTGCAAAGCAAATCGTAGTTATACGGGATTACTCAGGTTCGGGAAAAACGACGCTCTCGACCAATCTAGCTTCGCTTTCTGATTTTGCCTATTGTTTGGCTAGCACAGCTAACCTTACAACAATCGATATGATTTTGGAGCCATTTTTCGATCAGTTGAATTATCCCAATAATGCGCTGAACGAACTTCTCGCCGCCAATAAACCTTTAATTTATATTGTAGACTCTTTGGATGAAACGCCTGTTCAACAGCAGGTGCAGAAAAAACGGGAGATCAAAGCTTTACTGAAATATGTCGAGGAATTCAATACGATCGCAGTAAAACAACGATTAGGCATATTTCCGCTATTGGTCATATTCACCGTTCGCGAGGAATATTGGCGCGACTGGGAAGCTGCATTTGAAGGACGTCAGGAAGTCGTTGAACTGAAAAAAATGATCAGTGCTTTTACGGAAGTGGAATTTGAGACTGCCCTTCAAAAATATTCGGGGGCTTACGATTATTCTATAACGAACAGGCTTAACGCCGCTTCGGCCGGGATTCTATCGATCCCGGTCAACTTAGAGATCTTTTCAGAAGCCAATCACTTTGAAGGAGATTTGACTGTATCTGACATTTGGGAAGGCAAAATTTTGAGTGGTTTTTTCAGTAAGAAAGAAGAACTCATCGACAAGCATTATATAGATCGTTTTAATGCCGCCAGTTTCTATCGGATATTGGCGATGACAGCTTTTGAGATACTGAAATCCAAAACTACACTGATATCCAAATCAACCTTTATTGATGTAGTTGTTTCTATTTCTGCGGAATTGGAATTATCCGTCGACCGGATATTATTACAACTCATGTCTGAGCAGATCATCACCAATGATACTGAGGATACAAAGAATTATCGTTTTAAATATATCCGTTTTATTGAGTACCTAGCAGCGTTATATATCATTCAAGAGGTGGAACGTTCTACTGATTTCAAAGTTATAGATTCACTTATCAAAACGGTGTATGATTCTAATATTGCTTCGATATTTAATGTATTCAACAATTTAAAGCATATCGCTAAAACTCAATTCGCTGAGCTAGAAAAAGATCTTGTAAATTATTACGCCCATTCAGCGACGTATCTTTCGCGCTATTTACCTGAACTTAGGGGGCGCATAAGCCGTGGTGAAGGGGTTAGCGAAGAAGATATCAAGGCAATATTGACCATTACTTATACGCCTTCCGCGGAAACAAGTTGGGATACATTTTTTATCATTTCCGCTAAACACAGAAATGTGACACGCGAGGTTATTTTTTCGACATTTTCTATCGCGTGGACAAGCAATGCAAAAAATAATAAGCGATGGCAATTGGTGGGTAACATAGCCAAGCGGGGGTTATTCGTGAGTGAGCAAGTATTATTGTCTTTGATGAGCGACGGAACCCCAAGGGAATGGGAAGAATATTTAGGACAAGTTTTGGAATTGTCAAAACAAGATACTTTTATAGAGCTTTGGCAACAGATCGGCGGCGAAAAAGCGTTGGCACAACTATCTCACCATTCCCCAGAAGACTGGCAGGTCACCAATCGCTTATTAGATCTGATTGTCAGAAATGAGCGTTATGTTTTAGGTGATATCATGGCCGATGCGTCGCCGGAGGACTATCTGCTTTTTGTACCGCAAAAAAAGAAAAAAACGTTCATTATATCTGACAGTGATAGACATGTTTTAGATGAATTGGTTGAGCAGATTCGTGCCGCACTTGACGGAAGAGTTGTGAATACATTGCCTATGCCACACCGCTTGAACGACGTGTCCAAAGACGCTGAGTCGTATTTAGCCCAAGAAGTGGAAGAAATCATTAATGCCACCTACGGCTCACTACAAAAGCCATTTATCAACTATCTGGTCAATCAGTTTTCTAATAACTATAACTTGATTAATACATTGTTGGAGACCACCGTTTTACATTATCCTTTACACGAAGTGGATAAGGAAAGGAAAACGGTTTTTGTCGAAATTATAGAATCTGACTCCAGAAGCAGAACAGGTTATTTAGAAGATTTATTTAAGCGAGGGTACCACAAATGTCAGTTTGATGAGGACTATATCATTAAAGCGATAGAAAATCGTGACGATTATGATTTCGAAGAATTTGAATACGTTATGATTGGTTATTGCTTTCTCAAACTAAAATCGCAAAATAACAGGGCTAATATTAATCTGATCAGTCGCCAACTCATGACGCTTTTTACCTTTCGATATCAGAAAATTGTTTCTTTCAAGTTTGCCAATATGGTAAGTGTTATGAACAACGCGCTGCAACATTACGGAGACTTTACCGACATTTTCTGGCGGGCAGCAAGCGCTTACCAAATTCATGATGAACTAATGACAGCACCATCTATCAAGAAAAAAGTACTGCAATTTAAAGCAAGACCAGTAGTGCAAAATCATCAATATGATGCAATGTTAGAAGAAATTTTTCCCGAATTATTCCATTAAGCCAGTTCATCCCAGTTATATGTTAAATTATTGACCTGGTAAAATTTCACTTCACCGCAACTAACCTTACGGTCGGAAAATAGAGCAAGGTTTGATCCGTCTGGATTCATTGAACTTTTGTATTCTACCGCATCGAATCCGATGGACTTGCAAAACTCACATAAAAATTGAGTGGGTAAATAGTCCAAATGAACATCTTGTTTACGCACGGGCTTGGACAGTTCGCTTTCCAGTTTTTGTAAATAGGGCCGGTATTCGATAAACTCTTCCAATGAAAATTGCTTTCCCTGTACTTCGAAAGGCCCTAAGCCATCAACCTTGCGTAATGAAACTAAACTGATAGGTTCAATGCTGGTAAACTTGCCGACTGTTAAAGTTTCGTGAAGGGAAATGCGTGTCTCGCAAAGCGTTGTTCTCAGATCGTTACATAAATACAGGTAGGGTATTCCAACCGGATTGGCCCGGCCGGCGGTCGCGTGGGCTAGCGGCGGTTTGCCCATTTCGGCAGGTGGCAATAGGGTTTCGGAAATCCGGGCACGGTAAAATTCGGCACCGGCAGGAATGGTAACCACTAATCTTTCAAATATGGATTGTAGTAACTCTGTATCTAACTTTTCGCTTACAAAAAAACGATTATGGTATTTGATATCGTCGGCGAAAGATTCCCATTTTAATTCCAGGTTGTAGGCGTTCTCTGCTAATTCGTTGACGATATAGCTGAATTCAACTGGTTTTTCAAACAGTTCATTTGTGTAAATCTCACCACCTTTTCCAATTTGGTCTACTAAGAACTTGATCAGCTTGTCGTTCAAAACGCCGGCATTGAAAAGGTTGGGCCAATAAGCAGTAAGGTGTTCGTGGAGCAAATAGGGTTTATCGATTTTTAGGGAAACTTCAGCCGTATGATGCGGGGCATATAGTTCAAAAAGCGGCTCGAAAAATGGGCTCAAATATTCGCAACTTACTACAACCTTATCCTTTGTGCCACAAAAATCACACGTCCCTTTACCATTTCCGGAGCCATCAATCACCGTTTGCAGCATCGAATCCGAGAAGCAATGACTACAGCAATTCATTAGATCAGAGATTGGATCAATTCGATATGATGCATGACCGAAAGCTTTTTGATCGTACCGAGGCCGGGGTAGGCACCTCGGGCATGAAGGTCCTGAAAGGCGGTGACCGCCAAAGATTCGATGTGGCGTTCATTCACAAAATCGATTAGCTTATCTAGCGCTTCAGCGAATTTTCCTGCGGTATCAGAGTCATCGTCGTTGGAATCAGACACAAAGTGATGGATACGAACGTTTCCGGTTTCCTCTTCCTCGTAAGTTAAATGGATTACGACCGCCCAGGGTAAACGGCCACCGTCTATGAAGGCGGAGCCAATGGTCAAATAATCACCAAAACCCACAAAGCCCTCATCTGCATAATACAAATGGTCTGTCGAAAAATTTTCGTCATCGATATGGATATAATCGGCATTCTTTTGCTGGCGGTTGAAAGGATCGGCCAAAAAAGCCAACGTTGGACGCGGAAAACTACGTCTTAACGCAATGATATGGCTAACCCCGATAATATTGTAAATGCAATTCGTACGGGCTACCAACGCACTCAAATCAGCCAGGCCGGCGATCTGGTTCAAGTGTAATAAGGTATATCCGCTAGCTCCAAAGCCATATTCATCCAGAATGGTTTGTAGTAACGCCAAGTCCCGGTTGGCCGAAATAATAAATGCCGGCAATACATTCGTATAGCCCGCCGCCTGCAATTGCCTTACCAAATCAGCAATAACCCGGTTACCACCCCTGATGTCACCGTGCTCTGGATTAATGATCAATTGGATGCGGATTGATACCGGCAAGGTCCTGACCATGGTAACAATTGCACGGATATCAACTTTTAAAGGTTCTATAATAGGGGAAACTTTCTCAGCAACCAGCGGTAATCGAGCTAGTTCACGAAGTGCCAGTAGCTCAAACTGCTTACCGCGTAAATAAGGAAAATACATGATTTACGGTTTAGACCAGGCAAGACAATCTTGATGGTAACGCAAGATACTGTTTTTCAGAAAAATAATCCAAATAACAGTAGAATTTCAAATACTCCGGGAGTGCCTGTGCATGGGTATGCAGCAATTGGTGAGCGGGCGTAATCCTGGCTTTAAGGGTATCTAAGAAATGACGCTGCACGGACACCGGGTCAATAGTAGCTATTAACTCAAGACACGTTTTGTAAAGTTTTACGGGCGTTGTTTCTGGTAAAGCACCGTTAATGTTAGTCACTATTTTTAAGAATTCATTTTTGCGCAACGCTTTCATCATAGTCAGATTGTCAAGGCCACCTACGTCCGGCGTTGCCTCACGAATCGTTTGCAAATAATTATCTTCCGTAAATTCAATTATACCGACCTTATGATTTACTATTGCTCGGTACTTTGCGGCCAGGCTGTGATGGGTAACGATATAAACTTGAGAGAAAACTTTATAGTAATCGTTCAGTTGGGATTGCAAACGGTCTGCATTATCCAATTCCGTTTTTATCTCGAATATTTTGTTAGAACCATTGATCAACGCGATATCAGCAACAGATTTACCCAGCCTAAACTCATTCAAAATAATGGTATCACAAAATGTGTAATTTTTTAAAATGAAATCACTCAAGAGTTTTGTTTTGTAAACATACTCGTGACGGTAGTCTTTTTGCAAATGATCGTAAGAAACATCTAATAAGTGTTGCAAAGAGCATTTTTCAGGTAGAACAGCCCCGCCCTTTTCAACGGTCTGCCTTAGCTGCTTACCGTAATTACGTGCGCCAGCGGCAGTCATCATTTTTCTAAAACCCGCATTTGAAACCAAACGGGCTAATGACCGTGAATTGATTTGTAGACTCATAGCGGTTTTTGGCATCAGGCAAAAGTATTAACAATTAAATATAATTAATAATTAATAATTTATAAAAATGAAAATTCAGCTTAGGCATATCAACCTCTCTAATCCTTCGTAGACACGCCTAATAATTTGATCATCAAGATCCATTGTATAGTCCATAAATTTCCGCTGATGACATCGCAATACACAAAATCAAAAAATAACTACTTATTATCCTTCTTTATAATTTAAATGCGACAAGGCCGGATCACCCAGCAACCATTCCATTTCGAATTCAATCCCTCACATCCTATTTAATCTGAAAATAAATTTGTTCTACGATCGCTGGCATAACCGAACATACCATCCCATTTCAACACTTAAGCAACCTTTAGATTAGCAGAATGAAATCACTAATAAAAAGATTGTTGTTATTGAGGTGTGGGAATGTGGTAAACTCGATAGAGTTTTCCATATTTCCACACCTTTTTCTTTTTGCTTCTTTTTCTTTTTGAATAACTGTGATTTTTGTGGAAAGGTTAACACTGACAGAGGCGCATTTAGTTAAGCAACCAGGCTTAGAAGCCTAATTTTGGATTTAATCCTCTGTCAGTTGTTTAAACAAGCATCAAATAGAAATTCGAGTTCTCAGGCTCATTAGTAAGGTATTGATTGTGTTTAAACAGGTTAACCCTATTATAATTAACAAACAAAGTTATGGAATTCACCTATTTCATCGGTACCGATGTATCAAAAAACGAACTGGATTTTGCTGTTATGCAAGGTAACGTGTTTTTGTTTCACAAAGAGATACAAAACACGCCTACTGCTATTAAATCCTTTATTAAAGAGTTAAGTAAGTTAACGGGGTTTGATTTAAATAAGACTGTTTTCTGTATGGAACATACGGGTATATACAGTAGCTATTTACTATCGCTTCTGCATGATAAAAAAGCGCCGATCTGTTTAGAAGCAGCTATGCAAATTAAAAACTCTTTAGGTAATCTACGCGGCAAAAACGATAAGGTTGATGCTATTCGTATTGCGGAATACGCTTATAGAAATCGTGATAAATTAAGCTTATGGCAGCCAAAGAGGGATGTAATCCAACAACTCGCTCATTTATCAACTATTCGCTCAAGGTTAGTGCAAATTCAAAAAGTGGTAAAGACTCCGCTCAAGGAGGCAGCTCCCTTTATTAAAAAAAGCCAGGAAAAGCTTCATAATAAGCTATGTAACAAAACCTTAAATGGCATTAAAGCGGATTTAGAAAAAATCGAAAAGGTTATCGAAGAGATCATTGAAGGAGATCCCGAACTAAAAAGGCTTTTCACCTTAGTTAAATCAGTAAGTGGTATTGGGAAAATAACGGCTGCCATGATCATTGTTACTACAAATGAGTTTAAAGATATTAAAGATCCTAAAAAATTCGCCTGCCATGCTGGTGTAGCCCCGTTTGTGAAAGAATCCGGCTTATTCAAAGGCAAAGGCAGGGTGTCACACATGGCTAATAAGAGGCTTAAAACACTATTACACCTGGCTGCTTTAAATTCAATACGATATAATGAAGATCTGAAACACTACTATGAACGTAAAGTAATAGATGAAAAGAAAAACAAAATGAGCACAATAAATGCGATCAGAAACAAACTGATATTACGAGTTTTCGCCTGTGTTAATCAAAACAGGACGTATGAAAAAAATTATTCAAGATTAGTTGCATAACACATAGAAATCCAAAAGCGAAAACAACGGAAGCTGTCAAGGGTGAGTGCATACCTTAACAAACAAAAACAATGGCACTCATTTATATACCCTTTACTGCTTTCGTTGTGCAGGCTATCTTTGCGTCCTGCGGTGAGAATATGATGAAATGACTAACCAAGTCTTTGCAGGTGTGCCGAGGTACGAGGCATTTCTGCGCTGTTCAGCGAGGCTGGTGACGAAATGGAACCCGGCGCGATAGCGCGTGGTGCAATGTAGGAACCTGCCGCAGCGATTATAGCAGTCCTCTATTGTTTACGATAACGCTTTAAATTAATGTTTAGCTGCGTGAATTTGCTTAGAAGTATTTATCAAGCCTGGATTAGCGTAAGTATCAGCAGTAGGTGTCAACTTATAGTGCCTGTTAAAAGCTTCCTGTCTTAATTTGAAATAATCAGCCAGTTTTCTAATAACTTCTTTAGACAGTCCTTTTTTATAGTTTAATATATCAGATACATAACCTTTACTAATGCCCAGTATATCAACCAAATGCTGCGGTTTCAAATGATGATCCTGCATAAAGGAACGGAGTAAAGCAATAGGATCACTTTCATTAAACGTGTTATTTTCCTCATCGAATTTCTCGATCAATAGCGTTAAAAGATCAACTTCATCCTGTATTGCATTATTAATTCCACCAGAGAGCAAGCCTTCCAATTGGTTACAATACTCTTCGTATTGGCTTTTGTCTTTTATGACGGTGTATTTCAGAACTGTTGTTTCCATCTTTAATATAGATTAATTGTATACTGGCCACCCTGTTTGCAAACTTTATCATATTCCGCATGCGTTCCAATCCAGCAGATAAAAAGGTGTGCCTGTTTTGTTCCGAACACGTATTTGCAGATCATTCGGTAATTATTGCCGCCAATATCAAATACCACCCTGTTACTGTTTTCCCTAACAGATCAGCAGTGTTATAAGTGAATTTCATATCGCTGGGCTGTTGCCAGTCAGCCAGCTTCAACTTTTCAGTCCAGTCTTCTAAAGAAGATTTACTACGAGGTTGAAGCTTCACAAACTCTTCAAGCGTTTGTTTTTTAATCAGATGAATTTTCATCTATTGCAAATTTAAATAAAAGTTCACAAAAAGAGAACTTTTAAAATGAAATATCTATTTTTTTTCCGCTGGCTGTTAACTTAGCATCGGTTTATTTTTATTTCCCGCAATGGGTCGTAAACTTGATAATGATCTCCTATCTTATAATTTTTATTCGGGTCTTCAAATCCAACTACGCCTAAACCATTTTTTGACCCATCCCATTTTTGGGGATTGTTCACCAGGTAAACCCGATTGTCTCCATCGTTAACATGTTTAATTACTTCACCAAGAGGCGTTACATATGAAGATGTCAAAGCCACAAAATCAGAAGACAACATTCCATCAATACCTACGCTTCTTATAGGATTATTATTGACATAAGTGTATGGACTCAATCTTCGACTCTCTTCAGCCAGTGGGTCAACGGTAGGCCATCTTGCTAATGCGGGATCATATAACCTGGCACCATAATCGTACTGTCCTGATTCCTCCTGTAACTCTTTCTTGTTATAAAGGTATTCTTTCTCCCCTGAACCACTTTTTTAGTAAAGAACGAACCGCCCTGCACGGCGTTTCAGCCGCCGTTTAGTGGCGTTAACGTTTTTATTTTCATTTGAAAAAAAGAAGATGCCGTTTTGATTGTCCCTTTGATAGCCATTGTGCACCCGCCAGACACTTTAATATAACAGCTTATTATGGTACGAACTCCCATAATGCCATTATGTTAAGCATCAAAGCTGCCGTGTCCGGCTTTTCCGGCGCACCTGATTACTGGTTAAGCCGATCATCTGTACCGCAAAGACAGCCTCCGAAGCCAGGGCAGTAAAGGGACTTTCGCGGCATAAACCCGCAAGCCTTTTACGCACATGGCCATTTATTCAACGTTCCCTTGACAGCCCCGTCTTTTCCCTCTTTTTGGTGCTTAACAGTTGATCAGCTAAACCTCTATGCCCTTATTGCTTTGTCAGCATACCGTCCGAAACACTCGGACAACCTTTACGGACATCAGGACGGGCTTTTGGTATAAACTATTTGAATTCTGTGAGCCCCCGACTCCTGAACGCACTGTCTCCTTTTAATTTCGTCATAGCTGGATTATCTAATTCAATCTGCTTGATCTGAATTTTACTATTAAATACTTGGGGGGTATGTGCTTTATCTGCGGTGTAAATGAATAAGCTATCATTGGAAAACTTGTAGAACAGAAAAGATGCGCCATCATAAATATAATCTTTAGTACTATCAGCAGTAAACTCTTCCTCTTCATTCGTTGACAATACTATAACTTTACTATCATAGGTCATTCCCCATGTTTTAGATTTCAAATATAGTGGCTCATTACCGTTTGAAATAACAAGTTTCTTAATATTATAAATAGGCTTCATATCAGGTATTTGATTGTAGAATACAAAACCAATTATGGCGATAACTACCAGTAAAATAATAATTAGATATTTTCTTTTCATGTGCAGTTACTTGCCTCCATTTAACCATCCTTGTAAAACCATCCTACCAGTATAATCTTGCTCCCCATAATAAGGAGCAGGGCCAAATGTAGGATGACAAAACAAAGTCATCAGTCCTGCATTCATTTTATTATAATGGCTTTGTTGTAATGCACCAGCTAACTTCATGTAAGTTTCAAAACTAATATGAACCCCCATAGAAGTACGTTCTCGACCATTATACCCTGCCAGATAATTACCTGCAGACCATGCAGCAGCATATTTTCCAGCTAACAATTTACCCGTCATTGGGCCATAGGGAGCTATTTCATTGCTGTTTTAATATCAAACAACTGATGCAATTTAGATTTATCGCCAGTTTCTTTAAGATCCATACCCATTAAATCAGCTTGTACACTTGTGTTTTCAATGTCTGAATCAAACTCTCCTCCAAATTAATCCTACCTTCGGGCTTATGGGAATCTGGATTTTCAAACTCATCCCAATACTGTGTTTCGCCCATCTTTTCATCTCCGGCTGAAGTTGAATTTTTATGTCGCGTATCAATTTGGTGCTCGGTTGGCTGTTTTTCATCTGCATTAGCTTCATGCTTATAAACACCTAAATCACCATCATTATAAACAGCTAAAACAATCCCATCCTCATTGGTATGAGTCGAACACATTCCGTCAACATCGATATTTCTAATTGGGTTGTTTAATCCATATCCATATGGTGACCAACTTCTACTTAACTCCGAAAGCGGGTCAGGGGTCGTCCAACGTTCAATCACAGGATCGTAAATTCGGTGACCATAGAGTATCAAAAGTAACCCTGGTATTCCCTAAATGATCGCTCAACGCGTGTATATAATAATACGAGTTTGCGCCAACGGTTGCAGGGACTGCTTTGCCTTCTTCCGTTTGTATAAAGCTTAAGGTTCCGCCGTCATATTTAATGTCACTGATGTAATCGGTCGTACCGGTTCCTGCTGTGCTGACTCTCCTCAGCTTTTGTCCGCCTGCATCGTAGTATAGGTAATCGTTTTTGAACAAGTAATTGTCTGAGGAAGGTTTAGGAGATTATAACTGATAGTAATGTTACCACTAACCCGGCTCTGATCTGTAACGGTATTGCCATTTATATCGTAGGTATAAGTAGAGCCGCTGGATTTAACCCCAATATTGCTTGCAAAAGCGTCATTGAGGGTTGCAACTGGTTCGTGGTTGTAGTCCCCGCCGTAGATGTATAGGTGAGCTGATCAATAGGTGCGCCAACCTGGGTCGAATCTATTTCCTTAAATCACTGATTTACAATGATTTTCTGTTGTTCTAGTTGTTTAAGGCATTTACATAGGTAACACGCCCTATCGACTGTACAAATATACATTATTGAAGCAAAAAAGGCTCTAATAAGAATAAGAAACTTCATAATTTTTACTGGATCATGATAGGCAAATTACACACTTTACATTATAGAATTATTATAGTCAAATATTAGAAAAACAAATCTCCCCAGAATTGTTATACATATATATTCCTATCAATTAGCGGATCGCTTGAAACAACATATCCACTTATCCGGCTCTTTTTGACGTAGGCTTAATGCCTTTATATGCCTTCATAAAAATTCAATAATGACAACAATTAAAAATGTACATCCTCTAAGTCCCGAGGAACTTTACCATATTTTAAAAAATGATTTTACCGATGAGATCAATTCCAAACTTAGTTCGAGTTTAAGCGTAGAGTTCGCACACGTTTACAACGTAATTAATGTTTCTTTTCCCGAAATCATTGAGGGTACGGTATTTACAATTATCGTTAATGAAAATGAAATTGAGTTATCAAATAACGGCGATAATAGTGAATACAACACGGATTTACTTGATCAGCAACTTATCGCTTTTCTAAACGAGAAGTCCAGTTAGGATTTTAAGTTTTGGTTTAGCCAAAACTCACTAATTATGATTTGTCTTTTTAAATTTTATTAATAGACCGATATGAACAATAATAAAGATGATAACAGTGTCCTTACACCTATAACGCAGCTGACTGAAAAGGAAGAAATGCTATATGAAACGTACCAGCCTGCCATTTTTACCATCTGGCCTAAATTGTTTATAAGATCATTTGCGTAGATTTCACCGCGATAATCAGTTTGCAGCAATTCAAACCTTGTCATAGTAACCGGAAAGCCTAAAAGTTCGAGTTCATGATAGGTATCTTCTAAAGCAGTGTTTACCAATACAGGCAACTGTAGTTTTTCGCTTCCACCGCAAAAAGCTCTACGTCATTAGTTACTTTAACCTTTGCACCCATTAACCTTGCACCGGAATCAGGTGGTCTGGTTCATCAGAATCTCCACCTTGAAATCCTCTCAGACTAAAATCTAGCAATTTCACCCACACTCTTATTAATTGAATTTTTTATTTTAAGGAGATTTCTATTGGACAATATCTATGGCCATGCTATTTTTCGAAAACCTGCTGATAGATTATTTTCTGGCGATTGCCCAGTTTAACAGACTTAATCTCGCCTGCTCCTTCAAAGCCAATCACAATTCCAACAATCTTTCCAATATCCTGACGAATAGTTCTTGAAAAGATCATTTTTTCACCAAGTGATATGCTCAACTGGTCATGTTGGATAGTACAGGAAAGATGCTGAAAAGCATTAAAATCACAACCAAATGCGCTCAGGTCGTGATCTTTGCCATAGATTGTTTCGCTGCCTAAAGACAGATCAAGTGTAGCAATACAGCCCTTATCTGAAAGCGGGATGGAAATTTCATTTTTCGTTCCAACGATCTCTATTGTTACTTTTCGGCAGGACGATTGTTCAGGTCGCGATGTATTTCGCAGGATAGTTTCAAAAATAAAATCATGCCCACTGGCACCATCAAAATAACGAAAGTTGTAAAAATGCACCCAGGCATCGTTCAATACAGTCGATCCTTTAATTCTTTCAAATGTCTGTGTCTTTATCCCTAACCCACCGGGTAAATCCGTTGAATCGGAATTGAGGTAAACAGGTATGGGACTTTTGTCAATAATACCCATCCAGCCATTTGTCTTTAAAAATACGCTGGATGTTTTCCTGACCTGTCCATTGCCAACCAGTTTTGCGTCAAAATATCCGGGGTAATAATAGACAGACGTATGTTGCTTTTTAAGCTTATCCAATTTTTCAGTACGTGTCTTGTCCCAGCTTTGTTGAAGGTAAATATCAGCCGACGGATCATTAGCAGCATCATAATTAAAAACTACGGAATTTGGCATTTGATCAGAAACAATCCGGCTTTTGAAGACCTCTTTCGTTACGTCATACTTGTCATTATTTAAAAATGAGTTTTTTGATATTTCAATTATCAATAATATGATCAATACGCTCCCGGTTACGGTTCCAATATTCGTTAATAGGCAGCGGTATCTCAGGTAGAAAATCTTTTTATCCGTGCTAGCATGCTCAGGTGCAATCATTTTTCCGTCCATCGCCTTTTTAAAGGCTCTCCAATCTTCAAAATCTATAGTCCTGGCCAAAACATTTAAGGTAGCTATTGCCGGCGTATTGGTGTAACGAACCCTTCCCCATATTCTTTTCAGGGTTGACAAGCTCAGACGGCAATTCGTTTTAGAAAAAATAATTTCACGTAGTTTTTCGAAATCATATTCGCTCCAGGAATCACTATGTTCCCAACCTAAAGACTGTTCTAAAAATTCCCTCCATAAACTTATATATGGCTCCTCTTTATCCATGCTGTAAACTTTGTCTTAATTTTTTAAGTGCCTGATATATAAAGTGCCAAACTTAGCGAAAGGGTTACATACAGGCAAACCTATAACACGCTTAAAAACAGAGTGATGCAACTTGAACCTAACTTGAATAGTTTGTTAATTGTCAGATAGCCATTGAAATTCTACGTTTACGTTATGAAAAATAAAACAATGTTGCAAACGGTAAAAATCCGTTATACTATGATGACCCTGTTCACGGTCTTATTTGTCTTTAATACCACGGTAAGCATGGCGCAAACAGTGTACGTGGATGCGCAAAAAGGGAAAAATAACGCCAGCGGAACTTTGACTGACCCTATACTATCTCTGGACGAGGCGGTATTAAAAACAAACAGCTTCAAAGGCAATAAACCTGTAAATCTGAGGCTTAACCCAGGTTTATATACCGTTACGCACAAACTAACACTTAAAACGGTCAGCCCGGCAATCAGCAATGCGGCGTATACGATTGAAGCAGTAATCATGCCGGATGACAAGGAATGGCATCCAGCAAGCATGCCTGTCATATTATCTGCATCGGGGAATAATGACGACTATGAATTTGCGCACTGCGTAGGCTTTTTTGTTTCACGAAATAATGTTATTATAAAGGGTCTGAAATTCTTGGGAAATCCAAACACCGCGGTACATTACTATTATCCGATCAGAAGGCAGGATAAAGCGCTGAGCGGACTCAATGTTTCTCAGTGCTATTTTATCGGAGAAGCAAATTCGACAGCAATACAAAGCTCTTTTTGGGCATCAGGCCCGGGAATACACGTGGATCATTGTATATTTCATAACAGCAAGATCGCATTTGTACTGGGAGATAACGTAAATGACTTTTGTTTAAGCCATTCAATCATTGATGGCGCCTATAATACCGCAATTTGGTATGGGTTTGCAAAGACAACCGCTAAGTTTACCTTCAAAAATAATATAATTACCAACTGCTATTACGTGATGGTCTATCCGGTTGAAGATGGCCAACCCTCATACACTTTCAGTGCTTCTTATATCACGAACAATGCTCACTATCTGGGCAACTATCCAAAAGCGCAGGATCGATTTTTTGCTGAAGCGAACAAGCATATCAAAGAAGTTAATGTCGTTAAAAAAGCGGTGGTCAAATTAGTAAGTGTGGCAGATGACGGTATAACCAGGGATAATCTCAATCTTTCAAAAGCTTCAGCAGGGAAAAGTACAGGTGCAGGCATATTTTCAAAATAAGCGAAGTCCATCTGCTAATTCACAAAATGTTGGCACTTATTTGCACAAGTGCAAGCCATGTCTGTCTAATTTCAATCATTTTATTTATTGTTTACTACAATATTTATGCATTAGTAGGAACTGATATTTATTTTATTTGACCGTATGAAAATTTATCGACAGTATTTTTATTAACATAGTATCAATCCGAAAAATATGAGCAATCTTTTAAAACTCAAACTCAATTCATTTGTTGCTAAATAAATTAGCAATCATATGATACCAAGCAACGATAATGAGGAAAAGCTTTTCCGGGAAGATAAAGACCTCACTTATGAAACCGGGAGTAATGGATCAAATACCATCAAAGATCCGGACAACTGGACAACTGGCGATGAAAAGATGACCGGCGCCCAACATTCTTATTTAACTACTTTAAGTGCAGAGGCAGGCGAAGCATTCGATGAGAAACTGACGAAAGCAGAAGCGTCCAAACGCATCGAAGAATTACAACACAAAACCGGCCGCGGAATGGACACTAACTAAAATGGACCTGATATGTTAAAAAAGCAGCAGAAAGGCTGCCTTTTTAACATTTTCCTTTCGGTTAAGATTTAAAGAAAGCTATAGATTTAATTGACCTTTAAATTTACTGTTTCTCTAATATCCCTTGACGATGTTCCGGCCAGTACTTTATATTCACCGGGTTCAACGATCCATTTGCCGGTTCTTTCATCATAATATGCTAAATCTTTAACTGGAACTGTCAAGGATACTTTAGCCGTAACACCCGGTGAAATCATTATCTTTTTGAAAGCCTTCAGTTCCTTTTCTGCTCTTTCCACTTTCGAACCCGTTTTGCTGATATAAAGTTGAACAGTTTCTTTGCCTGGGTATTTCCCGATATTTTTAACATTGAGCGTAACTGTTATATTTTCATTTGAACTAAATGTTTTTTTAACAGTTTGAAGGTCCGAAATCTTATAATCGGAATAAGAAAGGCCATAGCCGAAGCAGTACAGCGGCTCTATTTTTTTTGTATCATACCAGCGATAACCTACCAAGATGCCCTCTTTGTAATCTACTTTAAGGTTTTCACCAGGATAGGCATTCAAGGCATGAGCCGGTGAATCCTTCAATTCAGCCGGGAAAGTGAATGGAAGTTTGCCTGAGGGGTTTATCTTTCCGATCAGGACATCAGCCAGTGCATTGCCATTTTCAGAACCATTGTACCATGACCAAATGATGGTGCTGTTATTCGTTTTGATCTTACCTATATCATAAGGTGCGCCGCCAACCACAACGATAATTGTATTCTGATTAACAGCAGTTACGGCATCCACTAAAGCCTGTTCGCTGAACGGGAGACTCAGGTCCTTCCTGTCACGGCCCTCGCTTTCATACTCGCGGTTACCTCCGATAAATAGGATCGCTACATCTGCACTTTTTGCCATTGAAACAGCTTGTGCGGTCATTGCTGAATCTGGTTTAGTTTCCGGATTTGCGTTAGTACGTGAAGGCCTGAAAGCCCCTGAGTAACCTTGCGCATATTTTATAATTACTGTTTTGCCCAGCCTGTCCTGAAGCCCAGCTAATGCCGTAACCTCGTACTTTGCTTTTACACCGGCACCAAATCCGCCTAAATGAAAAGTACGTGTTGCATTATCCCCTATCACAGCGATCGTTTTTATTGATGATGTTTTCAGCGGCAATAAGTGCGCATCATTTTTTAGCAATACAATTGATTCAGCTGCGATATCATAAACTGTTTTACGGTGTTCAGGTGTATTTATTTTCCCCGGGGGAGGATTATCGCTTAAAGATGTATGATACATCACCCATAAAACATGTCTTACCTTATCATCAATTACCTGCATGCTGACTTTTCCGGCTTTTACGGAGTCGAGGAGCTTATCTGCAAAATAATAAGTATTATAAGGAGGTCTTGAGCCCATCTCCAGATCGAGCCCGTTATTTGCGGCGTTTACCGTGCTGTGTGTCCCGCCCCAGTCGCTGATCACCATTCCTTTGAATTTCCATTCACCACGCAAAACTTTATTGAGCAAATAGTTATTTTCAGAGCAATATACATCACGGAATTTATTATAAGCTGACATGATGGTCCAGGCATTGCCTTCTGTGATGGAGGCCTTGAAAGCAGGTAAATAAATCTCACGCAGCGCACGTTCGTCCACGTTAACGCTTACCCGGTTCCTTTCCACCTCCTGGTTATTTACTGCAAAATGTTTGACACAAGCCGCTATGTGCTGACTTTGTATCCCTTTTACCGATTGTACGGCCAGGCGTGAGTTCAAAAATGGGTCTTCCGAATAATATTCGTATGTTCTGCCGCAGAGCGGGGTGCGTGCTATATTGAACGCAGGCGCCAGCATAATATATTTTTTCCGGGCCCTGGCTTCTTCGCCCATATCATGCCCATAGCGATAGGCCAACTCCGGGTTCCAGGTAGCTGCCAATGCTGAGCCATTTGGAAAGAAAGTGGCAGAATCAGTAGTGAGGTTTGCCGATCCCCAGCCCTCTTTAACATCTTCACGTACGCCCAAAGGCCCGTCATCAGTCATTAAACCAGGTATGCCTAGGCGGTCGACCCCTGCAGTGCTGAATATACCATTGGCATGCAGCAATCCGATTTTTTCTTCAAGCGTAAGCTCTTTGATAAGGGCTGCGATTTTAGCATCCGTAGCGCTCTCATTTTTTACCTGGGCCTGCAATTGACTGGTCATTCCCAGTAAACAAATAAATAAACAGTAAGTGATTTTATTTTTCATCACGCTAAATATATATAAAGTAAATCAATTCAATATCAGGTAGTTTCGGAAAAATCCAGGATCAGCTCCGGCAATACGTAGTTTAACGTTATGCTATAGTTATTTTAGCAGTTAATATTAGTTTTAACCAAAACAATAAATTGGCCTTTTTACAAAATGGTAAATGGACTTCCGGTTGAAATAACGAATTTTACTTGATGGAAGCGTTCGTTACTAACATTCTTCACTTCGGAAATCTCAACCCACAGCAAATGGACTTTATATTGAACAAAGCTAAGACGCTGGAATTACCTAATGAGGAATATTTTTCAGAAGCGGGAAGATCCCGAGGCATATCGGGTTCTTGTTGAAAAGTGTGATGAGCTTCCTGTTACACATTACCATAAAAGCGAAAAGATAACGCATTCCTCTAGTTGGGCTTACTATTCAGTTGAACATATTTTGTTTCGAACATTTGTGTTGCAGTCTTTTCCCCAGATTTGACTGATTTCTCAATGAGTGCATAATAGTTGACATTCAATTGGGTCTCGATACAAAAATAAGTGGTCGATTATCAGGATGAAAAATCAACTATAAGTTAGCAATGTAAATCGTTTCAAAGCAATATCCGAAAGATACCCAGTCCGGGGGCTTTAATTAAGGAAAAAAAATTACATTTGGTCTTAATAAGAGTGATGCTAATATCTAATCTATTCCTTTGTAAAAAAGCAATACTTACCAAAAAGTTTTTCCCGTTTCTGATATCTTACCTTGCTTTTAACTGTGCTTTTTCACAGGTGCCAAATATTGCCTATCAAACGCCTCAGGTATATACAACTAACGCTACCATTAGTCCATTAATTGTAAACAATACAGGTGGAGCTATACCACCGAATATTTATGGCGACGTAAGCACGTTTGCAGGCAGTGGTCAAAACAGTTTTCTAAATGGAATTAGCACTACCGCAAGTTTCTCAGGCCCTGTTTTTTTAACATTTGATCCCCAAGGTAATTTATATGTGGCCGATCCCGGAAACAATGCTGTACGAAAAATAACACCCAATGCAACGGTCAGCACATTCGCCGGTACCGGCGCTTCAGGTAAACAGAACGGTTCGGCAAACACAGCAACTTTTAATTACTCGGTCGGTGTTGCCGCAGATGCACTGGGCAATATTTTCGTAGCCGACCAAAATAATAACCTCATTCGCAAAATTACGCCGACAGGTATGGTAAGCACTTTCGCAGGAAATGATGCAACAGGTAAAAACAATGGAGCCGGAACATCGGCAAGCTTCAATAGTCCATATGGAATGGCTTTCGATAGTAAAGGAAACTTGTACATAGCAGATGAGGGAAATAACATTATACGCAAAGTTACACCCGTAGGCATAGTGAGTACTTTTGCGGGAAGCGGAGCACAAGGTAAACAAGACGGAACAGGTACCGCAGCAAGTTTTTACAGCCCTGTTGATGTTACAATTGACAGCAAAGATAACCTTTACGTAGACGACCATGGTCATTCAATTATATGTAAAATAACCCCCGGAGACGCAATTGCTACCTATGCAGGGGGCGGATTGGATGATACTGATAACGCTACCCTTTCAACGATTTATTTTACGGGCGGATCAAGATCCTGAGTTCAAATGGTACGTTAATGCGGAGCGAGAACAAACTACCTTACTGGAAAGCTATCGCATAACACAAGATATCGGTATAAGCCGTAGTTGCGGTAATATGGTAAAGGCTGGTGCTGTGGCGAGTGCAGTGGTTTATGCTTATATCGCCCAATATATGGTGAGTTTAAACCATGTGACTTAATGAATATAGCCGCATGCCTGTGGGTGTTCCTTTGCATCTTTCAACATTAGCCTGAATAGGGAATGCTGCGCCCCCCCGTTGACGGAGAAATCCTCCCGCCGAAGACCCGATTGCTACGATAAAAAAGCTATAAGTCATTTATCCAGTGAATTTTAATACTTCTTTATTTTAAATAAACAATAATTAAAAATGGTTTTAACGCGAGGGTTTATGCGACCGTTGAGTAAGCTGAAGATTTGGTAGAAACCAGGCATTTAGAATTTTAAAAAGCGCAATAGATGACATTAATATTCATTTATACAATTACGTTTTGACCTGTTACAAATCAATCTTAGGAATTGTAAAATAAAAAATGCTGCCTAAGCCCTTCTCACTTTCCACCCATATCCGGCCACCATGTCTGGCAACAAATTCATAACAAATTTTGAGTCCTATGCCTGTTCCCTTTTCGCTGGCAGTCCCATAAGTAGTGTAATTTGAATTTCTGTCAAAAAGTTTACTGATCTTATCTTTTGGAATTCCTTCACCTGTATCAGTAACTGAAAATTTGGTTCCCTGATCAAAGGCGATGACAGTAATATTGACATTCCCTCCTCTGTTTGTGAATTTAATCGCATTAGATAATAAATTACGGATTATAGCTTCCAACATGTCCTTATCAGCAACTAAGTTAAGTTTGCTATCAATAGCATAAGTAATTTCAATACCTTTCTTTTTTGCCGTAGGTAAAATACGTTGGACGCATTTTTGAATTTGACCGGTTAAATTTTTTATTGAAACGGGCTTAAACGCTAAGGTAGCAAATTGAGCTGTTGCCCAAGCCAGTAATTCTTCAAGCAACTCGCTGGCTCCGGACAGTTCCTGTTTAATATGGATAAGATTAGTATGTAAATCAACAGCAGGGGTATCATCAATGTCGTTAATGGTTAGCCCCAATAACTGTAAACTCCCGGATATGGGATTTCTCAAGTCATGTCCTATAATAGAAAACAACTTGCTTTTTTGTTCATTTGAAGCCACCAACTCCTTATTTAAAGATTTAAGCTCAGCTAAAAGATCATCTTCGTGTTGTTTGAGATTATGTTGTATAGTAATATCTTCTATGATCGTATAACCTAATGTTTCTCCTTTGTCTGGAAATAAAATGGATGTGATGTGACACCAGATCACAGTGCCATCCTTTTTTGACAAACAAGTTTCAAAACTTAAAGAAGGTGTAGTTCCTTTCCACAAATGTTCCCGAAGAATTCTCCAATCCTTTTGATAGGCTAGAGGCGTATAGTCAAGTATTTGGGTTCCTATGATCTCCTCTTTATGCTGATAACCTAAAAGTGCCACCAAAGCTGGATTAACCTGTATAATCTTCAAATCTGAGGAGATGATTTTGTTGCCCAACCTGGAATATTCAAATACCGTTCGGAAGCGGAGTTGGCTTTCCTGATACATCAATAATTGTGAGGTAACCTCTTTACCGCTTAAGGCAGACCGTAAAAGTAGATTCTCGTCCTTTAGCGCTTCAATGTCTTTTATGAGAGATTTAATAGTGTCCATATCTTTAAATATTAAATTTCAACTTGAGTGAAGTTTAAACGCCAAAAGAAAATGACATTCCTAATACTCCGAAGTTAAGAAATTAACGCGTAGTAGTACTATTTTACGCTTTAATCAAGCCCCCTGTTTTCACCAAAAATCGAACAAACATTAAGGAAACAGGAGTGTTCTTCCCAGAGGGCGTAACCCGCCGACGGGCAATTTTCAAAACAAATGAGAGGTTCCCTCATGCGATAGGTTTTAGAAAAATAATCTACATAGCTTAGAATGGCTAGATAACAGGTCGAATTCCACCCCCCGGCCAAGTTGGTTAACACTTCCCTATTAGGTGCCACTGGAATTTGTGTTGATTTTTTCAATTCGGTATCTGTGATAAGCGCCTTTGTCCATTCGTTAAATAAGCCCTTCATTTCACTCGTTAAAACGGGGCTGATAACCACAAGCGTATGCGCCTGTCCAAACGCTTCCCTCCGGATGCGGTTGCCATATTTTACTGGTGTTGCTATTGCTCTGCATGGCAGCGTTAAGGGTATGATCTTGATAATTCTTTCACGGTCGCACGGATGAATACCATTCACAAACTACTTCATAGCTAACCGGATTGTTATGACTGATGCGGAACAAGGTTCAGCATCTTTCATCCGAACACTTTGTTCTTTAAATCCTTCCCTGTCAAACATACGCGACTAAGCTGATGATAACGCTAATTTAAGTGTATCCTTAGCTTGTTCAAGGTGCTTTCTCGCGTTAATCTGTTCCAAAACGTCCACCGCCGGCTGTAGCAGCCCTGTTATTTTTCCTATCTCTATCATCGGGCGATATATTAAATTAAAATACCCGGATTCGGTTCCACCATTCTTATCTAAAAAGATCGGGACGTCACTTTCTCGCCATTCTTCACCTTTGCGGCAGGTGTGACGTAACTGTTTCACAACCGGCTGTCCCTCCAGTTCGGGTGTACTTCGCATAATGTTTTAAAAATAACCCATATTAGTTACTCTGCAATAAAGTAGAAGGTAACCTTAATAATATTAGTGTCATTACGAACTTAGTGCAAATTCTTACGTATAAATTGAATTAATAAAGATTCTCCGCGGACTTTCCTATTGCCCGCGGTAAATTAACCAATAATTTACCTTTAATTTAATGAGCAATATCGCAAACTTGGAAAGTGTGTTTAGACGCCTCATATTTATTGTGTGTTTTTGCATGCCGTCCCTCGCTTTTTCTCAAAATCAGAGTATCACGTTCGATCATATCGGAACCAGGGAAGGATTATCACAAATTAATGTGAATTGCATTATCCAGGACAGTCGGGGTTTCATGTGGATAGGTTCCAGGAATGGGCTAAACAGGTTCGACGGATATAAATTTATCAATTATAGCTACGATGCTAAGAACAACAATTCAATAAGTAATAATATGATTTCCGATCTTGCTGAAGATAACGACGGCAATATTTGGATAGCGACACAAAACGGGTTAAATAGGTTTGAAAGAAAAACCGGCACATTTACCAGATACATGCATGACGAGCGTAAAGCCAACAGTATCACAAGTAATATTATAAGCAGACTGGCATTTGATGCAGATGGTTCCTTATGGATAGCTACCCAAACGGGGGGCCTAGACCGCCTCGATTTAGTTAAGAAGATATTCCAACATCATATTCATACTGCCAATTATAACCAAAGCATCAGTGACAACAACGTCCGGACGGTGTTTTTAGATTCAACGCGCAATTTATGGGTTGGCACCTCCACCGGCGGATTACAACGCTACAATAGGAAAAACGATAGGTTTTTAAAATTTCAATTAAAGGATAGGCGCTCAAAAGTAGTATCCGGAACGAATATTATCTGCATAAACGAAATCTCAAAAAATGAATTGTGTATTGGCACCCAGGATGACGGACTTTATTTATTCAATAAGGACAAAGGAACATATACACATTTTTCGCACAACAAAGGATTATTAAATAGTATTTCCAGTAACACCATTTATAGCCTGAAGAAAGATAATGAAGGCAATCTTTGGGTAGGAACAGAAAACGGTGGTCTGTCTATATTAAATAAAAAAACAAGTGTATTTAATAACTATCAGCATGACGAGGTAGATCCAAATAGCCTTAATGGAAATTCTATTTATGGTATTTGCAAGGACCGATCTGGTAACATGTGGTTGGGCACGTTTAGCGGCGGTATCAACCTTTTTAAAAAATCAACCTCATTATTTCCGCTTTACCGGCATAATTCTTCACCAAATAGCTTATCGAATAACTTCGTTCTCTCCATTTTCGAAGATAAAGAAAAAAATATCTGGGTTGGTACAGATGGTGGCGGTCTGAATGTGTTCAATTCACAAGTTGGTAGCTTTACCCGTTATATGCAGCAGCCGGAGGGAAATGAAAGTATATCAGGGAATTATGTTCTGGTTGTCAATCAGGATGCCGACGGCGATTTGTGGACAGGTACATGGGGAAACGGAATCAGCATTATGAACCACACCAACCACAAATTTCGTTATTTAAACAATAACCCCGCTTCATTCCCCGCTTTGAGCGGCAATAATGTTTATAATATACTCCACACGAAAGATAAAAAGACCTGGATATGCGCGTTCGGCAATGGCTTGGATTGTTACGATAAAAAAAATAATACTATTCAACATTACAAGTTTGATGGTAATAATCATCAAGGAATAAGTAGTAATTATATCTACACCTTGTACGAAGACAAAAAGGGAAACTTATGGGTTGGGACATCAGATGCCGGTATTGATTTGCTGGATCGTAAAACAAATACATTTACCCATTTCCGGCATAACGAGCGTAAAAACAGCATCAGTAATAATGGTGTCACCGATATTATCGAAGACCAAAAAGGTAATCTATGGCTTTGTACTCTTTCGGGACTGGATATGTTTAATCCACTCACAAAAAAGTTTACTGTTTTTACTAAGGAGAACGGTTTACCGAGTGATATTATGTACTCAATAAAACAAGATAATGAAGGAATGTATTGGATAGGTACCAGCGGCGGTTTGTCAAAATTTGATCCAAACCATCGGACTTTTGATAATTATACCTCTGAAGATGGGATTCAATCTGGCGAATTTAAACCTCATTCTGCAATGAAAAGCAGCGATGGAAAATTATATTTTGGGGGCGTTGGTGGTTTTAATGCTTTTTTTCCTGAACAGATAAGGAAACACACCGGTTTTTCACCCCTGGTAATCACTTCCTTCCAATTATTTAATAAACCGATTTCCATAGCAAAGGGAGATGACGATCCCTCACCATTAAAACAAGAGATTTCGGAAACCAAAGCAATAAACTTAACCCATTTACAGTCCGTTTTTTCGCTTGAGTATGCCGCTTTGGATTATGGATCAACGGACAGAAAACAATATGCTTATAAGCTACTCAATTTTGACCAGGAATGGAATTATGTTGGCGGCAGAAATTCTGCTTCCTATACCAACCTTCCAGCTGGACGGTATGTGTTCGAATTAAAATATAAAAACAGCGCAGGTGTATGGTCACCTATCCGTAAAGCATTGTATATTAATATTAAACCACCATTTTGGCTAACTTGGTGGTTTAAAGCAATCGCTTCATTATCCTTGATGGGTGCGGTGTATGGAACTTATAGATTTCGTGTAAGGGCTATAAAAGCACAACAATATATTCTTGAAAACCAGGTGATAGAACGCACCAGTGTAGTCCATTTGCAAGCCCAAAAACTACAGGAGACCAATGAGGAATTACAAGCCCAATCGGAGGAAATGAAGGCACTCAATGAAGAACTCATAAGCCAAACTAAAGAAGCAGACAGAGCTAACCAAGCTAAAAGTGTCTTTTTAGCCACCATGAGCCATGAAATACGTACACCGATGAACGGTGTTTTGGGAATGGCTTCGCTTTTGAACGAAACCAATCTCGATCTTGAACAAAGAGAATATTCACAAGCTATATTGCATAGCGGTGAAGCATTGTTGAATGTCATTAACGACATATTGGACTTTTCCAAAATTGAGTCGGGTAAAATGGAGCTTGACCCGCATGTCTTCAATCTAAGAAATTGCGTGGAAGAAGTTCTCGATTTATTTTCCGTGAAAGCAGCGGAATCGGGACTCGACTTAATGTATCAGGTAGACCACCGGCTACCTGTATGCTTAATCGCAGACAGTTTGCGGCTTCGGCAGGTATTGATTAACCTGATAGGCAATGCTATAAAATTTACACATCGAGGAGAGATATTTTTAGATATTAACCTGAAAAATGCATTGGGCGATGATGACATTGAACTTGCATTTGATGTAAGGGACACCGGGATAGGCATTCCCGCAGAAAAGCTCTCTAAATTATTCGAAGCCTTTTCGCAAGTTGATTCGTCCACGACGCGTAAATATGGGGGCACCGGGTTAGGACTTGTTATTTGTGAGCGCTTAGTAAAACTAATGGGCGGAAAAATAGGGTTAACCAGTGAAGTAGGTATCGGCACTACCTTTCATTTTACGATAAAGTGTACAATGAGTAAGAACAATGACCATCAATTTGAATCGCTCGACATGTCTGAAGTTGAAGGTAAAAGTGTATTGGTGGTAGATGACAATCCCACGAACCGCCGTATTTTGCAATTGCAACTGGAGCTCTGGAAGCTTAAATCTGTATTGGCTTCATCAGGCTATGAGGCATTACGAATATTGGATAATAATCACAATTTCGACCTTGTAATATCTGACATGCAAATGCCGGAAATGGATGGAGTGCAGCTCGCTACTGCTATAAAGATGAAATATCCTGCTTTGTCGATTATTCTGTTGAGTTCTATAGGTGACGAAACTAAAAAACAATACCCGGAACTTTTTGCTGCTGTGTTAACTAAGCCAGTAAAACAACTGCATTTGAGCAATGTAATAGTTACTGAACTGATGCATTTTGCACCGCAAGCCCATTACAGCGAGAAACCGGCTCCGGTCCTAAACAAAGACTTTGCAATTAATCATCCATTAAAAATTCTGATTGCAGAAGATAATTTAATCAACCAAAAAATGATCCTGCGGGTACTGGACAAACTCGGTTACGATCCGGAATTGGCAACTAATGGATTAGAAGTTATTGCACTGCTGAACAACCAATATTACGATTTAATATTAATGGACGTGCAAATGCCCGAAATGGATGGTTTGGAAGCAACACGATATATAAGACAACATTTTTCCAGACAACCAATTATCCTGGCTATGACAGCTAATGCTATGACTGAAGATAAAGAAATTTGCCTAAGGGCTGGTATGAATGGTTATACTGCAAAGCCTATAAAGCTCGATACACTCCTTACCATGTTGACAGAAACACATCATTTGATTAGCAATTAATTTCGTTGACGATATACGCATGCAGCCTAAACCAAGTTTGCATACCAATGGGCGATTTTGACCTAATTGAATTTTCGTTATGTTTTTATCATCCAAAGAGCAGAATTCACCACAGATATTAGTTTCGCCTACGGCTCAAATTGACGATCTTTTGCTTTATTTCTTTTTCTGTTGGCTGTAAGCGGCTCTTTTGATAGCGTTTCAGGACATTCTAAACACCTGATGGCGATTTTGTAAAGTCATTAGCTTTTTGCTTAAGCTGATTGGCTATCTCAAACCTATTGCATCCGCGCTGGCGCAAATCTAATACGGCTTTTTCGTCTTCGGAAGCACGGCGGTGGGTACTGTACTTTGACCCGCCCTTAGCACGCAACAGATCCACTTCATTACCTGATTGCTTAAAGCGATTATATCACTTTAGAGAAATTATAGCATCGGTGTCATGAGCAAGTATAAAAACCCTTTACAAACATAAACTAAGGGTGTTTACCTCGTTTTATCAATTCGTAATCCCGAAATAGGAAGCGGTAATTATTCTGATAATTCCGTTGTTTGCTGATAATGATATACGTAAACCGATGAGCGTTATTTGGATCACAGTGCTTGAACGGACGAACAGATCTGACTTTGGAGGTTAATGTCAATCAGCGTATAAAGAGCGATGATCCCGGATCAAATCAACGATGACGACTTCGGAAAAAGCCGATGCTTCACCTTTCGACCCGATCATCCTTGGTCGTTTAAACCAAAAAAAAAAATCGAATACGGCTTTCGTGCACCCATGAAAACTACCGCCAAAACGGGATCCTTTGCATAGCGCTAACTCTTCTGAAAAGCAACACCGCAGATTTTTTCGCAGATTGACAGGAACTGTTCCTGTATCTCCACATCATCGGATTCGGTCCGGTACTTTGCCTGGCGCTGGTGATTAAAATATTTCCCGGTGACCAGGGCCTTAGGGTCATCACTGGCAGCCAGCCAAACCTGTGTTTGAAAACCTTTGTCCAGATCATCCGGTGCGTCCGCTCCACCCATTTTGGTCGGCACCCAACCCGGATCAATCGCATTCGCATAAACATTGCTGAGTTTTCCCGCCATAGCCTTAGCCAGGATCAGGTCGTGAAGTTTAGAATCCGAATAAGTTACCATGGGCGGAACGCTTTTTAAACCCTTTAAAGTTGCATCCCCGGACAAATGCGAACTCGAACTCAGGTAGATAAGGCGTCGTGCCGGTACCAAACAACTCAGGATATAGGGCGCTATGGTATTAACGTTTAAAATCTGTTGCGCAGAGGCCTTATAAACCCCGGCATTATGGATTATGGTGTCGAAGGCGCCCAGATTATTTACTTCAGCAGCCAGCCTTTTCGTTGCTTGCATATCCGAAAGGTCGGCGGCCAATACGCCAGCCGCGCCCGGGACTAATTGCATCGCTTCCTTTGAACGGATTTCGTTTCTTGCATGCAGGGTTACCCAGTGACCTTGTTTAACCAATTCCTTTGCGGCTAAAAGACCCAGGCCATCTGCGGAGCCTGTAATGAATATACTTTTCATATCCCCTTTTTAACAAGCTTTTGAAACCAATGTTTCATCTGGCCCCTGCATATATAAAAGTGATATAACATATCGTTAATATTCTTTCTCTACCGTAATTTTCAATGCTTCGGGTAGACATGGTCTGCTTAGTAAAATCGCCGTGCGCTGCTGACCGGTCAAATTACCGTTAAGCCACGACTTGATATCGCTCCGTTCCAGTATCGCCGGCATTCGGTCATGAATTTCAGCCATTACCCGGTTAGGTGGCATGGTCACCATCAGGCAGGTCGGCAACAACACATTCGTATCCACATCTATCCAAATATCCCAAAGTCCTGCAATATAGAAAGGTTTGCCGTCCGAGCGTTCGATCCGGTATGACTTTTTTTGTTCTTTATTGTATTCAAAAAATGCCTGGATACGGATAACGCAATGCTTACGGCCTAACTGCCGACGCCAGGCGGTATGCAAATTTTCGATCTTGGCATGTTTATGTTTTGCATGGATCTTATCATCATCCGCGGTCAGCAGCCCCCAGCGGTATTGCTGCACCTTATCCGGCAAGGCATCCGTCACCACCGTCAGCATGCTCCCGGGACTCCCGCTCGCATTCGGTTTAGGTTTAAACTGCCGGCCATCCCTGCCGGTAATTAATATATCGTTTTGTTCGCCTACTAAAACTCTTCCGCACATAGTCAAAGATTAACGCTTAAAAATACTAAATATTTTAGCAATTAATATAATTTGTTAATTAGAACGATAATTCGGACTTTTTACCAAATGGTAAATGAATTTCCGGTTTGATTAGCGAATTTTACCCGATGGAAGTGTTCATTAATTACATTCTTCAATTTGGAAATTTGAACCAGCAGCAGATGGACTTTATCCTGAGCAAAGCCAAACCGCTGGAATTGCATAAGGAAGGATATTTTTCAGAAGCGGGAAAGATCCCAAGGTATGTCGGATTCTTGCTGAAGGGTGTCGTGCGTTTCTGTTATTATAACAACAAGGGCGAAGAGATCACGCATTCCTTTGTCGAGGAATATAACTTTGTGTCGGATCAGCAAAGGTTCGAGGCGCAGATCATTTCTTCTGAATACATTCAGGCAGAGACCGATTGTGAGCTGCTGGTCTTTTCCAAAAAGGATTGGGATGAGATCGGCAATACCATCCTAAGTTGGAAGGAGATCGAAAACCTGATCTTAAAGAATTGCCTGCTCAAAGCGATCGAACGCCGGAGCCCCTTGGTTTCCGAAGACGCAACCAACCGTTATTTGCTGTTCAATGAACATTTCCCAGGCCTGGTCAACCGGGTCCCGCTTTCCCATGTAGCTTCTTATCTGGGCATCACGCAGCAGTCGCTGAGCCGGATACGAAGAAATGTCCGTTAATTGTCTTTTTTATATACTGGCTGCACTTTTTACCAAATGGTAAAATTTTCCCCTCTCCGCTATCCCACCTTTGTTTCCTAATTTAAAATAAAAAACCATGAGCAAAAAAGTGATTTTAATAACCGGAACGAATAGCGGCTTTGGCTGGCTGACCGCACACAGTTTGGTGGCTTTAGGTCACCAGGTGTATGCGACCATGAGGGATACCCAGGGCAAAAATTCGGATAAAGCTGCTGCCTTGTCCGTTTTGGAAAATGTGACGGTTCTGGACGTTACGCTAACGGACGATAAATGCGTACAACAAGCGGTTGAACGGGTGATAGCGGAATCAGGACGGATTGATGTGCTGGTCAATAATGCAGGATTTTCACTGAACGGTGTGGCGGAGAGTTTTACCACAGCGGATTTACAGGCTATCTTCGATGTGAATGTATTTGCACCCTGGCGGTTTATTAAGCAGGTATTACCTGCGATGCGCAAACAGGCTGAAGGGCTGATTATTAATGTGACCAGCGGGTTTGGCAGGGTATCTTTTCCGTTTGCGACCATTTACGCCGGTTCCAAATTTGGTTTGGAAGGGATCAGCGAAGGACTGCATTATGAATTGAAACGTCTGGGTATTGATGTTGCGATCATAGAACCAGGCGCTTTTCCCACGGAAATGAGCCAAAAGACGCAATATGCGTCGGATCAGTCGGTTTTTGAGGGCTATAGCGCAATTGCAGAAATGCCAGGTAAAATGATGATCGCGCTTGGCGGGTTGATCCAAAGTCACAATCCAGATCCGCAAATGGTGGCCGATGCTATTGTTGATTTGATCGGTACAGCAAAAGGAAAACGACCTTTGCGTACAGTAGTCGACCCGATCACCGGGAAATATATCGAGGCGGCGAATCATGCGGTCGCAGAACAATTCGGACCGGGTTTGACGTTGTTTGGTATGGGTGAACTATTAACCTAAAGTTAGCAATGCGGCAGCGCTCGCTGATCCTGCCGCATTGATTTAATAGTTGTAATGCCAGTCCATTGCTCCCGGACAACGATTCCAGGCATAAATGATGAAGCTGTCAATGACCTAAGAAGTTTTCCGGTCCCCATTACAGAAGTCATGTGCCGCACAATGATGGTGATGATCAGCACGGCCCTGCCAAACACTTTACCGCTATCTGAAAGTTGCCGCAAACCTTGCGCACAAATTCATTTTTATGGCGCCTGCTTGCCCGGAGCGTATAACAAAGCAGCCTCAAAAAATCCAGTTTAGAACGCCGCAGGTCGACGGATGACCTTGCAATGGGTCGAATTTAAGCAGGCGCTCAGGTCGCGGTTCGCGATCTCGTGCAGCAATTTGTGATTATTCCGGATCAATGTTGCAGACGTGAATATAAAAATATATACAACTCTCTGCCCCTAACTCATTTTGCTACAATGATGTCGTTCCAGTTGGTGGTGTAGGCTTTGCTTAGAAATTCTTGTTTCATTTTCCAGGTCTTGTCATAACCTTCCGCTGCGACCCGTAAAACACCATGCCCATACCGGGCATTGATATCATCCATGAGCGTACTGAGCGTGTCCTGTTTGGTACCTTCATAATTACTGAAAATATTAAACTGTACTTCGCCGGCTGGAATAATACCCGTAGCCCGCACACCCGTCTTCAGGTAATTATAGCCTGGCTGATAAATCGCCCGCAGCGCCTGCACGCAGACCTTGGTAAGTTGTTGCGTGCTATTGGTCGCAAAAGGAATCTTAACAGTAATACTCGGATAATGCTGGTCATGTTTTTCGTTATGCTTGTTGGTACGCAGATAAATTGTTAAAGCCAGCGCCATACTTTTTTGCTGCCGCAGCTTAACCGCTACTGTGGCCGCGTGCATGGCAGTTGCTTCCTCGATCTGCTCCAGTTCGGTTTGATAAGTATTAAAACTCTGGCTCGACTCTATGCCTTTGGAACGCTCTGCCACATCCTTAATGACGTTACAAGGCTTTCCCCATAATTCCTGATGGAGCCGCCAGCCTTGCACGGTCATGTGCTGCCTTACCAGCTCGGGCTTTAACTGCCGGAAATCCTGCGCTGTAATTACACCCAATGTTCTTAGTTTTTCATAATATTGCCGCCCGATACCCCAGACATCCTCGATCGGAAAATCCTTCATTACTTCATCGATTCTGGCAGTAGTATCCAGTATCAGAAAGTTGCGCTTCATTTTCTTGGATGCCTTATTGGCCAGCTTGGCCAGCGCCATCGTCGGCCCGACACCCACCGTGATTGAAAGTCCCGTATGCCGCATTACATTGCGACTGATCATGGCCACATGCTGTTCCAAATCAATACCTGCCAGATTACCCAATGCCATAAATGCCTCATCAATACTGTAGACCATTAACATATAACTATAACGGGCGAGGTTATTCATCATCCGCGCACTCATGTCGGCATACAAAGTATAATTACTGCTAAAAATGACCGCGTTAAGTTCTTTAAGTTGTTTACGCACCAAAAACTCTGCGTCGCCCATTTTAATGCCGGCCGCTTTCGCTTCATTACTTCGCGCGATCACGCAACCGTCATTATTCGACAACACCACGACCACCCGGCCTTTCAGGATTGGATCGAACAGCGTTTCGCAGCTGACATAGCAATTATTGATGTCAACATGCGCAAACACGGCTATACCTCCCGGTTTTTTGTGCTGGCTGTAGTAGAGGATTAAGCGTCAGCATCACTACGCCCCAGCATTCCCATTTATCCTCTGCTATTACTATCGTATCGGCTTTTGTGTTCGCTTTCAACAGAAGATAGCTGGGTTCAGGGCAGTATTCCCGCACATAAAAGTCACCCTCGTGAAAAAAAACCACAATACACCCGTTTACCGGAGTGAGTGACCTGTCGATCACCAGTATATGATGTTCCAATATATGATAGCGCGACATTGCTTCGCTACCCATTCGCATATAATAGGTATTATCCGGATCGATCACCGTGATATCGGTTATATCCAATGCCGGTTCCTCATGGGTCAGCATTGGCAGGCGAAAGCCCAGCACATCTCTTTTTGTTGCCTGTTTCTTTACCCGCAGCATAAGTCGCCCCCCGCATTTTGCTCACCGGTACTGATCTCGCTCAGCCTGACCTGTAAATTCTCTTTCAGTGATTCGTGCCGGTGAAAACCTTCCTTCAGTTTTCCGTCATACCGGCGCTGAATCGTACTCAAGTGGTGCTGCACGTTTTTCAGCATATCCACCGCTTCGCGAAGCAATTTTTCCATTAAACAGGTATCTACGGGTAATTTCATTTGCTCAAAAATGAATATCAAAGTTATGAAATACATTTTAAAATACTAATATTTTTAGCATAACTTATTAACATAAGAACGAAGAATCACGGGAGGAAAATATATTAAAGATGCTAAAGAATGAATCCACCTTTAACTTTCTTGCGGATATATTCTAAACCTTATAGGGTATGCAAGAGCGGGTTAAGCTATTTCTGAGATATTGTCGCCTTTATAATTAAAAAATAATTTCTATGACTAAATATCCTGATTAAAACTGAACTTATTTTCAAAAAAAATTTAAATTAGCTACAGCAATTATATTGCATAACTAAATCCTATAAATATGAAAAAAGTAACAGGAATAGGCGGTGTATTCTTTAAAAGTAATGACCCTAAAAGTATGAACGAATGGTATGTAAAAAACCTTGGCTTACCTGTAGGGCAGTATGGAACCACCTTCGAGTGGCGGCATGCTGATGATCCGTCAAAAGAAGGATCAACTTCATGGTGCACTTTCGCAAATGATACCAAGTATTTCGACCCATCGACAAAACCTTTTATGATCAATTATCGTGTAGAGAATCTGGTGGAGTTGCTTGAAGAGTTAAAAATGGAGAACGTGAACATCGTTGATGAAATTGCGGAGTATGATTACGGTAAATTTGTACATATCCTTGACCCGGAAGGCAATATTATTGAACTTTGGGAGCCCAGAGAAGAATAGCTCAGCGTGAAATATTAATAGCCTCTTTTTAAAGTTCGTTAAAAGGCTTTGGAAATTGTCCTCATATAAATATCGTTTAATAAATTTTCTAATTCCTCGTCAGCAATTTTTCAATTCATACCGATCACTTTCGGCGGCTATCCGAATATAGATCTATAAATTAAGGTTTCATAAATGTAAAGCGCCCCCTGTTTTCAGCCAAGATCATCAAATCCTATGAAAACAGGGGGCGAAAATGGGGCGGGCATAGCCCGCCCGCCGGGAGTCCAGCTAAAATGGTCTATTTATCCTTCACCTTAAACTAAGATTCTTATGTAGAAGGCTCAATATGAATGACCTGTATCTGATGAGCTAGGACGCTCTTTAGCATATTTACCGCCAGGCTGATTTCAAATTCATCCATTTTGTTCACTAGTAAATTTTGACGGTTGATTTGATCCAGCCTGGTGATGCATTCTGCTACAATCTTTAGAACTTTATCCGCTGTTTGATTTGCTTGCCTTTTCATGTTAAAAAATAACGGGGGCATTACGCCCCCGGCGAATTAATTAAATTTGATAACGTCGCTGCCGTGATCGGCAAAATCACGGCACAGGTTAAAAGCGACCTGCGCCCGCTGTTTGGCTGTACCATCCATGATTGATTTAAATTTGGCTTCTTCATTTTTGAAACTCCGTACATTCTGAAAATACCCGGTCACTGCATTATAAGCGCCGAAAACTGTTCCTGCGGTTGTAGCCAGTTGCTGGCTTGGGCTGCCTAAAGCATAATCATAGACCTTTTCTACTATGTTGGTGTAGTGCGTGGACAACAGGTCTGATTTATTGGCTCCTAAATTTTCCAATACTTGTTTATTGGGTGCCATGGCGATCTGGATCAGTTTTTTAACTTCGGCATCCGTGATGCGCACTTTTGCCCAGTTGTTAAATAAACCCTCCAGTTCACCCGCTAATAAATTACTGATCCCCATTAAGGTATGCGCCTGTTTCAGCCTTTCTGCAGCAGAAGCGGTATGCCTGATTCTTATAGCGCCTGAATGGTTGCGCATCGCCGCGTTGAGCGTATTATTACAAACGATCCTTACCGGGGTAAAGGCTGCGGTAATACTGCCCAGGCCGTCGTGCGTGGTGGTTAAAAATAAATACTGTTCGATCCAGTCTTTCACCCCTACCCGGATATAATCCGGTAATTTGGCGGTGATAAATACCCGCTCGCCATTGCCGAGTGCGCCTGCTGTTTCGTATAAAATACCATCCCCGCCGCCGACAATGGCATCAAAGAAGGAAAAAGCATCCCGGTTTTGCACCACTTCGTAATCATTGCCTACTACCCCTAAAACCTGCTCGGTATCGGCCCGGACCGTGGCAAAAAAATTTGGAACGGCTAACTCAGGAATGACGGTCTCCTTGCCGGGCTCGCCGATATGGTTAGCGGTATCATAAGTAAACAAGGGGCGTTTTTCAACGATATAATCCAACCCGGCATGCTGAATGGCCTCGCTGCTGGTCGGGTAGTGGTCAATAACCTGCCCGCAGCCGTGCCACGGTCTTTCTTTTACGGACATGATGCTGTGTTTTCCTGTCCGCGGATTAAAATTGAGCTGATGTGCCATAATATTAGTTTTTAGTTGTTCTTGTTTTTAATTGCATGATCTCGGTACTTAATACCCTGACATTCGCTGTGCTGCTCACCTGCAAAGCTGTTTGCGTTTGCAGCTCTTCTATGGCATCGTGGATGCTTGAATGCGTGGTTTTGATGGTGACTTTCACCAGTAAAAAGATTTTGTCTTCCATCGGTTATGATTGATAGGTGTTAAAAAAATCGTATAACTCCGTGCTGAACCTTTCGGGATTTTCCTGCGCTAAAGTTTCGGCATAACCTTCCCAAAAGATTTGGTTGGTGAGTTCTATAAATTGCTCGTACATAGGAATTGCTGTTTTTGATAAAGTCCTAAAAAATGCTCCCGGCGGGTAGCCGGGAGCATTGCCGGGTTTAAGCATTTGGAAAAATGATGTTGGCTTCGATTTCGGCCAGCTTTTCATGGCAGGCATTAAAAATGAACTGCGATACCATGCGGATCAGGTTGGGCGTATTGGTCGTAAAATCCCGGCCTTTATCGTCCTTGATGATCAGCCTGCAACCTTGATAAGGGTTGGTTTCCAGTTCGTCGTTTTCTTCGATCAGTTTTACCTCGAAATCTTCCAGCGTTTTAATCCTGCCGATCAGGGCTAAACGCTGGATGCTCAGGCGGTGCAGGCCGTTTACAGATTTTAAAGTTTGCTCTAAATTCAAGGCCAGTTTTAAGGGAGCTTTCGCGGCTTCGGCTTTTCCGGGTTCAGCTTTTTGTTGCTCCTGCGCTAATTGTTCAGCGGGCGCAATTGCAGCGTTAGCGGGTTGGTGATCCACTGCAGCGGAACTACCTGTTTTAACTTCTGCGGTCTTTCCGGCCTCAATTTGTGGCGTTTGGGCAGGTGTTTGATCTTTAACGTTTTCATCTGCTTTGGCTTCCTTTTGGGTTAAACTTGGGCGGTTTTCAATACGGTTAGCTGGTTGGTTGTTTTTGGCTGCTGTACCTTGTACTGCGGTAGCATTTTTTTCTGCTGTTTTCATTTTTTAAATGATTTTAAAGGGTTAAAAATTTGTTTTTTTGCTTCTTTCTCTTTTCCGAAACTTCCCTGAAAAGCTATTTTTCAAAAGAAAAAACGGTAAAAAAGAAAGTCAAAAAGGCGGTCGCAAAGCCCGGGCGGGAGAACTATAAGTCCCGGAGGGTGGCCGCAGCACAGCGGAGGACATTATGCGTTCGTACGAACGGGCTGACCGATCTTGACGCCGCTTTTTTCCGTTTTCTTTGAAAAATAGCAGCTGGATAGCAGCTGATCTGCCAGCAGTAAATGAAGTGCAGCGGTCAGGCAAGCGCAGCTTTTCCCGGCGCAGCGGGTAAACAAGCGAAGGCTTGCCTGCTGCGTTTCATCGGAATTAGAAGAGATTTAAAGCACGGCGGATGCTTTTGCAGCGCAGCGAAAATGCAGGAGTATATTCTTGTACAATGTTTATAAATTCCATCATTAACTCAATATAATCATACTAATGATGGAATAAAACAGCATTAATAAAATAATTAAAATTTTATATTAAATAATGCTTATTTTTGCTGGCAAAAGCTAACATTAATAACGTATAATAGCATTAGCGATGGAAAAAACAAGCACCGAATGGTTCGCAACTAGCGACCAGGAATTGTTAAACCAGATCGGACATTTCCTACAGGATACCCGTTTACAGCAAAACAAGACCCAAAAGCAGGTTGCAAAAGCTGCCGGAATCAATCGTTCGACTGTGGGACAGCTCGAAAATGGGCATGGAGGAACCCTGCTCTCCCTCCTGCAGCTCCTTCGGGTGCTGGAACAATTGCCGGTGCTGCGCGCCTTCGAAGTGCAGCAGCAGGTCAGTCCATTGCAGCTCGCCAAGCTGGAAAAGCAAAAAAGACAACGCGCGAGGAACAAGGATAGGGATAGTGATATAACTACAATCAACTGGTAATGATCGGCAGCGCATTTATTAAGCTTTGGGGCGAACGCGTAGGCGCGATTGCCTGGAACCCCGCTACCGGGGTAGCGGACTTTGAATACGATCCGGCCTTTTTGCGTAAGGGCCTGGATATCTCGCCATTAAAAATGCCCGTCCAGGCAGCAGGCGGGCGGATCTTTTCCTTTCCTGAATTACGAGATAGCCAAACCTTTAAGGGCCTGCCCGGACTTTTGGCTGATGTCTTACCGGACCGATACGGGAACACGCTGATCAATACCTGGCTGGCAAGGTCCGGCAGGCCTGCGGATAGCATGAACCCGGTAGAAATGCTGTGTTTTATCGGACAGCGCGGCATGGGTGCGCTGGAGTTTGAGCCGGTGGTACCCAAAGGCAAAAACACATCTACCAAACTCGAAGTAGACAGCCTGGTCGAAATTTCCGAAGCCATTTTATCCGGCCGGAAAGACTTTCACACCGACCTGTCGGCTGATGAAGAAAAAGGCTTGCTGGATATTTTAAAGATAGGGACCTCGGCGGGTGGAGCCCGCGCCAAAGCGGTCATCGCTTATAACCCCCAAACGGGGGAAGTGCGAAGCGGGCAGGCGGAAGCGCCCAAAGGTTTTACCCAGTGGCTCATTAAATTTGACGGCGTGCATGATGCGCAGTTCGGCACTTCCAGGGATTACGGAAGGGTGGAAATGGCTTACCACCTGATGGCGGCAGCCTGCGGAATTGAGATGACCGAGTGCCGCTTACTGGAGGAGCATGGCCGGGCGCACTTCATGACCCGGCGTTTTGACCGGATCCCGGGCGGGGAAAAGATCCATGTGCAGACCTTTTGCGCCATGCAGCATTTTGATTTCAACCTGGTCGGCGCTTATAGTTATGAGCAACTGTTCCAGACCATGCGCTCCTTGCGGCTGGATTACCCGCAAGCCGAGCAGCTCTATCGTCGGATGGTATTTAATGTACTGGCCAGGAACTGCGACGACCATACCAAAAACTTTGCCTTTATGATGAATAAAAGCGGTCAATGGGCTTTGGCGCCGGCTTATGACGTGTGTCATGCCTACCGGCCGGGCAGCCCCTGGGTAAGCCAGCAATCTTTAAGTGTGAACGGGAAGAGGCAAGGCATAGGCCGGAAAGACCTGCTGGAGGTTGCAAAACAAATGACGATTAAAAAGCCGGGGGAAATTATCGAAGCTGTAAACGGGGCTTTAAAATTATGGAACAAGTATGCCGATCAATGCCAGGTAGAGAGGCAACTGCAAAAACAAATTCAGGACACTTTTATCCAGCTGTAAGGCAACGCCCTGTCTATCAGATCCGGTAGCGCAGGGCGATGGCATTACCAATGGCCTGCGTAAGTTCATGCCCGGGTAAAGCAGGTTCTCCCCGTTCCAGCCATTGCCGGTCCTGGTAACAGAGCGTACAGGTCAGCTCCCCTATACTGATCTGTATATCCGAACCTTCTCTTCTGAGCGGCGGTTCGCCCAAAACCCGGAAGCTGTAATCGGTACCCTTGAAGTTGACGCGTAATAGTTGTCCCATAACCGGGCTGAAATTAAAAAGAAGAAAGATTCCCGGCAAGTAATAGTTCAAATGAAAAATTAAAAAAGGAACGTTTCCGATCAGCTGTCAAAGCCTTCACTAAAGAAATCGCTGGGGCTGATTTCCATGATCCGCAGAATCTTCAGCAGCGAAGACAAACGCAGGTCCTGTCCTTTTTCGTATTTGCCATACGTAGAGCGGTTCAGGGCATATTTATTGGCAAACTGCTCGTAATTGGAAAACCCTTTTCCTTTGCGGATAGCCCTCAGCCTTTCACCCACCTGTTTCAGTGTTTTTTGCGTAAGTTCATCGGGATTGTCATCGCGGGGGGCCATATTGTAAAATAAGCCAAAAGGAAAGAATTATAAAACCTCTCATAAAACCCATACTATTAAAGGCTTTTATAGTTATAATTCCTTACCTTTAAACCAACAGATGATCAAAAGATGGACGCAGCTGATTTATTGAATTGCCCGCTTACCGAACTGGAACTAAGTGCTGCCTTTATAGCCCAATGCAGGTCCATGGGCTTTCAAAACCTGGGGGAGATCACCAAACTGACGTCCGCAGCGCTCATACAAAAAAAGGAGTTTTCTTACCAATGGCTGGCCGAGCTTAGTGCATACTTAGGCAAACACCAATTGCTGTACCTGTTGCAAGCCATACCGGGAAAAAGTCCCGGTCAATCCGTTTGACCATGCGTTGCAGCAGGTCACGCACGTTAGCTGCGGTTACCTGGCTGACGCTGTAATATTCTTTGCTCAGGCTACCCGGGGAAATGACCGGCTGCCGCTTTGTCCGGCAATGCCCTGCCAGGAATTTAAAGGTCATACGCAGGTTTTCCTCCGGCAATAAATGTTCTTTAACAAACAGGCGAACCAGGCACGCCAGGTGCGCTACAGAAAGATCAAGCGATAGCTTCACTGGCATACTTTCCTCCTTTTGTCCCTGGAAGACGCAAGCCCTGTTTTTAACGATGGCGATCTCTTCGGAAAGCCAGCCTTTCATCAGGACGGTCAGGGCGGGCCACTCCGGATCATAGCAGGACTTAGCCGGCGCGATACCGTTCCACAGGGATTCTTCGGCACAAAGTGCAGTGAGTTTTTCACCGGGATCCGGGAGATTGAACTCTGCACTGACGTGGCGGATACAATAATTAAAAAAGGCAAGCTCGTTGAACTCCAGTTCCGCCAGCAGCCTGAGCAGGCGTTCGTTGAGCGTGCCGCTTAACTGTTCCAGGCGCGTGCTGCTGAGCGCTTTGATCCAGTTTTCAAAGTAGAAAAGCGCGCGGTAGCTATAGGCTGCGCCATCGTTTGCAGTCATCTCTTCCAGGTAATACGAGATACCATCAGATAACTCCTGATCGATGAGGGGATGCATTAATATACCTTTAACAGCCGCTATTTCCGGCAGTAAAGCTTTGATCAGACGGTTACGGTAACTTACCGGAGCAATTGCATCCGGTTCAAAAAAATCCGCATGAAAAGTAAAAAGCTGGTCTACTAAAGATAGCAGCATCGCATCAAGGCTTGTTAGGTGCGCATCGAAGAGGGCCATTTCAGCCTTGCCGGTCCGTAAATGCTGCAGGGTATCCGAGAGCTTCCGGATACCCTGCAGGTGGAATTTAAAATAACGCGCCAGCTGCTCATCTGATGCTGCAGAGAATACGGCAGCCGACCATGCGACTTTTACCTGTGCGCAGGCGGCCAGCATAGCTTTACCGGGTAAGGCCAGGCGGCTTTGCAAGCCGGGGCAGGTATCCAAACAGGGTTTGTCCAGCCTTTCAATCAGCAGGCGCAGCTCGTACAATTCATCGGCCAGCATAAGCAACAGTTTAAGCAGCAGGGCTGCGGGTTATTTTACATAAATGTGCGTTGTAGTTAAAGTGAACGTATTGGTGGGGTCGGTTTCCTTACGTCCTGCGCGTTGCTTAGGATTGCTTTCCTGGTAGGTAAACAATGTTTTTGTTGTTTTTTGTGGAAGTTTACTTAGTGTTTTCATATTGTTTATTAATTAATTTTTAGTAATTTAAAAGTTGTAAAAGATCCCAGAAAGTTTTTTACACGAACGACACGAATAAGCGTACGAATAACCTAAAACCTGATGACTGCTTTCCAGATCCGACCAACAAACCCGCTCCCGGTTAAAATCCTCCTCCATATCTTTTGCTGGATGCTCTTCATCAGCTACGAACTGGTGTCCCTTTACCTGGTGATCGGGCGCCTGGAACCTGTATCTGTATACGTGCTTTATTACAGCTTAAATATCCTATTCTTTTACAGCCATGCCGGGCTGCTGCACTATAGCTTCGACCAGTCCCCCCGTCGTTTGGCGGAAGGCGCCCTGCTCCTGCTGCTGGAGTTCCTCGTCTACGTAGCCATCAAGAGCGTGGTGGATATGGCGCTGGAAACGCACCCGGGAACCTTGACGCTAAAGGTACTGGCAGCAGAAAAACTGGCGATACCAAACCTGATCCGGGCTATTTATTTCGGGCTGCTGGCCACGTTTTACTGGCTGGCAGGCCGGGTCGGCTATTTCCGGCAGCAAAAAGCGCGGGCAGAACAGCAGGCGGCCGAACTCGGACAGCAGCTGGCGCTGGCAGAAAATGCTTACCTGCGGCAGCAGCTCAACCCGCATATGCTTTTTAATGCGCTGAATTTTATCTACCATAGTGTTTACAAGCATTCGGTAGACGGCTCCAGGTGCGTGCTGTTACTCTCGGATATCCTGCGTTTCGGGCTCGAAAGTGCGGCACCGGACGGAAAGACACTGCTGTCCGCAGAAATCGAGCAGCTGAACAACCTGCTGGAGATCAACCGGTACCGCTTCGGCGGCAAGTTGCACCTGGAGGTACAATTTCCGGCTGAGCCCGGGCAGCACCGCATTATCCCGCTGATCCTTTTCACGCTGACCGAGAACCTATTTAAACACGGCCACCTGAAAGACCCGGCGCATCCCGCTCAACTAATCCTTTCCATAGACCAGACCGGCGCGCTGCGCTATTACAGCTATAACCTCAAAAAGAAAAAGAACGATGCGGCCCGCGAACACCTGGGCCTGAAAAACACCCGGCTGCGGCTGGACCAAAGCTACCCGGGCAGCTACCGGCTTTCAGTTAATGAAAGCGAAACGTTTTATGAACTCACCTTAAACTTACAGCTATGAACTACACCTGCTATATCATTGATGATGAAAACCATGCGCTTGAATTACTGCGCGACTACATCGAAAAAACACCCGGTCTTACGCTTGCCGGCACTGCCACCAATCCCCTGGTTGCCTTGCAGGAAATTGCCGCGCTTCGCCCTGCCCTTGCCTTTGTAGATGTGGACATGCCGGAAATGAGCGGGATGCAGGTAGCAGAACTGATCAACAAATACCTGAAGGTAGTTTTTACGACATCCTTCCGGGACTATGCTTTGGAAGCTTTTGAAAAAGAGGCGGCGGATTACTTGCTTAAACCGATTTCCTACGAAAAATTCCTGAAGTGTATCCAGAAGATCCGGAGTCAATCCGCGACTGTGTCCACCGCTGAAAGAACAGAACGCGCCACATTTTTCATCAAAACCGGCACGAAGGGCAAACTGCTCCAAATTGACCTGAATGAGATCATTTACGTTGCGGCGGCTTCCAATTATATCGATATTTATACGACTGGTCAGCAGATCGTTGCTTACCTGACGCTCCGCGAATTGCTGGAGATACTTCCGGCTGCGGGCTTTTCGCAGATCCACCGCTCGTATATCGTGAACCATGCCTTCATCCACTCGCTGGAAGTCGGGCAGGTCCGGATGTGTAACCAGGCAGAGCTGCCTATCGGGCGCAGTTACCGGGAAGGATTCCAGGACAAGATGAACTTACGCACCCTGATCAGCAAGCGCGAAAATCCCTGATCAAAGGCCCTTTCCCTTGCGCTGAAGGCTGGAAAGGCAGTATTTGTGCAGGTAATAATAAACAAGGAACTCCTGTTTCCGCTGGTTCATGGAGAAAGTCCGGTTCATCTGCACGTGCACCAGGTCAGAAAGCAGGCGCAGCTTTAGGCCGGGCTCTTCGCCTGCGACCTTTTCCCGGATCAGCAGAAGCGGCTTTTCAATCCTCTTGAGCTGACGGATCATTACTGGAGGAAGGTTCGCAAAGACCAGCCCAGCTCCTATCAATGCAGACAGTTTGGGCTCAATGCTGCGGTATTGCCGGTCCATATCTATGCGCAGCTGTTTATCCCCGGAAAATTCGGTGGTGAAACTGTCTTTCATCTGTCCTGCAAAAGCGACCAGTTCCCCGGCATCACCAAGGAAACGCAGGATCATCCGGTAAGCGGTAACCAGGCCCAATTCAAATTCCGACAAACTGGTATTTCCTTTTTGCTGCAGGCGGATCAGGGCAAGCACCAGTTCGCTGCCCTGGTGGAACAGCTCTTCTGCCAGCTCCATAACCTGCGGGCCGTATCTTTCGAGTTCCCTGCGATAAACGGCGCCCTGGTAATCGCGGATCACTTTTTCATGTTCGCCGGCTTCCAGGCGGGCTGCCAGGTCAGCGAGTATAACACCGGGGTCATTATTTTTCAGCCTGATGCGCAGGCGCAGGTGGTGCGATTTATCAGTATAACGGATAAAATACCAGCTGAGGATCTGCCTGCTATGTTTCCTGACCAGGGGGCTGATGGTGCCGGCAAGCAGGAAATCCACCGTTTGCGGGTTGCAATAGATCTTCAGGTACAGCCATTTGCTGCCCAGCAAATACTCCCTGCTGACTGCTTTCGGCATTTTAGGTTCCTTTTCTCCTATGCCCTCATAGCCCTTGAGATCATGGGAAAGAAAGGCGATGAACTGGGCGGCGAGCGGCTTGTTCCCGGTTTTCACCGAACGATTGCTCAGCAGGTATTCGGAAAGTATCAACTGTGATAGTTTGGATATATACTCAAAAAAGAAGGCGAGTTCAGCTGCATTGGATAAATCAAAAACGAGCTGCTGGTCGCCGCTGCCGCTGCTGACATATTGCGGCAGGTGCTGTGCGTCGCGGAGATCGCGGATGGCTACCTGCTGATCGCTGGCGGCTGCGGCGCGCAGGTGGTCCAGCGCCGGCTTTCCGATCACCCATTTAGCCGGACAAAGGATGGTGCGCTGATAAGTAACGCGCGGGTAGAAATCCATGCCCGGGAAATAACTTTCCAACGCAAAAGTAAGGCCGGCCCGCAGGCCCTGGTATTGCAGGTCGCACAGCAGGCGGAAAAGCGCCGATTCGCTGTGCTGGTAGTTGTAAGCCGTCGGCAGGCGCGGCACAACCCTTTTACCCAGGCTGACCGACTCGAGGATCAGCTCCCCGTTTCTCACCCAAAGGAGCAGGTCGGAGGGTAAGAGCTTTGCAGGCGCATCCAGCGGAGAAAACACATTCAGCGGGATTTCGTGCGGGTAGATCCGTTTGCGGCGGTTGATGTTGTCCACATGGGTATCGGATAACTGACCGATGTCTGCAAAAAGGATCCCTGGATTGGCGGCCGCTTCGGCGGCGGCCAGCTTGCGGCACAGGGCCAGCACGGGTTCACTGAAGGCAGAAAATCGACCGACCAGGGCGGTTGCAGTAGCGCCACCGGCGTGCTCGACCAGCAGGCCTGCTGCCGTATCCCGGTACATCAGCGAAAGTGTGGCTGGTAAATGATCTGAAGAGGTATCCGTCTCCATTGCGGCCAGGTCCTCATCATTGAGCTGCAGGGGAGCAAAACGGTCCCGCATCCGTCCTTCGGTCCACAGTTTAAAAAGCAGGCGGTGGGCAGCGGTCCAGTCGAGCTGCGTGCCGGCCTGTTGTTTTTCCGGAAAACGCAGTTCTTTGAGGAGTTCCGACGCCTGTTTATCCGCCGCAAGGCCGGCATAAGAAATCCCCGCATCCGGGTCCAGGGCGAGCAGCAGCGGCACTTTTTGCAGGTTGAACCGCTCCTGGAAGTCCGCAATGAACTGTTTAAGGGCGCTGGGCTGACGGGGTACGGAAAGCTGCGCTAAAGCCGAGACCACTTCTTTTAATTCCTGCTGGTGGCTGACTGCGGGGCCACCATCCAGGTGGCCTCTTTCGAGCGCGGCATAAAAATGCTGCCTGTCAGCAGGCATTTCCCGCAAAAAATCGGCGTGCTCCAGTCGCGCTGCCAGCAGCGGCAGGGAAGGCGCAGCAGCGAGCGGGCCGCTATAAAAACCTGCATCATTAAAAGCCAGGTCCGCAGCCGGTGACGGCGCGGTGATTTTATCAGGAACGATCAGGTTCCCGGCAGCCGGGGTGAACAGCAATCCCGCAGCGATCATGAACTCCAGATGCTCCTGTGCTTCCGCTGCGCTACAGGCAAAATTCCGGCAGATCCAGTCGGTCAAGGCAGATGACGTCAGCGGTCTTTTCCGGAAAAGGGTGATCAGCTGCCGGTAATATTTTTCTGCCGGCAGGGCCTCCAGTGCGAAGCGGTATTTGCCGTTTTCATCAGGTTTGGCCTGCACGTAACGGTAGGAGCGCCCCAATTGATAAAGGGTGGGATTCAGCTGAAGCGTGGTATTCGCGTTAAGCCCGCGGACCCCTTTGCGCAGCTTCTCATCGGGGAGCAGGTGCAGCAGGCTCTGCTGGTCGCCCGAGAGCCGGAGGGTTTTTCCGTCCGCCCAGGAAAGGAGCGTAAAGGAGGCAAAGCTGCCAAAGGGCGTCGGCCGGAAGCACATGCGGTTATAATATTTATGCAGGGTCAGCTTTTCCTTTTCGCTCAGGCGGCCATAATCAAAATCTTTGGCTTCCAGCAGGCGAAAAAATTCGGGACTGGCCAGCCATAAGGCATTGCGGAACACCTCGGTGCTGAGCACTTCCGGCAGGTGGTCCAGGTCATAAGTGGTAAAACTATCATAAGGTGCCCGTAAAAAGAGCTCCGGTAAAAATCCATATGCTGTACCCATGTTCAATCGATTGGGGGTATACTACCCATTTACTACTGTTTTGACTTTTGTCAGCTGCTTTACTTTGTATCAACAAGCACCGCAACTGATGAAAAACTTTCTCAAATCTTTACCCGGAACACTGCTGGCCATCCTGCTGATCTATGCAGCGGCCAGCAAGCTGTTCCAGTACGATACCTTCCGGATCCAGCTGCATAAGCAGCCTTTGCCTTCCGGGCTGGCGGATATCCTGGTGTTGGCGATCCCTGCGCTGGAACTGTGCTGTGCCGGGCTGCTGCTCAGCCGTCGGCTGCGCGCCTGGGGGCTGTTTCTTTCGCTCGGCCTGCTGGGCATCTTTACGGGTTATATCGCCCTGGTGCTGCTGCACTGGTGGAGCCGCACGCCTTGCTCCTGCGGCGGCATCCTGAGCCACCTGTCCTGGACGATGCACCTGGCTTTTAACTATGCCTTTATCCTGCTGAACCTTATCGCTATATACATCCACTTTGAAGAAAGGAGGGCCGTGACGTAGCATCAAGCCAAACACCATCCCGGCACGCCGTGCCCGGAAAGGAAGCTGCCGGCGCTTCCACACCTCAACCGGCCTATTGTTTAATTGATTAATCACACACCTTTCATTTAAAGTTTTTCTGGATGTTTTTTGATGTAATAAAGCATCCGTTCGTATGAAAAAGATGAATTTTAGTTTAGCATTCGTTGCATTGTTTTTGGGCATTGGTTTAGCTTTTATCAGCTCCAGCCCTGTTAAAGCAAAGAGCAATAGCCTCACCCTTTCCTGGTTCCAGTACAATGGCTCTGGCAGCCCGACCGATGCAGCCAATTATACCGAGATCACCGGCTCACCGGACTGTTCGGGCACGACCAATATCTGTTCGATCCAGGCTACGGTCGGCACTAATGCCAAACCGGTGATCACGCCCAGCCTGAGCACCGAGATCAACAATGCGCTGCATAACCATGCTGATTCTGCTAACGTAGAACTGCAGGACTAAATCAGCAGCTGATAAAAGGGGGCGATTGCCCCCTTTTTTTGTGCATTGAATTTACCCTTGCTCATCTCGGGTTCTGGGCTATGCCGCTCAGGGTGATCACTTCCTGCGGGATCAGCATGGTATAGCGCGGGTCCCCCGGTGGCAACTGGTAAACGGCCTGTCCGAGTTTGCGCAGCAGGGTCGTCTGCAAACCGCTTTCGCGGTTCAGCCGCCGCAGGTCCGTCCAGCGCAGGCCCCGGAAGACGAGCTCCTTTCTTCTTTCTGCCAGTACCAGCGCCAGCGCAGCCGGCGCATTAGCCGCGCCCAGCGGCTGGAAGGTGCCGGTCTTCCAGCGTGCCTGCAACAGCGTATTGAGCAAGGCCATGGCAGCATCTGTCTGCCCTGCACGCGCCTGGCATTCCGCGGCGATGAGGTAAAGCTCGTCAGTTGCCAGGCCGGAGAAGATCACGCTGCTCTGGCTGCCATCATAATTGCCTTTAAAGGAGAAAGTGCCATCGTTATTATTTTTATAAAAGATGCTTTTGCGCAGGTCATTGGCCGCGTAGGACCGGTAAAGGGTGGAATCCACTTTTGCTTTGGAGGGCACGAGCAGGGCCGATCCCGAGGACATCGCATAAAAGATGGTTTCCTTGTTAAATCGGGGGATTGGGTTTGCCGAAGTTTTGCTGAGCGTGTTATAATCCAGCAAGGGCGGGCTGAGCTGCAGGCAGGAGTCGGCGTATAGCCCTGCCTGGGTATAAAGACCCATGGCCAGGTAGGTACGGGCGATGGCGGCATAAGCCGCGATGCGTACGGGTTGCGAGGGAAAGGCTGAAGCTGCGGGCAGTAAACGGACCGAAGACTTAAAATCGGCCAGGATCTGCTGGTAGGACTGCTCGTTGCTGGCCCGCACTGATTTCAGGTTAAAGTCTGAACTCAGGCGCAGGGGAATACCGGGATCGGCAGCAGATGTCGCCGGATCGTAGGGTTTGGAGAAAAGGCTGGCGACCTGTAAAAAGGCATAGGCCCGGAAAAAAAGCGCAGCGCCCCTGATCCCGGCTGACGGCGGCCCCTGCCCTGCCTTACCCAGGCCTTCAAGCACCTGGTTGGCATAGAAAACCACCTGGTAAGGCGACAGCCACTGCCCGTTGACCACGACACCGGCGGGATCCCAGTTATATAGCGTCTTGTCTTCGGCGGTCACCAGCGCATCATAATTAGCCTGTGGGAAATAGTAATTATCGGCTGCCGCTTCGCCGTAGGACGGAAAGCTGCGGTTCATTACCGATACGTTATCGAGCAATGCCTGCAGGTCCTGCAGGGTGGCAGGTACGACCTGCGTCTGGTCCGGTCTTGCGTCCAGGTATTTTTTACAGGAGGCGGCGCTGCCGGTCAGCAGGAGTAAAACCAGGAGATAGATAGGCGGCCTTCGGGCGGCCAGGCGTATGATTTGTTGAGAAAGCAATTTGTTCATCGTCATCAGGATTAAAGGTTAAAAATCAGCTTTGATACCCAGGGAAAGGGTGCGCGGTGCAGGGATCCCGGAGCCGTAGTCCGGGTCGAGGTTCCATTTGTTAGCCCGCCAGATAATCCCGAGGTTCGCGGCATAGGCATACAGCTGCAGGTCCTTGAAAGGCAGCCAGCGCTGGTGGTTCCTGTCCAGGAGGTAGCCGATGCGAAGATCCTGCAGGCGGATATTACCGGCATTGCCGACGGTAGCCTGCGAATACGTATAGAACTGGTCACGGTTCGGGTCTGCCGGGTAGTCCAGGGAGGGTACACTGGTCTTTTTCTCATCCCCGGGCTGCTGCCAGCGCAGGCTGTAATCGCTGTTGCCGAGCCAGCCGGAGAACAGGCTGGTATAATTGATACTGGCCTTGCGAAAATAATAACCGAGCTTATAGGTCAGGTTGGCGGAAAGGGAAAGCTGGTGCCAGGTAAAGGTGTTCCTGAGGGCACCGAAGTAAACGGGTATGGCAGAGCCGTCATAGTGCAGGCTGCCCAGCGTACTGTTCAGGATGCTGTTATAGTCGCTACTGATGACACCGTTGAGATAACCGCGCGGGTCGCCGGTTTGCGGATCGAGGCCCGCCCATTTGAAGCTGTACAGGGCATATACATCTCTGCCGGGTACGGGGTTGAGCGAAAGCCCGGTGCTGACATACAGGCTGGCAACGGACAGGTCATTGTCGTAACGGGTAACGGTATTGCGGTTATAGGAAAAAAGCAGGGTGGTGTTCCAGCCCAGTGGTCCAACGAGGTTGCGGCTGTTGAGCTGGAGGTCAATTCCTTTGCCCTTGATACTGGCGCTGTTAATGGTCAGGGTGCTGAAGCCGGTGGTAAAGTCTACGGGTGCTGGGCTGATCAGGTCTTTGGCGTCCTTGCGGTAATAGTCGAGCGTCCCGGTGATGCGGTCGCCGCGAGTGCTGAAGTCCAGGCCGATATTGGTCATGCCCACCTTTTCCCAGCGCAGGTCCGGGTTCGGGGGATTAAGGACATAAGCATAAGGGGTATGGGTATAATTATTGGTCGGTACATATCCGATGGTGGTATAGGCTGACAGGCTGTTATCAACGTTACCGCTATAGCCATAAGTGATCCTGAGCTTCAGGTAAGGAACGGCGGACCAATGGTAAAAACTTTCACTGGAGAGGTTCCAGCCCAGCCCGGCTGACCATAAGGGCACCCCTTTCTGGTTGCTGTTCACACCAAAGAGGTTGGAGCGGTCCTTGCGGGCGCTGAGGGAGACCAGGTATCGCTTATCATAGGTATAAGCCGCATTGGCGTAATAAGAAACATAGCGGTTCAGGATATTGCCAAACTGTACCTGCGAGGGGATGGTACCGTCATTGCCGATCCCCTGGTAATAAGGAAAAGTGGTCACTTCGTCCACATTGGTATAGGTGAGCAAAGAAGGGTTATAGCCATACGAGCGGGAGCTGTTCAGGTAGGTATTGTTCTGCCTGATCTCCGCCCCTGCTATAGCGGTCAGCTGGTGTTTGCCGGACCAGAGGTTATCGTAATTCAGCTGCCCGCGGGCATCATGGGCAACCAAGTGCGTTTGGGTAAGGTCCATGATCCCGCCATAGGGCACGGGCGTGGTGACCGAGCCGGTACCGGGATCGATCTGCGTATAACCATTAACCAGGTTACGGGTATAGTAAGTATCAGGGCTGTAATACTGGTTATTGTTCCCTGCGGAGTTCTCATACTGGTATTTGGCTTCGGCGCTCAGGTGCGGGCTGAAGGTATACTTAAAGCCAAGGTTGAGCAGAACGTCCAGCGTGCGGGTGTGGTTGTCGGCCAGTTGTGCTTCCTGCAGGGGGCGGTATTTCCAGTCCTGCAGTTTGCCGCTGCCGGTGGTATCTATATAGCCGAGGCGATAGTCCTTGACGACGGGCAAAGGGTTACCGGCCGCATCAGCCAGCTGGGCATAGGGATAAATGGCGGATTTACCTGCGGGGACCAGTTGGCCATAGGCGTATGGGGAAAGCGAATTCTGGTCGGTAGCAGCGGTTGACGTATACTGGATACCGGCAAGGATCTCGGCATTTTTAAAGGGACGGATGGTATTGCTACTGCGAAGGGTCACACGGTCATAGCCGCTGTTGACCAGGCTGTTCGCATTCTGATCATATCCTGCTGAAAAGAAGTAAGTAGCGAGCGGGCTGCCCCCGGAAAGGGAAAGGGCGTGCTGCTGGTTCAGACCGTTACGGTAGATATATTTCTCGTAGTCGTTGCGGACGTCATGGCTGCGGAAGGCATTGATCTGCGCATCAGCGGCAGCGGCGCTGATCAGGCCATTCCGCTCCTGGTCCAGCAGCTCTACCACGGGGGATACCGGCGGCCGGGAATAGGTATTGGACAGGTCATCATCATAAAAGCCTTTGCTGAAAAGCATCTTCTCGACGTCGATAAAATCGGAGCTGCTCATCTGCGGAAGGTAGAACAGGTTGGGCTTTCCGGTAAAGGTGACGTTGCTGTTGAGGCTGACCTGCAGGGGCTGGTTATAGCCGCCTTTTTTGGTAGTGATCACAATAACGCCGTTGCCTGCGCGTACGCCCCAAATGGATGCCGCTGCGGCATCCTTGAGCAGGGTCACGCTGGCCACATCGTTGGGATTGAGGTTAGTGATATCCCCGTCATAGGGAAAGTTATCGACGACGATCAGCGGGGAGGTATTGGCATAGATGGAGCCGATCCCGCGGATCGTCAGGGAACTCAGGGGATCAGCCCCGGTACGTTTATCAAATAAAGTGGCTGTCGTCACCCCATCGAGCCGGCTGAGCACATCGGTACCGGTACTGCGGTTAAAGAGCTCATTGCTGACGCGCTCAAAGGAGCCTGTCGCCCGCTCCCGGGGCAGGGTCTGGTAACCGGTGGAGACCATCACCTCTTTGAGCTGGGTCTGCTCCTGCTGCAGGCGGATCAGGATTTTCCCGGTAAAAGAACGGACGCTGAGCTGTACGGGCTTGTACCCGATATAAGAAATCAGCAGCTCGGCCCCGGCCTTCACATTCGTAAAACGGAAGCTACCGGAAGCGTCAGTTAGGGTATGCTGTTTGGCGGGGAGCAGCAGGACTGATGCACCGGCCAAGGGCAGGCTGTCTGCGGCACTGACCACCCTGCCGGTCAGCGACTGGGCAAATGATTGCAGCGGCGCCAAGAAGGCGCAGCTGCTGAGAACAAAACAAATGATTACATATTTTTTCATGTAAGGACAGGTTAGGCAAGCTTGGTAAATAGATTAATTGGCTTTGGCGGCATCACTGAGGATAAAGAACTCCGGCTCGAGCTGCTTTTCCCGCAGGATGAGCCCGAAGGGCTTAAGGGCAGTGTTGAGCGCAGAAGTATCCGAGAAGGAGCTGATGGGGAGCCGCAGGTCAACATTCCCATTGATGCCGGTATTGTCGATGGCAGGCAAGCCGCCGGGCAAATCGTTGAGCTCCCAGATCACGTTGGACAGGGAGGCATTGATAAGCTCTTTCACCCCTTGATGACTGTGCAGGGTATTGGTGGGTACCCCGCCTTTGGTGCTGACCATAGAAGTATCACTACCGATCCGTTCCAGGGAAAGCCCCAGGGTCTTTTTTTTCTCCATGCGACCGTTCAGGTGAAAGAATTTATTGAGGTCGGCGATCATGGCAGCGCGGATCTGCGCATCGCTGAGATCCGCGGACAGAACGGTTTCGTAGCACCACATGTGGCGCTGGCGCCAGGCGTCGCGGTAAGTGCCGGGCGGTACACGTACAATGGACTGGTCAGTTAGCTCAAAGTCCTGAAGGGTCTTTGGAAAATAAAGCAGGTGATCGGTCGCCAGCATATAAAACTGCAGCACCGGGAAGTTGTACATAAACAGGCGGATGGTATGTTTGATCGAGTCTACGGAGATCCCGAATTTGGGGGCTACGCCGGGTTTATAGACACTGATGGCGCTGTAAAAGACAGGCGGCGTACCGGCAAATAAAGGCTTGTTATAATCAAATGCGGCCAGGTCCGTTTTAACGGGCAGGCTGATATCCCTGTGGTGCAGTATAGCTTCGATGTTCTTTTCGGTCACATATTCCGGTTCGGTGATGGCTCTGACCAGGCCGCCGGGTTCTATCCATACTTCATGGGAAAGGATGCGGTGCGGGAACAGAGCTTTCAGGGCAAGGTCCTCTGTGGCCACGGGTAATTTCAGCGCACGGCCAATCGGGTTACGCATCAGAAAGGAACGGACAATGGCCGCCTTTTCATAAGAAACGCAGATGATAGCAATACTGTCGCCGAACCTGGCTTGCAGGCTGTCAAGGCGCGGCAAGGCCCGCACGCAGGAGCCGCAGTTGGTGGCCCAGAAATCGAGGATCACCAGCTTGCCGCGCAAAGCGGCCAAACTAATGGTAGCAGCATCATTATTGATAATATGCGGGATCGCCACTGATGGCACCCTATCCCCTACCTGTAAACCGGTGACCAAGTTAGCAGCAATATTATTATTAGCAGAAGTAACCGGACTACCAGAAACGCCGGCAGTTTTTGTATTTTGAGCCTGTACATACACCCAAAAAAAAGGGCATAGGAATAGCAGGAGGCTTATTTTTAGCTTCATTTGAATTAGATTAACCGTGAAATAAAAGGAGAATTATTACGATAACAGCTACCCGGGATCCGCGCCTGCGGGCTTGCCGCAATAAGGGCAGTTGACCATGCTTTCCACCTGGTTAAGTGCATCTATGACGGTAACGAGGTCTATCAAACCATCAAAAAGAATGGCCATACCTTCCAAACTCTGATCGGTAACGCAAGCATTGCCGAGGGTATATTCCCTAAAGAATTTCCATAGCGATTCCTGCACCGCAAGCGGCGTATAAGCACTAAAGAAAGCGCTAATCACCTGCTGTGGTGTTTGACCATACTCCCGCATATTGATAATAACTGCACCCATAAAGCAAAAAACAAAAAAAAGATGGATTAAAGCCTGAACAAAGACCAAGGCGGTCCGAACTGTTATCATAAAACAGAATAAGGCAACCGGAAAAAGCATTAACTATTAACTGACCCGGTTGCCTTATTCAGAGGCTCACTCAGGAGATTTGATAATGTTTTTAATGGGATTTTGAAGAGATTGAGAAATGATGCTCAAAAAAGAGAAATGAAGAAAAGGGAAATAATATTTAAAATTATTTTCAAACAAAAAACATTTTTTCTTTTTGATACACTCCATATTCTTCCGTTATCTTCTATGATACCGAAAGACATAAGGTAGGGTCGCCCTTTACACTTATTCTGCCGAGATGGCGTAGGACGGCCACCGTCCTAAAACGGCCGAACACAGAATAAGCAGGCGACCCAAATCCTTATGCTACGCAAAGATAGCATAGGAAGTGAGTTCTTACCTACTCTTGTGTTCTGAACGTCCTACTTTTCTCCACAAGGTCTTTCGATAAATTTTACTCAATCCTAAGATTGCATTTATAATCTAATATCTATAAGCGATTTATTTAGTTTAAACGAAGATAAAACTTTGATTTAATATATACAAATAAACAGTTATATAACTTCAGATTAATATATACAATATTTATTCATTTGACTTATGATTAAAGATAAGTCTGATAAAGAAAAGAAAAAATACAAGGTATCTAATATTACAGAATTGCTTGGTAAAAAGCTAAAAGGAAAGAGACTACAATTAGATTATTCATTGAGTGATGCTGGTGATTTAACAGGGTTTTCTACTTCAACTATAGTGGATATAGAAAATGGTGTTACATCAGACATAAATTATTACATAGCCTACGCTCAGGCTCTTTATTTTATACTATCAGAACTTTTTAATGTTGACATCACTTACGGTCCTAGATACACCCTTTCGTCAAAGAAAGAAGCTCGTATTTTCCTTACATACAATATCAAAAAATTATATTCAAGCAATAACTTTTTCGCAGAGAAGAAATCAGTTGCTTCTGTTGCAGAAAAATTGTTTGAATTAAAAATTATTGATATAATCAATCCATTTATAAGAACTCGGATTTCTGGCGTTCTCCTAACTCTCGTTGATGAAAAGATGCTATTTATTGTAGAAAAAAAAGGTCGCAATAATTTATATCTAAGTACAATAGTTAATAATAAAGACTCAGTTAACGAATCATAGCAATACAACAGAAATTATTCCTTCCGGAAATAGAATTAAGTTAACAAGGTTAAGGGGTTTTGATTAGAAAAAATTCAGCCGTCATTTTAAGTCATGAGTTACTTCTCATTGAGTTAGGATCAAAAGTTGAGCCTAGAACATATTTCCTTAAGGTATTTGGTCAACTTAAATTAAACAACCCTGAAATACAAGAAAAACTATTTGAATAAGAAAAGCAAAAAAGTAGAAATCAAAAAGATATTAAATGGTAACTAAATAACTTCTTAAATTCATATTAATTTAATTTTTGAAGGGTTTAAGTTTATCCATTACTAAAATTGTTATATCTATATCTTTTCGGAGTACAGGTGTTCGATTCCCCTACGGGCCACCCCACGGGAAGATTTGAAAACCTTCAAGTCTTCCCGTATTTTTTTGCCCTTTAACGCCTTGTTAACCAATAAGAAAAGAGACAGCGGTTCGCTTACCGCGGGTGTTCGAAGTAACGTTCCGTCAAAATCCATTTTTTCAGAGAACATCGAACTTATTAAGTGTCGCTTCATTGAAACATCCTGATCCCTGTAGTACTGAAGCAAGTTACTATGCCTGCCGACAAAGGCCTCCATCAAGCCGTCAATCGACCTGTTTTCTGCCCGCTTTGGCAAGTCGGTCAGCCTGCTTTCCAACCTTGCTATTTTATCCGCACATTCCTTTTTAATCGCCTTGTAATCAGCCTCATCAATTACGTCCTTTAACAGTTTTCGCCTGGCTGAAGAAAGAATTTGTTCCTGCTCTTCCAGTTCCTGCATCAACTGTTTACGATCCGTTTGACCACCTTTATTGGTATGATTAAATTCATCCATAACGATCATTTTAAACAATTCCGCAGCTACCGGATTTAATGAAAAGAGTTCTAATTCGGTCTCGAAGGCTTGATTTAGCTTATTTACCGGGTAACGAACATTGCATCCCGCGTAACAATGGTAATACCAGTACCTCGCCGTTTTGCCTTTAGATACACTGCCAGTTAAAACCTTTCCGCATTTGCAACATCTTACAAATCCCCGCAAAGGAAAGTCGTCAGGTGTTTTTATGGTAGTTGGGATGGTTTTCCTATTGTTGCCATTAATAATGTCCTGAACCTCGTAAAATAAGCTCTCGTAGATCAATGGCTCGTGCATGGCCTTGACAAACTTGATCTCTTCGCCGTCATAGGGCGCTACCACAATGATCCCGCAGTAGACAGGATTTCTGATCAGCCGCCAGAAGTTTTGTTTGGAACAATCAAAGACCCGTTCGTTAATCAATTTCCGAACCTGATCGGCATGATAAACCCCTTTTGCGATCTCCTCAAACGCCTGCCGCATAAATGTAGCTTCCGGCTCTTTTGGTGCAATAGATTTACGGCCGTCCGGGTGAGACAGATTAATGTAACCTTTTGGTGCGGTGGCCATCCAGCGCCCTGCCAGCTTCGCCCTTCGCATACCGGTCATTACATTTAATGCGCGGCGTGTATTTTCTGCCTCCGGGATCGACAAGTACACAGCCAGCATTACCGTACTTTCAGGAATAGAAAAATCAATTGGCTGATCGATTGCCATTGCCTGTACCTAGAACGAGCGCAGCAACCCCAGCATTTGATAAGCATATTCAATATTCCGGCTAAAACGGTCCCACTTAATAAACAAAACATTTTCAGCCTGCTTGTTTTTGCGTGCCTTCAACACGGCTAAAAGCTTTTGCCACGCAGGTCTCTTAAAGTTTTTGGCGGAGTAATCTTCGCGGTAGATCCCACGGACTACAATATTGTTCATTTCACAATGGCGGAGCAGGCGTTCTTCCTGTTCAGGTAAGGAATAGCCTTTTTTGCGCTGCTCATCTGTACTGACACGTACATATAAATAAGCTGAATTCATCAGATAATAACTTGAAAAACAGACGGATAATAATCAATCTTTCTTCTCGTTAAGGTATTGATGCATAGCTAATTTAGCTAATAAATACAGGAAATCCAAAATTTCTTTTGCATCCTGCTCGTTACATTCGATACCATTTTCCTGCAGTACCTGAATAACCTGGTACGGTTTGACATTTCTTTCTTTTGTTGGGCGGGTACGGAAATCCATACGCAATAATAGAAATCAAGGCCGTCGTTTACGGGGGGTAAACCGGGGGCACCCCGAAAATTAGAAAAGCTTTTAAATTATTTTTCTTATGTGATATAACCGTGCCATTATTGTTTCCGCCCTGATCAATTCGATTTCAGGTTTTTTCTGTACCAACTCACTAACCAGGGACTTTTTTCGCTGCTTCAAAAACTGACGGGTAGGCGTCCGGGCGAGTTCCGGCAGCGCTATCAGGCCCTTGGGGCCGAGAACAAGAATATTCCTCTGTCCCGTTCCAGGTAATCCTTAATAAAATAAGAGATCCAGAACCAAAGCTTGATATCAGCCGGGGTGTCACCGGGCACCTCGTACTCCGTGAACTCCTCCATGTAGTGCGGAAGCAGGCTTTCAAAATGGACCAGCGCCGCTTGTTTGATCTTTAGCGCGAAAGGGTTCTGAAAAATAAAGATCGCATTATTTTCCAGCGTCCAACTACTGGAAACCGTTTTATCAAAAAAGCGGTGGTGCTTATCGTACTGGTTGGTGAATACGACGGCATCGACCAGCTTGTAAGTCGAACGGTCAGCAAAGGAATCATCCATAAAAAGTCCTTCGGGACCATAGAGGTAATAGAACCACTTTTGCATATCGTCGGCATTGTCGCAGCCCACCAGCAGGATATTCAATTCCTTTTCACCGGCATCGGGGTTGAATTTATCATGGGCGCCCTGCAGGTAGGTCATCAGGTTATAGTCCATATTTTTCACGGGGACCTGTGGCTTGGGGTCCTCACCCTGCAAAGCCAATCCTTCGTTAATGGCAGCAGTGATAGCCGCGATCGCCTCCTCGCCGCGATCTGGCAGTCGGCCGATGGTGCCGTATTTGAAAGCGTCTACCCCCTCGATCTCGTCTTTATTGCCAAAAGCTGCGCATTTTACCTCCACGTTGAAAATATAACCGGCATCTTCGAAGCGGCAGTCGACATCCTTTTTGCTGCCCGGCCGGATCTTGGCTTCGGTCCGGAAACCGGTTGGGAAACGCTCACCAAAGAACCGGGCGACGGCCGTCTCTACGGCGCATTGTATAAAATTCTTTTCATCGAAAGGCAGGTCGCGCAGGCCCATTTTCTGGGTCGCCCAGACCTGGTATTCTTTTTTGCTGAGCAGGCCCTTCGTGACGGCGGCAGCGGTCAGGAATTCCTGGTAATATGTTCCGTTCTCGGTCTGGGCTTTAACGAGATAATCGTCCGTATGGGCGGAGATCGCATTGATCTGATCTTTGAGTTCCTGCATTTCGTTATTTTGCGCCTAAGTTATACTGAACGGACAGGAATCCAAACAAATTTGATTTCTGATCATCGTATTTCAAGGTCAGCGGGATGGCCACCTTATCCGAAATATTGAGCGTCAGGCTAAGCGCTGGCGACCAGGCCGAGCGCTTTTCGTCCTTGTACAGTTCACCTTTAGTGATCCTGTCATATTCGAGGGCGAATTTGAGTTCTACGGGCGAGGTTTTGGCATAGTTCTGGTTCCAGAACGGGCTGAGCCAGTCCAGGCTAAGCGTGGTCTTCCACTGCTGGCGCTGAAAGTTGACATTACGCAGGGTGGTATCATTCTCCACGGAATAATTGGTCTTGGCGGTATAGGAAAAATGACTGCCCTTACCAAAATAGCGGGCATAGTTCAGCTCGGCGTAATAACCCTGCATCCGCTTCTCGGCAAAGTTCTGGATCAGGTTGGCTACGGCATTCAGCTGCGGTGCTTTTTTGATGAAGTTGGCGGTGAGCTGCTGCATAATATCGTAGACCTGGTTAGCCTCGAAGATGAGCATTTCGTCCATCAGTTTGACCTCCGCCGGACTGAAAGTTCCCGGTACGGTAGTAGGTAGATTGTAATGGCTTTTGGTGGCATCGAGATAGCCGTCATAAGTTCCCTCGCCGGTGATCGCTGCAGGCAGGCTACCTTGGGCATCGCGGAGCTTGAGCAGCAAGACATATTTGTATTCCGGCGCCAGGTATTTCAGGTCTGCCGCGGCGATCTTGCCGGAGTCGACGGCGGCAGCGAACTTACCGGCCATGTCGAATTCGAAATCGCTGATCTGCCGGCCGCGGTCCGCCATCGGGTACTGCGTAAGCACGTAATCGCGCGCGCCTGCCAGCCCGGCCAGTGCGGTTCGCAGGGCCAGAAAACGCTGGACATTGGGATCGTCGTCGATCCTTTTCTTCCATTTGGCCAGGCTAAAATTATTCAGGATCGCCACAGTAAATCCAACGTTCAGGCTGTCGTACTTGGTGATATCAGTGCCCTTGGTCACCGGCGTAAAATTAAACTGGACGTATTTGAAGCTGTTTCCCTTAAATCCAAGCTTATCCAGCGTCGGATTGATGGAAAAACCATTGGCGGTATTGTTCATAATACTTCCGGCGTAAGCCACGAAATCCCAAAAATTCTTTTTGGTGTCGCTGGATACACTGCTGGCCAATTGTTGCTGGCTGATCTGGTAATATTTGGGTTGGGTTTGCTGTGCCTGCGCGCCCAGCGCGCAGCACAGTAACAGTGCGGTCAGGCACCGAAATGATTTTTTCTGCATGGCGGTAACGTTTAAACGGTCAGTAAAAAGTTCTGCTGGAAGCTGCTGGCCGGATGTGCCGGGTCGGTGGCCAGTTTCCCGGGGCTGACTTTAAAGGCCAGGCTGCCGCTGCTGATCACGATGAGCTTGATGGTATAATCACCGGTGGGCAAGTCCAATGGCCAGCTTTGATCGCCTGATAAACTGGGGATCTGGTAATAATCGACCAGTCGGCCGAGTACGGGCAGCGGGAAAACACCGGTGCCGTCGGTGCGTACGATGGTAAAACTGAAGGTGCCGACACCATGGTCGAATTTTGCGGAAAATTGCTGTTTGGCCATAAGGGTAAAGGTTGAAGGATGTAAGCCTGAAAAATTGTGATATTTTCTTTAACTGTCTAAAAATAAGTAATCTATATTATTATTTAGCACGTTTAAAAAAATAATGTGACGGGCGCACCTTATCTTTGGCGCTTACAAAAAAAGGAAATGGATCAAAAATTACGGCTGAATCTGGAATATATCGGAAAGGTCTTCGGACTGGCCGGCGATGACGAATTTATCGCACAGCTCCTGAGGGATATACCGGAGCACAGCATGCGCTTTGTGCTGGAGTCGGTCAAAGACGATGACCTGGCAGCCTACCTGGAATTCTTCGAAGGGATGCAGGAATATGAATGGTGCCGGGTGATCGCGCTGGTCATGACCGAACGCAGGGCGGCACCCCGGTAAACCGGCAGTTTACCCGGCCTCAGCCTGCGTACCTCCAAAACTATCGATATCAAAAGGCTGGTCGTCATCCAGCCCGATCCAGCGCTTGATACCGGCCTCGTATTTTTTATATATGGTCTTCCGGTTGCTGCGGGCAGGATTAATGATCACCATCACCGGTTCTTTGATCAGCTCACCGTGCTTGTTCCGGTAGACATCGATGATGGGCATCCATTTCGTCAGGGTAACTAAACTTTCCGCCGCGACCTCGCTTTCCGGAATACCCCAGGATGCTGCGATCGCCCGGATCGTCAGGCCGAGCATGGAATAATGGTTAACCTCGTTATCGTATTGGGGTCTTCCCTGCTGGAGCAGCAATGTTTCGTCCCGCCATAATTCTTCGCCGGCGCCCCGGCGCTGGTCGACTTGGTGCGAAGGCGCTGATAATTGTGCGCACAGGATACCCGGCAGGATCTGGTGGGCCATTTCGTCATCACGGACAACGAACCGCAGCAGGACATGATCGCCGTGGTCCATCGCCGCCAGTTCGTCATAGGTCCTCCAGCCTTCGGTACTGTTGGCCACGGGCAGCTGCCTTGGCTGAAAGCCCAGGCTATAGAGTAAAGCGCAGATCTCGATCTTTTCGCCTTCAGCGAGCTTGCCGTCTGCTACGACCAGTTCATATTGCCGGGCCAGCCAGGGCTGCAGTTCTGCATAAGAACAGACCGGGAGGGCGTAATCCCGGGATACCACATCGTTTTTGCCCAGCCAGATCCCGGGGAAGCGGCTGAGCTCGCTTTGTCTGAGGCCGCCAACGGTTACTGCACCATAGCCGCTGTAGGAGTTGTTGGAAGGTTTTCGTTTCACGAGGGTTGCCCTGGCGATCAGTTCCTGCCCGTCAGTACGGTAGATCGGGCTAACGAAGCGGGAGATATAGGTTAATCGCTCGAAGTTCCAGCCGGTTTTGGTTCCAGGTCCGAAACCCGATAACCGGTTCAACAATGTCAGCGGTTCGATATCCCGCCAGTCGTTGGCATTTAGAATACGTACCGGTTGCTCGCTTTCAAATTTGGAGACCAGGTCCACCGGGAGTGCCGGGGCGATCCGGCGGCAGGCATAGGCTAAAGGGTCCGCGACCTCAATGTCCCCGAGTTCAGCGACCCGCTGGTAGATCCTTTTCATCAGGTTATTTTCTCTGGAAGCCAGCCGGATCAGGGTTCCGCTTTCCAGCCGCTCTTCGCCCTCGGCCGGGGTCTTTAAGATAGGGTTCGTTGCCAGGCCGTCCTTGATCTCCAGCACCAGGGTAGTCGCGCCACGGGTGACCGGTTTGGTAATGATCTGGATAAAGTCCGCGATCATAAAGACCGAGAAGAAACCAATACCAAAGTTACCGACCGGCTGGAATCCGCTCCATAGCAGGCCCGGGTGTTCACCGCGCAGCAGGTTGCTTTTCCAATAGGAATTACCGAAATCCAGCAGACCGTATAACAGGGCCGAGCGGGACATGCCGATGCCATTGTCCTCGATCTCCAGCCATTCCTGACCGGACTTAGTATACAAGCGCACCCGGACCTGGCCCTGGTGATCGTTGGCGTAGAATTTTTTGGCCTGCAGGGCGTCCGTGGCATTCTGGATCAGCTCGCGCAGGGGCACATCGGCCCGGTTCCCGTACAGCTGCCTGCCCCCGAACTTATCGATGATATTGCGGATGTCCGAGATCTTGAACTGCGTATCGGCCGGCTCCCAGTCCTCTGTTTTGACGTAGGTAGCAAAGCGCGCCGGTGTTTCGACGCCCCTGACGCCGCGGGCGGTGAAGCGATCTGTTCCCAGATCCGCTAAAAGATTATCGACCGCTTGCAGTTCTTGGTCGATCGAGCGGATGGTCTGGTAAGCCAGCCACCAAGCTTCGTGATCGGCGTATTTAAAGGTGCTGTGCGACTCGAAGGTGATGCGATCCCCGCTGCAGGCCGCGCGGCTGAGCTTGTGCTGGAAGGTCCAGTGCTGTTTGGACAGCCCGGCAGGTTGGAGTATGGCGAAGGCCAGTGTCGGCGCGCGGCGGTCGTCGATATGGATATAATCCGCCAGGCGCAGCAGGCAGGAGAGTTTGATATTGTTGACCGACCATTCAGCAGGAAAAGAGGTCGGCGCGGGACTGATCACCTGGCGATCAAAAAAGGTTCGGATCTCGTCGACGCTCCACCAGTGGCTTTCGGAGATCAGGCCGATCTTATCGCCCAGCTTAATGCGCAGGTCGCTTTGCTCAATCAGATAAATGACCTGCTGGCCGAAGTTCCAGGACCGATGCGGCAGCTGTCTGGCCTTAAAGGCATGGAGGTCGCGCAGGCGGGTGCTGAGCGCTGCCAGTTCCAATTCAGGCGGTACCTGCTGGTAGTCGGCCGATTCCGGATCGCGCTGTAAATGGGCGCGCAATCTGTCAAACAGGATATCCTGATATTCTTTGGAGCGCTTCAGCTCCGGCAGTTCTTCGTCCCAGAGCGCGAGCGCCATGCCGAGGTCATGAAAAAGCACGGCGCAACCGAATACGTAAGCCTCCACCGGGTTGAGCGACAAGGTTTCGCCGCCGATGGTTTCGGCGGTTTCCCATAAAGCGTCCAGGTGGCTGGTATCGTGAAGGGTCAGGCCTGGCTGGGATTCCCGGACGAAGCCGGCGATAAAATCGGCTTTCTTACGGATGTCCTTGAAACTGGCGCGCAGGATCTCTACCGCTTCCGGTTGTTGCAGGGCATAAGGCGACTGCTCGCCGAGGGTTTTTTCCCAGATCGTAGAATTAAAAATTGTGCTGCTCATGGCTGATCGGTTTACGCTGGCCGTAAATTTATTAAAAAGTTGGCTCGCTTGTCTGGATCACTGTTTTAAATTATCATGGGACAGAACCTAGTACCTCATTGACGAGCTGATTTAAGGCTGGGTATAAATGCTATAGACCTGATGGCTGATCGCTTCGAGGAGGACGATAAAACTGTAATTCGAAGTTGCAATCTTAGGGAACACCACGGTTTTGAGATCGAATCCGGAATAGCTGCTGACGCCATCCACGACGAGCAGCAGGCCGCAGCGGTCGATCGGCGAGGCTTCGATATAGGTGGCGTAACGCGCTTCCTTGGCATCGATCCGTTTTTGGAGCAGGGTCTCAAATTCCCCTTTAGAAATATAGGTCTCGCCCAGGTTGACGTCCAAGCGCGGCTCTGGGTTGGGCAAATAAGAGACTTCGGCGATATAGGCGGGTTTTTCAGCCGGCTGCCCGTTAATGACGGAAACAACATAGGCCGCAATCTCGCGGGTGATGGTCTCCCTTTCGACCGGGCTGAATTTCCCGTTCCGGAAAAAACGTTCAGCGATGACCGGCTGGCTGTCATCGATAAAAACATTGACGCTGCCGTACAGCTGGGGCTGTTCGCGCAGCAGCAATTCATGGGCGGCGCTGACGAATTCCCGGAGATAATTTAGCGCCTGTTTGGCAGCCGGGTCGATCAGGCGGGTATGCTCGATGCCCAGCAGGCCCTTCGCGTCACGGAGTAAAAAGTCCGGGTACAGCAATGGTGCATCCGGTACGACCAGTTCCAGCCCGGAATCCGAATCAATGAGGTAGCGGCCGATATCCGTCAGCTCTTCGTATTTATCTTTAGTAGCACGACCCTGCGCATCCAGGAAGTCCCGGTAAGGCTGGATCAGCGCCGAAACGGCCAGCCAGTTGTCGCGCTCAAAGATCATCTGCCCGGCAATAGCTTCGACTGAAAGGTGATCATAACCGGTCGCTGCCGCGATCCGGGCCTTCAATTCTTCCGGCGAGCCCGGGTTGGAGATCTTGACCGTGGTCCTTTGGACCAGGGTACCATCCGCCGCGCGGGGGATCCAGCCGAACAACATACCGATGGCCCGGTCCCGGTCTGCTGGCCTGAGGCTGTCCAGGAATTCCAAAAGGGTTTGCTGCTGTTTCATTTGACTAATACCGGGTCGATCTCCGCCAGTGACTTCCTGAATTCTTCGATCAGCCGGCGCAGCGATACCGCATAGGCATAAAATTCAATGTCCCGATGGGTCTGGACACCGAAGAGCAACTGGAGCCTGGCGCTCAGGAAACGGATAACGTCGATATCCCGCTGGTAATCGTCCAGCAATTTACGCTCGGCCAACCCTGTGACCGCAGCGGCGAGGTCCTGCTCGATGCTGTCATAGGTATCGATCACGACGCGGCCGTTTTCCTTTGTCAATAATTTACTGAACGTGTAGGAGGCGCCACTGAACAGGCCGCCGAGCTGGATCTGGTAAGCTTTCATTTGTTGATTGATCTTGGTAATAAAATCCGTTTGTGCATCTTTTAGGTACAGTATCGTAATTGCCGAATTGTCGGCTACGATCTTTTGCAGGGAGATATGAGCACTGTTGATGTCGCCCGAGCATTCCCAATTGATGATCTTGATCAATTGGCGCGGCCTGTCCGTAATGTCAAAGAAATGCTGGGAGAATACCCCTTTCCTGCCGAGTTCGGAAGGATGGCCGAAAGCCTGGTTGCGCAGTTCACGGATCGCGCTATACTTACTCTCGTGCGGTTTGATCTTGGTGCCAAAAAGCGCTGCATATAAATTAAAGGTACAGTCCTGCTCGATATAAATGGCCTGCATGATCCCGATGGCCTCCAGGTGGTTGACGCTTCCAAGTGCTGCGTATTCGGTCTTGGCCCTTTGCAGGTCGTTCAGGTTCGTCAGTGAGGCGCACAAGGTATCCCAGACCATGGCGTCACCGATATATAGCCCTTCGATGACCGGGGTATTGATCCGGTCAAAGAACCAGCCAGTCAGTTTTTGTATCTCTTCTTCAGCGGTCATAGGGAACTGAGGGTTTCGGCATAGGACAGGATGTTCAGGGAAATTGTTTCGTCGGTAAAGAGTTTACCCCGGTCGCTGAACCCGGCAAAGAGTATAGCCTCCTGGAGCTCGGTCGCTGTTTTAAAGTCGGTATGGAGCAACTGCACGATCGTGCGCGAGATCAGCGAGCGCAGATAGGGATGATATTCCCTGACCAGCTGGTATTTATAGGCATCCCCGTGGACGATAGTCGAGCGGAGTTTATAGATCTTATTGATGTTCTGGAAAATAATGCCGGCCACATGCGCGTTATCGGCGCAGATCAGCGCCACGGTCCGCCGGATCCGGTAGGAAAGCTCGCTCGTACCGTCGACCACAGTCTCTAAGGCCATGCCTAAACTGATAAAGGACATGTGCAGCGGCACCGGGCTGAAGCTATTGCTATAGGCATCGATCGCGACCCGCAGGTATTTCAGCTCACCGATCTTCTGAAAATACAGGCGGATAAAATCATTGATCAGAGAGATCTGCTTGGGGTCCTTTTGAAAATAAAGATAATGGTCGTACCGGTCCTTGCCAGATGTATAAAAGTGATAGTGTGCCGAGCCCGCCCACTCGATCGTGCCGGCCGAAACATCCAAATCAAAATCCGCTACTGTATGAATATCCAGGTCCGAGGGGAACAGCAGCCGCAGCACTTCCACGCAGCGGTAAAAGGCGCCGTCCTCCAGGGGCCGGGAAAAATCCTTAGGCAGCAGGACATGGATATATTCCGGTTTATCGATCATCTTTTCGGCGTCTTTGAGGATCATGTTATACAAAGCATAGTAATCCTCATGCACCGGCGGGTATTTGGCCGATCGCTTTTTCAGCGCCGCCGGGCGCTTGAGGTTATAGCAAACCAGGTTCACGGCGGAAAAGTCCAGTTTCGACAGGTCCGCGAAAGAACCGGCCAGCAGACAGGCCTGGAGGAGGACGGGGTCAGTTTGGGTTGAGACGGTCATGATGTAAGTTAAATGAAATTACATAAAGATACGCAGGCTGCCATGCAGGTCTAAAGCCATTCCTTGACAATTTCCAATAAATATGTTTAATATTAATTTTTTTATCCCTAACATTCAGTTTAAACGCTTGAATGTCAAAATACAGGCAGCGTACGGACCAGGAATTGCTTGCCTTTGCTAAAGCAAGAGAACAGGGCCGCCTTTGCGGAAATATATGACCGGTTGGCGCCGAAACGCTATTACCAGATCAATTAAATGCTGCGCGACACCGGAGCGGCTCGCATGGTGCTAAAGGCATAGTCTTTTTTTGTGCACAACAGGCTTGCAGGGTATATATTTGTGGTATCTTGGTTACCTGAATCTTATGAAACCACCCATAGCCTTCAAAAAGAATTATCCCTTTGCCCTGTGGCTTTTTTGCTGCCTCGCTTTATTCCTTTTCTTTCGCCGGCCGGTGGACGGTGTGCTGGATACCCTGCTGGTCAAGCCGCTCTTGTCGCGATTTGAGAATACGTTATTTGATAATGCCGTGTTGATGCTGCTATGCGTGGGTATAGCAGTCTGGCTTTACCATTATGGCAGCGGTAAATTGGTTAAGGTTATTGGGTTGTTGACGCTCTTTTTATATGCCTTGATGCGCACTGACATTTACTGGCAATTCCAGTCCTCCAGGCTTTTTCCAGCGCTTAAAAACTGGGATTTTGTCGCAGCGGCTTTGATCGTTCCGGGAATTATTGCTGTTTTTTTGCGTAAAGGTGTGGCTAACCATGGCTACCAGCCGGGAAGCTTCATTGAAGAACGTGCCATTGAATCCGGTAGCGAGGATACTTTTCAGCGCTCGTCCGTGGCAGCTGAAGTTGCGCGCCGGATCAGTATTACGCCGAATGTCAGGTCATTTGCGATTGGTATCCTGGGTGAGTATGGCAGTGGCAAGACTTCTTTTATTAACCTGATCAAGAGCCACCTGGATCCCGAAAAGACGGAAATTCTGGACTTTAATCCCTGGAGCGCGGAAGGCGCTGCGAATATACAACGGGATTTCTTTGACCAGTTGTCGGCCAGATTGTATGTGCTCAATCCCCGCATTGCCAATTTGATCGTTGGTTACTCGCGAAAATTGAGCCGTACGGATTCTTCATTTACGAAGCTGGTGAGGGAGGTTGGCCTGGCCGGCAGCCTCTTCACCAGAAAGACCTATACTGACGATTTTGAACGGATCAACCAGTTATTGGAGAACTCCGGCAAAAAGATCGTCATTACCATTGATGACCTCGACCGTTTGTACAAAGACGAAGTGATGGAGGTATTGCGCCTTATCCGCAATACGGCCAACTTTAGCAATATTTTCTATCTCGTGGCTTATGAGCGGAGCTATATCGATGAGGCCATCAAATCGGTCAATGCGAATGTGGCCGGCAGCTTTTTGGACAAGATCATCCAGCTGGAAATACCGCTGCCGAAGCGGGAAAAGGATGACCTGCTCGATCTGCTGGAAACTTACCTGGCGCCCTTTGTTACCGCCGAACACCTTGATGCCTACAAAACCCATATTGTGGACACGGGCTTTTGCAACAAATACAATTTTGCGTTTGAGCGGGTGTTCCGGCAATCCAGGGACGTCATTAAGTTCATCAATAATTTTAAGATCACCTATCAGCTCTTGGGCAGCGAGGTGATGTTTGAGAACTGTTCGTGCTGGAGCTCCTGAAATTTCGGTTCCCGCTGATCTACGACCGCTTGTTCGAGCACCGTGACGACTTTATCCGTGACTTTCCTACAATGAGCTCCCATGAGGCCTTTTACGAACTGCGCACCTATAGCGAAGATAAAGAAGAATTGCCGTTCATCCTGCGCACGTTGCGCAGTGAGCATTATTACAGCCAAGCGGACATTACGCTGATCGGCGGACTGCTCAATAACCTGTTCTTTAAGTTTGACCGCTCAAAAAAAGCCAGGAATGCCATTATCTACCCGATGTTTTTCGAGCGCTATTTCCGTTACCGGCTTTCCGGCAAAGAACTATCGGAAAAGACCTACCGCGCAGCGTATGACGGTGGCCTGGCGGCTATCAAAAGCTTTATCGATGAATGCGAACAAAAGAACCTGCTCACTGAGCTGGGCAGGCGCATCCTGCAGGAAAAACCCGACGATAAAGAGGCTTATGAATTAAAAGTTCGAAGCCTGTTTTATCTCGGCCCCAAATATATCGCGCAAAAGGGCAGGTACGCCATTGACCACCAGGCGATCACCAACCTGATCTGGAACTATGACCATAACCTGGATAAACAGTTTTATAAAAAGGACGAAGCCGCTTTTCGCTCCTTTGTCGACAGCTTGTTTACCGGGGCGGTGTTTCCTTACCAGTTTGAGCATGAACTGCTTTATCATGTCAAAGATGGCGTCAAGGACATTACGCTGGGCCGGGAAAGGATCGTGGAACTCCAGACCCATTATTTTAGGGAGCATGTGAAGCAGGCCGGGTTGACCAAAGATGCCGTCTTTATGTTCTGGTGGACGAAGTATAAGGAGTTTGTGCCTTTGCCGGACAATCCGAACCTCGGAAATTACCACGAGCACATTGAAAAACCCATTGTTGTGGCGATGAAGTCCTTCCTGCCGGAATATGATCCGTTCCAATTCCTGAAGTACACCATCAAGCACGATATCCGCGATAAGGATATTTACTTCCTGCAGCCCATCATGCTCGAAATATTCGATGATCCGGAAGAGCTGCGGGCGCTGGTTGCGGGGCATGCTTTGCTGCCTGCAGACATCAAAGCCGAGTACCTCGCCTTATTCGATGCCTGCAAAAAGCAGAACTTTAAGGGCTGGGTGGAATTTGAGCTGAACACCGCGCTGAAGGCAGTCCGGAACAGGGAAGAAGACTAAGAATAAGATTGATGAAAAAAGATCAGGTAACAGAGGCTGCTATTTCCATGGCCAAATCAGCATTCAGCGCCATTCCTTTTGCCGGGGGTGCGCTGAACGAGATCGTATTTGATTACCGGAGCAGGCTCAAACACAACCGGTTGAATAGTTTCGTGGAATTGCTTTCAGCTTTCTTTACCGGCCATCCGGATATAGACCCGGAGCGACTGAAAACGGAAGAGTTCAGCGACCTTTTCGAATCCGTGATCCGCAGGGTTTTGCAAACCAAATCCAAAGAAAAACATCTGCGTTACCGGGATATTTTGACCCGGCAGATCCTTTACCCCGCCAGCGAAATAGAGAGTGCCGAGATCTGTCTGGAACTGATCAGCACGCTGGACGAAATGGCCATCAAAATCCTGCAGGAACACCATGTGTACGGCAGCCATTATGCTGCAATCAACCCAAAAAGACAAGTCCTGCTCGATAAAATAAAGATCGACGGGGAACAGTTCAACGACCTGAAACGGGATTTTAATACCCACCAGGTGCAGATCGGCAAACTGGACACCCGGATCAAAAAGAACCAGGCCAAAGTAGAAGTCTATAATACAACGGTACTCAATCTTCAAAAATTCAGGGAGGCTGAATTTTTCGGGCTGACCGATGCGGAATACCTGTATTACAAACAGACATTGTATGCCAAAGGCTTGCTCATTGATAAAGGCATTGGCACACATGGCGGCAGCAAAACATTTCACTACATGTGGCTCACCGAGTTTGGCGAGCGGTTTTTAGATTTTATAAGATTAACTTCGTAAAATGGAAGCACCAATCATTCGTCCGAAAGCGAATAACCTTGAAAAAGTGATCCGGAGCTACCTGGAGCTGGAGACCAATTATGCGCTGCTCATCAACGGGAAACGCGGGATCGGTAAAACCTTCTTTGTAAAAAACAACATCGTTCCGCAGATCGGTAAGGTGAAGGTTCATCACGATCAGCGCAAATGGTATAAGCCGATCTATATCTCCCTCTACGGGCTGAAACAAATCGATGAGGTCTATACGCTCTTCGCCTTCGAGCTGCTGCCCTTCCTGAAGAACAATACGGCCAAGGTCAGCATGGGCGTGGCCAAGATGGTCGCAAGAGGATTGATGCAGTTCACCAGGACGGGCAATATTGACGATTACCTGAAGGATATCACCAACACCTCCAAGAGCGCGCTGGACACCCGGGAGTTCGTGATCATTTTTGACGACCTGGACCGCCTGTCAGCAAGCATCAGCATTAATGAATTCGTCGGCTTCGTGAATTCACTTGTGGAACACGATAACAATAAGGTCATCGTTATCGCCGACCAAGACGAGATCCCGCAGCAGGAACACTACCGGGCAGTTAAAGAAAAGACAATAGGTACGGTGATCGAATATACCTCCACCTTCGAAGAAACGTTTGGGCAGATCATCCTGGGCAAATACAAAAATGCCGGCTTCCCCGAATATTACCGCTACCTCAATCAGCTGAAATCCCGTATCCTTGCTGTATTCAGCCAGGCGGGGTCGGTTAACCTGCGCACTTTGATCTATTTCCTGCAGCATTTTGACCAAGTCTTCCATAGTCTTTGTTATGATCTGAAATTAAACGCCGGGGAGATCGATGAATGGGACCTGCATAAACTCCACCTCGTCTTGCAGTTTAGTTTGGCGGTTACTATAGAATTCAAAAACGGGGTGCTCAGCTATACCGATCCCAAAGGGATCGATGATGTCGCGGGCATTAACGAGATCAAGCATAACGAACGGCTGCACGAAGCTTTTGGTAATAAAAACGATAAGGCAAAAGGCAAAGAAACCGACGCAGCACCTAAGAGTTACCGTGAACAGTTCATTGACCGTTATTATGATAAACAAGGTTATGACTTCTATGCTTCCTTATTTGACTTTATCACCGGCGGGAATGCGTTTGACTATCCCGCGCTGCAGGCCGAACTGAAAAGATTTGTAGACGACCGTCGGCAAAAGGTTTACCGCCAGGATGAAGTGATGCACCAACTGTCTTACCCCCAATGTTATGACCTGGACAATGCCAAGCTGCGCGGACTTACCGAAGAGCTCTATGGCTATGCCGTGGCCGGCCAGTATTCGCTGGACAGGTACCTGACCGTTTTCCATTACCTCGAACGTTTTCCCGAAATCCTGAAGTATGATCCGGTCGAGGTTGAAGCCAGGCTCGCGGCAGCGGTGGAAGCGCATGCCGCCAGGTTTCCCTATGTCCCCATGCTGGACCACCATTTCGATGTCCGTGAAGATCAGCCGAACAAAGAACTTTTTGCCACGCTTTTCAGAAAGCTGGTGGCTGTAAACCAGCAGATCGCCCGGCAGCAGGAACAGCAGACAGACATTGATCTTTTCAAAACCTTTAAAACCAACCCGGAGACCTTTTACAAAGCGGTTAACGAACGTTATTACGAACGGCCTGTTTTTGCCAGCTGGGATTTTGAAAAGTTCCGGGCACAATTTGACACCTTGACCGGTAACCAGCTGCGGCTGTTTTCCCGGTTTTTGCAGGACCGTTACCTGGGGTGTGAAAAACCAAAGTGGACCGAAAAGGAATTCTTTGAAAAACTTCGCGGATTGCTCAGCGCGCAGCCTGAAGGTGAAGCAACGCTGCGGGACGGCATATCAGCCGGTATGCTGGAAATCGTTAACAAGATCATTGCTGAGCCCCTTGAGTAACTGCATCTATTACCGCGACCGCCCCGGCCTGACCTTCGTCCAATCCGAACACATTATCCCGGCCGGCATAGGCGGGCGGCACACCCTCCCCAAAGGTTACGTGAGTGACCAGTTCAACCATGATATCTCCAAACTGGAACTGGGCTTTATGCGCGAATCGGTCATTGCCATCGGGAGACAAATGGTCGGCCCCGGTAAGCGCGGCAGTGTCAAACCAGCAGACGTCACCCGTTCCAAAGTCATGCTGGTCAGCCAGCCCGGCCCGCCGGAAAGTTTCTTTTTGGGTTACCTGGCGTTGGGAACGGCCGTTGCTTTGCCACAGGTCCGTATAGACCAGTCTACAGGGAATAAAGAGTGGACGCTGCCGGCCACCGTGCCTGCCGCTGAGGCGGATGGCTGGTTGCTGAATTTGCTTGCAGGCGCTTCCGGTCTAAAACCCTCTTATATTTCCAGTGACCGTCTGGGCATCCAGGAGGCCATTATCGGCTTTGACGACCGCTTGTATATCGCCCGTCATCCCGGCAGCAGTTTCGGGCTGAGTGCGCAGCTTATTGAAGATCTCCGCGCGGCGGTCGGTCAATCCAGTGCACCCTATGCAGCTAAAAATCAGCCCATCAGTTTTAGCCAGGCTGCCGTCGTGGCGGACGACTTTTACCGCGTCACCGCCAAGATCGCCTTGAATACGCTGGCGTTGCTGAAAGGAAAGGCCTTTGTACTGGATGCTGCCTTTGATACCCTGCGCCGTTATATTACCACTGGCGGCCAGAATCCTGGCGTCGTGCTGATCCCCAAAGCACAGCGCTATCCGCAGTTCCCGCTGCATGCCCATCATCTGATCTTTGGGGTGTCCGCCGGAAAACTGGCCTGTAATGTTTGTTTTTATAACCAGTTCACCGTGAACGTGATCTTATCGAACCAGTTCACTGCGGTATTTGATCCGGCGGTTTATCTCTGCGACTGGCGCCAAAAGACGGAAGGCTGGCCGGTCAGACATTGATCCCGCTTTGCTTTCGTCATGCTGCATTGTAACATATTTGTTAAAATATGTTTAATATTGAGGCGTTATTTCCCTAAATTAGCTTTTAAACGACTGAATATCATCTTATAGCCAGCACCCGGACCAGGAACTGGTCGCCTTGCTTAAGGCGGATGACCATGATGCGTTCGGCGAGATCTACAGGCGCTATGCTTCCCTGGTGATCAGCTTTACCGCCAAAAGGTTACACGACCTTCCTGCTGCCGAGGATATAGTGCACGAAGTTTTTGTCAAGCTTTGGGATAACCTCAGCACTTTTGAACTGAAGGTCAATCTGAGCAGTTATCTTCACCGCGACGCACTGAACCGGATGCTGAATTACCTAAAACTTGAGGATACCAAGGAAGTGCATTTAACCAGCCTGCGGTCATTTATCAGTGCCGGGGTGGAAGGCACCGACCACCGGGCCCGCGCCGCCAATCTGGAAGAGATCATCCAGCGGGAGATCGACCTGCTGCCGCCCAAAACGAAAGAAGTGTTTGAACTTCGCCGCAGGCAGCAGCTCAGCAACCGCGAGATCGCTGAAACGCTGGCCATCTCTGAACAAACCGTGGAGACCCATATGAAAAAGGCGCTCAAACACCTCCGTACCAAGCTGGGACTGATTGTCTATATCTTTTACCTTTTATATAAATAGTTTAAGGTCAATATGGATAGACCAGGTTAAGCTCCGGATATTTCAGGTAGCTAATAGGTAAACCTTTAACGCCGTTGTGTACAACGATCGTGTTCGGCCCGGTAGCTTCTGCCCGCAAAGTAAGATAGACCAGCTTAGTCGTTTCGCCATCATTTGTTGGAAAGCTGTAGATCAGACTTTGATTCAATTTCCAGTAAAGCTGTTTGTTTTCCACTGCTACCGGTATCTCTGTTTCATTTTCCACATTCTTCACTTTTCCAGTGGTATACACATAGAATAATTTTAGGTCACCATTGACAACCTTGGCCCTTAGTTTAAAATTAATATCTTTTCTTTTTTTACCCCCGTATTCCGGGTAAAGGGCAAAAGTTTCATTGGCCGTTTCCATGGCGTCATAGGTAAGTGTAATGTCTTCGCCAGTAGGCCCGTCAGCAGCATCCGCCTTGGTATAAAAACATTTGTAATAGCGGTCCCAATCCGTTTTGGGCTTGCCGATCTTAACGATCTTGACCTTGTAAAATACATTCGGATTGGCCACTTTCATTTTATAGGTCACGCTATCTTTACTCTTTGAAGATACACTATCCACTAATGCGAGTACTTTGGGTAAAACCACACTACTTGCAGACCCTGTAACCAGTTTGGCTGCATCCTTTATAAATTTCGAATAATTAACGTTGATATCCCTTTTCATTGACACCGTTATTTCTACGGTATCCGCTGATATACCCGAATAGACGTACTGACTTCCCACGTCCATGGACAGAAAAGCATCGGGGGAAAGACTCTGGATCAGCAATTTTTTTGCTTTGACTTCCTGGATCGTCGATTTGCTACGCTGGAAATATTTTGTCAGAAAGCTGCGATACTGTGAATTGTATTCCTGAAGATCATCCGCAGTTGCAAACGTATCGATCTTGAATTCTGTAAGATACTGACCGTTCATTTGCAGATCGATTTGTCCGCTATGGTAGTCGGATACTTCCTTGCCCAATAAATTTGACATCGGTAAATTTAATATCAGCCAATCAGATTGAGCGAATGCATGGTTCGTAAATAAGATAAAAAAAAGGAGAAGGAATTTTATTTTCATTTTATTTTAATTTAGGTCACGTTGATAAATGCGGATCCCTTTGATCCATAAAGTAAAGTTATGCGAGGGGCCGAAAACAGGTACGGATATACTTTGACCCGGTTTGTCCAGTACGAAATTCATCCGCAGGGTCTTGAAGCCATCCATGCTAAAGTCAGCTTCATCATACGCTACTTCCTTTTTCGCCAAAGTATTGGCAGGATCGGTATTAGGCGCATCTTTCTGTAGATTCCTGGTGACGTAGGCGATCCAATTGTTAAAGCCGATGGCGGCCTGATGCCCTACTTTAGCAGGGCGGTAAATTATTTCACAGGTGTAATTACCTGCAGGCAGCCGCCCCAAAGGCTGGTTGGTACATTGAAAAGGCAGACCCCGGCAGTCATCACCTGCGCTGAAATCGATTACGAACAATTGGCTCGCATCATCGAATTGCCCTAACGCATAAGGAATCAGCTGAGGGGTAACATTATATACCAGCTTAAGTCCGTCGGGGATATCCTGCAGGACATCTAAACTGAACAGGTCGTCAGAATGGCTGGCAGCGACCAGGCCAAGTGCCGCTCCGGCAGTCTTAATGTCATGCAAGTCGATCTTGCTGATTGGGATAGCCCAGGAAATACCGGCAGCACCGCCGCGCACACCGCCGTTAGCCACGCCAAGCACTTTATTGCCCTTAAACACCGGCGCACCCGAATGCCCCTGTACCAATGGCCCATCGATATATAAAATGGTCCTGTCGATCTCCGGACTTTTCCGGTTGATAAATGCGGTGGTGGATTTAGTGGGGATCAAATGGTCCAGCGTCTCCATTACCGGGTCACCGGCTGTCACGGTCTTGATATTTAATTTCATACCCACAGGATGCCCATAGACCTTGAGTTCCTGGCCTGGCACCAAGCCGGCTTCATCGCCGACGTCCAATCCCTGGACCTTATCTAGGCTGGACGGGCCGCCGAGCAGGGCGATATCATTGGCAACATCTACCTGGACAATATACAGGTCGTTTACCGGTGTGCCCGCTTCGTTGATCGCATAGATGACCGTTTTGCCGATCACGCCATGCAGCGCGGTCAGGATGCCCTTATATTTTTTACAGATGAACCCGGTCTCCGTGGTGATCTCCCTGGCATTCTGCCCGCCGGCATATACCTGGTAGATATAGCCCGTTGCGATACGCTGCGCGGAAGCCATAAGCGGCAGGCCAGTCACCAGCAGCAGGCCGGTTAGCGTTTTCTTTATGGGCATATTTGAGTTTTAAGTTTTTCCAGCGCCAGGCTGTCTGTGCATTTCAGTGCTTTTGCTTTGGTATCCGCATCGCCGAAGTTGACCATAATGGTCCGCAGGGCTTCACCATGATTTTGTTTCAGCAAATTACAGAGGTCGGTTCTGGTCGCGTAGATACCCGCATCGTTAGGCGTGCGTGCGGCCGGTTCATCCTTTTTGCCCGCTTCGGCTTTTTTGGGTGGTGCTGGGACAGCCTTCAGCTGATCGATCTCGTATTGCTTGAGATACTTCAGCGCGGTATCGCGTGGTATGCCCAGGTCGGTAAAGGCGCTGATACGGTTCTCGACGGTCCTGCCGAACCACATATTTGTACGGGCGATCACGCCAACGGGTGCGCCGATACCGATGCCCAGGATCAGCAAAAATACCGGCAGGGCGGATTTGATCCCTTTGCCTTCGGGCAATTCATTTTCCCCGAACTTTTGCATCCCTACCAATAAGGCAGCTGAACTGGCCAGCAGGGAGATCAGGCTCGTCAGTACAACTTCGATAACCGGGGAAAGGGAGAGACCGGCGAGCCAGCCGATGACCAGGCCGGACAGGCCAATGCAGATACTGGCTTTAGTTAGTTTTGTCATGATGATGGGGTATAACAGGGTGATCTTTTAAAACGATTTCGCCTTTCACGAGCCAGGAGATACCGAAGGCCCATAAAGCGATCAGCTCCAGCCAGTAAGTCGGGCGCAGCCAGGCCAGCTTTTCACCCAGGTGAAACACCTTCAGCGACAGGATGCCGGCCATAGCGGCGACCATGATCAGGCCGCAGACCAGGTAAACGGTATTCCGCGAACGCTTGGGCTTTGCCGGATCTTTTTTGTTGGTCCGGCGGAATAACCAGAGCGACATAAGCGCCAGTACAATAAAAAAACCGGTGGCCGAACAATAATGAATCGTATTGCGCAACTCGCTGGGCTGCCGGCATATGATATTACAGGCATACTGCCCGTCGGAAACATTACAGGGAAAGAAAGCGACACCCAGCGCAAACGTCGCCGCCAGCCCGCTCAGGATGCCATCTATTTTTGCCGGGCCTTTGTAGGTAAACAGGAACAGGGCGACCGCGCACATGACGCCCACCAGCACGCTCCCCATAATGGTATAAAAATAATCACTGATCGACGGCTTCAGCACGGAACACGCACCAAAGATCCATGTCCCGAAATAGCAAACCACCGGCAAGGCAATGCCGAGCCAGCCCACCGCCCGGCGGATGGTACGGAAGGAAATGACCATATCCCGGTTCGGGTCGTCGGCCAACAGATCTTTGGTATTGATCATATGCGTTTAATGCTTAGGTTCACTTGCCCCTTATTATTAAAATAAAACCCTTGTGTATCATTCGCAAAAAAAGAAAGTATTCCGGCGCTGCTCGTCACCTGCTGTGCGCCCGTCCCGATGCCGAATGCAAGCTCATCACGGCACTCATAAGTACCGCAAAGACAAAAGCAGGCCTGCCCTTTGACCCGCATCCCGAAAAGGGAGGCCAGCGGGTTAAAATAACCTTTAGGCGATGTGCTGATCCAGGAATCGTTCCACCGTTGGCTGCCATCACAGGTAAAGACATAGGTTTCGCCCGCCAGTACCGACAACCCTTCAAAAGAATAGGCCGTTGTCGCCGGCACGGCCATGACCAGTTCCTCCCCCGGCAACAACCGGTGGACGAGGGGAGCAAGCGGCGGCAAATTCACCGGCAGGTCCGTCCGCTGGTAAACCGGGGTCTGCACAGCCTGGCCGATAAAAGTATCATCCTGGATAAAGATGGTACGGTAAAAAGTAACGAAACGTTGGGTTAAGCGCCACCAGATGCTGAGCGAATTACGGATCAGTCCCGTTGGAATATCCGGCTTTATATCTGCCGGCAGCGGCTTGTTAAAGGCGAGGCCTGCACCTTCCGCTTTTCCGATCATCCATTCCAGCGTGGCATCGCTCAAAGCGGTATCCCGGTATCCGCCCCCGACATTAGAATGCGCGCCCGGAAACCAGACCTGTTCCAGGGTTTGGGGGCGCAATTTTGCTTTGCCATTTGCGCTCAGCTGCCACAGCGTCGCATTGAATAATTTACGGTGTTCATGAATAGCCATGGCATGATAGGCATACCTGACGATACTTGCCAACTGCGTATCATGGAAACGGTATTTTTTACCATCCAGCCATTGAAAAATTTGCAAGGGGATACCCAGGTCACCCACCGTATCCCAGACACCAATAAAATGGATCGCAGGCTCATGGCTGTATTTAGCTTTAAAGACCAGTGCCGCCTGGCTGTTCGGATGACTTTCGGGATCGCGGTCCCGGTAAAGCGCAAAGGCTTCTCCCAAACGATGAATATGTTCCTTCTTTAAAATCCCGCAATTGACAATAAAGCCACCAAGGCTGCGGGCCGTGTAAGCGCCCCTGCTGAAGCCAAACAAATAGTTCAGGTCGCCTTCCTCGTAATTCAGCGCGATAAAACGGTAAGCGTCTATGATATTCTGATCGAGCCCTGCACCACCGACACCACCAGCCAGCCTTTGGAGCCAATTGCCGGATGTCCCTACACCGGGCTGATAATGGCTTAATTGGGTAGTACCTGCAGGATCGCTGCTGCAGACAAGATGAGCCAGTTTCTGCACATTGGTCATCGTTACCACGCCCTGGTCTTTCTGGCCAGGCCTGTTCCAGGTACCGTCGCAACAAGTAATGATCCGTTTCATGTGAATAAGGTGGTCATAAGCGGGGTATCTGCTTATTTAACAGCAAGATAGAAAATAATATTTGATAATAACAAGTGCGTGTATGCATAAAATAACTACATATTAAATTTTTATTAAAAAATTATCAATTCCGACTACCCACTCGGTATATCCTCAGCTGTCTCACGTATTAGGAAAGGGAATTTCCCGAATTAAGACATGAAAGAAGACCAAGCACAGCAACTGTTCAGGAAGCTAAAAGCCGGTAACGCTACACCGGAGGAAACCAAACTGCTGGAGGACTGGCTGCTGCAATACCGTTCGACCGAAGCCGGTGAATTCACTGACGCCGATCTTCAAAGCGCTGAAGCCCGCATCTGGAACAAGATCCAGGAACAACCAGTCAATATCAAACCAATCAGGTTGTGGCCGCGGATCGCCGCCGCTGCTTCCATTATCCTGGCCTTGTCCGCCGGCACTTACTTTATCCTGCATAAAAACCCGGCCGGTCAGCAAATGACCAGCAACCAAATCAAGAACGATATACTGCCCGGCAGCAATAAAGCTATCCTTACCCTGAGCAACGGGCAGCGCATCTCGCTGACCGATGCCAAGAACGGAACCATCGCCAAACAAGCCGGAAAAAACATTCAAAAAACCGCCAATGGCCTGATTGTTTATGACAATACGCATAGCAATCATACCGCTGAAGAAACCAGTTATAATACCATCGAAACGCCAAGGGGCGGCGAGTACCAGGTCGTGTTGCCGGACGGCACTAAAGTTTGGCTGAACGCTGCATCATCTTTAAAATACCCGGTAAGCTTTGAGGGTACCACAGAACGAAAAGTGACCCTCACCGGTGAAGGCTATTTTGAGGTTGCTAAAGACAAAGCGCATCCTTTTATCGTATCTTCCGCTAAACAGGATGTAAAAGTATTGGGTACGCATTTCGACATCAATTCCTACAGCGATGAGCCGGGCACCAAAACGACTTTGCTGGAAGGTTCCATCCAACTCAATAACAGTACCATACTGATGCCCGGCGAACAGGCGGACCTTAAACCTGATGGCAACATAGCCGTTAACGAGGTCAACACCAGTAAATTTATCGCCTGGAAGAACGGCAAGTTTGTCTTTGATGATGAAAACATACAAAGCGTAATGCGCAAATTGTCCCGCTGGTACAACGTCGACGTCGTTTACGATGGCAACGTCAGCGACAGCACCTTTACCGGTTCCATCAGCCGCTTTGACAACATCAGTAAGATTTTAGATAAGATCACCTATACACAGGCCATTCACTTTAAAATCGAAGGAAGGAGGATAACCGTTATACGATAGCACAACTACCAAAAAGAACGGCGCCGGTAAAAACAAAAAAGCAGGAGTGCTTCGACCTACTCCCGCTTAACTGTCCGGTCAACCGTCAACCATAAAATCCTAGAGAGAATTTAAACTAACGAAAATCAGACAATTCAAAATTAATGAAAATTAATGTTATCCCGGAACAAGGGCGACCAGCCCGTGTCCCGCTACAACTCATCCGGATCATGAAACTCACCGCGATCATCCTTACCTTTTGCCTCATACAGGTCAGCGCTGCAACCAAAGCGCAGATCACCTTGAATGAGAATAAAGCACCACTGCAAAAAGTGCTCGAATCCATCAGTACCCAAAGCGGCTATGACTTCATCTACTCCACCCAGGACCTCAAGGACCTGAAAACCGGCACCATCAAACTTATTAACGTACCCATCGAAACCGCCCTGCAAGCAGCATTCGACGGCCAGCCACTCCAATACGAGATCGCTGATAAGACCGTGATGGTCAAAAGAAAAACAGCAACTACCTATATTGATCACGTTAACGGCGTTATCGCCAATGTCGATATTAAAGGCATCGTTATCGGGGAAGGTAATCAACCGTTAGCATGCGTTACTGTTACGGAAAAGGGCACTAAAAACGGTGTCATGACCGACCCGAACGGCCGGTTTATTTTGACGGTCCCCGATGATAAAGCAATTTTAGTTTTTTCTTTTGTAGGTTATGAAAGCCAGGAAATCAGTGTTCAAAATCTTTCTTTTCCGGCAACCATAGCCTTAAAAGTGGCAATCACCAACTTAAAGGAAGTTGTCGTGAATAAAGGTTATTATGATGACCGTAAAGAACTTTCTACCGGATCGGTTGGTACGTTAACTGCAGCTGATATCGCGAAACAGCCCGTTAACGATCCGCTTATGGCCTTAGAGGGCAGAATACCCGGATTATTCGTAACACAAACGTCCGGCGTTGCAGGCGGTGCTGTAAATGTTAACATTCGGTGACTAAATAGCCTTTCAAATGGAACAGATCCGCTATATGTGATAGATGGCATTCCCTTTAATTCGAAATCTTTATCAGAAACAATTAATGCAGCCGGTCAGTTTGCTCTTAGTCCGTTTACCAGCCTAAGACCAAATGATATTGAAAGCATCGATGTATTGAAAGATGCGGATGCGACTGCTATCTATGGATCGAGAGGCGCCAATGGCGTGATTTTGATTACCACTAAAAAAGGTAAAGCGGGAAAAACCAAAGTGGACTTCAATTTCTACAGCGGGACCGGAAAAACAACCAGGAGCTTGAAACTGATGAACACTGAGCAGTATTTGACAATGCGAAAAGAAGGTTACAAAAATGATAATGCAACTATACCCGCCTTCGCCTATGACGTGAACGGCAATTGGGACCATAGCCGATACACGGATTGGCAAAAAGTGCTCATCGGCGGCGTGGCAAAAACCACGGATGCCAAGGCTTCCGTGTCCGGAGGTAATGAACTTACGCAATTTTTAGTCGGTTTGGGTTATCACCGGGAAACCAATGTATTTCCGGGAGGCTTCGCCGATCAAATTGCATCTGCTAATGTCAATGTCAATCATATTTCCGAGAACAGAAAATTCAGAGCGAATTTCTCTTCAAATTTTAGCAATAACACGAACAAGCTTCCTCAAACAGATTTTACAACCTTCATATTTACTGCGCCTGACGCGCCGGCTGTTTATGATTCAAAAGGTCAGATTAACTGGCAAAATAATACGTTTCCAAACCCTTTGGCACTGTTGAAACAAACCTCAAATTCCATAACGGAAAGCTTGGTAGATAACCTAAATCTAAGTTATACTTTAGCAGCTGGGCTACAAATCAAGGCGAATCTGGGTTATAGTTCCATCCAAATGAATGAGACAGCGATTGTTCCTTACAGTTCTATCAACCCAGCAAATTCTCCGACAGATATCAGCAGAAAGTCCTTTATTGGCTATAATGCTGTTAAAACTTGGATTGTTGAACCTCAACTTAATTATACTAAGACTTTTGGAAACCACCACCTGGATGCACTCGTAGCAACAACGATGCAAGAAACTGTTCAAAAAGCGCTAATTACAAATGCAAAAGGATTTTCAAGCGATGCTTTACTGGAAAGTGTAGGAGCCGCAACTCAGATCAGTACTGGTACAGGCTATACTCAATATAAATATAATGCTGTATTTGCACGGGTTGGATACAATTATAAAGAGAAATATGTTTTGAATTTAACCGGCAGGCGCGACGGTAGCAGCAGATTTGGCCCTGGGCAACAATTTGGGAATTTTGGTGCAGTCGGTGCAGCGTGGATTTTTTCCAGGGAGAACTTTTTTGAAAAAGAATTCCCGTTCATTAGTTTGGGGAAAATCCGGGCAAGTATAGGGAAAACCGGTAATGATCAGATCGGTGATTACCAATTTTTAAGTCTCTACGGGCCCGTTACTGGTTATTTTGGAACTTCAGGTTTATCGACTTTTAAAATAGCAAACCCTTACTTTGGATGGGAAACAATTAACAAAAAAGAAATCGCTCTTGAAATGGGCTTTCTGAACAATCACATCTTAGTCAATACCAGTTATTATCAAAATCGGACCAGCAATCAATTGGTCGGGTACTCTCTTCCTGCTACAACAGGTTTTAACAGCGTCATTGCAAATTTACCTGCAGTTACTCAAAACACCGGTCTTGAAATGGACTTTACAACCATCAATATCAAATCAAACAATTTCACCTGGAACAGCTCCGCCAATATTAGTTTCCCCAGAAACAAATTAGTTTCCTACCCCAATATAGAAGGGTCCAGTTATGCTACACAACAAGCGGTGGGATATCCGCTAACAATGCGGTACTTATATAAATATACAAGCATTGACCAAACGACCGGGCTTTATACTGTAGCCGATCTTGACAAAGACGGATCGATTACTGATAAAGACAAATATCCGGTTGATTTCGGGCAAAAATATTCCGGCGGCTTCTCGAATAGTTTAACCTATAAAGGGATTACGCTAGATTTCTTTTTTCAATTTGCCAAGCAAACGGGGTATCGTTTCGCAGGGTTAACAGCTCCGGGGAGATTTTTACAAACGGGTGCAAATATGCCAGTTGAATTTTTAGACAGTTGGAAAAATACGGGAGACCCAGCAAAATATCAAAGATTCTCTGCTACCTCAGGGGCTGCTAATACGGCGTTTAGCCGCTACAAATCAAGTGACGCTCTAATATCGGATGCTTCTTACATCAGGTTAAAAAACATATCACTTTCCTGGGCACTTCCATCACAAATCTGCAATAAATTAAAAGTTCAAAATGCCAGAATTTATTTACAGGCGCAGAATTTATTCACCATAACCAAATTTGACGGATTAGATCCTGAAACACAAAGCTATGGATCCAGCATCGGCCTTCCGACATTACGGATAATTACAACGGCATACAAGTTTCACTATAAACCTTTAAATGTAAAATCATGAAATATCCATATATCTATATCACCATATTCCTGGTTCTTTTTACCGCAACAGGTTGCAGGAAGTTTATCGAAATCGATCCGCCAAAAGACCAGTTAGCGACAAGTAATGTTTTTAATGAAAATAGGACAGCGAATTCAGCCATGCTTGGCATTTATTCGTCAATGCTGACAGCAGATGCCTCTCCCTACTCTTTAGCTTTTACGACTGGGATTTCAGGCGATGAGTTGACTAATAACAATAGTAATGCCTTAGATTTATATATTAACGCCATTGATCCGGCGAATAGTTATTATGCTAATTCGATATGGACATTAGCTTATAATTACATCTATCAGGCCAATGCTGTTTACGAGGGAAAGGATCAAGCCGTTACTGGAAAAATATTTAGGGGCGCTACCGGCGAACGGGCAGGAAGTTGCCGCTAAAGACTTAGGCATTCATCCGCCCGAAGGTCAGGTTGCAAAAGCCGTTTACAAGGGTTCGGAGCCAAGAGCTACTGTTCAATTGATTTGGAGCGGCGGTTTTAATTTTAGTCAGCAGGAGAATGTAGTCCTTGACGCATTGAAAGAGTGCCTGGAGATCAGGTTGCTGGAACGCCTCCGTGAAGACGAAAGCGGTGTTTATGCGCCCTCCGCGTTTGCCAGCAGTGTTAAATTTCCCCAGCAACGCTATACATTGGGTGTCTTTTTTGGCTGCGGGCCTCAAAACGTAGAAAAGCTGATCACCTCAACGCTGGACGAAATCGCGAAACTAAAGGTGTCCGGACCGCCGCAGGTCAATGTAGATAAATGGCGTGCCGAATCATTGCGCCAGCGGGAGATCGCATTGAAGACCAATAACTGGTGGCAGGTTTACCTGAATGACCAAAACATCAATGGGGAAGACCTGTCTGCTTTTCAGCAATACGAGTCGCAGGTAACAGCAGTGACGCCGGAGATGGTTAAGGAGATGGCGCAGAAATATTTATCCGGCAAGAATTATATCCGGCTGGTTTTGTTACCTGAAAAAGTTTCTTCTCAATAAGCCCCACCCGGGGTCTGGTTTAATAGTTGAAATCAACAATTAGGTAAAATTGGCAAGCAGGGTTTCGCGAGGGAACCCTGCTTTATTAAAAGCAAAAAAATGGTAGGCGGAAAACTCGACGACATCGATAAAAAGATCCTGAACAAGCTGCAGCAGGATGCCCGGATCAGCATGGGCAAGTTGGCCGGTTTGGTCAACGTGACTCAGACGCCGGTCGCTGAGCGGATCAACAAACTCGAAGAGCATGGATTTATCGGGCGCTATGTGACCTTACTGGACCGCAACAAAGCAGGCAGGCCGGTGCTGGTCAATTTATTTGTCAAGCTTGACCCACAAACCAGCGAAACGCTCGAAAAATTCGAAGATGTGGTTAAAATGCTGCCGGAAATACAAGCTGTTTTCGTGGTTTCCGGCGCCTGGAACTTTATCCTGCACGTCAGCGCCAGATCGCCGCAGGATTATTTCACTTTTTTAATGGACCATATCAGCGCCCTTTCTTTTGTCACACAGACCGACAGCGCTTTTGTACTGAAGGAATGTAAATCCTATGGCCCTATTGTGCTGTAGGTTTAAGTCGAATTTTTCCTGTTTGGGATCAGTGAAACTCGAAAAAATCCTGTATTTGAAATAAATCTGAATGACATTCATTAAAAACGGAATTTTAAGCTTTATGTCAACAGTTAAGATATTAGTAACCGGTGCCTGCGGGCAGATCGGCACCGAGCTTGTGACCGCTTTGCCCAACAAATATGGTTTGAACAATGTGGTCGCCACAGACATCCATGACCGTTGCCAGATGCGCATCGACGGGCCGTGTTACACATTGGACGTTCTGAACAGCGAGGCGCTGGACTGGATGGTGGAAACCCTGGGCATTACGCAGATCTATGATTTGGCCGCGGTGCTTTCAGCAAGCGGCGAAAAGCAGCCCTTGCAAAGCTGGGACCTGAACATGAAGGGTTTGCTCAATGTATTGGAGGCTGCCCGTAAGTACAAGCTGGACAAAGTATTCTGGCCGAGCAGCATTGCGGTTTTTGGCCCCGATTCGCCCAAAGCTTCCTGTCCGCAAAATGCGCTCACCGATCCTACCACAATCTATGGGATCAGTAAAGTGGCCGGAGCAACGCCTGCTTTAACGCGGGCGTGCATTTCCTTGATAAGGGTCCTAGCCCGGCGTCTTGATCTGTGCGTCCCGCGTTATTAATTAAATAACGTCGAACGGCTAGTCAAACACATCCTCTCCCTTTCCCGTTTTCCATCTCTCAGCCGCTTACCAGGTAGTGTTCTTCTTTCCGTTCGAATTACTAGACCTATAACCAAGAACGTATGAACACAGAAACGGATTACCTTAAAACGATAGCAGAAGAAATCGCGGATCAAAATTCCCCTGACCCCTCCAAACCCAACAACCATCTGCAAGTAGAAGCCAGGCTGGAAAAGGCGATCATCCACAGCCTGAACTCCATTGAAAACTTTACCCAGCGTGACGCCTTCCATTTTAATACCTTAAGCAAGTTGGTCAATATTTGTGACCTGCTTTTTGAGATCACAAACAGCGTGAACCCCGATGTGCTGGTCATTATCGACTTGCTGACTGCGGTCAAGCAGATCATCCCCGATGAGATCAGGCCCAACCTCAAGCTGCCCAAAGCATTTATTGAAATGCAAAGAGCCAGTATTGCTGCTCAAGGGCTGAGCTACAGCAGTATTCTGCAACAGCAAGGGATCGGCGGAAACCTGATCGACATTGCCGGAATCCCCTTCAAACGGTTCATCGGGACCCAGCATAAACTTTACTGGGGCGATTTCACCTGGCTCAAAGGTTACCAGGCCAAACTTGACATCGTGGATTGGGCGAATGCCGACTGCAGCGGACCGGCGGAGGCGCTGATGTCCCTGCTGATCGGGCGCGATTTTAACGACGACCGTTTTTATATCTACTGCAAAAAATATATCCAGAACCGCCTGTCTGCCATCAGCGGCAAGCGGAACAAGTTGCTCGAACTCGCGCAATGCGAAAAGCTCGTGCTGGAAGATACCCAGATAGGGACAGCTTCTTTTGATTCCCGTGCCAATTCGGTCAGCACCCGCCTTTTAAAATGGATCAAGGAAGAAATTGATTTCGTGGAGACCCATGAGCGGGAAGTGACTCATGCCAAACTGCATTTCCATATGTATGTCAACCGCATCGCTTTCTTCTTTAAATTACTGGCAGAACAAAAGGTATTTGGCGATACCAGTTTTAAGGAACTGGCGCAGCAGATCGCCAGTTCGTGCCTGGCCATAGATGGGGAAGAGATCCTGGCCACAACATCATTTCCAAAGCCTATCCCAAGGATCAGAAGATGCTGGAGGAAATGGAAGCATTATTGGTCAGGATGTTAACTTATGTCAGGAGTTTTATACGCCGTTAATGGAGCCAGATGAAAATAAAAAGGCCCTATCGGTAGAATAGGGCCTTCTTTGGGTAATGATGTTGACTAAGCGGCGTAAACGGAAACCTTTTGTAATTCAGCAGAAAATTGATGCAAGGCTGTTTCGATCTTAAGCGCTTGCTCCTTCCTTGGATTTTTGACACCGGATGCGTACTGGCGCAATTGGCCTGCATTTATCCCGGCATACTTGGCGAATTTAGTGATATTGATAAAATCGAATTGTTCAAATAATGCATACACATCATAGAATAGTTCAAATTCAATCTCACTGGTTACATCTTCCAATTCGATCAATAATTTTCTGATATTGGTTTCTAGTTCCGCAACTGTGTTTGCTTCGTCAGTGATCAGGCTTTCGTTATAGGTCACCCTTCCCCATAACTTTTGATCGGACTTTTCGATCACAAGGTCTAATTTGACATTTTCACTCATTGAAAATAATTAATGCTGCTTCATTTAAACAGCCTATGACGGTAATTAATTGAACAGCTTTCACGCAGACTAACGCCAATTTTTTGTATTGGAAACTATTATAAAAGGCGGGGCTACTTGAGCCCTGCCTGTTTTAAAATTGAGTTCAGAGTTCCTACCGGAATATCTCCCCCATGCACCGGGACCGTCACTTTGCCCGGTTTAGAGGGATGCTTAAACTGAAGGTGGCTACCTTTTTGGTTGACTTCAAACCAACCATCCCCCTTTAACAGCTTAATTACTTCTCTTACAATCATACGCAAAGGTAGCAAATATGCTACTGTTTGCAAATTAATTTTTTAAATTTTTTACGACGTTTTAATGAAGGGTGGTGTTCTCTGCCCTATACAAGTATAGCTCACGGCGGCTGGTATTACACGGGTGTTAACACTCTTCGCCTATTCCCAAACCGCATTGCTTTGCTTCAAATCTCAAAAAAATGAAGCAAAACTTTGACAACAACAGCTTCCGGGACTTCGAGTATATTCCTGGATGGATGCCTGGGCACGGGCAAGAATGTTCCAGTCTTATCTGGATGATCAGTCGGAAAAAGGACAATGGAATTACAGGTTGCTGACCTCTTCAGGCTGCGGGCCGGTGATCGAAATGAACGGCAAAAAGCTGATCAGTTTGGTATCCAACGACTACCTGGGTTTTACGCAACATCCGGCGGTTAAGCAGGCGGCCGTAGCAGGGATTATGAAATATGGGGCGGGTGCCGGAGCATCCCCGGCCATCGGCGGGCACTACGATTACCATGAACTACTGGAAAAGAAGATCGCCAGGTTTTTTCGTAAAGAACACGCCATCATCTACACCACCGGCTACACCTCCAACAGCGCGTCGCTGCAATGTATCCTGACCAAAGATGACCTGGTTATTTTGGATGCAGGCGTGCATACCAGCGTCATGGAAGGCTGTCAAATGGTGAACAGGAAAACCGTGAAACACAACGACCTGGCCGCCTATGAACATATCCTTAAAATGTCAGCCGGAAAGCACCCTTTACTCCTGGTCATTATTGACGGCGTCTTTTCACAGGATGGCGACCTGGCACCCTTGAAGGAGATCATTGCCCTCTGTAAAAAGTATGGCGCGAAGCTCATGGTGGATGATGCGCACGGCACAGGTGTCATCGGCAAGACTGGCCGGGGCCTGATCGAAGCCTGTGATGCCTGGGAGGATATCGACCTGATCACCGGGACCTTCAGCAAGACCTTCGGGCACATCGGCGGCTACGTGGTGGCCGGTGAAGAGATGGTCAATTATTTAAAATACCAAAGCCGGCAGCACTTATTTTCAGCCAGTTCAACCCCTGCTGCTTTGGCAATAGTAAAGGCGATCGAGCTGGTGGACGAAGAGCCGCTTTGGATGTCCGCGTTACATGCCAATATCAAGTATTTCCGCCAGGGACTTTTGGAGTTAGGCTTAAATATCGGAAGTACCGAATCTGCTATTTTTCCCGTCCGGATCGGCGACAAGATCAAGAATGCCAAAGTATGCTTCGCCTTACAGCAAAAAGGCGTATACGCCAACCAGATCAATTATCCCGCCGTGTCCCTCAAAGATGCGCGCATCCGCATGGGCATAACCGCCCGGCACGAAAAAGCGCACCTCGACGAAGTGCTGAACCATTCATATCTAAATAACGAAGATTAAAACCATTATTATAAATTTAATAAATAGTCTATGAGATCTCTTCCTTTAGTGAGTGTTATTATGCCTGTCTTTAATTGTGAAAAATTCATCAAAGAAGCGATAGATAGCATATTAAATCAGAGCTTTGTTGATTTTGAATTGATTATAATAGATGACTGCTCCACGGACGATACCGTTACCATAATAAATGAATATAAGGATCAAAGAATTAACTTTATTCAAAAGTTGAAAAATACCGGCTATGTATCAAGTCTAAATATGGCCCTTAAAATTGCAAAAGGCGAATTGATTGCACGAATGGACGGGGATGATGTTAGTCATTTAAAGAGGTTGGAAAAACAAGTAACATTTTTAAATTCAAACCCAAACATCGCCATTTGTGGGTCTTGGTATGAATTGTCATCCACGAAAGAAACAATTAAATATCCAACAGAAAACGAAGAAATTAAAATAGCTTTATTAGAATATTGTGCATTGGGCCATCCGACAGTTATGTTTAGGAAAAGTTTCTTGAATAATTATCAATTGTCATATGACGAAGCATTTTCACCTGCAGAAGACTATGAGTTATGGACAAGAATTGCCGTAGTCGGACAAATCTCTAACATTCCAGAAACTTTACTTTATTACCGTATGCATACTGGACAAGTATCTGTAAAAGAACGTTCAAAACAAATGGCTAATGCTGACTATTGTAGAATAAGGATGCTTTGCTATCCACTCAATGAGCTTACTAGTAAGGATATTGAAACAAGTACCGCATTAGTGAAAAATGAAAGGATCGGCAACTTAAAAAAGATGTTGGAAATGCTTAATTGGCTCGACGATTTGTCGAAGAATAATTTGATAAATACATTTTATAAAATTGATTTATTCGAAAGATTTATTTTTAAAAAAAAGAAAGACATAATTCGTACTTTTTATTTGCATACAACTCCATATAATCCACTAACGTTAATTAGGTTCGCTACTTCAAATTATAAATTCAGAGTACACTTCTCTTTTAATGAAAAAGTTAAATTCGGTTTGAAATGCTTAATATCTTTAAAAGTGAATAATTAGGGTCATTTTTAGTAATAACATCTTGCGTTTAGTGACTTTTATTGCATCATAAAAATATGAATAAGGTAATTGTCTTAATCATTTTGCTTCTTCCATGCATCTCATTCGCTCAACCGTTTCATATTGCCTCAGCAAAATGGGTTTCTAACGATTTGGGTTATTTAAGCTGTTATCATGACGAGGTTGATTTTAATTTTGACGGATATGAGCAGCACAAACGGTTTCGATTATTGCGTGATACCATCATAATGGTAGATACCTGTACCACAAGTGCGGATAAATCGGGTTTGACACATACTGATCTTTTTAAATTCTATTGTTAGCACGCAGGTGACAGTTTACTAACCTTAACACCAATAAACGACAAAGCAAAGAAACTTGCTAAAAACTCCTCCTATCAATTTAAAAATCTTAAATACTGTAACGATCCAACTATTCAATTTAAACGATTGATATTTAATTCTGGTTATTGCTTGGGTAGTTGCCCTGTAATGAAAATAGACATTGATAGTACTGGTAAATACTATAAAGAAGGCATAAGGTATTCCGAACCGTTTATTGGCTCTTTTAAAGGACAACTATCAAAAGGCATGCTTGACATTCTAAACTATATCCTGCAACATAGCGAGCTAAAGAAAATGCATTTCTGGAAACAAAGTAGTGTGGTTTTTGATGCTTCTAATTACAATCTTAATATTAGCTATAACGATCATAAACTATTGATAAATACAAATGAACCTCCATTAAATATCAGTGACTTGGTGAGCTTCTTGTTAGGCTCTTACAAGAATGTAGCACTGGCCCATGATGACAATAAACATTCCTTCGAATAATTCTATCTCAATAATTGGCTAGGATCATATTCCTATAGATTCTAAATTATGCCTGTACTTTTATCACTGTTGCTAGTATAGTACTAATACTTTATTGGTTATAAGAACAGATTAGGCTATTCCTATCATATTGTTACCTTTATTTATGAAAGTTAAATTTCTATTAATATTTATCCTCATTTTATTAATCAGGCCATCTTATTCTATCTCTCAGGTAAAACCAAAAATGGTTTATTTAAAAGGGATAATTAAAAATTCTAATAACAGCCTACCACTTGTTGATGTTAGTGCAATTAGTAGGTTAGACGCTGTTGGTTTTTCACATCAAATTATTCCGGATACAAACGGCTATTTTAGTATCTCATTCCCGCTGAATAGTATAGGTTATTTTCGGTTAGGAAGAAATGTATTGTACTTATCACCAGGTGATAAAATAAACATATTTTTGGATTACAATGAGCCCTTAAATGCCAAATTTAAAGGCTCTCATGCTGCTGAAAATATGTATTTAAGAGGGACACCAGTACCGCCATCCGGCTCATTTTTAAATGGCGGTTCAGCGGTAAGAAGAACTGTTAGTTTAACTATTGATACCATTATTAAACAAGGTGAGGTCAGAAAAAAATTATTGTTATCTGCCAAAGTTTCAGAAAACTTTAAAAGGCTTGAACTTGCCCGCGTAAAGGCTGATATAATTAATAGCCTGCTAAAAATCCAACTGTATTATTCCTATGTATATAAAATCAAGGCTGATTCTTTAACTAGTTTTAGTGCGGAGTGTAATAAATTGATCGCACCATATTTAATTAACTATGAAGCTGGACTTCTTAATCCTGAATATCTGGATCTTGAAGTTTATCAGGATGCCGCATTTGATATTATTAACAAAACAGATAGCACCTCAAAAAACGCTTTAAAAATAATAGATTGGGCTAACGCTGTTAATTTGTCTGGAGATATCAAAAGGGCGAATGATAAAACAAAGATCAAAGACTTACAACCAGAGATTTACAAGATTGCTAATTTGCAATACCGTTCAGTGTTACTTAAATTGACAAACGATAAGTTGAGATTTTCAAAAGGAGATCCGGCAGTCAATATCCATGCGGAGGATCTAGCAGGAAAAAAGGTTAGTATTAAAGATTATAAGGGGAAAATTATAATTGTAGATATGTGGGCTACTTGGTGTGCACCTTGCCAACCAGAAATACCACATTTCGAAGACCTCGCCACCAATTACAAAGAAAATCCCAATATTGTATTTATTTCTCTTTCTATTGATAATAATAAGGGGCTTTGGAAAAGGAAATTAGTACACAAAAGTACAAATGCATTACAGTGGAACTCCTTAGGAGATTTAATGAGTGCCTACTCAGATATAGGAATACCAAGAACTATTATTATAGATAAAGATTTTAACATCGTCGAATTGAACGGACTACAGCCGTCATCACCTGAGATGAAAAAATACATCGAAACATTATTAACTTATTAATAGCTTATGAGATACGCGCAATCTTATAATTATGTGAGTTGCTCTATCTTCTAAATTCTAATTATAAAATATCAAACTCTGCTTTATTGATCTTCGAACTCGTTGATTTATTATATTCTAGTTCTATAAATGTCAAATCTGGACTACGATTAAACTTATTAGTTATTTGCCATCCTTAGAAAAGGTTATGAAGAGAAGCGCAATTTCCTTTAAGAGGATAGGGAAAACAAGCCCCCTGTTTAATTATTCATTGGCCTAAGTACATTTTACTACTATCACTTTCAACTTCGTGTAATCGCTTTAAATCGACCATTCGTTTAGATAAGCAGTGTCATTAGTTTTTTTTAACCTTTAATAATTTCTCAATTACTTTTCAAAAGGATTGAAATTCTGTTCTCCTCGTTCCTTGTTATATATGTACAATGTCTGTAACATTGTACATTCAGTTCCAGTTGTGGGACTTTACTTTATTTATGCATGCCCCAATATAATAATTGAGTAAAAGTTGGCATTGGATAAAATCAACAAAAAAGCCACATGCTTTTTTAACATGTGGCTTTAAAATTCAGATTAAAAAGTTAGTAGATAGGTCGTCGTTTTTCAACTAAGCCTTTTTTCTCCAGTACATCTAAATACTTGTACTGAGCTAAACTTTTTTCTATTTCATCTAAATGAAAAAACCTGCCTTTCCCCATTTTAAAGCCCTTTATAATATCCTGCTTCATCCAATTATGAACAGTAGCTTTTGAAACTTCATAGCGATCCGCTAACTGCTGAATACTTAACGGCTTAGGTGCTGTTTCTTTTTTTTCGTCTAAACTATCAAGTAGCTTTTTGAATTCTTCACGAATTAAATTTCTTAAGTCGCTAAACTTTAAAACGGTCGATTCTTCGTAGTAATTTGACATCTCGTTAATTGTGTTAAAATTGTTTGGCTCGTGGTTAAGAGAGCCTAAGATGTCCATCAAATGGACTCATAAGTTTGCTAATGAATTAGCCTTTTGTAGAAATAATAGTCTTTTAGACTATTAAAGTTTTTTAGACTATTAGGCAAAAAGCAGATCATAGTTTATAAACGTCTGCAATGTACATTTAATTGATCAACTTTTATTTATTTCATCTAATTGAATAAATAAATTGTTGTTGTTGTTATTTTAAGTTAATCCTCTTACGTTTGCTGTTCGAATGTCCTATGACGCTACGATAGGTTAAAATCATTTGCTGCTCTACTTGTAGGGTTGTCCACTTAACTCTTTCAACAGAGTTCTAACTCAACATTCACGTCTAAACAAGTTCAGTGAGTGAGTCATTATTTAATTATTTAAAATATGAACAGTAAAATGACATTCATCTATCGAATAGCTTTTACGCTATCTCGTTGTAAGAAAAAAACAATTACGGCAAAGGAACTTGCAAAAAAACTAAATTCTTACGGCTTTTTAACAGGCTATGGAACTGCTTACAAAGGAGGGCGGGGGACTTATACTTTGATTAAAGCTACCTATAAAGCTGCTAAAAAAGTTTTAGGCAAAGCACAAGCTGACTTAATTGCTAATTCATTCACAAAATCCAATGGGGGTTTTGCGTGGGATAAGTAAAAAGAAATGGCGAAGCCGGATTGTCCGGCTTTGCGATTTTTAAATTATATTTCGATCAAGCAATCTTTAAAACATCAGCCCAAATATTGTTCATTTCTGCAAGCTTTACTTTATCGGTTAGTTTAATGTACTTCTTAAATGTCTTATAATCTTTATGCCCTGTAATTGACATTACGGTTTCGGGCCTCATTCCCTTTTCTAGCGATAGTGTTACAAAAGTTCTTCTTGCGGTATGTGAGCTAATGAAATTATACTTTGGTTCTAAAAATTCAACTTTTTCAATTCCCCGGTATTTAGTAATTATAATACTTTCGTTGATCTCGGCCAGCTTTCCTATATCCTTTAGATAATCGTTTACCTTTTGATTTGAAAATAGCTTTGGCAACATTCCATTGTTTTTTATCAATAATGCTTTTGCATGATGTTTCAATGGGATCCTCAAAAAATCTCTCGTTTTTTCAGTAGTGATTTCTAAATAGTCTTCTTTGATGTTTTCGGGCTTTAACCTGCTAATATCTGAATAGCGCAACGCTGTAAAACAGGCAAAGCAAAAATTATCCCTTACTACTTTTAACTTTTCAGAATCTAATTCTAAATTGATTATCCTAAATAATTCGTCCTCTGATAAGTATATCATTTCCCCATCCTCCCCAAATACTTTGAACTTGGTAACTTCATTGTTTGGCTGACAATAACCTCTATCAATACAAAAGTTAATAAACGCTTTAATTGTCTTTATATACTTCCCTATCGTATTATTTAATGACTTATGGGTAATCATCATGTAACTAACAAAACTGTCGTAGAACTGCTGGTTGATCCTGTCAAAAGATAATTCGTAACGTTTTACAGTGCGGAATTTTAACAGGTGATTAAACAGGTAATATACCTGTCGGTTGTTTTTGGGCTTCTCTGGGTTCTTGAATATTCTATGTATTCATTAAAGCAGAAGTTTCATTTCCTAAAATTCGTTTTTTTCGGGCAATGTCGAAAGGGGAAATCAGGACGTTTAAGGAGTGAAATTCGACAGTATTATAATAAGGGTGAAAACAGCCTGCATAGCTTCTCAGGTAACTGTCTGAATAAAGTGCGTTTCGCCCAGTCTTTCGCATTGATCTTAACCGAATGCTTCAGGTCTTCTTCAAACGCATTTCGCAATTCATTGGCCAGCGCCTTATCATACACCATCGCATTAACCTCGAAATTCAGTTCAAAGCTACGGTGGTCCATATTTGCGGTACCGATAATGGCCAGTTGCCCGTCAGCAACAACCGTTTTGGCATGTACAAAGCCTTTTTTGTAGAGATAAACCTCTACCCCTGCTTCCAAAATTTCATTATAAAATGATTTGGCAGCAGCGTTCACCAATGCAGAATCTGATTTATAAGGCACCAACAATTTGATCTTCACACCGCTCATGGCTGAGGCGCAGATGGCGTCGAGAATGGTTTGGCCGGGGATGAAATAAGGTGAAGTGATCAGCAGTTCCTTTTTCGCCAGGCTAATCGTTTGCATCAGCGCATACATGATCACCGGCGTATCGGAATCGGGGCCACTGGCGGCCATCTGGACGATGGCGTTCGACTTTGTTTTTGCGGTGCAAAAGTATTCCGGAACAACGGCGAGTTTGCTGCCCGAAGAAAAGTTCCAGTCGCAAATGAACAGGTATTGCAAGTAGTAGGCACCGGGGCCTTTGATCATCAGGTGCGTGTCCCGCCAGTAGGGCTTTGCCGGATTAATATAGCGGTCGCTGACATTGATGCCGCCAACAAAAGCGGTAAAGCCGTCAATGACGATGATCTTCCGGTGGTTGCGGTAATTGGTTCGATTCGATAAGGCGATGAACCATATCTTATAAAAAGGGAAAGCTTCTACCCCACCGGCGACCAACTCCCTTACAAAGCCGCCCCGAATCCCACGGCTGCCAAAGTCATCATAAATAAAACGCACCTTCACCCCTTGGGCAGCTTTCCGGATCAATATATCCTTAACCTGGTTACCGATGCCGTCATTCTCGAAAATGTAATATTCCATGTGGATATGGCGCTCTGCTGCTTCCAGCGCTTCCAGCACCTGCGGGAATTTTTCTTCCCCGTTCAGCAAAAGGCGAACCTCGTTGTTGCCGGTCAGCGGGCTATTGTCGTGCAGCAGCAGCCGGGCAAGTTCTTTATGGCTTTTGACTTCCGCTTCGCCGCTTTCCCAGGTTTTTTCGGATTCGTGGATGATCTTATCGCGGATCTCAGCCAGCAGCTTGTTATCGGAAATGATCTTTTTACTGTAGAGCTTATTCTTGCGGTAATTAGCGCCTACCGCAAAATAAATAATGATACCGATGCCGGGAATCAGCATGGCAACCAGTAAATAAGCAAGGGCCTTACTGGTCGAATTGATATCATAGAGAATACGCAAGCAAACGAATATCACCAGTGCGGCGTACAAAATGCCGCCTAAAAGTAACCAGTTCATCGGCCTGCGATCCTTTCCAGGTATTGTTTGATGCTGCGGCTGTTCCAGCCTGCCAGCCTGCCTTTTTGTATAATCATGTTTTCGCTTTCTTTATCGTCCAATGGATAGCTTAATACAAAGGGTGCGTTTTTTGTTTGCCAACCTTGTATCTGGCCGAAACGGATGACATTAAAATAAGTGTGGCCACCCGATTCTAACAAGGTATAATAGCCATCCGCGAAACGCGCCAGGTAAAGCCCGTTCACCGTTAATAGCTGTTTATTCTGCGCGTGAAATTCATAAGCAACTGGTTTTTTATCGAATACCGACTCATAGCCAGTATAGTAACCTGAATCTGTTTTTTTTATATCATACCAGAGCAAGGTATTAAATGGCGCGGGAGTGGTCATGGTAGCTGTTGGGTCCAGTCTTGACTTGCAGCACGCTGCGATACCAACGTATAGCAGAGACAGCGCAATACCACCAAACGCCCACCTTCTACGCCATTTTACTTTGAACAACAAAACAAAGGTCGCGATCAGTAACCAAATCGTAAACAGCGGGTCGACCACGAACAGCAAATGAAACGAGTATCTTGTATGCACAAAAGGTTCCAATAAGCCGGTGCCATAACTGGTGCAGGAATCCAGCAGGTCATGCAAACCCAACTCCACGCAGAAGAACACCCCAAAAGCGCCAAAACCAATACTGCAATACCACCTATGAAAGAGCCAGGCAAGTAACAAACCAACCAAAATTGCAAAGGAAATAGAGTGCGTAATGCCACGGTGAAGTAATAGGGCTTGGTCACCGGGTTCGAATAAACCGAAAACCGTGTCGATGTCCGGTAAATTCGCCGCAAGTGCGCCAAAAAGCATGGCTTTTTTTCCGAACCTGCGGCCGAGTAAGATTTCACCGGTGCAGGCGCCTAAGGTAAGGTGGGTCAGGGGATCCATTAACTGCTAATTTTTAGCATACTTTTCCAGGCCCAGTACACCAATACCGGTTGGAAGAACAGCCCGGCTAAGCGGTTTGTTATCGGTGTCAAGCCCAAACGCAGAACGCTTATGCGTGTATTGCGATATATTTCCCGGGAATATCGCCGTGAAAAAGGTGGCAGCAATATTTCCAACGGTTTCTTTTTGTTTTTTAGGGGCCAGTGCAATAGCGCTGCCCAAAGCAATCTCCACGATATCCGAGTAAACAACCATATCATCTTTTTTGAGCGGCACCCAATCGGGCACCTGCGCATTAAAGTCTTTCCGCGCAAAAGTGAGGTGGTTCATGCCAGCAAAGATCAATGCGCTGCTGAGGGCGTTGAGGGCCGCTGTTTTCAGATTTTCGTCTTTCATATACTATTTGAACAACGTGGGTGGAGTTTTGTTGACAAGTGTTTTATTCTCAAATCAACATAGATATATCCATTGATATTTCAGCCGTTTATATAGTGTTGGCCTGGTAAAAAGCCTCAGTTCTTTCAGCCTGGCCAACTGGCTAACGCGTGGGTAATAATCGGCCGCGCCTTTGGGATCAGCGCCAGCGCATCAATTCCTTTTTAAGCTAATAAGGCGTTGCCATCGTGGGCCCGCTGCCTACACTCTGGCGGCAATAGTTCTGTAAGGAACACGGCATCCTTTTACATGTGTCCATGTTTTGGGCGATGCGGAAGTTGTCATTTACCCCATCTCCTTCTTGCTGTGGCGAAAAACTATACAATTCCTCTTTTTGTTTTTCATAAAAGCTTAAACAAAAGCAAGTTGAATCAGTTATACTATTTATGGAAAATTACCCGATTACCATTAGTAAGGATAAAGACGTGCACCACTTCGAGGTTGGTGAATACGTGCATCATGATGAAGATAAATGTAAATACAGGGTCTTTGAAAATGGCGCCTATGTGGCCAGCTTTACCCCGGACGAGCATGATTTTTTACATATCTGCCAGAATCCTGGAAACCTGGATGAGGAATTGCTTGATCTCCTGGCTGACCAGATCGAGGCGCACCACCCGATGGGTATCAATGATAACATTAGAAAATTAAAACGATGAGAAGTATTTGGACCGGCTCCATTGGTTTCGGATTGGTAAGCATCCCTGTCAAATTGTATTCCGCTGTACAGGAAACCCGGCTCGATCTGGATATGCTGGACAGCCGCGACCACGCACATATCAAGTTTCAGCGGGTCAACGAAAACACGAAAAAGGAAGTGCCTTATGACAAAATCGTAAAGGCTTACAAATACGATGACGATTATGTAGTAGTCGAAGAAGCGGACTTTGAGGCGGCAGCGCCGGAGAAAACCAAAGTGATCGAGATCGAAAATTTCGTTGAGATGGCTGCGGTCAACCCGATGTATTATGAAACTTCCTATTATACTGCACCCGCGACTAAAAAGAATAAAGCTTATGCCTTGCTGCTTTCCGCGCTGAAGAAATCAGGTAAAGCCGGTTTGGCCCGTTTCGTATTGCGTAGTTCAGAAAGTTTATGCGTAGTACACCCGGTTGATAACGCATTAGTAGTAACACGCATCCGTTTTGCCCAGCAGATCCGGGAACAGGAGGATCTGGAACTTGATGAAAACGTAACAGTAAGTGATAAGGAACTGAAAATGGGGCTGGCGCTGATCGACCAATATACTGAGCCGATGGAACTGGCGAAATATAAGGACGAATACCATAACGAACTGCTGAAAATTATCGAACAAAAAGCGAAGGGTAACCGCCCAACCATTAAAAAACTGAAACCTGCTAAAGCTAAAGGGGATGACCTGTACGACCAATTGATGAGTAGTTTAACCGCTAAAAAAGGAGCCTGATGAATCAGATAGAGAAAACTGCGCTTACAGGGATCGGGGGAACAACGGTCATGACGGCTTCAAGTTACCTTATGTCGCTGCTTGCAGATGAAAATTTCAGAGAGCCGGAACACCTGGAAGTATTAATTGGACGCCTGGCGCCTCATCTTTCTAAAAAGGCTAAGGTACTGGCCGGCTGGGGGGCGCATTTTGCCATGGGCTTTGTCTTCGCTTCCGTTTATGTAGAAATGTGGGAGTCTAAAAAGATCAAACATAATCTAAGGAATGGATTGCTACTTGGATTGATCAGTGGTGTGCTGGGATTTTTAATATGGAAAGCAACTTTTAAGGTATATCCCTTACCACCCTGGCTCAATTTCGACCATTACTATTTGCAGCGCATTCCGGCCCACGTTGTCTTTGCTGTCGGAGCGACAATAACCTACAGGTTGTTGGAGAAAGAAGATTCACAATAGCAGATAAACTATCTAACATGGCTGAACTACCTGACTTAACGGTTTTCGCGCAGATCCTCTCCCGTAAATTTAGAGGTGAGGTTTTGGACAAAATTGAAGTGACTGTTGATAAAAAGTTGAATGTTCCGGTTGCTGATTTAAAATCCGCATTGGAGGGCCACGAATTAAATAGTGTAAGCCGGGAAGGCAAGACCTTGCAGTTACACTTTTCGGGTGACCTGATACTCGGCCTTCACCTCATGTTGCGAGGGGAACTGGTAGATCTGAATGATGATGAAACGCCCAGGTTCCAGATCCTGGCATTCCATTTTAAAAATGGTAAAGGCTTCGCCGTTATCGATCTGCAAAAACAAGCAACATTGACACTTCAGCCAAAACCGGTGGCTGTGCCGGATGCGCTTGATCTCGACAAAAGTTATTTTACCGCCTTATTGGCAAAAAAACGAACGGTTATCAAAACCTTGTTAATGGACCAAAGGCCTTAAGAGGTATCGGCAATTCCTATGCGGATGAAATCCTTTATGATGCCGGGGTATCGCCATTTTCTATTGCGAAAGCAATTCCTACAAAACAGGTCACCAAAATTTACCACAGTATCCAAACCGTTTTGGAAAAGGCCATTCATGATATTGCCGAAGCTAATGGCGACAAACTCACCGGGGAATTAAAAGATTTTATGAACATTCATAGTCCAAATTTAAAAATCACAGCAAAGGGAGAAGTCATCGAAACTGAAAAGATCGGCGGACGAACTACCTATTATACTGATGCCCAGGAACTTTTTGTCTAAGCAATAGTCAACATAACGATGAAGATCGCAACCTACAACATCAACGGCATCAATGGCAGATTACCTACCCTGCTGCGCTGGCTTGCCGAAACAAAACCTGATGTCGTTTGCTTACAGGAACTCAAGTGTGAGACTCATAAATTTCCGGAACATGCGCTGCTCGGCCTCGGCTACCACGCCATCTGGCATGGACAAAAAAGCTGGAACGGCGTGGCTATTCTCTCCCGGTACGGCGAAATTAAGGAAACACGAAAAGGATTAGACGGCGAGCCGGAAGATAAGCATAGTCGTTATATTGAAGCCTTTATTAACGGAATAGTGATTGGCTGTTTGTATTTGCCGAATGGCAATCCTTTCCCCGGACCTAAGTTCGATTACAAGTTGAGGTGGATCAACCGTTTGCAGTTACATGCACAAAAATTATTGTCTTTTGGCCTACCGGTCGCGCTGATCGGAGACTATAATATTATGCCTACGGAACAGGATACTTATAAGCCGGAGAAGTATGTTGACAATGCACTATTCAGGCCGGAAGTGCGCAAACTTTGGCGGGAACTGGTTAATGCCGGGTGGACGGATGCAGTCCGGGAATTATATCCTGACATGCGCTTCTATACTTTTTGGGATTACTTGCGCAACGCTTACGGTCGCGACGCAGGTTTAAGGCTGGACCATTTCCTGCTGAACGAAGCTTTACGTTCACGGCTTTTATCGGCTTCGGTAGATAAAAACGTTCGGGGCTGGGAACATTCCAGCGACCATGCGCCGGTATGGATTGAAATTGCGGAATTTTAAATAATTTTATCGCTTTCAAGGGTTATAGCGTTAAATGATCCAAACTGTAATCGTCTATGGTTATTACTGAAGAATCATATTATCGTTTTATTAGTTGCAAAAGCTAAAACTTTAGTTGGCAATAGTTTGTCCCGCCAAGAGATTGACTATCGAAACCATTTGACTAAAATATCGAGAATGTGCCTTTAAATTGTTGCTTAGAAATATGGACTTGAATAGATTTTTAATAGCCCAGGAAAGGGATTACGAAACGGCATTGGCAGAAATCAAAAGCGGCCGCAAGCGCAGTCACTGGATGTGGTATATTTTTCCCCAGATTGCGGGCCTCGGTCTTAGTGACACCAGTAAATTTTACGCCATCAAAGACCAGGCGGAAGCCGAAGCTTATTTGCTCCATCCCATACTCGGGACCCGCCTTATTGAAATATCCAAAGCTTTGTTAGAACTCGAAGATAACCACGCAACTCGCATTTTTGGAAGCCCGGATGATTTAAAGCTTAAATCTTCGATGACCTTATTCGCGGCTTTACCCGACACTGATCCTGTATTTACGCAAGTTTTGACAAAATACTTCAACAGTATTAAAGATTGGGAAACCCTGCGGCTAATTAATCTGTCTACTGCCGCAGGGTAATTCACCATTTTGCTTTTCAACGGGTCGGTAGTTGGTGAGGATATATTAGCGCCATTTCCGTCGGTTTCAGTTAGCTTGCCTGCCCGGCCATATCTCATATCATAACCTAACCCATTCGGGTAAGCTCGAAACGACCTACTTAAGGCCTTAGCTTTTCTCTTTCTTTTCTTTGGCAAAATGCACACGCGCCTGTTTCAAACCAGTGGCGATAGCCTCGCCTTCATTACCGGTCGTCTTTAGTACTTCATTGGCGATTTCAGTCGCTTTTCGCGAATCTTTTTGGGTTGATTCTTATAAGATGGCGGGTAATCTCCGTTATGCCATGGCATGGTTCCTCCTTTTTTAAATTGTTTACAAACTTTTAATAGTTAGGTTTACCGTCTGTTATACTACTATTTCAAGCAATTGCAGATTTATTAATAGTCGAATTCACAATAACAAAACTTAATTTTTGTAGGTATTGCGGACGACTTATTTCATCGATTTTTCTATAATTTTAATATGTTGCAAATGCATTTTTAACATTGGCAGCATTTGTTGCGCCCAAGTCCTTACCGCCGGGTCTTTCCCTGTAGTAGCATAGTTTTCAAACACCTGAACCGTATTGACATGGCCTGCTGACATCCCGTGTACATAGGCCGATTCAAAATCAGGGGCTCCTGCTAATAATAAATCAGGTTTTATCCCGCTAGTGGCGGCCGGAGGAAGACTAATATTGAGCCTCTTAGCTAAGGCAAGCAATTGCTGTTCAGCCTTGCTATGATCTTTGATCATCATTTGTGCGAAGCCACTAACCTCCGCATTTTTGGCTTTTTGCAACGCTTGTTCGCCCGCACTTACTTCTTGTAAGTTCTTGATACTGGCTACGATCAAAAAATGCTTCGCTGTGGTGTCCGGATCGGGCAGCGGAATTTGGGCGTGGACAGCAATGCTGCCCAGCGCTAAAAGTATAATGATAATTGCTTTTTTCATGATTTATTAATTGATTAAGGTTGACCAGAACCTCCAGAGGAGCCATATACCTGCCCGTTCGCAAAACTTGCGTCAGCAGCCGCTAATTGTACATAAATAGATGCTAATTCAGCGGGTTGTCCGGGCCTGCCCAATGGGGTCCAGCTTCCAAACATTTGTTGTTTTTCAGGCTGTGCCCCACCGCTGATTTGTAAGGCGGTCCAGACCGGTCCAGGTGCAACACCATTAACACGAATACCTTTTGGGCCCAATTGCTTGGCCAGCGACTTAACGTAATTCATGGTTGCGGCTTTGGTTTGCGCATAAGCGTAGAGATCGGGAGAGGGATCATAAGCCTGTTCAGACGTTGTACCGATAATGGCTGAGCCTGGCGGCAAATGCGGCAACGCTTCGCGAATGATCCAGAATGGCGCGTAAATATTAGTCTTCATGGTGGAATCAAACTCTTCGCTGGTAATGTCGACCACCGAATTGATGGATTGCTGCCTGCCGGCGTTATTGACAATAATATCCAATCCTCCCAATCCGCTGATCGCTTTTTGAACAAGTTCCTTGCAAAATGCTTCACTTCGAAGATCGCCAGGAATAGCGATTGCTTTTCGACCTTCTTTTTTAACCAGGGCGATTACCTCTTTTGCATCGGCTTCTTCAGTTGGATAATAGTTGATCGCCACATCAGCTCCTTCACGCGCGTAGGCAATCGCAGCCGCACGGCCCATTCCAGAGTCGCCTCCTGTGATTAGCGCTTTTCTACCCATTAAGCGGCCCGAACCTTTATAGCTCGTCTCACCGCAATCCGGAACCGGGTCCATTTTGCTTTGTAATCCCGGCCATGGCTGCGGCTGGCTTTTAAAGGGTGGTTTTGAAAATAGCTTTGTTGGGTCGCTGATCTTCGCCGGCCCATCATATTTGGTTTCCATTTTTGTTCCTCCTAAGACCGGCGATACCGCAAGCGCAGCCATCGTGGTACCTAACCCGGCGACTGCCTGCCGACGGGTTATTTTATTTTCTTCGTTCATTTTATTGTTCCGTTGAGTTTGTATGATACTGGTATTCTGCATATTCGGCTAACCATCCGCTGATATAATCCGCTACTTCTTCCCAGCCGGGCTGACCGCAGATCCAATGGCCGCGGTTAGGAAAAGCTTTGAATTCCACAATGCTCACCTCATCCGTATAAGCCTCGGCATTTCTATGGTTCAGTTCATATGGAATGATTTCGTCTTCCTCCCCGCCGATAAATAATAACGGCGCGTGCGGGAGTTCCGTATTAATTTGGCCGGCTTCACCCATACAGTCACGCAATACATTCCGGCTGTCATGAGTAGCAGTTTCCTCGAACGCGATTTTGGTCTCGTCCATATTCATCGTATTACAGAAAGTATCATGGAAGCTTTCCAGATCAGTATAGAACGGTTCATTTCCTTTGAAAGGATTGGCGATCAGGGCGCTGTTCTTCATAAAACCCCAATCGAAAGCCAGCATGGCGTTTGGCGCTACCGAACTGATCGGAACCCCGATTTCAGCAAGTCCTTTCCGGACCAGCAGCTGCACGATCAGGCCGCCTACTGAATGTCCGATCAAAATAGGTTTTTCCGGTTGCGCAGTTACGATCCGTTCCATATGGTCAGTAATCGTTTGCAGTTCGAGATCGCCCAGGCCTTCCGGCGGAAAGGTCCGCAGGTCGGCAGGTACACCCTCATGCAAAGGCCAGGCCGGCGCGATACAGTTATAACCTTTCTCATTAAAATATGCGATCCATTTTTCCCAGCTTTTGGGATTCTGGAACATGCCATGTATAAAGACAATCGTTTTTTTCATAATGATATTTGTGGCGTAATTATTTAATAGATTTAAGGTCAATCACATAACGGAAACGGACATCCTCATCCTTCATTTTTTGATATGCTTCATTGATATCTTCGATATTGATCATTTCCACGTCGGGAAGAATGTTATGCTCGGCGCAGAAATCAAGGACCTCCTGGGTTTCCGCGATGCCTCCGATAAGCGAACCGCCTACGCTACGCGCCTGGCTGGCGAGTTCCATATTATTCAATGGCGCTTTATAAGGAGCCAGCAATCCAACTGTAACCAGATTACCCCGACGGTGGATCAAATTGATATAAGGGGTAATATCAAAAGGGTCAGGGATAGTTACCAAGATAAAATTGAAATATTTAGCATATTGCTTCATTTCTTCTTCATTTTCTGAAACGATCACATGGTCTGCGCCAAGCTGTAAAGCAGGGCCGCGTTTTTCTTCCTTAGTGGTGACGGCGGTTACCTCGGCACCCATCGCTTTGGCTATTTTGACGCCCATATGTCCCAGACCACCAATACCAACAATCGCCACTTTATCACCGGCTTTAATGCCCCAATGGTTCAGCGGCGAATAAGTGGTTACCCCTGCACAAAGGATGGGGGCCGCTTTGGCGATGTCCAGGCTTTCAGGCATTCGTAACACAAATTTTTCTTTAACCACCAGGTTACTGGAATAGCCTCCGAAGGTATTATAGCCTGATCCGTCAGCCATAAAATAGCCATTATAAGTCATCGTCGGTCCATGGGGATGCTCGCAAAATTGCTCTTCGTCGTCGGCGCAAGCCGAACAATGCTGGCAACTGTCAATCATGCAGCCGACACCTACAACATCTCCAACTTTAAATTTGGTTACAGCCTCGCCCGTGTATGTTACTCGACCAATTACTTCGTGGCCGGGCACACATGGATAAATGGTATTTTTCCAGTCATTCTCTACCTGGTGCACATCCGAATGGCAAACGCCGCAATAAAGCGTTTCTATTAATACCTCGTCAGCTTGAGGAGGATTGCGTTCGAATTCCATCGGTTTAAGCGTTTCGCCACCGATCAAAGAACCAGAAGCGCCGTACCCCTTAGTTTCAATTTTTGCTATGGCACTTATTGTATTTTCCATGATGATGCTAATTAGTTCTCGATCTTAACTGGTTCTGTGTTTTCTGTCGGTTTTTGTTGTTCCCATGGTTTTAGGACCACCTTCACGCAATCTTCCTCTTTCTTGTCAAAAATCTCGTATCCATGAGTAACCTCGCTTAATGGTAAACTGTGACTGATGATATCATCTAATACCACCTTTTCTGTTTTCACCAAATCGATCAGGTGGTCTATATAATTCAAAACCGGTGCCTGGCCCATTTTTAAGGTGATACCTTTATCAAATAAGCGATGTAACGGAAAATTATCATAAGTAGAACCATATACACCCATGATGGAGACGGTGCCCATTCGGCGCACGGCTTTAAATGCCATATCTAGCACCTTCATGCTCCCGACTTCGAAATTGATCAGGGCTTTCGCTTTATCCATGATGTCGCGTTCCGGCTCAAAACCAACTGCATCTACGCAAACGTCAGCACCGCGGCCATTAGTCATGGCACGGATAGCCTCTACAACATCCACTTCATGCGGATTAAGGGTTTCTACCTTGTTGACTGCTTTCGCTTTTTCCAGGCGATAATTAAGCGGATCAATAGCGATTACGCGGCTTGCTCCATTCAGCCAGGCTGCTTTCTGCGCCATCAAACCAACAGGGCCGGAACCAAAGATGGCGACAACCTCACCACCTTTCAGTTGGGCCCAATCAATTGCCGACCACCCGGTCGGGAATATATCGGTCAGGAACAAGACCTGTTCGTCTGTCATGTTTTCCGGCACTACACGTGGGCTGATATCCGCATAGGGTACACGAACATATTCAGCCTGTCCGCCTGAATACCCGCCGTACAGGTCAGTATAGCCAAACAGTGCGGCACCTTTCTGATCGGCCATATCGCCGTTTGGCCCGTAATGTTTGTAGTTGGAATTTTCGCAGCCGGGTGAAGCTCCATGGGTGCAAAAGAAACAATGCCCGCAGGCAATAGGGAACGGCACTACCACACGGTCGCCCTTTTTTAGTTTAGTAACGCCTTTTCCCACTTCCTCTACTATACCCATAAACTCATGGCCCATGACCATCGGTTTAGTTTGCGGCACACCGCCGCTGAGAATATGCAGGTCTGAACCACATATGGCTGTGGACGTAACCTTTAAAATAACATCCGTGTCCTGTTCCAGTCGCGGATCTTCAACGGTATCATAACGGATATCGCCTGGTTTGTGAAATACTGCTGCTTTCATAGATGTTTTTCATTTTTGATGTTTATAATTAACTGGAAGGAAATTTATTTGTTTAAGAATATTTAAAATAATCCCAAACAGATTATTAAGGATTTTGTAATAGAAATATGGCAACGAAAAAAGAACCCAATATTTTCCGCGACGGAGCACAGCAAAGCCCTTGGCAAAGTGCTTTATCTACTGTAAATCGGCATAAAGCCATGGGGCAGGATACTGTTTATGATGCTATTATTATAGGCGGCGGCATAACCGGACTTACAGCCGCATTGTTATTGCAGAATGCCGGGGGCAATATCCTGCTGGCTGAGGCGCACACGATTGGATTCGGAACTACCGGTGGGACAAGTGCACATATCAATACCTTCGCAGATACCACTTATAAGGAAGCGGAAAGTGCTTTTGGGAAAGAAGGTGCGCAACTTTTTGCAGATGCTATCAATGAAGGTTTTGGACTGATTAGTTCCAATATTAAAAATTACCGGATCGAATGCGATTATGAAACAAAAACAGGCTTTTTATATGCCGAAGATGAAAAGCAGGCCGACCAACTGGATGATATATTTTCCGGGGCTAAAGCAGTTGGTGTCGCCGTAAACTACACGATCAAAGTCCCAACCCCGCAAAGTTTCCAGGCCGCGCTGGAGTTTGAGAGGCAGGCGCAATTTCACCCTACGAAATATGCTCTTGCTTTGGCTAAAGCCTTTACCGATGCCGGTGGTATTATTTTACAGCATACCAATATAGAACGCGTAGAAAAGGAAGATGAGAACCACATCGGTATATCCGGGGGTTTAAAGATCAAAGCGAAAAAGGTGATCTACGCTACGCATATTCCGCCTGGTATTAACTCTTATAGCTTGCGTTGCGCGCCTTATCGTAGTTACGTTCTCGGTGTTAAGCTGAAAACAGATACCTACCCGGATGCGCTGATCTACGACATGCAGGAACCTTATCATTATTTCCGAACACATGAGATCGACGGTGAAAAATTATTAATTGCCGGAGGAAACGATCACAAAACCGGGCATGATAGTCCGGAGAAAGCGTTTGCAGACCTGGAAAAATATGTACGTAAAAACTACAATGTATCATCCGTTAAATACCAATGGTCAAGCCAGTATTATGTACCTGTTGATGGTTTCCCTTATATTGGGCAAATGCCGGAAGCCTCAGAAGGTGTTTATTGCGCCACAGGGTATAACGGCAATGGGATGATGCTGGGTAGTATCGCCGGTAAAATATTATCTGATCTGGTTCAGGGGAAAGCTAATAAATATGAAAAAGTATTCAGTCCTTCAAGGTTAAAGCCCGTTGCAGGTTTTAAAGCTTTTGTTCAGGAGAATGCAGATGTCGCCTATCATTTTGTAGCGGACAGGTTCGGCATTCATGAAACAGATTCCCTTAAAAGAATGCAGCCTGGCACGGGAAAGTTATTAGAGATAGATGGAAAAAAAATCGCGGCTTATCGTGATGATCAGGGGGAAATATTTGCGCTCAACCCTGTTTGTACCCATGCCGGTTGTATCGTCAACTGGAACGGCGAGGAGAAAAGTTGGGACTGCCCTTGCCATGGCGCTCGCTATGATGTCCATGGACAGGTGTTGACCGGACCGGCCACGCTCTCACTTGCCAAAATTGATTTTAAAGATAAGCAATAGGATTAAGCATATTGAAGTGTGAATATTGTTTACGTCTGCTCCGGGAAATAGTCGATGTGTGAAAAATGCTGACATATCGGCTATCGTATCGTTAAACTATAAATAAATGTCTTGCTATCTATAGTTGTTAATGTGTACAGGAGAGAGGAAGACTTCATCAGCTTAGCCTTTTATTGTCAAAATAGCGTTCAAAAAAAGTAATTACCCGTTAACAACTTCTCCTCCGTTGACATGAATTACCTGCCCGGTAATGAACGACGCATCATCCGACGCCAAGAATACAAAGGCAGGACCGAGTTCGGAGGGCTGGCCGGCTCTTTTCATGGCCGTTTCTGAACCAAACGAGCGGATCTTTTCCTGGTCAAATGTTGCCACTATTATCGGCGTCCATACAGGTCCTGGGGCGACTGCATTTTTACCTCAGATTTATATCAACGCGACAATATCAGCGTTCCAGTCAATTTTGCGAAGTTTTGAATGCCGGGCAAAGGCGGCCGGAGAAGTTCCGCTATACCTTTTGAATTCCCTGGTTAGATGAGACCTGTCTGTGTAACCAAGATCCTGCACCAGTCTTGCAATGTTTGAATCCGGGTGTAACCATAAAAGATTCCTTACCTTCTCAAATCGCATAAGACACGATATATCCTTAACAGAATAGCCGGAGCATTGCTTAAAATTTCGTTCCAGTGTACGTACTGTAGCGTGAGCTTCGGCGGCCACCTGGCTTACACGAATAGTGCCGTGTTTTCGCTGCATGGCAATTCCGGCTTTAAGTAATAAACTGTTTGCATTCAAACGTAATCGCACATTGAGGAAATAGCGCTTAACCATGTCCAATCCTTCATCTAAGTTACCGGTTCTTATCTGAACAGCTAAGGTATCCCGAAGCTCTGCTAGAGGATGATCAAATATGTGCACATGGTCCTTACCTGGAGGCAATCCGAGTAAATCAAATACCGTCCATGGAAAGCATCTCACTCCGATAATTTCCAGACAATTTTCACTATTAAAAATAACCGGCTTGTTCAGCAACCCGACCATAAATGGTGACGGCAACGCCTGATATAAGCCATTATAAACTGTGCTTAAATCGCTTCCGAAATGAAATATAATTTCGGCATAGCTGTCAGGTTGAACTTCAAAACTGGATCGCATATCTTCAGCATCCCTTTTGTTATACCAAAAGCATTTAATTATATCCCGTAGCTCTTCAGGAGGTTCAAATTCTTGATGCCGCATTTGTTAAAGATACAATATTTTCAAATCATCGATAAATATTAAGGTAATTTAATGACACCTCAACCGAAAATGCAGGACACTAAAAATATTCCGTTACCACAATTTTTCCACTAGTCCGCAGATTGATATTAGATTTTGTGCATGTGCGGTATCCTGCAGGTGAATCGTACGGGGAGATCTAACCTTGATTTTGACGGCCTCCATTAGTTCTCTGCCAAATTCCAATTTTCTATCAGCGGATTCCAAATTGATGAACTTGTGCACATACCTGTTATTTCGAGATAGTTCGGCCGATGAAGAAATTGCGGCGCATAGCAATTTGCCACCACGCTCAATAATTTTAAATGATTTTCCTATTTTTTGCCGCCAACCAGATCAATCACCCAGTCGTTATTTTTAACCAGCGCACTGAAATCTTGATTTTGTAATTAATAACCTTGTCTGCACCATCTGATTTGCAAGCGGAAGCGTTCGCGCTCACGAGCTAAAAGGTTTTGATCGCTTGAACTATTACAGGGTCTACCCTCCTGCAGCATTAACTATAAGTAATTATTATAACAGCTGTATTTGCTCGCCTGCTGTCAGAAGCAATAGGCAGGTACGAACGAAGTAGCCAAAGGGGCGGCTTCTATCTAATCAATTTGTTCGGATTAATCGCCGCCTGATTTTCGTGAACAACAACATATACGGCATAGGTTTCGTTAAGAGTGGTGGTAAAAACTTTATGCAATACCTTGAATTGTGTAAGGCTACGTGAAATCTGCTCTATGGGCCTGACAGCCATCTTCAGCGGATAGCTCGCAGACAAAGAGGGATATGCTCCTTGACTGCTCCGCGACGAATTGGTATCTCTAACAAATTAACTGTTATCGCTGAAATCTTTATTAGCAGAAATTCATCGCCTGGCTCGGGCCTTTCAACTTTAGAATACTTCAGCACCTACATCACCATGCACTGAAAAATTTATCTTATTCTTCATAATTTTAATTTGAGCCCCCGAGGATGGTCGCGGAATGGCGTAAAGGCCAGGTTTACTGTGAATTCAGTAGATAACAATTCATCCAATAACTACTATAACAAAATGTTGACCGAATCCTTCTGATAACTGCAGAGACTTCAGGAGTCGCTAAAAATGGTGCTGTATATTTTGTCGTGTTTATACAAGTTTTGGAAACAGGCATTTTGATAATTTTGCGGCTAAATAATTTATAATATGATCAAAATTGAAAAAACCGATGTAACAACAAGTCAACCTATATACGATGTGCTCATATCCGGCGCGGGTCCTGTTGGTCTTCTTCTAGCCTGTGAGCTTGCGCTTGCACAATGTTCAGTTCTCATACTAGAAAAAGCAGAAAATCCGCATTCACCTTTAAAGCAGGTGCCCTTTGGGATTCGTGGCCTTTCTGCACCTACTATCGAGATGCTTTACCGCCGGGATATCTTAAAAGACCTTGAACTACATAAAAAGGTCAATGACTCTCAAAAAAGCGCGGGAGAACAGCAGAAATCAAAGCCCAGGCGTCAGGGTGGGCATTTTGCGGGCATTCCATTTTTGGACAGTAATATTGACCAGTCGCGATGGAAGTTTCGCATTCCCGGTTCTACTGATACCAGTCTTATTTCAGAAATGGCAGAGATAGAACGTGCCCTGACCCGGCGGGCTGAAGGCCTTGGCGTAAAGATCAGGCGCGGAATTGCGATAAGCGGATTCCATCAAAGCGATGATTTAATAGCTGCGGAATCAAGCGGAGAAACATTCACCGGCAAATGGCTTGTAGGCTGCGACGGCGCCCGCAGCGCTATACGAAAAGCGAGCGGGTTTAAATTCGAGGGTACTGAACCTGAATTTACAGGCTATTCCATTTCAGTGGATCTGGCTGATCCCGAGAAACTTCAGCCTGGCCGAAACGTAACACCAGATGGGATGTATATGCAATCACAGCCGGGCTATATTGTGATTCAGGACTTTGATAGAGGGGTATTCCACGACTCCGGTCTGCCTATTACGCTTAAACACCTGCAGCAGGTACTTCGCCGCGTGTCCAACACGGATATAGGCATCAAAGAAATATATACGGCAACCACCTGGACTGACCGTGCGAGACAATCCACCCGCTACCGCGACAGACGGGTGCTACTAGCTGGCGATGCCGCACATATTCACGCGCCTTTAGGCGGCCAGGGACTTAATCTCGGACTGGGAGATGCCATGAACCTTGGCTGGAAACTTGCGTCAACTATTAAAGGTAGAGCTCCGGAAGGTTTATTAGATACTTATTATGCGGAGCGTTTTCCAATCGGCGAAAAGGTGCTCGAATGGTCGCACGCGCAAGCCGCGGTGATGGATCCGAGCCCGCAAGGACGGGCGCTAAACGCAATCATCCGCGACCTCATGGACACTGTCGACGGTGCTACTTATTTTGCAGGCAGAGTTTGGGGTGTAAACTTTCACTACGACTTCGCCGGTGATCACCCGCTGGTCGGACAGAGCGTTCCCAACTTTCAATTTAAAGCGGGTAAAAGCATTGGCGAACTTATGTATGATGGTAGGGGTATCCTGCTTGACTTCGACATGAATGATACACTACAAAATCTAGCTAATGAATACGTGAATGAATTTAATTATATCGCTGGTAAAGCTAATGAGCAATTAGGTTTGGGAGCACTTTTGATACGGCCTGACGGAATTGTCGCCTGGGCCGCCGATCAGGAGCATCCTGATCCTGAAGGCGCAAAAAAAGCTGTTGAGAATTGGTTCCTCAATTAATACTATCGTTTACAAGAGTTGAATTCACTGCCTTTTTTACAGGATCCGCTACATGAAAAATTCCCTGATCGTTATTTTTACCGCTATTGCGCTCGATGCTATCGGCATCGGTCTAATCTTTCCCATCCTGCCCGGCCTTCTCAGAGAAGTGACCCATGCTGGAAATATAGCAGCATACATAGGTATTACAACGGCCTCATACGCTGTTATGCAATTTGTCTTCGCACCTGTTCTTGGCGCACTGAGTGATAAGCTTGGACGCAGGCCGGTATTGCTCCTGTCATTGATTGGCGCATCGATCAGTTATGTATTTATGGCATCTGCAACAACGCTTTGGATGCTATTTATCGCACGTGCCATCGCCGGATTGACCAGCGCGAATATAGCAGTTGCGACTGCATATATAACCGATATAACACCCGAAGAAAAAAGGGCAGCTGTATTTGGAGTATTTAATGCCATGTTTGGCATTGGTTTCATCATCGGTCCTGTGCTTGGTGGTATTTTGGGAGATTACTGGCTTCGGCTCCCATTCATTTTTGCGGCAATTCTTAACCTCTGCAATACGTTACTGGCGCTGTTTTTACTTCGGGAATCACACGAGCCACAGCGAGGCAGAATAAACCTGTCAACATTGAATCCACTACTACCAATGAAATGGGTTATATCAATGAAAAGACTGGCACCTCTCATCATTCTGTTTTTTATTTTTGCGCTATCAGGTGAAGTTTATGGTACGTGCTGGACGCTCTGGGGCATGGATACATTTAAATGGAACGGTTTGTGGATAGGACTTTCGCTGGGCACGTTCGACGTCTGCCAGTCTCTTGTGCAGGCTTTTCTAACTGGCCCGGCTGTAAAGCTGCTTGGAGAACGTCCGGCTATCTTGGGGGGCCTCGCGTGTTCATGCTTTGCTTTGATAGTGATGGCTTTTGCGAAACAAGGATGGATGATTTTCGCTATTATGCCCATTTTTTCGCTTGGCGGCATCGGCGCGCCAGCGCTGCAATCACTGGCTACAAAACAGGTCGGAGAAGGACAACAAGGGCGATTTCAGGGCATTTTATCATCAGTGGTCAGCATGGCAGCAATTCTGGGGCCGATTGTTTTCTCTTCCGTTTATATTCTGGTTCGAAAACAATGGCCCGGCGCGATTTGGCTTTCCGTTGTTTTTATTTACATCTTCAGCATGCCTTTAGTAAGCAGATTGCGCCTTAAAAAGCAAGATCGCGATTTCATCTGACGGAATAGTACCGTCGAATAAGGATGGTAAGATATTTTCGTAGACAAGCTGTTCTCATAATAAAAAACGATTTTAATCTTTAAAATTTCGTTCAAAACCAAAAAGACGTATTGTTATTACGTGAGCCATCAAATCTTTTGCCCGCTCCGGCCAACTGGAATTTTGATCTTAATGATTGCGACAAGATCTTGCGTATTGATTCTGCCGATACGGTAGGCGAAGCAGTAATTGATATTTGCAAAACTGGGGTTTTCAATGCATCGAACTCGCTAACTAAAATATGCAACGAATGGCTGCTCTTGCTATTACCATTAAAGATATTACAAAAAAGGCCTCTGCAAAATTATGGTATATCTTGAGGTGACACACTATGCCCACAGGAGCTTTTTTGTATATTACAGATACAGCGCACCATCGCCTGATAGTTGTCAACGGTGAAGGCTGGTTTATTGAGGTAGACCTAGCCTCTATTACGGAGAATTGCAGAAACCTGCTTGAATATAGTCAAGGTCTTCACAAGCCAGTAATTCTGGTTACATCTCAGTTTCTTCAGCTTGAAAAATTGTTTCTCGATTGTTTGAAAGCGCTCCTGAGTAAAAAGACAGCGTTTTTCAGGAACGTATTCAATTAGCAGTATTACAGTCCTTTATTTTTTATCAGCCAGAATATATGAGCAGAAAGTTAAAGGAGTATCACTCTCACCTAATGGGAAATTTGCGAACAATTTATGCAAATTTTAAAATGGGATCTGCTAAAGGATCAGGCAACATGGAAACAAATGGTTTGCTCATTACTTATTGATACATCATGAAATTGTTCTTGAAGCCAAGCGGCATTTCTACCATATGTATTTGAACGTTAAAGAATTTGCCCATCTATTCGGCTACGCAAATTTTTCTTACTATCATCGCCTATAAAGTTAGTGTTCAATTACTATATCTTCTTAGGTGCTGCATCTCACCTTTTAATAATGGTAAATTAGGTAATTCAATTTGCCGGCATCAAAAAAATCACCTTTCTGTATCGGGCACCTATTAATTAGCTGGCAGAAGCGGAAGTGTATAACATGAGGACTATCTCCTTTGTCATTAACATAAAGTCTGTAACAGATTACAGATTTATTAATTTTTAAGAAATTTTATGCAAAATAATTTTTAAACAGTTTATGAGCGCGTTCAGTTACACCGTGGTAGAAAATATCAGCATTTCTTCAACCGCTTTCCGGATATTTTCATCGTATTGCTTTGCATATGATCGCCTCGTATCTTGGCGCTTTAAGAGAGACTAAAGTGGTTGGAAGTTACTACTCTCAAAAATAATGTTTAGACTATTTGCCACTCTTTTAACGGGCTTATACCAATCACAATCGCTATTTCTTTTATTATCATAAGTAAGCTTTTGTATCCACCATTTCCATGCCTTTCAATTTGTCAGCGTAATTCCGCTTAAATTCCTGAGCCTGGCAATAATGCCCCAACTATAAAAGTTATTTACCACACCAATTAGCAGTGTATTTGAACCGGCTTTAAGAGGGATGTTGACCATCGAATTATCAATATTTAGGCATCCGTTCGGAAATTTGGCGAGCGGAAGTCCGAATTGATTTTTATCGGCATCAATTAATTTATTATTCGCGAAAACATAGACTTCATCACAAAAACCAAGTTGCATCTGCATAACCTGATCCTTTGTTGAATTAATGGTGGTTTTCAACCAAACGTAACGGCTGGTGTCGCTTGCTCCAAATTTGCGGGATAAGTTGACAACCCCGCGCCTTTCCGCAGTAATCCCGTTCCATTGCGTGGAGTCTTTGGGCAGATCACCGGTTGTTAGTTCTCTTCCTTGTCCCTTGATCCTTGAGGAAGTAACATCCCATTGCCGGATATAATTCATATCGTGTTTAGTAGGGTCAATTCCTTCCAGGGGAGATATATTTCCTACATCATTTGGCTTAATGGTCAAATTTGCAAAATAGGCAAGCCCGTCAAATCCGATTGTTCCTGCTTTGCTGCTACTTTCCAATCTTGGAATTTCTAAAACGGGCTCATTCATATCATTTACATACATGCGCATTTGCATACCGGAAACTACCAGCTTAACATGGTTCCATTCCTTGTTGTGTACAGGTGCCGGCCCATCATAAGGCGACATCATATTAAAGAGCAGCACACCGTTTACAACCGGTGCATATTGGATATCATCGTTGTCGCGCTTGCTATCATCCCTTTTGGTTCGCAGGTAAACGTATTCGCTTTCCTTTACATTCTGCTGACGGAAGTATATGCCTATCGGACCGAAGCCCCTTGTTTCCGCATCGATCGGCTGCGTATCGAACTCGATGGTGCCATTAGTAAAGATTAATCCTTTCAAATTGATTTGTCCGCCGTTGGGGTGCATTTTAATAGCTTTTACACCTTTGTAAGTGACAAATTCCGCTTTTGCACCGGTAGTATCCCACCTGGAAGTTTCAAAAGGAATGATTGTTGATTTTTGATTGTTTTTGAGCTGGGCATTGCAGCCGAAGCAAAAAAACAGCATTAAAGGCGCGGTCAGGAATAAGTTTTTCAAATCCATGTTTGATGATTTTGGGATAAAGGAACACATATTTCAGGGAGGAATTTCCTTTTTTCTTAATAAGAAATCTAATGCGCCCTTTTTTTTTCGTCCTCATTTGAAGTTTCCCTTTTCTTCGCATCCTTTACATTCTTACCGAATTTGTAGCTAAATGACAGGCTAATATTTCGTGTATCGCCTTTCATGAGTGAGCCATTATCCTGGTTCAGGTAGTGTGAACTCACATTAAATGAATTTCCATAGAAAATATCACTTGCGGCCAGTTTCACCGTTCCGTCATGAAAAACTGTTTTACGGATACCGAAGCTAACATCATAAGTTCGTGCGATATCAAATATTCCGGCAATATGCGGCGTGTTATACCAAGCGTTTAATTCTGCTTTCAACCCCGCACCTTTGTTTATGGTAAAGGCTTGGTCAACGGTCCCGCTGAAAGTTAACTTATGGTAATCGTAACTTCCCTGCAAGTATGCTGACCTTTCAGTTTGCCGGGAGAAATCAGCCGTGGCGTTAACCTCCCACCATCCTGCCGGATTAAATGGCGCTGAAAGGCGGACACCTGCGTTCGAACTGAAGCCGAGATTTTGCTGGGTAGTATAAAGGAGATGATCCACGTTATCCTGTACCGTTGCGTAGGTGAACATGTCATGTGTAACATTGTAATAACCTGTGATGTTGTACTGCTTCTTCCAGGTATAGCCAAGTTCTATATTCTGAACAAATGAAGGCTGTAATGCAGGATTTCCCTCAACAAATGAATAAGGTGTAACATAGGTTTTAAAGGGGTTCAGCCTGAAATATTCGGGACGCTGAATACGGTAGCTGTAGGTCAGTTGCAGATCACTGTTGTCGTTTAGTTTATAAATCACATAAGCGGTAGGGAAAAGCTTAAAGTAACTACGTTTATTTAACGAATCAAGTGTAGCTGAAAAACCCCGGCTGTTTGTGTATTCACCGCGTAAACCGCCTTGGAATGTCCAGTTACCTACGGTTCCATTAATGCTGGTGTACAATGCTGCTGTATTTTCCGTGTAGGTAAAATGATCGCTCTGGTTACTGGCCAGAACGGGTACCGCACCTGCGTTGTTAAAATAATTAAAGGTATTGTCAGTTTTTATGCTGCTGTACTTTATTCCTGATGTCAATGTCCAGCGCTTAAATAATTTGCTGGTATAATCTGCCTTTCCCGAGTATATATTGATACCCTGAGTGGTTGGGGTATATATATGATAAGGGGCTGATGCAGGGCTACCGTCAGGCAGGAAGGAATAATTATCCAGAAACTGCCTGTTAGTTGACCTAAATGGAAGGTAATCAAAATCTACGGTCAAACTTTTTCCGGTTGTATCGATTTTCAGCGTATAATTCGCGTTAAACCCGATCTGGGTGGTATTGCTTTTACTGTTCGTTATGGTATGAAGCAGGGAATCAGGTGTTGCGTTGCTGCCGCCTGCTACGGAAGTGTTGGTTTCGCTATGCCCGTTACCAGCCGCATTATAGCCGGTAACCAGAAATCCGATTACCTGGTTTTTACTGAGCCGGTAATCAGCCCCAAGTTTATAATTATTGACTGCTGATTTCCGGTGATTAACAACATCACTGTTCCAGAAAGAAGGATTACCTGGGGTATTGTAGTTTACAAAGTCTGTTTCTTTATAATCTTTATCCCTGTTGCTGTAATTGTAACTGCCGAAAACATTCAGTTTATCCTTACGGTAATTGAAAATCGCCCCGGCATTATAGCTTCCATAGGTCGCCTGTGTATAGCCGGAATTCAGGGTGACATTCAATCCATCCGATTTTGATTTTTTGGTTACGATGTTAATGATCGCCCCACCTTCTGCATCATATTTTGCCGGCGGGTTTGTAATGACCTCTATTTTTGAAACCGCGTCTGAGGGAAGCCCCTGAAGATAGGTGGTCAGCTCATCGGCCGATAAATGCAGCGGCCGGTCATCGACATATACCGTTACATTTTTTTTATCAGCAGCCAGTGTATTGCCGCTGTTCAGCTGAACGCCCGGTGCTTTGGTCATGGCATCCCAGGCACTTCCGCCGCTGGCGACAATGCTGTTTTCTACATTAAATACGACCCGGTCAATTTTTCTTTCAATAACCGGTCTCGCGGCTGAAATGGTAACCATGCCTAACTGCTTTGCATTTTCCTCCATAATAATAAGCAACGTGTCTTTAGGCAGCGTAATAGACTTTATAACGGGCTTATATCCAATAAGTGTGGCAGTGAGGGTAAAACTACCGCTACTCTTTGTATTCATAGTGAAGCGCCCTGAATCCGCAAGCGCATAAGTCGCCGCATAATTTTGCTGGCTCAAAGCTATGGTTACCGCATCAAGCGGATTCCCCGACCGGTCGGTGACCATTCCCTTAATCCGTGTTTGAGCGATTAACAAAAATGGCAGATTTAAAATGAACATTATCAGTAACTTTTTCATACAGCAAACCTACCACGGGTTAAGATAAAGGCGGGTTAAGTAAGATTAAATAAGGTTAAATCTTAAGTATGCTGAAACTCAGTCACTTTTATTGACCACTTTTGTTCTGTGAAAATTATTGCAAACAGGTATTTAATTCCAATTATGTCCGGCATTATCCTGCTGGCCGTCTGTCTGCAGCTGATTTGGCTTGACCAGCTTTTTAAAAAACAATATCAGCTTGTTGAAGAGGAACTGGAACAGGTGGTGAACAAAGCTTCAAGAGAGACGATGTACAAGAACCTGTTGGGAGATATAAGTGGAAACGGCGACTACCGGCAATTTTTTTTGTCCCCCAGATGGATCAATTTGAAAACTGCGTTTGACGCGATCACTGACAGCGAGGTTAACCGTTACTTAAACAGCTCCTTTGCTTCTTCCGCGTTCAGGGACAGTGTTGTGGTTAATATTCACTTACAGGTTTACAGCGGAAAGGCTGCGGTGAATCATGTCGCAATGGCTCCTAGTTCTCCAAAGCAAGTAAGCCCCGGAATGTTAGCGATTGACCAGCGTTCTGTGTTAAAGATGGACAGCACCGTAAAAGTGTTGCTGAAACAGGCTGATTTAAATGTGGACGCCTATTACGGAGCCTTCCGATACCGGAACAATGACGAACAAATAACATATAGTATCAACAATCCGGTAACCCATCCTGCTTTCCGTTCCCGTAAATATAGTTATGACCTCAGATCCAAAAATAAATACGAACTTATCGTGCCAGGTTTGGACAGTCTGGTTTTATGGCGGATGCGTATTTACATCTGTTCAGCATTTGTCCTTATCCTGCTGATTGGTTTCGCCTGTTATTATATCTTGAAATCCATCGCCAACAAACAGTTGTATGCAGAAGCTAAAGCGGCATTTACCAATAACATGTCCCATGAACTTAAAACGCCGCTTGCCATTATCGAAGTTGCTCTGGATTCTATCACCCGCTATAATTTATTGGCTAAACCCGAAAAACTTAACACTTATTTAGAGATCAGTAAAACAGAACTGCAAAGATTAAAACAGATGATTGATAAGGCACTCCGGCTGGATGATTTAGATAAAGGAAATATTAAACTGCACCAGGAACTTTACGACGTTCAGCAATGCCTAAAGCTTGTTGTAGCTTCGATGAGCGTTCAGGTCATTAATAAGAATGCGACAATTATATACGAGCCTTTGGAAGAACCCTGTTTTGTTAGCGGAGATCCTGTTCACTTGACCAATGTCTTTTACAACCTGATTGAGAACGCGCTGAAGTATGGCCAGGCGGGTGTACATGTTGTGGTTGTCTGTACCTCTGATGCAAATACAGTGAAGATCAGTATCAAAGATAACGGGCCGGGTATTGAAGCGATCTACCATGATAAAATATTTGAACGTTTTTTTAGGGTTTCCAGCGCTTACGATGTGCCGCATGTTGAAGGTTCCGGGCTCGGCCTGAATTATGTAAAGCAGATCATTGAAATGCACGGAGGCAGTGTTAATGTTCAGAGTGAGAAGGGAAAGGGAAGTAAATTTATGGTGTATTTACCAGTATTTAAGCAGCTATGAAAGTGTTATATGCGGAAGATGAGCCGGTTTTATCCGGTATCATTACAGATGGCCTGGTGGAAAGCGGTTATGAAGTTTTGCAGGCGCGTAACGGGCAGGAGGCTTTTGATCTGTTTAAAAGCGCGCAGCCGGATATTTGTATACTCGATATTATGATGCCTTTAAAAGACGGCTATAAGCTTGCTGATGACATAAGGGGGCTGGGATCTAAAACACCTATTATTTTTTTAAGTGCAAAATCACTTCCTGAAGACATTATCAAGGGCTTTAAGAGTGGCGGGAATGATTATCTTAAAAAGCCATTTAATATGGGGGAATTATTGGTCAGGATCGAATCCTTGCTGAAGCGGTTCGGGTCAGATGCGTCTATCGATAAGAAAGTTACCGTTTATCATTTTGGAAATTGTGAGCTGGATACGGTCAGCCAGAAATTGGTAACCAGTTCGGGAGAATACAGGCTGTCTTTTAAAGAAGTTGCGCTGCTCGAAATGTTATTGCTTCATAAAAATAAAATATTAAAACGGCAGGAATCGTTGCTGGCGATATGGGGGGATGATAACTACTATAATTCTAAAAGTATGAACGTGTTTATGGCTCATGTGCGCAGGATGCTTAAAGATGAGCCGGGCGTAGAAATTGTCAGTTTACGTGGCATGGGTTATAAATTAATAAGCAATGATCATTAACAGCAAAATTATCTGGCACTTCAACAACCTGGGTAGGGTTTTGCTGACATGTGTTTTATTCTCAACTCAAAGATATATACATTCATTGGTGTCTTAGCCGTCTATATAGTGTTTGCATATTAGCGGAGTTTTTAACCCATGACTTATGCAAATAATTGACAAATGCACCTTACCAAATGGCTGTATACCAAACTTTACTTTTACAAATAACCAGTATAGGAAGAACCGCCTGCGATTTTTGCGGCAGCTTTGCAATGCACGCAAACTATGTACCCCCCCCTATAAAATAAATCACAAGTAAACCCAACTCAGTCCACATTAGTAGAAATTTCAGACCCGTGCTACCATATTTATTGTATCTTTAAGAAATTTGTTTCACGTTCTCTTAAACTTTTAATATGCCAAAACAAATCGACCACATCCTTGAAAGGGAATCCTTGCGTTTTGCTTTCATTGAACAATCAACGATTCTTTATAATGCGAAATACAGCCTCATTGTCAATCTGCCAACATTGATCGGGCAGGCTACTTTTAAAAATTTAAAACATGCGTTACAGGAGAATCTGGACGACTCTAATACCCAGATGGCAGCTTTAAAAGAGATCTTTCGTTTGATGGACGAGTCCTGGCTAACCCAGGAATGTTTAGGCATAGCAGCGGTTGTTGCCGAAGCGCTGCGACAGGTGAGCTTTAAACAGGACAATCACTATAAGAGCGATATGTCCATTCTATTTTATTTATCTGTGATAGATAATATGCAATTGGGAGCTTGCAAAATCTTAAACCTGCTGGCCGTAAAACTTGCTTTTCAGCCTTACGCACAGTTGGTTTTGGAATGCCTGGACAATTCGCGAGAAAACTCAAAATTAATTCACTTTGTGGCCGAAGAATATTTTGCTAATTGATCAAGCTGCAAATTGCAACGTTAAGACAAGAATCCTCACAAAATAGCCCAGTCTTACAAAAGCCATGTTCTCTACCATTGCCAACTTTCTTGTGCGCACAACTATAAGCTCAGTATTTATACACCTAAATAGTTTACTTTTTACTTTTTTTAAAGACATCCCGAACTTCCAGCATTTAAATATTACTGCAAAAGTCTGACAGGAAAAGACCAATCCTTTGACGGCATACCAATAACCTTTTCAAAATGCCAAGGGTACCGTAAAGCAAAATGAAGAACCTACTCCTTCTTCGCTTTCCACCCAGATCTTCCCCTTATGGTCAGTGACAATTTTTGAAGTGATGTATAAGCCCATCCCCAGCCCGGTATGACTTTTTAAGACATCTTTTGCACGGTAGAATTTTTCAAAAATAGAAGTCATGGTTTCTTTTGTCATGCCGCGTCCTTGATCGCTGATCCTGATCGTTACCTGCTTGTTATCTGACATTTCCGTCTCTACTAAAATCCTGGTATGTTTATCAGAATATTTTCCGGCATTCCCCAGCAAATTGGCCAGTACCTGCTCCATTCTTAACTCGTCGATCAGGACCGTTAGTTCATCGCAGTAATTTGTCACAAATTCATGATGCGGCAAAATGTGTTGCATCACAGCTACCTGCTTTGTAAGGAAGCCATTTAGCCTGACATTAAGCATATGATACTGCAAATTGCCATTCTCTATTTTGGAAATGTCGAGCAATTGCTGGACAAGGGTCAATAGCTTATTAGATTGCAAGTCGATCTTGGACAATAGTTCCAGCAGATTACTGCTGATTGTCTCTTTAGTCGATTTTGCCATTTGGGTGTAAGCTTTCAATACTGTTATGGGTGTTTTTAACTCGTGACTCGCTATTGAAATAAACTCGGTTTTCTTTTCATTTACCAGCTTTGAGCGCCGCAGCTCTTCATCCTTTTCAGTAGACAGGTGGTTCAGTTTAGCATTCCGCTGTTTGATCTCTTCGTAAGCATTGATCGGCTCCTCTTCCTCAAATTGTTTTTTAAATGTTCCGATCATTCCCGGATTAAGTTTCAAGTATTTGGGCAAACCAATTTTCATTATAATCGTATTTGCTGTGCTGGTTTCGATAATTTCAAACTCAGGAACTAGTTTTTGCGCGTAGTAAAAACCCGTATCCGCACTGGTAAAACGGATATCAGGGTCGAAAGAAACTGTTGCCATCAGGCTGTAGCGCATTTCATTCTGCACCAGGCCAATGTAAAGGATACTTTTATCGGTGTGTTCAATCACCGTACGGGCAATCTCAGAGACGGAGTACTACTGGTTTATGATAACGTTCGTAAGCGTCCTTTAGCAATTGACTAAAAGGTTTCCAGCGAGGATCAAAATCTTCATTGGCCCATTTTAAGAAATCTCCCGTTCCAATAATCCACTGATTATTATAATAGTAATTGAACCCCAGAATATCTAAAAGATCGGGTGAGCCACCCAATTCTGGACACATAGCGCTCGTCAATATATCTACCGATTGAAACTGGTTTAAATGAGCATTTCGCGCGCTGACCTTATCGTCCTCTGAACAGTTAAGTGGCGGTATAACGTTTACTAAAGGTTCAGTGCTTAAGATATAAATTCCTGGCATTAATTCTTTCATCGCTTTAACCCCTGCGATATATGCGCGCATCAGAGCGTATTTGACTTCCCATCCTAAATGTACACCATAAGGTGAAGTGCCTCTTACGTCACCGCCTAACCAGGATATAAAACTAACTTCATTAATAGGTGTAACAATCAATGTTTCCCCTGGGTATTCAGCTTTAAACATCTGTACAAACGCTTTGCAAAGGCCGACAAACCTGCCTGTAAAATGCGGATGAAGCGGGGTCAAATCAACTGGATAACCAAAATGACAGATATCCCACACCTGCTGAATGCCTTGTCTATGAGCCTCTTGCAGCATAATTTTAACTACGCTAAAATCATAATTATAGGGAATCCGCTCGACATAACTCCACCTTATTCCTTCTCTTACGGTGCTGATCGCGAATTCTGCAAGGTTTCTGTAATCACTATCTATGTTTTGTAGATGATTAGTAAGTTCAAGAAAATCAACGCGGTTTCCAAATGCGTTTAAGTGATCCGCGCATTCGAATCCACCCATCCAAAACGATCTAAAAGGATTTGTCATTCGTTGTCCTGGCTAACATTTACAATTAGACCACGATCAACGTTTACATCATTAACCTGCTTTATTTCTTTGAAAACCGATAATACTTGCGCTACCACCTGATTCATATTGTAATATTTATATGTTGCTAAACGCACTACCAATAGAATATTGCTTTGCACGGCTAGAGCCTGATATCTTTTGTACAACTCATTGTTTTCTGGTCTCGGTATTGGATAATAATGGCCCCCGTCGCTTTTAAGAAATTCGTACACTACATTCGTCTTTTTGTGCTTTTGCCCGGTCAGATATTTAAACTCTGTTACTCGGGTAAAGTCATAATCGTTAGGATAATTGATTGTCCCGGTATAATAAATATTTTGATTAAGTGTCTCAAATTTAAAATGAATGGAGCGATGTGGTAATTTACAAGACAAAAGTCAAGGTATTCGTCTACCGGTCCTGTAAATATCATTTTTCGAAAATAGATCTTATCTACAATTTCGTGATTGTCCGTGTTGAGTATGATTTTAAAATTAGGATGCGACAACATTCTCTCAAACATTTTTATATATCCATGAAGAGGCATTGCCTGATAGGTGTCTGTAAAATACCTATCATCTTTATTGTTTCGGGCAGGAACGCGGGCGGATGCATCGAGCTCGGATGGGTTCAGATCCCACTGTCTTTTTGTGTAATCTTTAAAAAAAATCTCGTACAATTCACGCCCAACTGCTTTAACTACGACATCTTCAGATGTTTTCACTTGAGTGACACTTTCGTTAATTGAAGAAAAATAATCAGTTAAATCTAAAGAATTCAAGTTCATCCCGTCCAAATTATTTATAGTGTTAAGATTGATTAAGGTTGGAATATTGTCCGTGCGTGTGGGCTACCACCTTGTGCTGGTTATTTCTCCACGCTGTAAACTTGGAAAGATAATTAAATGTAGCAGGACTATTGGTATGGAATATATGCGGCTCGTACTTATAATGAGAATACCCGCTTTATCGTAAAAATCATATACGTTCACGCCAATGTGATTCCGTTTATCGATTATTAAACCTTTCTTTCCCCCAACTGCAGCCAGTGTTTCGGCAAGGACGCATCCAGCAAATCCAGCACCGACGATCAGATAATCAAACATAACGCTCCGCAGCTAAAAGTTGATTTTTCTGTTCGATAACTTTAAGCATCTCATTTTTTATGCCCTCAAATGTTTCGTCCCAGGAATTAAGTGCGAGAAATGCATCTATGTCAACTAAACGGTCAACATCATCGCGTTCATCAGCCAAAATTTTTTCAGCGAGTTTTATAAAATCGGCAGCAGTTGTACCTATGCTCACTAAACTATTTAGTCCATAGGGGTTTATGACGTCGATGATGGGAGTAGAAATCACAGGTAGTCCCGCGGCAAGGTATTCAGGCGTTTTGGTTGGGCTGGTGAATCTTGTTGATTCATTCAAGAAAAATGGAATTAGTGCAATGTCCCAGCCAGCGATATAATCCGGCAATTGATCATATGTTTTAGGACCCAAATATTGAATGTTGGAATGGCTTTTTCCAATAACTCCTTTTCAAGAATCTGCAAATTATGCGGCGCAAATTTAAATGCTGAAAGTTCGTCCATACAATCATAAATGACCATCTGAGGTTCGTAGTTTGCGGAAAATTCCAAAGCCATAGGAGTGTAATACCAAAAAGCAGTTTCGGCTAAGTTGAACATTTTTATAAACTCTCCGAATAATTGAGTTAACCCCGCTATCGTAAATTCATGATTCAATCCAGGCTTTAGATGAGGAACTATTACAAGTACCTTATTTCTTAAAACACTTTCAAGGTAAGTCTCCTCATGAGCGTCAAAAACCGGTTCCTCAATGTAATAAACTGTTGAAAATTGTGCCAAGCGGCTGGCAAGGTGTTGCGGCCGCTGATAAACGAAATCCCATCTTAAATGTGAAAATATAATAAGCTGTTTAGGAAACATCGGAAAATTGTTTGTAAAAGTCTGATTGAAGTTAAATCCATTAAAGTTTTCTTATTAAGACAAACTTTAATGAATTTTGTTGTTGATTTCTAATTAAATATTTATATTTCTATTTAAAAAAGATTTTGCGAATCAGCCAATTTTTCTTTAATTCATAAGAGCGATATTTCATTAAGAAACAAAATTTTGTCTTAAATAGCCGAAGAGATTATCGGAATTACATTTCTAATTTTAAACTAATCGATCCTGACCTATATTTAGAAACTATATCAGTTGTATTGTTGGAGATGAGCTGAATATGGTATTGTAACTTAAATTATTATAATCATTACTCCCTTCACTACTATCGAATAATGGTTGTAAATAGCTAAATAAGTGGAATATACTTACGTTTATTCCATAATCTAAAATAAGCTTTACCTTCGGAAAAACGGTAAAAGCAAGTCGCTCGAATGTGTCCAGATTGTGGGATCATTAGGGTAACGCAATGACCTGTTGGTAGATTGATAATTTGATGAATATCTGTTGCTTTGACGAAATGTGATGTTCCGGGAATGCGTTCGATGTCAGTAATTATTACTTCATTAAAATTGATAGTATATATGCGCTCAATATATCCGCCGCTTAGGATATGAGTTACAAAATCGAATGGATGATCGTGTGGATCACCCATATCTGTTGCGTTAAACTCATTTAGGGATGCCGCAAAAGGTAACCCTTCGATATGATATTTTTTAAATACTCGCGAAAGTTTTTCCGGTCTAATCAATAATTTCATACACTCTACGTTTACTAAAAGATTCAAAGTCAAATCAAGTATTCTGAATCAACTAATCAAAGCTTTTAAAATTCACTATCCAATTTCAGCTTTGATTATCGCAGATAATCTAATTTACATATTATATTCTTAAAACTGGCGACACGGTTTCTTATCCGTTAAAAAACAAATAACAACTTAACTGTATTATGCTAATTTGAGATTGAGGGGTCTTCAAGTAATTACAGCGTTGTACAATATTGTACATTGAACAATTAAAAGGAAAAATTAATCTCCTAGGAGTTAGCAATTTCTGAATTGCCAAGAATATGTCTTATTTATCATCTTCTTAATTCTTCTTCTTAAAATTTGCTCAGGTAAACTCTTTTCGACAAGTTTGACAGCAACTTCAAAAGAATCAAAAATTATTTCTCCTCCCTAGCAAGAAACAGGCGTTCGGTTCCTGTATTTGAATTAATATTTCCATGTACATTTTTTTTCGACTTAAAACATTAAAAGTGATAGTTTGATCGAAGAATTTTAATAATCCTGTAATGTAAGAATCAATGGTTTATTCTTTTAAATAATAACCCTCCATAAGAAAGATTAGTATCCGCAAAGGAAAAGGCAGAAGCTACTTTTTTATTAACTTTAAATATAATTATAGCGTCAGCATCTAGATCGGGATTTTGCCATTTAACGTAAAAAATATTTTTTCCCAAAGGTTGCAAAACACCTCGTAGCTGTGGCGATCGCTCAGAAGCAAACCATAAAGAACTTTTATAAAGGCTTACTTTTACATTGCCAAACCATTTATCTTTATACAATCCAATATAGCCTCTTTTATTAACAGTTTTGCTGATATTATAATTTTGTATTTGTGCGAGTATTTTGGTCTTCTCCTGATGTGCAAATTGCTCGCCCGATTTTAATCGCTTCAGCGAACTTTCGGATTCATCTACGCCTTTTATGTCAAGGTAGCTATCTAATATTTGATAAGTGATAGCATCTATTGCATTGCTTTCATTATTGCTTAAGACAACTACGCCTAAGCCTATCTCCGGTATCATCGCAACTTCTGATACCATGCCAACATCCTCGCCAGTATGCATGACCTGTTTGTAGCCACCGACATCCAAAATAAACCAGCCTAAGCCATAATCGGCGAAATGTGTGCGATAAATACCGCTGTTGCCAACGGGTATAATGGTTTGCGGCGACCAAAATTCATTTGCAGTTCGTTCTGTAAGGAGCTGGCGTTCCAGGTTAAGGCCATATTTTCCATGATTCATTAGCATAAGCATCCATTTGCTCATGTCTTCTACGTTAGAATATATGCCACCCGCAGCATCATCTTTTTCAGAAGCATATCGTGTAACTACTCTAATCGAATCATTTATTTTTTTATGCGCATCTATAATATTGGCATTTTGTTTACAATCATTATATGATGCTGCGCTGTTTACCATGCCTAATGGCTCCAAAATTTGCTTTTCAACGAAATCTTCCCAACGCATTTTTGAAACTCTTGCAACAACTTCACCGGCTACTAAGTAAAGATTATTATCATAAGCAAACTTACTTCTGAATGAATAGGCAGATTTGATATAACGTAAATTGTAAATAATCTCGTTTACCGTAAAATTTGTAGAATCGGGATCGTGCATTATATCCCCGACACCGGTCGCCAACCCGCTTCGGTGGCAAAGCAGATCCCTTATAGTAATTTCTTGTGTTGCCAAGTTATCGTAGAGGCGAAATTCTGGAATATAATGGGTGACTTTATCATCCCACTTGATCTTGCCCTGATCAACCAATATACCAAGTGCAGCAGCGGTAAAGGCCTTAGTATTCGATGCTATACCGAAAATGCTGCTACCTCCCTTCCCTATATTTTCTGGCGTTCTTCACTGTTCCATTTGAATAAGCGTTTGCTTGGTTTGCGACAGTAATTCTTAATCTGAAGGTAGCAAATCATCCGGGTGAGTGGCGGAGCCCGAGCGTAAGCATACGAGCGTTAAGTTTCCGTCTTACTGAGGGCTGCAACCTGCGGAAAAATGTATTACATTCGATAGATAACCTTTCTGCCTTTCTAATTTCGGCAAGGTCAGTTTCATAAGATTGCTCCTGCGCCTATTTAAATCTTTAAAGTTTCAAAGAGAGAATTTTTATTTATTAATAGGTGAAATAGCTACCCAACAGTTAAGTAAACGGGTAATATGACAACTATCTACACGGATATATATTATATATGAAGAACTAATCGAAAATACTAAATAAACATTGTGGGAATAGCTTTATTGCGGTATATAATTTATAGTTTCACCCTGACGGCAATCATCAACTCCGTAAAGAGATAACATATATTATTATTAAATATTATACTTCGATAATAAATGGATTACTACCGGGAAACGAATAATTTTTTTGCTAGCTCTTCTTTTTTCTACACAATCGCTATCGGGATGGACAGCAAGTACCTGTATGTCAGCGAGAATTACAACCATAATTTTGATCTTCTTGGTGATTCTCTTCTCGGTAAAAATTTTTCCATCACTTTGCATCCTGATGATATTCCGCTTTGTACAACTGCCGGCTTAAGCTGTTTCGAAAACCCAGGGAAGCTCATACCTGTTACTCTTCGTAAACACAATGGTGAAGGAGGTTTTATCAGCACACAATGGGAGATGAAGGCATTCTTTAATGGTAATGATGAACCTAAAGGAATATTTTGTGTAGGATATAATATAACTGAATTGGTTACCGCTAAAATAGAAATCGAAAGCAAAATTAACCAGCTTTCTGAAATAGGTTTTATTCAGTCGCATGGTGTCCGCAGACCACTTGCAAATATTTTAGGACTTGCCGAATTATTAGCTGATGCTGATCCTTCTCCTAATATAAAACATCTTCATGAGCTACTTTTCAGGAGTGCCCGGGAGTTGGATTTAATAGTTATAGCTATTTCTAATAAGGCAGATCAGCAATCAGAATAGATAGAATTAAATAACGTAAAATTCACCTAATTGTCGCATAACATTTCTTTTAACTTGTTTTCAAGCGTCAACTTTTTAATTCAATATACCCGAAGATGTGCAGATATGGATAAATACGAGATATATTTTTATAAAACAAATTACCATTGATATTTATTTCTGACACGGAAAAATTAGCGGGCATTAGTGGACAAGTTGTAGTTATAACAGGTGCAAGTAGCGGTGCAGGACGTGCAGCAGCATTGAAATTGCAGAACATCAAGCATATTTGGTGTTAGCCTCCCGAAACGCAGCATCACAAAGTTTAGTCCAAACAGCATGTGAAAGCTTGGGTGCCGAAACCGTTAACGCGGCTATTAAATGGAAAGACAAGATTGATATTTGGATTAACAATGCTGGCATTTTAGCACGAGGGGATTTTGATACCAGCCCGATGGCGGTACATGAACATATTATCAGAACTAATCAGCCGGTAATCCCGCTACGCTTCGGTAGCCGTCACTTATAATTCCTAGCTCCATTGCCTTTGCAGTAAATGGTGCGAGGTTTTATCACTGCTACTTTGCCAGCATGAGAACCAGCCTGAGGGACGTGCCATAGAAATCAGCAACGGTCCTGAAGATAAAGAGTACAGGTCAATATAATAAAGCGCTGCTACCCTGAAGATCGATCCCTAGCCATTCCAACACATCAATTCAAAATTTATTTTGAAACACGGCTCGTTCCGGAATTATCGCTTGAAACCTCTGAAGGATTTCGCTCCGCTTTTCGAAAAGCAAAAGTCATTAAGAAGCGCTGGATGCTAAAAAAGAAAAGCCGCTAGAAAATCTAAGCGGCCCTCTCAAAACTATTTAACTTATTAAAAATTATTTCATGCTGTCATGGATTTTTTGAATTGCATTCAAGTGCATTTTTAACGTTGGCAGGGTCTTAATTGCAAATGCTTTCAGGTCGGCATCTTTCAGGTTTTTACTGGCGTCTTCAAACTCTTTGATGTCATTTTTATGGTCGTCGATCATGTCGTTGACATAGGCCTTATCAAAATCAGCCCCGGACTTAGCCGACAAATCATCTTTTATTTTTTGCTCCTTGTTATCAAGTGCTACAGGAAGCGTAATTCCTTTAGATCTCGCTAAAGCCTTTAACTCGTCGCCGGCTTTCGTATGATCCGTGATCATCATCGTACCGAAATCTTTAACTTTGGTATTTACCGCTTTTTCCTGAACCAGTTTACCTAATTCTACCTCTGCCATTCCTCCATTGGCGGCGGCAACCGCAAATTTGGCATCGTCTTTATCGACTGCCGCCATAGATGAATCTTTCTTGGCTGTATCTGCTTTTGCCGTGTTTACGCTATCCGCGCTTTGCTTACTGTCTTTTGGTCCTGAACAAGCTAACAACAAGCCCGCTACGGCGAAAGCTGAAATAATCAGATTTACTTTTTTCATGTTTTTATTTTTTAATTTTTAAAATTTGATGCTAGTGCTATCAATTGCCGGATAAGCGACGATTGATATGACTATTTAGTTTTCTGTTTCTATACTTGCACTGTAATTGACATGGTTTTCGGCTATTTCAGTTAATAACGCATCAGCAGATTTTTCCTCATCTATTGTCAAAACCAGTAGTTCTGCTATCTCATAATATCCAAGCGTTTTGGCGAGGCTGATCATACCTCCATAAGAAGCAATTTCGTAATGTTCAGCTTTTTGACCCGCAAAGATCAGGCCTACGTCCCTTTGAGCAGTACCTTCTTCCGTAAAGCTGATGATATTATCTCCTTCCTCTACAATACCGGCCATTGCATCGCATTTGGTTGTATCCGGCTCAAGCCCTAATATTCCAAAGGCCTGCTCCAGGCGGCTAACGTGAACTTCTGTTTCCTGCAAATGATTAGCGAAAGCAGTTTTTAATTCCTGTGTTGTAGCAGCCTTGGCCATATCAGGTAAAATGTCAACTAATTCTTTTTCGGCCCATAACAGATCTTTCAGTTCTTCTACAAAGAATTTCATCAATTTTGAGTTCGAACAGGCATTAGATTGTTGTTCTTGCCAATCTTGTTCTTCAATAATACTGTCAGTTTCCGGCCCCGATGGACTTTGCGCGGACTCAACTTCAGCACTTTCAAATTTAGCAGGTGCGCCAGTATAATCCTCTCCCGGATAGTCAGGATTAGACGCGGCAGCATTATGCCGGAAATCATCCTCAATTTCGCTTACGCGGGCTTGGTCACGAAAAGATTTGATCAGGTCATGACCTCCATTGATACCGATTAATTGTTGTTTCAAAATTGCTGTTAATTCCGGATTGAGCGCATGACCAGGATCAAGCGCAGATTTATAAGCGCCCTTAATTGCATCCTCTCCGCATTCGCACTCACTAAGAATTGCTTCCAGATCAGCCCCAGTAAATACAGATTTTACATCCAGCCATGCCCGGTGCAGCGATCCCGCGGTACTGGTGCCCTCTTCAGCGTCGGCACCGGATTGCTGAACGATTTGGGTCAGCTGATCAGCGTTTGCCTGGCTTTCACCTGCAAGCTTATTGAATACTGCCGTTAATTCATTGTTTTCATGTTCGAGATCCTGAATTGCTTTTTCGAAGCCTTCAACACGATCGTTGTTAATGTGAATGAGATCATTGATCACATCAATTTCATTAGCTGAAAATGCCATAGAAAATTGATTACTGCTATTTTCGCAAGCTGTTTTGTCATTAAGTTTCGCGGCGATGTCGCTGGCATGATGAGCACGAGCGTCAATTTCTTGTGGTGATTCCTGCTTTAGGTCGGTAGCCAGGTTTTCTTCAATTTCACCCCGAACCTGTTCTGCGGGTAAAGTAGTGGTTTGCCCATTATCAAGTATAAGGATCACTTTGCCGTCAAATATTGTTAGTACCTCCCCTGATCCTTCAGGAGAGGTAATTCTTCGTCCTACCGATAAATTATCCATTGCTGTTAAATTAATAATCGCTCCACTGAACAACGCCATCCGGCTCCGCAGTTTTCACTTCTTCGCTTTTAGCTTTACTCATTCCTTTATTGAGCTTTTCTGTATCTTTAAGTTCTTTACTGAAATTTTCAGGCAGCTTGGTTTGCCCTTCTGTTTCCTTCACCTGTGCTAAAGGATTCTCCACAAAGATGAATTCCTTACCCGTTCCCTTGATCTCGCCTTCATTCCATGGACCGCGGACCGCTCCGTCAGAAAGATTGTAAACGTTTTGAAGATATCTTGGATCAGCAGCCAAAACACCTGGAGGGAAATTCGGCTGAATACTCTCCAATGCAGCCTCAAACATTTTGTAATGGGTTACTTCGCGGGTCATCAAAAATGAAAGCGTTTCTTTCACATAAGGGTCATCTGTAAATTTCATTAAATGCTCATATACCAGCTTCGCTCTTGATTCAGAAGCCAGGTTTGTTCGCAGATCTACAGTGAGGTCGCCATTTGAATTAATGTAAGAAGCGCACCATGGAATTCCCTGGCTGTTTCTTGGTGTTGGACCGCCACCAGTAATAATCGGGAATTGTGGGTTAGCAGATAACGCAGCATGAATTACGCTTTCCTTTTCAGCCTTGCTATTCATAGCAACCATGATCTCGCTCTGTTCAGCCGCATCTTTCAACGCCCCATTGACTCCTTTTAATAACATCTGAATGGTAGCCCCTACTATCTCCAGGTGACTGAATTCCTCGGTAGCGATATCCATAAGCATATCATACTTGTCAGGATGAGGTTGTTTGGCGCCAAAAGCTTGCGTAAAATACTGCATGGCTGCAGCAAGTTCTCCATTTTCCCCGCCGAATTGCTCCAGCAATAAATTGGCAAAACGCGGGTCAGGGCGGGATACCCTGGCGTTAAATTGTAGGTCTTTTACGTGATGAAACATAGTGTGTTTTTTGAGTGAATATTATAGTTCTAATTTATTTTATTAATATTGAATTAAATTCTCTAAATACAACTCGATGGGAGGTTCATTGTTTCAGCAGTTAATAAATTTATTTTAACGCTGCTAAAATCTCATTAATTGAAAATTTTGCACCGCATAAAAACTCATCCGCTGCTCCATAATAGAGCGTCAATTCATCTCCGTTAACAATATGCCCGTTCGTAAAAACCACGTAGCCAAAAAAGCCACTTAATTCATAAGATGCTGTTGGAACCATTATCGGTTCAATAGTTCTCGACAGAATTTTTGATGGATTATCTAAATCCATCAGAAATGCACCGAGGCTGTACTGATGAGACTCATTGGCACCATGATATATTTCCAGCCAACCCATTTTTGTTCTTATGGGCGCTGCGCCGGCGCCGACGCGGATACTATCCCAATGACCCTGTCGGGTTCTGATCAGACATTGATGATTTCCCCAATGCTCACCATCAATGGAATCAGCCATCCAGATGTAATTACCACCGATCTCCTTGCTGCTCGGTCGGTGCAAAGCATAAAATCTCCCATTTATCTTTTCTTCGAAAATTGCACAATCCTTATTATGCGGCGGAAAGATCATCCCCCTATTTTCAATATGTCACCAATCTTTGGTGGTACGAAGGGCTACGCCAACTCCACTATCAGAAACAGCAGTATAAGTCAGGTAATAAGTTTCCCCGATTTTGGAAACCCGGCAATCCTCAATCCCGAAGCGTTCCAGATTACCTTCGCCAAATAGTAAGGTTTGCTGATCCGGTTCACTAAATGAATTCCATCTTTACTGTTCAATAAGCGCAGGTGTGAGATTGTGGTCAAGTAATCCAAACCTTTGTAATTAACTACCCGGGCGTCGGTAGCAATCAGATCAGGATCGTTCAACGGGACTTCAACGATCTCGGTATTCCCGGTCGCATTGATCACCGGAAAGAAAATCACTCCTTCTTTTTGAGCAACACTTTCAGCTACTCGGACGAGCAACCATATCTTTTCCTGAAAAATGAACACTCTTGGGTTCATCCCTGCTTGGTTTAAGGTCTTTGGGTAGTAATAATGGATTTTCAGGAAAACGACGCGCGAGATCTTTCATTCATGTTAAACCCTTTATTTTTAAAATAAGTTTTCTTTATAAACTATTTATTAATTACAAAACAAATGCTTAAAGGGAAAAGTTATTGGTAAGCTATTTATCAATGCCATTATCTTTCCGGAAGAACAAAAAATGTTTAACGGTTATTTTTTACGATGAATGCCCGATTACGCTTCATCCATCGACTGTAAAAGTAGAAGTCCGAATTGATTACAGCAATAAACCGATAATTTATAAACTAAAAAAATAAATAATAACCTAAAACGATCAATTTGGAACAGAATTTGTAAAACTATAATTTAAAAAACCTATGGAAACAACTGAATTAAAAACTGAATTGTTGAATGACCTGATTGAAATTAACAATGACAGGATCAATGGCTATGAAAAAGCTATTAAGGAATTAAGTCCGGCAGACGAGGATTTGAAAGGTTTATTCGTTTCGATGATAAGTGAAAGTCATCAATACAAAATGGAACTGGCGACCGAAGTGGCTGCAAGCGGCGCTGATATTGAAACGGGTACAACCGGAAGCGGCAAAATATATCGTGCATGGATGAATTTAAAGGCTGTATTTACAGGGCATGACCGAAAATCAATTTTAGAAAATTGTCATTTCGGTGAAGATGCTGCACAAAAAGCATACATATCTGCTCTGGAAGAAGAAGGGTTGCCAACCTATTTACGCGAGATAATAGCAGATCAGCAAGCCCAACTCAAAATATCTCACGATCGTATTAAGGCATTGCGCGAAGAGATGATTTAATTATCACAAGTATTAAATCTGTTCTTATCTGAATTACATATTTGCCAAAAATCTAAATAATTCCGCTGCCGTAGAGCTCAATAAGCAATTAACATTTTATCAAGGGTCGCATTCGCGACCCTTATTGATCAAAATTATGAATACACCACCACGTAACCCTAATACTAAACCCGATCCCCAGGAATTAAAACATTTTTTTATCAGTCACCTGAACCGTATTTTTTGTGCTAAAAGTCAGTTGGTAGAAAAATTACCTGAATTAAGCACAAGATCACATTTCCTTGATCTTAAACAAGCTATTGATGAAACGGTAGAGATCGTCAATAATCAGATGGGCAGGATGAAGCAAATTTATATCTTACTTGATGCGTGGTACCAACCGGAAAGCTGTGTTGGACTGACAGGGATCCTGGATGAGGCATTTCAATCTATTGGAAATCCGCATGAAAGTGCTCCCTTAAGAGATTTATCTATCCTTTTTTATATGCAAAATATTGAAAGTATTGAAATAGCATCATTTAAAACTTTGATGAAGGTTATTGAAAAACTGGACGAGCCTGAAGTGACGCAATTGTTACTTGAATCTTATGATGAAGCCAGAGAAGACAAAATATTACTCAATCAAATAATTGAGCACTATTTATAACGCTGTTGGGTTATGAATTGCGCGTATTTTATTATTAAATTTTAACTAACATTAATTAATAGGCAAATTAAAATAAAATATTGATCCTTTACCAATTTTACTCTCTACCCAAATTTCACCTCCATGCTGATGTATAATCTCGGCACTCAGGTATAATCCGATCCCGAACCCGGAAATATGACTTTGACTAGGATTTTCAACCCTATAATATCGGTCAAATACATGGCTTATATCATCCTCTTTTATACCCAAGCCTTCGTCGGCTACACTTACCTGCATCTTATCATTTATCCTATCGCAACGTACAATTATCTGTGTTCCTTTAGGAGAATATTTTATCGCGTTACTAAGCAAATTGGAAATCACAGAGCCGATTTTATCCGCGTCAGCAAATATCAAAATGGGCTTACAAGCAAATAATTTTATAACATGCGAAGAAGAAGTTAATTTAGACTCATCAATGATGTCACTTACCAAATCTTCCATCTGAAAGTTCTTTTTATCTAATTGAATTTTACCAGACTCAAGTCTGGTAACATTCAAAAAGCCGTTAATCAGATTGGTCATTTTTTTAACTTGATTATTAGCATTAGTCATAGCACTTACTAAAAATGAATCTTCACTATTTTTTAATTTGGCGCTGCTAACTTGTACCATTGCAGCTAATGAAGTAAGCGGGGTTTTTAATTCATGGCTAACCATTCCTATAAAATCATTTTTTCGAAGATCATCTTCTTTTTGTTCGGTAAGGTCAAAGATTGCACCGGTTATATAAAGGGGCTTGCCAGATTCGTCGTAATAAGCCCTGCCGTTAGCTTTAAGCCATTTAGGCTTGCCTCCATCCATTGGATTAATCCAATATTCTTCGCAAAAATCTTGCTTGGTTGCCACTGCCTTATTGATGCCGGCAGTCACCTTAGCACGATACTCCTCGAAAATTAATCCAAACGCAGTTGTAAGCGTTAGTTGTTTAGTTCTTGGAATGCCATGGATTTCACGACTTCTGGACGTTATAATTAACTCATCAGTAATCAAATTCGCCGTCCATATCCCAATACCGGAAGCTTCAATAGCTAATTCCAGACTATCCTGCGTTTTTCTAAGCTCTCTTTGACCGCTTATAATATCTGTGACCTCAAATACAAATACAAGGATCCCATCAACATTTTCGTTGAGATCGGTTCGGGCCTGATAAATGAAGTTAAAAAACCGATCCTCAATAGGACCACCTGTATTCCTGGCTAAAGGAATCAGTAAAGCTTCGCCTTCAAAAGTTATACCGGTTTGATATACTTCCTGAAGAATATTCCAGATCGGCTGATGTTTGATTTCCGGGACTGCATCTAATAATGGTTTTCCTAATAATTGACGGCCCGGAAATAAGGCTTGATATAAAGGATTGATCAGTTCAAACGTTAAGTCACTTCCGTTGAGTACACAAATGCCAGCAGGCGCTTGCATAATAAATTTTCTCAGGCGGTCACGCTCTTTTTGTATGGTATTTTTAGCAGTTTCTTTATTTTTCCGGTCTATTACTTGCGAGGTATTTTCAAGTACCCATACTGCTATTTTATTTACACTACCCTTATCATCCGGAATAGGGGCATAAACAAATGTGACAAATATTACTTCTTCTTGATTATTCCGTACCAGCGACAATTCTACTTCATCCGCATAATAAGGTTGACCCGTTTGAACAACATCATTTAACGCATATTCGTAAATATTGCGAACTTCTTCGAATGCGTCCCAATAATATTTGCCTATAATACTTTCGTAAGTTTTACCGGCAACCTGGAGGAATTTATCATTTACCAGTTCAGCAACAAGGTTTTTTGCATCAAGTATGCAAATGCCAATCGGGGCATTTCGAACTGCATGTTTTAGATTCTCTCCGTTAGTAAATTGCATGCGCTACAGTTTTATAGAATTTTTAAATTTATTGAACATTAAACTTTACATTTTGTTAGTTAAAAAAATGCTTTTATGTACAATTAATTTAATTTAACGATTATTTATAAATACCCTGTGCTTTTTTAATCGTTTTTTCCAAATCAATTACAGCGCCTAAGACACCTTAAACAGATCGCCGGTCTCTTTAAAACGGCCAATGGCATTTCGAATATTGAAATCTTGTATGGTTAGTCCGCGTTTTACTTCATCTCAGATTAGGGGTGTAGAAACCGTAGCACCTGGCTTTGGCCGTAATGAATAAGGACCGGCAATGATCGCACCCGGGCGGTTCTGTAAAAAGTCAAAATACATTTTCCCATTTCGTGCCGCAATGCTCCACTCCAAACTTGTATAATCCGGGATTTGTTTACGAACTATTCTAACAATAATATTAGCGAAAAGCTGGCTTTGCTGACAAGTATATTTGCCTTCGAGAGGTATATATATATGTGCATCCAGGTAGAACCGGAAATTTTGGGGTATGACGGCACATCAATAGCGTCTAAAAACTCTTTAGTGATCCGCGCCGCTTCAACCACCTGGTCGTAAGTATGTTTGTCCAGATCCAAATCGATTAAGCAATAAACCGGATCATCCGGTATTTGTGCACGGCGAAACCGGGGATTGATCTCAATGCAGCCCAGGGAGGCCATCCAACGTAAGCTGGCTTCATCAGTTCCGACAAAGTATTTGGAGACCTTCTTCATCGGTCACATGATCAAAAGTTTTTGCCCAATCAGGTGCTTTATCAGTAGCATTTTTTGGTAAAAGCTTTGTTTATGTATGCCGCCCGGAAAGCGGTTAAACGACACAGGCCTGTTCTTTAAGGAAGGCATTATGTATTCTCCGACCTTGTAATAATAGTTGAGCATCTGCCCCTTGGTGATCTTACCTTCCGGCCAGTAGAGTTTATATTTCAATACCTATTCCAGAAAATTTATCTGACTAAGAAAAATCTAATCAATGACTCGGTGAATGTAGTAACATCGCTCATATCATGCAAACCATATGCGCCAACTGTTGTTATTCATAAATAATTGAGAAATGGATAATAAGCAAAATATAGGGGTTCATGACCGAGATCTGGTCAACACCAGTGAATATTACGAATTAGAATATTGGTCAAATAAGTTTGGCGTGAGTATAGAAAAATTAAAATCAGCGGTTAGAGCGGTTGGCAATTCAGCTGAGGCTATTGAATCGCATTTGAAAAGTAAAAAGTAATATGGAAAAGCTATACTTTTAAGCAGAACAGGAATTTGGGTGTAGAGCTGAAAGCAAAGATTATAATGGCGTTCCACCTGAATTCTTGAAATGGGCAGCGTAGTACCGGCAAAAAATTCAGAAATGTATATCGCTAGTTAGCTAAAATAGATTTCAAATGCAGGTCTACTGAGTCAAAATAAGACCCGACGAATAGACAGGATTCATTTTTATTTCTAAAGATACCTCGTCGATAAGTAAGTTATATTTATTGATTTTTTGGAAAGCCATATTGATAATAATTTTAGCTGAGCTTGAGAATTATAACCAAATAAGTTAGCACGATGATTGCCGTCAACAATTTTTAAATTTCGACGTTGAGGGTTAAATAGAAATCTTACATGACTAAGCACATCTGTATTATAGAAGACGACGCAAACCTGGCCTTGACCATAAGTACTATTCTGGAAAATAAGGGTTATTTTGTTTCCGTTTTCGACAGATTTCCTACAATGGAAGATTTAATACTTTCTGAACCGGATCTTTTTATCATCGACGAAAGACTTCCAACGATCGGCGGACATATTATTTGTATTATGCTACGATCGAATTTAAAAACGAAACATATTCCACAATTACTTATGTCAGCCAGCCCTATGCTTTATAAATATGCAGAACTTGGCGAAGTGAATGACTATATAAAAAAGCCTTTCGACCTGAAGGAGTTCTTACAAAAAGTAGCTTTGCTGGTCATTACAAACTCTAATGGCCTGATGGATATGTGACCGTAACGCATTTGAAATGGACAGAAATTTTGTTCGGACCTTTGGATTTGACTATATATAAAATCAAAGAAGAGTTTATTTATGTACTTAATCATAGAGCCTTTACAATACGCCTCATAAATGGAAGGCTAAGTATAACTTAAAAGAATTATTTTTTGGTAAAGCCGTAAAAGTCAAATTCAAACCAGGCAATTATTCATAATAGCTGAGGAAATTGTCGCAAGGATGTAAATTATATTATTTAAGATAATGGCTTAGGGATTGTGAATGAAGATCTCACTAAAATATTTATACAATTTAAAATCATTGCTAATGTAAAGAACACAGACAAGTGCTGTGTGGGCTCAGCAATAGTTAGACTATTATTAAAAGAAATAAGGGTTAAAAAACGTGGGAGGGAATTAGGGGAAGGTTCTGTCTTATACCATTTTTTTAAAATAGTTTCCACCTACGGTGTTTATTATATAAGCTGCAAAGGTCCTGACGACAAATCAATCATAGATGCATACTTAACTCATCCTGAATATTTTATAGAAAAGTAAAAAACTACATGGTTCAAAACTTCGAAAGATAGTCACGGAAAGAGACAAATGAATAACAAAATAGGTCATAGGAATTTATCAATACGGTGTCTCCATAATTTTTATAATTGACAAGAATTGTATGTGGATAACATTAAAAGTTTTTTAACATAAGAGCATTAAAATCGCTTTACAATTTTTTCAAAAGCAGCATTTTAAACGTTTCACAAACAAGCGCCGTATACAATACAATTACAGTGGCATTTAATCACTTAATTGATAATAATGAACTACTCACTTTAAAAGTAGATTAAAAGGTTCGTATTTGAAGCCTTTATCACCATGCTCGCGGCTAATATTGGAGAATTGATCTGGTGGGAATTCCCGGCATGTCCTTGTCTATTCTCACCTACCCTCCTGAAAATGAGCGTCGAAATCTAAATTTTGAGGAATAAATTTAGGATATGTGGAATCCAATCAAACTTTTCCTATTAAAATTAAAATTAACAAAACGATTTTGAAAGATTTGAAACAAAAATGCTAAATTATACTTATAAAATAAATTAAAACAACACTCATGAACTCATTACTTTACATTTTAGCAGTTATCCTCATCATTGGCTGGGCCATTGGAGCATTTGTTTATTCAGTTGGCGGGCTAATCCATATCTTGCTTGTCATAGCAATTATTGCCATTATAATTGGTATTATTCGGGGACGGTCAGTTATTTAATGACCTAAAAATTATGCGAAAATAGTTTTAAAGCCCGTTAAGCCGGGCTTTTTCTGTATCATACCTCATATTTTTATCCTAGAATTAAGACGATAAAATGAATTTTCTACATCAAAATAAAATCGCAAAATGGAATAGAATCTAATACTTTTATTGCAAACATTTTGATGAAGCTCCTCCCAAAAACATTGCTGATAGTAATTCCACATCGTTAAAAGAACTTTAGAGATAGAATTTGATCGATTATATAATTAGTTTAATGAAAATCTAATTAATATTAATAACCATGCCTTAATATGCCTACCGTCAATGAAACTAATCCGAAAAGTAAAAACAAATGTATCAGTGGCCCTTTAGATAAAACGAAATAACAAATACCCCAGGTGACAATTGACAATATTGCAAGAAAGTATATAAAGTTAGTCATTCGCACGTTATTTATAATAATATACGCTTTACGGATATGATTGTTTTAACGTGAAAAGTTTTATCATAATTGGATAAATATTAAATTATCTATTCTATTTTGGCAGAAAAAGATGTTTTTTTTTATTTAAGAGGCGTATTTTTTTTAATTAAAAAAAGCCTACTTAGAAAAAATTCAATTTTTTTGTAAAATTTTTCAAATGCTGTTAAGGATAAAAGATAAATAAGAGCGATTGGAAATGCTATAATTACAAAATTGTCAACAATATTCAGGTTCCATTTAGAAAAATGAGCTAAAAATGTTGGAAAGAAAAAACCATGAAATATATATATAGGCAAAGTCCGTGAACCAGCTGATGTGAAAAACACTTTTTTAGATGGTGTAAGTATAATGAAAGATATTCCTATTAACACTACTGAAAAGAATAGGCCTATCCTATTAAGAGCACCTTTCAAGTTAGAAAAGCCTTCTGAATGATAAGATTCATCCCATAATAAGGTTCTGAAATTTATATTGTTAAGATAAAGAATGCAATAAGCGCCTATTAATATTATCAAAATACCAAAAGGCATTAAGAATTTCTTTTGGTGTATGGTATGGATACGGCTTAAGGGACAAATGACTCCCAATACAAAAAAAGGAAGTAATCCGAAAGCCCTGGATAAAACGGCACTATAACCAATTGTTGCGTTTAAGCCAATTAAAACTGAAATTGCAAGTGATGCAATAAATGGATATTTTATTCTATTGATAATAGGTATACTTAATTTCCACAAAAATAAACACAGTAAATACCATAAATGATAGGGCGGGTTGAAAATGTTGAAGCTAAATGTTTTAAAATGTACTGCCTCCTTTAAATCCCACATTAGACAAAAAAAGATATAGGGTAATAAAATTGCCGATGTAAGTTTATAGGAGTTAGAATCGTTCTCTGGCTTTGAAAAACAGCCTGAGATAAATACAAAAAGCGGCATATGAAAAAAATAAATACAGGTAGTCAACACCTTGAAAAACCGATTTTGATCCATGTAAGCACCATAAAAATGGCCAATAACAACAAGCACGATTAAAATAAATTTAAGGTTATCAATTAGATAATCGCGTTTACCAGCGGGTTGCAAAGTTTCCATATTTACCAGTAGGATATTGAAATGTTATATAGTTCTAAAGCACTTTTTTTCCAATTGTATTTTTCAGCCTGAATGTAACCTATCTCTCTTAACTTCGTCCTTTCATTGTCATTTTCCAGTAATCTGGTTATAATTTCAGCTATTTCGGTCGTGTCGTTTGGGTCAAAATAATAACACGCATTTCCTAGAATTTCTGGTAGCGACGATGTAGCAGAAGCCATTACCGGGCAACCGGATAACATAGCTTCAATCGGTGGGATACCGAATCCCTCGTAAAAAGAGGGAAAAATAAAAAGGGCAGCGTTGCAATACAGAAATTTTAATTCGGCGTCGCTTACGTATCCCAGATAAGTGACATTATCGCTAGAATCCACGACTTTTAAAGTTGACATTGTGCCGCCTGCAATCAGCATGTTATACTTTTTAAAATCACTTTTTACGATTGCCTCACTTAAGCCGTTAAAATTCTTGTTTAAACTCAGGCTACTTACTGCTAAACAGTAAGGCTTAAGGTTACTGATTTTTGTTTTGAAATGAAAATCCGGTTCAACGTTTTTTAAAATGTGTTCCCCGGCATTATAAATAACTTTAATGGCATGTCGTTTAAATCCGGCGTGTTTAACCAGTTCATTCTTTGAAAATTCGGAAACTGTAATAATACACCTTGCGGTCTTGCTGAGCCAAATCAGCGCAAACTTATACCAGATTCGAAAAACAGGTGTAAAGAAAGAAGGATTTACAAAAACAGAAGCATCATGAATAAAAACTATTTGCTTTCGTTTTATCAAGCAAGAAATAGTGCAAAAACTTAGCAGTAAACAGCCATAGGTGTACATAGGCAATTCAATTTGTTCCCAAAGATTACCTTGCAAAAAACCTTTCTTCAACAGCTTGATATGCTTTAAGCTAATTGAGTTAACCAGTTTGCCGGAATAAATCAAAAAGAAGGTCTGTTCATTTTTAGGGATACTTCCTTCTTCCAAAAGTTCATCGAGCGCTAATACAAGTTCAAAAGCCACTCTCTGCACCCCCGTTATAGGTTGCGTTAAAAATCTGCCATTTAAATAAATAATTTTACTCATGTCTAAAAATTACTTCCAGGAGATACGATAAAGATAAAAAAGCATAATTAAAGCGGGTGGGATAGCAAACATATTCATTAATGTAAACCCAACTATTGGAGTTGCCACAGCGCCAAAGGCGATAATTGCTGTCGCACGAATAATTATCGAATCATATTTCAACACCCAACTCTTTAATATACCGATAAAAACACCGGTTAAAAGCCCAGTAAAAAAAGAGAATAATATAACCCCCAACCATTGAAAGGAAACATAACCCCACAATGGAAGTGGCAAACGTAACCCTCCAGATCCAACGTCATTGACATCACGTCCCGGTGCGATAATTCCCAGCGTATAAACTGACGGATTCCATTCATAATGTCCAGGAATCAATCCGCCATACATTGTTCGGCCATAAGTCCAAACAGGTTTTTGATCAAATTTGACCATAAATTGCATTTGATCATCAATATCCGGCGCACTTCTTCCTATAACTTCCCATACATTTTCGTTGCCTTCAAAATGCCTGACACCTACGATGTAGTAAAAAAATGAACTAAGAACGAATATGCCAATTAGTATCACCATCAAAACGACAAAATGGGCTCTGCTTTTAAATGACATTACAATAATGAAAGCAAATACAACCCCACCAAATGCACCACTTCGTTCCAAGGAGGCGATCATCAGAAACAATCCCAGACTAGTTAGAAATAAAAACAACTTCGATCGCTTTTTATACCAGATTATACAGGCGATTGGCGTAATGGTACTTATTAAAAAGAAGGAAATTCTGAAAAGGATAGCAACTCGAAGATAAGGCTCCTGGTATTGACCTCTGAACAGTTTTGCCGCAATTGGCTCAGCGGCAAACATAGGCATAAAACCCATGCCTATATAACTGGCAATCAAACCGGCCACCCCAATTACCATAAAGATTTTCGTAACTTTTATAGCTCTTTCTTCGTAGGCTTCCCTTGTCATAATATCAAAAGAAAACTGAGTTGGCAATCGTCTGCCTATTACGAATCCTATGATCAGAGCCGGAAGGAAAAAAAGAATGCCCAGAACGAGGACCTTGGTATATAAATCGACTATTGCAGGCGGATAGTTATCGGGAACGCCAAGAATCAATGCAGGTACGATTATTGAAATAAAGCCACCTGCCACCATACCATGTGTAACGACGTTATATCTGCTTGGCCATACAATATAACCAGAAAAGCTAAACAATGTAAGTGCTACGAATATTAAAAAACTGTCCAATAGGTTAGATTTAAATTAAATTACCAAAAATTAGCTCATTATATGTTTTTGCCATTATCTGAACGTTGAATTTCACTTTAACCTTTTTTCTGGCAGCTTTCCTAACATAATCCAGTGAATTAAAATCATCAATCACAGCTTTCAAAGTTTGGACAAGTGCGGGTGAACTATCCGGAGTAAATAAAAATCCATCGATCTGGTTATTAATTATCTCAGGTGTGCCGCCGGTTGCAGACGCAACCACTATTTTTTCGCATGCCATAGCTTCATAAATTGTTGTTCCTAAAGGTTCGCTATCCTTTAAATTACTATTGCTGATTATAATGTCGCAGCCATTGTAAAAACTAACCATATCGTTTATAAAGCCGATGTGCCTGATTTGAGCATTCTCCGCGATTGCTGTAAAAAACGCTTCTGAGTAATCTGGCGTCGCTTCTTCAAAACCTCCTGCAAATAACAGAATTACATTTAAAGATGGTTTCGCTATAACCTTAAAGCATTCGATGAGTTTAAGCTGCCCTTTGCGTTCATGAACAACTGCAGGCATACCTAAAATCAAACAATTTTCAGGGAGACCATGAAATTCTCTAAAATCAGCGCGCTTAGCAGGATCGGCTTTGAACAAGGAAATGTCCAATCCATTGTAAAGAACGAAAACTTTTGGATTTTCTCGGTACTTTTTCTTAACAGGTTTAGAGACTGCTAATGTAAAATCATAGACTTTTGCGCAAATTTTTGATAATTGGTGCTCAAAACGTGAATAATAAGTAATATCATGATCACTCCAAATCCATTTCCGTGACCGATAAAATATCCTGGAATAGGCAATCACCGGGATCAAATATGATGCAGGCATTATTGTATTGGCATGAATTATTTTTATATCATTAATTTTCAAATAGCGGTGGACTTGATACGATAAAAAGATGTAATTACTCATTGCATTGAATAATGATTTTAGACGACCATTTTTACTCCTGTTTAGTTTTTTTAACGCTTTCAACAACGATATTTTATAACTTTTCCCGGAAGCAATAATGTCGCTGGCAAATCTGCCAGGGGATATAAATAGATGAGCGTCTACGAGATTCACATTGAATGCCATCATTCGTTCTAAAACAATTTCCGCGCCCTGAGCTTTTTCGCCACCAAATACATATAAAATTTTATTCATATCAAATCAAGTTCTACTTTACTAATAGCAGCCTTTAAGAAATAACCATTGATGACTTTTTCGCGTAAGACCAATACATTTTTTCTCATTTCTTCATATTGATCTGTAGAAAATTCAAATTTTTCAAGTTCCTTGAGATTCTCAACAAGGAAGCCAATTCCATATTTTTTGATTACAACGCTTAGAGCGGAACTTGCCGGTGCAACTACGGGAATGCCAGCTGCTAGGTATAAAGAAAATTTATGCGGATTATTATATTTCAGGTAATTCCCAAGTTTATCATCACAACTATTTACCGTTTCACCATCCCATATCAACCCAAAACCGCCGGTCAATTTCGTGGTTATTTCGGCAGGGCTGTATTCTCCCAACCATACTAAGTTATCAATGAGATGACTCCGTTCTAAGTTGAAAAAAGGGCCAAATACATTGAAAATCCAGCCTTTAATATCCGCTACGTTATAAATAAACGTACTTTTACGAAGATTTCCCGCGAAAAGTATAGAATTAGAATATTTCGCTTCGCATTCATTAATGGGATGATCAGATAAGTAATCAAATATTTCAAGTGAAATCGCCTTCTTTTTGAAACCATGTTGCTGCATCCAACCCAACATTGCAGGATTATGAACAATCACTTCATCAAAGTAATTAAGATTTTTAATTTCTAACCTGTTTGCCTCATTATTATTGCCCCCCGATCTTAAAGCTTCAAGATCATGGATGATACAAAAGATTTTAATCCTTTTAAGCTTTGCTATTTTTATAAAATAGCGAAAAACGTTATTGATGCTCAATAGTGGATATTGTATAACTATAATTGACCCTTTTTGTATTGATTTAAAAAAAAAGATAAGCTCTTTTATTAACAGTAAATAGTATTTAAATTTATTCTCGTTGTCCCATACAATTATCGTATAATCAATATATCCTAATTCTGAAAATATTTTATTACAATCTTCAACTGCTTTGGTAGCCGCTGAATTTACAGTGGTGTTTTGAAACCGGATGCAAAACTGATATTTCGTCATTATAGGTAATTAATTGTAAGTTTATACTTTGTCGATTTTTGGATTGAAGCCAATTGATTTCCAACCAGAATTGAGCAACACGCCAATAAATTTTAATTGATTATCCTTCCTGATCCGCAATAACTTATATGAAGTATAACCTAGCTTACCCAACATCCAAAAGATATAATAAAGGAAACCTTTAGATCTTTTGACCATGAAAAATTCATTTCTGAATCCATAACTGTGTTTCCAAAGATTATTAACATTGTCTCTATAAAAATCAGGAAAATAATTAGAAGGTGTTTTATGCACTACTACACTATCAGTACAATAAATTCCCAGGTAGCCAGCCTTGGTAATTCGCCTGGTATATTCCTGGTCATCACCCCAGATAAAAAATTCCTTGTAAGGTAACCCGAGCTGCTTGACTGCCTTTACATTAATTAAAACGGAAACAAATGAACTATTCTCTACCAATAACATGTGGTTTTCGTCATAAGTATTGAATGGAATACTATTATTAAATGATGGAGTTATTGCAGGTATATTCATTAGATGCGGTGTACCATCCGTCCAAATGCATTTGCTACTTAAGAACCCTACTGGGTTGTCCATTAAGGGTAATTTATTCACCAACATTTCTAAGGCATCGGGCCTGCAGATCGTATCGTCATCCATTACCCATGCCCAATCAAAACCAGATAATACAGCTTGTTTAATACCCGTATAAAAACCACCGGAGCCTCCGCTGTTCTCTTGTTCTATAATATTAAGATTTGGTTGTTGACTCAACCATTCAGCGGTGCCATCTGTACTGCTATTATTAATAACGATAATTTGTTCTACAGAGAAAGTTTGACTTTTAATGAGATCAATAGCTTCCTGCAATAAATTAAGTCGGTTGAATGTAACAATTATAGCAACAACTCGGTAGTTCATCTATGGTCTTTCAGTTAATAGTTATAAACTTTAAAATTGTTATTGTTGTTTATAGCTGAGTTCTGGTCTTAGTTTTTTTAAAAGCTCTAAGTAGTATCGGAGGGATAAAGTCACGGATAATTTCACGTGTACTTCTTTCTTTAACATCGGCAACTACACCCTTCCGACCTTTAAAAGTAGTAAGGGTATCATTACTAATCTCATTTTGAGGTCTACCGTTGCTATAATAATATAATGCAAGAGATTTCCGGCTTCGATCAGGCGGGCAAGTCAGCGGATTAGGGTGGCCATGGTTTGATAAAGGAATGGTTGAGAATATTGCAACGGTGTTAAAAACAGGCAGTATTTTTTTTTCACATTGGCTCATATCTTTTCTCCAAAGTTCAAAATGTCCGCCAAAGCTATCTTCCCAGTCTTTATTCAAATAAACCAGAAGATTAATTCTTCTATCAAGATTAGTAAGCAGACTGGTACTGAAATCCGTGTGAACCTTAAGTACGCCACCCGGTTTAATCTCATGGTACCCCCCCCCCTCAAAATAAGGATCGGAAATAAGTTTCTCCTTTATGCCAGTTAACTCCTGTATGAATTCTAAAAAGGGCTCAGAATTCAAGTAATGAACCAATAGTTTAGTAACCTCACCAAAACTAGCTTCCCCCTTAGTTGCTAATTTTTTCTGATTATAATCATCAAATTTTTCAATGTTCTTGGTTAAGGAAAGATCAGGAAACTCGGCCAATACCGCATCCAGCATTTCAGGATTGAAAAAATCGTGAAAGACAATATTAGAAAAAGGCTCCGCATTCTGATATTCCAGCTTCCTTTCTGTCGCAAGCCTTTTTAGATCAATTTTTTTATTCAGATAGTCCATATTAATATTTCTATAAGTTGAAACTTTTAAATATATAAAGGTTAATATTATAGCAATGAGTGATCATTCCCCCTGATAACAATTTTTATTTAAATTTTGTTATCAGATAATAGGAGATAAATTTTAAATTAAAAAAATCATTAGCCAGTTTTCTTCTATTAGCAAAAATTACTTTCCGATTCTTGTATAAAAACAAAAATAATTTTAGGTCGATAACTTTTTTATGCGCACGGTGTTCTTGAAACACTAAAATCATCTCAGAAAGAAAGCGTTTATCATCTTCTTTCATTTCTTTAATTTGCAAAAAATACTTCCAAGCGGTGATGTGATCTATATGCTTGGCTCTCACTTTTTTTCCTACGTTAATGTGATTGTTGGCACCATGTATTCTGTATTTTACCAAATATCCGTCATCTGCGTTAATAGAACCGTTACAAGTTGCCAGCACACCAATCCACCAATCATAAAACATATTGGGGGGGATTGGACTGATCTTTTCCAAAAGGGATTTCTTAAACATGATTTTATGGCCACTTATTTGGTTGTCATAAAAAAGCTTTTTAGGATCGTTACCTGTGAACGGAGGTAATAGTTTACCCTTTGGATAATGCAATTCTCCGTCAATGAAATTAACGGACCTGGCATGTGTTAATACGACATCAGCCCTATCAAATTTATTTAACAATCGTTCTATTTTGTCCGAAAACCAGATATCATCTTGGTCCGACAAAGAAATATATTCTCCATTTGCAAAAGTTATAGCTTTTTCGAAGTTCTGATTATACCCGAGATTACTCTTATTTTCATAAAATATGATCCGGTTATCTTTCTTCATCCATTCCTTAATTATTTTTACGGTGGAGTCATTAGAAACATCATCAACTATTATTAATTCAAGATTTTTATAGGTCTGATTTAAAATAGAATCCAACTGCTCGCTAAGGTACTTCTCTCCATTGTAAGTACACATAACTATTGAAACAAGTGGCATAGCAGTCTTCACATTTATCAATTATTATTTCCCAAACCCAAATTGTCTTCTCCAAAGTGGACAGAAACTTTCTTTAAAGCAGAAGCAACAATTTGATGCATGTCGTAATACCTGTACTCTGCAAGTCTGCCACCAAAAATGATATTCTGCTCTTTTTGAGACAATCTTTGGTATTCGCTAAAAATCCCAGAGTTTTTAACATCATTAATAGGATAATATGGTTCCTGTTCATATGTCCATTCCTGCGAGTATTCTTTTGTTATGACTGTTTTAGGTTGCGTCCCAAATTCGAAATGTTTGTGCTCTAAAATGCGTGTATAGGGAATTTCGCGCTCTGTATAGTTAATAACCGCATTTCCCTGATAATTTTGTACATCGAGTAACTCATGCTCAAATCTCAGACTCCGGTACTCTAATTGCCCGTATCTGTAATCGTAAAATTGATCGATTTTGCCCGTAAAAACTACTTGTTTTGCCAGTGAATCCCACCTACCCCTTTCGTCGAAATAATCGTTATTCAGTTGTAAATCAATACCAGCCAGCAATCCATCAATTAGTTTATTATACCCGCCTATTGGAATCCCCTGATACTTGTCATTAAAATAGTTATTGTCAAAAGTAAACCTGAAAGGCAGGCGCTTTATTATGAATGCGGGCAGTTCAGTGGCCGGCCTTCCCCATTGCTTTTCGGTATAGCCTTTTATCAACTTTTCGTAGATATCGGTTCCAACAAGTGATAAGGCCTGTTCCTCGAGATTAGCCGGTTCACCGAGGTTCATCTTATCTATTTGTGATTGTATTTTGGCTTTTGCCTCCGCAGGTGTTTTCACTTTCCATAGTTGGTAAAAAGTATTCATATTGAATGGCAAGTTGAACAACTCGCCCTTGTAGTTAGCAACCGGGCTATTGGTATACCTGTTAAATTCAACAAATGAATTTACATAATCCCATATGACCTTATCGTTAGTATGAAATATATGGGCCCCGTACTTATGCACATTTATACCCTCAATATTCTCGCAAGAAACATTTCCTCCAGCATGGTTTCTTTTGTCAATTACCAAGCATTTTCTTCCTCTTTTGGTAGCTTCGTATGCGAACACGGCTCCAAACAATCCGCTTCCAACTACTAAATAATCGTATTTCTGTTCACTCATTCTAAGCTTTTAATTTTTTGCTGAATTTATTGAAACGGGTTTTCAAAAACTGAAAAAACGGCTTTGTGGACCAAAAATTCCTGGCGTAGAATTCCTGAACCTCTATACTAACAGGTGAAAGTGGTATTTTGTTACGCAAAATTAAAAATTGGTAAGCACCTTTTAATATATAAAACCCTGATTTAAAACCCTCCCGCTTGACAAATTTTAAATTGTTAAAAAAGGTACGGAAGAGGTACATGGTTTTATGCTTCGTAAAATATTTGTTTATAATCTCGAGCTCATTTCGGGTTGCGTAAACACGCATATTTTTCGATAATCTGTTGACTTTACTAACTCTGTGTACAACAATTCCTTTACTAAAAAATTGAATTAAATAACCTGCGGCGAGGCACCTTATGCCATATTCAAATTCATGTGTATAAAGGTAAATCCAGTCCGCATAACCTCCTATTTGATCATATAGTTGTTTTCTTATCACAGCACCACAACCGATAAAGCCCGTAATGCTGTCACCATCTTTCCATGCGTCATCATCTTTCAAAAAGACATCCATCTTTAGATTAATGTCGACGGTTTCGAAAGCTAAAATCCCAATTTGTGTATTTGCTTCCATGAAAACAATGCCTTCAGCCAGACCAGCATGGATATGACTGTCATCATCAAGTACTAAAAAATATTTATGCTTAGCAATTTTAAACCCTTCATTCCAACCTGCTATTCCATTATTTACTTTTTTAGTCACCAATGTTACGTCAGGATGGAGCTGCCGGATTTGGGCGGATGTATCATCGATAGAGGCATTATCGACAACAACAATTTCGACTTCAAACGGTACAGTTTTACGATAGGTTTTTAATATGTTAATAGTGAATAAAACATCTTCACACCTATTGTAGGACAGAATTATTGCAGAAACCATTTTCTAATTTTAATATTAATTTGAATATTCTTCATTTATTTAATAATTCCTGCTTTGCGCAGCCGCCGTTTAAATAAGCGACCATTCTTTAAAATAAAATTCATTATTGAGAAACCGGTTGGTTTGCTTTTTCTAAATGGAGTTAAGCGCAAGTACATTAAATACAAATACTTATATGGATGAGTATCTACATAATGCCAAGGCTTTGAAAAACTGGCAAAGTGTACAATTACAGGTATCTCGGGCTGCTCATTCTGAAGGTGTACTGCATTAAATTTACGGTCAAAATGCCCCCAATTGTTGGCGAAGAAGACATTTAAGATATCCTGATCATACCACTCAAATTTCTGCATATACTCATCGGCGATTTGGAGAAACTTTTCTGTCAATTTTCCCTGTCGCCAAGCCTGGAGATTAATAAGCATTACCCCCGCATTGAAATAATCTTTCAAATTAAATCCCAGCTTATTTAATCTGATTGTATTATGGGCTACAAATGCTTCGCTAGCTGCAAAAATGTAATGATCAGCAATCTCAATGTCTATCAAATTCTTTATGGAACCAGTGACCACGATATCTGAATCTAAAAACAATCCGCCGTTAACACTGGCGGGAATAATATCAGGCAGAAAAAGTCTAAAATAAGTTGCACTAGTATAATTATCGTTCGTAGTAAACCTTGAAAAATCGACATTTGCAATATTTATTAATTTTAGCTCAACGTTGTAGGTATCTAATAAAAAATGCGAGACCCGTTCTATATTCTGTAAATGGCGTATATTGTGTATTACATATATGTCAAACAAAATGTCGCAATTATTTTCCAATAAGGAAGTCACTGCCACAGTAAAATGCTGAATATAATTTTCATCTATACTGAAAAATACGTTAATTCGCTTATTCATATCAATCGTGGTAAACTTTTTTATTAATATTCCCTAAACAGCTTTGTCGGTAATAATTGACAAAATGCCTTAAATCCCGGTAATATTTATAAGGTATTTTAGAATATGAAAAATCGGTGTATTTAATATTTTTATAAGGGGTTAATAGCAAATATTTGAAATAAAATGATTTATAAGGATGCCTATTAAGATAATTCCAGGGCTTGGAAGATCCCGCGAAATGTATAATTAAGGGTGGTTTTTTTCTTTTCCAAATCATATTCAGTGCATTAAATTTTGAATCTAATTCATCCCATTTGTTGAGAAAAAACATATTCAAAACATCCTGATCCCAAAAAACAAGATCATCCATATAAGAAGATGCCATTTCAATAAGTTTAGCGGAGATATTATCCGTTCGCCAATTTTTCAGATTGACTAAAAGTACTCCCGCGTTAAAATAACTGTTAGTATGAAAGCCAAGTTCAGTAATTCTTTTGCTATTGCTTTCATTTTGTTCAGGAATTTCTCTTACTGCTGCGAGATATTTGCAACCCATATCATCAGATGCAGTTGTAGTGCTAAAATTGAACGAAGCAAGTTCTGTTAGCGGCCCGGTGATTATAGTATCGGAATCGAGAAATAGACCATTGTCTATATCTTTCGGAATTATATCTGCCAATAAGAGTCTTAAATATGTATTAAGTGATACATGATCCGCGATTCTATAACTATCAAAAATTTTACTGTCTTGATATATAAGTTGTATCTCAACGTCATATTTTTTTTTGGTGAATGCCAGAATTTCTAGTAAAAGATCGGAATCAAAATCGTGAATCAAAAATATATTTAGATCCATATGCTTATTTGTTTCCAACAGCGAGGTCACGGAAACTGTAAAGTATTGAATAAAAAACTTTCCTATGGCAAAAAATACATTCAAGCGTTGCTTCATATTTTAAAAAAAAATCAATTCGGTGAAATAATTTAATGTTCTTCCATTTTATATTTATTCAATTATGACTTATTAAGTTGATAATTTACTAAAGAACATTTTTTTTAAATTGGTTATAAATGCGTTTTTTACAAAAAGTAATATAAAACTGGAATAAAATAGAATGCAACAAAAAATAACCGTGATTTCTTTTATTAAATCATTGGATATGAGACTTCTAACAATGAATGCGATAGGAAAAAAGATCAATGAACCAAAGGAACATAGCATTAATAACCGTTTGTCAAAAACGATATCAATAATTTTCTTAAGGTAAAAATACGCCACAACTGTTGCAAAAGTCTCCGTTAAAATCATACCGATCGAAGCGCCCAGATAAGAATAGTATTTGATCATAAAAATATTGATAACAAGGCTGAAAATCATACTCGCAAAGTAAATCTTTAGTAATGCCTTTTCCTGTTCCATCGGTGCCAATAATTGTACACATACAATGTTTGCAAAGCCAATAATTAATATTAAAGGAGCTAAAATTTGCAAAGGAATGATAGATTCATTAAACTTATTACCGGCGAAAGTATGAATCAGAAAAGGAGAAGATATATAGATTCCAACCACGATGGGAAATACTAAAACGCAAATAATCCCAAATGATTTTTGTGCATATGAATTAATCTCCTGATAGTTACTTTGATCATAAGCCCTAGCTACTCGAGGTATAATCACTGAATTCACTGCACCTATAAGGGCCAATGGCAGACGAACTATTCTCAGAGCGGTCGCATAAATACCAACTGCTTTTTCTGATTGTAGAAATCCAAGTATTACACTGTCCATTAGCAGGTAAACACTGACGGCCAGGGTGGATCCTAAAATTATAAATAAAGGCTTAAGGTGATTTTTAAGAGCAACTTCGGAAAAGTTTATTTTAATAATTCTTTTTAAATAAAAAATATTAATAAATCCATTAACCACCACTCCGCTAGCCAGAACTCCATAATAAACAACCGGAGGAGAATTCTTTTTTAAGAAAATAAAAAGCAAGGCAACAGAAATTATGCGGACTACCAGAGTACGCGAAGTTATATAAGCAAACTTCTCCATTCCCTGAAAAAGCCATTCAGCTGAAAGAACACCGAAAATTACCATGGTTATACCTACTAAAACCAAATCAAAATGAGCCCGAAGATTCGGAATCAAGAATCCGATTATTAAGTAGATAATTGAAAAAACAAACGCTGAAATAATATGAATTAAGAATATTTCATTAAAACTCTTTTCTAAAGCTTTTTGGTCGCTTTTATGCTTAGAAATTTCCCTAACTCCATATAAAGGAATTCCCAAAGCAGCAAATAAAATGAAATATTGAGTGAAGCTGTCAATAAAATTGATAGAACCAATTCCGTTAGGCCCTAAAATTCTTGATGAGTAGGGAAAGGTTATCAACGGAAAAATAAATTGACTTACGGACAGTAAGGCATTATAAATCAAGTTTTTTTTAATCATTGCTCTGCCTTTCCTTTACAGGGAAAAAATAGTTTTTTATTAAATACATATAATACCGGGCAATCAATGCAGGGTGAAGTAACGGGTAATAATAATAATGAGTTGCCTTAAGTAGCTCAGGTACGCCCCTGTCAATCCACTCAGCCATCATCCAGCGAAAGCGTTGATCAAACGGATTAAAAAAGGATTTTGGTACGAAAGTTTTGTACTCACCAAACCTTTGTAATTCCTTTTCCGCCGTGGAACCTAATTCCAAAGATCTGGTACTACTAACATGTGTACGAAAAAAATTTAGTGGCTGACTTGAGTATGCGATCTTGCTTCCCTTATCCTTTAGAAGTGCTTGCCAAAAATACCAATCTCCGCAATAACGCATGCTCGTATTTAAATATCTTTCGAAATCAGCAGGTTTTTTAAATAAAACAGCACTTGCATTTGGAATGGTATTCCGATACTTTAAATAGGTGCTAAGCTCTGATATGCCCGTCGCTACATAATCATTTGTCCACTTTATTGCATCCATTTTATCGGCATGCAACGTTAAACCAAGTAGATTACCATTTTCATCCACATCTGTTGATCGACAGTAGGAAATTACTAACCCGGAAATTATATTAAATGGTGCAAATAATACCTCCAAAAAATTCGTTGATGCGTAATCGTCACTTTCAGCGATCCAAATGTACTTCCCTATTGCTAAGGTTAACCCTTTGCACCATTGTACAAAAGTTGAACCGCTATTCACATTGTTGTAAACTATATGCGATACCTTCGCATTACACCGATAAGTTTCAATGATAGCTCTACTATTATCTGATGAGCAATCGTCCAAAATTATAATTTCAAAATTTTGAAAACTTTGTGCTAATACGGAATCAATTCGTTTTCTAAGAAAACGTTCATGATTGTAATTTGGGATAATGACTGAAATATCTGGAATTGATTTCATTGGATATTATCACTTATAAATTTACCCCGCATAACACAATCATCCGTCCAATAATACTTCCACTGCGCAAAACGACCAGCAAGTATAATAGTACCTAACGGCATATTAGCTTTTTCGATCCAATCAGTCATTGGCAGTAAATCATCTTCTTCGCGTTTTAAACCTTTGGTACTCAACCACGCTAAAATTAAATCCTGCGCACTGACTCTCGCCTGGTCAAAAATAACATTTGCCCAATTAAGCCATTTAGTATGAAAAGAATCTATGTAACTTTCTCCTTTTATTAATTTCATTTCAATTAATTCATTCAATACCTGACGAGATACATTTGCTATGGATTCGGAAATTGGTCTCTCAGCGGAAAAATAGACTTCGACCTGTATCCCCGATTTGGCAGATTTTCCATTATAAGGAGATAGCATTTCAGTAAAGTTTATTCTTGTAGAGTAATAATCCTCATCATAAACATATATCCAATGGTTAGGCACAGGAGTTCCATGATTCACAACCACATTTACAAGGAGAACCTGAGAGCATTTCAATTCTTGAGCAGCGCGCTTGATCTCTTCAGGAGCATCACTATTTCTGATCAGCCCTGGTAGCGGCAGGGTACTTATTAGATTAATGTAACTTTCTTTATGACCATCGGCAAAAACCAGTTCTTTATTATTAAAAGAGATATATTTAAGCTCTTTATTATAACAGATGTTCAAACGTTTTTCAACATTTTTTATAAAAGAGTAATAGCCTCCTTTTTTAGGATATCTAACTGTACTAATGTAGTGGGTGGTTTTATCAATTGGCCCCTTGGCACTTTCAACCATATCTGTTACTTCCGGAAAATAAATACGCTTACCGATCCAATTAGTGGTAAGATTTTCAGGTTTGGTCGCCCAATACTTTTCGGTGTACACTTTAGAAAAAATTTTTGCAAAAGTTTTACCAAATGCAAAATCCATCCAATCCTGATAATTGGAAGGTTCATAATTAGGAGGAAATTCGTCTCTTATTTTGATAACAGCTGATATACAATCATTCCGTAAAGGTTCTGGAATTGCATACATATTTGATTGTGCCGGATGTATTATCCAGTTTCCTTTAAAATAATTAGTAGGAGCAGTTGAATACTCTAAAAATTCATTGTCGCAATTATGTGCAAAATAATTTTGAACATAAGGGTATTGGGTGAAGGATACATGCGGTCCTTCATCCCACGTAAAACCATCTATTATTTCACTATAGATGTGTCCTCCACCGTGTAATTTTGACTCATACAGCTGATACGCAATACCTTTTTTATAAAGATGATCAGCAATGCTAATTCCGCTTAACCCGGCACCAAGTATAGTATACATTAGGATTGATAGGTGAGATTAATATATTCTTTTAGCGCAACTTTCCAGCTTCGCATCTTATTCACATTTGCCTGGCTAAGATTTCTATTTTCAAGGCATTCATTAGCCGGCATATTAGCTTTACGTGGAAAAGCGTCGGAATTTACCGATTCAACGATAGTCGACATTTTTAACAGTTTAACTATTTCTGTCACATATTCAAATCTTGATGCGCAACCCTCATTAACGACGTTGAATGTACCATTAAAACCCTCCTCCATCAAGTATAAGATTTGTTTGGCCAGATCGGCGGTATAAGTTGGTGAGCCAAACTTGTCCCCCGCACTTTTAATCAAACTTGCGTTAAAAGCATCTTTCTTTCTAGCCTCGACAAAATTCTTTTTGTGTTGGGGAGTACCGCCAAATAACCAACCTGGTCTGACGATTAAAAACTTTTTCGTAAATTTTCTTACACGCTTCTCGCCTTCGAGTTTGCTATAATGATGATAAGTTACCGGATTGGTCTCGTCACTTTCATTATAAGGGGAGATTTTACCATTGCCATATACCCCACAACTACTAATATAAATAACTTTTGCATCTATTTTACGCGAAGCCTTAGCAATATTCTCTGAACCAATTATATTAATTTGATCAGCAATTTCGTGATGTTCCTCACAAAGATCAACATTAGTTACCGCTGCACTATGTATAACAATTTCGGGCTTGAAATCATGCACCTTGGTTTTTACATCCTGATAGCTAAATAAATCAATATCAGAAGAACTAAATCCTAAAACATTATGGCCAGATTCCTTTAACTGCGAACTTATATCGCTGCCTAAAATACCGGATGCCCCTGTTAATAATATATTCATTTAAAAAGTCCAGTTATAAGGTATTTCTATAGCTCCGGGTTCAAGACGTTTGCTTTCATTGGGATCGTGCCTCATATTTGAGACATTTAAGATGATGCTTTCTGCGCCTTCAGCAATACTTGCAAATCCAAACCAAATGTTAGGACGTATAACAAGCCTGCCATAGTTATTGGTAGACATCACAATTTCTTTGATCTCACCGAAGCTTTCGCTTCCCTGTCTATCATCGTAAAAAACAAATTTCACAGCACCTGAGGGCACGAAAAGATTACAAGTCATATTTGAATGTTTTTTCCAGGCTTTAGGGTCGTTACTTTTCGCAGTAGAAAAATAGCATTCGCCGAATTCAGGTAAATCCTTATCCAAACCTTTTATTGCATGCATAACACTCCCGCCTGTCGTATTAATAATACTTAAAGGATAAAATAAAACCCCTTCAATTATTTCAATGACCATAAAATTCCTTTCCGCTGAGCAACGATTATATATTCCGATATTTGATCTTTCGTAAAATCAAGCATGTTAACTTCATTAGATTTGTAGTAAGCTTGATACCAATCACTCGTAAACTTAGCGGTCTCATTAAAATTCAATGTTGGTTTCCACTCCATATGAAACAAAGATTTATCAATATTCAACTTCAATAAGCCTGATTCAGGAAAATCCCCTGACTCAATCTGCAGTATATCTGCGTTTTGATTGTCCCAATTGATAGCCAGTTGCCGAAGCAAGTCAAGCACAGTATAGTTCTGATCCGTTGGAGGACCAAAATTGTAGGCTTCTCCATTGATATTTACCTTGTCAGGATTATATAATAATTGGCCAGTTTGAAGATAACCGCTTAAAGGTTCAAGAACATGCTGCCATGGGCGGGTTGAATTAGGACTTCGAATGATCACTTTATCCCCTTTGGCCCACGCCCTGAAGCAATCCGGAACAATGCGACTATCAGCCCAGTCACCCCCACCGATAACATTGCCGGCCCTAACAGAGGCAATTTTTATTTTTCCCTGTTTTTTAAAAAACGAATGAAAATAAGTTTTTATGATTAACTCCGCAGCGCCTTTTGACGCTGAATACGGATCTTTACCTCCTAAATGATCCGTTTCCTTGTAACCCCAGGGCCATTCGACATTGTCATAGCATTTATCACTGGTGATCATTACTGCAATACAAGGTTTCTCTATCCTTCTAATCGCTTCCAAAACATTTGCGGTACCCATAATATTAGTATTAAAGGTATCCAGCGGATTATCGAAAGCAATTTTGACGATTGGTTGTGCGGCAAGATGAAACACAAAATCGGGCTCAATCTTGCCTATTATGGAAAGCATTGAATTCAAATCACGAATATCAGCGATATGTGATTCCACTTGACTGTTTATTTCAGAAACTTTATAAAGAGAAGGATCAGGGTATACTTCATTGGAGATACCATAGACCTTTGCCCCCAATTGTTTTAACCATAAACTAAGCCAACCTCCTTTAAAGCCCGTGTGACCAGTTACCAATACTTTTTTATTGTTGTAAATATTGTTAAACATATATTAAATCTTTACCAGTTTCTCCATTTAGCACGACCATTTGCCCAATCTTCTTCTAATTCTTGCTTATCTCTAAGCGTATCCATTGGCTTCCAAAAACCTTCATGTTTATAGGTAAACATTTGACCGTTTTTAGCAATGCTCTCCATAGGTTCTTTTTCCCAAGTTGTATTATCCCCAGCTATATAATTAAAAACTTCAGGCTGACAAACAAAAAAACCACCATTTATCCAGGAACCGTCACCCTTTGGTTTTTCCATAAATGACAAAACCTGATTCTCATTGCTAAGATTTAAAGCTCCAAAGCGGCCTGATGGCTGCACAGCTGTTACTGTACAAAGCTTGTTATGAGTTTTATGAAACTTAACAAGTTCTTCGATATTTATATCGCTCACCCCATCCCCATAAGTCAATAAAAATGGATTATTACCAATATGATTTTGTATACGTTTAATACGACCGCCGGTCATGGAATTCATACCTGTATCAACTAAAGTGATCTTCCAAGGTTCCGCCTGGGAATCATGTACTTCCAAACTATTATCTGCAAGATTGACAGTAACATCGGAACGGTGTAAAAAATAATTATTAAAATATTCCTTTATAAGATACCCTTTATAACCGAGACATACGACGAAATCATTATAACCATAAGAGGAATATATCTTCATTATATGCCATAAAATAGGCATCCCGCCAATCTCGATCATGGGTTTTGGCTTTAATATGGTTTCTTCCGAAATTCTTGTTCCAAGTCCACCTGCAAGTAGTACTACTTTCATTATGTTTATCTTAATATATTACTGTACAATTTTCGGACACTAATCATGACGGTAGTCAACATAAATGCAATCAAGACTCCGTAGATTATGCCTTTAGATTTACTCAGCCTGTCGTTAGGTAAGGGTAGCATAGGCCCATCCACGACCTGTATAAGGGGAGTTTCACGTTGTAGCATAGAGCGGGAAACTTCAAGATTCTTAACAGCTTCCGTATAAAGAGCTGTATTGGCTTGAATATCTATCTGTTTTTTTTGTGAGGGTACTCGCAAAACCTGCAGCACTGGATTTGGATCAGGATTTGCATCAATAGCGGATGCAGAACCACTGATGGAAGAATTCAGAACGTGCCTAACACTATCAACCTGATGTTCGAATAGATGTAAATTTTGTAAGCTTCCATGAGTTTTTGTCTCGATGTAAAATTTATTAACGGTAGAAACGATGGTTTCAGTAAAAGCCTTTGCAAATAGCGCGTCTTTTGAAGCAACCTTTACACTGATAATGCTTAATTTTTTATCAGGTTTATCAACAATTAAATAATTCTTGTTAATATCATTCGCAGCCATTATCATTAAACTATCCTGGATCAATCCGAACTTACCTTTAAGAGTATCAAAAGTTATGTTACTTAGTTTAGAATTGTTTTTCCACCCAGATCTGATCTTATTTATTTCGAAATACTTGTCAATCAATAATTGCTGTTTGCCCGGAAAAGAAACTTTTGTTAATAAAGCCTTTATAAGCATTGACCTCGATTTATATAGCTCAATAATATTATCGCCTTCAAACAAACCTGCATTCCCTCCCATATCGATGCCGGCCATGGAAGCTAATGCGGAATATTGAGTTAATGCCCCTCCATGCGATCCTGTCCCTTCACTGATTACAAACGTGTATTCAGCAGTGTAAACAGGTTTTTTTAAAATGGCATATAAAAGACCCGTCAGGCCGCCAATTAAAGAGCAAATCCCTATTATCAGCCATTTGCTATATAGATAACTATTAAAAGCTTTTAGCTTAAGGATTCCATTCTTTACAGTTAATTCATCCGGTTGACGATTCGCTGTATCCTTTGTTACGTCCACCATTATTTATGAAATGTTAAAATTCCTAAAATCAAAATTCCAAGTGATGCTAGTGCCCCGGTAAGTGCAATTGCTGATTGACTGAAATTTCCAGATGGCGGTGATTTTTTAGGCACATAAATCTGACTTCCTGGTTTTACCGTTGGATAATTAATGAAGAAAAGAAATCTACTAGTACCTTTAACTGTTCCATTTGGATATAAAATAGATGATTTCCTTTTTAACGCTCTGTCAGCAAAACCGCCTGCATTAAGAATATAACTCTTAAATGATTTTCCGGGGCTATAAACAACTGAACTAGGGATAAGTACTTGTCCGCTGATGGATACAGTCTCCTGTTGTTTAGGAACACTTATTACATCTCCGTCTTTCAATAGTAAATCTGTTTCAGACCGTGGATTTTTAATAATCTTGTTTAAATCAATACCAACATAATTATTTCGGAAGTTTCCTGTACTAAGAAACGTGGAATCACTTATAGATTGACTAACTTTTCTTAATCTCGTTTCTTGCTCAACCTTTATCAAATTAGTATCAACTTTATTTTTATCAAAACCGAGCGTGGCACTATATTCCCGCTTTAGTGTACCACCATCTGCATAGGCAAATACAGTTAGTCCTCCAGCTTGCTTAATGATGTCAGATATTCTTTCGTTCTTTGTTTGGATCGTGTAATAACCGGGATATAGGACTTCTCCCTCTATTTTGATCGTCTGTTGTTTCTGATAACCAGGTTCCGTATAAATAGATACTATATCGAATGGCTTCAAAGGAAAATTAGTGCTATTCAAACCTAACTGATCGATAACAGTAACTGTATAAACTTTGGCAATAATTCCGTTGACAGAATTTGCATCGCTACTCATCGCACGGCGGGAAACTTCAATCCGGCTGGGGCTGGCTGCCTCTGTTAAACCACCCGCCTGAATGATTGCATTCTCTAAAGTCATGCTATCTGCAAATGCATAATCACCCGGTCGTCTCACTTCCCCTTTTACGGAAATAGTGTAATTGTCCCGGAAATCAAATATCGAAGAAATAGTAACCAAATCTTCACGTTGCAACAATATATCTTTTGATGAATTCCCAATAACATCTTTTACATCAAAAGACAAAATAGAGACTGTATTATCAGGATTTAATCTCGTAATTGTTCCCCGAGGCGTAAAAGCGTCCGGTCGTAAACCTGATGCTTTAATAATTAATTTTGAAAGTGTCAAACCAGTTTCCAAAGCATAATTACCTGGTCGTGAAACAGCACCTGCGATAGTGATCCTATTAGAAAATCGCTCTAAAATTCTTCCCACTACATATTTGTCACCATTTTCAGGTTTATAATGAGCAAAGTTTGATTTATAAATATCAGCAATGCTACGTTGTCCGTCACTAATTGTAATAACTTGCATTTTATCCCTATCGGCCACATCCGTAAAACCGCCTGCGAATTTGAGGAGATCCGAAATTGTTTCACCAGGTTGCACTTCAAATAAAGCGGGATGATTTATCTCGCCGGAAAGTTGAACGCGTACTTCATAATGGGGTATCCTAATAATATCCTGATCTTTTAACCCTATGTTATCTTTTTGATTCGCGCTTACTAAAAATGAATAAACATCAAGTTTTCTAATAAGTTTATTATCACGTATTATTTCAATATTTCTGAAAGATCCACTTTGATTGGGGCCTCCTGCAGCATAAAGCGCATTAAAAACAGTTGACAAGGAAGATAATGTATATGTTCCAGGCTTATTCGCCTCACCTGTGATTACTACTTTTATGCTTCGTATGTCCCCAAGCGTAACGTTTACCGTCGTGCCGTTATCAATCGCGTAGTTATTTGATTTTAATTTACTTTTTATCAATGCTGTAGCTTGCTCAATAGTTTTACCACTGACATTAACTATGCCCACGTGCGGAATATTAATGTTTCCTTCAGGGGAAACACTTAACTTCCAATTATCAACAGAGTAACCATAGATATTAATATTCAACTGATCATCCGGGCCTAGAACATAATTGACTGGTGTAGCCAAACGCATATTAGGTTCAAAACTGTTTCCGCCACCAGTAAAAAGATCAGAACCAAATGCTCGTGGCAATAAATTGTCAGTGGAAACAGGTCCCTGTCCATTTTTAGACTGAACAATATTGTATATGGTATTTCGATTTTGTTTTGACGTATCAACTGATGATCGTTGTTGGACCTCTATCGCTACAATTCTGGATTTAAGATTCTCGACTTGTTCAGCGGACATCCCTCTATCTCTAGCTGCTTGCAGGAGTGCAGCATCACTTTCTCCAGACGCTTTCGCTCTGACCAACAATTCTTTAATTTGAGAATCAGACAACTCATCAATATTTACTGTAGAAAGATTCCCAGAATTAGATTGAGAAGAAACTGTATTAGAAAAGGCCATTAAAAAAAAAGCGGATATTGCGATAATGTATAAGAAAATTTTCATTTAATTGAACTGAAAGTGCGACTTTAAAAATTTGGATATTAAAGAATAGTTACAACATCCATTAAATAATAATTAGAGTTTTTTGTTTTAGATAATAAGTAAATAAATTTATAAAAAATTGAATCAAATATATGATTGGAATGAATTGACAGTAACAAAATCAAATAAAAAAATATTACTCTCAAAAGCTTGAGGCAGAATTGACAGTGACCGTATCATTTATTCGTATATTTTTTAAATTTAAAAGTTTATGTCTATGTAAGTCTGTATAAAGTTCTTCCAGTTTTTTAATATTTTGATTAATATCATGAGTTGTCTTCACATACCGATATGCCGCCTGCCCTATTTGTCTTCTCAAATCTTCGCTCTCGATAAGTAACTCAATTTTTTTCTGGAACTCACTTTTGGTGAGACATGAAAAACCATTTTCGTAATTTTGAATGACATCTGTATTTCCGTCTACTTTCGAAACGACGCAAGGAATGCCTAATGCCATCGCCTCTACTAAAGAAAATGGCAAACCTTCAAATACGGAAGTCATTACAAAAAGGTCCTGATTTTTCAGAAAATTCCTACTTGTGTCATTATCACCCCATGACAAAATATTGATATTTTGTCTAATTTTATTCTTGGTGATGAAATCTTCAATTTCACATGCCAAATGATCAGTTAGCCCGGCTCCGAGAATTGAGAATTCAAGAAGCGGATTTTTTTTTATCATTTCAAAAGCAACTTCAAGAAACAATAAAGGATTTTTTTGATAAGTTAGCCTTCCAATCATTCCTATTTTTATACACTGCTCATAATTACGGAAAGGTAAATTTTCATCAACTGGAATAGCATTTAAAATGGTCTTAACCTGATAGCTGTCATAATCTAGTTCGTAAATAGCCCTATTTGCTTCAGAAAAAGAAACCGATAAAAGAACATCTGTCCATTTCTTTGCAACATATTCTAAACTATAAAATATTATGCGTTTCATTCCTTTGAATGATAAATAAGAAAATGCATGTGGAGAATAAACAACACGGACATCAAAAAATGTAGCCGCGAGTCTTCCTATAAATCCACCCTTGGCACTATGGGTATGAACTATATCAGGTCTTTCCATCCTTAATATAGAAATTATTTTAAAGAAAGCCGAACCGTCTTTAACAGGATTTATGCTTCTTTGAATTTTTATTGGATAATAGGTTACTGAATGTTGTTTACAAAACAACTCAAATTCGTAATGTTCAGGCGCGATTACCACGAATTCATATTCTTCCTGATTAGTATAATTAAATACATGTTCCAAGTACGTCATTACTCCCCCTAAGGATTGAGTAATATGGGCAATTTTAATTTTCACATTTTTAAAGTTAGCGTAAATTCATCCGAGAGGTAACGGCTTTAGATGAAATGGATGTTACAAGAATTATTCCCTGTTCATAAAATTCCGTGAAAAATCACATTGAAAATATTCATAATTAATTATTAATTAATTATAGTTAAATGTCAATTAAATATATTAGAACTATAAAGTCTTTCTAATTGATTAAGTTTATTTAATAATTCAGAAAACATACTTGAAAACATGTCGTTTTTGCTTATGAAACTCATCATGGTTCAATGTTATTTTTGTCCAGGAGGATTTATTATAAGTTATCAACATTATTCTTAGAAAGAATATCATTTAACATGAGTCTTCTTTACATATTATTTTTGAATTTTAAATTACTCAATATGTATAATAAAAAATACAGTTCGATTATAAGTCTGGTATTGATTGCAATAATTTTCCAATTTTTGCCGCTGATTGGAATGTCTCAACATATTATTATTTATCCTGCGCCTAAAGGGGAGGTTATTGATCAAACCTATACTGTCCTGGTTAAAGGAAAAAAATTAGCTATTTACAAAGTTAAAGTTGCTTCAGGAGATACTCAACAGAGATTCAAAGCAACTGACGACCTGATGAATTCAGCCAAATATTTTGACACTGCTGCATTTTGTTATTTTTCTACCCCTTCCGCTGTTGCTGTTTCAGTTCAAATTAAGGAAAGTATCAAATCGATAGTAGTATTACCCTTATGTTATCACATCAAACCAATCATAAGCGCTCATAAAATTATTTTTAGTGTTCAACCTAATCAAAACTTAACGATTGAAATTAATGGTAATAAGATTAATTCGCTTCATATTTTTTCGAATGCTGTTGATCATTTTATTCCCAAAAAGGGACAGCCGAATGTTATTTACTTTGGTCCTGGAATTCATGAAGTTACTTCCATGGTCATTAAAGATAATCAAACTGTTTATGTAGCAGGAGGTGCAATCATCAGGGCCGTTATCGGTAAAAATGAAAAATATACTACAGAACCTAGTGGTCTGAGAAATTATGCGCCAACATTTATACTTTCTGGACGCCACATTAAGTTTGAAGGACAAGGGATTATTGACGGGAGCGGTTGTCCATCACATTCCAGAAATTTATTGTCAGTAATTCATGGTAAGGATATAAGTATTAAAGATGTTATATTAAAAAATCCATGTGGCTGGACAATACCTATAATGCAATCTGATAGCATTAAAATAACGAACGTTAAAATAATTGGCTATCGCGCAAATAGCGATGGAATCGATATCTGTAATAGCAGAAATATCATTATTAATAATTGCTTTATCAGAACCAGTGATGATTTGATTGTTATAAAATCATTTGAGAACCAAGGCAAAGTTGACCATATATTGATAGAAAATTGTATTTTATGGAATCAACTCGCTAATGCGATGTCTATTGGTGGAGAATTGAGAGAAGATGTAAGCAATGTTTTATTTTCGAATTGCCATATAATTCATGACCTTAGCAGGGAGTGTTCTTTACGTATATTTCAATGTGATGGATCCAAGATTAGCAATATTCGCTTTGAAAACCTTGATATCGCAGAAGCTAACAGGTTTATTTCTTTATGGATAGGTAAAGCAGGCCCTTCATTTGATAATAACTTAGGATATATTCAAGATATAATATTTAAAAACATAAAGGTTGATGGACTTCAGCCGGGTACAGAAATTATTGGTGCGGATATCAATCATAAAATCACAAATGTTAGTTTTATAAATATAAAGTTAAATGGTCAGATATTAAACAAAGGTCAAATGCGATTGAATCCGTACACTCAGGATATAATAATTCAGCCCTAAATAAGTTTCATTTTATAATTAGTTTCCCAGACCCAATCCGATTGTTCACCTTAATACTGTAGATGTAAACTCCAGGGGCAAGCCCGTCTATGTGGAAAAATTGGTCACTGAATATTTGTCTGTTAATAAAAACTTTTTTTCCATTTACATCATAAATATCAATTTCAGCTGGGCCGATAAAATTTCCACTCACTGCAATTTCTGTTGTAGCAGGATTGGGATAAATTAAAAGATCAAGTTTATCTTTTATATCGAAAACAGAGTTGACCGAGTCCAACTGTATTCGCATTGCCAGATCAATAGCGAACTTTGGTGAAACTATTCTTTGAGACCCAAACGAAAGTCTCATGGAATCAATAATTTTGTTGTCAGCGGGATTTATCCAAAATACTATTCCTGATCTTTTTAGTCTGTATCTAAAGCTTGTGGAAATGCTGTCCGTATGAGAACTATAATGATGGAAGTAACCAAAAATCATATTTTTTCCATCTAAACCATAAGCACGTACATCCGATGGATTCAAAGGATTGATTGGCGACTGAATAACGGAGGAGTCCGCGAAAGCAGTGAAATCTTGTAACGAGCGAATATAGCTCCGTTCTTGCGGGCCTAAATAAATGTTTGCAGATTTTGCTTGAAAATAATTTTTCGCATAGGAAGTATTCCAAAATATAAGTATTCCTTCACAAAAAAAGGAAGTCCAGCTTCTTATTCTCATTCTTAAGGACGACAACGCATCCCAGTTTTGAACAGAGTTTCCCTGTTCGCCAAAAATGATTAACTTTTTATAAGTTTTCCGGGAACTAATCATTTTATTAGTCACCATATCACTCTCAAACTCTGATTCCTTTTGATACCAATGAGGTGAATTTATATCAATAGAAGATAATTGTGGCCGCTCATCACTGACAGAAATTAACCTTTTAAAGGAATCGATTGATCTAATATATTTAGTAATAGTTTCATAATAGTAATCTGAAGCAGACGACTCATTGAAGAGTTCCCAAATATCCGTATAAGCGCCGTAGCGCGCTATTACATAATTTATGTATCTTTTTATGGCAGCTTCTTCTAAGGGCATATCACTAGTAATATTGCCAAATACTGGAGGCCCAAAAAATGTGAGCCATATTCTAATTTTATTAGCTTTCAATGATCGTATAAGGGTGTCACCAAATCGGCCATTTTGAATGCTATAATCATTTCCACTGGTAGAAATATTGTTATAAAGCTTAAAAGAACAGTTATCCGTAGTCCATCTAAACAAGTTAAATCCTGCACCTTTGCTTCCGTAAGTTTCCATGTAAGTATCCAACTTTACTCTACGTCCAATGGTATTGACAGGATAAAATTCACCATCTAATCCAAAATCATTGAGTGGAGTTCCATCGTTGTTAAAATCAAGGACGCAATCTTCAAAAGCAACGCCGTTAAATAATGTACCATCCGCAAATACTAATCTAAATTTATTGGAAGGATGTTGCTTCAGATAGCCCTTTTCTTGATGAATCGACGAGGTACAATTAAAAGTACCGGTATCGGTAAAGGTGCTTGTAGGCGTTTTGAAACTTATAGAATATCTCCAAAGTCCTTCTTTAGGCGGCGCAAAACGAACCTTCCATGTATATGCATCGTAAAAGAAGCCGTTCACAATAATATTTTCGGGACCAGTGAAAGTTGTAACTACATTGACATCCTCCCAATTATTAGGATAAGCTTTTGAATGGTTGATCGTTATCTCATACACATTATTTATGCTTACTACACTACTATCCACTGAAACTCTAATCTGCCCTTTCAAACCAAAGGGAAGCAATGCTATCAATAGCAGGGCATATAATATAATTTTCATTTAAGCAAAAAGAGTTAGACTGGTATTTGTTTAAAGTTTAAATTAATATTTATCAATTGTAATGAAACTTATTTTAATTGAAACTTATTTTAATTGAAACACTTGAGCTTGTTCTCCAGCATTATCAATGACTGAATTGGTTAAAATGAGAACATGAATATACCCATGTATACGACTTCAAAGCTAGCTCGGTGTTTTCTGATATTTTGATCCCATTTATATAAAAAGACATGAATTTGTATTATAATAAAAAAATATGTAAAGACTAAGCCAATTATTTAAATTTACGTAAGAGTAAACCCATCCTTTATTGTAAAAGAGGCCGTTAAAAAAAATAGTAAGATAAAAAAACATCCTTTCAGCTTCATTTAAATTAAGTATCTTGAGATTTATTATATTTTATTAATAAACATTACACCTACATAAGTGTTGTTTCTAAAATATAATTAGATTAAAATTCACGTTTAGTCAATATTTTTGATATCATTAAACCATTTATTAATTAATTTGTAGCAATCCTATTTAATATTAAATAAAACCATTCGTATTTCTGCTGTAAATCAATTAATTCTATAAAAACTAAGTTATATTAAGAATATAAGACTGTAATTGAAATAAAACTGATATAAAATAGTGAAGCCTAATCATTTAAAATTGGTTCCCTTGAGTTACCGTCTATGAATTAATGAAGGCTTAAGCAACTTAAACTTTTATATGACAATCATTGATAAATCAAATTTGAAATCGCTTCCATGCGCATGTGGCAAAGGCTTAAAATCAGATATGGATCGAGTACCTAGACCGTTCATGATGAAGATACTACTATTCTGGCTTCCATTCAAACGTTACAAATGTTATAAGTGCATGAAAAACCGAATTACGCTTGAATAAAACGAAAAGCACTTACAAATTTACATTAAATCAACGCCTCCAACCGCTTTTTGATTTTCCTATCAAAAAACATAAGTCAGGGAGATTCATTCAGAAATAACCTCCGAAACTACCCAGTTATATTAGTCACTCTCCTAAATCCATTAATCAGCAGGACCTTTGGATGGTATTTTCTATCTATTGAATATATTTTTTTTTTTTGAATTGTCAAATCTGATAAAGAGAACCAATAAGGGGTAATTTAAATGTTTATTAGGCACAAATATTGTTGATTTTAAGAATATTCTAAAAATAAAATTTTAACGCAAAAAATTCGTGATGATATTTTTAATATTGGAAATCATAGCTGGTGAATGGATTTTACTAGGGTTAGTAATCCTTTTAGAAAGATTATTCAATAAGTAAAAAATTATTGAGCCTGCATGCCCTGTTCATTATTGAACCATAATAAATGATGAATCCGATATAACAATTATATTTTTTTACCAATCGTCCTCGGTCATGGTGCAGAACTCCGCAACAGCTCCAAATGCCGCTAAGGCATTTAGGGCACGGTCAACATTCCTCTAAGAAAAGATACTGCGATCGAATTAGATAATTCAAAAGAAAACAAGGAACCGTGTTATTTTTATTTTTCTGTAAGGCTATGTAGCGGAAAAACTCGAAAATGCCATTTGTCGCAACGGCGATTATGATGTGACCCTACCCGATTGGCCTGCATGATAACCAGTTGCACTAGTTGGGCGCGATCGGCAATCTTAAAGCCGACCCCTCCGGGGCTTTTGCGGCTTTCACCGGGATAGTAATGGATATAACTGAACAGCAGCTCGCCGCGCAAAAAATTGAACTTGCCGAAGAAGATCTGCGGATGGCTATTGAATCCGGAGAACTGGCCGTCTGGCACTTGGATGAAAAGTTGGGTAGGATTATCGCTTTGGCCCGGTTCAACGAGTTATCCGGCTTCCGGCCGGATGAAGATGTGCCATATTAGGCTGCCATTAGCCAGATCATGTCTGAATACCGGGATATAATACAGGACGCGGTTGCGCCTCCTCTAGAGCAGGCGCGCATTTTAAGTGGAATACCCGGTCATCGGTTTTCATGACGGCAAGCATCGGTGAGTTCGCTCGGCTGGAAAATTTGTGACCGATGCGAAGAACGGAAACTATATAACGGGTGTGACGGACGATATCACCGAGCAAAAAATGGAAGTTATCCGCAAGAACGATTTTTTCGGGATGGTAAGCCATGAGCTCAAAACACCGTTGACCTCGCTGACCGCCATTTTACAGGTGCTGAATGCCAAGCTGAAAAAAAGTGAGGATGTCTTTGTGCCCGGCGCATTTGATAAAGCATAATCAGGTGACAAAGATGAGCCACCTGATCAACGGTTTCCTGAATGTCTCGAGCCTGGAGTCCGGAAGCTACTGATCGATAAACAGGATTTTATCATCGGTGACCTGATCAAAGAGGTCATCAGGGAAGCCAATCTTAGTGGGGTGACGTATATCATTGTAATGGAAACTTGTGATATCCTTGTGCTGCGTGCTGACCGGGGAAGGTCGGCTCTGTCGTGTCCAACCTGCTGAGCAACGCCGCCAAGTATTCCCCGAAAGACTCAAAATCTGCGTAAAGTGCCTTAAAACCAGGCAGGAAGTGCTACTGAGTATTGCTGACGAGGCTTGAGAATGCGGCCGGAAGACATACTAAAGATATTTAAACGCTTTTATCATTTAGAAAGCCATCGCCATATTTCAGGATTTGGAATTGGTCTATACTTGAGCGCGTGTATTATTGGGCGCCATAACGGCCGAATCTGGGCGGAAAGTGAGCCAGGCAAGGGCTCGACCTTTTATTTCAGCCTGCTGCTTTAACAAGCCAGCGGATGGTCATTGAGGACTATTACCATTTTAGTTACCATGTCCTCTATATTATCTTCTATATCAAAAGGCTTGCGGATATAGTCGTTGGCTTTAAATTCTGCCGCGATGAGTGCAATATTATCGGCCGTGGACAGAATGATCGCGAGAATAACTGCCCGCGTTGGCACCTGCTTGATTCGGCGGCAAACCCTGTGTCAGGGCTAGAACGGAATGATCTGTAACAATTCGTCTGGTCCGGGAATGGATCGCGGATGTCATCGTTGTGCACAATAATCAGCATTTGTGCGGATAGTTCCAAAGACATATCCGCAACAGTCTGTTATCGGAGCCAGTGGAAAGTAGTACCAAGATACCACCGCCCCGTGGTGAAAGCCACCTGCCCCTAATCGTAGAAACGGATTAAGCTTTCAAAGTTCCATGTCTGTATTAGATTTACGACCTGAAAATTAAACACTTCATCAATTCCTGATACACTTATGTCGAATTTTTCCATTAGTATAACCTTTATCGTTCTAATTAAAACCTGTTGGTATTGAATTTGTTATATTAAGACATCTAAAAACTAAAAACTATGGTAACAAGAGGAACAAAAGTTGAAAGGCATTCGGTGTCTGTACAACCACATGAATTGAAATACGAAGCAAAGAAAACAGGCACAACCCCTAAAAAAGTGGAAGCCGCAAAGAAATCAGCCGGAAGCAATCAACGCGCGGCGGTAGAAAAGAAAATTAAATAGTAATAATTGTGATTAAACCAAGAGCCCCGCAAGGGGCTTTGTTGGCTAAATATAATGGAACGAAAATTAAGACCAAAAGCGGAAGACACCCAGACTGTTGATATTAATGATGCCTATACCCTGGATTTTTGGGCGAAGGAATTCAACGTCACTAAAGAAAAATTAACGGTTGCTGTACTTGCGGCAGGTACTAATGAACCATACGTAAAACGCGAATTAAAGAAATAAGCATATGGGCCTGAAAGAATACGTCAAAAAAAGGAATTTTAAGAAAACCTCCGAACCGAAAGCCGGGGCCAGTAAGGACAAGGATCACCTGATCTTCGTCGTGCAGAAGCATGACGCTTCCCGCCTTCACTATGATTTCAGGCTCGAAATGGACGGCGTACTAAAAAGCTGGGCTGTTCCGAAAGGCCCGATGCTAGACCCCAAAATAAAACACCTGGCAATGATGGTCGAGGATCATCCTTTTGATTATTTGAATTTTGAGGGCATCATACCAGAAGGCGAATATGGCGGCGGTACGGTCATCGTTTGGGACGAAGGAACTTATGAACCTATCGAACCTATCAAGGGCAAAAAAGCTCAGGAAAAAGCTTTGTTGAAACAGTTGGCATCCGGCCAACTAAAAATAAAACTCCATGGTGAAAAGCTGAACGGTGAATTCGCCCTGGTCAAAACACACGGCATGGGAGAAAATGCTTGGCTGATGATCAAACATAAAGATGAATTTTCTACGGGTGAAGACGTGACGAAACAGGATCAATCCGTACTTTCAGGCAAGACCATCGAAACAATGGCCAAAACCAGTGAAAAAGTTTGGCAGCATGGACATGAGGAAGATGTTGTGCCTGACCAGGAACTGGCAGACGAAGTAGAAACAACCGAGCCGGAGACGAAAAAAGCAGATTTTGCAAAAATCCTGAAGTCCGCTCCAAAATCTAAAGTACCCGCGAACATAAAGCCCATGAAAGCTATGCTTGTCGACGAACCTTTTGATGAGCCAGGCTGGCTGTTCGAAGTAAAATGGGACGGCTATCGAGCCGTGGCCAACCTTAGCAAAAAAGATGGTGTCCGACTCATTTCCAGAAACAACCTGCCCTTTGAAAAATATTATCCGATCAACGATGCGCTAAAAAGCTGGAAAATGGATGCGGTGCTCGATGGTGAGTTATTGGTGCTGAATGAAAAAGGCATTTCAGATTTCGGTGCCATGCAAAACTGGCGCAGCGAGGCGGATGGCAACCTCGTTTATTACATATTTGATATTCTCTGGTACGAAGGGAAAAACCTGATGGGCCTGCCGCTCAGCGATAGGCAAGCGGTACTGCAATCCATCCTGCCGACCGACAACGATCACATCCGCCAGAGCAAAGTGTTTGACGCTAATGGCATTGACTTTTTTGCTGCAGCGGAACGTATGGGGCTGGAAGGAATTATTGCAAAAAAGGCGGACAGCGCCTACACCTCTGATCTACGAAGTAAAGAATGGCTGAAGGTGAAAGTACAAAGGCGGCAGGAAGTAGTAATTGCAGGTTTTACAAAAAACGAAGGAACCGGCAAATCTTTCAGTGCACTGGTATTAGGGGTTTATAAGGGAAAAGAATTACAATTTGTCGGCAAGGTCGGTACCGGCTTCTCTGATAAACTACAAAAGGAAATGATGGCGCAATTCAAGCCGCTCATCACGGATAAAAGTCCGTTTGATTATGAGGTGGATGTAGACAAACCAACCCGTTTCCGTCCAAAGCGCATGGGCGCTAAACCGACCTGGTTAAAGCCCGAACTAGTTTGTGAAGTTAGCTTTGCGGAAGTTACCAGCGACGGTGTTTTTCGTCAGGCATCATTTAAAGGGATGCGAACTGATAAAAACGCAAAGGATGTCATTTTAGAAACACCGGCAGCTACAGAAGAAACGGTAACCGAAGTTGATGAAACACCAGTTAAACAAGCAACAGCAAAGAAAAACACAACAGATAAAAAGCCTGACCTGTCATTAGCTCCGGTTAAGAATACGGAACGTAAAACCCTGCTTAATCCAACCGAGGATACGCAGGTAAAAAAGGTCTGCGGACATGAACTGAAATTTAACCACGTTACCAAATTCTATTGGCCGGAAGATAAGATCACAAAGGGGCAAATGCTCAACTATTATTATAAGGTTGGCGAATACATGATGCCTTACCTGAAGGACAGGCCCATGTCGCTTAACCGTTTTCCGGGCGGCATACACGGACAAAGCTTTTACCAAAAAAATGTTACTGATAAAGCACCCGATTGGGCAAAAACTTTTGATCATGTGACCGATGAAGGGAAGGTCACCAAATATCTTGTCGGAACTGATGAAGCCAGCTTACTTTGGATGGCCTCATTGGGCTGCATTGAGATCAATCCCTGGTTTAGCCGTGCCCAAACACCGGATAATCCGGATTATTGCGTAATCGACTTGGACCCTGACAAACATACCTACGATCAGGTAGTTGAAGCCGCGCGGATTACTAAAGATATTTTAGATGCTATAGATGTGCCGAGCTATCCTAAAACATCAGGATCAACTGGTATGCACATTTATATTCCGCTGGAAGGCAAGTACAGTTACCAGCAAAGCCAGTTGTTCGCCAATATCATTGTCAAACTGGTTCATAAACAGATTCCGGATTATACCAGCCTTGAACGAAGCATTGCCGCGCGCAATGGTAAAATGTACCTTGACTTCTTACAGAACCGGCCGGGTGCCACTATCGCAGGCCCATATTCTCTACGGCCAAAACCCGGAGGCACCGTTTCCACGCCATTGAATTGGGATGAAGTCAAACCCGGTCTGACAATACAGCATTTTAATATTCATAACGCTATTGATAGATTTAAAGAAGTAGGAGATCTTTTTAAGGGTGTGCTGGGTGAGAGTATAGACCTGGGAAAAACCATAAAAAAAGCGCAAAGCATTTTTTCTTAAAAATAGACGGATGAAACACGGATTAATGATCGATATGGACGGCGTAATATACGCCGGGGAAGAACTGATAAATGGCGCAGATGCATTTGTTAAACGCTTACTTAAAGATAAGGTTCCGTTTACTTTCCTGTCCAACAACAGTTCAAAAAGCCGTGCTGATGCGGTTGAAAAACTGGCTAAAATGGGTATCGATGTTACTGAAGAACATATTTACACCAGCGCGATGGCTACTGCCACTTTTCTGACAGAACATTTTCCGGACTGCAGCGTGCACGTATTAGGTGAAGGAGGCTTATTGAAGAGCCTGAAAAACGCAGGCATCCGAATGACCGACAAAAAGCCGGACCTGGTTATTTTAGGCGAAGGGCAGGAATTCAGTTTGGATAAAGTACATAAGGCGGTTGACATGATTCTGGCGGGCGCAAGATTTATCGCCACAAACCGCGACCCCTCGCCACGGCGCGAGGGCTGGAACAATCTGGGTATAGCGGCTACAGCGGCAATGATTGAAGAAGCAAGCGGCCGCGAACCATTTGTGATCGGCAAGCCCAGCCCGGTAATGATGCGCTCCGCTGCTGCTTATATGGGTTTGAAACCGGAAGACGTAACCGTGATTGGGGATACCATGGAGACCGACATTATCGGTGGAATTTATATGGGATTCAAAACGATACTTGTGCTGTCAGGGATAGCTGATAAGGCACAGTTGATCAAGTATGGCTATCGGCCCCACATGGTCGTGGACGCAGTAGATAAGATCGAGTTTCCTTTAGCGTGGTGGCCGAAAAAACGCTGAAAAAGATTGTATTAAGAATCATTAGCACAGTTTTCAATACTTTTTTGGAAGGGATACTAACAGTTAGCTCATTTTTTAATCGCGCTGATCTCCCCATTTCTTTCCATATAAACCTTCTCGATATTCTTCATATCTTCGGTTAACGCTGACTTCCGTACTCCCTGCATAATGTCCTCCTGACAGACCAGGCCATTCTCCATGCCTGATTTTACAAATTCTCCGTTTTCAAATAACACAATTTTGCTTCCGCCTGCAATCCGACTGAATCCGGGGCTACGCATGATCAGCCAGCTAACGCCGCGATGGAGCAGAACAATCACAAAACAAGAGATTATAACTGGTATAAAAGCTGATACACCAACCACCGCCCTGCTCAAAATAGCACCTAAGAGAATCGTAATTATATTATCCAGCGGCATACGCAGACCAAAGGATCTGCGCCCGGAGATTCTAATGAGTATAAAAGCAATCAGGAAAACAGCGACTGACCGGCTGCACATTTGGAGCGTATCCAGATTTCTTCCCTCGCCAAAAAGTTGTTGTAATAAATCCATAGCTATTTAATTAAATCTTTGTCTTTTAATGTCTTCATAAGCCGCTGCTGCATTCTTCCGTTCCAAAACTTTAAAAGTTTTGCCGGCCTGTTCATTGTAATTGCTGAAAAAGGCTTCCATTTGATTAAGTATGGCTTCCGTCAAATCCGAGATATCTCTGACATTGGAAAACAATTGTGAGACGACCGGGATGCCAATATAGCGGTCATTACGCATCGTTTTCCCGTCACGCTCCGTCTGTAAAGCCGCCAGCGAACCAACAATCCGGCATTCAATCATTATACCCGGAAAGCTGGTTATTTCCGATACGACAATTATATCAAGCGGATCGCCATCTTCTCCTCTGGTATCAGTAATAAAGCCAAAGTCAAAGGGGAAGGTTAGCCCTGCTGGCAGGATTTTAGAAAGCCTAAAGTGTTTCTCTTCGGGATTGTATTCCAGTTTATGATTGATGCCCCTCGGGCATTCCACCATAGCGGTTACAAGCTTCATTTCCAGCTTATCCTGATTTTGTCAGAACCGTGAACGACATATTCGAAGTTACCATTCTTTATTTTCTTTTCGTCAGCAGCGTCCTTTTGTCCATTGAAATACACTTTAAGTGGAGGAAGTTCAGCCTGTTGCTTGACGACGATCATCCGGCAGGTTAAACGGGGATCGCCTTTTACTTTAAAGCTTACTTGTTTGCCTTTTTTTACAAAGGAGGCGGTCGGGTAATCCAGGTAGATCAAAAAGTCTTCACCCGGCACCTGGTAATAATGGCGTGGCACGATACCAAAGGCAACCCCTGCGCCATAAACCTCTTGCCCCACCGCGCCTGATTTCTCCCAGCCGTCATGGATGTCCTCGATGGCAATCCAAAGTTTTTGATCTACCTGCCCCTTGGTCACATCTTCGGACAACATTTCTTGCGGAAGGTTGGGCGGATAGTAATAAGCCGCTCGATTAAGGATATATCGAATGAATTCGGGGATCAACATGTTGAGGGATGGTAAGATCTCCTCATCTTCGGCGTACAGTAGGAAGTTATGCATAGCAGCAAAGACCTCCTGTTCTTCGTAAGCTGCGGTATAAGGCGCGTCATTCAAGGGGAACATGGCAAAGAAAGTTGCATAGTCTTTGGCGTAGCCATAATTACACTCCCAAAGCTGGAAGTTTTTAAAGATATTGGCGATACAGAGATAAGCCAGGTCGAGATACAACTGATCTTTTGTTTCCTTATAAAGCCACAGCATCGCGTTAGCCGAAAAGGCGGTGTTATTGGCCTGGTAAAAGAGTTCAAATCCTTTTCCTTTTAAAGTTTTCGCAGCCTTTTTTGCTTCCAATAAGTATTTATTCTCTTTGGTCAATTGCCAGGCGTGCAGCATCACCAGCGCATAAAGCCCGGCTACATCTTTTTCGCCTCCTTTACCTTCCTGTGTTTCCGCTTTAATTACTTCCAGCGTATCCATGTTATAAAACACCGGCCACTCGTAATTAAAGTGTCGCGCCACTTTGATGGTAAAGTCAAGCGAACCCAAAAACAGTCTCTCGCCCTGCTTATCCCCCCGTAAGGCCAGCCGTCCTAAATTCAGCAAGGGATGATGCAGGTACCAGGAATCCATGACATTAGGTTTCAGCTGTTCTTCTGAACCATCCAGTTCATCGGCCAGTGTCGGCAGAAAACGTACCACAGTGCCTAAATCCTTGTTAAAGAAAACATCCAGCCCGTTCTGTATTTTTTTGATTGCCGGTAACTCGGTTTTACACCAGTCGTGGTAATCGGTTAGCGGCAGCAAGACCGCCAGCTGCACCATCAACTCAGGGGGCGTTTTATAATCAGCCACATAAGCATTCAGGTAATCCTGCCCGGCACCATGCGACCAGCAGCCATGGCTGTTTTGCAGATCATCCAGTCCCTGATTAACGATCTTTGTCCAGTTATGAAACTGCGTGTCCGGCTTAGGCAGCAGCAAGTAGATATCCGCCAGCAAGTTTAGAAACTGCTTTGCTGCAGCCATTTCATCCGCCGGATTTTCAGGGTCTAAGGCGATAAAGGCGTCTGAAATGACCAGCTTTTTCCCGGCAGGTATGGGTTTATCTTTAGTAGGCGGCAGCGCGAAGCCGATCTCCGGCCAGGTTCCACCAACGACGTTTCCGAGCGATGTTTCTGTGGCTTGCGCGTAATCATTCAGCGCGGTCAGGTTCTGGAAATAAAGTACAGAACCTGATTTGGGCTTATCCAAGCTGAAATATTGAAGCCCGGAACGAGTGCCTATCTGCCTGATATGAATTTTACCTTCTGGTTGTTCTTTTTCAGGCGCTGCAATTACCAATTCACGTGGCCAAAAAGGAATCAAAAGCGGCTCTGCTGCAATGAGCGTGGTGGTGTAGTGAAATAAAGCTTTATCCGTAACAGGAAATTCCAGATCAACGGTGTAGTTCCCGATGCCTGCTTTTAAATGAAAACTTACGCCGTTATTCCGTTTAGTAATTTTATCAGCCTGCAGTATCTCGTTAGGCGCATAAGCTGCCCTGAAAATAAGCTGCGCGCCATTTGCGCAACTAGCACAGATCCATAACGCATTGTTGTGTAAATAAACTTTTAATTCGTAGCCCAGTAAATTATATTCAAAGATGACCGGCAGATCCTGTTCTTCAAAAATGTCTTTAGCGGCTTTCGCCCAGGGAGATAATGCATTCATTGTATAAAAACTAATCGTTAAATAATTTTATTACGCAGTGAACGTTGGTGACAGCGTGATGAAGTCAACTATCAAAACCATGCCAATTCCTATTTGTTTCCTAAAATTATTAAAACTGAAATGTTCGGTGAAGCGTTAGGTAGGAATGAAAGATCTGGCCAGACGTTTTCCTGAAAACCCGTTATTATTACCAAAAGATATCAGTCCAAGTCACCCTGGCATCCAGGTCATTAGCCTGTTAAATCCCGGCGTATTTATGTTTCAAAATAAGGTATGGCTGATTGTTCGTCTCGCCGAAGGCGTTGGTCAAAAAGAGGGCGTAATCAATTTCCCGGTGCTAAACGCAACCGGCAATACAGAGATTATCGAAGTACCACTTAACGATCCGAATCTGATCGCAAGCGACGCGCGGGTAGTGAATTATAAAGGGCTGGATTACCTGACCACGATTTCCCATCTACGTTTACTATCCAGTGATGACGGCATTCACTTTAAGGAAGATCCCGAATACCCCGGAATTTTCGGAAAAGGATATTTAGAGCGGTATGGTATCGAAGATTGCCGGGTTTCACAAATTGGCGATAGCTATTACCTGACCTTTACCGCGGTTTCTGACAGTGGTGTCGGTGTTGGTTTAAAAACAACCAGGGATTGGCGGCATTTTGAAGAAAAGGGCCTGATCTTACCACCGCATAATAAGGACTGCGCGATCTTTGAAGAAAAGATTGGCGACAAATATTATTGCCTGCACCGGCCCAGCAGTAAGGAAATTGGTGGGAATTATATATGGCTGGCGGAATCCCCTGATGCTGAGCATTGGGGCAGGCACGAATGCATTATCAAAACGAGACCGGGGATGTGGGACAGCGCAAGAGTGGGTGCAGGAGCGGCACCCATTAGAACCGAAAGAGGATGGCTGGAAATATATCATGGCGCAAATGAAGCGCATCAATATTGCTTAGGCGCTTTTCTAATGGATTTAAAAGACCCCTCAATAGTGATCGCGCGCACAATTGATCCGATCATGGTACCCACGGAAGTTTATGAACTCAGCGGATTTTTTGGCTATGTTGTATTTACCAACGGTCATATCGTTGAGGGAGATGATCTTACCATCTATTATGGCGCGGCCGATGAATTTGTTTGCGGCGCGAAATTTTCGATAAGCGAGATCTTAGATAAATTGAAAATCTAAAAAGCAGGATTGCACAACCCACCCGACCCCCTCCTGCTAATTAACTTTCAACTGACAGTGATCTAATCTGTTAGTTATAAGACTCTAACGATTGATTTCTAAATAAATTATTTTCTAATTAATTAATTTATAAAAAAAAAAAAAAAACGCCGCTAATACAAGCAGCGTTTTTTTATAAACTACAACAATCACAATTATTTCATACTGTCATGGATCTGTTGAATCTTGGTAAGGTGCGATTGCACCACAGGCGCTGTTTTAGCTGCAAATGCTTTCAGGTCGGCATCCTTGCCATTTGTTGCTTCAGACTGCATTAGAGCCAAAGTTTTTTTGTGCCCTTCGATCATGGCATTTACATAAGCCATATCGAAATCCTTGCCGCTTAGTTTACTCAAGCTATCACTTTTCGCCTGGTGCTCGGCATCCAGCCCGGTTGGCAGCACGATATTTTTTGATTTAGCAATGGTCATTAGTTCGGAATTAGCTTTTCCATGATCCATCACCATCATACTGCCGAAATCCTTGATCTTGCTATCCGAACTTTTGCTAGCAGCCATTTTTCCTAAGGCCACTTCAGCCATCCCGCCTACTGCGGCTTTAGCAGCAAAAGCAGTATCACTTAACACCATTCCAGATGAATCCGTTTTTACAGTCGTAGTCATCTTTGTGGTATCTGTTGTGGTGGTAGTACTGTCTCCGTTAGCCGCCGTTTTATGACTGGAACAGGCCTGGAAAGTTCCCGCAAATGCTGCGGTCAATAACAATAAATTTAGTTTTTTCATGATTTTTAATTTTTGGTTTTTTTAGCCTGCGCTGCTGTTATCCTGCAAATCATCGGAAGGAAAAGTTTGGGTCTCACCGTTATCCAGTTTCACCACTATCTTATCTCCAATGGCGTCTACTACCTCTCCTTCACCTTCCGGGGTAATTACACGCTGGCCCTTTAAAAAAAGATTTTCATTCATTAGACAATTATTAACAATTTAGTAAGTATTCCACTGCGCTACCCCTTCAGGCTCAGCTTTAGTTACTTCCTCACTTTTAACTTTGCTCATATCCTTGTTTAATTTTTCCGTCGATTTGAGCTCTTTACTTTTATCGTGAGGTAAAGCGGTCAATCCTTCCGTTTCTTTTACATAGGCTATTGGATTTTCAACATATTCAAAGTCCTTGCCCATTCCTTTTATCTCGCCTTCATTCCAGGGGCCACGAACGGTGCCGTCTGATAAGTTATAGACTTGTTGTAAATACCTTGGATCAGCGGCTAATACGCCCGGCGGGAAATTCGGCTGAATACTATTTAGTGCCGCCTCGAACATTTTATAGTGTGTTACCTCTCGGGTCATTAAGAACGACAAGGTTTCGTGAATGTAAGGATCGTCTGTAAATTTCATCAGGTGCTCGTAAACTAATTTGGCCCTTGATTCTGAAGCTAAATTGGTCCGCAAATCAACCGTCAGGTCACCATTAGAATTAATGTAGGAAGCACACCATGGAATGCCCTGGCTGTTTCTTGGTGTCGGTCCTCCGCCGGTAATGATCGGAAATTGAGGATTAGCTGATAAGGCAGCATGAATAACGTTTTCTTTTGCGGCCTTGCCATTCATCGCGACCATGATCTCGCTTTGCTCAGCGGCGTTTTTTAAATCGCCGTTTACGCCTTTCAGCAGCATTTGTATCGTAGCGCCCACAATCTCCAGGTGGCTGAATTCTTCGGTGGCAATGTCCATCAGCATATCGTATTTATCAGGGTGCGGCTGCTTAGCACCGAAGGCTTGGGTAAAATACTGCATCGCGGCAGCCAGTTCGCCATTCTCCCCGCCGAACTGCTCTAATAATAGGTTGGCAAAGCGCGGGTCAGGGCGCGAAACCCTGGCGTTGAATTGTAAGTCTTTTACGTGGTGAAACATGATATTTTGATTTTAATTGGTTAAAAAATCATGAAAAGAAACCTTTTTCTTTTTCTTCTCCGGCCGCTTCATAGTTAACATGATTTTCAGCGATCCCGGTCAGCAGGTCATCCGCTGCTTTCTCTTCATTCAGCGTCAGGATCAATAAATCGGCAGCCTCATGGTAACCAAGCGTTTTAGCAAGACTCACCATACCGCCATAGGAAGCGATCTCATAGTGCTCGACCTTCTGGCCGGCGAATATTAATCCCACATCCCTGGTGGCTGTGCCGTCTTCCGTATCGCTAATGATCTCTTCACCTTCATCAACAATTCCATCCATAGCGTCGCATTTAGTCGTATCCGGTTCCAAACCAAGCAATCCGAAAATCTGTTCCAGGCGTTGTACATGGCCTTCGGTTTCCGCTAAATGATTATCGAAGGCTTCCTGTAGTTCAGGCGAGGTCGCGGCTTCCCTCATTTTTGGCAGCGTGTCCACAATCTTCTTTTCCGCCCATAACAAGTCCTTTAATTCATTGACAAAGAATTCCTGCAGCCTGGAATCAGCTGATGCCGGAACTTCAGCAGACCTTTGTCCGGGCAGGTCATAATTATTTTGATTGATCTCCTGGTTCAGGCTTTGAAATTCACCAACATCAACCGGACCCCTGTCAACGGCCGGTCCGGACGGAACCTCGTTAGCTAACGCCAACTCATCGTCATTGAAGTCATCTGCCCCGGCATTGCTTTTTGATGATGCCTGTGATGCAAAAGGCTTAAAGTCCTCTTCTTTGTTTTCCCAGTCTTGCTTATCCTGGCTACTTATATAAGCACCTTGGGTAGTGCTTTCCTGATTATCTAAAGTTTCAGTGGCCTGCCTTGCCTGATCGCGCAGGGATTTGATCAGGTCATGACCTTCTATAATCCCTTGTTGCTGATTGGTGATCAATTGCACTACCTCATAAGGCAACTCATTTGAATCTTCCAGCGCAGAGTGATAGGCAGCTTTAATTGCATCTTCACCTCTTTCGCACTCGTCTAAAATGCTTTCGAGGTCATTGCCGGTAAATGTAGATTTCACATCAAGCCAGGCACGGTGAAGCGAACCCGAGATACTTGTACCGTCAGCGGCTTCGCCGTTAAATTGCCTCGATTTTTCCGCCAGTTGCGCGGCATTATCGCGGCTTTCGCCAGCCAGTTTATTAAATACCGGGCGTAAACCGTTATCATCTTCTTCCAAATTTTCAAAGGCTTTTTCAAACCCGGCGACACGGTCATTATTAATCTTTAACAGGTCGTTTAATACATCGATTGTTTTTTCTGTAGTTTCCATAGGTAGATGTTTTTATTCTGCCAAAGCGGCTTCGTTTACATAATTTTCAGCTACTTTGGTTAACAAAGAATCAGCTGTTTTTTCTTCTTCAAGCGTTTGAGCAAACAGGTCGGCAGCTTCAGTAAAACCTAATGTGGTGGCCAACGTTTTCAAAGTACCATAAGATGCGATCTCATAGTGCTCCACTTTTTGAGCGGCAGAGATAATAGCCACATCACGTACCTCTGTGCCTTTATTTGTTTCAGATAGCAATTCATCAGCCTCTTTTAACAAGCCTTCCATCGCCAGGCATTTTACCGGTTTTGCTTTTTCTCCAATGGATTCAAAAGCGCTTTCAAGACGGGTTACATGGTTCTTGGTTTGCTCAAGATGGTCAGTAATGGTTTGCTTCAACTCATCTGAAGTGGCTCCCTTGATCATTTTCGGAAGTGCCTTGGCTAAATGATTTTCCGCCCAATAGATGTCTTTCATCTCGTCAATAAATAATTCTTTCAGCGCACCTTCTGCTTCAGGAGTGCGGATTGATGCTGGCGCAGTTTTCTTTGTTTTTGTTGCCATTTTTGTAATTATTATTGGTTTGGAATATAATTGTACGAATACAATTGATATACCATTTTTAGGAAATATTGTGATTTATAGGAAATATTATTTCTGAAAAAGTAACTATAGCGCAAAAAGCTATTTTACTGTCCTGATAATTATCCGATTATTGTATACATTTTTTACACGTAAATGACAGATGCCATCCGCTGTGTTTAAATATATTTCTGGATTAATTTATGTAATTAGCATAAGAGGATATTTATAATTATGATCTTGACTGATAAAAATCATTACCATTCGTTTTTAAAAAAAGCGCTTCGAAATAACAGATGAAAAAAATAAAGGGACTTTTCTTTTCAGGCACCAGCGGTTTAATTACCGCTATTCCGCAACGGGAGTTCCCCCCGGAACACAATGACAAATCAAGGCTGGCCTATTATGCCATAAAAATCAACAGCATTGAGATGAACAGTTCTTTTTATAAAATACCACGCGCAGTCACCGTTAGCAATTGGGCGACGATGGTACCCGACAATTTTAGGTTTACCTTCAAATTATGGAAAGAGATCACGCATCAAAAACAACTAGCGTTCAGTCGCGATGCGATTGAAAAATTCTTTTCTGTAATTGATCACGTCAAAGATAAAAAAGGTTGTGTGCTCGTACAGTTCCCTCCAAGCGTCAAAATTGATCTTTTCCCACAGTTTGAACAATTACTGATTGCAATTACCCAAATAAATAAGGGATGGAATATTGCGGTGGAATTCCGCCACCCGTCATGGTATCAGGAAAAGGTTTATGAATTACTGGTTAATTATAAAGCAGGATTGGTTTATCATGATAAAACCGGTTCGGCCACGCCGCTGATCGATTTGGAAGGCGAGTTTATTTACCAGCGATTTCACGGCCCCGGTGGAGATTATAAAGGCAGTTATGATGACGGGGTTCTTTACGAATATTCGCTTTATATCCAGGAATGGCGAGAAAATGGCAAAATGGTTTTTGTTTATTTTAATAACACAGCCGGAGATGCCTTAAAAAATTTAAACCTGCTCAAGCGTTATGTTGATCAGTAAGCTTATCAACGGGCAATAAACGATAAGCGATTGTTGCACCTACTGCAAATACAATATGCGCGGGTATTCGTTGCCAATAATATTTATCAAAATTAATCCAGGGTGGTAAAGGGTGAACCTTAAATGTCGCTTTCCAGATCAGCAAGCCTAAAACACCGCTCACTATTCCCAATATTATTCCGTTTTTAATGGAGTGTTTTATTTTTTTAGTTTCCCATAGTTCCACATAGACCGAAGCGAATACGATACCCATCGCGATATGCGCGCCCCAGCCGGCAATCATTTGCGCCTGCTTTGACAGCTTCGGCGCCAGCCGCCCGATCATGGTCGCCAAATGTTCTGGCTCCCGGAAATTTTCATCCATTAAGAGCGACATCAGGTAGCTGTCGGCGGTCATGACCATTGTGCGGGCAATGCCTGTAATGGCAATTTTTCCCGCTTTATTCATCATGCACCTTTTTTAACCGCTAAACTGCTCATTAACTGATCGTATAGATCATCACCCTTCGCTGCTTTTGGTTTGAGTTTTTTTATCGTCGGCCGTTTGCCTTTGGCTTTAGCTTCTATGAGCTTTAGTAATTCGGAATGGTATTCATCTTTGTATTTGGAGAGGTCCAGCGGCTCGGCATACTGGTTGATCAGCGCCAGGCCCATATCCAGTTCCTTTTTACTAACCTCTATTTTATCATCCAGTTTCAATTCACTTTGATCGCGGATCTGCTGCTCAAAACGTATACGGGTAACCACGATGGCATGATCTACCGGATGTACGATAAACTCCCGATTTGAAAGATTTTTAGATGCGCAGCAGCGCGATTACGAACTTGCACTTTCTGAAGTCAGGGCAGGCCGCAAACGCAGACACTGGATGTGGTATATTTTCCCGCAACTAAAAAGGGCTTGGGTTCAGTTCTACTTCCCAATATTATGGCATCAATGGTTTAAAGGAGGCGGACGCCTACCTGCGGCACCCGGTGTTAGGACAACGATTAATCAACATCTGCCTGGCGCTGCTCGAGCTGAATGTTAATGATGCCAATCTCGTATTCGGCAGCCCGGATGACCTGAAGCTAAAGTCCTCGATGTCTTTGTTTGCAGCTGTACCTGAGAGCGATATTGTTTTTCATCAGGTTTTGGACAAATTTTTCAAGGGTAAAGCCGACTCCCATACCCTGACTTTACTGAACCGCTAACCGTTGTTTTTATCTGATTTTATATTTCTCCGCAATTTTTCCTGACCTTTCTTAGGTTTTACCGGGACATTGCGCTCATCTTCCTTTTGGACAAGATGAACCGCATATTCCGCAGGCTGGATCAGTTTACCGGTAAAGTCTGCATAAGCTTTAGTGAACTCCGCGCCGAAATAGAGAATAACAGCAGTATAGTAGACCCACAATAATAAAGCGATCAGTGACCCCGCCGCACCATAGGTTGAGCTCGTTGCCGACATACTTACATATAGGCCGATCGCCAGCCTGCCCAGCATAAAAAGTACCGCCGTAAAAATAGCGCCTGAAAGAACATCACGCCAGCCGATTTTCACATCCGGAAGCACCTTGAAAATTACGCTGAAAAGCAAGGTGATGACCACGAAGCTGACTATTATGTTGAGCACATTAAAAACGATGACCGTTATACCCGGCACAAAAGTTTTCAGGTGATCGCTTACCGCAAGCAGCGCGCCATTGATCAGCAGTGAAACCAGCAACAAGAATCCCAGCGCAACGATCAAAGAGCCGGATAACAACCGGTCAGTAATGAGTTTTAACCAGGCTTTTTTGGGTTTCGTCCTGACCTGCCAGATGATATTAATGGATTCCTGTATTTCGGCGAACACCGAGGTCGCGCCTATGACCAGTGTAATTACGCCGATGGCGACGGAAACGGTCGATTTGCCGGACATTTGCAGGTGTTTGATCATATCTTGTACCTGCTTTGCAGCATCATTACCCACGAATCCGTTGATCTCTGAGAAAACCTTTCCCTGTATAGCATCCTTTCCGAGAAAAATACCCGCCAGCGATATCGTCAGCAACAGCAGGGGGGCAAGCGAAAAGATGGTATAAAAAGCAAGTGAGGCGCTATATTTCAGTGCCAGGTCATTCATAAAACCATTAATAGCGGCTTTAAGAATTGTGAAGCCGTCTTTGACCGATTGTTTGCTGAGGTACTTTTTCATAGGAAGGGCGTTCCAGCAACAAAACACCAATGCCCGGTGAAAGTTTGGATAGGTTGATTGTCCTTTTTTCATTAAACATGATTTTTAGCGGACAGTTATCAACCGCGACCAGTACTTCAAACGACAATAAATAGTTTTTGAATTGCATTAAACCAGGTTCGTAAAGGAAGGGGTTTTACTTGAGGGTGATCCAAACCGGTGCATGGTCGCTGGCATGTTCCCAGCCGCGAACTTGTTTGTCAACACCTGCGGTGACCAATTTATCCTCCAATAATGGATTCAACAAAAAGTGATCAAGCCGCAGCCCGGCATCGCGGCCATAGGCATTTCGCAGATAATCCCAAAATGTATAGATCCGCTCATCAGGATAAAGCTTACGGATCGCGTCTGTCCAGCCCGAATCGACCAAACGTTTAAAAGCTGCTTTGCTTTCCGGCCGGAACAGCGCGTTTTCCAGGTATTTCTCCGGTTTATAGGTATCCAGATCGGTAGGCATCACATTATAATCGCCAACCAATGCTACCGGTAAATTAAAACTGCGCAATTTATCGGCATGCGCCTGCAGCCGCTCCATCCAGCGAAGTTTATAATCAAACTTCGGGCCCGGCCATGGATTGCCATTCGGCAAATACAGGCAGCAGATCACTATACCATTGATGAAACTCTCGAAATAGCGGCTATGCGTGTCTTCGGGTTCGCCATCTAGACCGCGCCTGGTTTCTTTAATTTCGTATTTCGAAAGGATGGCAACGCCATTCCAGCTTTTTTGGCCGTGCCAAATGGCATTATAGCCGATACCGAGCGAAGCCTGTTCAGGAAAAAGATTATCCGGCGCTTTCAATTCCTGCAAACAAACGATATCCGGCTTTTCCTCCGCCAGCCAGCGTAAAAGATTATGCAGGCGGCCGTTGATACCGTTGATGTTGTAAGTAGCAATTTTCATGATGAATAAACAAAGAATAATATCAGTTGTTCGAGATTAAAAGGAGGACTTATGCCATGGCCTAAAGGTGAATATCCACCATCTTATAAAAATCAACCTAAGAAGATCCGGGAAAAAGCGACCGAGATCGCCAATGAAGTATTAAAGAGCACCGGAAACGAGGGCGAAGCGATTGCTACGGGCCTGAAGCTGGCGCGGGAACATTTTAAAGAAGAAAAGGAAAACAAATCATGAGCCTGACTGATGAAGAATTCCATGAGGAATACAAACCGTTACAGATTCTTGCGCGCTATGCAGAAGCAATTAACCAAAAGCAAAAGGTCATTTTCGCCCTTGCGCAAATCGGCAGCGGGACGGCAGGTGATGTAATCGTACAATTGGAAAAACTGGTAGCCGGAAAACTGGACGGTCATTTGAAAACAGAGACCAAGCACATTCTTGTTTCTTTATTCGAACAAGGGCATATCACTGGCGGTGACCACGACGGAGGTTTGAATTTTAACCTGAGTAAAATTACCAGCGAAAATAGCGGCAGCGTTGACCCGCAAAATCTCGCAGCGGGACTGGATTGATCATGGCTGCCGGACCATCTTATTTAAACTTCAAACCCGAAGATTATCCCTGGAAACCCGGGGTGAATTATCGGCTGCACCCGGAAGCGTACCGTGTTGGCAAAGGCGAACAGGGCGTGCTGACCTGTGAGCCTTACAAAAGTGAGATCGGCCCGCACTGGCGGTTCAAAGATGTAGCCGCGGCAACCAACAGCAGCGAAACTATTTATTCCCTATTTCTGGAATATTTGAGCAATGATGATTTTGTTGGGGCCGACATGGCCCGTAAATACCTGCAAATGGGTTATACCCGCGCTCGGCGCTATGCGAATTTTAAAGGCGGCAAAAAATACGATGCCGGGGATGGATATGCGCTACTGAAACGCGGAACAGGGGAGGATGAAAAAGCGAAAGCTGCGCAGATTTTTTATAGCAAGTGGAAAGAAGCCGAGGCAAATTCCGGCTATGCAGCCCTGAAATCGGCCTGGAAAAAAGAAAAGGGCTGACCTATTAGACTGTGATACGGCTATTATTAAATTTTCGCAACAATCCGTAATAATATTGGTTTTCATTGTGTTATGACAAAAAAGGCGAAATTTGAACCGGCAATAAGGTTTATCAAAAATCTGAAACTGATTTATATCATCATTACCCTATTGGTATTGGCGATAATTGTGGTTCGCCTGGCGCTGCCCGGCATGGTAAAAAATTATGTCAACAAAAAACTGAATGAATTACCCGGTTATACCGGTCATGTGGATAATATTACTATTCATTTGATTCGCGGCGCTTATACCATCGATAACCTGGTTCTTAAAAAGAAGACCGATCCCGCTAAATATCCCTTTTTAACAATTAGTCATACCGACCTTTCGCTGGAATGGCGGGCGATCTTCAAAGGCCGTTTGGTGGGTGTAGTCTATATGGATCAGCCCGTCATCTATATCCTGTCCAGTGAAGAAATTGACAAAGAGCCATCCAAAGAAAGTTGGACGAAAACCGTAAAGGCATTGATGCCGATTAATATTAATAAGCTGCAGATCAACGACGGTAGGTTTGCTTACCTTGATTTTCAAAAAAAACCGAATACCGATCTGCATATTGACCATATGCAATTGACCGCGCTTAACCTGGAAAATGTCGAAAAGAAAGGCGATCCTTTGCCCTCTACATTAACCGTGACGGGTTCGTCTATTGGTGATGGAAAATTAAAAATAAACGCAAAAGTAAATGTTTTAAAAAATGTGCCCGATTTTGATGCTGGCCTGCAATTAACGGGCGTGAATCTACTAGCGCTAAACGGTTTCCTGGAAGCAAACCTCAAGTTCGACATTGAAAAGGGCAATATCGATATCTTCAGTAAACTCAAATTGACTAATAGCGAAATGGATGGTTATGTCAAACCTTTTATTAGCAACCTAAAGGTGCTTAACGTAAAAAAAGACATCAAAAAGAAAGGCGGGATATTGAGGGTTGCTAAAAAGGCTGTCATCGGACTATTCGCCAAAGTCGTTAAAAATCCGAAAACGAAAAAGATCGCGACCATCATACCTATCAAAGGCAATATTAAAGACCCGAAGACCAGCGGCTGGGCTACTTTTGTCGGCATATTAAAAAACGCTTTTGTGCAGGCATTCCATGAAAGCATAAGTAATGAACTAAAAGGTAAGGATCAAGCGTCTGCTACGAAATAAGATACGCCAAAAAACAATCTGCCTATCGTTACTTTGACATGCAGTCCCCGTCAACTATAATTATATTTCTAGTGTTTTTATCGATCAACATGCTCAAAGGGGCTATCCTTTCAGTTTAAATTTACTACAATCACTGTCCATTTAATTTAACATGCCGTTTAAATTTCGCACAAATGAACTTTAGTGTTTATGCATTTTCACCACGATGCTACTATGACACCATATTCCTAATAATCGCATCCACTTTGTAAAATTTCAATATGGCCCCACTATATTTTACCATAGACCATCGATTGAAAATTAAAATCGTACGTGGAACCGTCGTTGAGTATGGCGGACGGCGAAACGGCGAAACCAAAAGCCCACCGGAAATATCTCTTAGGAGCTATTGGATGGGACTGGTTTTAGGCGCTTACCTGGTTTACAATGAGCGGTGATGAAAAGTATCTTATTGATATCCTTTTACAGGAGGCTAATTCCTATTCATTTTGACTTAATAACCAGATTCTCGTCGTTAAAGAATTTTAAATATGAGTACGCTATTTAACAGACTAACCAATTTTAACTATGGACTTCTACCGGAAATGCTTCAGATCAAATATGAGGCAATGGCGGAGAACGCTTTCAGGTTCTTCCGGGGCACTTGCCATTTGTTTTACGAGGACCTCTCATTTGCAAGGCCTTTGCCATTATCTCCACTGGTTTGGATCTGCGGCGACCTGCATATTGAAAATTTCGGAAGTTACAAAGGCGATAACAAGCTAGTTTACTTTGATCTGAATGATTTCGATGAAGCGGTATTGGCCCCAGCGAGCTACGAAGTGGCGAGAATGGTAACCAGTATATTTATAGCTTTCGATAATCTAGAAATTGAAGATGCCAAGGCACTCAACATGGCTAAATTATTCCTTAAAACCTACTCAGCTACACTGACTAAAGGTAAAGCAATCAGCATAGAGCCTCGAACTGCAAAAAAAGGTATTGTCTGTGAATTTCTTACTGCGGATACTAAGAGCAGTAAAAAGGAACTACTGAAAAAGCGTACCGTTAGCAAAAAAAAACGGATCATGCTATCGCTGGAGGATGAGCGTCACTACAAGCTGGATAAAAAATTGCGTCATGAACTCAAATCGCACATTGACGAATGGACTAAAACCAGCAGTGACGGTCCTTATAATTACGAGGTTATCAGCACGGTATTTCGGATTGCGGGAACCGGAAGCTTAGGTATTAAGCGTTATTTATTTCCGTTGAAAAGCACAAACACAAAAAATAAGTATTTACTGCTGGATATGAAGCAGGCCCGAAAATCATCCCTGTCGCCTTATTTACCGGTACAGCAGCTCAGTTGGGATTCCGAAGCAGCAAGGGTAATCGGCGTGCAGCAAAGGATGCAAAATGTACCCGCCGCGTTGCTTAGCACAACAACTTTTCGGGGAGAATCCTATATCATCCAGGAACTTCAGCCGGTCAAGGATACGATCAAATTCAACCAATTAAAAGATTATCGTGATATCTATCGGGTGATCGATGATATGGCGGCACTTACCGCTTCGGCCGAATTACGTAGCGGCGGTATGCAGGGATCGGGAACCATTGATGAACTGATGGCATTTGGAACGGATCAGGGGTGGCAGGATACTGTCATCGATTATGCACAAATATATGCGGAAACCATTAGACAATATCATAGCATTTACCAAAAGGATTATAAAACAGGAAAATATGGTAGTAAACTTTAAAACGAGTAAGCAGCAACATTTTTCAGTCAAAAGTTTTGCAAATGATAGTCAATTATAATTCCAATGGATGGGAACTGATTACTCAGCGTGCGCATGGGCTTTTGGCTGCCCAGTTAGCCGCACAATGGCGCCATCGGGACCGTACGGAGCGATGGATAGAAACGCTCATGGCAATTGCTGAACATGACGATGCGCAAACTGAACTTGAACAAGATACTCTTTTAACACCCCAGGGTGGTCCGTTGGATTTCCGGATGAAAAAATTTGATTTGAATCATTGCATAAGAACCGGCGAGAGGTCATTGAGTAAAAGCAGATATATCGCTTTATTGTGCAGTATGCACCTCGATTTTGTCTTTGGCAAAAACTGTGCGGGCCATGCGGAGGGTATCCAATTTTTAAAGGCGCAGCAAAGACTAAGGGCGCAATGGCGCAAAGAGCTAGAAATGACGAAAGATCAAGCGGAATTTGATTATCATTTGCTGGAATGGTGTGATGCACTTTCCTTGCTGCTGTGCCAGGAAGACAGTCAACCTGAAGAACGAAGAATAGAAATCAGCGGAGGCCCCGACCATCGTCCGTATGTAATGATGAAAAGCAGTTCGAACATATTAACCGTCGAACCCTGGCCATTTGAGCATCCTGAATTCGAGGTTTACGTGGAGACCAGAACGCTGTCCAAACTTTGTTTTAAGAATGACAACGAATTTAGAAGAGTGTTTGTAACTTCACCTGTGAAGACTAAACGATGGAATTTTAAGAAAATATAGCTTAACTGCTAACTTTAATCCAGATGCACAAAAAGATATTCATTTGGATAATTTGCACCGCATTCTTTTCGGCGATGCGGCAACAATTTTCCTGCTGGAAGTCTTTGCCTCGTCGGCATATTTTTTCAGATTTCCGGCATGTTTCTTTTTTATCCAGTCGGTCAAAGTTCAGCTTCATTCACAATTTTTCCAACTTGTAATAACCGAGGTGGATATCATCTTTAGTAAGGTCAGATGATGCAGTGATCACGATTTTATACTGCGATTTGTAGGCGGTAAGAGCAGCTCGCCGATCTCGTGGACATTATCCAGATCAACTCCATATTTTTCGTCAATATGCGCCGTCGCGATGCCTTTTAAAGAATTGGATTTATAAAAAAGGTTCTTTTTAGCGGCCTGAACGCCAAGGGCGCGGTTCTCCTGTACTGTCAACACGATGTAATGCTGTTCTTCGAGTTTGCCAGAAGTATAGCCGCCCAAATTCAAAAAGTACAATTGGTCAGGGGAAGCTGCGATCTCATCCTTTTGCAAGGCTACACTAATTGCGTAGGATTCTACTCGGGTCACTTCGCGCCAGCCATCGACATGCAGGCTCTTACCAGCCTCCGGCCAATAGGCCCTAATCGCCGGCACTAGGTCTCCCGGTTTATCTGCTATGCCGAAAAAGTAATCGTGCTGTTCAACACTCCTGCCGGGTGCATCTGCTCCTAATAATAATAAATAAAGTTTCATGCTGATAATCAATTCATAATGGCGGACGAAGCCTTCTCGCTAAAATCAAGGCCGGAATAATCTGGATCATAACCGCCGATATAAGGCACAGCCATGACATAAATCCGTTCATTGAGCGCCCCATAAGGATCCACGACCTGGAAATTATCATTAAGGGTGATACCGGGAACTTTCAGATAATAATCACCCTGTTCATCTTGCGAAACATCTTTCCCTGATGCTATGGCCTTCCGTCCAGCTTCGGCTGAACGGAATTTAAGTTTGGCGGGGCTCACCGTTCTTCTTTCAATCAGGCTTTTAAAAGGAAATTCTTCATAAGTCAAATGCGGCTGGCCAACGCAATCTATAAAAGCCGGAAAATAATCAGACCGTATTTTACCTGTTTCATCGGTATAATGATAGATCGCGCCACTTTCAGTCGCGGGTTCCACAAAATTATCTTCGCCAACCGGCACCAGGTCCAGTACGCCTGCGTTGTGCAGGGCCAGCAGTTCTTCACTGGAACTTTGTGGGATATAGGCAATCACGATAGAAATAAGCGGTGATAAGGAATGCAAGAGCCGCTGCATATCTTCGGCGGATAATGTTTCGCAGGATAATTTAACGCGAAACTCAATACGCCCAGCATCTCTTTCCAGTAAACCGACACCCTTCGGTTGATCGACTTTTCGGCTTCGGCATATTCGGCCTTTAGCAATTGGAACGGTTCGACACGCCCGCGCAGTTCCATCATAGCCGAAACGAACTCCTCTACTTTCATATCCTTTATGGTTTCATAAAACTCTGGTTCCTTTTCTTTTATAGGCAGTTTGAAATCTTTCTCAAAAACATAATCCAGCGATAAAAAGCCATCGTTGGCTTTGATATGTTCCGCGATCTCCTCCTTGGTTAGTAAGGAATCGTTGGACAAGTGAGAATCTTCCAAATGGAACCTTACTGCCGGCAGCATGCCGTTACGGGTATGCAGCACCATTTTGAATTTTGAGTCGGCATCCATTAGTTTATAGGTCAGTTTACCATTCCTTTTTTCAAATGTTCCGTTGTGACGCGACAGGGTCCGGACTGCATCTACAGCGGTCAGCGATGAATCTTTAATGGCTACCGGGTGATCAAGTTTTAAGGCCAGTTTGGCCGGCGGGTAAGGTGAATCAAAGTACTTCTCTAATCGGCCTTCGTACTTGCGCGGCCAGTTATGTCCCGTAAGAATAATCACGCGGTCGAACTCAAATTTATCTTTACCGGCAATTTCAACGATAACGGTTTCGTTCTCTGCCTGGTCGATCACATCGGTCACCTCACTTTTATAGTGAATTTCGTAGGCTATCCCTTTTTCGCGAGCCTGCTTTTCCAGCAAGCCGAACTGCGCGGTCAGGTACTGGCCAAAAAGTAAACGCGGTAGCACTTTGTATTCGTTAAAGCGTTCCGGGTGGCCAGAGTATCTTTGGGTACTGTTTTGATCCATTCAGCCAGGGTGGTCACAATCAGCGGAATCTCATTGCTGGAAACATTGGTGATATGTTCATCACCGGCACCCTCCCGGCTATACGGCATGCCTGCCCCCAGCCTGTTTTTTCGCTCAAAAATAATGACCGACATTGCGGTTTTACCCGATTCGATAAGCCGCTTGAACATGAATAAGCCACTTGGCCCGCCGCCAAGTATCGCTACACGGTTTTTAGATTCCTTTTGCATCTCCATTCTTATATCCATCAACCGGTAATAACCTTAACAGTAATGGCGATCATTTTTGGTGCGATGTTAGGTAATTTATTGATAAATACTAAAAGGATTTTCAATTCAATTGTTTTAAAACTAAGTGCCGGTTAGGCGGCCGATGGCTTTTAATGATTAGGCCGCACTATCGGGATCACCCTGATCTTTCTGCTATGTGTTTTGATATCGACGTTGCTAATATATATGCAAACGTCCTGGAACAACCATACCCTTTTACACATTTGGTGGTAATTATTCTGTTATTTCTAAAAGATTAATAGTTGCCGGGCCTGTCAACACTTTTCCATCAATTGCAAACCGGGCACCGTGGCACGGACAATCCCAACTTTTTTCTTCCGGGTTCCAATTCACGATACAGCCCATATGCGTGCAGGTTGGTTTTAAAGCGTAAACTTTTCCTTTTTCATCGCGGTAAGCAGCAACTTTTTTTCCGTCAACTTCGACCAATTTCCCGGTTCCGGGTTCAATCCTTGTCAATATATCAGTTTCATGTATACCAAACCTGTCCGCCACGAGGTGATAGGCCACCTCGGCATTCTCAGAAACGAATTCTTTAAAGCTATCAACCGGCTTAACCCGGCAGGGATCAAATAAGTCCTTATAAATGCTTGTACCGCTTATGACGAGTTCGCTTAATATCTTAGCGGCAACCGAGCCCAGCATCATACCATTGCCATTAAAACCGGTAGCACAATAGATTCCTTTTGCTGCTAAGGGTAACTGACCGATGTAGGGTAAACCGTCCACAGGGATATAATATAGAGACGACCATTTATACTTAATCGAAGAAACGTCAAAATATTTTCGGATATATTTTTCCAGTTCTCCCATTTGCTTATCAGAATCTTCATGCCCGGTTTTATGGTCTTTGCCGCCCGCAAGTAATAGTTTTTCACCGTCAACCGTATGAGAGCGGAAATAGTGATAAGGCTCTCCTAAATCGTAGATCAAATCATCGGGATAACTGTCGTTTTTGAATTTGACGGCCAGCACATAACTGCGATAAGGCGCTTTTTCTAAGTTCATCACGTTGATGTTAGGCGGCATATGGGTGGCGTATATAATATTTTTCGCGCGTATGGTCATCTGGGATGATTCTGCTATATGAATTTCATCGCTTGTATTTACTTTATAGATTCGTGTATTTTCTAATAGATTTCCTCCTGCTGCGAGAAAAGCTCGCTGAAGGCCCTGCAAATATTTCAAAGGATGAAACTGAGCCTGGTTTTCAATGTTAATGGCTTTTTTGAAAGGAATTTCAACTGGTATTTCATCAATAAACCGGGCGGGAATACCCACCATCGCCAATCCCGCAAAAAGTAAAGTCAACTGATCTACCTGCTCATCATCTTCCGCATAAACTATCGCTGATTTGGGTTCGTAATCACAATCTATTTTATAGTTATCAATGTTCCCTTTGATGATATCTTGTCCTTCTATAATTGCTTTGGCAAATAAGCTGGCACCTTCTTTTCCGAAAGCGCGTTCCGCTTCCTTATAAGTCGTGTCTGCAAAATTATTGATGTGATCGCTCGTACCACCCGTTGTACCAAAGCCTACAGCATTTGCCTCCGCTACCATCACATTTTTACCGGTGTTTTGTAAAAGCAGCGCCGCAGTTAAACCGGTAATGCCACCGCCTATAATTAGGCAGTCGTAGATGGTTTCCGAAATTTTTGATAGTACCGGATTAACGATACCCGGTATCCCAACTTGCCAGGAGCTTAAGTTTTGTCCATCACGTTTTTTAAATGTAATCTTATTGCTCTCTTTCATAATGGTCGTTTTTCTATTATACAATTTCTCCGTTTCTCTGTTCTAAATTAATGACACAAAAATGAGTTTTAGTACAATTATTAATAATGCAAGGGAGTCATTTAAGCAGTATGAGCTATAATTTGAAAAATATAAACTGAAAATAACTGAGTGGAACAGTATTGGTACTGAGTTATTCAGATTCTATTTGCCGATTTCTCCACTCCCCAGCCGCAGCCTAATTTCTACTATTTTTTTATTGTAAACCAATTCTATGAAAGCAGCAGTATTTCACAAACCAGGCGATATCCGTTATGATACCGTCGAAGATCCGCGTATCGAGCAGGATACAGATGTTATTTTAAAAGTTACCTCGACAGCAATATGCGGTTCCGATCTGCATATTCTTAGCGGAGGCGTCCCGCAACCTAAACCGATGGTGATGGGCCATGAGTTTATGGGAATTGTTGAAGAAGTTGGGAAGGCAGTTACGAATCTAAAGAAAGGCGACCGTGTAGTTGTGCCTTTTCCCATAGCTTGCGGGCACTGCTTCTTTTGCACACACGGTGCTTCGCCGGGCTGCGAAAATTCCAATTACAAACATTATGGACCGGATGGCGATATGACTGACCAAAAGGGTGCGGCATTGTTTGGCTATACCGACCTCTATGGCGGTTATTCGGGAGGTCAGGCAGAATATGTCCGCGTACCTTATGCCGATATCAGCCCCAGGGTAGTGCCGGATAACATGACCGACGCACAAGTGTTGTTCCTCACCGCTATATTTCCGACTGGATGGTCGGCTATTGATTGGGCCCAGCTTAAAGGTGGCGAAGTTGTCGCCATCTTCGGCTCGGGACCGGTGGGTTTGATGGCGCAGAAAGCGGCATGGATAAATGGTGCAAGCCGTGTGATCGCTATAGATCCGCTCAACTATCGCCTCGAAAAGGCCCGGGCTGTAAATAAAGTGGAAACGCTTAACCCGCATGAAGTGGACGTGGTAGAAGCCATCCGCGCCATGACAAGCGGAAGGGGTGCAGATGTTTGCGTCGACGCGGTAGGTTTTGAACCCGAGCGCGATTTGCTGGACAAAGCCAAAGCAATGTTCAACTTCGAGATCGGTAGTATGAAAGTATTGGATATGGCTTTTAAGGCGGTGCGCCGTATGGGCACCGTTTCCATCATGGGCGTATATGGATCGACCTATGATAACTTCCCTTTGCACCGATTATTTGATAAGGGCATCACGCTGAAGATGGGGGCAAGCACCGGTACTGAACTATGTCGACCATCTGATCGAACTGGTGAAAGATGAAAAGGTGATATTGGATGATATCATCACCCACACTTTGCCCTTAAGCGAAGTGACCCATGGTTACGATATTTTCAGCAAAAAAGAGGAAGATTGTGTGAAAGTGGTTTTGAAACCCTGGGAGCAGCAAAAGCCAACCGAGAATTCTGAACCTGTTAAATCGAAAGCTAATATTAAGAAATACAACTTTGGAAATAAATAAAAATCGCTTTGATTAAGTTGAAATCTAATTAAAAAGTTATGGCAAAATATTCAGGAAGGCAGAGGACAAGGTCCACAAAGCTTTACACGAGGAAAAAGAAGGTACGCTAAAAAGCGGGAAAAATGGAAAAAAAGTGACTTCAAGAAAGCAGGCGATTGCTATCGGCTTATCGGAAGCCCGAATTAAAGGCGCAAAAGTACCAGAAAAAAAATCATAAACTATCTAAAATCTCACTACCTATGAACGAAGAAAATAAAATGAGCCGGCGAAAAGTGATTGCCGGTTTAGGCGCAACCATTGCAGCGGCAGCGGTATCGCCTGCACTAGCTGCAGCGGGGAAGGTGAGCAATAAAACTCCCGATGGACCTGCTAAGATTATTGATCCAACGACTATGTACCCTAAACCACCATTTAAATTCCAGCCGCAGCCATGGCCGGGGCTGCAGAGTAAAATGGATCCGGTGCCGGATTGCGGCGAAACGAGCTATAAAGGTTCGGGCAGGTTAGCGGGCCGAAAAGCACTGATTACCGGTGGTGATTCCGGAATGGGTCGTGCCGCAGCCATCGCTTATGCGAGGGAAGGCGCTGATGTGGCTATCAATTATTATCCTACTGAAGAACCGGACGCGCAGGAAGTGATCGCCTTGATCAAAAAGGAAGGACGAAAAGGAGTAGGAATTCCGGGTGACCTGCGCGACGAAGCTTTTTGTAAGAAATTGGTAAACGAGGCCATCGGTGAATTGGGCGGATTAGATATTATAGTCAGTAATGCGGGAAGGCAGCAGGCCGCGGAATCTATACTGGATGTAAGTACCGAAGAGTTTGATTCCATTATGAAAACCAATATTTACGCGCCGTTCTTTATCATTCGCGAAGCGCTGCCGCATTTGCCGCCGGGCTCAGCCATTATAGGAACGACATCCGAGCAAGCTTATAACCCTGACCCTTGGCTTTATGCGTATGGGCAAACAAAAGCGGCAACCATGAACTATGTTAAGTCGTTAGCAAAGCAATTAGGACCAAAAGGTATTAGGGTAAACGGAGTAGCTCCTGGCCCTGTTTGGACGGCGTTACAAGTAAGCGGCGGTACCACGCCGGATAAACAGCAAACATTTGGGGAATGGACCATGTTTGGGCGTCCGGGAATGCCGGCAGAATTGGCGTCCATTTACGTTCAGCTTGCGGCAGCCGATGCCAGCTTTGCGACAGGACAAATTTACGGATCTTCTGGAGGCGTGGGACAACCATAAAATTTGGTATTATGAAAAAAATAACCGTATTAGTATTTATCGCCGGAATGGCGATATGTACCGTAAAAGCCCAGGCACCTGACCCGGATACCACCGCCCGTCATTTTCTGATTATGGCGAGTATCGTGAACTTGCAGGAAGTAGGTGCTGGGAAACTTGCAGTAAAAATGGCAACGCAAGCAGATATTAAATCATTTGGCCAGTTGATGATTGCTGATCAAAGCGATGGCGAAAAAAAGCTATTACAACTAGCCAAACTACGGGGTATACAACTCCCTTCGGCAGCCACAGATACGCCACCGCCTGATCTCAATCTTTTAAAAACATCAGGGGATGAGTTTGACCGGAAGTATATTCATTCCATGGCCTCGGGTCACCGAAATACTGTGACGATGTTCCAGACCTATGCCATTAACGGCAGAGATCCGCAGGTTCGGGCCTTTGCACAGCAAATGCTCCCAACACTGAAGGAGCATCTAGCAGCTATAAGGGCTCTTGATGAAAAATATAAATTTTTAACAGCAAGATAAAGTTTGGAAACAAAATTGATTCAAATCTTTTAGCGATTCATATGAAATAGGTATGAATTATATGATTCTTAAATTGAATATCTATAAATACGCTCATAACTATCGCACGTGTGTTTTAATGGATGGCTGTAACTAATTATTTTCTTTAAAATCATCTTTATGAAAAAGAAACCAAATTCTTTCGAGCGGTTCTCAAATTGGGCTACTGCGGCAACCGGCAGTTCAGCCGCCTTCTTACTCGCTATAATTGTCATTTTTGTTTGGGCAGTTAGTGGACCCATTTTTAAATACTCTGACACCTGGCAATTGGTAATAAATACAGGAACCACCATAGTTACTTTTTTGATGGTATTTCTTATTCAAAAAGCGCAGAATAAAGACTCTAAAGCAATTCACTTAAAACTAAATGAATTGCTTGCATCGCATGCCGGCACTAGTAACCGAATGGTAGATATTGAAAACCTTACTGAAAAGGAATTAGATCAAATACATAAATTTTATGCCCAGCTTTCCAAACTAGCAGAAGGAGAAGAAGACATAACTTGTACCCATTCAATAGATGCAGCTGAGGAAAACCATAAGCGTAAATCAGCAGATCACAGCAAACGGCAATCCATTAAAAACCATTTAGATCCCGTGAACTAAAATGAAACGGTGAAGATAATTAATGAATGATAGCAACTTATTAAATAGGTAGTTTTTACGAAGAATAATAACTTACTATAATATTCAGTAAGTAATTACCCTATACAAAAAGTTTTTTGTATAGGGTTTGTTACATTTTATACACTTAGTTTTTTAACTTTAATTTTACTTTGGAGTAAATATAATTATCCTAATATGTCTGTATCGAAAGGCATGCACATTTACATCCAAATGGAAGGCAAGTACACCTATCAGCAAAGCCAGCTTTTCGCAAATATTACTGTAAAACTGGTTCATAATCAGGTCTCAAATTATACTAGTTTAAAAAAGAAGCATTGCAGCGCGTAATGATATAATTGCCTTAATTTTCTACAAAATCGTCCGGGAGCACCATTGCAGGCCCTTTTTAGATGCGGCCAAAGCCCGTCGCACGGTTCCAAACCGATATTCGGAACCATGTAAAACCTGGTCTCCCATCCAGAATATAATAGTAAAAACGCGATAGATTGTTTTAGGGAAACCGGGGGATAATTTTAAAGCGGTTTTAGGCATGGGAATTGATCTTTAAAAAACCATTAAAATCGCGAAACATTTTTAAATTAATTTAATTTTGATCAAGAAATCAATGGTTCATGGCTATTTATACACGTAAATTTAATAATGATGATCTGATAGCAATACTTTCATTATCTAAAGATGCTACAGCAATTTATACTACTGAAGATCTGGTGATTGAAATGGCCAGTGATGCCATGATTGGCTTTTGGGGGAAAGACAGAGGTGTAATCGGTCAAACCTTTCCGGATGCAGTTCCTGAATTAATTGGCCAACCATTTTTTGATCTGTTAAAAAATGTTTGGCGCACCGGCATATCTTACGAAGCAAAGGACACTGCAGCACAGCTAATGGTTAACGGGGAATTGCAATGGTTTTATTTCGACTTTATCTATCGTGCCTTAAAAAATGAACACGGTGAGGTTTACTGTATATTACACACTGCAACTGACGTATCGGAACTTCATAACAATCGCATGTTAATGTTAGAAGGAAAGGAAAGAGAACAAAACCTTACCGCGGAACTGTCTGCAACGAACGAGGAATTAGCTGCTGCAAATGAAGAATTGTTGCAATCACAGGAAAGCCTGTTAAATATCAATATCGATCTGGAAGACAGAGTAGCAGCACGCCTGGCCGAACTATCGGAAAGCGAGCTACAAAAACAACAGATCATCAATATGCTGCCTGCTTCAGTTGTTGTGATCCGTGGTCAAGACCTGATCGTGGAATTAATCAACCAGTCTAACCTGAATTACTGGAATAAAACAGCCGAAGAAGTTATCGACAAGCCTTTTCTCGAGATTTTACCTGATCTTGCCGATCAGCCCTTTGCCGGGCAGCTTCGTCAGGTAATGGCTACGGGAGAGGTTATTGATGTTAAGGAAAGCCCGGTATTATTTGAGAATGAAGATGGTACTATCCGCGAAACATTTGTTGATTATACTTATCAGCCATTAACTGATATCAATGGTAACCGTACAGGCGTCTTAGTTATGTCTTTTGAAATTACCGAACGGGTAACTGCCCGGCGGTTACTGGAAAAATATGCAGCAGATTTGCAAGAAACAAACGCTCAGCTATCGATCGCCAATAATGGCTTGGCCAG